>CBDCSE010000003.1:0-769314 GCA_965221405.1 Paracoccaceae bacterium | reverse complement strand
GACATCGTCATCGGCGACCGTGTAGGTGACGGTCCGGGTGCTGGCGTCGTCGAGGGTGGCCGTCACGGTCACGGCGGGCCCGGCGTCCGACCGGCAGTTGCTGTCGATGGTGGTGAGGGTCCAGTGGACGGAGCCGGGCTCGGACCCCGACGCGAAGGTGAAGGTGGTGCCGTCGGCGTTGGCGGTCGGCCAGACGACGGCGGCCGGGATGGTGACTTCCTCGGTGCAGGTCCAGTTGGGCACGGGCTCCCCCCGCGAATCAAAGGCCCCGTCATCCAGACAGACGGTCTCTTCGGCCACGGCGGTGGTGGTCCCGGCGTTCTCGCCCCGCACGGCCAGGCCGCCCCCCAGCCGGATGCGGCGGGTGGCGCCGGTGACGGCGAGCGAGGCCACCTTCCGGCCCTCGACGGCGAGGCCGTGCGACCAGCGGTCGCCCTCGGCGCCGGTGAAGGCCCCGGACCCGGCCAGGGTCTGGGCCGCGGCGGGCAGGGCCAGGACGGCCAGCAGGGTGGCTGTGAGGGCCGTGGTCAGGGTCTGGGGGGTCGGTGCCTGCGGGATGCGCATGGGTCGTACCTCTCTCTCATGTCCCTGTGGGAGTGTCCCGTTCCGTGCCGGTGGGTGGGCGGACCCTACCGGCAGGTGTCGCCGTTGGCCGTGAGGGCCGTGCCGCCCGCGGCCTTCGTGAAGACCACGCGGCCCGGCCGGTTGACGGTCAGCGCCGTCAGGCTGCCGCCGGTGGTGACGGTGCCGGACACGCCGTCCCGGCTGAACGCGCGGGCGCCCGAGCCGTCCGCGGCCCCGAGCGGGATGGCGGTGTAGCGCAGCGTCGTGTGCCAGTCATCGAGCCTGGCGCTGTTGTCGATGGCGAACTCGGTGCCGGCGAACCAGGAGCAGATGTCCGTGCCGCCGGGCACGATCTCGCACAGCAGGTGCTTCTCCTTCTGGTACTGGACGGTGACGCTGATGGCTTCCGCGACCGGGGGATCCTCATCGACCGTGTCCCCGATGCTGACGCACCAGCGCAGCGCCTTCCACAGGTCCGCCCGGCCGCCCTGGAGGACGCCGTCGGCGAGCGGCACGGTGGCTGTGGCGCCGTGGCCGACGGTCTGGGCCGCGGCGGGGGCCGTCAGGGCGCAGGCCGCCGCGAGGCCGGCAAGCAGGGCGGTGATGCGTGGCATGGGAGGTCTCCTGTCTCGGTGCCGGGTTGAAGGGTGGTGTCTGCGGGTCATGGTTCTGTCTCCTCTGTCCTGTCGTTGGGGATGCGGCGGGGGCGGGGCGTGGGGCCCCGCCCCCCGCGGGACGGGGTGGGTCAGCGGGCGGTCACTCCGTCACTCCGTCTTCGCGTGGAAGACACCGGCGGCCGCGGCAGTTGCGTCACCGTCCATGCCTTCGGCCCGGAAGCCGCCGAAGAAGCCCTCGGGGCGCAGCTCCTCCGTCCCGTAGGCGGTGGCCGACCATTCGCCCCCCGTGACGCCGTCGCCCGAGATGCCACCGTTGATCAGCCGGCCGCCGGTGTGCGCGGTACTCGCTTCACCGGTTCCGTCATTATCATGGTCGAAGGCTGTCAGGCCCGTCTGGTCCAGCGTCAGGACCCAGTCCGTGCCCACATGGGCGGTGCCCTGGCGGTCGGGATCGGCCGACTGGAAGTTGTCGATGGTGCCGCCGAGCATCGGGTCGGCCCCGAAGGTGGCGGTGAGCTTCACGTCCGCCGTGAAGTGGCCCGAGGCCGACGTGCCCTCTCTGTCGGTGATGGCCGAGAGGCCGGCCGCCGTGCCGCTGTAGGTGGCACTGGGCGGGAGCAGGCCACTGCGGGCCAGAGTGCTTGATTGGTCGTTATGGGCGGTCGTCACGTCCACATCCGTGCCGAGATCACCCGCCCCCTGCGGGCCGACCACGCCGGCGAGCAGGTTCAGGGACAGGGTGCCCTCGTCGGACATCCACAGGCCGTAGTCGACATAACCGACCAGCTCGAAGGTGCCGTCGCCGTTGGCCCGGTAGCGGAACAGTTCGGGATCCTTGCCGCGCAGCTCTGTCTGTCCCTTCCTGTCCGTGGTCGGCGTGAAGTACCAGACGCCGCGGTCAAGGTAGAGGGTGCCGTGGACGCCCTTCCAGGTGCCCTTATAGTGATTGCCGGAAGCCTGCGTGGCCCCATCATAGCTGGCCTGATCATTGGCGGGATCCGCGAGCGTGAAGTCGGCGGTGGCCGGTTTGCCGGACAGGGCCAGGGCCCGGTGGTCGCCGATCTGATCGTCGAGAACCGCGAGGTTGGAATCCTCCAAGCCATTGATCATGGTGTCAATGGTGCGCCCTCCCCGCCCCTCTTCAAGGCCGAGGGCTTTCCAGACGTCCACCGTGCCGGCGGGCATGGGCGCGCGGCCGAAGACGGAGCCGCCGGCCGCCTGCTCGGTCAGGGTCACGAAGTTGGCGCCGAGGCCGAGGAGGACGTCGGCGCTTGAGGCCCGCCTCTCGAAGGCCCCCTCGAGATAGGTGCGCACCCTCCTGGCCTTCTCGCTCTCGAGCCGGGCCTCGGTGGGGTCGAGACTGCCGAGGATGGTCCGCAGCTCCGCAATGTCGCCGCGGTCGGACGGATCGTTCGGGTTCCCAGCCAGAATCTGGCGGGCTCTCGCGACTTCGTTCTGGATGTCGGCGATCTCGCCCTGGATGTCCTCGGCATCGGTGTTCACCAGCCGGTCGGCCTCGGCCTCGAGGGCGGCGGCCCGCTGCTCATCGGCGTCGGCCTCGGCGACCTTGCCGTCGATCTCCTCCTGCTTGGCGTCGATGGCGTCCTGCCTCATCTTTGACGTATCGATCTCGCCCTGCTTGGTCGTGCGCTCGTCCTGCTTGGTCTTGCGCTCGCCCTGCTTGGTCGTGCGCTCGTCCTGCTTGGTCTTGCGCTCGGTGAGCTTCTTGGAGCCCAGAGTGATGCAGGAGGAAAGGTCGCTGCAGCCGGCCGGGATGTTGAACAGGTCGACGGCCTGGATCCATTCGTTCAGGGCGTTGATCTCGGCGGTCAGATCGTCGATCTCGGTGCCCAGCGCGGCGATCTCTCTATCCAGGGCGGCGATCTCGGTGTCCAGCGCGGCGACCTCATCTTCACGTGCGCCGCGGTCAACCTCTGAGAGAGCCGGGAGCGGCAACCCTGAGAGTTCGGTCCGGAGCCCATCGGCCTCGTCGCGGGCGGCCTTGACCGAGCCGCCATCGCCATCCGTGCCGACCAACGCGGGGATCTCGACCCTCCGCAGCCGGTCGGCCTCGGCCTCGAGCGCGTCCTTGGCGGCGCGGGCCTTGTCTATGTACCTGTCGTACTCCTGGGCGATGAGACGCCGGATCGCGACGACGTCGGCCCAGGCCGCGGCGGCGATGCCCTTGCTGACCCCCCGGGCGGCGACGAGGACGGCAACGCCCTGGTCCCCGGCGTCGACGAACGCCTTGAGGGACAGCTCCTCGGGACCGGAACCGGGGGTGTGGCCGTACTGGTCGGCGACGCGGCTCCGGGCCAACAGATCGTCATCTGACAGGCCGGTCCATTCGTGATCTTTGCCCTCGCGGATCTCAGAGATCATCTTGGAGATGTCGATGGCGGTGCGGCGGGCATACTCGCCGTCGCGCTTGACCGTGTTGGTGATGTAGGTGAGGCGTCCGCCATCATCCACGCCGGGGATCGTGTAGGTGGTCCTGAATTCGTACTGCACATCAGGAGTCGCGGGGTTGCTGTCATCGTCCCAGAGGATGCCGCGGAGGGCGGTGGGGGCCGGTTGATTCCCGTCTTCGGTGGTTTCGTCGCCGCCGCTATCGTCGGTGCCGGTGCCACCCCCGCCGCCGCCGCCGCCGCTGGGCGTGGCGGGCGTGACGGGCGGGGTGCCGCCGTCGGGGGTCGTGCCGCCGGGGGGTGGGGTGGTCATGGCCACAAGGGTGCCCGTGAGCGTGACGGTGGTGCCGGTGACCGTGACGGTGCACGGTGGTGCCTCGCACCGCAGGGTGAGGCCGCCGAGATCGATCCCGCCGGCGGGGACGGTGCTCCCGCCATCCAGAGCGGTGCTGATCGCGGTGATCTGTGCCTGGGTGAGACGGTAGGAGCCCGCTCGCACCTGGACACCGTCAGCCAGCGTCAGCAGTTTGGGGACGACAACAGGACTGCCGCCGCCGCCACCGCAGGCGGCGAGCGCGAGCGGCGCGGCCAGCGCCAGCGCGAGGATGGTCCGGGCGGATCCTCCGGCGGATCCGCGGTGGTGGGATGGTGTCGTGGTCATGGGGCCCCCGTCTTGATGTTAGAGGCCCCGTGTAGAGGCCCCGTGTAGAGGCCCCGTGTAGAGGCCCCGTGTAGAGGCCCCGTGTAGGTTCACGCCGCAGTGTCGGGGCGCGTCCCGGGATTGTCAACCCCCCAGCGGCGCGGCGCCCGGATTTTTTTTCCGGGGCGGCGGCCGCCCGTCCGGTGACGCCCTCCGGAACCCCCTGCCGGGCGGGCACGCCACGCCCGGGAGCGCGCCCTCTCACGGCCGGGCCCGTGTCCGGGCGGGAGTCCGTGCCGGACGCGGGGCGCCGCCCGCGGAGAGCCGCCGGGCCGCCGCGGCCCGAACCGTCACGGGCCGTCACGGGCCGCGCGGACGCCGCCCCAGCGCGAGGTGGGCCGCCGCGAGCCGCGCGACCGGGACCCTGAACGGCGAGCAGGACACGTAGTCGAATCCCGCGTCACGGCAGAACGCCATGGATTCCATGTCCCCGCCGTGCTCGCCGCAGACCGAGAGCGTGATTCCCGGCGACGCGCCGCGGCCGCGCGCCGCGCCGATCGCCAGCAGCTCGCCGACCCCGTCCACGTCCAGGACATGGAACGGGTCCTCCGCGTAGACGCCCTGGCTGACGTAGTCGGGCATGAACCGGCCGGCGTCGTCCCGTGAAAGCCCGTAGGTCATCTGGGTCAGGTCATTCGTGCCGAAGCTCAGGAACGACGCGTGCGCCGCGATCCCGCCGGCGCGGAGGCACGCCCGGGGGGTCTCGACCATCACGCCCAGCCGGTAGTCGAGGCCCAGGCCGGTCTCGGCGCGCACGGCGGCGGCCACGGCGTCCATCCGGGCCTTCACGATCTCGACCTCCCGCCGCGCGGAGACCAGCGGAACCATTATCTCCGGCACCACGGGAGCGCCGCCGCGGCCGGCCGCGGCGGCCGCCTCGAATATCGCGCGCGCCTGCATGTCGTAGATTTCGGGCACGGTGACCCCCAGCCGGACGCCGCGCATCCCGAGCATCGGGTTGGACTCCGAAAGCCGCTCGACCCGCGCCGTCACCTCGGCGACGGGAAGGGCCAGGGATTCCGCCAGCGCGCGCTGCGCCTCCCGCGCGCCCGGCAGGAACTCGTGCAGCGGCGGGTCGAACAGGCGTATGCACACCGGCTTTCCCCGCATGATCCCGAACAGTTCGGCGAAATCCGCCCGCTGCATGGGAAGCAGCCGGTCGAGCGCCGCCCGCCGCTCCTCCGGTGACCTGGCGAAGATCATCTCCCGCATCACCGTCAGCCGGCCGTCCTCGTGGAACATGTGCTCCGTGCGGCACAGGCCGATGCCCTCGGCCGCGAACCCGGCCGCCACGCGGGCCTCCGCCGGCGTGTCGGCATTCGCCCTTACCCCCATGTCCCGCACCCCGTCCGCCCATCCGAGCAGGGTCCTGAACGGGTCGCCGAGGCTGGGGCCGACCATGTCCACGGCGCCCGCGAGCACCTCGCCGGCCGCGCCGTCAAGCGTCACGAGATCGCCCTCGGCGAGCCGGCGCCCGTCCGCGAGAACGAGCGATTTCCGTTTCTCGAGGACCGTGATCCCGGAGACCCCGACCACGCACGGAAGGCCGATGCCGCGCGCGATCACGGCGGCGTGGCTGGTCTGGCCGCCGCGTTCGGTCAGGACGCCGCAGGCCGCGCGCATTCCACGTATGTCCTCCGGGGCCGTCTCCCGGCGCGCGAGGATGCGCGCCTCCCCGCCGGCCGCGCCCGCCAGGGCGGCCGCGGACGAGAACACGATCCGGCCGGTCGCGGCCCCGGGGCTGGCCGCGATGCCGCGGGCGATCACGTCGCGGGGCGCGTCCGCCGCGACCTGTGGATGGAGCAGATGGACGAGCGACCGCGGGTCCACGCGCAGGACCGCCTCCTCCCGGGAGAGCACGCCGTCGTCCGCGAGGGAAACCGCGATCCGCAGCGCGGCCGGGCCACCGCGGACGGCGGCGCCGGCGTCGAGAACCCTCAGGCGGCCCGCCTCGACGGTGAACTCGATGCGCGTCTCGTCGCGCAGGGACCTGCGGCAGGCATCGCCGCACTCCACAAGCTGCCCGACCGTTTCCGGACACAGATCCTCCAGGGACCGCCTTCCGGGACCGCCGGCCGCGCCCGGACCGCCCGGGACCGCGTCACCGCCCTGGGACTGGGGCAGGTAACGCCCGTTGACCCGCCTCTCGCCGGTCACCCCGTCAACGAACTGGACGGCCCCCGAACCGCTCTCCGCCGGGCCGAGGCCGAGCGCCATCCCCTGCACGACCAGCCCCAGGCCGGCGTCGGCCGGCGCGCCCCTGGCCTGGCGGAGCAGGCGCGGGGTCGTGCCTTCCCACGCGCGCGCGGCCGACCTGAGCACCTCCCCGAGCTGGACCGCGGGATCCTGCGGAAACCCCTCCCCCGTCCCTTCCCGGAACGCGCCGAGCATCCGTTCCAGGGCCGCCCGCGCCGGCCCCCCCGGCGGCCCGAGCATGTCGGGGTCAAGGCGGGCCACATGCACGGCGTAGGACTGGACGAACCGCAGATAGAGCGCGGTCGCCGCCGGTTCGCCGTGACTCTCGCAGAGCGCCGCGTGACGCGCCCAGGTCATGCCGACGTTCAGGACCGCGCCCGGCCCCCCCCAGTCCGGATCCATGCCGGAGGGGCGGACGGACACGAGCGGCCTGTCCCCGCACGCGTCCAGGATTCCCCGCAGGTCGGGCATGTCCCCGGCCGCGATCCGGCGGACGGTCCCGAAGCTGAGGGCGACGGCGGCGGGAACCGGAAGGCCCAGCCGCCGGAGGCGCTGGAGGCGCACGGCACGGCAGCCGTGCGTGTCCGCCGCGACCGGCGCCGTGGGCGTGACCGGCGAGAAAGGTTCCGGGGCCATCACTCTCCGCACTCTGGGGCCATCACTCCCTGCACTGCGGCAACCCTTTGCCGTGCCGCGCCATGATATCCCCTGCCGGACGGCCCGCAAGGCGCGTTTCCGGCCACCGGGACAGCCCGCCCGGCCTCCCGCCGGGACGGGCGGCGGGCCGGATCCCGCGGCCCCGCTAGCCCCCGATCCGGGTCAGGTCCGCGACCGACAGGCAGATCCGCCTGACGCGGTGGAGCATCCGGAGGCGGTTGGAGCGCAGCGCGGCGTCCTCCGTGTCGATCCGGACGCTCCCGAGGAACGAGTCGACGGGCGACCGGAGGCCCGCCATGTGCGACAGCGCCGTCCCGAAGTCCCCGGCCCCGACCGCACCGGCGACCGCGGGGCCCGCCGCCTCAAGGGCCCGGAACAGCGCGCGCTCCGCTCCGTCGGTCGCCAGCGCCGGATCCGGGCCGGAACGGTGATCGGCGCCGTCCCCGCCCCCGGCCTGGACAAGGATGTTGTTCGCCCTCCTGAACCCCCGCAGGAGATCCGCGCCGCCGTCCGATCCGATGAACGCGTTGAGGGATCCGGCACGTCCCGCCAGAACCGCCAGGTCGTCGTTCCCCGGCATCGCGAGACAGGCGTCGATGACATCGCCGCGGATGCCCGTGCCGCGGAGATGGACCCTGAGCCGGCCATGGAGGAATGACATGAGATCCTCCAGATCCGGGGCCGGGGCGGCCGCCCCGAGGCCGTCCGCGGCCCTGCGCAGCACGTGGCCGAGCGGGACGCGCAGGTCACCGGCGAGTATGAGCCGGACCACGCCCAGCGCCGCCCGCCGCAGGCCGAAGGGATCGCTGGAGCCGGTCGGCCTCTCGCCGATCGCCCAGAAGCCCGCCAGCATGTCGATCCTGTCCGCCAGTCCCACCGCCACGGAAACCGGCCGGGTCGGCACCCTGTCGGACGGGCCTCTCGGCAGGTGGTGCTCCTCGCAGGCCAGCGCCGCGTCTTCGCCGTGGCCGGCGATACGGGCGTAGTGGTTCCCCATGACGCCCTGCAGCTCCGGAAACTCGCGGACCATGTCGGACGCGAGATCCGCCTTGGCGATCCGCGCCGCCTCCTCCGCCGCGCCGGCGCCGGCGCCGGCGAAGGGCGCCACTTCCCTGGCGAGCGCCGCGATGCGCCCGACACGGGCGGCCATGGATCCAAGCCCGCCGTGGAACGTGACCGCCGCCAGGGGCTCCGCCATTCCCGCCATCCCGGCGCGCCCGACGGTCCGGAGGTCGTTCTCCCAGAAGAACCTCGCGTCCGATAGCCGCGCCGCCAGAACCCTGCGGTTGCCGGAGAGGATGGCCGCGCCCCGATCCGGCGCGTCGATGTTCGCGACCGCCAGAAACCGCTCGATGCGTCCCGAAGCCGGGTTCCGCACCGAAAAGAACCTCTGGCGCTCACGCATGGACGTCCGCAGGACCTCGGACGGCAGGTCAAGGAACTCCGCGCCGATCTCGCCCATCAGCACCACCGGCCACTCAACGAGGCCGGCGACCTCCGCGAGCAGCCCGCGGTCGTCCACGGCCTCCATGCCATGGGCGGAGGCGAGGTTCCGCGCTTGCGTCCAGATGCGGTCGGCCCGCTCCCCGGCCCGCAGGATCACGCGGCCGCGCCTCAGACCCGTTTCGTACTCCCCGAACGACCGGACACCGAAACGGCCCGACCCCATGAACCGGTGACCCTCGGTCGTGTCGCCCGCCGTCAGCCCGCCGATCCGCACCGGCACGACCCGGGAACCGGCCCCGTCCGTCAGGACGCAGACAATCGAGTGGAGTGGACGCACCCACCGAAGGGTCCCGGCCCCCCAGCGCATCGATCCCGGCCAGGGAAAACCCCTGACAGCCGCCTCCAGAACCTCCGCGACAATCTCGTCCGCGGGACGGCCGGGCCGCTCAGTCACCGCAAACCACACCTGCCCTTTCCTGTCGTCCCGCAGGTCCAGCTGATCCATGGTCAGCCCAGTGGATTTCAGGAATCCCTCAATCGCCCGTTCCGGCGCACCGAAACGCGGTCCTTTCCGCTCATCACGGACGGAAGGGCTCTCGCGTGACATTCCCTCGACCACCAAAGCCAGACGCCGCGGCGTGGAGAACGCGTCGGCATGCGCGTAGACAAGGCCGGCCTTGACGAGTCCTTCCGTCACCAGCTTCCTGAGGTCCTCCGCCGCACGCTCCTGGAGACGTGCCGGGATTTCCTCGGAAAACAGCTCAATCAGAAGATCAGGCATCAGTCCCGGCGCCCCCCACTCAGCTGGTGCCAGGAGAACGCCCGACCGTCATCGAAGACCGCCACCACCCGGTCCACCCCGTCACGAACCCCAGCCTTTCCGAGCAGGGCGATTGCCCGCCCATTCTCGAGAGCGGCTCCCAAAGCCGCCGCGTCGAAGCAATCAAACCAACCAGGGGCGTTCAGCGGTACGGCACCACCATAGCTCACGTAACCCTCGGCCAGCATCGCCTGACTGTACGGTGTCGTGAAACAGGCACGATAACGCAGCGGCGAACTCTTCGCATCTATGGCGGAGGCGTTACCGGCCGGAATCCTTTCCGGCTGACCGGTCACTACGGACGTAAGCACCATTTCCGGAGCGTCGACCCTCTGGTAATATGCGTAGACCTGCAGGTACCAAACCCCAGCGCCAGCGGTCACCGCGCTGGCGACGATGGCGATTCCCAGCAACCGTCCAGTCATGGAAGCCTCCAGCCACAAGACACCGGATCCCGGGCCGTTCCACCGCCCCTAACGCACTCCCGACCCGGGCCGCTCGCATCAACATACCCGAGCTCCATCCCATTTCCCGTCGGGCGGCTCATGCGCCCGGATACCGGTGCAGGCGGGAATCGCTTGCGTCAGGATATGGCAGCGCCGCCATCCGCGTTCCACTAACGGCGGTACCGGAACCGTTGATCGATACACCCCGATCCAACGGTGCGCCGACTCCATCGATACGGAAATGGGCACGCCGTTCCGGAGATGGTTCGACATCGCGCCACGGACCCGTCAGGGCGGCGGCCTTGCCCAGGCGGAGCGTACCGGAGAAACGAAAGACCGGAACGGAAGGCTCCAGTGTCATTCTGTCCACCCTCCTGCCCCGGTTTGCAGGAACGCCTCAACGCATTTCCTCGCGAGGGCGCGGACCCGGGCGATGTAAGCCTGCCTTTCGGTCGGGGAAATCACGCCCCGCGCGTCCAGGAGATTGAATAGATGGCTGGCCTTTATGCATTGGTCATAGGCTGGATGCGCCATTACGATGCGCGCGCCGGTTCGGGGGTCGGTTTCCGGTTCGGTGAGGATGCGCGCACATTCCCTCTCGGCGTCCCTGAACTGCCGAAACAGGGTCTCGGTATCGGCCACATCGAAGTTCCAACGGCTGTACTCCTCTTCGGTCTGCCGGAAAACATCACCATAACTCATTGGAATCGGGGAAGCCGGATCATTGAACGGCATATCCATCACATGGTCAACGCCAAGCACGTACATCGCCAAACGTTCAAGCCCGTAGGTCAGTTCACCCGGGACAGGGTGGCAGTCCCGCCCGCCCACCTGCTGGAAATAAGTGAACTGACTGACTTCCATGCCATCGCACCAGACTTCCCAACCCAGCCCCCAGGCACCGAGGGTCGGACTTTCCCAATCATCCTCGACGAAGCGGATGTCGTGGAAGGTCATATCTATTCCAATGGCTTCAAGCGAACCAAGGTAGATATCCTGAAAGTCGGGAGGACTCGGCTTGATCAGCACCTGGAACTGGTAGTAGTGCTGAAGCCGGTTGGGATTCTCGCCATACCGGCCGTCGGCCGGTCGCCGCGATGGCTGCACGTAGGATGCGGCCCAGGCCCGTGTTCCGAGTGACCGTAATGTCGTTGCCGGATGGAAGGTGCCGGCACCCATCTCCATATCATACGGCTGCAGGACCGCGCAGCCATTTGTCGCCCAGTAGGTCTGTAGCCTTAGAATGATATCCTGAAACGAACAGGGAACGTCTGCCATGGGAGCCTCGCCGGAATCTCTGTTTCCAATAGACATCGCCGTGGCCGGGGTCAATCGGACCTCGTGACGCAACGCGTGCCCTGCCGTTCGGAAGCCCGAAACACGACGGGTTCCCGGCTGGGGCGTGGACTCCCAGTCCGGCGGTGACCCTCGCGCTCCCACGCCACCGGTGGCTGGACGGTACTTCCATTCCGCCGTGAAGCGTGAATATCAGGTGGAATTACGGCGAGACGGAGTCAGCAGATCATGAAGGGCCATTCCGGCGACGTCACAGCGCAGTCGTCCAAGTTCACCAAACACGGTTCCCGAATGGGTGGTGAAAAAGGGACGCGGCGGTTTGGGCAGGTCTGTCGTGATCGCGATCAAGGACCGTGAGACTTGGCGATCCGGTCCAAGGTAATCCCGGACACGACCCGCGGTGCGCTGCATGGCGTCATCCGCGACAGCACCGCCGATGACGCCACCGTGTATACCGATGAGCATTCCGGGATTGCCCGGGAGCGCGGGACATTGGGCCGTCCGATGGGCAAGTTCGTCCCCGGGATGGCCCACGTCAACGGAGTGGAAAGCTTCTGGGCGATGGTGAAACAGGCCCGCAGGGATGTGTATCACAAAATCTCAAAGAGGCGGCTCCAGCGCTACATTGACGATTTCTCCAGCAGGCACGACGTACGCTGCGCCGACGCGGTCCACCGGCTTGGGGCAGTCGTTTCCGGCATGGCCGGAAAGCGATTGACCTGGGCCGACCCTATAGCGGATAACGGGCCGTCCAGTGGAGTGGGGGTATAGTGCCGCCTTTATGTCGTGATTTTGCTGTGTAAATTTCTGACCAGGGGAACGAACCAAGCCGCTGGCCTGGGAAGTCCGGATCTCATCTCTGGCCTCGGAACTGGCCGGACGAGGAGCCGATTGGTGGCCTCAGGAATTTACATGACAACAGCGGGGTGAGCGATCCGACCCGATCATGAGCGTTTGGGCGGGAAATACCCTGAAACCTGGGATAGATTAAGGAAAGAATGGCCGGAAGATCACCACAACCTGTACGAAAGGCAGGCGTTTGTTGTCAGCAATGATCTAACAGGCTAGATAGCGGAAAAAATCGGCATCACTTCCGGTCCCGGCACTTCCGGACCACGGCGCGGAAAATCGGCAAACTTCCAGGCTGGAGACGGAACATAGGCATTCGAGGACTGACGACCATAGCGGATCCAGCGTCACTTCCAGCAGGCCACCGGCCGTTGGGATGCGCGGGCGCATCCAGATTACACTCGGGCGACCAGGTGAGGTGGCCGGGCCAGACGGCTCCCTGAGGTTCCCGCGATGAAGGCAATGACGTTCCCCGCCGCCATCCTTGCTACGATTAAGCTGCTGGCATTCGTCGTTCTTCCGTGGGGAACGGCATCGGCACAGGACATGTTCATCCAGATCGAGGCGCATCCCGATCTCCCCACCGCGCGGGAACGGGTGCGGATCTTTGCCGGGTACCTGAATGACGTGGGGGGGTTCCAGATCGGCTCCCGATGGTATGGTATCGCGCTTGGCCCCTATGACCGGCAGACCGCAGGCCGTCGCCTTGAGGCGCTCAGGCAACTGGGTATGGTTCCTGACGACAGTTACCTCGTGGACCGGAACACGTATTCGCGGCAGTTCTACCCTATCGACACCATTGGGGTTACGGAGCCGGAAATCGTGCCGGACGGCACGGACCCCGGAACCACCTCCCCCAGCCCTGCGGTTTCCGGGCACCAGGCGCAGGCCAGTCCTTTGGAGTCCAGAAGACAGGCCCTGCGAAGCGAACTGCTTCTGACCCCGGACCAGAAACTGGACCTGCAGCGGGCGCTTCATCACCTCGGATTCTACCAGGGCAGTCTCGATTCCGTTTTCGGCAGAGGCACCCGCAGGGCGATGGCCGCGTGGCAGGCGTCGAAAGGCTACGCACCGACCAATGTGCTTACCACGCGCCAGCGCGAGGAGCTCATTTCCGAGCATCAGGCCATGCTGACATCATTGGGGCTGCGGAATCTTAGGGACGAAGTCGCGGGGATCGAGATCGAGATCCCGGAGACGATGGTCACTTTCGACCGGTATGAACCACCTTTCGCGTACTACGGCGCCGTTGACGGTAGTGGGGTGGCGGTCGTCCTGATCAGCCAGTCGGGCGACAAGGTCACACTACAGGCGCTCCATGAGATATTGCTGCGCACCGTAGCGGTCGCGCCACCGGATGCCACGCTCGGGCGAACATCGAACCGCTTCACCATCTCCGGTACCAGCGGGAGCGGGAGGACTTTTGTCCACGCGGCGCTCATCGATGATGCCATCAAGGGTTTCATTCTTGTTTGGCCGGAACGGGAGGACGCACATTACGAAATCGTCCTGGAAGCGATGCGAGAGAGCTTCACGCCGATCTCCGGAATTGTGCTCGCCGACTTCCACGAAAGCGTGATTCCGGCGATGTCGATAGATCTCGCCAATGACCTTGACCCTCGCCAACCCAGGGACTCACGGTCGGGCTTCTATATTGACGGCGAAGGGACGGTACTCACGGCCTATGGCGCGGTGAAGGACTGCGGACGCATCACCATAGACGGCAGTCACGGTGCGACGGTCGTCGCCGGCGACGGGTCCGCGGAACTGGCGTTGCTGGCGCCAACTGAACCGTTAGTTCCACCTGACTATGCCCGAGGCCAGACAGATACGCCACGGATGGGGTCCAAGGTCGCGGTGTCCGGCTATTCCTTCGGAGGGAAGCTTGGGGCACCGACGCTTACCTACGGCTCGGTGGAGGAGCTACAGGGTCTGGGCGGTGAGCGAACGGTCACGCGGCTGGCAGTGGCGGCAAACCGGGGTGACGTCGGCGGGCCGGTCCTCGATACCACCGGAGCCCTGCTTGGGCTGCTGCTTCCGGAAGACAGCGGATCAGGCAGGTTTCTGCCTTCGGAAGTCAGATTCGCGGTAAATACAGCCGCAATCTCAAAGTTCCTGGAGCACAGCGGATATGTGATTGAAGAGTCCAGCCGTGACGCGCACGTCCCGCCCCAAAAAATGGCGGAGATGGCCGCCGGGATGACCGTGCTGGTGAACTGCTGGGAAGAATGACCCGCTATCCGCCCGAACTGCGCTTAGCCCCACGGAACCGGTGATCTGTCGACCCCCGATACCGAACACGACCCCCCGGTCATTCCGGACACCCCGGGGCCATGTTCCAACCTAAGAATCAGCCCTTGCCCTGGGACATGGCATCCACTACAGTGGCACACCATCAACCATCATGAGGACAGCATTATGACAAGCTCCACCCCCCCCCCCCCCCCCTCTCATTTGACCGCCTGACGGCGCTGGCCGCCGCCGCGGTGGCGACGGTCTGTCTGGCAACAATGGCGCCAGGCCAGACAACCGAAACCGGCATGGCCACCAGTTCGATCTACACAGGCCAGGCCGGTGACACATGGAACCATACGTTTGTCTGGCCAAGAGGGATTGAACGCATTGTCGCCACTGGTAACACTGGTCTCGCTCCTTTGAATTTCCGTGCCACACTGACCTTGATCGCCGGGCGCACCGAGGAAAGAATCCAATGCAAGCGACACATCGAAGACCCTAAAGTGAAAGAACTGGGCGGCAGCGTCATGGTCTGGAGCTTTGTCGATCATGACCCCGAAAACGGTGTGACATGTGAACCAAGCGAACAGCGAAAAAGAATAGTTGCGAGACCCGAGCTTGGACCCAAAACCTGCCAGACCACCCCTTCATCAATCGATTGCAGCGCTTTGCCTGTTGCCGACCTGCCCGATGAAGTGTCGTATCGCGTGGCCTTCCCCAACACCGTTGCCGACAATCGCGTGGTCATCCTTAACATCCGCCTTAAAGGGGAGAGCACGCCGCGCCAAATCCGCTATGTGGACGGGGGGTGCAATCGGCTGAGATGTCCATGATGCCATACTCTTCGGACAGATCGGCTTGCCGCCTGCCGCCCATGTGATCGGCAAACGCCGTCACCGGCGACATGCCCATGCCGTGGATCCATGGCATGGGCATGAGCGGTCGCCTACAATACATTAACGACCCAAACGGGCTTTGGATGGTCGGGGGCGATGTATGCCCGGCCAGGCCAGGAAGTCTGCGTCTCGATCTGGATCCATGGCGACAACTACTTTTGATCCAAGGGGTTTTCCGTGCTCGGAGGAGCCAAGGTCCCGCTGGCCGTTGCCTATTTCCGGGCGCCAGCGCGACCCTGACACTCTTGGGACCACGGGCGGCGTAAATTCTGCCTGATAGGTGCCGAATGGCGGTTCCGGCAGTGGCGGATCGATGATGGCACCAATCGGACGCAGGGGGGCGGACCGCCCCCTGCCATGCAGGCGAACATGATTTTCAGACTGAGACACTATCCAGATGCGCAGATCGGATCCGGCGTTCCGGTCGGGAAAGGGCGAAGCCGGTGCCGCTACCATCAGGCAATGCTTCCGCAATCGGTTCAGGGCGGGCATTCGAGACCAACCCATCTTTGATCGCCGACTGATGATCGCGATCTGACAGCGGATTCTGTCACTCGTTGGGGAAACCGCGAATGACACGTTACACCCTGCGCTTCCGGACGAGAACGGCCGGACAGCCGAATGGCTCCGGTCAAACACCCAGAGGGACCGCAGCGTCAGTCCCGGCCGGCTGCATCCGATCGGAAGAACCGCGGTCAGCCACCTGCCCGTGCCATAGCGCCGCATACCGCCCCCCGATCGCAAGTAAACCTTCGTGGGTTCCCTTCTCCACGATGACGCCGTTTTCCAGAAAGACGATCAGGTCCGCATGCACGATCGTGGACAGCCGGTGCGCTATGGTGATGACGGTGCGCCCCTCACCCATCGCCCTCAACTCGTCCTGGATTTCCGCCTCGGTTTCGGAGTCCAGCGCACTGGTCGCCTCGTCCAGAAGCAGGATTGGCGGATTCTTCAATAGCGTTCGGGCAATTCCAACACGCTGTTTTTCGCCGCCGGACAGTTTGAGCCCCCGCTCTCCCACCAACGATTCGTAACCGTCCGGAAGCCCGGTAATGAAATCATGGATCTTTGCGGCCCTCGCCGCCTCCTCCACGTCCCGACGGCTCGCATCGGGACGACCGTAAGCGATATTGTAGTAGATCGTGTCATTGAATAGCACGGTATCCTGCGGAACCACGCCAACTTCGGCGTGAAGACTTTCCTGGGTAACATCGCGAATGTCCTGTCCGTCGATGTAGAGGCCTCCCGCAGTTACATCGTAAAAACGAAACAGAAGCCGTCCTAACGTGGATTTTCCGGACCCCGAAGGCCCGACAATGGCGACGGTCATACCTGCCCGCACGGTCAGACTGATACCCTTCAGGATCGGCCTGGTGTCCTCGTAGCAAAACAAAACACGATCGAACCGCACCTCACCTCCGGAAATTCTGAGCTCTCTGGCACCGTCCCGGTCCGAAACCTCCGGCGGCTGGTCCAGAAGATCGAACATCTCACCCATATCCACCAGCGCCTGGCGAATCTCGCGGTAGACAGTTCCCAGAAAGTTCAGCGGCATGGTGATCTGTATCATGTAGGCATTCACCATCACGAAGTCCCCGACGGTCAGGGTTCCCTGCTGGACACCCACCGCCGCCATGACCATCACCGCCACCAGGCCGGAAGTTATCAGAAAAGACTGGCCGAAATTGAGGAATGCCAGCGAATACGAGGTCCGCAGCGCCGCCGCCTCATAACCTTCCATCGAGAGGTCATAACGTTCAGCCTCCCGCCTCTCGGCCCCGAAGTACTTGACGGTCTCGAAATTGAGCAGGCTGTCTATCGCCTTCTGGTTCGCATCGGTGTCCTGATCGTTCATGATCTTGCGGATTTGGACACGCCACTCCGTGACCCTGAACGTAAAGACAATATACAGGGCGATCGTCACCGCGACGACGACCAGATACCAGATGTCGAAGACGACGGCGAGAACCACGCCTATCATAAACAGCTCCAGAATCAGCGGCCCGATCGCGAACAGCAGGAACCGCAGCAGAAACTCGACCCCCTTGACCCCGCGCTCGATGATCCGGGAAAGTCCGCCGGTCTTTCGGGTGATGTGATAGCGCATTGAAAGCCGGTGTATGTGCCTGAAGGTCTCGAGCGCTATCTGCCGGAGCGCTCTCTGGCCCACTCGCGCGAATATCACGTCGCGGAGTTGCTGGAATCCAACGTTCATAAGCCGCGCGAGGCCATAAGCCACCGTCAGCCCGACCGCTCCAACCGCAAGCATTGTCGCCGGCTCCAGCGTTTCGCCCGCCAGCGCATCAACCGCAGCCTTGTAGAAGAAGGGCGTGCCGACCGCGACCAACTTCGAGAGCAGCAATGCCAGAAGCGCGAGAACCACGCGGCACTTAACCCATATCTGTTCACGTGGCCAAAGATAAGGAGCAACACGCCGGATTGTCCGCAGACCGCTCCTGATATGCACGTCCGCGATCTGATCAGGGTCGGACATGACGTTCCTTTCAGGCTTCGGCCTGCTAACTAAATCAGGGGGAATGTATACATATCTGGTTTGGTATTGTATGATAGTGTGAATGGAAAGTCGGGGCCGGAGTGGCGGGCTAAATTCTCAACCTGAATGGTGAGGGTATGGCTCAGATTTTTTGACTTGGCGGTTCCGGTCATTTATGTATCATGGACCCTATCATCCCTCCGGCGTCACTCCGAAGCGCACTGCCCGGCGCTGGAAAGGGCGCGTCCGGATGCCGGTGAAACCGCTCGCCCCCATCACCTGTCATGGCTCCCGCTCCCGTTACCTGCCCGTGAAAGTGCGCCGCCGACCGATTTTCCCGGCTCCTGCATGACACGCCGCGAAAATAACGGATCGGAAATGACCAGGTTGAAAAATTCGAACTACACCCACAAATGTTCTTGCTTGTTGCCCCTCGACGTCAACGGACGTACAAACGATCCGATATCTCCGTAAAGGGTCGACTGACCGTGAAGGATAGGACCTATGACCCGTCAGCGCCTGCCCATCGGCATTCAGGACTTCGAGACCATTCGGAGCGAGGGCTTCTATTACGTCGACAAGACTCATCTCATCCGACAGCTTGTGGAGGATGGGCGTCATTACTTTCTCTCCCGACCCCGACGGTTTGGAAAGAGCCTGCTGGTGAGCACACTCAAGGCCTTGTTCACGGGACAAGAGACGTTGTTCAACGGGTTGGATATCCACGATCACTGGGACTGGTCCGTCACCCATCCGGTGCTGCGACTGAGCTTTGGTGCGAAGTATAACGCACCGGACGACATCGCGGACAGTGTTTGTGCGCAACTGGAACTGATTGAACATGCCGCTGGATTGGATCCGGACCGAACAACGGGCACCGGTCCTGTGCGGCTCCAGAAAGTGATTTATCACCTTCATAAGATGACAGACCAACGGGTTGTGATCCTCGTGGATGAGTATGACAAGCCGATCCTGGACGTGTTGCGCGACCCCGACCGCGCACGGGCCAACCGGGAGTATCTGCGGGGTTTCTACGGCATCATCAAGGACAGTGCCGAACATGTTCGTTTTGTCTTTGTCACCGGCGTGAGCATGTTTTCCAAGGTCAGCCTGTTCTCCGATCTCAACAATCTCAAGGACATCAGTTTGGATCCACGCTTTGCCACCCTTTGCGGGTACACCGATACCGATCTCGACACCGTGTTTGCTCCGGAGCTGGAGGGTCTGGACCGGGAGGTCCTCCGCACCTGGTACAACGGCTACAACTGGTTGGGTGAAGAGCGGCTCTACAATCCCTTTGATGTCCTCCTGCTGTTCGATGAACGGAAGTTCAAACCCTACTGGTTCCGGACCGGATCCCCACGGTTTCTCTTTGAAACACTTCAGGAGAAGTCAGTCCATCCGCTGGATCTGGAGGGGCGCTTTACGGATGAGTCGCTGGTCTCAAAGTTCGACGTGGAAGACATCAGCGCTGAGGCCCTGCTGTTCCAGACCGGTTACCTGACCATCACAGACGAACGGAGCGATGACTTTGACACCTTCTACAAACTGGGCTATCCCAATCGGGAGGTGCAGATCAGCCTGAATCGAGGATTGCTGCAGTATCTGGGGAAGACGGTGGTCGAGGCCAGTCGTCAGGGCCGCGACCTCTGTACACTTCTTGAGGCAAATGACTTCAAGGGTTTTGCAAAGACCCTCAAGGCCTACCTGGCGAGCATTCCGTACCAGTGGTCCACGTCTGGAGATCTCACCCGTTACGAAGCCTGGTACGCGGGTCTACTGCATATGGGCTTCCGGGCCATCGGAGTGGATGTCCGGTCGGAGGACTCGTCCAGCCAAGGCCGGGCCGATATGGTGGTCTTGACAGGTGGGCAGGTGTTCGTACTGGAGTTCAAGATGGCGGATACAGCCGACAAGACCGACACCGCTTTAGAGACGGCCCTTGCCCAGATCCGGGACCGGGGCTATGCTGAAACGTATCAGGATCGGAAGGAACCCATCCATCTGATCGCGATCGCCTGTGGGCGCGATACCCGCAACCTGTTGGACATTCGGGTCGAGCCGGCGATCCTTCCATGATAAGTTTCCAACCTTCTCTTTGGGATCTGCAGCGGGTTGGAACGGGGGAGGGCTTAAAAAGTTAGGCCCTGCCGGAGTTTCCATGGGTAGCGGGACACAATTCCAGCGGGAACTCCAGCTACTCCGGAAGGGCGAAGATCTGTCCGGGATAGATAAGGTCCGGGTCGCGGATGCGGGCGCGGTTGGCTTCGAACACCCGAACGTAAAGAATTCCCTCGCCATATCTGTCGTGCGCGATGCCCCACAGGGTATTGCCACGCTGTACGGTGATCACACGAATCCGACTTCCCTCTGAACCACTTTCGCTCCGGATGGCCTCGAGTACCTTCCTGTCCTCCCGTTGGAACGGCGTTTCCAGGCGCGACGTTACCCGTCCTTCAAGATCCAACTGGTCAACACGCAAATCGAATCGCCCGCTTTCAATTGCCGGAAGGGGCGTCCTCCACTGCCCGTCCTCATCGATACGGGCCGTGACGACAGGCTCGCTGTCAAGGTAGATACGCACATAACCATTGGCTGTTCCTCGACCGCCGAGCAACACTTCACCGGCGTCGTCATACGTAATCGTATCGATCACAACCGTCCGTCCATCCCGCGTTTCGTCTCCACCGGACTGGAGAATCCTGACACCGCGCTCGTCCGCCAGCATCACTACCGGCGGACCCGGCCTCTGTTCCGACGAACCGGCGATGCCAGAGCCGTCAGCCCCATCGTCCGCGCGACCTCCGGTCTCGCCCTGAGGGCGGCCCGGCGATCTGTCCGCGTCCGTGCCGGCTTGGTCCGCCAATGACGATCCGTCGGCCTGGGCCAGCGCTTCTTTCTCCAGGGTCAGCGTCGCGGTCCCCGGCCGACCGTCGGACGACGGGGTTTGAACTGGAGAAGGATTGGCGATTTCCGAAGCATTCCCTCCCGACCCTATCGGCCCGTTATCGTCGCCTGAGGCCAGCGCGATCTCTCCCGCGCGGGAATCCTGAAGTCCAGACGAATCGCGTTCATTGACCTCCGGGTCATCTCCGCGAACGGTCACGGAAACATTGGCAGGGTCGCCAGTTCCCAGATCGTTTGGATCGTCCGCAGGAACGGATGCTATGACGACCACGGCATCGGATTCGATACTCTCACGCCCCTCCATTTCCATGATCAAGCTGAACTGGCGCTGTGCCTGTGTCGGAGGAAGCTCCAGAATGGTCGCGAAACTCCCGTCTGAACCGGCCTGCGCGCGCGAGACCTCGTCATCATCCAATAGAACGATCACGGTCGCTCCGGGTTCCGCCTGACCCGCAACGAGCGAGTTTCCCTCAGCGTCAACCCGAACGACATCAAAGGTCGGCGGTCGGGGTTCTTCCGGCAATGGAAGTGACGTCTCCACGCCGGAATCCTCCACCCCATTGGATTTCACTTCGGAAACCGTGCCAACAGGCTCGGGCACGGGATCGGAAACCTCCGTTTCCGAAACGGGCGGTTCGCGGTCGAGCGAAGTTTCCGCGCCCCAGAGCCACCAGGCCAGTATGGCCAGCAGAGCCAGTATCGTCACCAGCGGCGCGACGAAGCGTTCACTTTCCGGCCTAATCCGATCTGCCATCACTTTCCCTGCCGTCCGGGCTTCGCATCATGCATCCGTGGTAAACCACCCGGACAGTTGATCACATGTAACAGCATGATTAATACCGGTCAAAAGCATTTCCGGAGAAGCCAGCGCTATAATGTCTTATGGAACCTCGATCTGCGTCTACTGCGGCGCACGGAATGGTGTTCGGCCCGCCTACCGGTCCGCTGCCAGTCATTTGGGAAAAGCACTCGCCTCCAGGGGATGGCGTCTGGTTTACGGAGCTGGCGAAATAGGGCTCATGGGAACGGTCGCGAGCGCCGCTCGGGAAGCCGGAGGAGAGGTACTTGGCGTGATCCCCGCCCATTTGGTCTCCCGCGAGGGAACGAAGCCAGATCTAACCCGACTCATCGTCACCGAAAACATGCATGAACGCAAAATGCATATGTTCCGGAACTCCCAGGCGACGGTGGTACTGCCCGGTGGTGCCGGAACGTTGGAGGAATTCCTCGAAATCCTGACCTGGCGCCAGCTCGGCCTTCATAGCAAACCGATTCATGTGCTGAACACGGAAGGATACTGGGACAGGCTCATACAGCTTTTGGAGCATGTCATAGACAAAGGTTTCGCCGACCCCTCACTTCGTGGCTATGTCTCGGTGGCAGCCTGCGTCCCCGACCTGATCGAAGGGCTGTGCGCGGACCTGTCAAGGCGCAGCCCGGCAAACGAATAGATCGCCAGCGCGATCCAGATGAGCGGGAACGCCATGGCGTGCCAGCGCGTGAAGGGCTCGGTGAACACAAATACGGCCACGAGGAACTGAAGCGTCGGATTTACGTATTGCAGCAGACCGACAGTCGCAAGCCGAAGCTGGCGTGCGGCGAACGAATAAAGGATCAGCGGCGTCGCGGTAATTGGCCCACAAAACGCCAGAAGCAGGCTATCGGCGAAAGTGCGCCCGAATGCCCCGGTTCCCTGCCCTCGACTTCCTACATTTTCGGCTGTAAGTCATTGATTTTCGGCGGCCCGGATTTCGAATGGGCACTACATCGCGGGACGTTCCCGCGTTCATTGCCGCCGGTTTCGGGGCTCTGTCACCCGCCTGCCCGCCGGGCTGCGGTCTTTCGCGTCGGCTGGAGCCGGAACGGGGCTTCGTTCCATCCGAGGCCGAGGCTCCGGTAGATCCGCCGGGCCTTGGCCGAGGCCCGGCTGGGCATGGCGTATTTCTGTTCCGTGCCCTTTCTGTGCAGCACGCTGATCTGCAGGGCGTTGAGCTCGCGCCGGATGACGTCCGGGCTCATGGGGTGGCCGGACAGCGCGAGCCTGTGGCGGAGGTGCTGCAGGCAGCAGAACGCCATGTAGCAGATGGCGATGTGGGCGCGCACCCGGCGTTTCACCCAGTGGAAGACCGGGCGGATGCGGAGATCGTGCTTGTTCACGCGGAAACACGCCTCGATCTCCCATAACCGGCGGTACTGCATGACGAGGAAGCGGGCGTCGGCGTCATCGTGGCCCCAGGCCACGATCCCGCCTATCCCGTCCCACCGCGCCGCTTCGGCGACCTTGTCCCCGTCGATCTCGATCCGGCCCTCGGGGAAGGCGAGGAAACGGGCGTACCCGCGCCCGGCGACCGACGCGGGCCTGTCGCTCCCGGCGAGACGCCTGCGCAGCCGCTCCAGGCCCTGCGCGCGCTGGCGCGCGTCCTTGCGCGCGCGTTTGGGCGACCAGGTGACGATGACCCTGGTCGAGCCCTTCCTGAGGCTCTTGTAGCGCGCGATCGAGGTCGGGAACTCCTTCATCGGCCGCCACGCCACGAAGCCGTCGGGCTCGAGCGCCCGGTTCCGGAACTCCGCGGTCTGGGACCTGAGCCGGGCACCGAGAATGTACGGGATGCCGCGTTCCTGAAGCAGCCTCTCGTTGTCGGCGCTGATCATGCCGGCGTCGGCCACCACCGTGAAGCGCGCGGCGGGGTAGCGTTCGGCCAGCCCCGCGAGAGAGGAGATCAGGGTGTGGCCCTCGTAGCTGCTGCCCGGGAACAGCTCGTAGCCCAGCGGGATGCCGTCGGGGGTGACCAGAAGGGCGAATACGACCTGGACGCGGTGGTGCTTGCCGTCCTTGCTGTAGCCCTTGGCGCGCAGGCCGTCCTCCACCTCGCTCTCGAAATACAGCGTCGTGGTGTCGAAGAAGATGACGCTGACGGGCTCGTCATAGAGCTTGCGGGCCGCCGCGTGGGACTGGCCGCGGATGGCGTCGATCAGGCCGTCGTCGAGAAAGTCCATGGTCCTGTAGACCTGGTCGAGGTTCAGCGACAGATCGCCATGGCGGTCGAGCTCGCGGACCGTGGCGCGCTTGCTGAGCGGCTGCGCGACGCGCGCGAGGACCATCTCCTTGAGGATGCGGTTGGAGCTCATGCGCCGCGCGCCCAGCACCCGATCCCACCCCAGGCGGCCGTAAACCTCGCCAAGCGCCTCGCGCAGCCCGACCGAGATCCGCGCCTCCTCGCGGCATTCGGCCAGGTCGACCCCGAAGGGCCGCGGATCCGCCACCGCCAGACGGGCCTGGGCGATGAGATCGCTGTACTGCTTCGGCGTCAGCAGGTGAAGCTGGGCCGTCTCCGCCTGCCTCATCTCCTCGATGATCAGCCGCCCGAGGCGGTCGAGCTGGCTGAGCTGCCCGTCGCTCGTCGCGGTGCCGACATGGCGCACGACCCTCTGGCGCACCCTGTCGCCGTCGCGCACCGACCTGACGACCTGGACGCGGATTCGGTCTCCGCTCTTCTTGTGGCGAACGAACATGCCGGAAGTATGGACCGGACGGGCCGGAGGGTCAAGCGGAATATACCCCGTGGGCACTACATCGCCGTCCCGGGGAATCGAGACCCAATGGACCACAAATACAGTCAGTTACGCACCGCCAGAATCCGGCAATGTAGGAAGTCAAGAAAGGATCAGCGGCGTCGCGGTAATTGGCCCACAAAACGCCAGAAGCAGGCTATCGGCGAAAGTGCGCCCGAATGCCCCGGTTCCCTGCCCTGCCCAACCGAGAAAGTGAACGCCCGAGAGCCAAACCAGGGCGACTGGCGCCAGAAGCGCGACTTCGGCTGTTACTGACACCACCGGCCCGGCAACGGCATTCTTCTTCGCGACGCTGTAGGCTCCAAACGTGAGTGCCAGAGCCAAGGAGACGAATGGCAGCGCACCAAAACCCCATGTCAACAGGCAAACAGCGGCCGACACGAGCACAAGGGAGACCAGCCGCGCCGAATTCATCCTCTCGCGGAAGAACACGACACCCAGGACGACCGAAACCAACGGGAAAATATAGTATCCAAGGCTCGCCTCGACCGCGCGGCCCTCCTGAACTGACCATATGAACAGGAACCAGTTGGCTCCGATCATCGATGCCGCAAACGCGCTGGCCATGAACGCGGTCGGCTTGCCCAAAACCCCTCCGAGTTCGCGCAATCGTCTTCCGGCGATAAGCACGAACCCGAAAAACACCAACGACCAGAGCGTGCGATGGCAAAGCACCTCCAGCGTGGGCACATGTGAGAGTGCCTTGTAGAAAAGTGGAGAAAGACCCCATATCACGTTGGCGACCAGCGCCGCGGCGATACCCCGCACCATACCTCCGGTCACAGTCCGGTCCTGGTCTGTAACCACAACCGGACGGAAGGGGTTCCCACGATCAGCGACGGCATATGTAGCCACGAACGCTTCGGCGCGGGTACTGAATGGAACGTCAACCGGACGGGCCTGACAGAATGGCGACCATCGTGCGACAAACACCCTTAAGGCACGGACCCGATCTGACAGGGTCAGCGCCGCCAGATAGCCGTAGAGTCATCCTGGCTTACGTCACGGGATGCGCCGCCTCAGGCGGCGCATCCCACGTCACCACCTCATCAGGATCAGAGCCTGGAAGCCACGTTCTCCCAATTCACGAGATTATCAAGAAAGTTCTCGAGATAGGCCGGACGCCTGTTGCGGAAATCAATGTAGTAGGAATGCTCCCACACATCGCATCCGAGCAGTGCGGTCTGGCCGAAACACAACGGATTGACGCCGTTCTCCGTCTTCGTCACCCTAAGCGCACCGTCGGTGTCGGAGACGAGCCAGCACCAGCCCGAACCGAACTGGCCGACACCTGCGGCGACGAAACGCTCCCTGAAGGTCTCCACCGAACCGAAACTTTCCTTAAGGGCGGATTCGAGCTCGGACGGGATGGACGATTGGCCTGGTCCCATCATCTCCCAGAACTGATTGTGGTTCCAAAGCTGGCTGATGTTGTTGAAAATTCCGTTCTGTGCAACCGCGTCTGCCTGATAGGTTCCTACAACGATTTCCTCCAGGCTTTTCCCGGCCCATTCCGTTCCGGAAACCAGTTTGTTTCCGTTATCGACATAAGCCTTGTGGTGGAGGTCGTGATGGTACTCCAGCGTTTCCCGACACATTCCAATGTCGGCCAGAGCGTCGTGTGCGTACGGTAGATCGGGTAGTTCAAATGCCATTGGGATACTCTCTTTCCTGGGCTGTTTACTGCCGCCGCATTTGCTTCGGAACCGCCCCCACAGTCAAGCCGCTCCGGGCCGGAGGCGCCGAAATGACATCAACCGAAGGAGCGGGACGGGTCTTTCATCCGGAATTTCTCTTCCGGTCCCTGTCGATCCGCGACCTCAGCCGTTTCACCTGCTCCGGGTCCACGGTCTTCCCGAGAAGGGAAAACACACCCGGCGCAACCTTGACGACAAGTGGCGAATAGCTCAGGTTAACGTAGAAGCTCCTGACGTTCACCCCGAGCCGTTCAACGCAGTATTCCTCCAATTCCTCCCGGGCCACCGGGCTACCAAGCTCCCTCAGAGCCTTGACGAATGCCT
Organism: Paracoccaceae bacterium; assembly: GCA_965221405.1. Taxonomy (GTDB): domain Bacteria; phylum Pseudomonadota; class Alphaproteobacteria; order Rhodobacterales; family Rhodobacteraceae; genus JAPOUP01. The sequence continues at coordinate 743,189 of CBDCSE010000003.1, read as the reverse complement.
TGTCGTTGAGGCCGAGTTCCCTCTCCGCGGTACCCGGGAGAGCATGTGCGCGACCGCTCTTCACCCTAGCGATTCCGTTTACCTCAAGAAAGGCCGCGAGGACCGATTCCGGCGGAACGAGCGTAATCCGTCTGGGGCGCTGAAGCGATGCATGCAGTGATTTGATCTCAAGCGAGGGAAGCGCTGACAATATCCCGCTCGTGACGTTGGCCAGCCTGTTTCGAGAGACCGCCGTGGACATCAGCCATGTCTTTTGGTCATCGAGCCAGGCAATTTCGCCGAAACCCGACAGCAGTCTGCGAATCTCATCCGGTTTCGCTTTCGCAGAGGCCAGCAGTTGCGCCAAACGTTCGATTTCGACGCAACCCCGCGCGGTTGTGTCCTTCCTGACCTGATTCAACACGGTCTCGAGGAATCTTCTGTCGGAACGGTCACCGTATACAATGGTATGACCAACCTTGAAGCTATCTATGGTGTTCGGTTCACCAACCAGTTCAAGTGCCCTGATGGCACCTCCCACGTGGAACGCGATTTCGGTGATGCCTGCCTTCCTGGCCGCTTCCGAGAACTCCGCTGCGCTGAATGGCCGCGCCAGTCCGGAATTAAGAAGGTCGCGGGCGGTGAACAGACATCTTGTCGGGCGCCAGACCGACACCAGCCTGCCCTCGACCTTTGCCGCGATCTGGCGAACCCTCTCCCTTGTAAGGCCATACCGCTGCCCCGTGCTTTCGAGGGTCTGCGGACCATGCTCGTTGAAGCCATACAGCAGGGACAGCATTTCAGCATTTCTTTCATGCGTGACCTCAAGCAGAAGGGCATGAAGCTCGCTCTCGAGAGACCGATGTCCGCTCCACTCGGGCCGGACCAGCCCAAAGAGCCGTGTCTGGAGTTGCCGCCCCATTTTCCGTCGCGCCTCAAGGGCGTGCTCGGTGGACCATCCGTTCAGTACCATTCCGGTGGAAAGCTCGAGACCGGCAAGAATTTCAGTGGCCACCTGAAGTGATTTCGTTCCAAGTCCCCGCCTCTGGAGGATCTCGGACTCGGTCAGCTGGACAAATTCTCCGACAAGACGGATATTTTCCCGTTTCATTGCCATGATCAAGCGTTCGGGAAGTTCAATTTCCTCGAGGGTGGCCAGCAGCACTTCGTTGCCTTTGGACCATGGGAATTCATGCTTGGGCAATTTATAGCCTCTCAAAACTGGACACACGGGCACCTGACCCCGGGCCGTATAGAAGACCCTGATCTTATGCTGTGGCGGACGGCTGTCAAGTAGGCCAGAACCATGCGGGTTTAGCCAGATTTTTGACACCCGCGCGTGTCGCACCCTTCCCGTCCCCGCTTGACCGGCAAAACGGGAACTCCCGGCCGGTACGAACGGGCCAGATGAGTCGGTTGTCAGAAATCTGAGATACCCCCGGAACCATGCCAACCATGCTCAAGGCCGTCCCAAGCGGGTTTCTCTTGACAACGAACTGCCTCCTCGAACCGAAAATCCGGAAAACGAACCGCGTTCCGTACCGAGACTTTCGCCGACCTCATCGATCCTGGCGACTGTCTCTGGTGCGCGGTCATTGGCGCGGCTCCGCTTCCATCAGTAAGAGCGTGTGCCGGACACCGTCGAACCAATCCCGAACCGTGCATCCAGCCTGTCCAGGATGTCGAGTCCCTCATCCGGATTTCCGGCGGCGGCCCGCACCCGGAAACGCGCCTCCACATCGTGCTCGGTCAGGGCCCTGACCGAGAACTCCTCGAACAGCCTGTCGAGACTGAGCCCGCGGTGCAGGGCCAGCGCCTTGAGGCGTTCATGCCGGTCATCCGGTAGATGGATGGTGAGCGTGCTCATTGACTTCTCCTTTCCAGGAACTCCCCGGCACTTTCGATTCGAACCGACGGAAAGCGCAGGTCACTTCGCCCGAAATCCCGTTTGTTCGCCGTGATGATGGTCCCTGCCCCGCCTGCGACCGCAAGTTCCAGAACATGGTTGTCGCCCTCATCGGCAAGGTTCGGACGCCACAGGAAATATACCGGTATCCACAGCGACACCCCCATCACCGCATCGAGCAGTGCCTCACGTTCGGCCCGGTCCAACAGACTCCCTTTCCACATGTCCTTGCGCGAGAGAACATCCTCATACTCGGAGAACAGCGCGTAACCGACAACGGGAACAATCTCGCCATGCAGCACCGACCGCAGGAAATACCGGGGCGCTCCCGCCGCCGCCATGATGGCGGACGCGAACACATTGGTATCGGTATCGGTCACGACGCACTCGTCACGACGCACTCCATGGATCATGATATACTCGGAATCATGAATTCGCCCTTAAGGTCTGGCATGATTCGCGGAACGGTCCATATGCCCCGGAAAAGAGCGGTCAGAACAGAATACAGGCGATGGCATGTACGGAAGCATCCTGACACCGGAGCAGCGCGGGGCGCTGCTGGCGGTCATGCGCGGACGCGGGGCCGGGGTGCCGAGATGCGGCGCGCGGACGCGCTGGTGGCGCCCGGTGACGGAAACGGCGTCCGCCAGGTCCGCGGGTTCCTCCATCCCGGTCCCGACACGGTGCGCGGCTGGCCGCGCGGGTTCGGCGGGACGGGGCTCGCCCCGGTGGACCCGGCGGCGTGTCCGGAGCGTGGGGGAAAGCCGGCGCGGGCCCGGGAGGCGTCGCACCGGGAGACGCCGCCGGACAGCCCGCCGCGCGGCACCAGCGGGGTGCGGGACATCATCCCGCCGGGCTTCGGCCAGGGGTACGCCCGCGGCGGCGCCATGGGGCCGACGCACCGGCCGGGATCCGGTCACGTCAGGCCGGAACCGCTGCCCGGGCAGGCCGACAGGGCGGGGCGGGAGGCCTTCATGCGGAAGTGCGGGCGGACGGTGCGGGACGCGCCGCCCGACGGGGCGACCGTCCTCCCCGACGCGGCGCGCCCCGGATGGCAGGGCCGTCCGGCCCACGGCCGGGTCCTCCGCGGGGACGGGCCCGCGGTCAGGTCCACCACGGGACGGCGGCGCCGGACCCGCACGGGGCGCCGGATCCGGGGACGGTGGAGCCCGCGACGGGCGGGGGCGGGCGGACCGGCGCCGCCACGGCTCCGCGGCTTCCCGGGAACCGGAGCGCGCCCGTCCCGGCGGCGGGGCGGTCCACGTCCTGCCGGACAACGCCCGCCACCGTCACGCGAGGGCGCCCAGGCCCTTCCTGGAGCGGCCGGGATGCCGCGTCCGGCCGCGCTTCCCGCCGCCCCACGCGCCGCACCCGACCCCACCGGGCGCCTGTGGGGGGTCATGCACCGCCACGTGAGGCGTGACCGGCTCCACGCGGACCCGCGCCGGTCCACCGGGGCGATCCTGAGGTTCCCCGACGGGGCCCTTCCCCGTGAACGGGAGGCCATCGCGGAATCCGTCACCGGCAGCTTCCGGGTGGTCACCCATGACGGACACCGCATGGCCGGACAGCGGATCCGGCCATGCGGCGGGGCGAATCGGGCCCGAGTACGGTCCAGTTCAGTTCAGCGAGTATAGCATATAGGGTATATCCCAATAAAGGAACAGAGTGCGACATAGGGGGTGCGATTCCCGCTAACGGATTTGTTGGCCGGCTGACAGCCGTTTCGGTCGCGCTTCATGGGGCGGGCGTTCCGGATGCGCACGACTGACGGCCGGGCGGCTACGGCCCGGCGCGGACTCCGTCATCCCGGTTCGCAGACGCCCGGCTGGCTCACCGGGGCCCGCCGTTCACCGAAGCCGGTTCGGCAGGACGCTGCGGAAATCCACGCCGAACCGGGGTCATCGAGGTCTCCCCGCTGCGCAGGCGTCTGCTTGAGGCCAGTTCCAGAAAAATGTCCCGCACAGACCCGGGGTAGAGAATGTTGGCGCCGAGGAGGGCCGTGAGGCCGGTCACCGGGTGCCATATACCATGTCCCGGATCTGGGCTTCGAGGGTCAGCTCGGCGAGCGCCTCCCGGCGCTCGCGATCGATGGCCTGTCCGGGGCCCGGAACAGCTCCGGCCAGTGGGCGCGGACGGACAGCGCGGATGGCTACGAGTATACCATACTATACCGGATAGCGCCTGGAGAACGCATGTGGGCTGTGTGACCAACTGACCGATGTGAGGGCCGGGACGGCCCCGGAACCGACCGGGGGAGGCGGCTTAAAGCCGCCTACTGAGACACCAGGCGGCGGTTCTCTTCTGATCCCGTTTTACGGGGGTCAATATACCACGCTTGGCTCTATGTGTCGGGCAATGAACCCCGGCGCCACTCCGGAAAGTCCCGTCCGTGCCCCCCGCGACGGGGCGGCGCCGGTCAGGGAGGCCGCGCCCGCAGGAACGCCTCCGCCGGCGTCAGGCAGGCCAGCGCCTTCCTGGGACGCCCGTTCAGGCGGTCCTGCACGGCCCTGACCTCCGCGTCCGTGACCCTGCGCAGGTCCGTGCCCTTGGGCAGGTACCCCCGCACCAGCATCCATGTTTCGGTCCAGGCCCGGATCCGGGCTTTTCCTTCGGTCTGCGGGCCACCGGATCCGGGTTCCGCGCACCGCTTTCCACCGGCGGATGCCGTGCGGGCAGGCGCGGGCGGTTCGCCCGGCGCCGGGCGTCAGCCGGCGGCGGGCACCGACCTGTCCTCCCACATGCGCCGGTCGCGCAGGAGGACGTTCGCGGTCACGACGGGCCCGCGCATGACCGCGGTCACGGCGACCTTGTGGTGCCTTGCCCTTTCCCGGAGCCGCCCGTACAGCGCCTTCATCTCCGGGTCGGACATGCAGGCCGCCATCGCCGCCATGCGAGGCACATCCCTCGGACGCCTGCGTCCGCCGCCTATGTGGCGCCCGCCCTTGAGCGTCCCGCTGTCGCGGGCGATCGGCGCCACGCCGCCCGGCGCCGCGGCCTGGCGGCTGCCGATCGCGCCCGGCCCGCCCATCCAGGCGACCGGGGACGCCGCCGTGACCGGGCCGATACCCGGCACCGGGGCCAGGACCGGGTGGCCTGCGGCGGGATCCCCGGAGCCCCTGACAGGCGCCCCGGTACGTCGGCCATACCCGCTGACGGCGGCGGCCGGTTCCTCAAGCACCCCCGTGACCGGCCCTTCCGGATCGGGCTCTCCGACCCCGGCGGGAACCGCCTCGGCCCGGCGCGCCGGCCGACGGGGGCCCCGCGCAGGCCCGGCATGTCGCGGAGCCTGTCAACCGTCACGTCGGCCGGCGCCGTGGCCGCCATGTCCGGGAACGCGGCGCGGGGGCCGCGGGCACCCCCGCGCCGGCCCTGTCGGTCCTCCCCGGCGCGCCGCCGGGCCTGGGGAGGTCCCGGCACTGGCGCGGGTTGACGGTGACGGCCCGGAAGCCCCGGTCGCGCGGCGACCGCGCGACGCCCCGGTGCATCCGCCCCGTGGCCTCCATGACGGCCCGCTTCACGCCGCCCTCCCTGAGGAGGCGGGCGACCCCGCGCGGGCCGTCGGTGTCGCTGGTGGCGGTACCGTCCCGCCCGTTGACGTGGATGTCCGGCGTCTTCCCGCGCACGTCCATCCCGGCGCCTGCGGTGGTCATGGTCTCCCGCTCCCGTGCCCGTGACGGTCCGGTTCCCGGACCCGGCATCCATCGGGACGCGGGAGGCTGACGGGAGGACGGGCCGGTCACGCTCCACCACGGATCCGCGAATGCGATCCAGGGCCGTTCCGGTCTGACCCGTCCTGCGGTGCCGGGCCCCGCTCCGCCGCCGCCAGGCCGGGCGGCGGCGGCCCCGGACCCGGCACCGACCGGGAGGGCGGCGGGAGCAGGGGACGGCTTTTCCACAGGACTCCGCCCCCGACTTCCGCAAAGCCACCTCCCCCGGTCAGTGCCGGTTCGCTGAGCATACGAGGCCGTTGGTGTGCCCGGTCGGGCCCCGTTCCCAGGAGTGGTAGGGGCGGGCGAAGAAGAACCTTGCGCCGAGCGCCCCGGCCACCCGCGCGTGGTCCGCGAACTCCCTGCCGCTGTCGGCGGTGACCGTGTGCACGGCGTCGCGGTGCGGCCCCGGAAGGCCGGTCATGGCGGCCCCGACCGCGGCCGCCGTCTTCCTGTCGACGCGCCGCAGGAGCGTGTATCTCCTCGCCCGGTCAACCAGGGACACCACGGCGCCGCTGTGGCCGGCGCCCACGATCGTGTCGGCCTCCCGGTCGCCGACCCGCGCCTTCGCCTCCACCACCGCCGGACGCTCCGGGATGTCCACCCGGCCCGGGATGTGGCCCCGGCCCGCGTGGGCCCCGCCCCTGCGGTTCGGCCTCTTTCCCCGGCGCCGCAGGTGCCGCCACAGCCCGCCCCCGGCCCTGCGGTCGGCGTGGACGTGCCGGCATGTCCACTGCCGGCCCGCCACCGGGTGGCCCTCAAGGCGCAGCCGCCCGGCGACCTGCTCGGGGCTCCAGCCCCGCACCAGCCGCTCCTCCACCATGCGCCACAGCTCCGGCGTCATCCTGCTGGGCACCGACGAGGCGGAGCGGCGGCGCGTCTCCGCCCTGCGCTGCGCCTGGGCGTGCCGGCAGGCGCGCTTTCCGGAGTTCCGGCGCACCTCGCGCCAGACCGTCGTGCGGTCACGCCCCGGCTGGCGGGCGATCGCCGCGTCGGAGATCCCGCTTTCCCTCAGCGCGTGGATCTGGCATCTCCCGGTATGGGTCAGGTGGCGCTGGCCCTCGGGCATGACAGTCTCCCAGTCTGGTCACCGGGACTGTCGCCGCCATCCGGCCGATTCGCAACATCATGCGTCTATACGACCACCATTCACCCACATAGGGTGTTGCACTTCACTGTGGAACGGGGGTCCGTAAACATGGACATCCGGTCCGTGTACGGGTTCCGTCATGGACCCGTCACAGCCCATCCGCGCAGTCCTGGAGACACCGGACGGCCTTGCCCGCCTCCGGGGCATCCTCGCCCGGGAGAGGTTCCCGAGCCGGGCGGCGGCCGGGCGGCGCGTCTGCGCGGAGTTCGGGCTGTCGACGCGCTCGGCGAGGAAGCGGTCCTACCAGCGCCAGACCGTCGGCTTCGACATGCCCGTCCGCCGCATGGTCTCAGCCAGCCCGCAGCCCGAGCCCAGCTCCAGGACGATGCGGGCCCGCCAGACGTGCTTCTGGAGGCTCCGTGGATTGCCGGCAACGTGTTGGAGGCGCTCGCGCTCCCCGTCCGAAAGCTCGATCTCCCGCCTTGTGGATTTCCTGCCCATTTTCCTGTCTCCCGTTGTCGTGGGCCGCGTGACCGCGGCGGGAGAACGGTATCACGCCTTGCGCAGGAATGGAATCTTTTGTTTTGTGTAAACCACTAGGCGAACTCAGCGTACATGGCTGGACCGTTTCAGATTTTTCAACGACACCTGAACCCTAATGGACAGCCCGCTCACCAAATGCGTCAGAGCACCTTACCGTCAAGAAGGGTGGCTCCATGCCGCTAGTCCAGAAATCGCCGTTTGATATTGGCCTCATTGTTCCTATAGGCAAGATCTTTCTTCAGTGACTTTGCCCTTGGAAAAGGATCTCCAGACGCTGCCCATGCGTTGCAGTGGGCACGATCATCTTCCAATGGTTCCCAACCGATCTGTATTCCACGCTTTCGAAGCACTTTCGCTGGAAAGCACACCACGGCCGAAAATCGGCCAGCGGCCCATTCATCGGATGTCTTTCCCAGACACTCCAGGACCTTCTTGGCAGCAACAGAAAGGCCGCCATATTTTTCACTTGATGCGTCGAACGCGCCGGTGGAGATTCGCCGCCCGTTTTCCCCGTCAGACAGGGTTTGCTCATAGGGTATACCCCGTATCAAAATATCCTCATCCTGAATCTGCGGGTGGTCGTGGGGTATTACGCAATCATCCGCATCACGCGGCGGGTCGCACATATTCGCGCAACTCATTTACCACCACATTTTCCGGAAAATGGCCCGTGTTGCAATTTCAACACCGAACAATTCGTTTAATGGAACGTCGTCCCATGAAGGGCCAGCGCATTCAAAGGAAACCAAATCCTCGCCACTAGGATAGAACGCAACTTCTAGGTCGCACTCGTTCTCATGCCATTCCAGTTGCAATCCGCCATTCGACAAAGGAACCGCAGCCGGTTCCGTAACGGCGGCCATAGACATGATCCTGTCCACCGCCGCGAGGAAATCACGCGCCCGAACCGCGACGCCATGCTGAACCGGACGCCCGGTGTAGCCATCCCATCCCTCCGGGAGTTCCTCAAGGTCAGCGATGGTTTGGTACGCTTTGGCGAATTTGACCGGGCCGAAAGCGGCGGTGACGGTTTGGTTTCGCAATGTATGCAATATTGACGTACGCCGCCGATTATAGTCACGCGTAAGATACAAAGTTGCACCCACCAGCACAGAGTAGTGGCTCGTTCCTTGGAGGGGGTCGATTTCCCCAGCGTATGGGCGATCTAATCCCGAGGTCCGGAGTGCTTCAGTTTGCCAGGCGCTTGGAACGGATGAATTGTGGCTGTCATATGCTGTATCAAGCGCCGTCATGGAACATCCCCTGTCGCGGCGATTTCCTCCGCGGCTTCAACAAGCTCGTTAAATACATCAGGCAACGCCTCCCGGGAAATCTCGTTGCTAGGGACAGTGATTGGGAGCGGCATTGAACTTGGGACCGTATTGACATCCAGTTCCAATTGAGCGGAATGCATAACATCCGCAACCCGGAAAGACGAACGATTGCCGTCAAGCACCAATTCCATCCGTATATCCTCCATAATGGACCATTTTGCTAGCCGATTGATTTCCAACCCCTCAATATGTTGAGAGACGCGCCTTCTATTGATCTGGTAAATGAAATCGCGACTGTTATCCGCCTGAACCGATACGGTGGGCAACATGCCATCCAAGTAAAGTACTGCATCTCTCTGAGAGTTCACTTGGTGCGTAAAAATGGCCCCGAACGCGATCCGATTTACAGGGGGGCAATGCTGCCGCAGCCACCGATCCATCAATGCGCGGAATGCCAAGGTAAAATCGGGGGGCAATACAACGCTCCTTGGATCATTGGGATTGGAAGGCACAGGAAACGCTCTCCAATGAACCTGCCCGCGCTGACTGTCGACCTGAAGGCGACAATCATTCCACGCGCCTTCCTCGATAATCTGGTTTCCCTGCGGTGGTCGGTTGATTGATTCCGGTGCCCACCCAATGTTTTGTTTCCAATGCAGCGCACCGAGTGAAGCACCCTCGTCACACGGGAAAACAGAAAGACGCAGGGCCTTGATTGCCCATAGAGGTTCAGGATCAGGCATCAATGTCACTCATTCGCATTTATTCTATCGAGATATGGCCGCCGCCCCGCGCCGTCAACTGTATGCCAAAGTTGCGGCAACCCCGGCGCGTCACGCTTCCGCGCCCAATGCAGAATCGGCCATCAAGACCGCTAGCAACCGCCGTCCACCGTCCTATTCCTCCCTCTCCAGCCCCGATTCGCCGGATTAATTCCCCTTAACGCAAATTACCTTAGCCGCGCAAGTATACAGCAGTTCCCGCTAACTCATCTGCCTGCAGGCTGACAGCTGTTTCTGGCGCACGGCATGGGCCGCAGATTCCGGGTGCGCCGGTCCCGCGGATCCTCGCCTTGAGGTGGCGGTAGCGGATGACCACGTGCCGCCAGCCGGGCGCGGCGACCCGGCAGTGGACGCGCTCGGAGACCACCCCGTAACCGTCCTCCGGCAGCCCCTCGATCCTGGGCGGCGTCACGGTGATGCCGGTCACGGGGCCGTTCCCGTCGAGGCGCAGCCCGGTGCCGTTGACCGAATCGCCGCGCTCCTTCCCGCGACCGGGCCTGCCCCCGGGCTGCCTGTCCCTGGCATCGGGCCGCCTGTCCCTGGCATCGGAGCCTTCCCTGCCGTCGGTTCCGTCACCGCCCGCCCTGCTCCGTTCGGAGCGCGGGCCGTACAGGTCGCGCTGCAGCTGCGCGATCCGGGCGGTCAGCGCGGCGAGCCGCGCGGCGAACCCGGCGATCCGCCTTTCCTGGGCGGCGATCGTCGCGGCCATCCCCGCGTTGTCCGACACACGACGCCCGGTCAGGGCGATCAGCGACGCGAGCGACTTCCCGGCCTCCGGCGGCAGTGCGCCGTCGCCGAGCAGGCGGGACAGGTCACGGCCGGGATCCCCGTCCGCCCGGACCTCGGACGGCGCGCCCGTTCCTCCGCCCCGACGGCCATGACCGCCCGGCGGCATCGCGCGGTAGCGCCGCGCCCGGCTCTCCGCGTTCCGCCTGATGCGCTGTCGGTCGGTGAGGTTCCTGCCCGCGCACGCGTGCCAGTGCGGACGACACGCTCACCGTAGCGTGGGAAAGTCCTGAACCATGCCGACCGGGTGCGCTTCTCGCCTGGTTCGCTTTCCCAAGCCCTCTCGCTCTCGCGCAACGACCGGCGCGACGGCCCGGTTGCTGGCGTGTTCCTTGGACCTCTGCTGACCGGCTCCAAAAGGAAGGTGCGCCCCAAAACCCTGCCCGAGAGTGTCGGCAGTGGTTTCAGAAATACCTTACCTCGCTGCCCGGTGTGGCGGCTGCCGACAGCAGATCCAACACGTAAACCGCCACGGATCTGAAGCAGATCACGGTGATGGTCACGTCGTCGCGCAGCCAGAACGCAGCCGGAACCTGGGCCAGACGGGAACGCCGGACCATGCCGATACCGAAACCGTCAGGCGAAACATCGGCCGGCGTCAGCTTCGCGAGGACATCACGTATGCCAGGTCCGGAAGCCGTGAGCACACTTCGCGCGTCGGAGACATCCGCCACAAGCACATGCAGTCCTTCCAGGCCGGCCTCCATTTTCGTCACCAACTCCACCACCTCACCGTGCGGACAGAAGATCAGGAGTTCGTCGGGCGCCATCCACAGGATACCGTTCGCATCGTCGAATCGCGCCTCACCCCGTTCCGGAACCGCGATGCCCGTAATTTCGCCAACGACTTCTCCAAGGGTGTGCGAGGTGAGATCACCACGCACCGTCACCATCCCGTGCGGGCCTGTCGTATCGACCGTCATGGTCCCTGAAACCTCCTTGGCGTCAGGCCTCACCTTCCGACCCTCCAGCGTGCAGGAATGCCGGACTGACGATACGGGCCTTGCGGGTCAAACCGTCGCTGCACGGAAACTCCAGCACCTCATCGGTGCGCTCGGGGCCTCGCTTCACCAGCCCAAGGGCGATTCCCCTGTCGAGCGTCGGCGAGAAATAGGTGGAGGTCACCCTACCCTGAACGTTGCGCTGTCCATTCACGTTTTTTCCATCCGCGACGGCATATGCTCCATCGGGAAGAACCGAGCCGTCAAGCGTCTGAAGCCCGACAAATTTCCATCGATCCGGATCGGTCATGCCAACACGCTCTTGGGCCCGCTTTCCCAGGTAATCGGATTTTTTCCTCGAAATGGCCCAATCCAGTCCAAGATCCTGAGGAATGACCGTTCCGTCGGTCTCATCGCCGATCATTATAAACCCCTTCTCGGCCCGCATGACATGCAGGGCCTCGGTTCCGTATGGCATCGCACCAAACCCTTTTCCGGCCTCGACAACGGCTTCCCAGAACCCATTGCCCTGGTTCGCGGGCACCGCGACCTCGAAAGAGGTCTCACCGGAGAAACTAACGCTGAAAACACGGACACCGAAGCCTCCGATCGAACCACCCGCCCAGGACATGAACGGCAACGCATCGGGGCCTAGATCCATGCCGCCCATATGTTCGAGCGTCGCACGGGCGTTCGGGCCGACAACGGCGATCTGGGCGAACTGCTCAGTCAGGTTCAGCGTATAGACCCTCCAGTCCCACCACTCCGTCTGCAACCATTCTTCCATATGCGCATGGATCCGGTCCGCGCCACCGGACGTGGTGTGACAGAGAAATTCATGCTCACCAAGCCGCGCGACCACACCGTCATCGATCAGGAATCCGTTTTCGTCGCACATCAGTCCATAGCGACAGCGACCGGGCCGCAGCGTTGACATCATCCCCGTATACATCATGTCGAGGAACCTGCCCGCGTCCGGCCCCCTGACCAGTATCTTTCCGAGCGTGGAGGCATCGAACAGACCGAGTCTTTTCCGGGTGTTGGTAACCTCCCGCCGTACGGCCTCTTCGATATCCTCACCGCCACGCCGGTAGCAATACGGGCGTCGCCAATGTCCCACTGGCTCCCAGAAGGCTCCATGTGCCTCATGCCAGTCATGCATGGGCGTGCGGCGAAGCGGCTGGAAAAGACCGCCCCGCGCCTCGCCCGCGACCACGCCCAACGAAATAGGAACGAACGGCGGTCGGAACGTTGTGGTTCCAACCTTGGGAATCTCAACGTCCAACTCGCCGGAAATCACCCCCAATCCGTTTATGTTACTGAGCTTGCCCTGATCGGTCGCCATTCCGAGTGTGGTGTAACGCTTGACATGTTCAACCGATTCATAACCTTCACTGACAGCCAGCTGGACATCGGAGACCTTTACGTCATTCTGGAAGTCAAGCCATATTTTCCGCCGAAGCTTGCGGCCCGCTCCCTGTGGCATCAACCAAACCGGCAACATCGGCTGGGACTCTTCGTCAACGGCCTCGGGCGCGGGCCTCGCGCTCACATCGTGACCAGCGGCCAGCGCGGCCGTTCTGCCCTGGGAATCGGCATCGGCCAGCGTCTGGGCCAGACTCACCGCGCCGTTCGCCGACCCCGCGGCACGCACGAACCCCTCTCCGTCCGCACCTGTCGGGGGTCGGGTCGGGTCGGGTCGGAAATGGGCGTTGACCCCGTCCCATATAAGTCCACCACCGCAGTGAGACCACAAATGTACCACGGGGGACCACCCACCCGACATGGCGACCACGTCGCAGGCCAGTTCGTCAATCACCGCACCCTCGCCCGCCTGAACGGCAATGCGCACCCCAGTGACCCTGCCGCGGCCGTTCACGGTGGCCACCGCTTTGCCACACTCGATCCGGATTCCCAGATCCCGGGCGCGTCCGGCCAGCGCTCCCGATGCCTGTGCCCGGGCGTCAATTACCGCCGGAACCTCGAGTCCCGCCTCCTTAAGCGTGATCGCGGTGCGATAGGCATCGTCATTGTTCGTGACCACCACCGTTCGGTCACCCGGCGAAACACCCCAGTTCACCACATAATCACGGACAGCACTGGCCAGCATCACACCGGGAACGTCGTTGCAGGCGAAGGAAAGCGGCCGTTCAATGGCACCAGTGGCCGTCACCACCTGCTTCGCCCGGATCCGCCAAAGCCTCTGGCGGGGCACACCGTCCGCAAGGTCACTATCAATCAAGCTCTCGCAGCCGATCACATAGCCATGATCATGGACTCCGGCAGCCACGCACCGCGTGCGCATCCTGACATTGTCCATTCCGGCAAGCTCGGCGAGGGTCTGCTCAACCCATCGTTCCACGGGCATCCCGTTCACAACGGCACCGTCGACCATGGTCCTGCCACCCCAGTGGGGCGACCGTTCGAGCAGAAGGACCTTCGCCCCAGCCGCTCCAGCCTGCCGCGCGGCGGCAAGACCGGCGATTCCGCCACCGATCACCAATATGTCGACATGAACATGAAAATGTTCGTAGGTATCGGGATCATGATCCCTGGGCACCTTCCCAAGACCCGCCGCGCGCCTGATGAACGGTTCGAAGACACGCTTCCAGGCCATACGTGGATGGATGAACGTCTTGTAGTAGAATCCCGCCGGCAGAAGACCCGAAGCCAGATCGTTGAGCGCACCTATATCGCACTCCAGGCTCGGCCAGTGATTCTGGCTCACAGCGCACAACCCATCGAAAAGCTCCTGATCCGTGGCGCGCTGGTTTGGCCTGAACAGGCCTTCCTCACCCACTCCGAAAAGAGCGTTCGGTTCTTCCGGACCGCTCGCGACGATGCCTCTGGGCCGATGGTATTTGAACGACCGTCCCACCAGCACCTGATCGTTCGCCAGCAGTGCCGAGGCGAGCGTATCTCCCGCGAATCCGCGCATGCGCATACCGTTGAAGGTGAAACCCAGCGGGCGGGAACGGTCCAAAAGGCGGCCACCGGAAGCCAGCCGGGCACTCATGGGAATTCCCTCCAACGCCAGCCGGGCCTTCTTGCCCCGATGGTCTCCATGATTTCCGCAGGCGGACCATAGGTCTGTGCGGGATATGTCCCGAACACTTCAAGCGTCACGGTATCACGCGCCGCATGAAACCATTTCCCGCAACCATTGGCGTGCCGCCAGCGTTCGAAATGCACACCACGCGGGTTCTCCCGGAGAAACAGATAGGCCTGGAACTCCTCATCACTGCAATCGGACGCTTTCCGCCTGGCATGCGCCTCTCCGCCAGGCTCAAGCTCGGTCTCGTCGGCGAGCACTCCACAGTATGGGCATCGCAGCGTCAGCACCGGCGTTCCTCCGGCTCTACGGCATACGCGTCGACAGTCCCGGCGAAATCGATGGCCCCGAGACCGCTGCGGCCCGCCGGAATCCAGCCATGACAGCGGTCGTCGCGGCCGGTCCCCGACCATGCGGGCCGCCGGTGATCCCGCAGCATGGATACGAACCGCCCCGAAATCAATGCGCCACTCCCGCCGCCACGCTTTCGTCGATGAACCGACCCTCACGGAACCGGCTCAGCCCGAACCCGCCGGCGAGCGGCGACTCACCCTTTGCCATCAGCTCAGCCATTGCCCATCCCGAACCCGGGATTGCCTTGAACCCGCCGGTGCCCCAACCGCAGTTCATGAAACAGCCTTCCACGGGTGTTTTGGATATGATCGGCGAGCGGTCGCCGGTCATGTCGACAACCCCACCCCACTGGCGCAGGATCTTGAGTCTGGAGACGATCGGAAAGGTCTCGACCAGGGCCCGCACCGTTTCCTCTATATGCTGGAATGACCCCCGCTGGGTGAAATTGTTGAAGCCATCGGCACCACCCCCGATCACTAGTTCGCCCTTGTCCGACTGGCTCATATATCCGTGTACGGTGTTGGCCATGACCACGACGTCCATACAGGGCTTTACCGGTTCCGTGACGAGCGCCTGCAGCGCGACCGACTCTATCGGCAGCCGGAAGCCGGCCATCGCCGCGAGATGGCCCGAATGTCCGGCAACCACCATTCCCAGTCTGGAGCAGTCAATGTTCCCGCGGGTGGTGGTGACTCCCATGACCTTTCCTCCCTCGGTGCGGACGCCACTCACCTCACAGTTCTGGATCACGTGAATTCCCATTGCGGAGCATGCGCGCGCATAGCCCCAGGCTACCGCATCGTGCCGGGCCGTGCCGCCACGCGGCTGCCATAGCGCACCGAGCACCGGATACCGCGGCCCGCTGATGCTGATGATCGGGCAAATCCGCTTCACCCGATCCGGTCCGATGAATTCGGTCTCCACACCCTGCAACGCGTTCGCCTGAGCGGTGCGCCTGTAGCCCCGGACCTCGTGATTGGTCTGCGCGAGCATCATCACGCCCCTGGGGCTGAACATGACGTTGAAGTTCAGTTCCTGACTCAGGGTCTCGTAAAGGCTACGGGATTTTTCGTAGATCGCCGCGGACGCGTCCTGCAGATAGTTCGACCGAATGATCGTCGTGTTACGCCCGGTGTTTCCTCCACCTAGCCAGCCCTTCTCCAGAACCGCGGTATCCGTGATCCCGAAATTCTTCCCCAGGTAGTAAGCCGTCGCCAGTCCGTGACCGCCGGCCCCGACAATCACCACGTCATACCTGCTCTGCGGCTCGGGCGAGGCCCATGCGCGTTCCCAGCCAGTATGACCGCGCAATGCCTCGCGGACTATCGAAAATGCCGAATAGCGTTTCACCTGCTTCCCCAGGTAGCATCCATGGCGACTTATTCGGATCACAATGAACATGCCGTCGACGGATTCCAAGACGGTAAACGGCACTAGCGGAAAATAATGCGACACGGGGCACAGCGGCAAAACCGCGCAATACACGCATACGTGCAATGGGCTTTTTCGGTGAAGCCGAAACCTGTAGATGGGCCGGGGTCGCAAAGGAGATCCAAATGGGATTCTGGATGGTTTCGGGAACACTGACGCTCATCGTAAGCGGGATTCTTGCGATGGCTGTCGTGCGTTCGCGCGAAAACGGCCATACGGCATCCAATCAGGATCTGCGCATTTACCGGAGCCAGCTTGACGAGATCGATCGCGATGTCGCCCGTGGAACCCTGACCGCAAGGCAGGCCGGATCCATACGCACTGAAGTATCGCGCCGACTTCTGGAGGCGGACAGGAGGGCGCAGACGATACGGTATCGGACCCCCCCCCGGCACGTGTCCGCGGCAGTTGCCTTCCTGGTCTGCGTTGTGCTGGCCGCCGGATCGACGGGCCTCTATCTCTCAATAGGCGCTCCCGGTTATCCGGACCTGCGGCTCGCCGATCGGATCGCGCTCACCGAGGAGATGCACAGGACACGTATGGATCAGGCTGAGGCCGAAGCTGCGGTGATGGCGGAGGCCCGGGCCGGCAGCGTCCGAATGGCTCCAGGCGATGTCGACCCAGCCCTACCGGACCTTATGGAAAGACTCCGCACAGCGGTTTCCCAACGTCCGAACGATCCGGAGGGGTTAAGGCTGCTGGCGCATTACGAGGAGGTGCTCGGCGATTTCCGGGCCGCCCATTCGGCGCAGTCGCGGCTGATTGCGCTGAAGGGCGAAGGCGCCACGGCCGACGATCACGCCCTGCACGCCCGGCTTCTGGTGCTGGCGGCGAACGGTTTCGTTTCTCCGGAGGCGGAGAGGGCGCTGCATCGGGCGCTTCAGCTGGATCCCGGTCACGGGCCGGCGCGTTACCTAACGGGGCTCATGCTTGCCCAGTCGGGCCGCCCCGATCTCGCGTTCGACGTCTGGCAGGCGCTTCTGGAGGAAGGGCCACCGGATGCCGCCTGGCTGCGTCCGATCAGGGAACGGATCGGGTACGCGGCGCAAGCCGCCGGCATCCGCTACGCCCTGCCGGACGATGAGCCGCGGCCATTCGCCGGCCCGACCGTCGAGGACGTGGAGGCCGCCGGGGAAATGGACGCCGCTGACCGGCAGGAGATGATCCGGGGTATGGTGGATGGCCTGGCGGAAAGGATCGAGGGCGGAGAGAACGGTTCTCCCGCGGAATGGGCTCGGCTCATCCACTCCCTGGGAGTCCTCGGTGACACGGTACGTGGATCTGAATTCTGGCTGAAGGCGCAGACGGAGTTCGCCGACGACCCCAAGGCCCTCGCGATCATCCGCGCCGCCGCCGTCACCTCCGGTGTCGCGGAATGATCTGCGACAGTGTTGGGGAATTCGTGACCGCCCTACCGCCGGGGCGCGCCATCGCGGGGCTTGACCTGGGCACGAAGACGATTGGTATCGCGGTATCGGATCCGGGCCGGTCGATCGCCACGCCGCTGCATACCATCCGGCGACGGAAATTCCGCGTGGACGCCGCCCGCCTGTTGACGGTTTCGGAAGACCGCGATCTGGCGGGGCTTGTTATGGGTCTGCCACTGAACATGGATGGTACCGAGGGGAGACGCTGCCAGTCAACGCGCGCGTTCGTTCGCAATCTGACGCGAATGACCGCTCTTCCCATTATGTATTGGGACGAGCGGCTCAGCACGGTCGCCGCCGAACGCGCGCTGCTTGACGCGGATACATCCCGAAAGCGCCGAGACGAGGTCATTGACCATGTCGCGGCGGGCTATATCCTGCAGGGAGCGCTCGACAGGATGCGGAATCAGCGGATCGGCCGATGAATGACGATATCCCCTGGAGACGTGACGAAACCGACTCTCCGTGCGTCCGGGTCTGTGTCATACATCCGACATCCGGGTTCTGTGCCGGCTGTCTGCGTTCGGCTGAGGAGATCAACCTCTGGTCGTCGATGACATCGGATGAACGACGCAGAATCATGGCCGATCTGCCGAAGCGGGCCGTCAAACTGGCGCGGCGTCGGGGCGGACGTGCGGCAAGACTGGATCGGGGACGCTAACCGTTTCGAGGAGGATCCGGGGATCGGGTGGCAGCGAATCGGCAGGACACGGGCCGGACGCATGAGATACCAGTCCCCTAACGCCCGGACCACGGCCCGGTGTACGTTCCATACCGGCGGCCCGGCTCGATCCAACGCTTCCTCTCACCCGGCACCGTCAGGCATTGGATACGGATGCGGGCATCGGCTTTCGGCCCTCCGTCACGCGAGATGGATCCAATCCCTTATGGAGCCTTCAAGCGGCGGTCTGAAGTAAGCGATCATCCGGCCGTCACATGATGCCGCATTGTCCGGTGCCTGGGGTGCCGAGGGCGCGATGCCATGCAGGGCAAGTCGATGAACCAAATAGGCCTCACCTGGTCTGGCGAATACGGGCACACGCCGACAGCGTTTGAACGCCTCGCGACGGGCGGCCCGGTAAGCGTCCGTCAGGTCGGTGTCCGGCCATGTTTCAGACGGTGCCGGAAGAAGGACCTCACCCAGCGCCTTCCGCATGATTTCGTGACTCCCTTCCCAGATCACCAGCGGGCCCGCATCCGGCCCTACCCGTGTCAGCGGAACTCCCATGATGAAGGCATGCGGCTCATGCAACATTCGCCGTCCTGACCCGACGCGGGTCAGGCCGTCCACATGCGCGGCATCCCGATATTTCCGGTATGCAAAGGCGGCCGCGGACTCCTCTTGACTTCCTACATTGCCGGATTCTGGCGGTGCGTAACTGACTGTATTTGTGGTCCATTGGGTCTCGATTCCCCGGGACGGCGATGTAGTGCCCACGGGGTATATTCCGCTTGACCCTCCGGCCCGTCCGGTCCATACTTCCGGCATGTTCGTTCGCCACAAGAAGAG
Source organism: Paracoccaceae bacterium (assembly GCA_965221405.1). Classification (GTDB taxonomy): domain Bacteria; phylum Pseudomonadota; class Alphaproteobacteria; order Rhodobacterales; family Rhodobacteraceae; genus JAPOUP01. Next base: position 724,404 of record CBDCSE010000003.1, on the reverse strand, counting down.
CGGAGACCGAATCCGCGTCCAGGTCGTCAGGTCGGTGCGCGACGGCGACAGGGTGCGCCAGAGGGTCGTGCGCCATGTCGGCACCGCGACGAGCGACGGGCAGCTCAGCCAGCTCGACCGCCTCGGGCGGCTGATCATCGAGGAGATGAGGCAGGCGGAGACGGCCCAGCTTCACCTGCTGACGCCGAAGCAGTACAGCGATCTCATCGCCCAGGCCCGTCTGGCGGTGGCGGATCCGCGGCCCTTCGGGGTCGACCTGGCCGAATGCCGCGAGGAGGCGCGGATCTCGGTCGGGCTGCGCGAGGCGCTTGGCGAGGTTTACGGCCGCCTGGGGTGGGATCGGGTGCTGGGCGCGCGGCGCATGAGCTCCAACCGCATCCTCAAGGAGATGGTCCTCGCGCGCGTCGCGCAGCCGCTCAGCAAGCGCGCCACGGTCCGCGAGCTCGACCGCCATGGCGATCTGTCGCTGAACCTCGACCAGGTCTACAGGACCATGGACTTTCTCGACGACGGCCTGATCGACGCCATCCGCGGCCAGTCCCACGCGGCGGCCCGCAAGCTCTATGACGAGCCCGTCAGCGTCATCTTCTTCGACACCACGACGCTGTATTTCGAGAGCGAGGTGGAGGACGGCCTGCGCGCCAAGGGCTACAGCAAGGACGGCAAGCACCACCGCGTCCAGGTCGTATTCGCCCTTCTGGTCACCCCCGACGGCATCCCGCTGGGCTACGAGCTGTTCCCGGGCAGCAGCTACGAGGGCCACACCCTGATCTCCTCTCTCGCGGGGCTGGCCGAACGCTACCCCGCCGCGCGCTTCACGGTGGTGGCCGACGCCGGCATGATCAGCGCCGACAACGAGAGGCTGCTTCAGGAACGCGGCATCCCGTACATTCTCGGTGCCCGGCTCAGGTCCCAGACCGCGGAGTTCCGGAACCGGGCGCTCGAGCCCGACGGCTTCGTGGCGTGGCGGCCGATGAAGGAGTTCCCGACCTCGATCGCGCGCTACAAGAGCCTCAGGAAGGGCTCGACCAGGGTCATCGTCACCTGGTCGCCCAAACGCGCGCGCAAGGACGCGCGCCAGCGCGCGCAGGGCCTGGAGCGGCTGCGCAGGCGTCTCGCCGGGAGCGACAGGCCCGCGTCGGTCGCCGGGCGCGGGTACGCCCGTTTCCTCGCCTTCCCCGAGGGCCGGATCGAGATCGACGGGGACAAGGTCGCCGAAGCGGCGCGGTGGGACGGGATAGGCGGGATCGTGGCCTGGGGCCACGATGACGCCGACGCCCGCTTCCTCGTCATGCAGTACCGCCGGTTATGGGAGATCGAGGCGTGTTTCCGCGTGAACAAGCACGATCTCCGCATCCGCCCGGTCTTCCACTGGGTGAAACGCCGGGTGCGCGCCCACATCGCCATCTGCTACATGGCGTTCTGCTGCCTGCAGCACCTCCGCCACAGGCTCGCGCTGTCCGGCCACCCCATGAGCCCGGACGTCATCCGGCGCGAGCTCAACGCCCTGCAGATCAGCGTGCTGCACAGAAAGGGCACGGAACAGAAATACGCCATGCCCAGCCGGGCCTCGGCCAAGGCCCGGCGGATCTACCGGAGCCTCGGCCTCGGATGGAACGAAGCCCCGTTCCGGCTCCAGCCGACGCGAAAGACCGCAGCCCGGCGGGCAGGCGGGTGACAGAGCCCCGAAACCGGCGGCAATGAACGCGGGAACGTCCCGCGATGTAGTGCCCATTCGAAATCCGGGCCGCCGAAAATCAATGACTTACAGCCGAAAATGTAGGAAGTCGAGGGCCCTACCCGTGTCAGCGGAACTCCCATGATGAAGGCATGCGGCTCATGCAACATTCGCCGTCCTGACCCGACGCGGGTCAGGCCGTCCACATGCGCGGCATCCCGATATTTCCGGTATGCAAAGGCGGCCGCGGACTCCTCTTCCCGCGGACGTGGATAACCGGGATAAATCACCGAGATCTGGGCGCGGTCCCAGCGGCGGATGGAAAATCCGAGCGCCGCAACGGTCTCGACCGCTCTACCGCGGAGCGGCGTCTTCCCGTCGACGGATCCATCCGCCTCGTTTGGCAGAGCGTTCACGCCAATGAACCAGGTCCCCTCGCACACATGCCAATCGGCGTTCTCCGGGGCCCGGACCGCGTCGCGGGCGGCGGGCAGTGCCGCCGATACCCAATCAAGCAGTTCCACATCGAATGGAATCCGGACCCACCCAAGGGAGCGATACCCCTCGATCTCCGTCAGGTGGCTATCCATCGCCGACAGATGCCAGTGCCATGTCAATAACCTCCAGCCCGGCCCCATCCCGGCTTCCCTGTTCCGAGAGGGTTCGCCGCCAGGAGCGTGCGCCGTAGCGCCCGGAGAACAGCCCAAGCATATGTCGCACGACGTCGCGCAGACGGCCGCCCCTGGCCAGATGCCCGGCGATGTAAGGCCGCATAAGTTCCACCACCTCCCAAGCTGTCCTGACCGACTGATCGCCGAATATCTCGCTGTCAACGCGCAAAAGGATATCCGAGGGTGCGTTGTATGCCGCACGGCCGAGCATGACCCCGTCCATTCCCCTCGCCAGATGCGCATTCACCTCCTCAAGCGACCCGATCCCTCCGTTGATCGACATGTGGATATCCGGAAAGGCCTGTTTCGCGCGATAGACAAGCGGATAGTCCAATGGTGGAATTTCCCGATTCTCCTTCGGGCTGAGGCCCTGCAGCCATGCCTTGCGCGCATGGATGGCCATTCGCCGCACACCCGCCGCACGCATGGTCTCTATGAACGCGGGCAGCGTCTCCTCACATACCTGTTCATCCACACCGATCCTGCATTTCACGGTAACCTCAGCGGGCTGGGCCGCGATCATCGCCGCAACGCATTCCCCGACCAGCGCAGGCCGCTTCATCAGCACGGCACCGAAACATCCCGACCGGACCCGGTCCGACGGGCATCCGACATTGAGATTGATCTCGTCGTATCCCGCGTCGGCCGCCATAGCCGCGGCCGCCGCCAGTTCCCGCGGTTCCGATCCGCCGAGCTGCACCGCGACAGGATGCTCGGCAGGATCGAAATCCAGGAGGTGCCATGCCCCCGCGCGGACCAAAGCCGGGGCCGCAATCATTTCCGAGTATAGCAGCGCGTGACGCGACATGAGCCGGTGAAGGTACCTGCAGTGGCGGTCAGTGCAGTTCATCATCGGGGCTGTCGAGAGCCTAGCATGTTGATTTATATTCATTTTGTGTGTCTTCAAACATGTGGCGATGGATGTGGCTCCACCGAAATACGCCTCGGTGTCCCTGAATTCGCCCCTCTATGACGACCCATCGCACACACAGCCCACACGAAAACGGCCTCCATCACCAAGCTTCCCTCCGGCATCCAGCCGATCCGGGTCAGACGCGAGGGCCGCCACCAGTGACGTTTTCCCGCCGCGCCGATGCCTATCTCGCCGCCCGCATCGAAAGAAAACCCGGGTGCATGCGAGGCTGACGCCGCACAAGGCCTCGTCCGCCTCGCGCCACCAGAACTTTGGTGACTTCATCGACCTTCATATAGCCGACATGCGCGAGTTAGGAAAACCGCCGCGACGCTCACGGGTGCACGCCAGATTTTAGGTCAGGCTGTGGCGATCCGCCGGGCCTTCCATGGCGCGAACCTTTCCCACCGCCCAGTTTCCTGCAGCAGTTCCCCAGCACCAACAGCGCACTCGTGCAGGTATGGAAAACGGATTCAGGTCAAACCAAAAAATCTGGCGTGCACCCGACGCTCACCGCCCTGAAACGCGACTTCGGCAAGGAACGTATCGGGCACCTGGATCGGTAAAAGCTCGTCGGGGACGACAGGGCGCATACGGATCGAGGTGCGGGTCCAGCCACCCCTGGGATCAATATCGGTGCTATCAGGATCATCCACACACACAGCCATCCGTACACGGCCCAGACATCTCCGGAACCTGTTGATACGGCGCGGGTCACGCCCAGGCGGCTTTCGAGAGACGTCACAACCTATCGATCGTGAACTCAGGCGCACCATTCCAGATAAGCTTCCAACTCGCGCCCGGGCGGACATTCTGGATGATGCCGGGATCGAAGGCGACAAAGCACCATCCACCCTGATGGCGCAGGGACGGATAGATCAGCCCGCGATGCCTTTCTGCCCGCAATTCGGCAGCGAGGCGCTGTCCGGCTGGGTAGCCGCGCTCGGGGTCGGGATCGAGCGCGGGATGCGTCTCTCCGTGCAGGTCCGGAAAATCGCCGATGAAGTCCGCCAGCAGTTCCACGTAGTGCGCCTCCTGGTCGTAGCGGCCGATGAAGCCAAGCTCGCGGGTCCGGTGGAACCCCACGTCCCGTGCACCCGTCAGCATCTCCCGGGCGCAATACCAAGCGCCCCGATCACCGCCGTTGAACCGGTTACCCGAACCCTTCGTGTAGGCGAACGCCGCGTTGATATGGCTTTGCCCGTAAAGTTTGAGATCATGCGACCACCGCACGAAGGCCAGTTCCCGGCGGTCGAGCGCGAGACTGCCGTCGCGTTCCGCGATCAGCCGTGCGCTGGTCTCACCCGCGATCTCCGTGAGAACGGCCACCTCCTCATCGCTGTCGACCAGGCCTCGCAGGACCGGGGGTTTGTGATGGGTTTTGGAAACCAGCCTAACCAGCGCGCGCTCATTGATCGCCGTGAATCTCACGCACCGCCCCTGAGTGCGTCCAGGTATCCCCGCACACGAAGGATCTTGGGCAGTCCGCCCGCGATCATTGCCTCCACGGGGCGGGCACCATCAAATTCCGGCCCCTGGTTGGGCAGCTTCACCCACTCCCGGCAAATCGGTTCGTTGAAGTAAAGCTCGAGCGACCTGTAAACGCCGATGAGTGCGCTGAGGCGCAACATCTGGTCGCGCGTGAGACCGCCGGCGAAACCGGGTTTCCTGGCCCGCTTCCATGTCGATTCCGACATATCCGCGAGTCCAGCGGCCTCACGCTGGGTCAGCGACCAAGCGTCGGCGATCCGTGCGAAAGCCTTGAGGGCAACCCCCTGCTGGTCAGGTACGGAACGTTCCAGAACGGGGCTTTTCATGCAGTGCTCCTGAATATCGCTTTGACGATGATAAGATCATATGACATTAGCTTCAAGATCATATAGACCCATTCTTGACGGATTTGCGGATTGAGCGATGAATGGGGCTTCCCGTGACTGGTTTGGACGTCGGAAGAGAAGCTCCGGGTTGGCTCGGTCCTTGGCATGGTCGGCGTCATAACGGTGTAGGAGGATCCGGAGCCCGATGCCGCAAATCCGTTCCGGGCATTCCTTACGTGGTGCCGGAGGTGGTTATGACGATCTCGATCCAGGTGCCCCGACCAGAGTCCATTCGGGGAAAGCCACCGAAGGCCCACCCCCCGACGCAGCGGCCGGATCGCCCACGGCGAGGATCCAGCCGGTGCCGCTCACCTGCAGCGCCGCGTGGACCGTTGTGGTCTCCCCGTCGAAGGGGGCGAGTGAATCAACCATCGGTCTCTCCTTTCAGTCGGCAAGGGGTGCCGCCTGTCGGCCCCCTTGCCACCAAATGCTGATGCCCGCAGTCCTTGGACCGAATCGCCCCCAAGGGCAGACGACGGTGCGTCTCATGGCATCTTCCGGCGGCTTCCCGCACTGGAACGCGGCTCGGCCAAAACTGGCCTGACCGAAGTTTGCGGAATACATCCAGTTTGGGGTTGCATCTTGACCCGCGATTGGGGATGCGGGGCCCGCGAACCGGGATCCTTGCGCCTCTCTCCGCCGGATACCATCGGATGCCACGCCGAGCCATTCGTTGATATGCGCTCGATTACAACTGTCCCGAAAGGCACGATCCATGAAAGACAGCAATTTCCTCAAGGAACACAACGCCCGCCATCTCTGGCATCCGATGGCCCACCCCGGAGATATGCGTGCCAATCCACCCACGATCATCACGGAGGCGCACGGCACCCGCATCCGCGACATTGACGGCCATGAGGTTGTTGATGCCGTGGGAGGGCTCTGGAATGTCAATCTGGGGTTTTCCTGCGAACCGGTAAAGAACGCCATCGCGAGCCAGCTCGACCGCCTTCCGTATTATTCCGCCTTCCGCGGTACGACCAGCGACGTGATCATCGAACTCTCTGAACTGCTGCATGACTTCTTCATGCCCGATGGCCTTTCCCGCGCGTTCTACACCTCCGGGGGCGGTGACAGCGTGGAGACAGCCCTGAGACTTGCCCGACAATACCACAAGATCAAAGGTGAGGGGGGCCGTTTCAAGTTCCTCTCCCTGAAGAAAGGCTATCACGGCACCCAGTTCGGCGGCGCATCCGTTAACGGGAACGCCAATTTCCGCAAGCCCTACGAGCCTCTGCTGTCGGGCTGCTTTCACATTCCGTCGCCATACGCCTACAGAAATCCATTCAATGAGACGGATCCGGAGCGGCTCTCCCAACTCTGCCTGAACTCACTTGAGGACGAAATAGCGTTTCAGGGCGCCGACACGATCGCGGCCATGATAATGGAACCGGTGCTCGGCGCAGGCGGCGTAATCGTGCCCCATGACAGTTTCATGTGGGGTGTGCGCGAGATCACCGCCAGACACGGCATCCTTCTGATCAGTGACGAGGTCATCACCGGTTTCGGGCGCACGGGCGACTGGACAGGCGCGCGCCACTGGGGGGTTCGGCCCGACATGGCCACGACCGCCAAAGCCATCACCAACGGCTATTTCCCTTTCGGTGCCGTCATGATCTGCGACTCGGTGGCGGAAACCTTCGAGAGTGGTGAGGCGTCGAAAGCTATGATAGGCCACGGCTACACCTATTCCGGCCATCCGGTCGGCGCCGCGGCAGCTCTGGCCTGCATTGACGAGACAATCAAGCTCCAGGTTCACAGGAATGCGGCGGCAAGGGGAGCGGAACTCTGGTCAGGCATACAGACGCTTATGGAACGCCACGAAATAATTGGTGATGTCCGTGGCGGTCATGGTCTAATGCTCTGCATCGAGCTTGTGGAAGACCGTGAAGCAAAGACTCCGATCGACGGGAAAGTGATCGAACAGGTCAGGGACGGCACTTTCCGTGCCGGCGCGATGGTTCGGATATCCGGCAACAACATCTTGATATCACCACCGCTCATACTGACAGAGGAGGATGTCCGGATCATACTGGATGCACTTGAGGCCGGATTCTCTTCGGTTGGGTGAAATCGGATTCAAATCAGGGAGTCGACCTGTCCCGTCCGCTACGGAAGATTTGGAGTTCCGGGTACGGTGACCCAAGGACCCCGATCCCGTCAAATCGGTCATTGCTCTCAGCGAAGCCACCCTGCAGCCAAAATGAATGGCCAAGCCGACACGCGGGTTGGGGAAATCCAAAGCGGTTGCCGCTTACGGTCATTGGAGACGATTCAGATTCCATACTCAAGCAGCCTGGCGAAAAGGATCTTTCCGGAAACAGCGCCGTAGGACCAGCGATGACTGGAGGATGATCGAGAAAATTCGCACGGCGCCGATCATGTCAGCCGATAGGCATAACGTCGGACGTCGGTCCCGTCAGCCTGGTCACACCTCTGCATCGCGTCGTACCGTGCCTGTATCCGCAACAGCAGGTCCAAGCTGAGACCGAAAGCCTTTTCCATCCGCCGGCCCCTCTCGGACGACAGCAAGGCGTTGCCGTTCACAAGATATGACAGCATCGCCCGGCGCGCGCCGGGAATTCGCAACGCCGCTGAAACGCTCAAGCCCAACTCCTTAAGAGCCTCGGTCAGGATAAGTACCGTGATGTGGAGGCGTGGAGGCATCATCCCGTCTCGATGCCGGAAAGTAGCAGATCCAGATTGACCGAGGAATCTGGCCCGTGCGCTGTTCCAGACAGTCAGAATACCGGACTGGCGGACCCTGTATCTCGCCATGTCGGGGACGATGAGGAAGCCCGAACGCTCCAGGACGCTCCTCTACGGCCCGTGCCCATCCGTGACAGACATGGTCCGGATTCCGGACATATCCCACATGATGATACACATTCCGCATGGCAAGGGGAACGCGATGCTGTCGATCCGACTTCAAGCCGACATTGAGTCCCGCCTTGAGTTTCTCGCCGGGAAAACCGGGAGAACAAAGAGCCATTACGCCCGTGAGGCCCATCCTTTCGCATCTCGACGATCTCGCGGAACTGCATCTTGCCGAAGGTCGCCTGCTCGACATCCGTTCGGGAAAGACACGAACCATTCCACTTGAAGACGCCCTGAGGCACTATGGTGTGAAAAGCCGGGCTGGATTCCAGGGCATGGCGGGAGCTCACGATTTCACATCAAGACAGATCCGCACCCCCTTACCTTCGGTCGGCGTCCAGAATTGGCACCGGACCGTTCAAAGGGAGGAAGAAGTTTCCCTAAGCGTAAGGCCCCCAACCCGGACGAGATAGGCCCGAAAGGATGGGATCGGGCAGGTGAGGGTCTGGTCCGATGCTTCATGAAGGGCACCCTGATGAATGAGATGGTCGACGAAGGCACGGGGTGTCATGGTCTCGGGCAGCTGCCACCTGCTGGAAGGTTCGGATCCAGCATAACGTTCTATACTGTCAACCACATCGCTCTTTCCATCACCCGGTCGCACATCACGCATCACGCGAGCGACCAAGGCAGATGACCCCTTCATTTCACGAGACTGCTGTCCCCGGTAGTAGCGGATGCGGTTATCCCTGGCCATATTCAAGGTGTTCTCCCAGTCAACACGGGACAGGTCGCCTTCGGTCCTGAGCGCCTCCAGACCAAGCGCCCGAAGGGCAAAGTGAAGATGGCGGGGCCAACCTTCGCAGGGACAGGCCAAGGCGTTAAGGCACTCCTCATGACCGCGGGGATCCATGCCGAAATACCTGCATGAAGCGCGCATGAAGTATGAGACATCGTAAGGTGCCAAGGCACCGATATCGTGAATGTTCAGCATACGGGTCAGGTCCATGTCCCTGACCCGGTCGGTGGTATCGCCGAGACCGGCCAGAACTAGAGTAAGAGGAAGACCTGTACTTGCACCGTGGATCGACTGCAGGAAGTGCGCATGCGGGGTGTCTGGCCCACCCCTGAAACGCTGGGCTTCGTCGATGGCAATGATCATGGGAAACCGCCATGAATCACCAGGAAGGTCGGTAGCAAGATCAAAGAGGTCCGAGGGGGTCCTGCTGTCGCCATGACGGGCAAGACCCAACGAGAATCCGGCAACACCTGCTGACACCGAGACACCGTCCAGAGCTTTCCGCATCCGGGTGAACCAACTGGTCTGGTCCATCTCGGCAGTGGCTCTCACGGCAGCCAACGCCTGAGGCATGCTTCCCGAGAGCATTTCACTGGACAGAACCACCACCCTGGGGGCGGATGTTTCGGCATCCGACCCAAGAAATCGAGAGACCAGTTTGGCGAGGATCGCGCTCTTGCCTGCACCGGGGGCACCCTGGATGATGCGGGTGGCCTTCGCGGCCCCATGGGCAGATGCGCCCTCGCCCTTCCAAGCCACATCCGCCGTCTCGCTTATGTCCCTGAGGATCTCCTTGCGACCGGCAAAGACCGGAGGCGGATCGCCTTCACTGGTGCGAATGAATGCCTGGAGTCTGTCTCTCTCGAAGCCCATGGCCCTATCTTCCGGACATTCTTTGAGAACTCCTCGGTTCCTTTCATCCCATCATAAACCATGGGGGATGCCCGTGACGGTATATCCTACAGTCCGGCACCCGGATATCCCATATTTCGTCGCATTGGACCTGAATCCGTTACCTCTCCGTCCTGCAAAACTCCGACACCAACCTCCGATACAGCGTTTTCACGTGATCGCGGCAGCGATCAAGTGCCGCGCAAGGCTACCATAACCTACCCGTCAGAGACGTGCGTCATAATCGGAAACCAGCAGGTGTGTCGGTGCGACGTCCTCCTCAATGACCGAAAACCTCCCGATCTCGTCCCTGAACACGTTATCCGTACGATCGTCGTTCACGTTTGAGACCTCACCGATCAGCACACTGCCGCCCTCACCCCAGAATGAATGCCAGATGTCAGGTTCAAGCGTTACGCTTTCGCCAGGCGCAAGCCTGAGAAGCTCTCCACCACCGACATGCCTGAGAGAGCCGTCAGTGCGCACGGTGATCTCGGCAGCCTCATCGATCCCTCCGTCGGCGTCCGCCCGAAACAGTTCCAATACCAGCATACCGCCACCACGGTTGATGATATCCTCTGTCTTCAGGTTATGGCGGTGCATCGGAGTGACCTGATTCTCCTGTGAGATCAGAAGTTTCTCGGCGTAGAGCATTCCCTTTCCGTGAGAGACGTTAGAATTCGCGCCGTTGCGCAAAGTGAAAAGAATCAGCCCCAGCTCGTCATACCGATCCTCACCGAAATCCGTGATGTCCCATCCCAGAAAGTGATTCCGGATCATGGCGCTGTCAGACGCGGTGCGCATTCGCATTTCCTCAGGTGACCAGTAAGCGAACGGAGGCAGCGTAAAGCCATGACTGCGGATGAAGGCATCCGATTCTGCTATGAGTTGATTAATTTTGGACCTAAGCATAGGTGCGGACTCCGTCTGAATGGGTTCGACGTTCCTTTCACGGACGTTTCTGCAACGTCACCACCCATTTCTCAAGGGGTCACCCGCATTCCCGCGCACCTCGGCGAAGCCAAGTCCCGGTCAATGACGGGACCGCCCATATACCGATCCCCTCGGGGTATATCCCATCGAGGACAGCGTGTCGATTTGCGGTTCCCGCGTAAGCCGGCACACCGCGCTCACGTTGAGTTCCCATCCCACCCTGCCGATGGCGGGACACGTGATAATCCTGGCGATCCGGCGGCACCGCGATGCCCGAATGCGGGCGCGGCCGCCGGACTTGCGACCGGACGTCAGGCCGCCCATTATTTCAGGCCGGAGTTGCGCTAACGCGTTTCCCGCGACCCGGAATTCGACGACAGCCAGGATCGGGAAAGAGACCCGATCGGCATACCCGAGGATACAATGAGCCAAAGACGTAAACTTGCGGCCGGCAACTGGAAGATGAATGGGTTATCGGCCGACCTCGCCAAATTGAGGCAATTGATCGACACCCACCCGAGTCCTGTATGTGAAGTGTTGGTATGCCCGCCGGCAACACTGCTGGACCGCGTTCGGGCATTTACGGCAGACCGGGCGATCGCGCTGGGCGGCCAGGACTGCCACTTTGCCGTCAACGGCGCGCATACCGGTGATATATCCGCGCGAATGCTAGCGGATGCCGGCGCTGAATATGTGATTCTGGGGCATTCGGAGCGCCGAGCCGCCCATGGCGAGACCGATAAGCTGGTCAAGTCGAAGTCTTTGGCCGTGAACGCCGCCGGACTCGTCGCGGTGATCTGCGTCGGCGAAACGCTGGAGCAGCGGGAAAGCGGCAGAACGCTGGAGGTCATCGGTGCGCAGATCATCGGATCCGTGCCCGAGGAAGCGGATGCCGATGCGATCGTGATTGCCTACGAACCTGTCTGGGCCATAGGCACCGGGAGGACCCCGACGCTGGCGCAGATCGCCGAGGTGCATGACTTCATACGCGCTCAGCTCCGGATGCACCATGACAGGTGCGCTGCCGACGGAGTCCGCCTTCTATACGGCGGTTCGGTAAAGCCTTCGAACGCGGATGGGATATTCGGCGTTTCCAATGTCGACGGCGCCCTGGTAGGTGGCGCATCGCTGGATCCGACCGACTTCAGCGCGATCGTCTCGGCGCTTGAGGCGGCGGCATAAGCGATCTATCCGTTCAGGAAGATCGACCAAGGCGAGGAGACCACGGTCTGAAAGTGACCTGAAGCCGACCGGTATGACCGATGCGTCACTCGCTCGTCACATCGAATCCGTATAGCCATTCGAGGCGCTTCAGCGCCATATTTGGCCTTATGACGCCTCCGATCCTGAGCAGGTTATGGGCGAAACCCCGTAACACCGGATCGCGAAGATGGAAATTCCTTGAGTTCGCCGTTGCCGCGGCGACTGCCCGCGCGGCTCGACCGCGGCGGAGCCCCTGGTATTCCGCGAGCGCCTGACACTGCGGAAAGCGATCAAGGCAGCGAGCTAGAACCCAGGCGTCCTCAAGCGCGAGGTTCGCGCCCTGCGCGAGGAACGGAAGCGTCGGATGTGCGGCATCGCCTACAAGCGCGAAGCGCCCGTCATGCCAGTGTGCCGCGACTTCGTGCCGGAACAGTCCCCATAGCCGAACATCGTCGACCCGGGCCAGCCATCGCCTGACCTCCGGAGCGAAGCCGGCGAACGCGGCCCGCAGATTGGCGGAATCGTCCTTTCGGTCCCAATCCTCCCCGACCCATCGCGCACGTTCCTCGACCGCCACCATGTTGCGCAGTCGTGAGCGCAGCGCATAGGTCACAAGGTGCCGACCGGGGCCCATCCAGACATGCGCCTCGGGTTCGGCATTACCGGCTATCACCGCGCGCCACGCAACCTGGCCAGTGTAGAGCGGCACCTCTGGCCCGTTGAGATATCTCCGTGTCGCCGACCCGATTCCGTCAGCCCCGATCACGAGCGATCCGTCAACGCGTTCGGGATCGATGGAGGTGCCAAGCGCGATGTCCACTCCCGCACCACGTGCCTCCTTCTCCAGAAGTGCGGCCAGGTGCGCTCTATGGATCAGCATGAAGGGAAACCCGTTTCGCCGCTGGGTCAGATCAATTCGCATAACCCGTCGGCCGGCACGATAGTCCCTCAATTCAATGGCACGCGATTCCAGTCCCGCCGACCGCAGCGATGCGTCAAGTCCAAGCGCCCTGATCACCGCAAAACCGTTTGGCGAAATCTGAAGGCCCGCACCAACCCGGGTCATTTCCGATGAACGCTCCAGCACCCGCACGTTCGCACCGCGTCGCGCCATCGCCACAGCCACAGCCAGCCCCGCAATGCCAGCTCCGATGACCGTAACGTTCCGATCTGTCATCATGGTTCAGTGAACGGACCCTCGATGCGGCGGCGTTTTACGGATCGGCGTGATGGCCGGGAAGTCCGTCAGCCGCGGTAGACCTTCTCGCGACGCTCGTGACGCTCCTGCGCCGCCAGACCCATGGTCGCGATCGGCCTTGCATCGAGTCTCTTCAGCGAAATCGGCTCCCCCGACTCCTCGCAATAGCCATAATCCCCCTGCTGGATCCGTCGCAGCGCCGCGTCGATCTTCGCGACCAGCTTGCGCTGGCGGTCACGGGTGCGCAGCTCACGCGCACGGTCGCTCTCCTCGCTGGCACGGTCGGCCAGATCGGGCACGCTTCGCGCACTATCCTGAAGCCCCTCAATCGTATGTCTGGACTCATCGAGCAATTCATCTTTCCATGCGACCAGTTTGCGCCGGAAGTATTCCAGCTGCCGTACGTTCATGAACTTCTCGTCCTCGGAAGGTCGGTAATCATCGGGCAAAGGGTTTTCCGCCACCATTTTGGTTCCCTAGTACTTGACTGACAGACTCCGGATCGCAGACCGTCCCAAGTCAGGCCACCGGAACGCATTAACCGATGGAAAATGCGTTGTCACGCCCGGAAACCGCCTGCTTGCAATGCGGTCAGCGGATCATTAGGCAAGCGACATCCCAGTCACAGGATCGCGACGAAGGCCCATGAAATTCTCCGGAACCGAAGCGTATGTGGCGACCGATGACCTAAAGGTCGCGGTGAACGCGGCCGTCGTCCTGGAGCGTCCGCTGCTGGTCAAGGGAGAACCGGGCACCGGAAAGACCGAACTTGCGCGTCAGGTCTCCCGGGCACTTGGGCTCCAGCTCATCGAATGGCACATCAAGTCAACCACAAAAGCGCAGCAGGGCCTCTACGAATACGATGCCGTGTCACGTCTTCGCGACAGCCAGCTCGGCGACCAACGCGTGCACGACGTGAGGAATTACATAAAACCGGGCAAGCTCTGGCAGGCGTTCGCGGCCGAGCGAAAGACCGTGCTGCTGATCGACGAGGTCGACAAGGCCGACATCGAATTCCCGAACGATCTCCTGCAGGAACTGGACCGGATGGAGTTTCACGTCCATGAGACCAACGAGACGGTCAAGGCCCGGCACCGTCCGATCGTCATCATCACGTCGAACAACGAAAAGGAACTGCCCGACGCGTTCCTGCGTCGCTGCTTTTTCCATTACATCCGGTTTCCTGACATGGATACCATGAGGCGGATCGTCGAGGTGCATCACCCGGGGATCAAGGAACGGTTGCTGGGGACCGCGCTATCGCAGTTTTTCGAGCTACGCGAAATGCCCGGTCTGAAGAAAAAGCCATCCACTTCGGAGGTCCTTGACTGGCTCAAGCTCCTGCTCGCCGAAGATCTATCCGCCGAGGATCTGCGACTTGACGGCAAGAATGCGCTCCCGAGACTACATGGAGCGCTGCTGAAGAACGAACAGGATCTGCACATGTTCGAGCGCCTCGCATTCATGGCCCGCAGCGAACGTTGATTTTTGCGGTACGGCGTTTCCGCGCACACCCACTCGAGCTGCCTGGTTGAGTATAGGGACTGGAATCCGGTGCCGTCACATGCTTGCCTGTCGACAGTGGTGTGTATCCCGGATTTATCTTTCGGGCGCGATACGCAGCGGACGCACCTCGAACCGGGGACGCGGAAATCCGCAGTCCCGGGTTGGGGGCTGAGGTTCAGGCTGGCCTGTCGGTGGCCTCTATTTCGCTGACGCTGTTCCCCCGCTCCGGCGGCAGTGTCAGCCAGCTGGCATTCCATGGTGATCGCCGCGAATCGCGCTGTCGGTTCGGGAAGCTCCGTCCTGTAGGGCCTGCCGACAGCCATCCCCATTGTTCCAGCATCGAAGCATGCAGCCGAGCGCATGGCAGAGCACCTTAAACGCGATGGCCGTGGCCGGCAAGAGTTTGCCCTTGTCGGGCGGCAATGGGGTGCTATGATGCATCAATGGCTTCCGCGAACATCCGTGAAAGGGAAACCAAGATGCGGGACGTTCTCGATCTCTGGTCACGGGGACGGATCGGCCAGCGCGAAGCCTGTCGCCGCACCGGCCTTCGCGACGGGACCGAGCTTCTGGCGTATGCAGCGGAGCGCGGCATCCCGATGCCGTGCCCCTCCAACGAAGAGGTCGAACGGCAGGCCGAAGTCTTTGCCGACCTCCTGAAGCGGAACGGACAATGCGCTGCCGACTGCTGATTCCCGATGCGGGTCCGGTCAATTCCCTCTGGGTCGCGGATTCGCTGGAGCTTCTCCTGAAGGTCGGCATGGACATCATCATCATCGATGCGGTCTTTGATGAAATGACGTCCGATCCTTCGTATCGGAAGGATCGGGAAGTGAAGGCGTTCATCAAGGACAACCGCCCCCCCTTCTTTATCGTCGAGACGGACATGGGTCGGCTGGAACGGGCCCGGCGGGAGCGCGGGGAGGCTCCCAAGACGAACGCGGGCGAGGTAGCCATCGCCGATTTCATGACATCGGAGACCGGGCTGGATACCTGGATTTCAGCCGGAGAGCCAGTTGTCATCCTTTCGGAGGACATGCGTGCCATGAGAAGACTCTTTCTTTCGGAGCCGAACGTTCACGCACTCGGGACAATCGGGTTCCTGCGGGGCATGGAAAAGGCGGGGCTTCTGGCATCAGCCGACATGGTTCTGGACAGGATGCTTAGACCTGTGGCTCCGGGTCGACGTCCCGAAGACGCTCGAGTTCTGGCGAAGGACGTCGATTCCCTTGACCGTCCGGCCATTGAGGGCAGCAGCTGGATCCCGAACCTGCGATCCGGATGACCGGCCAGGGAAACAGGCCGGAACCGGCGGGACAGCGCCAGCACCGCCGTAACGCATAACAGGACAGTCCGCCCGGGGTCGAATCGCGCGATTCCGCGATTCCATGCGCCAGGAATTCAAGCCAACCGGCGGGAGATAAAGCTGCCGCAGCTGATCGAAGAGGCGCGGGGTGCACCACTTGTGATCCGGTAGCGACTGCATCATATCGGTCTGCATGAGCTATAGACTGCACTGCAAGCCAGTAATCGGTCCACCCGCATGGATGACCGACCTTCATTGTGACTCTGTGGCGCGACGGAACGGAACCGCAGGCGACGCAAATTGTTCCCGCCGGGGCACCTGCGGTCTCGACCCCGCCGGGAAGAACGGAAGGTCGACATGATCTTTCTGGCGTCCGTTGCCCTGGGGGCGCTCGTTGGCGGTTTCCGGGCGATACGGCGGGAAGGAAACGTCAAGGACATCGCGCAACACGCTGCCGTCTATGGAATGGCGTTCGGCGTCCTCGCGATCCTCGCCGCTGTTCTCGTCGAACGTGCATATGGCCCGTAGATCCGATGTTCCTCCCGTTCTTCGAGAATCTCCGTAACGGTGGAGTCCCTGTCAGCCTCCGGGAATATCTCACGTTTCTTGAGGCTCTTGGAAAAGGGCTCGTCACCTATGAAACGGAGCGGTTCTATTTCCTTGCCCGCGCGGCGATGGCAAAGGACGAACGCTACCTTGACCGGTTCGACCGCGCGTTCAGCGAGACATTCAAAGGGCTGGAGAATGTTTCCGCCAGAACATTGATCGCCGCGGCCGACCTTCCCGAGGAATGGCTCGCCAAACTTGCGGAAAAGCATCTCAGCGAAGCCGACAGGGCTGAGGTGAAGGCTCTCGGAGGTTTCGAGAAGTTGATTGAAACGCTGCGGGAACGCCTGCGCGAGCAGACGGAGCGCCATCAGGGCGGCGGCAAGTGGATCGGCACCGCCGGCACCAGTCCTTTCGGTGCGTACGGATATAACCCGGAAGGCATAAGGATAGGCCAGGACCGAAGCCGTCATCAGCGGGCCGTAAAGGTCTGGGATCGCCGGGAGTTCCGAGACCTGGACGACAATGTCGAGATCGGAACGCGTAACATAAAGGTGGCGCTTAAGCGCCTCCGACGCTGGGTGCGTGACGGAGCCGCCGACGAACTGGATCTGAACGCGACGATCAGGTCGACAGCGGAAAACGGTTATCTCGACGTGCGGACCAGGCCCGAGCGACGCAACGCCGTCAAGGTACTTCTGTTCCTTGATGTCGGAGGATCCATGGATCCCCATGTCCGTATGGTGGAGGAGCTGTTTTCCGCGGCTCGTTCGGAGTTCAGGCATTTGCGGCATTTCTACTACCACAATTGCCTGTACGAGAGTGTCTGGGAGAACAACCGCAGACGTTGGAACGAACGGACGCCGACCCTCGAAGTGCTGCGCACCTTCGGGCAGGACTACAAATGCATTTTCGTCGGCGACGCCACGATGAGTCCCTACGAGATCGCTTTTCCAGGCGGGGCCAACGAACACTGGAACGCGGAGGCGGGCCAGATCTGGCTGGAACGCGCCCGTGACCAGTGGCCGGCGATCCTCTGGATCAACCCTGTCGCCGAAAGGGCATGGGGTTACACACAGTCAATACAGATGATTCAGGAAATTCTCGGACCGGACCGTATGGTGCCCATGACGATAGATGGTATCGAACGCGGGATGAAGGTCCTGGGCCACTAGACCCAGCCGCCGCAGGATGAGACGTCGAATTACCGCTGTCCCCGTGGCGGGGAGTCGGGCATTCATTGCCCGGTTCCCACTCCCGAAGCGCAGTATGTCCAACGCCGCGGATGGCACCGCCCGCCATGGGGAATTTCCTTTCGGGCGGCCGGGTACCGCAACGCAATGGATTGGGAAATCACCGACGTGCAGCGACCCACAGCGCTTACAGAAGCTGGTGGGGCGATCATCCAAGGCACTGACGCGAACACGGCTTGTGACCGTGGATCGGGTCCGGCATACGGGTTGGTGCGGCGGATATGCGGATGTCATCGCAGGTTGGCTCAATGGCTCAGGCCCCGACAATCGAAATCGAACCCGTTTCCTTTCACGCGGATCCCTACCCCACGCTCGCGACGATGCGCTCGGAGGCACCCATCTGCTTCGTTCCCCAGTTCGGCGCCACACTTTTCACCAGACGAAACGCTATCTTCGAACAGGAGAAACGAACCGGGACATTTTCGAGCTACCAGCCTGACGGATTGATGAGTGTCCTTATGGGCGAGAACATGATGCGGAAGGACGGAGACGCCCATGCGGCCGAACGCAGGGCTACCTTTCCGACGTTCAGTCCGCGCACCGTACGCACTCATTGGCTTCAGGAGTTCCGAAAGCATGCCGAAGAGGTGCTTGACACTCTGGCGTTCAGGGGTGCCTGCGATCTGGTTGCCGATTATGCGATGCCGGTTTCGGGCCATGCGCTGAGGGTGGTCACCGGACTTCGCAATATGGACTGGCGCGAAATCGACCGGGTGAGTCAGGGCATGATAGATGGAATCGCGAACTACGGCGGCGACCACGACATCAAGGCCCGCTGCTTAAGCTGCACCGCCATGATCGACGCCCGAATCCAGGAAAGACTCCCGGAAGTCAGGCGAAGGCCGGATCAATCGCTTCTATCGGTTCAGCTGGAGGCCGGTATTCCGATGGAATCCGTAAAGGCGAACATAAAACTCGCGATTTCCGGTGGCCAGAATGAACCGCGCGACGCGATCGCGGGAACGGCATGGGCATTGCTGACGCATCCCGAGCAGCTGGCGCTCATTCGGTCAGGCAGGGCCAGCTGGCGCGGCGCGTTCGAGGAGTATGCGCGATGGATTTCTCCAATAGGCATGTCTCCCCGGCGGGTTGCCCGGACCGACACGGTCTATGGCATCGATTTCGAACCTGACTCCCGCGTCTTTTTCATGTTCGGTTCCGGAAACCGTGACGAGGAGGTGTTCGAGGCACCGGAGAGATTTGACATCACACGCGACACCTCGTCCAGCCTTGCCTTTGGCGCCGGTCCTCATTTCTGCGCTGGAGCGGCGGTGAGCCGGTCGCTGGTCGCTGATGTCGCGTTACCGATGCTGTTCAGGCGTTTCCCGGGATTACGTATCGCTGGGGAGGTGAATTTCTCCGGATGGGCGTTCCGCGGGCCGGCTGAGGTTCATGTGACGTGGAACCCGGGTGACGAAGAAACAGGATGAGGTGGAACCACTCGACTGCGCACCCTTCAACCCAGTCCCGTAAACATATGGCGTACCCGGCATCGTGACGCCAACCATCCGTAGCCGGAATTCCCCATGAACAAGACCAGGGGATGTCTGGCGCATTCAGACGAGGTGCGGAATCAGGAACCACGCCAGACGAATCCCATCGTATCGCAATAAGCGGGGCCGCCCCTGTCTGAACTCCAGCAATCCGGACCACATCCCTTAGCGGGGCATTGCCTGATACGATCTTCAATTCCATATAAAGGCTATGATCCAATCCACGACCATCATTCTCGCGTTGCTGTACGGGCTAGCCATGTACCGCTTTTCCGCATGGAGAACGGGACGTCAACTCGACGCGAGTTCCACCGAACTTGTGGATCCGGTCCTGACGCAGCTGGTCAGGCGGATGGCCAGGACACTCGATCTTCCGGCAATCCGGATCCATGTGTATGAGGTTGACCAGATCAACGGGCTCGCCGCGCCCGACGGCCGCATATTCATCACACGCGGTTTTCTCAGGAAATACCGGGCCGGTGAGGTGAGTTCGGATGAACTCGCAAGCGTGATCGCGCATGAACTTGGGCATGTGGCCCTCGGACATTCGCGGCGGCGCATGATTGTATTTACCGGTCAGAACGCGTTTCGGGTCACGTTGATGATCGCGCTGGGCCGTTTTCTTCCGTTCCCTCCCGTCCTGCGTTGGCTGAGCGGCCGGTTTGCCGATTTCGTGACTTCCCTGTTCACCGCCAAGTTAAGCCGGGACGACGAGTTCGAGGCCGACGCCTACGCCGCCGCGCTTCTGGTCAAGACCGGTATCGGAATAGAACCCCAGACCTCCTTGCTCAGAAAACTCGACGACCTCAGCCGAACGAGCGCCCGGAACATCCCCGCCTGGTTCCTGAGCCATCCGACCGCCCGGAACAGGATCAAGGCGATCGAGGCGCTCTCGGCGAAGTGGGCCGGTGACCGCAGCGGGAGTTGACGGAGCCTGACGAAGGCAGAGGGGAGCCTGTTTTATCGGCTTTCCACGCGGGCGTCCCGTCCGCCACGACGCCCTGAACGTGCGGTTTCACTGAGCCCCGCACGTAGAATCTCACTCATGGGATGATCCGTTGGCGCATCCTTGCCATAAACTTCGAGGAGCGCGGCAATCGCTTCCCGAGGAGTGATTTCGGAAGGCAACTTGATCGCCCAGTCAAGGAATATGGATCGACATTCCGGCTCCCGTATTCCCTCGATCCGGTAGGCTTCCCTTATAAGCCGGTTGCTGTCGATCTCGTCAAGCGCCGCCCGCGCACAAGGCGGTTCAGACGACCGAGGCAAGCTACCCATTTGACCTTCCGCTGACTCTGACCCATTAACCCGGTCGATACTATCGCCGGCCTCGGCGGATTGGCAATACCCCGCCGGGAGTTTGGGTATGCCAGGATTTTTTTCACGGATTCCCGAATCCGGACTTGATCGTTGATTCGCCGACTGTCCTGATGTCCTCACTCAATGGCAGGGCCGTGGCGGCTTTGCCGCGGACCCGCCGGCAACCTGGGCAATCAAGGGGATCGAGGTGGATGACCGGCGTGTTCGAATGGAGGCACATAACCTGACCGGAAATAATTCCGGACACGCCTCGGGAGTATACGTACTCCCATAGGTGCCTGTAATCGATTGCGGAATGGGAGAAACCTTATGGGCAAAAGCGTCGAACGGGTGCGAAACGCGCTTCATGCTGCGGGATTGGTGGCCGACATCCGTGAAATGCCGGAGAACACGCATACGGCGGCGCAGGCGGCGGAGGCCGCAGGTTGCCATCTGGACCAGATCATGAAATCCATTCTTTTCAAAGGAGAACGGAGTGGCGCACTCGGTCTTTTTCTCACCGCAGGTGGAAACCTGGTCGATCCGGGAAAGGCAGGCATGGTATTCGGTGAAGATCTGGTCAAGGCGGACGCGGACCTGATCCGGTCGGAGACCGGATTCTCCATCGGTGGGGTCGCGCCCGTCGGCCATCTCAAACCGGTTCGAACCTTCCTCGACAGGCGTCTTCTGGAATTTGACGTGGTCTGGGCCGCCGGCGGCACGCCACGACATGTTTTTTGTATCGATCCAAAGGAAATTCAACGGATCACTGGCTCCAAAGTCGAGGATTTCCTACGGTAGCCACAACGGGATTGGCGGCTCAGACCAATAGGTCGCTGACCTGATCCGACGGGCACAAGCGATCCTTTGGAGATGGCTGCGCGATCCAGGCAGTAACGGTGACAGACTCCCGATCGGTACAGGCAAATCCAAAAAATGTGAAAAATCTTAACATAGGGCTTGACCTTCGGGAATCGATGCCCAAATCTGGCAATGTAAATGCGAGTCACATTATCGATGTCCGAAAACGAGGAGATACCGGAATGAGTTCAGTAGCGACATGGCCCGCACAGGTCGAAACCTGGCTCGACGAGCGTGGCAAGGGTGCCTGGATTGCTTTGATGGTGTTGGGTTTCATCATTTACTGGCCGGTTGGCCTTGCGGTTCTCGCCTACATGATCTGGAGCAAACGCATGTCCAAGGAAAGCTGTTCAAGAGGCCGTGGTTATGCCAGACATCGGCACGGAACCCGTTTCAGGGAAACCGGCAACGCCGCATTCGATGCCTACAAGGCCGAAACCCTTCGACGCCTCGAGGACGAGCAAGTGGCTTTCGAGGCATTTCTCCAAAGACTGCGCGAAGCCAAGGACAAAATCGAGTTCGATCAATTTATGGACGAGCGCGTCAAGGCCACGCAGACCGACAAAGCCACCAGCTAGAAGAATCCAGCACATCTGCCTAAAGGCCTTCGGAGCGGGGGCCTGTCGGCTTGCCCGGACCATTGGCGGACCGAAAACACCTGACACCCTCACGCAACCTGTTGCATCCGAACCGGCCACCCAACCGACCGGTTCGGTCCCGCTGCCGTGACGGTCGTTGCAGGCGTGCGGAGATACAGGATCCCGATGTCTCTCGCGGGCGATGCGTCTATGGTCCCTCAAGCGACCGGGTCCCGGTACGCGGTCGCCTGTCATCGCTGTGACGGGGCGGACGCGCGTCAAGTGTGAAGATATGTCCGGATCCAGGGACTTGGAAGATTGTTCTGGCACTGCTAGCAATCGAGGCAGCCAATACACCCCGGTTCGATGCTTCATTCTCTCCAATTCACGCCGACGTTCTACGTTACCGCGCCGCAGCCCTGCCCGTATCTCGAGGGAAAGCGTGAACGCAAGCTATTCACTTCCCTGCACGGCACTCACGCGGAAGCACTGAACAACACGCTCTCCAAACGGGGTTTCAGGAGGTCTCAGAACTTCCTTTACCGGCCATCGTGTCCGACATGTTCAGCGTGCCTTTCAGCGCGGGTTCTCGTCGAGGACTTCGCGCCCTCAAAAAGCCAGCGCCGTATCCTTAAACGCAATGCCGACCTGAAACGTCGTACGGCTTCGCACTGGGCGACGGAAGAACAGTATGCGCTTTTCCGTGACTATATCGATTGCCGGCATCCGGAGGGTGGAATGACGGATATGGACATATTTGAGTTCGCCGCGATGCTCGAGGATACACCGGTCGAAACCCGGATCATCGAATATGTCACGACCGGACGGAACAGGCGTCGCAGTCTGAGCGCGGTCTGCCTGACCGATGTCCATGACGATGGTCTCAGCATGGTGTACAGCTTTTTCGACCCAGCCCGACCGCGCGATAGCTTGGGCACCTACGTGATACTGGACCATATCGCCCTCGCCCGACGGGCGGGGCTGAAATACATCTATCTGGGGTACTGGGTGCCAGGCAGCAAGAAGATGGACTACAAGGGCAGGTTCAACTCAATTGAAGTCTATCGGAACGGCTGTTGGGACAGCGTCGACAGGCCGCCCGGCCATCGCGCCGCACGGTTCGCTTCCGGAGCCTTGGAAGAGGAGCATGTGGCGACCGTAAGCCCGGCACCCCCTATTCACCAGACAGAGCAAACCGCACCTGATCCCACCTATCCGGCGGCCAGGCGTATCGGCGGGTCCTCGAAGAACGCCTCGGTTCGGAACGGCGGATGACGGTCAGTTCCGCATGAGGCCATCCGTACCGGTCACGGCTGCTCCAAACGCGATCACCGCGCGACCGGGTCCGCCACTGGCGCGTTTCGCCACTTTCGGGTCGGCACCGACGAAGTCGGGACGTTCCGAACTGACGTGTTTGTCGAGATCCGGCATCCCGCCGCGGCGGTCCCTGACCCAAGCGCCAAGCAGGACCATCCTGTGGCCATGCGTCCTGCGCTCCCGGCCTCCAAGAACTGTGCATAAGGAAAAGGGAACGGTACCTACCGAAAAGACACGGATGGCCGTGGAAATACCGCGTCTTTGACCCACCGTCGGCACATCCGCGCAGGTTGCGTGATTCGCGGGCGGAATATCAGGGATCAGAAAGTGACCCATACGAGAATCGCGCACCTGGCCCAGCAGTGCTTGACGACATCCCCCCGCTTGCCTAGGATTTCATCAATAGATCGGGGAAACAGTGGATGAAGCCTGTATTTGTCATGGCAAAAAACGGGAGAATGGACAGGTGAACCGAAACGTTTTCCGCTCCATGCGCCCCCGGACCGGTGACGGGGGTTTTTTTATGCGAACCGACGGGACAGACGGAGCTGCGAAATGTCGCTTCAGATGAGCGGTGCAAAGATGGTGGTCCAAGCTCTCAAGGACCAGGGTGTCGATACGATTTTCGGGTACCCGGGTGGGGCTGTGCTCCCGATCTACGATGAAATCTTCCTCCAGAACGACATTCGCCACTACCTTGTACGGCACGAGCAGGGTGCGGTGCACGCCGCCGAGGGTTACGCGCGGTCAACCGGAAAGCCCGGCGTCGTCCTGGTGACCTCCGGCCCGGGTGCCACCAACGCCGTTACCGGCATAACGGACGCGTTGATGGACTCTGTTCCCATTGTCGTGCTGACCGGCCAGGTTCCGACCTTCATGATCGGAAACGATGCGTTTCAGGAAGCGGATACCGTTGGGATCACAAGGCCCTGCACCAAACACAACTGGCTGGTGAAAGATACCGCCGAACTCAGCGCCGCGATCCACCAGGCCTTTCATGTCGCGGTTTCCGGCCGTCCCGGACCGGTGTTGGTCGACATACCAAAGGACGTACAGTTCGCCACTGCGGAATATACCGAACCAGCCGGCACCAGAATGAGCCATTACGCCCCGAAGTTGAAGGGCGACGCCAGGCAGATAGAGCGTTTGGTCGAGCTGATCGAGCAGGCCGAACGCCCCATCTTCTATACCGGTGGTGGCGTCATCAACTCCGGTCCTCAGGCCTGCGCCATATTGCGCGACCTGGTCGATGCCACGGGGTTTCCCGTCACCTCAACACTGATGGGACTCGGATCCTACCCGGCGAACGGAAAGAACTGGATGGGCATGCTCGGGATGCACGGGCTCTACGAGGCCAATCTCGCGATGTATGGCTGTGACGTCATGATAAATGTCGGTGCCCGGTTCGACGACCGGATCACCGGCCGGGTCCAGGATTTTTCGCCGGAATCGCGCAAGGCGCATATCGATATCGATCCCAGTTCGATAAACAAGGTGATCCACGTGGATGTGCCTATCATCGGCGACGCGGGTCATATACTCGCTGACGCATTTGTCCTGTGGAAAGAACGAGGATCCAGAACGGCCTCGGCGAAGATTCTGGACTGGTGGCACCAGATCAACGAATGGCGCAAGGTCGACTGTCTTGCGTACGGGTCAAATGATAAATCGATCAAGCCACAGCATGCGGTCGCACGTCTGGAGGCCCTCACCAAAGATCATCCGGAGCGATATATTTGCACCGATGTCGGGCAGCACCAGATGTGGGCCGCACAGTATATGGGCATCAACGAACCGAACCGCTGGATGACCTCGGGTGGTCTGGGCACGATGGGATACGGCTTTCCGGCATCGCTTGGAGTGCAGGTAGCCCATCCGGACGCACTCGTCATCAATGTCTCCGGCGAGGCTAGCTGGCTCATGAATATGCAGGAACTGGGAACAGCGGCACAGTACCGCCTGCCCGTCAAACAGTTTATCCTGAACAATCATCGACTCGGCATGGTCCGCCAGTGGCAGGAACTCCTGCACGGTGAGCGGTATTCGCATTCGTGGTCGGAAGCCCTTCCGGATTTCGTGAAACTAGCCGATGCGTTTGGTGCGAAGGGCATCTACTGCGATTCCCCGCATGATCTTGATGAAGCGATAACCGAAATGCTCAACCATGATGGTCCTGTCGTATTCGACTGCATTGTCGAGAAGCACGAGAACTGCTTTCCGATGATACCATCCGGTGAGCCCCACAACCAGATGCTGTTGGGCAAGAACGCTTCGACGCAGGGAGCGATCGGAGCTTCGGGAGCGGTACTGGTCTAACTGAAACCGACCCCCGAGATTGTCCAGGTTCGACATAGGAAGCGTTTGACTGACATCAGTTTCGTGAAGGAGTGGGGTGAACCCGCTTTAGTCCGAACTTCCAGAAGGCCTCAAGTCCTACCGGATTGATTCCGGGGCGAAAACCCCGGCTTCCGGATTCACGTCACTTGGCAGGAATCGGCGACTTCAGGAGAGCCGGACGTCAGGAAGCAGGCTTCCGACGGCTCCGCGGGCGCGGCAGGGAATGCCGCCGCCGGTGGCCCCGTCATGGAACAGCAGCGGCTTGAGGGCCTCCCGCATGTGCCATTCCACGTGGTGTGAGAGCGTGCAGGACGGGACCGTGGGCCCGGGCCCGGCCGACGAGGCGGTGATGGACCGGCGCACCTTCAGGTCCGCGGCCCTCATCGTCTGGAAGACCGCTCGTTGCCGCAGAGGGATCTGTTCCACCATGTCTCGTGGAGCATAACGGCAGGGGGCGAGCCGCGGCTGGGGACTGATTCGATATACATGGCCATATATTTGGTGGATTCGACAGACCGGACCCGCATAGTGGATTGAAAATGAGGCACTTTCCGGAAAAAAGCCGCTTCGCGTCTCTGGAAGTTCGGTTCATTCGTGCTGGCCTGGACCTGACCGCCACAGGCCAAATCCTCCAGACATAGGGAAGGCAACCCGACGTCGCCACTCAAGACCAATGAACGGAGAGGGGATTCATGAGCCTACCCGACTAACCGCCTTCGTGACCTTACCGCTTGCTCTGGCGGTCATACCCCATGTATCTGTCTTAAATTGACAGGACAGATCCCCTAACCCGCCAATCCAGGACTACACCGCAATGTCGCCTCTGAGAATAAAGAAGGGAACATCCAGACGTTCCGCTTATGACCTGAGGGATCATAACGATGAAGCGATTGAACGGCACACGCTGACCATCCTCGTGGACAATGAGGCTGGAGTTCTCGCACGGGTGATCGGACTGTTCTCGGGCCGCGGCTACAACATCGAGTCGCTGACCGTCGCCGAGACCGACCACGAGGGGCGTCTAAGCCGGATAACGATTGTAACCATTGGAACGCCAAGTGTAATTGACCAGATCATTGCGCAACTTGGCCGTATAGTACCTGTGCATGAGGTTCACGACCTGACCGCTGAAGGCATGTCAGTCGAGCGTGAACTCGCGCTTCTCAAGGTCTCTGGCGTCGGCAATGACCGGATCGAGGCGTTACGCCTCGCGGAGATATTCCGAGCAAACGTTGTCGACTCCACACTGAAGAGCTTTGTGTTCGAACTCACGGGAAATAGCGAGAAGATCGACGCTTTTGCGGAATTGATGCACCCGCTCGGACTGGTCGAGATTGCGCGCACGGGAGCGGCGGCGCTGAGCCGCGGGATCGAATAGGTTCGCAGCCCCCGTCCCTGCACGCATCGCCGGACGCCGCCTGCCGGCCATCGCGGGCGTCATTGGGTCGCCGAAGGTGATTCCTGACACCTTTCGTCCGTGAAATCGGCCAGCTCGGCCTGTAATATTGGTGTGAGTTCGCGGAGTGACTCCGAATGCTCTTCCAGCCATTCGAGCGACCTGCCACGACGGCTAAACTGACCCAGAGTGCGGCCCACCTGCATCTCAAGCATTATCAGGTCCGCGGCACAAAGGCCCCTAGGGTTTCTCTCGAACCAGTCATCATAGTAAGTGACATCAGGCGTCTCACCGAGCACGGAGATGATCGCGTCCGAATCGAAGTCGCCCAGCGTCGTCAGGGCATGCAGCGTTTCCTCGATCATGATCGATCTGACCGGATCGGGGTTGCTGCGGATCGGTGGCACCGTGTCGTTGACGTAGATGAACTCGCGGGGCCTATTGCCGTAGTTACGGTCGCCATGGATATGCAGGGCAAAGCCGCGCGCCTTGGCGAGGTCGTACACGAAATTGATGGGACGATACCGGCCCTCCAATCCTTCCAGGATGTCCGCGAGGGTTCCGGGGCCAACGGGCGGGCCAATCATGGCGTATATCGTTGTGAAATCCGGACAGACGTCGTACCCATGCGCCATGGTCAGCTTGAAGTCGGTGCCATAGGCGCGGTTGACCGCCCCAAGGAACGGGCCGAACCGCTCTTCGGCGTTACTGTCACGGTGCGGCCCGAACAGGCAGAAGGTCTCCCCGCCGTACCACCTGCGGGAAATCTCCTCCGTGAAATGGGTCTCAAGAATACGGGTGGCAGCAGTGACCGCGTCATCCCCTCGGCTGGAAGAAGCGGGAAGGCTCACCAGACAAAGACCGGCCAAGGCGATGCCGGCCGCTGTGTCGAACGTCCGTCTTCCCATGGATCCGCGCTCCCGTTCCCGATCGGAACGCCGGTTTGACCCCCGCCCAGGCCGGCTGGGATCGGTCAAAACAGCACCCGCCTGAGGCCCTTGGCAATTTTAGGTGGAGCTGACACCGCCGGTGGCGTCATAGCTTTCCTGATGGCATCCAGTGCAGGCACCGACGGAACTGGCACAGCTGTCGCCATTTCATTCGGTCGGGCTAGCCGGGACTTCACGTGGATGATCTCCTGTCGCTTCCAGCCAACGGATTGAATAGGCGGGGTTTCCCGGGCGGAAACAGTGAATCCGCCGATATCCGCTGCGACGTGAAATCCACATCCCCAGCGGCATGACGTATATACCGAATGTCCCGGTCCACCGGGACGCTCACATTTATGGAACCTGCCCATGCCCCCGGCGCCAGCGCCATACCAGACCTCCCGTCCCCGCCCGGTAGAATCCCCTGCGGGGCCGCGGCGACAGGGCACCCGGACAGGGCCTCCAGACCCCACAGGACCGGCCCGGTCACGGGTGCTGCCATGCAGGTGACAGGTCGGGACAGACCGGGTCCGCCACCAGGTGATTGAGAGGAGGATTGGAAACCAACGGGATTCCTTTTCCAACCACTCGTGAAATTCCGACTGGCGGAACCCCGATTCCCAACGGCCGCAATTGATTGAATCCCTTGGCCCGTGCTCCTGGAAAGCTGATACGGAGCCTGCGGTTTCCGAGCCATGGCCCGGAGATGTCGGTCCCGTCGTGCGCGGGGTTGAGAAGGAACGGGTTGTTCGCCCGCCGCCCAATCCCGACGTCGGCGCTGTGGTTTTCGATCATGATATCCGCTGATGCCTTGACGAAGTTCCGGAACAGCGTCCGCGCTCTCACGTTCCGCCTGCCGCCTCCGGCGCGGACGGCCAGCAGCCAGTCCAGGCTAGCCATGAAGATGCGTTGAAAGGTCGAGATCAACCTTCATCGGGACCGCGGTCGGCAGAGCGTCCATATGAAACAGGTCGATCGCGGCGAAGATGGCGTTCCCGGTCGCCATGCGCCGGGCGTAGCATTCGACGGGGCGGCTCGATGACGTGCCCATTAAGGACCCGGGGCGTGCGGTAGATGCGCCCGAACGCAGACACTTAATCGTCGTGGGCCTGTTGAAGGCCCCAGAAATTCCGAAAGGAATTCCTCGGGATCGAAGGACTTTTCCGCAAGTTCGGATATCACCTGCTCAATCTCAACAGGGCTCATCGATCATCCCGCCCATCGACAATATCCAGGTTTGACGCAGTGTTGCACACAATGCTCACCGCTGCCCGGTAGTCCAGGGATCGACGGTTTCGACGCCGGTACTCGGAACTCTCCCAGGTTGCGGGTCACGATGGCGGATCCGCACACGGAAGCCGCGGCGAGGAAGGCGTCCGTAACGCGGTCGTCAAGCAGTTCACCGCGCCGGCGTTCATCATCCACGATCCGAGCACAGGCCTGCGCATCCACCGCAGACCATACGACGACCCGATCCCCGAACAGCCGGAACGGTTCTCCGGCATTCCGTTCGCCAACAGATGCATTCCTGACGTACGTCTGCGAGAGGAGGCAAGGCGTCTGAGCCAGTTCTGCCTCGGTCCTCTGTCCGCGCCCATTATCCCATACACGCTCGTGAATTCATGAATCCGAATATAGATCGATCATTTCCCGACACATAATTTATGGTGCGGTCGAGAAGACTCGAACTTCCACGGGTATTATCCCACAGCGACCTCAACGCTGCGCGTCTACCAATTCCGCCACGACCGCACCTTACAGTCGATAGCGCCTATATAGATGGAGACCCGATCGTTGAAAAGTTGATTCTGGGCAGTCCGGGCCCGGGCAGCACGGGCGCTACGGCGGCGGGAGGCGGTCTGGCCTCAAAAGGCCGCCGACGTTTCCTCGTGTAAGAGTCTGGGATCTCCGCTGGTCACGAAAAGGGTTTTTGGCCCCGCCGCCGAAGCCCCCTTTCGCGGCCACCGCATACCACCATCGGCATCACATCCACTCCCAATTGGCGCGGATACCCGGCATGGTTCCATATCGTGACGCCACTCAGTGAACTTCGTCAAGTGTCCGGCGCGTCATACTCCGCATGAGGGCGTCGCGGGCACACCGGATCGCAGGGCAATCGCTTTTGGAGTTTCAGCAGTCCGAAATGGGGAACATGGAAAGAACAAAGCGTCGTCTGTCGCCGTTTTCCCGATTGTTTGAGGCATTCTCGACCCCAATCGCAGTCTCTTGGGCCCAAAAGCGATTGCCCTGACCGGATCGTTCTATGGCTGGACTTCGCGGCGTAACTCGATCAAACCGCCTGGCATGGTCGAATGGATCATATCCGACGGACTTACCGGATATGCGGATGCCGTAACCGCAATGGAAGCGCGGGCCGAAGCGATCGCCCGCGGACACGCGGAGGAGCTTATCTGGCTGGTCGAGCATCCACCGCTGTATACCGCTGGCACATCGGCGAGGCTTCCGGACCTGATCGCGCCTGACCGCTTTCCGGTCCACAGGACCGGCCGGGGCGGCCAGTATACTTACCATGGCCCTGGCCAGCGTGTCGTCTATGTCATGCTGGACCTGGGAAAACGCGGCAGGGACATACGTGGATTTATCCGCCGTCTGGAAAACTGGATTATCACCACTCTCGACAGGTTCAACATTGACGGGCAGGTTCGAGACGAGCGTGTCGGCGTTTGGGTCGTACGGCCCGAACTTCCCCCGGGCCCGAACGGCCTGCCCCGAGAGGACAAGATAGCGGCCATCGGAATCCGGCTAAGAAAGTGGATCAGCTATCATGGGCTGTCGATAAACGTGGAACCTGACCTGAGCCATTACGAGGGAATCGTCCCCTGCGGCATCAGCGGGCACGGCGTTACAAGCCTTGTCGACCTAGGCTTCCCTGTCACGGTCGCCGATGTCGATATCGCGCTGCGTGCGACTTTCCATGAAATCTTCCGGGGTCACGTTACCGATCCCCGCCAGAACTCTCTCGGGACCGTCATGCACCCCCTGCATGGCGATGACCATTGAAGGGGCGCACAGGGCGGCCATGGAAAGTCAAGCCGATCGATCTGGCCGAGACTCTATCCCATAACTCCGATATCGAATTCGGATCGATGGGCTGGCGTCCATCCATCAGGTCAAGCGTGGGCTGGACTGCGACAATAGGTTCCGGCCCATCATCCGGCGTTGCCCTGCGTAACGCCACGCTCTAGAACGGCGCGGATTCTGTGCACGAGTCGTGCGACGGATAACAGCGCAATCGGAATACGGAAGGCACCCCCATGGCCGACGCCGCCATTCATGGCCACGAGCACTACGGCAAACCCGGTTTCTTCATACGCTGGTTCATGTCTACGAACCACAAGGATATCGGCATCCTTTACATATTTACGGCCGCCATCGCGGGCTTCATCTCAGTCGCATTCACGCTTTACATGCGGCTGGAGCTGATGGACCCGGGCGTTCAGTACATGTGTCTTGAGGGTGCCCGGTTCATCGCTGACGCGAGCCAAGAGTGTACTCCCAACGGCCACCTCTGGAACGTGATGATCACGTACCACGGCGTCCTGATGATGTTCTTTGTGGTCATCCCCGCACTGTTCGGTGGATTCGGCAATTTCTTCATGCCGCTCCAGATCGGCGCCCCTGACATGGCGTTTCCGCGCATGAACAACCTGTCATACTGGATGTTCGTGGCCGGCGTGTCGCTGGGAATTGCCTCCGCACTGGCCCCCGGGGGCAACGGACAGAGCGGTTCAGGTGTCGGTTGGGTTCTCTACGCGCCTCTCTCGACCACCGAGCAGGGATGGTCGATGGATCTGGCGATTTTCGCCGTCCACCTCTCGGGTGCGTCATCGATCCTGGGCGCCATTAACATGATCACCACGTTCCTGAACATGCGCGCCCCCGGAATGACGCTGTTCAAGGTGCCGCTTTTCTCATGGTCGATATTCGTCACCGCATGGCTGATTCTTCTCAGCCTGCCGGTTCTGGCAGGTGCCATCACCATGCTGCTGACGGACAGGAATTTCGGCACCACCTTCTTCGACCCCGCCGGTGGTGGAGACCCGGTCCTCTACCAGCACATTCTCTGGTTCTTCGGCCATCCTGAGGTATACATAGTCATCGTGCCCGGTTTCGGCATAATCAGTCATGTGGTAGCCACTTTCAGCCGTAAACCCGTTTTCGGCTACCTGCCGATGGTATGGGCGATGATCGCGATCGGCGCACTTGGCTTCGTCGTCTGGGCGCACCACATGTACACTGTTGGCATGTCCATCACCCAGCAGTCTTACTTCATGCTCGCAACCATGGTCATCGCGGTTCCGACCGGCATCAAGATCTTCTCCTGGATAGCGACGATGTGGGGCGGCTCGGTTGAATTCAGGACGCCGATGCTTTTTGCGATCGGATTCATCTTCCTGTTCACGGTAGGTGGTGTGACGGGAATCGTTCTGGCGCAGGCACCGCTGGACCGGGCCTACCACGATACCTATTATGTGGTGGCGCATTTCCACTACGTGATGTCGATCGGCGCAGTCTTCGCGATCTTCGCGGGCATGTATTTCTACATCGGAAAAATGAGCGGCCGCCAATACCCGGAATGGGCCGGAAAGCTTCAGTTCTGGACGTTTTTTGTCGGCGTGAACATCACGTTTTTTCCGCAGCATTTCCTTGGACGCCAAGGCATGCCGCGACGTTACATCGACTATCCGGAAGCGTTCGCCTACTGGAACAAGATTTCGAGTATGGGCGCGTTCCTTTCGTTCGCGTCGTTCCTGCTGTTCATCGGCATCATCCTGTGCACACTTCTGTATGGACGTCGTGTGACCGAGAAAAACTACTGGAATGAATGGGCCGATACGCTTGAATGGACCCTTCCCAGTCCACCGCCCGAGCACACTTTCGAGACGCTGCCCAAGCAGTCGGACTGGGACCGGGCCCACGCGCACTGACGCGAAGATATGGTCAGCGCCTGAAACTGGAAGAGGCTCCGTGCTAACGGCGGAGCTTTCAGGATCGGCGTTCATTTGACCTCCCCCGGCGGGAGGTTCGGTGTCCGTGACATCTGGTTCGCTGCCGACTTCCAGAGGCAGGAGGGTTGGCGCTGACAAATGGGCCTGACAGTCCCAGACATGAGGTTATTCACCGAATTGAAGCCACCTCGATTGCCGACTGGCCTGAAGCGAAATTCCAACCGAAGGACTCCCGGACTGCGATGAACCTCCCACTTTCCCAAACCATTCGGTTGGCCGAATACACGCCTCCGGCCTATCTTGCCGATTCGGTCGAACTTCACTTCAAACTCCACCCGAAGGCGACCCGGGTCATATCGAGGATCACTTTCTCGCGCAACCCGCAGGGTCCGGGCGGCGCGTTGACACTCGACGGACAGCAGCTCAAGCTGATCCACGCCTCGGTGGACGGCACGCCACTGAACGGGAGCGACCTGGATCTGTCTGACACGAGCCTGTCCGTCAGGAAGGACCTGCCCGAGGCCTTCATCTGGGAAGCGGAAGTCGAAATCTCACCCGATTCAAACACGGCACTCGAAGGCCTCTACATGTCGAAAGGCATGTACTGCACGCAGTGCGAGGCCGAGGGCTTCCGCAAGATCACATATTTTCCCGACCGCCCCGACGTGATGGCGAAGTTCACCGTGCGGATCGAATGCGATGCGCCAGTGCTGCTGTCAAACGGCAATCAGGCCGAAACCTCTCGCGGCTACGCTGAATGGCGGGATCCATGGCCAAAACCCTCTTACCTGTTCGCGCTCGTGGCCGGGGATCTGGTCTCGCATGACGACAGGTTCATCACCGCTTCCGGGCGGGAAGTCGATCTCAGGATATGGGTGCGCCGTGGTGACGAGGACAGATGCGCATACGCCATGGATGCGCTCAAACGCTCCATGCGCTGGGACGAAGAGGTCTATGGCCGGGAATACGACCTTGACCTCTTCCAGATCGTGGCCGTCGACGATTTCAATATGGGCGCGATGGAAAACAAGGGACTCAATATCTTCAACTCCAAATATGTCCTTGCGAGTCCCGAAACCGCCACGGACCAGGATTATGAACATATCGAAGGCATAATCGCGCACGAATACTTCCACAACTGGACCGGCAACCGCATCACCTGCCGCGACTGGTTCCAGCTCTCGCTGAAGGAAGGCCTGACGGTGTTCCGGGACAGGCAGTTCTCGGGCGACATGAGAAGTCACGCGGTAAAGCGCATCGATGACGTCCTGCAGCTCCGGACCCGACAGTTCAGGGAGGACAACGGGCCGCTATCCCATCCGGTCAGGCCAGAAAGTTATATTGAGATCAATAATTTCTACACCGCCACGGTCTACGAGAAGGGCGCGGAGGTTATTGGCATGCTTCGTCGGCTGGTCGGTGCCGACGCTTACCGTAGGGCCCTCGACCTCTATTTCGAACGGCATGATGGTGAGGCGGCGACGATCGAGAACTGGATACGTGTGTTCGAGGACGTCACGGGTCGGGATCTATCGCAATTCATGCGCTGGTATACCCAGGCCGGCACCCCACGCATTACGGTCAGTGAGACATTCGCGGACCAAACCTATACCTTAACCCTTAGCCAGACGACTCCACCAACACCTGGCCAGAAAACCAAAGAGCCACAGGTCATTCCCATCGCTGTGGGCCTTCTTGACCCGAAGGGCGGGGAAGCGGTCCCGACCACTATCCTTGAAATGACCGAGAGTAGACAAAGTTTCGTGTTTGAAGGCCTTGCCGCGAAACCGGTGCCGTCACTTCTTCGGGGGTTTTCCGCACCGGTCATCGTTGAGCGCTCTGCGACACCGGAGGAACGTGCCTTTCTGCTGGCTCACGACACTGATCCTTTCAACAAATGGGAGGCGGGCAGAGCGCTGGCCAAAGACGTGCTCATGCTTATGGTGACCGACGGTGCGCTACCGGGACCGATCTACCTCGACGCCCTTCGCAGCGTTGCCCGAAACGAGTCGCTTGATCCCGCCTTCCGCTCGCATAGCCTGCGCCTGCCGTCGGAGGATGACATGGCGCAGTCATTCCATGACTCGCGCCAGACTCCCGACCCGGATGCCATCCACGAGGCGCGCAAGAGACTTCTGAAGATTCTCGCCGAGCACCTCGCCGCCGACCTCCCCGTTCTCTATCGGGAAATGGAGGTGCCCGGGCCGTACACGCCGGAGCCCAAGGCCGCTGGCCGCAGGGCGTTGCGTCTGACCGCGCTCTCGCTTCTCTCACGGCTCGACGGCGGAACAGCGGCCGGGAAGCTGTTCAGGGATGCGGACAACATGACCGAGCAGCTTGGCGCTCTTAGCTGTCTTCTGGATATAGGTGCCGGAATTCCTGAAGTCGCGGCATTTTACGCCCAATGGAAGCATGACCGGCTGGTGATTGACAAATGGTTCGCCATGCAGGTGATACATGCCTCTCCCCAGGAAGCGGCCGCCACCGCGAGAGCACTGTGTGACCACCGAGACTTTGACTGGAGGAATCCCAACCGGTTCCGTTCAGTGCTTGGCGCACTGTCCATGAACGCCTCGGGCTTCCACCACCACTCCGGCGCCGGCTATGATCTGCTGGCGGAATGGCTGATCAGACTTGACCCGGTCAACCCGCAGACCGCCGCGCGTATGACCACGGCATTCGAGACCTGGCGTCGCTACGATGCGGATCGGCAGGCACTGAGCAGGAATGCCCTTCAGCGCATTGCCGCGACCGGGAATCTCAGCTTTGACACTTCGGAGATGGTTGGTAGGATCCTGAAGGGCTGAGCCAAACGACCGCTTCGCAACCGTGCGCTTGCCTCGCCAAACCCGTCATTCTAGAAGCGGCGCGGAAAGACAGGGGAACAGTGCAATGCTTGACTTTGCGTTCGAACCTCCGGCACCGAAAGTCATCGAGGGTGCGCGATTTGACTGGGAACTTGTTATCGGACTCGAGGTGCATGCCCAGGTCACGTCGAGCGCCAAGCTGTTTTCCGGTTCCTCCACCGCGTTCGGTACCGAGCCAAACTCCAACGTCAGCTTCGTCGACGCGGCGATGCCTGGCATGCTACCGGTGATCAACGAGTTCTGCATCGAGCAGGCCGTGCGAACGGGCCTGGGACTCAGGGCGAAAATCAACCTCAACTCCGCGTTTGACCGAAAGAACTATTTCTATCCGGATTTGCCGCAGGGCTACCAGATCAGCCAGCTGTACCATCCCATAGTCGGGGAAGGTGAAGTAATCGTCGAAATGGCACCTGGAGTCGCGCGCCGCGTTCGCATCGAACGCATCCATCTCGAACAGGACGCCGGTAAATCAATCCATGACATGGACCCGCATATGTCGTTTGTCGATCTGAACCGCACCGGCGTCGCGCTGATGGAGA
Source organism: Paracoccaceae bacterium (assembly GCA_965221405.1). GTDB lineage: Bacteria > Pseudomonadota > Alphaproteobacteria > Rhodobacterales > Rhodobacteraceae > JAPOUP01. The sequence goes on along the minus strand of CBDCSE010000003.1, from coordinate 688,227 downwards.
TCGTCTCGAGGCCCGACATCCGCGGCCCGGAGGAAGCGGCGGCTTACGTCGCGAAGCTGCGCCAGATCATGCGGTATCTCGGCACCTGTGACGGGAACATGCAGAATGGAAACCTGCGCGCGGACGTCAATGTGTCGGTTTGCCGTCCGGGAGACTACGAGAGTTTCATGGACTCCGGCGATCCCATGTGTCTCGGAACCCGCTGCGAGATCAAGAACATGAACTCGATGCGGTTCATCCAGGCGGCGATTGATCACGAGGCGCGTCGTCAGATCGCGGTCATCGAAAGTGGAGGTGCTGTCAAGCAGGAGACGCGGCTCTACGATCCCGAAAAGGGCGAGACCCGCTCCATGCGCTCCAAGGAAGAGGCGCATGACTACAGATACTTCCCCTGCCCCGACCTACTTCCGCTTGAGCTTGACCAAACATGGGTGGATTCCATCAAGGCCAGCCTTCCGGAACTTCCTGATGAAAAGAAAGCCCGCCTGATCAAGGATTTCGGACTCAGCGACTATGACGCTTCGGTTCTGACGGCCGATCTCGAGTCGGCGGCGTATTTCGAGGAGGTGGCGAAGGGACGCGACGGCAAGATGGCGGCGAACTGGATCATCAACGAACTCTTCGGCCGACTCAAGAAAGAGAGGCGGGACATCGCGGACTCGCCGGTGTCGGCCCGTCAGCTTGGCAAGATAATCGATCTCATCGCTAACGGAGATATTTCCGGAAAGATCGCCAAGGATCTTTTTGAGATCGTCTATTCCGATGGGGGTGACCCGGCTGAGGTCGTCAGATCCCGCGGCATGCAGCAGGTCACCGATGCGGATGTAATCGAAGCCGAGGTCGTGCGGATCATGAAGGAAAATCCGGCTCAGGTGGCGAAGGCAATGACCAATCCCAGATTGATTGGCTGGTTTGTAGGTCAAGTGATGAAAGCGACGGGCGGCAAGGCAAACCCGAAGGCGGTGAATGAGATCGTTTCCGCTAAAATCGCCTCGGCTGCCCGTGTATGACGTAAGGTGACCCGATCATCTGAAGTCGTCTGGCGCAACCCGGAGCGGGGCTATCGCGTTTGAAAGCGGAGCCAATGCATCTCCATTTTCTGAGGCGTGGAATGAGAACGGAAATGACATAAGGAAGGGACTCTCGCCGTCCTTTCAGGTCGTCCGGGGCATTTTTCGGGGGATCAACGCAATGTTCTGGGCCCAAACGCGATAGCCCTAAACTCAGACCTGCCCGCATTGACACCACCCTTCGCCGGTCCATATTGTACCGAAAGTAAGCGGCAGCGTCCCGCCACCCCGCCGAGATCGGAGCAGCTCGCTTGGCAGGTGACGTCGGTGCCGAGGGCCGGCACCCGAGACCTTCCAGGGACGCGGACGGATTGTCACCGCAATTAGTGGGGCCGACGATGATGGATTTCAGCAGAGAGAAACTGCAGGCCTTTGTCGAGCAGACCGAGGGTGTTTCCCCTCCCGTCTTCGTGGGACGTGACGACGTAATCTCGGACGCCGCCCTCGCCGCCAGACAGGTATGGAATGGTCCCGGTGCCGAGACGCATGGAACCTCCAAATCGACCAGGTTGGTGGAGGGTGCCCCCGGCGTCGGCAAGAGTTCGATACTGGCCGAACTGAAAAGGCGCTCGATCACCGAGGCCGCCACCGGTCCTGATGCTCCCAGGACGCTGGTGGTAAACAGCAGCGAGTTAAAGGAAAGCTTTACCCATGTCCTTGACCTGCTGTTCGAAACCGCACGGCTTGAACAGCACGAATGGATCGACCTGGGCCGGAGACTATTCAGGACAGCCCGGCGAAGCATCCAGTCATTGAACGTGGCGGCGGTGGGGGTGGGGCTTAAGAAACACGATCTTGGTGGTCTGGTGGCCCTGAAGGAGAGGCACCCACCCCAGAAATGGGCCCGACCGGTCATTCTGGCCATTGACGAGGCGCAGAACCTGCTTCCCGACAGTAACCTCTCCGAGTCGACTGTCCTGCAGGGTCTCCATAACGGTTGCGGGCTGCCGGTCACCCTAGTGCTTGCGGGGCTTGGAGATACGCAGGCCCGCGCCACCGAAATCGGCTTGACCCGGATTCCCCCAGACCAGCGGCACAATGTCGGTGGTCTTGACCAAGAGCACGTCCGTGCGCTGATGTCGGGGTTCGGCAACCATTTCGGCATCGACACCATCGGTCATGAGGACCGGCTCGAGGAACTGGCGCGGCCCTGCGACGGCTGGCCCCGGCATCTCCATATCGCGCTGAAGGCGCTTGGAAAGGAGCTACTTACATCGGATGGCGATCTCGGACGGGTCGATTGGGATGGGGTCAATTCGGAAGCCGAGAGAAGTCGGTACCGTTACTATCGGAGCCAGCGGAGCCGAGAGATGGAAGGTGCAGCGGGTCTGACGGCGGCGGTCATGCGCGATCTGGGGCCAGGCGACCGGAGGGGCGATGTGGTCGACAGCATCGAGCGTCATAAGGAGTCACATCCTTCCAGCCGGTGGCGCCTGCCCAAAGGGATGGACGCTGAGGATTTCCTTGGCCACCTCATCCACCAAGGCGCACTGCAGGAGGATGGCGAGGACAGTTTCCTCTGTCCGATTCCGTCCTTTCGGACACATCTCATCGAAGCTGGCGGGCTATAGGTCGATGGCCTGGAACAAAACGGCCAGCAAAGTCCCGCCGGTCCCCGGGACTGGAACCCGAAATATTACCGAAGAACGCCAAAGGGTGCTCTGCTGGCTTCGGGAACTCTATAGCGTAGAATTATATACATGAGCCTCTTGCAGAACCCCGCGGTCGTGCGGTTCTCTGCCGCCGGTAAACGGGCTTTTCGACGGCTGGGCCCGGATATGGAGCTATCCCTCCAGTATGATGAAGGTGACTGAACCACAGTATACAGGGAGACGGCCCCATGTCCGGGGGGGGGGGTCCGTACCGGAGGCCCAGCACAGGTTCCAGGGGGAACCTCCGCCATTCCTCGCCGGAAGCCGACCCGTCGGTCGGGACGCACCGCAGGTTCGTGGCAGTCCCCGGCCCCGCGCCGGTGTAGCGGTGCGTGCGCCACGGCTACCGCAGCGACCGACCGACCATGTGCGCCAACCTGCGGAACGGGCTGCGCCTTGTCGGAGACCGGGGCCCTGTTCCTGAGACAGGCCGACCGGTCAGGTGCGCCGCCGCCTGACGTCAGAACCAGCCGCGAAACGAGGCCCCGGCTTCCGGCTAACGCCCGAAGCGCGGGGGCTTTCCTGTCCGAATGGGCGGATCCTTATCCGAATTCCGTTGACCGGCCAATGTACGGCCCGCAGGGATGGGGCGACCCGAACATGCCCGCCTGGCTGGGAAACAAGTCACAGTCCCCAGTCATTATACTCGCTGAACTGAACTGGACCGTACTTCCGGCCCGATTCGCCCCGCCGCATGGCCGGATCCGCTGTCCGGCCATGCGGTATCCGTCATGGGTGACCACCCGGAAACCGCCGGTGACGGATTCCGCGATGACCTCCCGTTCACGGGGAAGGGTCCCGTCGGGGAACCTGAGGATCGCCCCGGTGAGCCGGCGCGGGTCCGCGTGGAACCGGTCACGCCTCACGTGGCGGTGCATGACCCCCCACAGGCGCCCGGTGGGGTCGGGTGCGGGGCGTGGGGCGGCGGGAAGCGCGGCCGGACGCGGCATCCCGGCCGCTCCAGGAAGGGCACGGGCGCCTCCGCGTGACGGTGGCGGGCGCTGTCCGGCAGGACGTGGACCGCCCCGCCGCCGGGACGGGCGCGCTCCGGTTCCCGAGAAGCCGCAGGGTCGTGGTGGCGCCCGCCGGGCCTTGCGGGCGGGACGGTCACGCCGGGGATGGCGGGCGTCATGGCGGAGACGGCGCCGCCCATGGGCTCCGGGGGGCGGCCAGTCGCCACGTCGAGGAGGCGCGGCGCTCCGGGCGCGGGGAGGTGCCGGACGACAGGCCGCTGGAACCGCGCATGCATCTCTCCATCGACGGGACCGGCATCCCGATGCGGAAAGGGGAGACGGAGGGCGTCCGCGGCAGGCACGGGGACGGGAGCCCGAAATCCCGCGAGGCGAAGCCCGCGGTCATCTACACGGCCGAGGGGCGGGACCCGGAGACCGGCGCGGCGAGAGCTTCAGCTGCCCCGTCGACAGCGCGGCGGCGCCGTCCGGAGGCCAGGAGCCTCGGATTTCGCGAGGCGCCTGGACCGCGAGGTCCGGCGGCGCGGGCTCCACGGTGCCGACGGGCCCGTGGTCGTCTCCGACGGGGCGGAGCGGGACCGGCGGTTCGGGGAGGTCGCCGCGCGCTGCCGGCACTTCCGCGGGAGCATGGAGTGGATGCGCCACGACGAATGCCGCGAACGGAGCATCCGGGCAGGAAGCGGGGTCGTGGAGGCCGGATGCCGGATGCCGGACGTTCGGGCTGCGGCCCAGGCACCCCGGCACGCGCTGGTCCCGGAGGGGCGCCAACGCCATGCCCACGCCCAGGGGCCGCGTCATGAACCTCCGGCTGCCCGAACTGCCCGGCTGGCGGGCAAATCAGGCTCTCGCCGCCTGACCAACAAAATTGGGCTACACCCCGCGGCCGGTTTCGAATTGACATTCCGTTGGATGACAACTACAGTTGTCACATGATGGAAGTGATCCGAAGCAGCGTGTTTGACAAATGGCTGTCCGGCCTGCGGGATCGTCGCGCAATGGCCCGGATTGGCGCGCCTCGATCGCCTCACCTTGGGGCACTTCGGCGATTCCGGGCCCGTCGGAGACGGCGTCACGGAACTTCGGATCGACTACGGGCCGGGCTATCGGGTGTACTGCCTGCGCCGGGGCGAGAAACTTGTCGTTCTGCTTTGTGGCGGCGGCAAGTCGTCCCAGCCCGGGACATCGCGCAGGCGAGGAAGCTCGCCAAGGAGTGGAAGGATTGAGGGATGGAGAAAGTGACGTATGCTCTCCATGACACTGCCGACTACCTGAAGGGCGAAGAGGACATCGCGGCCTATCTTGAGGCGGTGATGGAAGAGGGCGGCGATGACCCCGCCCATGTCGCCCACGCCCTTGGAACCGTCGCACGGGCACGGAACATGACGGCACTCGCACGGGAAGTCGGGATGAGCCGCGTCGGCCTGAACAAGGCGCTGTCGGCAGAGGGAAACCCGACGCTCGCCACCGTCCTGAAGGTTGCTAGGGCTCTTGACCTGAAGGTCTCGTTCGAGCCGGATGCGGCCAAGGGGAATGTCGGGCCTTGATCCGGCGCGGCATCAGCAAAGCCAACAAAACCTGCCGTAACTGTTCAGGTCCAGGGCGCTGTTCCGGGGCGGCGTCACCGTCGCCATCCGCAGCGCACTGCCCCACGGCCAGCCGTGCTGGGGACGCTCCGGGCGCTCGGGCTAGGCTGGTGCGCGTCCTGGGCCCCAGGCGGCGGCCCGGGCGATCCTGTCCCCGTTGACCGCCACATGCCCGTCGGGAAAATCCAGGAAGCGGGCCGCGCCCGACGGGCTGGGCGCGGCCGGCGTGGCACCCTTCTCCAGCTTCCCGCGCAGCTTCTCGATGCGGCGGGTGCGGTCGTACGCGTCCTTGCGTGCCCGGCGCGGTGAATGGGTGACGACCAGACGGCTTCCATCCTCTCCCTTCCCCTCCGGGGGTAGGTCCCGGGGGGCGGGCGCCGCCTCCACGGGTGCGCGGGGTGCGGACGGCAGGCTCCGGTGACGGTGGGCACGGTGACGCGCCGCAGCCACCTGCCGCTCGGGACGTGGTTCCTGGCCGTCCACATCGTGGCGACGCGCTCCAACGGCATCCCGGCGCTCCAGCTTCAGGCGCGGCCGGGGATCGGCGGCTACAGAAGCGCCTGGCCGCCTCTCCGGAAGCTGCGGCGGGCGATGGTGGATCCGGGCCGGAGCCTCCTGAAGGGGATCGCGGAGGTGGACGGGACGTCCGCACCCTTCCGCGACGGCGGCGGCGCGGAGAGCGGTGACGCCGGCCGGGGCCGCGGCGCGGCGGGCCGGATCCCCGTGGCCGGCGCGGTGGAACTGTCGGAGGGCGGGGAACGGGTGCAGTTCAGATTTTTTTGATGCCATTCAGGACCCGGAAGTTGCACGAGAAGACGAGACGCTCAAGCTGAGGTACGGAACCCGGTTCGGGACTGAACCAATCCGTCCTGCGAAAAATCTTTGCAAAGCAATCACCGAAGGTGCGATCGGCGATCGCAATCCCGCGGAAAAGTCTAAAACAAGACGCTATACAAAAAGAGACCATTATAAGCGACGGTAGCTCAGTTTGAAATTCGCTTTGACTTTCCGAAGCCTGAAGGATAGGCTGACAGAATCAAGCAAATTGGAGAACTCCTCATGACACATTTACCCCCCCCCCCCCCCCCCCAAGACTGACGCCCCTCATCGTCGCACTTATGGGGCTGATGACACTCCCTGCGGCGGCGATAGCGCAGCCAGTATGCACGATAGCGGCGGAACACCGCACGGATGACTGGTCTATCTCAAGCATGGCAGGCAACGCCCTCACTGTGGACGAGGGCGGGAACTGGGTCCTGACGCTCACCTTCAATTGCACGGGCATAACCAACCTGTCCACCCATGATCCGGAAATTTTAATTGAGGGACTGATTGCTGACAGAAACTTATGGAAAGATAACAATAACAATAGATTCACAGGATACGTCTGGAACCAGGATGACTACGGTCCCACCAGTTTCAACGGCACCAAGCCGACAGGGGACTTCTCTGCACGGGTCCATCTAAACGGAACAAGCGTGGACAACAACTGCCACGACAGCGGTTCGCAAACAATGATGACTTTCACTGCGAAGATCGAAAACACCCATGATTCAACCAATATGGCCACTAGAAGTTTCACTGTGACGGCACGAGATGACGACCCTCTCCAAATCACACTTTCCCCCGGCAAGCCGTGGGAGAGGACGATTGACTGGAAGGCACCCTGCAGCTGAACGCCGCACGGAAGGCAACGGCTTTATAACGTAAGCAAGGCGAAAGAAATCCTGGGGACCTAAGCCAGCGGGAGCCCAAGCTATGACCGACAGATTCACCGGGCTGGTCACGTGCCGGTGCGGTGAGTCAGCGGGCGACAGCCGCCCCAATTTGCGGTTCAGTTGGTCGCCACGAACGCGGATGCGCGTCTTCTGGCCCGTCTGTTGCAACTGTTGCACGCTGAGTATCTGCAAGGGGCGGCGCAATCTGGAAGCCGGCAATTTCGGAATCTGATCACCTCGGTTCACCGGGTTTTTGGGCGGCTTTATATTTACCAGTCCGGTGCTGGCCCGCCAGCCGAGGGATCAATGGGTGGGATGGGACCCGGAGCCAGCGGCGCAGGCAGTCGTTGCGAATGGTGGAACTGTCCCGATTTCTAAATTCGTGGCCGCACGAAAATATTTAGCTTCCCGCTTTCAACAATGAAGTGCAACATCCGGCGTTTTTTCACTAACTTCAGTGGTAACTGTTCAGGTTCTCTCCAGGCCGGCAGCGCATCCATCGTGATCTTGCCTGGCAATCGGGGCTGCATGTCCCAAAGGCCTGCCGGACAAGACGGCTGAAGCCGCGGCGAGAGCGGCAGACAGGGCAGGCAGGCCTCCCGTGCCAGGAACGATCGACGATCCTGAGACATTGGCCAGCCGGGTCTCCGACCTGACGGCGGCGCTCGCGGACCGCGATGCCGTGATTGCCGAGCTCCGCACAACGATCGCCGTCCAGGCCGGGCGCATCGCGGAGCTGGAGCCCCGGCTCGGGCTCGACAGTTCCAACAGCGGCAGGCCGCCGCCGGGCGACGGGCTGGCGAAGCCGACGGCGGAGGAGCTGCGGGAGCGCCAGCGGTCCCGCCGGCAGGAGAGCGGCCGGAAGCCGGGCGGGCAGAGGGGCCATGCGGGCAGCACGCCTGCGCGCCGCGAGGTCCCCGACCGCGCCGGGGACCACCGTCCTGCGGCCTGCGCCGCATGCGGCGGCGCGCTGGATGCCGGGATGTCCGTCGGGTTCGCGGCCCGGCAGGTCCACGACCTTCCGCCACCACCCCCGCCCGGGGTGACCGGGCACCGGGCGCACCGGTGCGTCCGCACCGCCTGCGGGGCGGAGACCCGCGCGGCCTTTCCCGAGGGCGTAACGGCGCCGGCCGTCTGCGGCCCGCGGCTGGCCGCCCTGGCCGTGTATCCCGACGCCGCCCAGCTGGTCCCGCTGCGGCGGCTGGGGCAGACGCTGGCCGACCTGTTCGGCGCGCATCTGCCGCAGGGCACCGTCGCGGGACTGGTCTCCCGCGCGGCCGAGGGCGTCGAAGGCCTTGCCCTGCACGTCCGGGACGCGGTGGCGGCGGCGCCCGCCAGGCACATGGACGGGACCGGCGTGCGCGTGCGCGGCCGCCTTGCCTGGCTGCACGTGGCCTGCACCGGACGCCTCAGCCACTTCCGCCTGGGCGCGGCCCGCGGCGACGTGATGGCGGACGCGACCGGGGTCGCGGTGCACGACCACTGGCGGCCGTGTTCCGACATCCCCGGGACCGTGCCCCCGCTCTGCGCCGCGCACGTCCCGCGCGGGCGCCGGGACCGGGTGGACTTCGACGACGAGGCCTGGGCGGAGAGGATGGCCCGCCTGCCGCGGCGCGCCGTCCACGCCGTCAACCTGTCGGACGGAAAGCCTCTTCCGGAACGCCTGGCGGACCTCATCGGCCGCCGCTGCGACGGCATCGTGGCCGAGGGCATCGCCATGCACGAGGCCCGGCCCCCGCCGCCCTCGAAGGGGAGCCGGGGCCGACGGAAGCGGCGGCGAGGCCACAGCCTGGCCCTGCGGCTGCGGGACAACCGGGACGGCGTGCCGCGGTTCACCCGCGACCCCGCGGTTCCCGCGCCCGACAACGAGGCAGAGCGGGCGCTGCGGCCCCTCAAGGTGCAGCAGAGGATCTCCGGCAGCCTGCGCAGCGAGGCGGGCGCCCGGAACCACGCGGCGCTGCGGACCGTGCTCGACACGGCCCGGAAACAGGGCTGGAACCTGCTGGAGACCCTGCGGACCGCGCCGGAAGAGCTGGTCGCGCGGCTCGCCGCGCGGCAGCCGGACCGGGCGGGCTGAGCCGCCTGGCCGGGCGGGAGGCCATCAAGACATAACCTGAACAGTTACCTTCAGTGTTTATACTCGCTGAACTGAACTGGACCGTACTCGGGGCCTGATTCGCCCTCCGCCGCATGGCCGGATCCGTTATCCGACCATGCGGTATCCGTCATGGGTGATCGCCCGGAAACTGTCGGTGACGGATTCCGCGATGGCCTTCCACTCACGGGGAAGGGTCTCGTCGAAGAAGCGGAAAATCGCCTCGGTGAACTGCCGGAAATCCGCGTGGAACCGGTGTGCGTCACGTGGCGGTGCATGACCCCCCACAGGCGCCCGGTCGGGTTCAGGTGCGGGGCGTGGGGCGGCAGGAAGTGCAGCCGGACGCGGCAGTCGGGTCTCTCCAGGAAGGGTTCGGCGCCTTCGCGTGATGGTGGCGGGCGTTGCCCGAGGACGTGGATCACCCGACTGCCGGGACCGTCCCGCCCGGAGCTCCGGGGCGGCAAGCCGGCACGTGGCGAACCTCGCCGGGCTGGAGGCCTCGCCGGCCTCGCTTCGGCGGTGGTCGCTGAGGCCCGGCGCGGCGGCGCAGCGCTCCGGTCGGGAGGAGGTCGTCGACGCCAGACCGCTGGAACCGCGCATGTATCTCTCCATCGACGGCACCGGCGTCCCGATGCGCAGGGAAGAGGTCGCGGGTGTCGCGGGCAGGCAGGAGGACGGCGCCCCGGAGACCGGGGAAGCCAGGCTGGCGGTGGTGTACACGGCCGGACGGCCGGGGAGCGGGACCCCGGGACCGGCGCGGCGGGCAGGGTCGTTCAGCCGCCTGACCGCCGGCGCGGCGGCGGGGGTTGCGCGACGCGGACGAACTGGTCGCCGTCTCCGACGGGGCGGAGTGGACACGGAGCACCTGCGACGGGCTCTTCGGGGGGCGGAAGGTCACCTTCGTGCCCGACATGTGGCATTCCCTTGAATACGCGTCGGACGCCGTGAGGGCGATCCTGCCACCGGGGGCGGAGCGGGACCGGCGGTTCGCGGAGGTGAAGGCCGACGTCAGGGCGGGCCGGGCGGCCAGGGTGGTCCGGGAACCGGCACTAGTATCCGAACATCATTCCCCCGTTCCACAGTGAAGTGCAACACCCGATGTGGGTGAATGGTGGTCGTATCGACGCATGATGTTGCGAATCGGCCGGATGGCGGCGACAGTCCCTTCGTTGCGAGAAGGAGACCGCCATGCCCGAGGGCTACCGCCACCTGACCTACCCCGGGAGATGCCAGATCCACGCCCTGATGGAAAGCGGGCTTTCCGGCGGGGCGATCGCCCGCCAGCTCGGGCGCAGTCCGTCATCGATCTCGCGCGAGATCCGGCGCAACGGCGGAGCCCGGGGCTACCGGCACGCCCAGGCGCAGCGGCTGGCCGAGGGGCGGCGCAGCGCGGCGTCGTCGGTGCCCAGGAAGATGACGCCGGAGCTGTGGGCGCTGGTGGAGGGGCGGCTGGTGCGGGGCTGGAGCCCGGAGCAGGTCGCCGGCCGGCTGCGCCTGGAGGGCCACCCGGTGGCGGGGCGCCAGTGGATTTACCGGCACGTCCACGCCGACCGCAGGGCCGGGGGCCAGCTCTGGCGGCACCTGCGCCGCCGGGGAAAGAGGCCGAACCGGAAGGGCGGGGCCCACGCGGGCCGGGGCCACATCCCGGGCCGGGTGGACATCCCCGGGCGCCCGGCGCCGGGGGAGGCGAAGGCGCGGGTCGGCGACCGGGAGGCGGACACGATCGTGGGCGCGGGCCACAGCGGCGCCGTGGTGTCGCTGGTGGACAGGGCGTCGAAGTATACCCTTCTCCAGAGGCTCGACAGGAAGACGGCGGCGGCGGTCGGCGCGGCCATGACGCGCATGCTCGGATCCCTCCCCGTCCACACGGTCACGGCCGACAACGGCAAGGAGTTCGCCGACCACGCGCGGGTGGCCGGGGCGCTCGGCGCTGACTTCTTCTTCGCGCGGCCCTACCACTCCTGGGAACGGGGCCCGACCGGGCACACCAACGGCCTGGTGCGGGGGTACCTTCCCAAGGGCACGGACTTCCGGAAAGTGACGGACGCGGAGGTGAGCGCCGTCCAGGACCGCCTGAACGCGCGTCCGCGCAGGGTCCTGGGCTACCTGACGCCGGCGGAGGCGTTCCTGCGGGCGCGGCCTCCCTGAGGGACCCCCCGTCCGGCCGGATCGTCCCCCACGCGCCGCGGGCCGTCCCGGCGCACCTGTCGGCATGCCTTGCGCCGCCTGGCGGATGGCGCTACGCTCCGATTCGAAGGGACCGGGCCATTCCCGTGCGGAATCAGGGGGGTCGGAGGGCGCGAAAAGCGCAACGCCGGGCCCTTCCCTCCGCTCGGGCTCCGCCCTCGCTCCGGAAAGGGCCCGGCGTTGCGCTTCGGAGTGGCGCCGGGGATTGTATTGATGGATACAGCGACTTGAGCTTCACCCGCGCGTCCTCGGTTCGGAAGCGCCAGTTGACCGGCGTCCCGTCAGAATTGCGCCGCTCCTGCCAGGCGGCGACCTCGCTGACCAGCGTCTCACGGTCGGGGATCCGGCGGTTGAGGCACTGGCGGGACAGCACGTTGATCTCGATCTCCGCGATGTTCAGCCAGGATCCGTGTTTCGGCGTGTGATGGACCCCGGACCGCTCCGCCGGGCGCCGGGCCTCGGCCGGCGGGAAGGTGTCGCAGGGCGTCGACAGTCTGTGGACGTTGAGGTTGTCCATGACGAGGATGATGCGCCTGTCGGGGAAATGGGTGTCGGCGAGATCCTTCAGCACGGACGCGAAGTCCCGCCGCGTTCGCCGGTCGGTCACCTTCACATGCCGCCAGCCGTCCAGGGGCGCCGTCAGCATGAAGAGGTTGGCGGTTCCGTTGCGCTCGTATTCGAAGTCGCAGGCGGCGGGCCGGCCGGGCTGCGTGGGCAGGGGCGTGCGCGTCTCCCTCCTCTGCCGCCTCGATGTCCCGTCAGGGCGGACGGGCGCCCCGTCGTCGGCAAGGTCCCGGCTGTACGTGTTGAGGACGTCCTCCATCGCGCGGACGAAACCGGCGCTCTCTTTCGGCGGTATGCACCAGCACCGGCCCGTCCAGGGCCTGGGATCGTTTTTTCTGGCGTCCGCCGCACGGTCTCCGCCGGGACGGTCTCCACGACCCCGGGCGCCACCAGCCGGTCGGCCAGCAGCTGCAGGGTCCACCGCGCCTGGCCCGTGGGGGGCTCGGAACAGGCCAGCATCGTCAGCCTCGCCTCGCCCTCCCCGTCAGGAAGGCGCTGCCTGCGGTTGACCTGGACCCTGCGCTCCAGCGCGGCCTCGAGACCCTCCATCACGCATTGTCTGCGCACCCGCCCGCCCGTCGCGGTGCCCACGCCCAGAACGTCGGCGATGTCGGCGTCCCGCCGCCCGCCGCCGGGGCGGTCCCTGTCGGCGAGCGGCAGGATGTGCGCCCGCCTGCCGCTCCTTCGATCCCCTGCCGCCGTCGACGGTCTCCCGGAGCCGGGCGCGCCCGTCCCCGGTCAATGTGACCTTGTGGATCTTTCTGCCCTGTGGTGATGTTACTGTCATTGCTCTCTGCCTCCTGCGATCCTTGCCTCCCGGAAAGCCCGGGACCGCGGGGCAGACCTCCACCCGCCGCCCTGGCCCCCTGGACAGGTGTTGTCGGTTGGGGTCGGCAATAGACGGGAATGCCAGAAACATCAATACAATGATGGTGGGATACTAGGCCGTGGATGCCTGTTGCCGGTACTTCGAGAGCAGGCTCGATCGGATGAGATGCGACCGGTACCGCGATCAGGGCATCCAGGTCGGAAGCGGCGTCGTGGAGGGTGGACCTCAACGGACGTTCAACCAGCGACACCACGGCCCCGCCGGTGTCGGCGCCCACGATCTTGTCCGCCTCCCGGTCGCCGACCCGCTCCCTCCCCTCCACCAGCGCCGGGCGCTCCGGGATGTCCACCCGGCCCGGGATGTGGCCGCGGCCCGCATGGGCCCCGCCCCTGCGGTTCGGCCTCCTTGCCCGGCGCCGCAGGTGCCGCCAGAGCCGGCCGCCCGCCCTGCGGTCAGCGTGGACGTGCCGGTAAATCCACTGACGCCCCGCCACCGGATGGCCCTCCTTCCGGAGGCACCCGGCGACCCGCGCGGGGCTCCAGCCCCGCACCAGCCGCTCCTCCACCATGCGCCACAGCTCCGGCGTCATCCTGCTGGGCACCGACGACGCCGCGCGGCGCCGCGCCTCGGACCTGCGCCGCGCCCGGGCCTGCCGCTGGCCCCGGGCTCCGCCGTTGCGCCGGATCCCGCGCGGGACCGATGACGGACCGCGCCCCAGCTGGCGGGCGATCGCCCCGCCGGAAAGCCCGCTTTTCATCAGGGCGTGGATCCGGGATCTCCCGGGGTGGGTCAGGTGGCGCTGGCCCTCGGGCATGACAGTCTCCCTGTCGCAACGAAGGGACTGTCGCCGCCATCCGGCCGATTCGCAGCATCATGCGTCGATACGACCACCATTCACCCACATCGGGTGTTGCACTTCACTGTGGAACCCCACCCGACATGGGAAGGAAACTCCCGCTCCGGGGTGCCCGTGGCCGGATTCCTGTTCCCATGACGGGTGTTCGCCATGGCCCCATGCGGGCTGGCACCCTGCCCGGCGACCCCGCCACCCTGACGCTCAGCCGCATGCGCCGGGTCACGGCGATAGCCCGCTAACCGCAGCTGAAGCTAGCGTCCGCCCGGGGCGAGTGTTTCGCAAGGGAAACGCGTGTCATGGATGACGGGATTGCCGGCACAAGCCACCCGCTTCGACAGCGGATCCATAGCCCCGGGCTGCATGACCACTGATGGCCTCGATCCCGGTTCAACGTGGGGATCAACCGCGGGCCCTGACGGATCCCCTCCGCAGATCCCAGAAACGTCTCTCCTGCATCGGCGTCCAGCGGACGCGGAAGCGAAACCCGTCCTCCGCATGGCGCTCCTCTTCCACGACGCCCTGATCGTGAAGCCACGCACCCCGCCATCCGTCCGAGTATGGCAGGGAAAGTTCGCACTCGGTCGTACCGGACACGAGCGAATCCGAGAGCTTTCCGGCTAGCGTCTCAATTCCGACGTCCGTCAGCGCCGATAGAACGACGACATCAGCACGACGCCCGGCGCTGGCCGTCAGGGCCGATTTCCTGTCAGGATCGACAAGGTCCGCCTTGTTCCACACCTCAAGCCTCGGAGTCGAATCCCTGACGCCAAGCTGTGCAAGTACCGCATTGACATCACGGGCTCGATCATCGGAGTCCTCCCGGCTGACGTCGCGAATGTGGAGGATCAGGTCGGCATCCAGAATCTCTTCCAGGGTAGCGCTGAACGCGGCGACAAGCTCGGTCGGGAGATCGCTGATGAAGCCAACCGTATCGCTCAGTATCGCTTCCCGTCCGGAAGTAAGGGCCAGCGCCCGCATTGTCGGATCCAGTGTGGTGAAAGGCATGTCGCGGGCCTCGACACGGGCACCCGTCAGCCGGTTGAAAAGCGTCGATTTACCGGCGTTCGTATAGCCGACCAGCGCAACCACCGGAAACGGAACCCTCCTGCGGGCAGCGCGGTGCAGCGCCCGCGTCTTCACAACCTTCAGGAGTTTCTTCCGCAGCCGCGCGATCTGGTCGTCTATGGCCCGGCGGTCCGCCTCGACCTGGGTCTCGCCGGGACCGCCGACAAATCCCAGACCGCCGCGCTGGCGCTCGAGATGGGTCCAGGCGCGCACCAACCGGGTGCGCTGGTAGCTGAGCGCCGCGATCTCGACCTGAAGCGCACCCTCACGGGAACGCGCCCTGTCCGAGAAGATTTCGAGAATCAGACCTGTCCGGTCCAGAACCTTGGCATTCCATGCCTTTTCCAGATTACGCTGCTGAACCGGAGTTACCGGACCATCGATCACGATCAGGTCGATGCGGTTTTCCCCAAAACGCCCGCCAAGCTCCGCCACCTTCCCCGATCCAAACAGGGTGCTCGGCCGGGCGGCGAAAAGACGCACGCGTTCCGACCCGACAACTTTCAGCCCCGGCAGCGCCGCGGCAAGCGCCAGAGCCTCCGACAGAGCGCGGTCCGCCCTCCATGCCCACCCGTCCGCGGCAGGCTCCGGATGAACCACCCACACTCGGGCGGACGCGGCCTGAAAGGCCGCCATCGGCTATTCTTCACTGTCGTCGTAAAGGCTAACCGGCTGTGATGGCATAATGGTCGAGATAGCGTGCTTGTAGACGAGCTGGGACTGTCCGTCGCGCCGTAAAAGAACGCAGAAACTGTCAAACCAGGTGATCACCCCCTGCAGCTTGACCCCATTGACCAGAAACACCGTCACAGAAACCTTGGTCTTGCGGATATGGTTCAGAAATGAATCCTGGAGACTTTGCCTGTCACTCGCCATCGTTCCATAATCCCCATTGCCGTTACGGAAAGCAGTTGGCGTACATATGGCGACTAAACACGGGGCGTTCAAGCGGGTTTCGGGGATCCGACCACCTGTTCACCAATCTTCGCCATGACGGGCTGAATGTCGGATTCAGTCAAGACCCACTCCCAGAACCCGCGGCCATGCGGGCGGGATCCCGGATGACCCGTCACATGGCTAACCCCCATCACCTCCGCCAGAACTCGGGGTTAAGCAGCGCGATAATCGCCAGCGTCTCCAGGCGACCAAGCACCATGCTGCCAGCAAGGATCAGTTTGGCCGCGTCCGGAAGAGCGGCGTAGCTGAGCGGAGTCTCGCCCGCCACCGAGGCCAGTGGACCTGTGTTGGAAAGCGCCGCGATCGTAAGAACCAGCGCGGTCTCGAAATCCAGCCCCGTGAGCGACAGCGCAAGCATCACCACAGCAATGGAAATCGCGAACAGCATGAAGAAAATCCATGCCATATAGGCACCCTGCCGGCGGAGATAACGTGCCCGCCCCCCGGAACCGCCGACGGAACTGGGATGCACAAGCCGTTCCAGCTCGCGGTGCGCATGGCAATAAAGCACGTAGACACGGAGTAGCTTCACCCCTCCCGCAGTCGTTGCGACCCCGCCGCCAATCATCGCCAGACCGAGTAGTGTCAGACCCGGCATCTCCAGCCCGGACCAGTCCAGCGCACTTTCCCAGGCGACGCTCTCGAAACCCGTGGTCGACAGGAACGACATCGCCATGAACACCCCGCCCCACAGTGCCTTGAGACCGTCGCCGAGCGAATTCACGGTATCCTCCTCGATCACTCCCACGTAATGGCGGGCGACCAGAAGAAGCGGCACGGTGACGGCGAGGAACAGACCCATCCGTATTTCCGGATCGTCAATCACCCGCCTTCGGTCAAGCCAGACATGGTCCCGGCTGAAGGTCCGGCGTGATAGCGCGAAACCGAAAAAGACGAAGATCATCATCTCACCGGGCAGACCGGCGTTCGAGGCGTCGATACCCCCGACCGGCGAAATCCCGCTCGTCGCCATTGTGGACATCGCATGACACGCCGCCGGGAGTGGATCACCGCCCGCGACCATCAGCCCTACCCATAGGACAAGCGTCAGCGTTGCGTAGGCTGGGAACAGAAGGGTCACGTGGCGCCGTAGCCGCGCCGGACTGTCCTTCCGGCGGCCGGTCCGGCCATCCAGGGACCTATCGACATGCCCGGGCTGCCTCAGGATCTCGAACCCCCCAAGACCGAGCGGCTCCAGAAGCGCGGCGGCCGCGGTCCACATAAGAAGCCCACCCAGCCAGCCAACCAACGTGCGCCAGAGATGATCGGCCCCCGACAGCCGTGCAGGATCGTCAAACACCGTCGCTCCGGTCGTCGTGACGCTCGACACCATCTCAAAATAGACATCCAGATACCGGCGGTCCTGCAGACTCTCCCAAAGTGGAAGCGCCAGCATCACCGGCAGCGCCGAAAACGCGGCAAGCAGCGTCATAAGATCACCGCGGGCACCACGCCACCGCCGACTGCCCGCCGTCGCGAACGCGACCATAACGAAGACCGCAAGGAACAGCGTGCCTGGCTGAAGGAAAGATCGTGCGGTCTGCCAGTCCCTGGCGGATGCCGCCACAATCGCCGGTATATACATACACAGGGCGAACAGGCCCATCAACACGACGAACGGCGGCAGGCCCGGTATCCGCCCCAACCCTCGCCGCACGGGCGAGCGGTTCCCGTTCATGGCCCCACCAGCCCCGGCATCAGAAGAAGTCAACCGTTACCTGAAGCAGGCGTTCGACCGCGGATACATCCTTTGCCATGGCGAATATCGCGACCGCGTCACCCACTTCGATCCGGGTATCACCGGTGAGGCGAATGACATCATCCCCCTTCCTGATCGCACCTACGAGCGCACCTTCCGGGAAATCGATGTCGCGCAGCGCCTTTCCGGAAATCGGCGTGGTGGAGTGCACCTGGGCCTCGAGAATCTCAGCTTCGGCATCCCCGATCGAATAGACACCGAGCACCGGACCCTGCCGAACATGACGCAGTATCGAACTCACGGTGATCGTGCGGGGATTGATATAGGCATCGATGCCGAATGGCCCCATCAACGAGGTCAGGGTCGGGTCGTTGATCAGGCATACCGCCATTCGCGCGCCTGCGGTCTTCGCCCGAACCGCGGCGAGAATGTTGACCTTGTCGTCATCGGTCACGGCGAGCATCGCGTCCGCCGCTTCGATATGGGCCTCCGCCAGAAGCTCCGTGTCAAGACCGTCGCCGTGCAGAACGATCGTCCGGTCAAGCGAATCGGCCGCATGCTCCGCACGGCACCTGTCCGCCTCGATGATCCTGGTCCTTATGCGCCCGGGCCGGCCCTCGAGGGACTTGGCCACCCCAAGTCCGACATTGCCTGCACCGAGAACCACCACCCGCTCGGGAGGCGTCGCCTTCTTGCCGAATACCTCAAGGGCACGGAGGGAATCATCCTTGTGCGAGAATACATAGATGTCGTCACCCGGAAACAGCTGGTCACCGGCTTCCGGAGCGAACAGCGTTCCATTGCGGCGGACGCCAACCACAGTCGCCCGCAGCGTCGAAAACAGATCAGAAAGCTGCCGTAAGGGCGTGTTCACCGCCGGACAGTCGTCGTCGAGCGATATTCCCATCAGTTCCGCACGACCGCCAAGAAAGCTGACGGTGTCAAACGCCGCAGGTACCGCAAGCCGACGCATGGCAGCGTCGGCCACCTCACGCTCGGGGCTGATCACCACATCGATCGGCATATGGTCCTGCCGGTAGAGGTCGGAATAAACGGCATTGAGATATGACTGGCTACGAAGCCGGGCGACTTTCTTAGTGATGGCGAAAATCGAGTGGGCCACCTGACAGGTAACCATGTTGATCTCATCGGAATGGGTCGCCGCGATCAACATATCGGCATCCGTGGCGCCCGCACGTTCCAGCACGTCGGGATGACTCGCGAAACCCACCACACCCTGCACGTCAAGCGTGTCAATCGCCCGTCGTACAAGGTCAGGATTGCTGTCAATCACCGTTACGTCAATCCTCTCACCGGCGAGATGTCGCGCAAGCTGCCAGCCCACCTGGCCGGCACCGCATATGATGATTTTCAAATGCCGCCTCCTTCCGGACGCCGAATTCCATCAAGCCGGTATTCCATGTCAGGACGGGTTTGAAGCCTATGCCTGAACCATCCGTCGCCGCGTCGCTCCCGGCGTTCGCAGGTTTCCCTGCACGATCGCCATCGACTCGGCCGCGCCCACCACGACATGCCGGCACCGCATCCGTTTTATCTGTCTGATGTCGATATGCCCAGATTTCTCAGCTTCCGGTGCAGCGCCGATCGCTCCATGCCGATAAATTTCGCCGTGCGGCTGATGTTTCCGTCAAAACGGTTTACCTGGGCTATCAGATATTCCTTCTCGAACAGCAGCCGCGCGTCGCGGAGCGGACGACTGGCCAATTCATCCGAAATAAGCACCCGCCTCTCGGATGGGGAACCTTCCTCAACCTGCAGAAGCTCGGACGCGATGATCGGACCATCGTCCTCGCCAAGAATCAAAACCCGTTCGATCACGTTTCTCAACTGCCGCACGTTCCCGGGCCAGGCCATGCACTGAAGACGCAGCACCGCATCCTCCGAGAGCACCCGGTTGGGCAGACCCTGGGTCTGATGGAACATTGCGACGAAATGGGCCGCAAGCATAGGAACATCCTCTAGCCGGCGTTCGAGCGACGGGACGCTGACCGGAACGACGTTCAGGCGGTGATAGAGCTCCTCACGGAACCGGCCGGCGGCGATCTCCCCTTCCAGATTGCGGCTGGTGCCGGAAACCACACGTGCGTTGACCCTTACCTTAAGACTTCCCCCGACACGCCGATACGCCTGCTCGACGAGCACACGAAGGATCTTCGACTGGGTACCGACAGGCATGTAAGCGACATCCGCGAGATAGATCGTTCCACCGTTCGCCCGTTCGAAGAGTCCGGGCCGGGCACCGGCCCCTTCACGGCCAAACAGCACTTCCTCCATCCGCTCAGGTTCGATCGTCGCGCAGTTGATTGCGACGAATGGCGCGTGAGCCCGTCCCGAATGGAAGTGAAGATAGCGTGCCGCCACCTCCTTGCCGGATCCGGGCGGCCCGGTTAGCATCACCCGCGCGTTCGAATCCAGCACCTTATCGAGTTTTGACCTGAACGTCCTGAAAGCCGCACCGTCCCCAATCATGTGCAGTTCGGTCTCGTCACGGTGCCTGAGCTGGACGTTCTCGCGCCGCAGGCGGGATGTCTCCATCGCCCGCGCGATCACGACCGTGAGCTGATCAATGTTGAACGGCTTTTCGATGAAGTCATACGCGCCCTGCTTGATGGCCGCGACGGCGAGTTCGATGTTGCCATGACCGGAGATTATGATCACGGGGATGCCCGGAGTGTTCGCCTTGACCGCTTTCAGAATCTCGATTCCATCCATTTCGCTGTCCCGCAGCCAGATATCGAGGATAATCAGTGCGGGCGGACTCCCATCGATAGCGGCCATGCACTCCCGGGAGTTGGCCGCCAGCCGCGTGGCATAGCCCTCGTCTTTCAGGATATCCGAAATCAGTTCCCGGATGTCCTTTTCGTCATCCACAATCAGGATCTCGCCCATATTACCCTCTCAAATCGCCCTTTCCGGACCTGTCGGCCGACGACCGCTCCGGGAGCGGCAGCCGAATCTCCGCCCGCGCGCCCCGATGGGAGCCTGATGTGAACGGATCCGCGTCGACCAGCTCCAGCGTACCGCCATGCTCCTCGACGATCTTCCGGACAATCGGCAGACCGAGCCCGGTTCCCTTGCTCCGTGTGGTCACGTAAGGTTCGAAAAGCTTCGCCCGATCGGCTGGAAGGCCGATCCCGTTATCCGAGACGGTGATCAGGACTTGGCCATGCGAGGTGGCCATCATTACCCGTACCTCACCCGGAAGGCCAGAATCCGTAACGGCGGCACCGGCAGCGTCAGGGCCATCACCGCTCTCGCGGCGGGCCTCGATGGCCTCGACAGCGTTCTTCAGAAGGTTTGTCAACGCCTGCCCGATCATCGTTCGGTCAACGTTCGCCATCACCTCGTGTTCCGGCAGGTCGGCGGTCACTGAGACACCGTCCCGCGCCGCTTGCTGCTGCAGAAGAACCGCGTCCTTGACAAGTTCGGACAGATCCACCATACGACGCTCGGGCTCAGGCATGCGGGCGAACCTGGAGAACTCATCCACGATCCGGCGAAGATCATTGGTCTGTCGGACAATGACGTCGATCATCTGCGCGAGCGGTTCCGCTTGCTCCGGCCCCAGAAGCGGAGTGTACTTTCGCTTCAGCCTCTCGGCCGATAGCTGGATGGGCGTCAAGGGATTCTTGATTTCATGCGCGATACGGCGCGCGACGTCGCCCCAGGCCGCCATTCTCTGGGCGCTGACGAGATCCGTAACGTCGTCAAATGCGATAACATAGCCCTCAGGCACGCCGTCCTCCGAGTTCCGGGTTGCCATACGCACCAGAAGGATCTCCTGTCCATGGCTACGCTTCAACTTGACCTGACCCTGTGCCACTCCGGCACCACCGTTCACCAGA
Source organism: Paracoccaceae bacterium (assembly GCA_965221405.1). Lineage (GTDB taxonomy): Bacteria > Pseudomonadota > Alphaproteobacteria > Rhodobacterales > Rhodobacteraceae > JAPOUP01. Next base: position 667,115 of record CBDCSE010000003.1, on the reverse strand, counting down.
CGTTCAAAGAGCGCCCCGAATTCCGGAATGATATCCGCCAGTTGCCCGTCCTGCACACCGCGCGGCAATTCAAGCAGCCGCTCCGCCGAACGGTTCACGAAAGCGATCCCACCATCACGGTCCAGCCCGACGACGCCCGCGGTAACGGAACCAAGCACCGAATCGAACAGGCGCCGACGCCTATCGATCTGGATGTTGGTTTCAAGAATGGCGCTATGCTGCCGTTTGAGTCGCCCGACCATCTGGTTGAAGTTTCGCCCAAGTATGGAAATCTCGTCGTCGCCCGATCCTTCCCGCACCCGCGCGTCCAGGTCCCCCATACCAACCTGCTGCGCCGCGCCGGCGAGTTGCCCGATTGGACGGGACAGACGCTCGGCGAACCTTAAGCCGAACCAGATAGCCGCGAGAATGAGAATCAGGGCAAAACCCAGATAGATCACGCCGAATTCGAACACGATCCGGCCTCGATCCGATTCAACCCGGTTGTATAGGGCAACGGTCGCCTTCGTATCATCCAGCAGGTCCAGGATTTCGCCGTCCACACTTCGGGAAACATAGAGAAACCGGTCGAAATAGCCGTCCAGACCGACAATGGCGCGGAACTCATTCACGTCCCAGTCCTCGATTATGACGATGTCCTCCTCAAGGGCCCGCTCGATCTGCCGGGATGTGGGCCGTTCATAGTCGAACAGATAGGAATGTTCCCCCCGGGCCCGGATTTCGGCTGCGCCATCGATCACGAACGCCTCCTTGAGGCTGCCCTGGATGATCACGGCCTCACCCTGCACCGCGCGTTCCCTTTCGGATGCGGTCAGGCTTCCGAAATCGAACGGGTAAAACTGCTCTCCGGTCGTGGAGGTGCCCGAGCCCTCACGCAGAGCCCTGCGCACCTGGGCCTGGTCCGGGTTGAGCAACTGCCGCAGATGCCCGTCGGAAACGTAGATGTTGGTCCGTCTGGCGAGGCTGAGATAGTCGGCAAGGTTCCTGGCGTTATCCTCAAGGTCCCGGCGGTGCTCGTCCTCGTATGCCTGCGCTGCGGCAAGGGACGAGCCGAGAACGGAGCGGACATGTTTGGAAAACCAGTTCTCCAACCCCAGACTGAGCGTGATGGAGGCAAACACCGCGACGACAACCGTCGGAGCGAGAGCGATCACCGCAAAGGCGCCGGAAAGGCGCAGGTGAAGACGGGAACCCATCGACCGGGCACGGTGTGCGGTGATTATCCGCGCCACCCGGCCCATAACCAGAGCCGCGAACACCAGGATATACACGAGATTCGCCAGCAGCACGATACGCAGCGTATCCGGAGAGCCGCCCTGATCCAGGGATCCGACCACCAGCGAGGTGACGCCGGCAAGGAACAGGCCGAGCATTACGAACCCGAGCACCGCCATATTCATGATCAGGCGGCGCATGTGGGGATCGGCGAGCCGCTCCCGTTTCAGGTTTTGGATGAGGGAGACCAAGCGATGCCACCTCTTGGTTTGGGCGACTGACGCACCTTTCGCGTCTGGCGTATCCCTAGATCCAGCCACTGCTGCATCACCGCTACGCCCGTGTCGCCGACTACATCAATTTGCGGCCGCGTGTCACGCGGATATCGAGATCAACGATCTTTTTGCGGAGGGTATTTCGGTTGATTCCCAGAACGTCCGCGCATCTGGCCTGATTCCCGTTAGTCGCGTCGAGCGCGATCTCGATGAGCGGCCTTTCGATTTCGCGCAGGACACGCTGATACAGGCCCGGCTTCGGCAACGCGCCGGCATGTAGGTCGAAATGGCGCCTGAGATGCGCGGCGACCACGGGCTCCACGCTGGTGTGGCCGCTTCCCTCCGGCATCTCCCTACCCGGCTGTCCGTCAAGCACGGCGTCCACCTCCTGACCGGTGACCTCCTCTCCGACTGCGGCGACGGCGATATGCCGTGTGGTATTCTCGAGCTGCCGTACGTTTCCGGGCCACGAATAGGCGCATAGGGTTTCCATGGCTTCGGGGGTGAACCGGCGTCGGGGCAGGCCATCGCGTCTCGCATTGGCGAGAAAATGCTCCACGAGAAGCGGAATGTCGTCGAGCCGGTCGCGCAAAGGGGGAATCGGGACGGTCACGCCACTGACGCGGTAATACAGGTCCTGCCTGAAGTCGCATCCCTCCGGCCCGCTGGCGAGAGGCGTCTGGCTTGTGGCGATCACCCGCGCCGCGCCCTGCCCGAGCCCGTCAAGAATCCGTACCAATCGGGCTTGCGTCGTTTCATCGAGATCGCCCACCTCATCCAGCAGGACGGTTCCGCGCCCGGTGCGCTCGAAAAGCGCCGCCATACTGCCCGGATCCGCGAGATCGAACTGAGAAGCCACGATGAATGAGTGGGCCCGCCGATCGGAATAGTCGTGGACGGCACGGGCGACAAGCTGCTTACCGGAGCCTGACTCCCCCGTGACGAGCACCGACAGGTCGGTATTCGTTACGTGCGCGACGCGGCGGTAGAGCGCCTGCATCGCTGCCGAGCGCCCGACCAGTGGGAGGTCATCCGACAGCCCGTCACCGGGCTCTCCGTCAGATGGGGACGAATTCGAAATCCGGCGCTGGGCCCTGAGCGCACGGGCGGAGCGGGCCATCAAATCCGGCAGGTCGAACGGCTTGGGCAGGTAGTCATACGCATCCCTCTCAGCCGCCTCGACGGCCGTCCTGATCGTACTCTGCGCGGAAATCACTATAACGGGTAGACCGGGCCGACGTTCGGCGATGCCGGTGAGCGCCTCCAGGCCACTTCCGTCGGGCATGATCACGTCGGTGATCACCAAATCACCCTTTCCCTCATCTATCCAGCGCATGAGCGTGGCCATGCTCGAGGTCGCATGCACCCGACACCCCGCCCGGGTCAGGGCCTGGGTCAGCACAGTGCGTATCGCACGGTCGTCATCGGCAACAAGGACAGTGCCGTCCATCTATATCCCCTCCGGCGCCACTGGCAGCGAGATCCGGAACACGGTACGCCCGGGCATCGAGTCCATCGAGATCCAGCCATCGTGCTCCGAAATGATCCGGCTGGCCAGCGCGAGACCAAGGCCGGCGCCGTTCGTGCGCCCGGTGACAAACGGATCGAAGATATCATGCTTGATTTCCGGAGGAACTCCAGGTCCATCGTCAATGATCTCGACCTGCAGGGGCAGCGCCCTGCCGGAACCGTCCCTTTGACGGAGACGCAGCGAGCGATCATAGTATGTCCGGAGCGTGATCGTCCCTCCCCCGTCGCCCGAGGCCTCGGCCGCGTTGCGCAGAAGGTTGGCGAGTACCTGGAGGAACTGGTCCTCATCGGCGTAGGTAAGCGGTAACGAGGGGTCGTAATCCTCGACAATTCCCATCCCGGCGGCAATGCCCACCTGCGCCGACCTGCGGGCGCGGTTAAGGAGATCGTGCACGTTAACCGCCCGGCGATCCGGCGGCGCCAGTTTCCCGAACTGATCGACCTTTTCCAGCAACGAGACGATCCGACGGGCCTCTCCGACGATCAGGTCGGTGAGTTCCCGGTCACCCGGATCCAGTTCCATGGACAGAAGCTGCGCCGCTCCGGTGATGCCCGCAAGCGGGTTCCTGATCTCATGCGCCAGCATCCCGGCCATTCCGATGGCCGATCTCGCCGCTGACGAGACCGAGTGGGACATTCCATGGCGTGCGGCGGCCGGTCGCGGTTCGATCATAAGCAGGAGATGGCCTGGATTTCCGGATAGGGGAGCGACACGGATATCGCAGGACATAGCCCCGGAACCGCTGGCCGTGACGCCAGCCGCTCCGATGAATATCGGTGACAGACCGCTGCGGACCCGCGAGAAAGCGGCTTCAAGCGGCGCGTCAATGGATAGCCGCTCATTCACCCGCTCCCCGCGCATTGTGCGTGCGGACGCGTTCAGGAACTGCTCGGCCGGAGGGTTGATATCCCTTATCACGTCATGCGAGTCCATTATTAGCGTCGGCACTGGCAGGGATGCCCAGATCGAATCGCCCAGCGCGATCATGCCGTGGCCCGTTCGGCGAGTGCGGGCGGCACGGAATTCGCCACCCTTCCCTGACCGCGTTCAGCCCACACCGCGCGTCGTCGATCCTCGATCACCGTGGCGCGGTCCATGTACCATCGGCGCATCTGGCCGTTCACCTCTCGACCGACCCCAGCTTGATAGGGACGGCGGGGAATTCGTGGGCGGGAACGGTCGAACGGGCCGGCGACCAACCGGGAGACACTCCAGATAACCTGGCCGAGGGAAACGCCGTGCGCGGTGACCGGAAGCCTGACGGCGTCCCTGATCCCGATAACGGTTGACCGACGGGCATGGAACCGGTCGCGGCTATGTCCGTAGATCGGATTCATGCCCATATTGGCACTACCGGCCCCGAGCGCGTGCCCCGACGGCCGCCAACGCCCTCCGTCCCGGCCGGGTCGTGTCTCGGCACTCAACGAAATACCCATCGCACATACGACCGCTTCCATCGACACTTTCCCGTGGTCAGGATCACACATATGGGCACCGACCGTCAGTCCGGACATGACGGATCCGCCCCGACAGCCCATATCGCCAACGACGACGCGGGTTTTCCGACCCGCGGTCTCCCGCGCCCGGCGAAACCGACGGCCGACGGGATGAACGGCAATGCCGGGAACTCCACATCCGTCATCTGGCCCGACGTCCGCGCCGTCTCACTCAACCACCATGGCCGTAACGCGCCGGATGGCAAATGGCAAACCGGTCATCGGCGGGGTGCGAAGGCAGACCGGCATTCCCCGGAAGCGCCTCCAGAAATGGCGGAGCGCATTGTCTCCACCACCGACCCAATCTATAGAGACGGCATGGAGAGTTCGGGTACAAACGCCGCCGTCATCGTCGCGGCCGGACGGGGCATCCGCGTCGGCGGAGGCGTACCCAAACAGTGGCGGGCGCTGGGGGGACGACGTGTCGTGGACTGGACCATCGACGTTTTCCGACGGGCACCTGGCGTGGATACCATCCTGCTCGTGCTGCATCCCGACGATATGGCGCGGGCAACGGATTTTCCCTTTCTGGAGGCGGTTCCGGGTGGCAGCACAAGGTCCGCGTCGGTTCGGGCGGGTCTGGAAGCACTCGTTGACAGGAACATATCGAAGGTGCTGATCCACGACGCGGCGCGTCCGTTGGTGACACCACGGATCATCGATGATGTGTTGACGGCGCTGGACACCGCCGTCGGCGCCACACCGGCACTTGAGCTGACTGACGCACTGCTGCGCGGAACCGAGGGAATCGTCTCCGGGGCACTGGAACGGGCGGGTCTCTATCGGGCACAGACACCACAGGGTTTCCGCTTCAACGAGATCCTTGGTGCCCACAGAAACCACCCGGGCGACGCCGCGGACGACGTGGAGGTGGCGCGTTCGGCAGGCGTCCACGTAGCTCTGGTGCCCGGTGACGAGCGTAACCTCAAGATCACCCACGCCGAGGATTTCAAAAGGGCCGAGGCGGCGTTAGGGTTGGGGGATTAGGATGGAAATTCGTGTTGGAAACGGGTTTGACGTTCATGCCTTCGGAGAGGGTGACCATGTCTTGCTGTGTGGAGTGGCGATACCACACGACTACGGCCTGACCGGACACTCGGACGCCGATGTGGGTCTCCACGCCGTGACCGACGCCATATTCGGCGCTCTGGCAATGGGCGACATAGGTCGGCACTTTCCGCCGAGCGATGCCAGATGGAAAGGTGCGGATAGTCGGATATTCCTTGAGCACGCCGTGAGCCTCACGGCCGAGCGCGGCTACCGGGTGACGAACATCGATCTCACGCTGATCTGCGAAAGCCCCAAAATCGCGCCCCACGCCACCGCGATGGCCCGCAACATCGCGCGGCTTGCCGGGGTGGTGCAGGATAGGGTTTCGGTGAAGGCGACGACAACGGAACGGCTTGGATTTACCGGCCGCAGGGAAGGCATCGCCGCGATCGCGACCGCGACACTCACGTCGGAATGAGCAGAGCGCTGGCGACATTCTTTGGCGTAGGACTTCTGCCATGGATGCCGGGAACCTGGGGCTCAGCGGCCGCCATTCCCGTTGCGTGGGTGATTCACGGTCTGGGCGGTTTTCCGGCGCTGCTCGCCATTACGCTTCTGGTGACCCTGACGGGCTGGATGGCCGTGGCCGCGGCGACTTCCGATGGCGATGACGTGGATCCACGCGAATTCGTCATCGACGAGGTCGCGGGTATGTTCGTCGCGCTGCTTCCCCTTTCGGCGGGCCTCTGGCTCGGCGAGGAGGAGCCATGGGTGTTTCCATGGCAGGGTTGGGTCACCGGGTTCTTGCTGTTCCGGATATTCGATGTCTGGAAACCCTGGCCGGTAAGCCGGGCCGACCGGCGCGGTGACGCACTGGGAGTGATGCTGGACGACCTTATCGCCGGTCTGCTCGCGGCGGCTTGCGTCACCGCGCTCGCATGGCTTTCGCACGGAGGACCGGCAATATGACAAGAGCGGAAACGCTTCTCGTCCGGGCCAGGGCGGTCGGCGCGCGCCTCGCGACGGCTGAGAGCTGCACGGGAGGACTGGTCGCCGGAGCGATCACCGCGGTTCCAGGATCATCGGACATTCTTGATCGGGGCTTCGTCGTCTACTCCAACGACGCGAAACGCGAGATGCTGGGCGTGAGCGCAAAGACACTCGCGACCTACGGAGCGGTCAGCGAGGAAGTGGCGCATGAGATGGCCGAGGGTGCGATCCAGCGGTCCAGGGCGACCGTCGCCGTTTCCATAACCGGAATCGCCGGCCCCGGAGGCAGCGAACGCAAGCCGGAGGGGCGGGTCTGCTTCGGGATTGCCCGGGCGGACCGGTCAGTCAAGACCCTAACCGTGGAGTTCGGATCCCAGGGAAGGGGCACCGTAAGGCAATTGGCTGCTGAACGTGCGCTGGATCTTCTGATAGAGGCGCAGTCCTGAACCCACCCGATAAACCGTAAGCGCACCCGGAGAACGGCCACTATCGCGGGCAGGTGATCATCGGTCAACGGACGTGGGGCACGATTGAGGACCGTCGCACCCTCAGTTTCTTGGCAACCGCTCTTCAAGAATGGCTTCTATTCGAGTGAGACTGTTCGCCAAGTCCGCAATACGTGCGCGATTTTTTTTAACCTCTTCACGAAGAGAGTCAATCTCTCCGCGAACTGAACCAATCTCTCCACGAACTGAACCAATCTCTCCACGAAGAGAGTCAATCTCTCCACGAATCCCCCCAATTTCGTTCCAAATAGCGCCAAAAGCCACTATTCCAATGGCTGTGAGCCCACCGATTATCCACATAATGGTGGCGCGATCAAACCCGGGAGCATCGCGCCGTGTGAATTCCTTACGCAGCCAGGTAACTTGTTGTGGCGTGAATTCTATATCGCTTACGTCGACCATAATGGCTTTAAACATAGGCCTCAGGTTAAGCGGAGTCAATAGGATGGACCTGTTACCTGTTAGGCGGAACTTCACTGGTCGGGAAGGCGGTTTCGGCCATGTGTGACCGGGGTTTCGTCCGGACCCAGGCTGTCACGCCTATGCAGGTGTCGCGGTTCGGGTCAGTTCCGGGCGATCCGAACGCCCTCGCCTACAGTCCTGTCAGGGTCCGCGTCGTTTCGGAGGGACATGCTTATGTAAGCGGAAATCCCGCCAATGGAACCCCATCGACGGCGGGGCAGTGTCTCGCTTTGAAAATTGTCCTTCCCTTCAGACGGCAAAGGCCGTATGGTGGGGACGTCTACAGGATTCGAGGAGCCCCGCCATGCCATATTTGACCCCCCCCCCCCCCCCCCCCCCCCCTTAAGGCTTGCGCCGCTGTCCTGTCGGCCCTGGTGCTGGCCGCGGCCCTCGCCCTGCCGGCATCGGCACAACAAATCGAGCAGACCGCGATCGACAATTCACGGGTTCTGCAGGCCGCCCCCACTCACGTCACCCGTCTGAACCAGAACCTGGTCTCGCCGGCCCCCACCGTTCAGGGCCGGACCTGGACAGACTTGGTCAACAACCGGGAGATCGAGGTCCTGCCCGGTCCTGCGGGCTCGGCGACGACCTTCGGCGCGGGACCCGGCTCCCATTGCGCCCACAGTGCGGGAGTAAGCGGAGGGGTCGAATTCCTCAACCCGACCGGCACCTATTCCCACGGCCAGCCCATCGCCATCGCCTGCCAGACCTGGACCACCCGCAAGTGCTCGCGGTCCGTGACCTTCATGGGCCGGACGTTCACCGCCAACAGAGGGTACCCGCGGTGCAGTGAAGCGAGTGACGATGTAACCCCCCTGACTGGCGGCGAATACACGGGGAACACGCCGAATCAGCAAGACAGCTCATTCACCCCGACCCGGACCCCGAGCAACGGCATCTTCCGGGTGCGGGTCTGGGGCAAGGTGTGCACTGCCGGCGGGAGGTCCTGCCGCTCCCTCAAGGAGGGCGCGGGGCAGACCCTGTTGTCGCCCAATATCGTCAATCCGTTCGGCTATGGGGCCACCTTCCAGCACGCGTCCCATTGCGGCCCGGAACGCTGGCCCTCCGAGGCCTGGCGGCAGAGAGGCGGTCCCGGTTATGCCGAATGGTGCGACGTCACGGTCGACGTGCGGTACTGACTTCCGCCGACGGCCGTCACGCCAGGCAAGGGAGGTCCCTTCCGGCAGGGATGCCTGCGGCTTCCGGACGGGGCCGCCCATGGAAATTCAGGGCGGGACACCGCCGGAATCACGGATTTCTCAAACTGGCCCACTGCCAATACATCTGGTCCCTTTCGCCGTGCGGGCGATACGGTGGGTCAGTGCGAAAATTGATCCTTGCGCGGAGAGCGGAACCGGTGTAGAAGGTGAATAACTACCGGCTGGCCCCGGCACCTCTTCCGGATTTCGGGGGACCCGGGCCGGATCCTGTGGGACGGACGGGCTTCCATCCTGCGGACGGGACGGGAGATGGCGGCCTTTGGGGGGACGGATACGAAATTCGTTCTCGCTGAAGCAATGGACCTTATTACTCAATACTGAGGACTATCCAGCCAATCAGTTCAGGGGGAACAAGGCCGGACATGACCATCTTGGAGGATCCCATTACATATCGAGCGATGGAAATGTGAAGCTCTGGAAACCCTCCTCCCATTACGGCGTCAACTGGGTGCGGCTGGAGATGGATAACCCCAAAACACAGGGTCCCCGGCCAGCGGCTCAACACGGGCTCAGCGCCCACGACCGGAGCCCAATGCCGGGCCGAGAGCTGGAAGTAGATATCGAAGCGGATACCAGGGACCTCATCCCGGAGTCGGCACATCGCGGACTGGCAAGGGGCGGCCTTTTTCTGTGGAAACAGGCGTGTTTCTCAACCCTGACTCCCTCACCACGATCCATATACCCCGTTTTCTGAGGCTGAAGGTATAACAGCGAATCATGCGGCGCGTGCCGTCAGGGTCTGGCTGTCGTATGCGGGCGGCCTCCATTGCCGCCAGCTTCCGGAAAGCGTGGACCATACCCGGTGGAGGCGACCGGACCCGGGCGGTGCTCGGAACGTCAACGCCCCGGGCACCGTCACGCCCCAAGCGCCGGGCGGACCTCGTCAGCCGCTGGGTCACGGGTGTGCGGTTCCCGCTTTCCACGGTGCCCGAACCGGTTCGATAGCCCGCGTCGGCGACTTCCCCGCAGTCCATGCGTTTTCGGCTGTCACGGAAGAAATCCGGTGCGTCGGCAATGTCGGCACCGCCCTTCCGCGGCAGGTGGCGGAGCGCACCGGTCACCCTGCCGACCCCTTCGGGATGGGGAGACTAAGGATGTGGCGCCACTTCCCGGACCGAAGGCGTCTCGCGACCATCGCATGGGCTAACCGCGGCCGTACAATTGCTCCGCTTTTCGCTCAAACGCCCGCACCACGCGCTGCATCGCTTCCTCGAAGACCACACCGATCACCGACCTGAGGATCGCGTTCCGGAATTCGAAATCAACAAGGAACGCCACCTCGCATCCACTTTCCAGATCACGGAAAGTCCAGCTGGAGCGCATGTGCCTGAATGGACCGTCGATATACTCCGTGTGGATCCTGCGTGTCTCAGGCCAAAGCGTTACCCTGCTGCAGAATTTTTCGCGGAACACCTTGAATGAAATCACCAGTTCCGCATCCATCACGTCGCAGTCATCCCCACGGGTCACCCTGAGGATTCGGGCGGCGGCGCACCAGGGAAGGAATGAGGGATATTCGGAGACATCCGCGACCAGTTCATACATCTGCTGCGCCGTGTATGGCAGGGTCCTGGTTTCGGAATGGTTGGGCATACCCGATTTCACCGGTTTCACTCGCGCCACGCATTTCATATTGTTACCCCCGGATTGCAAGGGGGATGCGGCATGGGAAACAGACCCTACGTCATCGACCGGATGATATCAGCAAAAGCCATAGCTGCCAGGGTCGAGGAGCTGGCTCGGGAAATCACGGATGCGTTCAGCCATACCGACAAACTGGTGGTGGTCGGCCTCCTGCGCGGCAGCTTCGTGTTCATCGCCGATCTCGTGCGCGAGCTGGAGATGCCGGTGGAAGTCGATTTCATCGAGGCGTCATCTTACGGCAATTCAACCGAATCCAGTCGGGAGGTCCGTATCCTCAAGGATCTCCGCGGCGAGATCGGCGGCCGGGACGTACTGCTCGTGGAGGACATCGTCGACACGGGCTACACTCTCGCGCACGTGACCGGGCTTCTGAAATCGCGGGAGCCGAAGCGGCTGGAGACCATCGCTCTCCTTGACAAGCCCTCACGCCGAGAGATTGACGTGAGGGCGACATGGACCGGTTTCGAGATCCCCGACGAATTTGTGGTCGGCTATGGCATCGACTACGCCGAGCGCAACCGGAACCACCCCCATATCGGAAAGGTACGGTTCGTCGAACCCGGACGGAGCGAACGGACCCGTAGCCTTTGATCGACCAAAGGTCGCGGAACCATGCACCCAATCTCCAACGATTGCTACATGGCGACGGGCACGGCCGGGCACCAAATCCCCCTTCAAGCGGATTGGCGGTTCTGACCCTCCATCGGCATTCGCCTGTAAGCGGGATGTGGACCCACCCCGGAAGGACGATGTGGGGCAGGCAGATGGGACGGTCTCTCCCGCGTGCCGCGATGGCCCGGGCGCGTTACCTTTTGTTCCGGTAGACGGGGATCCCGGCCATAAGGTTGGGCCCCACAATCCGATAACGCCGTTTGGCGGTGCCGCCCGGATCTCTCCCCCGTGTCCGACGCGTAAGGCCCCTCCTGTCGGGACGTGACGGGCCTCGCTCCCATTCAGGCCGATACCGGCACGGCACCGCGGGTCCATATCGAATGCCTGCTCGATGACGGGAAATGTCCGTTCACCCCTTCCGATTTCACGGAGCGCGATCGCGGGATCGTTCTGGCGGGGACGGGCGTCCCGGGGAACCGGCCGGGTCGCGTTTTGCCGGACAGCGTTGCGGCGATCGCGTCGATAGACAGCCTCACCATGCTCGCTGGGACGGCACAGGCGCAGGAGGCCATCATCAGACCTTATCCCGGACTCGCTTTCTTCGGGGGAATATGTTCCCAGCCGCACTCCGTCACTGGCGGTACAACAGGGACCGCGAATCATGAAACACGTGCACTTTGGACGGATCCGCCGAAAGGCGTACCGGTTTTCCACGCAATCCGCCATGAATTCCCGGAAGTTTCGCGATTACGGGATCGCGGCCCTCCTCAGGCACGAAATAGAGCAGTGTAACCTCTCCAAGCGCCTCGAGTATGTTGACCTGACCCTCATACAGGTGATCACCGTCGGTTGCCGTCAGATCCTCCGGACGGACGCCGACATTGACCTTGAGACCCATATCGGATCCGTTCGAGGGAACGTCTGACACCGCGATGCCCTGCCCCCGGAGCCTGACCTCCGTCCGCTCGCCGGTCCCGACGATCTCACCGGGGAACAGATTCATCGCGGGCGAGCCGATGAACTGCCCGACGAACTCGTTTCTGGGGCGCTCGTAAAGCTCCAGCGGCGTCCCGACCTGGGCGATGCCTTTATTGGCCAGCACAACGATGCGGGACGCGAGTGTCATCGCCTCAACCTGGTCATGCGTAACGTAGATCATCGTCGAGTTTGGCATCGACTCCTTGAGCTGCGCGATCTCGATACGGGTCGCGACCCGGAGAGCGGCATCCAGATTCGACAGCGGCTCATCGAACAGATAGACTTTGGGGTCGCGCACGATCGACCGGCCGATGGCGACCCGCTGGCGCTGCCCCCCGGAAAGGGCTTTCGGCAACCTGTCAAGGAAAGGCTCAAGCTGAAGGATTTTCGCCGCCCCGCGGATGGCTTCATCGATCTCCCGCGCGGTCTTGCCGGCGATGCGCAGCGCGAACGCCATATTGTCGTAGACGGTCATGTGCGGGTAAAGCGCATAGGACTGGAACACCATGGCAATCCCGCGCTGGGCAGGCGGAACGTCGTTGACGGTAACGCCATCGATCTCAAGCGTGCCCGACGTGATCCTCTCCAGTCCCGCGATCATTCGCAGCAGCGTCGACTTACCGCAACCCGAAGGACCGACGAAAACGATCAGCTCACCCGTCGATATATCAAGGTTGATGTGTCTGAGCACCTCCACGGAGGCCCCGTAGGTCTTGCCGACTTCCGAAAGTTTCAGATCTGCCATACGGACTACTCCCTCACGTTTCCTCGGCCACGCCGAACAGGGCATGCCACGGCGCCAGTTCACTTCCGTCGCCGACCGGAAAAGGTGCGGTGGCATCCAAGGCCCAGCGGCCCCCGGGAAGCGCTATCTCCTGTGGAACACCGCTCAGGTTGAAGGCACAGAACATTCTCCTGCCATCCAGTTCGCGGACCAGCGACAGATATTCCTCCCTCGCCTCGTGAACCCTAAGCTCACCCTTCACCAAAACGGGATTGCGCGACCGGTAAGAAATCATCGCCCTGTAGAAACCCAGGATGCTCTCACGGTCGTTCTCCTGGCTGTCGACGGCCCTGACCAGATGCTCATCGGGTATCGGTAGCCAGGGTTTCGCCTCCGAAAAGCCGCCAACCCGCCCGCGGCCGGTCCACACCATTGGAGTGCGGCTTCCGTCACGGCCGCTGAATCCGGGCCAGAACCGAATGCCATAGGGATCCCGCAGATCCTCGAACGGAATCCGGGCCTCGGTCAGCCCCAGTTCCTCACCCTGATAAAGGCAGGCCGAACCACGCAGGCACAGAAGAAGCGCCGCATGGAGCCGTAGCGCAGGCTCCGATAGTCCCCAACGCGTCGCGTGGCGCATCACGTCATGGTTGGAAAACGCCCAGCAGGCCCAGCCATCCACCGCAAGCGCCGCGAATTTCTCCAGCGTCGCTGCGACACGCGTTCCCGTCAGCGCGTCCCCCGAAAGAAACTCGAAGGAATAACACATATGCAACCTGTCGCCGCCGGACGTGTATTCCGCCTGGATCTCGGTCCCCCACCTGCTGTCACCCACCTCCCCGAGAGTGGTGGATCCGGGGAATTCCTCCAGCAACGACCGGAACCGGCGCAGGAAATCGAGGTTTTCCGGACGATTCCTGTCATGGATATGCTCCTGCCAGTTATACGGATTGACCGAAGGCGCGATGGAGTCGTTGCGCAGGTCCAGGGCCAGTGCCGGATTGTCCCGAAGCTCGGGATCGTGGAAATAGAAATTGACCGTGTCGAGCCTGAAGCCGTCAACACCACGCTCAAGCCAGAAGCAAGCGATGTCCAGAAGTTCCGCCCGGACGTCCGGATTGTGGAAGTTCAGGTCCGGCTGCTCACGCAGGAAATTATGCAGGTAATACTGCATCCGCGCACCGTCCCATTCCCATGCCGAACCACCGAACACCGAAAGCCAGTTGTTCGGGGGAGTGCCATCCGGTCGCGCGTCGGCCCAGACATACCAGTCCGCATAGGTGCCGTCACGGGACTGTCGGCTCTCCTGGAACCATGGATGACGGTCCGAGGTATGACTCAGAACCAGATCAATCATCACCTTGAGCCCAAGATCATGGGCGTGGGCGATCAAGGCGTCGAAGTCTCCCATGCTTCCGAACAGGGGATCCACGTCGCGGTGGTCAATGATGTCGTAGCCGAAATCCAGCATAGCCGAACTGAAGAATGGCGAGATCCATATTGCATCGACCCCGAGACCGGCCACGTACGGCAGGCGCTCGACGATGCCGGACAGATCGCCGACGCCGTCACCATCCGAGTCCTGGAAACTCCGTGGATAGATCTGGTAGATCACCGCGCCGCGCCACCAGTCCCGGTCCAAGATCCCGGAAACCTGAGGCCGGACTGCCTCGACGACCGGGCTCACTTCACGGAGCCCGCCAGCAGGCCGCGAACCAGGTATTTCTGCATCGCGAAGAATACGGCGAGCGGAACAGCCATCGAGACGAAGGCGGCGGTCGCCAGAATTTCCCAGTTACCGCCCCGGGTTCCCAGAAGCTCGACGATGGCATTCGTCATCACGTTGGTGTCGCCGGTGGCGCCAATGAGAAACACCCTGGCGACCAGAAGGTCGTTCCATGTCCACAGGAACTGGAAGATCGCGAAAGAGGCGAGCGCCGGGAAACTGAGCGGCAGGATGATCCGGACGAAGATCTGGAAGTCGGTGGCGCCGTCGACCTGGGCGTTCTCGATTATGTCACGCGGCAGGCCAACCATGTAGTTGCGGAGCAGGTATATCGCCAGTGGCAGTCCGAAACCGGTATGTGCGAGCCAGACGCCGAGATAGCCCTTACCGATTCCGATCTGCAGATGCAGTTTCAGCAGCGGGATAAGGGCAAGCTGGAGCGGGACGACCAAAAGGGCCACAACCGCGGCGATCAGCAGCGCACGGCCGGGAAAGTCCATCCAGGCCAAAGCGTACGCGGCAAAAGCGGCGATCAGTATCGGGATGACCGTGGCCGGAATCGTGACGGTCAGGGTCGAAAAGAAAGCCGAGGCCATACTGTCCGTGGTCTGCGCCCCCTCCACGGTGCCCGTGGAAAGGCCAAATACGATGATGAGCAGAACCAGCAGCGCCCCTCCCCCCGTCACCGAGGCGACCGACGCGAACCTCCCGCCCTGGTGGCGCGTGAGCAGGCGGACCACATAACCGAAAATCATCGCCGCGGCGACAAAGGTGACGAGCCGCTTGACCACATCCTTTCCCAGCACGACATCGTAGTTGGACAACGTGAACTCCGGAGGTGAGCTGGCGGTGGTGAACACGCGTGGCAGCCGCTTCCCCTCCTGGCTTTCAGGCGCGGTGAACCGGTAGTCACCGTTGGCCTGGACCGTCACCGCGCGACCGTCGCTCAGCTCCGCCGTCTCGCCAGGCGCGAATTCCTCCGGACGGCGCGAACTGGTACCCCAGGCCCGGATCTCCGCCTCTCCCTCGAAAAGGTTTCCCTCGATCACGAAGAGGCTTGCCTCGAATCCCTCCTCCCCGGAAATCCGGATCGCGGGATTCTGGCGTTCCTGCTGCGACAGCGCCTTCCACCAACCGGTCGTCGCGATCTGGTCGGCGGTTCGGAACGAACTCACGAAAAGCCCCACGGTCGGAAACAGCCAGAGCGCGACCAGCAGCGCGACGGAGATGTGGACAGCCCAGGTTAACGCGGGTTTCGAGCCGGCAATGCCATCATCCATCACCGCATCTCCCTGCGGGCGTTACGCACGTTCCAGACCAGTATCGGGGTCACAAGCAACATGATGATCATGGCCGATGCGCTCCCGACGCCCCAGTCGTTCGCGCGGAAGAGCTTGTCGAACATGTAATTCGCCAGAACCTGCGTCTCCCATTGTCCGTTCGTCATGGCGAAGACAATGTCGAAGACCTTCAGCACCACGAGCGTAATGGTCGTCCAGACGACCACAATCGTGGTCATGATCTGCGGAACCTTTATCCTGAAGAATATCTGGAAGGGACCGGCCCCGTCGATAATCGCGGCCTCGACCGTCTCCTCGGGTATGCCACGAAGGGCCGCGCTCAGTATCACCATGGCGAAACCCGTCTGGATCCAAATCAGAACCACCATCAGGAAGAAACTGTTCAGGATCGGAATTGTCAGCCATACCTGTGGCTCCGAGCCGCCAAGCGCGAGGTAGATCGCGTTCAGGACACCGATCTGCTCGATCTCGACCGGCCGCGTCTCGTATACCAGCTTCCAGATCACACCCGCGCCGACGAAACTGATCGCCATCGGCATGAAGATCAGTGATTTCGCGACATTGCCCCATGCGATTCGATCCGTGAGCTGCGCACCCACCAGACCGAACGCGGTGGCCGCAGCCGGCACGATCAGCAGCCAGAAAAGGTTGTTTCTCAGAGCTTCCCAGAACTTCGGTTCGGAGAACATCTGACCGTAATTCCGCAGACCGACGAAAGCGTCCCCCGCATCCCTATCGATGAGCGACAGGCGCAGCGTCTCGAACACCGGATAGGCCAGATAAAGACCGAGAGCCAGTATGGCGGGGAGCAGGAACAGCCAGGGCCGCACCAAATTGGCGCGGTTCAGGTTCCGTCCGATGTTCGGCCCGCGGGCGGGGAAGATGATTCTGTCGAGCACCAGGTTCGACAGATAGAAATATCCCACGCAGCCAAAGACGCCAATGGCGATCGTCAGGATGCCCTGAAGCGCTGGATGCATCGCTCTCCCCCCTCCCTACACCTTAGTCAGGCCAGCCGTTCCTCTCCGTCCTTCAGCCCAGCCACCGGCGCCGGGATCTCCGATGGATTCGGTGCCTGCCAGACACGGCAGGGTGGAGCCACCCGTTTACGGGCGGCCCCAAAATGTGCACGACGGGATCGTGCGGGACACCTATTTGATCGCGTCCCAGCTATCCTGGATCGCGTCGGCCACATCCCCGGCATTCGCTCCGCCAGCGTAGTCGACCATCCCTGTCCAGAAACTGCCCGCACCGACAGCGCCCGGCATGAGGTCGGAGCCGTCGAAGCGGAATGTCGTCGCCGCAAGGAGGATCTCGTTCATCTTGCGCAGTGTCGGATCACCGAAAGCGTCCGGGTTCACGCCCTTGTGTGGAGTGAGAAAACCCTTACGGGCCATCCAGATCTGGTGTGCTGTGGGGTCCTTCAGGAATTCGATGAGATCATGCGCACCCTCGCTATCGTTCGTGATCGCCCACACCGTGCCAGCGCCGAGCACCGGACTGCCGAGCTGCATCTCCGAATACGCCGGGAAGTAGAAGAAATCGGCATCCTCCCCGACCACCGTCCCATCCGGGAAGAAGGCCGGTATAAACGACGCCTGCCGATGCATGTAGCATTGCGGCGGTGACGAGAACAGGCCTTTGGGCGAGTCGCGGAAATCTGTGGACGCCACGACACCGCTGCCGCCGGCGACATAGGCGTCATTCCTGGCAAAAGCGCCGAACTCCTCGATCGCGGCGACAACTTTCGGATCATTGAACGGAAGATCGTTGGTCACCCAAGCGTCATAGACTTCCGGAGCCTGGGTGCGCAGCATCAGATCCTCGACCCAGTCGGTGGCGGGCCATCCCGTCGCACCACCCGAGCCCAACCCGATGCACCAGGGCGTTTCACCATCCGCCACGATCTGGTCGGTGAGTGCCTTGAGCTCCTCCATCGTCCCGGGAACCTCGTAACCCGCGTCCTCGAAATTCTCGGGCACGTACCAGACCAGGGACTTCACGTCGACCTTGTAGAAAAAGCCGAAGAGCCGATCGGTCCCGTTCTCGTCAGCATATGTTCCGAGATCAACCCACGACTGGCCCGCCGCGTAGTTCTCGCGCACCCAGTCACCGGTGCCATCGGCAAGAGGTGTGAGGAAACCACGTGAGGCCATGTCGGCCGCAAGTCCGGGCTGCGGAAAAACGGCTATGTTGGGGGCGGAGCCCGCCTCGGCGTCAACCATGATCTGCTGTTCGAAGCTATCTGAACCCGCGTAACGGACGTCGTGACCGGTCGCCTCTGCGAACGCCGCGAGCACGGCCTCCACGTTTTCCTGGTCCGGCCCCAGCCACGGGCCAAGGATCGTAATCTGCTCCGCGGTGGCCATTCCTCCCGCCATCGCGATCGCAGCCGCGCCGGCAAAGACTGGATTTCTCATTGTGTTCCTCCCCGCTGGGCGCGAGCGCGCCACTCGATGTGCTGCATTATATCCAGAGCGCTTCGTATCCAAAGCGCTTTGGATGTCCCCAAGGTCCGGTATTGCCTGATGCCTGTCAATCAAAAAATACGGGAACGGCGGAGAATCCCGGGGAACAGGCGGGATTCGGCGCCGCGAATCCCTCTTTGACGGCGCGGATCCGGCACGCTATTGTCGGGACTGGCTTTCAAAGCGCTTTGGCATCCGCGCGGAAATGAACCTTAAGGAACTCTCACAATTCCTCGAGCTCAGCCAGACGACGGTCAGCCGGGCACTGAATGGCTATCCGGAGGTTGCGGAGGCGACCCGACGCAGGGTTCAGGAAGCCGCCCTAGCCCACAATTACCGCCCCAATGTCCGCGCCAAAGGGCTGGCGACCGGTCGCGCCATGGCGGTCGCCCACGTGATTCCGCTATCCTCGAGTACCGAGATGGTGAATCCGATCTTCTCCGACTTCATCGCCGGAGCCAGCGAGATCTATCTCCGTCACGGATATGATATGGTGATCTCGACGGTTTCCGACGAGGCCGAGGAGCGCGCCTACCGCGAACTCGCCGCCAGAGGCTCGGCTGACGGGATAATCGTGAACCGGCCGAGGGTATCTGATCCACGCATCGCCCTTCTTGAGGAAATTGGCCTCCCGTTCGTCGTCCACGGACGCTGTTCGAGCGCGCCCTCGGAATACAACTGGATTGACGTCAACAACCGCCGCGCGTTCCGGTGCGCCACGGATTTCCTCCTGGATCTGGGGCATCGCCGCATCGCCCTGATAAACGGCCCGGAGGAGATGGATTTCGCCAGCCGCCGCCGCGCCGGTTACGTGAGTGCGCTGGAAGCGCGCGGCATCGCGGTGGATCCGGCGCTGATCAGGTCTGACGAGATGACGGAGGATCACGGTTACAGCACTGCCGGCGCCATGCTGGCCATGTCCAGCCCGCCCACCGCATTCCTGTCCTCTTCCATCATCGCCGCTCTTGGCATCCGTCGCGCGGTCGACGAGCTTGAGCTGAGGATCGGCAAAGACGTTTCGCTGGTCACCTTCGATGACGAGCTAAGCTACCTTCGTAACGGCGAGAGAACGCCACAGTTCACGGCGGTTCGATCCCCGGTGCGTCAGGCGGGCCGCCTCTGTGCGGAGCGGCTGCTCGCGATCATCGCCGATCCGGCGCAGCCTCCACGCGCGGTGATGCTTGAGGCGGAACTCGTCATTGGACGATCCACTGGCCCGGCACCGGTCACCGCCGGCTTCCCGGCATGATTCAATCGCATCCCTTTCAGGGATATCTCCGGTTCTATCGTTCGCTGGATCCGGTTCAGTGGAAACCCAGGCCCGGAAAGAGCGCCATGTCAAGCCCACTGCAACATCAGGAACCGAATGGCCAGCGCCAATATCACCGTGCGCCCGTCACCTGGTCGACAGCAGAATAGCCCCGGGGAGTTCCGCAGGTTGATTGAAAAGACTGCTGGGCAACTGCCGCGAGGGGATTCTCGAACATTCTAGGTGCCACTTCGCCCATGCGCAGCAGGAAAGGTTATCCCAGTAGCGACGAAAGCCGGGCATCGAGGGATCCGTGCTTCCCTATTTTTTGATGTGCGCCCGAAGCGCCGATAATAATGGTTCTGACATGACACTCCCTCCTGAAAAACCTGGATCATACGAAAGCAACTTTGGAAGCCCTGCGCGATTCAGGTTTCCCGCCAGGCTCTGTAGGCACCTGACATTACCCGCATTTTCGTCAGCTTCGGTTCAAGGTAGGTATCCAGTCCTTCCGGGCCAAGCTCACGGCCGATACCGCTCATTTTCCAGCCGCCAAAGGGCGCCTGCAGCTCACTTACATCATTGACGTTGATACCGATGCCACCGAACTCAAGCCGCTCAGACAAGGACCAAAGCCGCTCCAGATCAGCACCATAAACATATGCGGCGAGACCGAAGTCCAGAGCATTGGCCATATCAATCATCTGCGCCTCACTGTCGAAGGGCGCGATGGCCGCTAACGGGCCGAACGTTTCGCTTGTCATCGGCAGGCTGTCAGCGGGTGCGTCGTCAATGACCGTGGGCCGATAGAAATGACCGGCATCGAATGAAGCGCCCTTTGGCGCTGCACCGCCCGCCAGCAGCCGACCACCCTTGGACAGGGCATCATTCTGATGCGCACGCACCCGTGCGGCAACGCTTTGGTTCAAGACCGGGCCGTAGTCGACGCCTGGTTCGACCCCGTGCCCCAGAACCGTTTCGTCAGCGAGGCTCGCAAGGATGTCCGCGAACTCTCGGTGGACGGATTTGTCAACCAATATGCGGTTCACCGTGATGCAAATCTGACCCATGTTCGAAAAGGCGCGACGATGAGCGGCGCGAGCGGCCTCTTCCAGACAGGCATCTCCCATGACGATCAGGGGCGCGTTGCCGCCGAGCTCAAGACAGACCTTTTTAAGGTTGCCTGCGGCATTGCGCATGATGTCCTGACCGGCGGGAATGGACGCGGTGGCTGAGATGGCGCGAACCCTCGGATGTGCGGAAAGAGCCGCCCCGGCAACCGCTCCAAGCCCCGCCAGATCGGCGAGAGATCCGGGTGGCAGGCCAGCCTCATGCAGACAATCCACCAGCAATGCGATGGCCAGCGGAGTTTCATGGGGCGATTTGACTATAAGCGGGCACCCGGCCGCAATCGCCGGGCCGACCTTCCAGCAATAGATATCCACCGGGTAGTTCCAGGGCACAATGGCAGCAGAAACCCCGACGGGTTGATAAGACACGATGTTTCTGATCGAGGGGTTGGCACTGGGCCGCAACTGGCCGCTGACACGGACTCCCTCAGCAGCGTAGTAGCGGAGCACCTCGGTCCCAAAGAGGATTTCCTTTTTGTTGTCGCTGATCGGCTTGCCCTGCTCGCGGGTCAGCAAAAGCGCTATCTTGTCCGCGCGGGCCTCGATCAGGGCCGCTGCCCTCTCAAGGATCGCCGCGCGCTGCACTGCACCCAGGGCGGCTAACGCGGGCGCTGCGCCCTCGGAAATGCTGACGGCCTGGTCGACGATCCCGGCATCGGCCAGCAGGGTCGACCCGACCGCCTCGCCTGTTGCGGGATCCGTGACGTCAAACCGCTCCGCCCCAGACGGAAACTGCCAGGTGCCGTTCAGAAATATCCCCCGGTCCATTGGGTCATCTGTCCTTGAGGCGCCGCCACAACTCAGCGTAGTTGCGGTCATTGATGCGGTTGGCCGCAGCCTTCTCGGCGGTGTTCGGGCTGACCATGACATAGGGTTCGTGACCGTTCCTCACCATGATATCGGCCGTCACGGCGTTGATCGCGTGACCAATTGCGATGACAATCGAGGTCGAGGTCGCTCCCACACGATGCGGCAACCCTTCGATGTCGATGCTCGCGTCACCCTTCGGTATGCCGGTGTCGATCACAACATCCGCGAGCTCAAACAGCCGTTTGCCGCAGGAATGCCGCGACGGTGTCGACGATGAATGCGGGACCGATGTGACGCCGATCAGCTTCATCCCTTTCGCCTTCGCGCCCACCGCAATATCCAACGTTACCGCATTCAGACCCGAATGGGAAAAGATCAGCATTGTATCTCCAGGATCCAGCTGATGCGCCGAAAGGATCGCGTCGCCATAACCCTCCTGGCTGTGAATGAAGCGATACTGCCGGGCACCGCCATCGCCCAGAACCCGATGGAAGGAAATCATCGTGCTTTCCACAATCGGACGGAATCCGGTCACGGTTCCCGTACGCGGAAACATCTCCATCGCAGCGAATGAACCATGGCCGGTGCCGAAAGTAAAAACCAGCTTGCCCGCCATGATCGAGGCGGCGCAAAGCTCCGCAGCCGCCTCAATCGCGTTCGCTTGGGTCTCCGCCACATGATTGAGACGGCTTGAAACCGCTTCGAAATAACGTTTGGCGATATCAGTCATGGGATCTCACCTTTGCAGACATATGGTCAAATGGCGGTCAAGCCGTCGAGGGCGATGCGGAACAGCAATTTCTCCCCCTCGGCCATCGCGGCGGACGGGAGTTTTTCCCGGGTCAGAGCATTGACTGACCCGACGCAAAGCGTAGCGCAGGCAACGTTCAGCGCCGATGCGGCGGCGAGCAGGGCCGATGTCTCCATATCCACGGCCAGCACCTCCTTATCCGCCAGCATCCTGTGGTTTGCCTCGGCGCGTTTCTTCCCTGCCTCGTCAATCCCAAACATATCCCGGTAAAAGACATCGAAAGTGGCGTAACGCCCGGTTCGTGGTTGCTGGCCGGCCTGTATTGCCGCCGCATACAAGGTCGCCGCAAGCCCAGCGTCGGCCTGAATGTCGCCGCCCGTTTCGCGATAGGCCGGTGAGGTGCCCTCGAACCCGATCGCGCATTTGCTGATCAACAACTGACCCGGCGCAACCGGAGGGAGGTACATCGCCGTGCCGATACGCAAAAACTTGTCGGCGCCAAGATCGGCCAGTTCGTGCAGCACGATGGTGGCAATCGGTGACCCCATGCCAAAAGCGGCGATGGTGATCCGGCAGCCGTTGCTAACACCGGTCACCGATTTCAGGCCACGGGAAACCGGGTGATGCACCGGGTTTTCCAAAAGCCGGGACAGACGGTCCACCCGGTCAGGGTCGCCAATGAGAATTACCCTGTCCCCGATCTCTTCCGGTGTAAGCCCAAGATACCAGGCGCGTTTCATGCCTGTTCCCTTTTCAGGCGTTCACTGAGCATGTTTCGCGCCGCGCGAAGCCCGTTATCCGCAGCCGCCCGTGGCGATATCTCCATGCGCATCTCTGAGACAATGAACCCGCCCGCAAATGTGTCACCGGCACCGGTCGTGTCCCTTACCGCCACGGGGTCGATTTCAAGGTGGGCTGCTTGCGCTCCCACCGAAATTGAAATGCCGTCCGTGCCACGCGTTTCGACGACGATCGCATCGGCCCGATGCCCCATAATCAGATCGCGTTCAGACCGGTTGCAAAAGATCACGTCGGCCTCGACTGAAAGAACCGCGCGAATTTCGTCAGTAAAGCAATGCGCATCGTTCTTGCAGATCCAGTAGAGCCGGGTATCCGGGTCGCGGGCTGCAAGTATGTCAGATATCAGATGCGGCGGCCCTGCCGTGATACAAATGTGGCTTGCGGCGGCGATGATCCCGCGCTGCGTTTCGGTCAGGTCCTCGCGTCCGGCAAAAGCCGGATCGAACAGGCAAGCGCAACTTCCGTCGGCCTGATAGGCAAGCACAGCCATAGGCGAAGGGCCGTCGATCCGCGCAATGCCATCGGTAGACACATTTGCGGCCTGAAGATCGACCAGGAGCTTCTCGGCATTGTCATCGCGTCCGATCCAACTGATCGGCTGCGCCTTTTGACCCAGACCTGCAGCAGCCACACAGACATAACTCGGACATCCCCCCAGCCGTGGCCAGGCGGTGGTGTCGCGATACGAGATCAGAGTGGTGTGCTCACCCTCGATCTGCCCATCCAGGCCAATCGCATAGTCCATGCTGGAATACCCCGAGACGGCAAGCGCGGTCATGCCAGAAAACCCTTCACCGCGTCCGTGGTGACCAGACGGCCCATATAGCGCTCGATATCTTCAAGTGAGGCCTCGGCAAGATGTGTCTGGTTCGAATTCGTGGCATCGCGCACGACATTCACTTCGAAGCCGTGCCCAAAGGCGTCCTGCGCAGTCGCTCGAACACAGACGTTAGCCTTGACGCCGCAGATCACAACACGCTCAACCGTCTGCTCGTTCAGGAACAGCGCCAGATCGGTCGCGAAGAAGGCGCTGAATCGGCGCTTGACGATCTCGATCTCATTGGGCGCACCATTCGATCCGAAGCCTTCGAAAAAAGCCGCGTCGAATTCGCCATGCACGCAATGCCGGGGCAGGACGTTTTCCTCGAAGTCGTGAACACCCGCACGATGACGGTCCGCAATGTGAACGATGATGGTCCCGGCGGTGCGCGCGGCGTCAAGAAGCGAGGCGCAGTTTTCAATGACCGGCGCGACATCGGGATAGTAGTTTCCGCCATCGGGGTGCAGAAACGAATTCTGCATATCGACGATGAGAAGTGCGGTTCGCATCAGGTGACCTGTCCCTTCCGCTTGGCGTGCCAGCCTGCCGTACAAAGCGCAAGAATGACCATGACATAAGGGATGGTCCCGACCAGTTTTGGCGGCAGCCCGGCGGTCTGCATCCTGATTTGCGTGGCGTCCAGAAACCCAAAGAGAAGGCAGACCAAAGCGGTCGCCACAGGCCGGTTGCGGCCGGAGTAGAACGCCGCGAGCGCAATAAAACCACGGCCCGCCGAAAGCCCCTCGTTAAAGAGCCCTATGGAGGCAAGCGCCAGATGTGCGCCA
The DNA here is from genome assembly GCA_965221405.1 of Paracoccaceae bacterium. Taxonomy (GTDB): domain Bacteria; phylum Pseudomonadota; class Alphaproteobacteria; order Rhodobacterales; family Rhodobacteraceae; genus JAPOUP01. Next base: position 642,628 of record CBDCSE010000003.1, on the reverse strand, counting down.
CCCAGCCCCGAGAGGAAACCGGCTATGGCGGTCGAGATGTCCTGAATCCTGCGCGAGGCCAACCCCATGGCGTCCGCCACCTGTGGCGCATTGCCGGTGGCGCGAAGGCGCAAACCAAATCGAGTTTGCGTCAGGAAAAACGGCAACACCAACACCACAGCCCAGGCAAACAACGTGATCGGCTCAAGTTGTGCCAAAGCCGATCCGACAATCGGAACCGACGATACTGACTCCGGCAGCACCTTTGGCAGCAAGACCACATTCGGCATGCGCAGAGTGCCGCTTGAATTGAAGCTCCAGCTCAGGATGAAGCCCAACAGTCCGGCAACAAGGAAGTTCAACCCCAAGCCCGCCACAATCATATCCGCGCGAAGACGGGTCACGCTCAGCGAAAACAGCCAGCCGATGAACGCACCGGCAAAGGCTGCGGCAAGCACGGCCAGAATCCAGGATCCCGTCACAGACGAGACAATGACTGCCACGAAGGCGCCCGCGAGTATCTTTGGCTCCAGTGCGATGTTGACGATGCCTGCGTCGCGATTGATTAGTCCGCCCATGGCCGCAAGCAGTATCGGCGTGGTCAGCACAAGAGTCGAGGCGAGGATCTGTCCGATGATCATGAGTTTTTCCTTCTCTGCCGCCACCGAAGGCTGATCCGCCCAAACTCCACCACCGCGAAAATCATCACGGTGCCTTCGATAATGTTCACGATATCAAGTGGGATGTCGGAAAAGAGCTGCACCGTGGTGCCCGCCGACGCCAGCGCACCAAAAAGGATCGAGCCGAGCAGAATGCCGAGCCCGGTATTGCGCCCCAACAGCGCGACCGCCATGCCGGTGAACCCGTAGCCCGGCGAGAATCCTTCAGTAAAGCGATGCAACTGGCCAAGCGCGTGCGACGCGCCTCCCAGCCCCGAGATCACACCGGAAATTGCCATCACCAGAATGATAATTGTGGGAATGGATATCCCGACCGCACGGGCAAAGCGACGGTTGTGACCGACCAGAGCGCTTTCGATCCCCATTGGCGTCCGCTTCGTCCAGATCGCGTAAAACGCGACGACAATCAACCCGAGGATAAACCCGGCGTGCAACGTCGAGGGTGGCATGAGCCGCGAAAGCTGTGCACCCTCATGGATCAACGGCGTGATGTTGTTGCCTGACTGCTCGGACAAAAGTGGACCGTTGACCAGATATCCGGTGATGCCGAGCGCCACGAAGTTCAGCATCAGGGTCGAGACAACTTCCTCGATGTCATAGTGCGCCAAAAGGTAGCCGGGGATCAAAAGCCAGATGGTGCTGACGGAGACTGCGAAAGCGAATGCCAGCGGCACCAGCGTAAACCCCATGACGGCGGGTAGGGTGAAACCGATAAACGCCGCCGCCAACCCTCCGACAATGAACGCGCCTTCGACGCCGACATTGAAAACACCGGCGCGGAAACAGATCGATGTCGCGACACCGGTAAACAAAAGCGGCGTCGTCGCCGAAAGCATCGCTGCAATTCTGCTGGATGAACCAAATGACTCGCTCACCATCAGCGAGAACACCTCAAACGGATTCTCCCCGATGGCGACAAGAACAACCGAGGCAACAAGTACCGCAATCGCAAAGGGCAGGGTTAAGCCAAACCCGTTCTCGATCCAGTCCAGAAACGCGGTGCGCGGCTTGGAGACGGCAACATCACGCACCCGATGCGCCTCCCATCAGCATCATACGCCCAAGCGCGGATACGTCCAATTCGGCGCGCGCCATTTCTCCGGTGATCCGGCCATCGGCCAGAACGTAAACGCGGTCAGACAGCTTGATGATCTCGTCAAGTTCCTCCGAGACCAGCAGTATCGATTTGCCCTCGGCACGCAAAGCGTCGATCAATGCGTGGATCGCGGCGATCCCCTTCAAGTCAACGCCTCTCGTCGGCTGCGAGACCACCAAGAGCGCCGGATCATTTGAAATCTCACGCGCAAAAACAACCCTTTGCTGGTTGCCGCCTGACAGGCTGCGCACGGCATCCCGCAGGCGACCGAACCGCACATCCAGGTTCTTCAAGCGTTTTTCAGCCTCGGTGCGCAAAGTGGAAAGGCTGATAACCTGACCGGTTCGAATAGGGACCTGACGCTGGCTTCCCGCGATGACGTTGATGTCGATCGGGGCCTCAAGGGCCAGTCCCTCATGCCGACGGTCCGCGCTGACGTAGCGCATTCCAAGATCGCGCCGCTCGCGATTGCCTGTATGAGTGATGTCGCGCCCCCACAGCGTGATATGGCCCGCAGAAACCGCCCGCAACCCAACAAGGCATTCGACCAGTTCGGTCTGACCGTTGCCGGATACCCCTGCCAGTCCGACAATCTCGCCCGCTTTGATGTTGAGGTTGATATCAAAAAGCGGATGCGACCGCTCACGCTCCGGGGTGGAAAGGTCGGACACTTCCAGGATGCGCTGTTCGGTGCCGGTCACGGCGTCCCTGCTGATCTCGGTTGCGTCCAACTTCTCGCCAATGACATGGTGCGAGAGTTCCGCGATGGTGGTCTCCTGCGTGGCGCTGGAAAACACAACCGCACCCCGACGGATGACCGTGATTCGGTCGGCCAGCGCGATGACCTCGTTCAGCTTGTGGCTGATGAAGATGATCGTCGCGCCTTTTTCCTGCAGGCGCCTCAGCAGGCCGAACAGATCCTCGACCTGAGCTGGCGCAAGAACCGAGGTGGGCTCGTCCATGATCAGCACCCGGGTCCCCCGGCGCAACAGACGAATGATTTCGACAAATTGCTGGATATGGACCGGCGTCGTACCCGCCTTTCGGTCCCAATCGATCCCAATCCCCGCCTGGAAGGCCAGCGTGTTACCGCTGTCCCGGGCCGCAGCCCAGTCGATACGCCCTACCGCGCCCGAGAGAGGTTCGTCCCCCAAGACGAGGTTCTCCAACAGCGTCAGATCAGGGGCCAGCATGAACTCCTGATGGATCATGCCGATCCCGGACGCAAATGCATCGCACGGGCTGGAAAACCGGGTCGAGCGATCCTCAACGATTATATGGCCCGCGTCCGGTTGCTCGACCCCCTGCAGCAACCGCATGAGCGTCGACTTCCCAGCGCCGTTCTCACCAACGATTGCGTGGATCTCGCCCGGTGCAACATACAGCGAGATATCCTTATTTGCCTCAACCGGCCCATAGGATTTACTGAGGCCCGCCGCACCAAGACGAACTGTCACATCGGGTGCCGTTCTCATATGGTTCATTTCTGGTTCCCTGACATTTCTCCCGCGAATCACGCAACGAGCAGGATCCACGGCCTCAGCCCTGTCCGGAGCGCTTGATCCGGGCCGTCACGGGAACCTTGCTCGCGGATTCCACGGAACCGACGGCGTAGCGCGCGCGGGCGGCGCCCGCGTGTTCCATGCGGAGGTGACTGTCGCGTAAGAGGGCGAGTTCCCTCCAGATATCCTCGGCACTTTCCCCCCGCGGCGGGCGGCGCGTCGCGTCCATCACCCTACCGACACCCCCGGGGTCGTGGCGCGGGACCTCCCGTCATCTTCTGGACCGGGCCGATCCGGCAGCCGTGTCCGGGCCAAAGGCCGCGTCGGCGGCGCCGCCCAGATGCCGGACCGCGCGTCGGCAGTCGACCGGGGTCACGTCGGGGCAAAACGATTCCAAGAAAGGCTGGCTGTTCCCCGCGCCGTCGGCGACCGCCACGAGCCTCCGGTCAGGGTCGAGCACCAGCCGGCGTCCGTCGGCTTTCCGTCCGCCGTCCCGGCGTTCACGCGCACCACGACACCATGACGGATCCGCTTGCGCGGCGGGTGTTGGCAACCGGGTTCCCGGATTGTGGTCTCTTCATCGGAGCGCTCCTTCCCGCCCCGTTCAGGAACTCTTGAAACCAGTCCTGGGGGAACACCCTTCCACACCCCGGATCCTCCATGGCTGGAACGAAGGTGGGGAAAGTGGTCACGGAAAAACCTCGGCCCGAACTGCGGATTTTCGCGATCTCGCCTGGATCAAGGGCAATTCCTCGATCCGGCACAGAAAATGTCGTTTCATTCCAGTGCACTGCGAAAAACACACTTCGACATACGAGAACCGCGCCCGGCATGATGCCAGAGATCGTGGCAGATGAGGGCATAAGGCGAGTTTCCACATCCGGATCACCAGTTCCCCGATGGCCCGGATGTTTCCTGAACAGTTCGGATGGTCAGTTGAAGAACTCGGGGTAGCCCTGGGTCGACACATCCCAAACGTCAATCTTGCCCGCAATGATACCGGCCTTCATCGCGTCGACCCTGTCCAGATACTCGGTCGGCACGATATCTTTCGTGTGTGTCATGTCGGAAAGGGCGACGCCGTTCTCGGCCAGACCAAACCGCATCACCTCACCACCCGGGAATTCGCCACCAGCGTAATCGACGACGATATTTTCGACAGCGACATCCACGCGTTTGATCATGCTCGTCAGAACGTTGCCCGGAGCCATGCTGTCCTGATCCGTATCGACACCGATCGCATAACGCCCGGCGGCCTTCGCCGCTTCGATGATGCCGATCCCGGTGCCGCCAGCGACCTGATAGACAATGTCTACGCCTTCATCGAACATCGCCTGCGCCATTTGCTGGCCCTTGGCCGGATCGCCAAACGAATCCGCGTATGCGACCTTGACTTCAATGTCTTCGCTTACCGCATTTGCACCCTGGATATAGCCCGAAATGAATTTGTCGATGCCAGGGGACTTGCGGCCACCGATCACACCGATGATCGGTTCCTGGTTGATCCCGGGGATTTGGGCATCAGTTGTAACCATCGCGGCCAGTGCGCCCGCCAAGAACGATCCCTCGTGTTCGGCAAACACAACCGAGGCGACGTTATCACCCTCCCGCGTCTGGTTCATGATGACCCAGTTGGTGTCCGGATAGTCGACTGCAACCTTTTGCATCGGCTCGCCGTGAATCCATTCAAGACTGATCACAAGGCCGAACCCCGCATCGGCGGCGCGGCGCATGATCTCTTCACCTTGAGCGGCAACGTCCTTCGATTCAATCGGTCGCCCTTCTATCCCGGTCGCAGCCAGACCAGACGTAAAACCTGCATTCGCGGTGTCGTTCCAGGAACCATCGCCCAGCCCGCCTTGCGCGATGATCATTGCGGCCGGTGCCGCATCGGCGCCAAGCGAGGCTTGGGGAAGAGCGGCAAGTGCGGCGCATACCAGTGTCGCTGTCAGTCTTTTGGTCATTTTCGGTCACTCCCTCTACTTTGGTTTTGGTTGGGTCAAACGCCCTCCACGGCTTAAGATCTGTGATTCGGCCGGATCGATGTTGGCGCCCGGTGCCGTCATCAATCGAAAATCGAATGTGTAGTATTCGCTGTGATAGATGGCTTCGACAGCCTCGAGCAAACTTGCCCTCGCATCGAAACTCCTGCGAAACACGGTCATCACAGCGGCGGGATGCGCGACCTTAAGCGCCACGCATTCCTCTGGTGTGGCAAGCCGTGTCGCCACGCGTTCCTGCGCAGTGCTGACACGAAATCCTGCCTGCTCGAACGCCCTGTAAAGCGAAAAGTCAGAGCGCTCCAATTCTTCGGGCTGTTCGTCGCTTAACGACGGCACCTTAACTGCCACCCGACGCGGAACAACCGATCTATGTATCGCGCAAGGGATGCCGTCGAGAAGTCGCAATCGCTCCAGGTAAATCGCCGTGCCGTCGCATTGAAATTCACCGGCTTCGAGCTTCGACATCGTGCGCTTCACCAGAACAACCTGAGTCGAGCTCCGTCCCTCATTGGCAGCCGATTGCGAGAAACTCAGAAGCCGACCGGCACGCCGGTGCAACGATGGTCGGGCGATAAAGCTGCCCGCACCCTGCCGCCGGTAAACAATGCCTTCGCGTACCAGATCCTCGATCGCGCGAACAACCGTCCCCCGGCTTACGCCGTGTTGCAGGCATAGTTCGGACTCACTCGGAAGCCTGTCGCCGGGGTTGTATTCTCCATCAGCAATAGCTGCCCTCATTTCCTCTCCCAGTCTTTGATATCGGGGATGCGGTCTAGAAGATTTCATGCAGCAAGCTTAACATGCATAGTTGACTAGTCAAGTTAGTCTGATGATCTTCGTATGCTCAGCGAATCAGCGATGGTCAAGGGGTGCGGTTGTGGAAAAGTCGCGGCGGACAGCCGGGGCCGCGGTGGCCGTGGCGCACGGGCCGCTCCACCTCCGCCAGACCGGCGACGGCGAGGGATCTGCGGCACCTCCCGCCCTGGTGGGGCCGACCCGGCCGGGAACGGCGGAAGTTCCCCCTGGAGCGGTGCCGGGCCCCTGATACGGAATTCTCCCACGGACACGGGGCCGTCTCCCTGTGTGCCGTGGTTCAGTCACCTTCAGCATACCGGCTGGAGGGACAGATCCATATCCGGGCCAGCCGTCGAAAGAATGCCCGTTTCCCAGCCCCGGCAAAAACCGCTCAACCGCGGAGTTCTGCAAGAGGCCCAAGAGGGAAGAATCAGCGTTTCCGCAGCACGACCCCGCTGATATAACCGGAGGGGGTTTGCAATATGACCGATACCGCATAACCAGATCCCCACCCGGATCATGAAATGGTAATGCATGTCATTTGACCGCCAATCCAGCGCATTCTCGCTCCTAGCGGACATCGGCGGCACCAATACCCGCGCGGCGTTGGCGGAGGGCGGGCATCTGCTCGTGGAAACCGTGCGACGCTACCGAAACGTGGACCATTCCAGTCTGGAGGCGGTATTGCGCAGGTTCCTCAAGGATGCGGGTGACGTCGACTGCGCTGGAGCCTGCGTCGCGGTCGCGGGGCCCGTAAGCGGCGGCGTTGCGGAACTGACCAATGTCGAATGGCGAATCGACACCGGCACGCTGGCCGATGCGTCCCGGACGGAAACGGTGGCGCTACTGAACGATCTTCAGGCGCAGGGCCACGCGCTCGGGCGGATCATGGACTCGGACCTTATCGAAATCATTCCGGCGGCGGACCATGGCCCGATGGACACCCGGCTGATGATCGGCATCGGCACCGGGTTCAATGCCGCTCCTGTCCATTTCACGAACTCCGGTCGGTTGGTCATGCCTTCGGAAGCCGGCCATGCGAGCGTGCCGGCCCGGAACGAGGCGGATCTGAACCTGCTTCGGTTTCTTGAGGAGACACGCGGCTTTCCGGACATCGAGGAAGCCCTGTCAGGCCGCGGGCTGGAAAGCATCCACGCCTGGCTAGGCAGGGAAGTGGGCGAGCCCCACCGTTTGAAGGCCTCAGACATCATCGCGGGATTTGAATCCGGCAGCGATCCGAGGGTGGCGGAGGCCATGCGGACATTTGCCGGGCTGTTGGGTGCCGTCGCCGGAAATCTCGCGCTTGTCCACCTGCCGTTCGGCGGCATCTATCTCACGGGAGGTGTCGCGAGGGCATTCGCACCGCATCTGGGCAATCTTGGATTCGGCGAGGCGTTCCGTTCCAAAGGGCGATTCACCGACTTCATGCACAGATTCGGCGTAACGGTCGTCAATGACGATTTCGCCGCTCTCGTCGGCTGCGCGGGCCACCTTGCGGAGATCCGCTCCCAGGAATTGGACTGACGGCACAGCGCACCCGTCGCCTTAGGCAGTCCACGCGAGATCGGCCAGGCCGTGGGGGAGGAGCGGGAAACCGCCGAAGCGTGCGACAGGCTGATGAGGAACAGCAGCACCTGCCGGAACTTCCCTGCCCTTCCCGGCGAATACGGCTTCTCCGACGGGATGCTCTGCGACGCCCCCGTAACCCTCTCCCTGAAGCCGCCTCCACGGTTTCGGGGAACGGCTGAGCACGCCAGATCCCTGTGAGGAGTGGATAATTCGCCGTTGGCCATGTTGCCCCGTGAGCCTTTGTGCCGACGAATCCAACGTTCCTTCCCTTGTGTGGCCCGCCTGCCCGGGAAGCGGCGGGCAGGCGGCTGTGCAGGGGGCATCCAACCAGATTGCCGCGCCGCCGCCAGGCATCCCTGGCCGTCCCCTGCCGCCCGGAAGCGCCGGAAGGGCCGCTCCGGCATTCCTCTCAATCGGGCAGACCCCTGTAACGCGAATCCGGCCGGTGGAGGAAAGAGGGATCGTGGAAATGTTCGGCGAGTTGTTTGAGAGGGTTCCGATGCGCCGCTTCGGGCTGTCTCTGGTCCGGCCGCGGCTCTACGTTCATATCATCATCGGCATCGTCACCGTCCTTTCCGGTGAAGAGCGGTTCCGGACTGGAAAGCCTCCGACCGCTTGGGTGTCCACTGTGCGTAGCGCAGGCGCAGCTCTGCCCACCGCTGGGTTCAGGTCCATGGCGGAGGCCCAGTCATACCCCACCGGCATGACGGGCTGTTCCTGACTCCCTTTTCCCGGACTGTAGGGTAATCCTACGCACAAACCCTCCCGCCTGAAGTCCGGATCGCGGAGTCAGACAAGCATCCCATCGGCCGCGATCCGGTGCCCGCCACCTAGATAACGCCCGTGAAGAACTTCGGGTAGGTCCACGGAACCGTCGGCCTGCTGACCATTCTCCAGGACCGCGATCAGAGTGCGGCCAATCGCAAGGCCCGAACCGTTCAGCGTGTGGACGAACTCCGGTCTGCCACCGCCCTTGGGTCTGAACCGCGCGTTCATGCGCCGCGCCTGGAAGTCGCCACACACGGATACCGAACTGATCTCGCGGTAAGTGCCCTGTCCCGGAAGCCAGACCTCGATGTCGTACGTCTTCCTCGCTCCGAACCCCATGTCGCCAGTGCACAGAACGACGGTTCGATACGGCAATCCAAGGCGCTCGAGAATATCCTCCGCACACCGGGTCATGCGCTCCTGCTCGTCCAGCGACAGGTCCGGATGGGTTATGGAAACCATCTCCACTTTCTCGAACTGATGCTGGCGCAGCATACCCTTGGCGTCCCGGCCCGCGCTGCCCGCCTCCGAGCGAAAGCACTGCGAATGCGCCGTCAGCCGGATAGGCAATTCATCCTCATCGAGAATCATTTCGCGCACGGAATTCGTCAGAGTAACTTCCGACGTCGGAACCAGCCACATTCCGCCCTCGATCCGATAGCTGTCCTCCGCGAACTTCGGCAGCTGGCCGGTGCCATACATCGCGTCCTCACGAACCAGGACCGGTGCGCTCACCTCCGTCAACCCGTTCTCGACGGTATGGACATCCAGCATGAACTGGGCCAACGCGCGATGCACTCGGGCCACGGCCCCCCTGAGCATGACAAATCGCGACCCCGAAAGCTTCGCCGCCGTCTCGAAATCCATCGACGCCCGAACCGCGGCAAGCTCAAAATGCTCCGCAGCCGGGAAGCCGAACTCCCCGGGCTTGCCCCAGCGGCGGATCTCACGATTGTCGTTCTCGTCCTTTCCATCCGGAACATCGTCAAGTGGCAGGTTCGGCAGCCCAAGGAGAATCTCGCGCAGTTCGGCGTCCCGTTCCCTAACCTGCCGGTCCAGATCGACGATACTGTCCTTATTTTCGGCGATAACCGCACGGAGCCGTTCGAATTCCGCGTCGTCACCTCCGCCCTTTGCGGCACCCGCCTTCCTGCTTGCCGCGTTTCGCGCGGCCAGAGCCTCCTCAGCGGAGACGATAGCGGTCCTTCTGGCCGCATCCAACTCAAGGATAACATCCGAGACCGGGGCCTGTCCCAGACGCGCCATGCCAGCGTCAAAAGCGGCCGGATTCTCTCGGATCATTCGGATATCATGCATTGTCTCTGCCGCCGTCTAAGGAATGGAGAACCTAGATTGGACCCTCAAGGAACGCAACGTGACCGTTAATGCGAACCCATTCGCTCCACCCGCCGTCGCTCTATCCATACGCGTTTCCTGCCGGCGCCGATCTAGCGTGGCGGGAAACCACGTAACCGGGCACGGTCTGAGGGCCAACAGCGCACGGCCCGGTGCTTTGCCACCAAACCAATATCACGGAGTGGGATAGTGGGCCCGCGCAGCTTGCGCACGCGGGCCGCCGCAGCTACTATGGTCTCAATAAAGTGCAGGGCGCAGGCCAAGCGACCCACAGCTAAAGGATCCAACATATGTTCGTAACGCCCGCCTTCGCTCAGGAGGCAGGGGGTTTTGGAGCGTTCGGTAGCTTCATTCCCCTCATCCTGATCTTCGTGATAATGTATTTCCTTCTGATCCGGCCACAGCAGAAAAAAGTCAAGGATCACAGGAAGATGGTGGACTCCCTGCGACGAGGCGACAAGGTTGTCACCCAGGGCGGACTGATCGGCAAGGTCACCAAGGTCAAGGAAGAGAACGAACTGGAAGTCGAAATCGCCCAGGGCGTGACAGCCCGTGTCGTGCGCTCGACAATCGCGCAGGTCCTGACAAAGGCGGACCCTCCCAAGGAATAGGCAATGCTGCAGATCCCCGTCTGGAGACGCGTGGTGATCCTGGCGCTGGTGGCGCTTGGCCTGCTTTTCGCCATGCCCAACTCCTTCTACAACCGAGTCGAGCGGCACAACGACGCAGTGGCCGAGATCGAGATGCTGGGGGAAACACCGGAGCGCGTAGCCGCGCGTGACGCCTGGCCCGACTGGCTGCCATCAACCCTCGTCAGCCTTGGCCTTGACCTCAGGGGCGGAGCCCATCTGCTCGCCGAGGTTCATGTCGAGGACGTCCATGCCGACCGGCTTGACGGCTTCTGGCCGGAGGTTCGGGACACGCTCCGCGAGGAACGCGAGGCCGTCGGGACCGTCCGAAGGCAGGACTCACCTCCAGATGAGCTTCGTGTCCGCATCAGCCAGCCCGAAGGCATGGCTGTCGCACTGAGCGCGGTTCGGGATCTCGCTCGGCCAGTCGTGACGTTGACGGGTGCGGGTTCCACGGACATAGAGGTGACCGGTGATGGAGCGGACATCGTAATCACGCTCTCGGAAGCGGAACAGCTCGCAACGAATGAACGCACGATACAGCAAAGCCTCGAAATCATCCGCCGAAGGGTCGACGAGGTCGGCACGCGGGAACCCACGATCCAGCGGCAGGGAAAGGAGCGGATCCTGATCCAGGTTCCCGGAATCGGAAGCGCAGAAGAGCTCAAGAACCTGATCGGAACCACGGCGCGACTGACTTTCCATCCCGTCATCGGCCGGACCCAGGACCCCGACCGCTCGCCCGGCCCCCGCAACATCATCCATCCTTCCCTGGATGAGCAAGGCGTCTACTATATTCTTGAACGGACGCCGGTCGTTTCCGGAGAGGATCTCAATGACGCCCAGCCAGCCTTCGACCAGAACGGACAGCCGTCCGTCAATTTCCGCTTCAACCCGACAGGCGGCCGGAAGTTCGGCCAGTATACCGCTGACAATGTCGGTTCCCCGTTCGCCATCGTCCTCGATGGCGAGGTGATCAGCGCCCCGACGATCCGCGAGGCGATTCCGGGTGGTTCGGGACAGATCACCGGCCGTTTCACCGTGGAGGAGTCGACCCAGCTCGCGGTTCTCCTGCGCGCCGGCGCACTGCCTGCGGAGATGACCATTCTCGAGGAACGCACGATCGGGCCGGAGCTCGGTCAGGACAGCATCGACGCAGGACGGGTGGCATGTCTCGTCGCGTTCGGCGCGGTGTTGGTGTTCATGGCACTGAGCTATGGCTGGTTCGGAATAATCGCCAACGTCGCCCTGATACTGAACGTCGCCATGATTTTCGGACTTCTCTCCGCCATCGGCGCGACACTGACACTTCCCGGGATAGCGGGCATCGTTTTGACCATAGGAATGGCCGTTGACGCCAATGTGCTCGTGTTCGAACGGATCCGGGAGGAACTCAAGACCGCCCGGGGTCCGGCCCGCGCCATCGAACTCGGATACGAGAAGGCACTCAGCGCGATCATCGACGCCAATCTCACGACATTCATCACCGCTGCGATCCTGTTCGTCATGGGTTCCGGCCCGGTACGCGGGTTCTCGGTCACTCTCGGTCTTGGAATCGTCACATCCGTCTTCACCGCGATCTTCGTCACCCGCCTGATGATCGTGATGTGGTTCGAACGCCGCCGCCCGAAAACCATCGAGATCTGATCATGCGCCTGAAACTCGTCCCATCCAACACCAGCTGGGATTTCTTCCAGCACTCTCGGGTCACTTTCGGTGCATCAGTGTTGGCGATGGTGGCTTCGGTGGTACTGTTTCTGGTCGTGGGGCTCAATTACGGAATCGATTTTCGCGGAGGAACAACCATACGCACTGAAAGCGCGCTGCCCGTCGATGTCGGAGCATTCCGGCAGGCAATACAGCCGCTTGGGCTAGGTGACATATCGATCACGGAGGTATTTGACCCAACTTTCGGGGACGACAGGCATGTCGCGATGGTTCGCATCGAGGCGCAGCAAGGCGACGAGAGCGTCTCAACGGAAACCGTTCTGGCGGTCGAGGCCGCCCTTAGGGAGGTCGATCCCTCGATAATGTTTCCATCGGTGGAATCCGTCGGCCCTAAGGTTTCGGGTGAGCTTGTCCAGACAGCCGTGATCGCGGTACTGCTCGCGATCGCGGCGGTCCTGGTCTACATCTGGCTGCGTTTCGAGTGGCAGTTCTCGCTCGGCGCGGTGGCCGCGCTGGTACATGACGTGATCCTGACGATCGGAATCTTCTCGGTCCTGCAGATTCAGTTCGACCTCGCCATCATCGCGGCACTGCTGACCATTGTCGGTTACTCGCTCAACGACACGGTGGTCGTTTTCGACCGTGTGCGGGAGAATCTAATCAAGTTCAGGAAGAAGTCGATTGGGGACGTGCTCAACCTTTCGATAAACGAAACACTCAGCCGAACGGTCATTACGTCGGGAACGACGCTTCTCGCGCTGGTCGCGCTTCTGGTTCTCGGCGGGGACGTAATCCGCGGTTTCGTATTCGCGATGACCTGGGGTGTGATTATCGGAACCTACTCCTCGGTATTCATAGCGTCCAACATCCTGCTCCATCTCGGCACAAAGCGTGACTGGTCGAAACCCGACGCGAATCTGGGAAACAGGTACGGCGGTACGGACACCTAATCCGGATAATTCACCCCGGGCTGTGACTCCAACGAGCTTCGGGGCGGGCGGAACCCGGCCGCAGCGCCAGCGGCCGCGCCCTACTGCCAGTGCCTTTGACCCCCGACGCAAGGCATTGTATCGTCCGGTGGTACAAGCGGTAATTTCACCGGTTCGGTGATCAGCGGTCTTTCGGCATGGGACTTGACCCGATGCAGTTCAGTGAAGTTTCATTCTCGGGTGCGCAGGGCCTGCCCATCGACAGCTATGGCCCTGGCTTCTTTCGCGTGCATGGCAAGGTGATCCAAGGTGCCGCCCTGGTGGTTCCCTCAGGCGCTACGATATGGATGGGTTACGGTGAAACACAGCCGCTTCTGGATGCCGCCCCGCACATTGACGTGGCATTCATCGGAACGGGGCGCAGGGTGGAATGGGTTCCCGCGGGGTTCCGTAACGCGCTGGTGAACGCGGGCCTCGCGATCGAGCCCATGCCAACTCCTTCGGCCTGCCGCACCTACAACGTCCTTCTCGGTGAAGGTCGACGCGTCGGTGCGGCACTGCTTCCGGTCTAGGCCATACGGTGCTTCGCGTTAGCGACCTCGCCTGCGCACGCGGTGGCTTTCCGGTTCTCGAAGGCGTCCGTTTCGAGATCGATCCCAGTGAGGCGCTTCTGCTTCGGGGCCCGAACGGCTGCGGTAAAACCACCTTGCTACGAACGATCATGGGCCTACAGCCGCATACGGCGGGGACGATCACGGTAGAGCCGGACTCGATCGCTTACTGCGGTCATCTCAACGGGATCAAGCCCACGCTAACGGCCGCCGAGAACCTTGAGTTCTGGGCCGCGTTATACTCCATGCGCCGGATCGATCAGGCTCTCGAATCCTTTGGCATCTCCAACCTCCGCAATCGACCTGCACGGAATCTGTCGGCCGGCCAGTGCCGCAGGCTTGGCCTCGCACGGATCCTGGTCACGGGCTGTCCGATCTGGGCACTTGACGAACCCACCGTCTCCCTGGACGCGGACGGAACCGAACTGTTCACCCGAGCCATGCGCAGCCATCTCGAACGTGGCGGCTCAGCGATTGTTGCCACACATTCCGACCTAGGCGCCGACGCACGGGAACTCAACGTCGCGAATTTCCGTGTCCATGCGCCACTTGGCGCGATGTTCGACCGGGCGCTCCGATGATCCAGCTTCTGCAGCGGGAACTGAGGCTGTCAGTAAGGGCTGGAGGCGGCTTTGGCCTTTCGCTCGGATTTTTTCTGGTCGTCGCGGTGCTCGTTCCGCTAGGCGTTGGTCCGGACAGCGCGATCTTACGGATCATCGCGCCCGGAATCCTCTGGGTCGCCGCGCTTCTCGCCTGCCTCCTCTCTCTGGACCGCCTGTTCCAGATCGACTACGAGGACGGCTCGCTGGACCTGCTCGCCACGTCGCCGATCCCTTTGGAAAGCGTCATCATTATCAAGGCGTCCGCGCACTGGATGACAACCGGCTTGCCACTGACAGTCGCCGCTCCGGTTCTCGGCACGCTGCTGAATATCGCACCTGCGGGCTACGGCTGGATTCTTGCGTCACTCGCCATCGGAACGCCCGCACTCTCTATGATCGGAACGTTCGGAGCGGCGCTGACCATCAGGGTCAGGCGCGGTGGATCGCTTTTGCCGCTTCTGGTTCTGCCACTCTACGTTCCGACCCTGGTTTTCGGTGCCGAATGCGCCCGTCGCGGTGCCGAAGGTCTCGCGCCAGGCACCCCGATGGCCCTTCTCGCGGGCACAACCTTCGGGGCGCTCGGCCTGCTGCCTTTCGCCGCCGCCGCCGCCCTTCGAACAAGTCTCCGTTGAGATTCCGGTTGGACGAGGATCCGCGCCTTGGCGCCGGAACTTTCCCACGCTCTTTACTTCCCGTGTGCTCCAATAGCCAGACGGCCATGTTCCGCCCGGATTCCAGGCGGTGTCCGGTGGCCATGGGCCGAGGCGGGGGGCCGTTTTCCGGTACCGAGTGATCCGTTCTGGAGATGTCCGGGCGGCACCGGGACGCAGCGGGCTCAAGGCCCTGACGGCCTGGCCGCGGTCCAGCTGCATCCTCCGACGGGTCCCGGCAAGGCGCTCGGCCTCGTATAGTCAGCGAATCAACACTGATCAAGGGAGTGGCTGTGCAGAAGTCGGAGGCGGCTTCCCGTTGAAGAACCGTCCCTTGCCTCCCGGCCCCGCGTCCGGGCACACGCGTGCGACGTAAGGACTCCGGTGTCAACGAAATCAAACGGGATTGGCGTAGGACACCCCTGACCGGAATTTGGGTAGTGGCTCAGTTTGAAACATGTCCTTGCTTTCGGACATCAGAAGGCCTAACCTGAGGTCGTCAACGTAACAGAAGGAGGCAAACATCATGCACCTCTTCACCCCCCCCCCCCCCCCCCCCCCTTACTCGGCTGACGGCCCTCCCGGCACGTCTCGCCGCCGCCCTGCTGGTCCTGGCCCTTGCGCCGGACGCGCAGGCGCAGGCCACCTGCGATCGCAACAAATGCAACATCCGGGTCGCGCCAGTCTCTGGCGGGATCGTCGTGGACGGCTGCGGCGAGCACGCCACGCCGGGCCGCATGAAGATCATCTTCGAAAGCACCGACTCCAGCGTGACGCGGGCGAGCTTTCCGGTCGCCGGTTATTTCATCCAAGCTGCCAGTGAATACCGGCGGCCGTCGGCATTCTCCGACTGGGAGTGGCGGACTCAGCTCCTGAACGGCAACCGGTGGAGTGACCCCGTCAGCAATCGGATCGGCTGGGCCGGCGGCGTGCTCGGCGAGAACATCATCGAGGTGCGCCCCAAGGCCGGGGCCCACATCTGGAGCAACCGCAACTCCAACGATCCCAACCAGGGCCCCGGTCAGATGGTGGTGCAGACATTTGAGCTGCCCTTTGGAACGACAACTCCATACCGGGCTTCGGGCGAGGCTTACTTCCTGTTCATGGGCGGCACGGGCTGCGCGCGGGTCGGGCTGGGTGGCGGATTGCTCGGCGGCAACCAGTGACGCGGCCGGGACACGCGGCCGCGGACTGACCTGACCGACCCCCGCGCCGCCCGGGACCCCGGCCCGGCCTGCGGGGAGAGGAACCGCCAGGGGCCGCGCGGCGGGTGCGCGCGGCCCCCGGAACCGTGCCGGGCAGCCAGGCCGAAGGGGGCCGGGCGGTGGCACATGCGCGACGGGGCGGGACGCACGGCTTTCGGATTTTCACCGGAAAGTTCCGGGCATTCCAGACCAGGCCACTACCGGAATTTGGCCGCTCTTTGCTTATTCCGATCTGTTCCTGTACTCTTCATATGTATAGCCTCAGTTCTCCAGGAAGTCTGATGTTACTGGTCGGAGAAGCGACCACATCACATGTAAGGAAGGGGTGTCATGCCCATGGCCGCACTTGATCGGGCACAGCGACCCGCCACGTACCAGGATGTTCTCGACGCGCCGCCCCATATGGTGGCCGAAGTGCTCGCCGGCACGCTCCACACCCAGCCAAGGCCGGCAATGCGCCATGCACGGGCGAGTTCGGTTCTCGGCGGAGAACTTGTCGGACCATTTGACAGGGGCCGCGGCGGTCCCGGTGGCTGGTGGATCATTGACGAGCCGGAACTGCATCTGGGCAGCGACATCGTGGTGCCGGACCTGGCCGGCTGGCGGCGCGGGACCATGCCGGACTATCCCGACGCCGCCTACTGCGAAACCGCGCCCGACTGGATCTGTGAGGTGCTCTCGCCGTCCACCCAGCGCATTGACCGCAACGAGAAACGCGCCATCTATGCCCGCGAGGGCGTGTCCCATCTCTGGTTCGTGGATCCCGCCGCAAAGACGCTGGAGGTGTTTGTGCCGCACGGGGGACACTGGTCGCTGATGGCGAAACTGGCCGGTGACGTGCCCGTATCGCAGCCTCCGTTTGACGCGGTCAGCTTCCCGCTCGCCGCGCTCTGGCCCGATGGCGCAGGCAGACGATGACAGCCTGTACGTCTTCCGGGCCGATCAGATGATGTGGATTGGGACCACGTGAAGATGGCGGCGCGAAGACGGTTTTGGACGTCATGGCGGCACGGGCGAGCGGGAACCTGAAGGGACGTCCCGGGAAAGGGCATCGAACAGGGTCGCGTTCCTCACACCCCGATAGGGAATGCATCTTCACGGATGCCGCCCGGAATCAGACTTTCCCACGCTACGGTGAACGTGTCGTCTTGCGTCCGGATCAGGTATCAGGGCGGCTGACTTTGACCCCCCGGTTTGCCGCCAGCGGTGGCCGTCCGGACACCGGAACGGCCTCTTTCGGGCCCGAAAAGCGATCCGTTTTCCGGATTTCCGGGCCGGGGTGGCGGTTCGCTGTCAGGAAAAACTGGCATGGGATGACCCTACCGTGGCGCTCAGGATCCTGTTGCCGCTATCCCGTACCGGATATAAACGGGCAGTATGTCAATCTGGCAATACGCCAACCCCAAGAAATTCGTCGCGACCGCCGACGCAATCCTGCCTTATGTGGCGTGGCCCGCGGCCCTGTGCCTGTCCGCCGGTCTCGTCTGGGGTTTCTTCTTCACCCCTGACGACTATCGCCAGGGATCGACGGTGAAGATATTCTTCATTCACGTTCCAGCAGCGATGATGGCGATCAACGCATGGATCATGATGCTGGTGGCATCCCTTGTCTGGCTGGTCCGCCGTCATCATGTTTCCGCGCTTGCCGCCCGGGCGGCAGCGCCTGTGGGAATGACATTCACGCTCATCGCCATCATTACAGGCGCACTTTGGGGTCAGCCAATGTGGGGCACTTGGTGGGAATGGGATCCGCGCCTAACCTCCTTCCTGATCCTGTTTCTGTTCTATCTCGGTTACATCGCGCTTTGGGAATCCATCGAAACGCCTGAGGCAGCAGCGGATCTCACGGCGATTCTATGTCTTGTCGGTTCCGTGTTCGCCGTTCTGAGCCGATACGCGGTCAATTTCTGGAACCAGGGCCTCCATCAGGGCGCTTCCCTGAGCTTGGACCGGGAAGAGAACGTCGCGGACGTGTTCTGGTATCCCGCGCTGGTCTGCATCGCAGGATTCACGCTGCTGTTCGCGGCTCTCGTCATCGTTCGCACGAGGACCGAGATCCGCGCCCGCCATCTGCTCGCAATGGAACTGGACGAAAGGATGGGTTGATGCCTGATCTAGGTTCCTACTCCGGAGCCGTACTGGGGGCTTACGGTATCAGCCTGGCGCTGCTGGCGGGCATCGTGCTCCTGAGCCTGTGGCGTTCACGGCAGGTCAGGAACCGGCTGGACGAAATCGAAGCGCGTCGAAACGATGACTAGGCCGCTCGCGATCCTTCCCCCCGTGATGTTTGCCGGGCTTGCCGCGATATTCTATTTCGGCGTGGGCCGCGATGACCCCGACGCCCTTCCGTCCGCCATCGTCGAAAGCGCCGCACCTCCCGTCAACCTTGCAGGACTTGGCGACAACGAACCGTTCACCGACGCGGTCCTGCGGAACAACGGAGTGAAACTCGTGAATTTCTGGGCGAGCTGGTGCGCACCCTGCCGCGCGGAGCATCCATCACTTGAAAGGCTTGCCGCTGAGGGTGTCCCTATCTTTGGAATCAACTACAAGGACGTTGAGGAAGATGCTCTGGCGTTCCTTCGGGAACTTGGCAATCCCTATGCCGGGCTGGGGACTGATGCGCAGGGACGCACGGCGCTCGACTGGGGCGTGTATGGCATACCTGAAACATACGTCATCGACAGAAGCGGCACGGTCACACTTAGATTCGCGGGACCGATAACGGAGCGATCGTTGACCGAGAGGATACGACCGGCCATGGAGCGAGCCGCGGCAAACTGAGCTTCGGTTTGGGGCAGTATCAGTTCCTGTCAGGAGACACCAGAACCATCGCCCCCTCATCACTGAGCATTGTCCTGGAAAGAGTGCCATCCCACCTGGTGACCTGCAGATACTGGACATACTCTGAGGATTCTGACAGGGACTGGCTGATTTTCTTGACAGCCTGCGCCTCCGCTTCCGCCACGGTCAGCACACGATATGCCTCGGCATCCGCCTCAATCCTCTTTGCCTCTGCATTTGCTTCCGCTGAATTCACGGCCTGAAGGGCTTCAAGCCTCTGACGCTCAAGATTGTGCTTTTCCCGCTCGGCATTCTCCCTTGCCCGCTCCTTTTCCGTCACGGCATCAAGATAGGTCGGGGCAAATTCGATATTCTCCAGCTGTGGCGAATCAATCGTGATCGGGAATCCCTCCAGCTTGTCCGTCATATGAATCATGATCTCGTTCACGGCCGCCTGCCGATCCCGAATGAGGACGTCAGCGGGGAATTTCGCGATGGCAGCCTTTGACGCACTTCTCAGCTTTGGATCGAGAATGCGCCTCTCGAACTGCTCAAGTCCTCCGTACTTTATGAACAGTTCCATGACGGCGGTCTTGTTGACCGTCCAGTTGATGCTGGTCGTCGCCGTCACAGGAAGCTGGTTGTTCGTGGCGGCCGAAAGCTGTTCAGTGTTCTTGCGCTGCCGGACCTCGACGAGTTCCACGGTGTTCATCACCGGAACCTTGAAGTTCAGTCCGGGGTTGATCTGCTTGTCCGCCTTTCCCCACGTCTTGACGACGCCGACATATCCTTCAGGAACGATCGTGACCGTCATGAGCAGAATGATCAGCGCGAAAAGGGAACCGGCTCCCACGGTGATGTAGCGTTTCATGTTCTTAATGGCGTTTCCTTTCAATGATGTTCGGGTGATGAAGGTCAGCGGAAGAGGCTTTCCGGCATTGCGTCCACGGCCCCGTGAAGCTGCTCTGCCCTTTCGGTCAATTCCCTTGCCCCTCCGTGTGCAGGGTGCCGCACACGGTATGTCTCCACTCCCGTTGCCTTTGCTGCCTGGTATGCGTCGTTTCCGATGGCCAGTATGCGGTTCGGTTCCAGAAGATCCAGAAGTTCGGACAGGAATCCCTTCCCGATGTCCCTTTCCGCGGCAGTATGCTGGCGGCTTGACATGCTGTCGCTCGGAAGGTGCGGGTCAAATCGAAACGTGTTCCACAGGAACACGTGTCTTTCCAGACGCCGAAGCACCTCCCAGGCCGCACCTGCGGTCATTTCCCTTACGGGTCGTGTGCGTGTTGCCTTTGCAAGGCCAAGATATCCGACATACATGCTGTCCATGTCGGAAAGGTGCGTCTCATCGGTCATGGCAGGCCCGGCACGGCGTCCTTCACGGTCTCCAAGATCCCTTGCACGCCAGACCGTATCCACCTTACTCCATCTTTCGAACAGAATCCAGGGATTCAATGATTTTCGGCGGTTTTGCCGCCTGAAACCCCTGTGTTATGCGGGCCTGTCTCCGAAACGCCGACTGTAGTGCCATAATGCGGCATGACAGGAAATTTTTGCCTGACGCCCCCGGGCGGGCCGCCAAAACGCCCGCATGTCCATCCGCAAAACGGTCACACGGCGGGCCGGAAAGACCGGCCATGGATCGCGCCGCCTGGCGCGAAACGTGCGTGAGGGCGGGCGGGTCCGGAACGCATATCGACGCCGCCGACGGCGATATCCCCGTCAGCCGCATCCCGGCCCCGACGTCGCTCCACGACAGCCAGGCCGCCATCCCCCTCGCCCGGATGACCGCGGAGCGGGTGGACCACTGCTACGAACTCATGGACGCGGACTGTGACTCCCGGGAGACCGGCGCCCACGCCCGCATGGCGGGGCGGGTGGCGACCATCGACGCCAGATGCCATGAGACGCGCCGTCGTTTGCCTCTGGGGGCGATTCGGTGCAGGGGAATGTGACGGTTCCAACATCTGGTGGCAAGGGGGCCGACAGGCGGCACCCCTTGCCGAATGAGAGGAGAACGGGATGACCTGTCCGACCACACCCTCCGGAGGGGAGACTACCACGGTTCACGCGGCGCTGCAGGTGAGCGGCACGGGCTGGATCCTGGCGGTGGGCGATCCGTCCGACGCGTCGCGGACATGCCTGCACAGGCTGGAGCCGCTACGGAGGTGGACGGGCTGCCCGCGAAGCCGGTGCGGTTCGCCACGACCGGGCTGGCGCACGGGGGCGCCGTCCTGTCGCGGGCGCCGGCGTAGGGGGAGGCGAACACCGGACACCCGGGCGGCCCGACGGGGCCCTCGGGGAACCCGGGAAGGGCGTGTGACCGGCCGGCGACATGGTTCGCCGCGGACCGCGGCACCGTTTGCCCGGATGGGTCACGCCCCCCGGAACGTCGCGCCGCCCGAACGGGGCACCTTGGTCACGGGGCCGGCACAGGCCGGCGGACCGAACCGGACAGGCCCGCGGTCAGGTCCACCACGGGACGGCGGCGGCCGGACCCGCGCGGGGCGCCGGATCCGGGGACGGTGGGACTGGCGGCGGGCGGGGGCGGGCGGACCGGCGCCACCACGGCCCCGCGGCTTCCCGGGAACCGGAGCGCGCCCGTCCCGGCGGCGCGGCGGTCCACGTCCTGCCGGACAGCGCCCGCCACCGTCACGCGAAGGCGCCCGGACCCTTCCCGGAGCGGCCGGGATGCCGCGTCCGGCCGCGCTTCCCGCCGCCCCACGCGCCGCACCCGACCCCGCCGGGCGCCTGTGGGGCGTCATGCACCGCCACGTGAGGCGTGACCGGCTCCACGCGGACCCGCGCCGGTTCACCGGGACGATCCTCAGGTTCCCCGACGGGGTCCTTCCCCGTGAACGGGAGGCCATCGCGGAATCCGTCACCGGCGGTTTCCGGGTGGTCACCCATGACGGATACCGCATGGCCGGATAGCGGATCCGGCCATGCGGCGGGGCGAATCAGGCCCCGAGTACGGTCCAGTTCAGTTCAGCGAGTATAACCCAGCTCGGAACCTGGTCCGAGGTAAATTCGCCAAATCGGATTCAGGGACCGATCGCTGCGATGAAACGGGGTTGTGGCACGGTGTGCAATGGTATACTGAGCATCCGTTCCGATCTATACCCAGTCGGCGGCCGGAACCTGCCGTTCCGCACCTTTGCGGATGTCCACCAGGAGACAATAACATGACCATCCAAGTCGGGCAGGACACAGCCGGGACCCGCAAGACGCTCCGCGCTGACGGTACTGGCATCGCATATTACTCCATCAAGGCCGCGGAGGCGGCGGGACTGGGCGACTTCACCAACCTGCCAGCTTCGCTACGCGTCGTACTCGAGAACATGCTGAGATTCGAGGACGGTGGCCGAACGGTAAGTGTCGAAGACATTCGTGCATTCTCGGACTGGATCGCACGGAGTGGCAGAAACCCACGCGAGATCGCTTACCGGCCCGCACGTGTCCTGATGCAGGACTTCACCGGGGTACCGGCGGTCGTGGATCTCGCGGCCATGCGGGACGGCCTCGCGGCGCTGGGCGGCGATGCCGAGAGGATTAACCCCCTGAACCCCGTCGATCTGGTGATCGACCACAGCGTGATGATAGACGAATTCGGAAACCCACGCGCCTTCCAGATAAACGTGGATAGGGAATATGAGCGGAACCTTGAACGCTATACCTTCCTGAAATGGGGACAGTCCGCGTTTGACAACTTCCGGGTCGTACCTCCCGGCACGGGAATCTGTCATCAGGTAAATCTTGAATACCTTGCCCAATGCGTCTGGACCGATCGAGACCAGAACGGTCAGGAAGTCGCCTATCCGGACACGCTCGTCGGAACGGACTCACACACGACCATGGTGAACGGGCTCGCGGTTCTGGGATGGGGTGTCGGAGGAATAGAGGCCGAAGCCGCGATGCTCGGACAGCCAATCTCGATGCTGATCCCCGAGGTAGTGGGTTTTCGGCTAACCGGAGAGATGGTCGAGGGAACCACGGCCACGGATCTGGTTCTCAAGGTCGTCCAGATGCTGCGGGAAAAAGGGGTGGTCGGCAAATTCGTCGAATTCTACGGGCCCGGCCTTGACCGCCTGCCGCTGGCAGACAGGGCGACGATCGCCAACATGGCGCCCGAATACGGCGCCACCTGCGGATTCTTCCCCGTCGACGCGGAGACATTGCGCTATCTGCACACCTCCGGCCGCGACGAGGCCCGAATCGCGCTCGTGGAAGCCTACGCAAAGGAAAACGGTCTCTGGCGAGGACCGAATTACGGACCCGTATTCACCGATACGCTGGAGCTTGACATGGGAACGATCGTCCCGGCCATCTCCGGCCCGAAGCGGCCCCAGGACTTCGTCGCGCTCAACCACGCAAAGGAAGCGTTCACCAGCGAGATGGAGCGGACGTTCAAGCGCCCCATGGACCGTAAGGTGCCCGTAGAGGGCGAATCCTTCTCGATGTCTTCGGGAAAGGTCGTCATCGCCTCAATAACATCCTGCACGAACACCTCGAATCCCTACGTGATGATTGGCGCGGGACTTGTCGCCCGAAAGGCCCGTACGCTAGGCCTAAACCGCAAGCCCTGGGTAAAGACATCCCTGGCACCCGGCTCGCAGGTGGTTTCGGAATACCTTGAGGCCTCGGGACTTCAGGATGATCTGGACAGCATCGGCTTCAATCTCGTTGGATATGGCTGCACCACCTGCATCGGGAACTCCGGCCCGATTCAGGGCGAGATATCGGACGCCATCACCAAAGGCGATCTCGTGGCAACCGCCGTTCTGTCCGGAAACAGGAATTTCGAGGGACGGATCAGCCCGGACGTTCGGGCGAATTACCTCGCATCACCACCCCTTGTCGTGGTTTACGCACTCGCCGGCACAATGGATATCGACCTGACACGGGAACCCGTTGCGCAGGACGCCGACGGTAACGACGTGTTTCTCGCGGACCTATGGCCAAGCCAGAAAGAGGTCGCCGATCTGGTGGATGCGACCGTAACCCGCGCCGCGTTCAAGGAGAAATACGCGGAGGTCTTTTCCGGTGACAGCAAATGGCGCTCGATAGAGACATCCGACAGCCTGACATATGGCTGGCCATCGACCTCAACATATGTCCGCAATCCGCCATATTTCCGGAACATGACGGCCGAACCGGGTACCATAAGCGATATCAGGGACGCCCGCATTCTGGCGATTCTCGGAGACATGATCACTACGGATCACATAAGCCCCGCAGGGAGCTTCAGGGAAACCACGCCTGCCGGGGAATACCTGGTTGAGCGGCAGGTGGCGCCCCGGGAGTTCAATTCCTACGGATCACGGCGGGGAAACCACGAGATCATGATGCGTGGCACATTCGCCAATATCCGTGTAAGGAACGAGATGCTGGACGGTGTCGAAGGAGGATACACTCTCGGACCTGATGGGCAGCAGACATCGATCTACGATGCGGCGGTGGCTTACCGGGAAACCGACACGCCTCTGGTCGTCATCGCCGGGGAACAGTACGGCGCGGGTTCCTCGCGTGACTGGGCGGCAAAAGGAACGGCCCTATTGGGTATCAAGGCGGTGATCGCCGAGAGCTTCGAACGCATCCATCGGTCCAACCTCGTCGGAATGGGTGTGATTCCATTCGAGTTTTGCGGCGGGGACTCCCGGAAATCCCTGTGCCTGAAAGGCGATGAGACGATATCGATCATCGGACTGGAGGAAGAACTGAGACCCCAGAGGACCGCGGAGTGTCTCATCGTCTACGGCGACGGTTCGGAGAGACGGATTCAGATCAAGTGCCGGATAGATACCGAGGTTGAGATCGAGTACGTCGAGAACGGCGGGGTTCTGCACTACGTACTGAGAAATCTCGCCAAGGCAGCGTAAGCACATACCGGAACGCACCCCGCGTGGCGTTTCCCGCAGTCCTGCGGGTAAGCCGGGTCGCAATCATACACGCGGGAAGCGCCGGAATCATATAGGGTGCACCGGTCTCGATCACCCCTTACCGTCGCCGACCCGTAAGGCGTGAAATCCGGTTTCCTGGCCCCGGTCTTCCGGGCCGTCGGTGTCCCGGGAACCTAGGAGATGGCGCACCAATGCCTGTGTGGAACCGTCCTCACCCTCGACTGACCCGTTGCCCGCGAGTACAGGTTCAAGCCTGGACGCCAGTTCCTTGCCAAGCTCAACTCCCCATTGGTCGAACGGGTTGATTCCAAGAATCGTACCTTCGACAAATACACGATGCTCATAGAGTGCGATAATCTGACCGAGGACACGTGGAGTGAGCTTGGGATAGATCAAGGTGGTCGAAGGGCGGTTTCCGGGGAAAACGCGGTGGCGGGCCTGCCGTTCCAGTTCATCACCCTCATAGGCGCCGATCAACCGAGCCCTGGCTTCCTCAAGGGATCTGCCGCGAAGTAGGGCCGCTGACTGAGCCAGACAATTCGCCAAAAGCATCCGGTGATGGTGGGCAAACCGCCTTTCGTGACCATCGCGCGCGACCATGAACTCACACGGAACGACCCGTGAACCCTGATGGATAAGCTGGAAAAACGCGTGCTGACCATTGGTGCCCGGCTCACCCCAGACAACCGGGCAGGAATGCTCCATCAGTTCCGCTCCATCCATCCGCGTGCACTTGCCGTTGGATTCCATCTCGAGCTGCTGAAGATAGGCGGGCAACCTTGCCAACCGCTGCTCATAGGGAAGAACAGCCCGGGTCGCATAGCCACAGATCTGGTTGTGCCAGATCCCCACCAACGCGAGCATCAGCGGCATGTTGTCCGAACCCACCGCCGTGCGGAAATGCGCATCCATCGCCGCGCCTCCCGCCAGGAATTCCCGAAAGCGATCCGCCCCGACCGCCAGCATCACGCCCAGGCCGACTGGCCCCCAGACCGAGAAACGGCCGCCGACCCAATCCTCGAAACCAAACACCCTGGTTTCCGGCACACCAAAAACGGCCGTCCGCGCACGATCCGATGACACCGCAACAAATTGCATCACCGCGTTTTCATATCCCACGCCAGCGGTGAGCCAGTCCCGCACCGATCCGGCGTTGATCATGGTCTCGGCCGTCGTGAAAGTCTTCGAGACCACCATAGCGAGGGTCGTGGCCGGATCCAGTCTCGACATCACATCGTTGACATGGGCGCCGTCGACATTCGAGACGAAATGGCAGTCAAGCCCACCACCATACGGTGTCAGCGCCTGCACGGCCATTGCCGGTCCAAGATCGGAACCTCCGATTCCGATATTGATCACATCGGTGTAGCGCTGGCCAGCGGGAGGTCTGATATGACCGGCACGTATGCTTTCCGCGAACGCCTCCATCCGGTCAAGAGTCGCGAGTGTAGCCGGCGCCACCGGAGCGCCTCGAACCTCGGCGCAGCTGTCGGGATCCCTGAGGGCCGAATGCAGTACCGCACGACCCTCCGTCTCGTTTATGGCCACACCGGCGAACATGGCTTCCCGCCGCTCAACCAGTCCCGCGGCTTCCGCCAGCCGTAACAGCAGTCCACGCGCCTCCCGGTCGATTCCCGTCTTCGAATAATCGAAAAGCATATCGCAGGCCCGGACGGAGAAATCGCCAGCCCTGCCCCCATCAACGAACAGTTCCAGAATCCGGCGATCCAGGTTTCGTCCGTGATTGGCGCGAAGCGCGTCCCAGACCACGCTATCACCCCGCCCAATGCACGGTTGCATCCGGCAGAATGGCCTTCACGGGTGCCTGCATCGGCTCCGGTGCCTCTTTCGCCCGTTCCAGGGCATCGAGTTTCTCGCGGCCCACGATCAACAGATGTTTTTTTATGGCGCCGCTCAGGACATGTCGCGTCAGCGAAATACGCTGGGCAACCGATCCGGCACCCTGTTGCCGGATGGGAAGATATACCGGCGCTACTTTCGCCATCGCCGGTTCCAGCCCCTCCGAGCCGGGAAACAACGACGCGGTATGCATGTCCGTACCCATACCAAGCACTAGCACCGAAAGCGGCAGATAATTCCTCGCTTCGCCGTCCAGAAACTCGATTTGGTCCTTGATATGTCCACTTTCCGAATACACTGGCACAAAGACCGCCCCCGCGGCGCGTCCGACAAGCAACCTCTGGCGAATCAACCTGGAGTTCGAGAACTCGCTGGTTTCGGGAACCCAGCGTTCGTCGGTGGGCAGAACCGTGATTCTCCTCCAGTCCAGCTCCACTTCGGAAAGCAGGTCGAAGACCGGCCCGGGCGTGTTTCCGCCGGGGACGGCGAGCGACGCCGAGCCGTGATCCGAAAGCGCCGTGCGGAGATCACCGGCAACACGACCCGCAACTTCGGCGGCCATCGCTTCCCTGCTTGGATATTCAAGGAACCTCATTCGGTTAGCTCTCTCCAGCGACGGCCCTCCCTACTGAGCAAGATGGACGCGTCCTCAGGACCCGCACCGCCCGGTTTGTAATGATGCGGTTTTTCGCCGCGCAAGGACCATCTCTCGATAATCGGGTCGGTCCAGGCCCAGGCCGCCTCGACCTCATCACCGCGCATGAACAGGGTCTGGTTCCCGCGGATGATGTCCATGATAAGCCTTTCATACGCGTCGGCGACATGAACTCCATCATCACCGAACTCCTTGGCGAAAGACATGTCGAGTGGAACCTTGATCAGCCGCATGCCACCGGGTCCGGGCTCCTTGATCGTCACCCACATATTCATGCCCTCATTGGGCTGGAGACGGATCACCAATACGTTGCCGCTCCCGCCGGTATATTCACCGAAGATCGAATGGGGCGGGTCCTTGAACACGACGGCGATCTCGCTTGTCCGGGCTTTCAGGCGTTTTCCCGTGCGCAGATAGAATGGCGTCCCCTTCCATCGCCAGTTGGACACCTGGATCTTCATGGCGATGAAGGATTCGGTCAGCGAGACATCTTTGCCAACGTCAGAGAGATAGCTCCGGACATCTTCCGTCCGAACGTATTGTCCGCGCACCAGATCGGAATCCGGCACCGGATCGAGTGCGCGGATCACCTTGAGCTTCTCATCACGAACTGCGTCGGGCTCGAAGCGGCTGGGTGGTTCCATTGCGATCAGGCACAGGAGCTGCATAAGGTGGTTCTGCACCATGTCCCGCACCGCACCGGATTTGTCGTAATAGGCACCACGTCCGCCCACCCCGACCGTTTCGGCAACGGTGATCTGGATATGGTCGACGAAGCGAGCGTTCCAGAGCGGTTCGAACAGGATATTGCCGAAGCGCACCGCCATAAGGTTCTGAACCGTTTCCTTGCCGAGATAGTGATCAATCCGGTAGATTTGCCGCTCGCTGAAGAACTGCGCCAGAGTGCGGTTCAGGTCACGGGCGCTATCAAGATCATGACCGAAGGGCTTTTCGATGACGATACGGCTGTCCTCGTCGGCAATCCCGTGGCGGTGCAGGCGTTCAGCCAGCGGGACGTAGACGTCGGGACCCACAGAGAAATAGAACACCCGAACCGCGCGCTCACGCAGGACCGAGCGCAGTTCGTCCCAATCTCCGCCTCCTGTCGCATCGATCGAGACGTAACTCAGCTGCCGCAGGAAGCTCTCCACCCGGTTCCCGTCCCCGCGGCCCTGTATTGCGAAATCGCTGACCGCCGCGCGTGCGAACTCACGGAACATTTCGTTGGTCATTGGCTTTCGCGAAGCACCCACGACGCGGGCTTCGGCGGGTATCTGTCCCTTCCAGAACCGTCGATAAAGACCGGGCAGGATTTTCCTTCGCGCGAGATCTCCCGTTCCGCCGAATATCACGAGATCGAATGGTTCAACCGGGATGACGCGTGATACCATGATTTTTCCATCGGCTCTACTTTGGTGCCGTCTGAGAGGTTCGGCGCGGTTTCACGAAGAATCTATCATTGACCCCGATCATCACAACCACAACCCATGCGACCCAGGTTTTCCTCCCCGCATGATACCGTTAACCTGCTCCGATGGAGTGATTCCTGTGCGGAGCGATTCATGAAAGACCATCAAGATGGCGCGATACCCGGTGCCTTCGAACATCCAAGGATCACCGCGCACGGCGCACGTCGTGCGTCCGTCCGTCTGGAACGGCTACGGACTCTCTGGTTCAACACAGGCACGGTATGCAACATCACATGCGCCAATTGCTATATTGAAAGCTCGCCGACAAATGACCGGCTCGCCTATCTGGAGCTTGATGACGTCGTCACGTATCTTGACCAGATAGACAACATCGGATGGCCCGTACAAGAGATCGGTTTCACCGGCGGGGAGCCATTCATGAATCCCCGGATGCCGGCCATGGCCGGCGTGTGCCTGGAACGCGGTTTCGAGGTCCTGGTCCTTACCAACGCCATGCGCCCGATGACGCGGCCACATGTAATGGCGGAACTCCGGTCATTGAACGAAAGATATGGTGACAGACTGACACTGCGCGTCTCCGTGGATCACTGGTCGCAACAGAAGCATGATCTGGAGCGCGGGCCGGGGACATTCGGCACGACACTTGAAGGCATGCGCGTTCTAAGGGACGCGGGCATACGGATGACCGTGGCGGGGCGAAAGCGCTGGGGTGAATCCGATAACGAAGCGCGGATCGGCTACGCCCGACTCTTTGCCGAGAACGGTTTCGATATCGATGCGCATGAACCAACCGAGACCGTTCTGTTTCCGGAAATGGACGAAACGGAACCCGTACCGGAAATAACGAACGAGTGCTGGAAACTTCTCGGCAAGTCTCCGAACGACGTGATGTGCGCGAGTTCGCGTATGGTGGTGAAACGCAGGGGCACCTCGAATCCGACGGTCCTCGCCTGCACGCTCATTCCCTATAGCCCGGACTTCGAACTCGGCATGAGCCTGGCCGAGGCGGACCGTGAGGTTTACCTGAATCATCCGCATTGCTCGAAATTCTGTGTGCTAGGCGGAGCGACTTGTTCGTCCTGAACGAAGAGTTGATCGCAAGTAAATGGACAGCGCGACGCGCTTGCGCCGACCCGGTACGTATCTGGGGTACCAGGACGCTGATTTGTCGGGATCCGACGGCGGAAAGCTCCAGAAACGAGGATTTGCTGTCGAAGACGGGCTACAGCCATAACCCGAATGGCTCGCGGACGCTCCAGCATCACATGACTCTCAGCGGCAAACGCGAGGGATTTCATTGAGCGATCCGGTTGCGTTTGGAGAATTCGCCGGACTGAGAAAGCGTAAGGCACAAAAGCCATCATCGCGGTCGTGAAGCAATGGACGGAGCTTGCGGAGCCGATGGCAGTCGATGACGGGCATATCGCCCGAATCCAGCGCACGCTCCGCATCAATGCATTCTTTCAGAATCGAGTTTCGGCGCCAAAAGCCAGTTCATGATAAAGCCACGAACCCGATCCGGCCCCATACACGGTTATGGTTTCCGGGACATTGCCTAACCGAACAGATCCTGCGCCAGCTCAAGTGCCTCGATCATGACGTCAATCTCATCCATCGTGTTATACAGGCCAAATGACGCCCGGCAGGTCGCGGTAAGGCCAAGCCGCTCCATGAGAGGCCCTGCGCAGTGATGGCCTGCACGGACCGCGACGCCCTTCTTGTCCAATACAGTGGATATGTCGTGGGCATGCGCCGCACCTTCCAGCGTGAAACTGAATATCCCGGCCTTGTCGGAAGTGGTGCCCTGAAGTCTCAGCCTTTCCACATCACCGAACCGGCTGACCGCGTAATCCCGAAGTGCCGTCTCATGCCGCTCGATGGCATCCATGCCAAGTGTATCCAGATATTCGATCGCCACGCCGAGACCGATCATCTGGACAATGGGCGGAGTACCCGCCTCAAATTTCAGCGGAGGGTCGTTCCAGGAAATCCGGTCCTTGTGAACCTCCTTGATCATGACCCCACCACCGAAGAACGGAGACATCTCGGCCATTCGTTCCGACCTGCAGTAAATCGCTCCGGACCCCGACGGTCCGTATAGTTTATGCCCGGTGATCGTATAGAAATCGCAGCCTATGTCCTGCACGTCGACCCGCATATGCATCGCGGCCTGCGAACCGTCGACCAGCACCGGAACCCCCATGGCGCGGGCACCCTTCGAAATCGCCTTCACATCGACCCGGGTTCCCAGAACGTTCGAGACATGGGTGACCGCTATGAGCCCCGTCCTCGGAGTGATCGCGTCCAGCACCCTCTGCGGATCCAGATGGCCGTCATCATCGATGTCAACCCAGACAAGCTTCACACCCAACCGCTCCCGCAGGAAATGCCACGGAACGATATTCGCGTGATGCTCCATCACGGTGAGGACGATCTCATCTCCCGCCTCCATCCTCGGCATCGCCCAGCCATACGCGACCATATTGATACCCTCGGTCGTCCCGGAATTCATGACGATCTCGTTCTCGTCCGCCGCATTGAGGAATCTACCGATCGCACCCCGCACCGCCTCGTACCTATCGGTCATGAGATTCGACAGAAAATGCAACCCCCTGTGAACATTGGAATATTCCTGAGAATAGGAATGGGTGATCGCGTCAATGACCACACGCGGCTTCTGCGCAGACGCACCATTGTCGAAATAGACCAATGGGCGACCGTTCACCTCCCGGGACAGGATCGGGAAGTCCCTGCGGATTTCATTCACGTCATACATCGGACCGACACTCCCGGCATGGAGACTAGATAAACGCGACCAACAGGGAAAACCCGAAAAGGATGGCAAAGATCGAGAAAATAAGTCCGATGAACGTCATGAACAGCGACCGGAACCCATGCAGTTCGGCGCAGAAACTCGTAAGCAGAACAAAGACAAGGACAATCGAGAACAGACCTATCAGCTCGGCCACGACCGGGAAGACCAACCAGAGCACGATCTGGAGCATGCTGACCAGATTGAGCACGAAGGTCATCCATGCCAGAAGGGACACCGCCCCGTGCAGGTCGCCACCACCACCGAAAACCCGCCCGCCCCAATGGAGCGCGTGGACCGAAACCACCGCGAAACCCACCTGAAAAATTCCAGCCATGATCGGCCTGTCGAGAATCATTGCCGAAATCAGGGTCTGCACCGACGCCGCCTGATCTGCGGCATTCCCCATGGTCAGATAGATCCATAGCCAAAGCAGAAGAGTGCTGACCACCGTGTTCAGGACCAGCGCCTGCCATCGCTCCGAGCCGGAAAGGGCGACGGACAGTGCCCACCGTGCCTGCTGCCGCGGTGCCTTGATGGTCTCAAGCGCGTGCTGGATCAGAACCGCCGTGGCCGTCATGGACGCGCTCTGCCGGTTTCCGCCTCAATCATTGAAAACCACCAGATAACGCAGAATATGACATATCCGACGAGGCCGGTGATCGCGGCCGCAGGTCCGGGGCCGATAAACCCGCCGACCAATCCGGCGACAAGCCCGAGCGGCGCGACCGCAAGCATGGACCAGAACAACGCCAGCCGCGCTGAGTAGCCCGTCCCATGCCCCCCGAACGCACCGGCCAGGACGCGGGCAAGAAACGCAAACGCATACATCGCAGGAGGCACGATGAAAATCCAGCCGAACAGGGCGCCGCCAATTCGAATCTCCAGAGCCACGCTCCCGTCCATCGATACTTCCCGCTGCAACCTGGGCCACTGGGCCAGACAGGAAAGGCAGCAGGCAAGCAGCAGATACATCAACGCCCTACCCTCATCCCTGGCACCGTCCAGATGCCGCCGCATGACCTTACCCGGCGACCGGTAGGTCGCCAAGATATCCGCGAACAGCCCCATCAGTCGCGACGTCGTCCCAGCCAAGCCTCAACAGCCGCGACGATATCCCGCGCGACCGCTTCGTCCTCTATCTCGTCAATGGCTTCCGCGAGAAACGCGAGCACAAGCATGTCCTGTGCCTCCGTGCGCGGAATGCCGCGCGACCGCATATAATACAGCGCCTCTTCATCAATGGCGCCGCTTGTGGAGCCATGGCTGCATTTCACGTCGTCAGCATAGATTTCCAGTTCCGGTTTTGCGTAGAACTGGGCGTCGTCATCCAGAAGAAGCGACTGGCTGATCTGGTACCCGTCCGTCTTCTGCGCACCCGGCCGAACAAGTATCTTACCCTGAAAGACACCGGTCGCGCCGTTCCGGAGAACCTTCTTGAACACCTGACGGCTTTGGCAGCCGGCCGCGTCATGGGTTATCAGGACAGTGTCATCGTGATGGAACTCTCCGTCACCAACGACGGCGCCCGCGACATGCGCCACCGCGTCGGGGCCAACGAGTTCAACAACACACTCATTGCGTGTCAGGACACCATTGACCGTCACCGTGAATGATTTGAACACGCTTTCCCGCCCCAGCCTGGCGAATGTATGCGTCATCGCGCGGCGCTCGTGGTCCCGTCCCTGGGCCCTCACATGATGGAACGCCGCGCCATCAGCGATATCAATCTCCATGGATTTGTTGAATCTGGCCGCCGCAGGTCCGGTTTCCAGAAGGGTCAGATCGGCACCCTCCTCCAGCTTGATGCAATGGTGCAGGATCGCGTCGGAGGTCTCGGAACGATGGAGGTAGATCAGGTTCACGGGCTTGGTGGCCTTCCCGGTGACGCGTATCATCACACCGTCGGTCGCGTAGGCGGTGTTAAGCGCGGCAAGCGGACGGGCGATCGGAGAATGACTTCGCGCCTCCAGCACCCCGTAGAGCTCACTCGCCCAGTGAATATCCATCCGCGACACCTCGCAAAGGCGCTCGATGCGCACCCCGGCAAGCGACAGGTCGTCCGATAGATCAGGGGCGAAAACCCCATCGATAAACACAATCCTCAGCCTGTCGATGCTATCGAACAGCGTCGCCTCATACGGAACCAGTACCGCAGCGCGGGCGACCTCCGGGTCGGTGAGGCTCTCGGGGCGGGTGTATTTCCAGTATTCGTCACGCCGCTCTGGAAGTCCCATGGCCAGCACCCGCCCCCGGGCATCCATCCGAACCCGCTCCGCCCAGGCGACGCCCGGCGGTATGCGAAGCGTCGAAAGCCGTTCCCCGGCCGGAATGACCTGCGACTCCAGCGCGGACATTCAGGCAGCCTCTTCCAGAATTCCGGAGTACCCGTTCTCCTCGACCTCGAGCGCGAGCTCCTTATCGCCGACCTTTACGATACGTCCGTCGACCATGATATGGACGACGTCAGGTACGAGATGATTGAGCAACCTCTGGTAATGGGTGATCACAAGAAACCCCCGCCCCTCGTCACGTAGGGCATTGACGCCGTCGGCGACAAGTTTCATCGCATCGACGTCGAGACCCGAATCCGTCTCGTCGAGTATGCACATCCTTGGCTCCAGGATCGCCATCTGCAGGATTTCGTTGCGCTTCTTCTCGCCGCCCGAAAAACCGACGTTAACCGGCCGTTTCAGCATATCCGCGTCGATCCTGAGCTTGTCCGCCTTGGTCCGGATCAGCTTCAGGAAATCACGTGCGCTGATCTCCTCCTCCCCGCGAACCTTGCGCTGCGCGTTCATCGCCGTGCGAAGGAAGGTCATGTTTCCGACACCGGGGATCTCGACGGGATACTGGAAGGCAAGGAACAGGCCCGCCGCCGCACGCTCCTCGGGCTCCATGTCGAGGACGTCGTCGCCGGAAAGAACCGCTGATCCCTCGGTCACCGTGTAGCCCGCCCTGCCGGAGAGAACGTAGGAAAGAGTCGACTTTCCCGATCCGTTCGGCCCCATGATGGCATGGACCTCCCCCGCGCCAACCGTGAGGTCGACACCCTTGAGTATGGCTTTGTCCTCTTCCTCAAGTTTGGCATGCAAATTTTTGATTTCAAGCATTTTTCACCTCTGTGCGGACAGGCCTGACCGATATTGCCTCTTGTTCGTTCATATGCGGGAAGGGCTACAGTTCCTCGCCATCCCAGTAACCATGCGCATCCTCGCGTCTTCCGATATGCTTCATATGCGCTTCGGAGTAGGACGGGCCCGGCGCAATGCCAAGCACGGCAAACTTGCCGCTATCAGGATACTCGACCACTTCGGGATCATTCAGGGTGGAAATGGCGAGGTAGCGCAGACGTCCGGCACCGGTGTTGATGAGCTGGTGCGCGGTGTCAGGACCACCTTTCGGAGCGGCGCACACATCACCCGACTTCACGGGGAACTCTGCGGAACCGAATCTGTAGCTTCCGGTTCCCTCGAGAATGACGAACATCTCGTCATTGCCCAGATGGTTGTGAAACGGGAAGGCGCGCCTGCCGGGTTCGACCGTCACAAACATCGCTCCAAGCCCGGACATTCCGAGCGCGTCGGACAACGGCGCGACCGTCGCGCCGAAACGTTCGCTACCGTCCGGTTGGTTGGAGAACGCCGCTGCTTCATGGATATTGACAACTGGATCGGTCATTTCCTTCTCCACACAAAACTCGCGAAAAGACTGCCCAGAAAGCCCGATGCGCCGCCAACACCCGCGACCTGCCAGAGAGCCAGAGCATCAGTTACGGTTGCGACGAACATGGCGAAAAACGCGCAGAACACGCCGGTGGTAAGCGCCGGACCCAGAAATCTCTCATCCATAAACCACTTCCAACTACTTTCCGGCCGCGAACCGGTGGTCACGGCACCCTGTCCAACACGGCCCGGCCCCACCCGAGTTGCATTACGCCACTGTCCGGCAGACGCCATAACCGGTTTTCCGCGCGAGTCACGCCCAGATGCTCAGCCCACGCTTCCCTCAAGTGATATCGCGACAAGCTGCTGCGCTTCCATGGCGAACTCCATGGGAAGTTCCTGGAGCACCTCCTTGCAGAAGCCGTTGACGACAAGCGCGACCGCCTCTTCCTCATCCATTCCACGCTGGCGACAGTAGAACAGCTGGTCATCATCCACCTTGGACGTCGTCGCCTCGTGCTCGACACGCGATGTGTTGTTGCGGACCTCGATGTAAGGCACCGTGTGGGCTCCACATAAATCACCGATCAACAGCGAGTCACATTGGGTGTAGTTGCGCGAGTCCCTGGCTTTCGGGTGAACCGAGACCTGGCCGCGGTAGGTGTTCTGGGCCTTGCCGGCACTGATTCCCTTGGAGACGATACGCGACTTCGTGTCACGGCCAAGATGCAGCATCTTGGTGCCGGTATCGGCCTGCTGCAGGTTGTTGGTGATGGCAATGGAATAGAACTCACCCTGACTGCCATCGCCCCGCAGCACACAGGAGGGGTATTTCCATGTTATGGCAGATCCAGTTTCGACCTGCGTCCACATAACCTTGGAGCGATCGCCCCGGCAATCGGCGCGCTTGGTGACGAAGTTATAGATGCCGCCCCGCCCCTCCTCATCGCCCGGGAACCAGTTCTGTACCGTGGAATACTTGATTTCGGCGTCCTCGAGAGCGACAAGCTCCACAACGGCCGCATGCAGCTGGTGCGTATCCCTCTGGGGTGCCGTGCACCCTTCAAGATAGCTCACATAGGCACCCTGATCCGCGATGATCAGGGTACGTTCGAACTGGCCCGTGTTTTCCGCGTTTATGCGGAAGTAGGTTGACAGTTCCATCGGGCAGCGCGTTCCCGGCGGCACGTATACGAAGGAACCGTCCGAGAACACCGCGCTGTTGAGCGTCGCGAAGTAATTGTCGCTGGCTGGCACCACGGAACCGAGATACCTGCGCACCAGTTCGGGATGCTCCCTGAGGGCTTCGGAAATCGAGCAGAATATCACGCCGGCTTCCGCCAATTCCTTCTGGAAGGTGGTTCCGACGGAGACCGAGTCGAAAACCGCGTCAACGGCGACTTTACGGCCTTCCGCCGGAACGTCGCCCGCGCCCTCGACACCGGCAAGAACCATCTGTTCCCTGAGCGGAATTCCCAGCTTGCGGTAGGTTTCAAGAAGCTTCGGGTCCACCTCGTCCAGTGACTTCGGCTTCTCCGACATGGTCTTTGGCGCCGCGTAGTAGTACTGGTCCTGGTAATCGATGGCGGGATAGCTGACCATCGCCCAATCGGGTTCGCGCAGAGCGCTCCAGCGCCGCAGCGCCTGAAGCCGCCAGTCGGTCATCCAGTCCGGCTCACCGTTCTTTTCCGAGATCATCCGAACTATGTTCTCGTTCAGACCCTTCGGTGCGTAGTCCATCTCGATGTCGGTCGTCCAGCCATGCTTGTATTTTCCCGCAAGGGACTTGACAGCCTGGACCGTCTCCTCCTCCACGCCCTCCTTGACCTGTGTGCCTTCAAACGCATCCATGGCAATCTCCTTTCAGGCGGCGCGACCGGCGACCTTCTTACGGGCAACCGTCCAGGCATCGATGAAACGCCCGATGTTCTCTTCCGTCGTCGAGGGCCCGAGCGACACCCTGACCGCGGAACGCGCCGTCTCTCCGTCATACCCCATCGCGCGGAGCACGCGGCTCTCCCGCACTTTTCCGCTTGAACAGGCGGAACCCGCGGAAATCGCGAAGCCCGCCAGATCCATCGCAATCACCTGCGTTTCCCCTTTCCATCCTGGAGAGGCGAAACACGAGGTGTTCGGTAACCGCGGCGCATCTCTACCGACAAAAATAGTCCGATGTGAGCCAGCCGCAATGCCGTTTTCTAGAATATTTCTAAGTTTGGCCACCTCTTCCCATACACCGGCCTCAAGATCCCTGACCGCAGCATCGACCGCCGCCGCGAATCCCGCGATCCCAATGACGTTCTCCGTGCCCGACCGTCTGCCCATCTCCTGTCCGCCACCCATTATCCGCGGATCCAGATGGCAGCCGCGCCGCATGATCAGCGCTCCCACACCTTTCGGTCCGCCCAGCTTGTGCGCGGAGACGAGCGCCATTTCCGCGCCGGTATGGTCGAACGCGACCGGAAGTTTCCCCCAGGCCTGGGTCGCGTCAGAGACCGCCAGGCCCGGGGGAAGTTCCTGGATCACCCCGGTTTCGGAATTGGCCAGCTGAAGCGTCGACCGATCGGGCTCCGGAACGGCGACACGGCCCGCGCTGTCGGCGTCCAGTTGCAGGCCAACCCATGCGGCGACCGCGTCATGCTCGACCGCCGCACCCTTCAGGTTTCTCCCCGAGAGCGCCAGAGCCGCCGCCTCTGTCGCCCCCGACGTAAATACGATTTCCGCTCCACCCGCGCCCAGAGCCGCCGCCACACGCGCCCTGGCGCACTCCACCGTCGCCCGCGCCGCCCTACCCTCGCGATGTACGGAAGAGGGATTGCCCAGTTGATCCATCGCGGCCGCCATCGCCGCCCTGGCCTCCGGCCTGAGAGGTGCGCCAGCGTTCCAGTCGAGGTAGATCCGTTCAGCCAAACCCACCAAACACCTGGCCCCGCGGGGCCTCAGCAGACCTCACCGACGAATCCATCCCGACGCCATCCCCGGCGCACGCCATCGTGGTGGCCGGGCTGGATTTAGGTGGGACCAATGACCGGCAGCCATGTCATCACTCGTCCACGACCGAGAAGATCGTTGGCACGGCCGGACAGGGCACGAGCTCGTTATTGGCGACATCAGAGAGCCGCGTCTGGTGCAGAAAGACGTAAACATGCGCCGACAGACATTCCCAAAGCCTGTTGGTCATCGACTGCGCCCGGCTTCCCGAAACGCCTCCTTGGGCACCGGCCCCGGTATGCAACGCGCTCAGGGTCTCGTCCACCGCGCCAAGGACATCGGAAATGCGGATCTCACTCGCCGGAATCGCCAACTGGTATCCGCCTCCGGGACCACGCACTGATCTGACAAGTCCCGCCCGCCTCAGCTTGACGAACAGCTGCTCGAGATAGGACAGGGAGATGTCCTGCCTTCTCGATATCGCGGAGAGCGAGACGAGCGAGTCATCCGGCTGCTCGGAGAGATCCGCGAGCGCAACCATTGCGTATCGGCCTTTCGTGCTGAGCTTCACGTCACGCCCCCATACATTCACGTAATTGACAGCCTTTCCATTGACGACGCGGACCTTGATGGCTAATTCCATGCAGATCAATGTCACCGATCGTAGAATGATTCTAAAGAAGTCACTTTCACGCGTCAAGAATCGTTCGCGCCGAAGCGGTAGCAGATACGCGAGGATCAATGCCGGAAGTTATTTTTCAGGGCCCGGAAGGACGACTTGAAGGTCGGTATCATCCGCAGAAAGCCAAAGATGCGCCGATCGCGATCGTACTGCACCCGCATCCGCAGTTCGGCGGCACGATGAACAATCGGGTTGTCTACAACCTGCATTACGAGTTTTTCCGAATGGGATTCAACGTACTTAGGTTCAATTTTCGGGGCGTGGGCCGAAGTCAGGGCGAATACGATCAGGGCATCGGCGAACTGAGTGACGCGGCCTCGGCGCTCGATCACCTGCAGGTCATAAACCAGAACGCCAAGCATTGCTGGGTGGCGGGCTTCAGTTTCGGCGCCTGGATTGGAATGCAGCTGCTGATGAGGCGGCCGGAGATCTCCGGGTTCGTGAGCGTGTCACTGCCGGCAAACATGTACGACTTCTCCTTTCTCGCCCCCTGCCCGTCATCGGGTCTTATCATCAACGGCTCGGCGGACCGGGTCGCTCCACCGGAGGAAACCCGCACGCTTGTCGAGAAGCTCAAGGAGCAGAGGGGAATCACCATCACCCACACCGAGGTCGAGCAGGCCGGGCATTTTTTTGAGGAACCGCACATGGAACCGATGCTCGCCGAGGTAAGTCGCTATGTCCGCCGCCGACTTACGGAGACGACCAGATAACGTCTCCCGAAGGGAGCGGAAATCACCATCGTCACCGCCGCGGCGAGTCGGAACGGCACCGGAACACCGGCGCGTGAGCACTGGAAATGACCGCCGGAAAGCGCGGTGGACCGGTATACCACGGTATGCCGGCTTTCTCCCGGCACTGAACTCGGATATGATGCCTGTGGCTTCCGTAGCATCATGGACAAGGAACGGATCGCATGACCAGGATCAAGGTGGAAAACCCAATCGTCGAGATGGATGGCGATGAAATGACCCGGATCATCTGGGATTTCATCAAGAAGAAGCTGATCCTGCCCTATATCGACGTCGAACTGCTTTATTACGATCTGTCGATTCAGGAGCGTGACAGGACGGATGACCGCATAACGGTTGACGCGGCCGAGAGGACCAGGGAGGTGGGTGCGGCCGTGAAGTGCGCGACGATCACTCCAGACGAGGGCCGGGTCGAGGAGTTCGGCCTGAAAAAGATGTGGCGCAGTCCGAATGGAACGATCCGGAACATCCTCGGCGGGGTCATATTCCGCGCTCCGATCATCTGCCGGAACGTACCGCGGCTCGTTCCCGGCTGGACACAGCCCGTCGTGGTCGGGCGCCATGCGTTCGGCGACCAATACAGGGCGACCGACTTCGCTTTTCCCGGACCGGGCAAACTGACGATCAGGTTCGAGGGCTCCGACGGCCGGGTGATGGAGAGGGAGGTCTTTGACGCGCCCGGCCCGGGCGTCACCATGGCGATGTATAACCTTGACCAGTCCATCCGCGATTTCGCCCGCGCGTCCATGAACTATGGCCTGAACCTCGGCTGGCCTGTCTATCTGTCGACCAAGAACACGATTCTGAAAGCCTACGACGGCCGCTTCAAGGACATTTTCCAGGATGTCTATGATGATGAGTTCAGGGAGCGGTTCGAAGCCAAGGGAATCCACTATGAACACCGACTGATAGACGACATGGTCGCCGCCTCGCTGAAATGGTCGGGAGGATATGTCTGGGCCTGCAAGAACTATGACGGAGACGTTCAGTCAGACACTGTGGCCCAGGGCTTCGGCTCTCTCGGACTGATGACATCGCAGTTGATGACGCCGGACGGAAAGGTTGTTGAGGCGGAGGCCGCACACGGCACCGTCACACGCCATTTCCGGCAGCACCAGGCGGGCAAAGAGACGTCGACAAATTCCATCGCCTCGATCTACGCGTGGACGGGCGGGCTTAGGCACCGTGCCAACCTTGACGGCAACGAACCGTTGCGGAACTTCGCCGGAACGCTGGAGCGGGTGATCGTAGAGACCGTCGAGGGCGGCAGCATGACCAAGGATCTCGCATTGCTCGTGGGTCCGGACCAGAGGTGGCTGACCACGATGGGATTCCTGGAGAAAGTCGACGGGAACCTAAATGCGGCCCTGGCGTCCTGAGCCGGCCATCACGCCGGTCGTCCCGGGTTCAGGGCTGCCGACGTGACTGTCCCCGCCATCCCGAACCGTCCCGCTTCCGCCAACCGCGCTCCAGATGCCGCAACGCAAGCGAGAGACTGATGGTCACGGCCAGATAGATCAGGGCGACAACGTTGTAGGTCTCGAAATAGCGAAAATTGCTCGCTGCGGTTATCTTACCGAGCTGTGTCACGTCCAGCACGCCGAGCACCGAGACCAGGAAACTGTCTTTTCACCAGAGCGACAAAATCGTTGCCAAGAGGCGGCAGGACAGTCCTGATCGCCTGTAGGAAGATGATGAGCCGGAACCCCAGCCTGAGAGGCCCAGCGCCTTGCCAGCTTCGATCTTCCCTGAGGGCACGGATGCGAAGCCGGCCCGTCGCGCGGTGCA
The DNA here is from genome assembly GCA_965221405.1 of Paracoccaceae bacterium. Taxonomy (GTDB): domain Bacteria; phylum Pseudomonadota; class Alphaproteobacteria; order Rhodobacterales; family Rhodobacteraceae; genus JAPOUP01. Next base: position 601,327 of record CBDCSE010000003.1, on the reverse strand, counting down.
TGTGATGCAGGTCCAGGCCGTCGACGCCCCCGATGGCCCGGTCGCGTCGCCAGCGCATCGCGCCGCGGTCCGGTCCGGAGACCATGAGCCGGTGGAGCACGGTCATGGACACCGCCCGCCCGGCGTCGAACCGGTGCCGGCGGGCGGCGACCGGATTGTGCCGCGGCATCCGGTCTCCCGCCACAGCCGCCCGAAGACCGGGGCCGGGCCGATGGAGGCGACCCTGGCGTCCGACCCGGCACGGGCCCCCTCAGCAAGGACCATCAGGCGCCCGGCGAAGCGCGCGCCGGAGCGCAGGAGCCGGTCGACGGCGCCGCTGGCAGCGAGCCTGTCAGGCCGACCCGTGGCGACGACCGTCTGCCTGACCCTTTTGCCCCCGCGGCGGTTCTGGACGGTCTGGAGGTATTCGTGCGGGCCGGACCTCCTGACGCGGACGAGCATGGCGGCACTCCCTCTGGACACCACACATCCTGAAGAGGAAATCCTGTCATGCAGGGATAGAACGCGATACTGGAAGCCGATTTCCGCATTTTCCTGGCACTACAGTCCCGCATGCCGTCCAGAATCCGGAGTCCCGGGACGCTGGTTTCATTGGGATCCGGTCGCGCAAAACTTCAGGATCGAGGACTTACTGTCGAAGACGGGGAATACCGTGATTCTCACGACCTTCAGGAGCGTGACGAGTATCGACCTGTGCTGGCTGTCCAAAAGCACATGCCAGAAAGCGTACGCCCCAGCGCCAATACAGCGACAAGCTACCAGGGAAACTCTTCATCCTCGGATACCGAAGCGCCCATGCGCGGACTCAGTGTTGGCCGCCCCGCGCTCAAAGGGGCGGAGCGGAATCACTGACCCATCTCATATTCAAGGAACCATTTGGTGTCGAGCGCATCAAGCGTTCGGCCTGTACTGCCAGCCTCGCTTCATCGCTTTGTCCCGCAGAATTTTGGCCTTGTCTTCCTGCATTTTCCTCGAAAGGCCGGAGAAAACGATCAGTGTGTGAGCAGGAGGGTTGTTAATGCTGTCGTCTTCGACGTTTAAATTCCCCCGTTCCACAGTGAAGTGCAACACCCTATGTGGGTGAATGGTGGTCGTATCGACGCATGATGTTGCGAATCGGCCGGATGGCGGCGACAGTCCCTTCGTTGCGCGAAGGAGACCGCCATGCCCGAGGGCTACCGCCACCTGACCTACCCCGAGAGATGCCAGATCCACGCCCTGATGGAAAGCGGGCTTTCCGGCGGGGCGATCGCCCGCCAGCTGGGGCGCAGTCCGTCATCGGTCCCGCGCGGGATCCGGCGCAACGGCGGAGCCCGGGGCTACCGGCACGCCCAGGCGCAGCGGCTGGCCGAGGGGCGGCGCAGCGCGGCGTCGTCGGTGCCCAGGAAGATGACGCCGGAGCTGTGGGCGCTGGTGGAGGGGCGGCTGGTGCGGGGCTGGAGCCCGGAGCAGGTCTCCGGGCGGCTGCGCCTGGAGGGCCACCCGGTGGCGGGGCGTCAGTGGATTTACCGGCACGTCCACGCCGACCGCAGGGCCGGGGGCCGGCTCTGGCGGCACCTGCGCCGCCGGGGAAAGAGGCCGAACCGGAAGGGCGGGGCCCACGCGGGCCGGGGCCACATCCCGGGCCGGGTGGACATCCCCGGGCGCCCGGCGCTGGTGGAGGCGAAGGCGCGGGTCGGCGACTGGGAGGCGGACACGATCGTGGGCGCCGGCCACAGCGGGGCCGTGGTGTCCCTGGTTGACCGGGCCACGAAATACACGCTCCTGCGGCGTGTCGACAGGAAGACGGCGGCCGCGGTCGGGGCCGCCATGACCGGCCTTCCGGGGCCGCACCGCGGCGCGGTGCACACGGTCACCGCCGACAACGGCAAGGAGTTCGCGGACCACGCGCGGGTGGCCGGGGCGCTCGGCGCAAGGTTCTTCTTCGCCCGCCCCTACCACTCGTGGGAGCGGGGCCTGAACGAGCACACCAACGGCCTGGTGCGGGGGTACCTTCCCAAGGGCACGGACTTCCGGAAAGTGACGGATGCGGAGGTGAGCGCCGTCCAGGACCGGCTGAACGCGCGTCCGCGCAAGGTCCTGGGTTACCTGACGCCGGCCGAGGCGTTCCGGCTGGCGCGGCCTCCCTGAGGGAACCTCCGGCGTCCGGATCGTCCCCTACGCGCCGCGGGCCTTCCCCGGCGCGCCTGCCGGCATGCCTTGCGCCGCCCGGAGGTGCCGGTTAGGCTCGGATCCGAAGGGACCGAGCCGTTCCCGTGCGGAATCGGGGGGGTCGGGGGGCGCGGAAAGCGCAACGCCCGGCCCTTCCCTCCGCTCGGGCTACGCCCTCGCTCCGGGAAGGGCCGGGCGTTGCGCTTCGGAGTGGCACCGGGGATTTATTTCCTTACACTCCCCTACCGTTACGGCAAGAACTCCCCCTGATTCATACCCCTTTTTCGTGTAATTCAGATAGGATTGTTCCGCGCTAATTATATCGCCGTTGTCCACGGAAGGCTTTTCTTTATCTTTTGTGCTTGGCCTAAACGCCTGTGAAGTAGGAATTTCTTGCTGTATAAAGTTAGGATGAACCTGCCGCCAAAGTAGAGTGTTTGGGGTCATTGACTATTCCTTTGTCCTTCGCTTTTTCAAAGTCCCTGGAAAGCCATTCCCACTCCGTTTCCGAGGAAAGATCAAGAGACCTGTCCTCACTGGATTTATCAGAAAAGTCAAATGAGTGCCAGTATCCTTTCCGCTTCGTAAGATTGATTTCGACGCTCACTTCCGTTTTCCCGAAAACACGCTCGATGGTGTATTCAATCTGGACGTTTCCGTCCTCTGTAGGATATAGATGGACCAAATCTGCTGGATTCACGAAATACCGTATCAGTTTTCCTTCAAGCCACTGGAGGCCTTTCGCGTGCACGGCGATACCCTCTCCGTCAAGCCATCCGTCTTCTCCGGCATCGCGGCCAATATCCTGAATCCGTTTTTTGATTTCCTGCTGCTCCTGATTCACGGAGTCCCCGTAAAAATCGTTCGGTCCACTGCCCAAAGGCTGAGGAAATAAGGACAGATTTCTTGTTACGACACTCAACGCTTTTGTTATGTCAACGATTGTAACCGCCCCGAAGAGTTCAGGAGGTTCAGTTCCCGAAACATGCACGTTCGGCCTTTTCCAGATGCAGGCCGAGTTCGGAACATTGTCAGCCAAAACGATGTCTTCAATATTCCGCACGGAAACTTTGGCGTTATATGTCTCTGGGGGATACATCTGGGGGGGATACATCTGGGGATCATCTGGATTATTCTGGCAGGGACCTAGTGAAAACGGTCCTGAGTTCACCAAACTCATCTTCGTATTTCCGCAATTCAATTCCAAGGAGCGCATGTAGGTCTTTTGCGGCGTGAAGCCCTAAGGATACGACACACTGCGGGATCGCGGGACGCTGTTTTTTCCCATTTTCCCCCGTCACTTCAATAGGCGAAAAATCCATGAAAGTGAGTTTTATGTCAACGCCGGTAGAACCGACACCAATAATAGGCGCGTAATAGACAGGCAGTGTGAGTTCAACTTGCGGATTGCTTTGATCTGCCATCGATCCCTTACCCTAGCCTTGTTTCCACCCTTTCAGGGCATGCGCGGGAAACTGTTTCACGGTTTTAATCAGGCGTCAATGGTTCATCTACGCATAGCGACGGAACGGGGCAATTCCCATTCCGTTCATCTGGCTCTGCGATTCCGCGATCGCCGCGTTCATCGGGTCAACCAGATCACTGTCTTTGGGGGATATAAATCCAAACTCCTCGGTACCCAATGGTTCTCCCACGATCTTGAGCCCTCCGCCCGAGGCGGAAACATATCCATTGGCCGCCGTGCTGTCCGAAAGCACCAGATCGACGTCACCCGTCCGTAACGCCTGCAGCGCGGCCCCGAAGGTTTCGAACTGAATGACCCTTGGATTGACCTCATCACCGTCAAGTATGTCATAAACCGTGACGTAGAACGGCGTGGTTCCGGGCTGCGCACCCGCGAGCAGGTCGGGGTCGGCGGCAAAGCTGCGCGCATCATCGAAACGGGACTCGTCTCCGGCAACGACCATCAACATCTGGGAAACCATGTAGGAATCGGAGAAGTCGACCTTTTCCATACGGTCCTCCCGAATGGTGATGCCGGTCATCCCCATATCATACTGGCCCCGGCTTACCGCGGCGATCATCGCATCCCAACTTATATTCTCGTATACGATGTTGATGTTCAGACGTTTTTCTATCTCCGCCATGGCGTCATATTCCCATCCGATCGCTTCACCCGACCCGGGCTCCACGAACTGCAGCGGCGGGTACGCGTTTTCGGTCACCACCACAACCGCACGCCCTTCCAGATCCGGCACCTGCGCCATAACGGCTTCCGGATGGAAGATCCCGACGCAAACGAGGGCTACCAGAGCTGTTCTCATTTCCGTCTCTCCTATGAGCCTCTTGCACAATTATCGCGGTTCCGGCGGCCGTGGCCAGCCTCCGGCGCGTCCGCCGGGGTTCCGGCACCGGATTCCGGGGTCTCCGGGGCGTCCCGGCGCGCCGGAGTGTGGCGGAATGTCGCATTCCGTCGCCCTTCGGGCGCCGTCCGCGCACGGGCGGGCGCGCCGTCCCGTTCCGGGGCGGCGTCGGCGGCGTCCGGCGCTGCCGCTGGCGGGGTGTCAGACGACGGGCCGCATCAGCCGGTGGACCGTCAGGCCGGGCACGCCGAAGAACAGGTGGCAGGCGACCCTGGCGCGCGCCCGCACCCGGACGTGCCGGCCGCCGCAGGAGTCCCTGGGGGCGGAGTTCACCCGCCCGCCGCCCGGCCGCTGCCGGTGGCGCACGCGGTCGTGGCGGACGTGGCCGGCGGCCCTGCGCCGGGCGAGCGCCTCCCCCGCGAGGCGCGCCCTGAGCGCCGCGTCGCGGCGGGGGCTGGCGTTGATGATCGCCACCCGCCCCGCCATGCGGGCGCACGGCCCGATCTCCCGGGAGTCACAGGCCGCGTCCATCAGCCCGTGGCAGTGGTCCACCCGCTCCGCGGCCATCCGGGCGAGCGGGATGGCGGCCTGGCTGTCGTGCAGCGACGCCGGGGCCGGGACGCGGCTGACGGGGACATCGCCGCCGGCGGCGTCGATATGCGTTCCGTACCCGCGCCAGCGCTCCCTGTAACCTTTCGCGTTCCGTTCCGTGCCGGCGTCGCAGGCCTTCGGCAGCTCCGCCACCATCTCCGCCGTGGACATGCCGCTTTCCAGCCGCCGCTCCAGCCTGGTCGGCTCCCTGACCGGGCGCCCGCCCTTCCCGGGGCGTCCGCGCCGCCGCTTCGGCGCGGGCCTCTCCCGTCCCACGACCGCCGTCGGGTCCCGGGATACGTGGCCGACGGCCGGGCCGTCATGGGCGGCCCTGACCAAAGCCCCGTGCATGCGTTCGGGCAGCCGCGTCTCCGCGAACCACGCGAAGGCCCGGGAGAACGCCGGTTCGCCGGGGACCCCCGACACGCGGCGACCGGCCGCAAAGCCGCCGCGGCGTGGGATCGTACCTGAGCCTGTCGATCAGGGCGGCTGTGGTCGGAAGGTCCCAGACCGCCCTGGCCACGAAAGCCCGCGCCAGCGCGTTCCGGTCGGAGGGAGGGTGCCCGGCGCCGCGGTGGCCGTAATGGAGGTGCCGCTCCACCTCCGCCAGGTCGAGGACCGCCACGAACCTGCGGTGCATCCTGCCCAGCGGGCCGACCTCCCCGGCGAGGAAGGGGAAAAGCTGCCCTTGAATGCGGTGCCAGGCGTCTGATACGAACTTTCCCACGGACATGGGGCCGTCTCCCCGTATGTTGTTGGTTCATCACCCTAAGCATACCGGATGGACGGCTCCATATCCAGGCCCGGCCGTCGAAAAAAAGCCCGTTTCACGGGAAAAAACCGCTCGACCGCGGAGTTCTGCAAGAGGCTCCTATGTCATATTCGGAGCCGCGACCTGCACCCGGTCACCCGTAGGGACAAGGCGATTCCGCAAATTGACCGGCACGTCGCCTGTCTCCATACAGATGGAATGCAGCACCGCCCGTTTTTGGGACCAGCCCGGACCATCCGGCATTGCGGCGGACGTCGGCTTGGTGCACATATGATCTCCATAACGGGAGCGCTGGCGGAATTCACAGTTCCTCGACGATAACGACCTCCCGCTCGGAGGCGCCCTTCGCGTGCCTGAGCGCTTTCCGGTAAAGATCGGAATCATAAACCGCTTTTGCCGCCTCAACGCTGGGATAGCGAATCACTACATTGCGTGATCTGTCAGTGCCTTCCAGTTGAACATGCCTACCTCCCCGTGCGAGAATCTCCCCGCCTCCCCGCTCAATCGCTTCCGTAGCCAAAGCCGCATACCTTGCGTAAGCCTCCTCGTCCGTCACCGTCACATGCGCAATCCACAATGCACTCATCGCCTCACTCCCTTAAGTAGCGTTTCCGCCGCCTCAATCGCGGCATTGGCCCTTTCGGCGGTCTTTCCGCCGCCCTGGGCCATGTCACGGCGACCACCGCCACCCCTACCGCCGAGCTCCGGCACGGCCGCACGAACGATCTCTACGGCGCTGAAACGCCCGGTCAGATCATCGGTAACCCCGGCGGCCACGGCGGCCTTGCCGTCTCCATCCGCGATAAGCAGGATCACGCCGGAGCCAATCCGCGCCTTGTGTTCGTCAATCAGACCAGGCAAATCCTTGCCGCCAACGCCTTTGAGCACTTGTGTCAGGAATTCGGTACCGCCCACCCTGCGGCGTGTACTGTCCTCCCCCGCATCCCCGCTCCTGCCAACCATCGCCAGATCGCGGCGCAACCGCGCGACCTCACTCGAGAGGCGTTTGCGCTCGTCAACCAGCGAGCGGACGCGATCAACCAGATCCGAAGGTCCGGTCCTGAGCATGTCCGACAGTTCCCCGACACGCGTCGCCAGTGAATTCATGTAAGCAAGCGCCTCACGTCCTGTCAGTGCCTCAATACGGCGCACGCCCGCGCTGGACGCGCTGTCGCCAAGCAGGACACACAGTCCTATGTCGCCCGTCCGCTCCACATGGGTGCCTCCGCATAGCTCGATGGAATAGGTGTTACCGTCAGCACCCTTTCCCCTGGCCGAGCTACCCATGGATACAACCCGTACGTCATCGCCGTATTTTTCCCCGAAGAGCGCCTGCGCTCCAACCGAGCGCGCGTCGTCGAGCGTCATGATTCTCGTTACCACAGGTGAATTCAGCCGGATGTGGGCATTCACCTCGTTTTCCACAGCCCTCAGTTCCCCGTCACTCAGAGCTTTCCGGTGGCTGAAATCGAATCTCAGTCTGTCAGGTGTGTTGAGCGACCCACGCTGCGCGACATGGTCGCCCAGCGTCTGCCTTAGAGCTTCGTGCAGAAGATGCGTCGCTGAATGATTGGCGCGGATCGCCATACGGCGTTCGTGATCGACCGCGAGCGACACCGCATCGCCAAGCCGCAGACAGCCAGACATGACCTGCACTTCGTGAGCGAAAATCCTCCCTTCCGCGAAACGCTGCACATTCTTGACCGCGCAATGACATCTCTCTACCGAATTCCCGGAAACCGTCCGGATCGATCCATGATCGCTCGCCTGACCACCCGCCTCACCATAGAACGGTGTTTGGTTGACAACGATCCAGCCGGTCCCCTTTTCCCGCAGCGCCTGCACATTCTTTCCATCGGTCACGATTGCGGCGACCTGCCCCTCCGCCGTCTCGGTCCCGTAGCCGAGGAACTCGGTGGCGCCATGGGTCTCGAGCAGATCGAACCAGATCGCGGAGTTGCTCCAGTCACCAACGCCGGACCATGACTTCCGGGCCTCGGTTCTCTGCCGCTTCATCTCCGCATCAAATCCCGCGACATCGACCCCGCGCCCCCGCTCCCGGAGTGCGTCAAGGGTCAAATCAAGCGGAAATCCATAGGTGTCGTAAAGCTTGAACGCCGATACGCCCGGGAGATCGGCGCCATCAGCCAGTCGGGACACCTCATCGTCCAAGAGCCGAAGTCCGCGTTCGAGCGTCTTCAGGAACCGCGTCTCCTCCATCCTGAGAGTTTCCTCGATCATCGGAAGCGTACGGACAAGGTCGGGATACGCTCGTCCCATCTCATCAACGAGTGTCGGCAAAAGCCGATGCATCACCGGTTCCCGGGCTCCGGCAAGATGCGCATGCCGCATCGCGCGTCGCATAATCCGCCGCAGGACGTTGCCGCGCCCTTCGTTCGAGGGCGTCACGCCATCGGCAATCAGAAACGCCATCGATCTGACGTGGTCGGCGATCACCCGATGATGCACGTTCCCGGGGCCGTACGGATCGGATCCGATGACGTTCGCGCTCGCCTCGATGAGTGCGCGCATCGTATCGGTATCGTAATTGTCATGCCTGCCCTGAAGAAGCGCCCCGATCCGCTCCAACCCCATGCCGGTGTCGATCGACTGGATGTCGAGATCGATCATCGAACCATCCTCGAACCGTTCGTTCTGCATAAAAACGATGTTCCAGATCTCGACGAACCGGTCACCATCCTCATCAGCGCTACCCGGCGGGCCGCCCCGAATATGCTCTCCGTGATCATAGAAGATCTCCGTGCAGGGTCCGCAGGGTCCAGTGGGGCCCATCTGCCAGAAATTGTCATGCGTCGCGATACGGATTATCCGGTCCTCTGGAACTCCCACCTTTCTCCAGATGTCAGCCGCCTCGTGATCAGTATGGTAGACGGTAACAGAGAGTCGGCCGCTATCGATGCCGAAATCGCCGGTAAGCAGCTTCCAGGCAAAGGGTATCGCCTCGTCCTTGAAATAGTCACCGAATGAGAAGTTGCCCAACATCTCGAAAAACGTATGGTGCCGTGCCGTGTAACCGACATTGTCGAGATCGTTGTGCTTGCCTCCCGCGCGTACGCATTTCTGTGCTGTCGCGGCCCGCGAGTAGGTGCGCCGCTCGATGCCGGTGAACAGATTCTTGAACTGCACCATACCCGAGTTGACGAACATGAGCGTGGGATCGTTTCGCGGCACGAGCGATGATGAAGAGACAATCTCGTGACCGTTGCGGCGGAAGTAATCCAGAAAAGTCGTCCTGATGTCATTAAGGCTGGTCATCTCGCGAATTCCCGGATTGCCGTCTCCCTGATCTAGCCCTGCTCCGCCGTCTTGTCCACAGCGACACAGCGCAGCAGTTCCCGCTAACTGATTTGCCTGCAGGCTGACAGCTGTTTCTGACGCGCGGCATGGGCCGCAGGTCCCGGGCGCGCACGTCTGATGGCCGGGCGATGCCCGGTTTCAAAAATTGGCTTCGGCGAAGGGCGGGATCGGGGTGGGTCGAGCGTATTCAGCGCGGCTAGGGTCCGTCGCGGATCAGGCCGACGTAGTCTTCCCTGCCGAGCTCGCCGGCGATGGCCCGGTAGAGTGTCCTCCAGTCCGGGAACGCGAATGTCCTGACCAGTTCGCGCAGCCTGTTCCAGAGGTAGAGGTTGCGCTTCCGGTGCCGCCGCGCCCTGCCGAACAGCGGGCAGCAGTGCTGCTGCACCCGGGCGGTCAGGAACGCGAGGGTGGCGAGCGTCATGAAGACGTCCGCCAGGTGGTTGTGGCCGTGGCCGAAGTTGTGCTCGAAGCTGTACAGATCCCTCGCCTTCATTGTCTGGAACGTCTCGTTCTCTATGGCCCATCGGCGGCGGCCGCACCGCATGACGGACCTCACCGTGTCCCGGTCCAGCGGGAGGTCGGTGACCCAAGAGAACGTCTTCGTCTCCCCTTTCGTATCCATCTCCCTATATCTGAGCATGTTGACCTTCAGGTCGAAGTTGGCGTCGTTGAGCGGCAGGCCGCGGTCCCACTCGAACCGCTGGACGGTGCCGTCCCCGTCGCGCCTCTCCCATGTTTCTTTCGTGTCGCTGGCCTCGAACCAGCTGAACAGCAGTTCGTGGTCGCCGGGCTTCGCGCCGAGTATGAAGCGGAAGCCCTTTTCCTTCAGCAGCTTTATGTGCGGCCCGTTGGATGACAGACCGTCCTCGACGACGATCGCCCTCATGTGCGGGTGCTCACGGCGGAGATCCTCCAGAAGCCGTCTCCCCGCGTTCCGCTCGCAGTCGTTCCTCCCGGCTCCGTCCTCCCTGCGGATCGGCTCGGGTGCCAGCGGCAGCACCTCGGCGTGGTCGGGGTGGACCACCGCCGCGCCCAGGGCCTGGTGGTAGTACGTCCTCGACCCGTCGCGGTGGTTCTTCACGCAGCGGTTCCCGCAGCTGACGCTGTGGGAGGAATGGTACCCGGTGCCGTCCACCGAGATCAGGAGATGCCCGCCGAGCACGGTCCAGTCCTCCAGCACCCTGCCGCGCTGAAGGGCGGCGTGGATCCGCCTGAAGCAGCGGCGGAGGTCGCGGGGATCGACCCCGCCGGGCCGCTCCCGCATCCATGTGTCCGACGGCGCCCGCGCCACGCCGAACAGCGTGCGCAGGTTCCGCGCCGTAACCGGATCGCCGCCCTGACGGACCTGCGTGTCGAACTGCAGCAGGGAGGGAATCTTGAACGGGAACACCGCCAGCCCCGACATCAGGCAGTCGGAAAGGCTGATGCCACGCGGCCTGATCGGGTCGCGGCTGCGGTCGAAACACTCGCGCACCGCGCGAAGCATGCCGGGCATCGACAGATGCCTGCGGAAAGAATCTCTGGACATTTGACTGCTCGGCCTTTGCCTGTTTGGCGGCACGATGGCCGATCCAGCTCAAAAAGTCTACGAAAAAGAATCCCCGACAGCCGCGCAACCAACTGATAACGAACAAAAAGAAAATCTAGCGGGAATTGCTGGACACAGCGAAGGATGTGGCGTTGCCGGAGGAGCGCTGGGGCCCTCCGGCGCATCCTGAACGCGAAAAGGGTACGCGGGTCGCCGTACCCTTTTCCCTCATTCCCCGATTGAAGTCTTTCCGTCTGGGCTGTCGACCGCCTGCGGGCTCCAAAAGGGGGTCGCGGCAGGAACGCCGGTTGCCCGACGCCCCCCGCACAGATCCCCGCGAGCCCGCTAGGGCACGAGGCTCCTACCTCGGGTGACTGACGGCAAAGCGCGTGCCCGGCCATGGGTGAGGAATCCGGATCCGAGGCCAGGAGACCCTGGCCAGGGCATCGATCCCGCTCCATTTGAAGCGGTCCCTCTGCGATCTTCGTCGCAGGACGCGCAGCCAGAGTCGCCTGACGCGCCGCACGAAGCTGCGGAGGGACGGGTGGCCGGTCGGCACCGCGTAGCAGCGCAGCCATCCGCCCACAACCCGGCCAAGCCATTTGGCGACGTCACGCGCGCTGTCGCGCATCCGTCGGCGCGGTTCGGCCCTGATGCGCTTCAGGGTGCGGCTGGCCCGCTTCCCGATCGGCTTGCGCCCCAGTCCGAAACGTCCCTTCCGCGTGGTCCGGCAGTAATGCGTGAACCCGAGGAGGTCGAAGGTCTCGGGACGCCGCTCTCCCCGCGCCCGGCGGTTCGCCATCGCGAACCTGCCGAACCCGATGAGGCGGGTCCTGTCCGGGTGCGGGTCGAGCGAAAATTCGGCCAGCCTGTCCTTCAGGTCGCACAGGAACCGTTCCGCGTCCCGCTTGTGCTGGAACCCGACCGCGAAGTCATCGGCGTGGCGCGCGATGACCGTCTCGCCACGGGCGATCCGGGAGCGCCATTTCCTCCGGAACCAGGGGTCAGGGACGAAGTGCAGGTACACGTTCGCCAGGATCGGCGGGACACCTGAACCCTGCGGGGTTCCCCGCAGGCTGTCCCGCCATTCCCCGTCTTCCATGACGCCGGCGCCAGGCCATTTGGAGATCAGGCGGGTGACCCGCCGGTCCCCGATCCGGTGCTCCACGAACTTCATGGGCCATCCCCGGTCCAGCCGGTCGGGGAAGGCCCGGATGTCCGCGTCGACGAGCCGGTTGACCTTGCGCCGCGCTATCCCGTACGCCAGTGCGTCGGGTGCGCCATGCGCACCGCGACCGGGCCGGAACCCGTGGCTGAACCCGGGGAACTCCGGCTCGAATACCGGCGCAGGGATGGTCTCCGCCACCGCCGTCCGGACGATCCTGTCCTCCAGCGCGGCGATGCCAGGCGGTCGTGTTCCCCCGTCCGGCTTCGGCATCTCCACCCGCCGGGACGGAAGCGCCCGGTACGCCCCGCTGTGAACACGGTCGTGCAGGTCGGGCAGCCGCCCTTCCAGCCCGTCTCCGTATTCCTCCCACGTCACCCCGTCCACGCCCGCCGCCGCGCCCTGCCCCAGCGTGAGGCAGGACGCCTCGAGCGTGTCCGTCGTGATATGGCGCAGAAGCGCGGTGAGCCTCTCCTTCGGATTCCCCGTGGCCGCTTGCCGTACCCGCCCGGCCGCCTGTGACATGCGCGCCCGGCCCTGTGTCCGGTGCATGCCTTGGCCTCGCGGGTTCCCCTTGGTTCCGGCCCTTCCCTCCACCGGCTCCGCGGGAGCGGGCGCTCCCTTGTTCGCCGACTTCACCGGCACTGCGGCCGGATCCGACTGCTTCAGTCCGTTCATCATCGTTTCGGAACATCTCCTTTCTTCCGCGGCCCCGGCACGACCGCCGGGGCGGGCTGAAGCCCTCCCAGGTCCCGACGCGGGGCGTACGTGCGTCCCTGGACCCTTCGACGCCGCGGAGCCCGGCGGTCCCTCACCCTTGCGGTCCCGCAGGTGTTGCCTTCGGCTGCTGCAAAAGCCCCGGCGCTCCGGATCATAATCCCTTTCGGCGCTCAGTCCTCCCGGCCACACGCGCCGCTGCCGACGCTTCGCATGCACCCTCACGGGCACGTGCGCACGGCTCGCGGTGAAAGTGGTGGTTAGCCTTTCCTTTCCGCCGGACTTTCACCGACTGCCCCTGCGCCAGTTTGCCTGGCGCTCTGTAGCCCAATTTTTGGTCATGCCGCGAGAGCCTGGTTCGCCAGCCGGGCGGGTCGGGCGGCCCGAGGTTCAGGACGCGGCCCCCGGGCGCGGGCATGGCGTTGGCGCCCCTCTCCGCCCGGCGCGTTCCCGATCGCTTGAGCGGCGGCCCGAACTGCCGGCATCCGCCCTCGACGACACCGCTCCCGACCTGGAGGCCCCGCTCCCGGAACTCGCCGTACCGCATCCGGCCGAGGTTCCTCTCGAAGTACCTGCAGCAGGCCTCGACTTCCCCGTGCCGGTCCCTGAAGGGCGCCAGCTCCCGGACGACCTTCGCCGCCCGGCCCGCCCTGACGTCGGCCTTCACCTCCGCGAACCGCCGGTCCCGCTCCGCCCCCGCCGGCAGGATCGCCTTCACCGCGTCGGAGGCGCGTTCCAGGCAGTGCAGGAGGTCGAGCACGAACGTGACCTTCCGGCCCCCGAAGAGCTCCTCGCAGGCGTTGGGGATCCAGTCCGCCCCGTCGGAGACGACGACGGGCCCGCCCGCGTCGTGCAGCCCCCGCCGCCGGGCCTCCCGGTCGAGCCGCGCCGCGAAGTCCGAGGCCTCCCGGCCTCCGGACGGCGCCGCCGCGCTGTCGATCAGGCAGCTGAACGACTCGCTGCCCCGGTCCTTGACCGCCGCGCCGGTCTCGGGGTCCCGCCCCTCGGCCGTGTACACCACCGCCAGCTTGGCTTCCCTGGTCTTCGAGGTGCCGTCGGCCTGCCTGCCCGCGAACGCCCCCGGTCTCCTCCCTCCGCATCGGGACGCCGGTGCCGTCGATGGAAAGATACATGCGCGATTCCAGCGGCCTGGCGTCGACGACCTCCTCGCGCCCGGAGCGGGCCGCCGCCTCGCCGGGCCTCAGCGCCCGGCGCTGCAGCGGGCCCGGCGACGCGTCCACCCCGGCGAGGCTGTCGACGTGCCGGCTTGCCGCCCGGAGCTCCGGGCGGCACCGTCCCGGCGATGACGCCCGCCATCCCCGGCGTCACCGTCCCGCCCTCCAGGCCAAGCGTCAGGTCCAGCGGCAGGCACCCCTTGCCGCACGACCGGCAGCGGAAGTGCGACCGCTCCACCCCGGCCCGGCCGAGCCGGCTCGAGGCAAGGACTTCGACGCCGACGAATGCCGGGCCGTCGGCCTGCCGCAGGCCGCGCACTCCGGCGCCGGCAGCGTCGCGTCCAGCCGCTCCAGAAGATGCTTCAGGGCGGCCGCGCCGCCGCCGAGCGAGGCGTCGCGGAGCGCACGCCCGCCGCCGTCCAGGTCGGGGCGCCCGACGCTAGGTCCGCCGCCAGTCGCGGAAGCAGCGGCCCGAACTCCGCCGGCCGCCCGCCGTCCGGACGGTGGCCCGCCAGCGGCAGCTCGGCCGCCGCGACGTCGCGGCTCCTCACCTCGCCGCCCTCCAGCCAGTACTGGGTGAACCCGTCCCCGTGTTCGCGGACCACGGGCGGATGAACGGCCGCCTCGCCTTCCGTCAGGCTTTCCAGATACGCCACCGCGTCCGGATGGCGGTGCACCCGGCTCCCTTCGCGCTCCGTCATGACACGCACTCCCGCATCTGCCTCAAGGCGCGCCGCTGGCCGGTTCTTCCGGCCCTGGTCCGACGCGCACCCTCCGGAAAGCGCAGGCGGAAAACGCGGATGTCAAAAAGTTGGGCTACACCCCTCCAAAAGGTCAGCAACCCGCCAGAGCGGCAGCATTGCCCGAGGCCTGCGTTTCCTCGATGCCGGAACCGTGCGCCTTGCGGATTCGCTGCTCGATCTCTTCCGCCACCGCTCCGTTTTCCCTGAGGAAGTTCCTGGCGTTTTCGCGCCCCTGGCCAATGCGTTCGTCACCGTATGAGAACCAGGCGCCGGACTTCTCAACCACACCGGCCTTGACGCCAAGATCAAGAAGTTCGCCGGTCTTTGAAATTCCCTCGCCGTACATGATGTCGAATTCGACCTGCTTGAACGGCGGCGCCACCTTGTTCTTGACGACCTTCACGCGCGTCTGGTTGCCGATCACCTCGTCACGGTCCTTGATTGCCCCGATTCGGCGGATATCGAGACGCACGGAACTGTAGAACTTCAGGGCGTTACCGCCGGTTGTGGTTTCGGGCGATCCGAACATCACCCCGATTTTCATCCTGATCTGGTTGATGAAAATCACAATGCAATTGCTACGGGCAATGGAGCCGGTAAGCTTGCGCATCGCCTGGCTCATCAGACGGGCCTGAACTCCAACCGATGAATCGCCCATTTCACCCTCCAGTTCGGAACGGGGCGTCAGTGCGGCGACCGAATCCACCACGACGACGTTGACCGCGCCCGAACGAACAAGCGTATCGGTGATCTCGAGCGCCTGCTCACCCGCGTCTGGTTGGCTGATCAGAAGTTCATCGAGGTCGACCCCCAGCTTCATCGCATATTGGGGATCGAGCGCATGCTCGGCGTCCACAAACGCGCAGACGCCGCCTGACCGCTGTTCCTCCGCAACGCAATGAAGCGCCAGCGTGGTCTTTCCCGAGGATTCGGGACCGAAGATCTCCACGATTCGTCCTTTCGGCAACCCGCCGACTCCCAAGGCAAGGTCCAGGCCGATCGATCCTGTAGAAGTTACTTCCATTTCCGCCAGCGGCTCTTCACCGCCAAGCTTCATTATCGACCCCTTGCCAAACTGCCGCTCAATCTGGGAAAGGGCCGAGTCGAGGGCTTTCAGTCGATCGTCCTTACGCTTGGATTCCATTGAAATCAGTTCCGCTCTGGCCATGCTTCATCTCCTTATTCCACAGCATCAACCCTACGGCAATCACCGCATATGTTCACATTATGTTCTAGCACTGATATCGAGAACAATCAACGAACATTCAATGGCTGACGAAAGATTTTTCGCAATGGCGTCCCGCCTAAACGAACCGAACGCCACGCCTCAAGACCCATGATCATCGGGCTGTTCCGCAACTATCTGGAATCACTGTGAATTAAACGGCGGTCCATCAATACAGCATCACGCCGAGGCGACCGGCGATATGTTGTATTTTCGCAACGCCCCAAGCGGGCACCAATGCCGAGATGTTTCCCGAGATAGCTCCATCACATCAAGCTCACGCGGCGCTGGCCAATCCGACAGCGGCCACGGAAGATGTCTTCGGTGCGCACACTGCGATATCGATTGGATGTAGTGAGATGAGCCCGTCCTCACCATGTGCGCCCGACCGCCAATGTGATCGTTTCCCTGACGGAACCTGAGTTTGGTGCCCGAGGAGAGACTCGAACTCTCACGCCTGCGAAGGCGGGGGATTTTGAGTCCCCTGCGTCTACCATTCCGCCACTCGGGCACGTCGCCTCCGTTTAACCAGCCTGATTTCCCGAGTCCACATACACCGCGAACGATTCGACGTGAAACGTCACCTCACCGAATGGTTATGCAGGGGTATTGCACTCCGGACGGAATTGCCCTGAAAGGGTTCACCCGGGAGCCCCTCGAGTGGCAGGACCACCGTGGCCTGAACGCGAAAACGGCATGCAAGGATGATCCAGAGACTGTACGACCGGACCGCTTCGCTCGCGCGGTCGCGGAATGCCCTCCCCGCACTTGCCGCTGTGGCATTTGCGGAAAGTTCGGTTTTTCCGATCCCGCCAGACGTTCTCATGATCCCGATGGTCCTCGCCGCCCCCCATCGCGCGTTCATCATCGCATCGGTCTGTCTGGCGGCATCCGTCTCGGGCGGCATTGTCGGCTACTTCATCGGATACTGGCTATTCGAGTCGGTTGGCCACACCATACTTGAACTATACGGCCAGGACATGCTTTTCGAGCGCTTCAGCCAAAGCTACAGCGAATGGGGAGCTTGGGCGGTGCTGTTCGCGGGCATCACGCCCTTTCCCTACAAGGTCATAACGGTTCTCAGCGGTGCGATGGCGCTGGACATTCCCGTCTTCATCGTCTCCTCCATTATCGCGAGGGGCCTGCGTTTCTTCATCGTGGCAACACTGCTCTGGAAATTCGGCCTGCCTATCCGCAGTTTCATTGAACGCCGACTTGGCCTGGTGTTCACTCTGTTCATACTGCTGCTATTGGGAGGAATTCTTCTGGCAGGTGTATCATGACACATACTGACCTGATCTCACGTACCAATCTGGTCCTGACCGCATCCCTGGGCTCGGCCACGCTTCTGGTGGGGGCATGGATATTCCAATATTTCGGTTTCGAGCCATGCAGGATGTGCGTCTGGCAACGCTGGCCGCACGGTGCCGCCGTCGCAATCGGTATCTTCGCGCTTCTCCGGCCCTGTATTCCGCTAATCCCAATCGGCGCTGTCGCGGCCGCAACCTCCGGCACGATCGGAGTCTATCACTCCGGAGTGGAGAGGGGAATCTGGGAAGGCCCGGCCACCTGCAGCGGAAACGAAACCGCCGGACTGTCGCCGGAGCAACTGCTTGAGCGCATATTGGATGCGCCGCTGGTCAGGTGCGACGAGTTGGCCTGGCAGATGCTTGGCATCACCATACCCAACATCAATGCCGCACTCAGCTTCGTTCTGGTTGTGGTCTGGCTTACCGCGGCGTGGGTTGGCAGGAAGTGACCATCGTCTCCGCCGACCAGACGGTGACGAGCCTGACCCTACCGTATCATGATAGGTCTGCATGACGACATGCTATTCCGGCTCGTGCAGCGCGCGCCTCTGGCCAGCCCAGAAGCCGATCGTAGGCACTAGCATCGAACGGATAGGCTACGGGAGGCAAGGGACGGCCTTTCCACAGGAACCCGCCTCCCGCCTGTCCACAGCAGGACTATCCCACGCTCCCCGCTTTCACGTGGCGAGGGTGTCCGAAGCGGCGGAATCCCGGATCCATGCGCGGAATCCGGCGCTGTCCGGCCCTCGGCGGGGCGGTCGGACCGTTGCCTGCGGGCTCCGGGTGATTCGTTTTCGGGTGTCGGATGCCGCCGCTCAGGCGGCGGTCAGCGCCTTGATGGCCCCGGCGCGGTCCAGTTGCAGGCGCCGCCGGGCGTCGGCGAGGCTCTCGCCGCCGGTCCGGCCGGTGAGGATCACCGCGGGCGCGATGCTGCTGGGGCTTGCCCGGTTGGCGGGGCCGTTGCCGTTGCGGGTCTGGCAGGCGTCCCCGCCGAAGGCGCGGTCCCTCTGGCGGTGGTTGAGGTTCTCCACGCACCGGTGTCCGCGGTCCGGCGCCGGCAGTTCCTCCGGCGACGCCCTGTCCGCGTCCAGCGAGGTGATCAGGCAGGCGGTCCCGGCGCTGGCCTCCCCGGTTTTCACCGTTTCCCGGTGGCGGGTGACGCGGGCGATCCGGCTGACGCCGGGATGGCTGACCATGCGCGGGAGCGGGGTCATGACGCCGACGCTCCGCCATCCGGTCCGGCCGCGCGCCCTGTCGGGGTCCCGGGCGAAGCGGCCGGTGGCGTCCCGCTCCCGGTCGATGCCGCCGGGCGCGGCGAAGGTCTCCGGCGCGTTGCCCCTGACGTTCAGGACATGGTCCGCGCCGCCGCGCCGCGTGACCGGCCGCGCGGTGCCGCGCGTCGTGTGCAGGGCGCCGGGGGTGACCGCCTTTCCCCGGACGCCGGTGCGCTCAGGGAGGTCCCGCGTGGCGGCCGGCCCGCCGCCGCCGCCGTCGAGGTCCGTGAGCGCGAAGGGCGCGCCGGAGGCGTGGCCGGCGAGGGCCACGGTCCCGTGGTGCCCGTCGCCGTTCGCGCCCCGGATGCGCCCGGCGTCGGCGCGGGCGCCCTGGCGAGGGGTATGCGCGTCCGGGCGCAGCGCCGGACCACGTCCTCCAGCGCCCCGGGGCCGACGGGCCGCGCGACACGGTGCAGGGTGGATTTCGAGACCGGCCCGCGGAGCCCCGTCTCCCGGTTCACCCAGCCGCCGACGGCCTCCAGCCCGTCCTGCGACAGCGGTTCCGCGAACCGCGCGGCGGCGACGCAGCCCTTCATGTTCGCGGTCCCGGCCAGTATGTGCACCGTGAGGGCGCAGGCCACCGTGCGCTTCCTGCCCTGCGCCCGCCGGAAGTCCGGGACGGCGGACAGTTCGGCGTGAAGCGAGCGCATCGTCTCCGGATCCCGGGGCGCCAGCCCGGGGTCCGCGGGCGGCGCGGCCTCCGGCGGCGGGTCCGCCTCCCTGGAGAGCGGCCTCCGGGCGTCGCGCCGCAGCGGCCGCGCGAATATGGACCCCGGCCCGCCGTGGGGGTCCGTGCAGCGCCCGTCGCACCGGGCGTAGCCCTTCGTCGCGCCCGGCTCCAGCCAGCCCGCCGCCCCGTACACCGTCCCGCGGAAACGCGCCGGGTCGCGGGACACGTCTCCGCCAGGAGCGCGCGGTGGCCGTGGACCGCGGGCCAGCCGTCGGCGAGGCGGCGTGTCATCGCCGTCAGGAAGGACGGCGCGGGGTCCGGCAGGACCCCGGGGCCGGCGGGCACCGGGAACCGCGTGCTGTTGGCGATCAGGTCCAGCCGCCGGAACCGCCGCTCCGGCCTCCAGCCGGTCCACCGGTCGCGCGGACGGCACCGGACGCGCCGCCCCGCCAGGCGCCCGGCGCCACCCGGCGCCCCCGCCAGACCGCGACGTGGCGCAGGCCCCGGGCGGCCAGGCGCCGGAAACCGGGACAGTGATGGAGGTCCATCAGCGCGCCCCGCAGCGGGCGCTCCTCCGGCGTCGCCGGACGGACCCCGACGTCCCGCGGGCGGAACCCCGGGGGCGCCTCCCGGAGAACGGGATGGGAGTGGATGCCGCGAACCGCCATGCGCGGACCGTCGCACATGCGGGATGGGAACGCCGGCGGAAAATCACCGATGCCGGTCCGGCCCCGCGTGCGCGCGCACGCGAACCACAGGGAAACGACCGCTGTCAGGCGGAAACGATGGAATTCCAGCGTGGGATGGCCCTGCTGTCCACAGCCACCCCCCTTGTCCGGTTCTGATTCTCCGGACATGCGAGGGTCGCTTTCACGGCACCGGACCACAGGACGCTGGAGAGAGGGCGTTCGCTGACATCAGAGGCGGCTCCGGACGCGGACGGGCCTAGCGTGCGGTTTGACCATCCGCACAGCATCACGACGGGCTGCCCCGCTCCTCATGGCGTCCATGGAATACGCCCGTCGCGGATCGGTCGGTCAGGACGCGGGCTTCTCCCCATCCCCGTCTTCCCCGGTATCGGAGACGGTGTTCTTGGTCAAGACAGTGACATTGCAGCCGGCGCGGCGCTGGTATTCCACCCGGTCCATCATCCGGTTGACGAGAAGCAGGCCGAGCCCGCTGAGTCCCTCGAGACCATTGTCGTCCAGCAGGGATGCGGAACCGGCCTCCGGCGTCTGGGTCGGGTCGAAGGCCTTGCCGTCATCGACGACGATCACGGCCAGCAAGTCCCCCTCAAGCCGCAGGAGCACCTCGATCTTGTGGGGCTCCTCGTCGTCATAGCCATAGGCGATGGTGTTGCTCAGCAACTCCTCGACCGCGAGATTGATCGCATAGGCGACTTCATGGGCGATGCCGCGTTCCGCGCAGAAGCTGTCGATGCGCGCCGCGACACCGGCGATCTCGCGCAGGTCGTTGGCGAGCGCGGCCTCGATCGTGGCGCCTGTTCCGTTCATGCGCCGCGTGCCCCGCGGTTCCCCCCTGCGGGAGCGCGGCGCGACCCGGGTGCCGACAGCGCACGCCGAACCGCCCATGCTAGATCGAGCATCCCGTCCCTCACTCCTCACGCAGGGAGCGATAGAAGAAGTCTGTCACCGGCTTGGCCAGATAGCTGATCACGGTACGCTCCTGGGTGCGGATATGCGCCTCCACTGGCATGCCAGGGGTAACAGCGAAGTCACCAAACGGGCCGCTTCCCTCATCCGCGCCCGCGGCCTGGTCCACGGCGAGCTCGATCTCGTACCAGGACAGGCCGGTCGTCTCGTCATTCACCGCATCTGCGGAGATCCGGACGATATGCCCGTCGAATTCCGGCGTCTCGCGCGCCGGAAAGGCCGGAAAGCGCAGCAGCGCCGGCTGGCCGGGATACACCTGGTCCACATCGATCGGCTGGATCCGCGCCATCGCCACCAGGCGCGCATCCAGTGGCACGATCTGCAGGATCGGCTCACCGGGCCGCACGACCTCGCGCGGGGCGAACACGGTCATGCCGAAGACCTCACCCGCGATCGGGGCGTGCACCTCCATCCGGTCTAGCCTTTCGCGTACCGAGGCGAGCCGCTCCTTCACCTGGTTCTCCTCCGCGCCGATGTCCCGCGCCCGCGCCTCGGCCTCCTCGATCCGGCGCGCCCCGATCTGGAGAACCATGATTTCCAGCTCTGCGATGCGGCCCTTTGCGCGAGCGGTCTGGGCGGTGACCGTCGCCGACTCGCCCCGCAGGGTCTCCGCCGCCCGTTCGAGCGCCAGAAGCCGCGGTAACTGGGTCAGCCCCTTGTCGAACAGCGCTCGCGTTGCGGCGAGTTCGCGCCCGATCAGGACGTCCTGGCGCTTGAGAGACGCCGCCTGCGCCTCAAGGCCGACGATCTCCTCATGCGCCTGCCCAATTCGCTCCCGCAATTGCGCCACTTCCCCTGCGCGCGCCGTCGCCCGCGCCCGGAACAGTCGCTCCTGACCGTCGAGGATATCCCGCACCGCGGGATCCGCGGTCGCCCGGGTGGCGAGATCCCCGTCCCAGGTGATGGTATCAGCGCCCAGGAATTCCGCCTCCAGCCGGTTGCGGCGAGCCGCCAGTTCGGCGTGCCGGGTCGCGAGAAGCGCCTCCTCGGAGCGAAGCAGCCCGTCGTCGAAGCGCAGCAGCAGGGTGCCTTCCGCAACCCGGTCGCCGTCGCGCACCGGCACAGAGCTGACCGTGCCGCCGTCAATATGTTCGACGACCTGATTACGGGACTCGACCGCGACTACGCCCGTCGCGATCACCGCGCCCGAGACCGACGCCAGCACGCTCCAGGCCGTCAGGCCGCCGACCAGCACGGCTACCCCCGCAAACCCCAAGACGAGCGCACGCACGGCAGAGAATTTCCGGGCACCATCCGTCACGGCATGCCGTTCCGCGGCATCCTCCCGAGGGACACGACGCCATCGCCGCCCGGCACAGTGCCGCTACCCTCTTCCGCCGCGACATCCGGCGCGCGCCTGCGCGCGCCGGCAATGCGCGCGATGGCGTCGGCGATCTGCCGCTCGCGGGTGGGGAGCTCCGGACGCCCCCCCCGGGGGGGGGGGGGGGGGGGGGCGCGGTCGGCAGTCTGGCGACACGGGCCGGAGGCGCCTTCCGGACGCCGCCATCGCCGACAGTCGGACGCGGCGCCGAGCTCTCCGCCGCCGCGCCCCCACGCAATTGCCGCACCGGCGCCTTGCGGCGGCCTGTCGTGGCCGGGACCGGGCGTCCGTTCTCCATCACATAGACAATGTCGCACTGCGCGAACGCGCCGTGGCGATGGGCGACGACCACCGCTGCCCCGCCGTTCTTCTTGTGGCTCTCCAGAGCGCGCGCCAGCGCCATCGTACCCTCGGCATCAAGGTTCGAGTCCGGCTCGTCCATCACCACCACAACAGGCGATCCATAGAACGCCCGGGCGAGCGCGATGCGCTGCCGCTGCCCTCCGGAAAGCGCCGCGCCGCCCGCCGCCACCTGGAAGTCGTAGCCGCCGGGCAGCTTCAGGATCATGCCATGCGCACCGGTTCGTTTTGCCGCGTCCACGATGTCCGCATCCTGCGCATCGGGCGAGAAGCGGGCAATGTTCTGAGCCACCGTTCCGTCGAACAGCAGCACCTCCTGCGGCAGGTAACCGATATGTTGCCCGAGAGACGAACCGTATTGCTCGAGCTCCGCCCCATCGAGCCGCACCGAACCGCCGAGCGGTCGGTACACGCCCGCCAGCGCCCGGGCGAGCGTGGACTTTCCCGCCGCCGAGGCGCCGGCGATCCCGGCAGCCTTGCCGGGCTCCAGACGGAAGGAAGCGCCGCGCACAGCCGGCACCTTCGCCCCCGGGGCCGCGACGGTGAGTCCCCGCACATCGAGAACCGCGCGCGGCACCGGCAGCACCGTCCGCGAACGTTCGGGCGGCGTTTCCTCCAGCAGCGTCGCCAGCGAACGCCGGGCGGCCAATGCCCGCTGCAGAAGCGGCCATTGCCCGACCGCCTGATCTATCGGTGCGAGTGCGCGTCCGAGCAGGATCGACGCCGCGATGATGACGCCGAAGGTCACCAGACCCTGGATCGCGAGCCACGCCCCGAGCCCGAGCATCATCGACTGCAGGAACAGCCGGAGCGTCCTGGTGGTGACGCTGAAAAAACCGCTGCGGTCCGACGCCGCCAGCGTCCGCTCCAGAAGCGAGCCCCTCAACTCGGACGAGCGCACCACCACGGCGGCCTGCATGCCAAGGCCCCGCACGGTCTCGCTGCCGGCGCGCATCTGCTCGACGAAATGCGCCGAGCGCGCCGTAGCCTCGCCCACCTCGGCCTGCAGGCGGCCGGTCCGGATCTGGTTGATCAGCGCCAGCGCGAGCAGCAGGCAACCCGAGAACGCCGCCAGCACCCCCAGCATCCAGTGAAACAGGAACAGGACGCACAGGAACACTGGCGTCCAGGGCGCATCGAAAAATGCGAACGGTCCGGATCCTGAAGCGAAGCGCTGCATTGCCTCCAGATCCCGCAGCCCTGTCGCCGGACGCGCACGCTCCGCCGGGGAAACCGAGCGGGTCAGTATCGCCCCGAGCACCCGCGAATCGAGCCGCGCCTGCAGCCGCGCCCCGGCCCGTGCCAGCACCCGGCCCCGCGCGTAATCCAGAATGCCCATCATCAGGAACAGGAACGCAGTGATCCCCGCCAGCGTCACCAGCGTCGCCTCCGAACGCGACGTCAGCACCCGGTCGTAGACCTGCAGCATGAAAATGGGACCCGTCAGCATCAGCAGGTTCACGAAGATGCTGAAAAGGCCAACCGACAGGAACAGCCGTCGGCTCTCCGCCAGCGCACCTCTTATTTCGCTCTTGCCGGTGGGGGCGTTCGACATCGGTCCTCGACTCTTTCCCCGTACCAGACGGCGGCTGCCACGCCGACTCCGGTTTGGCCTGGGATCATCGATCCTGGTTTTTCCCCGGACGACCGGTCTTGGATTTTTCGTGCGGCAACGCAAATCCGGTTTGAGTCGCTGGCGGAATGACCGCTCTCGCGAAGCTCCCATGCCAAGCCGGTCCGCGACGGTTGCGGCGAACGGCTCATGGGAGAAAAAAGGCCCCCGCCCCCGTCATGGGGCGGGGGAGGCAACCTCATCCCGGTTCCACGCTACATGCCGTCGACGGCGGCTTCCTGGTGGAAGATGAAGTCCGATTCACTCAGGTCGCCCGAGCCGACATTGTAAAGGAAGAAGTTGGCGGTGCCGCCGGAACCGTCGTTGACTTCGACCCGCGTGCCGACAGTGCCGGACGAGGTGATGGTGAGGTCGTCGAACGAAACGCCGGAGAACGCGCTGAGGTCGATCTTGTCCTCGCCGCTGGTGAAATCGCCGATGCTGTCGCTCCCGATAGACGGGGCGGAACCCGGGGCGAATACGAAGGTGTCGGCCCCGGCCCCGCCTTGCATCCAGTCGCCGTCAGCGCCGCCTTCGAGCGTGTCGTCGCCGTCCCCGCCCTTGAGCACATCATTGCCGGCCCCGCCCTTGAGCGTGTCATCGCCGGCTTCGCCGTACAGCTTGTCCCTGCCGGCCCCGCCGTCGATGACGTCGTCGCCACCGCCGCCGTGGACCTGGTCCATGCCGCCCCCGGCGTTGATCGTGTCGTCGCCATCGCCGCCGACCAGCTTGTCGACAAAGTCGGTCCCGTTGATTTCCTTTCCTTCGGGCTTTGGCTCCGCCTCAGGTTCGGCCTTGGCTTCGGGGGCAGCCTCGGGGGCCGCCTCAGGTTCGGCCTTGGCTTCGGGGGCCGCCTCGGACTCGGCTCCGTGGAAGATGAAGTCCGACTCTGACAGGTCGCCATCATAGATTTCCCAAAGGAAAAAGCTGGCGGTCCCGCCGGAACCGTCGTCGACCTCGACCTTCGTGCCCATGTGGCCCGAGGTGATGACGAGATCTTGGAACGAGACGCCGGAGAACGCGCTCAGGTCAATCTTGTCCTCGCCGCTCTTGAAGCCGCCGACAGCGTCATGTCCGGAGCCCGGGGCGAATACGAGGGTGTCGGCTCCGGCCCCGCCTTCGAGCCAGTCATTGCCGGCCCCGCCTTCGAGCGTGTCGTCGCCGGCACCGCCCTTGAGTGTGTCGGCTCCGGCCCCGCCTCTGAGCGTGTCGTCGCCCTCGCCGCCGGTCAGCTTGTCGGCCTTGTCGGTCCCGTCGATTTCCTTGCCTGCGGCCTTGGGTTCGGGTTGGGCTTCCGCCTGGGGCGCGGCCGCGGGGGCGGCCTTGACCTCGGGTTGGGCCTTGACCTCGGGTTGGGTCTGGGGTTCGGGTTGGGCCTGGGGCTCGTGGAAGACGAAGTGGCTCGCGTCGAGATCGGAGAGCTGGACCTTGTCCAGCGTGACCGTGCCGCCGCCGTCGTCGCTGCCCGAGAGGTCGATCACGACATCCCCGCCCTGCTGGCGCATGACATGGGAAAGATCCGCGAACGACGTCACATGATCGTGCGCCGTCAGATCGATCCTGTCCTGCTGCGATCCGCTATGGGCGAAGCCGAAGATCTTGTCATCGCCATTGTTGGTACCGACAACAAAGGTGTCCGATCCCTGGTCGCCGGTCAGCCAGTCGTCGCCGTGGCCGCCGTGGAGGACATCGTCGCCTTCACCGCCATAAAGGGTGTCGTCGCCGTCGCCGCCATGGATGGTGTCGTCGCCGTCGCCGCCCTTGAGCGTGTCGTTGCCGGCCCCGCCGCTGATGACGTCGTCGCCATTGCCGCCGGTCAGCCTGTCGGCCTTGTCGCTCCCGTCGATTTCCTTTCCTGCGGCCTCGGGCGCGGCCGCTGGGGCGACCCCGGCTTCGGCCTCGGGATCGTGGAAGAGGAAGTCGCCTGCGTCGAGGTCGGAGAGCTGGGTCCTCACCAGCGTGACCGTGCCGCCGCCATGGTCGCTGCCCGAGAGGTCGATCACGACATCCTCGCCCTGCTGGCGCATGACATGGGAAAGATCCGCGAACGACCTGATGTGATCGTGCGCCGTCAGATCGATCCTGTCCTCGGACGTATCGAAGCGCACGAAGATGTCGTTGCCGTTGTTGGCGCCGACAACGAAGGTATCCGACCCCCGGTCGCCGATGAGGGTGTCGTCGCCGTGGCCGCCGTCCATGATGTCGTTGCCTTCACCGCCGTGGAGCATGTCGTCGCCGTCGCCGCCGTGGAGGATGTCGTCGCCCTCGTGACCGGAGAGTTTGTCCTGGCCCTGGCCGCCGTAGATCACATCGTCGCCGGTGCCGCCGATGAGGCTGTCGTTGCCAGCGTCGCCATAGAGGGTGTCGTTGCCAGCGTCGCCATAGAGGCTGTCGTCGCCACTTCGGCCGTAGATGACGTCATCGCCACTTTGGGCGTAGACGTGGTCGTCGCCCGCGCCGCCCTGAATCTCGTCGTCCTGCTCCGTACCGTCGACAATGTACCTGTTCGTGTCGTCGATAAATATCCGGTTCATTTCCGCCATCGTCTTCGTTCCTCTGTCTGCGGACGCCACATTGACATCCTAGGCTGTGAGTGACACAGACACCCTGTCCGTAACTCTAATGGCGCGAGGGCGCCTCTCCCTCACAATATTTCCAATACCGTCTTGTGATGGGAGATGCAATATTTATTTTCTACCCCGGCGCCACCCCGAAGCGCAACGCCGGGGCATGTATGTAATCCCCTGAAACGAGGACGGGTACCGGGTCCGCAACTTAGCCCCGCAGCCGACCAGTCCGGATCAGATCGGGAGAACCTGCCTGGCGGCACCACCGGGTCAGTCGGTATGCCCGCAGTCACGCACGAGATCGGGGAAACAGCACCCAGGTCGCGGAACTGCCGCCCCGGTAAATGGCCTCGTCACGGCCCGTGGAGAAAATCAGCCGTGACTGACTCGATGCCCGCCCTTTCCCGCCAGCTTGACCAAGATGGGAGAGTCCAAGTATTGTAAGTTCATGGAGGCCGTCCAAACGAAGCTCGGAAACTCAAGGAACCCGAGCGAATAAACCATGACGCACCTCAAAAAAAATCATCCACATCTGGGAGAACACCATGAGAATTCGAAGCATCGCGCTCACGTCACTTGCCGCATTCACGATATCGGCTGCCACAGGCGCCACCGCACAGCAGCAGTTCATCTCGATCGGCACCGGAGGGGTGACGGGCGTCTACTATCCCACAGGCGGCGCGATCTGCCGGATGGTGAACAAAGATCGAAAAGAGCACGGAATCCGCTGTTCAGCGGAGTCCACCGGCGGCTCTATCTATAACATCAATACGATCCGGCAGGGCGAACTGGAATTCGGTGTCGCCCAGTCCGACTGGCAATACCATGCCTACAACGGCACGTCCAAATTCGAGGAACAGGGCCCGTTCGAAAACCTGCGCGCCGTATTCTCGGTACATCCGGAGCCCGTCACCGTGATTGCTTCCGACACGTCCGGCATCGACACCTTGACCGACGTGAAGGGCAAGCGTCTCAATATCGGCAACCCCGGATCAGGTACGCGGGGTACCTGGGAAGTGATCGAGGAGGCGCTCGGATGGGTGCGCTCGGACCTCAGACTCGCCGCCGAGATGAAGTCGGCCGAGACAGGCCAGGCGTTGTGCGACGGCAAGATCGACGCCTATTTCTGGCTGGTGGGTCACCCTTCCGCGCTGACACAGGAGACGCTGGCTTCGTGCGATGCGCATCTGGTGCACGCTGAAGGCGGTGCCATTGACAGACTTGTCGCCGACAATTCCTTCTACCGTCACGCGACTATTCCGGCGGGCATGTACGACAATGCGGAGGACATCCGCACCTTTGGTGTGGGCGCCACCTTCGTGTCCAGCGCGGACGTCCCGGAGGATGTGGTCTATATCGTGGTCAAGGCGGTGTTCGAGAACTTCGACCAGTTCCGCAAGCTCCATCCGGCATTCGCCAACCTGAAGCCCGAGGAGATGATCACGGACAGCCTTTCCGCACCGCTTCATGACGGGGCAATCAAATACTACAAGGAAATGGGCTGGATGTAATCGGACCAGTATTCGGCATGAAACGTCCGGGGGCGGTCCCAGACCGCTCCCGTAAAACCTGACCCGATCGGAAGGGGCCTCGACCGATGTCGGCGGAAGCGGACAGACTCAAGGATTTCACCGCGACGGATACTGGCGGGCGGAATGCAGCGGGATGGCAGGGCAGGCTGATCTGGTGGGTCGCTTTGGTCTGGGCGTTCTTCCAGCTCTACATCGCATCGAACCTGCCATTCATAATTCAGGAGCATATCGGGTTCGGCGTTGTCACGAACTCAAACGCTCGCTTGATCCACCTTGCTTTCGGCCTGCTGCTCGCCGCGTTTGCCTTTCCGCTCCTCAAAGGCAGTCCAAAAGATACGATTCCCTGGTATGACTGGGCGCTGGCGGCACTCGGAATCCTTTCATGCATCTACATTGTCGTGCTGCGAAACGAGATCGCGACGCGTGCGGGGCTCCCGAACAGCGTTGACCTGATCGTTTCAACAATCGGAATGATCATTCTCTTTCTTACGGTTTACCGGGTTCTTGGCCTGCCGCTACTGATCGTGGCCGGATTTTTCGTGCTTTACGTATTTTTCGGGGACAGTCGCTGGCTACCCGAGGAAATGCAGTGGAAAGGCGCGTCTTACGGCAAAGCCATGTGGCATTTCTGGATGCAGAACGAAGGAGTGTTCGGTGTCGCGCTAGGGGTTTCGGCATCCCTAATATTCCTTTTCGTGCTTTTCGGCGCGATTCTGGAAAAGGCCGGAGCGGGAAACTATTTCATAAAAATCAGTTTCGCACTGCTTGGTCACCTGCGTGGTGGTCCCGCGAAGGCCGCCGTTGTGGCGAGCGCTATGAGCGGTCTTTATTCAGGGTCATCCATCGCAAATACGGTAACGACCGGCACTTTCACCATTCCCCTGATGAAGCGCACAGGGTTCTCACCTGAGAAGGCCGGGGCAGTGGAGGTCGCCTCATCGACAAACGGTCAGCTCACGCCGCCCGTAATGGGTGCCGCGGCCTTCCTGATCTCGGAATTCACGGGCGTAAGCTACACGGAGATCATCAAGCACGCGCTACTGCCCGCGCTGGTGAGCTATATCGCACTCATCTACATCGTGCATCTCGAAGCGATGAAACTGAACCTTAAAGGCCTAAGGAAACCACCGTCCACGCTGACCTTCGTGACCAAGTTGATTGGCTTTCTTGGCGGTTTCATCGGCATCGCCGTGCTCGGGATCACGGTTCACTACGGGCTTGGCTGGATCAAGACCGCGGTGCCGAACGCGGCTTTCGCCATCGTGGTCGCCCTCTGTTCCGTGGCTTACCTGATCCTCCTTTGGCTTGCCTCGAGGCAACCGGATCTGGTGGTTGACCCGCCCGACGCGCCTATCAACGAATTACCCGACGCCGGGAAGACCGCAATAACCGGGTTGTACTACATTCTACCCATCGTGATCCTGATCTGGTGCATCACGATAGAACGTCTCTCTCCGGGTTTCTCGGCTTTCTGGGCGACGCTTGCGATGATTACGGTCGCGCTCACCCAGCATCCTATCAAGGCGGCGATGCGCGGAGAGGGTGACCTCGTCTCAGCGTGGCGACGAGGCTGGCGGGAATGGCTGGAAGGCATGGTTTCCGGATCAAGGAACATGATCGGTATCTCGGTCGCAACCGGGGCCGCAGGGATCATCGTCGGTACGATCTCCCTTACCGGCGCACATCAGATCGTCGGTGAGCTGGTCGAATTCCTCTCGGGCGGCAACCTTATGATCATGCTGCTGCTGGTCGCGGTGATGAGCCTGATCCTGGGAATGGGATTGCCGACGACGGCGAATTACATTGTCGTCTCATCGCTGATGGCTCCCGTGATACTGGCACTGGCGGCGAAATCCGGCCTTATCGTGCCGCTCATCGCGGTGCACCTGTTCGTGTTCTATTTCGGCATCCTGGCCGATGATACGCCACCGGTGGGTCTCGCCGCTTTCGCTGCCGCAGCGATTTCCAAGGGCGATCCGATCAAAACGGGAGTCCAGGGCTTCGCCTACGACATTCGGACGGCCCTGCTGCCCTTCCTGTTCATTTTCAACACGGAACTCCTGCTGATCGACGTAACTCCGCTAAAAGCGGTTTTCGTATTCATTGTCGCGGTAATCGCCATGCTTCTGTTCGCCGCTGCGACACAGGGCTTCTGGCTAATCCGGAACAGGGTTTGGGAAAGCGCGATCCTGCTGCTGGTCGCATTCACGCTTTTCCGGCCGGGATACTGGCTGGATCAGTTACAGCCACGCTATGAAGACAGCACCCCGACCCTAGTTTACGACATCGTGGGTGACGCTCCGGACAACGGTGTTCTCACGTTCGTTATTTCCGGACCCGATTTCGATACCGGAGAGAACACGTCCACGACGATCCTCGTACCGATGGGACAGCGGGCGGAGGCCATCCAAAGACTGGAAGCCGCGGGGCTCACGATAGTTCTCGAGGATGGGCTCGCACGGGTTGAGGAACCGTTTCCCCAGACGCCGTTCTTCGAAAAGATCGGCACGCTGTTTGACTATTTCGGCGACACCCCGGTTGTGGTAAGCAATATCCGCTCGGAGACAGAGCGGCTGCCAAAGGAGATATTCTACCTGCCCGCGGCACTTCTTCTTGGATTCGTATACCTTATGCAACGCCGACGGATAGGCCGGGCTTCACCGGAAACAATCCGTTAAGCGCCGGGGGTCATTTTAGAGGGTAGAAATGAACGGGGCCTGAAAACGCGATCGGTCGCCCGTCGCTATGGATAATGTCGGGAAAATGAGATGACTGACTGCAACGTAAGGAACCGCACCATCTTCTGCGATGACAACATCGACGTGTTGCTGGGCATCAACTCCGAATGCGTTGACCTGATCTATCTCGATCCGCCGTTCAACAAGAACAAGAAATTCACCGCGCCGATCGGCAGCAGCGCGGAGGGGGCGGGATTCAGGGACATATTCCGCGAGGAAGACGTCAAGGACGAATGGCTGGTGACGATCAGGGAGGACCAGCCCGAGCTTTACCATTACCTGAACGGCATCAGGGGTGTCGGTAACTCGTATAACTTCGCCTATCTCGCTTACATGGCTATCCGGCTACTGGAATGCCATCGCGTGCTGAAACCGACTGGCAGCATCTATCTCCACTGCGATCCCACCATGAGCCATTACCTGAAGGGACTCATGGATTGCGTGTTCGGGGAAAAAAAGTTTAGGAATGAGATAATCTGGGAGCGCACGACTGGACGCAAGGCTGGCCTGCAGTTCGGTCGGGCACATGACGTCATCCTGTTTTACGCACGGCCTAACGCTCATTGGAACCCTCCCACAATCCCGCAAACCGAAAGAACTGCCAAAGGCCATGACCTAATGCATGACGATTTTGGGCTGTATCGCCTATCAGACCTCAGCGGTGCCGGCAGTGGGCCGCCTCGAACATTTGATGGACAGGAGATCGCCCCTCCCCGTGGCCGCCACTGGATGTTTGATCAAGACGGTATTGACCGTTTATTCCAATCTGGACGTATTGCTTACTCCCGTAAGGGACGGCCGCGCCTCAAGACGTATCTGAAAGACACGCCTGGCGTTTCCGTTCGCGACATATGGACTGATGTTGCCCCTATCAACGCAGCGGCCGCCGAGCGCACCGGCTATCCCACACAGAAGCCCATTGCGCTGCTGAGGCGCATACTCCAGGCCAGTTCCAACGACGGCGACGTAATCCTTGATCCCTTCTGCGGGTGTGCCACCACTTGCGTCGCGGCTGAACAGCTTAACCGGCAATGGATCGGCATTGACGTATCGTTCAAAGCGTACGAGCTGGTCAGGATGAGGCTGACCAAGGAAGCCGCCGATCCCGACGACCTGCTCAAATACCGGAACGAAATCCACCTGCGAACGGACCCGCCGCAGCGCACCGACCTAGGCACCGACTACCGCGAAAGGAAATTCGTCTACGTCATCTCCCACCCGTCCTATCCGGGCGAATACAAGGTCGGGATAGCGAAGGACTGGAAGTCGCGCCTGAACACCTACCAGACATCCGACCCGGATCGGCAATACAGAATTGAGTTCAGGCTGGAGACGCCGCGATTCCGGGAAACCGAGCGGCACATACACGAGACATTCCCCAACAAGCACGAATGGGTTCACGGCGACCTAAAGCAGATCGTCGCCGAGGTCAGGGCTTTTCAGGAATACACCGCCGCGACCTGACGCATGCCAATCTGCATGGCCACCCGATTCGCACGGAACTGGCAACAGAGTCAAGTGTGTGTCTGTGTGTCGTTGATAGGTCCGGTGCGCCCCGGCGGTGGCGTCCTGTCCAGCGCCGGGCGTTGCGCTTCGGAGTGGCGCCGGGGATCAACTCAAGGTTTCCCACGTGAGTCACCGGCAAACATTGCGCCCAGACGGGCGGTCACCTACGTGAGCACCCGCCTTAGACTCCGTCACCGCGTTCCGAATCCGGAAGGATTCCCCTCAGAGGGAACCGAACTACCGTCCCACGCATCACCCTTACTGTCATCGGGACCGGGAACGCTTTCCGGCCAGAGCGCGTCGAGCGGGAAGGTGATGGCGTCGAAGGGCGGGAGCGAGACCGGGGCGCCGTCGGCCAGCGTGGCCAGCAGAACCCACCGGCTCTCCCGCAGCTCGAACGCCTCCAGCGTCCTGGCGTCGGGATCGACGAACCACAGGTGGGAGACGCCCTCGCGGGCGTAGATCCCCGACTTCTCGTGGCGGTCGATGCGGCGGGTCGACGGCGAGAGCACCTTGCAGGCCCAGTCGGGCGCGACGGTGCAGTAGGCCGTGTCGGGGTACTCGGGCATGGTGTCGCGCCGCCAGCCGCCCAGGTCCGGCACCACGATGTCGGCGCCCAGATGCAGCTCCGGCCCGAAGACGATCCACCAGCCACCGGGGCCGTCTCCGGGACTGAACGGCCCGTCCAGGCGGCCGCCCAGACGTGAACTCGCCCAGACATGGCGCATGGCGGGCCTCGGCTGGGTGTGCAGGGTGCCGGCGAGCACCTCGGCCACCATGCCGGGCGGCGCGTCCAGGACGTCCCGGTACGTCGCTACACGACGCGATCTCTCCGCCGGTTTGATTTGGACGTCCATACCATGTTCCCGCATTTGGTGCGTTCAGGATAGCGTAAAGCGGAATTTCCGGCACCAAGCCGGAAACGAAACGTATTCAGGTCGAAGGCTCGGTTACCACACCACTATCCGGTGGTTTACCCCTACGTCCACTCCTGCGTCCGTTCCCGGGTCCGGTCTTGGGAATCGAGGCGACGCTCGTCCTCGCACCGGATTCCGTCTGGGCATCGTCGTCCTCCCGACCAAGCGGATTCCCCGCAATCACCTTGGTGATCTCATCGCCGGTCAGGGTCTCGTATTCCAGAAGGCCTTCCGCCAGCCTGTGCAGGTCGTTCTTCTTCTCCGAAAGGATACGCTTGGCGACGTCGTAACCCTCGTCGACAATGCGTTTCACCTCCGCATCGATCCGCTCCTGGGTATCGGGAGCGACATTGGCAGGCGTATTGTAAGTGCCAAGAAAACTCTGCTGCTCATTCGCGTAATCGACATAGCCCAGCTCATCGGAGAACCCGAACTGGGTGACCATAGCCCTGGCTATCTTCGTTACCTGCTGGATGTCGGATGCAGCCCCCGAAGTGACGTTCTCTTCCCCGAAAATCAGCTCCTCGGCAACGCGGCCGCCCATCGCCATGGCGATCTTGGACTTGTATTTTGTGAACGTAACCGACAGCTGGTCCCGTTCGGGAAGACTCAGAACGAGACCCAGGGCACGTCCTCGAGGAATGATGGTCGCCTTATGGATTGGATCATGCTGCGGCACGCTAAGTCCGACAATCGCATGACCCGCCTCATGGTAGGCCGTCAGCTTCTTCTCGTCCTCGGTCATCACCATGGATCGGCGTTCCGACCCCATCATCACCTTGTCTTTCGCGTTCTCGAAATCCTCCATCGTGACGAAACGCCTACCGACCCGCGCCGCCATCAAAGCGGCTTCATTGACCAGGTTCGCCAGATCGGCCCCCGAAAATCCTGGCGAGCCGCGCGCGATGATTCTCAGGTCCACGTCAGGACCGAGAGGAACCTTCCGGGCGTGCACCCCAAGAATCTTTTCCCTTCCCTTGATATCCGGGTTCGGGACCTGAACCTGACGGTCGAACCGGCCCGGACGCAGCAGTGCGGGGTCAAGCACGTCCGGACGGTTCGTGGCGGCGACGATGATTATGCCTTCGTTGGACTCGAACCCGTCCATTTCCACCAGCAGCTGGTTCAGCGTCTGCTCACGCTCGTCATTACCGCCACCGTAACCGACACCACGGGAGCGGCCGACCGCATCGATTTCGTCGATGAAAAGGATGCACGGAGCGTTCTTCTTCGCCTGCTCGAACATGTCACGGACACGGGAGGCTCCGACACCGACAAACATCTCGACGAAATCCGAGCCGGAAATCGTGAAGAACGGTACGCCCGCCTCACCCGCGATCGCACGGGCCAGGAGCGTCTTTCCGGTTCCGGGTGGACCAACCAGAAGGGCACCTTTCGGAATCTTGCCGCCAAGGCGCGAGAACTTCTGCGGATTGCGAAGAAACTCGACAATCTCCTCCAACTCATCCTTGGCCTCGTCGATGCCCGCGACATCGTCGAAGGTGATGCGTCCATGCTTCTCCGTCAGAAGCTTCGCGCGGGACTTGCCGAAACCCATCGCTCCGCCCCGACCCCCGCCCTGCATACGGTTCATGAAATAGATCCAGACCCCGATAAGAACGAGAAACGGAAGGAAACTTATGATCAGCGACATAAAGCCCGACTGCTCCTGCGGTTCCGCCGCGACGGCGACACCGTTCTCGATCAACCTGTCCGTGATGTCGGTACCGCTCGGAACGATGGTCACGTAGTCACTCTCATCGACCCCACGGAACATGACCCGTTCGCCGTCCAGCGTCACACTCGAAACCTCGCCGTTCTCAACACTGCTGATGAAATCCGAAAATCCGACGGAGCGCGACGAAATCGCGGACTGTCCCCCGCTGAACAGATTGAACAGCGCCAGCGCCAGAAGGAACAGGACGGCCCAGAAGGCGATGTTGCGCAAATTGATCAAAGCAATCTCCCCTGACTCGCGTGGAAATCCGCCATCCGCGACGGATGCCTCTCCTAAAATAGGGTGTGGATCGGAATCTTCAATGCGACATCAACGAGCCCAGGAAGTCATCGCGGCGGCGCTCAAGAGACGCGCACCATCCGCTCCGCATACCCGCGAGCGGAGCCGAGATAAGCGCGTCACCGCGCCAGACGGCGGGAGTCGCTGTGAGGGCCGCGCGTGGCCGCCCGGACGCCCGCCAGTCGGGAACCTGCGGCAAACCTTCAGGCCCGAGCGCCCGCACCTCGAGCGCAGCCGCATGGGGTCCATCCAGACGCCAGCGCCCGTCCCAGACATCACCGGTTCCACGGGAATGATGCCTGACAGCCTGATATTCGCGGACGATCCGGAACATCGGATCGCCATCGATCAGGACACACCCATGTAGCGTTCCACTGCGGGATTCGGCCAGATCGCTGAGCGGGCCGAACCTCGGGCGATGGGCGCGTCCGGATATCCACATGAGTGCACGGGCCAAAAGACGACAGCGCGTCTCGACCGCCGCCGCCCCGAACCCGGCACGATCGACCAGCAAATCCCCCTCATCCTGGACAACAAACCTTTCCGCGAGATCGAGCATCGCCGCGTCAAGCACCGCCTTGGCCGCCTGCATGTGCCGCGCCGTCTCCTGAAGACGCCCAGAAGTCAGACCGAGATCCGCAAGCGTGGGCAGCAGTTTCCTGGCCTTAACCCGATCGAAACGGGTGTCGTCATTCGAGGGATCCTCGATCCAGGCCGCGTCATTCGCGAGCAGGTAGTCACGTAACTCACGGCGTGTAACGCCAAGCAACGGGCGTAGCCAACGCAGTCCATGAACCGTGTTCATCCGCATACCGGCCAGACCATCCACACCAGAACCACGCGCCAGACGCATCAGGACGGTCTCGGACTGGTCGTCGGCGGTATGACCCGAAAGAATGGAAGAGATGCGGCTGTCCCTCGCCCAGGACTCAATAAGCGATCTGCGGGCGATGCGGGCGGAGTCCTGAAGATTGCCCGTTCCATCCCAACCTGTCCATTTCAGCGTTTGATGGGGCAGGCCGATGCCCCTTGCGGCCGCTTTGGCGAAAGCGGCCTCCGTAGCGCTTTCAGGGCGCAGGCAATGATCCACGGTCGCTGTATGCGGAGTCACCGACCTACCCTTCGACCAACGCGCGAGAAGATGCATCAGCGCGATACTGTCACCGCCGCCCGATAGGGCGACAGCGGGCCTCGAACCCATCAATGGCGCCAGATCTTCGAACTGACCGAAAACCCTTGTTTCAAGGATCACGGACAGCCAAGGCGAAGGAATTCCGCATCTGCCGCCGCAACATGCCGACTGTTCGGAAAGCGCATGCCAACCTCTCTGAGCGTTACGCACGCCTCTTCGGTCTGGCCAAGCCCGGCAAGGGATTCGCCCAACCGGAACAGCGCGTCGGCGGCACGCTGACCTCCGGGCTCTCCGGAAAAACTCTCTAGATAGGCGCGGGCCGCCAGCGACGTCTCGCCGGCACCGGAATACGCCTCACCGCGCAGGAAGTGCGCCTCCCCGGCAAGGGGGCTATCCGTATACGTCTCGGTGAATCCCTGGAACAGATCCGCGGCGGCAAGGAATTCTTGCCGCTCAAGCGACTGCCGCGCACGGTCAAAATCGGCCTGTTCACCGATGGCCAACTGCGGCCGATCAACATCCGGTTCCGGAGTGACGGGGGCGGTATCGGCGATCTCTCCCCCAAGCGACGGCGTTCCGCCAAGGGAGGCGATATCGCAATCCGTCTCAAGTTCGCACAGACGGAATTCCAGATCACCGATCCGGTTTGTCCCATCCTCAACGATCCGGGAAATCCGGAACTCAAGCCGCTCGGCACTCGCGGTAAGGCGCCGCATTTCACTCTCTATCGTGTCAACGCGCTGCAGCACGTCCCCACTAACCACCAGCTCCGCGCCTCCAGTGGAGGAAAGTTCCCGCTGCAGCCCCAGTATCTCGGAATAGAGAGCCGACAGATCCTGCCGGATGTCGGCCAGAGTTCCAACCTGCGCGATGGCAGGACCGGTCCACCATAGAACAAGCGCGGTCAGCAGCGCGGCAGGTCGCATCGCCGATCAGCCCGTCGCGGCAAGAAGGACGGTTACCGCACGGCGGTTCCTCTCGTAGCAGGATTCAACCGAACAGATCTCGATGGGGCGTTCCTTGCCATAGGTAACGATATCCAGCCGTTCGGGAGCAATGCCCTGGGCGATGAGAAACTGCTGAACGGCACTGGCACGACGGGCACCGAGGGCAAGGTTGTATTCCTGCGTACCTCGCTCATCCGCGTGACCTTCGATGACAACGGTGTAGCCAGCGTTGCTGAACAGCCAGTCGGTCTGCGCCGTCAGGATCTCCCTTGCCGAGGAGTCCAACGTGCTTTGATCCACGGCGAAGTGGACCCTGTCGCCCACCATGTCGATGAATTCGGCCACCTCGGCGTTTAGGGGGGCCGGATCGCCGATGACCTCGGACTCGCCCAGACCGTAGCCATCGGATCCATCCGAGCCGTTTCCGCCCGCGAATCTGTCCGTGTTTGCGCAGGAGGCGAGCACAAGGCCCGAAACCAAGAGAAGTGCTTTTGAAAGTTGGGTCATTTGAGGAATCTTCCTGATTCTGGAGTATATACTGGATAGCAGATTTCGGATCGGTTGTAACTCATCTCAGAAGCGGCGACCAAGAGGGATCTGAAGCCGCGCCCGGAACCGGCACCCGCCGCAGGTTCCGGCCCGAGATATCGACCGAATACAGCGCCGGCGCACCGGCGGAACCCCGATTCTCGCGGGTAAACATGATCACACGGCCGTTCGGGGACCAAGTCGGCCCCTCGTCGAGGAAGCTCGCGGTGAGCAGTCGCTCCTCGAAACCATCGGTACGCATCACCCCGATGTGGAACCGTCCCCTGCGCTGCTTGGTGAAAGCGATGAGATCGCCACGCGGCGACCAGACCGGTGTCCCGTAACGACCGGGACCGTAGCTGATCCGGGACGCCTCCCCACCTTCGGCGGGCATGATGTAGAGCTGCTGCGTGCCCGAGCGGTCCGATTCAAACACGATCCATTCGCCGTCAGGCGAGTAGTCGGGAGCCGTCTCG
This sequence comes from Paracoccaceae bacterium, assembly GCA_965221405.1. Classification (GTDB taxonomy): domain Bacteria; phylum Pseudomonadota; class Alphaproteobacteria; order Rhodobacterales; family Rhodobacteraceae; genus JAPOUP01. The sequence continues at coordinate 563,038 of CBDCSE010000003.1, read as the reverse complement.
ATCGCCGGATTCGCGGTCAGCCGGGTTACCGCGCCCGATTCCATCGACATGCTGAAGATATCGGTGTTGCCGCCCTGGCTCAGCGAAAACACGACCCTGGAGCCGTCGGGCGAGAACCTCGGCGCGAATGTCATCGTTCCCGGTGTCCCGCCCAGCGCGCGTTTGCCCCCGTCTGCCTCTCCAATCACGAATATCTTCGGACGGCCGGTCTCGTAGGACGTATAGAGCACGGTATCCCCCTTTGGTGAAAACCGGGGAGCGAGAACAATGGTCGAATCATCCGTGAGGAACCGTACGTTGGCTCCGTCGTAATCCATGACCGCCACCCGTTTGCGCCGGGCGTCCTTGGGGCCGGCCTCGCTGATGAAAGCCACACGGCTATCGAAATATCCTCCCTCACCGGTGATTCTGCTATAGACCTCATCCGCGATCTTGTGGGCCAGCCTGCGCGAACTCGCCCGCGACGCAGAAAGACGCAGGCCTTGACCGAGGGAGCGTTCGGAAAAAACGTCGAAGACACGGAACATCACCGTCACCAGGCCATCAGGGGTGACATCGACCGAGCCCGTAACGAGTGCCTGCGCGTTGATCGCCTTCCAGTCGGAGAACTGAACCGGGCTGTCGAAGCTGGTCACCGTCGAGATATGGGCCTGCGAGGGGATTTCACGGAATAGTCCCGTGTTCGCGAGATCCGCCGCGACGACCTCCGTGATCTGGACCGCCAGATCCGCCGCGTCCGGGCTCCGGGCGATAAACGTGGGTACCGCGAAAGGGAGCGGTTCGATCACGCCTTCGGTAATTTCGATCCTGAGCGGTCCCTGAGCCGCCGCCGTCATGGAAATGCAGATCAGAAGGGGATACAGGGAAAACGCCAACGCCTGTGCCATAGCACGTGTCATTTGAGCCTCATTTTCTCCGGATTGAACGTTATTTCGATCTCGCGCCAGTGTTCATACCTGTCGGCCGGGAGGTTGTAGCCATCGCTTCCACATCTCAGTATCGCGCGGCGGGCGACGTCAAACGCCTTGCGCGCCGCGGCTTCGGAGCCACCGGTATGCCCCAGCAGACGCGGTTCCTCCGGTTTCCCGTCACGGCTCATCGAGATCCCCACAGTCACCGTAACCGCGAGCACCTCCATACTGACCGTCCCGACATTCCAGCAGCGTCGGACCGCGGCCCGCAGCCCCTCAATCTCATCCCGCGACAGCGCTGAGGCGGCGATCCCGGAAGGCGACGCATCCGGATCGGCGCCATCCACCGCGGCCTCGACGGCCCGCTCCACTGCAGCGAGATCGATCGAGGGCCGGTCCTGTTCCGCCTCCCTCCCGGAAGCCAACTCCGGTTCCGGGGTCGGTTTCGTCTCCGCCTCCGGGTCAGGCTCGGAAGCGGCCGTCCGAACCGGGCGCGCGCGCGGAATGGTGGAAGCGGCGGGAGCGAAGGACGGCGTCTCCGCTTCGGTCACGATTTCTGTCGTAGCCTCCTCCGGCGCGGCGACCGGAAGCTCCAGTTCCACGTCCGGGCTCTCCGAATCAGCCGACACCCGGGGAACGGACGTCTCGGCGAATTCGGGAGCCGGTGGCGATTCAGGGACCGGAACAGGCGCTATCCGCGGCGCGTCCCGCGGCTTCGGAGTTTCCCCCGAAGACTCAACGTCACTGGAAACCAGAGGTGTCGGGTCAGGCAAGGCGACGTCTATCGCCGAGCTATCGACGGGTTCCGGAGGAAAAGGGGTTGAGACCTCGGGCTCCTCCAGCGCGTCAGGAGCCCGCACGGCCTCTTCGGGCACCAAGGCCTCCGGTGTCTCGACCGTCGCCGGAACCTCCGCGGATCCAGGTGTCGACACCGGGACATCGCCGGGCGGCGGCGCCGTGAAATCCGGAACCTCAGGAAGTCCGGGAGGCTGAACCCGGGGCAGGACGAATTCCGCATACTCCGCTTCGGAAACGAGCGTCACGTCGGCCACCTCAGGTGTCGGAGTGGTGAAATTCATCCAGTCCTCGAGCCAGTCGCCGACAACCAGACCGATAACCAGAACGAAATGTCCCGCACCCGAAATAAGCGTTCCGCGATTCAAGCCACCGATCCCCGGTTCCGCGCGGCGGGGGAGCGCAGCGGAGCAAGATCCGGGAGATCACCGACCCGGACAGCCGGGCCAAAGGTGTCGGCTGATGCCGCTCCGTTGCGCCGGACATACGTCATCCCTCATCCATCATCCTCGTCCAGCGAAGCGCCGCCGCTATCGGTCACCAGACCGATGTTGCGGATGCCACCTGCGTTCAGAGCGCCCATAACCTGCATCACGTAATCGTAGGAAAGCGATCCGTCAGCGCGTAGAAACACCCTGTCGCTCACGCGCTCGGCCAGCACGGCCCTGAGCTTACCGATCAACTCGTCGGGCGCGGTTTCGCTTTCAAGGATCATGACACGTCCATCCTCGGTCACCGTCACGGTAAGTGGTTCCTCATCTTCGGCCGGCAGCGCTTCGGCGGCTGTCTCGGGAAGCCGGACCGGCACACCGACCACGAGAAGCGGCGCCGAGACCATGAAAATGATCAGTAACACCAACATGACATCGACAAACGGCGTCACATTGATTTCCGACATGGCCGAGTAACGTCCCCGGCGACGTCCGTTACGCCCCCGTCGCTGCCCTTCCGCCGATCCTCTGGCGACGTTCACGCCCATCGATCAGCTGTCCAGCTGCCTGCTGAGAAGGGTCGCGAACTCATCGGCAAACGATTCGTACCCCGCCACGATGCGATCGCTGTCCGCTGACAGTTTGTTGTAGAAAATCACCGCGGGAATCGCCGCCAGAAGTCCCAGTCCAGTCGCCAGAAGCGCTTCCGCGATCCCCGGCGCGACAACGGCGAGATTGGTGGACTGCTGCTGGGCGATTTCCACGAAGGCGCGCATTATCCCCCAGACCGTTCCGAACAGTCCGACAAAAGGTGCCGTGGAGCCGACCGTCGCGAGAAAGCTCAACCCTTTATTGAGCCGCTCCGCCTCCTTTGCGATCACGACATCCATCGAGCGGTCGATCCGGGCCTGTGCCCCCCGGATCGTGTTACCATCCGCCTTATGCGAACGCTGCCATTCAAGCATACCCGCGGCAAAGATCTTCTCCGATGGCCCTTCAGGCTCCGGCCCGAGACGCCCGAAGAGCTCATCCAACGGCTCGCCCGACCAGAACGTACTCTCGAATCCCGAGACCGCCCGACGGGCCGAAGCGTAGACGAAGAACTTCTGGATGATGATCGCCCACGCCTGTACCGACGCGAGCAACAGGATCACCATCACGCACTGCACGACAAACGAGGCGCGTAGGAACAGCGCCAATATCGAGAAATCCGGTTCCATTTCTCCTGCTCTCGCTAGTTTTATCCGCCCCGTCTCAGGGCCCGGATCTGTCTACACAATGCCACAGATATCGCATAAAGCCAAAGGTTACCGCGACGGTCTGGGCATATCCGGCTCAACCTCCAGCGCCTTTCGCAAATCATCGGGAATCCGTGTCGGCCGTCCAGTTCCGGTCAGGGATGCAAGGGTCACGGTCGAACGGAACAGGACCGTCTCGCGGCGAAGGATTTCCTGTCCGAGAACGATTCGTGCGCCGAAAACCGCGTGGGGAGAAGTCTCCACTCGAATGACATCATCGAAACGCGCCGGCGCCAGGTATTCCGCCTCGATCCTGCGAACGGCAAACACCGTATCTCTTTCCACATATAGCCGATTCTGGTCCACACCGAGTTCCCTCACAAACTCCGTGCGCGCTCGCTCGATGAACTTCAGGTAATTGGCATAATAGACGATACCGGCAAGATCGGTGTCCTCGTAGTAGACGCGGATCTCGAAGCGGTGAATCACTTTCCGGCCCCGAGCCACGCGACAGACCCTGACCGCGGGTCCGCTCCGGATCTCCGTACACGGCGGCCATCAGGGCACGGACCGCGCCTCATTTGGCGAACAGATCCCCGGGTCCGGGATCGCCGGGCGGTTCGAGCCTGAGATGCGTCCACGCCTTCCCCGCCAGCATCCTGCCGCGTGGCGTTCGCTGAATGAGGCCCTGCTGGAGAAGATATGGCTCGATCACCTCTTCAATGGCATCCCGGCTTTCGCTGAGCGCCGCACCCATCGTTTCGACACCGACCGGCCCACCGGCATAGTTTTCGGCGATCACCCGCAGATAGCGGATATCAGCGCCGTCGAGTCCCAGATCATCAACCCCAAGACGGGTAAGCGCCATGTCCGCGATCTTTCGGGTCAAACGCCCGTCGCCCTCCACAAGGGCGAAATCCATGACGCGCCTGAGAAGTCTGCCAGCGATCCGCGGCGTCCCTCGGGCACGCTTCGCGACCTCCTGAATCCCATCGCTCTCGACGGTCACGCCGAGTAGCCGCGCACCCCGGGCGACGATCTCGCTCAATTCATCCACCGAATAGAACTGGAGCCTAATGGGTATGCCGAAGCGATCCCTCAGCGGCGTGGTCAGCAGACCCAGCCGGGTTGTGGCTCCGACCAGCGTGAAACGCTGCAGTTCGATTCGCACGGTTCGGGCTGCGGGCCCCGAACCTATCACCAGATCCAGTTCGAAATCCTCAAGAGCGGGATAAAGCACCTCCTCGACAATCGGGGTAAGACGATGGATCTCGTCGATGAACAGCACGTCACGGGCTTCGAGGTTCGTGAGAATCGCGGCGAGGTCGCCGGGCTTGGCCAGCACCGGTCCGCTTGTCATCCGGAAATTCACCCCCAACTCCCGCGCGATGATCTGTGCCAGAGTTGTCTTTCCGAGTCCCGGAGGTCCGTGAAAAAGTGAGTGATCCATCGCCTCACCGCGCCTTCTGGCACTTTCGATGAAGACACGCAGGTTCGACCTAGCCTCCACCTGCCCTATGAACTCATCCAGGGTCGGAGGCCGCAGCGCCCGGTCCAGATCATCGGGCCGCCTTTCCGGCCTTAGTGTCGGATCGGAGACCAACACCTATCCTTTCGGCGCCAGCAGGCGCAGTGCGGAACGTATGAGTTCCTCTGTCCCGGCACCTGGAGCCGCGCCACCCGCCTCGGCAACGGCCCTGGCAGCCTCGCTGGGCCCATATCCGAGATTTGAGAGCGCGCTGAGTGCTTCAGCCTGGACCACCGCGTTGCTGTCCCGTTGACTTGACGCCTTCTCTGGAACCTCATCCGTTACGTTCGCGGTTTCCACGGGAGATCCGTCGCCGGAAGCGATGGCGCCGCCCAGAGCCATGAGGCTGGGCGCCTTGTCCTTCAATTCGTTCACGACCCGTTGGGCAATTCTCGGCCCCACCCCAGGCGCGGCCTTAATCGCGGCCCAGTCGCCGATCGAGATCGCCCGGCTGATCCCCTCGGCACCCAATGTTCCCAAGATCGCCACGGAAGCCTTGGCCCCGACTCCCTGAACCGTCATAAGCAATCTGTGCCACTCCCTCTCGATCGGCGAAACAAACCCGAACAGCTGCAGCAGGTCCTCGCGCACCAGAAGATCAGTATAGAGCACCACGGTCTTTCCGGGGCCCGGAAGCTCAGTGAGTGTGCGTTCCGATACGTGGACGACATATCCCACCCCATTGACATCAACCATCACATGATCGGGGCCACGGTAATCCAACCGCCCCGCCAGCCGTCCAATCACGCCGCGACCCGTGCCAGGGCCGCGGCCAGGTTTGAGGACGCACCCATATGGTGGGCGTGGCACAGGGCGATCGCCAGTGCGTCCGCCGCATCCGGACCTTCAATCCTGGCTCCCGGCAACTGCATCTTGACCATATGCTCAACCTGGCGTTTCTGTGCGTGGCCAACCCCGACGACCGCCTTCTTCACCGTGTTCGGTGCGTATTCACCGACCTTGAGGCCCGAGATCGCGGGAACCAGCAGCGCGACGGCCCGTGCCTGACCCAGCTTGAGCGTCACCGCGGCGTCCTTGTTCACGAAGGTCTGCTCGACAGCCGCGGCGTCCGGACACAAACGGCTCACAACCTCCGTAAGCTGCTCGAACAGACTCAGCAGCCGCGTCGCCAGATCCTCGCCCTGTGACGTGCAACATCCATTCCCGACATGAGAGACCCTGTTTCCCTCAAACCCGACCACTCCCCAGCCAATCCGGACCAGGCCGGGATCGATTCCCAAAATACGCATCTGATTTTCCCAATCTTCCTTGGATGGGCCAATGCCCCTTGCGCGCGGAGGAAATTGAACATAGCACGAAACGCGAACATTCGCCAAGTCCCGGCGGGACTACGGGTGCACTCCAGATTATTGGTCAGGCGTGGACGGCCTGATTCGGCTTCCATACGAGGTCGGGCAGCCTGAGGTTCATTACGCAGCCCCTGGGCGCCAGCATGGCGTTGGCGCCCCTCTTTGACCAGCGGGTGCCGGGGCGCTCCGTCCGCAGCCCGAACGTGCGGCATCCGGCCTCCACGACGCCGCTTCCGACCTGGATGCCGCGCCCGGTATTCGTCGTGGCGCATCCGCCCGATGTTTTTCCGGAAATGGCGGCAGCACGCGGCGACCTCCCCGTATCGGGCGCCGGACGGCTCCAGCTCCTGGACAACCTTCGCGGCCCGGCCGGCCTCTATGTCGGCCCTGACCTCCCCGAACCGCCGGTCGCGCTCCGCCCCGACCGGGTGGATCGCTCCCACGGCGGTGGCGGCGGTGGCGTACTCCAGGCAGTGCAGGAGGCCGGGCACGAAGATGACCTTCCGGCCGCCGAAGGGCCCGTCGCAGGCGTTCCGTATCCACTCCGCCCCGTCGGAGACGACGACCAGTTCGTCCGCGTCGTGCAGGCCCCGCCGCCGTCGCCATCGTGCGCTATGGCGGTCGCTCGGCCACATGCCCGAAGCGAACCGGCACAGATCCGCACGCGCCCGGGAAGCCCTCGACCTGATCCTGACCCCGCCCGGTGCCTGATCCCTGGAGAACGCGCGGGACGCTCGAGAAACGCGCTGCAGGGCGGCACGGCGGGTAAGGATGCCCGAATGCCTCAAATCCTTTGCACAGGCAGCCCCGAACCACCCCGGAGACCGCAAAAACGCCGTGCGCAGGACCCGGGCAGCCTCAGCTTTGCCCGTCCTCGGGCGCGGCCGACCCGCAGAACCGAAAATAAAATGTGGGGATTATCGCGACGTGTGGCATTTTCGGGCGGTCTGGATTGTTGGAAATGCCTTCCGGCGGCTCGATTTCCGCCATGCATGAAATGCAAACGCGACATGCAGTTCCGTCGCTTGTCTGGGCCGCGATATGGTCCTAGCTGCGGCACACGACGCGGATCCGCGCCGCAACCGCAGCTTTCAAGACAAGGATGCATGAGATGACTTCTCTGGATTCAGTTCGCGCGACAGCTCAAGACCACCGTTTTGGTGCGCGACTTCGCACTCTGGCTTTGCAACTGGCCGACACTCTGATCACCTGGAATAACGCCCGCATCACCCGCAAGCAGCTCTCGCGTCTCTCAGACCGCGACCTCGCCGACATCGGACTCTCGCGCAGGGATATCGAGTCGTTTCGACTCTGATCCTACCCAAACGTCGGAAAAGCAAACCCTTTGTCTGGCACGGTCAGCCCAGGATTTCCAGGTAGTGTGTCACTCTGCAAGGCTATCGCATTTGAAGTTTCTGAGGCGTGAAATGAGAACTTAGGGGGAACGGGAATGGCGTTTCTCGCCGTCCTGCCGGATCACTTGAAGCATGCTGAAGATACAGCGCAATGCCTCAGGCCTAAATGCGATAGCCCTGGTGTAGCACCAGCGTAGAAGTGACGGTTCCGCCTGACCGTCCGGTCCGGTCATGCCGTGCCGGTCGCCATCAGGCAACCGGCGGGCCATTCGAACGCGGCGCCAGACCGCCCCGGTCCGCCCATCGGAACGGAGCGGGCAATGGCACGGGAAACGGGGACCCCCGGCGGGGGGCGCGGGATCCATCGGATCCGCCTTTCGGAGGGGAAGAGGGCGGAACCGCGGGCGCTGGCGGGCAGCGGGGCGGCGGCGGACAGGCGAAAGCACGCGCGGATCCCGCTGCCGGGCGGCGGGGAACGGGACGACGGGGGCCGCGCGGATTCCGGCCTCGCGCCGGTCCCGGGGATCGGCGTGCCGGCCGCCGGGCGGGTGCGCCGCCGCCAGGTGAACGGGAAGCCGCGCGGCCCCGGCGGCGCGGCGAGGCGGGGCCGGTGGCCATCGCCCGCGCGCGGCCGCCGGAGGGCCGGAGCCACTGGACGATGCGGCCGCTGGCGGCCCGCCCGGGCGGGCCTGAGACCGCCGGTTCCATCCCGGACGGGACCGTGAGGAAGACGCCGGAAAAAACGGCATCAGGCCGTGGCCGGAGCGGTGCCGGTGCATTCCGCCGAAGGCGGACGGCGATTCCGTCGCCGCGATGGAGGACGTGCCGGAGCGGTGCCGGAGGGATTTCGCGGAGGACGGGGTGCCGGTCCGCATGGACGTGACGTCGAGGCGGCGGAGGAGGGAGACACGGGCGCCCCGGCCGGCGCGGCCCGGCGACCCCGCCGTTCACGGCTTCGGGTGCGGGCGGAACGGCGTGGCGACCCCCTTGATGCCGTGCGCGCCGCTGCCCGGCCGGCGTGCGGTCACGGTCACCGGCAGACGGACGCGCCGTGCCCGTGACGTCCGGCCCCGACGTCCACACGGCCGGCCCGCCGTACGGGACGTTCCCGCCGGAGGAGGCGGCGCGGCTGGAGATCCACCACACGCCGGGGCACGGCTCCTGGCCGGACCCCGCGGAGACGGGGACAGGCGCAATGGCCCGCCAGTGCGCGGACCGCCGCATTCCCGACCGCGGGACGATGTGCCGGGAGACGGCGGCCCGGGCCGGACGGCGGAACGGGGAGGGAGCCACCGTGGACCGGCGCTTCACGACGGAGGACGCGCGGATCAGGCTGAGGTCACTATACCCGTCAACGCCATGATGTCGAACACTAGGTCACTCTGAAATTTCGGCAGTGGCTCGGTTTGAAGGCCATGCGTGTCGTCAAGGCCGGTCAGCATCCCGCGCAGCCCCATTCGGCCCTGGTCTCGGGGTGGAGAATGCACGTGTAGCCCTCGCCGCCGATCCGCCACCGCTGGAAGCCCGCGGCACGTGTTTCATTGTCCACGGCGTTGGCCCCGGACCATGTAGCCGCATTCGCAGAAACACCATCTCGAATCAGCCAACAACCGGATCCAGACGGAATCCCGTGCAAATCTGGCCCCCGCGTGAATGGCCTGCTGACATTGGATCGATTCTCATGTATCCTTCTCCATGGCGGGAGGACAGACATGGCATTCGACAGGGAAGGACTACGGGCGTTCGTCGACGGTGGTGACAAGTCGCCACCGCCGGTCTTTGTCGGCCGCGCGGAGCTCCTCAAGGACATAGAGGGTAAGGCCAGCCTCGCCTGGAGAGGTGCAGGCGCGGCGGCGCACGGCATCCCCGGCGTGACCCGAATCATCCAAGGGGCACCCGGTGCCGGGAAGAGTTCGCTCCTGGACAGGCTGGAAACCCGCTCCCTTGAGGCACGGGCAATGACGAAGGGCGGTGAGGAACCCCGGGTGCTGTTCCTGACCAGCGAAATGCTCGAGGAGAGCGTCTCCCGCATCCTCGGTCTTCTGCGCGAGGCCGGAAGGCTCGCGCAGCACGAATGGCTGGAGCGCGGACGTGATCTGCTGGGCAGGGCGGCGCGGCGCGTCGAAGCGGTCTCCGCCGCCGGAGTGGATGTCGATCTCTCGCGGACGGAGCTTGGCGGCCTGCTCGCCCTGAGGGAGGCCCTTCCGCCCGAGAGGTGGGCGCGTCCGGTCATCGTCGCTATCGACGAGGCGCAGAACATTCGGCCTGACAAGCACGCCCCGCCAGCACTGTTCCTGCAGGGCATTCACAACGGCAGGACCGGCCTGCCCCTTACGCTGGTGCTCGCCGGCCTTGGCGACACGGCCGACCGGGCCACGAAGCTGGGTCTGACCCGGGGAACTGTAATTCACGGGATCGGATCTCTCGCCGCGGAAGAGGTCTCGTCCTTCATGGAGGAATCCTGCCGTCATTTCGGCATGGATCCGGGGGGGTACGTGGAAAGGCTGGACGCGCTCGCCAACCCCTGCGAGGGTTGGCCCAGGCATCTCCACTTCGCGCTGCAGGCGCTCGGACGGGCGGCGCTCGCCGTTAACGGCAATCTCGGCGTTGTCGACTGGCAGGCGGTCGTGCGGGAGGCCGAGGGAAGCCGCCTCAACTATTACAGGGACCAGCAGAGCGGGGAGATGGAGGATGCCGCTGGACTGGTGGCCGCGGTGCTGCGGTCACTGGACGGGAATTCAGGGACTGTCGGCGTCATGGGATCCATCGGGCGAAACGTACGCGCGGAGGAAGGTTGGCGTCTCCCCGAGGGCATGACAGCCCGTTCTTTCCTCAGCCACCTCATCCATCGGGGTGCGTTGCACAGGCATGCGGACAAGACCATCACGTGCCCGATTCCCTCCTTCCGGACCTTCCTGATCAAGAAGGGAAGTTCGGGGGCGGAAGTGCGGCACCCCTGCGCATTCTGACTTATCTGGATGGAACGATCAAAGTAATGGGCGGTGCCCGCTCTCAAACGGATGAGTCATCTTGATGTGGCGCGACCATAGCCGATCCGCGAACACGATATGCCCGCCGCCGAAGCTATCGTTCGGGGCTGGTCTGACCCGTTCCACGCCGGAGCGCGAACTGCAGCGCATCCGGTCGGGTAGTCATGGCCTCCGTGTCGTCGGTCGCTTCCCAATACCCGAGGGCAAGCTCCGGTTGCGGGCCAGCCTTAAGACCGCCCGGAAGAGAAAATCCACCCGAAAGGAAAGTTCTGTCTTGCAGCGCATGATGCGCTGCCGTCTGACTGAACAATGGAAACCTTGCCGCGAACCGATTGCTTTCCACTCTTTTGGCACCGATTATCAGATTCGACAGCCAAGGTTACGTCCGATGTCCGGACGCCGCGACGGAAAGGAAGGGAGCAACCTGACTGAGTGACTTCCCAATCGGCCCATGGAACGCTTACCTCAACATAAACCAAGATCATGCATTGAGAGTTTGACCTGGAATGTGGATGGCCTCCGCCGCATGTGGCATCTCCGTGTCAGGGACCGGCCGGACAGGGAGGGCCACATGGCCCGGGACGGGACCGCCCGGGAGAGGTATGGGCGGGATACGGGGTGATATGAAGCGATCCTGCCGACGGTGAATGGTCGGTTGCCGGGCCGTCGGGACACGGCGCGGGCGGGAAGGCTGGGGGCCGCAGGCGGCATACCGCGGCCGGTGCCGGGGGAACGCCGGTCACGGTCCACGTCCACACGGCGGATGTCCGGGACCGGGACGGCGCGCCGGACACCATTGCGGACATGCCTGGGAAGGCACCGAAGGTCAGGAGGCTATGGGCGGACAGCGGCGACAGGCTGCGCGGAAGGCTCACGGGGACGGGTATCCCGGACGCGCCGGGAATCGTGCGCGGACCCGATGGAGCCGGGGGTCTCACGGTCCCGCGCCGCCGCCGGGTGGTGGGGCGGACATTCGCCTGGATGCCGCGCCGCCGGTGCCCGGGGAGGGCTCCGTGGCCCGGGTGCGTGCCGGTTCCCGGGTCGGCGGCTGGCGCGGGGTGCAGGTGGCTGGGAACAGGAAGAATGATGAAAACAGTGACTTATGATTCAAGCTCTGAATCCCCACGCCTCATCGGCTTCGGATACCGGATGGTCAACGCGTATGCCACGGAGTGTCCCGGCGATATAGAGCCCACGCACAGATCACCGGATCCCTGTCCAATGCGAGCGCCAATCAACGGAAAGTCATAGCCGATGTTTCCCAGGAAAGAGCTTTTCGCGCTACCGGAAGGCATTGTATATCTCAACGGCAATTCATTGGGGCCACTCCAGAAGTCCGTCACCTCACGTCTCGATGCCATGCTCGCCGAAGAATGGGGTAAGCGGCTGGTTCTGGGATGGTCCGAATGTGGATGGATGGAACAACCTGTCCGCGTTGGCAATCAGGTCGCGCACGTTATAGGAGCCCCGAGCGGCAGCGTCGTGATGGGCGACACCCTGTCAATCAAGATTTATCAGGCATTGGCGGCGGCACTGGAAATGCGTCCGGGCCGAAAAGTGGTGCTGTCCGACACCGGAAACTTCCCTTCCGACCTATACGTCGCTCGTGGCCTGCTGTCATCCCTTGACAAAGACCACGAACTGCGCACCGTCGCTCCCGAGGATATTCCAGAGCGAATCGATGCAAGCGTCGCCGCGGTGATGCTGACGGAGACCGACTATCGAACCGGCCGTCGCCACGACATGGAATCGGTCTCACGGGCCGCGCGTAAGGCCGGTGCGGTGATGATCTGGGATCTCGCGCATTCTGCAGGCGCGTTTCCGGTAGATGTGGCGGGTTGCGGCTGTGAATTCGCGGTCGGATGTACCTACAAGTTTCTCAATGGCGGTCCCGGCGCTCCGGCATTCATCTATATCCGGCCGGATCTGACCAAACGGGCAGTCCCGGCACTTTCCGGCTGGCTAGGCCACGAAACGCCATTCGCGTTTGAGGCCGACTATCGCCCGGCGCCATCGATCGAGCGCATGCGTGTCGGAACTCCCCCGGCAATCCAGATGACCGCTTTGGAGGAGGCGATGCGAATATGGGAAAATCTGGATATGGATGAACTGCATTCCGCCTCCATCACCCTTTCCGAACTCTTTATCGCGGAAGTGGAGGCCCGCTGCGACGGTCTGTTACTGGCGAGTCCGCGTGATCCGGCGCTTCGTGGAAGCCAGGTTTCATTCACCTTAAGGCATGGCGGGGCCGTGATACAGGCGCTCGCCAACAGGGGCGTGATCGGAGATTTCCGCGCTCCGGACACCATGCGCTTTGGTATAGCCCCTCTCTATCTTGACGAAACCGATATCCTCGCCGCAGTAGACGTGCTTGAAGACATCATGTCCGGTCATACCCCGGACGGTCGCTCATCCAACCTGCCCTGAACCGTGGTGGGCAGGGAGTTCCTCGGCGGCCACGCCCCGCGCCTGAGGCAGGAACATGTATACCGTTCATGAAGTCCGCGCGGCCGAATGATCGATTCATTCACGTAGAGCGTCGGAATGGTTTGGTCCCGGCTTAACCGCAAAGCCGCTTGTGCTCCTGCAGTGCGAACCGATCGGTCATCCCCGCGATGTAGTCCGCGACTATACGCGCCACCGCCGTTTCGTCACCGGCCGCTTCCACATCCCTATGCCATTGTTCCGGCAGGAGCTCCGTTCGCGCCATGAACATCGGAAACAGTGCCTCGATGGTTCTTTTGACCTGTCGCCGCATCTCCAGAACCTGAGGCGCTCGATACATACGGTCAAAAAGAAATTCCCTTATGGTCCGCTTCCGCTCCTGGAAGGATCCGGAAAACCTGACCATGGGCTTTCCGGCCTGACGGACATCGGTGGCGCAGTCGGGCACCAGTTCCGCGAGTCTCCTTGAGGATTCCGCGATCAGATCCTCAACCATCAATCCGAAGAACCGGCGCAGCGCCTCGTGCCGACGCCGGGATCGGTCAAGGTCTGGATGCAAACGGTCGACATCGGCGAAGCATCCGCCGAGCAATGGCAGATCCGCGAGCTCGTCCGTTGAGAAAAGACCTGCACGAAGTCCGTCATGTAGATCATGGCTGCAATAGGCCAGATCGTCGGTCACTGCCGCGACCTGCGCCTCGAGACCCGCGTTTGTGCCAAGCTCAAGATCATGGCGATCATTGTATTCAGCCAGAGCGTACGGAATGTCACCGGACATCGGCCCATTGTGCTTGGCGATACCCTCGAGAGTCTCCCATGTGAGGTTCAAGCCATCGAAACCGGCGTAATGGCGTTCAAGCGATGTTACGATCCGGATCGCCTGAGCGTTGTGGTCGAACCCACCATATGGTTCCATCAGCCGCTGGAGCGTTTCCTCACCCGCATGACCGAATGGCGGATGGCCCAGATCGTGCGCGAGCGCCACCGCCTCCGCCAGGGTCTCGTTCAGACAAAGTGCCAGAGCGACGGTTCTGGCCACCTGCGCCACCTCGATGGAATGCGTCATCCGCGTTCGATAGTAGTCGCCTTCATGTTCTATGAAGACCTGCGTTTTGTGTTTCAATCTTCTGAAGGCGCTGGAATGAACGATACGGTCGCGGTCGCGCTGGAAGCACGTCCTGAAACGGCTCTCGCTTTCGAAATGGAGCCGTCCGCGTGACAGGCGCTCATGTGACGCGAAATCCTTTAGCATCGGCCGGTCCTTGCCACAAGGTCCCGTAGCGCATATATCCTGTCCCCGGCGAAACCTGAATGCCGGAATTCAAGCTGTGATCATTCCACCCAAAGTTACGGACCGCGCATTTACCCAACTTGCCAGGATTGGCGCGGGCGACAACGGCAAGGCACTACGCGTTGCCGTCGACGGCGGAGGCTGCTCGGGCTTTCAGTATGACATCTCGCTGGATGACCCCGCTGAGGGCGATACCGTCCTGCGCGGCCCCGGCGGCGAGCGCGTGGTAATTGACGAAGTCTCCCTTCCCTTTCTCGCCAGCGCGACCATCGACTATTCGGAAGAGCTCATCGGCGCACGATTCGTAATCGACAACCCTAACGTGACCAGTTCCTGCGGCTGCGGCACGTCCTTCTCAATCTGACCTATCTTTGACAGCTTGTTTTGCGAATCTGTTTTGTTCCAACGTGTTGCGGGGCGCGAAAGAATCCCTGTAACCGTACGGCGGCAAGGTAGGATGACCGCCTCGACCGGCATATGGAAGCGCAGGAATGGGAATGTTAAGGGCAGGAAGCGGAGCCTAATGTTTGGTTATGTACGGGTTTCCCTGATTCACGGCATATGCCAGATATACCGGGGTCTGGAGTCGCAATGCTGATCGCAATCTTCAACATCAACGGCATCAACGCACGCATGAAAGCGCTGAACGACTGGCTCAGGCAGGCACAGCCCGACGTTGCGCTTCTACAGGAGATCAAATCAACCGACGAAGCCTTTCCCGGCGAGCACTTCCGGGATCTCGGCTACAACGTCGCGGTGCACGGCCAGAAAGGCTTCAACGGGGTCGCAATACTGTCGAAACTCCAGATCGAGGATGTGCGGCGGGGACTTCCCGGTGATGGGCATGACGAGCAGGCGCGATGGATAGAGGCGACCGTGGTGAACAGGAAAGCCATAAGGATCTGCTGCCTGTACCTTCCAAATGGAAACCCAACGCCCGGACCGAAATACCAATACAAACTAACATGGATGGAACGCCTGAGACTGCGTGCGCAGGCCCTGCTGGACAGCGAGGAACCGGCCCTTATGGCAGGTGACTACAACGTCATTCCACAGGCGGAGGATGCGGCAAGACCGGAATTCTGGGAAACCGACGCGCTCTACCTTCAGGAAACCCGCGATGCGTTCCGTAAGATTGTCAACCTCGGTTTCACCGAGGCATTCCGTGCCCGCGAGCCGGCACACGGACATTATACGTTCTGGGATTACCAGGGCGGCGCGCGCAGGCGCAACCATGGCATCCGAATCGATCATTTCCTGCTAACACCTCAGGCGGCTGACATGATGGTCGGCTGTCACATAGATGAGCATGTTCGGGATCTCGAGAAGCCATCCGACCATGTTCCCGTCGTGGTCGAACTCGAAGCATGACTGCCGTTCTACAGCATGCGTACACGACCGCCGGTCACCAGCGCGGTCTTCCTCACAGCGCGAACAGCTCATCCGGGGTCACATATCACCTACATCCGCCGCCACATCGCGGCGGGAATGAGAGTTGACAAGAGGGTAGGTCACCGCAAGGAAGCGCCCGGCAATATGGAGCATTCGATGCGCGCGATGTTAAGTACGCAGGCTGGCGGCCCCGAATATCTGGAGCTTCGGGAGATGGACACGCCGGAACCGCGCCCGGGCGAGATTCGGGTCGCGGTGCGCGCCGCCGGCGTTAACTTCCCCGACACGCTGATCATTCGTGACATGTACCAGCACCGCCCGGTACGTCCGTTCGCGCCAGGAGGGGAGGTCGCTGGAATCGTGGACTCAATCGGTGAGGGTGTGACGGGTTTCTCCATAGGCGACCGCGTGCTAGGCCTGCCGCTATTCGGAGGTTTCGCGACCCATGTCTGCGTCAACAGTGCCATGGTCCATGGAATTCCCGACGCGATGGGCTTCGAGGAGGCCGCGGGATTCGCGCTCACCTACGGAACGGGCATATACGCGCTCAAAGGGCGTGGTGACCTGAAATCCGGCGAAACCCTTCTGGTTCTAGGCGCGGCCGGAGGAATAGGCGCAAGCGCGATTGAGCTTGGAAAGGCGATGGGCGCATCGGTTATCGCTGCGGTATCAACGGAAACCAAGGCCGAGTTCTGCAGGCAGCTTGGTGCGGACGAGGTACTGGTCTATCCACGCCAGATGGATCGAACCGCACGGAAAGCCTTCAGTACATCGATCAAGGCTATGGTCCCGGACGGGGTTGACGTCATATATGACGCGGTGGGCGGCGATTACGCGGAGCCGGCCCTAAGGGCCATTGCATGGCAAGGACGGTTTCTGGTGATTGGCTTTCCCGCCGGTATTCCGGCTATCCCACTGAACCTTACGCTCCTGAAGGGCTGCCAGATCGTTGGCGTGTTCTGGGGAGCACACGCTTCCCGTGAGCCAAAGGCATATCGTCGGGAAATCGAAGAGCTTGTGGCGCTATACATTGAGGGAAAGGTCAGACCCAGGATATCGGAACTTCATCCACTTGAGAACGCGGCGGACGCGCTGCGGCGGATCGACACCAGGGAGGCGAAAGGCAAGATTGTCCTGACCGTCTGACAGCTGTCCATTCGGGCCTTTGCGAACGGTTTGGGCCGTCTCCATCGCCCGTTACGCCTTCAAGGCAATTTATGGTCAGCGTAAATTTGTCGAAGGGTCAGCTTGCTAACCTTACCTGTGGCGGTAAGCGGCAGTTCCTCGACGAGAATGAGTTCATCGGGCACCTGCCATTTCGGCAACCGTTTTTCCAGATATGCGCGGATCCTGTCCGGTTCCGGCCTGTCGGCAGCCGGAACCGCGAAGAGAACGGGGCGCTCGCCCCACTTCGGATGCGGTAGGGCAATGGCCGCGCAGTTGGCGATGTTGTGGATGCGCCATCGTCAGATTCTTGATATCTAGGGAACTGATCCACTCTCCGCCCGACTTTATCAGATCCTTGGAACGGTCCCTGATATTCAGGAAACCCCGGACGATATGGATGCCACGTCACCGGTAGAGAACCATCCTTCCGCGTCAAACGCCGCCGCACTCGCCCCCTCGTTATTGAAGTAGCCCGAAACAACCGTGGGACCGCGCACGAAGAGTTCGCCGGTCGCCTCGCCATCGTTTGGCTGGCACATGCCCTCCTCATCGACAATTTTCAGATCGATCATGAACGCACGACGCCCCTGCGTTGACTTGAGCTGAAGCCGCTCCCGGGCCGGAAGTGACATCTGTTCGGGTGACAGGAATCCGAGCGTGCCGATCGGAGTCATTTCGGTCATTCCCCAGGCATGACAGACGGATACGCCAAGGTCCTCAAATCCCTGGATGAGTGACGTGGCGGCCGCTGAACCCCGATAACGACCTCCTCCAGCCCGGCGGGCTTGCGGCCCCGCTTTCCGATCTCCTCCAGGAGCCCGAGCCAAACAGTCGGAACGCCCCAAGCGGCAAACACTTTCTCCCTTTCCATCAGGTTCCATAACGATGGGCCGTCGAGTCCTGGCCCGGGCATAATCAATGAAGTGCCGGTTAAGGGTGCGGCGTGGGCCGCTCCCCAGGCATTGGCGTGATACAGTGGAACCACCGGCATAAGGCGCTTACCCGTGCGCAGCGAATTCTGCATGGAGATGCCCACTATAAGCGAATGCAGCACCAGAGCCCGATGCGTGTAAAGCGCACCCTTTGGCACCCCTGTCGTTCCCGACGTATAGCAAAGGCCGGCTGCCGTGTCCTCCTCGAGATCCAGCCAGGCGAAATCATCGTCTTCTGACGCAAGCAGTTCCTCATAACAATGTACGTTAGCCAGTGAGGTCTCCAGAATGTCCGCCGCGTCCGCGAGAATAACATAGCGCAACTGACTAGGTAGCCGCAGCCGTAGCATTTCGACCAGAGGAACGAAAGTCAGGTCCAGAAACACGACCCGATCTTCTGCGTGACTGACGATGTATGTCAGCTGCTCCAGGGAAATACGCGGATCTAGCGTATGACAGACGGCACCGATCCCGGAATGCCAAAACACAGCTCCATGTGCCTGTAGCCGTTCCATGCAAGGGTTGCGACCCGGTCTCCGGGCTCGATTCCCGTGGTCTGGAGCGCCTTCGCGAGTCTTCTGCAACGCGCGGCCATTTCCCTGTAGGATTCCCGATGTATGTCACCTTCTAAAGTGGACGAAACGATCTCGGCAGCACCATGGATTTCCTCTGAGTAGGTAAGAATGTCCGCGACAAGAAGCGGCTGGTCCATCATCATCTCACGCATCGGCGACACCTTTAAGATTTTGATATACCGACAGAATTCCTCACGGCGGGCACCATTGCAAGGGTTGTAAGACGAACCGATCACGATGGCCCGTAGAATCCGGAACTGTCCTGCCCCTGCACCTCTATCCGCCACCCCTGGGAGTGTGGCGCGGACCACTTGACAGGTCTATTGTGGAACTCCACGAC
Organism: Paracoccaceae bacterium; assembly: GCA_965221405.1. GTDB lineage: Bacteria > Pseudomonadota > Alphaproteobacteria > Rhodobacterales > Rhodobacteraceae > JAPOUP01. Next base: position 544,338 of record CBDCSE010000003.1, on the reverse strand, counting down.
ATGGAATCTCGTGCGTCGATCCCGCGAGAGGACCGCTGGCGCACCGGAGTGGTTGCTTTGGCGTGGGGATAGGTCTTCGTCCAGCCGCACCGCCAACCAGTCGAACAGACTTACAGACTGTGGTGGCTTGACGGCGTTGCCGCCGATGTTGGTATTGATCAGGTAGCGCGTCAAAGACCGACCCCGCACCCCTGGCAGGCGGACGCCACAGGTCGGGGCCCGACCAGCGGCATGACAGAGCACCAGCGAGAATCCCACCCTATGCATCCGCAATGGCTCAATTTAGGGGCAATCGGCGCACCGTCCCTACGGCAGCAAATGGTTACATGGCGACACGAACAAGCTGTTTGCCGAAATTTCCGCCTTCCAGCAGGCCGAGAAATGCCTCCGGAGCGTTCTCGAGACCCTCCGTAACAGTCTCCCTGTAATGAATCTCGCCCGATCTGACCAACGGGCCAACCTCCCGTAGAAAGGGCTCCAGACGATCCATGTGCTCGAACACGATGAAACCCCGCACCCGAAGTTTCCGCACCAGGATCGTCCGCCACATCTGCGGCAACGGCATGGCATCACCGACACCCTCTCCGGAATACCATGCGATCATCCCACATATTGCGATCCGCCCGTGATCATTCATCCGCGGAAGGACGGCCTCCAAGGTCTTTCCGCCAACATTCTCGTAGTAGCAGTCGACTCCCTCCGGTGTCATCTCCTCAAGCTGTTTCGAGAGATCCGGGTCGCGGTGATCCAAACAGACGTCGTAGCCCAGCCTTTTGACAGCATATGCGCATTTCATCGCCCCTCCGGCGACACCAACCGTTCTCATACCCCTGCGAACCGCGAGCTGGCCAACCAGAGACCCAACGGCACCGGTCGCGGCGGACACGACCAAGGTCTCGCCCGATCGCCCGGCAAGTATGTCGTTCAGGCCAACCCATGCGGTATGCCCGGGCATGCCGAGCACTCCAAGGGCCGTGGACACCGGAGCGATGTCACGGTCGACCTTTCGGCATTGCCCTGTTTCAACGATGGCGTGACTTGACCACCCTGTGCGGCCGACCAGGATATCGCCAGCACGGTACCGGCCATCATTTGAGGCGATGACTTCCCCAACACCAGCCGCTTCCATCGTGCCGCCGACCTCCACCGGGTCTGCATAGGATTTCGTAGCGTCCATACGGCCTCGCATATATGGATCGAGTGACAGCCACAGTGTGCGGATGAGGACTTCGCCGCTATTCGGCTTCCGCATCCGCTTTGTCTCAAGGCGGAAGTTCTCCAGGATTGGCGCGCCTTCCGGGCGGCTCGCGAGGACAATGTGTCGGGCTTGGATCATGTATCGGGACCCCCGTAGGTATTGGCTGGGCAAGTGGCGTTTCAGGATGCCGCGCATATGAACTGCCGGGAGCCCGTCCCCGACGCGTTCACATGGCTCGCCATTATGGCGAATTCCAGCCTCGCACCAGCACCCCCACAAAACCGCATCGACGATCCGGCGGCAGCTCACGACCGACATGGCCCCGCCTGCATGTACCGGCGATCGTCACCATCGGAAAAGCCGCGCCGCCATGACATAGGCTCTGGAAGCGGAACCACCACCATTTGCCATAAATGGCGTAATTCCTCACCGGCTTCGTATGGGTGCCGATGCCCAAATCACGACTGTTCCTGTCGCCAAAAGGCCTATCGCGACCTCCACAGTCCGCCGCCACTTACGGCAACCGGATCAGTGCACCGGACTCCGCCTCAGACCGAGGCCGCCTTCGACAGTGCCTGGTCCAGGTCGGCGATGAGATCATCCGTGTCTTCGAGTCCAATCGATAGTCTCACGACGTTTGATGCCGCTCCCGCCGCCTCCTGCTGTTCCGCCGTTAACTGGCGGTGGGTCGTGGAGGCCGAATGGATAACGAGCGACCGCGCGTCGCCGAGATTGGCGACCAGACTGAACAGCTGGAGACTGTCAACCAGTTTGACGCAGGCGTCGTAGCCGCCCTTGAGTTCGATGGTAAACAGCGCACCCGCGCCTCGGGGGCATATACGTTTTGCGAGGGCCGCATATGGGGATGACTTCAGTCCCGCATAGGTCACCGCATTGACTAACGGATGGGCTTCGAGCCACTCGGCAACCCTAATCGCGTTCTGCACATGGCGTTCCATCCGGAGACTGAGTGTTTCGATTCCCAAAAGGGTATAGTGTGCGCCCTGCGGATTCATGGTCATGCCAAGGTCACGTAGACCGACGGCGATCGAGTGGAAGGTAAAGGCGAGATGGCCAAACGTTTCATGGAATTTCAGCCCATGGTAGGCGGGCTCAGGCTGTGAAAGCGACGGAAACCGGTCACTCGCAGACCAATCAAATTCGCCTGAATCGACGATCGCACCGCCTGTTACCGTGCCATTGCCGGTGAGATACTTTGTGGTGGAATGCACAACAAGTGTCGCGCCATGCTCGATTGGTCTGCACAGATAGGGTGTTGCCGAAGTATTGTCGACGACCATCGGAATCCCCGCTTCATCGGCGATTCTGCCGATTGCGTCCAGATCCGTGATCACGCCGCCGGGATTCGCGATCGACTCGCAAAAGACCGCCCGGGTGTTTTCGTCTATGGCCTCCCTTACCGCGACGGCATCATCAAAATCGACGAAGTTGCATGACCAACCGAAGCGTTTGATCGTCTGGCTGAACTGCGTCACCGTACCGCCATACAGCCTGGTTGACGCGACTATGTTGCGTCCCGGTGCCATAAGCGGAAACAGTGCCATGATCTGCGCCGCATGCCCCGATGAACAGCATACCGCACCCGCACCGGCTTCGAGCGATGCGATCCGCTCAGCCAGGACAGCCACAGTGGGATTCGTCAGGCGCGAATATATAAATCCGACTTCCTGAAGATTGAAGAGTGACGCGGCGTGATCCACATCCCTGAACACGTATGCCGTGGTCTGGTAAATTGGTGTCTGCCGCGCGCCGGTCGCAGGGTCAGGCCTTGCGCCGGCGTGTATCTGTAGGGTATCAAATCCATACTCGTGAGGTTCGTCTCCCATCGGGTGCTCCTTTAGGGGAAAGTTTCCGGATGATCCCTTTACGCCAAAGCCTGGCTTGGGACAATGGCAACCCATCCGCGGGCATGACGGGCCAAGCAGGTGCTGACCCGAAGTCTGCGCGACAGTCCAGAAGCCGAAAGTCGCGAAACGATCGATACCAACCACCGGCAGGCCAGAAACTGACCGTGGGGTGTGAGCATCCGGACGGATAGCCGACAACATGCCATTGGTTTCAGGTCCGCAAATCCAGCGGCTCAAATGTGGCGAGTCCGTCCCGCAGACCGGTGACCGAGACTTTCAGCTTTAGGGAACAGGTGCCAGATGAACCCCTCTGGATCACCTGTCGTTGAACCTGATTATACCTCGCCTGCCGCTCCGTCTGAATTCAATTTCGTAACCTCTGGCCCGCTGCGCCGCGATGCGGCGCAGGTCGTCAGTATCGGAAACGATGATTCCGTTGATCTTCCCGAGCACGTCACCCGGACGCAGTCCGGTGCGGACGGCCTGGCCCTCGACACGCGCGATCACCACTCCTTCCGTGTCCAACGGAAGGCTTAACTCCGCTATCACCGCCGGATTCGAATTAATTGCCGTCAGACCGTTCAGCGCACCGCGATTTTCGATCGTAAACGGGTTCCGCGGCGGCGATTCAGGGGCCGGAGAAAGCCCTATATTAGCCGTGCGTTGAACTGAGTCCCGAAGAAACGTGACTTCGGCGTAATCGTCAGTTCCCAAGGCCATCATCCGAAACCGCATTTCCGACTGTCCGTCCACCGGCTGACCGTTGATTGCCATGATGACGTCACCGACCTCAAGATCCGCATGCGCGAAAGGACTTTCAGGGTGCAGCTCGACGACTAGCGCCCCCTGCGGGATCGCCATCCTGAGTGCGTGCGCGAGGGAACCGTCAATTGCCTGGACCTTGATGCCCGACCACGGATATGTGAACTTTCGGTTACCGGACATCGCTTGGGAAACATATTGCCGCACCAGATTTGCCGGGATTGCCAGACCGATACCGTTGGAACCGCCTGATCGGGTGACGATCGCGGTATTGATCCCGACAAGGCGACCTTTAATATCCACCAAAGCACCGCCGGAATTACCTGGGTTGATCGGAGCGTCGGTCTGGATGAAATGGCCCGGCTTGCCGTTTACATTCCCCGTGCGGACACTGGCGGAAACTATTCCGCTGCTCACTGTCTGACCAACCCCGAACGGGTTTCCGACAGCAAGGACCAGATCGCCGACCTGAACCACATCACTGTCAGCGAATCCAAGCGCCGGTAAGGGAGGCGCGTCTGTCAGGCGAAGCACGGCAAGGTCCGTCCGTTCGTCGGACATCAGTACCTCTGCGTCGAATTCCCTCCTGTCGGCAAGCACCACGCGGATGTCAGTAGCGTTTCCTATGACATGGAAATTGGTCGCGACGATACCGTTGTCTCCCAGAATCACGCCGGAGCCCAAAGAATTCTGCTGTCGGGGCCGTGTTCTCATGTTGAAGAACTGGGAAAAGAATGGATCTTCGGCGAACGGCGAGAAACGCGACTCCACAACCCTTTTGGCGTAGATGTTAACCACCGATGGCGTTACGTCACGAACCACAGGCGCGAAACTGAGCTGGATCTCGGCAAGATCCGCCGGCACCCTCGATCCGGCTGTCGCCATTCCCGCCATGGCAAGCACCAGCGCAATTGCGAATATCCGCATCGCCGACCCCGATACCCTTCACGTAACTCCCGCAATCCCGGGATATAGATCGTTTCCGATTGCCGGATTTCAAGTGTCTTGGATAGCCGAAAGCCTATGCCCCTATGAGACCCGCCACGGCCCGCGGCCTATCAATCTATCACACCTGACTCCGTGTCCTTTCCCTCCGTTCCGTTTCCTTCCCGGTCCCGCATCGCCTGGATGGCGGTGACGGCGCCGGACAGGAACCTGACCCCTTCCCATAGCTTCGGGTGCCGGGCAGGGGCTGGCGCCTCAACGGGTGGAAGCCGCCCGGCCCGCCGGTGAGCGTGACGAAGCGCGCGACGGTCATGTCGGGCGGTCCCCGGGCGACGCCGAGCCGTGGTGGGCGGCGCGGGCGCGGAGCGCCGTGGCGTCCTGCCGGGTCACGTGCCATGTGGCGGGGTCGTCCGGCCTCCCGCGCGCCAGCAGGGACAGGTCCCGGACCCGGAAGGCCGTTATCACGCCGGAGGCGAGGCACCTGCTCAGGCCGTCGGCGTGGCCGGGGCGGCGGGGGGCCAGTCCTCCCGCCCGCACAGCCCGCGGGCCAAGGCGGTACGCGTCAGCCCGCCGCCCCTACAGGCCGTTCCGAACCATTCCACCGTCTCCGCCGGGACCTGACGCATGCCAATCTGCATGGCAGCCTGATTCGCACGGAACGCGACCCGGAGTTAGGTGTGTGTCATTGATAGGTCCGCGGCGCCTGGTTCGGGCTCCATTCAATGGCTGTGCCCCTTTCCTCTGGACCACAATCGCCGCTTACGGCCCAGTCCGTTCCGCGTCCATAACCAGGGCATCTCGGTAACCGCTCACCCCTTCTCGGGAGCGAATTGGGCGCAATGTAGATCGATCATATTGGCGCTTTCCGGCAAGATGCTTGATAATGCGGGTTGCTGAACGACTGCCGGAAAGGACGAATTTCCCGGGATATCCACGAAAAGCGCTTCAGCGAATTGATGAGAGATCGAAAGATTGAGTCAACGATCTCCAGAGAACTCGTGGACAACGGCTGTCTACCCTGCGGCAAGGACCAGACACATCATTGCCATCGAAGGCTTGTGGCGGAATATCTGAATGAACGCTGGGGTGGCATCGAGATCAGGCATCTGGGGAAGCAATAGGGATCTCACGGACAACTGGCGGAAGCGGTAAAGTGCGCGAATCAGCACTTGCCGCCCGTAAGAGAGTTCCCGTCCGCTGGCCGTTCGGATACCAACCATCCGCCGCATTCCCGCGACCCACCTCAAGGACGATCGCATTGGGGTTTCGCCCGTCGCTTTGATCCCTGAAGTCATCCAAACCTGACCGTAATCGCAATGGTGCCAGTTGTGTCGTATCACGTGCAATTATCCAATCATGAGATGGTCTTCTATGATTGATATAGAGCGGATAACATTGACTCCCTTGACTGAAACGGTTCACCCGAACAGCGTCGCGGCAGGCACGATGCGATCCATATGGCTGATGGACTGCAAACGTCCGGGCGAGCGCAGGCTAGACGGACATTTTCGGAATGGGGCGGACGGAGCCCGATGACCGAACGGGCCATCACCATGGCGATTGATCCGATTGTGAATTGGGGTTACGTTCTTTGAAGAACAGCCTATGTCTGGTTTGTTCGGAGGAGCATCTTGAGCATTGCTTTCCAGTATCGGGACGCCATGACCAACCGGCCAGGAAACTTTGGGAGTATCAAGGCGATCACGGTGACGCATGAATGGACATTCCGCAGCCATGTCAAACGGCATGGAAAGGCCGTAGAGCGAAACAGGCTGGGAGTTGGTGAGGGTGGCGGCATCCATGGCTGAGATAGCTTTCGACACCATGGCGGCAGTTCGGCGGCTGCGTGATACCGGACTGGAGGAACGGCAGGCCGAGGCGATCACGGCCACGGTGCGCGATGGAATCACTGGTGGGGTTGCGACCAAGGCGGACATCGACGCGCTCCGAATCGCGGCCAAGGCGGACATCGACGCGCTCCGAATCGCGGCCAAGGCGGACATCGAAGCGCTCCAGGCCGAAACCAGGGCGGAATTCAACGCGCTCCAGGCCGAAACCAGGGCGGAATTCAACGCGCTCCGGGCCGAAACCAGGGCGGAATTCAACGCGCTCCGGGTCGAAACCAGGACGGCCATCGCGGGACTGAAGGCCGAGATTAGGTGGATCAAGCTGATCGGCGGAGCCATTCTAGCGGCTGTCATCGCAGGCAGTGGCTTCCTGTATTCGGAAATCAGGACTAACCGGGACAACATCTCCAACCTCATGCAGGGCCAGGCCGAAATCAAGGCCATCCTCAACGAACGGCTGCCACGGGAGTGACACATTCGCCTGCTGGGTAAACCGATACCGCTCTGTGCCACCATGATCGGGGGATAGCGGCTACCCGAGTATGCCGGACATGGGCGCTCTCGCGGCTCATGCGCTGTCCTCGGTTTCCCGAACACTCCCCGGGTTCACCCGGTCATCCATCTATCAACCCCTGAAACCCGCCTCCACCCGGGCGATGGCACCCGTCCATCGGGAGGACAGGTGTCGTGTTCCTGTCTCATGACTTACATAATCACACTCAACGCGGTTAGGAGAACTTGCGGAAATCCCACGAAGCACGCTATACTCTGGAACGTTGGGAAAACGGATTTCGGTCTCACCGAGATCCGTTGTGGCCGGATTAGATGAAACCGAATTTCGCCCTGAATCTCAGCCATGAAGGCATTGGCATTCTGCATCGGACACAGTTCGGCTGGATGTATGTCGCGAACGTGTCTCTTGACGACCCTGAGCTAGAGGACCAGCTCGCCGTCCTGCGCAGGACAGTCGCCGATCTGGGAAACGGCCGCGTAATCACGAAACTCGTGATTCCGAATTCACAAATCCTCTACACGGAAGTATATGCGCCCGGACCAGACTACAACGCACAGATCGTGCAGATACGGCAGGGTCTGGAAGGAAAGACACCATATGATGTCTGCGATCTGGTATTCGATTGGCGAAACATCGGTCAATCGGCTAAGGTCGCGGTGGCATTCAGCGGATCTCTGAAAGAAGCTGAGTCATTCGCCGTCCAGCATGGATTCAACCCGATCTCCTTCGTCGCGATTCCAAAAACCGGATCCTTCGATGGGGAGCCGTTCTTCGGCACTACCGCGCATTCCGCATCGATTCTGGGTCGCGGCGAGAATATCGAGCCTGATCTGGAGCCGATGATCATTATCGGTTCCCATAAACCATTCGGGAAGGTTACGGCGCAACAGTTCAGGCCTCCGGACCCGGACCACCAGAGGGACGCCGCCGCATTCACACCCCAGTATTCCCCCCAGCCGACGAATTCAGGGCCATATTACTCGGGTGAACCTGTTCTTACGGCCGGAGAAGCGATCCACCCATCAAATGAAACGCACGGCTCGGCAACGAGCGGCAACGAAAAAAACCGGCTTCCCGTCGGGAAAGACAGGAGCCTGACGGGAGCGTCAGTCACCGCACCTCACGTCTCCGGGTCCGGCGATGCGCACAGACCGATCGAAAACCTTAAGCCTAAGGCCACCCGGCAAGTGCTGGCTTCAGGGACAACACATCATGTCACGGCGCATCAACCACTGGCCGGGCGAATGTCACCTCCGGGATCGGTTTCGGCGAGCATCCGGAACGGGAAGACAGCGTTCGCCATTCAATACCCTATCAGAAAACGCGTTTGGCCACGCTTGATGATAATGATGCTCGCGCCAATCCTGTTAATTGCGGTGTGCGTCGTGATGTTTTTCTGGCTCCGTCCGGGTCAGGTCGAGTCGGATTTGAGCCAGCCCTTGCGCTTTCAGGCATGGCCAGAGTTCCAGACCGGGCCGCGGACAGCCGATGGACCCTCAATGTCGGCCCGGGAGGGAGATGGCCCGATGCGGTTACCAGTGGAAACCGCACGTCAGGAATCTGCTGGGCCGCCGGAACAGGCGACTCCCGGCAACTCAAGTGTCGCGACAGCGAAACCCCAGCCTCTGTCATCCGATAGTCCTCCGCCAGACCGCATTCTTGAAGCGCCGCCGAGCCTCGCAGAGAGCTGGCGGACCTACGCGCAGACAGGGGTCTGGCCACGCGACCCGGGAAAACCCGTCGAGCTGGTTGGCGATGTTCGTACGGAAAATACCTACATCGCGACAATTAGTCCTGTGCCTTCAACCCGGAGTAAGGTTAAGGGACAGTCGGACAACCTGAGGCTGGCGGGCCTTGACCACCCGCTGGCACCGTCATCGTCAGATATTATCAGGTCCGGTACCTATTGGCGGAGAGCGACCGATAGAATTCCCTCAGGATCACTCGACCGGCGCATCTATGAAATGGACCGGAACTCCATCGCTTCAGCGGGTTCACGATCCGTCACCCAACCAGCGGCAATGCCCGAAGCCGCACGGGCGGACCCCCCTGACCCTGGACAAGTGCGGCTCCGACCCGACGAAGCGAACGACAGGGATTCCCCACCCGACATCCGGGAAATTCCAGACAATGAGTCGGGCCTCGCAGCGGGGATCTCACCGATACCGAAGGTTCGGCCAAAAGGAATGGAGCTGGCCTGGAACCAAGTGGGAGACACTTTTGCGGGCAGCCACTCCAATGCAGATTTACCTGACGGTGACTCCGAAGCGACAGCCTCCGAAAGCGCTTCGGTGATGCCCGCGAACGTCGCGGGCGTCAGTCACGCCACCCAATATGGTGTGATCGATCTTCGCAAAACCAACCTTATCGGCACATACGGCGCTACCGACGACCTGCGCGCGCTCATCCGACTGAAATCGGGTGCGGTCATAAAGGATGTCAAAGCCGGCGACCGATTTGATGGCGGGCGCGTTTCCAAGGTCGGCACCAGAGAACTCCACTATGTCAAGAACGGAAAGAACGTCACATTACGGATGCCGGACAGATAGGCCCCCGGTCACGCACCGGTATGTCAGTCCGAGACGGCCTGACTATCGCGGATAGAATTTCGCGGCAGAACTGACCGGAAGCGACCCGATAGTCGCTTCCGAACATGATGCCCGAACCAATCGACCTCGGGCGATAATTCCCAACGCCTGTAAACCAGACCGGACGGTCGGAGGGGCGAGTCGGACTGATATGAGCCAGTGCCTCCCAGGGCTGTCGCCGTCGAGCCCGATCCAAGGATATCCGGCTTTCAATCGGGTCACTTGAGTTTTTTCCGCGGGCAGGCAATGCTTGCGCGGGAATGATGGGTGAAAATCCGAATGGCAGGCCTGCTGTTTCAAGCCACTGTTTATCTCGCCGCCGCGGTCGTCGCCGTTCCTCTAGCTGCACGGCTAGGGCTAGGTTCCGTGCTGGGATATCTCGCGGCGGGTCTGCTGATCGGACCGGTCCTGGGTATCGTTGTCGATACTGAAGACGTGCGGCACTTCGCCGAGTTCGGCGTCGTGATGATGCTGTTTCTCATCGGCCTGGAACTGGAGCCCCGGGCACTATGGAATATGCGCCACAGAATTCTTGGTCTTGGAGCGATGCAGGTCATCCTGACGGCTGCCATCATTTACTTCTGCGCATTGCTGCTCGGCCAGACAGGCTCATCCGCGGTCGCCATCGGACTGGTATTCGCGCTGTCCTCAACCGCGATCGTACTGCAGACGCTCAACGAAAAAGATCTACTGCGAACGGGTGGCGGACGCTCGGCATTTTCGGTTCTCCTGACTCAGGACATAGCGGTAATTCCAATGTTAATCCTGATACCGCTGCTCGCGATGCCGGTACGTCCGAGTTTCAATGCCGACGGGTCAGTCAACCGCGCCGGTGCCCATGACGCCGCGACGGAGGCCGGGGCTGGACACACCCTGTCGCTGGTCGAGGGCCTGCCCGGATGGGGCGCGATGCTTGTCACACTGGCCGCAATCGGCGGTGTCATTCTTGCCGGCACACTCCTCACCCGCCCGCTGTTCCGATTCATCCACGCCGCCAGGCTAAGGGAAATGTACACCGCTTTCGCCCTTCTTATCGTTATCGGTATCGCCTTTCTCATGACACTCGTCGGACTTTCCCCGGCACTTGGCACTTTCCTCGCCGGCGTCCTGCTCGCGAATTCGGAATTCCGGCATGAACTGGAGTCCGACATCGAACCCTTTAAAGGATTGCTGCTTGGGCTCTTTTTCATCACCGTAGGCGCCGGAATCAATGTCGCGGGGTTTTTTCGTGAACCGCTCACGCTTATCGGTCTGACGATCGGAATGATGTTGATCAAGGGTGCCGTCCTATATCTTCTGGGGATCATTTTCGGGATAAGAGGCCGCGACAGATGGCTGTTCACGCTTGGGCTCGCACAGGCGGGCGAATTCGGCTTCGTGCTGCTTTCTTTTTCGGCGCAGCAGAACGTGTTTCCTGACCCATTGGTGCAGAAACTGCTGACTGTCACCGCTTTGTCGATGCTTCTAACGCCTTTATTCTTCATTCTCTACGACTGGCTCAGCAGCCGAATGGAGGAGAGTTCCACACCCGATCACGACGAGGTGGACCCACAGGGCCCCATCATAATCGCCGGTGTCGGTCGCTTCGGGCAGGTCGTCAACCGGATGGTCCAGATGTCGGGATTCCGTACGACCGTTCTCGACAACGACTTGCGAACCATACAGCTGATGCGCAGTTTTGGCTTAAAGGGCTTCTTCGGCGATCCGACCAGGCCGGAGGTTCTCCGGGCCGCCGGCCTGATGGAAGCGTCTGTGCTCATGGTGGCGCTAGACGACCGCGCCGCGACAATCAAACTCGTATCCTATGCCCGCAGGGTTCGGCCCGACCTTCACATCGTCGCGCGGGCGCGTGACAGGACCCACGTCTACGAGCTCTATGGCGCCGGAGCGAATGACATAGTGAGAGAGGTCTTCGATTCAAGTCTGCGGGCGGCGCGCTACGTGCTCGAAAACATCGGGTTAGGCGACTTCGAGGCAGCGGCGCTGGAAAAAACCTACTTCGACTACGACCGCTCCGCCGTGCGCAAACTCGCGGAGGTCTGGAAACCTGACGTACCTATAGAGAAAAACCCTGAGTATATGGCTCGCGCCAAGGAACTGGACGCCGAACTCGACGCCGCCCTCTTCGCCCATTTCAGTGATCGCGACGGGGATCGGGAAAGCTGATATCCAAACCGTCCGGATTCGGCGGTGCCGCCGTCACGCCCGTCCGTCCAGCACCCACCACTTAACCCTCCGACACTCCAGCTTCGGCAAAAGTCGCCATCCCCGAATGACAGCGGACGGCACCCCTAAGGATTCCTATCGCCAGAACAGCTCCGGTTCCCTCGCCCAGGCACATTCCGAGCGACAGAAGCGGCTTCTTGTCCAATACCTCAAGCAACCGTGTGTGCGCGGCCTCGGCCGAGACGTGTCCCGCAACACAGTGATCGAGCGCACCCGACGAGGCCATTTCCAATGGCAATGCGGCCGCGGTACATATGAAACCATCCAGGATCACCGGAATTCCCAATATACGCGAACGCAGGACAGCACCCGCCATCGCAGCAAGTTCGCGGCCGCCCAATCGGCGCAACACCTCCAGAGGGTCTCCCAGAGATCCGGCGTGCCGTGCCAGACCCTCGTCGACAACACTGGCTTTATGCCGCAATCCCTTATCGTCCATGCCGGTTCCGCGCCCCACCCACTGCGATCCTGCTCCACCCAGCAGCGCGGCGCATATGGCCGCGGCAGAAGTCGTGTTGCCGATTCCCATCTCGCCCACCACAAGAAGATCAGAGTCGGGGGCGACGGCACTCCACCCCGCCGCCAGCGAGGCTAGGACTTCCTCTTCACACATGGCCGGCTGCGTGGTGAAGTCGGCGGTCGGCTTCTCGAGTTCCAGTTCGTGTATGTCCAGCCGGGCTCCTGCGGCCACGGCGAGTTGATTGACCGCACCGCCACCGGACCGGAAATTCGCCACCATCTGTGATGTCACGTCCGCCGGAAAGGCCGAAACGCCACGTGCCGCTACTCCATGATTGCCGGCAAACACGATCACCTGCGGCGCGTCGAGGCCGCGTCGCTTCCCGCCGCGCCAAGCCGCATACCAGATGGCCAGCTCCTCCAGTCGTCCAAGCGCTCCGGGCGGCTTCGTGAGTTGCTCGTTCCTGGCCTCAGCGTCCTTGCGGGCAGCCTCATCAGGGACAGGCAGCTCCTCCAGAACCGCCCTGAACGCATCCATGTCGCGGGGAAATTCTTTCATGATCCAACTTCCTCGTTGCGGGGCGTCGCGGGCTACCTTAACTCAAAGATATGCGGGAAACCACTCATAACTTTAGCTCCAGTGCCTGATCGCAGCACCGATCTGCTGAGCCGCGCCGATCTGGAAGAGGCTTTCACGCTGCTTACGCGACTTCCGATGCCATCACTGAGGCAGACGCGGGGAGCACACGCGTCATGGGCTTACCCGCTCGTGGGACTTGCTGTTGGACTGGCGGCGGCCGTCGCCGCCCTGCTGACCAGCGGTCTTCCCGCGGAACTCACAGCCGGCATCGCTCTGGCTACAATGATTGTCATCACCGGAGCGATGCATGAGGACGGACTCTCCGATTCGGCGGACGGGCTTTGGAGCGGACATACGCCCGAACAAAGGCTCACCATCATGGCGGACAGCCGGGTTGGCGCATACGGGGTGATCGCGCTGGTTTTTTCCATTGGTCTGCGTTGGTCGGCGCTGGCGGCAATTGCAGCCGACGGCACGCTGTGGGCATCTCTGGTCGCTGCGGCGGTCCTGTCACGTGCATCGATGGTAACGCTGATGCACATGGTGCCAAACGCCCGGGAAACAGGACTCTCATCGACGGTCGGGCGACCCACGCGGGATACAACGCTCGTCGCTGTCACCATTGCCGCGGCTATCGGATTCGCCACACTGGGCTTCACGTTGATTCCGGTAGCTATCGTACTGGGAGCCATGACACTTGCGGTCGCGGCGATCTCCAGAGCGAGAATCGGTGGCCAGTCAGGCGATATTCTAGGGGCAACCCAACAGATCAGCGAAGTCGCCATTCTGATCGTCCTCGCATACTGAATGGCGAGGAAACGGAGCCTTCCACATCGCATAGCCACATGTCGCGGCGGTTCCGGTACCCCTCCCGGGCGCAAAGCGCGGATCGGAAACCTGGACCACGGCAATGGCCCACGACGTGAGACCGGAAAGCGGTCGAATTCCTGCATTGTCCATGCAATGGCATGACCGCTCCATAAGCCGCGTGACCCGAACCGCTCAGTGATCGAGAAACGATCTCAGTCTTCGGGACCGACTTGGATGCTTCAGCTTCCGGAGTGCTTTGGCTTCGATCTGGCGAATGCGTTCGCGCGTTACGTTGAACTGCTGGCCAACCTCCTCCAGCGTATGATCCGTATTCATGCCAATGCCAAACCGCATCCGAAGCACCCGTTCCTCACGGGGCGTCAGCGAAGCGAGAACACGCGTCGTGGTCTCCTTGAGATTTTCCTGTATGGCTGAATCAAGGGGCAGGATCGCGTTCTTGTCCTCGATGAAATCACCGAGTTGGCTATCCTCCTCATCACCGATAGGCGTCTCCAGCGAGATCGGCTCCTTGGAGATTTTCATCACCTTACGGACCTTGTCGAGCGGCATCTGAAGCTTCTCGGCGAGTTCTTCCGGTGTCGGCTCCCGGCCGATCTCCAGCAGCATCTGACGGCCGGTGCGCACCAGCTTGTTGATTGTCTCGATCATATGGACCGGGATCCGGATCGTGCGCGCCTGATCGGCGATTGACCGCGTGATCGCCTGGCGGATCCACCATGTCGCGTACGTCGAGAACTTGTAACCGCGGCGGTACTCGAACTTGTCCACCGCTTTCATCAGTCCGATATTGCCTTCCTGGATCAGGTCCAGGAACTGCAGGCCTCGGTTGGTGTATTTCTTGGCGATGGAAATCACGAGTCGGAGATTGGCCTCAACCATTTCTTCCTTGGCCTGCCGGGCCTCCTTCTCGCCTTTCTGGACCCGCTGCACGATAAGCCGGAATTCGTGAATGTTCACGCCGACATACTGCGCGACCTGCGCCATCTCCGCCCGCAGTTCCTCAACCCGTGTCGCCGAGCGCTCGACGAATGCCTTCCAGCCGCGCCCGGACTTGTCGGACATCCGATCCAGCCAGGTCGGATCGAGTTCGCATCCCTTGTACTCCTGGATGAACTCGCGACGATTGATCCTGGCCTGGTCGGCCAGTTTCACCATGCTGGAGTCGATCGAAGTAATCCGGCGGTTGATCTCGTAGAGCTGCTCGACCAGCGAGTCGATCCGCTGGCCATTGAGGTGGAGTTCGTTGACCTGCTTGACCAATTCCCAGCGCAGAAGCTGATATCCAGCTTCCGCCCTTGCTCCAAAGGAGTCCTCCTCATTCAGCGTCGCCGACATCCTCTGGTTCTGCATATCCGACAGACCGGCGTAATTTCCGGCGATACTGTCAAGGAGATCGAGGACACGGGGTTTCAGGGCGGTTTCCATAGCGGCGTAGGAAATGTTTGACTGCTCCTGCTCCTCATCCTCATCCTCGTCCTCTTCCCCCTCATCATCTGTGGAATCCATAAGCGGATCGTCCTCCTCCCGGTCATCACCGCTCCGGTCTCCAACGTCTTCCTTTCCCTCTTCCTCGACCTCTTCCCGGCCCGGCTCCGCATCATCTCCGTCGGCAAGCCCCTCCCGGCCGTCGGCGTCCTCCGCACATGCCTCCCCGTCTTCGGCGCTTTCCCCATCATCCTCTACACTTTCTTCCTCTACCTCCGCGCTTTCCTCATCGTTCGCGGCAACGAACGTCGTGTCGAGGTCGATTACGTCTCGCAGCAGAACCTCCTCGTTGAGCAATTCGTCGCGCCAGATCGTGATCGCCTGAAACGTCAGCGGACTTTCGCACAGACCCGCAATCATCGTGTTGCGGCCCGCCTCGATTCGTTTCGCTATCGCGATTTCACCTTCGCGGGAAAGAAGATCCTTCTCGCCCATCTCGCGCAGGTACATGCGCACGGGGTCGTCCGTGCGGTCGAGTTTCTCGGTTTCGGTCGCCGTGACGGCCACTTCCCGCGACTTCGAGGTCCTGACCACCTCCGTCGCCCCGACAGCCTTCGCGCCGCGTGGACCACTGGAAGCCCCGTTTTCCCTCGGGACCTTGACAGCCGCGGCGTCAAAAGCTTCCTCGACATCCTCATCCTCGATGATGTTTATTCCCCTCTCGGAGAGCATAGACATCACGTCCTCGATCTGTTCGGAGTTCGCCTGTTCCGGCGGCAGCACCCTGTTGAGCTGATCGTAAGTGACATAACCCCTTTCGCGGGCCTCGGCGATCATTTGCTTGATACTGGAATTGCCGCCGTCAATCATCAGCTCGACATATGCACCGTCTGACTTTCGATCGTCGACGTCATTTGCGTCCTTCGCAACCATTGGGCGCTCCTAAATGCCTGGCGCTGAATCGGTTCCCTGAGGAATCACGTAGCGAACCGGCGACACATGCGCCCGGGTGGCGTGGTCATCGGGTCTATCCATCGAATATCAACGTCAACGAGCCCGGGCCGGCCTGGCTGAAGTCCCGCTGATCGCCCTTTCAAGCTCGTTACGTTCCGCCCGGATCATTTTCGCGCCGCTGGGCGCGATGTCGTATTCCATTCTGTCGTCCTTGGGCCCGCTTTCCGCATGGAAGCGCGCTTCCGCGGCGTCCTTGAGCCTCGTGGTCTCGGCCTCACTGGTCAGCCCATCACGGCTTTCGCGCGCTTCGGAAGCCTCGGTTTCCGCCGCCCGTCTCGCTCTCACCACTTTCAGCGTATCGGCGATCACCGAGTGGACGTACTCCAATCCAGACACCTCTGCCATAAGCTGGGGAAAAATAATGTGGGGTTGTGAGAGGAATTGTTCAAGTGCCTCCGTACCCACCCTCTCCGCCAGATAAGCCCTTAATTCGGAGGCAGCCCCATCGAAGGTGACCATCGCCTCCGCAATGGTGCCATGGAGTGGAAACACGAACTCGACCGCCTCGAAATCCTCCAGAATCCCGGGAAGCACATCCGGGTATTCAATGACGGTTGCCAGAAGCTGGGATTCGAGGACCATGTCGGAACCAACTGTCATGATGGGTGATCTTTTTGTACGCTCCAGAGCCTGTCCTCCGCTCCCCGCAGCGTTCGGGCCGCCCCTTCGCCTTACCGCCGCCCGCCTTCTCATGTTGAACAGCCGATCCTTGACCTCCTGAGAGTAGTGGCGGCGTAGAGTCGGGTCAGTGATCCGGCCGATCGCATCGAGCAGCCGCTTCTCCAGCGCCACTCTCTCCTCGGGACCGGCGAATTCCCTCTCTTGCGTCTCGCGTTCCCAGAGCATGGCGAACAGGGTCTGTGCCCTGTCGAGTTCCCGCCGCATCGCCGCGGCGCCACCGGCCCGGATCATGTCATCGGGATCTTTCCCGGGCGGCATAAGGCAGAAACGCAGCGACCTGTCAGCGGCAAGGGATGGCAGCGCCAGGTCAGCCAAACGCCTCGCGGCACCCAGTCCTGCTCTATCACCATCGAGCGCTATGATCGGCTCGGGCGTTACACGCCACATCAGCGCCAGCTGCTCGGAGGTCACCGCTGTTCCCAGTGGAGCGACGGCACCCGTGAATCCAGCTTCGTGGAGGGCGATCACATCCATATAGCCTTCGGCGACAATCAACGGCTGGTCCTTGCCGACCGCAGTCCGCGCGGGGCCGTAATTGAACAACATGCGGCCCTTGTCGAACAGTTCCGTATCGGGGGAGTTAAGGTATTTCGCGCGTGCGTCGGGATTCATCGCCCGACCGCCCAGTGCGATGGCGCGTCCCCTGCCATCGCGTATCGGAAAGATGATTCTCCCGCGAAACCGGTCATACGGTGCGCCACCGTCATCGGGTACGGCGGCCAGACCGGCCGCAACTATCAGGTCGGCCGCTACGGACTTGCCGATCAGATGTTCATACAGACCGCGTCGGCTGTCGGACGCGAAGCCGATCTCCCAGTGATCGATCACCGCTCCGGAAAGACCCCGGCCGGAGAGATACTCCCTCGCCGCCGTGGCGGAAGCGGTCTTCAGCTGCAGCCGGTAATGCCGGATGGCCTGCTCCATGACATTGACGAGGTCAGCTTGATGGTTCGCCCTTTCCTTTTCCCTGGGATCGGGAACCGGAATCTCCATACCCGCCTCGCGGGCAAGAATTTCCACCGCCTCGATGAACGGTACGTTTTCGGTCTCGCAGACGAAAGTGATCGCGTTACCCTTCGCGTGGCAACCAAAGCAGTAATAGACCCCTTTTCGGTCATCCACATGAAAGGAAGGGGTTTTTTCCTGATGGAAAGGACATGGCGCCCACATGTCGCCCTTTCCCCGGTTGGACTTCCTTGCGTCCCAGACAACCTTGCGGCCCACAACCTGCGCGAGAGAGATGCGGGAATTGAGTTCTTCGAGGAATCCAGCAGGAAGCGCCATGAACCGAATATCGGCCCGTAGCCGAGGCGAGTCAAAGGCCGATTTGCGCCTTGAGGCCCGAAATGGAGCGGCCGAGCTCCCGCAACGTGATCCGAGTCATGGACCGGAACACGGGTATTTGATAACGCTTGGTGCCTGGGCGCATGAAAGACAGGGCATATGGCCCAATAGGGAGTGCACCGCATGGCCGCGGCAGAACCGGCACTCACGTAGATCAGGAGGCGCGAGTCGGGCATGCACATCCACCATGCCCATCCCATCAAGTGTCAGGCGAGCCCACGCGTCGGGCTGATCGGTCACGGCCGCTCCTTCCGGCGCGACCGTCGACCCCGGGACGAATGCCTGGCCGAGGCCGGCACAGACAATCCGAGCACCCGCCGTAACCACCATCCTGAGGGAGATGTTGCGACAGGTCTAGCCACGCATCCACTCTCCGTCGGGATGGAGGAATACGGGATCGCTGAACTCGTTTACAGTCCTCTATGATGGTCGACCATGCGTACCGCGCCTCCTTGTCGGCCATGGCCCTTGGTCAGGAATCCCAGAGGCAGGTGGTGGCCAAGTGTCGGTGAGTGAGATGTGGTGTCATGCCGAGCTCGATATGACAGTTGAAGCGTTACAGAATTGAATTCACCCGTAAGCTCTGGAATTTTGGTGAAGACGCCAAGACCCTGGTCCGGTATCTGCTGCCCGAGCATGTGATCGACGCAAAATGGCGGGACGGTATCGCGCGGACTGGGCCGAAAGAGGTGCGCGGACGAGCCACACCTACATGCGCAAGCTGCGACAGGAATATTGGTCACGAACCGGTCGAACCGCTCTCCCGCGAGGGAATTCAGTCACTGATGGACTCCGCTTCGTTTCAGGGAGGAATGATTGATTCGGGTGCGGGCCATCTCCATCCGCCTCGTTTCGCGCTGGGGCTCGCGCGGGCGGCTTCCACCGCAGGGGCCCACATATTCGAGCGCTCAGAAATCTTGAAGGTAGAGGCCGGAACCGCGACGACGGTAAATGGCTTCCATGTCCGGCATCCCGTCACGGTGGTCCGGTGGAATCCGGGTTCCTCAGGAGCTGCGACCATTTGCTTCTGGTAAATCGCTTCCGGTTTGTTTACCGAAAATCAGAAATCTATATTTGGAGTTCTCGAATATGCCCGCTCTTCCCAGCGCATATGACGCGGAACCGATCCCGAAGGCGGCACAGGCCGAAATCAATGGAATGCTCGAGACCGGTGACCTCTTTCGGTACACCGCACCCGATGAAAGCCCGGCGGCGCTGCTCGAACGTGAGTTCGCCGCCGCCCTTGGTTCACGGTACGCGCTAGCGGTCTCCTCCTGCTCGGCGGCGCTGTTTCTTTCGCTCAGGGCACTTGATCTGTCCGGCGGCGCACGGGTCCTGATTCCAGCCTTCACTTTTGCCGCCGTTCCTTCCGCAGTCGTTCACGCCGGCTGCGTTCCTGTCTTGGTTGAGTCGAAGTCAAATTACCGAATTGACCTGGAGGACTTCGAGTCCAAGCTTTCGCGGGACGTTGCCGCCGTGATGATCAGCCATATGCGCGGACACACAAGCGATATGGATGCGGTGATGTCCCTTGCCGACGCGCACGGCGTGCCCGTCATAGAAGACGCGGCCCACTCGCTCGGAACCAAATGGCGTGGACGCAACATAGGCACACTCGGGAGGATCGGCTGCTTCAGCTTCCAGTCCTATAAACTCCTGAACGCCGGTGAGGGAGGAATGCTCATAACGGACGATTCCGAGATCATCGCCCGTGCGGTCATCATGTCCGGAGCCTACGAACATAACTGGAAAAAACACCCGGTGCTCCATGACCGTTTCGCCCACTGGCAGAACAGGCTGCCGCTCTACAACATGCGGATCAGCAATCTGTCGGCCGCCGTCATAAGGCCACAGATCAGCGAGATTCCCCGGAGGGTACGCGACGGAAAGCGAAACCACGACTATGTTGCATCGCGGCTCAATGAGTCCGGTTGGCTACATGTTCCCGCACCGCTGCCTGCTGAATCACGGGCACCGGATTCCATTCAGTTCAATCTCATGCAGTTCTCCGAACCCGAAGCGTGCGCGTTCCAGCAGGCAGCGGAGCTTCGGGGCGTAAAGGTCCAGGTTTTCGGGCTCTCGACCGATAACGCCCGAGCATTCTGGAACTGGGGTTTTCTTGACCAAACACCCGATCTTCCCCAGACCAGGGCGATGCTGATGCGCGCCTGCGATGTCCGCCTCCCCGCGCGACTGGACCGGTCCGATTGCGATCTGGTCGCGTCTGCACTGGTTGGAGCCGCCGAGGACGTGAAGTCATCGCAACTCGCGACCACAGGCCGGTGATGGTGGCAAATCCGGTTCACGAACCGATGTGACCAGTCCGCCGGGAATTGCTCCCGTCATTCCAGAACCTTGAGCCTGTCGGCAAGCCATGGCATGCGTTCCACGCATGGACCGACGACGAGTTCATCTACCAGAAGCCGCAGCCTCCGGGCCATATCGGAGGGAATATGCTGCAGGACACCATTGCGGGCGGTCAGTGAAACCGTGCGCTTCAGCGGCGCGACCGGAAGCGGAATGGCCCGGGCCTGATCCCGGAACTGATGTGCATGCATGAAACCCATAGGTGTGAGGATTGTCCATCCGGCACCTGCCGCAACCAACGCCATTATTGCCGGATAGCTGTCGAGTTCGAAGCGATAGCTCAAAGTGAGATTCTGCCGCGCCAGATGCGCCGCGATGAGCCGTCCCATATGATGACGCTCGGTGTATACAATCAGCGGAATCTTTCTCAGTGCATCAAGAATGTCCGTACCGTGTGGAACGACGCCTTCGGGCACAGCCGCAAGGAACGGTTCCTCAAGGATCGGATGGACCTCCATCCAGCCGGCCTCGGCACCCATGTCCGCCGCGACGATCACATCGAGAGCACGGGAGTCGAGTTTGTCGATCAGCCGGTGGCTCGGGCCGGTTTCCAGCAGGAACTGACAGTTCCCGAACTCTTCCGCCATGTCACGCAGGAACCGCGGTGTGACACCCCCTTCAAAGTCTTCGATCATGCCAAGCCGTAGCCGCATCAGCATGGAGGAGTCCTGCTGAGCGAGTTCGGCGCGTGCCCGGGCCGCCTCGTTAAGGAGTGTCTGGGCCCTGCGCTGAAACATGATCCCTGACGGCGTCAGGCTCATTGGTCGCTCATTCCTGTTAAGCAGCGCCGTGCCGAGTGCCTGTTCCAGATTGGTCAGCTGTTGGCTGACCGTAGATGGGCTTGCGCCCAGGCGCCTCGCGGCGGCGCTGATGGAAGCTTCCTCGGCAATCGCCACGAATACCTCAATTCCCCATAATGTGATGCGTCCCGGGTGTTCCGCCATGGTCCTGTTTCCGCGTGAATTCGACACCCGCCAAGGTCATAGGTACATCCCACGATCCCTGCGGGCATTTCGTGAAGCCGAGATATGCCATGCCGGACGTTTCTGGAATATTTCTCCGGCGATGTTCACCGCGACTTCGGTTTCAGGGCGTTACTATTTCGTGAACACCTGCATTTGGAGAGTCGCCGTCCGGCCCACCCGACATCCCCGGTCATTCGGTTCGGCGTCTGGCTGTCTGTCCGGTGGTCGCGCGGACAGCCATTGGTGATCCTTTGCTGTACGTCGCTTCGAGCGGGCCCCGCGGGCTCTCTGGCCCGTATCCTGATGGCTATGCCCCGGTCTGAGCAATGATCGGTGACTCGCTCTCCCGGAAACCTGTAGACACCCCCCCCCCCCCCCCCAGTGGCGAGGCGGGCCAGTAAAGATGTCAGCCCGTCGGACATTCTCCCAGAATTTCCGGTTATTGACGCGAGCGGGACGCGTGCGCCCCAGACCCTGAAGACGATAATGTATCACACTCATCATCGGCACTTCAGTGCTCGAAACCATGGTCACCAGACCGCGGGGATATCGACGGCGACATGATAACCGGGAAGTCTTCAGGACGCTATCGGCTGCACGGCCATGAACTTGCAATAGCATGGTACCGCCTCCCCGGCTCGAACGGGGGACCTCTGGATCCACAATCCAGCGCTCTGACCAACTGAGCTAAGGCGGCACTGGTGGGAACAATACGCCCTCCATCCGGCGAGCGCAAGCTAGGCCGGAGTCGGGTAGGGTCATCCCAAATCCCCCAAAGTTGATCCGCAGTCCCATATTCGGCAGCCAACGCCGGAGGTAAGGATAAGCGGCGGGACCGCAGGCAACCGTAGAGGGATTAAGTTCCCGAGAACCTGAATTTACAGGTGGGTGCCAGATAACGAGACCAAGGACCCGACAGAGCCGGCCCCCTCGGAATTGAGTAAGGCCAACGGAACGGACCTCTTACGAGAAGAGCAGAACCCGCCACCATCGGTAGATACGTCATGCGGGCTGAATGGGCAAGCGGTGCTTGGAGGACAGAGCCTTCCCGCGCTATATTTGGTAAATTATCGGGGTAGGGGGCCGGGTTACCCGGCCCCCCGCGCGCAGATCCCGGCCGCTACCGGGGACGACTTAGGGGTTGAGACAGCCGTTCATAACCCTGCCCAGCCAGGCGGCAGTCCCATGCCGGCTGTCGTGCCGCTTTTCGCGAAGCCTCTCCCTGATCCGCCGCAGGGTGCGGTTGACCCGTTTCCGGGACGGCTTGCGACCGACCCTGAACCTGCCCTTCCCCGACTGGTCGCAGAGGTGCGTCATGCCGAGGTCGAACGTCTCCGGCTTGTCCTGCCCACGCCTTCGCGAGCCGGCCGGACCCGATGAGCCGGGCCTTCCCCGAATGCAATGGCCGACGCCCGAAAAGCCCCGCTCGGCCGCAGTGCGCGGGACCGGCGCGACCGGGCTTCGACGAGCCACTCTCCGCGATCGCCTGCGGCGGCGTGCGATCAATTCACGCCGTTCGGGCAGCCGGTCTCCAGCAACCTTTTGGAAGACGTCGGGGCGACCGCTTCTCCAAATCGAATCGTGATCTGCCATACGGGCCAGGTCGTCGCCTTCAACCCGAAGCACAGCACATACTTTCTCAGGCGGGAAGAACTGCTCTATCATGTGATCCCGGACCAAGTCCTATGGCTTGGAAACTCCCCCCTCAAAAAGCTTCTGGCTGAGCTTCCCGAGCCATCCGATCAAGAACGGCATTGGCGAATTTCGGTTCCTTTCCTTCAGGGAAAAAAGCTTTGGCCACATCGATGAACTCACTGATCACGACTTTAGGTGCCGTCCCAATTCCAATAAGCTCCGCACCCGCCGCACGGAAAAGCGCCCTAAGCGTCGGATCAATCCTGTCGATTGGCCACCCATCCGTAAGCGCCCGATTTGCCATCTGGTCAATCTGCGCCTGGAAGTTCACCGCATTCTCGATCAGGCCACGAAACAGCACCACGTCAGCGGCGACAGGCTCTCCGCCATCGGGAGCGCTGCCGAACCTGAACTCCTCAAACTCGCGGCAGACGGCGTCGACGCTCTGGTCACAGACCTCCATCTGAAAAAGCGCCTGCAGCGCGTAGAGCCGTGCGGCCGACCTCCTGCGCTGTCCCCGTGAGATTTTCATCCAGTCTCGGTTCCGCCAAAGGCACCATCGCCCCTGTCTGCGAGCCTGAAGCCGACACCGTCATCCCGCTTACTCCACTTACGGGCAAGCGCGATAAGGTGGAGCGCGGCTTTGGCGGCGTCACCTCCCTTGTCCTGACCGACAGCGTCAGCCCGAACCTCGGCCTGGCCAAGATTCTCGACGGTCAGAATTCCGTTACCGACACAACAGCCCTGCAATCCCAACATTGCCAGGGCTCGCGAACTATCGTTGCAGACCGTCTCATAATGGGTCGTCTCGCCCCGAACGACGCATCCAAGAGCAACATATCCGTCGAAATCCCCCAGCCCATGCGCGATTGCGATTGCCTGGGGCACCTCCAGCGCACCGGGGACATTGACTGTCTCGTATGTCACGCCCGCCCTTTCGAGGACGTTTGAGGCACCCTTCACCAGCTCATCGGCGATGGCGCTGTGGAAAGGTGCCACAACGATGAGAATCCTCACGGGCCTGTCGAACTCCGGAGATGGGAGGACACGATGTTTCTCGCTACCGGCCATCATCTCATCCCAGAGGAATCCGGCGGGTGCCGTCGATCGATAGCCCGTAGGCCTCAAGACCGACCACCTTCGGTGTCGGTGAGTTTGACAGCAGGATCAGCCGACAAAGCCCGAGGGAACTTAATATCTGCGCACCCAGACCGTATTGCCGCAATGTCTGCGGCGAGGCGTCGTCTTCCATGACCAGTTTCATATGGGTATCGCGAAGGAGCACTAGTGCACCCCTACCCTGTTTCGCGATTTCCTTCATGGCGCAGCCGAACTCACAGCTACGGCCTGGATTTCCGACACCGACAACATCCAGCATCGGATCCAGCGTATGCATACGGACCAGAACAGGTTCGTCTCCGGAAAGGTCTCCCTTTATCAATACGATATGCTCCGAGCCCTGGGTTTCGTCGGTATACACCTGCATCCGCCATTCGCCGCCGAATTCAGACTGGATCCGCTTCTCTTCCGTTACCCTCACCAGATTATCGTTACGACGGCGGTAAGCGATGAGATCGGAAATCGTACCGATCCTGAAACCATGCCTCTGAGCGAAGGTGACCAGATCAGGCAGTCTGGCCATCGAGCCGTCATCATTCATTATCTCGCAGATCACGGCGGAAGGGTGCAAGCCCGCAAGTCTGGCGATATCCACTGCGGCCTCGGTATGACCGGCCCTTACCAGAACGCCGCCATCACGGGCCCGCAACGGAAAGACATGGCCGGGAGTGGTAATGTCAGCACCCGTTTTCGTCGGATCGATGGCAACCGCCACCGTATGGGCGCGGTCGTATGCCGAGATGCCGGTTGTCACACCCTCACGGGCCTCGATCGAGACGGTAAACGCCGTCTCGTGGCGACTCGAATTGTATGCCGCCATCAATGGCAGGCCAAGTGCATCGATCCGCTCGCCCAGAAGGGACAGACAGATCAAACCACGCCCATATGTGGCCATGAAGTTTATCACATCCGGTGTGCACATCTGCGCCGGAATTACCAGATCACCCTCGTTCTCACGATGCTCGTGGTCGACGAGAATGAACATGCGTCCATTACGCGCGGTCTCAATTATCTCGTCAATCGACGAGACCGCGTGCCGATAATGGTTATCCTTTCCGTCGACCATAGCAGCGTCCCTCGGATCCAGGAGCCTGTTATCGCGTCGGCGAGCTATCCGCCAGCGTCATTCAGTCAGGGCAACCGCAGGAATTTGGGTCGAACGAACCATGACCGCATGAGTCTTTCCGGCATTCCGGCAATGATGGGATCCGCTATGGAGAGCCCGTGACGGAAAGTGATCACGATCTTTGGACTCGGGTCGGTCAATGCGCTGGAACCATTCATCCCCGACCCTTTCTTGGGGAGATGAAGTCATTAAATCACTTGACGGGACTGCCCGAAATGGGGCTGATACCCTGTAACCGGGCCACGTAGCGCATCAGCATGTCAACCTCTATGTTGACCCAATCTCCCTCAGCCACGCTATCCCAGGTGGTGGCTTTGCGGGTGTGCGGTATGATGTTGACACCAAATCCGAGACCGATCGCTTCGTTCACCGTTAGCGATGTACCGTTGAGTGCCACGGAACCTTTCGGGGCTATCAGTCTCGCAAGTTTCTCGGTCACCCTGAACCCAACGCGAAGACTGTCGCCTTCCGGTCGAACCGAGATCACCTCGGCCACCCCGTCGACATGACCGGAAACGATGTGTCCGCCGAGTTCATCACCCACTCTCAATGCACGCTCCAGATTCAGCCTCGTGCCCTCCGTCAACTTCTGACGTCCAAAACGGGAAGCGGATAAAGTTTCGGCGCTGAGCTCTACCTCAAACCAGTTCCGCAATTCCGCCCCGTTTTGGGCTGAACCCGTCGAGACCACAGTCAAACAGGTTCCGTCACAGGCAATCGAGGCCCCGGTGTCGATGGATTCGATGTCAAATCCCGTCAGGATTCTGACGCGGAGGTCACCGCGCCGCTCCGTCTCCAATACCTCACCGATGTCGGTGATTATGCCAGTGAACATATATCCCTTCCATGAGTATCCGGACGACTATCCAAATGTTTTCGGCAGGTTCACACAGGCATTAACTCCGAAGGGGCGCATGTGACAGTCCCCCACGGACATTGCCGGACCTCCGCAGCATATTACAGATAACGGGATGGGTGTCCATTCCCTCCACAGACCACCGGAATGGCGCACCGAAACCGTGCCAGAGGGTAATCTGCCATTTCCGGCACCCATGGGACGACGGTCAATGGGTCGATCTGTCAGGCATGATAGCCTATCGCATACCCAAATCCCAACAGCCGCGAACGCCCGTTCCATTGATCGGGGTTAGCTTGCGACAGACCAGAACTGCAGTGCGTCAGAGTCCATCGCACGTGACTCGATCAGCCGAAACCGCGGAGCGTCGGAAAGTCTATCGAGTCCCAGCGCACCTGTCGACGGAACGCCTTCCGCTCCAAGAGCCAAGCCGGCGCTGAATGTGACGAGTCGATCGACAGCGTCCGATAACAGAAGCGAGGCCGCCAGCTTTCCCCCACCCTCACAGAACACCCGTGTCAGACCGGCGCCGCCCAGGGCCCTAAGAACAGCCGTCGGATCCAAATGCCGGCATGTGCCTAACGGTATCTCGAAGAGTCTGGCTCCACCGCTCGTCCAGGCATGCAGGATTTCCGGATCCACATCAGGTCCATGACAAAGCCATACCGGAGTCTCTCCGGCGGTTTTGGCCAGTCGGCCGGTTAATGGAAGATCCAGATTCCGTGACAGAACGACCCTGACCGGCTGGTGTTCGACACCGAGGCCACGCACGGTCAGGGATGGATCATCGGCGCGGGCCGTTCCCGCACCCACCAGAACGGCGTCATGCCGCGCACGCATGAAATGTGTGACACGACGCGCCTCATGGCCGGTGATCCAGCGGCTCTCACCGGTGGCGGTGGCGATGCGACCGTCAAGACTGGTGGCAAGCTTGAGTGTCACCATAGGTCGGCCTTCGCGGATTCTGGTCAGAAATCCGTGATTCAGAGATCCTGCCTCCGCCGCCAATACCCCGGAGCTTACTTCGATACCGGCATCTTCCAGAATCCTTAGGCCTCTCCCATTAACGCGTGGATCCGGGTCCAGATGCGCGACAACCACCCGCTTGACGCCGGCCTGAACCAAAGCCTCCGCACAGGGAGGTGTCCTTCCATGATGCGAGCAAGGCTCTAGTGTCACGTAAGCGGTCGCGCCTGTGGCGCGACCGCCCGCCTGTGAAAGCGCCCCTGTCTCGGCGTGAGGCCTTCCACCTGCCTGTGTCCAGCCACGTCCAACGATTCTGCCGTTCAGGACAACGACGCAACCTACCGCCGGATTCGGCCATACATTGCCTAGTCCCCGCGCGGCAAGCCCGAGCGCCAGGCGCATGAATCGCCGGTCGGAGGCCGTCATCCCTCCTTGGGGGTTCCGGGGCGGAGCTCGCTCACGAACTCCTCGAAATCGTCCGCTGCCTGGAAGTTCTTATAGACACTCGCAAAACGAACGTAAGCAACCGTGTCGACCCTCAACAGGCTTTCCATCACGATCTCGCCGATTACATTTGAGTGGATGTCCGTTTCTCCGAGGCTTTCCAGTCGCCGGACAATTCCCGAGATCATCTGGTCTATTCGATCGGGCTCGACCGGGCGTTTACGCATCGCAACCCGAATCGAGCGCGCCAGCTTGTCACGATCGAAATCCTCACGGCGACCGTTGGATTTCTTTACGACCAGATCGCGTAGCTGCACACGTTCGTAAGTGGTGAACCGCCCACCACAGGCCGTGCAGAGCCTGCGGCGCCTGATCGCCACATGATCCTCGGCGGGCCGCGAGTCCTTCACCTGTGTGTCGACATTTCCGCAATATGGACAGCGCATACATCTCTCCCCAGATTCACTTCAATGGATTTCCACCATGTCCATATGCCAGAAACGAGCGGTTGGGTAGGGATAATTTCAATGCACCTGATTTTGGGCATCGCCGCGGCATAGACGCATCCGGGCCACAGTCAGCCCGAGACGCTGCTGCCGCTGGCCAGGCTTAATTACGGTCAACGGCCAGATGGACCGAAACCTTACGTCGGGAGCTCGTGCTTCGATGCTCGAAGAGATAGATCCCCTGCCAGGTACCGAGAACCATCCGACCTTCCCGAACGGGAACCGACAGGCTGGTTGGAAGCAGCGCCGCCTTGATGTGGGCGGGCATATCATCCGGGCCTTCCACCGTATGGGTGAGATACCGCATGTTGGGATGTTCGGCGTCGGGAATCAATCTGCGCAGAAAGTCGTCCAGATCACGGCACACATCAGGATCGGTGTTTTCCTGGATCAGAAGCGAGGATGCATGGCGAACGAACAGCGTCAGCAGTCCCGCGGAATGACCCATGCCATCCAGCCAGTGGGTGACCTCCACCGTAAATTCATGGAGTCCGGCCCCGAAGGTCTGAATCGTGAATAACTACCGGCTGGCACCGGTAGCGTCAGGGAGGTGCCTGTCAAGATACTGAAGCACGGGTCCGCCCGTGATGGCGCCGGTGGTTGCCGGGAAGTGGCCCCGGCCCCGGAACCGGCGTCCCCCAGTACCGCCTGCGGATTTCGGGGAACCCGCGCTGGACCCTGTAGGAGGAGCGGCCTTCCGTCCTGCGGACGGGATCTGAGATGGCGAGCTTTGGGGGGCGGACACGAACATGTGCACGTGGTCGCGTGGGAGCACCCCATGCAGGATGGAAACGCCGTTCCCGCGGCGGACCCGGCCGTGCGCCGGGCGCCACCAGCGCGTTCGCGCGCCGCACCTTCAGCGCCCCGGCCTTGCGGCCGCGCATGACCGCCAGCAGCGCTCCGCGCTGCTCCGGTGTCAGGATGCTTCCGGACATGCCACTGCCTGTGTCCTGTTCTGACCGCTCTTTTCCGGGACAGATGGACCGTTCCGCGAATCATGCCAGCCCTTAAGGGCGAATTAATGATTCCGAGTATAACACGATTCGTTCTCGCTGAGGCAATATCCGACTGGAAGTCGGAGGCTTCAAACCAATGAGTGGAAAGTGAACTCGGTCTGCAAATGCCTATCGCCGTATACCGGCGGTGTATCACGACGGGCATGGTCCCGAAAGCTCGCGGATGCACCTTTCGCGGGTCTGCGATCCGATTCCCGCACCTATTGATCCACCGCCAAATCGCCCGGCGGTCGGTGCAGGACACATGACCATAGGTATGAGGCTTGAGCCGCGCACATGATTGTCGGGCCTGAACTCAGGCCGCGCGGGCCATCAAAACCTCGTGCACTTCAGCCTGTGTCGATTTCTCGTCGGAACCGGAAACCGCCGCGAATTCACGGGTGAGCCGCTCCAGAGCCGATTCGTATAACTGGCGCTCTGAATAGCTCTGCTCGCGCTGGTCATCGGTGCGGTGCAGGTCGCGCACGACCTCAGCGATCGCGATCAGGTCACCCGAATGAATCTTCTGCTCATATTCCTGCGCCCGACGCGACCACATGGCGCGCTTTACCCTAGCCTTGCCTTTCAGCGTCCTGATCGCTTTCGAGACGACATCGGGAGGCGACAGTGATCGCATGCCCACCTCGGTAGCCTTGTTGGTCGGTACGCGCAGGGTCATCTTGTCTTTCTCGAAAGAAATCACGAACAATTCGAGTTTGAAGCCAGCGACTTCCTGCTCCTCAATACAGATCACCTTTCCAACACCATGCGCTGGATACACCACGAAGTCATTGGTTCTGAAAGGCAATCTTTTCGCTCTAGCACCCATTGCGGTTCCTTCCCAAAGCCGGGCAACATATGACGTACACGCAAATCCGGTACAGAGGCATACTGCGCCAAAAGCTGTCGCGACCAATCCGGAACGTACCGCACGCCTTCGGGCAGAGCCTGTGCACTATCCTCTGCCATAGATTCAAATAGCAGTAACTGCCGGAAAAATCAAGTCCTTGCCTCCGGATCTCCGGATGGCGCACGCCAGATTTCCTATCAGGCTGCAATAGCCTGATTCGCCCACCAGTCGAGGAAATCGGCCGACGGGAGGTTCAGGGTCAGAGTCATGAACGCCAGCATGGCGTTGGCGCCCCTCTCCAGCCGGTGGATGTCCGAGCACTTGAGCCGCATGACCGAACGTGCGGTATCCGCCCTCCACGACGCCGCTCCCGATCTGGATGCCCCGTTCTCGGAACTCCCTGTCTCATTTGGTCGAGGCTGTTGATATTGCCGATATCGGCATTACGGCGGCAACATCAACAGGATACGCCGCAACGGATACCAAGCGAGGGGTGCACCCGTCGGATCTGAAGTCATCGAGGGAGGCTGCAGGTCGGTAGTCTGCGGGTGGATTAGGAAAGGCGGTACCCGATGGTCAATGGATGGAGTGAACAGAATCATGGCGCTGCGGCCCTGCTCGCTGAACAGCCGGATGAACGACCTGTTCGACCCGCGCCGCCTTAGTGGGATAAATTCCGGGCAGGATCAGTGCCTGCATGTCGAACACTATCGATCTGGATGTTCTGCTGCGAAGGGTCTCCGCCCTTGAGGATGAACTATCGGGGCGTGACGCGACCATAGCCGTGCTCCGGGCGGAGAACGCGGTCCAGTCCAGTCGCATCGCCGAGCTGGAGCGCAGGCTCCGTTAGCTGCTTCAGGAATTTACATCACAACGCGGGGTGAGCGGCCCAACCCGATCATGAGCGTTCGATCCGGAAGTCACAGGGTCAGACCGGAAATGACGACGCGATGCCTGGGCCCGGGGCTTCCATCACTTGACCACCCCAACACACACACCGGTCGACACTATTGCGCTCCAGCCGCCAGTATCTCGACCATCCTGTCCCTCATCACGAATTTCTGTGGCTTTCCGGTGACCGTCATTGGCAGTTCGTCAACGATCCGGAAGTGCTTCGGAACCTTGAAGTGCGCTATCTGTCCCTTCAGGGCCTCTCGCAGCTCCTCGCCGGAAACCTCCACCCCCGGCTTCGGGACCACCCAGGCGCAGACTTCCTCACCGAACCGCTCATCCGGGATGCCGAAGACCTGGGCGTCGCTCACCTTTGGATGGCCGATCACATGTTCCTCGATCTCACGCGGGTATATGTTCTCGCCGCCCCGTATGATCATGTCCTTCACGCGACCGACGATCGAGCAGAATCCCTCTTCATCAAACGTGGCGAGATCGCCTGAATGCATCCAGCCGTCCACGATGCTCGCGGACGTCTCCTCGTCCTCCTGCCAATACCCTTTCATGACGGAATAACCCCGCGTGCAAAGCTCGCCATGGGTGCCGACCGGAACGATCCGGTTTTCGCTGTCAATGATCTTGACCTCGAGATGGGGATGGACCCGACCCACGGTTTCGCATCTCCTGTCCGTGGGATCGTCAACGAAACTCTGGAAGGACACCGGTGACGTTTCCGTCATGCCGTAGGCGATCGTGACCTCCCTCATGTTCATTTCCGAATTGACGCGCTGCATGACGTCAACCGGGCACGGAGCACCCGCCATTATTCCGGTTCGCAGGCTGGACAGATCGCGCGGTGTTCGCTCGAGCGCTTCCAGCATCGCGACAAACATCGTCGGAACACCGTAAACCGATGTGCACCGCTCCTCGGCCAGAACGTCAAGCGTCTGGGCCGCATCGAATCCTTCGCCGGGGAAAACCACCGTGGCCCCTTTACTGACCGCGCCCAGAACTCCCATGACCATTCCAAAGCAGTGGTAGAGCGGAACGGGGATTGCCAACCTGTCGGTTTCGGTCAGATCGATCCGGTCGGTGACGAAACGGGCATTGTTGACGATATTGTAGTGCGAGAGGGTCGCTCCTTTGGGCCGACCGGTCGTGCCGGACGTGAACTGTATGTTAATCGCGTCGTCGGGACTGAGAGTCCTGTCGATCTCCGGCAGCCTTAGTTGCTGCGCGGGGCCCCCAAGCCTACGGAGACCATCGAAAGAATACGCTCCAGCAACGGGCTCCTCCTCCATAATCACGACACTGCGCAGACGAGGAAGTTTGGCGGACCGAAGCCGTCCCGGTTCGCAGTCCTCGAGTTCCGGGGCAAGACCCCGTATCATTGCCGAATAATCGGAAGTCTTGAACGATCTCGCCGCAATGAGCGCCTTGCACCCGACCTTGTTCAACGCGTACTCCAGCTCCTCCGAGCGATAGGCCGGATTGATATTAACCAGCAGAAGACCGACCCGCGCGGTGGCGAACTGGGTCAGAACCCATTCGACGCGGTTTGGCGACCAGATGCCCACACGATCGCCCTTGTAGAGGCCCAGCGCCAGAAGGCCGGAAGCGAGCTCGTCCACTGCCCGGTCGAGATCGTAATAGCTCATCCTGACAGCTTGCTCGCGGAACACGACGGCCTCGCGCGGACCAAACCGCGAGACCGCTCCGTTCAGCAGCTGCGGGATGGTGACATAGGCCAGGGGTGGGTGTGACGGCCCGCGGACATAAGATTGACCTTCTTCCGGCGCGGTCAACCCGGCCAGCGCTTCGGATTTTGCCCCCCAATCGGAAATCCGGCCCGCCAGGCTTTCATTCAGGATTGACATGTTTCGGCACCCCCGTTCACATTGTCCGCCAATCACCGGCCTGCTCAAAGGCATGCGCGGCCTGATAGATTTTCATCTCTCCGAATCTCTCGCCGACAAGCATCATGCCTATGGGCAGGCCCTCGCACAAGCCGCATGGAACATTCATCGCGGGCATACCGCCGTTGAAAGGTGCGGTGTTACCAATCATTTCGAACGCGCGCCTTACATAAAGGCTGATGGAGCAGTCCGCGGGTGGAATTGGCTGCGGCTTCATGGGCACGGTTGGCATCAACAGCAGGTCATATCGTCCCAGCGCCTCCGAGTAGGTCTGGTTGACCCTGCGCATCAGATTATGTGCCTTGCCATAGAAGCGGCCACGGTATTGCTCTTGGAAGAACTCGCCGAGGAACATGCAGACCTTGAGCGAGTGGGTCAGTTCATCGGCTCTGTTCCGCCACTGGGCCATGTGATCCATCATGGATGGCAGGAAGAGGCCCCGATGGTTCGTACCGCCGGAGTTTCCATGCATCATGTGGTCCTGCAGACCCTCGACGGTGATCGCTGTCCAGCAGTCAACCGCGAGATTGTGCTCCGGTATCGAGATCTCATCGACCTGCGCCCCGAGCTCCCGAAAGCGGTCGGCGGCGGCAAATACCTTCCGGTCGACGTCCTCTTCACTCTCCAGCCGGTGGAACCCCTCCCTGAGTGTCGCGATCCGGAGACCCCGCGCCCCGCGTCCCAAGGCCTCCGTGTAGCGAAACGTCCGCGGACAGTATTGACGCGGATCAAGTCCATCCTCGCCGGCAAGGACTTCAAGCAGCAAGGCATTGTCGGCGACGGTATTCGTCACCGGACCGACATGGTCAATCGTCTGCTCGATCGGCATGACCCCGGTGTAGGGAACGAGCCCATGCGTGGGCTTCATACCGTACACACCGCAGTTGGAGGAGGGGATGCGTATGGAGCCTCCCTGATCTCCGGCTATGGCCATGTCGACTTCCCCGGCGGCGACCAGTGCCGCCGATCCGCCGGACGAGCCACCCGCCATGAAGCCGCGCTTCCAGGGATTGTGGATCGGGCCCTTAGCCCCAGTATGTGAGCCGCCCGAAAGGCAGAAGTTCTCGCAATGCGCCTTGCCCGCGATGATCGCGCCGGCATCCAGCATGCGGGTAACGACGGTCGCGTCGATTTCCGGCGTATAGCCCTCCATCACCGACGATCCATTCATCATCGGCACACCGGCCAGACAGATCGTGTCCTTGAGCGCGATCCGCCTGTCCCGCAATGGACCGTCAGGCGCACCCTTGATTTCGGTCTTGACATACCACGCATTTAGTGGATTCTCCGAAAAATCCGGGAAACGGCCCGGCGAACGGGAATAACGCACCGGCGGTAGGTTGTCCGGCATCGCGTCCAGACGATCGTAAGCCTGGATGTAGGGTTCCATGATTTCGGAGTATTCGCTCAGTTCCTCATCCGTCAGGTTCATGCTGAACCGGTCGGCCATGTCGCGCATCTGCGAGAGCGTCGGGCGTTTTACTGTCATGTTGGTCACCAAATCTGGGACGGTCGGTTGATCCGGCAGTCCTTTTGAGGGGCTGGGGCGCGTTTGAGGACAGAGCGGCGGCGGGCGCGGACTGTCCTGCCCTATGGTCGAACGGGCGGTTCCAAACCCGAGGAAGCGATCAACCTTGGCCTGGTCCGACAGATCCGACTTTCGCAGTTCTCCCGTTATCCGACCCCGCTCGAGGACAAGGACCCGATCCGACATAGCCGAGATGAAGTCGAGACCCTGCTCGACAAGAAGGATGGAAATCCCCCGGCTTTCACGGAGGTGAAGAAGCGTTTTCTCCATTTCCTCTACGATCGATGGCTGGATGCCCTCGGTCGGCTCATCCAGAAGCAGGAATTCCGGATCTCCCATCAGGCATCTCGCCAGCGCCAGAAGTTGCTGCTCACCGCCCGACAAGGCTCCACCCTCCCGGTCAGACAGTGCGCGAAGTCGGGGAAAGTCCGAAAGAACGGACTCCAGAACATGGTTCTCGGAAGCGCCAGCATACTCATGCCACGCGAAGCAGAGATTGTCGCGAACCGTCAATTGAGGAAAAATGCCCCTCCCCTGCGGAACGTATCCGACGCCAAGCCCCGCCCGTTCATGGGGTGACATCCGGGTGATGTCTCCGGTGCGGAACCTGATCGTTCCGGACCCGGCCGGCAGAAAGCCCATTATGGTCTTAAGAAGCGTGGTCTTGCCCATCCCGTTATGGCCGAGAATACCCACCACTTCGTTCTGGGCGACCGCAAAATCGATCCCGTGCAGGATCGGCACCCTGCCATATCCACCCGCGAGTCCCGCGACCTCAAGGACGCACCTCACATCCTCGTCCATCTCAGGCTTTCTTTCCCAGGTAGACTTTGCGCACCTCGGGATCGGACATGACCCTGTCGACATGGTCCTCCATCAGCACCTTCCCCTGATGGAAGACCGTCACCGTTTCGGCGATCGAACGAATGAACTGCATATCGTGCTCAACGATTATGAGCGCGGCCCGACTGTTAAGTTCACGGATGGCACCGGTCATCCGCTCCATGTCGCCCGCACCCAGACCGGCAGCGGGCTCGTCGAGCAGGATGAGCCACGGATCACCGGCAGCGACAAGCCCGAGTTCCACGCGCTGTCTTTGGCCATGAGCCAGCCGCCCGAGATAATCTCCCGCGATCTCCCCCAGGGCCAGAAGCTCGATGATCTCGTGGGTCTTGCGATCGGCCTCCCGCAGGTCATGAAACCTGCGCGCGGCAAGCCAGATGTTCTCGTGAACACTGAGGGAGTCCATGACATTGGGTGTCTGGGTCTTAATCCCGACACCTAGCGAAGCGATCCGATGCGGCATCCACCCCGTGGTCTCGACGCCACGCATGTACACTTCGCCCTCTGTTGGTGGCTGCAGACCGGTGATGCATTTGAAAAAGGTGGACTTTCCCGCGCCGTTCGGACCGATCAGGCATCGAAGCTCGAGAGCACGGAGCCTGAAGTCCACCCGGTTCGCCGCAACGACGCCGCCGAAGCGCATGGTGAGACCGTAGGTCTCAAGGGCGACGTCATCCATTCAGCAACCTCTGCCGGCCCCGCGGCCGACGCCGCTGACGGGTGCGGCCGAGCAATCGCCGCCGCACGAAACCGACATTCCACAGCTCCGAAATGGCCGGGACGATACCCTTTGGCAGAAAAAGCACGAAGAGCACCAGAACAAGACCCGTGACGAGGGCGTTGTCTATTACGGCCTGCTGTCCGAGCAGGAACTTGAGATAGGCCAGCCCCGCCGCGCCGAGAACCGGCCCGAGGCGGGTTCCGAGCCCTCCTACAATGCACCAGATAATGATTTCGGCCGATTGGCCGAGGGAGAACAGGCTCGGAGTGACGATCTCGGCCCAGTTCGCGAAGAGCGCACCGGCCAGCCCGGCGATCGCTGCACCGATGGCGAACATTACGGTCTTACGGGCCCGCACGTCGTATCCCATAAGCGACATGCGGGTTTCGTTCTCCCTAATACCCACCGCGACCCGTCCGAAGCTTGACCGAAGGAGAGCCGTTACAAGCATGTAAACCAGACCCAGAGCAACGGCGCACACGTGGAAATATCCATCTCCCCAGATATACGCGTCCGGCATGCCCGGCACGTTCAAAGTCGGAAAACCGGGAATGCCGTTGAACCCGCCCAGACGGGCCTCACCGATCGCGTATTGCGGCCCGGCGGTCGAATTTACGGTCTTGAACAGGATCAGTGTCACAACCAGGGTGATTACACCGAGGTAGACGTCGCTTAGGCGTCCGTAAAACATCATCGCGCCAAGAAGCGCGGCGAACGCGGCCGGAACCAGTACCGCCAGAAACATCGGTAAAGTGCTCTCGCCGATGTTGATCGCGGAGATTGCGTAGGCATACGCGCCCAGACCGAAGAACGCGGCCTGACCGAAGCAGAGAATACCTCCGAAACCCCAGATCAGGCCGAGGCTCAGGCCGAGCATGCCATATATCGCCAGAACGGTAAGCGTGTAGGTGCCGATGACCAGCGGCAACACCCAGATAAGGACGCCTGTGACGAGCGCGATCGTGATGGCTTCCCTTGTCAGGCCAATGTGCATTACGGTCTGCCCTTGAAGAACGTGCCTGTGACACCCTTCGGGAGAATTCTGAGCAGGACAACCGCCGCGACAAGCAGCGCGACCTCGCCGACGACGGGCGATATGGCGAAGGTGAATATCTGGTTAACCGTACCGAACAGGCCCGCACTCGACAGGAGCCCGGCGATAAGTGAGGGACCGCCTGCGATGACAGTAATGAACGCCTTTGCGATGTATGCGCCGCCCGATGTCGGCACAAGTCCGACCAGAGGAGCGAGGACGGCACCGGCCAATCCGGATAGCGCGGAGCCACAGAAAAAGGTCGCCATATAGACGCGGTCAGGGTTGTAACCCAACGCCGCGGCCATGTCCGGTCTTTGCATCGTACCGCGGGCGACGAGACCGGCGCGCGTGCCTTTAAGCACCGAAAGCATCAGCACAAGCAGCGAAGCGGCGACCATGATGATGAAGAAATTGTAGCCATTGACCTGATAGTCTCCGATGGCAAAGCCGGGGATCGGCGTCGAGATTCCAGTTGTCGTGTTCCCGAAAACCATCGTGGCCAGCCCTATGAAGAAAAGGCTCAGCCCCCAGGTCGCCAACATCGTGTCAACCAGCCGACCGTAGAGATGACGGATCACGAGCCGCTCGACGACAAGACCGATCAGGCCAACAATAGCCGGTGCGATCACCAGCATAGCGACGAAAACGTTCACACCGAGACTGACGGCCGTGATCGTCGCATATCCACCCATCATCATGAATTCCCCATGGGCGAGATTGATCACCTTGATCATGCCGAAAACGATGGCTAATCCGGCACTTATGAGGACCAGTGAGGCAACCCCATAGAGCATTTCGACAAGGACAACGGCGTACAGGTCCATATGCGCAGGGATCCGCTGGAATTGAGCGTCGTTCGCGCGGGGCGGCGGCCGCCCCGGCCAGAGCGTCGGAGGCGATCAGATCTGGATTTCGTACTGGGTATTGTCGTCTGGATTGGCCTTTAGGTCACAGACCGCCTGCGTATCGATCGGCTGGCGCTGTGGCAATGTCTCGATCACGCGCATACCCTGCCCGTCGATCTCCATGATGTGGACATCGAGAACCGCGTGGTGCGTCCTCGGGTCGACCGTCACCCTGCCCGCTGGACCGTCGATGGAAAGCCCGGTTTCCAGGGCCGCGATCACGGCCTCGCGCTCCAGAGAACCCGCTCGGCGCACGGCCTCGCCCCAGGTCATGATACCCTGATAGTTGGACACTGCGATCTCGTGGATCAGGCTACTGTCGCCGTACGCCGCCGACCATTTTTCCTTGAACGCGCCGTTCGCGGGAGTGTCGAGTTCCTGGCTGTAATTGTAGGCCACCATGATGCCGTCACCCTCTTCCGGGGTCAGCACCTTATGCTCGTTGCCGACGCCTATGGTTGTCGAGGCCAGGGGAATGCGGTCTTTCATGCCGGCCGCCGCCCATTGACGGAAGAAGGACAGATGTGCGCCACCAACCAGCGGTGCGATGACCAGATCGGGGCCGACCGACTGGATCTTGGCGATGGTCGACCCGAAATCGCTTACATCCAGCGGGAAGAAGTCAACGCCGACGGTCTCACCGCCGTTATCAGCCACGAATTTCTGGATCCAGCGGGCCGTGATCTGCCCGTAGTTGTAGTCGGCGGCGAGGATGTAGACTGTCCTGCCCGACTTGCCCATCGCGTAGGGCACAAGGGCCTCGACCTGCTGGGCGGGCGTGACGCCATTGATGAAGATGTTCCTGTCACAGACACCGCCTTCGTAGAGGACGTTGTAGAAGTAGAGCGTCCGGGACTTACGCATGATCTGGCGGATCGCTTCCCTGGAAGCCGAAAGGATACCACCATGCACGACATCCACTTGATCCTGCCGGGTGAGCTTCTGCCCGTACTGCGAATACAGCGCCATGTCTGACTGGGTGTCGTACGCGACGACCTCGACCTGCCTGCCAAGCAAACCACCGGCCGCATTGAGTTCATTCACGGCAAGACGCATGGCCATGTCCATCGGCGTGCCGTAGGCATCAAAAATGCCTGACGTATCCAGTATCGAACCAAGTTTGATGCTGTCGGCGCCAATCGCCATGCGGGGCAGCGCGGACGTACTCGCGGCCGCTGCAGCGGCAGTCAGGAATTTGCGACGATTCAACGACATATCTGTTACCTCCTGATGTAATCCGACTGTTGGTGGTTGACTATCTCGACTTCCCCCTGTCATTCCCGGATCCGTCCTTGATACGGTTGGCGTAGTCTGCGGTGCGGCCGGCGAGGTTGGAATCGAAGTCGAGTCCGATTTCCTCACCCATCCGTTTCATGGCCGGAAGACGTACGGCCATACCCAGGATCTGGTCCATGGCGGCACCAAACGCCCCGTCCACACCGTCACCGCCGTTAACGTGACCACCGGTACCCGAAATCTGGTTGATCCTGATAGAGTCGATCTTCTCGACCGGCTTCATCATCTGTGTCATGATTTCGGGCAATCGGTCGAGCTTACGCTCCTCAAGGCGCATCTTGATCACCGCGTCCCCAAGGGTGTTTTCCGCCCTGTTCATGGCGGCGCGTCCGGCCGCCTCAGCTTCCATCCGGGCGCGTTCGGCCTCGCCTTCCCCGGTCTTGACCGTCGCGCCGGCACGGGCTTTCTCGAGGAGCGTTTCGACGTCGCGTTTCACCCGGGCGCTTTCGAGATCGAGATCCTTCTCCTGCCTGAGACGCGCGATCTCGCGCTCACGTTCGGCGATGGCACGCTCTTTGCGGGACTGAACCCCTTCCGCGGCCAGGATGACCTTTGCGCGCGCCTCTTCCTCGGCGACACGGGCCTCAGCCTCTTCCGCGCGTTTTCTGGCGATCCGGATCTCGTTTGAGATCTTGTCTTCCTCGAGCGCCAGGATCGCGGCCATTTCCGCTTTCCGCAGTTCCGCGTCACTTTCGACCTGTGCGGCCTTCGCCCGTTTC
The DNA here is from genome assembly GCA_965221405.1 of Paracoccaceae bacterium. Classification (GTDB taxonomy): domain Bacteria; phylum Pseudomonadota; class Alphaproteobacteria; order Rhodobacterales; family Rhodobacteraceae; genus JAPOUP01. Next base: position 504,372 of record CBDCSE010000003.1, on the reverse strand, counting down.
TCGTTCTCGATCCGGGCGGTGTCGCTCGCGAGCGCGGCGTCATCGCGGGCGCGGTCCTGCCGCGATTTGGCATCCGCCTCGATCTTGGCGAGGTGTTCCTGCTGCGCGATCTCAGCCTCCCGTTCCTGACGCTGCAGTTCGAGCTGTCGCTGATGCTGGGACAACCTGCTTTCGCGAACGGAAACCTCCGCTTCGGTCTCTATGCGGACGCGTTCCTTGCGCTGCTCCGCGACGAGCGCGGCCAGACGCCGCATGCCCTGTGCGTTGAATGCATTGTTCTCGTTCCATTGACCCAGGTCGCTTTGATCAACTCCGACCAATGAAGCCGAAACAAGCGTGAGCCCGAGTCTGGACACCTGGGCTTCCACGGTCTCCGCCACATCGTCGGACAACGCGGATCGATCCAGATGGATTTCCTCCAGCGTCCGGGCCGCCGCCGCCCGCTGGATGGCGTCAACCATCGGACCCGTCAGAATGTCACGGAGTGGCTGCCCGCTCCGCGCGATCCGAGGGCCGAGCGTTCGGGCGGCGGCGGAGACACCCTGCTGGGTCGGGGCGACGCGAAGTTCGAATTCGAACTCGATATCGGCACGCATCTGATCGCGTGTCAGAACCGCGTCCTGGCCATCGCGGCGGATCCCGAGCGAAAGGGCACCCATGAAAACTCGCTGGATCCGGTGCAGGATGGGCAGGGAAAGACAGCCGCCCTCGGTCACGACACGGCAACCACCGAATCCGGTCCTGACCAAAGCGGTGTCAAGACTGGACTTCGCGTAGTAGCGCTGGAGGAACCAGATCGAGACCAGCGCGACGGCCACAGCGGCAAGCAACAGGATAACCCAGCCCAAGGCGGAACTCCTCCCATTCCGAGAATCACCGGACACGCGGGTCCGGCGTGTTCAGCTGCCCAGAGTAGCGAATTTTACTTTCGAATTCAAATAATATCTTTAATTGGAAAATGAATATTATCAAATATCTGTTCTAAATACGTTTTATTATCTCGAACCGCAAACCATCCGCCCGCGCAAGATAGATCGGCGCACGTGCAGACCGATCCGATACGGAAAGCCTGCGCCCGCTCCTGTGAATCACCGGAGGAGCGTCGAAAACGCTGTGGTCGCGCCAGATATCGGCGTGCTCGCGCATCAGTCCAGCCAGAAAGTGCACGCCTTCATAGGTCGATTGGCCGAGCGCGTTCAGCATCGGGGCCTGCTCCCCGTGAACCCGGTAGTACTGCTCCTTGAAAGCCGCGTTCGCCTCAGTGGTAAGTGTTCCGAAATAGGAGGACGCGACGAACATGCGCTGGCTGTTACCCGCACCGCTCCCCAGAAGCCCGTTTTCCTCGATGGCGCAGGACAGACGCACGATGCGGTCGTGCAGTCTCGCCTGGCCGAACGCCCGGTTGAAGGCAACGGCATCCTGCCCGACAAGTGAGATCAGCACCGCTTCCGCTCCGGACCTCGCGATCTCCTCGACGACGAGAGGCATACCCTCCAGCCCGAACGGCAGGTACCTTTCATAGGACAGGTTAACGGCCATATCGCGCAATTTCGTCTTTGCGTAGCCGTGCGACGTCCTCGGCCAGACGTAGTCGTTGCCGATCAGCGCCCAGCTGCGCGGCCTGTATTCGATCTGAATGTACTCCAGCGAGGGACCGAGCTGTTCCTCGGGTATCTCACCGATCGCGAACAACCCGTCCGTCCGTTCACCGCCTTCGTATAGCGGCGTATAGATATAGGGGACGCGCTGGCGAATGACCTTGCTGAGGCGCTGGCGCACTGCACTAATGTGCATACCCACGATCGCGTCGATGGAGTCCGTCGCGATCAGGTCGTTGACGGTTTCCTCAATCGATATGCTCGCCTCCATGGCCGCATCAATCATTATGAGCTGGACCTTGCGCCCGGCGATGCCGGTGGATCGGTTCAGCTCCTCGACAGCGACCTGTGCGCTCGAAATGCAGGAAGGGGCCCAAAGTCCCGCCGCCCCGCACAGGGGAATGAGCAGCGCGATACGATACATACCACCGCCGCGCAGAACTGGATCGTCGCGCAGTTCCTCCAGTTCGGTCGGAACGCTCGGCAGCATGCTCATGGAACTCACCATTCCCACCGCTCCCATAACCAACCATCACATACCAATTGAATTTATTTTCCAGGTCAACTACCTTTGTTCCGGCATCTGTGGTGAGCTTAATGGAATCGACCCTAAATCCAATCCGGAACTATCTTTCGTACGCACTGGCCGCCGCGCACCGCAAAGTCGCCACCTCCCTGAACACGCGATTGAGAGGGCATGGCGTGCAGATAGAGGCCTGGCGGATTCTGGAGACCCTGGAAACAGGAAAGCGCTTGACCATGGGGCAGCTTGCCGATGTAGTGCTGATGAATCCCCCAACGTTGACCAAGCTGGTCGACCGGATGGTTTCGGACGGGCTAGTTCATCGTCAGGTCGCCCGGCACGATCATCGCCAGATCAATGTCCTGGCCACGGCGCTGGGACGGAAGCGGATGCTGCAGATCAGGCGGGAAGTCGAAGGGCAGGACGCGGAACTGCTGCAAAGCCTGGGCAGGCCGGCGACCGAGGAACTGATCGAACTTCTGAACGGAATCACATACGATGCAGGACACCAAAGCGGCGACTTTCAAGAACATCGCTGAACATCCGAATGTGACAATTACTTGTTTGCGCGCTTGATCCGAATGGTGAGAACGTATGCTGGCGGCCAGAACTTGGCCGCGCAATGATATCGGACATGTGGAGTCATGTCAGAATCAGTCGCTAGCAGAAGTTTATGATCAAGAGATGCGCATGTTCCGTTCCATGGCTGGAGAGCCATCCTGAAAAACGGATGGACGGAAGGGCACACGGCAGCTCCTCTGTCAACGGTGCATCCCAACTTTGTTGGTGACCGCGGTCGCGCCGCGCCGGGGCGGCCGTCGCGTCCCCGGGAATCGCGCCAGCGTCCGGAACGGATCCCGAACGCGCCGTCAGCGGTTTGGGTCGCCAGGTCGGGCGCCGACCGCCCTGCCCGCCATCCCGGTATCCGACACCACCGGTCTGGCACCCAACGGCGGAACTGTGAGACCGCGCCGGGGTTTCCACACCCCGCCACACGACGGACATCACGGTCATGACGATCAGCGCGAACGGCGGGAAGCGTCTCGGAAAACGGCCCGACATCGGGCTCTTCCTCATCAAGCCGGGTTGAAGACTTCGGGGCCTCGGCTCACTCAACCAGCCCATGGATCCCCGGTTACACCCGCGCCTGATCCCCTCAGTTACCACATGCCCGTGATCATTCATTCAGACGATCCCCGCCAACCGGACGTTCGCACCGGTGAATACAACGTCAGACACTGCGGTCACCGAACCACATGCGCCTGAAAAGTCCGTCACGGCGGATGAACTGGTGGTAGAGAAAACCGGCGATATGGACGAGAACCAGGACAGCCAGAACGTTCGCCAGAATCCCGTGGACCATTCGCGGCGGGTACACGAAGAAATCCACCGGAAGCGGATCGCCGGATCCGCCGAACAGAATGGCCGGCAGCCCAGCGGCTATCGCAAGCGCCACACCCGAAAGGGCCATTGCGATAGCCGCAATGTATAGAGCCCAGTGAACGAGACCGGAGAAGGCGGTCAGCAGCGGGTTGCCCGCGTCCGCGCGGGGCGGTTTCTCCGAACGCGCCCGCACCACCATCCGGACAAGCATCAATGCGAGAATCGCGATACCGAATGTCATATGCCCGCGCAGCCCGAACACCTTTGAAGGATCATCGTTCGGCATTTCCGCGAGGAATATACCACCCATGAAGAGCGCGAGTATGATCATGGCCGCCAACAGCCAGTGCAGCGTTACGAGTACGGGATGGTAACGGGTCATCGCCAGGCCTTTCATTTGGGTTCGGTTGGTCCAGCCATCCGTGCATATATCGCTACAGTATCACAGCCAAACAACCAAGCTTAACGGCGGCCAGGATATGATGGCACGAATAGGGAACGACGGCGTAACCGCCCTCCTCCGCGATCCTACTGACCCGCGAGCCATGACCTCACGGCAGGTCGAACGGACATGCTTCCGCTGGCTCGGGCAGCATCAATCACCGATCTGGCTTCCGCAAGATCCACCTGGCGCAGCAGATGCTTGACAGGCCCGATAGATGCCGGGCGCATTGACAGCGACCGAAGGCCCATCGCCGCCAGACAGACCGCCTCGACCGGCCGACCCGCATCCTCGCCGCAGAAACTCACCCGCGCATTGGATTCAGCGCAGCGCTCGACAATTCTCTCTATGAACGTCAGGTAACTGACGTTCAGTGTATCGTAGCGGCGGCGCACCCTTTCGTTCTCTCGGTCGGCAGCGAAAAAGAACTGCTTGAGATCGTTGCCGCCGATCGAAATGAAATCCACCATATCGAAGAACTGGCGCGGTGCGAACGCGAGGCTCGGCGTCTCCAGCATGGCACCTATCTCAACGTTTTCCGGCAGAACGTGACCGAGGGTCGCCTCCCTCTCCAGTTCGCGGTGGACATGGTCACGGCCGGCACTGAATTCGTCGATCTGCGCGATGAACGGAAACATGATCCGAAGCGGGCGCCCGTTTGCCGCGCGGATCAATGCCTGAAGCTGCATCCGCATCACACCCGGCCTGTCCAACCCAACCCTGATCGCCCGCCATCCCAGTGCGGGATTGGGCTCGTCGGTCGGTTTCATATAGGGCAGCACCTTGTCGGAACCGATATCGAGAGTGCGGAACTGGACCGGCTTGCCGCGCGCCGCGTCCATCACGCGGGAATATATCGCCACGAGCTCGGAGCGCTTGGGCATCTGGTTGCGGATAAGAAACTGCAGTTCGGTCCGGAAAAGGCCCACACCTTCCGCGCCCGAACCGGCCATTGACGGCAGGTCAGCCATGAGCCCCGCATTCATATGCATTTCGACGATGGAGCCGTCCGTGGTCCGCGCCGGCTTGTCGCGCAGCGACACATAGCGCTTCTGGGCCTCCGCCTGCATCGCCGCCTTGTCACGGAAAGCGTTGACGACGTTATCATCCGGCCTCAGGTGGACCACACCGTCATCGCCATCGACCAGGACGTGATCCTGGTTCAAGGCCTCCGCGATGATCCGCTCCGCATTAACCACCAGCGGAATGGCCAAGGCGCGGGCGACGATGGCGGCATGGCTGCCGACAGACCCCTCCTCCAGAACGATCCCGCGTAGGCTGCGGCCATAATCGAGAAGTTCACCCGGCCCGATGTTGCGGGCCACCAGGATGGGATCATCGGGAATTTCCGCGCCCGTATTGACGCCCTGCCCGGTCAGGAGCCGGAGCAGCCTGTTCGAGAGATCATCCAGATCGTGCAGCCGCTCCCGGAGGTAGGCGTCGGGCACAACCTGCATCCGCGCCCGGGCGGCGGACTGTTCCTTCTCGACCGCCGCTTCGGCGGACAGCCCGCGCACGATGTCTTCCTGCATCCGCTTGACCCAGCCACGCGAATTCGCGAACATCCTGTAGGCCTCGAGGACATCCCGCTGGTCCTTCTCGACGGGGTTGACGCTACCGAGCATCTGGTCGACATCGACACGCAGCCGCTCCAGCGCCTGTCCCAGTCTGGACAGTTCCGACTCGGGATCATCGGCGACCGGATTGGCGACCACGACCCGTGGCTCATGCAACCAGACATGCCCTTCCGCCGTCCCCTCCTGCGCGGCGGTACCCCGAAACAGCACGGCGCGCTGATGGGGCGCCGACAGCGCCGCGCCCTCGCCCACAAAGGCACCGAGCTCGGTCATCTCCGCCAGAACCATGGCCACGACCTCCAGAGCGTAGATCTCGTCATCGGAATAGACGCGCCGGTTCCTTGACTGCACCACCAGAACGCCGAGCGTTTCGCCAAGGCGCTGGATTGGAATGCCAAGAAAGCTTGAATAGATCTCCTCTCCGGTCTCGGGCATGTAGCGGAACCCACGGGCCGAAGGCGCCTCGGCGGTGTTCACCGGTTCGGCGGTCCTCGCTACACGGCCGACAAGACCCTCACCCACGCGAAGGCGGGTCTGATGCACGGCTTCGGGTTTCAACCCCTCGGTGGCACACAGCTCCAACGTATCGGAATCCATGAACAGATAGATGGAACACACCTCCGTGCTCATTGAATCCGCGATCAGGTACGTGATCCGGTCAAGCCGCGCCTGGGCGGGTCCCTCCTCTGCCAGAGTGTCGCGCAGACGTCCGAGCAGCTTTCTGCTTTCGCCGCCGCTGCGGTCAGCCATGCCAGCCATGCTCACCTCCAACAGCTGTGGTCAGAACCCATTAGACCATATGCTCATATCGGGCGAAAGAAATTTGCGACCGTGTGTCGTCCGGCCTGATGGGGTGACCCGGTGGGCAAGCGTCTGGCCTCACTGTCAGGTGGCCCGTTCCAGTTCAAACCCGTCGTGCAGCGCCTGAACCGCGAGTTCGAGATATTTCCGGTCGATAAGAACAGATATCTTGATCTCTGAAGTCGTGATGACCTGTATGTTGATACTTTCACGGGCCAGCGCCTCGAACATCGTGGCCGCGACTCCGGCATGGCTGCGCATTCCGATGCCGACGACGGAGACCTTGCAGACGTCCGTATCCGACAGAAGGCCACGGAAATTTATCATGCCTTCGGATTTAGCCTCCTCAACCGCCCTAACGGCCCGCGCGACCTGATCGGTCGGGCAGGAAAAAGTCAGGTCCGTGCGGCCCTCCTCGGAGACGTTCTGCACGATCATGTCCACGTTCACCCCCGCGGCAGCCAGAGGACCAAAAATCGCCGCGGCGATACCTGGACGGTCAGCGACCGAAACAAGGGTCAGCTTGGCTTCGTCCCGGCTGTACGCCACGCCAGACACAACACTGCTCTCCACTATTTCATCCTCCTGACATACATAGGTTCCCGCGCCGTCGCCCCCCCCGCCGAAGCTGGACAGTACCCTGAGCCTCACCCCATGGCGCATCGCCAGTTCGACGGAACGCGACTGAAGGACCTTCGCGCCAAGCGCCGCGAGTTCGAGCATCTCCTCGAAGGCGATGCGATTGAGCCTCCGCGCCCTGACGGAAATACGTGGGTCGGTCGTATAGACGCCGTCCACATCCGTGTAGATGTCGCAGCGTTCACTCCCGAACGCGGCCGCGAACGCCACCGCAGTCGTGTCAGAGCCTCCCCTCCCAAGAGTGGTGACGCGACCATCCGATCCAATTCCCTGAAAACCCGCGACCACAGCGACTCTCATACCCTCACCGAATTTCGCGAGAATGTTCCGGGTGGGAATTCTTTCGATTCTGGCAACCGTATGCGCTCCAGTGGTCATCAGCGGAACCTGCCAGCCAAGCCAAGATCGCGCGGGAATGTCCATTTCCTGAAGGATGAGCGCCATCAATCCGGCCGAGACGTTTTCGCCGGAGCTTACGACGGCGTCATATTCGCGGGCATCGAAAAACTGGCCGGTTTCCTTAACGAGACCGGCCAGCCTGTCCGTTTCGCCGGCCATGGCCGAAACAATGACAATGACATCGTATCCATTCGCGACTTCCCGCCCAACCCGCGTGGCGGCGCTGCGGATCCGGTCGAGCGTGGCTACCGAGGTGCCGCCGAATTTCATCACCAGAATTGGCATTACCGATCCCGCTCCACCATCAGTCACAGCACGGAAAGAATAATTCCTATCGGCTCCGGGATACAAGATTGCCGCAGACTGGAAGCAGAAGTCTCCCGCGCTGGTTACGTATGATGTTCCTGACAGTGACATCGTGGCGCCGTACGCGCCCGCACGCGCGAAGATCGAAGATCATAGACAAGGGGATGATCTATAGCTCCGGCCACGGCGTCCTCGATTTGACGTTACCACCCTTCGCCGACCACCCAAGACAACAGCGGGCCACGCCAACCTGAGCGAAAAGCCACACCTCCGCACGCCGTTCGCGATCGGACAGAGGGTGCGCCCGCGCTGAATTCCGCGTCAAAGGGCAGCGCCCCCTTTCCGAGGCGACCGGCTGAACAGCCATCACCAACTTTCAGGCGAGTCTTAAGTGGAGCGGCAGCGCATCCCGGCAGTGAAGCGAGTCAGTTGACCGGTCTATCGATGAGTCCGCATCGCGGCAAGAGCTTACGGGTGCGATTCTCGTATGGTTCACTTTTCGAGCCACTGACGTTCCGTCCGCGAATCACGCGGCGAGGGCGACCCGCTCGACCGGGCGGTTCTCGTTGGCGCATTCCGGGGGCTTCCAGCCGCCGTGGCGGCTCAGGCTCGGCGCCAGCGCGGCCCAGGCCCGGTCGAAGCGCCCGGACCTGAGGAGCGACCGGAAGGTCAGGACGCCCTGTCCGCCGTCACGGCCCCAACTCTGACCGGAGCGCTTCATGCGGGCCGTTACCAGGACCTTGTTTGCGGCCTCCACGGAACCCGATCCGATGGCGTAGCCCGCTTCGGCGGCGGCGGCGTATTCCATGCGACGGCGGTTGTTGCGGAAGAAGGCCAGCTCCCGCCGGACGTCGTCGGTTCTCTTCCCCTTCCGCAGCAGGTGGCGCAGTGCGTCGATCGTCTTGCCGACGCCCTTGGGGTCGTGGCGCAGGACATGCCGCCACCTCCCGGACCAGGCCGTTCCCTCTGCCGTGTCCGCACCGAAGGCGGCGTCGGCCGCGGCCTTGACGTGCTGGGCCGCGTGCCGGAAGTCGACCAGGGTCACGTCGGGGCCCGGTGATTCCAGGAAGGCCCGGTTGTCAGGGGCGGCGTCGGCGACCGCCGCAGGCCTCAGATCCGGTTTGAGCGCCAGCCAGTGGAGCGCCTCGGCCTTCAGCTGGGACTTCAGGCTCGCCTTGCCGGTCTCGGGAAGACGCCCGAAGCATCGGCTCTCCAGCATGTTTCCCCCGGCGTCGACCAGGGCCACGACCCCGCACGACGCCTCGCGCCAGCCGGCGTCCGCTGGCTTTCCGTCCGCTGCCTCGGCGTTCATGCGCATCATGACCCCGTCGAGCGAGACAAGCAGCGAGACCGCCCCCTCGGGCATGTCCTCCCGTTCCCGGAGGTCCGGCAGGATCTCGCCGGAACGCTCCTCCATACGGCTCCCGGCCTCCCCGGAAAGCCGGACCAGGGAGGCCGTCGAGGGGCCGCTCCCGCAGAGCCTTTTCCAGGCGTCCCCGCTCTCGCGGGCCGTCAGGCCGCTCATGAGGTACATTGACAGCCCCGCCGCCGCCGGCGTCAGCCCGCACGGCGTCAGGCCGAGGACGGCCTCGGCCGGGACCAGCGACGCGCCCGTGCCCGAGGGACGGTACCGCGAACGGAGGAAGTCGACCGGGCCGAACATAGTCATCGCCCGGCCCGGCGTGACCTCCGCTTTCCGGTAAGTCCCGCCGCCGGCCTCCAGAGACGGCCCGTGGCCGCCCGGCGCCTCGAACGCGTCCTTCAGGACCGAACGGGCCATGTCGAAGACCATGTCGCGGAAAGCGGCCTCGGCCTTCAGCGGGTCGTCCCGGTACAGGGCCGCGACGTCCGCCGCCAGGCCGACCTCGGCGGCCCGCCCGGCCAGGGCGGCGCCCGCCCGCGCCAGGCGCTCCGCCGCCGCCGCGACGGATCCGCCTCCGCCATCGATGTTGGCAATCGGGTTCCCGGGCTGTAGGTTCTTCATCGGAATGCTCCTTTTCCGCCCCACGCACAGGGGCTCGTTCTGAACGGGTTTCAGGAGCACTCTACCACACCCCGGATACAGGCCCGGGAACGGCGGCAAACCCCGCGGCCGTGGAAAAATCGCCGCCCGCGACCCGGATTTTCGCGGAATCCGCCGGATCAGTGGCGATCTCCGGATCCGGCTTGGGAAATATCGTTTGGTTCCAGACTATTGCAAAAAGAGCGATCCGCCATACGAGAACCACACCCGAGCTTACCCGGAGAATACCATTGCTGGACGGAAGCTCATCGGGGTTGAAGGAGTTGGCATGCGACTGTTGACGCACCAAAGGCGATTATCTAACTTCTGACCATGAGCGGGGATCCTGAAATTTACGAGTTGGCTAAGCAACTCGCCGTGCTGGAGGAACGCATGGAGACGATGAGCGAGCGTTATGACAAGGGTTGGGCGCTGCTGCGCGAGGACATCGCCAAACGCGATGCGGAAGCCGCCAAACGCGATGTTGAGGCCGCCAAACGCGAAACCCGGCTGATCCTGGCTATGGCCGGGATGATCGCCGCGGGCGTCGCCCTGCTGCTTGCCGTGTTCGAGTTCGGCATCCCGGGCTGATCCCGAAATCAGGAAAGCTCTAATCCTCGCCCACGGGGATCAAGCCGGAACGACCACGTGAAGCCGGTAGCATAGAGCTTGGGGAATTAGTGTTGCTGCCTCGACATTCCATGAACACAAGGCATCCGCTGTATCGTATGCCACACTTCACCACGGAACGGGGGGACGAAAACCCGCTTGTGAAGTCCGCTTAGTTCGCTTTTCGGCTGGGTATGAACGGCAGTGGCGCGACGGGCACACCGTCCTCGAAGAGCTTTCTGGCCTCATCACTGCCAGCTTCTCCATAAATCGAACGATGAGGGATTTCCCCGTCATGCATTCGACGCGCCTCCGAGGCAAATCCATGTCCGACGTAGTCGGAATTCTCCTCAACATGCCGGCGCAGCTTTTCCAGCTTCGCCTCAAGTTCCGATACCGGCTCCGTGAGGGAAGTGCCCGGTTTCTTGGACATGTCGTCGGCGGCGGGAGACGGCACGGGAATCATCGCCCTGGCCTTGGAGGGACGTACGTCCGGTGCCATCATGGCCTTCTCGACCGCATCGGAGCCACAGACAGGACACGAGACCATTCCCCCTCCACGCAGCCTGTCAAATGCCTCTGCGGAAGCGAACCAACTCTCGAAAGTATGGTCCCGGCCACATCTAAGGGCATAACGGATCATATGTTCCTATTCCCGAAGTCTTTCACTGAACATATTGTGAGATTTCGCCAATGTGCAAGGGTGTTTCAGCGTCGCAGGGTGCGCGGGTCGAAATCCAGTACCATTCGCTTCAGCTCAGGTTCATCGAGTAGCTGTGCCGCTTTTTTACGGGAAACCCATTTGCGGCGGCGTTGCCCGGATTCAGGGTATTCCCGCTTCAGCGCGATCACCTTGACGGCAAACACCGCGACCACGCACGGCCATGTCCCGGTGTCATCCTGTTTCATATAAGAGTAGATGCCAAGGCAGCCACCCTGTGTCTTGCCCTTAACACCCGCCTCCTCCCACGCTTCCTGAACCGCCGCCCCGGCCGGCGTCGCTCCGGGCACCGGCCATCCCTTTGGCAGAATCCACCTTCCGGTTCCCCTGCTGGTGATCAGCAGAACCTGTAACTTATCCTCCACAACGCGATAGCATAAAGCCCCGAACTGGGTGCGGACGTCACGCTTCTGTGACGAGGTAATCCGCATCGGGTTCGCCTTACGGCCTTGAATCTTCATTTTCCGCCACCGGTACGCTGTCCGTCAATCCCGTCACGGATGGCGGAGATCCGTTCGCCGATCCAACTTCTGGTCCAGGGAACATGACCCGTGCGCGACGCGGAACCGGCGGGAGCGCGGAACAGTGAGGAATGGTCGAGTACATGAATGGCGCGACTGACCCTTGCCTGACGGCCCGGCATCATATTCCCGGGGTTGCCCGGGGGAGCCGCCGACAAGGGGATACCACCGTATCGGGGCCACCGATTCCGGCCCGGCCGGATCACTGCCATGCCGCCCTCCCACCCGGAAGCGAGAGCGGTCAGGATATCTCTTTTCCCCCCGAAAGAGCGCCGAAGCGTCAGGCGAACGGAAAAGGGGCGTCCACCATATAATACGGTCACCCCCTCCCCATCGCGTCCGGCGGTGCCTATGCCCGACATCACGGCGCGGGGGATGAAAGGTGAATGTCCATTCACGTCGAGGCCATACTGGCTGCGCGACAATCGACGACGAGCGGGAGTGGAACCGGACATCGCCGACGGACGGTCGGGCTGGCATATACGTCATGATCCCGGAAGCGTAACCGAACGACTGTCGTGGAATCTCCGGGCGGCGGACAATCGATCGGTATGCGGAGAACCCGGGACCTGACCATCATCTCACCGCGACACCCGGCGCGGTATAACGGTGCCGGAGCACGGCCGCCGCTATCCCACATCGGTCCTGCCGCGCCGATCCGAGCGCAGATTGGCATAGAGAACATGGTTTCTCCACCTGCCGTTGATCTGCAGATAACTCTGTGCGACCCCTTCGTATTTGAACCCGGCCTTTTCCAGAACCCGCCTTGAGGCCACGTTCTCGGGAAGGCAGGCCGCTTCCATGCGTGAAAGATCACGCACAGCGAAACCGTAATGCACGACGGCGTCGATCGCCTCACGCATGTAACCTCTGCGGGCATACGGTTCGCCGATCCAGTATCCAAGCGTTCCCGCCTGCGCCGGGCCTTGCCGGATGTTCTCAAGCGTAACCGCACCCAATAACGTCTCGTCATCACGGCGAATGAGAAACAGCGGCACAGCATGGCCGTCGGAGATGGAGCGCTGGGCCCAGTAGACCCGGTCGGAAAACGCCTTGCGTGTCAGATGGTCATGCGACCAGGCAGGCTCCCAAGGTGTCAGGAACGCACGGCTCGCCTTTCGGAGCTCCATCCAGGGGCGGAAATCGGAGTGCCGTGGAGGACGTAGGATCATCCGATCGGTAAAGAGCCGGACCGGGCGGCGGCGCACCAGCATCAGGTCACCAGCCTCTCCCGAAGCTCTGCCAGACGTGGAGCGTCGCCGACGGGGCCATACATCGCAAGCGCCGGCCGCGACGAATATCGGATACGTCCGGCGAAATCCCGTACGCCGGCAACCGTCACCGAATCGACCCGTGCGAGTATCTCGTCGACATCCGGCACCCTGCCCCAGATGGAAACGAGACGCGCCATCCGCTCGGCCCGGGCCGACGGACTCTCAAGCCCCATCAGGATCCCGGCCCTGATCTGCGCACGGGCACGCGCGATCTCGGCCTCCGTGATATCATCGGCAACGCGCCTTAGTTCATCCATGGTAAGATGCGCCAGTTCCCTGATCTGTCCGGCCGAGGTTCCGGCGTAGATCGTGGTAAGACCGGTATCCTCGTAGGAGCCGGTCTGTGCCGAAATCGAGTAGCATAGGCCGCGCTTCTCGCGGAGTTCCTGGAACAGGCGAGACGACATGCCACCCCCTAGCACACCGGAGTGAATCTGCGCCGTGTAGATATCGTCGTCCCGATATCCGGGAGCCTCATAGCCGAACGCGAAATGAACCTGCTCCAGCTGCTTGACCTCGAACCGCTCTCCTCCGGTGAACCTGGCCGTTTCAGGTTTTCCACCCTCGCCACGCGGCAAATGCCCGAACCAGCGTTCGGCAAGACCGAGCACAGTATCGTGATCGAATGCCCCCGCGATCGCGAGAATCATTCGCTCCGGCGTGTAATGCTCCGAGACGAAGCCGGAAAGATCGCTCCGGGAGAACCTCTTCACGCGCTCCGAAGGCCCGAGAATCGTTCGCCCGAGCGACTGGCGAGGATAGGCGACCTCCTGCAACCAGTCGAAAATCACGTCGTCGGGCGTGTCGCGGACCTGACCTATTTCCTGAAGAATCACACCACGCTCGACCTCTATCTCGGCTTCGTCAAATACCGGATTCAGCACAATATCGGAGATCACGTCAAGTCCGAGCGTCACATCGTCCGCCAGAACCCGCGCGAAATACGCCGTGATCTCACGTGATGTGTAGGCATTGATGTAACCACCTACATCCTCGATGTCCTCGGCGATCTGCCGCGCGGATCGATTTGCGGTACCCTTGAACGCCATATGCTCGAGAAAATGGGCGATACCGTTCTGCTCGGCGCGCTCATGCCGCGCACCCGCCATAATCCAGATGCCCAGGGCCGCCGACTGGAGCCCGGGCATCCGCTCGGAAACGACGCGAAAGCCGTTCGGAAGTTCATGAAGATGGACAGTCACTTTGCGATGCGCCTCCAGATGAGTTCTTCAAGCACGTTGAGATCATTGGGAACCTCGGTCACGCGTTCCGGACGCGAATATAGGCCGGCCATATGCGGCGGTAAGGTGGGGCGCATCCCAACCGCTGACTCGACGGTGTCGGGAAACTTCCCCGGGTGAGCGGTCGCGAGCGTGACCATGGGGTTGGGGCCGAGAAACTCCTCGGCGACTTTCACGCCAACGGCGGTGTGCGGACACAGAATCTCGCCGGTGGCGCGGTACTGCGCGGCGATGGTCGTGACGGTCTCGGATTCATCGGCGCGGCCGGACGAAAACATCTCGCGAAGAGCCTCGAGCGCCCCCTGGCTTACCGTGAAAACGCCGTCGGCTGTCAGGGCTTCCATATCGCGCACCACCGCGGAGGAGTTCCTGCCGTGAGCGAAATAGAGCGCGCGTTCGAAATTCGAACTGACCTGGATGTCCATCGACGGACTGACGGATGGCCTTACCTCCAGTCTGGCATGATTGCCGTCCGCCAGCGTCCGGTGAAGAATGTCATTCTGGTTGGTCGCGATGACCAGACGTCCTATGGGCAGGCCCATGCGTCTGGCGATCCAACCGGCGAATATATCGCCGAAATTACCGGTTGGCACAGTGAAATCGATCGCCCGGTGCGGGGCGCCGAGCGCGACAGCGGACGTGAAGTAGTACACGACCTGCGCCAGGATCCGTCCCCAGTTGATTGAATTCACCGCGGCCAACCGCACGCCATCACGAAAGCCGAGGTCATTGAACATGTCCTTCACCCGCGCCTGGCAGTCGTCGAAGTCTCCACGAAGCGCGAGCGCGTGTACGTTTCGCTCGGTATGGACGGTGATCTGGCGGCGCTGAACCTCGGAGACGCGGCCATGCGGAAAGAGTATGAACACGTCGACCGCCGCAAGCCCCCTGAACGCGTCGATGGCGGCGGATCCCGTGTCTCCCGACGTGGCGCCCACTATGGTGAGTCTCTCCCCCCTACGCTCAAGCACGGCCTGGAACAGCTGGCCGATGAACCGCATCGCGAAATCCTTGAACGCCAATGTCGGCCCGTGAAACAGCTCCAGAAGGAAGTGGTTCGGTCCGATCTGCTTCAGAGGCGCCCGCGCGTCGTGCCGGAAGTCACTGTATGCGCTGGCAACTATGTCCCGGAAGCCATCGCCGGTGAAACCGTCCCCAACAAACGGGCGCATCACGCGGAACGCGGCCTCCTCGTAGGACTGGCCGGCCAGTGCGGCGATGTCAGCGGCCTCCATGCCCGGAATGGTGTCCGGCAGATAGAGACCGCCGTCGCGGGCAAGCCCGGCAAGCGTCGCCTCCTCGAATGTCAGTTCCGGGGCCTTGCCACGGGTTGAGATGTATCGCATTACCACCTTGCTTCAGACCGTTCTCAGACCAATACGCCAGAGCAGGAAAGCTGTCATCCCCATCCAGACCGCCGCGAGCGAAAACCATGTGATCGCGTATCCCAGATGATCGTTGGGAATGCCGGACGTATCCACGGGCATCGGCGCCACCGCCGGTTCGGACTCGGAGGTT
This sequence comes from Paracoccaceae bacterium, assembly GCA_965221405.1. Classification (GTDB taxonomy): domain Bacteria; phylum Pseudomonadota; class Alphaproteobacteria; order Rhodobacterales; family Rhodobacteraceae; genus JAPOUP01. The sequence continues at coordinate 488,818 of CBDCSE010000003.1, read as the reverse complement.
TCACGCAGAATGATCAGGACTGGCTCGGCATCAAGAGCGCTCGCCAGAGCCGGTATGTCACGCGCGAACCAGTAGTTTGCCTCCAGGTCAGGAGCTGGCGTGAAGCGGTCCACCTCGTCGACCGTGCGGAAATTGCCGCTGACCCGGACATCCAGCTCCGTCCGCGGAGCGTTCTTGAGGGTCTCCGGAACGAATCCACGGTCAAGCAGGATCCTTCTGCCCCGGGTCTCAAAGGCGGATACGATGCGGAACCCCACGCCCACATGCCTTACCGACGTCAGTATATGCGCTTCGGATCGGGTGATCCGACCGTCTGCGGTGACCGGCATGAACTCCTCGAATGGCTGACTGAAGATCGGCACGGGCTCCTTGGCGAGCTGGGTCTCGATCCGCTCGATCATGCCTTCCTTCCAGGAAAGCCTCTGCAGTTGCCAGACACCGAGTGATGTCAAAGCGACGCAGCCGACGACGCCGATCGCCAAGGGGACAGGCCATCGTCCAGGTCGCGGTCCAGCCCCCCGTCCCATTCAGGCCGGCACCCGGTGTGGATCCGAATGCGTCACATCCCATCCAATGCGCAGCGCCCCCCATCCGATCCCCGGCGAACGCCGTGGCGGAGCGGTGGAAATAAGTGACGCCCGCCGGAAGCGGAGTGCGCACCGGCACTCACCGCAGGACCGCGGAACCGGTAAGTTGGAGGCCGTTCGGACACTGTCCGGATCTTCCCCAACGTTCGCTCCGGCCCGCCGGGACGACGGAGGGTGAAGTCCGTCGGCCGGCATGGAGGCACCGGCGAGCATCCGATCCCTTCCCGCGCCGCTGTACGGATACGTGGTCAGGCGTAAGGGCACAGGGATCCCGAGGTCCGGCACCGCAACTTCAGGGGGAATGCCGCGGGCGCGGATCGATGTCAGCTGCCCCAGATGTAGACTGCCGCGAAAAGAAATAGCCAGACCACATCGACGAAGTGCCAATACCAGGCCGCCGCCTCGAAACCGACATGCCGCTCCGGCGTGAAATGTCCCGCAATGGCACGGAACAGACAGACGAGCAGGAACATGGTCCCGATGATCACATGCGCGCCATGGAAGCCTGTCGCCATGAAGAAGTTCGCACCGTAGATGTTTCCGGAATATCCGAAGCCCGCATGACTGTATTCATAAATCTGGAAAAGGGTGAACACCACCCCTAAGACGACGGCGAGCGCCAATCCGTTGACGAGATCCCTGCGATTGTTCTCGTGGGCGATCGCATGATGCGCCCATGTCGCGGCGGCACCGGAGCAGAGCAGGATCAGAGTGTTGATCAATGGAAGATGCCAGGGATCGAAAGTCTCGATTCCAGCCGGCGGCCAGGGCCCGTCGACCGCGGGGCTCAAACCTCCGGGATCGATCGGATACATGGCGTGTTTGAAGAATGACCAGAACCAGGCGAAAAAGAACATCACCTCAGACATGATGAACAGAATGAAGCCGTAGCGGAGACCGATGCGGACAACCGGCGTGTGATCGCCCGACTGGGACTCGTGCACGACGTCGGACCACCACGCGAACATCACGTACGCAACTCCCACAAGGCCGATCAGAAACAGCCATGGGTGGTTATTGGTAACATTCGGCGACACCATGACCACGAAGCCGAACAGCATGATAAAACCTGAAACCGCCCCGATGAACGGCCAGACCGAGGGATTCAGGATATGGTAATCGTGGTTCTTCGCGTGCGCCATAAAAGCGTTCCCTCGTTCCTTTGACTAGTTGTAGCTTCGACCGCTGTCCGGCCTCGGACCTGTCCGGGCCACTTCCGGAAGAGCAATTTCATGGAATGTATAACTGAGAGTGATGCGGTGGACCCTTGAGGCGTCACGATCGGCGACAATCCCGGGATCGACGTAAAACGTTACCGGCATCCGAACGCGCTCACCGGGCCGCAGAACCTGCTCCTCGAAGCAGAAGCAGTCGATCTTCGTGAAGAACCCGCCCGCCTCGTAGGGGACCACATTGTAGCTCGCCGAACCGGCGACCGGTCGATCGGTCGGATTCCAGGCTTCATAGAACGCGAGCCCCGTCTCTCCGATGCGGATCTCCATCGCGTGCTGGGCCGGCCTGAATTCCCACGGCATACCACGCGCCAGCGATGCATCGAAACTGACGGTCACCGTCCTGTCCAGCACCACATCACTGCCCGAGGTCGCCAACCCAGGCGCACCGCCAAACCCCGTCACACGGCAGAACCAGTCATAGAACGGCACCGATGCCCAGGCGAGGGATCCCATCAGCAAGGCAACGGAAACGGTGAGTGCCGCGGTCCTGCGCGGACCCTGAAGGTTCATTCGTCCGCACCCACAAGTTCCGGGCGAACGGCGTGATCAAAACCCTGTACAGGACCTGTCGTCGATATCTTCACGACGCTCACGGCGAAAACTAGCGCCGCGAATCCCAAGAGCGCAAGACCGACACCGACGTTCCGCGACAGCCGCCGCGCGTGCAGTTCATGCTCCACCCGGATCGCCATCACCAAATGCCCATGCCAAGATGCCGCAGAGCCGCCTCGGCGAGAAGAGCCGCGAAATGCGCGAAGAGGTAATTGATCGAGAACCGGAACGCCGACTTTTCCGCTCTGTAACCGTCCGCTTCGGCATCGGCTTCGCTGCGCAGCCAGATCGCCGCCGACCGGCGAATGAACCAGACGTTCATGACAGCCGCCACGACAAGATAGACCGGACCGCCAATGGAGGTCAGGCCAATGCCCAGGGCCAGCGGCGCCATGAGCAAGGTGTATGCCATGATGTGGAAGCGGGTCGCCCGATGGCCGTGGGTCACGGTCAGCATGGGCACCCGGGCTTTGGCATAGTCGGACTTGACGAACAGCGCCAGCGCCCAGAAATGGGGCGGCGTCCAGAAAAAGATCAGCGCACACATAAGTATGGCTTCGAGGCTGACGCTTCCGGTGGCGACCGCCCAGCCGATCATTGGCGGGAACGCGCCGGCGGCGCCACCGATAACGATATTCTGCGGCGTAGAGCGTTTCAGCCACATTGAATAGACCACAGCGTAGTAAAATATGGTGAAAGCGAGCAGCCCCGCCGCGAGTGGGTTGGCGGCGAGGCCCAACATCGTCACCGAAACCCCCGAGAGTGCGACACCGATCGCCAGCGCATCCTGCCGCGACAGCCTACCCGCGGGCACCGGGCGGTTGGCGGTGCGCCTCATGAGCGCATCGATGTCCGCCTCCCACCACATATTCAGCGCACCCGCTGCTCCCGCGCCAACCGCGATGAACAGGATCGAGGCGAACGCTATGACCGGATGGACGTGAGCCGGTGCGACCAGCAGGCCGGTAAGGGCGGTGAAAACGGCCAGGGACATGACGCGGGGCTTGAGCAGGGCGAAGAAGTCACCGAGACCCGCGTCCCCGATGTCTTTCTGGGTGATGGCGGTTGCGTCGATCATGTCACTCTTTCACTGAAGTCGCTCATGGCAGTCACTCACTGCGGGGAACCGGCCGCCGGTGTTTCGTTTCCGCGTCAATCACCGCCGCTCAGTCCGCAGCGGCGATCTCGAGGGCCGGTGCGCGATCCTTGACGGCGTATTCCTGCGCCGACCCGGCGAGCCAGTCCTCGTACTCTTCCTGCGTCACCGCCTTGACCGTGATGGGCATGTAGGAATGGTCCTTGCCGCAGAGCTCCGAACACTGTCCGAAATAAACACCCTCCATACCCTCATCGACCTCGAACCAGAGTTCGGCGAGACGTCCGGGTACGGCATCCTGCTTCACTCCGAACGACGGAATGGTCCATGCGTGGATCACGTCCGCGCCGGTGACCTGAACGACGATTGTCTTTCCGGTGGGGATCACGACGGCGGTGTCCGTGGCGAGCAGGTATTCGTCCGCATTGTATCCAGCCTCCCGCACCGCTTCCGGACTTTCGAGCATGAATGATTCGAACGCCAACCCCTGTTCCGGATACTCATAGCCCCAGTACCATTGATAACCGGTGGCCTTGATTGTGAGGTCCGCCTCAGGGATCTCCTGCTGTTCGAACAGCGCGGGCAGGGAAAACGCGCCGACGAAAACCAGAATCACGACAGGGATCAACGTCCAGGCCACTTCAAGCGGTGAATTATGGGTAAACCCCGCGGGCTCCGGGTTGGCGCGGCGGTTGAAACGGAGGATGACGACCAGCAGGAGCAGCATGACGAACGCCGAGATCGCCGAGATGATGACGAGCAGCATCCCGTCCAGCCAGTAAAGGTTGCGCGCCAGTTCGGTCGCCGCGGGCTGGAAAACCGTGCCGCCGGGTTCGGGCTTTCCGATGGTCCTGAGATCCTCCAGACCCTCTTGGGCCGTCGCGGCGACGCCCGCCAGTGTCATGCCGATAACGGCCATAAGGCCAGGGAGAACCGTTTGAAGGCGCATATGTATTTCCCGTTCGCTTCGGCGGATCGCCCCGCCCGGCCCGGCTCCGGCTTGATGAGGACGGACCCCCATTGGACGGACCCCATTGTGTCTATCGTCATGTCTAACCATATTGGACGCTGGCTCTCAAGCCATTCCTTTGCGGCATTCAGCCGCTTGTACGGCACCGGCCGGTCTGAAACAGAGGACAGGATGACAGACGCTCCCTTCAACCCATTCGACACCAATCTGGACAGGCATGCAGCGCTTAGGGTGCTCCAGGACACCGTCACGGGGGCGGACGACGGCGAGTTGTTTCTGGAAAGACGGCGTTCAGAGACCATCGTTTTCGACGACGGACGCATAAAGGCCGCGAGTTACGATGCGTCCGAAGGGTTCGGGCTTCGGGCGGTGAAAGGCGAAACATCCGCGTTCGCCCATTCAAGCGAGATTTCCGAGTCGGCGCTTGGCCGGGCGGCCGCCACCGCCCGGCTTGCCGTAGGCGACGGCGGCGGTGTCCTGGATGGACCTCCGCGGCCGTCGAATGTAAGACTGTACTCCGACGCGAATCCGATGGATGACGCGACGTTCCCCGCGAAGATCGAGACGCTGAGGGAGCTGGACGCATTCGCCCGTGAGCTTGACCGGCGTGTGATCCAGGTCTCGGCCACCATCGCGGCCTCCATGCAGGAGGTCGAGATACTCCGGCCCGACGACACGCTGGTGCGCGACGCGCGACCCATGGCCCGGCTTAACGTCTCCCTGATCGTGGAGGAACGGGGACGGCGCGAATCGGGATCCTCCGGAGGGGGCGGCAGAACGGGCCTTGGGTCATTGATCGGCGACGGGAGCTGGAAAGCCACGGTTCGCGAGGCTCTCAGGATCGCGCTTGTCAACCTACGGGCCGAACCAGCTCCGGCCGGTGAGATGGACGTGGCACTTGGGTCCGGCTGGCCAGGAATTCTGCTGCACGAGGCTGTGGGTCACGGGCTTGAGGGGGACTTCAACCGCAAGGGGACATCCGCGTTCGCCGAGCTGTTGGGGCAGCGGGTGGCAGCCCGGGGTGTCACGGTTCTGGATGACGGCACCATTCCCAATCGACGCGGGTCGCTTTCAGTCGATGACGAAGGCACCCCCTCGGGCAGGAACGTACTCATCGAGGACGGGACCCTCGTCGGTTTCATGCAGGACCGGCAGAACGCCCGGCTCATGGGGGTCGCACCGACGGGAAACGGCAGGCGGCAGAGCCATGCCCATATCCCGATGCCGCGGATGACGAACACATACATGCTGGGCGGCGACGCGGAGCCTGACGCGATAGTGGCGGACCTGAAGGACGGAATCCACGCTGTAGGATTCGGTGGCGGTCAGGTGGATATCACCAACGGTAAATTCGTGTTTTCGTGTACCGAGGCCTACCGTGTGCTGAACGGAAAGATCGGTGCCCCCGTGAAGGGTGCCACGCTGATCGGGGACGGGCCGACGGCGCTGCGCAGGATAAAGGCTATCGGAAACGATATGGCATTGGATCCGGGCGTCGGTAACTGTGGAAAGGCCGGGCAATGGGTGCCCGTCTGCGTCGGTCAACCTACCCTCCTTATGGGCGGGCTGACCGTGGGTGGATCGGAAAGCGGGCACCGCGGCGACTGCCCGGGAACTGGAGCGTGACCACCCCGACAGCCGGGTGATCCATGTCTTCCTGGACAACGCCCGCCACCGTCACGCGAAGGCGCCGAACCCTTCCTGGAGCGGCCGGAGTGCCGCGTCCGGCCGCGCTTCCTTCCTCCCTACGCCCCGCACCCGACCCCACCGGGCGATTGTGGGGGAGTCATGCACCGCCACGTGAGGCGCGGCCGGTTCCACGCGGATCTGCGCCAGTTCACCGGGGCAGTCTTCAGGTTCCTCTACGACACGCTTCCCCGGGAGTGGGAGGCCATCGCGGAATCCGTCACCGGCAGTTTCCGGGTGGTCACCCATGCGGCGGAGGGCGAACCGGGCCGGAAAGTACGGTCCAGTTCAGTGAGATGGGGTCGCGGCAGGAACGCCGGTTGCCCGACGCCCCCCGCACAGATCCCCGCGAGCCCGCTAGGGCACGAGGCTCCTACCTCGGGTGACTGACGGCAAAGCGCGTGCCCGGCCATGGGTGAGGAATCCGGATCCGAGGCCAGGAGACCCTGGCCAGGGCATCGATCCCGCTCCATTTGAAGCGGTCCCTCTGCGGTCTTCGTCGCAGGACGCGCAGCCAGAGTCGCCTGACGCGCCGCACGAAGCTGCGGAGGGACGGGTGGCCGGTCGGCACCGCGTGGTAGCGCAGCCATCCGCCCACAACCCGGCCAAGCCATTTGGCGACGTCACGCGCGCTGTCGCGCATCCGTCGGCGCGGTTCGGCCCTGATGCGCTTCAGGGTGCGGCTGGCCCGCTTCCCGATCGGCTTGCGCCCCAGTCCGAAACGTCCCTTCCGCGTGGTCCGGCAGTAATGCGTGAACCCGAGGAGGTCGAAGGTCTCGGGACGCCGCTCTCCCCGCGCCCGGCGGTTCGCCATCGCGAACCTGCCGAACCCGATGAGGCGGGTCCTGTCCGGGTGCGGGTCGAGCGAAAATTCGGCCAGCCTGTCCTTCAGGTCGCACAGGAACCGTTCCGCGTCCCGCTTGTGCTGGAACCCGACCGCGAAGTCATCGGCGTGGCGCGCGATGACCGTCTCGCCACGGGCGATCCGGGAGCGCCATTTCCTCCGGAACCAGAGGTCAGGGACGAAGTGCAGGTACACGTTCGCCAGGATCGGCGGGACACCTGAACCCTGCGGGGTTCCCCGCAGGCTGTCCCGCCATTCCCCGTCTTCCATGACGCCGGCGCCAGGCCGTTTGGAGATCAGGCGGGTGACCCGCCGGTCCCCGATCCGGTGCTCCACGAACTTCATGGGCCATCCCCGGTCCAGCCGGTCGGGGAAGGCCCGGATGTCCGCGTCGACGATCCGGTTGACCTTGCGCCGCGTTATCCCGTACGCCAGTGCGTCGGGTGCGCCATGCGCACCGCGACCGGGCCGGAACCCGTGGCTGAACCCGGGGAACTCCGGCTCGAATACCGGCGCAGGGATGGTCTCCGCCACCGCCGTCCGGACGATCCTGTCCTCCAGCGCGGCGATGCCAGGCGGTCGTGTTCCCCCGTCCGGCTTCGGCATCTCCACCCGCCGGGACGGAAGCGCCCGGTACGCCCCGCTGTGAACACGGTCGTGCAGGTCGGGCAGCCGCCCTTCCAGCCCGTCTCCGTATTCCTCCCACGTCACCCCGTCCACGCCCGCCGCCGCGTCCTGCCCCAGCGTGAGGCAGGACGCCTCGAGCGTGTCCGTCGTGATATGGCGCAGAAGCGCGGTGAGCCTCTCCTTCGGATTCCCCGTGGCCGCTTGCCGTACCCGCTCGGCCGCCTGTGACATGCGCGCCCGGCCCTGTGTCCGGTGCATGCCTTGGCCTCGCGGGTTCCCCTTGGTTCCGGCCCTTCCCTCCATCGGCTCCGCGGGAGCGGGCGCTCCCTTGTTCGCCGACTTCACCGGCACTGCGGCCGGATCCGACTGCTTCAGTCCGTTCATCATCGATTCGGAACATCTCCTTTCTTCCGCGGCCCCGGCACGACCGCCGGGGCGGGCTGAAGCCCTCCCAGGTCCCGACGCGGGGCGTACGTGCGTCCCTGGACCCTTCGACGCCGCGGAGCCCGGCGGTCCCTCACCCTTGCGGTCCCGCAGGTGTTGCCTTCGGCTGCTGCAAAAGCCCCGGCGCTCCGGATCATAATCCCTTTCGGCGCTCAGTCCTCCCGGCCACACGCGCCGCTGCCGACGCTTCGCATGCACCCTCACGGGCACGTGCGCACGGCTCGCGGTGAAAGTGGTGGTCAGCCTTTCCTTTCCGCCGGACTTTCACCGACTGCCCCTGCGCCAGTTTGCTTGGCGCTCTGTGGCCCAACTTTGTTGATTAGGCGGCGGCGGCCTGACTCGCCCGCCAGTCGAGCAGGTCGGGCAGCCTTTGCTGCATAGCACTGCGGGGCCATCGTGCGCATCTACGAATCGCAATCACCAACTAATCTGGGCTACACCCTTCAGTGAGTATACATTTGTATGGGGGACCGGGTTACTGTATGTTTGGGGTATGCAGGTTGGTCTCCGCCATTTCGATTCGCTTACGCTTGACTGGCTCGCAGACCGCCTGCGCTTGGGCGGGGACACCCGTCACGGCCTGGCCCGTGCGCTGTGCGAGCGAACTGGCTGGCTGAACGCCCGCAGCCAGCCGTGCGTTCCGGCGGCGGCGAAGGCACTGCCCGTCCTCGCGGAGCGGCTGGGGCTGGAGCTTCCGCCACCGCGCACTGCGCCGGACCCAGCCTCAGCGCCCGCTGCCTTGGCCGGGGACGTTCCCGACACGCGGTTGGCCTGCGCACTGGAGGAACTGGGCCCCATCTCGCTCGATACCGTGGACGACACCGCCGACCGCCGCCTCTGGGAGGCGATGATGGCAGCGTACCACCCGCTGGGCTGGGCGCGGCCTCCCGGTGGCCAGGTGCGCTGGTGGATCCGCTCGGAGCATCACGGCACGCTCGGGGGAATCGGCTTTGGATCCGCAACCTGGCGGCTGCGGGCGCGCGACGAGTGGATCGGGTGGTCTGCTGACGCGCTCGCCGCCAACATCGGGCGCGTGATCTGCAACCATCGCTTCCTTATCATGCCGGGAGTCAGCGTTTATGGGCTGGCCTCAGAGACCCTGTGCATGGCCGCGGCGAGGGTGGCGGACGACTGGGAGAACCGCTATTCCGTGCGCCCGGTGGCGGCCTACACCCATGTCGGCCGGGAGCATGACGGCTACTGCTACCATCGCGCGGGCTGGACCGTCGCCGGACGGGGCAGCGGGCGGCGGGGCACGGCCGGAACGGTACGGGTCCTGGCACTGGAGGACGGCTGGCGGGAGACGCTTTGCCATGTGGACACCCGCCCGATCGGGACATTCGCGGGTGCCTACGACGGCCTAAAGATGGACTGGGCGGAACGGGAATACGGGCGCTCGGGCCACACCGACGGGCGGATCCGCCGGCGCATCATTGACATGGGGCGGGCATGGCTGGAGAACATGGGCGAGGACTTACCCGTCGTTTTCCCGGCGAAGGCGGCACAGAGAGCGGCGTACCGGCTTCTGTCGAACCCGGGGGTGACCATGGAGCATGTTCTTGAACCGCACTTCGAGGCGACCGCAGACCGCTGCCGCGCGGAGCCTCTGATCCTTGCAGTACAGGATACGACGGCCCTGAACTACACCGGTCTGGAGGCCACGTCGGGCCTGACCGGCCTCGGCGACGGCGGGGGGAGCGTCGGCCTTATCGCCCACGTCGGCCTGGCGATGACGCCGGAAGGCCGTCCGCTGGGCCTGTTCGCGATGGACTCGGCCTTCCGGGACACCCCGGAGGACGACAGTGTCCGCTGGCTTGACGGACTTGACCACGCCCGGGAGCTCGCAGTGGCCTGCCCAGACACAAGGGTGATATCCGTCTGCGGCCGCGAAGGCGACTTCTGGCGGATGCTCGCCAGAGCGGCGGACCGCAGCGACGCGCTGCTCGTCCGCGCCAGCCAGTTTACGAAGCGGCGCGTGACGGTGCCCGGCGGTGGGCGGAAATGCCTTTGGGAGCATGCCGCGTCCCTGCCGACACTCGCGGTGACGGAGTTCACGATCCCGGCCACCGCCGTCCCGAGGGCCCGCAGTGAGCGCGTCGCCCGCCTGGAGATCCGTGCGGCAGAGATCGAACTCGCTCCACCGGGGCGGGAGCGTGGAACGGAGCCGCTGGCCATGTTCGCCGTCTCCGCCACCGAGATCGGGGCCGACAGCGGCAGCGAACCGCTGCACTGGCTGTTGCTGACCACCGAGCACCCGCCTGAGGGCGCGGAGGACGCCATGCACGCGGTGGCCGTACTGGACTGGTACCGGACGCGCTGGAGTGTCGGGACCTGGTTCCGGACCCTGAAGACCGGAACCCGGATCAGGGACCGTCGGCTCGACGCCGCCGACGACCTGCGCAAATGCCTCGCCTTCGACGCCGTCACCGCCTGCCGTGTCGCCGACCTGACGGTTCTCGCCCGCGAGCACCCGGAAACCCCCGCGACCGGGGTGTTCCCGGAGGAGGATGTGGACCTGCTCCACACCCTGCTGGAATCGCAGGGTCATCGGAACATCGTACGGATGACGGACGGGTACGTACCCGACATCCGGAGTTTCGTCATCGACCTCGGGCGCCTCGTCGGGGCACATCCCAACCCGCGCCAGCCGATGCCCGGGGTGAGGAAGTTCTGGCGGGGTCTCGAAAGGCTCAACTGGGCTGTCCAAGTGCGCGACGCCATCCACGAGAGACGGCGGGAATGAGATCGCCCATATATAGTGCAGGATTTTAAAAGCACCTGCGCCTCTTGGTTCCTTACCTTCCGCACCATGCGGCCCTCACTCCTGAAACTGCCTCAACAGCGCACCGCCCGCCGGTCTTCCCGGTCGTCCGCGGACACGCTGGTGGCACGGTACGGCAAAACGGAGCCGCAATCCCCAAACAAGTTTAACTACACCTCCTCCCGTCGATCCTGCCATATCGTGTCGCGATGACGCGACCCCCTGCGCCCGTTCAACTCCTTCGGAAGTCGTGTCCGCGTCGGACGCCCGGTCCCCGATCATGGCCCCCTCGGACGGGCACAAGGTGTGTGTGTGTGTGTGTCAGAATGTCGACTGACCGTCACTGACATTGACATTCCCCTTCCGGAACGATCATTTGCCCGGCTGATGCGTCTTCCTCCGATTCGAGAGTAGTTCCATGCCTGTAGTAGTGGTCGAGTCGCCAGCCAAGGCCAAAACCATCAACCGGTATCTCGGCAAGGACTTCACCGTACTCGCGTCCTTCGGCCATGTGCGGGATCTCCCGCCCAAGGACGGATCCGTCGATCCCGACAGCGGCTTTGAAATGAGTTGGCAGATCAACCGCGAGTCGCAGAAGCACGTCCGCGCGATCGCCGACGCGCTCAAGGAGGACAACGCGCTGATTCTGGCCACCGATCCGGATCGCGAGGGCGAGGCGATCAGTTGGCATCTGGCGGAAGCGCTTCGCGGACGCCGGGCAATACGGAAAGACACCCGGATCAGCCGTGTCGTCTTCAATGCCGTCACCAAGGACGCGGTCACCCGGGCCATGGGCAATCCCCGCGATGTGGACAGGGATCTTGTCGAGGCATACCTGGCGCGGCGCGCTCTTGACTACCTTGTCGGCTTCAACCTTTCGCCCGTTCTCTGGCGTAAGCTTCCCGGTGCCCGAAGCGCCGGCCGGGTACAATCGGTATGCCTGCGCCTGATCGTCGAACGCGAGATGGAAATCGAAGCGTTTGAGGCCCAGGAATACTGGTCGGTCAAGGCTCTGCTTGTATGCCCGAGGGGACAGCCGTTCGAGGCGCGGCTCACCGATCTGGCGGGCGAGAAACTTGGCAAGCTTTCCATCAAGGACGAAGTCCATGCCAACCGCGCGGCGGATGCGATCAGAAGCCGTGATCTTGCGGTCGCCTCGGTCGAAGCGAAGCCGTTCAAACGTAATCCCACCCCACCATTCATGACCTCGACGCTGCAGCAGGAGGCGAGCCGGAAGCTACGGTTTGGACCCCGCGAAACTATGTCCACGGCGCAGCGGCTATACGAAGCCGGGCATATCACCTACATGCGTACGGACGGAATCGACATGGTGCCCGAAGCTGTGTCGTCCGCACGCGCCGTCATCAAGGATCTATACGGAGATGAGTACGTTCCCAAATCCCCGCGCGTTTACAGGAACAAGGCGAAGAACGCGCAGGAGGCACATGAATGCATTCGCCCCACGAACCTGACGCTGCGTCCGCAGAACCTGAAAACAAGCGAACCCGGCCAGCGGAAACTTTATGATCTCATCTGGAAACGCACGGTGGCGAGCCAGATGGAAACCGCGCGTCTCCAGCGCACGACCGTCAAGTTAGAGAGCGCTGACGGACAGGTGGGCCTGCGGGCATCCGGACAGGCGGTTATCTTTGACGGCTACATGCGGGTCTATGAGGAAAGTGGGGACGATCCAGCGGCTGACCATGCGGAAAATCTCCTTCCAGCCGTCAGCGGGGGCGAAGCCGTCGGGAAACGCGATGTGACACCCGAGCAGCATTTCACCTTGCCTCCACCCCGCTACACCGAGGCGACGTTGATAAAGAGAATGGAAGAGCTTGGCATTGGCCGCCCATCCACCTACGCCAATATCGTAACGACGATTCAGGACCGCGAGTACGTGCGTAAGGAGAAGGATCGGTTGGTCCCGGAGGACAAGGGGCGGATCGTCACCATCTTCCTGCTGAATTTCTTCAAAAAATATGTCGGCTATGAATTCACCGCCAACCTTGAGGAGGAGCTCGACGACATCACGGCGGGCAAAAGGGGCTGGACAAGCGTGCTGGAACGGTTCTGGCAGGACTTCAAGCCACAGGTTGACGAGGCCTGCGAGCTGCGTGTGTCAGAGGTACTTGGAAAGCTTGACACCGCGCTGGCACCACAGCTCTACCCACCCCGCACCGACGGCTCGGATCCTCGGATCTGTCCTCTCTGTGGCGAAGGGCGGCTACATCTAAAGACATCCCGGTCCGGCGGGTTCATTGGCTGCGGAAACTATCCGGACTGCCGCTATACCAGACCCCTGTCCGTCAACGGGGATGGAAAAGGTGGCCAGGCGGGCACCGGCGACAAGCTGTTGGGCAATGATGGCGAGGACGACATTTTCCTGAAGTCCGGTCGGTACGGATTCTATGTCCAGCGGGGCATCCAGTCATCTGACGGAACAAAGCCGCCCCGGGCGGGCCTTCCCCCGGACTGGCCACCTGAAGCGGTGGATCTGCAACGCGCTCTGAAGCTGCTGGACCTTCCCAGGGATGTGGGTCCGCACCCGACCGACGGCGGAATGATTATGGCCGGCATAGGACGTTACGGGCCGTATGTGCGCCATGGACCGACATACGCGAAGCTAAAGGACACTCCGGAGGTGTTCGAGGTTGGCATGAATCGTGCGGTCCAGCTGCTCGCCGCGGCCGCTGAAGGCCGCAGAGGTAACGGTCGCGTACCTGAACCGTTGAGGAAACTCGGCGAGCACCCCGCCCACGGTGGTGCCGTCAACATCATGAACGGGCGTTACGGCCCTTATGTGAAATGGAACAGAATCAACGCCACGCTGCCAAAGGACGTTGACCCCGGTTCAGTGGATATGGAAATGGCCGTGCGTCTGATTGAAGAAAAGTCCGCCAAGGGCAAGGGCAGGTCAGGTGGCGGTCGGCGAAGGCAATGATAACACGTGCTTCTCACCTGCATCCGGATTGACTCCTGCCCTGTGGGTCGGAGGATTTGGGCCTCCCGATTTCGGACGCAGCTGTGTACAGGGAATCGATATGAAGAAAATCCATGAATCGGCCACATCGGCGCTCGACGGGCTTCTGCACGACGGCATGCTTATAGCGGCCGGCGGCTTTGGCCTCTGCGGCATACCCGAAAACCTTATCGCAGCGATCAGGGATGCGGGAACCAAGGAGTTGACGGTCGTGTCGAACAACGCTGGAGTTGACGGCTTCGGGCTCGGCGTTCTGCTGCAGACCCGCCAGATCAGGAGGATGATCAGTTCATATGTTGGCGAGAACGCGGAATTCATGCGACAGTACCTCAGCGGGGAACTCGAGCTTGAGTTCAATCCGCAGGGCACTCTCGCCGAGCGCATGCGGGCCGGTGGCTGCGGAATCCCGGGGTTCTACACGAGGACCGGCGTCGGTACCGTCATTGCCGAAGGCAAGGAGCACAAGGAATTCGATGGAGACACCTACATTCTCGAGCGCGGCATCGTGGCGGATCTATCGATCGTGAAGGCCTGGAGGGCGGACGGGACCGGCAACGCGGTCTTTCGCAAGACCGCACGGAATTTCAACCCACCGGCCGCGATGTGCGGTAGGGTCTGCGTCATGGAGGTTGAGGAAATCGTTCCGACGGGCAGCCTGGATCCGGACCATATACATCTTCCTGGCATCTACGTACATCGACTGGTCCAGGGTCAGCACGAGAAACGGATCGAACAGCGCACGACGCGTTCGGCCTAGGTGGAGGAACCGAGACATGCCCTGGGACAGGAACCAGATGGCCGAACGGGCCGCGCGAGAGCTGGAAGACGGAATGTACGTCAACCTTGGCATCGGAATACCGACGCTGGTGGCGAACTACGTGCCCGAAGGAATCGACGTGACGCTGCAGTCGGAAAACGGAATGCTGGGCATTGGCCCGTTTCCGACAGCCGATGAGATCGACGCGGATCTGATAAACGCGGGCAAGCAGACCGTCACCGCGCTTGACCGCACCAGCTACTTTGACAGCGCTACCAGTTTCGGCATGATCCGCGGCGGGAAGATCGCGCTGGCCATTCTCGGCGCGATGGAGGTCGATGAGAGGGGCGATCTCGCGAACTGGATGATTCCCGGCAAGCTGGTCAAGGGAATGGGGGGCGCCATGGATCTCGTGGCCGGCGTTGGGCGGGTGGTTGTCGTGATGGACCATACGAACAAACACGGCAGTTCCAAGATACTGAAACGCTGCACGCTGCCCCTGACAGGAAAAGGCGTGGTGGACAGGATCATTACAAACCTGGGGGTTCTTGATGTCACCGACAGGGGTCTACGCATCGAGGAACTCGCTCCTGGGGTCACACGCGAGGCCATGATCGCCGCCACCGAAGCGGCGGTGGTCTAACGCCCCCCACGGTCGTTTGGGTCGCGCCCGGCCACAACCGGGATATAGCCCGAACCGACTGCTGGAGACGTCCCGCCGGAAGGTCATTCGCCACCTTCTGGCGGTGAGCCCATTGCTTATACAGCCGGAGGGTTTGAAAATGCAGAAATTCGAAAATCTGTCTGCGACATTTTGGAGGGAAGCGAAAGTGCCTTTCAGGAACGCGCACGGCGTCTCTGGGTACGATTTCCCAAGAGTTGAAGGCACGACGAGTGATTACGTCCCATGAACAGATTGCTGCGAAACACACCCGGCTCAATTTCCCTGCCGCGTATCGGCTTGCGAGGGCATTCATGGGATGGCCGTGCGATCACAAGGCTACGGTATTGACCGCCAGGCGAATGTCGACTTTCCATGAAGGATCACGACCCATGACCCGTCAACGCCTGCCCATCGGTGTCCAGTCCTTTTCCCGCCTGCGGGAAACCTGCAGCTACTACGTCGACAAGACCCCGCTCATCCGGGACCTGGTCGAGCGGGGTGACCACTGGTTCCTCTCGCGTCCCCGTCGCTTCGGCAAGAGTCTGCTGGTCGACACGATCAAGGCCCTCTTCGAGGGGCGGGAGGTCCTCTTCCAAGGGCTGGCCATCCATGGCCACTGGGACTGGTCGGTGACCCATCCCGTGGTGCGCCTGAGCTTTGGCGGCAGGTATGACCGACCGGCCGGAGGATGTTGAGCGCAGCATCGCCAACCAGCCCGGCCTGATCGAGCACTCTGCCGGACTGGTGCCGCTGGCCGGCGCGGACGCCGCGCCCGAGCGTCTGCAAACGCTTCTCTACCACCTGCATCACGCCACCGGCCAGCGTGTCGTGATCCTCGTCGATGAATACGACAAGCCGATCCTTGACGGGCTGCCCGACCCCGACCGGGCCCGCGCCAACCGGGAGTACCTGCGCGGTGTCTACGGCATCATCAAGGACAGCGCCGCCCATGTCCGCTTCGTCCTCGTCACCGGCGTGAGCATGTTCTCCAGGGTCAGCCTGTTCCCGGACATGAACAACCTCGAGGACATCAGCCTCGATCCCCGCTTCGCCACGATCTGCGGCTACACCGACGCGGATATCGACACCGTGTTCGCGCCCGAACTGGACGGGCTGGACCGGGACATGATCCGCACCTGGTACAACGGCTACAGCTGGCTGGGCCAAGAGCGTCTCTACAATCCCTTCGACGTGCTGCTGCTGTTGCGGAAGCGCAAGTTCAACCCTTACTGGTTCGAGACCGGCTCGCCACGCTTCCTCTTCGAGACGCTGAAGAGGAAATCCGTCAGCCCGCTGGAGCTGGAAGGCATGCTGGCCGACGAATCATTGATCTCGAAATTCGAGGTGGAGGACATCAGCGCCGAGGCCCTGCTGTTCCAGACCGGCTACCTGACCATCACGGACGAGATCCGCAGGGGCCACCGCACCCTCTACCGGCTCGACTGTCCCAATCAGGAGGTCAGGCTCAGCCTGAACCGGGGCTTGCTGCGGTATCTGGGCAAGACCGTCACGGAAGTGGCGGAGCAGGGGCGCGACCTCCGGTCCTCTCTCGAGGCCACGACTTTGTCGGCTTTGCCGCCACACTCAAGGCCTGGCTGGCCAGCATTCCCTACCAATGGCATGCGACGGGCGAACTCGCCCGCTACGAGGCCTGGTATGCCAGTCTCCTGCACATGGTCTTCCGCGCCATCGGCGTCGATGTGCGCGGTGAGGCGGCCACCAGCCATGGCCGCGCCGACATGGTGGTGTCGCTCGGGGCGCAGGTGTTCATTCTCGAGTTCAGGATGGCGGACAGTGCGGATGATGCCCAGACTGCACTCGAGGCCGCCTTCACCCAGATGCGGGACCGGGGCTATGCCGACACCCATCACGGCAAGACTGTCCATCTGGTCGCCATCGCGTGCGGGCGCGACGCGCGCAACCTGCTGGAGGTCCGGGCGGAGCCGGCCGGCATCTCCTGATGGGGCGGGCCGGGCCCATCGGCCCTGGAGCCCAGCGGCTCCGGCACGGACGGCGGGTTCACAGCGCTCCGTGAAACCTGTCCCTCCCGCAAGCGGCGCTCCGGACGCTTCCGCATCCGCACCGCCGGACATATCCGCAAGGTCCTGCCAACCCGCACCAGGAGACATCCGCAGGACCCACTTCCCCGGCACCGTTCCTTTCCGACCGGCCCCGTCCAGGTCCGTCCTGCCCTGCCCGTCGCCTTGGTCGCGCCGCGGAGGGCGACGTGATCGTCCAAGACAGGGGCTATTATTCCTTCGCGATGGCACCCAGCCACCGGGAGCGCGGGCTACACTTCGTCATCGCCTCGGGCGACGGCGACCGGATCGTGACCGTCGAGGCGCCCCGGGACGGTCCGTCGCTCCAGGGCCGGACGCTTCGCGTCCGTCTGGTCAGGCACGTCGCCGGGGACACCGAATACCGCGGGCGACATCTCTTCTGGACAGCCGACACCACGGAATCCAGCCCCTCTCCGACCTCTACCACGGACAATGGGGCATCGAGCAGATGTACAGAAGCGAGGCCGTGATTGGGGATCTCCACGCACGGTCGGAGCGGGGCGTCCGCCAGGAGATCTACGCCGCCGTCGTCCTGCTCACCCTGACGCGCCGGTTCTCCAACCGCTGCGACGCTAGCCTTAACGCCGAAAGGGAGGACGGCCTGCCCGAAATGTGCGCCAATTTCAGGAACGGCCTGCGCCGGGTCGGAGACCGGGGCCCTGTTCCTCAGACAGACCGGCGCGGGCGACCACAACGGGAAACCGAAGCCCCTCGGTGGCCTGCTGAGCAACCCGATTAGCTTGAGCAAAACCGAGTCTTCGAACTTGATCCACCATGGACCGGGATCGCTGGGCCCTCTCCGTCCTGACGAGAAACATCCCCGACCGGCCGGGCCGTGAGTCCCCATGCCCCCGGGCCCGGATACGGCTTGCACGGCAAGCGGCATCTCTGTAGTGCGCCCCAACGGAAGCAACACTGCGGAGACAGTCAATGAAAGCGGGGTTGGGGTACCCGTTCGCTTTCGCGCACGGCATGGCCCATGGCCCGGATTTCTCGTCCCGGTATTCATCAGAGCGGGTAACCGAAATCCGTAACCGCTGGACAAAGGTCGCGCAGGCACCCGGTCACGTCATTTGGTGCCGAACATCCGGTCGCCGGCATCGCCAAGGCCAGGCACGATATAGCCGCGTTCGTCAAGGTGATCGTCCAGCGCGGCCGTCACGATCGGAACGTCGGGATGCGCCTTGGTCATCCGCGCAACTCCTTCGGGCGCGGCCAGCAGACACATGAACCGGACATTCCTCGCCCCCGCACTCTTCAACCGCTCCACCGCCACCACCGCAGAGTTCCCAGTCGCCAGCATCGGATCCAACGCGATCACCGGCCGGCTTTCCAGATCATCGGGCACTTTGAAATAGTATTGCACAGGCTCCAGCGTTTCCTCATTCCGGTAAAGACCGATAAACCCCACACGGGCAGAAGGAATCAGTTCCAGAATACCATCCAGAAGGCCATTGCCCGCTCTCAGGATGGACACCAGCGCCAACTTGGGGCCGTCGATCACCGGGGCAGTCATTTCACCGATAGGCGTCTCGATACGTCTGGTCGTCATTGGCAATGAACGCGTGATCTCGAAGGCCAGCAGCTTGCCGATTTCCCGCAGCAGCTGGCGAAACACCGAGGTCTGGGTGGACCGGTCCCGCATCAGGGTAAGCTTATGCTGGATCAACGGGTGTTTCACTATTGTAAGCTGATCAGCCATGATATTGCTCCGGACCCTTGGTGTCCCGCACCTGCACATTCCGATGATGGCGCACGCGTCCAGCGATCGGTTTCGCTTTCGCGAGGACTCCATATCATGACGCTGGCATTGTTCAAAGACGCCGCGAGGCCGATTCAGAGGAAATCACGCCGCAATTCGATCGGAACCATCGATCCGATAAATTCCCGACCACAATACCGGACCTTTGATGAACCGGGATTCGCGGTCGCGTCTCCCAAAGGTTGCCCGGACGGTAAAACTGGCTTGGCTACGGGGCTCTCCAAGTCGCACGGCCCGTCCCCGGGCTCTCAAGACTCCACCGCCTACGGAGTATTCCAGAGTGTTCGCGACAGAGATGACGGTAACGAAGTTATCTCAATCACGGGTGGTGTTGGGGGCGTGAGCTGACACGCGGCAACGAATCACGGCACAGGCGACATATCGCCCTGACGGTCTCACCCGGAAATATCCGTACTATTGTTAATGCCCGGACAGTTCGGACGACGGGCCTCAAGAGGCGGCACCACCCTCCATGTCCGGGTCCAGACCGCCGACTTCCAAGAGATGGCGGCGGAAAGACGGGATCGGACAGTGGTAGCGGTCTTCGTCACCCGTCCTTTGCAAAGCGCCCTGATGCACGAGATGAAGGAATACATCTCTCGCTTTCCACCCATCCGGCACCCAATATCCAGGCTCGTCAGAGATGGTTTCCTTGATCACCTGCATGATATCATTTCTTCTCCTGCCCGGTGTCGCCGGGTCAACATCAGGCACGGCCAGGAGAACCTTGGCGACGAGACGATTGCAGTCCCTCATCGGATCGCTGCGCTGCCGCTCGTAATAACGCCTACGCCCGCCTGCCAAGTCCCGCGCGGCGGCACTCCAGTCGACCAGCGCCAGGTCACCATCCGCTGCGAGCACGGCACGACCCAAGGCCCGCAGGGCAAAGTGGAGATGCTGCGGCCAGCCGTTAGCCAAAGTGGCCAATCCTTCCAGTCTTATTTCATGGCCAATGGCGTCAATGCCGAAATGGGCGCATGATTCCATCATGAATGACGAGATGTCCACCGCCGGAAAACAACCAATATCGTGCTGGTAATCCGCGGATATGCGGGTTAGGTGCATCTTCTCGACAGTGTCCCTGGTGTCCCCTAGGCCGGCCAATACCTGCGTGACCGGCAGACCGTTCAGCCCACCGTGGATTCCCCTGAGGAACAATCCATGCGGTGAGTTCCTGTCAGGGCGCAAACCTTGGGCCTCATCGACCGCCACGATCACCGGCCGGGCCCACTTTTCGGGCGGTAGTGATTCCCTTAGCGCAAGGAGTCCCCCCAGATGATGCTTCCGGAGTTCCACCCCGATCGCGGCCACATTCACGGATTGGAACTGCCGCCTGGTCCGCTCCAGCAGTTTCCGGCCCCGCTCAACCCATTCATTTTGCCCGAGGCGGCCGGTCTCACGCAAGAGATCGAGGATATGCGGGAGGTCTTCCTCCAACATGTCGCTGTTCAACACCAACACGCGAGGGGATGAAGCGTCGTCGCCGTCATCGAGGGAACGGGATTTCAACTCAGCCAGAATCGAACTCTTGCCGGCACCAGGAGCACCCTGAATGACGCGTGTGGTTTTCGCGGCGCCATGCGCCAGCGCACCAGCGCCTTTCCATACCTGCCGGGCGGCCAGGCGAATGTCGCTGAGCACGTCTTCCCGCCCGACGAACACCGGCGGCGGCTCGCCTTCAGTCCGTTCAAGAAATTCCTGAAGCCGGTCTCTTCTGAACGTCACGGGACATTCCCTCTCGCGTCCGAAACGCTACCGTAAGGGATACCGCGCGTCAACAGCCGGATCGCCGGTGGCGACGAAAGACCACCGGCTCAGGGCATCAATGGATCCCTGCGCCGTCATGGCGTGACCTCGCTGTGTCAGGCCCGCCGGAACCGTATCCGCCATCATGCCTCTATAGATGCCTGGACCAATCCACTGCACCATGACGGCCAAGGAAGCAAGGACGACGGTTTCGACCGGCAGGCGCATACTCACGATCAAGGCGACCGCTGGCATCTGGAACGAATCATCCTTGCCGTGAAAGACACAACGGCCGCAAACCGCGTCGGACCCAATCCCCGCCAGGAATGCCACCGCCGGCAATTCCAGCATACGAGGGGAACAGTTTACGCTTCCGCGTCCGGTGCGCCGCCGCAACCCAGGGAATCGAGGACCAGCAGGAACGCACGTCCCATCAGACCACCGTTCCGTGAACCAGCTTCGGTTGCGACACACTACCGTCGGTCACCGAAAACGACGCGGCCAGATCGGCGGCGATCGCTTCGGCCGCACTCTCGGTCGCTCCGTGCACCAACGCCACCGGATCACCCTCCTCGACGGCGGCGCCAATTCCAACGACGCCTGAGAGTCCCACCGACGGATCGATGACGTCTCCCGCACGCAGGCGTCCGCCACCGAGCCGCACCATGGCCATACCCAACGCGTGGCAGTCAATGGCGGTAACCGTGCCTGACCGGGACGCGATAACCTCGCGAATGAATGACGCCGCAGGCAAGCGGTCCCGCCACCGTTCGACGAAGTCCGAAGGCCCACCCTTCGCCGCGACCATACGCCCGAAACGCTCGGCGGCCGCACCCGAGCGCAACGAATCCAGGATTTGGACAGCGCCTTCGCTACCTGATTCGGCCATTCCCGCGAGGCGGAGCAACTCACCACCAAGCTCAGCGGCCAGAACCGAGACGGTCGAGTCATCCCTTGGGTCGGTAAGCGCTTTCATGACCTCCATGATCTCAAGCGCGTTGCCAACCGATGGAACGCAGGGCTGGCTCATGTCCGTGACGAGTGCCGCTGCCGGACCCGCGGCGCCATTGGCGGTCGTCACCAGGGATCTGGCAAGCTTTTCCGCTTCCGCCAGTGAAGTCATGAACGCGCCCGATCCGGCCTTCACGTCCAGGATCAGGGGACCCACGCCGCCAGCGAGTTTTTTCGAGAGAATGGAGGCCGTGATCAGGTCGATCGACTCTACGGTGGAGGTCACGTCCCGGATAGCGTAAAGTCTCCGATCAGCCGGTGCGATTTCGCCGCTGGCGGCGACCAGTGCACAGCCGGCATCCGCCACCACCCGCCGGAACCTCTGTTCATCCATCTCGACCGCAAGCCCGGGAATCGCCTCCAGCTTATCCAGCGTTCCGCCGGTATGCCCGAGGCCGCGACCTGAAAGCATCGGCACGTAAGCGCCTAGCGCGGCGATCGCCGGGCCCAGTAACAGGGAAACGCAGTCACCCACACCGCCGGTCGAATGCTTGTCCACGATCGGGCCGGGCAAATCCCATTTCAGCACTTTTCCGCTGTCGCGCATCGCCATCGTCAATGCGACCCGCGCCTCGTCGCTGAGGGGCGACCGACAGACACCCATGGCGAAAGCCCCGGCCTGGGCGTCATCCACCTCGCCGGACGCCAATCCTTTCGCGAACCACCTGAGTTCGGCATGGCCTGGTTCGTCGCCCCGTCGCAGCGCGGCCAGAACTCGACGCGCGTCCACGGTCAGCGCCCGTCAAACTGTTCAGGCCCGAAAGCCTCCGGAAGCAGCTCGTCCATCCGCATTGTCCGCATGGTGCCTTTCAGGTTGGCCATGGTGACGGTCACATCAGGCGCGGAAAACTCGCGCAGCCGCTGCCGGCAGCCGCCGCAGGGTGTGACCGGATCAGGCGAGTCGGCAATGATCGCGACCTCCGCGATCCGGGTATCACCGGCAGCAACCATCGCCGCAACCGCTCCCGACTCGGCGCAGGTGCCTTCGGGATAAGCCGCGTTCTCCACGTTGCAGCCGAGATAGACAGCACCTGAGGAACTGCGAATCGCCGCACCGACCTTGAAACCCGAATAGGGAGCATGGGCGTGCGTACGAACCCCCGCGGCCGCCTCGATGAGTGACATTTGCTTACTGTGCCCTCCTGGTTCAACCACCATAGACTGCGGATCGGTGACCTGGATTGCAAGAGGCTTGCGCGGCCTCACTGATTGCCTTTAGGTGGAATGCGCGGACACAGGGACGATCCAGTCGGCCGCCACGGCGTTGGACCGGTTCCGCGATGGCGATCGGCAAAGTGGCGCATGAAACCAGGGACGAGTGAATGACCGAACAGATCCATGACACTTTCCGCCTGAGGGCCCTTGCCTACCATGAGGAGCCAAAGCCCGGGAAACTGGAAATAAGAGCGACCAAACCACTCGCGAACGGCCGTGATCTGAGCCTCGCCTATACACCGGGCGTCGCCGAGGCATGCGTCGAGATCAGGGATGACCCGCAAAGGGCCAGCCGCTTCACCGCGCGCGCCAATCTGGTCGCGGTGGTTTCAAACGGCTCGGCCGTCCTTGGTCTCGGAGACATCGGAGCGGCGGCCGCCAAGCCTGTCATGGAAGGAAAAGCCGTCCTGTTCAAGAAGTTCGCGTCAATCGATTGTTTCGACATCGAGATCAACGAGCGGGATCCCGAAAAGCTGGCTGAGATCATCTGCGCTCTCGAACCCACATTCGGCGCCATCAATCTGGAGGACATCAAGGCCCCGGACTGCTTCATTGTCGAAAGCATCTGCCACGAGCGGATGAACATTCCAGTGTTTCACGATGACCAGCATGGAACCGCGATCGTTGTCGGCGCCGCGGCGACCAACGCCCTGCATGTCGCCGGCAAAAGCTTCGAGGACATAAAGATCGTCTCGACCGGCGGGGGGGCCGCCGGTATCGCGTGCCTTGACATGCTCCTGAAGCTCGGCGCAAGGCGCGAGAACGTCTGGCTCGTCGACCTGCACGGGCTCGTGCATCAGGGCAGGGCAAAGGACCTGACGCCGCAGAAGGAAAGCTACGCGCAACCGGGCGGCCCGGGAACGCTGGCCGACGTCATCGAAGGGGCCGACATGTTCCTTGGACTCTCGGGACCCGACGTGCTCACGTCCGACATGGTCAGGAGAATGGCAGCCCGACCGATCATCTTCGCCCTCGCCAATCCAACTCCCGAAATAATGCCGGAGGCGGCGCGTCAGGCTGCACCGGACGCCATCATCGCAACCGGCCGGAGCGACTACCCGAACCAGGTCAACAACGTTCTCTGCTTCCCATTCATTTTCCGGGGAGCGCTTGATGTCGGCGCCACCGAGATCAACGATGGGATGAAGCTTGCCTGCATCGAGGCCATCGCCGCGCTCGCGCGGGAGACAACAAGCGCCGAGGCAGCGGCCGCCTACGAGGACGAGCCCATGAACTTCGGAGCGGATTACCTGATTCCGAAAGCGTTCGACCCACGGCTCACCGGTATCGTCGCAACCGCCGTGGCCGAGGCGGCGATGAAGTCCGGTGTCGCCTCGCGCCCGCTGGCGGATCTGGATGCCTATCGAGCGGAGCTTGACGGCACGGTATACCGATCCGCCTTCATCATGCGGCCGGTGTTCGAGGCCGCCGCCACGGCCGCGCGGAAGATCGTCTTTGCCGAAGGCGAGAGCGAGCGTGTTCTGCGCACCGCGCAGGCCATGGTCGAGGAGATGACCGACACCCCGATTCTGATCGGCCGTCCTGAAGTGGTGGAGAGACGCGCGGCGCGCGCCGGTCTGACAATCCGTGCGGGGGAGCATTTCTCAATCGTCAATCCGGAAAGCGACCCACGTTATCACGAATACTGGACCACCTATCACCGACTGATGGAGCGCCGTGGCGTAACGCCGGATCTTGCCCGCGCCATAATGCGCACCAACACCACCGCGATCGGGGCCGTGATGGTGCATCGCGGTGAAGCCGACTCCCTGATCTGCGGCACGTTCGGCCAGTATCTCTGGCATCTCAAGTATGTATGCGAACTGCTGGGTAACGAGCGTTTCAGGCCGACGGGAGCCCTCAGCCTGATGATCCTCGAGGACGGCCCTCTGTTTATAGCCGACACGCAGGTGCACCCGGAGCCCACACCGGAGCAGATCGCCGCCACCGTCACCGCCTGCGCACGTCATGTCCGCCGCTTTGGCATAGAACCCAGAATCGCCCTGTGCTCCCATTCGCAGTTCGGAAATCTTGACTGCGACACCGGGCGAAGGATGCGGATGGCGCTGAAGCTGCTCGACTCGGCGCCGCGTGACTTCGAATATGAAGGAGAGATGCATGCCGACGCGGCGCTGAATCAGGCCCTGCGTGACCGGATTTTCCCCAACTCACGCTTTAGGGGACCGGCCAACTGCCTGATATTCGCGAACACCGACTCCGCTTCGGGGATCCGCAACATCCTGAAAATGAAGGCGGGCGGTCTTGAGGTCGGCCCGATCCTGATGGGAATGGGCAATCGGGCCCATATCGTGACGCCTTCGATCACGGCGCGAGGGCTGCTTAACATGGCCGCGCTCGCGGGCACGCCGGCGACGCATTACGAATAGATGGATCTGACCGTTTCCAACCACGACGGACGTGCAGGCGGGAGCATGCCGTTGAAACGGTTCGTGCCCCGGGATACGTGACATCGACGCAACCAGTTCGGAGATCCCTGCCTGCGCGGAGGCCACGACATCCGATCCGGCAACCAGGAACCACCAGCGGGAGGTTCGTACCCGAACGACAGTCCCGTCAAACGGTACGGGCGGGCGTCTTCGCGGCATTCGAGGACGCCGCCGCCGACAACGCATCCAGACGACCTGCAACCGCGGCAGGCTCCATTTCCTCGCTATGTCCAGTCCTGCGACAGCGCAGTTCCACGTTACCTTTCGCCAAACCCCTGGGTCCGACCGTGACGCGCCAGGGAAGACCGATCAGGTCCATTGTGGCGAACTTCGCGCCGGGTCGCTCCTCCCGGTCGTCGTAGAGGGTCTCGATCCCCGCCGATGCCATCCGCACGTAGAGCGCCTCACAGGCGGCGTCCGTCGCGGAATCGCCTTGCTTCACATTGACGATACCCGCCCTGAAGGGCGCAACCTCCTCTGGCCAGATGATCCCATTGTCGTCATGGCTGGCCTCGATGATCGCACCCGCGAGACGGCTGACACCTATGCCGTGGCTGCCCATGTGCACCGGAACCGCCATTCCCTTCGGATCCTGCACCGTCGCCCCCATCGGCCGGGAGTATTTCGTACCAAAGTAGAATATCTGGCCGACCTCGATACCACGTGACGTCTTCCGGCGCACTTCGGGAACCTCAAGAAACAGGGACTCATCGTGCGTTTCATCCGTCCGGGCATAAGGGCCGGTGAACTCACTGGCGATCGCGGCGCATTCCTCACGGTCATCATAGTTTACCGCCCGGTCGCCAAGCGTCAGATCGGTAATCCTGCTGTCGTAGAAGACTTCTGACTCACCGGTGTCGGCAAGCACCAGGAACTCATGCGTGTCGTCACCGCCGATGGGCCCGGACGCCGCGCGCATTGGAATCGCCTGAAGGCCCATACGCTCATAGGTACGGAGATAGCTGACCATGTGGCGGTTGTAGGCGTGGATCGCCGAGTCCCTGTCGACGTCAAAATTGTAGCCGTCCTTCATGAAGAATTCCCGGCCCCGCATGACGCCGTATCGCGGGCGGATCTCGTCCCGGAATTTCCATTGGATATGGTAAAGTGACAGGGGAAGGTCGCGGTAGCTCCGCACATGGGCCCGGAATATGTCCGTGACAAGCTCCTCATTTGTCGGACCGTAAAGGAGATCGTGTCCATGGCGGTCGGAGATCCGGAGCATCTCCTCGCCGTAGTCATCGTACCTCCCGGACTCACGCCAGAGGTCCGCGGACTGAACCGTTGGCATCAATACCGGAATGTGGCCGGCCCTGGCCTGCTCCTCATGAACGATGCGCTCGATGTTACGGAGAACCCTGTAGCCGAGCGGTAGCCATGAATAGATGCCCGCGGAAGCCTGCTTGATCATGCCGGCCCGCAACATCAGTCGATGGCTTGCGATCTGGGCCTCGGCGGGCGTTTCCCTCAATACGGGAAGGAAATAGCGGGAAAGACGCATTCAACTGCCCATGTTCTGTCGCCGGGTCGGCTCTAGATCATCCGGGGCCGCAGGGCAAGCCACACCCGATGTCCTCGTGGGACGGCCACCCGGGTGATATTCGCATGGCCCGCCACATCCCGGAGCGCCGACAGCCCCGCCCGGGCAATGGCATCCGGATCGGGCTCTCCGGCGTCGGGACAAAGAACCCCCGCACCTCGGGAGAGACGGACGCCACACATCAGGGGCTCACACCTTACCCTCGCCGCGTCAGGAACGGTGTGGGCGCGTTCCGGGACGTCATCCTCCGGGAGGGGCGGGCCAACTCTGTGCGCTGGGGGCGGCGGTGTGGCCCGCCGGGGGGATCGGGATCCTCGACGGGCACCGTGGCGCGAAGCTGGAGCGGGCGGTCCCCGAGCGGCTGGCCGACGGGCGCATCGACGTCCGCGCGGAGGCCACCGGCGCGATCCGCTGGCCGAGTCAAGGGCGGCGATCAGGATGGCGGTCTGCCACCATCGTGCGGTCGCATCCCGCTTCGCCATGTCTTCGGCGAGCCACGCGATGTCCGTGCGGTATTCGGACTGCATCGTTTTAATGCGTTCCTCCAGTATGGCCATGCGCTCCGAAAGCGCGTTGATGTCCGGCCCGTCGCCCACGCGCGGAGCCAGTCCACGGTCTGCTCGTTCCCGGGATCGAGGGGGTTGCTCACAAGGTCGCCGAGATCAGGCCCGCCCCCGGATTCGGCGTTCCGGACCCGCCCGTTGCGGCCGCACTCACCCCGCCCGCCGGTCAGTCGTCACGGTGATGTTGACCCACCGCCCGCAGTCCACCTTGCCGTCTCCGGTGATGGTCGAATTGCGGGCAATGGCGGACCCGGACACTGCACCAGCGTTACTGACGGTCGGGTTTCTGGCGTCGGCGTTGCCCCCGACCCAGGCAACGCGGGAACCGACCAATGCCCCGCCAATGTTCGAATTGACGACCCGCGCGTTATCACTGACCGCCGCGGCCTTCCAAATTCCTGAACCGACAACGCGGGGATTGCCTTGAATGAAGGTGTGGTTGACGTCTCCGGCGATTGTGGACTTACGAATGACAGGACTGCCGTTAATTGTTGCTCCCGTGATGTCCGACCCGATGATCCGTGGCGATCCGCTAAGATAGCCGTGGAAGCGATAACCGTCGGTGCACACCCGTGACCTCTGATCGAAATACGCGGCTTCGGAGTGCCCCGAAGATATCCAGGACATAGGGGGACAGACGAATCCGCCGCCGTTCGGCTATGGTTCGGGAGGTTCAGCCCCCGCCTATCCGCCCGCGAGGGTGAGCACGGCGGCGGCCAGAAGCGCGAACAGTCGTTTCATGGGCGCTTCCTTTCCGTCAGCCGTCGTCCTGAATGTCCGGCGTGCCGTCCATGCCCCGACATAGGCAGCGAACGGATGATTCGCAACGCAATCGATCTCATCCGGGACCATTCGTGACCGTCCCGAAAGACACAGACAGGGCAACACGCGGTTTCCTGAGGATCCGTACTTCCCTTGTTTCCAGACAGTTAGGCGAGACGCTTGGCGGAGAAGGAGGGATTCGAACCCCCGGAAGGCGTTAACCCTCAACGGTTTTCAAGACCGCCGCATTCGACCGCTCTGCCACTTCTCCGGCCAGCGAGCCAGAAATCACATCAATTCACCGGAATCAAGACAACAGGTGAAATATGGGGCTATCGCGTTTGAAACAGAGCCGGAATGCATTTCCATTTTCTGAAGTGTAATATGAGAACAAAAGCGATTGGTCTAGATAGTCGGTTTATCGTTCACACACTATGTGGCAAACTGCCCGCAATATAAACAGAGTTCGGTACGGAACCATGCGTCTCGCATTCATTCTAGTCGCACTGACGACATTCACAGTGTCGGCATTCTCCGCTCCGGCGTTTGAAACGAATGCCAGAGCGGCCTACGTCGTGGATCTCAATACAGGCATGGTCCTCATCGACAGGAATTCGGACATACCGCTACCCCCCGCCTCCATGTCCAAACTGATGACCCTCTATATGCTGTTCGAGGCGCTGGAGGACGGACGCGTTGCGCTTGACAGCCGGTTTAGCGTATCAGCCCGAGCCAGCAGTCTGGGCGGCTCGACCATGTTTCTGGACGAACGTGACCGACCCACGGTTGAGGAACTGATCAAGGGAATAGTCGTACTGTCAGGCAATGACGCCTGTGTGGTGGTAGCCGAGGGGCTATCGGGTACCGAAGAGGAATTCGCGCGCCAGATGAACCAGCGCGCCGACGCCCTGGGAATGACCAGCGCGAAATTTGCCAATTCAAGCGGCTGGCCGCATCCCGAGCACCGAATCTCCTCTCGGGATCTGGCGTTTCTGGCGAACCGGATCATCACGGAGTTTCCCGAATACTACGGATATTTTAGCATGGAGGAGTTCATGTGGGACGGGCGCGCTCCACAGAACCGGTTCAATCGCAATCCGCTACTTAAGCTCGACATAGGCGTTGACGGCCTGAAGACCGGACATACCGAGGAGGCCGGTTATGGCCTGGTGGGTTCGGCTGTGCAGGGAACCCGGCGAATTGTTTTCGTACTCGCGGGCCTCGGCAGCAAGCAGGAGCGCGCCGAGGTCGCGGAACGGGTCGTAAACTGGGCGTTCCGCCATTTCATCGAGAAAAACGTTGCGGCCAAGGACGAGGTGATGGCCGAACTGCCTGTCTGGCGCGGAGTGCAGTCGACGGTGGGACTCGTGGCGCCCGACGATATCCTGATTCTGGTTCCCGCCGGTGGCGTCGGTGAGGTTTCGGCTACCCTGAACTACCGCACACCGGTTGAGGCTCCCATCAAAAAAAACAGGCAACTGGGCGAGTTGACGGTCAGTGTCGATGGCATCCCGGAACACCGTTATCCCTTGGTCGCCGATCAGGATGTGGCGGAGGGAGGTTTCATATCACGCCTCGTCACCGCGGCGAACGTACTGTTCGACGCTGCCTGGAACGCTGCATTGGAAGCGCCCTGAAGAGTCGAGCGCGATCATTGACGGCGATCATGCGGCGGTCCATCCCGTCTCCGGGACAGCGGTGGGGATTTGGCCCCGCGTGAGACATCTGCGGAAATCCTCTGCCGCGCGTGACCGTCACCGCACACCCGTTACGACGGATCCGGGTGAACCACGAACTGCGGAAGGACACAGCCACAGGACCGGAGGGCATCATGAGCCGCTTCATAACGCTTGAGGGAATCGATGGTGTCGGGAAGTCGACGCAAGCGAGGTTACTTGCGGAAGCTCTTCGCGGTGAGGGCCATGATATCGTGCTTACCCGCGAACCTGGCGGTTCGGCGGGAGGGGACGAGATCCGGCGTCTGGTATTGGAGGGCAACCCTGATCGCTGGTCCGCCGAGACGGAGATACTCCTGTTCACGGCCGCGCGCCGCGATCACCTCGAGCGGTTGATCGGGCCGGCCCTCAAAGCGGGAAAGGTTGTGGTCTGTGACCGCTTCGCGGACAGCACCCGCGTTTATCAGGGGCTGTCGCGGGGAAATCTGTGCGATAAGGTCGATACCCTGCACAATCTAATGATTGGACGCGAACCTGATCTGACTGTCCTGATCGACGTGGATCCCTCCACATGTCTGGAACGCGCGAAAGGACGCGACGGCGGCGAGGAGCGATTCGAGGATTTCGGCATGGAGTTTCAGGAGCGCCTGCGGGAAGGTTTCCTGAAACTTGCGAGGAGGTTCGATTACAGGTTCCGGGTGGTTGACGGCAATAGAACGCCTGAGGCGGTGGCGGTCGACGTAATGGCACACGCGCACGGGGCGCTGGCATGACCGACGCACGTTCCGAAGCACCTCCCGAAGCCGATCGCGTTTCCGGAGCGCCGCACCCGCGCGAAACACGCACCCTGATCGGACAGGAGGCCGCGGAACGGGAATTTCTCGAGGCTTACCGCGCCGAACGTCTCCATCACGCGTGGCTGATTTCGGGGCCCGGCGGAGTCGGAAAAGCGACCCTTGCCTGGCGCATCGCCCGCTTCCTTCTGACGTCCACCGCGGCAGCCGATGGAGCGCCCGGTCCGTCCGGCTCACTCGATTCTGACTGGAACAACCCCATCGTGCGTCGGCTGCTCGCCTTGAGCGAACCGCGCTTTTTTCTACTGCGCCGCCCGTGGGACGAGAAAACCGAACGCCTGAGACAGGAGATCACCGTCGACGAAGTGCGCAGACTCGGATCGTTTTTCGGTCTATCCGTCGCTGACGGGGGGCGGAGGGTAGTTATTGTCGACGCGGCTGATGAGATGAACCTGAATGCGGCTAACGCGCTGCTTAAACTTCTTGAGGAGCCTCCGGCGGACACGGTGATACTTCTGGTCAGCCACCAGCCATCGCGGCTCCTGCCGACGATACGCAGCCGATGCAGGAACCTGCGCTGCCGATCCCTGGAACCGAATGAGATCGGCGCGGTTCTGACGCAGGCGGGGGTCGGGGGCGAAGCGAACGCTTCCGGCCTCGCCGCGCTGTCAGGAGGGTCCGCGGGCACGGCCCTCAGGCTAATCACCCAGGACGGACTGGACCTCTATGGCGAATTCATCGGAATATTCTCGGCCAGAACCGATCGGTCCCGGGCGATCGCCCTGGTGGACGGTATGACTGGATCCGCCAACGCGGACAGGTTCGGACTGGCGCTCGAACTTCTTGACATCTTTCTGGCCAGACTGGCCAAGGCTGGCACAGGGATGCGGATGAAAACCGAAGCCGTACCGGGTGAATCCGATCTTTTCGCCCGCAAATGCCCCGACGTGCGGGCGAGTCGCCGCTGGGCGGCACTTCATCAGGAACTCGGCGCCCGCGCCCGGCATGGGAAGTCCGTCAATCTTGACCCGGGCACACTGTTGCTGGATATCCTGCTGAAAATTCATGAAGCGGCGAAACAGACAGCTGCCTGAACCGAACCGGCCGCATGTTGCATATACCCCAGATAACCGATAGCCATTGCCATCTGGATTTCCCGAATTTCCAGACAGATCGGGACGATGTGATCGCGCGGGCCCTGGATGCGGGTGTCACGAGGATTGTGACCATCTGCACCCGCCTCCGGAACGAACCGCAGGTGCGCCGTATCGCCGAGACCTATCGCTCCGTCTACTACACCGTCGGCACCCATCCAATGCACGCTTCCGAAGAACCACTGGCGAGCGTCGAGGAACTGGTGAGAATGGCCACCCATCCCAAGTTCGTCGGAATCGGGGAGACCGGACTCGACTACCACTACACGGCCGAAAATAAAGACATCCAGCAGGAAAGCCTTCGCATCCACATAGAGGCGGCCCGACGCACCGAACTGCCGCTCGTCATTCATGCCCGCGACGCCGATATGGACACGATGCGCATTCTATCAGACGAACATCGCGCGGGAGCGTTCGGATGTGTCATGCATTGCTTCAGTTCGGGCCGTTCCCTCGCCGAAACGGCGCTGGACCTCGGCTTCTACCTGTCGATGTCCGGAATCGCCACATTTCCGAAGTCAACGGAACTGCGGGAAATATTCGCCGCCGCCCCGAGTGATAGAATCCTGGTGGAGACCGACGCCCCCTATCTCGCGCCGCCACCCCATCGCGGCCAGCGCAACGAGCCCGCTTTTGTGACAGAGACGGCGCGGACCTGCGCGGAACTGTTCAGGCTGGATTATCCCGATTTCGCCGCACGGACCGAAGCTAACTTTGACCGGCTGTTCGCCAAGGCCGCGCTCTGCGGATCCCTGTCCTGATGGTGAAGCTCGACTTCACCATCCTTGGATGTGGTTCGTCGGGTGGGGTCCCGAGGCTCGGTGGCAACTGGGGCGACTGCGATCCGGACAACCCCAGGAACGTGCGCCGCAGGTGCTCGCTTCTGGTTGAGCGCAGTTCCGGGGAAGGGGTTACCCGTGTGCTGATCGACACGTCTCCGGATCTTCGTACCCAACTGCTGGACGCCGAAGTAGGGACGCTCGATGCCGTCGCCTACACCCACGCCCATGCGGACCACGTGCACGGCATCGATGACCTTCGCATGGTTGTATTCAACATGAAGCGCCGTCTGCCCGTTTGGGCGGATGAACCTACACAGGGTGAGCTTCTTTCCCGTTTTGGCTACGCATTCGTGCAGCCGGAGGGATCACCTTACCTTCCCATCCTCGAAATGAACACCATCGATGGTCCGTTCTCCATTACGGGCGCGGGCGGCAGCATCGAGTTCACGCCCTTCCGGGTCAGCCACGGCTCGATCCCCTCATTGGGCTTCCGGGTGGCGGATTTCGCCTACCTTCCTGATGTCGCCGAAATGACGGACGAGGCCTGGGAAGCGGTCTCCGGCCTTGAATGCTGGGTACTGGACGCGCTGCGCCGTGAACCCCATCCAACCCATGCGCACCTTGAGAGGTCACTGGAGTGGATAGAACGCGCTGCCACACGTCGGGCCGTACTTACCAATATGCATATCGACATGGATTTCGCCGCGGTGGATGCCGACACCCCTGACAATGTCACGCCCGCATTTGACGGAATGATCATCCGATATGAGCTATAGGCCGGGTTTTCCCCTCTTTCCGCGAGTCAGCACCGCTCCTACGGTAAAGCAACCGCGCGGCCGGGAGATCGAGAGCTGATGCAGGATCTTCTCGACGTGATCCTGCCGGTATTCCTGGTCATCGGCTTTGGCTATACCGCGGTCTGGAGAGGATACTTCAACGACGGTGCGATAGACGCGCTCGTGAGTTTCACCCAGAATTTTGCGATTCCGTGTCTCCTGTTCCGCGCGATCGCATCGATCGACATTGGTGAGACCTTCGATCCGGCCCTCCTGGGCAGCTTTTTCGCTGGCGCTTCCGCCGGGTTCCTGGCGGGTCTGTTCGGAGCGCGGATCCTATTCGGGCGGCCGTGGGAGGACGCCGTCGCGATCGGCTTCTGTGCGCTCTTCTCGAATTCGGTGCTTCTCGGACTTCCGATTTCCGAGCGGGCCTACGGTACCGAGGCGCTCGGTCCGAACTACGCCATAGTCGCGTTTCATGCTCCGTTCTGCTACGTTCTGGGGTTTACGGCCATGGAGATCGCACGTACGCGCAAGACCGGGATCAGGAAAGCGGTGAGATCGATCGCTACGTCCATGACGCGGAACGCACTCATGATCGGCATTGCGCTGGGTCTTTTCGTGAACGTCACCGATCTTCATATACCTTCGGCGCTGAGCGACGCGATTGATCTGATGGCGATCGCCGCACTTCCCGCAGCGCTCTTTGGACTTGGTGGCGTGCTCAGTCGCTACCGACCGACAGGCGACACGGTAACCGTGGTCTATGTCTGCGCGGTGTCTTTGGCACTGCATCCGGCAATCGTCTGGCTTGTCGGATCGGCAGCCGATCTGACGGACGCCCAGTTCCGTTCCGCTGTCCTGACCGCGGCGATGGCGCCGGGAGTGAACGCCTATGTCTTCGCCAACATGTTCGGCGTGGCGATACGTGTGGCGGCGTCCTCGGTTCTGATCGCGACAGCCCTTAGCATCGGCACGGTCTGGCTATGGCTGGGTATATTGCCTTGAACCAAAGTTCGATCAGGTTTTGACTCAGAGGGGCATGAGGACGGAGATGGATAACATGAAGCCATATAGAACAAGGGGTTATGAGATTTTTAAGTTGCCCCGGCGCCACCCCGAGGCGCAACGCCCGGCCCTTCCCTCTCTCTCTCTCTCTGTTTCTGTCACCTATGCCCAAACCGGCAGCTCCACCAAGTCGGACGAGCTTGGGATGTGGGCGATGCAAGAGCGTGCCTATGAGAAGCAAGGCGAGCAGTATCTTCTGATCAAATCGCCCCGCCTCCGGCAAGAGCCGCGCACTGATGTTCATCGCGCTGGACAAGCTGCATAATCAGGGACTGAAGCAAACCATAGTGGCGGTACCGGAAAAGTCGATTGGATCGAGCTTCAACGATGAACTTCTAAGCGGAACTTTATGGGGGTTGAGACAGAAAACCCGACCTGGTTTTCAATTGCCTGGTGGCGGATCTGAGCTGTCCCAACCTGTCATTTACTTACTCGGCCGCACCAGCGGCCCTGCCAAGGACTGCGCCCGGAACCGGCCCGTCGGCCGGCGCCGTGGCCGGGAACACGGCCCCGAAGGCGGCCAGGAACTAGGAGGAAGGGGTGGGTATAAGTCTGTTCATGGCGTGTTTCCCATTCAATGGTGCGGCACCGATGTTCCATCGCCGACTAAACCAGATTAACACGCGGCAATAAGCATCCGGGATTATCTCCCGCACCTGGCTCAACCCCTCACTATCAAAAGTTGATAGGATATCACTTTTGCATATCGCCAAGCGATGTCTGAAAATATCCGGACCAATAGACACTCCTACCGGAAGGGATACTCAATGAACAATCCAAAAGCCAGACTTTCCCAAGCCAAAACACGTCTGGGCGCATTTTCCAAGGCCACACCGGCCCTTTTCGAGGGATTCGCAAAGATCTCGAAGACGGCGAGCCAGAGCGGCAGTTTCACTTCGGCGCAAAAGGAACTTATCGCAACGGCGGTGGCTGTGACACAGGGTTGCGAGGACTGCCTTCTCTATCACCTTGAGGCCGCCAAACGTCACGGTGCCAACGAGGCTGCGGTTATCGAGGCGCTTGAGGTTGCGGTGGAAATGGGCGGCGGCCCAGCGGTGATGTATGCTGGCAAGGCACTGGAGGTTTTTCGCGCACTTTAGAGTGCGTGTTGGGGGAGAGTGGAATGGCGTATTTTCTTACGGTCGATGGCGGGACAGAAAGCCTACGCGCACGGGTCTACGATGTCTCGGGCAATTGCCTGGGAAGCGCAGCGGAGCCCTATCAGACCCAATTCTCCGCAGGTGCCCGAGCTGAGCAGAGCCCGGAAGACTGGTGGCGCAATTTCATTTCCGCGAGCAATGGCGCAATCGCTGAAGCCGGGATAGACGCTCGTGCCGTCGAAGCCATCACATATGCGACGACATGCTGTTCGGTTTTGGCGCTGAATCAAAATGGAGAGGCCTTGAGGCCAGCTCTCATTTGGATGGATGTGCGCGCCAGTAACGAGGCCGACGCGGTGCTTGCCACGGGCGATGAGGCCCTAACACTGAACGGTGGCGGCAAGGGGCCAGTGTCAGCCGAATGGATGATTCCCAAAGCACTCTGGCTGAAGCGGAATGAGCCGGAGATCTTTGACCGTGCGTATCGGATCTGCGAATATCAGGACTTTCTGACCTATCAACTGACCGGAGAATGGGCAGCGAGCCTCAATAATGCGGGCTTACGTTGGCACTACCGCAACCGCGAGGGTGGCTGGGCGGCCACAATGGTCGAGACGCTCGGCATAGAGGATATTCTTGACAAATGGCCACCGCATGTTGTTGCGCCGGGAGAGGTTATTGGAACGCTCACCACCCGGGCAGCGGAGGCCCTTGGCCTGAAACCATCGGTCAAGGTTGTGCAGGGCGGAGCCGATGCGTTGATGGGGATGATTGGCCTGGGTGTTGCCAGGCCAGGGCAACTGGCGCTTATTACTGGCTCGTCACATTTGCAATTTGGTGTCACCGAAGCGCATTTAAGCGCACCTGGAATCTGGGGTGCCTACGCCGATATCGTTTACCCGGGCCGATATGTTGTGGAAGGCGGGCAAACCTCAACCGGTTCTATCGTCAACTGGCTGGGGCGTCTGACCGGCGGGCTCGACTTCGACGAATTGAACACCAAAGCAGCAGAGCTTGAGCCTGGATGTGATGGGCTGATGGTACAGGATCACTTCCAGGGAAACCGAACGCCCTATACGGATCCATTGTCCCGCGGTGCGCTCGTGGGCTTGACGCTAGCTCACGAAAAGCACCATGTATTCCGTGCGATCATGGAGGGCATCGGATTTGGCACGCGCACGATTTTGGATGCCTTCAGGGACGCG
This sequence comes from Paracoccaceae bacterium, assembly GCA_965221405.1. Classification (GTDB taxonomy): domain Bacteria; phylum Pseudomonadota; class Alphaproteobacteria; order Rhodobacterales; family Rhodobacteraceae; genus JAPOUP01. The sequence goes on along the minus strand of CBDCSE010000003.1, from coordinate 451,954 downwards.
GGCTATATAAGTGGAGAGATGACAGTCGGAGGCGGCGCGACGGCTTCGGATCTATGGCTGCATATCCATGCCGACACGTCCGGCATACCCGTGCGCGTCCCAGCTTCCACGGATGCCCCGTCGACGGGATCAGCGGTTCTGGCCGCACACGGTGCCGGGCACTTCGGGACAATCGACGAAGGCATTGCCGCTATGGTTCGCCCGGGACGAACGGTAGAACCCAACGCCCGAAACGTGGTGCGCTACGAGGAAATTTACCAACACCATCGGCAGCTCTACCCTGCGCTGAAGGGCGCTTTGGGCTAGAGCATGCCCGGCAGGTTCGCGAAGTCGGAAAACGTTCCGGAAACGGGAAATTCGTTTGCACCCGTATTCCAATACCCTTCCGTAAACAACAAAAAGGGGATGTCGGCGCGGGCGGCGGTCTCAGCATCGACCTCGCTGTCGCCCACATAAACTGCGGGGCCTCGGCCCAAGGCGTCAAGCGCCATCCACAACGGTTCTGGATTGGGTTTGCGCGTCGGTAAGCTGTCTCCGCCGATCAAGACATCGACCAGCGGGAGAAGATCAAGATGGTTAAGCACGAACCGTGCCGGGGTGATTGGTTTGTTGGTACAGATGCCAAGCTTATGGCCCTTTGCCCTCAATGCCTTTAGCGCGGCGTAGACGCCAGGAAGAACCTTGGTAAGGGTGACTGCGGACGTGTAGCCTTCAAGGAAATCGGACAGGAACGATGCCTGTGCCTGTTCCGGAAGTCCGCGGCTTTTGAAGAGCTGCGCCACGAAGGATGCAGCGCCATAACCAATAAACGAGCGCGCCTCCGCAAGATGGATAGGAGCGATCCCATCCCGCTCGAGTAACCTGTTGGCTAGGGCATGAAGATCGGGCGCACTATCGATAAGCGTTCCGTCAAGATCGAACACCACGCGGGTCAATTAGCAATCCATCCGTCCACCAGGTCACGAGTCAAAATAGAAATCGCGCAACGCGGATCCCGTCCGCAGAAGTTTCTCGCGCTCGCCCTGGGGCGCACGGAACAGGACGATGAGATACAGAAGATCTATGATGAACATCTGACAGACCCGGCCTTCGACAAAGTCGCCGAAAAGCGGTATCGGAACATGGTCCATCCTCCAGGTATTCAGCGTCGCATCAGCGGCCATTGAGACGGGCGAGCGCCGGTCGCTGGTGATCGCAATCGCCGGAACGTTGGCAGATTTTGCCAGTTCCAGAGCCCGGGCGACAGACAGGGTCTGGCCTGTGTGCGAGATCCCAACAATGACATCGCCTTTTGAAACCGCTGATGCAGCAACAATTTGTGTATAGTCGTCCATTATCGCCTCGGCGCGGCGTCCAGCTTTTGCGAATAGGTGTGTTGCCTCAAGACAAACAGAAGCCGCTCCCCCAACTCCCATAAAGAGGATCCTGTCCGCCTCACACAAAGCGTCTGCCGCGACTGCCAGAGCGCTCTGACTGAGAATTGAATCCGTCTCCAGGATGCTTTTACTTAGACCCTGCGCAAGTTTTGCGCCGATCTCGGAGGGAGTATCGTTGGCGCTGATCTCTTCTGGTAGATTGGGTAGCTCAGCCCTGGGTTTCATACCTGCGACAATGGATAATTTAAGGTCTTGATAACCGCGGTAACCGATGGATTTTGAAAACCGGCTGACTGTGGCCTCGCTTACCCCAATTCTGGATGCCAGTTCCGTAATGGAATATTCCAGTCGGTCGCCCACCATGTTCAGGATGAAGTCAGCTACCGCTTTCTCGGCGTTTCTGAGCCTGTCGTATTTTTCGTTGATCCGCTCTGCGACGGTATGGTCTGCCGAATTTTGAAGATCATTCATGAGTAAATTTCCAAGCATCTGATTGGCCGAAGTTAGGGCCTGTTGACACTCATGACGCGGCGACCACGCCGGCGACGGGGTGAATCCCCGCCGCGAAGCCCGCGGCGGTCCTGTCGTACCGCGTCGCGATCACCCGGAACTCCCTGGGCTTCGTGAGGAAACTGTCCACCGGTGCCGCCACCCGTACATCTCCCGGTCGTGTTCGCGCGGCACCGTCCGGTTCCGTTCCGGCGGGACCGCCGCCTCCGCGCCGCTCCCGTCCAGGTCGTCCAGCAGCCAGTCGGCGCCGGACGCCCTGTCGCCGACCAGGGCCCCGAACTCCAGCCCGCCCGGAAGCCCCGGCACCCCTGAAGGTCGTGCGCCCGGGCGGCAGGGATCCTGAAGCGCACGAGATATCCCAGGGCGTCCACGACGGCGACGGTCCTGATCGTCAGGCCGCCCCGGGAACGCCCGGTTCCCTGATTTTGGCCCCCCTTTTTCTGGCGCCCGCCGCCTTCCGGGGCGCCTGGACGACCGTTCCGTCGACGAACACCCGTTCAGGGCCGGAATCCCCGGACAGGGCGTTGAAGACACGTTCGGGAACCCCCGAAAGCACCCGGCGCCGGAACCGCCCGGACACGCCGCGCCACCTGGCGGACCGCTTGGGGAGGTCACGCCACGGCGATCCCGTGCGGAACCGCACCGGCACCGCCTCCACGAGGAGGCGGCTGTCCGCCGCCGTGCCGCCGGGATCGGACTTCCTGCCCGGCAGCATGTCCCCGATCCGCGCCCACATCCCGTCCGTCAGCACCGTCCTGTGAGCATTCATGGTGTCACCTGCATTTTCTGCCCACGCCGCCGTTCCGGCGGTCGCCGGGGCGGAAAATGGCACGGAACCGGGCGATTCGCAACCCGAGTGTCAACAGGCCCTAGTACATCTTGGGAATTGTTTACAGATAAGTCAAAGTTCTTCGCGGAGCAATTTGACTGGATGTGTAGCCGCTCGGGCTCTGCGCATGGCAGCCGTGACGGCGCGGAGAAGCCGGGCGTTCATCGGCGCGAGGCAACGCCCCCGCCTCGCCCGGAGGGACACAAGCGTCGCGATCACCGCGACCGCGCGGGAACGCGCCTGCCTGATCCAACCGCCGGTCACCCACGGAGATAAGTACATGGAGCGCGGAATCAAGGCCGGGCGTAGCGCTTCGGATCGAAACGCGGGGATGGAGATTGGCGTCTTCCATGAATACCTTTCGCGTCTCGGATAGAGTAGAGTTCCACCACTGAAATTCTGTGCGCGGTGGTCGCGACCTGCGCGGGACTTACCGCAAAATGATTTCCGCTTGCAGGGGTGGTAACTATTCAGCCAAGAAATATCGTTCTGATATGCGGCCATTGCGAACATCTTGTGATCGTACATGGGGTCCGTATTTCAATTCGCAGACCTGACAGTCATTGGGGACAGATTTCTGTCTCGACTAAAAAATTTCGCTCACGATGACCGTCAAGGGCGGATTGTGCTGCTGAACAGTTACCGGGGCGTTGTGTGAAGGATTTGTCCTTACTTCCGTACATCGCTGAGAGATTGAAAAACTTGGGACTTCGCCCACCTGAATGCGTGACTGTTCCAGACGTCCCCGAGACCCTCATCCTGTCGGCTCGACCCGGACATCCAGCTGCTCGCGGGCCTCGCGCCCGCAAGCGATCGCGACCATGTGGATAGGTTCTCTGCGGTCCATGTATATCTCGGCATAGCCTCGGTCCCGCATCTGGGCGAGGGCCGCCTCCAACGCAGCCTCCGTCCCGTCAGCCTTTTCAGCCATCTTGAACTCCAAAACAAACACCTGCCCACCCGTCAGGATCACCATGTCCGCACGGCCACGACTTGAGGCCTGTTCGGATCGCACATCCACTCCAATAGTGCGGAAACACATATGCAGCAAACCAGCATACCAGACTTCATAGCGGGCGAGGTCGCCGGTCGCGTGCCGCTGATAGGGAATACTGGCCAGATAGGCCTTGAATGTTTCCGCAAAGCCTCCGAAGTCGTTCGCCTCGAGCAGGGTACGCCGTGTCTCACCTTTTCCAGGGGAACCCGGTTCCTCGGACTCAGATGGGCCAGCAACTCGTCATTCAGACTGAGCCTGACCTCCTGATTGGGGTAGTCGAGCCGATAAAGGTCCTGTGACCCCTGCGGATCTCGTCCGTGATGGTCAGATATCCGGTCTGGAACAGCAGGGCATCGGCGCTAATATCCTCTATCTCAAACTTCGAGACCAGTGACTCGTCGGCCAGACACCCCTCAATTTCCAGCGGGCTGACGGATTTCGCCTTCAGGGTTTCAAAGAGGAAACGCGGCGAGCCGGTCTCGAACCAGTAAGGGTTGAACTTCCGGTCGCCGAACAGCAGGAGCACATCGAAGGGATTGTAGGGCCGCTCGGTGCCCAGCCAGCTGAAGCCGTTGTACCAGCGGCGGATCTCATCCCGGTCGAGACCGTCGAGCTCCGGGGCGAACACGCTGTTGAGATCGGCGTCGGTGTAGCTGCAGATGGGGGCAAAGTGCGGGTTCAGACTGATATCCTCCAGATTGTTGAGGTCCGAGAACAGGTTGACCTTCGAGAACATGCTGACGCCGGTGACAAGGACGAAGCGGACATGCTCCGCGCTGCCCTTGATGATGCCGTAGACACCGCGCAGACACTCCCGGTTGGCGCGCGCCACATCGGGATCGTGCAGCCCGTCGAGGATGGGCTTGTCGTACTCATCCACGAGGATCACGACCCGCTGTCCTGTCGTGCGGTGGAGACGGTGCAGCACATCGAACAGGTACTCCAGTGCCGTCCGCCATGTTGACGCCGCAAGCCCGGCGGGCTCCCTGCCGTCTGGCGGGCCGGGTTCCAGCGCGCGGACGGCGGGCATGCGCAGGGTGCTGTGCCCTTCGGCAGGTCGGCTGGCGGGGCCAGGTCGATGGATCCGGCCCGCAGCCCGACCCGCATGCCCGTGCGTCCCCCGCGTTTCCCGCCGCCCCACGCCCCGCACCTGAACCCCACCGGGAGCCTGTGGGGGGTCATGCACCGCCACGTGAGGCGTAACCGGTTCCACGCGGATCTGCGCCGGTTCACCGAGGCGATCCTCCACTTTTCCGACGAGACACTTCCACGGGAACGGGAGGCCATCGCGGAATCCGTCACCGACAGCTTCCGGGTGATCACCCATGACGGATACCGCATGGTCGGGTAGCCGCCTGCACGGATCCGGCCATGCGGTGGCGGGCGAATCAGCCCGTAAGGTACGGTCCAGTTCAGCGAGTATAAAAAAGAAGGCCGGAGCACCTGCATCAACATCTCCCCCGGGACCCGTGGGACATGCTTGAGCGTTCGATCAACGCGCACCCTGTAAAACTCGGAGACCGCGCCAAAACTTTGGCAGTAAGGGGAAAGGTGGCGGGCAGTTCCGATCTTACATCTCGAAGCGGGTTCCGTCGTCGCCTTCGTCCTCTTTGGGTCGGGTCGCGCACTCGTCGATCTTCCGCACCTCCCTCGCGGACTCCGGGAGCGGGTGCGCGGGATCAATCCCACCACATTCCATGATATAGGTCGCGAGGGATGGAATCGGGCAGCGCAACATATTTGCACGAAATTCTTCCCCCGGGGGTGCGGGAAACTCCTGTAACACACCTTGATGCATCATATGCTCCACATAACCCCCGGCTCCTATCTCCTTGGGCAGGGAATACCGCCGACGCACGGGGTCGGTGGGCGCGTTTTGATCCAGCCTTAGCACAAGCGATTCAACGTCGGTCCGGTCCTGTGGGGTTGTAAGGAGAGCGTGCATCACCTGCGCGGCGAGTCCTTTTGTCTGAGTCAGCATCTCGGACATGCGCCATCCATAAGCCTGTATCCGGTACCGACGCTCGTGTGTGAAGACGGCCTCGGGTTTAACGCGTGCGAGCTCACCCTGGACCTCTGGACGGATCAACTCCAGAGCAAGGGCGCGCTGTGCGTTGTGCAGATGCTGGGGCCAACCATCGGATCGCTGGGCGAGGGTCGCGGGCCAGTCCCGGTCGACGCCGCGTTGATCCACCTTGAAATGGCCCAGCATCTGAGTGACGACCGCCTGAGCCTCCTCTTTGGTAAGCGGGCCGACACTGTGAACGTAGTCGTGGACGGGACGGGACACGCCCTGGCGCATCAGGACGTTGAGGGAATTGCCCAGTCCGGCGTAGATCGGGATGATCGGCAGTCTATGCGTCCCCTGATGGAGACGACTCACCATTGCTTTGGCTTCGGGTTGAATGTTCTGGATTTCGTCGATACAGAGCAGGATCGGAGACGGGGTCCCCGCGGCGGTGTAGAGGGAGTCCAATTGACCAAATGTCGCTTCGGGAGGGTCTTGACTTTGACCTTTCTGCACCGATCCTTGCAGGATATTGAGGAGATGCGCACCGATACTAGCCTGTTCGTGGCTCACAGTCCGAAACACGCCTTCCTTCTTGAAATGTTTTGCAAGGATCAGAACGAGATCACGTTCGTGCTTGAGGTGTTCACAGTCGATATCAATGACTGTGGGACCCGGCGTTCCGAACGCACCCCGTCGCGCCCGCATCTGGATTTCGGTCAGCAAGGATGTTTTGCCCGCGCCGGGCGCACCGTACAGGAGTCGGGTGGCGGAGGTGGTCAGGGACCCGGAGCGGATATTCTGCGCGGCGTCCGTCACGGCATGCGCAATGTCTTCCAGGATGCTCGTGCGCCCCTGGAAAAAGAGCGCGGTATCCCGCTCTTTCTGTCGCGTAAAGGCCTTCAAACCCGTCCGATCCACCTCAATGTCCGCCATAAGATTCGTCCCGAGCTTTATCCCGGTATGTTCGCGTCTTGATCGGTGTCCTTTGTAAACGATCCCACGCTCTCAATCAACACTCTCGCATCTCCGCCCGGCACCTATCAATCTATCACACTTAACTCCGTGTCCTTTCCCTCCGTTCCGTTTCCTTCCCAGTCCCGCATTGCCCGGATGGCGGTGACGGCACCGGACAGGAACCTTACGCCTTCACAGAACTTCTGCGTGCCGGGCAGCGGCTGGCACCTCAACGGATGGAACCCGGCCAGCCCGTCCGTGAGCGTGACGAAGCGCGCGACGGTCTGTCGGGCGGTCCCCGTGCGACCCTGAAGCCGTGATGGGCGGCGAGCGCCCGGAGTGCGCGGATGTCGTCCTCCGCGACGTGCCATGTGGCCGGGTCGTCCGGCCTCCCGCGGGCCAGGTGCGCCAGGTCCCGGACCCGGAAGGCGGTGATTGCGTCGAAGGCGAGGCACCTGCAGTGGTGGCAGCTCAAGCTGAAGCTGACCGGCACGCCCTACGACTGCCCCATGCACAAACCCTATTGCTCCATGCACAAACCCTATGGCATGCGTCAGGGGCGCGGCAACTGACCGCGGTCGGAGGACCATACCTCCACCCGCACCACTTCCGGAAACCCACGAACCTGCGGTGCGTTTTGCCCCGGCGGCTGTCCGCAGCGAGGAAAGACACGGGTTGCCCATGAAGACGTCGCCAGATTTCCGATACGGTTATGCCGCCAGGAAAGTGTCCGTTTCAGGGAAGACCCGCTCGGACGGAAAGTTCTGTGAGAGATTTCTTGGAAAAAATTTTCTCGACAATCTGGCCGCAAGGCGATAGCGTCATATAAGCTCATAGTGGAAGAACGCTTTTCGGCGTCCTCTTGAAATATTGAATGGGGGAACGGCATGTCTGCCGCCAAGGCCATGAAAAACACCCGATCACGCGATCTTCTGGAGAAGCTCTACAGGACCGCCTACACCATTCGTGTTTTCGAGACCGAAGGCATAAAGCTCTATCGGCAGGGGCTGGTTAGAGGATATTTTCACCCCTATCTGGGTCAGGAAGGCATCGCGACCGGCGTATGCAGCGCACTGAAAAAGGGAGACTATATCGCCTCAACCCACCGCGGACACGGACACTGCATCGCATTTGGATCAGAGGTCAGGCACATGGTGGCGGAGCTTCTGCAGAAGGACACCGGATACTGCAAGGGTTTTGGTGGCTCGATGCATATCGCTGACATCAGCGCCGGCAATCTTGGGGCGAATGGAATTGTCGGTGCCGGGACGCCTTTGGGCGTGGGGGCGGCAATGGCCTGTCAGATACGTGGCTCCGACGCCGTGACCGTGACGTTCACGACCGACGGCGGGTCGAATAACGGCACGTTTCTCGAGTCTCTCAACCTTGCCGCGATCTGGAGTCTGAGCTTCATTCTGGTGATCGAAAACAATCAGTATGCTGTCTCGACCACAATTGAGGAAGCCACGCGCGAGACTGAGCTATATAAGCGTGGAGAGGCCATAGGCGTACCAAGTTTTCGTATGGACGGAAACGATCCCTTGGCGATGTACGACAGAACCGTCGAAGCAGCCGAGCTATGCCGCGCAGGCAAAGGGCCAGTCCTGATTGAGGCCGTCACCTTTCGCCATACCGGACACCACGTGAATGATCCGGGCACCTACATGCCGGAGGACAAGAGGAAACATTATGCCGAACGTGACCCGGTCGACCGTGCGCGCACCGCGCTTCTTGAAATGTCGGATGCGACCGAAGCCGACATTGCGGAGATGGATGCGGCAATCGAACGGGAATACCGGGATGCCGTCGAATTCGCTCAGGCCAGCGGAGAGGTTTCGGTCGAGGAATTCAAGGATTTCATAGCAACCTATTGAACGGGACGGGATACGGATGGCCGATAGGGAAATCATGTACCGCGATGCGCTTCGCGAAGCCTTGATCGAAGAGATGGAGGCGAACCCGCTTGTCTTTATAATTGGCGAGGGAATTGCCGAGCGTGGCGGGTCCTACAAAGTCACCAAGGGCCTGGTCGACAGGTTCGGCACGGGCCGGGTGCGCGACACACCGATTGCCGAGGCAGGGATGATCGGCGTTGGTGTCGGCGCGGCGATTGCTGGCGTACGTCCGATTGTGGAAATCCTCTATATCGACTTCGCTATGCTCGGCATGGAGATGCTCGTCAATCAGGCGGCGAAGTTCCGGTTGATGACCGGAGGCACCGGACGCGTGCCGTTCGTCATGCGTACCCAGGGCGGCACCGGCGGCGGGGTTGCCGCGCAGCATAGCCAGAGTCTGGAAGCGCTGTTCTATCACATTCCGGGTTTGCGGGTGGTCATGCCGTCCACCCCTTATGACGCGAAGGGCTTGCTGAAATACGCGCTACGACAGGAAGATCCGGTGATGTTCCTTGAGCATAAGCACCTTTACATGACCAAGGGCATGGTACCGGAGGGAGAATATCTCGTCGAATTCGGCCAAGCCGATATCAAACGCGAGGGCACCGACGTCACGCTCATCGCCTGGTCCAACATGATCCTCCGTTCCCTTGAGGCTGCAGAGGCTCTGTCAGAACAGGGTATCTCCGTCGAGGTCATCGACCCTCGGACATTGCAGCCATTGGATCGCGACACGATTTTTCAATCCGTCTCGAAGACGAACCGGGCCATCATTGTGCAGGAGGCCGTGCGCCGGGGCGGCGTGGCCTCTGACATCGCCTCAATCATCCAGGAAGAACTGTTCTACGAATTGGATGCCCCGGTCGAGATTGTCGCCGGGCTCAACACGCCAATTCCATTCAACCTGGAACTGGAAAAGGCGAGCGTGCCCCAGGTAGACGACATTATCGCCGCGGCACGCCGCGCTGTCTTCGCGGATATTCCGGCCGCGGCAGAGTAACCGGCCATGGCGCGTCCCATACTCGTCCCACAGGTTGGGCAGGACCTGACCGAAGGCAAGATCAACGAACTGCACGTTAAAGTCGGTGATCGAGTGCAAAAGGGCGATATCGTAGCTGTCGTGGAAAGCGAAAAAGCCGCTTTTGAGGTCGAGGCTTTCGAGGAAGGCGTTGTACTGGAAATCCATTATGGCGAGGGTGACTGGGGCAAAGTCCTTGAGCCTTTGATGATCGTCGGCACCGAAGGTGAGGCGATCATCAATGCTCCAGAAGCGGAAGCATCTGAACCGAAATCCGCAGAGAACCGGAGCCGATCAGCGGTCTCCATACCTAAAGGTCGCCGCACCTCACCTCTGGCACGTCGTCTGGCGGCCATGAACAATCTCGATATCAGCATGATCAAGGGCAGCGGTCCCCATGGGGCCATCGTCAGGCGAGACATCGAAAGAGCATCAGGGGACGGTACCGCATCAAGCGCAGCGCCGGTATCAATGGCTGCTCCGCCTGGACCGGATCAGGCTGAAGATGTCGAGATTCCCCATAGCCGCATGCGTCAGGTGGTCGCCGACCGTCTCAGCGCCGCGAAACAAAACGTTCCGCATTTCTATCTCATGGCCGACACGGACGTGACGGGCCTAATGGAAAGGCGTCGCCTTCACAACGAATTGCGGAACGAAAAAATTTCGGTCAACGATCTACTTATCAAATGTGTGGCGCTGACCCTATTGGAACACCGAGCCATGAACGCCCACGTCGGTGCGGATCGTGTGGTGCGAAAGGCCGACATAAATGTCGGTGTCGCCGTCTCGGTGCCGGACGGGTTGATGGTGCCGGTCATCGCCAATGCTGACCAAATGGAATTGGAGGCGCTTTCGGCCAAGGTCCGTGATCTTGCCAACGCCGCACGACGGGGGATTGCCAAATCCACGGCACAGGGGACGTTTTCCATTTCTAACCTGGGTATGCTTGGTGTCTCTGTCCTGCCAATCATTAACCCACCAGAGGCGGCAATTCTGGGAGTCGGCCCAACCACGGAACAGGTCCGGCCGATCAATGGCGGCATTCATATCCGTAAGATCATGAACCTTTGCCTGTCCGCCGACCACCGAGCTGTGGACGGCGCTGCCGCTGCGGCGTTTCTAAAGAGATTGACCGAGGTGATCGAGACGTTCCGGCTCGACTAGGGAGCAGAGAGATGCCACTGGAACGAATGGGGCCAATGCTACGCAATGCCATGTCGGAGAAGCGCGGGGTGGCGGCCGTCAACGTCATAGATTTCAACTCGGCCCGCGCGGTGATCGATTGCGCGCAGGACCTGAACGTCCCGGTGATCACCCAGATCTCGGTCAAGACGGTTCGGCACTGGGGTGCCAGGTCCGTCGCAAGCTGGGTCAAGACGCTCGCCGCCGACGCCGATATCGACGTGGCGCTGCATCTCGATCACTGCACCGACGAAAGAGTGATTGACACCTGCATCGAGGCGGGCTGGACGGCGGTCATGTTCGATGGGTCAAGCCTGCCCTTTGCCGAAAATCTGGAACGATCTTCCAAGGTCTATGCAATGACCCAAGCCGCCGGGGTCGATGTGGAATGCGAAATCGGTGCAATAGGCGGGGTCGAGGACGACAAAGCCGTGACCGAGGGCGATGAGCATCTGGCCGACTTCGACGAGTGTGTCACCTTTGCCAGGGCGATGCCCGAGATGGGCGTTTTCGCACCCGCCATCGGCACGGCACATGGGTTTTACAAGGGCGAGCCCAAGATCGCCTATGACCTATTGGATCGGATCGCCAAGGCCACCAGATTGCCGATTGCACTGCACGGCGGGACCGGGCTGAGCGACGGGCAGTTCCTGTCTTGCATCCGGCGCGGCTGTGCCAAGGTGAATCTTTCGACGATGCACAAGCGCGACTTCATCGAAGGATTTTCGCGGGTTCTGGACCAGTCACCACGCCCGACAGAACCCCTTCCCTATCTCGGCGCTCAATATTCCACAATGAAAGACAGTCTGACACCGTTCCTGTCGCTTTTCGATAGCGGCGGAAGGGCCGCGTGATGGCCGAACTGAAGGCGATCATTTTCGACTGCGACGGTGTTCTGGTTGACACTGAACGCGACGGACACCGCTTGGCCTTCAACCGCGGCTTTGCCGCAAAGGGACTGAGCGTGGAGTGGGGTGTAGAGACCTACGGGCGATTACTTGAGGTCGGCGGCGGCAAGGAACGGATGCGCCATTTCTTCGACCGGGTGGGCTGGCCTGCGGTGGACGACCGAGACGCCTTTATCCTGGATCTGCACAAAACGAAGACGTCGGCATTCATGGAGATCATAGCGTCGGGAGAGATGGATCTCCGACCCGGCGTCAAGTCATTGATCGCAGCGGCCATCGAGGAAGGCGTTCAGGTCGCTGTCTGTTCGACCTCCAATGAGCGTGCGATTCAGGGGATTGTCGATCATCTACTGGGCAAGGACATAGCCATGAAGATGCCCGTGTTTGCGGGCGACATGGTCAAGGCGAAAAAACCCGATCCAGCGATCTACAATCTGGGCATGGAGAAGCTGGACCTGGATCCCGCGAAATGCGTTGTGGTCGAGGACAGCAACATCGGTCTCCGCGCGGCCCATGCCGCGGGCACCCGGGTTGTGGTTACGATGTCGGTTTATACCCGCAATGAGGACTTCAGCCTGGCCGCACGTGTTGTTGAGGATCTGGCTTCTGGCGGCGTCACGCTGGACACCTGCAGATCACTCATCTCTTGAAGGAAGGGCCCGGCGTTGCGCTTTCCGCGCCCTCCGACCCCCCGATTCCGCACGGGAACGGCTCGGTCCCTTCGAATCGGAGCGTAGCACCGCCCGCCAGGCGGCGCAAGGCATGCCGGCAGGCGCGCCGGGGAAGGCCCGCGGCGCGTGGGGGACGATCCGGACGCCGGAGGTTCCCTCAGGGAGGCCGCGCCAGCCGGAACGCCTCCGCCGGCGTCAGGCAGGCCAGCGCCTTCCTGGGACGCGCGTCCGTGCGGTCCTGCACGGCCCTGACCTCCGCGTCCGCCACTTTCCGGAAGTCCGTGCCCTTGGGCAGGTACCCCCGCACCAGCATCCATGTTTCGGTCCAGGCCCGGATCCGGGCTTTTCCTTCGGTCTGCGGGCCACCGGATCCGGGTTCCGCGCACCGCTTTCCACCGGCGGGCGCCGCGCGGGCAGGCGCGGGCGGTCCGCCCGGCGCCGGGCGTCAGCCGGCGGCGGGCACCGACATGTCCTCCCACATGCGCCGGTCGCGCAGGAGGACGTTCGCGGTCACGCCCGGCCCGCCCATGACCGCGGTCACGGCGGCCCCGGGTGCCTTGCCTTTTCCCGGAGCCGCCCGTACAGCGCCTTCATCTCCGGGCCGGACATGCAGGCCGCCATCGCCGCCATGCGAGGCACATCCCCGGGCCGCCTCCGCCCGCCGCCCATGTGGCGCCCGCCGGCTGCCTGATGGCGACCGACATGGCATGACCGGACGGCCAGGCGGAACCGTCACTTCTACGCTGGTGCTACACTAGGACACGCAAGAACTCGGATAGGTCACCGGCGAGGCCGTCTCATCGACGCAGGTCACCGTGACGGTGTATTTCAACGCCGAAATCATCACCCTACAGCACGGTCTTGCTTGCCTCCTCTCCCACGACCGCAAGGGTCGGCGAGCAATTCGTTTGCGCTGGCACCATGGTCGGTAGTGCAAGGACCGACATCATCACAGCCAAAACCGCAAGTTAGAATGTGGCCCGTATGACCGTCCGAAAATGAGGCGAAACAGGTGAGTGTATCATGGCTGATCCATGTTGGCTTCCCTGTCGATGGTCTCCGCGGCGAACTTCGGATGGAACAGACGGCGTCCACCGGACGCTTTCGCCTCGTTGTCATAGACCGTTCCGCCTGGTGCCGAGACAATCTCCAGCTGCTGGCCCCAAGGTGCCATGAAATAGCACCAGGTCAGGCCAAGGTTCGGACCTTCCTCGTAAGATGTCGGCGCTCCCAGCACCTTTACCCCCTTCGATTTCAGAAAGGCGATGGCCTCGTCCATGTCGTCCACATAAAAGGCAAGATGGTGCCCGCCTATATCCGAGTTCTTGGGTGGGTTCGGGTTCTGGTCCGGCGCCTCATACTGGAAAACCTCCAGATTGGTGCCGTTGCCACAACGCAAATACCGGAATTCGGTAATGACGCAGCGCGGATGCACGTTCAGATGCTCATACATCCAGTCGCTGTCATCCACACGGAAATTTGTCGCCGCCGTATAGAGCGTTTCCGCGCCGAGTATTTCCTCGAAGAAACTGCAGGCTTCATCGATGTCAGGAACAGTAAAACCGATATGTTCCATTCCACGCATCCCAGGTATTGGCATTTTCCCTTCCTCCCTGTCTGAAGTATTCGCTTACCCGCTAAGGGCTCAGAAATATCTGGCCGAGAATCGGGCGAGTTTCTCGTATTGCCCACCTGCGGCGATCGCTTCATAGGTGCCGCGGTAAATCTCATGCGCTTCGCCGTAAAGCTCGCTGAGATTGGTCCTGGGCTCGAATTCCTGTTCGATGTGAGCCATGGCGCCGACCGCCTCCTCGACGCCGGAGAAATGGCCTGCGCCAAACGCGCCCAGGATCGCGGCACCCAATACGGTGCATTCGCGCTCGGTGGTTACACGGGTCTGCATACCGATGATGTCGGTCATGATCTGGGCAAATCCCGCACTCTTGGTGCCACCGCCCGTCAGCCGCAACTCAGTGATCCCGCCGCGGATATCCGACTGGAAGGAGTCGACGACCATACGCATTTCATGTGCGCAGCCCTCAAGAAGCGCCCTCATCATGTCAGACCGGTCGTGATGCAACCCGATGCCGAAGAACGCCCCGCGGGAGGCCGCATCGTAATAGGGTGTCACCTGGCTTGTCAGGAACGAATGGAACATCAACCCGCGTGCGCCCGCCGGCGAAGACTGCGCTCCCTGGACCATCAAGGCATAGGGCGACATATCGAGCGCGTTGCCAGCCTCGACCTCGCGACGGCCCATATTGTCACGCCACCATTTCAGGCACGCGCCAAGTGCGAAGGCGGCACCCTCAGCGTCCCAGGCGTTCGGCACCCCATGACCTCCCCACCAGAGTTTGGTTCCCTGAATGTCCTCAACTGAATCCAGATGCGCCACCATCACACCTGCGGTTCCAACCGTGAATTCGGCCATACCGCGTTTGATCACACCTGCGCCGATGGCCGCACATTGCTGGTCGCCTGCGCCCCGGCATAAGACGGTGCCTGCCGGGATGCCTGTAGCTTCGGCGGCTTTGGCTGAGACGACGCCCGCGCGCCCGGAGGGAATGCCAACAGGTGGCAGACGGTCGCGCCCGATCCCGCAGAGTTCCAGTATACGATCCGACCAATCGAGCCTGGCGATATCCATCATCCCATTCAGCGTCAGCGACGCCGGATCCGTCACCCATTCCTCCGCCCCCATCCTGTACAGGAAGTATTCCTGGCCATTGGCGATCCAGCGTGTCCTGTCGAAAATCCCGGGCTGGTTGTCGCGCATCCAGGCGATCTTTGCTGCGGACCACAGTGGGCTTAGCTGCATGCCCGTATGTCTGTGATGCTCCTCTGGAGAGATCTTTTCCGCAAAGATCTCCTGATACTCCATCGCACGGGCGCAGTTCCAGACGATGCTGTCGCAGAGCGGGTTTCTGTTTTCGTCGAGGAACCCCATTGTGCCGCGCTGGCTGGAAATGCCGACTGAAACATATGCGTCATCGGGCAAGTTGGCCTGCGCGGTCGCGGCTTTGGAAGCGGTGCAAATACCGTCCCAAACCGCATCCAGACTTTGCTCGCTCCAGCCAGGGTGTGGGGCCGTGCAGGGATATTCCTTATATCCGTGGCCGAGCGCGTGTCCGGCCTCGTTAAAAATCATGACCGTGCAGCCGGTTGTTCCGGCATCGATCCCAACGAACGCCCTTTTTGCAGTCATGCCCCTCTCTCCTCTCGCATCTGACAGAGCCAGACCGTCAGTAAATCCAGGAATCGCCGTCTGGATTTTCGTTCGGTTTCACCCAGTTTCCGACGCAGCAATTCAGCTTTGTAGCTCGCCACATCCTCGCTACACTCGTGGATATGGTCGGGAGTCAGGGCCAGACGCGTGTCACCCTCTCCTTTCCAATCCGCATTTACGGGAAATCCCAATCTGGCCACAGCATCGGGCCATGTGGCATCCAGCGCGATGTCGCCCAAGCCATCTTCAAGCACGACATAGTTGTGAAAGTCTCGGACGCCGCCCCTTAAGACGATTTCCTGCAGATCCTCCGGCATCGACGGATGCGCCGGAACTCCGGCGGCAAAATCCCCCTCGACCGTGATTACGGCCGCGCGCTGTCCAGCCTGTCGCAACAGGTCCCGCAAGAGAATGTGCTTGCCCGAACAGGATCCCGCGCGGGATTGCAGGACAGCTCCAGGATCGCGGTTTCCCGTGGACGCATAGGCAAAGTTACGCACCCAGTGATAAAGCCGCACCGTCAATGCCCGGCCTGTGAGATCGGCGAACTTTGGACAGACGCTCAGAACCTCCTTCAGGCCGTCTGGATATGTCCAGCAATGCGTCATGGAAATCATGCCTTCAGCGCGGTTCCATCTGCGGCGGAGAACATCAAAAGCGCCTCTGGTACGAAAGTGATATGGCACGGATCGCCGATGGCGCCCGGGAAGGCCTGGTTCGTCTTGGCCCGCACCCGGTAACGCCCTACCTGTGTCTCGACAAGCGTATCACTACCCAGAAGCTGCTTCGCGAAAACCTCACCAGCAATCGAGCCTGGCGCCGCCTGGCTGCTGACGATGAATTTGTCCGGGCGGCTGCCAACCAGGACCGTGCTCTGGTCATAACCACTCAAAAGCGCGCGTTTGTCGTTATTTAGCGCTATCTCGTGGCCTTCAAACAGCAAACTCGAGCCGTTGCCCTGTATCTCCATCTCCATGACCGACATCTGCGGTTCACCCACGAAAGTCGCGACCCAAACATTGGCCGGTGTTTCATAGACTTCGGCAGGCGTGGCAAATTGCTGCAGCACACCCTCGTTCATAACCGCGATCCGGTCGGCCATTGAAAGCGCTTCCAACTGATCGTGTGTCACATAGATTGTAGTAACACCCAGATCGAGCTGTAGGTGTTTAAGTTCGCTTCGCATTTTGGCGCGAAGCGCCGCATCCAAATGGGCGATCGGCTCGTCAAAAAGAAACACCTTGGGTTCACGTACGATGGCGCGCCCAATCGCGGTACGCTGTTTTTGGCCACCGGAAAGCTCCAGTGGACGCCTGTCCAGAAGTTGATCTATTTCCAGAAGAGCAGCCGCGTCTTTCACCCGCCGTTCGATCTCGGTGGGGTTGATTTTCGCACGCCGCAACGGATTGGCGATATTATCGAAGACGGTTTTGTGGGGATAGAGTGCGTAGTTCTCGAACACCATCGCGATATCGCGGTCCTTGGGGGCCAGCCTGTTGACCACGGTACCGCCAAAGGAAATTTCTCCGGCCGAGATATGCTCGAGCCCCGCCAGCATCCTAAGCGTCGAGGATTTACCGCAACCCGACGGGCCAAGAATGGAAACGAATTCGCCGTCCTTGCACTCCATGTTCAGTTCTTTGACAGCTTCGAAGTCTCCATAGATCTTCCAAACTCCGTCGAGTACTATATTTACCATGCACGCCCCCTGATGCTCCCATCCATCATTCTTTAACCGCGCCCATGGTGAGCCCGGCAACCAAATAGCGGCGCACCAGTATTCCCAGCGGTATCATCGGCAATGTGGTAATCACGCCGGAAGCCATAATCTTACCCCAGTCGATATTCTGCGGCTGGATCAGCTCTCGCGTCGCGGCGGGCAATGTCTTGGCGCCACCGCTGCCGATGATCGTGGCAAACAGGAAATCGTTCCAGGCAAAGAGGATGCACAATACCATGAAAGCACCGATCCCCGGCGCAACCAATGGCACGATCTCCCGGAATGCCTGAAACCTGTTGGCACCGTCGACCATAGCCGCTTCTTCGAGCGAATAGGGCACATTGTCGAAGAAACCTTTGAGGATCCAAATTGCAAACGGCAAATTGAACGTGGTGAAAGCCAGGATCAGCCCAGGCAGCGTGCCGACTAGATCGAGCGACCGGAAGATCGCGTAAAGCGGCACGGTGACCGCAACGATCGGCGCCATCCGGGTCGAGATGATCCAGAACAGCAGATCCTTCTTGCCGGGGAATTCCATCCGGCTAAGGCTGTAAGCCGCCATCGAGCCTAGCGACACAGCAACTATCGCAGATCCCAAAGAAGCTATGAGAGAGTTCGCGAGATATTTTCCGAAGTTGTTCTCGGTGAATAAACCGACGTAGTGTGTCACAGTCGGATCAAAATCGAAGAACATGATCACGCCTGCCCAATCTCCCGGCTTGGGAACCGAGAAAGCCTCAAGCAGGTTCTTGAACGAGGCCATCAGCATAATGAAGATTGGCAGAAGCGCCCAGATAAGATAAAGGCCGACAAACACCGGAACGACTACCGAGAGGATCTTCCCACCGAGGCCGCTGTCGTATCGTACTATCTCACGTGACGCCATGACTTTTCCTCACCCGTCTCCACCGGCCATTTGACGCTTGCGTGCGGGATCTTCAAAGATCTTGACCAGAATGAGCCCCAAGATGATCGTGACGACCAGGAGCGTCAGCGCCACTGCCGCTCCACGCCCCAACTTGAAAAACTTGAACGAAATGTCGAAGAGGTAAACCGGCAAGAGGCGCGTGGAGTCCCCGGGACCACCGCCTGTCGTAGCGAGGATGTGATCGATAAAGCGGAAATTGTCCATAAACCGCAAGAGAATGGCGATAAGAAGGAACGGCACGATATTGGGCAGCGTGACCGAAAGGAAATTCTGGATTGTCCCGGAGCCATCAACCATGCTGGCCTCGAACTGGTCTTGAGGCACCCGTTTCAGTCCGGCCAGCGTTATGAGCGTGATCAAAGGCGTCCACTGCCAGACATCGATCAGAATGATCCCGGCGAGTGCTGTGTTGGGACTGGCCAGGATCGAGGTCTCACCCAAGATCCCCAAGCTTTGGAATAGCCAATGGTACCAGCCGAATGTGCCATTATAGAGGTAGAACCACAAGAGCCCCGCAACCACAGGTGACATCATCATCGGCATCAGGAAGAGCGTGATCAGAACCTTTTCATGGCGCGACTGGTTGAGCATGATGGCGAGCGCGACGCCGATGATCACCTCAATAGTGAGGCAGATCGCGCTGTATTTCAGCAACGTGATCCAACCATCGATGAACCTGTCATCGGTGGCTAGGCGCGAAAAGTTTTTTAACCCTACCCACTCGTTCGGTCGCGGTCCCAGATTGACCTTGTGAAAGCTCATGTAGATGAGCCAGAAGAAGGGATAGAGACTAATGAATGCCAGAACCAGAACAGCCGGCATCAGCAACATCACGTTGAAGCGCTGCGGTTGTTTCCTATTACGCTCCATCGGTGCCACAGGTGCCGGGGCAAACCCCCACTCCTCGTCTGTGCAGGCCGGGTGCAGTCCTTTGGAGGATGGGGCGTCTATTGTTTCTTGCATCGCGACAACGTTATTCTGGAATTGGCCCAGGACCGTTGGCCCTTCACTCCGAGCAACGAGACGGGGAAGGTCTCCCCGTCTCGCGTATCGTACCGCCTAATGTAGGTTGTCGATACCCCTTTTGATGTTGTTGCATGCCTCTTCAGGCGTAACTGAGCCCGACACGCAACGCTGCGTTTCCGCGGCGACGATGTTATGGTACTCGTTCCCTTCCGGAACCTTCGGCCCCAGCACGAAATTGGGATCACGGATACCGTTGTCGTAGACCGCGTCGAAGGTCAGTGCGTTTGGCATCTCGGTCGGGCGCTGGCGTGCTGCCTGGACTTCGGGCCGCTCCAGAACAGATTTCCGGGTTGGTGTCCCGCCAAGCCCCCTGAGCACGTCAAACTGCAGATTGGCCGAGGTGGCGTATATGCAGAACAGATAGGCCGCACGCTGGACGTCTTCCGACGCGTTTCCGTTGATACCGATGCCGCCGATGCCGCAATTCGTGCCATTGACCGCCGCGCCCCCGTTGACGATCCAGGAGGTTTCACCTTTCGGACAGGGCGCATAGGCCGTTTTACCACCGGCTGCCTTCGAAGTGTTCTCGTCTTCGATCGATGCCGCGAACTCATGGTATTGCACCTGCATGGCTATGTCACCAGACTGGTAAACAGTGTTCAGTTCGAGCGTACCATTAGCCAAATTGTCAGGGTGGCTAACGTCCGCCTGCTCCTTGAACTTGGTCATGAGCAATACCGACTGTTCGTCTCCCCAATTGGACGGTGGCGGGTTCTGTGAGCCCAGCTTGTCGTCAATTTCCCAATCCAGCCAACGGCCGTGGGCGAACATCATCCGTTGGATGTCGAGCTGCGTTGTCCAGGCGAACGACCCGTGGTGCTGTGCGTAGCCATAGGGAACATCCGCGCCGCCCTCACGGCGGGCTTTCAGGAAAGCCGCGAAATCATTCACCTGTTTCCAGGTGGTATTCTCGTCGAATTCCATCCGAAAACCATACTCGGACTCGAAGTCCTTGGAATTCGCCTCGAAAACGTCCTGACGGTAGAAGGTACAGGCCACCGCGCAGTCATAGGGCAGCGCAATCAGGCGCTCGCGGTCATAAAAACGGCCACAGGCATCCAGGAAGTTTTCAAACCAAACACCGTCGTCGTAGCCTTCCGGGTCTTGCGGGAGGGTCTCGTCACCCAGCATTGGCGTCAAGTCCGCGTAGAAATCGGCGAAAGGCGAGCCAATCGGCTTATCCTGAACATAGGAAACCGGGAAGTCGGCGTTTCCCGACTGCAGGTCAATTCCAACCTTCTGCTGCACGGCAGGCAGGCCATCGGTGATAACCTCAACCTCGATTCCGGTCAGATTGTAAAAGTTTTCAATCGTGTCGCGTATGGCGAAAGAGGGTGGCGTGTTCTCGGACATGAAAACCAGCCTGGAGCCGGAATACTGCTTCCATTTGGCGTCATCAGAAGATTGCGCCTGAACCGGCGAACGCATGATCGTCGTATTCAAGCCGACGGCGAGTCCGCCGACGCCCATGGCTGATGCCGTCGCTCCGCCCAACTCAAGAAACTTCCGTCTGCTCACCCTTTTGTAGATCGCATTCCTAGGCACGTGAAACATCTGAGATCCTCCTTTTCCTCGCCCTGATGCTACAGAACTCTGTTCCGTGGAATTCGTCGGAAGAGACCCAATTGTCGCGCGGTTTCAGTCACGTTCGTCACAGTCATAGAAGACCCCCGCGGAATTCTCTTCCCCAGATAGGGTTAAGTGATCCCGAGATACTTGTCGAGAAAATTCTCTTCTGATCCTGAAAATTCGCTCGATTCCCACGGGAATTCAGCACATCTGTGCCGCAGGATAGACGAAGATTCTTTTTGAAAATTTTTAAATTACTGTTTTAAAAAATGATTTCTTTCTCACCGCCCAAGAGCGTTGCGCAATTCCTCTAGTTCTCAGAAGAAGACTATTTTTTTGCTATCATGCTCACCGTCTCCGAAACTGCACGGTTTCATACAGCAAAGACCGCGGGTGAAGGGACTGTGCCCTTGCATATGCAACAGCTTTGACTGAAGTTTCCCTACGTTGAAATTCGGGGGTCGTGACATTGCGAAAACTAATTTTCGGAGTATTCGAAAATGTCCAAGCCAATGATTCTGGCACTGCGGTTTGGCGACATCCTGATCACGACCGCCTGAATTTTGAACGGCTGGAGTACTGGACAGGCCTTGCGAACGCATGCGAAAGGGCCTCGCTTGATTTCATTTTTCTGGCAGATGCCTGGGGCTGGTCGGAAATCGGCGGCCAACGGCCGGAGATCGCGACACTAGAGGGGCTCGATTTGCCCCGGCTCGACCCATTCGTGGTTGCGTCCGCGCTGATCGCCACGACCAGGAGACTGGGCTTCGTCATCACGGGCTCGACACTATTGGAGCAACCTTACCCATTCACGAGACGCATCGCTACGCTCGACCATCTATCCAACGGTCGTATCGGATGGAACATCGTCACAACAGGAACCGCAGAGACGGCAGTATCCGCGTTTGGCATGGAAATGGTCAATCATGACAAACGCTATGATATGGCTGACGACTTTATGGAATTGGCCTACAAGCTGTTTGAGGGTGCCTGGGAACCGGACGCGATCGAGCGTAACAGATCCCGTCGTTATGCAGATCCTGACAAAGTTCACCGTATTGTCCACGATGGCCCTTATTTTCAGTGTGACGGTTACGGAAATACGGCCCGGTCACCGCAGGGTTCTCCAGTCCTTTTCCAAGCCGGCAGCTCTCCCCGCGGCACTGCATTTGCTGGCAGGCACGCCGAATGTGTGTTCCTCGGCGGTGGCGATGTCGCGCAAGTCTCGGAGCAATGCGCACGTATCCGGGCGGCAGCAGTTGCCGGGAACCGTCGACCCGACGCGATCAAGGTGATCTCGGCAATGTCATGTGTTGTCGCCAAATCAACCGAAGAGGCGCACAAAAAGCGTCAGTCCATCGTCTCGGAGCAAAATCCGGATATCGCGGCGGCGTCCTACGCGATGTTCACCGGCCTCGACCTCAGAAACCACCCGCCGGATACGCCGATGAGCTCTCTCGCAACAGAAATGTCGCAAACTCAGATCTTGCGGCATGGAAATACTACGGTAAGGGAGGTACTTGAGGATTGGTACGAGAACGGCGTCAGGCCAGAACCCCTGGTAGGCACTGGTAACGAAATCGCAGACACCCTGATCGCATTCGCGGATGATGCGGAAATTGATGGCTTTGTCCTGACGCCCCTGATCCAGCCGATGGGGACCCTGGAGTTTGTCAATGAGGTCCTTCCAGAGCTTGACCGCCGGGGTGCGCGGTCAATGAACGACGCGGAGGACGAGGTTGGCAATGCGCCGAGGACGCTTCGCGAGAGCCTCTTCGGCTCGGACAGCGCGTGGCTGGGATTGGATCACCCGGGCGCCGCGTTTCGCGAAGCCGCACCGGGTCACCGGAGCGGAGTCCGGAGAGAATGACAGATAAGGAGGAACATTGAATGGTTAGTGGACTACAGTTATCGCGTGAGGATCTCACGCAGGCATACCGGCGCATGCGTCGAATTCGGGTTTTCGAGAACACTTTGCATACCGAATTCGCAGCGGGCGAAATTCCCGGATTTGTACACCTATACGCCGGTGAAGAGGCGTCCGGTGTAGGGGTCTGCATGCATCTCGATGACAGAGACGCCATTGCATCGACCCACAGGGGGCATGGGCATTGCATCGCCAAAGGCGTCGAAACCGGCCCGATGATGATGGAGATCTTCGGTCGCAGAGGCGGTATCTGCGGCGGCAAGGGCGGCTCGATGCATATCGCCGATCTTTCCAAGGGCATGCTTGGCGCGAATGGGATCGTAGGTGCCGGCGGGCCATTGGCTTGCGGCGCTGCCTTGACGGCCAAAACGCTGGGCACCGGCGGTGTCGGCGTTGCTTTCTACGGTGACGGAGCGTCGAACCAGGGCTCCATCCTTGAAAGCTACAATCTAGCGAAGATCTGGAATCTACCGATGGTTTTTGTCTGTGAAGACAATGGCTTCGCGGAATCCACGGCATCCTCCTGGTCGGTCGGAGGCAACCAGATCGATCGCGGGAAAGGCTTCGGGATCCCGTCGCGGGAAGTTAACGGCAATGACTTTTTCGAGGTTTTCAACACCGCAGGTGAAGCCATCGAACGAGCCCGCGCCGGCGAAGGACCGACGCTCCTGCATATGCGTCTGGCGCGCTACTATGGTCATTTCGAAGGCGACGCCATGACCTATAAGACCGCCGAGGAGCAGGCAACCGAGAAGGCGAACGACCCGCTGGATTTCTTCCGCGACCGGGTTATCGAGACACAGCTTTTGCGGCAAGCCGACCTTGATGCGGTTGATGCCGAGATTGATTCGGAAATCGCGGAAGCGTTGGCGGCGGCCAAGGCGGCGCCGATGCCACCCACGGATCAACTGACCACCGACGTTTACGTCAGCTACTAGGGAGGACACTGAAATGCCGATGAAAAGCTACCGCGAGGCGATCAACGACGCTTTGGTGCAGGAGATGGAGCGTGACGAACGCGTTATCCTGATGGGTGAAGATATTTCGGGCGGAACCGGAGGCAATGGCGACCAGGATGCCTGGGGCGGCCCCCTCGGCGTGACCAAGGGGCTCAGGCCAAAGTTCGGCCCGGACCGGGTGCTGGATACACATCTGGCCGAGATTTCCTTTGTCGGGGCGGCCGCTGGCGCTGCCGCCACCGGGCTGAGACCGGTCGTGGAACTGATGTTCGTCGACTTCATGGGCGTCTGCTTTGACCAGATTTTCAATCAGGCTGCCAAATTCCGGTATATGTTTGGCGGCAAGGCGGTGACGCCCATGGTCGTCCGCATGATGTACGGAGCCGGATTCCGGGCGGCATCGCAGCACTCGCAATGCCTCTATCCGATGTTCACGCACATTCCGGGGCTCAAGGTGGCGCTGCCATCCAACGCCTACGAGGCCAAGGGGCTCCTGACCCAAGCCATCCGCGACGACGACCCAGTCATGTTCTTCGAGCACAAAATGCTCTACGACGAGACCGCTGAAGTGCCGGATGAACCATACGCGATCCCATTTGGCGAGGCGAATGTCACCAGGGAAGGCGACGACGTCACCATTGTGGCCTTCGGGCGGATGGTCAATGTCGCCAGTCAAGCCGCCGACAGCCTGGCCAAGGCGGGTATCACCTGCACGGTTGTCGATCCTCGTACGACCTCGCCGCTTGATACCGAGACCATCCTGGAAACTATCGAGGAAACCGGACGTCTTGTCGTCGTGGACGAAGCCCATCCAAGATGTTCGATGGCTTCCGACGTCGCGGGGCTTGTGGCCGAGAATGCCTTCGACGCACTCAAGGCTCCGATCAGGCTCGTTACCGCGCCCCATGCGCCGGTGCCGTTCTCACCCGCACTTGAGGACGCCTATATCCCGAGCGTCGGCAAGATCGAGGATGCGGTGCGCGATGCCATGGGTCACGGTTCAAGGGAGGCCGCGGAATGAGCGGTATTGAAGCGATCACCATGCCCAAATGGGGCCTGGCCATGCTGGAAGGCACGGTGACCTCCTGGGATGTGGCAGAAGGCGACAAAGTCACTGCCGGCCAGGAGATCATGGAAATCGAGACGTCCAAAATCGCCAATGTCTATGAAAGTCCCGTCTCAGGGGTTATTAACCGCATCGTCGCGACAGAAGGCGAGACGTTGCCTGTGGGCGCACTCCTGGCGGTGGTGGCCAGCACCGAAACGGACTCCTCGGCCGTCGACGCCTACATCGCGGATTTCCGGGAAAACTTTGTGCCGCCCGAACCCGATAGCGATGACGGCCCCGAGGCTCAGACCATCGAGGTACCGGGATTCACGATCAGGAGGCTCGCGATGGGCTCCGGGACCGGGACCCCGATCATGCTGATCCATGGGTTTGGTGCCGATCTGGAAAGCTGGGCCTTCAATCAGGCGGACCTTGCCGCCGAGCATCCCGTTCATGCACTCGATTTGCCGGGGCATGGGGGATCAGGCAAGGATGTGGGCGACGGCTCGGTTTCCGCGCTTTCGGCGGCGGTTGTCGCTTACATGCGGCACGAGGGCCTCTCGGGCGCACATCTTGTCGGCCATTCCCTTGGGGGTGCCATTGCAGTGGAGGTCGCCTTCCGCGAACCCGGCCTTGCCTCGGCGTTGACATTGTTGGCGCCCGCAGGTTTTGGACCCGACATCGCGGGTGACTTCATCGGTGGCTTCATGTCGCAGTCCCGCGCACGCAAGCTCCGCGGCGTACTGGAAATGTTGGTATCCGATCCGGGACTTGTGACCACGGATATGGTCGAAAACGTCCTGCGTTTCAAACGGCTCGACGGGGCGCTGGACGCCTTGAAGACCGTAGCGGCGGCAAATTTTGAAGGTGACGTGCAGCGAAACGATTTGCGCGACCGTTTGTCTCGACTATCGCAACCCGTTCAAGTTCTTTGGGGCAGCGAGGACCGCGTGCTGTCGGCGTGCCATGCCGACAACATGGAAGGTGCCCGGATCACCTTGCTTGAAGGGGCGGGCCATATCGTTCACATGGAGAAAGCCGCGGATGTAAACCGAGCCATTCTCAGCTGAGCGCGGGCATCAATAACTCCCCCGGATCAATGAGCTTCCGGGGAGCGGGAAAGGTCTCGGACAGACAACATCGCGCATCGGGCCGACAGTCTCGAGTTGAAGGAACCGCGCATCGAATGTTGGCGCTGAAGGCAGTCGCGGAAGCGGTTTCCCTATGGTGGGGTGGGTAGCGAGTCAGTTTGAATTTGCGGGTTCATCATATCACAGTAGCGGTAGCCGTTTATGGTGATCGTACCGCCCATAAGCAGGTTGTCTGCGGAGCAATGCGAATCGATTAATCTCTCGTTGCCCAATAACCGGATATAGAAAGCCACTTCGTGATGGTCCCTGAAGCCGCATTGATTGATCGCCCTGAGTTCGTGCTCGTTTAACGTCACCCCGTCTCCCTGACGCTCGGCGAGTTTATCAGTTGGAAAACAGCCGTATGAGCGC
Organism: Paracoccaceae bacterium; assembly: GCA_965221405.1. Lineage (GTDB taxonomy): Bacteria > Pseudomonadota > Alphaproteobacteria > Rhodobacterales > Rhodobacteraceae > JAPOUP01. Next base: position 425,698 of record CBDCSE010000003.1, on the reverse strand, counting down.
TACGGCCAATGCCCCGTGACCTGACAATACAATGATGATGAGCCATCTTTGCATAGAAGTTTCACGTTGAAAGATTTATACCCAAACCCGTGCAACATTTTATTCGGGACACTGAGATTCTCAAATTATGGCAGATTCAACTTCTCCTATTCCGCGCGGGACCTCACTGGCCGTCGTGCCCCTCACCTTCACCTCGAGAAAAAGGTCATAACCCGCAAGCTATGACCCCCCTGAATATAGATTGTTGACAAACCCATACGGCATCGCTGCCGTGCTTACACGGACCGTAATCGTTCGGTGAAGGCGTGACGGCCATTTCTGGCCCTGTTTGGCGATGCCGGAACAGTTTCGCGGACCGCGCCGCATGATGCGCGCCGGTTCCGGGTGTTCATCCGTGCCTGCCGCGACCTGCGTCACGACGGCGTTGCCGTGGCCGGTATGGCGCGACGGTCTGGATGGGAGACCCTCACCCTGACTGACGCGCCAGAGGCCGGGCCCCGATGGCCGCGGGCCGCGGTCCGGGCACGGGATTGCGGGCGGAACGGGGTTCAGCGGCTGGGCGTCCGCTTCCAGTCCCTGCGGAGCGGGCAGGGCCAGATGTCCTTCCCGGGCTTCGCCCATTGGTTCTTCCTGCCGTACCTGCCCCGTCCCGAGGTCGTGCCGGCACGGATCCATCCGGAGGCCCCGTACACGGCCCCGGTGAAGCGCGGGACCTCGACGGAGGTCTCCATCAGGACCGGCGTCACCCTGTGGCGGCCGTGCCGGTCCCGCGGCAGCCGGCGCCGCGCCTCGGAGAGGATGTGCGGGCCCGGGTTCGGGATCCGGACCCGGGGCATGATCAGGTACCTCGAGTTGTCGATCACGCGCTGGAGGTTCCGCCCGCGGACCTCCGGCGACCATCCGATGCAGGCGTCGCGGGGCGCGGTTTTCCAGGCCGCGGCCGGGAAGCCGGGCATGGCCAGGGGGCGGCCTTCGCGGTCCTCCACCGCGCAGCGCATCCGCGCGCCGGCGGGGGGCGTGTAGCCGAGGTAGTGCCAGCGCGCGACGAACCCGTTCCAGACGTGGCTGGCCCCGGGGCCGGCCCCGGTGACCCAGACGGGACGGATCGGGCGCACCGCGTCCAGCGTCTCCGGCACCGGCGCCTGCGGCGGGTCCGTCTCCGGCCCGGGCTCCGGCTCCCGCAGCCGCCCCGGCGCGCGCCGGGGCGGCGGCAGCGTGATGATCCCGTCCCGGTGCATCGCCAGCATCGTGAGCCGGGCCATCATGGCCCTGATCCCGCCGTCCGGCCCGGTCCAGCCGATCGCGTGGCGGAACGCGCGCGCCAGCCCGGCGCGGGTCCGCTGCGGGGAGGCCGCGATCAGGGACCGCATCAGCGCCATCCCGGCGGCGGTGAAGCCGCGCCCGTGACAGCGGCACCCGGCCGTGTCGCCGTCCGATGCCATTCCGCCGCCTCCAGCGCCCGGCGCCTGTCCCCGTCCATCGACCGGGGCAGCCATGGCGCAGGGCCGTCCGGCGGCTGTCCGCCGTTCCCGGCGCAGGCGGCGAGCCAGTCGTCGGGCCACCTGCGGACGCCGGTCCCGTTCATCCGCAGGGTCCCGGAGATGCCGTACATCATGGCCGGGAACCGGGCGCCCTCAAGGCTGCCGGACCCGGACGGCAGCTTCCGCCCGGTCACGGGCCCGCGCCGGATCCGCTCGGGCAGGCTGCTGTCCATGGGGATGCCCGGCCTGTCGACGAACACGCAGAGCCCGTCGCGATGCCTGACCGGCGGGTCCGGCGCCTTCGCGCGCCGGTCCGGGCCGGCCGGCCCCGCAGGCTCCCTCTCCGCGAGGGCGGACAGCCGGTCCACGGCGCCCCGCAGCTGGCGGTGCGCGGTCCCGGACCTTCGCGGCCGCCGCTCCATTCCCGCCTCCGAACCGCAATGCCCGGTCCGGACCCGGTTCAGGCGGAACGGCCGCCCGATCCGGTCCAGCCACCGGTCCCTCCACCCGTCCGGCGCGCCGCTGCCGGCGGCGGCCTGGATGAGCTTCCGGCGAACGTGGGCCCGGCACCAGGCCAGGACCACGATGCCGCCGGGAACGCGCGCCAGCTTCCTGCAGGCCGCGCGGGCGCCGCGGACCGGAACCGTTCCGCGGGCGGCATCGGCGGACAGCCCGCCGGCGGCCCCGGCGTTCCGCCGGGCGTCGACGCGGAACCACACCGCGTCCCGGGAGGCCGCGCACCACAGCCAGGCGCGGCTGGTGCCGCGGACGCCCCTGGGGGACTGGACCCGCCAGCCGGTCCCGTCGCCGTGAAGCGTTCCGGCGCCCTTCATGCGCCCGGGGATCGCCTGCGGCAGCGGCGCGGACGGCGGCATCAGCCTGCGGATGCTGTCGGCGGGGGTCCCCGCCGACACGGGCGGCCCCCGGTCCCGCATCCATGCCGCGACCCGGTCCGGCGGGCGGTGGCGGGCGTGGCGCCCGAACGGGAAGCGGGCCCGGAAGCCGGTCCCGCAGGCCGTGTTGGGGAAGAGCCGGGGAACCGGGGGCGCCGCCACCCCCCGCGGCGCCGGCGCGCGGCCGCGGGACCGCCGCCAGCGGCTGCGGCGGATGGTCCGGACATGCGCCCTGACCCCGATCCCGACGGCCCCGGAACCATGGCTGCCGTCCAGCACGTATGGCAGGCCGCGGCACGGGCATGCGCGATCCGCCTCCGGCGGGTCGTGGGTCCCGGGCTTCCGCTCCGTCTCCGGGCGCGGCGTCCGGCCGTGTCCGGGACCGCCCGCCCGCTGGCCGCGCCCGCGGCCGGATCCGGACTTGCCCCCGCTCCCGCCCCTGCCGCCGGACCGCGCCTGCGCATGGGTCTCCCGCGCCGGGCGCAGCCTCCCGTTCCCGGCCCCGGGCCCCTCCAGCCCCTCCGCCCGCCGCGCGGCCACGTCCCTGGGCCGGGCGATCTCCCTGCGCAGGCCCGTCACCGGGTTCCGGCCGCCGTCGATGCCGGCGGTCTTCAGGAGGCCCCGCAGGCGCGCCACCTCCGTCTCCAGCCTGCGCACGTTCCGCGCGCCCCGGCTCCGGCGCACATCCCGCAGGTCCGCGCGGGAGGCGGCGGGCTTCCCGCGGCTGCTCCCGAAGGCCGTCCGGAGCCCGTCCGTCCCGCCGCGGGCCTGGATCGACTCCCGCTTCCATTCCAGGGCACGGGCTTCCGGTTCCGTGAGCCGGCCCTCCAGCTCCGCAACCCTCGCCTCCGCCGGCGGAACCGGAGGCGGGACGGGGGCCGAAACGGGGACTCCGCGAATCAACATGCGGCACGGCCAGCGGATGTGCCGCAGTGTAGCCAGTGGAAATCGAATGCCCGGAAAGACGGCCGTCAAATGCCGTGTGGAATGGCCGTCACGCCTTCACCGAACGATTACCACGGACCTTGTTCTTCAAGTGCTCAGCCCGAGAGTCCAGAATCATGAGCACACTCATTTCAGACTGCCCTGCCGGGCAAGCGCTTGGGCCTGTCTTGCCGTTCAGAAATGTGTAATCCACCTGCGCCATCGCCGGTACCACGAGGGTGGCCAGAACCTGGTCCTGACTGTCTGACACGGTGGCGCGGGGACGTCAGCCCGGCGGTGGCAGGTATCTCAGCGCGGCGAAAAGCGCGGCGGCGGTGGCCGCGATCACGACACCCAGCCGAAGGGTGATCCTGTCGGACTGTGCGTCGATCCTGGAGTCCAGCCTGTCGCCGAGGCTGTCGACCCTGGTGTCCAGCCTGTCGCCAAGACCGTCAATCTTCGTGTCGAGCGCGTCGACCCTGACGTCAAGTGCCTTGACGTCGCCCCTGAGCGCCTCGATGTCCCTGTTGACGTCGCCCCTGAGCGCCTCCATCTCCCTGTTGACGTCGCCCCTGAGCGCCTCCATCTCCTTGCTGACGTCGCCCCTGAGCGCCTCGACGTCCGCCTTCGACGCGACGCCTCCGGTGACGCCGGCGTGGATCGCCAGGGTGACGGCCTCGGCCTGCTTCTGGGGGAGTCCCGCGTCGCGCAGCCGCTGGGTCTCGGCGATCATGTTAAAGGCGGCTTCGGCCATGGGTCCGGTTCCCTCCGCGTCTTTTCCGAGCGCATCCTACACCGTTCCGCCGCGCGGTTCCAGCCGTTTCGCGTCACGTGCGCGACGCGGAGCCCGCCCGGGATGTCGGTAGAGCGGGACCCGGCGTCAGCCGAGAGGCGGGCGCTTCCCGACCGCGCTGCGGACGCCCGCGCGGGACGCAGGGCGATGGCTTGACCGCGCCATCGCGATGCCGGCTTCGCCGCGGTCAACCGCATCGGGGACGCCTGAACTACTCCAAACCGAAATTCAAACTGACTCACGACTGCGGGATGGGTTCTCCAGTAGGCTGAAAGAAGATGTCTGCAATCCCGCTCAATGACATCCTCGGCATGTCAAACTCCCGCTTGATGTCATCGTGCCCCGGCGCGGACGGTCTCGGGTTTCGCGCCTCGGACATCTGGTCATTAGCCGAAGACGCTATAGTCACCTCTCAGGATCATCTGAATTGAGGCGTAGATGCCCAGCAGACTGAAAAACACCCATTGTGAGTTCAGGCCCAGGACAACAAAGTAGAGATGTCGCCGACTGATCCCGTCGTGCAGATTGGCGCCGAAGAAACCGATCCAGTAGACCAGTGTTCCATGCAGCAGCTGCCAATACAGCATCACCCCGATTATGCCCGTGACAAGCGCGGGCATAGTGTCGATGCTATAGGCGACATACAGGATCAGTGTCGGAACCGGAACCAGAAATCCATTGGCGAAGTCGATATTGTAGCCATAGGAGCGCCGATCCGCATACGAACGGTCCATCTGCGAGTAGATGGCCCACAAATCCGCCCATGTGATCGACAGGAACAACCTGGAAATGGGGACCACAGAGGCAAGAAAGGCCATAATCGACGCACGACCGGTCTCCATCTCAAAATCGCGCCAATGCTCGATACGTTGATCGACATAGTCGCGGTGAAGGGCCAGGCAGATCTCCAGATAGCAGACCATCAGGTTGATGGATAGAAACAGGATCAACAGGGCATGTATGACGTCAAAGTCACCATGAACCCAGTACCGCCCGTAAATTCCTGTCAGCGCCAAAGCCGAAAGAACCAGGCCCGCGAACAGCCATACTGGGATTTCCATACAAATCCCGCGTGAACCGGACCTCGCCCGTTCCGTCCCGGTTTGACGTTCAGCCATCGCCCGCGCGATCGTTGCCTTGACCCGCACCCGGAATGTCGGTCGTATGTGGGGCTTCAGGCCTGCAAGGCGAGGAAACCCGCAGGGCGTCGGGCAAGGACGGAAACTTTTGAGCAGGCGTTTTCATGAAACGGCCGCCGATAGCTTCGGGTCTTGAGGCCAAGCCGCCGCAAGACTCTGATGTGCTGTCCCGCGCACTATGCAGGTTCCCTTTCGGATCCATCATCGCGGAGAGTCACGGAAGCCGGTTGAACACTCTCATGCCAGCGCTCCCACACCGGATCTCCCCGAACCGCACATATGCGGGGTCTTAACATATCCGCGCTTCCTGTCATGGTATCCTCATGGAAAGGTTCCTGTCCGTCGTTTGTGAGGGCACGGGGTGACATGCCGTCGTCCACCTCCACCTCCCGTCCGCTGTCGCATGCCGCTCAATATATGCCACAAAGACCCGCCCGCTCGTAGTGACCGGCGAACCCGACCCCGGGACATCCAATCCTGCCGCGACCGCGGGAAACCGCGTCGCACGGCACCCGGCAGCCGACTCGGGGCCAGAACCCGGATCACTCCGCCGATCATCCGAAGGTTGCCATCTCATATTTCCGAAGCGTGAACTCGACCGCTCCCAGAAGAATCTCTTCGGCATCTGTGCCGGCGACATGCGGCAGGCATTGTCCGACAACCGGCGCGGGAATCCGTTTCCCGGCCAAGCGGGAATTCAGGTGCGAAACCGCGGATTCAGCTTCAGTTGTGGGCCAGTAATACCGTATGCGGTCCAGGTAGCTGAAGTGCCGTTGCAGCCACAATTCGTTGGTGTCTCCTTCATAGTGATCCTTCCAATTGCCGGGCGCAGCGGTCATGATGTCTTCCATCTTTGCCATCAGTCCGCCTTTGGGTGGGCCACCCTCCAGAACATCGGCCACGGCGTCGAGCGCATAGAGCGCCTCACGCAAGGCAAATGTCAACCAAGGCCCGACCTTGAGGATGGCAAAGCCGTTTGCGACCAGTGCGCGTAGACCCCCTATCGTCTGGTAGTCAGTTGAGTGGGCCTCGAAGACAATGCCCGGGTAGGCGCTCAGCGTGGCGGACAGGGCTTTCGCCCTATCCGCATCAAAGTGAATGACATCGCTGTGGCTAAACTCGACGCCGGGCTGGACAACCAGCGCGATCACGCGGGAGAAGGCATCATCCAGACCGCGCGCCTCGAACGCGGATTGATGGGCATAATGGGTCTGCGCCACAGCATCCGGCGCCGTCAGTTTGAGTCGATCAAGCGGATGTGTCGCACCGCCGGGGACGGGAACCTCAGTCCCGATGACATAAAGCGGAGGCTGCGCACCCCTGTCCCGTTCGGCGACGGCCGCCAGTCGGGCGGCGCGTTCGGCCGTTTCCGCGTCGGCGAGAGCGGCAGGCTCCCCCCTGCATCCGATAGACGTGTCCAGATGCAGCTTGGTGAAGCCAGCTCGCGCGTAGGCCGCGATCATCGCCTCGGCCTTGGCCATCGCCTCATCGGCAGGCAAACCCTTCCAGGGATTGGGGCCCAGATGATCGCCGCCGAGCACGATCCTACCCGTATCGAAGCCAACTTTGCCCGCGATACCCTCGACGAATTCGCGAAAAGCCGCAGGGGTCATGCCCGTATAGCCGCCATCCTGATTGACCTGGTTGCACGTCGCCTCGATGAGGACGGTCCGGTCCCCGCTCCCGGCCAAGCGAAGCGCCGCCTCGATCACCAGGGGGTGAGCCGAGCAGACCGCGGTGATCCCAAGGTGCTCACCCCGGTGATAGGCCTCGGGAATCGCAAGCAGCGGGTGCTTCATTGGGCCGCTCCCGTCAAGCGTCGGGCCAACACTTCCAGTTCCTCAAGCGTCGCGGTACCCTCCATCGGCCCGCGCCTGCTCACCGCCAGTGCGCCGCTCGCGGCGGCGAGCTGGAGCGCCTTGCGCGGCTCCATTCCCCTAAGCCAAAGCGCAGTGAAGGTTCCTCCAAAACAATCACCGGCACCGGTCGGGTCGACTTCATCGACCGAAAGCGCCTTCACTGCGTATACTTCATTCCCGCTGTGAAAGCTGGCACCAACTGCGCCGCGTTTGTGAACGATGGCCTGAACGCCCAGACCGAGCAGTTCCTCTATCGCCGCCTCAGGCGTAGTGGCTCTTGTCAACAGGGTAAGTTCGCCGCCGCTTGGCAGGTAAAGGTCTGTCATTGAGACCATCCTCGACATGGCCTCGGGCATGCCTTCGGCAGACAGGATCTCACGGCGTAGATTGGGGTCAAAGGATACCGTGCCGCCGCGACTTCGAATGCCTTCCGCTGCGCGAAGATTCAGCGCGACGAATTCCGGGCTGGACAGCGACGACCCCGTGACATGCAGGTGGTCGGCCGCAGCCATCAGGGCTTCGACCGTGTCAGTCACGTTCAGGCGACCTGCGGCGCTATGGCTGATGTTAAAGACGAAATCCCTGTCGCCGTTCCCGCGGTAGCGAACGAATGCGCTGCCGGTCGGGCGGTCGGGGTCAACGAAAACGCCGGAGACGTCGACGCCATCACGACCCAGCCGATCCAGATTCAGGCGTCCGAAATCGTCATCACCAACAGCCGATATCAAGGCGACCGGCTGCCCTATCCTGGCAACCTGATCGGCGAAGATGGCCGGGGCCCCGGACGGAAAGGGTCCGGTAAGCGGCTGCGCCTCGCGGAATCCGTCACCGATCGTGTCGGCCACGATCTCGACCAGGATTTCCCCGATAACCACAATCTTTTTCCCTGGCACAACACTATCCCCATTACGCCCGTGCGAGCACGGGCAGCATCCATGTTTCGGTTCAAGCCCGGATCCGGGCTTTCCGGGCGGTTTCCGGGCCACCGGATCCGGGTTCCGCGCACCGTTTTCCACCGGCGGTGCCGTGCAGGCATGCCGGGACGGTCCGCTCCAGTGCCGGGCGGAGAGCGGACCGTGGCGGGGTGGCGGAACCCCCACCGCATGGCGGACCTGCCGGGACGGCTGGCGGACATGTTTCTTTCATCGGCTGGGGGTCAAGGGGTTCGCCCCCTTGGCCTTGGGCCGACCGGGAGACAGACGTCTCCCGGGGCCGCACTGGGCAGGGCGGGACGGACCCGGACGGATCTGGTCGGAGATTAACATTGCTGGTGAAGGGGGTCATGTGGGGGTCTCCTTGGTACGGGTTGGCGTTGGTGCAGTGATCAACGGGATGGACGGGGCGGCAGCGGCAGGGGTGTGGGGGCCTTGAGGGTGGCGGGCGGTGGGGAGGCGGAAGCGTCCGTAGCGCCACTTGTGGTACGGGTGCCTTGTTGGAGAGGGACAGGCGTCACGGGGCTGTGAGCCCACCGTCTGTGCCGGCGTTGTTGGACTCCAGAGCCAACGGGCTCGACCCACTCCATCAGGGAAAGACGGCCGGCTCCGCCCGGACCTCCAGCAGGTTGCGCGCGTCGCGCCCGCAGGCGATGGCGACGAGATGGACGGGCTGGCCGCGGTATGTCTTGGCATACCCCCGCGCCCGCATCTGGATGAACGCGGCTACCAGGGCCGCCTCGGCATCGTCCGCACTGTCCGCCATCCTGAACTCGAGGACGAAGACCTGCTCGCCGAGAGGAACCACCATGTCGGCACGTCCGTGGCTGGTGGCCGCCTCACCGCGCACATCGACGCCGATGGCCCGGAAGGCCATGTGCAGCAGGCTGGCGTACCAGGCCTCGTAGCGGGCCAGATCCCCCGTGGCGTGCCACTGGTAGGGAATGCTGGCCAGCCAGGCCTTGAGTGTGTCCGCGAAGCCCGTGAAATCGTTGGTCTCGAGCCGGTCCCGCAAGGCCTCGCCTTCGTCCAGGGGCACCCGGTCCTGCGGGGACAGGGCCGCCAGCAGATGATCGTTCAGGCTGAGCCTGACCTCCTGATTGGGACAGTCGAGCCGGTAGAGGGTGCGGTGGCCCCTGCGGATCGCGTCCGTGATGGTGAGGTAGCCGGTCTGGAACAGCAGGGCCTCGGCGCTGACATCCTCCACCTCGAACTTCGAGACCAGTGACTCGTCGGCCAGCATGCCTTCCAGCTCCAGCGGGCTGACGGACTTCCTCTTCAGCGTCTCGAAGAGGAAGCGCGGCGAGCCGGTCTGGAACCAGTAGGGTTTGAAGGTGCGATTGCGCAGGAACAGGAGCACATCGAAGGGATTGTAGAGCCGCTCCGCACCCCGCCAGCTGTAGCCGTCGCACCAGGTGCGGATCATGTCCCGGTCCAGCCCTTTGATCTCGGGCGCGAACACGGTGTCGATATCCGCGTCGGTGTAGCCACAGAGCGTGGCATAGCGGGGATCGAGGCTGATGTCCTCGAGGTTGTTCATGTCCGGGAACAGGCTGACCCTGGAGAACATGCTCACGCCGGTGACGAGGACGAAGCGGACATGGGCGGCGCTGTCCTTGATGATGCCGTAGACACCGCGCAGGTACTCCCGGTTGGCGCGGGCCCGGTCGGGGTCGGGCAGCCCGTCCAGGATCGGCTTGTCATACTCATCGACGAGGATCACGACGCGCTGGCCGGTGGTGTGATGCAGGTGGTAGAGAAGCGTTTGCAGACGCTCGGGCGCGGCGTCCGCGCCGGCCAGCGGCACCAGTCCGGCAGAGTGCTCGATCAGGCCGGGCTGGTTGGCGATGCTGCGCTCAACATCCTCCGGCCGGTCATACCTGCCGCCAAAGCTCAGGCGCACCACGGGATGGGTCACCGACCAGTCCCAGTGGCCATGGATGGCCAGCCCTTGGAAGAGGACCTCCCGCCCCTCGAAGAGGGCCTTGATCGTGTCGACCAGCAGACTCTTGCCGAAGCGACGGGGACGCGAGAGGAACCAGTGGTCACCCCGCTCGACCATCTGCCGGATGAGCGGGGTCTTGTCGACGTAGTAGAAGTCCCTGCTCCGGATGGTCGCGAAATCCTGGATGCCGATAGGCAGAGACTTGCCGGTCATATTAACTTTCCCGCACTTTGCAGCACTCCCCATTTAGTCATTTTGACTAGGGCCCGTTGACAGTCATGACGCGGCCACCACGCCGGCGACGGGGTGAATCCCGGCGGCGAAGCCCGCGGCAGTCCTGTCGTAGCGCGTCGCGATCGCCCGGAACTCCCCGGGCTTCGGGAGGAAACTGTCCACCATGTGCCGCCACCCGTACATCTCCCGGTCACGCGCCCGCGGTGCCGTCCGGTTCCGTTTGGTGGTCGCTGGAGCAGAAAATGGCACGGAACCGGGCGATTCGCAACCCGACTGTCAACGGGCCCTAAGGCCCGTTGACAGTTATCGTACCGCCACCACGCCCGCCGCTACCCAAACCGCACCCCAGATCAGTCGTTATCCCGGATGGGAATGCGCAGATGACGGGTCGGATTGTACATTATGGCGTAAATGGAATTCTCCCCTCTGTCCGGGAAACTGTTTTCGTGCGGGGTCAGCAGGGCAGACGTAAAGCCTTCGGCCTCGGTCATGGTGTTGCACCGCTTGAACTCGCCGGCATCCCGCCAGCGGCCGCCCAAAAGGCCGCTGGCCCCGGCAACATTGTTGCTCAGGCAGTCGGTCGCGGTGGCATCGCACGGGGTGGTGTCGAAGAACTCGGCGCAGAAGGGAATCCGGTATTCCCGGGGAGTCTCGGTGCTGCCGGGATTGTCGCAGTTTTCCAGAGCGAACCGGATGATCACTCCGCCAGGGGCGCCCTCTGCTGCCGGCATGCCCTCCATCGGGAAGGCCTGGCTTAACTCGATGTGGGAGGCATTGCACTGCTCGGCCATCGCCGGGCCGACCGGCTGACGGCACCTCGAAGACCAGGGAAGCCAAGCTGGCGGTCGTGTCCACCGCCGAGGGACGCGACCCCGGGACCGGCGCGGCTCTCAAGGACCGGGGCAGCGAGTCGTTCACCTGCCTGATCGATAGTGCCGCCGCGGCCTCCGGAAGCCGGTGTCACCGATACGCTCTGGGAGCTGGACGACCTCGTATGCCCAGCGAACCGGCACTGATCAGGGGAGGTGGCTGTGCGGAAGCCGGGGGCGGATTCCTGTGGAAAAACCGTCCCTTGCTCCCGCCGCCCTCCCGGTCGATGCCGGGTCCGGGGCCGCCGCCGCCAGGCCTGGCGGCGGCGGAGCGGGGCCTGCCCCGCAGGACGGGTCGGACCGGAACGGCCCTGGATCGCATTCGCGGATCCGTGCGCCAGCGTGACCGGCCCGTCCTCCCGTCAGCCTCCCGCGTCCCGATGGATGCCGGGTCCGGGAACCGGACCGTCACGGGCACGGGAGCGGGAGACCATGACCACCGCAGGCGCGGGAACCGGCGTGCGCGGGAAGACGCCGGACATCCACCCGACGGGCGGGACGGCAGCGCCACCAACGACACCGACGGCCTGCGCAGGGCCGCCCGCCTCCTGAGGGAGGGCGGCGTGAAGCGGGTCGTCATGGAGGCCACGGGGCGGATGCACCGGGGCGTCGCGCGGTCGCCGCGCGACCGGGGCTTCCTGGTCGTCACCGTCAACCCGCGCCAGTGCCGGGACCTCCCCCGGCCCGGCGGTGCGCCGGGGAGGACCGGCAGGGCCGGCGCGGGGGTGCCCGCGGCCCCCGGCGCCGCGTTCCCGGACATGGCGCCCGCGGCGCAGGCGGACGTGACCGCCGGCAGGCTCCGCGGCATGCCGGGGCTTCGGGAGGCCCCCGTCGACCGGCGCACCGGGCCGAGGCGGTTCCCGCCGGGGTCGGAGAGCCCGATCCGGAAGGGCCGGTCACGGGGGTGCTTGAGGAACCGGCCGCCGCCGTCCGCGGGTACGGCCGGCGGACCGGGGCGCCTGTCAGGGGCTCCGGGGATCTCGCCGCAGGCCACCCGGTCCTGACCCCGGTGCCGGGCATCGGCCCGGTCACGGCGGCGTCCCCGGTCGCCTGGACGGGCGGGCCGGGCGCGACCGCCAGCCGCCAGGCCGCGGCGCCGGGCGGCGTGGCGCCGATCGCCCGCGACAGCGGCACCCTGAAGGGCGGGCGCCACATCGGCGGCGGGCGCAGGCGTCCGGGGGACGTGCCGTGCATGGCGGCGATGGCGGCCTGCATGTCCGGCCCGGAGATGAAGGCGCTGTACGGGCGGCTCCGGGAAAGGGCAAGGCACCCGGGGTCGCTGTGACCGCGGTCATGGGCGGGCCCGTCGTGACCGCGAACGTCCTCCTGCGCGACCGGCGCATGTGGGAGGACAGGTCGGTGCCCGCCGCCGGCTGACGCCCGGCGCTGGACCGGACCGACCGGCCGGCAGCGCCCCGCGGCCGACCCGCCCGCGCCTGCCCGCGCGGCGCCCGCCGGTGGAAAGCGGTGCGCGGAACCCGGATCCGGTGGCCCGCAGACCGAAGGAAAAGCCCGGATCCGGGCCTGGACCGAAACATGGATGCTGGTGAAGATGATCGAGGAAGCGGCTCCCAAGCCGAACCGCCCCAAGACCTACCGCAAGAGGGAAATTTCAAACTCACCCACTACCGGCGAGAGATTTCGCTTGACTCAACCATTTTCCTCCCCACAAGTCGTGCATCTGAAAAAATGGGAGGAGACTTTATGTCCGCTAGGAATGTACTGCTCAACACCGCAGTCGGCTTCGGGTTTGCGGCGGCGCTCGCATCCACCGCCGTGGCGGAGGAAATCACGATCGCTACGGTGAACAACGCCGACATGATCGTCATGCAAAAGCTGTCGCCGCAGTGGGAGGAAGCGACCGGCAACACGATCAACTGGGTCGTTCTGGAAGAAAACGTCCTTCGCCAGCGGACGACGCAGGATATCGCGACAGGTGGCGGCTCGTTCGACATCATGTTCATCGGTGCTTACGAGACGCCGATCTGGGGCGCCAATGGCTGGCTGACCTCGCTGAACGATTTCTACGATGACCCGGACTATGATGCGGAAGACATCTTTCAGCTGGTCCGCAACGGCCTGTCGGCGGACGGCAACCTATACGCGGTTCCGCTCTACTCGGAAACCTCGTTCACCTTCTATCGCACCGACCTGTTCGAGCAGGCCGGCGTCACGCCGCCGACCGAGCAGATCACCTATACCGAATTTGCCGAGATGGCCGCCAAATTGCATGACTCGGAAAACGGCGTCTTCGGCACCTGCCAGCGCGGCAAGGCAGGCTGGGGCGAGAACATGGCATTTGTCGGCACCATGGCCAATGCCTTCGGAGCGCGCTGGTTCGACATGGATTGGAACCCGCAACTCGACTCGCCGGAGTGGAATGCCGCGATCACGTACTATGTCGATCTGATGACCAACTCTGGCCCTCCGGGTGCCACGGCCAACGGTCACAACGAAAACCGTGCGCTTTTCAAGGACGGCAAGTGCGCAACCTGGATCGATGCGACCTCGGCGGCCAACGACGTACGGAATCCGAACACGTCCAACGTCGCGGACGTAACCGACTTCTTTCAGGCACCCAAGCAGGTGACCGATAAGGGAACGGGCTGGTTCTGGTCCTGGGCGCTGGCAATTCCGGCAAGTTCCCAGAAGGCCGACACCGCGAAGGACTTCCTGAAATGGGCGACCTCGAAGGAGTACTTCCAGATGGTCGGTGATACGGAAGGCTGGGTTGCCGTGCCGAGCGGAACGCGCGCCTCCATCCACGAGGATCCGCGTCTTCTGGCGGCCGCGCCCTTCGCCGAAACCATCAAGAACGCGATCTTCTCGGTCGATCCGGCAGATCCGACGCGTGATCCGGTACCTTACACCGGCGTTCAGTTCGTGGCGATTCCCGAATTCCAGGGCATCGGCAATTACGTTGGCCAGCAGGTCGCCGCGGCGCTTGCCGGTCAAATGACGGTCGAACAGGCGCTCGCTAACAGCCAGCAGTTCGCGGTTCGCGAGATGACAAAGGCAGGTTACATTAAGTAACTTCCTCCAGGAACGGGCCGGGGACTACGCCCCGGCCCGTTCCTGGTTTCGATCCTTGATTTCAGCGCTTTTTTGAAGGCCCGATTCGAGTTTCTCCTTTAGCGCTGATCCGAAATCCGTTTCGGGAGGGCAGAGCGCATGTCCACGAAAGCGTCACGATCCGCCGCGAGAGTGATGATCTCGCCTGCCGTGCTGCTGCTTCTCGGCTGGATGCTGGTTCCGCTTTGCCTGACCCTTTATTTCTCGTTCCTGCGATACAATCTGCTGCAGATCGGTGACACCCCATTCGCGGGATGGGAAAACTACTATTGGTTCATCACCGACCCCAGCTTCAAGGCGGCGGTCCAGAATACGCTGGTGCTTGTCGGAGGGGTGCTCGCCATCACCACGGTCGGCGGGCTGTTCGCCGCGATTCTGCTGGACCGGCCGATGTTCGGAACCGGGATCATCCGCATCATGGTGATCGCGCCGTTTTTCGTGATGCCTACAGTTTCGGCGCTTGTCTGGAAAAACATGTTCATGAACCCGGTGAACGGCATTTTCGGGCGCATCGCAACGAGCCTCGGCTTCCAGCCGGTCGACTTTTTCGGGCAGATTCCAATGGCCTCGATCATCGTGATCGTTTCCTGGACGTGGCTGCCGTTCGCGACACTGATCCTGCTTACGGCGCTTCAATCACTTGATCAGGAGCAGCTCGAAGCTGCCGAAATGGATGGAGCGGGCTGGTGGAACAGGTTCTGGTTCATCATGCTGCCGCACCTCGCGCGCGCGATCACGGTGGTGATCCTGATCCAGACGATCTTCCTTCTGTCGATCTTCGCCGAAATCCTCGTCACCACCAACGGAGGTCCGGGCACGGCAACGACAAACCTGACCTACCTTATCTACGTCTCGTCGCTTCTGCAGTTCGACGTGGGCATGGGCAGCGCGGGTGGCGTCATTGCGATCATCCTCGCCAACATCGTCGCGATCTTCCTGATGCGAATGATCGGCAGGAACCTCGACGCCTGAGGAGGTGAGATCATGGCACGCGCAGTCTCCAACAGGACCAGGCTGACCAACACCGCCGTTGCCGGAGCGTTCGGCCTCCTGATGTTCTTCCCGATCCTCTGGATCCTGATCCTCGCGTTCAAAACCGAGGAGGATGCGATCCGGGCACCGCTCGAAGTGCTGTTCGGCTCGGGCTGGACGATGGAAAGCTTCACGACGGTTCAGGAGCGGTCGGACTACTTCAAGCACTTCTCCAACTCGGTGATCATTTCGCTGGGATCCACGTTACTCGGAATGCTGGTCGCGGTTCCGGCAGCCTGGTCGATGGCGTTTGTCCCATCCAAACACACCAGAAATGTCCTGATGTGGATGCTGTCGACCAAAATGCTGCCGCCTGTTGGCGTGCTGGTCCCGATCTACCTGATCTTCCGCGATCTTGATCTTCTGGACAGCCGCTTTGGCCTGACAATCGTGCTGATGCTTATCAACCTGCCGATCATCATCTGGATGCTGTACACGTACTTCAGGGAGATCCCCGGAGAAATTCTGGAAGCGGCGCGGATGGACGGCGCGACCCTGCGCGAGGAAATCCTTTACGTGCTCACACCGATGGCGATCCCCGGGATGGCGTCGACCGTGCTCCTGAACATCATCCTGGCCTGGAACGAAGCGTTCTGGACGATCAATCTGACGGCCTCGAACGCCGCGCCGCTGACCCAGTTCATCACCAGCTATTCCAGTCCCGAGGGCCTGTTCTACGCCAAGCTCAGCGCGGCTTCGGTAATGGCGATCGCGCCGATCCTGATCATGGGCTGGTTCAGCCAGAAGCAGCTTGTCCGCGGCCTGACTTTCGGTGCCGTGAAATAGGGAAAAAGGGAATGGGACGCATACAGCTCAAGCGGGTCCAGAAGAAATTTGGCGACGTTGAGGTCATTCCACCTCTGGATCTGGAGATCGATGACGGGGAGTTTGTGGTCTTCGTTGGCCCTTCCGGGTGCGGAAAGTCCACTCTTCTGCGCTTGATCGCGGGCCTTGAGGACACGACTTCGGGAACGATCGAGATTGACGGCAGCGACGCCACCGCAACGCCGCCGGCCAAGCGGGGTCTGGCAATGGTGTTTCAGTCTTACGCGCTCTACCCGCATATGTCCGTGCGCAGGAACATCGCCTTCCCGATGCGCATGGCGAAGATGAGCCGGGAGGAGCAGGACAGACGGATCGAGGCTGCCGCCAGGTCGCTTAACCTGACCGACTACCTGGACCGCAGACCCGGCCAGCTTTCCGGCGGCCAGCGGCAACGTGTTGCCATTGGCCGCGCCATAGTGCGTGAGCCTGCCGCGTTCCTGTTCGATGAACCGCTCTCCAACCTCGACGCGGCACTGCGGGTCGGCATGCGCATGGAAATCTCCGAACTTCACAGAAAACTCGACACAACGATGATCTACGTCACCCACGACCAGGTCGAGGCCATGACCATGGCGGACAAGATCGTCGTCCTGCACGCAGGTGTGATCGAGCAGGTTGGCAGCCCCTTGGAGCTTTACCGCCTTCCTCGCAACCTGTTCGTGGCCGGGTTCATCGGGAGCCCGAGGATGAACTTCATCGAGGGTGGCGAGGCCGCCGGGCACGGAGCGCATACGATAGGGATCAGGCCGGAACACGTTGATGTCTCGACGACCGGGGGGCCATGGCGCGGTACGGTTGGTGTGGCCGAGCATCTGGGCTCTGACACCTTCATCCACATCCACGGCATTCCAGGGTGCGACCCGTTCACCGTGCGTGCGCCCGGCGATGTCGCGGTCAGCCACGGTGATGCGGTGTTTCTGACGCCGAGCGCCGCACACATTCACAGATTCGACGCGAAAGGACTGCGGATGGCATGAAACGGCTTGATGGAAAGGTCGCCCTCGTCACGGGCGGCGCACGCGGCATCGGCCGCGCAATATGCGAAGCCTGCGCACGCGAGGGGGCCAGGGTCGCGGTCGCCGACTTGCTGGAAGCGGACGCGAGGGAGACGGCCGCGGCAACCGGCGGCATGGCCGTGCCGATGGACGTCACCGACATCGTCTCGATCCAGGCTGGCGTTGCCGAAGTGGAAGAGGCCTGGGGCGGGATAGACATACTGGTCAACAATGCCGGCATCTTCAACATGGCCTCGATCGACAGGATCACGCCGGAGGACTATCGCCGCCAGTACGACGTAAATGTAGGTGGCACGATTTTCGCCTGCCAGGCGGTCATTCCGTCGATGAAGAAACGCGGTGGTGGTGCAATCGTTAACCTGGCGAGCCAGGCGGGCCGCCGAGGAGAGCCCAACATCACTCTCTACTGCTCGACCAAGGCCGCGGTGATCTCGATCACCCAGTCCCTAGCACTGGAAGTGGCGAGCGACAATATCCGGGTCAACGGCATCGCACCGGGTGTGGTCGACACCCCAATGTGGGATGTTGTCGACGCCAGATTCGCTGAGTACGAGGGCAAGCCAAGGGGGCAGAAGAAGCGCGAGGTCGGCGAGGCCGTTCCGTTGGGCCGTATGGGTGATCCGGCAGATGTCGCCGATCCCTGCGTATTCCTCGCTTCCGACGAGGCCCGCTACATCACTGCACAGACACTGAACGTGGACGGCGGAAACTGGATGAGCTGATGCCCTGTCCAGTGAAGCTGTCGAATGCGAATCTGGGCAGACTGCCCAAAGGCGTGCTGGTGCCAGGCTATGACCGGTCGCGGTTGACCGCCGGGATCGTTCATATCGGGCTCGGTAATTTCCACCGCGGTCACCAGGCCTGGTATCTGCACCGGCTGATGCAGACGGGCGAGGCTTTCGACTGGGCCATCGTCGGCGCGGGCGTGCGACCCTACGACAGGGCGCAGCGGCGGAAGCTGGCGGCGCAGGACTACCTGACCACGCTGATCGAGCTGGACCCGTCGGGCTGTTCCGTCGAGGTCGTGGGTTCGATGGTCGACTACATCCCTGTCGTGGAGGGTAACGGGCCCCTGATCGAACGCATGGCCGACCCTGCGATCCGCATCGTGGCCACGACCGTCACCGAGGGAGGATATTACATCGACCCGGCATCGAAGGGCTTTGATGCCGCGCACCCGGACATCCAGCACGACGCTGTCAATCCGGACGCCCCCCGTACCGCGTTCGGTGCCATCGTCGCTTCCCTAGCCCGCCGCCGCGCGACCGGGGCGGGGCCATTCACCCTGCAGAGCTGCGACAACCTGCAGGGCAACGGCGCGATCATGCGGCAGACCGTGGTCTCACTCGCGCGCCTGACGGATCCGGGTCTCGCTGACTGGATCAACGCCGACTGCAGCTTTCCCGATTCCATGGTCGACTGCATCGTACCCGCGACCGGCCCCAAGGAACTTGCGCTGGTGCGCGAGCAGGGCATTGATGACGCGGTTCCTGTCAGCCATGAAAACTTCCGCCAGTGGGTGATCGAGGACAGGTTCTGCGCCGGCCGACCGCTTTGGGAAAGGGTCGGAGCCACGGTCACCGATCAGGTGCACGACTACGAGGCCATGAAGATACGCATACTGAACGGCGGGCACCAGGTGATCGCGGTCCCCGGCGAGATCCTGTCCGCTGCGACGATTGCCGGGTGCATGGAGCATCCCCTGATCGCCCCCCTGTTCCACAAGGTGGCGATCGACGAGATCGTGCCGCATGTCCACCCCGTTCCCGGCATGACGCCCAGGGCGTACGTGGATCTGGTCGGCCGCCGGTTTTCCAACCCCCGGATCGTCGATACCACACGTCGGGTCACCTTCGACGGGTCCTCCCGCCACACCGGCTTTATCCTGCCGGTGATCCGCGACGCGCTGGCGAGCGGAGGGCTGATCGAGGGCCTCGCCCTGACAGAGGCGCTCTGGGCGCGAATGTGCGAGGGTTCACGCGAGGATGGAAGCGTGATCGAACCCAATGACCCGATGTGGAACACCCTGACGGGCGCGGCTGAAGTGGCTCGGGAGAGACCCCCGGCATGGATCGAGCAGCGAGGGCTGTATGGCGATCTGGCTGATAACCGCCGTTTTTCGGAAGCCTTTTCGCGGTGGCTCACCCTGATCTGGTCCGATGGCGCCGAAGCCGCGATTGGAAGCTTTCTGGGCGGTTGAAGTCCCCGGACATCCACACCAGATCGGCACATCGCGATGCGGTCAGGTGGGCATCCACGCCACCAGAAAGCCGATTCTGGGATAGAACCAACCTTACGTTGGCGCACGAATCACAGGTGAATTTGGGGCGGTGGGTCAATTTGAAATTTGACATACAGGGTGTATCCTGAGATCTCCGGTTCGGTGTTTTTCGCTCGGCCCCTGTGATCCTCTGCCGGCGGCCGCTCTCCGTTTCGGTCTTCCCGGCGGCTTTCGGGTGGGACTGTCCGGTGCCGATGCGGCTCCACGGCCCGGGGACAGGGCGGGTTCCGCGCGGCGGGGCAGTCTGCGGGCAGGGGTTTCAGTCATGCGGGAAGAGGGGACGGGGCTCCCGGACATTCCGGCCGGCGTAGCCGGGTGTCTGGAGAGGCCGGGCGCGGCGGGAACCGGGGAGGTGACGGTATGACGGCGTGTTGGGGCATGCGGCGGCATTGCCGGGTATTGGCGGGAGGGCGGGGCCGTGCGCCAGCGCGCGGTCGCCGCGCCGGACGGGGCCGCGGTTCCGGCGGCGCTCCGGGGCGGACAGGGCGCGGCTGAGGGACACCCGGGCTTTGGCGGTCACCGCGGAACCCGGGCCCCATGCCAACCGGCACGGGGATGTGGCGGAATGCGCGCGATACATGGAGGCGAACCCCGGCCGCATGCGGTACGGCGGGTTCCGGGAGCGGGGCGTCCAGGTCGGCAGCGGCGTCGTCGAAACGATGGACTCATGATGCCCCCCTCGCCATGCAGTTGAAAGAAAACGTTTTACAGTTTGGCGCACCCCTTTCCGCGCCCCTGCTGCAAGGCCGTTCGCTGGCTGACGTCATGCCGTCTGGCCTCCCTGCCGTCCGGGTTCCCCATCCGGCGCGGCGTCGAAGAGGGAAGGCTGCGGAAGTCCCGGCTGCGGGGAGAGGCCGCTGATCCTGATCACCCATGGCGCGCCCCCGCAGACCTGCCATGCCGGAAGCTTTCCGCCCGCGATCCAGTCTATGGCCGTGCGCCCGCTGATGCCAAGGGTTGCGGTCGCCCCGCGGACGCTGGTCTCGCCGCGCTCCCTCTCCCCGCCTTCGCGGCAGGCCGGAATGTTCCGGTGGCTCCGGAAGCCTGCGGCGCTGGCCTTCCGCCAGCGGTTGCCCCTTCCCGCGCGCCGGCCGCTGCGGTTGGGCATCGCGGCGATGGACCCGTCGGGCAGCTGCCGGGCGAGCGCCGTGACGGTCGTCGCCGTCTCCCCGTCGGTGGCGAAGCCGTGCCGACCCGGCGGGCGCTTCCCGACGGGGATCCCGCTGTGGCCGCCCCCTGCCAGTGCAGGACGGGCCGGACCCGGCGGTCCCCGACGCCTGCCGTCGCCCCGACGGGGACGGCCCGCAGGATCCGCCTGCGGAGTTCCGGCGGGACCCTCCCGTGGCGCTCGATGTCGCGGGCGGGCTCGAGGCATGCGGCCCGTTCCGCGTCGCCCATCCGGCACGCGCGGCCGGCGTCCCGGGAGCGGGAAAGCGCCTCCTCCGCCTCCGACGCCGCGACGGGGCGCCCGTTCCGGCGACACTCCGGCCCGGCCGCGACCTGCCGGTTGCCGGGGTTGGCGGCGTCATACTGCCGGAAGGCCCGGCCAGATGCCATGAGGGCGCCGGGGTTTGCCTCTGGGGGCGATTCGGTGCAGGGGAAAGTGATGGTTCCAGCATATGGTGGCAAGGGGGCCGAAAAGCGGCACCCCTTGCCAAACGAAAGGAGAATGCGATGACCTGTCCGACCACACCCTCCGGAGGGGAGACCAGCACGGTTCACGCGGCGCTGCAGGTGAGCGGCACGGGCTGGATCCTGGCGGTGGGCGATCCGGCGGACGCGTCGCGGACAGGCCTGCACAGGCTGGCGCCGCATGACGTGGACGGGCCGCCCGCGAAGCCGGTGCGGGCGCGGGAGCGGGCCGCCGCCGCCTCCGGCGGGGATGTCCGCGTGATGCCGGTCCACGGGGCGGGGTACGGGGGCTTCTGGCTGGCGCGCCGGCTGGAGGGCGAGGATCTCGGGGTCGTTGTCCGCCACCCGGCGGGCCCCGGGGTGGTCCGGCGCGGCAGGAAGGGGAGGACCGACCGGACCGGCGCGCGCGGGATGGTGCGGGCGCTCCGGGCCTGGGACGGGGGCGACCGGGACGCGATGTCGCCGGTGCGGGTGCCGACGGTCGCGGAGGAGGAGGGGAGGCGGCTGCCGCCCAGGCGCGGGCGGCCCGTGAAGGAGCGGCTGCGGCTGGCGGGCGCGGTCGCGGGGCTCCTGCGGCCGCGCGGGATACCGCCCGGGGATCCGGCGCGTAAGGGATACCGGGCGCGGCCCGGGGGCATGCGGACCGCCTGCGGCGCGGGGCTGCCGCCGGGCCGGGGCCGGTGCCGTGGCCGGGCGGCGCGGTGGACCACGCCCGGGGCACGGCAGGGCCGGCGGCCCGTGCAATACGTGAGCGCCCGCGACGGGCGGGCGGGCGGGCGCGGGATCGTGGCGCTGCCCGGGAAGCTTCCGGGGGCGCCGGTGCGGTTCGCCACCACCGGGCTGGCGCACGGGGGCGCCGTCCTGTCGAAGGCGCCGGCGTAGGGGGAGGCGAACACCGGACACCCGGGCGGCCCGACGGGGCCCTCGGGGGAACCCGGGTAGGGCGTGTGACCGGCGGAGGGCATGGTTCGCCGCGAACCGCGGCACCGTTTGCCCGGATGGGTCCCGCCCCTTGCAACAGCCCACACCTGTATGTGAATCTCAAATCCGCCTTCTCCCGCCGAGGGCGTCGCGCACCTGGATGGCCCGGTTGAGCCTCCCGGGTCCCTGCCAGACCTTTTTCACCCCGCGCGGCGGCTGCCGCCTCAACGGGTGGGCGCCGACGGGGCGCCCGATGCCGGTGACGGGGTCCCTGACGGTGGGGACGCGGTCTCCCTCCATCCGGACGGCCTCCCTGTGGCCCCGGGCCCCGGCAGGGTGTGCGGGAGGTCAATGTCCCCCTCCGGACAGACATCGGTCGCGGGCGTCTCCGGGCGCCCGCGCGCGGGCATGGTCAGGTCGGCGACGCGGGCCGGGCGGTGACGGCGCCGGAGGCGGGGCGCCCGCGCGGGCCGTCGGCGGCGCCGGGCCTGCGGTCCCTGATCCGGGTGCCGGACCTGGGGTCCTGAACCAGGTCTCCACGGTCCACCTTCCGCGGTACCGGCCCGGCACCTGCGCGGCGTGGACGGCGTCCGCCACGCCCGGCTGCGGCCGCCCGGAGGCCAGCGGCAGCCAGCGCGGCGGCTCCGCGCGCCCCTCCTCCTCCCCCGGCGGCATCACCGTGACCTCCGCCGCCCGGATCCCCGGGCGGGCCACGCGCCCCTTCCGGGCCCCCGGGCCTCCGGAGGCCGGGATCGCCGGCTCCGGCACCGCGGGCGCGGGCAGGGCCGCGGCGCGCTCCCGCAGGCACATCTCCCCGCCGTCCGGCGTCCGCACCCGCCGCCTCCCCGACCGGCCGGGCCGCACCGGCGGCGCGTCGCCGCGCCCCGCCGCCCTGCCGGGGAGCCGCCGGAAACCGCCCCCGCGGCCGCGGACGGAGACCACCCGCGTGTCCGCGCGGGCGGCCGCGGGTTCCCGGGCGCGGCCGGGGCCCCCGGTCCAGCGCCGGCTGTCGTCCTCCGGGGCGTCGCGCAGGTCCGCGTCCATGGCGCGCGGGCCCGGCGGGCGGCCCTCCGCCGTCACCGCCAGCCCGGCGTGGGCGGGGACGCCGGAGCCGCGCTTTCCGCCGCCGCCGGGATCGGCAAGGCCCCCGGTCGCCTCAAGGCTGGGATGGTTCAGGGTCGTGGTGTCCTGCATGCCCGGCACGAGGGGCCCGCGGCGGCAGCGGCCGGCGGTCGCCCCGGAGTGCGGCCCCGGAATGTGTTCCATGGTCACCCCCGGGTCCGGCAGCGGCCGGTACGCGGCCCTTTTCGCGGCCTCCGCCGGCAGGACGGCCGGCAGCTCCCCGCCCATGTTCTCCAGCCAGGCCCGCCCCATGCCAGTCACGCGCCGGCGGATCCGCCCGAAGGTCATGGGCGGAGCGCCCGTACCCGCGCTCCGCCCGGTCGATGTCCGCGCCGTCACAGGCCCCGCCCGGCGTCCCGACCGGCCGCCGCCCTGTCCTGTGCAGCGCCCCGCGCCAGCCGTCCCCGGCGCCAGGACGCGCACCGTGCCCGCCGCCGCCCGGCGGCCGCCGCCGCGCCCGGCGCAGGTCCAGCCCGCCCGGTGATGGCCGTGGCCGGAGTGCTCCGGGCCGACGTGGGTGCAGGCCGCCACGGGACGGACCGGATACCGGGCCTCCCGGTCCTCCGCCACCCGCGCGGCGGCCATGGGCGGCACCTCCGACGCCAGCCCGTACACCCGCACGCCGGGCAGCAGGAGGAACCGGTGGCTGCGGACCACCCGCCCGGTGCTGGCGGCGCGGGCCCCGGGGGTCCAGCCGATCCAGCGGTCCCGCGCCGCCAGCCTCCAGGTCGCCGGGCCGAAGCCGATCCCGCCGGGGACGCCGTGGCGCTCCGGGCGGATCCACTGGCGGACCCGGCCGCCGGGCGGGCGCGCCCATCCCAGGGGATGGTGACGCTCCACCATCGCCTCCCACCGCCGCCGGTCGGCCGCGCCGCCCACCGGACCGGGCGGGACCGGGCCGGGGCCATCCAGGCGGCGGGCCACCGTGCCGGGGATGTCGCCGTCCGGGACCGCGGGCGCGGCGGCCGGGTCGGGAACGGCGCGTGGCGGCGGAAGCTCCAGCCCCAGCCGCCCCGCCAGGACCGGCAGCGCCTTCGCCGCCGCCGACAGGCAGGGCCCGCGCCGGGCGTTGCGCCAGCCGGTCCGCCCGACCGGGCCGCGGCCCGGCGCGTGACGGCCCGTGCCGCCGGAGCGGAGCGCCCCGGCCAGCCAGCCAGGCGTCCGCGAACCGGAGTGGCGGAGACCGGCCCGCATGGCCCGCCATACAGGCCATCCGGATCACCGATACAGGTCTGGATTTTTGTAAGGTCGCGGGGGGGGGGGCACGGACAGGACTTTCCGGGCGCACCGGGGTCACCGCCGGGCGACGCCCCCGGTGCACCCCGGCGGACGTGTCACGCCCGGCGCCGGGCCTTGCACCCGCCTGGCGGGTGGTGCTACGCTCCGATTCGAAGGGACCGAGCCGTTCCCGTGCGGAATCAGGGGGGTCGGAGGGCGCGGAAAGCGCAACGCCGGGGGTGAAAATGCAAGTGGCGCCGAAGACAAAGCCACAGAAAGCCGCGACGCTGGAGGATATCGCTGCGGGAATAGGCGTTTTAGTGACGATCCGCGATCATTTCGCTGAGGTTGCCGACAGTCAGCTACGAACAAACGCGCCGACAACTCGCGAGTGGCTGAAGCAACCGCCCGCCAGTCACTTCCTAAACCGGCGGGTAAACAGAAAAGGAACATTCAAACATGAACGTCAACCCGGACTGGATCACGCTTGCGGGCATTGTGGGGATAATCGCGTTCCTGTGGAATCTACATCGCGACATGCGGAGTCTATCCGATCGCGTGTCGCGACTGGAAGGCACGGTTGATACGCTCGCGAAGGTTCTGGTGAACCGCGAAATATTCCCAACTCATGGAGGTGACCGGCAATGAAACAACTGACTTTGATAACCGCCGCACTCGTGGCAATGACCGCCGGACAGGGGGCGCATCCTAATAGCGCCGGGGTCGGCAATTGACCCTGAAATATATAGTTTCCCTTATGTTGAACCCTCCGCGACTAGGGAAATGGCGTCAAGCTTTTCACGGATTTCGATTGCCATCTCCTCTTGCGGAACAAACAACGCAAGTTCGTAAAAGTCTTTCTTCTCCATTAAATTCGGCAAGTTCAACTTGCTGTAATACGTCTTGAAGAGCGGTGCCAGGAAATCGTCGCTGACCTTTGTATCGAGATCCCAAGGGGACCCCCTGTCCAGAGTTTTCATGGCTTCCACCACTTCCGATATGGACTCCCGCATGGCAAGTGCCCGCCTTTTGGCCCCGGGCCTATCCAGTAGGGAACCAGAAGCCTCATTCTGGCCGGATTCACGTGCGAATGCCTCAAGTGTTCGCTCAGTGCACAGGTAGTTCTCGATTTCCCGTTTACTCCATACCAAATGCCTCAGAATTTCATTCTCGAGAACACTTTGCTCCAGCCGATCAAAAATGGCTACTCCCCGAAGCTTCGGAAACGCTTCGCGAAGTCCGAAGAAATGCTCTTCGGCTTTCCTTGGCTGGTTGCCGACATAATGGACAAACGGTCTTTGCAGAGCGTCAATGGCAGGGGTATGGCCGAGCCTATCGGCAAAGGATTGGAGTATCGCGAGATCTGTCGAGCCTTCAAGATAGAGAACCCAGCCAGTCATTTCCGCCTGATGGTAGTGATCAAAACCGATCCGGGAAAGCGCCTTGCGCACCTGGCTGAAACTGGATCGACCATCAATTCTGTGTGGTGTGCCGACGAAAGCAACGACAAGATCCTTGCCAGCCGCTTCGTTCAGAAGAACCTCGGAATGGCTTGCCGCGATGACCTGGGTACCTTGTCTGGTCGCCAGTTCGGTTATGACTTTGTAAATTTGGCGTTGGCGCAGGATTTCCAGATGCGCGTCGGGTTCGTCAAGCAGAATCGTGGCACCGGGATTTGCCGCCATATAGGCGAGCATAAGCAGCGTCTGCTGTAAGCCGCGGCCGCTCGAGGACAGATCCAGATAAGTCCCGCTGTCCTGATACCCCATGGAAATTTCGCCACGCCCTTCAATGTATCGCGGCACGGCGAGTTTCACTCCGAAAAGCGCTTCCACTTTCGTGACCAGATCATTCCAGAGATCGGGGCGCGTCGAGTGCACTTGATGGCAGAGGTTCCGCAGCACCTCGGCGGTGCGTCCTTCACCGACCCGTACATTGACAGCTCCTTGATCCAAACGTGTTTCGTTGGCTGCAAGGCCGGACATCGGCGGCAATAGCGCTATGTCGACCGAGATGGCAGCGGGAGGAACCGGCATGCGTTCCGGGTTTTTTCCGTCTTCAAGGCGCATTGGCCTGCAATAGAAGGATTCTTCGTTTGCGTAATAGAACTCGAAGCCACAAACCCATTTTTCACCATCGCGTATACCTTCAACCAGTATATCGATCCGGACATTTTCCATTCGTTGGTCACCATTGGCCCTGGTTACGTTTCGCACATGCAGGTCGCGCCAAAGCAGATTTGCGGACGGAACGGGGATCGCCAGCAAATCCCGCCGGTTAATGGTGACACCCGGGCGTTTGCCGGCGGCTGTGTTTCCCGCCCGCTTTTCCTGCCACCGCCTGACGCCAATATTCCAGAGAGACAACGCCTGCATCGCCGAAGTCTTGCCCGAATTATTTGGCCCTACCAGGACAACCGGGTTGCCCAGTTCAACCTCTACCTCACCAAATCTCTTGAAATTTCTGATTTTGAGCTTGGTGAGCATTGCCCAACCCCTCGTTTGTGCTCTTTCTGGCGAAAATGGAGCGGTAATTCCGTCTCCCGATACCTCTATACTTCTACACCACGCCTAGGTTCCCCGGTCTGATTTCATTCACGCGGTTAGGGACGACTATGGCATGTATCCGTCCAGCCAATGTGTCTTCTGCGACCGTCGAGCCCCTTTCGGCTGACTGGCTATCGTGAGGGTCATCGTTTCCGCTCTGCTGGCCTTTCCCTTGCCTCTTTCATTGCCCTGCCGAAGAACAGCCGGGTCGCTTTATCCCGGGCCTCCCTGTCCTGCATGATGATGCTCCGCATCTCGGTGTCCCGCTGGAACATCCGCACGGCTCCGGCGAAGAACGCCTGCGAGTATGCGTTGAACACGACATCAGGCGGGTTGTTTCGCAGCATGTCGGCCAGATCGTCATCTAGAATGTCACGGTTGACCCGTTCGAACCGGATCATGTCGCCTTTCGTGAAGTCAGTGCCATGGCGTTCGTTGAACGCCTTCACGATTTCCGACAGTTCCTTCCGCTCCTCTTCCGTGTAGGGCTTCGCGCCGAACTCCTCGATCGCCGTGAGCGCTTCATTGTCGCCCGGAGAAAGCGATGCGTTGCCGCGTTCCTTTTCCTCGATCCTGAATTTCCGCAGGCTCAGCATGTCATCGGTGATCTCGATCTCTGGCGGTACCTGCCGATCCGGCAGCATCCGAACCAGCCAGTCCAAATATGCGTGCAGTTTCTCCAGGCCGGTATCGCCGAGGCTTATCACCTGCGCGATGAAGCCCCGGCGCGTCTTCCGCCTGCTTCAAGAGGTTGCCGTTCTGATGGACGGTCACCTGCCGTTGGCCAGGCCTCGATGAGAATACCTTGGACACGCGATAGGTCTCCCCTTTGATCTCGATCTCAGCCGAAACTTCAGGGTTGCCGCCAACATGGGGAGCAAGACTTGCGGCTTCCTTCTGTTTCCAAAACTTTGCCTCAAAGAAAAACAGCGCGTGCAGGGCGTCGAACAGGGTTGATTTGCCGTGTTCGTTGGGCGCGGCGAGCACGTTCAGACCGGGACCGATATCCGCAATTTCCACAGGCTGCGTGAAACGCCGCACGTTGTTCACGCGGATTGACAAAAGCTTCATTGCGCGGTCTCCTTCACCAGGCTATAAAGTCTGGTCAGCGCCGCATCGGCGATGTCCCGATCCGGTTGGGACAGGCCGCCGTCGTCCACCTCAGCCTTCAGCGCCTC
This sequence comes from Paracoccaceae bacterium, assembly GCA_965221405.1. Classification (GTDB taxonomy): domain Bacteria; phylum Pseudomonadota; class Alphaproteobacteria; order Rhodobacterales; family Rhodobacteraceae; genus JAPOUP01. Next base: position 397,786 of record CBDCSE010000003.1, on the reverse strand, counting down.
AGCCGCGACCCGCAATGCCCCGCCACGGGCGATCTGCTCCAGATCGTCAGGTTGATACTCTGTGTGAAGGTTCTGATCGCTATACTCGAAGTAGCAGAATTCCGGCTTGATCTCATGAATTCTGTCCTTCAGGGCCATACGTTGATCGAGATGGACGTATCCCCGAAGGTGCAGCTTGATCAGCGTGTTGCGCCACTTGCCGCGCTCTGTCGGCAGGAGGTCTAGAAGGCTGGATACCGCATCAAGCCCGGGAGACAGCGGTAAGTCCAATTCCTGCCAGTCATATTTTCCAATAGGGATGGGCAAAATTTCCGGTGTCGCCCCCGGCGCATCAAGCGAGACCAAAAGGCAGCACCCGTGACCAGCGTGTTTGAAACGGTCACGTTCCGGTGCGCCGGAGTAATGCGTACGTGGCGTGATCCGCAAGGTCCCGTGCCAGTCGCCCAGTGCGAGGTAGTCAAGGTTGGCGCGCTCCGCCCGATCAGGTGGAATGGTGTCCGCGCTGGGCTCATCAGGACGGAAGTCCACAACCCCGCCATGCGCAAGGCCGATGCGGAACGCGGCTCCGGGTGTCTCCTTGTGCGCCATGGCCTCAGTCAGATCGAAACCGGGTGCTCTGCGCGGGCAGGGAGCGGGCAGAAGATAGGCGTTATCCATCATGGCAACGGGCGTGCCATCCCGCAGCACATGCACGTTCTCCGCAGCGTGCTCCGAGAAGGCTTGCCAGATCAGATCGGCGGTCAGGCTGTCATGGTTGCCGGGAATGATCCACCAATGCACATGTGCAGTCTCGGCCATTGTGGCGATGGTCTGACGAATGAGGCGCGGCGAGGGTGTTTCCTGATCGAATGTATCACCAGCAAGAAGGATGTGCGTTACGCAGTGCTTTTTGGCCGCGTTGATCAATGCGGGAATGCTCTCATCGCGGGCTTTGCGCAGATCGGTCCGAACGTCTTCATCGAACCGACCGAAGGGTTTTCCCAGATGAAGGTCAGAACTGTGGATAAAGCGAATTCCTGTCATGATGAACGTCTTTCTTAAAGCATCTTACTACGGGTTTTGAAACGCGGTTTCCAGACCTGCAAAATCTGCGGATCTTGGGAGTCGTGGCGGAAAACAGCCGTTCGCTGCGATTGTCCAATCATCATGCCGACACCGCAAAATGCGGACATTGGGGCTGGTATCATACCAAACCAAATAAGTAATCACAGACGGGAATCCCGGATTTCGCGGGCATGCCGTTCTCCTTCCGCCTGTTTCCAAGCACAGTATATGGTACAGCCGCGCCGATCACACGCGGAATAAAGGGGTGCCTTACGCATGGTGTCCCCCCATCAGCCTATCTGTCTGTACTTTTTTATTTGGATTGGTATCACAGGGGCTTACACGCCTCTGCGCGACCAGCATGAGACCCAACAGTCCAAGTCTACGAAACCAGAATAACGGAACACATATCTGAAACGAGGCGCTTGCTGCCGTCATAATATTTTGACTGTCGTGTAGCCGGTGCCGTTCGGCTTTCCGTGCGCGATCCGATCTCTTAGGGTTTTCAGACTGTCAACAGAGGTTTTGCCGCTTGGTGGGGTCGTGCCTTTGATCTGTGACCACCAGGACCTGTCAAAGCGATCGGGAATACTCCGAATTTTCTTGACTTCAGACATTTGCGCCCGGTCGTGATTTGCAGAATTTTCTTGCAGTTCAACGAGTTGTTTCGAGAGACAGTCCGTTCTATGTACCGCGCAACTCTTTGATTACCATTATTTTCTCCGTACTGAGACAGAATCTGTGCCGTGGCGTTCTCAACATAACCAGAGGCGGCAAGCACAACATGGTTTGCATAGACGTTTTGAATGATTGGATCGACACTATCCACACTGAGATCAAGTGTCGCGACCAGTGTATCAATCCTTTGCAATTCAGGGACAACTCTAACCGACAGCATTTATGGCCTCGATTGCCATATTGATCCCGCCATGGACGTTCGAGTCGTCGGAAGTTGCTTCACCGCTGAGCTTCATAAATTCATCGTCTCGGACCAAACGACTGTACGCATTCGATATTGCTTCATTATCTGCGCCTGCGCAGTCGTATATAGCGACCATGACGGCGTCAAAAACAGCGACGTTCATGGAACGTTGTGGGCGAAATGCCCGGGACCCAAGGGCTTCTTTTGCCGTAACTATTCAGCTACGAAATGTTGTTCTGATGTAGGGCTTTTGTGGACATCTGGTAGTCATGTGCGGACTTCGTATTCAATTTATTGGACCTGACAGTCGCCGGCGACAGATTTTTGTCTCGGAAACCACAGCATTTGGTTTTTTATGAGCGTCGGGAACGAATTGTGGTGCTGAATAGTTACCTTTTGCCCTTGTAATGGTGCATCTTCAATCTCCACTGCTGCCTCAAGAACATGGAATCAAAGTACGACCGCCAAGGGCAGCCTGAATCTCAAAGACGGAGATACGCTCTAGTCGGCGTTTTGATCCCAACCAGATGAGAATGCGCTTTCAATCGGTCGACCGTTGACTTTCAATCGGTCGGTTGTGTAATTTCAATTAGTCGAAGAAGAGCCTCGCCGGAATGTACCCACGATTTGCGAAGACCAGAGTCGAGGAGGCGATGTGCGACACCCGTGTGGTTCTCGTCTCGGGGCCTCGCCAATCCGGAAAGACGACGCTCGCGAGCGACATCGCCGGCGACAAGACTCCTTTCCTGACACTGGACGACGCCAACGTCCTGCGTTCGGCCATAGATGACCCCGTCGGTTTCGTCCGCGGGTTGGACCGCGCCGTTGTCGATGAGATTCAACGCGTGCCAGACCTTCTGCTGGCCATCAAGAACCTGGTCGACGATAACAAAACGCCTGGTCGCTTCCTCCTGACCGGGTCAGCCAACCTCATGACGCTTCCGAAAGTGGCAGACTCCCTCGCCGGCCGTATGGAGGTCGTACGGTTATTACCTCTTTCGCAGGCCGAAATCCTTGGCACGAAATCAGAGTTCATTGATCGAGCCTTCGCACACAAAAAACCGAACGCCGGAAAGATAATCTTAGGGGACGACCTCATGGAAGCCGTTCTCTCCGGTGGATATCCAGAAGCTCTCGGCAGGACACGATGGTCAAGAAAGCAGGATTGGTATCAGGGTTATCTTGATGCGATCGTCCAACGCGACGTCCGGGATGTGGCTCAGATCGAGCAGCTTTCCATCATGCCAAAACTGCTCTCCGTGCTCGCCGAACACTCGGGACAGCTGGTGAATTACACTGCGATCGGAGCCAGTTTAAACCTCAACCATGTGACCACTCAGAAGTATGTGGGTGTTTTTGAAAGCCTCTATCTAATCCAGACTCTGCAGCCTTGGTTCACAAATCGGCTGAAACGCCTGACTAAGTCTCACAAGCTTCACTTCTATGATGCGGGCCTCCTGGCTGCGATGCGTGACGTTTCACCGGACGGGGGCCGCAAGGACAAGACGAGTTTCGGGGCGATACTGGAAACCTTCGTTCTCGGAGAACTTAAAAAGATTGCCACCTGGAACGAACAACGATGCACGTTCTCGCACTTCCGGGATAAGGACAAGAACGAGGTCGACATCGTGTTGGAGAACCGCCGCGGTGAAGTTGTCGGGATCGAGGTAAAATCATCGGCTACCGTTTCTGCGGGTGACTTTTCGGGGATGCGGAAGCTTGCAGGTGCCTGCGGCGAGAGGTTCGTTCAAGGCATGGTGCTATATGACCACGATCAAGTCGTTCCTTTTGGCGAAAATATGTTTGCTGCTCCTCTCTCATGTTTGTGGGGCGGCGGATAAATCTCGCGGAGGAACAATGCATCAAAGACCTTGCGGACCTTCTCTACAACTTCTTCCCTGGTAGCGGGAATTCTAGGGCCCGTTGACAGTCATGACGCGGCGACCATGCCGGCGACGAGGTTAATCCCGGCGGCGAGGCCCGTGGCGGTCCTGTCAAAGCGTGTCGCGGTCGCCCGGAACTCCCCGGGCCCCGGGAGGAAACTGTCCACCGGGTGCCGCCACCCGTACATCTCCCGGTCACGCGCCCGCGGCGCCGTCCGGTTCCGCCGCGACGTGATCACCGCTCCCGCGCTGCGGGCGTCCAGATCCTCCAGGAGCCAGTCCGCGTCGAAGGCCCTGTCGCCCACCAGCGCCCCGAACGGGAGCCCGTCCAGCAGCCCCGGCACCCCCTGCAGGTCGTGCGCCCGGGCGGGCAGAGGACCGTGAAGCGGACCAGGTGGCCGGGCGCGTCCACGGCGGCGACGGTTCTGGTCGTCAGGCCGCCCCTGGAGCGGCCGATTCCCTGGCGCGAGGCCTCCCTTTTTCCGCGCCCGCCGCCTTCCGGTGCGCCTGGACGGCCGTCCCGTCGACGAACACCCGTTCAGGGCCGGACTCCTCGGACAAGGCCTTGAAGATACGCCCGGATACCCCCGAAAGGACCCAGCGCCGGAACCGTCTGGAAACGCTGTTCCAGTTCCCGGACCGCTCCGGAAGGCCGCGCCACGGCGATCCCGTGCGGAACCGCCCGGGCACCGCCTCGGGAAGAGGCGGCTGTCCGCTGCCGTGCCGCCGGGGTCCGGTTTCCCGCACGGCGGCATGTCCCCGGTTCGCGCCCGCATCCTGTCCGTAAGTACCGTCCTGTCAGCATCCATGATGTCACCCGCATGTCCTGCCCACGCCGCCGTTCCGGAGGTCGCCGGGGCGGGAAACGGCGCGGCACCGGGCGATTCGCAATCCGAATGTCAACGGGCCCTAGTGGTAGGTTCTATACAGAAGATTCCATTCTTTCCCGAAGCATGACTCATCCTTCCCATTGCCATCTGCCTGTGCCCCCTGTCATTGGCCGCGTGACGGCGGCAGGAAAAATTGGAATCTCTTGTTTTGAACCAGCCACTAGGACCGCATTTCCCTTGGCCGCAGCTTAAGTCCAATGCAATGACTTCTGGATAGGAGGGAGCAAACGCCTAGCGATCGCCTGGTCGTCAGCGAACTCTCCCGCCTCGGCCGCTCCCTCGGGCAGATTGTGGGCCTGCTGGATCAGCTGGTCAAGCAGGGGATCGCCGTCATCGCGGTCAAGGAGAATCTCTGCATCGAGGGACAGCAGGACATACAGACCAAGGTGATGACCACCCTGTTCGCTCTCTTCGCCGAGATCGAACGCGACCTGATCTCGGAACGCACCAGGGAAGGCCTGGCCCGCGCCCGAGCCGCCGGAAAAAGCTGGGACGGCCGAAAGGATCCTACGGCCCCTCACGTCTCGATGGCAAGGAGGAGAACATCCTGAAATTCCTCAAACCGGGAATCTCCAAAAGCGCCATTGCCAGGATTATCGGCGTCTCCCGACCAACTCTCCACCCCTTCATCCGGACACGCGGACTGAAAACCAATCCTTAGCGTGCAAGGGGCAACAGACAGGAAACATCTCCATGGATTGCCGCCCCTAAGGGGGCCTTGACGAACCCTTGCGGGAATGCGCGGAATCCCGTATCCCGCGCCGCGGGAACGGAACGTGACGCAGGACCGCAAGCGAGGAGACGGAACCATGAAGACACGGATCGCGCTGGACGCCGCCCTTCAACACCGCCAGCCTGAAAGTGCAGCCATCGAACTGACGGCCGCCCACCACGGAGAGACACCATGACGACACGCCGATTTGCATTCATCCTGTGCGCCGCCACGGTCGCCGCATCGGGTCTCCCGGCGGGTGCGCTGGCGGCCTGCAACGGCGCGGCAGGCCACGCCCATCCCAACGGCGGCGGGTTCGTTGCCGGCACAGCCCGGGCCACCGCGACAGTCTATATCGGACCACACGCGGCACTGTGCGACACGGCCAGCGCACAAGGGCAGGCGCGCATCGAGGACAGCGCGGTGGTCCGGGGGAATGCCCACGTACAGATGCGGGCGCGCATCAAGGACAGCGCGGTCGTCCAGGGAAACGCGGTGGTCTACATGTCGGCCGTCATCTCCGGCAACGCGGTGGTGGAGGGCAATGCGTATGTCATGGGATCCGCGACGGTAACCGATCATGCGGTGGTCACCGGTAAGGAAGTGTCCGGCAATGCGGTTATCTCCGGTCATGCCCAAATAATCGAGTCGGGGCGCGCGTATGCGAACGCGCGGGTCTACGAAAGGGCAAGGATCAGCGGGACTGCCAATATTGGCCTGAACGCTCAAATCTATGGCGATGCCCAAATTTTCGGTGATGCTTTCATTACCGAAGACGCGCGGGTCTATGGGCAGGCAAAGGTCTCCACGCAGCAGTATGTGGCTGGCAATGCCCATGTCTACGGAAACACCACCGTATCGGGAAGCGCAAAGATTTACGGAAATGCTCACATTTGCGGAAACGCCGTGATTGAAGGGAACGGTTGGGTTGGCGGCAATGATCGCGTGGGCTGCGATGGCAGCCCGTCGGATATTGCCCCGCTGTCCGAGGAGAATGTGATCTCGAGGGATTTGAATTGATTGCCCTTGGTAGTGCCCAATGCAACACGGATAAGACAAGATCGGGATGCAATTAAGGAACGGCCTGACCGATCACGGCGGGTGGCGGACACAAAGGGGCGGTCTTCGGGTCACTCCTTTTTTCTGGCCCCGCGAGACGCCTTCAGAATGCCGACAAGCACAGTGAATAACTACCGGCTAGCGCCGGTAGCGTCAGGGAGGTGCCTGTCAGGATACCGAGTACGGGCCCGCCCGCGATGGCGTCGGTGGTCGCCGGGAAGTGGCCCCGGCCCCGGAACCGGCGTCCCCGGCACCTCTTCCGGATTTCGCGGGACCCGCGCCGGATCCTGTGGGACGGACGGGCTTCCATCCTGCGGACGGGACCGGAGATGGCGGTCTTTGGGGGGACGGATACGAAACTGCATGACCATATCCTCCCGGAAATGAGCCGACGGCTCATTTCCGGGAGGATATGGTCATAACACGATTCGTTCTCGCTGAAGCAATATCCGACTGGAAGTCGGAGGCTTCAAACCAACGAGTGGAAAGTCAATACACCAATACTCGCGGGGTGCGATTCTCATATGGTCAACTTTTGGTTCCCCGACATTTCTCCCGCGAATCACGCGGCGAGCGCGACCCGCGCGACCGGGCGGTTCCCGTTGGCGCATTCCGGTGGCCTCCAGCCGCCGTGGCGGCCCGTGCCCGGTACCGGCGCGGCCCAGGCCCGGTTGAGGCGTCCGGACCCGGGGACGACCGGAAGGTCAGCACGCCCCGGGCGCCGTCGCGGCCCCGGCCCTGTCCCGGGCGCTTCATCCCCGCCGTCACCAGGACCCTGTTCGCGGCCTCCACGGATCCGGAACCGATCGGGTGGCCCGCTTCGGCGGCGTCCGCGTATTCCATGCGGTGCCGGCTGTTCCGGAGGGTGCGTTTCTGATATGGGGTAGGTTATTCCCGTTCTGTTCCTCCTTCAGGCCCCACATGTTCTCCTGTCCGTGTCAATCCGCGCCGTCGGGTCACGGTTCCGGCCTTCCGGGCTGCCCTGTCTGCTTCCCAATTCGTGCCGTTCCATGCATCAGGAGTGATGGATTCGAACCGCCCCGCCACGCTTCCGGAGAGCCGTCCTGTTGCCCTGCGCGGGGAACCCGGCCATCCCGTTCCGGGGCGTCCGCCGGAAGGGTCCGTGGCGGACATGGCGGGGACGCACGGGCGCCTGGAAGCCTTTTCCCGGCACGGATCCTCCGAGGCTCCCGGGGACGGCGCCGCCGGTGCCGGCGACCGTCTTCCGGCAGCGGTCATGCGCGCCGCCTCCGGTTCGCTGGACGGCGGCGCGGCCCGCATCGGGCATGACGGGGAGGGCCACCGGCGCGGGGACGTCCCGCGCAGGCGGGTGATGGCGTCCTTCGGCGCGACCGGGTACGGGCGTCCCCGCCACCGGCGCAGGGGGCGCCCGTCGCCGGTTCCGGTGGACCGGCGCGCCGGGACGGCCGGGAGCTTCCGGACGCCGCGCGCGGCCCGCACCGCCCTCCACCGCCTTGCCCCGCCGCCGCCGCGGGAATGCGTCCGCACCTTCCGCCAGCGGGGCGGGACGCGTCCGGGCACCGCGGGCCTCGTGCGCCTCCACGGGGCGGCCGGACGGCGGTGGAGGGAGACCGGGCGGGACGCCCCCGCGCGGATCCGCGACCGGGAGGAGGTTCCGGACACGGCGGCGGTGCCCGGCATCCGGACCTGCGGCGTCATGGTGCCGATGCCGACGGAAGCCCATGCGGACAGGGGCGGAGGCGGCGCCGGGTGGCGGGAGGCGGCCCGCGCCACGGTCTCCCCCGGAACCGCCGGGGGGGGGGGGGGGGGGGGGAGCCGCTCCGCACGATCCGCCATGGTCGCATGCCGGAACGGAACAGGCGCCGCCCGAAGAAGCTCGCCGTGGAAGAGGTGGACGCGATCCCGGCGAAGCGCCCGGACATTCGCCCGGTGACGGTCGCGGACGGCGCGCATGACAGCCGGCGCTTCCTGGAAGGGGCCTTCCCGCATGCCGGCCGGGCACCCGGTTTCTTCCATGCGGCCCGGAGCCTGGGGAAGGCCACGGACCAGGCCTGTGGCAGGGACGGCGGGCGCGGGCTGAGGCGCCGGCGCGACCTGCGCCGGACACCGCGCACCGAACCCGGGAGTGTCGACCGGGTGATCGCGTCCCTCCGCTATCTTGCCCGTCGGCACGCGCCGTCGGTCGCCGGCGTCGCCGGCTGTTTCATCAACAACCGGGAACGCATGGACCATGCGGCGCACGGGGCCGGGAACCTGATGGTCGGGAGCGGAACCGTTGAGGCCACAGACAGGGTTCCCGTGACGCAAAGGCCCAGGGGGCCGGGAATGACCTGGAGCCTGTCAGGCGGCGAGGCAATCCTCCCGCTGCGGGCATTGGTCATGTCAGACCGCTTCGACGCGGCGTGGAGAATTCCGGGACCTTACCGGCAAAATCACGACGGTGCGGAGAACCCCGAAAATGTCCCCATATGAGAATCGGTCCTCGGGCACCCGTCATGGGAACATCATGTGCGCATAGAAGCCCGATTCGTCTATGGTGCCAGGCGAAATCTCGGGAGAATGTCGCGCCCTGGTTCAACGGCGCCTGGACGGCCCGTCAGGCGCGCCGGAAACCGCAGCAACGCCGGTTATGGCAACAGGAATCCGGCTGCGGGGGTGCCGAAACGGCAAATTCCCGTTTCCTGTCAACGGGTTGTGCGAGAATCGCGGGCCTGAAGTTCCGCTTAAGGAAATAACGCCAAAGCGTTAATGAGATGCCACTTGGTTGCGCCTAGGCGCGACAGGGCACGGAGAGACAGGGCGGTAAGCGGGGTCCTGACAATGCGTGACTTTCCCGGATTCACCTCCCGCCGGATGGACCGTGCGGGCCGTGACCGCGCCAGCCTCAAACCGTCTCCGTGATCTTTTTCAGCCCCGACGGGGCATCGGGATTCTCTCCCAAACCCCGGGCCAGCCGCTCAACGAAACCGTAAAAGGCAATCGACTGCAGCAGCGGGTCGAAGACTTCATGCCTTGAGAAAGGCACCGGAAGGGATGCCTTCCCGCTGTCTGGGTGAACCAGGAATACGCTCGCGCCCTGCGCACGCAAATTCTCTACAGCCATATCAAGCGATCTTTCCATAACGCCACGTCCACCGAAGAACAGCACGGCGAAACGTTCTCCACTTATGGCGATCGGCCCGTGGAATATCTCCGCGGCTGAATACGCCTCGGCGTGGAGCCGACAGGTTTCCTTGAATTTCAGCGCAGCTTCGGCGGCAACGGCCAGACCGGTGCCTCGGCCCACGCAATACAACGAACCGGAACGGGCCAGGGGAAGAGCGGCTGAGGACCAGTCGAGCCCCAGCGCCTCCAAGGCGAGGCCGGGCAGCTCCCCGAACGCGGCCCTCATAGCCTTGTCCCGTCGATAACCGGCGAGGATCGCCAGGGAAGCGAACATCATACCGACGAATGACTTCGTCGCGGCTACGGCGCGCTCGGGACCCGCCATGACCGGCAGCACCGTGTCCGCACCCTCACCAAGTGGACTTTCGGTCTCGTTCAGGATGGCGATCGCACGCGCCCCTCCGCTCCGGGCGGCCGCCTGCAGGGCGGCAATATCCGGGCTGGCTCCCGACTGCGAGAACGAAAGACAGGCAAATCCCTCGAGCCACAGTCTCGAGCCATAGACGGAGGCGACGGACGGACCAATCGAGGCGACGGGCACACCCGTTTGGGTTTCCATAAGGTATTTGAAGAAGTTTGCGGCATGATCTGACGTCCCGCGCGCACAGGTCACGATACCCCGGATATCGTCCTCTCTCAGGCGTTGACCGATATCCCAGTAAGCCTCAACATTGTCGATCTGCCGGGCAAGCATGTCGGGAATCTCATGGATCTCAGACGCCATTGTCGTGCTCGGGCGGGGGATCATGCGTGGGCACCGGTAATCATGGACACGATCTCGTTCCTGTCCGTTTCGATTGACCTCCGAACGCCGATCTGCTCGCCGCACCTAAGAACGCAGATCCGATCCGAAAGCCGGAAAACCTGGTCCAGACTGTGGCTAACGAGCAGTATGGCCAGATCGCGCTCTTTCAGCGAAGCCACCAGTTCCTCGACCCTGGCGGTTTCGGCCACACCCAGCGCCGCTGTGGGCTCATCCAGCAGGATCAGCTTGCTGGCCCAATGAGTTGCACGCGCAATCGCTATTCCCTGACGCTGGCCCCCGCTGAGATCGCGGATTCTGGAATTCACGGACGGAATACGCACGTCAAGCTCCTCCACCAGCGACTGGCTTTCCCGCCGCATCCGTTCCCGGTCGAGCAGCCCGAAAGGTTTTCTCGTCAATTCGCGGCCGAGAAACATGTTCATATACACTGTCTGTTCCTGCGCCAGTGCGAGATCCTGGTAGACAACCTCGATTCCCAGACTGCGCGCCGAGCTGGCGTCAACTAGGGCAACCGATTCACCATCCAGCCTAATATCTCCGGCGGTCGGGCGATGGACACCCGAGATCAATTTTATGAGGGTCGATTTACCCGCGCCGTTGTCACCCACCAGAGCGACAATCTCGCCGACATAGAGGTCGAGAGAGAAGTCCTGGATCGCGACGACACCGCCGAACACCTTATGTATTCCGGTCAGGGACAGGATGGGTAACGAAGGGATCATACCGGGAAATTCCCCGGCCAGTCCACCGCTTGACCAAAGCCGTTCTCGACGGAGGTGATGCGGGCTTGGCCTGACGCAATCCCACGCACCCCCACGACCATCGCGCGTGTCGTGAACGCCTGCCCGCGGAAACCGAAGACCACAGTATCACCCGACGCCGGTTTCCGCGGGCCCGTGGCGTCAATCATGGCATAGTAGTCTATTGCCGAGTAATCCGGGATCTCCACATCGAGAAGCGCCGCCGGATCGGCTGTCGGCTCCGGAGAAACCAGTGCACGAACCTGATATTTCGGAAAAACCGGGTCGATATAGAGACCACCACCGAAGCAATAGGCCTTGCCTCCGTGATGATGGGAAACTTCCGTCAGGTATAGAACCGCGGGATCCTCCGGCAGGTCCTCAACCGCATGGAGCGGTGTCGTACCATGGAGACCGTTGCCCGGCTCGACCTGTGTGGCGCCGGCATCCGCAAGGGCCGCAAGCACCACTGAAGAAGTGGTTCCAGGTGCGTTGATCTCAATGCCGGTACGGCCCGTGGCCGCCAGCGCCTCCGCCGCACGCGTCAGGGTGTTCAGGTTCGGCGTCGGTTCAACCCTGCGACTTTCCCTATCGAACAAAAGAGCCGGGAATGTGGTGAGACCCGCGAATCGCGCACCATCCAACGCATCCAGACGATCGGCGACACTTACGGCCTCGCTGGCGTCAAAGCCCCCCTCGTGCCCGCGGTAGAAAGTATCACCCTCGGCCTGGATGCGCACCATCAGCCTCTGTTCCCGCCCGTGTTTCGCGGAGGCGGCGGCCGCTTGCCGCGCCTTGATGTCCGAGAAAACGGTCCAGAAATCCGGCTGGAGCCTGGTGGCAGCATAGGTCGCCTCGTGCGTCGGCACCTGCACCAGATGGCCGAGATGGCCGGTTTTAAGTCCGGCGCGGTCACATGCGACCGCGCAGGCAACATCGACCGCGACCGAACGTTCGATCCCGCCTTTCATCACCGCCGCGCAGAAACCCGAATGGCGTCCGACCTGCTTGGTCATGGCAAAGGTCCTCAATCCGTGCCTGCTCGCCTCGGCCTGGAAAACCCGAGTGTTGCGCTCCACGGCATCGAGGTCCAGCACAAAGGCATTGGCCGGTATCCGGGCACTGCGGTGTAGAGCGATAGCCGTCCTGACAAATTCCGGATTCCGTCGAATGAGGAGATCGAGGAACATCTTCCGCTCCTTTATCAGCGGTTGCTGTCACGCAATGAGACCGCGACGGCTACCAGAATGATCAATCCCCGAACGATCATCTGATCGGAGACCCTGAGACCCATTAGAATGAGACCATTATTGAGCATGCCCATCAGTAGCGAGCCAAGCAAGGCGCCGACAACCGAGCCCCGGCCACCGTTCAGCGCGGTGCCTCCGATTATCACGGCTGCGATCACCGTCATCAGATCGCTCTCGCCCAAGGTGTATTTCGCCGCCTGGAGACGACCGGCATAAAGCAGTCCGGCCAGACCCGCGGTCGCGCCACAAAGGGTCAGGACATGGACGCGGACGCACGATACCCTGATCCCCGAAACCTGGGCCGCATGGGCGTTGTCTCCAACCGCAAGTACATGGGCACCGAAACGTGTATGACGATACACCACATGACCGACAATGACGGCGAGCACGGTCCAAAGCACAAGCGATGGAATGGAAAAGAGCTTTCCCGAACCAAAGAAACCGGTGAAACCGTCATTCACGACCGGGATTGAGCGTAGATCCGTCATCGATCGGGCGATACCAGCGAACAGCCCCATGCTCGCGAGCGTCACCAGGAAAGACGGTAGACGAAGGTAGGCGACGAGCACGCCGTTGATGCATCCTATGGCGATGCCCGCGCCCAACCCGGCCAGGACGCCCACGAACATGGGGTAGCTCTGCATCGCAACGGCGGCGGATAGCGCCGACACGGCGACGATCGAACCGAAGCTCAGATCGATCTCGCCCGCAGAGAGAGCGAAAACGAGACCGACGGCCATGACGGTCGCCGGGGCCGTCTGCAGCACGATATTGGTCAGGTTTCTGGACGTCAGGAAGCCATCGTCGTGCAGGGTTAAGGCGAAGAAAAGAAAGATGCCGAGAAAGCCAAAATAGATCACGCTTCGCTGCAGGTCGAGGGATCTAAGTTTTGGTATGGCCAGTGTCATTGCCCGATCTGCCGGAGTTGATCTGTCGGTGGGCCCGTAAGGCGGCCCACCCAGTGAGTCCCATATATTTCGCCGCCTGGATCACGGTGACGCGACATGACAGCCCGCCCGGACGGATGGGCCGCCATTGAAGGATCAGTTCGCCCCGGTGACACTGGGGGGTGGATCCATATTAAGCGATTGATTCCAGCCCTCGACGACATTATCGGCCGTCACGGTGAGCGCGGGGGCGACAACGAATGGCGGCACCTCCTGACCGAGCAGATCAAGAACGGCGGCTGCCGCCATCGCCCGTCCAAGCTCGTACGCTTCGTCCGCAACGATCGCCACGACGTTGCCACCCCGCACCATATCGAGGGCGATCGGTTCCGATAGATCAAGGGTAACGATCTTGGTTGTCGTATTGTCATTGGCCCGGAGCGCCGCAAGCACACCCTCGGCCGGACCTGCCCAGGTCACATAAATCCCACCCAGATCCGGATTTTTCAACAACATCGCATTGGCGATTTCCTCGGCGCGCGCCGGGTCGCTGATGCCTTGTTCGGCGACGATCGAGATGTTCGGGTAATCCTTTTCGATCGTGGTCCTGAAAGCGTTATCGCGCTGGTTCGTCACATAATAGGTCGCGTCGTGAAATATCCATCCCACGGTGCCTTCGTTACCCATGGCTTCGGCAAGCGCGTCAGCCGCCTGCTTGCCCATCTGGAAAAGATCGTCGGTCACGATCGCCGCATAGTCCGCGGGGTGCTCGTAGCCTGACGGCAGGTTTGACAGGAACGTAAGTGAAACCCCAGCTTGCCTGGCTTCCTCGAACGCCGCCGCGGACGTCACGGGATCAAGAGGTAGCGACAGAATGATACTGGGCTCCTTGGTGAGCGCCGTCTCTATATCGCTTCGCTGCCTGGCAGCGTCGAACCCGGCGCTGGTGACGGCAACCACCTCGATCCCGAGGCGCGCGAACTCGTCACTCGCGCCGGCGGTGACAGCGTTCACGAAATCTGACTGGTCATGCCACAGCAGAGCCGCGGTGTGGTTGGCCGCCCTCACCGTGGCGACCTGATCATCCTCCACGAACACCGACGTGGACGGCGTAGCGGTCTCACCACCCGGGCCGATCGTCTGGGCGGAAGCGGAAGTCACGGTCAGGCCAAGCAGCAGTGCCACTGAAAGATATCTATAGAGATCGTACATCATTTTCTCCTCAGGTTTGTCATGTAAGGGGGGATGGTTCCGAGAGACCGCAGAACAGAGCCACGAACAGGGCAAAGACCCTGACGGCGGCAAGATATTCCTCGATCTCGATGCGCTCCTCAAAGGTATGGGCAACGGCGATATCTCCCGGTGCGCAATAGACGGCGGGACAGCCGATTCCGTTGACCAGGAAAGGCATCTCCGACCAATAGGGCGCCCCACCGATCCTGCCGGTATCCGGGCGCACGCGCCTGATGCAGGCCTGCAGCAGACGACAGGCCGGAATGTCCCAGGCGATCTCCACGGGCGATCCGCCCACGTCGTGGTCGCGCCCCGCCGGGTAATCGATGGAAACCGAGATTCCCTCTTCCTGCTCGCCGGTGGCCACCGCCGCCTCGAACTCCGCCACCGCCTCGTCCATGTTTTCGCCGGGGCGCAGCGTGCGGATCAACGACAGCCTGCATTGACCGGGGACCGCAATGAAGCCCCCACCCGTGATACCGGTGACGAGGACCGACGACTTACCCACAAACTCATGCGACGGCCCGTCTGCCAGAGTGGCCTCATGCGCCCAGATCCGCGACAGAATCCCGTGGGTGGCCTTAAGGGCATCGACGCCAAGCTCGGGTGTGCCGAAATAGGCCGTCTTTCCGGTAACGGTAATTTCGGCGATGAAGAATCCAATCTGGGCGACGTAAACATCGAGCTTGGTCGGTTCGACGTATATGGCGAAATCCGGCGTGGCGATCTGCCCGGATCTGACCCGCCGGACGAGATCCCTGGCACCGGCACTTACGCCGGTTCTCGGCTCTCCGCTCTCCTCATCACCGACGAAGGCCAACGTGACGCTCCCTGCGGGATGGCATCCAGCCTGCCGTAGCAGCCGGAGCCCGGCAACCGCGGCGCAGATCCCACCTTTCAGGTCACTGGCTCCCCGCCCCCAGATCCGGCCGTCCCTCTCGATGCCACCAAACGGGTCGGAGCGTGGATCATCCCGCCAGTGCTCCTTCCAGCCCCGTGTGTGAACCACATCCGAATGCCCCACGATCATCAGATTCGCCCCGGCTCCTTCGGAGGCGCTCACACCCCAGACATTCTCGCGGCCTTCAAGAAACTCACCCCGTCCAGTTTCGAAGCCGAGTTCTCCCAACCGGGCTTCGAGGAAACGTGCGAAGGGCGTCTCGTTTCCCGTCACGCTTTCGACCGCGAGCGCGTCGCGCAGCAGTTCGATATCCGCCTTCGTGTCCTGAGCCCGTGCGAACGCGGCATTCAGTCGGGAAGCGTTCATTTCGCCACCGCCCTCGGGCTCTCCGGAATGAAGTTCTCCGGGGCGGGAGGCGGCACGGATATTTCCGCGCCTTTTTGCCCCTCGGCGAAGATCGCGATATGCAGGCGCGACAGCGCGACGAACACTCCACCCGCGAGCGTCGCGTGATCGCCAAGCCGTGATTTGGCGATCCTGACAGTTCGCGGATAGCAATCCGAGACGAACCTGACGATACGACCGAGCAACTCATCGCGCGATCCGATCGAACCGCCAATGACAATCACCGACGGGTCGACCACAGCGACGATGGCCGTAACCGCGCGCGCGATCTGTTTCGCGACGCGGTCCAACGTGTCCACGGCGGCCGTATCCCCGTGATCCGCCGCATCGAACACGCCCGGAACATCCGCCCTGCGGCCCGAAAGTGACCTGTAGAGATCGATGATCGCACCTGTCGCCGCTACCCGCTCCAGCGCCCCTGTCTTCAGGCTCTCGGCCTCGAACGGATCGGCGCCAAATGGAAGAAACCCGATCTCTCCGGCGGCGCCGAAACCGCCACGCACGAGGGTCCCGCCGACAACGACCCCGGCCCCGATACCTGTGCCGATGGAAATGAAAACCAGGTTATCGTCGTCACCGCAGTTTCCGAGCCAGTGCTCTCCGAGTGCCGCGAGGTTCACATCATTCTCCACGAAGACCTCTATGCCCAGGAGTTCCCGGAGCGAGCCCGAGAGATCGATCCGGTCGAACCCCGCGATGTTCGGGGCAAGGAGAATGGCGCCGCTTCTGGGGTCGGGGACACCCGGAACACCGACAACGGCGATATGCAGATCTCCGAAATGACCAGCCATGTCGGATTTCGTCTGTCCCACCATGCGGCCAATCTGCTCGACGACGTTCATGCCGCCCGTGCGCTCCGTGGGCTCCACCCGCTGGGCGAGCACATTGCCTTTCAGATCGCAGAGCGCGACCCTGACCTTGGTGCCGCCAAGGTCGACGCTGGCAATGGTCGCGGCCGAGGGGGAAATCTCGAAAACGATGGCCCGCCGTCCCACATGGCCCGCCGTCTGCCCGACGGTGCGCACCCATCCATCCGCTTCGAGATTCGCGACGATCTCGGAAACCGTCTGTTTGGAGAGCCCGGTGATCTTCGCGACGCTTGCGCGTGAAACGGGCCCATAGCCGGCGATCGCCTCGATCACGGCGCTTTGGGACATGCGTCTGGAGATCATGGATTGGCTGGCCACGGCCCACCCTTTAATTCGTTCGGTTACCGAACAAACATCGATTCGCGGCGCAAGTCAACCGCCCCCACAGATGGGGGTGCGGTTCCCGTATGGTCAACTTTTGGTTCCCTGGCATTTCTCCCGCGAATCACGCGGCGAGCGCGACCTGCGCCACCGGGCGATTGTCGTTGGCGCATTCCGGGGGCTTCCAGCCGCCGTGGCGGCCCGTGCTCGGAACCGCCGTCCCAGGCCCTGAGCGCCCGCACCATCCTGCGCGAGTCGATCCTGTCCGTCTTCGCACGCCTCTTCCTGCGCACGACCTCCAGGCTCGCCGGGTCGCAGACCACCACCTCCAGATCCTCGCCCCCGGGCCGGCGCGCCACCCGGAACCCCTCGTACCCTGCCTCGTAGACCAGCATCACCCGGACGTCCCCGCCGGAGACGGCGGCGGCCCGGTCACGCGCCTGTCCGAGCTTCCCCAGCAGGCCGTCCACGTCATGCGGCGCCAGCCTGTGCAGGCCGGTCCGCGACGCGTCGGCCGGATCGCCGACCGCGAGGATCCAGCTCGTGCCGCTCACCTGCAGCGCCGCGTACACCGTGGTAGCGTTCCCTCCGGAGGGTGTGGTTGAACCATTCATCCCGTTCTCCTTTCGCTCGGCAAGGGGTCGTCGTCGGACGGCCCCTTGCCACCATATGTTGACGTCCAGACGTCCCTTTGGACCGAATCATCCCCAGACGCAAATCCCGATCAGGCTCATGGCATCTGACATCGTGTTTCCGAGGTATCGCGCGGTCGTGCTCGCTCATGGGTGCTTCTGGCACCGTCATGCCGGTTGTCGATATGCAACCGTTCCCAAGACTCGTGCGGAATTCTGGAAGAAGAAATTCGCCGCAAACGTATCAAGAGACGCTGCCGTCCACGAGAAGTTGACCAGGAAGGGGTGGCGGGTTGCCACCGTTTGGGAATGCGCTATGCGGAACCCCGACGCATTAACGCAAACGGCAGAGATGGTGGCAATTTGGCTTAAGTCAGATGAGCCTGGAATGGAACCTGGCGAGCTTCAGGTTGAGCCGCATTAGGCATTGGCACACCGGGCCGTTGTTGTTGCTCTGCCAATATGCCTGAAACATCTGGATCAGTCGCCGTCCCATAAGGTTGTCGGTTGACAACTTAACTCTGGGAGCCTATGCAATGTCCCGTAAGCCGCACAAGTCCAAGGAGATCGAAGCGGTCTTGCGTGAGCTCGAGTCCTTGGGTTGGACTGTCACTTTGCGATCCGGGCGCGGGCATGCTTGGGGCCTGATCCGCTGTCCTGCCAACGATCCAGACTGCCGGTGCGGTGAGTTTTGTCAGATGGGTGTCTGGTCGACGCCACAGAATCCGGGACGGTTTGCCCGGCAATTGAGGAACCGGGCGCTTGGCTGCACGAAGTTCGGCAATGCCGATGATGGCGCTCAAGAGGATGATTGACATGGCAGAAATCGAATTCGAACTGGTCTTCGCCCTTCCCGAAGGCGATCACGATGCATTCGAACTGATGGATGCTGTCTTCGAGGCCGGATTCGAGGATGCCATTGTCGGAACCGGTGTGCCTGGCATGATCGGGATCGCGCTGGAAGATGCCAGCGATCACGCCGAAGACGCCATTCTCGATGCAGCACGCGCGATCCGGAAACAGCTTCCTGCCGGGTCTGTACTGCGCGAAGTGCGCCCGGACCTGGTCAGCCTTGCCGATGTGGCAAGACGGCTCGATGTGACGCGCCAGTCGCTCCAGAAGCGCAAGATGCCCTTGCCCAGCCAAGGCGCCCTTTTCCGCATGGAAGAGGTTGCCGTCGTCATCATGGAAGCCGCGCAAGGTAAGGGCGCAGGAACCCGCAAGGGGCGTTTCTCGGTCGAGAAGGCCGCTAGATGGTTGAGTGCCGGCAAGCCTGCGCGCAGGGTCAACGCTGGTCTTGCCGTTGGCGTGATTGACGGCACGACGCTGGAAATCCGTGAAGATGCCAAGCATTTCCTCTACGCGGACGATCCGGCAACCGACCCACAGAACAGTGCTGGCGCGGCCTGAACTTCCAACGGCTCGTGTCGGGCGAGGCACGATTGCCATGCCGCAGCTTGGCAAACGGCTCCCACCTGCCAATCTACAGCTTGGAACAACACTCAATGCATCAGCCCCCTGTCCATTTGGAGAGCACCGCCTATCTCGTGCACGAGATTGACGGTGCTCTCCTCTTTGGCGTCAATCTTCTTCGCGACGTTGTAGCCTGTAGCCGCGCCTGCCGTTCCGGGAGCCGCCGCTGCAGAAATTACGGTCGGCGCAACTGCCACACCAGCCGCTCCGGCGGCTGCACCGGTTGACCCGAACTCCTCGTCCACATAGACGCGAAGTCGGCAGCGTTGCCGCTTCGCCCGTTCGAATTCAAGCGGCACATTGGCCTGCAACTTTCGGCGTTCGGGACCGGAATGTGGGTGGACCATCTGGTTCAGATTATGGTTTACTGCACCGCATATGGGGTTGCTGATGACGAAAACAGCAAGAAGAAGGCTTCCCGAACCGGCGCAAGTCGACGCGGCGGAGAAGCAGATCAGGGAGTATTCCCGCACCGTCAAGTTCACAGTGACAGAGCACTCCTTCGAGTTCATCGTGGAGAAGTTCAAGGCCGACCGCTATTACGTGCCCGACTATCAGCGCAACTTTGTCTGGGAGCCAGCGATACAGTCAAAGTTCATAGAATCTCGATTTCGAAGAAGAAGCAAGGCCAGACGGATTCTATCGCAGAGGCGGATACAAATGGAAGGAAGCCACTAGTGTAGCACCAGCGTAGAAGTGACGGTTCCGCCTAGCCGTCCGGTCCGGTCATGCCATGCCGGTCGCCATCGGGCAACCGGCGGGCCATTCGAACGCGGCGCCAGACCGCCCCGGCCCGCCCATCGGAACGGAGCGGGCAATGGCACGGGAAACGGGGACCCCCGGCGGGGGGCGCGGGATCCATCGGATCCGCCTTTCGGAGGGGGAGAGGGCGGAACCGCGGCCGCTGGCGGGCCGCCCGGGCGGGCTGGAGACCGTCGGTTCCATCCCGGACGGGACCGTGAGGAAGACGCCGGAAAAAACGGCATCAGGCCGTGGCCGGAGCGGTGCCGGTGCATTCCGCCGAAGGCGGACGGCGACCTCCTCGCCGCGATGGAGGACGTGCCGGAGCGGTGCCGGAGGGATTTCGCGGAGGACGGGGTGCCGGTCCGCATGGACGGGACGTCGAGGCGGCGGAGGAGGGAGACACGGGCTCCCCGGCCGACGCGGCCCGGCGACCCCGCCGTTCACGGCCTCGGGTGCGGGCGGAACGGCGTGGCGACCCCCTTCATGCCGCGCGCGCCGCCGCCCGGCCGGCGGGCGGTCACGGTCACCGGCAGACGGACGCGCCGGGACCGGGACACGGCCATCCGCGGCCCCGTGGACGTCACCTTCCCCGGCAGACGCGCCGTGCCCGTGACGTCCGGCCCCGACGTCCACACGGCCGGCCCGCCGTACGGGACGTTCCCGCCAGAGGAGGCGGCGCGGACCCGCGGCCCGGCTGGAGATCCACCACACGCCGGAGCACGGCTCCTGGCCGGACCCCGCGGAGACGGGGACAGGCGCAATGGCCCGCCAGTGCGCGGACCGCCGCATTCCCGACCGCGGGACGATGCGCCGGGAGACGGCGGCCCGGGCCGGACGGCGGAACGGGGAAGGGGCCACCGTGAACCGGCGCTTCACGACGGAGGACGCCCGGATCAGGCTGAGGTCCCTGTACCCGTCAACGCCATGATGGTCGAACACTAGGCATAAACCCGGTAAAACGTCTGCCGGCCGCCCCCCAGCGACCGGCAGACTAAAGGAGGAGATCACGAAACGCGACCATCACCCGGGATTGCTGGTAGCGCAGCGCATCACCCGCCGCAAGGGATAAATTGGGGGTGAAGGCTTATCCCTTTGACTCCGGCGCCGCAAGATGTTGTGCCAGCGGCCGGTCGCGGGATCCCCGGATCCCCGGCGGAATCCACGCCTTCGCCGCCGCGCGGCGGCCCGGACGGTGCCGGAATGTGGTGATTCGGGTGGGGTGCGGGCCCGCCGGCGGAGTCCGGGCGGGGTTTCCGGCGCCTCAGGCGCGTCCCCCGGTGAGGTCGCGGCAGGTGGCGGGCGGAAGTCCCAGCCCGATGCCGGGCAGCCTGTCGAAGGAGGTCCGTCGGTGGCGCCGGCGGTTCCAGCGGAACACGGACCCGTCGGGATGGCGCTGGAAACGCCTGCTCCGCAGGCCGTGGTACACGCCCATGGCCCGGCGCTTCAGGTTCGGGAAGACCCGGTGGACCCACGCCAGGACCCCGTGGGCCGGGCGGCCGGCGACCACCCTGCGCTCCCGCGGGTTGCCGGGCAGGCCGGGGTGGCCGCTCCAGCCGTCGGTGACCACCCACGCGCCCGGCGCGACGGACGCGGCGATGAAGCCGCGGAGCGCCCCGGATCCGTAGTCCCCGATCGTCCCGGGCCGGATGCGGCGCGGCCTGCCGCACTCCGGGAGTTCCACCGCCCCGGCCATGAGGATACGCCCCGCTGCGCCGCGGCCCCTGCCGGCGGCGCCCTTCGCGCCTTCCACTTTCTCCGCATCCTCCGCGCCGCCACCGTCCCGGAAGGGCACGGACGCCCCGTCGACCTCGGCGATCCCCTGAAGAAGGCTCCGCCCAGGGCCGGCCATCGCCCGGCGAAGCCTGTGCGGCAGCAGCCAGGCGCTCCTGTAGCTCCCGATGCCCGGCCGGGCCTGGAGCTGGAGCGCGGAGATGCCGTTGGAGTGCGTGGCCACGGGATGCGCGGCGGGGACCCGGGTCCCGGCGGCAGGTGGCTGCGGCGCGTCACCGTGCCAGCCGTCACCGGGGCCTGGCGTCCGCAGCCCGCGCACCCGCGGAGGAGGCGCTCCCCCTTCAGCTCCCAGCCCTTCGCGCAGCCGCAGGCCGGGCAGCGGAAGCCGCCGCCCCGGCGCAGCCCGGCCAGGTGGCGGGCGCAGGCACCGTCGTCCGGGAAGAGCTCCCCGGACCCCTGGCGGGACATGGGGCGGTCGTGTCTGCATCGGCAGGCCATGGAAAGGAACATAAGGTGAACACGGACGGACGTAAACCCCCTACGGCACAAAATGTGGACATGCCTTGGTTAAAGGGATAAGCCTTTGGGGGTGAACGCCAGATTTTTTAGCCTCACACCCCTCTTCCGGACGCCATCTGACAGCCAGCCTATAAAACCTCATATCCACACTCAGAACGTCACAACATTTCAGCCAATAAAAACCCAGATAGACCCGCTCCTCCATGGGCACACATCCATGCCGGTCTTTCAGTCGAGCGTTGCCCGCGGCGGCAACGCTTTCACCATACTTATGGACAGCGCAACAGGTTCGAATGAGGTAGTGCGAAACAACTGACAGGACATAGACGGTTTTCTTTGAATTCAATGGTACAAAGTCCAGAAATTGGTCGTCGTCGAAAACGTCCTCTTTAATCGGATCTTCATTTAGGGTTCAAACGGGAATCCCCAACGATTCAAGGGCCCGGAGGCGGATTCCGGGGTTCTGGACCTGTCGCTTACATGGCAACATCCCTAGCGGGGTCGACCTCCAGCAGCCCGAAGGCCCGGCGCTGCGGCTCCGTCGGCGTGGCGAGAAGCGGGAAGGCGTGGTCCGGAGCGCCCGGCAGCGTCACCCCGTTCAGCGTCAGCGTGCCGAGGTCGGCGCGCGGCATCGCCGACGTCGAGCGGCTCGGCTTCGACGACCGCCTCGCCATGCCGGTCGAGCGCGAGGTCGCGCACCGCGACCGGAAGAGCTGCCCCAACAACCTGCACCAGGCCCAGCTGCGGATCCGCGCCGACGTGCGGGACGTCGACTGCAGCGCCAGCCGCGGCATCGCCCGCAGCACGCTGACCCGGCTCGCCGCCGGCGACTGGATCCGGCAGGGAATCAACCTGATCGTTGAGGGGCCGACCGGCTCGGGGAAAACGTTCCTGGTCTGCGCGCTGGCGCACCAGGCCTGCCACCAGAAGATGTCCGTGCCCGGCCGCATCGTCCACAACGCCTACCGCATCGAACTGACCAGCGGGTCCCAGCGCAGGAGGAACGCGCCGCCGCCGCTGGACGGCGGCGGGGCCTGAGGGGGCGCCGGCAAGCCGACGCGCCAGGGCGCCTCGCGGCGCCGGGGTCCCGGTCCCGACGCCCGGAACGCGCGGCGGCCCCGCAATATGGGGGCGGGCCGCCGCGTTCCGGCCTTGAACGCCAGGGACGGCTCGCTTACGCTCGCAGGGGGCTGGCCTCCGGCCAGCCCGCCGACATCAGGAGGGGAGAAACGAAACCCAGGCAACAGTTCCGGAAGAGACAGCGCGCTTCGCGCGGACCGCCGCCGTCAAGTGCGGCCGGATCCACCGGTCAGGTGTCGCCAGATTGTCGGTCAAGTGTGCCAGATTTTGCACACGGGGACCCGTTTCATGACCCTTCCCTCCGCTCGGGCCAGTCCCTCGCTCCGGGCCGGGCGCTGCGCTTCGGAGTGGCGCCGGGGGGACTTGACAGTCGCCGACGATAGACTTTTGTCTCGTGAACCGCAGCATTTGGTTATTATGGGCGCCGGAAACGAATGTAATGCTGAATAGTTACCGCCAGCGTTTGTGACGCTACCGCTGGGCGGTTCGCCAGTCCGGATGAATCCAGGGCTCCAGATTCTGGGGAGGAAGCGGATCGCGTCCGAGTATGTGGTCCGCAGCCTTTTCCCCCAGCATGATCGTCGGCCCGTTGAGGTTTCCATTGGGGATTTGGGGAAAGACCGAGCTATCGGCGAGGCGCAACCGGTCAACGCCGATAACCCGGCATTCGGGATCGACCACAGCCATCGGATCGTCCCGTCCACCCATACGGGCGGTACCACACGGGTGATAGGAACTCTCCGCATTGTCCCGAACCATCGCGTCGATTTCGTCATCGCCCTGAACGCCGGATCCGGGAAGAATCTCCTCACCGGCAAAGTGACTGAATGCCTCCTGCGCGAATAGCTCCCTTGTCAATCGAATGCATGCACGGAACTCTTTCCAGTCATCGGGATGGCTCATGTAACTGAACCGAATGGCAGGCGCATCCTGTGGATCGGCCGACCGAAGTGTCACTGACCCACGGGACTTTGACCGGGTCGGGCCAACGTGAGCCTGAAATCCATGACCGCCTACACTGGTCTTCCCATCATAACGTATCGCTATCGGCAGGAAGTGGAATTCAATGTCGGGATACTCGATTCCGGCACGGGAGCGAATGAAACCGCAGTTCTCGAAATGATTGGACGCGCCGATGCCTCTCCCCGTAAGCAGCCAACGGGCACCTATCGCGCCCTTACCCAGCAAACTCCAGTGATTATATAGACTTACCGGCTGTGTCGCCCGCATCTGGATCAGAACCTCCAAATGATCCTGAAGGTTACGGCCCACACCCGGTCGGTCGGCAACTACATGGATCCCGTGTGCCACCAGATCAGCGGATGGCCCGATTCCCGACAGCATAAGCAGCTTTGGCGAATTGATCGCCGACGCGGCGATTATGACCTCACGGTGCGCGTTCACGGTCATCGACCGCGCACCCTGACTTATCCGCACGCCGATGGCGCGGCCGTCCTGAATGACAATTCTCTCGGCCAGCCCCTTTACCAGCCTGCAACCGTCCCGTTTAAGGGCGGGTCTCAGATAGGCGTTCGCCGCCGACCAGCGCCGACCGTTCCAGATCGTCGCCTCCATGGCACCGAAACCTTCCTGCTGGCATCCGTTATAGTCGCGGGTAACGGGATAGCCCGCCTGCTGGCCCGCCTTAACGAATGCCTGAACCAAGGGGTTTTCCCGGGGGCCGCGGGAGACATGGAGCGGGCCGTCCGTTCCGCGCCATTCGGAATCGCCGTCCCGCCCGTGCCAGTTCTCCATTCTCCGAAAATAGGGAAGCACGTCGGCAAAGCTCCAACCATACGCACCCATCTCGGCCCACGTGTCGTAGTCTCTGGCATGTCCGCGCACATACACCATACCATTTATGCTTGACGACCCCCCGAGGACCTTACCGCGTGGACAGGCCAGCCTCCGCCCTCCCAGATTCGGTTCAGGCTCGGACTGAAATCCCCAGTCATAGCGCTTCATGTTCATCGGATAGCTCAAGGCGGCCGGCATCTGTATGAGCGGCCCGGAGTCCGAACCACCGTATTCGACAACCAGCACCGACGCTCCCGCCTCGGAAAGGCGGAAAGCCATGGCACAACCGGCGGAACCCGCTCCGACAATGACGAAATCGGCTTCCAACTCACGCACCATGGTTCCGTGAACCGCAAATCCCGTCCGGCGGCATCATCATCCCGGTACCTAGACGGTCAGATCGGCTGTCGGCAGGGACCACACACGGTCGGCGGATCGCTCTCGACTCGGCCGCAACCCTGTTGAGGGACAAAATGCCGGGTAATGAAACACATGCCGGAAGCATACCCGTCCCTACCGCCTGTTCCGCCCGTCTCGTCTCGGTCTCGGGCCCAATTTCCATATGACGGCACCTCCCATCCGACAGCGACTCCCGCATGACAGCACCCGTGGTATGCCCTGGAAAGCCGACGGATCGAATACCGCAAGCGGCACCTACGCGGAAAACACCGACCCCTGGCGCGGGATTCCGCCAAAGCGCGGGAAATATATGTGCGTCGGCACCCATGGGCCACCTATCGAAGACCTGTCAAAGCCGCTGGATCCTTCAGAACCTTGTCGCCTCCGCCTCGCTCGCCGAGGTTCTACGCTTCAGCGCCGCTTCCCGTAAAGCTATGAAACTCACGGAAGCGCAGATCAGGACGCCGCCGAACACCACCCAACCGTCGATCCGTTCCGCGAAAATGGCCGCGCCAAGCGCGGTCGCCCATACCAGTTGCAGGAAAGTCGCCGGCTGGGTCACCGCGATGGGCGCAGCGCGTAGCGCAAGGGTCATCGTATAGTGTCCCGCGGTCGCCAGCGCGGCGACAACGAACAGCCAGCCCAGTTCCGACCATGTCGGCCAAATCCAGACCGCAACCGCAAAGGGAAAAAGCGCGATGGTCACAAAAACTGACAGCCATCCAACAACCACCGACGCGGGCACCCTGTCCGCCACGACCTTGGCTATGAGGAAAGACATCGCGAACAGGACACCGTTGCCAAGCATGGCGAAATGCCCGCCGGATATCTCCCTGAATCCGGGACGCAGAATCACCAACGCGCCCGCAAGCGCGATTAGAATCGCCGCGATCCGTCGGACAGCAAGCCGCTCTCCGAGAAATAACGCGGCACCGATTGTGGCGTATATCGGCGTGAAGTATGACATCGAGGTCACCTCCGCGATGGAAATCTGTGTCATTGCGTGGAACCAAAGCATGACGCCAAGACCGTGCAACAGACCGCGTGCGCCAAACAATCCCAATGACGCCGCGTTCAGTCCTTCACGAATCATCGGCCTGAGCATCGGAAGGAGAAACACCAGCCCCAGCACGTAT
This sequence comes from Paracoccaceae bacterium, assembly GCA_965221405.1. Taxonomy (GTDB): domain Bacteria; phylum Pseudomonadota; class Alphaproteobacteria; order Rhodobacterales; family Rhodobacteraceae; genus JAPOUP01. Next base: position 371,246 of record CBDCSE010000003.1, on the reverse strand, counting down.
CTCAGGAACGCCGCTTCCGGTGCCGGAATTCGGTCACCTATATGCTTGACGACCGCGGTCACCGCCACAAAAAGCAGACCCGTGAGTATCATCCATGCTATTCCCTGCGCCGGTCGCGCTGCGGACGACGGTTCCTTCGACATGGCTTGGCGGCTAAACCCGATCAAGCGCGAGGGCAAGGCGGAGCCTGACCGAACCCGGCCGTGCGGCTGCCAGACTCCAAAATCCGGCACCACGTGACGGGGGCTCGAAAGAGGCGACCCTCCGAATCAGGCCGTCGACAGGGATTCCTTCTCCGTTCTCACTGCGGCCAGCCTTCCGTCCGGATCCATGCCCTGGCTTGGGCGAGATGCGTCCTGAAGGAGGGGATGGGACAGTGGAAGGTCTCGTCAGCGCGTTCGTGCAGAACCCCCTGGTGCACCAGATGGTCGAAAAAGCCGTCGATGTCCATGTTTCCGGGCAGGCGGCATCCGTCCCTGTCCTCAACCGATCTCCTGACCAGGCGCTTGACCATTCCCTGGTTCATGCCGTCCCCGAGGCCGTCCATCACGCGCGCGACCAGGATATCGGCGTCCTTCATCTCGTAACTCTTCTGTCCCCTGTAGTAATTGTTGCGGCTCTCCGCGGCTTCGGCCCCGACATCCGCCCAGTTCATTCCCTCCAGGTCGCCGCCAACCCCGCATAACCCGCGCCCCAGCGCCTGGAGCATGAAATGAAGATGCCTGGGCCAGCCCTCGCAGGGTGCCGCGAGCATGTCCAGGTGTGCCTCGAACCCAGCCGGGTCGACGCCGAACTTCCTGCAGAACCTCCCCATGAGAAACGCGACCTCGCTGTCCCGTCCCCTGCAGGTCAGGGCCGTGCATTCCCTGACCTCAAGTCGCGTCAATTCCATGGCTTTCGCCCTTTTCATGGTGTCGCCAAGACCCGCAAGAACGAGCGATAGCGGCAGCCCTGACCTGCTGCCGTGAAACGTCTGCAGGAACCGTGCATGGGCCGTCGCCTCGTCACCCGGGATTCTCTGCGCCTCGTCGACGCAAAGAACGACAGGTCCTTGCCATCTGGCGAGAGGTACCGTTTCGGCAAGCTGGACCAGGCTTCTGGGACGGACAGCTTCCGGTGCGCTCCAAGTCTTCCGCATCTCCGCCTTGAATGCCTTCAGGTCCAGGCCCGTCGACAGGGTGGACGAAATCTTCCTCCATTTCCTTTCGGGCAGGCCACCCGCGACGCCGATGAGGTCGATCACTGTCGGCAGGTCGTCGACCAGGTCCTGGCTCTCAACCGTCACGACGCGTGAGTGTCCAAGAGTGCCGTCGCGCTCGACGGAGCGCTTCTTCAGCTGGTCGAGAACGGCGCTCTTCCCGGCACCCGGAGCGCCACGGATGACGGTCGTCGCCTTGGCCATGCCGTGGGCGGGGGCGCCGGCGCCCTTCCATGTACGGGCTGCGACCCTCTCGATCTCTCCGAGAATGTCCTCGCGCCCGACGAACACGGGCGGCGGGGAGCCGTCGCGTTCCTCGAGAAAGTCCTCCAGCAACTCGCGCCCGAATCCCGGAACGTCGCCCGTCCTGTCTTCCATGTCACGGACTCCTCATGGTCTCTCCTATCTTACACGAGTTGGCACGCACTTTCCACCGCGAGGCGTTTGCGCTGCGGCGTTTTTGACGGTGCCAGCGGCGTCAGTGATCGGCCCCCGCTGCTTTCAACGCGGTTCGCACACCGGAATCCCGGCCTAACCGGTCGTTCCGGTGCCCGGAGGTGGCTCTCCGCGTCGCGAGAGCCGTCCCGAGCGGAATCCCGGTCATGCCGTGGTGCGCGGCGGCGGGCCCGCGGTCGCGTTGGCGGGCGGCCCAAGGCCCTGGATGCTGACAAACGCGACCTCGCCGTCAGGATCTACAATGAGGGCCAGACCTCGGTCGGCACACTCTGCGCCATGATGGGCATCTCCAAGCCGACCCTCTACGCCTATGTCCGCGCAGCGTCCGCGACCTGACACAATCCGGGCGGGCACACACTCCCGACACTGTATGACCGCTATCCCCCCGAAGAGGCGGCACGCCTGACCAGGCGGTTTGACATCCATCACACGCCGAAACACGGATCCTGAACATCGCCGAAATCGAGATCAATGTGCTGGTGCGTCAATGCCTCGCGCGCCGCATTCCCGACCGCGACACCATGGTCCGCGAGGTCGCCGCCTGTCAGACACGCCGCAACGCCGACAAACGGCCCGTCAACTGGCGATTCACAACAGACGATGCCCGCATCAAACTCAAATCCCTGTACCCGTCAATTCAATGAAAGTGGGATACTTAGCGGCCAATCAGAGAAATTATACTCGGAATCATTAATTCGCTCTTAAGGGCTGGCATGATTCGCGGAACGGCCCGGATACCCGGAAAACGAGCGGAAAAAACGGCATGCAGGAAACGGCATGTCCGGGACAGGCTGCATCCCCAGCGTCGGGGAGCGCGGGGCGCTTCTGGCGATGCGGCCGGCCGCCCGGCCCGGCCGGCGGCCGTCTCCCCGGGCGGCGGCACGGGCAGGGCCGCGGCGGGCGGCGCCTCCGCCACGTGGCGGGTTGCGGCCGCGCGCGCCAAGGTCCGCGGTCACCTTCCCCGCCGGTCCGCGCCGCGCCGGCGCCGCGCCGGCGGCGTGGCGCGGCCGTTCCCGCGGTTCCGGTCAGTCCCGGCGCGCGCCGAACGCGCCGGCCATGTCGGGCGTCCGGAACAGGCCGGCGGCCTCCGCGTGTCCGGGGCCCGTGAGGCCGACCTCGACGTACCGCGGCCCGTCCGGGGTCCGCCAGATCCCGTCACCGCCGGCGGGGATGTCCGTGAACGTCACGTCGCCGCGGGCCGTGTCCTGCCTGCCCTCCGCCGCCGCTTCGAGGCTGACGATGCCGGTGAGGCGGACGTCGACCTTCCCGTCGGCGAAGCGGTATTCGACGCGGGCGTCCCCCTGGAGGAGGTCGCGGGTCCGGCGGACGTCGGCCCCGAGCATGACGCCGGTCCAGGTGGCGGACGCCGCGTCCCCGGCGCGCGGCGGCTCCGGCGGGCCCGCGGGGGCGGGCGCGGTGTCGGTGCGGACGTAGATCCCGCCGCCGGGGCCCGGGGCGGTGAGGACCGCGAGGCCCGCATGCCCCATCGTCGCGCCGACGGACCGCATGCCGGCGAACCGCCCGCCGTCCGTCCCGGGCGCCCGGGCCCCGTGGACGGTGATCCCGCTGCGGGACAGGACGGGGTTCCGCAGCGACACGTCCGCGTGGGCGCCGCTGAAGGCCACCGCGCGCGCCTCGAGGGCGCGCGCCCCGGCGGCGTCCGCCGGGCCCCCGGCGGTGACGTAACGCCCCCGCCAGCCCGTCCGGTCCTGCGCCCGGCGGCGCGCGTCGTTCTGGATGGCGGTCTCGCCCGGGGCCTCCGATCCCGTGAGATGCCGGACGCGCGCGAGCGCGTCGTCGGTGAACGGCGGCAGGGCCCCCGGCTGCGTGCCGCCCCCGCCGGAGCCGCCGCCCCCGCCGCAGGCGGCCAGCAGGAGCCCGGCCGCCAGCAGGCAGGCGGCGGCCGGCGCGGCCGTGCGGGTGCGTGTCCCGGGTGTCCCGGTGACGGGCGCCGCGCGTGTCCCGGCCATGGATGCCGGCTTCATGGATGTCCTGGTCATGGGTGCGTCCCTTTCCTGCCGCGCATGGTCAGAAGCCGAGGGCGAGGCCGGCGCGGACGGCCCCCCCGCCGCCCACGCCGCCGGCGTAGCCCAGCGTCAGGGCCGCGGTCCCGCCCCCGGGGCGGACGGACGCCAGCCCCGCGTGGAGGCGGAGGGTGGCCCGCCGCCCCGACGGCAGCGCCGTGCCGCCGGCGGTGACCCGCGCCCCGCCGTCCAGCGGGAGGTCGAGCCCGCCGCCCAGGAACGGGCCTCCGGACGCGGACGTCCGCCGCCAGTCCGCCCGCAGGCGCAGCGCGGTCTCCCGGGCCGCCGCGCCGGTGACCCGCACCGGCGTGGGCCCGCCGGGGCCGCGCACATGGGCGGTGAACCCGCCGGCGCGCGCCCGCGCGTGCGACAGGCCCGCCCCGAGGGCCAGCGCGGCCCCGTCCAGGGCCACCGCGCGCGCGGCCCCGATCCCGGCGGACAGGCCGGACGCGGACACCCCGGAGGCGAGGGGCCCGCGCAGCGACGACGACATGGAGGCCGACAGCGCCGCGGCGGAGGCGCGCGCGGTGACGGTCAGGGACGGGAGGTCCCACCGGTGGGAGACGGAGGCCGCGGTCCCGGTGACGCCGATCCGCCCGCCGTCCGCCGCGCCGCCGGGGCCGCCCACGTCCGCCGCGCCCGCCAGCCGGGTGACCGACAGGCCGAGCGTCCCGCCCCGGGGCGTCTCCGCGTCATGGCCCAGCGCCAGGGTCCGGCGGCCGAGGCCGTATGACGCCCCGTGGAGGGCCCCGGACGCGCCCCGGGCGGAGGACGACGCCCCGGCGGCGGCCCAGACCCCGGCGCCCCCCGCGCGGGGGGCGCGGGCGGGGCCGTGGGGGAGGGGCGGCGCGGGCGGCGCGGCCGCCCGCGCCGCCGGGAGGGGCCACGCGTCGCCGCCGCAGCCGATCCCGAACCCGTGGACCCCCGAGACCACGCGGCCCGCCGGGCCCGGCGCGTCCGCCAGCGTCAGCCAGGTGGGCGCGTCCGTGTCGGCGGCGGGAGGGCCCGCGTCCGCGGGGCCGGGATCCGGGGGGCCGGACGGGGGCGCGGGCGTCACGGGCGTGGCGGGCGCGGGCGTGGCACCGCCCCCGGAGGAACCGCCGCCGCCGGAGGACCCGCCGCCGCCGCCGGACGTCGCCGGGGGCGTGGCGGGCGCGGGATCCGGGGCGGGCGTGGCGGGCGCCAGGGGCTCCGGGGCGGGCGTCCGGGAACCCGGCAGCACCAGCGGGGCGACCCCCTCGGCCCGCAGCGTGACCGTGACGCCTTCGTCCGCGATGGCGCCCACCTCCCGGACCGTGCCGTCCGCCCGCTCCGACCGGAGCGCGACGCCCGGCCCGCCTTCGCCGAGCGCCGGCGCCTCCTCACCCCCGTCGGCGTCATACGTGACGCTCCCGACCGGGAGTCCCGTGACCCCGGCCCCGTAATCCGCCTCCAGCCGGGCGCGCACCCTGCCGGCCTCCCCGGGGGTGAGGTCCCCGCCGAGCTGCAGGAACACCTCGGGGCGCCGCGGGAAGGGCTCCCCCTCCCCCGCGCCGCCGAAATGCAGCCCGCCGGCGAAGACCCGCGGGAAGCGGAACTCACCCGCGACCCCGTCGGCGGTCGTCTCCCGCCGCAGGCCCGCCTCCAGCACCAGGCGTCCCTCCGGCATGACGGTCACCCGGCCGTCGCCGATGTCCAGCCCCTCCGCCAGGACCAGGACCCCGTCCCGCACGGTCACGCCACCGTCCTCAAGCACGAGCCAGCCGGCGAGGCGGACATGGCCGCCGCCGTCCATGTCCAGGGCCTCGAGATCCCGGATCCGGCCGCCGAAGACGAAGGACCGGCCCGCGGCGAGGTCGATGTCCAGCGTGTCCCTGCCGCCGAGGAAGTCGACGGCGCCGTCCACCCGGCCCGCGCCGGTCACCTTCAGCCTGTCGGCGTGGGCGCCGTCGGCGAAGCGGATGCCGCCGGCCAGGGTGCTGTCGGTGACGGTCAGCGTGCCGGGCGCGCCCTCGAAGCGGACGGCATCGGCGTACTGGTCCCGCGACACCGTGATCCGGCTGTTGGCGACGGTGACGTGGAGTTCGGGATCCGCGGTGGTCGCGCCCGGCTCGGCAAACAGCCCCCAGGGGCCGGAATCGCCGTAGACGGCCACCGGCGGCGGTGTGTGCTGGGCATGGCGGGTCAGATCACCCGTGCCGTCGCCTCCCTCTCTCGTCACCGTCACATCGCCGAGGTTGAAGGCGAAGATGCCGTCGGCCTCGGCCCCGGACGTGGTGACGGTGCCGCCGTCCAGCTCGATCCGGACGTCGCCCGCGCCCCGGTGGCCGCCGCGGAGGGCGTCGGCGCCGGCGCCGGTGGTGGTGAGGGTGCTGCCGGTCAGGGCGATGGCCACATCGCCGGTGCCGTGGTGGAGGCCGGCAATGGCGTGGGCGTCGGTGCCGGTCGTCCCGACGGCGCTGCCACGCCGGAGATCGATGCCGACCGTGCCGGTCGCGCCGTGATAGGCGAGGATGCCGTCGGCGTAGTTGCCGGCGGTGGTGATGGCGGTGGCGTCAAGATCGAGGGTGATGTCACCCCCGGGGTCGGCGCCATCCTTGAAATGCAACGCATAGATGCCCTGGCCGCGCACCCCTTCCGTCGCGATGCGGCCGCCGGTCAGAGCCACGTCGATGTCGCCCCGGCTGAAACTGTAGAGCTTGAGGCCGCGCGATCCCTCCCAGGACCGATCGCGCGGGGCGCCGAACTGGCGGCCACTGGGGGTGCCGAAGCCGCCCGTGGTCCGGATATGGAAATTCGTCAGGGCGACGGTCACATCACCGGCAACGGCATCGCTGGCTGGCGTGCTGTGATAGCCGGCGGCCTCGGCACTGATGCCGCTGGCGTCATGGCCGGCAGTGCGGATGTCGGGGGCGGCCGACAGGGCCGGGTTGCTGGCGGTGACGGTGACATCCCCGGTGCCACGGTGCCAGGCCTGGATCCCATCGCCGTCCTCCCAGGACGTCCGGATGGTCACGCCCGGCAAGAGACGGATGCTGATAGCACCGGTGAAGTCCGTGTCCCTGAATGAGCTGTTCCCGGCACTGTCGGCCAGGGGGTCGATCTCGGCGCGGACGCCTTCGCCGGGGCTGGTGATCGCCCCGCCGATGGTGAGATCCAGATCCCCCGACTGTCCGTAATGCAGGACACTGATGCCCGTGGCGCTGGCGTCGGCGCTGATCCCCTCGCGGCGTTGGCGGCGCAGGGCCGGGTCGTCCGTCGAGAACGGCTCGTTGTCGACGGTGATGTCGGCCTCCGACCGCAATGTGACGTCACCGTCGAATTCGTGGTGGGTGTCGATGAAGATCCCGGCGTAGCGGGTGTTGGGGGGCCCGCCGGCCACGGGGGTCCGGGGGTCGGTGAGGACGCCGCCCGGGGTGTATCTCCGGCGGCCGTGGTCATCCTGAGGGGCGTCCCGGCCGGTGTCGTCGCTGCCGACGGTGTCGGAGTTGTAGATGACGGTGTCGGGCTCGCCGGGTCCGAGGAGGACCTTGAAGTTCTCCTGTGGGTCATCACTGGCAGGCGCCCGGTGGGTGTCGATGGCATGGGTGTCGCGCGCCTGGCCCTTGTTGCTGCGGCGGCCCTTGACGGCCAGGTCGCCATCGATGGTGAAGCTGTAGTCGGTGTCGGTGGCCCCGATCTCGTAGAAGATGTTGTCGCGGCCGTTCCTCTCCCCGTCAGGATCGGGCGTGTAGGTCCCCGCCGCGCAGGTGACGGTCCGCCCCGCCTCCGTGGAGGGATCCAGGGCGCCGCACTCGTCCGCGGCGCGCGCGGGCGCGGCGGCCAGGGCCGGGAGCAGGGCCGCGGCGAGGGCCGCCGGGAGGAGCGCGGGGAGGGCCGCGCGGGCGGCGGCCGCCCGTCCGGTGACGCGCTCCGGAACCCCCTGCCGGGCGGGCACGCCACGCCCGGGAGCGCGCGCTCTCACGGCCGGGCCCGGGCATGGGGCCGTCCCTCCGTCACGGGCGGGGTCACGGGCGGGGCGGCCGGCGGCCCGCCGCGCGCCGGGGGGCGTCCCCGTGTCCGGGCGGGAGTCCGTGCCGGACGCGGGGCGCCGCCCGCGGAGAGCCGCCGGGCCGCCGCGGCCCGAACCGTCACGGGCCGTCACGGGCCGCGCGGACGCCGCCCCAGCGCGAGGTGGGCCGCCGCGAGCCGCGCGACCGGGACCCTGAACGGCGAGCAGGACACGTAGTCGAATCCCGCGTCACGGCAGAACGCCATGGATTCCATGTCCCCGCCGTGCTCGCCGCAGACCGAGAGCGTGATTCCCGGCGACGCGCCGCGGCCGCGCGCCGCGCCGATCGCCAGCAGCTCGCCGACCCCGTCCACGTCCAGGACATGGAACGGGTCCTCCGCGTAGACGCCCTGGCTGACGTAGTCGGGCATGAACCGGCCGGCGTCGTCCCGTGAAAGCCCGTAGGTCATCTGGGTCAGGTCATTCGTGCCGAAGCTCAGGAACGACGCGTGCGCCGCGATCCCGCCGGCGCGGAGGCACGCCCGGGGGGTCTCGACCATCACGCCCAGCCGGTAGTCGAGGCCCAGGCCGGTCTCGGCGCGCACGGCGGCGGCCACGGCGTCCATCCGGGCCTTCACGATCTCGACCTCCCGCCGCGCGGAGACCAGCGGAACCATTATCTCCGGCACCACGGGAGCGCCGCCGCGGCCGGCCGCGGCGGCCGCCTCGAATATCGCGCGCGCCTGCATGTCGTAGATTTCGGGCACGGTGACCCCCAGCCGGACGCCGCGCATCCCGAGCATCGGGTTGGACTCCGAAAGCCGCTCGACCCGCGCCGTCACCTCGGCGACGGGAAGGGCCAGGGATTCCGCCAGCGCGCGCTGCGCCTCCCGCGCGCCCGGCAGGAACTCGTGCAGCGGCGGGTCGAACAGGCGTATGCACACCGGCTTTCCCCGCATGATCCCGAACAGTTCGGCGAAATCCGCCCGCTGCATGGGAAGCAGCCGGTCGAGCGCCGCCCGCCGCTCCTCCGGTGACCTGGCGAAGATCATCTCCCGCATCACCGTCAGCCGGCCGTCCTCGTGGAACATGTGCTCCGTGCGGCACAGGCCGATGCCCTCGGCCGCGAACCCGGCCGCCACGCGGGCCTCCGCCGGCGTGTCGGCATTCGCCCTTACCCCCATGTCCCGCACCCCGTCCGCCCATCCGAGCAGGGTCCTGAACGGGTCGCCGAGGCTGGGGCCGACCATGTCCACGGCGCCCGCGAGCACCTCGCCGGCCGCGCCGTCAAGCGTCACGAGATCGCCCTCGGCGAGCCGGCGCCCGTCCGCGAGAACGAGCGATTTCCGTTTCTCGAGGACCGTGATCCCGGAGACCCCGACCACGCACGGAAGGCCGATGCCGCGCGCGATCACGGCGGCGTGGCTGGTCTGGCCGCCGCGTTCGGTCAGGACGCCGCAGGCCGCGCGCATTCCACGTATGTCCTCCGGGGCCGTCTCCCGGCGCGCGAGGATGCGCGCCTCCCCGCCGGCCGCGCCCGCCAGGGCGGCCGCGGACGAGAACACGATCCGGCCGGTCGCGGCCCCGGGGCTGGCCGCGATGCCGCGGGCGATCACGTCGCGGGGCGCGTCCGCCGCGACCTGTGGATGGAGCAGATGGACGAGCGACCGCGGGTCCACGCGCAGGACCGCCTCCTCCCGGGAGAGCACGCCGTCGTCCGCGAGGGAAACCGCGATCCGCAGCGCGGCCGGGCCACCGCGGACGGCGGCGCCGGCGTCGAGAACCCTCAGGCGGCCCGCCTCGACGGTGAACTCGATGCGCGTCTCGTCGCGCAGGGACCTGCGGCAGGCATCGCCGCACTCCACAAGCTGCCCGACCGTTTCCGGACACAGATCCTCCAGGGACCGCCTTCCGGGACCGCCGGCCGCGCCCGGACCGCCCGGGACCGCGTCACCGCCCTGGGACTGGGGCAGGTAACGCCCGTTGACCCGCCTCTCGCCGGTCACCCCGTCAACGAACTGGACGGCCCCCGAACCGCTCTCCGCCGGGCCGAGGCCGAGCGCCATCCCCTGCACGACCAGCCCCAGGCCGGCGTCGGCCGGCGCGCCCCTGGCCTGGCGGAGCAGGCGCGGGGTCGTGCCTTCCCACGCGCGCGCGGCCGACCTGAGCACCTCCCCGAGCTGGACCGCGGGATCCTGCGGAAACCCCTCCCCCGTCCCTTCCCGGAACGCGCCGAGCATCCGTTCCAGGGCCGCCCGCGCCGGCCCCCCCGGCGGCCCGAGCATGTCGGGGTCAAGGCGGGCCACATGCACGGCGTAGGACTGGACGAACCGCAGATAGAGCGCGGTCGCCGCCGGTTCGCCGTGACTCTCGCAGAGCGCCGCGTGACGCGCCCAGGTCATGCCGACGTTCAGGACCGCGCCCGGCCCCCCCCAGTCCGGATCCATGCCGGAGGGGCGGACGGACACGAGCGGCCTGTCCCCGCACGCGTCCAGGATTCCCCGCAGGTCGGGCATGTCCCCGGCCGCGATCCGGCGGACGGTCCCGAAGCTGAGGGCGACGGCGGCGGGAACCGGAAGGCCCAGCCGCCGGAGGCGCTGGAGGCGCACGGCACGGCAGCCGTGCGTGTCCGCCGCGACCGGCGCCGTGGGCGTGACCGGCGAGAAAGGTTCCGGGGCCATCACTCTCCGCACTCTGGGGCCATCACTCCCTGCACTGCGGCAACCCTTTGCCGTGCCGCGCCATGATATCCCCTGCCGGACGGCCCGCAAGGCGCGTTTCCGGCCACCGGGACAGCCCGCCCGGCCTCCCGCCGGGACGGGCGGCGGGCCGGATCCCGCGGCCCCGCTAGCCCCCGATCCGGGTCAGGTCCGCGACCGACAGGCAGATCCGCCTGACGCGGTGGAGCATCCGGAGGCGGTTGGAGCGCAGCGCGGCGTCCTCCGTGTCGATCCGGACGCTCCCGAGGAACGAGTCGACGGGCGACCGGAGGCCCGCCATGTGCGACAGCGCCGTCCCGAAGTCCCCGGCCCCGACCGCACCGGCGACCGCGGGGCCCGCCGCCTCAAGGGCCCGGAACAGCGCGCGCTCCGCTCCGTCGGTCGCCAGCGCCGGATCCGGGCCGGAACGGTGATCGGCGCCGTCCCCGCCCCCGGCCTGGACAAGGATGTTGTTCGCCCTCCTGAACCCCCGCAGGAGATCCGCGCCGCCGTCCGATCCGATGAACGCGTTGAGGGATCCGGCACGTCCCGCCAGAACCGCCAGGTCGTCGTTCCCCGGCATCGCGAGACAGGCGTCGATGACATCGCCGCGGATGCCCGTGCCGCGGAGATGGACCCTGAGCCGGCCATGGAGGAATGACATGAGATCCTCCAGATCCGGGGCCGGGGCGGCCGCCCCGAGGCCGTCCGCGGCCCTGCGCAGCACGTGGCCGAGCGGGACGCGCAGGTCACCGGCGAGTATGAGCCGGACCACGCCCAGCGCCGCCCGCCGCAGGCCGAAGGGATCGCTGGAGCCGGTCGGCCTCTCGCCGATCGCCCAGAAGCCCGCCAGCATGTCGATCCTGTCCGCCAGTCCCACCGCCACGGAAACCGGCCGGGTCGGCACCCTGTCGGACGGGCCTCTCGGCAGGTGGTGCTCCTCGCAGGCCAGCGCCGCGTCTTCGCCGTGGCCGGCGATACGGGCGTAGTGGTTCCCCATGACGCCCTGCAGCTCCGGAAACTCGCGGACCATGTCGGACGCGAGATCCGCCTTGGCGATCCGCGCCGCCTCCTCCGCCGCGCCGGCGCCGGCGCCGGCGAAGGGCGCCACTTCCCTGGCGAGCGCCGCGATGCGCCCGACACGGGCGGCCATGGATCCAAGCCCGCCGTGGAACGTGACCGCCGCCAGGGGCTCCGCCATTCCCGCCATCCCGGCGCGCCCGACGGTCCGGAGGTCGTTCTCCCAGAAGAACCTCGCGTCCGATAGCCGCGCCGCCAGAACCCTGCGGTTGCCGGAGAGGATGGCCGCGCCCCGATCCGGCGCGTCGATGTTCGCGACCGCCAGAAACCGCTCGATGCGTCCCGAAGCCGGGTTCCGCACCGAAAAGAACCTCTGGCGCTCACGCATGGACGTCCGCAGGACCTCGGACGGCAGGTCAAGGAACTCCGCGCCGATCTCGCCCATCAGCACCACCGGCCACTCAACGAGGCCGGCGACCTCCGCGAGCAGCCCGCGGTCGTCCACGGCCTCCATGCCATGGGCGGAGGCGAGGTTCCGCGCTTGCGTCCAGATGCGGTCGGCCCGCTCCCCGGCCCGCAGGATCACGCGGCCGCGCCTCAGACCCGTTTCGTACTCCCCGAACGAGCGGACACCGAAACGGCCCGGCCCCATGAACCGGTGACCCTCGGTCGTGTCGCCCGCCGTCAGCCCGCCGATCCGCACCGGCACGACCCGGGAACCGGCCCCGTCCGTCAGGACGCAGACAATCGAGTGGAGTGGACGCACCCACCGAAGGGTCCCGGCCCCCCACCGCATCGATCCCGGCCAGGGAAAACCCCTGACAGCCGCCTCCAGAACCTCCAGAACCTTTCCTCGCTGCAGCGCCGCGTGGATCCCCGTGAAGCAGCGGCGGAGGCAGCGGGGGTCGACCCCGCCGGGCCGCTCGCGCATCCAGGTGTCGGACGGCGCCCGCGCCACGCCGAAGGGACTGCGGAGGTTCCGCGCCGGCGGCGGTCCCGCCGCCGCGCACCCGCGTGCCGAACCGCTGCGGCCACGGGATCCTGGGCGGGAACACGGCGGGCCCCAGCATCAGGCAGTCGGAGAGGCTGATGCCCCGCGTGACGGTCGGGTCGGCGATGCGGTCGAAGCGCTCGCGCACCGCGGCAGGCATCCCGGGCATCGACGGATGCCCGCCGAAGGAATCCATGGACATCCGGTTGCCCGGCCTCTGCCTGTCTGGCGGCAGGATAGCCGATCCGGCGCATAAAGTCCACGGGAAAGAATCCCCGACAGCCGCGCAACCAACTGATAACGAACGAAAAGAAAATCTAGCGGGAATTTCTGTGAGAATAAGCCTGAAACCACTCGTTTCGATCGCGCCCCTATCGACAACGGCCTCGGTTCCCGGCCAGCATTCCGTCATCATGGGGTCCATCGCCGGGATTCGAGCCACATCAATAACCGCCCCTTCGCCAAACCCGCCCACGCACCAGCCCGGGCCGACGCCGCACCCGCGTTCAGACGCAGCATGCCGCGCGCCCGCCTGCGGAACTGCAGCCACATCACGCGAAGCAAGAAATATCCAAGCGCCAGGAACACGAAGAAGAAGATGTTGAACCACGGCACCGTAACGACTTCCGGATCATCGACAGGCCGGATACCAACCGCGTTCGGATAGATCGAAAGGAATCGATTGCGCCAACCATAGTGCGTGATCACAACCCATCGCTCCAGTCCGGGCGCCGACATGCTGGAAGACGCGACCGCCTGCAGATCGGATGAATCGAACTTGAGGTATGGCGGCCAGATCCAGCCCGTGTCCTCGTTTCGATACACCATGACACCCTCGGCGTCGCGGCGGATGAACCCTAGAAGAAACGACTTCTTCCGCTGGGTGTTGATAAGCCGGACATCACGCGTTTCATGCTCGGCGGCGGCGCTGTCGGACTGCGCGTAGAACACCCGGTTAAACGACGAAAAGTCCATCCGGATGACTTCAGTCGAAGTGATGCGCGCCACGTCATGCTGTGGAAGTACGTAATGCAGGAGAGCGAGCGCCAGCACGACGAAAAGTGCCCGCAGGGAAATCCAGGCCACGCGCATGGAAAACTCCTCACTTCGAACCCGTAACCACCAGCACTGCGGTGACGACAGCCGCGGGAAGCAGATAGATGAGCCAGAGCGCCCGGTATGCCGCCGTCGCCTTGAACGCCCTGACCCCTTCGTCGACCACCGCTTTCCTAACCGCCGGGTCGCCATCCGGGTTGGCCGCGTCCCATTCCCGTTCCAGTCGCTCCCGACGGGTGGAGATAACGAACCACGACACCGAAAGATAGACCACGGTGAGGGCGATACCACCAACAACCACCAGCCTCGCAAGCGCCAACATGCCCTACCACCCCCTTAACGCACCCCGCGGCCTCACACGTCAAGGTGCCCTTTCGGGATCCGGTACCCCATCGGAAACTCTCCTAACGGAATATCGGCACCTTCCAGGACACGGACGCCTGTTCCCTCCACCCGCACGGCGATGTCCACGATCTTCTTCCACGCCTTGACGACGTGCAGCCGGCTTTCCCTCGAACGCGCTTCCAGATCAGCCATAGGGCCCTTTCCCTCCGAAACATTCCCTCACCGTTCACCTAATTCCCGCCAGCCGCGGTTTAAAGGTCCGCGACAGCCCAATTCTTTCCATGTCGCAACAGTTGGTTCCGACGGCTGGCCCCCACCCACGCCGAAATCCCGCCAATCGGATTGAATTCAACCTTTCCCTGCACTACTGGCTGCCCGGGATATGCAGTCCCGCACTGTCGTAGGACGGATGGGAGGCGGCGGCGATGGAAACCGCTACGCTGACGATGGAAATGATGGTCGTGCTGGGTCTTCTGGCTTTCACGATATTCCTTTTCGTCAGCGAGATCGTCCGCGTGGATCTCGCCGCGGTCGCCGTCATGGTGACGGTTGGTGCCCTGAGCTACCTTCCGGGCCTCGAAAATCTCGCCGATACCGGCGAGCTGTTCATGGGCTTCTCCTCCAATGCCGTGATCTCGATCATCGCCGTGATGATCATCGGTTCCGGACTCGACAAGACGGGGATAATGCACAGGGTCGCCGCGGTGATCCTCAGGTATGGCGGCAGGACCGAGGCGCGAATCATCCCAATCATCTCCGGTACCGTCGGAATCATATCATCCTTCATGCAGAACGTCGGCGCCGCAGCGCTGTTCCTGCCGGTTGTCAGCCGGATCTCCGCCCGGGCCGACCTCCCGCTGGCGAAACTCCTGATGCCCATGGGCTTCTGCGCGATCCTGGGCGGAACACTGACAATGGTCGGCTCCTCGCCGCTCATTCTGCTCAACGATCTCATCATCTCCGCAAACGAGGATCTCGCGGAGGGCCAGAAAATGGCCACGTTCGGCCTCTTCGCCGTGACCCCGATCGGCATCGCGCTGGTTCTGGCGGGCATACTCTATTTCGTGACGCTCGGTCGTTGGATACTCCCATCTCCACAAGGCCGCGACACCCAGTCCGGGCCGACGATGGCCGAGTACCTCAAGTCCACCTATGGCCTTAAGTCGGATCTGGTGGAGGTGATCGTTCCGGACGGTAACATTCTCCTGGGCCATACCCTGCAGGACATCATGGACGCCCACCATCTCTACATCGTCGGCCAGTCCTACGAAGGCAGGAAGGTCATCGCGCCCCAGAGCACGATGGAAATCCATACACCATGCAGGCTGGCGGTTCTGGGCCGCGCGAAAGTCATCCGGGAGATATCCGAAATATATGGGCTGAAGGTACTTCCCGAGCTCGCTGAATTCGCCGAGGAATTCGCCGCCACCAAAGCCGGCGTCGCGGAACTGGTGGTTCACCCGAACGCGGACATCATCGGACAGACCGAGCAGGAGCTTCAGTTCCGGCAGGCGTACGGAATGAGTCTTCTGGCGATCCACCGCGGCGCCGAAACAATGAGCCGCGTTGAGACAAACGAACACGAAGCGACAAGGATTGCCGCAGTCCCGTTGCAGGCCGGCGACACTCTGGTCGTGCATACACCTTGGCAACTGCTCAGCAGACTGCGGCCCGACCGGAATTTCGTGGTGGTGACATCCGGTTTTCCGGAAGAGGAGCTACGGCCCAGAAAAGTCGGATGGGCACTGCTCTTTTTCCTGATCGCCCTCGGATTGATCATCCTAACCGACATGCGTCTCTCGCTATGCCTTCTGGTCGGGGCGGTCGGAATGATCCTCTCGCGGGTGCTTTCTGTGGACGAGGCCTACGATGCCGTCAGCTGGAATACCGTATTCCTGCTTGCCTCGCTGATTCCGCTTGGGCAAGCCGTGCAGAACACGGGCACGGCGAACTGGATCGCGCAACAGCTTCTGGAGATACTTGATGGTTGGCCAGTCTGGGGGCTCCAGACCGGATTGGCGGTTCTGGCAACTCTCTTCACGCTGGTGATGTCCAATGTCGGCGCCACCGTGCTCCTGGTTCCGCTGGCGGTCTCCGTCGCTGTCGCCGCCGGGGGTGACCCCGCCGTATTCGCACTGACCGTCGCCATCGCGACCTCTAACTCCTTTCTGATCCCCACACACCAGGTCAACGCACTGATCATGGGGCCGGCGGGTTACAGCGTTCTGGACTTCATAAGGGCCGGAGGAATCATGACGGTCCTGTTTCTCGCCATATCGATCCCGATGCTGAACCTGGTGTTCTGAAACATGGATGCTGGTGCGGGGGTACCTGCCCAAGGGCACGGACCTGCGCAGGGTGACGGACGCGGAGGTGAGCGCCGTCCCCCACGCGCCGCGGGCCTTCCCCGGCGCGCCTGCCGACATGCCTTGCGCCGCCCGGAGGCGCCGGTTAGGCTCGGATCCGAAGGGACCGAGCCGTTCCCGTGCGGAATCGGGGGGTCGGAGGGCGCGGAAAGCGCAACGCCCGGCCCTTCCCTCCGCTCGGGCCAGTCCCTCGCTCCGGAAAGGGCCGGGCGTTGCGCTTCGGAGTGGCGCCGGGGTGTCTGCCAGAAAACCCCTGTTTTCGCGCTGACGGCCCGGATTCCGGGCCGGGCATGGCGCCGACCGACGGCCTGACGGGGCCGGTTCCGGTCTCCCGGCGCGGGCCGGGGACGCGTCCGTCCGCTCCCTGTTCACTTTCCGGAGGTCACCGGCACCGTCCGGGCAGGGCGGTGCCGTTCCCGCTCCGCGCGCCGCTGTGGCAGGCCGATGCGGTGGACGTCCGTGGCCACGGCGGCGGGGGCGACGGTGCGGCCGGATCCCCGGGCGCCGAACGCCAGGACCCGGCCGGGGCCGCGGTGTTCCAGGCTGCCGGCCGCCGGTTCCACCGCCGCATACCGGCGGCGCATCGCGGCGGACCCCGCGCCGCCCTCCCGCTCCCTGCCGGCCCTGTCCAGGCAGCCTTTCTCCGGCAGGGCGCCGCAGCCCGGCATTCCGCCGGGCTGTGGAAGCCCCGGCCGAGGCGCACCGCCCGGAGGTCGGGGAACCGCGCCCGCCCCGCCTCGTATGCTCAGCGAACCGGCACTGACCGGGGGAGGTGGCTTTGCGGAAGCCGGGGGCGGATTCCCGTTGAAAAGCCGTCCCCTGCTCCCGCCGTCCTCCCGGTCGGTGCCGGGTCCGGGGCCGCCGCCGCCAGGCCTGGCGGCGGCGGAGCGGGGCCTGCCCCGCAGGACGGGTCGGACCGGAACGTCCCTGGATCGCATTCGCGGATCCGTGGTGGAGCGTGACCGGCCCGTCCTCCCGTCAGATGCCTCCCGCGTCCCGATGGATGCCGGGTCCGGGAACCGGACCGTCACGGGGATAGGAGCGGGAGACCATGACCACCGCAGGCGCGGGAATGGACGTGCGCGGGCACACGCCGGACATTCACCCGACCGGCGGGACGGCACCGCCACCAGCGACACCGACGGCCTGCGCAGGGCCGCCCGCCTCCCGGGGACGGCGGCGCGGGGCGGGCCGTCATGGAGGCCACGGGGCGGATGAACGGGGCCCTCCTGCAGTCGCTGCACGACCGGGGCCTCAAAGTCGTCGTGGCCAGCCCGCGCCAGTGCCGGGACCTCCCCCGGCCCGGCGGCGCGCCGGGGAGGACCGGCAGGGCCGGCGCGGGGGTGCCCGCGGCCCCCGGCGCCGCGTTCCCGGACATGGCGCCCGCGGCGCCGGCCGACGTGACCGCCGGCAGGCTCCGCGGCATGCCGGGGCTTCGGGAGGCCCCCGTCGACCGGCGCGCCGGGCCGGGGCGGTTCCCGCCGGGGTCGGAGAGCCGGATCCGGAAGGGCCGGTCACGGGGGTGCTGGAGGAACCGGCCGCCGCCGTCAGCGGGTATGGCCGGCGGACCGGGGAGCCGGTCGGGGACCCGGAGAGCCTGGCGGAGAGCCACCGCGTCCCGGCCCCGGTGCCGGGCATCGGCCCGGTCACGGCGGCGTCCCCGGTCGCCTGGACGGGCGGGCCGGGCGCGACCGGCAGCCGCCAGGCCGCGGCGCCGGGCGGCGTGGCGCCGATCGCCCGCGGCAGCGGGACGCTCAGGGGCGGGCGCCACGTCACCGGAGGACGGCGGCGGCCCGGGGACGTGCCTCGCATGGCGGCGATGGCGGCCTGCATGTCCGGCCCGGAGATGAAGGCGCTGTACGGGCGGCTCCGGGAAAGGGCAAGGCACCCGGGGCCGCCGTGACCGCGGACGTCCTCCCGCGCGACCGGCGCATGTGGGAGGACAGGTCGCCGCCCGCCGCCGGCTGACGCCCGGCCGGGCCCGGAACGGATCAATGGCCGTTCACGGCACCGTGGCCGGACTGTCCTGGCATGCCCGCACGGCACCGCCGGTGGAAAGCGGTGCGCGGAACCCGGATCCGGTGGCCCGCAGACCGAAGGAAAAGCCCGGATCCGGGCTTGACGCGAAACATGGATGCTCCACCATCGGCACGGCATGGTCGACGCCGCCGCCCCTCCACATCACCCCGTGGTGGAGGATGGGGCCGTGCCCGTCCTCCAGAACGCGGACCGGGACGCCGGGCCCGGCCGGGCAGCCCGCCCTGGCCCTGGGGATCCAGCGGGTGTGCGGCCCGGATACCGGGAACACCTTCCCGTGGCGCCGGACCGGCGCGCGGCGGCGCGCGGGGCATTCCTCCACCCGGGCCGGGCTGGCGCGGCTGGTCGAAGTCGCGGCCCGGGCCCTGCCTGACCACGCCCGTCACCGGGATCCGCCACATCCCCATGCCGGGACGCCCGACATTCCCGCGCGCGCCGGGGACCATGCGCTCCTCCAGCGCCGCGGACAGCCGCCCGCGGAACGTCCCGTCCGAACACGGGAACCGGAGCCCCGGCAGCAGGGCCGGGATGCCGTCCCCGGATTTCATGCCGGGTCCGATGTCCCCGATGCGGAACCCCCCGGGTTCCGGCCGCCGACCGCGCACGTTTCCCGTGCCCGCCTCCCGAGGAACCGCCGTTTCCGGCCCGTTTCGCGGCGAAAAGGCGCGAAACCGGCCCTTCCGGTGGAATCCCCGCCAGGACAATGCCGGGTTCAATCAAATGGAGTCAATGGCTTGATGGGTTTTCTGGCAAGCACTAATTAAGATAACATCCGAATCGGGAGAAACGCCATGAGACTGTATGGCAGTACCGCGATCGTGACCGGCGGCGGTTCGGGGTTCGGAGCGGGAATCGCGCGAAAATTCGCCTCTCAGGGCGCACGGGTGATGGCGGCGGATATCGATCGCACTGCGGCCGTGCGCATCGCCGAGGAAGTCGGCGGAATCGCGCATGAGGTCGATGTCTCAAAATCCGCCTCCGTCGCCGAAATGGCCGCGGTCGCGTTCCGCGACCTTGGCCATGTGGACATCCTGGTCAACAATGCCGGGATCACCCATTCACCGATGCCGATGGAGGATGTCCCGGAAAACGAGTTTGACCACGTCTTCGCGGTCAATGCGAAATCCGTCTATCTGACCGCTAAGCATCTGGTGCCTCATATGAAATCCCGTGCGCACGGGGTCATCCTCAACATCGCTTCGACCGCTGGACTCTCACCACGGCCATACCTCAACTGGTACAACACCACGAAGGGATGGATGATCACGGCGACCAAGACCATGGCGATCGAACTCGCCACCTCGGGAATTCGGGTGAACGCGCTCTGTCCGGTGGCTGGCGAAACCCCGCTACTTCCCAGTTTCCTCGGCGAGGACACGCCCAAACGCCGGGAAAGTTTCCTCGCGACCATTCCGATCGGACGGCTCTCGACACCCGAAGACATCGCGAACGCCGCCTGCTATCTCTGCTCCGATGAGGCAAGCATGGTCACTGGCGTCGCGCTGGAGATAGATGGCGGCCGCTGCATATGATCCGACCCGAAACTCCGCTCAGGCGAATGCGCACCCCCGGCAGGCCAGCCACCTGGCTCGACGAATACCGGCAGCCGCGCCGGCTCGGGAGCCGGATCCGCAGCCCTGGATCCGTCCGGGACAGGATCCAACGCGATTCCGGGATCTGATATCCCTCAAGCCAGTTACGCCCACAGGCGTGGCTCCACATTCCTCGCGGTCCCCTGCCCTCCCGCCTTCGACACGACATGGCGGCCCGACCGGAACCAAAGGCATTACGGACAGCTTCACTCCCGGCCCGGTTTGCGGAAGCTCAACACTTCCGCAACCGACTGGCCGCCCTGGAAAAGAATCTCACTCATCGCCGCGATGACGATGAGCACGGCACCGAACAGCTGCATCGCGCCGAATGGCTCGTCCAGCAGGATGGCGCTGGAGGCAACTCCGGAAACGATTTCGGCAGTGAGAAGGAAGGTAAGCGTCGTGGGAGCGAGACGCCGGGCACTCCAAAGCGTCATCATCATGATCGGCAAAACGTAAACCACGCCAGCACCTATGCCCGCGGGCATCGCCAAGTCCAACGCGCGCCCGGATTCCGGCAACCCCGACACCCACGCGAACGGTACCGCCGCGAGGACGGCGAAGAACGCCGTCACTGTCGTCAGCGAGATCGTGCTCGTGGACCGACCCGCGAAAGTGAGCGCTGCGCCAGCGGACCACGCCATGCCGGAGACGAGCGACAGAAGGTCTCCCAGATTCAGCGAATCGATCCTGACCTTACCACCCAGCACCAGATACGCGCCCGCAAGGGCGGCCGCCAAAGCCACGGTTGAGGTCCACCGCCAGGGCATCCCCAAAAACACACGCTCCAGGATTTTGCTCCAGACCGGCGCGAGATAGAACAGCAGCACCGCGCGCACGACCTCCGTATGGGTCAACGCCGTGGAATAGAAGGTAACCGCCATCCCGATGAAAGCGGCGCCGGCGATCGCCCGGGCATCGATCCGAAGCCATATGCCGCGCAGGAGCACCCATGCTGCCGCAAGCAGAAACGCCCCCAGATTCATCACCAGCCCCGCCCAGGCACCCTCAAGGCCAAGTGTCTCCAGGTAACGAACCGGAATCCACCAGACCCCCCAGAAGACTGCCGCAAAGGTCGCCAGAGCGGCAGGGGCCAGAGCCGTGATCAAAGCCCCAACGCCGTCCGGCGCTCCTCTGCGAACGCCTGAACGAGCCGGTCGCAGACCAGGGCGAGTATAGCCATCGCCGCTCCGGCCGAAACTCCCAGGCCGACATCAGCGGAGCCAAGGGCAAGATAGATCGACTGCCCAAGCCCGGTCGTTCCGATGAGAGCCGCGATCACAAGCATGGCGAAGGCATAGAGTATGGTCTGGTTGAGCCCAAGAAGTACGGTTGGCGCAGCGTAGGGAGCGCGGATGTCACGCATGATCTGCCAGGGTGTGGCGCCACTGGCAACCGCAGCCTCCAGAATTTCGGGCGGAGTCATCATGAGCCCGTGGCGTGTATACCGGATCATCGGCACGATGGCATAGGCGCATATGGCAAGGAACGCGCTGAATTCGCCGATCTGGAAAAACATGAGAACCGGAATCAGGAAAACGAACAGGGGAATCGTCTGAAGCATGTCGCATACCAGCCGTAGGATTCGCCAAACGGACGGCGCCACCGAGCAGAGAAGCCCGATGGCGCCTCCGATCACCGCGCAGGCGAATACCGCGGCACCCGAAAGATAGAGTGACAGAAGTGCCCGCTCCCAGAGACCGCTGACCAGCACCGTCGCCAACAGCACGACACAGAAGACCACCAGCCACTGCCCCTTCGCAACCCAAGCCAGCGAGGCCGTGGCTACAAAAACGAACGGCCAGGGCAGGTTCGCTATCCCGGTTTCGATGACCCCTGCGCCGATGACAAGCAGCAGTCCGGACACCACGCGGCCGGATAGCGCCAGACACGCGGCCACCACTACGGCCGCGGCGAATAGACCGGCGCTCATCGTCACGGTCCACTGGAAGCCCCAGGTGAACGGAAGCACCGCCTCGTCGAGGCCGATTCTCAGTGGAAGCAACACATAGAACATCGCACCGTTCCGGAACCGGTTCAGGGCCTCTCCGTTATCCGCGGTGAACTCCCCAAGCGCCCTGTCAACGCGCTCGGCAACCGGCTCTAATATAGTCAACTTGGAGGGGTCGGGAAGCCAGGCCTGGAGCGTGAGGACGGCCAGCAAAGAGACTCCGATAATTCCAAAGGCCACCCTTCGATCATGGCGACGACGCTCATGCGCCAGAGCGGCGCTCATGCGATCTATGACGATGGCGAAGACGACGATCACCAGACCGGCCATCAGCGCCGGGCCGAACTGCGCCTTGCGCATGGTTAACAGCACCTCCCAGCCAATGTCATTGAAGCCGCCGATGACGGCGGCGATGATCACCATGGAAAGCGCGGCCATCAGACATTGGTTGACGCCGACCATGATCTGCCGGGCCGCCGAGGGAATCTCCACCAGCAGAAGTTGCTGGATCCTCGTGCCACCGGACATGATCGCCGCCTCCCTGACCTCGGGATCAACGCGCTCCAAGCCGAGTATGACATTACGCGCCATGGGAGGAGCGGCGTATATCGCTGACGCGATCAGACCTACGACAGGCCCAAACCCGAACAGCAGCAGCAACGGGGTCAGATACGCAAATGTCGGCACCGTCTGCATCACGTCAAGCACTGCCTGAACGGCGGACTTGATTCGCGGGAACTCATTTGCGGATACCCCAACGATGCCACCGACCATGAGCGCCAGTGGAACCGAGACGGCGACAAGGGCGAGCGTGTTCATGCTCTCAACCCAGTAACCGGACAGCAGGACGAAACCGAGTCCGCCAAAGCCCAGTGCTGCCATTGGCAGCCCACCGAGATACCAGCCGAGAGCAGCGGTGATCCCGATCACCAGCGGCCATGGAGTCTGGCTCAGCGCCACGTTGGCCCACAGCATCGGGTAGCCCAGAAGCCACGAGAACCATCTTGCCGTCGGTTTGATTCCAAGCAGTAACCACTCAAGGAAAATTCCCACCCAATCAGTCGTCGGCAACGTCCAGTCCGCGGGATAGCGCACAAGCCATGGCGCGAAAGGCTCCAGCGCCAGACACAATCCACCCGCCAGCAGGGCCGTGACCGCGGCCAGAACGGCTGGTGAAAGCCACACGGCCATGACCCCAGTCCGCCCGGTAGCCTTCATGATTCCTCTACCTGAAGGGAGGAGGCGAGATCAGCGGGATGCACCATTCCGATAACCGCACCGTCATCGTCAACGACCGGTACCGGATCGTAAAGCGACATGCAGGACGCCAACGCCGCTTCCAGAGTCATGTCGACACGCAGTCCCGGGCCCTCGCCTGCCCCGACCTCACCCGCGGAGCGCATGATCGAGCCAACCCTCGCATGTCGCCCCCTCGCGACGTCCCTTGAGAACTCACTGACATATCCGTCGGCCGGCTTCAGGACGATTTCCGCAGGTGTGCCGATCTGGACGATCCCTCCATCCCGCATGATCGCGATCCGGTCTGCGAGCTTCAGTGCCTCAGCGATGTCGTGGGTGATGAAGACAATCGTCGTGTTCAACCGTGTCCGGATCTGCAGGAACTCGTCCTGCATCTGCCGCCTGATCAGAGGATCCAGTGCGGAGAACGGCTCGTCCAGGAACCAGACCGTACAGTCTCCTGACAGAGACCGGGCGATCCCGACCCTTTGCCGCTGTCCACCGGACAGCTCTCGCGGATAGGCCCGCTCCCGACCTTTCAGCCCTACCATCTCTATGATCGGCAGAACCTTCTCGTAGCGGGCGCGGCGCACCATCCCCCCCACCTTCAACGGAAAGGCCACATTGTCCAGCACCGTCATGTGCGGGAACAGTCCGAAGTGCTGGAACACCATACCCATGCTGGAACGGCGGAGCTCCGTCATCCGCGCTTTTGGAGCGGCGAGGATGTCCTCTCCTTCAATTTCGATCCGACCCGCGGTCGGCTCCACCAAACGCGAGATACAGCGGACCACCGTCGATTTGCCGGAGCCCGAAAGTCCCATGATCACGAAAAGCTCGCCGGGAGCGACATCGAAGCTCACCCCACGCACCGCGGGATTCAGCCCTTGCTCCAGAAGCCTGCCCGCGACATCGGCATTGGAACCGCCCAACGCCATCGCATCGGCAAAAGCCGCCGTCGCATTGGCCCCGAACACCTGCCACAGTCCATCGACCCGCACCGCTGGTCGGCCGGAAGTGCCATACTCCGGCATCGTGGCTACCCCCACCGTGGCCAGCCGGTTCCGCCGGAGACCTGATCGCCTCCGTGGGGAGCCGACCCCTGAACCCAGGCTGGTTTCAAGGGAACCGGCCTGTTCACACCGATCAGTTCAGCGCGGCGTCTACCACGGGCCGCCACTTGTCCTCGTTAGCCGCCATCCATGAGGCGACGACCTCCTCGACAGAGCCGCCGTCCTCATCCACGGCACCCATCATCGGCTGCTGGTCCTCGACGGAAAGGGTGTAGCCCGAGAGTATCTCGAAAGCGGCCGGCCATTTCTGCCGCATTCCGGACCACGCGGCCTTGAAAATACGGCTTGGCGCGAAATCACAGTCATTCACGGCGTCGGGATTCGGCCCCCATGCCGGATCTTCGAAGCAGGCGTCCTCGCCGACCGGCAGGTCCACGAAACGCACATCGTAAGCCGACATCGCCCAATGAGGTTGCCAGAACACGATCAGCAACGGCGACTTCCGCTCCGTGGAGGCGCGCAGTTCCGCGATCAGCGCTGATTCCGTCCCCGCAGGGACGGCCTTGAACGGGAGGGCAAGTCCCTTCATGCGGTCGGCCCCCGGGGTACCCCAGTCAGCAGGGTAATCGACCAGACGGCCCATCGGCAGCGTTTCAGCGGTGGCGAACCGCGATGCGCATTCCACAAGCGCCTCCCAGGCAGGAAGCCCGGGACAGATGTCCGCCACATGGGATGGATAGGCGATACCTTCCCTGGCCTCGAGTTTCAGGTCACCGAGTTCGACCACATCACCAGCCTGAAGTTTCTTTCCATAGTCCTCCGACACATTGGAGGACCAGATCTCAAGAGCCGCGTGAATATCGCCGTCCGCTATCGCCTGATACATGTTCATGTAACCGGCGGTGACGTATTCCACACTGTAGCCAGCGGCTTCAAGCATGGCCCCACCGATATGGGTCGTCACGTGCTGGCCAGTCCATTCGTTGACCGCCAGACGGATAGGTTCGTCCACCGCTCCGAGTTCCGCCGCGTGGGCACCCTCCTGAACATTACCGACGGCAAGCACGATCGCGGCCGCACCAGTCAAGAACAGTTTCATGTGAATATCTCCCCTATGCTATCTTTCCACTTGGAGACTAACGGGCATTATACCGCTTTGTAACCCACCAAATCATTGACCGCGGAATTTCAATGAATGGTTACCCGGACTTGACCCTCTTCTTCACGGCTTTATGGAACGTCCCGTCCCAACACAAAGCAGCGGAAAGAGCCCGGGCCCCAACAGCTGACGATTTTTCCGGGATCGGATCGGGCGCGACCCCGCTCCCCTCGGATCCAGCACCTGAACCGACCCGGAATTTCATGGCACCCGTATGTGGGTGCCCGTCGTGCGCCAACCACCCCGGCACATAAGGTTCTGGCCCGTGGTCACAGCCGGTTACGTCAGGGACCTGAAGAGCTCCGGCCCGAAGGCACGTACCGGGGGGAATTACGGCGATAGGGTGACAGGACGGAAGCCCGGAAGGATCGCCGGAGCATCGCCCATCCGCGGAATCGGTGACCCGCTCACGGCTCGATTCTGCCACCATCCCATGCGAAGCAATGGCCACTGTCCGCAGGCGTCAGCCGGTCCAGAACCTCCAGCATCCGCTTTGCAGAGTATTCGGGCGAGAACAGCCGCGATTCCGGCACGTTTCCCTGAAACGGTCTGGAAAGACCGCTGTCAACCGTGCCGGGATGCAGTCCAACCACGATCGCCTCGCGGCGCCGTCTGGCCGTCTCGATCGCCGTATTCCGGATCACCATGTTCAACGCCGCCTTGGAGGCGCGATAGGCGTACCAGCCGCCAAGGCGATTGTCGGAGATGCTACCGACGCGCGCTGTCAGCGCGGCGAACGCGGCGCGGCCGTCCTTCCGGAGCTGCGGTATGAAATACTTGGCGACCATCGCGGGCAGGACCGCGTTCACCTCGAATAGACGCCTGAAGCCTTCATACGAAAGGTCGCGCAAAGACTTTTCCGGCATGATGTCCGAATCGTGGAGCATGCCTGTCGCCACAATCACGAGGTCAAGCGGCCCCCGCCCCGCCGCAATGGCTGACGCCGCCTCCAGAGCGCTTTCATCCAGATAATCGAGCTCGCGCGCGACGACATTGGCATACGGAAAATCCATGTGCTTCCGGGAAAAGGCGTGGACGGTAGCGTCGGAACGGGAAACGGCGAGACGGGCCGTCAACGCATTGCCAATCGCACCGGAACTCCCGATAACCACAATATTCCCATCCGGCATTGGATCACCTCACACTGGACTGACGGAGCGCATCCTGACCGGTTCGCGCCGTTTCCACCAGATATTCCCAAATCATTGGGTTCTCCATGTCCACCCCTCCGTCCAATCTCCGGAAAGGCGTTTTCGTGAACGGTCTTTCGCGCGTTCCGGCGTGATGGAATACCCGGAGGTCTATGACGGCGGCGACCGGGCCGGTGTCCGGACGTGCCTGATCCCGTCCCCGATCCCTGCGCGGCGACCGGCACCGCAGGGACCGTGACCGCTTTCGCGCGACCGCACCACTGGCGGGATATCCTGACCGAGACAGAACTGCGGCCGGGATGACCGTCTGGCTTGGCATCCGCACCCTCCTACGGGCAAACGGCGCTGTCCGTCCCCCGTATTCGGGGAAAGGTCACGCAATGGCGGCGTCTTCACGCAGAAGCGGGAAAGTGGCAGCGGTCACCCGTCAAGCCGTCACCCCGTGGGAAGAGAGCCGGTGGACCGGCCAATCCCGGTTGCGGTCGCCGTTTGAACCCGGTTTAAGACCGGACAGCCGGTCAATCCATCCAGGACAGGGTTCCGCATCCGAAATGCCGATGGCAGAAGTCAGACGACGGACAGGGATCCCGGCGCTCGGCGTCGTGGCCACAATTGTCGCCGCGACATGCGTAATGCCTTACCTCGCGGTGCTGCTCGCGGCGCTGCAGGGCACGACGGATACCCTTAGCCATCTGGCCGACACGGTTCTGGCGAGATACACGATCACGACGCTGGCCCTGGTTATGATCGTCGCCGCGGCGACATTCGTCATTGGCGTAAGTACCGCATGGCTTGTGGTCATGACGGAATTTCCCGGGCGGAAAGCCCTTGAAGTGGCATTGGTCATTCCCATGGCATTTCCTCCCTACGTGCTGGCCTACGCCTACACGCATTTACTGGATCATCCCGGAATCGTGCAGGCAACGCTGCGCGAGGTCATGGATCTGGCACCGCGGGATTACTGGTTTCCGGAGATTCGGAGCCTCGGCGGGGCCGCTGCCATGCTTACCCTCGTCCTCTACCCATATGTTTACCTATTGGCACGCGCGGGATTCATCGGACAGGGAGCGGCCGCTTTCCTCACGGCGAGGTCTCTCGGCAGTGGGCCGATACGGTCATTTATCTCGGTTTCGCTGCCGATGGTGAGACCGGCGCTGGCCGCCGGTGTGTTGCTGGTGTCGATGGAGACGATCGCCGAATTCGGAACCGTCAGCTACTTCGGAGTGCAGACCTTCGCGACGGGCATCTATTCCAGTTGGTTTTCCATGGCCGACAGGGCGGCGGCGGCGCAACTCGCTTCAGGCCTTCTCGGATTCGCCCTGTGCCTTGCGCTGCTGGAGCGGCTGAACCGCGGTGCGAAACAATATCATTTGGCCCAAAGACAGGGCACGACGGCACGGATGGAACTGGTCGGCGGCAGGCGCTGGGCCGCGGCGGCCTCATGTATCGTACCCGCGGCACTGGGAGCTCTGGTGCCGACCGTCGGACTGACCTTGATGGCTCTCGGTTCCGAACAGGATCTTCTCAGCGGCCGATATATCGGCTTCATACGCAATTCACTGGCCGTCGCAGGTATCGGCGCGGCGGTCACCGTCACCGCGGCAGTGGCGCTGGGAGCGTTCCAGAGGATCTATCCGGGACGCTTCAGCCTGTCGGCGCTGCTGGTATCCAGGTTAGGCTACGCGGTGCCAGGTGGCGTGATCGCCGTCGGCCTGATGGTGCCGCTGGCGGCATTCGACAACTCGCTTGACGCGTTCATGCGCGCACGGTTCGGCATATCCACGGGTCTGCTTCTCACAGGGTCCATCTGGGTGCTGGTGACGGCTTATATGATCCGCTTCCTGGCCGCGGCGGTCGGAGCCTTTGAGGGTGGAATGGCGTCGGTTAGCCCCAACATGGACGCCGCGAGTCGCGTGCTCGGGCGCGGACCATATGGAACGCTCAGGCACGTACATGTGCCCATACTCGCTCCGAGTCTGATGACCGCGGCGTTGATCGTATTCGTGGATATCATGAAGGAACTGCCCGCAACCCTGATCATGCGGCCGTTCAACTTCGATACACTCGCGGTTCAGGCCTTCCGTCTCGCATCGGACGAACGTCTCGAGGGCGCCGCCGTTCCCAGTCTCGTGCTGGCTGCGATAGGACTGGCGCCAGTCATTCTGCTGTGCAGGAATCTGGCCAGACGCCGGACCTGACGGACGCGCCCCCGTGAAACTGGCTGAGAGCCCTACAAGCCGTTGGGGACCACCGTTCGCCCGGCCCGTGATGAGCGGACCAGGCGCTGCGGTATCAATGTGAGAGGGTCACTCCCAGCCCACCTCATTGTATATCCTCTGGGCAACCGGAACATTTCCGGCCACCTCACTGAGATTCACGTCGTCGCCCCTGAACTCTCCCAGCGTGGCGACTGAAACCGCGACCTCGACGCCGTCGACAGCCGGATACTCGTCATTACCCGCCGAGAAATAGGCCTGCGCACTGTCACCCGCGAGGTATTCCAGGAATCTCACCGCATTCTCACGGTTGGGCGCATGCCGCGCGACACCACCACCGGAGACATTGACATGCGCACCGTTCCCGTCACGGTCAGGGAAAACCCAACCGATCATGTCACGACCCTCCGAAAGTCCCTGAACGTCGGTCCGAATCGACCGCGCGAAATAATAGGTGTTTGATACGGCGATCTCACACTCGCCGGAGACGATACCACGCAGCTGGTCAGTATCTCCACCCTGCGGGTCGCGGGCGAAATTGTCCATGACCGCGGCCGCCCATCGCTTGCCCGCCTCTTCCCCCTCATGCGTTACGATCGCGGCCAGAAGCGTCTGCATGTATACATTGGTCGAGGAACGGATACAGATCATTCCCCTGTATTCGGGAGAAGCAAGATCGGCATAGGTCTGGGGGGGGTTACTCACATCGTTCCTGTCATAGAAAATGATACGGGCACGGGTGGAGAAACCGAACCACTCGTTGTCGGCGTCCTGGAGATGGGCCGGAATCCGGGTCTCCAGCGCCTCGCTCTCCACCGGCGCCAGCAGGCCCATGGTCTTGGCCCGGGCGAGCCGGGTGGCGTCAACGGTCAGCAGGATATCGGCCGGTGAGTTCATTCCCTCGGCCTGCATCCGTGCGATCAGCTCATCGGCCTTACCCTCGATTCGGTTGATCGTGATGCCGGTCAACTCCTCGAATTCGGTATACAGCCGCTCATCGGTGTCGTAATGACGCGATGAATACAGGTTCAGTTCCTGCGCGACGGACGGTGCGCACAGGAGCGAGAGGGCCGCCAGCGTCGGCATGATTGGCTTCGTGAACATAGGAGATTCCCTTCCGTTAAATCTGAGCGAAACAGTCAGGAACACAGATTCGAATGGATCGCAATATAAACTGACAAAAAAAGTCGGCTTTATTTGGAGAGCCGGGCCCGGATGGCCTCCAGAAATGGATTGAATCCGGCAAAACGTGGTTTCGCAAACGGATATCCGCGGCTCGCGGGCATCCTGCCATTACCTCTGGATCCAGATTACATCTACCGCAAACGCCCGGTATACCGGCATATGGAAGCCGAAATCATTCCTTATGCAAGCGCTGAAACCGAGCGGAAGGTTCCGGAATTCTCCGCCCGGCTGCGGGAGGCCCTGGAAAGGGACGGCACCGGGAAATCGGGTGTGGCCCAGATTGTTGCCAATGGTGGAACCGGCTCATTCGCGCTCCCCGGGATTCGGAAACCGCGGTTTTGCCCGCCAGGAGAGAATCGGGGCGCTCTCCAGAACGGGCATGCGCCAACAATCCGGGATGCGCCCCGGGAAACCCAGGCGTCACCGGGAACCGAAGGCACTGTCAGCGGACAAAACGCTTGTATTTCAACCTTCTCGGAACAATCGCGTCCGCACCAAGCCGACGTTTTCTGTCAGCTTCGTATTCCTCGAAATTACCCTCGAACCACTCCACATGCGCCTCGCCCTCAAATGCAAGGATATGCGTGCATATACGGTCAAGAAAAAACCTGTCATGGCTGATGACCATCGCACAGCCCGCGAAATCGACCAGCGCATCCTCCAGAGCGCGGAGTGTCTCCACATCGAGGTCGTTGGTGGGTTCGTCCAGAAGCAGAACATTTCCACCGGACCGCAGGAGTCTGGCCATGTGAACCCGGTTGCGCTCGCCGCCTGACAGAAGACCGACCTTTTTCTGCTGGTCGCCCCCCCTGAAGTTGAAAGCCGAGCAGTAGGCCCGGGAATTCAGTTCGGCATCGCCAAGCCGGATAATCTCGGCCCCGCCCGAAATCCCCTCCCATACGGTCCGATCCGCCTCGAGCGAATCGCGGGACTGGTCAACATACGAGAGATCTACGGTGTCACCGAATTCAATCGCGCCGCGATCCGGTGTCTCCTGCCCCGCAATCATGCGAAAAAGCGTTGTTTTCCCCGCGCCGTTGGGGCCGATTACACCCACGATACCCCCTGCGGGCAGAGAAAAGGACAGTCCTTCGATCAACTGCCTGTCGCCGAGATGCTTGGACACCTCGTTGACCTCGATCACCTTGGATCCGAGCCGTCTGCCATTCGGGATAATGATCTGGGCACGGGAGAGCTTTTCGCGTTCCGACTGCCTTGAAAGTTCGTCGTAGGCGTTGATCCGGGCCTTTTGTTTCGCCTGCCGGGCACGGGGGCCCTGACGGATCCATTCAAGCTCGCGTTCCAGCGTGCGCTGTCTCGCCCTGTCCTGCCTGGCTTCCTGTTCGAGGCGCATGGCCTTCTGCTGGAGCCAGGAGGAATAGTTGCCCTCATATGGAATACCGCGCCCCCTATCGAGCTCAAGTATCCAGCCGGTGATGTCGTCCAGGAAATACCGGTCGTGGGTAACGATCAGTATGGTTCCGGGATACTTGATCAAATGGACCTGCAGCCAGGCCACTGTCTCAGCGTCCAGGTGGTTCGTCGGCTCGTCCAGCAGCAGCATGTCCGGCTGCTCAAGCAGCAGCCGGCAAAGGGCGACCCGGCGTTTCTCGCCACCGGACAGGGTTTCGACCGCGGCGGCGTCGGGCGGGCAGCGGAGAGCTTCCATGCTGACGTCTATCTGCGCCTCGAGATCCCACAGATTGGCGGTATCGATCTCGTCCTGCAGCCTGGCCATTTCATCGGCCGTCTCTTCGGAATAGTTCATGGCCAGATCATTGAACCGGTCAAGCGTGGCCTTTTTCCCGGCGACGCCCTCAAGGACGTTTTCACGAACCGTCAGGTTCCGGTCGAGTTCAGGTTCCTGCGGCAGGTAGCCGACGCTGATACCCTCCGCCGCCCAAGCTTCACCGGAATGGTCCCTATCAAGGCCAGCCATGATGCGCAGAAGCGTGGACTTGCCCGCGCCGTTGACTCCCACGACACCGATCCTTACGCCCGGCAGGAAGCTTAGGCGGATATCCTCAAAACATTTCCTGCCACCGGGATAGGACTTTGAAACGCCGTCCATATGGTAAACGAACTGCCGTGATGGCATAGACCGCTTCCTTGCTGTTACCAAAACCCCACCATCCGTGCATCATCCGCGGGAGGCGGTCACCGGGTCTGCAGGGACATTCGACATACCACTGCCCGGTTGTTCATGACAAGACTGTCTATCGAGGCTATATGTTGACCACAGACGGAGAGCGGCCATGGCCAGGTTCAGATCCGAGGAACTGCGGAGATTCGTCGACCGCGGCGAAAAGGCTCCTCCGCCGGTGTTTGTCGGCCGCGGGGAACTGATCGCCGAGATCCACAGGATGGCCCGCAGCGTGTGGAGCGATAATGACGCGATCGCGCACGGCGAGGCCGGAGCGGCGATGGTCCTGCAGGGAGCAGCGGGTGCCGGCAAGACATCGATCGTGTCCCAGCTGTCGCGGATATCGCTGGACGAGATCGCCGCGGCGGCGGAAGGTGCGGGTGGCTCCGCCCATCCACCGACACGTGTGGTGACTATCCCCGCCAATACGGTTGCGGTTAACCCGCAGCGCACTTTGGCGGTCCTCGCCGCCGCCGCCGGCGCGGAGTCCGACCGGTGGATGAAGCTCGGCAAGTCGTTCATCAAGGGATCGTCCGTCAATCTGGCCGGGGTTACCCTCAAGCGGGCGAACGGCAGCGCCGCGCCACCACCATCGGACATCGGGGCGTTCGCCGATCAATATCCCTCTGATAGTTGGCAGGCGCCCGTAATCATGGCCATCGACGAGGCCCAGCGGCCGATCCTCAGGCCAGACGCACCCGGCACCGCCCTGCTTCAGGAACTTTATGACAACAGCCACAACCTTCCCATATCCGTCCTGTTCGTCGGGTTAGGGAACACGGCGGATCGCATAGGTGCTCTCGACCTGTCCCGGGTGATGCGCATCCGCACGCTTGGCGGGCTGTCGCGCATGGAGTCCCGCACCCTGATGCGGAAATTCTGTGAGACGTTCGGTGTCGGCATCCAGGGGCATGAGCATAGACTCAACCGGTTGGCCGATATGTGTGACGGCTGGCCACGGCATCTGCACAACGCGCTGCAGGCCCTGGGCAGGGAATTACTGAAGCCCGAGGTGAAGGGGGACCCGCGTCCAGTGAACTGGGCAAGGGTGGCATCGGACCTGCAAACCCGCCGCCGGGAATATTATCGCGGACAGTATTCAAGGGAGATGGAGCTGGAAGCGCCGACCCTCACCGCCGAGATCATGGCAGGGTTAGGAGATGGAATGTCCGGCCTGCGGATCATGTCGCGGATAAGAACGTTGAGCGACAGCATAGCGGATGGCTATCAAAGGCCAGAGGGGATGGATGACAGATCCTTCTTTGCCCATCTTGTCCACAAAGGCGCTCTGCAGGGCCGACCGGCACCGGTCGGGGAAACGACGATCTATCACTGCCCGATCCCGAGCTTCCAGTCTTACCTTGTGGACGCGGGTAATTTTCCGATCGCCGCACCCTATCTCCCGGGGTCTGGAGATCCGAACGAGGTCGACGTCCATGGCCGGACAGCTCTGCATCGGGCGGCTGGCGCAGGCGACAGTCTGGCGGTCCAGTCGCTTCTCAAACGGGATGTCGCGGTTAACGCACGGGACAATGAGAACCGCACACCCCTGCATCTCGCCGCCGACTGTCAGGAGCCCACGCTGATCGCGGCGTTGTGCTGCGCTGACGCGGAGCCCGCGGCTGAGGATGCTACCGGGGCGACCCCGGTGCGCAGGGCCGCATTTGCCGATCGCGCTGACAATCTCGATATCATGCTGGGATCCATGTCCGGGGAGGTTCAGGCACGCGCCGCCAGACCCGTGCTCCAGTGTCTGCGCGCGGAAAACGACGCCGATATATCCGACGCGACGATGAATCTGCTCGAAACCGCCGGTGCCGGGAAAGACACGGTCGGCCCGGACGGACATTATCCAAACGATCGCACATGAAGGCTCACGGGTCCGGCCCGGACCTGATCTTCCTCGCCGCGCCCGAACTGTTCCACGTGGTCCAGCGTGACATAGCGAAAAAGCGTCCTCTGACGTGCCAGCATAGACGGAACTTCATTGGCTGGGAGGACGGTTTCGGCCATGTGTGACGGGGGTTTGACGGGGGTTTCGTCCGTATTCAGGCTGTCACGCCCATGCAGGCGTCGCGGGCCGGGTCCATTCCGGGCGGACGGAATGCCCGTGCCCCCGGTCGGGCCGGATCCGCGGCCGCGAGGACCGCACCAGCGGGAGCGCCCGCAGGCGACCTGCGCACCTCGATGCCGGAGCTCGCCGGGGATCACGTCGATTCGTATGGACATGCCTATGTAAAGGGCAAGTTCCGTATTGATGTTCCGCACGGGCAACCGGAAAATGATGCCGCGTCAATCGACGTCGGTGGCAGTTGCGGCGATCGACCGGGTGAGCGAGTGTCTCCGCTGGGAATGTTTTCCGGACCACCAATATCGGGCCATCGCTGAGACAGTTGATCGCGACCCGGAACCGTGACCAACAGGCGTGTCATTGGGGAGAAGAGGCTTGACCCGAACGCCGTCAGGCAGGACGATCAATGGTCAGGGAGAGCCGGCCGCCACGTCATGCGCAAACAATTCCTTCTTTCCGGATCGGGGTTACCCACCGTCAGGGCGGGACATGCCATAGGCCTTCTGGGTGGATCGTTCGACCCTCCACACGCTGGCCATGTGCATGTTACCCGCGAGGCGCTCAAGCGTTTTGGACTGGATAGGGTGTGGTGGCTGGTCTCACCGGGAAATCCATTGAAAGCTGAAGGGCCAGCACCACTCGGCCTTCGCATGGAAGCGGCCCGAGCAATGATGCGTCATCCTAAGGTGACGGTCAGCGATATCGAGATGAAGATCGGCACCAGATATACGGCCGAGACGCTTGGAACACTTATCTCACGATTTCCCGGTGTACGCTTCATCTGGCTGATGGGAGCCGACAATCTGACAGCTTTCCACAATTGGGAAAGATGGCGCGAGATATTTGAGATGGTGCCGGTCGGCATTGTGGCACGTCCAGCCGACATAATAGCCGCCCGTCATTCCAAAGCCGCCAGAACATTCTCCTTTGCCCGTCTGGGGAACCGACGGTCCAGTCTGCTACCGCGGGCATCCACTCCAGCATGGTGTCTCGTGGATGCACCGATGCTGAACCTGTCATCAAGTGCGATACGTGGTCGTGGTGACTGGGTGGAGACAGCAGACCGGAGTGGAACGGGAACCATCGGGTACGAGACCCATGGACAGATCCTTGATCCAGCGGGCGGACCCGAACTTCCGTAACGGGATGCGACCCCTGCCAAGGACGTCCGGTGTTCCCGTGCGGGAATCCCCTGAATCCCGTCATCGCCGCTGGAACGGAAATTAAGAGCCACACATGCTGGATCTGTCCACCCCCAACGATTGCCGACCGGGACGGCAGGCGGCCAAGACGCGGCCCCGTAACCTGTCGCCCTCCCCTATCGGTATCGAAAAGCGGTTATGGGAGCTTCCCCCACCTCTCCCTTCGAAAGCGACTCAGGCTGGACATGAGTCGCCACACAATTCTACAGATCCTGAGCGTTACCCCGTTCGAGAAAACACCGTTGAATCAAAGGCTTGGAAATGACCCACTGCAGAAACCACAGCCTGATCTCGATAAGCAGTTGAAATTGTTCGACTAGGGCCTGTTGACACTCATGACGCGGCGACCACGCCGGCGACGGGACGGATCCCCGCCGCGAAGCCCGCGGCGGTCCTGTCGTACCGCGTCGCGACCGCCCGGAACTCCCCGGGCTTCGGGAGGAAACTGTCCACCAGGTGCCGCCACCCGTACATCTCCCTGTCACGCGCCTGGGGCGCCGTCCGGTTCCGTTCCGGCGGGACCGCCGCCTCCGCGCCGCGCCCGTCCAGATCCTCCAGCAGCCAGTCGGCGTCGAAGGCCCTGTCGCCGACGAAGGCCCCGAACTCCAGCCCGCCCGGAAGCCCCGGCATCCCCTGAAGGTCGTGCGCCCGGGCGGCAGGGATCCTGAAGCGGACCAGGTAGCCGAGCGCGTCCACGACGGCGACGGTCCTGGTCGTCAGGCCGCCCCGGGAACGCCCGGTTCCCTGATTCCGGGCCTCCCTTTTTTCGGGCAATCGCTTTTGAAGTTTCATCAGTCCGAAATGGGAACATAAGAAGAACAAGGTGTGGTCTGTCGCCGCCTTCCACGGTAATTTGAGGCATTCCCGAACTCCACCCCAGTCTCTCGGGCCCAAAAGCGATTGCCCTGGGTAAAAATTTCAAATCTTTACGGATTTCGGGTAACCTGCTGATAGGCTCGATTGAAGGCAAACAGGTTATCCAGTCGTTGTTGTTCCTGCTCCCAGACGATTTGCGCGAAGCGTTGCCGCTCGGCATCCGATTCGGCATTGATACCGAGCACCACGGTTGGTGCAAGATGCGAATACCACAGCCCGGAAGGACCCGACAGCAGGTCCTGGTATCGACTCCAGTCGGTTTCGGACAATCCCCAGGCCTGTCGATGAGTCTCATTCCGCTCAATCCTGCGGATTCGGGTATTGACGCTTTCAGTGTTAGTTGATTCTCCGAAGGAGGCCTCTTGGGCGAACACCCCCGGAAAGACGAATGCCCGGTTGTCCCAAAAAGCCATAACCAGCATAACCGTCATAACTGCAGCTATGATGAGCACTCTCGTGATATTCGAAAAAATCACGATCCACCCCCACTTGGTAGGCTCCATCGGAAGGTTTGCGCGGGATTACCCTAAGTGTGGCGGCTTCGGTTCGTTTTTCAGGCCTCTTTGGCGGGGAAGCCCGCCCGGCACCGCCCTCAGCCCAGGAAGCGTTCCAGGCCGTCCCATTCGGTCCCCGGCACCGGCCGGGTCCGGGGGTCGACCAGCCCAACCTCATCGAGCGTCGCTTCCGACCTCCCGTAGTTGCAGGGGCCGCAGGTGACGACAAGGTTGTCGAGGTCGGTGCGGCCGCCGCGGCTGTGCGGGAGCACGTGGTCGAACTGCATCCACAGACACTGGAACGCGGCATGCTGCCCCGCGTTCGTCCCGCCCCAGGGCAGGGCTTGCGGATATTCGAGGTGCATAGCCCGCCTGATTTCCGTGCGCACGACCGGAATGCCGCAGAACCCGCACCGGAAGCCGTCGCGCTCGACCAGCGCCCTTTTCTGGTCGCACGTGGCATCGCGCCTTGGATCCCTTCGGCGATCGTCCCTTCCCAGTTTCGGGGGCGATCCCTCCACTTCCCGGACACGGTGGATGTCGCGGGACTCGCGCCCCCAGATGGATTCGACCCATTCCCTGACCTCCGGCATGTCGGCGTCGGCGATGAGCCGCGCGGCCTGGGCGCGGTCGCCGGCCAGGTGCGCGTCCACGGCCCGGTCCAGAAGCCCGGCGGCGTGGAATATCTCGGGGATCGGGTCGCGGAAGCACGTCCGCGGCGCGAAGAAGTCCGAATCGGGTTTGTCGATTTCCAAAGCGGCGGCGTTTATCTTGTCTCGGTTCAGCCCCTTGGGATCCGTCCACTTCACCCCAAAGCAATCGTCCATCCGGTCAAGCAGTTCCCGGCACAGGCGCCCCGTGTATTCGGTGGTTTCGTTGGTCTTGGCGTAATGGCGCAGGATGTCCTCGAGGAATCCCGCCTCGTAACGGGTCATCGCGATGATGATGGTGTTCTTTCCTACGTTTGACTCCGAGTCATCCGTGTGCAGTTCGCTAACCGTTATGGGCAGTGGCATGGTGCGCTCCTTTCGGCCTCAATACAGAACGACATAGACGTAGTATGCATCGGGAATCTCCCAACTGGAACCGCCGCCGCCCCTCTTATGCTCAGCGAAGCATGCGGCACCCAATTTCACGCCGGCCCGAGGATGAATCAACCCGACGCCACGGCGTCTTCACGGCTGATACCGGATGTCGGGGATCACCAACGAGTCAACGTTCTCACGCCAGTCTGGGCGGCCTGCTTGCTTCCCCGCGCTTTCTCAAGGCTGATTTTCAGTCCCCGGTCGCCGCTGCGATCAACGGTGCCATCCTTTCAAGCCCTTTCCGCGTGAGATCGCCATCCTGAAACATCCTATACCATTCCCTTCGCTGAC
The DNA here is from genome assembly GCA_965221405.1 of Paracoccaceae bacterium. Taxonomy (GTDB): domain Bacteria; phylum Pseudomonadota; class Alphaproteobacteria; order Rhodobacterales; family Rhodobacteraceae; genus JAPOUP01. Next base: position 333,416 of record CBDCSE010000003.1, on the reverse strand, counting down.
GCACGATCCGCTCGTCGTCACGTAGACGCAGCCTATTCAAAACATACTCAGCGCGATTCCGGACCTCCTCCGGAATGGTGTCCGAAACACGTAGCTGCAGTGACGGCAGATGGATCTCGAACCATCCGGCCCCGATCTCAAACGGGTCCAGAAGATCACCTGCGGGAACATTGCCTTTGCTTGAGTTGATCCACGCAGCGCAGTAACGGTAGTTCTCCCAGTCATACGCTCTCGACCGAGGGTGTAGCCCAGATTAGTTGACGACCGCGATTCTCTTCTGCCACGCTTTACCTGCGGCGCACCGTGCAACGGCCGGACGAACCGGCCGGCGGTGCGCGTTGAGGCAGATGCGGGAGTGCGTGTCATGACGAAGAGCGAAGGGAGCCGGGTGCACCGCCACCCGGACGCGGTGGACTGTCTGGAGGGCCTTCCCGAGGACGGGGCGGCCGTGCGCCCGCCGCTGGTCCGCAGGCACGCGGACGGGCTCACCCGATACTGGACCGGGGGGCCAGGTGCGGAGCCGCGACGTCGCGGGGGACGGCACGCCGGATGCGCTTCTGGAGGCGGTCCCGTCGGAGTTCGGTCCGCTGCTGCCGCGGCTGGCGGCGGACCTGGGCTCGGGCGCGCCCGGCCTGGACGGCGGCGGGCGCGCGCTCCGGGACGCCTCGCCGGGCGGCGGCGCGGCGGCGCTGAAGCTTCTGCCGGGCGGCTGGACGCGACGCTGCCGGCGCCGGAGTGCGGGGCCTGCGGCAGGCCGATGGCCCGGCACGGGACGAGGAGGAAGGCCTGGCTCACGCGGCTCGGCCGGGCCGGGGCGGAGCGCGCGCATTTCCGCTGCCGGTCCTGCGGCGAGGGGTGCCTGCCGCTTGACCGGGCGCTGGGGCTGGAGGACGGGACGGTGACGCTGATGGGCTCCGGGGCGGCGGGCCGGCATGTCGCGGACCTCGCCGGTGTGGACGCGTCGCCGGGCGCGCTGCAGCGCCGGGCGCTGGAGCCCGTCGGGGCGGCGGCCCGCTCCGGGCGCGGGGAGGTCGTCGACGCCAGGCCGCTGGAACCGCGCATGTATCTTTCCATCGACGGCACCGGCGTCCCGATGCGCAGGGAGGAGACCGGGGGCGTTCGCGGCAGGCAGGCCGACGGCACCCCGGAGACGCGCGAGGCGAAGCTCGCGGTGGTGTACACGGCCGAGGGACGTGATCCCGGGACCGGCGCGGCGGTGAAGGACCGGCGCGGCGGGTCGTTCAGCTGCCTGATCGACAGCGCGGCGGCGCCGTCCGGAGGCCGGGAGGCCCCGGACTTCGCGGCGCGGCTCGACCGGGAGGCCCGGCGGCGTGGGCCGCACGACGCCGCCGGGCCCGTCGTCGTCTCCGACGGGGCGGACTGGATCCCGAACGCCTGCGACGGGCCCTTCGGGGGCCGCAGGGTCACGTTCGTGCTCGACATGTGGCATTCCCTTGAATACGCGTCGGACGCCGTGAAGGCGATCCTGCCGGCGGGTGCGGAACGGGACCGGCGGTTCGCGGAGGTGAAGGCCGACGTCAAGGCGGGCCGGGCGGCGAAGGTGGTCCGGGAGCTGGCGCCCTTCAGGGACCGGCACGGGGAAGTCGAGGCCTGCTGCCGCCATTTCGGGAGGAACCCCGGCCGGATGCGGTACGGCGGGTTCCGGGAACGGGGCCTCCAGGTCGGGAGCGGCGTCGTCGAGGGCGGATGCCGGCAGTTCGGGCTGCGGCCCAGGCGCTCCGGCGCCCGCTGGCCGGAGAGGGGCGCCAACGCCATGCTGGCGCTGAAGGGCTGCGCCATGAACCTCCGGCTGCCCGACCTGCTCGAATGGCGGACGAATCAGGCCATCGCCGCATGAGCAACTAATCTGGGCTACACCCCAAGGCTATCGGTCACTTTCCGTAGTATCTCCCTGTATTCCCATTCGGACACCGACGGTCTGCCCCGCGCTGGCAAAAGCCGACTGACCGCCGCTGTGGTGACATGGTTGCAGATCGCCTAGGCATCCCATCCATCAATCGGAGAGCGGAGAGGGGCCGAGAACCCTGAATTGAGCTGCATCCGTGAAATTATCGGCACGACGGTGGCAGTGCCGCACAGCGCCGCATGCCGTAACACGATCACGACCGGGCGACGTTTCCAGAACTCGGGCAGATGCAGACACTTGTGGGCGGGTAATCGCACCAGTGCACCTCTCCCTTCCGGGGTATCGATTGCAGCCGTACCCGCCTGCGTGGAGGTTTTTCGATGCTGAACTCGTCCACCGTTTCCGGCCTCACTTGGCTTCCCGGCTCCTGAATCCCGCCGCCGCCCGTTCCGGACGGCCCGTCCAAATCCGCGACGCCTATGCGGTGATCCTCACATGCATTCCCAACGCCCGGGTGTCTGCATGACCGTGGCGAAGCTCGGATTGCCGCTCTCCGACAACGCCCTATGAAGCCCCTCACGGCTCATCCCGGCCTCGCGGGCCAGCCAGCTCGCGTTCCCCGAGCGGACGATGTCTTTCAGCCCGGCGCGGATCACGCTGCCGTCGCCCGGATCCTCCTCCGCGCACGCCTCCAGATAGAGGCGCGTGTCCCAGCAGGTTTCCGCCGGGTTCCGCTCCCGGGCGCACTGACGGGCCGTAAGTTGAACCGGAAAACAGGCGTCTCGCGGGGCAAGGGAAAAGGGCGACCCGAAGACCGCTACGGCTACGGGCCGCCGACGATCCGCTGCAGAACGGGCGCGAAGGTGATCAGGGCGGCGATGGCCGCGATGATGATGGCGGTCTGCCACCAGCGCGACGAGGCCATGCGCTCGGTTGCCGTCGCGATGCGCTCCGAAAGCGCGGCGTCACGGTCCGCCATACGGCGCTCGAAACGCTCCAGCGCCTTTTCATACGTCGCCTGATGCGTGTTCATGCGTTCCTCCAGCACGGCGATGCGCTCCGAAAGCGCGTGGATGTCCGGTGCATCGCCCATGCCCCGCAACTAGGCGCTCCCGCCGCCCCTGTCAAGACGGGCCGTCCGGTCGGGTGTACGACAATTTGTGATCGATCATCATCTGCGGCGTGATCGTGATTCTGTGCCCCGGCGCCCTGTTTTGTGATAGTAGTCTGTCAGGTCATTGCGCACAGCAGAGACCGACCGCCGATATCAGGGTTCTTGAGGAACGACGCGATCAGGCGCGGCAACGGTTTGCGGCATGGGTGATCTGCGCCCCGTTCCTCGCTGTTTATCATGTAATTCCCCAAGCCAAACTGTCACTGCGCCGGGGACGATGATCCCAGTCATCCCGGGCACACGTTCTCCACCGCTCGCTTGATGGCCGGCACAGGACAGTCCACATTCGCCCGCATGAGGTGGAGGCGACACGTCAGCAGGTTGAGGAGTACCGCCGTTTCGCGGCCCTGTCGCTGGAGTTCCTGATGGTCCGTCGGCGCAGGAAAGCGAAGACGGACCGGATCGACGCCAGAAGCCGCTCCCGAGATAGGGTAAACAGATCTCGCGGCTATGCCACAGGCCACCGATCCATTGGCCCACGAACCGGTGATGCCCATCGCATTCCGAACCCCAGGTTCAGGCCGTTTGGGCCAACTCGCAGGTTTCAATCAATATGTTCTCAAGCGCCCTTTGCGCGCGCGACAGGCGCGCCCCCGCAGGAAACACCGCCTCGAAATTTGTTTCATATGAAAAAACGTCCGGCAAAACGGGTTCAAGAAGGCCAGCCTCCAGGAAAGTAACCGCACATTGATCGGGTAAATGGCCAAGGAACTTACCGGACAGGATCGCCGCTGCAATGCCCTCCATGTTTCCGCTGATCACGAAATTTCCCTTGGGTCGCAACTGGCCCGGTCGCAGGACGCCTCCATAATACGACCGGGAAGCATAGTCGTATTCTTCAACTTCCTCAGCGGTAGGGTCAGCCTGTCTGGAAAACAACGGGTGTCCCTGACCACAATACAGAACCTGGCGTTCCTGAAAAAGCTTTACATATCGCAGGCCCGGCGCGTGATTGGGGAAGGTGTGGATGCCCATATGCAGTTTCTCTTCCAGAACGAGGCGTTCTATTTCCAATGGCTCCATCACCTTCAAGTCCAATACCACCGCAGGCAGATCCGCACGCAGACGGGCAATCAGGTCGGCATATGGAAAGTCGGGATTGCCCAGCAGGGCGTCCGCGGTTGCCACCCGAAGCTCGCCGGAGATATCGCCCCGCAGACCCCTGGCACGGCTTACGAAATCCTCGCAGTCGCTCAGAAGTTCCTTGGCAAAGCGATAGATCTCGCGCCCTTCCTCGGTAAGGGCGAAACCGGCGCGGCCACGGCGGCATAGCCGCATGCCCAGACGGGTCTCCAGATCGATCATCTGCGTGCTGATCGTAGACTGGCTGACGTTCAGCGCCAGTTGTGCACGTGAGAACCCTCCGGCTTCCGCCACGGCGACAAAGACACGCAACAGATGCAGGTCGGGGGTCGAGAGAACGTTGGGAATGATCCCGCTCCTATTATAGTCATCAATGTATTTATTCACTATTCGGCATTGTTTAGATGTAAGCAAGCGTGAAATTTGACCTGAATGCTACGATAAGGTCTGAAGCCGTGACTGATTTTACGCCCCCTACCACACCCGACATGTTCGCCCCCAGATATTCGGAACTGGCAACGTTTATGCGCACTCCCGTTGCGACCAGCCTGAAGGATATTGATATCGGCCTTATCGGCATCCCGTACGATGGTGCGCTAACAAACCGTCCGGGTGCCCGTCACGGCCCACGCGAAGTTCGCAACCAGTCCAGCCTGATGCGCGCGATCAACCATGCGACGCGTGTGAACCCCTACGATCTGTGCCGGGTTGCGGATGTAGGCGACGTCCGGTTCAGCACTGTGTTTGATATCGAAAAGACCCATGCCGAGATCACCGCGTTTGTGGCCGCCATGGTTCGCGAGGATGTTACCCCGCTGGCCTGTGGCGGTGACCATTCGGTGACCCTGCCCATTCTGCGCGCCATAACCAAAGAACCAATGGCGCTGCTGCATATCGATGCCCACACAGACACCTGGGACAGCTTTCAGGGCTCGAAATTTAACCACGGCGCCCCGTTCCGACGCGCACATGAAGAAAGCCTGATCGATCCGGCCAGAACCGTTCAGATCGGCATCCGGGGTGCGCAAAACGTCCCGGAGGGGTGGAATTATTCCGAACGGGCCGGAATGCGGGTGATGTTCATCGAAGAGGTCATGGAACGCGGCATTGACGCGATCGTGAGCGAGACCCGCGATATCATTGGGGGTGCGCCTGTCTATCTCAGTTTTGACATCGACAGCATCGACCCGGCCTTCGCGCCCGGAACCGGCACACCGGAAATCGCGGGGCTATCGACCTATGACGCGCTTGCCTTGATCCGAGGGTGCCGGGGGCTGAACTATGTCGGTGCGGATATGGTCGAGGTCTCACCGCCATTTGACGTCGGCGGCGTCACCGCTTTGGCCGGGGCGACAATCATGTATGAGCTTCTGTGCGCACTGGCCGAAGCAAAACGTTCATGATGATGGACGCTGATCCAATGAAAACGGCGGAACGGGGCGGATTGTCGGGCTCCTATGTTCCCATGACCGAGCCCCGGGCGCGGGCTCTGCTGCATGAGCGCTACGGACTGGCCGGCGACCTGAAACGTTTCGCGACCGAAAAAGACGACACGTTCCGGCTCACCGCACAGGACGGTCGGAAATTTGTGCTCAAGGTCGCCAATCCGACCGAGCCCTGGGATGAGATTGACTTCCAGAACGGCATATTGCGCCATGCCAGGACACGCGACCCCAACATCCCGGTCCCCGTCGTCATCCCGAATAACAGCGGCGAGGATATGTTCACGATCACCGATGTGGACGAATCCAGCCGTATCGTGCGGATGCTGAACTTCATCGAAGGGATCCCGTTATGCGAAACTGACTCAAGACCTGCCGGGCGGATCCTGATCGGTCGGATGCTTGCGCGGTTACGGCTGGCGACAGAGGGGTTCTCGCATCCCGCAGAAAATCGGAACTATGCCTGGGACGTGCAGCATCTTCTGACGCTTGAACACTTGCTGGACGAGGTTGACGAGCCTGAACAGAGAAAAGCTCTGGCTGCTGGGCTGGAACGGTTCCGGCTGATCGTGCCTCGGATGCGAAGGTTGCGCCAACAGGTTCTGCACAATGATTTCAGCAAGTCCAACATCGTCGTTGACCACGATGACCCCAATTTTGTCAAAGGGGTCATAGATTTCGGAGACTCGGTCAAAACCGCGATCGCAATTGACGTTTCAACCGCCTGCCTGAACCAGTTGCCAGAGACGCCCGACGAAGACCTGTTCTGGCGCGCGCGAGATATCGTTCAGGGCTATCTGCAGGTCGCGGACCTGACTGTCGAGGAACTAAGTCTGATCCCTCATCTGACGATGGGACGCGTCGTCGCGCGGGCCTTGCTGACTCTTTGGCGCAAAAAACTGTTTCCGGAAAACGAGGTCTATATCATGCGTAACACCTATCAGGGCTGGCATCAGCTGGACTGGTTCCTGCGCCACAGCCCGGACGAGGTATCCGACATTCTACTTCCTTTTGCCAATCTTTCAGGAAAGTCGCCATGACGACGGCGAAACCCCGTGGAAAGATGAACAACAGCTTTGATCCGGCCAAAACGGCCGATCTGAATCGACGAGCACGGTCCGCCGTCGAACGTCGGGCAAAACTTCTGGGTCCAGCCTATCGCCTTTTCTACGCGGAGCCCGTGGAATTCACCCGGGCGGAAGGTGTGTTTCTTTATGACAGATACGGGAACGAGTATCTGGACGCCTATAACAACGTCGTGTCGGTGGGTCACTGCCATCCTTACGTAAATGGCCGCATTCAAGAGCAGATGGCCCAGCTCTGCACCCACACCCGGTATCTGCAGGACGGCATTCTTGACATGGCCGATACCTTGTTAGCCACATTCGAAGACGAGATTGGCCATGTCATGTTCACCTGTACCGGATCAGAGGCCAACGATCTGGCCCTGCGCATGGCCAAATATCATACGGGCAACGAAGGCATCATCGTCACCTCCGAGGCGTATCATGGCAATTCCGAACTGACCTCGGGCTTCTCACCGTCACTTGGAGAGAATTCCCGGTTGGGTACATGGGTCCGTCGGGTTCCGGCCCCGGACACTTACCGTGTGGATACCGGGGATTTGGGCGAATGGCTCGCGACCCGACTCTCTGAACAGATCCATGACCTGCATCGTCACGGCCAGGGGTTAGCGGCCTTTGTCGCCGATTCCCTGTTCACGTCGGATGGAATATTCGCGCATGATCCGGGCATCCTTGCGCCGGTTCTCGGTGTGGTACGCGATGCCGGCGGGATTTTTGTCGCCGATGAAGTCCAATGTGGTCTTGCCCGAACCGGCAGCCACATGTGGGGATATCAGCGGCACGGCGTTGTGCCTGACATTGTGAGCCTGGGCAAACCCATGGGCAACGGATATCCCGTTGCCGGGATTGCCGTGCGCCCCGAGGTTGCGGAAGCCTTCGGTCATGACATGCGCTATTTCAACACTTTTGGCGGCAACACCGTTGCAATGGCGGCCGCCAGGGCAACGCTTGAAGTCATTCAGCGCGAAAACCTGATGCAGAACTGCGCCGCTGTGGGACGGCAATTGCTGGACGGCCTAAACCAACTGGTCGCGGCAGATGAGCGAATTGGAGATGTCCGAGGTGCGGGACTGTATCACGGGGTCGAGATGGTGCAGGACCCGCAAAGCAAAATTCCGAACGGAGCGCGTGCCGCCGCTTTGGTCAATGAACTGCGCCAAAGACGGATCCTGATCTCGGCAACCGGCTATCATGGGAACGTCCTCAAGATTCGTCCGCAGCTGTGTTTCAGGCCCGTTCATGTCGATCGGTTTCTGACCGAGTTTGAAGGCGCCTTAAAATCCGTATCCTGAATAATTGGCGGACCACCATCGCACCGCGGGCTTACCCGATGGCGCCATTTCAGCTGGAGGTTCTGATATGCGGAGCCTTTATCGCTATGATTTTCGATATTTAAATCGCATTTCCGTTATTTTCTTGGCTCTGATGCCCCTGTTTTCTTGGTCGAAACATGGGGTTTGAAAACGAGCCCGGATTTTCCAGCAAGGAGACGATTGATGCATATCACCGCAAAAAGCACACACGCTCTGCTTTCATTGGCTTTGGCCGGAGCATTGGCCGTAGGGGCAACCCCGGCGCGGGCGAACGACAAAATCAACTGCATTTTCCCGTTCTGGTTCGGATTTGCGCCGGTCTTTGTCGCCCAGGAGGAGGGTTATTTCGAAAGCGAAGGGCTTGAGGTCACGACCGCCTTTGACAATGACCGGGCGAATGTCCTTCCCGCGATGGCCAATGGGTCGATTGAATGCACGATGCGCACAATCGGTGAATCCATGTCACGTCCCCGCAAAGCCGATACGACGGGCACGGTGATCGGGACCATCGATATTTCTGTCGGTGCCGATGGCGTTGTCGCCTCGGGCGATATCCAGTCGGTCGAGGATCTGATCGGCAAAACCATGGCTGGCGAGATCAACCACCCCGGCACCACCCTTGTTCAGTACGCGCTGGCGCAAAAGGGCAAAAGCATCAAAGACGTGAACATACAGCTGATCGCCACCGACGATTCAGCGGCTGTATTCGAAGACCCTAACGTCGCTGCCGTAGCGACTTGGGAGCCGATGATGGGCTCAATCGTGAAAAACAGTAGCCGTGAGGGTGCGCATCTGCTTTTGACCTCGGCCGACTATGAGGGTTTGATCACTGACGTTATCATCGTGCGCACCGATGACTATCAGGCAAACCCCGAGAAATACGCAAAATTCCTACGTGGCATCTATCGGGCAATCGATCTCTACAATGCTGATCCGGACAGGTTCATCGCTATCTCGGCACCGTTTTTCGACACGCCGGACGCCGAGATGAAAGAGGCTTTGGCTGGGGTCAAATACACCTCATACGAGGAAAGTGTCGAATACCTGCCGTCGGCTGCCGGCGATGGGAAGCTGAAAGAGGTGTTTGATGCCTTTAACGACATAAACGTGACGCTGGACCTGCAGGATGGCCCGCTGGATTACCGGCCTTATGTGGACGGATCCATTCTGGACGGCCTGTTCGAAGGCCACGACCGATAAATCGGTCCAAGGGTGCGCCGTGTAGCTTCGCTCTTGGCGCACCCGTCTGTAGACGCCCACTCACGATCCGAGGTTTACTGAGTGCAGTCCTCCCTATTCGCCTTCCGCAAAGCGCTGCCCCACAGAACAAAAATTGCACTTGGCGGTATTGGCTTTATCCTGTTTCTGACTGCGTGGCACTTGACGGCCACATCCGGGGTTATCCGTCCTGAATTCCTTCCGACACCGCTGGCCGTGGCAGAGGCTTTTGTGCGCCTATTCGTGGACCGCGACTTTGCCTCGGATATTGCCATCAGCGTTGGACGCGTCTGGTTTGCCTTTCTGCTGTCCGTCGTGATCGCCCTTCCCCTGGGTCTCCTGATGAGCACATATCGTGCCGTCGGAGCCCTTCTGGAACCTTTTATCGACTTCATCCGGTATCTTCCGGTTCCTGCCCTGGTGCCTCTGCTGGTCATCTGGTTCGGTGTCGGGGAAACCTCGAAAATCGCCGTGTTGTGGATGGGCACCTTCTTTCAGCTAATTCTGCTGATTGCCGAAGATACAAAGCGCGTGCCCGTCGAGTTCATAGAAAGCGGCCACACTTTGGGTGCATCCAACGGACAGATCATGCGTCACATCATCATTCCCGCAGCGCTACCGAACATGGTCGACAACCTGCGCATCACGCTGGGCTGGTGCTGGACCTACCTGATCGTGGCCGAGATCGTCGCCGCGAGTTCCGGGATCGGTCACGTCATCTGGTCCCTGCGACGGTTCGTGAAAACACCCGAAGTCATGGCAGGCATCATCACCATCGGTATCATCGGGCTCCTGACCGACCAGGCCTTTCGCTATGCCCATGCCCGTCTTTTCAGGTACCAGCGCAGGTAATGCATGGATAGTTTCATCGATATCAAGGACATCTCCAAAACCTACTGGTCCGAGGATCGGAAGACCGAAACCAAGGTCGTCCTGCCGCTGTCCTTGAAGATCGCCGAAGGCGAGATGGTGATGTTTCTTGGGCCCTCGGGGTGTGGGAAAACCACCCTGATGCGGATCGTGGGTGGACTGGAAACTCAGGATCAGGGCACGATCCACCTGCGTGGTGACCTGCTGACCGTACCGGACCGCCGCCGGGGAATGGTGTTTCAAAGCTATTCCTCGTTCCCATGGCTGAGCGTGCGCGACAACATCAAATTCGGCACACGGTACCGCAAGGATATCTCCGCCACTGAAAAGGAAGATGTGACGGAACACTACATGGAGATGGTCGGCCTAAGCCGGTACGCCAGCTTCTACACCAACCGCATTTCAGGCGGAATGCGGCAAAGGGTTGCCATCGCGCGGACGCTGGCCTCGTCACCGGATGTGCTGTTGATGGACGAACCCTTTGGTGCGCTAGACGCACAGACGCGGGAACATCTGCAGTTTCAGCTGCTGGACATCAACACCAGTGAGAAAAAGACCACCATCTTTGTCACCCATGACGTGGAAGAAGCCATTCTTCTGGCTAACCGGATCATCATCTTCTCGGCCCGTCCCGCCCGGATCGTCAAAGAGATCTATGTCGATCAGCTGATCCCGTCCGAGAACCGGCGCAACGGCACTGCCAATATGGAAACCTTCATGGCGTTGCGCGCTGACATTCTGAAGATCATCCGTGCGGAGTATACCGAATCTCTGGAAGGCGTGTGACATGGTGAACCTGACCGGGAAACACGCGCTGATCACCGGCGCCAATCGTGGCATTGGCCACGGTCTGGCCGAGGGCTTTCTGACCGCAGGCGCGGATGTGTCTATCGTCGCGTTGGAAAATAACGTCGAGGATGTGGCTGCGGAGCTGTCAACCAAGTTCAGGCGTCCTGTGGTCGGCCTTGCCTGCGATATCTCGGATCTTCAACAGGTGCTGGAACTTCGCACGCATATGCAGCATGTGGACATCTTGATCAACAACGCCGGTTTCGAATATATCACCCCGATCACCGAACGTGCGGACCGCGTTGATGAGACCTTCAAACGGATCATGGAAACCAACGTGATCGGCACCTTCTCGGTAACGCGGCACCTGCTGGACCTAATCCCGGATGGAGGACGTATCGTCAACACGGCATCGATGTGGGGTAAAACCGCCGTGGCGGAATTCAGCGGCTATTGCGCGTCGAAACACGCGGTGATCGGGCTGACCCGGGCTCTGGCACGGGAACTGGCCCCGCGCAATATTCCGGTGAACGCGGTTTGCCCGGGATGGGTCAAGACGGTGGCCTCGATGCGATCGCTCAGCCACATGGCCGTACGCCAGAACCGGACCGAAGCCGATCTTCTGGAGGAAATCGTTGACGCGCAGGCTTTTTCGGGGCTGATGGACCCATCCGATATGGTCGACATGTATCTGTTCCTGTCCGGCCCGGCGGCGGACAATATTACCGGCCAGGCCTTCACGGTGGACCGCGGAGAGCTGATGCAATGAGCGAACTGGCCGGAAAAACTGCCCTTGTCACAGGGGCTGCGCAGGGCATCGGGGCAGCAACCGTCGCAGCAATGGCCGAGGCCGGGGCGCGTGTCATTTCATGCGACATCCAAATCCTTGAGAACGCGGCGTCCTTTGGCCGCGGCATACAGTGCGATATAGCTGATGCCGAAGAGGCCAGACGCCTGTTCCGGAGCATCGCATCCACCGAGGGGCAACTGGATTACGTCGTCAATGCCGCAGGCATCCTGTCGGAATCTCCTATCGTAACGCAAGACATTGTCGGGTTTGATCGGATTATCGGGGTCAATCTCAGAGGGTCTTATCTGATGGCACAGGGCGCGGCACGGATGATGCAGGCGGCGGGCAAAGGCCATATCATTCTGATCTCGTCCGAACTGGCCTATCTGGGCCGCGCCGACTACAGCGCCTATTGCGCCTCGAAAGCCGGAGTTGTCGGCCTGACCCGGGCATTGGCCAGGGAACTGGCACCGGACATTCAGGTGAACTCGGTTGCGCCAGGTCCAGTGGATACACCTATGCTGGCACTGGAAAACATGTCTCAAGAATGGATTGAGAAAGAGTTTGACGTGCCACTCGGACGCATCGGAACCCCGCAGGAGATCGCCGCCCTGATCCGCTTTCTATGTGGACCGCATGCCGGGTTCTTTACCGGCCAGACCCTCAGTCCGAACGGCGGCGCCGTCATGATCTAGTGTATATTGCAAAACATATCTTGACATCCTTGCCCCTGTCTGCCACTGCGCACCTCGCCCCCGCCATGGGGGCCAACCCATCAGAAAACACCATCCAAGGCAGAGCCATCATGCAGGGACACACGCCCACCCGACCCCATGTCACCCTCACCGAGGCGGACACCGCCCGCCTGACCGCCATCACCACGGCCCCCGCCAGCCCCCAGAAGCATGTCTGGCGGGCCCGCATCATCCTCGCCCTCGGGGCCGGCGCCACCCTCGTGGCAGCGGCCCGCCAGGCCGGGGTCGCCCGGCCCACCGCCCGGCTCTGGCGGGACCGCTTCCTGGCGGCGGGCGTGGACGGCCTGCTGCGGGATGCCACCCGGCCGCCGGGCAAGGCACCCGTCCCGGCCGCCACGGTCCGGGCCCTCATTGACCTGGCCATGTCGCCACCCCCGCCCAACCGCAGTCACTGGACCCTCAAGGCCCTGGCCGCCGCGACCGGGGGCGTGGCCTTTTCCACCGTCCGTGCCATCCTGCGCCGCCATGGCCTCAAGCCCCACCAGGCCAGGACCTTCAAGGTCTCGAATGACCCCCGTTTCGGCATCAAGGTCCATGATGTGGTGGGACCCTGCACCAACCCGCCCGACCATGCCGTTGTCCTCTCGGTGGACGGGAAGACCCAGATCCAGGCCCTCGGCCGGACCCGGACGCCCCTGCCACCAGTGCCGGGCCATGCGACCACCCGGACGCATGATTACAGGCGCAACGGCACCACCACCCTGCTGGCCGCCCTTGACGTGGCGACCGGCAAGGTGGTGGGCAGGATGACCCAGCGCCACCGGTCCGAGGACTTCCGTGACTTCCTCGATCATGTGGCGGCCGGCCTGGATCCTGATGCTGGGGTCCATGTCATCCCCGGCAACCTCCCGGCCCACAGGTCGGCCCGTGTCCATGCCTGGCTGGCCGACCACCCCAACTGGAGCTTCCACTTCACCCCGACCTCGGCGTCGTGGATGAACGCCGTCGAGGGCTTCTTCCCGAAACTGGCCCGCCAGCGGCCCAGGCACGCCATCTTCAACTCGCTTGACGCGTGCACCGCGGCAGTGGAGGCCTATATCGCGCACCACAACGCCCACGAGGCCCGGCCCTTCCGCTGGCGCCGGGATCCGGACGACCTCGTGGCATCGTGGAAGCGAGGCCACCGGCGGCTGGAAGAGATGGAAACATCTGTATCGCAATAACCACTAGGGAGATTCAACCATACTTCTTCAAAAACCCGTCCCATGGCCCAACGGCGCCAAAGTTGCATGTGCCATTACGCTGGATATGGATGCTGACAGCCTGGTCCACATTCACCACGGTGCCGGTGCTGTGGATAAACTGTCAGCTACATCAATGCTGCGCTACGGTCCCGAGGTCGCCGTTCCACGTATCCTTGAGACGTATCGCCAGTTCGGTCTGAAACAGAGCTTTTTTATCCCGGCCTGGTGTATTGAAAATCACACGGCCTCAGTGGAAGCGATCGTGAAAGACGGGCATGAGATTGGCTATCACGGCTATATCCATGAAGCCCCCAACAGCCTGTCGCCCCAGCAGGAACTGGACTGGATGTGCACATCCATCGAGATCATCGAAAAGCACACTGGGCAACGTCCACGCGGAAACCGTTCTCCATTGTATCACATGTCTTCAAAAACGCCCGAGATTCTGGCGGAGCAGGGTTTTGTGTATGATACCTCGCTGATGGGCGATGACGTCCCTTATTTCCTGGACACACCAAGGGGCAGGATTCTGGAGCTACCGGTTAGCTGGGCAACGGACGACTGGCCGCCCTACGTGCACGCGCCGGACCTGGGTTACATGTTCCCACCGCAGGCCCCAGATCGGGCGATGGATTTATTTATGGCGGAATTCGAAGCCTTGCGCGCGTCGCCGGGCGGAATATGGATCGGGATCTGGCATCCCTTTGTCAGTGGTCGCCTGTCACGATGGCAACGCGTTGCGCAAATGATCGAGTACATGCTGGACACGGGCGACGTGTGGTTCGCCACGTTGGAAGAGATTGCGCGTCATGTGCAGAACCTGTCGAACACGGGCGAATACACTCCGCGTATCGACAAGCTTCCATATTGCACCGGCAATCAGGTTCCCAAAGAACTGGAGGGCAAAGCATGACACTCACATATGGCGACAAGCCCTGTTGACCGAACTCCGGGCGTTCCGCCTTTCCGACCATATTATACGCGGCCTGACGTTCTTACGGGAACGTTCCGGTCCGGCCTTGACAGAGGGCCCCCGAAGGCCGCGCTCCGGGACCGGTGGCGTATCCGGCCTCAATCGACACCCGCCTTACGATAGCCCGGTCACACCGGCATACGTCCGGGAGGTTACCACACCCGGATCAGTGACCGAGAATCTGGCTCAGAAACAGCTTGGTGCGATCCGAACGGGGATTGTCGAAAAACGCCCCCGGCTCGTTCTGTTCAACGATCTGGCCCTGGTCCATGAATATAACCCGGTTCGCGACCTGACGCGCGAATCCCATCTCATGGGTCACGCAGAGCATCGTCATGCCTTCCTGCGCCAGTTCGATCATCGTATCCAGAACCTCCTTTATCATCTCCGGATCAAGCGCCGATGTCGGCTCATCGAACAGCATGATCCGGGGCCGCATGCACAGGGAGCGGGCAATGGCCGCGCGCTGCTGCTGGCCACCTGAAAGCTGGCCCGGGAATTTGTTGGCCTGTTCCGGGATCCTGACACGCTCAAGAAAGTGCATCGCCGTCTCAACCGCCTCCTTTCGGGGCGTTTTCCGAACCCAGATCGGCGCGAGCGTGCAGTTGTCGAGAATGGTCAGGTGCGGGAAGAGATTGAAATGCTGGAAGCACATCCCGACCTCCGACCTGATTCTGTCGATATTCTTCAGATCACTTGTAATCTCCGTGCCATCGACAACGATGCGTCCCTTCTGGTGCTCCTCCAACCGGTTGATGCAGCGGATCAGTGTTGACTTGCCGGAACCGGAAGGGCCGCAGATCACGATCCGTTCCCCATTGTAGACCGTCAGATTGATGTCGCGCAGAACATGGAACGCGCCGAACCACTTGTTCATGTTCGTTATCTCTATCGCGATTTCGTCGCTCACCCTCATCCGGCTGCGGTCGATCTCACGTCCATCCGGCACCTCCGGCGCCTGCCGGGCTCGCTCGGCCATATCTACATTGCCCCCTTAATGATCGGTCCTGAGACGCCGCTCCAGGTACATGGAGTAGCGCGACATTCCGAAACAGAAAATGAAGAACAGGAGCGCGATGAAGGCGAATAGCTCCCAGTAGATTCCATTCCAGGCCGTATCGGCGCGGATCGCGTTTGTCAGACCGATCGGGTCCAGAAGCGCGATAATCGATACCAGAGTGGTATCCTTGAAAATGCCGATGAACGTCGAGACGATCCCCGGGATCGAGATCTTCAGTGCCTGCGGCATGATGATCAGTCTCTGGCTCTGCCAGTAATCGAGGCCAAGCGAATCAGCCCCCTCATACTGGCCTTTCGGCAGCGCCGCCAACCCGCCTCGGATCACCTCCGCCATATACGCCGCGGCAAAGAGCGTCACCATTATCATAACCCTGAGGATGATGTCGAAATCCGTGCCCGGAGGCATGAATATGTTCAGCAGCGTTGAAGCGACGAACAGCAAAGTGATCAACGGTACGCCGCGGATGAACTCAATGAAACCCACACAGAGACCCTTGACCACAAGCAGGTCAGACTGGCGACCAAGCGCAAGGCAGATCCCCAATGGCAGCGAGCAACCTATCGCAACGACACCGATCAGGATCGACAGCATGAATCCACCGAACACTCGACTCTCAACCGACTCAAGAGCAATGGGAACCATGTCGTTAAGTGCGCTGGAGACCGGGCCGGTAAGGTAAATCCACCAGAAAACCGACAGCAGAACGGCACTGGAGAAAGCACCGAGCGACCCGATTCGCGCCTCGAGTACGCGGTAAGCCAACCACCCGACCGCAAATCCGGTCGCAACCGCGGTGAATAGCCAGACGGTGCCGCCCCACATCAGCCATGGCAAAAGAAATGGATATGCGGCGGTCAGGAAAAACAGCCGCCTGGGAACCTCGGGAAACAGAACCGGCGCTATCGCCAACAGAAGCAGAACGAATGCCAGGATCGGCCGCCAATACTGCTCGGACGGGTAGAAACCGAACAGAAGCTGCAGCCATCTCTCCCTAATGACCCCCCAACAGGCGTGTCCATGTGTGTCGCCCCAGGTGGCTTTCATGATCTCGCGGCATTCATTCAGCGAGTCCGCAGCCCACACCGACTGGAAAATCCATGGAAGCACTCCCTGGAGAACGTAATATATGAACGCGATGGAAACGGCGGTTAGAAGCGCGTTCTGCCAGTTCGAGAACAAATTCTCCCGCAGCCATCCCAGAAACCCCACCGACGTCGGCGGCGGTGACCGCTCCGGCAGCATGTCACTGCGAAAGAAGGACGTTTCGTTCATTCTATCGCTCCACCAGTTTCACTTTCCTGTTGTACCAGTTCATCACCGCCGAAATGCACAGGCTGATCCCGAGATATACAAGCATCAGAAGGAGCACGCATTCGAGCTCCCGACCCGTCTGGTTAAGGGTGATCCCACCCAAAGTGCCGGTCAGATCCATGTATCCAACCGCGATTGCCAGGGAACTGTTCTTGGTAAGGTTCAGGAAGTTGGAGATCAGTGGTGGGATGATGACCCGAAGCGCCTGCGGGAGTATCACCAGCGACATGATGCGATTGGACCGCAGTCCAAGTGCGCCTGCCGCCTCCGTCTGCCCCTTGGATATCGCCAGTATGCCGCCCCGAACGATCTCCGCGATGAAAGCCGCTGTGTACAGTGACAGGGAAAGCCATAAAGCGATCAGCGAATTCCGCAGATGCGTGCCTCCCGTGAAATTAAAGCCCTTGAGTTCCGGGTAACCCAAATGGAAACCCAGGGCCATCAGGACGGCAACGGTCGGACCGACAAGCAGGAACGCTGTGACGTACCATGTTACGGGCCGTTCACCGGTGCGTTCCTGAACACGCCTCGCGCGGCTCAGGTTCCAGCGGACGGCAATAATGCTCACGGAAAGAACGGCCAGAATCAGGATTAGATCCAGCGATACGGCAAACCGCAGACTGCTCTCACCGAGGAAATGCACCCCCCCGAGACTCCGGGAAAACAGCGGCTCGGGAACGTACACACCCCGGTTGGTGATAGCGACCGAATCGAACAGCACCATACTGGCAACCGGATCCTCTCCGCGGAAATCGGCCGGTCTTGGAAGACTTTCTATGAGGATCGCAAGTGCAAGCACAATCCACAGAAGCACCGGCACATTACGGAACATCTCGACGTAGACGGCCATGATCCGGGCGACCAGCCAATTGCGGCTCAGGCGCAGGATACCGATCACCACTCCGACCACGGTTGCGGTGATGCATCCCAGGACCGCGACCAGAAGGGTGTTGAGTAATCCCAGAAATGATGCCCTCAGATGGGTATCGCGCGACGTGTATTCCAGAAGCCTTTGGTTGATGTCGTAGCTTGCCGGGTCACGGAAAAACCCGAAGTCAACCGGTTTGCCGAGAGTTGCTAGATTTACGAGCGTATTGTTGATGAGCCAAGCCGCCAGAAGCATAAACCCAATCAATGCGACACACTGTATTGTCAGCGCACGATACCTTGTATCGTAAATCAGCATGCCCAGACGAAACGTCGGTTCCTTTGGAGGATCGGTGAACGTCGTCATATGGCTTTCCTGCCTGAGCTCAAAGGGCAGGCCCCAGACCCCGGCCTGTCGAAAGGCATGATCGGTTTGGTGCCGGGGCTTGGGCAAGCCCAGCCCCGGCCATCAAAATCACCTGAACGGAGGTGAGTACAGAAGCCCACCTTCGGTCCATTGCGCGTTCAGGCCACGCGCAAGGCCAATCGGAGTGTTCTCGCCGATATGTCTTTCGAACAGTTCGCCGTAGTTGCCAACCGCCGAGATTGCCCTTACAGCCCAATCGGAGTCAAGGCCAAGCATTTCGCCGAGATTACCTTCCGTGCCAAGAAGTCGGTTGATCTCGGGATTGTTGCCCGCCGC
This sequence comes from Paracoccaceae bacterium, assembly GCA_965221405.1. Classification (GTDB taxonomy): domain Bacteria; phylum Pseudomonadota; class Alphaproteobacteria; order Rhodobacterales; family Rhodobacteraceae; genus JAPOUP01. The sequence continues at coordinate 314,971 of CBDCSE010000003.1, read as the reverse complement.
GGAAGCCAGTTCACTGATGTTGGCTGAGGTCACACCGAGTTCCTCGGCCGTGATGAGCGCATTTAGCGTCCAACGTACGATGTCTGCCCACACGTCGTCACCGTGCCGGACCAACGGGCCAAGCGGCTCCTTGGATATGATTTCCGGCAGGATAACGTGATCGTCCGGCGAATCAAACGATGCGCGTGTCGCGGCCAGTCCCGAGGCGTCCGTGGTGTATACATCGCACGCACCAGCCAGGTATTGCTGCCGGGCTTCGGCATTCGTTTCGATCGGAACCGGCTCGTAGCTGATGTTGTTGACGCGGAAAAAGTCAGCAAGGTTAAGCTCAGTCGTTGTTCCTGTCTGGATGCAGACGGTCGCGCCATCCAGATCCTTGGCGGAGGCTACACCGAGCTCTCTGGGAACCATGAAGCCCTGACCGTCGTAATAGTTGACACCAAGAAAGGTGAACTTGAGGTCCACATCGCGTGAGAACGTCCAGGTCGTATTGCGGACAAGCAGGTCGATTTCGCCGGAGGCAAGGGCGGTAAACCGTGTCTTGCCGGTTGTTGAGACGAATTCCACAGCCATCGGATCTCCGATAACCGCCGCAGCGACAGCCCGGCAAAGCCCTACGTCAAATCCATCCCAGTTGCCATTCGCGTCGGGCGCGGCAAAGCCGACGAGACCCGTATTTGTGCCGCAGTTCAGATTGCCACGCGCCATTACGTCATCAATCGTGGCCGCGCTGGCAGCGCCAGCGGCAATACCGGCCGCGGCGGCAGTTCCTAAAATCAGCGATTTGCGCATATTTCCTTCCTCTCTCTCTGGTGGTTTATCGGTATCCACTCAGAACTCACCCAAAGGACCTGCCCGGAGCGGAATATTCAACAGGATGGACTTCAGCCCGGAAAAGTGCCGAACTCTGTCCATTGGTCAATTTTATGTGACTCTTGCCGGTTTTTCAAGGCCTCCAGTTCCCCGGCAGTGTCTCAGTTTGAAATTCGAAACGGGTGTAGCCCAAGTTTTTTGACTCTGGCGTTTTTGGGGCCCATTGTCCTGGCAGGCGTGTCGGGGAAGTGCCGGGAGAATCGGCTGACGGTGCGCTTTCAGAGGCATTGGGCAGGGAGCGCGGAAGAGGACGGGGCGGCCGTGCACCCGCCGCTGGTGCGCGAACACGAGGGCGGGTTCACGCGGTACTGGATCGAGGGCGGCGAGGTGCGGAGCCGCGACATCGGGCGGGACGCGCTACCGCTGGCGTGCCACCGTCCGGACGGCAGGACGCTGCCGGCGGAGTTCGGGCCGCTGCTTCCGCGGCTGGCGGCGGACCTGGCCTCGGGCACGCCCGACCTCGACGGGGTAGAGCGGTCGTATTTCCGTTGCGGCTCCTGCGGCGGGGGATACCTGCCGCCGGGCCGGGCGCTGGGGCTGGAGGGCGGGACGGTCACGCCGGGGATGGCGGGCGTCGTCGCCGGGACCGTTCCGCCCGGAGCTTCGATGCGGCGAGCCGTCACGTCGCGAACCCCGCCGGGGTGGACGCCTCGCCGGGTGCCCTCCAGCGCCGGGCGCTGGCGCTCGACGAGGCGGCGGACCGCTCCGGGCGGGAGGAGATCCTGGACGCCAGGCCGCTGGAACCGCGCATGTATCTTTCCATCGACGGGACCGGCGTCCCGATGCGCAGGGAGGAGACCGAGGGCGTTCGCGGCGCGGCTGGACCGGGAGGCCCGGCGGCGGGGCCTGCACGACGCGGCCGGGCCAGTCGTCGTCTCCGACGGGGCGGAGTGGATACGGAACACGTGCGAGGAGATCTTCGGGGGCCGCAGGGTCACCTTCGTGCCCGATCTCCTGCAATGCCTGGAACGCGCCTCCGACGCGGTGAAGGTCGATCCTGGCGACTGTCTCCGGTGCGCGGTCATTGGCGCGGCTCCGCAGGCCACCGACGTCAATCCGTCCGGATTCCCGTCCGCTCATGTGACGCCCTCTTCGGTAAGCCTCTCAATGACAGCGCACGCGAGATCGCGGGCATTCTCCCTCGCGTCGGCGATCATGCCTTCGTGCGGAAGACCTCCACCGGGCCGATTCCCCTGACGCCCCATTCGGTCAAGCCCTCACCGCGCGGTCTCCCGCGCGAGCCCGTCCAGATCTTCCGGACGCAGCCGGTAACGGATCACGTTGCCCTCGTGAAGCCCGCGCACCCGCTCGCCGACATACGCGACCACAGCCTGCCGGTCCTCCTCGGGGATGCCGGCCTCGGCGGCCATGGAACTGACATCATCGGCCCGAAACGCCCTGAAGTCCAGCACGCAGCGCCGCACCGCCTTCCGCACGAAGTCGCGATAGGCGAGCGCCGCCTTTTCCGGTGTTTCGACCTCGGCGCGGAGCATGCGGTATCTTTCGGCCGAAGCGGGATAGGCGCCGATATACGCCTCCCGCAGCAGCGCGACGTCGTTGAGCTCATAGACCCCGATCAGGCCGTTAACGTAATCGCCGTCATCCATGGTCAGGAATGACATGGGAGCGAGACCGGCCTTGAGAAGCGGAATATTCGCGGCCACCCTGGAGGTCCGCTTGTTGACGTCAACGAAGGCCTGCAGGTACGGAATGTGGACGAGCAGGAAAAAGGACCGTTCGAAAGGATCGGCGATCTCCGCGGATTTGGCCAGAAGGATGTCGAACTCCTCGTCAATGCTGACCGCGTCATCAAGCGGCCTGTAGCTTGAGTGGGTGATGCCCACCGCCCCGACGCGCAGCCGTCCCGCCATTCCGGGATCCGCCAGAAGACCGTCAGACAGCAGGGCGTGGATACCGAACAGGTCGACACGGCGCGGCTCGATCTCATCCAGATGATCGACGACATACTGGATGGCCTCCTTGTGATTGAGGATCATCAGCGCCTCCCTGCGGTTCTTGCCCGCGGCCTCCTCACCGTACCGAATTAGCCTTTCCGTCTGCAGGATGTCGTAGGTGTTGCCTTCCATCCGCGAGGATGCCCAGGACAGGTCGACAAGAAGCCGCTCCAGAATCCGCCGCGCATAGGTGCCGGCCGCCATCGGCCCACCGATCGGCCGCCCCGCCTCACGCAGGCGTACCCGGTCAGCCTCGGGCAGATAGAAGGTCCTGTTGGGTACATAGGCATCGAGAAACCCCGGACGGTATCCCACCGGCGTGCGCCGGTTATAGGGCGTGGCCAGATGCGCGCGCACCACCGCGGCTCCGGCAATTGTGTAACCGGTCGCCCGGCCCTTGCCCGACACCTGAAGCCGGCCCCCATCGACCAGACGGCGAAGTGCGCGCCAGACCGTGGAGGGATCGTCAGCCGGTGAAACCGCCCGCCGGATCGCCGCCCGACCTGCGCCGGGGTTTGCCGCTATATAGTCCAGGAGCGCTTGATCGGAGCCAGCCATGCAATGATCGATTCGCTTTTCGCAACGTTTATATCACTATGATAGAACGAAGTTCCCGGAATTGCCACAAATCGTTGCACGGAATTTGCATCGATCATGGAGACCGCTTCCCGTGCGACGGTCCGGGCGCTGTCCGGGCGCTGGCCGGGCAGTCCGATCAGGAACGCGAGGAAGGCGACCGCGAGGCCATGGCGAGCCGCCGCCTCTCGAAGGCTTTCGGCTCCACTCCCGAAACCTGGCTGGGGACGCGGATGACCCATGATCTGTGGCGGGCCCGCGACCGGGCCGGTCGGATCGCCGTGGCCAGAACCATAGGCCATGGAAGCTGACTTGGCCAAGGTTACCCGATAGCATTCCTGCGGAGCCCGTCAATCGGCCGCGCGGCCAGGAACCTCCTCAGCCCATTGGTTTAGGCTCTTTCCAGCCAGTTCGGCTAACAGGGCCGTGCGTCGGTGAACCTCCGGATCAATCCTGAACGTGACACGGCCCGAGTAGGGCTTCTGCGGCTCCCTGCCAAGTTTCGCGCGGACCTCGATGCAGTCATCCACCGCCTCGTGAAAAGCGGCCCTAAGAGCTTGACCTGGAATGTGGATGGCCTCCCCCGGATGTGGTATCTCCGTGTCAGTTTTCACCCGGACAGGGAGGACACAATGGCCTGGGACGGGACCACCCACGAGGGGGATGGCCGCAGGTCGAAGCGATATGAAAGCGACCTGACAGACGGGGAACGGGCGGTGATCGAGCCACTGCTTCCGCCGCCCTCGAAGCTGGGCCGCCGCCTGAAGACCGACCTGCGCGAGGCGTCCGACGCGATCCGGTACATGCCCGCGGCGGGATGCCGGTGGCGGGCGGTTCCCAGGTGCTTTCCGCCCTTTACGACCATCCGGAACCACTTCCACGCATGGCGCGGCAGCGGCGTCTCCGGGCGCATGCCGGACGCGCTGCGGGTCCTGGCGCGCGCACGGGCCGGTCGTTCCCCCGAGCCGACGGCGGCCGCGACCGGCAGCCAGTCGGTGAGGACGACGGAGGCGGGCGGGCCGGCGGGATACGACGCCGGCAGGAAGGCCAGGGGGCGCAGGCGGCACCTGACGGTGGACGTCGGGGGGTTCCCGGTCGCGCTCCGGGTCCACGGGGCGGACGTGCGGGACCGGGACGGGGCGCCGGCCGTCATCCCGGCGATGCCGGGAAGGCGCCGCAGGTGCGCAGGCCGTTGGCGGACGGCGGCTACGCGGGTCCGAAGCCCGGGGCCGCGCTGGCGGAGCACGGCCTGGGACCGGTCATCGGGATCGTGCGGAAGCCCGATGGAACCAGGGGATTCACGGTCCCGTACCGCCCGCCACCAATCCGGCATTCCTCCCCACGATCCGCCACAGCGATCAGCGACGGGCCAACGCAAGGAATCTAGCGGCCTGCAGGAACGCCAAGCGCTTACGTGACGCGTCATGAACCGCTTCCGCATCCTCACCCCATCGCTCGATCTGCCAGTCCTCGTCAATTCTCGAAGATGTCCACAATGATTCAGGCGATCCCTGACCGTCATTGACGGCGAGTCCAATCACCAGCGAACTGGAAATATTCACGAGATCGTAGATTGCCGTCAACTCGAAAGGAGTCATCGCATCCAACGGCGTGCGCAGGGCCTTCAATGTCCCGGATGGCTGTGGGCGGTGAATCACGCCCTTAACCGTTACGAGACGTACTCCGAATCTTTCATGCACCCAGCGAAGAAGCGGATCCCATGCAGAGTTCTGGCGCTTCACCAGATCCTCGGGCTCCGCCGCCCGATAGCACGTCAAATCCGTGTCCGCATAAGCCGCTAGCATCTCGGTGACCTCGCAAACCCGATGGGATACATTATCAATTGCCGAGTTGGCGGATTTTGTCACCGGCATGGTTTCGGGATCAATGACTTGACCCTGAGCGTTCCACTCTTCGGCGACCGCCTGCGCCATCGCCACTGTCGGAAGAATCATGGATGCCTTGGCAGGCGTACGGACGGGATGACCATCCAGATGGACCGTGAATCCATTCCCAGAACTGACCATCTGCGCGAAATCCCAGAAGCGGTTGGCTTTCCAATCAGTCATACCGCGCCAAATGGATCGACAGGAGCGTCCTGCACGCACCAGTCCAGCATATTCCAAGTTCGGAGCATATGTTCTGGGAGCGGCGCAACCAATGTCAGCGCGTCCCCTTTCTCCGGATGCGGGAACCGCAGCATTCGGGCATGCAGATGAAGTTTACGACTGAATCCACCGCCAAGGTACGGCCCCCATCCACCACTCACCGCGGCTTGATCCGAGCCACCATATTTTCCGTCACCTATGATAGGATGACCTAGTTCCGCCATATGGACACGCAGTTGATGGGTGCGCCCTGTAACTGGCTCCATCGCAACCCACGCAGTCCGTCGGGAAAGATGCGCGAGCACGGCATAATCCGTCACGGCGCGCTTCGCTCCGTCGGTCGACCCGACCTGTGAGGCCGGTATACAAAGCATTTTCTCTCCCTGCCCCGCCTTTCCGTGTCCCTGCGACTTTATCAGGCCGTAATTCACCGAACCGGCCGAAGGGGCGGGCACACCCGCCACGGCGGCCCAGTATATCTTCCGTACCTCTCTGGTTCGAAAGGCCGCGGCGAGAGCGGCCGCGGCCCGCCGCGTCCGGGCGAGAAGTAGAACACCCGACGTATCCCTGTCGAGACGATGCACCAACCGGGGCTTCTCCCCGTACCCGAACCGCAACGCCTCGGCCAGCCCGTCCACATGGCGAACCTGCCGACTGCCGCCCTGCGTCGGGAGTCCGGGAGGTTTGTTAATGGCAAGCATGTCATCGTCACGGTAGATCACGGCGCTACGGATCATGCGTGCGTCGGAATCGAGTAACTCCGCCCGGTTAGCTCCACGATCCGTTACAAACCCTTTATTCGGAAAAGGCGGAACCCGTATGGCCTGACCCGGGCCAACGCGGGTCGCCGCCTTCACCCTACCACCGTCAACTCTGATTTCACCCTTTCGGCAAAGCCTCTCGACCCAAGCCTGGGGAACGTGCGGAAACCGCCGTCGGAGCCAGCGGTCAAGTCGCTGTTCGGTCTCGTCGCTTCCGACAGTGACCGTAAGAACGCCAGTCATATGTATATGGATCTGAAAGCCATGTCGATTTTTAGACCCTCCGTTCCAAAGTGCTATGCCGATATCGGCATAGCACTTTGGAACGGAGGGACCAATTCAATCCGCATTTTGGCCTTATCAGCAATTCCGGCTAACTCGCCCGCACGGGAACGGGCGAGCGCAGTGCTTGATGATGTTCTCATGGCCGAAATGGGCGTCGGCAGTGAATAACTACCGGCTGGCGCCGGTGGTTGCCGGGAAGTGGCCCCGGAACCGGTGTCCCCGGTACCGCCTGCGGATTTCGGGCAGCCCGCGCTGTATCCTGTGGAAGGAGCGGCCTTCCGTCCTGCGGACGGGACCGGAGATGGCGACCTTTGGGGACACGGACACGGACATATGCACGCGGTCGCCCGGGAGCGCCCCGTGCAGGATGGAAACGCCGTTCCTGCGGCGGACCTGACGGCGGACGGCGCGCACCCGAAGGCCCGGATCTCCGGTCAGGACCCTGTGGCGGCACCTCCTCGCCCGGACGATGTGGAACCTGTGGCAATGGACGCAGTGCGCGGAGCGATCATGCCGCATGTCCCTGTCCTTCCGGAAACGGGCCGCCCGCTCAGGGCAAAGGCCCGTTTCCGGAAGGACAGGGACATGACACGGTCCGTTCCCGCTGAAGCGGTATCCGACTGGAAGTTGGAGGCTTCGAACCAACGCGTGGAAAGTGAAGTTGTCCGTGAGGCGCTGCGCGATTGGATGCGCAACCGTGATAGCGAACGCCGTGAGCTTGAAACCTTGCGGGATGCGATCAAGGCGGGTCTGGACAGCGGGTCAGATATTCCGGCCGATGAGGTCTTTGCCGAGCTGCGGGCACACTACGCTGACAAGTCCTGACTTGTGGCAAAGCTGGTTATCCTGCCTGCCGCGCGGGCAGACCTCATCGACATTGGCGACTTCATCGCGCTCGACAATCCGCCACGCGCCGCGTTCTTTGTGGCCGAGATCGAGGCGAAAGTCGTGGAGATCGGCGAGCGCCCTGACAGCTTCCAGAAGCGCGGCGACTTGCACCCTGGTCTGCGCCCACGCGCCCCATGGCCGCTATCTCTTTCATCGAAAAAATAACAAAGTGCAGATCGTGCGGGTGCTGCGGCTTTAAACGCAAGAGCCTCTTGCACAATTATCGCGGTTCCGGCGGCCGTGGCCAGCCTCCGGCGTCCGCCGGGGCGCCTGAGCCGGGCGCGGCGGGCTTCCGGGGCGTCCCGGCGCGCCGAAGTGCGGCGGAATGTCGCATTCCGTCGCCCGCCGGGCGCCGTCCGCGCACGGGCGTGCGCGCCGTCCCGTTCCGGGGCGGCGGCGGCGGAGGGTGGTGCCGGAACCGGTGGCGTCAGACGACGGGCCGCATCAGCCGGTGGACCGTAAGGGCGAGCACGCCGAAGAACAGGTGGCACGCCACCCTGGCGTGCCCCCGCACCCGGACGTGCCGCCCTCCGTACGGGTCCTTCAGGGCGGAGTTCACCCTCCCGGCGCTGGAGCGCTGCCGGTGGCGCACGCGGTCGTGGCGGATGTGGCCCGCCATGCGCCGGTCCCGCGCCCCGGTGGCGAGGCGCGCCTTCAGCGCCGCGTCCCGCCGGGGGTTGGCGTCGATGATCGCCACGCGGCCCGCCATGCGAGCGTGGGCGCCGGTCTCCCGCGAGTCACAGGCCGCGTCCATCAGCCCGTGGCAGTGGTCCACCCGCTCCGCGGTCATCCGGGCGAGGGGGATGGCGGCCTGGCTGTCGTGGAGCGACGCCGGGGTGAGGATGCAGCTGACGGGGACGTCCCCGTCGGCGGCGTCGATATGCATTCTGTAGCCGCGCCAGCTTTCTTTGTACCCTTTCGCGTTCCGTTTCGTGCCGACGTCGCAGGCCTTCGGAAGCTCCGCCACCATCTCCGCCGTGGACATGCCGCCCCGGAGCTGCCGCTCCAGCCTGGTCGGCTCCCTGACCGGCCCCCCGCCCCTGCGCGGGCGTCCGCGCCGCCGCTTCGGCTTCGGCGCCGGCTTTGGCTTCGGCGCGGGCCTCTCCCGTCCCGTGACCGCCGTCGAGTCCCGGGATACGTGGCCGACGACCGGGCCGTCATGGGCGGCCTTTACCAGCGCCCCGTGCATGCGTTCGGGCAGCCGCGTCTCCGCGAACCACGCGAAGGCGCGGGAGAACGCCGGTTCGCCGGGGACCCCCGACACGCGGCGACCGGCCGCACAGGCGGCGCAGCGTGGGATCGTACCTGAGCCTGCCGGTCAGCGCGGCCGTGGTCGGGAGGTCCCACACCGCCTTCGCGACGAAGGCCCGCGCCAGCGCGCTGCGGTCGGCGGGCGGGTGCCCGACGCCGCGGTGGCCGTAATGGAGGTGCCGCTCCACCTCCGCCAGGCCGGGGACCGCCACGAACCTGCGGTGCGTCTCGCCCAGCGGGCGGACCTCCTCGGCGAGGAAGGGGAAAAGCTGCCCCTGGATGCGGTGCCAGGCGTCTGATACGGACTCTCCCAAGGACATGGGGCTGTCTCCCTGTATGTTGTGGTTTTCGCACCTTCATCATACAGGAGAGACGGCCCCATATCCAGGCCCCGCCGTCGAAAAAAAGCCCGTTTCACGGGAAAAAACCGCTCGACCGCGGAGTTCTGCAAGAGGCTCGCAATACTGTTGCATTAAGGACGATTCGGTATGATCTCGGGCGTCCAGTCGTGCTTCCGGCGCGAGACCGGACCACGCCTGCGGAGGGGGTAGCCGCTCATTTTCCGCCTGACGCCCCGCGGTCTGGCCTGTCCGCGGCTGGAGACGGCGCGCTCCTCGAGGATCTCGTCAATCACGCCGGCCGGCCGGTCCTCTGGGGGGAAAGGCGCCGGGATCGATGATCCGGCGACGCATGACACGCACGGCGTGCACGAAGGACAGCCGGTCGGGATCCTCCCCGACCTTCCCGGCGGCCTCGTGGATCAGGCGGCGCACGGCATGATGGGCGAGCATCAGCCCGTCGATCTCCTGGAAGACGGGATCGGGCGTCTTGCTGCGCAGGGCGGCGCCGGGCCCGGGGATGTGGGTCTTGACCTCGTCGTAGGCGGTCTCGATCTCCCACCGCTCGTGGTACAGCGCGGCAAGCCCGGCGGCCGGCGCGGCACGGTGGTCGAGAAGGGTGGTGGCGAGCGTGACGGTCCCGTCGCCGCCCTCGATCCTGTAGGCGACGGTCCGCACCGGCAGCTCGCCGCGGCTTCGCCGGCGGTCGCGGCCGCTGCCGCGGACCGCGCTCCGCCAGGAGCCGTCGGCGAGCGCCTCGACGACCGGGAACCTCATGTTGCTCCTGAACCGCCAAAGCAGGTCCGCTCCGGTCGCCACGGCCCGCGACCATAGCGGAAAGCCTGTATAATAGCGATCCGCGGGCACAGGCATGCCGGACGACAGGTGTCCGGGCAGCTGTTCGGCCTGTTCCGCCCCGCTCCCGGCGAGCGGCCCCGCATGCCAGGCGAAGGCCGCGTGCGTGCCGACCTCCACCATCGCCGTCACCCGCGCCTGCGGGAACGCCGAACTGCCGCGCGACGGTCCCGGCAGCCCGAACCTCTCGCGGCTGCGCGCCTCGTCGGGCAGGTTCAGCGACGAGCCGTCGAAGGCCACGGGACGCAGCCCCCGGTACCATGCGCCGGGCGTCCCGGGACGCCCGGCGGGGCCACGCAGCTGTCGCGAAGCGCCAGGAACGGCGCCGCGCCCGGCCGCGCCCGCGCACGTGAGATCGAGGACTTGCCCGAGATCCGCACCGGAAGGTCCGGCGATATCCACCGAAGGCCGTCGACAAGGCAGCGCAGGACCTCACGGGCCGAGACCGCCCGGAACAGCGCCATCGCGATCACGTGGTAGACCATCACCTCGGCCGGAAGGTCGCGCCGCCGCCGGCTGTCGCGGCCCAGGGACCGCAGCGCCGCGCGCACCGCCGCCCGCGGATACACGCGCGCGATCACGCTCACGCTGAGATAGTCCGAAAGACGCGCTCCTCCGGCGAGCGCGGCCGCCTTGCGTGCCATGGCGGGCACCCCCACAGGTTGTGACACCGCCGCCATTGTGGCACAAGAAATCTCTTAAAGCAACAGTATTGGCTTTAAACGGAACTTCCAGCCCCTAACCGGCGCCTCATCTGGCAGCACGGGCGCTGACAACTCCCTGCCGAGCTCTTCCAAGAAATTATGCGCTGCACTTATATGCGGTTACATTCGGTCGCCTGATTTCATGACAGAACACCGGAACCGTGGTGTAGTTAAACTTGGGTGGTCAGGCGACCATGGCCTGATTCGCCCGCCGATCCGTGCCTGTGTCGGGGAAACGTGCCAAGCCAATGAATTGCCTGAGAATACGCCATTTCATACGGATAACGCCCTGGCAACCGCGAGACCCGCAACGATTCCCGCGAGCGACAGCGATACAGATGCCAGAACATACGCCGCAGCGGCACCCGCCTGCCCACGCTCGTAAAGCGTCATCGCATCAAGGGAAAACGCCGAGAAGGTGGTGAAACCACCCAATAGCCCCGTAATCACGAACGGTGAAAACCTCATCCCGTTCAACTGACCCAACGCCACTACCAGAACCCCCATTAGGAATGAACCCGTCACGTTGACCGTGAACGTTCCCCAGGGAAACCCGTCTCCCGCCAGACGTAAGGCGGCAACATTGACCAGATAACGCCCTACCGCGCCGAGCGCACCGCCAAGCGCCACCTGCAGGAGTGCAGGCCACATAATGGGATCTCCCGTCAGCGGCGGCCCGGGCGTCATTGGGCCTGACGGCTGGCACGCAGTCTGGTGAAATAATCCAGGCGTTTCTTCAACTCCCTTTCATATCCCCTTTCGACCGGCCGATAGTAGGCTCCACGTTCCATTCCGTCAGGAAAATAGTTCTGGCCGCTGAATGCCTCCCGTTCGCCATGGTCGTAACAATAACCCTCGCCATACCCCTGATCCTTCATCAAACGTGTCGGTGCGTTCAGGATGTGCTTTGGCGGAGCCCGGCTGCCCGTTGACTTCGCCGCCACGGCAGCGCTCGCCAAAGCCGTATACACTGAGTTGGATTTCGGCGCGAGTGCCAGGTAAATGACCGCCTGAGCCAGTGCCAGATCACCCTCCGGACTTCCTAACCGTTCGTAGGTCTCCCATGCGTCAAGGCAGACGCGCTGCGCCTTTGGATCGGCCAAACCGATGTCCTCGACCGCCATACGGGTGACGCGGCGCGCGAGATAGCGGGGATCCTCTCCACCCTCAAGCATGCGTGCCAGCCAGTAGAGCGCAGCGTCCGGATCGGAACCCCGGACGGACTTATGGAGTGCCGAGATCAGGTTATAGTGCGTATCACCGGATTTGTCGTACTGAACCGCGCGCCGCTGGAGTCTACCGGCCAAAGCTTCACAACCCAGTGGTTCGTCCACCGTCCAGGCGGCAACCTGCTCAACCAGGTTAAGAACCGTGCGGCCGTCACCATCCGCCAGTTCCAGAAGGCTCCGCCGGGCGTCGGCGGTCAGGGGAAGTTCCCTATCCATCGACCGCTCCGCACGCTGGATCAGGCGTTCGAGATCAGCGGGGCCAAGACGATTGAGCACCATTACCTGCGCCCGTGACAGCAGTGCCGCGTTGAGTTCGAAGCTCGGGTTTTCCGTAGTGGCGCCGACCAGCAGAATCGTACCGTCTTCCATATACGGCAGAAAACTGTCCTGCTGCGCTTTGTTGAAGCGGTGGATTTCATCGACGAACAGCAACGTGCCCCCGGCGTTTGCCCGGCGATGGCCAGCCGCCTCGAAGATCCGCTTCAGCTCCGCAACTCCCGTGAATATGGCGCTGATCTGGACGAACCGCAGTTCGGTCTTGTCGGCGAGCAGGCGGGCGATCGTGGTTTTCCCGACACCGGGCGGCCCCCATAGGACAAGCGACGTCAATGTGCCGGAGGCCAGCATGACTCCCAACGGTGCATCGGCGCCAAGCAGGTGATCCTGACCCATGACCTCGGAAAGCTTCGAGGGGCGCAGCCGGTCGGCTAGGGGACGGGCGACGCTGTCACCCGTCGAGAGCTCCGGCGTGGTTCCAAACAGATCGGCCATGCCCCGACGATATTTGCCAACCGCACAGGGCGAAAGGGTGAATCAGGCGCAACCGACACGGAATCCCGCCCTGCGGCCTTCGATCCCGGGGCTGGAAGAACAATCGCTTTCCTCAATCACCCTCAGGTGGTGGATGGTTTCCGGCCGGTCGCCAGATAACCTTCACGCCAAGGACGGTGGAGCGGTCCGCGCATCGCGAATCCGACATGACCGAGGACAGGATTCCGGCGGTGGAGCCACACTTCCAGTCCCGGCAGACGCATCTCGCAAAGCCCCGCAGACGCTAGGTTGCGCAGCCGGGAACCGACATCATGCCGGATCAAACGGATGCCGGGTTCGATGGCTCGACCGCATCCTCGGTTACGCGGAGCCTGTCCGCCGCACCTTTGGCCTCCGGATCACGATCGACGAACTCAATGATGGCCATCGGTGCCATGTCGCCATAGCGGAAGCCCGATTTGAGGACGCGGATGTAGCCCCCGTTCCGATCCCGGTAACGCGGCGCGAGAACGTCAAACAGCTTGGTCACGTGCCGATGCTGCTTGAGTCGACTCGCGGCTTGGCGCCGGGCATGAAGATCTCCACGCTTTCCGAGCGTCACAAGCTTTTCGACCACCCGCCTCAGCTCCCTCGCCTTGGGCAACGTCGTCTGTATCTGCTCGTGCTCGATCAGGGATCCAGCCATATTGGCGAAGAGTGCCTTTCGGTGCTCATGGGTTCGGTTCAGGCGGCGATATCCGCTGGCGTGGCGCATGGTCTCGATCCTCTATCATTGTCACGTTCCGTCAACGAAACATTTTCCGGTCATTCCCGGTTAACGCGGGACCTGCCCGTTATCCTGCCATACCGACAGCGTGAACCGGATCCAGCCATCCGGATAATTCCCATGGCCATATCCAGATCGGGGCCGCCCGCTCAGAAATGATCCTCGAACCTCTTGGAAAGATCCTCGATGTTGTCGGGTGGCCATTCCTCGATATCCATCCCGAGATGCAAACCCATACCTGACAGCACCTCTTTAATTTCATTGAGGGATTTCCGCCCAAAGTTCGGCGTTCTCAGCATCTCGTTCTCGGTCTTCTGGACCAGGTCGCCAATATAGACGATGTTGTCATTCTTCAGGCAGTTCGCAGAGCGGACGCTGAGCTCCAGCTCCTCCACCTTCCGGAGGTACTGGAGGTTGATCGCCATATGTTCGTCTTCGTCCTGACGGCGAACCTGCTCGGGTTCGTCGAAGTTAACGAAGATCGACAGCTGATCCTGAATGATCCGTGCGGCATAGGCGAGTGCATCATCGGGAGCGAGGGTACCATCGGTCTCGATCTTCAGTGTCAACTTGTCATAATCAAGCACCTGTCCCTCACGGGTGGGCTGGACCTCATAGCTGACCTTTCTGACCGGAGAGTAGATCGCATCGACGGGCACCAGACCGATCGGTGAGTCGGCAGGGCGGTTCCTGTCCGCGGCGACATAGCCCTTGCCGGTATTGACCACGAGCTCCATGAACAGGTCCGCGCCCTCGTCGAGATGGCAGATCACATGGTCCTTGTTGAGAATCTCGACACCGGCGCTTTCGCTGATTTCACCGGCGGTGACGACCCCGGGGCCCCGCGCCGATATGGACAGCCTCCTGGGACCTTCGACACTCATTCTTATCGCGACGCCCTTCAGGTTCAGGACAATGTCAGTAACATCCTCCCGGACACCAGCCACTGAGGAAAACTCGTGTAGCACGTTATCGATCTGGATCGCCGTGATCGCGGCACCCTGCAAAGAGGACAGAAGCACGCGCCGCAACGCGTTTCCCAACGTAAGGCCGAAACCGCGCTCGAGTGGCTCCGCCACGAAAGTGGCCTGCCGTGAGAGATCGTTGCCCTGCGTGACGGCAAGCTGGTCGGGCTTGATCAGCTCCTGCCAGTTCTTCTGGATCATATTGCGCCTCCAATAGTGTCCACCGCCTCGGATTTAACTGGCGATGGACGCCTGAAGTGATTGAAACTGAATAGGAAGACCGCCATGCGCGGCCTCGGGATCAAGTCAGACCCTGCGACGTTTGGGTGGGCGGCAACCGTTATGGGCGATCGGCGTGACATCGCGTATGGACGTGATGTTGAAACCGACGGCCGCAAGCGAGCGCAATGCGCTCTCCCGACCGGATCCCGGCCCCTGAACCTCGACTTCCAAGGTCTTCACGCCATGCTCCTGCGCCTTCCGGCCCGCGTCTTCAGCCGCCATCTGGGCCGCGTAGGGCGTTGACTTCCTCGAGCCCTTGAAGCCCATGGTTCCGGCGGAACTCCAGGCTATCGCATTGCCCTGAACGTCGGAGATAAGGATCTTGGTATTGTTGAAGGAACTGTTCACATGCGCCACGCCAGCGGCGATGTTCTTGCGCTCCTTTCGCTTCACACGCGTACGTTCACGAGCCAAGTCCCCTGCCCTCCCTTACTTCTTCTTGCCAGCGATCGGCTTTGCCGGCCCTTTACGGGTGCGCGCGTTGGTGTGGGTTCGCTGGCCACGAACCGGCAAGCCGCGCCGATGCCGAATGCCGCGGTAGCATCCGAGGTCCATCAGGTGCTTGATGTTCATCTGCACCTCGCGGCGCAGATCACCCTCAACATTCAGATTCGTGTCTATGAATTCCCGGATCCTGAGCACGTCGGCATCCGAGAGCTCATTGATCCGCCGTGCCTGGTCCACGGCAACCCCTTCGCAGATCCTGCGCGCGGTCGCATGGCCTATTCCGTGAATGTAGGTAAGCGCGATGGGCACACGCTTTGATGTGGGGATATTAACCCCGGCAATCCGAGCCAACTGGAATGGTCCTTTCGCGTTGCGGTTCCGTAGTTCCAGAACCTTTTTTCACAACCGGGATCCCAAGGTGAACTCCTCGGGACTTAATTGATTTTCTTCGGGATCTCCCGAGGCTACTGGACGCCACTTCAGGTGATGGCGATCCGGGAGCGGTCACGGTCCGAATTCTTTCCGGAAAAGCGCGACGTATCGGTGATTCCGGCAAGTGTCAATGCCATCGAACCGGCATGACAACGATACCCGCCAAGTCCGGCCAAAGGTCACGGGCAGCCATTTGATCGTCCGGTAACTGGCCAACTGGCCTGGGAATCCGTTCCGTAAGGAGATCGGCAAATTCATGGCATGGAGCGAATTCATGGCATGGAGCGAAGTTGCGCGGGCAGGGAGTCGTAGGCTTTCCATAAGATACTGTGAAATCTGGAAGATATATGTCTGAATCGCCGACCAGAGGCCCGCGGTCACCTCCGTGCGGACACCCGGCCGACCCCCGATGGTGGAAGCTTCAGAACGGGAATCCCGAACGCGGCACGGGAACCGACATCGAAGCCATGGACCGCCAGGCACGGCGGCGCACCATAAGACACCGACGCGGCATCTCTTCGTGCTGCGTATCCCCGGCAAGGCGGAGCGCCGCGACGATTCGTCCCATCAGAATGCTGCCAGCTCTGTCAATGACGCCCACCAGCGGCGACTCCCGATGCCAACGGATGAAGCGCGCATCCGTACGCGGCTCAGCCGACGACTGCGACTTCGCTGCCTTTCACCCCAAAGAAAATGGCGTAGAGCACCGGCACGATGACAAGGGTCAGAACCGAAGCGAAGCTCAGGCCGCAGATGATCGTAACGGCAAGCGAATTGAAGAACGGATCCCACAGGAGCGGGATCACCCCAAGCACGGTCGTACCCACACCGAGAAGAACCGGGCGGAAGCGACTCGCCGCCGCGTCGGTAATCGCGGTCATCCGGGCCTTGCCACCGCCAATCTGACTGTCCATCTCATCAATAAGCACGATGGCGTTCTTCACCAGCATACCCGTCAGGGAAAGGACACCGAGGATAGACATGAACTCCAGAGGCGTCTGGGTCGCGACCATGCCGTAAATCACGCCAATCAATGCCAGAGGGACAGTAAGCCAGATGATGGCTGGCTGTCTGACGGCGTTGAACAGCAGCAGAACGACGATGACCATCGCTCCGAAGCCAAGCGGGAATGTGGCGGCAAGACCGGCATTGGCATCCATACTATTGCCGAACTCCCCCCTCCATTCCAGCCGGTAACCCGGAGGAAGGTCAAGCGCCTCGATATCCCCGCGCACCTCATTGAACAACTCTCCCGACCGCACGCCCGGGGCATTGTCCGACTGGGCCGTGATCGCCAGTTCGCGGTTTATCCGGCGCAACACTCCCGGCTCGAAATCCAGCCCGAAATCGCTCACGACCTGTGAAATCGGAACATAGCCGCCGGACACCTCGCTGAAGACCTGGGCTTCTCGCAGTTTCGCCAGATCTGCACGGGCCTGTCCGAGCGGTCGCATGACGATATCCGTTAACGTATCGCCTTCGCGGTGGACACCGATGACAGTGCCGCTCAAATGCTCGCGCAGCGCATGTGATATCTCGCCCTGCGTGAGGCCCAGACGTCGCGCGTTTTCGGCATCGATCACCGGCCGGATCACCGGGATCGGCTCCCGCCAGTCAACTTTTCCGGCGACCGCGCCGGCAGCGTCCATGATCGCGGCCGCGTCTTCAGCGAGGCGCCGGAGCACCGTCGGATCCGGGCCATAGAACCGGGCTTCGATCCTCGAGCCGCCACCGGGCCCGAGCACGAATTTCCAGACCTTGGCGCGGGCCTCGGGATAGGTCCGGTCAAGCCAGGTCTGGATCCCGGGGACCATACCGTCAATCAGGTCAAAGCTCTCGACATCGATAAGGATCTGGCCATACGCGGAATTCCGGCTCTCGCCCTGATAGGTCAGCATGAAACGGCTGTGGCCTCCGCCAACCGCCGCGCTGGTGGAGGTCACTCCCGGGATTCCGCGCACATATTCGTCGATCTCGCCGATGCGGGCCTTGGTTTCCTCGATATCCGTCCCCTCCGCGAGGGAAAAGTCCAGGACGAACTGAGCACGCGTGGAGGCGGGGAAGAATCCCGGCGGTACCGCGCTGAAAAGCGCGATCGCAGATACCAGAAGTCCGATGACGACGGCGACCGTGATGTAGCGGAACCGGATCGCGCGCTCCAGCAAAATGCGGTAGAAGCGCAGCGGGGCAGGTTTTCGGACCTCTCCCTGTTCCCCGCCGGGCTTTAGGAACAGCGTGCAGTAATACGGCACAAGCCAGATCGCGACGAGCCATGAAAACAGCAGCGCGATCGTGATGGTCCAGAAAAGGCTGCCGGCATATTCACCGGTATTGTCGGGCGACAGACCTATCGGAGAAAAGGCCAGCAAACCCACGATCGTACCGCCAAGCAGCGGCCAGCGTGTCTGGTTGACCACGGAAACTGCAGCCGAGGCCGTATCCTCGCCGCGCTGAACGCGCACCAGCGTACCCTCCACAACCACAATTGCATTGTCCACCAGCATGCCAAGGGCAATGATGAGCGCACCCAGGGAGATGCGCTGCAGGTCAAGTCCGAACAGGTACATTCCGACGAGGGTTCCCGCCACGGACACCAGCAGGATTATCCCCATCAGAAATCCCGACCGCAGCCCCATAAAGACCACCAGCGTACCGACGACGATGGCAAGGGCCAGCAACACGTTGTTGATAAATCCGTCCACCGAGGCCTTCACGCTGCTCGACTGATCCGAGATCGTCTGGACGTCAATACCGATGGGCCGCCGGGACGACAGCGCCTCCAACCGATCCTTGACACGCTCGCCCATTTCGACGACATTGCCGCCCAGTACATTGGCGACAGCCAGGCCGATTGCCGGCTCTCCGTTACGGTAAATGCCGGGAGAGGCCGGCTCCCGCAGCCCGCGCCTGACGGTTGCGATGTCGGAAAGCCGGTATACACCTCCGCCACGGGAAGTGATGACCAGATCCCCGATAGCCTCGACCGAACCGACAGCCGCGGGCGGGCGAACCGCCAACCGTATGGCCCCGGCCCTACCCGAACCAGCCGGGGCGACGAGGTTCTGCCCCTCGAGAAGACGTCCGATCTGCGAAGGGGTCAGGCCAAGTTCGATCAGGCGCACGGACTCATATTCGACATATATCACCTCATCCTGCACGCCGCTCAGGATGACTTTGGAAACTCCATCCAACGTAACCAGGTCACGCTGAAGCGCCTTGGCGTAGGTATGCAGTTCAGGCAGGGTGTAGCCTTCGCCCGTGATCGCGAAATAGAGCGCGAAGACATCGCCAAAATCGTCATACACGCGACTCGCCAGGGCATTCGGCGGCAGTCCTGGCTGGATATCGCCTATCTTGGCGCGCAACTGCGTAAAGCTGCGCGACAGCGCCTCGCGATCCGGGGTCGCCGCAATCGTGAATTCGACCTCCACCTCGCTCACTCCCGGCTTCGAGATCGAGCGGATCTCATGAATGCCGCGCAGTTGCTGGATTGCGGTTTCGACGGTTTCGGTGATTTCGTCCGCCACCTCCTCCGCACTCGCGCCCGGGTATTCAGTTATTACCTGAGCTACGCGGATGATGAATTCCGGATCCTCAAACCTCGGCAGGGTTGTGTAGGCGAAATAACCGAAACCCAGGATCAGCAGCGTCGAAACGACAGAGATCAGGCGTTTCCCGATGGCGAACCGCGCGAGATCCATTGATCAGTCACCCACTCTTTCGATCGGTCGGACCGTCATGCCTTCCCGCAGCCGACTGACACCGGCGGCGATCACGGTCTCACCGGCGACGAGGCCCGAACGGATCTCAATCTGGCTTCCCGTGACCGTTCCGGTGGTGACCGGGCGTTTCGCGACAGTCCCGCTATCGCTCACGACCCAGACGAAGGATTCCCCGTCCAAGCCGGCACCGACCGCGCTGACCGAGACCTTGAGAACCGGCGCGGCCTGCCCGGATACGCGGACGAGAACCCGTCCGACCATTCCGGGAAAGACGATGGTGTTCTCGGGAGCGTCCACGGCGACGCGCCCCCGGTATGTCTGGGTCTCTGCATCGG
The DNA here is from genome assembly GCA_965221405.1 of Paracoccaceae bacterium. GTDB lineage: Bacteria > Pseudomonadota > Alphaproteobacteria > Rhodobacterales > Rhodobacteraceae > JAPOUP01. The sequence continues at coordinate 295,428 of CBDCSE010000003.1, read as the reverse complement.
CCTGAATCGAGTATTCGACGAGTTCCGCGGGATATTCCGTATCCGAACCGGAGAACGCGACGGTCACGGACAGGCCCTCAGCGACCCGGCCGATCGCCGACACCTGGGCGGCCGGTACGTCAAAGGCGAGATGCAAGGTGGAAATGTTCTGCAGCAGCACGATCTCCTGCCCGGCCTGAACCAACGTGAAATTATCTATCGACCGGCGCGCCACGACTCCGTCGAAAGGTGCGGCCAACGTCACGTCCGAGAGCGTGTCGCGCGCCGCTTCAAGCTGTGACTCCAGTCCCCGCAGACCGGCCTCGGCGGCCTCGACCTCCTCCACACGTCCCCCGGCTGTAGCGATGGCCAGCTGCTCCTCCTGGGCCCGGAGGGTCGCCTCGCTTACCCGAAGCTGGGTTTCCGCCTGTTCGAGCATGACCCGGGACGCGATATTGCGCTCAACGAGCTGGCGCGTGCGTTCGGTATCCGCGCGTGCCCTTTCCGCCTGGGCGCGGGCGCTTTCCAGAGCCGCTTCCACAGCCCGCACCTCTTCCTCACGGGCACCCGACCGCAGCGCCTCAAGCTGTGCGGCCACCTGGTCGCGCTGACTTTCCAGCTGTCTGACCCTGGCCTCGAAATCCCGTGGGTCGAGCTTTGCGATCGTATCACCCTTTGCGACCTGAAGGGCGGCACTTACCGGGAGTTCAATGACCTGGCCCGAGATCCGGAAGGACAGCGACACTTCCCTGGAAGGCAGAACGATGGCCGGAAAGGTCCATATCCGATTGGCCATGTCGGAGGCGACAGTCTCGACCTTTGCCGGGCGCGGTGCCTCCTGCGCCTGCGGCGCGGACACGACGATGGCAAGCTGGAGCGAGAATCCAAAGACCCATTTGGCAATACCCGGCATCGACATCTCCTTCCCGAACGTGCCCTAACATTCATATCATCACCTTGGCCGACAACAAGGCGTGAGACCGGGTTTCATGGGTGGAGAGATTCCTCACTCCCCGGGGCGGAAAATTCATGAATTGTGCAAGGCAGTTGCCGACCTTCTACCTGCGCCACTCGACCGGCCAAACACCGCTCTGCATCCAGATCATGGGCAGCGGTTCCACCGCAACGGGCACGATCAAGGCCCGCACGACGGAGGCACATGGGAGATGCTTGGCACAAATCCATCGTTCACCTTGCATGGAGGGTTACCGGCGAGCCTGACTCCCAGCCTTGCAGGTCGGGACCGGGACCATAACCCGCGGGGCCCGGGTGGCAACGAAAATTGCGACTTTACTCTTCACAAAACGAGTTCGTCATGGATGGAACGCGGACTACACCCACCAACCGGTGCGGAACGAACCGAACCTTCGATCAGCACGGCTGGGAGGGCAGTCTCACCGAGGGATAGCAACTGCGCGTTCAGGCCAACAACTCTGTCCTGAAGATGCACGGGAAGCGCTTCCTGACCCATGGGAGCATCTGTCCGTAACGCCATCGATCCCACAGGAGGGGCTGCTTTAGCGGCTAAGCCTTAGCGCAAGCGCCGACTGAATATTCGGTCGGGCGGGGCCCTCGCTGCGGAGTTTTATCCTGTGAGCCTCAAGCTTGTAAGGCCGCCTGTTACCGCGTGGGCGAGTTAGCGGGAATTGCCGCAATTGCTGCCCGGTGTGTTGACAACGAATCTCGTGCGTGCAAATATACTAACCAGTTAGTCTAATCTGGCATGAGGATACGGATGGGTTACAGACTCGGCGTGGATATTGGCGGGACGTTCACGGACATCGTGCTCTACGATGAACGGGGCTGGGCCGATATCGCCAAGGTGCCCTCCACCCCGGATGACCCCGGCGATGCGGTCGTCGAGGGTGCGGTCGAGATCCTGAAGAAACATGCCATCGCACAAGCTGATATTGAAGAGATCGTACATGGCACGACAGTCGGTGCGAACACCATTCTGCAAAAGGTTGGGGCAAAGACAGCCCTGCTGACGACAGCAGGGTTTCGGGATGTTCTGGAGATCGGACGGATTCGCACGCCGGGAATGTTCGATCTGAACTGGGAAAAGCCGGTTCAACTGGTGACACGCCGCCATCGGTTCGAGGTGGCCGAGCGGTTGTCGGCGGCTGGCGAGGTCGTGACCCCACTGGACCCTGGGGATCTTCGGGATGTCATGGGACGGGTTGTCGCTGAGGGGTGCGAGGCCGTGGCTATCTGCTTTCTGCACTCTTATGCCAACCCGGTTCACGAACGGCAGGCCCGCGATCTGATCGAAACCGAATTTTCCGATCTTCTGGTTACCGCATCCTGCGATGTGTTGCCCGAAATGAAAGAATACGAGCGCAGTTCGACGACTGTGGTGAACGCCTATCTGCTGACGCAGATGCGCGGATATCTTACGCGGCTGGAGCGGAACCTGAAGGACAGGGGTTTTTCAGCACCCTTGCTTGTGGTCAATTCCGCCGGCGGCATGATGGGCGTCAGCGCGGCCAAGGAACGGCCTGTCTTTGCCGTGGGGTCCGGTCCCGCCGGCGGTGTGGCCGGGGCAGCCAGGCTCGCCGAGGCGACAAAGCTGGGCGGACTGGTGGCCTTTGACATGGGCGGCACTACGGCCAAGGCATCGATCGTGCTTAACAACCAGCCGATGCAGATCAACGAATACGAGTTCCGCGAAGGAATTTCGAGCCCCAGCTATTTCAACAAGGGTGGAGGCTATGTGCTCAAAGTGCCCGCAATTGACGTTGCTGAGGTGGGCGCGGGCGGTGGATCCATCGCCTGGATAGATGATGGTGGCATGCTGCAGGTCGGACCAGTTTCGGCCGGGGCAGACCCGGGACCGGCGGCGTATGGGTTGGGCAATGACCGCCCAACCGTGACGGATGCGAACATCCATCTGGGGCTGATTGGCGATACCGGGTTGGCGGGCGGCGGTCAGCATATCAATCGGTCCCTGGCCGAACAGGCAATCCAGACATATGTGGCAGACCCCTTGGGGCTGTCGTTAGACGGGGCCGCAATGGGCATCCGCCAGATCGCCAATGTAAACATGGCGCGTGCCATCCGATCCGTGACCGTGGAGCGGGGCCTCGACCCGCGCGAGATGGCAATCATGGCCTTTGGAGGTGGTGGAGCCTTGCATGCGGCGGATCTGGCGCAGCTTCTGGGGATGACGCGGATCATCGTGCCTGCGATGTCGGGCGTGTTCTGCTCAGTCGGGATGCTGTCATCGGATGTCGAATATAAGGGGGTGCGCGCCACGCAAGGCCTGGCCGCCGACTGGTCGGGTGCCGAAATCTCCCGCCTGATTGACGAACTGCGCCGTGATATGCTGGCACGGCTGGCCAATGAAGGCTTTGCCGAACACCAGATCCGCCTGAGATTTGGCGCCGACCTGCGGTACTGCGGGCAGTCTTCGGACATAACGATTGAAATCGATGCTGAAACGGTCGTGTCAGCAGGGGGTACCGCATTGCAGCCGCTCTTTGACGCGGCCTACGAGTCGATCTACGGGTATCGCGACGACACCCCCGCAGAATTGGTGAACCTGCGTGTCACCGGGACCGGCATTCGGGACCGGAAGCTGGACTTCTCCTCTCTGACAAGCCTGCGCCCGTCAGAAGCCGAGGGCCACACTGAAACCCGCCCGGTACGGTTTGACGCGGAAGATTGTTGGCGGGAAACGACCGTATTGCATCGTGACACGGTGTTTAACCGCGCTGTCCACGGGCCAGCCATCCTAACCAGCTACGACAGCACCATTGCGCTGCCGCCAGGGGCCTCCGCCAGCACGGATGGGTGCGGCAGCGTCGTCATAGACATCAGCGTCGAGTCGGCGGCATGAGAATCGATCCGATCACCTTGGCCGTCGTGAAGAACGCACTCGATTCAATCGTGGACGAGGTGGCCTATACCGTTCTGCGAACGGCGAGATCCGAAATCGTCAAAGACGTAATGGACTATTCCGCCGCGATCTGTGACGCCCGTGGGAAGATGATCGCCCAAGCCAAGACCATCGCGTTGCATCTGGGCGCGGTGCCCGAGGCGATGCAGGCGGTCCGTGCTCAGTATGGCGACAATATTCACGAAGGCGACGTGATCATCCTCAACGACCCGTATCAGGGCGGAATGCATCTTCCCGACATCTTCATGTTCACACCGATCTTTCACGAAGGATCTCTCGAAGGCTATTCGGTCGTGATTTGCCACCACACGGATGTCGGGGGACGGGTCCCCGGATCCAACGCTTCGGACAGCACCGAAATTTTCCAGGAGGGCCTGCGACTGCCAGTGCTGAAACTATATGACCGGGGTGCGCCGAACACCGCTGTTCACATGATCATCGAGCGCAACGTGCGGGTGCCGGACCGGGTCCTGGGAGACCTGAAAGCCCAGCGGGCGGCATGCCACGTGGGCACACGGGAGCTGGTCAAACTGATCTCAAGATATGGCCGTCAGACCGCACGGGCCTATTTTGCCGAATTGATGGATTATGCCGAGCGCATGGCCCGCGAGGATATCCGTGGCTGGCCGGATGGGACCTATCACTTTGCCGACTACATCGACGATGACGGGCTTTCGGATGATCCGATACCTATCTGCGTTGCCATCACCGTGGATGGCGATCAGCTGATCGTGGACTTCGAGGGGTCGTCGCCGCAGGTCAAGGCGGCCCTGAACGCAACCAAATCCTACACGAATTCATGCTCTTACCTAAGTGTGCGCTGTGTTCTAAACGGGGATGTGCCCAACAACGAGGGGGTTTTTCGCTGCATTGATGTTCGCGCCCCCGAGGCATCAGTGCTGAACCCAGTGATGCCAGCGCCCTGTGCGGCGCGTGCGCTGACGGGGTATCGCGTCATGGACACAATGTTTGGGGCCTTGGCCCAGATCCTGCCAGACCGAGTGCCCGCGGCCGGCGAAGGCGGCAACACGGTGATCGCCATCGGTGGCTATACTCCGGATCGCAAACCCTTCATCATCGTCGATATGGTATGCGGATGCTGGGGCGGGCGTCCGAAAAAGGACGGCGTGGACGCAATCACCAACCCGTCGCAGAACCTTTCCAACACGCCAGTGGAGACGCTGGAGCGGCAGCATCCGGTCCGGGTCGAGGATTACAGCCTGATCCCCGACAGCTGCGGGGCCGGTGAGTTTCGCGGAGGTCTTGGCGTGCGCCGGTCCTACAGGTTGCTCGCTGACGAGGCGGGGCTCCAGCTGCGCTCGGACCGAACAAAATTCGCCCCTTATGGCCTCAGCGGCGGACATCCGGGACGAAAGACCGTGAACTGGCTCGAAGAGCCCGACGGCACCCGTCGCGACCTGCCCGGCAAAGTGACAATGCCGCTGGCCAAAGGGCAGCTTGTTGTTCATGAGCAGGCTGGCGGCGGCGGCTTCGGGGATCCGCTGAAACGCGACCCATGCCGCGTCCTGACGGATGTGATGGATGAAAAGCTGTCCATAGGGGCCGCGCGTGCGCTCTATGGGATTGTGTTGAACGCCGATGAAAGCGGCATCGACATGGAGGCGACCGCCCAGCTACGCAGAAAAATGCAACTGAACGTTGTTTGAACGATGGCGATCGGGTTTAAACATGGTGTTGCAGGAACAGGGGTGTGCCTTTGGGCGCGGCAAAACGATCATGGCGACCGTGAATCGCAAACGGAATCCCGAAATATCCCAATCGCGAATCTTGGAGGCAGCGGAGCAGGAGTTCGCGGAGCACGGTTTCGAGGGTGCGCGGATCGACAAGATCGTGCAGCGTGCGGGCGTTTCGAAGAACCTCGTGTACCATTATTTCGGCGGCAAGGACGACCTCTTCCTGGTTGTGATGGAGCGCATGTACGAACGAATGCGCGCCCATCACGCCGACCTCCAGATCAAGGGACTGCCCCCGGTCGAAGGGATGGAACGGCTGGTGCGCCACACCTTCCAGCACTTCGTGGAATACCCGGAGGTCATTTCGCTACTGAACAGCGAAAACCTGACCAAAGCGCAACATGTGCGAAATTCCGAGAAGCTGCCGCACCTATACTCCACGCTGAGCGACTTGATCGGCGATCTGTTGTCGCGCGGCCAGGCCGAAGGTTCGTTCCGCAAGGGCGTGGACCCGCAGGAACTCTACATTACGATCTCGTCTTTGGGATATTTCTACTTGTCGAACCGGTACACGCTTGGGGCGATCTATCAGACCGACCTGGCCGAGCCCAGCCGGATCACCGCGCGTGCGGATCATATTGTCGACGTGGTCTTGGGCTACCTGCGACTGCCGGACGCCTGATCGTAAGGTGCCTTGAGGGAGGCGCCGCATGATCACACTTCATCGTTGTTCCATTTCGCTTTGCTCCGAAAAGGTGCGCATTCCAGGTCTGGCTGACGGGAGCAACATGATCCATCCCACCTGGCCCGGGCATTGCCGAGGTCGCACAGATGCGCAAGTGGATGGAATTGCGCCGCATGGTAGCGCGGAACATGGCGCAGGCCTTGTCAGATCAATCGCGGTACGCCCGGCATCGCGGACATCTCGGAGCCAGGATATTGCCCGGCGCTTGCGGCCTCTGCCCAGCATGTCCGGCACCGTGGCCAGCTGGCGAGCGCAAACAACCGTCTTGCCGCGTCTGGCCAATGCATTGGCTCTACCAATCACATCAAAGGAGAAGACAAAATGCTCAAACTGACACCTCTATTCGCCGCCGCGATGGTCGCCTTAGGCGCAGGTAAAGCATTCGCCGATACACTGACCGTGCGACTCGATTTCTCGCCCTGGGGCGTGCATGCCGGGATGCATCTCGCCGAAGCCAAGGGCTGGTTTGACGAGGCGGGACTGGATGTCGATCTGCAAGACGGCAAAGGCACAATCAACACAATCCAGCTGGTCGGCAGCGGACAGGTTGACGTTGGTCAGGTTCAGCTTGGCCTGATGGCGCTGGCGCGCGAAAACGGATTGCCACTGAAGTCCTTCGCAGGCTGGGCGCGGCGCGGTGACCTGGCGGTTCTGGTGGACGTGAATTCCGACATCGAGTCGGTCGCAGACCTTGAGGGCAAGAAACTTGTGACCTTCACCGCCAGTCCGTGGGTCCCATACATCGACAATTTCCTCGCCGCAGGCGACCTGACCCGCGATGATGTATCGATCCTGATGGTGGCGCCGCCAGCGATGGTGGGCACCTATGCCTCGGGCGAAGCGGACGGCTTCATGACCGTAGGGCCTTTTGGTCTACCGTTGACCTCCAAAAGCCGCCCGGCCAAACAGATCCTAATGGATGACGCCGGTGTGACGTTTCCAAGCTATGGGCTGATTGCCCAGGAGAGCACCCTTGAGGAGCGTCGCGGCGAACTGGCCAGGTTGGCGCAGGTGCAGCAACGCGCGTGGGAGTACATCTTTGAAGGCAATGTCGAAGAGGCGGCTGACGCCATCATCACAGGTCGTCCGGACAGCAACCTGAACCGTGACGTGTTGATCGGCCAGATCGAGGCCTATCGCGATTTCTTCCACACCGAACGCACCAAGAATTTGCCGATCGGCGTGCAATCGGCCGAAGACTGGGCGGATGCACTGGCTGCAATGGAGGCGGCTGAGATCATCAAGCCTGGTCAGCGGGCGGAAGACTTCTTCACTAACGAACTGCTCAGGCAGTAAATCAGAACGGAACTGGGAAGGCCGACGCATGGTGCAACAGCGGAGTTATGCCAGCATCCGCAACATGGACAAAGTCTACCGGTCCAGGCACGTGGATATCGAAGCGCTCAAATCAATAGACCTTGATATCCGGGAGCATGAATTCATCAGTGTGCTTGGGCCTAGCGGATGCGGCAAATCCACGTTGCTGAAGTGCTTGGCCGGCCTCGAACCAATAACATCCGGCGAAGTGATCCTGGACGGCGCACCGGTCAAAGGACCGCCAGACAATATGGGAATCGTGTTTCAGCGCGACATCCTCCTGGACTGGCGCAACATCCTGGATAACGTGCTATTCATCACTGAAATCCGCGGTGCGAGGCGATCAGACTACGAGAGCAAGGCGCGTGCGCTTCTCAAAAGATTCGGGTTGGAAGGGTTTGAACAGAAACATCCCTGGGAGCTTTCAGGCGGCATGCGACAGCGCGCATCAATCTGCCGGGCCCTATTGGACAATCCGAAGCTTCTGCTGATGGACGAACCATTTGGCGCACTCGACGCCATGACCCGCGACGACCTGAACCTGGAGCTTGCGCGGCTTTGGCAGGAGACACGGAAAACGGTGCTCTTCATCACCCATTCCATTGCCGAAGCGGTGTTTTTGTCGACCAAGGTCGTCGTCATGTCACGCAACCCCGGTAAGATCGACGAGATACTCGACATCGGCCTGCCGCATCCACGCACGCTGAGTCTGCGCGAAACCCAGGAATTCGGCGAATACGTGCAGCATCTCCGCGGCCACTTCACCAAACTCGGCATTCTGAAAGAGGCCTGACCAATGGGCTGGATCGAAAACAACAACCGACTTCTCTCTTCCGTCGCGGTACTGATGTTTGCCGTGATTGTATGGGAAATCACGTGCCGCGTTCTGGAGGTACGTCCGTTTATCCTGCCCGCGCCTTCCACCATTCTGGTCGAAATGATCGATGATCCGGACTATTTTGCCAAACATGCAGGCTATACCCTGGTAACCACGTTGGCCGGTTTCGCATTAGCCGTCGTGCTTGGCGTGCTCATGGCGGTAGGGATAGTACACTCGGTCTTTCTGGATCGTACGCTCTACACCTTGCTGGTTGCGCTGAACGCTGTCCCGAAGGTCGCGCTGGCGCCGCTCTTCGTAATCTGGATGGGTACCGGGTCCGAACCAAAGATCGCAATAGCGCTGATGATTGCCATCTTCTCGATCGTGATTGACACCGTGTTGGGTTTGCGCAGCGTCGACAGGGACATGATCGACATGGCGCGTTCAGCCCGCGCCACGACCATGCAGGTTCTGTTCAAGATCCGCTTTCCCTGTGCGCTGGCCAGCATGTTCGCAGGCATGAAAGTAGGGATTTCCTTTGCCCTGATCGGTGCCATCGTGGGTGAGTTCGTCGCCGGGGAGACAGGCTTGGGTCATGTCATCCTGCTGTCGCAGGGCATGTTCGATACCGCGCGGGCCTTTGCGGCTATCGTTATCCTGGGGATCATGGGTACAATCCTCTTCTATGCCGTTGAAGCCGCCGAGCGCATCCTCCTGCCCTGGCATACTTCCCAACGTGGGAGCGAGCAATAGGTCCCCATGCCCTCAGGCATCCAAAGGACGCGCCTGGCGTCGCTGGGCCTGATCGCAACTGCCGCCCTCTGGGGCGGCAATCATGTGGCTATCCGCGACATAGCGGACCAGACGGACCCGCTTACGCTGGTGTTCTGGCGCTGGACGCTCAGTGCGCTACCACTGCTGCTCCTGACCGGTGGGCCGTTGTGGCGCGCACGTCGCGTCTTGCTGGCGCATCTGACTCGGATCGCCGTTCTGGGATTCCTGAACTGTGTCCTTTTTTCCCTAGCCATCATCGCGGCCCCGTTTGGCACATCTGCCGCCAATGTCGGTTTGGTCCAGGCTACGGCACCATTGTGGATCGTGGTCGCGGGGGCGCTGTTCCTGTCAGAGTGGGTATCCGCACGGAGCAAGGTAGGGCTGGGCCTGGGCTTTGTCGGCACTGTCCTGCTGATCTCGTCGGGGCCCGCCGCCGCGGCCGTATCAGCCAATTTGCACTGGGGGGATGCCTTGGCTCTGGTCGCGACCCTGATCTGGGCTGGATACAGCCTGTTGCTGCGGAAAGTCCACGGCCTTCTGAGTCCGGTTGCCATGTTCGGCGCGATTGTCCTAACCGGATATGCGGCGTTGATCCCGTGCTACGTGATCTTGACATTGACGGTAGGTCCCGCAGACATCTCGGTTCTGCCACCCAAGGAACTCTGGCCTGCGGTGGCTTATATCGGGCTTGGGGCTACACTCTTGGGAAACCTGTTCTGGAATTTCGGAGTGCATGCCCTTGGGCCAGCGGCGTCTGCGCAATTTCTGTTTCTCTCCCCGTTATGTTCGATCGCTTTTGGGGCCTACTGGCTCCGCGAGTATCTTTCGTCCTGGGGCTGGCTGGGAGCGTTCATGATCATATTCGGACTGGCGCTTTCAACGGTCAGTCAACAAGGGGCAAAAGATGGCTCCTAAACAGGCACATGGAACTGACTTGGCGGGCCGAGGGCTTCCCCCCATAAGCGTTAACTTGTTTGGCCGTGGCACGATTTTAGGCATTCCAACTGCCGAAACGGGAGCTGACCAACCAATTCAACCGGGAATTTTGATCCCCCGTTCCACAGTGAAGTGCAACACCCTATGTGGGTGAATGGTGGTCGTATCGACGCATGATGTTGCGAATCGGCCGGATGGCGGCGACAGTCCCTTCGTTGCGCGAAGGAGACCGCCATGCCCGAGGGCCAGCGCCACCTGACCCACCCCGAGAGATGCCAGATCCACGCCCTGATGGAAAGCGGGCTTTCCGGCGGGGCGATCGCCCGCCAGCTGGGGCGCAGTCCGTCATCGGTCCCGCGCGGGATCCGGCGCAACGGCGGAGCCCGGGGCTACCGGCACGCCCAGGCGCAGCGGAGGTCCGAGGCGCGGCGCCGCGCGGCGTCGTCGGTGCCCAGGAAGATGACGCCGGGGCTGTGGGCTCTGGTGGAGGAGCGGCTGGCCGAGGGATGGAGCCCCGAGCAGGTCTCCGGGCGGCTGCGCCTGGAGGGCCACCCGGTGGCGGGGCGTCAGTGGATTTACCGGCACGTCCACGCCGACCGCAGGGCCGGGGGCCGGCTCTGGCGGCACCTGCGCCGCCGGGGAAAGAGGCCGAACCGGAAGGGCGGGGCCCACGCGGGCCGGGGGCACATCCCGGGCCGGGTGGACATCCCCGGGCGCCCGGCGCTGGTGGAGGCGAAGGCGCGGGTCGGCGACCGGGAGGCGGACACGATCGTGGGCGCCGGCCACAGCGGGGCCGTGGTGTCCCTGGTTGACCGGGCCACGAAATACACGCTCCTGCGGCGTGTCGACAGGAAGACGGCGGCCGCGGTCGGGGCCGCCATGACCGGCCTTCCGGGGCCGCACCGCGGCGCGGTGCACACGGTCACCGCCGACAACGGCAGGGAGTTCGCGGACCACGCGCGGGTGGCCGGGGCGCTCGGCGCAAGGTTCTTCTTCGCCCGCCCCTACCACTCGTGGGAGCGGGGCCCGACCGGGCACACCAACGGCCTGGTGCGGGGGTACCTTCCCAAGGGCACGGACTTCCGGAAAGTGACGGATGCGGAGGTGAGCGCCGTCCAGGACCGGCTGAACGCGCGTCCGCGCAAGGTCCTGGGTTACCTGACGCCGGCCGAGGCGTTCCGGCTGGCGCGGCCTCCCTGAGGGAACCTCCGGCGTCCGGATCGTCCCCTACGCGCCGCGGGCCTTCCCCGGCGCGCCTGCCGGCATGCCTTGCGCCGCCCGGAGGTGCCGGTTAGGCTCGGATCCGAAGGGACTGAAGCCGTTCCCGTGCGGAATCGGGGGGGTCGGGGGGCGCGGAAAGCGCAACGCCCGGCCCTTCCCTCCGCTCGGGCTACGCCCTCGCTCCGGGAAGGGCCGGGCGTTGCGCTTCGGAGTGGCGCCGGGGGATGATTTTGCCTCGCTTCCCGGGCATCCGGGCCGTCAGCAAGGCGAAATCGGCGGTGTCCGAACTCGATCCAGAGAACAGGTTAACGCTTATGGGGCTTCCCCCTCCAGTTGAGTCCATATGACAGGGGATCGGCGAAATCGAGGGCTTTCCCGTGTAAGCGGAAATCCCGCCGATGACATCCCGTGGATGGGGGAAACCGTTGCGTCCCGGCGCGTTGGACGGGAGAAGGGACGGATTGACGGCTGGAAGTTACGGTTAAGGTCGGCGCACCTGTCCTCGGCCAAGCTGTCGACCCCCTCCATCCAGTCATCGAACAAGGCCTGCCAGCCAAGCCGCGAGTTCGTCGAGGACATTCCGGCGTTCAACCATAGCGTTCACTGGCTTCACGGCCTGAAGCTTCGCCGCGCCGTTTTTGCCGATGGGAAACCTGAATAGCCCCATCGCGGATTTCAGATCGATGTGCCCACCATCATCGGTCACCGCGGCGAGGATGATGTGATTCTGGGTCCGCGCCCCGAACGGAGGCTCTGTGCGCCACGAGCGTGCCGCCGTGCCATAATACGGCTCAAGGGCTACGGTCTTTTGCGACCAGGCAGTGCAGTCACATGCTCTGCCCGCCCATTTCCTTCCTCAGCCCTGGCAGATCCAGTCTCAACGGGTCCAGGGCGCACTCCCCCGCAGCCTGGAAGATACCCCGGCACCCGATATCAAATGGATGCCCTACGGTTAAGGCCACCGATCAATCAAGAACCGCCCGGATCTCATTCGCGACACCGCCGATATCTCCCAGACCATTGACCGGTCTTAGCACACCCTTCGCGTGGTAATACCCAATCAACGGTGATGTCTGCTTGTAATAGGCCATCAAGCGGGTACGCAGGCTTTCATCATTGTCATCGGCGCGACGGCGGAAGTCGGCCCCGCCGCATCTCCCGCATCTGCCGTCCTCGGGAATCGGTCTGGTGCGGTCATTATATACCTCGCCACAGCCAGCGCAGGTCGAGCGGGCCGTGATGCGGGTGACAAGCGCGTCGTCATCGACCCGCATCTCGATGACGGCATCGAGACGGAAACCGAGGTCGTCAAGAAGCTCCCCAAGCGCGTCGGCCTGCGCCAGCGTGCGCGGAAAGCCGTCGAAGATATAGCCGCCCGGACTGTCATCGGTCCTCAGCCGCTCCCGGATGATGTCGATGACGATCCCATCGGTCACCAGGTCGCCACGGTCCATGACCTCGGCGACGGTTCGTCCAATGGCGGATCCGCTTCTGCGCGCCGCGCGCAGCATGTCGCCGGTTGACAGCTGCGCCATCCGGCGTTCCTCCACCAAAATCCGGGCCTGGGTACCCTTACCCGCGCCCGGAGGGCCAAGCACGATGATGTTCATGGGCAAACGCCCTTCTCAATGCACGGTCCCGGAAACGGGCCCCGGAAGCGGCGCTAGCGCCTGACGGGAGGCCGTTTGCGGCGACGCCTACCCCGAAGCTGGGATTTCTCGATCAGCCCCTCATACTGATGCGCGAGAAGATGGCTCTGCACCTGCTGGATCGTGTCCATCGTCACGGAAACCACGATCAGTACCGACGTTCCGCCAAAATAGAAGGGAATCGCCAACTGGCTTCGCAACACCTCCGGCAGAAGGCAGACACCCGCGAGATATGCCGATCCAAGCACCAGAATCCGGGTGACCACATAGTCAAGATACTCTTCCGTCCTCTTGCCTGGACGGATACCCGGAATGAAGCCGTTCTGGTTCTTCAGGTTCTCCGCGACGTCCTCGGTCTTGAAGCTTACGTTGAACGTATAGAAGAACGTGAAAAACACGATCATTGCCGTGAAAAAACCGAGATAAAGAGGTTGGCCGGGACCGAAGTAAGCCAGTATCGTCGACATCACGGGCCCGGACTGCGCCTCGCTGAAGGTGGAGACGGTGACCGGGAGAAGCAGCAGCGAACTGGCGAATATCGCGGGGATGACCCCCGCTGGATTCACCTTGACCGGCAGGTGGCTGGAACCGCCCTCGTACATCTTCATTCCCGCCTGACGACGCGGGTACTGGATATGGATCTTCCGCAGAGACCGCTCCATGAAGACGACAAATCCGATCACCGCCACGACCATCACGATGACACCCACAATGACCGCGGGGCTAAGCGCGCCCGAACGGCCCGACGCGAGGAACTGCGCCAGCGCAGCCGGAACCTCGGCGATGATTCCCACGAAAATAATCAGCGAGATCCCGTTGCCGATGCCCCGTGCGGTAATCTGTTCGCCAAGCCACATCAGGAACATCGTGCCGCCGACGAGCGTAATGACCGTGGCCGCCCGGAAATACCAGCCCGGATCCGTCGCCAGACCGCCCGCCTCCAGCGACACCGCCAGCCCGTAGGCCTGGAAGGTGGACAGGAACACCGTGCCGTACCGGGTGTACTGGTTGATTTTCTTGCGCCCGCGCTCACCTTCCTTCTTCAGTTGCTCAAGCTGCGGAACCATGGCCGTGAGGAGCTGCACGATGATCGCGGCGGAGATATACGGCATTATACCGAGCGCGAATATACCCATGCGCGAGATGGCACCGCCGGTGAACATGTTCAGCACACCGCCGAGACCCGCCGCGGCCTGGTCCATGAAATCACGCAGGGCGTCGGCGTCGATACCCGGAACCGGAATGTAGGTCCCGACGCGATAGACGATCAGGATTCCGAGGGTGAATAAAATGCGCTGTCTGAGTTCGGTGGCCTTTCCGAAGACCCCCCAGTTCAGGTTGGCGGCCATTTGCTCCGCTGCGGATGCCATTCAGTGGCCTCTCCCGTTCACGCACCGTCCCCGGAACTCCCGGAGCGGGGCTTGGAAAACCAGATGTATGTAGGCACGGCGGACTTTACCCACAAGCGTTCATTCCGACAACTGGCCGGTCGTGACCGTAAGCGAGCCCCCAGCTTCCTCAACCGCCTTCCGCGCCGACACGCTTACACCTGTCACGCGCAGATCCACTCTGGAAGACAGTTCGCCCTTTGCCAGCACCCGGACGCCATCAAGCCGACGGCGGACGATACCGCTCTCGACAAGAACATCCTCGGTGATCACTTCCTCGGCATCGATTTTCCCGGCATCGATGAACTTCTGGAGAATGCCGAGGTTGACCAGCGCGTATTTCCGTCGGTTGGGCTTGTTGAACCCGCGCTTCGGAAGACGTTGGTAGAGCGGCATCTGCCCGCCTTCATAACCGTTGATCGCAACTCCGGACCGGGATTTCTGGCCCTTGGCACCGCGTCCCGCGGTCTTGCCCTTTCCGGAACCGGGGCCGCGGCCAACGCGTCTGGCTTTCCTTACGGCACCGGGATTGTCCCGGAGATCATGCAGTTTCATGTCGTTTCTCCTTGCCGGATACCAAACCACGAGTGAAGCGGAATCACCCGGCCATTCAGATCGATCCATATGCCGGGCCAACCGACTGTCATACCCGCATGTCATCAACCGCGGTCAAGATGGCGGGGCCCGCGTTCCGGAAACCGGCGCAAGGCCTTAGCCACGTTCCTCGACAATCTCCACAAGATGGGGGATCTTCGCGACCATCCCACGGACAGCGGGTGTATCCTCAAGCTCCCGGGTCCTGTGCATTCTGTCAAGTCCGAGTCCGACCAGTGTCTGGCGCTGCTTGGCGGGCCTGCGGATCGGCGAACCGACCTGCTTCACGACTATGGTTTTACTGGACATCGCATTTCTCCTCAGGCTTCGGCGGGCATCGGGGATTCGGCAGTGCCATTCCCTTCCGGCGATGTGACCTGTTCCGGCTCGTCGGCGCTCTGCCACGGTTCATCCCGTCTCGGCATTATGTCGGACATTCTCTTGCCACGACGGGCGGCCACCATACGCGGGCTGGTTTCATTCCGGAGACCGTCGATCGTGGCCCGGATCATATTATAGGGGTTCTGCGATCCAACTGACTTGGCCACCACATCCTGCACGCCGAGCATTTCAAACACCGCGCGCATCGGGCCACCGGCGATGATGCCCGTGCCAGCCGGCGCGGTTCGCATCACGACCTTACCGGCGCCGTGACGGCCCGCAATGTCGTGATGCAGCGTCCGGCCTTCGCGAAGCGGTACCCGGATGACCTGACGCTTGGCCTGCTCCGTCGCCTTTCGGATTGCCTCGGGCACTTCCTTGGCCTTGCCCTTGCCATAGCCAACCCGTCCCTTTTGGTCCCCGACCACGACAAGCGCGGCGAAACCAAATCGCTTACCGCCCTTCACGGTTTTCGAAACCCGGTTGATCGCAACGAGGCGATCGAAGAACTCGGGGGCATCGTCCCGATCCCTGCGGCTGCCCCGACGGTTCTCGCGTTCTGCCATTAGGCTGTCCCTTCATCTTCAGGCGCTTTGCGCCGGGTCGTCCGATTCAGTCCGGGAACGTTCGATCCGCGGCGCGGACCAAACGGCTCAGACATTGAGACCACCTGCACGAACGGCTTCGGCGAGAGCCTTAACCCTGCCGTGGAACAGATAGCCACCACGGTCAAAGCAGGCATCCCTCACACCGGCCGCGGTGGCGCGCTCGGCAAGTGCCGCCCCGACTATCGCCGCCGCTTCGACGCCACTTCCGCTTTTCAGTTCGAGCGCCTTCTCTAGAGATGACGCGCTTGCCAGCGTGACACCCCTGGAATCATCGATCAGCTGGGCGCTGATATTCCTGTTCGAACGGTGCACGGAGAGACGCACGCGGCCCGCACTCACCTTGCGAAGCCTGTTGCGGACGCGCCGACGGCGCTTGATGAACAGATCCCGTTTACTGTCTGCCATGTCCCTGTTCCTTATTTCTTCTTGCCTTCCTTGCGGAATATGTACTCATCCCGGTATCGGATACCCTTACCTTTGTAAGGCTCCGGTCTGCGCCAGGCGCGGATTTGCGCCGCGACCTCGCCAACCTGCTGCTGGTCAATACCCTCGACGACAATTTCCGTCTGCTTGGGGCAGGTCACGGTAACACCGTTCGGGACCTCGAAAGTGACGTCGTGGGACAGGCCCAGATTGAGAACCAGTCTGTCACCCTGCAGCATGGCACGGTAACCGACGCCACTGATCTCAAGCTCTTTTCTGAAGCCCTCGGCAACCCCCTTGACACAGTTCGCTATCTGGGTGCGCGACATGCCCCATTGCTGGCGGACACGTTTTGACCGTCCACGCGGCACAACCGTGATGACACTACCCTCGATCGCGATCGAGACGTCGTCGGTCGCGGTGAAGCTACGGGTGCCCTTAGGTCCCTTCACCTCGACTGTCCTGCCCGCGACCGAAGCCGTGACCCCCGAGGGCAGTTCGACCGGAATACGGCCAATCCGTGACATGAGCCTCTCCCTAGAACACCGTACACAGCACTTCGCCACCCACATTGGCGGCGCGTGCGCTGGCATCGGACATAACGCCCTTGGGCGTCGAAATGATCGACACCCCGAGACCCTGCCGGACCTCGGGGAGATCCCTGACACCCTTGTAGACGCGGCGTCCAGGCTTGGAGATCCGCTTCAGTTCCCTGATCGCCGGGCCACCCTGGAAATACTTCAGGCTGATTTCGATGGCCGGATGGCCGTCGACGTCGACGGTATTCTCGTAGCTGCGGATGTAACCCTCGTCTGCGAGGACGTCGAGAACCCAGGCGCGAAGCCTCGAAGCGGGCGTCATAACCCTGGATTTGCCACGCATCTGCGCATTGCGGATACGGGCCAGCATGTCGCCAATAGGATCATTCATGCCATTCGCTCCTTACCAGCTCGATTTCACGAGGCCTGGAATCTGCCCCATTGCCCCCAGTTCGCGCAGCGCGATCCGGCTGATCTTAAGTTTCCGGTAATAGGCGTGCGGACGCCCGGTGAGCTGACAGCGGTTGTGAAGACGGGTGGGCGATGAATTCCGCGGCAGCTTCGCCAGTTTCAGGCGTGCCTTGAAGCGTTCCTCGATCGGGCGTTCCTGATCATTGGCGATCTGCTTGAGCGCGGTGCGCCGCGCCGCGTATTTCGCCACCAGCTTGCGGCGCTTCAGGTCACGCTCCACCATTGCTTTCTTCGCCATTTATCGGATCTCCCCGGCCTGGCCGCTGAACGGCATGTTGAAATGCGCCAGCAGAGCCATTGCTTCAGCATCGTTTCCGGCGGTGGTGCAGATGACGATATCCATCCCCCAGACCTCGTCGACCTTGTCGTAATCTATCTCCGGGAAAACGATGTGTTCCTTGAGACCCATGGCGAAGTTGCCGCGGCCGTCGAACGCACCTGCCTTCACGCCACGGAAATCCCGGACACGCGGAAGGGCGATGGTTATCAGTCGGTCCAGGAAGTCGTACATCCGGTCACCGCGTAGCGTGACTTTCGCCCCTATCGGCATGCCCTCGCGGACGCGGAACGACGCGATCGATTTCCTGGCACGACTGATCACGGCCTTCTGGCCCGCGATCGCCGTAAGATCCTCACGCGCTGAGCCCGCCTTCCTGGAGTCCCGAACGGCTTCGGCGCCGCAGCCGATGTTCAGAACGATCTTCTCGAGCCTGGGGATCTCCATGACGTTCGGATATTGGAATTCATCCTTCATCGCGGCCTGGATCCGCTCCCGGTACATCGCCTTGTAACGCGGAACATAACCAACGGTGTCAAGCATCGATCACGTCCCCCGTGGTCTTGGCATAGCGCACTTTCCTGTCACCCTCCATCCTGAAGCCAATCCGGGTTGGTTTACCGCTGGCGTCGACATAGGCGAGATTTGACAGATCGATGGGCATGGCTACGGGAACGCGGCCGCCAACCCCGCGGTTGGTCTGGCGTTCATGGCGGATGGCGATGTTGACACCTTTAACGACCGCCTTTCCGGCTTTCGGATTCACGCTGATGATCTCGCCCCGAGCCCCCAAATCCTTGCCGGCGATGACAACAACCTGATCCCCTTTTTTCAGTTTGGCGGCCATCAGAGCACCTCCGGCGCCAATGAAATGATCTTCATGAAATTCTTTCCACGGAGTTCGCGAACCACAGGTCCGAAAATGCGCGTACCGATCGGTTCGTTGCTGTTGCTGAGAATGACCGCCGCATTCCGGTCGAAACGGATCGCTGTCCCGTCCTCACGACGCACCTCCTTTGAGGTCCTCACGACGACAGCCCGCCTTACATCGCCCTTGCGGACGCGGCCACGCGGAATCGCTTCCTTGACACTGACGACGATTATGTCACCAACCGATGCATACTTCCGCCTGGACCCGCCCAGAACCTTGATGCACTGAACCCGGCGCGCCCCTGAGTTGTCAGCGACATCCAGATTGGTCTGCATCTGGATCATTTCGTTTCTCCCGACCTTTGGAGCCTAATTCCAGCGGTGGCCCCAGGGTTTCGTCAATTTGATTCCGGCTGTAACCGTCAGTCGACGATGACTTCCCAATGCTTGGACCTGGAGACGGGGGCACACTCCCTTATCCGCACCCTGTCACCGACCTTGAACCGGTTATCCGCATCATGCGCCGCGAATTTCTTCGACCTTCGCACGGTTTTCTGCAGTAGTGGGTGCTTGAAGGTCCGTTCCACCAGAACGGTGACGGTCCGGTTGTTGCGGTCACTGATTACGGCACCCTGCAGGATTCTCTTCGGCATCGGTCAGGTCTCCCTCGCGGCTCCGGCCGCCTTTTCGTTGAGGACGGTCAGAACGCGCGCCGCATCGCGCCGGACGACGCGCATCCGGGCAGTGTTCTCCAGCTGGCCGGACGCCTTCTGGAACCGGAGGTTGAATACCTCTTTCTTGAGCTCCAGCAGCTGGTCGCGCAGCTGGTCAGGCGTCCTGTCACGCAGTTCCCGGGCATCCATGCGCCGCTCCTCGCTTCACATCGCCGGATCGCCCGAAGGGCTCTCCGGCATCCTTCAACAAGTCGCCTCCCGTCGGCCGTACGGGAGGCGAGCGATCCCTACCAGTCCTCGCGCTGGACCACCCGACATTTCACCGGCAGTTTCATCGCGGCGAGCCGAAGCGCTTCCCTTGCCACGGAATCACTTACGCCGTCAATCTCAAACATGATCCTGCCCGGTTTGATCCTGGCGGCCCAATAATCCACCGAACCCTTTCCCTTTCCCATCCGGACCTCGGTAGGCTTCGACGTGACCGGGATATCCGGGAAAACCCGGATCCAGACACGGCCCTGGCGCTTCATGTGCCGCGTCATCGCCCGGCGGGCCGCCTCGATCTGGCGGGCGGTGATGCGCTCGGGTTCGATGGACTTCAGGCCGTAGGAACCGAAGTTCAGCGACGTGCCACCCTTGGCCTCACCATGAATCCGTCCCTTATGGACCTTGCGGAACTTTGTTCGCTTCGGCTGCAGCATCGCAATGTCTCCCTAACGGCGCCCCGCGGCGGCGCGCGGTGCGGGCCCATCCTGCAGTTGCTGGTGATAACGGTCGCGCGCACCCGGATCGTGTTCCATGATCTCGCCCCGGAATATCCAGACCTTGATCCCGATTATTCCGTAGGGTGTCGCGGCCTGACATGTCGAATAGTCTATATCGGAGCGAAGCGTGTGCAAGGGAACCCGGCCCTCGCGGTACCATTCGGTGCGCGCGATCTCGGCGCCACCCAGACGACCTGAGACATTGACCCGGATACCAAGGGCTCCCATCCGCATCGAGTTCTGGACGGCCCGTTTCATGGCCCGCCGGAACGAGACCCTGCGTTCCAGCTGCTGGGCGATGCCCTCCGCCACCAGTCGGGCGTCAAGCTCGGCCCGGCGAACCTCGACGATGTTGAGATGCAGTTCGCTGTCGGTCATGTTGGCCAGTTTCCTGCGCAGCGCCTCTATGTCGGCTCCCTTTTTCCCGATGATCACGCCGGGTCGGGCGGTGTGGATCGTGACCCGGCACTTGCGGTGCGGACGTTCGATGATGACCCGGCTCACGCCCGCCTGCCTGCATTCCTTCTCGATTGAACCGCGGATACGCAGATCCTCCAGCAGCAGGTTTCCGTAATCACGTGTATTGGCATACCAGCGGCTGTCCCAGGTCCGGTTGACCTGAAGCCGCATGCCGACCGGGTTTGTCTTGTTGCCCATGAGGCTTACTCCCACATCTCGCGGACCTTGATGGTGATTTCCGAAAATGGCTTTTCTATGCGACTGAACCTGCCCCTGGCGCGCGCGCGCATACGTTTCATGGTCAGGTTCTTTCCCACATAAGCTTCCGCGACCACCAGCGAGTCCACATCCAGACCGTGGTTGTTTTCCGCATTGGCGACGGCGGATCGCAGACACTTGCTTACGTCAGCCGCTATCCTCTTCCGGCTGAAGGCGAGATCATTCAACGCTCTTTGAACCGGTTTGCCCCGGATCATCGCCGCCACCAGATTCAGCTTCTGGGGCGAAACGCGCAGCATACGCGCCTTTGCCATAGCCTCGTGTTCCTCAACACGGCGGGGATTCGACAGCCTGCCCATGAGCTATCTCCTTCTGGCTTTCTTGTCTCCCGCATGGCCATAGAAGGTGCGGGTCGCGCTGTACTCACCGAATTTCTGGCCGATCATGTCCTCCGTCACGCTCACGGGGATGTGCTTGCGGCCGTTGTAAACCCCAAACGTCAGGCCAACGAACTGTGGCAGGATTGTGGAGCGCCGTGACCAGATCTTGATGACCTCGTGGCGACCCGATTCCCGGGCCCTTTCGGCCTTTTTCAGCACATAGCTATCGACAAAGGGGCCTTTCCAGACAGAACGAGCCATTTCTAGCGCCCTTTCTTTCTGGCGTGTCGCGAACGTATGATCATTCCTGAAGACGCCTTGTTTCTGCTGCGGGTGCGTTTGCCCTTGGTTGGCACGCCCCATGGTGTCACCGGATGGCGGCCACCCGACGTACGCCCCTCGCCTCCTCCGTGCGGATGGTCAACGGGGTTCATCACCACGCCACGGACTGACGGCCGCCGACCGAGATGCCGGTTGCGGCCCGCCTTGCCGAGATTCTGGTTCGCGTTGTCGGGATTGGAGACCGCGCCAACGGTCGCCATGCATTCCTGACGGACCATTCGGAGCTCACCGGAGGAAAGGCGGATCTGGGCGTAGCCGTTACCGCGGCCGACGAACTGGACGTAGGCGCCCGCGGCGCGCGCTATCTGACCGCCACGGCCCGGTTTAAGCTCGACGTTGTGAACGATGGTCCCTATGGGCATTCCCGAGAACGGCATTGCGTTGCCCGGCTTTATGTCCGCGCTGTCCGACGAGACGACGTGATCGCCAACCGCGAGACGCTGCGGCGCGAGGATATAGGCCAGTTCCCCGTCCTCATATCTGACCAGCGCGATGAACGCCGTGCGGTTCGGATCATATTCAATCCGCTCTATACATCCCGGCACGTCGAACTTCCGACGCCGGAAATCGACGACCCGATAGAGGCGTTTCGCCCCACCGCCGCGGCGACGCATCGTGATCCGTCCGGCATTGTTGCGTCCACCCTTCTGGCCGAGACCCTGGACCAGAGTCTTTACCGGGCGGCCCTTCCAGAGCCCCGAACGGTCGATCAGAACCAGCCCCCGCTGGCCCGGGGTTGTCGGTTTGTACGACTTGAGTGCCATGCTTTCCGTCTTCCGTCTGCTTCATCGGCAGGAACCCTGCCGTGGTTAGGATAATGCCGGTAACCTGAAACCTGATCCCGGTGCCATATCGGATCAGAGGCCGGTCGTTACGTCGATCGTGTTGCCTTCCTCAAGCCCAACATATGCTTTCTTGACATCTTTTCGCCGCCCCGGGCGTCCACGGAAGCGCGTGGTCCTGCCCTTGGTCACCATCGTGTTGACTGACTTCACCTTCACGCCGAAAAGGGATTCCACCGCTTCCTTTATCTGTGGTTTGGACGAACCGATCGCCACTTCGAAGACCACTGTTCCCGCCTCCGAGGCACGCGTCGCCTTTTCGGTGATCACGGGTCGGCGGATTACGTCGTAATGTTCCGGTTTCGCTTTCATTTCAAACGGGCCTCCAGAGCTTCCAGGCCCGCCTTCGTGAGCACCAGAGTGTCGCGTTTGAGGATGTCCAGGACATTGGCTCCGATTGAAGGCAGCACATCCAGTTCAGGCAGGTTCGCCGCCGCGCGGGCGAATCCTTCATGTACGGACGCTCCTTCGATCACCAGCGCCCGCTTCCAGCCAAGATTTCTGACCTGTCTGGCGAGGACCGCGGTCTTTCCATCGGCCTCGGCAACATCAAGGATCACGAGTTCGCCAGCCCTCACCTTGGCACTCAGCGCGTGCCGCAGGCCGAGTTTGCGCAGTCGCTTCGGGAGTCCGAGGGCGTGGCTACGCGGAGTCGGTCCCTTATAGACGCCGCCGCCGCGGAAGACCGGTGCGTTACGATCGCCATGGCGAGCCCCGCCGGTGCCCTTTTGCCGGTGGATCTTGCGCCCCGAATACGAGGTTTCCGACCGGGTCTTGGCCTTGTGGGTGCCAGCCTGGGCACGGGCACGCTGCCAGCGAACGACCCGGTGAAGTATATCGGCGCGGGGCTCAAGCCCAAAGATACGGGCGTTGAGCTCCACGGACCCCACGGTCTCGCCTTCCAGGCTTATGGCATCAGCTTTCATCACCATCGCCTCCCTGGACGGCGGAAGTGTCCGTGGCGGAACTTTCGTCCGAAGTTTCCGGAACCGTTCCGACATCACTGGACTGACGCACCGCTGCGGGCAGGACGGCCTCGGACGGGAAGGGTTTCTTGACGGCATCCTTGATCGTCACCCAGCCGCCGCTCGAGCCCGGAACGGCTCCCCTGACCATAATCAATCCACGTTCGGCATCGGTCCTGACGACCTGCAGGTTCTGCGTCGTCACACGGGCCGCACCCATGTGACCCGCCATTTTCTTGCCCTTGAACACGCGGCCGGGCTCCTGGCACTGACCGGTGGAACCATGCGAGCGGTGACTGATCGATACGCCATGGCTTGCGCGCAGACCGCCGAAGTTGTGGCGTTTCATGGCACCGGCAAATCCCTTGCCGATCGACGTGCCGGAGACGTCGACATACTGACCCTCGAAATAGTGGTCCGCGGTGATTTCCGCTCCCACGTCAATCATGTTTTCGGGGGCCACCCGGAACTCGGCGATCTTTCGCTTGGGGCTTACCATCGTGGCGGCGAAATGGCCCCGCATCGCCTTTGTTGCCCGCTTGGCGTTGGCTGCCCCAGCACCAAGCTGCACAGCGGTATAACCGTCCCTCTCGGCGGTTCGCTGTGCGACGACCTGACACTTGTCCAGCTGGAGCACGGTCACGGGAACCTGCCTGCCATCCTCCATGAACAGTCTGGTCATCCCGACCTTCCTCGCGATCACTCCGGAGCGCAGCATTGTCCTGTCCTCCCTCAGACCGAGATCTGGACGTCGACGCCGGCGGCGAGGTCGAGCTTCATCAGCGCATCGACGGTCTGCGGGGTCGGATCAACGATGTCGAGAAGGCGTTTGTGCGTGCGTATCTCCCATTGGTCCCGGCTTTTCTTGTCGATATGCGGGCTGCGGAGAACCGTGAACTTCTCGATCTTGTTGGGAAGTGGAATCGGGCCGCGTACCTGGGCGCCGGTTCGTCTGGCCGTGTTGACGATCTCCTTCGTCGACACATCGAGGACGCGGTAATCGAACGCCTTCAGGCGGATCCGGATGTTCTGGCTCTGCATTGCCATGTCCTGTTCCTCCGCGATTGCGACAGGGAGCGTGACGTCCGCCCCCCGTAAAACCATTCCGTGCGCTGGATACCGCCGGGTACCCAACCGTTCCCGCCTGCCCGCGTCATGACGGCCCAGACGGCGCGGCGATCCAACCGGGTCACTCCACGATTTTCGCGACGACTCCCGCCCCTACGGTGCGGCCGCCCTCACGGATCGCGAAGCGGAGCCCCTCCTCCATGGCGATTGGCGAGATCAACTGGGCACTGAACGAAACGTTGTCCCCCGGCATGACCATCTTTATACCCTCAGGTAACGTCACGGATCCCGTCACGTCCGTCGTCCGGAAATAGAACTGCGGCCGGTAACCGTCGAAGAAGGGCGTATGGCGTCCTCCCTCCTCCTTGGTCAGGACGTAGGCCTCCGCCTCGAACCGTGTGTGTGGCGTCACGGACCCCGGACGGCACAGAACCTGACCGCGCTCGACCTCTTCCTTGCCAACGCCACGCATAAGCGCTCCGATGTTGTCACCCGCCTCGCCACGATCCAGGATTTTCCTGAACATCTCCACGCCTGTGCACGTCGTCCGTCGCGTGTCCTTCAGACCCACGATCTCGATCTCGTCGCCCACATTCAGGACGCCGCGCTCGACGCGACCCGTCACCACGGTCCCCCGTCCGGAGATTGAGAACACATCCTCGATCGGCATAAGGAAAGGCTGGTCAACGGCACGCTCAGGCGTCGGGATGTAGCCGTCAACCGCGTCCATGAGCTCGCGCACACGCGACTCGCCAACCGTCGCGTCCGTTCCATCCATCGCCGCCAGGGCCGAGCCCGACACTATCGGTATGTCGTCCCCGGGGAACTCGTAAGCCGAGAGCAGCTCGCGCACCTCGATCTCCACGAGTTCCAGAAGCTCCTCATCATCAACCTGATCAACCTTGTTCAGGAACACGACCAGCGCGGGGACACCGACCTGGCGCGCCAGAAGGATGTGCTCCCGCGTCTGTGGCATGGGACCGTCAGCCGCGCTCACGACGAGGATCGCCCCATCCATCTGCGCCGCACCCGTAATCATGTTCTTCACGTAGTCGGCGTGGCCGGGACAGTCCACGTGCGCGTAATGCCTCGACTCGGTTTCATACTCGACATGCGCGGTCGAGATCGTGATTCCGCGCGCTTTCTCCTCCGGCGCCGCATCAATCCGGTCATACGCCTGGAACTCACCGAAATACTTTGTGATCGCGGCCGTCAGAGTCGTTTTACCGTGGTCCACGTGACCGATGGTCCCGATGTTCACGTGCGGCTTCGTGCGCTCAAATCTCTCCTTTGCCATACTGGTCTCCTTGTTTCGGTCAGGGCGGTCCGCTCACGCGAATTTCGCCTGGATTTCATCGCTGATGTTCTGCGGCACCGGATCGTAATGGTCGAACTGCATCGTGAAGTTCGCCCGTCCCGAAGACATGGACCGCAGGTTATTGATGTAGCCAAACATATTGGCGAGCGGCACGAACGCGTCTATCGCGACGGCGTTGCCACGCGGCTCCTGACCGGTCAACTGGCCTCGGCGGCCTGTCAGGTCACCAATGACGTTGCCGGTGTACTCTTCCGGCGTGATCACCTCGACCTTCATCACCGGTTCGAGAAGCTTGGCCCCTCCCAGTTTAAGGCCTTCACGCATGCACATCCGTGCGGCGATCTCGAAGGCCAGAACCGACGAATCGACGTCGTGGAACTTTCCGTCGACAAGCGCGACCCTGAAGTCGATGACCGGGAAACCCGCCAGAGGCCCGGAGTCCATCACGGACTGGATTCCCTTCTCGACGCCGGGAATGTATTCCTTTGGCACGTTACCGCCGACAATTCGGGACTCGAAGGCGTAACCTTCCCCGGGCGCGGTCGGCGTGATTTCCAGCTTGACCTCGGCATACTGGCCGGAACCACCGGTCTGCTTCCTGTGGGTATAGGTGTGTTCGACGATACGGGAGATCGTCTCCCGGTAGGCCACCTGCGGTGCGCCGATATTCGCTTCAACCCTGAACTCGCGCCCGAGACGGTCAACGAGCACCTCGAGATGAAGCTCACCCATTCCCTTCATGATGGTCTGGCCGGATTCGGCATCGGTTTCCACGCGGAACGAAGGATCCTCGGCCGCAAGGCGCGTCAGGCCCTGTGACATCTTCTCCTGGTCATTCTTGGTTTTCGGCTCGACCGCGATCTCGATCACCGGATCGGGAAACGTCATGGTTTCGAGAACCACTGGCTTCTGCATGTCACAGAGCGTGTCACCCGTTGTGGTTTCCTTGAGACCGGCCAGGGCAATTATGTCGCCGGCGAACGCCTCATCGGTCTCTTCGCGGTTGTTGGAATGCATCATCATCATCCGGCCGATCCGCTCGCGCTTGCCCTTGGTCGAATTGAGAATGGCGTCGCCCCGCCGCATCGAGCCTGAATATATCCGCGTGAAGGTCAGGGAGCCGACGAACGGATCGTTCATGATCTTGAACGCCAGCGCGGAGAACGGCTGACCGTCGTCGGCGGTGCGTTCGATACTGCGCGTTTCCGTCCTGTCACCGGGCGCGAAGCCCTTGTAGGCGGGAACGTCCACCGGATGCGGCAGATAGTCGACCACCGCGTTAAGCAGCGGCTGAACTCCCTTGTTCTTGAAAGCCGATCCCGTGAGAACCGGGACGAAGGACAGCGACAGCGTTCCCTTTCGGATCAGCCCGCGGAGCGTGTCGGCGTCGGGCTCCACACCTTCCAGGTAGGATTCCATGGCGGCGTCATCCTGCTCGACCGCAAGCTCGACAAGTCTGGCCCTGTGCTCCTCCGCGCTATCCTTCAGATCGTCTCGGATGTCCTGGACGGTCCAGGTCGCCCCCAGGTCCTCACCCGCCCAGATCCACTCCTTCATGGTGATCAGATCGACGATACCGGCGAATTTATCCTCGGCACCGACAGGGATCTGGATTGGCGCGGGAACGGCACCGGTGCGGCTACGGACCATATCGACGCAGTTGGCGAAGTCCGCGCCTATCTTGTCCATCTTGTTGACGAAAACGATTCGCGGCACCGAGTAGCGGTCGGCCTGCCGCCACACCGTTTCCGTCTGCGGTTCCACACCGGCGTTCGCATCAAGAACGCAGACGGCACCGTCGAGCACGGCAAGCGACCGCTCGACCTCAATGGTGAAGTCGACATGGCCGGGAGTGTCGATGATGTTCAGGCGGTGCCTCTCGGACTGGGCGTTGTCACCGTCTTCCGTACGCTCCCAGAAAGTGGTTGTCGCGGCCGAGGTGATGGTGATGCCGCGCTCCTGTTCCTGCTCCATCCAGTCCATCGTCGCGGCACCGTCATGCACTTCGCCGATCTTGTGGGATTTTCCGGTGTAGTACAGGATACGCTCCGTACAGGTGGTCTTGCCGGCGTCGATATGCGCCATGATCCCGAAATTTCGGTAGCGCTCGAGTGGGTATTCGCGTGCCATGGCTTCTACGGGACCTCGGAATTCGGGAGATTACCACCGGTAATGGCTGAAAGCCTTGTTGGCTTCAGCCATCTTGTGTGTGTCTTCGCGCCGTTTGACCGCGGCGCCCCGGTTGTTCACCGCATCGGCCAGTTCGGCGGCGAGACGCTCCTCCATAGTGTTCTCGCCGCGTTTCCTGCTCGCGCTGATCAGCCACCGAATGGCCAGCGCCTGCCTGCGCTCGGGACGGACCTCAACCGGAATCTGGTAGGTGGCACCGCCGACGCGCCGTGACCGGACCTCGACCGAGGGCTTGATGTTATCGAGAGCCTCATGGAACACGTCGACCGGTGACCTTCTCAGACGGCTCTCGACGCGGTCGAGGGCGTGGTAAACGATGCGCTCGGCAACGGATTTCTTGCCATCGATCATCAGGCTGTTCATGAACTTGGTCAGAACCGCGTCACCATACTTGGCGTCGGGCAGGATTTCGCGCTTTTCGGCGGCGTGACGTCTGGACATCTGCGTTTCCCGTTACTTCGGCCGCTTGGCGCCATATTTCGAGCGGCGTTGCCTGCGGTCCTTGACACCCTGGGTATCGAGCACGCCGCGCAGGATATGGTAACGGACGCCCGGCAGATCCTTGACACGTCCACCCCGGATAAGCACCACGGAGTGTTCCTGAAGATTATGGCTTTCCCCCGGAATGTAGCTGATCACCTCAAATCCGTTGGTGAGCCGCACCTTCGCCACCTTCCGCATGGCGGAATTGGGCTTCTTGGGCGTCGTCGTGTAAACACGCGTGCAGACGCCGCGTTTCTGCGGACAGCTTTCGAGGTGCAGCGATTTCGATCGTTTCGTTTTCGGCTGACGCGGTTTGCGGATCAGCTGCTGTATCGTCGGCATCTGGGTCTCGTTCCCTGTATCGCTACGCCCATGGTTCTTGGTCTTCGACCTTAATCTTCCAGGAGGGATTATGCCCTCGCATCCGTCAGCGCATCCTTGGCGCTTCGCCGTTCGTGCGCGTTTTCCGTATCCAGAAAACACGAAAGCCGCATACGTCCCCTCGTTCGCGGGAACGACGCGGTGGAATTTCAGAGGATCGGAGCGGGAACCGCCCGGATCGTGGCCACTTCATGTCTGGTCCGGGCGAAAGTTTCCGTTCGCCGTCACAGTGACTTCATAAGGTGCGCCCGAATCGTTGTCAACAGCCCTGGGGCGGTAAGAGGCCCCTTTTATGTCCGTCGGGGAAGGTGACCGCCTTCCTCCCGTGTTCCTCTGGCGCCGTATCGGTACGGGGAATGTCCCCGGGAAGACGCAGGCCACCACCGCACCATGTTCGCCTCCGGCGAAACCCTACCGTAAGCACGGTATGGTCATGAACGGGAAACTCCGGCGGGGATCTGCCGGGCGTTTCCAGTGTTTATACGAATATTGTCATAATCCCCAGATAGTTGGCCGAACTTTCCGGAGGGCCGATCCCGGCGGGAGCAACAGACCGCGCGCCCGGGAATCTCAAATCCGGGGGTGAGAAGCCGTCAGCGACCATTACAGCTTCAAGAAGTCCGGGTATGGAGATCGGCGGTGTCACCACCTAACGCCGCAAACCATCGAGTTCATACCCCGTCCCCGGCGGGAGCTGGGACTGGCACACCCGAACCGCCCATACCGAAACGCTCCGGACCCGCCCTGAAAGATGCGACAGGAAGTGATTCGTTTCCACCGGGGTGTCTCTTGCGGGGCGTCTCGGGGCGTCTCCCTGTGTTCCGTGCGCCGCGCCGCCCGGCAACCGGGCCTAAGCCGGCGAAGATACTCTGGCGACGCCATGTCCGAACCGGACGGCTCCCGGCAGCTTTTGTCGCGAGCGTTCCGCGTGGCAAGGGAAATTCATGGTACCACCGGGCCGGATCAGGTTACGGGTGGAGTGCCGCGCCAGCGCTTCACGGGCCTTATCCGTGAGTGCGCGGTTGGCACAGCAGTTCCCGGTGATGGTCCCGCCCGTCGTCAGCCACCCACCGAATACGGCGACCCCACGGCTAACTTCGCCGGGCTCAGGAGGTCGCTCCCGGTCGCCGGTGCGCTTCCCGGCTAGACTTTCCTGGTTGCGGTCGCGACGCGGGAAGGGACACCGGGGCCATGCCCGGCAACCGTGACGTCCGCCGACGACCATGGTCGCGGCAGGACACGGTCTTCCGGGAATGCCGAACCATCGGGTTTCTCCGCAGCTTACCCAAGCGCATGTTCCAGGGTCGATGAACCGGGTGTCCGTAGGCCCCTCGGGCCGTCTGGGCTGACTGGACCAAACCTGGATTCCGCGCCACCCGCGCATCGGGCCGATTCGCTCTCCGGGTCAACCCGCGGCGTCACCTGGGTGTTTGGGATCGCGGCCCGGAACACGATTGCGCCCGAACGGGCAGAGCCCCGCCTGAGACACAGGGCAATCGCTTTTGGGCCCAAAAGACTGCGATTGGGGTCGAGAATGCCTCAAACAATCGGGAAAACGGCGACAGACGGCGCTTTGTTCTTTCCATGTTCCCCATTTCGGACTGCTGAAACTCCAAAAGCGATTGCCCTGCCTGAGACAGTGTGTCACTTGATTTGCCGCGATGCAAAATCTATCGCCCTGGTGACGGGCATCGCGAGCTCCTGCCCGCTCTCCCATGACTTCACCGGCCCGCGACCGTGGCCACTCGGTGACTTATTTGATACGGACAGAGGAATATCATGACCAATGTTGTAATCGCATCTGCGGCGCGCACCGCAGTCGGAAGTTTCAATGGCGCATTCGCGGGCACCCCGGCGCACGATCTCGGCTCGACCGCAATCAAGGCCGCGGTCCAGCGCGCCGACCTTGAACCCAAAGACGTTTCGGAAGTCATACTTGGCCAGATCCTCGCCGCCGGGCAGGGTCAGAATCCGGCGCGCCAGGCCTCGGTGAACGCCGGCATTCCGGTTGAGAGCCCTGCCTGGGGCGTCAACCAACTCTGCGGATCGGGCCTGCGCGCGGTTGCACTCGGCTGCCAGCACATACAGCTCGGTGACGCTGGAGTCGTCGTCGCTGGCGGCCAGGAGAGCATGTCCATGGCGCCGCATTGCGCCCACCTTAGGGCGGGCGTCAAAATGGGCGGCGCCGATTTCGCGGACACCATGATCAAGGACGCGCTGACCGACGCCTTCTACGGTTACCACATGGGCAACACCGCGGAGAACGTCGCGAGGCAATGGCAGCTTTCGCGGGACGAGCAGGATGCTTTCGCGGTTGCCAGCCAGAACAAGGCGGAGGCGGCGCAGAAAGGCGGGAAATTCGCCGACGAGATCACGCCATACACCGTCAGGACCCGCAAGGGCGAGGTCGTGGTGGAATCGGATGAATACATTCGACATGGCGCCACGATCGAGAACATGCGCAAACTGAGGCCTGCCTTCGACAAGGAAGGAACGGTGACCGCCGGCAATGCGTCGGGAATCAATGACGGCGCCGCCGCTGTCGTGCTGATCGGCGCGGACGAGGCCGAAAAACGCGGCATCGAGCCCATGGCCCGCATCGTGAGCTACGCGACGGCGGGTGTCGATCCATCAATAATGGGCACTGGCCCGATCCCAGCTTCGAGAAAGGCCCTGGAAAAAGCGGGATGGAAAGTCGACGACCTTGATCTGGTCGAAGCCAACGAGGCTTTCGCCGCCCAAGCCTGCGCGGTGAACAAGGACATGGGCTGGAACACCGATATCGTCAATGTAAACGGCGGAGCCATCGCAATAGGCCATCCGGTCGGTGCGTCCGGCGCCCGTGTCCTTATCACCCTTCTGTTCGAGATGCGCCGCCGCGGCGCCGGAAGAGGCCTCGCCACGCTCTGCATCGGTGGAGGCATGGGCGTCGCCATGTGCGTTGAGCGGCCCTGACCAACTGCGGGATCATACCGCGGGCCCGGGCTCACTCCCAGCTCCGCTTTCGGGATGCGCATCCGGAAAGCGGAAACATTCACGGAACATCGATAGGATAACACACGGAGGAAACCTGACCATGGGACGTGTAGCCTTGGTTACCGGCGGCAGCCGCGGCATCGGAGAAGCGATCTCAAAAGCCTTGTATGCAGCCGGTTACAGTGTCGCGGCGACGTATGCGGGCAATGAAGAGAGAGCCGACGCCTTCACGAAGGAGACGGGAATCAGGACCTATAGATGGAACGTCGCCGACTATGGGGAATCAAAGGAGGGCCTCGCCCGGGTCGAAACCGACCTGGGTCCGATAGACGTGGTGGTCGCCAACGCGGGAATAACGCGGGACGCTCCGTTCCACAGAATGACCCCCGAACAGTGGCAACAGGTCATCGACACGAACCTTACCGGTGTGTTCAACACCGTACATCCGATCTGGCCGGGCATGCGCACGCGGAAATTCGGGCGGGTCATCGTGATCAGTTCGGTTAACGGACAGAAGGGCCAGTTCGCGCAGGTCAACTACGCGGCCACCAAAGCCGGTGATATCGGCATAGTAAGGTCCCTGGCGCAGGAAGGCGCCCGAAACGGCATAACGGCGAACGCCGTCTGCCCCGGCTACATCGCAACCGAGATGGTGATGGCCGTTCCGGAAAAGGTCAGGGAGTCGATAATCGCGCAGATTCCGGCCGGACGCCTGGGCGAACCGGAGGAAATAGCGCGCTGCGTGGTGTTTCTGGCCTCGGAAGAGGCTGCTTTCATGAACGGATCCACAATCTCCGCCAACGGTGCGCAGTTCTTTGCGTAACGGCCTTGAAAACACCCGGCATCATCAGCCAACCCGAAAGCGGCCGCTCGCTTCCTTTTTCCACCCTTGGGTCAGGTTCACTTCGCGCCGCATGGCCCCTCAGCGCGGCAGATGTTGGAAGGCTGGACGGTCCCTGGCAGTCATCTCCCGATTTCCGTCGACGGCTACGGCCATCACTGATCCCGCAGCGTCAGCAGCAGGAACTGCCGCGGCGGTGGTTCACCCCGATCACTTCGGCGGCTTTACCGGCCCGGCGGAAGCGCCGCGGTCTCCCCGGCCCGGGAGACCGCGGGGAGCGGAATGCCTCGCGCGGCCGGGGAAAGTCCGCCGTGACCGGGATGTCGGGACGTTTCCGCCCTTGACAATCCCCGAACCGCCCCCCCCGGTTGCCGGGGACACGCCGGGGCGCCGCATCCGTGCGCGCCTTCCGGCCCCGGCCGTGAGGGCGCCGGCCTGGCTGCGGCGCCCCTGCCCGCCGACCGCCCCTCCTGACGCCTCCGTCGGCCGAACCGCGGGCCTCGCCCGCCTTCTGGGGCATCTGGCCGCGTGCGCCGCGCTGCTGGGCGCACCGGCTGCCCTGGCGCAGTCCCCGTCCGTCACCCTCTCGGTCCCCGCAGGGACCGGGCTCGCCGAGGGAGGGGGCTACGCCACGGTCACGGTCACCGCAACGCTCTCCGCCGCGCGTCCGGCCGCCACCGTCATCGACCTGTCCCTCGCCGGCACGGCGAAGGACTCGGACTACGATATTGTCGAAACCCTTCCCGACATCACGGTCCCGGCCGGGAGCCTGACGGGAACCGCCAACATCGTCCTGTTTCCGACGGACGACAACTTCTTCGAGGGGCCCGAGACGGTCTCCGTCGGCGGCACGTCCGGCACCCTCACGGTGACGCCGGCGGACATCGCGCTCGCGGACAACGACGACGCGCCCACGTTCACCTTTCGACTGGAAGAGCCGGGCACAGGCTTTGCCCTCTCCACCAACCGCGATGAAGGAGACGCCTTCAGCTTCAGGCTCGCGGCGTTCCTGTCCGGCGCGACGCTCGAGGAGGACGCGACCGTCAGGGTCACCCGGGACACGGCAGTGGCCGGCGCGGCCTCCGCCGCCGACCTCGACTTCGGCGGCGACGGCCCTCCCTGGACGATCGCCATCGAGGCCGGCAGCACCACCGGGCGCCGCGACGTTTCGGTCACCATTGTCGACGACACGGAGCGTGAAGGTTTTGAGACAGTGAAGTTCGATGCCCGCTTCGATGCGGGCGGCGAAACCTTCACGGGCTCGGGTTTCTTTTCCATCGGCATTTCAGATCAGCCCATTTCGGTGAGACTGACATGCGCCAATAAAGATCGTTCCAGCAGACAATATCCCGGAGCGGAGTACGTTGCCGACTGCCACGTGAGCACCTCTGGCGGAGTCCCGGCCCCAAGGGACTACGACGTCACCTACGAAATAAGCCAGGCCCAGGCTGACCAGCTCGACCCTGACAGGCTCGCATTCGAGCTGAAGAGCGGGGAAAGCAGCTCGGCCGAACGGGAAGTGACCTTCAAGGCGGCGCAGGACGTGGGGACATTTGTAGATTATCCAGGGACGATCTCGCCGAAAGATCGGGGTGAGATTGCCGCACGTTTCAATCAAAGGTTCTGGCCCGCCGCTGACAGCGGTTACACGATTGACGCGGTCAGGGTCAGTCCAATAGCCAACGTGCGAACAAATGACCCCGCAATTGTCGGGCAGACGGGCTTCGCCATTTTTTTCGGCACCAGGTCCACCGGCAGTTTCAGCGGATTCCCGAGGCCGTCGAGACTCCTTGGCAGCCCGCGGGTCGAGGTCGAGCTGGACAGCGGCCTCGTGTCCGTTCCATGCTCAGGGGACACTTTATTGACATGCAGTTATGTCGTCAGGGACGGGGACTTCGACTTCGACAGGATGATCGTGATTCCGGCCGGCGGCCTCAAGTTCACAGGCTGGCGGGACCTTCGGGACCCGACGGTGACCGGCACCGTGGCCGCGGCTCTGCAGACCCGTATGACCTTGGCGATCGAGAACCGGATCGCTGGCGGGAGCCATGCGATCGGCCTTTCCGTGTCGCCGGCGACGCTCCAGGAGGGCGCTGGCGAGCGGGAGTTGACCGTCACCGCGACGAACCTGCGCGGCGAGATGTCGGACAGCGACCTGGTGATTCCCCTCGCCTTCGCCAACGTCACGACGACCGGCGCCGACTGGAGCGTGAGGGGAGGGCCCTACAGCGTCACGATACCGGCCGGCGAGACCGACGGCGACGTGAAGGTCCCGTTCACCGCCGTGGACGACCTGACGACGGAGGCCGACGTCGAGCTCGTGCGCGTCGAGGGCAGCCGGGGGGCGATGACGACCCCCTTCGTGCGGGGCGCCGACATCCGGATACTGGACGCCGCCGGCATCACGCTGACCGCCTCTCCCGCCACGGTCGCGGAAGACGGCGGTGCGCAGCAGGTCGAGGTCACGGCCGCTTGGGCCGGCTCCGGAGACCCCGCGCTGACGCGCGACCTCGTGATCGATCTCGCGTGGGGCGGGTCGGCGGGTCCGGGGGACTATGCGCGCAGCGGCGGCGACAGAGTGACGATCCCGGCGAACGCCCGCTCGGGAACCGTGACGGCGACGGTCACGCCGGTGGACGACCTTCTCTTCGAGGAGGACGAGACCATCTCGATCCGCGGCAGCGCGCCGGGCCGCACCGTGACGGCGACGGAAGTGACCCTGACGGACGACGAGACGCAGCCCGCCGTCTCCCTTTCGGTCAGCCCGGACTCCTTCGGCGAGGGGGACGCCGCCGCGGCCGCGGTCACGGTGAGCGCCACGCTGGACCCGCAGGTCGCGATGGCGAGCGGCGCGACCACGGTGATGCTGGGCCTCGCGGGCACCGCGACGGAGGGGACGGACTACACGGCGGCCTGGGACCCGGCCGCGAGGACGATCACGATCCCGGCGGGCGAGACGGCCGGTTCGGGCACGGTGCGCCTGACGCTGGATCCGACCCAGGACGAGACGGCGGAGGGCGACGAGACGGTCACGGTCGAGGGGACGGCGACCGACGCGAACGGCAGGGGACTGGTCGTGCACGTGGCGGACGTCACGCTGGAGGACGACGACACCGCCGCGGTGCGGCTGTCGGAGACGTCGCTGACGGTGGCGGAGGGCGCCACGGGGACCTACACGGTGGTGCTGGGTGCGCAGCCCACGGGCGACGTGACCGTCACGGTGGCGCCCGTGCAGGACACGCCGGTCGTGTCGGTGGACACGGACGCGGGGAGGGACGGGGACCAGGACACGCTGACCTTCACCGCCGAGGACTGGAGCACGGCCCGGACGGTGACGGTGAGGGGAGGTGCGGGTCAGCGTCGGCGGCGGCACCGCGGACTCCGGCACGGACTACGCGGCCGTCACGCCGTTCGACGTCACCATCCCCCCCGGCGCCGCCAGCGGCACCGGAAGTTTCACCCTCACCCCCACCCAGGACGTCCTCAGCGAGGGCAGCGAGACCCTCGACGTCACCGGCGCCTCCGGCGACATCACGGTGACCAAGGCCGAGATCACCCTCACCGACGACGACGACGCGCCGGGCGGCATCACGCTCACGGTCGACGAGAGCACCGTCGCCGAGGACGCCGCCGCGACCACGGTCACGGTGACGGCCGCGGTGGACGGGACGACCCGCTACAAGGACGCGACCACGGTGCGGGTCAGCGTCGGCGGCGGCACCGCGGACTCCGGCACGGACTACGCGGCCGTCACGCCGTTCGACGTCACCATCCCCCCCGGCGCCGCCAGCGGCACCGGAAGTTTCACCCTCACCCCCACCCAGGACGTCCTCAGCGAGGGCAGCGAGACCCTCGACGTCACCGGCGCCTCCGGCGACATCACGGTGACCAAGGCCGAGATCACCCTCACCGACGACGACGACGCGCCGGGCGCGACGCTGGTGCTGACGCCGGCGACGATCGGCGAGAGCGGGGACGACAACGCCAGCACGGTGACGGCGACGCTGTCGGGCGCCTCCAGCGAGGCGGTGACGCTGACGGTCTCGGCGGGGGCGGGGGTGACGCTGAGCGACAACAAGGTCCTGACCGTCGCCGCCGGGGAGACGGCGAGCACGGGCACGGTGACGCTGACCGCCGTCGACAACGACGTGGACGCCGCCGACCTCAGCGTGACGGTCTCGGCGGCGGCCGCGGGCGGCGGCGTGGCCAACCCGGCCGCCGTGACCCTGACCATCGCCGACGACGACGCCCCGCCGGTGCTGTCGATCGACGCCCCACGCGTCGCCGAGGGCGACGCCGGCACGGCGACGCTGACCTTCGCCGTCGGGCTCTCGGCGGCGAGCGGCAGGACGGTCACGGTCGCCTACGCCGACGCCGGCACCGGCACCGCGGCCCCAGGCGAAGACTACGCCGCCGTCACCGCCGGCACGCTGACCTTCGCGCCGGGCGCGACCCGCCAGACCGTCGCCGTCGCCGTCAGCGGCGACACGACCGACGAGGACGACGAGACGGTGGTCCTGCGCCTGTCGTCGCCCGCGGGCGCCACCCTCGACGGCGGCGGTACCGCCCTCGACGGCACCGGCACGATCACCGACGACGACGACGCGCCGGGCGGCATCACGCTCTCGGCGGAGCCGACCACCGTCGGCGAGGGCGCGGGCGGGACCACGGTCACCGTGACCGCCACGGTGAACGGGGCGACGCGCTTCGCGGCCGAGCAGACGGTGACGGTCAGCGTCGGCGGCAGCGGCAGCGGCGACAGCGCGACGGAGGGCACGGACTACGCGGCGGTCGCGGACTTCGGCATCGCCATCGCGGCGGGCGCGGCCGGCGGCAGCGCCTCGTTCACGCTCACCCCCGCCGACGACGGCGTCGCCGAGGATGGCGAGACCGTCTCCATAGGGGGTGCGCTGGCCGGGGTGACGGTCACCGGCACGTCCGTGACGATCGACGACAGCCCGACGCTGACGGTCACCGGGGTGCCGGAGAGGATCAGCGACCGGACGCCGTTCACGGCGGCCTTCACCTTCTCTGAGGACGTGACCGGGTTCGACGCGACCGACGTGACCGTGACCGGGGGCGCGAAGGGGGCGTTCGCAGGCAGTGGGGCCCGCTACACGCTGGTGGTGACGCCGGCGGGCGACGCCGACGTGGTCGTGACGGTGGCGGCGGATGCGGCCAGCGACGGCCTGAACACGGCCCCGGCCGGCGCGGTGTCGGCGACGGCCGCCTGGGGCGCCGTGCTGTCGATCCGGGACGCCAGCGGCCCCGAGGGCAGTTTCCTGGAGTTCCCCGTGCGCCTGTCGCAGCTGTCCCCGGACCCCGTCGAGGTGAAGTGGCGCACGGTGCGCGGGGAGGCCTGGGGCGTCCTGATCCCGCAGCCGGACGGCAGCACGTGGGACGGCAGGGACTACGACAGCGGCAGCGGCACGCTGCGCTTCGCGCCCGGCGAGACGGAGAAGACCGTCAGGGTGTGGGCGAACCCCGACGACGGCGTGAACGATCCCGGCGAGACCTTCTTCGTGGACATCCACGACCCCAAGGGCGCGGAGCTCGCGGACCCCGGCAACGCCTACCGGCTCCCGCTCACGCCGGAGGTCATGGGTCGCGTGGACGTCAACACGAGCCGGGCCGTCGGCACCATCACCGGCGCGATGCCCGCTCCGCTCGAGGTGTCGGTCGGGCTGCGGCACGGGACCGTCGCCGAGGGCGGCAGCGCGACCGTGCGGGTGACGGCGACGGCACCCTACGGCGCGCACCGGCCCGTCCGCATCCCCCTGACGTGCGGCGGAGGCACCGCCGAGCCGGAGGACTTCGCGTGCCCGACGGGGCTGACGATCCACCACGGACAGGCGCAGGCGCAGGCGGCCATCGCGATCCTCCAGGACGGTGACGCCGACGACGAGACCCTCACGGTCTCCGTGGGTGCGCCGTGGGACGGAACTTTCGTCCACGGCGCGGCCGCCTCGGTCACGCTGACCGTGCTCGACGACGACGCACCGGGGGATCCGGGCTCCGATCCGCGGCCGGACGTCGACCAGGACCTCCAGAGCCTGATTGACGCCGTGCGCCGCTACGCGGCCGAGACCTCCAACGGCCCCGAGCACGTGAAGCGCTGGAACCGCGTGCTCCACGCGCTGACCGACGGGATCGAGGGCGAAGCGCCGCCCATGACCGCACACGAGGCGGAGATCATGGCCGGCACCTATTCGGCGGAGCGCTGGGACCCGGTGGCCACGGCGCTCCGGAAGCTCGAGGCAGGCCGCAATCCCTACGCCGGGCTGACGGTGTCGGTCGCCGACGCCACGGCGCGCGAGGGCGAGGAGGACCTCTGGTTCGAGATCACGCTGAACCGGCCGGCGCCGGGTCCGGTGACCGTCCGCGCGACCACCGAACGGGGCACCGCACGCTCGCCCGGCGACTACCGGCTCGTGAGCGGGACGGTCCGGTTCGCGCCGGGCGAGCGGCTGCACCGGCTTCCGGTGATGGTGCACGACGACGGCATCGACGAGGGCAGCGAGACCATGGAACTGGTGCTGAGTGGTCCCGGACCCGACGGGGTGGCGCTGGCCCGGGCGCGGGCGACCGGCACCATCATCAACTCGGACCCGCTGCCGGCGGCCTGGCTGGCGCGGTTCGGGCGCACGGTGGCGCAGCAGGCGCTGGACGGCATCGCGGGCCGCGTCGCGGCCCAGCGGACGCCGGGCCTGGAGGCTATGCTGGCGGGCCGGGCGCTGGGCGCGGGCCAGGCGGCGGGGGGCGACGCCGGCGGGGCGGAAACGGAGCGCGGGGCGGAGTGCGCAATGACCGCGCTCGTGCGCGAGGTCACGGCGGAGGCGGACGGCGCGGAGGATTCCTTCGCGGACCCATTCGGCTGCGCGGCCGGGGAGACGCGCTCCATCGGCGAGGGCGAGGCGCTTCTCGGGACGGCCTTCACGCTGACCTCGGGCGCGGACGGCCTGGACGGCACGACCGCCTTCTGGGGCCGGGCGGCGCGGGGCGGGTTCGACGGCGGGGAACGGGACAGCGGCACCGCCGTCACCCTCGACGGCACGGTGACGACGGTCATGCTGGGCGCGGACCGCGCCCGCGGCCGCTGGCTGGCGGGCGTCGCGCTGGCGCACAGCCGCGGCGCGGGCACACACCGGAGCGCGGACGGCGGCGGCCAAGTGGAGGCGCGGATCACGGCAGCGATCCCCTACGGAGCCT
Source organism: Paracoccaceae bacterium (assembly GCA_965221405.1). Lineage (GTDB taxonomy): Bacteria > Pseudomonadota > Alphaproteobacteria > Rhodobacterales > Rhodobacteraceae > JAPOUP01. The sequence continues at coordinate 255,733 of CBDCSE010000003.1, read as the reverse complement.
GGCGCACCTCGGAACGGCTCACGTTCTGGGGCGCCGCGGGCCGCGGGACGGGCGCGGTGACACTGGCGACAGGCGCGGGCGAGGTGCTGTCGGCGAACACGAACTGGACCATGGCGGCGGCGGGGCTGCGGGGCGACCTGATCAAGGCCCCCGCCGGGGGCATCGGCCCGGCGCTGGCGCTCACGTCCGACGCCCTGTGGGCCCGGACCTCCTCGGAGCGGGTCCGCGGCCTGGCGGCCTCGGACTCCGCCGTGACGCGGCTCAGGCTCGGGCTGGAGGGCGGCTGGCACATGGCGCTGGAGAGCGGCGGCGCACTCAAGCCGCGGCTGGAGGCGGGCGCGCGCCATGACGGAGGCGACGCGGAGACCGGGTTCGGCATCGAGCTCGGCGGCGGGATCGGGTGGAGCGACCCGGCCTCGGGCCTCTCGCTCGACCTCGCGGGCCGTGCGCTCGTCGCGCACGCGGACGGCGGCCTGGAGGACCAGGGGCTGTCGGGCTCGGTCGTGTGGGACCCCGCGCCGGGAACGGAGCGCGGGCCGTCTCTGGGCGTGAGCCAGTCACTCGGCGGACGGGCCGAGGGCGGGCTCGACGCGCTGTTCGCGCCCGATCCCCTCGCAGGCCGGACGGAGGGCGCGGACGCGCCGCGCACGGAAATCGAGGCGTCCTGGGGGACGCCGGCCCTCGGGGGCCGCTTCACCGGCGCACCCCACGCCAGCTGTGGCGTCTCGGACGGCGCACACGACTGCGCCATCGGCTGGCGACTGACGCCTGAGGCGCGGGGCGCACCCGACCTCTCGTTCGGGGTCCGGGCGGCGCGGCGCACGGGCGGCACACCCGCGCCTGAGAACACCGTCGGGGTCGAGCTTACCACCCGCTGGTAGGTGCCGGTTGCTATGTGGTGCAGTCGAGAGGCCCGGCGGAGCTGAAGCGGGTGACGTTCGGGCGCCACGAGGTTTTTACGGGGTCTTGACGACCAACGAGGCAAGGAAGCGGGCCACGGCCGTCATCGCGCCACATCAAGCGGGGCAAAGCCCCGACGCCCGCGCTTCTTGAGTTCAGACATATTCTGGCGCAAGATTCTGATTCCATTTGATTTCCAGTTTCTGAAAGGGCACTACATTCGGCCCCTGGCGGGCTTTGGTCGCCGGTGGATGGTCGCCGGACCGGCTCGGCGGGTTGCGGTGCGTCAGGGTTTGGTCTTTCCCTGTGTCCTGCGTGATGTGCGATGCGGTTTCCGGGGCGGTGTGTACAGAAAGGGTGCGGTGTTCCATGTCAGGCCCAGCGTGCGGTAGATGGTCTGCGCGTCCTGGGTGGCGCGACTGGGCAGTCCGAACCTGCGCGTGCCGTTGGTTTCGTGGAGAAGGCTGACCTGCAGTGCGTCGGGCGCGTCCTGGATGCGCGCCGGGCTCAACGGAACGCCGCGGGCCGCCAGACGGTAGCGGAGATGCCGCACGCAGCAGAAGGCCATGTAGCAGATCGCGATGTGCGCCCGGATGCGCCGATCCTGCCAGTGAAACACCGGCCGGATGCGCAGGTCGTGCCTGTTGGTGCGAAAGCAGGCCCCGATCTCCGCCAGTCGCCGGTATTGGCCTATAAGGTCCCGTGGATCCTCCGCGTCACAGCCCCACGCGACAATGCCGCGCAATCCATCCCAGGAGGCGGCTGCGGCGATCCTGTCCTCGTTGATGGTGACGCGTCCCTCGGGAAAGTCCAGGAAGCGGGCGGTGGCCGACGCGACGGGCGCGGCCGGGGTGGCGCCCCTGTCGAGTTTCCTGCGCAGTTTCTCGAGCCGGCGGGCGCGGTCCCGCGCGTCCTTGCGGGCCCGGCGCGGCGAGTGGGTGACCACCAGACGGCCCCCGTCCTCCAGGGGCAGATCCCGGATGGCGGCCACCGAGTCCGCGTACTCCGACCGTCCCCACGCCGCGTAGGCGGCCACGTCAAGGATCCGCGCCCTGAGCGCCTTCGGACAGGCTTTCAGCCGGGCGCCCAGGATATACGGGGTGCCCCGGTCCCGCAGCGCCTGCCGGTTGGCGCGGCTGAGCATGCCGGCGTCCGCGACCAGCGTGAACCGGGTCTCCGGATGGCGCCGCTCCAGCGCCGCCAGGGCCTTGACCAGCGTGTGGCCCTCATAGAGGTTTCCGGGAAACAGCCCATAGCCGACCGGGAGCCCCTCCGGCGTGATCAGAAGCGCCAGCACCACCTGGACCCGATGCGGCTTGCCGTCCTTGCTGTATCCCTTGAAACGGAGGCCGTTCTCCCGCTCACTCTCAAAGTAGGGCGTCGTGGTGTCGTAGAACACCACCGTGATGGGATCGGGCAACAGGGTCCGCGCCCGCTCCCGTGAAAGGGCGCATATGGCGTCCACCCGCGCGTCGGTGATCGCGTCCATGCTGCGATAGACCGAGTCCAGGTTCAGCGCCAGCACCCCCTCCTGCCGCAGTCGGGCCACCATCGCCCGCTTGGACTGCGGCCGCGCGACCCGCGCCAGGACCATTTCCCGGATCATCCGGCTGGCACTCCCGCGTCGGGAGCCAAACAGGCCCTCCCACCCGAGACGGTCGTAGACCGCGCCAAAGGCCTGGCGCACCCCGATGCCCGCACGGTGGTCTTCGCGACAGTCCGCGAGATCCACGCCAAACGGATCGGGACCGGTCCCGGCCGTCCGCGCGGCCGGCACCTGATCGAGAAGATCGTGGAACTGCCCGGGCGAGAACAGCGCCGGCTGTCGGCTCTCCTCCGCGGTGATCTCCTCGATGATCAGGCGCCCCAGGGACATCAGCTGGTCGAGCTGGGCCTCCGAGGTGGCGGTGCCGACATGGCGGACAACCCGCTGGCGGACCCTGGCGCCATCGCGGATGGAGGTGACGATCTGCACCTTGGTACGGTTCTCACCGAGGGGTTTCCCGCGAACGAACACGATCCGGAGGATCTACAGCGGATCTCCGGGAACCGCAGGGAAAATACTGCCAAAGGGCACTACATTCCGGTTTGCGGAAGGAACCACCGCAAACGCCAGCGATATAGGGGTCTGCAGATCACGACCGGGCGCAAATGTCTGAAGTCAAGGGCCGTCATCGCGCCACATCAAGCGGGGCAAAGCCCCGACGCCCGCGCTTCATGCACCTCCGCTGAATGTGGCCGCGCTGGCCGGGTACTTCATGCGCGTGCATACTAAGTACGGGGGTGACGTATCGAAGCCACGTCGACTGCCACATCCTGCCGGCACTGCGGGCGATGGCGCTTGATGCGGTCGGCCACACCGAGGTCGCGGCACCGCATTACCAGCTCCAAACAATCGTGGGCGCGGGTCACAGCGGCGCTGTGGTGTCCCTCGTGGCCCTGGTGGACCGCACGACGGGGTACACGCTCCTGCGGCGTGTCGACAGAAAACACCGGACGCGGTCGGGGCCGCCATGACAGGCATGCTAGGATTCCTCCCCGTCCACACGGTCACGGACGACAACCGCAGGGAGTTCGCGGACCACGTGCGGGGTTCCTGTTCGCGCGGCCCTGCCACTCCCGGGAACGCGGGACGGACGGGCACATCAACAGCCTCGCGCGGGGGTACCTGCCCAAGGGCACGGACTTCCGGAAAGTGAAGGACGCGGAGGTGATGGTCGTCCAGGACCATCTGAACGCACGTCCGTGTAGGGCGGGATCGCGTGATTCGCCCGCACCTCCCGGTCAAGACCCGGCTATACGCACGGGCGAAGTGGCCCAGCGACCACAAGCGGTGAACTTGTTCAGGCCTCCGTCAAACGGTGGATCTCTTCCTTGATTCGGAGCTTCTGCTTCTTTAGTTGAGTGAGACGCAACTGGTCGAAGCCGGGATGGCGCTGTGCGTCCTCCACCTCGGCTTTGAGATTTTCATGTTTCTTCTGAAGTTCCTCCAGGTGCGAACCCAATGCCATCTCGTCCGTTCTCCTCACTATGTTTCCGTGAAAAGCCTATCACCAAACACATGGCCTGTCACCGGAACGTTGCGGGAATCAACAAACGGGTAACGAATTGGTGATCTACGGGGCCGGGCCAGCAGGATATCCCCGGAGATTTCGCTGGGTCAGCCTGAGCGGCGGCCGGGCTTTCCGCGTGGAAACTCTCCGGAAAGCACCGATATACCCGGACATCGGCTCCAGCCATTCCGGAACTCCATGGCCAAACATCGCAGAGCGTTCAGTTCCAGTCCACATCCAGCGCCGCTCCGCCGCGTAGCACCGCTTCGACTTCCTCCGAATAACCGTCATTCCCGCAACTCTTTCGGTCGCCGCCATGTAGCACCACCGGCGCGAGCAGCCGGAAACTTCCCCGGGCGCCCTTTCGGGCACGGAGAATTACAAGCCGCGCCGACCGCTCCCGTCTCGGAAGGAGCGGGAGAACACGCATGTCCCCTACCCTGCCGTCACAGGCCGACAGCAGTTCCGGAAGCCGCTCGGCGGCCTGGATGACATGCAGAAGTCCTTTGGGCAACAACCGTCGCACACCCGAATCAATCCAGTCCGCCAAGGGTATGGCCTCGCCGCGAGCCGTTTCCCGTCCGGGAGTCGAGGAGCACGTGCCCCGGGTTCGATCAAAATAGGGAGGATTCGCGATCACGTGATCGAAACGCCTTTGGCGTAGCTCCAGTGGCATCGACCGGATGTCACCCTCTATTACCTCGATGTCCATTCGGTTCTCGGCGGCGTTGCGCCGGGCGAGAGCCACACAAACCGCCTGCAGTTCCAGACCGGTGATCCAGAGTCCGGGGATCCGTGCCGCGAGACTCAGCGAAGCCACTCCGACACCACATCCCAGGTCGAGCACCTTCTGCCCCGGGGCGGCGTCTATCACCGATGCCAGAATAACAGGATCAATGCCCGCACGGTATCCCCGCACTGGCTGGCTTACCTGCAGCCGACCGCCGAGAAACGCATCCCGGGTAAGGTTCCGGTCACTGTCCGGCATCGACACCGTTGTCACGCAGGATTGCCATGGCCCGAAAATGATCTCGGTCCGACACCAGAAGCCGGCGCGGCAATATGCCTATGGAACCTTCAAGGACGCTCATATGGACGTCCATCAAAAAGGACTGTATGTTCTCGCCTTCTAACAGGGCCGTGGCATAGGCGATCACCGTTGGGTCATTGCTGCGCAATAGCTCTTTCATGATTCCGGTTTAGAGCAGGGATCACGACATTGTCGAGAGTACCGGCAGGGCGGTAATGGCACTGGATCGTTTGCAAGCGAACCCGGTTGAGCGGCTGGCGGCGAAGCTGGCGGACGATCTGGAAGAGGTGAGCGGACTTATTCGTGTTCGCATGTCGTCCGAACATGCGCCGCGGATCCCCGAAGTGACAGCGCATCTTCTGGAGGCGGGCGGCAAGAGAATCAGACCGTTGCTGACGTTGGCCGCTGCGCACATGCTCGATTACCACGGAACATACCATGTGAATCTCGCGGCGGCAGTTGAGTTCATCCACACGGCGACATTGCTGCATGACGATGTCGTGGATGAGAGCGTCCGGCGACGCGGCAGACCGGCAGCGAACCTGCTATGGGACAACAAATCCAGCATTCTGGTCGGCGACTACCTCTTCGCCCGCGCTTTCAAGCTCATGGTGGAGACGGGATGCCTTCGCGTGCTCGACGTTCTCTCGAATGCCGCGGCCCTGATCGCGGAAGGTGAAGTTCTCCAACTGACCGCTTCACACGATCTCGGAACCGATGAGAACCTCTATCTGAGAATTGTCCGGGGCAAGACAGCCGCATTGTTTTCGGCGGCAACCCGGGCGGGCGGTGAAATCGCCGGAGCGGGCGAAATGCACGCCAGGGCACTGTTCGACTACGGTGACGCTTTGGGCATCGCGTTCCAGATCGCCGACGACCTGCTCGATTACGAAGGCAACATCACGGATACGGGCAAGAATGTCGGCGACGACTTCCGGCAACGTAAGTTGACCCTGCCCGTGATAAAGGCCGTCGCAAAGGCCAGCCATGACGAAAGAGACTTCTGGTCAAGGGTTATCGAGAGCGGCACCCAGCGTGACGGTGACCTCGAATATGCGCTGTCGTGCCTGGCCCGACATAACGCGATGGAGGAAGCCCGGTACGATGCCCTGTCATGGGCCCATAGGGCACGGGAGGCGATCTCGAAACTACCGCAGCACGAAATCCGGGATATTCTCCAGGATCTTGCCGACCATGCGGTTGCGCGACTCAATTGACCCGGGCGTCAATGGTTACGGTATCCCGCACCCACCAGTGCGGGCGAGCCGCCGAGATTTCCGCCGCCGCCAGCTTGGCAGCGTCCCGATCAGGGTAAAGGCCATAGCAAGACGTTCCCGAACCGGTCATGCGCGCGACCATTGCGCCGGACAGCGCGGACAGCACCTCGCCGACCTGAGGAACGAGCTGGACAACGGCCTCTTCCAGATCATTGCGCTGTTCGCCCAGCCAGGCCGCGAAACTCGCCGGATCGGGCCAGTCTGGGAGAACCCCCATGCTTAGGTGGTCAGTCCGGCGAAGCGACCCGAAAACCTCGCCGGTCGCAATGGAAAGACCGGGATTAATCAAAACAAGGTGACAGGCCGGAATCCCGGTCAAACGATCCAGATCATCACCGATACCCCGCATTCTCTGTGGCCCAGTCCAAAGACAGACGGGTACGTCGGCCCCAATCGACGCGGCGGCGTCAGGACGATCGAACTTACGGAGCACCACTGCGGCGTCGGCGGATCCGCCACCGAGGCCCGCGCCATGGGGAAGGTTCTTTTCCAGCACGATCCTGCATCTGGCTCCAGCGGCACATGCCGCCCGCCAAGCCAGATTACGGCGGTCTTCCGGAACACCATCGGCAAATGGCCCGGTGACCTCAACCGATAGCTCGCGCGCATCATGAAACCATAGACGATCGCCGATATCGGCGAATACCACAAGCGAATCGAGCTGATGATACCCGTCGGTCCGTCGGCCGGTTACGTGAAGTGTCAGATTGACTTTGGCATATGCGAATGCCTCAGCCATCCTTGACCAAAGGCTCCAGTGACGATACGCTTTCCTCTTGAAGGACCGCATCCAGCCCTATCTCGAGCTTTCGGCGGATGCGTCGGGCATCCTCTTCCTCTGGGTCGAACGAAAGCGCCCGTCTCCACTGGAATTCAGCCTCAAACCGGCGGCCCACAGCCCAGTAAGCATCGCCGAGATGGTCGTTGACAACGGGATCGACCGGTCCGAGTTCAACGGCGCGTTCCAGATTCATCACCGCCTCCTCATACCGCCCCATACGGTAATGCGCCCAACCCAGACTATCTATGATATAGTAGGCTTCCGGCCTTGCCGCAGCGGCTTTCTCGATCATTGCAAGAGCCTCGTCCAGATTGATGCCCATCTCGACAAAGCTGTAACCCAGATAATTGAGAACATCGGGTTCACCGGGCTCCAACTCCAGCGCCCCGCGGAAATCGGCCTCGGCCTGCTCCCAACGCCCTTCGCGCTCGTGTGTGATGCCGCGCACGAAATACAGGCGCCAGCTCGGATCGTTACCTGAGTCCTCGTAAAGCGCCATGGCCGCGTCATATGCATCCTTTGCCATTTCATAACGCTCCAGGCCACGAAAGGTATGTCCGAGAGCGATGCGCACATCCGGCGCTTCCGGCGCGACCTCCGCAAGCTGCTCGAGGACTTCCACGGCCGCCTCAGTACGACCGGACGCGCGAAGCGCGTCCGCACGGCCGATTTCCGCAGTTGTGAACGAGTGGTGGTCGCGGGGAACACGGTTGTAGGTTTCCGTAGCGAGTTCATAGCGGTTGAGCGTTACCAGGAGATCGGCACTCAGCAGCATGGCATCGACATTGTCGGGGTTTAGGTATTCGGCGATCCGGCTGTACCTAAGGATGTGATGGGCACGCACACTTCCATCCATCTGTAGCAGGTTGGCGATATGCAAATAAACCTCCGCCGCTCCGTCCGTGGCATTACGCACGGAATCGAAGCCGGTGGCGTTCTTCTCGACCAGCCGGCTCTTGAGACTTTCCACTTTCGGATCCAATGCCCCGCCAAAACTCCTCTTAAGGAGATCAAGCGCCTCGGAACCGCGCCCAAGCTGATCCAGAACCTGAGCGAACGCCACGATACCATCGCGGCCCAGTTCGCCACGCCGATCAAGATCCGACAGTATGGCTTCGGCACCCTCATAGTCACCCACCAGCGTCTGGGCGAGCGCTTTGTGCATAAGTCCGAACACTTCCATTCCCTGCCTGGCGACAGTTGCATCGAAGTCCTCGAGAGCCTCGGACATCCGGCCCTGTCCCAGTTTCGCCCACGCGACCAGAAGGCCATCGATAAGGGTCTCCTGCCCATCGGACTCGAGAACCTCAAGCACCTTCTGGAAATCGCCACGCTTGAAAGCTTCGGCGAGAAGCACCATACCCCCAACCGAGTTCGAACCGGAATGCCCCGCCAGCTCACGTGCGGCGGCGACCGCCCGGTCGATCTGGCCAAGTCCGAGATACGCCATGGCAGCGCGTTCCATCAGCACCGGGTTGTGTGGATCTTCCGCCAAAGCCAGTGCATATCGATCCGCCGCCGTTCGGTAGTCGGCGAAGAGACAGGCGTGATGCGCGGACAGATATGACCCAGCGGCAATCCGTGACGGAACTGTCTCAGCCACTCCGGGAGCCTCGGTTCGATTGCCGGAATATGCGCAGTCCTGCCTAACGATTGGGACAGGCCCGTTCTGACCCTGCACAGGAACCGCGGCACCAATACCGAGTGCGGCAAGAGCGAGGGAATACAGTAAGGATCGCATCTGCATTTGCGTGCCCCGTCATTCGGATTTGGCACACCCTAACGCACTTCCAGACTTCAGACAATGTTACCGGACGGCATCAAAGACACATTCTGGAACCGTCCCCGGATGACCGGATCCCCGCCGCACTACATATTTGGATAGTTCGGACCGTCTCCGCCCTGAGGAGCCGTCCAAGTGATGTTCCGGCTTGGATCCTTGATATCGCAGGTCTTGCAGTGGACGCAGTTCTGGAAATTGATCACGAAACGAGGTTCCCCACCTTCGTCTCGCACAACCTCATAAACACCCGCCGGGCAGTAGCGCTGCGCCGGCTCCGCATATTGCGGAAGGTTGACGTGTATCGGAATGCTGTCGTCAGAGAGCCGCAAATGCACGGGCTGGTGCTCTTCATGGTTCGTCATCGAGAAACTTACATTGGTAAGCCGGTCGAAGCTGAGTTTCCCGTCCGGTTTGGGATAGTCTGGTGGCCTGTGCCGTGACGCCGGCTCGGTTGACTGCGCATCGCCCTTTCCATGCCCTAGGGTACCAAGGAGCGACACTCCGAACAGGGTCTGGAACCACATGTCGAAACCGCCAAGTCCCATTCCGGCCAGAGGGCCCAATTTGGCGTTGAGGGGCGCGACGTTACGGACACGCTTCAGATCCTTGCCGACGTGACCAGACCGCAACGCCTCGTCATACGCCAGAAGTATATCTCCCGACCGGCCCTCGCGGACGGCTGCATGCACGGCCTCAGCGGCGTCGATTCCTGAATGCATTGCGTTGTGGTTGCCTTTGAGCCGCGGCAGGTTGACCAGCCCGGCGGAGCACCCGAGCAGGCATCCGCCGGGAAACGCCGCCTTCGGAACGGACTGATGCCCTCCCTTGGTCACGACCCGCGCACCATAGGCGACGCGTCGCCCGCCTTCCAATAGCGCGGCGATCCTCGGATGATGCTTGAAGCGCTGGAATTCCATGTAGGGATTGAGATACGGGTTTCTGTAATTCAGGTCGACAATGTAACCCAGATAGACCTGGCTACGGTCACCATGATATACGAAGCTGCCGCCGGAACTTTTCCATCCAAGCGGCCAACCCAACGAGTGGAAGACCTCTCCCTCGCGATGTTTCTCGGGATCGACCTCCCAGATTTCCTTCATTCCTACACCGAACTTCGGAACGTCGCTGTCCGCGTCCAATCCATATCGGGAGATCAGCTGTCTGGATAGCGATCCACGCGCACCCTCGCCCAACAGTACATACTTCCCACGGAGTTCCATTCCCGGCTCGTATCCCGCCCCATGCGTTCCGTCCGGATTCTTCCCGAACTCACCCGCGACGACGCCCCGGACTTCCCCATCACTTCCGAACACAACCTCCGAGCAGGCCATTCCCGGAAAAATCTCCACACCAAGCGCCTCCGCCTGCTCCGCCAACCAGCGGCAGACGTTGCCCATCGAGACAATGTAGTTGCCATGATTGCTCATGAGCGGTGGCATGATCCAGTTCGGTAACCGGATCTGTCCGGCCTCGCCGAGCAGGTAGAAGCCGTCCCTACGGACGGGCACTTCAATTGGGGCCCCGCGCTCCCTCCAGTCGGGCAGGAGCCGTTCCAGTCCACCCGGATCCAATACCGCACCTGACAGGATATGGGCGCCGACCTCGCTGCCCTTTTCGAGAACGACGACCTGAAGATCCGGGTCAAGCTGCCTGAGACGGATCGCGGCGCTCAGTCCGGCCGGGCCCGCGCCGACGATCACCACATCGTATTCCATTGATTCACGTTCAGTTGACGCCATGTCCGCTCTCCCGGATAGGTAATGGTACGACGATGACCGGCTAGGTCTACCTGTCCCGGTGCACGACGTCAATCCTCATACAATACCTTGGTATCGCCCCGTCCAGCAGCGCATGCACGGCGTACTTTCCCGCGCTTCAGCGTTGGATCGAGTTCACTCCGGGACCATTCGGTCATAGCCGACAGCCCGAAGTGCCGCCTAACGGTTTCTCGTCACGGGGCGTCAAGGTGGCGCATGATTTCGTCCGTCACCTCAAAGTTGGATGTTATACCATTTCCCGAAAGTTTTGACTCATCAACATATAGTCTCATAGCCGTATATACACGATATATTCCGTTCCGTCGCGGATGGCGCGTGCGGCCAGCCGTCAATGTCGCTATGTTGTGGTTTCCGCAAACCAACACCGACAGGAGACAGGACATGCCCGCACCCCTGACGATCACCGACACCGGCCGCACGGCCGAAGACCTGCGCCAGTTCGCCGGCAGGTGCAAGGACCATCGCCAGCGCCGGCGCGCCCGCGCCATCGCGCTCAGGCTCGAGGGGATGCCGCCCGGAGAGGTCGCGGCGCGGCTGCGCACGACGGTCCAGTCCGTGAGGGACTGGACGGTCCGCTATAACCTGGCCGGTCTCGGGGGGCTGGCGGACAGCCCGAGGACGGGACGGCCCGGGCGCCTGGACAGGGACCAGCGAGCCCTTCTCGCGGAGCGGGTCGAGGCCGGCCCCGGTCCCGGGGACGGCGGTCTCGTGCGCTGGCGTCTGAAGGACCTCGCCGCCTGGGCGATGGCCCGGTTCGGCGTTTCCGTCAGCGTATCCGCGATGTGGCGGACGGTGCGCGGCCTCGGCTTCAGCCACCAGACCGTCCGTCCGCTCCATCCCAGGGCCGATCCGGGGCGGCAGAGAGAGTTCCGCAACGATTTCAGCGGGCTGGCGCTGGGCGCGGCGGGCGAAGGCGCCGCGCCCGAGCGGATCGAGGTCTGGTTCCAGGACGAGCTGAGGGCGGGCCAGAAGGGCACGAACACGCGCATATGGGCGCGCCGGGGCGTCCGGCCCCGCGCGGTGCGCGACCACCGCTACGGATACAGATACCTGTTCGCCGCCAGCCGCGCCGGGGATCCCTGCGCCGTCGGGCATGTCTGTGGCAGGGCGAACACCGACGAGATGAACGTCCACCTGGAGATGATCTCGGCGAAGGTGAAGCCCGGCAACCACGCGGTGGTCGTGCTCGACGGAGCCGGCTGGCACCGGTCCAGGGCGCTCGTCGTTCCCGGCAACGTGTCCCTGCTGCACCTGCCGCCGTATTCGCCGGAACTGAACCCGGTCGAGCAGGTCTTCGACTACCTGCGCTCGAACTTCCTCTCCAACCGATTCTTCCCGACGGTCGCGGACGTTCAGGCCTCGATGCTCGACGCCTGGAACGCGTTCGAGGCCGACCTGGAACGCATCGCGTCGATCACCAAACGGTCATGGGCCCGTGTTTGCTGAAGCAACCGGTCAAATGGCGCTCCATAGGTCAAAACTTTCGGAAAATGGTATTACCCGCTGGATGTCATCGTCGTCCTCAAGGAATTCGATCAGGCGCATAAGCTTCTTGAGTTCAGACATATTCTGGCGCAAGATTCTGATTCCATTTGATTTCCAGTTTCTGAAAGGGCACTACATTCGGCCCCTGGCGGGCTTTGGTCGCCGGTGGATGGTCGCCGGACCGGCTCGGCGGGTTGCGGTGCGTCAGGGTTTGGTCTTTCCCTGTGTCCTGCGTGATGTGCGATGCGGTTTCCGGGGCGGTGTGTACAGAAAGGGTGCGGTGTTCCATGTCAGGCCCAGCGTGCGGTAGATGGTCTGCGCGTCCTGGGTGGCGCGACTGGGCAGTCCGAACCTGCGCGTGCCGTTGGTTTCGTGGAGAAGGCTGACCTGCAGTGCGTCGGGCGCGTCCTGGATGCGCGCCGGGCTCAACGGAACGCCGCGGGCCGCCAGACGGTAGCGGAGATGCCGCACGCAGCAGAAGGCCATGTAGCAGATCGCGATGTGCGCCCGGATGCGCCGATCCTGCCAGTGAAACACCGGCCGGATGCGCAGGTCGTGCCTGTTGGTGCGAAAGCAGGCCCCGATCTCCGCCAGTCGCCGGTATTGGCCTATAAGGTCCCGTGGATCCTCCGCGTCACAGCCCCACGCGACAATGCCGCGCAATCCATCCCAGGAGGCGGCTGCGGCGATCCTGTCCTCGTTGATGGTGACGCGTCCCTCGGGAAAGTCCAGGAAGCGGGCGGTGGCCGACGCGACGGGCGCGGCCGGGGTGGCGCCCCTGTCGAGTTTCCTGCGCAGTTTCTCGAGCCGGCGGGCGCGGTCCCGCGCGTCCTTGCGGGCCCGGCGCGGCGAGTGGGTGACCACCAGACGGCCCCCGTCCTCCAGGGGCAGATCCCGGATGGCGGCCACCGAGTCCGCGTACTCCGACCGTCCCCACGCCGCGTAGGCGGCCACGTCAAGGATCCGCGCCCTGAGCGCCTTCGGACAGGCTTTCAGCCGGGCGCCCAGGATATACGGGGTGCCCCGGTCCCGCAGCGCCTGCCGGTTGGCGCGGCTGAGCATGCCGGCGTCCGCGACCAGCGTGAACCGGGTCTCCGGATGGCGCCGCTCCAGCGCCGCCAGGGCCTTGACCAGCGTGTGGCCCTCATAGAGGTTTCCGGGAAACAGCCCATAGCCGACCGGGAGCCCCTCCGGCGTGATCAGAAGCGCCAGCACCACCTGGACCCGATGCGGCTTGCCGTCCTTGCTGTATCCCTTGAAACGGAGGCCGTTCTCCCGCTCACTCTCAAAGTAGGGCGTCGTGGTGTCGTAGAACACCACCGTGATGGGATCGGGCAACAGGGTCCGCGCCCGCTCCCGTGAAAGGGCGCATATGGCGTCCACCCGCGCGTCGGTGATCGCGTCCATGCTGCGATAGACCGAGTCCAGGTTCAGCGCCAGCACCCCCTCCTGCCGCAGTCGGGCCACCATCGCCCGCTTGGACTGCGGCCGCGCGACCCGCGCCAGGACCATTTCCCGGATCATCCGGCTGGCACTCCCGCGTCGGGAGCCAAACAGGCCCTCCCACCCGAGACGGTCGTAGACCGCGCCAAAGGCCTGGCGCACCCCGATGCCCACACGGTGGTCTTCGCGACAGTCCGCGAGATCCACGCCAAACGGATCGGGACCGGTCCCGGCCGTCCGCGCGGCCGGCACCTGATCGAGAAGATCGTGGAACTGCCCGGGCGAGAACAGCGCCGGCTGTCGGCTCTCCTCCGCGGTGATCTCCTCGATGATCAGGCGCCCCAGGGACATCAGCTGGTCGAGCTGGGCCTCCGAGGTGGCGGTGCCGACATGGCGGACAACCCGCTGGCGGACCCTGGCGCCATCGCGGATGGAGGTGACGATCTGCACCTTGGTACGGTTCTCACCGAGGGGTTTCCCGCGAACGAACACGATCCGGAGGATCTACAGCGGATCTCCGGGAACCGCAGGGAAAATATTGCCAAAGGGCACTACATTCCGGTTTGCGGAAGGAACCACCGCAAACGCCAGCGATATAGGGGTCTGCAGATCACGACCGGGCGCAAATGTCTGAAGTCAAGAGACGGATCGCGGCGCTCAGTCCGGCCGGGCCCGCGCCGACGATCACCACATCGTATTCCATTGATTCACGTTCAGTTGACGCCATGTCCGCTCTCCCGGATAGGTAATGGTACGACGATGACCGGCTAGGTCTACCTGTCCCGGTGCACGACGTCAATCCTCATACAATACCTTGGTATCGCCCCGTCCAGCAGCGCATGCACGGCGTACTTTCCCGCGCTTCAGCGTTGGATCGAGTTCACTCCGGGACCATTCGGTCATAGCCGACAGCCCGAAGTGCCGCCTAACGGTTTCTCGTCACGGGGCGTCAAGGTGGCGCATGATTTCGTCCGTCACCTCAAAGTTGGATGTTACCCGCTGGATGTCATCGTCGTCCTCAAGGAATTCGATCAGGCGCATAAGCTTCTGTGCGCCATCCAGATCAAGTTCCGTTGTGGTGGTGGGTTTCCAGACCAACCTGGTCGAATCCGCCTCTCCCAGCACGACCTCCATCGCGACCGAGACATCGTTCAGATCGGTGGCCGCGCAGTTTACGGTATGTCCGTACTCCGAACTCTCGACATCCTCCGCTCCGGCGTCGATTGCGGCTTCCATTACAGTGTCCTCATCGGCCGCGTCGGCGGCAAAAGTTACCTCGCCCTTACGCTCGAACATGAAACCGACGGAGCCAGTCTCACCCAGGCTCCCGCCATGCTTCCCGAAGGCCGAACGTACGGTGCTGGCTGTCCGGTTTCGGTTGTCAGTCATCGCTTCAATGATCATCGCGACGCCTCCCGGACCATATCCCTCGTAGCGTATTTCCTCATACTGATCGCCTTCGCCGGCCTGCGACCTTGATATCGCCCGTTCGATCACGTCCTTGGGAACCGAATTCGACCTTGCCTCCTTTACGGCAAGCCTCAGGCGGGGATTTTTTTCGGGGTCGGGATCGCCAATTTTCGCCGCGACGGTTATCTCCTTGGAAAGCTTTGAAAACAATTTGGACCGGGCCGCGTCCTGACGCCCCTTGCGATGCTGTATATTGGCCCATTTGGAATGGCCGGCCATTGCGCTCTCCTGATCGTTCTTTTCCGGGATTTCCTACGCACTTACGGCATCACCGCCACTTGCTTCAAGTCAGTAAGCGTTCGTGAGGTAACGGCTTCCCTACTCAATGACCTGTCGGCACCGAAGGCCATTATGGAAGTGCTGAAGAATACGGACGGCCCGATAACGTCGGCAAAGGTCACGGAAACCGTGAACGCCAGCCGTCGAGAAGAGGCGTCCCACAGTTCCGTTTCGGTGGTGCTCAAGCGCCTAGAAGAAAGGGGCAGGATAAAGAGCGTGCCCGGAGCCAAGCCGTATCAGTGGGTCATTGGGGATGAGTAGGGAAAGGATAAACTTCGCTGCAGGAAGGATTGGACTTTTGGTTCAAAGTACGGTGGCCTGAACGCGGTTCCGCACTCCACGGCTCGCTTACGCGGTTCTGAGCGCGTTCTTTATCCAGCAGAAGACACGGACGAAAATTCCCGCTCCCGGTCCGGAATCGTCATTTCCAGTATGCCGTCTTTCCAAAGTACATGGCCGCAAGCCGCGCTTTAACGTCTTCTGGACCGTTTGCCGGAAGATCAAACTCGCGCTCCCGGCCTTCATGCTCATAGGCGATCACGTAGGTTCTATAGTCTTTGTGGTCGCGCAGGCGTTTACCGACTTTCTTTATCTTGCCGTAAGGAAGCGCGGCCAGTTTGGATTCCGCGTCTTCAAAGCTCTGCCTTGAACTCAAAGTTCCA
This sequence comes from Paracoccaceae bacterium, assembly GCA_965221405.1. Classification (GTDB taxonomy): domain Bacteria; phylum Pseudomonadota; class Alphaproteobacteria; order Rhodobacterales; family Rhodobacteraceae; genus JAPOUP01. Next base: position 239,792 of record CBDCSE010000003.1, on the reverse strand, counting down.
GTCACTACCTCCATATCGATAGGAACCGAGGTAGGTTCCCGGTTCAAGTTCATCCGTGAAAGGGTCTCCCGATGAAATATGAAGTGTATATGGACATTGCCGGAGAATGGCGCTGGCGGTTCAAGGCCGCCAATGGAAAGCAGATCGGCGCTTCGAGTGAGGGATACGTCAACAAGGCTGACTGCCTTCACAGTATTGACCTCCCCCGTTCCACAGTGAAGTGCAACACCCTATGTGGGTGAATGGTGGTCGTATCGACGCATGATGTTGCGAATCGGCCGGATGGCGGCGACAGTCCCTTCGTTGCGCGAAGGAGACCGCCATGCCCGAGGGCCAGCGCCACCTGACCTACCCCGAGAGATGCCAGATCCACGCCCTGATGAAAAGCGGGCTTTCCGGCGGGGCGATCGCCCGCCAGCTGGGGCGCAGTCCGTCATCGGTCCCGCGCGGGATCCGGCGCAACGGCGGAGCCCGGGGCTACCGGCACGCCCAGGCGCAGCGGAGGTCCGAGGCGCGGCGCAGCGCGGCCCCGTCGGTGCCCAGGAAGATGACGCCGGAGCCGGTGGCGCTGGTGGAGGGGCGGCTGGTGCGGGGCTGGAGCCCGGAGCAGGTCTCCGGGCGGCTGCGCCTGGAGGGCCACCCGGTGGCGGGGCGTCAGTGGATTTACCGGCACGTCCACGCCGACCGCAGGGCCGGGGGCCGGCTCTGGCGGCACCTGCGGCGCCGGGGAAAGAGGCCGAACCGCAGGGGCGGGGCCCACGCGGGCCGGGGGCACATCCCGGGCCGGGTGGACATCCCCGGGCGCCCGGCGCTGGTGGAGGCGAAGGCGCGGGTCGGCGACCGGGAGGCGGACACGATCGTGGGCGCCGGCCACAGCGGGGCCGTGGTGTCCCTGGTTGACCGGGCCACGAAATACACGCTCCTGCGGCGTGTCGACAGGAAGACGGCGGCCGCGGTCGGGGCCGCCATGACCGGCCTTCTGGCGCCGCACCGCGGCGCGGTGCACACGGTCACCGCCGACAACGGCAGGGAGTTCGCGGACCACGCGCGGGTGGCCGGGGCGCTCGGCGCAAGGTTCTTCTTCGCCCGCCCCTACCACTCGTGGGAGCGGGGCCCGACCGGGCACACCAACGGCCTGGTGCGGGGGTACCTTCCCAAGGGCACGGACTTCCGGAAAGTGACGGATGCGGAGGTGAGCGCCGTCCAGGACCGGCTGAACGCGCGTCCGCGCAAGGTCCTGGGTTACCTGACGCCGGCCGAGGCGTTCCGGCTGGCGCGGCCTCCCTGAGGGAACCTCCGGCGTCCGGATCGTCCCCCACGCGCCGCGGGCCTTCCCCGGCGCGCCTGCCGGCATGCCTTGCGCCGCCCGGAGGTGCCGGTTAGGCTCGGATCCGAAGGGACTGAAGCCGTTCCCGTGCGGAATCGGGGGGGTCGGGGGGCGCGGAAAGCGCAACGCCCCGGCTGAGGAAGAATAGGTTTCTTGGTTTCCCCGCTCATGGGTTCAACCATAGGCGGGAGAGCTTCTCACAGGCAATGTGGCAGCGTCCGCGTTCAGCCAGATAAATCGAGGCCGTAAGTGCGAGGCGAATTCTGGGATTGGATGGGGAATTATATACCTAGCTTGCCAAAGCGTGGACCTTCCGGAATCTGACCGGGCGCGGCGCACGGGAACGGGAAACCCCTGGCCAGGCGGCCCCGGCGCAGGAGGAAGGGGTCTGGTGGCCGGAAAGAAGCGTCTTCACGCGCATGGCCGGCAACAGCGCGCAGATAAAGACCTGGGCCGTGTCGCTCGTCACGGCGGTCCTTGTCCTCTCGGGCGTGACGGGCACCTCCCACTGGCTGGCGGGTCTGGGCGGGGCCATCGCGGTTGTCTCGCTCGGAATCATGGACGCCAGATACCTGCACATCGAGCGGTGCGACAGAAAACTCCACGGGGCCGTCGTGGACGGTGGGTCCGTAAAACCTTTTGACCTGAACTACGCGCCCTATGTCTCCCAAGTGGCGCCGGTCTGGCGGATCGTCATGTCATGGTCCGTGTCCGGCTATTACGGCGCCCTCCTCATGGCGATCCTTGCGATGGTTGGCGCCCTAGGCGTATGGGGCGGTGATCTCCAACCCGTCGGTGGCTGAAGCAATGACACGAAGGGTGTTCTACAGCTTCCATTACGAACTTGATGTCTGGCGCGCGGCAAAGGTCAGGAAAATGGGTGTCGTGGAGGGAAACGAACCGGCAATGGATAACGATTGGGAAGTGGTGAAGCGCGGCGGGGACGCCGCGATCAGGCGATGGATCGCCGGGCAGATGGAAAGGAGGACCTGCACGATCGTCCTTGTCGGCGCCAAGACTGCGGGCCGGGACTGAATCACGCACGAGATCGTCGAGTCGTGGAACAGGGGAATGGGCGTTGCCGGGATTCACATTCACGGCCTGATCGACAAATACCGCATGACGGCGGCGAAGGGCGGAAACCCTTTCGAGCATGTATCTTTCAACGGCGGCAGACTGTCTTCAATCGTGAAATGCCACGAGCCGCCGGGCAGGAGCAGCACGGAGAGATACGGCTGGATCAGAAGCTATCTTGCCGCCATCATCGAAGAGGCCATTACCATCCGCCGGAGATTTCGGTAGAAACGCCAGATCAGGTGATTACGGCCCGGATCCGGTTGATAAGCGCGGCGCGGAGATCGTCTTCCTTTCCCATATCCACGAGGAGATTCTTTTCCGGACATCGTCAGGGATATGGAATCGACGGTCTGAGCCACCGGCGGGTACCGTGAACACTCCGCCAGCCCGTGGCGACCAAAACCGCATGGGAGCCGCGATATCACTGGTTTCTATCGTTCTGGCGTTTGGTCCGGACCAGACCGGACATTTGCGGTGACTTCCGGTCTCCCGCAGAATTCGCTTGAGGTCTTCGAACCGTTCCTTTGTTACCTTTCTCATGACCCACCCGTCCGGAAATCGATCATGCCGTGACGGCGGGCGATATCCTTCTTGATCAGGGTGTCCCGTTCGCAGAAGATCACCAGATTGTTCGATTCCGGGGTGCGCGCGCTGGGAACCAAAATGCCATCGGCGCCCAGAAAGGCGCAGGCTTCGGCGATTTCCTGGGAGCGCAAATATTCCCGCGACCGATTGGAATACGACAGTCTGCCATAGTTCCGGACGTCGAGCTGAAGGTCTTTCAGGTCGTCGAGCGATCCGAAACGCATGACCGCCTCAAGGGACACCCTCAGCTCGAACAGCTCGTACCTTACCCTGGACGGAACGATCGGCTGGCCCCGATAGAGGTGAAAACGCCGTTCCTCGACCGCCGTCCGCCGTGTTTCGGAGGTGTAGAGGACATCGAACGTACCGTCGTCCCAGCGCCCGCCGGAGCGTGAGCAGTCCAGCGGATCCCGGCCCTCCCGGACGGAACGCCAGACGGCTCCGCCGTACGGCTCCCGGTCCAGCGTGTCCAGTGCGTCCAGGAGATCCGGGTCGCGTATGGAACGACGGAACCCAGGACCGTTCCGCACCGGCATGGTCAGAGATACGCATCCGCGTCAAGGCGGTCCAGGATGGCGATCACCTCCTCGGAACGACCGGCATTGATCAGTTCAACCGCACGCTTGCCATCCAGCTGGGGGTGAGGGGCGCAAAGCCAGGCCCGCACCTCCTCACTGGAGTAATACTCGCTGAGCCGCATCACCACATAGGACAGGTCCGACACGATGAGCTGCGTCTTCGGGTGCGGGGTCTTCTGGCCGTTCGACCAGCGCGAAACGGTGGCCTTCGACACGCCCGCGAGATTCGCGATGTCGGTCCCTTTCAAACCTCCGTCGCTCCGAAGCCTCTCGATTAACTGGACGACCGGCTTTCCCCGCGTCGCTTCCTTGGTCATTGCCTCGCTCATGGTGCCCTGCCTTCGTTCGCGGCGGCGCCATGATTTCCCCGCCGCAGTGGCGGTGGCGCGAGCCGTTCCCTTTCCGCCAGGGTCTCGAACATCCCGGTCATATCATCTATCCATTTCCTGTTCGCCGCGAGCGCTTGATCCAGTTTTGCGTCGCCGGTTTTCAGACGTGCCAGATTGCGGGCCGTCCGTTCGGCCCGCCTTAGATCGGCGTTGAGGAAATGCTCGACACGCCTCGTGTCCGGCATTGCGCCGAGCCGATCGATCACGGCGAACCGCTGTCGGGCCATATGATGGCGCGGTTCTCGCAGCATTGAATCCAGTCCGTGCGGACAGCATTCGCGATCCTGACACGCGACCGGCCGCCGCCCTCTGGGAGCCGCGACGATCGTTTCCGGATCCTGCTTGCGGAAGGCTGTCAAACCCGAACAGCGGTATATAGGTCGGTCGCCCGAACGACCCGCCTTCCTTTCGCTCCCTCGGTGGCTTGTGCCAGTTTCTTGCGTCAAAACGATCCCGCTCGCCAATTCCGTGCGCGATGCCCGAAACGACCCCGAGGGCAAGCGCGCCCAATCCGACCAGGCACCCGATATGATCGAGAAGGACCGGATAGCCGAGACCGTGCAGATCCTCGATCGCGGCGAAAGTTCTCTTGACCGACAGTGGCCTGGCGTTTGAGCCGAACCCGGACAGGCGCAGGACCAGGTTATCGAAGGGCAGGCCTTTGAGCGCTTCCATGAGACGGGTCCGGTGCGTGCGGTCCCGCAGGAGGGTGTGAGGCAAAATCAGGGAATAGCCGATGTCGATCGACTTACCGCCCTCCCGGTCTAGGGCCAAGCGCAGATGGGTGACGCTTTCCAGATCGATGGCGAAGCGGAAATCATCCGCGCCGTAGCGCAGGAAACGCGTCGGCGCCATGACGGCCGCAACCCCGGGACCGACAGCCATCCGCGCGATCCGGCCGAACAGATCGATGTTCGCGTCCGGCTGGAAATCCCGGGGTCCCGGCGGTTGGCCTTCCATGTCCGCGGCCCATGGCGCACCCTTTGCCATGCCGCGAAAGCGTCCGGGTGCGCTCGGTTCGGCGGTCCTGGTGTCAGGAATTACATCGGTCCCAACGTCCCGAAGGGCACGGATGAACTCTTTCTGGGATCCCGCCCTGGAGGCGTCAGCGATGACACGCTCCGCCGGGAACCGTCCCGCCGCGTGCAGGTGCTCATACTGGCAATGGGCCATCTCCCCCGTGCGAACGGCATGGCCGACGGGTGTATGGAGGCGCGGTCCCGGCGGGATGACGCTTGCGGTCATGGATCGCTCCCTTCGGTTTCGTCTCAATGTCACGATGAAACCGTAAAGGCAAACAATAATCCATGAAGCCCGACCTGCCCGGGGGTCGGCTTGGATAATGGGCGAAACGGGACGTCAGGGCTCTGGGGGTCGTTTCGGGCAGGGAGCACCGGGCGGGACCGCTCCGTATCCGGGCGATCGAGCGGCGAAACGGCTGACGCGAACCCGCCGGGTCAGGGGCGTCGCGCGTCCGGCCCTCTGGATGGAACGGGTGCCGTATGGTAGAAGAATTGCACCACGCAAGTCCTCCTACCGTCCCGCGGGGCAACCCCTTTGACTGTCGCTCCCGAACCCTTACCTTCGATCTCGGGGTCCGCCGCCGGGTGCGGGACTCCTCAGAGCGGCCAAATTAAGGGAATCACGGCGGATGCCAGCAACCCGACGCTGAGGTTAAGCGGTATGCCAATCCGCATGAAGTCCGTGAACCTGTAACCGCCAGGGCCATAGACAAGCATGTTTGTCTGGTATCCGATCGGAGTGGCGAAACTTGCCGACGCGGCAACCATCACCGCCACAACCAGCGGGCGCGGGTCGACACCGAGCGCCTGCGCAAGGCCTACCGCAATCGGCGTCACAACGACCGCGACCGCGTTGTTCGAAACCAGTTCCGTCAGAACGGAGGTCATAAGATAGACGGCCCAGACGACCAGAAACGGTGGCAGCCACCCGAGCAGTGGTACAAGGAGGTCGACAATCATGAGCACGGCACCAGAGGCGTCCAGCGCGGCACCTACGGCCAGCATGGCGAATATCAATGCCAAAAGCCGTCCGTCGATAAACGAGAAAGCTTCATCCGCATCGATACACCGCACTACAAGAACACCTGCGACCGCAATGACCGCCAGCAGAAGCACCGGTGCCACCCCAATAGCCGCGAGCACGACAATCGATAGCAGAGCGCCCACCGCGAACGGCGCATGGCGACGCCGAAAAGCTCGGTCAGACGGCTTTGAGACACCGCCCAGAGCCATATCCTGCGCCAGCCGCGCGATGTCCTCGACCGATCCCTCAAGTAATAGAGTGTCGCCGATGCGCACCTCCAATTCATCAAGCTGCCGACCGATATTCTGATTGCGCCGATGCACAGCCAATGGGTAGACACCGTAGCGGCGGCGTAGCCTGAGCTCGCCGAGTGACCGGCCGACCATCCTGCACCCGGGTGTTATCAGGACCTCCACGGTCTCCGTCTGGACTGAAGAAATCTGGTCAACGGGCCGCAGTGACCTGTCGCGCTGCAGGTCGAACAGTTCCGTCATCCGCGTTCTGAGAACCACCAAATCTCCGGCCTGCAGCACGACCTCCCCTAGATCGCGCCGCAGCGAGGCATCCCCACGGATCACGTCAATCAGGCGCACGTCCTCCCGCTTGAACATCTGGACGTCCAGAACGCGACTGCCAATCAGGCTGGAACCGTGCGTGACCATCACTTCGGTGAAGAATTTCATGCTCTTCCGGTTACCCAGAAGACCTGCCAGACTCTGTCTCTCAGGCAGCAGGCGGGGGCCGAAGAGGCGCAGGTAAAGCGCACCCCATGCCACCAGAATTAGTCCCAGGGGCGTGACTTCGAAGATGGAAAAGGCCTCAAGACCCTGGGCCCTGGCTACACCGTCGACCAGTAGGTTTGTGGACGTGCCGATCAACGTCAGGGTGCCGCCGAGAATCGCCGTATAGCTGAGTGGAATTAGAAGTCTCGACGCCTGGATCCCCAACCTGCCCGCAAACTGCACGACGACCGGAATCATCACGACGACCACAGGCGTATTCGAGACCACGGCCGAAGAGAGCGCGACGAATGCCATGAGGCCAGCCAGGGCAAGCGTGGGACTGGTCGCGGCCCAGCGCTGCGCATATCGCGTGACCACCTCAAGTGAACCGGTCCTCACCAGAGCCCCCATCACGATAAACATTGCGGCGATGGTCCACGGCGCAGGATTTGAAAGCACTTCGAGCGCATCCTGATAGGGCAGAAGACCTGTGCACAGCATCACCGCAACGCCGGCGATCGCGACGACTTCGGATGGATAGCGCTCCTGCATGAATAGCACGAACATTACCGCCACGACAGCCAGCGCCAGAAGCGATTCACCATTCTGAGACAAGGCAATCAGGCTCATCGTTCCTCGCCTAGCCACCCCCTGCTCCATCCTGCCTGCCTCCGGCGCCATCCTCAAGCCCCCAGCCCCGCGGACGGACCAGGAACAGTCCGACGAACATCAGCACCATCGCCGCCCAGACCCATCCCGAATTGCTCACCCAGAAGCGACATGGCCCAGACAATGCCAAACCCTGTAACCAGATAGCTGACCTGCGCGGCGAACACGGCACCTGCGGCCTACACGCCGGACATACATCGCAAAGACACCCGCGTGGATGACCGAGCTGAGCGCAGGCGCGAGATCGGGAACACCCCATGGTGGCCTCGGATCTATCCAATGGCCGGTGCCTATCGCCAGCGGTGCGGAAATCAGGGCGTTGACCACTGACGCGCCGAACAGAATCTGGATGGGATCCAGCCCTGCCGTACCCACTTGGCCACGGCATTGCCGGCGAGGCCGTAGAGTAACGGCGCCACCAGAGCGAGTGGAATGAGCGCCGCCATCCGGCATTCCGGCAGACTTGCATGAAGCCAGATCAGGAAAGACACGCCGACCAGACCACAGGCAAGCCCATCCAGACTCCGCAACGAGAACCGGTCGGTTGATAGCGCCAAAACGATCGGGAAGGAAAATATCGGAACGAGCGCGGGCAGAACCCGACATAATGCTCGTGGGAAGGTAAACCACCACCTTATAGGAAGCACTGCCGGGAGTCACTGTGCCGATCAGTGCGATGAATACATGGAGCCTGAGCTGCGGCCAACGCAGTGGAGAAGCCTGCCGCGGCCAGATGTCATGCCACCAAGTATGCCACCGGAGATCGCAAGCTGCCAGCAACCAGCCCGAAGTGCCGGTAACCTTCGCTTACCGCGACTTTCGACAGCGTCTGGGTCAGGCCCGACCCAGTGCCAAGAAGGGCGAGCACCACAATCAGGAACATGCGGTCCCGCTCCTGACCCCTCATCGCAATGAGGATCTCACAAAACCTGAATCACGGCGCTGCGGAGGGAAGCAGACCGCCTTCCCGTACAGCCGTGACCCGCCTGGCCTTTCCGGTTCTGTCATCCATGTCCACAAAGACCCCACTCAGTGTCGCCTTACCTCTGGCTGGCTTGAACCGACCGCCCGACATCCCGGTCGTGAAGCGCCGCATCGGCTCATCTTTCTCCATTCCGATCACTGAGTCATAATCGCCGCACATACCGGCGTCCGTCACATACGCCGTACCATTTGGAAGAATTCTCGCGTCGGCCGTCGGTATGTGGGTGTGCGTACCGCATACAGCCGTCACCCTACCGTCACACCATAAACCCATCGCGGCTTTCTCCGATGTCGCCTCGCAATGCATATCGACGAGAGAGGCCACGGCCTGGCCACCTAAAGGATATCTCGCCAGCACAGTGTCAATGGCCGAGAACGGGTCGCTATAGGGCTTTTTCATGAAAATCTGGCCGAGAACCTGGACGACCAGGATCTTGCGGCCACGTGGGTCCCTGAAAACCCGTGCACCCTGCCCGGGTGCGGCCTTCGCGAAATTCAACGGTCGAAGCACGCGCGGTTCCCGATCGATGAACTGGAGCAGGTCACGCTGGTCAAAGGCATGATCACCAAGGGTGATGCAGTCTGCCCCAGCATCCAGAAGCGACTTCGCATGGCTGGGCGACAGACCGGCTCCATCGGTCGCGTTCTCCGCGTTAAGCACAACAAAATCGAGATCCCAGGAGGTACGAAGGTTCCCGAGTCGCTCGCAGATGGCCCGTCGGCCGGATCGGCCGACCACATCACCCAGAAAAAGCAGCCTCATTCAGCGGCTTCCGGCAATCGGCCAGTTTGATATCTGATCATTCTTCCTCTCTCGAGCGGACACGGGATTGAATCGTCACTTACGGTTTGTCCGATGTAGGTAACGTCGCGATTGAGCCGGAATCGGCACCTTACGCCACCGGTGCCGCGAAATACCCGAAACCCTTCCTGAGCGAAGCGCTGAGAGCCGGGAAGTTTCATGCCCCAATAACCATATCTCCCTGACCATCCGGTTTCCGGGTTGAAGGAATCCCTACTCCGTGAGTCAGGAACATGTAAAGTGGACTTGGAGCCAGGCTCCGGCATATTGACATCGATGACGGCGGCTCTGTGCTTCCTGTGACGAAGCCCTGGAGCGCCACCCCCTCGCGCATTCCACGACCGACTGCCAGACTGCTCAGGCACCTTGCCGCCAGCGGCCGGTTTACCGCCGTCGCGGCGGACGACGTTCCCGAAAAGCTTCGGTGACCATTTCGCGGCCATCCTTCCGGACGGCTCCGTGACGTTCCACGGCTGGCGCGGGACGGGCACGGCGGGAAGGTTGCGGATTACGCCGCTCTCCGGACGGATGGCGGGAAGGGCGGGGACGTCAACCGGGTGGCGGCGGCTTCACGCCGCACCCGGTCGGGCATCACGGTCCCGGCAGGGCCACTCCGAGGATCCCGGCCAGCCACGGCAGGACCAGGATGGCGACGATCACGCCGCCGATGGCCTTGATCCATTTCAGTTCCGTGTCCAGCCCGTCGATCCTGGCATCCAGCCTGTCGCCGAGCCCGTCGATCCTGGCATCCAGCCTGTCGCCGAGGCTGTCGATCCTGGCATCCAGCCTGTCGCCGAGGCTGTCGATCTTCGTGTCCAGCCTGTCGCCGAGGCTGTCGATCTTCGTGTCGAGCACGTCGGCCCTGCCCCTGAGGGCCTCGAGGTCCGCCTTCGTGGCGACGCCTCCGGTGACGCCGGCATGGATCGCCAGAGTGACGGCCTCGGCCTGCCCGTGCGGGAGTCCCGCGTCGCGCAGGCGCTGGGTCTCGGCGATCATGTTGAAGGCGGCCTCAGCCATGGGTCCGGTTCCCTTTCCGTCTCCGTCAGGAGCGTCCTACACCGTTCCGCCGCACGGGTCCAGCCATTTCCCGCCACGCGCCCAACGCGGTTCGCGACCGGTGCGGCGACCTTCACGGCGGGCACCTCTCCCGACGCGTCGCGGATCCGCCCGCTGGGAACGCTGCCCGCCGCAGTTAACCCGCACATCGAGATCTGCGAGTGCCTTGCGGCTCTCACGGCGTCCCCAGACAGACTCGTCTGTTTCCCGTGGATTGCTCCCGGAGGCATCTGAAAAGCGGCCGTTGGCTTCGATCCCATATTTTACCGGCGCTGCGCCGCGAACCACCTCCCATGGCCCAACTGGCCGAATATTCTTGACTTCCTACATTGCCGGATTCTGGCGGTGCGTAACTGACTGTATTTGTGGTCCATTGGGTCTCGATTCCCCGGGACGGCGATGTAGTGCCCACGGGGTATATTCCGCTTGACCCTCCGGCCCGTCCGGTCCATACTTCCGGCATGTTCGTTCGCCACAAAAAGAGCGGAGACCGAATCCGCGTCCAGGTCGTCAGGTCGGTGCGCGACGGCGACAGGGTGCGCCAGAGGGTCGTGCGCCATGTCGGCACCGCGACGAGCGACGGGCAGCTCAGCCAGCTCGACCGCCTCGGGCGGCTGATCATCGAGGAGATGAGGCAGGCGGAGACGGCCCAGCTTCACCTGCTGACGCCGAAGCAGTACAGCGATCTCATCGCCCAGGCCCGTCTGGCGGTGGCGGATCCGCGGCCCTTCGGGGTCGACCTGGCCGAATGCCGCGAGGAGGCGCGGATCTCGGTCGGGCTGCGCGAGGCGCTTGGCGAGGTTTACGGACGCCTGGGGTGGGATCGGGTGCTGGGCGCGCGGCGCATGAGCTCCAACCGCATCCTCAAGGAGATGGTCCTCGCGCGCGTCGCGCAGCCGCTCAGCAAGCGCGCCACGGTCCGCGAGCTCGACCGCCATGGCGATCTGTCGCTGAACCTCGACCAGGTCTACAGGACCATGGACTTTCTCGACGACGGCCTGATCGACGCCATCCGCGGCCAGTCCCACGCGGCGGCCCGCAAGCTCTATGACGAGCCCGTCAGCGTCATCTTCTTCGACACCACGACGCTGTATTTCGAGAGCGAGGTGGAGGACGGCCTGCGCGCCAAGGGCTACAGCAAGGACGGCAAGCACCACCGCGTCCAGGTCGTATTCGCCCTTCTGGTCACCCCCGACGGCATCCCGCTGGGCTACGAGCTGTTCCCGGGCAGCAGCTACGAGGGCCACACCCTGATCTCCTCTCTCGCGGGGCTGGCCGAACGCTACCCCGCCGCGCGCTTCACGGTGGTGGCCGACGCCGGCATGATCAGCGCCGACAACGAGAGGCTGCTTCAGGAACGCGGCATCCCGTACATTCTCGGTGCCCGGCTCAGGTCCCAGACCGCGGAGTTCCGGAACCGGGCGCTCGAGCCCGACGGCTTCGTGGCGTGGCGGCCGATGAAGGAGTTCCCGACCTCGATCGCGCGCTACAAGAGCCTCAGGAAGGGCTCGACCAGGGTCATCGTCACCTGGTCGCCCAAACGCGCGCGCAAGGACGCGCGCCAGCGCGCGCAGGGCCTGGAGCGGCTGCGCAGGCGTCTCGCCGGGAGCGACAGGCCCGCGTCGGTCGCCGGGCGCGGGTACGCCCGTTTCCTCGCCTTCCCCGAGGGCCGGATCGAGATCGACGGGGACAAGGTCGCCGAAGCGGCGCGGTGGGACGGGATAGGCGGGATCGTGGCCTGGGGCCACGATGACGCCGACGCCCGCTTCCTCGTCATGCAGTACCGCCGGTTATGGGAGATCGAGGCGTGTTTCCGCGTGAACAAGCACGATCTCCGCATCCGCCCGGTCTTCCACTGGGTGAAACGCCGGGTGCGCGCCCACATCGCCATCTGCTACATGGCGTTCTGCTGCCTGCAGCACCTCCGCCACAGGCTCGCGCTGTCCGGCCACCCCATGAGCCCGGACGTCATCCGGCGCGAGCTCAACGCCCTGCAGATCAGCGTGCTGCACAGAAAGGGCACGGAACAGAAATACGCCATGCCCAGCCGGGCCTCGGCCAAGGCCCGGCGGATCTACCGGAGCCTCGGCCTCGGATGGAACGAAGCCCCGTTCCGGCTCCAGCCGACGCGAAAGACCGCAGCCCGGCGGGCAGGCGGGTGACAGAGCCCCGAAACCGGCGGCAATGAACGCGGGAACGTCCCGCGATGTAGTGCCCATTCGAAATCCGGGCCGCCGAAAATCAATGACTTACAGCCGAAAATGTAGGAAGTCGAGAGGCATCTGAAAAGCGGCCGTTGGCTTCGATCCCATATTTTACCGGCGCTGCGCCGCGAACCACCTCCCATGGCCCAACTGGCCGAATATTGGTATGAAACAGGAAAGGTGGAGGTGGTTCAAAGCGATTCCGTCATCCGAACATCATCCCCGGTTTTTGGCGGAACCCGGTCAGTTCCCCGGTATCGATCCAGATGTCTGTACTGCCCGGGACCCCTTGAATTTCAGAGCCGGGACCGATCAGGATCGAGGCTGGCTTCAAGCGCGGTTTGTGTCTGCCGTGTTCTGAAAACCGTTCCCCTTTCCGGCACGCGAACCATGTCCACCCATACCTCATCGAACCGCCAGACGGCGGGATCCGCTGTCAACCAATCCCTAACCAATGCGCATCGCATCCCGATGCCGCAGCAAGCCAATACGACATTCGGAAGCCAGTCCAACATCCCTTACCGAATGCCAATGTGGTCTCTGGAAGGCAGGCAGGTGCAGCCCGGATCAAGTTATCCGGCCGCCCGGGCGCCGCGGAACCATTCCTCGCCGCGGAGGGTCAGCATCAATGCAGGCCCGACTTAACTCGTCCAAGCCGGTTTCCTTTTCTCGAAAAAAGCCCGTATACCTTCCCGTGCCTCCTCTTCCTCCCATCTTCCCACCAATGTGGCGGCGGTATCCTCAATGACCGCGCCATCAACGATTGGCCCCAACCGCCCCAAAAGCGCCTTGGCTTCAGCCACTGCACCAGGCGCCGCACCCAGATACGGCACCACCTCCTCCTCGACCGCCAGGTCAAGATCATCGGCACGGACCGCCTTCGCCAACACCCCCAGCGTCACCGCCTCCTCCGCCCCGAACACCCGACCCGACATGAACACCCGGCGCGCCTTCGCCTCCCCCATTCGGGCAATCACATAGGGCCCAACCGTAGCCGGAACCAGACCCAAACGTGTTTCCGTAAGTCCATACTTGGAGCCAAGAATACCGATCGCGACATCGCAGACACATGCCATACCCACACCACCACCGAAAGCCGATCCCTGCAACCGGCCGATCAGAGGCTTCCGGAGCGCATTCAGCGCCAGCAGCATCTCGGCCAGTCCGCGCGCCTCCACCGCACGGGATTTTCGGTCGCCTTCCATCTGTTGCCTCATCCAGCCAAGATCGCCGCCAGCGCAGAATGACCGACCCGTTCCGGTCAGAATCACCACACGCACGGCTTCATCCTCTCCCAGGACTTTCGCGGCCCGTGTGAGTTCCTGTATCATTGCGGCATTCAGCGCATTGTGTTGAGCGGGCCGATCCAGCGTCAGGATAGCGACACCGCGCGGATCGGTTCTGACATCCAGCGTCTCAAACATGCTCACACCGCATCGTATCGACTATCGACAGACTCTCATTCAGCCGCTTCAGGTCAAGACCCGTTTCGAACCCCAACTCATCAAGTCGACCGGCGACCGCCTCGGTCGCGACATTGCCCATGGCGCCGGGCGCGTAAGGACAGCCACCAAGACCCCCGACAGCCGCATCGAATTTCCGGATGCCCTTCGCGAGAGCGGCCTCCACATTGTCCAGTGCCTGACCGCCGGTATCGTGGAAATGACCCGCCACACGTCTCACCGGTATCCGGTCCAGCACCGCGTCGAGCATCGCACCGACCGTTCCGGGCCTTCCCCGGCCGGTCGTGTCTCCCAGTGAGACCTCGTAACAGCCCATTTCCATCAGCGACTCGGCCACTTCGGCCACCCGTTCAGGAGAGATGGGGCCGTCATAGGGACATTCAACGGCGCAGGAAACATAGCCGCGTACCGGAATGCCCCGCGCCAGCGACGCGGAAACAACCGGCCGGAACTCCGTCAGGCTCCGCGCGACCGATCTGTTGGTGTTCGCCCGCGAGAACCCTTCCGACGCCGACCCGAAAACCGCGATCTCGTCCGCGCCCGCCGCAAACGCGCGCTCCAGGCCTTTCATGTTGGGAACGAGCGCAGCATAGGAGACGCCTGCAGCCCTGCTGATTCCAGCCAGTACCTCCGCGCCATCGGCCATCTGCGGAACCCACTTCGGCGAGACGAACGACGCGACCTCTATGCGGCGGAATCCGGCACGGCTCAGGCAATCGACCAGTTCGATCTTCCTCCGCACAGGTATCATAATCGGTTCGTTCTGCAGTCCGTCACGTGGACCAACCTCGAATATCTCGACAGCTTCGGACAACCATCGCTCTCCCAGTTCCGACCTCCCGGGACTCCGGCCTGACCCGCTTCCTTAACCGTCAGGAGGGCCGTAAAAGTCGTTTTGATAAAGTAGGGACGATCCCGCGGCGGGCAATGACGCCTGAAACGCCTGACGGGCGGTGATCCGTCCATACCAGGCGGCGACCTGCTCGAAGGGCTCCAACCTCGCGAAATGCCGCGTCATGTAGAGCGCCTGGCCAACGGAGATGTCCGCCGCAGAGAAACCCCTGTCAAGAAGATACACACGTCCCTCCAAACGTTTTTCGATGGCGGCATAACACTTTTCCAGCCGCCTCGGCTCGAGTTTCATAAGAATCGGTGAGCGCATGGAGTCCTCGTAAAGGATCAGATGCTGCTGCGTCAGCGCGGCACCATGCTGTGTCAGGGTTTCCGCGAAGTGAATCCAGACCAGCCATTCGGCGCGTTCCGTGTCGCCCGGCGCGCGCCCAAGCCCAGAGGCCGGAAAGCGCTCGCAGAGATATTCCGTAATCGCGCCGGACTCCCAGAGAACCCGTCCGTCAATCTCAAGGGCCGGAACGCGCCCGATCGGATTGATCGCGAGATACTCCGGGGAACGGAGGGATCGATCCAACGGCCGCTCCACCACCACGCAGTCAACACCGATCTCCCTCAAAAGCCATAGGGAACGCATCGAACGTGTTTGGGGACAGTGATGCAGAACGATCATGTCTCCAACCCTTCCATCACGATGAGAACCGTGCCTGCGTCCACCTGGACCCCGGGAGCGACGGAAACCTCCGATACGACTCCGTCGCGGGCCGCGACAAGTGTATGCTCCATCTTCATGGCTTCCATCAGCGCTAGACGGTCACCTTGGAACACCCGGTCACCGTCGGTGACAAACACCGCTTTGACCTGCCCGGGCATCGGGGCTTCCACCACATCCCCGGACACATCCGGATCGCCCGCCACGGCAAGCGGATCCGGCAGATGGAAGTGATGGCCGCCGTCCTGGAAAACGCTGACTTCACCATGATGGCGCACGCACCGTGCCGTTGACTTGATATCGTTGATCCACCACGCGCCATCCCGCCACGCAATGGCATATCCGGTGTCGCCGACGGTTACATCGAACCGCCGGGCGGCCCGAAGCCTGACGCGTGCGGTGCTTTCCACGCCATTCCATCCAAGCCTCACGGCATGCTCGACCGGCGTCCAGAGCGAGAACCCCGCGAGCGGGTCGTCGACACGGTCGAGTCCCAAAGCGACTATCGCCGCAAGTGCCCGATGGTGCGGCTCCGGAACTGGCGGCTTCCCAAGCACTTCAATCTCACGATCGATGAAACCGGTGTCCACCGCACTTCCCGTATACCGCAACCTGCGAACCGCGTTCAGAAGAAAATCCTGATTGGTGACAAGACCCGCGACCTCCGTCATTGAAATCGCCCGATCCATCCGGGACAACGCCTCGTCGTGGGTTCCGCCGCGGGTGACAATCTTGGCGACTAGCGGGTCGTAATGATGGCTGATGCTGTCTCCGGCGCGAACGCCGCTATCAACCCTTACGTCCGACGGGAAGGCGAGATGCGCCAGAGTCCCGGTGGCGGGCAGAAATCCCTTCGTCACGTCCTCGGCGTAGATCCGGGCCTCGACCGAGTGGCCGCGGCAGTGAATGTCATCCTGCGACATCGGCAGTGGAGATCCACTGGCGACGCGGATCTGCCATTCCACCAGATCGATGCCCGTGACTGCTTCGGTAATCGGGTGCTCAACCTGAAGCCGTGTGTTCATCTCCATGAAGTAGAACCGGTCGGCGCGCAATTCCGGATCGCTCTCGGCGATGAACTCCACCGTTCCGGCGCCGACATATCCGATCGCCTCCGCCGCACGCACCGCCGCCGCACACATGACGGCACGCATTTCATCGGTCATTCCAGGTGCCGGCGCCTCCTCGATCACCTTCTGGTGCCGACGTTGAATTGAGCAGTCTCGTTCGTAAAGATGCACAACCCGCTCGCCGTCGCCAAAAACCTGCACCTCGATGTGACGTGGCTTCCGCAAAAATCTCTCAACCAGCACCGCATCGTTGCCAAACGCGCCCTCCGCTTCGGCGCGGGCCGATGCCAATGCATCCGCAAAGTCTCTGGGGTGATCGACCCTGCGCATTCCTTTACCACCACCACCCGCGACCGCCTTGATCAGAACCGGATAGCCCAGATCACCCGCGACGGCGGCGAGATGCCCGTCCTCCTGATTCTCACCGTGATAGCCGGGAACCACCGGCACGCCCGCGCGCTCCATCAGCGCCTTCGCCCTGTCCTTGAGGCCCATGGCGCGGATCGCGCTCGCCGGAGGTCCGATAAAGGTAAGCCCGGCCTTACCGACCGCTTCCGCGAATTCGGGATTCTCGCTCAGGAAACCATATCCGGGATGGATCGCCCCGCACCCGGTCCGTATCGCCGCGTCAATGATCGCCGCGCCATTGAGATAGCTGCGTGAAGGCGGCGAAGGGCCAATATGGACAGCCATGTCAGCCATAGCGGCATGCCGTGCGCTTCTGTCGGCCTCGGAATTCACCGCAACCGTCCAGATTCCCATGCGACGGGCCGTCTCTATGATCCGGCAGGCGATTTCACCCCTGTTGGCGACCAGAAGCCGATGGATCATTACGGGTCCATTCCTGTGACTGTTTCCTGACATATCCAGCTCCGACCGTATGGCATCGGGTGGCCTCCGGAACCCCTGAAAGGCGGCGGGGAGTCGGGCCACTCCACGGGATTGCCAGCCGACGTGTTCGCTCCACCCATTTCTCCCGGTTGCCTACGGTTCCCTGCGTTCCATCTTCGCCCAGGCGGTCCAGGTGCGAAACGCGTCATGCCGGAGCCGCGAGAATGCGCCCTCCGGAACCCGGAAGGCATGACGCTTCGGCCATCGAAGCCACTCCGCACGCCGACCCGGACTGAAGATCACATCCTGAATACACCGAACCTCGTCTCCCCGACCGGCGCGTTCAGAGCCGCCCGCAGGCTGAGCGCGAGGACTTCCCGCGATCGGCGCGGATCGACTATTCCATCATCCCAGAGTCGCGACGAAGCGTAGAGCGGGTGCGACTGCCGCTCGAACATCTCTAGCGTCGGACGCTTGAATTCCTCCTCCTCGTCAGATGACCAGGTCCCTCCGGCGCGTTCCGTCGACTCCCGCTTCACCGTCGCCAGCACGTTTGCCGCCTGAACTCCACCCATAACCGCGATACGCGAAATCGGCCACGTCCAGAGAAACCTCGGCTGGTAGGCCCTTCCGGCCATTCCGTAATTTCCGGCTCCGAAAGAACCGCCCACCAGCATGGTGATCTTCGGAACCTCCGTCGTTGCGACGGCGGTCACGAGTTTCGCTCCATGCCGTGCGATACCCTCATGCTCGTACCTCCGTCCGACCATGAAGCCGGTGATGTTCTGCAGGAAAACCAGCGGAACGCGACGCTGGCTGCAGAGTTCGACGAAATGTGCGCCCTTCTGGGCGGAATCGGAAAACAGCACTCCGTTGTTCGCGACGATTCCCACGGGGCAACCCATGACATGGGCGAAACCACAGACCAGCGTAACTCCGAAACGAGCCTTGAATTCATCAAGGCGCGATCCATCCACGATCCGCCCTATCACCTCACGAATGTCATATGGCACGCGCAGATCCACCGGTACCAGATCAAGGATCTCATCGGGGTCGAGTGCGGGCTCCTCCGGACTTGCCCAGGAAACCGGGGATGCGGACCTGCGGTTCAGCGACCCGATTGCGCGTCGCGCCAGCGCCAATGCGTGGGCGTCATCGTCGGCCAGGTAGTCCGCAACGCCCGAGAGGCGCGTGTGAACATCACCGCCACCGAGTTCCTCCGCCGTAACGGTCTCTCCTGTCGCAGCCTTGACCAGTGGCGGGCCAGCGAGGAAAATGGTGCCCTGTCCCTTGACGATGATGGTCACGTCCGACATGGCCGGCACATAGGCCCCACCGGCGGTGCAGGAGCCCATGACCACAGCGATCTGTGCGATACCCTTCGCGCTCATCCGCGCCTGATTGTAGAAAATCCGCCCGAAATGGTCCCGGTCGGGGAAGACCTCATCCTGGTTCGGCAGATTGGCGCCGCCAGAATCCACGAGATAGACGCACGGCAGATGGCATTCCGTGGCGATTTCCTGCGCCCGGAGGTGTTTTTTGACCGACATGGGGTAATAGGTGCCACCCTTAACCGTCGCGTCGTTGCAGACGACCATAACTTCCTGACCCATGATGCGCCCGATACCGGCGATGACCCCGGCACATGGGGCGGCACCGCCGTAAAGCCCATGCGCCGCGGTCGCCCCGATCTCAAGAAAAGGAGCGCCAGCGTCGAGAAGGCCCGCGACCCGATCGCGGGGAAGCATCTTTCCACGGCTGACATGGCGGTCGCGGGCACCCGCGCCGCCACCGGCGGCGGCAAGTTCCGCGGCGTCGGTCACCTCTTTCAGCGCCGCAAGATGCGCGGCGCGATTGGACGCCGCCCCATCCGAACCGGCGATGAATTTTGAAACCAGTCTCATACGCGGAACCGACAGGCTGCATACTTCAACCCGCGAAGCGGGCCGCATTCCAACGGCAGGGGTGGCCGTCCGCTGACGTGCGCTGACGGATCGTGACGGCCTGCCCGACATCGGCGGCACCGTTCCGCATCACACGAAAGCCCTACGATCGACCTGCGGCGCGGCGTGGAAGTCACGCTAAAGTCGCCATAAGTTCCCGGCCGATCAGCATTCGCCTGATCTCGCTGGTGCCGGCCCCGATTTCCATAAGTTTCGCGTCCCGGAAAATCCGTGCGACGGGAGCGTCGTTCAGGAATCCCGCCCCACCCATTGCCTGCACCGCCTGATGCGCCTGCTTCATCGCCGCTTCGGATGAATACAGCACGCATGCGGCGGCGTCCTGGCGCGTCACCTCGCCACGGTCGCAGGCCTTCGCCACCTCATAGACATACGCCCTCGCCGAATTCATCGCCGTATACATGTCAGCGACCTTACCCTGCATCAACTGAAAGTTCCCGATCGGCTGGCCGAACTGTTTCCGTTCGGTGAGATAGGGCATCACCTCATCCATGCAGGCCGCCATAATGCCCGTGCCGATACCCGCAAGCACGACCCGTTCGTAATCCAGACCCGACATAAGCACAGCAACGCCGCACCCATCCCGCCCGAGCACGTTCTCGTATGGAACCTCGACGTCCTCGAATACGAGTTCCCCCGTATTGGAACCACGCATCCCGAGCTTGTCAAAGTGCGGCCCAGCTGAAAATCCGGCCACGGGCCGTTCGACTATAAACGCGGTGATGCCCCTGGATCCGGCCTCTGGATCGGTTTTGGCGTAAACCACGTAAATGTCTGCGTCGGGGCCGTTCGTGATCCAGTATTTCGAACCATTGAGTCGGTAATGGTCATTCATTCTATCCGCCCTGAGATTCATCGATACGATATCCGAACCGGCAGCGGCTTCGGACATCGCAAGCGCACCGACACGCTCGCCCGACACCAGCCCGGGCAGAAACCGCTCTCTCTGTTCCGGCGTTCCGTTCAGACTGATCTGGTTGACACAGAGGTTGGAATGCGCACCATAGCTCAGGGAAACGGACGCGGAGGCTCTCGCCACCTCCTCCACCGCCACCGTGTGCGCAAGATATCCCATACCGGCGCCGCCGAACTCCTCTCCGACCGTTATTCCGAGAATCCCCAGCTGGCCCATCTCGCGCCACAGTTCCGCGGGAAACGCGTTCGTTCGGTCGATTTCGGCGGCAAGCGGCCTCACGCGTTCCTGCGCCCAGCGCTGCACGGTTTCGCGGAGCGCACCTACATCCTCGCCGAGATCGAAATTCATGGATGCGGCGAACATGCGAGCCATCCCCGGCGTAAAAAACACTTGCCCCGAAAAATACCCCATGCCACGATTTCGCGTCAATCGGAATTCACGCGGATGATCCCGCCCAATGACGTGTTCGCCGCCGACAGGATGGCGACCGTGAGCGAAACGCCGGGCTCAGGCGCATACCCGGCACCCGATCGGCACGGGCACCTGAAGCGCTACCGTCGTGACGATTCCCGGCACGGTGAATCCGTTCCCCAAGGCATTCCCGACCGTCGCCTGCCGGCATCCGGAAATGGCGGGACAGCGCTCCGGAATTCGCGAAACGTATCTCTGGAATGCCGGAGCGGGGACGCCGTGCAACCCACAAAGGCGTCAGCTCACCGCGACAGCCCCTTCCCGAGCCGCCGACACCTCGGCACCGATGATGTGGGCGATAAGGGCGCAGTCCTCAAGCGAAAACGTTAGCGGAATGCGCATGTCGAGCAGACCCGCAAGAACACGATCCGTTCGCGGCAACCTCTGGTCGGTAACATAGCGCCAGCTGTCATAGCGTGAGGTGTAGGCGACGGGCTCCTCGGCACCGAACCATTTGAGCTCGACGCCGCGATCCGCGCAACGGGCGACGACCTGCTCAACGGTGCCGGGTCGCCACTCGGGCAAAAGGAACTGGATCGAAGATCCTACATATCCTTCCTGCTTCGGCCGCTCGATCAGCCGAAGCCCCGGGGCGGTGCGCAGCCCATCCTCAATCCTGCGGTACCGTGCTTTCCAGCGGTCGACCCGCAGCGCGAGGCCCTCCAGCTGCGGCCTAAGGATAGCTGCCCGAAGATTGTCCATACGTCCCGACATATTCGGTGTGGAATAGCGGATTTCATCGAAAGCGTCGGAAGCGGGCACCGCCAGATGGCGGCCGTAGAGCATGTAGGAGCCTGACAGCATCACCGCCCGCGCGGCGATGGCGGGGTCGTCGGTCACCAGCAACCCGCCCTCACCGGAATTGATGTGCTTGTATGTCTGGGTGGAATAGCAACCGACCACACCATGCCGACCCGACGGAACTCCGCGCCACCGCGCACCCATCGTGTGTGCGCAGTCCTCCACCACCGTGATGCCTGAACCTCTGCAGATCGCCATCAGGCGGTCCATGTCACATATATGCCCACGCATATGGCTGAGCAGCAGAACCCTGGCGCCGCTTGACACGGCTTTCACGCGCAGATCATCCAGATCGATTGTCAGATCTTCGGTCGTCTCGACAAGGACCGGCTCCGCGCCCACGCCCGCGATCGCACCCGGAACCGGTGCCAGCGAAAATGCGTTGGACAATACCCGGTCCCCCTGCGCAACCCCCACGCTGCGCAGTGCGGCTCCGAGTGCGTAGCCACCTGACGTGACCGCAAGACAGTAACCGGCTCCCACGAATTGCGCGAATTCCGTCTCGAGAAGCGCCACCTCGCCGGGCTCGCCATCGGTAAGGTTATAGCGATGCAGCCTACCGTGGCGCATGACATCCACGGCCACCGCGATTCCGGCCTCAGGTATCGGTTCCTGCTGCGTGAAGCTGCCCGTGAAAATCTCTTTTCCCATGGCGACAGATTGGACACGACGTGCACCTTCGTCAATGGCGGTGGAATTTCGGCAATGGAATTCCGTTGCGGAATTTCAGCCAATCAACCGGGCCACGAGCCCGACAAGCTCGTCGAAACGGTCAAGCCGCGCGTCCGGTGACAGTGACACGACGTCCGGACCCTCCGCGCCGAACGTCACCAGAATGCACGGAACACCGGCGGCGCGGGCTGTATCCCGGTCGGTCACGGTGTCGCCCACAAGCAGGGACGACCCGACCGCGCCCCCGGCGCGCTTGACAGCCGCGACATATGGTGCGGGATCCGGTTTGCGCACGGGAAGCGTGTCCGCCCCCACCAATGAGTCGAACAGCTTCCGCACACCAAGCCGTCGAATCAGCGTCTCGGCCAGCTTTTCCGGCTTGTTGGTACATATCCCCGTCCTGTATCCCGCCCCCCGCAGCTGCTCCACCGCCACCACCAGTCCCGGATAAAGTCGCGTGAAGGCATCTATGTTCCGGCCGTAGTGCTTCAGTAGCAGTGGATACTGGATACCGGCCCGATCCCCGTCAAGTCCCAGCCGCTGGAAGCCGAGCCTTAGAAGCGCCCGACCACCATGGAAGGCGATCGCCTGGTCTGTGACGGGGTCGAGCACCTCTTCGTGTCCCAACCCACGGAAACATGCGTTGGCGGCGGCGATAAGGTCGCCACTTGTATCGGCGAGCGTGCCGTCAAGATCAAATATGACCGTCCGCATGACGCCCCTTTTCGCAGGATTTGCCAACCGCCGCAACCGACCGGCAGGATCGGGGCGAAACTGGCGGTATTTTCGGGAAAGGCTTATCCCTTTAACCAAGGCATGTCCACATTTTGTGCCGGAGGGGGTTGACGATCCGTTTTGTTCGCCTTATGTTCTCTTCCATGGCCTGCCGCTGGAAACACGACCGCCCGATGTCCCGCCAGGGGTCCGGGGAGCTCTTCCCGGACGACGGCGCCTGCGCCCGCCACCTGGCTGGGCTGCGCTGGGGCGGCGGCTTCGCGTGCCCGGCCTGCGGCTGTACTAAGGGCTGGGAGCCGAGGGCGGGCGCCGCCTCCCGGGTGCGCGGGCTGCGGACGCCAGGCCCCGGTGACGGCGGGCACGGTGACGCGCCGCAGCCACCTGCCGCTCAGGACATGGTTCCCCGCCGCGCATCCCGTGGCCACGCACTCCAACGGCATCTCCGCGCTCCAGCTCCAGGCCCGGCCGGGCATCGGCAGCCATAAAAGCGCCTGGCTGCTGCCGCACAGGCCTCGCCGGGCGATGGCCGGCCCTGGGCGGAGCCTTCTTCAGGGGACCGCGGAGGTGGACGGGGC
Organism: Paracoccaceae bacterium; assembly: GCA_965221405.1. Lineage (GTDB taxonomy): Bacteria > Pseudomonadota > Alphaproteobacteria > Rhodobacterales > Rhodobacteraceae > JAPOUP01. The sequence goes on along the minus strand of CBDCSE010000003.1, from coordinate 216,297 downwards.
GTCCGTACCCTTCCGGGACGGCGGCGGCGCGGAGGACAGCGGCGCCGGCAGGGGCCGCGGCGCCGCGGGGCGTATCCTCATGGCCGGGGCGGTCGAGCTCCCGGAGTGCGGCAGGCCGCGCCGCATCCGGCTCGGGACGATCGGGGACTACGGATCCGGGGCGCTCCGCGGCTTCATCGCCGCGTCCGTCGTGCCGGGCGCGTGGGTGGTCACCGACGGCTGGAGCGGCCACCCCGGCCTGCCCGGCAACCCCCGGGAGCGCAGGGTGATCGGCGACCGCCCGGCCCACGGGGTCCTGGCGTGGGTCCGCCGGGTCTTCCCGAACCTGAAGCGCCGGGCCATGGGCGTGTACCACGGCCTGCGGAGCAGGCGTTTCCAGCGCCACCCCGACGGGTCCGTGTTCCGCTGGAACCGCCGGCGCCACCGACGGGCCTCCTTCGACAGCCTGCCCGGCATCGGGCTGGGACTTCCGCCCGCCACCTGCCGCGACCTCACCGGGGGACGCGTCTGAGGCGCCGGAAACCCCGCCCGGATTCCGCCACGGCACCGGCGGGCGCATCCGCGCACCCGCACACCACCCGAATCCTCACTTTCCGGCACCGTCCGGGCCGCCGCGCGGCGGCGAAGGCGTGGATTCCGCCGGGGATCAGGGGATCCCGCGACCGGCCGCTGGCACAGCATCTTGCGGCGCCGTAGTCAAAGGGATAAGCCTTTTTCGGGAAACAGGGCTTTCCCCAATCCACCGGCATCCGCTATGGAGACGGGCGGGGACAGGATCACCGCCGTCACCGAGAACGGCATCATGGCGGTCGAACCGGGTAGGGCGGGAGTTCCCGGCTCACCCGGCCTGACCGGGAAACCGGCAAATCCGCACACCGCGTGGGGGTTAACCGATCGGCGGGAATGCCGCCGGAAACGTCATCACATCCCAGAAAGGCATCCGGAATGATCATGACAACCACATCGTCGGTCGAAGGATATGAAATCACCGAATATCACGGGATCGCCGCTGGTGAGGGGGTCGCGGCAGGAACGCCGGTTGCCCGACGCCCCCCGCACAGATCCCCGCGAGCCCGCTAGGGCACGAGGCTCCTACCTCGGGTGACTGACGGCAAAGCGCGTGCCCGGCCATGGGTGAGGAATCCGGATCCGAGGCCAGAAGACCCTGGCCAGGGCATCGATCCCGCTCCATTTGAAGCGGTCCCTCTGCGGTCTTCGTCGCAGGACGCGCAGCCAGAGTCGCCTGACGCGCCGCACGAAGCTGCGGAGGGACGGGTGGCCGGTCGGCACCGCGTGGTAGCGCAGCCATCCGCCCACAACCCGGCCAAGCCATTTGGCGACGTCACGCACGCTGTCGCGCATCCGTCGGCGCGGTTCGGCCCTGATGCGCTTCAGGGTGCGGCTGGCCCGCTTCCCGATCGGCTTGCGCCCCAGTCCGAAACGTCCCTTCCGCGTGGTCCGGCAGTAATGCGTGAACCCGAGGAGGTCGAAGGTCTCGGGACGCCGCTCTCCCCGCGCCCGGCGGTTCGCCATCGCGAACCTGCCGAACCCGATGAGGCGGGTCCTGTCCGGGTGCGGGTCGAGCGAAAGTTCGGCCAGCCTGTCCTTCAGGTCGCACAGGAACCGTTCCGCGTCCCGCTTGTGCTGGAACCCGACCGCGAAGCCATCGGCGTGGCGCGCGATGACCGTCTCGCCACGGGCGATCCGGGAGCGCCATTTCCTCCGGAACCAGGGGTCAGGGACGAAGTGCAGGTACACGTTCGCCAGGATCGGCGGGACACCTGAACCCTGCGGGGTTCCCCGCAGGCTGTCCCGCCATTCCCCGTCTTCCATGACGCCGGCGCCAGGCCATTTGGAGATCAGGCGGGTGACCCGCCGGTCCCCGATCCGGTGCTCCACGAACTTCATGGGCCATCCCCGGTCCAGCCGGTCGGGGAAGGCCCGGATGTCCGCGTCGACGATCCGGTTGACCTTGCGCCGCGTTATCCCGTACGCCAGTGCGTCGGGTGCGCCATGCGCACCGCGCCGGCGGCGTGGCGCGGCCGTTCCCGCGGTTCCGGTCAGTCCCGGCGCGCGCCGAAAGCGCCGGCCATGTCGGGCGTCCGGAACAGGCCGGCGGCCCCGGCGTGTCCGGGGCCCGTGAGGCCCGCCTCGACGTACCGCGGCCCGTCCGGGGTCCGCCAGATCCCGTCACCGCCGGCGGGGACGTCCGGGAACGTCACGTCGCCGCGGGCCGTGTCCTGCCTGCCCTCCGCCGCCGCGTCGAGGCTGACGATGCCGGTGAGGCGGACGTCGATCTCCCGGTCGGCGAAGCCGTAGGTGAGGGTGGCGTCCCCCTGCAGGAGTTCGCGGGTCCGGACGTCGGCCCCGAGCATGACGCCGGTCCAGGTGGCGGACGCCGCGTCCCCGGCGCGCGGCGGCTCCGGCGGGCCCGCGGGGGCGGGCGCGGTGTCGGTGCGGACGTAGATCCCGCCGCCGGGGCCCGGGGCGGTGAGGACCGCGAGGCCCGCATGCCCCATCGTCGCGCCGACGGACCGCATGCCGGCGAACCGCCCGCCGTCCGCCCGGGCCCCGTGGACAACGATCCCCTTCCGGGACAGGACGGGGTTCCGCAGCGACACGTCCGCGTGGGCGCCGCTGAAGGCCACCGCGCGCGCCTCGAGGGCGCGCGCCCCGGCGGCGTCCGCCGGGCCCCCGGCGGTGACGTAACGCCCCCGCCAGCCCGTCCGGTCCTGCACCCGGCGGCGCGCGTCGTTCGCCGCCGCCGTCTCGCCCGGGACCTCCGATCCCGTGAGCTGCCGGACGCGCGCGAGCGCGTCGTCCGTGAACGGCGGCAGGGCCATCGGGCCGCCTCCGGCGGGCGGCGCTCCGCCGCCGCCCCCGCCGCAGGCGGCCAGCAGGAGCGCGGCCGCCAGCAGGCAGGCGGCGGCCGGCGCGGCCGCGCGGGTGCGTGTCCCGGGTGTCCCGGGTGTCCCGGTCATGTTGGTCATGGGTGCGTCCCCTTCCTGCCGCGCATGGTCAGAAGCCGAGGGCGAGGCCGGCGTAGCCCAGCGTCAGGGCCGCGGTCCCGCCCCCGGGGCGGACGGACGCCAGCCCCGCGTGGAGGCGGAGGGTGGCCCGCCGCCCCGACGGCAGCGCCGTGCCGCCGGCGGTGACCCGCGCCCCGCCGTCCAGCGGAAGGTCGAGCCCGCCGCCCAGGAACGGGCCTCCGGACGCGGACGTCCGCCGCCAGTCCGCCCGCAGGCGCAGCGCGGTCTCCCGGGCCGCCGCGCCGGTGACCCGCACCGGCGTGGGCCCGCCGGGGCCGCGCACATGGGCGGTGAACCCGCCGGCGCGCGCCCGCGCGTGCGACAGGCCCGCCCCGAGGGCCAGCGCGGCCCCCTCCAGGGCCACCGCGCGCGCGGCCCCGATCCCGGCGGACAGGCCGGACGCGGACACCCCGGAGGCGAGGGGCCCGCGGAGCGACGACGACATGGAGGCCGACAGCGCCGCGGCGGAGGCGCGCGCGGTGACGGTCAGGGACGGGAGGTCCCACCGGTGGGAGACGGAGGCCGCGGTCCCGGTGACGCCGATCCGCCCGCCGTCCGCCGCGCCGCCGGGGCCGCCCACGTCGGCCGCGCCCGCCAGCCGGGTGACCGACAGGCCGAGCGTCCCGCCCCGGGGCGTCTCCGCGTCATGGCCCAGCGCCAGGGTCCGGCGGCCGAGGCCGTATGACGCCCCGTGGAGGGCCCCGGACGCGCCCCGGGCGGAGGACGACGCCCCGGCGGCGGCCCAGACCCCGGCGCCCCCCGCGCGGGAGGCGCGGGAGGCGCGGGCGGGGCCGTGGGGGAGGGACGGCGCGGGCGGCGCGGCCGCCCGCGCCGCCGGGAGGGGCCACGCGTCGCCGCCGCAGCCGATCCCGAACCCGTGGACCCCCGAGACCACGCGGCCCGCCGGGCCCGGCGCGTCCGCCAGCGTCAGCCAGGTGGGCGCGGAGGTGTCGGCGGCGGGAGGCCCCGCGTCCGCGGGGCCGGGATCCGGGGGGCCGGACGGGGGCGCGGGCGTCACGGGCGTGGCGGGCGCGGGCGTGGCACCGCCCCCGGAGGAACCGCCGCCGCCGGAGGACCCGCCGCCGCCGCCGGACGTCGCCGGCGGTGTGGCGGGGGCGGGATCCGGGGCGGGCGCCAGGGGCTCCGGGGCGGGCGTCCGGGACTCCGGCAGCACCAGCGGGGCGATCCCCTCGGCCCGCAGCGTGACCGTGACGCCTTCGTCCGCGATGGCGCCCACCTCCCGGACCGTGCCGTCCGCCCGCTCCGACCGGAGCGCGACGCCCGGCCCGCCTTCGCCGAGCGCCGGCGTCTCCTCACCCCCGTCGGCGTCATACGTGACGCTCCCGACCGGGAGTCCCGTGACCCCGGCCCCGTAATCCGCCTCCAGCCGGGCGCGCACCCTGCCGGCCTCCCCGGGGGTGAGGTCCCCGCCGAAATGCAGTCCGTCGCGCGGATCATGGCCGGGCTATCGCGCCGCCCCCTGCGGGAGAGGCCGGAACGCAGCCATCCGCGCCGGTCCATGCGGCTGGGGATCAGGTGGCAGACCAGGCATGTCGCCCGACATCACGAAAGGCCACCAGGACAAGGCCCCCGGCTTCCGGCTCACACCCGAAGCGCGGGCTTTCCTGTCCGAACGTTGGGAATCCTTATCCGAATACCATTGGTCGGCACACGGCGGAGAGCGTTAGCAGCAGGTGCCTTGGTTACCGGTGGCATTCCTCAACCACCCGATATAGATTGCCGCCAAAATCACTGGAAAGCCCCTCCACCGCGTAAAGCGGGAACCATCGGTAGGGCGCACAAACAATTTGGCAGAGAGCAGCCCATGTCGACCGCTCTGATCGTCCTGGCCGCCGGACAGGGAACCCGGATGAATTCCGACCTGCCCAAAGTGCTTCATCCGCTTGGAGGCGTTCCGCTCCTCGTACATGCGGTGGGGTCCGGACGATGCCTGTCACCGGATCGGACAGTAATCGTGACGGGTGCCGAGTCGGATGCGGTCGCGAGGTCGGCGAAAGCCCTTGATCCCGAAATCGATATCGTAATCCAGACGCGGCAGCTCGGCACCGGTCATGCGGTACTGCAGGCCGAAAGGGCCCTTAAGGACTTCAGCGGCGACGCTGTCGTGCTGTATGGCGATACCCCGTTCATCCGCGAAGGAACGCTCAGGCGAATGAAAGTAGCCAGGGAGACCGGCCATGACATCGTCATCCTTGGATTCGAATCCGCCGAACCCGGACGGTACGGGCGGATCGTGATGGATGGCGACCAGTTGGTGAGGATCGTCGAGTTCAGGGACGCCACGGATGTGGAGCGCTCCATCGCGCTGTGCAACAGTGGCATCGTCATGGCCGATGCGGAACGTATGTTCGGGTTATGCAAGGGGCTTTCGAACGAAAATGCCTGCGGGGAATACTATCTGACCGACATCGTCGGACAGGCGCGTGAACGCGGCCTGAAAGTGACAGCGGTGATCTGCGACGAGCAGGAAACCCTTGGCGTCAACACCCGTGCGCAACTCGCCCACGCGGAGGCGGTGTTTCAGGCCGGTGCGCGTGAGAGAGCTATGGATAGCGGCGTCACGATGGTGGCGCCCGAGACGGTCTTTCTGTCCTATGACACCCGGCTTGGCCCCGACTGCCTGCTGGAGCCAAACGTTATTCTCGGCCCGGGAGTCACGGTCGAGGCCGATGCCACGATCCGTGCGTTCAGCCATCTGGAAGGTGCCCATGTCGGTCGTGGCGCGGTGGTGGGACCATTCGCGAGGCTTCGCCCGGGCACGAGGCTGTCCAGCGGGGCGAAAGTCGGAAATTTCGTGGAACTCAAGAACGCATTGCTGGGTCAGGGTGCCAAGGCGGGCCATCTGGCCTATGTCGGGGACGCCCATGTCGGCGCGGACGCGAACATCGGCGCGGGTACGGTCACCTGCAATTACAACGGCGTCGAGAAAAACCATACCGAGATCGGCGCCCGCGCTTTCATCGGGTCCGACACGATGCTGGTGGCTCCGGTCAGGGTTGGCGATGACGCCATGACCGCAAGCGGCTCCGTAATCACCAAGGACGTGCCTGACGGTGCGCTGGCGATCGGGCGCGCCAGCCAGAACATAAAACCCGGCGCGGCGCGGCGTCTTTTGGAACTCTACAGAAGATCCAGGACGAAACCTGGGAAGCCATAGATATAATGTGTGGAATCATCGGAGTCCTGGGCCAGCACGAAGTCGCGCCCATCATGGTGGATGCGTTGAAGCGTCTCGAGTACCGAGGCTATGACAGTGCGGGCATCGCGACGGTTGACAAGGACGGCCGACTCGCAAGGCGCCGGGCCATCGGAAAGCTCGTCAACCTCAGCGACCTGCTCGTGCATGAACCCGTGACCGGCAAATCCGGTATCGGACACACGCGCTGGGCCACTCACGGCGCAGCGACACTGTGCAACACGCATCCGCACAGAGCGGGATCGGTCGCGGTCGTCCACAACGGAATCATCGAGAATTACCGTGACCTTCGGGCGGATCTTGAACTTGGCGGAGCGAGGTTTCAGTCCGAGACCGACACTGAAGCCGTCGCGTTAATGACCGAAAGGTTTTTGGGTCAGGGACTGGACCCGAACGACGCGGTGGAGCAGGTCGTCGCACGGCTTGAGGGCGCATTCGCACTGTGTTTCCTGTTTGACGGAGAAGACGATCTCCTGATCGCCGCCCGCAGAGGCTCGCCATTGGCGATCGGTCATGGGCACGGGGAGACATTCGTCGGCTCGGACGCCCTTGCCCTTGCGCCGCTCACTGACCGGATAACCTATCTTGAGGAAGGCGACAGGGCGGTCGTGACCCGTGGCGGCGCACGGATCATTGACCGTGGTGGCGGAGTCGCGGTGCGACCAACCGAGACCATCCAGATCGATAGCGCACTGATCGGCAAGGGCGGACACAAGCATTATATGGCCAAGGAAATCGCCGAACAGCCCGCGGCCGTAGCGGATGTTCTCAGCCGCTACGTTTCGGATGACGCAGGCATCATCCTTCCCGAAGAGATCGATTTCAGGGCATTCAACCGCGTAGGCATCGTGGCCTGCGGCACGGCATTCCTTGCCGGCTTCATCGCAAAATACTGGTTGGAGCGGATCGCCCGCCTGCCCGTAGACGTCGATATAGCCAGCGAGTTCCGCTATCGCGAACCACCGGTGACGGAACGCACGCTATCCCTATTCCTCAGTCAGTCAGGTGAGACAGCGGACACTCTCGCCGCGCTCCGGCACTCCAGGGCGACGTCATTCGCGGTTTCCCTGACGAATGTCCCGACCAGCACGATCGCGCGCGAGTCGCATGTCAACCTTCCGATCATGGCTGGCCCCGAAATCGGGGTGGCCTCCACCAAAGCCTTCACCTGCAAACTAACGTTACTTGCCGCACTGGCCCTGCGGGCGGCGATGGATCGTGGTCAGGTGAGCCAAGCTGACTTCCGGTCAAATGTCGAAGCGCTGGGCACACTCCCGGGGTACCTGAGCCTGGCCCTCGACCGTGGGACCGAAATCGCCCGTATTGCCCTCCAGATAGCCGAGGCCAGGGATGTTCTGTTCATGGGGCGGGGCGCGATGTACCCCCTCGCTCTGGAAGCGGCCCTCAAAATGAAGGAAATCAGCTACGTTCACGCTGAAGGCTACGCCTCCGGTGAACTCAAGCACGGGCCGATTGCATTGATCGACAGGGCGGTTCCGGTCGTGGTTCTGGCACCGACGGACGCGCTGTTCGAGAAGACCGTCAGCAACATGCGGGAAGTCGCGGCAAGACATGGTAAAGTGCTTCTGGTAACCGACTCACGGGGAGCGGCAGCCGTTGGCGGTGAAGTATGGCGGACGCTTGTCATGCCGGATGTGCCGACGCGGTTCGCGCCGATCCTATACGCCGTTCCGGCACAGCTTCTGGCATATCACACGGCCGTTGCGAAAGGCACGGATGTGGACCAGCCACGCAACCTCGCCAAGTCGGTCACTGTAGAGTAAGTCATTGTACAGACGGCATTCCCGCATCGACATCCGGGTTCGGGACAAGAAAAGTCTGGAAGGGAGCAGGCAGTTCAGCATAAAATGCGACGAGACAGTGCCTGACCGAACGCCGACCAAATTTGACGGACAATGACACCCAGTGCCGCACTAAATGCCCTGAAAGCCCATGCACAACCTGGCAAGGACGCGGCTATGGCGGCCTACCACAAGGCTCCCAGAACCTATTTGGGCGTGGCCAACCCCGACATCGACATATTGACGCGGGAATGGCGCCGGGCGCTGCCGCTTAGTAAGCGCATCGCTCTCGCGGACGCACTCTGGGGCACCAACATCCACGAGGCCCGGATCGCGGCAGCCAAGCTATTGACACAGAAGCGGGTACGACCCGATGAAGCCGTCTGGAAACTGATCGCGTCGTGGGTTCCCGAATTCGACGCCTGGGCTGTAGCCGACCATGCCAGCATAGCCGGGCAGACGCGGCTGGTGGCCAAACCCGACCGGATCGATGAAATTGAATCCTGGACCCGGAGCGCGGATTTCTGGGTGCGTAGGGCGGCATTGGTCATGACGCTGCCGTGGGCCAGAATGAGGGATCCCGGGCCCCATGATGTCGCCATCCGCGACCGGATCCTCGGATGGGCGGCCCTGTATGTGGAGGATTCCGAATGGTTCATCCAGAAAGCTGTCGCATGGTGGGTCCGCGAGTGCTCCAAGCGGGATCCCGCGCGGGCCAGAGCGTTTCTGGAAACCTACGGGGAGTCGCTCAAACCCTTCGCCCGCCGCGAGGCCGGAAAATACCCTCCACCCGCATCGTGACTGACGGCGGAACGCGGGCCGGGTCAGTCCCGAGTCCGTCACGGCAACCAGGCGAAAGCGATGAGTAAGCGGTTTTCGAGATCGGGAGCCCGTTACCGCATGCAGGGTGTGGCCCAGATTGTTGCCAATGGGTGAATCTGGCTCATTCGCGTTCCTCAGGATTCGGCCGGAAACCTTGGCTTTGCCCGCCAGGCGAGAACCGGGGCACTACCCAGCACGGGCATGCGCCAACAATCTGGGATGCGCCCCTCGACCGATCTTCGTGGCAGCTCACGAAGTGATCAACGGTCCCAACCGGTTCGTACATCGCCGAGTAAGCACAGAGATTCCGGAAGCCGTCTGCGAGCGCACCCTTGAAGGGAGTCCAGAAATCCTTTGGGCGCACAGGCTCCGGATTGGCGGCGAGCCATGCCTCACCCGGTAACCTGACTTCCCGGTCAAATCTGGTCGGCTCCGGAACGGGTTCGAAACGGATCACTGTCCGCTCCCGTTTTTCTCTGTCCGCACGATCCATCGTGGCCAGAACGGATCATGTCCCGGCAACACACGGCAGAGCTCCCTATGGATCCCATCACGTTCTTCTGGATCCCCAGGGCTCTGGAGCAGGTCTCGGCGCATATAGACCTGGGCCGCGTCAATGGCTCGCTCCGCCTCGATCGATCGCGCCTGACGAAGCCCGAAGACCTCGGAAACCAGCCAGTTGAGCGCATCCCCCTGCGCCACCCAGGGCACAGTGTCGAGCCATACCTGACCGTTGCGGAAATCCAAGTGAAACAGCCGATCCCGGTCCTCATCGAAATGTGGCTCCAACGACGCGAGCACGAGCGGCGAATGCGTCGCGGCGATGAGTTGCACACCGGTATCCGTATCGGCCAGATGGTCCATCACATTGAGTATCGCGGGCACAATGGCCCGCTGCCATCGAGGGTGAAGGTGCGCGTCGATCTCATCGAATAGCAGTATAACCTGGCCTGCGACCTTTACGCCGAGCTGTTCAGCCGCACGCACATGCTCACTCCACGACCAGACGAGCGTGTACGCCAGACCGGCGATACGGCGAACCGCGGACGATGCATGCACAATTGGAACAGCCTCGGCATATTCGGTTCTGATTGATGGAATATCCTGAGCGTCATCGACGGAAAGGCGCAGGATGGGTCCGGTTTTCCAAGGTCCGTCGCCAACCGCCAGAACACCGACGACCTCCGCCATCAGGCGGGCGTTTTCACCGTTCTCCCGAATCCAGCTCGACCAGTCGTCGAGGAGTCCCTTGCAGACCTTGGTCGGCCTGCCCCCGATCGGGACCACCAATCCACTCCAGACCTCCTGGGGTGAGAAAACATATCCCGGAAGCCGGTCCTGAACGTCGATGTTTCCCCTCTTCCTCCAGTAGTTCCGGGCCGGATCCCAGACCGAGAAACCGCCATCTGCGTGGGCGTGAATGACCAGTCCCGGGCTCCAGGGTCTTCCGGGCTTGCCAGTCCAACTCTCGTCCATCACGGAATACGCGCTTACGAAGCTCCTGCTATTTCCGGCATCGGTTGTCAGGGCGAACCGCAGCTCCGCCGGCGCTTTCCTGTCCGTCGGACGCGCCATGTAGCCGGAAGTCAGGCGGGGATTCAGTTCCCGCGGCCATCTTCTCGTCAGCGCCCACCATGCCACGTCCAGAAGGAAGCTCTTACCAAGTCCGTTGTCACCTACGATGAGATTCATCCGGTGCCGCAGGTCCAGTGTCATCTCAGGGGCCGGGCCGACATTCTTCAACTCAAGGCGTTCGAGCATTCGATTCCAGGGTAAGCCGCATAACGTTGAAAAGATTATATTCGCATTACCCATGGTGCGCCACTGAAGATATGGATATTTGCGCACCGATACGGATGAGTGTAAGTCCATAGGCGGAGCCCGCTCCCGGAGGAACCCATGAACAGGATGAGCACGGGACTGAGGGCGGAGCGGACGGCGACCTATCAGGACGTGCTTGACGCGCCGCCCCATCTGGTGGCGGAGGTGCTCGCGGGGACGCTCCACACCCAGCCAAGACCCGCATCGCGCCATGCGCGGGCGAGTTCCGGGATCGGGGCCAGGATCGGCCCGCCGTTCGACTACGGTGACGGCGGCCCCGGCGGCTGGTGGATCATCGATGAGCCGGAGCTTCATCTGGGGGCCGACATCGTGGTGCCGGACCTGGCGGGGTGGCGGCGCGAAACGATGCCCGTGTACCCGGACGCGGCCTATTTCGGGACCGCGCCGGACTGGGTGTGCGAGGTGCTCTCGCCCTCGACCCGGCGCATCGACCGGAACGAGAAGCGCACCATCTACGCCCGCGAGGGCGTGCCGCATCTCTGGTTCGTCGACCCGGACGCGCGGACGCTGGAGGTTTTCGGGCTGCGCGGGCGGCAGTGGCTGCCGCTGGCGACGCTGGCCAATGACGCCGAGGTGTCGCAGCCGCCGTTCGACGCGATCGGCTTCCCGCTGGACGCGCTCTGGCCGGAAGAGGCGGGCCGTCGCGGATAGGATCAGGCGGATGGCGGCGTATCGCCCTCCAGACCGATCCCGGGACCATCCCGGAAGATCGGGAGCCACCGGTCAAGTCGATTGATCCGGATCGACGGCCGGGACGACGTCCCGCGTTCGGGAACGGCGCTGCCTTCGCTACGGGAATTGGCCATGCCAGAACGCCTCGGGGCGGCGTGGAAAATTCCGGGCCCTTACCGGCAGGATCACGACGGCCCGGAGATCCCCGGAAATGTCCCCATACGGGAATCAGCCCCGCCACATGATGTGCCGCGCCGCACGTGGACACTACAGCGCAGTTGCATCACTGGTCCAGACGCCTCATCGGCGTCCATGCCGCGAAAACATTCAACCACGTCCGGATGCGGAGGTGCCGAAACACACCCGACTGTCCTCTTCACGTCTTTCCCGCTCCCCGCCTTCCCGCGCACCGCTGGACGTCTGTCGGCCGTTGTCATCCCCACCGGAATACCGCACCGGAACTGAAGCCGGCCGATACCGTAATCCCGCAACCCGCTGAAACACGGTCACAGGACCCGATTCCACGCATTTGGGATGCTCCCCTACAGGGCGTGACGGTTGACGACAGCGACTTCGAGCGGCATGTTATGTCTGCGTCGTGGAGCGGATAGAACTGGTGCCGGAAGCGCTCTGGAGGCATCGCTGCGGCGCACGAAGCCGGAGAGTCGGAGACGCTGATGGGAACGGTGGCGCATGTGTGGATTGAGGAGTGCTGGGCAGAGGACAGGGCGGAGACCTTCCTGCAGCTGGCGCAGATCTTGTGTCACCGCCGCCGCGCACGGGGAGATCTTCGAACCCCGCAGGCCTCACTGAACGGAGTTGCGGGAGTCTTGCCGGTTTTTCAGACATCCGCGAGCGAACGTTCCGCACTTCATCATCCACCACGCCGGCTGGCACTGCCGCTGATCCGCGGCACCACACTCTGTCGGGCCAGGCGGTCACTTGCGGAAAAATCCTGAGCCTAAAAGCAGGTCACCGAAAGAATGGTTGAGGACGGCAGACACGACAATGGACAAAGCATCAACCGATCCTTTAGCCGTAAATACGGTGCTACGCTTGAAGCACTGTTACGGCAAAGGAGGCCATCAATCATGCTGGTCGAGAATCCGGGGCCCAGATGACCTGCGTATCGAAATCACGCGGTGCGCTGATATCGGTAGTGGAATACCTCTGATGGATACCGGAAGCTTTTTCACCCCGCGCGAAAGCCAATCCATGAACACTGGGGCGATCCGGGACGGCGCTTCCATCGACGAAATCCGACGGGAAACCGGAAACGCGATACATGACGGGCACCACGGGATCCATTTCCGGCCAGATGAACATGTAGCCGGCGGCCCCAACACGGCATCGCCAAACTACGTGACACACCCATCCGATTGTATTCTCGACATGACCACAACATTCAGGATGGGCGAAACCGCCAATCAGGGCCATAAGAACGCCAGGCCCGTTTCGCGCACATGCCGTGAGCCGCATGGCCGCAGCGGAATCAAACGGTGACCACCCTTGAGGACATCCAGCCGGACGCCGCGGTCCGGGGCATCGTGGCAGACCATCCCGTCCGGATTGTTTCGGTGGAGTGGATCGGTAACCAAGCCATCAATCTGGTTTACCGCCAACCCGATGGCGATGTTTCGGAAACCACACTCTACCGCGAAGACGAGTGCCGTCTGGGCATCGAGATCCACGGCCGGAACTGGTCTTTCGACGGGGACGCCAGTTTCCTTCGCCTGGTTACGGAAGCTGACCGAATTGCGCTTGCGCATCATTTCGACCCCTATCTCGCGATTCACACCAGTCTTGTCGATCCGTTACCCCACCAGATTTCCGCTGTTTATGGAGAAATGCTGACGCGCCAGCCTCTGCGGTTTCTACTGGCCGACGATCCCGGCGCGGGCAAGACGATCATGGCCGGACTTCTGATCAAGGAACTGCAGGCCCGGGGGGACCTGGAGCGCTGCCTGATTGTCGCTCCAGGCAATCTTGTCGAGCAGTGGCAGGACGAGCTTGGCGAGAAATTCGGCCTGGAGTTCGACATACTGACGCGTGACATGATCGAATCCTCACGATCCGGCAACCCTTTCGACGACTGCGGTCGGTTGATCACCCGGCTCGACATGCTCGCCCGCAACGAGGAACTCCAGGAACGGCTCATCCGTTCGGCCGAATGGGATCTGATCGTCTGCGACGAGGCTCATCGAATGTCGGCCAGCTATTTTGGCGGCGAGATCAAGTACACCAAACGCTACCGGGTCGGCCAATTGATAGGCGGACACTGCCGCCATCTTCTGCTGATGACCGCAACGCCACACAACGGTAAGGAAGAGGATTTCCAGCTTTTCATGGCGCTACTCGACGCTGACCGGTTTGAAGGCCGGTTTCGCGAGGGCGTCCACCACTCCGATACAAAGGACATGATGCGCAGGCTTACCAAGGAGGAGCTGCTGCGTTTTGACGCCCGGCCTCTGTTTCCCGAGCGACGCGCCTACACCGCCAAATACAGGCTGTCTCCGGAAGAGGACGCGCTCTATACCGCCGTGACCGACTACGTGCGGAACGAGATGGATCGGGTCGCACGGTTTGCGGCTGACGACGGACGGAAACGGATCAATATCGGATTCGCCCTTCAGATACTCCAGAGAAGGCTGGCATCCTCCCCGGCGGCCATTCACCAATCCCTAAGGCGTCGGCGCGAGCGCCTCGAAAGCGAGCTTGGCGCAGCGAGGCGTTCCGCAAAGTTTCGTGCGGTGGGGCTTCATGCCATGGCGGACAGGGAAGAGACATTGGGGCACCTCGATGAGTACGAACAGAGGGAGATCGACGATCTCGAGGACCTGATCGTGACCGGTGCCACGACGGCCGCGACGGTTGAACAGCTGGGGCAGGAAGTTGAAACGCTCAAGACTATTGAGAAGCAGGCGCTCGACGTGCTGCATTCGGGCCAGGACACGAAGTGGTCACAGCTGGACCGGATCCTCGATGACCCATTGATGGTCGATGCTGACGGGAACCGCCGCAAACTGATCGTCTTCACGGAGCCCAAGGACACACTTCACTACCTGCGGGACAGGATACAGGCGCGGCTCGGTGCGCCTGGCGCCGTCGCGGTCATTCACGGCGGCGTAACACGCGAGGAACGTCGCAACATCGTCGAGCGGTTCATGCAGGACCGTGGCCTGCTAGTGCTCGTAGCGAATGACGCAGCTGGTGAGGGCGTAAATCTCCAGCGCGGCCATTTGATGGTGAATTACGATCTGCCCTGGAATCCGAACAGGATTGAGCAGCGGTTCGGACGTATTCACCGCATCGGTCAGACCGAGGTTTGTCATCTCTGGAATCTGGTTGCTGACGGCACTCGCGAGGGTGAGGTTTATGCCCGGCTCCTCGAAAAGCTGGAGACCGCCCGGGAAGCATTGGGCGGGCGCGTCTACGATGTGTTAGGCGAACTCTTTGAAGGAAGGCCACTGAAGGATCTGCTCGTTGAGGCAATCCAGTACGGCGAGAGCGAAGATGTCAGGGCAAGGCTCTTCGAACGGGTCGACGGTGCGGTCGATCAGGAACATCTTATGGCACTCCTGCGGCACCGTGCGCTGACAAAGGACACGATGCCCGAGGCCCAGGTCGAGGAGCTTCGCCTCAACATGGAACGCGCCGAAGTGCAGCGGCTTCAGCCTTGCCATGTGCAAAGCTTTTTCGTGGAGGCGTTCCAGCAGCTCGGCGGGCGTCTCAAGCTGCGTGAGGAAGGCCGCTGGGAAATCACACATGTTCCCGCAATACTGCGGGGACGGGATCACCAGATCGGTACAGGCTCGGCGATCCAGCCCCGTTATGAACGTATCTGTTTCGAAAAGAACCTGATCCATCGCCAGCCTGTCGCCGCATTCGTCCATCCGGGTCATCCGCTTCTGGAATCTGTCATCAGCGTCGTGCGGGAGAAATACGGTTACCTGATGAAGAAGGGAGCGGTATATGTTGACGATTCCGACCCCGGCGAGGCGCTGTCGGTTGTCGTGCTGCTGGAACATGACGTGCGCGACGGCAGGACAATCAGCACCGGACGGCCTCACATAGTCTCCAAGCGACTGCAGTTCGCGGCGATCGGTCCTGACCTCAAGGCGACCGGTGCTGGCATCGCACCACACCTGAACCTGCGGTCGGCAAATGCCGGGGAGGTCGCGCTTGTCGAAGACCTTCTCGCCGAGCCGTGGCTGAGGGATGATCTGGAACAGGCGGCGGTGGAATTCGCGACGGTTGATTTGGCGCGGGCACATGTCACTAAAGTGAGGGCGCGGCGGCTGCGGGAGATAGAAAAGGTCGAGCGAGAGGTCGATGCCCGTCTAAGCAATGAGATCAACCACTGGGATTTACAGGCTTTCGACCTGAAGGAAAGGCAGGCGGCAGGCGAAAAGGTTCGGCTGAATTGGGAGAACGCCGAGCGCAGGGCGTCGGAACTGGCCGAGCGCCGGAAGCGACGCATGGCGTTACTGGAACAGGAGAAACACATCTCGCCGCTGCCCCCGCGCGTAAGAGGTGGCATGGTCGTCATTCCCCGTGGCCTTCTGGATGAACGCGCGGGAACATCGCCAGAAGGGTTTTCGAAGGATGCAGCGGCAAGAGCGCGGATCGAGCTTGCGGCCATGGAGGCCGTGATGCGGACGGAGCGGGATCTCGGCAACTCTCCCGAAGATGTGTCGGCCAGGAAGATCGGCTACGACGTGGAATCCTACGACCCCGACGCCGACCGTTACCGGTTCATCGAGGTCAAGGGACGCGTCGAAGGCGCTGACTCCATAATGATCACGCGTCAGGAGATTATCACGTCCCTTCACGAGCCGGAAAAGTACATTCTTGCCGTCGTCGAGGTCAGCGATGGCCTTTCTGGCGTACCCCGCTATGTCCGTGGCGCGATGGATGCGCGCGAACCCCCCTTTGATCAGGACGCCATCCAGTTCAACCTCAAGCGGTTGCTGGAACGTGCGGAGGAACCGTCATGAGCCAGAAATTCGCAAGGTCACCCCCGGAGATTAGATGCACTGCGGCAACCAGCACAAGGCGACCAAACGGCAGAGTATGCTTGTTCATGGAGGAAATCTCATGAATCAACAGCTTGACCGGAGCCCTCTTGGACTGGAGGTTTCTAACTTCGGACCCATCGTCGAAGCTAGGGTGGATCTGCGCCCGCTGACCGTGCTTGTCGGGCCGAGCAACACCGGCAAGTCCTATCTGGCGATCCTGATTTACGCACTGCACCGGTACTTCGGCGGCGGTGCCGCTGGGCCCGTTCACCACCGTATACCAGCAAGATTTGCGATGTTTCGCGGCCAAAGAGATCAGGAACTGCCAGGGAAAGCCATCGATTGGACGGTCGAACTTGCGGGACGATTATTGGATGACGAAGAGAGGCAGTCATCGGAAGCGGGCATCATCCTGCCTGAATGGGTTGTGGAACACATTCGCTCCGGATTGACCGAGCAAGGCGTCTACATTGGCAACGAGATCGGTCGATGCTTCGGCGTCAAGACGATTGGAGCGCTGATCCGCAAGGAAACCAAGGGCAAAGGCGCCGCAGTCATTGGTTTTCGCGTGCACGGCAAGAATGGTCAGGAACCCATCGACCACCGGCTTACGATCACTCCTCATACGAGCCAGTTAGAAACGATCATCGCCGAAGGCACACAGATGCGAATCCCGATCGAGGATGCCGCCGTTCGCGGCAGATATCTCCGCAACATGGCGCTGCGCATGATCTCCACAGGTGATAGGGGAGAAGAAGGGATCGAGTTCTATGCGCGGGAATTTCTGCAAGAACTGGCCGGATATGTTCATCCCCAGATCGTTGGCCCCCTGCACCTTCCCTCGTTCTATCTTCCCGCCGACCGAACCGGCGTCATGCACGCCCACAACGTGGTCGTCAGCGCCTTGATCGAAAGCGCGGCAATGACCGGGTTGCGCCCGGCGGCACGCACACCAATGCTTTCGGGCGTCTTGGCGGACTTCCTCGAACAGTTGATCGACCTCGACCGTTCGATGTTTCGAAAACGCCAACGTCGACAGGACCTTGGCAAGCCGATCGAGGAGGCCATTCTGGCTGGATCGGTGGAGATCGACCGATCGGAAGCGATCAACTACCCGCACTTCACCTACAGGCCCAAGGGATGGAAAGACAACCTGCCTTTGATGAGTGCATCATCCATGGTTTCGGAACTCGCGCCAGTGGTGCTGTATTTACGCCACATGGTTGGGCCAGGCAATGTGCTGACCGTTGAAGAGCCGGAATCGCATTTGCATCCGGCCATGCAGGTCGAATTCACCCGCCAGCTTGCGCATCTCGTCAACGCAGGCATCAGGGTGATCGTCACCACGCATAGCGAATGGGTCCTTGAGGAATTGGCCAACATCGTCCGGCGCTCGGAGATATCGAAGGCCCGTCGGCGAGAGGCCGTTGGCCAGCGTGTCGCGCTTCGTCCCGATCAGGTGGGCGCGTGGCTGTTCCAGCAGAAGCAGCGTCCCCGAGGATCTGTAGTGAAGGAGTTGAAACTTGACGATGAAACCGGCCTGTATCCAGCAGATTATGACGTTGTCAGTGAAGCGCTGTACAATGACAGCGCAAGCATCTTCAATGAAACACGAATCGATATAGGGTGATGGGATCAGTCGCGGAAATATCCGATAGGGTTCCCGATTGCTGCAAAGCAGAGCGATGCGACAGAGATGGTTGCAGAATTCATTTGAATGGGGTGCCGGCCAGCCGCGTTATAATAGACATGGATTGCGGGGAGCTCGGAATCGACAATGAGAAACGGTGCGACTACCTGTTCGTGGGCGAGGAGGGAACAGTGACATGGATAGCACCTATCGAACTGAAAGGCGGCAAGGTTGGTGGCGTCACGAAGATGGCGGATCAGATCAGGGGTGGCGTCAGGTTGGCGGACAGGTTGCTTCCGATGGGCCGGAAGTTCCGGCTTGTTCCCGTCCTGGCGCATGAAAAGCCGATACACAGACGCGACCGCAAACAGCTCAGGAGAGAAAAGGTCAGCCTGCGAGGCTCCAGGAAACTGATTAAAATCGTCAGGTGCGGTGACCAATTGGTCAAGGCGCTAGACAATGACTGACACCACCAACAAGAAACTCATTGAGGTCGCGATCCCGCTGGAAGCGATCAACGCCGCCTCGGCGCGGGAGAAGTCTATCCGTCATGGCCATCCGTCCACGCTGCACCTCTGGTGGGCGCGGCGTCCGCTGGCTGCCTGTCGAGCCGTGCTGTTCGCCCAGTTGGTCGACGATCCGTCCTGCCATCCGGAGCAGTTTCCGACGGAAGAAGCCGTGGATCGGGAACGCAACCGTCTGTTCCAGATCATCGAGGATCTGGTGATCTGGGAAAACTCCACCGATGAGGCGGTCCTGGAACGCGCGCGCGCCGAGATCCGCAAAAGCTGCAACGGTGAGGTTCCACCGATTTACGATCCGTTCTCCGGCGGATGTTCAATCCCGCTGGAAGCGCAGCGCCTCGGCCTTCAGGCTTATGGCAGCGATCTCAATCCCGTCGCCGTGATGATCGGCAAAGCGATGATCGAGATTCCACCCAGATTCAGGAACCGGGAGCCGGTGCATCCGGGTGTCAGGAGCCGCAACCATTACCGCAATGCCGATGGACTCGCGGAGGACGTGAGACACTATGGCGAATGGATGCGAGAACGGGCGCTTGAACGCATTGGGCACCTCTACCCGCAGACGGACCTTCCACAGGAACACGGCGGTGGAAAGGCGACGGTAATCGCCTGGATCTGGGCGCGAACCGTGCCAAGTCCGGATCCCGCGTTCGCCGATGTCCACGTACCGATCGCGTCGAGTTTCCTGTTGAGTTCAAAGGCGGGCCGGGAAGCGTGGGTCGAGCCCATTGTCGACAGGGTTGCGAAAACCATCACCTATCGCATCCGCGAGGCAGGGACCAAGGAGGAGATTAAGACGGCGAAAACGGGTACCAAGGCAGGAAAGGGAGCACATTTCGTGTGCTTGCTTTCGGAGTCGGCAATCACTCCCGATTACGTCAAGGCCAAAAGTATGGCGGGCGAGATGAGCCAAACCCCGGCGCCACTCCGAAGCGCAACGCCCGGCCCTTCCCGGAGCGAGGGCGTAGCCCGAGCGGAGGGAAGGGCCGGGCGTTGCGCTTTCCGCGCCCCCCGACCCCCCCGATTCCGCACGGGAACGGCTCGGTCCCTTCGGATCCGAGCCTAACCGGCACCTCCGGGCGGCGCAAGGCATGCCGGCAGGCGCGCCGGGGAAGGCCCGCGGCGCGTAGGGGACGATCCGGACGCCGGAGGTTCCCTCAGGGAGGCCGCGCCAGCCGGAACGCCTCGGCCGGCGTCAGGTAACCCAGGACCTTGCGCGGACGCGCGTTCAGCCGGTCCTGGACGGCGCTCACCTCCGCATCCGTCACTTTCCGGAAGTCCGTGCCCTTGGGAAGGTACCCCCGCACCAGGCCGTTGGTGTGCTCGTTCAGGCCCCGCTCCCACGAGTGGTAGGGGCGGGCGAAGAAGAACCTTGCGCCGAGCGCCCCGGCCACCCGCGCGTGGTCCGCGAACTCCCTGCCGTTGTCGGCGGTGACCGTGTGCACCGCGCCGCGGTGCGGCCCCGGAAGGCCGGTCATGGCGGCCCCGACCGCGGCCGCCGTCTTCCTGTCGACACGCCGCAGGAGCGTGTATTTCGTGGCCCGGTCAACCAGGGACACCACGGCCCCGCTGTGGCCGGCGCCCACGATCGTGTCCGCCTCCCAGTCGCCGACCCGCGCCTTCGCCTCCACCAGCGCCGGGCGCCCGGGGATGTCCACCCGGCCCGGGATGTGGCCCCGGCCCGCGTGGGCCCCGCCCCTGCGGTTCGGCCTCTTTCCCCGGCGGCGCAGGTGCCGCCAGAGCCGGCCCCCGGCCCTGCGGTCGGCGTGGACGTGCCGGTAAATCCACTGACGCCCCGCCACCGGGTGGCCCTCCAGGCGCAGCCGCCCGGAGACCCGCGCAGGGCTCCAGCCCCGCACCAGCCGCTCCTCCACCAGAGCCCACAGCCCCGGCGTCATCTTCCTGGGCACCGACGACGCCGCGCGGCGCCGCGCCTCGGACCTCCGCTGCGCCTGGGCGTGCCGCTGGCCCCGGGCTCCGCCGTTGCGCCGGATCTCGCGCGGGACCGATGACGGACTGCGCCCCAGCTGGCGGGCGATCGCCCCGCCGGAAAGCCCGCTTTTCATCAGGGCGTGGATCTGGCATCTCTCGGGGTAGGTCAGGTGGCGGTAGCCCTCGGGCATGGCGGTCTCCTTCGCGCAACGAAGGGACTGTCGCCGCCATCCGGCCGATTCGCAACATCATGCGTCGATACGACCACCATTCACCCACATAGGGTGTTGCACTTCACTGTGGAACGGGGGAAACTATGATTGCTATTGTTGCTGAGGGTATGGGGCGACGTGTCTACATTGAGCCCACTCCACAAATGGAGGCGGTTGCTCGAGCAGCGGCACCAAAATGGAAGCCGGATCAAGAGATGAATCGCGACAGCCGCGATCTGGTGAGCGGTCGCGGGTACGGCTTCTTTGTTTGGGCCGACCTTTTTACCGACCGACAGCTTGTAGCCCTGACAACCTTCAGCGACCTGGTTCACGAGGTCCGCGATGAAATCGAACGTGACGCGCTGGTAAAGGGGTTTTCAGACGACCCGACACCGCTCCAAGACGGCGGCAAAAGTGCCAAAGCCTACGCCGAAGCGGTAAGCGTGTATTTGGCCTTCGCAATCAATCGAATAGCAGATCGTGGGTCACAGATATGCTCTTGGGACGCATCCCACCAAAAATTGCGAAACACATTCGGCCGTCAGGCCATTCCTATGGTTTGGGATTACGCCGAAGCCAATCCATTCTGCTCTTCGACCGGGAACTGGTCGGCCATGTGTAGCTGGGTGTGGAAAGCTATCGAAGTATTTGTCCCGTCCCAGAATGGCACTTTAATCCAGCATGACGCCCAGAGAATTCAATTCCCCGCGGGGTCGGTCGTCTCCACGGACCCGCCTTATTACGATAACATAGGTTATGCGGATCTTTCCGATTTTTTCTACTGCTGGATGAAACCCCTCTTGATGCCAAGCTATCCCGAACTGTTCAGTGTGTTGGCCACGCCCAAATCTGAGGAACTCGTTGCGATACCTTATCGCCATGGCGACAGAGCGTCGGCAGAATCTTTCTTTCTTGAAGGGATGACCAATACTTTCGCCAACATGGCGCATCAGGTTTCATCGGATTACCCGGTGACAATCTATTACGCTTTCAAGCAAAGTGAGATCTCGCAGGCAGGTGTAAGTTCCAAGGGATGGGCGACTTTTCTGCAAGCGGTAATCGAGACCGGCTATGCGGTTGTCGGCACGTGGCCAATGCGCACTGAATTGGCAAACCGTATGATCGCCTCCGGCACGAACGCGCTCGCCAACTCGGTTGTTCTCGTCTGCCGCAAAAGGGAAACCAACGCCGAGATCATCAGCCGTGCCGAGTTTATCCAAGCGTTGAAGCGGGAACTTCCGACCGCCATCGCGGCTCTCCAGAAAACCAACATCTCGCCGGCCGACATGCCGCAGTCAGCGATCGGTCCCGGAATGCGCATCTTTAGCCGCTGCCAGGCCGTACTCGAGGCTGACGACAGCCAGATGTCCGTGAAGACCGCGCTGCAACTCATCAACCGCGAGCTTGACGAGTATCTGGGCGGCATTCAGGGCGAGTTCGACAGTGAAACCCGCTTCGCCATCACATGGTTCGAGCAGAACGGCCTAACATCCGGTGACTACGGAACCGCGAACAGCATCGCTACGGCACGGGGCATTTCGGTCGACAGCGTCAAGCACGCCGGGATCATCGAGAGTGCTGGCGGCAAGGTTCGGTTTCTCACACGCGAAGAGATTGACCGGAACTGGAAGCCCGAATCCGACAGACACCTCACCGTCTGGGAATGCTGCCAGCACCTGGTGCGCGCTCTCGAACAGGAAGGAGAGCAGGCAGCCGCGCGCTTGCTCCGGAAAATAGGCTCTGGCCATGCGTCCGCCGCAAAGGACCTTGCCTATTGCCTTTACGACATCTGCGCTGTCAAGCGACGTGATGCCGCCGAGGCAGCCGCCTACAACGGACTCATCGCTGTCTGGCCGGAGCTGACCCGCCAGGCGGCGGCCATCCGTGACACGGACGGAGACCGGCAGAAGGTAATGGATCTATAGCAGCATGACGAGATACCGGGCCGAAGAGATCGAAAACAGGCTGCGCTCTGGCGAGGACAGTGACTGGGAATTCAAGCAGTTGGAATTCTCTGGCGATCGTCCAAAGAGCCCGACCCGCGGTGACTGGGCGGACGAAATCGCCGCTTTCGCCAACGCATCGGGTGGTGCGCTGCTCGCGGGGGTCTCCGACGACGGCACGGTCATCGGCATGTCGCGCGGGCAGATCGCGAACCTCGACACCCTTCTCGTGGAGACCGCCACCGACACGATCAAACCACCCGTCCGGATCCGAACCCAGCATGTGGAAATTTTCGATGGCAGGCTGGTGCTGCTTGTCGAGGTTCCAGAGTCCGACTACGTTCACGAGAGTCCCGGCGGAACCTACATGCGGGTCGGTGCCACGAAACGACTTCTGGGCGGTGACGAGCGGCTGCGCCTGGCCCAGCGGCGCTCCCAGTCCAGATTTCTTTGGTTCGATAAGCAGCCGGTTCCGGAAAGCGGATTCGGAACCCTTTCCGAGACTCTATGGAAACCCCTGCTAAGTGCCGAGGGCGCCACGGAGCCGGAAGCTGCGCTGGGCAAAATGGCGCTCCTGGAGAACGACGGCAGCGGGCAGGTTCGCGCCACAGTGGCTGGCATACTGCTGTGCACGCCAAATCCCGAGCGATGGTTCCCGAATGCCTGCATCATCGCGACCAGATACAGAGGCAGGGACCGTACGTCGGGCCAGATCGATTCAAGGGAAATCACCGGGCCACTGAACGAACAGATCGCGGATGCCACCGCGTTCGCGGCCAGGAACATGCAGGTGGCGGCGCACAAGGATCCGGCACGGATAGACCTTCCCCAGTACAGCGAAAAGGCAGTATTCGAGGCGCTGGTGAACGCCGTTGTTCACCGCGACTATTCCATGAAGGGAAGCAGGATTCGCCTGTCAATGTTCGACGACCGGCTGGAAATCCAGTCCCCTGGAGCCCTGCCGAACAACCTGACCGTTGAAAGCATGGCCGCACGGCAATCGACACGCAACGAAGCTTTGGCATCGATTTTCGCACGGATGCCGGTCAGGGGAACGACCGGCAGTCAGGATCGGATGTATTTCATGGAGCGCCGCGGCGACGGTGTTCCCATCATTCTCCGTGAAACCGGGGAGTTGAGCGGAAAGTCTCCCGAATTCCGGGTAATCGACGGATCGGAAGTCCTTCTCGTCATTCCCGCCGCGATAAACGAAGCAAGTCCCGCACGTACCGTCATCTCGGTGCGATCCGGAAACCGGCCCGTATCAGGAGTGGATCTTCTAGTTCTATTTCCGAACAAAACATGGAAGCGCAGGACAAGCGACGAGCAAGGCGAGGCGGCAGTCGATCTATACACGACGCAGTTGCCTATGACCGTATACGCGGCCGCACCTGGATACGCGGCGCACCTGGAACGGGACTGGATACCGTGCAGCCGCGCGCTCGCGGTCGATCTGGAAGCCTTGCCGGATGGTGGGAGTGTCATCTTTCCTGAAGCTGCCGGTGAACTTCCCGGGATTAAGGGCAGGCTCAACCCCGTTCGCGATCCCCACGACCGGATGCATCTTTACGCATCCAACATCGCCATTAATGACGGCAAAGCGCAGCCGGTTCACTTCATTCCGGGCGAGGCGATGACATTGACCGACGCCGATGGAACGCCCCTGAAAGTGAGAATCATCGATATCTTTGGTCGATCCGCGCTTGTCGAATATCGCGGGATCACTTCATGACGGCGGTGGTCGCGCACGGGACACTCGCGGAAAGAAGCCACGACACCCCCAGCGGCATGGAGGCATAGGCAATGGCAAAGAGTACCCGCCAGTACGTATTCGAGGGGATGGAAGTGCTCCCGATGGCATTGGCCCCATTCGTGGAAGGGCGTTTGGAAAACGCATTGACCGGCCACTGGCAGGTGAAGGTCGCCGAGAAACTCCGGCTTCGCCCCAACTCCGATGGAGCGATCGGTTGGGATCAGGCATCGCTGCTCAACGCGATGAACCTCTACTGGGATGATGCTTTCAAGGCCGTTCTGGAACGCGCCGAGCGCGCGATCGTCAATGAATTGATCACTGTCCGGAACGAGCTCTCGCACAGCGGGAAATTCACTTATGACGACGCGGAGCGTGCGCTGGACTCCATGCGCCGCCTGCTCGAAGCCGTCGGTGCCGGCACCTCCGCAGAACAGCTCGGCAGGATGCGCGATACCATATTAAGGACCCGATTCACGGAACTGCAGCGAAACGAGGAACGCCGCAAGTCCCGGCAACTCATAGAGATCTCCGTGGACACGATTAGGGGCTTGTTGCCTTGGCGGGAGGTTATCGAACCGCATCGGGACGTCGCGACTGGAGAGTTTCTCCAGGCCGAGTTCGCGGCCGATCTCGGCAAGGTGCACGATGGCAGCGCCGCCTCCGAATACAGGGATCCAAGGGAGTTTTTCGCCCGCACCTACCTGACGGAAGGCCTTGGCGCACTTCTCGTCGGAGCTGCTAAACGACTCTCCAGTTCTGGCGGCGATCCGGTGGTTGAACTCCAGACCAATTTCGGCGGCGGGAAGACCCACTCCATGCTGGCTCTATACCATATGGCGGGCGAAACACCTGCGCAGGATCTGACAGGTCTTGACCAACTGCTATCAGCACACGGCGTGGCGGTACCTAAAGGTGTGAACCGCGCGGTTCTGGTCGGCACACGGCGCGGGCCACAGGACGTTATCGTCAGACAGGATTGCCCCGAAATCCGCACAACATGGGGCGAGATGGCCTGGCAGCTCGGCGGTGCGGAGGCTTACGGTATGGTCGCGGACAGCGACGCTATAGGAGTAGCCCCGGGCTCGAACCTTCTTGAAGCGGTATTCCTGAAATGCTCACCCTGCCTGATCCTAATCGATGAGTGGGTCGCCTATCTGCGCCAGATCTACAGGGTCGAGGGCCTTCCCTCAGGATCGTTTGACGCCAACCTCAGTTTCGTTCAGTCACTGACGGAAGCGGTCAAGACCAGCCCGGGAACACTGCTCGTGGCAGCGCTCCCGGCATCGCAGATAGAGGTCGGGGGCGAGGGCGGCAAGGAAGCGCTGGTTCGGCTGGAGCAGACTTTTTCCCGCGTCGAGTCCTCATGGAGGCCCGCATCGCAGGAAGAAAGTTACGAGATCGTCCGCAGACGGTTGTTCCAGGACATACCCGGTGACCGGTTCCATCACAGGGACAACGCCCTGAAACAGTTCACCAAACTCTACCGGGAAAACGCGAACGAGTTCCCGTCCGGGTCGGCTGACGAGGATTACCGGCGCAAGATGGAGAAAGCCTATCCGATCCATCCCGCACTATTCGACCAACTCTACGCAGGCTGGGGCTCCCTGGAGCGGTTTCAGCGCACCCGCGGTGTCCTGCGACTGATGGCCCAGGCAATTCACGAACTGTGGATGAACAACGATCCCTCCGTTATGATCATGCCGGGAAGTATGGCGGTGGGTTCGGCACGGGTCGAATCCGAACTTCTTCACTATCTTGAATTAAGCTGGCAATCGATAATCGCCGGAGACATCGACGGGCCGGATTCGATTCCCTATGAGATCGATCGGTCAGTCCCCAATCTGAACCGCTGCTCCGCAACCCGGAGAATTGCCCGCGCCGTGTTCATGGGCACGGCTCCGTTCCAACAGATTCAGAACAAGGGACTCGACGACAGACAGATCAATCTCGCCGTAGTGCAGCCCGGGGAAAGACCGGCGATTTTCGGTGATGCGCTCAGGAGGCTCGGCAATCGGGCAAGATTCCTGCACGTTGATTCGGATCGCTACTGGTATTCCATGTCCGCTAGCCTCAACCGCCTGGCGGACGATCGGGCCGGGCAGATCGAGGAAACGTCGGTACTGATCGAGATCGACAAGCGGCTGGCCACCTATGTCAACAGCCTCGCTGATCGGGGACTTTTCGATGCCGTGCAGGTAACACCCGGCAATTCCGCCGATGTGCCGGATGAGCCGAACGGCGTCCGGGCCGTCGTGCTCGGCATCAGGCATCCCCACAACGGCCGCGACGAGTCCAACGCGATGGCCGCCGCTGGGGAAATCCTGGCACAGCGGGGACGCGCACCGCGTGTCTACCGCAATGTGCTGGTCTTCCTTGCCGCCGAGACCCGTCAGGTCGACAACCTGATTGGGGCCATGCGGCATGCCTTGGCATGGGACGGAATCGTTCGCGACACCGAAAGCCTGAACCTGACCCGGCGCGACATCGCCTTCGCGAACACGAAACTCACCGAGGCGAACGATACCGTGAAGGCATGTATCAGGGAAGGTTGGTGCTACCTCATTTATCCGAAACAGGACGGTGCGGAGGCCGATGTTACCTGGATACAGGGCAGGATTCCGGCGCGTGACGGCCTTCTCGGGCGGGCGAGCAAACGTCTGGTGGAGGAGGAAGGCCTTCTCCCGGAACTTGGCCCGACCCGTCTGGACCATGAACTCCGGAAATACATCTGGCAGGACCGGAACCACATCCATCTGAAAGACCTTCAGGAATATCTTGATCGTCATCTTTACCTTCCAAGGATGAAGGACCGATCGGTACTCGCCAGGACCGTATCCGCGGCCGTTGGCGGCTTACTGCCCGGCCCCTTCGCCTATGCGGAACGCTGGGATAAAGCATCTGGAACGTATCAGGGCCTTGTGATCGACAAGGCCAAAATCAATGCGATCATCGACAATGAAAGTGTCATTGTGAAACCGGATATCGCACGGGAGCATCGCTCCGAACCGCATGTGGCCGACGAAACCCCGGACGATGGATCAATAACCTCAACGGACGGCAAGAATCCCTCTCCAGACCCAACCCGCTTCACGGGCACCGTGATGATCTCTTCGGAACGGCCTGCAAGGGATATAAAACAGATCGTGGAGGCCATCGTTGAGCAGCTCACGACCATTCCTGACAGCGAGGTCAGACTGAAGCTCGAGATCGATGCCGACATACCGTCCGGGCTAAGCAGTGAGAAGGTCCGAACGGTGACCGAAAACGCAAACACCTTGGGTTTCATCGAGAAATCGATAAGATAGGGTAAAGAAACTCCGGCTTCTGCCTCGGCTTCGTGGTTTCTCCCGGTCGACCCAAGACCATATCCAAGACAATATCGAGAGTCGTAAACTTGCCTTTGCAGGCTCACATGATCAGTCGGTTTCCCCACGCATTCCCGAACAATCCGCCATCCCCGTCCGACTCCGTCCCAACCGTCGTTTCCGAATCAGACGAGTATCACGACCACCGCAGCCATTCGTTCACCGTTTCGCCCGATTCCCCGAATACGATGCTCGCGGATGTCATGCGCGGACATGGACCGCGGCAACTCATGGCCGGTTCCGTCACCCACGTGGGATCCGATCAAACCCAGAATGTCGGCTCGATCCAGACTTCCATCCAGATCGCGCATGACGGAAGCGGTCAGGCCCCTCGCATCCTTCATCGCGGGGCTTTGTTCCCATGTGAAGGCCGGTCAGCAAACCGATCCGCGAGCGGTTGAAAACATCCGTCAGCTCTGGTCCCAAACCCCCTCGAGCAATTCCGCCGCCGCCTCCGCGCAAGTGGCGATGCGGCAGACGGTACCAAGATCAGCGACGCTCGCCTCATGCGTCTCGCGCTTGAACGCCGCGCAGCCGTCACTTAGCAAAGTAATGCGGAAATCACGGATATGGGCGTCGCGCAGTGTCGAGGCGACCCCACCATTGGTCACGATTCCGCAGATATACAGCGCCTCGATCCCGGCCTTTCGCAGCACCCACTCCATACGGGTCATGAAAAACGCCGAGTAGGCGACCTTTTCCACCTCGATGTCAGCCGGTTGAAGCGCGTCCACGAGGCTGTTGCCCCAGCTTCCAGGTGCGAAATCTCCATTGCCGAGAAACGGTCGCAACTTTTTCAGATGGGGCGATATGAAAGGCTCGCCATCCTTCCCGGGCACCAGCGTGAACTGCGTGGAAACCACCCAGCCGCCGCGCGCACGGATTGCCTCGGCAACGGGCAGCACGCGATCTGGCAAGGCGACGATTTCTGTGGCGATCTGGCCGCCCCGTGCATAGGCACCGTCAGGGTGCAGGAAATCGTTCTGCAGATCGACGATCAGAAGCGCCGTTCCTTTCACGTCGATGCCGTCCCACACCATGGCCTACTCACCCCGGATGATTAGATTTCCGAAGCGGTCAACCTCACCCCGGAGCCCCGGGTCAATGAAGATCGTCGCATCGGATTGTTCCAGAATCGCCGGTCCCGCGATCCATTCTCCCGACGCCAGCGCAAGCCGCTCATAAACTGGCGCCGCATGCCATGCGCCTTCGGCATAGAGCCGACGCGTTCCGTTGCGACACTCCTCAGCCACTTTGCCGCTCTCGGCGACAAGGACCGACATATCCAGCGCCGGCCGCCGCCCGATGACCGCGACCCGGTGATTCATCACTCGGCGCGGAATGCCGCCCAGCAACCGTCCATAGGAAGCGCGATAGGCGGCATCGAAGGCCGACGCGATGCTTTTCCGGTCGATCCTGCCCGTCGCCACGGGCACGCTTACGGAATGGGTCTGGCCGACATAAAGCATGTCGAACTCGACCTCTATGTCGATCGCTGAGAAATTCACGCCCGAGGACCTGATCAGCTCTTCCGCCGATCGCGCCGTCCCGGCTATCTCCGTGGCGAGCGCCTCCATGTCGATTTCGTCCAGCAGGCGGTTCACCGTCCGGACCCTGTCGTGGCGCATGTCCGCGACCACGCAGCCCAGCGCCGAGGTCACTCCCGGATACCGCGGCACCAGCGCCGACTGAAGCCCCACTTCCTTGATGAGCGCGCCGGTATGAAGCGCACCACCGCCCCCGAACGACATGGCGGAAAACTTTCCGGGATCGTGGCCGCGTTCGATGGAAACCAACCGGATCGCACCTGCCATCTTTGCATTGGCGACACGCAGCATCGCCTCGGCCGCGTCTTCGGTCGAGAGGCGGAGCGGCTTGGCCACCTCCACCTCGATGGCGGCGCGCGCGGCCGCGATGTCCAGCGAACCCAGCTCGCCGATGGGCCGTTCGGGGTTGATGCGGCCCAGCACGAGATTTGCGTCGGTCACCGTCGGTCGTAAGTTTCCGAGCCCGTAGCAGACCGGCCCTGGATCGGAACCGGCCGAGTCCGGCCCCACCTGCAACAGCCCGCTTGCATCAACCCGCGCGATCGAGCCGCCGCCCGCGCCGATGGTTGTGATCTCGATCATCGGGGTACGCACCACCATGCCAAAATCGATCGCGGTCTGTGCGGCAAGCGCGGCCTCGCCATTCACCACGAGCGAGACGTCGAAGGAGGTACCGCCCATGTCGCAGGTGATGATGTTTTCCAGCCCCGCGACGGATGCTATGGCGCGCGCCGCGATCACGCCAGCGGCTGGTCCGGACAGCGCGGTCCGAACGGGATAGCGCTTGGCGACGTCGATCGACATGACGCCGCCGTTCGACTGCACGATCAGCACATCACCATCGAAGGCGCGG
Source organism: Paracoccaceae bacterium (assembly GCA_965221405.1). Classification (GTDB taxonomy): domain Bacteria; phylum Pseudomonadota; class Alphaproteobacteria; order Rhodobacterales; family Rhodobacteraceae; genus JAPOUP01. The sequence continues at coordinate 186,136 of CBDCSE010000003.1, read as the reverse complement.
CTGGCCAACCCGTCCTCCAACCGGTCGAGATACGAAGAGACCACAGGCTGCAGATAGGCATTGAGCGTCGCTGTGGAGAGTCGCTCGAATTCGCGAATTTCCGGCAGGATCTCAGTCGCCGCAGTGACATACGCGTTGGGCCAAACGCTGCGTACGGCCTCAGCCGCGACCCGCTCGTTCGCGTCGTTGGCGTAGCCGTTTATGAAGAAAACGCAGACCGCCTCGCAACCCGCCTCGGACAGGAAGCGTGCGCGGGCTACGACGTCGTCCCGGTTCACCGGCTCTCGGATCGTGCCGTCAGCCAGCACCCGCTCGGCCACTTCCAGGCGACGGTTGCGCGGGACAACCGGAGTGAAGGTGCCGCGCAATCCCCACGTGGTGGGCCGATCGCGGCGGCGCATTTCAAGCACGTCGCCAAATCCCTTGGTCGTTATGATGCCAGTGAGCGCCCCTTTACGTTCCAGAAGCGCGTTGGTTCCGACCGTGGTCCCGTGGATGACAGTCCGTATCTCGCCAAAGTTGGGCACTTTCTGCCCGATCCCCCCTACGAAGCCCTGCGACTGGTCGCCTCGGGTCGAGGCCGCCTTGTTGACCATCACCGTGCCCGACGCCTCGTCCAGCATGAACACGTCCGTGAAGGTCCCGCCGACATCGACTCCGATCACGTAGGACGCGCTCATGACGTCTTGCCTTCCGTCACGTAGCCAAGCGCAAGATCGGCCGCCCGCGCATCCAGGGTGCGCAGCGACGGGTCGCCATAGCCACCGCCACCGGGCGTCTCCAGCCGGACGCGCTGGCCACGCGTGATGTGCAGGCCCACCATCTTCGACGCCATCGGCGGCGAACGCTCGCCGTCTTCATGCATGAAGCGGAACCGGTTGAGCGCACCGGGACCGCCACCGACCACACCCTGAGGTGGATACCTGCCACGCTCGCCGAACAGGAAAACGTCCGCACTTTCCTCGAGAAGCTCAATCTCGTAAACCGCGCCGAGCCCGCCGCGATGCTGCCCGTCACCACCGCTGTCGGGGCGAAGCGCCCATTGCGTGAAGCAGATCGGGTACGCAGCTTCAAGAATTTCGAGCGGGGGTATCGTGGCCGTTGAAATGGGCGCATTGCCATGGTTTAGCCCGTCGCCACCGCCATGGGCCCCGTGCCCGCCGCCAAAGAAGGAAAACATGACCCAGCGTCGCCCGTCCGCCCGGTGGCCTGCCAGCGACAGCGCGTTGATCGTGCCGTAGGCGCAGGCCATCGCCTGCTCGGGCGCGAGCTGCGCAACCGCCTCGAATACCACGTCGATCAGCCGCAGGATGGTCTCGGTATAACCGCCCACAGGCTTGGGAGCCTCGACCGAAAGGATCGACGCCGGGTCGATCCGGAACTCCACCGGTTCCAGAACACCAGCGTTGGCAGGCACATCGCCGAAAACATGCTTAAGCGCCACGTAACAGGCGGCAACCGTGGTCGAGCGCGATATATTCACCGGTCCCTGGCAGGACGGCGAGGACCGCGAAAAGTCCAGTTCCATTCGGTCGCCCTTGATGGTGAGGTCCAGCGCAATCCTCAGCGGCTCGTCCGTGATGCCGTCGTTGTCGAGCCAATCCTCGGCAGACACCGTACCGGATGGCAGCTCACGGATCCGCGTGCGCACGATCGTGGCCGCGCACTCCTTAAGGGTCGCGAGAACGGCGGATGCGGTGTCGGTCCCGTACTCCTCCAGCAACTGCCTGATCCGCCGCTCGCCCAAATCGAGCGCGTTTATCTGGCCGTTGAGGTCGCCATAGAGCGATAACGGCAGGCGGCTGTTGGCTGAAAGGATGTCAACGACGTCCTGCCGAAACTCTCCCCGGTCATAGAGCCTGACCGGCGGAATGAGCATCCCTTCCTGAAACACCTCGGTCGCGGCCGGGTTGTAGTTGCCGGGAACGTTGCCGCCCACATCGTGCCAGTGCCCGACCGAGGCCAGAAAGCAAAACAGCTCGCCAGAGTGGAAGACGGGCTTCACCAGCCGGAAGTCCGAAAGGTGGGTGCCGCCAACGTAAGGGTCATTGAAAATCCAGACGTTGCCTGGGTTGATTCCGTCGCGTTCCTCCACCTTGTCAATCACCGCCTTTACGGCAAAGGCCATGACGCCCACGAAGATCGGCAGCCCGGACTTGCCCTGGATCAGCGTCTCGCCGCTCTTCGCATCATAGATGCCGTGGCTCGCGTCATGCGCCTCGGCCATGATCGGGTTGAAGGCGGAGCGAAATAGCGTCGCGTCCATCTCGTCGGCGATCTGCTCGAACCGACCCTTCAGGATCGCGGTGGTCACCGCGTCGACCGCCGCCATCACAATTTGCCTTCGTAAGTCTTGCCGGCCGCCAGCATCCCCGCCGTGCCGATCAGATCGTTAAGCCCGCTGAAATCGTACATCCGGCCGCGGAAGGCCGCGTTGGAGCCGTTAGCCAGGAGGTTGTCGTAATATTCCACCGCCGTCGCGGCGAGCGCGCGCACGATCCCGCCGGGGAAAATCACCAGATCGAAGCCGAGACTTTCCAGATCGGCGGCGTCGGTCACCGGGGTCTTGCCGCCCTCGACCATGTTAGCCATCAGCCGCATCCGATCGCCGAAGTTGCGGGTGATCGCCGCCATCTGCTCACGGGATTCCGGTGCCTCCACAAACAGGAGGTCCGCCCCAGCCGAAAGGTACGCCTCGGCCCGGTCAAGCGCCGCCTCGAAGCCCTCGACGGCGATGGCGTCCGTGCGTGCAATCACCAACGTTTCAGAACTGGCTCGCGCATCGCATGCCGCGCGCACCTTTCCAGCCATTTCACTTTTCGGAATCAGCGCCTTCCCGTCCAGGTGCCCGCAACGCTTTGGCAGCGTCTGATCTTCGAACTGAATCGCGTTCGCCCCCATCCTTTCGAACGCCCGCATCGTGCGCTGAACGTTCAGCGCGTTCCCGAAGCCATTGTCCGCATCGACGACAATGGGAAGCGAGATTCTGTCCCGGAGCGCCGCGATCGTGTCTGCCACCTCGTTCATGGACACAAGCCCGATGTCGGGCCGCCCGAACCGCGTATAGGCGATCGAGGCGCCAGACAGATAGACGGCGCGTGCGCCTGACCGCTCTGCGATCAACCCGGTAAGTGCATCGAACACGCCTGGTGCGACGAGGATTCCAGGCGCATCGAGAAGCGACTTGAGGCTCATCTGCGGATCTCCGCGAATCGTTTCTTCAGGTGAGGCACCAGCCCGCCGTCCCCTAGCAGCCGCCGGAGGTTGTCCGGGACAGGCTCCAGGGCGATTTCGCCGTTGCCGACCTTCAATCCCGCCGCTTCGACGTCGAGCGCACAGGCATCGCCGTCGGCGATTCCGCCGATTGATGGAGCGACCAGGGCTGGCAGACCCAGATTAATGGCGTTCCGGTAGAATATACCGGCAAAGGACCGTGCCACGACGCCAGCGATGTCAAGGCACCTCAGCGCCTCAGCCGCCTGCTCACGCGAGGATCCGGCGCCGAAGTTCCGGCCTGCGACGATCACGTCGCCGGGGCGCACGACTTTCGCGAAGTCGGGCCTGACCACCTCAAGGCAATGCGCGGCGATCGCCTCTATCCCGCCGTGCATGTACTGCCCCGGCGCGAGTTGATCGGTGTCGACATTGTCACCGAGCAGGAAGACGCGACCCATCAAGCAACCTCGCGTTCTGTCAGATAGTCCCGCGGATCCACGATCTCTCCGGCAACGGCGGATGCGGCGACGGTAAGCGGCGAAGCAAGCCAGACCTCGGCTGACGGATCGCCCATCCGCCCCTTGAAGTTCCTTGCGGTTGATGAGATGCAGCGGGTCCCGGACGCCAGCCGGCCCGCCCCGTAGCCGGCGCAGATGCCGCAGGCATTGGGAAGCACGCGGCCCCCTGCGCTCTCCAATGCGCCGAGGATACCCTCTTGCGCGGCACGCGCCTGATCCCGCCTTGAGGCTGGCGCCACCAGAAGCGTCACGCCCGGGGCAAGGGAACGGCCCTTAAGGATTCTGGCTGCGTTCCTCAGGTCGTCGTATTTCGCACCGGTGCACGCACCGATATAGGCTAGATCGAGCGGCGTCCGCGGTGCCTCGCACACCGCCATTGCGTTCGCGGGCGAATGAGGCGCGGCAACTTGCGGGGCAAGCGCCGCCGCATCAAAGACATGATGCGCGCCAAGCGAGGCCTCTTGGTCGGTTCGAAGGCTCCTGTCCTCGGCCACTTGTGCCCCACCCGTCCGCAGGAATGCATAGGTCTTCGCGTCCGGCGCGATCAGTGCCGCCTGCGCCCCCAACTCCGCCGCCATATTCGAAAGTGTCATCCGTTCCTGCATCGAAAGCGCCACGACCGCCTGGCCGGAGTACTCGACCGCCTGATAGGCACCGCCGTCCATGCCTAGCCGGCCGCAGAGTGCCAGCATCATGTCCTTGGCAAGAACGCCCGCACCCAACCGGCCCCGCCACTCGATCATTATGGTCTCGGGGACTTTAATCCAGATCTCACCCGTTGCCAGAACGCCCGCCATCTCGGTCGCGCCCACGCCAAACATATAGGCCCCGAAAGCCCCGCCGGTCGGCGAATGACTGTCGCCGCCAACCACCAGCATGCCCGGCTCCAGATGCCCGCGCTCCGGTAGGACGACATGGCAAATGCCCTCTCCGTCATGGAACTTGACGCCACGCTCGGCTGCCCACTCACGGGTCAGCTGCAGGATGCGTGCACCCTCTTCGGTGTCACCGGGAATAAAATGATCCGATATCAGGACGACCTTCGAGGGGTCCCAGAGACCCACGCCAAGTTCGCGCAGGATCGGCTCGACCCGTCGCGGTCCGCCACTGTCGTGGATCATCGCCATATCTACGCCCACAATCACCACTTCACCGGGCACCACGGCTTCACGCCCGGCGGCGCGGGCGATGATCTTCTGTGCGAGCGTCGCGCCACTCATAAAGCCAGCGCCTTCGGATCCGGTCTCTCGACGCTCCCTTCACTATCCATCGAAATCTCGATCCGGTAGAGGTCCGGGCGGTAAAGAATCCGGATGAACTCCACTGGCCTCCCTGTCTCGTCCCGTACGACGCGCTCGACCGCGATCAACGGGCTGCCGACGGGAATCCCGAGAATGCCCGCGATCGGCGGATCGGCCAAGGTGGCCGTAAGCGTCTGGCGCGCCCTGGCAATCCTAACGCCGGCACGTTCGAGCAGCTTGTGGAGCGGGCGGTTGCCAAGGTCCGCCCGCTTGTAACGCCGGCCGACATCTTCCGGCACATAGGTGACAAGATACGAAAACGGCTCGTCGTTCAGCTGCCTGACCCGTACGGTATGCTGAACCGTTTCGCCCGGCGCGACTTCCAGCGCGGCGGCCACCTCGACTGATGCCGGGATATAGGCGAAATCCAGCACCTGCGCCGATGTCCGCCGACCCATCGCGGTCACGTTCTCGCGCCAGCCGTTGATCGACGCGCTGAAAACCGGCGACAGCTGGTTATCCAGAACGCGCGTACCACGCCCCTGCTCGCGTGCGACAAGTCCGGCGTGCGCCAGTTCGTTCATGGCCCTTCTGGCCGTGATCCGCGACACGCCATACTCCACGCATAAATCCTTTTCGCCCGGCAGGTACTCGCCGGCAGCGATCGCGCCGGAGCGGATCCGATTGGTCAAGAGCGCAACGATCTGCTGGTAGAGCGGCATGCCAGCGGCACGATCCAGCGCACGCTCCGCACCTTTGTCCCGCACATATGAGGGCTGCCTGACTTGCACAGAAAGAATCCTGAATCCAGATATGGACAGGATGGTATATTGATATATCATTAGGTCAACCGAGAATCGAGCGGTGCGGAATTCGGGGAGCTTTGGCGAACGCATGGACGGACGGACCTCATTCATTCCCGGAGACGAGCGGTGAAAGCGCTAAAGTTGCTGGACGAATGGCTGGAAAAGGCCCTATTCTACCTGTCCGGAATCCTCCTGATGGTGATCGCGGCAGCGGTTTTCTACGCCGTGACCATGCGCTACGCGTTCAACGAGCCACCGCTCTGGGCCGACGAGGCACCGCGCGCCTTCTTCCTTTGGATGACCTACGTGGGCATCATCGTGGCGACCAAGCGTGGCCAGAACATCCGTGTGACGCATTTCATCGACAAAATCGCGCCGCTTCCGAGGCTCGTGCTGGAAACGTTCATGCATGTCCTCGTGCTCATCATGCTGGCGGCACTGGTCTGGTACAACATCCCGATCCTTCAGCTTCAGTCGGGCGGCAGCATGCTGTCGACGGGCTGGAGCTTCGTCTGGCTCTACGCGCCGGTTTCCGTGGGATGCGCGCTGATGTTCATCTACCAAGCCCGACTCATGATACGCTCATGGGCCGCGTACAGGCCAGCCACGGAAGGAGAATGAAATGCTCCTTGTGTCCATGATAGCGATCCTGTTCATCTTCTCGCTTCTGGGCATGGAGATCGCCTGGGCGATCGGGCTGGCCGCATTCGGCTATCTGACCCTCTCGCAGTTCACCGATAACGCAACGCCCATGGTGCTTTTCGCGCAACAGATGACTTCCGGCGTCAACTCGTTCGTCCTGCTGGCGATCCCGCTATTCATCTTCGCCGGTGAATTGATGAACGTTACCGGGGTCACGCGGCGCATCGTCAACTTCGCCGCCTCCCTGGTCGGACATATGAACGGCGGTCTTGCAAATGTGGGAGTGACCGCGAATTTCATCATGTCCGGCTGCTCGGGTTCGGCTCTGGCCGATGCTGCGGCCACGGGCACGGTGCTTCTGCCGGAAATGAAGAAACGGGGTTTCAAACCAGCCTTCTCGTCCGCGGTGATCGCCTCGGCCGCGACTGTCGGACCCATCGTGCCGCCGTCGATTTCCTTTGTCCTTCTTGGCGCCATCGTTAACATTTCGGTCGGTCAGCTATTCCTGGGCGGCGTCGTCCCGGGCGCGTTGATGTTCATCGCCATGTTCGGCGTGACCTGGTGGATCTGCCGCCGCCGCAAGTATCCGCTTGAGCAACGCGCAACCGGACGGGAACGCGGCATTGCGCTGTTCGAGGGCATAAGCGCACTGATCGCGCCGATCATCATCGTCGGCGCGATCATATTCGGGGTTGCGACCCCGACGGAGAGTGCCGCCGTCGCTGCCTTCTACGTTCTGTTCCTTGGGCTCTTCGTCTACCGGAACCTCTCGTTCATGCAGATCCTGCACGCCGCAAGCCATGCCGCGGTGGCGACATCGGTCATAATGTTAACGGTGGCGACATCGAAGATTTTCGCCTGGTTGGCGGTCAAGGAAAATCTTGGCCTCTACCTGACCAACGGGATGCTGTGGATCTCGGAAGAACTCTGGGTCCTGCTTCTGCTGATCAACGTCATGCTGCTGATCCTTGGGATGATCATGGAAATCCTGCCGATCATGCTGATCCTTGCGCCGGTGCTGTTCCCGCTCCTGACCGGCCTTGGTATCAACGAGGTGCATTTCGGCGTGGTCATGGTCCTGAACCTGATGATCGGGATGATCACGCCGCCCATCGGGCTGAACCTCTTCATCATCTCTTCCATCGGCGGGGTGGGGGTCATCGAGATCTTCAAGGAAGCGATACCCTATTTCCTGATCCTTGTCTGCGTGCTGCTGATCATCACCTGCTTTCCGCAGATAACGCTGTTCCTTCCGTCGCTGTTTTTCGGGCAATGACGGCCAACCCATCAATAAACGGAGACAGACCATGACTCTTAGCAGAAGAAGCTTTACCAAGGGCGTGGGCGGGCTGGGGCTCGCCACGGCGCTCGTGGGCATCTGCGGCCCGGCTATGGCCGCGAAGACACTCATCTACGGCAACGCCGGCAATATCGACAGTGCGTCGAACAAGTTCGCCAAAAAGTGGCTCGACCTGGTAAGCGAGCGTACCGGCGGCGAGCTTCTGTTCGACATCAAGGCCGGTACGATTGGCGGGGGCAAGGACGTGCTTGACGGCACGGCGCTTGGCACCGTGCAAATCTACAACGGTGCATATACGGGCCTGCGAGAATTCGACGTTTTCTATGCGCCGTATTTCGCCCGCAACTCGAATCACGCCCAGAAGATCGCCAACGAGCTGCTCTTCGACGAGCTGAACGCAGCGGTGCAGAAACGCTATCCAAGCCTGCGATATCTTTCCGTGGCCCGCGCCGGGCCGTGGAAACTGTTCACCAACCAGAGGCTGGAAAGCTTCGACGATCTAAAGGGCCTTAAGATCCGCGCTCCCGAGATCGAAGGAGTGATCGCGGGCCTTGAGCAGGTCGGCGCGAAGCCCACCGTGATTCCTTTCAACGAGCTCTACGGAGCGCTCCAGCAAGGCGTCGTCGACGGCATGGCCACGCTCGGCAACCTGATGATCAGCCAGAAGTTTTACGAGGTGGTGAAATACTGCTACCAGAACGACTGGGGCATCGGGCTGGACAAGCAGATGATGAACCTCTCGGCCTGGGACGGGCTTGGCGAAGAAAACCAGAAGATACTTGTGGATACGTTCAACGAGCTGGAACCGCAGGACTTCTTCCGTGCCACCGAGGAGGCGGAGATCGCGAACTTTGCGCAGTGGCGGGAGTTCAACGGAGAGGATTCGACGCCGCTGCTTGATGCCTCGGCCGCGCAAAGGACTCTGGAACCGGCGATCAAGGCGCTGGCCGACGACATCTTCGGTGAGGGTGCCTACGACCGGATCCAGTCTATCTGATCCGGCCGCTGCCCCGCCGGTCAGCCGGTGGGGCAGTCGCCCAGAACGAGATCGGCGGCCTTCTCGCCGACCATGATCGCGGGCGCGGCGGTGTTGGCCGAAGGAATTGACGGAAAGATCGAGGCATCCGCCACTCTGAGTCCGCATACGCCCCGTACGCGGAGTTCCGGGTCCACGACCGAGCTTTCGTCGGCCCCCATCCTGCAACTGCCCGACAGATGGTGCACCGTGCCGGCGGTCTCGCGCACCCAGGCCTCAATCGACCTCCGCGTCCTTGCCTCCGGCCCAGGTTGCAGCTCGGAGCCGCGGTAGCGGTCGAAGGCCCTTTGCGCAAAGACATCGCGAAGAAGCCCGACCGCATCCACGAGCGTTTCAACATCGTGCGGGTCGGAGAGGTAGTTCAAGCGGATATCGGGCTGCACGGAAGGATCTTTCGAGACCAATCGCACCGCGCCCCGACTTAAGGGACGCATCACCGAAGCATTGGCCATAAACCCCGGCCTCGAGTTCGCGGATGTCGAAAATGGGTTGAACCGAACGGTTGCGCTGGTCAGCGCGGGCAGGAAATGGCTCTGGATGTTCGGCAGATCGGCACCCGTTCCACGCAGATAGGCCCCGGCCTCCAGAGGAAAGACGTTCATCGGGCCAGCCCCGAAAAGCCATGCTCGCATGAACGCCGCTGCGGCACGGTCGATGCGGGTAAGTCCATGAAGCGTCGTGTCCTCTTTCGCCGCATGAGAGACACGTACCAGCACATGGTCGTGCAGGTTCTCACCCACCTCTCGCAGATCCGCCACAGGCTGGATCCCGAGCGGTTCAAGTACCTCGGCCGGCCCGATCCCCGAGCGCTGCAACAGCAAGGGCGAACCGATGGCTCCCGCCGAGAGGATCACCTCGCCTTCGGCTTCGACTGTCTCTTCGCCCTTGCCCGAGGTCAGGACGACACCCGCGGCGCACCCTTGCTCGATCATCAGTCGCCGCACCTCGACCCCGGTCCGGACGGTCAGGTTGTCCCGATCCCGCACCCCGGCGAGAAAGGCCCGCGCCGTGGACTCGCGTCGCCCGTCGCGGATGGTGAAATGGAAATATCCAAATCCTTCCGGTGTCCCGGAGTTGAAGTCCGCACAGGCAGGGTGACCCGCGGAAATCCCCGCCTCTACGAATGAGGCCGCAAGAGGACTAACCGGCCGCGCACGGCGCGAAACGGTAAGAGACCCATCCGTGCCGTGATCCTCGCCCGCCGCTCCCGGTCCCTGAAACCTCTCGGAACGAAGGAAGAGCGGCTTCACGGCATCCCAGGACCAGCCCGACATTCCCCGCTGGGCCCAAAGATCATAGTCGCTTGGCAGACCCCGCGCATAGACCATACCATTGATCGCGGTAGAACCACCCAGAACACGGCCCCGCGGCAAATCGACCGAACGCGCCCCTAGCCCCGGCTCCGGGCCTGTCGCATAGCGCCAGACATGCGCGCGCCCGCTCATCAGGACCGCCGCCATCATCGGCACTGAAAGCGACGGGCTCCGCCCTTGGCCACCCGCCTCGATCAACAGCACGTTGAAATCGGCATTCTCCGAGATCCGCGCGGCAAGGACACAGCCCGCCGCGCCCGCTCCGACGACGATGTGGGTCCAGCCCCGCCGTTTCACGACTTGCCGGAGGCTTCATCGAACCCGCCCTGCCCAGTCATCTCGGCCCAAGCGCGGAATGGCGCGGAGGCCTCAACCTTGCCTGAGACGATCAACTCGCGCCAGACGTCACAGGCATCAACGAAATTTGGCACGCCGCCAGGGAACATTGCAAGCGCCAAACCTTCCGCAATCGCCTTTTCCTCCGCGCCCTCGGCGTAGGCTCCGGTGATGTGCTCGCCCACCCAGTCCCAGCGCCGGTGGCACTGATGCGCCGCAGCCATACCGATCTCGACGATCCACGGCATGGTTCCGTGCCGCGCACGCACCGCCTCCAGTCCATCGCGGTACGAGCCGACCACGTCAAAGTGCTCGAGATGGGGTCGCCAACAGCGGTCGACGAACGCATGCCTGTCCGCCCCGTCAGCCCATGCGGCGAAGGCCAGCGCCGCGGCGACTTCGGCGTCACCGCCCCCGCCCCTCCGCAGCCGGTCGATATGGTGAGTCGCGATCGCCTCGCCGGTCGAGATCAGAATGATTAGCCATACGATCTCTTTCTGGTACACGGTCAGTGTCCGGTCCTGCAGCGTAAGCGCCGTGTAAGTCGCGTCGTAGGCGGTCAACAGTTCCGGCAACGCCACCGCCATCAACCCGTGGTGAGGCAGCAGGTAGCCACGCTTCGTCTTAAGGCCCTTCAGCAGCTCGACCACGTCTTCGGACGTCCTGGGTGTTCTATTCATGACATCTCCTTTGTCGCAAGAAGCATATGTCCAGCGGGCGTCCCTGCGAAGCGTTTTGAATTGTGACGGTGCGCGATTCGTCTAGGATACGCAGGAGGGGGGAATCCATGGCCACACTGACCGGAAAGACCGCGATTGTCACTGGGGCGGCCTGTGGCATCGGCGCGGCCATCGCAGCACGCTTCGCCGCTGAGGGCGCACGCGTTGCCGTCTTCGACCTGAACCCCCCAAGGCCGCCCGAAAACGGGCTATCGGCCCGGGTCGACGTGGCCGACGAGACTTCGGTCGGCAAGCACGTAAACAAGGCTGCGGCGACATTCGGTCGGCTCGACCTCCTCGTGAACTGCGCCGCCGCTGACGACATAAGGGGGCCGGTGACGGAAATGGCGGTTACTGACTGGAACCGTGTGCTGGCCGTGAACCTGACCGGCACCTTCCTGACGTGCCGCGCTGCGATCCCGCATATGGCGAACTCCGGCGGCGGCTCAATCATCAATGTCGCCTCGCAGCTTGGGTCGGTCGCGGTGCGTGCGAACCCGGTCTACTGTACCTCGAAAGGCGGCCTGATCCAGCTCACACGCGCGATGGCGCTCGACCATGCCGAAGCGGGTATCCGTGTCAACGCCCTTTCGCCGGGTGCGGTCCTGACCGACAGACTGGTCGGTGCCTACGGCTCGGAGGAGGCAGCCCGTGCTGCGCTCACGCCCAAGTACCCGCTGGGGAGGATCGGCATGCCCGACGATTTGGCGGGCGCAGCGGTCTTCCTGGCCTCCGCGGAATCGCGCTTCATGACCGGCACCGATCTTGTGGTCGATGGAGGGTATTTGGCGCAATGACGCCCGAAGAGGCGATTCGCGCGTTTCTCGCGGCACTGGAGGTCCGCGACCTCGAAGCGGCGAAGACACTTTTGCACCCCGAGTTCGAGATGGTCTTTCCGGGTGGCGCGGCGTTCAAGCGACTCGAACATTTGATCGATTGGACACGCCCGCGCTATCGCAACGTCGCAAAGCGGATCGAGCGGATTGACGTGGCCAACGGAGCGGCCTTCGCCCAGGGCACGCTTCATGGCCAGTGGCCGGACGGCTCGGCTTTCGACGGCATCCGTTTCGCCGACTGGTTCGAGTCAAAAGGCGGACTGATCCGGCGACAGAGGGTCTGGAACGATCTCGCAGAGGTTCGCCTAAGGGTCGATGCGAGCGCGAAATCTCCCTGACCAAGCGGAACCGGTCACCCAAGGGGCGAGGCCTTCCGCCGCGGGCAACTCGCCGCGAATGGCCAGCAGAGAACGCCAAACCAGACAAAGGTTGGGCGAGACCACCGGCAAGGAATGGGCGCCCGCTCGTAGAATCGCGGGCAGGGTCGGCAGACCCGTGCCAAGCATCGCGATAGCCTCCAGACCGTCCGTTCCGATCGCCTCAAGCGCACTTCCGGACGCATCTCCCCCCAATGAGTAAATCGGATGAAAGGCCGCATCGTCGCTGGCGATCCTCTCGGCCCGAACGATTGTCAGCCCGCGCTTCTCCCAGTATTCCAGCGCATTCTCGTGCAAGGGGTCGCCATATGGCGAGACGATGCCGATGCGCTGGGCGCCCAAGGATTCCAGCGCATCGCAAAGTGCATTGGCCGCCGTGACGACGGGATAGCCACGACCCATCTCAATTTTTGCCAGATGCCGGTCCTCTTCAGCCGGATCGACGAGATAGGCCGCGCCGGTACATGCGAAGGCCACCGCGTCCAATGGCACGTTCGCGAACTGGTCCAGCGAGCGTTCCATGGACTCGACATAATCAACCAGCCGTTCGTCGATGGTTGGCCTGTCGCTGGTCAGTCGCGCGGCGATCATTCCAGTTCCGGGCGGCAGCAGGATCCCGAATTCCGGTTCCACCGTGGTGTTCGCCTGAGGGGTGAGAACTCCCAAAATCCCGGACGGCGCATACTCCAGTGCCTTCGTCATGCCGATCTCCCGCAGCGCTGCCAACCCTAACCCGCGACCTGTATGTTTCACCAGATGTCGGTTTTTAACAGGTTCTGGGCGGGCGAAGATGACATCCCGACAGAGATGCTTGTGGCACGGCATCCGAAAAGCTCCCCGCCTTCTTTCCGAATGTCTGTCATCTGCCTGGGCCCAACTTGATGTTGCCTCTCGTCGGTGGGTCTGGGCAACGCCGCCATGACCGAGTCGTTGAGAGCATCAAGGCAGACCGCGAATCACGAATCAAGACTTAAGTCGGAAATCCATCCCCAAAAACCGGACACACACCCGTCGCATTCGTACAACCGGCGGACTTTGAGACCGCCCGTTATTCACCGCTTCCGGCCCGCCCGCCTCGATGAGGAAGTTCCGGAACGACGGTATCGGGCAGTGGAAACTTCCATCGTCTCTCTCGTGCAACGCACCCTGATGGACGAGATGTTCGCGGAAGTCATGCGCGGACATCGACCGCGGCAACTCATGGCCGGTTCCATCGCGCACATGGGTTCTGATCAAACCCAGAATGTCAGCGCGATCCAGTCTTCCATCCAGATCGCGCATGACGGAAGCGGTCAGGCCCTTCGAATCCTTCATCGCGGGGCTTTGTTGTGAGTAATAATGCCGGACACGGTCCTCCGCCGCCCGCGAGGCGGCGAGATGCCAATCGATTCGGGAGAGATCTCCCTCAGCGGTGAGCGCCTCACGCCCCAGAGACTGCAGGGCAATGTGCAGATGCCTTGGCCAGCCCTCGGTGTCTCGGGCCAGCCCGTCCAAACGTTCCCCCTGCCCCTCCGGATCCATGCGGAAATGCCTGCAGAAACGACGCATGAGTTTACCGCTGTCACCACTGTCCAGACATCCGAGTTGACGGATCTTCAGCCCACGGGTGAGCCCAATCTGATTGGCTACAGTCCCGGTGTCGCCCAGACCCGCCAGGACCAGTGTCAGGGGCAGGCCTGTCCTGCCGTTGTGGATTCCCCTGAAGAAATGGCCCAGCGGGGTGTTCTTTTCGGCAGGCAGGTTCTGCGCCTCATCGACGGCGACGATGACCGGTCGGACCCATCGGTCGGGCGGCAGGACATTCCTGAGTTCCTCCAGACCACTCCATTCCCTCTGGGCCAGATCTATGCCTGCACCGGCAACCGAAACGGATGTTACCCGTTTAACGGCGCTCGTCCAGAGATCGCGTCCGTGCTCGAACCATTCTCCCCGCTCCATCCGTCCGGCCGCCTCCAGGCGCACCAGAACGTTTGGTAAGCTTTCCTCCAGCATCTCGCTGGTCAGGAACAGAACCCTCGGAGCCCGCTCATCACCAGCCTTGAGGGATCGGAATTCCAGCTCCGCCAGAATCGAACTCTTCCGCGCTCCCGGTGCGCCCTGGATGACACGGGTAGCGCCGGCCTCACCATGCGCCGCCCGTGCGCCGCTCCTCCAGGCCAGACGACCACGCTCCTCGATGTCCCCGATGATGTCCTCTCGACCGACGAAGACGGGCGGTGGCGACTTTTCTCCCGCCATAACGAAGGCCTGAAGCTTTTCGCGCTCAAATCGAGCCATCCATAACTCCCGCTGCGGACACCGTCGCATATAGCCTTTCCTGCCAGATACCATGAGACGCGCCGGCGTTTGCCCCCTTGGGCGATTCGGTGCAGGTGAATGTCACGACTTCAGCATTTGGTGGCGGGGGCGCCGTCGGACGGCAACACCCCGCCGGTGTAAAGGAGAGAGAGATGACCGATTCAAACACCCCCTCCGGGGATAACGCCAGCACGGTTTACGCGGCGCTGCAGGTGAGCGGCCGCAGCTGGATCCTGGCGGTCGGAGACCCGGCCGACGCCTCGAGGGCGGGCCTCCACGGGCTGGAGCCGCTACGGAGGTGGACGGGCTGCTGGGAAAGCCGGTGCGGGCGCGGGAGCGGGCCGCCGCCGTCTCCGGCGGCCCCGTCCGGGTGCTGCTGGTGTAAGAGGCCGGGTACGGGGGCTTCTGGCTGGCCCGCCGCCTGGAGGGCGAGGACCTCGGGGTGGTGGTCCGCGACCCGGCGAGCCTGGAGGTGGTGCGCAGGAGGAAGAAGGCGAAGACGGACCGGACCGGCGCGAGGAGGATGGTCCGCGCGCTGCGCGCCTGGGACTGCGGCGACCGTGACGCGATGTCGCCGGTGCGGATCCCGACGGTCGCGGAGGAGGAGGGGAGACGGCTGCTGCGCAGGCGCGAGCGGCTGGTCAGGGAGCGGCGGCGTCTGGCGAACGCGGTCGACGGGCTGCTCAGGCTGCACGGGATAGTCGCCGGGGATCCGGCGCGGAAGGGCTTCAGGGCGCGGCTCGCGGGACTGCGGACCGCCTGCGGCACGGCGCTGGCGCCGGGGGTGCGGGCCGAGATCGGCGGCATCCTGGACCGTCTGGACCTGGTCCGCGCCGGGCTGGAGGCCGTCGAGGCGGAGAAGTCGGCGGCGCTGGAGGCGGCCCGGAAGGCGGAGGGGGATCCCGGCGGAGCCGCCGCCGGCGGCCCGGTGACGGAGGGCGTCCGCCGCACCCGACGGGCCGCGGCGGCGCTGGTGGGGCTGAGGGGGATCGGCGCGAACGACGCCCTGCCGCTGGGCGCCGGGCTGTCCTGCCGGGACTTCCGGAACCGGCGCGGGCCTGCGGGCATGGCCGGGCTGGCGCCGGTGCCCTGGCCGGGCGGCGGGGTCGACCATGACCAGGGCACGGCAAGGCGGGCAGCCCGATGCTGCGCAGGCACCTGGTGCAGATGGCCCGGCGCTGGCTGCGCCACCAGCCGCAGAGCGCGCTGTCCGCCTGGTTCAGGGGCTACGTGAGCGCACGCGACGGGCGGGCGCGCAGGCGCGGGATCGTGGCGCTGGCGCGCAGGCCGCTGGTGGCCCTGTGGCGGTACGCCACCACGGGGGTCGTGCCCGAGGGCGCGGTCCTGTCGAGGGCCTGGGCCCGGAACGGAAGCGAGCGGAGGACACCGAACGCCCGGGCGGCCCGAAGGGGCCCTCCGGGGACTCCGGGCAGGGCGTGTGACCGTAGAGGCGCATGGTTCGCCGCGGACCGCGGCACCGTCCATCCAGATGGGTCCCGCCCCCCGGAACGTCGCACCGGCCCGAATTGGGCATTTTGGTCACGGGACCGGCGACCGTCGGTCGACCGAACCGGACAGGAGCCTGGACGCGCCGGCGGGCGCGCCGCCGAACCGCGACGTTCAGCCCGGAGAGTCCCCGGTGGCGCCGAACAACCGCCCGTGGCGTGAAGGAGAGGACCGATGTGACGACACCGGAAAACCGGCCCGGAGGGTCCCGTGGGGCTTGTGGACGAGCCCTCCGGGCCTCTCGCCCACAAGCCCCACGGGACAGCGACAGCAACCCTTTCAATATGGATTTGAAGGGGAAAGGGAAAAAGGGCTTGAAAAGGGGAGGGCTCATAAGAGCGCCTTCCACCATCCATCCATGCGCCGCAACCCCGGCGACGGGAGCGGAAAATCGGGCGGGAACTTTCTTCGGCACGGTCAATTGCCGTTACCGATCCTTGCGTTCATCTGAATTTAGTTGCATTTCAAGGAATGCCGGACGTGTGACCAGCGCTCTCTCCGGTGATTCAGACCTACAGGCACGGTAAACGAATGTCCGCTTGGATCAGGATGGTTCCAGACGACGAGGCCGACGACACGCTCGTCGAGGCTCTCGATCAGGCCCGCACACCTCACGGCACCGTCGATAACGTGATGCGGGTCCATTCGTTGCGTCCGGCCACAATGCGGGGACATATTCTGCTATATCGGGCCTGCCTCCACGATGGGCGGAATACCGTTCCGGCATGGTTCCAGGAGGTCGTTGGCTCCTATGTCTCGATCCTGAACCGCTGTGGCTATTCCGAAGCCAACCACTGGGCCAACGCAAGACATCTCATCGATGACGCGGAACGCGCCGACAGGATCGAGACGGCACTCCGAAGTCGTGGGCTACCCGACGCGTTCCGTGGTCGTGAACTCGCCGCGCTCCAGTATGCCGAGAAGCTCACCCTGCGTCCCGCCGAGATGGAGGAACGCGACGTGACCGCGCTGCGCAAAGCGGGCTGGGATGACGGTGAAATCCTCGAACTGAACCAGATCATCTGCTATTTCAGCTACGCCAACAGATTGCTCAACGGGTTGGGAGTAACCATGGAGGGCGATGTGGTTGGCTACTATTCCCAGCCGTGATCATCTCACCGGGCACCCGCCAGCTACGTGACGGATCAAGGGGACCACCACCGTTGACGGGCCGTCAGGCCAACGGGCGTACCGGCGGCGCGTCACGGGCCATTTGCGGCGGGTTCGGCGAAACGGCGGCCGCCATGGGTCAGTCTACCGCCATATATCCCAAGCGGGCCACAGCGTATCGGCGTATCGTCACGCCTCCGCCCCCACTCTGGCCATGAGCGGCACTGACTCCAGCGATCTCACCGCTGGCGCGGTTGCGGACCATTTCCGCAGGTTGGCGGTACCGGCCGCAATCGGAATGCTATTCAACACGCTCTACAATGTCGTTGACATGTTCTTCGCCGGCCTGCTGTCAACAAGCGCCCAGGCCGGACTGTCCCTGGGGTTCCAGGCTTTCTTTCTGGCTATGTCAGTGGGGATCGGTCTCGGGGCGGCAATGGGAGCCATAGTCGGAAACGCCCTCGGAGCGGGAAACCGGCGACTGGCGCGCCGTACCGCGGCCCAGGGAGTGAGCTTCGGCATCATTGCCTCGCTGGCGCTGATGCTTGCAGGGGCCTGGTATGGTCCCGGACTGCTCGAGTTCGTTTCGGAGCCCGGATCGTACCGCGACGCGGGGATTGAGTATTACCTCATCCTGTCCCTGTCACTGCCCGGGTTTCTTGTCGCCTTCGCGTGCAACGGGGTCCTACAGGCGCATGGCGATGGAAAGTCCCTGCAACGCGCCCTGATCGCCGCATTTTTCGCCAACATAGTCCTGAATCCACTTATGATATTCGGAATTCCGGGAATATGGGCCGGAATGGGTTTTGCCGGTCTGGCGGCGTCAACGGTCACCAGCCAGACAGGCGTGATGATCTTCATGATCTCCAGACTGTTCCGGCTTGGCACCATGGCCAGAATACAACCCGGTCACTTTGTCCCGCGCAAGGCGATGTTTCGCGATATATTTGTTCAGGCGATTCCCACCGCGTTCGCGCTTCTCATAACCTTTCTGTCGGGATTCGTGGTGCAGTTCGTGCTGAAAGGTTTCGGAGAGCATGCGATAGCGGGATTCGGGATCGCCATCCGGCTGGAGCAGATCCTGCTTCTGCCCGTGCTTGGCATGACCGGAGCGCTTCTTCCAATCGCCGCACAGGCCATTGGAGCGAGGGACTACGGGCGTGCCCGGGCGGCGCTGTTCCATTGCTGGAAGATCGGATTTATCATGACCGCACTCGCGTTTCCCGTTCTGTGGCTTCTTGGCCGCCCGGTCCTTGGCCTGTTCACTGACGACGGAGACGTGATCCGCGTCGGACTGGCGTACCTGAGGATCGAAAGCTTCATTCTGCCAGCATATATGATGCTGTTTGCGATCAACTCTTTCCTGCAAGCGCTCAAGCGCCCCGTCTGGTCCGTCTGGATAGGGCTTTACCGTCAGGGATTCGGCATCGCCTTCTTTGTCTGGATATTTGTCGGGATCCTCGCGTTCGACGAGACTGGGGTCTGGCTGGGTGTGGCATCGGCAGTAATCACTGGCCTCCTGATGGCACTGGCGATCACCTCGCGCGTCGCGGACCAGAGCATCGGAGGTCTCTGGCGCAAATCCGGCCATTCAGGCGGCGAAACTCCCGGACGGCCGACTCGTGCCCGAACGCGATGAAGTCCATGCATATCCCCTGAACAGCCGCATCGGCACGGTGTCGCTGGCTCCTCAGCCCATCGGACATCTCGGAATGATTCCGCTTGGCATACAGGGGCATGTGCGCTGTGTGGGGCCTGAACGGCTGCGGGACAGCGAAAACGGACGTCCACGGCCACGGGAGCACCGATCCGGCATATGTTTCCTTACCGTTCACCCGAACGGTCGGCACTGGTGGTGATTCCATCGAATGCACTGGGGAAATGGGGGATCGCCTTAAAACGAGAAGCGATCCGGGCACCCCCGGTCAGGGCACACAGGCCGCCACCCGATACGACGGGAATAAAGGCGACGACATCAGGAAGGGACCACCGGGCAAGAAGGGTCAGAACGGCATCGGCACACGGGAATGCCGCGGCCATATGCAGATGTGAGCCGGGCGGACGCGTCGCTTTCAGCGCCGAACACGTACTGTCGGGGCCAGATTGGAACTGGCACCGTCAGCCCCGTCGGATTTCCGTCCGTCCCACCGCGTGAAAAGGCGAAACCCGCAGTCCGGGAATCTCCATTTCAGGTCCCCCTTTATCCGGTGCAGTATACCCTTGGCCAAACTTCCGTCCGCCACATTGACACCTTCCTGCAATATCGAACTGAAGAGCAGGAGTTCCAGCGCAATGGCGGGTGGATATATCGTATCCGCCGCACCCACATCTACGGAATAGCCGGACATTCCCATGGCCCCGGATTTCCTCAGGAAACTCAGCGCCCTTTGCGAACCCATTCCCTCCATCACAGCGCATCCGCCCAAATGAACCAGACGTCCCCTGCAGCCCACATTGCCGAGTCTCTTTGAGAGTTCTTTCAGGCGTATCTCATCGCCATTGGAAAGACATATCCTGCGCGGCTCTCCACGCGAGACGATGTACAATATCGAGCCCGGCCTGCATCGAGGCCACTCGGTTTCCAGAAAGTAGTTCATCTCGCCCACCGTCGCACAGCTGCGGCGGACGTAAGGCCACTGGCCCATAACCTCGATCGTTCGAAGTAACGGATCCACCGACGGCTCAACCTCACGTTTTCCGTAATCCCGGTGCATTTCTATGCAGTAGATGCGCTTGGCAAACTTCATTGGCTCCCTTCCTGACGGTTTGAGGCGATCCCGCTATGCCGCAGGCCCGGAGCGGTACCGTCCAAGCCGTCCCGCTCTGATATCGTTCGGCCTACCATTGAAACTCCGCATACAGCTGGCAGGCGTGGAATACAGCACCGTCGGCACCCTATTCGCGGGGATCCTATTACGACAGATCCAGGAATGGATGGAACCAAAAAGCGAGGCAGCGCGATGCGCAAAGCAACGGGAAACGCACCTGGATCAATGAGCGCCATACGTGATATCCGTGTCCGGATCGTCAAGACCGGCGCAATACCGATGAGTTGGCGTCCAGCCGGCGGATGAAAGCCTTTTTCTCGCCATGCCCCAATCGGATGGCATCCAGTTTGACGAAGAACTCAGCCAACTTGCCACTTTCCTCCGCGAGCGAGTGCATGTCGAGCACCAGCTGCAGCGCACGATCATAACTCTTGCCACTGCGCCCGGCGATCTCGGTTTCAACCTCGCTCCACGCCACGCCACCCTTCTGCCGCAACCTGTCCAGACGCTTGCGGCGTTCCTCTTCCAGCTGCCGCTGTAACCTAAGACGCTCTTCCGCCTTCGCCCGTTCCCGTGCAGTCCGGCGTTCGTCGCAGATACCCGCGGCGCGTGTTCGCAGTTCCGACAATGTACGTAACCTCGCGTCTCGGGCCGAGGTCGCTGTCTCCAAAGGCCGCACGCGACTCTTGAGGTCTGTCCGCGCAACGGCATCACATTCAAGGAAACGATGCAGCAGCTCGGTTTTCTCGTCATCCGGTATCTTCCTGATCGCTTCAAGAGCGGTTTCCGGTGGGACCGCGCCATAATCCGGCCCGGCGGTCGTTTCCGCAGCGGCGCGGACGAGATCAGAATCTACGCCGAAGAACATGCCAAATGTTTCGAGACCTTCTGTCAGCGGGCCAATTCCAGGTAGCGGTTCCTGAACGTCATCCGGAAACATGTCCCTGTCCGCAGCCGCCAGCCAGATCAGATACGGCAATCGCAGATCACCGGAGAGCAGTTCAGACCGAAGTGGCGCCATCGCATCAAGCAATCCGGGGCCGTCATAGGACTCGTCGTAATCAACTCCATCATCGTAGGTGAATATATCCAGCAGACAGTACTCGCCAATGTCGACCAACTCCGCGAAGTCACAGCGGTCGATCATCCGCTCGACGGTCATCCGCTTGGCGAACCTGGCGGGAAGCTTGATCATCAGCCGACGCGTCCCCCCGACCGCGAGATAAAGATGGATGTCGAACCAACGTTCGAGAAACTCCTTCGTATCCCCTTTGAAGTCCCCGTAATGATAGTGGGTAGCGAAACCGGTGGGGGTGATCTCCGCTCTGGAAGACACGTTCCGCAGCGTTTTCATATCAGTTTCGCTGAGAAGACGATCCATCACCTGAAACTCATAGTATTGGTAATAGCTCATGCCTTATGCCCCGTTTCCGAGCCTGAAGTTATACGCCGACCATTTTCGGAACGTCAGCGGATGGAAATGCCATGTGGCGGAAGTGTCCAGTTCTCATCGCCCACGTTCGGCACCGGAAACCGCCGAACCCGCAACGGGCCGGGACGTAGCCCGACCCTTCGGGAACCGCAAGTTCCATCCATCAATAAGCGGAATCATGGCCATCCATTGTCGCCGTTAGGAACCCCAGGGCGCGGATGTCCCACAATCGTGTGTGGCGATCTGACGGATCCGGACGCACCCGGTCGATAGAGAAGGGCCGAAGTGACCCTTTTGCGGTTTTCGGCCATCACTTCCGGAAAGACGCCATTTCTCCGAACCGCCCGCACCTATGGAACACTCGGAAAAGGCACTCATGGAGTGAGGCGCCGAACGCGTGCGGCGCGCTCGATCGCGGCGGCCGCCAGACTGTCAATGGAGAGCTCGAAACGGATCTCACGCAGGAAAACCAGTTCGTCCTGCTCCAGACGCCCGTCCGCGGCCGCCACCTCACAGGCGAAGGCATACGCCGTCTCATACATCCGCTCCGGAAGGGTGGACCGGATAAGGCCGAAAAACACGTCAAGTCCATCCGTCTGCTCAAACAGGTCGAGCACCGTCCCTGACACATGCCGGAACCGGTTCTTGTCGTACTCGGAAAACGCGGGGAGACCATCGACCAACGCCTCGATGCAGACAAGCTGGGAGGTCTCGATTTTCCTGTTACTGGCCGACGTGGCGATCATGACTGCGACCAGCGCGTCCTGGACGGATAGTGGGGAAGGCGTACTTGACAAGGCGATGATCCTGTTTGGCGTCAGTTACTGCATTTCGGTACCGAATATTGACGTGAACGCGTTCCGGCAATAGTCAGGCGGAGGTACTCCTATATGGTTAGCCGGCCTGTCATCAAGGGAGCACAACATGAGCAACCTGCGTGAGGCGGCGATGGGTTCCAGGGCGTGGCCTTTCGAGGAAGCGCGTCGCCTGCTCGGCCGCTATGGAACGACACCGCCCGAAAAAGGCTACATCCTGTTCGAAACCGGTTACGGCCCCAGCGGCCTGCCCCACATCGGCACGTTCGGGGAGGTGCAGCGCACCACCATGGTGCGGCGCGCGTTCGAGACGATCTCGGACATCCCCACAAAACTGATCTGTTTCGCCGATGACATGGACGGGTTGCGCAAGGTTCCCGGGAACGTGCCCAACCGCGAGCAGATGGAGGAGGATCTCCATCTGCCCCTGTCAAGGGTACGGGATCCTTTCGGAACGCACGACAGTTTCGGCGCACACAACAACGCCCGCCTGAACGCGTTCCTGGATTCGTTCGGGTTCGAGTACGAATTCGCCTCTTCGACGGAATACTACACTTCAGGCCGTTTCGACGGGATGCTGCTCACCGCTCTGGAACGTTTCGATGATCTCATGGAGATCATGCTGCCCACCCTAGGGGAGGAACGGCGCGCCACCTACTCACCTTTCCTGCCGGTGTCGCCCAAATCCGGCCGGGTGCTTCAGGTACCTACGGTCGAGAGGAACGTCGGCAAAGGCACGATAGTTTATGAGGAACCGGACGGCGAAAGGATCGAGGTGCCTGTGACCGGCGGTAACGTGAAAATGCAGTGGAAGCCGGATTGGGCGCTGCGGTGGGCCGCATTGGGCGTCGACTACGAGATGTCAGGAAAGGATCTGATCGAATCCGTCAGACAGGCGAGCCGGATCTGCCGGACTCTCGGAAGACGTCCACCCGAATCGCTGACTTTCGAACTCTTCCTTGACGATCAGGGTCACAAGATCTCCAAATCGAAAGGCAACGGTCTTTCGATGGAGGAATGGCTGGCATACGCGTCTCCCGAAAGCCTCGGACACTTCATGTACCTGAAACCGAAAACCGCTAAACGGCTGCACTTTGACGTAATTCCGAAAACTGTGGATGAATACCATGCGCAACTCCGCGCCTACGCCGAGCAGAGCATCGAGCGGCGGCTGGCGAATCCGGTATATCATGTCCATGGGGCCGACGTGCCTGAATCCAGTATGGTCATCCCGTTCGCCATGCTGCTGAACCTGGCGTCGGTGAGCCACGCGGAGAACCGTGAAACTCTGTGGGGATTCATACGCCGTTACGCTCCAAACCTGTCGCCGGAAACGCATCCAGATCTGGAGCAGGCGGTGGAGTTCGCCATCCGGTATTTCAATGACCTCGTCAAGCCGGCGAAGACATTCCGGAGCGCGAACGCCAGGGAACGCGCGGCACTCGAGGATCTGCGCGACCGGCTGCGCCGCTGGGATGGCGGGGCGGAACCCGAGGAACTCCAGTCGATGGTTTTCGAGGTCGGCAAGGAACATGGGTTCGAGCCACTGCGGGAATGGTTCAGGGCACTGTACGAGGTGCTTCTCGGAGCGTCCCAAGGGCCAAGGTTTGGCGGGTTCATCGCACTCTTCGGAACCGGAGAGACCGCCGACCTGATCGATGACGCGCTTTCACGACCCGAACCCGGGGCGGATGCAGGGCCATCCAACCGAAGTCCGGATCAGGGCGCCGGGGCTGTCTGGGGAGTGGTCCGCAGGGCACCGTGAACCTACCGGGTCTGCAGACCGGTCAGCCGAACGAAGAAGCCAATCGCACGGCAGGTACTTCCCGGTGGGCACCCAATGGCATTGGGTCCTGTTCCACTTAGCCAAGTCCATCGAATTTCCGAAACCCTCACGAATGTTTTGGGGGTCGTCCGGGCATCCGGTATTGAAGGGCGTATCCGCGTCCAGAGCCCGCACGTCAGTTCTCCGGCCCGGGTGAAGCGTCAGCGCCCGAGGCCCCGGGATGAACGGTCCCGGCTCACGACGATGACATGTCTCCGTTGGTCTTCGCCCGACCGGATTGGCTGGCAGACCGCACAATCGGCCTACGGTCGGCGCTACTATTCAAGCTACGGAGCGCTCAAAGACATTCCTCGCTCCACCCTCGGGATCGCCCCCTTTCACGCGGAAACCCGGGTAGCGGACCATAGCATCGAGCAGGCCCGAGTTTCCGCTCGGATGGAATCCCGATTCGAGCCCAACACGCGGTGCCGCGAAACTCAGATCACGATGCCGCCGCTCTATTCTATTCCTTTGTTGAAGCTGTTCGGTCGCTCATACAGGTAATCAACATGGCCCTGGCCGGGCCATAGAGCTCCCGCAAGTGTTCGAGGTCCCTAGCCTCACGTTTGAGGTATGTAAGCATACCCTTCAGGAATGTGGACAGCTTCGCTGGATCGATACCGCGCTCAGCCAGCCGATCCTCGTATGGGGCGAGGACGATACGAATCGCGGCCCTGTAGGTATCGATGATCCGGGCTTTACGGTCATCGGACAGGTTTGCGCCGACCTCAAGAATTTCATCGAGATGCGGAAGTGTCTGCATTCCCTTAAATGGCACGGCTGCCAGATGCCTGAACATGACATCCAGCCGCTCCGCCGGATCGACGACCGCGGCGCAGTCGCGTTCCACATCTTCCCTGGACTTGCCAGCGTAATGCAGCAGCGCCGCGAAAATCAGATCCTCTTTGCTGTCAAACGCATTATAGACTGTCTGCCGCGCCACACCGGAGGCGGATGCGATTTCCGTCATCGAGGTCTTGCCGACTCCATAATGCGCGAAAAGCCGGAACGCGGCCTCGATGATATTCATGTCTCTATCGTTCATGACAGCAAAGTATATCAAATCAGCATTTTTGTCAATTTAATTTGACAGATAGTTCGCAATAGTCTAAATGTAAGCTCAAGCCAAGCCAAACCCGTTTGATTGGCGTTAGATGAAACCCAATTGGGAGATTGCTGCCCATGCCTACCAGCTTGAATATCAATGGCCAGATGCGCACGGTCAACGCTCCGGAGGGAACGCCGCTCCTGTGGGTGATTCGCGACGAGCTCGAACTTACAGGTACGAAGTTCGGTTGCGGCGTCGCGTCCTGTGGTGCCTGCACGGTTCACGTCGACGGCGAACCGACCCGCTCCTGCCAGACTTACATCGAAGACGTTGAGGGTTCGGAGATCGTGACGATCGAGGGCGTTAATTCGGATGTGGCGAGCGCCGTACATCAGGCGTGGAACGAACTGAACGTCGTGCAGTGCGGTTATTGCCAGTCCGGTCAGATCATGTCGGCTATCGGGCTTCTGTCCGAGAACCGGACACCTAACGTAGATGAAATCGAAAAATACATGTGGGGCAACGCGTGCCGCTGCGCCACCTACCAACGCATCCGTGCCGCCGTTCAGCGCGCGTCGGAAATCCTGGAGGCCTGATCCATGACCAAGCAGCTATCACGACGCAACTTCCTGAAATCGGCGTCGGCCATGGCGGGCGCGGTGCTGATGGTTGGTTTCGACACCACCAAGGCGCTGGCGGCTTCAGGAACCGGTGCCGAGTTCACACCTTTCATTCGCATCACACCTGACGGCAGGGTCACCGCCCTCATCAAGCATTTTGAATGCGGTCAGGGCACCGCCACGGGTCTTGCGACCTTAATTGCGGAGGAACTGGGCCTGCCGCTCGACCGGGTCGAGACGGAATTCGCGCCCGCCGATGCCGGAAAGTATGCAAATCTCCTTTTCGGCATCCAGGGAACCGGTGGTTCCACCGCCATGGCGAATTCCTACATGCAATACCGGATCGCCGGAGCGGCCGCCCGCGAGATGCTCGTCGGTGCCGCCGCAGACGCGTGGGGTGTTCCGGAAGCAGACGTGACCCTGGCCGACGGATGGTTGAGCGCAGGCGGAAAAACGGCGGTGATCGGAGACTTCGTGGCGGCCGCATCGGCACGTGACGTGCCGAGCGAACCGCGCCTGAAGGATCCCTCCGAGTTCACGGTGATCGGCAATCCGGACACACGACGTCGCGACAACAGCCCCAAGACCAATGGCACGGCACTGTATGCGATGGACCTGCATCTCGAGAACCAGCTTGTGGCGGTTCTTCTGCGCAGCCCGCGGTTTGGCGGAACGCTGGTGTCTTTCGATGACACCGCCGCCGGGGATGTTCCCGGCTTCGTGCGTGCCGTCGCGCTACCGACGGGCGCAGGTGTTGTCGTTTACGGACAGAACACGTGGTCGGCGCTTCAGGCCCGCGATGCCCTGACCGCCGAATGGGACTTCTCCCTGGCGGACAGTCGCAGCTCAGATCAGATCAAGGCGGATCTTCTGGCTGCCGTGAACACGGATGCCGAGTTCGATGCACAGGGAACGGTGTCGGAAACGACCGCTTCACTCAATGCCGCCGAGCAGGTCATCGAGCAGGACTTCTTTTTCCCCTATCTGGCCCATGCGACCATGGAGCCACTCACCTGTACCATCGCGCCCACCGAGACCGGCGTTATGCTTTACGACGGGTGCCAGATGCCAACAGCCGCTCAGATGACGCTGGCGGCCGTCCTGCAGATCCCGCAGGAAAATGTCGAGGTCACCACCGTCTATGCCGGCGGCACGTTCGGTCGTCGCGCAACCCAGACCGCGGACTATCATGTCGAGGCTGCACTCGCTTTCGCGTTGAACGGCGGACAACAGCCCGTGAAACTCGTCTGGTCGCGTGAGGACGATATCAGAGGTGGTTACTATCGCCCCGCCATGGCACATAGAGTGCGTGTCGGTCTGGACGGAGCCGGACAGATTGTCGGCTGGGAACACCGCATATCTGGCAAACCGATCTTCAAGGGCGGTCCCTGGGACGCATTTATGGTGCAGAACGGCGTCGACGCATCGTCCGTCGAAGGGGTGCGTGACACGCCATACGAAATTCCGGCGCAATATGTCGGCCTCACCGACGACAAGTCACCCATCACGATAAACTGGTGGCGCTCTGTCGGACACAGCCACACCGCCTATGTCATGGAAACGATGATGGACATGGCGGCGGCAGCGGCGAACCGGGATCCGGTTGAGTTCCGTATGGCACATCTGAGTGGCGGTACAGACGATCAGGTGCGTATGGCCGGCGTTCTGCGCCTCGCGGCGGAAAAGTCCGGCTGGGGTGGCACGCTACCCTCGGGGCGCAGCCGCGGCGTGGCCGTTCACAAATCGTTCGGCACGTTTGTTGCCGAGGTCGTCGAGATCTCCGGTGACGCCGAGGACGGTATCGTGATCGAGAAGGTGACCTGCGCCGTCGACTGCGGTGTCCCGGTCAACCCCGATGTCATAGCCGCACAGATGGAAAGCGGCATCGGTTATGGCATCGGTCATGTGATGCGCAACGAAATCACGTTCACCGAGGGCGAAGTGGACCAGAGTAACTTCCCCGACTATGAACCGCTTAGGATCAGCGACATTCGCGCAATCGAGACACATATAGTGCCATCGGCGGAGGCACCGTCGGGAGTCGGTGAGCCGAGTACGCCACCTTCGGGCCCGGCTCTCGCCAACGCGATCGCGGCCGGAGGTCCGCGCGTGACGCACCTCCCGATGATCAGTAACGGGGTGAACTTCGCATCATGATGGCCTGAGTCACGCCGCGTCTTGCACCGCCGGAAGCCAACCACGATCAACCAAACCCGTCGAAAGGGATTCCGGCGAATTTCATGGGCGGCACGTCTACTATCGCCAGACATGCCGCCCATGAACGCTACACGTGTCTGACGGGAAGCGCGGTGGGCATTGCCGCACCCAAGAATCCCGACAGGGCCGGTCGAAAACCAGCCCTGCGCAAGGGTCGCGGTGTGAGGGCAAGCGGGTTCCGGATCGAATCATCAACGGGACAGCACGATGTCGGAAATCCGGCCCGGTCGCTAACTTCCGTTCCATCAACGGGCAGATGACCTTTCCGATTGGTGCGCTCTTTCATGAGACAGGTTTCGTGGTGAAAGGGAGGCACACGTTGCGTTACGAACTGGAAACGGTTGACATAAAGGTCAGGACCATGCAGCCGGGCATGATCGCCAAGGACTTCGGTCAACGATCCATGCATTTCGCCAATGAAACGGCAAGAAGGCCAACAGGGTATCGTCAGCACCTTGATGGCCGCGCGCGGCAACCAGCCGTCACCACCATATCCTCCCGAACTCGTCGCGGAGGTTATCTGGAACGACGTGACGGATGGCTCCAGGCAGCTTCGTTACCGCGCCGGAGAGGGTGCCGAGATGCTGCTTGCCGATCGGAAGTCGGCCGACGATGCCACTTTCATCGGTCAAGCGACCATTCGGTCTATGATCCGTCAAGGTCGGGATAGGAGTGACTAAAGGTACAACGACCGCGCTTCTAGGCCATGAATTTGACACGAGGCGCAGAAAATCGGCGTCAGGGACTATTGGTATTAGACAGTCAGGTCGATACCCGCGACATCCAGCATCCAGAACCGTAAGCAGGTTCCGTTCCATGTCATCGTCGACACCGTGAGGGCGTCATCCCGCTCATGATGACCTTCAAAACCCGCTCATCAGACCTCGTTCGCGGGAGCCTATGGTTGTGGTCAATCTGGCACGGGCCGAATACGATAAACCCATCTGGGCGGGGCGCTTACGTGAGGGAAAGGAGGCGGACGAGCGGGACGTCCAGGCGATTGCCATCCTGGGGTGAAGTGGTCCGCGCCTAACCGGAATGCCGACTTACCCGAGCCTTCGATGATCCGCCGATGTCGGGGAATGAGGCCGGAAGCGCCGCGACGACTTGCGGGAAGGGAATGGACTATGCCTGAAGTGCATTCTAACGATCCGACGCAGGACGAGGCTGCGGAGCAAGGTGCCGCGCGTATCGACTGGATCCGCTCTCGGATGCCGCTCATGAAATCTGTCAGGGAGGAATTCGAGGCGTCACGGCCCTTCTTGGCCCGCCGGATCGGCGTATCGCTGCACATCGAGCCGAAGACGGCCGTGCTTCTGGAAGTCCTGCAGGTCGGCGGTGCTTACATCGTCGGCACCGGCAACCTCGGATCCACCCAGGACGACGTGGCGGCATATCTCAGGACGCTGGGGATGGATATCATCGGCCGCCGTGACGACACGCTCGAAGCCCACTTACACAACCTCGAGAACGTCATGGACCAGAGACCCGACATCTTGCTCGACAACGGCGCCGATCTTGCAGCCGAAGCGATTCGGCGCAAAGCGACCGGCACGATCATCGGCGCGACCGAGGAAACCACGTCGGGTGCCGGGCGCCTGCGTGGTGAGCTCCGGGACCATGTGACGTTTCCCTGCATCGTGATCAACGATAGCCCGCTAAAGGCGATCGGCGAGAATAGGCATGCGGTCGGGCAGTCGGTAGTCGAGAGCTTCATGCGCATCACCAACCTTATGATTCCTGGCCGCCGGTTCGTGGTCGTTGGCTACGGATGGTGCGGGCGAGGGATCGCACAATGCTTCCAGGCGTTCGGCGGCAAGGTAGCGATCGTGGAGACCGACGAGATCAAGGCACTGGAGGCCTGCTTCGACGGGCATAGGGTCGGTCGTCTGGAGAGTTTCCTGGACTGGGGCGAGGTCTTTGTAACGGCCACCGGGCAGAGGCACGTTATTTCCGCCGAGCAGGCCGGACGAATGGCTTCCGGCGCGGTCCTGATGAACGCCGGTCACTTCCCCTGGGAGATCGATGTCGACGGGATCCGCACGGCGGCAACGGGTGGGCGCGCCATGGGCACAGTAATCGAGCGGCTGGACCTGCCTGGAGAACGGCATCTCATCCTCGTCGCCGATGGGCGTATGGTCAACCTCGCGGGGGACGCGCCGAAGGGGAACTCGATCGCGTCGATGGATCTCGGATTCACCCTGCAGGCATTCTCGCTCCAGAGACTTCTAAACGTGCACCCGCTTATCGTCGGCGCTCAACCGGTACCGGACGACATCAACCGCCGCATCAGCAGAATGATGATGGACGCGATGGACAGCGCGCTCTGACCACCCTCACCGCCACGAGCCGCCACGAATCCTCTGACCGCATCCATTGGTGATGGAATCCCTTGACGCCGGGGCAGCACTCGAATAGCTGATCGACCGGCGTGGCGGAGTAGCTCAGTTGGTTAGAGCAGAGGAATCATAATCCTTGTGTCGGGGGTTCAAGTCCCTCCTCCGCTACCAGACGGCCCGCCCATCCGTCGTTCCGCCGCGAACTGTCAATCCAAAGGCCAAGATCATGGGAAGGAATTTACCAATGAGTTTGGATAGTGTGACAGATCTGACGTGTTCGTCATCCCAGATCCATCCCCGTTGGAAGTCAGGCAGCTGGATCGTTCCGTTCATTATATTGTTCAAAACTTCTGGCAATGGAAGCTTGGAAGCTTGGGGTGCCGAAAGTGCCCACATTCTTCCTCATGTTTTCTCTTCAGGTAGCAGTACCCGGTAGGATTATCGCATTTGGGCCTGAGACATCGCGCTGAACCTTCAAATGACCCGAAAGGACGGCGAGAAACGCCATTTCGTTCCCCTTGAGTTTTCATTTCGCGCTTCAGGAATTTCAAATGCGATAGCCCTACGTTTGGGGGCTTGCCCATTTTGTATCGTACAATACAAAATTGTACAAAGGGGTTGGAATTGTCGACTGGTTTGTCAGGCGGATAGTTCCGTTCAGTTATTCTCGCCCGAACCACTGAAGGATTCCAGACAATGGTCAGGTTAGGTTGCCATTGCCTTGAGAGCGGATTCCTGGTGCGCAGGCGATCTCCGGATAACCATGGCCGTGATCGCGGAAACGCGATGGCACGCTGGGCTGAAATGCGGGTCATTCGATCGCTGTTTCCATACGGGATTTGCCTGAAGTGGCGGTCTGAAACAGCGGCATGATATTCCATATCGGCGCCAGAACGCCTGGACACGCGAGAATCGATGCGTCCGTTGGCATACCAGGGGTCGTTCTGCCGGTCGCGGGAGGTCAGGGGCGCGAGGCGGTGCGCATCCAATGCAGGAATGCGGAGGACACGGGAGGCCTTCGGTCCCCGCATTGACGTTCACACGGTTATCCATGATCGGTGGCGGCTATCGATCTATCTCGGCAGGTGGCCGACGAGCCATTCGATCTTTTGCTGTGTAAATTTCTGACCAGTGGAACGAACCAAGCCGCTGGCCTGGGAAGTCCGGATCTCATCTCTGGCCTCGGAACTGGCCGGACGAGGAGCCGATTGGTGGCCTCAGGAATTTACATGACAATAGCGGGGTGAGCGATCCGACCCGATCATGAGCGTTTGGACAATCCAGGCGAAATGGCTGATCTGTGCGGCAGTGCGACGCATTCCGGCTTCAGGAGCCGATTGGCCGGGCGGTTCGCCAAAACGGAAACCGCGGTCGTCAACCGGGTGCCGCCGCCAACCGCGCAGGCCTATTCGAGTTCCCTCGCCGATTGGATATAGTAGTGCCGCGTCGGACAGTTGATCTGGGCGCGTGCGTGCCTTCTGAGAAGATCGGCCTTGATTGCCATGGTGCCTTCTCCGCCATGCCCGGTATGGATCAGCCGATCAATGAGCTGTAGGGCCCACTGGTGGTCTTCTTCCTTTCGGGCCCTTTCGATGGCTTTCATGACAGCTTCCGGCCCGCCGGCGAGTTCGATGAAGCGGTTTGCCTCATCCGCCGGAGACAGGGGGCTGAGCGATGTGGGATTGCCGTCAAACCATCCCATCGTTCCCACGAAATAGGCACGGACAGCGAAATCGACCCGCCCGTAATACTCGCGCAGGTAAGGTTTCCCGGCGAGCTCTGGTGGTAGTTTGACACTATGCGCCAGCTCGTCGATCGTTTTGCCGGCGTCCATGCCGCGGCGGGTTTCGGTAATGATGTGGCGGATCGCGTCCCGATAGTCGGTCAACGTCTCACGGATGGTGTCTGCACCCGTCACCGCCTTGGTATGACCCGGTGCGAGCACCTCAGGTTCAAACGCCATCATAAGGTCAAGCGTATCCGCCCAGATGTCAAAGTCCCGATATTCGGTTCCACGAATGGCGTAGAGGTTCGGAAACGAGCGATAGAAGTTATCGCCGCTGAACAGAACTTTTCTGTCGGCGTACCAGACGACCATGTGATCGGGCGTTTCTCCGGGTGCCGGAACCAGATCGAGCCGGATGCCACAGGTCGTTATTTTTTCGCGTTCGCCGCCGATGCGGCGGGTCGGAGGCAGGATACCGCCCCCCATGCCATCAAGCGGACGATCGCCTGGTCCGACGCCGATGCTGACGATCTCGTCCGGGTAGGACAGTCCGATGCCGAACTGGCGTCTGGTGCGCGCCTGCATCGCCATTGCGGCGCGCGGGTGGGCTGTCTCCTCGATAAGCGAGTCTCTGGACGTCCTGTCGCTCGCGATGATTTCCGGTTTTCCTCCGGCGGCGAAAACGCGCGCGCCGGAAACATGGTCGCGGTGGGAATGTGTCAGGATGATTGTCTTCACCGGCAGGTCGGTGATTTTCCGGAATTCCGTCAGAACGTTTTGGGCGGCGGCGGTCGTTTCGGTCGTGTCAATGATGACGATCCCCTCATCCCCGAGAATCATGTAAACATTGGACGCGGCGAAGCCGAATGCCTGATAGACGTTATCGGCGAGGCGAACGACGTCTTTCGAGAAATATTCTGGATGGGACTGCAGTTCCGGGTGCATTGGCGTCTCTCCATGTCTTGCTGCATCGACCGTCGGGATCGGGTATTGGTTCGCGGGTCTTGACGCAAGAAGGCCGACGTATGGCCTTTAACGGGGTCGCCCATTTATTTGGGATACATTCCCCAACCACGAATCCGCTTGACCGGCGATGCGGGGACTGTAAGTTGCGGGCCACCCCGCATTACACGGGTCCTTGCACCTTGCACGATGCCGGCGACATCGCCGCTGCCGGAGAAGGCAGGTTTTGCGGGAGCCGTGCTCAGGTCTTGCGGGGCGCGTGGTGCCTGATCCTGCGACCGTGCGGACTGGCTGTCGCCTCTGGATCGCAGGGGTGTTTGGGAGGAACATTATGAATACGAGGAAGACGATGAGGAAAGCCGTTTCAATCCTGGCGGCGACCGGGGCCGCCGCAACCTTCGCCGCAAGCCCCGTCCCCGCACAGGACGGGCCGTCAATCGCCACCGTGGTCAAGATCGCTGGCATCCAGTGGTTCAACCGCATGGAAGAGGGCGTGAACCAGTATGCCGCCGACAAGGGGGTGAATGCGTTCCAGGTGGGTCCGGCCCAGGCCGACCCCCAGCAGCAGGTGGCCCTCATAGAGGATATGATCGCCCAAGGGGTGGACGCGCTCGCGGTCGTGCCGATGTCGCCCGAGGCCATCGAGCCGGTCCTTGCCCGGGCGATGGAGCAAGGCATCGCGGTGGTTACCCACGAAGCCGCGAGCCAGCAGAACACGGCTTATGACATCGAAGCCTTCGTCAACGAGGACTTCGGCGCGAATCTGATGGAACAGCTCGCCACCTGCATGGGCGGTGAGGGCGAGTATGCCGTCTTCGTGGGATCGCTTACCTCCCAGACCCACAACCAGTGGGTGGACGGTGCGATCGCGCATCAGGAGGCGAACTACCCGAACATGACGCTTGTTGGCGACAGGAACGAGACCTTCGACGACGCCCAGAACGCCTATGAAAGGGCCCAGGAGGTGCTCCGCGCCTTCCCGAACGTCAAGGGTATGCAGGGCTCGGCGTCGACCGACGTCGCGGGGATCGGGCTCGCCATCGAGGAGAGGGGCCTTGAGGACGAAACCTGCGTCTTCGGCACCTCGCTTCCCTCCATCGCGGGCCAGTATATCGAGACCGGCGCCGTTGACGGCATCGGCTTCTGGGATCCTTCGGTCGCGGGCTACGCGATGAACATGATCGCGCAGATGGTGATCGATGGTGAGGAGATCACGGACGGAATGGATCTCGGATTGCCGGGCTACGGGAACGTCACCCTCGACGGAAAGGTGATTTACGGTCAGGCCTGGGTTAACGTGAATGCCGACAACATGGACGACTACCCGTTCTGAACAGGTCGTGCGGGGTGGTGGCCTCTCCGCCGCCCCGCAACAGGGACCGAACGACGTCGGCAACGCACGCCCCCGACCCCGAGATGGATCAGCACCAGACCGGCGCATTTGTCGAAATGAAGGGTGTCACCAAGCACTATGCCGGTGTCACCGCTCTCGAGCGCGTCGACCTGACGGTGGCCGCGGGAGAGGCGGTCTGTCTTGCGGGCGAGAATGGCTCCGGGAAATCGACCCTCATCAAGATCCTGTCGGGTGTTGAGTCGGCCTCCGACGGCCAGATTCGCATCGGTGGGGAGAAGATGACCCGGTTTTCCCCCCGCATGGCGACGGCGGCGGGCCTGATGGTGATCTTCCAGGACTTCTCGCTTTTTCCGAACCTCACCGTCGCGGAAAACATCGCCTTTGCCGGAGAACTCTCCAGACGCCGACGGTTCTTCAACGCCCGTTCGGCGCGCGCCGCCGCGCGGGCCGTCCTTGACCGGGTCGGGGTGGATATACCTCTTCGCGCCAGGCTGGAAACCCTCCCTGTCGCCCATAAGCAGGTCGTGGCGATCTGCCGCGCACTGGCCTGCGAGGCACGGCTCATCATCATGGACGAACCCACCACCTCGCTCACGGAGCGGGAGGTCCGTGCGCTTCTCGGTGTCATCCGGCGCCTCAAGGAGCAGGGCGTTGCGGTGGTGTTCGTGAGCCATAAGCTGGCCGAGGTGCTCGAGGTGAGCGAAAGGGTTGTGGTGCTTCGGAACGGCAGGAAGGTGGTCGAGGGTCCGGCTGGAACCTTTGACACCGCTTCGCTCGCCATGCATATGACCGGCCGGGAGGTCCGCGCCGCCGCGCCGGGGCCCGCTCCAGACAGCTGTGAGACGCTGCTCAGGGTAGAGGCGCTCGACAAGCCCGGCTC
This sequence comes from Paracoccaceae bacterium, assembly GCA_965221405.1. Classification (GTDB taxonomy): domain Bacteria; phylum Pseudomonadota; class Alphaproteobacteria; order Rhodobacterales; family Rhodobacteraceae; genus JAPOUP01. The sequence goes on along the minus strand of CBDCSE010000003.1, from coordinate 150,895 downwards.
TTTCAGGAACGTCAGCTTCGACCTGCGCATCGGCGAGGTGCTCGGCATCACGGGGCTTTTGGGCAGTGGACGAACCTCGCTCGCCAAGGCCCTGTTCGGCCTGGTGGCCCCCGAAAGCGGCCGGATTGCGGTGAGCGGCACCGACATTCCGCTTGGCGACCCCGTCGCGGCGTCCGAGGCCCGCATCGGGTACGTCCCGGAAGACCGCCTGACCGAGGGGCTTTTTCTCACCCAGTCGATTCTCCGCAACGTCGCCGTCGGGCGCCTCGGCGACCACGAGCGCGGTGGGTTTCTCGACCACCGCGCGCTTGTTTCGGAATCGTCCGGCTGGCTTCGCCGCCTGAAGGTGAAAGCCCCGTCGATCACCGCGCCTGTCCAGTCGCTCTCGGGCGGCAACCAGCAGCGGGTGGTGCTTGCCCGCTGGATGGCGCGGGCCCCCCGGGTTCTCGTTCTCAACGGCCCGAGCGTAGGTGTCGATGTGGGATCGAAGGCCGATATACACGACATCATCCGCGACCTGGGTGCGAAGGGTCTCGGCGTGATCGTGATCTCCGACGACCTGCCCGAGCTTCTGGCCACCTGCCACCGCATCCTCGTCATGAAGGGCGGCCGGATGGTAGAGGAGATCGGGGTCGGCTCGGTGACCGAAGACGAGCTCGCGCACAGGCTCGCCTCGTGACCGGGATCCTCACGCGCAACGAAACCCTCGTGGCAGTGGTTATCCTCCTCTTCTGCATCTTGGCGACGGCATCGGACCCTAACTTTCTGACGGTAACCACGCTCTCGGACCTGCTCCGCGCCTCCATCGTTCTGGGCATCCTTGCCACCGGCGCGATGCTCGTCCTTATCTCTGGCGGGATCGACGTGAGCTTCACCGCCGTCGCCGTCTCGGCCATGTACGTCACGACGACCCTTTCGCTCGCCGTGTGGCCTGACATGCCGTGGTACCTGATTTTCGCCGTGTCGATCCTTGTCGGCGCGGGGCTGGGTGCGATCAACGGTATCTTCATCGCCGGCTTCGCCCTTCCGACCCTTATCGTAACGTTGGGCACGCTTTCGGTCTTCCGGGGATGCCTGCTCACTTTCGTTGGCTCGGAGCGCATCTCCGCCCTGCCGCCGGAAATGCGGAACTTCTCGCGGATGATGATCGCCCGCGGGACCACCGAGGGCGGCGACTTCTACGCGCTGCCATGGGCGCTCGCGGCGCTGGCCCTCGTCGTCTTCCTGACAGCCTTCATCCTCCACAAGACGATGCTCGGCCGGTCAATCTTCGCCATCGGGGGATCGGTCGAAAGCGCCCGTCGGATCGGCATCAACGTTCGCCGGATCCAGTTCTTCGTCTACGTCTATGTTGGTGCGCTCGCGGGGCTCGCAGGCATTCTCCACGGTTCCATGGGGCGGATGGCTGATCCATTCTCGCTTGTGGGCCTCGAACTCTCGGTGATTGCCGCTGTGGTGCTTGGCGGTGCGCGTCTCGTCGGCGGCTATGGCACGATCACCGGCACGCTGCTCGGTGTCGCACTCATCGTTCTCGTGCAGAACAGCCTGATCGTGATCGGTATCCCCTCGACCTGGCAATCGGTGACCATCGGCCTTCTCATCCTTCTGGGTACCGGCCTGCCCGCCTTCCAGGCCAAGCGCACTGCGGCGCGGGCGGGCTGAAGAGAAGGGCATGAGCGGGCCGCGCACCGAGGCAAGGCTGACCGAGGCACCGGAATTCCGGCTCGCGGTCATCGCCGTGCTGGTCTTCTCCCTTATGGCGGCCCTTTCCCCCGACCGGTTCCTGTCGCCCCAGAACCTCACCTCGATGGCTTTCCAGTTTCCCGAGTTCGCGATCCTGGCGTTGGCGATGACCGTCACGATGATGACCGGGGGCATCGACCTTTCGGTCGTGGGCGTGGCGAACCTCTCGGCAGTCGTTGCCGCGATCATCCTCACCGCCTTTGCCGACCCTGGGACGACGAGCGGGCTTGCGTTCATGTGGCTTGCTTTCGCCCTTCTCGCCTCTCTGGCGGTCGGCGCAGCGGCCGGGTTGCTGAACGGTATCCTCGTCTCCCGCTTCGGCCTTCCGCCCATTCTCGCGACCTTGGGTTCAGGTCTCGTCTTCACCGGCCTTGCCGTGGCGATGACCGGCGGCAGCGCCGTGATGGGCTTTCCCGACATCGTCTTCGTGATCGGCAACGCGCGGATCCTCCTCGTCCCGGTTCCGCTGATCCTATTCGCGATCCTCGCCGCCGGCCTGCACGTGGTTCTCACCCGTACCGGGTTCGGTCTCCGTATCACCATGTACGGCGCGAACCCGCTGGCCGCGCTATGCGCCGCCATCGATATCGACCGCATTCTGCTCCGCGTCTACGTGATCGCGGGGATGTTCTCTTCGGTTGCGGGAATGATAATCATGAGCCGCGCCAATTCGGCGAAGGCCGATTACGGATCGAGCTATCTCCTCCTCGCCGTTCTGATAGCTGTGCTTGGTGGCGTGAACCCTTACGGCGGTTACGGCAGGGTGGTGGGCGTCGTCCTCGCGGTCCTGTCGCTGCAGTTTCTCTCCAGCGGTCTCAACATGCTCCAGGTCTCGAATTTCGCCCGCGAGCTCATCTGGGGTGGCCTCTTGATCTTCGTGATGGTCGTCAACACAACCAATTGGGCCGGATTCCGGACCCGTCGCGGGCCGGTCAGGTCCGGCTAGAATGGAGGAAGAAATGAAAAAGATCCTGAATGCGCCCGAAGACTATGTCGACGAAATGCTCGCAGGCCTTGTCGCAGCCCATCCCGAACATTACCGGCTCCACGGCGAGAGCGGGAAAGTGGTCGCGCGCGCCGTACCCGGAACGGCCGGCAAGGTCGGCATCGTGACGGGCGGGGGATCGGGGCACCTTCCGGTCTTTACGGGCTATGTCGGCGCGGGACTTCTCGACGCCTGCGCGATCGGCGACGTTTTCTCCTCGCCCTCGGCGGAGCAGATGGCTGACGCGATCCGCGCCGCCGACCACGGCGCGGGCGTTCTCAGGCTTTACGGAAACTACGGTGGCGATGTCATGAACTTCGACATGGCGGGTGATCTTGTCGAATTCGACGACATCGCCTGCACCACCGTCCTTCTTGCCGACGACGTAGCGTCGGCCCCGCCGGAAGAGGCCGAAAGGCGCCGAGGCGTGGCCGGCATGGTCTATGCGTTCAAGATCGCGGGCGCCGCCGCGGAGGAAGGCCGCGACCTCGATGCGGTGACGGCGGTCGCCCGGAAGGCCGCGGACGCCTGCCGTTCCATAGGCGTGGCCCTGGGGCCCTGCACGGTTCCCCAAGCGGGCAGGCCCACCTTCGAGATCGCTGAGGACGAGATCGAGATGGGCATGGGCATTCACGGCGAGCCCGGCGTCTGGCGCGGCAAGCTCCGATCCGCCGACGAGATCGCCGGCGAGATGATGGACAGGCTGTTCGCCGACATGCGTCCCGGCTCCGGCGACAGGGTGTCGGTGATGGTCAACAGTCTCGGGGCCACGCCGCCCGAGGAGCTCTACATCCTGTACAACGTTGTCAAGGCCCGTCTTGAGGCCACTAGGGCTGCCATCGTTATGCCGCTTGTCGGCCGCTACGCGACCTCGATGGAGATGTCCGGGGTCTCCCTCACGCTCTGTAGGCTTGACCCGGAGACTGAGGCTCTTCTCAAGGCTCCCTGCGACTGCGCGTTCTGGAGAGTCGGATGACTATAGACCGTGCCGCGGTTCTGGCCGGTATAGACCGGGTCACGTCGGCGATGGAGCGCGATTTCGAGATGCTCAACGCGGCCGACGGGGCGCTCGGGGACGGCGATCTCGGCGTGACGATGGTGCGGGGGATGCGGGCGATAGCGAAAGATGCCGAATCCTTCCCGGATGATCTTGGAATGGCGTTCCTGGCGTGCGCGCAGGCCTTCACCAAGTCCTCGGGATCCTCCTACGGCACGCTTCTGGCCAAAGGCGTGATGGCTATCGCCAAGGCGACGAAGGGTCGGGCCGAGATCGCGCCGGGCGAAGTCCCCGCTCTGGCCGCCGCCGCCCGCGATGCGATGCAGGCTCTCGGAAAGGCTGAGCTTGGTGGCAAGACCGTTCTGGACAGCCTTGACGCCGTAGTCGCGGCAACCACGGCGAAAAGCGACCCCGGCGAACTGGCCGATGCGGCGGCGGCGGCGGTCGACGAGGCTCTCGATGACTTCCGCGGCAAGCCTTCTACGGTGGGCCGTGCGCGCATCTTCGGTGAACGTAGCATCGGCATGGACGATCCCGGAATGCTTGCGATGGCCGGGATCGTCAAAGCGCTCGTTGACCGGTAGAGTGATGCCGAATAAAAGGGCGGGCAGTCATCTTTTCGGGCAAAGAAAAAATCCGCCCTGGCTCCGAATGAACTTGGTATGTTACTCCGCTCGTCACCCGCGCCGCCGCGGACGGCAATCCGTTAAGAACGCCATTTCTCGGGACGGACTTCGCAATCCATTACGCAAACGGCACACGCAGCCGACATGCTGTCTGGAACCATCAATTCAATGCGTCGATTATCCGCGTGGCCTGCTCTTTCAGTACAGCCGTGTCCGCCATGATTCCGGGTGGTCGTAGTTCGATACCATCACGCCTCGGAAGAATGTGGAAATGCAGATGGAACACTTCCTGACCACCGGCCGCTTCACTGAACTGCTGGAGTGTCACCCCATCGGCATTGAATGCCCTGACCGCTGCTCTGGACAGCTTCTGAACGGTATGCATGCAGGCTGCGAGTTGGTTCCGCGAAGCATCCAGGATGTTTCGGGCGGCCGTCTTGGGGATTACCAGATGATGACCATCAGCCCGAGGCATGATATCCATGAACGCGTAAGTTCCCTCATCCTCATAAAGCTCTACGCAAGGAAGCTCTCCACGAAGAATCCTGGCGAATATGTTGTCGGAATCGTAGTCCATGGGATACCTTTCAGGCGCTGGGTCCGGTTCCGGAAAAGGATAGCATAACCCAGATGCCAAGGTTAAGGCGTTGCTTCCCGTAGCTTCGGCCCTCGGACGCGCCGACCCTTTCGGGCATGTCCGCCCATCCGGGGGAACGCGATCCAAGGTCCCGCCGGATATCTCCGAGGACATCTCAACGCCGAACGCTCCGCCCCGTGCGGGATCAGTCATCGTCCCGGATGGCGTCGTTGGAAAGCCGGAACAGGAGCTGAACCTGATTGGTGACCGAATCGTTGGTGCCGTCATTGTCCAGATCATACGCCGCGCCCAGGTCCGGATTGCAGATCGTCGGGCCGCAAGCGGGCGGGGCAGTCGGCGACCCAGAGATGATCATCAGGGCTAAGGGTTTCAGGGGGGGGGGGGGGGGGTAGTGAACCTTTTCATGCCCCGGCGCCACTCCGCAGCCGTTTCATCGTGTGTGTGTCCTCCGAATCTATCGGCACCTTCCACTCTATCCGTTTCGCCGCCCAAAAGAAATGGTGGATTTGCAGACTGACCCGCGACCCAGGAACTCGACCAGTTCCTCACGGATCGCGTCATCCATAGGCGGCGGCCAAAAATCCCTCAGGATTTTCCTGACCATCAGATTGGCTCTCCCCGCGGTCCAGATTCCGCTAGCTAGAGACCATGCCTCGTAATTTCCCAGTCTGAGGCAAATGGTTGATGGAAAGCGGTCTCATATCGCTCCCGATCATGCGGGATTCGAAAAGGGGCACTGAACGGCCACCCTCCCGCATTGCCCCAAGCGCGAACTTATCCTGACCGGCAATCCGTATACAAGGTTCGAAGTACAGCTTAAGCAGCTGCAGAAACCCGCAATCCATGACAAACTTCTCAGTACTTGCGATCAACCCATCCTCCAGCGATCCAGCACGTGGATGAACTCCGCGGGACCACATCAACCGTCCCCGTCAGCCCTGCTCAGCAATCCAGTCCGGTAGGTAGCCTATATGCGGGAGCACGGCTGACGCCAGCCGGGCCAGATCCGTCTCCTGAGCGCGCCCGGTAAGAACCGCGACAGTCCGCATCCCAGCGGCGCGCCCCGCCAACAGGTCGGTGACGCTGTCCCCGACCATAAGGACGTTTAAGGGCGAAATCCCGGTCACCGCGGCAAACGCCAGACACATTCCCGGCATCGGCTTGGCTCCGAAGCCGCTGTCATAGCCCGCGACGAAATCGAAAACCCCTTCGATGTCGGCCGCGGAAAGATGCGCTCTCGCCAGCGCTTCGGCGTCATTCGTCGCGACTCCCAGGGAAAACCCCATCGCAACGAGTTCGGCCATGACCCGCTCGAGCGGGGCCGCTTCCACCAGAGAAACCCGCGCGGCGCTGGCGTCGAGGCGTTCGCGCAGGTCATCGGGATCCAGACCCGGCAGACCCGGCGACAAAAGGCGGACGATGTCCTGGGGCGTGCCCGCGATCGCCGCGCTGTCCGGCGCATACCGCCTCGCGCTGAGATCGAACCCGATCAGCTCACCCAGCACCCGCGCCTCGGCATCGTCGTTTCCGGCAAGATCCCTCAGCGTCATCTCCGCCCAGCCACTCCACGTCGCATCGAAGTCAAACAGCGTGCCGTCCTTGTCAAAAAGAACTCCGAGTATCGGCTCTTTCATCGTTTTCTCCCAAACCATATCCTACATCGACAGCGCAACCGCGGTTGTTGGCATTGAAAGTCATGACGGAACCGAGGCCCTGCCATCCCTATACCTCACAGTAGTACCACCGGCTCTCGATTGCGGCGCATTTCCGCAACCAACAGATTAAGAAACGCCTTTCATGAACCAGTTTTGACCTGAACTTGACAATGAATTGAACAATTCGGGGCCAGGTGGATCAGTAGACCCGCAACCTGCCTTCGCACCGCATGAAGAATATGCGGCTCCAATGTTTCAGATCTCAAGACGCGTTCGTGAATGTCTGCCCGGCGATTCGCTCATTGCTGACAAGCAGAATCGGCATCTGACTCCAGTCAGTTCAGGCCAGATCCCCCAAAATTCCATATGCACTTTGCACCTTGCCAGCGCCTCCTGAGCCGCGCTGCAGCGTCCCTACAATTGTTCTTGCCAACAACCGAGACGGTCAACACACCCATCAGGTTCTTTAGGCACTACCGACGCCGGCTAAGCCGGCTGTTCGGCCATTCAAGGAAACCGCCGCCGCACGGCCGCCCGCAGCCAAGGAAACGGCATCAGACGGATTCGAGTTCCTGCTCGAGATCAGCCATCTCCGCGCCGCCAGCCATGAGACGCCGGATCTCACCGTGCTCCAGGGAGTCCCGTGTTCCGGCGCCGATGACCTTGCCGAGAGCCAGAAAAGTGTATCGGTCGGCAACAAGCCGTGAATGAATCTCGTTATGCGTGATGAAGATGATCGCGATGTCGCCCCGCTTACGAACCTTCTTGATGGTCTTCAGGACTCCCATCTGCTGCTTCTGGCCGAGTGCTGACGTGGGCTCGTCCAGGATCAGGACCTTAGCACCGAAATAGATCGCCCGGGCGATCGCGAGCGTCTGTCGCTGGCCTCCCGACATCGTGCCCACAGCCTGCGTCGGGTCGGAAAAATCGATTCCGATCTTCAGCATCTCGTCATGAGCGATCCTGTCCATTTCATCCATTTTTAGTACCCCGAGACGGTTCTTCATCTCGCGACCCATGAAAAAGTTGCGCGTCACGCTCATAAGCTGATTGAGCGCAAGATCCTGGTATACAGTACCGATACCAGCGGCGGTCGCGTCACGCGGGCTGCGGAAGGCAACGGGCCGCCCCTCAACGTAGATCTGGCCCTCGCTCGCGCGGTGAACGCCAGCCAGAATCTTGATCAAGGTGGACTTGCCCGCACCGTTGTCGCCCAAAAGCGCGTGCACCTCACCTGGAAAGATCTCCAGACTGACCCCCGCGAGAGCGGTGAAGGGACCGAACCTCTTGACGAGATTCTCCACCCGCATATAAGACTGTCCCGCCACGCGTCAAATCCCTCCCGTGATCCGTTTGCGGATGCGTTCGTTAGCGAAGACGGCCGCGAGTAGAACCGTTCCCACGAAAACCCTGAACCAGCTGCCATCGATCCATGGAATGAAGAACACGGCGTTCGCCACGAGACCCACCGTGACAGCACCGAATATAACGCCGAGAACCGATCCGAAACCTCCCGTCATCAGCGTGCCGCCGACAACCGCGATCGCGATCGCCTCGAGCTCCTTGAGGTTGCCCTTCGCCGCATCCGACGTGTTCGTGTCAAAGACCTGACAGGCCGCGAAGATGGTCGCACAGAAGGCGGTAAACATGAACAGACCGATCTTCACCTTGTTCACGGGAACGCCGTTCGCGCGGGCGGCTTCCTTGTCATCACCCGTGGCAAATATCCAGTTGCCAAGCTGGGTTCGGCTAAGGATGAGCCATGCCACGCCGGCGATGAGTATCCACCACAGGAATCTCGCGTCGAAACCGGTGACCCATTGCTCGCCCTTCCGGTTGAGATTGCCGCCGAGCCAGAACCATACGTCGTAGAACCAGCCGAACACCTCGCCGCCCATGAGATCCGCGAACCAGCTCGTTTCCTTGTAGTCCGGCAAGCCGGAGATCTGGGTCGATTTGTTGATCAGACGAAACGATACCTCAGTCGTGCCGCGCAGGAAGAACAGGAATCCAAGCGTGACGATGAAGCTCGAAAGTCCCGATCGAACGACAATGTTGCCGATGATCCAGCCCAGCGTCAGCGTCATTGCCAGCGTTACCGCAAACGCCGCGAAGGGAGTCGCCTCGCCAAGACCGAACGGCAGACCCCACTTGAGCATCATTGCCATGGACATTCCGGCGAATCCGATCATCGAGCCGATTGAAAGGTCGAATTCACCCGCGATCATCAGCAACGCCGCACCGGTCGCGATGATACCGAACTGCGCGATGATCGCCACGTTGTTCTTGACTCCAAGGGCGTTGAACGCACGTCCCTCGGATGCGAAGTAGAGCGCCACGATGATCACCGCCATGACCATGAAGGCACCGATTTCGGGACGCCGGACCGTCCGCTGAATCCAGTTCTCCTGACGAAGCCTGTCGCTCTCGCTACGCTCGATCACGTCCATTTAGACCTCCGCCCCACACTTCGCGCCCCTCACATTGCCTCGCCTTGGTGCGCAGGCGAGATCCTGACCTCGCCTGCGCAAATGCCATGCGGCCGCATCGCCTAGCGGTCAACGCCCGCCAAAGCTTTAACGGATTCGGCGTTCGAGGCATCCACAAACCCGGGACCGGACGGAATGTTCGCGCCAGGCAGGAGGCCTGCGTGGTTGTTGTATAGGTGCAGCACGATAACAGGCATATAGCCCTGAAGACGCTGCTGCTGGTCTATCGTGAACGCGGCGTCACCAGCCGAGATCATGTCCATGACGCCGGGGCTCAGGTCGAAGCATGCGAGATGAACGTCGGCGCCGACGTCCTTGACGGCGCGGTTGGCGGCTTCGCAGACATGTGGCCCGACAGCGAGCACGCCGTCGATCGACTGGTCAGCCTCAAGCGCGGCCGCCGTCCGGGTCTCGATCTGAGCGGGGTCGTTCGACACGTCGATCATATTCAATTCCGCGCCAAGGGCCTCGAAATAGCCCGAGCAGCGATCAACCAGCGCAGTGTTGAAAGCTTCCTGGTTCAGGCAAAGGCCTTTGGTGACGCCCTCAGCCTTCGCACGTCCGCCAGCGGCCATGCCGGCGTCAAACTCGGGCTGGCCCACATGCATCAGCGCACCAAGTTCCTTTGAGGACTCGAGGCCGGAATTCATCGTCACGACGGGAATGCCAGCGGCGACGGCGGCCTTGATCGCGGGCCCAAGCGCAGCGGCATCGGGAAGCGAGACAATAATGCCATCCGGCTCGCTCGCGGCCGCAGCCTCGATAAGCTTGGCCATGCCGGCCATGTCGCCGGACGCGTCGAAATTGTATTCAAGTGTAGCGCCGATGGCAGCCGCCGCGTCGCGTCCGCCCTTTTCGACCACGGGCCAGAACGGATCCGTGCCCTGCGTGTGCGTGATCATTACGTAGCGCTCCTGCGCTGTGACCGCGCCGGCTACGAGCAATGCGGCGGCAGCCGCGATGAAGGTGTTTCTCATTTTGTTTGTCTCTCCTCTGACAACATGACCGGGACTTATACCGCCCCGCCGTTTGAGCGAGTTAGCATCGCTTGAATACCTATGCAAGAAGACCCGATTGCCTTCCGCTCTGCAGGAGGCCACCGCAGCTCAGAACTTTCCGGCCCGCGGCCCGTGAGTATATAGGGCACACCGCGGCAATCGCGCTCGAACCGCAGTGCTGGCGTTGCCCTGCCAAGCGTCGCTCTTGAGCCCGCACCCGTAGGCCATCGGACCCGCGAACATCCTTGAAGTCCACCGCAGGGACATCGGCGGAAATTCCTCTTGCCGGGTCGTCGCCACGTGAGTGAGCAGACGGCTATTTCAGCAGGGGCGCGCATGCGGGCTACCTGTATTATGAGGTTCGATCGCGTCCCCAAAGGCAATGACTTCGTGCTGGCATCCAAGGTGGGGCCGCAGCCTGACCCCAAAAAAAATGGGACTGGATGGAACAGATGGCAATGGGACCGTTGCTGGGATAGACCCGGGCTCCGGGACTTTGTGATCACTGAACTGGGGCGGTTCCGCAACCCGGGTCCATGGGCGTATCGGGACGGGGCGCTCCCTGGCCTCGACCGGAACCGCCTCCACCCAACGAGGCCCACGAACCGCCCGAGCGACCTCCTGAGGTAGGTAACGGGCCTCGCGGCCCGCGGGTTCAGGGTGACCGGCCCGACCGGCGTCACGTCCAATGAATATCCGAACCACCCGGAAGGGCGCACCGAGCCAGCATAGGTGTTTCGTACGGCAAGTCCTCCGCGTTACAGAACGCGATGATCCGGGCATCTTCCCTTACGAGAAAATCCAGAACCGAGACCATGAAAGCCGGATCATCTGCCTGCCTGCGCAGATCTTCCGGATCAGACCCGGTCGAACCAAGAAATACGGACAGAAGTTCGCGATCGCCGACGATCCATGCCAGCGCCTTCAGAGCCACGATCTCGGCCTGTTCCCGCCGCATCCAGTTTCTCCCTATACAAAAAACCACTACAGCCCCTGATGCCGAAGACAGTTCCGGAACGCCAACCCTGAACGACATATAGTAAGGCCGATCCTCTCCGGAACGTTCCTTTCGTGGTCAGCTTATCGCGCCCGGGGCCGGATAACGACACAAACGGCTGTGCTCCACGGCGGATTTTTTCTTCCTGATCCTGAGAGGCGGCGTTGACGGGGCATCCGGGGGGCGGTGCGCCGAATCGGGTGCCGCGGCGGGATTTTCCGGCTCCGGACGGCCATGCGCGTGATCGCGGGCATGCCGATTGGCCCGCCCGGCGCTGCCAGGCAGGTTCTTTCGACCAGGTCCGGAGTTTCCGGTTGCGGGGCTACGCGGTGGACTTCGCGCGTGGCTGCGTGTTCCGGACGGGCCTTAGCCAGCCGGGCACGGGGCGGGGGTTCCGGTTCAGGTTCCTGACCGTCGGCGCGACCGGCCTGCCGCGCCCGGGGATGGGGCCGATCGCCGGTCTCCGCGGGCGGCCGGGTTCTCCGGGCCGTGTCCGCCGCCGACCCTGCACCTGTCCCCGTTCCACGTCGCCTGATCGTCCAGAATCCTGTGCACGCGATTCCCGCATGACCAGTGCGCGCGGTTGAAGGCAGGAAGCGCCTCGGCGTCGGCGGTCTCCCGCGTGTGGCCCGTGATGCCGTGGACGGTCTCCACGCTGGGCTTGCCAAGCGTCGCGGGCTTTCCGTTCCGCGCGCGGCGGTATTCCCGGACGGTCCGCCTGACCATGAGGACCTGCCCGGCCCACGGGAAGGGGATCCCGGCCACCGGATCCGTGGAGACCCGGATCCCGCGCCGCCCGGTCCGCCCGTGCCCCGGCCGCGGCGGGCGGGTCGCGAAGTCCGCCGGTCCCGGGGACCGCGGGGCGAAGCGGGCCCTGGTCTCCCCGGGCGGGTTCTTCCGGTTGCCCCTGGCGAGGAGCATGAAGCGGGCGCCCCGGCCATGCGGGCAGGCGGGGATTCCGGTCCGGGCGGGAAGGGCGCCGGCGGTGACGGTGCGTCCGGCGATGTCCGGGACCAGGTCCATGGCCGGGATGGGGACGCCGGTCCCGCTGGCTGCCCTCTCCCCGTCGCCGTCGGCGGTCAGGACGGTTTTTCTGGGCCAGCGGGGCGGAGGCGCCATGGGTGCCGGCTCCGGGCGCATGCGTCTGGCGTCCCCCGCCGCCGACCGCGCCGCGGACCGTCCTGGCGTCGGCGGCGATGCCCGCGCCCTGGTCCCAGCCATGCCCGCGGCGGAAGCGGGCCGTGGCCCGGGCAGGCCGGTCGGGCTCGACCTCGGTCATGATGCTGCGGAGGCGGCAGACGCCCGGCCTTCGGCGCGCGCCGCCGGTCCTGCGGCACCTGAAGCGGGCCGGCATCGCCGGGCCGGGCCCTGGATCCATTCGTGGACCGACTGCCATCCCGTCGCCCCGCAGGGCGTGGCGGCCGTGCAGGGCGCCAGCAGGGACCCGATGCGGTGGCGGAGCCCGCCGGCCCCGCGGGGGCCGTCCACGGCGCCCTTGAGGCAGGCCAGGGTTCCGGACGCCCCGGCCACGTTCATCCTCCTCATCCTCCCGGCTCCATGCAGCTGGCGCTCCGCCGCCAGCCCGGGGGCGCGGAGCAGGCTCCGGGCGCCGCCGCCGGGCGGCAGCGGCAGGACCCGCTTCGGGGCCGGTCCGGCGACGTGTCCGTCGCGGCGGCGGCGATGGCCCCCGGTCCCGCCGACGGGCGTCCGGTTCGCGGCGCGGCAGGCCGTCCCGTGCAGGCGGTCCGGATCCACGGACGTCTCCGGGAGCGGCGGCGGATGATGATGGCGCGCGCGCCGCACCGGGCGCCGCCGCCGGGAAGGCGGCCAGCGCCGGCCATGCGCCGCCGCCGCCATCGGCCGCGTACCGGACGGTCCCGCCGATCCTGGACGGCGCGCCGGGACAGTGGTGCCCCTCCATGAGCGCGCGGAAGCGCGCCTCCCCGTCCCGCGCCACCGGCGTCACGGCCAGCCCCGGAAGATCCGTTGCGGCCCCGGTCCGCTTTCGGTCAGGCGCCTTCATGGACGACCTGAGCGGGGCTGTCCACCCGGTTCAGGAAAAACCCCGCAGGAATGGCCGATCACTCAAAGAAAAAATCCGCCCTGGCCAACGGGCCGGGACGGCGGCCGGGAACGGGAGGGGATGCCTGGCCCGAATTCCGTCAGGCAGGACCATCAATGGTCAACAGGGGCGAGCAGTTACCCGGATAGTTGCATAACTGAATTACATCCATCAGACGTTCGTCCGGTATGTGGACGTCTCGGCACTGCCGCTGACCCCGGGTATCGGCACCGAAGTCGCGGAGCGGCTGCCCATGGCTCCCCGACCTCGGGTGCGGACAGAAATTCCCTCTTGTGCGCCATAGGGTTGCAGGCATCATCCACGACACCATCAATGCTGCGGGACCCGACGTTCAGGTCAGGGCCAAAGTCCGGGCGACCGGAAACGGAAGATATTGGCGCGCTGGGGAGGATTCGAACCCCCGACCCCTTGATTCGTAGTCAAGTACTCTATCCAGCTGAGCTACCAGCGCATGCAGCGTGAACGCCGTATCTTTGAATGGAACCCTTTGCAAGCGCGAATCACACCGTCGGCCCCACGCGGCGGCCGCCAGTGACCGACGGATCCGCGCCGTCGGGACACGCAGGACCGCCAATCGCGCGGCATCGGGATGGCCACGTCCTGGAACACCCCAACCGCGGTTCGGAGCATACGAGGCCATCGCAACCCGCCCATACCCGGCCGTCCGCCAGCCATATGAATGGGCGCAAGCCCACGCCGACGCTCCGGGCGCATGGGGACAAACCGCGACACGCCATCAAAGTGCGGTCCAGTTGAGGCCTGATTGACGCCCTCACGCCCTCACACCGGGATGTCAGCGAGAACCGCCACGGTCTTCGGCAGGAATACGGCGAAAACGGTTCCGTCCGGGCCTGACGAAACAAGTTCCAGTCGTCCCCCATGCCCTTTGACCAATTCCGACGATATCGCAAGGCCAAGTCCAATGCCTCCCCGGCGCACGCCACCCTGGAACGGCTGGAACAGGTGCTCCCGCGCCCTCGCGGGCAGTCCGGGCCCACTGTCCTCCACGTGAATCCTCCATTCATCGTTGGTCTCACGGGCGGTGAGAGATATCCTGCCCGGACGACCGCTCGCATTTATCGCCTGACGCGCGTTACGGACCAGATTGCCGATTACGCGATAAAGCTGTTCAGAATCCGCCCGCACCAACATTCCAGCGGGAACGTCGGAGACCAGAGTGACTCCTGTCCCTTCGCTCGCGAGACGTTCCTCCTCGATGACATCGTCGACAATACCCACAAGCATGACGTGATCCAGGCGGGGGGGAGGTTCCTCGGCTTTTCCGAAAGCCAGCGTGCTTTCACAAAGGTTCACCGCACGGGAAAGCGAGTTAACGAGCCTCGGCAGCGACCGCTTCACTCCCGGATCCTCGCTACTCTGGAGCCTGTCCGAAGAAAGCTGCGCCACTGACAGGATGTTACGGAGGTCATGGCTTATCTTCGCCACGGCCCCACCAAGCTGCGCCAGCCGCTCTTTCTGCCGCAGCGCCGCGGTCACGTGCATCTGCATCGAGGCGAGGGCCGATTCCGCCTCACGAAGTTCGGATATACCCGCCGATGGCTCAATGATCCGGCGCGCATCCTCAGGTGCCTCCGCATAGGTTGACATCGCCTGAACCACACGCCTGATAGGTCTCACCATGAAGCGTCTGACGGTAACGAACAGAAACACGGACGCGATCAGCAGGATACCCGCCGACAGCACCGAAATCCTTATCCCGTAGTCAATCATCGCCGTCCTGAGCGGCGCCGTCCCCATCGTGATCTCGATCTGCTGACCCGCATCGCGCACCGGTCGGCCGATCACGCGGATCACATCGTTGCGGGGGCTCGCAAGTCGGGTCACGGCATCGCCGATCAGTTCGAAGGCCCTGTAGTGACGCAGGTCGAACGTCTCCACGACCGGTGACGGAACCTCCGATGACAGGACGAGCTGCCTCGCCTCGTCACGGAGCAGAACCACGTTGAAAACCCCGGCGTTCCTGAGAAGCTCCGCCTCCAGCTTCTCCGAGAGCATATTGTCCGCGAGTAGCGCCAACGAGGCTATCTGCGCCTTCTCAAGATGACGAAGCAGGTAATCCTCACGGAAACGTGCAACGGAGGGAACGAATATCAACACCTCAGCCAGCACGACAAACACCGTCGTCAGCACCAGAAAACGTCCTGAGAGCGACTTCAGGAACATACTCTAGGGTATCCACTGCTGAACGGTCCGTACAACTCGTTTGACCAAAGGGTTCGCGAACAGTCTAGGCGCGAAATAGGCACCCGCCGCACGCTTGTTCACCTCACCTCGCGTCGGATACGGAGCGACCATGGCGGCAACCGCACCGATCTTCAGTCGGTTCGCGATGGCCAGAGCCCAGACCTGGATAAGCTCACCGGCATGACTGCCGACAATGCCGACACCAACCGGACGCCCTCGGATCGCCATGACCTTCACCAGACCATCGGTATTGCCCTCAGCCACAGCCCGATCGTTATCGCTGAACGCGAAACGAACGACTTCCAGGCTATCCCCGTATCGATCACGTGCCTGAGCTTCTGTAAGTCCCACCTGGGCAAGTTCGGGATCGGTATAGGTTGCCCAGGGAATGTGCCGGTAAGTGGCCCGGGCCGGCAGTCCAAACAGCATCGAACGAATGATGACGCTGGCGTGGTAACCGGCGACATGGGTGAACTGAAGTCCGCCAGCCGCGTCTCCGATCGCGTATATCCGGCGGTTTGTCGTTCGCAGTGACGCATCGACCGTCACGGCGCGGTCATGGGCGACCCCTGCCCTGTCCAGGGCGAGACCCTCGATGTTTATCCTGCGTCCCACCGCCACAAGTAGATGGGTTCCTGAATACGACGCACCGCCCCTTGTCACGACCGTAACGCTGCCCTGCCCTCCGCTGACCTTCTCCACGGAGGCGTCCTCAACAATCTCGATGTTCTCCTGGCGTAGCCTGGCCAGCACCGTCGCCGCCAGTTCGGGATCATCCTTGCCCAGCGCCTTAAACCCTTCAAGCACGGTGATATCGGAACCGAGCCGCTTGTGCGCCTGCGCCATCTCAACACCGATCGGCCCACCACCGACGACGATCAGGTGCCCCGGACGTTCCCGAAGGTCGAAAATACTCTCGTTGGTCAGGTAAGGTATGTCCTCCAGACCCGGAATCGGCGGCACGAACGGAGATGATCCGGTCGCGATGACGAACCTTCGGGCCTTGACAACGGTTTCACCTGCCTGAATCTCGGTCCGCGATATAAAACGCCCATACTCACGGATCACGCGAACGCCGAGTTTCTCGAAACGCTCCTGGCTGTCATGCGGTTCGATGGTGGCGATTGCGCTGGCGACATGGTCCTTTGCCGCCGCGTAATCCACCTGTGGCTCAACCGGTGCGACACCGTAGCGGGATCCTGAAGTCATTCCATGCGCCGCCTTAGCGGCGGCGATCAGCGCCTTGGATGGAACGCAGCCATAGTTCAGGCAGTCACCACCCATTTTCCCGCCTTCGAGGAGCACGACCCTTGCACCCATCTGCACCGCCCCGGCGGCCACGCTGAGTCCACCCGAGCCCGCACCGATCACACAGATATCCGTTGTTATGCGCTCCATCGTCATATACCCTTCGTTCCGCGGATTGCCTTGATCAATACCGGTAGCAGGGCCAGAGCACACAGACCCAGGATCGGGAGTAAGATACCTGGCTCGAATATCACCCTGAGATCTGGTGTCTCGCCTCTGGCGAAGATCTCGCCCAGCCCCGCGCCGACCGATGTATATACGACCGTACCGGGAACTATGCCGAAAAAGGTCGAGATCACGAAACGGTGGGTCGGCACCTGCATGAATGAGGGAACGAGATTGGCCACGACGAACGGGACGGCCGGAACCAGCCTGATGAGGAACAGCATTGACCATTGGTTATCGTCGATTCCCCGTTTTATCCTCTTCACCGTCCCTTGGCTCTGCTGGAGTTTCGCGCCGAGCCGCTCACCGAACCCCCAGCGCGCCGCAAGGAAGATCGCGGTCGCACCGAGTGTCGCCGCGATAATGTTGAACAAGGCGCCTGGAAAGGTCGCGAAAAGAAATCCTCCCGTCAAGGTGGCGATGGTCGCCCCCGGAAGCGAGAACGCGGCGATCATGGTGTAGAGACCGATGAAAGCGAGCGCGGTGAGCAGGTAATTCATATCCCGAAACGCAATCAGTGCCTCGCGGTTGTCGCGAAGCGCCTCAAAACCCAGATAGTCCCTCAACGTGACGAAACCGACCGCCGCAACCGTCAGTATCACAGCGAGCGGCAGTAGCCGCTTAAGCCCGTATGGACTGGATTGTGTTCTGTCCCCCATGGGTGAAACCTTTTTCTCTGGACCCATGTCTCCGGGATCAAATCCGGCACTCCCGCGACATGCGGTTCCACAGTTCATTCAGCGCTCGCGAGAACCGGCGTAATGATATCGGGAGCCCTTCGGCACAAGTGCCGATTTCCGCGGCATTCGTCAACGCGGCCAATTGACAATTGAATCCGGGCCTCCTACTTTCGGTGATCTAAAATGCAAACCGGCCGGTTCGGGGCGCATCACCGAACCCGGACCACATGCTATGGAGTCGCCTAATGAAACGCACTTTCCAGCCGTCGAACCTTGTTCGCAAGCGGCGCCATGGTTTTCGGGCGCGCATGGCCACCAAAGCGGGACGTCGGATCCTCAACGCTCGCCGCGCCAAGAACCGAACGAGACTCAGCGCCTGAAACAACCGTCAAGACCGCCACGGTGTCATATGGGGCGACTCCGGTTTCACTGGAAACCATAAAGAAGCGCGCCGACTTCGTGCGGACCGCGCGCGGTTTTAGAATCGTGATGCAGGGATTCGTTCTTCAGGCCCGTGAACGCACCGCTGCGGATGTGAGGGGAATTATCCGTGTTGGCTTCACCTGTTCCAGGAAAGTCGGAAACGCGGTGATGCGCAACCATGCCAGGCGCAGACTGCGCGAGGCAGCGCGACTGACCCTACCGTCGCACGGACGCCCCGGCTGGGATTATGTACTGATCGGACGCGCCCGTACAACATCAACACTTCCATTCCCGCGACTTCTCGCGGACCTCAAGCGCGCCGTTTCCCGCATCAATACTGCCGATGTCGCATCATCCAGGTGAACCAATCCATCCACCGTCGGCAAATCGGCGGCTGCCTGCAGGATTCGACACTGGATAACCCATTGGCCAAAGTATCCATCCCGGGTCGGGTGCGGCCCGGATTTGGGCGAATTTCGGCTGGATCCGGTTGTCGCGTGATCCGCAATGCGGTTTCCTGCCGGCGCTGCACGGCCGCATGGCCCGGAGCCAGCGCCGTCGGCCGGGATGACGGGCCACGAGGCGAAGATCCGATGGCTCAGGCGGTTGACGGTGCGGACGGGATCATGGCAATCCGGTGCCGCCGGATGAACAACCGGGTCGGGGACTCCCCGAGATGGCGGGGCCGCAGCCTGTTTCAACGAATCCGGGCCACACCCGGCCGGATGCGGGATCGGTGGCACATCGACCAGCCATTCCGCGTCGGTCAGGTCAATTTGCGTATGTGCACCGGGGCGCATATACCTCACACGGACAGTCCCGTACCCAGATAACACGAGAGGATACGGCATCCTCCACTCAGCTGATCTCAGGTGACGGGATACCATACATCAGAAGCGCTCGTAATCCTTAGGACCATCGAAGGGACCCATGCGGGAGTTTGGCGGCGACATCCTCTTTTCGGCAAGCGATCTGATGCGTTTCATGGGATGTCCCCATTCAACGGCACTCGACCTGATGCGCCTGCGCGGAAAGGGTCCCGAGCCCGGCGAGGACAGCGAGGATGCCGCACTCCTGCAGAGGCACGGCGACGCCCATGAGGCAGCGCATCTACGGCGGCTGAAACTATCAGGCAAAACCGTCGTCGAGATCGCCTGCGGAGATCTGGCAAGTGATGCCAAAGCCACGCGTGACGCGCTGGCCGAGGGATCCGAAGTCGTGTTTCAGGGTGCGTTCCTGTCACGCAATTGGGGAGGATGGTCAGATTTTCTTGAGCGTGTCGAGCGTCCCTCGGCTCTCGGATCCTTCAGTTACGAAGTGGCCGACACCAAGCTGAAACGCACCCCACACCCTAAGCACGTCCTGCAACTCGTGCTCTATTCCGACCTCCTGACCGATGTTCAGGGCACAGCACCGGAATTCGCCCATATCGAACTTGGCACAGGTCAGCGCACCTCGCTCCGGCTCGCCGACTACACGCATTACGCCCGGATCGCGCGGGCACGGCTGGAGACGTTCGTGGCCAACCCCCAACCGACACGACCTATCCCGTGTTCCGATTGCGGTCTTTGCCGGTGGGCCGATCACTGCGCGAGCGTCTGGCGTTCCGAGGACAGCCTCTTCAACGTGGCCAACATCAGCCGCGGACAGGTGAAGAAACTGGAGGCAGCGGGAATCAAGACAATGGAAGCGCTGGCCTCTCTCGACCGTCCGGTTCGTGGCATGGCCGACAGGACCCGTATGCGCCTTGCGATCCAGGCCCGGCTGCAGCACGCCCGCAAGACGGGGGAGCCTGCCTATGCGCTGCGGGAGCCGGAGTCGGGCAAGGGTTTCGCCCTGCTGCCCGAACCGCAGCGGGGTGACATCTTCTATGACATAGAGGGAGATCCGCATTTTGACGGGGGCCTGGAGTACCTACATGGCGTCTGGCACGATGGTCGGTTCCGGGCTTTCTGGGCGCATAACCACCAGGACGAGGCAAAGGCGACGGCGGATTTGCTGGATTTTCTCAGGTCACGGCTGGAGGCCCATCCGGACGGTCGGATCTATCATTACGCACCCTACGAAATCACCGCACTGCGTCGGCTGACCGCCAAATACGGGATAGGCGAGGCTTTCCTCGACCGCCTGCTGCGGGAGCAGCGCTTCGTCGATCTGTTCGCCGTCGTGCGCGGCGGGCTGATCTGCTCCGAGGAGAGTTACTCGATCAAATCGATGGAAGCCTTCTACGGACGCACGCGTGGTGGTGAAGTGAAAACAGGCGGCGGCTCGGTCGTATCCTACGAGCGGTGGCGCGAGACCGGGGAGCGGCGGATCCTTGACGAGATCGAGGATTACAACCGTATCGACTGCGTCTCCACCGAGGAGTTGCGGAACTGGCTGGTCTCGATCAGGCCCGAAGGCCCGTGGCCACGGACGGCCGGGGACGCCTGCGAACAGCAGGGAATGGAAGACGCCGAAATGCAGGCACTGCATGAGACGCTCGCTACATCCGGCCTGCCGAAGGACCGGCGGGAAATGCTGTTCAACCTCGGATTCTTCCACAGGCGCGAGGCAAGACCCGCTCAATGGGCGGTTTTCGATAGTGT
The DNA here is from genome assembly GCA_965221405.1 of Paracoccaceae bacterium. Classification (GTDB taxonomy): domain Bacteria; phylum Pseudomonadota; class Alphaproteobacteria; order Rhodobacterales; family Rhodobacteraceae; genus JAPOUP01. The sequence goes on along the minus strand of CBDCSE010000003.1, from coordinate 130,355 downwards.
GGGCAAGGACGAGGCGGAACTGATCGAAGACCTCGATGCTCTCGCCGGCCTCGAGGCCGTGGACCCGGCCCGACCCTTCAGCTTCCCGACAACGCGTACCTATCGCTTTCCGGAGCAGGAAACGAGATTGCGGCGCGGCATGAAAGCGACGGTGCCGGTCCATGATGGACCACCTGCCACGGTCGACATCGCCGCGCTGGACCGGACAGCACGCGAGATTACCCTGATGGCGGGCACGACGAAGACGCACCTTCTAACCAACCGGCTAACGCTACACCCGGGCTGGCCGCTGCGCACCAACGTCATCGCCAGCGCCTTGCGCGACGTAATAGTCGACCAATGCGGGCCCCGCCGGTTCACGGCTATCGACGACCTTCTGTCCCGCGCGGCCCCCCGCCTGACCGGCGGCCCGAAGCCCGATATCCTGGATGGCGCCGATACGGTCAGTGGCACGGTTGCGTCTGTAGGCGCTATGGATGGGACGGTACTCCCGATCCAGGGGCCGCCGGGCACGGGCAAGACGTATGTCATCGCCCGCGCGATCCTGTCGCTGGTGCGGAAAGGACACAGGGTCGGCGTCGGGTCGAACAGTCACGAGGCCATCCGTAATGTGCTCATAGCCTGTCTGGAGGCGTTGGGGGACGAAAGCCGGGACATCGCTTCCGAATACGTCAGGCTTGCCCACAAGATCAGTGGCGACAGGGACGGCTATCCCAAGGGCTTAACCGCCATCAAGCGCACAAAAGCCAATGACGATCCCGCACTCACACAGGCAAATGTCGTCGGAGGGACCGCTTTCTTCTTCTCGCGCCCGAAACTCGAGCAGAAGCTGGACTGGCTATTCGTGGACGAGGCGGGACAGGTCAGTCTGGCGAATATGGTCGCTATGGGACGCGCGGCCCGAAACATCGTACTGGTGGGTGATCCGCGCCAGTTGCCGCAGGTAATTCAGGGCGTGCATCCCGAACCCGCGAACCTCTCCTGCCTCGAATGGATGCTGGGCGATTCCGCGACGATACCGCCGGGCCGGGGTATTCTTCTGCCTGTCTCCCGGCGAATGCACCCGGATGTCTGCCGCTTCATCTCCGACCGGGTCTACGAAGGGCGACTCACCAGCCACCCCGACACCGCGCGCCAGGCCGTGAGCGGCACGCGTTTCCCCGAATCCGGAGCCTTCTGGCTTCCCGTTCAGCACGATGGCAACGCCCAGGTCGCGCGTGAGGAAGTCGCGGCCATCAAAGCCGCCGCCGCCGACCTGCTCGAAGGCGAATGGACGGATGGGAACGGCACGCGCCGCCCGATGCGCCAATCCGATATAATTGTCGTCGCCCCGTATAATGCCCAGGTGAACGAACTCCGCAATGAACTGCCTATGGGCATCCGCGTCGGCACGGTGGACAGGTTCCAGGGACAGGAAGCACCGGTCTGCCTTGTCTCCATGACCGCGTCGTCCGCCAACGAAACCACGCGGGGGATGGAATTCCTGTTCTCGCTAAACCGCATCAATGTGGCGGTGTCGCGCGCCAAAGGTCTGGCACTGGTCTTCGGCGCGACGCGCCTGCGTGAGGCGAAGTGCGACACGGTCGAGCAGATGAAGCTGGTGAATACCCTGTGCGGACTGGATGTATTCACGAATTAGGTCTCACCCATAACCGTCAGGGCAGTCCCCGCCTGTGATCGCGTCCTTACAGAGATGCGCATCGGGCCGGCGAAACCGCGGCACTCACCCAACCTCGACAGCCTTTCCCGTTTCCGCCGATGTATGCGCCGCGAGAGCCATCGCCACGGCCCGTTCACCGTCCCGGAGCGAAACCTCGGGGGCCACCAGACCGCGGACGACCCGCGCGAAGCGCAGGTGCTCGAAATAGGTCGCGCCGTTGTGGTCTCCAGAATCCAGCAACCGTGGATCCACCGGTATAAGCTCGGTCCCGCGCCGACCTGACAGACGGGGACTGACGGTCATCTCGGCAACCGGTTCCGGCTCACCAACTGGCCAGAAACGCTTCGGTCCGGGAACCCGGACCTCGATCTTTCCCGCCGGACCAACCGCGCAGATTTCCTCCTGATACCTGGATCCATCGGCGAACATGCACAGTTCCAGCATGGCCCGTGCGCCACCCGCGAACTCGGCGATCACATAGGCGTTGTCCCAGATATCCGGCGTCTCCCCCCAATATGTTTCGTCCAGATGGTTCACGGACTGCCCCCCGCTCGCCATGACCAGCGTCGGCTCATCGGCAAGGATCAGTCGCATGAGATCGAAGAAATGGCAGCATTTCTCCACAAGCGTTCCGCCGGTGTTGCGGTTGAACCTGTTCCAGTCGCCGACCTTGGTCAGGAACGGAAACCGGTGCTCCCGGATAGTAAGCATCATCACGCCGCCGGTCGCCTCCGCGGCATCGGCGACCAGCCGCGCGATGGGCGGCATGTAGCGGTACTCCATCGCGACCCAGACCGGAGCGGGATAATCGGTCACGAAACGCTCGATCAGCGCCGCATCCTCCCGATCAGTGAACAGTGGCTTCTCGACCAATAATGGAAGCGGACGCCTCTCCATAATGTCGGCTATCTGCCGGACGTGCAGGTTGTTGGGGCTGGCGATTACGAGCGCATCGAGTTCGGTGCGCTCCAGAAGCGCCGCGACGCTTCCCACGAACGCCGCACCCGGGGCAAGCCGGGCAGCCTCACGACGCATTCCGGCGTCCGGCTCGAAGATCGCCGCCACCTCCACCCCGTCGACCAGCGCCACGTTCCTGATATGCTCCTGCCCCATCATGCCGGAACCGATCAGCCCGTATTTCAGCATGGCACCCATACTCCCCTACTTCAGCCTCGAAACGTAGCGGACATGCCCGGAATCATACCATGTCCTTGAAATCTCGATATTCCGCCCGTGCCGATCCCAACTCACCCGATCGACGACACCAAGCACTTCCGCCGCGCCGGGCAGCAGCCCGTCACCCCAGTCCGGCATCGTGCCGGTTCCGATTCGGTCTTCCACCTTCTGGATCCACAGACCCAGCCTGTTTCTGTAAAAGTGATACAGGGATTCCGAGAGATCGGTTGCCCGCAGCTTCCGTGCGCAGGAGGCGTCGAGCCAGATTTCCTCTATCGCCGCAGGTTTTCCGCCGAGCCTCCGCAACCGCCTGATCCTGTGGGCCGAACCACCACGGGCAAAGCCGTCAGGAGCTTCCAGCGTCGCGACCGATAGCACGTCGGCGGTCGGCAGACCTCCGCCCTCCACCAGCTCCAGCCTGAAGAACGCGTATATGCTGTCCTCCGAAGGTCCATTCCGGATGTAGTTGCCCGATCCATGGCGCCGCTCCAGCAGTCCCTTGGCAGCCAGTTCCGCAAGCCCTTTGCGGAGCGTACCGACGGAAATCCCCAGCTGCCTCGCCATCTCGCGCTCCGGTGGCAGGCGCTCGCCTTCAAGCAACCGTCCTGACTGAATGTCGCGGACCAGCATTTCACTTATCTGAACGTAGATCGGCAGGGCGTGGCTTGAGGGCATGGCGGCGTTCCGGATTGATATACTGTTGATGCATTCCTCCGGGGATGATAAGCAAGGAAAATGTTCGACCGCCCCACAAGGGACCGTATGCCAGTCGTTCCCGTCACATCCGCTGATCTAGACGCCTGTGAAATCAGTTGGTTCGCTGCGCTGTGCTCGGATGATTACGCGCAACTGGGTGTACCGGACGGAACCCTGCGTTCCAGCTGGGAACATTGCAGCGCCATAGTCAGGGAAGCGGAGGCCCAGGGTTTCCGAAACATTCTTTGCCCCTCCTCATACCAGGTCGGGCAGGACACACTGAGCTTCGTCGCGGGCTGTGCGCCGATCACTTCCCGAATCAATCTGCTGGCCGCCGTTCGCTGCGGCGAGATGCAGCCGATCATGCTGGCGCGCACCGTAGCAACGCTGGATCACATGCTCAAAGGCCGGCTGACCCTGAATATCATCAGCTCCGACTTTCCCGGCGAGACGGCTGAGAGCGGATATCGCTACCGACGCTCCCGGGAGGTGGTGGAGATCCTCAGACAGGCATGGAGCAGCGACCGGATCGACTACCACGGTGAGATTTACAGGTTCGAGAACCTGGATACCGACCCGGCGAAACCCTATCAGCAGAATGGAGGACCTCTCCTTTACTTCGGTGGCTACTCACCGGATGCGCTTGAACTCTGCGGGCGGTATTGTGACGTCTACCTTATGTGGCCAGAACCCCGGGAGAGGATCGAGGAACGGATGCGGGCGGTGAGCGCACGCGCCGCGGCCCATGGCCGCACGCTCGATTATGGCCTGCGCATCCACATGATCGTGCGCGACACCGAGACCGAAGCCAGGGAGTATGCGGAATACCTTACGGCGGCGCTGGACGACGAATACGGACGCATCATACGCGACAGGGCCCATGACTCGATCTCACTGGGCGTCGCCCACCAGGCGCGCGCCCGGGAACTCGCTGACAGGTTTGGCTATCTCGAACCGCATCTGTGGACCGGCATCGGGCGCGCACGGTCCGGCTGCGGTGCGGCGCTCGTTGGTTCAGCCGACCAGGTCCTCTCGGAAATCGAGCGATATAGGCGGATGGGGATACGGTCATTCATTTTTTCGGGCTACCCCCATATCGATGAATGCAGATCGTTCGGAGCCCGCGTAATGCCCGATCTCAGGACCTGCTCCCTGCCGCATATATACGGGCGGGTCCCCCCGAACATTCCGGCGACCCCGCTTGGAACGGGAGTGCGGCACTGATGGAGCGCGTACATCTCCCGGAAGGGCTTGAACTGAGCCGTATCATTTACGGCATGTGGCGGCTTTGCGCCGATCCGGATACTTCGGCCCGGCACGTCCAGGCCAAGATCGAGGCCTGCCTTGAGCAGGGCATCACCACCATCGACCAGGCCGACATCTATGGCGAATACGCATCCGAGCAGCTGTTCGGCGATACGCTCAGATGCGCGCCCGGACTTCGCGAGGATCTCCAGATCATCACCAAATGCGGCATTATCGCGCCGGTCGGACGCCATAGGCGGGCGCGGGTCAAGCATTACGACACCGGCAGGTCCCATATCGAGGCTGCCGTGGACAATTCGCTGAAACTTATGGGAATCGATTATATCGATCTCCTGCTCATTCACCGGCCTGATCCAATGATGGACGCGCGGGAGACCGGTGCCGCGCTCGACAGCGTCGTGGCCAGCGGTAAGGTCCGAGCAGTCGGCGTGTCGAACTTCAGACCGCACGATCGGTCACTTCTTCAGGCGTCAATGCAAAACCGGATCGTAACGAACCAGATCGAACTCAGCCTACTCGCGCACGAGGGGTTCACTAACGGTGACGTGGCCAACTGGCAGGAGCTCGGCGTGCCGATAATGGCGTGGTCACCTCTTGGGGGCGGTGCGCTTGTGACCGGCGGAGCGAGTGCCGACCTCAGCAGCTGCCTTGACGCCGTCTCCAGACGCGATGGGGTCAACCGTAGCGCTGTGGCGATTGCCTGGCTTCTCGCCCATCCTGCCCGCATACTGCCGGTGATGGGGTCGAACACCCTTGCAAGAATCCGTGCCTTCTCGGACGCCTTCAAGGTGACGATGGACCGGGAGACATGGTATCGGCTTTACTCGGCCGCCCTGGGCCACGAAGTGCCATGACGCACGATGCCGCCAATGGCACCCTGGTTCGCGAGGTCGAACCCGGCTGCGACACCGCTCGGGCGTTCCGTGAGGCGCTCGGACGCTACGCGACTGGCGTTACGGTTGTCACGGTCGACAGCGAGATCGGCCCCCTTGGCATCACGGCCAACAGCTTCGCCTCGGTTTCGCTTGACCCCCCGCTGATCCTTTGGGCCCCCGCGAGGCTGTCGCAGCGGTTCACCGCCTTCGCCTATGCCCGGCATTTCGCGATCCACATCATCGGCGCCGAGCAACGGCATATCAGCGATGGATTCTCGCGGAGCGGCACCGCGTGGGAGGGACTCGTCTGGGAGCGCAATGAACGCAGCGTTCCACTTATAGACGGATGCCTCGCGCGCTTTGAGTGCGACGCGGTGGCGACACATCCCGGCGGGGATCATTGTATCGTGGTCGCCGAAGTCGCCCGCGTGACCTGGCGGGATGGCGCACCCCTGGTGTTCAGCCAAGGCCGGTATGGACGGTTCGAGAATCCGGGCGTGGTCGGATGAACGCACCAAAGGTCAGTATGGGGAAGACCTGATATGGCGTTGCTGACCTGTCTGCTGATGCCGGTTCAGGCATTCAACGAAGTCGTGCTCCGTATCGGACGCGGCGTCGCCATTCTGGCGATCGCGCTCATGGTCCTGGCCATTCTGGTTCAGGTCTTTTTCCGGTACGCACTTAACAATCCACTTCCCTGGCCTGACGAGGCCGCGCGGTTCGCGATGCTGTGGATGACCGGGCTGATCGCACCAACGGCCTATCGCCGTGGTGGATTCGTGGCGATTGATACAGTGCAGCGCACGATGCCGGAACGCTCCGCGGCGGTGCTGTCGCTGGCCCTTCTGGCCATATCGGGGCTGGTGCTTGGCATGGCCGTCGAGATCGGGTGGGGTGAGATCACCGGGTTTCTTTCAAAGGCCAGCACGGCCTCCCTCTATTTCCTGGACAGTTCGCTTGATTGGGTGAAACTGCCGCGCCGCTGGATGATGGCGTCGTTCTTCGTGTGCGTCGTCCTGCTGCTGTCAGTCAACGTAGAACTGTTCCTCCGAACGCTGATTACCGTGGCGGGCGGTGGTACGAACCTGAAGGATATCGCATCCGACGGGGACGGGATCACGGCGGAATGACCGCATGCTGATCTGGTTTCTCCCCGCTTTCCTGTTCTTTCTGCTGATCGGCCTGCCGGTATTCTTCGCTCTGCTCGCGGCGCCGGGAGTGCTTCTGTGGCTGAACGGACAGGAAAAGGACATCACGCTGCTATACCGGAACGTCTACAACGGGATGGATAGTTTTCCCCTGATGGCGATACCTTTCTTCATGCTGGCCGGAGAACTGATGAACAGGGGCGGCATCACCGTTCGCCTTGTCGAGTTCAGCCAGACGCTGATGGGCCACCTGCGCGGGGGGCTGGCACAGGTCAACGTTCTTTCCTCGATCCTCTTTGCTGGCCTTTCGGGCAGCGCGGTCGCTGATACCAGCGCCCTCGGGTCGATGCTAATTCCGGCGATGGAGAAAGAGGGCTACACACGTCGCTTCGCCGCAGCCATCACCGCCGCATCCAGTGTGATCGGTCCGATAATCCCGCCTTCGGGCATCATGATCATCTACGCCTATGTCATGGGCGAGTCGGTTGCCGCACTTTTCCTTGCGGGGATCGTCCCCGGGGTCCTGGTCGGTATCGGGCTGATGCTGATGATCCGCGCCCTTGCCGATCGCTACGAATTGCCGGCCGCCCACCGCGTGTCGATTTCCGGCACCGAGCTTTCGCCGCTGGAATATTGGTTTTCCTTCATTCTGGTCCGGCTCAATCTCGGCTGGCTGGTTATGCAGGTCACTCCGGTCGGGGAAAATTCGTCCACCACGGCTCAGTGGCTGTCTTTCGGTGGTGGCATCCTGGTCGCGCACGGTATCGCACTCGGCCTGCGCCGGTTCGTCAGCGACGACTTCCGCAGGGTATGCAAGCGGGCCGTAACGCCGCTGCAGACACCGATCCTGATACTTGGCGGGATTCTTGCCGGCGTATTCACCCCGACCGAAGCTGCGGCGGTCGCGGTCACCTACGCCCTTGTCATTGGATTTTTCGTTCTCCGCTCGCTGTCACTGAGGGATCTTCCCCTGATACTGAGCCGGTCGGCGGCCACTTCGGCCGTCGTGCTTCTCCTGGTGGGGGCCGCAATCGCGTTCAAGACCGTGGTTTCCCTATCCCACGCGCCCGAGATACTCGCCGAATTCATCCTGTCACTCACCGGGAATCCATTGATTCTCCTGTTCCTGATCAACCTGCTTCTGTTTCTGGTCGGCATGTTTCTCGACGCGGGACCCGCCATTATCATCCTCGGCCCGATCCTCGCGCCGATCTTCACCGATCTGGGCGTGCATCCGGTTCATTTCGCGATCATCATGTCCGTCAACCTGACCGTGGGCCTCGCCACTCCGCCCATGGGGCTCGTGCTGTTCGTCGCGTCGGCGGTCAGCGGCGAGCGGGTCGAGAGCATTGCCCGAGCGATTCTACCGTTCCTGGCTATTGAAATCATTGTGATCTTCCTGATTACATACGTTCCGGCCATTTCAATGACGATCCCCCGTCTGACGGGGTTCGTCAACTGACGTCACATCATCAGACAAAGGGAGAAAACCAGATGATGAAAAAACTGACAGCTTCCGCGCTTACGGCACTGATGCTCACGGGCAGTCCCATTCCGACCTACGCGGCCGACACGATAAGCCTTCGCGCCACCGCCAACTCAAACGAGAACGATGAGGACTACGACGGTCTCATAGTATTCAAGAACTATGTCGAGCAGGCATCCAACGGCGCGATCGAGGTCGATCTGTTCATCGGAACGCAGCTCTGCTCGAATGGCACGGAGTGTCTGGCGGGCCTGGCGGACGGAAACATCGATATAGTGATCCAGACTTCGGGAGGAACGGCGAACATCTTTCCCTTCGTTCAGGTCCTGGACCTTCCATACCTGATGAGCGACGACCGCGTCGCTGAGGGGGTTCTCGCGAACGGTTCCGGTTTCGTGGCGACCATGCAGGACATGGTGCAGGACGCTTCCGACGGTATGGTCCGGTTGATGACCATCGGTAACACCGGCGGATGGCGCAACTTCGCGAACACGCAGAGACGCGTCACCCAGCCCTCCGACCTTGAGGGGCTGAAGATCAGGACGGTGGTCGCCGACCTCCCGCAGGAACTGGTCAAGGCACTTGGCGCCTCGCCGACACCGATTCCATGGCCGGAACTCTTCACATCGTTCCAGACCGGCGTTGTCGAGGGATCCAAGAACGGCATCACCGACATCATGAACATGAAGTTTCCCGATGCCGGACTGCAATACGTCACGCTAGACGGCCACGCCTACATGGGTGCGCTATGGTTCATGAACAACGAAAGGTTCATGTCCCTTGATCCCGCTCTGCAGCGGGTCGTTGTCGACGGATTCTACGCTCTCCAGCAGGCGACCTTCGCATCACCCAAGCGCAAGTCGATCCAGGCGTACCAGGATTTCCAGACCGCGGGCGGCGACATCTACGTGCCGACACCTGAGGAAAAGGCCATGTTCAAGGATGCGGCAGCGCCGGTCTATGACTGGTTCAAGGCCAATGTCGACGGTGGCGGGCGCATTTTCGACGCGTTGACGGAAGCCGTGGCCGAGGTTGAGGCGGATATCGACGCAACCCGGATGAATGACGCCCGGTGATCCAGGCCCATTATGCCGCAGACCGCTTCCCTTACGGCGGGGGAGCGGTTTAATCCGTTCACGCCACCCCAGTGCCTGTGCATGGACCAATCTGAGAACCGAGGTCATATGACAATGATAGAGAAATTCCGTCGCCAGGGTTACGCGGTGTTCGAGGGCGCGATTGACGGCAGCGATCTCGCCATGCTGCGCGATCTCTGCGACACCCTCCTCACCGAACCCCCTCAGGACGGTGGCGCCGGACTCCATAACATCGGCCAGGGTGAGTCGCGCCGGTTCCTCCGTCACCGGCATACCGATTTTCCGGTACTTGCCGACTTCGCGCTCGGTCCACGGATCGATTGGCTGATTCGACAGAGCCTGGGCCGGAGCGCACTTCTGTTCAACGAGCAGTTCGTGGTCAAAGGTGCGGGTCGGGGCGCAAGTTTCGCATGGCACCAGGACAGCGCATATGTCGGTTTTGAGCATTTGCCTTACGTTTCGCTGTGGATCGCGCTCGACGACGCAACCGAGGAAAACGGCTGTGTCTACCTCATTCCCCGGGATCTCGACGCAAATCCCGGCATTGATGCCCACGAACGTATGGACGGCACGGACGAACTCATAGGATATTTCGGTGATGATCCCGGGCGGGCGATGACCTGCAAGGCTGGCACGGTGGTGGCTTTCTCGAGCAGGACCCTGCACCGATCCGGCGAAAACATCACGGATAGGCCCCGTCGTGCCTACCTTGGACAATATTCGCCAGAACCCATTCGGGACCCTGTATCCGGCAGGCTCAAACGGTTCGCGACTCCCCTGACCCGCTCCGCACAGGAAATGGCTGGCCCTGTCTGACGTTATTCACCCTGATGCGCACGGGAGGAAGCGGGAATCTTGACCAAAAGGCACTTCAATGCGCCCCTATCAGACCGTCAGGTCGCCTTGAGGCCTGACCTGAAGATCGGGTGGCCACTACCCGGATATGACATACGCCCGATGACCTGCTATGTTTCATGGGCCACGACCTCCTTCGAACACCAACGGTGTTCCGCTAGCGGAACGGGTAGAGCCAGACGCGGTAGTCATCTATCAGCACTTGGGCATGTTTGATCTGCTCCGCGGACATCTTCTTCACGACTTCCTCAAGACTGATCGCCGCATCGGGGTCACCGCCTATCGCGCTGAGCACATACCACATATATGCGCGGACCAGATCCGGCGACGGCAGCCCGATCCCGAGCTCATAGTACCATCCAACCCCCGACTGCGCACCTGGATGCCCTTTCATCGCCGCGCGCAGATACCACTCCATGGCACGGACACTGTCCCTTTCCACGCCAAGACCCAGCGCATACATCACACCAATCAGTTCCTCAGCCTCGGCATTACCGGATCTGGCCGCGGGCCACAGTGCCTCACGTGCCTCCGCAAACCGACCCGCTTCCATCAGGTCACGCGCCTCCTCGATCTCGGCGTGCGCGGAGAAAGAAACCAGGATTCCCGTGGAAAGGGCGACACCGCGCAAAATGGTGCACAGGGCAGGCTTCATGGTCTGCTCCTCGCGTTCGTTTCGGCCCTGCCCGCCTACGCGATCGATCTTCCGGAACCACTTACGGACGACGACTTCATCCAGTTTGACCGGGGACAGGCCGAGATAGGTCAGCTCCTGTTCTATGACAAGATACTTTCGGGCAACAGGAACATCGCCTGCGGAACATGCCATCACCACGATCTGGGCAGTTCGGACGGCCTTTCGCTCGGTATCGGTGAGGGAGGTGAGGGCCGCGGGCCGGGTCGAACGGCGGGGAAAGGAGCGGATCGCGTTCAACGACGGGTACCGCGCAATGCCGCGGCGCTATGGAACCTCGGGGCGCACGAGGTCCAGTTCATGTTCCATGACGGGCGCATCAGCGCCTCCGACCTCTACGGTAACGGTTTCAACACGCCTGCGGAGGAATTTCTTCCCGGGGGACTCAACTCGCTTCTCGCCGCGCAGGCTCTGTTCCCCATGGCGTCCGATGCGGAAATGGCCGGCCAGCCGGGCGAAAACGAAGTCGCCGGGGCGGTTAAGGAGCGCATCGACCACGCCTGGCCGATCATCGCGAAGCGCGTCCGCGGAATCGGGGAATACGGCCGGCTCTTCGTCAACGCCTTCGACAATGTCGAGAATCCGTCGGATGTGACAATTGTGGAGATCGCGAATGCGATCGGAGCATTCATCGGTACCGAATTCAGGAATCACGACAGTCCCTTCGATAAATACCTTGAGGGACAGCGTAACGCGCTGACCGCGCGGCAGCTTCGGGGTATGAAACTGTTTTTCGGTGATGCGCGCTGCTCGGACTGCCATAGCGGCCCGCTTCTCAGCGGCCAGACTTTCCATGCGCTGGGTCTGCCACAGTTCGGCCCGGGCCGGACAAGACAGTTCGACCCTTCGGTGCGCGATGTCGGGCGGATGGGTGAAAGCGACGAGCTCAGGGACGCTTACAGGTTTCGCGTGCCGTTTCTCAGAAACGTGGCGCTGACCGGTCCCTACGGACATAACGGATCAATGCCGACACTGGATGATATGGTGCGTCACCACTTGCGGCCGGTGGAAAGCAATATCGCCTGGCGACCCGAAATGGCGATCCTTCCGCCGGCCCCATGGCTCGCGGCTGTCGACCATGTGGCCCGTCAGGATCTCCTTGAGTCGCGGCGACTGCTTGCCGCAATTGAAATCGATCTGCCTCCACTCCCGGACCATCAGATTTCCGACATAGTGGCGTTTCTGCATGCGCTGACCGGAGAGACCGCAATGGAGCGGCCGATGGGTCGTCCCGAGCGGGTACCGAGCGGCCTGCCGGTCGACTGACGGGCTTCCGTCTGGTATGGGACCGTCCGTGATTGGCGCCGCATGGACCGTCGCCGAAACTATCCGCACCTGCGGCCCGATATCCAAAACGGACCGAACCTCCGGAGTCTGAGCCCGCCGGGCTGGCACGGACTGGCGCTGAATGCTAGACGAAGACCCATTATGCAGGGACCATTTCCGCTCACACGGGAACTTGTTTTGATTGGTGGCGGACATACCCACGCGCTGGTCCTGCGGCGCTGGGGCATGGATCCCCTTCCAGGCGCCAGACTCACCTTGATAAACCCCGGTCCCGAAGCGCCCTACACCGGCATGTTGCCCGGTTTTGTCGCTGGCCACTATGATCGTGCCGATCTGATGATCGACCTCGTGCGACTGACCCGATTTGCCGGAGCCAGGCTTGTTCTTGGAACCGCGGAGGAGATCGATCTCGCGAACCGGCGTATCCATGTTCCGGGCCGTCATCCGATCCACTACGATGTCGCCTCGATAAACATTGGCGCAGGCTCCGGCCTGCCGGATCTTCCCGGATTTTCCGAATGCGCCATCGCGGCCAAACCTCTGGAGCCCTTCGCCGCCGCGTGGCTCAGGTTTCGTGCGGCGGTTCTGGACGGAAGTGCAGAGGCACGCGTTGCGGTTATTGGCGGAGGCGTGGGCGGAGTCGAGCTCAGCCTTGCCATTTCCCATGCGATCAGGTCCGCCGGACGGTCGGTCGAGGTGACCATCATCGAAATGGCCAGCGCATTGCCCGGCCTGGGCACGCGCACCAGGGCCGCACTGCTGACCGATCTGGATCGTCACGGCATTCACCTCTTCGAGGGCGTCACCGTCTCGGCCGTCGAACCTGGCGTTGTGGCGCTCTCCGACGGAACCGAGGTGCGGGCACGGTTCACGGTCGGGGTCGCGGGATCCAGACCACAGAGCTGGCTTGCCTCGACCGGTCTTGACCTCACCCGGGGGTTCGTCACCGTCGACGCGACCCTGAGGAGTTCCGATCCAAACATATACGCCGCCGGTGACTGTGCGGTGCTGCCGACCGCGCGTCCCAAGGCTGGCGTATACGCGGTGCGCCAGGCACCTGTGCTCCACCATAACCTTCGCGCCGCGCTCTCGGGTGCCGTCAGGCGCGAATACCGTCCGCAACGCGATTTCCTCAAGCTCATCTCATGCGGCGGCAAGACCGCCATCGCCGACAAATACGGCGGACGACTGACCGGTCGCTGGATCTGGAGCTGGAAAGACCGCATAGATCGCAGGTTCATGGACAATTTCCATGACCTGCCGGCGAGGACCGCGCCAGACATTCCAACCGAATACGCGAAGGGTTTCGACACGGCAGTTACCGAAAAAGCGCTTTGCGGCGGCTGCGGCGCTAAGATCGCGGCCACACCACTCGCCGAAACGCTGGCGGCACTACCACGCCACGCACGGGGTGACATCATGACCGGCCCCGGTGAGGACGCGGCTATCCTGGACATAGGCGAGGCGATGCAGGTTGTGACGACGGACCACCTGCGCGCATTCACGGAAGATCCATGGACGGTGTCGCGCATCGCGGCAATCCATTCCATGGGAGATATATGGGCGATGGGGGCGAAGCCGCAGGCGGCTTTCGCCACCGTGATCCTGCCGCGCCTATCTGAGTCCCAGCAGCGTGTCTGGCTCGCCGAGATCATGGCCGCCGCCTCGGACGCATTCCTGGCCGCCGGAGCCGAAGTAGCGGGTGGACACAGCTCGCTCGGAAGCGAGCTCACCATCGGATTCACGGTGACAGGATTGCTTGAACGTCCCGCGATCATGCTGGACGGCGCGAAGCCGGGCGACAGGCTGATCCTGACCAAACCCATTGGATCGGGAACGGTTCTCGCCGCCGAGATGGCCATGCAGGCGCGGGGTGCCTGGGCGGTGCGGACCTTAGAGGAAATGGAGCGTCCGCAAGGCCATGCCGCGGAGATCCTGCACGACGCAAATGCCATGACCGATGTCACGGGTTTCGGTCTTGCCGGGCATCTTATGGATATATGCAGAGCCTCCAAAGTCACCGCACGCCTCAATCTCTCGAAGATACCGCTCCTTCACGGCGCGAAGGAGCTGAGCGTTCGGGGTGTTCGGTCAACGCTCCACTACGGGAACCGGAAAATCGCGAGTTGCATGCTTATACCCGAAACCGATCTTGCCGAACTGCTCTTCGATCCACAAACCGCTGGCGGACTGCTTGCATCCGTGCCGCCGGATATCTCACATGACCGGCTTCTCGCCCTGCGGAACGCGGGTTACCCCGCAGCGGGAATCGGCGGGATCGTCGAGGGCCCCCCATTCATCGAAGTCCTTCGGTCGTAACGTGATACAATCGCGCAGATGCGGTCGGCGGCTCGGTCAAGTTCCACGTCAGTCAGATCGTCGAATACGACTTTTCCGCATAGCGCCACCTTCCGAACCATCCGCGACTTTCCGTAGCGGATGTCATAGTGCCAACGCATCAGTTCTCCGGCAAGGGTTTCGAATGCGCCAGCGCCTGCCAGTTCCTGCCAAGCCTTCACCCGGGCATGGCCCTGGAATTTCGCGAACTTCGCCAACGTGCGCCGCAGCACGGATCGGTTTCCGGTAAGTTCGGAGTACGTGCGGGCAAGATATCTGGCCCGCACGTCGAGCGGGGCGGTGAGTTCGATCCTGTCGGCCTCGCGCATGGCCCGCCAAAGAGAGGAGGGCAACTGCAGGTTGCCCACCCTGCTCGATTCGGCCTCGGCGACAACAGGCCGCTCTGGATCAAGGCCGCTGAGTTTTTGCGCAAGCGCGCTCTCGAAAGTTTTCTGCGATGGCTGCGGCTCGTTTACGGCACCCAGCAACGATCCACGGTGGGCAGCCAACGCCTCCAGATCCAATGTCTGCAGGCCGCGCACCGCAAGTCTGCCCAAAATCTCCGTTTTTGCGGTACCGGTATTGCCGTCGAGCAGAACCAGGCGGTGGGGCAAAGGCGAGTCACGCAGCATCGCAACCACAAGTCGACGGTAGGCGCGGTATCCGCCGACGAGGGTTCCTGCACGCCACCCGATCTGTGACAGAATCGATGCGAAAGCCCCTGAACGCTGCCCGCCTCTCCAGCAATAGACAAGTGGGCGCCAGCTCCCGTCTCTGTCGCCCATGGCATCCTCGATATGTCGCGCCGCATTCCTTGCGACAAGGGCGGCACCGACCTTCCGCGCATTGAACGGCGACACCTGCGTGTAGATCACGCCAACCCGGGCGCGCTCATCATTGGACAGAACCGGTAGCGACACGGCACCCGGAATGTGGTCGTCGGCGAATTCGGCAGGCGAGCGCACGTCAACCAAAGTGTCATACGGTGCGTCATATATCTCATCCAGACTTGAGACCCTGATTTTCATACGGAACGATGTATCCAATCCCGCGATCAATGGCCAACATGGCGTCATTGCGGACCTTCAACGGGAGCGTTTCGGAGATTCCGCCTGACTATTGCGCCACATCACTGGAGTAGAGGCGGGCTGGTCAATGTTCCGGGACAGCCAATGGACCACAGGTAATCCGGATATCTCACGGTAAGCGATTTTATCGTCCGTCGGCGCGTGCCGGGGCCGATTATGCGGGGCTCCGGTGTGATCCGCGTGATTCCCGGAACCGGACGGCGCCCCGGGCGCGTGACCAGGAGATGTATGGGTGGCGGTGCCCGATGGACAGTTTCCTCCCAAAAACCAGGGAGTTCCGGGCGAACGCGGCGCACCGTGACAGGACCGCCGCGAGCTTTGCCGCCGGAATTCATCTCGTCGCCGGCGTGGTCGCGGCATTGTGACTGTCAACAGGCCTTAACGCACGTTATTATCCGACCGTCAGCGACCGGCTTTCTGAACGGGCGATCCTTTAATGGGGGGATTAAAGGGTGCGCTTATGAATTGCGCGGCATCACTTTGGTCGGCGGTCACATCTGTTCAAGAGCCAGTTTCTCTTTTGGTGTGAAATTCGCCTGCTCAATCAAGTAGGACTGGAAACTGGGTATGGGACAAATGTAACTGTGTGTCGATGTCTCTTCCGCCAGCGCACCTTGATGGACGAGATGTTCGATGTAACGATTGATGGCGCCATTCCCTGTTCCGAATTTCTCGGGAACCAGCCATCCACTGCTATAGTTCGCAAATTGATTTGTGCAGTGATTTATCTGATCGACAATGTCTGTGAAATCAGTAGTGACGGCATGATCATTGCAGGACGCCACTGTTTTCAGAACCGCGCCGACAAGTTTTTTTGATTGTTTCATTTCCGCCGAGTTTCTATTCTCGTAATACCCGATGCGGAACCGGTCGCGTCGTTTTTCAACCCTCGACCAATCGGGGATTTTATCCAGATGTCCATCAATTTCTGGCTTTAGGAGCGTTTCGGCCAAAGCGCGTTGCGCCCAGTAAATGTGACGGGGCCAGCCATCGGTTGAATCGAAAAAGGAATGTAGCCTCTCATGCTGATGCCCCACTGGAATATTGAAATGTTTGGTGAAGCCATCAACAACCTGCCCACGTTCCTTTGGTGTCAATGCCCCTATCGTATAGGAAAAAACACCATTCGTGAGCCCCATCTCATTGACCCGATTTGCTGTATCGCCCAAGCCCGCAAAGACTAGTGTCAATGGCATCGGTGCCTGGGTTGCATCATGAATATACTGCAGGAACGCCGCATGAGGGGTTGTGTGGTCCCCAGCAAAACGTTGTGCTTCGTCAATGGCGAGAATCACAGGATTAACCCACTTTTCGGGGGGCACCATCTTTCTTAAGGCGAATAAATCTTCTGGCTCTGTCTCTTTCGCCATATTCGCAAAATCGGCACTGAACGAGAGAACACTTATGCTTCCCGCTCTTTGCGCCAACCCCGCACCTGCACTCTTGACTATGGTGACCCACTCAGCTTCAGGCTTGGAGGCCACGACAGAAATGGCTTTCAGCACCTCGGGGCGGCGGGTTTCAATATCAGCGGGCGTGGCAATGACAGGGCGGGGCTGGGTATCCTCTCGCTCTGACTGACGCTGTAATGCGGTCAGGACAGATGTTTTGCCCGCGCCCGGGGCCCCTTGAATGATGACCGTATTTCCAGCTGGCGCATTGCCACGTTCAAACGCCCGACAGGATGTCATGAGAATATCGTCGATGATGTCCTTCCGACCCACAAAGACTGGTGGAAAGGATTTTGAGCCGTCTTTGACGAAATTCTCCAACTCTTTTCGCCTGAATGCGGGCATAGAGATCTCTCTTCAGTAGGTGATTGTAAAGTTAGGGCCTGCTAACAGTCATGAGACGACGACCACGTCGGCACCGGGGCGGATCCCCGCCGCGAAACTCCCGTCGGTCCTGTCGCAGCGCATCGCGGTCGCCCGGAACTCTCTGGTCTTCGGGAGGAAACTGTCCAACCGGGCGCCGCCACCCGTGCATCTCCCTGTCACGCGCCCGGGGCGTCGTCCGGTTCCGCCCCGGCGGGATCACCGCCTCCGCTCCGCGTCCCTCCGGAGCCTCCAGCATCAAGTCGGCGCCGGAGGCCCTGCCGCCCACCAGCGCCCCGAACGCAGGGCCGTCCAGGAGGTCCGGAACCCCCGCCAGATCATGCGCCTGCCCGGACGGGACCGTGGGGTGCACCGGGTACCCGAGCGCGTCCACGACGGTGACGGCCCCGCCCTTCAGGCCACCCTGGGAGCGCCGGATTCCCTGGTTTTGGCCCTCCCCTTTTTTGCGCCCACCGCCGGGACGCCTGGACGGACCGTTCCGCCGGGGTCGGACTTCCTGCCCGGCAGCATGTCCCCGATACGCGCCCAAATCCCATCCGTCAGTGCCGTTCTGTCAGCATGCATCATGTCACCTGCATGTTCTGCCCGCGCCGCAGTTCCGGCGGTCACTGGGGGAGAAAATGGCATGGAACCGGACGAACCGCAACCCGAGTGTCAACCGGCTACGGTTACCCGGAAATAGAGTCTGTCCGTCCAGGCGACATCGCGGCGATGCTTGGTCTGATCGGGATGCCCTTCCGGCAGGACATTTGCCGCGAGGCGGTCGCTTCCTGAATGCGCTTTGGACGCTCCACGAGGGGCAGCGCAATGGCATTCGGATAGACTTGCGGCCTGGAGGGTGATATTTTTCCGTCGCGCAACCCGTTGATGGAGAGCGGCTTTTCCGCGCCCGGAAAATTTTTTTCCCGCACCCCCCTGTCAAGCCGCCCGTGATTCGCAGTCTGTCCCCGGATTTCCGGGAGTCGCGCCATGGACCAGCGAACCATCGACCTCAGGCCGCCCGCCTTCCCGGGGCGCCGGGTGAACCGGCGCCAGATCGCCGACATCCAGGAGACCGTGGCGCTTTTCCCCAACGACAGCCGCAACGGGCCCGCGAAGACCATCCGCGGGCACCTGGGCTGGACCGCTGCGAGGGGCGCCTGACGGGGCGGCGCGGCGCCGCGCCTCGGACCTCCGCTGCGCCCGGGCGTGCCGGCAGGCGCGCTCTCCCGGGTTCCGGCGCACCTCGCGCCAGACCGTCGTGCGGTCGCGCCCGAGCTGGCGGGCGATCGCCCCGTCAGAAAGACCGCTTTTCCTTAGGGCGTGGATCTGGCATCTCCCGGGGTGGGTCAGGTGGCGCTGGCCCTCGGGCATGGCGGTCTCCCAGTTTCATCACAGGGACTGTCGCCGCCATCCGGCCGATTCGCAGCATCATGCGTCGATACGACCACCATTCACCCACATAGGGTGTTGCACCTCACTGTGGAACGGGGGCAATTATACCGCGGGGGCAACATAAGTATACCACCGGGGCAACATAAGAAGCCAATTTTCCGCGCTTTAATGGCACTACATTTCCGCTGGCCGTCCAGGATTCGGAGTCCCGGGACGCTGATTTCATTGGGATCCGGTCACGCAAAACTTCAGGATCGAGGATTTACTGTCGAAGACGGGTCAAACGGAAATCCAGCTCGGATCGGGCCGCGACGCCGTACTTTAATCGCTTACTCTGGAGCGGCGTGTGGGGGAAGGACAGGTCTTACGGGGCGCTGTGAACCCATTGTCCGTGCCGGAGCCGCTGGGCTCCAGAGCCGATGGCCCGGCCCATCAGGGAACGACGGCCGGCTCAGCCCGGACCTCCAGCAGGTTGCGCGCGTCGCGCCCGCACGCGATGGCGACCAGATGGACGGGCTGGCCATGGCACCTGTCGGCATAGCCCCGTGCCCGCATCTGGGTGAAGGCAGCGGACAGTGCTGTCTCCGTGTCGTCCGCACTGTCCGCCATCCTGAACTCGAGGATGAAGACCTGCTCGCCGAGATGGACCACCATGTCGGCCCGGCCATGGCTGGTGGCCGCCTCGGCGATCGCCGAGAAAGTACAACAAGGGGCCCATCCTCACTCGCATATGTTCGGATTACGGCATCCTCACGCCCACTGTAGCACCGAAGGATATCACCGCGACCTACCAAGGAGGCCAATTGCTCGGGTTGATTGCTTGGTCGTGGCGCGACCTCCAGCGGTCCACAAAGATCGTACTGCCCTGTGGCAACAATCCAACGCAGGAACCCATCGTTGGTGAAAGACTCAGCATGCCCTGCGGCGATCGGCGATACGAACTGGTCGAGGGCCAAAATGATCTGCTGCAACTGTTGATTCGAGGAAGCGGCCAAAGCCTCCCGACCAGCCGTTGGCAACAGAAATGACAGATCCACCCCCCCCCCCCCCCCCCCCACCGATAAACCGATTGCATGGCAACGGTTGCCAGACCGAATCCGGTGCGCAATGTCCGGATGGTGTTGCGCCCCTGCAAAAGCACTATTGTCCCTGGTTGTCCCAATCCGTTCTGTGATCGAACGTCCTGGAAAATGACTCGAAGCTCTCCCGATGCCATGCCCAAGAGTTCAAGGTTGCCAGAGACAATGCCAGCAAGCGATACCCCTTTGCATTCCTCCCGCCACGCATTTCCCTCAGACGGCAGCACATTTCTGTGAAGAGCGCCGCTGATCTTTTTGCCATTGAACAGGACTGTAACGTCGACAAACTCAACAAATTCTTGAGCCTGAGATCGCTGCAACGGCCCGGCACCAGCCGGCCTGGAGCAGCGGGAAACGGGGATGCCTCGGAAAAAGAAGACAGCCTGACCGTCCGATGGTTGTGGAACTGGGTCGCAGAAGAACGGAAGCGGCGGAAGGTCAGCCGCTCCGAGTTCGCCCGCCGCGTCGGCATATGCCGGGAGACGCTTTACCGGATAGAGGAAGGCAAAGCCAGTTCCGCGGCATCAACGCTGCTGGAAGCCCTGGATCGCCTCGACGCTCTCGGAGCGGTGGCGGAGATCGGCGATATGGACTGGCACGGAGCGGAACTCAGTCTATCCAAACACGAGACACGGAAATACGACGCTATAGCGGAGGACTCAAAGCTGTCGCGGACCCAGGTCATACGCCAGCTGGCGGCCGAAGGGCTACTGGCCAGAAGGACGGCTGACGCGGCGAGGAAGAGGTCAAGAAGAGCCATGACTGGAAATTGACCCGAGCAAGCCCATCAAAAGGCAGGGAGAAAAACCATGGAGTCGATGGATCTATCAGTCCTGAAAGGCTAACCGGTCTCTCAGCTCACCGCCGTCGTTCCCTTGGATAAGGCCTTGCGGGGCTTTCCTTCAACAATCCGCCAACACCCATCGCCGCAATGTCTCTGTCGCTTACCTCCAATCCGCAGGCAACCCGTTCCAGCACCCAATCGGCGCCGTTCAGGGTCGGCGAGCGGGCGCAGCCCGGCAAGCCGATCACCGGCCTACCACCCTGATGGCCAAGGAAAAGCAGGTTGCCCGGATCAACCGGCATTCCGAATCTCGTAACCCTCCCCCCGGCCTCACGAACAGCCGTCGGCCCAACGTCATCCGGATCGGAGGTTGCCGAAGCGGTCAGGATCAACACAAGCCCAGTCGACAGGGCCGCGATCGAATCCGCCAAGGGCCGTGCCCGATGCGGTACCGTCACCACCTCGCCCATAGCGATGCCGAGCGCCTCCAGCCTGCCTCGAACCGCGTTCTCACCCTTCACCGGTCCAGCCCCCGTATCGGTCTGGATTAGGGCTGCGTCCCGGATCACCACCGGCTGGATACACATGGCTCCCCGGAGAAGCTCCGTCACCCGTTCAACCGACGGGCGGGCGACTCCGTAGGAAATGATCTTCACCGTCGCCACCAGTCTTCCCGGCCCGGTCTGTTCAAGGGGAGGCAAAGTCGCGATGGTGATCAATGGATCAACCCGGTTCGCGGCCTCGATCCTGTCCACCTCCAGCTTGAGGACGCCGGGAACCGTAGCGTGGAAATTTACCCTGCCCGTACTGGCTTCAGTCAACCGCAGATATGACAGTGCGGGATCCGGCACCATCGCCCGGGCGATCGATGCGGCAGCTGGGTCTTCGGCGATATCGTCGGCGTCCAGCCGCGCGACGATCACGTCCTGAAGACCCGCCTCACGCATTGATGCCAGATCCGAGGCATCCAATATCCGTCCCTTGCGTAACTTCTTGCCCGCGATCAAGATTGAATGCGCCAGAACCGCGCCCTCGGCATCCGGGATCTTTACCGCTCCGAACCTCATCCGCGCCGCCGCAGCGCTTTCGTGATCTCCGCCATGATGGACACAGCGATCTCGGCGGGGGCTTTTGATCCGATGTCAAGCCCCACAGGCGCGTGAATACGGGCGATGTCGCTGTCAGCGAAACCTTGCTCCCTGAGACGGACCACACGCTTCGCATGCGTTCGGGCCGAACCAAGGCAGCCCAGATAGAACACGTTGGAATTCAGCGCCTTGACAATAGCCGGATCATCCAGCTTTGGATCGTGGGTAAGCGTTACGACCGCGGTGCGAGCGTCAAGCCCAACTGCGGCCAAAGCCTCATCCGGCCAGTCGTGCAGAATTCGCTCGCCGGGGAAACGGGCCTCGGAAGCGAAAGCCTCCCGCGGATCGACCACGACGGCATCATATCCTGCCAGACGTGCCATAACCATCAGGGGCTGTGCGATGTGAACGGCCCCCACAACAGCCATTTGGAGTGGTGGATTGTGAATGGCGACGAATGTCTCACCCGAGAATCCAGAAGCGTCGGACCTGAAACGCTGATGAAGTGCATCACCGGGCATCGCATCGTCCGCCCCCGCCAGCCGCCGGGTCCATAACGAGGTCTCGACGATGTAGGCCACGGGCCGCCGTTCTGACCTCGCCGCGCACAACTCCGCCAACATCGCCTCGGGTATCTGGGCGCCTATAGGCTCAACCATCACCCGGATCGTGCCGCCGCAGGCCAGTCCTACGTGAAAAGCCTCATCGTCACTTACCCCGAATTCCAGCATACGTGACCTGCCGTCCTCAAGTGCCTCGGTCGCCTCGATGACGACAGCACCCTCAACGCAGCCACCCGAGACCGATCCGGCGATCTCGGCCTCTCCGCTAACCGCCAGCTGGCTTCCCACAGGTCGCGGCGCCGACCCCCAGGTCCCCACGACAGTCGCCAGAACGGCGCCTTTACCATCGCGGTGCCAACCCAGAGCGGTCTCCGGAATGCTATCATATTCATGGATCATCTGTCCATACGCCGTCGTCCCCGGGAAACAGCCAAATCAGCCATTATGCTTCCAGCACAGCAGAGCGCCCGATTCAAGAAAGCCGTTGATTGTGCAAGCCAGCGACTCCCGCTCGGTTTTCCCAGAAGCCCTTATACTTCCCGGACCCTAACTGCACGAACATGCGACAGCCCCTCTTATCGGTATCGAATGCGTATCAGGGATAACTTGCGCAACCGACGGTACACTGCTCTACAACCGCTGCATGAAGCTCGTCACAAAACCCCGCATCAGCACCGGGATCGCAGCGGGCGCAGGTGCGGTCGCTTTTCTCGCGCTTGGCCTGCCGCTTCCTCTTCTTCTAGGACCAATGCTCGCATGCCTGGCAGTCGCGCTGGCCGGTGTAAGGCTGCAGGGAATGGGTGGCTTAGGTACGTTCATGCGCACTTTTCTTGGAGTCGCCATCGGGGCTTCCGTAACTCCAGAACTGGTCACGGAACTTCCCCGCTACGCGCCCTCCCTGATCCTGGTTCCATTTCTTGTCGTGACCATAGGCTGTGTCGGATATCCCCTGCTTCGCCGCGTTTATGGCTTCGACCATCCAACCGCATATTTTGCCGCCATGCCCGGTGGACTGCAGGACATGCTCGTTCTCGGCGCGGAGGCCGGTGGAAATGTCAGGACGATGTCACTCATACACGCCACCCGTGTTCTAGTGATCGTGACCGCCGCACCATTCCTGCTGACCTTGATCTATGGACTGGATCTTACTGATCCGCCGGGTGAACCAATCGGGGATCTGCCCATCGGACAGACGGCATTGATGGTGGCGGCGGCTCTGGTTGGATGGCGGGCGGCCAGGCGCCTGAACCTTTTCGGTGCGTCGATCATCGGCCCCATGATCGTTACCGCCACGCTGAGTCTTTCCGGCGTGCTTTCACACCGTCCGCCGGCCGAGATGATCTGGGTGGCCCAGTTCTTCATCGGGATCACGGTCGGAGCCACGTATACAGGCATCACAGCCGCGGAGTTCAGGCGGGATCTGGGTGCCGGATTGCTGTTCAGCCTGATCGTGGCCACAATCAGCCTCGCTTTCATCACGCTTGCCCTGGGAGTCCTGCCTGGAATCCTGCCCGGAGCCCCGCCGAAAGGCGAGCTTGAGGTCATTCTCGCGTTTCTTCCCGGCGGACAGGCCGAAATGACGGTCATCGCGTTGGTCGCGGGTGCCGACGTCGCCCTGGTTGTAGCCCATCACATCCTGCGCATAGTCTTCATCGTGCTGCTGGCACCAACGTTCGCCGCATTGCTGCAGAACTGGAAGTGAATAACTACCGGCTGGCGCCGGTAGCGTCAGGGAGGTGACTGTCAAAATACTGAAGTACGAGTTCGTCCGTGAAGGGGTCACTTTCGGTCACGCATCACGGAAATCCGCATCCAAGACCATGTTTTGCGGCCCGCCCCGAACTTTCGGTTTACTTTGGTTTAGCGTCTTTGCATCAGGCAGGCAGGATCAACATGAAGTCTTCCATGAACTCTGGCAGGCGGGCTTGGGCTGTGATGGCCACTCCTTCCGATTCCATCGATTTACAGGCCACCGAAGGAATGCCGGTGAACGCCCGGACGGACGGATCGGGTGGTTGACGGATTTCCGTTTTGCGGCAGGATGTGAGGATCCATCCGATACACGCATCTGTTATTGGATGATGGCAATCCCTAAAGGTTATAGGGGACTCACAGTCGCTTGACGCGATGAATTCAGACCACCGCTCCACAGGAGGACACAATGTCAACCACAGTAAAGACCCTTGCAGTAGCCAGTGCTGTCGCCGCTGCGATTTCAGGCCATGCCAACATAGCGGCCGCTGACACCAAGGAAAAATGCTACGGCGTTTCCCTTGCGGGTAAGAACGATTGCGCCGCTGGCCCTGGCACAACCTGCGCCGGAACATCAACCGTCGATTATCAGGGCAATGCCTGGACACTGGTCGACGCCGGCACCTGCACGGAGATCGATCTGCCGGACATGGCGGACGGTACGCCGCGTAACGGAGCGCTAGAGGCGCTCGAGCGTGACCTTCCGTCCTGATTTCCGCAGGCCTCCGGCGATCAAGCCGGAGGCCACCAACCTACGATAGGCACTGAATGTTCCGGTGTTCCAATGCAGTCAGTGTCCTCGATGCGGACGCAGCGAGAGCGTAAGATATGTTCGACCGCGTTGCCCAGAGCCCCGATCACCTTCCCGCAGCCCCGGGCGTCGGCTACAAGCCAAAGCATTTCCAGGAAATTCTCGACGACCCCGGAACCGTGTCCTGGCTTGAGATCCATGCCGAGAACTATATGGGCAGCGGAGGCCGGCCATTGGCGCAGATACGACGGCTCGCCAAACGGTTTCCGATTTCCGTTCATGGCGTCGGCATGTCGGTAGGGGGCGAGACCCCCCTCGACCCCGAACATCTCACCAGGTTGAAGAACCTCATTGAGTGGCTGGAACCGGCGAGTTTCTCCGAACATCTCGCATGGTCGACGCATGGGGGCGAGTTCCTGAACGATCTCCTGCCCCTGCCCTACAACCCAGAGACTTTGGCACGGGTGTGTGCGCATATTGACGAAATTCAAAGCGCGATCAACAGGAGAATGTTACTCGAGAATCCGTCCACTTACCTCGCGTTTTCCGAGACCACACTTACGGAAATCGAGTTTCTGACCGAGATCGCTCGACAAACCGGATGCGGGCTTCTGCTTGATGTAAACAACGTATTTGTAAGCGCGGCCAACCAACAGACGAACGCCACAGGCTACATCGACGACTTTCCGCTGCACTTGGTGGACGAGATCCATCTTGGCGGTCATGAAGAGGACGCCGACGAAAACGGCGAGCGGCTGTTGATCGACAGTCATGCCAGTGAGGTGGTCGATCCTGTCTGGAAGCTGTATGAACACGCGATAACGCGTGGTGGACCAAAACCGACCCTGATCGAATGGGACAACGATGTCCCGGATTGGCCGGTACTGGCTGCGGAAGCCCGCCGCGCCGCGACAATTCTCGGAGCCACTCCCGCCTGATGGCCGCGCAAGCTGATTTCGTCGACGCGCTTCTGAACCCGGAACGCATCACACCGGGGGGGCTGAACAACCCTGATGGCAAGAGGGCCGGCAAGCGTTTCGACGTCTATCGCAACAATGTGACGGTCAGCCTGACCGAAGCGCTGGAAACCGCGTTTCCCGCGGTTCGAAAGCTGCTCGGAGCGTCGAACTTCGGCGTGCTATCATTATCATACGTGCGCAGATACCGTCCCGATTCGCCACTCCTGATGTTCTACGGGGCACGGATGCCGGAATTCCTGGAAACTTTCGAACCGGCCCTTGAGATCGCTTACCTCCCCGATATCGCGAAACTCGAACTCGCGCTCCGCGAAGCCTACCATTCCGCTGACTCCGTGCCGCTGGCACCCACGGCATTACAGATACCGGCCGACCGCCTTATGGCTTCAAGGATAACGTTCGCGCCCGCCGTGAGACTTGTCAGATCCATCTGGCCAGTTCACGGAATCTGGCGTTTCAATATGGAAAGCGGAGCCCCAAAACCACAGGCTGGCGGCGAAAACGTATTGGTGACCCGACCGGCATTCGACCCGCAGCTATCGACTTTGGCGCCAGGCGGCGGTACTTTCGTCGCGGAATTGATGGCAGGCACCAGCTTCGGTCAGGCAGTGGACGCGGCGTTATCCAAGGCACCGGAATTCGATCTAAGCGAAATACTTGGTGTGTTCCTTGAAGGTGCCGCGATAACAGGAATTGACGAGGGCAAATAGATGAACGGACTGATATCCTTGTATGACTCCGTTGTTGACCGGATCGAAAGACTGGCCGCCGTTCTGTTACCGACTGCCGCGCGCTTTATCTTCGCGGCCGTTCTATTGGTCTACTACTGGAATTCAGGCCTAACCAAGCTTGGTGGCGAGGGTATATATGGCCTGTTTGATCCGACTTTCAACGCCTTTGCGCAGATATTCCCTAAAGGTGCAGAAGCGGTAAATTATGACATAACCCAGGCATCACTGTTGCAGAAGCTTGTCATTTTGGCGGGAACGTGGTCGGAGTTCGTGCTTCCCGCGGTCATCGTCCTTGGTTTTCTGACCAGGCTGGCGTCGGTTGGAATGATAGCCTTTATCATTATACAGAGCCTTACCGACATCTGGGGGCACGGAGCGGATGCCGGAACGATCGGAACATGGTTCGACATACATTCCGGAGCGTTGATCCTCGACCAACGCGCGTTCTGGATGTTCCTGCTACTGTATCTCGCAATGCGTGGAGCGGGACCTCTATCTTTAGACGCGGCGCTGAGCGCTCTTCTACGTCAGGGCAACCCGGACGGTTTGGAGGCGGACAGGACGCGGACGGGCTCGCGCGAACCTACATCTGGAACCGGGCAGCATACCGCATCCTAGTGTATATTGCAAAACATATCTTGACATCCTTGCCCCTGTCTGCCACTGCGCACCTCGCCCCCGCCATGGGGGCCAACCCATCAGAAAACACCATCCAAGGCAGAGCCATCATGCAGGGACACACGCCCACCCGACCCCATGTCACCCTCACCGAGGCGGACACCGCCCGCCTGACCGCCATCACCACGGCCCCCGCCAGCCCCCAGAAGCATGTCTGGCGGGCCCGCATCATCCTCGCCCTCGGGGCCGGCGCCACCCTCGTGGCAGCGGCCCGCCAGGCCGGGGTCGCCCGGCCCACCGCCCGGCTCTGGCGGGACCGCTTCCTGGCGGCGGGCGTGGACGGCCTGCTGCGGGATGCCACCCGGCCGCCGGGCAAGGCACCCGTCCCGGCCGCCACGGTCCGGGCCCTCATTGACCTGGCCATGTCGCCACCCCCGCCCAACCGCAGTCACTGGACCCTCAAGGCCCTGGCCGCCGCGACCGGGGGCGTGGCCTTTTCCACCGTCCGTGCCATCCTGCGCCGCCATGGCCTCAAGCCCCACCAGGCCAGGACCTTCAAGGTCTCGAATGACCCCCGTTTCGGCATCAAGGTCCATGATGTGGTGGGACCCTGCACCAACCCGCCCGACCATGCCGTTGTCCTCCCGGTGGACGGGAAGACCCGGATCCAGGCCCTCGGCCGGACCCGGACGCCCCTGCCACCAGTGCCGGGCCATGCGACCACCCGGACGCATGATTACAGGCGCAACGGCACCACCACCCTGCTGGCCGCCCTTGACGTGGCGACCGGCAAGGTGGTGGGCAGGATGACCCAGCGCCACCGGTCCGAGGACTTCCGTGACTTCCTCGATCATGTGGCGGCCGGCCTGGATCCTGATGCTGGGGTCCATGTCATCCCCGGCAACCTCCCGGCCCACAGGTCGGCCCGTGTCCATGCCTGGCTGGCCGACCACCCCAACTGGAGCTTCCACTTCACCCCGACCTCGGCGTCGTGGATGAACGCCGTCGAGGGCTTCTTCCCGAAACTGGCCCGCCAGCGGCCCAGGCACGCCATCTTCAACTCGCTTGACGCGTGCACCGCGGCAGTGGAGGCCTATATCGCGCACCACAACGCCCACGAGGCCCGGCCCTTCCGCTGGCGCCGGGATCCGGACGACCTCGTGGCATCGTGGAAGCGAGGCCACCGGCGGCTGGAAGAGATGGAAACATCTGTATCGCAATAACCACTAGATCGCGGCGGATCACTGACGCAACCGGCATCCAGACTCCGGGTTCCCGGGTAACCATGACGAGATCAGCGGGACCGGTCCAATCGATCGTGGTGTGGGCAGAGGCGGAGCAATCGTTCGGCGGCACCCGCGGCAGCACGAGCGTCTCGAACGCATTGCGCCGACAGACGGAAGCCAAACCCCATGCGGATAAAGTATAACAGCGCCGCGGTCGGCTTCAAATGCCATGGGCGGCGCGGCGCGGCGTCGATCCTCTTCACCATGCCGGCTGTCCGAACCGCATCACCGCGCTCCAGAGGCGCCGATCCGGCACACTACGGTCGGGGATAACGATCGCGATGTCGGGGACCTGACGGTCGGTGGCGTACATGAAGGTTGATGTGCCGGCCAGCCGATGGTCTTGGACCTCCCTTTTCCCGCCGAGCGCTGGATCAGGTGGCCGACCCCTTTAACGTGGTTCCCGCCCCTTCCAGACCATCTTCAGGAAAGGAGTACGCTCCTGACCTCCCGGCGCCATCCCAGATGGAGCTGGCCCGCCCGGTCTATCAGCGGACGTTTCATCAGCAGGGGATGCGCCGCCATAAGTGTCAGCAGGTCATCTGACCGCCTATCCACACCGAGATTCCGCCATGTCGTCGAGCGGCGGTTCAGCAACTCGTCTCCAAATGCCGCGTGAAACCGGGGCAGGATGGATTTGGATACGCCGTCAGTGCGCAGATCCACGAATTCCACCTCGATCCCGTGCTCACTTAACGATTTCAGCGCCCTGCGACAGGCATCACAGTTCTTAAGCCCATAGAGTTTCATTCGCCTGCCCAAATCACATGCCTTTCAGGCATAGGTCTATCCCCCCCTAAAGATTTGCTTGCGCCTCCCGGTAATTTGTCCATATATACGCTTGTGACGGCAGACCAGTCCCTCGAGGACCGCTCCTCGCGGGAGAAACCAATCGAGCGTTCAGGGCCTGGCTGCACCAAGCCGCCGCAAATCCGCGGGCGGAATCGATCAAGGAGATACGAATGCCAACTGGCACCGTCAAATGGTTTAATACCACCAAAGGCTATGGGTTCATCGCACCGGACCAGGGTGGAAAGGATGTATTTGTGCATATTTCCGCCGTTGAGCGCTCCGGTCTGACCGGCCTCGCCGACAACCAGAAGGTGAGCTATGAGCTGCAGGAAGGCCGCGATGGGCGATCCTCAGCCAGCGACCTCAAACCCATCTAACAGCCTCCCCTACATTCTGCCCATCGCTGCACCTATCGTTTCCAGACGAGTGGATTGGCATGCGATGGGCTCCATCCTTTCGAATCACCATTTCCAAGACACTCAAGAAACTTCTGGCATGATTTCGGTGATCTGGGGTGTGCCACTCCCGGTACCCCAACGAGGGGCATTATGTCGGCACAAGGCATCGGCAGCGGCGGTGGTGGCGCGGACATGGACATTGGGAGTGATTGAATCGATGATTTGATATCACGCTGGGAGCGCGAGCCGAACTGTAAAGGAGAAACGCAATGCACCTCACCCGACGCGCCACCATTGGCCTTCTGCTCATAGCCCCAACAGCGTCCGCTGTCGGCCGCGCGGCATTCGCCTCCGAGCCCGAGACATTTCAGGTGGATAGCATTGCGATCCATGGATACGACCCCGTGGCGTATTTCACCCAAGGCGAGCCAGTGCCTGGGTCAGATACCCACAGGATCGATTACAGGGGTGCGACATGGAAGTTCGCATCGGCGGAAAATCTTGCCGCGTTCGAAGGCGATCCAGAGAAATTCGGTCCGCGCTTCGGCGGGTATTGCGCTTACGCGGCGTCACAGGGCTATCTGGCACCAACGGTTCCAGAGGCCTGGACAATCCATGAAGACCGGCTGTACCTCAATTTCTCGCTCCGTGTGCGCCGCCGCTGGAGCCGCGACATTGTCGGCAACATAGCGAAAGGCGAGGCGAACTGGCCGGGGATTCTCGGATAGTTTCCAGAGGACAGTGCATGCCTCTCCTCCGAGACGCGCGGGGGATCAGGCATTTTACGCTGCGCACATTGGCCGTGACATATCCGCGCCCCCGGCATTCCGTCTGGAGGGAAGGCCGAGTGACGATCAGGGAGTATTTTCCCACTCAGTCGGCTCCCGCCATGGTCAAGACGCGCTTGACCACACGAACCGTTTATAGATTGAGTAACGCTTTTGGCGTGTTCGCATTGCGGGACGACGGCTGTCGCGGTGGCCGGAGCCCGTGACCGCCAGTCCTGAAGTCCGCCTGACAGGCGCGCATCAGAGGCGAAACGTCAGATCCGAAGCGCATCGCACATCTCGCGCCACTCACGTTGGGACATGCCCGAGTCCTCCTGCGTCACCTTCTCTCCTCCGAGCATCCGCCTGACGCATTCGGCCGCTTTCGCTGAGAGACTTACTCCGCCTACCCTGTAATCCCTGAACGCGGCGTAAGCGAGCGGCACCCAGTCGGCGACCACCTTACCGATCGCTTCGGCGTAGACCCTGATTTCATACTGAGCATGGGGATCCGTGCGCAAACGAAGGAAATGGAACAGATTGTGCAGGTCAACTTTCCAATACCACTGGGTGTACACATTGGCCGTCAGATTCATTCTGGCGAGTTCGCGGGCGAGACCCAGCTTTCCGTCCTCCACACTGAGCATCTCTTCATAGTGGCCATAACAGCGGGCGCTGTCGGATCTGAGAATCTCCAGAACCCGCTCGGCTTCCAAACCGGACAGCACCTGTCCGCGCCCCTGGCTGTTCTCAACCGATTGCGCGGCCAGAGCGTCCGAAGCGGGTATGTAGAATTCCCGATCAAGAATTGAATAGCGGGCCGAGTATTCGTTCACGTTGGCGGTCCGGTGGCGGATCCATTGGCGGGCGACGAACACCGGCAATTTGGCGTGCAGCTTGATCTCGCACATCTCGAAGGGAGTCGAGTGCCAATGGCGCATGAGATAGCGTATCAGCCCCTCGTCGTTCGAAACGGATTTCGTGCCCTTACCGTAGCTCACGCGGGCCGCCTGGCAAATGGCCGCGTCATCGCCCATGTAATCGATGACCCGAATGAAGCCATGATCGAGTATGTCGTAGGTGTTATGGAGATGCTTCTCCATCCCGGGCGAGACGGATCGCCAAGTCTGGTTACGCGAGCGTCTTAACGCATCGACTTCCGCCTGCTGCTCAATGGTCAACGGCATCGGTGGCTCTCCATTACAGATCCTTTCCCGATTCGGGACCGCGACTCCGTTGCCGCGGATCTCCGTGCGCCCGAAGTGACGGAAGTCCTCCACTGCGGCTCCAGCCCACCCTGCGGTTCGGAACCTTGGAACCCCCCGACCCGATCGCCGAACACGGGTCATCAATCCACGGTACAGTCGCTGACCGGCCGCTGGAATTCAATCCCATGCTTGCCAGGGAAACCTCATACGCATCGCCGATCAGGCGGATCGGGCCATCTTCGAAGTCCCGGCCATCCACTGTCTGGTATCGGGAAGCCTGCCGAGATCAACTTTCCATTCGGGCACACATCGTGTTCTGATGGGCCTGCCCGCATCCGGCGGCGCATTCTCGAACTGGAAGGAAGTCCTGGCATGAATCCCCTCGCCGACGCGATTGTCGCTCCGCTGGCCGACAGGGAAGATCCCGTTCTGATTCTGCCGGACTCCGTTGGTCTCACGGGAAAGACGCTCTTCGAACTTTCTGGACGCGTTGCAAACGTCCTGGCCGGTTCTTGGGGTAAAGCCAGGTGACCGCGTCGCGATGCAGACCGAGAAATCAGCGCATGCGCTGGCGATATGTCTCGCCTGCCTGCGAACCGGAGCGCTGTTCCTGCCACTGAACGCCGCCTACACACCTGCGGAAGTGGACTATTTTCTTGGCGATGCCGAACCACGCATCATGGTCTGCGATCCAAATTTCGAGAAACTCCTGACACCCTCAGCCGCCGCCCGGGGCACGACGCTCCTCACACTCGGGGCCGACAGCGACGGGCTGCTTGCCGAAGCCGCACGGAACACCAGTCCCGACTTCGAGAACGTCCGACGCTCCAATGATGACCTTACCGCGATTCTATACACTTCGGGGACTACAGGCAGGGCCAAGGGAGCGACGCTGAGCCATGGTAACATACTTTCGAACACCGACGCGCTCGTAGATGTCTGGAGGTTTACCGCCGCCGACATATTGCTGCACGCGCTGCCGATCTTTCACGTGCATGGTCTGTTCGTGGCATCGAACATCCCATTGCGTTCGAACGGCAAGATGATTTTCCTTCCGAAATTCGATCTTGATTCCGTGATCGCTCACCTGCCACGGGCGACCTCTATGATGGGAGTCCCCACATTCTATACCCGCCTGCTGGGTGACCCGCGTTTCGGCGGGGCGCTGGTAAGGCACATGCGTCTGTTCACCTCGGGCAGCGCCCCACTTCGCAGAGAGACCCACGATGCGTTCAAAGTCAGGACCGGGCACCTCACTCTGGAGCGCTACGGAATGACCGAAACCATGATGACTACCTCAAATCCATACGACGGAGAGCGCCGTTCCGGATCGGTCGGCCTTCCTCTTCCGGGCATTGAAACACGGATTACCGGCACCAAAACCGGCGTGGAGGTCGAGGAAGGCGAAACCGGAATGCTCGAGGTAAGAGGCCCAAACGTGTTCAAAGGATATTGGCGTATGCCGGAGAGCACCGCCAGGGAATTCAGCCCGGAGGGCTATTTCATAACCGGCGATCTCGCCTGGGC
The DNA here is from genome assembly GCA_965221405.1 of Paracoccaceae bacterium. Classification (GTDB taxonomy): domain Bacteria; phylum Pseudomonadota; class Alphaproteobacteria; order Rhodobacterales; family Rhodobacteraceae; genus JAPOUP01. The sequence goes on along the minus strand of CBDCSE010000003.1, from coordinate 97,160 downwards.
GGATGCCGACGGTTACATCACCATCGTCGGCCGCGCGAGGGATCTCGTGATTACCCGCGGCTGTAACGTCTATCCAAAGGAGGTGGAGGCCGTGATTGATTCGATCGATGGCATTGCTGAGTCCGCGGTCATCGGCGCACCGCATCCCGATTTCGGGAAGGTGTCGTCGCCGTAGTGGTGAAATCGCCTCATAGAACGGTGACCCGGGAAACCATCATGGAGGGGCTATCGGGTAGGTTGGCAGGTTTCAAGCGACCCAAGCGGATAGTCTTTGCTGACAAGCTCCCGCGAAACGCCATGGGAAAGGTCCAGAAGAACGCCCTGCGCGATGAATATGAATCGGTGTTCCATCGCCCGAAATCCTGACATCCTGTCATTGATCCCGCTCCATGGCCAAGACTTTCACACGCTATAGTGAACGTGTCGTCCGGCGTCCGGATCAGGTACCAGGTATCAGGGTGACCGATTTCAGCCGGTTTGCCACCAGCGAGTGCCATCCGGAACATCGGAACGGCCTCTTTCGGACCCGAAAGGCGCTCCGTTTTCCGGATTTCCGGGCCGGGGTGGCGATTCGCTGTCAGGAAAAACTGGCGTGGGATGACCCTGCTCCACGGTAAACAGGTGTTGCGCCTCATTCCGAAACCACTAGAGTTGGATAAAGACGATCGGAGCAAAAGAATGGGAATCACCTATCTGCATACTATGGTCCGTGTGAAGGATCTGGAGAAGTCCATGGCGTTCTACACGCTTCTCGGGCTGGAAGAGACCCGACGGATTGAAAACGACAGTGGCCGGTTCACGCTTGTGTTCATGACACCGCCGGGGCAGCAAAACGCCCATGTCGAACTGACCTACAACTGGGATGGAGATGACGGGCTGCCGTCCGACAGCCGCCACTTTGGCCATCTTGCCTATTCGGTCGACAACATATACGAGACGTGTGAACTTCTCCTGAACAATGGGGTGGTCATCAACCGCCCACCGCGGGATGGGCATATGGCGTTTGTGCGCTCGCCGGACAATGTGTCCATCGAGCTTCTGCAGACAGGCGACGCACTGCCACCGGCCGAACCATGGGCCAGCATGGAAAACACCGGGCATTGGTGAGGCTGGCGCTGGTCAGGGAATCCCCAATATCATGTCATGGGTGGTACTGCCTCAAGTTTAGGGCCTAAGGCTTATCCCTTTGACTACGGCACCGCAAGATGTTGTGCCGGTGGCCCATCGCCGGATCCCGGAATTTCCGGCGGAGTCCGCGCCGTTGGGGCGGTTCGGACGGTGCCGGAATGTGGGGATTCAGGTGGGGTCGGGCGCACCCGCCGGGCCGTTGGCGGGGCCCGGGCGCGTCAGGCGCACCCGTCGGCGAAGTCGTGGTAGGTGGCGGGCGGCATCCCGGGCCCCAGGCCCAGCAGCCGGTTGAGGGAGGCCCGCCGGTGGCGGCGGCGGTTCCAGCGGAAGACGAATTCGTTCAGGTAGCGCTGGAAGTGCTTCCTGCGCAGTCCGTGATCCGGTCCTCGAACAAATCGTCGAGGAGGTCTTGGAACCGTTCGGCAAGTGCACGCCGACGCCGGCCGGGATCGAGCCGGCCGATGCCGTTGAGAATCTCCCAGACGGTGATGGAAGCAAGGCCCAGCCCTTCGTCGGCGATGGAATCGGGGAAGGCGGCAACCTTCGGCTCGGGCCGCGGCCGCATCATTTCGGACACGACATTCGTGTCGGCCGACCATTCAAGCCGAACCGTCATTCCTACTCCGCTCCAGAGAACGACAGCGGCCTATAGCTGACACGGGCTGGTGACGGAAGTTCGACACCATGCTCTTCGCCGAAATACCGCGCGAACGCTTCGGAAGGTTTCAGTCGGTGTTCGTGCTTCGCGCGCTTTTCACGGATCAGGCGGCGCACCAATTCTTCCATGGATATCCCAGCCTGCCCGTCCTGGAACCAGATCCCGGTCCGCCCGGGCGCGGCGCCTTCGCCCGCCGCGCCCGGCGCCAGCCCGCCGGAACCGTTGCGGAACCCGCTCTGACGCCCCGGACCGGCCCTGGGATGGAGCGGACGGACGGCCCGGTGGCTGAAGCCGATGCCGCGCACCGTCCGCCACATCGCGGATACGCTGATGGAAACGCCGGACCGGGCCATCGCCCGGGCGGCGAGGTCCTTCAGGCGCCAGCGCACGGGCCCGCCGTCCCCGGGCTGTCCGCCAGCCCCCCGAGACCGGCCAGGTTATAGCGGACCGTCCAGTCCCGGATGGACCGGGCCGTCGTGCGCAGCCGCGCCGCGACCTCTCCGGGAGGCATCCCCCCCGGGCCCGGACGCGATGGCGCGGGCGCGACGGCGCCGGCGATGGTCCCTGCACCTGCCGGCGAACCGGCGCAGTTCCCCGGCCGCGCGGCCGGTGCCGGTGACCGTCAGGGGTGCGGGCATGTCCCGTCTCCTGTCGGTGCTGGTCTGTGGAAACCCCAACATGGCGACATTGACGGCCGGGCGCACGCGCCATCCGCGACGGAACGGAATATATCGTGCATCTACGGCTATGAGACTGTATGTTGATGAGTCAAAACTTTCGGGAAATGGTATTATATGGCAAATAAGGCTTATCCCTTTAACCAAGGCATGTCCACATTTTGTGCCGGAGGGGGTTGACGATCCGTTTTGTTCGCCTTATGTTCTCTTCCATGGCCTGCCGCTGGAAACACGACCGCCCGATGTCCCGCCAGGGGTCCGGGGAGCTCTTCCCGGACGACGGCGCCTGCGCCCGCCACCTGGCTGGGCTGCGCTGGGGCGGCGGCTTCGCGTGCCCGGCCTGCGGCTGTACTAAGGGCTGGGAGCCGAGGGCGGGCGCCGCCTCCCGGGTGCGCGGGCTGCGGACGCCAGGCCCCGGTGACGGCGGGCACGGTGACGCGCCGCAGCCACCTGCCGCTCAGGACATGGTTCCCCGCCGCGCATCCCGTGGCCACGCACTCCAACGGCATCTCCGCGCTCCAGCTCCAGGCCCGGCCGGGCATCGGCAGCCATAAAAGCGCCTGGCTGCTGCCGCACAGGCCTCGCCGGGCGATGGCCGGCCCTGGGCGGAGCCTTCTTCAGGGGACCGCGGAGGTCGACGGGGCGTCCGTACCCTTCCGGGACGGCGGCGGCGCGGAGGACAGCGGCGCCGGCAGGGGCCGCGGTGCCGCGGGGCGTATCCTCATGGCCGGGGCGGTCGAGCTCCCGGAGTGCGGCAGGCCGCGCCGCATCCGGCTCGGGACGATCGGGGACTACGGATCCGGGGCGCTCCGCGGCTTCATCGCCGCGTCCGTCGTGCCGGGCGCGTGGGTGGTCACCGACGGCTGGAGCGGCCACCCCGGCCTGCCGGGGAACCCCCGGGAGCGCAGGGTGGTCGGCGACCGCCCGGCCCACGGGGTCCTGGCGTGGGTCCACCGGGTCTTCCCGAACCTGAAGCGCTGGGCCATGGGCGTGTACCACGGCCTGCGGAGCAGGCGTTTCCAGCGCCATCCCGACGGGTCCGTGTTCCGCTGGAACCGCCGGCGCCACCGACGGGCCTCCTTCGACAGCCTGCCCGGCATCGGGCTGGGACTTCCGCCCGCCACCTGCCGCGACCTCACCGGGGGACGCGCCTGAGGCGCCGGAAACCCCGCCCGGACTCCGCCGGCGGGCCGGCGCGCGCGCCCGCACCCCACCCGAATCACCACATTCCGGCACCGTCCGGGCCGCCGCGCGGCGGCGAAGGCGTGGATTCCGCCGGGGATCAGGGGATCCCGCGACCGGCCGCTGGCACAGCATCTTGCGGCGCCGTAGTCAAAGGGATAAGCCTTTGGCAAATATTGTGCCATTAGATCAGGCATGTCAAGCGGTTTCGGCAAGTTAAGCGTACAAGCCCCAAGTTCAACACCGGTAACAGATGTCGGGTCCACCATTACAATAGGAATATGGCACACGGATACCGAGGGAGTTCAAGACGTTTAATGTTATCCGGATGGCGGTGGCACGATTTCTGCCTCGGGCCGCTACATCCCACACTTGACTCGCGTCAGGCACTGCTCTTCACTGGCGAGCGGGCAAAGACCTGATAGACCAAAACCCACCCCGAGGAGTTCTATACGTCGCTGACTATACATGCCGCGCACATCCCGCACCGACATGCGCGGCGATGTCCTCAATCAAGCCTGAATACCGCTCAGGCACCGGCGCCTGTCCTGTGATCCATGCATAGAGTTCCTGATCACTTTCGCGCAATAAAGCCTCGTAAGCATCAAGGGCACCTCCATCCATCGATGCAAGCCTACACTTAACGAAGTTTCCGAGAATCAAATCCATCTCCCGGGTTCCACGCCGGATAGAGCGCATATACAGCCGCTTCCGCAGCTTTCCTGACCTCTCTTCCGTCACGATTTGCCTTTCAGTGCGCCCCGCAAACGTTTCTCGAGAGCGCCGAGCCTGTCCGCTGACTGCAGAAACGCACCCCGGATCTGCCGAATCTCCGTTAACAACGCCGCCACATCGCCATCGATTCCGCTGTCACCGGGTGCCGCGACACCCTCACCCTCACCTCTCAGCAACCAGATAAGTGACACATTCAGCACACCTGCGAGCATCTGAAGTTTGTTGGCTCTCGGCTCGGTTCTATCGTCTTCCCAGGCCTGTACTGTACGCAGTTTCACTCCAAGCTTCCTCGCGAGCTCGGACTGGCTGAGGCCAAGTGTCTCACGCCCCGCCGCGACACGGTCACCAAATGTCGCGGCTTCGTGCGAGTACCATCCTTCTTCAGTATCGGAATCGGTCATTTCATGCCTCCCGAAATCGTATCGCCGGTTCCGGATTTCCCGAACCGGACGGAACCGATGCACGGTATATATCGATCCTGGAAAGTTGTCTTGGATGCTAGGGGCTTTCCAACGAACCTTCCCGTGAAGATACAGAACGCATGTTCATAGAAGGATGTTGACATGAAGTACCGCAAGAAACCCGTCGTGATTGAGGCGTTCCGATTTTCCGCTGTGGATTACCGATGAACCTATATACACGTCTGCCGCATTGGACGGGTATCACCGCCGACTAGGCGCTTCAAGGATTGCCTTATTGCAGGTTGCTACAGGTAATGACGCTTCAACTATAATTGCGTGCTGTTACACCTATGGGACTTTCTTACCTTTGTTGGGATGAACTCGATATATCCATACCCAAACCATATGGTGCCCTTACGGGCGGAACAGGGATAGCGATCTCGGTCAAGGCGGCTGAAGTACCCGCACGAGGAGTCCTGAACACGGGGGCCGACGAAACGGAGGTGGACATCCGCCAGCGTATCGGCCATCTGCTCACCGCTTTGGGTCAAGATGAATTCAATCTGGAATTCAGGGTGCTGTCCGGGGCCGCGGACATCCATCTGCCCCGGCTGCGAACGATCATTGAAATCAGGAGAACCGGCCGGGCGGACCATCCGGGCCTCAGGGTGGCGACCGATCTCCGTTCCGCCAGCTGGACGGCTATCTCCAGTCAGAGATCGCCGCTGTTCGGAACTCCCGGATCCGGGACGGGAGCGACCGGCGGTGGACCGGAATACTGACGGATGGAAAGGTGTGGCATCGCTGGTCCTATGAGCACCACGGCAATCCGGCGGCGCAGGAAGAGGATCTGGATTTCCGGCCGGCGATCTGGCGAACTGGCTCCTCGACGCCCTCTCAGGCCAGCCGGTCGGCAGGCCTTGGATACTACCGAATCCCGTTGGGCTGTTCGACGATCAGGTTCAGGAACTGCGTGACATTCACGATGGTCTTGTCGGCGACTTTGCCCGCGGCGCGCGGACAAAGCTCGGGCTCTAGGGTGACATGCTGCGCAGTTCGGGCATGCATCCAGAAACCGAGCAGGCCCGGAACCGGCTGTTCGTGTCGCACTCCTTTCTGGTCGCGCTGGCCCGTGGCTTCATCCGGTCGATTTCGGCGGAGCGGTCGGAAACCGACCCGAAGCACTTGCTGGCCGATGGTTTCGTTTCCTGGATGGTCCAGACCGCTCGCGGTCGCCAATGGGTTGACGAAGTTCTGGAGAGAATCAGCGGATAAGACTGGCGGATGCGGCGCGGCGATGTGCTGGGACCTCTCTATGAAGCTTTCGTGGACGCAAGGGATCGTCGAGATTTCGGGGAAGTCTACACGCCGGACTGGCTGGCTGAGCTGATGGTGCAGGAAACGCTGGATGACGACTGGTGCCCGTCCGCGTCCGCCGGGACGCGGCGCCGGATCCGCGCCTGGCCGACGACACGCTCGTTCTCTCCTGCGCGGTGAGCGAGCGCGTCGACGCCGCTTCAGCCGTGCACCGCGCGTCGCTGCCCCGGGACATCGAGGACGTTCTCCTGTGGTCGGAGCGGGCCGGGAACGTTCCGGAGGCGGAGGTCGACGAGGTCGCGTCCGGGATCGCCCGCGCGCGGGCGGAGACCGAGCTCCCGGCGGCCCGGACACTTGGAGTCACCGTGGATCGCCCGCGCGCGGGCGGAGACCGAGCTCCGCGTCGCGGCGGCGGAGGGGGTGGACGCAGGCGGGATCTTCGGGACCCGGGCGCGGTTCGAGGGGAATCCCCGGTATTCCGCGCAGAGGGACATCGACGCCTACAGGGGCGCCGTCGCGAAGGGGATGCGCCGCCTGTACCGGGAGGAGCCGCTCCCGACGCCGCTGGAGACGCGCGTCGCCCGGGCGGTCGTCGCCACCCACGGGACGGAGCGGCACGGGCTGGCGCTGGCCATGGCGCAGGCGCTCGGGCGCGGGACGCCCGCCACGGCGGACGGCGTCCGCAGGGAGCGGGCGTCGCTGCTGGCGGAACTGCGGGACGCGCCGGAGCGCATGGAATCCCCCCGCAGGCGGTCGCTCCTGCGGCGGCTCTACCGGAGTTTCACGGCGGCCGACATCCGCCGGATCCGCGGGGGCAGGGGCGCGGTCCTGCGGAGCCTGCCCGACGGCGCGGCGCGGGCGCGGGTCACGGAGGCCGTGCGCGGGCTGCACCTCGGTCCCGGGTTCCCGGAGCCGGCGCCCTGGCGCGGGCTCCACGACGCGCTCGCGAGGTCGCTCGGCGCCGAGCGCTCACACGGGCCGGAGCGCGGGCGCGACCGCGGGCCGGTGGCGGAGATCGGGATGTGAGCGGGAGACGGCGCACCAGCCATGTTTCCGGCGGACTGGCGGACCTGTGACCGTGCCACGCGGGCGGACCAGAGCGCCCAAACCCCTGACGCAGGATCGTCCCGTGCGTCAGGAAGCCCGCCGACCCGCCTGCCAAGGCCGATGTCGTGCTCCAGCGCACGGAGCGGGATGCGGTAGCTGGCCCGGGTGATAGAGACGGGCGGAAAGATCGGGGGAGGGAGGCGTGGCGGGGAGGGGACGAACGGGGAGACACGGACGTCAGCCAGCCAAAATCCGTTGGCGGGAACTGCGGGATTTCGGCGGCTTGACCGTCCCGACGGCCGTGCCGTATTCTTGCGGCATGGGCGACGCGTCGGCCATCCACGAACTCACCAGGCATGTCGCCGTCCTGGAGGAGCGCATGAAGACGATGCAGGCTGAATATTGTACGGACATCGCAAACCTGGCCAGGCATTTATCCGATCAGGAAACGCGAAGAACCGACAGGGACGCGACCTCGCGCTGGTGGCAGACCGCCATACTGTCGGGCGTGATCGCGGCGGTGGGCGCAATCGTAACGGCCATCATTCTGGCGGCGGGCTGAGACCCCTTATCACGGACGCGATATGAAGGACGGCTTCCCGGTCTTCCGGCCGCTGAAGGGTTTTCTTCCTTTCGCCGTCATGGCCGGGCTGTGCAGCTGCGCCCAGCCCGCCCTCGACATCGCGGAGCCTTCGGCACGCCACGAGGCTGCGGTCGCCGGAGTCCTCGAATCGAGTCCCTCTCCGTCCCGGGAACTGGCACGCGCCGAAATGACGCCAGCGGTCAATCGTGTCCTGCCGCGGGTCCGGCGCTCGGCGCACCGGATATGCGTCGGCCTGGAGCTGCCGGAGGAACGGTGCCGCCTCATGGGAACGGCGCGGGTCAGCGTATATACCGACAGCCCCCGGATCAACGCCTACGCGGACCACCGCGACGAGGTGGGCATGTTCGGGGGGCTGGTCGGGCGCATGGGCACTGACGGGGAGATCGCCGCCGTCCTGGCGCACGAGTTCGCCCATGTCATGTACGGCCATGTACGGAAAAAGACCGGCAACGCGCTTGTCGGCGCGGGGGTCGCCGGAGGCATTATGGCGGGCCTCGCGGCCGCCAGCGGCGCGGCGCTGGACCCTGACGTCTACGAGCAATGGATGGAGATCGGCGCCGGGATCGGCAGCCGCGCCTACAGCCCGGCCATGGAGATCGAGGCTGACCGTACCGCCATCTACATCCTGAAGGGAGCCGGGTTTCCGCCGGACGCGATGCGCGACAGCATCGTCAGGATTACCCGGATGGACCTTCGGGCGGAGGTGCGCGCGGTCGGCGGGACGGGGAAGGTCGGCTGGCTTGAGACCCACCCGAGCGACGACCGCCGGATCGCGCACATCCTCGCAGCCATCGAGGACGCCGGATCTGGGGTGCCGCTCAGGCGGCGATGACACGGCCGTCGGGTCGCCCGTGCGTAAAACCACTCCGATGAGATCCACGAAATCGACCGACGGGTCGCCGTGCCGGGGAATGCATGAACATGATGCGGGCGGGCCTCGGTGCGACCATGTCCGGGATGTGCACCGACATCGCCGCTCGGGAAACCCGCCTACTGCTTTGGGTCGCCGGGAAGATCGGCCTCGCCGTCGCTGTCCTCGGTTTCGGGCTGGCCTTCCGCCATATGTGATTGTGCGCCCGATTCGTCTTTCTTCGCTCCATGCCCTCCTATGTTCCGCCTCACGCCCGCATCCATGCCGTCAATTGCAAGCATGGGCACGGGAGCGGGCATGGATATACGGTTTGGGGCGAACCGGTGGAAGGGAGCGGGCATGGCAACGGACATCATCAGCGCGGCACGGTCTTACGAAACGGCCTGTTCTGACATTCGTCGTTCCACCGGATATGAAGCGGAACAACGGCGAACGGAGGCGTTTGATCGGCTTATCGGAAGCCGTACGCACATGATCTACGCATCGGTATTTCAGCTTCGCAGATATACGGACGGAACGTATCATGTCGCCCATGACTGTCCGGCGGCGTTCGACGCCGATCTGGCTGGCGGCTATTGGGCGACCAAGAGAAGCTGGTATCAATGGGAGCCGGTGGCCCTCGTCCGGGGAGTCCTGCTCGAGCTCCCCAGTGGCCATAAGCCCGCATTTGTATACAGGGCCTGGGCAGCGAATGGCGCGGTCACGTATCCGTTTACCGCGTATGAACTGTTTCGCGGTAATTTCCAGCGAGGCATCGGGATTACTGTTACAAGACTCCCGGCACGTGAGAGCGCACGTGATTGAGGAGCAACCATCCGATACACCTTGCCCATCTCCACGCGAAGTCCGTCCGCGGCGGCCGGCAGGAACCCTGCGCCGCGTTCGTCCTGATCACTCCCGCGCCGACTGTCTAGCCGCTACGACGGCGACCTCAAAGGCGGCGGCGGCGAGCATGACTTTCCGGCCATCACGCGTACGAAGGTGCCCCGCATGAGGCTGCTTCCCGGCGGCACACTGGATCACAACGAGCATTGAAGCTTCTCGGCTTGACTGATCAAGTTTACGAATTGATCGAGGAATGCCGGGTCATGGCACTCCTCCACATGGTTCGAGTTCCACATTCCGGAGCACCGTATTTTCTCGCGGTTGCAAAGATTACCGAGCCATGACGCGGATGGCGAATCAATTGCCGGGCAGGCGTAGTTGCTGAGAAGCGCAATCGCGTTTCGTTCAATGTGACCTCGCAGACTGGACGGCCCCGGCTCGTCTTCGACAGCGAGCCAGAGGAAGGGCATCTTGCCAGTTGTCCTGCTCACGGACGTCTCGAGGGATCGCTCGCTGTCTCTGACCTCGCGTGAGGCTGTCGATGAGCGGTTGTCCCAGGTCGGGCATTTGAGGCCGCCGCTCTCGATAAGGGCCGTGCCCACGAGCCTCCTGAACACAGATGCCCGGTGATTTCCGCCGCCTGAGCGTATTTGGCCCTTGTGCCGCACGAGACGTGTCCAGAGCGTCGTGCCCGAGCCCTGCCTCAGGGCATGGGTGCCGATACGAACGACCCGCAGTCCCGAGCCACTGTCGGCTCGGAACTCCCCAGAGCACCCTCCGGGCGGGGCCGCCCCGGGTACCCTGCGCCGGTCGACGGGGCCCCGCGCGGGACCAGCATTTCGCGGAGCCTGCCGACGGTCACGTCTGCCGGTACCGTGGCCGGCATGTCCGGGAACGCGGCCCCGAAGGCCGCGGGCACCCTCGCGCCAGCCCTGCGGCGGAAGGCGAATCGGGCCGGAAAGTACGGCCCAGTCCATCTCAGCGAGTATAACGAAATCCGAGCGGAACATCTGCAACAGGTCTGGAGACGGGTTGGCCCGACTGAACCGCAGTCCAGATCGCGGAATGCGTGGTTACATCAGACCGGCAGACGGGACACGCCATCTGTCCAAAAACGGCGCATCATCAGAGCCGCGGCGCAGGACAGGCCGATTACGAGGCCAAGCCATATACCCACACCGTTCCAACCCATCCAGAAGCCAATGGCGTAGCATGACGGGATACCGATCAGCCAATAGGAAACCAGCGCGTGCACCAGCGGTATTCTGGTGTCCTGTAAACCCCTGAGCAGGCCAAGGGCGACAACCTGCGCACCGTCGACAAGCTGAAACAGTGCCGCCACGGCAAGCAGACACACACCGATGGCCATGATCTCCGGGCGGTCAGGATCATCCGCATCGAGAAACATTCCCAGCAGAAGCTCAGGTGCCGACAGGTAAACGACCATGGTCAGAAGAGCGAATGACGCCGAGACCGCCACCGTCACCTTGGCACCATCGCGCAGAAAAACTCCATCATTCCTTCCAAGCGCCTGACCGACCCGTACGGTCGCCGCCTGACTCAGACCAAGATGTACCACAAAGGTCGTGGCCGCGAGCTGCGTCGCGATTCCGTGCGCGGCGAGTGACAGCGTGCCAACCCAGCCCATCATCAGCGCCGTGGCCGAGAACAATCCGCTCTCCGCCAGGTTCGTCAGGCCAATCGGCCATCCAAGATGGAAAACGCGGCGGAACCCCTCAGGATCAGGGTTCCAGAGACGCCGGAAGAGCGCGTATTGTGGTGTGACCAGTGCACAATAAATCACCACGACACCTAAGGTCGCCACCTGCATGATGACGGAAGCGATCGCCGCGCCCCTCAGTCCCAGCTCCGGCGCACCGAACCTGCCGAATATCAGAACGTAGTTCAGCAATCCATTCAGCACTGCGGCCCAGACGGTGACCCAAAGTACGGCCTGGGTCCGCTCGAGAGCGGCCAGATAGCTCTTGAGAACCATGACGATGAGCGAAGGGGCCATGCCGATTGAAAGGATCGCGAGATATTGCGATGCAAGCTCGGCGATCCGCTGTTCCTGGCCCAGTGTCAGGAATATGGGTTCCGATCCAACCATGAGCGGAATGACAGCAATGCCGTACAGCGCTGAAATCCACATTCCCATTCTTGTCACCCGGCGGACCTGGATGGGATTTTGCTCCGTCGCCGCCGCCGCGACCATTGGAAGTACCGCAAAGGCGAAACCGGAACCCATGATGAACAGAACGAACGCGAAGGACCATCCGAGCGTGGCAGCCGCCAATGCCTCGGCACTGTATCTACCGAGCATGATGCTATCGGTGACGCCAATCGCGATCTGGGCCAGATGACTGCCGACGAGCGGCAGTCCCAGCGCCAGAAGCGCAGCGGCGTGGCCCGCGTATCTCTGGCGCCTGTCCATTTCGGCCGCTTAATTCAGATGCCGGACTCCCGCAACCGCATTAATCCCTCCATCCCGATGGATACGTAAGTCCTCTCTCGGAATCGACCGCTTCCAATCCCAACCGGGTCTGGCGCACCACGGTTCCGCATACCCGCATCGAGTCTGGGATATACGGTGCGCCCCGTATTGTTTGTCAGGATCCCTTTTCGGAAAATCCAGACTCCCCGCCCGCGAACCCAATCCTGCGGCCGGTCTCCGTGTACCGGTTGGCGCGGCCCATGTGGGATGAGGCGCGTATGGCATCCACCCGCCTATTCCTGATCCAGCCATCCGCGAAATGTCATATCCTTGTCCAGACAGATCAGATCAGAGACCGGTCGGCCCTCAACCCGGGATAGCCCCTGGAGCCCCATCAAGGTGGCCGGGACCGTAATTCCCATGCCAAGCGCACTCTGCCAATCCAAACCGATCCTCCCGACCATATGCGCAACGGCATCGGACAGTGTCAGATGAGCGCCCGCAAGCGTTCCGTCAGACCTGACCAGACGTCCACATCTAAGCGCCACCTCCTCACCATACATCAGGAAACCGGCGGGCCCGCCCACAGTCGGCATCGCGTCAGAAACCAGAAACATGCGATCAGGCACCGGACGGGCACGTATCGCCAAACCAACCATCTCATCAGCGACATGGACTCCGTCAACGATTAATCCGGCATATATATCGCAATTGATCACGGCTCCGGCCACTCCCGGCTCGCGGCCCCGCATCTGGGACATTGCATTGAAAAGATGAGTGGCGCATCTGGCACCTGCGTCAACCGCCCTTTTAGTCTGCTCCGCCGTCGCATCGGAGTGGCCAATTGACACCACCGCCCCCGTTTCAGCCAGACGTCCGACCTGATCTGGCGTCACCGCTTCGGGCGCGACCGTGATCAGGACCGGGACATCCGCATCGCGAAGACGACGCACATGGCCGATCGTCACGTCATCCATAGGGCGAATGAACTTCGCTTGATGAGCGCCCCGGCGGGTGATGGAAATATGTGGTCCTTCGATGTGAAGGCCCAGGACGCCCGGGCGCCCCACCGCTTCAAGTGCCGCGTGAACCGCGCTTTCCAGCACCTTGGGCGTATCCGTTATGACGGTGGGAAAGATACCGACGGTGCCGAACCGACGATGCGTGGCGGCGATCCGTTCCATGGCCTCCGCCGTAGGCTGCGTATTGACAAATATCCCGCCGCCGCCGTTTACCTGAAGATCGATATATCCCGGCGAGACGATTCCCTCAATTCTTGTGCCACCTGCCGACCCCGCGGCATCCGTAACGGCGGCGACGTGTCCGTTTTCTATTTTCAGGGCCGGTCCATGGCGAATTTCTCTGCCGTCGAATACCGCCTGTGGAAGAATCCAACTGTCGTGCATTGATCATCCCCCAGAAAATGACCAGACGCCATCGTGAGTCATGCTAAGGCCCGCCGAGCCGTAATTCCACAAAGTGATCGGATCAATCCACCCCCCCATTTCGTCAAACGGATCGGGTATCGGATCTATCCGACAGGAATAGCGGAGCGGCAGGCGGTATTCGACGCCCCGGGCCAACGTGAACGAATCGTCTCAATCCCCGTTTCGCGCCTCCTGCCACGCCGCGAGCGCGGCTCCCCGTGCCCCGCTAGCGTCACCGCCCTCGGCCAGCAATACAGGTGGGCAAGTAAATCCCGGAATCTGAGCTTTCGAGAGCGCCCGGGAGACCTCGTCCGTGATGCCGGGGGTCCGACTTATGCCACCACCCATCACAATTACGTCTGGATCCAACGCCTGTAAAAGGCAGACCAACAGATCTCCGACCAATTCGAGCCAGACTTCCCAGACCTTTTGTGCGTCAGCGTCCCACGCCCTACGCTCCAGCAGATCTTCAGGTGACAGTGCGCGACCGACCAGATCACGCGCCATAGCTGTCAGCCCCGGTCCCGACAGATAGGATTCAACACACCCCAGCCGACCGCATCCACAACGACGGATCGGCAGGCCATACCGGGCTATAACCGACGCCGACGCCGAGATATGTCCGAATTCGCCGCCGGTGCCCGCTGGGCCGCGCCTCAACTTCTCGCCGACGGTCACACCACCCCCGACACCCGTGCCAATCACGAGCGCCACAACCACATCATGACCTCGCCCCACGCCGAATACGGCTTCCGAAAGCGCAAAAGCCCTTCCGTCATTCACGAAAGTGACCCGATGGCCCGCCGCCCGCTCTATGTCCGCAGGAAGTGATCGGCCGGAGGTAACCAGATTAGCGGAAAGTGCCGTCCCGCGCACGTTGATCAGACCCGCCGCACCGATCCCAACCGGAATCCGGGAACCTGCGAGATCCAGAACCCGACGAACCTGTCCCGCAACCATCCGAATCAGGGCATCGTAGTCTTTCGGCGTACCTGTCCGAATGGAATGAACCCTGGTCCAGACGTCATCAAAGATCTGCACTTCACACTTTGTTCCGCCCAGATCTATCCCGGCCGCGATCATGGCGTCATTCCAATGAATGTCGGGCCCGACACGACAGGCGACGACATGGCGATACTCGGGCTTGACGGGCAAGTTACGGTCATCTCGTCAATGTCACTTCGATGGAAGTTACGGACTTCCGGAACGTGACCCGAAGCCGGTACAATGTCGAGAGTATGACACGGTGTAGGGACTGCGGGAAGGCTACGCACGAGCCGATCCGAAGAGAGGTTCGATGTGCGTGGTATCGTGACCCGCTCACTGATCCGCCAACGACAAGTGTAACGCTTTGTGATGGTAACCTTATGCTGTCGTCGAAGCGAGTGTCGTTTTTTCTGCACGGTCTTTCACGTGCTCGACACGTGCGGCTTCTCGTAAGATTTCAACCGTGACAGCCCCTTGCCAAAGCGTAACTTCCTGATCAGTTTTCAGATGATCCAGTTGCTTCATCGCCCACTCCCGTGCGGCACGATAGCTGTCAAAGGTACTTTCTTTGTAGATCTCACCACCAAACCGAAGCGTATAGGTCGTTGATGGCAATCGCACTGATTCCATTAACCAAGTGCGAAACGACGGAATAGGACAAGATACAAACCCTTCCGCATCTTCCTGCAATGCCCCTTGGTGAACTAAGTGATTAAAAAAGTCTAATGTATCGTTTGTGTAATAAGGAAAATGCGGTTGTTTAGAATCTCCGGCCACCACATCAAGAACCTCCGTCCGACTGATTTGAGGATGCACTGTTTTCATCACAGTTACCATAAGAGGCTGATAGGTTCTCATTTCTGGACTGACACGATCCCGATAATACTCCGCCCGATACCGCGCAAACTGTGTGGTGGCACGCTGCCACTCCAGGTCGGTTACTGTATCCAATGCACCGGTAAAGGTGGCGTCGGCATTGCTTTTCTCAACAAGCACTTGCGCCAACGCTTTCTGCGCACAATGCAGGTGCCGTGGCCAATCGTCCGCCAGCTGGCAATAGGCGTTCAGACGTGGCTGTTGTGCGCCAACCGTAAGGCCAAAATGCGCACACCACTTCTGCATCAGATCAATACTCTCCGCGCGGGTAAACCGCCCAATCGCATGAACCTCTAAACTGCGTGTAAGACCGAGAGACGCCACGTGCGCGTGTGTGTCACTTAATCCGGCTAACAGCAGTGATATCGGCAGGTGCGATGTATTTTCGTGAATATCTTGCAGGAACTGGCTGCTTGGCAGTTCTTTGCCCCTGGGTAAGTTCTGCGCTTCATCAATCGCAATGATAATCGGACCCTTCAATGTTCTTTTTGCGAGCGTTAACCATTCCTTAAAAAGAGACAATGTCGCCGACGGCGCGGGTGACGTGGTCTCTCGTTCGCGTGAAGCCTCCGCCCCTACAACCGGAAGATTGAACTTCACAGCAGCCTTCCAAAACTTGCTCTTCTCTGCAAAGAGGTCTTGTGCCTTTTGTGCGTCCACTAACCGCGCAAGGTGACGTAAAACAATTTCCGGACTGCGCACCTCAGAGCCGGACAATATCACCATCCGGGGGGCGCCTTTGCTCCAGCCTGTCGTCGTCTGCCCATCTGTGTTCAGGATTTTCTCAAGCTCGGCAATGATGGAACTCTTGCCTGCCCCCGGTGCCCCTTGAATAATATGCGTGTGCCCTGGTTCTCCTTGGTGATTATTCTTCCACCCTTCTTCTGCCCGATCAATGATGTCCTTCAGAATCGCTTCACGTCCAATAAAAACGGGCGGGGCGGATTTTTCTCCACGCCGAGCAAATTGCGCTAACGCATCTCTTGGTGACATACCACACTCTGCAATCGTTCAAGGCAATCGTTCAAGCAACAGATTAAAAACAAGTTTAGCCACGAGGATCGCACAAAGCAACGCACTTCACAGACGAAATTCAAACTGACCCACTACCCAAATCCCGGAACCGCGCCCGGAACCGCCTGCGGATTTCGGGGAACCCGCGCTGGACCCTGTGGGAGGAGCGGCCTTCCGTCCTGCGGACGGAACCGGAGATGGCGGGTTTTGGGGGGTGCGGATACGAAATTGCATGACCATATCCGACTGGAAGTCGGAGGCTTCAAACCAACGAGCGGAAAGTCAAAGCCCGCATACCGCCCCTACGCCCAGACCTCCACTCCATCAGACACATGGCCACGCACGTAATCACCGCCCACTTCATGACACCCTTATAAAGCCTGCGCGGCATCCGGCCGCCCCGACACGCCACCGTAACGGAATGACGACAAGACCCTGGAATCACCCGCAAACAGAAATCTGGACCACCCGAAATTCAGCAAGGGAGCCCGGCATCGAATAGTGACGTCAACCGGTATGCCATTTACAGTGTTTTCGACAGGTGCAAAAAGCGGGGTGTCCTTTATACCATACCCGTTAAGCAAATCCCGTCAGGGAGAGTTCTGATGTCAATACGGGTCTGCGCCTTCGATGCCTATGGCACGCTTTTTGACGTAGCGGCCGCCGCGCGCGAGGCCGCCGGACAGCCGGGGAGCGGCAACCTCCCGGTCATCTGGCGGAAGGTCGCATCGGACTGGCGGACAAAGCAGCTCGAGTACACATGGCTGCGCACCGTCGCGAATGCACATACGGATTTCTGGACCGTCACAAAGAACGCGCTTGACTGGGCGATGGAGGAATCGGACCTCGCGGATCCGGAACTTCGGGAACGCCTGTTGGCACTGTATCACAAGCTTTCGGCCTATCCGGAAGTTCCGGAAACACTGGCGAAACTCAGAAAGTCAGGATTTACCACGGCCATCCTGTCAAATGGCGAACCGGGCATGCTGCGGGGCGCGGTCGAGAGTGCCGGAATCGCGGACCAGCTTGACGGGATTCTCAGCGCCGAGGACGCTGGCGTGTTCAAGCCCCACAGAAAAGTTTACGAACTGGTTGGCCGACGCTTCGGCACACAACCGCATGAAGTGCTGTTTGTCTCGTCAAACGGATGGGACGCGGCGCATGCGGCGGGATTCGGGTTCCGGTCAGTCTGGGCCAACCGCGACAACGCACCCATGGACCGACTACCCTGGGAGCCCGAACAGGTGGTGCGGGATTTGTCGGCGATACCTGACATCGCGGCCCGGAATGATCCGTAGATTCCGGACTCACGACAGCCTGACACTGGCGTTCAGGGAAGAAGGCCAGGGCCTGCCCCTTCTATGCCTGCCCGGCCTCACGCGGAACTCCACGGACTTCGACTACCTCGCGCCGCATCTGTCCGGCGTCCGCCTGATCCGCCCGGACTATCGGGGACGCGGCGAATCCGATTGGGCCGATCCGTCGACATATACCGTCGCCGTCGAGTCCCTGGACGCTCTGGCTCTTCTGGACCACCTTGAGGTAAACGCCGCCGCTGTGCTCGGCACATCCCGCGGAGGACTGATCGCGATGGCTCTGGCCGCCACCTCAAAACACCGGCTGGTCGGCGTCTGCCTGAATGATATCGGGCCAGTCATCGAAAGAAACGGACTTAAGAAAATCCGCGGTTACATCGGGAAAAACCCGCCACAGGCTTCACTCCATGAGGTGGCAAAGGCCCAGACGGGGCTGAGGAGCGGATTCACCGATGTCCCTGAAAGTCGCTGGCTGGAAGAGGCCCGGAGACGTTTCGTCGCCACCGAAACCGGACTCACGATCAACTATGACCCTGAGCTCGCACGTATATTCGATAACCCATCGGACGGATCGGCGCCGGCCACTCCGGATCTCTGGTCGATGTTCAGCGGTCTGGAGGGTTTGCCACTCGCATTGGTCCGGGGCGTAAATTCAGATATACTGTCGGGTGAGACGGCCGAGGAAATGCAACGCCACCGTCCGGATATGATATATGCTGAAATCCCTGACCGTGGCCATACGCCATTCCTGGACGAGCCGGAGGCGCTCGACGCGATCCGCACCTGGCTGGCGAAACTGGCATGAACCTGGAATTGATCGAGGCCGCCGCCAAACGGCTCCAGGGGCGGGTCCGCCGCACGCCCCTACTGCATTCGCGGCTTCTGGACCGGATTGCCGGGCGCCGTGTGCTCGTAAAGGCGGAGTGCCTCCAGCATACGGGCAGCTTCAAGTTCCGCGGGGGCTGGTCAGCCATCTCGGCGCTTCCCGGGGAACTGCGTTCGAACGGCGTGGTCGCGTTTTCAAGCGGCAACCATGCGCAGGGTGTGGCCCTTGCGGCGACGTGCCACGGAACTCCGTCCGTGATCGTCATGCCAAAGGATGCCCCGAAGCTGAAGATCGAGAACACCCGCGCCTTCGGTGGTGAGGTGGTCCTTTACGACAGGCCCGGCGGAGAAAACCGTGACATTGTGGGCACCAGGCTATCCGATGAACGCGGACTCACGCTGATACATCCGTTTGATGAGCCCCAGGTGATAGCCGGACAGGGAACGGTGGGATTGGAGATCGCAGCGCAGATCGAGGAATTCGGCGTCAGACGCGCGGACGTGCTGGTTTGCTGCGGCGGCGGAGGGCTGACCGCCGGGATAGGACTCGCGCTGGAGGCGAGAGCGCCGGAACTACGGACGCGTCCAGTCGAACCGCGGCGCTTCGACGATGTGACACGTTCATTGATCTCCGGCAGGATCGAACGTAACGAGACGAAGACCGGATCGGTCTGCGATGCGATTCTCACGGAATCTCCGGGCAAGATCACGTTTCCTGTCCTGCGGAGGCTTTGCGGCCCGGGGATAGTGGTCAGTGACGAGGAGTGCCTCTGCGCCATGGCCGCGGCGTTTTACCATCTGAAAATCGTTATCGAGCCCGGTGGTGCCGCTGCACTCGCGGCCGTCCTTTACCATCCGGACGCTGTGACGGGCGAAGCCGCCATCGTCGTGGCGACCGGCGGTAATGTAGAGACGTCACTGTTCGCCACCGCGCTGAATACCTACAACCAATAGGGTGCACGCCAGATTTTTTGGTTTGACCTGAATCCGTTTTCCATACCTGCACGAGCGCGCTGTTGGTGCTGGGGAACCGCTGCAGGAAACTGGGCGGTGGGAAAGGTTCGCGCCATGGAAGGCCCAGCGGATCGCCACAGCCTGACCCAAAAATCTGGCGTGCACCCCAACCAATACGTCCGCGCGGCGGGCTGATCTGGCACTCACCCGCTCCGGAAGCCTTGATCCTAATGAACCGATCCGGCCATGGACCAAAATCAAGACGGACCGGGGTCGAACCGCCAAACGTCACCCACGATCACACGCCAAATGTCGGTGACTAAAAATCTTTCAGGCCGACGGACAGAGCGGCGAATTCGAGCTGCACATAGTCAAACCCGGACCCTACCAAGCTGCCCGACGGGCGGAAGCAGGCCCAGCACATCGCTCTCCGGGTCACCACGCGGAGTTAAAATCGATCTACAGACACGGGTTTATTCTGATGACAAGGACAACAGCAACGATCCCGTTCCGTGCGTGATCGAGCAAAGGTGCCGGTCGGAGACACTTATCGCAACGGAATGGCCGGGGACGGGCTCTACAAGTTCGACATCTGTCTTCAAGGCGCCGAAGAGATCGTGTTTCTGGACATGTGAACCGATACGGTGCATCGGGGCGTCAGGTGACGGGAGAGCGCCACCAAGCCGTACAGGCCTACGGAACCATCCCGGCCTGCTTGTCTGAGATCAGGAGTTTCCATGGCCAAGCCCTGTATTGTCTGTGTCGCCATAACCGGCTCCGTTCCTCGGAAATCCGACAACCCGGCGGTTCCGATCACCGTAACGGAGCAGATCGAATCGACGCAGGAAGCGTTCGAGGCCGGTGCCGCGATCTGTCATGCGCACGTTCGAGACGATGATGGTGACCCAACGTCAGACCCGGATCGGTTCGCACTGCTGAAGGAAGGAATCGAGAAGCATTGCCCTGGCATGGTGATCCAGTTCTCGACCGGCGGTCGCTCGGGATCCGGACGGGAGCGCGGTGGAATGCTTCATCTGAAACCGGACATGGCATCACTTTCCGTTGGGTCGAATAACTTCCCGACCCGGGTTTACGAAAACCCGCCTGACCTCGTGGATTGGCTGGCCGGCAGAATGCTGGACTATGGTGTCAAGCCGGAAATCGAGGCGTTTGATCTCAGCCACATCGTGCAGGCGGCGCGTATGGCTGACGATGGTAGGCTAAAGGGGCCACTTTATGTCCAGTTTGTAATGGGCGTAAGGAATGCCATGCCGGTGGATAGGCAAATCTTCGAATTCTACATCGAAACCCTCGGACGTTTCGCGCCGGACGCCGATTGGTGCGCGGCCGGCATCGGCGCGGGACAGCTCCAGGTGAACGAATGGTGCGTAGAGCGCGGCGGACATACCCGAACCGGACTGGAGGACAACATCAGGCTGGACCGGGAAACGCTGGCTCCATCCAATGCGGCTCTCGTCAGGCGAACCGTAGGGCTGTGCTCCCGATACGGCCGCCCCGTCGCAACACCCGCCGAAGCGCGCGGGATGCTAGGTCTCAGGGCGGACTGAATAACCGCCTCGCACCTCGACAGCGGGTTCTATCGTGATCTGTTCTCCGATTCCGAAATCGACTCCCTTTTTCTTGACTTCAGACATTTTCGGTCTGGCCTGAATCTCGGACCCCTGCATAGGTGGTGTTTGCGGCGGTTCTTTTCTCCAGCCCGAATGTAGTGTCCTTTTATTTGCCTGCAATGGGTGCGTGTCCCGTGATACCGTCCGGAATCATGTTCGTTCGCGGGAAGCCCGTCGGCGAGACCCGTACCAAGGTGCGGATCGTCACCTCCGTCCGCGACGGTCCCAGGATCCGCCAGCGGGTTGTCCGCCACGTCGGCACCGCCGCCCCAGAGGCCCGGCCCGCGCCCGATCCGTTTGGCGTGGATCTGGCCAGCTGCCGCGAAGACGGCCGGGTGGGCATTGGCGTGCGTCAGGCCTTTGGCGCGGTCCATGACCGTCCTGGATGGGAGGGTCTGTTCGGGTCGCGGCGTCCGCGTGTCAACCGGATGGTCCGGGAGATGGTCCTGGCGCGGATCGCACGGCCGCGGTCCAAACGGGCGGTGGCGGCGCGCCTGGAACGGGAGGGCGCGCCGACGCTGAACCTGGATTCCGTCTATCGCGGTATGGATGCGATCACCGATGCGCGGGTGGACGCCGTCCGCGCCCTCTCGCGTGCGCGGGCGCGTACCCTGCTGCCCGATCCCATCACGGTGGTCTTCCATGACACCACGACACTTTACTTTGGGAGTGGGAGCGGGGGCCTATGTTCCAGGGGCTACAGCAGGGACGGCAGGCCCCACAGGGTCCAGGTGGTGCCGGCACTCCTGATCACGCCGGAGGAGCTCCCGATCGGCTATGAGCCGTTTCCCGGCGACATCCATGAGGGCCATACCCCGGGCACCGCGCCCGCTGCGCCAGCGCGGTGCTATCCGGAAACCCGGTTCAAGCTGGTGGCGGATGCCGGCATGCCCAGCCGCGCCAACCGGAAGGCGCTGCGGGCCAGATCATGAAGCGCCACCGGGATCTGGTGTTAAACGGCGGGACGAACGCCGATTACGCGCCGATTCCGACGATCGTGACCACGCTGGCGCTGCATCTCTATGGTGGGGAGCCCGATGTCTACACGGCTCTGACCGCTATCGTATCGAAGCTGCATGGACATGCGGGGCTCGTCGAAGACCGCATGATCGAACAAACGCTTGCTTCCCTGGGGCTGATCCAGCGCACCGGGTACGGGAAGTGGTACATCGGCAACCCGGTCAATCCCGCGGAGAATTTTGCGGACCTCTGGCATGAGGACAACCATGCACGAGCTCGGGCGTTCTTCCGTTGGGTCGATGCACTTCAGGAAGACCTCGTGGACATCCTCGCTGAGAACCGGCTTGGGACAGCGAAGAATCGGCTTGTTGCGGCTCTCGGCGCATCGGCAGCGGCGGGTCACCTTGGCCTGATAACACTGACCGAGGCTGCGGCCAATCCTGCGCGGGTAAATATCGGCGAAGCGGCAAGGCCTTGGAGGCCCTATGTCGCGTTTATGAAGGACTGGGGTCGCCACGCAGGGATATAATCCGATCGCGCGCCACCTCGGCAAAGAAGGCCGAGCGATTGTCGGTGATTGAGTCGATCTGCGCGATCAGAGACTTGGGTAGTGTGATTGAGATACGATCCGCGACATTCGACACGACCACTGGAAGCCATGCGACCTGTCCTCTGTCGGCATCGACTTGATCAAGAGGGGATGGTCGTGGTGCTTCTTCTCCGCGTTCGCAAAAGTCGGCGACAGCCGTATTCAGCAGTTCCTGTGCGGAGCGGAGTGCATGCTCATGACTGGCCGCCCCACCGCCCCCAAATTCAGGACTATGATACCCCCAAGTGGCCCCTTCGCGGTCGATGATTATAGGATATAGTCGTGTTTCCGTATAGACAATTTTTGGCATCGGTGTTCTCACTTTGGCAGGTTAATCTTGGCTTGCTTCGCAAGGGCACGTGCCGTTGGTAATGGGATGTGACGGTGGCGACCAACTAACGTGTAACGGCCATCCTTGTGAATCCACTTTTCATGGTTTGTACCACCTTTGCTGACGAAACCCGCTTCCTTTGACGCTTTGACGCTTTGATGATATCGCGTCGTTTTGTCATACTTTTATATACGCAGGCGAGCACAAAAAATCAAGGCTATGTCTAGTCCAGACATCGACGCTTCAATAAATTCGTCTATACTCAGAATCATTAATTCGCCCTTTAGGGCTGGCATGATTCGCGGAACGGTCCATCTGTCCCGGAAAAGAGCGGTCAGAACAGAATACAGGCGATGGCATGTCCGGAAACATCCTGACGCCGGGGAGCGCGAGGTGCTTCCGGCGGTCATGCGCGGACGCGGGGCCGGGCATCGAGGTGCGGCGCACGGACGCGCTCGTGGCGCCTGGCGACGGAAACGGCGTCCGCCAGGTCCGCGGGTTCCTCCATCCCGGCCCCGACACGGTGCGCGGCTGGCCGCGCGGGTTCCGCAGGACTGGCCTGGCATCGGTGGATCCGGCGGCGTATCCGGAACGGGAGGGCAAGCTGACCCGGGCCCGGGACTTGCAACACTTCACACCTGTATCGGTGATCCGGATGGCCTATATGGCGGGCCATGCAGGTCGGTCTCCGCCATTTCGATTCGCAGACGCTTGACTGGCTCGCCGGCGCCCTCCGCGCCGACGGCACGGTCCTGGCGGGGCGGCTGGGGCTTAAGCTTCCGCCGCCACGCGCCGCCTGGCACCTTGCAACGGTTCACACTTGTATAGGGGCTCTCATTCCAGCTGTTTTCGCCGAGGGCGTCGCGCACCTGGATGGCCCGGTTGAGCCTCCCGGATCCCTGCCAGACCTTCCTGGCCCCGCGCGGCGGCTGCCGCCTGGTCGGGTGGGCGCCGACGAGGCGTCCGAGGTCGATGACGAAGGTCCGGATGTCGGGGGGCGTTCCGCCGTCCATCCGAACGACCTCCCGGTGGCCCTGTGCCTCCAGCAGGGTATGCAGGAGGTCGACGTCCCCCTCCGAATACACTTCGGTCGCGGCCTATCCGGCCTCTCGCGCGCGGGCATGGTGATGTCGGCGACGCGGGCCGGGCGGTGACGGCGCCGGAGGCGAGGCATTTCCCCAGGCCGTCGGCGGCGCCGGTCCTTCAGTCGGGTGCCGGACCTGGGGTCCTGAACCAGGTCTCCACGGTCCACCTTCTGCGGTACCGGTCCAGCACCTCCGCGGCGTGGACGGCGTCGGCCTCCCCCCGCGCCGGACGCCCGGTCGTGAGCGGCAGCCAGCGCGGCGGCTCCGTTCCCTCGGGGGCGTCGCGCCGGTCCCGTTGGCGGAGACGGCGGGCATGCGCGGCGGCTCCGCGCGCGTCTCCTCATCCCCCGGCGGCATCACCGTGACCTCCGCCGCCCGGATCCCCGGGCGGGCGGCGCGCTCCTTTCGGGCCCCCGGGCCTCCGGAGGCCGGGATCGCCAGCTCCGGCACCGCGGGCGCGGCCGTCCCGGCAGCCGGGTGGTCCACGTCTTCCTCGACAACGCCCGCCAGCATCACGCGAAGGCGCTGAGGCCCTTCCTGGAGCGGCCAGGATGCCGCGTCCGGCCATGCGGCGGAGGGCGAATCAGGCCCGGAAGTACGGTCCAGTTCAGTTCAGTGAGTATAGCAACACATTCCTGGTCGCGCAAATTCCGCCGAGATTCCCTTTCCTCATCAGAACGGCCGCGCTCCGCTGGCTTGTCCGCATCGAAATAATCTTCGTCAATGTGTTTCACTTCGTTAAACCACCCGCACCCCGATGTTGTGCTTTATCAGCAGAGAAGCCGGTTCGTCGCCATTGATCAGGATTATGCGCTTCGGGCTTTTATTCCTTTGCCGACGTCCGTGTGCCCGCGTGAGAGGCCGGGCTCCGGATATTGCAGCCAGACAGCTCGGGACAGCCCGTTCGGAAGCCATAGCTTCCGCTCGGTTAGCGTCCGGTAAACGGCACCTGATAGGTTCCGGCATATGGACACCCGCCCCGATCTCGTCCACGCTAGAAACGGATCAGTGAGGACCCACCATGGCATCATATGACAGGGATACCTTTCTCTACCTGCCGGACAGAGAAATCGACGCGCTCGCTATCCAGCCCCGCGAGATCGTCGACGCCATAGAGGCGGCACTGGTCGCGAAATCCAAAGGTCGGCTGCACGTAGCGCCGAAATCCACGCTACTCCCGGGCGGCAAACGCTACGTGATGTCAACGCTCGCCGTCGGTGGTGAGGACCTGACGGTGCTCAAGACCGT
Organism: Paracoccaceae bacterium; assembly: GCA_965221405.1. Classification (GTDB taxonomy): domain Bacteria; phylum Pseudomonadota; class Alphaproteobacteria; order Rhodobacterales; family Rhodobacteraceae; genus JAPOUP01. The sequence continues at coordinate 72,038 of CBDCSE010000003.1, read as the reverse complement.
CAGTGTCAGTCCGAACAATCCCGTGCGGGGGCTACCCTCGATCAACGGAGCCATCCTCGTGCTTGACGCCGAAACCGGTCTTTTGAGATCCGTCATGGGAGCACGCTGGATCACGGCTTACAGAACGGCGGCTCTGTCCGCCGTTGCGGCGCGGCGCATGGCCGATCCTGCGTCAGCGTCAATCGGGTTCGTCGGTTGCGGCGTGCAGGCGAGAAGCCATCTCGCCGCGTTTCGCGCGCTCTTTCCACTGCGAAAGGTCCTGGCCTGCGGCAGAAGCGCGACCACCCGAGACGCATTCTGCGAAGAAGCGCGCGCATTGGGACTGAACGCCCGCGCAACGGGCCCGGAGGAAGCCCTTCGCGAGGCCGATATCGTGATAACGTCAATCACGCTGGACTACGCCGTCGCGCCTTTCCTGGACGCGGCATGGATAAAACCCTCCGCTTTCGCGGCGATTACCGACCTGTGCATTCCCTGGTATCCCGACAGTCTCACCCGTTTCGGCACCATCGTCGTTGACGATATCGAGCAGGAACGGACTGCGGAACGACCCATGCTGGATGTACGAACCATTGCGGGTGATCTAACGGATCTCATCACCGAACGCATTGATCATTTGAAACGGCCCACCGCCTTCGCGTTCCGAGGAGCCGCTATCGGTGATTTCGCCGCGGCGGCTCTGGTCTACACGCGCGCCCTGGAAACCGGCGCCGGACAGGTCGTCGCGATGGACAGCGGTTCGTGATCCATGCATCATATGTGTGGAACCACCAGCAGCGCACGCGAAACTCGATGACAATCCCCAATGATAGCCGCGAATGCTCGAACATGCCACGATTTGCGGCAATAGGCACCTCGGGATTGGCGGCGGTGCGCGAATTCCCGCGATCACCCCACCAGGGAAGTTCCGGCACCCGATCGGCGCTGGCGGCATCATCAGGTCGAAAGCGCATGGACGCATCCGGGTTCGCCTTACGGTTTTCTCAGACTGGATGCACAACGAACGGAAGGTGGAGCGATGACCCGTGATCCACGAAAAAACGACCGCGTCCGAATTTCCGACCCGGATCAACGAGGATGGTGGCGTGGGACCGTCCCTTCTCCGCGCCGGCCCCGACAACTCAGGCCAGTGTCCCAGCCGAAGAGTCTTTGACCACATCCGGGCTGCCGATCAATACCGCCAAGCGACTGCACCGGGGAAGCCGCTGAGGGGAAGACAGGGCGAAATCCGGCCATGTCACCTTGAGTAATGAGAGTGCCAAGAGGCGCGTGATGCCCAACAAGACCCTCGAGAACCTACGCCAGCATATCGACAGCATGAAATACGCCGACGAGACGGAAACCGTTTCCGTGCTTCGGGAACTCGCTGGCCTCTCGCCGCGTGACCGGGACGTCATCCAGGCCCGGGCGACCGAGTTCGTGCGCCACACCCGCAAGGCGTCACGTCCATCGCTTATGGAGGCATTCCTTAATGAATACGGACTGTCCACGATCGAGGGGGTAGCGCTGATGTGTCTGGCCGAAGCGATGCTTCGGGTTCCTGACGCCGTGACCATCGATGTCCTGATCGAGGACAAGATAGTGCCTGCCGACTGGGGCAGACACCTCGGTCACAGTTCATCTTCACTGGTAAACGCGTCGACATGGGCCCTGATGCTGACGGGCCGGTTACTTGACGACCGCCCTAACGGCATAGCGGGAACGCTGCGCAGACTGATCCGGCACCTTGGCGAGCCAATGGTACGCACCGTCGTTGAGCGCGCCATACACGAACTGGGCAGCCAGTTCGTCCTTGGCGAGACAGTGGGAAAAGCCATACGCCGTGCGAATACTCTGGAGAACCTTGGATATCTCCATTCCTATGACATGCTTGGGGAAGCCGCACGCACATATTCGGATGCCCGGAGATACTTCGAGTCATACGCCAGCGCGATCGGTGCGATCGCCGGTGCCTGCCGGAATGCCGACATTCGCCGCAACCCCGGAATATCGGTCAAGCTTTCGGCGCTGCACCCCCGCTTCGAGGAATCGCAGCGTGACCGGATTCTCCGAGATCTGCCTCCACTCCTGCTCCAACTGGCCAGAATGGCCAAATCAGCCAATATGGGGCTGAACATAGACGCCGAGGAAGCCGACCGTCTGTCACTGGGGCTGGACGTTGCTGAAGCCACACTGCGGGACGGCAGCCTCGCGGGCTGGGACGGCTTCGGGCTCGCGGTCCAGGCGTATGGCCAACGCGCCGGGCCGACGCTCGACTGGCTCCACGCACTTGCCGAAACGCTGGACCGCCGGATCACGGTGCGGCTGGTCAAGGGCGCGTATTGGGACACCGAGATAAAGCTGGCCCAGGTCAAGGGAGCCAGGGGTTTTCCGGTCTACACCACGAAGTTCGCGACGGACATAAGCTATATAGCCAATGCCCGCAGACTTCTGGGCATGACCGACCGAATCTTTCCGCAGTTCGCGACCCACAATGCCCATACGATCGCCGCCATAATGCACATGGCCGGATCGCACGACGCGTTCGAGTTCCAGCGGCTTCACGGCATGGGCGAGCGACTCCACGGGTTCGTGCGGGATACGAGTGCAAGCTCCTGCCGGATATACGCACCGGTCGGCCAGCACCGGGATCTTCTTGCCTATCTCGTGAGGAGGCTTCTGGAAAACGGCGCCAACAGCTCCTTTGTCAACCAGATCGCCAATGAGGACATTCCGCCCGAAATGGCGGCGGCCGATCCGTTCGGGGCGGTCACGACATCGCCCAGGCTGCCAACCGGTCCGGATCTGTATCTGCCCGAACGCCTGAATTCCCGCGGATGGGATATCGGGCACCGGTCGGACCTGGACGAAATCGAAGCGGGACGTTCAGCCTTCGCCAATACCGTATTCACCGCCACGCCGATCCTGGAGAGTGAGCCAGAACCCGGACCCACCCACGGTATCCGCAACCCCGCCAGACCCGACGACCGGGTAGGCGAGGTTCACGAGACTACCCGTGCGGACGCCCTGCGGGCCATAGACTCCGCACGACCATGGAATGTCCCCGCCTCAAGGCGCGCTGTCGCTCTCGGCAAAGCCGCCGAACTGTTCGAGGCGGACTCCGCCCGCCTGCTCGCACTGCTCGCGCGCGAAGCTGGAAAGACAATTGGGGACGCGGTCGGCGAATTACGCGAGGCCGTCGACTTTCTGCGTTACTACGCGGCCAACGCGAAAGAGGACATGACCGCACGGGGTCTGTTCACGTGCATCAGCCCGTGGAATTTTCCGCTCGCGATCTTCACCGGCCAGATCGCCGGTGCGCTCGCCTGCGGAAATGGGGTGCTTGCGAAGCCGGCCGAACAGACGCCTCTCATAGCCCATGCCGCAGTGTCACTCCTGCATCGCGCCGGAGTACCGCGCAGTGCGCTACAGTATCTCCCGGGCGATGGCGGGACCGTGGGTGAGGTGCTGACCGGCGACGGACGCATCTCGGGAGTGGCCTTTACAGGCTCAACCGAAACGGCGCGGAAAATTAACCGCCGACTGGCCGGATGTCTACGTGCCGGCGCTCCACTGATCGCGGAAACCGGCGGGATTAACGCGATGATCGTTGACTCGACGGCTCTTCCCGAGCAGGCGGTCGTCAGCGTGGTCGAAAGTGCGTTCCAGTCGGCGGGCCAGCGATGCTCGGCGCTCCGCTGCCTCTACGTGCAGGATGTGATCGCCGCTGAATTCACGGACATGCTGTTCGGCGCGATGGACTCGCTTGTCATCGGCGATCCCTGGGACTTCGCCAGTGACGTGGGGCCAATCATCGACGGGGAAGCGAAGGCCAGGATCGACACCTATCTGGGAAACGCCAGGACCAAAGGAAAGGTACTGAAAGAACTGCAGCCGCCTGAACGCGGTAACCTGGTCGGGCCGGCGGTGATCGGAGTCAACGGCATCCGGGAGGTCGAACGGGAAATCTTCGGTCCAATACTGCATCTGGCGACCTTCCACGCGAACCGGATCGGTTCGGTCCTGGATGAAATCGCGGAGTCCGGTTACGGTCTTACCTTCGGGATACACACCCGTATCGATTCCCGGGTGCAGCAGGTAATCCAGCGAATGCCCGTGGGTAACATCTACGTGAACCGAAACCAGGTCGGCGCCATTGTCGGCAGCCAACCTTTTGGCGGGGAAGGCCTTTCGGGGACGGGACCCAAAGCCGGCGGACCATTCTATCTCATGCGTTTCATCGACCCAGGCACTGGATGCTCCCAGGGTGAACCAACGGGTGCGATCGATGCCGAAACGCTGCAGGACCGTGTCGATTCAGCCCGGTACCATGGGAAAGCCCGCGGTGTTCTGGACATGCCGGGACCGACGGGTGAGTCGAACCGGCTCACATATTTCCCACGGAAACCAGCGCTCTGTCTGGGGCCCGGCACGGAAGCCGTAAAAAAACAGTCCGGTGACGTCATGCGCCTGGGTGGCATCGCGGTGGCGGTTCCCGAAGTGGTCGATGGCGACGCTCTCGCCGAAGTCTCGGGATTTTCCTGCGCGGTCTGGTGGGGTGACCCCGACAGCGCCCGCCGCTACGCGAAAGCCCTCGCGGCTCGGCCCGGACCGATCGTAAGGCTTGTAACGGATGCGATTGTCGCGCCCGATGTCCTCCTGGAACGCCATGTCTGCGTGGACTCCACCGCATCCGGAGGAAACGTGGCGCTTATGGCGGCAATGTCCTCCAGCTGATCGGGACCAACCGGAACGCCCAAACCAGACAGCGAGAACGGACGCCACCATGTTCCTTCCAATCCGTGACCATAACCCGTCGGAAAAGACCCCTGTGGTCACGACCGGCCTCATCGCGATAAACGTACTGGTTTTCATCAGTTACCACTTCAGTCTTTCCGACCGGGAGCTGGTATGGTTCTACGCGCAATGGGCGCTCGTGCCGGACCTCGTCCTGCAGGGGTACGGTTCGCACACGGTCCTGACCTCGATGTTCCTGCATGGAGGCATTCTGCATCTCGCTGGCAACATGCTGTTTTTATGGATCTTTGGAGACAACCTTGAATCCGATCTGGGACATGTTCGGTACCTTCTGTTCTATCTCACCTGTGGTATCGGCGCGGCGCTCGCGCATGTATTTTCCGACCCGCTCTCGATTATACCCACCGTCGGGGCCAGTGGTGCCGTAGCGGGAGTTATGGGTGGCTACCTTCTGCTCTATCCACGGGCACGGGTCGACGTCATACTGTTCCTGATCATTTTCCTGCGGATTTTCTCCATCCCCGCCTGGATCTGGCTCGGGATATGGTTTCTGCTGCAGGTCATCCTCAGCGGAGGAACCGATCCAGGTTCCGGCGGTGTCGCTTACTGGGCCCATATCGGCGGCTTCGCGCTGGGCTTCCTGCTGATCGTCCCGACCTGGCTGCGCCTCGGCGCGACATCCTTCTGGAGACGAACCCACGGCCATCCGGACCACCCTGACGCACGCTATCGCATCACGGGTTCGAGAATTCCCATGGTGCGGCGGCGGCGATGATCCCCGGCCTCGCGGTGACGTGTCATCCATGTCTCCGCCCGGCCGCGGCCGAAGGCGTGTCATTCGGTCATTTGACTTCGGAGCCAGGCTCGACCTAACGGGTGTATCGCGGCAAAGGCACGATCGAACGTCCCGCCCCGTCGGAAATCGGCGTTTCGGCCCGCTGTTGTTCAACCCAATCCCGTGATGTAGATCAATTCCGATCCGGTTTCCGTTAAATCCAGAAGGTTCATCCCGAGATGGCTGATGCCAAAGTGATAACGCGAATCGCACCGTCGCCGACAGGAAACATGCACATCGGTACAGCGCGCACCGCCTATTTCAACTGGCTTTACGCGCGCAGGCATGGCGGCCGGTTCCTGTTACGGATCGAGGACACGGACCGGCACCGCTCAACACCAGAGGCGAGCCGAGCGATAACCCGGGCAATGTCATGGCTGGGACTGGACTGGGACGGGGATGCCGTCAGCCAGTTTTCCCGTGCGGACCGCCATGTGCAGGTTGCCCGCGAACTGCTGGCGAGAGGCAAGGCGTTCAGGTGCTTCTCGACACCGGACGAGATTGAGGCGTTCCGCGAACGGGCAAGACTGCAGGGACACTCCACGCTGTTCCGGTCTCCCTGGCGCGACGCCGATCCCGCGACCCATCCAGACGCTCCTTTCGCGATCCGGATCAAGGCTCCGAGGGTCGGCGTGACCGTGATACACGACAGGGTCCAGGGCAATGTCACCGTGCGGAACTCGGAACTCGACGATATGGTCTGCCTGCGCTCCGATGGCACACCGACCTACATGCTGGCTGTGGTCGTCGATGACCACGACATGGGAGTCACCCACGTCATCCGTGGCAGTGACCATCTGACGAACGCCGCCCGGCAAATGGTGATATATGACGCGATGGATTGGGACATACCAATCTGGGCACATATCCCGCTCATTCACGGACCCGACGGAAAGAAGCTGTCGAAGCGTCACGGTGCGCTTGGGGTCGACGAATACGAGGCGATGGGCTTCCCGGCGGCGGCGATGCGCAACTATCTGGCCCGACTCGGATGGAGCCACGGAGACAGCGAGTTCTTCACGGATGCCCAGGCAGTGGAATGGTTCGATCTGGACCGGATCGGAAAGTCGCCCGCCAGGTTCGACTTCAGGAAGCTGGAACACCTCTCCAGTCGTCACATCGCGGCCGCGGATGATGCTGACCTGCTGGCGCAAATCGAACGGTTTCTTGACACAGTAAGCAAACCTGAACTCGACCCTCGCCAGCGTCGTGGACTGCTAAGTGCGCTCAATTGTCTCAAGGGCCGGGCACGAACATTGCCGGATCTGCTGGACAGGGCCCATTTCATCCTGTCGGAACGACCGTTTTCCAACGAGGCGCCCGATCCGCAGAGCAATGGCATACTGATGGATTTGACCCCGCGCCTCCGCGATGCTAGTTGGGAGCGTGAGATACTCGACCGGGTCGTCACCGAAGTGGCTGAGGCGCGCGGCGTGACGTCCGGCGAGGTGCTTAGACCACTCCGGACGGCCCTTGCCGGAAGCGGCGTATCCCCAAGCGCACTTGACATGATGCTCGTTATCGGTCGTGACGAGACCATTTTCAGGCTTGGCGACGCGACAGGGCATCACATGAAGGCCTGAGCGGATCCACGCGTCCGGAAGGCAATGATATTCGAGGGACAGGATTTTCCCGGGAAAGGAAACTGGATGACTGACAGAACGACGGCGACGCTCAGGATCGGAAGCAAGGAACTCGAGCTTCCGATCTTCTCACCTGCCGCCGGTCCGGATGTGATCGACATCCGCAAACTATATTCCGAAGCGGGCGTGTTCACATACGATCCCGGATACACCTCGACCGCAAGCTGCGACTCGACCATAACGTTCATTGACGGTGAGAAAGGTATACTGCTGCATCGGGGATATCCGATCGATCAGCTGGCCGAGAAGTCACACTATCTCGAAGTGTGCTATCTGCTTCTGTACGGCGAGCTGCCGACCGGCCCGCAGCTTGAGGATTTCGAAAACCGTGTGACCACCCACACGATGCTTCACGAGCAGATGCAGTATTTCTATCGAGGCTTCCGGCGCGACGCACATCCCATGGCGATAATGGTCGGTGTCGTTGGTGCGATGAGCGCATTCTATCACGACTCCACAGATATCCGGGATCCCTGGCAACGCGAGGTCGCATCAATCCGGATGATCGCCAAGATGCCGACCATCGCCGCGTGGGCCTACAAGTACCATATCGGCCAGCCATTCGTGTATCCGTGCAACAGCCTGAGCTACGCGTCGAACTTCCTTCGGATGTGTTTCGCCGTGCCCGCCGAAGATTACATCGTCAATCCGATCATGGCCCGCGCGATGGACCGGATATTCACACTCCATGCCGACCACGAACAGAACGCCTCCACTTCGACGGTCCGCCTCGCCTCCTCGTCCGGTGCCAATCCGTTCGCGTGCATCGCAGCCGGTATCGCCAGCCTCTGGGGCCCCGCCCACGGCGGCGCGAACCAGGCATGCCTGGAGATGCTGGAACAAATCGGATCGGCGGACCGTATCCCGGAATTCATCGACCGCGCCAAGGACAAGCAGGATCCGTTCAGGCTCATGGGATTCGGACATAGGGTCTACAAGAACGTCGATCCGCGGGCCAAGGTCATGAAGCAGTCGGCTGACGAGGTGCTCGAACTTCTGGGCATCGATGACAATCCAAAGCTACAGGTTGCGAAGGAACTGGAGAGGCAGGCGCTGTCCGACCAATATTTCGCCGAAAAGCGACTGTTTCCGAATGTCGACTTCTACTCGGGGATAATACTTGAGGCGATGGGCTTCCCAACCTCGATGTTCACGCCGATTTTCGCGCTAAGCCGCACTGTCGGCTGGATTTCGCAGTGGAAAGAGCAGTTGGAGGATCCCAAACACAGGATCGGCCGGCCCCGCCAGCTGTATGCGGGCGAAACCTTACGTGACTATGTCAACGTGGAAGACCGCTGACAACGACCTGATCCCGGGATTCAAGGCGATGAGGAGCGGGTGCCGGATCAGGGGGACGTCAACGCCCCTCGAAGTTCGGTTTGCGCGTTTCCAGGAAAGCCAGCACACCTTCCTGGAAGTCCCTGGACCTACCGCACTCACCCTGGAGCCTCGCCTCAAGCCCAAGCTGTTCGTCCAGAGCGTTACCGAAGGTTGCCCGCAGGGCCCGTTTGGCATTCGCGTAGGCGAGAGTCGGTCCCGATACGAGCGTTTCGGCCCGGGTGCGCCAGTGAGCCGCGAAACCACCATCCGGCACCGCCTCCCAGATCATGCCCCATTCAGCCGCCTGACGCGCACCGATCGGCTCGGCAAACAAAGACGCTCCCATTGCCCTGGCGAAGCCCATATTCCTCGGCATCCAGTAGGTACCTCCCGCGTCGGGAACCAGCCCGATGCGGGCGAATGCCTGGAGGAAAACGGCCGATTCCGTCGCGATCACCACATCGGCGGCCAACGCGAGATTGGCCCCGGCCCCGGCTGCGGCGCCATTGACGGCGGCGATTGACGGAATCGGACATTCATAGACCGCACGCAGAAGTGGTTCGTATTCATCCCTCAACGTGCGCTCCAGATCAATATTCGCCACATTGGTCCGGTCGCCCAGATCCTGGCCGGAACAGAACGCCCGTCCCGCACCCGTCAGAACCAGCGCACGGGCCACCTTCCCGGCCTCCCGCACTGCATGCAGAAGCTCCGCGCGCATCAGAACGTTCAAAGCGTTCATCACCTCGGGGCGATTCAGTGTCAGAACCGCGAGATCGTTCTCGATATCCAGCCGGATTGTCTGGTAATCCATGTCAGTTCCACTTCACGACCAGCCCGGAATGGACGCACCGCGACCGACCTAATGACAGGATGAAGCGCGTCGGTCACCTGTCAAGAAGCTCTCTGAGCCGTGCCCGTTCGGTGTTCGAGAGATCCCCTTCGCGCGATCTGGCGCCATTGCGTCGACGTAGATAGACGAGCGAAATGGCGAGTGCAATGACCAGCATCGCCGGCCCGGCCAACCATAGCACCAGATTGGATCCGTCGCCAGTCGGCCTGAGCAGCACGAATTCGCCGTAACGGTCAACCACGTAAGCCATGACCTCCCGGTCGCTGTCTCCCGCAGTCAGCCGCTCACGCACCAGAAGCCGCAGATCACGGGCGAGTTCAGCGTTCGAGTCGTTGATCGACTCGTTGCGGCAGACAAGGCAGCGAAGTTCCCTGCTGAGTTCGCGGGCCCGGGTTTCCAGTTCCGGATCCTCAAGTATCTCGTCAGGCTGCACTGACCACGCGGGCGCCGCCAGCAAACAGAGCACCAGGATCAGCGGCCTCATATGATTCCCGCCGCGCCGGAAGACGCCCTGCGCGCGCCCCCGGCGACCCTATGACGCCGATCGGTCAGACTCAGGCCACCGCCAAGCGCCATGATCGCTGCACCCGTCCATATCCAGTTGGCGAAAGGCTTGACATAGGTCCGAATGGCCCACCCACCTCCGATCTGCGCATCGCCGATGACCACATAGACATCCCGGAAGGAACCGCTGTCGATCGCCGCCTCGGTCGTGGGCGTTCCGGCTGCGGGGTAGACGCGTTTCTCCGGACGAAGCCTGGCCAGCGGCCGCCCGTTCCGGGAGACCGATAGATCCGCCTGCACCGCGCTGTAATTCGGACCCGGAACGTTTCCGACATCGTTGAGCCTGATCGTGTAGCCCCCAACCTCGTAGCTTTCGCCCAACCGGACGGCACGGATATCCTCCACCTCCCACGCCATCAGGCCCGCAATCCCGAAGAGCGCAACGCCAAGGCCGGCATGTGCCAGCGCCTTACCCCAATCGGCACGGGGAAGCATCGCGAGACGCCGGACCCTGCTAAACGGACTTCCACGTCCGGTGCGGACCAGCAGCTCAACCAGTGCGCCGAAAACCAACCAGGCACCCAGAGCAAGTCCGACCGGACCGAGCGCCGTGCGGCCGGTCTGGACGGTCCAGGCCAATGCGCCAAGAGCGAGCGCCAGCGCGGCAACACCCCATAACCCCCTGATGGATCGACCCAACCGCGCGCGTTTCCAGGGCAGGATCGCGCCAACGGGAAGGACGAGCGCCAGCGCAACCATGAAAGGCGTGAACGCCGCGTTGAAATACGGTGCGCCGACCGACAGTTTTCTGTCAAACAGCATTTCCGCAACGAGTGGCCATAGCGTCCCTATGAATACGACGAAGCAGGCAACGGACAGAAGAACGTTGTTGAGCAGAAGCGCACTCTCGCGACTGACGGTCGAAAAGACGCCGGTCGCTTCCATTGTTCCGGCGCGTGCCGCGTAAAGCGCCAAGGCTCCGCCCGTGAACACGCCAAGGATCGCGAGAATGAAAACACCCCGGGTGGGATCACTCGCGAACGCGTGGACCGACGTCAGAACACCCGAGCGGACGATGAAGGTTCCGATCAGCGAAAACCCGAAGGCGAGGATCGCGAGCAGCACGGTCCAGCTCTTCAGAGCTTCCCTCTTTTCGACGACAACCGCCGAATGCAGAAGCGCGGTCGTGATCAGCCATGGCATGAAACTGGCGTTCTCCACCGGATCCCAGAACCAGAATCCCCCCCAGCCGAGCTCGTAGTAGGCCCACCACGAACCGAGCGCGATACCAATGGTCAGAAACATCCATGCCGCGAGTGCCCATGGCCGGACCCAGCGACCCCAGGCGGCGCTCACCCTGCCTTCTATAAGTGCCGCGACCGCGAACGAAAAGGTCATCGAAAGACCCACATACCCGAGGTAGAGAAAGGGAGGATGCAGGGCGAGACCCGGATCCTGAAGGAGCGGATTGAGATCCTGCCCGTTCAGCGGCGGGAACTCCAGCCGCAGGAATGGATTGGACGTGAACAATATGAACCCGAGGAACGCGACGGCGATCGCCGACTGCACGGCCAGCGCACGGGCCCGCAATGTTGCCGGGAGGCCTTTCCCGAACCAGGCCGCACAGGCGCCGAACAGCGCCAGTATCAGTACCCAGAGAAGCATCGAGCCCTCGTGATTACCCCAGACACCGCTGAATTTATACAGAAGCGGCTTGTCCGTATGCGAGTTCAGGGTGACCAGCCGGAGCGAGAAATCGGATCCCACAAAGGCGTAGGTCAGCGCGGCGAACGCCGCGAGTATCAGGAGGAACTGCGCCGTCGCCGCCGGCTCCGCGACAGCCATCCATCCCCGCCAGCCCCTCTGGGCACCGATCAAAGGAACGGTTGCCTGGACCATGGCGACGGCGAAGGCGAGAATTAGCGCGAAATGGCCAAGTTCAACGAACATCGCCGCGATGATAAAGGGCATTGTCGATTCCGCCAGAGGAAATTTCGGGGCGATGGAGAGGCATCGGGCCCGGCTTCACCGTGCCAGTGGAGTACCTTCCCGGCGGGTTTCCCGCCAAAACCTGTCGGCAACGCGCATTGCCCGGAGCACGGCCCTGGCCGGAGCCCGATGGAGAGCGGCAGTGGATTTCTGGAGTCATCCCACTGTTTCTCAAAGACTTTCCGGCCTAATGACCTACGCCCGACCTGTCGCCCTATGGTAACGTTCCAATCCGGCTTCATGCCGGACAGCCCAAGACCTGTTGCTGGACGGGGGTGGGCGCGGTGATGGCGGCCAGCGGCCTGTACCGGGAACGGTGCCGCCGGAAACCAGAACTGTGTGTCGAGAGGGGGTGTCCTGACTTTCCACAGATCAGGGTCATGCAAGGAGGTGCGGGTCAAAACCCTCAGGAACCATATCGCGGAGGAAACCGAAAACTTCGCGTTGGAACTGTATAACCCGCAGGTTGAGTGGGCATGGGAATGGCACACTCCCTACCGACCCTGTCCCAGTAGATGGTATGAAGGCTTTGACCGTCTCCCGAAAACCCGGACGATCAATGCGAACATCATTGATCCAGGCGGCACAAGCTATGAGAACCAGAAATACGGTGCAGGCTACACGGGCACCGTATGGGGCGAATGATCGCCATGCCGGGACGGACGAACGTGCGGCGGTAAAGTATCAACAGCCATGAATCGTGCAATCCATCGAGCCCCGTAGGCGGAATCGTACGCGATTCCGCCTCCCCCGGAGGCACTCTGGACGGTGAGACTGGACCTGCGACCCCGCCGGATCGATCCTGTCAGCCATCATTCAGTGGTCGGAAACGGAGTTCGCCAACTTCCGTGACCACCGCATCCAACGACTGGTCCGTCGCTTCGACCGGCAGGCATGCCACCTCCTGTGTGGCATATGCGAATCCTACAGCCCATATCGGCGAGGAGCCGCGCAACCGTTCAAGCGTCCTGTCGTAGAAGCCTCCACCATAGCCAAGCCTGCGGCCATGGCTGTCGAACGCCACCAGCGGAACGACCAATACCCGCGGCCTGACCACCTCGGACGCGGCCGGAACGGGAACGCCGAACGGTCCCTCGACCATCTCGCAGCCCGGTGTCCAGAGATGGAATTCCAGTGGAAGACCAACGCCGCCAATGACCGGCACACAGACCGGGGAGTCCCATCGCGCCATCACCGGCAGTGGATCGACCTCAGTCCCAATCGGAACGTATCCCGAAAGGGTCTGACCCCGCCATGGCGCGAGCGCCTCGACCAGCGCCGCCTGGGCGGCCCCGCCAAGCCCCGAGCCATGGACGATACCGCGCCGCCTCAACGTTGACCTGCGTATCTCGGCCTTCGTGGAGATCATATCAGCACCGCGGCCGCGATTCCAAGAAACGCGAGGAATCCGACAACGTCGGTGACGGTCGTGACGAATGCGCCCGATGCCAGCGCCGGGTCAATGTGGATCCGCTCCAGGGCAATGGGAATTACGGTGCCTGCCAGACCCGCGACCACGAGGTTGATCAACATCGCCGCGGCCGCCACAGCCGCAAGCTCCAGGGAGCCGAACCAGAGAAACCCGACGCCACCCATCACCGCCGCGAACAGAAGTCCGTTCGCCGCACCCACCAGAACTTCACGCCGGATCACCCGCCATACGTTCGAACCCGTCAGATCCTTGGTCGCGATCGCGCGCACCGCCACGGTGAGTGACTGGGTTCCGGCGTTTCCGCCCATTGAGGCGATGATCGGCATGAGTATCGCCAATGCCACGACCCTGGCGATCGAATCCTCGTAGACCGCGATCACCGCCGAGGCGAGTACCGCCGTGGCCAGATTCACGGCAAGCCACGGAAATCGGCGGCGTATCGTGGTCAAAAGCCGATCAGCCAGGCTTGACCCGTCACTTACGCCGGCAAGACGCAGGAGATCCTCCTCGGCCTCCTCGGCGAGAACCTCCATGGCGTCATCGATTGTGATGACCCCTACAAGCCGCCCATCCCCGTCAACGACGGGAGCGGAGATCAGATGGTATTGGTTGAACGCGTAGGCAACCTCACCCTCTTCCTGCTTGGCCTCAATGATGTGGAAACTGTCCGCCGCGATGGCCTGAAGCCGTTCCTCCCGCGGATGTCCCAGAATCTTTCCCAAGGCCACGTAACCCGTGGGCCTGTGCTTTGGATCAACAAGGATCATATGGTAAAAATCCTCAGGTAGATCCTGCCTGGCCCGCAGGTGGTCAATGGCGTCGCCCACCGTCCAATGCTCAGGGCCGGCAACCATTTCCCGTTGCATCAACCGTCCGGCCGAGAACTCCGGATACGCCAGAGCCTGTTCGACAGCCGCCCGGCGCACCCCCTCCAGAGCGTTCAGCAACGTGCTTCGCAGCAACGGATCGAGGTGCTGGATAATATCGACGATATCGTCGCTTTCCAGATCCCTGACGGCCTTGACCAGAACCGGAAGGTCCAATGCGTCAATCACTTCCGTTCGGAAAGAATTATCGATTTCCGACAGGATGTCCCCATCGAACCTGAAGCCGAGGACCTTGAGGATCATCTGCCGCGTTTCCGGTCCAACCTGTTCCAGAAGATCGGCGATATCCGCGGGATGCATGGGTTCAAGGCTGTCGGCAAGCCGCCCCGCCTCTCCCGTCTGGGCCGCGACCTGAACCGCCTGGACTTTATCCCTGTCCAGCCCGTAACGGTCCTCGTCCATCAGACTGTCATCGGCCATGCCCGTCTCCTCTGGAATCCCGCGATGAATCGTGATGCTCTTTCATCAGAAACGCGACGTCGGCGCAAACCGCGCTCCGGCCCGGTCCGGCCCAAACCCGGTTACAGAAAAGTGGACGCAATGAAACAGAAGACCCTGATCCTTGGACAGACTCTCGGTTTCCGCGCCAATCCATTCGACATGGACGTCGGCGAAGCTGCGGCTTTCGAACGCCGCGGGGGTGTGTTGGTCGAGAACGGCAGGATCGCCGCCACCGGCCCGGCCGACAGACTGCTCCACGACCATCCGACGGCCGTGGTGGACGATATGGGTGACGCACTGGTCACCGCCGGATTTATTGACGCCCACACACACTACCCCCAGACCGCCATCATCGCGAGTTGGGGGAAAAGACTGCTCGACTGGCTGACCGCCTACACCTTCCCGGAAGAGGCCCGGTTCCACGAGGTGGCGCACGCAGGACGGATCGCGGAACGGTATTTCGACCTGACGCTCGCCAATGGCACCACCACCGTTTGCTCCTACTGCACGGTGCATCCTGAAAGCGTGAACGCGTTCTTCACCGCGGCGCACAGACGCGGCGTTCGTGCCATTGGTGGAAAAACCTGCATGGACCGCAACGCCCCTGACGCCCTTCTGGATAGCGCGGAGTCGGCTTACAGCGACAGTCTTGCGTTACTGGAGAAGTGGCATGGGCAGGGCCGGCTCGGCTACGCCATCACACCCAGGTTCTCGCTCACTTCGACCCCGCAACAGCTTGAGGCGCTTGGCGCTCTCTGGGCCGAGCACCCCGACTGTCTGATGCAGACCCACCTCGCCGAGCAGCCGGACGAGATCGCGTGGGTTCGTGAGCTCTTTCCCGAGGCCCGCGATTATCTTGACACCTACGAGACACATGGCCTTCTCGGCCGTGGCGCAGTGTATGGCCACGCGATCCATCTGGCGACCCGAGAACGCGACCGGTTACTCGAGGTGGAGGCCGGTCTGGTGCACTGTCCCACCTCCAACACCTTCATCGGCTCGGGGATCTTCGATATGGCGGGGCTGGTGTCTTCGGGGCAGCGCGTCGGGCTCGCGACCGATACCGGCGGCGGATCTTCCTTTTCGATGCTGCGCACCATGGCCGCGGCCTACGAAATCGGGCAACTGAACGGCAACGCACTGCATCCAGCGCAGCTCTACTGGCTGGCTACGGCCGGATCGGCGCGAATCCTTGGGATTGACCGCTTCGTAGGCAACCTTACGCCCGGCATCGAGGCGGATCTCATCGCGCTTGATCTCGCGTCCACTCCGGCAATCGCGCAGCGCGTGGCAAGGGCGGAAACGATCTGGGAGGCGCTTTTCCCGACAATCATGATGGGTGACGACCGCGCTGTAACCAAAGTGTGGATCGCCGGTCATCCGCTTTGACGGTTCCGGGACCGGAACTGTTGAGCCGCAGGCATGAATGTCGCCACAGGTCATGGATCGGAAAGGATCCAGCGGCACTCGGCGTACTGGATGGATTTGGAAGGGATGCGCAGCCCATGGCAAGTTACCCGGCAAGCGCTTTCGCCAAAGCGTTCTGCCGTTGGATCGCCCGACGCAGGTCGACCGTCGTGATCCTGCCATCGCGCACGATCTGCCGTCCTTCCACGAACAGATCCCTTACCGACGCCGGTCCGGCCATGAGCAGCGCGGCCGGATCCCAGCTCCCCGCGCTCTCCACACGTGAGGTGTCCCAGATCGCCAGATCGGCGCGGCAGCCGGGAACGATACGGCCACAATCGGGCCGACCAAGTACGTCGGCCCCTCCACGGGTGGCGATCTCCAGTGCTTCCCTTGCGTGCATCGCGTCGGCACCCAAAGATACTCGTTGCAGCAGCATCGCCTGACGCGCCTCGACGATCAGGCTACCGACGTCGTTGCTGGCCGAACCATCGACTCCAAGTCCGACGTTGACACCAGCGTCGCGCATCGCCCGAACCGGAGCGACGCCCGATCCAAGTCGGCAGTTGGAGCACGGGCAGTGCGCCACGCCCGTTCCCGACGCCGCGAAAATTCCGATTTCCCGACGGTCCATCTTGACACAATGCGCATGCCAGACATCCGTGCCGGTCCAGCCCAGTTCCTCGACGTACTGCCCCGGACGGCATCCAAACCTGTCCGCGGTATACTGAATGTCTTCGGAATTCTCAGCCAGATGCGTATGAAGCATCGTATTCGCGCCGCGGGCGAGTAAAGCACAGTCACGCATCAGCTCCCGGGATACCGAAAACGGTGAGCAGGGGGCGACTCCGATCCGGACCATCGCACCGGGATTCGGATCATGGAAGGCGTCGATGACGCGCATGCAGTCCGTCAGGATGTCCGCCTCACGCTCGACCAGCGAATCGGGCGGAAGCCCGCCGTCGCTCTCACCGATCGACATGGCACCTCTGGTGGGATGGAAACGCAGTCCGATCTCCGACGCCGCCTCGATGGTATCGTCCAGCCGCGCACCGTTCGGGAACAGGTATAGATGGTCTGAGGTCAGCGTGCAGCCCGAAAGTGCCAGTTCGGCCATACCAACCGTGGCGGAAACCCTGATTTCCTCAGGCCCGAACCGGGCCCAGATCGGGTACAGGGTCCTGAGCCAGCCGAATAAGGGCTGGTCCTGCGCTCCCGGCACAGCGCGGGTGAGCGTCTGGAACAGATGGTGATGCGTGTTGACGAGGCCCGGCGTGACCACGCATCCGTCAGCCAGAACGGTTTCGCACTCCGCGGACAGCCCAACGCCGAGTTCGGCGATGACGCCGTCGCGTACCAGAATGTCAGCACCCTCAAGTTCGGTTCGGCTGTCATCCATGGTGACTACGGTATCGGCGTTCCTGATCAGGATCTCCGCCATTTCCACTCTCCCGCCTATACATGACCACCCCGACCTGACCCCAGCGAGACTATCGGGAAAAGCGGCTGCCGAACCACGTGCCGGCGGAGGACGCCGGTGTATACCGCAATACGCCGGTGTCAGGAATTAAGCGTTTCGATGGCCGCGGCGTGGATGCGGGGATTCGCCGCCGCCAGCACCTGTCCACCCATATGCGCACATCCACCCTGCCAGTCGGTCACGATGCCGCCCGCCGCCTCGATCACGGCCATAGGCGCCTGGATGTCATATGGCTCAAGGCCCGCTTCCACGACCAGATCGATCTGGCCAGCCGCCAGAAGAGCATAGGCATAGCAATCCATACCGTAGCGCGTGAGGTTGCAACGTGATGCCAGAGTATGGAACGCTTTCGCCTCCGCGTCGGTTCCAATCTCGGGAAAAGTGGTGAGAACGGTCGCTGCGGACAACTCGCGGGCACCCCGGCAGCGTAGTGGCACCCGACCCTGCGGGCCTACCATGTAAGCCTCGCTGAAGCCACCGACGAAACGCTCGCGGATATATGGCTGGTCTATCAGGCCAAAAAGCGGCCCGCTCCCCGCGCCGACCGCGATGAGAACCCCCCATGTCGGAGTGCCTGAGATGAAGCCCCGGGTCCCGTCAATCGGGTCGACCACCCAGACCAACCCGCTGCTTCCCTTGACCGTTCCATGCTCCTCGCCAAGAATTCCGTCATCGGGCCTTCGCAGGGCAAGAACGTCGCGGATCGCCTGCTCCGCGTTACGGTCCGCGGCCGTGACTGGATCGAACCCGTTCGGATCCTTGTTCTCCATCCGGAGATTCCGGGCGCGGAAATGGGGAAGGACCGCGGCTCTGGCCGCGTTTGCCATTTCGTGTGCTGTCTCGATCAGAGCGTCCCGATCTGAACTGTCGATTCCGGGCATTGGCTGCCATCCACGGCGATACCCGACCGGCGTTAACGGCGTGTATCGTGACGGTCAAGGCACTAACGACGAGCCACCTTTACGAACCGGGCGTGAAAGAGGACCGACCGGCTGTCGCCGAACCGGTTTCCACCGCACGAAGGACCATTAGCCGTGATCCGCTTCAAATCCGGACTTGAATTCCCGCCACCCATACCCGATATAGTTGGCAATCTGGTTTCACTCCCTTCGATGAGACACACGGAGGGGCACACATGGAGGCAATAATGGCTAACTATCAAGCGGCACGTGCGGCGGTTGGTGTCCGTGCCGCCGAGATCGACGAGGGCCTGCGCGCCCATATGAACAAAGTCTACGGAACCATGTCCGTGGGTCTTCTTCTTACCGCCGGCGTCGCTTGGGCGGTTGGAACGAGCGACGCACTGCTGTCGGTTTTCCGGGATCCGGCAACCCTCTCGCCGAACCTGCTTGGCTGGGTCGTGATGTTCCTGCCACTTGTCATGGTGTTCGCGTTCGGAGCGGCGATCGGCCGCCTCTCGGCAGCTGCGGCACAGCTGTTCTTCTACGTGTTCGCGGCGGCTATGGGGCTATCGATCGCCTGGATATTCGCGGCTTTCACCGGCATCTCCATCGCGCAGACTTTCCTTGTCACGTCGATCGCGTTCGCTGGCTTGTCGCTCTGGGGCTACACGACGAAGAAAGACATAAGCGCCTGGGGATCCTTCCTGATCATGGGTGTTATCGGCCTGATCGTCGCATCGATCGTGAACATGTTCATTGGCTCCCCCGCCCTCGACTTCGCGGTGTCGGTGCTGGGTGTTCTGATCTTTGCCGGGCTGACCGCCTATGACACGCAGCGGATCAAGAACGATTACATCGGCCACGCCCAGGCGATGGATGACGAGTGGCTCGGAAAGTCGGCGATCATGGGTTCGCTAAGCCTGTATCTCAACTTCATCAACCTCTTCATGTTCCTGCTACAGTTCCTGGGCAATCGCGAGTGACACGCGGAGGCAAAGAACGGTGAAGCGTAAGGGTCGACCTACCGGTCGACCCTTTTTCATCGTGTTCGCCGCACCGCACCGGTGAGGACCGGCACCCATGGGTTCAGCCGCGGCGACAACCTGCGGTGTCAGCGACCGGTGCCATCTCTGGCGTCTGCAGCGCATCTTCGTGGCGCCTGCCGCGCGGCCGGGAGCCATTGATGTGGCTTTCACGCGGTGGAAAAGGGGATCTCCAGATGGACCGGCATTCCAGCCGATCAGATATCATAGAATCTAGCGCCATTATCGTGGAACAGTTTGCGGTGTCCGTCTATGTCCAGTAACGGCCCGACAACAGTGCGCAGCGCATTCATCACATCGCCGTAACCTGTCGCCGCCAGTAGTGAGACAGGCCAGTCCGATCCGAACATCACCCGGTCCTGTCCGAACACCTCGAGGATATGGGCAATGTAGGGGCGGAGGTCTTCCGGCCCCCATTTCCCGTGATCGGCCTCGGTCACCATTCCGGATATCTTACAGTATACATCGGGAAAGGCACCAAGCTCGGCGATCTGGCTGGCCCAAGGCTCCAGCGTCCCCTCGGCGATGAATGGCTTCGACATGTGGTTCATCACAGCCCGTAGCCCCGGCGTGCGCCTTATCGCCTCCACCGCATACGGAAGCTGCGGCGGCCTGGTCAGAAACTCGAACCGCATACCGACACTGGCGACGTAGGCAAGGTTCCCGAGAACGCGCGGTTTGAGGATCCAGTCGTCCTCTTCGAGATCCTGAAGCATCGGCCGAAAGGCGAGGAAGCGTGGATTCCTCCTGTAACGGTCCAGACGGGCGGAAAATCCATCGCAGTCCATATCCAGCCAGCCACAGACACCCACAACGAAGTCGCAGCGGTCGGCGAGGTCGAGCAGGAAATCCGTTTCGGCTTCGGTATCCGCCGCCTGCACCAGGATCGTTCCGGTCACGCCCGCCTGTCGCAGGAGCGGGGCCAGATCATCGGGAAGGTAGTCACGGTAAAGGATGCCCAGATCAGGCGACAGCCAGGAGTAATCACCCCGATCAATCCTCCAGAAGTGCTGGTGTGTGTCAAGGACCGGCCCGGGCGTCCGCAACGGCCTCGGGTCACCACCGACTTCCCGTAAAGTCGCGTTCAGGTCGTAAATCCGTTCCAGCGGCTCCCACCGATCGCCCTCCCCGGTTATCGGAGCGGCCTGGCCCTTTGCCTGCGGAATTTTTTCCAGATAGCGGACAAGGCAAGTTCGTAGATCCGCCTGACGGTCAAAGTCGTCCTCGACCCGCAAAACCATGAACAATCGGCTCCCGTCCAGATACACGTTCTGCGAGATCACGCCAGCGGCGGCGATATCCCGTATGGCCTCCGGCCCATCGCTCCCGTTCCCGTCCGGGAATTTTCGGATACCGTCCGGATGGTCTCCAAGCTCAAGTGAAAACGCGATTTCCTTCATGAATGCCCCGTATTGGTGATTCCCGTGAACGCGGATCGGTCCATTCAGGTATTTTCACGGTATCGCAGAACCCATGACCGAAGCATAGGACGAATGATACCGGTCTCCGCACGCCTTCATATCGCATATGATGTCCGGCCCCGGTCGCGCAAAGCGCCGGGGAAGCTGATCAATCCTGCCCGAGGATACCGCATCTGGGAGGCGCGGTACCCGAAAGCCATCACACATGCCGAACCACAAGCCGGCATCCCGACCGGCACTGTGCCCCAAGATAGGGCCCGCGCACAGCGCAACCCGGCGTATCCCGACGGAATGGGCGCCGATCAAATCGCGGTCCGCGGCAATTCACGACGCGCAATACGGACAGCGGACCTAACGAGATCACGCGATCGTAGCCGTTCTCGAAGATCACATCGGAACTGCGGTCACAAAACGGCGGCAATACCGACCTTCCGAACTCGATATACCCGGAGACCCACGCCACAGACGGTCTGGATCACGACGTCAGATCCAGCCCCGGAACCCGCTTACACACTTCGTCCCGTGCCGAAACGGTCCCGAAAACCGATGCATGAACCAATGTTCCCGGCTCCCTGCGGGACTCCTTTGATCAAGTGCGCCAATGAACCGGAGTTCCTTGACATTGTGACCACGCACCGTGAAAGGAGCCCTACACGAACACAGCGGATCCGCACAGCGCCATACGATATTCCCGCTCAAACTCCCGGAGCCGGACGACCTGGAAGGCGGGCGCCGCGGACAGCGGTCAGCCCGGTCTGTACCGTCGATTCCTTTCCGGATCATCCGTCTCGTATTTCAGTGACATCAGCGCCGTCCATGCGGCATCAGGAACAGGTGTTTCAGCAAGGCTTAAGGCTTCGCCCACGCGCTCCGGGCGCGTAACACCCAGCAAAGTCGACGCAATTCGCGGGTCGCGCATGGAGAACTGGAGCGCAGCCGCGGCAAGCGGTACGCCATGCTCGGCACAGACGGCCTCGAGTGCCCGTACAGGCACAAGTTCCTCATCGCTGGCCTGCCGGTAGTTGAGAAGCCGGGATTCCGTCGTGCCCTTGGCCAACACACCACTTGCGAACGGCGCGGCATTTATGACCGCGATCCCATCTTTCCGGGCGAGATCGAACACCGCATCCGCGCTGCGGTTCAGGAGGGTATACCGGTTGTGACTGATCAGGGCATCAAATGGCCAATCCCGTAGAATCGGAAGCATTATGTCGATCCGGCCCATGGCCAGACCCACCGCCTGTGCCAGCCCCTCCTCTTTCATCCTGAAGAGTTCACTGATCGCTCCGCCCGGTCGGGTGATCTCTCCCAGATCCCGGGCGTGTTCGGGATCGTGGAGATGCAATAACTGGACGCGGTCCACCGAAAGGGCTTCCAGGCTCTCCTCCAGGGATTCCCGGGCCCGGTCGGCATCGAAACGAAGGGTATCCATGTCACGGTCAAGTTTGGTCGAGATGACGAACCCGTCGGGGAGGCCACCTCTTTCGCGGATGACACTCCCGATGCGTTCCTCCGCCCGCCCGAAGCCATAGTTGCGCGACGAGTCGATGACGTTGGCCGGACCGTCAAGGATCTCGTGAATGGTCGCCCGGGCACGCGTCTCATCCACCGAGTATCCATAGGTATCGGGCATGTCGCCCAAACCGGATGTTCCGAAAGAAAGCTCGGTGATCTCGACTCCGGTGTCCCGCAATGATGTTTTCCGCAATTTCATCTCCCGCTCCTGTTCAGGCGTTATCCGGCGGTGGGCGTATCAAGCGCGATGTCATGCAGGTCCATGCGGTAAGGCCGGGCGGTTTTCGGCAACGCCTTCTCGATTCGGTATTCGGGGTCCGTCAACTGCCTGCGCAGAGCGGAGATAACCTCTCCCATACCTTCCATCAGGCCGGAATTCGGCTCGGGCAGGTCGTGCCTGATCATCTGATGTAGCTTCGGTAACGCGTGGTAAGGCACCATCGGAAACATATGATGTTCGACATGGTAGTTCATATTCCAGTAGATGAACCGGCTGATCGGATTCAGGTAGACCGTGCGTGTATTCAACCGATGGTCAATCACATTGTCCGCCATACCCGTATGCTGCAGGAGCCCGGTCAGGGCGAAGTGCCATGACCCAAGCAGGGCCGGTCCGAAACCCACCACCATGAACGGCAGGATCGATCCCGTCCAGAGCGCGGTCCCGAGCGTCACGGCGAATACCGAAATCCATATTCTCGCAACTGAGGTCGCTTTGCCCCATTCCGATTCAGGCACATAATCCTTTTCCTCGTCATGGAGTCCTGTTGCCGCGTGGCGGAGCATCGCGACGAAGCCGTCGCGCTGGTGCGAACCGAAAAACAGAAGCAGTGCCCTGAATATCACCGGCGGACGCATCGTGACAATTTCCGGGTCACGCCCGACAATGATCGTGTCGGTATGGTGACGCGCATGCGACCACCGCCACAAAGTCGGGTTCCGGAGCAGCATAAAGCACGCGATGTGATAGACCACGCCGTTCATCCAACCGGTTCTGAACGCGGTTCCATGTCCGGCTTCATGCCAGCGGCTGTCGGCGCCGGAAGAATACAGAACGCTGTAGGCGATCCAGATCGGGAGCGACCACCAGGACGGCCAGATGGCGATTCCGGCACCCGCCAGCAAAATCATGGCTCCGTAGTATATCACGGAGTCCCGGAGGGCCGGGCCGTCGCGGCGCCTCATCAGCGATTTCATATCCGCTCTCGGAATATCAGTGTGATACCAGTCAGCCGCGGCAAGTCCGATTCTGACGGCGTGCCGCCCGTCTGGTCCCAGCAGGCTGTAATCCCGGTTTCCCACCATCCTCCTCCTTGCACGGGAAAGTGCCCGAGAGGGTAGTGAACTTCCGTTTTCTCCGCAATGCCGTTTGTGCCCGTGCATCAACTCGAATGGAACGCGGCATGAACCAGCTCTTCTCGCCCCCCCCCTTTACCGAGACCGCCATTCAGCGGCGGGCGCAGGTCTTCACGATACTCGAGGAGATCTGCCAGAAGCTGGAATGGACCCAGGCCCAGATCGAGAAGGCCCGAACCGGCTACGAAGCGGTTGCGGACTGGTTGGCCGGATCAAGCGATCCAATGCTTGCGTCCCTCCATATTTACCTGCACGGATCTGGCGCGCTCGGCACGGGCCAGCGAATGGCGCGCAGCGCCCCTGTTGAGGCCGGCGTGGCATTCCATGAGCAGGGCAGCGTTCTCGATCCAGTCGGGCATGAAGAGCGTGCGTTCGATCCGACCGATTTCACCCAGGGCGAGGTACAGTCGGTTCTGTTGACGGCACGCCCCAGGCTTGCGCAGGATTCCGGACGGTTTCAGAGACCTGTCGCGAATGCTGCCCGCGAGCCGCATGACATCGCCCCAATGCTGCCGGATCACCTCTCCGTTGATCTGCTTTCCGATGGACGGAGACAGGGTGGGCCAGGCTTTCGGACTGCCAAGGCGCGCCAGTCGCCGATCGGGAAAGTCGCGCAGGCGCGGAGCAAACGTCTCAGCCCTCCAGGACCTCGCCAGCGCCGGAAAATCCGTCTCGGGCCGCAAGACATCTCGGCATAGGCAGATCAACAGCCTATAAAGCACTCGGAAACGCCACGCGGTAGCCAGCGTTCATATTTCCCCGGCGTGGTTCTACGTACAAACCTTCCGATGGGCCATTCCGCGCGTCAGGTATCGGCTCTGAGGAATGTTGCTTCACGCACCTTTGTCGGGATAGACTCGTCTTTACGCGGTCTTGAAGGGTCCTCAGCCTGGCAAGCTGATCAGAAGACCGAGGATGGCAACGCCGCCACCGATTGCGGCAATGGTGATGGCAATCTGGGCAATACCGAAGCCGATGGTCCAGCGTTGACTGTCTTTGTCGCGTTTGGCTATCTCCGCGAGGAGCGTCGCCTGTTGTTTATCCATAGCGCTGCCGAGCGCCGTCAGCTTGGCATCAATTCGAGTTTCCATTGCTTCGTTCTCCGCGCGGATTGCCTTCATCTCGCCTTCCAACCTGGCTATCACCAGTGCGTTGTCACGTTCCTCGCTCATTTTTCGATCCTAGCTTGTTCCGGTCACTCAATCAACCTGCGAACTGGAGCGCACACTCGGGATCCTCATCCGCTGGCCAAGCGGCGTGCCGTTCGCATACAGGCCACACGATTTTGGGCCTATCCCAACAAAGAGGTACGTGAAGCGAAATTCCCCAGAGCCGATCCCTGACGCGCGGAATGGTCTGTCCACTTGTCCCGAACTGTCGAGCGACCGAAGAGATCGTCTCGCCGTTCCGGATCCTCTTCTTCACCAGATCCCGCTGATCGGCGGACAGGAAGAAGGGCCGGTCAGGAGTCCTGCCGGCCGTCCTAGCCCGGATATCTCACCATATTTGGTTGCATGGAGCCGTTATCCACGATATATGTAGGAATATCAAACACTTTCCTACAGACGGAGGACAGAGCTCCGCCGCGACGAGGTCGCGCAGCTCCCTGGGTTCCTCCCGCCAGGCCAGCACCCAGACGCCGAGGAGGATCAGCCGGTGCGTGCGCTCCCCGCCGCCTTCCGTGCGTCCGCGGACGTTGCGACGACATCCCCGTGCCCGGGATCGGCGAGGAACCCGGACAGGGCCGCAACGTTCCACGCGCTGGGATGCGACCGCAGGAACTCCCGGATGTCGGGCGCCAGGGCGGCGTGGACCTCTGGCCTGCACCGGCACTGGGCGACGATGAAGCCGTCGAGCAGCGCCTTGCGCCGGGCGTCCCTGGCGCGGCGCCCGGAGAACAACGCGGCGCGTCTCGAGGAGGGCCAGCGCGGACGGCCGCCTCGGCGCGTCCATGAGCGTATCCCGAGATGGCCAGAATCTCCCCGTTCCCCATCCGGGCCCGGAAATAGCCGGCCCTGCGGGCCAGCCTAACCAGGCGGCGCTCCTCGCACCCGCGCGCCCGGGCGGCAACGCACTCCCTCTGGCGCCGGAGCCGTTCCGCGTGCAGGACGTGACAGCCGTCGGGCAGGGCGGCGTGCGACGCGATCCGGTCCATGATCCGCGCAGGAAGCGGTCCCTCGCGGGTCTCGCTCAGATGGGGCAGTACTTCCATGTCCATGGCCTGATGTTGACGGGCACGGCAGGTTCCGGCGCCGGCGTTCGCGGCCCGTCCGGTCGCCGGTTCCGGATCCCCATCGGCACGGTGCCCGGGCACCGCCGTGCTGATCATCGTCCTCGGAATCCTCATCCGCCGACCCGAGCCACCGGGCTGATCCGAGATATTGGAGTATGGCTATCTGAGAGGCGTGCGCAATGTTGGTCATACGACAAGGGTGCGATTCTCGTATGGTTCCCTTTCGATCCCCTGGCGTTCCGTTCGCGAATCACGCGGCGAGCGGGAGGTGCGCCATCGGCCGGTTGTCGTTGGCGGATTGCGGCTTCCGGTCGTCGTGGCGGCTCAGGCCCGGGAAAGGCGGCGGGCGCGGAAAAGCCGCGGCCTACGCCCCGGATTTTCGCGGAATCGGCCGGATCGGGGGCAATCTCCCGATCCGGCCAGCAGAATGCCGTTTTATTTCGGACTATTGCAGAAACATCAGTGCGCCATACGAGAACCACACCCTGCGACAAAGAAGAGGCATGTTTTTTTGCGCATATTGACGGCTTTTCTTATCCCCCGCTTGTGCTGACACCCACCGTAATTGCTGAAGATCAAGAAAGCCGAAGTGCTTGTTTAACAACATTGAGAGGGCGGTAGGCAACACCGGAAATTTACTCAAGGACTTTATCAGCCCCGATCTTCTTATTCCGGCGTACAATCGCCGGGCTGATCATGTTGCTTTGAGTCGAATCATCTGACCGGTCCGCACTGGCCGGAATCAACCGGAGATGGCCATCTTAACAACTCAGCGGGACGCGAAAACGGAACAGAACGGGCATGCCTGAAAAATCTGTGCTACACCCTGATGTAATTCCGCACTTGACTGGGCCCACGGAACCGTCCATACGGTCAACTCAGGTGGGGCCGTAGCTCAGTTGGGAGAGCGCGTCGTTCGCAATGACGAGGTCGTCGGTTCGATCCCGATCGGCTCCACCATAAAACCGCGCTGGCCTTCACAGACTCAAACCCATTGTGGAATCGCGTTGTCATCGTGGACGGTAACGCCCGCGAATCTGGCTATGAACGCCATTCCCACACCGCCTACGTCACCCGGACCCCCGCGGTTCAAGTCGGGGAGGCTTCTGCAGGAGTGCCATGACATCAGCCATTTCGGGCCCCCGCTCACGCCCGGAGATCGCCTTACGGAGCGGCATGAACAAATTCCGGCCCTTTCGGCCCGTTCTCTCCCCCACCGCTGCGGTCCATGCGCTCCAGGTGCCGACGTCAAACGGGAATTCCGGCAGAAGCGCAAACGCTTCGGTCACGAAATCCCGATCAGCGGCATCCACGATCGGCTCGGCTCCGTCACGAAAGAGTATCCACCATTCCACCATGTCCCGGCGTGTGCCGACATTTTCCCGAACGGCGTCCCAGAACTGGCGGGCGATAGGTTGTGGTACGCCCAATGTATCGATGTCCCGGGCAACGGCGCCGAACGAAAGCCCACGAAGATACCGGGCGGTGAGCGGCCGGAGATCCTCCACGTCGAACCTCGTCGGCGATGCGCTAAACGCCGTTATGTCAAAACCCTCCATCAGGTCCCCGATCGAGTAGCGCAGCTCCACCGGATCCGATGACCCGAGCCGGGCCATCAGCGAAAGCAGGGCCATGGGCTCGACACCTCTGTCACGCAGGTCACCTAGAGCGAGAGTGCCAAGACGCTTCGAGAGCTGCTCACCCTGTGAACCGGTCAATAACGAGTGATGCGCGAAAGACGGCACCGCACCGCCAAGCGTCCGGATAAGCTGGATCTGCGTGGCGGTGTTGGTCACGTGGTCGGAGCCACGCACTACATGCGTGATACCCATCGCTATGTCATCAACAGCAGACGCCAAAGTGTAGAGCACCTGTCCGTCCTGCCGGATCAACACCGGATCGGATACGCTGGATGCGTCAATGGATGTCTGTCCGAGAACACCATCCTCCCACTCGACCCGCTCATGTTCCAGCAGGAAACGCCAGACCCCCTGCCCCCGTTCAGCACGCAGTCTGTCCCTTTCGTTCTCGGAAAGATCGAGTGCCGCCCGGTCATATACGGGTGGCCTGCCCATTTTAAGCAGCTTCCGGCGCTTGAGTTCCAGATCGGCCGGCGTTTCGAACGCTTCGTAAAGTCGCTTCAGGCCACGCAGTTCCCCGGCCGCGTTTTCGTAGAGATCCAGCCTCTCGGACTGACGCTCCAGCCGATCCCAGTTCAGCCCCAGCCACTCAAGATCCCGTTGAATCGCGTCCGCGAACTCCGGCCCGGAACGAACCTGATCCGTATCGTCGAGCCGGAGGATGAAAGTCCCACCGGACTTTCGCGCTATCAGGAAATTGAACAACGCCGTCCGTAGATTACCAACATGTAGGTGTCCCGTAGGCGACGGAGCGAATCGGGTAACTGTCATGAGAGTGTTTCCTGTATCGTCATGAACCCCATTACATTTTGACCATTCGATGTCCACAAAACCGCCTTGGTCGATCGCATCGCACGGTAATCGCATCGCGCGGCAAGAGCGCCCCGGGGGACTTCACCCGTATCAAGTGCGTCAAAGCCGGGCCGAACCCTCACCCGTCGCCATCCAGACGTGATCCGTGGACGGGATTACCGATCCTTAACCGAAAATATCCGCGAACCAAACGGCAGGCCCAGCGCTTTCCCTCCCGCCGCCATCGCGCTATCCTGGCTTCATGGTTCATCCAAGCGCCAAATGGATCGCTCCCGGTCTTGACGCATTCGAGGCAATGGCGCTTGAGGCACTCACCGCGATTCCAGAACCATTCCGAAGCGCGGCTGGAGAGGTCGCCCTGCGGATCGAGGATCATGCGCCCGACGATATCCTCCAGGATATGCAGCTGGATCCTTTCGAACTGACCGGCCTTTATGACGGCGTCCCACTGACCGAGAAATCATTCGGGGAACAACCCACCGGTCCCGACACCATCTGGCTGTTTCGCCGTCCGATTCTCGATGAATGGGCGGACCGCGGCAATGAACCACTCGGGCGTCTGATCTCCCATGTACTTGTCCACGAGCTGGCGCACCATTTCGGCTGGTCCGACGAGGATATCTCCGCTATCGACGAATGGTGGACCTGATTTCGCCCGCACGATCCGCGCGGCGAGCGCATACCGCCCACGCGGTTCCCGACTGTCGCGATCCCAATCCCGCCTTGACACCGGCGCCATAATTGGAAGATTGGGCGAATGTCCCTCATCCTATCCGTTCCGGCCCGGATCGCGGTCGGCCTCGTCTCATCTGTCGCTCTCGCATCAATCGGAATCGAGTTCGCGGTCAGGATTGAGGAATCCGGTGTCCTCGCCACCTTATGGGAACTGGCCCGTTATTTCACTTACCTTACAAGCGCGGGGCTGGCCATGGCGCTCGGCGCCGCGGCGCTACGCGGGCGCTGGCCCGGCACGGCCTTGCCCGCCGCGATAAGTGTGTGGATCGCTGTCACCGGCATCGTCTACCATGTCCTGCTTGCCCAGAGCCATAACCCGCAGGGAATGCAGGTACTGTCAAACCTCGGACTTCACACGTTGGTCCCGGTCGGCTGTATCGCCGTCTGGATCGCCTTTTGCCCCAAACACGGCATGACCTATTTTGACCCGCTGGTCTGGACAGTCTGGCCACTCGTATATGCCCTCTACGCGCTTCTGCGCGGGCTGGTGGATGGCAAGTTTCCGTATTTCTTCCTTGACCCTTCGGCTTCGGGCATTTCCCCGGTGATCGCCTACATCATCTGTCTCGGCCTGTTCTTCGTGCTTTCGGGATGTTTTCTCGTCATGTTGACGCGTTTCCCGAATAAACATGCGGTATCGAATGCATGAAACACGACATTCTGACCATCACGCTGAATCCAGCGGTCGACTACGCCATAACCGCACCACGCGTCACCCCAGAGCTGAAGCTGCGGTGCTCCGAGCCAAAGGTCGATCCCGGAGGCGGCGGTATAAACGTCGCACGGGCGATACGGCAGCTTGGAGGACAGGTAACGGCCCTCGTCGCCATCGGCGGCACCACCGGTGCGCACCTTCTCCGGCTTCTTGCGCTCGAAGGTGTGCCCACGGTCGCTTTCCAGGGGCCCGGCGAGACACGCCAGAGCCTTTCGGTGACTGACGAGGAGAACCAGCAGCAGTTTCGGTTCGTCATGCCCGGTCCAAGCTGGAAAGACATCGACGTCACACGCGGACTCGCGTCGATCGACCGGGCCGCGGGCGCGGGAACGCTGGTCGTGCTGTCCGGCAGCCAGCCGCCGGGCGTCGCAAAGGAATTTCCCTCGATCCTTGCCGAGCATATTTCCGGGCGTGGCGCACGGCTTTTCGTGGACACCTCAGGTCCGGCACTTATGAATCTGGCGCAGACACCGCATGAGGCGATCCATGTCCTCAGGATGGACAGCGCCGAAGCCGAAGAGCTGGCCGGGCATCCCCTGCCCGAGATCCCGGATACCGCGGACTTCGCGCACGGGCTGGTCAGGCGGGGTGTGGCAACCAACGTGATCGTCGCGCGCGGCGCCGACGGATCCGTCCTCTCAAACGGTGAAGGAAGCTGGCACTGCGTCAGCCCGGAGGTCAAGGTCGTCAGCAAGGTCGGTGCCGGAGACAGCTTTGTCGGCGCTTTCACGCTATCGGTTGCGCTGGGTGAACCCCTGGGCGATTGCCTGGTCCGTGGCGTCGCCGCCGCAAGCGCGGCGGTGACCGCCGAAGCCACCCAACTCTGCGACCGCGATTATGTCGGGCAGCTGGCGCGGAAATGCCAGATCACCAGCCTCTGAGCAGCGGCACACATCGACCGTGGGATCCGGATTGACGCATTCCTCCACGCCCGTGGATGTGCGGTGAGGCCATACCGGAGAGCCGGGCCACCAGGTGCCGCGGAGACCCGAACGAACGCCTGACCGTCATTCAACGCGGATTTCCCTGCCGAGCGCCGCCCGATTGCCCGGGAATCGATGATCCGCCGGAAACCGCCCGCGGCATGCGGGAATGTCAGTCACCATCGCGCCAGTGGTTAACAATGGGATAGCGGCGGTCAAGCCATAGACTGCGCATGGTCAGACGTGCGCCCGGCGCGGCCTGGAAGCGCTTGTACTCGCTGCTGTAGATCAGGTTCTCGACCGTCTTCACCGTATCCCGGTCATACCCCAGTCCCACAACGTCGGCGACGGAGGCCTCGTTGTCGACAAGTTCGGCCAGAATCGCGTCCAGAACTTCGTAGGGTGGAAGGCTGTCCTCGTCTTTCTGGCCTTCGCGCAGCTCGGCCGAGGGAGGCTTGCCGATCACCCGGGGCGGAATCACCTCACCGACGGGTCCCTTCATCCAGTATCTATGGTTTTTGTTGCGCCACCGACAGATCCCGAACACGCGGGTCTTGTAGAGATCCTTGACGGGATTGTAGCCGCCGGCCATGTCACCGTAGATTGTGGCATACCCGACAGCGACTTCGGACTTGTTCCCGGTCGTAAGAAGCATCTCCCCGAACTTGTTCGAGATCGCCATAAGCAACAGCCCGCGCAGTCGCGACTGGATGTTCTCCTCCGTAAGGTCCGGCAGCGTTCCCTCGAACAGCCCGGACAGCGCCTGAGAGACCGCCACCCGGGAACCCGATATCGGTACCGATTCCAGACGACAGCCGAGCGCTCGGGCTACAGCCGCCGCGTCCGCCAGGGAACTTCCGGAAGTATATTCGGACGGAAGCATGACACACCGCACGTTCTCCGGTCCGAGCGCGTCCGTGGCGATCGTGGCGACGAGCGCACTGTCAACCCCGCCCGAGAGCCCCAGAAGGGCTTTGCCGAAACCCGTCTTGCCAAGGTAGTCGCGTACGCACTCGACCATAACCCGGTAATCCTGCTCCCAGGCATCGGGATGCCGTGCAAGGTCACCGGGCCGGATCCGCCAACCGGCATCACTGCGCACCAGATCCAGATGGGCGACGGCCTCCTCGAACAATGGCATCTGGAGCGCCAGTTCGCCACCCGGGTTGAGCGCGAAGGTACCGCCGTCGAACATCTGGTCATCCTGCCCTCCAACCATGTTCAGGTAGATAAGGGGAAGGCCCGTCTCGACAACGCGGGCGACCATGTGATTGACCCGCGTATCGAACTTGTCGCGGAAATAAGGTGATCCGTTCGGGACCAGCAGAAACTCGGCCCCCGTCTCCGCAAGCATCTCGCAGACATCCGGGCGCCATGCGTCCTCGCAGATAGGCGAGCCCACCCGGACACCGGACACCGAGTAAGGTCCGCCCGGCGGAGCCGCCTCGAAAACGCGCACTTCGTCAAACACCTCCGTATTCGGCAGGTGATGCTTGAGAACCCGCCGAATCACGCGACCGCCCGCGCAGACGTAATAGGCATTGAACAATCGCCCGGCTCCATCCGCATACGGACCTCCCACCGCAAGCGCGGGCCCATCCCGGCAACGCCCGGCAAGCGCCTTGATCTCAGCCATCGCGGCTTTGCTGAATGCGGGCTTCATCACCAGGTCCTGGGCGTTGTAGCCGGTTATGAACATCTCGGTCAAAGCAACCATGTCGGCCCCGGCCTCGCGACCTTCCTCCCAGGCCGCATGGGCTTTGTCCGCGTTGGAGCGCAGCGCCCCTACGGTGGGGTTCAGTTGCGCAAGCGACACTCGAAAACTGTCAGGCATGGCATTCACCTCCCGATACGTCCGCATTAACACAGGACGGAGTCCTTAACACCAGATCGCCTCCAAAATAGTTGTCAGTGCCGCCGTGCTGACCTACGATCCGGCCACGGCTGGAAACCACGGCTGGAGACAGCCCCTGCGGCGGCGGATGCATGCAAATGATCTTACGGAGCTCACATAAGGCGCTATATGTATTGGGTGCCCTCGTTATCGCAGGCGGCGCATGGGCCCAGTCAGGCAGTGGAACGCTGCTCAAGCAGTACGACGGCGGCGGCGAATACGAAGGCGAGTTCAGGGACGGGAAGCAGCACGGCATCGGAACCTTCCGCCTTCCTAACGGCTATGAATATACCGGCGATTGGGTCGATGGCGAGATCCAGGGAACCGGCGTGGCCCGGTTTCCCAATGGCTCCGTCTACGAGGGCGGGTTCGTAAGGGGAAAACCGGAAGGCAATGGCAGGATCCTCTTCGCTGACGGTTCCGCCTACGAAGGCGAATGGCTGGACGGTAGGATCGAGGGAACCGGACGGGTGGAATACACTGACGGGAGCGTTTATGAAGGCGGTTTCCGAAACGCCCTACATCACGGACAGGGCCGGATGGAACGCATGGATGGCTATGTCTACGACGGCCAGTGGCGGGACGGCGTTCAGCATGGAAACGCCCGGATCACCTATGCGGATGGCACGGTTTACCAAGGCGGTCTGGAGAATGGCCGGCGAAGCGGAATGGGTAGGCTGACCCTGCAGGACGGCCTTGAGTATGACGGCGCGTGGGCGGACGGACAGATAAATGGTGTGGGTAGACTGGTCCAGCCAAACGGCGACATGTATGAGGGCGCGTTCATCAATGGCGAGCGCCACGGTACCGGAAGGGAAGCGTACGCCAACGGCGACATATACACAGGTGATTTCCGGAATGACCTCCGTCACGGAAACGGATCGTTCACCGACCACACAGGCCTGACCTATACCGGAGAGTGGAACGCTGGGAATTTCGAGGGTCAGGGAAAGCTCAAGTATCCCGATAACTCCGTATACGAAGGTCTGTTCCGGAACCATCGGCCGGAAGGCCAGGGCAAAATGACATATTCGGACGGGGCGGTCTACGAGGGCGGCTTCCTCAACGGCGCTCCCGATGGTTACGGCAGAATTTCCTATCCCAATGGCTCGGTATATGAAGGGCGGTGGGCAGCTGGGCTCTTCACGGACATGGGTACGCTGACCGATTCCGACGGAAATTCCTATACCGGCGAATGGCGGGGCGGTCGCAGGCACGGGACGGGAACAGCCACCTACGCGGACGGCACGGTCTATGAGGGTGGCTTCAGGGACAACAGGCGGCACGGCATGGGCGTTCTCCTCTATCCGGACGGTTCAGTTTACGAGGGTGAATGGTCAAATGGCAGCTTCGGCGGCACCGGCACGTTGACGCGGGTGGACGGCGGGAGCTATCTGGGCGGCTGGAAACAGGGCAAACGATCCGGCCATGGGAGGGCAACCTACGCCGATGGCTCGGTCTACGAAGGGGGGTTCCTGAACGACCGCCATCATGGGCAGGGCACCCTGACGAAGCCAGGTGAACCTTCCTACGCGGGCATGTGGCGGGACGGAAAGCTGCATGGTCCGGGCCGCGTGATCTTCGCCAATGGCGATATCTATGAAGGTAACTTCGTCAACGGGAAACCCGAAGGTGAGGGCAGGATGGTCCATGCGGACGGAGAAAGCCGCCCGGAGACGGGAACCGACGGCGGGTCCGCGACGGACGGTGGTCGGGTGCCGACTCCCGACCCGGACTGATTTGGGAATGCGGTGAATTTTAGGGTTACATTCCCCGTTCACATCCTTATTGTCACCGGAATGATGATCAAGGGACATATCGCCAGCCAGCGCACGTGCCGTGCGGCCATCCCCCTTGCCCTGCTGCTCCTTAGCCGCCTCTGAGCGCTGCCGTCCGGCGCACCCGCTCAGAGGCAGCACAGACCGCGCCCGTTAACTAAGGACCAGCAGAAGAGAACCCATGATGAACGTACACGACAAAGACCGCGTGTTGATATTCGACACCACCCTGCGCGATGGAGAGCAGAGTCCAGGCGCAACCATGAGCCATGCCGAGAAGCTGGAGATCGCCGACCTACTTGATGGAATGGGCGTGGACATAATCGAAGCGGGCTTCCCAATCGCGTCGGAAGGCGACTTCTTGGCAGTCAGCGAGATCGCGAAGCGAACCAAGGACGCGGCTGTCTGCGGGCTGGCGCGCGCCAGTATTGCGGACATAGACCGTTGCTGGGAGGCGGTCAGGCATGCCAGGCGCCCGAGAATCCACACTTTCATCGGAACGTCACCCCTTCACAGAGACATTCCGAGACTGACCATGGACGGACTTGCCGACAGGGTACACGACACAGTCAGCCATGCCTGCGGCCTCTGCGACGACGTCCAGTGGTCACCCATGGACGCGACCCGGACCGAATGGGATTACCTCTGCCGGGTTGTCCGAATCGCGATCGAGGCGGGTGCCACCACAATCAACATTCCCGATACCGTCGGTTATACCGCACCGATCGAATCCGCCGACCTGATCCGCCGACTGATCGAGACCGTTCCCGGTGCCGACAGTGTGGTTTTCGCGACGCATTGCCACAACGATCTGGGCATGGCGACGGCCAACGCGCTGGCCGCGGTCGCTGGCGGAGCACGGCAGATCGAATGCACCGTCAACGGTCTCGGGGAACGCGCGGGCAACACCGCGCTGGAGGAGGTCGTGATGGCAATGAGAGTACGCGGCGACATCATTCCCTATCGGACGGGTGTCGACACCACGAAGATCATGAACGTTTCCCGACGGGTGGCGGCCGTTTCCGGCTTCAGCGTGCAGTTCAACAAGGCGATTGTCGGCAAGAACGCCTTCGCCCATGAGTCGGGCATTCATCAGGATGGCATGCTGAAGAACGCGGAAACGTTCGAGATCATGAGGCCGGAGGACATCGGCCTGTCAGCGACCAGTATCGTGATGGGAAAGCATTCGGGTCGGGCGGCGCTGCGTTCCAAGCTGGAGGAACTGGGATACAGTCTGGCGGGCAACCAGCTCAATGACGTCTTCGTTCGTTTCAAGGCGCTCGCGGACAGGAAGAAAGAGATATTCGACGATGACCTGGTAGCCCTGATGCGCGATTCCTCGGCGTCGGGCAAAAGCGACAGGCTGCAGATCAGGTTCCTGAGGGTCATATGTGGTACGGAGGCCCCACAGTCGGCCGACCTTACCATGAGTGTCGATGGAGTGGACCAACAGGTGACCGCGACGGGCGACGGTCCGGTTGACGCGGTCTTCAGGGCTGTCAGGAAAATATTCCCGCACGAAGTCGACCTGCAGCTATACCAGGTACATGCCGTGACCCAGGGATCGGACGCGCAGGCGACGGTCAGCATCCGGGTTGAGGAGGATGGCAGGATCGCAACCGGCGAGGCGGCGGATACCGACACGGTGGTGGCCAGCGCGAAGGCGTATGTCGCCGCACTCAACCGACTGCTCATGCGCCGCGAAAGGACCGCACCGGACGTGGACCTGAAATCGGTCCGGCAGACTGACAGCGCGGCCTGATATCGCGACCTTATCGGGGCGGCGGATATTGGGCGCTTCCATGCGGACGACCTGGCCAAGGGGCCTTCAAGCCAAATCCAGTGGATTGTCCGATGCGGAGACTGTCATGATGCCCGACGTGTAACCCCGGGAACTGGCACGAAGAAAGTCGATATGCCCGGTGACGGCAAGAGCGGGGACGGGTCGGGAAGGAACAACGCCGGAACATCCCATCCCGCTGTAGGGAATGCCCTGGGCGTCGGGGCTGTCCGCTCCCCGCATAAGCGGGGATGGCGCGCAAGGAGGTGGACGGCCATCGGGACACCTGAACGCCCCCATCTGGTGACCCGTCGCTTTGCGTCGGGGAACCGAACGCGAGGGAGCACCGCCATTGGGCGCCTCACCACCGGTACCGTCGTCAACCTGCGGGCAAAACTCCTTGACAGAACGGAACCACGCGGTCTCGACTTCCTACATTTTCGGCTGTAAGTCATTGATTTTCGGCGGCCCGGATTTCGAATGGGCACTACATCGCGGGACGTTCCCGCGTTCATTGCCGCCGGTTTCGGGGCTCTGTCACCCGCCTGCCCGCCGGGCTGCGGTCTTTCGCGTCGGCTGGAGCCGGAACGGGGCTTCGTTCCATCCGAGGCCGAGGCTCCGGTAGATCCGCCGGGCCTTGGCCGAGGCCCGGCTGGGCATGGCGTATTTCTGTTCCGTGCCCTTTCTGTGCAGCACGCTGATCTGCAGGGCGTTGAGCTCGCGCCGGATGACGTCCGGGCTCATGGGGTGGCCGGACAGCGCGAGCCTGTGGCGGAGGTGCTGCAGGCAGCAGAACGCCATGTAGCAGATGGCGATGTGGGCGCGCACCCGGCGTTTCACCCAGTGGAAGACCGGGCGGATGCGGAGATCGTGCTTGTTCACGCGGAAACACGCCTCGATCTCCCATAACCGGCGGTACTGCATGACGAGGAAGCGGGCGTCGGCGTCATCGTGGCCCCAGGCCACGATCCCGCCTATCCCGTCCCACCGCGCCGCTTCGGCGACCTTGTCCCCGTCGATCTCGATCCGGCCCTCGGGGAAGGCGAGGAAACGGGCGTACCCGCGCCCGGCGACCGACGCGGGCCTGTCGCTCCCGGCGAGACGCCTGCGCAGCCGCTCCAGGCCCTGCGCGCGCTGGCGCGCGTCCTTGCGCGCGCGTTTGGGCGACCAGGTGACGATGACCCTGGTCGAGCCCTTCCTGAGGCTCTTGTAGCGCGCGATCGAGGTCGGGAACTCCTTCATCGGCCGCCACGCCACGAAGCCGTCGGGCTCGAGCGCCCGGTTCCGGAACTCCGCGGTCTGGGACCTGAGCCGGGCACCGAGAATGTACGGGATGCCGCGTTCCTGAAGCAGCCTCTCGTTGTCGGCGCTGATCATGCCGGCGTCGGCCACCACCGTGAAGCGCGCGGCGGGGTAGCGTTCGGCCAGCCCCGCGAGAGAGGAGATCAGGGTGTGGCCCTCGTAGCTGCTGCCCGGGAACAGCTCGTAGCCCAGCGGGATGCCGTCGGGGGTGACCAGAAGGGCGAATACGACCTGGACGCGGTGGTGCTTGCCGTCCTTGCTGTAGCCCTTGGCGCGCAGGCCGTCCTCCACCTCGCTCTCGAAATACAGCGTCGTGGTGTCGAAGAAGATGACGCTGACGGGCTCGTCATAGAGCTTGCGGGCCGCCGCGTGGGACTGGCCGCGGATGGCGTCGATCAGGCCGTCGTCGAGAAAGTCCATGGTCCTGTAGACCTGGTCGAGGTTCAGCGACAGATCGCCATGGCGGTCGAGCTCGCGGACCGTGGCGCGCTTGCTGAGCGGCTGCGCGACGCGCGCGAGGACCATCTCCTTGAGGATGCGGTTGGAGCTCATGCGCCGCGCGCCCAGCACCCGATCCCACCCCAGGCGGCCGTAAACCTCGCCAAGCGCCTCGCGCAGCCCGACCGAGATCCGCGCCTCCTCGCGGCATTCGGCCAGGTCGACCCCGAAGGGCCGCGGATCCGCCACCGCCAGACGGGCCTGGGCGATGAGATCGCTGTACTGCTTCGGCGTCAGCAGGTGAAGCTGGGCCGTCTCCGCCTGCCTCATCTCCTCGATGATCAGCCGCCCGAGGCGGTCGAGCTGGCTGAGCTGCCCGTCGCTCGTCGCGGTGCCGACATGGCGCACGACCCTCTGGCGCACCCTGTCGCCGTCGCGCACCGACCTGACGACCTGGACGCGGATTCGGTCTCCGCTCTTCTTGTGGCGAACGAACATGCCGGAAGTATGGACCGGACGGGCCGGAGGGTCAAGCGGAATATACCCCGTGGGCACTACATCGCCGTCCCGGGGAATCGAGACCCAATGGACCACAAATACAGTCAGTTACGCACCGCCAGAATCCGGCAATGTAGGAAGTCAAGAGGGAGCACCGCCATTGGGCGCCTCACCACCGGTACCGTCGTCAACCTGCGGGCAAAACTCCTTGACAGAACGGAACCACGCGGTGACAACTCAGGGTCCAAAACGGATTCCGGGAAGTGTCGGCAGGACGTGCTTAACGGTAGCTCTCACGATTATCGCTCTCGGGGCGCGGTAGGTCCCAGACCATCCGCCAGTAACGAAAGGGAAGGAAAATGAAGACAGGTATCTACAACTACATGAAACGTGCCGGGAAACTGGGGCGACGCGACATGCTGAAAGGCCTCACCGCGACGGGTGCGATGACGGCTTTGTCCGGTGTGGCGACCGGTGCGGTCGTCCGTCCGGCCTGGGCAGCCTCCCATGACAGGCTGCGCGCCGAAATTCTGAAGATTCCCGGCGTGGGCATGGGATCACCCACAGACGCGGACTGGCAAAAAGTCGGCGAAATGTGCCTTGGCCCGATCAGGGAGGTGGTGAGTGAGGGCGAATTCGCCGGAATCGAACTGACCTTCATGGGACTGAACAACCAGAATCTCCATAACTTCCTGTTCCGTGGATTCCTCAAGCCCTGGGAAGCCTATACGGGAGCCAGGATAAACTGGATCGACCTCGCCCAAGCCGATTACAACGCGCGCCTCCAGCAGTCGATCGCGACGGGCACGGTCGACTTCGATATCATTGAGATGGGCGCACCTTTCGAAGGCGATGTTCTTGGCAGAGGCATGGCTTCCGTCATGCCGGACTGGGTCCGGAACGTCATCGACATGGACGACTACGTTAGCTACCTGCAGGCGCCGGTCGGCACCTGGGACGGCAGGACTTACCGTGTTTCGATCGATGGTGACTGCCACACCTTCGCCTATCGCACAGACTATTTCGGTGAGGGTTCGGTTACCGGACGCGACGTTCCCGCGACCTGGCAGGAAATCAATCAAATCTCCAGGGAACTGAAGGGCAAGGCCGACCCGCTGACCGGACTGGATGCCCACGGCTATCTCGATCCTCTGAAAGGTTGGGGTGGTTTCGGCTTCTACTTCCTTGAAAACCGCGCGGCCGCATACGCCAAACATCCGAACGATCCAGCATGGCTCTTCGACCCCGATACGATGAAGCCCCGGGTCAACAATCCGGCATGGGTCCAGGCCATCGAGGACGTTTTCGAGCTGATCGAAGCGGACGCCTATCCGGCCGACCAGATCAACGCCGATCCGGGCACCACCGCATTCCAGCAGTTCCTCGCCGGGACCGGCTCAATGCTCATGTGGTGGGGTGACGTAGGCTCGAACGCCCGCACGTCGGACACATCCGTAGTGGGCGACGTTGTTGGCTTCGGCATCAATCCGGCATCCGACCGGGTCTACAACGCGTCTACGGGCGAGTGGGAAAACACCATGAACGAGGCCCCCAACATGGCCTACATCGGCTGGGGTGTATACGTCATGGCCACTGTAGACGGTGACGCGAAGAGGCAGAAGGCGGCGTGGTCGGCAGCGGCACATCTCGGAGGCAAGGATCTCTCGCTTTGGGCGTCCGCATATCCCTCAGGCTTCCAGCCTTACCGGAACAGTCACTTCAACTATGACGAGTGGGAAGAGGCGGGTTACGACCGGGCGTTCATCGAGGATTATCTCGGCTCGAACGCCGACAGCTACAACCATCCCAACGCGGCCATCGAGCCCCGTATCCCCGGCATCTTCCAATACTACTCGGTTGCGGAAGATGAGCTGGCGAAAGGGTTCGCAGGCCAATACGGTTCAGCGCAGGAAACCGCCGACGCGATCGCCGCCGCATGGGAGAACATCACCGACCAGATCGGGCGCCAGCAGCAGATCGCGCTTTACAAGGCGTCGCTGGGAATGTGAGCCGGGTTACGCCGCGCCTCCGCGCGGCGACCCCGCGGGGGGCCTGCAAACCGGCCCCCCGAACCATGCACCGAAAGCCTTGAACGTATGAGCCAGGGAGACCTTCTGCATGTCGTGACCGGTGACGACATCGGAGAGCGGCGCAGGTTCGTGGGCAGGGCCCTCATCTGGGGATCTTTCGCGCTGATGGCGGCGGCCTTTGCCTGGTGCGCCATGGCGCAGACGGGATACCTGGCCGCGGAACTGTCCAACTGGCGCCTGGCACTATACGCGTATCTGCTCTGGGCCACCTGTCTGTGCATCGCGCAGGTCGTTCTGCACGGCGAGCAGGGCAAGCGGACGCTGTTCGTGCTTCCGGCAACCCTGTTTGTCGTGGCAATGGTGATCTTTCCGCTGATTTTCGCGCTCACGCTCGCTTTCTCGAACTGGAACCTCTCAGCTTTCGAGGGGCCCAGATTCAATGGTCTCGACAACGTCCGGCAGATGTGGACCGATCCGTTCTACTGGAACGCCCTGAAGAACATGGTCTATTACACGCTGGCGATACTCGTGGAGTATGCCATCGCTTTCGCCCTGGCGCTGATTCAGGCAAGCCAGATCCGGGCGCGCAGGTTCTTTCGGGTGGCGTTCCTGATGCCGCTGATGCTCTCGCCGGTAGCCGTATCCTGGATGGTCGGTAAGTCAATGCTGGAAATCCGGTTCGGGCCGATCTCGCAACTGGCGCGATGGCTGGGCTGGGATCGGCCGAGTTTTTTCGGCGATCCCGAAATCGCGAGGCTGACCATCATGATCATGGACGCCTGGACGTTCATTCCGTTCATGATGATCATGCTGCTCGCCGGACTTCAGGCGATCCCGCGCGAAGTCCAGGAAGCCGCCCGCGTCGACGGCGCCAACGGCTGGCGGGGCTTCTGGGAAGTGACGTTTCCGCTGATGCTCCCCGTCTCGCTGACAGCGATACTCATCCGTATCATCTTCAAGCTGAAACTTGCGGACATAATCATCAACGTCACATCGGGTGGCCCGGGCGGCGCGACCGATAGCGTGACGAGTTTCATCTTCCGCGAGTATCGGGACCGCTCCAACGTCGGTTACGGAACCTTGCTGGCGATCGTCTATCTCGTGCTCATTATCATCGCGATCACGGCTTTCATGAAGGCCGTCGACCGCTGGATGAACCCAAAGTACTGACATGACCGAACAGATATTCCACGACCATTCCAGCGATCTGGCCTACAGGGCCAGATGGTACGCGGGACGTGTGGCGGTCTATGGCGTTCTGCTTGTCTGGACAGTGGTCTGCCTGTTTCCGATCTATTGGACCATGACAACAAGCTTCAAGCTGGCCCCGAACGTCATGCAGGGACACATGATTCCCTTCGTTGATTTCTGGCCTGCCTGGAAGGGCTGGGACAGTCTCGGTCTTTCCCCGCGGCTGATCGGGCAGGAATCCACCGTGCGTGAGGAGTTCCTCAAACGCTTCGCCAACTCGGCCATAACCAGCGTCTCCGCCTCGGCGCTGGCGGTCGTACTGGGTTCGCTCGCCGCTTACGGCCTCAGCCGTTTCCAATACAGGTTCGGCTTCATGCGCAACCCGGACATCTCGTTCTTCTTCCTGAGCCAGCTGATCCTGCCGCCGGTGGTGCTCGCGCTGCCTTTCCTGGTCCTCTACCGGTCCCTCGACCTGCTTGATACCAGGATAGGCCTGATCCTTCTGTATACACTGACGGTACTTCCTATCGTCATATGGATCATGCGAGACCAGTTTCAGTCAATTCCGGTGGAACTGGAGGAAGCGGCGCTTGTGGACGGACTGTCGATCTGGAAGGCGTTTCTCACGATCGTCATGCCGATCGCCCTACCCGGCACGGTGGCCGCTTTCATCCTGTCTCTGGTGCTGACCTGGAACGAGTACTTCTTCGCCGCCCTGCTGACCTCCACCAACGCCAAGACCCTACCGGTGATGGTAGCCAGTCAGACCGGTAGCCAAGGCATAAACTGGTGGGCTATGGCGGCGCTCTCGACAACGGCTATCGTACCACTGATAATCATAGGCGTGGCACTTGAACGCTTCATCATCAAGGGAATGGCCGCCGGTGCGGTGAAATGACCGGGTCAACGAGCGATCTGCGCCGCTGGGAGAGAGCTGTATGTTGGGCGCTGCGGGACGCCGCCCCGGTGCACTCTTGGATCGCCCTTCAGTCGTGTCGCCATTGCAGGACAATGATGGTCCCGAGACCGCGTCACCGGAAACATCGTACGTCGACGGTGACGATTTCGGGCGGATTTACTCGGGTCGACTACTGGTTCGCTTCCTCCGATTCCATGCCGTCGCCGTGCTCCGACTGCTCACGCTCACCGGCTGCCGCCGCAGTGAGGCGCTCCAACTGCGCTGGCGCAACGTCGGCGCGGAGGCGCTGGCCCTGGAGGACTCCGGGACCGGCCCGTGCGCCATGCAGAAGGCCGGGTGTCTGGGTTCTGACGAACTGCTGGCGCACGGCGTGCGCTGATGCCGGGCTCGGCAGGCTCCACCTCCATTACCTGCGCCACACGGCGGCGAGCTAGGCCGTCATGACGGGCGAGAGCCGCCGCTGGTGGGCGGGATTCCCAGCCACCGCAGACACCGGACCACCGCTGGCTACGCCCAATTGGCCGACGGGCACATTAGTTCCGGCCGCGGAGAGGACCGGAGCCATCATTGCAGCCGCCATGCAGTAATCGCTCTCATAATCTCTTCATGGCATGACAATGCTTCCGATTCCTCGGCCCCTTGTCATCTCTCTATGGACAGCGGTTTCTCCAATGTCGACCTGCGAGGTTCATCTGCCGTGATCCTGATTTGCATGGCCGTCAACTCCTCCGGGCGGTGTTTCTCGTCAAGCCAGTAAGCTAAAATCGCATCTGCCACGACTGCCAATATGTAAAGTTAAAGGCGAACTTATCGCCTTTGGCTAGCGCTGCACCATACAGGTCAAAATCCACGGTGATTAATGGTCGGCTGACTGATATGGCTTCCAAAAGGACGGCATCCGTTAACCCAAGATGGTTGAAAACACCATTATTTGCCGCAACTTGGCTTGAGACATATACCTCTACTGCTTGTTGTGTGAGAATATTGAGTTGTTTCATCAAGCGGAGGTCTTGAGATCCATTGAGCAAATTTGATGTCTCGGTCAAGGTGTTCGGAGTAACAAACACCCTATCGAGCGTGTCAATCATTGCGATAAGACGATCATAATCTTCCGGGACGAAGTTACGTGTTCGTCTATGTCGTGCTATCAGATTGCGATCTACACTTCCCACCAGCAAAAGAACCAGAAGATTGGTGTCTATAAACGCGCTTGCCGGAGACATTGGATCAGCTCAGAGAAGACAAGGACCGGTGAGTCAATGACTTAACTCTACCAGTACCGTCATCGACTTCTACAACCTTAAATGAGCGTCTCTTCCACAAGGCGGATTCACCGTCTGCCGCGGCACCTAATATCCCTGACAATCCGAGTTTCTCATCCCATGGCCGAAAAAAACCGACAGTCACTTTCCAAGTACTGCCGAGTTCATCGAATACCACTTCCTCCACACCGATATGACGAGCCGGTTCATCCTCATAAAGCTCGGCAACGTATTCCTTCGCTGTATGTACAGCCTCCTTGACGTTCATGGTCAACCCAGTTTCTTCTTTGATTTCGTTGCATTGCCATACCACAACCTCTGCTACCAACCAACTGCACCATCATTTAACCTTCGGGGACACCGGTTTTGGGCATTTTCCCATAGAGCATGAACAGATGCTCGACGCGCTCGCGCTCGGACGCGAACCCGCCGGTAGAGCCGGTCCAAGGCGCGGTCGAGCACCTGATGTGCCCGGCGCAGTTTCGGCGGCCTCAGGTCCGGACCGTACAGGTCGGCCAGCGTCCGCGTCCGGATGTTAAGCGCGGACGTCCAGCACAGCCTGTGCGAGAGGTTCCAGCCTCGAAAGGTTCGCGCCCTTTGGCGGCGTCAGGAAGGTGTTGTAGCAAGGCCGATGGAAGTACCGGCAATCACTCTTGAGCCGTCTGCCGACATGGCGAAACCAGACCATGTGCATGGACGAAGTCAGCGGCGCAAAATCCGCCGACGTGGCGTTCTCCAGAACCTGTACGAGATTGCCGGAATTTCGGCTCCAGCCAGTCGATGAGTACATACTCCCGCCGCTACAAGCTGACCTCTGGAAGCGCCTGAAAGGGGCTTCGGGAAGTAAGTTAACCTGCCAGAGCGTCGGGGCTTTCGGCCAGATTGAGTGTGGACTTGCGCTTGCTTCACCGCCGAAAAGCGCGAATGGCGGCGATCCGCTCCCGCACGCGCAGCGGACGCCACTGCTCAAGACGTCCAGACTAAATGACGATCGCGAAACGGCTTTCATCGCCCG
Organism: Paracoccaceae bacterium; assembly: GCA_965221405.1. Taxonomy (GTDB): domain Bacteria; phylum Pseudomonadota; class Alphaproteobacteria; order Rhodobacterales; family Rhodobacteraceae; genus JAPOUP01. The sequence continues at coordinate 27,107 of CBDCSE010000003.1, read as the reverse complement.
ACAGCTCGAACGGTCAGGAGAGCGATAGGGAGGCACTTAAGTACGCGGAGCCCACATCCAACTCGACCGCGATATCCCTGGTCCGCCCGTAAAGACGCCGGAAGAGCCGATAGTGACGTTCATGCATCTCCAGACGCTGCGGCGCAACCGTCCCCGTTGGCGGGTTCCAGTCACCAATGTCATCCCACCGGGCCAGTCCGACGGCAAGAGCCGCGAGGAATGCATCGCCATAACAGGCACCGACCGAAATTCCGCTGACCGTCTGGGTCACATCACCGAAATCGGATGTGGACCGCAGCCAGAGCCCATTTTTGGTACCGCCCCCGACAGCCATGATTCGCGCCGGCTCCGCATCTATCTCCCTATAGGTCTCCAACACGTGGGCGGTGCCCATGGCGATGCCCTCGATCACCGCTCGGTACAGATCTCCCCGGGTGTGGGTCAGGTTAAGCCCGAAAAAGACGCCTTTCGCTATTGGATCGTGGATCGGCGTGCGTTCACCCGAAAAATAAGGAAGCATTATCAGTCCGTTCGCACCGGGACGCGACTCAGAGGCCTCCGCGGCAAGCCGGGAGAACGCTTCCTCACGACCGAGTTCCCTGGCGAACCGGTCGCGGAACCAGTGCGTGAGCGTACCCGAAGTCGCGAGTCCCGCCATCGATGCATGCCGACCGGGTACAAGCCAGGGCGCATACCAGAGTCGGGGGTCCCGCACCGGCTCGCCGGTCACCTGTATGATGAAGACAGTCGAACCATACATCATCATCATGTCACCCGATCCGCGGACACCCACACTGACGGCCTCAGCTGCGGCATCGATGGTGCCGCAAGTGACCGGAGTACCCTTCGCCAGACCCGTTTCGGCGGCGGCCCGGGCAGTGACGAAACCCGCTATCTCGGTACTCCAACACAGCCTTGGCAGTCGCTCGGGCGCGATGATCTCGCCGGTCAGCCTGTCCGTCCATTCAAGCCTGTCCACATCGTACAGAGGATTCAGGTTCGTGGCCGTATAGTGGTCGATCACCCATTCATCGGTCAGACGGTGCATTATGAAACTGGTTGAGGTCAGTATCTTGTGCGTCTTCGCGTATAGATCGGGATGGTTTCGCCTGAACCAGAGTATTTTCGGGCCGACCGACTGAGACGTCAACGCGTTGCCGCAGGTCGCGAGGATATCGCTTTCGCCGATCCTCGAGTTCAGATCGGCGATCTCCCTTTCGGCGCGCGTATCGACACCGTACAGGACTCCGTTCATCAGCGGCCGTCCGTCCGCATCCACGGGCAGCATGCAGGGACCGATGGCGGAGACCGCGAGCGCGGCGATCTGATCCGCTCCAATGCCGCTCCCGGAAACGAGTTGACGGATGATGCGCACCGTGTCGCCCCACCAGTCCTCCTCGGGCCGATGTTCCGCCCAGCCCGGTCGGGGCACGAGCATTTCGTGCGGGTGCGCGGCCTGCGCGACAATGGCGCCGGTACCGGCGCACACCAGCACCCCCTTCGATTCGTAGGTTCCTATGTCGATGCCGAGTGTATATGGCACGGGTTCCGTCCGGCCCGTCAATCACGCGAAAGGCTGAAACCCGGATCGATACGCGCCAGTGCGGCGATCAGCAGTTCACCCAGTGCGTCCAGGTCGCGAAGATCAACGATCTCGTGTGAGGAATGCGAATAACGCATGGGAAACCCCACGTCGATCGAGGCGACACCTTCGCCGACAGGCTGGACATAGGACAGATCGGTCAGCACTCCAATCTGGGCGCTGCGCTGGAGGGGCATACCGATCTCGCCGGCCGTTGTCTCGAACAGCCTGACCATTGCTGGATGCGGGATCACTCCATTGAGAGTGCCACGACCGTGGAAACTGTAAAGACTGATTCCCGGCCCCTGACCCAGAAGCATTTCGCCCAGACCAACCATGTCGGGTGTATCGGTGGCCAGCATGATATCGACCTGAATGGCGATGTCCGGCCGCAGCCGCTGCGCCAGAGGCTGGGCGCCGCGCAGGGAGAACTCCTCCTGCGTCGTGAAGGCAACGTGAACGGTCGGGCCCTCACCGCGGCCCGCAAGCAGGCGGGCGACCTCGATCAGGACCGCGCAACCCGCCCGGTCATCAATGGCGGGACCGGTCACGCGGTGTTCTCCCAATCGCGAACCGCCGGGGCGATAGACGACCGGAGCGCCGATACCGATACCGGCCGCTTCAGCTCCCCCGCGGGTGTCGAAGCCGCAGTCAACATAAAGGTCCGAACAACGGACAACCGTGTACCTCTCCTCCGGGGTCGTGGCGTGGTGGCTCTTGTTGGCGATCACCCCATCGATATCCCGCCCCTCACCGAGACAGACGGTTACCATCTGGCTGGCAAGGGCGCGCTCGGGCACACCGCCGACACGGTGGAGACGGAGAAAGCCATCGGCTTCGATCCTGCGGACCACGAAGCCGGGCTGATCCATATGGGTGAACAGAAGCACGTTCGGCCCACGACCCTCAACGGTGGTCCAGAGATTGCCCAACCGATCGCTCGCCAAGGGCAATGGGCGGAGGTGACCGGAAATCCGTCGGCGTACACGGTCCTCGTGTCCCGAGAGTCCGGGAACTGACATGAGGTCAATAAGGAGGTCACGAACACTCATGTAACGGATCTTGCCCGCCGAATGAAATCCCGCGCCCGAACCGGATCGACCCCTTTCCAGGTATCGCCATCGAACTTCAGCGCCGAGCCGACAATGCAGCCATCCGCGATCTTCAGGACGTCGGCGACGGTGTCATGCCTAACGCCTGTGTTAGCCATGACCGGAGTATTTGGCAGCACTGCCTTCACCGCCTCCAGATCCCGCAGTTCCGCGGCCTCGCCGGTGATGGTACCGGAAACCAGAACGGCATCGGGAATCGAGGAAAAGACCGCTGATCGGGCCCTGTCCTGAAGCGGCCGTCGGTCAAGGCTGTCCGCGAACTCGGCGGACACGTTGTAGAGCATGACGAGATCCGAACGCCCCAGACGATCGCGGTAGCGCATTGCCCTGCCCGCATCGGGAGACCAAAGCCCCATGTCGGAGGCATAGGTGCCCGTAAAGATCTCACGGCAGAATGCGGCGCCAGTGGACACCGCGAGCGCGACAGTCGCCATCGGATCCCAGAGAACATTGACGCCGAAGGGAACCGTGATCTCGCTCCTCAACTGTCCAATGACGAATGCCATCGTGGCGGTAGATGCGGTGTCGACCTTCAGTTCGTAAGGCCTGTCGTTTTCGTTTCCGAACATAACGGCATCGAATCCCGCTTCCTGAAGGGCAGCGAGATCCGCCCGCGCCGACGCGACAAGACCGTCCAGGCCACCGCCGGCATCATGGAGCGGCGCTCCCGGCAAGGCCCCCAGATGAACCATACCGATAACGGGCTTGACCGTTCCGAACAGCGCCTCGTATCTGGTCATCGATCTTTTCCCTCTATCGCTCCCGGGCGGACAGTATCGATCACGGATCCACCACCTCCCGTCTACCCCGGGCAAGGAACGCCTCAACGGCGGCGTATGTGACTTCGCCTCTACGGTCAATGGGCGAGGACACGAACAGTCCCGCGGCGGCCTGGGCAAAACGCAGTGCGGACTCCAGCGGGTCGCCCGAAGTCAATCGGGCGGCGAGCGCGCCGGTGAACATGTCCCCTGCCCCGTGGGCACTCACGACCTCCACCGAATGGCCCGGATGGCGCGTGATCCGGCCGTTTTCCCGCAAAATGGCACCTTCCGCACCCCGGGTCAGTACGACGGCGCCCTGCACCATGCAGGACAGGGTGGACAGAGCGGAGTCCGGATCGCGGCACCCTGTAAGACCCTCGGCCTCAACGGTGTTCACGACCAGGACGTCGATCCGTTCCGCCAGTTCGCTGGCGAGCCGACGCGCCGGAGCGGCATTGGCGATCAGCAGGGCGTCTGAAGGCAGGCCGGAGGCGAACGCGAGATTCGCGGCCTCGGGAATTTCGTTCTGGATAAGACCCGTGGAGGGCGGTTCACGCCAGGCATCATTACCGTCATTGTCGAGATTCGCGCCGGGAACGATGACGGCGCCATACTCGCCCGACGGAAGCGTGATGGCAACGCTGGCGCCAGTTGGCGCATCGATCCCAATGACACGGGAGTGCTCCACACCCTCAGCCTCCAGAACGGCGCGGATCGTCCCGGCTGCCATGTCACGCCCGATCCGCCCGGCCATCGACACGCAGGCACCCATCCGTGCGGCCGCCACGGCCTGGTTGCCACCCTTACCGCCGAAGCGGTGGTCGATGTTGGTGCCGGGAAGCGTCTCATCCGGTCGCGGCATGCGGCGAGCATCCGCGACGACGTCATGGTGCAGCGCACCGAGAACGACGATCCCGCTCATTCTCCGTAGAGTGCACGGGCGACGATGCGCTGGCTGAGAGCGGCATCCTGACGGGCCACCGCTTCGGCGAGATCCCGGTCACCGCGGAGCAGTCCGGCCACGGCACGGAATCGTTCCGCCATCCGGATGTTCGTCCGGACCTCTTCAATGGGGTCCAGCCCGGAGTGATCCGGAAACGTGTCAAAGTAGATCACACCGTCATAGCCGATCCGGTCAAGCTCGAGGAAGAGCTCCAACGTCGCCGCCGGATGTACCGTGCCGACCATCAATCCGTCATCGCGCTTGCCGTAACCGTCGTTCAGATGAACACCAAGCAGACGGGAATTCCGCGCGACAAGACGCGCGGCGCAGGCTGGCATTTCATCCGCATAGAGGACATGCGCGAAATCCAGCGTTACGCCGACATTGGGCCGGTCAAGCTCATGCACGGCGAGAAGTGTCGTTCCGACATCCGGCATCAGCGAAAAGGCGCGCGGGTCGTTCGGCTTGTATTCGATTGCGACGTCCATCTCGCGGTTGTGGTCCGCGACCTCGGCCATGGCCGAAATAGTGTCATCCCAAGCCCGGGCATAGTCCATCTGGAAGGGATAGTCGAACCCGTCCTGCCCCATCCACAGCGTCACCTGTCCCGCACCGAGCCTGGCACCGAGATCCATCGCCTCGCGTGTCTGGTCGATGGCCATCCGCCTGACCGAAGGTTCCGGATTGGTGAATGCGCCGATCGCGAACGCCGCCTCTCCGTAGTATCGCATGGCGACACCGTTAAGCAGCATTTCATTGGCCTCGAGCGCGGCACGCACTTCCACCTCATTGGTGACAGAGACCTGATCCGGGTAATTGAGATCGGCGGCATGGAGTTTCCCGACCCCAGCCGCGGCCTCAAGCAGATGCGGCGTGTCACGCCGGTTCGCCGGAAGAGCCGCCCTGAAAGCGTTCAGGCGCGCCGCATAACGTTGGCTTCTCAACTGTTTTTCCGTCACAGGCACTCCCCATTCATGGCCAGAACTTCAGTCGGGATTTCCCGCTGCGCCTGCTTTGTCAAAGAGTTGGCTTCCCGTTCCGGCCACATAGACATCCGGTCAGTTCAGCCTGTCGCCGGTCTCGGTGTCAAAAAGATGGATCCGGGCGGAATCAGGTGACAGGAAGATCGACTGACCCGGCGAAAGCGAATGCCTTTCGCGGAAAACGGCGACGATCTCCGTCGCCTGGGCCCTGGCCACGACATGGGTTTCCGAACCGGTCGGCTCCACCACGGAGACGGTCGCCGGCAATCCATCATCCGAAAGCGACAGATGCTCCGGCCTGATGCCCAGTTTCACTTTCATCCCGTCGACCAAAGCGGGGCCGCTGGCCACCGCAACGGAATATCCCGCGGTCTGCACATGCGCTCCGGGCCCGTCACCACATTTGACATGGCCGTCAAGGATGTTCATGGATGGCGACCCGATGAACTCAGCGACAAATCGGTTGGCAGGCCTGTCGTAAAGATCGAGGGGTGGGCCGATCTGTCGAATATGGCCGCTTTCCATGACCACGATCCGGTCGGCCATGGTCATGGCCTCTATCTGATCGTGCGTCACGTAGATGGTCGTTGTCCTGAGGCGCTGGTGCAGCTCGCGGATCTCGGCACGCATCTGGACGCGAAGCTTCGCGTCCAGGTTTGACAGCGGCTCATCGAAAAGAAAGACCTGCGGATCGCGGACAATCGCGCGTCCCATGGCCACGCGTTGCCGCTGACCTCCGGAAAGCGAACGGGGATAGCGTTCAAGATAGGGCACAAGTCCCAGAACCTCAGCCGCCTGGGTGACACGGCGATCGATCTCCGCCTTGCCCATACGCCGCATCCGGAGCGCGAAGGACATGTTCGACCTGACGGTCTTATGTGGGTAGAGCGCGTAGTTCTGGAATACCATTGCGATGTCGCGATCCGACGGCGGCACGCCGTTGACCACTCTGTCGCCGATCGCGATCGTCCCCGAAGTGATGCCCTCCAGCCCCGCGACCATCCGCAGAAGCGTGGATTTTCCACATCCGGAAGGCCCGACCAGAACCACGAATTCACCATCGGGAATCGTGAAATCCATACCATGGATCACATCCGTCGCGCCATAGGCCTTTCGCACATCCCGGACTCGGACCTCGGTCATTGGCTCCCTTACCTAACGGCTGGCCGGCGTGGTCTCATGCGCGGTTCCGCCCGCGGCACCACCGCCGCACGGAAACGGACTCCCTGCCACAACCGGAACCCTGACCTGTAAGCCCGCGGCCGACCCGTACAGCCATCGAGGCGCATTGCGGGGACAGGAACGCAACCGCGCCGGGATATCCTTTGCTGGAGTGTGCGTAGCGCCACACAGCGGACGGAACCGACCATGATCCATATGAATGACCTCCTGAAGCGAATCGAGGGGATTTTAGCAAGGCGGCCGCGATTGACAAACCGGACATCCCCGATTCGCCAGGGTTATCGCGTTTGAAAGCGAAGCCGATGCATCTCCATTTTCCGAGACGCGGAATGAGAACGGAAATGACACGGGTAAGGGCTTCTCGCCGCCCTTTCAGGTCGTCCAGGGCATTTTCGGGGGATAAACGCAATGTCCTGGCCCAAACGCGATAGCCCTACCCCGAATTCACCGACCGGACCGGAGCGGTGCGACGCCCGTGTCGGCGGGAACGGACATATCCGACCCGCGGCAAAGGGACGCCCGGTGGGAGCCGCATGGATTCGCTCGCCGGTCGATCCACGGCAGCAAGCGGCCCCCGTCGGAGACGGTCCCGGACGATGTGCTGGAGTCCGACAGCACCACAGTCCTCCGAACGTGCCTTCCTGTGGAATTTGCGGTTCATGTCATGATGTCTGGGGTTACAGCTGATCGGCTCTCGTGACCGAAGCGGAGCGGGACTTTCCGGCCGACCCGGGAAATCGCCGAATCCCGCCCGAACCGTCGTCGCGGTCTTTCCGGCTGCCGCCCCACGGCCCCCGCCCCTGGCCCCTTGCCCTGCCCCCCGGGATTTTATAGGTCCGGGATTGCGCGAGGCCGAACCGCGGATCTCCGGAGCGTCCAAGGAAGACCATCACCTCATGAAAGTCATTTCCCGTCTGTTCTCATCCGAAATGGCGATCGATCTCGGAACCGCGAATACCCTTGTCTACGTGAAGGGCCGCGGGATCATCCTGAACGAACCCTCGGTGGTCGCCTATCACGTCAGTCAGGGGCGCAGGCAGGTGCTGGCGGTCGGTTCGGAAGCCAAACTGATGCAGGGACGCACGCCGGAGAACATCGAAGCGATCCGGCCGATGCGCGACGGCGTCATCGCGGACTTCGACGTTGCGGAGGAAATGATCAAGTCCTTCATCCGGAAAGTGCACAAGCGCTCGATGCTGGTGAGGCCGAAGGTCATAGTATGCGTGCCTTGCGGCGCGACCCCGGTGGAAAAACGTGCCATACGTCAGTCCGTACTGAGCGCTGGAGCCCGACGTGCCGGCCTGATCTCGGAACCCATCGCGGCCGCGCTCGGCGCAAACATGCCCATCGTCGAGCCGACAGGGAACATGATCGTTGACATCGGCGGGGGAACCAGTGAAGTCGCCGTGCTGAGTCTGGGAGACATCGTCTATGCGCGGTCAGTGCGCTTTGGTGGTGACCAGATGGACCAGGCCATCATCAACTACCTCCGCCGCCAGCAGAATCTGCTGATCGGAGAGGTAACGGCGGAACGGCTCAAGACCTCGATCGGCTCGGCCCGGATTCCGGACGAGGGGCGGGGAACCTCGCAGCGCGTCAGGGGCCGTGATATGCTTCGTGGCGTGCCCAAAGAGATCGAGATCCACCAGGCGGAGGTCGCCGAGGCCCTCGCCGAGACCGTTCAGCAGATCTGCGAGGCCGTGATCACCGCACTGGAGGCCACGCCGCCGGATCTGGCCGCCGACATCGTTGAACGCGGCGTCATGCTTACCGGAGGCGGTGCCCTTCTCGCCGAACTCGATGTGGCGCTCAGGGAACAGACAGGTCTCGCGGTCAGCGTCGCCGACGACTGCCTCAACAGCGTCGCCATTGGCACCGGCCTGGCTCTGGAATACGAAAAGCAGTTCAGGCATGTGATAGACTACGCAAGCTGAGATCGATCAATAGGAACGCCCGTGAGCCACGGGTACGGCGGCTCGGACAGTTCCGGATCCGGGCCAGGCTGGAGGCATGAGTGGCCGGGGAAAACGGCAAAAGAAACTATCTCCGGACCATCCGGCGCATCTTCATTGGATTGCTGGTCGTGTTCCTGATGGCGACCTTCCTGTTCTGGCGGATCGATAATCCACGGGCGGAACGACAGCGCGCGCTCATCGTGGATCAAATCGTTCCGGCCATAGACTGGCTACTGGTTCCCGTAACGCAGACCGCCGAAATGCTTGAGAACCTTAGGTCCTACAGTCGGATCCACGCGCAGAACGTCGAACTGCGAAGGGAACTCAGGAAAATGAAGGCATGGAAAGAGGCCGCACTGCAGCTTGAACAGGAGAACGCCATGCTTCGCACATACAACAATGTGAAACAGGAACCGGATCTGACCTACATCACCGGTCTCGTCGTCGCGGACAGCGGCTCCCCCTTCCGACGGTCCTTACTCCTCAACATCGGAATGCATGATGGAATCGTCGATGGCTGGGCGGCCACCGACGGGCTGGGACTCGTCGGGAGAATCAGCGGCGTAGGCAACAGGACTTCCCGCGTCATCCTGCTGAACGACATCAACAGCAGGGTTCCGGTAATGATCCAGCCCTCCGGTCAGCGCGCGATCCTGACAGGTGACGATTCGAACCTGCCTCTTCTGCGGTTCATTGACAATATCGAACTTATCCGGCCTGGCGACCGGATAGTCACCTCAGGTGACGGCGACGTGTTTCCGGAGAACATCCTCGTGGGCCAGGTCATCGACGGGCCTGACCTTAAGCCACGCGCGATGCTGACCGCTGATTTCCGGCGGCTGCGCTTCGTGCGCGTGCTCCGCACGCTGACGAGGGAACGATTGGCGGAGCCCGGTGAGCCGGTGGAGCGCAGACACCAACAACCCCTGCTTAGATTCCCCGCATTCACGGATGGCTGAACACATCACTTTCAGGAGCCGACTGCTCTCCTGCCTGGCCTACACAGTCCTGATGTCGCTGCTGCTGATCATAGGTATAATTCCCTATGAGATCTGGCCACGGCGATTCCCGGGTCCCGACCTGATGGTGGCCATAACCTTCGTCTGGCTCATGCGCCGTCCCGAGCGGCTACCGACACCTCTGGTCGCCGCGGTCTTTTTCATCGCCGACATACTTCTCATGCGCCCCATCGGTCTCTGGGCGATGCTGATGGTCTTGGCAACCGAGTTCCTGAGAAATAGACACAGGAGCGTCCGGGAACACGCCTTCATTGTGGAATGGGCGCTGGTATCGGGCGTTCTGTTCGCGGCCGCCCTGGTCAACGCGACCATGATCTGGGTCGTTTTCCTTGAGGCGATACCGCTGGACAGGGCGATGATACATGCGGCATCAACGATGCTGGCCTATCCATTGGTCGCCGCGACAGCGCGGCTGGCCCTGGGTGGTGCTCCGGCAACCACGGGAGACGGAAATGCGAAGGGGGAAGCGGGATGACGCTCCTGGAGGACAGGGCCGAGCGGAACATGCGGGCCATCACCCGCCGGGGATTGATTCTCGGTGCCGCGCAGATGGCTTTCGTGGGGGTTCTCGGGCTCAGGATCAGGCAGATGCAGATCGAGCAGGTGGAGGAATTCCGCCTGCTGGCCGACGAAAACCGCATCAACATTCGCCTTACACGGCCGGCGCGGGGTCTCGTCTTCGACAGGAACGGGGTGCCTCTGGTCAGGAATGACCAGGATTACGGCATTGTCCTTACCCGGGCGGATGTTGATGACCTGGAGACCACACTCCAGAGAATCGCAAGGATCCTAGGTCTTTCGGCAGACGAGGCTGACCAGACACTCAGGGAGATCTCGGAGGCGAATCCATCGGTTCCGGTCACCGTCGCCAACCGCCTGAAATGGGATGCGTTCGCCAAAGTCGCGGCAAACAGCCCCGCCCTTCAGGGAGTGAGACCGGACGTAACGCCAAGCAGATCCTACCCCCTGAACATGGATTTCGCCCATGTGCTCGGATATGTCGGCCCGGTCAGCGACTACGACATGACCAAAGGCTATCTTTCCGACGATACCGATCCCCTGCTTCAGATCCCGCGGTTCCAGGTCGGCAAGACCGGGGTTGAGGCGAAGATGGAACATCTTCTGCGCGGACGTGCCGGCGTCCGGCGGGAGGAAGTCAACGCCGCGGGCCGGGTCATGCGGCAATTGGGCGAAAAGGCGAGTGAGCCCGGCATGAACCTGCAACTTACCATAGACAGCAGGCTGCAGAATTACGTCCAGGTGCGGCTGGGCGCGGAAAGTGCCAGCGCCGTCGTGATGGACATCCGCAACGGCGACATCGTGGCGATGGGGTCCGCTCCGTCGTTCGATCCAAACAAGTTCGTGCGCGGTATCTCGGTCGCGGACTGGAACGCGCTGAAGGCCAACAGGTTCCGGCCATTGTCGAACAAGGCAACACAGGGCGTCTACCCGCCCGGCTCAACCTTCAAGATGGTCACGGCGCTGGCGGCGCTGCATGAAGGGGTCATCGAACCGGGTCTGGAAATCTCCTGCGGCGGTCATGTTGAGGTTGGCGGGCGAAGGTTCCATTGCTGGCGCAGTCACGGCCATGGCGATATGGACCTTCACTCCTCGCTCGTGGAGAGCTGCGACGTGTTCTACTATGATATTTCCAGACGGATCAGTATCGAGAAAATCGCCTCGATGGGACGACGGCTGGGTTTCGGGCAGCACCATGACCTGCCGCTCTCGGCGGTACATCAAGGCCTGATGCCCGACAGGAACTGGAAACTCAGGAACCGCGGTGCCGATTGGGTGGTGGGCGATACCCTCAATTCAGGTATCGGCCAGGGATTCGTACTCAGCTCTCCGCTGCAGCTGGCAGTGATGACCGCACGTATCGCTTCGGGCAAGTCAGTGATGCCACGATTGGTCAAGTCAATCGACGGCAGGGAAGAGCCCGTGCCCGAATGGGAGCGGCTTGGGATAGACTCCAGACATCTGGATCTGGTGCGTGACGGCATGATCGACGTGGTCAACAAGCCGAAAGGAACGGCTTACAGAAGCCGGATTCTCACCGAAGGAATGCTGATGGCGGGAAAGACCGGCACCAGCCAGGTCCGTGGCATCACGGCGGCCGAGCGCAGTAATGGCGTCATCGCCAACGAGGATCGCCCCTGGGACCAGATCGATCATGCGCTCTTCGTCTGTTACGCGCCGTACGACGCTCCGAGGGTCGCCTGTTCGGTGGTGGTCGAGCATGGCGGCAGCGGTTCCCATTCCGCTGCGCCGATCGCACGCGATATCGTGCTCCAGGCATTGTATGGGGACACGCCACCGCTCTCCGCCTATCCGGAAAACCAGCGGAGTACCATCCAGACCCGGCAGAGGCAGCTGAGGCTGCGCGATCCGGCGGTCCTGACCCGGACGCGGTCACGGGCATGAGTTCCGTCGAGTTCAACGGTGACAACGCGCCCACCGGGCCGGGAAAGATTCTCTTTCTGAATTTCACGCTGATGCTGCTGCTGTTTGCCGTGGCGGGGCTGGGGTTCCTGATGCTTTACTCGGTCGCCGGCGGATCACTCACACCCTGGGCCGCTCCCCAGATGATACGTTTCGCGCTCGGTGCCGGCATAATGTTGCTGGTCGCTATGGTCCCGATCCGGTTCTGGCGAAACATCTCCAGCCTTGCCTACGCGGCGTCGGTCCTGCTCCTCCTGCTCGTGGAGTCCGTCGGCACGGTCGGCATGGGAGCGCAGCGCTGGATCGATCTGGGCATCATACGTCTGCAGCCTTCCGAGATCACCAAGCTGACCGTAGTGATGATACTCGCGGCCTATTACGACCGACTTGACACCCGGAAAATTTCCCGGCCTTTCTGGGTTGCGGTGCCGTTGGCGCTGATACTGATACCGACTTTACTGGTTCTGCGACAGCCGGATCTCGGAACATCGATTCTGCTCGTCCTGGGCGGCGCGGTCATGATGTTCATAGCCGGAGTGCATTGGGCGTATTTCGCGGCACTCGGGGCCGGAGGCGGTGGATTGGCCGCGCTGGCGATAATGCTGCGTGGAACCGAATGGCAGCCACTGAAAGACTACCAATACCTGCGTCTAGACGCCTATCTGAACCCCGAGGCCGACCCGCTTGGCACGGGCTATCACATCATTCAGTCCAAGATCGCGCTTGGATCGGGTGGATGGACGGGACGCGGCCTCATGCAGGGGAGCCAGAGCCGTCTCGACTTCCTGCCCGAAAAGCACACGGACTTCATATTCACGACACTGGCGGAGGAGCTGGGTTTCATTGGCGCCTCCTCGCTTATGGCTCTTTACTCACTGATCATATTCTACTGCGTCGTCTCGGCGCTTCGGACCAGGGACCGTTTCTCCTGTCTGCTGACTTTCGGCATCGCCTCCACATTTTTCCTGTTCTTCGCGATAAACATATCGATGGTGACAGGGTTGATGCCGGTCGTGGGCGTACCCCTTCCGTTCATATCCTATGGCGGTTCGGCACTGGTGATGCTGATGATCGGTTTCGGGCTGGTGCAGTCGGCGCACATTCACCGACCGAGGACCTGAATACGGGAAGCATGGCATGATCAACGTGCTCTTCGCCGCGGGCAGGCATCGCTGGAAACAGTATGAGCGCCCTCTGCGGGACGCCCTGGCCCGCGTCGGCATCGAGGCGAAACTGTCACCGGACCTCAACCCCGGTGCGGCGGACTACGTGATCTACGCCCCAAATCCGGAGTTTCGGGACTTCCGTCGGTGCACGCGCGCCAAGACGGTCATGAGCCTCTGGGCTGGGGTCGAGGACATTCTCGCCAACAATACACTCACACGGCCCCTGACGCGCATGGTGGACAGAGGACTGACCGAAAGCATGGTTGAGTGGGTAGTCGGCCATGTGCTGCGCCATCACCTCGGAATGGACTCACATATCGTGAATCCCGATCACATCTGGAATTTCGATCCTCCACCTCTGGCCCGCGAAAGGCAGGTCGCGATCCTGGGGCTTGGGGAACTTGGGGGTGCCTGTGCCCGCGCGCTCGCTGCCCTCAACTTCCGGGTGACGGGATGGAGCCGTCGGCCAAAGCGAATTGACCGAGTGACCTGTCTGTACGGCCGGGACGGCCTGAAGCGGATCCTTGCCGGTGCCGACATGCTCGTCCTTCTTCTCCCCCTGACTCCGGCGACCCGGAACCTGCTCGACACCCGAGCGATGGCACAGCTTACGGATGGTGTCATCTTACTGAATCCAGGCCGTGGAGCTCTCATCGATGACGAGGCTTTGCTGGCGGCGCTTGATGCGGGCCGGATCGCCCATGCCACACTTGACGTGTTCCGGGAGGAGCCGCTGCCGAGCGGCCATCCGTTCTGGACACATCCAAGGGTGACGGTCACGCCGCACCAGGCAAGCGAGACCCGCCCTGGGTCGGCGAGCGGGGTGATCGCGGAAAACATCCGCCGCTGCGAGGCGGACGAACCCTTGCTTCACCTTGTCAACCGGAAGGCGGGCTACTGAGAGCCGCCCGGCCGCCGTTCTTCAATGGTGCCGGAGCACACCGGCCGAAATGAACAGTTCCCGAAGATCGGCTTCGGGCCGGGCACCGATGTGGCCGATGATCTCGGCCGCGGCGATGTTTCCCATGCGCGCGCAGATCTCCGGGTCGTAACCCTCGGCCAATCCCCAAAGGAACGCGCCGGCGAAGAGATCGCCGGCACCGGTGAGGTCCACAACTTCCGTCATCATCGCTGGAACATGCCGACGGTGGCCGCCCATTACAACGTGCACGCCGTTTTCGCCGTCCGTGCACGCGACCAGCTTGACCTCCGCCGCCGCGGCTTTCAGCGCGGAATCGAGGTCGCGGGACCCATACATCGACAGAAGCTCGGCCCGGTTGGCGAGAACCAGATCGACGTGATCCCTCAGCATCGCGCCGAAGGCGTCCCGATGACGCTCGACACAGAATGGATCCGAAAGCGTGATCGCGACTTTGCCGCCAGCGTTCCTGCAGGCGAGAATCGCCTTGGCGAAGGCTTCCTGACTTTCCGGCCCGTCGAAGCGGTAACCTTCAAGAAAAATCCACTCGGCATCGGCCATCATCCATTCGTCAATATCCGACGGCGCCAGAAACTCGGTGACGCCGAGATACGTGTTCATCGAGCGCTCGCCATCCGGAGTCACGAGAACGATGCAACGACCCGTTTGCGCCGGATGGCCGCCAGGTGCGGGGCTGGTGTCGAAGACAATCCCCTGGGCGCGCATGTCATTGGCGAAGGTCGAGCCAAGCTGGTCGTCCTTGATCTTGCCGACAAACGCCGCCCTACCGCCAAGCTGCGCTATGCCGGTGATCGAGTTCGCCACCGAACCACCGGAGATCTCCCTGGCGGGACCGATCCGCGAGTAGAGATCGATGCCCCGGTTTACATCTATCAGCTGCATGATCCCTTTCCGGACGCCATTCATTTCCATGAAGGCCTCATCGCAGTAGGCGAGAACGTCGACCAACGCGTTTCCGATTCCGATCACCTGAAACCGCTTGGTCACGTGCTCTTGTCCTCAAAGCTGCAGAATTCCTCGATCAGGCAGGCGCCGCACGCCGGTTTGCGGGCCCTGCAGATGTAACGGCCATGAAGTATCAACCAGTGATGTGCGTGACGCTGGAATTCGGCGGGCACGTTGTCCTCGATCGCGCGTTCGACCGAGGCGACATCCTTACCCGGACAGATACCGGTACGGTTTCCCACCCGGAAGATGTGTGTGTCGACGGCCTGTGCGGGATGCTTCCACCACATGTTCAGCACGACGTTCGCAGTCTTTCTCCCGACACCGGGAAGCGACTGCAGAGCTGCCCGCGACGAAGGAACCTCGCCGTCATATTTCTCGACCAGTATGCGTGAGAGTTTCATCACGTTCGCGGCCTTGGTCCTGAACAGGCCGATGGACCTGATATGCTCCACCAGCCGCTCCTCGCCCAGATCGAGCATTTTCCGCGGCGTATCGGCAACCCTGAACAGAGCACTGGTGGCCCTATTGACGCCGGCGTCGGTCGCCTGTGCGCTCAAGGCCACCGCCACCAGTAGCGTATAGGCGTTGACGTGCTCCAGTTCGCCCTTCGGCTCGGGCTCGGCGGCACGGAAACGTTCGAAGATCGCTCGAACCGTGTGATAATCGAGTTGCTTTGCCATCTATGGATGTATGCACAATGCGCCCCCAGCCCACAAGACCCGGCCAAATCGGTCAGGCCCGTCACCGATACAAGAAATTGCGCAGGAAACGGGTCGCGCCGACACCCCAGCTCACATAGATCCATCAACGGGAACGAGGATCACGCCATGGCTGAACCAATATCGGAACGCGCCTACCATTACGCCACCATCCGCCGTGCGATCGATCTGATCGATTCGCACGGCGGCAAGACGCTGACACTGGATGAGCTGGCACGGGAGATGCGCATGAGCCCCGCGCATTTCCAGCGCACCTTCAGCCGATGGGTCGGTGTATCCCCGAAACGCTACCAGCAATACCTGATGCTCGGACATGCCAGGGATATGCTCAGGAACAGGTTCACCACCCTGGAAACCGCCGCGGAGCTTGGGCTTTCCGGAAGCGGGCGGCTGCACGACCTGTTCATGAAGTGGGAAGCCATGACTCCCGGGGAGTATGCGCGATACTGCACGGGACTGGAGATTTCGTGGGGTTGGTTTGACAGTCCGTTCGGCCCGGCACTCGTGATGGGAACGACACATGGAGTCTGCGGAATGGCTTTCGCCTCCGAGTCGGGAAAGTCCGGGACACAGAACGACCTGCGCCGACGCTGGCCTGGGGCGGTGTTCACCGAAAACCCGGAATGTCTCCGAACATGGGTCCGATGCGCGTTCGGCGAAACCGGATGTCATGACGAATCGGTCCCGCTTCACGTCATTGGAGCCCCTTTCCAGATCAAGGTCTGGGAAGCGCTACTGAGGATCCCGAGTGGATATGTGACGACCTACTCGGAGATCGCACGGTCCATTGACAGTCCGCAGGCCAGTCGTGCGGCGGGCACGGCCATCGGTCGCAACCCGATAAGCTGGCTCATTCCCTGCCATCGCGCACTTCGCAAGTCCGGGGAACTCGGCGGCTATCACTGGGGCCTTCCGGTCAAACGCGCGATATTGGCGTATGAAGCGGCGCGCGCGAACCCGGTGGCCTGAACAACTCCCTGACGGCATCATGACGGCGTTGCGGGCGCGTCTCAATGCAGTCTTGTCTCAACGGCATCGATAGCCTCATCGATCAGCCGCGCTCTGGTATCGGCTGTCATCCGATCGACGATCACATCGCGCGCGGCCGCCACGGCAACCCGTATCGCCTGATCGCGCACTTCCCTCTCGACCCTGGCATGCGCACTCGCGATCTGTTCCTCAGCGGTGGCAACGCGACGGGCCATTGAAGCCGCGATATCCTCCTTGGCCTTCACCGCCGCCAGCCGCGCCTCTTCCTTTGCGTGCTCGACTATGCGGCTGGAATGCTCCTGAACCTCGCGCTGTTTCCTCTCGAAACCAGCCAGAACCGTTTGCGCCTCCTCGCGCAGCGCCTTCGCCTCATCCAGTTCGGCCCGGATACCCGCGGCGCGCTTGTCAAGCAGTCCCAGAAGAAGCCCGGGAACCTTCAGATAGACGAGAATCCCGAGAAAGAGGAGAAAGGAGAGCAGCACGATGAAATCCGTATTGCCCAGCGAAAGGAACGGTCCGGACGCCGCGAGACAGGGTGTCGCGGAAACCATAAGGATCGCTAGAGATCTCATCTCCCCAAGCCTCCCATCTGCGCCGATACCGCATCATCTATAACCTTCTTGTCGGACGTCGCGTCCATCGCTTCCACGATTTCGGCGGCGACGGAGCGCGCGATGGTCTCCACATTCCCGAACGCGCTCGCGCGGATCCCGGCGATCGCCTTTCCGGATTCCGCCACCTTCGCCGCGATTTCGGCGTCGGCGCTCTCCATTGCGGCATCCAGGTCGGCCTGTATCTCAGCTTTCGCCTCGGCTACGATGCGGGCGGCCTCGGCGCGTGCGTCGGCCAGGGCACGGTCGTAGGCCGCTTCTGCTTCCTCGGCCTTCCGCCTGAGATCCTCGGCCGCCGCGACGTCGCCCGTTATCACCCCGCGGCGCTCGGCAAGAACCGATGCGACCCTCGGTAGGGCGATCCTGCTGAGAATCATGTAGATGATCACCAAGGCCACCGCCAGCCAGAATATCTGGTTTGGAAAAGTCGAGAATTCCAGCTGCGGCATACCGGCGGCCTCGGCCGCTCCATGACTGTCGGTCTGATTTGCCATGTTGTTCTCCGGATCCCCTGATCAAGCCGGATAATGCGCCGAGACCGGTCAGGGAACCGACACGCTGTCTATACAGCGAACATCAATAGCAGAGCCACGAGGAACGAGAATATTCCAAGGGCTTCCGCGAACGCGATGCCGATGAACATGGTCGCTGTCTGTCCCGCCGCAGCTGACGGATTGCGCAGCGCCCCGGAGAGATAGTTGCCGACCACGTGACCCACGCCAATGGCGGCGCCACCCATTCCGGTGCACGCGAGGCCCGCGCCCGCGTAGGCGAGGCCGGTAACAAGTGCTTCTTCCATGCTTTTTCTCCTTGATATGGAATGTATAGGGATTTTCCGGCAGATGTCCGTCGATATTCAGTGGTGTGGATGGAGCGCGTCCCTGAGATACACACACGTCAGAATGGCGAATACATAGGCCTGGATAAACGACACCAGCGTTTCCAGGGCGTAGATCGCGGTGATCGCCAGAATCGATAGCGGTGAGATCACCGCGACGGCCGCGAATGTGGCGAACACCTTTATCACAGCGTGGCCCGCCATCATGTTTCCCGCGAGCCGGATGCTGTGGCTGACCGGGCGCACGAAATAGCTGATGATCTCGATCACGGCCAGGACCGGACGCAGCGCCAGAGGCGCGGCGCCGATCCAGAACAGCTTCAGGAACGACACGCCATGAAGCGCGAAACCCAGAACGGTTACGCCAAGAAACACGACGGCAGCCATTACACCCGTCACCGCGATATGTGATGTGGTGGTGAAGGACATCGGGAGAAGTCCCAGGAAGTTGGAGCATACAATGAACATGAAAAGCGTCATTATGTATGGGAAGTATCTCAGCCCGTCCTTGCCAGCGACATCCTCGACCATCCTGTAGACAAAGCCATACGCGAGTTCGGCGACTGACTGGGATCTGCTCGGCACGACGGCGCGGCCACGCGTCCCCACCACCAGCATCAGGGTTATGGCCACAATCGCCAGAAACATCCACAAAGTGACATTGGTTGGCGTGTACCAATGAATGGGACCATCGCCGAACAGCGGCTTCACGATGAACTGGTCCATCGGATGAAATTCCAGCCCGGTTCCTTCCGCCTGCGCCTCACCTGCCACCTTGGTCCTCTCCATCATCACCCGGCGGAGCGTTGTCCGCCGTTTCTTTCCGAACCTCTTCCGCCGAGCGCAGCATCGTGCGAACCCCGGCCACGAAACCCAGTAATGTCATCAAGATCAGGAATAGAGGAGCCGTGCCGAACAGACTATCGAGACCGTATCCCATACCGAAGCCGATAACGATTCCCGCCACCAGTTCGATCACCATCCTCCAGGCCAGCTGGGCCTGTGAATGATGATCCTCGACTGCGGGACGCTCCGCCCGACGAACGGCCTGGAATTCATCGATCCGTTTCCCCAGGCTCTCCAGCCGCCGTTTATCCGCCGGATCGGCCATCCCTAAACGCAACCTTGATCATGAACGGGCAACATAGGCCCGGGCAGGCATGGAGTCAAGGATCTCAGGATATGTGTATCTATCTGATAAAAAATGATAAAATATCCATGATTCTCACTTCCGGTCATCAAGGCGGGAGCGCCTCATTCAACCGAACGGTTGACTCTTCCCTGGCAGAAAGACATGCGGGCCTTGAGCCCTGACCTCTAATATGGATACAGAGAACCGAGCCTGAGCCGTGAGGAAAACCAAGTCCCTTGATGCCGTCTTCGCGGCCTTGTCCGATCCGACCCGGCGCGAAATTCTCGGCATGCTTCTGGAGGACGACATGGCGGTCACGGATGTAGCGGAGCCATTCAGTATTTCCCTTACGGCGGTCAGCAAGCATCTATCCATCCTGACCCGGGCCGGTCTGATCACCCAGGAGCGGCGCGGTCGGGTAAAGTGGTGCCGGCTGGAACCGGACGCGCTGCACGACGCGTCCGTCTGGATGCAGGGTTTCGGCCAGTTCGAGCCGGTCAACCTTGAGGCGTTCGAGGCTTTCCTCACCAAAGAGTTCCGGGATTCGGCATAGGCGACCCAAACCGCCGACCACCCTCCGGACGGGCACGGAACTGCGGGGACCGCTGGCCGTATACCGTTTGCGGGCCGTCAGCGGCGCACAGCGGCATTCACCTATCGGTCGGTCTCATCCTTCAGCAGCAATACCAGTGCAACGACCGTAAGTGCGACACCACCGAGCACCAGAGGAGACGGAGCGCCGTGGCCCAGCGCGAGCTCCCAGCAGGTCACCCAGGCGGGCGTCAGGTAGGTATACGCCATCACCTTCGCTGCCGGCAGAACGCGTGCACCGTGCTGAAGCATGAAAAAACTGCCCGCCGTGGCAAACACGGAAAGATATAGAATCGTTACCCAGACAAGCCACGGCAATGAACCCCAATCGGTAGCCAGCAGGCTTTTCCAGCCCCAGACCGTGAGAAGCATGAAGCCGGTGCAGGTGAAGAGAAACGAATAGACGAGTGAGTCCTCACCTCGATCGAGTGCTTTCAGCATCGGAGTGAATATGGCATGCGAGACGCAGCCGACGAAGTAGACCGCTTCGCCACGACCGACGTCAAGGCCAAGGACCGCTCGCAGGTCGGCACGGAATATCACCCATAGTGCGCCAAGACAGCCAACCGTAAGCGCAAACGCGATGCGCCGTGTCGTTCTCTGCCTCAGTACCAGCCAGCCGAAGAAAGCCGCCATCAAAGGCGTCAATGTGAACACCGCCGCCGTCGATACCGGAGTCGCGGTCTTAAGTCCCTCGAACATCAAGACGAAATAGACGCCGATAAGCGCACCTAAGATCAGGTAGCGCCAAGGAGCCTTCAGCGCCGAGCCCGGGACTCCCCCGGCCGAGAGGGTGAAAGCCCCCAGAATCACCGAGGCGGCGAAGAAACGAACCGCGTTGAGCGCGGATGGCGAGATTTCATTGGCGATCATGCCGCCAAGACTGAATGACCCCGCAACGAGCGCCGAGAACGCAAGCATCGCGAGATGCCCGCCGACGGGGCCGGAAAGACCTTTCATGCGCCAGCCGGAAACCGAACTGCCGATTCCGGGGCCGTCCTTTCCCTCCGGGCAACCTGTTGGGATGGTTCTTTCGCCGGGAGACCTGGGACTGACGGTCGTGGAGATTTCAGGCAACCGTGAGCTGAGCCGATCCGGCGACGGGACTTATGGAAACAGGATGCGCACCGGTCCCGCGGCCCGGCCTCACGGACGCGGGGGAACAGGTGACCGGCAGGACCGGTACAGACAGGCAACCAATTGACGATATCCAACAAACGCCGCTCCATTCGGAATCCCGGACAGCCCTTACCTGACGGAAACGAATGCCCGCAAGCCAGTGATCATGACATTTTCAATACTCGTTGAGCTGAATTGGGCCTTACTTTCCGGTCTGATTCGTCCTCCGCCGCATGGTCAGATCCTCTGTGCCGAAGACCATCCGACCATGCGGCATCTGTCATGGGTGATAATCCGGAAGCATCTGTCGGTGACGGATTGCGCTGTCATCTCCCGTTCCGGGGGCAGGCTTTCGTCGAAAGAGCGGAGAATCGTCTTGGTGAACTATCGGAAATCCGCGTGGAACCGGTTGTGCATCACGTGGCGGCGCATGACGCCCCGCATTCTCCCGATGGGGTCGGGTGTGGGGCGCAGCAAGGCGAGAAACGCGGCCGGACGCGGCGCTCCGGCCGCTCCGGGAAGGGTTTCAGTTCCCTCGCGGGACAGTAGCAAGCGTTGTCAAGGAAGGCATGAGCCATCCCGGTGCCGGGTGGAGGCTCCAGCAGACCAGGCCGGCGTCGTTCCCGTCGTTAAGCACCATCAGGGCGTTTACGCGACGCACTTCAGCACCTCGGTCCCGCGTCCGCGCACAACCGCCAGAAGCGAACCGCGCCGCGCAGTGTCAGGAACCACCCGGACATACCGTTTCCTGTATTGTTTTCTCCGCCTATTTCCGGGACGGGCGGATCGTCCAACGAATCATGTCAGCCCTAACGGGTGAATTCAGTAATCCGAGAATATAATCCCATATTTCGTATTTTTTCGTTGAATTTTAGAGTATAGAAACATATTTCTTCATAAAACTGGAGATCTCTAATGCTTTACCGTGTGGAAATCGAGAACTTTTTTTCCATTGGGGGTCGCCAAATTCTTGACCTTCGCGCCCGGAAGTCAGTCGACGATCCGCTTGGGCGGCTATCCCCAATTTACAAGGGTGCTGAAGACAGAGCCCCAACCGTCGTAGCACTCTTCGGGCCAAACGCAGCGGGAAAATCGAACATATTGCGCTCGATAGCCTTTGGGGCATGGTTCGCGGCGTGCAGCTTCGGCCACCGCTCCTGTCTCAACCTCCCCTACGAAAAGTTTGGCAGGGACGAGCGGATCAAAAAACCGACCAGGCTTGCGTTCTCTTTTTCTGGCCCGGTGGACCCAAAGTCGTTGTCCGCTGAAGGCAATCAGTGCCCATACACCTATGAAATCATCTTCTCACCACGTGGCAAAGACCTTGTCGATAAGGTGCATCTGGAAAAGATGGGTTATCGGCCCCGTGGCAAGGGTAAGCCTAGAACGCTGTTTGAGCGAAAGGATAGCAACGCGTTTAAGGCGGAAAAAGGATTCATCACTTCTGGCACAGAGAAAGCTCTCAAAGAGGTTCTTCGGCCTAGCGCGAGTGTGATCGCGACTCTAGCGCAGTTGAACCATGCTATTGCGACCCGGTTTGCCGATGCGGCCACATCTGTGATCTCGAACATTTTTTTCGACCAGGTCGAAGATGATGTGAGGACGATGACGCGATGGTATCAAGCCAACCCCGATGCGCTCGAAGAGCTTCAAGCGATTGCAAGGCGGATTGATCTTGGCATTGAGGAGGTCGAGATTGACACTGCTTCGCGCGAACCGTTGATGCTCTTTCGGCATTCCGGTCTGGACCAGATTATTTCGCTGAACCGCGAAAGTCACGGTACGCAGCAATTCATCAAAATCCTCCCATACATTTTGATGGCCCTGAAGAGAGGCGGAGTGGCAATCATCGATGAGTTGGACACGACGATCCACCCTCTCATTCTACCAGAGATATTGCGTTGGTTTGGAGACCCAAAGCGCAATCCATATGGGGCGCAACTGTGGGCGACTTGCCATTCTGCGAGCCTTCTTACTGATCTCACAAAGGAAGAGGTCTTTTTCTGCGAGAAGGACTCCGGGGGCAACACAGCGGCATTCAGCCTCGCCAATGTTGAGCAGGTACGCCGAAACGAGAATTTTTACGGCAAGTATATGGGCGGCGAGTATGGCGCGGTCCCGGTGATTGGTTAATGGGGCGGAGACAAAAAATCAGGCGGCGGAGGCGCTTGTTTGTCGGTTGTGAGGGCGAGAGTGAGCAGGGTTACGTCGCTTTACTTCAGCGTTTTTCTGACGAGCGAAGGTGCGCTGTTCACGCAGAGTCAAAGGTAATTCCCCGCGCAGGCGATCCCCTTGCCCTTGTGGAGCGCACAATTGAAATGGCCAAGCAGGGCGAAAGGGGGTCCAAATCAGCTTACAGTGCGCGTTTCCTTATGCTGGACACGGACCTGATTGGGCAAAATCCTGATCGTGATGCCCAGATTGATCATCTGGTTGCTCGACACAATTTCTTCCTACTGAGACAAAACTGCTGTTTCGAGGCGTTTTTGCTCCGGCACATTGGCGGTCATGATAATGATGAGCCACCGACTGCAAAGACTGCGCTCAAACGTCTCAAACTATTCTGGCCTCAATATGAGAAGGGTCTTCCGGCGCAAGACCTGCGCAAGCGAATTGCCGTTGAAGACGTCCGGCGCACTGCGCAGAACCCACGCAATGCTGACTTTAGTGCTATTCTCGACGCCTTTGGGTTGCTGCCCTAGCATCCCACCATCATTGTATTGATGGTTAGAGGGATTTCGGATCCGTCCGCACCCGGTTTTGAACCGCCAGTTGACGGCTCCGGATTTTTTATTTCGTTGATCTTGGCGTGTGCGCACCTCTTGCGTCAGTGTCTCTCGGTCGGGAATGCGGCGATCCAGGTATTGCCGTGACAGTACATTGATTCCGATTTCCAACATGTTCGGCCAGTTGCCGTGTTTTGTCGTATAGCAAGCCTCAGATCGATCGGCGACGCGCTTTGCCTCGGCCGACCCAAGGCCCCCACAATAACGAGCTCGTCGGACGTCGAGGTCGTATCGCTGTGTTCATCCAGGTTTACCAAGCCGATCCCACTCTCTCCGACGGTCTCCAGCGGCTCCCGTCGATCCTCTCTCGCCATCATGCGCCTTCCCACCTGTTCCTGACGGAAAAGGCTACAGGGAAAGAAAAACGGGAGAAGGCGGGTCAGTTTTGGACGCTGCTGAAGCAGGATCTGGCGGAGCGGGTGCGTGACATCCCGGCGGCCCTGGCAATGGCGGAGACCATGGACGACTTGATCCGCGAGGCGCCGCCCGGATGGTGGGTGCCTGGTCTCCTGGGTGATCGCGGCAATGAATGGAGCGTGTCCGTGTCGGGCAACTGGCGAGTCACGTTCGAGGAACGCGACGGCGGGACCGAGCGCCTGAACCTGGAGGACTATCACTAATGACAGGCAGCAGCATAAGGATGGGGATGGCTCCCCCTCATCCCGGCACCTTCATCCGGATCGAGGCCCTTGAGGAGTTGGGACTGAGTGTTGCCGCGGCCGCGCGGATTCTCGGCGTGCGCCGCGCGACGCTTTCGGACCTCGTGAACGGCAATGCCTCGCTGTCGCCTGAGATGGCGCTGCGGGTGGAGAAGGCGTTCGGTCTCAGCATGGATCTGCTGCTCAGCATGCAGGCTTGGCACGACGCGGATGCGAGCGCGCGCTGACCAGATCGACGTCCGATGGTACCAACCTGCATGATTGATCGAGCTCCTTCGGTTTGCCAGCCGGGAATGGATCGTGACCGTGTGCCATCCTGTCGATGCATGCGCGGACAGGGACGTGACCGGCCTTTCGCGATAATTTGGTGTTGAAATGCTGCCCCGCGGCAAGAGGGTCGCCGCGCCGCATGACATGCTCCAAATCATGCCCGACCCTTTGAGCCGCCGCGTCACGAAAGGCTTCGGGTTTCCTTTGAAGAACGCCGGCACGCGGACGGACGGCGTCATTCGCTGTGACCAGCCCCACGCCGTCGATCCCGGAGCGCGGAACGGCAGGCGTGTGGAAACGGTCCCTGACCCAATCATTGACGATGTGCCCGCCCGGCTCAATACCATCCTCTCATAGGCCGCGCGGTCAGCCGATGGACCGCTTTCCCGTGAAGGTCCGTCACACGTGCGGTGTCCGCCACGGTTTCATTTCCCGTGCGCCGAAGCGCCGACATGGGCCAGAACAGGTTTCCACGGCATCCCCCGACATCCGGAACGAAGCGGAGTTAGGGTCACGGATGGTTCAAAAGGGTGCGTGAGTTGTCTTCGACAACTCTCGTCAATTGTATTCCCCATTCCGCAAAGCAAACGGTCCGGAGGTCATTCGCCCGACGGCTGGTTCCGGGACGGACGCCCTCCGTCCCGTCATCGGCGCCGTTGCGGGGATCCGGGCAGCCCCTGCCGCCGCGAAGCCGGCGGAGGTGCCGCCATGGGAATCCACGGGGCGGGGCTCGCGTTCCGGCCATAGGCGGTGGCGGCCCGCTGTGGTCCGGTCCCGGATCGGGGAACGGTCCTTGGGCGCGCCCGCTCGGCCGGCGGCGCCCGGGAGCGCGGGCTCCGGGCATGGGGTGCCGTCCATCCGGCCCGGGCCGCGCCGGACAGCGGGCCCTCCAGCGCGCGGGGAGACGGAATTCGCGGCGTCCGCCTGGGGAGGGGCCGGTGGGAGTTTCCTCCGCCGCGCTGGACCCCGGGGTGTGGCGCCGCTATCGTGGCGGGCATGGACGACAGCGAGACCCCTTCCCCGGGCGGGACGTCCGGTCCCCCGGAGACGGGCGGACGGCGGGGCATCACGCCGACCCCGCATGACGCGCTGTTCCGGGCCCTGGTCGCGGACCCGGCGCGGGCGCGGGCGCTGCTGCGCGACCACCTTCCTGACAGGATCGCGGGACGGCTCGCGGACAGGCCCCCGAGGATCCTCGACGGCAGCTTCATCGACGAGGCGCTGCGCGGCAGCCAGTCCGACCTCCTGATGGAAGTGGAGACCGCCGCGGGACATCCGGCCCTCGTCTACGTGCTGGCGGAGCACAAGAGCACCCCCTCGCCCGGCGTGGCGCTGCAGCTTGCCGGGTACATGGTCCGCGTCTGGGAGCGCCACGCCCAGGGACGGGCGGAACGGTTGCGCAACCTGCCGCCGATCATCCCGCTCGTGCTCTACTCGGGGCAGTCCCGCTGGGCGGTGCCCGAGGGTCTGGCGGAGATGATCGCCGGTGACGATCCCGAGCTGGTCTTCCTGCCCGGCGAGCGGTTCCTCTTCCGCTGGCTTGCCCGGATGGCCCCCGGGGATCTCTCCGGCGACGCGCAGCTGCGGGCCGGGTTCCTGGCGCTGACGCGGCGGGCGCTCGCGCTGCTGGAGGAGCTTGACGCGGCGCTGGCGGAGAATCCGGCTTTACGGAAGGCGGTCGCGGTGTATATCTTCAGCACGAGCAAGGGCCGCGAGCGCGCGCGGCTCGAGGACCGGCTGGCCGCCCTGGCCCCGGAGGAGACGGAGGGAATCTTGGGAACCATCGCGGAGACACTGAGGGCCGAGGGCGAGGCGCGGGGGATCGCCAAGGGCGAGGCGCGGGGGATCGCCAAGGGCGAGGCGCGGGGGATCGCCAAGGGCGAGGCCAGATCGCTGGTCCGCCTGCTTGAGAGGCGGTTCGGCCCCCTGCCTGACGCTGACAGGCGGCGGATCGCCGGGGCGACCCTTGACCAGCTGGATCGCTGGTTTGACCGGGGACTGGACGCCGGGACACTGGAAGCGGTGTTCGCGGGCGGGTGACGTGGGGTGCCTTCCCCCGGCCTGCTGGCCCTGACCCGCCATGGGTCCCGGAGCCGCCCATACCCACTCCCGTTCCCGGCCCGTGGGACGGCTCGGCTGCCGGCTGGTCAGAATGCCCGAAGGACGGAGTCCTGGAAAAGTCATGGAATCAATGGCGTAGGGATGTTTTCTTAAGAGAGAGGGTTCCGCCGTCCCTGCGGGTGAAGGTAGTGGCACACCGCAGGGCCCCCGGGGCATGGCGTATGGGAGACCCCGGCTGTCTGAGACACCGGCCCGTGCGGCGCACATGCGCAGGAGTTGCAGGGCCTGCTGTTGATCC
>CBDCSE010000002.1:1575000-2906775 GCA_965221405.1 Paracoccaceae bacterium | reverse complement strand
TGTACGGCGTGATCGCCGAAGGCTTCATCCACATTCATCATGTGAAGCCATTGGGCAAGGGCCGAGACCAGTCACCCCAGATCGATGATCTGATCCCGCTTTGCCCGAACCGCCACGCTGTCGTGCACCTTGAGGACCCGCCCGTGACCCTTGAGCGACTGCGGGAGATTGTCGCCAACAACAACCTGAAAGGAGACGTCCCATGACAAACGGTGTTCCTCAAAAGCCCTCCGAATATCCTCCCGTTGGCGATTTGTTAGACGTACCGGTTGACACTTATGACGCATCAGGCGACGGCAATCACCTATCGTTGAACCTTCAGGTGGCGAAGGCTGATGGGTAGGAGTCTGTAAAGAAGCGCTGGTGGACCCTGATTGTTTTTCGGCATGATCCACAGCAAACTGCTCAAAAGATTCGGAAAGCGCTTGATCAGTCGTCATGACCGCACTCCTCCATTGGCCCCGCTCCACATCCCGGTGTCGGCAATCAGGGCCTTGTAGGTGAGGCGCTTGCCGACCGTCAGGGCGACCACCCGCTCCAGCTGCTCCATCGTATCGCCCTCCCGCATGTTGTGCCGACCGGCGAACCCGTTGATGTAGCGGTGCAGGCGCTTCTCCGGGAACTTGTGGTGGACGCCCCTGTGCGCCCTCTTCAGCATTGACCAGAAACTCTCGATGCCGTTGGTATGGATGTCGCCCTCACGGACGGACTCATCAGCGGAGTGATTGACGGTCTCGTGCCGGAAGGCATTGATCACGTTCGGCAGCCGCCCATAGGCCCCGTGATCGTCCGTGTAGACGGTGGATCCCCGTGCGGCATGGCCCGCGACAAACGGGATCAGGTCAATGGCACCGGTGGACTGCACAACCTGCGCCCGCACTTGCCTGCTGTCCCGGTCCTTCATACCGACAACGGCGGTCATGTCAACCGTCCCGCGCCCGGTGGCGGCCTTGCGCTCGGCATTGGACCTGTTGGCTCGGATGCCGCCCACATAGGTCTCGTCAACCTCATCCGGTCCACCCATCGGTGGCTCATCATCGTCCCGCCTGAACACCTCGCGGATGCGCCGGAGCATGAACCACGCCGTCTTTTGGGTCACGCCAATGTCCCGATGCAGTTTCATGGAACTGACACCCTTGAGGCTGGTCATGTGCAGATAGATGGCCAGCACCCACTTGCGCAGTGGCAGGGGTGAACGTTCCATGAGGGTGCCGGTCTTGACGCTGAAATACCGCTGACAGTCATGGCAACGGTACGGGAGCGGATGGGAGGCCTCCTTGCGGCACTCGATGGTGCGCGCGCTGCCGCAGTACGGGCAGGCGCGACCCTCAGGCCAGACGCGGGCCTCGAACCATTTGCGCGCCGCGTCCTCGGTCGGGAACATCTCCATCAGGTCGAAGATCGTGAGGCCCCTGCGGAAAGCCTTGCCAGGGGCGGCTTGGGTCATTGTGCGTCTCCCAATGCCTATGGGAATCAATATAGTGCAGCCGCTCTGCAAATCAAGTATATAATCCCCTAAAAAAAAGGGATTTATAAACAAAGGGCGCCGGTCCCACAGGCCGCCCCTGGCCTGTGGGACCGGCGCCCCTTGGTCAGCGGATGCGCACCCCGTCCTCATGGACATGGCCGTCCGGATCGTTACAGCCGGAGGGCAGGCTGCGGCCGCAGCCCCCGCCACTTGAGAAGAAGGCGATGGTGCGGGTTTTCCTGACTGCAAACGGCTTGGGGTTGGCCGTAATTTCAGAAACCCGGAAGGCCATCATGCCGCTGCCGATGCCCCCG
This sequence comes from Paracoccaceae bacterium, assembly GCA_965221405.1. Taxonomy (GTDB): domain Bacteria; phylum Pseudomonadota; class Alphaproteobacteria; order Rhodobacterales; family Rhodobacteraceae; genus JAPOUP01. The sequence continues at coordinate 2,904,993 of CBDCSE010000002.1, read as the reverse complement.
CGCCAAGGCCCTTGATACTTGTGCGTGCACTGACGCGCGAACCCCTGTCTACGCCTTGTTTGAGAATGTCGAAAGCGGCGCCGCGTGAATGAGTTCCTGGCGTAGTTCGTGGAAGTTCAGGCGTGGCATTGCAGCATCCCCGATCACGTCAGTCGTCGTCCAGGATGTCGAAATACACATGTGCGCGGGGATTGTCGGCCAAAGCGATTATCAACCGGTTGGTGGGATCGTCCTTGACCCCGTTATCATGTGGCGACGCAACAATAAAAGATGCAAATACTTCGCGCGCTAACATGACACCGCATGTAAGGTTTTCGGAAACCCATTCCGGGCGAAGCCGTGATCCTACAACTTTGGCCACAGTGCTTTTGCATTCGCTGACACTGCATGGGGTCGTGTCCCAGACATTCATGCAGAAACCCACTTCTTCTAGCACACTGGCAGCTAGACCAGGGCAACCGGCCATCCTATTGACTTGAATCCCGTTGTGGCCGAAGTCTGAATTATCTTCATTCATTTTGCCATCACCCGTAAATATAACCTTTTCCAGGGTGAACAGGCGTCTGTCATTGCATTGTTCTGCTGTCGGCATCTGCGCCTGCGCCGGTCCTGCAAGCAGCAGGAAGCCCAGCATCGCGGCGGCAGCGAGGGCCGTCAGTCTAGCGGTGGGGGGGGGGGGGGGGGGGTGAAACTGATCATGGGAGACATCTCCACCTGTAATGGGGCTGATTCGGTCAGTCTATGGGATTTGCCCCCGAAAGGCAACGCAGCCCGGCTCAGGGGGTGTGTCCGGAATTTTGCACTGATTTCCAGCTTGAACCTTGATTGGTGATTCGCGGTCTGTCTTGATGTCCTCAACGGCGCGGCTGTGGCAACGATGCTGCGGACCTGCCGGCAACAGGGACAATCGCGGCAGGGTTGAAGCAGATGACAGACATTCAGGACGAAGGCGCGGATCCTTTCCGCTTCCGGGACACGGGAATCGCGGAGGCGTTGCTACGGCTGGGCCCGGAAGCGGCGGCGGCGCATCCGGGGGTGCTGACGCGATGCGGCGGCACATGGGTCCATCACGTTTGCGACGGCGGGACGGTCGGGGTCCGGGAGGTCTCCGGGGCGGAGCCTGAGGCGCTTCAGGTCCGCATCCGGGACTTCCGGGACCGCATGGAGCCGTTGCCTGCCCTCGCCCGGGCTTCCGGAGACGCGGAAAGCGGGGACGCGCTGAAGGCCGCGGCACTGGCCGATGCCGCAAGGGCCTTCGGCCAGGACTTCGGCCGCGTGCTCGGGGAACCGGACGGTGCGCGCCCCGATCCCGGCGCGATGGAACTGCGGCTTCGGGCCAACGCGCTGTCCGGGTCCGCCGCCGCGTACCGGGCGGTTCCCGGGGCCAGGGACGCGGAGCTTCCCGCCCCCGAGTGCCCGAACCGCGGGCGGGTGACGAGCGGCGCCGGCGGAAGGTCCCGAAGACCTTCCTGACGCGCGTGGGCGAGGTCACCTTGAGAAGGGCCTACTGTCATTGCCGCCGCCGCGGGGGCAAGGTCCCGCCCGCCGGCTTCCTGGGGCTGGAGGGGACGTCGATGTCCCCGGGGCGGAGCGGATGATCGCGGAGCCTGCGGCAGAAGTGCCGGTCCGCAGGGCGCAGGGCCTCCTCAAGGAGCTTTCGGGCCTGTCGGCAGGCCGTTCGCGCCTTTGGGAGAAGGCCGTCGGGCCTGGCGGGGATGCCGTACGCTTCGGGCGGGAAGAGGTCGCGCCGACGGGCGGGGAACGTCCCGAACGGATCTACGCCCCGGTCGACGGCACCGGCGTCCCGATGCGCGGGGACGCGCCCGGGGGCCGTGCGGGCAAGGGGGAGGACGGCCGGGCCGGCACGCGCGAGGCGAATCTCCTGCGCCTTTACGAGATGGCGCCGGACCCGGGGACCGGCAAGGCGAAGACGGTGCCGGGGAGCGTCACGCAGTCGGCGGCGACCGGCAGCGCGGCCGCTCCCGGGCACGGCATGTCCGCCTTCGAGGCCCGTCTCAGGCGCGAGGCTCAGAGGCGCGGGGCGCGGGGCGCATGGCGCATGGCGCGCGCGGGATCGTGATCGTCCCGGACGGCGCGCCGTGGACCGGGAACACCGCGGACAGGGTCTTCGGCACCGGCAACGTGACGTACATCCTCGACCGGTTCCATGTCCTGGAGACCCTGCGGACCGCGGTCCGGGCCATGGAGCCGGACCCGGCGGAGGGGGAACGGCGCCACGGGCGGCTGGAATCCCTGATCAGGGCGGGCAGGACCGGGCCGGTGATCCGGGAGCTGCCGCGGCACGCGGAACGGCACGAAGAGGTCGCGGAACGCGTCGGGCACTTCCGCGGAAACCTTCACAGGATGCGCTACGGCGACTGTCGCGCGAAAGGCATGCCGGTGGGATCCGGGGTCATCGAGGGAGGCTGCAGGCCGGTGGTCCGCGGGCGCATGGGGAAAGGCGGCGCCCGATGGTCAATGAAGGGGGCCAACAGCATCATGGCGCTGGGGCGCCGCTCGCCCGACAACCGGATGACCGACCTGTTCGACTGGCGCCGGGCCGCCTGAGCGGGATAAATCCGGACACACCCCGGCTCAGGCAGCGCCTGCTCCCTGTTCATGGGCGGCAGGGGCTGCGCACGGGTCGGCCGGCGACAGGTCGGCCTGTGAAACGTCAAAGGATAGCAGGTGTCGGTATTCCGGCATCGTATATAAGTCCCTCCCTCCCATATAATTGGGAATTATATACCAAAGTCACATTTTCTCCTTGAAGTCCCCGCCGGGAATCCCCATATTAAAGTCACAACGGAGGGAATCAGATGGCGACCAAGGCACCCGGCAAGCATTTCCGCGAAGGCATCAGCCTTCCCCAACTCATAAAGATGTTCCCGAATAATGAGGCGGCGCGGGAATGGTTCGAGGGCAGGATCTGGCCGAACGGCCCGGTTTGCCCGCACTGCGGTACCGATAACGTCCAGTCCGGCATCAGGCACAGAACGATGACCCACCGCTGCCGCGAGTGCGACGGTCGGCCGATGTTCAGTCTCAGGACCGGAAACATCATGGAAGGATCGAAGCTGGGCTACCAGACATGGGCGATCGCCATTTACCTCACGACCACCGGACTCAAGGGGGTTTCCTCGATGCACCTTCACCGGGACCTGGCCATAACCCAGAAATCGGCGTGGCACCTGGCGCACCGGCTGCGCAAGTCGTTCGACAAGGCCGGGGAGGAAGTGAAATTCGCGGAGGCCGAGATCGACGAGACCTATATCGGCGGACTGGAGAAGAACAAGCACTCAAGCAAGAAACTCAGGGCCGGCCGGGGCGGCGTCGGCAAGTCCATCGTCGCCGCCGCGAAAGACCGCGGGAGCGGAAGGATCGTCGCCGAGGTGGTACCCGACACGAAAACGGAGACGTTGCAGGGCTTCGCGAAAGGGCATACCACTGACAGGGCCACCGTCTACACGGACGAGCACTCGGCCTATGTCGGGCTTGAGGAGGAGGGCGGCCGCACCCACGAGGCGGTTTGTCACCGGGTCGGCGAGTACGTCAGGGAGCGGGCCCATACCAACGGCGTCGAATCCTTCTGGGCGGCCGTTGAGCGGGGCCACAAGGGAGTGTTCCACAAGATGAGCAGGAAACACCTCCAGAGATATGTCGATGAATTCGCGGGCAGGCGCAACGCGCGGGACATGGACACGATAGACCAGATGGGCGGGATCGCCTCCGGCATGGTGGGCAGGCGGCTGACCTACGCGCAGCTGACCGCCCACAACGGACTGGACAGCGGGGCGCGGTCGTGAGAGTTGGCGACCTGAACCGCGAACCCTTTAGCGATAAGGTAAAATTAGCTGAGACCAGTCGTGGAAAACGTTGAAGCGCGGGACAAGCAGTATCTCCAGCCCATACTGGACTCAATTAGGATTTGCTCTCAGTATAAACCAAAGTTCGGTCAGGGAACAAGAAAGGGCTTAACTCTGGAGCAGTTTCGGGAACTATACCGCTAAGACCCGTTCTACAGTTGGTTCGGGTTGGATAATCCCATGATGTACTCTGCCCACAGAACAGCGGGAGGCATGACAAGCGTATACCGACAAATTGGGATTGGCTGCGAAAAACTGTTTCGCAATATTATCAGGGACTCTCTTGGATTGACAGAAAACGACGTCACTTGGTCATATCAGATCCTGTCACCTAGCGGACGCAAGAGAACTCTGCATTTAGACGGGAGAGTGCCCCTGAACAAGATAGCTGACCGGAAGAAACGAATGTGTTTTTATGATTGGATGAAACACTCCGCAAAGACTTTGGATGTCGATAAGCAAGTTTTTGAAAGCTTGTCGGGTACGGTTTTTGAAGTTCGTCAAGGGTATAAAAGCAAAGACTCCAAACGACAGAATGCCGATATAGCCAACGCCGCAACAGCATATACAAATAGCTATCTTCCTTGTGCCGTTGTTCTGTCGGGCCAGATAGATAGCACAATAGAACATCGCTATAGAACTGAAAAATGGTCTATCATAACCGGACGACCCGGTACCGAAGACCCTACAATATCAACCTACGGCTTTATGAAACCCCCGTTCCACAGTGAAGTGCAACACCCGATGTGGGTGAATGGTGGTCGTATCGACGCATGATGCTGCGAATCGGCCGGATGGCGGCGACAGTCCCTTCGTTGCGAGAAGGAGACCGCCATGCCCGAGGGCCAGCGCCACCTGACCTACCCCGAGAGATGCCAGATCCACGCCCTGATGGAAAGCGGGCTTTCCGGCGGGGCGATCGCCCGCCAGCCGGGGCGCAGTCCGTCATCGGTCCCGCGCGGGATCCGGCGCAACGGCGGAGCCCGGGGCCAGCGGCACGCCCAGGCGCAGCGGAGGTCCGAGGCGCGGCCCCGTCGGTGCCCAGCAGGATGACGCCGGAGCCGGTGGCGCTGGTGGAGGGGCGGCTGGCGCGGGGCTGGAGCCCGGCGCGGGTCTCGGGGCGGCTGCGCCTTGAGGGCCACCCGGTGGCGGGGCGCCAGTGGATTTACCGGCACGTCCACGCCGACAGGAAGGCGGGCGGCGGGCTCTGGCGGCACCTGCGCCGCCGGTCAGGGAGGCCGAACCGCAGGGGCGGGGCCCACGCGGGCCGGGGCCACATCCCGGGCCGGGTGGACATCCCGGAGCGCCCGGCGCCGGGGGAGGGGAGGGCGCGGACCGGCGACCGGGAGGCGGACACGAATCAACGGCGCGGGCACCGGCGGGGCCGTGGTGTCGCTGGTGGACAGGGCGTTGAGATACACGCTCCTGCGGCGCGTCGGCAGGAAGACGGCGGCGGCGGTCGGGGCCGCCATGACCGGCCTTCCGGGGCCGCACCGCGGCGCGGTGCACACGGTCACGGCCGACAGCGGCAAGGAGTTCGCGGACCACGCGCGGGTGTCGGCGGCGCTGGGCGCGGACTTCCTGTTCGCCCGCCCCTACCACTCCTGGGAACGGGGCCCGACCGGGCACACCAACGGGCTGGTGCGGGGGTACCTGCCCAAGGGCACGGACCTGCGCAAGGTGACGGACGCCGAGGTCAGGGCCGTGCAGGACCGCACGGACGCGCGTCCGCGCAGGGTCCTGGCCTGCCTGACGCCGGCGGAGGCGTTCCTGCGGGCGCGGCCTCCCTGAGGGACCCCCCGTCCGGCCGGATCGTCCCCCACGCGCCGCGGGCCGTCCCGGCGCACCTGTCGGCATGCCTTGCGCCGCCTGGCGGATGGCGCTACGCTCCGATTCGAAGGGACCGGGCCATTCCCGTGCGGAATCAGGGGGGTCGGAGGGCGCGAAAAGCGCAACGCCGGGCCCTTTCCTCCGCTCGGGCTCCGCCCTCGCTCCGGAAAGGGCCCGGCGTTGCGCTTCGGAGTGGCGCCGGGGACTGGAAAGCGTAGCCGTCGTTCTGTATAATCTGGTCCGTTGATATCGCGCTGTCGGCGGCGAACACTATGCAGTCGTGAACCTTCACCGCGACGCAGATCGTCATCGTCGTTCTCCAGCCTAATTCATTGAGAGGCAGATAGAACGGGGTCCGCGTGAAATCAAGCGTTCTAGGGCCTGTCGACAGTCGTGACGCGGCGACCACGCGGGAGCCGCCGGGGCCACCCGCGCCGGCGCCGGGGGCCCGCCATCCGGCGCCGGCGGGCGGGACCGGTCGGCACGCCTGCCCGACCGCCGCTTCGGGAACCGGCGGCCAGCACGCGTTGGTGGCTTCGGCCCCGCTCCGGCTCCCTCCCGCCGCGCGGGAACTCCCGGCGGCCGCTCGAATATCAGTGCGGGACCGACGCGGCGTGCCCCGGCGCCATCCTCGCCGTCACCGGTCCCCGGCCGGGCGGCGAGCGCCATGATCCGCGAGTTCCGCCGTCAGCGGACGGGAGCGGGACGAAGAAAATCCTTGACTGTCCCTCACGGGAAGGGGTTGTGCCGCGGGCATGAAAACCGCCGTGTCAATCCCCGACGGGATTCTCGCGCGCGCCGAGCGGCTGGCCCTGCAGAAACGGCGCTCGCGGAGCGAAGTGTATGCCGCAACGGCGCTCGCGGAGCGAAGTGTATGCCGCCGCCCTGGACGAGTATCCCGCGCGGCGCGCGCCGGACGGGGTCACCGCGGCGATGGACCGGGTCCGCGACGGTATTGGAGGGAGCGGTGACGCCTTCCTCACCGCCGCGGGCGCGCGGGCGCTCGCCAACACCGAATGGTGATCTCCCGGGGCGACGTCTGCCGGGCTGCCGGAGCCGGCGGGCTCCGGGCCGGGGTTCCGGCGACCGGTTGCCGTGGTCCAGGGCGACGCGCTGAACCGTAGCCGACTGGCCACGGCCGTCTGCGTTCCGCTGACGAGCAATCTCCGGTGGGCGACGCGCCGGGAAACGTGCTGTTGACCGCCGCGATGACGGGCCTGCCGAAAGACTCGGTCGCGAACGCGACGCAGATCGTTGCGCTCGACCGCGCGTGTCTCGAAGAGCGCACGGGGCGGCTCCCCTCGGTCAAACTCGATCTGCTGCTGTCCGGCATCGACACCGTCCTTGGCCGTCAGGACCGCGGGCGGCGATAGCGCGGCGCTCAGATTTCACGCCCGTTCTCCCCGTCGGGTATAGTTTATGCGACCACCCGCGGGCATAACCCAATGTGATTCCACATCATTGCCAAAATTGTTTAGGGTGTGGTTCCCGTATGGCGGATTTCTCTTTTTGCAATAGACTGCCCGTCCGCGCCCGGTCAACGCAGGCTTTCCGGGCCGGAGAAGCCGGCGACGGTCCGGCCCGCCAGTTCCGCCAAGTTTCGCGGACGGTAGACTTGTCCGAAAAACGCTTTCGCACTTTTCGTCTCCCCGCGGGGCCGACACGGAAAGGGGTGAGCGGCGCGCGCCGGCACCCGGACGCGGTTACGCATCCGCAGGGTCCGGGAGGGGAGGGCGCGGCGACGGTCCGCTCCTGCGGTGGAACGGAGCCTCCGGGATCAAAACCTGAACCACACCCGGCCGTTCCGTCCAGGGCGCCTGCGGTCCGCACGGCCATGCCGTACATGCGGCGGCATGACCGTCCGTTCCGTTCGCCATCGGGGACCGCGTCTGCTTCACGGGGATGATTCGCCCCGGCTGCTGAAGCAGGACCTGGCCGAGCGGGTGCGTGGCATTCTGGCGGTCCTGGCCATGGCGGAGACCATGGACGGCTTCATCCGCGAGGCGGCGCCCGGATGGCGGGTGCACCGTCTTTCGGGTGATCGCGGCAACGAATGGAGCGTGTCCGTGTCGGGCAACTGGCGGGCCCTGATCGGCCCGTCGCGTCCAGAGTGGTTGAGCCCGGCGGAGGCGGCGTCCCCCGTCGCCGGAGGCGTGCATGCTCCGAGCCGCCTGTCTGACTGGATCCGGACGCTGGCCCGGCAGGACCGGAGAACCCACCATCGCGGACGCGGTGATGAACCGCGTCGTCCGCAACGCCTGCCACGTCGGGCTCGCGGGCGAGTCCCGGCGCCAGCGGAACGCCCCGCCGCCGCTCGGTGGCCCGGCAATTGGGAGGGCGGGCCGTGCTCCGGGGGAGCTGAAAGGAAGAGGCGGCTCGCTTACGCTCGCGGGGGAAACGGGAGACGGAACCCAAAACGGACCGGTAGAGACAGCGCGCTTCGCGGCTGGCGGGCGAGTCAGGCCATCTCGGCATGACCAGAACTTGGGGTACGTCCAGCTTTTTCCCGCTCCTTGACACTGCCAGACTTCAGCTTAGGCTCCGTTCCTGCCAATTGATCCCGCTGACTTGACGATGTAGCGGCATGATGGACAGGAGAAGCAAGCGCGACCTGTTTGCGGTACCTGACCGCCGGATGTCGAGGAGGATAACATGGTGCACCCCATAGACTTCTTCATAAATGACAAACCTTGCTCCACTCTCAAGGCCTCGCAATCCGTTGCGGACATACTGACCATCGCTGGTCTGTCGTCAGATGAATCTTTCCTGATTTCCCAGAACGGCACCGAACATCATGATCCCAACCAGAATATCAACATTCACTCCGGTGACCGCTTTACGACGGAAAGACGGGATCAGGATTCAAAGCCACCAGTTCCCGAACAAATTTACTATCGAGTCAACGGAGAGCCAGAAGCCACGACCAACGCGTCGCTCTCTGTCGAGCAGATCCTCCGCGCTTCCGGAAAGGCTGCCAGCATCGACCTTAGCCAGATCAACAGCTACATCCTTGAGAACATCAAGACCGGGCGGAAGCATCAAAACCTTTCCGACACCGTCGACATTTTGAATGATGATGAATTCCTGGCCGTGCACTCGGGAGCCACGCCCGTTGCGTTTCTTCCGTCCCCATGACGCCAACCGATTTGATGTGGGCTGAGCTCAGCGAGCTCGGGCTTGAACCAAAAATTGTTTCCGCTAACGGATTCATTCAACACATAGCTGTAACACTGACCCAAAAAGTTCCAACAGGCAGGTTCAAGGATCAGACTTTCACACTTGCAATCGGCTTCCAGGAAGATAGCTATCCCGATTACCCGCCACACTTTATTTATGTGGCAGGACTCCCAAACGAACGAATTCCCGTCCACTCATCATTTACTCACGATAACCTTCAATGGAAGGCTTTTAGCGTACCGCCCAGTGACTTCTGGGACAGTCTTCCTGCTTCAGAAAAGAACATGAAGACTTTCGTCAATAGACATCTTCTTCGTTTCTGGAGACAGATTTGATCTACGATGCCGTCCTTACCCAAGAGGCCCACGATAGCGCATCCGACTATCTGCTCCGGCATGTGAACGCTGGAAACTTGCAGGAAGATCTCTGCTTTGCTCTTTGGCGCCCTTCGACAGGAACCAGCAGAACAGCCGCCATCATATTCGAGATAGTGCCTCCGGCCGCAGGTGACCGCAATTTGCATGGCAACGCAAGTTTCGAACCCTCTTACCTAACCCGCGCCATTCGAATTGCCATCCAGAGGGGTGCCGGCCTGGCATTCATGCACAACCACTTCACCGGCGGTTGGCAGGACATGAGCATGCCTGACATCGTTGCCGAGCGAGATCGAATCTCACCTGCCGCTCGCGCAACCGGCCTGCCTCTCGTTGGATTGACACTCGGCACGGACCAAAGCTGGAGCGCTCGATTTTGGACTTGGGACGGACATAGTTTCAACCGCACTTGGTGCGTAAAGGTCCGTGTCGTCGGCCGACACTTTCGCGTCACGTTCAAACAGCGCCCTGCCGGCGAGCGACGCCGAGTTCTGCGACGCACGGTCGACACCTGGGGGGACAAGTGCCAACGAGACCTCTCCGGCCTCCATTTTGGTATCGTCGGGGTCGGAAGCGTGGGTTGCGTGATTGCCGAAGCCTTGGCAAGGATGGGTATGGAAAGGCTCACGATCATTGATCCGGATAGGATCGAGGCCCACAACCTGGACCGCCTGCTGTACGCCTCGGAAGACGATATTGGCTCTCTGAAGGTCGATCTCGTGGCCGAACAGGCCAGCCGTTCCGCGACAGCCGCCAAATTTGAAATTCACGCCTGCGCATCGCCCATTCAGGACAATCGCGCTTTCGCCGCCGCTCTCGATTGCGATATCCTGTTCTCCGCTGTGGACCGCCCGCTTCCCAAGGATCTCGTCAATCATGTCGCCTACGCACATTGCATTCCCGTCATTTCCGGCGGCGTGTTTATCGACAACAAGCCAGACGGCTCACTCGGTCAGGCGGCATGGGGCGTCACGACCGTCGGACCGGAGTTCCGTTGTCTCCGATGCGATGGCCAATACACCAGTTCCGATGTTGTCCTCGACGCTGACGGTTCTCTGGATGACCCGGCCTATGTTCGCAACCTCACCCACGCCGGCCAGGCGCCGCGCAACCAGAACGTCTTCCCCTTCAGTGCGGGCCTTGCGACGTCCATGGTGATCGCGATGATACGACTTGTCATAGCAAACACCTGGTGGCCTGACCGTTCCGGCCGGGAGCACTACAGCCTGATACCCAACCGCCTCGAAGTGGAAAACCTGAAATGCAATGAACACTGCTCGGTCGTTAGGAAGGCCGCCCTTGGCGATCGTTTTAAGTACCCGTTCCTTCACGCTGCACCCGCTGAGGCGCCGGTCGCTGAATCCGGAATGACTCGTCTTCCTGCGCGGTGCGGAAGACTCCTCGTCCGTTTATCACAGCTCCTGAGAAACCCTTGATGCCCCGCATAACCGAAATCTCGCTCCAGGACATTCGCTGTCTTGTCCCTGCCCAGCGAACGCGCCTGGCAAGAATTACATTGCTGGTTGGCGAAAACAGCGTTGGAAAATCCACTTTTCTTGGCTGTTACAGCGCATTCGCCCATCTGTCCAATCTAGTCGATTTGACTGAGCCTCACCCGTTTGACCGCTCTCCCTTTTCTATGGGTAACTACGATACGATTGCCCGATCAGGCGCCTCGGAATTTACCATCGCCGGACGATATGAAGACCACATTCACTCGACCGCTCAATTCTCCTTTGGCCGCGACAGGAAGGGACAGCCTCTTGAAAGGTATGCGGAATTCACTTTCCCTGGGAGGGACAGCCCTTCAGTGCGCATCGAAATATCCACTGGCACTGGAAATGGCATGGAAAGAGAGCAGTTGTCATTTCGGGGTCCAAATCTCAACTTCTCGATAGATTGGGCCGAAATATCGTTTATGCCCGTTTCAGCTTGGTTGTCGCGCAATGTGCGCCAGGGATTTCTTCCTTACAATGCCGATAGAGCGACTTTCGAGAAACGTCGGGGTGCACCAATCACGCTGGAGGAAGTTGTTGAGTTCAACAAGTTTGTGAACTTTTTTCGATCCGAGATGCCGTTGCCTGCGGAACCTAGTTTTCATGTCAGAGCTTTGGACCCCAATGTGCGTCCTCGGCAGCGTAGCTACCGCGAACTCCCAAACTATTTGATTGATTCCTCGGAACGAGAAGCGATTGCCCGAGTTGGCAAGGAGCTCGGCTTGTGGAACGACATAGCCCTGACCAAATCCACTTCGGATGACAGAATGGAAGTCTTGGTAAAGACCACCGCCGGTCTCCATAATTTGTTGGACGTGGGATACGGAGTCAATTCAATACTTCCAGTTGTTCGTGCCATTGCCGCCGCCGAAAGGCCAAGTATATTTCTGCTGCAGCAGCCGGAAGTTCACGTGCATCCAGTGGCTCAGGCCAAATTGGCTCAGTACATGGCTGAAGGGCCGCACGACTACATAATTGAGACCCATAGCGACCATATTGTCGACCGCTTCAGGCTATGTGTGATGCAAGAGGTGTTACAGCCAGATGATCTGATCATCCTGTATTTCGAGAGCAAAGAGGATGGCTCGCTATCCGGAATTTACGATATCTCGGTTGATTCACAGGGCAATGTGGTCAATCCGCCTGACACCTACCGGGAATTTTTCTTGACGGAAACAGAACGACTCCTCGGCCTTAGGTAGATGGAGCCTCTTGCACAACTATCGCGATTCCGGCGACCGCGGCCAGTCCCCCGCGCGTTCGCCGGGGTGCCGACACCGGCTTCCGGGGTCTCCGGGGCGGATCCGCGCGCCCAAGTGTGGCGGAATTTCGTGGATCCTGGCCCGACGGCGTCAGACGGTGAGCCGCATCAGCGGGCCGGCCTCCGCCGCGGGCGCGGGCAAAAGTTGCCCTTGAAACCGGCGCCAGGCCTCCGATACGAACTCTCCCACGGACATGGAGCCGTCTCCCTGCATGTTGTGGTTTCGTCACCTTCAGCATACCAGAGGGACGGCTCCATATTCAGGCCAACCGTCGAAAAAGCCCGTTTCCCGGGAAAAACCGCTCGACCGCGGAGTGCCGCACGAGCCTCGATGGGTAAAGAAAATGTGCGTAATTGCTATTGTTGATGCAGACTCATTCCCCTTACTGGCGACACGGCAAGAACCGGGTGACAGCTTATTTCTTTCATGGATTCGTAGTAGGCACGGTATGCTAGCGGTCTCCAACACGGGGCAGTATTTCAAGCCCCGGCGCCACTCCGAAGCGCAACGCCGGGCCCTTTCCGGAGCGAGGGCGGAGCCCGAGCGGAGGAAAGGGCCCGGCGTTGCGCTTTTCGCGCCCTCCGACCCCCCTGATTCCGCACGGGAATGGCCCGGTCCCTTCGAATCGGAGCGTAGCGCCATCCGCCAGGCGGCGCAAGGCATGCCGACAGGTGCGCCGGGACGGCCCGCGGCGCGTGGGGGACGATCCGGCCGGACGGGGGGTCCCTCAGGGAGGCCGCGCCCGCAGGAACGCCTCCGCCGGCGTCAGGCAGGCCAGGACCCTGCGCGGACGCGCGTCCGTGCGGTCCTGGACGGCGCTCACCTCCGCGTCCGTCACTTTCCGGAAGTCCGTGCCCTTGGGAAGGTACCCCCGCACCAGGCCGTTGGTGTGCTCGTTCAGGCCCCGTTCCCAGGAGTGGTAGGGCCGCGCGAACAGGAAGTCAGCGCCGAGCGCCCCGGCCACCCGCGCGTGGTCGGCGAACTCCTTGCCGTTGTCGGCCGTGACCGTGTGGACGGGGAGGGATCCGAGCATGCGCGTCATGGCCGCGCCGACCGCCGCCGCCGTCTTCCTGCCGGGCCTCTGGAGAAGGGTATACTTCGACGCCCTGTCCACCAGCGACACCACGGCGCCGCTGTGGCCCGCGCCCACGATCGTGTCCGCCTCCCGGTCGCCGACCCGCGCCTTCGCCTCCACCAGCGCCGGGCGCCCGGGGATGTCCACCCGGCCCGGGATGTGGCCCCGGCCCGCGTGGGCCCCGCCCCTGCGGTTCGGCCTCTTTCCCCGGCGGCGCAGGTGCCGCCAGAGCTGGCCCCCGGCCCTGCGGTCGGCGTGGACGTGCCGGTAAATCCACTGGCGCCCCGCCACCGGGTGGCCCTCCAGGCGCAGCCGGCCGGCGACCTGCTCCGGGCTCCAGCCCCGCACCAGCCGCCCCTCCACCAGCGCCACCGGCTCCGGCGTCATCCTGCTGGGCACCGACGGGGCCGCGCTGCGCCGCCCCTCGGCCAGCCGCTGCGCCTGGGCGTGCCGGTAGCCCCGGGCTCCGCCGTTGCGCCGGATCCCGCGCGGGACCGATGACGGACTGCGCCCGAGCTGGCGGGCGATCGCCCCGCCGGAAAGCCCGCTTTCCATCAGGGCGTGGATCTGGCATCTCTCGGGGTAGGTCAGGTGGCGGTAGCCCTCGGGCATGGCGGTCTCCTTCTCGCAACGAAGGGACTGTCGCCGCCATCCGGCCGATTCGCAACATCATGCGTCGATACGACCACCATTCACCCACATCGGGTGTTGCACTTCACTGTGGAACGGGGGAAGGAAATCCGGAAAAACACGGCCGTTATGGACCTTATTCGTCGGTATGACCAAGGTGGACAACTTCGAAAAATCTCAGCGGCCCAGCTTACAGCGTCAGACCATCAAATAGCTCAAAAGAAGATCCGATCAAATGATTCGCATATCTTGTCTTTGGCGCTTGCAAGTGGCGCCAGAGTTCTTTGCTCAAATGACGGCAAGCTACGTACCGACTTTAAAGACAAAGCGATTCTGCCACCTATGGGGCGACATCCACGAATATTGTATCCCTTTGCGGGAACCCGCAAGCAGCGTCGGGAGTTTCTGAATCGACAGCGCTGCGCCATCCGGTCAAACTAAAAGGCTCTCACCAATAACTGGGTGTGGCCCAATTTTTTGGTCATGCCGCGAGAGCCTGATTCGCCCGCCAGTCGAGCGGGTCGGGCAGCCCGAGGTTCAGGACGCAGCCCTTCAGCGCCAGCATGGCGCTGGCGCCCCTCTCCGACCAGCGCGTGCCGGGGCGCTTGAGCCACAGCCCAAACGTGCGGCATCCGGCCTCCGCGACCCCGCTTCCGACCTGCACACAGGACGCCCGCATCAAGCCGCGATCACTATATCCATAAATTATTCTCGTACCTCTCAATTCGGTTGCCCCCAAACTTGTCCGGCTCCACGCAGACCTGGACGTTCCCGTAATCGAAGTCCGCCAGCAAGCCAGCGACCATATCGTGGTGCCCATCTTCCACAACATAGATTTTCCGAAGATATTCAAGGCTCAATCGATCCGGATAGAGGGCTTCGGCCTGTTCGCACATAGGACGCTCAACTGAGCGGAAGTCCCTGGAAACACTCCAAGGGCCATATGGTCCGTCGGCTTTACGCTGAACACTTGGCGCGAACAACGCCTTAAGCCCCGGCTGACCACTACCCCGAACACACGCGTCATACCCATTGTTCGTGGTGGCAAACCATACGCCATCATGGGTCATGATTTCAGGACCGAAGGCTAGAATGCACCGCCAAAGCCCGGATGCGGTATGCCGGTCCCTTGAGAGCCTGAAGAGACGCCGGTTAATTGCCGAAATCGATAGATTGACGAAGTTCACCCAGTTTTCAGACTCGTCAAAGAACTCGCTTTGTTCCGAGACCGCGGGAGCCGGCGGGGCCGCCATCCGGCGCGGTCCGGGCGGGACAGATCGACCCGCCTTCCCGACCGTCGCCTTCAGGGGCGGGCCGGAGCGGGTTGCGGGAGCGTCCGTCTGGCCAGTGGCGGTCGGGGAAACGCCGGGCCGTGGTTCAGGCCGCGCGGTCCGTCCGCGTCAGGTCCCCGCGACCGGCCAGAAGGCCCTCCACGGAGATGCCCTCTTCCAGTTCCCGCCAATGGATGCCCCGGCGGCTGAGCTCGTAGGTCCCGCGCGCCTCCGGCGAGGCGTGGAACAGGCGCGGGAACCACGCCAGCGGCACGCCGACCGTGCGGCCGTCGCTGAGATCGGCCCACATGCGGTCGGCGTCGAACCTAAGTGCCTCGGGTGAAACACTCATGCCACGCATTCCCAAGCCCTTCCCTGTTGCGTCCGGCAGGTTTCCGGATTCCGTTGAGACTCCGGGCGCCGAAGCCGTCATTATAGGCCAGGGAAACCTCCGGGGTAAGCCAGAACCTGGCTTCATCCCGGTCCTGGATCACATGGATGTGGGGCGGTTCCCGCGGGGCGCCTTCGCTGGAATGGAGCGGGAGCCCCAGACCGCCGCCGCGTGGAACCACAGACATGAACCGTCCCCCATCCGCGGAGACCCGCGACCATAATCGCCCCGGTCCGGGACCATCACCAGCCCGCTCGCGTCTCCGGCCAAACCCCAGCCGCCTTTTCCGGCCGTGAACCGGCCAAGGATGCCGGCAGCCATCCAGCAACGGTTTCAATCCCCCAACTGCCAAAGGTTAGGCATTTGCCTGCACTGGCGTATGCCGGCGTCTCGGCGTACGGGAAATGAAACCGCGGCGGGCATCGCGCACATGACGGACCTTCGCGGGAAAGCGGGATCATCGGCTGACCGTGTTGCCTATGAGAAGATGGTATTGAGCCGGGCGAGCACATCGTCAACGATTGGGTCGGGGACCGTTTCCACACGCCTGCCGTTCCGCGCCCGGAGGTCTATGGCGCGGGGCCGGTCACAGCGAATGACGCCGGCCGTCCGCGTGCCAGCGTTCTCCAAAGGAACGGCGAAGCCTCTTCGGTGCGCGAAATCCCCGCCCGTGGTGATGGGCGGAACGACGGGTGTCCCCGTGACTTCATTGAAAGCAGCGGGGGACACGACCGGCACCGGCCGCCTGCCTTTCTGCTCATGGCCGGCCGTGGGATCGAGGCTGACGAGCCAGACATCCCCGCACTTCACTAAAGGAGCTCTTCGCCCGCCGGTCCGCCATCGATCCAGGCACAGTCCTCACCGGAGGGGGAGTCCATCCCGGCGCACTGCGCCAACAGCCGGTCAAGGGTGTATGAGGGGCGTTCCTTCGGCTGGACGATCAGGCAACCGTTCTCGACGCCGATATTCACCGCGGCCCCGACGCCGAGCCGCAGGAGCCCGAGAAGGTCAGGGGGCACGGCCAGCATGACGGATCCGCCCATTTCGCGCAGGTTCGTGGTGTGCATTTCCGTCTCCCGTTTAGGGAATGACCATAGCCTGGCCGGCGTCGTAGCGCAAGGTCAGCGGGAACGGGCGGGTGCGGCCCGGATTTGCGGCTTGATCGGGTTGCCGCGCGATTGGCGGCGCGGTTTTCCTGACGGAGCGGCGAGGCGAGGCCAACCGGCACTACGCCGCCCGCGCCTGGGAGGCCCTCGACCTGATCCTGGACCCGCCCGGCGCATGATGCCCCGATCCTGACCGTGTGCGGGGCACGCGGAACACGCCGCCGCCCGGCGCGACGGGACAGCCGTGCCCGGCCAGACCCGGAGGACGGCCCTGCGTGGCCGTCAATACCGATGCGCAGGCGGCTCAGGCCGCCTCAGCCGCGCCCGCCTGTCGTCACGTCAGAGGCCCTCGAATCCGAAATAAAATTCTCCCGGACGGAACGGCCGGGTGTGGTTCGGATTTTGACCCCGGCGGTTCCGTTCCGCCACAGGAGCGGACCGTCGCCGCGCCTTTCCCTCCCGGACCCTGCGGATGCGTAACCGCGTCCGGGTGCCGGCGCGCGCCTCTCCCCTCTTTCCGTGCCATGGCCCGCGCGCCCGCTTCCGCCCGCCCCCGAAAGCGGTGGTCAGGGAATGTCCATCTACCTGATGCATAACGTTTTTCCGGAAGGCGCATAATCGCGGATTATGGTCCGTCCCCGGCCGCGCCCGGAGGCCGATTCGCGGAGGCGGGGCGTCACGTCCAGATCCGTGCAAAAGGTCCCAACGCAACAGTAGGAGAAACGTTATGAAGAGAGTACTTCTGGCCACCACCGCGCTCGGACTGGGCGCGGGAATGGCCTCCGCCCAGGACATGGGCATGGGCCCCTCGGTCGCCCTCAGCGGCTTCGCCGAGATGGGCGTCGCCGGGTCGAAGGACGACGACGCCAGGTTCCACACCGACATCGACGTGACGTTCAAGGCCACCGGGACCATGGACTCAGGCGTGACGTGGAGCGCGGACGTCGACCTCGACGAGGGCGGGAACCAGCCCGCCGTGAAGAACGACGAGGACGACGGCGGCGCGACGATCTCGATCAGCCAGCCGGAGGGCTTCGGCACCCTGACCATGGGCGACGCGCCGGGCGCGGTCGCCTGGGCGGTGGCCGACGCGCGGGGCGCGGGTCCGGGATCGATCCGTGACGACCACGAGCACGGCGGGTCCAGCGGCAACGACGGGCTGGACAACACCCACGACAACCAGATCCTGCACTGGAACCGGGCCATCGGCTCGGGCTTCTCGCTCGCGGCCTCCATCGAGATCGACGACGACGCGGACGGAATGCCCGACACGAAGGGCATAAACGACCCGATCCTCGGCGTGGGCGGAAAGTACTCCATGGGAATGGGCGTCGGCACCCTGGGCCTCGGCCTCGGTGTCCAGACGGGAAGCAAGGCGCATTCGATGGCCGCCTACAAGGCGCCCGGCGCGGACGCGACCCCCGATCCCCTCTGGAAGGGCGAGGTCGACGCCACCGCGGTCGGCGGCAGCGTCTCGCTGGACTTCGGCAACGGCGGCGACGGGATCAGGGTGATCGCCGACGCGGGCCTCATGGAGGCCGACGGCGACACCGTCGCCAACGGGGCCGTCACCGCGACCGCGGACGTTGAGGAAATGCACATGGGCCTCGGCCTCGGCTACACGGTCGACCGGATCTCGCTCGGCGTGAACGTCGGAAGCAGGGTCACCGAACACTCGCATGACGACATGCTGAACTCGGCGACCGCCGGACTCACCACGTACGAGAAGACCGTCAACGGCGTCGGCTTCAGCGCGGCCTACGACCTCGGCGGGGGCGCGGCGCTCCAGTTCGGCGTCGGAAGCTCGGAGACCGAGCACGACTGGACGTACCAGGGCAACGCGGCCGCCTCCGGCTCCGGCGAGGGCGGACACGACAGCTCGACCGACACCAACAAGTGGTCGCTCGGCCTGAAGTTCGCCTTCTGAGCGCCGACACGAAAGGAAACATGACATGACAGTATCGAGACTTTACATGCCCGCCGTCACGCTGGCGGGCGCGCTCGCCCTGGCCGGGTGCGGCGGGGGCGGCGGTGCGGGGCTTTCCCCGGCGGAGATCGCCGCGAACCAAGCGGCGGACGCGGCTGTAACCGCCACGAATGGAGCGGTTGACGCGGCCTTCGCCCTTGACCTTACGGCGGATGACGCCGGCGACAAGGTGAGCGCGGCGGCCGGTTTGATCACCGCCGCCAGAACGGCGGTCGGTCGATTGACGGGAGGCCAGAGCGACCAGGCGGACGGTTTGACCGCCCGCCTCAACCAGGCCAACAAGTTCGTCACGCTCGCCGGGCAGCTTCTGGCAGAACAGAAAAAGGCCAGAGACGACGCGATGGAAGCGGCGACGAAACTTTCGGACGCTATGAAGGCGGCTGAAATGGCGGCTGAGGTAGCCCGGCAAGCGGCCATTGACGCGGCCAAGGCCGCCGAAGAGGCGCAGGAAACGGCGGTCTCGGACGCAGAGGCGGCAGTCAGGAAAGAAGCAGCGGAAGCCGCCATGAAGGCGAAAGAAGCAGCGGACAAGCTCCTGGCGGCAGAAACGGCCAAGGTAACCGCCGCTCAGAATGACCTGAACACGGCCAACGGCAGGATAACGACTCTCGAAGGCGAAATCCGCACTCTTGAGGGACGGATAAGGACCGCTGAGAACGAGAAAACGGAGGCCGAGAACGCGGAACGGACGGCGGAGGCCAGAACTGAAGCGGCGGCGCTGTACAAGGCTCTTGCCGACGACCTGGCAAGCCACCGCGGGAGCATGGCCGACTTTACGGCGGCGAAGGGCGAAAAGCATCACCAGAAGATCATGGTGGAGGGTGAGCCGTTCGATATGGTTGCCGATGGAGATGGAACAGCTGATGCGTCAAACGGTATTCCAAAAGGCGCTTATGAGCTGGTAGGCACTAACAGTGTCGAGGAAAACAAATTGGACATAGCAGATGCAAAGGCTTCCGCCTTCTCTCCCGGGCCAACCGTGAAAACGCACGACAAGGGAGACACCGGCATCTTCACTACCTCCGGGGAATGGAGAGGGGTCAGTGGCACGTTTTACTGCAACGGCGCCACCTGCACGTCCCGGAACGGCGCGCCTACCGGAAGCGGCTGGAGCTTCAAGCCCGGCAACGTGAAGGACCGTGTCACGGAGAAGGACGCTACGTGGGGCTGGTGGGTCGTGCCGGCGGAAGGCACCACCGATCCGATGATGGTCAAGGTGTTCACGGATCCC
This sequence comes from Paracoccaceae bacterium, assembly GCA_965221405.1. Classification (GTDB taxonomy): domain Bacteria; phylum Pseudomonadota; class Alphaproteobacteria; order Rhodobacterales; family Rhodobacteraceae; genus JAPOUP01. Next base: position 2,885,297 of record CBDCSE010000002.1, on the reverse strand, counting down.
GGCGGCCTTGCCGCTACGACTGCTGCCCCAACCGAAAACGGCTCAGCAACGTATGAGGGTGACGCGACGGGCAAGTACGCCGTGCCGGGCGAGGCGGGGCACTTCACGGCGAAGGCGCACCTGACCGCGAAATTCGGTACCGACGCCGATATGCTGTCCGGCGAGATAAGGGACTTCAAGGACGCCGACGGCAGGGACAAGGCCGGATGGTCCGTCTCGTTGGAGGAGAATGATCTCGATAACGACGGCGGCGGTCTCGCGGCGTATGCTGAGGACACTACAGGGAAAAAGCTAAAGACTGTCTGGACCCGTGACGGCAGGAAAGGCGATGCCATGGAAGAAGCATGGACCGCCGAACTGCATGGCGGCGACGCCGATAAAGTGTCCACGCACATCCTGGGAACGTTCAAGGCCCAGCACCAGGGGAGCCGCATGGTCGGCGCGTTCGGTGCCGAGAATGAGTAGGCTCAGCGGTTCCTCCTTCGTACATGCTGGCGTTCCAGTCGCCCTCACCCAGGCCGTCCTCATCGCCCGTCTTCCACACGGTCTTGCCTTCGAAGACTCCGGAACCATCATGCGCCTTGCCCTCTTTCAGCATGACTTCCCAGCCGGAATTGACGTCGAAATCGTGGACCCTGCCGGAAAGCTCTGTGTCCGTGTTGCCACGGAACCTGGCCGTCAGCGAGGCCGTGGCCTCGAACGCGCCGGATTCGCTGTCCGCCCCGTCAACGATGGCGTACTGGCCATGTGCCGCGCCGCTGTAGGTGGCCTCACCGGCGGCAGGGAAAGTCGTTCTGCCGGTAGAACGGTCCCCACCACTGCTGTTTATTGACGCATAGCGCAGCTTGACGGGTCCGGCCCCGGCCACGGAAGGAGTGGCTGTGCTATCGTCCATCCACCAGCCCCATTCGGCGACCTTGGCGCCCTGGAGCTTCGCCATCCTGTCGGAAGGCCTGAAGTGCCATTCTTCGCCGGGAAGGGTGAACATGTCCTCTCCGGGCGCAGGCGAGGAAATGCATCCGGCGTCTGCGGTACACTTGAACATGCCCTCAACGCCCATGTAGGAGCCGGCGAAGCTCGCGCCCGTGTCGTGCTTCTGGCCGACGCGCTGGGTGAAGGCGGACGCCTTCACGGCATGCGGGTCAGCTCCCGCCAGAGGATAGTAGCCCGCATTGGGCCCGGACGTCTCTTCAGCGCCGATCTTAGTGCCGATAGCGCCCGAACTGCCGATAGCCTGCAGCCAGTTCTCGCCTTCGCCGTAAAGGGTCTCTATGCCCTTGTGCTCCGCCTTCACGGCAGCGGGTACAGAGGCCGAACTGCTCGGGACGCCGCTTCCAGTGGCTGTGACGAGCCTTGCGTAGAGCGCCGAGGCGTCCGCGGTCCTTTCCTTCGCGTCCTCGGCGTTCCTTGCCGCGATGGCCGTGTCGCGGTCCTTCTTGCTTTCGGTAAGGATCCCCTCAATCGTGGCGATCTCCCCGTTGAGAAGCTCCCTGTCGTCCGCGGTAAGGTGCTCAAGGTCCATGACCCTCTTTCTGGCGGTCTGGATATTGCCCTCGGCCGTTTCCACCACTCCGATTTCGGAGTTGTCCTTGACCGCGCCGACCGCCGTTCCGGCGGCGCTGATGGCCGCCCTCGCGGTCGCGAGGTCAAGGCGGCGCTCGTGTTTGGCAACCGCCGCTTCGGCGCTGGCCAGTTGCGCTTCGGTCGCTCCCGTCGTGGAGGCCGTTCCTATCAGCGCACGCGCATTGGCAACCGCGTCAGCGTCCGAAGTGTCGCTGAGGTCGTTCGCCGCGTCGTTCGCGTTGCCCAACGCCGTCGCGATGCTCTTTCCGGTCCTCACGCGGCCTTCCTGCTTCTCTAGGTCAGCGATTGAATCGGCCAGAGCCTCTTCGTCAGCGCCCAGATCCTGCGCCGCCGTCACCAGAACACGCGCCGCCATGACCTCAGCCTCGTTCGATTCGTCGGTGAGGTTGCCAACGGCCGTGGTCGCCATAGAGATCGCCTCGGCGAGTTCCTCTTCGTCCTCGACGCGCTCTTCCTGGCGCTCTACCAGCAGTATCGCTCCGACAAGCTGACTGTCCTGCGCTTCCTGCTCGGTGCCGGGCAGGGCGCCGATCGCCTCCTGCGCCGCCGCGATCAGGTTCCTGGCGGCCTCGACCGCGGCCGCGTCGGACTCGTCAGTGAGCGCTCCCGCGGCCGCGTTCGCCGCGCTGATCCTCTCCGCCAGCGTGGGCGTGCCGGACATTTCCGTGTTCTGGTTGGCTCCCATGTCACCGTCGCCACCGCCACCGCAGGCGGCGAGCGCGGCGACAAGCGCCATCGCGGCTCCGGCGCGGAGTACCGTGACCCCGCCCGTCCGCGTCTTCATTCTGTCAAGTTCCATGTCTTTCATTCCTTTCGTGTCCGCGGTCAGAAGGCGAACTTCAGGCCGAGCGACCACTTGTTGGTGTCGGTGGAGCTGTCGTGTCCGCCCTCGCCGGAGCCGGAGGCGGTCGCGTTGCCCTGGTACGTCCAGTCGTGCTCGGTCTCCGAGCTTCCGACGCCGAACTGGAGCTTGGCCCCGCCGCCGAGGTCATACTGCGCGCTGAAGCCGACGCCGCTGGTGGTGGTCTCAAGCGTGGTGAGCCCGGAGTCCGCCACGTCCGGGCTCGCCTCGTGCGTCGATTCCGTGGTCTTGCTTCCCACGTTGACGCCGAGCGAGATCTGGCCGACCGTGTAGCCGAGGCCGAGGCCCATGTGCATTTCCTCAACGTCCGCGGTCTGGGTGACGCGGCCGTCCGCGACGGTGTCGCCGTCGGCCTCCATGAGGCCCGCGTCGGCGATCACCCTGATCCCGTCGCCGCCGTTGCCGAAGTCGAGCGAGACGCTGCCGCCGACCGCGGTGGCGTCGACCTCGCCCGACCAGTGCGGATCCGTGCCTCCGCTCGAATGCATGGCCATCGAATGCGCCTTGCTTCCCATCTGGACACCGAGGCCGAGGCCCAGGGTGCCGACGCCCATTCCCGTGGAGTACTTTCCGCCCACGCCGAGGATCGGGTCGTTTATGCCCTGCGTGTCGGGCATTCCGTCCGCGTCGTCGTCGATCTCGACGGAGGCCGCGAGCGAGAAGCCGGAGCCGATGGCCCGGTTCCAGTGCAGGATCTGGTTGTCGTGGGTGTTGTCCAGCCCGTCGTTGCCGCTGGACCCGCCGTGCTCGTGGTCGTCACGGATCGATCCCGGACCCGCGCCCCTGGCGTCGGCCACCGCCCAGGCGACCGCGCCCGGCGCGTCGCCCATGGTCAGGGTGCCGAAGCCCTCCGGCTGGCTTATCGAGATCGTCACGCCGCCGTCGTCGTCGTCGTTGTCGGTCGCCTGATCCTTCGCGCCGCCGTCGTCGTTGGCTTCGTCAAGGTCGACGTCCGCGCTCCACTTGACCCCGGCGTCCATCGTGCCGGTCGCCCTGAACGTCACGTCGATGTCGGTGTGGAACCTGGCGTCGTCGTCCTTCGACCCGGCGACGCCCATCTCGGCGAAGCCGCTCAGGGCGACCGAGGGGCCCATGCCCATGTCCTGGGCGGAGGCCATTCCCGCGCCCAGTCCGAGCGCGGTCGTGGCCAGAAGTACTCTCTTCATAACGTTTCTCCTACTGTTGCGTTGGGACCTTTTGCACGGATCTGGACGTGACGCCCCGCCTCCGCGAATCGGTCTCCGGGCGCGTCCGGGGACGGACCATAATCCGCGATTATGCGCCTCCGGGAAAAAACGTTATGTATCAGGTAGATGGACAGTCCCCGCCCGTGCGGGAGCCGGCGGGGCCGCCCGCGGCGGAAATCCCGGTTGTCGTGCGTCCTCCTTGCCGGTATGGTTCCCGGAAATGGAGGATGCCATGACCGGCACCGGACCGTCTCCCGTCACCCGGTGGCGCAGGCGCCGCCAGCGCCAGGGCTTCGCGCGCGTCGAGGTTCAGGTCCGGAAGGAGGACGCCGCGCTCATGCGCGGCGTCGCCGCGGCGCTGGTCGATCCCGGACGCGAGAGCGAGACGCGCGCCGTCCTGCGCGAGAGGATCGCGATGCCGCGCTCTGGAGGGCTAAGGGCGCTGCTGGCGTCCGCGCCGCCTGAGGGTATCGATATCGAGCGTAAGCGCGACTTCGGACGTGACGCCGCACTATGACTTTCCCGATCGACACGAACATCATCTCGGAAGTCCGCAAGGGTGACCGCTGCGACCCGGCTGTGGCGGCGTGGTGGAGCGGCGTCGCCGGGGACGATCTGTGGCCCTGTTCCCTGGTGCTGGGCGAGATCCGCAAGGGCGTGGAACTCGCGCGCCGCCGCGATCCCCGAAGGGCCGAAGCGCTTGAGGCGTGGCTCGCCGACGTGATGGCGGGCTTCGGCGACCGCGTCCTGCCCGTCGATGCGGCCGCTGCCGGGCAATGGGGCAGAATGAACGCGATCCGTCCGGTGCCGGTCGTCGACGGGCTTCTGGCCGCGACGGCCAGGGCCAACGGCCTGACCTTCGTGACACGCGACGTGAGGGATGTGGCGGGACTGGGCGTGGACGTGCTGAACCCGTTTGAGGCCTGAACGCGCCCGTTCCAGTCTGAAGTGCAACGGCAGCCAGCGAGGGCGAGGCCCGGGCGGCGGAAGCCCCTTCACCGGGAGACGTAACCGGTCTTCCGGCGCGGTGCAGGCCCGGCCGAGCGCCTGTTCCGGGGTCAGGTATCCCAGCGCTTTGAGACGGTCCCGGACGGCCCGCACCTCCGCGTCCGTCACCTTCCGAAAGTCCGTGCCGGACATAAGGCGCGGGATGTTTCAGTATTTTGCCGCACCGTTGAAGAGGCTGACTTCCCGCTTGCCCACGTCGGCCTTCGGAAAGCGAATGCGAACATGGCCGCAACGATAGACCGAACCCGCAATCTCGACTCCCGACGTGCGGATGTGTCTGGTTACCGCCTGAGGGTAGCGTCTCTTCAAGGCCTGCGGCCTCTCTGCGGTTATATACGCTTCTTTCGAAAGCCCTGAAATCCGTGCCCTGTCCGTTTCCGCGGGCAGTTTCCTCCCGGCCAAACCCCACGGAGTGACCACTGGGATAACGTCCTCGGCCAGCAGTTCAGACCATACCCTGCGATGATGGGCGCCCTCCGGACCGTGATGCGGAATTTTGATTACGGACGACTTTGGTCCCTTTCCACTGCGGTTGTGGATCACCGCCGCCCGGCCAAGGTCCGGATCGTGGCGACACTCGAGATCCGCGCCGAGCGGTACGGACAGGTCACCGACTTCAAGCACTGAAGCTATGGAAAGGTCGTTTTTTCCGGCCGTGAGTCTCTTTTTCGCTTTGAGGGGAAGCGCGTGGAACTCGGTCCCTATCATCCGGAGGAACAGGTCGAACTGCTTGCTGGATGGCGAGAGGGCCAGCAGGCGGGTTGCGCGGCCGTGGGCAAGCCTGGCGGCCGGCCAGTCGGCAATGAGTGTATCCTCGAGAAGTCGCTTGGTCTTTCTGCCGGACGCATTCATCAGCCTGATGCATTCCAGCATCTCCGTCCCGCCGCGATCCAGCTTCGTTGGTTGGTTGTCATGAACCGCAAGAAATGCGGGAAACCCGCCTTTCTCCAGCGCCGCCGAGTGCCGGAAGTCCGCGCCCGCACATGCGCGCAGGACCGTGCCCAGACCCTTTATGTGATCGTCATGCCAGTGCGTCGCGACGACCGCGCAAACGTCGGTGGAGGCGTCAAGGCCCGGATCCGACATATATTTCAATGGTGCCGGCGTCCGTCGATCATCCGCCAGACAGGAGTCGATCACTATCCACCGCCTCGACCCCACATGAACCAGAATAGACTCACCGTAGCCCGGACCGAAGACGCTGATCTCGACCTCATCATCCCGAGGGGGCGTCATCCCACTCCCGGGCATCCAACCATACCCCGATTCTCTCCAGGGCCGCGTCCATCTCTCTTTGCGAATGCGCGGGAAGCCTCCGGAAAAACAGCTCGGACACTCTCTGCCTGTTGCCGTTCGGAAGTCTTTGCAGGCCTATCACCCACCTGAAGATGGCGCCCTTTTCCAGGTTCCCGCGCTGAACGTCATTCAGGTCGGAAACGGGAAACCGCGCTTCCTCGGTCGGCAGGAGCTCCCCCGTGGTCACGTTCCAGAGCCGCGCGACGAACCCGTCGCCTTCTATGCTTTCCACACTCCCCTCCCATTCCATTATCGGAGTCAGGGACCGCACTCCCGAATTCACGGGCGTCTTTCTAGCGGCGCGAACCTCCCATGACCTGACCAGGTCATTGATCGGGTCATCCCTTCCATTCTGAGTGCTGGAAGCGCGATGGTCGGTCATGCCATCAGACTTATAGCTTGCTGCATTCTCTCTCCCTGCGCCTTCGAAGTCAGGTGCCGCGGGGTTTCAACCCCGTATCCGTCCATGCGCTGCCAGAAGCTCTCAAATAACGATTGATCTGGTCAGGTTGACCATATATCCACTGCGCATGCAGTTTCCTGTCCATGTCGCCAAAACCCGGCTTTCCCGACTTATCGACGCCGCGCTCGACGGCGAGGAGGTTGTCATCTCCAGGGGGGCACGGCCGGTCGTGCGTTTGGTTCCGCTGCCCCGAAAACGGAGTCTGGTCGGTGCGCTCGAGGGCAGAATGAGGGTTCCCGACGACCTGTTCGAACCCATGTCCGAGGAGGAACTCCGGCTCTGGGAAGGCGAGTGAGGCTTGGACGTTTTGCTCGACACCCATACCTGGACATGGATGCTGACGAACGATTCGAAGCTGAGCCCGGCCGCGCGGGCCGCCGCCGAAGGGGCTGATGCCGTCCGCTTGAGCCCGATCAGCCTCTTCGAGGTCAGCCAGAAGGTCCGGCTCGGGAAGTGGCCGGAAATGGAGGGGCATCTCGACCGGTTGCCTGCCCTCGCCGCGGGGCAGGGGATCCTGACCGCTCCCTTCGATGCGGATGTCGCGCTCCTTGCCGGAGCCATGTCCTGGGCCCACCGGGATCCCTTTGACCGTATCATCGCAGCGACGGCGCTCCGGTCGGGGGCCGTGCTTCTCTCGGCGGATACGGTGTTCGATACCCTTGAGGGCGGCGGACCGCAGCGCGTCTGGTGACACCCGGTGCCCCGCGGGGATAAGCGCCAACCTGTTCGCCGGGCCATGTCCCGCCCTGAGAGTTCCGTTCCGTCCGCGGCTTCCGTCACCCTGCGCCCGGGCTCTCAGGATCCCGGGCCACACCTCTCTCCCGCACCGTGATGCCGGGGACCGTTCGGGTCGATTGCCGGGCGGCGGGGGGAATGGCGATAAAGGCTTATCCCTTTGACTACGGCACCGCAGGATATTGTGCCGGCGGCCGGTCGCCGGATCTGCGGCGGAATCCGCGTGGCGGCCCGGACGGTGCCGGAAGGTGGGGATTCGGGTGGTGCGCGGGTGCGCCCGCCGGTGCCGTGGCGGAATCCGGGCGCGGGGTCCGGTCGGATCAGGCGTGTCCGTCGATGAAGTCGCGGTAGGTGGCGGGCGGCAGCCCCAGGCCGATGCCGAGGAGGCTGTCGCGGGAGGTCCGCCGGTGGCGGCGGCGGTTCCAGCGGAAGACGGACCCGTCCAGGTACCGCTGGACATGCCTGCGGCGCAGGCCGTGGTACACGCCCATGGCCCAGCGCCTGGGGTTGGAGAAGACCCGGTGGACCCAGGTCAGGACCCCGTGGGCCCTGCGGCCGCCGACCACCCTTTCCTCCCGCGGGTTCTCCGGCAGGCCGCTGTACCCGAGCCAGCCGTCGGTGACGACCCGCGCCCCGGGCGCGACCGCTTCCGACACGAACCCGTGCAGCGCCCCGGATCCATAGTCCCCGATGGCCTTCAGCCGGATGCGGCGCGGCTTTCCGCATTCCGAGAGCTCGACCGCCCCGGCCAGGAGGATCCTGCCGTCGGCGCTGCGGCCCCTGCCGGCGCCGCCCTTCGCCCCGTCCGTTTCCGCGCCGTCACCGGCCTCCGCGCTTCCGCCGCCGTCGCGGCAGGGCACGGACGTCCCGTCCACCTCCGCGATCCCCTGCAGGAGGCTCCGGTCGGGGCCGGCCATGGCCCGGCGAAGCCTGTGCGGCAGCAGCCAGGCCGTCCTGGAGCTGCCGATGCCAGGCTGCGCCTGGAGCTGCAGCGCGGAGATGCCGTTGGAATGCGTGGCCACGGGATGCGCGGCGAGGAACCATGTCCTGGGCGGCAGGTGGCTGCGGTGCATCACCGTGCCCGCCGTCACCGGGGTCTGGCGTCCGCACCCCGCGCACTCGTGCAGGCGGCGCCCGCCCTCGGCTGCCAGCCTTTCGCGCAGCCGCAGGCCGGGCACGCGAAGCCACCGCCCCAGCGCAGCCTGGCCAGGTGCCTGGCGCAGGCGTCGTCGTCCGGGAAGCGCTCCCCGGACCCCTGGCGGGACATGGGGCGGTCGTGTTTCCAGCGGCAGGCCATGGAAAGGAACATAAGGTGAACACGGACGAACGTCAACCCCCGTCGGACACAAAATGTGGACATGCCTTGGTCAAGGGGATAAGCCTTATCCGCGATTATGCGCCCCCGGAAAAAAGCGTTACGCATCAGGTACATGGACGTTCCCCGCCCGCGCCGGAGACGGCGGGGCCGCCCGCGGCGGCACTGAGGGGCCCACCATCCGGCGCGGCTCCGGCGGGACCGGTCGACACGCCTGCCCGACCGCCGCTTCGGGTCCGGATTGCGGGCGCGCGGGCCATGGCACGGAAAGAGGGGAGCGGCGCTCGCCGGCACGGAACCGCCGGGGTCAGAAACCTGAACCACACCCGGCCGTTCCGTCCAGGGCGCTTGCGGTCCGCGCGGTCATGCCCTACATGCGGCGGCATGACCGTCCGTTCCCGTAGCCGAACGGGCCGGAATCGACCCGGACACGGTCGCGGAGCGGGCAGGCCGTGAACGGATTGACCGGTTCCCCGCGCGTTCAGGGGCCAGCCGGTTATCCCTGCATGTGCCTGTAGACGAGAAGCCCGGTCAGGAAAGCGTCGGCCTGTAGGCTGCCGCGCACCCGGCGCCAGTCCCGAAACGCCTGTTCCGCCAGATCGGCGAGATCGATCGCTTCCCGCCGGGTAAAGCGGAGAGCGCGATTGTAGTCCGCGTCGTGACGGGCTTCCTGAAGCTGGACGAAGGCCGTGGCGACGTCGATCAGTGGCTGTTGAATGTGCTGGCTGTCGAAGCCGGATGCGAGCCTCGGGAGTATCGAACTCCGGTTGAATGCAACGGCTGTCTGTTTCATCGCGGCGTGACGAAAGGCGCGGGCGAGACTGTCACGCAGGGAACCTCGGACATTGCCCGCCAGCATGAGCCTGGCCGCTTCGTCGACCAGAAGGTGAAAAAGGGCGTAATAGGAAGCCGACACCGAGCGGCGAAGGCTGGCTTGGGTCGGTTTCTTGGGTTCCTTGCGGGCGAGGAAATGGGCCTGCTTAAGCAACTCGGCGTGTAGGCTCATGCCGATTGCTCGACCTCGGACGCGCCGCGAAAGCGGACATAGACGAGCATGGAGGAATCCGTCTTCTCCTCGACAAGGTCGCGAATGATCGAGCGCAGTCGCGACCGCTTGGCGAATTCGACGTCTTCCTCCTCCAGCATCGCCCATACCCACACGGCGGGGTCGTCGGTCGAGTCGGGGCCGGTTTCGACATGCCAGCTGCTGACGGGGGTAGGCAGCTCGGGAAGCTGGCGGAGCGCAGCCTCCAAGGCACTTGCGGCGATGTCCATGTCAGTCACCCATCCAGTCTGTCGGCATCATGTGTGGTGTCTTGGGGGTTAGTATGGTAGCGGCGGCGACTGCCCGCAACCCGAATGTCGTCCGGCGATCGCCCGCCCCGTGACCATGGCGCCCCGTTCGGGCGGTGCGACGTTCCGGCGGACACGATCGTCGGGGCCGGCACCGGCGCCGCCGCGGCCGCCGCATCCGGCAGCTGCGCCAGAAGCTCGGTACGCTGCGCAACCGCGCGGCCGGCCTGGCCCGGGGCACCCTGTCCGGCGCGGCCGTCGCGGCGGCCGGGAGGCTGCGGGACGAGACCGGGACCCTGGACGCCGGGCGCGAGGCGCTCAAGGCCCGGCGTCCGGAAACCCCAAAGCATGTCACCGTGGCCCAGCCCGACGGGCGCGGGAGACCCGAAGCCCTGCCGCCCCGAGAAAGGCTGCCGCGCGACATCGTCAGGATGATCTCCTGTCGCGCCGAGACCCGGATGATGTCCGCCGTCGCCGAGGCGCAGGGGGCGAAGCGGCGTCCGCGGCGTCCCCTCGCCGAACTGTTCCGGTCGGATGCCGACATCATCCCCGACCCGGACAACGGCATCCTGCGGGTGCGCATCCCCGGCACGGCAGGCGACGCCGGCGACGCCGTGGTCGCCGGGCTCCCCGAAGAGCTCAACCAGACCCGAACCATCTTCCCCAGAACCCGCCTGCGCATGGTCTACGAACTGCCGAAGAGGGGAGCCGAACCTGGCGAAAGGGGTTCATGAATCCTTGTGAACGCAACTGTCGGGGTCAGGACGTCTGAAATTCCGCATCACGGTTCGGAGGGCGCCCATCATCGCAGGGTATGGTCTGAACTGCTGGCCGAAGACGTTATCCCAGTAGTCACTCCGTGGGGTTTGGCCGGGAGGAAACTGCCCACGGAAACGGACAAGGCACGGATTTCAGGGCTTTCGAAAGAAGCGTATATAACTGCCGAGAGGCCGCAGGCCCTGAAGAGACGCTACCCTCAGGCGGTAACCAGACACATCCGCACGTCGGGAGTCGCGATTGCGGGTTCGGTCTATCGTTGCGGCCATGTCCGCATTCGCTTTCCGAAGGCCGGCGTGGACAAGCGGGAAGTTAAACTCTTCAACGGTGGTAACTATTCAGCACCACAATTCGTTCCCGAAGCTCATAAAAAAACCAATCGCGTTCATTCTGCCCCATTGCCCGGCAGCGGCCGCATCGACGGGCAGGACGCGGTCGCCGAAGCCCGCCATCACGTCGGCGAGCCACGCCTCAAGCGCTTCGGCCCTTCGGGGATCGCGGCGGCGCGCGAGTTCCACGCCCTTGCGGATCTCGCCCAGCACCAGGGAACAGGGCCACAGATCGTCCCCGGCGACGCCGCTCCACCACGCCGCCACAGCCGGGTCGCAGCGGTCACCCTTGCGGACTTCCGAGATGATGTTCGTGTCGATCGGGAAAGTCATAGTGCGGCGTCACGTCCGAAGTCGCGCTTACGCTCGATATCGATACCCTCAGGCGGCGCGGACGCCAGCAGCGCCCTTAGCCCTCCAGAGCGCGGCGTCCTCCTTCCGGACCTGAAACCTCGACGCGCGCGAGGCCCTGGCGCTGGCGGCGCCTGCGCCACCGGGTGACGGTTCGGTACCGGTCATGGCATCCTCCATTTCCGGGAACCATACCGGCAAGGAGGACGCACGACAACCGGGATTTCCGCTGCGGGAACCGGCGGCCAGCCCGCGTTGGTGGCTTCGGCCCCGCTCCGGCTCCCTCCCGCCGCACGGGAACTCCCGGCGGCCGCTCGAATATCAGTGCGGGACCGACGCGGCGTACCTCGGCGCCATCCTCGCCGTCACCGGTCCCCGGCCGGGCGGCGAGCGCCATGATCCGCGAGTTCCCCGTCAGCGGACGGGAGCGGGACGAGGGGGCGAAGAAAATCCTTGACTGTCCCTCACGGGAAGGAGTTATACCGCGGGTATGAAAACCGCCGTATCAATCCCCGACGAGATTTTCGCGCGCGCCGAGCGGCTGGCCCTGCAGAAACGGCGCTCGCGGAGCGAAGTGTATGCCGCCGCCCTGGACGAGTATCTCGCGCGGCGCGCGCCGGACGAGGTCACCGCGGCGATGAACCGGGTCTGCGACGGTATTGGAGGGAGCGATGACGCCTTCCTCACCGCCGCGGGCGCGCGGGCGCTCGCCAACACCGAATGGTGATCTCCCGGGGCGACGTCTGCTGGGCGGAGCTGCCGGAGCCGACGGGCTCCGGGCCGGGGTTTCGGCGACCGGTTGTCGTGGTCCAGGGCGACGCGCTGAACCGTAGCCGACTGGCCACGGCCGTCTGCGTTCCGCTGACGAGCAATCTCCGGTGGGCGAACGCGCCGGGAAACGTGCTGTTGACCGCCGCGATGACGGGCCTGCCGAAAGACTCGGTCGCGAACGCGACGCAGATCGTTGCGCTCGACCGCACGTGTCTCGAAGAGCGCACGGGGCGGCTCCCCTCGGTCAAACTCGATCTGCTGCTGTCCGGCATCGACACCGTCCTTGGCCGTTAGGACCGCGGGCGGCGATAGCGCGGCGTTCAGATTTTACGCCCGTTCTCCTCGTCGGGTATAGTTTATGCGACCACCCGCGGTCATAACCCAATGTGATTCCACATACTGGAACATCCCGCACCCTATGTCCGGCACGGACTTTCGGAAGGTGACGGACGCGGAGGTGCGGGCCGTCCGGGACCGTCTCAAAGCGCTGGGATACCTGACCCCGGAACAGGCGCTCGGCCGGGCCTGCACCGCGCTGGAAGACCGGTTACGTCTCCCGGTGAAGGGGCTTCCGCCGCCCGGGCCTCGCCCTCGCTGGCTGCCGTTGCACTTCAGACTGGAACGGGCGGCGTTCCGTATATCCGTCCCGGGTCGCGCGGACTTCGGCAATGACAGGGTCAGGCTGTGCCGTCCGCATGTTCGGACTCCATGGGTTCTCCCGGCGTACGGATCGCCGGTGGTTCATGGCCGGCCTTCAGGTATGCCCCTTCGATACGGGAACGCATCGCGGCATTCGCGCTAGGCCTGAAGTTCCACGTTACCGGGTAATCGACACCGTTTGTGGCAGCGATGGCGATATGGGCGGCGTCCGCCGCGGACTGCCGCGGCACTGCGCGAAGGTCGACCGGAAGCCGGGCAGGAGTCTCGGATTTCCCGGTGATGCCGGGAAGCGTGACGGGTTCCAGCGCATCCAGACGGACACTGGCTGGCGGCCGGGTCGCCAGCCCCCCGCCTCCGTGGCGACAGGCTCCGACGGAGCCCGGTCAATCATGCTGGCTGATACCGCCGGACGTCGATTTCGTCAGCGCGCGCCCGCATCCGCGTCGCGTCGTGCCACGCCTGCATCCGCAACAGAATGTCCATGCTGAGGCCGAACGCCTTCTCGACCCGCAGCGCCATCTCGGGCGAAAGCGGGGCGTCGCCGTTCACGAGGTCCGAAAGCATCGCGGGGCGCACGCCGAGAATCCGCGCGGCCGCGGCAACACTCAGTCCCAACTCCTCAAGGGCCTCGATCCGGATGAAGGCGCCGGGGTGCGGGGGTGTCATCCCCATCTTGATGCCGCCGTCTGCCATCAGTGACAGTCCTCCAGGTTCAGGCGCTCGATCTGGCCGTCGCGTTCCTCGAAAGTGACCCGCCAGTTACCCGACACGGACACGCTCCATTCGTTGCCGCGATCACCCGAAAGACGGTGCACCCGCCATCCGGGCGCCGCCTCGCGGATGAAGCCGTCCATGGTCTCCGCCATGGCCAGGGCCGCCAGAATGCCACGCACCCGCTCGGCCAGGTCCTGCTTCAGCAGCCGGGGCGAATCATCCCCGTGAAGCAGACGCGGTCCCCGATGGCGAACGGAACGGACGGTCATGCCGCCGCATGTACGGCATGACCGCGCGGACCGCAGGCGCCCTGGACGGAATGGCCGGGTGTGGTTCAGGTTTTGATCCCGGAGGCTCCGTTCCACCGCAGGAGCGGGCCGTCGCCGCGCCTTCCCATCCCGGACCCTGCGGATGCGTAACCGCGTCCGGGTGCCGGCGCGCGCCGCCCCCCCCTCTCCGCGCCATGGCCCGCGCTCCCGCAATCCGGACCCCGAAGCGGCGGTCGGGCAGGCGTGCCGACCGGTCCCGCCCGCCGGCGCCGGATGGCGGGCCCATCGGTGCTGCCGCGGGCGGCCCCGCCGTCTCCGGCGCAGGCGTGGAGTGTCCATGTGCCTGATGCGTAACGTTTTTCCCGGAGGCGCATAATCGCGGATTATGGTCCGTCCCCGGACGCGCCCGGAGACCGATTCGCGGAGGCGGACGCGTGGCGTCCGGCTCCGCCGGAGAGGTCCCGACGCAACAGTTAGGAGAACAGTCATGAAGAGAGTACTACTTGCCACCACCGCACTTGGTCTCAGTGCGGGCATGGCGATGGCCGACGTCACCGTGTCCGGCGACGGGCGCATGGGGGTCATCTCGGACAGCGACGATGACCTGAGGTTCAGCAGCCGGGTACGCGTCACGTTCACGGCGGCCGCCACGCTCGACAGCGGGCTGACGGCGGGCGGGTCCATCCGCGCCGACAACGCCTCCGGAGGGGCTTCCGGCACGGCCGGCAAGGTCTTCCTCGCCGGCCCGTTCGGCACGCTGTCCATGGGTGACGTCGATCCCGGCGCGAAGGCGGCCATAGGGCATGTCGATGGTGTGGGATACGTGAACCAGGGCGACCCCAACGAGATCAGCTACCAGAGGGGCGGAGGCGCGGAGGAGCCGGCGCTCCAGTACGCGCTTCCCATGATGGGGCCGGTGCGGATGTACGCCTCGCTGGGCATGGCCCCCGTGGTCGAGGACGGAGCGGTGCAGGAGGGCAGGAGGGAGATTTCCGCCGACACCCTGTCCATAGGCGCGAAGGCCGACCTGGCCATCGCGGACATGGGCTCCGCCTGGATCGGGGGCGGCTTCGAGGCCTCGACCGCCGAGGACGAGGACGGGCACCTGGTACTCGGCGCGGGCGCCTCGGTTTCCGGCTTCTCCGGCAAGGTGGTCGCGGGGATGCAGGGCCGGGACGCCGGTGAGGACGGCGAGGACCGCGACCGGGAGCAGTTCGCCGTCTCCGCCGGCTACAGCGCCGGGCAGATGGGCGTGACGGTCTTCTACGCCGACGACACGGAGTTCGGTGGTGACGAGGCCGCGGGGGCCGGGTTCAGCTGGAGCCTGGGCGGGGGCGCGCATCTCAAGGCGGGCTTCACCAACTGGCCGGGCCAGACCGAGGGCGCGGAGGACCGGCAGACCGCCGACCTCGGCGTGACGTTCAGCTTCTGATCCCGGACACGAAAGGAAACCAG
Source organism: Paracoccaceae bacterium (assembly GCA_965221405.1). Taxonomy (GTDB): domain Bacteria; phylum Pseudomonadota; class Alphaproteobacteria; order Rhodobacterales; family Rhodobacteraceae; genus JAPOUP01. Next base: position 2,870,228 of record CBDCSE010000002.1, on the reverse strand, counting down.
ATATGAGAATATCGAGACTCATGATGCCCGCGGTGACGCTCGCGGGCGCGCTCGCCCTGGCCGCTTGCGGCGGGGGGAACGGGAACAAGATGGACGAAAAGGAGGAAATGGGCGAAGACCCGCCCGCGACCTGTGACTATGGCAGGAACGCCGACCAAAGCTGTGTGACAAAGGCGGAGTTCGACGCGGCGCAGAAGGAAACGGCCGACGCAGCGGCGGCCGTCACGGCCGCCAAGGACCGCTTCGGGAACCTGGCCGGAGACGTCTTGCCGCCTTCGGCTGCTCCTACCGACAATGACGACCCTCAAGGTCAGGTCGCGAAGGCCATCGGGGCCATAAAGGATGGGTCCGGAACGGCCGCGAGTGACGACGGTAAGGTCCATGTCACTGTGTACGAGCTGAAGGGAATGCGCACCAAGACCGCCGAGCCCGAAGCTTTCATGACTATCCAGGCTAATAACACTGAGTCGAAAAAAGACATCATGGGCGCCGCCTTCACCGGCACAGGGGATGAGGTCAAGCACAAAAGGGTTCAGGTCGGCGACTCCTACGTTTTCAGGACAGCCGGAAGCTACAAAGGCGCGCAAGGTACATACGTCTGCACTGCCGCCTCGGCCGGGGACTGTACGTCACGGAACGCGGGGGAAGCCGGAATTGTTCTGGCGGGAGGCACCTGGACCTTCACCGCAAGCGCGGGTGAGAAGCAGTATGAGGACGACGGCAAGTACGCCCGTTACGGCTGGTGGCTCAATACCGGCGCGGCTGGTGGCACCAGTACGCCCCAAACCGGCGCCTGGTACTCGCTAAGTACGGGTGCGGCAGCAACCAGTGTCGATGATTCCGTCGGTACAGCTGAATACAAGGGAAAGGCGGCCGGCCAGGCGGCTCTCTACAGTGCGCGCGCGACGTCCGGCAACGTCGGCGGGGCCTTCACCGCCGACGTGACGCTGACGGCCGATTTCAACGCCGGCGGTGGAGCGGGAACGCTCGAAGGCACCATTGACGGCTTCAGGATCGGGGACCACTCGCCGGACTGGACCGTGGAGCTTATGGAGAAGCCTATCGGTTCAAACGCAGTCGCACAAGGGGCCGCCAACACCACCCATACGAAATGGAGCCTCGGTGAGGACGACGCGAACGCCGCGAAGTCCGGTGACTGGCGGGCAGCGTTCTACGACCAGACCGGCACCAACCACCCGAAAGGTGTCGCGGGAGGATTCCGTTCCACCTACGGCAGCGACGGCAGAATGGTCGGGGCCTTCGCGGCGGAGAAGTAGCCCTCCCCGTCCTCCACCACGGATGAAAACACGACCCCCGGCGGGCGACCGCCGGGGGTTTTCCTGTAGTGCGTTTGGCTTCGGAAAGAGGGGCGGCCCGAAGACCGCCCCCAACCCTGGCATGCGTACCCGCCGTGGCGGAATACGTTCCGGTTACTGCGGTTTCGCGGCGAACGCGCCTTCCATGCGGGCGTCCGCGCCCGTGACGTGGAACGCGCCTCCAAGCTCCGCAGGAACGTTTGTGGCGCTGGCGGTTCCGTAGGCCCCAACGGCATAGGAACCCGAGTCCCCGTCTCCGATCAGAGCGCCGCCGGGCCCGATCCACTTGGCCTTGCCCGCGTCAGCCGCAGCATAGGTGAGGCCGTCGGAGAGATCATCGAAGGCCTGCTCCGCTAGCTCAACCCGCCAGCCCATGTTCCGGGTGCCGACCATGAAGGTGTTGATCTCGCCTGAAACCACGCTTGCATTAGCATTGATGGTATCGCCGAAGTTGGCGGTCAGTTCCACCTTGGCGGTGAACGCGCCGTGCTCGCCCGTCTCCGGATTCGTTTTGGCGTCGTGCAGGGCGTAATACCCGTACGCGTCGCCTTTGTACTCGGCGCCGGTGATTTCCAGGGTCGGGGCGGCAGCTGCATAGTTCGCCAGCGCTCCCTTACTGTCAACGTAGGGCGTGAGTTCGGACGCCCGGTCGGTTCTGGCGTTCGTGCCGCGCCACCATCCGTATTCCAGATAGTCCCCGTCAGGTTTGGTGACCATGGCGGTGTCCACGTTCGGATCGAAATGCCAGGTACCCGACACGAGGGTGAATTTGGTGGCGCTGTCGCGCCGTGCCGTACATGGGCCGATGGCGCATTCGAAAGCACCCGGAACTCCGTAATAGGTTCCCTGGACAGAATTACGTCCACCGGAAGTGCTGACGTAACTTTGTAGCGGGGCGGCTGCCGTAAAATGCTGCGTCAACAGGACACCGGCCGACCTTCCGCTGTCCGAAACCGAGGCCCATTCCAATTCCCCTGCTGTGGCGTTCCATCCGGTTTCGTCCTTGATCGGCGACGTTTTCGGATCGCCCTTGGTGTTGTGGATGACTCCGTCATAGTTGTTGCCGCTCCGACTTCCCGAATAGACGGTGCCGCCCGTCGCCGTGGCCTTGAGCCAGGACGGCTTTGTGTCTGCGTTTCTGCCGGGGCTAAGCTCCACCAGGGATCCCGCGTATCCGGCCATGGCGGCGTTCGCCAGGGACGTTTCCCGGTTGAGTTCGCATGGCCCGGTTGGGGTGCGGCGGGAATGGCCTTCGGTGCACGTTGGCGGCGGTGTGGTCGTGCCCGGAGTGGTCGTTGTGGTCGTCGTTGTCGTGCCCGGAGCTGGACTCCCCCCGCCGCATCCGGCCAGGGCGAGCGCGCCCGCCAGCGTGGCGGCGGGCATCAATAGTCTGGATATTCTCATTTCCATTGTTCCTTTCGTCTGCTCGGATCAGAAGGCGAACTTCAGGCCGAGCGACCACTTGTTGGTGTCGGTGGAGTAATCGGACCCGGCCATGCCGCCGCCGTTCCGTTCCGCGGTTCCGCCCTGGAAGTTCCAGTCGTATTCGGTCTCGGAGCTCCCGACGCCGAACTGGAGCGCCGCGCCCCCGCCCAGGTCATAGGCCGCGCTGAAGCCGACGCCGTTGACGGTCGTCTCGCGCGTGGTGAGCCCGGTGGCGGCGTCCGCCGGGCTGGCCTCATGCGACTCCTCCGTGACCCTGGTCCCGACGTTGACGCCGAGCGAGATCTGGCCGACCGTGTAGCCGAGGCCCAGGCCCATGTGCATCTCCTCGATGTCGGCGGTCTGGGTGACGGCGCCGCCGGATGCGGCCCTCGTTTCGCCGTCGGCCTCCATGATGCCCCCGTCGGCGATCACCTTTATCCCGTCCCCGCCGTTGGTGAAGTCGAGCGAGACGCCCGCGCCGAACGCGGTGGCGTCGACCTCGCGGCCCATCTTCGCTATCGTGCCTTTCTTCGGAACGCCCCAAAGGTCGGCCGGCGTGTTCGGCGCGGCCTCACCGTTGGCGGCCGCGGTGGCGTTCGCGGCGCGCTGGGCGCCGGTGAGTGCGCCCGGAATGGTGTGCGCGAAGCTTCCCGTCTGGAACCCGGCCCCGAGGCCGAGGGTGCCGACGCCGATCGCCATGGAATACTTTCCGCCCACGCCGAGGATCGGGTCGAAGGTCGAGGTGTTCGGCTTGCCGTCACCGTCGTCGTCGATCTCGACGGAGGCGGCGAGCGAGAAGCCCGAGCCGATGGCCCGGTTCCAGTGCAGGATCTGGTTGTCGTGCTTCGCGTCGAGCCCGTCGTTGCCGCTGGAGCCGCCGTGCTCGTGGTCGTCGCGCAGCGATCCCGGCCCCGCGCCCCGCGCGTCGGCCACCGCCCAGGCGACCGCGCCCGGCGCGTCGCCCATGGTCAGGGTCCCGAAGCCCTCCGGCTGGCTTATCGAGACGGTCACGCCGCCGTCGTCATCGTCGACGGCCACGGCCGGGGCGCCGCTGCCGCCCTCGTCAAGGTCGACGTCGGCGCTCCACGTCACCCCGGCGTCCATGGTTCCGGTGGCCTTGAACGTGACGTCGATGTCGGTGTGGAACCGCGCGTCGTCGTCCTTGGACCCGGCGACGCCCATCTCGGCGAAGCCGCTGAGGGCGACGGACGGGGCCATGCCCATGCCCATGCCCATGCCCATGTCCTGGGCGGAGGCCATTCCCGCGCCCAGTCCGAGCGCGGTCGTGGCCAGAAGTACTCTCTTCATAACGTTTCTCCTGTTGTTGCGTCGGGACCTCTTGCGCGGGCGCGTGGCGCGACGCCCCGCCCCCGCGAATCGGTCTCCGGGCGCGTCCGGGGACGGACCATAATCCGCGATTATGCGCCTTTCCGTCCCGGCAGTACGCCCGTGCCGCTTGTTAGCTTCGAGATTTTTTGGAGCAAAGTACTCTTAGAAGAATTTTTTGAATTGCGTTGCTTTGTTGCCACAGTCTGGCCACACATCCGCATCTTCGCTGTGCATACATCTTTACTATATACGCGCTGATTGATGTTCAAGTCGCCATCTAAATCGGGTGATCCGGCTGAACCCGGTCATCCGCCGCCCTACTGTTAGGCCATGGCGTCAGCGATTCCCCGACACATCCGCGATCTCTCCTTCCACCTGCAGGGTCCGGGACTGGCACCGTTGACCCACACGTCGCGTCCCGCCACCACGTCCGTCGGCTCCAATGGCGGCAGCCCTCTCGCCTAGGGCCTGTTGACACTCGGGTTGCGGATCGCCCGGTTCCGTGCCATTTTCCGCCCCGGCGACCGCCGGAACGGCGGCGCGGCAGGACAGCATACAGGTGACACCATGAATGCTGACAGGACGGTACTGACGGACGCCATGTGGGCGCGGACCGGGGACATGCTTCCGGGCAGGAAGTCCGATCCCGGTGGCACGGCGGCGGACAACCGCCTCTTCGTGGAGGCGGTGCTGTGGCGGTTCCGCACGGGGTCGCCGTGGCGCGACCTCCCCAAGCGGTTCGCCAGGTGGGGCAGCGTGTTCAAGCGGTTCCGGCGTTGGGTGCTTTCGGGAGTATTCGAGCGTGTCTTCAAGGCTTTATCCGAGGATTTCGACCTTGAGTGGGTGTTCGTCGACGGCACGGTCGTCCAGGCGCACCAGAAGGCGGCGGGGGCCAAAAAAGGGGGGCCTCGAGTCAGGGCATCGGGCGCTCCAGAGGCGGCCTGACGACCAGAACCGTCGCCGTCGTGGACGCGCTCGGGTACCTGGTGCGCTTCACGGTCCTGCCGGGCCAGGCGCACGACCTGCAGGGGGTGCCGGGCCTTCTGGACGGGCTGGAGTTCGGGGCCCTGGTGGGCGACAGGGCCTTCGACGCCGACTGGCTGCTGGACGACCTGGACGGGCGCGGGGCGGAGGCGGTGATCCCGCCGAAACGGAACCGGACGGCGCCCCGGGCGCACGACCGGGAGATGTACGGGTGGCGGCACCTGGTGGAGAATTTCTTTGCGAAGATCAAGGAGTTCCGGGCGATCGCGACGCGGTACGACAGGACCGCCGCGGGCTTCGCGGCGGGGATCCGTCCCGTCGCCGGCGTGGTCGCCGCGTCATGAGTGTCAACAGGCCCTACTCGCCTAGAAGCACGTCCGCTTGATCTCGCCGCGTTCGAACTGCCAGGGCCGCACGCTGAAATCGTGCGCCCGGATGCCGTTGTGGTGCCGGATCATCACAGGGCTCTCCACGGTGATCATGGGAACCGGCGCGTCCAGAAAAGCCGCTGGAAGAACCTTGACGCCTCCATGTGCCCTTCCATGCACGACGGATCATCCCTGAGCCACCTGGCCCCGCTGACGGCGAGATGAGTGCACGGCGAGTGCGCCACCAGCAGATCCCAATGGCTGGAAAACGCCTTGATGATTTCGGTCACGTCGTATTGGAAATGAGGCCCGGCCTCTCGCTTTCCGGCAGGTCGCATGACGCCGCGTCATGGCCCTTGACGATAAAGGCGTCCCTCGCGACCCCGCTGAAATCGCGGGTGCCGGGAACCCGCGTCACGCGGCCCCGACGAACGGATGCCCCACCCTGCGCAGATCGGGCATCCTAGCCGTCAATTGGTCAAGCTTCGGCCTGCAGAGCTTCCTGGCAAAGCTCCTAACCAATCCAGCGGGAGACCCGAGATGTCCCAGCGCGTGACCTATATCTTGCCAATAAACCCGCGATCACGGAGAACGCCCACCTCCTATGGGTGCGTCCATCCCTCGCCCCAGCACACCGACCGATAGGGAGCGAATCAAGATCGAAAACCGCAAAGCCACCACGGCGGGTTCGTAAATCTCGACGACGAGTTAACCAAAGCATTGGTCGCCAAGGGCGAACGCATGGAGCGCGGTCTTGACGAGGTCGACTGGGCGGCGGAGGCCCGCGCCGTATTCGGCCCAGAGAACTTCCGGATCGTCGGCTGCATCGCCAACGGGTAGGCTCCAGGTAATCCAAGAACTTGTGGGAACGATTGCAGAGATATTGCCCGAAAAGGGCAAGGCGCTCGAGAAGGACAAAGATCGGACAGAGCGGAAAGCGGAGACTTTACTTCAACTTGCCCGCGTCAGAGATCCGGGAACGTTCCTGCGAGCCTCGACACCCGGCAGGAGAGGCATCTGGTGACTGTCAGCAAGCTGGATCAGGTCTTTGAGCCCCTCGGGCACAATGACCCGCCAAGGCATTAGATGCTGCGCTGAACGGGATTGTACACCCGTGGGCGCGGCATGGGGATTGTCAAATCGACCATATCATCTGAAGCGACCCGGCCGGGCTCTTCCCTCCGTTCGGATTACGACCTCGCTCCGAGGGGGACAGGATCTCATACCACCTCGCTTGTCCACTCACCCCAGGGAACAAATGTAGCGCGATACGCCAGTTCTATCGCATACTCTTTAAGAGCATCTCTTCTGTCTTCGGCATCCAACGAAACCGGCATTGGAATATCAGCGTGATAAGGATTATCATCCAACGGTGTCGGGATAGCTTTACAACCGATATCCTTGACATCGCCCGCCACTAATGTGTACCAACCCCAGAACTTCTTCCCGGACAAGCCAGCATTTCGCACACCCAACTCAGCCAGTGTGACGGATGGCGCTAAATCCATGCGATTGACCGAAATTTCGTTAGTGTCTTTGGGTGGTTCGAATTTCGAAGCAGGCACTCGCGCCCTACCTTCTGCCTTTAGTCGGCGAAAGGAGCGCATAGCGCTCGTTCGTGATCGTTCGTCCCTACCAAGCTTCTCATCGCGCCCGAGACCAGCGATTCCTTCCCCCTCAATTTGGCTCGCCACTACCGAATACCCACTCTTCGCAACTCATTGATCCCGCCTTCTTTGACTAGGTCCGCAGCATCATCAACCCGTAGACGTCCCTTAGAACTACAGGTTCGGTGGAAAAGCGCTCCGGAACCATCCTGCTCGATCAGGAACAAGACACCGCTCTTGCTATCAGGACCTCGAAAATCGATAGCTATGCTACTTTGCTGCATGGGATAAATCTCCGGCCGATCAATTACATAGTTTGCGACGCTTTCCAGCAATTCTTTTGCCTTAGACAAAGCAATGTCCGATGGTCTGTCCATTTCCTCTTCTCGCGCGTAAGCTGGGCACTCCGCCAATTCCTCTAGCGATTCTTGCAACCAAACACCAAAGTTCCGCAACGAGGTGGCTGGCTCGAAATGGTCAATAGGAAAGGTAGACGCCGAAGCGCGTGTGGCTAGCGGAAAGCAAACTGGAATGTATTCCTTGAACTGTGCTTCAGGAAAATTGCGGTAAAGCTGGTCTTCGACCGGCGACTCTCCACGGATATCGCGAATGCGGAAACTACCGTGCACCTGATCTATCCTGCTCAGTGGCTGGGGTATACTGGCCGAGTAGCTATTGAAATGGCCGGGTGTGTTGGCGTTTTCGAAGGAAGCGCTCTGGGGGTCTATCCGTAGATTTTCCCGAGCGTCTGCCACCAAGGGTTGACCTGCGGGCATTATCAGCGAAAGGCCTGGTGAAGCGGTAAGCATTCTGTGTGGTTACTCCAGGATCAGGCCCAATTTACCGATGGCGGCCCGCGAAACTCTACCGAGATGATTTGCCTTGTCATCAAAACTGTCAAAATGGGAACCCGAAGCATATTCACCGGAAAGCTCCAGGAACAAGTCCGCCTCATGTAAGGCTGATTTGTCAGCTGTGATGCCAATTTGCCAGAGCTGGTTGTTAGAACATTCAAACTTGACGAGCGAACGAGTGTTGGTTGCTTCGATTTCAAATGGGTCATCAGAGTCGGGAAGCCAAGTGAGTCTTCTAACAAGAGCTTCTGCAGCGGGAATACCTCCTTCGATGCTCAGCCAAGAGGGCGTCACAAGTCGCGAATGTGCGGGTACGCCGTCAGCAAGAAACCCGCAAACTACATCCTCAAATAGCCTAGCATGTCGTTTCGCGCGATCAATGGCATCGGATGATCGAAGGTCAAGAAAATGCGCCTTAAATCCGTCAAGTTTTGCTTCGAATACGCTGAGACCCGAAAACAATGTCAAAGTAACACCAGCGGTTGCGATAGTGTTCCCGTTTTCTAAACTAATCGCATCGGAGGGAATCTCGAACTCTGTGCAAAATGCATCGTAGATTGGCTCAATAATCTGCGCGAACGAAGTAATTCGGCTAAAAGCAGGACGGGAAAAGCCAACTTCGTAATGCGTATCAGACCTGACTATGCGGGCGTTCATTGGTTGACTCTCAAACCTTAGCGGATGGCAATTGTTCCCATAGGGGATAGGTTCATAAACAACAGACGTACGTATTCAGTGGACGTTCCGCAATATTCAACAGAGGTCGTGTATGTCCGGACTAACGCAGGTCGGATCATTCTTGGCGAAGGAAGTTCGATTGGTGTTGCCACGCGAGACATTGCCAATAGGTCCCCTCGGTTCCCCGGCACCACTCCGAAGCGCAACGCCGGGCCCTTCCCGCCGTTCGGATTAAGCACTAGCTCCGAGAAAGACTGGGGCTCATACCACTTCGCTTGTCCACTCAACCCAGGGAACAAATGTAGCGCGATACGTCATACGTTTGGCGTACTCCTTAAGAGCATCTCTTCTGTCTTCGGCATCCAACGCATCGACAGTTTGGCGTTGCGTAAGGGCGCGCGGCGACTTAAGGTGAGTTTATGCAGAAGGCGGGAGGATCGGGAGGATAACGTCATGCCACGTACGTTTCACGTTGAGCTTCGCAGATGTGGGGAAGCGCACGTCTTCATGGCCACAAGCCCGGACATCCCGGGCCTGGTGATCGAGGCGGAGACTGTTGGCGGCGTCATGGACGCGATCAAGGAATGCGCACCGCACCTGATCGAGGACAATCTTGGCCTGGAGTCCGATGACGGCTACGCGATCAATGTGGGGTATGTCCCGGAGGTGACGCCTGCGGTTTCACGGTCAATGAGCGTCGAAATTCCGCTGGTGGCGTAGGCCGCTGATCGTGAGGGAGTACGGGCGCGAAGCCAGGAAACTCCTGAAGTCGGCCGGATGGTCACGGGTCAGGTCGGGCAGCAAGGCCAGTCACGAGATTTGGCAGGGCAAGGTGAGCGGTGCCCGAAGGAGTGTCTCGGTGCCCGTTAAGATCAAGAGCAGGCACACCGCAAACGCGGTCCTGAAATCCGCCGGACTTGGCAAGAGATTCTAGGCGGAACTTCCGACTAACCGGAACTTCAGGGAGGCATTTTAGACTCAATCCGTTGGCATTAAACGGGAATCTCCCGTTTCCGGGGTTTCGAACCTGGATATCTGTTGCCATAACGCGTCCGGCGCGGCTTGCGGCGATTTACCTTGACGCCGGAGGCGAACCAGTCCCATGAGCGCAGGAACCGTTCCCATAATGAGCTTCCGCCATGGCGTCGGCATCGAATCCATGCCCAAGCAGGCCGGGAAGCCCGCAGTCCCGCCGCGCGGGGAAAAACGGAGCCGCGGGCGAACCGTGGTCACCGCGCCCGGCCGGAGCCAGAAACGGGCTTTCAAGCGGTCCAGGGCCGGGCCGGAACGTTCCAACAAGAATGTCAGGTCGAGTGTGGGTCGGAAGACCGGGGCATTGAAAACGGGAGGATGGTTCCGGAAATCAGTGGCCGCTCTCCATGAAGTTCCGGCTAAAGAAGCCGTTTCGATGTCCGGACGGCCACTGCTGACGGCGAACCGGCTAAAACCAGCGACCTTGATACCTCATCCGGACGCCAGACGACACGTTCAACGTAGCTTGGGAAAGTCCTGGAGCGTCATGCGCCATTCATCAAGACTGCGTATTACCCGAGCTAATTCTCCGCAACACACCGACCCTGCGGATTCCAGTGGTTCCCCGTCCGGTCGCGCGATACCATCGGAAGGGGAACCGACATTGAGCATTGGACGGACCCGTAATTGAAAGGCGAAGGAACGGGAAATCCCGATAGGAATCTTATGGTCAGCAGGATGATCGCGAAGCGGGTATCCTTGACTTCGCCAAAGGCCAAGCATGAAACAAGAACGGAATTCCAGCAGCGGAAACGGAGTGCGCCGGCACTGTCAGCAGCGCCGTCCCGAAGAATCGAATCTCATCTCGTCCGCGGGGTCCCAGTCCAATCCGACCTCGGCACCCTCTATCGGAATCCTGGACGCCGCGTCCTGCCGAACCGTGACTTGCGTAGCGTCCGCGCATTTCAGGTGCACGAGCGTCTCCGCACCAAGAGCTTCGGAATAGATCACGCGCGCCTTCAGGCTACCGCCCTCGGAGAGCCGGGTGTGCTCGGGCCTTACACCGATCTTCGCGCCACCCGATCTTCCCGTAAGCTCCGCGGGAAGGAAGTTGGTGGGCGGCGACCCGATGAAGCCAGCGACGAATTCGGTCGCCGGATTGGCGTAGACCTCCAGGGGCGCACCAACCTGATCCGCCACGCCGCCGTTCATCACGACCATTCGGTCCGCCATCGTCATGGCCTCAACCTGGTCGTGCGTAACGTACAGCGCCGTGACTCCCAGCTCACGCTGAAGCGCCTTGATCTCCAGCCGCATCTGTACGCGAAGCTTGGCGTCGAGATTCGACAGTGGTTCGTCGAACAGGAAGACCGCGGGCTTGCGCACTATGGCACGACCCATGGCCACGCGCTGGCGCTGGCCACCGGACAGTTCGCGGGGCTTACGCTGAAGGTAGGCCTCCAGCTGCAGCAGCCTTGCCGCCTGCGCCACGCGTTCCTTGATGTCGGTGCGCGGCATCTTCGCGATCTTGAGCCCGTAGGCCATGTTGTCGAAGACCGACATGTGCGGATAGAGCGCGTAGTTCTGGAAGACCATGGCGATGTCACGGTCCATGGGCTCCTGGTCGTTGACCCGACGCCCGCCGATCCGGACATCGCCGCTCGTGACGGTCTCAAGCCCGGCCACCATCCTGAGAAGCGTGGATTTGCCGCAGCCGGACGGCCCGACAATCACGATGAACTCCCCGTCCGCGACATCGATCGATATGCCATGAATGACGTCTGTCCTGCCGAAGGATTTCCGCACGTTGTCGAGCATGAGCGTCGCCATCTTCTCACTTCTCGCTTTCCACAAGCCCACGGATGAAGAGTCTCTGCATCCCCACGACCACAACCACGGGTGGCACCATCGCAAGGAGGGAAGTTGCCATGATCACTGGCCAGTCCGCGATATCGTCTCCAGAGGGAAACATCCGTCTGATGCCCATGACAATCGTGTTCATCTCGGGATCCGTGGTGATCAGAAGCGGCCAGAGATACTGGTTCCAGCCGTAGATGAACAGGATCACGAAAAGCGCGGCCACGTTTGTCCGGCTCATCGGCAGAAGGATGTCCAGAAAGAACCGCATCGGTTTCGCTCCGTCAACGCGCGCCGCCTCGGCCAGCTCGTCCGGCACGGTCATGAAGAACTGGCGAAACAGGAAAGTGGCGGTGGCGGACGCGACCAGCGGCAGGATAAGGCCCCGGTAGCTGTTGAGCATCCCGAAGTTCGCTATGACCTCGTAAGTCGGCACGATCCTGACTTCGACAGGCAGCATCAGCGTCAGGAAAATCAGCCAGAAGAACATCCGCCGCCCGGGAAAACGGAAGTAGACGATGGCGAAGGCCGAAAGCAGGCTGATGGCGATCTTTCCAACCGCAATCCCGACCGCCATCACCAATGAGTTCAGCAGCATTGTCGATACGGGCGCATTGATTCCCGAGGTCAGGGCCCGGGCGTAGTTCTCGAGGAACTGATCGCCGGGCAGAAGCGGCATCGGTGGACGGACGATGTCCTGATGCTCCACCGTCGATGCGACGAAGGCCAGCCATATCGGGAAAAATATGAAGGCGATGCCCACTATGAGGCCAAGGTGAACCAGCCAATGTCCTGCGCCGCGTCTCTCCACCATGCCATTCCGCTCGGCCATCAGTAATGCACCCTGCGTTCGATGTACTTGAACTGGATGACCGTCAGGAGGGAAACGATTGCCAGGAGAATCACGGATTGCGCGGCGGAGGAGCCGAGGTCCTGTCCGACGAATCCGTCGGCGTATACCTTGTACACCAGTATCGTCGTGGCCTGCTGGGGCCCTCCAGAAGTGATCGTGTGAATCACGCCGAACGTCTCGAAGAACGCGTAGATGACGTTCACGACCAGCAGGAAGAAGGTCGTGGGAGAGAGGAGCGGGAAAACGACCGTCCGAAACCGCGTCCAGAAGCGCGCGCCATCCATCGCGGCGGCCTCGATCACCGAGCGCGGGATCGCCTGAAGCCCGGCAAGGAAGAAGAGGAAGTTATAGCTGATCCGCCCCCAGGCACTGGCAACCACGACAAGACCCATCGCTTCGCCTTCGTTCAGGACATGGTTCCAGTCATATCCCAGCAAGCCGAGATACCACGTCACCACGCCAACGCGCGTGTTGAACATGAACAGCCAAAGCACCCCTGCGACCGCCGGAGCGACGGCGTAGGGCCATATGAGAAGCGTTCGATAGGTGCCGGACCCCCTGACAAGACGATCCGCCAGTACGGCAAGGTAGAGCGCCACTCCCATTGACACGACGGTCACGAGAACCGAGAAAACGGCTGTCGTGGCGAATGAGGCGCGGTAGTAGCGGTCCGATAGCAGGAACTCGAAGTTTCCCAGCCCCACCCATTGCATGGACAGCCCGAACGGGTCGGGGATGAACAGGGACTGCCAGATTGCCTGACCCGCCGGGTAAAAGAAGAAGATTGCCGTGACCAGAAACTGCGGCAGGACGAGCAGGATCGGGAGCCAGACTCCCTTGAAGTTGACACGCTTTTCCATAGCCCGTTGGCTGGCTGCCCCGAATGGTCACGGGGCAGCCGCCATGCCCGCTAGCGGGACGCCTGTTCGAAGCGACGCAGAAGCACGTTACCCCGCTCCACGGCGCTGTCGAGAGCCGCCTGCGCGTCCTTATCGCCGGACCACACGGCTTCCAGTTCCTCATCGATAATACCGCGGATTTGGTCGAACGATCCGAGCCGAAGACCCTTCGAGTTCGCTGTCGGCTCTTTCGCCGTCATCTGGATCACCGCCACGTCGGTACCGGGGTTGGCTTCGTAGAAGCCCTGGCTCCTGGTCAGTTCTCCCGCCTCGGACGTGATCGGCAGGTAACCGGTGTCCTGATGCCATTTGGCCTGGATCTCGGGGCTGGAGAGGAAGTTCAGATACGCCGCGACACCCCTGTATTCCTCGTCGCTCTGGCCTTCCATCACCCAAAGCGAAGCGCCGCCGATGATGGTGTTCTGGGGCTCGCTGACGAGAGCCTCCCAGTATGGCAGGGGACGCACTTCAAACGCGAACTCGGCTTCAGAGCTTATGCCCGCATATCCTGCGGACGACTCCGTGAATAACGCACACTCGCCGGCACGGAAGTTTGCGCCGCCCTCGTTGCGACGACCCGCATAGATGAACTTTCCGTCCTTCGCCCAGCCGCCCATCGCGCCGATATGCGCAACTTGGGCCGCACCATTGAAGGCCAGTTCGGTGTCAGTCCCGGCAAAGCCGTTTTCCCTCGTGGCAAATGGCGTGTCGTGATAGGCCGAGAAGTTCTCCAGATGAACCCAGCTCTGCCATGCGGTGGTCAGCGGGCAGTCAACGCCGGCCGCCTTCAGGTCGTCCAGAACGGCACCAACCCTTTCCCAGGTCGAGAGATCGATGTTCGGATCGACTCCGGCCTCGCGTAGCTTGTCCCGGTTGACCCAGAGAACCGGGGTCGAAGAATTGAAGGGCAGCGACAGCATGTTGCCGTCAGGCGAGGTGTAGTAACCCTTGACCGAACCGATGTATTTCGACTGGTCGAAGTCCGCGCCCGCGGCGGCCATCACTTCGTATACGGGCTTAACCGCGCCCTCGGCGGCCATCATCGTGGCGGTGCCGACTTCGAAGACCATGAGTATGTCAGGCTGCTCGCCCGCGCGGAAAGCCGCGATTCCGGCGTTAAGCGTTTCCGAGTAGTTGCCCTTGTGGTTAGCCACGACCCTGAAGTCGGACTGGGAGCCGTTGAAAGTGTCTACCTGTTCGGCCACCAGATCTCCCAGCCGACCGGTGAAGGCATGCCAGAACTCGATCTCCGTCTGGGCCATCGCGGGCTGGGCCGCACTCACGGCTGCCGAGGCGGCAAGGATGTTGATCACGCGTTTCATGGTTTTTCCCTTTCTAAGTTTTGGAATTTACGGCATGTGCCACCATGATGCCTGCGCAACATGAAGAACTCATGACAGCTTCTTAATGAAGTCCGGAGAAGTGCTGGTCAAGGCCACGGCGCACTCCGATATAGGTTGACCTGCGGGTTGTGTCGGCGAGAGGCGCGGTGCGGCATTCATGTCGGGGCCTGTCAGCGCCTCCCAAGGCTGACTGACCCCATTTGACGGGGCCGTGACGGGCTTTTTCACGGCGTCGATGTCTGTGGAGGAAGTGTGGCCGGAGTGGACACTCACGTCGGCGACCGTCGCGCCGGTTCAGGTGGCCGCTGGGGATCGCCCTGTGGCGGAGGCACTCTGGAATTGTCGGGCTCGGGGACCGTGCGAACCCTGCGATGCCGCCCGAATTCACCTGTCTTTCCCGGCGTCGTCGCCGACGACCCCATCGAAGGAGACACCCATCTGATCGCCGACTTTCTTCAGAAGCGGCAACTGAACCGCCATGTCCATAATGGCGTCCATGGCCGAGGCCACAGGTGTTCGCGAAGCGCTTTCACCGCCCTGGCTGCCCAGGCCCGTCACGTGATTGACGTTGATCGAGCTGATCCTTTCAGCCGGCTTGACCATTTCGCCAATGATCTTGGGCATTGCCTCGAGTCGCGCCTTCTCGAGTTCCATGGCCACGAGTGCGTCGGTGCGCGTGTTCTCCGCCTCAATCCGTGCGCGGTCAGCCTCTGCCTCGGCAAGCTTGACGGCCTTTTCGGCCTCAGCCGCCTCGCGTCGGGCGGCAGCCTTGTCCTGGGCGGTGGTCTTGTCGCTTTCGGCCTCAATGGCTGCCTTTGAGGCAGCGGTCCTGGCCCCTGCCTCGGCGGCGACGCGCGCAAGTTCCGCTCGGCGTTCAGCCTCCGCCAAGGCGCGGACGGTTTCCACCGCCTCCGCGGCTTTCACGGCTTCGGCCCGGGCGGCGTCCGCTTCCATCTGTGCACGGCTCTCTTCCCGGCTCTTGGCGGCTATGGCGATCTGGCGGTCCTGCTCGGCAATGGCCAGCGCCTGTTCGCGCTCCACCTCCGCGGCTTGGATGCTACGCTCCATCTCGATCTTTGCCTCGGTCGCCGACCGTTCGCTTTCGGCCTTGCGCCTGGCGACCTCAGCGATCTGGGCGGCAGCAAGCGTCTCGATCTCCTGCTGCTGGGCGATTTCGGCCCGGCGCTCCTCAAGGTCGATTTCCAGGCGCTTGCGTGAGGCCTCCATGGCCGCACGGCGCACGGAAACCTCGCTGTCCGCATCGATTTCCGCCCGCTCCTTCTTCGACTTGGCGATCACTTCCGCCAGTTTGCGCATGCCGACCGCGTTGAAGGCATTGTTCTCGTCAAGCGCCGAGAACGGCGTCTGGTCGAGCCCGGTCAGCGAAACGCTGTCGAGCTGAAGGCCATAGCGCGAGAGCGTATCTTTCAGCATGTCGCGCACATCCGACGCAAACTGTGCCCGGTTCTCGTGCAGTTCATCCATCGTCATTCGTGCCGCAACCGACCGCAGCACGTCCACCAGCATCCCGTCGATCAGGTTACGCAGCTCGTCGCGCTGGAACGTCCGTTTCCCGAGCGTCTGCGCCGCACGCGTGATCGCCTCTGGATCCGGCATGACCGAAACATAGAATTCGGCACCGACATCCACGCGTAGCCGGTCCTGCGTTATGAGCGAGGCTTCTCCACGCCGGTCCACATCCAGCCGGAGCGTCTGCATGTTCACCCGGCTGATCTCGTGGAAGTGGGGGATCGCCAGAACCCCACCGTCAATCACGACGCGTCGCCCGCCAATGCCTGTGCGCAGGAGGGAGACCTCGTTCGTCGCGCGCCTGTACCACCACGCCGCCAATCCGATGACGACCCCAAGAACGACGGCCGCGAGAATGATCCAGCCTAACATGCCCATCTTCCCTTCTCCTCTATAGACCGTGCCTGCCGCACAGGATATTGGACGACATGCCCCCGTCGGTGGGGATGTTCGTGCCCCTGATCCAGCTCGTCATATCCGAAAGCAGGAACATGATGACCGGGGCGATGTCCTCAGTGGTGCCGGGCCGATCCATGACCTTTCGATCCTCTTCGGCCCGCGCCCCAAGCGTCTGCAGAAAGTCCCCGAGGATTGGGGTGTCCACAGGTCCGGGACTGACCGCGTTCATGCGGATACCTCGGTCGCGCCACGTCCAGCGGTTCCGCATCGTCCAGACGATCAGCGCTTCCTTGGAGAAGAAGTAGCTGCGGCCGCCCTCGCTCGAAACTTTCCAGCGTTCGATGAAGTCGTCCACGTTGTGAAAGCCCAGCGTATCAGACGCCTTGATCGCATCGACCGCTTCCGGCCAGCCGAACCCGGCAAGCGAAGCGACATTCACGATGCTGGCGCTATCGTTGAGTTTCGGGATCAGCCCTAACGTAAGGTGCTTCAGCCCGATCAGGTTGACTTTCAGCAGCAGGCTGGCCGGCTGTGTCGGCGGCAAGCCAGCGTTGTTGACCAGCCCGTCGATCCCGTCAGGCAACACGTCCACCAGCGCGTCAATGGTTGCCCCGTCCGACAGGTCGGCACGGTAGAACTCTTCGACGTGGTCGAAGTTCTTGTTGAGGTCCACGCCGAGAACCTCCGCTCCCTGTCCGGACAGTATGCGCGCGGTTTCCCAGCCAATACCCGACGATGAACCGGTGACGACAATACGCTTGCCTTTGACGAGGTCTCTCATGAACTCAAAACACCGGCGGATACGGCCGGCCCCCCCTGTCGAGTGTGATCCAGCGGGTTTCCATGAACGTCTCCATCGCCCATCTGCCCCCATGGCGGCCGACACCGCTTGCCTTTGTGCCGCCAAAGGGCGCGTGGCATTCGTCGTTGATGGACGAACAGTTGATGTGCGCCATGCCGGTTTCCAGCTGCCGGGCGATGGCCATGGCCCGATCCTCGTTCCGCGAGATGATCCCTGCCGACAGCCCGTATTCCGTGTCATTTGACATGGCGATCGCCTCCGAGTCCGTACGGAACGGCACGACGACGGCAAGCGGACCGAATGTTTCCTCGTTCCAGACGTCCATTTGCGGCGTCACGTCCGTCAGGACCGTCGGCTCCACATATCGCCCGTTCACCGTGCCGCCGAGCGCAACCTTTGCGCCTTTCGCCACCGCGTCGTCAATCTGCGCCGCAACGCGGGCGGCCTGGCGGTCGTTGATCAATGGGCCTATGGTGACGGACCTGTCGGCCACGTTGCCCGTCTTCAGCCTGGCGCTGCGGGCGACGAATTTCTGCAGGAACTCGGCGTAGACGCCTTCCTGGACAAGCACCTTCTCAACGCTCATGCAGATCTGGCCCTGGTGCATGAACGATCCGAAGCTCGCCGATGAGGTCGCCCGCTCCATGTCCGCGTCTTCAAGAACGATCAGGCTGTCCTTGCCGCCAAGCTCGATGCAGCATTTCTTGAGATGTGCCCCACACTTGGCCGCGATCATCCGGCCGACGGCAGTGGAACCGGTGAAGGAAATCCCCTTCACCGACGGATTGTCGATCAACTCGTCCCCAACCGCCGGCGTGTTGCCGCGGGACGCGGTGATGACGTTGAAGACGCCCGGTGGCACGTCGGCCTCCTCCAGCACCTCGGCAAAGATCAGGCCGCCGGCGTAAGGGGTTTCCTCCGACGGTTTCAGCACGATCGTGTTGCCGGCGGCGAGCGCGAAGGCAATCCCGCGCGAGGTCAGGATCCCCGGCACGTTCCACGGGCTGATCACCCCGATCACACCCATGGGCACCCTCACTGCGGTGGAAACCTTTCCATGCTGAGAGGGCAGGACCTCACCGATCGCGGCGTAACAGAGCGCCGCCGCCGCGCGGAAGGTCTCGGCCACGTGGCCCGCTTCGAACATCCCCTTGCCGTAGTGACCGCCCCCTTCGTGCTGAACTGCCGCCACGAAATCGGAAACGCGACCTTCCCAGACGTCGGCGATTCCCGACATCAGGCGCGCACGGTCCTGAAACGGCCGGTTCGACCAATCCTGAAAGGCCGCCTGAGCGGCCTCAATCGCGGCGCGGGTCTCTACCGCTCCCGCATCAGGCACGCGCGCCCAGACGCTTCCGTCAGAAGGGTTGAGATCGTCGAACTGTCCCGCGGGCTGTCGCCACTGGCCATTGATATAAAGTCCCTTGATGTCCGGGGCGGCATTTGCCTGGTCGAGCATGTCACTCCCTCTCAAATTCGCCCGATGGGCGGCGACGGTAGACCTCCACCCGCGGGCGTCGGTATACCTCGATCACGGGCGGACGGTTGGTCTGTTGCGGATAGGCCGCCTGCGTCCGCGCGAGCGTAGGTTTCGCGGCGTATGTCGAGCGGCTTCGGGCGGCGTTCGCGGCCTCCTCAATGCCTTTCATCACGACCTCCAGCCGGTCGCTCGCCAGCCGGTCGGCGGCCGCGCCAAACCCAGCAGGAGCCTGGCTGGACGCCCTTGCGGATTGGCGGGTGGCCCTCGCAACCAGCTCCGTGATCGACAACCCGGCCTGCTGGTCCGCGCTGCGCTGCGGCTGCCGACGAACTCCAATGGCAGGTACGCCCGGGACCGGCGCGGGTTCCGGTGCGGAGGGTGCAGGTGCCCTTTGCCCGCCACCGCCCAGATATGCCTTTTGCACCGCCGGGTCGCCTGCAAGCCGGGCCGCCGTGTCCTCATGGACGATCCGCGTGTTCTCCAGCAGGTATCCTCGATCCGCGATCGCAAGGCTCTGCTTTGCGTTCTGTTCGACAAGCAGCACCCCGATACCGAGCGCCTTCACCTGGGCAAGGTTCTGGAACAGTTCCCGGCAGAGCAGAGGCGAGAGACCGAGAGATGGTTCATCGAGCATCAGGATCTGTGGCGCCGACATCATCGCGCGCCCGATGGCCAGCATCTGCTGTTCGCCGCCCGACATGGTTCGCGCGACCTGGCCCTGACGTTCCCGCAGCGTCGGAAAGAGGTCGAGGACGCGGTCAAGGTTCTCCCGCTCGCTGTCCCGGGCACGGGCAGGATAGGCCCCAAGAAGGAGGTTTTCCTTCACTGACAGATCGCCGAAAATCCCGCGTCCCTCGGGCACGAGAACCACACCCTTCTCGACGATTTCGTCGGGGCTCAGCCCGGTCAACGCATCGGCTCCCAACCGGATCTCGCCAGAAACCTTGCCATCGCAAATGCTGGCGATCGCGCGCAGGAGCGTTGACTTGCCGGCACCGTTCGCGCCGAGGATCACGACAATCTCGCCCGGCGCAATCGAAAGCGACACGTCATCCAGGGACAGGTGCTGGCCGTAGGCGGCGGAAAGGCCCTTCACCTCAAGCATCTTCGTCACCCAGGTAGGCGCGGATGACGTCCCTGTCGCCAAGCACCTCATCCGGGCTGCCTTCGGCGATCTTGGTACCCGAAGACATCACGACGCATCGGTCGCAGAGCGAGCGGATCGCGTCCATCACGTGTTCGACAAGCACAACGGTGCGGCCCTCTTCACGCAACGCGTGGATCAGCTCGATTCCGGCTTCCAGCTCGGTCGGGTTCAACCCCGCCAGCCATTCGTCAAGCAGCAGCACCTGCGGTTCCCCGGCGAGCGTGCGCGCGAGCTCCACACGCTTTTGGTCGATGTAGGTGAGCGACGATATCGGCACGTGGCCCATCGCGTCCATACCCACGCGGTCGAGAAGGCCATGGGCGAAATCCTCCGCCTCACGGCCCCATCGTCGGCGGTGGCCGTATACGGCGCCCGCGATCACGTTTTCCAGCACGGTCAGGCCTGGCAGGAGCCGCACCAGCTGGAATGTCCGGCCTACGCCCTCACGCGCGATTTTCTGCGCGGATAAGTCGGAGATATTGCTTCCCCGCATCGAAATCCGACCCTCGGTCGGCTTCAGTGCGCCGGAAATCATGTTCAGGACCGTGGTCTTGCCGGAGCCGTTGGGGCCTATGAGACCCACCATCTGATGCTCCGCCACATCGAAGGACAGGCGCGACACCGCGACCAGGCCGCCGAAGCGCTTGGTCACGCCCCTCACGGACAGGACTGCGCCCGACTGCCTCAAGTGCGCCCCCTGATCCGCGCGTGCAGCTCCCCGATCCGTCCGACGACTCCGTTGGGCAGGACGTAGACGATCAGCAGGAAGCAGATCCCGAGAAAAAGCGTCGACTGGTTAGGAAACTGGATCGCGACCCATTCCCAGATGATCGTGAAGGGGATCACGCCCACCAGCGGCCCCCAGAGCCTGCCGGACCCGCCCAGGAGCGCCATGATGACCACGAGGAAGCTCAGCTGGGGAGAGAAAACCTGGTTCGGCTCGATGTAACTCCACCTCGGCGCGATCAGGGCACCGACAAGGGCGGCAAAAAAGCCGGTTGTGGTGAAGAGGATGACCTTGGCCGTCGCGGTATTGATGCCCACGTGGCGCGCGACGGTTTCGTCGCCGCCGATTATACGCAACGCAAAGCCGATGCGGGATCTGTTGACCCACCAGCCCAGCATGTAGACCACGGCGGCGACGGCCAACAGCATCCAGAAGATGTGCTGGTCGCGCAGGTCCGTCAGCACGTAGAGCCCGCGGCTGCCAAGGAAGTTGTTCTGCACCCAGCTGACGACATTGCGGATCATCTCTGCCAGTCCGAGAGTGAAGATCACGAAGTAGACGCCCGACAGGCGCAGGGTGGCAAGGCCGATAAGCGCCGCGAGGATTGCACCGACAATCGGGGAAATTGCCGCCATGACCCAGAAAGGCTGGGTGTAGTCGCTCATTCCCGTGCCAACGAGGTATCCGCCCACTCCGAAAAACGCGCCGGTTGCGAGCGAGATGTAATGCGTCGGGCCGGAAAACAGCGCCCAGGAGGTGGCCAGGGCAATGTACATCATCGCCGTCACGCCGATGGACAGCCAGTAGCCGTTCGCCCCCAGCGGGAACAGCGCCGCAAGCGCCACGAGAACGGCTGCGCACAGGAGCTCTGTCCAGCTCGCGGACTTCATGCGGTGCGCCTTCCGAACAGGCCCTGCGGGCGGAAGAGGAGGATCAGGACGAAGATCAGATATGCGGCCGCGAGCGTAAGCCCCGGGTCAACCAGGCTGGCGACCGCCGTCTCCACGACGCCGAAGATGACGGCAGCCACTATGGCTCCGCGGATGTCTCCGACGCCACCCATGATCACTATGATCAGGGCCTTCATGGTGAAAACCACGCCGATGAAGGCGTCAAGGGTGATGAACGTCGAGATTAATGCGCCGCCCACAGCGGTGATCGCGCCTCCGAGCGCGAATGCCAGTGCCGAGACGCGCGGGACGTTGATGCCGACCAGTCCGGAAGCTTCGGTTGATACCGAAACGGCCCGCACCGCGACACCGGCCCGGCTCAGGTTAAGCCAAAGGTACAGGGCGGCGCCGATCAGCACGGCTATCGCGAAGGCCAGTACCCGGTTCAACGAGGTTGTCGAGCCAATGATCGAAACGGGTTCACTGAGATAGTTGTAGGCGAAGAACCCGCCCTCAACCGAGATCATCAGGCCGATGATGATGAAGGACATTCCAAATGTGGCGAGGATCGAATCCACTTCAAGCGCCCCTTGCGAACTGGCCCGACGCACGAGCGGCGTCAGCAGGAAGCGATAGACAAGCCAGTTACCGACGAAACTTACGGGGATCACGAGGATCACCGTCAGGAGTGGGCTGACCTGTGCGGTGGTGTAAAGCCAGAACGCCGCCAACGCGCCCAACACCAGCACCTCGCCATTCGCGAGGTTCATGATCCGGGCCACGCCGTACTGCAGGTTCAGGCCCATGGCGACCAGGGCGTAGGTGCCTGAAAGCAGGAGGCCGGAGACCAGAATGTCCAGCATCTTCGGTTTCCGCGAGCGGTCGCCCGGCGTCGCTGCGCCGGGCGCCAGGCTCGGGGACTATTCGGCCCAGCCGTCTTTCAGACGCACCGGCACCGTCCCTTCGACATTGGAGCCCTTGACTCCGCGGAACACTCCATCCTGCCACTGGCCGACGGACCAGAAGGTGTTGGAGAAGTTGTTCTTGAAGCTGAGCGTACCCATTACCGTGTCGAAACTGTTGTCCTTGATGTATTGGGTTACCACATCGCGGTCGAGTGTTCCGGCACCTACAATCGCCTGTTCCAGGATCTGCAGCGCCGCGTAGGTATTGGCAGACGCCCAATAGTCCGCCACCTCTCCGGTGATTTCCATGTGGGCCCTGCGGTACTCGGCGATGGCCGGGTCGTCCACGTTGGTGCCGCCCGCGCCAAGCACGTTGTTGATCTTGTTGCCAAAGGCGCCAAAGAAGGATGGGAAGCTGGTGGCAACCGCCGAATAGTAGACGGCCACATCCAGATCTTCGACAATGGCCTGTTCGGCAAGGCCAAAGCTGTCCGGCGGATAGGACCAGGCCACGAACGCTCCCGCGCCCGAAGCCTTCGCGCCCTTCATAACCGGGCTCAGGTCAGGCGTGCCAAGGGGATAGGACTTGTCATAGACAAGCTCAAATCCCGCCTCGGTGAAGAGTTCGCGCGCACGGTCCGACAGCTCGATCCCGAAAGCGTCGGCAACGTTGACCATCGCGACCTCGTTTCCGATGGCGCCCGCTTCGCGCTGTTCCACCAGAATGTCCCGCACGCCTTCGACGAATGCCGTCGTCGTACCCAGCGTGAAGAAGAGGTTGGGATACCGTGCCGTGAGCTCATCCATCTTGTCGGTGATGGCGGAGACGGCGACCATGGGATAGCCGTAGCGACCGTAGATCGGCGCGGCGGCGATGTTGAACCCCGTACCGTAGGGCGCGACAACGAAATCCACCCTGTCCTGTTCGGCAAGGCGCTGAGCCAGCTTGATATGTTCGCCCGGATTGGTCTTGTCGTCATACTCGATCAGCTCGATGGTCATTTTGCTGCCACCCACGTCGAGACCGCCGCGGGCATTGACCTGCTCCACCCACAAACGGATGTTCGGCCATTGCGTAACGACCGCACCGCCCGCAAGGGGGCCGGTCTTGGGTGCGATCGCGCCAACTTTGATGACGTCCTGGGCAAGTGCCGCGCCTGCCGTCATGAGTCCAGCCGCCACCGCGCCTGTCGCGGCCAGTTTAACGAGACTTCGGTAAAACATGTCTTTCTCCCATTCGTTCACGATGCTTCCCGGCGCTTTTTCCGCCATGTCGAATCAAGGCCAATATGAGATACTGCATTCGTTTC
Organism: Paracoccaceae bacterium; assembly: GCA_965221405.1. Lineage (GTDB taxonomy): Bacteria > Pseudomonadota > Alphaproteobacteria > Rhodobacterales > Rhodobacteraceae > JAPOUP01. The sequence goes on along the minus strand of CBDCSE010000002.1, from coordinate 2,846,553 downwards.
GAAGTATAATCTAGGGGCCGTCGGCTGTCACGACGCCGCGACTGGCCCGACCACCGGGTGAATCGCCGCCGCCGAGGACGGAGCGCTCAAGCGGCGGCGTAATGCTGCGGAGATTCTCCCTCCGCATCGGCCCCGCCCCGCAGCCGGAGGGCGATCTCCAACGGACCTTCCGTGAGTGGCCCGCGACGCGATCTCCCTCACCGGCATGGCGTTCCGCGGAATCTCAATGCCGGTGGTCTGCGGCCAGGGCGCGCTCAGGACAAACTGCCGGATGACCTTCTCCGCGAAACCACCGGCTCCGTGTGGCAGCGTGGTCAGCTCGCGGTCCCGACCGTCTGAGGTTCTGTTCGCAGGCCCTGAATCTCGCGCTCCAGGTCTCTGCAACCCCGGGTGACCGGCATGTGGATCGGCCCGGTGAATTCAGGGGCGGTCGCGGTCGCCGCGATGGAACGTCCCGGCGACTGACGGAGACGGGGCGGCTTGTCTCCTTGCGAAGGAACGCTTCAGGTTCGGTGCGCTTCAACGCCGTGATCCCTCACCTAAGGCGCTCCAGGATCATATCCGAAAGGCTGTCCGGGTCAGCTGACGTCCGCCGTCCCGCCGCCCGTCCACGGCTTTCCAGCGCCCATGATTGCGGATCGCCGCACCTGCGCACGCGAATATACCCGATATCCGGCATTGTGCCGCGTAACGGTATAAGATACGGAGAACCATGATCCGGAGCTTTCGTCATAGGGGTCTCAGGCGGATGTACGAGCGGGGTGGGAGCCAATCTGGCGGATCGCGTCCGCCTTGCGCTGGCCGATCTCGACGAAGCCAGCAGGCCTTCGGATGTCGATCTGCCCGGCTATCGGCTTCACCCGCTGAAAGGCAACCTCAAGGGATGCTGGAGGATACCGGTTTCCGGAAACTGGCGGGTGACGTTCCGCTTCGGGAACGATGACGTCGACCTGACCGACTACCACTAAGGGAAGGCAAGAACATGGCGATGAGGGATCCCTCCCATCCCGGACGCGGCATCCGGGAGAACTGCCTTGAGCCGCTTGGGCTGAGCGTAACCGAAGCGGCCCGAGCGTTCGGTGTTGCCCGCCATACACTGTCGCGGGTCCTGAACGGCCATGCGGGCATCTCTCCCGAAATGGCGATCCGCCTTGAACGGGCAGGTTGGTCAAATGCCGAGTTCTGGCTGCGCCGCCAGATGGCTCACGACCTCGCCCGGGCCCGTCGTCGGGAGGATCGGATCGATGTCCGCAGCCTGACAGACATTTATGGCAAGCGGCGGGCGGGCCCTTCTTCCGCTCAAGCCACACACGGGTGAACGGCCGTAGGACGAAAGCGCATATGTTCATTGGATAAGGGCCTGTCGACGATCATACCGCCGCAGGCTCGCCGATCACGATGAGAACGCTCCGTGTCCAGTGGTCCGGAGGTGGCGATCATGCGCCCGAAAGAAGGGGCCACCAAAAGCCCGACACGTTTCAGAGGCGGATCCGGCATTTCAATTCACCCCCTGACCGTAACATGGACTCCCACAGGAATTCGACTCTGGCATCCAACCCGGGACCGTTTCGGCGCTACCGATCATTCCTCGGACTCGCGCCGAGAGTATTTTGCCCGCGGGAGTCGGTACCCGCGGTTCGGGCAGAAGGGTCCATACACCGCGGGCTGAAAAGTGGAACCAACCCGAAGCCAGCGCTCAGGAGATCCATGCCCAGATTGCGTGAATGAGACTGGCGGACGAGGAGCCTCGTCCGTGGACAATCACCAATCCGGACCTCTCTCGCAATCACGTCCCTGACGAAACGCTTACTTCCATGACACGAAAGGAGCCCGGGGAAGCCCCGCGGCGAACCTGGAACCGGCAAACTCGGTCGCCACTGCATGGTAATAGCTCTTCGATCAGGTCGCGTCTCAGGCCGCAGCCCGCCGATGTCACACCCTGCTGGGCAGTGGCCAAAGGGATACGCCCCTCCGCATCGGCTTCAACCAGACTTCAGGCATCCGGGAATTCCGCCTGAGCGGTCCACGGGGGAGGTAATTCCCAGACCTTCGGGAGCCTACCGGAACCGAAACCGTCACGGCTGATGGCACGAAATGGGACGTTTCCTACTCGAGAAACCGGTTCACGGCATCGAGAACCATCCGTATGTCTTTCGCGGAAGTGTCCAGCGCCTCCAGCACGCCACTCGCCCGATCGGCCTGGGCCGTCTGTCCGGCCCTGTCGAGTTCTGCGATTCCATCCGCCAGTGACTTCGCGTCCGTGACCTCAATCGCGCCACGGACCCTATCGAGTGCGGCGTAGGCCGAGGCGAAATTGCTCACATGCGGTCCGTGCAGGATCGCGGAACCAAGGCGCATCGGCTCGTAGGGAGTGTGGCCGCCTCTGTCGACAAGTGATCCGCCAACCAACGTGATGCCGGCAAGCGCGTACCAGAGCTGCATCTCGCCAAGCGTGTCAGCGATGTAGACCGCCGCCCCAGCCCCGGGACCGCCGGACACCGAGCGAACCGAACAGGTCAGCCCCGCCGCCTTCGCCATATCCGCCACCTCACCGCCCCGACGCGGATGGCGGGGAGCGAGAATGAGTCTCAGATCGGGTTTCCGTGCGCGCACCACAGCGAAGGCGTCGAGAATGATCGTCTCCTCACCGGGATGGGTCGAGGCCGCGAGAACCGTGGAGTGGCGTGTGAACGCCTTCGAGAGCGCCGCGAACGCGGCGGCGTCGGGCTGCGGGGGCCTAACTCCCGACTTAAGGCTGACAGCGCATCCAAGGCACTCCGGGGCCAGGCCAAGCGAGATAAAGCGGGTAGCGGAGCGATCATCCTGCGGGAACAGCCATGATACCCGTCCCAACACCGTGTGACACAGTCCGGGGAATTGGCTCCAGCGCCCGGCGCTACGCCCGGACATACGTGCCGCGACGCAGAGAACGGGATAACGGGCCGTAACGATACGGTTTGGCCAGAACTCGTTCTCCAGGCTCAGAAGCGCGGCCGGACGCCAGCGGCGATTGAAACGTCTCAGGACCCAACGCAGGTCAACCGGCGCGAGCCGGGCCGTGACGCCGGGAAGATTCCAGCCGGCAGCCAGATCACGGCCGGTGACCGTGTTCGCCGTCACAAGCACCGGATGATCGGGATGTTCCTGGCGAAAGGCCGCCAGAAGCGCACGGGCCGATGTCAGCTCGCCATTGCTCGCTCCGTGCAGCCAAAGTGCGCCGCCAATGCCATCCCCGCTGCCAAGGCGCTGCGAGAGGTCGGCCAGTCCACCCTGCCCGACCACAGCTCTCCAGAGCGACCATAACAGCGGAAACGGCACGCAGAAGCTTATGAGCAGGCGGTACCAGAACAAACCCATGTCCCCCATGCTGTGACCTGCCCACAGCCAGAGCCACTCCGCCCGGACGCGTTTCGGCGAGCGGTTGAGGCCGGACCTTTCCGCCGGGCGCCAAGTCCCGGCAGATTCGAAAGTTTCCCCAAGCGCCTGCGGCGTGCGCGTATCCAGCCTGTCCATCAATGGAGCGCCCCATGGGCCGCAAAAACCGGTTTCGGCAGGCTATTTCGGCGCCTAGGGGAAGTTCTGCCGGATCCGGCGGTGCGCCCGGAATGGGCAGCGCGTCACTTTGGCTCTCGCCGAAGAATATTCCTACATTGTTCCAGGCCAGCGTCAATGCCACGCCTTGTTGGCACCGGCATCGGGCAGTCATGGCGCCTTTGTGCATTCGCACGCAAAGGAGAGGTTCCGGTGATCGCTGCAATCTCGAACAATCCAAGGGGTCGTGGAATATCTATTCAATTCAAGGACTTCCGTATATCGGACGCACCCGGCGGGTGAGTCGTGGTGCACGTAGCGGATGCCGGACACCGGAAAAACGCGGCATCGAGGATTTTTTGTTGGCAGTGGGCCACCGTTCTGGCTATGCTTAGTGCAAGACCCGGTGAACGGGTGAACTTCCAAGAGGCATCATTGGGCAACCTGCATGACTGAAATGGTTTATGGCTCCCTCCCAATTCGGGACAGCGAGCCAATTCTACCGAACTGGTGGCGCACGACGGACAAGGCGGTGGTCTCATGCGTCCTGCTGCTGCTTGGAGTGGGTCTTCTTCTGGGCCTCGCGGCCTCACCACCTCTGGCGCATCGAAACGGACTCGAGCCGTTCCATTACGTACAGCGCCAGGCGGTGTTCGGAGCTCTGGCGCTGGCAGTAATGATTCCCGTGTCCATGGCTTCACCGAAAACGGTGCGCCGCTTGGGTGTGATGGGCTTTCTGATCACTTTCGCCGCGGTCGCGCTGCTGCCTTTTCTCGGCACGGATTTCGGCAAAGGTTCCGTACGCTGGTACTCCCTTGGCTTCTTCGCGCTCCAGCCGTCGGAGTTCCTCAAGCCCTGCCTGATCGTCGTGTCCGCCTGGCTGATATCAGCGGTGCAGGAAATCGACGGCCCGCCGGGGCGCCTGTTCTCATTCCTGGTCACCGCCCTGGTGGTGACCTTACTCGCGCTCCAACCCGATTTTGGCCAGGCCTGTCTCGTGTTTTTTGGCTGGGGCGTGATGTACTACGTCGCCGGGGCACCGTTCACGTTGCTGATCATTATGGCCGGAAGCGTGGTCGCCATCGGTGTCATCGCCTACAACAGTTCGGAGCATTTCGCGCGTCGGATCGACGGCTTTCTCTCGTCGGACGTCGATCCGAACACTCAGCTCGGCTACGCAACGGACGCGATACGGGAAGGGGGCTTTCTCGGGGTGGGTGTGGGCGAAGGCAGCGTCAAATGGTCCCTGCCGGACGCGCATACCGATTTCATCATCGCCGTAGCCGCCGAGGAATACGGGCTTGTGCTGGTTATATTCGTCATTGTCCTCTATCTGGTCACCACAGTGGGGTCCCTGATGCGGCTGGTCAAGGAACGCGACCTGTTCATCCGTCTGGCGGGCACCGGACTCGCCTGCACGTTCGGCATTCAGGCATTCATAAACATGGCGGTGGCGGTACGGCTCCTTCCAGCCAAGGGAATGACGTTACCTTTCGTCAGCTACGGAGGGTCTTCGCTTATCGCCAGTGGATTCGCGCTCGGGATGCTGCTGGCACTTACGCGTTTACGTCCGCAGGGAGAAATCGGAGACATACTGTCCCGAAGGGGGCACTGAACGATGCCGGGCGGGATTTTCGATCCGCGCGGGGGAAGTCTTTACGATGGTTCCGGGCCTGCACCGGAGCGAAAGGCATGAGCCAGCCACTTCTAGTCGTTGCCGCCGGCGGCACCGGAGGGCACATGTTCGCGGCGCAGGCTTTGGCCGAGACAATGCTTCGGACTGGCTGGAGAGTCACACTCGTCACTGACGACCGGGGAGAGCGTTACATTGGCGGGTTTCCCCATTCAATCGGTGTCGAGAGGGTCGCGTCCGCGACATTCGTCGGCGGACGATCGGCGCGGATAAAGGCTCCGTTTCGCATCATCGCCGGAACTCTGGCCACCTATCGCGGTTTTCGCCGTGATCCACCCGCCGCGGTCATCGGCTTCGGGGGATATCCCGCGGTTCCCGCGCTGTCGGCTGCGGTCTGGCTGCGGCTTCCGCGAATGATTCACGAACAAAACGGCGTTCTCGGCCGCGCGAACCGAATTTTCGCAAGCCGTATGGAATGCGTTGCCTGCGGTTTCTGGCCAACGGAACTTCCGCCGGGAGTAAGAGGGATCCACACGGGCAATCCGGTGCGCCGAACGGTCGCCGATCGGGCCGGGGCGCCTTATGTCACTCCCGGCGAACATCAGATGGAAATCCTCGTGATCGGCGGAAGTCAGGGTGCGAGAGCGCTCAGCCAACTCGTTCCTCCGGCCATCACCGCGCTGCCCCCTTCCCTACTGCCGTTCATCCGGGTGAGCCATCAGGCGCGGGATGAGGATTTCGCGCAGGTAAGCGCTTTCTATGCGGAACATGGAGTCCAGGCCGATGTTCAGCGATTCTTCCACGACATTCACAAGCGTATCGCCGAGGCGCAGCTGGTGATTTCCCGTGCGGGCGCGTCGACTCTGGCGGATCTCACCGTCATCGGACGACCTTCGATTCTCATCCCGTATCCCCATGCCACAGCGGACCACCAGACGGCCAATGCCCGCGCCCTCGCCGACGCGGGAGGGGCTTTGCTGCTTCAGGAATCCCAGGTGGACAGCTCCCGGCTTGCCGAGCGTATCGCGATGATCCTGGGGAATCCGGCCACGGCGGGTGAAATGGCTCGGGCGGCTCTCACCGCCGGGCGGCCGGATGCCGCAAGCCGCGTCGCGGAGCTGGTGATGGAACTGGCGGAGCGGAAGGCGACAGGAAATGAGATATGAGCGTCGGGACTTGTTCAGGTGTCGTTCGATGAACGCGGTGACCAAACTACCCGTGGAGCTGGGACCGGTGCATTTTGTGGGTATCGGCGGGATAGGCATGTCCGGAATAGCCGAGGTGCTGTTGAATCTGGGATACCGCGTACGGGGCTCCGACCTCAAGGCCTCAAGCATTACGGCCCGCCTGATGGCTCTGGGGGCGGAGATATCGATAGGTCAGAGCCCCGGGAATCTTCGCGACGCGGAGGTCGTGGTGATCTCATCGGCCATCGGCCCCGGGAATCCGGAACTCGATGCCGCCCGTTCTCGGGGACTGCCGATTGTCCGGCGCGCGGAGATGCTCGCCGAACTGATGCGGCTCAAGTCCAACGTCGCCATTGCCGGAACCCATGGAAAGACCACGACGACCACATTGGTGGCGACGCTGCTCGACGCCGGCGGATTCGACCCTACAGTCATCAACGGAGGCATTATCCATGCCTATGACAGCAACGCCCGGATGGGGCTGGGTGAGTGGATGGTTGTGGAGGCCGACGAGAGCGACGGCACTTTCAATCGCCTTCCCGCGACAATCGCCGTAGTCACGAATATCGATCCGGAACATATGGAACACTGGGGAACGGAGGAAGCGCTGCATCAGGGATTTCTCGACTTTGTGGAGAACATCCCGTTTTACGGGCTCGCCGTCTGTTGCGCCGACGATCCCGATGTGCTGAATCTGGTTCAGCGGGTCCACGACCGGCGCGTCATCACGTTCGGTTTCAGTTCCGCGGCCGATGTCCGGGCGGAGAACCTTTCCTACGTCGACGGAATGTCACGATTCGATGTCGTCCTGACGGCCGAGGGAACGACGATCAATGACTGCAGCCTTCCGATGCCTGGCAATCATAATGTATCGAACGCGCTCTCGGCGATTACCGTGGCCAGACACCTTGGCATGTCGCGAAACGGGATCCGACAGGCAATGGCCGGCTTCCAGGGCGTCAATCGAAGGTTCACCAAAGTGGGAGAGGTGAACGGGATCACCATCATTGACGACTACGGCCACCATCCCACGGAGATCGCGGCTGTTCTCAAGGCGGCGCGCCAGACTACCGACGGGCGCGTGATCGCCGTACACCAGCCGCACCGTTTCAGCAGGCTCAGCAACCTGTTCGACGAATTCTGTGCCTGCTTCGACGAGGCCGACGTGGTGGCCATCGCGCATGTCTTTCCGGCCGGCGAGGCTCCGGTCAAGGGAGCCGACCGCGACTCCCTGATCGCGGGTCTGGCCCGTAACGGGCATCCCGACGTGCGTGCGCTTGACGGTGAAGAGGATCTGCTGGAGATGGTTCGCGCGAGCGCACGGGCCGGGGATCTGGTGATGTGTCTGGGCGCGGGTACGATCAGCGCCTGGGCGCACACCCTATTCAATAGACTTGCCAACTGATGTCAGACGACGGCGGACATCCAGCCTGGCCCGAAGCCGGAACGCTTCGGAGGCCGTGGCGTTTGAATGGCTGCAGGGGATGGAGCGAACGCGGGCACAGGCGGATTTCAAGTATTGCGGCCAGCGCCGTCCAGCAGTAATCATAAATGACAGGCGGGTATGATGTAGTGGCAGCCTGCCAGCTTCCCAAGCTGGACGTGCGGGTTCGATTCCCGCTACCCGCTCCAACTGGCGTGTGGATCAGCCGACAGCCGAACCACTGTGGAACCTGGCGTTTCCGTTGGAGACAGGGGCTCGATGTTCTCGATTGAACAAACCCCGGGCCATTGAGTGATTCGCCGCGCTGGCGGGGATCCTTTCATCCGGTGCCGCAATCAAATTTGCGCGGCGGTAAACCTTCACCGAAGACGGTCAATCCCGGACTGCGGCAAAATGGTTCCCCAGGCTGCCGGAACGTGGCGCTTTCCGTCACTCCTTCCTGACAGCACCCGCGACCGGCGGCAACAGATGTCTGGGGAAATAGGTTGGCATGAGCGCCAGAAGCCGGCCTCGGACGGATGTCCAGAAGGAGCCGAGTGCCAGCAGCACGGTGCCAAGAAGAGCGATGTTCCACGAGAGATCCACGTCGAGACTCGCCATGAGCGCCAACGTGTGGCCGATGCTGGCCAGAAGGAAGGACCGACGGTCGATGATAATCGCGAACAAGGCGAAAAGCGCGAGGACAGCGACGAGAAACAGGATGTTTCCACTCTCCAGCAATGCGATCGCGACGGTGTTCACCAAGGCGGGGGCAGCGATGAGATGCAGCCAGAATCCATGCTGGGACCGGCGTGTGACACGGTACGGGTCGCCGACGTCGAAAGCCAGGGCGATCCCAAGTGTGACGCAACCGGCGGCCAGGGTTATCCATGCAAGGGGGCCTTCGGCCGATAGCGTGAACACGTCATCGATGGAGCCCGGCGTGCCGGACGCTCTGGCCGCGAGAACCATCAGCGCGGACGTGATGCCCAGAACGGTCAGCGCGAGCGCGATCGGAACCCGGTACCGCAGCCACCAGACACCCAGGGCACCGGACGCGGCAAAAAGAACGAAAACCGGGAACCTACCGCCCCCCAGCAGGTCAGCCGGGTCCTCGATGAGACCGGCGAAGCCGGATACGGCGTTGGCGGCGAACAGCGCCGAGAGGGCGATCGCCGGACCGACCATGCGGCGGCGGCGGATGAAATACTCTGACAGGAACAGAAGCGGCGGAAGCGCGATGGCGGCTCCGGTCGCGAAATGGTACGGCTCGCTCCCGAACGTTACCAATCCGGAGATCCAGCCGGACGCGAGGATGGCAAGGCCGATAATGACGAAGATCTCGTTCATGCTGCGGAACACCTCGAAGGGCTCGTCCATCCAGCCCGCATTGGCCCGTCCCGTCTTTCGCCTGGCCGCCAGCGCCAGAAGATCCCCGGCCTGAGCCTCGGTCAGGAGGCCCGCGAGCACCGCGGCTTCGATGTCTGCCCGGGCGATGTTAAAGATGTTGGCTTCGGTTTCGTTGGGGCCGGTCTCGTGGTTCGCAGGGGTCATGGAAGCACCATTCTGAAGCAGGTTAGGATTCTCTCGATTCGATCGGGAATGTCCTGAACATCGCGATCATGCAGGCATAGTCTCGATCCTTAGCGCAGGGCAACTATTCAGCACCATAATTCGTTCCCGACGCTCATAAAAAACCAAATGCTGTGGTTTCCGAGGCAAAATCTGTCGCCGGCGACTGTCAGGTCCAATAAATTGAATACGAAGTCCGCACACGACCACCAGATGTCCACAAAAGCCCTACATCAGAACAACATTTCGTAACTGAATAGTTACAGCGCAGGACATATCAGTGTAAAGCGTTCACCAAGGATTTGGCGGAAAAGGCTTATCCCTTTGACTACGGTACCGCAGGATGCTGTGCCTGCGGGCGGCGCCCGGATCCCCGGCGGAATCCGGGCGCGGGATCCGGTCGGATCAGGCGTGTCTATCGATGAGGTCGCGGTAGGTGCGGGCGGCAGCCCGAGACCGATGCCGGGGAGGCCCTAGACACCTTATCAAACGCAAAGCCTGACCATTTGAGCCAGGTTTTGACCTGAGGCGGCTTTAGGCCGCGAGGTCCAGAGCCTGCCGGTCCGCCCGTCGACGCTGCGGATCGCGCGCCCGGGCCTGGTCGGCATTCCGTCACCGAACGCCGCCGCCAGCGCCGGCGTGAGCGTGCGCCGGTGGATGCGGCAGCAGGCGGGCGCGACCCTGCGCCCCCTTTCCGTGACGCGGTATTTGCGTGACCTGGGCAGCCGCCCGATCAATCCCCGCAGACGCAGCCGCCGCAGGTCGTATGTCGCCTGGCCGGTCCCGTAGCCGTCGGTCTGCGTGAGCCGCGCGACCGCCTCCCCCGTCTGGCGGCTGCTGAAGCCCGCGGGAAGGAAGGCATGCATCAGGAGAGCGGCCGGCACGGCCTGGATCCGCGGGTCTCCGAAGCGCATGGCGGACACCCGGCGGCCGTCGACGGCGGCGGGACGGCGGGACGGCGGGGCGCGTCGAAGGTCCCGGCGCCGGTCGGGCGGCCATGGCTGATGCGCTGGACGCCGGGAGGACGCCGGCTGGCCCTGAAGCCGGCCTCCCTGAGGTCATCGGGGTCGCGCGGCCTGCGCCTGGCGCCGAAGCCGTACGTGTCGTCGGTCACCGTCCCGGTCCGCGGCGCGCGGCCCTCCCTGAAGTGCTGCCTGATGCGCGGACGCCTGTGGTCGACGCGCGGCGACGGCGGGACGCCGCCGGTCATGACGCGGGTCCGGAACCGCGGGCCGGTCCGGCGCGTGACGCGGCGGCCGAAGGTCAGCCGCACGCGGTCGGCGCGTCCGATGCCGGGGTTCCCGCGGATGGTCTCCCCGAACGGGACCCTGCCGCTGGCGGGGCGGCCGGACACCTGCGTGAGGGCGCGCTCCGCCTGGAGGACCGGGAGGTCGTGGCGGATCCCCTTCGCGCGATCCCCGGTCGTGAAGGGATGGGCAGGCCGCGACAGCCACCTGCGGAACGGCGCGCCGGTCCGCCCGGCGCCGGTCTCCCCGGCGATGTCCCGCATGGCCGCGGGACCGGCGCGGCCCATGATCCCGTTGCCGGGAGCCCCGGACGGGACCGGGCGTTTCTCCATCCGCCGCTTCAGGTGCCCGCGCCCGTTGATGCGGAGCCTGGCGCTGTACGGGAAGTACGGGCGGAACCTGATGAAGCGGGGGCCGAAGCCGTCGCCGACCAGATGGACGTGGAAGGCATTGACCATCGCCGTGCCGCCGACAGGTTCCGGGGACGCCCTGCCGGTCGCCGGACCGATGCGTTTCCGCGTGCGCGGGACACGCGCCTTCCCCTGCGCCCTGCCGATGCAGGGCACGCCTTCGCCGGCCGCGGAGATGTCCCTGCGTGACGTCGTCCCTGCGCTCCCCCTTCCCGAAGGGGACGGCATCGACGCCCCGGCCCCGGGCGAACCGTTCCGGGCCCTCCGTGAAGCGCCGGGCCATGGGCGCCATCAGGGCCGGGGAGGGCACGGGGCTGCCGCGGACCTCCCGGAAGAACCAGGCGGCCCCCGCGCCGGTCCGCGGCAGGGGGACGCAGGCGTCGGGACAGAGCCTGTCGAAGCATTCAGGCCCGAGCGTCACGTGATTCCCGGGTGCCTCTCCGGCGGAACGTGCCATGGTCATGTCCCGGACCCCGGTCGACGGGTTCCCCACACGGCGCTTTCAGCACCGGCCAGGCCAAATGGCTTCACCAGGCGGGTCATACCGCGGAGCGGGACAGCGACCGGAGTCCCTCAACACGCCGATGGTTCATCTCGTCGGTCTGAGGCAAAGCCTCGTTAGATTTTGAACACTGGCTCGTTTCAGCTTCGGTGTGCGCCAGCCTCAAGTGGCTTGATGGGGATTGTTTCGGCGCCATCGCCCCGGATTTGTAGGGATTTTGGAAAATGCGTCAGATAACAAACCGGTAGACCATAGGAAAACACCTTGCGGTGTCACGACACCCTCCACACCTCCCCATCATCCAGCCGCTTCACGTAATCAACGCGGTCCCCATCCCAGTGATACGCGAAATGAGCCCCTTGGGTGGGGATCGGGATCACGTCGGGCCAGAAGACGGCGATGCACTGGCCTTCGGGAAAGCGCACGCTCGGCCATGTGATGCCGTTCGATCCGGCGGCACGGCGCTCGGCCCCGAAGAGCTGCGATGCGCGGCGGTCGTCGGGATCCAGAAGATCGGCGCGGCCCGTGGCGTCGTCGAGATCGGTGTCGATCGATCCGATCAGCTCGCGGAACTGCGAGGTCCAGCCCGGCGCCTCCTCCGTGGCCCGCATGAAGCGGGCGTGGTGATGGACGGTTTCGGCGATCGCCACCTTGGTGCGGTCCCCCGCGTGGTAGAGGCCGAAGCTGCCATCCGAGAACCGCCCCGGTCGAAGCGGCGAGCAATGCGCGAAGGGCGCCATGACCCAGCTCGCGCCGGGGCCGGTCACGCGGCGTGCCACCGGCACCTTGGAGAGATCGCCGATGCTCTCGCGGATGCGTGGATTGAACTTGGCCTCGGCCGAGGCCAGTGCCTCCCGATCAGCCGGATCGGCGATATCCTCGAAGAGGTCGATGGGCGGATGGATCGAGCGGATGATGCGGACCGTCCGCGGCCAGGTCACGCGCCGGACAGGCGCATTCATCAGGCACCCCGTTCGGCATCGAGATAGGCGCGCAGGTCGGTCAGGTCGGTGATCTCGCCCCGGAGCATGACGTCGAGTGCGCCTCGGCCCGCGAAGGCGGCGTTCGGTCTGCGGATCCAGGCATAGCCGCGGGCAGGATCGGTGAAGAGATGGCGCAGGGCCTTGTGGATCCCCATCAGGATCGCCATGCGCGCGCGCAGGTCGCGGTCGATCCGGCCGATATCGCCGGTCTTCCAACGCGCCCAGGTGCGCTGCGCCATGTCGCCGAGCAATGTGCGGGCTTCGGCGTCCGTCAGCTCCCAAGCGCGGAACAGACTGACCGTTGCACGTGCCAGTGCCGCCGCCTCCTCACCGGTGATGACGGGGAGGTCGGTGCGAGCGGTGACGGGCTGGACCGTGGCGAACTGCATGGCTGTCTCCTTTGGCATCAATATAGAGAATATGCGCCAAAAGGCAAGGCGGGTCGTTCGGTGCCGGCTTGATCGTCTTCAGCCACCTCCCCTGATCAGTGCTGATTCGCTGAGCATACGAGGGCCCTACGCCCCTTGCAAAGCTGTTGAGCGAAACCCGTTTCCGGTTTTCCTGCCGGACCCGATCCAAGGCCGCCCGTCGGCCGCCACTCACGGAACGGGGACAGCATGGCAGAGGCGGCCCGGAAACCGGAAGAGATGGCGCGCGGATGCCACGCACGGCGCCCGGGCCCGCCATCGCCGGGTTTCTGGAAGACCCGGTGACCGTCGAGGCCATGCTCAATCCCGATGGGCGGCTCTGGATCGACCGGCTGTCCGAGGGGCTCTCCGATACCGGCGTCACCCTGTCGCCCGCCGATGGCGGGCGGATCGTGCGACCCGTCGCCCATCATGTCGGGGCCGGGGTGCATGGCGCTCGACCGCGTGTCTCGGCCGAACTGCCCGAGACCGGGGAACGCTCCGAAGGGCTCCTGCCACCCGTGGCCACCGCGCCCTGTTTCGCGATCCGCAAGCCCGCCGTCGCGGTCTTCACGCTCGCCGATTACGTCGCTTCCGGGACCATGACCGAGATCCAGGCGCAGCTGTTGCGCGAGGGCGTCGCCGTCCGGGCCAATATCCTCGTGGCGGGAGGCACCTCCACCGGCAAGACGGCGCTGACCAATGCGCTTCTGGCCGAAGTGGCCGGATCGTCCGACCGCGTCGTGATCATCGAGGACACGCGCGAGCTGCAATGCGCCGCGCCCGACCTCGCCGTGACCTACGCCACCGTAACCCTGATGCTGGCCGGACCCGCCCGGGCGGCGGGGTCCTCCATGCCCCGGGAGGCGCCGCCGCAATCGATCCTCGAGTCGATCAAGGGGCCGGTCGCCAAGATCATCGCGGTGACCATCATCATCGTCACCGGCCTGACGCTGGCCTTCGGCGACACTTCCGGAGGCTTCCGCCGCCTGATCCAGATCGTCTTCGGCATCTCCATCGCCTTCGCGGCGAGTTCCCTCTTCCTGAGCTTCTTCAGCTCCGGCGGCGGGGCGCTGATCCGATGGACGGAAACTTCGGGCAGTTTGCGGCTGGGCATCCATCCCACGGCCTGGGACGAGGCCGTAGGGGCCATGACGGAGGGGATCGCGTTCATCGCGCTGCTGGTTCTCGACCGGAACCGGTTCCATCCCGACCGGCCGGTGGCGGCGTCCCTGGGCGGCGTTCTGCGCACGATGACCGGCCTCGCCCCGAATCCCGCCGGAATCCCCTGACAGCGTGACGCGGCGGCGCCCGGCGCCCGGCTCCGGCCTTCCGGTGGCGTGGCGGGGCCGTTCGGAGCGCCCTCCCCTCCCCGCCCCGGACCCGGCGGCGTCCGGCGGGGCTTGACGGGACGCGGACGGGAGCCTAGGTTGTCGGCATGGGCGACGCGCCGGACATCCAGCCGCTCTCGGAGCGCATCGCCGTGCTGGAGGAACGCATGGAGACCAGGCAGGCCGAATACGAAAGCGCTCTGGACCGCCTGCGGGCCGACATGGCCGCGCACCGCGAGGACATGGCCAGGCGCGACGCGGCCAGCGCGGAGCGTGACGCGGCGCGGTCGGAACGGGACGCGGCCCGGTCGGAGCGTGACGCGACCGCGCGCTGGTGGCAGACCGCCATCATGATCGCCGCCGTCGCCGCCCTGATCACCTTCGCGCCCGACCTGCAGCGCCTGGCGGCCGGACCCTAGATCAGCCGCCCGCGCCACGGCGCGGGCCGTGAACAACAGACTGAAAGGATAACTGAAATGAAGGAATTCCTGACAAACCTCATCACCCCCCCCCCCCCCCCCCCCCCCCCCGTGCGCATAAATGGCTGACGGCACTCGCCGCCGGCGCGCTGGCGGCCACCGCGCTGGTTGGTCCCGCCCTGGCCCAATGCGGCCCCGGCAACCTGCCGGACGAAACCGTCATCGGTTTCGCGAAGGGCTCATACATGGCGTTCGAGGGCAAGGAAGCGACGCTCACGGTTCGCAAGAACGGCCCGGCCACGCCAAAAGTATATTACGAGACGAGCGATAGGCCGAAATGGCAGTTCAACCAGTTTAATGCCAGCGAGGTCGGCAGTCCCGGCACCGCGCAATCCGGGACGGATTTCACCAGCCAAATGGGCACGCTGTCCTGGAGCGGCGACAGCGCGACCATCACGGTCCCTATCCTGGCGGATCCGGAGGCGGACCCATGGGAGCGTTTCTACGTCAACCTAGCCATGGACGTCGATGGGACGCCGACGGACACGCACAGCACCGTCGAGGAACAGTGCGCCAATCCCCCGGCAAGCTTCAGTCGCTACAGGTTCTTCGCAAGCGTCAGCATTCGGGAATGACGGCCTCCTGACGGACCGGGACGGCGCGACGCGGGATCCCCGACGTCACGCCGCCCGTCCGGCCCCGGGCCCGCGGAATCCGGGCAAAGGAAGCGACGGCGCGGCATCCCGGTTCCCGCGGGGAGCGGCAGTTGGTCTCGCCGCGCTGATGCTGGCGGCTCCGGCCCATGCCCATGCCGGGAACGTGACCGTGAAGGAGGGCGAGACGGCGCGGTTCCAGGTTACGGTGACCACGAAATGGGGCGACGGCGTGAGCACGATTTCCACAAACGATCCAGTGCGCGGCCTGTGAGAACGCAAACTCGCGAAATCTTCGGCCTCGCAGGCCAAACTCTACGCCACAGCCCCGAGACCGTTCTTCGCCACCAGCGTCAGGAGCTTCAGCGATGCGCCGCGCGGGCGCTTTTCGCCGCGCTCCCACTGGCTTACCAGCCCCGTCGTCACGTTCAGATAACGCGCGAGCACCGCCTGGCTCGCATTTTCCCGCAGCCGGAGCGCACGGATTTCCTCCGCCGCCATCTCCTCAACCGGAGTCCGGCACGTCTCGTCAAAGGCCTTCATCGTCTGCTTGGTCATGACTCCCGCGTCCGTCATGCCGAGCGCCGTCTCATTCGCCGACGCCAGCAACTCACTTCCGTATTGTCTGGTCATCGCAGATCACCTCGCTGATCGTCCCGTTCGCCACGCCGCAACACCAGAATGGCCCGGATGCCTTTCGATCGGCCCTGGCCCGGCCGGGCGAGACGCTGTTTCACGACACCCCCGCCGAGGTCGGCGTCGACCAATCCGCTCCCGATGCGTTCCAGCGCATCGATGCAGCGACCGTCAGTGCTGTGTCACCCGTTGGCGCTGGCGACCGTTCCGGGCCTGACTGCGTGCGGTCTTGCGCCAGCAGCGACAGTTCGCGTTCCCTGTCCATCCGTCGCCTCCGGGCGCCGCTCCAGATCGCCGGGCAGATTGCGCAACCTGATGAGGTCCGGCAACTCGCCGAGGAGCCTCGGAGCGTCGGGATCCCGTGCCCCGAGGCTCGTCCAGACCGCGGGAAACCACATGCGGACGCCGTCCGGCAGTTCGACGTGCAGGTCCGGCCGGTGATGGCTGCCGCCGTCCACCGCGCCCGCCGCCCTCCCGGTCGATGCCGGGAGCCGCATGGAGGCGCGTTCCGGCGGGATCCTGACGGACCTCCGGGCGCGGGAGGGGATGCCCGGGGGGGCGGTCTCGCCGCCGGTCCCGCCCGGCGGCGTCATGATGCGCATGAACGCCGGGGCAACGGACGGAAAGCCAGCGGACGCCGGCTGGCGCGGGGCGGCATGCGGCGTCGTGGCCCTGGCCGGCGCCGATGGCAGCATGCCGGGAGCCGATGCTTCGGACGGCTGCCGGAGCGGGGCAGGGCGAGCCTGAAATCCCAGCCGAGGCCGGGGCGCTGCACTGGCTGGAACGCAACCCCGACCTGAGGCCTGCGGCGGTGGCCGACGGCGCGAAGGACAGCCGGCCCTTCCTGGAATCGCCGGTCCCCGATGTCATGCCTGCCGGTTTCCGGCACGCGGCCCGGCACATCAAGGTCGCGGCCGACGCCGCCTTCGGCGCGGACACGGCAGAGGGAACGGCCTGGTCCGGGAGGTGGCGGCACGTCCTGCGCCATGACCCCAGAGGCGTCGGCAAGACGATCGATGCGCTGCGCCACCTTCTGCGGAAGGGCAGGGAAACCGGTGACGTCCGGCGGGAACTCGCCTTCCTGCGCAACAACCGGCGTCGCATGGAATACGCGGACGCCGCCGCTGCGGGCCACCCGATCGGTTCCGGATCCGTGGAATCCGCCAATAAGGTTCTCGTGACGTCCCGGATGAAGCGCTCTGGTCAGGGCCGAGGCCGTGACAGCGGCCAGGGTGTCCTCACCTTCCGGTCGTCCCCGGGTCCGGTCGCCTCCACCGGACCTGGGCCGCGCCGGTTCCGGGCACGGGCCGCCACGGCGGCTGGAAGCCCCCGGGATGCGCCAACGACAGTCGCCTGGTGGAGCGGATCGCGCGCGCCGCGTGATTCGCAGGCGGAACATCAGTGGCTCAAAAAGTGAGCCATACGAGAATCGCACCCTTCGTCCGGGCCTGGCTCATGGCCCGGGCCGGTCCATCATACCATCGGACCGGTTCGTCCCATGGGAGGCCGCGATGGATCCGCGCACCGGGAACCTGGAGACCACCACCTTTTTCGGCAGGTGCCTGACGCGCAGGCAGGTCGCGCCCGGGCTGGAGCCGGGCGCCCGCGCCGCGCCGCGCGGCGGGCGGAAGGGGACGGGACGCCGTGTTCCGGCCCAAGCGGGACGCGAACGCGGAGACCGCCGCCTTCCCCGCCGGGGCGACGGCCGGGATCCGACCCGACCGCAGGGCGCCGGGCCGGCTGGAGGCCCGCCATCCCGGCGCCGCGTTCGGGCCGCTGAAGCTGAGGCCGGTCCGCCACACCGCCGGCGGGACCGTCTTCGTCCCCGGCACCACGCTGACGCAGGGCGACGGCTTCGCCGTCGCGGACCTGGCCCCGGTCCACCGGGCGCGCTGGTGCATCGGGGAGCACTACAGGACCGCCAGGCGGTTCCTGGCCGCCGGGTCCTTCCGCGCCCGGAGCGGGCGCGGCGTCCTGCAGGAACCCTGCGCCAGCTTCGTCATGGTCACCGCCACCCGCCTGATGACCAACGGGACCGGCGGGGAGACCGACGGTCCGCCCGGGCCGAAGCCGTCCCGCGGACCGTCGACGACGTCGCCGGCCTCCCGCCCGTCCGGGACACGGCGGCGTGCGGCTCCGGTCACGGCAGGACCCGCCCTTGGGGCGTCCTCATGACGCTCGCCATGCGCCTCTGCGCAAGTTCATCGCACGCCGCATTTCCCCTGCCCGCCACGTGAGATGCGCCGCGTGCACCGCGCACGCCGCGCACGCCGGAAATGCGGGCAGGTCATTCCCCGGAAAGCAGATCCTGTGCGACCGAGCAGGCTCTTGGCACCAGGCCCTTGAACTCTTGCCGAATCATGAGCTGAGACATGACTTTTTCGACACGGTCGAGCGGCAATCGGGCAAGACACGCGGAAGCTCGCGCGACGTCATCCGGAAGCTCGTCCAGCACGGCCCTGATCTCATCGCCGTACCCTGCTTCGACGGCAGCTGCGATGTCAAACACGTCGCGAGGCTGGATGCGGGTCCCCCGATGCCTGATTTTCTTGGCGATGATTTCCGGAACGGTCTCCAAGGGGACTTCCCGTCCGAGAATCTCCCGTGATCTCGCGCAGTCGTGCGTCACGTGACCCGCGACTATGAAGTCGATCTCGCCGATGCCATCAAAAGCGATTTTCAAATGTCCTCGTCCGTCGCCATTGTATGTCGCGGTCCCGATCTCGAACTGCATCTCGGCGACGGTCGCCTCGACATATGGCAGAAACTGCGCGTCATCCAGGAACAGGTCGACATCGTGACTCTCGCGATGACCGAGCTGCAACATCAATGCCGTCCCGCCGCCAAAGGTCCAGCCGTCAAGAATGTCGCCATTGCGGTTCACGGCCGCGATTATCCTGAAGGACTCGCCAAGAAGATCCTCCCAGCGGGAGGGCAACGGCGTCACGCCAGGAGCGCGGGCTTGTATCCCGACCAGTCGGCGAAAGACTCGGCAGTCGCGACCAGAACGCTCCCAGGCACCCCGTGAAATTTCGCGAATGCCTTCTGGTCCTTCACGGTCGTTTCCATGAAGAAGGAGTTGACCTGACCCAAGCTGACGTCACCCGCGCTCAGCGCAGCCGCAAGCGTGCTCCCGTCCATGAATGTCCGGTAAGGTGCGTTAACGGTCGTCAGCAGCGCAGATTGCCTCTCTTGCGTCATGACGTCCCGGACATGGCCATTTCACTCCCACAGGCAATGCGTCTGATCTCGCCAGTCTTTCGGGCGACCCGGCATGTCGAGCGGCCGCCTGGCAAGCTTCCCGCGTTCGCCAGTGCATCTGACCATACATTCCACGTCCGCTCCCTTCAATCCTGCAGGTTCTCAAAGGTACGATTCTCGTATGAGCCTCTTGCAGAACTCCGCGGTCGAGCGGTTTTTGCCCTGGAACGGGCATTTTTTTGGCCCGCTGATTTGGATATGGAGCCGTCCCTCCGGTATGATGAAGGTGTATAGTCCACAGCATACAGGGAGGCGGCCCCATGTCCTTAGGTCGGTTCGTATCAGACGCTGCGCAGGCTGTGCGGCTGGCGCCGGGTGCCGGGGGGTCCCGAGCGAACCGGCCTTCTCCCGCGCCTTCGCGTGGTTCGCAGAGACGCACCCTACCGTGTCATGAAATTTTTTGCTGGACAACTGGCCGTTGATGTTCTGGAGCCGACGGGGGTTCCGGGGCATCCGTCGCGGATCGGCATTCTTCGTGTGGAGCCGGTTGTGACGCGCGTGGAGCGGACGTTGTGGAACACGCTGGTGGCGCGGGAGCATCCGCACGGGATGGTGGTTTTTGCGGGCCGTCAGTTCCGCTGTCTGGCTGGCTCGGATCACGGCTGGCTCGGTGCGGCGGGGTTTTCCGCCGCGGCGTTACGGGTTGCGGCGCGCGACCGCTGGATCGGGTGGGACGACGCGGCGCGGCGGGCGCGGCTTGACCGGGTAGTGTGCCTGAGCCGGTTTCTGGTCCGTCCTTCGGTTCGCTGTCCGCATCCGGCCAGCCATGTTCCGGGGCATGTCCTGCGCCGTTTGCCGTCCGGCTTTGATGCGCGTCACGGATTCCGTCCCTGGCTGGTCGGGAGCTTTGCCGGTGCGGGGTACGGGGGGATCTGTCTGCGGGCGGCGGGTTTCCTGTGCGTTGGCCAGACGGCGGGTCGCGGGCGGCAGGACCGCAGGCACTGGCGGGCGGCGACCGTGAAGACGGTCTTCATGCGCGGCCTGGAGCGTTCCTGGCGCCGTCGGCTGGGGGTTCCGTCCGTGGATCACGCGCCGGCGCTGGAGCCCGGCGCGGGGCTGGACGCGGCGAACCGGGCGGAGAACGGGTTCGGAGGGGCACCGTTGGGCGATGGACGTCTGTCTGCGCGGCTGGTGAAAAGTGCCGGGCTTCCGGCGGCGTATCCCGGGCAGAGGATCAACGCCGCAACAGCATACAAGACACCGTGGAACGGATCGATTGCGTGACGGCGGTCACGGGAAGAGGCTCCCGCCTGAAAGGCCCGCGGCACTCCGTGACCGCGTCCCTTCCGTCCGCCCCTCCCGTCCGGCCCGCCTCCGGTGCCCGCTAATGCTGTTGAGCCCGCGCCCGCTGGCCAGCGTCCAGCAGGCGTTCGGCTACTTCCTGCAAGAGCACCTGGCCCGGAACGACGGCGCCCACCGCTCGGCCAACCGCTGGCACGGTTCGGGCGCGGCGGCCCTGCGCGTCGGCAGGCGCAGGTATCGCGGTGCTCTCGGGGCAGGTTCCCGGCACGGACGTCACGCTGGGGCGCGTCATCGGCGGCGAGCGCTGGCACCGCCCCGTCTGGGACATGACCTTCTCGGCCCCGAAGTGGGTCTCGCTGGAGGCGCTCTACCGGGGCCGACGCACGGTGATGCACGCGCACGACGCTCGACAGGATCGGGGGCCGGCGACCTGACCACGCGGCGGACGCTCAGGGCGGGGCGCGAGGTGATCGCCGCCACGCGCGAGGGACGGGGCTGCGCCGCTTGCCAACGGGGCGACCGTCGCCGCCCGGCTCGCGGCGACATCCCCGACGGAGGGGCAGCGGGACGCGATCCGCACGGTCCTGCTGTTGGGGGACCTGACCATCGGCGTGCCAGGCTATGTTTGACCTGTCCGCTCGGCACTGCGCGTCTGTAACGGACCAACGCCACCCGGATCACCAACGAGCTCCACGACACGCTCCCGATCGCACCCTGTGCGGAAAGGTTTGGACAGGTTTCCGGCCGGTAGGCGCGATTCCGAAGCTGAACCTGTCAGGGCCCCATCGCGAATATCCCCTTTCGTCTGATGCCGGCTCGAAACTCTTGATTCTTTCGTGAGTCAACCGTACTGTCGGCATGATCCCCTCCCGCAACCGGTTTCGCACGCGGAGGAATCAGGGTCGGCGCCCGATCCAATCCGTGGGTTGGGTGAGAGAAACGCTACAAAGGGCATTGGCAGCGGGTATGTATCCCGGTGTAACGGCAAAGATGGAACTGGGGCATTGACCGCGACAGACAGCTTTATCGAGGAAGTAACTGAGGAGGTCCGACGCGACAGGCTGTTCGGCTATTTCCGCCGCTATGGCTGGATCGCTGCCGTGTTGGTCGTGGTTCTGGTGGGCGCCGCAACGTGGAACGAATATTCCAAAGCCAAGGAGCGCGCCGCCGCCGAAGCCCTCGGCGATGCCATACTCAATGCGCTGCAGGCAGAGGAAGGCGCAGCACGCGCCCAGGCACTTCAGGCGGTTGGAACGTCGGGGAGCCACGCTCCCGTGGTCGCCCTGCTCCTGTCGGGGCAAGCCATCGAATCGGGCGACCTCACTCAAGCTGCAGAGGCGCTGAGAGGCGTAATCGAAGACCAGAACCAGCCGGAACTCTATCGTGATCTGGCAACGCTCAAGCTGGCGATTCTATCCGCGTCGGAGGCTGATCCCGCCACCCGCTTTGCGATGCTTGAGCCATTGACGTCCGCCGGATCGCCGTTCCGGGTTCTCGCTGAGGAGCAGATTGCGCTGATCGAGATCGAGCGCGGTGAACATGAGGCCGCGCTGGCCAGGCTTCGGGCCCTGGTTGAAGACAGCGAAGCGAATGTCGGCCTACGCCAACGCGCCGGGTTACTGATCCTGGCGCTGGGTGGCGGTGAGGATCCCGTCTGATCTCTCTGGATGGAGCGAGACTTTCTTCTATTTTCGGCAAAGTGGACTTCGTAGCGCGGAAGGAACGCATACGGTGAGGATTATCGGGACCCTGTTCGTTCTCAGTAGCCTTGCCATGATGGTGGCATGCAGTGATAACGAATTCCTCAGAGGAGAGCGGATCGAGGTTCGTCCCGCGTCGACGATATCGAAAGGTTCGGGCAGAGAAGCTGTCAAGACCGTGGCAAACGTGGCATTCAGTGCGCCTCCAGCTGAGCGGAACACCGATTGGACCCATATTTCGGGCGGTCCCGCGCACACCACGGTTCATCCAGAGTTCTCCTCCGCTCCGAAACCCGTCTGGGACGTCAGTATCGGTCAGGGAAACAGCCGTCGGCATAGAATAACGGCGAACCCGGTCGTTACCGACCGCCGTGTTTTCGCGCTTGACAGCCAGGCGATGCTGACGGCCGTGACCATCAACGGCACGGCACTTTGGAGCCGCGATCTCACCCCATCCTCGGAGCGCGGCGGTGACGCTTCCAGCGGCGGGCTTGCCGCAGCGTACGGGCGGGTCTACGCGACGACCGGTTTCGGAGAGGTCGTGGCGCTGGACGCGGCGACCGGACAGGAGATCTGGCGCCAGGATGTCGAGGCTCCAGCGACGGGTGGCCTGACCGTTGCCGGCGGTCTGGTCTATCTCGTGACACGGGCAAGCGTGGCATGGGCAATCGATGCCGGAACCGGCCGTGTCGGATGGAGGCTTCCCGGAACGCCGGTTCTTTCAGGTACGGTTGGTGGGGCAAGCCCTGCCGTAACGGATCGAATTGCCGTCATTCCATTTGGCGGTGGCGAGTTCGTCGCCGTGCTCCGTCAGGGCGGAGCGCCACTCTGGAGTTCAGTGGTATCCGGGCGCCGCCCTGGCCGTGCTTACGCGAATTCCAACGACATAACCGCGGATCCGGTCGTTTCCGAGGGCGTGGTTTACTCCGGAAACCAGTCCGGACGGGCGGTGGCGCTGCGGCTGAACACGGGAGAGCGCCTCTGGACCGTTCGTGACGGCGCACAGGGACCTGTATCCGTCTCGGGGGGATCCGTGTTCCTGATCTCCGACCTGAACGAACTGATTCGACTTGATGCGGCCACAGGCGCACGCATATGGAGCAGGGAACTGAAATACTTCAGGAACGAGAAGGCGTCACGACATAAGGCTATCCATGTCTATTTCGGGCCGGTGCTGGCGGGCGGCGGGCTATGGTTGGCTTCCAGTGACGGCACGGTCACCTCATACAACCCCGAGACCGGCGCTCACCGCAGCACATTCGAACTGCCTTCAGGCGCGGCGAGTTCCATGGCTTTCGCGGACGGAACGATGTATATCGTCTCCAACCGTGGCCGGCTCCATGCCTACCGGTAGATAGGTAATGGGTGCGGGTGGGCACCCAGTTCAGGCAAACCGCGTCCATGTCCTTGACCGTTGCCATTGTCGGGCGCACAAATGTAGGGAAATCGACGTTATTCAACCGTCTTGTAGGCAGGCGGTTGGCGCTGGTGGACGATCGGCCGGGCGTCACACGTGACCTACGGGAAGGCGAGGCGCGGATTGGCGATCTGAGGTTCACGGCACTCGACACCGCTGGACTGGAATCCGCCACCGATGGATCCCTGGAAGGCCGGATGCGCCGCTTGACGGAACGTGCGGTTCGGATGGCGGATGTGTGCCTGTTCATCGTGGATGCGCGGGCCGGGGTACTGGCCGGGGACCGGGAGCTGGCCGACATGTTACGGCGCCATTCGGCGCCAGTGGTTCTTGCGGCGAACAAGGCCGAGAGCCAGGCTGCCGACGCGGGCGTGTTTGAGGCATACGGACTGGGCTTCGGTGATCCTGTCAGGATCTCGGCCGAACATGGTATCGGCCTCGACAGCCTGCACTCCCGGCTCGCGCCCCTGTCCAGAGAAAACGCTGGTGCAGTTTCTGCCGGGGAGGCACAGGTTGGTGCGGGTCCCGAACCCGCAGGCAGGGATCGTTCGCTGCGGATCGCAGTGGTCGGGCGTCCAAATGCGGGAAAGTCCACTCTAATCAACCGCATTGTCGGTGAGGACCGTTTGCTCACCGGGCCGGAGGCCGGAATCACACGTGACGCGATCGGCCTTGAAATGGTATGGTGCGGTGTGCGCACCAAGATATTCGATACCGCCGGGATGCGTAGAAAGGCCAAAGTCAACGACAGGCTGGAAAAACTCTCGGTCTCCGACGGTTTGCGGGCGGTGAGGTTTGCGGAAGTTGTAATCCTGCTGCTCGACGCGGCCATTCCTTTCGAGCAGCAGGATCTGCGGATCGCCGATCTGGCCGAGCGGGAAGGCAGGGCCATCGTGGTCGCACTGAACAAATGGGATGTGAAGGACCGTAGAAAGGCCAGTCTTCCGGAGTTGGGAAAACGGTTTGAACGTCTTTTGCCGCAGCTTCGCGGTGCACCTTTGGTGCCTGTATCGGCACTGACTGGCCAGGGGCTCGCGGAACTGCATTGCGCCATCATCAGGGCGCATGATATCTGGAATCGACGCGTGCCGACGGCGAAACTGAATCAGTGGCTCGCCCAAATGGTCGATGCGCATCCACCGCCAGCCCCGGGCGGGCACCGTGTCAGACTGCGGTACATTACGCAGGCGGGATCCAGGCCGCCGGGCTTTGTCGTCATGTGCAGTCACCCCGAGCGGATCCCCTCCAGTTACATCCGGTATCTTGTCAATGGTCTGCGCGAAGATTTCGAGATGCCGGGCACCCCAATCCGGCTTCATCTTCGCAGCCAGGCAGACAGGAATCCCTACCGGGAGAAAAGGAAGCCCGTGCCATCCCGGCTCCGCAAGCATCTTGAAAGAAGGGTGCGGGGCGGATAGCGGGTCACCCTCGGGAACCGTTACACGAAACTCGGGTGTGTGCAGGGCGACCCGGTCGCTGGAACCGGCCATAAATGCCGGGCGTTCCGGCTCCCGGGACACTGATCCAGAGCGGCTGGACAGCTTCATCAGGTCCGCACGCCAGTTACCTGCGGTTTCCCTGAATCGTCCTATCTCTGGACACGAGACCCGACGGCGAGCCCTCTGCGATGCCCGTAAACCGGGATCGCCAACAAATATGGTCCGCAGCCCGCCGGAAGAAGGGTGTGACCAATTTTGTTGGTGAGGCGGAGACGGCCTGGCTCGCAGCCAGTCGAGTGCGTGGGGCAGCCTTTGCCGCATAGCGCTTCAATGCCTTCGTGTGCATCTGCGAATCGCGATCACCAACAAAGTTGGATCACACCGTCGGAAGAAGTTCTCCTTGAAACCTCTGCCAAGCGTATGATACGGAGGTATGCGGGGACACGGCTTCATCTTCCGGTATGTTGTGTTGTGGACCCAAGACCTTACTACATACCGAAGGGACGGCTCCATATCCGGGCAATCCGCCAAGAAAACGCCCCGTTTCCGGCGAAAAACCCGCTCGACCGGGGAGTATTGCAGGGGGCCACAGAGCAATTCAGTGCATAAGGAGATCCAGTCATGAACAAGTTTTTTGGTCGAATGACCGTCGCCGCGTTGGCATTTGCGTTTGCTGGTGAGGCGATGGCCGTCGAATGGAACGTTTCACTTTGGGGCAAGCGCCGCGCCTTCACGGAACATGTCGAAAAGCTGGCTGAGTTGGTTGCCGAGAGGACGGACGGCGGATTCACCCTGAACCTCTCGTATGGGGGACTGTCGAAGAATCGCGAGAACCTTGACGGAATCTCGATCGGCGCGTTTGAGATGGCGCAGTTCTGCGCCGGCTACCATGCCGACAAGAATCCCTCAATCACCGTCCTCGAACTGCCGTTTCTCGGCGTTTCCTCACTGGAACAGGAAGTTGCGCTTTCGATGGCCGTCTATCAACATCCCGCAACCGTCGCGGATCTGGGACGCTGGAACGCCACGTTGCTGATGCCCTCGCCGCTTCCGCAATACAACATAGTTGGGGCTGGCGCGGCGCCTGCCTCGCTTGGTGACTTCGAGGGGCTCGCTGTGCGCGCCACGGGTGGCATCGGCAGGGCGCTGGAGACGATCGGTGCCGTGCCGACGTCCATGTCGGCGACCGAAGTGCGCCAGGCCATGGACTCAGGTGTGGTCAAAGCGGTCAGCTTCGCGCCACATGCCCACATGTCATTCGGCACCATTGAGAACGCGACCTGGTGGACGACCAACCTCAACCCCGGCACGGTGAACTGCCCCGTCGTCGTCAACACCGACGCGCTGGACGCACTCTCGGACGCGCACCGGGAGGCGCTTCTGGGTTCGGTCGACGAAGCTCTCGCGCACTATATCTCCAACTACAACGACAACACGATGGCCGCGTGGGGTCCCGCACTGGAGGAGCGCGGAATCACGAAAGTCACCTTCTCCGACGATGAGATCGCCGCATTCAAGGAAGCGGCCGCCGCTCCGGCCGCCGCCGCCTGGATCGAGGAAAACGCCGCACGCGGCCTTCCGGCACAGGAGCTCTACGACCTGGTCACCGGCCTTATCGCCGAATCGAGCTGAGATCTGGAACCATCCACTCCCCGCGCTGCCCTCGCGCGGGGAACGTTCCAGACGTCGGATCGAAAGGAAGCCGAATGGCAAGCAGGTCGCTGGTCCTGTCCGATGACAGCACCCTAAGTCGGTTTGACCGCCAGTTTATGAAACTGGAGATTGCCCTTTCGCTTGTCAGCGGCCTCGCGGTCTTCGCCCTCATGCTGATGGCCGTGGTCTCGGTCAGCGGACGTAACGGCTTCAACCAGCCGCTACCCGGCTATGTCGACTGGATCGAGCAGGCCATGCCACTCATCGCCTTCATGGGGATTTCCTATGTCCAGCGGGAAGGCGGCCACATACGGATGGATTTCCTCGTCGGAAAGCTCCGTGGCCGGACCCTCTATGTGGTCGAGTCCCTGTTCGCCCTAACGCTGCTTGTGTTCATGGCGCTCTTGGTCTGGGGCAGCTGGGCGCACTTCCTGCGGAGCTTTGACTTCGCGGCGCCGATGTGGAGCCGTGACAGCTCGATGGACATCGGCCTTCCGATCTGGCCTGCCAAGCTGCTGGCCCCGGTCGCGTTCGGCGTGCTCTGCATACGCCTCGGCCTGCAGCTCTGGGGCTACCTGTGCGCCATCGTCACGGGCAGGGCCATCGCGGTGCCGCTCGTCCCGGACGCGGCGCAGCAGGCGGCCATGGAGGCCGGACGGCTCGAAGGCGACCGCTGATGGAACCAATCGAGATCGGAATCTGGACGACCGGCGGCATGCTGGCGCTCGTGCTTCTGGGCATGCGCGTGGCCTTCGCGGCGGGACTGGCAGGACTGGCGGGGTTGATCTGGATCTTCTGGGCGAAGAAGGGTTATGCGCCAGACGACTTCGGCTGGGCTCTTTCGGTGGCCGTCAAGACGGCGGGTCAGGTGCCCCATTCCAAGGTGTCCTCCCAGGCGCTGTCACTGATTCCGACGTTCATACTGATCGGGTATCTGGCCTATTATGCGGGCCTGACCCGCGCACTGTTCGAGGCGGCCAAACGGTGGGTTGCCTGGGTTCCGGGCGGGCTGGCGGTCTCAACGGTTTTCGCGACTGCAGGATTCGCCGCCGTTTCGGGCGCCTCGGTCGCAACCGCGGCCGTCTTTGCCCGGATCGCAATCCCCGAAATGCTGAAGATCGGGTACAGGAAAGAGTTCGCCGCCGGCGTCGTCGCGGCCGGCGGAACGCTGGCCTCGCTCATCCCACCGTCCGCCATCCTCGTGATCTACGCGATCATCGTGGAGCAGGATGTCGGGAAGCTCCTTCTCGCCGGCTTCGTTCCCGGCGCGTTTTCGGCGCTGATCTACGCGATGCTCATTGTCGGGATGGCACTGATAATCCCGAACTTCGGGCCGCGCGTCACCGGCTTCTCATGGCGCGAACGCATTGTCTCGCTTCCGCCGGCCCTGCCGATCGTCATTGTCGTCATTACCATAATCTGCTTTGTATACAACCCGTTCGGAGGAGACGCATGGGGCACACCCACCGAAGGTGGGGCCATCGGAGCCTCTGTCGTGTTTCTCGTTGCGGTCTATCGTGGCATGCGATGGACCGAGTTCCGCGACGCCCTTCTGGAAACCGCGAAGCTCTCGGTGATGATCTTCACGATCATCTGGGGCGTGCTGGTCTACGTGCGCTTCCTGGGGTTTGCCGACCTGCCCGGCGCGTTCGCGGACTGGATCACCTCGCTCACGTACTCGCCATGGCTGATCCTCGCATGTATCCTCATGGCCTACGCCGTCCTCGGCATGTTCATGGACGCGATCGGGATGCTCCTGCTCACGCTACCAGTGGTCTATCCGGCGGTGATGGCGCTGAACGGAGGGGAAGCCGTCCCTGCCGCCGAGAGCGCGTTCGGCATGTCGGGGCCCATGTGCGCGATCTGGTTCGGGATCCTGGTCGTGAAAATGGCGGAATTCTGCCTGATCACGCCCCCGATCGGCCTCAACTGCTTCGTCGTGGCGGGCGTCCGGGACGATATCACCGTGCAGGACGTGTTCAGGGGCGTGATGCCTTTCTTCGCGACGGACGCCGTGACGATCGCCCTGCTCGTCGCGTTTCCGCAGATCGTCCTCTGGCTTCCAAGCCTCGCATAGGCGTCCAGAGCCAATATCCACGCCGATCAAGACGCTCAGCACAGGACTGCACCAAACCACCACGCGGAACCCTGCCCCGCGAATGCCGGAAACACGGCGAATCGTCCCCGGCCAACATGGATTCCCCTAAGTTTTCCGTCTTACGGAGCAGTTTCCGTCACGGCCAGCAGAACATTCCACGGCCCTTTCAGGCAGTCCCCGCCCCAGAGCCGTACAGAAGATCGTCCTGAAGCCGGCGAAGTTCGACAATCCGGGAGTCGCTTGGCAGCGTCACGTTGTCGGCGGTGATCAGCTCGCCCCGGCGGATTGTGCCGGTCACCCTGCCCCCGGTGAGCAGTCCGGCGGGATGTGCCCGCCGCGCACGCGCGCGCGACACCTCCATCGCCCAGGCGCGGTAGGTATATTCGCCGATTTGGTCGAGCGTCTCACCGGGCGCCAGATCCCGCTTGGCCACTGCGCATACCTCGGCTACCGGACGGTCGAGCGGAACCATATCCGTGCTCCCGTAAAGAACCGCGCGGGCGCAGGTCAGCGGCACTTCAAGCGAGGTAAGATGATAGGGCCGGATGAAGGAGAAATACGGCCCCGGCCCCATCTTGAGATCTTTCATCCGTTCCAGAATACGCGGATGCTCGGCCTCAACGACGACAAACACACCGGGTGCCAGACCTTTGCCAACCGAAAAATCAACCCGGCCGATATCTGACAGCACGCCGCCATCACGCTCGGGGACCAGGGTTGTCGCAAGTTCCTGTGGTCCGGCCGCCGGGCCATGCATGCCATCGCAATCGGGAACCAATCCGGTGGCGTTGGCGATCGCCGACATCTCCACCATGGTTTTTGAGCCGTCAACGAACTCGACGAGCAGACGTGGATTCATGTCCCGCATTTTCGCTTCGGCGGTGTAGCCGTCCGGAGTTGCGTCAAAATTCAGCGGATTGTTCTTGCCTTTTCCGGCACACACGATCCTATGACCCATCGCGGAGGCGAACTCGATCAATTCCATGCAGGCGGAAGGCTCATCACCCGCGCCAAGTGAATAGACCACACCCAATCGATCCGCCTCACGCCTTAGGTAGGCACCGATCGTGACATCCGCCTCAACGTTCATCATCACCAGATGCTTGCCGTGCTCCATGGCTTTCAGGCCGATCTCGGCACCCACGGCCGGAACGCCGGTCGCATCCACAACCACATCGATCAGGCCGGACTCGATAAGGGCATCAGCATTGTCGGTGACGGCGGTCATGCCACCCTCGACAGCAGCATCCAAAGCGCCCGCATTGGACACGTCAATGCTGTGGCCCGTCGTTCGCCACGCGATTTCCACGGCACGGTGGGCCTCGGAAGGATCCAGTTCCGAGATGGCCGCCACCTCGACCCCGTCCATCATTCCTACCCGGGTAACGATATCGGTTCCCATCTCTCCACAACCGACCAAGCCGATTCGCACAGGGCGGCCAGAATCGGCGCGGGCGGCGAGATCTTTCGCGAGACCCGTGAGTGAAACGTTTGACGTCATGTGTTTTTCTCCCTGTAGCGCGGGGAAGAGGATCCAACCGTAACGACGGGAATCGTCGCCGCTAACCGATAACAGTGATTTCGAAAACCTCCTGCCCGACCTTCGCCCATACCTTAGTGGATGTGGATATAGTCTGATGGAATACGATCGCGGATGCAAGATGGATTCGAGCGCCGGGGTGTAACCCGGCCTGATTGGTGACTGTAGCTTCCCATGCCGTGTACGCAGCGCACCCGCGAACGGATCAGGGAGACCGGCCGGCAGCACACTGCCGAGACAGTTTCAGGGGGGGGCGTGGCTGGCGGCGGGGTCCTGCGCCGTCCGGAGGTGCCGGTTAGGCCCGGCGCCGATGAATGGAGGCGGCTCCCATGCGGAATCCGGCGGTCGGAGGGCGGATAAGACGCGACGACCGGCCCTTCCCCCGTTACCCGTCAACGACCATTTCAGCGACGAGCGCGGCATAGGACGCCCCATGCATATCACGATCCGCGCACCTGCCCTGAACCACAGGCCTCGGCAGGGAGAACTTGACGACGTTCAATGACGCGATCTCGAAGCGTTTCATCTCGCCGGGATCGCTGTCAAACAGCTTCGCCAGACGTTCGGTAGGGACTCCATGGCATACCTGTTCGAACGTTTCCGCCGTGCCGCAGAATATGTCTATGGTGAGCCAGAACGGCCCGGCGTTCTTGCTGCGCACTTTCTCCACAATCTGGCCAAGTTCAACCAATCTCGCGAACCTCCAGATCGAACGCTTCCATAGGATCCCGCAGTTCCATGACATGGTTGAGACAGAATTCGAACACCTCGCCACGCTCGAGTTCGGCGGGGGAGAAAGGAAACGCGAAAGTAGGCTGCTCCTCACCGAGGGTCAGCGGGTGATGCAGCAGATAGGGATTGAGAATCTTGCCGATTTCGTCGACAGCATCCCGCGAACCGGCGGTTACTATGCCAAGCACTCCCAGTTCGACCGCATCGTTGACGCGGTTCTCCAATGAGCCCAGCGTCGCGTTCCGCCCGATGACGCGCAGTTCGACGTCAAACTCCTCCGGCTTGAGGCCAAGCCTCGTCGAGACCTTGGCCCTGCACCCGGACAGGACACCGGAGCACCAGTCATCGACGTTCTCGACATATCGCCGGTCGCGCAGCAGCGCCAGCATAACGCACTGATATCCAACCCGCCGTGCACCCTCCAGCTTCACCGCATACCGCTCGGAAGGAACCCATCTGGACCCGGTGACACGCACCCGCTTCGCGTCGAGCGCCCTGTAACGCGCATCGGTCACGTCAAGGTGCCCTCCGGGTTCGTGGAGAATGAATGGATCCGCATTTTCGTAGAGCATGTGCGCCGAGACGGTATGAGGAGTGGCGCACGCACCGTCCGCCAGCGGCGAGACGGTGAATCCCTCCCCGTCAAACTCCAGCATGATCACACCTGACTGAGGATTGGTCGCGCACAGCGCACCGCATTCGCCGATCTTCGCCCCGTGCCATGCCCCGCCCGGATGGCATCCCCGCGCCAATGGAAGCGCGGCGATTATGGCCGTGTCGGTCGTTCGCCCGGCGATGATAATTTCGGCACCGGTATCAAGGGCCGCGTTGATCTGTTCGGCACCGGCCAGCGCGACGATGTTTCCACAGTCACCAAGAACCTTTTCGTCAATTTCCGGCGCGGGATTTAACGGTGTAATTCGGCCGGACACGAGCGCAAGTCCGACATCCGCCGGGCTCTGGCCGGACTTGAGAACAGCGACCCGCCCCCTCCTACCAGCTTCCACCAGGATCTCTTCCGTGATCCCGACAAGCCAGTCAACCGCCCCGTCAGACCCGCAGGTACCCGCCGTGCCGATCACCAGCGGAACGTCGGCCGCGGCGCCCGCCTCGATAAGCCCCCTCCATTCAGCTTTCGTCGACGTGCGCGAATACTTGCTGACACCGCGTCCGAGATAGGCCGGCCCGCTGTCGGTGGAGCCTCCATCGATCGCGATTATGTCGGGTTTGGCGGTGATTCCACGCTCCAGAGCCGCGGCGTCATAACCAAGACCCAGGGCACCCGAGGGGACCAGAACCCGAACCGTCATCCGCTTCCGGCGTTCGACCTACGCAGCAACGGACGCAGGAACATCGGCGCGACGAAACCGGCGATCGCCGCGAGCCAGAGTCCGATGGCGATCGGTGAAGAGAAGAGGAAGGTCCAGTCGCCATCCGACAGGACCATCGCGCGGCGCAGGCTATCCTCCATATGGTTCCCGAGCAGGATGCCGAGTATGATCGGCACCGTCGGCACGTCCAGCTTGCGCAGCAGGTAGCCAAGCACTCCGAACCCCACCATCAGCAGCAGGTCGAAATAGCTGCCTGACAGCGAATAGATACCCACGAATGAAACCATCATGACCCCCGGCAAGAGAACCCAGGGCGGAACCTGCAGCACGTGGACGAACATCCGCACCAGCGGAACGTTCAGCATAAGAAGCACGAAGTTCGCGATCAGAAGGGAAGCGATCAAACCCCAGACCACTTCCGGCCGGTCAGTGAACAGTGTCGGACCCGGGGTTATGTTGAGTGTCATGAGCAAGGCCAGCAGCACCGCGGTGGTACCGGAACCGGGAACGCCCAGAGTAAGCATGGGAACCAGCGCACCACCGGCGGCCGCGTTGTTGCCGGCCTCGGGCGCGGCGACGCCCCGGGGTACGCCGGTGCCGAAACCACCCTTTTCGCCAGCGATGGATTTCTCGCTCATATACGCCAGGAACGAGCCGAGGGACGCCCCGGCTCCAGGAAGTACGCCAGCGATGAATCCAACCACTGAAGCGCGAAGCATCGTCCACCCACTGACGAAAATGTCCCTGACCGGAACCGTTACCCGTTCAAGCCTGACACCGATCGACGTGCTCCTGCCCTGGCTTTCGATGAAGAAAAACACCTCGGCAACAGCGAACAGTCCGACGATCGCGACCAGAAAGTCCACCCCATCCATCAGATGCAGGTGCCCAAAGGTCAGCCGGGGCATGCCCGACGTGTTGTCCAACCCGATCATGGCGATCCCCAACCCGATGCAGGAGGCGATTGCCGCCTTTGCCTGATTCCTGGACGCAAGCCCGCCGAGCGTGCAGAACGCCAGGAGATACAGCGCGAAATATTCCGCCGGGCCAAACTGATATGCGACGCGGGACAGCAGTGGTGCGAGGAACATCAACCCAATCGTCGCCAGCAGCGCTCCGACAAACGACGCGACGCCGGACAGTACCAACGCGTCTCCAGCTCGGCCTTTCTTCGCCATGGGATAACCGTCAAGCGTCGTCATCAACGCCGGTTCGTCACCCGGAATATTCAGCAGGATCGACGAAATCCGCCCACCGTACATCGCGCCGTAATAGACCGACGTCATCAGGACCAGAGCGCTCGTGGCGTCCAGTCCCAGCGTGAACGTTATCGGTATGAGGATCGCGACGCCATTCGACGGCCCGAGACCCGGAAGCGCTCCAATGATCGTTCCCAGAATGCAGCCGATCACCGCCAGCATAAGCGTGAAGGGCGAGAGCGCGATGCCGAAACCTAGCCCAAGATTCGCGAATACATCCATAATGTGGCTCTAGCCGAGCCAGGTCTTGGGAACCGCGGACAGCCCAAGTCCCAGAGCGTATCTGAACAACAGGAAAAGCCCAACCGACAGCGCCACTCCGGTGATCATTGCCTGAACTGGGCGTGAGGATATCTGATAGCTGAGGAACCCGGCCGCGAGCGCCGTGGGAATCAGGAAACCAAGCGGCTTGAGCAGATACGCGTAGGCCACCAGCGCAACGATGGTCAGCGCGAGCGCGCCGAACGTGCGCGGGCCGGGCCATTCCGGATCGGGATCGGGGCGGACCAGCACCGTTGCGCCACAAAGCGCCATCACACCGCCGATCAAATAGGGAAACGTTCGTGGCCCGACCGGATCGGACAGGAAGCTCATCTGTATCTGGGTGGCGCTCAGGACATACCCGAGCGCCACAGTCAGTATAACCAGACCGAAGATCCGGTTGGATACCATTACTGGATCACACCGATGTCTTTCGACATCTGGTTTATGTCCGCGATCAGATTATCGATGTAGCCTTGGAAGTCATCGCCAACCATGGTGAAAGGCGCAAGCCCGTTCGCCGCCATGGCCTCCATCCACTGGTCGCTTCCGGCCACCTGGCCCAGCTTCTCCGCCCATTCCCGGAAACGCTCATCGCTGATTCCCTTGGGAACATATAGTCCCCGCCAGTTTCCGGCAACGACATCGTAGCCCTGCTCCCTCGCGGTCGGAATGTCCTCAAAGCCCGGGACACGCTCCTCGGTCAGAACCGCAAGCGCACGGACCTCTCCCGACTTGAGGAAACCGACGATTTCGGAGATATCGCCTGTCATGGCCTGCGTGAAGCCACCTATCGTCTGCGTGATGGCGTCCGCACCGCCGTCGACACCGATGTATTTGACCTTGGTGATATCCGTGAGCCCACCTTCCTGTAGGATCATGAGCGGTTTGAGGTGATCAAACCCTCCGGTCGCGGAACCGCCTGCGAAAGCGACCGAGCCAGGGTCCGCCACGGCCGCCTCGACCAGATCCCTGAGCGACATGAAGGGGCTGTCAGCGGCGACGGCGATCACGCCGGGATCGATGCCGATAGCGCCCACAAACCGCACCTGGTCAGCCGTCATGCCCGCGTAGGCGTTCTGTGCCAGGCGGGTCGCCGTCGCCGAAGAGGCGGCAACGATGAGATCGGGATCATCATTGCGCTCGTTGACGACATGGCTGTAAGCCAGCCCGCCGCCGCCACCCGCCATGTTGGTCACCTGGACCGGGCTGTCGACAGCGCCGATCTCGTGCAGGATTTTTCCGATCTGGCGGCAGGTGAAGTCCCATCCACCGCCAGGGTTGGCGGGAGCGATGCACTCAGCGGCCGATGCCGCGCCGGCGGCTCCAAACAGGAAAGCGCTGACTCCCAGCGCACGAACAGAAAAGGTCATGAAGTTCCTCCAGGAAGATTCGCTAGATGTGAAGCGGGCAGGAACTCATGGAATCTCTTCGAGTTTCCCCACCCATGAAGCCGCGCATGGTTCACGAAAAGTCCGACAATGTAAACATGATTTGCCATCCAGACAGCAGTTCCCACTAACGGCTCTGTTGGCTGGCTGACAGCCGTTTCGGCCGGGCGTCATGGGGGCGTCCGGCAAATGGCCATGGCCGGGACTGTGCCCGGACCTGTGCGCATCCCTCGCCTTCGGTATCCGGGACGTCCCGTTCCCTGTCGCCCGTCTCTGGCGGCCGTGCTGGTTTTCCTGCCGCGCAGGCCAACACGACAAACGGGATGATCGACGGCACCTATGCCGCACAGATGCCATCCTACTACCTGCACAAGCACCATCGGGCAGAGGTGCTGAGGGTCTGCGTCCAGATCACCACCCCAAATAATATGGTGGTGATGGGAGAAATCAAGACGCAGAATCATGACGGTAACTGGCGATCCCGGCACCTGGTCGCCCTCGAGCCCGATATAGGGAAATCCGTTCCACCGCCTAAGTCAGTGTCTGGTTATGATAGTGACGAAGCTTGGAAGGCTGGCAAAAGGGATTGGGAAGCCCACTACAGGAACGAAGATGGGAGCTTGAATCCCCGCGGCGGGCGGGAGAACTGCGGCTTCTATGCAATGGATGATCCCAACCGGCCCGGGAACTGGTGCGGTGAGCGGCGCTCCATAAAGCCGAAGCTCGGCTGGGAGGGACAGCTGAAATCGGATGGGTCAGAGCTGCGCGTCCAGGCCCGGGATCACATCCTCAACATGCCAGGGCCCGTCTGGCTGGAGTACGATCAGAGCTGCCCGTAAAGCGAGGGGCACGCGGGCGGGATCCGTCGGGCCATGCGGAGGGCACGGCGCCGCAGGCAGCCCATCCCCCGCCGTCCCGGGTGTCGGGCTGACGGGAACGCGGCACACATCGTCAGACAAACCCGGTGGACAGGGACTGCCAGTCGGGAAAGAACCCGAACAGTTACAAATCCCTTTCAGACCCAGCGAGTCTACGCTAACAGGCTGCATCCGAGCAAAGGAGATCCCGCCATGGCTTACAGGGTCGTGGTCGCTGGCGCCACGGGCAATGTGGGCCGCGAAATGCTGAACATACTCGCTGAACGCCGTTTCGCCGTTTCGAAGATAGCCGCGCTCGCCTCCCGGGCATCCCTGGGTACCGAGGTCGGTTTCGGCGACGAAACAGTGAAAACCGGAGATCTCGCGACATTTGACTTCTCCGGCTGGGACCTCGCGCTTTTCGCGGTCGGTGCGGACGCAACGAGGAAATACGCGCCCCGTGCGGCCAGCACCGGCTGCATGGTGATCGACAACAGTTCGCTCTATCGTCAGGATCCCGACGTTCCCCTGATCGTTCCCGAGGTCAACCCCAGCGCTATCCATAACTGTTTGGACAGAGGCATCATCGCGAATCCCAACTGCTCCACGGCGCAGATGGTCGTGGCGCTCAAGCCGCTCCATGACCGGGCGAAAATCCGGCGCGTTGTGGTGTCAACCTATCAATCGGTATCGGGTGCCGGTAAGGAAGGAATGGATGAACTCTGGACACAGACCAGGGGAATCTATGTTCCCGGTCAGGAGCGGGAACCCAAAAAGTTCCAGAAGCAGATCGCCTTCAACGTGATTCCGCATATCGACGCCTTCATGGAGGACGGTACGACAAGGGAAGAGTGGAAAATGGTCGCCGAGACCAAGAAAATCCTTGATCCCTCGATCAGACTGACGGCCACCTGCGTCCGAGTGCCGGTCTTCGTGGGTCATTCCGAAGCGCTGAACATAGAGTTTGAGGATTTCCTGGATGAGGATGAGGCGCGGGACATACTGCGTCAGGCACCGGGCATACTGGTCATCGACAAACGGGAGGAAGGTGGCTACATCACGCCAGTCGAATGCGTGGGAGAGTATGCAACCTACATTTCGCGAATCCGGCAGGATCCGACGGTCGAGAGCGGCCTGAACCTCTGGTGCGTCAGCGACAACTTACGCAAGGGCGCGGCACTGAACGCCGTGCAGATCGCCGAACTGCTTGGCCGCGAGGTGCTCCGTAAGGGATAGTATGCGGAGTTAGGCCCCCCTACCCTTCGTTCAAATAATGCCGACATGCCACCCGGTTCCGCGTCCGTGCCTGCGGCAGCATCCACCCGGTCAGACGCCGTTCTCGACAAGTTCCTTGAGTCTGGATAGGCCTGCCTCGTAGTCAGCACCCACCCATCGGTCCATCATTAAACCCATCCACCGTGCGAATGGGTTCATTCCGGTGTCCGTCACAAACCCCCAGGTCAACTCCGTCACGGCTCCGTCGGGCTCCAGGTCAAAGCTCGCCCGGGCTGTCCCCATGGCACCGAAGTCAAGCGCGGTCCATACCTGTGAGTTCAGGACCGATGCGGTGATCTCCTGCGTTCCGCTTCCCACCTGCGGATGCTCGCTTTCCCAAGCCATCCTATTGCCCACACCGAAATCCGGCCCCGAGTAGACAAGCTTCACCTCAGGGTCACGCTCAAGCCAGGGCGACCAGGCCTCGGTGGCCCGCAGGGAATTCACATACGGAAATATCGCCTCTGGAGGAGCTTCAATGGTCACGGAGCGTTCGACGGTCACCTCGCGGGGCAGGACATAGGTCACGGCGGCGAGAATGGCCGCACCAACGACAGCGAGAATGGAAATTCCACGTAAAACCCGCATCACGGCACTCTTGCTGCAAGAGGAGCATGGAAAGGATATACCATCGAATGCCACATGCGCAACGGTAACGGAAGGCATCGATCCAACCCGGCTACCTCTCGCCGAGGGACCGCTCCGGGTGCGCGACGGCGTTCTTTTCCGTTTCCACAGGAGATTTCCTGATCTAGGTTCCCTACAGTCTCCTTCAGTCCGGGAAATCATCCATGTCATTGACATTTGCCCAAGCCGATGCCCCATCGACACCGATCCACGTCATCGCCAGCGGCGGAGCCGCCGACTGGGCGGCAGGACAGTCGGATCATGTGCGGACATGGATCGAGAGACTGGGGTTTACCGGCCGCCCTGGAAGCGTAGCGATAATTCCAGGCGAAGACGGGAACATCGTCGCGGCACTGGTCGGGGTCGGTACCGAAGCGCAGCGCACCCGCGTCAGGTTCGCGCTCGCCGCAGCCCAGCCGAAGTTGCCCGATGGCGTCTATCATTTCGTGGGAGATCTGCAGGGACTCGATCCCGATGAACAGGCTCTCGGCTGGCTGCTTTCCCGCTACCGTTTCGGGCGCTACAGGGAGGTCAAGGCACCGGGTGCGGCACTCAAGCCACCGCAGGGGGTCGATAGAGTGCGGCTTGAGGCGATCGCGGCGGGCGAAGCCCTGACCCGCAACCTGATCAATACGCCCGCGGGCGACATGGGACCAAAGGAACTGGAACTGGCCACCAAGGACCTGGCGCAGGAGTTCGGGGCCGGCATGGAATCGGTCTCGGGTGATCGTCTGGAGCGGAATTTTCCGATGATCCATGCGGTCGGACGGGCGGCCTCATGCGCCCCGCGGCTCCTTGACATGCGCTGGGGCGCGGCCGGGCCCGCACTGACCCTGGTCGGCAAGGGAGTTTGCTTCGATACCGGGGGACTGAACGTCAAACCGGCCAGAGGCATGGGATTGATGAAAAAGGACATGGGTGGAGCGGCCACGGTGCTTGGACTTGCGCGGATGATCATGGCACTCAGGCTTCGGCTCAGGCTGAGAGTTCTGGTACCCGCCGTCGAGAACGCCATAAGTGGCCGGTCGATGCGTCCGGGGGACGTGCTGGCCAGCCGCAAGGGTCTGACCGTGGAGATCAACAATACCGATGCCGAAGGCCGTCTGGTACTGGCGGACGCCCTGGCTCTGGCGGATGAGGAGCGGCCGGAACTCATTGTCTCCATGGCAACCCTTACCGGCGCGGCGCGGGTTGCTGTCGGCCCGGACATCGCCCCGTTTTTCGCCACCGAACCCTCCGTGGCGGATGCGATAAGCGGTGGCGGAGCGACCGCGGCGGACCCGGTCTGGGAATTGCCGTTTCACGATCCCTACGAGACCATGATCGAGCCGGTGATCGCCGATCTCGACAACGCTCCTTCCGGTGGATTCGCCGGATCCATCACCGCGGCGCTGTTTCTCAGGCGATTCGTCACCAATACGAGGCGCTATGCGCACTTCGACATCTATGGCTGGCAGAACAGGGCGGCACCGGGACGACCGTTGGGCGGAGTGGGCCAGGGCGCACGGGCCTTACTCGCCGCGCTCCCGAAGCTTCTCGACATCTGAATGACTTCCCGTACCAGACCCGGAAACGGCCGCGTCGCGGCATCGCACCTGCGCGGACAGGTCGAGGCGGAGCGCTTTGTCGACGGTCATCGAATGCGGGTCGCGGTTCCGCTGGCGGATCTGGTGGACGCGCCCGGAGGGTCACGACTCCGCCAGATCCAGA
Organism: Paracoccaceae bacterium; assembly: GCA_965221405.1. Lineage (GTDB taxonomy): Bacteria > Pseudomonadota > Alphaproteobacteria > Rhodobacterales > Rhodobacteraceae > JAPOUP01. The sequence goes on along the minus strand of CBDCSE010000002.1, from coordinate 2,806,826 downwards.
TGGGGGAGGCCGTAACCGTTTACGAGCTCCTGAATGGCTGGGCTTTCGTGCAGGCCATCAAGGACGGTTATGTCGGATACGTCGACAACCACGCACTGGCGGACCGTCCCGAACCTACCCACTGGCTTGCCGTACCCGCCTCGCATTGTTACAGTGCAGCTGACCTCAGGTCGCCCGATATCTCGTGGCTGGGTTTCGGAAGTCTGTTGACGGTCGTTTCCTTCCAGTCTGGCTTCCTTGAGACCGATCAGGGCCAGTTCCTTCCGGAGCGGCATCTCTGGCCGGTGGGAAAGAGATTTTCAGATCCGGTGAACGCCGCGCAGCTGCATTTTGGAGCGCCCTATCTATGGGGCGGCAACTCCATCCGGGGAATCGACTGCTCAGGACTGGTGCAGGCCTCGCTGACGGCGGCCGGACTCGGCTGTCCCGGCGACAGCGACATGCAGGAAAACGAACTGGGTTACGAACTTCCTTCGGGCACGCCGCCAGAACGTGGTGATCTTCTGTTCTGGAAAGGACACGTGGCGATCGCGGTGGATGGCGAGACACTCCTGCACGCGAACGCGCATCATATGGCGGTTGCCTATGAACCGACGCTGAAAGCGATCCGGCGGATCGATGCGCAGGGAGGCGGACGTGTAACCTCGCACCGGCGACTGCTCCACGAATAGATCCGCCGCATCCCTACGTTACCGACCGGAAGTCCAGCCTTCACTGGACCGCACGGATCAACTTCCGCTCCAGTACACGTAGAACCGTCCTGAGGTCGTGTCCACGCCCCAGAATCCGGCCGTCCATACCGATTATGGAATAAAGCCCCTGGCGATTACGGAGCTGGGGGCGTTTCTCGATCCGGTAGAGCGGCAGTTCGGCCGTGCGGCGAAAGACCGCGAAAACAGCGACCTCACAGAGGCTGGAGATGCCGTAATCACGCCACTCGCCGGCGGCGACCATGCGGCCGTATACCGACAGTATCACTGCGAGTTCCCTTCTGTTGAAGCTGACCCGATCCGAATTACCGGCCAGAAACCTGAGTGGACCCGAATTATGAATCGCCATGGTCCCGATACTGGATACGATCCATGCTAAAATCAAGCGCATGCATCGGGTGAGTGGAGCATGCCAGTTTTTTCGGCATCACGCATCCACGGCGGTTCGAAAATCGGGTAAACCAATCCATTGGGGCGTTTGGACGGTCACTTCAGACGGCAAACCTGCCATCTTGACGTCTGGTCCCGCAGCCAAACGGCATACCCGATGCCCCCCGCATCGCCCCAGTTTGACCGGCCTCCGATGCCGATGCTATCATTCACAACATGAACGACACAGCCGCACTTGCCGAGATCCGCCGCGCCGCGCAGACGGCGCTGGACGCATGGCCGGAGGCAAGGGCGGCAGTGCTGTTCGGCTCCCGCGCCCGCGGCAACCACCACCAGGACAGCGACTGGGACATCGCCTTCATCGTCGGCGGGGACGGCGAGCGGCCTCGGAGAATCCCCTCTGGCGTGCCGTTCCACATTCCCGGTGTCCGGTGCAGGCACCACGTCAACGGGATCGCGATCCCGGAGCGGCTCGTCGTGCGCAAGGCGCTCTGTATCGGTCATATCGGTCGCGGCATAGTCCGTGACGGAACGCTGCTGGCCGGAGAATGGTCCCGGCCGACATTGGAGGGAGAGCCATTCATGGAGACTGACAGGTACTGGAAGTCAATGAATGCGTCCCTTCGGATGGTAGAGGGCGCGATCGAGGCATCGGCAAAGCTTGGCCGGTCGGAAAACTGGCGGGAACATCTTGGTCGAGCCGATGACTTCGTGGCCTGCACCGCGGACGCGGCGGAACACCTGGCCAAGGCGATCATGGGTCGGCACGGACTCGACGCGTATCGCAGTCATCTGGTTGAAGATCTGGCGCATCAGGCGCGGACGGCAGGCCATGAAGGGCTGGCGAAGGATTTCACACGGATGGACGGCGCGACGCGGGACGACCATAAGGCCAGGTACGAAGGTGCTGACAGGGACAGTCTAGCCCACGCGATCCTTCGGCTGCCTGCCGTAATCGACATCATGCGAAAGGAACTTGCCGACCTGCCCGAAAGCTTTCTGGTTCCGCAGGAGAGAGCCGAACTGGCCGACGCCGCCATCGACATCCTTTCCCATGGAGCCATCGCTCTTCGGAGCGCCACCAAGCGGGACGGCCAGCACGTGCGGCTGCCCCCGCTATATGCTTGGCTCAAACCGATGATCAACCTCCGGAAGACATTGCCGCCGGCACTTGACAGGACAGTCGAAGCGATCCGCAATGCTGAAAAGGGATCGGGCGGTAAGAGCGGCTGACAACCAGGTGGTACCGCCGTATTGCCGCGGACATCCCGGACCCTGAAGGCTCTGCCTTTCGTCCATCGGCGTGCCCATCTCCGCAGGTCTCATCGCATGGGCACTTCATCGCGGGAGCACAACCGGCCAAGCCTTGGGATCAAATGCATGTCTGGCATTTCGGGCTCCGTGCCACATTCCAAAGTTGCTGCAATCCTCCCGCTGCGGGCCTTGGTCATGTCAGACCGCTTCGATGCGGCGCGGAAAACCCCGAAAATGTCCCCATATGAGAATCGGTCCCAAATGGAACCTGAAGACCGTCATCGCCGGTTGGCCACGGGTCGCGGTTGATCAACCGCATCGCGATCCTCGTCCTGACCGTTTGGCCGTGGACCGATGTGGTTTCAGAAAATCCACGTATGCTGGATGGTCGCAAAAAACGCGCCTCGATCCGCTCGAGTGCTCTCTTTGCCCACACTACGTCAACATGGTCTTTCCCCAACCGATCGGGAAGCCCGCAGCCTCAATTTCCACAAACCGCCTGCTCCGTTGCGGCGCTTCCATGCCGACGGTTCATTCGGCGACATCCTAAATACCATGCGTCTTCCTGCGCTCTTCGAGAGTTCCGCAGTCGCTGACCTTCACCGAACCGTGTCCATCAGGTGACTGGGTAATGAACGCCAAATGCGTCGCTTTCAGCGGCGCGGAGAAGTTGTCTGCCATGAACAGGGCACGGGACGCAGCCTACCCACCGATCAATCATTCGCGAACCGATCGGAAGTTCCTACGGAATACGCGAGCCATTTCCCCGCTTGCGATGGTCAGATCCGCTCGTCCCTTTCCGCCAGCGCATCCCGCAAGGCGTCGCCGACGAGATTTATGGCCAGAACACAGAACACTACAGCCAAACCGGGCCAGATCATCTGAAGCGGCGTCGAAAGCATATGGATTCTGGCGTCAAGCAGCATCGTTCCCCATTCCGGCAGCGGTGGTTGGACGCCAAACCCGAGAAAGCCAAGGGCGGAGATACCGAGAATCGCACGGCCAAACATGCCGGTCCAGACGACGGTCAAAGACGGAAGAAGTGATGGAAGGTAGTGCCACCGGGCAATCGCAAGCGGCGACATGCTCGCGAGTCTTGCCTGAAGGACGTAGCCGCGGGTTGCCAGCGAAAGGCCAATGCCCCTGGCGACCCGCGCATAACGCATCCAACCGGTTACGCTCAGGGCGAGAACCAGACTTCCCGTACCCGCGTCCAGCACTCCCGCGATGACCACGGCCGCCACGAGGTCCGGGAAGGCGAGAAACGTGTCCGTCGCCCGCATGACCAGCCAATCAGCCAACCTCCCTCCCAAGGCAGCCGCGAGCCCGGCAAGCGTCCCGATGAACAGACCGATCACGGAGATCAGGAAAGCCAATCCGAGGGACCAGCGGGCTCCATGCAGGAGTCTGGAAAGAATGTCCCGGCCAAGGGCATCGGTACCGAGAAACCAGTCCGCACCCGGCGAACTCAACCGGTTCGGGATATCGATCGCTGACGGATCATACGGTGCCACGAGCGGGCCGATGACCGCGACCAGAATGAACGCGCCCGAAAGGGCGATCACGCTACGCATCACGCTCGCCGATGCGGGGATCGATGAGCCGATAGACGACATCGATAAGCAGATTGACCACGACAAACACCAGTGCAGCGAGCAGGACGACGGCCTGAACCTTGGGAAAGTCCCTTGCCGCGATGGCGGCCACCAGAAAGGTCCCAAGGCCAGGCCTTCCAAAAATGACCTCCACAATTACCGTCCCTTCAAGGAGGAACGCCAACTCCAGGCCAAAGACAGTAACCACGGGGATCGCCGCATGCGGGGCCACGTGATCTCGTCCGATGGCACGGTTTGATACTCCCCGGCGGCGGAAGGCGGGGAGGAATGGCTGGCCTCTCGCCTCGAGGATACCGGATCGAATGATCCGGGTGAGTGACGCGGCGACGCCGAGCCCCAGCGTCAGGGCCGGTAATATGACATGGGCCTGTGTGCGTGCGCCCATGGCCGGAAGCCAGGCAAGATGGACCGCGAAGAGCAGGATCAGTAAGAGTCCCAGCCAATAGGCCGGTATCGCCGCCCCAAGTGACGCCAGAGTCACAGCAAAGCGATCCGTCCAACCGCCGGGCACGCGTGTTGCGATCCCGGCGAGAGGCACCGAGATAACCAACCCGATACCCAGTCCCGCAAGCGCCAACGGCACGGTATACGAAATTGCCGCGGCGAGCTCGGGCCATACCGCCCGACCGCTCACGGAGGAGCGCCCCAGATCACCGGCCAGCAATGGTCCGACCCACCCCTTGAAGGCCGTCCAGAATCCACCGTCCAGACCGGCCTCGACCCGCACTTTGTCGATCACGTCTGCGGGCACCACCGTGTCGTAGCGCGCCAGCGCGATGGCAAGTGCGGGATCACCCGGGGCATTCCAGAGAAGTACGAATGTGGCCAATGCCGCGCCGGTCAGGACCACGCACGCGCGAAGCAACAGGCCGAGAATGCCCAGCATCATGCCGCCCGCTCCAACGCACCAAGGGCGATCGCCGCATCTCTTAACGTGCGGCCATAACCGGTTCGCGGGCTTGCGATAAAGTCCTGCGGGCACCTCAGCTCCTCGATCCGGCCAGAGCGCAGTACCGCGATATCATCGGCATAGGCGCAGGCGTAGCCGAGGTCGTGGGTGACAATAAGTGCCGCGAAGCCCTCCTCCGCCTGCAGGTCCGCGACAAGCCTCGCCGTGCGTTTCCGCGTGAAGGAGTCCAACGCCGACAGCGGTTCATCGAACAAAACCAGCGGCGGCGCGGCGATCAGGGCCCGCAGGAGGCCGAACCTTTGGGCCTGGCCGATGGAAACCTCCAAGGGCCGTCTGTCCAGAAGGTCATGGGTCAATTCCAGACCGCGACAGAGTCGGTCGATCCGGTCCAGCGGCGCCGGTCGGCGGGCTGCGACAGGTTCCATGACGGAACGCCTTAGGGTCAGCGTCGGATTGAACGCCGCCCGGGGTTCCTGCATGACGAGTGAGGGAGCGCAGTCGCGCACCGGAGCCCCAGCCCAGGAAATCTCACCCCGCCAGAGACGCAGGAACCCTAGTATCGCGGTTATGAGAGTGGATTTTCCGGCACCGCTCTCCCCCACGACAGCGAGGGTCTTGCCGGGGTCCAGTGAGAACGAAACATCTTCCAGTGTCATGGTCTTGCCACGTCTCACCGAAACGCTCTCAACCCTCAGCATGGCACCGCGAGCCAGCTTCTATGTGCGGAAAGAGACTTCGCCGCGTCTGTCCGAGGACGCTCCAGCAGATCTTGGGTCGAAGCCGTCTCCACGACATGCCCATCATCCATCACCATCAGTTTTGACACCCACCGCGCCGCCAGACCAAGATCATGGGTGATCAGGAGTACCGCCGTCCCGGTGCCGCTAAGGTGACTTTCGAGCAGGTTCATTGTCTCCGCCGCGATCACCGGATCCAGCGCTGAAGTCGGCTCGTCAAGCACGATCAGCGCCGGGGTGCCGATCAGCGCCATCGCGATGACGAACCGCTGTTGCATGCCCCGGCTCCATCCCCAAGGCCGTTTACAGAGATCACCGTCGGCGATTTTCAGCGCCGAGAGCAGCCGTTTGCGACAGCCAACTTCGGGCGGCAGGTTCAGTACAAGTTCGGCCTCGTTCCAATGGAACTCCAGACTGCGGAGCGGATCCAGCGCCTCATCCGGGCTCTGGGGAACATGGGCGACACTGTGGCCCCGGGCCCGTAGATCATCCACCAGGGCGTAGCCGAGCGTGGACTTGCCGGAGCCGGACACGCCGACCAGACCGATGCGGTCGCCGGACGCGATCTCCAGCGACGTCGGATGTAGAATGGTCCGGCCCGAGCGCACGGCACTCAGGCGGGAAACGGAGAGCGTCATTCGGCCAGCGCGACCCCGATGTGCATCCAATAGGTTTCGGCCGGATGGACGGCAAAGCCCGTCAGCCCGGCGGTCCCGACACTGACCTGACTGGCATGGAACACCGGGATCAGGGCCACATCCTCGGCGATGATAGCCTGCACGCGTTCATAAATCGCCCGCCGCGCCGTTTCATCGAAGGTTTGCCGCCCTTCCGCCAGCAGCGCATCGAGTTCAGGGTTGGAGTAACCGCCCACGTTCGAACCCGAACCAGTACCGATGATCGTCTCCGGGAAATAACTGGGATCGCCCTGCGGAGCGGTGCCCCATGCCTGCAGGTGCATGTCCGCCGCACCGCTGGCGATGGCATCGTTGTTGGCTCCGAATTCGCCGATGGAAACCGTGGCCGCGATCCCGATGGCCTGAAGATAGGCCTGTGTCAGCTCCGCGGTTGGCGGCAGGGCCGCACGGGACGAATAGGTCACGATATCGATCTCAAGCGGCGCACCGTCCAGCATCCAGCGGCCGTCCTCCTTCACCGCACCGGCTTCGGCCAGAAGCCGCTCCGCACGGCTCGGGTTATATGCAGGGGTGATGTCGGCAGCCCAACCCATCATGGCGGGGAAGACGGTGCCAGCCGGCACCCCACCAACGCCTGAGAGGGCCGCCTCCACGATTCCCCGTCGGTCGATGGCAAGGGATACCGCGTGGCGGATGAGCCGGTTCTCCAACGGTCCGTTCGTGACGTTCAGCCCGTAGAAGAACAGCCGTGTCGTCGGAGCGGCAAAGCCCTGCGCACCAGTGCTCAGGACGCGATCATAGTCGGTCTCGGGATAATTGATGACCAGATCGACCTCACCGGCCTCGAAGGCCAGCGCGGCCGCAGCCGGATCACCTGTCTTGACGACACGCACCTCAGCTAGCATCGGCGGACCAGCGCGGTAGTTCGGGTTGGCCTCAACGCGATATAGCTGATCAGGTATCGCCTCGCGGAAAACGAAGGGGCCGGTCGCGTTGATCGGAAAGGTGTCGGATGCGGGGCCTAGCACTGCGACCCCGGGCTCGGTCAACGTCCAGGGAAAGGCGGCATTGGGGCTGTTGGTGCGGAAAACGACGGTAAGCCCACCATCCGCTTCCATCCCCGCCAGATCCAGGAGCCTCACAAGCCTCGGATTGTGTGCCGCATGACCCTCCTCGGCCATAGGCATCAGGCTATCGATAACCGACTGCGCCGTCACCGGACTGCCGTCGTGAAAAGTGAGGTTTCCGCGTAGGGTCACGCGCCATGTCGTGGGGTCGGTCTGCTCGATATTTTCCGCCAACCGCGGATAGAGCTGGAGGTTGCGGTCCAGACCCATCAGCGTTTCCGTGACCCCAGCCTGATTCGACAGCCAACCGTATTGGCGTGCACGAGGGTCCGGCACCTCGCTGGCGGGCCCGGAGTGGTAGGCGATGGTAATGCTGCCCTCCCCGGCGGATGCGGACACCACGGGACTCAGCGCGACAACGGCGGAGAGCGCGACAGGGGCGGCGAAGACGAACTGTGCAAGTCGGAACATTGAGTTTCCTTCAGGTTTGGGAATTGATCTTGAAGAGAGTGGACCGCCGGTCGCGAGCCAGTGTTCGGGCCTCGGCCCGACTCAGCGCGACCAGGGTCTCTTCCTGCGTCAAACCCCTGGCCAGTGACTTTGACCAGATGCGCCGCACCGACGCGGGCGACCAAGGCAATGCGGCATGCGAGAGCCATTGACGTAAGGGGGGCGGCAAGCCGTCAAAGGCCGCCATTGGATCACCCGGACGCCGCCTTTTGCGCAGGCTGGTTTCACCGATGTTACCGCTCACACTTCATCTTCCGGATCGAAAACGGGGTCCAGAAAAAGAATCCATCGGGTTTCGCCCGTGCCCTCGATCGGTGGCGATCGGTGCAGCAATTCAGAGGATGGCGTTTCCGGCCAAAGCGTTCCCCGAAGCAGGATCGGCGCTCCGGTCGGAACGGTGAGTATATCGCTCGGGTCTTCCCGGTTGGCGGAAATCCCATATTGGGTGCCCGTGCCGCGATAGGTGCAGATCAGCCGGGCCGTTATCGCGTCAATGTGAAATTTGCGGCAAGAATTGGTCGTCACCACGTCCAGCCGCAGCCGCAGGAGCCTTGCGGACATCAGGTCCGCGAGTATCCCGGCCAGAGCGGCGACATCCTCCTGGAGCCATTCCCGTTCCGGTCCCGGTGGCGTTTGGGCAATGTCACACATATGGCCAAAAGTATCGGCGACCGCATCCGGACGCAGGATAACCCGGCCGCGTGGCAGGCGTGCGGGATCAAGTCGTTCCAGCCAGCTCTTAGTGTCCGGCGGCACCTGCCTGTGCCAGATCGAGGCGGCGCATTCCGGTCGCACAAACGCGTTGAGCGACGTGGGATCGGCGGCGACATCAACGCCGGCCACAGAGTTCCTCACCGTAATGGGATCGAAATTCATGCCGCCCGCTCCTCCCGTCGCCAGATCGGAAATGGATCGGGGTAGTCAGGAAGATCATCGGGTCCGCTGACCCCCGAAGCGGAAATCAAACACTGATCGAGCCGTTTCTTGAGCGCGGACCAGTCAATCCCCGCCCCGATGAAGACGATCTCCTGACGGCGGTCCCCCCACGGCTCCTGCCAATGCGTCCTGATCCATTCACGGGAGCTTTCATGATCGGGCCAGCGCACTTTCGGTACCGACGCCCACCATGTGCCCAGCGGCCTGACGCTTGACAGAGCCCCGGCCAGGGAAAACTCGGCAACCCAATCCGGCCGCGTGGCGATCCAGAAATGACCTTTGGCGCGGATCACGCCCGGCAAATCGCCGTTCAGGAGATCAAAGACGCGTTTGGGAACAAACGGCAGCCGAGCCCGGTACACATGGGAGGTGACCCCATATTCCTCCGTCTCGGGCACATGGTCGGCAAAACCATACAGCTCCTTCGCCCACATTGGGTGTTCATGGGCCTTCCCGAAATCGAACCTGCCCGTGTCCAGGACCGCACCGGCGGGTACATCGGATCGATCCGTCTCAATGATCCTTGCGTCAGCATTCAGACTGCGGATGATCTTGCGGGCGGCATCAACTTTCTGCAGGCCAGCATCGCTTACCTTGTTCAGGATCACGACATCGGCGAATTCGATCTGTTCGGTCAGCAGATGCACCAGAGCGCGTTCGTCCCCGTCGCCCATGGTCTCGCCCCGATCGCGCAGGAAGTCATGGGAGGAGTAGTCCCGCAAGAGATTCACCGCATCGACCACCGTCACCATGGTGTCGAGCCGGGCAACATCCGACAGGCTGTCACCCGATTCATCCCTGAACTCGAACGTCGCGGCCACCGGGAGCGGCTCGGAGATGCCGGTGGACTCGATGAGAAGGTAGTCGAATCGCCTCTGGGCGGCGAGACGGCGCACCTCGTCCAGAAGGTCATCGCGCAGCGTGCAGCAGATGCAGCCGTTCGACATCTCGACCAAGGTTTCGTCCGTCCGGCTAAGCTCGGTGTCGGCACGGACCAGATCCGCGTCGATGTTGACCTCTGACATATCGTTGACAATGACCGCCACCCGGCGGCCCTCGCGATTTCCAAGGACCCGATTGAGCAGCGTGGTCTTCCCCGCTCCCAGAAACCCGGAAAGGACCGTGACGGGGAGTCGGGTATCTGGCATACTGCTGTCTGGCATACTACGCTCCGGATGCCTGTGGCGGAAGCCATGTAACTTACACGGTTACTGGAAAGATGCAATAGTAACGGTTACATTTAATTTCCGTCTGGAGAGAAATGGCACATGAAGCGCAACAGCCGTCTGTCCCTTGCCCTGCACACACTCAGTCACATGGCCGGGGATCCAGATCGCGTACGCACCTCCGCCGCGATCGCGGAACACGCCGGGACCAATCCGGTCGTCGTTCGCCGTGTGCTGGGGCGGTTAAGGGAAGCGGGTCTGCTGACCTCGGAAAAGGGACATGCAGGCGGCTGGCGGCTGGCTCGGAAACCGGGGACAATCACCCTTGCCGATGTCTACCTCGCGCTCGATGAGCGCATGGTAGCGGGCGGGGAAAACGGTGACACGCCGGAATGCGCTGTCGAACGTGCGCTGCAGCAACGGATCGCCGGCGTTCTTGAAGATATCGAACGGAGCCTTGTCCAAAGGCTTGCGGAAACCTCGATTTCCGAGATTCGCGGCAGCTGACCGTTTCGCCGAGAACCCATAATGGGCACCCCGACGCGGTGCGGCATTCCGGTCACTCCGGTGGCGTCAGGGGGCATACCGGAGGCGGGACAGGCCATGGAGCAGGCAGGCAGGAAAGTTTATACCAATCCAAAGAGCCTCGTGCACAATTATCGCGGTGCCGGCGGCCCTAGCCAGCCCGTACACCTGGACGCCGCCGAGCAGGAGAGTGGTGGCTGCGGATGACGCGCCCGATGTTGGCGGCGCGGGCCCCAGGGCACCATCATCGCGGTAAGAAACCGGGTTTTCCGGCCCCCCACACAGATCCGCACGTATGCGCTAACGCGTGCGGCTCCTGCCTTGGGTCCGACGGCGAGACGCCGGTCAGGCCACGGGTGACGGATGGTGGGCTTCAGCCAGTGCAGGGCCTGAAGCATGTCCACCGTTTCCCAGCCGGTGCGGTCCTTCCGCTGGCGTCTGCGCAATACGTGCGGCAGCAGGCACTGGGGCGGCTGTGCGGCCGGGGGGGCCTCGACGGCGTCCCCGGGCCGGCTTTCCGGGGAGGTCGGATCTCGCATGGAGGAGCGTTCCGGCGAGATCCCGCCGGGTCTCCGTGAGCGGGAGGAAATGCCCGAAGGGGCGGTCTCGCTGCCGGTCTCGCCCGGCGGCGTGATGATGCGCATGAACGCTGGAGCAACGGACGGAAAGCCAGCGGACGCCGGTTGGCGCACGGCGGCGTGCGGGGTGGTGGCCCTGTCCGCCGCCGGGGTCGAGGTCCCGGAAAGCCGGTACTTCGGGTGTCTTCCCGAGGCCGGCAGGACGGGCCTGAAATCCCGGCTGAAGGCCGAGGCGCCGCACTGGCTGGAACGCGGCCCCGACCTGAGGCCTGCGGCGGTTGCCGACGGCGCCAAAGACAACCGGACGTTCCTGGAATCGCCTGGCCCGGATGTCATGCTCTCGGACTTCTGGCATGGAGCCCAGCATCCGGGTGCTGCGGCCAACGCCGCCTTCGGCCCGGACACGGACGCGGGAACGGCCTGGTCCGGGAAGTGGCGGCATGTCATGCGCCACGACCCCAAGGGGGCCGGCAAGGTGACCGGCGCGCTGCGCCACCTGCCGCCGAAGGGGAAGGGAACCGACGATGTCCGGAGGGAACTGGCCTTCCTGCGCGGCAACCGCCGCCGTATGCACCACGCCGCCGCCGGCCACCCTATCGGTTCAGGTTCTGTGGAATCCGCCAACAAGGTCCTGTTGACGTCACGGATGAAGCGCCCGGGACAGGGCCGGGGCCGCGACGGCGACTGGAAGCCCCCGGAATGCGCCAACGAGAACCGGCCCGCCGCGCGAACCGCGCTCGCGGCGTGATTCGCGGACGGAACACAAGGGAACCAAAAGTTGACCATATGAGAATCGCACCCGTCTGAAACTTCACCCTTGCTTTCTGACGGCAAGGCCGTGTAGAGTGAGGGCATAGACATAATTGGAGGCTTCCTAAATGACCCGCTTCACCCCCCCCCCCCTTATGCTGGCCGCGTCGGTTTGACTGGCAATTTACTTGGCGGCAACCAGTGAGCATGATGAAACATCGGATTGCGGCGGCCGCGCTGGCGGCACTCATGGCCGGGCAGTCGGGGGCGGAAACGCTGGCGGCCTGCAAAGTCATGGGAACGGCCCATCCGAACGGCGGCGGCCTTGTACCGATGGCGGCATTTGACTACGAATCGGAGTGCGTCGGTTTGAGTGATGAAGAATGCCGTGTGAAGGTGAGAGAGTCGTTCAATGATTATACTCGTAAGAGCGCAATCCCTGATTCCGTCTATGTCGGGCCAAACTCCGTCGTCTGTGCGGACCGCGGACTCGCTATGTTCGAAATCTCTGGAAACGTGGTGATCCGCAATTCTATCGTGCATGGTGGGGATATTCAGATATCCGACAACGTGACAATCAAGAATAGCACGCTTGGCGGGTTCCGTAGTTCCTATTACGGGCAAATAAGAATATCGGGGAACGCTCGGATTGTTGATGCCCATATCGGCAATGGCACCGTATCGGGAAATGCGAAAATCCTGAACGGTGCCGAAGTCTATGGAAACGCACGCGTCTACGGAAACGCGAAGGTTTCGGGCCAGGGCACGCGCATTAGCGGCAACGCGGAGGTCTTTGGCACTGCGATTGTCCGTGATGGTGCCTGGATCTATGGCAATGGCAAGGTCAACAAGGGACGCTACACGAAAAACGCGCGGATCGATACCGACGAGACCGGCGTTGCGCTAAACCTCGGTGACATGGTCAGCAACTTGCTTAACCCCGAAAACACGCAGACAAGCGAGTAAATCCCGAAAACTGACCCACGAGAAGGCACCATAGGGCGCCGTTCGGGGTGTTTCCCGTATCCTGGTCCCTGTCCTTCCGGAAACGGGCCCTTGCCCTGAACGGGCGGCCCGTCTCCGGAAGGACAGGGACATGGCACGGTTCGTTCTCGCTGAAGCGATATCCGACTGGAAGTCGGAGGCCTCAAACCAACGAGTGGAGAGTGAATCCAATTGGAGCGGCTTCCGGTTCCCATCCCCCGAGACATTCTTCCTTCCGAGCGTTCGGTTCGGAACCTCCGTTGACGCAGGTGCGCCCCCCGACTACCCACGCACGGAGGCAAGCATCGATAGCCGAATCAATGTCCGCTCGACGAGAGCCATCTGCGGCGCGTTCTGGTTCGCCGACCGGAGCCGAAGATCCGTATCCGTCAGCATCCCCAGAGCCCGCTCCAATCGGCTGAGACCCCAGCGCCGCGCCTGCCGCAGCATACGGTCACGGCGCGGGCCGAACACCGGCGGACGTAGCTTCGCGATCCCGGCACCGGGTCCGCCGGGATCACATGAAGCCGCATGAAGTGCCCGGAAATGCCGTGTCACGCCTATGCACAGGCTGATCGGCGTGACACCCTGGCCCAGCAGCGTCTGAACAAGCGGACCGATGTCTTTCGTTCGCGCCTCGGCGACAACGTCAAGCAGGTCTCCCAGCTCAACCTCGGAAGTGGCGGGCGCACAGGCCTCGACATCCTCCGTTGTCGTCGGCGTATCATCCCCAAGCTTGTACAGGCCAAGCTTTGAGATGGTCTGCCACAGGTCGCCGGGATCGATCCGGTGCGCGAGTTCCAATAGCGCTGACATGGCATTACCGTCAATGTCGCTTAGACCCGCCAGTCGCAGCCTGTCCCTGATTTCACCCTGGGCAGGGGGATCATTGTAAATTCCAGCCGCATAGGCCGTCCTGTCGGCCTCGAACGCCTTCCGGAGGCCGGAACGCTTCGTGAGAACCCCGGCGGTCACGACGATTTGGGCGTCTCCGGGCCTCCAGGCAGCAAGCGCGGCGGCGATGGCCTTGGCAACAGCGTCCCCGGCCTCCTCCACAAGAACCGCCCGCCTCCCGGGAAAGAACGCCTGCATCTTGATCATGTCCGAAAGTAGCGTGGGTTCCTTACGCAGCCTGGCTGCAGGGATTCGCTCCAGGCGCATCTCCTCCTCGCCACCGGGACCAACGATGCCGATGATGAGTTCCCGGCGTTTCAGGGCAACACGCATGGCATCCTGACCGTAGATCAGGAACCCATTCGCGTCCGGGTCGGGATTGGCGAAATCCAGTTTTCGGCTCGACCCGGAGCGCTTCAATCCGACCAGTCCCCGTACGTGGCGAGAACGCGAACGGTCACCTGATCGGCCAGGATGACCATCAAGCGCTCACTGGCGTCACGGGCCGCGGCCCGCGCACTGGTCAAGGGGATTGCCGCCGAGTAACTAGTGAGGCTCTCGACCTTTCCCGAATGCACGGTCCGGTCCGCGCCAAGTTCGATCACCCGGTATTCGGCTGTACCGGTTACGTTGTAACGGGTTACCCGCTGCTCCGGCGTACGCCCCACACCTTCGGACCCCGTCTCGATATTGTAGTCAAGCCGGTAGCGCGCGCCCTGCGGACGGCCCAGCCGCTGCTCCAGCCGCGCCGTGAAGACATATTCCTCGTGGTTTCCGGGTTCCTCAACGAGAATCGCGCCAGCCAACCCCTCGCCAACCCCTCCGGGGCCGAAAACCGGCCGGTAACTGCAGGAGGCGAGCCATAGGATGCATAGGCTGAATACCGCGAAACATACCCACGATACGGCAGGGGCACGGCGACAACGCCGGATCACGCCAGCGCTGTCACGGTTTCTGCAGAACGACATTGACGATACGGCCCGGTACAATAACGAGTTTTTTCGGAACGCCTCCATTCAACGCCTTCACCACGGCCTGATCGGCCATGACGAGTCTTTCAACCTCATCCCGTCCGAGGTCCCTGGCGACAGTGATTTCCGAACGGCGCTTGCCGTTCACCTGGATCGGTAGCGTCACCACAGAGTCGACAAGCATTTCAGGGTCGGCCTCCGGCCATGGGGCATTGGCCAGAAGGGCCTCTCCACCGAGCATTTCCCATATCTCTTCCGACAGATGTGGGGTGAACGGCGACATGAGATGGGCAAGTGTCCTGATAGCCTCCAAACGGGTGGCGGTACCCGGCCTTGCCTTTGCGATGGTGCCGGTGAACGCGTAGAGCCTCGCGATGGCCGCGTTGAAACCGAAGCTCTCTATACCCATGGTCACGTCGTGAATCGCCCTGTGCATGGCCTTAGCCAGTCCCAGGTCAGCCTCGGACGAGGTTTCAGGGTCACCGGTGGCTTCCATGGCCATACGGTGAACACGCACGAGGTGTCTGTGTGCGGCCTCCACCCCCGCGGTGGTCCATTCAATGTCGCGCTCGGGTGGGCTGTCGGACAGGACGAACCAGCGAGCCGTGTCAGCGCCGTAGGATCCGATTATGCTCACCGGGTCCACGACATTCTTTTTTGATTTCGACATCTTGACGGCGGGAAGAACCTCGACCTTGCCGCTATCCCTATCCTCGCCGCCATCCGCCGCGGCCCGTGCGTCCTTTCCCTTCAGGTAGTAATTTCCGTCGGAGCGCAGCTCCACTTCCTCGGGGAAGAAATACGACCTGCGAAGACCTGACGTCACGGCGTCCTCGGCGGGCGAACCGTCACAGGCCGTGGTCGGCGAGGCCTTTGTGACGGCTTCCCGGTCCCTGTAGTACGCCTGGTGCGTGACCATGCCCTGAGTGAACAAAGCATTGAACGGTTCGATGGCCGACTCGGGTAGATGGCCACATATATGCATGACACGCGCAAAAAATCTGGAATACAGCAGGTGCAGGATCGCGTGCTCGATGCCGCCGATGTACTGATCGACGTTCATCCAGTATCCGACGTCACCGGTCTCGGTCGGAGTGCCGGAGCCGGGGGCCGTGAAACGCGCGAAATACCAGGATGAATCCACGAAGGTATCCATCGTGTCGGTCTCGCGCCGCGCAGGCCGGCAACATTTCGGGCATGCGCAGATACGCCACGACGGATGCCGGTCAAGCGGATTACCGGGAGCGTCGAAGGTCACGTCTTCCGGCAGCGTGACGGGAAGATTCTCCTTGAGCTCGGGCACGACTCCGCATCTGTCGCAGTACACGACCGGAATCGGACATCCCCAGTAGCGCTGTCGGGAAAGCCCCCAGTCGCGCAGACGGTATTTCACGACCCCCTGGCCCAGACCCCGGCGCTCGCAGATTGAGATGGCGGCCTCGATCGCCTCCTCCCCCGTCGCGTCCTTCGGCCAACCGAAACCCTTTGTCCATCTGACCCGTTGGCTTCTGGGCGGAACGAACGCCTCGGCCTCCACCGGCTTTCCATTCTCGATGTCAACGAAGGTATCTATTACTTCGAGGCCATATGCCCGGGCGAAGTCAAGATCACGCTGGTCGTGCGCCGGGCAACCGAATATGGCGCCGGTTCCGTAATCCATCAAAATGAAATTCGCGATGTATACCGGAAGCTCCCATCCCGGATCAAACGGGTGACGGCAGCGCAGCCCGGTGTCGAGGCCCTTCTTGCCCGCCCGTTCCAGATCTTCCTCGGACGTACCGCCACTGCGGCAACCGGCATTGAATTCCGCGATTTCAGGATCCTGCCGCTCGAGTGTTACCGCCAACGGGTGATCCGGGGAGATGGCGATAAAGGACGCACCCATCAGGGTGTCGGGGCGCGTTGTGTAGACCTCGATGCCGTCGTGACCTTCCACACCACCGACAAGACTGAATGAAAACTGCAGGCCACGGGACTTCCCGATCCAGTTGCGCTGCATTAGCTTGACCTTTTCGGGCCATGCGTCCAACCCATCGAGGGCACTGAGCAGTTCCTCGGAGAAGTCGCTGATCCTGAAGAACCACTGGGTCAGTTCACGCCGCTCCACCGTGGCGCCGGATCTCCAGCCTTTGCCGTCAATCACCTGTTCATTCGCCAGAACGGTCATGTCCACCGGATCCCAGTTGACCTTGGCCGCCTTGCGGTAGACCAATCCACGGTCAAGGAAATCGATGAACAGCGACTGCTGTTGGCGGTAGTATTCGGGATCGCAGGTGGCGAACTCGCGGGTCCAGTCAATTGAAAGGCCCAGCGGCTTCATCTGGGCCCGCATGTCACGGATGTTTCCGTAGGTCCATTCCCTTGGGTGTCCACCCCGTTCCATCGCGGCGTTCTCGGCCGGCATGCCGAAAGCGTCCCATCCCATCGGGTGGAGAACGCTGAAACCGCAGGATGCCTTGTATCGGGCGATGACATCGCCCATCGTGTAATTCCGGACATGTCCCATGTGGATGCGTCCGGAGGGATACGGGAACATCTCCAGCACATAGTATTTGGGCCTGGATGGGTCGCGGCGGGCAAGGAAGGTGTTCGCCCCATCCCACCTTTCCTGCCATTTCTGCTCGATGTCCTTTGCGGAATAGCGGGACATTCGGTCGATTTCCTCGATCATTTCGATTTCCGGGCGCTTCGCGATGCGGTTCGACCCCGGCGTTTGGAGCGTTATGGGACGGTTAAACGGTCTAGAGCCTCTCGTCCTGGCGCCTCAGGTATCGGGCCCGTGTCAGGATCGCGTCCTCGACGGCGAGGACGGTTTCGCGCGTGACGGGACCGCTGCGGGTCTGTAGGGAAACGGCGAGTGAGCGGGCGTCGAGGGCCGGATCGCGTACATGGATCGTCGCGCGATAGGCGCGTCCGCCACCCGGCGGCGTACCATAGCCGGTCAGGATAAGGCCGGAAAACGGGTCGGTCGCCTCGACAGGAAGGAAATCGAGCACGTCCAGCGAGGCGAACCAGAGGTATTTGTTAACCCTGATAGTGGTGTTTGGATCGTCCCGGTTTCCGAAGAGATCCCAGATGGTTTCCCGCTCCTCGGCTTCTCCGGCGCCTACGTCGGCGCGTTGAGATCCAAGTGTCTCCCTGGCCTGGCTGTCACCACCGCGTTTGCCGAAAAGGCCCTTACGGCCTCCTTCCCTGTCACCGCATGTGGCCAGTGCGAACAGGGTGACGAGAACCACACCTGCCTTGGTTGTTCGACTCAATCTCATCCGGTTTTCCTGCCAGCCGTTTCAAGCAACTCGCGGCCTTTAGTATCCGAGGTCTCTGTAAGCGGCAAGGGGTCCAGAGTATGCCGGTAGGGCAATCGCGTCTGGGAGAATCCCTCCGGAAATTTCTCCTTGGGTTCCGCCTTGTCTCGTGAATCTCTTTTCGGAAACAGCGGCCTGAGGCCGTAAACCGCGGGACTCAGGACGGATCCACGACGCGCCCTCCATAAAACGCCGATGGTCGCTTCGCCCATGATCCGCGGCGGCGGGACATGCGCCGGTGCGGAGCTTAAGGTGCCTCAGGGAGATGTCCCGTCGGCACCTGATGGAATCCGGACTAACGGACGAGGCGTTCCAGAGGGTCGTAGGAAATTCCGGGACTGACATCCCAGGCAACCAGCGGCAGGCTGTCGGGTTTGTAGCGAATGTCGCGCAGCTCGGCCCGGCTGAAGAACCGGCGCTCGGTGACGATTCCCTCCGGATCGCTCCAGCGCTCGGGCAGCGGTTCTTCAGCACGGCAGCGGAAATATATGTCGACCTGGTGGAGGTCACGCTCCGGATCATGGAACTCATTGACCAGCGCTGGAGCGCCTACCGTGACGGTCAGTCCCGTTTCTTCCCGAACCTCACGGACAAGGCTGTCGGGCAGGGACTGATGCGCGTTGACACCACCGCCGGGAGCGCACCAGAGATCGGACCGCCCGTCGGGATAGGCATTGACCAGCAGCAACCTCTGGTCTCTCAGTATCAGCGCTCGAACGGCGATGCGGGGCGGCTGGAACATGACGGAACCCTGTCTGATGCGATTCCGGGCGGGCGGCAAGGCCGAAGCCGGAACCGGCCCGGATCAGGCGTTGCGCAGAATTCGGTTCACATGGCCCATCTTGCGGCCCGGGCGAGCATCCGCCTTACCGTAAATATGGATCGCGGCGCCTGTCTCCTCAAGCAGTGCCGGGAGACGGTCGACATCCTCCCCGATCAGGTTCTCCATCATGACGTCGCTATGACGGCGTCCGTCTCCAAGCGGCCAGCCGACGATTGCCCGGATGTGCTGTTCGAACTGGTCTATTGAACAGCCGTTCTGCGTCCAGTGTCCCGAATTGTGGACACGCGGGGCGATCTCATTGACGACCAGACCGGACGGTGTGACGAACAGTTCCACACCAAGGACGCCCACGTACTCCAGAGCCTCCAGGATCCGGCCGGCGAGCAGTAAGGCTTCCGTACGTTCGTCCGAACCGAGGCGGGCCGGAACCGCGGTTGTGCGAAGGATGCCGTCTCGATGGACGTTCTCACCGGGGTCGAAACAAGAGATATGGCCATTTAGACCACGGGCGGCAATGACGCTGACCTCATGGCTGAAGTCGACGAAACCCTCGATAATCGCCGGGGCACCGTTCAGGCAGGCAAGCGCGGCTGCAGGGCTGTCGGAGGAGCCGAGGTGAATCTGGCCCTTCCCGTCATAGCCAAACCGCCGGGTCTTGAGCACCGCGGGCAGTCCCGTAACATGGATCGCCCCGTCCAGGTCGGCGGCCGCGTCGACGGAAGCGAAAGGGGCTGTGGCCAGGCCAAGGCCCCGAAGAAACTTTTTCTCGCGCAGCCGATCCTGGCTGATCGCAAGGGCATGGCGGTTCGGACGCACCGGGCGATGCTCTTCCAGAATATCAAGCGCCTCCGAGGGAACGTTCTCGAACTCGAAGGTAATCACGTCAACGTTTCGGGCAAACGCGGCCAGAGCGGCCGTATCGCCGTAATCGGCCGTTGTGGTCCTGTGCGCCACGTGACCCGCCGCGGGCTCAGGTTCCGGTTCGAACACATGGCAACGAAAGCCCAGACGTGCGGCGGCGACCGAAAGCATACGCCCGAGCTGGCCACCACCGAGAACGCCGATGGTGCCGCCGGGTTCGAGCCGTTCAGCCACCCGCGGGCTCTTCCGGAACGGCCTCGGCGAGTTTCTCGCGCCAGGCATCCAGGCGCTTCGCGATATCCGCGTCGGTGAGGGCCAGTATCTCGGCGGCCAGAACCGCGGCGTTCGCCGCGTTGTCTATTCCCACGGTCGCAACAGGACACCCACGCGGCATCTGCACGATGGAGTACAGGCTGTCCACCCCGCCAAGAGCCTCGGTGCGAACCGGCACCCCGATCACCGGAAGGCGGGTCCTGGACGCCATCATGCCGGGAAGATGCGCCGCCCCCCCGGCACCGGCGACAATCACCTTAAGGCCGCGTCTCACCGCCGAATTTCCGTATTTCCACAGTCGGTCGGGGGTGCGGTGCGCGGAAACGATCCTGGTCTCACAGGCGATATCAAGCTCGTCGAGAAGCTCGACGGCCGCCTTCATGGTGGGCCAGTCGGATTGACTGCCCATGACAATGCCAACCTGTGTACCCAAATCAACCAAGCCAACTCCAGCGCGACACACCCTACAGTGTACCGGGCTTCCGACGCAATGACGTCGTCACGTTGCGGGTCATTTTATGTTGCGGTGGCTCGGGAAAGCCGGGACAAGTTTGACAGCGGTCTCTCTGGAGTCTTCGCAACATATACTTGCTGAACTGGACTGGACCGTACTTCCCGGCCTGATTCGCCCTCCGTTGCATGGCTGGATCTGCGCCGGCACCTGTCCGACCATGCGATATCCGTCATGGTTGATGATCCGAAAACTGTCGGTGACGGACTTCGCTATCCTCTCCCAGTCCCGTGGCAGGGTTTCGTCGGAAAAGCGGAAATCGCCCCGGTGAATCGGCGCAGGTCCGCGTGGAACCGGTTATGCGGCGCATTGCGCCCCACAGACGCCTGATCGGGTTGGGGTGCGGGGCGTAGGGCGGCAGGAAGGGCGGCCGGACGCGGCACTCCGGCCGCTCCAGGAACGGCCGACCTGGGCACCTTCGCGTGACGGTGGCGCATGTTACCGGCAGGCGGTTCACGCCGGTGACGCGGTCGGGATGCATCCGCCGCTCTCCGTCGTCCCGCCCGATCCAGATGCTTTAGATGATGGTCATCCCACCGTCGACTACGATAATTTGACCAGTGATATGCGCCCCCGCCTGTGAGCAAAGCAAAAGCGCAGGCCCCATGAGATCGCGTTCTCCACCCAACTTTCCCCTTGGGGTTTGAGCGACAATATCGTCACCATACGTTTCAAGCGTGCCGGCGGTCATCTTTGATGGAAAAAAGCCGGGTGCCAAGGCGTTGACCCGTATATTTCGTCGACCCCACTCAGCGGCAAGCGCCCGCGTCATGTTCACCACCGCCCCTTTTGAGGTGTTATAGGCCACGGTCGCGGTGCGGTTGGGATGATGCCCCAGCAACCCCTCGATGGAAGCCAGATTCAGTACAACACCCTCTCCTTGCGGGAAAAACGCCTGCTTTGCGGCTTCTTTGGTAAGGGCAAAGACAGAGGACACATTCAGGTTCATTACCTTGTCCCAAGCGTTTTGAGGGTGGTCTACAGTCGGGGCACCCCATGTAGCACCGGCGTTGTTGACGAGAATATCAATACCGCCCAACCGTTTGGCCACATCTGCCACGAGGCTTTCAGCAGAATCTGGGTCGGATAGGTCTGCAACGAAGGGTCGGACGGATATCCCATCAGAAGCAAGTGCCGCACAGGCATCTTCGAGCTGGTCGGCCTTACGCGCGATCAAAGCGAGGTTGGCACCATACGACCCAAGGGCCTGTGAAATTTGCAGGCCCAGACCTCGGGACCCTCCTGTCACCATCGCTGTTTTGCCTGTCAGGTCGAACAAGTCGGACAGGTTTGACATAAGGTGATTACCTCTTCAAATTATCGGCGGACGTCCGAGCAACCTATCGCACACGGCCCGGGATGCGACCGTGGCCACGAGTTCTCGAACGCCCCGGCCGCTGAAAGAATGGCACCCATTGGTGCCATATGTAGTACGCTCGCCGACCAAGAGGAATATCGGATTGCCAAAGACGCAATGGCGTCCTGCCGGTCTGAATCCTTGAAAGAACTGGTACACTGGCAGAGCAACCTCGGCAACTTCTAACGCAGAAGCTTCTATTCATACGAACGAATTAGTCACACCTTGCCGTATCATCGTCGATGATCTCGAAAAACGCATAACCGAAGGGGTTGGACATCGAGGCGATGATCCTGTTCATATATCTACTGTCTTTACATTCGTTGTTCTTGGGCTGAACATATACCTTTACCTTCTGA
Organism: Paracoccaceae bacterium; assembly: GCA_965221405.1. Taxonomy (GTDB): domain Bacteria; phylum Pseudomonadota; class Alphaproteobacteria; order Rhodobacterales; family Rhodobacteraceae; genus JAPOUP01. The sequence goes on along the minus strand of CBDCSE010000002.1, from coordinate 2,784,740 downwards.
GTCTTGGCCTGCAGTTTGTCGAATTTGGCACAGACTGACTGTTCATTTGCAATTAATCTTGGTACCGGATTGGCAGAGGTATTGGTCATTACAACCATTTCGCCAGCGGTCTGATCCACCTGAAAGCAGAAGTTAAGGTCGTAAGAGACCGACGTGAATATCGTATCTCTGACAGTGCCGAATATCGTTTCTCTCTCCGGGCCTAAATCTGTTGGTTTCTCTCTCTTGGGTGGAAATGCGCACGTTCCCTTCAGCTCAAATTGGAACCATTGATCCATCAAACCCGCGCCTTCATTTATCGTCTGCCTGAGTGATCCAGCGGGATTAGCGGTGGTAGCCGCGGACATCTTGATGTTTTGGAGTCCGCAATAGTTCTCTGCAGTTGCCGGCAACGCCACTACTGCAAGCAGAAACAGGATTGCTAATTTCATGATGAGAGGCGAGTCATGTAGTTTGTTCATTTCGCGATTCCCTAAGTTTAAGGCCCTGACATTCCGTCTTTTCTCATAGCTATCTGATTCGCTTGACACGGTCAAGATAGCTCCGTCGGACCCCGTCGGACGGAATGTCAGGGCCTTAAACTTAGGGCTGTTGACACTCGGGTTGCGAATCGCCCGGTGCCGTGCCGTTTTCCGCCCCGGCGACCGCCGGAACGGCGGCGTGGCAGAACATACAGGTGACATGATGAATGCAGACAGAACGGTACTGACGGACGACATGTGGGCGCGGACCGGGGACATGCTGCCGGGCAGGAAGTCCGATCCCGGCGGCACGGCGGCGGACAGCCGCCTCCTCGTGGAGGCGGTGCTGTGGCGGTTCCGCACGGGATCGCCGTGGCGCGACCTCCCCAAGCGGGCCGCCAGGTGGCGCGGCGTGTCCAGGCGGTTCCGCCGCCGGGTGCTTTCGGGGGTTCCCGAACGTGTCTTCAACGCCCTGTCCGGGGATTCCGGCCCTGAACGGGTGTCCGTGGACGGGACGGCCGTCCAGGCGCCCCGGAAGGCGGCGGGTGCCAGAAAAGGGGGGCCCGGATTCAGGGAACCGGGCATTCCCGGGGCGGCCTGACGACCAGGACCGTCGCCGTCGTGGACGCCCTGGGATATCCCGTGAGGTTCACGGTACTGCCCGCCCGGGCGCATGACCTGCAGGGGGTGCCGGGGCTTCCGGGCGGGCTGGAGTTCGGGGCCCTGGTCGGCGACAGGGCGTCCGGCGCCGACTGGCTGCTGGACGACCTGGACGGGCGCGGCGCGGAGGCGGCGGTCCCGCCGGAACGGAACCGGACGGCGCCCCGGGCGCGTGACCGGGAGCATCCATGTTTCGGTCCAGGCCCGGATCCGGGCTTTTCCTTCGGTCTGCGGGCCTCCGGATCCGGGTTCCGCGCACCGCTTTCCACCGGCGGATGCCGTGCGGGCAGGCGCGGGCGGTCCGCCCGGCGCCGGGCGTCAGGCGGCGGCGGGCGCCGACCTGTCCTCCCACATGCGCCGGTCGCGCGGGAGGACGTCCTCGGTCACGCCCGGCCCGCCCATGACCGCGGTCACGGCGACCCCGGGTGCCTTGCCCTTTCCCGGAGCCGCCCGTACGGCGCCTTCATCTCCGGGCCGGACATGCAGGCCGCCATCGCCGCCATGCACGGCACGTCCCCCGGACGCCTGCGCCCGCCGCCGATGTGGCGCCCGCCCTTCAGGGTGCCGCTGTCGCGGGCGATCGGCGCCACGCCGCCCGGCGCCGCGGCCTGGCGGCTGGCGGTCGCGCCCGGCCCGCCCGTCCAGGCGACCGGGGACGCCGCCGTGACCGGGCCGATGCCCGGCACCGGGATCAGGACCGGGTGGCCTGCGGCGGGATCCCCGGAGCCCCTGACCGGCTCCCCGGTCCGCCGGCCGTACCCGCTGACGGCGGCGGCCGGTTCCTCCAGCACCCCCGTGACCGGCCCTTCCGGATCGGGCTCTCCGACCCCGGCGGGAACCGCCCTGAGCTCCGCGCGCCGGCCGACGGGGGCCTCCCGAAGCCCCGGCATGCCGCGGAGCCTGCCGGCGGTCACGTCCGCCGGCGCCGTTGCCGCCATGTCCGGGAACGCGGCGCCGGGGGCCGCGGGCACCCCCGCGCCGGCCCTGCCGGTCCTCCCCGGCGCGCCGCCGGGCCTGGGGAGGTCCCGGCACTGGCGCGGGTTGACGGTGACGGCCCGGAAGCCCCGGTGCATCCGCCCCGTGGCCTCCATGACGGCCCGCTCCGCGCCGCCGTCCCCGGGAGGCGGGCGACCCTGCGCAGGCCGTCGGTGTCGCTGGTGGCGGTGCCGTCCCGCCCGTCGGGTGGATGTCCGGCGTCTTCCCGCGCACGTCCATTCCCGCGCCTGCGGCGGTCATGGTCTCCCGCTCCCGTGCCCGTGACGGTCCGGTTCCCGGACCCGGCATCCATCGGGACGCGGGAGGCTGACGGGAGGACGGGCCGACCACGCTGGCGCACGGATCCGCGAATGCGATCCAGGGCCGTTCCGGTCCGACCCGTCCTGCGGGGCAGGCCCCGCTCCGCCGCCGCCAGGCCTGGCGGCGGCGGTCCCGGACCCGGCATCGACCGGAAGGGCGGCGGGAGCGGGGGACGGCTTTCCACAGGAATCCGCCCCCGACTTCCGCAAAGCCACCTCCCCCGGTCAGTGCCGGTTCGCTGGGCATACGAGATGTACGGGTGGCGGCACCTTGTGGACAGTTCCCTCCCGAAGCCCGGGGAGTTCCGGGCGGTCGCGACGCGGTACGACAGGACCGCCGCGGGCTTCGCGGCGGGGATCCGTCCCGTCGCCGGCGTGGTCGCCGCGTCATGACTGTCAACAGGCTCTAATTCGTTCGTATTGAAAAAATCAGCACAAACAATTCCCCAGATTTGAGTTCCTCATCATAGAACAGGAAATGCGTATCGGCTTCGATTGAACTTTCTGCTTCTGATGTGATTGCGCATAGTGAGCCCCGTTTCGCGCGGCGTCCTGCAGTTTTCGGGTGTCACAGTCGAAGAGTTTCTGTGCCGACGAGGCGGGCACCCAGGAGCATGATTACCCGTTCTGCAAGGGATTTTTTTCGGGCGGATCAATCAACTGTTGCATCAGCGAGGTCCTGCCCGAGGGTGTGTGTCCGGATTTTTTCACGGATTCCCGAATCCGGCCTTGATCGTTGCTTCGCCAACTGTCTTGATGTCCCCAACGGCATGGCTGTGGCGGCTTTGCTTCGGACACGCCGGTAACCTGGGCAATAAAAGCAGGATTGGGGCGGATAGACGACATGTTCGAATTGAAGCTCAAAACCTGAAGGGGAATAATTCCGGACACCCCTGCCCGAGACTGGAGTTAGAAATGGATTCAGATTTTACCAGGATGTCGGCACTGCTTAAAGCCGTATGGCCTGCGGTCGCTGCGATTGACTGGGCCGACTATTGTGGAAAAAGAGCCTCACCCTACGACGACAGCGGCCTACCAAAATATACCGGTCTTCTAATGCACAGATCCGGAACCGCAAGCATCGGCGCAACCACGGTGGCCGTCGGCTTTATACCGCGACCAGAACAAATGGCCAAGGTGGTTACCGACAAGACACGGCTTCTCGCGAGCGGCTCGAAAAAATCCGGAATCGAAATGCATAACTCGGCAGAAGGCAAATGGGGCGGGGCCGTTCGCTCGTCGGTGAATTTCGGCGAAGGCTGGTCGATTACCATGCTGCCTGAGATTGGCGACCACTTGCTTCTCAGCTGCATGATGCATCGTTGCGGTCTGCTTTCAGAGGACGATTGGCATTACCTGACACGCTCTGACGCGTCTTGGTTGATTGGACCGCGCAGCTTTGTCGATATGAGCACGGACCAATTTGACTGTCTGCGCGATCATATTGACGATGCGGTTCTCAAGGCTATGGCCACCGTTGAAGGTGGAAGTTGAGGTCGGAGAGCGCGGCTTTACAAAGTATACCTGATGGGGAGTTGAACCAGCTCTCAAATGCGGCGAATTCAGATCCAAGGCCAGATGGCCGCGCCTGCAACAGCAAAGAGCACCAACCGAAGTTGCCGCTCTTTGCTTTGTTTTACCCGGATTCAATCCGAACTTAGAGACTCCAGAACAGGACGCAGCAGATCGCGGGTGGCCTGGAATTTCGCGACGATCTCCTCGCTGGATCCACCGACGCCAATCTGACCACTTGCGGTCAACTTAGCTTGCACCGCTTCCGACTGCAGTGCTTGGTTAAACGCGTCGCTCAGAAAATCAACGACCTCGTCAGGTGCGCCGGCTGGCAGCGAAATCGACTGGAACGAAACGAGTTCATAGCCGGTAAACTCATCCCCTTGCTCGGCGACGGTCTTTACGCCGGGGAAGAACTCTGGCCACCGGCTGCTCCCGGTAAGGCCAAGCGCCTTGATTTTCCCTTCTTCGATGAATGGCACGACGCCGGTGTCTTGCAGCGTAACGTCAATTTCACGCGAAAGCATGGCTTGGTTGGTAGCGGCCGAGCCTTTGTAGTGCACGACGGTTACCTCAAAGTCTGACATCGACTGAAGCAAACTAAGGGAAACATGTGACGTGGTGCCCTGTCCCGGAGTGCCGACAACAAGTTCGCCTGGGTTCTCGCGAGCATAGGCAATCATACCCTGAATGTCGTCGAAGGGCAGGTCGGCCTGCGCAACAAAGGCAGCTTGGGTTCCGAAAGCTTCGACGACCGGTTGAATATCGCCCGGGATATCGAAGAACAATTCAGGCTTCAGGATCACCTGGTTGACCCCGACTGAATTGTTGATGACTCCAACCGTGTACCCGTCGGGCTCGGCGTTCAACAGCGCCTCGGTGCCGATACGCCCCCCTGCGCCAGGCTTGTTTTCGATAATCACCGGTTGACCAATGATTTTGGAAGCCTCTTCGGCGATCACGCGAAACGTCGTTTCGGTGGTCGAACCGGCCCCGTAGTTGTAAATCATCGTGATCGGGCGCTCAGGATATTCTTCTGCAGCTGCCTGACCAAGCGAGGCAGCCAATGCTACTCCGGCTATCCCGAGTGTGGTTGTGACGCTGGTCAGTTTAATCTTGAATTGCATGAAGTCTTCTCCTCCTAATGGGACTGCATTCCAACATCGCCGCCCAGATCGCCAACGCGTCTTCTGTCTTGACGCCTACGACAGGTTTCGTCGGAGTCTGCCCCGGTCGACTGCGCTTTAACTCAAGCAGCCGTTCTTCAGCTGACTTTTTGACCTCTATGGCGATGGAATAATCGTATCAGGGGGGTTACGGTGCGATCAACGACGATAAATCAGTTCTCTCAGAATTTGGCGTGTTGCAGTTCCGCTGGATGAGAATGACAGGTTTGGAAACGCGAAACATTGCCAAAAATGGTCGCCTTTTTCACGAAACTGCATGCATAGGCCCGGGAATCCCACCGAGCGCCACCCATCCCGCGCCGACGAGTGATCCAGCATCTACCGGCAATGTAACGCCTGTAATGGCGCTCGACCTGTCGGATGCAAGGAATAGAACAGCCTCGGCAACCTCGTCCGGATGAATGACCCGACCAAGAGCACTGGATTGCGTCAGTGCGTCAGCGTTCCGAGTGCCTGCTTCGATGGAGGCTTGGATTGGAGGAGTGGAGGTCAGGCCAGGTGCCACGGCATTAACCCGAACGCCGCTTCGACCCCATTGAACGGCCAGACATCCGGTGATGGATACCACACCAGCTTTGGCTGGTGCGTAGGCATGAACCGGCACCGACCGAAGCCCGGATGTCGAAGCGATATTAATGATCGAGCCACCTTCACCGCGCTGTGCCATTTGCGTGCCGAACTCGACACAACAAAGAAAGACCCCGCGCGTATCCACAGCAAAAATGTTGTCCCATTCCGACATCGGTATTTTATGAGGGGCGCGCGGACGCTGGATGACGCCCGCGGAGGTCACAAGAACATCGACTGGCCCAACATCTTTCGCAATCTGCTCAGCTGCCGACGTGACCGATTCCTGATGCCTTACGTCTAGTTCGAAGAAAGCACCTTCGAGTTCTTCCGCAAGTCCGACACCAGCGTCATTATCGATATCAGCGATTACAATGGTCGCGCCTGCTGCTTTCATAAGACGGCTGCAGGCCTCTCCGATTCCGCTTGAACCGCCTGTCACAACCGCTACTTTTCCCGCCAGTTCGCTCTCATACATGATCGTCTTCTCGCTTTGTTATTGTCCCTGCTCTTTTCGCGGTGAAGCCCGGTCAGGTCTTGCTCGGGGGCAAAAGAAAATTCCGGAATTGCGGGCGGTTTCTCCGAAGTGCTGTCATTGCATCAGCGCAGCGGCCTCAGCGCGGTGCCGATCAGGTGCGCCCAGATAGGCGTAGTTGAACATCGCTCGTTTCAGCCAGATCTGCGCATCATAGTCCCAAGTGTACCCGATGCCGCCGTGACCCTCGACAACATTGCGCCCCACCTGCATGAAGATTTCGGCGGCGTGCGCCTTGGTCAAAGCGCTTATACGCGCGGCCTGATCCGGCATCGCGTCGGGTGCACAAGCCGCGAGCCAGTAAAGGGGACGAAGCGGTTCCGTAACCACAACCATATCGGCCAAACGGTGGCGGATAGCCTGATAGCTGCACAATAGACGACCATACTGCTCGCGGATCTGAACGTATTCAGTGTGCATTTCCAGCAATCTCTTGGCACCGCCGCAAGCGTCTGCTGCGATCAGAATACGGGCAATGTCGAACACCGCACCCCCTGACGGTTGTTCCAGCGGCGTTGCAGGCACGTGAGAAAGAGCCAGATCCCAGACAGGCCGCGTTCGGTCGACGCAATCCAATGCGCGGAGCGTTACGCCCTCGGCATCTGTCTCGACAATTGCGAAACCGCCGCCCTGCAGACCGACGGCGACCAGATGTGCCCCTTGGGCACCTATGACATTGGTGAAAGTCCCGGATATCCTCCCATTGTGCACAACAGTCGTCCAACTGTTCGGATGCCAACCCGATCCGTCTCGCGAAAGGGCGACGGTACCAAGCACCCTTCCTTCAGCAAGTGCCGGAAGCCACGCATGTTTTTGCTTTTCGGTGCCACCGTGCAGGATTGCCGCGATGCAAAGCTGCTGACCCAGGAATGGCCCCGGTGCACCGGCATGCCCCAGTACTTCTGCGGCTAGTGCAACGTCAATGACGCCAAGGCCGAAGCCTCCGAATTCTTCGGGAACCAGACAGCCGCAGACACCTAATTCGCAAAGGCCGCGCCAGAAGTCTTCAGCGTTGCTATAGTCGGCTTCCCAATACGCGCGCCGAAATCCGCTGTCACAAGCTTCTGATGTGAACCGGGAAAGAGCGTCGCGAAATTGTTCCTGTACGTCGTCGAGGTGGAACCTCATTTTCTGTCTCCAGTTCGTGATTGCTCATACCCATGGCGGGGTAGACCGAGGCCGCGCTCAGCAATGATGTTTCTTTGGATGTTCGACGTCCCGCCCGCGATGGAAACGCCAAGAGATCCAAGGAACTGATTCACCCATTTGGAATCTGGGCGGGTTCCCGTATCGTCTTGAGGCATTACAAGCGCCTCATCGGATAACAGCTTTAGCGCCAGTCGGGCAATATCGTGCCCGATTTCCGTGGCCAGCAATTTCGCGATAAGCGCGAACATCGGGGTTTCCTGATCCACCGCAGCCATCGACAGCTGGTGGTACGACGCAGCGCGCTGTGCGAGGACATGGCCCTCAATCCGCGTAATCTCCTGCAGAACGCTTATGTCCTGCAGGGCAGGGCCATAGGCCGTCGACGACCGTCGCGCGAGCTTGACGAGATTGTCGAACAGGCGTTCAGTCGCGGGCGCGGACCCGATGGTCCCGCGCTCGTGTTTCATGGTCGTACGGGAAATTTTCCAGCCTTGTCCGCGTTCACCGACGATCCAGTCTGCAGGCGTGCGCACCTGATTAAAGAAGACTTCGTTAAATGTTGCGTCGCCGGTGATTTGCTTGAGTGGTCGGATCGTTATCCCCGGCGAAGCCATATCAAGGAGCAGATAGGAAATGCCTGCATGTTTCGAAGCATCTGGATCTGTCCTGACAAGAATGAACATGTACTGAGCCTCGCGGGCATGGGATGTCCATATCTTTTGACCGTTGATGACCCATTCGTCGCCATCGAGAACCGCCGATGTGCGCAAAGAGGCCAGATCCGACCCGGAACCCGGTTCACTGTAGCCTTGGCACCAGATGTAGTGTCCGCGAATCGTCGGTTCGATGAACCGCCTTTTCTGCTCTGCGCTTCCATGCGTCAGCAGGGTCGGGACCAGAATGCTGACGCCCGAGTTCCTGACTTCACCAGGAGCTCTGGCGGCGTCAAAAACCTCTGAGACAATTCTGGTGCGGATCGGATCTGTCGGCTGCTCAGATCCTCCGTAGATCTGCGGCAACCACCGATAAATATAGCCTCGTTCGGTGGCGAGATCGCGAAATTTGGAGATTTTCCTGTCGTCGCCCCGGTAGTTCCTGGACCAGTGCCCGGCTACAAATTCCTGCACTTCGCCGAGAAACTGAGAATGCTCTTTCCCATGCGTTAAATCCATGTGACTTGACCTTCTCCCACGGCGATAACTACATCTTCCCAAGAGCCCGAATGGCTGACCTAAAGACGCTTATAGTCGTTGACCGTCCTGTTTTCTGTGGAGAAGGTATGAATTTTCACGATATGGAACTGAGATTGCCGGTCATCGGTGCACCTATGTTTCTTGTGTCGGGATTAGAACTTGTCCTGGCTCAATGTCGAAGCGGCATTGTCGGCACTTTCCCGGCGCTGAATGCCCGAACGTCTGAAATCTTGGACGATTGGCTGGCAGAAATTTCCGAAACGCTGCAGGCCGAGGGGCAAAGGTCGGTGTTTGGCGTAAACCTGATTTTGCACCGTTCGAACGATCGCATCGAACAGGACCTCGCGCTGCTTGAAAAGCACAAAGTCCCTCTGATCATCACCTCCCTCGGCGCGCACGAGGAAGTCACCCAAGCCGTTCATGGCTGGTCCGGCACGGTGATGCATGATGTGATCAACCAGCGATTCGCCCACAAAGCGGTCGAACGGGGCGCGGATGGTCTGATCCTTGTAGCCGCTGGTGCCGGAGGACATGCCGGCACCCAATCCCCTTTCGCATTGATGGCAGAGACACGGGCGTGGTTCGACGGACAGATAGCTCTGGCCGGGGCGATATCATCGGGGCGGGCCATTTACGCGGCGCGCGTGTTGGGTGCCGATTTCAGCTATGTTGGGTCGCCGTTCATTGCATGCGAGGAATCGCTCGCATCATCGGAGTACAGGCAGATGATTGTTGACGGTTCCGCCAATGACATCCTATACACCGATGCCTTTTCAGGCGTGCATGGCAACTATCTGAAACCGTCCATCGAACGTTCCGGGCTTGATCTGGACACCTTGGGGCGAAACGAGAAGACCGGAATGAGTTTCGCATCGGACAGCGGCGGCGAAATGTCGACGCGCAAAGCCTGGCGAGACGTTTGGGGATCCGGGCAGGGTATTGGCAGCATTGAACAAGTTCTGCCGGTGGCTGGGTTGGTTGACCACTTGGAGAAAGAGTATGAGGCCGCCGTTGCCGGGCACGGATCCGAGAAGCCAGTTATCCGGCAGACACCTAAGCGCCGCAACGAATGAATGTCGCGCGACACCCAGGTCAGGTGGGCGGCATCGACAACGCCCAGCCGTCAGTGCTGGATCGCGACATCACCCGATCTGGAGTGTGCATCCTAACACCCCAATCAGTGCAGGCGACGCTCGGTCTTCATCTGAGACCCGGAATCGACAACTTCGGCCACCTTCGCCGCCGCTTCTGTCAATTGGCTGGCAATCCGCCGGATTTCCGATCTTGGCAGGTTGATCGATACCGGTCCCGACCGCACCGCAAGGCTTACCGGCGACGTCTTTGTGGGAACGGCGACGCCCACACCGCGGTGCAGAATGCCAAACGGTCGAACTGCAAAGCCACGGGACAATGTCAGTTCAACCGCGCGCCGGACAGTGTCGGTTTCAAGCGCTCCATAGCTCTTATAGAGATCGCTTTGCCGTTGGATGATGGCCTCGCGCTCTTCTTCCTTCTGCATCGCCAGTATTGCGATTCCGCCTGCTCCAACGCCAATCGGTCGTCGAATTCCCACATCCCCTGGCGTGGTCTCTTTTTGCGACCAGGCTGACCGCCGGATGCAGAGAACGTCATCGCCTGAACGAAAAAGGACACTGACACAGGTGCCAGCGGTGACAGAGGCTGCGTCAATGATGTCCTGACATTCGTCGAGGTTCGGCGCCGGAGAGCGTGCAACAAGACCAAGTTCATAGATGAGCGGACCAACTTGGTAACGACGCGTCTTCGCGTCTTGCAGGACAAATCCCTCGTTCTTCAGCGATTTTAGCAATCTGTGGACAGTGGCTCTAGGCAACATCGACAGACGCTGAATGTCGCTGAAGGCCGCCCCAGTTTCGGGCAAGTTCCCGATTAGTCTAAGGACAAATGCGGCCCTTGAAATACTTTGAATATAAGGAGTTCCTCGCAGATGAGGCTCAGTGTCGGCAACCCGGGACGTCATTATTTTCTCCCGATTCCATTTCTTTAGATCAGATTAACATCTTTTCTCTATGGAGAATAGCGTTTTTTATGAGAACGGGAATGTTGGGCAGTCCGCTCTGCGGCGCCTATGTCGAAACGGTCGAGAAAATAGGTTCGGCTTGACGGTGTTGCGTCCAAAGTCTGCGAACCGACCGGATTCCGCCTAGCGGGATTCCTGGCTAAATCGGCTTGACTTCCCCAAACGCGAAGTAACTAGACCTACGTGGACTTGAAGGGAACCGCAGTATCTCTGCGAAAAGAGGGAAATGCCTGTCCACAGGAAAATGGGGCAATAACACATTGACGAGGAAAATTTTCTCAAGGGAGGAATGATCCCTTCGCGTCGCGGCAATTCGTGAAAAGGATCATATGGCCAACACTACCGCTCTGATAGCGGCACCGATGTGCCAGTTGAGATAACCCGTCAGGCGCACCTGCCGAAACAGAAGCAAGTACGGAAATGAGAAGCATCGTTGATGGCTGGCCCTCTTGAGAACCTCCGCATCCTAGACATGACAACTGTCATGATGGGCCCATACGCAACCCAGATCTTGGGGGATTGGGGGGCTGATGTTATCAAGGTTGAGCCCGAAGCTGGCGACATTAACAGGATCATCGGCCCGAAGCGCAATGAAGGAATGGGGCCGGTTGGTCTGCACTTAAACCGCAACAAACGCAGCATTGCCCTGAACACAAAAAGCGCGGCGGGCAAAGACACTTTCCTGCGCTTCGTAGAAACGGTCGACGTCTTCGTTACGAATGTTCGGCCCGAATCTCTAGGGCGTATGGGCTTCAGCTATGAAGCGCTCGCGAAAATCAATCCTGAACTGATATTCATCTCAATCACCGGCTTTGGTCAAAATGGCCCCTATGGCGGACGACCGGCCTATGACGACCTTATCCAAGGTGCGGTTGGGATTCCGTGGCTTAGCCAGCGGGCGAGTGGTGAAAAACCGCGTTATGCGCCCATCGCGCTGGCTGATCGAGCAGTTGGGATTTACGCCGTCGGGGTCGTTCTGGCCGCGGTTCACGCGCGCCAACGGACGGGGCGTGGGCAGCATGTTGAAGTTCCGATGTTCGAGACGATGACTCAATTTGTCATGGGAGACCACATGCAAGGTGAGACATTTGTCCCTGCCAAGGGGCCATCGACATACCCGCGGCTCGCTGATCCGGATCGTCGGCCATACGAAACCAAGGACGGGCATATTTGCGCAATGATATATTCCGATGCCAATTGGCGAGATTTCCTCATCTCCATTGGCAAATGGGATGAACTGAAAGACGATCCGCGGATTAAGGATCTCGCCTCCAGAACCCGTCATACAAGCGAACTTTATTCGCTTGTCGCCGAGGCGATGAAGACACGGACGACCGAGGCCTGGATGACGCTTTTTTTTGAGCACGACATCCCCGCGACGCCCATGCACTCTCCGGACACGTTGATGCAGGATCCGCATCTACGGGAGGTTGGATTCTTCGCCGAAGTCGACCACCCGACCGAGGGCCGTTTAGTTTCGATGTCAGTGCCCAATATCTGGTCTGACACGCAGCCAGACCCTCCCCGTCCAGCGCCACGCGTCGGCGAACATACTGTTGAAGTGCTTTTGGAGGCCGGGTTTTCAGAGGCGGAAATCCAAGAGTTGTTGAGGAACGGAGAAGTCAAAAGCGCAACGAACATTCCGTGACGACGGCGTGTGAGCCGACGGCGAGGAGACTGCACTGATGAGTGACTCAAGAGAATTCGAAACAATTCTGTTTGAGGTGGATGAGGACGGGATTGCCACCGTCACCCTGAACCGCCCTGAGTTTTTGAACGCATTCGACCACGCGATGGTCAATGAGTTTTCGAGACTTTGGAAGATCGTCAAACAAGACAACTCTATTCTTGCAGTCGTGTTGCAAGCAGCAGGAGATCGGGCGTTTTCAACCGGCGCTGACGTAAAGAAAGGTGGTTATGCTGACCCATCTCTTTACCCCTTTAACCAGGACGATCCGGGCCAGCATCTGGGCCCGAAATCAAATAAGGTCTGGAAGCCGATCATCTGCGCGGTACACGGGATGTGTGCAGGCGGCGCGTTTTATTGGCTGAACGAATCTGACATCATAATTTGCTCGCCTGAGGCCACATTCTTTGACCCGCACGTTACTTTCGGTCTGGTAGCGGCCGTCGAACCAACAGGCGCATTGGCCAGAATTCCGCTTGCCGAGGTGGTGCGGATGTCGCTTTTGGGCAATGACGAGCGCATGTCTTCAGAAACCGCTCTGCGTATAAGCCTGGTCACCGAAATCGTCCCTCGCGAGAAGCTGAATGCCCGCGCCAAGGAGCTCGCTGGAATAATCGCCAAGAAGCACCCGGTTGCAATTGAGGGGACAGTTCTCGCATTGTGGGAAGCACTTGATCACACCCACTCAGCGGGCGTTCGGAACGCCCTGCGCTACTGTCTTTTGGGCAACCCGATCACCAAGGCTGCTGTTGACCGAAAGTCAGTTCCGAAAGCCAAATGGACCCTGCGTTGAGTCAAGACTTTTCCGCAAACCGATCGGATTTGGTAACGAGACTCATGGCAGAGCTGTGGCGAGCGGGTCGGCCGAATGCGCGATCCAAGATCAGAAGCATGGCGAGTTCATCAAACCCGCCACCAACAGGACCAATAGACGCATTGTATGTTTCTTGAGGAAGCAGTCCCGGACCGCACGAAAGGTTTGACGGAAGTCACTGGGCGGGAAACGGCACGGAACCAGGCGAACCGCAACCCGACTATCAACAGACCCTAAGACGGTTCCCGCAGTAATTCCGAACTTCGGAACGGCAATTTCCGGGAAGCAGTGCAAGGTCTTGAAGCGATACAGTGTCAAGATAGTCTTCGGAAAGAATTTGCAACCGGGTCCTTCTGGCAAGCGTCTGCGACACGTTTGTGATGTCGGTGCCGAACGTTAGGCAGCCGCAGCCGCATATGTTCTTCGCTATCGAAAGACACAGCGGCTGGCAACTTTCGCAGGTTTGCGCTCCGCGCACCTGTCACGGCAAGGATTGAGACATGAACACACAACCGCGCCGTGGTTTGATGAGCTATCTCTTCTGGGCGTTTGTCGTGACAATTGGCGGACTCGCTCTTGGTGCCCTGATCGGATGGTATTACGACGGGCCGTCCGGCGCGATTTCTATGCTTTTCATCTGTGCCATACTTGCGGTGCTTGAAATATCGCTCAGTTTCGATAATGCGATTGTCAACGCGAACAAACTGAAATCCATGCGCCCGGAATGGCAGCGCCGCTTCCTGACTTGGGGTATTCTGATCGCGGTGTTCGGAATGCGTATTGTGTTTCCGCTGCTGGTCGTCGTCGTTGCCGCTAGGGTGGGGCCAATAGAGGCGGTGGTGCTGGCTGCCACAGATCCACATGAATACGGGCGCATCATGCATGATGCGCATCTGTCTATCGCGGCATTCGGCGGAACCTTCCTGATGATGGTCGCGCTGACCTACTTCTTCGATCACGAAAAGGACATCCACTGGCTCAGCCGGATCGAGGAGCCGATGGCCCGCTTTGCCGCTATTCGCGGCACCGAAATCGCTGTCGCGCTTGTCGTGGTGATGACTTTTTCCCATCTGGTTCGGCCTGCTGAAAATCACGAATTTCTTTATGCTGCGATACTTGGGCTGGTCACATTCCTGCTGGTGGAAATCCTGAGTGGCTTTCTCGATTCAGAATGCCGCACGACTGAAACCGCCGCGCGAGGCGGACTTGGGGCATTCATTTATCTCGAGGTTCTTGACGCGTCGTTTTCGTTCGACGGTGTTATCGGTGCTTTTGCGCTAAGCACAAATATGTTCGTTATCGCAATCGGGTTGGGGATTGGCGCAATGTATGTCCGCTCGATGACAATAATGTTGGTCGAACAGAGCACGCTCGTCCAATATCGATACTTGGAGCATGGAGCATTCTATGCAATTCTCGTTCTTTCGATCATCATGTTCATGCAATCACTTGTCAATATGCCCGAAGTGATAACTGGCTTGTTCGGGGCCTGTCCGATCGGCATTTCTCTCTGGGCATCGATTCGATGGAAAAGGCATAACACCTAATGAGGCAAAACGGTCGGGCACGCGTTGACGCGGCAATATCCGGCTAGATTGAAATCATCATGCAGCAGATCGTCCCAAGCCTTATTCCAGCGGAGTCGATATGACCGAATTTGTGACATGCGAAGTTACTGACAAGGTGGCGCTCGTTACCCTGAACAGGCCTGAAAGGCTGAATGCAATTGCGGGCAACATGGGCCGCCTCTACGACCAGATTATGGTGGCACTGGCGCACGATGAAACGGTCCGGGCTGTTGTTTTAACCGGGGCTGGCCGCTCCTTCAGTGCAGGCGCCGATATGCAACAGCTGGACCGAGCGGCGAAATCCAAGTCTTCGAAGCCAAAGATCCCGCGCGCCGGAGAGCCAGGCGGTGCCTATACAAAACTTGAGGGCGACTTTCCCAGTGAGCTACTCGCTCGGTTCGCAGTTACGCAGGCCTTGCCGCAGCCTGTCATAGCAGCAGTTAACGGTGTGTGCGCAGGCAGTGCAATGATGATGGCAGCGATGTGCGATATCCGAATGGCTAGCGAAAACGCCTATTTTCTGACACCATATTCACGGCGTGCACTACCGGCAGAGACGGGAATCGCCCACGTTCTCCAACGTCTGATTGGGGCCTCGAATGCTGCTGATATGTTGCTGACGGCGCGACGCATTCCAGCCAACGAAGCCCTGCGCTGGGGCCTTGTATCCAATGTTTTACCCGCCGACGAACTGTTGCCATTCGCGATGGAAACGGCCCGTGAAATGGCTAATCAAATGTCACCGCGGGCCCTGCGGATCATAAAGAAACAGCTTTGGGATGCCCGCCATCAAACATTCTTCGAAGCACTCGATCAATCCATGCTCGAAACCAGATCGGCCCTTGATAGCGAAGATTTCAGGGAAGGGGTCAGGCACTTCATCGAAAAGCGCCAACCGCAGTTCGTGGGCCGCTGAAGGCATCCCCCAATTGGCTTTTGCATTAGCCGTCGGACACATCCGCGACTCCAGCTGCAGCGCCGCGCTCGCGCACAAGATTGGTCAGGACAATCCCGCCGAGAGGGATAAGGAGCGGGATCAGAGTGACGGCCACAAACGGGTCGGCGATCACAGTGATCATCAGACTGCTAAAGAATCCGCATACGATCTGGATGAAGCTCATCAATGCAGAGGCGGCCCCGATCCTGTTCGAGAATGGCGACAGTGCCAGCGCAGTGGCATTCGGCATGACCATCGCATTCCCCGCTGAGATAATTGCAACCGGGCCAATAATCGTTGCGACCTGAGGACCAATCGTTGCCAAGCAACCTATCATGACTCCAGCTCCACCGATCTGCATCCAGAGTCCCAGCCGCATCACCCGTGAGGGAGAGAGACGAGCGTTAAGCCTGTGGCCAACGAAAGATCCGCTGATGAACCCACCGGTATGCAGCATCATCACAAATCCAAACTGCGCTGGATGCAGATCAAGCCTGGAAATGAGGATGAAGGGCAGCAGCGTTACAATACTGTAGGCTACCCCATAGGAAAGACCCAGACAGACGGTCGGTGATATGAACCGGACATTCCGGCCAACCTCAATATAGTTGCGAATCAACGGCAAGGGACGGACAGCGGTTTTGTCTCTTTGGGTGTTTGTCTCGGGCAGCAGCGTCAGGGTTACGAGAAGCCCCAGACACCCAAACCCAGCCATTGCCAGGAACACTCCGCGCCATCCGAAAATCTCGGATGCTATCGCCCCAATCAAAGGCCCAACGGATGCACCCACACCGATAAGCACCCCGACAAGGGACATAATTCTTGCAGACCGTGCGCCTGTATATAAGTCGAGCAGAACAGCGCGCGACAGCGACCATCCAAATCCGCCGCTAGCGCCCTGAACGAACCTGGCGAATACCAGAAACTGAATGGAGGTAGATACGGTACAAAGAATTGTCGATGCGATATACATGCCCAAAAACGAGATGATGACCAGGCGTCTTCCGAAGGCATCTGATAGGGGGCCGCAGATAAGTTGGGTCATGCAGAATCCGGCGACATAGCTGGTCACCGTGAATTTTGCAGATGCTTCCGCCGTATCAAATGCCTCAGTGATGAGCGGGAGCGCTGGCAAATAAAGACCCACGGTGATCGGACCAAGACTGAGGATCGAAAAGACCAAAATGACTGCCAGTTTCGGACCGACATGCGGAGCCAATTCTGCTATCGGATCGGCCAGTTTGTCGGTTAATGGCATATCAGTTTGTTTCATCCCAATGTGACCTTTCCAAGCACAGCCGGCGTGTCGAAAGCGCATGCGTCCTCCCGCCATGCCCGCTGGCAGTCTACATCGGTACGCGGTTGGTGTTGGTCAAAGAAACCGATACCTGAGACCAACGCATTCGGGTGCATTGGTGGCAGACTACTATACGATATTTCGTTCACGAAGTGAGGCGATCTCTTGCGGCGACATACCTAGAACATCTCCAAGAACCTCATCTGTGTGCTCGCCCAACAGAGGCGAGGAACGGTCATAGGTCACTGGGGTTTCAGAAAACTGGACGGGGTTCCCGACCATCTTCAGATCGGCCTTCAGAGTATGTTCCAAAGGCACCACCATGTCTCGGTCAATGACATGGGGATCGCGCATCGCCTGACCTAGGTCATTGTAAACCCCGACCGGAATACCGGCCAATGAAAGCTTTGTTTCCAGTTCTCGTCTGGGAAGGCTTTGGGTCAACTGCTTAACCACCTGCTCAAGCTCTGGCTTGTGGCGTGCCCGGTTCTGCAGCAGGGCATATTTGTCATCCTTCGCCAACTCAGGCCGACCAAGCGCACGGCAGAGAGCGGCGAACTGCCCATCATTACCTACCGAGATAAAGATGGCCCCGTCAGAGCAGGGAAACAGCCCCACTGGCCCCGCGCTGGGTGCACGGTTGCCAAGTCGCTCGGGGAGTTTTCCTGAAATTAAATACGACTGCAAAGGCCCCGCCAGCGCAGAGATTGCGCAATCCATCAGGGCGACCTCGACATGCTGGCCTTGTCCGGACTTAACATCACGCTCATGCAAAGCGGCAAGAACGCCGATAGTGAGCTGAAGCCCGCCAAACAGGTCGATCCAGTTAATCCCGGTTCGAACCGGCCCGCCACCGGGCATGTCATCCGGAAGACCGTTTAGGCTCATAAGACCGCTGATAGCCTGGAACACAGGATCGTATCCGGGCAGGCGCGAAAATTTTCCCGCAGAGCCGAAAGCGGTAAGCGAGCAATAGATTAGACCCGAATTGGATTGCGACAGCGTCTCGTAGCCAAGGCGAAACTTCGTCAGTGTACCGGGCTTGTAGTTTTCGATCAGAATGTCCGATTTATCGGCCAGAAGACGCACAACATCCTGTCCCTCTTCGGTGGAGAGATCGACTGTGATACCACGCTTGTTGCGGTTTACTGAAAGGAACATCGAACTGTCGCGACCTTGATCTCGCGACGGATCTGGAAGAAAGGTATCGCTGTTATAGCGGATATCGTCGCCGACCCCCTCGCGTTCGACCTTGACGACATCAGCGCCAAAATCGGCCAGGATTTGTCCGGCCAATGGGGCCGCAAGCATGCGGCTTAAGTCCAGCACTTTTACACCTTCCAAGGGTTTTCCCCGATGCTCTGTCATCCGACCAATTCTCCTTTTCCAGTCACACGCGCTTTCAATGAAACTCGTCTAGATTTCTCACACAGAGAGCAGTCCGCCATAGATTTTGGGGGAGAATATCATTACCAACACGAAGAAATCGGTGCTTTCTCGCGATCCGAAACAAGATCTTGAATTGCGCGGGAGCCAAGCACTGAGACACCAGCGATTCGCAGTTGTTTGGTGGCCCTCAACAACTGTCACGCCAACAGCCGAATATGGGTGCACCGCCCAATTCTGTGCAGCGGGTTCAGACGGCCCTTCGCTCCCGGAAGTCGTCAAGCCGGTTGCTTTGAACGGCACAACGCAACGCGGTGATTGCGTGGGTGCCGTCGACGCTCCAGTGCCTGCCGCCGTTCCTCAGCCGCCCCCGAACACTCCGGTCGATACGCACGGCCCCAGGAACTCCGTCACCGTCACCATCACCATATCCCTGAACCGCCGGTGCTCCCTGACCAGTTTCCTGGTCCCATCGACCTCGTCGGCGCGAATGCGGATGGCCTTCGCCCTACCGTTCAGCGACCTGTTGAGGATATGGCCGGGTCACCGTCCTGGGTGCAGTTCAATCTGGTTGGTGATTGAGTTTCCCTGATGCCACGATGGCGTTGCGGTGCCATGAGGCCAGGGAACGCCCGATCGCCTCCAAGGGCGGTAACGGGCGACCGTCGCTCCCCGAGCAACAAAGGGCCACAAAACCACATTTTGACTTATGTTGCAAACACCAAAAAAATCAATCACTCTTCGTAAATCCTAGGTGCTGATCATCCCCCAATCTCCAACCCCTCCCAACTGTCCGTTAACTCCGGTTGATTCCGGGACAGATTCCCGGACACGGCGCATCCGGTGGCGGGGTGCTGGGTTCCGATTCCGGCCCGCAGGGCGCATTCCGTGCCTCTGGAGGGGTTCAGAGAGGGGGCAAAAAGCGCTCCCATGCGTTTTTCGAGGGTTTATGGCGGGCCTCAGCCCGGTGCGGTGTCCGGCATCCCGGCGACGGCCTTCCCGGACTGGCATCGGCGGAGATGACAGAATCAGACCCCGCGCCCTTCTGTAGAAGCGCCCGGATTCCCGCCGTCATTGTCGAGATAGACGACATATTCGAACCCCTGGCCGCGTGTGTAGGGCAGGGTTCTGTACAGGTCGGGCCTCAGGGACTGCACATAGACGATCAGCTTGTTGCAGCCGTGGGCGATATCGTCGTCGGGGATGGAAACGGTGATTATCTGTGACTGGTCTTGATTCACCTCGATCACGGGCAGGCCGCCAGCGCCACCCCCGCCGCGGCGGCGCTCCGGGAGCGCCCCCGCCCACAACACCGTCGCCAGCGTGGGGTGAACCGGGGAAATGACGGCAGGCGTGACACCGGAACCAGACCCTTCACCATCTTCGTGAGCGGGCCATGAACCCGGCGAGTCAGGGTGCCGTCTGGACGCATTGTCTGAAGAGGGGGCGCTTGGCAACAACCGGGAGGCGCGCTTCGACAGTTTCCCCCCTGACGTCATCGACAAACACCGTGACGGCGTAACGGGTGTTCGGTTGCAGGCTATGGAAGGTGGACGTCTGGGCCGGCACGGTGCCGCGCGCGTTGTACGCTATGACAGTGTAGAAGCCATGGACCAACTGACCGTTCTCACCGACCAGTCCGAGAAGGTACGTGGCGCTGGTGGCGGTGCCGAATTCCTGGATATGCTCCCCATCCTTCGGGTACCCGCTGTTCACCTGATCCAGGCCGAATGGGGCTATTGTCACCGTGACCGCGTTGCTTGCCGTCGCTGGTGTCGCGCGAGAGAACCAACTGGGGTAGGTCTTCGAGTCCCCATGTGCAATGGTCAGGCGTTGGGGATTGATGGTACGGGAATTATATACTTGACTACAAAATCTCCTAATTTATCCTAATGAATCAATGGTTTAAGCCTGTATTTTCCGATATAGTTCTAAAATGGTGAACTACACCCTCACCGTCCTCGGCACATGGCACGTCGGCCTGACGCATCGGCTCGCGTTCCGCGACGGGGTGCCCGGGCGGAGGTATCGAGACGTGACGAACCTATCCCGCTCTTTCCCGGAATCTGGAATGTCTGTCAATTCGTCCATGGATCCTAACCTGTAAAAATTGCCATACAGGACAGGAGCGGAAAAGCCAGTCTTCACCGCCAAATCGGGAAATCTCACAATTTGTTTTACGACCGCCGAAATAGCCGACATGGTATATTGTCGAGACAGCTTTGCATATATTATATGAAGTGAAACTGAACGAAGGACTCGACGTTTGAGTGACCACGGTGACTTGACGACTTACCCTGACCATAATGCCGCGGGGCAACCGGGCGGCTCGGCCAACGTAAAAATAAAGCTCGTCGGCTCTGTAGTGAATGCGATAGACATTATCGAATACCTCGGCCAGATCGGTAGACGCGTCGGTGTCACGCAGATCGCCAGTTCGTTGAAAATGAACCGAAGCACCTGCTTCAATATTCTCAAGACGCTGGCGGCACGGAACTTAGTCACATTTGATCCTACGTCAAAAACATACGTGCTGGGGCTTGGTCTGGCGTCAATGGCAAGAAATGCGTTGGACCCAATCAATAGACTTGATGCAATAAGGCCGGAAACTTCCAGGGTCGCCCGCGAGTTCCAACTCGTCGTCAGCTGCTGGCGGCGCGCAAGCCGAAACCGCATCGTCCTGGTCGAAAGGGCCGATCCTGAAACCTCGGTAAGAATTCACATGAGCATCGGTCAGCGCCTGCCGGTCCTCTCAGGTGCGACGGGCCGGATTCTGCTGGCCTATGACGCGATCGCCGAGACTGATCTCGAAGCCTTGTTTGCCACAGTGCAATGGCACAAAAAACCATCTCTGGATCAGCTACGGTCAGAGACTGAATTGGTGCGCAATCAGGGGTGGGCCATTGACAAAGGCGAGTTTCTGAACGGCGTCACCACCATTGGTGTACCACTTTTGAACGCCGTCCAAGAGGTCGAATATATGTGCTGTGGAACGACCTTCGAGGGACATTTAAGCCCGGCCAGAATCAAAGATCTCGCCCAAAGACTTCTGGGCATCAGCGATATTGATCGCCGCGCCAGAACCCTGTAACACAGACGAACCCGACGATGTTACCGGTCGGCAATCGCGCACCATCCCTGCTCGATTCAGCGCCGGATCGGGTGCCGTTGTTCCGTTTGCAGATCTTCCTATAGTAAACTACGATGCTTGCGGATGCGCGGTAGAGCAGCGGCAACCAATATAAGCACTGCGATGACAAGCAAGGCAACACTCATAGGCTTGGTCACGAAGACAGTGAAGTCGCCGCGGGCGATTGTCAGCGCACGGCGGAAATTCTCTTCCATAAGCGGTCCGATGACAAAGCCCAGCACCATCGGAGCAGTCTCACAATCCAGTTTCCGAAACACGTAGCCAGCCAATCCAAAGCTAGCGGCAACATAAACGTCAAAGGGCGAGAAATTGGAGCCGTAGACGCCAACGCAGCAAAGCAGCATGATGCCCGGAAAGAGCGCAGCAAACGGGACTCGCAGAAGCCTGACCCAGATTCCGACCAACGGAAGGTTGAGAACAATCAGCATCAGGTTACCGACCCACATGCTGACAATAACGCCCCAGAAAATGTCCGGATGATCGACGATCAGCCGCGGTCCCGGCGTGACGTTGTGGATGATCAGTGCCCCCAGCAAAATGGCGATCAGTGCGTTGCCTGGGATGCCAAGCGTGAGCATCGGAATGAAGGAGGTCTGAGATCCCGCGTTGTTCGCCGCCTCTGGACCCGCCAGGCCTTCGATCCGTCCGGTGCCGAAGGTTTCAGGGCCCGTTGCGATCTGCCGCTCCAGAGAGTACGACGCAAACGAACTGATCATCGCACCGCCCCCCGGCAGGACACCCAAGATCGACCCAAGGCCGGTCCCGCGCAAGGCGGGGAGGAACGCGGTTTTGATGTCGGCCAACCGGGGCATAATGTTTTCAACGTTGCCGGTGACCAATCCGCGCTTTTTGGGATCTTCAATGCCGGCTGCAATCTCACCAAGGGCAAACATTCCGATGGTGAGGGCGACCAGATCAATCCCGTCCCACAGTTGGATTGATCCAAAGGTAAAGCGATGTGCGCCTGAATTCACATCTGTCCCAACCAGTCCCAAAATCAGCCCGACGATGATCATCCCCAGTGATTTGGCCAGCGACCCAGAACTCATTGCGACCGCTGCGCACAAGCCTGCGACCATCAGGGCGAAATATTCCACTGATGTGAACGTAAGTGCAAAAGCGGCCAGGACAGGCGCAAAAGTTGCGATGACTAGGGTGGCAAGACACCCCGCAAGGAAAGACGCCAATGCAGCGATCGCCAGCGCAGGGCCAGCCCGACCCTGCTTGGCCATCGCGTGACCGTCCAGACATGTGACAACGGACGCCGCCTCACCGGGAAGGTTCAGCAGGATTGCTGTCGTCGATCCGCCATACTGCGAGCCATAGTAGATCGCCGCGAGCATTATGAGCGCGGTGCTCGGCTCCAATGCGAAGGTGATCGGCATAAGGATCGAAATCGTCGCGAGCGGCCCGATGCCCGGCAGCACCCCAACTAGAGTCCCCATGAAACAGCCGAGAAGCGCATACATGAGGTTGGTGAACGTCAGCGCGGTTGCAGCGCCCAATGCAAGATTTTCTAACATGGTGGGAGCTCAGTACAGCTTGTAGGGAAGGTTCAGGAGTTGCATAAGGAATGCAAATACGAAGATGACGACGATCGCGTAGACGGCAACCAAGTACTTAAACACCGGTTTGTCCGCGAACCCGACTATGATGACCGTCACTGCCAAAGCCAAAAGCAACCCGGTCTTTTCGACTAGGACGGCGAAGGCGACCAGCGATGCGCAGATCAGCAAAATCGGGCGCAGGCTCCAGGGTGATCCCTGTTCTTTGGCCTTGATTAAGAACGCCTGAATGATAAGGACGATGCCAAAGATACCAAGGATAACTCCAAGTGCCGCGGGGAAAAGCCCACTTCCCACCGCACGACCGGCCCAAAGCCCATAGCCCAACGCGATATAGAACGTCGCCAACCCAAAACTCAGGAAGAAAATCCCGGTCCAGAACTCTTTTTGTCTTGCTGTCAAGCCAGCATCCTCTCTGGAGTGTAGCCCGGATTTCTTGACGCATGTTCCTGCCGCATCGTTCTCACCCCGCCTAGTCGGCATAATGGCGATTTCCGGTCGCTTCCAGCCAGCGCGAACCGGTCAGATAAGCCGATTAACCAAGAATCTGGACTATACCCTCCTCTCTGCATGGGCACCGCCAAGGCGCAAACGGTGCAGATCGACGGATCTGCCAGATCCCCCGGGCAATTGTTTTTCTATTTGGTCGGTCACGGTTTGTCGGCTCCTCCCAAAGACCAACTTGTTTCAACAGGCTGGTCAGATATTGCCACCTTGCGAAGTAGAGCGACCTGCCCAGTATGACCGGAGTCTTAGCACCAATGCGAAGTTACAAGTATCCAGTGCCGGTCATGAGTTCCACGATACGGGACAAAAGCTCAACCTTCGGACGGGCGATCTATCGTGGCGGGGCTAAATGATTCTAAAAACCGCTGATGCCGGAAACCACTCGAGCCAGTCAACTCATCCCGGGGCGTCGTCCGGCACTTCGAGGAATGCGGCCTGACCTTCCCCCGCGCTACGGTCACGAATACAGTTCCAGGCTCGGTTAAATGGCGGTCGCCGACGGCGACACGCGTGCGTTCGACGCTTCGCCACCCGCTATGCGGGTGCCTTCGCTTGGGGCCGAACGCGTTAGTCCGCTCGCCTGACGGTTTGCGAATGGAAAAGCTCGGTGCCAAAAACCGGACGGCGCTTATCCAAGACGTCCATCCGAGCTACGCCCCATAGGAACATTACCAGCGGAATGTCCGAACCCTAGAGGACAACGCCAGGATATCGTTGCGCGGGGCAGGTCTCGAGGGGGCCGCTCGACTCCAGGGCATTGCCGTATGCGGCGTCCGCGCCGCAGCCTGATCACGCTTCCTCCATGAACCACCGGAGCAGCATGAACCTCGATAACAGGAGGACCCCGTCTGAGAACTCATCAACCAGGCGCAGCATACCGCTTACCGGCTCGCGGTAGCTGCCGGAACCTGGCAGCGACTGGGATAGGGGCCATGGTCCCCCAATGTCTCCGCCGCCGCACCCCGAATCGGGAGACGGCGGAACAGGGAGATGGAGAGAGCCTCCACGGACTGGCGTTTCACGACGGACGACACACGGATCAGGGTGACGTCGCTGTACCCGTCAAGGCAATGATGGCGCTACGCTAGGCGTTATCCGCGTTCGGATCCGCAAGCAGTTTACGCACTTCGGGAATGATCGGTTTAAGAGAGTGATTGCGCGGTATTTCCCCGACGATACGCAGGCGCACCGGAACCTGGTATGGTAGCAGGTTTTCTTTGGCGAAGTCCAGGATGCCCTCAGCCGTAACATAATCATGCCCGGCGACCAGAACCACCACAGCGCCTGGCGTCTCGCCAAGACGTTCATCGCTCAAGCCCACGACGACGGCCTCAGAAATTGACGGATGGCTTTCGAGTTGCTGAGCTATGTCGTCGGGATGGATTTTGAACCCACCACGGTTGATGGCACTGTCGGCGCGCCCGTGAATCCAAAGAAAGCGGTCGTCGTCAAGCGTAGCGATGTCAGTCGTGCGCACCCATTTGTCAGGATCGCCCAACTGCTGACCGCGAAGCTCTAGCAATCCCTGGGTACCGGTTCCCAGGTCTTCGCCGGTATCGACATCCACAATCCGGCCTTCGATATTTGACTGTAGCCGACCGACGCTTCCACGTTTGCTTGCAAAGAAATTCCTGTGGTCCTGCAGGGTCCAGCCGGCAATCCCGCCGGAAAACTCCGTAGCGCCATATTGCTGCAAAAGCGGGATGGCATAGCGTTCCATGAAACGATCCTCAGTGTTCTCGTCAAGCGGCGCAGCGCC
Organism: Paracoccaceae bacterium; assembly: GCA_965221405.1. GTDB lineage: Bacteria > Pseudomonadota > Alphaproteobacteria > Rhodobacterales > Rhodobacteraceae > JAPOUP01. The sequence continues at coordinate 2,759,451 of CBDCSE010000002.1, read as the reverse complement.
AACCCGGATAGCTATGAGCGAGTCAATCCGCTCTTTCGGAATCTCCGCATCAAGGATCATGCGCAATGCAGCTGGCGGTAGATTGACCACCTTGGCCTGATGCCGCTCGATTGCGTCAACCCAGATGTCGACTTGGAAGCGCGGCAGCAGCGCAATTGGTCGAGCTCCTGCAAGACTGAAGATCAGTACAGACATACCACTGATATGGCTTATTGGAGCGGATATCACGCGCACGCCCCGCCGCAGCACCGGTTGCGCATTCCGTTTACGCCCAGCTTCGAGCGCATTTGCCCCAGACAGAGACAGTTCGAAGCCTTTGTGCGAAAGCGAGATCCTTTTGGGTTTACCTGACGTTCCGCTGGTCAGAAGCTCAATCAATGTTTCTGGTGCGAGATGTGAGGTGTTCGCAACTTCGTCGGTCACTTTGCTGCGATGGATCCATTCGGGCATTCCGCCACTTCGGTTTTGCAGCGCGATGACCGGCAGGCCCATGATGTCAATCGCTTCGCGAGCCCCTTCAGACGCAAGATCATCCTGAGTGCCCAGCAACATGGCGGGGGCTTGCTCAGCGAGGTCATCGGCCAGTTGATCGGCAGGCAGAAGTGGATTGAAAGCCACTATGGTTCGCCGCGTAACCACACAACCAATCGCGGCCAGAGCTGATCCGGCTTGGTTGCGCAAAAGGACACCAACGCGGCCACCTTCCGGCAACCCGGCCTCATCAAACATCGCGCCAAGTGTGTCAGAAATCCGGGCCGCATCGCCCCAATTCAACCAGTGTCCATCGACTTCGATCATGCCCGCAGAAGGGTCAATTTCAAAAATCTGGCGAAGAACATCGGGGATGGCAGTCATTGCGGACCTCTCCTGTCATCATGCTTGATGGCCTTACATCACACCACAAGCCTCTGAGTTCGCGAGCATATCTACGGAATTACTGGTCGTCGTTACTTGTCTGGATCAGGATTTGGACCAAACCATCAATCGTCTCTGCCGGAGGGTTGGGCAGATTGACTCGCATGTCGCGCGTTGGCAGCAGGACCGTCGCAGAGCCAGGTGACACAACCGTACCCCGCTGATTTTCGATCCATACCTCAAGATCAACCTCTGCTCCGACATCTGTGATCCGTTTCGCCGTCACCTTCCCGGTCACCCAGTAGGTGTCGCCTGTGTAGACGAATTTGCGGTGCTGGCATTTTAGCTTCCAAAGCCAGCCATCATCACCCATCCAATTGGTGATCAGGTTCATCAGCAGGCATTCACGGATCGACCCATAGTCATAAGTCGTCGGAACACCAACCTCGTTGGCCCATTCAACATCCCAGTGCAAACGCTGAACGGTGTCGGGAATGTTCAGCTTGTTGGGTGTGAATAGCCCGGGTGTTTTCCTCAGAACAGCGTGACTGATGCCAAAAGCACCTGGGGGGCTAATCTGCATGCCTGTGCCCATATGCCAAAGGAATAGATCGGTGATCCGGAGCGGGCCGCGGACGATTTTGGGAAGATCGTGCCCCTCTTCGACGTCCTCCCAGTACAGCGTATCTGCGCCACGCACCGTCTCCATGGCATAAGCTACGCTGATTTTTTCAAGCTGCTCTTCGGAATACGGTTCCGGAAGCTGATAGGCTTTCTTACGTTTCTTCGACGCCTCTCGCTCGGCACGGATCCAGGTACCGCGCTGAAGCGCGATGAGTTCGTTTTTTTGATTCCTGAAGAAAAACGCGTTGATTTCAGAGACCGACCGCCCTCCAAATTCGCTTTGCGGGTTTTCCTTCACGCCAACGGTACATGCCCGCTTAAAAACCTGATCACCCAGCTTCAGCGGGTTCCACCATTCGAATTCAAGAGCGGCCTGATAAGAGCCGATCCCGGCAAATGGATCACCTTTCAAGGTTGCTTTTTCTTCAAGTGTCGGGTTCGCATCCGGAATGCCGATGGAATAGATGAACCCAGGCGCGGTTATCAATTCGCCCCAGCGGGTCTTCTTTCCATAATCACGGTCACACCATAGCGGATTGGCGTCACCGTACCCGTGCGCGAAGTGGCGTGATCCGTCCCAGCTTACCTCCATATTGTGCATGACCCGAGGTTGGTTGAACTGGATGCCGATCTTGTCACGCAACCTCTGGATGTTTTCTTCTGTAAGCTTCCCGTAGGAACTCCTGATTCCGCCACCCTTTAAATCTCTGGTATCTGTACGCGTCATCCAAGCACCTGTTCAGGATTAATCCGTGAGCCCAAACTTAAATTTCGATCAATACACCGACAAGTTGACGCACTCTGGAATCCCGCTGATTTCGCGCTCTGTCTCGGATGTTGGAACTCAAACTGCAGATAAGCGCACCCAGCTGTGAGACCTACCTGACTGTCGCGCGAAACTGGGGACCTCGGCGCCTGTCCGGCAGTTTAACCGCGGGCATGAATTTCGGAGAGTTTGGCGGATTCCAGACGAATGGGGATCCGGGCCCACGCTACAACAGATTTTGATTCCGCCAGTGCTCACCAAGCGACAATCGCCGGTAGGTCAGTGTTCGCTTCAAAAGCTTGTCAGCGCCGGTTTCCGAAGAGAACCCCATGCCGCCATGAATCCGGATATTAACGGAGGCATTCCGGAACGCGGCATCGTCGGCGATATGCCCTGCTGCGGCCACCTGCAGCGCCGCATCTGGTGCATCGTCACGCACAGAAATCGCCGCCAGATATAGCTGTGCCAGGGCTGCCTCGACGCGCATCGCTGAGTCGGCGCAATGGTGGGCAACGGCCTGAAAAGACCCGATCGGACGGCCAAATTGTTCGCGGGTACCAGCATAGTCGACTGACATTTCTTTGGCGCGCTCGGCAATCCCGCAAAGCGCACCGCAAAAGAGCAGCTCGATGCGCAGATCAAGCTGATCACCGTCGGCAGGTGAAGTGCGAGACGCCCCGATGGTCGCGGTTTCAAGTGGAGAGCCGTCTAAGGACTCAACCTGTTCGCGATCAGAAAAGTTCCCGATCGACTCGATCTGCCACAACCGCTTTGCTTTCATCAGCACGAAATCCGCTTCGGTCGCATCCATCAGCCAACATCTGCCGTCCGACGATTCTGATCTCAGTCCGAAACTGACGATAAGGTTCCCCGAGATGATCTGGTCCCGCAGCGAAGAGGATAGAAGCGCCGCAGCAGCCGTTGCGAGATAACCGGAATGGGCCACAGAGCGGCCAACTTCATGGGCCAAAAGGACCTCTTCGATGATGCTAAAGCCTGCACCTTGCTCCGCCCCGTCAAGGCTTAGACCAAACATACCGTGTCTGGCCAGTTCCGCCCATTGTTCGGCCAACGGCATCTTTCTTGATTGCAGTCGCTCAAGCGTTCCGCGCACGCTATCGATAATCTGGCGCTGTTCTTCATTCAGCGTAAGGTCAATCATGTCAGCGGCCTTTCGGTAGCCCTAGCATTCGGTTTGCGATGATGTTGCGGCGTATCTCCACTGTCCCGCCGGCGATAACGTGCAACCGGTCGGCCAGAAATGACCGGGCCCAGTCACCGGCCGGGCTCTCGGACAGTGTCAGTGTATCTTCGCCATAGATCTTCATGCCGATTTCACGCGTTTTTTGCAGCAGTTCACCGTAGAACAGGTGGCCCAGAGCCACCTCTGCCCCCAATTCCTCGCCATTTTGAACGCGCGAAACCGCCACGTAGGCCATGGCACGAAGAGCTTGTGCCTCCGCGCGCAAACCGGCCAGTTTTTCGGCAATTGCGCTGTCTTCGATCAGTGGCTGGCCATTCAATCCAACCGTCTGTCTTGCGGCTTGAATGAGCTGCGTCACGATCTTTTCCAGATCTCCCAGCGAACGGGCGGTCATTGCGTTCCGCTCCGCTGTCAATGTGCCCATTGCGACTTTCCAGCCCTTGCCGATCTCGCCAACGACATTTTTCATCGGCACGCGAACGTCGTTATAGAAGACTTCGCAATAGTGCTGGTCGCCAGCCATTGTCTGGATCGGGCGAACCGTCACCCCCTTGGAACGCATGTCCAAAATGAGCCACGTGATGCCCTGATGCTTTGGCTCCATAGGTCCAGTGCGCACGAGTGTTTCCTGAAAATCCGCGAAATGGGCATAGCTTGTCCAGATTTTCTGTCCGTTCAGCACAAGTTCATCGCCGTCTATCTCTGCCTTAAGCCTCAGGCTGGCCAAATCGGATCCTGCGTTGGGCTCGGAAAAGCCCTGACACCAGATCACGTCACCCCGAAGAATTGGCGGCAGGTAGGTATCTTTTTGTTCCTCTGTCCCCCATTGCATTATCGTTGGCCCGGCATGGCCAAGCGCAATGGACAGCGATTCCACGCCCGGCGCACCGGCGCGCGCCACTTCTTCGTTCCAGATCGCCTGTTTGACAATGCTAAGGTCCGAGCCCCCATATTTCTTGGGCCATGAAAGGGCACCATAACCTGCCGTAAATTTGGTCTTTTGCCAGGTGAGATCAAATTCACGCCTGCCAGGACCGTCCAGCGGGCGCCGACCGGCAGGCTTGTTTTTTTCAAGCCACGCGCGCACATCGCTTCTGAAGCGATCATCTTCCCTGGAAAAGCTGAAATCCATTTCACGTCACCTCACGCTTACCTGTCGACCTGCCCGTCTTCGCATCGGGCAGAGATAACCAATGCGTAGCGAATCCGGTCGAGATCACTGCCGGCCATTTCCGTAAGCAGGCCATCCAAGTCCGCACTTTCCTGCTAACGTCTTCTCTCCCAACTCACTGAACACCCCAGTTCGCCAGCCAAGGTAAATGAGATTTCTCTCCCGGTCGATTTGCGGGATTCAAAAATGGAACTTTAATTTTCGGCGGGCGCTGTGCGTCCGCCCATTGCGGGGCTACTGTTAGGCACCGTCTAATGTTAGGCACCGTCTAAACGAAACTGTGGATACCCGTTGATTTTATTAGAGGAAATACTGTCACCCGGCGTGCTTGGACTCCGACTCAACCGCCGTGACGCCCGAAACGCACTTAACTATGAGCTGCGTCAAGCGCTTGCGAATGCCTTTTTGGGCGCAAGCGTGGATGACCGGGTGCGCGCCGTCGTGTTGTTGGGATCCGAGCACGCCTTTGCTGCCGGCGCAGATCTGAAAGCGCTCGTCAATCTGTCCCCAATAGAGGTCCATAGGCAAGGATATCACCGGCTTTGGAAGGCGATTTCCGACTTCCCGAAACCGGTGGTCGCCGCAGTACGGGGGCTGGCACTGGGTGGTGGCTGCGAACTGGCATTGCATGCTGATCTGATTGTTGCAGGGCGATCCGCACTTTTGGGATTTCCGGAGATCAAAATCGGGATCATGCCAGGGGCCGGAGGCACTCAGCGCCTAGTGCGCACAGTTGGAAAGACCCGAGCGATGCGTCTGCTGATGACCGGAGAATTACTCAGCGGCGATCAGGCAGCTGATTGGGGCTTTATCAGTCATGTCGAAGATGACGACGCGGTTGAAGACGAGGCGATCTCGCTTGCGTCCAAGCTGTCGAAAAGCCCGGCAACCGCCCTTGAGTTCATAAAGGAGGTGGTCATCGAAGGTGCCGATCTGCCATTAAACGCCGCGCTCGCGCTGGAACGAAAGTCCATGCATCTGCTGTTTTCGACGCAGGACCAGAAAGAAGGGATCGACGCCTTCCTTACCTCACGAACGCCAAACTTCGAGTAGGGCCCCGAATGACCAAGATCGGCGTTGTTGGGGCAGGAGTCATGGGGCGCGGTATCGTGCAATGGGCAACGGCTGCTGCCGACCGTGTGCTTGCGTATGATCTGCAGCCCGGTACCGCAGAACAGGCAAAAGAATTTATCTCAGGGTTGCTGAGCCGATCTGTCCAGCGTGGTCGGATGACAGCGGCCCAGCGGGACGATGCGCTGGCGCGGATCGACGTTGTCGAGGCCTTGGACGATCTGGCTGCATGTGACGTCGTCATTGAGGCCATTGTCGAGGAAGCGGAGGCCAAGCGCGATCTGTTCGCAAGGCTAGAGGCAATCTTGGACCGAACTGCGTTGTTGTGCACCAACACCTCTTCGCTTTCCGTCACAGAGATTGCGGCGGGTGTACAGACCAAGGATCGCGTGGCAGGACTGCATTTTTTCAACCCGGTTCCGGTGATGAAAGTCACCGAGATCGTAGCTGGAGAGCTGACAACGAACGCGACCATGACGCGTCTTGAAGAATTGATACGGCGCACCGATCACTATCCAATCATCTGCGCAGACAGCCCGGGGTTTGTCATCAATCATGCCGGACGGGGACTGTATACCGAGGGGCTGCGGATAGAACAGGAAAAGGTCGCATCGCCTGCCGATATCGACCGCATTGTGCGGGACGGAATCGGGTTGAAAATGGGTCCATTTGAGCTCTTTGACCTGACTGGTCTCGATGTCTCCGGCGAGGTTCTGCATTTAATTTACAATGGTTATCAGCAAGAGCCGCGTTACCGGCCCACGCCAACGGTGCGACGGCGCATGACGGCTGGGCTCTTTGGTCGAAAGGTCGGGGGCGGCTTTTACGAATACGGATCGAATGGCCGCATCGACCCACCGGAAGCGCAAGTTCCGGAAAAGACACCACACGGGTTTTCAACCCGTGCAATCGGGGACAGCCTGGACTCGGTCGAGCGCCTTCTGAGCGACGCTGGCCTGACAAAGGTTGATGCAGAGACGGCAGATTTTGTCCTATTAAACCCTTTGGGCGAGGATACCACCACTTCCGCGCTTAGGGCTGGGATCGACCCAACCAAGAGTGTGGCCGTCGATACGCTGTTTCCCGATGCGCTGAGGGCGGGTGGGCGGGCTACGCTGATGGGCTGCCCGGCGACACACAAAGACGTGATCAACGCCGCGCATGCAGCGTTTTCGGCTGCTGGCTTGAAAGTCACGGTAATTGACGACTCGCCAGGTTTCGTTGGGCAGCGGATCACAGCAATGATCGTCAACACAGCTTGCGAGATCGCCCAGCAAAGGATCGCAAGCCCCGCAGATATCGATGCGGGCGCGACGCTCGGTTTGGGCTACCCTCAAGGCCCGCTAAAACTTGGCGACCAGATTGGTGCACAGCGCATTCTGTTGATTCTAGAGCGCCTGCAGAGCGCCACAGGTGACCCCCGCTACAGACCCAGCCAGTACTTGCGGCGCCGCGCATTGCTGAACATGCCGCTGGTTGCCTGAAACCGGAGAAAACTATGCAGGACATCGTGATCTGTGAGCCGGTACGAACCTCGGTTGGTCGCTTTGGAGGCCAGTTTCGCAACCTGTCGGCCCATGAACTGGCCGCAACGCTGTTGAAAGGGTTAGTCAAAAGATCCGGGTTGGATCCGTCCAAAGTGGACGATGTGATCTTCGCGCAATGTTACCCATCGATGGACGCACCGGCGATCGGTCGGGTGGCAGCGCTTGATGCGGGTTTCCCGGTGACCGTGGGCGGCATGCAACTTGATCGCCGCTGTGGATCGGGACTGCAGGCGGTTATCAACGCCGTCATGCAGGTTGCGACGGGTGCGTCGGACATTGTCATTGCGGGCGGCGCTGAATCCATGAGTAATGCGCCTTTCTATTCCACTGCGGCGCGGTGGGGCATACACGGTCATAGCTTGCAGCTGCACGATTCTCTGGTGCGCGGGCGTACCACAGCCGGTGGCGTAGGCCATCCGGTTCCAGACGGAATGCTGGAAACAGCGGAAAACCTGCGACATGAATATTCCATTTCTCGGGAAGAACAGGATGAGTTTTCCGTTCGCTCCCATGCGCGGGCGGTGGCAGCCCAGCAAGATGGGCGCTTCGGAGAGGAGATTATTCCGGTCGAGGTTAAGTCGCGAAAGGCCGAAACGGTCACATGTGAAACCGACGAACACCCCAGACCCGGCACCAGCCTGGATGACCTTGCGAAACTGAAGCCGATTCTGGGGAGCAAGATCGAAGGCGCAACGGTGACAGCGGGCAACGCGTCAGGCCAAAACGACGGCGCGTCCGCCTGTATCGTCACGACCCGTGATCTCGCCGAGAAATATGGCTTCCGCATCTTCGGCGTGCTTGTGTCTTGGGCCATTGCCGGGGTTCCGCCAAATGTCATGGGCATCGGGCCGGTACCCGCTGTCAAGAAAGCACTGAGGCAGGCGGATCTTTCGATGAAGGACATGGACCTTATCGAACTAAATGAAGCTTTTGCCGCTCAGGCACTTGCGTGCACCCGTTGCTGGGCTTTTTCCGCCCCCGATTTCGAGCGTCTGAATGTCAACGGATCAGGCATTTCGCTTGGGCACCCTGTGGGTGCCACCGGCGGTCGTATCCTTGCGACACTGCTTCGCGAGATGGCTCGCCGCGAGGTTCACTATGGCCTCGAAACAATGTGCATTGGTGGTGGCCAAGGGCTGGCTGCGATCTTCCAGCGCGCGGCCTGAAAATCGCGTTTCAACCGATTGGAAAAGATGAAAGACAACTCCAACATATTGATTGAATTCCGCGTTTCCGAAGGAGTAGCGGAACTGACGCTTAACCAGCCGTCGAGCCGGAACGCTTTGACAATGGAAATGCGGGCAGAATTGTCAAGCCTCGTTGCCAGGGCAATCGAAGATACGGCGGTAAGGGCCATAATTATCGCTGCAAAGGGCTCAGCTTTTTGTGCCGGCGGCGATCTGAGGTCAATGACTGGCGAGACGGCGGCGTCAATGCTCTCTCGTATGCTGGCCGTGCAACCGTTGATCCGGCAGCTCACCTCGGGCAACACGCCTGTAATCGCCGCAGTCGACGGCAACGCCGTTGGCGGTGGTCTGTCGCTTGCCATGGCCTGTGATATCGTCGTCGCCGGACCCTCGGCGAAGTTTATCGCCGCATTCTGCGGCATCGGTCTAGCGCCCGATCTTGGCCTGACCCTGACCCTGCCTGCGCGCGTTGGTATCGGCCGCGCCCGTCTGCTGACCATGACCAATCGCAGTGTCACGGCGCGTGAGGCTATCGAATGGGGATTGGCAGATGTCGAAGCCGAAGACGCGCTTGAAGAAGCACGCAGGATCGCGAAAGAGATCTGCACCAACGCACCCCTGGCAAATGGCATGACCAAACGTCTGTTCGCCTCTTATCCGTCAAGCCTTGAAGAGGCCCTCAATTCCGAAGCGGTGGCGCAAACCGTTTTGCACGCGACCAGCGATTTTCGAGAAGGGGCAACGGCGTTTTTTGAAAGGCGGCCGCCGGAGTTCAAAGGGAAATAGGAGCTACGATGGCCTGCGTATCTGGGTATGCATTGCGTCATTGACCTGTCATTGAAACGGAGAGGATGCCAAAGTGCCCCTAGACTATGAGACGATCATGAACTGGCCGTTCCCGACAGTTGAGCAAAGCTATTCTCGTAAAGACACCATCCGCTATGCGCTTGCTCTGGGTTTGGGCACGGACCCCTTGGACGATGGCCAACTTCGCTATGTATATGAAAGGCACGAGGCTTTTCAGACATTTCCGACAATGTCCGGTATCCTTGCAAGACCCGGTTTTTGGGCCCGGGATCCGGCGTCGGGAATTTACTGGGAAAAGATCGTACATGGCGAACACGGGATGATCCTGCATGAGCCCTTGCCAACCAAGGCGACTGTTACGTCCAAATCCAGGGTCTCTGAGATCCTAGACAAGGGTCCGCGCAAGGGCGCTCTAATCTATCTTGAAAATGACCTGAGGGATAAGCACTCCGGTCAGCACTATGCGACGATCACGACAACTAGTTTCGCGCGCGGGGATGGTGGGTTCGGTGGCCCAGAGGGGCCACAGCCGATTCCACACAGCCTGCCCAAGGACCCACCACAAGAAATCTGGGACTTCCAGACATCACCGCAAGCTGCGCTTCTTTATCGTCAAACAGGAGACCGGAACGCTTTGCACGTCGATCCCGCCATTGCCAACGCCGCGGGATTCAAAGTGCCGATCCTGCATGGGATGTGCTCGTTGGGTATAGCCTGTCACGGGGTTCTGCGAACCTATTGTGACTATGACGGGGCGCGAGTCAAAACCTGCAATGCGCGCTTTTCCGCACCGGTCTATCCTGGCGAAACCCTGTGCACAGAAATGTGGCGGGATAGTGATCGGGTGTCCTTCCGCACCCGCGTTGTGGAACGCGATGTCGTCGCGATTGACAATGGTCTAGTTGAAATCGCGGGCTGAGCTCGGCTTGAAATGGTTCTGGTTTTCGGACAGTTTTGGAACTTCGCAAAGGAGTCTTGTCAAACTGGGTCTAGCCCGGATTTTTTTGACAATCGGCGGATCTAACCGTTTCGCTCTAAGGCCTCCGCGCGGCGAAAGGGAGGCCGAGTTGGGGGCGGTCGAAACATGGAAGGAGGCGGAGGGGGATCCTGATGGAGCCGCCGCCGGTGACCCGGTGCCGGAGGGCATCCGCCGCAACCGGTGCGAACATGCCAGATGGCTGGACTGGTGCCGGTGCCTTAGGAGAGTGGTGCCGTGGACCATGATTAGGGCATCAACGAGGCGAGAAACCTGATGCCGCGAAGGCACCTCGCATGGATGGCCTAGCTCTGGCTGCGCCACCAGACCGGCGGCACTCTGTCCGCCTTAGGGGCTACGTGAGCGCCCGCGACGGACGGGCGGGAAAATCTGTCAGGGCGTGTGACCGGCACGGGGCTCTGGTTCGCCGCGGCACTTCCACTCAGCGGTGTGCTACCGGCACGGAGCCGCAGAAACGCTCTCCTAAGGCCATCAGGACAGGCAGCGAATCAGGAATCAAGCATCAGTTCCAGAAACCCCTGGGAAATGTGGACGCACTCCATCGACATATCCGGGCTGGACAAATCGTTTCCCCGGGATACCCTATCGCCATCATGCGGCTCATGAAGGAAGCCGTGGACCATAAAGGAGAACCAGAATGCTTAGAAACGTCTTGAAGACGGCCGCACTTTTGGCTGGGCTTGGTACGGCTGCGGCGGCCGAGGATGTCGAGATTACCCTTGTTCCCGGTCTGACGACCGATGCCTTCTATATCACCATGAACAAGGGCGCGCAGGCGGCGGCCGAGGCACTTGGCATCACGGTGAATTTCCAGGGTGCCGAGGAGTTCGACCCCGTCCTGCAGACACCGGTGCTTGATGCGGTTATCGCCCGCAGCCCGGATGCGATCCTGATCGCACCAACTGACGTGACCCAGATGATCGAGCCCTTGCGCCGCGCACATGAGGCCGGGATCACCATCATCACCGTAGACACGTTTATCGATGACGGCATGTACCAGGATGGGCTCGGCGATGGTGACTTCCCGATGTCTTATGTGGCATCGGACAACACCGCCGGAGGTGCCATGGCCGCGCGTTTCATGGCCGAGGCCATGGGCGGTGAAGGCAAGGTCTACGTCTCCAACGTCCGCCCCGGCATCTCAACCACTGACCAGCGCGAGGCGGGTTTCAAGGCGCAGATGGAGGCCTTCCCCGGAATCGAGGTGCTCGACACCCAATATAACGAGAACGACGCATCACTCGCGGCCTCTCAGTTCCAGGCCGTTCTGGCCCGGAACCCGGATATTGGCGGCGTGTTTGGCGCCAACCTGTTCTCGGCGCTGGGCGCGGGCAACGGCGTTGAGGGCGCCGGCAAATCAGGTGAGGTCACGGTGATCGCCTTTGACGCGCCGCAGAGCATCGTCGACAGCATCTCGTCAGGCCTTGTGGATGCGGCCATCGCCCAACACCCGGCGGAGATCGGCTATTTCGGCGTGATGGCGGCCTATGCGGTGCTTACGGGCCAGTCGGTTCCCGTCTCCATAGGCACGGGCTTTACCGTGATCAATGCCGATAACGTCAACGACCCGGAGATCGCCAAGTACATTTACTCCGAGTAGAATAGGGACAACATGCGGATCGGGAGTAGGGCTTCATACATGAAGTCCCTACTTAATGCCTGGTCCTGGCTGTTTCTTGTCGGGATACTGGTATTCTTCGAGGCCTATGCGCGGATCGAGACGGGCAATACGTTTCTGTTCCGGATTCACAACATCCAGTCGATCTCTATCGCCGCCTCGCAGATCCTTCTGCTTGCCCTGGGACTGACCTTGGTCGTGGTAGCGGGTCACATCGACCTCTCCATCGGCTTCACCACCGGGCTTGCCGCCGTGGTGATGGCGCTGGTCATCAAGGCGGCGGGGCCGGAGAGCGGCTGGGGCGCTTTGATCCTGGCGATCCTGACGGGGACCGGCGCGGCGGTGATCGTGGGGCTCGTCAACGGCTGGCTGGTCGCGATCCTGGATGTACCTAGCTTCATCGGCACACTCGGCACCTACGGCGTGGCCCGCGGCAGTGCGCTTATCGTGGCCGGTGGCGCTACGGTCTCGATCCGCTCGGACGAGGCGCGCGCCTTCGGCAACGGCGACCTGCTGGGCATTCCCGCGCCAGTGGTCGTGGCGGCTGTTCTGGCGCTGGGCTGCCATTACCTGCTGGCCTACACGAAATTTGGCGTGCACACCTACGCGCTTGGTGCCAACCGCGCCTCGGTGGAGCGCGCTGGGGTCAACGTCAAGCGGCTCCTGATCATCCTGTTCGTGATCTCCGCTGTCACCGCGGGCTTCGGCGGGCTGGTATACACGGGCCGCTTCTCCGCCGGCGCGGCCAATGCGGGCGAACCGATCCTGCTCTATGCCGTCGCGGCGGTCTTCATCGGCGGAGCGAGCCTGACCGGCGGCCAGGGGACGATCACCGGTACCGTTATCGGTGCCTTCATCATCGCGGTGATCCAGTTCGGCCTCGTCTTTTCGGGCCTGCCACCCTACTGGCAATTCGTTGCCGTAGGTTTGGTGATCATCGTCGCGGTCCTGGTCGATCAGTCAAAATCGCGGCTGATAGGAGGCGGGTGATGGCGACGATACTGCAGGCCGAAAACCTCGACAAACGCTTTGGTGGAGTGCACGCGGTGCGCGGGGTCTCCTTCGACGTGGCCGAAGGCGAATGCGTCGCGCTCGCCGGGGACAACGGCGCCGGTAAATCCACCGTGATCAAGATGATCTCGGGCGTCTATGAGCCGAGCGCGGGCGAAGTGCACTTCAATGGTGTCGCGCTTACGGGCAAGACGCCGAATGCCGTGCGTGCGGCGGGGGTCGAGACGATCTATCAAGATCTCGCGCTTGCCGACAATCTCGACGCTGGGCTAAACCTCTTTCTGGGGCGCGAACGGACGCGGCGCGTGCTGGGGCTGCCGATCGTCGACCGCGCTTCGATGCGTGCGGATGCGGTGACGGTACTCAAGGGGCTCGGCATCAACCTGCCGGATCCGGAGGCGAAGGTACGTGACCTTTCCGGCGGGCAGCGCCAGGCCATCGCGCTCGCCCGGGCGATCCACTGGGACGCCCAGCTTGTGATCCTCGACGAGCCCACCGCCGCGCTCGGCGTCCCGGAACAGCGCGAGGTGATGGCGCTGATCCGTCGCCTGAAGGCCCGAGGCGTGGCGATCATACTTATCTCGCACAATCTGCCCGATATCTTCGCCGCCGCCGACCGGATCGTGGTTCTGACCCGAGGCGCGGTTGCGGGCGTACGCCGTCCCAGCGAGACCGATGATGAAGAAATCGTACGTCTGATGCTGGGCGGCGGGGCGTCATGAATCTTGCGGTGCTCTGCTCCGGCGGCGATGCCCCCGGCATGAATGCCGCCGTATGGCGGCTTTTTGCCGGTGCCGAGGCGCGGGGCTGGGAGCCGGTCGCGGTACCCAACGGCTATGCGGGCATGCTTACGGGTGAGGTGCTGCACTTCGGGACCAAGGACGCGGCGCGCCATGCGCGGCACGGTGGCGCTTGGCTTGGAGTAGCGCGAGTGCCCGATCTGGCGAACCGGCTCGACCAGGCGGTCACGGCCCTCTCGGGCTATGACGCATTGGTCGTGATGGGTGGGGGCGGCTCGCTCAGAGGCGCCCAAGCTATCTCCAGGCTCTGGGACAAGCCAGTCATAGGCCTGCCCGCCACTATCGACAACGACATCGCCGCAACCGATCTCTCCATCGGCCACGACACGGCACTCGCTTTCGCGCTCGATGCCGCTGACCGCCAGCGCGACAGCGCAGAGGCCTTGCCCCGGCTGTTTTGCCTCGAGACACTGGGCGGGTCCACCGGACACCTGGCTACCGGCGTCGGGCGGCTCGCAGGTGCCCAGGCGATTCTGATCCCGGAGGCACCAAAAACGCAGGATGAGGTCGTGGCCGCGATCCTCCCCGCCGTCCTGTCGGGCACGCCTGCATTAATCGTGGCGAGCGAGGGTTATGCGGATCTCCACGCTTTCCTTTGCGGGATCTGCGGTCAGGTAGGGTTGCGTCTGCGCCTCACCAGCCTCGGCCACGCGCAGCGGGGCGGTGCGCCAACCCCACGTGATCGCGCACTCGCTGCGGCATTCGCCGAGACCGCGCTGGCTGCCATCGCCGCTGGGCAGTCCGGCATCTCGGTGCTTCAGAACGGTGCGCCGGAACGGGCCGCGTTCGCTGCGCTCGACAAGGGCGTCGCACCCGATTTCCCGCGATGGCGGGGGCTATTGTGAAGCTGTCAGACGATGAGGTCGCCGTGGCCGCCGATGTCGGCGGGACCACAACACGGATAGGCGTGATCGATGCCACCTACGTGCCCGGCACACCGTTGCCGGAATTGGCGAAGCTGGAAAGCCGAGTGCTGTGCGCCGATCCAGTCGGCGTGCTTCAAGGCTGGATCCGCGCCACCGTTCCGCCGGGCAAAACCCTTGCCGCCGCCGCGGTCGGCCTACCGACCATGTTCGACGCCGACACCCGCCGCGTGCGCAGCTCGCCGAACATACCCGAACTGGAGGGACGGGATTTCGCCGCTGAGATGGCACCGCTGCTGGGCGTGCCGGTGGTGGTGGACCGCGATACGGTGATGATGGCCACCGGAGAGTGGGTCGCGGGCGCCGCACGGAGTCAGGCGGCGGTGCTTGGCGTTTTCATCGGCACCGGCGTGGGTGGCGCGATGCTCTTTGACGGGATACCCTATCGCGGCGCCTCGGGTGCCGCGGTCGAGATCGGTCATGTCCCCATCGCTTTTATGGGCAAACCGTGCATCTGCAGCAATATCGACTGCCTTGAGGCCTACGCCTCGGGCCATGTCCTGGTAGAACTTGCGGCATCAGCGAACGTACCCATCGACCGGGTCTTCGATACCCCCTGTCTGGCCCCGGAGATTGACGGTTATATCAAGGCGCTCAGCTACGCGCTGTCCTCAGCGGCCAATCTTCTCGATCCGGAGGTCCTGGTCATCGGCGGAGGGCTGGCGCTACGCCCCCACTTCCCTATGGCCCGACTGATTGACGAGACCCGCGGCCACCTGCGCGCTCCATCGCCCCGCGAGGGCCTTGTCATAGAGTCCGCACAGCTTGGTAGCCAAGCCATCATCCCCGGCGCCTGGCATCTTCTCAACCAGATCTGAAAGGACTGCAGCATGATCACCCTAGGTAAACTCCGTGGCCTCGCCGCCATCGCCGGGCCGAACGGCACGTTCTCAATGCTGGCGCTGGACCATCGCAGCAGCTTCAAGCGCATGACGGCGGATATCCTGGGGGGCGAGGCCAGTTGGGACCAAGTGGTGGATGAGAAGATCCGGCTCGCCGACGCCCTCCTGCCCCATGCCACTGCCGTGCTTATGGACCCGCTCTACGCCTCTGGTCCTTTGGTGGCGCGCGGTGTGTTACCTGGAAACATGGGCTTTCTCGTGGCGCTTGAGCGCTCGGGCTATGATGGTCCGGAAGACGCCCGCGAGAATGTCATTGAGGCCGGCTGGACCGTTGAGGCGATCAAGCGCATGGGTGCGGCGGGCGTGAAGCTTTTGATCCATTATCACCCGGATGCGCCCAATACCGCACGTCAGATCGAGTTCGTCCAGAAGGTCGCGACGGATTGCGGGACCCACGATCTGGCGCTGGTGCTGGAGCCGGTGGGGTATAACCCCGTCGGCGGCAAAAGTGACCCCGGTTACGTCAAGGCAATGCCCGATCTGGTTGTCGAAACCGCCAAGACGTTCGATGATTCCGGGGCCGACATGCTTAAGCTAGAGTTCCCGCTTCTGGAGCCCGCCTCAGAGGCCGAGATGAAAGCCGCCTGCATGGCCGTGACCGACGCCACCCGTCTGCCTTGGGTCGTCCTGTCCGGAGGGGTGCCCTTCGATGATTTCCTAGCCCAGGTTCGCGCCTCCTGTGCGGGCGGCGCATCCGGCTTTCTTGGCGGGCGCGCGATCTGGAAAGAGGCAATGAACATCGCCGACCCGGCGGTGCGCGATAACTTCCTGACCCGCGTCGCCGCGCCACGCATCGCTGCGCTCCGTGCGGTTACCGATGCCTCGGCCACGCCCTGGACCGAACGCCCCGTAGCCAAGGAGGCATATCGGCCGAAAGATTGCTGGCACAAAAGTTATGCCCAGCACCTCCGGGCAGGCTAGGGCCTGTTGATACTCGGGTCGCGAATCGTCCGGTTCCGTGCCCATTTTCCGCTCCAGCGACCGCCGGAACGGCGGCGCAGGCAGAACATGCAGGTGACATCATGAATGCGAGGACGGTACTGACGGACGGGATGTGGGCGCGGACCGGGGACATGCCTGCGGGCGAGGCGGTGATCCCGCCGAAACGGAACCGGACGGCGCCGCGGGCGCGTGACCGAGATGTACGGGTGGCGGCACCTGGTGGACAGTTTCCTCCCGAGGACCGGGGAGTTCCGGGCGATCGCGACGCGCTGTGACAGGACCGCCGCGGACTTCGCGGCCGAGACTCACCCCGTCGCCGGCGTGGTCGCCGCGTCATGACTGTCGACAGGCCCTAGGTGTCCGATCATTTTTTTTGCCCGGCCCGCGCAACACGTTATACTGATACTTCATCTTCCAGCCGATGTGATACCGATGGGAAACGATGCTATGGCCGCGTCCAGATCCATTTAAGTCAACAGTCCGGGCGACCCATCTTCTGCGAAGCATAGCTCCATACGAATCACCGGTCAGTCCATGACATTTGACGCGGGCGGGTTCTCGTAAATCACGGCACACGGCGGAGCCATTGGGCCGTCTTCGTCGTCTTTGCGCTGAGCAATTATAGTAAGAATACGGCCGTCATAATCATAAAGATCGCCGCCGCCTGTACGTTCATGTTTAAAGCTGACCCTGATCGTGACTTGGTCGTTGACCGGATCCTTACAGGAATTATTCCGCGCCCCAACACGGATTTCGATGATCTCCGTGTACGTCGCTGTATTCGGTTCGTCTCCCGACTTAATCGTGTCCCATCCCCTTGTTTGGGGAATTATATACCAAAGTCACATTTTCTCCTTGAAGTCCCCGCCGGGAATCCCCATATTAAAGTCACAACGGAGGGAATCAGATGGCGACCAAGGCACCCGGCAAGCATTTCCGCGAAGGCATCAGCCTTCCCCAACTCATAAAGATGTTCCCGAATAATGAGGCGGCGCGGGAATGGTTCGAGGGCAGGATCTGGCCGAACGGCCCGGTTTGCCCGCACTGCGGTACCGATAACGTCCAGTCCGGCATCAGGCACAGAACGATGACCCACCGCTGCCGCGAGTGCGACGGTCGGCCGATGTTCAGTCTCAGGACCGGAAACATCATGGAAGGATCGAAGCTGGGCTACCAGACATGGGCGATCGCCATTTACCTCACGACCACCGGACTCAAGGGGGTTTCCTCGATGCACCTTCACCGGGACCTGGCCATAACCCAGAAATCGGCGTGGCACCTGGCGCACCGGCTGCGCAAGTCGTTCGACAAGGCCGGGGAGGAAGTGAAATTCGCGGAGGCCGAGATCGACGAGACCTATATCGGCGGACTGGAGAAGAACAAGCACTCAAGCAAGAAACTCAGGGCCGGCCGGGGCGGCGTCGGCAAGTCCATCGTCGCCGCCGCGAAAGACCGCGGGAGCGGAAGGATCGTCGCCGAGGTGGTACCCGACACGAAAACGGAGACGTTGCAGGGCTTCGCGAAAGGGCATACCACTGACAGGGCCACCGTCTACACGGACGAGCACTCGGCCTATGTCGGGCTTGAGGAGGAGGGCGGCCGCACCCACGAGGCGGTTTGTCACCGGGTCGGCGAGTACGTCAGGGAGCGGGCCCATACCAACGGCGTCGAATCCTTCTGGGCGGCCGTTGAGCGGGGCCACAAGGGAGTGTTCCACAAGATGAGCAGGAAACACCTCCAGAGATATGTCGATGAATTCGCGGGCAGGCGCAACGCGCGGGACATGGACACGATAGACCAGATGGGCGGGATCGCCTCCGGCATGGTGGGCAGGCGGCTGACCTACGCGCAGCTGACCGCCCACAACGGACTGGACAGCGGGGCGCGGTCGTGAGAGTTGGCGACCTGAACCGCGAACCCTTTAGCGATAAGGTAAAATTAGCTGAGACCAGTCGTGGAAAACGTTGAAGCGCGGGACAAGCAGTATCTCCAGCCCATACTGGACTCAATTAGGATTTGCTCTCAGTATAAACCAAAGTTCGGTCAGGGAACAAGAAAGGGCTTAACTCTGGAGCAGTTTCGGGAACTATACCGCTAAGACCCGTTCTACAGTTGGTTCGGGTTGGATAATCCCATGATGTACTCTGCCCACAGAACAGCGGGAGGCATGACAAGCGTATACCGACAAATTGGGATTGGCTGCGAAAAACTGTTTCGCAATATTATCAGGGACTCTCTTGGATTGACAGAAAACGACGTCACTTGGTCATATCAGATCCTGTCACCTAGCGGACGCAAGAGAACTCTGCATTTAGACGGGAGAGTGCCCCTGAACAAGATAGCTGACCGGAAGAAACGAATGTGTTTTTATGATTGGATGAAACACTCCGCAAAGACTTTGGATGTCGATAAGCAAGTTTTTGAAAGCTTGTCGGGTACGGTTTTTGAAGTTCGTCAAGGGTATAAAAGCAAAGACTCCAAACGACAGAATGCCGATATAGCCAACGCCGCAACAGCATATACAAATAGCTATCTTCCTTGTGCCGTTGTTCTGTCGGGCCAGATAGATAGCACAATAGAACATCGCTATAGAACTGAAAAATGGTCTATCATAACCGGACGACCCGGTACCGAAGACCCTACAATATCAACCTACGGCTTTATGAAACCCCCGTTCCACAGTGAAGTGCAACACCCGATGTGGGTGAATGGTGGTCGTATCGACGCATGATGCTGCGAATCGGCCGGATGGCGGCGACAGTCCCTTCGTTGCGAGAAGGAGACCGCCATGCCCGAGGGCCAGCGCCACCTGACCTACCCCGAGAGATGCCAGATCCACGCCCTGATGGAAAGCGGGCTTTCCGGCGGGGCGATCGCCCGCCAGCCGGGGCGCAGTCCGTCATCGGTCCCGCGCGGGATCCGGCGCAACGGCGGAGCCCGGGGCCAGCGGCACGCCCAGGCGCAGCGGAGGTCCGAGGCGCGGCCCCGTCGGTGCCCAGCAGGATGACGCCGGAGCCGGTGGCGCTGGTGGAGGGGCGGCTGGCGCGGGGCTGGAGCCCGGCGCGGGTCTCGGGGCGGCTGCGCCTTGAGGGCCACCCGGTGGCGGGGCGCCAGTGGATTTACCGGCACGTCCACGCCGACAGGAAGGCGGGCGGCGGGCTCTGGCGGCACCTGCGCCGCCGGTCAGGGAGGCCGAACCGCAGGGGCGGGGCCCACGCGGGCCGGGGCCACATCCCGGGCCGGGTGGACATCCCGGAGCGCCCGGCGCCGGGGGAGGGGAGGGCGCGGACCGGCGACCGGGAGGCGGACACGAATCAACGGCGCGGGCACCGGCGGGGCCGTGGTGTCGCTGGTGGACAGGGCGTCGAAGTATACCCTTCTCCAGAGGCCCGGCAGGAAGACGGCGGCGGCGGTCGGCGCGGCCATGACGCGCATGCTCGGATCCCTCCCCGTCCACACGGTCACGGCCGACAGCGGCAAGGAGTTCGCCGACCACGCGCGGGTGGCCGGGGCGCTCGGCGCTGACTTCCTGTTCGCGCGGCCCTACCACTCCTGGGAACGGGGCCCGACCGGGCACACCAACGGCCTGGTGCGGGGGTACCTTCCCAAGGGCACGGACTTCCGGAAAGTGACGGACGCGGAGGTGAGCGCCGTCCAGGACCGCACGGACGCGCGTCCGCGCAGGGTCCTGGCCTGCCTGACGCCGGCGGAGGCGTTCCTGCGGGCGCGGCCTCCCTGAGGGACCCCCCGTCCGGCCGGATCGTCCCCCACGCGCCGCGGGCCGTCCCGGCGCACCTGTCGGCATGCCTTGCGCCGCCTGGCGGATGGCGCTACGCTCCGATTCGAAGGGACCGGGCCATTCCCGTGCGGAATCAGGGGGGTCGGAGGGCGCGAAAAGCGCAACGCCGGGCCCTTTCCGGAGCGAGGGCGGAGCCCGAGCGGAGGAAAGGGCCCGGCGTTGCGCTTCGGAGTGGCGCCGGGGAAAGAAATCATTGGGTACGACCTAGCGGCATTTTTTGAGAGAAACAGCCCTTCCATTAAGAAAGAGACCGAAAATCTTCTGCGTTCCCTACTGGCGGCGGAACAGACATGAGTTTCGCGGCCTTCGCTCAAGATACTTTGCGACAAAGGGCGGACTACACGCACAAGTTTAACATGAAAGCGAATCGGCACGGTTGGTTGCGCCTGACCCCCGCGTATTCCGTGAAAATCGTTGAAGAGATAATGGCGCGGAAAAACGGATTGCGCCGCGTGCTAGACCCGTTTTGCGGGACGGCGACTACTGCATTATGCGCGGCATACCACGGGCACGAAAGCGTAACGGTAGATATTAATCCCTTCTTGGTATGGCTTGGGAACGTAAAGACCGCACGATACTCCACGAGAAGGGTAGCGTCGGCGGTCGAAGCTGGCGCACGTGTGGTTGAAGCCGTTAAAAACAATGAAATTGAGCCGGTAAACGTTCCTCCCATACACAACGTAGGTAGATGGTGGTCTAGGGAAGCATTAGACTTTTTATGTAAACTAAAATCCGGGATTGAACGGGAAACCAGACAGCGCTCCCCAGAAAAAAATCTTCTGCTGGTGGCGTTTTGCCGGACCCTTATCGGTCTTTCGAATGCCGCGTTTAATCATCAGTCAATGTCTTTTAAGAACGACGCGCAGATGAAGCTGTTTTCCGGCTCCGACATGGAGCGGAAATTTTGTGAAGACCTGAGATTTGTACTGTTGGGGGCGAGAGATAATCCAAGAGGGACCAGCCAAGTAGTTTTTGGGGACGCCAGAAATCTGAAAGATACCCTTCAGGATCCCTTTGATTTAATGGTTACTTCGCCGCCGTATGCCAATAGAATGTCGTATATCAGGGAGCTACGCCCTTACATGTATTGGTTAGGGTTTCTGGAAAACGGGAGAGACGCCGGTGAGCTGGACTGGTCCGCGATTGGCGGTACTTGGGGCATTGCCACGAGTAGACTTATTCATTGGGAACCTCCGAAAGATTCTTACGCTCACCCTTTCTTAAAAAAGACGTTAACCGCGATTGCGCATCAAAAAAACAAAAACGGTGCTGTGCTCTCAGCATATGTTTCCAGGTACTTTAGCGACATGTGGGAGCATATTCGCTCCTTACCCCCTTTAATCAAGAAGGGAGGTGAACTTCACTATATCGTGGGGAATTCCACCTTTTACGGCGTACATCTGGAAGTGGAGAAGATCTATGCGGCGATGCTGGAGGATGTAGGGTTTGAAGATGTGAAATACCGCGCGATCAGAAAAAGAAACTCCAAGAAAGAGCTATTTGAGTTCGACGTATCCGCCCGTCGGTTCCGTTAAATCAACGTGGTTTTACATCGAACCACTAGCCAATCACCGTATACGAGACAGGAAGGAAACCGAACCATGACGAAGCCCGAAAGACCGACCGTGAGGATCAAGCCCGGATCGTACTACCCGACCAGGGAAGAGTTGGACGAGGACGTGAGCATCGACGCGACGCCGGAGGAACTGGCGGCCGCCGTACTGCGTCCGGCCAGGGTCGTGAAAGATCCCGATGCGTAACCGACGGTGAAACCGTTGCGGATTCGACGAAAAATGTGACTTTGGTATATAATTCCCCTTGTTTGCGCTTCGGTGGAGGGGGGTGGATCTACCCACCAACCTTTGCTGTTTCCCTCTACGGAGACTGTGTAACGGAGTGGAGTACGCACTAGCTCCAGGTTTTTAGTGCCGTTTACTATGTCAGAATCCATTTGAGGTATAGACCAGTTTTCATTTATTGGCCAGTTTTTTGCCGTGTACTTTATACAAATGGGAGCAGGCCGACCACCTTCCACGACTGTTATGGTGTTGTCTGCTACAAACGGTGTTCCCTTGCATATCATACGATCATATTCTGTCTTAACAAACGAAGCCTCATCCTGCCCGAAACTTGCCGTTGGGATCAGCAGTATGGTAGCATACACGACGGGGGCGACACGTGTCCTCATCGTCATATTCATGTCATTGACCTTTCTCTATTCTCGTGTCCGTCAGGTAAGCGGTGATAGCCATTATGTTATATTGCAATCTGTTCATCCATGCCGTCAAGCGGAAATGACCGAAAAACCGTTGATTCGCCGGGAAAAAGCGCAGCCCGGGCCGTCAGATCACAATCCCGATGTCAGGACGTCTGATACTAGGGCCTGTTGACACTCATGACGCGGCCACCACGCCGGCGACGAGGTGAATCCCGGCCGCGAAGCCCGCGGCGGTCCTGTCGTACCGCGTCGCGATCGCCCGGAACTCCCTGGTCCTCGGGAGGAAACTGTCCACCAGGCGCCGCCAGCCGTACATCTCCTGGTCACGCGCCCGGGGCGCCGTCCGGTTCCGTTCCGGCGGGATCACCGCCTCCACGAGGAGGCGGCTGTCCGCCGCCGTGCCGCCGGGGTCCGGTTTCATGCCCGGCAGCATGTCCCCGGTCCGCGCCCACATCCCGTCCGTCAGTACCGTCCTGTCCGCATTCATGGTGTCACCTGCATGTTCTGCCCGCGCCGCCGTTCCGGCGGTCGCCGGGGCGGAAAACGGCACGGAACCGGGCGATTCGCAACCCGAGTGTCAACGAGCCCTAAGTCCGCTTCACGGTACTCACTGGCTATGCACACGGCCTCGCAGGGGTGCCGGAGTTCTCGACGGCCTCCACTTCCGGGGCTTGGTTGGGGACAGAGAGCCTTCGACGCCGAATGGCTACTTGAGGATCGAGAGGGACGCGGTGCGCAGGCGGTGCTTTCCGCGCGGCGGAACTGGACGGTGCCCCACAAGCACGACCGGGAAGCGTAATAGTGGCGGCATCAGGTGGTAAAAATCAAGCCCCCGTTCCACAGTGAAGTGCAACACCCTATGTGGGTGAATGGTGGTCGTATCGACGCATGATGCTGCGAATCGGCCGGATGGCGGCGACAGTCCCTTCGTTGCGAGAAGGAGACCGCCATGCCCGAGGGCTACCGCCACCTGACCTACCCCGAGAGATGCCAGATCCACGCCCTGATGGAAAGCGGGCTTTCCGGCGGGGCGATCGCCCGCCAGCTCGGGCGCAGTCCGTCATCGATCTCGCGCGAGATCCGGCGCAACGGCGGAGCCCGGGGCTACCGGCACGCCCAGGCGCAGCGGCTGGCCGAGGGGCGGCGCAGCGCGGCGTCGTCGGTGCCCAGGAAGATGACGCCGGAGCTGTGGGCGCTGGTGGAGGGGCGGCTGGTGCGGGGCTGGAGCCCGGAGCAGGTCGCCGGCCGGCTGCGCCTGGAGGGCCACCCGGTGGCGGGGCGCCAGTGGATTTACCGGCACGTCCACGCCGACCGCAGGGCCGGGGGCCAGCTCTGGCGGCACCTGCGCCGCCGGGGAAAGAGGCCGAACCGGAAGGGCGGGGCCCACGCGGGCCGGGGCCACATCCCGGGCCGGGTGGACATCCCCGGGCGCCCGGCGCTGGTGGAGGCGAAGGAGCGGACCGGCGACCGGGAGGCCGACACGAATCAACGGCGCGGGCACCGGCGGGGCCGTGGTGTCGCTGGTGGACAGGGCGAGGAGATACACGCTCCTGCGGAGGCCCGGCAGCAGGACGGCGGCCGCGGTCGGGGCCGCCATGACCGGCCTTCTGGCGCCGCACCGCGACGCCGTGCACACGGTCACCGCCGACAACGGCAGGGAGTTCGCGGACCACGCGCGGGTGGCCGGGGCGCCCGGCGCGGGGTTCTTCTTCGCCCGCCCCTACCACTCCTGGGAACGGGGCCCGACCGGGCACACCAACGGCCTCGTGCGCGGATACCTGCCCAAGGGCACGGACCTGCGCAAGGTGACGGACGCCGAGGTCAGGGCCGTCCAGGACCGGCTGAACGCGCGTCCGCGCAAGGTCCTGGCCTGCCTGACGCCGGACGAGGCGTTCCTGCGGGCGCGGCCTCCCTGACCGGCGGCGCCCCGTCTCGGGGGGGCACGGACAGGACTTTCCGGGCGCACCGGGGTCGCCGCCGGGCGACGCCCCCGGTGCGCCCCGGCGGACGCGTCACGCCCGGCGCCGGGCCTTGCGCTGCCCGGAGGGCGGCGCTACGCTCCGATTCGAAGGGACCGAGCCGTTCCCGTGCGGAATCCGGGGGTTGGAGGGCCCGGCGTTGCGCTTCGGAGTGGCGCCGGGGAAGGATTTCCTCATTATCACGACGTGCTGCGACGAACGGACGAGAGCTTAACGACGGGAGATTCAACTGGTCGCCAGGGCGGTCAAGTAGTCATGATTGCCAACGAGCCTTAGTCGAAAAGGTGACAGTGAACGGTCCGCGTTTCGACGCGGACGTCTCTAGGATCTTCCGTCGTGCAACGATCATGAACCGCCAGACAGCGATCCCGAAACCGACAGCCCGAAGGCGGGTTTCGTGCGTCCGGCGCACCCCTTTTGACCGGCAGCGGATCGTGGGATTGGTTCGGATGCGGCGTGGGAACGGCATGGCATCAGCCTGCCGAAAGCATCCAGCCGACGGCGGCGATAACTGCGGCGGCGCTGACGGAGTTCAGGGCGAGGCCAATAATGATGATGCGCCAGGTCAGGCGAGTTTCCAGTTCCGCCAGATCGGCCTTGGCCGCCACCCCACCGGTCACGCCGGTACGCACAGCCTCCGTGATCGCCTCGGCCTGATCGGAGTCAAAGCCCCTGGTCTTGAGCTGGCGAGTCACCGCCAAGGTATCAAATGATGCGTCGGCCATACCTTCGAATATACGCTCCCTCGCCGCGCCAGTCAAGACTCTAGACGCGGCGGCGGCGCATCCGCCGCTGGTCCGCAGGCACGCGGATGGGCTCACCCGGTACTGGATCGAGGACGGCCAGGTGCGTGGCCGCGACGTCGCGGGGGACGACACGCCGGATGCGCTGCTGGAAGCGTTCCCGTCGGAGTTCGGGCCGCTGCCGCCGCGGCTGGCGGCGGACCTCGCGTCGGGCACCCCCGAGACCTAGGGCCTGTTGACACTCATGACGCGGCCACCACTCCGGCGACGGGGTGAATCCCGGCCGCGAAGCTCTCGGCGGTCCTGTCACGGCGCGTCGCGACCGCCCGGAACTCCCTGGTCTTCGCAAAGAAACTGTCCACCAGGTGCCGCCACCCGTACATCTCCCTGTCACGCGCCGGGGCGCCGTCCAGTTCCGCCGTGCGGGAATCACCGGCTCCGCGCCACGGGCGTCCAGATCCTCGAGCAGCCAGTCCGCGCCGGACGCCCTGTCGCCGACGAAAGCCCCGAACGGGAGGCCGCCCGGAAGCCCCGGAACACCCTGCAGGCCGTGCGCCTGGCCCGGCAGGACCGTGAGGCGCACGAGGTAGCCGAGCGCGTCCACGACGGCGACGGCCCTGGTCGTCAGGCCGCCCCTGGAGCGCCCGGAAGGACCCGGCACCGGAACCGTCTGGAGACGCCGCGCCACCTGACGGACCGCTCCGGGAGGTCACGCCACGGGGACCCCGTGCGGAAGCGCCAGAGGACCGCCTCGAAGAGGCGGCTGTCCGCCACCGTGCCGCCGGGGTCCGGTTTCCTGCCCGGCAGCATGTCCCCGGTCCGCGCCCACATGGCGTCCGTCAGTGCCGTCCTGTCCGCATTCATGATGTCACCTGTATGTTCTGCCGCGCCGCCGTTCCGGCGGTCGCCGGGGCGGAAAACGGCACGGAACCGGGCGATTCGCAACCCGACTGTCAACGGGCCCTAAATCGGGCGATGCCAACAGCCACATGCGCCCCTCGTTACCCAACTTCCGCATCATGCCCTCTTGGCCCGCTCCGTGGGTATATGGAAACCAGAGAAACCGATATCCGCTCAAGCCGCAATGCGGATAGGTCCCACGCTGATATCGCTAGTTGCCTTGCAGTGATGAGTTTCGGACAAATGATAGCGAAGTCCGAGTGCAAAATTTCCGAAATCCTATACTCTGGGTCGAGCCGCCCCGTTCGGATTCTGTCATCGGACTTCACGGGCACCCCGAAACACCCGCTCACCAACAGGCGGAAACAAATCGTGCCGGATGTGGTTGCGGATGGCTGGCCATAACCCCATATCATCACCATCTGCTTGCCATAAGGGAGCCGATATAACCGCCGCCTCTGGGGTTTTACAGAAGGACACGTCGATGACTAAGCTCGGCTTGGGATCGCACCCACATTTTCTGGGCTTCGACCGGCTTGAACGGCTAATGGAGCAGACGGCCCGATCCGACAGCGATGGCTATCCTCCCTACAACATCGAACAGAAGGGCCCGAATGCCTACAGAATAGCGCTGGCGGTGGCAGGTTTCAGCGAGGCGGACCTGAACATCACGGTAGAGGACAGACAGCTGGTCGTCCGTGGTAAGCACACGGACGAGGACGGGCAACGGATCTTTCTTCACCGCGGAATAGCCGCGAGGCGGTTCCAGCGCACCTTCGCGCTGGCGGAAGGCGTCGAGGTCTTCGAGGCTTGGCTCGAACACGGCATTCTGCATATCAAGCTCGAAAGGATCGAGCCCGAAAAGAACGTGCAGACAATCAAGATCGGCCGACCCAAAGCGGAAGAACCAGCATGAACCATTCATACGATTTCGGTCAGAAGGCTGATAACAGGATAGTCTATGTCCGGCCAGTAGCGACGAAAGACCTGCCACAGGACTTAAGGAAGCGGATCGGCGATACCGAAACCGTCTTTGCCGTGCATAGCTCCAAGGGTGAACGGCTCGCTCTGGTGCGGGACCGACATCTCGCTTTCGCGCTGGCCCGCCGGAATGACCTCGCGCCAGTGAGCGTGCATTAGCAAGACCAGACCATCACGGCCCGATCCAACGGATCGCCTCCGGGCCTCCCGCACCCGGCGATGACCGCGTCCCGGAATGTCGGATCTACTGAAACCGCAACGCCCCAAGCATTCCGAGGGGAACCGGCCCGACACTTATTCGCCCGCGCCTTAACGTCAGCGGAACCTCAAGCGCCCCGGACTTTCCGTGAAGCCTGTCCAGAAAGGCGACACCCGTTTCCACGACGCTAAGCTGGGCTTCGGAAAGCCATCCGGCGGCGGAGGCGGCAGACAGCATGTCCCGCCAGTTGCCTATCCGCACGGAAATGGTTCCACTCGCGAGGCCGTCGGCGTCCACGGTGAGGTCTCCCGCGGCCTTGAGCCCGAGATCACCCCTCTCGATATTGAGAAGGTCCAGCCTGATGGAGGTAAGGTTCGGATAGCGTGTCTCAATGGCATGACGGTCCCAGACGGAATCGAATTCCAGTTCCGCGTCAAGTTTCAGATCCGCGGGAACGTCCGGAACTCCACCCGGACGCGCTGGACCGTCGGGTCCCGCAACCGCCCAGCGCACCGCCGTCGCCTCTATACCCAGATTGACGGCGTGCGGCTCGGTATCCGATATGTGGGCGGCGAACCGGCCCTCGGTCACCTCAGCCGACCAACCCGTTGAGGAGTCCAGCTCCATGTCCTCGAAAACCGCCGTCACACGATCCACAGCCATATCCACTCCGGGCTCGAGCACAACGCTGGCGCGGGCTTGGCGCGTTCTGACGGTGACCCGCCCTTCCGGAGTGGCGAATGTCTGTTCTCCCGGCCATATCGCGATTACATGGTGCGGACGGTAACTGAGCCGCAGTATCTGGAAAAGCGGAGCGGACCAGGCGACACCATTTGCGGGATCCGCGAGCTGAAGCCCTTCGACAGTGGTGTCAAAACGGTTTGGATAGCCCCGCGTCCGGACGGAATCATAGTTGGAGACCCAACCGACATCCGTCCGTCCGTCGAGCCAGTCGCGAAGACCGGCTTCAATGGCCCGCGACCCGAACCACCAGTATCCGGACCAGATAGCCGCGACCGCTAAGACCGCAATCAGAAGGAAACGCATCCAAATCCCTTTGATCCTTCCCCAGCATTGGGGTGTACAAGCTGAGGCGGCAAAGAACCAGAACGATGGAAGGCTCAAGTATGTGGATATTTGGATACGGTTCCCTGATCTGGAACCCCGGCTTTCCACATTGCGAGACAGTTCCGGCAACACTATCGGGATACGTGCGAAGATTCTGCATGCGTTCGATCCATCATCGCGGGACCCGTGAGCGCCCGGGGTTGGTTCTGGCGCTCAGCGCCGACGAAACATCGAACTGCCGTGGTCTGGCTTTTGCGGTCCCGGACAACGCCAGAGCCGAGACACTCAAGCGCCTGCGCGAGCGCGAACTGGTCTCCTCTGCCTATCTGGAGCGGATCATGCACGTAGGACTGTCGGACGGCCGACGGGTCGAGGCGGTCGTCTACGTCGTGGATACCGATCACGAGCAGTATTGCGGCGATCTACCGCTCGAGCGGCAGGCCAGGATCATCGCCCGGGCATCGGGTGGACGTGGCCCGAACGCCGAATATCTCCTCAACACAGCGGCTCGTCTGGCCGAACTTGGTATCGAAGACCATGACATCGCCTGGCTGGCCAATCGCGTGCGGGTATTGACAAAGTGACCACACAACGCAAAGAAAGAACTGCTGAAGGTCGTGCGCCATAGGGCTGGGAACCGCCCTAAGCCAGAGTAACGGAGCGGAAAGTCCATATGGACAGATCTGAACGCGAAGCCGAGCCCTTCTTCACACAACCGGTTCGCCAGTTCCTGCTTATGGGTACGGTACTCGTACTCACCGGTATCGGGTGTTACATCGCATATCCACGGGTGGCGCCTGTATTCCTTGCGAATCCATGGCTTAACGGATTTATTTTCCTCGTTTTCCTAGTGGGGATTCTCGCCTGTTTCTGGCAGGTGATCATGATCGCCGTCTCGGTGAGCTGGATCGTGCGGGTTGCCCAGCGGCGACCCGAGGCGACGTATGCGGAACCACCCAGGCTTCTTGCTCCTCTCGCCCAATTGCTGACATCGCACGACCAGCGGATTCAGATCAGCTCCACTTCGGCACGATCGATCCTTGATTCGGTTGCCACACGGATCGACGAATTGCGCGATCTGACCAGATACATCGTCAATCTGCTCATTTTTCTCGGGCTTCTGGGTACGTTTTACGGTCTCGCCACCACCGTGCCCGCGGTGGTCGATACGATACGGTCGCTGGCTCCACAGGAGGGTGAGGGCGGCATCGTGGTATTCAACCGTTTGATGACCGGACTGGAAGCGCAGCTCGGCGGGATGGGCGTAGCGTTCGCGTCGTCGCTTCTGGGACTCGCCGGATCCCTCGTGGTTGGACTGCTGGAACTGTTCGCGGGACACGGACAGAACCGGTTCTATCGAGAACTTGAGGAATGGCTATCCACGATCACGCGGCTGGGGCTGTCCTTCGGCGACGGCGAATCCACCGGACAGGATGCATCGTTTGACGCGCTGACCCAGATATCCGAGCAGATGAAATACCTGCAGGAGACTTTCGTGCAGACCGCCGAGGACAGAACCGCTCTCGACGTCCGGATTGGCGACCTGACCGATTCGATGAACCGGCTCGCGCAGCACCTGCAGAATGACCATAGCACCGGCACGCTGGACCGGATCGCCAGCGGTCAGTCCGAGCTGCTGAAACTGCTCGCGGACAGGGACGGAGCCGCCAATGAATTCGATGCCGAAACCAGGATGCGGATCCGCTCGATCGACGTGCAGCTGTTGAGAATGCTTGAGGAGATGGCAGCCGGACGGCAGGAAACCACCTCGGAACTGCGAAATGAGATCGCGGCGCTTACCAAGGCCGTGCGCCAGCTCGCCGACCGGTAACGGAGGGTCTTCCGATGGCCCTTAACCGCAGATCCACACGGCACCTGACGGGAAACATATGGCCGGGCTTTGTCGATGCGATGACCGGCCTCCTGCTCGTATTGATATTCGTTCTGACGATTTTCATGTTCGTGCAGTTCGTGCTTCGCGAGACAATCAGTGGCCAGGAAAGCGAGATGAGCCAGCTGAACACGGACATCACGCAACTCGCCAGGGCTCTGGGAGCCGAGCAACAGCTTACGTTTCAGCTGCAGGAAGAGGTCGGCTCCCTTACAGGCGAGCTGGAGGCTTCCAGGGCCAGTGAGTCCGCGCAGCAGACACTCATCGCTTCGCTCCAGCTTCAGGTTGCGGAACAGCGGACAGCTCTGAATGCCCGGGAGATCCGGATCGGGGACTTCGAGGAACGGGTCGCCGCACTCCTGATTCAGAGGGATGAAGCGCGCGAGGTACAGGTCGCTTTGGGAACCGATCTGGCGGCCGTGCGCGATCGGAACGCCGAGCTGCTTTCTCAGGGCGAAGCTCTGCGGCTGGCGCTGTCGCAGGCACGTAGCGAGATCGACGAGCAGGCCGAGGCAGCCCGTCTCGCGGCGGCGCGACGTGAAGCGCTTGAGGCGCTGGTAGAGGATCTGCGCACCCAGGTGCGGGAAGGCGAGACTTCACTGGCACAGGTGCTTGAGATGCTTGAAGGTTCCCGTAGCGAGAACCGGACGCTGAACGAGAGTCTGGCCTTGGTCGAGAGCGCGCTGGCTCAGGAAAGCACCGCCAAAATCAGTGCATTGGCGGCGATCGCAGAACTTGAGACCGAGCTGAACGCGGTGCAGGCACTCGCGATGACCGAAGGGGCCGCGCTGGAAGATCTGCGGACCAGATTCGCGGCGCTCGAGGCGGCGCTTGATGAGGAGTCCGAGGCGAGGAGGTCGGAGGCCGCAGCGGCCCTGGCGCTACGGGAAAAGCTTGAGAGCGCACAGACCCGGCTGGGCGAGCGGGAAGCGGTGGCGCTGGCACTCCAGCAGGAGCTCCGCGAGACACGCTCAACGCTCTCGGGGGAAGAGGCCGCGCGGCTCGCCGGGGAGGCCGCCGCTCTGGCGCTTCAGGAGCGGCTGGAAGCCATGGAAAACAGGCTTACCGAGGAAGAGGCCGAACGGCTCGCACAGGAAGCCGCCGCGGTGGCGCTCCGCGAACGGCTCGGAAACGCCGAGGCACGGCTCGATGAGGAGGAAGCCGCCCGACTGGCGGAAGAGGCCGCGGCCCTAGCACTACGGGAAAAGCTTGAGAGCGCACAGACGCGGCTGGGCGAGCGGGAAGCGGCGGCGCTGGCACTCCAGCGGGAACTCCGCGAGACACGCTCAACGCTCTCCGAGGAAGAGGCCGCGCGACTCGTCGGGGAAGCCACCGCACGGGCGCTTCAGGAGCGGCTGGAGGCCATGGAAAACAGGCTTACCGAGGAAGAGGCCAAACGGCTCGCGCAGGAAGCCGCCGCGGTGGCGCTCCGCGAACGGCTCGGGAACGCCGAGGCACGGCTCGATGAGGAGGAAGCCACCCGACTGGCGGAAGAGGCCGCGGCCCTGGCGCTACGGGAAAAGCTGGCGGACTCGCAGGCCGAACTGTCGGCCATGGCACTCGCCCTTGAGGAGCGCCGCCGGGAAGCGGAACGGACGTTGACCCTACTCGCTGCGGCACGTGCGGAGGAGGAGGAGGCGAACCGGAGGCTGTCCGAGGCAGGCGACGAGGCGCAGCGGCAGGCGACCCTGCTTGAGACCGCCAACCGCCGGCTCAGCGAGGAGGAGGCCCTCGCCGCCGAGAGCCTGAGGAAAGCCGAGGCCCTTCGGCTACAGGCCGAAAAACTTACGGGGGAGATCCAGCGGCTGCAGGGAATGCTCGACATCGCCAAGGAAAAGGACACCGAATCCCGGGCGCAGATCGACTCCCTGGGCCAGGAACTAAACGCCGCCCTGTCGAACGTGGCGGTGGAACAGAAACTCAGGGCCGACATGGAAGAGGCGGAACGCCTGCGCCTCGAGGAAGAGGCGCGGCAACTGCAGGCATACCGATCGGAATTCTTCGGCGAACTGCGCAAGGTCCTGGAGAACCGGGAAGGCGTGAGGATCGAGGGCGACCGGTTCGTGTTCTCGTCGGAGGTGCTCTTCGAATCCGCCGACGCCAGCCTGGCACCGGCGGGAAAGGAGCAGATCGAGCGGGTGGTGGAGATACTACGGGAGGTGGCGGCCCGGATCCCTTCGGAGATCGACTGGGTGGTTCGGGTCGACGGGCATACGGACGACGTGCCCTTCATGGGCGGGAACCCGATCTACGCGGACAACTGGGAACTCAGTCAGGCGCGCGCACTCTCGGTCGTGCGGTTCATGACCGAAGAACTGGACTTTCCACCAGAAAGGCTGGCGGCGGCCGGATTCGGCCAATTCCATCCGGAGAACCCGGACAGAACGCCGGAGGCCCGGGCACAGAACCGCCGGATCGAACTGAAACTCACCGAGAAGTGAGAGGGCGGAACCACCCCCAAGCGCCACGAACGCAGGACAGACCGGAACCCGAAGGTCACTCAGTCCATCCAAACGCCTCCCCGCTGAAGCGCCTCGGTGTTCGGAAACCCTGATGCCGCGGACGCGTCGACCTATTCAGCCGTCAGGAGCGGTGGCCTCCTGGTCGGAATCCTGGGTGCCTGGGCGCTCTCGACGCGAAGGCTGATCTCGCCATCCCTGACGGCCACCTTGACGATGCCGCCCTTGACAAGTTTCCCGAACAGCAGTTCGTCCGCGAGAGGTTTCTTGATCTGCTCCTGTATAACGCGGCCGAGCGGTCGGGCTCCCATCTTGTCGTCATAACCTTTCCTGGCCAGGAGTTCGGCGGCCTGACGGGTCAATTCAATGCTGACGTTGCGGTCCATGAGCTGGGCTTCAAGCTGAACCACGAACTTCTCGACCACCTTAAGGATGGTCTCCTTATCCAGCGGAGCGAAACTGATCACCGAATCCAGCCGATTGCGGAATTCCGGAGTGAAGATCCGCTCGATCGCGGCGGTGTCCTCTCCCTCGCGGCGCTCACGGCCGAACCCTATGGCCTCCCGGGCCTGCTCGACAGCCCCCGCGTTGGTTGTCAGGATCAGGATCACGTTCCGGAAGTCCACCTGTCGACCGTTATGGTCGGTGAGCTTTCCGTGATCCATCACCTGAAGCAGTATGTTATATACATCCTGATGCGCCTTTTCGATCTCATCGAGCAGAAGCACGCAGTGCGGATGCTGGTCGACGCCATCCGTCAGCATACCCCCCTGATCGAACCCAACGTAGCCCGGAGGCGCCCCGATCAGGCGACTGACCGTATGCCTTTCCATATACTCCGACATGTCAAAACGGAGCAGATTCACGCCAAGTGTGTCAGCCAGCTGCTTGGCGACCTCGGTTTTGCCGACGCCGGTCGGGCCGGCGAAAAGATAGCTGCCAATCGGCTTTTCGGGTTCCCGCAGTCCAGCCCGGGCCAGCTTGATCGCCGCCGACAGCGCCTCGATCGCCTTATCCTGGCCAAAGACAACCCGTTTGAGATTTATCTCAAGATCCTTGAGAATATCGGAGTCGTCTTTCGAGACCGTCTTTGGGGGTATGCGGGCGATCTTGGCGACCACAGCCTCGATTTCCCTGGCACTGATGGTCTTTCGCCGTCTCGATTCCGCCAGAAGATGCTGGGCGGCACCGGCCTCATCGATCACGTCGATCGCCTTGTCTGGCAGTTTGCGGTCGTGGATATAGCGCACGGAAAGCTCCACGGCCGACCGAATCGCATCCGTCGTATACCTGATGTCATGGTGTTTCTCGAAATAGGGTTTGAGACCTTTGAGAATCTTCACCGAATCGTCGGCCGAAGGCTCGTTCACGTCAATCTTCTGGAATCTACGGCTTAGCGCACGGTCCTTCTCGAAATGCTGCCTGAATTCCTTATACGTCGTCGATCCCATGCAGCGGAGCCCACCACCCTGCAGCGCGGGCTTGAGAAGATTGGAGGCGTCCATGGCGCCTCCGGATGTCGCGCCGGCACCGATGACCGTATGGATTTCGTCAATGAAGAGGATCGCGCTTTCATGGCTCTCCAGCTCGGCGACAACCGCCTTGAGCCTTTCCTCGAAATCGCCCCTGTACCGCGTTCCCGCGAGAAGCGCCCCCATGTCCAGAGAATAGATCGTGGCGTCGTGAAGTATTTCCGGTGTTTCCTTGCAGGTGATCCTGTATGCCAGCCCTTCGGCGATGGCGGTCTTCCCGACACCGGGGTCGCCAACCAGCAACGGATTGTTCTTGCGGCGCCGGCACAGGACCTGAACGCATCGCTCGACCTCATGGTCGCGACCGATCAGCGGGTCGACCTGACCCTTAACCGCCTTGGCGTTCAGGTCGACACAGTACTTCGCCAGAGCCCCATCGGCCTGCTTGCCGTCCCTGCCCTCCTCCGCACCGGCCACGGGACGCGTCTCGCCGGCGGACGGGTTTTTGGTGATGCCATGGGCGATGTAATTCACCGCGTCGTAACGGGTCATGTCCCGCTCCTGAAGGAAATATGCGGCGTTGGACTCACGTTCGGCGAAAATCGCGACCAGGATGTTCGCGCCGGTCACCTCCTTACGCCCGGAACTCTGGACATGGATGGCAGCCCTCTGGACAACGCGCTGGAAAGCGGCGGTCGGTACCGCGTCGGCACTGTCGGCATCGGTCACAAGCGTCGCAAGCTCTTCCTCGATGAACCGCTCCAGCGCACCGCTGAGTTCCTTGAGGTCGACGCCGCAGGCCTCCATGACTTTCGCCGCGACAGGCTCCTCCACCAGAGCCAGCAACAGATGCTCCAGCGTCGCAAGTTCATGTCTACGCCTGTTCGCCATCGACAGCGCGGAATTCATCGCCTGCTCAAGCGTTCGCGAAAAAGAAGGCACCGATCAGCGCTCCCCGATCGGGCCGGAAAGGCTTCCACCTCTCCAGCCGGTTTCCACGGCCGCAGCTTCAAATGTTTCGCGCCGCGCTTCAAGGATTTTCTTCATCCCGGAAATCACATTTTAGCGCAAAGGCGGACGGCATGGCCCGCGAACCCCACCCGGGCACGCTTCAGAAGCGGTCCTTGCGCCGCCTGATCTCGGCGAAAACGGCGGCGTCGGACATCTCCGACATCCCCATAAGCGCCTTCACTTCGGGCAGGCCGGCCCGAAGGAACGGGTTTGTCGCCATTTCCTCCGCAAGCGTCGAGGGCACTGTGGGCTCTCCCCTTTCCCGCGCATCCTCGATGGCGGCCGCCCGTCTCTGCAGGTCAGGATTGTCCGGTTCCACGGTCAGGGCGAATCTCGCGTTGGCCACGGTGTATTCGTGCCCCGAACACACCAGCGTCTCGGGCGGGAGTGCCGCCAGTTTCGAAAGGCTCGCCCACATCTGGTCCGCGGAACCCTCAAACAGCCTGCCGCAGCCGAGGGCCATGAGACTGTCCGCCGTGAAAACCACGCCGCGTTCCGGCACATGGAACGCGATGTGGCCGACCGTGTGCCCGGAAACGTCGAGAACCCGCACCTCATACCCGGAGAATTCAAATACGTCACCTTCCGCCACGGCCAGATCGAGCCGCGGCAGGCGTTCCGCATCCGCCGCTGCGCCGACGACCCGCACGTCGAACTCCTCGCGGAGGGGAGCGACGGCATCGATGTGGTCGCTGTGGTGATGCGTGATCAGGATGTGGGACAGCGACCAGCCCCGATCCGCCAGCGCTTGCCTGACGGGCGCGGCTTCCGGGGCGTCGACCAGCGCGGTCCCGCCCGTCCGGGAAGAGTGGACGAGAAACGCGTAGTTGTCCGCCAGACAGGGGACGGTCACGATGTCGAGAGGCATGGAGTTTCCTTCCGTACATGTTATGTTGCTACCGGACTGTTGCCGATCCGGAGGCCGGTAGCAATGCATCTCGACGTCCTTGAACTCAGAAACTTTTACTACCGAACGGCTCTGGGCCGCGCGGCGAAACGGGCGATCTGTGCCCGGATTGGTCAGTTCTGGCCCAATCTGGATGGAGAGTCGGTCGTGGGGTTCGGTTTCACGGCACCCCTCCTGCACAGGTATCTCGACGGGGCGGCGCGCGTTATCTGCCTGATGCCGGCACCGCAGGGGGTCATGCCCTGGCCCTGCGATCGGCGAAACGCGAGCGTCCTGTGCGAAGAGACGCTCTGGCCGCTTCCCAACGGTGAGGCGGACCGACTGGTGCTGCTGCATGGGCTGGAGACAAGCGAGAATCCCACGCGCCTGCTGGACGAATGCGCCCGGACGCTTGCGCCCGGCGGAAAGGCCCTGTTCATCGTGCCCAACAGGGCGGGGCTCTGGGCGCGTCGTGACGGAACCCCATTCGGATTCGGACGTCCATACAGCGTCAGCCAGCTCGAGTCCGTACTCAGACGTCACGCTTTCGTTCCCGAACGCCGCGTGGGCGCTCTTTTCCAGCCACCCTCAACCCGTCCGTTCTGGTTGAGAACGGGACCGTTCTGGGAACGCGCCGGACAGCGCATCGCGCACGGGCTTGCCGGGGGCGTCCTGCTGGTGGAAGCCAGAAAGGACGTCCACGCCAGCCAGCGCGGGTTGCCGGAAACGGTGAAACGGCCGATGAGGATCCTGGAAGGCATAACGATACCGGACGCCAGACCCGTCTGACGGATCGTCACAACGGATCAGGCATCCCCGCGCAATAGGTCCCACCTGCGCCGTGAACGTGACAACGTTTCAAAACGATCGCGCGGCTACGGTGCCAAGGCAGGTTGCAGGGCATTCAAGCCTCTGCTAGATCCCCGCCGATCCTGAGGGCATGCCGCTAAGGTGCGCCCGTTGATGTTGCTCCGAGCCCCGCCCCGCCGGGTCCAGGTCGGGGCTCCGCAGACCGGAAGGATGGACGTGTCCGAGACAGCATCAATATCAGTTGGCATCGCGATGCGTTACGCGACCGCGGTTTTTGAGCTGGCGCGGGAGGGCGGCACGCTTGATACGCTGGAGCGGGATATCGACGCGCTGGACACCGTATTGACCGACAGCGACGATTTCCGTGACCTTGTCATGTCACCCGTTTACTCCCGCGGAGACCAGGGGCGCGCCGTCATCGCGGTCGCCGAACGCATGGAACTGTCGGAAAACGCGGCGAATCTTCTGGGACTGATGGCTTCAAGGCGTAGGCTGTTTCTGCTACCGCACCTGTTCCGGGCGCTCCGGGCGCTGATCTCGGAGGAACGGGGCGAGGTGACGGCGGAGGTGACCGCCTCGTGTGCCCTGACCGATGAACAGAGGGAACGGCTGGCCAGGACGCTGAAGGCTTCGGTTGGCAAGGACGTAAAGATGATCGTCACCGTTGATGAGGGTCTCGTCGGCGGTATCGTGGTCAAGGTCGGTTCGAAAATGATCGACACTTCGGTCGCATCGCGCCTGGCAAAACTGCAGAACGCAATGAAAGAGGTCGGATAGATGGGGATCCAAGCAGCGGAAATCTCCGCGATCCTTAAGGAACAGATCAGGAATTTCGGTCACCAGGCGGAAGTCGACGAAGTGGGCCGGGTGCTGAGCGTCGGCGACGGAATCGCCCGCGTGTATGGATTGGATAACGTGCAGGCCGGCGAAATGGTCGAATTCCCGGGTGGCGTGATGGGAATGGCGCTGAACCTGGAGGCAGACAACGTCGGTGTGGTGATCTTCGGGACCGACCGGGACATCAAGGAAGGCGACACCGTCAAGCGGACGGACTCCATTGTCGATGTTCCTGCCGGCGATGCCCTTCTGGGAAGGGTCGTTGACGCCCTGGGCAGCCCGATTGACGGCAAGGGCGCGATAGAGGCGTCCGAACGACGTGTGGCCGACGTGAAGGCACCGGGCATCATTCCGAGGAAGTCGGTCCATGAACCGATGGCAACCGGCCTCAAGTCCGTCGACGCAATGATCCCGATCGGGAGAGGTCAGCGGGAGCTTATCATCGGTGACCGCCAGACCGGCAAGACCGCCCTGGCGCTCGATACGATACTCAATCAGAAGTCATACAACGAGGCCGCGGGTGATGACGAGAGCGGAAAGCTCTACTGCGTCTACGTCGCCGTGGGACAGAAACGCTCGACGGTCGCGCAGCTGGTCAGGAAACTGGAGGAAACCGGGGCGATCGGGTACTCGATCATCGTGGCTGCCACCGCGTCGGATCCGGCGCCGATGCAGTTTCTGGCACCCTACGCGGCGACCGCGATGGCGGAGTATTTCCGCGATAACGGACGTCATGCGCTGATCATTTACGACGACCTCTCCAAGCAGGCGGTTAGCTACCGGCAGATGTCGCTTCTGCTGCGCCGTCCGCCAGGTCGCGAAGCCTATCCCGGCGACGTTTTTTACCTGCATTCCCGGCTTCTTGAGCGCTCGGCGAAACTGAACGAGGACAACGGATCCGGATCGCTCACCGCATTGCCGATCATCGAAACCCAAGGTGGTGACGTGTCGGCGTTCATCCCGACCAATGTGATCTCTATCACCGACGGGCAGATCTTCCTGGAAACGGAGCTATTCTATCAGGGCATCCGGCCCGCGGTGAACACCGGTCTGTCGGTTTCCCGCGTGGGTTCGTCAGCGCAGACGGCGGCGATGAAATCGGTTGCGGGATCGGTCAAACTGGAACTTGCGCAGTACCGTGAGATGGCCGCGTTCGCCCAGTTCGGCTCGGATCTGGACGCGGCGACCCAACGCCTGCTGAACCGCGGTGCCCGCCTGACGGAGTTGATGAAACAGCCGCAGTATTCGCCGCTGACCAACGCGGAGATCGTCTGCGTCATATATTCGGGAATCAAGGGCTTCCTCGACGGGATCGATGTCCGGGAAGTCGGCAGGTTCGAGCGGGGTCTTCTGGACCATCTGCGTAGCAAGCACCAGGATCTCCTTGACGACATCACCGGCAATGACCGTAAGGTCGCGGGTGAGCTGGAGGACAGGGTCAAGGCGGCCATCACCGGATTCGCCGAAGGCTTCGCCTAGATCGGCGGCGGAACGGAACCGGAACGATGCCAAGCCTTAAGGACCTGAGAAACAGGATCGACAGTGTCAGGTCGACCCGGAAGATCACCAAGGCCATGCAGATGGTCGCGGCGGCCAAGCTGCGCCGCGCCCAGGACGAGGCGGAGAATGCCCGACCCTACACCGAGCGTCTCAACGCCGTGATGGCGGGGCTTTCGGAAAGCGCGAGAGCAAGCGGACATGGACCGAAGCTTCTCACCGGGACGGGACGGGACGACGTACATCTACTTGTGGTCATGACCGCCGAGCGCGGTCTCTGCGGTGGGTTCAACTCGTCTATCGTTAGGCTTGCCAGAACAAGAGCTCAGGAGCTGGCAGCATCGGGAAAGACGCTGCGGATAATCACCGTCGGCAGGAAAGGCCGCGAGCAGCTGAAGCGCGAGTTCGGCGACCTGATCGTTGACCATGTGGATCTGAGCGCCGTCAAACGGGTCGGCTACGCGAGCGCACAGGATATCGCCAGCAACATTCTTGCCCGATTCGATGCGGGCGAATTTGATGTGGCGACGGTCTTCTTCAACACTTTCAGGACGGTGATCGCCCAGGAGCCCACCGCCGTCCAGATCATTCCCGCCAGATTCGACTCCGTCGGGAGCGATGTGGCGTCCTTCCATGACCACGAACCCGACGAGGAAGCGATCCTCAACACGCTTCTGCCGCGCAGTGTGGCGGCCCGGATATTCTCGGGTTTACTGGAAAACGGTGCCAGCGAGCAGGGGGCGCGGATGAGCGCGATGGACAGCGCGACCCGTAACGCAGGCGAGATGATCGACAGGTTGACCATAGAGTTCAACCGCTCGCGTCAGGCGGTCATCACCAACGAACTGATCGAAATCATATCGGGCGCTGAAGCGCTCTAAGGAACCGGAGACCAGAGTGATGGCAAACGCGAAAGGCAAAGTGACCCAAGTCATCGGCGCCGTCGTCGACGTGCAGTTCGACGATCACCTTCCAGAAATCCTGAACGCGCTTGAGACCGACAACCATGGCAACCGCCTCATTCTGGAGGTCGCCCAGCATCTCGGCGAGAACACCGTACGTACGGTCGCGATGGACTCCTCGGAAGGTCTGGTGCGCGGTCAGGAAGTGACCGACAGCGGCGGACCGATCACCGTCCCTGTCGGCAACGCCACGCTGGGACGGATCATCAACGTCGTCGGACAGCCGGTCGACGAAGGCGGGCCGATTGACGCGGATGAGCATCGTCCGATTCACCAACCCGCCCCCGAATTCGCCGAGCAATCGACGGAATCGGAGATTCTGGTGACCGGCATCAAGGTTGTGGATTTGCTGGCCCCTTATGCCAAAGGCGGCAAGATCGGTCTTTTCGGCGGTGCCGGTGTCGGCAAGACCGTGCTCATCATGGAGTTGATCAACAACATCGCCAAGGTGCATTCCGGCTTCTCGGTCTTCGCCGGGGTGGGCGAACGGACACGTGAGGGCAACGACCTTTACCATGAGATGATCGAATCCAACGTCATCAAGCCGGACAACCTCCCGGACAGCCAGGTCGCGCTGGTCTATGGCCAGATGAACGAGCCTCCCGGTGCCCGCGCCCGCGTCGGGCTGACAGGTCTCACGCTCGCCGAGCAGTTCCGTGATCAGTCCGGAACGGATGTCCTGTTCTTTGTCGATAACATTTTCCGCTTCACCCAGGCCGGCTCGGAGGTTTCCGCGCTGCTTGGCCGGATTCCCTCGGCGGTCGGCTACCAGCCGACGCTGGCGACCGACATGGGTGCGCTTCAGGAGAGGATCACCTCCACCAGGCAGGGCTCGATCACTTCGGTTCAGGCCATCTACGTGCCCGCTGACGATCTGACGGATCCCGCCCCCGCGACTTCCTTCGCGCACCTTGACGCGACGACGGTTCTGTCGCGGGCGATTTCGGAGCTTGGCATCTACCCGGCGGTTGACCCGCTTGATTCGACGTCACGGCTCATGGATCCGGCGGTTGTTGGCGAACGTCACTACAAGGTTGCCAGCGATGTCCAGGAAGTGCTTCAGCGTTACAAGTCACTTCAGGACATCATCGCCATTCTCGGCATGGACGAACTTTCCGAAGAGGATAAGCTGGTTGTAGCGCGGGCCCGGAAAATCCAGCGTTTCCTCAGCCAACCCTTCGATGTGGCGCAGGTGTTCACCGGTTCACCCGGCGTGCAGGTTCCCCTGGAAAAGACCATCGACAGCTTCGAGCGGGTTGTGGCCGGTGAGTTCGACCACCTCCCCGAGGCGGCGTTCTACATGGTGGGCGACATCAATGAAGTGGTCGCGAAAGCGGAACGCATGGCTGCGGAGGCCGCGTAGCGGGGAACGGGCATGGCGAAGGAAATGCAGTTCGACCTTGTCAGCCCTGAACGTAGGCTCGCGTCATTCGAGGCCAACGAGGTAATGGTTCCCGGCAGTGAGGGCGACATTACGGCGATGGCCGGCCACATGCCACTCATCACGACACTTCGGCCCGGAATCGTCCGGGCCAGAGGCGGTGACGGTGACCGGGAATTCGTGGTCTCGGGAGGCTTCGCCGAGGTCACCGCCACCACGCTCTCGGTTCTGGCCGAACGCGCCCTTCCGCGTGACGAGGTTACGGCGGATTTTCTTGACGCGCTGGCCAATGATCCGGGTGCTGGCGATCCGGACGCGACGGCAAAATACGCGGCGGACATAGCCGCGCTTCGGACAACACTCGGGCTCTGATCCGACGGGACGTCATCCTGCCTGTCAGGTTCGGTTCTGGCGAGACCGCGGACTCTGGCAGAAAGGTGCCTGAATGGTTAAGCCGGATTTCTCACGGCAGGGGATTTCCCGTTCGGCGATGTCGTTGCGTCAGCGCACGCCGGGTGTCCGGAAACGAACCCGCAGCGCCTGCGCTCCGGACGATGATCCGTGATATGCTCCCTGGACCCTGACCGGACCGCGGATCATGTCAACCGTCAAGGCATACGTTTGCGCTGCAGCGTTTTTTACGGTGCCAGCGGGACGTCAGCGGTCGGCACCGGCGGCCGCCAGCGTGTGACGTCCCGCGTTCGCGGCATGCGACGTCGACCCGCGAGTGGGTCGCGGAAGGCCGTGAGCCCCGCACTGTGCGGCCCGTCGGCGACGGAAGGGGTGTGCGAGTCGCCCCCTTCCGGGTGAAAGGAATTCGGCACCCCCCGAAAGGCTATTGCGGTTCAGTCCGTTACGGACTGCGCAAAAGTCTCCAAACGGAGACAGTGCTCGGTCCCGTGCCGGGAAATCAGCGCACCGTGGCGGGCGGGCTCATCCAGTTGGAGCCGCTGGTCACTTCGGTTTGGCTGTAGCTGCCTTCCGGGCAGGCGAGGGCGCCATTCGGCCAGGGGCGATATCGGTCGTTGACGCGGTCGATCCACTCCTGCTTCCAGGGCTCAAACCGGACTTTGGTGATGTGGAGTTTGATGGTCAGGTCGCCCTTGCCTTTCAGATGGGCGATCCCGTAGTGCAGGCCGCCGCCCTCCTGCTGCCCGCAGGGAATGGTGGTCGTCCCGGCCCGCAGCGTTTCGGCGGGGCAATTCTCACCCTCGCAACCGATCCGGTAATCGACTTTCAGAACCCCGCCGTGCACACGGTCGCCATCGGTGTAGTTCCAGGCATTTCGGGAGTTCGTGATGATGACGCGCAGCGGGAGATAGTCCCCGATCGGGTGAGGCCAGGCCTCGGCCGTGATATCCGGGATGGGACCAGAAGGGTCCTGCGCCGCCGCGGGAGCGGCGAGGGCCGCCAGCAGCAGGAGGGCCGCCAGTCTTCGAAGGGGGGGGGGGGGGGGTCAATCCTGACATTGGTCAATCCTGACATTGGTTGTGTCTCCTTCTTATGGCGGGTTGCGGCCGCCCCCGGCGATAAAAATTTTGTTATAGGGGGAGGGTAGGATTGTCAAGCCGGGCGGGGCCGCCCGATGGCATTCGGATAGAGTGGCGGCGTGGCTAGTGATATTTTTCATCGCGCAACCCGTTGACAGGGATGGCTTTTCCGCGCCGGGGCTCCAAAAACCGTCTGACACGCCGAATCGCCGCGGATACAGACCCCGGCTTCCGGCTCACGCCGGAGACGCGGGGCCTTTCCTATCCGAACGCGGGGAATCCTTATCCGAATGCCATTGCGGGGCCACTCCATGTCGTAGAGGGGACGGACCGAAGCCGATCATCATCGGGTCCTGGACCGCGCGAGCTCGCGTTGGCACCCCTCCCGAACCAACGGGTGTCGGAGCGCTCCGTCCGGATAACGGGCTTTGACCGCGTTCTATGCCCGTGCTACCGTAACGCCCGAGAAACGCCCGAGAACTGATGGGGAGCACCGATGACCGACGTGCCCTTCGACACCATGGCTGCCCTGCGGCGCCTCGAGGCCAAAGGCTTCAGTTCCGAGCAAGCCGAGGCGATCACGATAACCGTCCGCGAGGGCGTCACCGGTGGGGTCGCGACGAAGGCGGAGATCGCCGAACTGCAGGCGGAGATCGCGAGCGGAGAGCTGCGGCTCGTTCTCGCGGTGGCGGCGATGATAGGCCTGGCGACAGCCATACTCGGCTTCCTCATCCGTCTGCCCGTCTAGCCACTGCTGGCGCGACAATCCAACTCCGGGCGGGGATGAACGGGAGCCACCCGGATCGCACCGCCCGCTCCCTCGGCCGACGGATCGCAGAACTTCCCGGCGGAGGTCGCCCTCCCGGTTATCGTCTTTCCAGCCATTGAAATTCGCCCCCTCGAAATATCCGGCGATTTCCGGGGCCGGTTGGTGAGGACGTTCC
Organism: Paracoccaceae bacterium; assembly: GCA_965221405.1. Lineage (GTDB taxonomy): Bacteria > Pseudomonadota > Alphaproteobacteria > Rhodobacterales > Rhodobacteraceae > JAPOUP01. The sequence continues at coordinate 2,715,499 of CBDCSE010000002.1, read as the reverse complement.
CGTGACCGGCTCAGCCCGCACTGAGGTCGGGCCGGGATACCTGATCGCGGGCAGTCGGGGTCATGGGGCACACGCCTGTCCGCGGTGGACGACGGCGACAATCTGCGGGTATTCGCCGGCACGCACTGATCGAACAGCCGATCCGGTTACACTCGCTGAACTGAAGTGGACCATACTCCCTTGTTCAACTTATTGGCGCATCTTCAAACCCGCATGAACGAACCATCAACGTGGTAGCCAATGTTGGCGAAAGCACTCTGCAACCGCAGTGAAAACGAACCGCGCCGTGCGGAACATTGAACCTGGGATTTCGCGTGACGTGCCTTGCATCTTCAGACGGCGGGAACTGGTGCCGTGACTGTCGAGCAGGAAGGCACCATCGTCATCGAGGGATGGAGAGGAGCGTATCAGGGAGTGGAACTTAGTAGATATTTCCGCAGTGAACGGACCCTTTTGTACTCTCATCTAGATAGCGTCCGTCGGGTTCGGGGGAGCCAATGAGGAATCCCTGGAATTACTCAAGCGCGGATGACGCATGCCTTGCCTGCTCGGGACTTTCCATGACCAGAAGAGAGTAATACCAAACCCCGACGGAACCGTGCCCGCGGTAGTGTATCACTTTAACTTTCGCGGGCGGTATTTCGTGCCGACCTTTGGGCCAGATTTTTTGCGCTCAGGTGCGCGGGCGTCGCCTCCACGGGTGCGCGGGGTGCGGACGGCAGACCCCGGTGACGGTGGACACGGTGACGCGCCGCAGCCACCTGCCGCTCGGGACGTGGTTCCTGGCCGTCCACATCGTGGCGACGCGCTCCAACGGCATCCCGGCGCTCCAGCTTCAGGCGCGGCCGGGGATCGGCGGCTACAGAAGCGCCTGGCCACCTCTCCGGAAGCTGCGGCGGGCGATGGTGGATCCGGGCCGGAGCCTCCTGAAGGGGATCGCGGAGGTGGACGGGACGTCCGTACCCTTCCGCGACGGCGGCGGCGCGGAGGGCGGTGACGCCGGCCGGGGCCGCGGCGCGGCGGGCCGGATCCCCGTGGCCGGCGCGGTGGAACTGTCGGAGGGCGGGGAACCGCGCCGCATACGTCTGGAGACCATCGGCGACTACGGATCCGCGTCGCTCCGGGGCTTCGTCGCCGGTGCGGCCGGACCGGGCGCGTGGGTGGTCACCGACGGCTGGAGCGGCCACCCCGGCCTGCCGGGGAATCCCCGGGACAGGAAGGCGGCCGGCGACCGGAAAGCCCACGGAATCCTGACCTGGATCCACCGGGTGTCCTCCAGCCTGAAGCGCCGGGCCATGGGCGTGTACCACGGACTGCGCAGGAAGCGCTTCCAGCGCCACCTGGACGAATCCGTCTTCCGCTGGAACCGCCGCCGCCACCGGCGGGCCTCCCTCAACCGGCTGCCGGGCCTGGGGCCCGGGATGCCGCCCGCCACCTACCGCGACTTCGCCGACGGGTGCGCCTGACGCGCCCGGACCCCGCCAACGGCCCGGCGGGTGCGCCCGACCCCACCTGAATCCCCGCATTCCGGCACCGTCCAGGCCGCCGGACCGCCCCAACGGCGCGGACTCCGCCGGAAATTCCGGGATCCGGCGTTGCGCTTCGGAGTGGCGCCGGGGTTTTGGTATAACTACTCGCCCCCTCGCGGGCGGATCCGCTGATGCGATCCAGGGTCCTATCGATCCGACCCGTCCCGGCACCGGCATCGACCGGGAGGGCGGCGGAAGGCAGGGGACGGCTCTGCCGTCGAAAAATGACCGTTTCACGGGGAAAAACCGTTCAACCGCGGAGTTCTGCAAGAGGCTCTTTTGATTGTTCCTCAGAGTTCACTCGAAACTCGTAACTCTAAACGGAATCTTCTTCACGAAACCGTCCAGTCTTCGAGCCGGAGATCGGGAACACGTTTAAACTCACGGGTGTTGTTGCTGATCAGGACAAGATCACGCGCTTTCGCTTGACCCGCGATAAGCACCTCATAGGGCCCAATTGGTGTTCCTGATCTCTTCAGTTCCGCCCGAACTTCACCAGCTTGCCGGGCATCCTCTTCATCGAGGGACAAGACGTCGAAATCCCTCAGGAGCAGCCTAATCGTTTCGAGGTTGAACGAGACTCTCTGACTTTTGTAGGCGCCAAAATAGAGCTCGTGAGACACAATGGAGGGAATTGCGATTTCGCCTTCGGAGCAGTCCAGCACGCGACTTATCAAAGACTCCGACTTTCGACCGAGCAGGGATATTACTACATTGGCGTCAAGCAAGAAACGCATCAGGCGAGTGTTTCATGCAGCCCGACTCTGTCTTGTTCGTCAGGTTGCTCTCGCCCATCACTCATGAAGTCTTCACTCAATCCACGTTTCAGGGCGGATCTCAGCGAACTCCAGCCACGACCGCTTTCAGGGTGCGGGCGCAAAATGACTGCATCTCCTTCGCGGGTGACCTCGACTTCCCCAGCGTCAAACCGGAATTCTTTTGGCAGGCGAACAGCTTGAGAGTTGCCCGACTTGAATACTTTCGCAACTTGTGGCACGCCGACCTCCCCAGATGTATATACCCTTTAGTATATACGCTCGGTCTTGCCCGATGTAAAGACATATGGGGTTCATCCCAACAAAGATACGTAAAGTCCCACAGGATTGAGTACGCGTCGCCAGGGGCACCCGGCGGACGGCTTGCAAGCGGGTTTGCCGCGGTCACGTGCCCCCGGGACCCGCGGATGCAGGACGAGGGTGTAGTCCAGATTCTCTGTCAGGCTGCCGCGGCTTGATTCGTCCGCCATTCCGGGAAGTCCGGCAGCCGGAGGTTCATGGCGTAGCCCTTCAGCCTCGCGGGGCGCGGCCTTGGCGCGCTTCACGTTTTGTCCTTGCAGCACCGGCGAATTTAGAAAATACACTCACTGAACTGGACCGTACTTCCGGGCCTGATTCGCCCTCCGCCGCATGGCCGGATCCGCTATCCGGCCATGCGGTATCCGTCATGGGTGACCACCCGGAAACTGCCGGTGACGGATTCCGCGATGGCCTCCCACTCCCGGGGAAGCGTGTCGTTGAGGAAACGGAAAATCGCCCCGGTGAACCGGCGCAGGTCCGCGTGGAACCGGTTACGCCTCACGTGCCCCAGCAATTCCCGCCCCCGTTCCACAGTGAAGTGCAACACCCGATGTGGGTGAGGTCTGGCTGAGGCGGCACATGATGTTGCGAATCGGCCGGATGGCGGCGACAGTCCCGGTGACCAGACTGGGAGACTGTCATGCCCGAGGGCTACCGCCACCTGACCTATGCCGAGAGATGCCAGATCCACGCGCTGAGGGAAAGCGGGATCTCCGACGCGGCGATCGCCCGCCAGCTGGGGCGTGACCGCACGACGGTCTGGCGCGAGGTGCGCCGGAACTCCGGAAAGCGCGGCTACCGGCACGCCCAGGCGCAGCGCAGGGCGGAGACGCGGCGCAGCGCGGCCTCGTCGGTTCCCAGGAAGATGACGCCGGAGCCGGTGGGCGCTGGTGGAGGGGCGGCTGGCGCAGGGCTGGAGCCCGGAGCAGGTCTCCGGGCGGCTGCGCCTGGAGGGCCATCCGGTGGCGGGACGCCAGTGGACATGCCGGCACGTCCACGCCGACCGCGGGGCCGGGGGCGGGCTCTGGCGGCACCTGCGCCGCCGTGGAAAGAGGCCGAACCGGAAGGGCGGGGCCCACGCGGGCCGGGGCCACATACCGGGCCGGGTGGACACCCCGGAGCGCCCGGCGCTGGTGGAGGCGAAGGAGCGGGTCGGCGACTGGGAGGCGGACACGATCGTGGGCGCAGGCACCGGCGGCGCCGTGGTGTCGCTGGTTGACCGGGCCACGAAATACACGCTCCTGCGGAGGCCCGGCAGGAAGACCGCGGCCGCGGTCGGGGCCGCCATGACCGGCCTTCCGGGGCCGCACCGCGCCGCGGTGCACACGGTCACCGCCGACAACGGCAGGGAGTTCGCGGACCACGCCCGCGTCTCGGCGGCGCTGGGTGCGGGGTTCTTCTTCGCGCGCCCCTACCACTCGTGGGAACGGGGCCTGAACGAGCACACCAACGGCTGGTGCGGGGGTACCTTCCCAAGGGCACGGACTTCCGCAAGGTGACGGACGCGGGCTGGCGCGGGGCGTCGCGCGGGGTCGTGGCCCTCGTCGACGCCGAAGGCAGCATGCTGGAGAGCCGGTACTTCGGGCGCCTTCCCGAGGCCGCCAGGGCGAGCCTGAAGCCGCAGCCGAGGCCGAGGCGCTCCACTGGCTGGAACGCAAACCGGACCTGAGGCCTGCGGCTGTCGCCGGCGGCGCCAAAGACAACTGGACTTTCCTGGAATCGCCTGGCCCGGATGTCATGCTCCTGGACTTCTGGCATGGAGCCCAGCATCCGGGTGCCGCGGCCGACGCCGCCTTCGGCGCGGACACTGCCGCCGGAACGGCCTGGTCCGGGAGGTGGCGGCATGTCCTGCGCCATGACCCCAGGGGCGTCGGCAGGGTGACCGGCGCGCTGCGGCATCTGCCGCCGAAGGGAAGGGGAGCCGAGGACATCCGGAGAGAGCTGGCCTACTTCCGGAACAACCGGCACCGCATGCGGTATGCGGACGCCGCCGCCGCGGGCCACCCGATCGGTTCCGGTTCCGTGGAGGCGGCGAACAGGGTTCTCGTGACGTCACGGATGAAGCGCCCGGGGCAGGGCCGGGGCCGCGACGGTGGACAGGGCGTGCTGACCTTCCGGTCGCTCCCCGGGTCCGGACGCCTCCACCGGGCCTGGGCCGCGCCGGTTCCGGGCATGGGCCGCCACGGCGGCTGGAGGCCGCCGGAATGCGCCAACGAAAACCGCCCGGTCGCGCGGGTCGCGCTCGCCGCGTGATTCGCGGGAGAAATGCCAGGGAACCAAAAGGTAAACCATACGAGAGTCGCACCCCGTGCCCGCCGACTGGTTGATGCACAATCCGTTTTCGGGGTATCTGGACCGTTCCGCGAATCATTCCAGCCCTTAAGGGCGAGTTCAGGACTCCGAGTATATATGGGCGGATCCCTATAGGTTATCCGCGGACGGAGAACGGCCCCAATGCGGAACCGGGGCTGTTATCCTGTCGCAGCCGCGGCTGCAGGGTTCATGCCCATATTCTGGGATGAGAACAGATCACCAATAAACGCGCCCTCGTAGATGCGCCGGAGCGTGTCGGTCTCAAAAAGCGAGCTAACGCTGTTGCCATTCCATATATTCATGATTGCCAGGGCGAATACCGGGGCGATGGACAGAATTCTTATATTGGCCGCCTCCCGCGCCTCTATGCTCGGATGAATGGTATCCGTTATCACCAGACTCTTCATCCGCGATCCGGCGACACGCTGCACCGCCTTGCCCGAAAGCACTCCGTGGGTAATGTAGGAATGGACCTCTATCGCGCCACTCTCGATCAGAAGGTCAGCGGCTTTACACAATGTGCCGGCCGTGTCGACGATGTCATCGACAATGATACAGGTCTTGCCCGTGACGTCCCCGATCACCGTCATCTCGGCCACATCCCCCGGTGCGTCACGGCGCTTGTCAACGATGGCAAGCGCACAGCCTATACGCTTGGCGAGTTCCCGGGCACGCTCAACACCACCGACGTCAGGCGAGACAACGGTGACATCGCGGATGCACCCGCTGAACTGATGCATGATGTCAAGAGCGAAGACAGGAGCGGCATAGAGGTTGTCCACGGGAATATCGAAGAAACCCTGTATCTGCGCGGCATGCAGATCTATTGTCAGGACGCGCTCGATCCCGGCACCGACAATCATGTCAGAGACCAGCTTGGCGCTTATCGGCGTCCGCGCCTTGGTACGGCGGTCCTGGCGGGCATAGCCGAAATAGGGAATCACGGCGGTGATCCGGGAGGCCGAGGACCTGCGAAGCGCATCGGCCATGATCAGGAGCTCCATCAGGTTGTCGTTCGCGGGATTGGAGGTCGGCTGAACGATGAACATGTTCTCGCCGCGGACGTTCTCGAACACCTCGACGAATATCTCTCCATCGTTGAAGCGCTCAACCCTGGCACGGACGAGTTCGATATCGACGCCGAGATGCATCGACATTCGACGCGCGACGGCCATTGCGAGAGGGCGATTGGCGTTTCCGGAGATTAGCTTCGGATCTATGGGGTTCGGCATGGGCAGAGATCGCTAAGAGAGCCGTACAGGAGATTCGCGACGTCGATACCCCTAGCATCCCGATACGGTCTTGGAAACAGCGCATCGTGGGGAAATTCGACATGTTCGGCTCCACCTGTCGGCCGCTACGGATTCGCCTCGCGCCAGAAAAGCGGAAAACCGCCGGGAGGGGCATTCAGCAGGCAAAATGCAGGAACGCGGCGAACCGACTGAAAGGTCGATTGTGAGGATCGGTCCCTCCGATTGTCAGCCCGGAGCCGAATGAGCCTTTCATGCCGCACGGGACAAATGGCCCGGCACCGACACAGGGGAAATTGATCCGTGCGGCGTTTCGCCAAGTGACGTTGGTTGAGGACAGGGATGCGCGGTGGCCGTGGTCATCGGGGATCATGGCACTTTGGCGCACCTCCAAGGAAACCGTGGGCACCGAGCGTACAGCCCCTCAATTCCTGAAAGCGGCCAGAAGTCGGTCGACCTCGGCATTGGACGTGCACCAACTGCAGACCATCCTGGCACATAACGGCTGGTCATCCGGACCGTCCTCCTGCCAGGAGCCCGGCCAAGGATAATAGACGGCACCCGCGTCAAGCGCTCTACGGTGTGCCGAACGGGGCATAACGGCGAAAACCATGTTGGCATCGGCGGAGCCCACCAGTGAAGCGCCGTCGACGGCGGCGATGCCCCGGGCAAGTCTCGCGCCGGCCGCATTGGCGGTGCGGGCCAGCCGCAGCCACAGCCCGTCCTCCAGATAGGCCTCCATCTGCGCCGACAGGTAGCGGTGCTTCGAGAAGAGATGTCCGCCCCGCTTCCGCCGAAGCTCAAATTCCCACGACTTCCCGGGATCGAAAATCACGACCGCCTCGGCTCCAATCAGTCCGTTCTTGGTGCCGCCGAGACTGAGAACGTCGATCCCGGCCTTCCACGTCATTTCCGCCGGGCTGCAATCCGTCGCCGCCAAAGCGTTCGCGAGCCGCGCGCCATCCATATGGCACGGCAGGTTCCATTCCCTCGCAATGGCGCAGAGTCCGGCCACCTCGTCCGCGCCGTACACCGCGCCCATTTCCGTGACATTGGTGATCGAGACCGCACCACGCTGGACATTGTGCACGCCCACATGGACAGCCGCCCCAAGTGTCTCGGAAAGGCAGGCCGGATCCATCTTGGCGGCCTCTCCATAGACCGGAACGAGTTTTGCGCCACCGGTGTAGAATTCCGGTGCGCCGCATTCGTCCTCCATAATGTGGGAATGTCGATGACAGTACACGGCTGACCAGGGAGGACAGACCGCCGCCAGGGAAACGGCGTTGGCGGCGGTTCCGGTCGCCACGAGATAGACGGCGGCGTCGGGAGCCTCGAAGACGTCACGGATCCGTTCCCTGACCCGATCCATCGTCGGATCGGCACCGTAGGAAGGTGTGAATCCCTCATTGACGCGGACAATCGCGTCGATGACCGCCGGATGCGCTCCGGAAGAGTTGTCAGAAGCGAACTGCATTCAGATCGGTCCTTCAATCACATAGTTTTCCCATTCTTCCTCCGGTACCTCGAATTCAGGCACCGTCAGGCCCAACACCGAGATGCCAGCCTCGTGAACGCTTTCCTCCCTCCCGGAGACAAGGGGATGCCAATCGGGAAGCTCCCGACCTTCCCAAAGTAACCGGTAGGCGCAGGTTTCAGGCATCCAATACGCGATCTCCCCGATGTTCGCGGGCGTCAGGACAACGCAGTCGGGAACCAACTGCCGGCGGATACGGTATTGGGCACATCTACAGGTCTCGCAATCCAGAAGTCGACAGGCGACACGGGTGAACGTGACCTCGTCGGTATCGGGATCCTCAAGCTTGTTCAGGCAGCACTTTCCGCATCCGTCGCACAATGCCTCCCATTCCCTTGGCGCCAGCCGGTCGATGGGTACACGCTCCCAGAACCGGTCCCGTAACCCCTCACGCCTGACCGGATCAACTCTCATGGCAGGTCAGCGATGATCCTACGGGCGCGGACGCAGTCAGCGGACATCTGCTCAATCAATGGAGCTATGCTTTCGAACTTCAGCTCCGGTCGCAGGTATTCAACCAGCGCGACGGAAAGGCGCGTGCCGTACAGCTCCCCCTCGAAGTCAAAAATATGCGTTTCGAGGTTAGGTGGATTCGCGCCGAACATCGGCCGCACGCCTATTGAGGCGGCACCGGCATAGCTGCCCCGATGGGGCCCGTCCAGCACGTCGACACGGACCGCGTAGACCCCGAATTTCGGTGGGTGCAGATCCATGATCGACATGTTCGCGGTGGGATAGCCGAGGGTCTTGCCGCGCCGGTCCCCACGCAGGACCGGCCCGTCAATCCGATGCCAGTGACCCAGCATCGCCGCGGCTTCGCGGGGCCTGCCTTCCGCCAGTTTCCGGCGAATGGCCGTCGAGGAGACCTCGGCACCACGGTCCTCGACCAGACGGGCCGTGGACACGCGAAAACCGAATTCGTGCCCGAAGGCCTGAAGATCGCGAGCGTTACCCGCCCTGGCCTTGCCGAAGCGGAAGTCCTCCCCCACGACTGCATGTGAGAGTCCCAGCCCCCCCGCCAGAATGTCCCGGGCAAACCGCTTCGGGGTCAAACCGTAGAGTTCGGGCCCGAACTCGAGCTGGTAAAGGAACTTCACGCCCAGCCTGTCGAGCCGGTGCGCCCGGGTCTCTGCGTTCATCAGCCGGAACGGTGGCGCACCCGGCGCAAACGCTTGCCGGGGATGTGGCTCGAACGTGACGATTCCCAGCGGCACGCCGGATCGCGCGGACTCCGCGCGGGCAATGTCAATCACCGCCTGATGGCCTAGATGCACGCCGTCGAAATTGCCGATGGCGGCGGAAGCGCCTCGATCGGTTTCTGTCAGGTCGTGCCAGGTCGTGAAGATCCGCATTGTCACCCGAGGCGGGGACGCCCCCCGCAAGTCAGTGGAATTTACGGCTTGGCGTCAGCACCGGCACCTTGCCCTGCGGAACGATCCTATCGCCCAACGTAAAGGGACAATCAAGCGTCACGCGGCGACGGAACGGCGGATCACGATGGTCTCCACCCCAGCCCGCCGCGGATCGGGGAAACTGAAACGGTCCTGTCCACCTAACGCAGGAAGCCGATCGAATAGGCGGGATCATAATTCTCTCTTTCCAGATAATTTCCGAGCGCGACCGGATCCGGCTGTTCCACCGTACCGGTCTCCCTGGCGGCAAGGCCTCCCGTGATAAACAGTGCGTCAATACCCTCACCCGCCGCACCGGCGATGTCGGTCGCGATACCGTCTCCTACGGCCAATGTGCGGCTGGCCGTAAAGTCTTTGCCCAACACCGCAAGCCGCTGGCGCGCCAGATCGTAGATCGGCGGATGCGGCTTTCCGAAATAGTGACTCGTGCCGCCCATACTCGAGTAAAGCCGCGCGAGCGCACCGGCACACCATTGCCTCCGTGTGCCGATATCCACCATGATGTCGGGATTGAAACACAGTAGCGGTACGCCTCTCTCGACGGGATCGACGAACCGGGGACGGTAGGTTTCCGGATCGGCATACGGGTCTTCCGGCCCGCAGCAGACGATACCTTCGGCATGTTCCGGTTCCGTGCGGAAGATTTCTACCGGATTGTCGACGATCCTCAGGGGCTCGAAGACGGAAAGGTCATGTTCGGCACCAATGAACCACACCCGGGAACCAGCCTCACCACGGAACATCGCCGCGCGGGCGCTATCGCCGGAACTGGTGATCACGTCCCAACAGTCCTTTGGAAGGCCCATCCGGTCGAGCTGCCTCTCAACCTCGCTGCGGGATCTTGGAGCGTTGGTAACCAGCACCACCGCAATTCCCTTGGCCTTGGCGCCACGCAATGCCTCCACCGCGGGCCGGAACGGACGTCGCCCGTCGTGCAGACAACCCCAGAGGTCGCAGAGCAGTACGTCATAGCCATCCGATATTTCGGCCAGGGATTCTATGATCCGTGTCATGGATGGCACCCATGCCGCGGGCCTGCGCGCCCCCGAACCGTTTCCGGTGTTTGATCCACGAGTGGTTCCGTCATTTGAGGCTCCCCTGCCCTGCTGCGCTTTCGAAGCCGGCCAACCGGCAAGGTTCCGGCCCGGATCCCGGGCTCAGATCCTCAGGCTTGGGATGATCTGCTTCTTGCGGCTCATCACACCGGGCAGGACAACCGTGTCGCCGGTAGGCTCGACACCAAAACTGTTCGATGCGATCCCCTTGACCAGGTCATTGGGCACCAGAAGTATCGCTTCACGCTCAAGGATGTCGACGATGAAAAGGAGCACCTGGTCGAGACCGTCCTCCTCCGCAACCCGCTCCATCGCGGCCATCAGACCGACACGGCGTTCAATGACCGGCGCCGGCGCGGTGGTTTCTATGACGGAGACGCGAAGCCTCGTTCCACCGACTTCATGCTCTTTGGAATCCATGCGGACCAGTTCCTTGTCCGAAAGTCTCGAAACGTCGGATTTCGCGGCAAACATCTCGGCAGCGTAAGCAGACGGGTCCAGGCCAAGTTCGGAGGCCAACCGTTCGGCCAGAGACCTGTCCCGTTCGGTTGTGGTGGGTGAACGGAATTCGAGCGTGTCGGAAAGGATGCAGCTGAGCATGATACCCTTGACCCATGAGGGCATTCTGGATGCGTCTGGTCCCATCAATTCGTGCATGACCGTCGCGGTGCACGCCAGCGGGCGGACCGTCACATCGACCGGGCCCTTCGTGGCAAGGCCACCGGCGAGCCGGTGGTGGTCAATGACGGCCCGGATGTCCGCTTCGCCAATTCCGTCAGGAAGTTCGGACGGATTGTTGGTGTCGACAATGATCACCGGCCGGCCGGGATCGATGCTCTCGATGATGCGTGGTGTCGGAACATCCCAGCGTTCAAGCACGAAAGCGGCTTCCGGACCGGGTTTGCCCAGAAGCACAGCCTCGGCCGTCTCGCCCTGCACCTCATTTAGGAACCAAGCCCATATTATGGCGGACCCGGCTGAGTCGGTGTCAGGGGATTTATGCCCGAATACTTCAATGACCATGTCTTTTCCCATCACCCATTGACGAAAGGTCGCGCAACTCTATATGAAAGCCGGTCGGGGTTGTCACGCCCGGGGTTGCGGAAACGCCAGGCTTCGGGGTCGACCGGAATTTTTTGGTTTCCACGCACCGGATACTATTGACAGGCTCCCTCACGCTTCCTAGATGCGCACTGTTGGCACTCATACCATGCGAGTGCCAATGATGCTTGGATATGAAACATGAACGAAGGAGCGTATGGAGATGGCATTCAAACCTCTGCATGACCGGGTATTGGTCCGCCGTGTCGAATCTGACGAAAAGACGTCCGGTGGCCTGATCATTCCGGACAGCGCCAAGGAAAAGCCCGCCGAAGGTGAAGTTGTCTCGGTCGGCAACGGTGCCAAGGACGATGACGGAGAACGTATCGCGATGGACGTCAAGGCCGGCGACAAGATCCTGTTCGGAAAGTGGTCCGGCACGGAGATCACGCTTGACGGCGAGGAACTGCTTATCATGAAGGAGAGCGACATTCTCGGGATCGTTTCCTGAGCCGCTGTCCTGAAACAACCGAAACACCCAGACAACCAGGAGCAAGCAACCATGGCTGCTAAGGACGTCAAATTCGAAACGGATGCCCGCAATCGCATGTTGAAGGGCGTCAACATCCTGGCCGACGCCGTCAAGGTGACGCTGGGGCCTAAAGGCCGCAACGTCGTTCTTGACAAGTCGTTCGGTGCGCCCCGCATCACAAAGGACGGCGTTACCGTTGCCAAGGAGATCGAGCTTGAGGACAAGTTCGAGAACATGGGTGCGCAGATGGTCAGGGAAGTGGCCAGCCGCACCAATGACGAGGCCGGGGACGGCACGACAACGGCGACGCTACTGGCCCAGGCCATCGTGCGTGAGGGCCTGAAATCGGTCGCGGCGGGCATGAACCCGATGGATCTCAAGCGCGGGATCGACTCCGCCGTCGAGAAATGCATTGACAGGATCAAGTCCTCTTCCCGCGAAGTGAAGGGCAGCGACGAAGTCGCGCAGGTGGGAACGATCTCGGCGAATGGTGAGGCCGAGATAGGCCAGCAGATCGCCGACGCCATGCAGAAGGTCGGCAATGACGGCGTGATCACCGTTGAGGAGAACAAGGGCCTCGACACCGAGACCGAGGTCGTTGAGGGAATGCAGTTCGATCGCGGCTACCTGTCGCCGTATTTCGTCACCAATCCTGACAAGATGACCGCTGAACTTGAGGACGCTCTCGTGCTGCTGCACGAGAAGAAGCTCTCTTCGCTGCAGCCGATGGTTCCGCTGCTGGAAACCGTAATCCAGTCCGGCAAACCGCTTCTCGTGGTGGCGGAAGACGTGGAGGGCGAAGCCCTGGCCACGCTCGTCGTCAACAAGCTGCGGGGCGGCCTCAAGATCGCCGCCGTCAAGGCACCCGGTTTCGGTGATCGCCGCAAGGCCATGCTGCAGGACATAGGGATCCTGACCGGCGGTCAGGTGATCTCGGAAGACCTCGGCATGAAGCTCGAGAATGTAACGATCGATATGCTCGGCTCCGCCAAGCGCGTCTCCATCACCAAGGATGAAACAACGATCGTGGACGGTGCGGGCGAAAAATCGGAAATCGAGGCCCGCGTCGCACAGATCCGTCAGCAGATCGAGGAGACCACGAGCGACTACGATCGCGAGAAGCTGCAGGAGCGGGTCGCGAAACTTGCGGGTGGCGTTGCCGTTATTCGCGTTGGCGGCATGACCGAAGTCGAGGTCAAGGAGCGTAAGGACCGCGTGGACGACGCCCTTAACTCGACCCGTGCCGCGGTCCAGGAAGGCATCGTCATCGGCGGAGGGGTATCGCTGGTACAGGCCGCCAAGGATCTCGACAGCCTCAAAGGCGACAACAGCGATCAGGAAGCCGGAATCGCCATCATCCGCAGGGCTCTGGAAGCACCTCTTCGTCAGATCGCGGAGAACGCCGGTGTGGACGGCTCGGTGGTTGCGGGCAAAATCCGTGAATCCAGCGACACCACGTTCGGTTTCAACGCACAGACCGAGGAATACGGCGATATGTTCGCCTTCGGCGTCATTGACCCGGCCAAAGTCGTGCGGACGGCTCTTGAGGACGCCGCTTCTGTTGCCGGTCTCCTGATAACGACGGAGGCAATGGTCGCTGACAAGCCCGAGCCCAAGAACGCCGCACCAGCCATGGGCGGAGGCGGCATGCCGGACATGGGCGGCATGATGTAAGCCGTTCCGAACGACGGTTATCGCAAGGGGCCGCGCCTGTGCGGCCCCTTTTTTCTTGACTTCAGACATTTGCGCCCGGTCGTGATCTGCAGACCCCTATATCGCTGGCGTTTGCGGTGGTTCCTTCCGCAAACCGGAATGTAGTGCCCTTTGGCAATATTTTCCCTGCGGTTCCCGGAGATCCGCTGTAGATCCTCCGGATCGTGTTCGTTCGCGGGAAACCCCTCGGTGAGAACCGTACCAAGGTGCAGATCGTCACCTCCATCCGCGATGGCGCCAGGGTCCGCCAGCGGGTTGTCCGCCATGTCGGCACCGCCACCTCGGAGGCCCAGCTCGACCAGCTGATGTCCCTGGGGCGCCTGATCATCGAGGAGATCACCGCGGAGGAGAGCCGACAGCCGGCGCTGTTCTCGCCCGGGCAGTTCCACGATCTTCTCGATCAGGTGCCGGCCGCGCGGACGGCCGGGACCGGTCCCGATCCGTTTGGCGTGGATCTCGCGGACTGTCGCGAAGACCACCGTGCGGGCATCGGGGTGCGCCAGGCCTTTGGCGCGGTCTACGACCGTCTCGGGTGGGAGGGCCTGTTTGGCTCCCGACGCGGGAGTGCCAGCCGGATGATCCGGGAAATGGTCCTGGCGCGGGTCGCGCGGCCGCAGTCCAAGCGGGCGATGGTGGCCCGACTGCGGCAGGAGGGGGTGCTGGCGCTGAACCTGGACTCGGTCTATCGCAGCATGGACGCGATCACCGACGCGCGGGTGGACGCCATATGCGCCCTTTCACGGGAGCGGGCGCGGACCCTGTTGCCCGATCCCATCACGGTGGTGTTCTACGACACCACGACGCCCTACTTTGAGAGTGAGCGGGAGAACGGCCTCCGTTTCAAGGGATACAGCAAGGACGGCAAGCCGCATCGGGTCCAGGTGGTGCTGGCGCTTCTGATCACGCCGGAGGGGCTCCCGGTCGGCTATGGGCTGTTTCCCGGAAACCTCTATGAGGGCCACACGCTGGTCAAGGCCCTGGCGGCGCTGGAGCGGCGCCATCCGGAGACCCGGTTCACGCTGGTCGCGGACGCCGGCATGCTCAGCCGCGCCAACCGGCAGGCGCTGCGGGACCGGGGCACCCCGTATATCCTGGGCGCCCGGCTGAAAGCCTGTCCGAAGGCGCTCAGGGCGCGGATCCTTGACGTGGCCGCCTACGCGGCGTGGGGACGGTCGGAGTACGCGGACTCGGTGGCCGCCATCCGGGATCTGCCCCTGGAGGACGGGGGCCGTCTGGTGGTCACCCACTCGCCGCGCCGGGCCCGCAAGGACGCGCGGGACCGCGCCCGCCGGCTCGAGAAACTGCGCAGGAAACTCGACAGGGGCGCCACCCCGGCCGCGCCCGTCGCGTCGGCCACCGCCCGCTTCCTGGACTTTCCCGAGGGACGCGTCACCATCAACGAGGACAGGATCGCCGCAGCCGCCTCCTGGGATGGATTGCGCGGCATTGTCGCGTGGGGCTGTGACGCGGAGGATCCACGGGACCTTATAGGCCAATACCGGCGACTGGCGGAGATCGAGGCCTGCTTTCGCACCAACAGGCACGACCTGCGCATCCGGCCGGTGTTTCACTGGCAGGATCGGCGCATCCGGGCGCACATCGCGATCTGCTACATGGCCTTCTGCTGCGTGCGGCATCTCCGCTACCGTCTGGCGGCCCGCGGCGTTCCGTTGAGCCCGGCGCGCATCCAGGACGCGCCCGACGCACTGCAGGTCAGCCTTCTCCACGAAACCAACGGCACGCGCAGGTTCGGACTGCCCAGTCGCGCCACCCAGGACGCGCAGACCATCTACCGCACGCTGGGCCTGACATGGAACACCGCACCCTTTCTGTACACACCGCCCCGGAAACCGCATCGCACATCACGCAGGACACAGGGAAAGACCAAACCCTGACGCACCGCAACCCGCCGAGCCGGTCCGGCGACCATCCACCGGCGACCAAAGCCCGCCAGGGGCCGAATGTAGTGCCCTTTCAGAAACTGGAAATCAAATGGAATCAGAATCTTGCGCCAGAATATGTCTGAACTCAAGGGCGGCATGATGTAAGCCGTTCCGAACGACGGTTATCGCAAGGGGCCGCGCCTGTGCGGCCCCTTTTTTCTTTCCCCGGTTGTGACACGCTCACTAAACGACCCGGATCAAGCTCAAGTCGCTGTACCCGTCAATGACTCGGGAAATGGGCAGAAGAAATTCAGGGAGTCATTTGAAAAGCTTTCGGGATGGAAGAACCGCAACGCACGAATTCGCTGGAAGATTCATCAGTGCGCCTTTCATGCATCTGCGGCTCGGACAGGCTGCCCGCTGCATGTACTGGCATCCGTGCCGGCGAGACCGGCGATGGAAGGGGCGGCTGAGGTCGACCCTTTCCGCGCTTCGGCCGGTGCCGCCTCACTTTATGTCAAAGGTGAAGTCGCACCACGCGGCATAGGGCGGAGCGCCCACGGCCCGCATCTCCGGCGTGGGCCATATGGCCGGGCCGCAGTTCTTGCCGCCGCCCTTTAAGGTGGCGGAATACCCACCGGAATCTATATAGGCCACCACGTCTGCCGGTAGTTGATACCTTCCATTACTATAGGAATTTGCCTTCATGGGCAAG
Source organism: Paracoccaceae bacterium (assembly GCA_965221405.1). GTDB lineage: Bacteria > Pseudomonadota > Alphaproteobacteria > Rhodobacterales > Rhodobacteraceae > JAPOUP01. Next base: position 2,699,443 of record CBDCSE010000002.1, on the reverse strand, counting down.
AGGGATTTTCAAATGAAACCACAGCTCATTTTCTGGCACCACCGTATATAATCCCCCAAACGATTGGGGAACAGTGGGGCAGCGATACAGGATGCGTGGCGCGGTCAGGGACGCTTCGATACCGCTCCCGGCTCCGGTGACGGTGCGCCCCGTTCGATCAGGTAGGCCCGGAAGGAAGGGATCGGGCAGACAAACCGGTCCTCTTCCTGTTCGTGAAGAGCTCCCTTGTGAACCAGGTGCATGAAGAACCTGTCAGCGTCCCAGTCCCTTGGATAGGGGTATTGTATGGGATCCCGCATGTGCAGGGTGCGCAGAAGGGTCTTGATGTCGTGCTGTCTGTATTTCCTGTCGAGCCGTGTCATCACCGCAGAGGTCAGATTGACCGCGTCGCGCATCTCGGAAGAGCGCTGCTGCCGGTAGTAGCCCTTACGCAGATCAGCCGCCCGCCGTTCGGCAGCCGCCCAGTCAACCCTCCCGAGATCCCCGGAGGTCTTCAGTACTTCGATGCCCACGGCCTTAAACAGATGGTGCAGATGGTGCGGCCAGCCTTCGCACGGGCCGACGAGATCCGCCAATCGCTGCGTATATCCAGACGTGTCGATACCAAAATGCGCCAGACCAGAGGTGATGCAGCGCCGTGCCTCATCCTCACTCATCGCCCCGACATTGTGATCGGTTCGCCCGCGGGTCAGCCCTATATCACTGGCGACAGCGCCAGTGTTACCCAGCCCAGCCAAAACAAGGGTGATCGGCAATCCGGCAGCGCCGCCATGCAGGGCTCTGAACATGAGGCCATGCGGTGCATTCGGATCCCTGGGCAGATTCTGCGCCTCGTCGATGCCAAGGATAACGGGCTGTATCCATTGATCCGGTGGATGCTCTCGGGCGAGGGCACCCATCCCAGCGATGCCGCTTTCCTTCAACCCCACACCGAACCCGGCGATGTTCACCGTCCCGAAATTCCGGCTGGCACCACTCCACGCCTTACGGGCAAGCCTCTTCCACCGCGCCGGATCGGCGCGCCCCGCCTCAAGCAGAAGATCGATCACGAAGGAGACGTCCTCCTCCAGAAGACTGCTCTCGACCACAACCACCCGCGCCGGCGCGTCCCGCAAAGATCGCTTGAGCATCTCTCCGAGAATTGAACTCTTGCCGGCACCGGGCGCACCTTGGATGATGCGCGTGGTGCCGGCATCTCCCCGGGTGCCGGAACCGGATCCGGGGCCGGTCCACACATTGCGCGCCGCAAGGGCGATATCGGCGAGAATCTCCTCGCGGCCGATGAACGCCGGTGGCGGAGATTTGTCACCCCTGCCGACAAAATCCTCCAGCCTCGCCCGCCGCTTACCGTTCATGGTCAGGTCCTCCGACCGCCGTCCCGGTCAGATGTCGCCGGAATTTCGGTCAGGTGCAATCGGGTTTTCGGGGTCAAATTCTGTCGGACTGTGCGCCCGCCCGCAGGATCGGGTAGTATCACCGGACAACAGCTACGTCGGCTCCTTTATGGCCAGTAGGGATTGACCGGAGCGGCAGGAGCGCATAGGTTCGGACCATGGGCGACGCGCCGGACATCTACGCGCTTTCGGGGCGCATCGCCGTTCTGGAGGAACGAATGAACACGATGCGGGCGGAGAACGAGACGCTGAAGGCGGACCTCGCCGCGACCCTGTCCGGAATGCGGGCCGACATGGCCGCGCACCGCGAGGACGCGGCGAGACGGAACAAGGACAACCTACGCTGGCAGATCGGTCTCTGGATCGCCGCCGTCGTCATCTTGGGTTTCCTGATCCGGCTGTAAGCGCGTCCGGGCCTAACGACGGGCACCGACGCACGAAACCCGCGCTTCCGGGCGGGCGACCGTGATCCACCTGAACCCAGTTAAGAGATCTAAGAGCTTGAATCATAATTCATTTATATCAATATGTTACGTGATTCCAGCCGCCTGGCCTCGCGCCACCCGCCGCATCAGGAACCGGCACGCCGCGGGCCGCGCCCAGGCCAGCGAGCTCTCCAGCGTCCGCCCGGAGTCCTTCGCCAGGCGCCGGCACCGCGACATCCACGCGAAGGTCCGTTCCACCACCCGGCGGCGGTACGGGACCGTGAATCCCCTGGTTCCATCGGGCTTCCGCACGATCCCGATGACCGGTCCGGGGCCGTGCTCCGCCAGCGCGGCCCCGGGCTTCGGACCCGCGTAGCCGCCGTCCGCCAACGGCTTCGTCACCTGCGGCGCCTTCACAGCAGGCCCTGGGGGTTGGCGCCGGTGTTGTCACCGGTCAGCCCCAGGAGGTCCAGCCGATCCGACATGGCGAGCATGAGGTTCTGCCGCAGGGCGCTCTCGAACGTGTCGTTGCCGAAGGCGGCGACATCCTCGATCTGGATGGTCAGTCGGGCCGATACCCGGTGCGGGGTGGTGGCCTTGGCGGTGATCGTTGCTGCGGTGGACGACTGCGCCGCGCCCTTGGCAACGGCGGCGGCAGACAGGTTGGCAGTGATCACCGGGATCGAGTAGCCGCCGCTTCCGACCATCGGCATCGCAACGCCCAGGCGCGGCAGGACCGAGCGGGCGAAGATGGCAGGCATGACCGGCCGCAGGTTCACGCCGGTGTTGCTGGACGGGATGGTGGTTGCGGCATCGGCCCGGACCTCGCGCCTGGCCGGTGGATCCAGTTCGAACAACTGAAGCGGGATCCCCTCGGTCAGGTTCAGGCTCGCCCGATATTCGGCGGACTCGCTGGCCAGGGGGGATCCGGTGATCCGGGCGGCCAGGAAGTGGCCGATCCGCGCCCTGGATCGCAACTCCCGTCGCTCGCGGCCCTCGGCATCAAGGACGGAATTCGGATCGGCGTTGATGGCCTCGCGCTCGGCCGCCTCGGTGATCAGGGCCGCCTGCATCTGCGTTTCGGCAGTGCGGTACTCCGTGGTCAGGGTCTCGAGCTCCCTGGTCTCCTTGTCGTCCAGGGTCTCCCTGGCAGAGAGATCGGCCAGGCGTTGCCGCCTCTCGGACTGCTTCAGTTTGATGGTGTCGGATTTCAGCATGGCGCGGTTTGCGCCTCCTCTATGAAGGCCGCCCAGCCAGGCGGCGGTTGGTGCCGCAACTCGGCGGCGGTCTTGGCGCGGTGACAGGCACCGCACAGGGGCTGTAGATTGTCGTAGGCGTTGGTGCCGCCGCAGTGCAGGGGCTGGATATGGTCCACCTCGCGGGCGGCCACTGTCAGGCCGCGGGCGGCACAGGACCGGCACAGCGGTTCGGCCTCGAGCACGGCCTCACGGGTCCGCCGCCAGCGCCGGCCGCGGATGCGGGTGCTCTCCCGGCGGTAGCGCTCGGCCATCACGAATACACCCAGACCGGCGGCTGGTAGGGCTGCCCGACCAGCGGTGCAGCCAGACCGGCGGCTATCGTGCACGCGGACAGGACGTCGATGCGGCCGTTCCAGGTCCGCTTGTCCAGGGCGGGGTTGCCGTTGCCGTCACGGCGCATGGTGCTCTTGCTCACGGCGACTGTCAGCGACAGGTTGCGGGTTGTGGCCACCTGCCGGGTGTGGATCAGGCGTTGGAAGGCGCGCACATCCGCGCCGCCGTCCTTGCCAGCGCCAACCCGCCGGAAGGTCACCGGCCAGGGCAGGCCGGCCCTGTCGAGGGCATCCAGGGCCTGCTTGTCCTTGTAGCCGTCCGCGGCGGCCTCGAGGACATGGGTGTCGGCCAGGTCCCGTGCCACATCAGCCAGGAATGTCTCCACCTGGACCACCCGGCCCGGATAGGTGCGCAGCTCCCCGCGGGCGGCCATCATCTCGTACGGCGCGTCATCGCGGCGGCCGCGGTCAGCCAGGGATGGGTTGTCACCGAAGGCCAGCCAGGTCTCGAGGCGGCCGGTCTCCGGCCAGATCGCACAGGCGGCCGTTCCGCTGGTGGACTCGCCAAAGTCGAAGCCAAGCACGCAGGGACCGGCCCGCGGGGGCGGATCGTCAGTGAAGATCGTCCGCAGATCGTCGGGATCCACAATCATGACCTGCGTTGGCGACAGGTTCGCGTTCAGGTCCCAGGCCCGGAACTGGCCGATATCGCCGGGGGCGGCGGCAACCCGGCGGGCCTCGGACTCCATGTAGGCGACCTGCTTGATGGTCCCCAGGCCGGGATTGGCCGCGGCCCAGGCCGTCCGGTCATCAAGCGCGCACTCTGCCGCGGCCTCGAACACGGCCTTGATGGTGTGCGGGTTGTCCAGGACCTCGCGGAACAGGGGGCTGTCCCCGCGGACAGAGATATGCACGATCCGGCCGCCCTTGGCCGATACACTGGACCGCAGGCCGGCCAGCAGCTCCCGGGATCGTTCCGGCAACAGGCCGGTCTCATCGACCAGCACCAGGTCGAAACTCGCCGCATGGCCCGCGGTGCGATCCGCCGACAGGACCTGCAGCTGGCCGGTCTCCGATTGCAGGTGGCCAGGATAGGGCGACTTGCGGATCTCGATCGCCAGGCCGGATGCGGTGGCAATGGCGGCGGCCTGGTTCAGCAGCTCGGCGGCCTTGTCCTTGCTGACCGAGCAGACCGCTACGCGCCATCCGGGAGTGCGGAGAGGCCCGCACAGGAAGCCGAGGGCCAGCACGGCGCAGATCGCGGACTTGCCGTTCTTGCGGGCCATGCAGAGGGCGCTCTCATGGGCTGTCCAGGACGCCCGCAGGAAGTCCACAGCAAAGCCGGGCATTGTCATGGGCTGGCCCGCGGCAGGATGGCCGGGTGGCACTGTCAGGCACTCGGCGGACCAGGCGGCCAGGGCGGCAACCGGATCGGCCGGGGCAACCGGATCCGGTTGCGGCTCTGCGGGGGCGGCCAGACGGGCGGCATTGCGCATCGAGCGGGATCGGCGCTGCCGCTCGCGGGCGGTCATGGGTTCGGCAAAGATGGGTTTGCGGCCGGGCATCGTGTCACGCAAGGCCATTCCGTGACAGCGAACGCAGGAACTTACCTGGGGGCTGCGGTGACCGCGGGAGCGATTCGGGCACCCGGCCGGGGCACCCCATGCGGCGGATGGTCTGTGTGAGGTGGACAGCGCGATCCATGATCCCCCGCGGGGTTGTCATGTTCGCGCAGGGGCAGGGTTAGGTCATGGGCCGCGGGTTGTCAACGCCCCTCTGCTGGCCCGCCTGACCGATGGCACAGGCAATCGGTGCTGCGGGGCCTGACAAAGCCGTCACAAAGTGCAAACATTGTGGGTACTTGTCGGGGATTTTGTATTGTACAATACAATTCCGCGGGGCAACGGGTGCTGCCCCGCGGGGTGGGTGTCAGCCGGGTTGATCGGCCGGCGGTCAGGTCACTGGTTGCCGCCGAGCAATTCGCCGCCCGGCCCAACCCGCGCGCAGCCCTTGCCGCCCATGAACAGGAGGTGGGCTTCGCCTGAGGAGTGAAACCTGGTTCTGTTTTCGAGTACTGCAAAGTTCTGCAATACCACCTCGCCCGTGGGTAGTGAGTCAGTTTGAAATTTTCCTTTTGCGGCAAGCCGCTCTCGCACGTATGTCAGTCCAGCAGGCAGGTGGGCGGGCCGATCATCTGGCCGGTTTCGTGATTGAACCCGGGCCAGTCCCAGAAGCCCCCTGCAGGTCGGGTTATCCGCCCGGGTATCGGGAGCGGTATCGGCTGGGTTGAGGATTCGGGGCGGCCGCCACACTCATGTCACCGCCGGCATCCATGCCGGTACAGGAAATTGCTATTGTCTAGGGTGCCGGAAAACAGCGGTAAAGTGGTCCTGCGCCCGCACCAGCAGTTGCGGACATGGTGGAAGGTTTCCATGGTCCCCTTGAATTCGCTGATCGAGTAGCACCCGCTGCTCTGGCCCTGAGTGCCTGGGGCGACAGTCATGGTGTAGGTGCCGCCCGTCATGAAGCAGCGGCGGCCGAACACCTGTCTTGGGACACTTCCTGTCGCACCCGCAAAAAGTTCCACATAATAACGGGTCTTCGCGGCCAGAGAAGATATGGTTGAGGTTTTGCGAGACGCAACGCTTATATCGCCGCTACCAATGGGTCCAACGATGTTTTGCCCACCCACCCTTGCACCTGTTTCGGCGTTGAAAACCTCGGCGAACACAGTGGTTAATGAAGGTGGAGACATATCGCCGAGCCGCCCGGTATACTGGGTCCAGGTGACTTGCGGGCTCGTGAAAGTCACGCTGGTTGTGGACAAGGCGGCGATGGCATGGAGCCCGATGTTGGTGCCAATCCCATAGAGGGCCAGAAGAAGGCGGCGGGAGACCTCGGCGGCCGGCAGCGACTGCCGTGCCGCCGCCGTTGGAAAGGACTTGGTAAAGCCGATCCGCAGATCGGTTTCCTTGAGCACATCCAGCAAACTGGCCATCGGCCACCGGCGGGCCAGTTCCGCTTTCAATGCCGTCAGCATCGCCGGATCCTCCTGGGCCTTCAGGGGCTTGAGTGCGATCCGGGGCTTGCCGCCGCGCGATGTGAGCGCGACAGAGTCGTTGGCCGGCAGATTGCGGTCAAAAGCCTCCAGTGCGGTGACAGGCTCTCCCTTGAGACGTTCGACGAAATGGTCGGCATCCAGGGGCTGGTTGAGATCCCGGCAATAGTGCGCCTTTCGGGCCTCAAAATCCTGCGGCAAATCCAGATCCGGGTTGCGGTATCTGTCGGCGCCCTCAATCCACACGTCCTTGATGCGCAAGCGCTCCCGGAGACTTTGCAGGACACAGATCTCGTAGTTGAGGCGATTGATGCGCTGCCGCCCATCCGGCCCTGTCTCCATGACAATGTCCCGCTGCCTGGGCTGGACGACGCCCGCCAGCGGCACATCCCCGCAGGCAAAAGACCGGGGCGTCCGGCCTGAGCCGTCTTTCAGGATCTCGATGGCCTCCAGAAGCGGACGACAGGCCGGGGTGTTGGACCGGAACGTGAGTGTCTTGAGGATCACCGGCAGAATGCGGCGGTAGTGATGCGAAAAGGAGCGGCGAACCTTGTGGTGCACACGGGACTGAAACGATGGATTCTTCGCCCGATACCCGTTGGCCAGATCCTTGATGGTCTTCTGGCTGACCACCGGAAAGATGACATCACGGATCCGCCCGTCGGGTGCACCGTCCGCAGCCAGCGCCATCTTGAACAACAGTGCGGTTTTTCCCTCGACCTTGCGAAACTCGGTGACGAGTTCCTTGATGACCCTGGATTCCGCCCGTGCCGATATCTTGCGGGTGATGCTGATCAGGAGATCGCCAATCTCATCGGTCAGTTCGGATGCGCGGGGAACAAGATAGCAGCAGAGCAACGCATAGCGCGTCTCATCCGGATGCCGCCGGACATCCCAGGCATCTTCCGTGCCGACGCGCAGACGATACCGTTCCACGATGTCCGGATGCACATCCGCGGGAAGGGATCGGTCCAGACCCACGCCCCGAACACGGTTTCGACGCTCGCCGCACCCGACCCGCGCGACACGTCAGCAAACTCCGAATGGCCATCCGTTGTCCTGATCAGAGCATCGAGAGCCGCCCGACGGGTGTCGGAAAGACGGCTGGCAATCCGTGCAAACAGCCGGCGCTCAAATTGGCGCCCGGCACGGGCCACCAGATTGGCCAGATCCTTTCCCCCGGGGCGGATCATCCGATGATACAGGAACCAGTCCGTGATCGCGGCATCCAGGGTGACCTCATTGGGGGCCTGTGGCAAGGCGGACTGGACCAACCAGTCGACGAAACGGTTGCGGGCCGTCTGGCTGAAACGCTTGATGGCAAGGAATGTGCCGATCTGGCGCTTGTAAAACCGGGCCGTCCGGTCTGGAACGTCCGTAACCCCGGCCCCGGTCTCGATGGCACTGCCAATCTGTGACGCCAAAAACTCGAGAACCTGCCGCGGGACACCATCCTGCTTGCCGGGGAACCGGGCATGGAACTGGTAGGACTTGAGATAGACGCACACCGTCAGACGGCGATGGTCTGACACGCCCCGCAGCAGGGCCAACTCCGCATCACTCAACACCCAGTGGGCACGGAGTTCATCATCCGTCCATATCTGCTGCATGGGGTCTCCGGTCAATGATTATCGGAATATATTTACGGAACGAACACGTCTGTCAAGACATCCCCAGCCAAAGACAAAATCTTGCCGTTTTTACCCCCTTTCGTGCGTAATGGGCGGGATAGCGCGTGTCCATGTCGGCCCCCACCGCCTAGGTGGGCAGGTCCAGCTCCACGATCTTCGCGTGGACCCGGCGGACCTGGGTCTTCAGGTCGCCCGCGCTTTTCGCGCCCGGCGCGAAGACGAGATGGTACTTGAGGGTGCCACAGCCGGGACACTGCCCGAGGTGGTGCCCCACCACGGCCGCGTCGCGGATGTCCGGAGGCGGCATGCTCGGAGTCCGGTCGGGTGACGGGCCGTATCTTTCGTCTATGGCCCTGCCGAGCGCCCCGGCCATCTGGCCCAGAAGCTCCCGTCGCCGGCCGTCCAGGGGATCATCGGGACCGCCGGGTGCGAGCATGGCGTCCATCTGGCTTTTTCCGCTCGCGGGGTGTGGCCGGACGATGACGGAGCCGAGCAGCCCGACGCCGTCGTGGTGGAACTCGTAGTAGGGGATTCCGTCGGGCGTCGTCCTGCGGACGGAGCGGACGCCCGGCGGAATTATGGGTGGCGCGGGCATGGGGAGGTCGCCCGTGGCCGTCTCTCCGTCGCGTATTCGCCCCGGGGTGTTTTGGAAAGGCAGGTCTTGCCGTTTTGAATTCTCTTCATGCGTTAAGATTGTCGCGGATTGCGGCCGTTTCTCGATTTGCTGCAGCTGCACCTACCTTTTGGTTCCGTATGCTGCTGCGGTGGCTGACTTGATCGATCCGGTGCTCGAAATACTCGCGGAACATCTTGTTTTCCGGCCAGGCCGTCGGTTCGCGCCCAAACGCCCGATCAGTCCCGCGATCCAGTCAGCGGCCTGAAGGGTCTGGTAGCGATGGCTTTCGACGTGGAATACCGGTTCAATGAGACGGCGGCGTCCCTCGTCGCCGGGGGTGTACATGCTCTGGGCCGCGTGTTTGACAAGATTCGGGCGCTGGCTGTGCTGGTCGAGAATCAACACGAAATTCTCCCGCTGATCGCGGTCTAGGGCACAGAACTGGTCGATCCTCTTGATCACTTCCCTAAAAACCCCCGCATAGAGATTGTTGGCGTTGTGTTGCTCCGGAGGGGCCGTCTTCCGCATTCCGACGTAAAAAACAAATCCGTCGCATCGTTTGATCCTGTTCAGCAGCCGGTTGGTGAGCTGGCGCAGGTTTTGATACTTTTTCAGGTTATTCGCCGTGTAGAGGCTGGCGCCTTTCTTCTCCCACTGGGACGGATGGGTCTTTGATCGCTCGATTTCCGGAGCGAGAAATTCGCACTTGCGCTTGTAGAACCAGGTTCCGAAGCCGCGCACCTCGTCGGCCGGCATAACGAATCCCGCGAGGCCGAAGACCGGGCTTTCTCGGTATTTGGGGTCGGAGCGCGTCACATAGGGGCCGATATGACCGAACTCGTCGAGGTAGGCGAAATACGTCATCTACAACTCCAGACACACGAAAGCCCGCACCGGAGTGCGGGCCTCGGAAGGAGGGCGACCCGTGACCGGGCCGCGACTCAATCAGGAGACTAGTCACGTGTCGGGGAGACGTCAAGGGTTTGTTAAACAATTTTTGGCAATGATACGTGTAGCGGCCTGAGGCCATCCAATCCGGCGGCCAACGAGCGGGTTCATTCAATCAGTTCCGGAAGGCGGTAAAGCAGCCGCTGCGCCGCCACCGAGCCGGCGTCCATGAAGATGTCGAGGCAGTCGATGAGCGCGTTGCGGCGGCCTTCGTTGCCGAACAGGCCATTGTGGTCGGCAAGGAACCGACCCACAAGCCTGACGAACAGGTCAGAGCCCATCGACTCGAACTGGTAGCCCGTTCGCTGGCCGCCGGATCGGATGGCGTGGGTCGCCAGGTCGAAAGCTCCCGCCGGATTCACGGGCACCAGCAACTCAATCAGCTGGAGCAGGTAATGGACGGTGTGCGGCGTGGCGAAGTTTCCGATCGCCTCCAGCGTATCGCGAATTTCTTCATAAAACACCGCGAGGCCGCGGTCACCGGATGCACCCTCGTGTCCGCCGCCTTCGCGAACCGGCTTGGCGGCGAAATGCAGATTCATGCACACCGCATCCAGCAGGCGGAAATACCCGCGAACGGTTTCCTCGCTCTCGGCGGACGGTTGGCCGGGCCGCAGACGTTCCTCCAGTCCCGCGTTGGCCGCCGTGACGATCCCCGCCGCGACCGCCTGCGCGCGATGGCGCAGATCCCCGCTGTCCGGTCCGGACGTTTCGGCGAGGCCGTCGACAAAGCCCGTCCGCAATGCATGAAGCGCTGAGGACAGTTCGGAACGGTGCGCCGCCGCGTCGGCGATCCAGCTTTCCAGCGCCTTTTGCGAGTGCCGCCGCCGGTCCCTTACGGAGAGTATTGCGATAAGACCGGACAGGTGCCGCCGCATTCGCGAATGCCGCTCCGGTCCGGATTCGAAACGGCGAAGCAGATCGAGCGCGATCCGCTCAGCCCGCTCGGGATCGGCATGGATGACCCGCTCAAGCGCTCCGGCGCAGGCGTGTTCCAGCACGCCCGTATTCCGCTCAATGGCCAGGCGGCCTGAAAGCCGCCGCCAGAAACCCTCCCGGTCAATGTCCCAGATGCGGACAAGGTGGAGTATTGCTTCCAGCCTTACGGCGGGGTGGGGATCCCGCAGAAGGCCGTCGATTGCGGGCTGGAGGTCCGGATAAAGGTCCGGACGCCGCAACGCGAGTTCGAGCGTGGCCCTCGCGGCGTCAACGCGCGGCGCCGGCGATCCCCATGAGCCGCTATCCTCAAAGTTCGCTTCCGTGCTTTCGCGAAGCCCGGGTCCCTCCGATTTAGCGATGAGAGCGAGCAGATTCCGGAAGCGGTCGGTTCCCGAAAGGTCACCTGCGTCGGGAACCCGCTTCCGGTCGACAAGGTGGCCAATGCATTTGGAGACCTGGCCTTCCGCGTGGACTATGAGATGTGGATCCTGCGTGGCGCGCTCAATGCTGGCGACCAGCTTTTCCATCTCGCGCAGACCGTCCTCAAGCGCGATGTCATTGCCGCTGTTTGCGCCGTCCTTGAGTCCGAGAGTGCCTTTGATGTGTTCGATGGCATCCATCAGTTTCAGGTTCGGGGGAAAATCGCGCTCACCGTCATTGAGCCAATGATAGGGCTCCACAGGGAGGCTCTTATGAGCCCCCCTCCCGTCAAGCGCTTTCCGCATGACGTGTCACACCGGTCCGTCTCCTTTCAGGGGCGGCCCGGCACCGGCCCGGGGAACGCTCCAGGCGGAACGTCGCGGTTTAGGGGAGCGCCTGACGGCGCGTCCAGGCTCCTGTCCGGTTCGGTCCGCCGACCTGTGCCGGCCCCGTGACCAGGGCGCCCCGTTCGGGCGGCGCGACGTTCCGGGGGGCGGGACCCATCTGGACGGACGGTGCCGCGATCCGCGGCGAACCATGCCTCCCGCCGGTCACACGCCCTGCCCGGGGGCCCCGTCGGGCCGCCCGGGTGTCCGGTGTCCGGTGTCCGCGTCCCCCTACGCCGGATCGGCTGTGAGAGCCCCGCCGCCGCGAGGCGGTCCAACCGCAAGGGTGGATGAGAGAGCGGACCCAAACGGTAGTCGCGCCACGGCGCATGCGGAACGGGTCGCGCCGGGAGAAGAGGTCGCCGAGGTGGCCAGGGAGCCGGAAGGCTCCCCTGGCGTTTCAGGGGCGGCGGTACCTGACGACCTTTCCCCTGCGCGCGGCGGCGATGGCCGCGCGCAGGTTTGTCCTGGCCCTTCCCTTTTCCGGCTGGACACGCGGATAGGCGCTTTCGACCTGCAGGAGGAGCGCGTGCCGGACGCCGTCGAACCGGCCTTTCCGCGGACGCACCGTGAACGCGAGTTTCCAGAAGCGGAAACCGTCACCCTATGCTGAAACGGATATCGCCTGCCATTTCCTTCCGGAGACCCTACCCAATGGCAGCGACCACGCGGCCCGCTTTGTCGGCATCACCCGGATCAACGACCGCTGGCCTTGGGATGGCGAACGGCTTCCGGCAATCGATAAAAAGACCATGACTCGGATGCGAAACGAGTCCGATGGGGATTGGGAAGCCTTTGACCTGGAGTGGTTTCCTGATGGCCAGAAATACGTGGAGCGCCTGCTGACCGGATGGGGGTCAGGTACAAGAGCTTGGTCACAATGGGCCAGCAGCCGGAGGAAACCGAAGGAAATCCTGGAACTCCGGCTTCAGGCGAGGGAACCGGACTTTCCCGGCTTCAGGGCGTTCATCCACCGGATCAGCGACATCCCGGGCTTTCCGCCGTCTTGGGTCGGCGCGTTGGGGGGAGTCGGGGGAGTATACCTCCTCGTGGCGGACACCGGCGAGCAGTACGTCGGATCGGCAACGGGTTCGGACGGGTTCATCGGGCGCTGGCGGGATTACCTCGAGGGCGGGCACGGCGGGAACCTCCTGCTGCGCGAGCGGGGCCACCGGGACTATACCCGTGTCGATCCTGGAGACCGCATCTCCTGACATGGCCGAAAGCGACGTATTGGACAGGGAGCGTTTCTGGAAGAGGAAACTCGGAACGCGGGCGCACGGGCTGAATGCGAACTGACCGGCTTTTGAGCCCGCCTGTTCCGGCTCTGTTATGCCCACAGGGGTGTGACCAGCTTTGGGTAAGCGTGTCAGTCATTTCGCGCCGGGGATTGCAGGTTGCTACAGCTAGCGCCCTATGCGCCCCCTGCCCAAATCGACCCCAACTACCGGAGATGGTCAATTTCGATGCTTACCCAATGATCGTTCAACGGTGCCTGCACCGATCTGGTGCAGCAGAACATCCCCGGACGATAACCCGGACCAGGATGTCGTCAACGCCGAAGAAACTGTCAGGGGAACTATGCGCACGGATCCAGTCGCTGAGGCCGCGGGCCACCAACTCTCCATCACTGTCATGCCTCGATTGGCTGATGAAAACGCGGTTCCTCTCCAGACAGCGTCCGAACATTGCTGCCCGCTCACCATCCCCCTGGAGCATGTCGATGCGGTGCCGCAGCAGGCGGCGAAACCCATATGTGAGAGCCGAGGCGAGACGCCGCAGCCGCTTGCAGTCCGGTCCATACCACCCGCAACGAGAACGCTTTCCCGGGACGATGTCGAGAGGCTTCCCGACCTCGTATGCTCCAGCGTCCACCCTCACCAGGGTATCATCACATCGGAACATCTATGCCCAAGGCGCACGGCTCCCGTTTCGCGACAATCACCTCGACGACCCCGTAAGCGGACGAGACCCGTTGGCATAACGCTGCCCCGTCCCGTCGCGACCGGGAAACGCCAGTCCGAACCTACCCGCTCCGCCCGGCTTCCAGAAGCCACGGGTCAGGTGCCGCCGGCCGTGCAGCCAGGCTCAATAACGCTCCTCAGGCGTGTCAACCAAGCCACTGGCTTGGCCCAACAGGCCATCATCGAAGCGTTCCTCGGCATCCAGCGTAAGGTCGGAGCCATCCATGTATTCATCCGGACCCGCCAGAGCCTCCGCCGCCTCCTGCCTCGCCTTGATGACTTCGCTGTCCCGTTCCTGGGCAATCTGGCGAACATCCTTGATCGCACCACCTGTCCCGGCCGGAATCAGCCGACCGACAATGACATTTTCCTTCAGACCCAGCAGCCTGTCCCTCTTACCCTGAACCGACGCTTCGGTAAGTACCCGTGTGGTTTCCTGGAATGACGCGGCAGAGATGAAGGACCGCGTCTGTAAGGAAGCCTTGGTAATGCCAAGAAGTATCGGCTGACCGGCCGCGGGACGGTCGCCCTTACCGACCACCTTCGCATTGACCTCGTCAAGCTCGGATCTGTCAACATGCTCGCCCTTTAGAAGCGTCGTGTCCCCACTGTCGAGAATCTCCCATTTCTGAAGCATCTGGCGTACGATGACTTCGATATGCTTGTCATTGATCTTGACGCCCTGCAGCCTGTAGACTTCCTGCACCTCGTTGATCATATAGCCAGCCAAGGCCTCAACACCCATCACGGAAAGGATATCATGGGGTGCGGGATTGCCCTCCATGATATACTCGCCCTTCCGCACAAAGTCGCCCTCGGCGACAGGTATGTGCTTGCCCTTTGGCACCATATATTCGGCGGGATCGGCGTTTTCATCCTCCGGCTGGATACTGATCCGGCGCTTGTTCTTGTAGTCACGCCCGAACCGGACATAGCCGTCGATTTCAGCGATGATCGCGTGATCCTTCGGACGCCGCGCCTCGAAAAGCTCCGCCACACGGGGCAGGCCGCCGGTGATGTCCTTTGTCTTGGCGCCTTCGCGCGGAATCCTGGCGATCACGTCTCCGGCCTTGACCGAGGCACCGTCATCGACTGAAAGGATCGCATCAACCGGCATTGTATAGATGACCGGAAAGCCATCCTCCCCGTCCGGCAGTTCATCCGCCTCCGGCTTCAGAACAGGGTTACCGTCCTTGTCCAGAATCTCAATCGTCGGCTTCAGTTCAGTGCCTTTGGTTCCGGCACGCCAGTCACTCACGATCCGCTGCGTAACACCCGTCTCCTCGTCGGTTTCCTCACGGATGGACAATCCCGAGACGAGATCGACGAAGCGCACCTTGCCAGCGGCCTCAGCGATGATCGGTCTTGTGTAGGGATCCCATTCGAAAAGCCTGTCACCTCGCGCAACCTTGTCCCCGTCGCGCAGGAACAGCCTGGACCCATATCCCGGCCTGTAACTTGCGCGCTCAACACCTTTCCGGTCGACAATCGCGACCGACATGTTGCGCCCCATGACGATAATTTCGCCACTGGCGTTCTCCAGAGTGCTCGCGTCACGGTATTTCAGCGTGCCGCCCTGCGACGCCTCCTGATAGGATTGACGGCCACCCTGCGCGATGCCGCCAATATGGAAGGTACGCATCGTGAGCTGCGTTCCGGGCTCACCGATCGATTGGGCGGCTATGATGCCCACCGCCTCTCCGACGTTGACCATGGTTCCGCGCGCGAGATCACGCCCATAGCACATCGCGCAGACCCCTTCCTCGGACTCGCAGGTCAGCGGCGAACGGATGCGGACTTCAGTGATCTCCGCCTCCTCAAGCGCATCGGCCTTCCGTTCGTCGATCAGCTCGTTCTTGGCCACAATGATCTCATCCGTTCCGAAGGCGACGACGTCTTCCGCCGCCACACGACCGAGGACGCGTTCCGAGAGCGGTGAAACAACGTCACCGTCACTCATCGCCGCGGTCACCGTGATCGAGGCCTCGGTCCCGCAGTCGTTAATGCGGACGATGCAGTCCTGGGCGACATCCACCAACCGGCGGGTCAGATAACCCGAGTTCGCCGTTTTGAGCGCCGTATCGGCGAGGCCCTTACGGGCACCGTGTGTCGAGTTGAAATACTCCAGGACCGTAAGGCCCTCCTTGAAATTCGAAATGATCGGCGTTTCGATGATCTCGCCCGACGGCTTGGCCATCAGCCCACGCATTCCACCAAGCTGTTTCATCTGGGCGGGCGATCCGCGCGCACCGGAATGGCTCATCATGTAGACGCTGTTCGGCTCCTTCTCGGCTCCCTCGCCGTCCTTCCGCATAGCCGAAATCTCGTCCATCATCGCGTCCGCCACGTTGTCAGAGCATTTCGACCATGCATCAACGACCTTGTTATACTTCTCGCCTTGGGTGATCAGGCCATCCATATACTGTGTCTCGAATTCCCGGACCTGCTCGCGGACATCGTTGACGATGTCCCATTTGCTGTCTGGAACCAGTATATCATCCTTGCCAATGGATATCCCCGCACGGAATGCCTCCCGGAAACCCATTCCCATGATCTGATCGCAGAATATGACCGATTCCTTCTGGCCGCAGTACCGATAGACCGTATCGATGACATGCTGCACTTCCTTCTTGCGCAACAGGCGGTTGACCAGATCAAACGGCGCCTTGGCGTTCAGCGGAAGAAGCGCTCCGAGCCGGACGCGACCCGGCGTGGTCTCAAACCGCCTGAAAACATCGTTGCCATTTTCGTCGATCTGCCTGATCCGCGCCACTATCCGGGCGTGCAGATGGACCTCGCCCGCATCAAGCGCATGCTCGACCTCGGCGGGATCGGTGAATGCCATTCCCGCACCCGGCATGCCCTCACGCATGAGCGAGGTGTAATATAGGCCGAGGATCATGTCCTGCGACGGCACGATGATTGGTGAGCCGTTGGCCGGGCTAAGGACATTGTTGGTTGACATCATGAGCACGCGGGCTTCGAGTTGGGCCTCGAGCGATAAAGGAACATGCACAGCCATCTGGTCACCGTCGAAGTCGGCGTTGAACGCGGCGCACACCAGCGGGTGCAGCTGGATCGCCTTGCCTTCGATCAGAATCGGCTCGAAAGCCTGAATTCCAAGACGGTGCAGCGTCGGTGCCCGATTGAGCAGCACCGGATGTTCCCGGATCACCTCGTCAAGGATGTCCCAGACCTCGTAGCGCTCGTTCTCGACGAGCCGCTTTGATTGCTTGACCGTCGAGGAGATACCTTTGGCCTCGAGACGTGAGTAAATGAACGGCTTGAACAGTTCGAGCGCCATTTTCTTCGGAAGGCCGCATTGATGGAGTTTCAGCTCCGGGCCTGTCACGATGACTGACCGGCCCGAGAAATCGACGCGTTTGCCGAGCAGGTTCTGCCTGAAACGGCCCTGCTTTCCCTTCAGCATGTCTGAAAGCGATTTCAGCGGACGCTTGTTCGTACCCGTGATCACCCTGCCACGACGTCCGTTATCGAAAAGCGCATCCACCGATTCCTGCAACATGCGTTTTTCGTTGCGGATGATGATGTCCGGCGCACGTAGTTCGATGAGGCGCTTGAGCCGGTTGTTGCGGTTGATCACCCGTCGGTAGAGATCGTTGAGGTCAGACGTGGCGAAACGTCCGCCGTCAAGCGGAACCAGAGGTCGCAGTTCCGGAGGAATGACCGGAATCACCGTCATGATCATCCACTCCGGACGATTTCCGGACTCGATGAAGCTTTCCACGACCTTGAGCCGCTTGATGATTTTCTTTGGCTTGAGCTCGCCGGTCGCGACCGCAAGCTCCTCGCGCAGATGCACGGCCTCCGATTCAAGATCGATCGCCGCCAGCATCTCACGGATCGCCTCGGCACCGATCTTCGCGGTGAACGCATCGGAGCCGTATTCATCCTGACAGCGTTCGAGATCGTCCTCAGACAGAAGCTGTCCATACTCAAGATCCGTCAGGCCCGGCTCTACAACCACATGGTTCTCGAAATACAGAACCCGTTCCAGGTCGCGGAGCGCCATATCGAGCATCAGGCCAATTCGGCTCGGCAGTGACTTGAGAAACCAGATGTGCGCGACGGGCGCCGCCAGCTCTATGTGCCCCATGCGTTCGCGCCGCACTTTCTGCAGTGTGACCTCAACACCGCACTTCTCGCAGACGACCCCGCGGTATTTCATACGTTTGTACTTTCCGCAAAGGCACTCATAATCCTTGATCGGCCCGAAAATTCGTGCGCAGAACAGGCCGTCACGCTCGGGCTTGAACGTGCGGTAGTTGATGGTCTCGGGCTTCCTGATCTCGCCGTAGGACCAGCTGAGGATACGTTCGGGCGAAGCCAGGGAGATCCGGATCTCGTCAAACACGGTCGGCGCAACTATTGGATTGAATGGGTTGGTGGTCAGTTCCTGGTTCATTTATTCACCTTTCTGGAACAGGCATCGGTGCATCGGAGGGGCGACCGCTGTATCACGGCGTCCATGACGGGCGAAAGAGTGGAGGAAAGGGCCATCACAGGCCTTCACAATCGCTATTCCATTCCCTCGGCCTCGACGAGTTCCATGTTCAGACCTAGGCCGCGCACTTCCTTGACAAGCACGTTGAACGACTCCGGAACGCCTGATTCGAAGCCCTCCGTGCCCTTGACAATCGACTCGTATGCTTTGGTGCGCCCCGCCACATCGTCGGATTTGACCGTCAGCATCTCCTGCAGGGTGTACGCCGCACCGTACGCCTCCAGCGCCCAGACCTCCATCTCGCCGAACCTCTGACCGCCGAACTGCGCCTTGCCGCCCAATGGCTGCTGGGTTACGAGAGAGTAGGGGCCGGTCGAACGGGCATGGATCTTGTCGTCAACCAGGTGATGCAGTTTCAGGAGATACTTGATTCCCACAGTGACGGGCCTTGAGAATCTCTCGCCGGTGCGTCCATCATAGAGATCAGACTGACCTGACCTGTCAAAACCCGCGCGCTGCAGCGCGTCATTGACATCGGCTTCCTTGGCGCCGTCAAAGACGGGTGTCGCGATCGGCACTCCGGCGGAAACGCTTGACGCGGCCTCAGCGAGGTCCGCGTCTTCCATGTCGCCGATACCGTCATTCCACGCGTCGTCACCGTATGCGATGCGCATGGCCTCGCGCACGGGCGTCATGTCACCGGAGCGACGGTATTCCTGGAGCGCCTCATTGACCTGAAGCCCGAGACCCCGCGCCGCCCATCCCATATGGGTTTCGAGAATCTGCCCGACATTCATGCGGGAAGGGACACCCAGCGGATTCAGAACGAAGTCGACCGAGGTTCCGTCAGCGAGGAAAGGCATGTCCTCGATCGGCACCACCTTCGAGATCACCCCCTTGTTACCGTGGCGTCCGGCCACTTTGTCGCCGGGCTGCAGCTTCCGCTTCACGGCCACGAAAACCTTGACCATCTTCATCACACCGGGCGGCAGGTCATCGCCGCGACGGACCTTTTCGACCTTGTCGGTGAATCGCGCCTCCAAGGTCTTTTTCTGTGCAACGAACTGTGAGTGAAGCGATTCCACGGCCGCCGCCTCGGTGTCGTCACCGAGCGCGAGCTGCCACCACTGCCCGCGGCTAAGGCTGTCCAGAAGGTCGCTATCAATCACCGTTTCCGGAGCGACATCTTTCGGCCCCCTTACCGCCGTCCTGCCGACGATCATCTCCCTGAGACGTGAGTAGATGTTGCGTTCGAGGATATGGAGCTCGTCATCGCGGTCCCGTGCGAGGCGGTCGACCTCCTCCCGTTCGATCTGAAGCGCACGCTCGTCTTTCTCGACGCCGTGGCGGTTGAAGACGCGAACCTCGACAACAGTTCCGAAGTTTCCGGGAGGAAGGCGGAGCGAAGTGTCGCGCACATCGCTCGCCTTTTCCCCGAAGATGGCACGAAGGAGCTTCACCTCCGGGGTCATCGGGCTTTCACCCTTTGGCGTTATCTTTCCCACGAGGATGTCCGAGGGGCCCACCTCGGCACCGATATAGACGATGCCGGCCTCGTCGAGATTGCGCAGCGCCTCCTCACCGACATTGGGTATGTCACGGGTGATCTCTTCCGGGCCGAGCTTGGTGTCGCGTGCGGAGACCTCGAATTCCTCGATGTGGATGGAAGTGAAGACATCGTCACGCACGATCCGTTCGGAAATCAGGATCGAGTCTTCATAGTTGTAACCGTTCCAGGGCATGAAGGCGACCACCACGTTCTTTCCGAGCGCCAGCTCGCCGAGATCGGTGGACGGACCGTCCGCGATGACCTCACCGCCGACGACCGTATCACCCACCTTCACGAGCGGCCTCTGGTTTATGCAGGTATCCTGGTTGGAACGCTGGAACTTGCGCAGGCGATAGATATCCACACCCGGGTCTCCGGGATCGAGATTGCCGGAAACGTGGATGACGATCCGCTGGGCATCGACCTGGTCGACCACGCCGGCCCGCCTCGCCTGTATCGCCGCACCGGAGTCAACCGCCACCTTCCCTTCTATACCGGTTCCCACGAAAGGAGCGTCGGCCTGAAGCAGCGGTACCGCCTGGCGCTGCATGTTGGATCCCATGAGCGCACGGTTGGCATCGTCGTTTTCGAGGAATGGAATGAGCGAGGCGGCGACGGACACGAGCTGCTTGGGAGACACGTCGATAAGGTCGACGGTGTCTCGGGGCGCCATCGTGTATTCGCCGGCCTTGCGGGTGTTCACGAGTTCGTTTATGAGCTCTCCCTCCTCCGTCAACGTCGCGTTGGCCTGTGCCACGGTATGCCGCATCTCCTCGGTCGCGGACATATACAGGGACTCGTCGGTGACCTTCCCGTCGCTTACCTTGCGGTATGGCGTCTCGATGAACCCGTATTTGTTGACCCGAGCGTAGGTGGCGAGCGAATTGATCAGGCCGATATTGGGACCCTCCGGCGTTTCGATCGGGCACATCCTTCCGTAATGGGTCGGGTGAACGTCCCGTACCTCAAAGCCGGCGCGTTCCCGTGTAAGGCCGCCCGGGCCAAGTGCGGAGAGACGGCGTTTGTGCGTCACCTCCGACAGCGGATTGGTCTGGTCCATGAACTGCGAAAGCTGCGATGATCCGAAGAATTCGCGGACAGCCGCTGCGGCGGGTTTCGCGTTTATCAGATCCTGCGGCATTACGGTGTCGATATCGACCGATGACATACGTTCCCTGATCGCGCGCTCCATCCGGAGCAGCCCGACCCGATACTGGTTTTCCATCAACTCTCCGACGGAGCGGACCCGGCGGTTACCCAGGTGATCGATGTCATCCACGCTGCCCCTGCCGTCGCGCAGGTCGACCAGGGCCCTGACACAGGCGACCAGATCTTCCCTGCGTAGCGTGCGCTGGAAATCCGGCGCGTCGAGATCAAGACGCATGTTCATCTTGACCCGGCCGACAGCGGAGAGGTCATAACGCTCGCTATCGAAGAACAGGGTATCGAACAGGGCGCTGGCCGTCTCCGGAGTCGGCGGCTCGCCGGGCCGCATGACCCGATATATATCCAGCAGCGCGGTATGGCGATCCATGTTCTTGTCCGTGGCCATGGTGTTGCGCACGTATGGTCCGATCGTGACATTATCGATGTCGAGAACCGGGATGTCGGTTATCCCGGCGTCAAGCAGTTCCTTCAGCGTGCCGCCCTTGACATCTCCGGACCTGTCAACTTCCCAGGTCAGCTCGTCGCCCGCCTCCACATAGATCGCGCCGGTTTCCTCATTGATTATGTCCTTGGCCGCGAACCTGCCGACAATCTGGTCGAATGGAACCAGAAGTTCGGTGACGGTCCCGTCATCCTTCAGCTGCTTGACGGCCTTCGGGCTGATCTTCTCGCCCTGTTCCGCGATAACCCTGCCCGTCGCCGCGTCGATCAGGTCATGAACGGGCCGGGTACCCCTCACGCGGTCAGGAAAGAATGGCGTGACCCACATCCGGTCACCCTCACCTTCCCGCAGCGTGAAGTGCACCGTGTCGTAATAGGCGTCCATGATGTCTTCCTGGTCCATGCCAAGCGCGTAGAGCAGCGTCGTGACCGGTAGCTTGCGGCGACGGTCAATACGGGCGAAGACGAAGTCCTTGGCATCAAACTCGAAATCAAGCCATGAGCCGCGGTAGGGAATAATCCGGCAGGTGAAGAGGAGCTTGCCGGACGAATGGGTCTTGCCCTTGTCATGGTCGAAGAAAACACCTGGTGATCTGTGCATCTGGGAAACGATGACACGCTCCGTGCCGTTGACCACAAAGGTCCCGTTGTGGGTCATCAGGGGCATGTCACCCATGTAGACATCCTGTTCCTTGATGTCCTTGACCGATCTTGCGCCCGTATCCGAGTCCAGATCGAAGACGATCAGGCGGAGGGTGACCTTCAGCGGAGCGGAATAGGTCATGCCGCGCTGCTGGCATTCCTCAACATCGTATTTCGGCGGTTCCAGGTCGTATCCCTGGAACTCCAGCTGCGCTGTGGTGCCAAAATCGGTGATCGGAAAGACCGACTGGAAGACTCCCTTGATGCCCATCCCATCCTGCGGTTCCGGTCGATCACCGGAATTCAGGAAGAGGTCGTACGAGGACTTCTGGACCTCAATGAGATTGGGCATTTCGAGAACTTCGCGGATCTTGCCGTAGTTCCTGCGGAGACGTTTCTGTCCAAGGTAGCTTGAGATCATGGAAATTCGCCTTTCGGACTCGCGGACGGGGCGCGGCCGCCGTCGGGGCCCGGCAGCGCGACTTTGATCAGATTACGGCCTGGTCCATGCCAGACGACCGTCCCAATGGTCGTCACCCGACCTGCCGTCGCAGCTTGGGAAAGGCTCTTCCATTCCGGGAGCCCTTTCCAAGACACAGGCGTCTGGATCCGGCATAGCCGGATCCAGCATACATGTTTCCGCTTCGCGGATCTTTCGGCGGATCCTACTTGATCTCGACCTCCGCTCCGGCGGCCTCCAGTTTGGTCTTGATATCCTCGGCCTCTTCCTTCGAGACCTGTTCCTTGATCGCCTTACCTCCGGCCTCGACCAGATCCTTCGCCTCTTTCAGGCCCAGACTGGTGATGGCGCGTACTTCCTTGATCACGCCGATCTTGGATGAGCCGAACGATTTAAGGATTACGTCGAATTCGGTCTTTTCCTCCTCGCCGCCACCATCCTGTCCGGCGCTTGCCGCGGGACCGGCCATCATCACCGCGCCGCCAGCCGCGGGTTCAATACCGTACTCATCCTTCAGGATGGTCTTGAGTTCCTGTGCTTCCAGGAGAGTCAGGTTAACAATCTGTTCAGCAAGGGCTTTCAGATCAGCCATTTTTCCGTTCCTTATGGGTATGTTACAGCGTCCCGCCACCAGCACTGGCACGGGCATCCCGGTTGCGAGTTGTGATCAGGCCGCTTCCGCCCGTTTTTCGACTGTGGACAGGATCGAAGCGACATTGGAGGCGGGTGCGCCGATCGCTCCGGCGATATTCGCGGCGGGTGCGCCGATACAGCCAACGACAGTCCTGACAAGTTCGTCACGCGATGGCATTTCGGAGACCGCCTTGACGCCAGCGCGGTCAAGGATCGTCTCGCCCATCGCACCACCGAGGATTTCCAGCTTGCTGTTATCCCTGGCGTAATCTTCCGCCACTTTCGCTGCGGCGACGGGATCCTCGGAGAACGCCAGAAGCGACATTCCCTTAAGGAAGCCCGAGACCGCCTCGTTTGGCGTACCGGTCAAAGCGATTTTGGCGAGCGAATTCTTGGCGACACGCACTGATCCTCCGGCATCGCGCATGCGACCCCTCAGATCCTGCATCTCGGCAACCGTGAGACCGGCGTAACGGGCTATGACCACCACGCCCGAGCTTTCGAAGATCTGGCCGAGTTCCTCGACCACTTTCTCTTTCTGGGCTCTATCCACAGTTTCACTCCGCATTGGGAGGGCACCCCTCCGGCTCGAATCCGCCGAAGCCTTCGCCCCGGCCTGCGGGTCCGCAACGGGTCCTTCGCGAACGCACTTTGAAGGCGGAGGCCCCAAAGAGGAACTTTCCGATACCCGTCTCGGGCAGGACTTACCGGAACCGCCGTAGCGGAACCGACCCACCGTCTCGGACGACCCGGGCATACGCGAATCACACGCGCACGCCCGAAAAATCGTATTTAAGTGAGTGTCCGCTCAATGCCAACCCCGAAAATCATCCGCGCGGCAATTCCCGGTGACTTCGAGTCCCGTCGGATGGCCGCGGTTCCCGAGTTAGGGAAGGACTCTCTCAATGTGTCGCGACTACTGTCGTTTGTCACAAATATACTCGCTGAACTGGACCGTACTTCCCGGCCAGATCCGCGCTCCGCCCCGATCCGCCCCGGATCATGCGGGCGATCCGCAGTGCCTTAGCAACGTCCGCACCGTCGGCGTCAAACATCACGCCGCCGGGACGTTCAACACCTACACAGGACGTAGGTGCAGCAACCCAAATGGATGGAACCGTTTGAGGAAAGACTTGGGAAAGCAAGACCGCATACGGCCCTGACACGGATGCGCCGGAAATGGGGCACGTTCGGTTTCGGCACCGCCGTGGTGTCCAGCCCCCTCCGGAAACACATGCCCGACCTTTACCGGAAACAGGACGGAATGGACGCCCTTTGCGGTATCCCGCTTCCAAACCTATACACGGGGTGGCCATGGAACCGGCGTCTCAACCCCGATATCGAGGTTGACCACATCATCCCGAGACCGAAAGACGGATCCGACAGTCTGGATAATCTCCAGTTGACGAAAAAGACGTTCAACCGGAGGAAGGGAAACCGTCACGGTTCCGAGCTGAAACAGGCGATGCCGACGATATGCCGAGGCGAATGGCCAGACTACGGCAGAACCTGAATTTGAGCGCTGCGGTCAGGCCCTCAAGGCGGTACCTGTCCGGCTCCCGCCCGCCCGGGCGGGTCGCAGCGCCCTGCGCCCTACGGGCAGGTTGAATTGTACGCCAACCCGACGGGGCCCGGCATGTTCAGGATGTGATCCCGCACCTGGACGCGCAGCACCGATGAATCTGATGTCAGGTGCCCGGTCCAGCCGTGCGCCGGTTTGATGGAACGCCGCCACCGGCACCAGTTCACGGGCCGTTTCGGGTCGTCCGCCGCGTAAAAGTCGCAGTTCTCCCGCCCGCCCCGGGGATTGACGGCATGGGGCGGGGAATGATCCGCAGGGTAGCGGTTGTGTCGCCACCAGGGGTTGCTGGCCATCCAGTACTCCATGACCTCATCCGGTGATGCATCATCCGGTATTACCTGTCGCAGTATCCCTTCCGGGGAGAATTCACCCGGTGGTAACGCGGACGGGGGGACATGCGTGCCCGAATCCGCCATGAGCGAAATGGTCCGCCGGAGCGTCCAGTCACCGTCATGATCCTGCGTCCTGACGGTCCCCGTCAGCATGGCCGTCGTGCCGGTGACAGCGACGCAGACTCTCGCCACGCCCGGGCGCAGGGTCTTGTGCAGATAATAGGCGGGCATTTGCGCGGCGTAGCTGCCGTCGATCATCCCGGTGGCCGGATCGGCGTCAGCCCCGCCGGCCAGCCCCAGCATCAGGGCCGCGCCGAGCAGCACCGCCGTGGCGGTGCGGCGGGGTGTCAGAGGGGGGGGCAGGTCCGTGTCATAGTCTTTCTCCATGTCTTGAGATGCCTGACGGGGGTCTCAGGACGAGCCCCCGGCGAGTCGTATGCATGGGGCGATGATAGCCGCTCGGGGTGCGGATGCCAAGGGCCGCGCAGTTCGGCCATGCGGCTTGGTCTGGCCCGCCTTGACACTGGCCAGCATGGCCCTGGCATGCTTAAGGGTTCGCTCGTTCATGGCCTTTGGCCGCCCGCCCCGACGTCCGTGTCTTGCCACGGCTTTGAGGCCGGCACGGGTGTTTTCGACGGTCAGCTCGCGCTGGAACTCGTCGAAGGCGGCGGTCATGTGGAAGAACAGCCGTCCCTCTGGAGGGCTCGGGGCCGTCACGCGCCTCCCGCTCCGCCGCCGCCCGGCCGGGCGGCGGCGGAGCGGGAGTTCGCGGCCCTGCGTCCGCATCGTGACCGGAACAGGGACGCGGCCGGGTGCATCGATTGCTTCGGGAGGTCGGAATGCAGATGGTCGGTGCGGGGCGCGAACGCGCTGCTGGCGCTGAAAACCTGCTGCAGGAACCCGCGGTGGGAACAGTTCGTCCTATGGAAGGCGCAGCGGACCGCTACAGCCTGACCAAAAAATCTGGCGTGCACCCTTGCGAAGATGCTCCCTCGCGCCTTCCGGATCGCTATCTTCAACGACCGTCAGATTCCGCCGTGCCGCCAGTCCCGACTCAACGTCAGATCGGGGCACGATGGTTAATTGTCCGTTTAGCCTCTGAACGTGGTAGGCAACGAGCGGCGGTTGGTCAAAGACGCTTACCAGATCGGATCGCAGGTCATCCGGACAGCTGTCATGCCGGAGAACAAACTCAACCAGCGTCAGAACTTCATGGTATGGATGTCTTTGGCAGTATTCTTTGACAATTTCCTTGTCTGTTAAGGGCTTATCAGCTGTCCAGACTGTGGTCCCGCTCTCCTGAGGTTGAAGGCAGGCGACGCCTGGAACGCTGAGGCGTACCTGTTTCGGCGCTGTCAAGGTTCAGGGGACTGCCCATTGACTTACGGAAATGCACCATGCCGTGTTCCACCCCGTTACTCCGCGTGTGACCGGCGCGGCCGTCCCGTATCCTGTGTTTCGGAACAGGTGGAAGGAGAGCGGCATGTCCGCGAAAGTCATGGCTACGCGCACCGACCACACATCCGAACGGCTACGCGAACTGGCGCCGGGGCGCAGGTTCCGCGACTGCCGCCACCAGCTGCGGGCCATCGCCCGGACGGGGCGTCCGCCGAAGCCGGGCATCCAGAGAACCGCGGAGGTCGCGTCGTGGCTGGAGACCGGGCCGGACCCCGACGCGGGCAGGCCGTCGCACTCGACGGTCGCCGGCATCCGGGAGCGGATCGGGGACGTCTTCGGCGTTCCCCATAATTTGGGATACACCATTCCCGATCTCCCTTCACGACCGCCTGCCAAAGCGGGGAAACTTCCCGTCAGTGCGCGTTTCCGCGGCCGCGGGCGATCTCGACGCCCTTGGCGACACACCCGGGGAGAAACCCGGCCCCGGCTCGCATACTCACTATTTTGTCAAGGTTCACGCCATCATCACGGAAAAATCGACGCCAGGTCGCCGGACTTACATCACTCGATCAGCCTGCCCTCAGTTTCCCGTCGCGCTGGAGACGTCGACCGACACTCCGGGCCCCATGGTCGAACTGACCGCGATCCTCTTAAGATAGGTCCCCTTGGCTCCGGCAGGTTTGGCTTTCTGAACCGCCCCTACAAAAGTGCGTAGATTCTCGGCCAGCATGTTCGCGTCAAACGACGCCTTGCCGATACCCGCATGGACCACGCCCGCTTTCTCGACCCTGAACTGGACCTGGCCGCCCTTGGCGGCCTGTACCGCTTCCCTGACGTCCTGTGTCACCGTACCGACCTTCGGATTCGGCATCAGGTTGCGCGGTCCGAGTATCTTGCCCAGACGACCCACGACCGGCATCAGATCGGGCGTGGCGATGCATCGGTCGAACTCGATGGTTCCACTCTGGACGGTTTCCATAAGGTCCTCGGCTCCGACCACGTCAGCACCCGCTTCCCTGGCCTCGTCGGCTTTTGGCCCGCGGGCGAAAACGGCCACGCGGACCTGCCTGCCGGTTCCGTTCGGCAAATCGACCGTACCCCGAACCATCTGATCGGCATGACGGGGGTCGACACCCAGACATATGGCGATCTCGACACTCTCGTCAAACTTCGCGGTGGCGTTTTCCTTGACCAGCGCGACAGCTCCCTCGACCGTAAGGCTTTCCTTGCCGGCGACAGCCGCGCGCGCAGCCCTTAATCTCTTTCCGTGCTTAGCCATTGCCCTACTTCTTTACCTCGATGCCCATGGAACGCGCCGAACCGAGCACGATCCGCATGGCCGCATCAATATCGTTGGCGTTGAGATCCTTCATCTTCGCTTCCGCGATCTCCCGCACCTGTCCAGACGTGACGGAACCTACGACCGCCCGGCCGGGCTCACTGGCGGCCGATTGCAGATTCGCCGCCTTCTTGAGGAAATACGAGGCGGGCGGGGTCTTGATGTCCAGCGAAAAGGACTTGTCCGCGTAATAGGTGATCACGGTCGGGCAAGGTGCACCCGGTTCCATATCCTGCGTCTTCGCGTTGAACGCCTTGCAGAACTCCATGATGTTCAGTCCACGCTGACCGAGCGCGGGGCCCACAGGCGGGCTCGGGTTGGCCTGGCCCGCAGGGACCTGCAGTTTCATCGAACCAACGACTTTCTTGGCCATATGGCCTCTCCTTATCCGCAACTGCCGGGAGACGCGTCCCCCGCCCTGAATTGCCGTGGTCCGGCCCGGAGCCGCGGCCCCTCGCCTCCCACGAATTCGCCGCGCTCCGAACCGGGCGCGACCCGCACCAATCAGGCCTGTTTGGTCACCTGGGTATATTCCAGCTCGACCGGCGTCGCCCGGCCGAGGATCGAAACCGTAACCTTCAGGCGCTGATTGTCGTCGTCGATCTCCTCCACCATCCCGTCGAAGCCCTCGAATGGCCCGTCCGTGACCGATACCTTCTCCCCGATGTCGAAATGAATGAGGGTACGCGGCGTCTCCTGACCTTCCTCGACGCGGTTGAGAATCGCGTTGACCTCATCGTCCCGCATCGCCATGGGTCTGCCCTGAGGGCCAAGAAATCCTGAAACCCGGTTTATCGAGTTGATCAGGTGGTAGCCCCTGTCGGTCATTTCCATCCTGACCAGGACATAGCCCGGCATGAAGCGGTGCTCTTCCGTCACCTTCTTGCCCCGACGCACCTTGATCACGTCCTCGGTCGGAACCAGGACCTCAACGATCTCGTCCTCCAGACCGGCGTCAGCCACGGCCTGCCGGATCTGCTCGGCAACCCGCTTCTCGTAATTTGACAGCACGCTAGCGGAATACCACCGTTTGGCCATACGACCCCCACGTCTCCGTTAGTCTCCGGCAAAGGGCCGGAGCCGTTGAAACCCATAAGCGACATCTCCGCCCACCGGGATGCGGAAGCGGCGCACACCCCGGCTGAGGATGCGACCCCCGGAAATCCGGATGGGCAATAAGCTTACGTGAACCGAATGGCAAGCCCCGGCCGTCCCCGGTCCTCAACCCGCCATGCCGAGAACAGCATTGAGTCCGGTACGGATAAGCCAATCGACGAAGAAAAAGAAGATCGCCGTCAGTGTGGCCATAACAAAGACCATCGCGGTGGTGAGCAGCACCTCGCGGCGCGTCGGCCAGACGACTTTCGAGACCTCGGCGCGAACCTGTTGAATGAACTGCAGCGGATTGGTGCGGGCTGTCATGTCTGTTCCTCGATTATCACGGAGGGCAGATACGGGCTTTCACCGACGGAATCAAGCGCCGCTGCCAGTGGAGGGAGCCTCAGAGCCCGTGGATACGAACCCTTCAGATAGTCTGGCTACAAACGCGATGATCGACTCTTCCCGGAGGAAACGCCCCGCCGTGGTGGTTCGCGGCCCGGCGAGATTTCAGCCCGCTCCCGCGCCACCAACCGCCATGCGATACCGTCGGGGCATAAGGCCAGACTGGAACCACGACACAAAGCCCGCCATGGAAAACACGGGCAATCCGGTCGCCGCGCGAATGTCAGCCGCATAGGGAATCATGTTGGTGCACTCAAGAACGATGGCACCGATCTCGGCATGCGCCGAAACCAGATCACGCGCCGCCTCGACATTATCCCTCCGCGCCGCCTCGACATCCATCCGGGATTCGTTGTCGAGGATGACACGGGTGAATTCACGACCGCCCTCGGTCGTGCCGATCGGCGTTCCCTCCGGAACCCCCGCGTTGGCCAGATGCTCCGAGGTCAGGCTATCGGCGGAAACTGTGAGAATCCCGGCAATTCTGCCCGCCGGAAGGGTCGCGTTCACCATCCCAACCTGCATGAGCGAGGACGTCACCACCGGCACGTCGACGGACGCCGCAAGTTCACGCTGATAGAGCGACAGGAACCCACAGTTCGTCGCGATGCCGTCAGCCCCGTCAGCGACCAGTTCGCGGGCGGCAAGGACAAAGGACTCAAGCAGCCCCTCCGCACGGTGTCTCACGACCTGATCGGGTGTTGCGTCGCGCACAATTCTATAGAGGACAGGGAAATCCCAGGTCAGGGCATTGCCCATATCCCCGGGGATACGTGGAAAGCGCGCCTCCAGCATCAGAATTCCGATCGATGCCCCGTAGATCGCCTTGCCCCCGGTTACGACCATCAGGAATTTCCCCTTCTATACCCATTCCAGCAGACCAGCAGAACACCCGCATTGGCGATGTGGACCACGATCATTCGCACGGCCATGACTCCCGTATGGCGGATTGAGGCCCGGATCGCCGTAACTGAAGCCCGAAACCGAATTCCCGGCTCCGGTCACCTATCCGTCGGCCACGCGCTTACCACATCCCACCGCTTTCACCAGAACAAACCGGCCCGCATGGCCGACACCATGGAGCGCTCGGTGGCATGGTTCACCGGCGGAAAAATGTTCGGAAGGAGCGTCGTGCGCATATCATGCCCATTCGCGCCTAATTCGGTTGACGCAAAGCGGCACGGGGCGCATGTTCGCGTTTCCAGACACCGCTGGATGCCGGGATCTCAGGATGAACCGCACAAATGAACTGACCGGCGCCGAAGCCATGGTACGGATGCTTGAAGCCTATGGCGTCGAGCACATGTTCGGACTATGCGGCGATACGACACTCCCGTTTTATGACGCGCTTACCCGGCATGACCATGGAATAAGGCACTTTCTGACCCGGGACGAGCGGCATGCGGCATACATGGCCGACGGTTACGCCAGAGTGACCGGAAAACCCGGCATATGCGAGGGACCCTCAGGTGGTGGCGCGACCTACATACTTCCGGGCCTGATAGAAGCCAATGACAGTTCGGTCCCGATCCTTGCCATTACAACCGACGTGGCGACGACGGCCCGGGGCCGTTTTCCACTGACCGAACTCGACCAGGTCTCGCTGATGAGACCACTGACCAAATGGAACGCGTCGCTCGACAGCCCGGCTCGCCTTCCCGCCACGGTGCGCAGGGCGTTCCGGGCGATGACGACCGGCAGACCGGGTGCGGTTCATCTGGCGTTTCCGTTCGATGCGCAGAAAGGCGCGGTGGACGAAGCCGAGATCTGGGCCGACACGCGGCACAGGGCGTATCCGGCCGAGCGCAGCGCTCCCGACCCCCAGGCCATAGGGGAAGCGGTGGAGGCACTTGCGTCGGCCCGATCGGCCATCGCGATCTGTGGTGGTGGTGTGATCCTGGCAGATGCCCATGAGCACCTGCGGTCACTGGCCGAGAAACTCGAGCTTCCTGTGGCGACTACGGTCTCGGGCCAGGGTTCGATATCCGAGACACATCCGCTGGCACTCGGCGTGATAGGTTCCAACGGCGGCGTGCCCGCAACCCGGGCGGCAGTGGATGCCGCCGATGTCGTGATGTTCATAGGCTGCAGGGCCGGATCTGTGACAACGGAACGCTGGCAGTCGCCCGTACCGGGAACCACAGTCATCCATATCGACAACGATCCGATGGCTATAGGAGCGAACTATCCAACAGACATCGCGGTCTGTGCCGACGCGAAACTGGCTTTGGAGGCGTTGGCGGCTGAGGCGTCCACCAGAAACCTGCCGATGCAGGGCGGACGCGAACGGGCGTCCGAGGCATGGAGGCGGAAGCTTGCCGAGTTTCAGCCGCTGGCCGGGAGCGCAGATCGCCCGATCCGGCCCGAAGCGGTCGTGGCCACACTCAGTGACATTCTGGACGATGACGCGGTGATCTGCGCCGACCCGGGCACGCCGTGCCCCTACTTCAGCGCCCATTACCGCTGGCGCAGGCCAGGTCGGAATTTCATCACCAACAGGGCACATGGCGCACTTGGCTATTCACTGGCCGCGGCCATGGGCGCTCAGGTGGGACGGCCGTGCGCGAAGGTACTCAGCGTCATGGGCGACGGATCGTTCGGATTCTGCTGCGGGGAGATGGAAACGCTGGTCCGCTACGGAATTCCGGTGAAATCGATTGTTTTCTCGAACGCGGCCTATGGCTGGATCAAGGCGGGACAGAACGCGGGATTCGGACGACGCTTCTACAACGTCGACATCGGACGCACTGACCACGCCGCGGTCGCACGCGCCTTCGGTGTCAGGGCGTGGACGGTGGAGTCTCCGTCGGAACTCGCGCCGGTGCTCGGGGAAGCTATCGCCCATGACGGACCTACACTCGTCGATGTGATCAGCCAGCCACTGCACGAGGCCGCCGCACCCGTCTCGGAATGGATCGCGTGAGCCAGTTAGTTTGGATCGGAACGGAGATCCCCTACCTCCAGTATCCCCAACATCTTTATATTGATGCCGTAAAGGAAGAGGGGGCTGTGCTCCGAATTAATATGGGACGAAAGGCAAATGCACGAACCTGCGGAGGGGGAGACCTTCAAACTTTGGTCTGAGCGGATGTGGCGCTTCAGCAGTCCGATGATCGTGCATTGCGATGACGAGGCGGCTTTCAAGGGTGTTAGCCGCACCTGGGAATTTGGCGATCTGAGCATCACATATTTCAGCGCTCCACCTTATCGGGCGGTGCAAACCGAGACTGAACTCAGCAAGGCGCAGCGCAAGCGTCTCGTGCTGACGATCCCTACGAAGGGCCGCTGCGATTTCAGTCAGTTTGGGCGGTTTGTCGAACTCGGCCCGGGTGAGGCCGTGTTTCACGTAACCCGGGCGCCAATGATCTATAACCAGCGCGAACATACGACCGCGTGGCTGATCGGCATTCCCCTGAACGCCGCGCTGATGCATGTCGACGATCCAGAAGAGATCTGCGCTACGTTGCTGACCTCGGACACGCCTGGCTTCAGGTCCTTGCGGAGCCTGCTCCTCGCGCTGCCACGGGATGTGCCCAATCTGTCCGATCACGCACGTGATATCTATGCGCATGCCACGATTTCCATGACATGCGCCGTGGTCTCGGAAATGAGGGGGCTGGCAGATAGCAAACGCAGTCAAACGACACGCCAGCGGGTCCGTCAGATCAAGGGGTATATTGGCCTGCACCTAGCCAACCCCGATCTTACCCCGGCGCGGATCGCTGCTGATCACGCGATGTCCCTACGATACCTCCATCTGCTCTTTCGCACCGAAGAGACGACGGTTGCACGCTACATTCAGGATCGTCGGCTCGATGCATGCGCCCGGCTGATTTCACGGAATGCGAACAAAAGACTGGATGCCGAGGACATCGCCCATCGCTTCGGGTTTAAGTCGACGGTGCAGTTTCGCCGGTCTTTCGCCAAAAAATACGGCACATCGCCCTCGCAGTTTCTGAAAATCGTCAAATCAGTGCAATAAAATAGCATTCTTCGCGCAATTGAGCCGATCAACCGTTGCGTCAAACTGCATTTGCCCGGTTTCGTGGCGACCGAAGCGCCAGTCTGCCCGTCGCCTGAAACCGAGCCAAAACACGTGAGGCAGACCCGGACTCCGCAGCCAAGGGGAAATCCATGTTTCTGTCGACCGATAAAAAGCAACTCTCGGAGCTGCCGCGTGACTGCACCTTCCCCGAACCGGACTGGCATATCCTCGCGGGCTTTTGGCATCCGGTCGCCTTTTGCTCGGCCATAACAGACAAACCGATCAAGGCCAGGCTTTTGGACGTGGATTTGGTGCTCTACCGCACGCGGGATGGAATCGCGGTAGCCCGTGATCTCTGCGTTCATCGCGGGGCGGCGCTCAGCCTCGGCTGGATGGATGAAGAGCGCAAAAACATCGTATGCCCTTTCCACGGACTGCATTACGATAAGGACGGCACCTGCACCAAGATCCCCTCGGTCACGGATCCTGACAGGCCGATTCCCAAGACAATCCGCCTGATCAGCTACCGGGCGCGAGAACGCTACGGTCTGGTCTGGGTATGCCTCAAGCCCAAGGCGATACGTCCCTTGCCCGAATGGCCGCTTCTGGAAAACCCGGGCAAAGAATGGCTAACCATCGAGATCCCTCAAGGGTTCTGGAAAGCTTCTGCCAGCCGACATTGCGAGAACTTCAACGATCTGGCGCATATCTCCTGGGTCCACATGAGAACCTTCGGCAACCGTACCCGCCCCGGCATCATCGATTACAAGCTCGAACTTGACGACAGCGGCATGCTTATGGAGATGCCCTATATCGAGGTCGAGCGCGGCTTTAACGACGACGAGGGCGAGCGCGAGCGCGAAGTATATTACAAGCACATGTTCACCTTCCCCTTCGCGACCGATCTGCAGGTAGACTACAAGACCGACGAAGGCGGCAAGGTCACGAGCCATTTCTACGACATCGGCACGCCCGTCAGCGCCCGCGAAACGGCCATTTTCCAGATCACGCAGACGAATATCCCCGGCTCCATCGCGAAGGATTATGCCGAATACCAGCTTGTGACGAACGAGGAGGACATCGTCGTCGTCGAGAGCCAGCGCCCCGAGGAAGTGCCTTTGAACATCGCCGAGGAGATACACATCCCGGCCGACAAGTTCTCGATCCAGTACCGGCGCGCTCTGGTACGCTTGTTCGGTCTGGGTTCGCCACAGATGACAAGCTGAGAAAACAGAAAGGCGCAAAAGAAAGGAAGAAACGTGGCAAAACAGGGACTTTATGCAATATCAGCTGCAATGGCGATAACCATGGCGGCGCAGGCAGTGGAAGCCGAGGTCGATGTGAACATCGCGGTGATGCATTCGGTCGGTCTGGAATCCGGCTGGGATCGGATCATCGTGGGGGCGCTGGATCGGCTGGCCACTGCGGACGATCAGGCACTCAACATCACCTACAAGGGCTTTGACGCCGTCTACGGCGACGAAGCCGGAGCGGTAATGGACCTGCTCGCAAAGTCCGGCGAGTATGACATCATCCTCAGCGCCACAGCCCACAGCGACCAGATAGAAAGCCTGAGTACCCGCTACCCCGACACGATGTTCGTCTCGCTCGGCTCCGGCAACTACAACACGGGGCCGAACCACTATCTGCTTTATGGCCGCGTTCATGAGGCAGCCTATCTCTTGGGCATGCTTGGCGCGGGCATGTCGGAGACCGGTGTCCTGGGCGCGGTAGGAAGCTTCCCCGCCGATGACATCAACGATCAGCTTAACGCCTATCGGGCGGGTGCGCGCGCGGTGAACCCCGACGCCAAAGTCAAGGTCAGCTTCATCGAAAGTTGGTATGATCCGCAGTTGGCGCTCGAAGCCACATATGCCCAGAACGCCGCCGGTGCCGATATCGTCTACCAGCTTGCCGGTGAAGTCTACGAAGCCTGCCGGAACAGTAACATATTTTGCTTTGGCCTCTTTGAGGACACGCATGAAATGGCCCCCGAGGTTGTGCTGAGCGGCACTGAACTACGCTGGGATCCGGCCTTTTCCTGGGTGCTGGACGAATGGCGAAAAGCACAGGAAAGCGGAAGCTTCGATGGCAACACGGAAGCCAAATGGTTCGGCATGGCCGAAGGCGGGGCCGATATCTTCCCCTATTATGACCTTGCCGACAAAGTCCCCGCCGAACTCCAGGCCAAGATCGAGCAGGCCAAGGCCGATATCATGTCCGGCGCATTGGAGGTGCCATTGGTTCTGGATGTTCCGACCTCGGACTAGGGGCCTGTCTCCGAGGGTCTCTCCCGGTCCGAGAGACGCATTGCGGTAAGGGATGACAAATGGCAACGGATCAGAGGCCACCGCGCCTTCGCGTGCATGGGTTAACCAAGACCTTCGGTTCGGTGATTGCCAACAACGACATCTCTTTCCAGCTGGAGCGTGGTGAGATCCTGTGCCTCTTAGGCGAGAACGGCGCGGGCAAATCGACCTTGTCGTCTTGCCTCTACGGGTTCTACCGCCCCGATGGAGGGCAAATCTTCCATGATGAAGCACCGGTGTCCTTTGGCTCTCCGAAAGACGCCATCGCGCTCGGCATCGGCATGGTGCACCAGCATTTCGTGCTGGTTCCGTCGATGTCAGTCATCGAAAACATCGTGCTGGGTACGCATGATTGTGGTTGGGCGCTCGGGCTGGACGGGGCAGCACGGAAAATCTGCGATCTTTGCGCACGCTATGACATCAGACTGGATCTGGAAGCGAAGGTCTGGCAACTCTCCGTGGGTCAACAGCAGTGGGTTGAGATCGTCAAGGTGCTGTTTCTCGGTGCCGAGCTTTTGATCCTAGACGAACCCACCGCCCTACTGACGCCGCAGGAATCCGTCAAGCTGTTCTCCATCATGCGCCGGATGACAGGAGATGGCCTGTCGATCATCCTGATCTCCCACAAACTGGACGAGGTGCTGAAATCCGACCGTGTGGTGGTGCTGCGCAAGGGTCAGGTGGTGGGCGCGGTCTGCACCGGTGATGTGACTAAATCCGACCTCACCACGATGATGGTGGGCCGCCCCGTCATTCAAAGAGCGAACCGCGAGGAAATCGTACCCGGCGCCCCGGTACTTGAGGTGGCGGGGTTGCGGGTGCGCAATGACAGGGGCCAGATCGCCATCGGGAACATGACGTTCGCGGTCCACGCCCATGAAATCCTCGGAGTCGCCGGGGTTTCGGGCAATGGTCAGGCTGAGCTCTTTGAGGCCTTGGTCGGGGTACGTGATAGCGAGGCGGGGCAGATCCGGCTTGGCGGCACCGAGGTCACCCATCAAAGCCCGGGCGAGGCCATCGCCGGCGGGATTGGCTACATACCGGATGATCGCTTCCGCGCGGGTCTGGTGGGCGGGTTAAGTGTTGAGGAAAACGCCGTTCTGGGCTTGCAGACCCGAGCCGAGTTCGCTGATGGACCGATGTTGAGCCGCACGCGCATTCGGGCCTTTGCGAAGGACGCCATGGAGCGGTTCGGGATTGCCGCCGCCGGCCCGCAGGCGCGCACCGACACGCTGTCGGGCGGCAATGCGCAAAAGATCATCCTAGCGCGCGAATTCTGGTCGGCGACCAATTGCATCCTGGCCAATCAGCCGACGCGGGGGTTAGATGTGAGCGTTATCGAATATGTCCACAAGCTGCTTCTGGATAAGCGGCGCGAAGGCTTTGCCATCGTGCTGGCTTCGGAAGAGCTGGAGGACATTCTAACGCTCAGCGACCGGATCGCCGTGATCTTTAAGGGCCAGATCATGGACGTCTTCCGCTCGGACGAAGTGGACATCGAACAATTGGGCCTTCTGATGGCTGGCCGAGCCATGGAGCCGGCCTATGTATAGGATCGAAAAACGTGCCGAGGTTAGTCTGCCGGGACTGCTTCTTCAGGCGCTGGTCGCCATCGCTTTGGCTTTCGTGGCTTCAGGCGTCCTGTTGACGATCCTGGGTTTTGACCCGATTGCGGCTCTTGACGCCCTCCGCGAGGGCGCTTTTGGAAGCTGGCATGATTTTCAGGGCAGTCTGGTGCATGCGGCACCCCTGGCCCTTACAGGGCTGGCGGCGGCAATCGCCTTTCGCGCCAGGCTCTGGAGCATCGGGCAAGAGGGTCAGCTCTTCGCCGGTGCCATGATGGCTTATTTCCTGACCACCCTGCTGGACCTGCCAGCCCTATTGATGGTGCCGCTCGTCATCCTTACTGGCGCCATTGGCGGTGGGGTGATGGGCGGGCTTGCAGGCATTCTCAAGACTCAATTCAACGTCGACGTGATCGTTTCCACGGTCATGCTTAATTACATCATCGCCTATCTACTGTCCTACCTGCTCACGAGCCGGATCTGGATGGCACCGGGTGAGTATTACCTTCAAACCGACCGTATCCCGCACGAAGCGCGTCTGCCGGATCTCTGGCCCGGATCAGAGTTGCATCTGGGCGTCGCACTTGCTGCGCTGGCCATCCTCCTCCTGCACGCGCTGATCAACCGGACCACCTTCGGATTCAGCATGCGCGCCTTCGGCGGCAACCCGGTTGCCGCCCGGTTCAAAGGGGTGGAGCCCAAGCGGATGACGGTTATCGTGCTGATGCTCTCGGGCGGCCTCGCGGGGCTCGGCGGGGTTGTACAAAGCTTTGGCGTCGATTTCCGCCTCTCGCATACCTTCCTTTACGGCTACGGCTACGCTGGTCTTATCGTTGCGGTGATCGCTGGTCTGCGGCCGCTGGCCGTCGGTCTGGTCGCGCTGCTCTTTGGTGCGCTCGCCAAGGGCGGGCTGTTTATGCAGGTAATGGCGGATGTGTCCTCGGCGATCGTGCCTGCGCTGCAGGCGGTCATCCTGATGTTCTTTCTGATCACTTCAGTGCTGTTTCAGTACCGACTGCGGCGGGCGGACAAAGATGTCTGATCTGTTCCAACAAGCCATATTGATATCGATGTTCGCCGCGACAGTGCGGATCGCGGCACCCTTGCTGCTGGTGTCTATCGGAGAACTGGTGGTGCAACGCGCCGGCATCTGGTTCTTGGGAGTTGAGGGCAGCATGCTAATGGCGGCATTCGTCGCCTATTTCGCCAGCGTCGCCAGCGGGTCGCTTCATGCAGGACTTCTGGCGGGGATCGGTACGGGCATGACGGTACATCTTTTCATGGCCATTGCCGCAGTGACGCTCAAAATCAACCAGTTCGTGACCGGTCTGGGCATTAATCTCTTGGCCTCTGGCCTCACACTGTTTCTTTATCGTGAGAGCCTGAAAACTTTTGGCGGAGAGGTGCCCACAATCAACCCTTTCGAAACCCTTGCCGTTCCGGGCCTCTCGCGGATCCCAATTCTGGGTGAGATCCTTTTCGATCAGCACCTTTTCGCCTATCTGGCCTTTGCAATGACCGGTGTGGTCTGGGCGTTTCTCTACCGCACGCGCTACGGGCTGGAGATCCGAGCGTTGGGCGAGAACCCTAAGGCGCTCGACACCAGGGGACTCAGCGTATCTCGTCGCCAATATGCGGCACTTGCCTTTGGAGGTGCCATGGCCGGTCTTTCCGGCGCGGTTCTGGTGCTCGCGCTGACAGACCGTTTCGTGCCGGGCATGACTGGCGGGCGCGGCTGGCTGGCCATCGTGATCATCATCGCGGGCAACTGGAAGCCTTGGCCAATTCTGGTAGCGGTTCTGGTCTTTGCCTTTCTGGAAGCCTTCCAGCTTCAGGCCCAGGGGATTGGGCTGCGGATGCCCTATCAGCTTTTGCTGGCGCTTCCCTATATCGGCGCGATTGTCGCGATGATGGGGCTACGCCTCCGATCAGAGCAACCGGCGCACCTAGGTGTGCCTTATCATCGAGAATGACGGAGGGTGCCATGTCCTGTACGGATCGTGTTTTGCTGGATGACTGGCATGTGGTAGCGGATCTTGACCATCTGCCCAAAGGCAAACCGCTTCGGACCACTCTGTTCGAAAAACCACTCACAGTGGACCACACGGCCGAAGGTGACGTGATCTGTACCAGTCAGGCGCGATGCCTGCCTTGCAAGCGGAAATACGGCTTTGCCTGGACGTGCATCGGCACACCCACACGCGACATCCCGCATATCGCCGAAGCTTTCGAAGACGATCGTCACGTGGTCAGCGGCGGCTCTTTCGGAGTGCGCACTTCCGGCCTACGGGTGGTAGAGAATTTCCTCGACATGGGGCACTTCCCATTTGTTCATTCGGGCTGGCTGGGGGATGAGCCACACACCGAAGTAAGGCCATATGAAGTGGTAATTACCGGCGATGACGAGATACTTGCCACGGAGTGCTATTTCCATCAGCCCGTCGCCTCACCCACAGCGGACGGCGGGATAGAAGTCGAGTACACCTACCGTGTCTACCGACCTTACATGGTGGCGCTCTACAAGACCAATCCACTGTATGAGGAGCGCTCTGACTACATTGTGCTGTTCATTCAGCCCGTCGGGCCGGAGGACTGCATCGTCCACAACATGCTCTGCTACGTCAAGCAGGGCATGAAACGCGCTGACCTGCGCTGGTTCATGCAATTGATCTTCGCACAGGACAAGCCAATCCTCGAAAACCAGATCCCGCGACGCTTGCCGCTGGACCCACGCGCCGAAACGCCCATCCGGGCGGATAAGGCGGCCATCACCTATCGTCGTTGGCTCAAAGACCACCACATCAACTATGGCGCGATCCCCGCCTGAGGAGAGATTACATGCCCTGCACAGATCCTGTCGCACTCAATCTCTGGCATGCCGTCGTCGCGCTGGAAGAGATCCCGGCGGCCACGCCGCAGCACACAAAACTGCTCGAAGTGCCAATCGCTGTGGAGCGCACACTCGACGGAGGGATCAGTTGTCGTTCGCGCACGCACGCGCTGCCGGTGCTGGAACGCTATGGGTATGTCTGGACCTGTCTGGGCACGCCCGACGAGGATATATTCCAAATCCGGGAATATGCCGAGGCGGATCGCCGGAATGTCCATGCCGCGACGATCGGGGTGCAGACATCTGCCCCGCGCGCATTGGAGAACTTTCTGGATATGGGCCACTTTCCCTATGTCCACACAGGCATCCTGGGAGCCGAACCGCATACGGAGGTAAAGGACTACACTGTCGAGGTCTCGGACGAACGGGACGAAATTCTCGCCACCAACTGCCTCTTCTGGCAGCCGATGGCCGCGGCGGCTTCATCGTCTGGAACGGATGTGGATTACGTTTATCGCGTGCCACATCCTTATTGCGCGGTGCTCTATAAATCGAGCCCCGCGGACGCCAAACGGCTGGATGTGATCGCGGTATTCCTTCAGCCCGAAACGCAAGAGAGAGTGCGCGCCCACATGATGCTCAGCCTTCTCGACGAGGCAAACAGCGTCTGCGATATCCGTCTCTTTCAGCAGACGATCTTCGGCCAGGACAAGCCAATCCTTGAAAACCAGATCCCCAAGCGTCTGCCGCTTGACCCAAGGGCGGAAACGCCCATTCGCGCTGATAAGTCCGCAATTGCCTATCGCCGGTGGTTGTCCGGGAAAGGGATCAGCTATGGCGTCATCCCCTCGGCCGCGTGACCGCGCAAACCGCAGGACTTCTGACATGTTAGACGACCTACACAGCCAATGGTTCCCTATCGCCTCAAGCTCTGATCTTGTACCACGCCATGTATATCAGGCGCAGCTTCTGGGCCGCGAGTTTGCCGTTTGGCGTGCCGACGACGGCTATGTCAACGTATGGGAGAACCGCTGCCTACATCGGGGCGTGCGGCTCTCGATCGGGATCAATGACGGACGCGAACTCAAATGCCAGTATCACGGCTGGCGTTACGCTAACCGCACGGCGGGCTGCACATATATTCCGGCACACCCGGCGGATGCGCCCGCGCGAACGATCTGCAACAACACCTATCCCGCTCAAGAGAGCCATGGACTGATCTGGGCGGGTGAAGGGGCTACGGGACCCCTGCCCGATCT
This sequence comes from Paracoccaceae bacterium, assembly GCA_965221405.1. Classification (GTDB taxonomy): domain Bacteria; phylum Pseudomonadota; class Alphaproteobacteria; order Rhodobacterales; family Rhodobacteraceae; genus JAPOUP01. The sequence continues at coordinate 2,658,672 of CBDCSE010000002.1, read as the reverse complement.
AGGGGATCATGAAGACGGGATCGTACTGCGCCCGATACCTGTGCATGCGCCAACCGACATGGTAGCAAAGGCCTTGGAGCACTACGATCCGGAGATCCGCTTTTTCGTTCAGCCCTGCGACAGCAACCACAACGTGATCCGGGGGGTCGCCAAACCGGGCGCGGGAGACCGCTTGGCCCTGCTGCGCCAGCACAGCTTTGCTCTAGGCGAGTTGCGAGACCGAGTGGAAGCCGAGGCCGCAGAGCGGCAGCCCCCCGAGCCCTACCAGCCCGTGATTGCCCAGGTCGCCGAGGACTTGGTGAACATCCCGGCCGTTCAGGAAGATGGACGCAAAGCGGATCTGCATGTGACTGTAGCCGCCATGGATATGACGGCCAAAGGGGTTGCACGCGTGCGGCTCGAGCCGCTCAACGGTTCTTTGCACACATTCCAACCCGGTGCGCATATCGACGTGCATCTGCAAAACGGTCTGGTGCGGCAATATTCGCTGACAAACGGTCCGGGCGAGACGGACCATTACACCATTGGCGTCAAACTTGAGCCGGACAGCCGTGGAGGCTCTGCCACGATCCATGCGCTAAAGCTGGGCGACAACCTCGCAATTTCGTCACCGCGCAACAACTTCCCGCTGCGCCGGGACGCAGTGCAGACGATACTGATCGCGGGCGGCATTGGGGTAACGCCAATCCTATCCATGGCGCGGGCGCTGAACGTGCAGGGGCTGGAGTTCGCCTTCCACTACTTCGTGCAGAGCGATGCGCATATCGCTTTTGGCCAGGAAATCAGCGAATTTTCGGAGATGGCGAGGATCCATGAGGGCTTCTCGCCCGAAGAGACCGGTGCCAAACTGGCCGAAATCCTGTCCGCGCCGGGTCATGCCCGCCACGTATATGTCTGCGGCCCTGGGCCTATGCTCGACGCGACCCGCCGGATCGCTGCCCATCAGGACTGGGATGAGGATAAGGTGCATTTCGAATATTTCAAGAATACCAATGAGTTGGATACCTCCGGTAGCTTCGGGATTGCCTTGGCGCGCTCAGCCATGACGCTGACGGTCCCCGCGGGGATATCTATCCTTGAGGTGCTACGCGACAACGGGATCAACATGCCCAGTTCCTGCGAGCTAGGTGCCTGCGGCACCTGCCGCTGCGGCGTGATCGAGGGCGAGATCGACCATCAGGATGTTTACCTGACCGATAGCGAAAAAGCGGCGGGGGACGCGATCATTACCTGCGTCAGCCGCGCTAAATCGGATCGTCTTGTCCTGGATATCTGAGGGTCGGAGATGATCAAGCTATATGACTATGAGCTGAGCGGGAATTGCTACAAGTTGCGTCTCTTGATGTCTTTTCTGGGCCTCGATTACGATACGGAGGCCGTGGATTTCTACCCGGGTGCCCAGCACAAGTCATCCGAGTTCCGCCGGATCAATCCGCTGGGCCAATTGCCGGTGATCGAGGATGACGATCTGGTTCTGCGCGATGCCCAAGCAATTCTCGTCTATCTCGCCTCGAAATATGACGCCTCCAACAAATGGTATCCCAGGAATGACCCGACAATGCTGGGCCATGTCGCCCAGTGGCTGGCCTTCGCCGATGGAATCACCGGCACGGCTTCGGCCGCACGGCTGCATGACGGACTGTTCTACACCCAGATCGATGCTGAGGCCGCGCGTAATGGTGCGCACAAGCTCTTCCGGATCTTGGATGAACACCTGTTCTTCGCCGAAGAGACCGGGTACGACTGGATCTGCCCGAGCGCACATCCAACGATCGCGGATATCGCCTGTTTTCCGTATATCATGCTGTCGGAGGAGGGCGGCATCAGCCGGATGGACTATCCCGCGATTCGCCGTTGGTGCGACCGCTTCAAACGCATTCCAGGCTTTGTCGTCATGTCGGGTGTCTTCCCGGCAGGACCCGCACACGAAGCCCCGGCGGCCTGAGGTCGTTAAATATTGGGGCCCAAACAATGGGGAGGAAAAACACATGCGCACCCGTGCCGCAGTCGCGCTGGAAGCCGGCAAGCCGCTTGAGATCATGGAGGTGAACCTCGATGGTCCCAAGGCCGGTGAGGTTCTGGTCGAGATAAAGGCCACTGGCATCTGCCACACCGATGAATTCACTCGCTCCGGGGCAGATCCAGAAGGGATTTTCCCCTCGATCCTCGGGCATGAGGGCGCGGGCGTCGTCATCGAGGTCGGCGAGGGCGTCACCACGCTCAAGCCCGACGATCACGTCATCCCGCTCTACACGCCCGAATGCCGCGAATGCCACGCGTGCCTGTCGGGCAAGACCAACCTTTGCACCGCCATCCGCGGCACGCAGGGGCAGGGCCTGATGCCGGACGGCACCACGCGCTTCTCGATGCTCGACGGCACGCCCGTCTATCACTACATGGGTTGCTCAACCTTCGCCAACCACACTGTCCTGCCCGAGATCGCGCTGGCCAAGGTCCGCGCCGATGCCCCTTTTGACAAGATCTGCTATATCGGCTGCGGCGTGACCACCGGCATCGGTGCGGTGATCAACACAGCCGGGGTCGAGATTGGCGCGACAGCGGCAGTATTCGGCCTGGGTGGCATTGGCCTCAACGTGATCCAAGGCCTCCGCATGGCGGGTGCGGACAGGATCATTGGGGTGGATCTGAATTCTGGCAAGGCAGGGATGGCGCGCAAATTCGGCATGACCGACTTTGTGAACCCAAAGAAGCTACCCAAGAACCAGTCGGTGACCGAGGCCATCATAGAACTAACCAAGACCGAAAGGGACCCCTTCGGCGGTGTGGACTATTCCTTTGACGCCACCGGAAATGTACAGGTGATGCGCGCCGCGCTTGAATGCTCGCACCGTGGTTGGGGCATGTCGGTGATCATCGGCGTGGCGCCTGCGGGAGCCGAGATTTCCACTCGCCCCTTCCAACTGGTCACAGGCCGGGTCTGGAAAGGCACGGCCTTTGGCGGGGCCAAGGGCAGGACCGACGTGCCGAGGATTGTGGACTGGTACATGGACGGCAAGATCGAGATCGATTCCATGATCACTCACAAACTTACGCTGGATCAGATCAACGAAGGCTTTGACCTGATGCACGAAGGTAAGTCTATCCGCGCCGTGGTCGAGTTCTGAAATGGAATCTGTGGAAGCACCGCCTGTTTCGGCTTCAGGAACCCTGTCTTCAGGCATCGATCCGATGCCTGAAGACATAGAAATGACCTTTGGGATTTTTCCGCCGCCGGAAGCTCGGGGCGCTCCCGTTACCGTGCGTTGGTCGGAACTTCGAACCGCCCCTTATTCACGAGGAAGCGGTTACACGCATAATGGAATTTACCGAAAACCGACAGAAGAGGACTGCTGGAACAGTTCCCTGACGTGGATAACCGAGGCCGAGAATACGGGGATTCCTCTTTTCCGCCAGGGGTGCACGCCAGATTTTTTGGTTTGACCTGAATCCGTTTTCCATACCTGCACGAGTGCGCTGTTGGTGCTGGGGAACTGCTACAGGAAACTGGCCGGTGGGAAAGGTTCGCACCATGGAAGGCCCGGCGGATCGCCACAGCCTGACCCAAAAATCTGGCGTGCACCCCTCCGCCAGCCTTCGATGGGAGCCCGGCCCAATCTCTGCTACATCTGAGCCTCTTGCAGAACTCCGCGGACGAGCGGTTTTTCCCGGGAAACGGGCTTTTTTCGACGGCTGGGCCTGGACATGGAGCCGCCCATACGGTATGCTGAAGGTGTTGAGGCCACTACATACGGGGAGACGGCTCCATGTCCTCGGGAAAGTTCGTATCAGAGGCCCGGCACCGGTTCCAGGGGGAACTTTTCCCCTTCGCTGAGCATACGAGGCCGGCCCGCTGGGCGAGACGCACCGCAGGTTCGTCGCCGTGCCGGGCCTCGCCCCGGTCGGCATCTCCATTACGGCCACCGCGGCGTCGGCCACCCTCCCGCCGACCGGAACGCGCTGGCGCGTGCGTTCGTCGCGAAGGCGGTGTGGGACCTTCCGGCCACTGCCGCGCTGACCGGCAGGCTCAGGTGCGACCCGACGCTGAGAAGGCTGTGCGGCCGGTGCCGGGTGTCGGAGGCGCCGGGCGCGTCGGCGTTCTCACGCGCCTTCGCGTGGTTCGCGGAGACCCGGCTTCCCGAGCGGATGCACGGGGCGCCTGTCAGGGCCGTGTGCGAGGGATCGGTCGTCGGCCACATATCGGGGGATTCCACGGCGGTCGCCGGACGGGAGAGGCCGGTGCCTAAGCCGGAGCCTAAGCGGCGGCGCGGACGCCCGAGGAAGGGCGGGCGCCCGGTCAGGGAGCCGACCCGTCTGGAGCGGCAGCTGAAGGGCGGCATGTCCACGGAACGGATGGTGGCGGAGCTGCCGGAAGCCCGCCACGTCGGCACCAGGCGCAGCGCTAAGGGATACAAGGAAAGCTGGCGCGGGTACAGAATGCATATAGACGCCGCCGACGGGGACGTCCCCGTGAGCCGCGTCCTCACCCCGGCGCCGCCGCGCGACAGCCAGGCCGCCATCCCGCTGGCGGGGATGACGGGGAAACGCCTGGGCCACTGCCACGAACTCATGGACGCGGCCTGTGACTCCCGGGAGGTCGGGCTGCACGCCCGACTGGCGGGGCGGGTGGCGACAGTCGACGCCAACCCCCGGCGCGACGCGGCGCCCAGGGCGCGCCCCGCGGGGGAGGCGCGCGCCCAGCGCAGGGCGGGCCACGTCCGCCACGACCGCGTGCGCCGCCGGCGGCGGCCGGGCGTGGAGCGGGTCAACTCCGCCCTGAAGGACTCCTGCGGCGGGCGGCACGTCCGCGTCCGGGGGAACCTCAAGGTGGCCTGCCACCTGTCCTTCGGAATACTGGCCCTGACGGTCCACCGGCTGATGCGGCTCACGATCCGACGCCCGGCGCCGGCTGACGGCAGCGACGGACCCCACCGACGCCGCCCCGGAGACCCCGGAATCCGGTGCCGGAACCCTGGCGGACGTGCCGGAGGCTGGCCAGGGCCGCCGGAACCGCGATAATTGCGCAAGAGGCTCCATCTATAAAGGAGTTACCAATCCACATACTTCCTTCCGGTCGGCGGGTGAGAAGGGAACGGCTTGAGGCAATGGATGCCAATGGGGAAACAATCCTTCAAAGGTAACTGCTCACCCCTTCTTGGGGGCAGGTTCGGCATGGTGCAGCCTGATCATGTCGGCGGCCTTTCCGGCAGGCGCGATCTGGATGGCGACGGGGGGATTGCATCCGGGCGCGGCCATCGAGCTCAGGTAGCCTGGGATCCGGCACCAGGCCCCGGCGTGAGTCCGTGTCCGGAAGCATCCGGACACCTTCATCCTGGCCTTGGCCATCCTGGTCCTGCGCTCTCCGGCATTGTTGGTGAAGCTGACGTCCGGGTCGCCCATGAAGCGCGGCACGGACTCCCCGTGCCTGACGGGGCGCCCGTGCAGGCTGTGCGCGCCGGACCTGTCGGTCCGCCCGCGCTTTCCCTTCGGGCGCGGGGGGATGTCGGGCATTTCCCTGGCGCCCTGTGTCAGGATGGTCCGGTACCGCCTGCGGATGCGCCGGCATCCGGCCCCGGCCAGGACCCTGGCGCCGCTCCTGTTGATCCTGTGGCAGGCCCCGCGCGGCAGGCCCTTCATCAGGCGCGCCCGGCGGAAGCCGCTGGACCCGACGGCGAAGGCGGGTTCGCGGAGGAGGTGGGCGCCGCACGGCCGATGCCTGCACCGGTCGCAGGCGAAGTGGCCCGCCCGGCAGTCGTGGACGGGGACTCCCCGGTGGCGGGGAATGGTCCCGGTCCCGTCGGTCGCCTCCCTGCCGCGCCTGCGGTGCGGGAACTTCAGGGCCAGGGACCCGTCGGCGGGACGTGGAGCCATTCCGTCCTGCCGCCGGCCCGCAGGCCGGTCCCGTCGGCATGCGGGGCCGGGCGTTCCGGGAGGTGCGCGGCGGCGGCCGCCTCCCATGACATGGGCGCGCCATCAGGCCGGCGCACCCGGCCGGGGCAGGTGGCCCCGGAGAGCCTGGGGCCGGAGACCGCCTGGCCCGGCGCGACGGCCCGGCGCAGGGAGGGCATGTGGGCGACGGGCGGGTTGACGGTGAAGGCCTGGAGGCCGGCGCCGTACCGCAGCGGGCCGGGCATGCCGTCGGGGAACCGGCCCCCGGTCCGGGCCCGGCAGCCGGGGCATTCCCTGGCCCCGGCGTCCACGCGGCGCCCGCCGGCCCCGGACACGATGTCGTGCCGGTAGCGGCGCCCGGACCGCCGGGTCGCCTGCAGGTAGGGCGGGTCGCGGTAGACCGGCTCGCGGCCCTGGAAGGGGAACGTCCCGGGGAAGCGCAGCGCGCAGCCCTGGTGGAGCTCGACCGGGTAGCCGCATCTGAAGCCGTCGACCGCCCGGCGGTCGGGGTCGACGCCGATGCTGCGCCGCGCGGGCGGCCTGCGCCTCATGATCGCGCCGCCCCCGGGGAACGGCCCGATGTACACGTCCAACGTCCCGACATACTGCCCATGATCACGCTTCCGAGCTCACGATTCATTACCGCTTTCATCCCTGTGCCGGCGAGAAGGTGGAGTTGATGCAACGCCGCCCGTCCCCGTCCGGCGACAATCTTTATGTCCGCCTGCTGTCAAGCGGCCGTACGTTGGCGGTTCGCGAATGGATGACCCGGCCGGAATCGGCCGTCTGGGCGGTGCGTGACCATCCGAGGCTCGCGCGCGAGGCTTTGTCGGACCTGCGCATGATCGTCGATACTGTCGTCTCCAACCCTGCAGACGACGGAGGCGACGATGAAGCGAGACAGGCGAACGACACGACAGGGGCGGCTGTTCGGGCCGGACGGCCCCCGCAATGTCCTGGAGGGGGACCGGAAGACGGAACTGCTGGCGCTTGTGGCGCGGCTGGTCCGGGAGGCGGCGACGAGCCGCGCGGCGGGCGAGGGAGGCGGACATGAACAGGATAACGCCTGACCATCTCGCGCGAAGGGCGATCGTGTACGTGCGCCAGTCTTCCGAATATCAGGTGCGCCACAACACGGGGAGCCGGGAGTGGCAGTACGGGCTCAGGGCCCGCGCCAGGGCACTCGGCTGGGCCGACGTCACCTTCATTGACCAGGATCTCGGCCTGTCGGGCAGCGGCGGCGCCAGCCGGCCCGGCTTCAGGACCATGCCCGACGCCGTCTGCGCCAGGGAAGTCGGCATCATCCTGTCGGTGGACGCGACAAGGCTTTCCAGGAACGGCCGGGAGTGGCATACCCTGCTCGAGTTCTGCGGTGTCGTCGGCTGCCTGCTGGCCGACGAGCAGACGGTCTACGACCCCCGCCTGCCGACGGACAGGATGGTGCTCGGGATGCACGGAACCATGTCGGAACTTGAACTCGCGAACATGCGCAGGCGTTCGATCGAGGGACGCAACCGCAAGGCGGCGCGCGGCGAGCTGTTCCTGGCGGTGTCGGCGGGATACCGGCGCGTCGGCGGGAACGCGGTCGAGAAGGACCCGGACCTGCGTGTCCGCGAGGCGATCGGGCTCGTCTTCCGCAGGTTCGACGAGATGCAGAGCGTCCGGCAGGTCCATCTCTGGTTCCACGACGAGGGTCTCGAGCTGCCGTCACGGCCGACGGGCGAGAGTGAGCTGCGATGGCGGTTGCCGAACCATGCGCGGGTTCACGGGATCCTGACCAATCCGGTCTACGCCGGCGCCTATGCGTACGGCCAGACCGAGAGCCGGGTCGAACTCCGCGGCGGGGAGAGGAGGACCGTGCGCAGGGTGGTCAGCGACCGGGACGGCTGGCAGGTCTTCATCCCGGACAGCCATGAGGGCTATATCAGCCTGGAGACCCACGAACGGAACCGGCGCGTGATCGCAGACAACAGCACGAAGATGATGCCCTCGGGAAGGCGCGGCGCGGTTCGCGGCGGCGCGGCCCTGCTGGCCGGGCTGCTGCGGTGCGGCCACTGCGGCCGCAAGCTGACGGTCAACTACAGCGGAACCCGCGGCGCCGTGCCGCGCTACATCTGCAACTCGGGGGTGATCGACCACAACGAGCCGAAGTGCATCCCGTTCGGCGGCGCCCCCGCGGACGATGCGGTCGGCGGGGAGATCCTCCGCGTTCCCGGGCCGGTCGGCCTGGAGGCGGCGCTCCGCGTCACCGAAGACGATGCCGGGACGGGGTCGGAGGCGGTTCGCCAGCACGGGATCGCGCTTGAGCGCGCGCGCTACGAGGCCGATCGCGCGTGGCGGCAGTACGATGCCGTCGATCCGGCGAACCGGCAGGTGGCGGGCGAACTGGAGCGCCGGTGGAACGGGCGCCTGGTTGCGGTGCGGGGCGTCGGGACCGCCTTGGAACATGCGCGCGGGGCCTGCGCGGACATGGGAATGGATGAAGGGGAGCGGGAAGCGTGCCTGCGGCTCGGCGCCGATCCCGAGCGGGCCTGGAACCATGAGGGCGTCACCGCGGAGACCCGCAAGCGCATCCTGCGCGCCGCGATCGAGGAAGCCGTCGTCTGGTGTGGGGACAGGCGGGTCAGGCTGCTGCTGCACTGGCGCGGCGGCGACCATACGGAACTGTTCGTCGCCAGGAGAGCCACGGGCCGGCATCGCCACGTGACCGATGCCGGGACCGGAGCCCTGATCACGGAACTGGCGCGACATATGCCGGACATGGCGATCGCGGCGCTGCCCAACCGGCTGGGACGTCGTACCGGCAAGGGCAACGGCTGGAGAAAGGCAAGCGTCTGCGGCTTCCGCAACAGGCGCGGCATCCCGTTCTACCGTGAGGGCGAGCGGGAGACGCGCGGCGAAATGACTTTGAGCGAGGCCGCCGCGGCCTTGGGGGTCAACTACCAGAAGGCGCGCCGCCTGATCCGGGACGGACGCCTGCCCGCACGGCAGCCGTGCCCAGGGGCGCCCTGGATCGTCTCCGCCGCCGATGTCGGGCGCCTGCGCGCGGGCGAGCGGCCGGAAACGCGTCAACTGGCGCTGTTCGAAGACGAGGAACAGCCACCGTCAGGCCGCGGGGAGTCCCGCAAAAGCTGAAGGAGCCGTCATGTCGCGGAGTCCAGTGGAGTTGGGCAGGGGTGCGGCGACCGTCGCGGCGAATTCGGCCGCCGCCGGGCCGGAAGCACCCCGTCGAAGACCGCGTTCGGCGATCGGAAATCCGCCCGGACGCAAAATCCTGACCCCGGATCGCCGGGGAGATCGGCCAGAGTGTCGAGAAAAGGAGCGTTATCACAATGTGCGGCAGAAAACTACACTTGAAATCAACGACATACCGAGGTGGTCATTATGAATCAACGTAGTCATGGGGCGGCATCGCCGCGACGGTCGCCTGGCTGGGACCGGACGTGGCCCTGGAACCGAACCGGGAAGCCATCGCGGAAGCCTCTCCGCCTGCCCGGATCAACGCATGACCCGTGGACAGGCCCCGGAGGCTATGCTGTCAAATGCAGATCCTGCAGAAGGAGGAGCCGTTCAGGCGGCTCGCGACAGGCCAGTCACGCTGCGCAGGCGAACATGCCTGACCCAAGGGGTGAGCAGTTACCTGGCGGGAAGGTAAACGGCCGTTACGCAAGAGTTTCGGCCCAAAACTATGCCGGTAGATCGCTGGGCAACCTGTGGACAGACATTCCCAACGTGAGCGGTAAGAAAGAGCGTCTTGGCTACGCCACCCAGAAACCCGTCGCGCTTCTGGAGCGCATCATATCGGCCAGCTCCAATCCCAATGATGTGGGGTTCGACCCTTTCTGCGGCCGCGCACAGGCCGGGCCGCCGATGGATCGGCACCGACATGGCCATTCACGCGGTCGGCGGCCGCCGGCGTCAGGCTTCAGGACAGGCCCGGACTGGTGGAAGGTGCGGTTTTTTGGTTGACGGTGCCCCCCGCAATCTCGAAGGGGCGAAGGAGCTCCGGGAGAACGACAGGTACCGTTTCCGGGGATGGGCGGTGGAGCGGGCTGACGGGTTCGTGACGGCAGGGAAGGGAAGCGGCGGCGGAATTGACGGCCGCCCGTATTCTGACCTTCCCGGTGAATGAGACCTGCAGGGCATGGTCCTGGAGGGCGGGACCGGCGTGGTGCGTGACCCACGCGGCGTCCCGAACCGCCGACCGCGCGAAGCTGGCCCGAGGGGCGCATCCCGCCTGCCCGGCCAAATCAATCAATTCAATCAATCGGCAGCCCGCCTTGCCCTCTTTACCGGCGCCCAGAGCTTCTTGTTGGTCAGGTACATAAGAACCGAAAGGATCACCAGAAACAGGACACCCAGGAAACCTGCCTGCTTGCGTTCCGCAAGCTTCGGCTCGGCCGCCCACATCAGGAAAGCCGACACGTCTTCGGCCAGATGATGCAGCGAGCTGTCATGACCGTCCTGATATTCGACCCAATCGTCCTCAAGCGGCGGGGCCATCGAAATCCAGCCCCCCGGGAAAGCGGTGTTCTCGTAGAGAATCGTGCCAGCCTCTTCCCTCTCCTCCCCGGTATAGCCGGTAAGTAGGGAAGCGATGTACTCGGGACCGCCGATTCCCCTGAGAAACTGGTTGATGCCCAATCCGTAGGGTCCGTGAAAACCGGCGCGGGCCTTGGCCATCACACTCAGGTCGGGAGCGCCGACGCTGTCGTTGGCCGGAAAATGATCGGTGGGGCGCGCGGGACGGAAATCGTCCAGTGCCGCGTCAAAGACCTCGAAGTTCTGCTCCGCATAGGCACGAACCTGGTCATCCGGAAGACCCGGACCACTTGAATCGCCCAAAGTCCGCAAGGGTACGTACTTCAGGCCATGGCAGGCCGCGCAGGCCTCGGTGTAGACCTGAAGTCCCCGCTGCAGCTGGAGCTGATCGTAAGTGCCGAAGGGCCCCTCGAACGGAAAGGCTACATCATGCGTTTTGCCTGAGCCGCCTGCGGCCAGGGCAGCGCCGGCCGCGACCCACAGAAACGCGGTAGCGGCAACAGTGAGTTTGCCAATCATCTTCCGCTCCCCTCACTCTGCCGGCGTCGCGTCGGAACCGCCGTAGTGCGCCTCGAAATCCTCCTCTATCGTCTCCGGTCTGGGCATCGGCTTCTCGATGACGCCCAGAAGCGGAAGGATTATGAGGAAATAGACGAACCAGTAGGCGGACCCGATCAGGGCGATGGTCGAATACGGCGGTTCGGCAGGCTGGGCACCACACCACATCAGCACCACGAAGTTGATGACCAGAAGCCAGAACCACCATTTGAACATCGGGCGGTAACGACCCGACCGAATGCTTGACGTGTCCAACCATGGCGCCAGCGCCATCACCACCATCGCACCGAACATCGCCAGAACACCGAAAAACTTGGCGTCGATTATTCCGCCGGTTATCCAGTTCGTGAGCATCACGACCCATACATCGTTCGTGAACGCGCGCAGGATGGCGTAGAACGGCAGGAAGTACCACTCGGGAACGATATGCTCGGGCGTGACGAGCGGATTCGCTTCGATGTAATTGTCCGGATGTCCCAGGTAATTGGGCATGAAGCTGACTATCGCGAAGAAAACCGCGAGCACCAGGACCAGCGCGAAAAGATCCTTGATCACGAAATAGGGCCAGAACGGCAGCGTGTCCCTCGCGGCCTCTTCCTTGGACCCCCTGCGCACCTCGATACCCGTGGGATTGTTGTTACCGGTGCTATGGAACGCCCAGATATGAACGATCACAAGGCCCGCGATCGCGAAGGGCAGAAGATAGTGCAGGCTGAAAAAACGGTTCAGTGTGGCGTTATCGACCGCCGGGCCGCCCTGGAGCCAGGTCTGGATCGGTTCGCCGACGAAGGGAATCGCCCCGAACAGGCCAGTGATCACCGTGGCCCCCCAGAACGACATCTGGCCCCAAGGCAATACATAGCCCATGAACGCGGTGCCCATCATGAGCACGTAGATGAGCATCCCGATGATCCAGGTCAGTTCGCGCGGCTCCTTGTAGGAGCCGTAGTAAAGGCCCCGGAAAATGTGGATATAAACCGCGAGGAAAAACAGCGACGCGCCATTCTGGTGGAGGTAGCGGAGCATGTGTCCGCCATTCACGTTACGCATTATATGCTCTACACTGGCGAATGCCAGGTCAACGTGCGGCGTGTAATGCATTGCCAGGACGATGCCCGTAACGATCTGCAGAGCCAGGCAGAACGCCAGGACGATTCCCCATATCCACCACCAGTTCAGATTTCTAGGCGTCGGGATCATCAGCGTGTCATGAAGCAGGCTGATCACGGGCAGGCGGCGCTCAAGCCATTTCGCGCCCCGGGTTCTTGGCTCGTAGATGTCGTGCGGAATTCCGGACATTCGCGGCTCCTTCAGCCGAGTACGATTGTGGTTTCGTCGTCGAACCGCGCCATGGGAACCGGCAGGTTCTCGGGTGCCGGTCCTTTGCGGATACGACCGGACGTATCATAGTGGGATCCATGGCAGGGACAGAACCATCCACCGAAATCCCCGGTTCCGTCGCCGATGGGAACACATCCAAGATGGGTGCATACACCCATCATGACCAGCCATTCCCCAGCCTCGTCCAGCGCCCGGTTCTCATCCGCGGCATCCGCACCCTCGGCATTGGCGTTGCGCGCTTCCGGGTCGGGAAGCTCGTCCAGTGAAGTGGCCCGCGCGGCTTCGATTTCCTCAGCCGTGCGTCTACGGATGAACACCGGTTTACCGCGCCATTTGACCGTCAGCTGCGTACCCTCAACGACCTCGCTCACATCCACGCGGATCGAACTCAGCGCCAGAACGTCGGCGGAGGGATTCATCTGGTTGATCAAGGGCCATATGGCGGCACCGGCGGCAACCGCACCGGCACCGGCGGTCGCGAAATAAAGAAAATCTCGGCGGGTTCCTTCGTGATCTTCAGCGTGGGACACGGATATCTCTCCATTCCACTTCCGGTTAACGAGCGCACCATCCACAGATGTCGGGATCCGACGCCATTGACGGGCATCTGTTTAAAACCCCGGGCGTTGCGCGTCCAGCGGACATTTCTGCACATCCGGGGGCGCATTGTCGCGGCGAACTGCAGACCTGGGTGCACAGTTTTTTGGGTCAGGCTGTGACGATCCGCTGGGCCTTCCATGGTGCGAACCTTCCCCGCCGCCCAGTTTCCTGCAGCAGTTCCCCAGCACCAACAGCGCGCTCGTGCAGGTATGGAGAACGGATTCAGGTCAAACCAAAAGATCTGGCGTGCACCCGCGGACTTCATCCCGAGGCCCGCCGGCACGTTACGACAATGCGTCGCCCGGGCCGTTGACGGCGGCTGGCACCGACCGGTAAGGCCGAAGGCAGATCCTTCAGGACCGCTCGGTCCGCGATGGTTCCGCCACCAACCCTTCGCGCCCACCACCGGGCCAATGCAGGATTGGGACGTGTATGGCGTCGGTCGACCGGGCCCCGCCCTCCCCGGTAAACCCTGACCGTGACGCGGCTCGATCGCTCAGGTGCTCGCTCACGAAGCCTCTCGAGACCGCTGGAACGCTGAGGGAACGGGAGATCGGCCTGATCAGCCTCGGGGAGGATATCGACACCGCCTCAGCCACTTCCGCGTGCGCGCGGGCTGCGGCATGTCCGTCTTTGACCTGAGCCGCACGCGCCCGTTCAGCCACTTCCGCGTGCGCGCGGGCTGCGGCGAGGTGATGCAGGACTGACCGGCGTTGCCGCGCACGACCGCTGGCGGCCGTGTTTCACCATCCCCGGAACCGTGGAGGCCCTCTGCGCCGCCCACATTCTCCGCGAACTCCAGGACCGGGCCGGCTTCGGCGGCGAGGACTGGGCGGAGAGGATGGGCCGCCTGCTCCGGTGCGCCGTCCATGCGGCCGACCTGGCTGGCAGCGAACCGCTGCCGGACGTCTGGCCGGCCTGATCGGGCGGCGCTGCGACGGCGGGGCCACAGCCTGGTCCTGCGCTTCACCCGCGCCCCCACGGTTCCCGGGACCAACAACGAGGCCGAGAGGGCGCTGCGCCTCCTCAAGGTCCGGCAGAAGATCTCCGACAGATGCCGCAGTCCGGAAGGTGCCCGGAACCACGCGGCGCTGCGGATCGTGCTGGACATGACCCGGAAACAGGGCTGGAACCTGCTGGAGACGCTGCGGACCTCACCGGAGGGAGTGATGAGCTGGATCGCAGGGCCGGAGTGAGCTCCGATCCGCTGATCACCGCTTCGAGCCTGCGGCTCCCGATTTAGGAACCTGGACAGTCACACCCGGATGGACAGATGGCTCTCGCCTTCGATGGCCGGCAAATGGCCCATGTCTACCTGCGCAATAGCCGGGCCAGCCCACAAATCATTGCCGTCGCGCCGATGGCCAAGACCACACTCCGTTCGTTTCATTGAGGCATCACCGTCCCCTCATGCGTTCCTTCCCGGGCGGGCCAGCGCATGCGCCGCCCGTCCGATGTCCTGACTTACGAGCCCGGAGCGCTGTCCGTCAGGAAGCATTTGCGGGAAAAAGGTTGTGAAGGGCCAACTCCAGGATCGTAAATCACCATTGCATAGTAATGGCTCGGTTCAAGGCCAGTGAACGGAATATACCAATTGGTAAGTTTGGGACCCCCATCCACGAGTGTGCCAAGCGGCTTGCTACTTACAAGCATATTGTCCAATCGGGAATCATTCGACATCACCGCTACATGTACCGGTCCAAAGTAAGCAGGTTTTCCGGGCTTTCCGGGCGTCGTGGACGTTGCAGGCACCGCAGGCACCTCAGGCCAGTGGAAGTCAAGTACAGCGACCCGTGCAAAATTGTGTTTCGGGCTTATGTGGGTACCGCAATCTGGATAGCATCTTTTGCCTTTCCATTGGGTGTCATGCGTTGTCACTCCCGGATGGTGTGACTTGCAGGCTCCCGGCCCGACGAGCCAGGCCTTGGCTGGCTGCGTGATGACCATCGTTGCCAGCAGTGCAGTAATTGTCCTGGTAAGTGGATTTGCAATTCGTTTCATTTGCCAATTGCCTCACAATCGGTTGGGTTTCGGCGGAGCCGGGCAGCCGCGTCTCCTCGGCTGTCGACAGCGCCGCGATGAAGCGGTCGATGTCGCCATGCTCACCGCAGCCGTTCAGGACGACGTCGCCCGGGCCGGGCGACAATGCCAAAGTCCACGTTTCCTCGGTGCAGTGAACATGTGTGCGGAAGGGATAAGGGCCTCCTAACGATTCGCTGAGAGTCCGGCCAATTCGTATCCCCGCCCGGCAGCCGTTGTCAATCACGTTTCCAGGGGTGGCAGGAGTGTCCGCGGGATGGGTTTTCCCTCTCGCGTCAAGGAACGGAATGCGGCGATTTCGCCTCTTTCCGGTTCGCCAGCGCAACTGATTCAGGAAAGACGCCATGTCAGGCCGCCGATTGAACCAGCACCTCATCGACGCCCTCAGGCCCGGCAGATCCGTCCGCGGGATCCGCGACACGGAGCTCCGCGGCTTCGGCATCCGGATACTGCCTTCCGGCCGCAGACGCCTTTTCGTCCACGCGCAGCGCGACGTACGGTGCCGGTGGACGACAGTCCGAGATGCCGGCACGATGCCGCTGGCCGAGGCCCGGGCCCTCCCCCGCCTGCGGCTGGCGGCCATGGCGAGCGGCGTGACTTCGCCGCCGGAGGACGCCTCGGCGGAAACCCCTTTCGAGGACGCCGCGTTCCGCCGGCATGCCCGCCTCTGGAAGCCCGGCACGCTCGCGGTCAACCGAAGTTACCTGATGAACCACATCCTCCCACGGTTCCGGGGGCACCCGATCGCTGCCATCACGGGTGCGGACGCCCGGCAGTGGTTCGCCTCGCTCCGGACGACGCCCGCCGCCGCCGCCGCCAACCGGTCCATGCCCGTCCTGTCGGCGGTCATGCGGTAGGCCGAGACGTTCCGGCACCGCCCGGAAGGCAGCAACCCGTGCACCGGGATCCGGCGCTACCGGCGACGGGGACGCGGGCGGTTCCTGTCCCGGGAGGAAGTCAGCCGACTGGGCAAGGCGCTGGCGGGGCATGGGGGCAACGCCATGGCCGCTGCGGGCTCCGGCCGCAGCGCGGACACCGGATTCGGCCGGCGCCTGCAGCGGGAAGCGGTCCGGAACGGCCTCTTCGGTACCGGCGGGCTGGTGGTGATCCCGGACGGCGCGGACTGGATCGGCAATGTCACCAGGGAACCCTTCCCGTGCCGGCCCGTCCCCTACGTCCTGGATTTCCTGCGTGTCACCGAGCGGCTCTCCGACGCCCAGAAGGCGATCCTGCCGGACCCGGCCGGACGCAGGCGGCGCTTCGAGGCCGACAGGGACAGGCTGAAGGCCAGTGGCGTCGCGGAGGTCATTGCCGCGCTGAGACCGCACGCGGCCCGAAGCAGGGCGGTGCCGGGGTGCGTGAACATGCAGGCGAACGTCGGCCGCATGCAATACGGGACGTATCCCGGAAAGGGCATGCGGATCGGCAGCGGCGTCGTGGAGGGGCGTGCAGGAAACTGGTCTGCGAACGCTGCAGGAAGACCGGAAGCCGCTGGCCAACCAAGGGAGCGAACGCCGGCGCTGAAAGGCCGCTTCGGAAACAACCGCTGGGCCGACTTCCTCCATTGGTCGGCAATGCGGAAAGCGACGGAGTATCCCCAAAACTTGGGATGCATCCGACCCGGCCTGGTTGATTGCATGTCACTAAAACTGGATTCATCATGTGCAAGCGAGACAGTGGAATTGGGAGAGCGCGACATGAATGAAGTTTTCGTCGCGGGTGCGGCGCGGACACCGATAGGCGGATTCCAGGGTGTCTTTTCCGACGTCACCGCGCCCCAGCTGGGAGGTGCCGCGATCCGTGCGGCGATGGCGTCGGCGAAGCTGTCGCCGGAGTGTGTGGACGAACTCATTATGGGGTGCGTGCTTCCGGCCGGGCAAGGCCAGGCACCTGCACGACAGGCGGGATTCGCCGCCGGGCTGGGCAACGCCGTACCCGCGACCACCCTGAACAAGATGTGCGGTTCGGGCATGAAGGCGGTCATGGTCGCCGCCGACCAGATCCTGCTGGGACATCAGGACATCGTCGTTGCGGGAGGAATGGAAAGCATGACCCGGGCGCCTTACCTCCTGCCCTGCATGCGTGCCGGTGCGCGGATCGGGCACGGAAAGGCGGAGGATCACATGTTCGTCGACGGTCTGGAAGACGCATACAGAAAAGGGCGCCTAATGGGATCGTTCGCTGAGGACTGCGCCACGAAATTCCAGCTGACCCGCGAAGCGCAGGACGCATACGCGATCAAATCCCTGGAACGCGCCATCGCCACGGACGGAAGCGGAGCGTTCGAGGGCGAAATTGTCCCGATCACCGTATCGACCACCCGGGGCGCGACCACGGTGACGTGCGGCACCGGGGGAGATGGCATGGCCGTAGAGCGTGACGAGCAACCCACCAACGCGCGACCCGAGAGGATCCCGGACCTGAAACCGGCGTTCCGTGCCGACGGAACGGTCACTGCCGCAAATTCGTCGTCGATCTCCGACGGCGCGGCCGCTCTGGTCATCGCCTCAGCCGCGTCCGTCAGGAGACACGGCCTGGACCCCCGCGCCCGAATCGTCGGACACGCGAGCCACGCCCAGGCGCCTGACTGGTTCACCACCGCCCCGATTTTCGCGGTGCGGAACCTTCTGGACAGGATTGGCTGGTCAAAGGATGAAGTGGACCTGTGGGAAGTGAACGAGGCTTTCGCGGTCGTGCCGATGGTGTTCATGAACGAACTGGGCCTCGGGCACGAGACGGTGAACGTCAACGGCGGGGCCTGCGCTCTTGGCCATCCAATCGGCGCATCGGGCACGAGGATCCTCGTGACCCTGCTGAACGCCCTCGATCGACGCGGCCTCAGCCGTGGGATCGCCGCGATCTGTATCGGTGGAGGCGAGGGCACCGCGATAGCGGTGGAAAGGGTCTGAAACGCCGGGGAGGCAGGATGCGGGAACCCGGATCCTGCCCAACGTTACCCCGTGTTATCCCGCACGCGAGCGGATGCCTATCCAAACGGCCTTGGGGAGGTTTCCGGCCCCTTTGCGCGGATCCGTCACCCGATCCCCGGCGAATTCCGTGGAACCGTTGTCCGGGCGGGTCTATCATGCGGCTATATGGACCGGACCTCTGCCAAATGGCTCCGCCCGCGCACGGCCACTAACCGGGTGCGCGACGGGCACTACCCGCCGCCTGCCCGTCCGTATGGATGCCGACACCCCGTCGCCCCGCAAGATCCGTGAAATACTGCCATGCGACGCGGCCGGATCGCGCTCCCCGGGTAGCCTGCCATTCAATCGCCTCCGCATGGAGCGTGTCCGCGTCGATCTCAAGACCCCAAGCCAAACAGTATCCCCGCACCATTTCGAGATATTCATCCTGACTACAGGGGTGGAACCCGAGCCACAGGCCAAACCGATCTGAAAGCGACACTTTCTCATCAGTCGATTCGCTCGGGCTGATGGCGCTCGAGCGTTCGTTTTCCATCATGTCCCGCGGCATCAGGTGGCGGCGGTTCGAAGTGGCGTAGAGGATCACATTCTCCGGACGGCCCTCGATCCCGCCGTCGAGAACCGCCTTCAGGGATTTGTAGTCCTGGTCGTCGTGGCCGAAACTCAGGTCGTCACAGAACAGCAGGAACCTCGCCTCGGAGGCGCGGAGGATATTCATCAGCCGTCCGATCGACGGCAGATCCTCGCGCTGCACCTCGACGATCTTTACGGTATGTCCCTGTCCGACGGCCTCGGCATGCACCGCCTTCACGAGACTTGACTTGCCCATGCCGCGGGCACCCCACAGAAGTGCGTTGTTGGCGGGCAATCCACAGGCGAACCGGAGCGTGTTGGCGAGCAGCGTGTCCCGCGCCCTGTCAATACCAATCAGGAGCGATAGAGCGATCCTGTTTATTCGTTCCACCGGATCAAGGCAGTCGGTTTCGGGATGCCACACAAAAGCCTGCGCGTCTCCGGGTTCGGCTGCACCGGCCGGAACCGGGCTGATTCGCTCCAACGCCTCTGCGATGCGCAGCAGGGTATCTTCGCTCACGACGCTCTCTTCTCGGGATCGTCGTTGGGATCCCCGTCGTCTTCCTCATACCAGCTACCGTCAGCGCGCATCCTTGCCTCCCGCCGCCGCTCAATCCTCTTCACTATCTGGATCGAGGCCTCGTAGAGGCCGTAGACCACCACGAACAGGATCACCTGGGTGAATACGTCCGGAGGCGTCACCAGGCCCGCGACCACCAGGATCGCGACCACCGCGTATTTGCGCACCTTGGCAAGACCGGTGGAACTGACGAGGCCCGCCTTGCCGAGAAGCGAGAGAAGCACGGGCAACTGGAAACATATGCCAAACGCCAGAATGAACGTGATGGTCAGGGAAAGGTATTCGGCCACCGATCCCTGAAACGTGATGCCGGCATCACCGACGCTCTCGGTACCGTCATCGGAAAGTTCGCCGCCACCGCCGATCTGCTGGAAATTCAGGAAAAAGTCGAACGCCAGCGGAATTACGATGAAAAACGCGAACGCGGCGCCCGCGAAAAACATGAAAGGTGACGCGAGAATGAACGGCAGGAACGCGCCCTTCTCGGACCTGTAAAGGCCTGGCGCGACAAATCGCCAGAGCTGGTAAGCGATAATCGGGAAGGAAAGTGCGAAGCCACCCATCAACGAAATCCGGATGGCGACGAAAAAGCCCTCCTGCAGCTTTATGAGGATTAGGCCGCAGTCCTGGCCACGCTCCAGAAGTGCGGAGCAGATCGGGGTTGTCAGGAAGTCAAAGATCGGACTCCAAACGTAGAAACAGACAAACACGCAGAGAATGAAGACGATGGCCGAACGGATGAGCCTGGTGCGAAGTTCCGCGAGGTGTTCGATGAGCGGTGCGCCGGTGTCCTCAATCCGGTCATCATCCATCTGACTCATGGATCACGCCCTGCCGTCGTTGCCCGGGTTGGTGGCAGGAGACAGGACGGAGGGACCCGGGTGCATACCGGGTTCTCCATTCCCGGTCGCTTCCGCTTCCCCACCCTCCCGCGCCGTCGTATTCCCGGGCCCGCTGGTCTCGGCCGGTCCTGGGGCCGCCGCCGTCGAAATCCCGCTTTCCCCCGGCCGCATCGCCTGTCCGGACGCCCGGCCCGAAACCTCCGAGGTGTCTACGCCACCCGACCCGGCGTCATCCGCATCGCCCCCCTTAGCCATGTCCCTCGCCTCGCGGTCGATGCGCTGCCGGGCGGTCTTCGCGGTCTTCTCACGGATCGCTGTGGCCTGCTCCGCACGCTCCTCCGTCATTGTCGCCTTGCCCGGTTCGTTTCCGGATCCGGACTTCGAACGCCCGGACGCCATGGGGCTCCACCGTTCGAAACTGTCGGCAGCACCTTTGAGGCCATCGAGCCCGAACGCCTTGGGCGAAGTCAGGCCCTCAAGATCCTTCTTTATGCCGGAAGTGCCCGAAGCCTTGGCCGCATCTGACATCGCCATCTGGAATTCACGCGCCATGCGCTTGACCTTGGCCGTGATCCGGCCAAGCGTCTGGAACATCACGGGCAGATCTTTGGGGCCAACGACGATGAGAGCGACGGCACCCACCAAAAGAAGTTCCATCCAACCCATATCAGGCGGGCTCCCCAGAACGGCTACGACCGGTCTTTATCATCCTCGGGAGTTACGTCACGCGCAACCTCGGCATTGGCGTCCTCGAGTTCCTTTTCGCCCTGCTTGATGCCTTTCCTGAAGCTGGTAATGCCCTTTCCGACCTCTCCCATCAGGGAAGAGATCTTGCCGCGGCCGAATAGCACAAGGACGACGACAGCTATCAGCAGCCAGCCAACCGGCGGCACGTTGGTAAAGATTAAGGGTGTTTGCATCCTGATTCTCCACCGGGGCTCGGTGGCCCCTGAAATTTGGTTCACTGTCAGGATATCTAGGCGGGTTCGGCCTGTCTTGGAAGGTGGATTCGAACCGACAGCCAGGATTCATTGCCAAATCTGGCATGATTTCGTCACTATTGTGTCAACTGACGGAACGGTGACATCAACGGTCGATAAACCGTTTCGCGTCCTTTCCGGAACTGGCATGGTATCGCTTTCGGTCAGTCTCGGACCGAGTCGACCATACTCATGCTCCCGTATTAAGGTTGATATATCGTCCCTCCGTCCGGTCAGCCGCAGAGCGGCGCGCGAAACGAAACATCCCTGTGGACGGCGGTGACAGCGAACGCGAACGCGCGCGTGTCAGTGCCAATGTGTGCACCGGCGGCCACCGCCTCCACTCAATAACCGCTGATGCCCGGAACGCTGATGCCCGCTCTTGGAAGCCAGGTCTTTCCCGAGGGCACAACCCGGGTGGACGGGAAGTTCGGACAGCTGCCAAATGGCGTTGAGTCCGGCCCAGGAGGATTCTCCCGGTTCACGGGAGCGTTCCCCCGCATGCACCGATCCTTTCAGCCGAACCCGCCCGGGGTGACGTCGAACCAGCTGTCACTTCGGAAGGTCAGGGCGGCTTCGCAAACCGGTAAGACCGCTGAATTCCGTGACACACGACTGACCCGTCCGTGGACTGCGCCTATGCGGCTTCAGGCCGTTCCCGACGGATGGCGGGCAGGGGTCCACAGCGTCCGGCCACGCGGCCATAAAGCCCGGGCTCACGCGACACCCCGGGAGGCCTCACGCCGGAAACTCATTCTGAACACCGAGCCATATGGTTCGATCCCTGTGGAAAGGTGATGGATTTCTGTGGAGAACGCATCCGGCCCCCCGCATCCCGTCTGTTGATAAATTCCATTTCGCGAATCAGCGATCAATCGATATAATGTATGACACTCGCCCAGCTCTCGCAAAATATCAGGAAAGCGCCGATGAACATCTATTTCCAGTCCCGGGTATGCGCCATGTTCTTCACCGGTTTTTCCAGATTTTGACAAGTCAGCGGAATTGGCTTTTTCGATACCCACGCCCAGACCGGAGATTGAGATCAAATGAGCGAAATCACACGCATTCATCCCGACGTGAAGGTGGAGGAAAGCGCCACGCTGCCCAACAACATCGAAGCGGAGCAACAGCTGCTCGGCGCGATCCTGACGAACAACGACACCTATGACCGTATCAGCGCGATCGTCCAGCCCGAACACTTCTACGATCCGGTGCATGCCCGGATTTTTCAGGTAGCCGCGGATCGGATCAAGCTCAACGCGCTGGCCTCTCCGGTGACTCTCAAGGCCTTCCTGGAGGATGACGAGGGGCTCAGGGAACTCGGTGGCTCGGTCTATCTGGCGCGGCTCGCCGGCGCGGCGATATCGAGTCTCGCCTCACGCGACTATGCGCAGCTGATCTACGACCTCGCGATCCGGCGCGAGCTGATCCAGCTCGGAGTGGATGTCTCCGAAAAGGCGCGCAGGGTCGATGTTTCCAGTTCCCCCACAGACCAGATCACCGAAGCCGAACAGGCGCTGTATAGCCTGGGAGAGAAAGGGCGGGTGGACTCCGGCTTCCAGAGCTTCCTTAGATGCGTGACGGATGCCGTCGTTGTCGCGAACGCCGCTCTCAATCGCGATGGACGTCTCGCCGGCATAGGCACGGACTTTACGGATCTGGACCGGAAACTCGGAGGCCTGCACCGTTCCGACCTGCTGATCATCGCCGGGCGTCCGTCCATGGGAAAGACCGCGCTCGCCACCAATATGGCCTTCAACATCGCGCGGAAATTCAGGCATGGAACGCTTCCTGACGGTTCCCGGGGCGCGGTCGATGGCGGTATCGTCGGCTTCTTCAGCCTTGAGATGAGCGCCGAACAGCTCGCGTCACGCATCCTTTCCCAGGCGTCGGAGATTCCCGGTGAGCAGATCCGCCGCGGCGACCTCACGGAAACCGAACTCCGCGGATTCTACGATGCCGCGAAAGCCCTTGAAGCCTGCCCGCTATACATCGACGATACCCCCGCGCTTCCCATAAGCCAGATTCTGGCCCGTGCACGACGGCTCAAACGAACCCACGGGCTCGACGCCCTATTCGTGGACTATCTCCAGCTGGTGCGCCCGACCTCGGCAAAGGACAACCGGGTCAATGAGGTCGCGGAAATCACCCAGGGCCTGAAGGCCATCGCCAAGGAACTCGACATTCCCGTTGTCGCGCTCTCACAGCTCTCCCGCCAGGTAGAGCAGCGCGAGGACAAGCGCCCGCAGCTGGCGGACCTCAGGGAATCGGGATCGATCGAGCAGGATGCCGATGTCGTTATGTTCGTGTTCCGGGAAGAGTACTATCTGGAGCGCGAAAAGCCCGGAGACCACGATTTTGACGCGACGGCGGAGTGGGGCAAGAAGATGGACGACGTTCACGGAGTTGCGGAGATCATTATCGGCAAGCAACGTCACGGCCCGATAGGTTCGGTCAAGCTGAGCTTCGAGGATCAGTTCACGCGCTTCGGGAACCTCGCCCAGACATGGCGGCGGGACAGAACCGACGAGAACTGAACCAGGATACGGGTTCGGTGCTTCCACCCGCTTCCCATCGCCGCGGCCACTCGCGGGTCCGGCACGCGGGAACATGGTGCGCGGGAACGTCACCGGTCTCCGTCCGACGCCGCGGAACGCGCTCCGACCAGCGGATCTACGGGCGGGCCCCGAACCGGCCCGCCTCTCCTCCGGATCCCGCCGAACGGGGCAGGATCTCTGAACGATCACTGACGGGACCACCGCTTTTCGCTTGCCTTGTTAACGCCTTCCCGCCAGAACGCGGTTCCATGGGCACAGGAAACCTGACCATCGATCTAGACGCCGTCGCACGGAACTGGAAGGCGCTTGACAGACTGTCAGCCCCTTCTGTCGAAACCGCCGCGACCGTGAAGGCAGATGGCTACGGGCTCGGCGGCGAGAAGGTGGCGCGAGCGCTTCTGGATGTCGGCGTACGTTCGTTTTTCGTCGCTAACGCCTCGGAAGGCGCCGCAATCCGAGAGGCCACCGGTGACGCTTCCAGTATCTTTTGCTACTCTGGCCATATGCCGGGTGATACGGACCTGATCGGCGGTTTCGGCATCATTCCGCTCCTTAACTCCGTCGAGCAGTTCGAGAGGCATTTCCAGGCGCTGCCGAACATGTCCTTCGGCATCCAACTCGATACCGGCATGAACCGCCTTGGAATGGAGCCGGAGGACTGGTCAGCCGTTCGGATCACGGCGCTGCCACGTAATCCCCGGCTCCTGATCAGTCATCTGGCCTGCGCGGACGACGCGAAAAACGCGATGAATGAAAGACAGCTGGAACGGTTCCGGGAAATGGCATACGGTGAAGGTGCCCGGCTTTCGCTTGCCGCGACCGGCGGAATCCTGCTGGGCCCCGAATTCCATTTTGATCTTACCCGACCTGGAATCGGATTATACGGCGGTCTTCCGTTCAGGGACGCGTGTTCGGTTGTTACACTATCCGCACCGGTCATACAGACCCGTCGGGTCAGAGCCGGAGAGACCGTGGGTTACGGGAGTTCATGGACCGCCGAGCGGGATTCGTTGATCGCGACCGTCGCCGCCGGATACGCGGACGGCGTTCTGCGTTCTCTTTCGAACCGGGCAACCCTTATGGCAGGCGAATCCCCCTGTCCTGTGGTCGGACGCGTCTCCATGGATCTGGTCACTGTCGATATCACCCATCTGGACCATGCGCCGGAGACTTTGGACCTGATCTGCGAATACCGGGGGATCGACGAACTGGCTGCCGCCGCGGACACGATCGGATACGAGATCCTCACTTCCCTGGGGGCAAGATATGCCCGCAGCTACCGGGGATCCAGATGAAAGCGCTCGCCAGTCTGTTCGCCACCGTCGGCCGATCCACGCTCGCAATGTGCGCGGCCATCGGCCAAGTCGCGATTTTCTGCTCCATCACCCTCAGCCACATCATCCGTCCGCCGTTCTATATCCGTGAGTTCCTGTCCGCACTCCTGACAATCGGGTACTTCAGCTTGCCCGTGGTCGGGTTGACCACATTATTCACCGGCGGCGCCCTGGCTCTGCAGATCTATTCCGGCGGATCGCGCTTCAACGCCGAAGCGGTCGTTCCCCAGATCATTGCCATCGGCATCGTGCGGGAACTGGGACCCGTGCTGACCGGACTCATGGTCGCCGGGCGCGTGTCCGCCTCGATCGCCGCGGAAGTCGGCACGATGAAAGTCACCGAGCAGATCGACGCCCTCGTAACCCTGTCGGTAAACCCGGTGAAGTATCTTGCGGTTCCCCGCGTGCTGGCGGCGACCGTGGCCCTTCCGATGCTGGCGGCCGTTGGTGACGTGATTGGCATCATGGGCGGCTATCTCGTGGGTGTCGCGAGGCTTGACTTCAGCGCTGCCGTCTATCTCCGCAACAGCTGGAATTTTCTTGAGGCGGCAGACATATACTCAGGCCTCGTGAAAGCGGCCGTTTTCGGATTCATCGTCGCGCTGATGGGATGTTACCACGGAATGAGTTCCGACCGCGGCGCACGTGGTGTCGGACGCGCGACGACCAATGCCGTGGTTTCGTCATCGATCCTGATACTCGCGTCGAACTATATGCTTACGGAACTGTTTTTCTGATGCCTGCCGGGGACCTTGCCGCCATGCCACTGACCGCACGACGGATCGGATCGCATCCTGATTCCACCTACCCGAGACCTATAGATCGATGCCAGACCAGACCGGGGTGAAGGGATGATCGAACTCCGTGATGTCCGGAAGGCGTTTGGCGGAAACCATGTCCTGCGCGGCGTCGACGTCAGGGTGGCGAGTGGCGAGAGCCTGGTGATCATCGGCGGCTCTGGAACCGGTAAATCGGTTATGCTGAAATGCGTTCTCGGCCTGGTCCGGCCCGATACGGGCACGATTCTGCTCGACGGGAAGGATATAGGTCGCGCCAAAGGGGACGAGTTTCTCGCGAGATTCGGAATGCTGTTCCAGAACGCGGCGCTGTTCGACTCCCTCAACGTCTGGCAGAACGTGGCCTTTCGCCTGCTTCGCGGCACGTCAAGGCACCCGAAACGGGAAGCGCGGGAAATCGCCCTGGAGAAGCTGCGCCGCGTTGGGTTGGGCCCGGAGACCGCCGATCTCTATCCGTCCGAACTGTCAGGCGGAATGCGTAAACGGGTCGGACTGGCCAGGGCAATCGCAACTGAACCGGAGATAATCTTCTTCGATGAGCCGACTACCGGGCTTGATCCGATCATGGCGGGCGTCATCAACGACCTGATCCGGGAAATCGTGAAGGAAATGGGTGCCACGGCGATCACCATAACACATGACATGGCGTCAGTGCGCGCCATCGCCGACATGGTCGCGATGCTCCATGACGGCGTGATCAAGTGGACCGGCCCGGTAAGGGAAATGGACACGGCACCTGATCCGTTTCTGCGGCAGTTCATTGAAGGAAACGCCGAAGGCCCCATAAAGGCCCTCCGATAGCCCGGAAAAGCCGTGCCACCCGGGCCGGCGGCGCTGCCCGTCACGTAAACAATTTACGCCCCGTTGATTCTAAGTCCATTCGCACCGTCAGTCATCCAGCCGTAAGCGGCAGATGCGGCTGTAACGGGGGCCGCCGCCGACAAGACGCTCTTCCGACATCGGAATCCGTCGGCGCGATGGTCGGCATACAGTTATTTCCGGCGCTGGTGACGGACATTCCGCTGTCGGCGGGTTCCTGCAAAGCCCCCTGTCAGAGAAGGGGCCTGGAAACACCAAGACCCTGTGTCAGGGATTTCCCGACAGGTCGTCTCATAACCCGGGCTCCCTAAGTTGTCCCGCTATAGAACTCTGGGCCAGCGATTTGCCGAGAGCCCAGTCCTCTTCCAAGTGGTCTGCGAATATTTGATCAACTCACGGTGGTGGTTGCCGGGTGTGACCGCGTTCATTTCCCCGTCTCGGCCACCATCTTCCTGTTCAGTCGCATCCACTCCTGCTTTGGATATTCTCAAGGCACACAAACCGATGCAGTTAGGCAGGAATTAAGAGCGATTGCGGTGAGCCCTAAGGACAAGATGCCAAATGAAACCTGCCCCCGTTCCACAGTGAAGTGCAACACCCGATGTGGGTGAGTTCTGGCTGAGGCGGCACATGATGTTGCGAATCGGCCGGATGGCGGCGACAGTCCCTGTGATGAAGCAAGGAGACCGCCATGCCCGAGGGCCACCGCCACCTGACCCATACCGGGAGATGCCAGATCCACGCCCTGATGAAAAGCGGGCTTTCGAACGCGGCGGTCGCCCGCCAGCTGGGGCGCAGTCCGTCATCGGTCCCGCGCGAGATCCGACGCAACGGCGGGGCCCGCGGCCAGCGGCACGCCCAGGCGCAGCGCAGGGCGGAGGCGCGCCCGCCGCTCCGCCTCGTCGGTGCCCAGCAGGATGACGCCGGAGCTGTGGGCGCTGGTGGAGGGGCGGCTGGTGCGGGGCTGGAGCCCTGCGCGGGTCGCCGGGCGGCTGCGCCTTGAGGGCCATCCGGTGGCGGGGCGGCAGTGGACATGCCGGCACGTCCACGCCGACCGCAGGGCCGGGGGCGGGCTGTGGCGGCACCTGCGGCGCCGTGGAAAGAGGCCGAACCGCAGGGGCGGGGCCCACGCGGGCCGGGGCCACATCCCGGGCCGGGTGGACATCCCCGGGCGCCCGGCGCTGGTGGAGGCGAGGGAGCGGACCGGCGACCGGGAGGCGGACACGAATCAACGGCAAGGGCACCGGCGAGGCCGTGGTGTCCCTGGTGGACCGGGCGACGAAGTATACCCTTCTCCGGAGGCCCGGCAGCAGGACGGCGGCCGCGGTCGGGGCCGCCATGACCGGCATGCTGGGATCCCTTCCCGTGCACACGGTGACCGTCGACAACGGCAGGGAGTTCGCGGGTCACGCCCGCGTCTCGGCGGCGCTGGGCGCGGATTTCATGTTCGCGCGGCCCTACCACTCGTGGGAACGGGGGCTGAACGAGCACACCAACGGTCTGGTGCGGGGGTGCCTGCCCAAGGGCACGGACCTGCGCAGGGTCACGGACGCGGAGGTGCAGGCCGTGCAGGACCGCACGGACGCCCGTCCGGGGAAGGCGCTGGCCTGCTTGACGCCGGCCGAGGCGTTCCTGCGGGCGCGGCCTCCCTGACCGGCGCCGCCCCGTCGCGGGGGGCACGGACGGGACTTTCCGGGCGCGTCCGGTGGGGCCACCGCCGGGCGACGCCCCCGGTGCGCCCCGGCGGACGCGTCACGCCCGGCGCCGGGCCTTGCGCAGCCCGGAGGGGCCGGTTAGGTTCGGATCCAAAGGGACCGAGCCCGTTCCCGCGCGGAATCAGGGGGGTCGGAGGGCGCGGAAAGCGCAACGCCGGGGGGAAGAAAAGTCTCAACCGCTGTGAGCTTCCAATAACGGTTCCGCTTTTTTCCTTTGCCCAGAATCTCCCACTCCCGCCTGAAAAAGGCAAACGCAATCTTGTCCTCAAGTTCATCCAGCGTCTTGAATTTGCCGGTGTTGAGTTGACGGTAGGACCTTATCACGACCCACCAGGAAAGAGAGATTAACGCACCAAGTATTCCCACGGCCAAGAACACGAAGTAGGTCAGGGATTCCGTGATACCGAAATCGGCAAAGACGCCCGCAAACAAACCAAGACCGGAAAGAAGACCGAGATGCAGTCGGTTCGCCGCCTCACGTCTGTGGCTGACTCTGTCAGCGAGCTCTGCATGGAGTTTGTAGATTTCCAGAAATTCGGCTGGCGAAGGCTCCGTCATTTTACCAGATCCCGAATAGCGGCCATCACCGGGTCAGCCCGCCATTTCACAATACAATCAGCATTCTTGACCCCTATCGAGGTTCTTTCGCTTCCCCAAGGCTCCATTGCAATGATGGGTCTGGAATACACAAATCCTTCTTGTGCCAAGCCAATCTGGATGTCGATCCACCTGCTGCATGAAGCGTACACCCCAGCCAGTATAAGGACAACGCCGAAGGGTGCCGTATATGCCCTGATCGCCTCATTAAGATCCTTATCCGAACTGGTATGATGGATTGGGTCATCCTTGATGTGAACCGGGTAGTTCCGTGAACGGAAAGATTTTTCTCTCAGCAGAGCGACAGGATTGCCGTAGTGACCTGAGTGGCTCCACGAATGACTAACGAGCAGGTTGTGTGTTCTCACAACAACGGTTCCTTGTTACAAGTCAAGCCAACCGCCAAAGCATAATGCCCCCTTAATTCGGCAAAGGGACTTTCCCTTGGCCCAAAGATGAACAGTCAATCCCCTATCATTTCGATCCAAATCAGTAAAGACTCACGAACTGCACGGGAACTCATGGCCGCGTTTCACTCCATGGTTCCACCTGTGATCGGCACTGTCGTCCTGTATCCTGTGTCTGGAAACAAGCGGAAGGAGAACGGCCTGACCGCGAAAGTCATGGTTTCGCGCACCGACCACGCAGCCGAGCAGTGAACTGGCCCCCAAACACAGGTACCGCGACTGCCGCCACCGACTGCGGGCAATCCATCTGGCTATCGAGGACCATACAGCCCGCTCGATCCCGTCGGGACAGCACCATCAACAACAATCGGCAGAAAGGGGGACCACGCTCCGGGCGAATGATTCACGGAAAGAATTCGCCATTCGAAGAGCCTCTCCATCGGACAGCGACAAAGTCTTCCTTGATTATGGACAGATGGGCAGGCATGTCTCCAGTATGCCTAAAACGCCCACGTTTATCTGTACCGCCTGCCGCAGTTCACATAGCAAATGGTCCGGTTGCTGCGACGCATGCGGTGAATGGAACACGATCGTAGAGGATAAACCGCTGGGCATCGCCCGCACGGGCAAGTTGTCCAGGAAGGCCCGGAGCAGCAAGATCCCGCTGACCAGTCTCGCCGCGGCCGAAAGCCCGCCGCCCCGCAACGCATTCGGGATTGTCGAGCTTGACCGGACACTTGGTGGCGGCCTTGTTCCCGCGAGCGCTGTCCTCGTCGGCGGTGACCCCGGTATCGGAAAGTCCACACTGCTTCTGCAAGCTGCATCCAGCTTCGCGCGCATGGATCGAAAGTCGCTCTATATTTCCGGAGAGGAAGCCCCCGCACAGATATGTCTTCGCGCCGAACGCCTTGGCCTATCCGGAGCGCCCGTCATTCTGGCCGCGGAGACAAATCTGCATGACATCCTCATAACCCTGGAGGCCGAAGCCCCCGAACTCGCGGTCATCGACTCCATCCAGACGATGTGGGTGGATCACGTGAAGAGCGCCCCGGGCTCCATCGCCCAGGTCCGCACCGCCTCCCAGGAACTGACCGCGTTCGCCAAACGGCAGGGTTGCGCCGTCATCCTTGTGGGACATGTAACAAAGGACGGGCAGATCGCGGGCCCACGCGTTGTCGAGCACATGGTTGACACGGTGCTTTACTTCGAGGGCGAACGCAGCCACCACTTCCGTATACTCCGTGCCGTAAAGAACCGTTTCGGTCCGGCTCACGAGATCGGCGTTTTCGAGATGACCGGCGGCGGGCTTGCGGAGGTCCCGAACCCCTCCGCGATGTTTCTGGGCGACCGCAGCAGACCAGTGCCGGGCTCGGTCGTGTTCGCCGGCATTGAAGGCACACGTCCGGTCCTTGTCGAATTCCAGGCACTCGTCGCACCCTCACCGCATGCACAACCCCGCCGTGCGGTGATTGGCTGGGACAGTGGCAGGCTGGCGATGATCCTCGCGGTTCTGGAAGCCCGCTGCGGCGTCTCATTCATGGGACTCGACGTCTATCTCAATGTCGCCGGCGGCATGAAGGTTACCGAGCCCGCCGCCGATCTGGCGGTGGCCACCGCGCTGCTTTCGGCCCGCCAGGACACCGCGCTGGACGAGAATACCGTCGTGTTCGGCGAAATCAGCCTGTCCGGGGCGCTGCGACCGGTGGCCCAGACGGAAAACAGGTTGAAAGAGGCAAGGAAACTTGGTTTCACCACCGCAATTGTTCCTACCCCGGGCGACACTGGCTCCGGACCGGAGATGCTCGTCAGGTCAATGGCTGACCTGGCCCAGGTCGTTGACGAGACGTTCAGTGTGGATTGACTGACCACAGGATTGGGAGCGAAGCGCGGATATGGGAAGCTTTACGGTCGTAGACGGAGCGGTGGCCGCAGTCGTGCTTGTCTCGGCGCTGCTCGCCTATTCACGGGGCTTCATACGCGAGACGATGGCGATTCTCGGATGGGTGGCCGCCGCGTTCGTCGCGTATTTCCTCGCTCCGGCGGCCGAACCGCTGGTTCGGGAAATCCCGGCTTTGGGCGATTACCTGCGGGATAGCTGCGAATTATCCACTCTCTTCGCGTTCGCCGCCGTTTTCGCCATTTCCCTCGTCGTCCTGTCGGTCTTCACCCCCCTGCTGTCATCAGCTGTCCGGCGCTCCGCCCTGAACGGAATTGACCAGGGCGCGGGTTTCCTGTTCGGCGCCGTGCGCGGATTCCTCCTCGTCGCCGTTCTTCTGGTCGTGTATGACCTCGTAGGCTTCGATGATGCGCTTCCAGCCGTCGAGGACAGTATAACCACCGGATTATTCGACGACGTCAGGCATCTGCTTGACAGCCGTGTAACGGATCAGGCCCCGGGATGGATCCACGGCCATTACGAACAGTTGCTCGGGGCCTGCGGTGCCTGACAACCCACTCTCCACAGGACCCCGTCTCCAGTCGTGCCGGCGGTCGGGCCTGTCGTCACCATCACCCACCCTCCCCCGGCCCATCCCCACGATGGCGCCCCGGTCTGGTCTACAGGCCCGCCACCGCGCCCATATCCGCGACCCAGCGCCCGCATCGTCCCGCGCATGGCTTTCGGTACGTCCATGCATGACCCCCTGAATTCCGATCCGGAGGCCAACTGAAATGCCCGAAACTCCCGAAAGCCATGCGCCCGCGAAACACGTTGCCGTCAATCCGTTCGATGGCGACAGACTTCGCGAGGAATGCGGTGTCTTCGGTGTTATCGGACCTGAGGCGGCGAATTTTGTGGCGCTCGGGCTGCATGCCCTGCAGCATCGCGGGCAGGAAGCCTGCGGCATCGTGAGCCACAGCCCGGAAGCGGGGTTTAACTCGGTGCGCCGCTTCGGTTATGTCCGTGATCACTTCACCAGAACCTCCCTGATGGAATCCCTGCCGGGAACGTTAGCCATCGGCCATGTACGCTATTCAACGGCCGGCACGAAAGGCAGCACCGCGATTCGCGACGTTCAGCCATTCTTTGGCGAGTTCTCCCTGGGAGGTGCCGCGATCGCGCATAACGGCAACATCACCAACGCGATCGGACTTAGACGCGAACTCGTCGAGCGGGGTTCGATATTCCAGTCTTCCACCGACAGCGAATGCATAATCCACCTGATGGCGCGATCACACGGACGCACCATACCTGAGCGGATAATGGATGCCTTGCGCCAGGTTGAGGGCGCCTTCTCCATTGTCGCGATGACACGTACCAAACTCATCGGTCTACGGGATCCACATGGAGTCCGCCCGTTGATGCTTGGAAGGATCGGCGATGGCTGGACGCTGTCGTCGGAGACCTGCGCATTTGATATCATTGGCGCCGAGTTCGTTCGCGAGATCGAGCCGGGCGAAATGTTGGTGATCACGGGAACGGGCTTTGAAAGCTTCAGGCCGTTTGGGAAACGCAGGCCACGGTTCTGTCTTTTTGAGTATGTTTATTTCAGCAGGCCTGACTCCATTCTGGGTGGCCAATCGGTCTACACGACACGGCACAGGATCGGTGCGGAACTCGCGCGGGAAGCGCATGTGGATGCCGATCTGATCTGTCCGGTACCCGACAGCGGCACACCTGCCGCGATCGGATACAGCCAGGCGTCGCGGATTCCTTACGCAATGGGAATCATCCGCAACCAGTACGTCGGCCGGACCTTTATCGAACCCACTGACCAGATCCGCAACATGGGCGTACGGCTCAAGCTCAACGTCAACCGAGCGCTTGTAAGGGACAGGCGCGTGGTTCTTGTCGATGACTCGGTTGTCCGCGGCACCACAAGCCGAAAGATCAAGGACATGGTCATCGACGCGGGCGCCAGGGAGGTTCATTTCCGAATCGCCTCACCACCAACCGCATGGCCCTGCTTCTACGGTGTCGACACGCCCCAACGGGACATGCTTCTGGCCGCGGGCATGAACGAGGATGAAATGCGTGAGCATCTCGGCGTTGACAGTCTCAGGTTCATTTCACTGGACGGACTCTACAGGGCCGTCGGTCAGCCGGGCGGGCGGGATCCCCGGAGACCGCAGTACTGCGACGCATGTTTCTCCGGCGAATATCCGATAAGGACCCCGAAAATGATCGAGGACGGAGTCGAGACGACGGAGGTCGCCTAAACCGAGTTGCGGTCCAACCTCTCCCGGACACCGCCCGATCCCGGAACCGTCCGGAGACCCGATCACCGGATCCCGACGGCCCGGCACACCCTGTAAGGCGACGAAACCGTCAATGGGAGAAATCCCGGATACATCCAACGACCGGACGCACGAACGGAGATCAGGAGCGGCGGCGCACCACCGCCCAGCCGCCGGTCATGACAAGAGCCGCAAGCACCGCCTTTACGGCGTCACCGACGAGGAACGGTGACATCCAGTGAAGCCAGAGCGCATCCAGGGTCTTGCCCATTGCGACCAATGGCCAAATCAACCCGGGAACGTAGAGCAGCGCCGATATAAGCAACGTTACCGCCGACGTGGAAACAATCCCTACCGTCAGGCGACGGTCGGCGGCATATCCCGCCAGGAACGCCATGATCACGAAACCGACCAGAAAACCGCCCGTCGGTCCCATCATGTAAGGCAGGTCGGCGTTTCCGTTGGCGAATACCGGAAGGCCCGCGGCACCCTCGGCAAGGTACGTGAGCAACGTGATGGTCCCAAGCCGCGCACCGTAAGCGAGACCGACCACGAGGACCGCCAGGGTCTGCAAGGTCATCGGCACGGGAAACATCGGAACGGCGATCTGCGCCGAAATGGCGATGAGCGCGGTTCCAGCCAGCACCAGCAGCAGCTGGGCCGGCCACGACATCTCGGGAAAAAAAGCACGGGACAGCGTCACTTGACTCTCCTGGATCATGAAAAAATGGCTTATGCGCTATATCACGAAGGCATGCAATTCTGTCAAGATTGACTGTCGCCGTTAATCCTGGATAAAGACGCCCGGAGATGACGGACTTACGGATTGCCCTTGTCACCGGCGCCTCGCGCGGTCTTGGCGCAGCCTTCGCGGAGGCGTTGGCGACAAGCCACCATCCCATAGCCGTGGCCCGTACCGTTGGTGCGCTCGAGGAACTCGATGACCGCATCAAGGCAAGTGGAGGCAGCGCGACACTCGCACCCATGGATATCACGCAGGCCGATGCCATGGCGCATCTCTGCCATTCGATCCATGAGCGCTGGGGTAAGCTGGATCTGTGGATCCATGCGGCGATCCATGCGCCACCATTATCGCCGGTGGACCATATCGACGCCGGTGACTGGCGACTCTCCATCGCGACCAACGCAACCGCCACCGCCACATTGATTCCGATGGTCGCGCCACTATTGAAGGGGAAGGGATCCCGGGCGGTATTCTTCGATGATCCGCATGTCTCGGAGAAATTTTTCGGTGCCTATGCCGCGACCAAGACCGCGCAGATCGCGCTCGCCCGGGCATGGTCGGCCGAGACGGCCCGTCTGGGTCCCGCAATCCATGTGATCACGCCCAATCCCATGTCAACGGCAACCAGGGCCCGCTTCTTTCCCGGCGAGGACCGCTCGACGCTTGCCACCCCCAGGGAAGAGGCGATACGACTGCTTGACAGCCCTCTCGGCTAGCCACAGCGTCGATTCACCTCTCCGAAGACCATCTCAGGGACTTCACGGCAGCGGAGATGCCTCTCAGTGCTTGGTGGGGACGTTCAGGCGGACCCACCGCCCCCTTCATACGGCGTCATCATGGGACCAGGCATCCACTCACCCGCGTTGCGCATCACCGCGCACGATCGCCCCCCGCAGACCGCTTCTGCACAAGACACGCCGGGTGGAGGGCATTCAATAGAATGTCTGCGGATCTATGTCGATTGACAGGCTGGAACCGGAAGGAAGCCTTACCTGGTCCACCCATCTCGAGAGCGCTCGCTGAAGTGGTGCTGACTTGCCCGCCCTGACCAGAAGCCGGACGCGATGGCGCCCGCGGATACGCGCCACCGGAGCCGATGCCGGCCCGTAGACCCGAGCGCCTATCTCGCGGAGCGGCGCGGCGCCACTCACCAGGGAACGGCCGATCCTGAACAGGGCCTTTTCATCGGTGCCGCTGAGAATGATTCCAGCGAAACGTCCGTATGGCGGGACACCGGCCTCCCTTCTTCCGGCGGCCTCGGTGCGCCAGAAGTCCTCCTCGTCTCCAGCGAGAATTGCCCGAATGACGGCGTGCTCCGGCTGCCATGTCTGCAGGAGCGCCTCGCCCTGGCGGTTGCGCCTGCCCGCGCGGCCGGCGACCTGCCGCATCAGCTGAAAAGTACGTTCCGCGGCGCGCAGGTCACAGCCATGCACACTGAGGTCGGCGTCGATGACCCCGACCAGCGTCAGCAGCGGAAAGTCATGTCCCTTCGCCACCAGCTGGGTTCCTATGATGATGTCGGCCTCCCCGGCAGCGATCGCCGCCATACGCGCCCTGAGCGTCCGGGCCGACCCGAACAGATCGGAGCTGAGAACCTCGATGCGTGCGTCGGGAAACAGCTGCCCCGCCTCTTCGGAAAGCCTCTCAACGCCCGGGCCGACCGGGGCGAGACGATTCTCGACACCGCATGACGGGCAAGAGGACGGAATCGGTTTCGACTCGCCGCAACGATGGCAGACAAGACTATCGTTAAAGCGGTGCTGGACCATACGTGCGTCACAGTGATCGCATTCTATCTGATGGCCACAGGCGCGGCAGATCGTGACGGGCGCGTAACCACGGCGGTTCAGAAACAGAAGCGCCTGTTCGCCCGCGTCGAGCCGCGCTCTGACCGCGTCCCGCAGCGTCGGCGAAACCCAGTGACGTGGCGCGAGTTTCTCCTCGCGCATGTCCACGGCGCGCATTTCCGGCAGATCCACCGCGCCGAAGCGGTTACTGAGCTGAAGCTTCCGGTACTTGCCGGTTTCGGCATTGACCCAGCTTTCCAGACAGGGGGTGGCTGATGCCAGAATCACCTGCGCCGAGCAGATCGAGGCGCGCAGCACCGCCATGTCACGTGCGTTGTACGACACTCCGTCCTCCTGCTTGTAGGAGGTGTCGTGCTCCTCATCGACCACGATCAGGCCGAGATCACGGAAGGGCAGGAAAAGCGCCGAACGCGCACCGACAACAAGCTGCGCTCCATGCTCTCCCACCATGCGCCAGGCACGGCGGCGTTCGGTCATGGTGAGGCCGGAATGCCATTCCGCCGGCATTCCCCCAAACCGCCGCTCGACGCGTTTGAGAAATTCGGCCGTCAGCGCGATTTCAGGCAGTAGAACCAACGCCTGACGTTCCTGTGCAAGGCATTCAGCGATTGCCTCGAGATAGACTTCCGTCTTGCCCGAGCCGGTGACCCCCCTGAGAAGGGTGGTGCCGTATTCACCGCCGCGAACACGTCCACGTAGGTCGTCCGCCGCACATGCCTGGTCCGGCGAGAGTTCATAGCCGGCCCGGGTTGGATCAAGACATGGATACGGCAGGTCGCGCGGACTTTCCTCCTCGCTGACCACGCCCAGCCTGACCAGACCCTTGATGACGGACCGGGAAACTCCAGCCGCACGGGCGAGTTCAGCGAGCGTCAGCGCAAGCCCGTCAAATTCACCCAGCACGGCGAGCACGCGCTCACGTGCGTCGGTAAGGCGATCGGGCGATCCTTCTCCGCGCCGGTAAACCCTGCGTGTCGACGACGGATCGACAAGCGCCGGGGACCGACAGGCCATGGCCAGCATGGCGTGCATGGGGGTCAGCGTGTAGCCCGCGGCGCGGATCAGGAAATCCCGCATTTCGGCGCGCATCGGCGCGACATCGAGCGCCCGGACGACAGGTCGGATTCTTGCCCGGTCAATTTCTCCGCTCCCGCGCCCCCACACGACACCCACGACCCTGCGGGGCCCAAGCGGCACCTCAACGAAACTGCCGGTGACACAACCACCTGCCGGAGCGGCGTAATCGAGCGTTCGGTCAAGCGGCTGCGTGATCTGGACCGCAACCGGATCACCCTCGGCAAACAGCGCGGACGGCGTCACGGCGTCAGTGACCTGATGGATTCACGTGGTGCGTCGGGGAGAAGCCCCATATCCTCAGCGCCAGCCGGGTAGCATTCCGATTCACACGGACTGGCGCACGGACCTGACAACCGATCACGCACCGGGCCAT
Organism: Paracoccaceae bacterium; assembly: GCA_965221405.1. Taxonomy (GTDB): domain Bacteria; phylum Pseudomonadota; class Alphaproteobacteria; order Rhodobacterales; family Rhodobacteraceae; genus JAPOUP01. The sequence goes on along the minus strand of CBDCSE010000002.1, from coordinate 2,621,391 downwards.
GCATCGAACCACCGCGGGCTAACGGGCGGTCGTTCCGCGGGTTGCAGCCTTCGTTCAGGTCTGACGGGCGCGCTCCTTCCATTCGCCGCTCCCGGACATTGCGTTCGCGCGGATACATAGCCGATTGATCGCTTGATGGCCATCGCGGGACCGACCCGAACCGCCCACCGTCGGATCCGCGCGATGCGTTGCGCCACGGGCGGAAGTCCCTGCAGGTCGCGCGGCATTCCGGGTAGGGCACTGGCCCCACGATGCCGTTCCCTTTACAAGCATCGCATACGCTGGTGTATTGTCTTACCGGTCGAAAGGCTTGATGAACGGGAAGTGCTTGATGAAATTCTTCGTGGATACCGCCGATGTAAACTCAATCCGGGAGCTCAATGAACTCGGTATGGCCGATGGAGTCACCACCAATCCATCATTGATAATGAAGTCCGGCCGGGACATCAGGGAGGTTACAAAGGAAATCTGTGGTATCGTCGACGGTCCCGTCAGCGCGGAGACCGTAGCGACCGACGCGGCCGGAATGATCGCGGAGGGACGCGAACTCGCGGAGATAGCGACCAACATCGCCATCAAGGTTCCTCTAACCTGGGCGGGACTGAGGGCGTGCAGAACGCTTGCCGACGAAGGCCGTATGGTAAACGTCACCCTCTGCTTCTCGACGAACCAGGCCATTCTCGCCGCTAAGGCGGGCGCGACGTTCGTATCGCCGTTCATTGGACGGCTCGATGACATCAACCTCGACGGAATGCACCTGATCTCCGATATCCGCACGATTTACGATAATTTCGATTTCAGGACTAATATACTTGCCGCATCGATCCGTTCAGCGAATCACATGAGCCAAGCGGCACTTATCGGAGCTGACGTCGCGACCGCGCCGCCGGAAGTGATCAAACGGATGGCTGATCATCCACTCACCGAGAGGGGGTTGGACGCGTTCCTGGCCGATTGGGAGAAGACGGGGCAGAAAATAATCTGAGGTCAGGCAAATGGCCACGGGCAGGAAACTGGAAATGAGGCGGTCATGAAGCGTGCTGGCACGGCAGAGGTCGGTGATCTCAAGCGGCGGATTCTGTCGAATCCAAGACTGGTTCTGGAAGATAGGGACCTGATGCGGGCGTTGATCGAGGCCAGCGACCAGGCTGCCGGAGACAACATCGTTGACCTCCGCGGCATCGCGATAGACCGGCTCGAAACGCGGCTGGAACGTCTTGAGGAGACCCACAGCGATGTCATCGCGGCGGCATATGAGAACCTGAGCGGAACCAAGCAAGTCCATAGGGCGGTCCTGAAACTCATGGAACCAGCGACCCTCAGGAGCTTCCTGAAATGTTTACGTGACGAAATGCCGGAAATCCTTCGGATTGAGGCCCTGCAGTTGCTTATGGAGAAGGATACGCATTCCGTCGCGCCGGTCATAAGAAGTCTTGGCAGCCTTATCACGCTCGTCCAGCCGGGTTTCATAAACGAATACCTGACGCGGAGTCGGGAGATTCCCGTTCGCAGGATAACGCTTCACGCGACCCTATCGGGCAATACGGCCGTCTTCCATTCCTCTAACCGCGAGATCAGGTCTGAGGCCTGTCTGACGCTTGACCTGGGCGAGAACCGGCCACGGGGGCTGCTTGCCATGGGCTCGGAGACCGCTGGCTATTTCGACTCTTCCCAGGGAACGGATCTCCTGGCGTTTTTCGCCGATGCGGTCGAGCGGTCCCTGCGTCGCCTTTTGCCATGAACATCAAACCGCTTTCGAGGACCAAATCGTGATCTCCGCTGCCATGACTGACGTTCTGGAGAAATGGCTGGACTGGTTAAAGGGGGTTGACGGGCTGGCGCCAAACACCATCGATGCCTATCGTCGCGATGTCGCGGGCTATCTCGCGTTCATGTCCGGACATTTCGGCGGCACCGCGGGACCCGCACGGCTTCAGGAAGCCGGACTCTCCGACATGCGGTCCTGGATGGCGTCCGAACGCAGGCGTGGAGTGTCCGCCCGCTCGCTCGCCCGGGCACTGTCGGCGGTAAAGAACTTTACCGCCTGGCTTGCGCACCGTGACGGTTTTGACGCCACGGCTGTCCTCGCAACCCGCAGTCCACGTTTTGAGAAAAAGCTTCCACGCCCTCTTTCCGAAGAGGCGGCGCGGGGAATGATCGACACGGTCGAGCTACAGTCGAAGGAAAGATGGATCGCGGCGCGGGATACGGCCGTGATTACCCTTCTATATGGCTGCGGTCTCAGGATTTCGGAGACGCTTGGCCTGACGGGTGCCGACTATCCAATTGGCGAGACCCTGCGGATCATCGGCAAAGGCGGTAAGGAACGGATCGTGCCGGTTGTGCCGGTGGGGCGGCTCGCGGTGGACCAGTACGTCCATCTCTGCCCCCATCCCATCATGTCGGGGGTCCCGCTTTTTCGCGGCGCACGTGGCGGCCGACTCGGGGCCCGTATCGTGCAGAAGGCCGTGCAGGCGGCGCGGATGCAGATGGGTCTTCCGGCCACGGCCACTCCCCATGCGATGCGGCACAGCTTCGCCACACATCTGCTGGCCGCAGGTGCCGATCTTCGCACAATCCAGGAACTTCTGGGTCACAGTACTCTCTCCATGACCCAGGCCTACACCTCGGTCAGCACCGAACGGTTAATGGAGGTCTACGAAGCCGCCCACCCCCGTGCCGGTTAGTGCGGAACACCTCGCCCTGACCGGTAAGACGCATCCATTCGCGGCCCCAGCCTTTCCGGGCGGGCAACTGGAGGTCACCGATATCGATGGCAAGTCGACCGTGCGCCGCAGCCAATTGCACCGGGGCCGCAATTCGTTCATTTCTGCTTCATGACTGATCGTTTCAAGGCGCTGCTCGTTCATTTCCTTACCGCAACCGGCGCGGTACTGGCGATGCTGGCCATGCTCGCGGCGGTGGAGGAGAAGTGGGGTCTCATGTTCGTCTGGCTGGTTGTGGCCTTCGCGGTCGACGGACTGGACGGCCCGCTGGCAAGGAAATACCGTGTAAAGCACAATGCGCCGCAATACGACGGCGTTCTGATGGATCTGATCATCGATTACCTTACCTATGTGTTCATACCGGCCTACGCGCTGTTCAAGTCGGGTCTGCTTCCGGGATGGACGGGTTGGATCGCGATTATCCTGATAACATTCGCTTCAGTCATTTATTTCGCCGACACACGCATGAAGACCAAGGACAATTCCTTCGCCGGGTTTCCGGGCTGCTGGAACATGGTGGTGATCGTGCTGTTCGCGCTGAAGCCTGATTTCTGGGTGATCCTGTTCATCGTCACGGTCCTCGTGGTCGCGATGTTCACGCCGCTCAGGTTCGTTCACCCGATACGCACCAGACGCTGGCGCACCGTTACGCTTCCGATGGCGCTGGCCTGGACGTTTTTCGCGACCTGGGCGGCATGGGTGGATTTCCACCCACAGAGCTGGGCACATTGGGGTCTTGTGATGACCTCCCTCTATCTGGTGTTCGCGGGGCTTGCGCAGCAGGTGTTTACCGAACGGAACGGTGATTGATCTCCGTTGCCATAGGTCAGGATCAGTTCATCTTCTCCAAGGGCTCCCCCACCCTGAGCTCAGCGGTAGCTGGACACCTCCCCGAGGAGGTCGGCCTCCGCGATTTTCCTGAAATGACTCCTGAACGCAGGCGACAGGATGAGGTGTCGGCATGGGCTGGACGGATCGAATTCCCTGTCTCTTCGGCTTGAATGGGGATGGCCTGAGATCATGCCCACCAGCGGCCGATCAATATGAAGGGATTCCACAACCCGTTATAGAGTCGCCGGGAGCGTATTGCCGAATGTCTCCGTTGGCGAACACGCCGCTTCGATTGACGGTTCGAGGGAACGCGCCTCGTCGGTGAACCGTTCGCGCAGGAAGAGCAGCCGTCCCGCAGCGAAATTGGCCTGCGCCTCCACTTCTTCCCGGCAGGCCGGAGTCAGGGTCAGAGAGTTGTCGCCAAGCATTATGGTTTCATACCAAGGAATGATGCTGTGCCCGATTTAATGTCCCTCGCTCCAGCGATGCTCCAGCTTGGGTAACGATGCATCGAGAAGAATCCGCCTCCGATCCGGAATGTACAGCACCTGCAGCGAGGCTTTCCTGATCGCATCGATGAGCAGCGTCGGCCGCTTGTAGACCTGAATCCCCGCTACGCGAATCCGGCTGATGGTCTCCTGCAGGATTCCGGGATCGTCCCTTGACTTCCTACATTGCCGGATTCTGGCGGTGCGTAACTGACTGTATTTGTGGTCCATTGGGTCTCGATTCCCCGGGACGGCGATGTAGTGCCCACGGGGTATATTCCGCTTGACCCTCCGGCCCGTCCGGTCCATACTTCCGGCATGTTCGTTCGCCACAAAAAGAGCGGAGACCGAATCCGCGTCCAGGTCGTCAGGTCGGTGCGCGACGGCGACAGGGTGCGCCAGAGGGTCGTGCGCCATGTCGGCACCGCGACGAGCGACGGGCAGCTCAGCCAGCTCGACCGCCTCGGGCGGCTGATCATCGAGGAGATGAGGCAGGCGGAGACGGCCCAGCTTCACCTGCTGACGCCGAAGCAGTACAGCGATCTCATCGCCCAGGCCCGTCTGGCGGTGGCGGATCCGCGGCCCTTCGGGGTCGACCTGGCCGAATGCCGCGAGGAGGCGCGGATCTCGGTCGGGCTGCGCGAGGCGCTTGGCGAGGTTTACGGCCGCCTGGGGTGGGATCGGGTGCTGGGCGCGCGGCGCATGAGCTCCAACCGCATCCTCAAGGAGATGGTCCTCGCGCGCGTCGCGCAGCCGCTCAGCAAGCGCGCCACGGTCCGCGAGCTCGACCGCCATGGCGATCTGTCGCTGAACCTCGACCAGGTCTACAGGACCATGGACTTTCTCGACGACGGCCTGATCGACGCCATCCGCGGCCAGTCCCACGCGGCGGCCCGCAAGCTCTATGACGAGCCCGTCAGCGTCATCTTCTTCGACACCACGACGCTGTATTTCGAGAGCGAGGTGGAGGACGGCCTGCGCGCCAAGGGCTACAGCAAGGACGGCAAGCACCACCGCGTCCAGGTCGTATTCGCCCTTCTGGTCACCCCCGACGGCATCCCGCTGGGCTACGAGCTGTTCCCGGGCAGCAGCTACGAGGGCCACACCCTGATCTCCTCTCTCGCGGGGCTGGCCGAACGCTACCCCGCCGCGCGCTTCACGGTGGTGGCCGACGCCGGCATGATCAGCGCCGACAACGAGAGGCTGCTTCAGGAACGCGGCATCCCGTACATTCTCGGTGCCCGGCTCAGGTCCCAGACCGCGGAGTTCCGGAACCGGGCGCTCGAGCCCGACGGCTTCGTGGCGTGGCGGCCGATGAAGGAGTTCCCGACCTCGATCGCGCGCTACAAGAGCCTCAGGAAGGGCTCGACCAGGGTCATCGTCACCTGGTCGCCCAAACGCGCGCGCAAGGACGCGCGCCAGCGCGCGCAGGGCCTGGAGCGGCTGCGCAGGCGTCTCGCCGGGAGCGACAGGCCCGCGTCGGTCGCCGGGCGCGGGTACGCCCGTTTCCTCGCCTTCCCCGAGGGCCGGATCGAGATCGACGGGGACAAGGTCGCCGAAGCGGCGCGGTGGGACGGGATAGGCGGGATCGTGGCCTGGGGCCACGATGACGCCGACGCCCGCTTCCTCGTCATGCAGTACCGCCGGTTATGGGAGATCGAGGCGTGTTTCCGCGTGAACAAGCACGATCTCCGCATCCGCCCGGTCTTCCACTGGGTGAAACGCCGGGTGCGCGCCCACATCGCCATCTGCTACATGGCGTTCTGCTGCCTGCAGCACCTCCGCCACAGGCTCGCGCTGTCCGGCCACCCCATGAGCCCGGACGTCATCCGGCGCGAGCTCAACGCCCTGCAGATCAGCGTGCTGCACAGAAAGGGCACGGAACAGAAATACGCCATGCCCAGCCGGGCCTCGGCCAAGGCCCGGCGGATCTACCGGAGCCTCGGCCTCGGATGGAACGAAGCCCCGTTCCGGCTCCAGCCGACGCGAAAGACCGCAGCCCGGCGGGCAGGCGGGTGACAGAGCCCCGAAACCGGCGGCAATGAACGCGGGAACGTCCCGCGATGTAGTGCCCATTCGAAATCCGGGCCGCCGAAAATCAATGACTTACAGCCGAAAATGTAGGAAGTCGAGAATATGAAGGGATTCCACAACCCGTTATAGAGTCGCCGGGAGCGTATTGCCGAATGTCTCCGTTGGCGAACACGCCGCTTCGATTGACGGTTCGAGGGAACGCGCCTCGTCGGTGAACCGTTCGCGCAGGAAGAGCAGCCGTCCCGCAGCGAAATTGGCCTGCGCCTCCACTTCTTCCCGGCAGGCCGGAGTCAGGGTCAGAGAGTTGTCGCCAAGCATTATGGTTTCATACCAAGGAATGATGCTGTGCCCGATTTAATGTCCCTCGCTCCAGCGATGCTCCAGCTTGGGTAACGATGCATCGAGAAGAATCCGCCTCCGATCCGGAATGTACAGCACCTGCAGCGAGGCTTTCCTGATCGCATCGATGAGCAGCGTCGGCCGCTTGTAGACCTGAATCCCCGCTACGCGAATCCGGCTGATGGTCTCCTGCAGGATTCCGGGATCGTCCGCAGTGTAGAAGTCGAGATCGAGCTTCAGCAGTTCGCGGACGTCCTCCAGCCGAAGCGGGGGCTCGGGATGACCGAGCCCCCGCAACACGCGTTCGACGCGCTTATCGATGTCCTGCGCTGCCTTTTCGGACAGGACGTGGTTCCTGGCCAAGTCCCGTCCCCTATTCGCTACTTCTGCTCGCTGAGCACGTCAACGAACGCTTCCAGCGCCGCGCCCTCTTCGGGCGTCAATGCCGCGGTCGACTCCGAACGCGCGGCAAACCGGACACCTTCGTCGAACAGCCTTGCATCCTTCGGTGCAGCCAATCCCGCCACCTGCATGAGGCCGGATTGAGAGACCTTGAAATAGTTCGCGAGTTGATAGGCAGTTCGCAGTTCCGGCCTGTGATTCGGGTCGCTCTCGATTTCCACGAGATCGCCCATATCCACATCCGCATCGTCGGCAAGCTGCTCCAGACTCATTCCCCGCTGCCGTCGCATCAGATTGACAAACCGGCCGAATGCTACGTTCGGACCCTCCTCCTCGCCCACATCCGCGGGAATACGCTCACCATCGAACACCGGGTCGGTCGCCAGCCGACCCGCGCCGATCTCGGCGTCGCCCTCATGCTGCGCCATGCGCACGCACCAGTCCTTGCTGATTTCAATCCTCATTTCGACCTCCCCTTTGCGATGAAGGCCTGCGCGTTCTCGGAACTCATCTCGAAGTAGCGCAGACCCTCGTGGTCGGGATCGGTGCCCAAATCCGTCATGCCGCAGGTATTGGCGTAGAAGCCGTTCGCCTGTGGCAGCGAATGAAGCCCGATCCTTCCATGAAACTCCTGCTCCTCGCTCAGCGCCACGGCAGCCCTGATCAGGATGCTGCCGACACCGCGATAGCGCGGAGGATCGAACAACTCGGGCCGGTTCCACGGCGCGTTCTCGACAAACTCCACATAGACGAGATGCTGCCCTCTCTGACCGTCGAGCCGTCCTCGGTGCTTCACCGTGTCGACGATCATCATGCCTTGGGTCAGTCCCTCGCAAACGATGCTGAAACCCGGGTTGGCCAACATCCCCTGCAGCACCGCCACCTTCCTGCGCCAGTCCCAGTGCCGGCTTTGCGGCCAATTGGTTCGCTCGACGCCAGCCCGCCTCAATCGCTGCATCGCCCTGAACAGCTCCGGCACCCACTCTCCTTCCCAATCCGCCAGCTGCTCCTCGGTGATTTCCACCGTCATAGCATCATGACCTCGGCCTTTTCCTTTGTGGCCTCGTTCTCGAAGAACAGCCTCTCGCCGCTCTCCAGACGCCCTTCGATCACCTGATATATCCGCAGGGCCTGGCGCAGCAGCGCTGTCTTGCTCAGCTCTCTCTTCTTGCTCAACGCTTCCAGGACCGCCATCTCCGCTTCCGCAAGGTTGAGCGTCATCGTTCTCCTGGTCGCCATCGCTCTCTCCTCCAGCACGTCTTCAGGCAAACCCGAACATACGCATGTCGCGCCCAGGCATCAAGCAGAAATAAAGAAATAAAGTACTTTTTCTACATTTTATTTGGCTAAAAATAGACCATATATTCCGCTCATCAGCCCATTGCGGCTTTCCCATGGACGCTTCGCCGGATGGTACACACTGGTCGGAGATTTGGTGCAGGCAACTCGCAACCGCTGGCCAGGCTCCGCGTACCGACCTGTCCCGTTCGGCAAGCGGCCGCGGGTGTCAACCCTGACGAAACCTAAGCAACCCGAAGAAGGGTTACCAATGACTGACAACGACGCCGACGGGCAAATCGACATCATCGTCAACGGCACTAAGCACCCCGTCCCCGGCGACGGGGTCTCATTCGATCAAGTCGTCGACATCGCGTATCCAGACCGCGGTCACGGCTCGCTGATCTGATCACCTATACCGTGAACTTCTACAGCAGTGCCGACCGCCCGGATTCAGGCAAGCTGACCAAAGACCAGAAAATTAAGGTCAGGGACGGGATCGTGTTCAATGTCACACGCACAGGTCGCTCGTAGCAGCGACCTGCAATGTCTGCTAGGATGAGGGCTACACGCTTCGCATTGTCGACCAACCAAGCCTACCTCCTGGTCGACAATGTGCCGCATGTGCCCGCTCAGGGCGAAGTCGATGAAACCGCTCTGGCACAAACCTCACCTTGAGCGACGACCTTACGGTGAGGCCAGACACCCATGTTGCCCATTGGACCGGAGAATTTCCCAATTGCGCTAATGGCCAGAAGCTCATTGCGCTGCTTGACGAAGGCGCCGGTAAGTCGTCGCTGTGGGATTCCCTACCGCTCGTATTCCAGTTCTCAGCCAGACCTGATGGCGGTGCCTACAGGAACTACCATCACAAGGTCACGATCTACGCCGAAATTCTTGGACGTGAGACCCATCAACTCGATCCAAACGCGACGGCCAAGCAGTGGAAGGTCTCAACCGACCACGAAGACGATAGCGTCTTCCATTTTGCGGACACCGCCTCAGCCCACCAACAGTTGATACTCCGGCGGAACCTTAGCTTGCAAGCCACCCATAAAGGCTACGCAATCTCGGCGATCAGGTTCTTGACAGCTATAGGCCATTGGCCCATATGCCCGAGATGGAGTTCGAGTGGGACGATACCAAGAACATGGCAGACCGTCGTCCAAGATACGTGGCAGGACTATGGGGAGGATCGCTACCGGCTAACCGGCATGATCGACAGGCGGGCCTATGTCGTCGTCTACACGGTGCGGGGTTCGACTGTCCGCATCATTTCGGCCCCCAAGGCCAACCCGAAGGAAATCGCGGACCATGAACACAACGCAGATCAGGATTTACCCCGACAGTCCGTCCACCTTCCCTGAGGGGCGGATTAGTACCGCTAGTATCCCATCCTCATTGAATTGCTGGGTATAGGGACTTCAGCCTGATCCGCGCGTCCTGGGTCCCGGACCGCCAGTCGACGGGTTTCGCCGAGCCGTTGCGGCGCCGCTGCCATGCGGCGACCTCGCGCACCACCGTCCCGCGGTCCGGGATCCAGCGGTCGAGGCACTGCCGGGAGAGGACGCTGGTCCCGGTCCCGGCCATGTTGAGCCAGGAGCCGTGCTTCGGCGTATGGTGGACCATGAGGCGGTCGGCGAGCCGCGACGCCTCCGCCGGCCCGGAGGCCCCGTGGAGCGCCGGCAGCCTGTGGGTGTCGGGGCTGGCCGTCACGGGCACGATCCTCCTGCCGGGCAGGTGGACGTCGGCGAGGTCCTTCAGCACCCCGGCGAAGTCCCGCCTCCTGCGGCGGTCGGTGACCTCCACGTGGCGCCAGGCGCCGGGAGGGGCGCAGGCCATGAACAGGTTGGCGGTGCCGTTGCGCCCGTACCCGAAGCCGTATGCCGCCGGCCGCCCGGGGCGGGTCGGCAGGGGCGTCCGCGTCTCCTTCGTCTGCTGTTCCGGGGTCCCGTCCATGCAGACCAGGACGGTGCCGTCGTCATACCCGCGGGCGTAGACCTTGAGCACATCCTCCATGGCGGCGACGAACCCGGCGCTCGCCTTCGGCGGGATGCACCGGCATTCCTTCAGCCAGGGCTTTATACCGTTTTTTCTGGCGCCTGCCGGACCGTCTCCCTGCCGATGCCGTCGACGACCTCCAGATGCCATGAGACGCGCCGGGGTTTGCCTCTGGGGGCGATTCGGTGCAGGGGAAAGTGATGGTTCCAGCATATGGTGGCAAGGGGGCTGAAAGGCGGCACCCCTTGCCGACTGAAAGGAGAATGCGATGAACGGTTCAACCACACCCTCCGGGGGGAACGTCAGCACGGTGCACGCGGCGCTGCAGGTGAGCGGCACGGGCTGGATCCTCGCGGTCGGCGATCCGGCGGACGGCTCGAGGACCGGCCTGTACGGGCTGGAGCCGCTACGGAGGTGGACGGGCCGCCTGCGAAGCCGGTGCGGGCGCGGGCCGCCGCCGCCTCCGGCGGGGATGTCCGGGTGATGCCGGTCCACGGGGCGGGGTACGGGGGCTTCCGGGTGGCGCGCCGGCCCGGGGGCGAGGACCTGGAGGTCGTTGTCCGCCACCCGGCGGGCCCCTGGGTGGTCCGGCGCGGCAGGAAGGGGAGGACCGACCGGACCGGCGCGCGCGGGATGGTGCGGGCGCCGCCGGCCTGGGACGGGGGCGACCGGGACGCGATGTCGCCGGTGCGGGTGCCGACGGTCGCGGAGGAGGAGGGGAGACGCCTGCCGCCCGGGCGCGGGCGGCCCGTGCGTGAGCGGCTGCGGCTGGCGGGCGCGGTCGCGGGGCTCCTGCGGCCGCGCGGGATACCGCCCGGGGATCCGGCGCGCGGGGGATACCGGGCGCGGCCCGGGGGCATGCGGACCGCCTGCGGCACGGGGCTGCCGCCGGGGCTCCTGGCGGAGATCGGGGGCATCCTGGACCGCCTGGAGCCGGGCGTCGCCGGGCTGAAGGCGGTGGAGGCGGACAGGGCGGCGGCGCTCAGGTCGGCCCGGGAGGCGGCGGCGCGGGAGGCGCGTGACGGCCCCGGGGAGGACGGTGGCGCACAGGCCGCCGTGACGGAGGCGGCCGGTGCGGAGAGGGCCGACGCACCCGGGACGGGACGGGACGGGGCGGCGGATACGCCGCCCGGAGCCGCGCCGGCGGCGGTCCCGGCGCACGCCCGCCACGCGGCGGTGCCGGGCCGGCTCAGGGGCATCGGCCCGAACGACGCGCTGCTGCTGGGGGCCGGGCTGTCCTGCCGGGACCTGCGGAACCGGAGGCAGCTGGCGGGCATGGCCGGGCCGGGGCCGGTGCCGTGGCCGGGCGGCGCGGTGGACCACGCCCGGGGCCCGGCAAGGCCGGCAGCCCGATGCTGCGGAAACACCTGGCGCGGATGGCCTGGCGCTGGCTCCACCACCAGCCGCACGGCGCGCTGTCGGGCTGGTCCGTGCAATACGTCAGCGCCCGCGACGGGCGTCCGGGCAGGCGCGGGATCGTGGCGCTGGCGCGCAGGCTGCTGGTGGCGCCGGTGCGGTTCGCCACGACCGGGCTGGCGCACGGGGGCGCCGTCCTGTCGAAGGCGCCGGCGTAGGGGGAGGCGAACACCGAACACCGAACACCCGGGCGGCCCGACGGGGCCCTCGGGGAACCCGGGCAGGGCGTGTGACCGGCGCGGGGCATGGTTCGCCGCATCCCGCGGCACCGTCCATCCAGATGGGTCCCGCCCCCCGGAACGTCGCACCGCCCGAACGGGGCACCCTGGTCACGGGGCCGGCGTCCGCCGGCCAACCGAACCGGACAGGAGCCTGGACGCGCCGTCGGGCGCTCCCTGGAAAGCGACGTTCAGCCCGGAGAGTCCCCGGCGGCGCCGAGGCGCCCGTAGCGCAGGGAGAGGACCGATGTGACGGTCATGGAGATTTATGAAAGGGGGGCTTGACTGGAGAGGTCTCATAAGAGCTCCACCAGCCGCTCGCCGGGCGGCCTCAGGGTTCAGCGCGCCTGCCCCTCGGGCGGCTCCGGGCAGCCCGGCATCCCCGGCGTCGCCTGGCCCGCCCCGCCGGGCCGGGGCCTCCTGCGGTTCTCCTGGACCCTGCGGTCCAGGGCCGCGTCAAGGCCCTCCATGACGCACTGCCCGCCCGTCCGCTCCGCCGTCGCCACGCTGGCCCCGGGCGCGTCCGCGGTCCCCGCGCCGGTCCAGCCGCCGTTCGGACGGCCCCCGCCGGCCGGCGGCGGGACATGCGCCCGCCTGCGCCGTTCCCCCGGACCCCTGCCGCCGCCGGTGATGTCCTCCAGCCGTGCGCGCCCGTGCGCCCCGGGCCGCACCCTGCAGATCTTCCTGCCTGCCTGTTCCATCCCTGTTCCGCCCCTGACATTCCCCCTGACGCCGCCCGGGGCGGCCGGAAGGTCTGCTGCACGGTGTTACCGGCCGCGGGCGTAACCCGTCCCGGGCAGGATGGAACCGGCAATTCAATGAGGCTGGGATACTAGACGCGCCGTCGGGCGCTCCCCTGGAAAGCGACGTTCAGCCCGGAGAGTCCCCGGTGGCGCCGAGCCGCCCCAGAGAGGAGACGGATCAATGTGACACGTCATGAAGAAAGCGCTTGACGGGAGGGGGGCTCATAAGAACCCCTGCCGCGCCTTTCAGGAACCCTCCCATAAAGACGGCGAGGGGGCGGCCCATGTCACCTGCTGCACATCAAAATTCATGAAACCGGCCAATCACATGTAACGCGGAAACTGAATGGAAACTTGCATCGGTTGACGTTCGACCGCTTGGGATGGAAATTAGGACAACGGAGCCGGTTGCCCGTGGCATTCACGTCTTGGTCCAGACCTGGCTGCTTCGCGCGATGCGGTGCGAGACACGTGGCGGGAGGGGGACGGTTTGAACATCGCGTGCCATTACCCGGCTCGTCGCGCACGGGTGCCGCGATTATGGAAGCGGCTGCCTTGAGCCTGAAACGGGTCGGTCTTGAGCTTGGTGGCAAAGCGCCGGCCGTAGTCTGCGCGGATGCCGATCTTGATCTTGCCGTGAAGGAGCTTTGCCACGGATCGCTGGCGACGGCTGGGCAGATCTGCGTCGCCGCCGCCCGTTTCCTCGTGCATGAGAGCGTTGTGGATGACTTCAAGGGCCGGATGGTTGGGGCCTATCGCAAGGTCCGTGGGGCCGGGGAATGACCCAGGAAACGCACCAATCGCTTCTTGCCAAAGTAGCGCCCAACTTAGAGACGCCAATCACTGACCATCATACGCATTGCAAACGAACCGCACGCTTGCCATATTGATGCGCACACCGATGTCCTCGAAGGCAACACGCAAACGCCGCACACTCGTCCGATCACGCACCGGACATGATGCCGACTCAACAGATGACGAACCATCTTCCTTGGTCTCAGGAACCTCTCGAAAATGACCGCGTCACTCGCAAGACAGCAAAGTTCATGCCTTCCCGACCCAGCTGCCCTGACTCTCCCGGTGCCCAAATGGAACTATCCCCTTGGATTGCCATCAGGCACATCTTGGAGTCCTCCGACTGACGCTCATCAGGCTCCCGAAGGATCCGCCCATTCCGAATCACTCCAGCGGCCTCCCGGCCTGACAGTTCGTTTACTGGATCGCAAGAACACGCGTGCTCGGCGGCGCGAAGAACGACATGGCAACCTTCCGGATACGGTCAAGGCATATGATGACCGTATATCCTTCCTAGAAGAGCAGGCTACGAATGACGGAAATTTCCTGAACTCTCGATCAAGAGAGACATTCCAGGTTTTCTTCAAGAGCAACCCCTTGATAAGGCTTGGCAGTCTCTTCCTTCTGGAAAGCGGCAACCTTCGTGCCGTCTGGAAAGGCGAACACAGTTCGCATGTCGGTCTCCAGTTCCTGGACAACGGGCTCATACAATATGTCTTGTTCAAGCAGCGGCTCTCTGGAGGCCCGGTATCAAGAGCTTACGGACGAGATACGCCACCCGGCGTCCTCGCGCAAATTTCCGCGCTCCAATTGAACCAAGTAGTGCTTCGGTGAGCGGCGAGGCAATACCCGAAGCGCATCATGTACTGCGATACGTCAAACCTTCTTTAATTGACAACGGGGCAGTGGATGGCAGTGCGTTCGTGATGCGCGAGTCCGAATCCGGGCTTTCCGTAAACTGGCTGGAATTTTTTGAAGACGGCGACTTCACCGATCCGGTTGCCGCAATCCGCGACCTCGCCAGAATGTCCCTAGCGTCAACCGGGCGCTTCGCGAAGCTCAACGTTGGCCAGACAAAGGAATACGTACCCGCCGCCGCCTCTGGGGCCGGCATTTCGGTTGATCTGGCAATTGTCCAGGATCCCTTGTCCGCAGAGCATGGCTTTGACGCTGATCCATCTCATGCGGAAATCCGTGGTCTTCCTGATCATGGCGAAGATGCCGCAATGGTGGTGGGTGACTTGATTGCCGAGTGCGTCCTGCCCCCGCTCATTCCAGCGAAGGCGACTTAAGCCCCACTTGTCTGGCGACACAAACTGAAATGCCCAGCGCACTCGTTTCCTTGCGCCATTCAAGGTAGAACATCAAACGACGCCCACCAGTGCCGCCGATCTTGCCCGTGCATGAATCCAAAGGTTCACAGGCAAGACGGTTCCGATTTCCTCCAGATGACCCAGGAAAGCGTGCAACGATCTGTCGGGATGTGAAGGCAGCTGTCCCGCGACCTCCACCAGCTTTTCGTCAAGCCATGAAAACCACTCCCGCTCTTCCTCAAGAGCCGCGGCCGCCTGCAACAGGATCCGGGGAATGAACTCCACTTCATTCTCGGTCATCAGCGGCGAAATTCTCACAACCCTGTCTCCAACGCTCGAACAAAGCGAAGCGCTTCGGTTCGCGGCCGCCACCACACTTGCATGTTCGAGGGTCAGCAGCATTCCCTTGACGTCCGTTTCAGGCACCGCGTCGCACGCCCTCTCAATCGCAACTCTCAGCAGATCGAGCTGTCGTTCACTCAGGCGATACAGCTGGGAGAGATTGACAAACGGCAGCACTCCGTCACCGCCACTTGCCTCGGCCAGTTCCTCAATCTGCTCTGTCGCATGGGCGGGCGACGCAGCTTCAGGTCGCCTGCCACCTTCCAGGGGTCCCGGAAACCACAGTGCAGACAAAAGGCCGGACCTCTCAAGCTCCTCCAGCTTCCTGTCAATGGATTCGGATTCAGGTACTTCCCGGCCACTCCGTTCATGGCGCCTTCTCAAGATCTCAAGCCGGCCAAGCACTTCATGGCGCAATCCGCTTGAGGTCATCCTTGCCGCAAACAGCATCGGCGCCGCTCTTGCGTCAACAAGGCCAGCGTATGCCCCTGCCGCCGACATGTTATGATGGGCCCACTCTTCCAGGCCGTCCAAGGCAACCGTGTGCCCCGACCTCAGCATTGTTTCGACAACGTAGCCGGCCTGCATCCACGCTCCGAGTCTCTTCCAGTATCCTGGCTTGGCCGCGCCATCATCGAGAAGGTTGATACGGTTAAGGACAAGGTTTCCGACTATATGCAGCAGCCGGTATACGTCCGTCTTCTTGTCGAAGCCGAAGTTTGCGTCCAACAGCTGCTCCACGGCCCTAGACGCAAACTGCCGGAAACGGTGATCATGCTGCCGGTAAAGCGCCACGTCCAGCCCACCAAGCAGGCTGAAAGGATTCAAGCCTGGGTTCACCGCATTCAGCGCCGGCCAGACATTGTCGTCACTTTCTTTAGTCAACCACTGGCCCGGCGAAAGATCGTCGTGCACCGCTCCCAGGCAGCAAATGTGCAGCCCCCCTTCGAGCTCTCGGCCAAGGAGCGACCGCCTGTATCGGGCGAGAGTGTCGCTCATGAATGATTCCACCGTTTGCTCCATCGGCGGAGGCGCCACGAACCGCTCGAAATATTCGATGGATTCCGGAACGAGATCCCAGGGTGCCAACCGCTTGCCGCCGAGCAGCTTGTCCACCATGCCGGCCTGCAGCGCGGCAACGCCATTTAACCTCTCTTCAAGGATATCTGACACCGTACCGAATTCCGGCACTTCAAGGCCAACTTGCTTCCGAAGTTCATCTTTTGAGTCGAACGTCGGACCTAGACAATTGACGATCTTGTCAAACGTCGCGAGGCGGAGCTCCGAACTTGGGGACAGCAGGCAAAGTTCGGGAACCTCCACTTCTTGGGTAGCTCCCTCGGCGTCCAGCCAGCTCAAACTGATCAACTGTCTCTTTCGGTCGTAGGCCGCTGCAATTTCTGTGCCCGCCAGGTCCGTGGCATTTGCTTCACCGACCCCGACCAGCGCCGCGGACGCCGCGCCGAACAGGTCTCGATCCACGACCTGGACGCTCGATCTGAGCGAGAATACGCGTTCCGCGCGATAGCCACATCTCTCCGCGAACTCCGGATCACCCCTGATCGCCAAGGCTCTGGCCTTTTCCGGGAGAAGCTCCAAGAACAACTTACCGTATGCAACTTGGCTGATGTCGTGATCCGAAATGGTCTCAATGGCCTTTCTCGAACTAGACAAGGCAGCGCGGATCCTATCTGGATTTGCGGGCCACAGACGCTGCAAGACGGTTCGCTCTACCCAGTCCGCATAGTCTTCCTTGCGTGCCCCGGTTCTGCTCGAGAGCGGAAGCAGGACGCTTCCGACGCGTAGCGAAACGACTTCACGAACCAATCGCCTGTACTGGCCGAAATCCAGGGCCTGATGACCCGGGACCGCGGTTTCCAGCAGATTCCGCCAAACCCAGTTCGCATGCGCCATTGCCGCTTCCGCCGTCAGGCCTGGGTCATTCCACATCTCGAAAATTGCCGCCGTGGACGCCGCCCTTAAATTGGACATCAAGGCGGCCGCCTGGCCCCAATTCGTCAGGGCCAGCGAGTTACCCCGTGCTGTCGATTGCCGGAGCACTCGCAGCTCGACGGTTTCCATCGTTTGTCCTTCCGTCACTGCCGCGACACGAAGCCAATGACATATCTCCTTTGCCTCCAGGGGAACAAACGCGAACCCGGCGGCTCGCAGCCTGTGCCGGACGCGGAAGCAGTCTTCCCGGGACATGCGCTCCTTCTTCATCAAGTACCTGATGACATCCAGAACGCTCAGTATCGGCTTTGCTTGGCCGTCCGATCCAATGAAGATCGAGAGACTGTTCAGGAACCGGTCATCTACGCACAGCGCGTCAGACTCAGAGCTACCCCCCAAGAGCGATGCCGTCGCCCTGAAACGAAACGATTGCCCTTCGTCATTGGGGATTTGTGCGGCTGGTTGCGGAAGGAATGACGCCTTGCCCTTTTCGAGACACGACGTGATCGTGTGCCTGATGGCCTCAATGCCGGACACGACCCTGCCTTCGGAGTCCTCTTCATCAACCAGGGCTCGCATTTCCTGAAAGACACTGCTGTGAACATGGATTGCGCCAAGAGCCGAAACGATAGGCTGAAGAACGCGCGCGCCGCTGAGGCAGTCCAATGCGGTATCGTCGAAACAGAATTGCTTCGTTCCCAAGTCGCCCGGAACGCTTGGATCCTCCGTGTCTCCGCTGTTCCTCAGGACGGCGTAGATGCGGCCGTAAGCGTCTGCATCAATTTTTCCGTTCTCCTTCAACCATTTGCAGAGGGACGTCAGTGAGATGGTTACTTCCTGGTACCCGCGCAGATCGGCTACCCGCTGCGTAAGCGACCCAACGGCATGGATCGGACGCATGCAGACAGCCATGCCTTTTGCGCTTCTTGCCCATTGCAGGACTTCGGCGGTTGCCCCTCCCGCCTCTTCCTTCAGCCAGTTCGGCGGTTCGCTTTCCAGGTCAAGCATCCGGACCCGTTTCTCGTCCCTCAGCTTCAGGATTCGCTTTGCCGCAGCGATCCGGGATGGCTGATGGAAGCGCGCCTCCGCCCTTTCCCGGAACAGGTGTTCAAGTATGTCAGGGGATAGATTGACATGACCAAAGGCGTCCAGGGCCACATCCAGGATGCCCAGATATTGCAGGACCAAGACCGAGGTAACGTCAACTCCCACCGTCCAGTCGTCCGCGATCTCTGTTTCCGGTCGGCCAGCGGCTATGACCGGCAACGCGAATCGGCGTCGGCCGTCAGCCTCTTCCGCGCTCCTGCCGGGCAGGTCCAGAAGCACCCGGCTCAGAGAGACGTTGAAGACCTCCGCCATCGCGCCGATGGGTATCTCGCCTTGTGTCCACTTGCGGTCCACTTCAACGAGATGCTTGCGACGCCTGGGCAGCCAATCATCAACGATGTCCCGAAGCGGCACGCTCCGGATCGGGCCCTCTTCCTCTGTCGACAGCTCCACCGCTCGGGAAAGCCACCGCGGATCCGCCGCTTCCTCATCGCCAAGCCGGAAATATTGCCAGCATACCGCGGCAAGAACCGCGGCGTCATCGGGTGCCCTCTCCGCCGCAAGCCTCAACAGTTGCCGCGCTTGCTGCCTAGTCGGACCTTCCTGCGCCGCCAGATGCGCAATCCATACAAGCTCATTCGCGTCGAGCTCATCCCGAATGCCCCATGCCCCGGTCACCATCCCGCCGAGGGCCGCCCAGTTGCCCGAGGCGATTGCGATGTTCACGCCGAGGCGCAGGTTTTCCGCGGTCAGCCGCCTTTCCTTTGACCGCTCATTCGCTTCCTTTGCATCCGCGTACCTCCCTGCATGAAACAAAGCGTTGGACTTGGCGTTGAGCAGCGGTTCACTTTCCTCGAGGAGATGCTCGTTCTCGCCCAGAAAGACCAGTATTTGCCCATGATCAAGAAAAGAGGGGCCGGAAAGGGACGCAACGACATCGATTGCGCTCTCTTCGGTCGGCAGTCTTCGGAACAGTTCCAGGCAAAGCGGTCGCAGCGCCTCGCGATCGTTTCTGCGCTTGAGAAACTCGATCAGGTTCTGTAAATCGACTGTGTCGTCTGTTTGTCTGTATTGCCTTTCCAGCCTATCCAGTATATCCTGACCCGAGTAAGCATCCACCAGAAGTTCAAGGCGCTTGACGTGATGGTTGTCTAGGGAATCCCGGTGTGCGTCGATGGTGTCACGGGCATCTTGGCATGAATCCCCATTTTCAAGCAGTGAAACGACGTGCTTTGACACCACCAGTTCAGGCGGCAATATACGCAGCAGATGTTCCTTGTTTCGCTCAAAGTACTTCCTGAACTCCTTTCCTTTCATGGACTTTTCATTAGAGTAAAACTCTGCTGCTCGTGACCTGTCATCAAGGCCCCCTAGCTCCCGCCTCCTTTCCAGATACGCGTCCAACGGTTTTCGATCGTAGTCTATCCCGAACGCATGGGCGAAAGGGACCAGTTCCACAGCTATTCCCGCATTCTCCATCTCCGCGCCAAGATGTTCCCGCGCAGCGTTTCGCGTGTCGGCGTCGGGTTCCATCAGTCGAAGCCAGCGAATCCAGTCGGCTAGGTGCTTGCGCCACTCTTTGCCCACTCGATCTCCGAGGACTCTCTCAGCGTCAAGAAAGCACCCCAGCGATCTTGCATGGTTCGCTGCGGCGGTCGGGCCCGGAATCGGAGTTATGCCGTGATAAAGCGGCGGGCCGTCCAAGACTCGGCTCCTGAACTCTTCCGGGAGAAGAAACGCCGCGTTTACGCTGCCCTCCACGATCGCAAGCGCCGGCGTTTCGGCCCACATGCTCTGCAGTCCCGAGAGGACGCTCGCCGCATCGTCCCACCTCCCGCACTTTGCCGAAGCAACGGCCCAGTTCACCCACCCCGTGCCGGAAAGGAAGTCCGCGTCGCCGACAGTCCCTTCTTCATCAAACCACTCCAGCGCACGTTGCTCGCCTCTGGCCCTAATCAGGATTCCGAACCACACCGATCTGGAATCCGGATCCATCCCATCGCGAAGGTCACGGAGCGCCCCGTCGACATCGCCTTCCGCCTCTCGGATAAGGGCGTCAATGATGGACAGGTCAGGGCACGGTTCGCTCTTTGCCAGACGCTCCCTGAGCTCTTTCGCGGTCGCCAGCGTCTCCTTCTGCACGACGCACAGCCTTGCCGTCCACAGGTCGATCTTTTGCTTTTCGTCCTCCTCGATTGCAGAAAGGTCACCGTCGCGCACGCGCTTGGATAAATGACGAAGTCTCTCCCTTGCTCTCTGAGGCTCCAAGGCACGAAGCGACAGAATGTCACGAAGTTCTCTCTCAGCGTCTAGTGTCAGTATCTTTCGGATATTTGGATATTTTTCTGCGAAGAAATCAGCGAAGGCATGAATTCTCTTGCCCTCAAGATCGTCAATTCGTTGGTTGAAGGTTCCATGAAACTGCTGGAGCATACCGGCCAGTGGACGTTCATTGGAAGACATTGAAGAAATGTATCCGGCCGCTAGGATTCCGGTCACTACGTCAATGGGACCCCTCGCAAGACTCCTGTGTTCCCCAGTATGCAGTGAGTACGCCGACGCAAGACGCTTTCTCGCTTCCGTGTTGCTGGAAGCGGATCCAATAATCTTGTCAGTCGCGAGAGTGATGAAGTCCTGCTTGACAGCCTCCTCCCTGATCCATTCCTTAACCGCATGGACCTTCAGGAAATCTGGTTCGATGTACTTCTGTTCAACTGACGCAAAGAGACTCCGCCACCATGTATCCGCTATCTCCCCACCCGCAAGCCTGCTATAAGTATCACGTAATCCATCTTCAAGAAGATCGGAATTGTAGGCTTGTCGACCTGCATAGCGCTCTTCGTGCAGGCGCTTGGCATGCCGAAGGGTTACGCCAAAAGCTGGCTTCAACGCGGCAGCCAATGCGGAGGATGCTGGACCTGGCATTTCTGGGTGTCAGTCGTGACGTTGACGTTGCCTTGAATTACCGTTCTGGATGCGCTGGGGCAGTCTCTTGTGGCTTAGGGCGCATGATAGCTGATGCATTGGATCATGGCCACCTTGTTCTCGCTAGGCACCAGAGTTTCCCGCACATGATGCGCATGGTAGACTCGCTGCATCACTGACAGCAATTCCCGACAGCCGCGGCCCCAGCTCTCCGACATCCGGTTCCGATGCGCGGCATGGATCGAACGCGTCGTCTACGCATGACCGCGGGCCAAGCAGGTGCCCGGGGTTCTGGAGGGTTGTCGGAGAAGGGCGGGATCGGGGTCGTTCGAGCGTGGCCGGAGCGGTTCGGCTGCGGCCCTGCGCGGATGAGGCCGACGTAATCCTCTCTTGACTTCCTACATTGCCGGATTCTGGCGGTGCGTAACTGACTGTATTTGTGGTCCATTGGGTCTCGATTCCCCGGGACGGCGATGTAGTGCCCACGGGGTATATTCCGCTTGACCCTCCGGCCCGTCCGGTCCATACTTCCGGCATGTTCGTTCGCCACAAGAAGAGCGGAGACCGAATCCGCGTCCAGGTCGTCAGGTCGGTGCGCGACGGCGACAGGGTGCGCCAGAGGGTCGTGCGCCATGTCGGCACCGCGACGAGCGACGGGCAGCTCAGCCAGCTCGACCGCCTCGGGCGGCTGATCATCGAGGAGATGAGGCAGGCGGAGACGGCCCAGCTTCACCTGCTGACGCCGAAGCAGTACAGCGATCTCATCGCCCAGGCCCGTCTGGCGGTGGCGGATCCGCGGCCCTTCGGGGTCGACCTGGCCGAATGCCGCGAGGAGGCGCGGATCTCGGTCGGGCTGCGCGAGGCGCTTGGCGAGGTTTACGGCCGCCTGGGGTGGGATCGGGTGCTGGGCGCGCGGCGCATGAGCTCCAACCGCATCCTCAAGGAGATGGTCCTCGCGCGCGTCGCGCAGCCGCTCAGCAAGCGCGCCACGGTCCGCGAGCTCGACCGCCATGGCGATCTGTCGCTGAACCTCGACCAGGTCTACAGGACCATGGACTTTCTCGACGACGGCCTGATCGACGCCATCCGCGGCCAGTCCCACGCGGCGGCCCGCAAGCTCTATGACGAGCCCGTCAGCGTCATCTTCTTCGACACCACGACGCTGTATTTCGAGAGCGAGGTGGAGGACGGCCTGCGCGCCAAGGGCTACAGCAAGGACGGCAAGCACCACCGCGTCCAGGTCGTATTCGCCCTTCTGGTCACCCCCGACGGCATCCCGCTGGGCTACGAGCTGTTCCCGGGCAGCAGCTACGAGGGCCACACCCTGATCTCCTCTCTCGCGGGGCTGGCCGAACGCTACCCCGCCGCGCGCTTCACGGTGGTGGCCGACGCCGGCATGATCAGCGCCGACAACGAGAGGCTGCTTCAGGAACGCGGCATCCCGTACATTCTCGGTGCCCGGCTCAGGTCCCAGACCGCGGAGTTCCGGAACCGGGCGCTCGAGCCCGACGGCTTCGTGGCGTGGCGGCCGATGAAGGAGTTCCCGACCTCGATCGCGCGCTACAAGAGCCTCAGGAAGGGCTCGACCAGGGTCATCGTCACCTGGTCGCCCAAACGCGCGCGCAAGGACGCGCGCCAGCGCGCGCAGGGCCTGGAGCGGCTGCGCAGGCGTCTCGCCGGGAGCGACAGGCCCGCGTCGGTCGCCGGGCGCGGGTACGCCCGTTTCCTCGCCTTCCCCGAGGGCCGGATCGAGATCGACGGGGACAAGGTCGCCGAAGCGGCGCGGTGGGACGGGATAGGCGGGATCGTGGCCTGGGGCCACGATGACGCCGACGCCCGCTTCCTCGTCATGCAGTACCGCCGGTTATGGGAGATCGAGGCGTGTTTCCGCGTGAACAAGCACGATCTCCGCATCCGCCCGGTCTTCCACTGGGTGAAACGCCGGGTGCGCGCCCACATCGCCATCTGCTACATGGCGTTCTGCTGCCTGCAGCACCTCCGCCACAGGCTCGCGCTGTCCGGCCACCCCATGAGCCCGGACGTCATCCGGCGCGAGCTCAACGCCCTGCAGATCAGCGTGCTGCACAGAAAGGGCACGGAACAGAAATACGCCATGCCCAGCCGGGCCTCGGCCAAGGCCCGGCGGATCTACCGGAGCCTCGGCCTCGGATGGAACGAAGCCCCGTTCCGGCTCCAGCCGACGCGAAAGACCGCAGCCCGGCGGGCAGGCGGGTGACAGAGCCCCGAAACCGGCGGCAATGAACGCGGGAACGTCCCGCGATGTAGTGCCCATTCGAAATCCGGGCCGCCGAAAATCAATGACTTACAGCCGAAAATGTAGGAAGTCGAGGGGATCGGGGTCGTTCGAGCGTGGCCGGAGCGGTTCGGCTGCGGCCCTGCGCGGATGAGGCCGACGTAATCCTCTTTTCCGAGATCCCCGGCGAGCGCCTGGAAGAGCGTCCTCCAGTCGGGGAACGCGAATGTCCCGACCGGTTCACGCAGCCTGTTCCAGAGGCAGGGGTTGCGCCCCTGGCGCTCGCGCGCCTTCCAAAACATCGGGCAGCGGTGCCGCCGCTCCCGGGCGGTCAGGAACGCGAGGGTGGCGAGCGTCATGAAGACGTCCGACAGATGGTTCTTGCCATGGCCGAGTTGTGCTCGAAGCCGTACGGATCCCTCGCCTCGGTGTCTGGAACGTCTCGTTCTCCATTGCCCATCGGCCCCGGCCGCGGCCTGCCCATTACCCATAAGTGCTGTCCAGCTAGCTGATGCGCTTCCGCACCTCGCTGTCTTCCCCGGCATCGATGCTGTGGCCGAGCATCCACGCGGTGAACGACAGCGCGGCCTGTCCGTTCCAAGCGATCTCCGCGCCGGGCGGCCCGTCGTTCCGGCGGTTCAGGTAGCCGCCCATCGTCGCCACGAGGCGGAACGCCTGTCCCAGGTTCCCGGGCGGCGGCAGCTTCCGGACGCCGGAGAAGTCCGTCAGCAGAGCCAGCTCGATGTCGGTGAACGCGGTCGTCGCCGGCAGTTCCGGCCGCGTCCGGGCCAGGTGCGTGAGGTTCGCGGTCCGCCAGGCGATCACCGCGTTGACCGCCACCGCCCGCTCGATGCGCGCGCCGGTCCGGTGCGCGACCGTCTCCGCCCTGCATCCCGACTTCAGGATCCTGTGCCAGTCCTCGATGCGCCACCTCAGCCCGTAGAGCCGGACGACCTCGCGGGCCTGGTGCGGGCCGGCGACCGGCAGCGTCGTGAGCAGGGTCCAGGACACCGGCCCTGATCCGTCCCCGGGAACGTCCGCCTCCGCGACATGGACCACGTTCAGCGGCAGCGGCTCCGGCCCGAAGCGCGCCTTCCCGTCCGGCGGCGGCGGCAGCTCCAGCGCCAGCCGGCGGCAGCCCGCCGCGCGGTGTTCGTGGAGCACGTCGAACGCGTCCCCCTCGCGGTCCATCACCGCGACGGCCCCCGCCCCGTCCAGCTCCTTCGCCGCCGCGACGCTGTGGCGCAGGCCGCGCAGCCACCGCCCGGTCCTGCGCTCCCCGGCCGGACGGCCCTCCCCGGACGCGCCGTCCGGCGCGTCGAACCCGGGGTTGACGACGCCCAGGGGAACCCCGTCGCCGCTGACCGCGAAGGTCGTGTGCAGGTGCAGGCCCAGCGTCCCCGGGGACCCCCTGTTGCGGCCGGTCGTCCCAAGACCCCCGCAGCCGTGGCGGGTCGCGAAGTTCAGGTCCGTGCCGTCCTGCACCAGGAGGGACAGCCTCTGGCCCCGCATCCGCCGCAGCGCGCGCTCGCGATGGCCGGCCAGGATGGTGGCCGCGGAGACCGCGTCGTGGTCCGGATGCCCGGTCATCCTGCAGTACCCCTTCACCGTCGCCCCGCAGCCGGCCGCCGCCGCGAAGAACGTCTTCGTCGGCGACCGCGCCTGGATCTCCGCGCTCCGGACAAGGCGCTGCGTCAGGCGGGCGTCGCCAAGCCGCGCCGAACCGAACCCGTTCTCCGCCCGGGCCGCGCTGTCAAGCCCGTCCCCGGGCGCCAGCGCGGACGCGGCGGCCGGAGGTCTCGCCGACACGGCGCCATCCGGCCGCAGGGAAGCAGCTGCCCCGGTACTCCGGCGCGACGAAGGTCTCGGCCAGGACCGGACGGATGCCGTAGGCCGCCGCGAAGTCCCCGCCCACGCGCCGCGCCGCCATGCCCAGGACCCGCGACGCGAGAAAGCGCACGGAAACCGACGGACGGATCAGGAAGCGCACCAGCATCCATGTTTCGGTTCAAGCCCGGATCCGGGCTTTTCCTTCGGTCTGCGGGCCACCGGATCCGGGTTCTGCACACCGCTTTCCACCGGCGGATGCCGTGCGGGCAGACGGAAGCGGTCCACCCGGCGCCGGGCGTCAGCCGGCGGCGGGCACCGACCTGTCCTCCCACATGCGCCGGTCGCGCAGGAGGACGTTCGCGGTCACGACGGGCCCGCCCATGACCGCGGTCACGGCGGCCCCGGGTGCCTTGCCCTTTCCCGGAGCCGCCCGTACAGCGCCTTCATCTCCGGGCCGGACATGCAGGCCGCCATCGCCGCCATGCGGGGCACGTCCCCGGGCCGCCGCCGTCCTCCGGTGACGTGGCGCTGGCCCCGGAGCGTCCCGCTGTCGCGGGCGATCGGCGCCACGCCGCCCGGCGCCGCGGCCTGGCGGCTGGCGGTCGCGCCCGGCCCGCCCGTCCAGGCGACCGGGGACGCCGCCGTGACCGGGCCGATGCCCGGCACCGGGGCCGGGATGCGGTGGCTCTCCGCCAGGCTCTCCGAGCCCCCGCCGGGTTCCCCGGTCCGCCGGTCATACCCGCTGACGGCGGCGGCCGCTTCCTCAAGCACCCCCGTGACCGGCCCTTCCGGATCCGGCTCTCCGACCCCGGCGGGAACCGCCTCGGCCCGGTGCGCCGGTCGACGGGGGCCTCCCGAAGCCCCGGCATGTCGCGGAGCCTGTCGACGGTCACGTCCGCCGGCGCCGTTGCCGCCATGTCCGGGAACGCGGCGCCGCACCTTACAAAAATCCAGACCTGTATCGGTGATCCGGATGGCCTGTATGGCGGGCCATGCGGGCCGGTCTCCGCCACTCCGGTCCGCGGACGCCTGGCTGGCTGGCCGGGGCGCTCCGCTCCGGCGGCACGGGCCGTCACGCGCCGGGCCGCGGCCCGGTCGGGCGGACCGGCTGGCGCAACGCCCGGCGCGGGCCCTGCCTGTCGGCGGCGGCGAAGGCGCTGCCGGTCCTGGCGGGACGGCTGGGGCTGGAGCTTCCGCCGCCACGCGCCGTTCCCGACCCGGCCGCCGCGCCCTCCGTCCCGGACGGCGACATCCCCGGCACGGCGGTGGCCCGCCGTCTGGATGGCCCCGGCCCGGTCCCGCCCGGCCCGGTGGGCGGCGCGGCCGACCGGCGGCGGTGGGAGGCGATGGTGGAGCGTCACCATCCCCTGGGATGGGCGCGCCCGCCCGGCGCCCGGGTCCGCCAGTGGATCCGCCCGGAGCGCCACGGCGTCCCCGGCGGGACCGGCTTCGGCCCGGCGGCCTGGAGGCTGGCGGCGCGGGACCGCTGGATCGGCTGGACCCCCGGGGCCCGCGCCGCCAGCACCGGGCGGGTGGTCCGCAGCCACCGGTTCCTCCCGCTGCCCGGCGTGCGGGTGTACGGGCTGGCGTCGGAGGTGCCGCCCATGGCCGCCGCGCGGGTGGCGGACGACCGGGAGGCCCGGTATCCGGTCCGTCCCGTGGCGTCCCGCACCCACGTCGGCCCGGAGCGCTCCGGCCACGGCCATCACCGGGCGGGCTGGACCTGCGCCGGGCGCGGCGGCGGGCACGGTGCGCGTCCTGGCGCCGGGGACGGCTGGCGCGGGGCGCTGCACAGGACAGGGCGGCGGCCGGTCGGGACGCCGGGCGGGGCCTGTGACGGCCCGGACATCGACCGGGCGGAGCGCGGGTACGGGCGCTCCGCCCATGACCTTCGGGCGGATCCGCCGACGGACCGTCGGCATGGGGCGGGCCTGGCTGGAGAACATGGGCGGGGAGCTGCCGGCCGTCCTGCCGGCGGAGGCCGCGAAAAGGGCCGCGTACCGGCTGCTGCCGGACCCGGGGGTGACCATGGAACACATTCCGGGGCCGCACTCCGGGGCGACCGCCGACCGCTGCCGCCGCGGGCCCCTCGTGCCGGGCATACAGGACACCACGACCCTGAACCATCCCAGCCTTGAGGCGACCGGGGGCCTTGCCGGTCCCGGCGGCGGCGGAAAGGGAAGCGTCGGCGTCCCCGCCCACGCCGGGCTGGCGGTGACGGCGGAGGGCCGCCCGCCGGGCCCGCGCGCCATGGACGCGGACCTGCGCGACGCCCCGGAGGACGGCAGCCGGCGCTGGACCGGGGGCCCCGGCCGCGCCCGGGAACCCGCGGCCGCCCGCGCGGACACGCGGGTGGTCTCCGTCCGCGGCCGCGGGGGCGGTTTCCGGGAGCTCCCCGACAGGGCGGCGGGGCGCGGCGACACGCTGCCGGTGCGGCCCGGCCGGTCGGGGAGGCGGCGGGTGCGGACGCCGGACGGCGGGGAGATGTGCCTGTGGGAGCGCGCCGCGGCCCTGCCCGCGCCCGCGGTGCCGGAGCCGGCGGTCCCGGCCTCCGGAGGCCCGGGGGCCCGGAAGGGGCGCGTGGCCCGCCCGGGGATCCGGGCGGCGGAGGTCACGGTGATGCCGCCGGGGGAGGAGGAGGGGCGCGCGGAGCCGCCGCGCTGGCTGCCGCTGGCCTCCGGGCGGCCGCGGCCGGGCGTGGCGGACGCCGTCCACGCCGCGGAGGTGCCGGGCCGGTACCGCAGGAGGTGGACCGTGGAGACCTGGTCCAGGACCCCAGGTCCGGCACCCGGATCAGGGACCGCAGGCCCGGCGCCGCCGACGGCCCGCGCGGGTGCCTCGCCTCCGGCGCCGTCACCGCCCGGCCCGCGTCGCCGACCTGGCCATGCCCGCGCGCGGGCGCCCGGAGACGCCCGCGACCGATGTCTGTCCGGAGGGGGACATTGACCTCCCGCACACCCTGCCGGGGCCCGGGGCCACAGGGAGGCCGTCCGGATGGAGGGAGACCGCGTCCCCACCGTCAGGGACCCCGTCACCGGCATCGGGCGCCCCGTCGGCGCCCACCCGTTGAGGCGGCAGCCGCCGCGCGGGGCCAGGAAGGTCTGGCAGGGACCCGGGAGGCTCAACCGGGCCATCCAGGTGCGTGACGCCCTCGGCGGGAGAAGGCGGATTTGAGATTCACATACAGGTGTGGGCTGTTGCAAGGCGGCGGGGGCCGCACGACGCGGGCGGGCCCGTCGTCGTCTCCGACGGGGCGGACTGGATCCCCAACGCCTGCGACGGGCCCTTCGGGGGCCGCAGGGTCACGTTCGTGCCCGGCCTCCTGCACTGCCTGGAACGCGCCTCCGACGCGGTGAAGGCGATCCTGCCGCCGGGGGCGGAACGGGCCCGGCGGTTCGCGGAGGCGAGGCGGACGTCAGGGCGGGCCGGGCGGCGAAGGTGGTCCGGGAGCCCGCGCCGTCCAGGAACCGGCACGGGGACGTGGAGGCCTGCTGCAGGTATTTCGGGAGCAGGCTCGACCGGATGCGGTACGACGCGTTCCGCGACCAGGGCATCCAGGTCGGAAGCGGCGTCGTGGAGGGCGGATGCCGGCAGTTCGGGCTGCGGACGGAGCGATCGGGAACGCGCCCGGCGGAGAGGGGCGCCAACGCCATGCTCGCGCTGAAGGCCCTGGTCATGAACCTCCGGCTGCCCGACCTGCTCGAATGGCAGGCGAATCAGGCCGTCGCCGCATGATGTCAAAAAATTGGGATACATCCCCGCGCCTGTGCCGCCTTGTTCGCGGCGCGAATTCGCGATAACCTCGCGTCAGGCTATCGGAAGGTAGTATTTTATGCTGATTGCAGCGCCCGAGCATTGTCCGCGACTTCCCTTGCGCCCGTTTTTCTGATGTCGTCCACCATGCGAATTCACGCCAGTTGCGTTGCCGCGGGGTTTGGTTCCGTACTGATCCGTGGGAGTGCTGGAAGTGGAAAGTCCGCGCTTGCCCTGTCGCTTATGGCCTTAGGTGGTCGGCTGGTGGCTGACGACAGGACTATCGTCGAACTTAGCGAGGGCTGGCCGTGCGCGTCCGCACCCGGCGCGATTCGTGGCTTGATTGAATCGCGCGGTGTGGGTCTTCTGGCCACTGTTCCACAACTCCGCGCGTGGGTGACACTGGTTGTGGATCTTGACCGAACCGAGACAGACCGTATGCCGTCATGCCGTCAAACGGAGATTCTGGGCCGGATGCTTCCATTGCTCCTCAAGGTTGAATGTCCGCAGTTCGCGCCAGCGATCCTTCAGTGCCTGAAGGGACGTAGGCTCCGCACTTGACGCCCGGGAGTGGTGCGGGGATCTTCCGGCATATTCGCTCGGTGGCGGAGATCGGGAAAAATGGTGATTCCGTCAATCCGTGTGCCCGCTTCGATACGGCTGCAGATTCTGGGAATAGATATGAATGCGCTTGCAAAGATTTGGCCACAGGTTTCTATGTGCGGTAGGAAATGGAGACGGCGTGTCTGGCTTGCGCTGTCGGCTGTGTCGGGATAGACATGTGATCGGTATCGTCATCGTAGCTCACGGAGGTTTGGCCCGCGAGTATCTGGCTGCAACCGAGCATGTCGTGGGATCGCAGCGTCGGATCAGAGCGATCGCGATTGAGCCCCACCATGACCGTACGGGCAAACAGGAGGAGATCTGCGCCGCCGCGGATGGCGTGGACGCCGGGAAAGGCGTCGTCGTTGTGACGGACATGTTCGGTGGTTCCCCCTGTAATCTCTCCCTGAGAGCCTGCGCGCCTGAAAACCGTAGGATTATCTATGGCGCCAACCTTCCAATGCTCGTCAAGCTGGCGAAATCTCGCCATCTGGATGTCGAGGACGCTGTGGCGAGAGCTCTGGAGGCTGGGAGAAAATATATCGACAGTTTCAATGGCACCGCGGAATAGTGGCCCGAGAAGATGATATGGTTAAGCGTAACATCATGATCATAAATGAAAAGGGATTGCACGCGAGGGCTTCGGCAAAGTTTGTTGAGGTGGTCGAGGCTCACGACGCCACCGCCACGGTCTATAGAGACGGGATCGAGGCCTCGGGGGACAGCATTATGGGGCTTTTGATGTTGGCAGCGTCGAAAGGAACCTCTATTGAGGTGAGGACATGCGGTGCGGACGCCGAGCGGCTGGCTGGCGCACTGGAGGCGCTTGCCGCCGACCGGTTCGGTGAGGACGATTAGGTACTGTTTCCGGAGGGAGGCGGTCGGCTTTGGTGGACGGTACTTCGCAGGAGCGGCCTGCTTTGGTTCAGGAAGGACTTTCGCCTCGCCCGGCACCTGTCGGGCAGGTGGTGAAATATGACCGCCGGAAGCTGACTTATGCCAATTCATTTGACAGTTTCTGGAAGGCCAACACGATCCGCGCCATCGAGTGGTTGACCGGAAAGATCACCATCATCCGTATGCTGCGTGAATTTCAGCGACTTGGTCCTCATGATAGACGCACATATTGGCGCGATGCACTGGACGTGATGCGGATCGATATACAGACCCCGCGCGAGCAGCTTGTGCGCATTCCGGCGAAGGGACCCGTGGTAATCGTCGCCAACCATCCACATGGGCTTGTTGACGGAATGATCATTTCGGATCTGATCAGCCGGACGCGGATTGACTACAAGGTGCTGACCCGTTCGATCCTCACCAGCATTGACGAGATCGCCGCGAGTTTCATGATACCGGTTCCATTCCCGCACGACGAGGAGGCGCAGAAAAAAGGCATTGAGATGCGGGCCGCGGCGATGGAGCAGCTGTCCTACGGTGGTGTCGTGGCGCTCTTCCCTTCTGGAGTTGTCGCGTCATCGGAGACGATGTTCGGTCCTGTCGTCGAGGCGGAGTGGAACGTGTTCACCGCGAAAATGATACGCCGGTCAGGCGCATCGATCGTGCCGATCTACTTCCCGGGTTCGAACTCGCGCTGGTACCAGGTCGCTAACCGGATGTCAGCGACGCTACGGCAGGGGCTGCTGCTTCACGAGATCGTCGCTGCCTGCAGGAAGCCACAGAAACCGGTAATCGGACATCCGATCAACCCGGAGGAAGTCGAGAAACGCATTAGGGATCCCCGGGCGTTCGTGGCGTGGCTCCGTGCCAGAACCCTGGCACTCGAGGAAACGGGTTAGCGCGTTGGCACGGGGGGGGTCGTACGATAGTCGTAGAAGCCGCGCTGGGTCTTGCGCCCGAGCCATCCCGCCTCGACATATTTCGTGAGAAGCGGGCAGGGGCGGTATTTGGTATCGGCGAGCCCGTCGTGCAGCACGTTCATGATCGCGAGGCACGTGTCGAGTCCGATGAAGTCGGCGAGTTCCAGCGGTCCCATTGGGTGGTTGGTCCCGAGCTTCATGGCGGAGTCGATCGAAGCTACATTTCCGACACCCTCGTAAAGTGTGTAAACCGCTTCGTTGATCATCGGCATCAGGATCCGGTTGACGATGAAAGCCGGGAAATCCTCTGCGGAAGCCGCTGTCTTGCCGAGTCTCTCAACCACACCCAGACAGATCTTGTAGGTCTCGTCATCGGTCGCAATTCCTCTAATCAGTTCGACCAGTTGCATCACCGGTACGGGATTCATGAAGTGAAACCCCATGAACTTTTCAGGACGGTCGGTACGACTGGCCAGGCGCGTGATCGAAATCGACGACGTGTTTGAGGTAAGGATCGTATGTGGTTTGAGATGTGGCGTCAGATCTTCAAAAATCGCTTGCTTTACGGTTTCGCGTTCCGTTGCCGCCTCGATGACTAGATCGGCTGCGCCAAGTTCGCCAAGCGTCATGGTCATTGAGATTCTGTCCAGCGCCGCGTCGCGTTCCGATTCCGCAATTTTGCCACGTGATACCTGGCGGTCCATGTTGCGCCGGATCAGTCCGGATGCGGTGTCGAGCGCTTCCCTGCTGATGTCATTCAGCTTCACCCTGTAGCCGGCCAGAGCCAGAACATGGGCGATTCCATTGCCCATCTGGCCGGCACCGACGACTCCAACCGTTTCTATTGTCATCTGCGAACCCTTCCGCCTGTCCGGCGGACAATATGCGGGTGGAAGACAACGACGCAAGGGGTAGGCTGCACCTGCATCGGTCAAAGAGGTATTCCGGAACGCCGCCGCGGCCCGCCGGTTCGGGAGTTAGCTGATGTTTGAAGCCAAACAATCGGAGTTGCGTCCACCGGATCACAAGGCTTTGCACTCCGACTCCACGGCTATCCCGTGGTTAGGGTTTGAAAGTTTCCGCACATCGCTAAAGCTGACCTCCACCCATATAAGCTGCCCCTTTTTTGCTCGTTGCCGGTGTATCCGGGCCGTTCCGCGGATCATGCCAGCCTTTAAGGGCGAATTAGTGATTCCTTCAGGGATTCTGGCGAAGTCAGGGCCTCTGAACAGTACCATTCCCCCTCTCGAGGAGGTCCATCCAGTATACTGGATTCGGGTACCGGCCCAAACGACATTGGCGTAAGATAAGGGCCGAAGCGGTTCGGTTCCTACTCCGCTGATATCCTTGCGTCCTGATTTCCGATCAGGACCAGTTTGGCGGTTATACTCGGAATCATAAATTCGCCCTTAAGGGCTGACATGATTCGCGGAACGGTCCATCTGTCCCGGAAAAGAGCGGTCAGAACAGAATACAGGTGATGGCATGTCCGGAAGCATCCTGACACCGGAGCAGCGCGGAGCGCTGCTGGCGATAATGCGCGGCCGCAAGGCCGGGGCACTGAAGGTGCGGCGCGCGGACGCGCTAGTGGCGCTTGATGACGGAAAGAGCGTCCGCCAGGTCCGCGGGTTCCTCCATCCCGGCCCCGACACGGTGCGCGGCTGGCTGCGCGGGTTCCGCCGGACCGGCCTGGCATCGGTGGACCCCGCGGCCTATCCGGAGCGGGAGGGCAAGCTGACGCGGGACCAGGAGGCGTCGCTCCGGGAGACGCTGCGGGAAAGCCCGCCGCGCGACACGAACGAGGTCCGGGACATCATCCCGCCGACCTTCGGCCAGGAGTACACCCGCGGCGGCGCGATCAGGCTGATGCACCGGCTGGGATTCGGTTACGTCAGGCCGAAACCGCTTCCGCGCCAGGCTGACAGGGCGGGGCGGGAGGCCTTCATACGGCAGTACGAACGGACGGTGCGGGACGCGCCGCCCGACGGGACGACCGTGTTCGCGGACGCGGTGCACCCCGAATGGCAGAGCCGTCCGGCGCACGGCCGGGTTCACCGTTCGGACAGGCCCGCCATCAGGTCGACGACGGGCCGGCGGCGGCTGAGCCCGCACGGGGCGCTGGATCTGGAGACGATGGGGTTCACGATGGTGGAGGGCGAGCGGACCGGCGCCACCACGACCCTGCGGCTGCTGCGGAGACTGGAGCGCGACCACCCCGGCAGCGCGGCGATCCATGTCCTGCCGGACAACGCCCGCCAGCATCACGCGAAGGCGCTCAAGCCCTTCCTGGAGCGGCCGGGATGCCGCGTCCGGCCGCGCTTCCTGCCGCCCTACGCGCCGCACCTGAACCCGACCGGGCGCCTGTGGGGGGTCATGCACCGCCACGTGACGCATAACCGGTTCCACGCGGATTTCCGGCAGTTCACCGAGGCGATTTTCCGCTTTTTCAACGAAACCCTTCCCCGTGAGTGGGAGGCCATCGCGGAATCCGTCACCGACAGTTTCCGGGTGGTCACCCATGACGGATACCGCATGGTCGGATAACGGATCCGGCCATGCGGCGGAGGGCGAATCAGGCCCGGAAGTACGGTCCAGTTCAGTTCAGCGAGTATATCCCACTCAAGAGCTTGCGGAATTCCTCCAGCCGCCTGTTTGGAGTGACACCTTGTTCATTCATATATAGCGATCGGTCGATCTCGATCTGGATGACGTGTTGGCTCCTTGAGGGCTGGCCGTATCGCTTCGCGGTATAGGCGCCCGCAAATGGAGTGTTGCGCATCACGCGCAGTCCCGCGCCGGAGAACGCCGCTTCGACACGGTCCACAAGATCCTGGCGGGCCGTGGTCCCAAAACGGTCGCCCAGGACGATCTCGGGGCGCGGCGCGCCGCCGCCGATACCCTCGACGGCCGCATGCGGCATTGAGTGGCAATCGATCAGGATCGCCTCTCCAAACCGTTCCCGCGCATCGCAGAGAATCTCCTGGAGACAGTGGTGGTATGGCCGCCAGAATTTTTCTATGCGGGCGCTGGCCTCGCGTAGCGTGATTTTGCCGGGATAGATGGCGCGGCCGTTCGTCACCACTCTCGGTATCACGCCGAGCCCGGAAATCACCCGGGGATTTTTTATGCCTTCGCGTACGTCAGCGATCAGTGCCGGATCAAGCTCGTCGTCCGAGCGGTTGAGGTCGATGAATGCGCGGGGGGCGTTCGCCGCAAGCAATGGTGAGCCGAATGACGGTGCGTCCCCGAACAGCATGTCGACGAAAGCGTCCTCGGAAGAGCGGAGTGTCTGCACATCGAGCCTGCTCCGCCGTAGAAAACTACCGGGATAGTCCCGGCCACTGTGGGGCGACGCGAAAACGACGCCTGAGGTTTGGACCAAGGGTTTCAGAAGCCTGAAAGGCGCTTTTCCCATCCGATTTCCCTTCACGCGGGACAATGCGCCTTTCATTCATCGCCAACAAGCGCTGTTTCTCCTGCACCAGTGGTGCCAGTCTGGATCAACGGAACAAACGCCTCAAATGTCGGATCGGTGAGGTGCCCGCCAGAAAGCCGGTGTTATACCATTTTCCGAAAGTTTTGACCTATGGAGCGCCATTTGACCGGTTGCTTCAGGAAACGCGGGCCCATGACCGTTTGGTGATCGACGCGATGCGTTCCCGGTCGGTCCCGAACGTTTTCCAGGCGTCCCGCATCGCGCCCGTCACGTCCCCGGCCGTCGGGAAGAGACGGCTGGAGAGCAAGTCCGGGCGCAGGTAGTCGAAGACCTGCCCGGCCGGGTCCGGTTCCGGCGAATACGGCGGCAGGCGCGGCAGGGACACGTTGCCGGGAACGACGAGCGCCCCGGACCGGTGCCAGCCGGCTCCGCCGGGCACGACCACCGCGTGGTTTCCGGGCCTCACCTTCGCCGGGACCGTCTCCAGGTGGACGTCCGTCCCGTCGGTGTTCGCCCTGCCACAGACATGCCCGACGGCGCAGGGATCCCCGGCGTGGCTGGCGGCGAACAGGTATCTGTATCCGTAGCGGTGGTCGCGCACCGCGCGGGGCCGGACGCCCCGGCGCGCCCAGATCCGCGTGTTCGTGCCCTTCCGGCCCGCCCCCGGGCCGTCCTGGAACCGGATCCCGGTCCGCCCGGGCGTGGCGCCTTCGCCCGCCGCGCCCGGCGCCAGCCCGCCGGAACCGTTGCGGAACCCGCTCTGCCGCCCCGGATCGGCCCCGGGATGGAGCGGACGGACGGTCTGGTGGCTGAAGCCGATGCCGCGCGCCGTCCGCCACATCGCGGATACTCTGACGGAAACGCCGGACCGGGCCATCGCCCGGGCGGCGAGGTCCTTCAGGCGCCAGCGCACGGGCCCGCCGTTCCCGGGACCGGGGCCGGCCCCGGCCCGCTCCGCGGGAAGGGCGCGCCGGTCCCTGTCCAGGCGCCCGGGCCGTCCCGTCCCCGGGCTGTCCGCCAGCCCCTCGATGCCATCCCGGCTGTAACGGACCGTCCAGTCCCGGATGGACCGGGCCGTCGTGCGCAGCCGCGCCGCGACCTCTCCGGGAGGCATCCCCCCGGGCCCGGACGCGATGGCGCGGGCGCGCCGGCGCTGGCGATGGTCCCTGCACCTACCGGCGAACCGGCGCAGTTCCCCGGCCGTGCGGCCGGTGTCGGTGATCGTCAGGGGTGCGGGCATGTCCTGTATCCTGTCGGTGCTGGTTTGCGGAAACCCCAACACGGCGACATTGACGGCCGGGCGCACGCGCCATCCGCGACGGAACGGAATATATCGTGTATCTACGGCTATGCGACTATATGTTGACGAGTCAAAACTTTCGGGAAATGGTATTACCGAACGTTCGTGACCTTACCGCACCGGGAATGACCCTGCCCGGGGGCATGGCCTGTGAGACCAGAATGAGGATGGACGGTCTGGATTTCCTGTCCGGACCGGAGGCGGACAGCGTACCGGTCGCCTTTCTGGATCCGCAGTATCGGGGCATACCGGAAAGGATGGGATGCGGTAATGAGGGCGTTGGCAGGGGCAGGGCGCGCCGCGGTCCCGGGCAGATGCCGGAAGAGGAAATGAAGCGGTTCATCCTGAGGATCTCGAAATGTCCCATACCCAACGGCCACCTGTTTCTGTGGGTGGACAGATTCCACTTGTGCGGCGGATGCCCGGTCTGGTG
Source organism: Paracoccaceae bacterium (assembly GCA_965221405.1). Classification (GTDB taxonomy): domain Bacteria; phylum Pseudomonadota; class Alphaproteobacteria; order Rhodobacterales; family Rhodobacteraceae; genus JAPOUP01. Next base: position 2,585,114 of record CBDCSE010000002.1, on the reverse strand, counting down.
GAAAGAGACCGGCCTCGACGCCGTGGACATGCCGGCCTGGGACAGGGACAGAATGGGGATGGGTTACAGAACCCGTCGCGGTTCGGAGCGCCTCATGGTGCCGCAAAAACAGCCGCGTCGGGCGAAGGGTGTCCGGCAAGTCCACGACATGCTCGATGCCTTTACGAAAAAAAGGCCGGGCGCGGCGGCGGCCATCCCCACAGGAAACCCGGTTGAATCGCAGGCTATTGGTTTGATTCATTCATCTGATGCCATTTCCCGGAGCCTCCGGTGGCCTCTCTTCCAGACCGCGACGGGGTCCTCCGGCCTACGGCTCCAGCGGAACGGCCGGGCGTCGTTGGCGTTGTGATGCGCGATGTATCCCTCAATGGCCGATACGTACCCGGCAGGCGGGTCGAGGACCGCGTCCTCCAGCCGCTGCCGGGACAGCCCCGGGAAGAACTCCTCGACGGCGTCTGTCCACGAGGCCGGGGTCGGGGTGAGGTGGAACGTCCTGTCGGGACGGCCCTTCAGCCACCCGCGGACCCCGGCCGGCCTGTGCGACGGGACGTTGCCGGGAATGGCGCGCGCCGGGGTTCCGGGACCGATCCCTTCGGCGACGTGGTCCGGGAAGGCGGGGAACTCCACCGGGCGGTGGTGCCCGACGACCCTGCCAGTGGAGACATCGAGGGCCGCCAGCAGGCATGTGGTGCCGTTCCGCCTGCAGGCGTGCGTTCCTGTCCGGGCATGGCCCGGCCTCATCGGAAGCGGCCTCCGGGTCCGCCCCAGCGCCTGTATCCGCGTCTTCCCGTCAACGGGGATGACCACCGCGTAGTCGGGCGGGTCCACGTGGAGGCCCACGGCGTCGCGGACCTTCAGCCCGGACCCCGGGTCGCGCGGAACCCTGGCCGTCCTGACCCGGTGCGGCCTGAGGCCCCCGGCCTTGAGGAGGCCGCGCACCGTGGAGCGGGCCATCCCCGGCTTCCCCGCCGCCCGGGGAAGCGGTCCCACCAGCGCCGAACCGTCGGCCTGGACATGCCCGTCCGCCGCATGGTCTCCGCCAGCCTGCGGCCCGGCGCCAGAACGGTGCGGGCCCGCCCGGCGCGCTTCCGCGGGCTCCGCGGATTGCCTGCGATCCCCCCGGGGCGCTCCCGGTCCCCGTCCGAAAGCCCGGCCCGCCGCCGTGCCGGTTTCCCGTCCATCCGCCTGTCTCCCGTTTCCGGCTGTTTTTCGCTGGCCGCCTGACTGCGGCAGGGAGCACAGTATCATGGTTCGGGAGAAATCGGAATCTCCTGTATCGAATTAACCACTAGAGTGCCGGTCTCTCGCGCCTCTCTCCGATACAATTCGCGACGCGGATGCGTTTGCTATCAACCTCCAGCCCTTTGGGCGGCGCAAGCAATGAACAGTGATTTCGTGACGCCATTATAGCGTTGAATGACAGACCCTTCCGGACAGCCATTCTCATCAGAATGTGTCGTGAAGCAAATCTTCACAAACGGCTTCTCATACGTATATCCCTGCGTGAGACCTCCTTCATATTTGGCGTACGCGAAAGCCGTGTACCGGGTGCCGGGCTTTAACGACTCGATGGTCCGAGTGTAGGAGGATGGTCTGCCGAACGATTGGGCGGTGACATCGGCAAGTTTTTCATCCTGGATCACTTCAGAGCTGTTCACTTCCTCGACCCGCAGATAAATCGGCAGACTGCTGTTGTGTCCATCTGGACCGGCATACCACCGTGGAAAATCCTGTTTAGCAATGTAACCGGATTCTCGCAGGCTCCAGTGATTCGCGTAAAGGAGACTGAGTTGCACACTGTCATGTCCCTTTCTTGACATATCAAGCTTACACCAACCGCATTTGTACAGTTCAGTACAGCTCGTCTGCTCGGAGTGGGCACCATCGGCCATCATCAGCGCCAGTGCCACGACTGTCAGTCCCCGCGTGAGAGGTGTCAATACGGAAATCATCCTTCAAAACTCCCTTTCGAAACATTCCCTGATATACTCGCTGAACTGGACTGGACCGTTCCGCAGATCATGTCAACCCTCGTATGCTCAGCGAATTCAGAAATCCGAGTATACTCGGAAAGGCTTATTCCTTTGACTACGGCACCGCAAGATATTGTGCCGGCGGCCGGTCGCCGGATCCCCGGCGGAATCCGCGTGGCGGCGCCGCGCGGCGGCCCGGACGGTGCCGGAAAGTGAGGATTCGGGTGGTGCGCGGGTGCGCCCGCCGGTCCCGTGGCGGGATCCGGTCGGATCAGGCGTGTCCGTCGATGAGGTCGCGGTAGGTGGCGGGCGGCAGCCCCAGGCCGATGCCGGGGAGGCTGCCGGGGGAGGTCCGCCGGTGGCGGCGGCGGTTCCAGCGGAAGACGGACCCGTCCAGGTATCGCTGGACATGCCTGCGGCGCAGGCCGTGGTACACGCCCATGGCCCAGCGCCTGGGGTTGGAGAACACCCGGTGGACCCAGGTCAGGACCTCGTGGGCCCTGCGGCCGCCGACCACCCTTTCCTCGCGCGGGTTCTCCGGCAGGCCGGGGTGGCCGCTCCATCCGTCGGTGACGACCCGGGCGCCCGGCGCGACGGCCCCGGAGATGAACCCGTGCAGCGCCCCGGATCCATAGTCCCCGATGGCCTCCAGCCGGATGCGGCGCGGCGCCCCGTCCTCCGACAGCTCCACGGCGCCGGCCAGGAGGATCCTGCCGTCGGCGCCACGGCCCCTGCCGGCGCCGCCCTTCGCCCCGTCCGTTTCCGCGCCGTCACCGGCCTCCGCGCCGCCGCCGTCGCGGCAGGGCACGGATGTCCCGTCCACCTCCGCGATCCCCTGAAGGAGGCTCCGGTCGGGGTCGGCCATGGCCCGGCGAAGCCTGTGCGGCAGCGGCCAGGCGCTCCTGTGGCTGCCGATGCCCAGCTGCGCCTGGAGCTGGAGCGCGGAGATGCCGTTGGAATGCGTGGCCAGGAGATGCGCGGCGAGGACCCGGGTCCTGGGCGGCAGGTGGCTGCGGCGCGTCACCGTGCCCGCCGTCACCGGGGCCTGGCGTCCGCACCCCGCGCACCCGGGAGGCGGCGCCCGCCCTCGGCTCCCGGCCTTTCGCGCAGCCGCAGGCCGGGCACGCGAAGCCACCGCCCCAGCGAAGCTCCGCAAGGTGCCTGGCGCAGGCGCCGTCGTCCGGGAAGCGCTCCCCGGACCCCTGGCGGGACATGGGCCGGTCGTGTCTGCATCGCGATGCCATGAGGAAAACATAAGGCGAACAAAACGGATCGTCAACCCCGCCGGACACAGAATGTGGACATGCCTTGGTCAAAGGGATAAGCCTTTACTCGGAATCATTAATTCGCCCTTTAGGGCTGGCATGATTCGCGGAACGGTCCAGATACCCGGAAAACGAGCGGTCAGAACAGGACACAGGCAGTGGCATGTCCGGAAACATCCTGACGCCGGAGGAGCGCGGAGCGCTGCTGGCGGTCATGCGCGGACGGAAGGTCGAGGCGCTGAAGGTGCGGCGCGCGAACGCGCTCGTCGCGCCCGGTGACGGCAGGAGCGTCCGCCAGGTCTGCCGGTTCCTCTACCTCGACCCCGACACGGTGCGCGGCTGGCCGCGCGGGTTCCGCAGGACAGGCCTGGCATCGGTGGATCCGGCGGCGTATCCGGAACGGGAGGGCAAGCTGACCCGGGCCCGGGAGGCGTCGCTCCGGGAGGCGCCGCCGGACAGCCCGCCGCGCGGCACCAACGGGGTGCGGGACATCATCCCGCCGACCTTTGGCCGGGAGTACACCCGCGGCGGCGCGATAAAGCTGATGCACCGGCTGGGATTCGAATATGTGAAGCCGAAGCCGCTTCCGCGCCAGGCCGACAGGGCGGGGCGGGAGGCCTTCATACGGCAGTACGAACGGACGGTGCGGGACGCGCCCGCCAACGAGGCGACCGTGTTCGCGGACGCGGTGCACCCCGAATGGCGGAGCCGACCCGCCCACGGCCGGGTTTTCCGCGGGGACAGGCCCGCGGTCAGGTCCACCACGGGCCGGCGGCGGCTGAACCTGCACGGGGCGCTGAACCTAGAGACGATGAAACTGACGATGGTCGAGGGCGGGCGGACCGGTGCCACCACGACCCTGCGGCTTCCCGGGAACCGGAGCGCGCCCGTCCCGGCGGCGCGGCGGTCCACGTCTTCCCGGGCAACGCCCGCCACCGTCACGCGAAGGCGCCCGTGCCCTTTCTGGAGCGGCCGGGATGCCGCGTCCGGCCGCACTTCCTGCCGCCCCACGCGCCGCACCCGACCCCACCGGGCGCCTGTGGGGGGTCATGCACCGCCACGTGAGGCGTGACCGGTTCCACGCGGACCCGCGCCGGTTCACCGGGGCGATCCTCAGGTTCCCCGACGGGACCCCTCCCCGTGAACGGGAGGCCATCGCGGAATCCGTCACCGGCAATTTCCGGGTGATCACCCATGACGGATACCGCATGGTCGGACAGCGGATCCGGCCATGCGGCGGAGGGCGAATCAGGCCCGGAAGTACGGTCCAGTTCAGTTCAGCGAGTATATATCTTTAAGAAGGGTCCCCTGTCCACCGTTTTTCATGAAAGTGCCCCGGAAATGGAAAACCTCTGGCATGTCGATTTTTGCAAGAGACTCCACATATTCGGGGTAGAAAAGAACGGACGAAATATGTGCCAAAAAAGCGTTTCCCGGGAACATGGAACCTGTCCGTAAAGCAACCGTCACGTCCCTGCCTGTCACCAACACCATTATGAGAGCGATCCGCGCAGAAGCTCGAACGTGACGTGGAGATCATGCGTGCTATCCTTTGGCTGAAGTCATCCTCACGCCATCGGGATCAGCGTGTCCTTTCAGCCTTGCCGTTTGCACAGAACATGCTCGACAAACACCAAGATCAGGCGGGTGGCTGGACTCTGACAAACAGTCTTCTGGCCAAGACGGAACGGGCCGGGTCAAGCGTATTCGATTGAAACGGATCCAGCGTGATCTTGCAGACAAAGATACCCTCGACATCGAATCATCCTGGTGCGAAACACTGGCTGGCCCGATATTCCAACTGTATGGATCGTGCGTTTCTGTCGACATCTGACCGTCATATTTCGGATGGAACATTCGGCAGGGCGCGCATACGGTTGAAAACGTCGATCCCCAGTTGGCGGTAAATATCGAGCATATCGACCATCAACCAGTTCGCGCGGATCTGCCGGTGCTCCACGCACCAAAATCCAGCGACCGTCGATTGAAACGCTTGCCCATGGGCGCGATTCCCAGAAACCCTTCACCGGAATGGATGGCCGTACCCGAGGGCCAGCCGGTGAAAGCCACCAGATCATGATTGCCGAAAAACACACCTTCATTCAGGTGACGCATGTTCTCAGACAGACCTGTCCGAAAGCCTTTCAATACGGTATCGCGAATGCCGTCATGTCTGCGCATCGACCCAAGGCCAGTGGGTCCCTACCACGGCGCATGCGGGTGCCAGTGGTGCCCGAGACTAGGATCAGGCGTTTCCGCATCACCGTGCTGCATATCGTGAAGCATGTCCCAAACAACTTGCACCGATGTCACGGCCCATTCGGCGTCGGAAGGTGATACACGTATATCGCGTCCGTCAGAGGGACCGGGGCACATCCATTCCACTCCAAGTGCGCCCCATCGGCCAGACGTTCGCCTGACGCATAAGCTTTGGAATGTCCCATATGAAAGGACGTCCTTTGGCACCGCAAGCTGCGCCCCGGCAAATCCACCGACGGGTACTATCGCGGATTTTGATACTGGAGCGCTGGACCCAGCCTGACCGAAGTCGCATCGTGTGCCAGACCGTCTCCGACGACAAACCTCACCGCTCCTGGTTACGGATAAACGCCCGCGGGTGGCGGATGTCTCGTCTGTCAGCCGCTAGGTTCCGCCCTTGCGTCGCCGCTCTCCATGGCGGGGCCAACCTCACGCAGGAAATGGTAATAGGTGTGCGCCACGTCTTCAGCGGTCAGGTCATTCCTGCGGTCGGCGCGCACCCTGTAGGTCATCTTACTGCGTGCGCCTTTGTCTTCGAGGTATGTCTGGAGGAACGTTCTGGGGTCGAGCAGGTACTGGACAAGCTGCTCTTCGTCCCAGACTAGCCCGGCCCCGCCGGCCGAAACCAATGCCTGTCCGTAACGAAATCCTTCGACTGTCCCCGCCCTGCGTCCAACGACTCCGTAAAGGTTGGGCCCGGTCTTCGCGTTTCTTCCCGCGATGGTGTTCCCCTCGTCGTCAACGACGACATGGCAGGTTTGGCATTGCCTGAAAGCTGCCGCTCCCAACGCGGCCCGTTCGGACAGGTGACTGTCGGCCTGAGCGGGCAGCGCAAGCGCGATGACGTAAAGGGTAAGCATTGCGAAACGTGTCATTTCATCCTCGATATACGCGATGGGGGCAGGATGGCGACCAGGTAGTCGGCGCGGTTGCGCCTCCGCTCAGACATTGCTTGTCCGATGAGTTATCTCGACACCCGACTTTCGGATCCATGGACCCGGATAATGAAAGCCCGGAGGGCATGGGATGCGTGCTCCGCCGCGGTCCCATTCCCGGAGCGTTCCGTCATTTGCCGGCTGCTGTCCGTGTAACGGCATGCACGGTTCTACAGTCTCTCGATCAACCTGGGTATGGCATTGAACAGGTCATCGACCAGCCCGTAATCGGCCACTTGGAAAATCGGGGCTTCCTCGTCCTTGTTAATGGCGACAATCACTTTCGAATCCTTCATGCCCGCCAGATGCTGGATGGCGCCTGAGATGCCCACGGCGACGTATAGATCCGGAGCGACCACCTTTCCGGTCTGCCCAACCTGCCAATCGTTGGGCGCGTAGCCTGAGTCGACGGCCGCGCGGCTGGCACCGACGGCCGCGCCGAGCTTGTCCGCAAGCTTCTCGATAAGTTTGAAGTCCTCCTCCGAACCAACGCCGCGGCCACCGGATACAACGATGCCGGCGCTTGTCAGTTCCGGCCGCCCGCTGTCGGCCATCCTGTCCTCGATCCATTCAGATAGACTGGACGTTCCGCCGAACGAAATGTTTTCCACCGGCACCGGTGCACCTTCGCCCGCGGCGTCAAAAGTGGACGTCCGTATGGTCACCACCTTGACTCGATCACGGGACTTCACTGTCTGTACCGCGTTTCCGGCATAGATCGGACGTTCGAAGGTCTCGCCGTCCACTATGCCTGAGACATCAGAGATCACCATAACGTCCAGCAATGCCGCGGCACGCGGCATCACGTTTTTCGCATCGGTCGTCGCCGGAGCGAGGATATGGGTATAGCTTTCCGCCAGTGAGACGATCAATTCCGCCGTCGTTTCCGCAAGCCTATGGCCGAGCGCCTGATTCTCGGCGCAGAGCACCTTTGAAACACCATCAATCCCCGCCGCCGTTCCAGAGGCTTCAGTGGCTGACGCCCCAGCGCATAGTATCGTGACATCGCCCAAGGGCGCGGCGGCGGTCACTGTCTTCGCGGTTGCGTCGAGCGAAAGCTCGCCGTTGTTCACTTCACCAAGCAGAAGAACAGCCATCAGATCACCCCCGCTTCGTCCCTGAGTTTCTCGACCAGTTCATCAACCGAACCGAGGATTACTCCCGCTTTCCGCGATTCCGGTTCGTCCGTTCTAAGGACTTCCAGCCTTGGCGCCACATCGACCCCATAATCGGCCGGTGTCTTCACATCCAGCGGCTTTCGTTTCGCCTTCATGATGTTTGGAAGCGATGCATAGCGCGGTTCATTGAGTCTCAGGTCGACGGTGATGACAGTCGGCATCCTGACCCGGATTGTCTGCAATCCACCATCGACCTCACGCGTCACGAGCGCGTGGTCTCCCTCGATATCGATTTTCGAGGCGAATGTCGCCTGGGACCAGTTGGCGAGGGCCGCCAGCATCTGGCCAGTCGCGTTCATGTCGTTGTCGATAGACTGCTTGCCACAAAGTATGAGGCCCGGTCTTTCCTCCTCGACAATGGCATTGAGAATTTTCGCGACCGCGAGCGGTTCGATATCCGTATGGACGTCTTCCACCGCCTCCACGAGTATGGCGCGGTCAGCGCCCATTGCCAGCGCGGTACGCAGGGTCTCCTGACTTTGTTTCACGCCGATTGAGACTGCTACGGTCTCATCCGCCTTTCCCGCCTCCTTTAGGCGAATGGCCTCTTCCACAGCTATTTCGTCAAACGGATTCATGGACATCTTGACATGTGCTAGGTCGACACCCGATCCATCGGTTTTGACGCGGACCTTTACGTTGTAGTCAATTACGCGCTTGACAGGCACGAGTACCTTCATGCGGATCTCTCCAATAGAAAATCCCAACGGAAAATCGCCATGCTTTCGGTCGGCAGGCAGTTCTATCCTTCGCCCTATTAAGGGCTTGTAAGTCTGGAAAACAGCGAAAAATTGCCGCGTCGGCGCATAATGGCCGGTTAACTGGATCCGACCGTTCTGTAGTACCCGGTTCGCATGCTGTGGCGACCCTGGTTGGCGGTTGAACTGGTTACCCCACTGCCGGGATGGTCGGGTCCGGGCCTGTCCAACGGTCCCTGACCATCCATACCGTGGGCTTCGGCTACGTCGCTCATAAGGAGAGCTATCTTTGAGTGGCTCTCTCACTCAGGTCGGGCGGCTCCTCTCATCTATCCCTCGGCAACCGCTCTCCCAGAATGGCCTCGATGCGCGCCTGTCCCTTCGCCAGGTCGGCGATCGCCGACCTGTTCTGGCGGATTTCCCCGCGGAGTTCGTCCCGTACGCTTCCGATCTCGGAGCGGAGTTCGTCCCGTACGCTTCCGATCTCGGAGCGGAGTTCGTCCCGTACGCTTCCGATCTCGGCCCAGATAACGCCAGCCAACAAGATGCCTAGCGCGGTCAGACCGCCGATCAACCACATCAGCGTGGAGCGGTCGAAGCTCCGTTCAGTTTTCCGGCCGAACGTTTTCCATAGAGCGTCCGCCTGCTCCTGCGTGAAGCCGTTCTTGGTCAATTCCATCGTGTCGGCCAAAGCCCGCTCTCCCCCTTAACCACTGTTGATCATATGTCCGCGGTCAGTGCCATGCAAGGAGTAGCGGAACGTTGGCCAGGTCCAGACATGGTCCTGGACCCGACGGGCGCGTCGCCAATTGACGTCACAATGGCGACCCGGGCCATCAGTCTGCTGGTCAGGAGGGGGAACGAGGCGTGGACAGGCCTCGGAGCGGAACCGGCCGCGAGGCCCGAACAACCGCCCTTGACGAGAATGCGATGTGCCAGACCGTGAAAGCCCGCGAACGGCGGAGGGCTTCCCGTCACGGAGACCGATCAACGCAGCGATGCGGGTCACGAAATTGCCGACGTTTGGCCGGAGGCCTCTGGAAAGTGGCCAGCCCCGGGGAAAATCCTGATCGATACTGGCTGCCCGCTTGCCCTGAAGGCGAGGCATGCGGCCATCGTGATGAATCGGGAACTCCGATCAGTCGTCATTTGATTCGCTTCCGGGGCCGTGTGGGATGACAAAGGGGTATGGGGAAACCCCGGAGAATGGAGTCAACGATTGGCTCCCGGTACCCATAGCACGTCGTCGACGCCACAGTCATTGGCAATCCGGGCCGCAACGAATAGCCAGTCACTCAGGCGATTGAGATACTTCAGCGCCGCCGGGTTGATGCTTTCGACGGTGGCGAGCTCAACGGTTAGCCGTTCAGCCCGCCGCGACACCGTCCTGCAAAGATGCAGATGTGCGGCCAGTGCGGTGCCGCCCGGGAGAACAAAGCTTCCAAGTGGCTTCAGATCGCCGTTCATTTCATCGATCTCAGTCTCAAGCCTCGACACCTGGCTATCCGAGACGCGAAGCGGCGGGTGATCGACGTTGGCATTCTCTTCGGAGTGCGGACGGCAGAGATCCGCACCCAGGTCGAAGAGATCGTTCTGGATGCTGGAGAGCCGTGAGTCCAGACAGCCGTCGGCGTGCAGTCGCGCCATTCCAATGGTGGCATTGGTTTCATCGACGGTACCATACGCTTGGACGCGCACGGAGGTCTTGGGAACCCGCATACCATTGCCGAGCGCGGTCTCGCCGGCATCGCCGGTCTTTGTGTAAATCCTGTTCAGTACAACCATTAGCCACCCTCCATCTGGCGGAAATAGACGAACGCCAGGATCATCAGGACTGCGATTGCCTGAGCCGCGATTCGGTAACGCATGATCCGGTTAGCGTGTTTACGGTTGAATTCACCGCCCCGCGCGAAGCCTCCGATACCGATCATCAAGATAACCAGAACGATCAGAACGGAGGCGGCGACAACGATAAAGAGTGGATCCTGCCACATTCAACTGCCCCTAAGGATTGGTCATTGCGCGATTCTAGCGGAAACTTCCCCTAAAGCGAAGGGACTGGCGGGAAGTTCCGGTGAAGGGTCGGTCAGCGGCTTACGATAAGCCGGTCGAGTGCGCGTGTCGGAAGCAGGCGTCGCATCGCGCCGGCGATGTGAGTTACCTTGGTCACGTAATAACGGGGCCGAGGCCGGCGGGCCTCGATCGCGTGCACCAGTTTCCGCGTGACGGCGGTCGGCGGAAGCTCAAAGGGATCGGGAGCGGTGTTGGAGGCGTAAAGCCGCTCGACAAGCCGCGTCTGATACTCTGCGGAGCAGGTGGAATTCTTCCAGTCAATCCAGCGTTCGAAATTGGGGATGGCGTTTTCCCGAAACCTCGTGGTGATCGGTCCCGGTTCGATCAGCGACACATGGATCGATGAGCCTCTCATCTCGAGTCTCAACGTATCGGTGTAGCCCTCAAGCGCATGTTTAGTGGCTACATATGCGCCGCGCCAGCGCATCGGGATGAACCCCAGAACGGACGAACACTGGACAATGCGGCCATAACCCTGTCCGCGCATCACCGGAATGACGGAGCGGGTCAGTTCGTGCCATCCGAAGAAGTTGGTTTCGAAAATCGCGCGTAGCGCATCAGTTGGAAGATCCTCGGTCGCGCCGGGCAGACCGTACGCGCCGTTGTTAAAGAGCGCGTCCAGAGTCCCCCCGGTGACAAGCAGGACTTCTTCAAGCGCGTTCCTGATGCTCTGGCTGTCACAGTAATCGAGCCGGGGACTTCTCAGGCCTTCCGAGCGCAGGCGTTCACAGTCGGTTTCCGTGCGGCATGTCGCGAATACGTTCCATCCACGCCTCATGAGGTTGTGGGCCGCGTCATATCCGATGCCCGAGGAGCATCCGGTGATCAGGATCGAACGTTCAGCCATTTGTCCGTTTTCCATGCCCTGTCAGTCGCAGGCAGCGCAGCGGGTCACCACTGAACTGGCGTGCCGAGGGGCAGGACGATACCCCTATATCTGTTGGGCCCGATAGCCGACGGTGCGCAGAAGTTGCGCGGTTTCGTGAACGGGCAGTCCCATGACCGCACTGAAAGAACCCTGGATCCAGGGAATGAACGCACCGGCCGCTCCTTGGATCGCGTAAGCGCCCGCCTTGCCGCGCCAGTCCCCAGCGGCAATATACGCGTCAACTTCCTCCCGGGACAGTCGTTTGACCTTGACGGCCGTTACTACCGTCCGTGCCAGAACGCGTTCGCATGTCTTGACGACTACGGTAGTGATCACTCGATGCCGCCGCCCAGAAAGAAGCGCGAGCATCCGCGCCGCGTCCCGCTTGTCAAGCGGTTTGCCCAGTATGCGGCGCCCGAGCGCGACTACCGTATCCGCACATAGGATCACCTCATCACCCCGGACCGTGATCGCTGCCGCCTTGCTGTGTGCGACACGTCGGCAATAAGTGAGCGGAAGCTCGCCGACCATCGGTGTTTCGTTCACCTCAGGTAGGCGCAACTCGTCCGGCCGTAGCCCGAGCTGCGAAAGAAGCTCAAGGCGCCTCGGACTGCCTGAGCCGAGAATCAGGCGCATGGACCTGACTTACTTGAAGCGGTAATTTATCCTGCCTTTGGTTAGGTCATATGGGGTCATTTCAACCTGCACCCGATCGCCGGCCAGCACGCGGATCCGGTTCTTTCGCATTTTTCCCGCCGTATGCGCAATGATTTCATGGCCGTTCTCCAACTCGACCCTGAACGTCGCATTTGGCAGGAGTTCTCTCACGACGCCGGGGAATTCGAGCAGTTCTTCCTTGGCCATGGTCACTCCTTTGTGGAGCCCGCGATAGAGCGGGCAAAAGTAAATTGACGGATTTTCGATCAATGATCAAGCCCCGTGGTTGCCTGCGGAGACGATCCCGGATTGACGGGGAATGACCGCCACCGGCGACTGTGGGTAAACCCGCCGCCGCCAGCGGTGCGGTTCGAGCCGGTGGCGTTTCCGATGAAGCGGACCCCGCGCATTACACCGGCTCCGCACCGTAATCGTTCGGTGAAGGCGTGACGGCCATTTCTGGCCTTGTCTGGCGATGCCGGAACAGTTTCGCGGACCGCGCCGCATGATGCGCGCCGGTTCCGGGTGTTCATTCGTGCCTGCCGCGACCTGCGTCACGACGGCGTTGCCGTGGCCGGTATGGCGCGACAGTCTGGATGGGAGACCCTCACCCTGACTGACGCGCCAGAGGCCGGGCCCTGATGACCGCAGGCCGCGGGCCGGGCACGGGATTGCGGGCGGAACGGGGTTCAGCGGCTGGGCGTCCGCTTCCAGTCCCTGCGGAGCGGGCAGAGCCAGATGTCCTTCCCGGGCTTCGCCCATTGGTTCTTCCTGTCGTACCTGCCCCGTCCCGGGATCGTGCCGACACGGATCCATCCGGAGGCCCCGTACACGGCCCCGGTGAAGCGCGGGACCCCGACGGAGGTCTCCATCAGGACCGGCGTCACCCTGTAGCGGCCGTGCCAGTCCCGCGGCAGCCGGCGCCGCGCCTCGGAGAGGATGTGCGAGGCCAGGTTCGGGATCCGGACCTAGGGCATGATCAGGTACCTCGAGTTGTCGATCACGCGCTGGAGGTTCCGCCCGCGGACCTCCGGCGACCATCCGATGCAGGCGTCGCGGGGCGCGGTTTTCCAGGCCGCGGCCGGGAAGCCGGGCATGGCCAGGGGACGGCCTTCGCGGTCCGCCTCCGGCGGGTCGTGGGTCCCGGGCCCGCGCTCCGTCTCCGGGCGCGGCGTCCGGCCGTGTCCGGGACCGCCCGCCCGCTGGCCGCGCCCGCGGCCGGATCCGGACTTGCCCCCGCTCCCGCCCCTGCCGCCGGACCGCGCCTGCGCATGGGTCTCCCGCGCCGGGCGCAGCCTCCCGTTCCCGGCCCCGGGCCCCTCCAGCTCCTCCGCCTGCCGCGCGGCCACGTCCCTGGGCCGGGCGATCTCCCTGCGCAGGCCCGTCACCGGGTTCCGGCCGCCGTCGATGCCGGCGGTCTTCAGGAGGCCCCGCAGGCGCGCCACCTCCGTCTCCAGCCTGCGCACGTTCCGCGCGCCCCGGCTCCGGCGCACATCCCGCAGGTCCGCGCGGGAGGCGGCGGGCTTCCTGCGGCTGCTCCCGAAGGTCGTCCGGAGCCCGTTCAGCTCGCTACGGGCCTGGATCGACTCCCGCTTCCATTCCAGGGCACGGGCTTCCGGTTCCGTGAGCCGACCCTCCAGCTCCGCAACCCTCGCCTCCGCCGCGCGTGCCCGTTCATGAAGGCAATCCCGGCCCTCCGTCGGCGGAACCGGAGGCGGGACGGGGGCCGAAACGGGGACTCCGCGAATCAACATGCGGCACGGCCAGCGGATGTGCCGCAGTGTAGCCAGTGGAAATCGGATGCCCGGAAAGACGGCCGTCAAATGCCGTGTGGAATGGCCGTCACGCCTTCACCGAACGATTACTCCGCACCTTTGGTGCTGGGGTGATTCGCAGAGCTTTGATATCACGCCGCTTTCTCCTGTCCAACCCGCGGCGCAGGACCGCAGGACAATGCCATGACGGCATTACGTTCCCCGCCGCAACTGAACGGGAGAACAGGACGATGGGAACCACAACACTTACCGACGCCCGGATCACGGCGCTCAAGCCCGGCAAATCCGCCTACGACATCCGCGACGGCAGGCTGAAGGGCTTCGGCGTCCGGGTGCTTCCGTAGGGGGGGGGGGGGGGGGAGTTCTTCATCCACTGCTGGCACGAGGGCCGGCGCATCTGGAGGACCGTCGGCGACGCCGCCGCGATGGACGCCGGACGAGGCGCGCCGGAGCTATTGGGACGGGCGAGTTCCCGGTTTGAACCGCGCTTGTCCCGTGATCGGGACTCTCAAACCGGCTGTGGAGCTTGGTGAAGTCCGATGCACAGCGCCGACCAAACGGTTCGTGGCGGACGGTTTCGCCTCGGGTCGCCCGAAAGGGTCCATTGCGTTTTCCCTACGCTCCGCGTATGCGTCTCGCGATAGGGATTCCATCGCGTCCGTCTCGCAGGAGCGGTCGGCAGGCAAATATCCGATTCCTTGCTCCGTCATTCAGGATCTGCCTCCGGCCCGGGGCACGCGAGGCAGATGGCGCAATTTGGGAGTGGGGGTGATGGTGCCCGCATGGGGAAAGACGGATCGGGAAACGGGCGCTCGGCACCACCTCGCCCACCATTGCGCTGACGTCGCCGCAACTTTCATCGCCCTTCTTGAGCTGCCCACGTTCCGGGCGCGTGCGGAACGTGCCGCCGCAAGAGTTCTTTCCGCCCGGGACATCGAATGTCTTGGTGCCCTGGCGTTTCTTCATGACATTGGCAAGATCGCTCCGGCCTTTCAGGTCAAGGCACGACATCAACCCTTCCCGCTGACTCCTCGGGGACATGTTCAGTGTGGCTGGAAGTGGCTGTCGGAGAACAGGTCAGATGAGGCTCTTGCGGGCCATGCACGTCATATGGCCACATGGCCGGGAATTGGAGACTGGTTCAAGGTGATCTTCGCCCATCACGGGCGTCCGGTGTCATGTCCGAGCGAAAGCTGGGGACAGGATGCCTTCAGCCCGCTCCCAGGGTATGACTGGAAAGTCGAGGAAAGCGTGATGGGCGAAGCCCTGATCTCGTGGTTTCCCGCCATCCGGCATCATCAGCCGCCCGCGCCGACGTTGCCCCTCGCGCATTTCGTCGCTGGTCTTCTGGCGTTGGCGGACTGGGTCGGATCCGACCGGGAAGCGTTCCCGTTCGTCGGGGAATACGATCCGGGATACTGGGACAGGGCCCGGGACGGAGCCCGGAAACGGCTTTGCGACATCGGACTCGACATCGCTAACCTCAAGCTGGCCGGGCCGGTGACCTGGTCGTTGCTTTCGGATCACCCATCACCGCGACCGGCACAGGAAGCCGTGTCCGGAATCTCGTTGTCAGAGCGGCTTGTCATGCTTGAGGCCGAAACCGGCTCCGGCAAGACCGAAGCCGCGCTCTGGCGATTTGCGCAGCTTCATGAGGCCCGCGAGGTCGACGCCCTCTATTTCGCCGTTCCGACCCGCGCCGCGGCACGCCAGCTCCAGCGTCGGGTAAACGACGCGATGAAGAGGATGTTCTCCGCATCACCACCCGAAGCCGTTCTGGCAATTCCCGGACAGGCATTGTCCGGTGAGGCAAGGGGCGTTCGCCTGCCTGAATTCCGCGTGCTGTGGGATGATGTCGAGGACGGAGACCGTCGTCCTGTCCGTTGGGCTGCGGAACACGCGACCCGTTTTCTTGCGGCGCCGATCGCTGTCGGAACGGTTGATCAGGTGATGATGGCAGGACTCCAGGCGAAGCATGCGCACATGCGCGGCAGC
The DNA here is from genome assembly GCA_965221405.1 of Paracoccaceae bacterium. GTDB lineage: Bacteria > Pseudomonadota > Alphaproteobacteria > Rhodobacterales > Rhodobacteraceae > JAPOUP01. The sequence goes on along the minus strand of CBDCSE010000002.1, from coordinate 2,569,438 downwards.
GCCCTGTCCCGTTCGCTGCTGGTGATCGACGAAATCCATGCTTCCGACGCCTGGATGGCGGAGATCCAGCGCACCATCCTTCAGGATCACTTGGCCCTCGGGGGACATGCCTTCCTGATGTCGGCGACACTGGGAGCGGTTGCGCGGAGCGCCTGGCTCGCTTCCCCTTTGCAGTCGCTTCCGGAAGCGGAGACCGAAGCCTATCCGGTGGTCTGGACACCCGCCAAGAAGGTGCCGGTGGCCAGGAAGGCGGGCCAGCGGAAGGAGATTACGATCAATGCGCGTCCCGGCTGGAGCGGACAGGACGCGGCCATGCCGGCGCTTGATGCGGCGCGTGCAGGCGCGCGCGTTCTGGTGATCCGCAACACCGTGGATCGCGCGAGGGAGACCTGGGCGGCCTGCATAGACGAGGCTCGCGAGCTCGTGTTCAATCTCGATGATGTTGCCACGCTGCATCACGGCCGCTTTGCCGTCGAGGACCGCGCCCGGCTTGACGCGCGTGTTGAGGCGCTCTTCGGCACGGGCAGCGCCGCGGGTAGCGTCGTACTATGCGGAACCCAGACGCTTGAGCAGTCGCTCGACATCGATGCCGACTTCCTCGTGACGGATCTCTGCCCGATGGATGTTCTGCTGCAGCGCGTCGGACGACTTCACAGGCACGCGCGGCCCAGGGTATGGGGGTTCGAAAGGGCCGAATGCGTCGTGCTCCGCCCCGATGGCGGTCTTTCTGCGCTGACCCAAAAACCGGAGAACGGCCTAGGCGCCTACGGAAAGGCGTCGTCGCTGTCTGGGGTCTACCTGGACGTGCCGGGACTGCAGGCGACGCTTGATGAGATTGAAGAGCATGCGCTGTGGCAGGTTCCTGAAATGAACCGCAGTCTGGTGGAACGCGCGACCCATCCTGACCGTCTGGACGAAATCGCACGGAAACATGGCTGGGAAGACTATAGTGTCCGCGTTTCGGCCAAAGCCATCGTGGAGACAAGGGGAGCGGAACTCGTGACCCTGAAACGGGATGAACCCTTTCCCGACAGTTTCCCCCATGACGAGGCAATTCAGACGAGGCTGGGTGCGCCGGGAATTATTCTGGACTTTCCGGAGGGGGCGACCGGTCCTTTCGGGACTCCCGTGACGTCCGTCGCCCTGCCGGCTCATTGGTCGCGCGGGCTGCGTGATCAGGATATTGAGGAATTGACAGGAGAGGGAACCTTGATCTTCCGAGTTGGGGACACATATTTTCGTTACGACGCATCTGGCTTGCAGCGGTTGGATCCAGGAAACGCATGACCGGAAACCTCCTGTCCGAAAACCTGATCGAAACGAACCGCGGGCCGTTTTCGCTGCCAGCTCTCATGGCGGCGATGTCTAGGGGTGAGGTCGCGAGCTTCCCCGCCCTTCGTCCTCATCAGCGGCCGGCCTGGCACATGTTCCTGGTGCAGCTGGCCGTCCTGGCTCTTGCGAACGGGCGGTGCAGGCAGTTTCCCGTGGACGAGGACGCGTGGCGCGATACCCTGCGTTCCCTGACGTCAGCCTTCCCGGATGACGCTCCATGGTGCCTCGTCGTGGACGATCACGGCAGTCCGGCTTTCCTGCAGCCGCCTGATCCGGGCGGGCTGAAATGGAGCCCGGTTGCCACACCTGACGCGCTCGACATGATCATCACCTCGAAAAACCACGACCTGAAACGCGAGATCGCGAGACAGGCGGAACCGCAGGACTGGATCTTCGCGCTCGTGAGTCTCCAGACAATGGAAGGGTTCGGTGGTTCGGGGAACTATGGTATTTCACGGATGAATGGCGGCTCATCCTCGCGAGCGATGATCGGTCTGGCACCGGCCCATTCCGAAACAGGATTGATGGATCCTGCCGCTTGGTGGCGACGTGACGTCATCCGTCTTCTGGAGAGACGATCCGGCCTTGAGGGCGAATCGTTGCTGTGGACACTGCCTTGGCCCGAAGGCCAGATGCTTGACCTTCGCGATCTTGACCAATCGTTCATCGAGATATGCCGTCGCGTCCGCCTGCAGAACCGGCCTGAAGGGATTTGCGCGATCCGGTCGACTTCGAAAGGGGAACGGATCAATGCAAAGCAATTAAGGGGCGTGACTGGCGATCCCTGGGCGCCTGTTCACAGGACAGAACCCAAGACGCTTACCTTGGGCGAGCGAGACTGGGACTACAGGCTTCTGGACGAGATCCTCTACTCGGGAGAGTGGAACGTCCCGGAGCTTGCGCGCCCTGCGCCTGAGGAGAAGGCCACGGACATGATCCTGGTTGCTGAGGCCTTTGCCCGCGGCAACTCGAAGACCGACGGCTTCAGGTCTCGGTTGGTTCCAGTGCCAAAGACCGTGGGAACGACGATGTTCGGATCGGAGGCCATTGACCTGGCAAAGGAACAGGTTGATTTGGTCGGGAAGATGGATGTCGCCTTGCGTGACGGATTGGTGCTGATTGCAGCCAACGGCGACTGGGAAAGACGCGGAAAGAAAAAATACGGGTACACCCGGGCGGCACGCGCCTCTCTGTCGGCCGTTGCGGACGCCCTGTTCTTTCCGACGCTCTGGGAAAGGCTGGCCGCCGGCACGAAGGAGGGCCGCAACGCGGCGCTTGCCCGTTTCGCCAGGAAGCTTTCGCAGGCCGCGCGCGAAGAATTCGTGTGCGCCGCTTCAGGCATTCCCTGCGCACGGATCATGCGTCCGAAAGCCGAGACCCGGGGCAGCGACGCGCTGAAGCGCGGGATTGCCGTGATCTTCCGCGAAATGGGAATTAAGGAATCCGAGCATGCCTGACATCAAGAACGAGGTCGCTCGCCGCGCACTGAAGATAGCTCAGGAACTGGTCCACGTCGATGGCGGCGAAAGGGCCGCCGCCCGCCGGATGGCAAAGGAAGGTGCGCCAGTGTTCTGGCGCATGGTCGCCCGGCTGAGAGTGGAACGGAATGAGGAAGAGAGGTGGCGTCGCATCACCAAGGCGCTTGCACTGCTGACTCCAGCCGGTGCGACGGAAAGCGTGCATGAGAATGGACGCGAATTGGGCGCGGTCCTGGCTGATGGCGGTGATGCGCACCGTCGCCTGGACAAGCCGTTCTGCTCCGAGCAACGTCTGGCCCGCCTGCTTGCCGCGCGCGGACCCGCTCGTCTGGATGCTATGGAACGGGTGGTACGCATGATGGCGCGGGGTCGCCTGCGCGTTGATGTGCCCAGCCTCGCCTGGGCCTACCTGAACGAGGACGCGCGGATGATCGCCCGCGCCTACTATCGCCGTCTTGATCGGCATCAAGAATCGAGCAAAGAGGAAAAATCCGATGTCTGACCCCCGCTTTCTGCAAATTCACTTCCTCGCACCATATGCTGCCGCCCTGCTTAACCGCGACGACGCGGGTCTCGCCAAACGCCTTCCCTATGGCGGCAGCCTGCGGACCCGGGTCAGTTCGCAATGCCTGAAACGGCATTGGCGCCTGGCCGAAGATCCGCATGCGATAAGCGCGATCGAAGGGGCTGACGCAGCCTATCGCTCACGGGAGATCGTCGAACGCAAGGTATTGGGAGACTGGGCCGATGGCGTGGAAAAGGAGATCACCAAGGAGATCGGAGACGCGGTCCTGAAGGTGGTTTACGGGGATAAGGGGACTGAGAAGAAGTCACGGCAAACACTGCTTCTGGGTGAAGCGGAAGTCGCCTATCTCGCCAAAGCCGCGAGAGCTCTCGCAAGTCAGGCGGCCGGAGATATAGGGGCGGCAAAGAACCTCGCCACGGAATGGCTCAAGACCCATAAGGCCAATCTCAAGGCGCTCAGCGAGGGCGCTAAACTCCCCGGTGGGCTGACCGGGGCTCTGTTCGGCCGGATGGTCACGTCCGACCCGTCCGCCAATATCGATGCCGCTCTGCATGTGGCCCACGCCTTCACGGTCCATACCGAAGAGGCCGAGAGCGACTATTTCATCGCCGCCGACGATCTCGCTCGCGAGGAGGATACCGGTGCCGACACCATTCAGGAAACCGAGCTGACCTCTGGCCTGTTCTACGGCTACGTGGTCGCGGACCTGCCATGCCTGCACAGGAATCTTGGGGGTGACACGGTGCTTGCGGGCGAGGTCCTGCATAATCTGATCTACTTGGTTGCGGAAGTCTCGCCGGGCGCGAAACTGGGTTCGACGGCTCCGTATTCCCGCGCGTCCTTTCTGCTCCTCGAGGCCGGAGACCGCCAGCCGCGTTCCCTGGCCGAGGCGTTCCGCAAGCCCTGCCATCCCGAGACCGGCAGAGCCGTCGCAGCGTTGTCTGGGCATCTCGGCGCACTCGACAAGGCCTACGCGACGGGTGAGGAGCGGCGCGTGATGTCACTGGCCAACAGTGAGGTGCCCGGGGCGGAGCGTGGGTCGTTGGCCGAGCTGGCCGAATTCGCCAGAGATCTGCCGGGTCGCCTCGTCACCGACGATGCGGCATGACACATCGCTGGCTTCATCTGCGTCTCGCGGCCCCTCTGATGGCCTTTGGGGGCGTGAAGGTCGATCATTTTGGCCCGACAAGGGAATTTCCCTCCGCCTCGGCGCTGACGGGACTGCTCGCGAATGCGCTGGGCTGGCGACGGGAAGACGCTTCATTGCATCAGATGCTCCAGGATCGGCTGGTCTTTGGCGCACTCTCGGCCATGCCGGAAAAACGGATCGCACCGCTGTTGGTTACGGACAGCCAGAACGCTCGCCTGTATGATGGCGAACCTGCATGGACAAGCGCTGGCATCGTCGAGACCCGGAACAAGAGCCCAAGCTACTCCAGCTCGCCTGAGGCGACACAACATGGAAACCAGGCGGGGCGCAAGTGGATGACCCATCGTCTCCGTCGCGACTATCTGGCCGATCACGAAACCCGCTTGGTTCTGCGTCTCGAGGGAGGGGGGACGCCGACGCTCGAAGATATTTCTGAAGCGCTTGATCGCCCCGCCCGGCCGCTATTCATCGGGCGCAAGTCCTGTCTTCCTGCCGGCAGGCTGTTCGCCGGCTGGGTCGAAGGGGCCGATGCCTTCGCTGCGCTCCGCGCCCTTGGCCTGAAGGGCCGTGCTCTCTGGGCCGACGAAGCGCCTTCCCGCGACGGTGTCCTGCGTCAGGCGCTGCCGGACCTGCGAAACTGGTCTACCGGCCTGCATGCAGGAGCCCGCGTCGTGAACGAAGGGGAGATCGCGTGAGCCTTCATCTGGCCGAACTGCCCCTGCAGCTTGCGGAATTGCACGTCTGGTCAGGTAGCCGCGGGATCGGTGGAGGCAGCCTTGACGAGGGGCTGGCGCTGCATCATCTGCTCGGGGAGGTGTTCGGCCCCGGCACACTCAAGCCCTTTCGCCTTATGGTGGTCCCACGTGCGTTGCGGGGAACGCTCTACGCATATGCCGATCGCTGCGCCGATGAGTTGCGGGATCTCGCATGTTCCACAATCGGTCCAGCAGAGGCTGCGGTCCTGCCGCTCGACCGGCTGCGCTCCGTGCCACGACCGGCTGAATCCTGGCGGAAGGGCATGCGGCTCGGCTTTGATCTCAGGACGCGTCCGACGGTTCGCCTGGCGTCAGATCTGGAAACGGACAGGCAGCGTTTCTCCAAGGGTGCCGAACTTGACGCATTTCTTGCCGAAACCCTGCGCAATGACCAAGCCCGTCCGCGCGAAGAGGTCTATCTGGACTGGCTGGCAGCGCGGCTGGCGCCGGCGGCCGAACTGGAGCGGAACCGCACCCGGATGCACGGTTTCCGGCGATCGCGTCGGACACGGGGCGGACGTTCGATCGAAGGACCGGATGTTGTCTTTCATGGAACGCTTGCGATCCGTGACCCGCGCGGCTTTGCCGACATGCTCGCCCGCGGGACGGGTCGCCATCGCGCCTATGGTTACGGAATGCTCTTGCTGCGCCCGCCGTGGCGCGCCATCTGACTCCATGCTCAAGGGACGCCTCGGACTGGACAGCGCCCACGTGCCGCATGCGGACCGGGCGGGATGCCTCTATCTCGCACGGGGAGCCCTTACGGCGAAGGACGGCACGCTCCGTTTCGTCCAAGGAGAGACGAAGCGGCAGGACGCCCTGACGCCCGGTGCATATGCGGTTCCGGTCCAGGGTGTGTCGATTGTCCTGTTGGGGCCCGGTTCGACGGTTAGCCATGACGCGCTTCGACTTCTTGCCCACGCCCGCACCGCGCTCGCCGCCGTGGGAGAGGATGGTGTGCGCCTCTACACGGCACCGCCGCTGATCCCGGATCGTTCAGGCCTCGCTCGAATGCAGGCGCGTCTATGGGCCGACGAGGGTCTTCGCCTGACGACGGCACGGAAAATGTATGCGTGGCGCTTGGGGGAGATCCTGCCGCACCGCAGGCTGGACGTGCTGCGCGGCGTCGAAGGTGCCCGAATGAAGGAGTCATATGCGCTATGGGCCAAGCGTATCGGAGTGGAATGGAAGGGCCGCAGGTACGATCGCGCCCGTCCTGAAGCCACTGACCTTCCCAACCAGGGCCTGAACCATGCGTCAAGTGCGATCGAGGCTGCCGCAGCGGTCGCCGTGGCGGCCACAGCGACGATTCCGCAGCTGGGTTTCATTCATGAGGATCCAGGCCAGTCCTTCGTGCTTGACGTCGCTGACCTGTTCCGGGACACGATTACGATCCCATGCGCGTTCCGCGCCGCCAGACAGGTCCAGGATTGCCCCACCGACAACATGGAACGCATTACGCGCCGCCTGACCGGGCGCAAGCTTTCCGACGAGAAGGTCATTCCAAAGATGATCGACCGCATCAAGTCGCTTCTGGAAGGATGCGACTGATGCCCCTGACGGTCGTCGTGACCCGGGATGTCGAAAGCCGGTACAGGGGATTTCTGGCGTCGCTGATGCTGGAGGTGGCGGCCGGGGTCTATGTCGCGCCCGACATGAGTGCCGGTGTGCGAACGCGCTTATGGTCCGTTCTTGATGAGTGGTGGAGGACGCTGCGGCGCGGCTCGGTCGTCATGATATGGCGGGACGCTTCCGCCACCGGCAGTCTCGGTATAGAGACGCTGGGCACTCCTTCGCACGAAATCTTAGACGCCGATGGCGTCTTGTTGGCATTGCGTGCGCGTAATGACGACAATACCGCGGCGTCCGCTCTTTGACAATTGAATAATATCAATGTACTAGCTGCTAGAGGCTCCCCCGCACACGCGGGGATAGACCCGGCCCGATGTTCTCGATCCTCAGTCTCATCTCGGCTCCCCCGCACACGCGGGGATAGACCCGTGCACGCCCGGCTGTACGACGGCGGGCTGCTGGCTCCCCCGCACACGCGGGGATAGACCCGAAGGCACCAACAGCGGGCGGCATCTTTCCTTGGCTCCCCCGCACACGCGGGGATAGACCCGAGGACACCGGCGTCGGCAACGTCCGGGCGGTGGCTCCCCCGCACACGCGGGGATAGACCCCTCAGGCGGCTGTTCACCGACCGGGAGATACGGGCTCCCCCGCACACGCGGGGATAGACCCGTAGGTCGATTGCAGGACGCATTCACGTCCGTGGCTCCCCCGCACACGCGGGGATAGACCCCAATGGAGAACGGAATGAATACCTACAGACAGGGCTCCCCCGCACACGCGGGGATAGACCCCTGGTGGTGGCGCCTTCGGGCGGCCGTCCGGTGGCTCCCCCGCACACGCGGGGATAGACCCGGCGTGATGGCCACACCGGAGGTTCTCGCCGGGGCTCCCCCGCACACGCGGGGATAGACCCAGCCTGGACGGGCTATGGGAAGCGCTGGCTGCGGCTCCCCCGCACACGCGGGGATAGACCCGGAATGGTGGGTTTCTTTCCCAAGTGATGTTGGGCTCCCCCGCACACGCGGGGATAGACCCAATGTGGACAACGCGCAGACGACGCCGCCAAAGGCTCCCCCGCACACGCGGGGATAGACCCGTCCTGATGGCAAGACGGGGTGGCAGGATTTTGGCTCCCCCGCACACGCGGGGATAGACCCGGAGCGCCGACACGCCGGAGACCTCCGTCCGCGGCTCCCCCGCACACGCGGGGATAGACCCTCATCGGCTGTCAGGTGATCGTCCGGGGCCGTGGCTCCCCCGCACACGCGGGGATAGACCCGTAAGTGCCGGATTGATAGGTCGTAGGGAGAAGGCTCCCCCGCACACGCGGGGATAGACCCGGAAGAATTCGTCGAATTGATGATGCCGACAGGGCTCCCCCGCACACGCGGGGATAGACCCGGCCGGGCATTAACAAGATTACCAGTAGAGACGGCTCCCCCGCACACGCGGGGATAGACCCTCATCGTCAATCGCACGACGGAAACGCGCCTGGGCTCCCCCGCACACGCGGGGATAGACCCGGAAATGGCTATCACTTTCGGACGCACTTACCGGCTCCCCCGCACACGCGGGGATAGACCCATGGCCAGAGCAAAAAAGGAACTGCTCAGTCAGGCTCCCCCGCACACGCGGGGATAGACCCGATCACGAATGTGTGCTGCAAGCGACTCACGTGGCTCCCCCGCACACGCGGGGATAGACCCCGGCGGCTGACCTGATGACGGTGGTGGTGGAGGGCTCCCCCGCACACGCGGGGATAGACCCTTCTGATGGCCATTCCATAGCATGGCAGGGACGGCTCCCCCGCACACGCGGGGATAGACCCTCCGGTTGAGGCCGAGCGGCTGATGGGGTTTCGGCTCCCCCGCACACGCGGGGATAGACCCATATCGGCTATCTCGAGAAATGCCTTGACGCCGGCTCCCCCCGCACACGCGGGGATAGACCTTGAGCAGCGTTATGGGATTGACCTTTCGTCCCGGCTCCCCCGCACACGCGGGGATAGACCGCCCGTGCACGTGCAAAGGCGGCGGCGCGTCACGGCTCCCCCGCACACGCGGGGATAGACCCCCTTCCTTCCCAGTCAGGCGCCTTGGGCTCGGGGCTCCCCCGCACACGCGGGGATAGACCCGTCCAGCCCGTGAGCGTGAGGACCGCGTTGGAGGCTCCCCCGCACACGCGGGGATAGACCCCTCTTTCGTGGCCCCCGCCAGCGTTTTCCGCGGGCTCCCCCGCACACGCGGGGATAGACCCCACCCGGCCGTCCTTGGCTGGCGCACCCATTAGGCTCCCCCGCACACGCGGGGATAGACCCGACTACATTAGTCCCATCAGACGCCGGATGGTGGCTCCCCCGCACACGCGGGGATAGACCCGACGGCCGCGGACGCCTGCCCTTCCTCCGCCGGGCTCCCCCGCACACGCGGGGATAGACCCCGGCGACAGCGCAGATATGTCCTGCTACACAGGGCTCCCCCGCACACGCGGGGATAGACCCTCGGCCAATCCGCGTCATCGCGCTTTGTCAGGGGCTCCCCCGCACACGCGGGGATAGACCCAAGGCACCCGGGGCCGCGGTGACCGCGGTCATGAGCGGGCCCGTCGTGACCGCGAACGTCCTCCCGCGCGACCGGCGCATGTGGGAGGACAGGTCGGCGCCCGCCGCCTGACGCCCGGCGCCGGGCGGACCGCCTGCCCCTGCCCTCACGGCATCCGCCGGTGGAAAGCGGTGTGCAGAACCCGGATCCGGAGGCCCGCAGACCGACGGAAAAAGCCCGGATCCGGGCTTGAACCGAAACATGGATGCTGGTGCGGGGGTACCTTCCCAAGGGCACGGACCTGCGCAAGGTCACGGATGCGGAGGTGAGCGCCGTCCAGGACCGCACGGACGCGCGTCCGCGCAAGGTCCTGGGTTACCTGACGCCGGCCGAGGCGTTCCGGCTGGCGCGGCCTCCCTGAGGGAACCTCCGGCGTCCGGATCGTCCCCCACGCGCCGCGGGCCTTCCCCGGCGCGCCTGCCGGCATGCCTTGCGCCGCCCGGAGGCGCCGGTTAGGCTCGGATCCGAAGGGACCGAGCCGTTCCCGTGCGGAATCGGGGGGGTCGGGGGGCGCGGAAAGCGCAACGCCGGGCCCTTTCCTCCGCTCGGGCTACGCCCTCGCTCCGGGAAGGGCCCGGCGTTGCGCTTCGGAGTGGCGCCGGGGGTACGGATAGACTGATGGGGAACACCATGCCGTGTTCCAGCGTCTCCCTGCTCCGGCTGCCGCCCTACAGCCCCGGGCCAAACCCGGTGGAGACCCTGTTTCCCGTCCCGAGGTACCGCCACCTCTCCGGCCGGGTGTCCGGGAGCACCGGCAACGAGGGTGACCGTCGATGACTACGCGGAGCGCCTTCGCACCTTCCTGCGCTTTGCGAAACGCCGGCAAATTCCGGTTCCGGATGGGATCTCGCCGCCACGTATGCTGATGGTTCAGTCCGTTACCTGGGTCGTAGCCCGGGCCATTGACTTTGCGCCGTGGAGTGGATTGGTAACGGTTTTGAACGCAGCGGCTTTTCCGTTGTATTCGATCAGCCGATTGATGTAAGCGCGGCGACACATGCCGCTCGCGTATGGCGGAAACCCGGATTTACAGGCCGCGCGGCACATCAGGAGAGAGCGATGGCCGATCTTCGTTCAACCGCGCGCGTGGTCATTATCGGTGGCGGTGCGGTAGGGGTTTCTGCGCTTTACCATCTTGTGAAGGCGGGATGGACCGATTGCGTCCTTCTGGAACGGAACGATCTGACAGCGGGTTCGACATGGCACGCTGCCGGAAACGTGCCCACGTTCTCAACCGGCTGGGCAGTGATGAACATGCAGCGGTATTCGACCGAACTCTACCGCAGGCTTGCCGATGAGGTCGACTATCCCATGAATTACCATGTTACGGGGTCGATCCGGCTGGCGCACTCCCGCGGGCGGATGATGGAGTTCGAGCGCGCCTGCGGAATGGGCCGGTATCAGGGACTGGATGTCGGTATGATGGGCGTTGGGGAAATCCGTGAGCGCTATCCTTTCATCGAGACCCATGATCTGGAAGGTGCGCTCTATGATCCCGATGACGGTGACATAGATCCGGCACAGCTAACCCAGGCTCTGGCGAAGGGCGCCCGCGACCTCGGCGCTGAAATCCTTCGGTTCACGCCCGTCACCGGGGTCAGCCGCCACGGCGCGGAATGGATCGTGCATACGGGACAGGGTGACGTTCGCTGCGAATACGTCGTGAATGCGGCGGGATACTGCGCGCAACGCGTTGGCGAATGGTTCAGGCCACATGGAGGACGCACCGTGCCCATGGTGGTGATGAGCCATCAGTACATCCTTACCGAGGATATACCGGCGCTTGAGGAATGGTGCGGGGAGACCGGCCGCGAAAAACTGCCGCTCCTTCGTGACGTCGATACGTCCTACTACCTGCGGCAAGAAAGGTTCGGACTGAACCTGGGGCCTTACGAGCGCGACTGCAGGGCGCATTGGATCACGCCCGAGGATCCGATGCCGGATGATTTCTCATTTCAGCTTTTCCCTGATGACCTGGAGCGGCTGGAACCATACTTGGAGGATGCCATGGCCCGGGTACCCATTCTTGGGTCTGCCGGAATTTCAAAGGTCATCAACGGACCCATTCCCTACACGCCCGACGGCAATCCGCTAATCGGCCCGATGCCGGGCGTCCCGAATGCTTTCGAGGCCTGCGTGTTCACTTTCGGTGTCGCCCAGGCCGGGGGCGCGGGAAAGATTCTCGCGGAGTGGGTCACCGAAGGTGAGACCGAGTGGGACTGCTGGTCGCTCGACCCCCGTCGTTACACCGACTATACCAGCCGGGACTTCTGCATAGCCAAGGGCAAGGAGGTCTATGGCCACGAATACGCCATGCATTTCCCACGCCATGTCTGGCCCGCCGGGCGGAACCGGAAACTCTCGAGCCTGCACTCGCGGCTTCAGGCGATAGGCGCGGTGTTCGGAACCTACAATGGCTGGGAACGGGCGAATTACTTCGCCGAAGCGGGTGACGACGTCTCCGAGGAAGCGACGCAGACATGGGATCGCGATGGACCCTGGGAGGTTCGCGTACGTGAGGAATGTGAGGTCGTGCGGGACGGCTGCGGGGTTCTTCCCACTACCGGATTCACGCGTCTTGTCGTGAAAGGGGAGGGCGCTTACGACTGGCTTGACTCCCTGACGGCATCCCGGATGCCAGCCGTCGATAGGGTCGGCCTGGCGTATTTTCCGGATTCGAGGGGACGCATACTGACCGAAATGACCGTCATTCCACGTCCTGATGGCAGAATCTGGATGATAGGCGCCGCCTCCGCGCAGTGGCATGACAGGGAAATGCTTCGGCGGAAGGCGCCGCGCGGAATTGAGATCCACGATCGGACAGCGAAGCATGAATGCCTGCTGGTGACGGGACCAAAGTCGCGGGGTGCGCTTTCGGCGATCGGTGATGCGGATCTCTACAGGGGTTGGCTGAGCTTCCAGGAAGCGACGTTGGCCGGTCAGCGCTGTGCGCTGCTTCGGGTATCCTTCGCGGGGGAACTGGGTTGGGAAGTGCATTGCGGTTTCGATACGGCTCCGGCCGTATGGGACGCACTCATGGAGTCTGGCTGCAGGCCATTCGGAATGTGGGCACTTGACCGTCTGCGGCTGGAGAAAGGCTATCGGGCATGGAAAGCAGATCTATCCAGCGACTACTCGCTCCTTGAGGGCGGACTGGACCGTTTCGTCAGACTTGACAAGCCGCGGATGTTCCCCGGGAAGATGGCCTTGCTGAGCGAACGGCAGCAGGGACCGAAGAGGCGGTTCGCAACGCTCGTCGTCGATGCCGGCGCTCAGGATCCGCCGTATATGTCAACGGTGTGGGACGGTGATCAGGCGGTGGGCGAGATAACGAGCAGTGGCTGGGGATATCGTGTCAACGCCTGTATCGGATTGGCGGTCATCCAATCCGATCACGTGAAGACGGGACGGCGGCTTGAAGTGGAGATATTCGGTAACCGCTATCCGGCGACTGTTCAGGCAGACCGGCCGCTCTGGGATCCGGGTAACGAGAGGATTCAGGCTTAGAGGACAGCCTGCTTGCCTGATCCACCCGGTCGACACAGTATGGAAGTGACGCGCGACCGTGAAGGTACCAAAGCCGAACAGAGAGGACGTTCCGATGAAACTGCCTATGTCAGCCGTCCGCTGCATCCAGCGATGGAGGCTCGGATTCGTGGCTACGGTCACACCGGATGGACGGCCCAACCTATCGCCGAAAGGCACGTTCATCGTCGTTGATAGTGAAACCATCGCATTTGGCGAGATTCGCTCTCCGCGGACTCTCGCTAACCTGACGTCAAACCCGAAACTTGAGGTCAATTTCGTCGATCAGTTCATCCGGAAAGGCGTCCGTATCCGTGGGCGGGCGGAGTTCGTGCGTCGGGACAGGGCGGAGTTCGATTCTCTGTTCGCTGAATTCGAGGCACAGTGGGCTGGGCTGGCCCGTCGCATCAATGTGATCGTCAAAATCCCGGTCGACGAGGTTCGGCCGCTTGCGTCGCCTCCATACGACGATGGCGCGAGCGAACGGGAGATGATCGCGCTCTATAAAAGCAAATTCTCTGAGATGTATTCATGAGCGTTCCTTCCCATGCCCGGGCCGTCATTGTCGGTGGGGGAGTCGTTGGATGTTCGGTCGCCTACCATCTCGCGAAAGAGGGCTGGCGGGAGATCGTTCTTCTGGAGCGCCGCAGGCTGACAAGCGGCACCACATGGCACGCGGCAGGGTTGATCGCGCAGCTTCGCGCAACGGCGAACATGACGCGGCTCGCGAAATACAGCCAGGAACTCTATGGTGCGCTGGAAGAGGAAACGGGAGTTGCCACGGGATTCATCCGTGTGGGCTCAATCACCGTGGCGCTGACCGGGGAAAGGAAGGAGGAAATCTTTCGCCAGGCGTCTATGGCGCGCGCGTTCGGTGTCGAAATCGACGAAATCAGCCCCGAAGAGGTCAAGGAGCGGTATCCCCACCTGAATGTCGTGGACGTCAAAGCGGGTGTGTATCTGGCGGAAGACGGTCAAGGGGACCCGTCGAACATCGCGTTGGCACTGGCAAAGGGTGCACGGCAACGGGGAGCGAGGATATTTGAGAATACCGCTGCGACCGGGGTGATACGGGAAGGACGGCGGATCACAGGTGTTCGGTGGAGTGACGGTGCCGGAGCGAGCGGCACGATAAGCTGCGAGCATGTGGTGAACTGCTCCGGCCTGTGGGGCCGCGAGGTCGGGCGGATGATGAACACGAATATCCCGCTACAGGCCTGTGAACACTTTTACATCGTCAGCGAGCCGATAGACGGACTTTCGCGTTTGCCGGTACTTCGCGTGCCGGATGAATGCGCCTACTATAAGGAGGATGCAGGAAAGATCCTGCTCGGCGCGTTCGAGCCGCAGGCTAAACCATGGGGTCTCGACGGAATTCCGGAAGATTTCGAGTTTGGCCAGCTTCCCGAGGATCTGGACCACTTTGAGCCGATCCTTGAATTCGCGGTTAACAGGATGCCGATGCTAGGAAGCGTCGGCATTCACACATTCTTCAATGGTCCGGAGAGTTTTACGCCTGACGATGCCTATCACCTCGGTCTTTGCCCGGAAATGGATAACGTCTGGGTCGCCGCCGGGTTTAACTCGGTAGGCATACAGTCGGCGGGCGGCGTGGGCATGGCGCTGGCTCATTGGATGGAGACGGGTGACCGACCGTTCGATCTGGGGGATGTGGATATAGGGCGCATGCAGCCGTTTCAGGGAAACCGCCTATATCTCGCGGAACGTTCGCGCGAGACCCTAGGGCTGCTCTACGCCGATCATTGGCCCCACCGCCAGAAGGATACAGCACGGGGAGTGCGCCGCACGCCATTCCACTGGCAACTGGAAGCGTGCGGCGCCGTGTTTGGTGAGGTCGCGGGATGGGAACGGGCCAACTGGTTTGTCGAGGAGGGGCAGGACCGCGAATACCGCTACAGCTGGAATAGACAGAACTGGTTCGAAAACAGCGCACGTGAGCACATGGCCGTGCGCGGGAATGTCGGAATTTACGACATGTCTTCCTTCGGGAAGCTTCGTGTTGAGGGTCCGGATTCGGAGGAGTTCCTGAACCTTGTCTGCGCAAACGACCTCTCGGTGCCTGAGGGAAAGATCGTTTACACCCAGTTCCTGAATGCTTTGGGTGGTATCGAGGCGGATGTCACCGTTACCCGACTGTCCGAGACGGCCTATATGGTTGTCACTCCGGCCGCGACACGACTGGCCGACGAGACATGGTTGCGCCGTAAACTCGGTGACCGGCGCGTGACGGTTACGGACGTTACCGCAGGCGAGGCGGTTCTCGCGGTGATGGGGCCTTCAGCACGAACGCTTATGCGGGCGGTCAGCCCGTCGGACTTCTCCAGCGCGTTCCAGCCTTTCGGGACAATGCGGGAAATCGAACTTGGAATGGCGGTGGCGAGGGCGCATAGGATCACCTATGTCGGCGAGCTGGGGTGGGAGGTCTACGTTCCCTCCGACATGGCTTGCCACGCTTTCGAGACGATCTGGACCGCGGGTCAATCCATGGGTGCCAGACTCTGTGGCATGCACATGATGGATTCCTGCCGGATCGAGAAGGCATACCGGCATTTTGGGCATGATATCACATGCGAGGACCATGTGCTGGAAGCCGGTCTTGGATTCGCCGTCAAGATGGACAAAAGGGAGTTCGTCGGTCGTGACGCCGTTCTACGGAAAAAGGACCAGGGACTGTCCAAACGTCTGGTCCAGTTCATTCTTGATGATCCAGAGCCCTTGCTGTTCCATAACGAGCCTATCGTCCGCGACGGCGAATATGTCGGCTACCTGAGTTCCGGAAATTACGGCCACGCACTCGGAGCGGCTGTGGGGATGGGATATGTCCCCTGTCAGGATGAGGAGACTGTGGATGTTCTGGCGTCATCCTACGAGATCGAGGTGGCTGGTGCCCGTGTCAAGGCCAGGGCGTCCCTGCATCCGCTCTACGATCCGAAGTCCGAGAGAATCCGTGTCTGAACGGATGGCCGGACTGTGTGGCGGCAAGAGGTTACTCAGCCGTAGATTTCCACAAAGCGGCGCAGTATGGAGCCGGGCACCGGCGCATCGACCGCGTGACAGAGATCGATCAGGCGATCCGCGTCCTCCGGCGGGAAATATCCATGCCTCCTGTAGATTCGGATTCTCAGCTCGATTTCAGCTGCGTCGGCTTCTGGATGGAACTGTGTGGCATAGACGTTCTTTCCGTAACGGATCATTTGATATGGGCAGGGTTCGGATCCCACGAGATGGACCGCTCCGGTTGGCAGGGATTGTACGGCCTCTTTGTGGCCCACGAAGGCATTGAATTTTGGGGGACACTCCGAGAGTAGGGGGTCGTCGCGTCCTTCATCGGTGAGCGAGCAGACCGACGGACCGACAGGTTCGGAGTATCGCTCCTTGGTTACGGACCCGCCAAGATGCCGGGCGAGGATGCCGATGCCGTAACAGCAGCCGAGAAAGGGCAGGTCGCGACCGGTTATCTCTGGCATCATCGCCATCACCGCCGCTTCGGTTCTGGCTTCATCCGGTGATTTGGCTTCCGGTGGGTCGCTGACGCAGCCGGGCCCGCCGCCTACGATGACGCCAGCGAAGTCATCGAGCGAAGGTTCGGTGGGTATCGGTTCGCGGTCAAGTTGGACTCGCCTGGCAAACTCCGGTGTCAGGCCACTTTTCTCCAGAATGGCTTCATATTCGCTGTTAGATGCTTCAGGTTCCGGTCTGAGCTGCAGGATCAGGAATGGTTTCTTCATTTCCGTGACGATTCCACCTTTTGGTCTCACTTGCCGTTTTCTGGGCTTTGCGTCAACGCGTTCCTTGGCTCTGTTGGGCCCGGATATTTCAGTGGCATCGTGTCCCAACCTCAATGACCCGGACGATAAGGTTCTGTCGACGGCCGCAGCGCCTGCCCTGCGGAATGGCTTGAGGCCCGGAGCTAGGCCTTTGCCCCGTGCGGCCTTTCATCAGCACCATATCCGGGCGTCCCGCAAGTCCGGCCTGTCGGCTGCCGTCCAACGATGCGGTGACTATGGAGAACATGCCGGCGCACACATCGAGCGGCCCGCCCACGTACGATGCGCCGGGGAAGCTCTTCACGGATGGCGGAAACTGCGCCCGCAACCCTTACCGGGCCGGACTCTTGAGTTTTTACGGGCCGCGACTTAGACAAGCTGATAGCGCTGGAAATCCGGTGAGAGGGGAGCGGTGATGCAGGTTTATCGGGATCTACCCGATGCGGTGGGTAGGACACCGCTAATCCGACTGAAGACCGCCTCGGAAGCCACCGGATGTGAAATCTACGGAAAGGCCGAGTTCATGAATCCGGGCCAGTCGGTCAAGGATCGCGCCGCGCTTTACATCATCGAGGATGCTGTCGCTCGGGGGGATCTGAGCCCCGGTGGAACGATTGTTGAAGGCACGGCCGGAAACACCGGTATCGGGATCGCACTGGTCGGCGCCGCGATGGGATTCAGGTCGGTGATCGTCATTCCGGAGACGCAGAGCCAGGAAAAGAAGGACATGATCCGGCTTGCGGGTGCCGATCTGGTCGAGGTGCCTGCGGTGCCCTACAGGGATCCGAACAATTACGTGAAATATTCCGGACGACTTGCGGCAAGGCTTGCCAAATCCGAGCCGGGAGGCGCGATCTGGGCGAACCAGTTCGACAACACCGCTAACCGGCAGGCGCATATCGAGACGACCGGCCCGGAGATATGGAAACAGCTCGATGGCGGGCTTGATGGCTTTATCTGTTCGGTCGGCACCGGTGGGACGGCGGCTGGCGTAGGCATGGCACTGCAGCCAAAGGGCGTTACCTGTGGCATCGCCGATCCGATGGGTTCAGGTATTTTCAGCCTGTTCAGGGAGGGTGAGGCCAGGCCGGAAGGCAGTTCCGTCACTGAAGGGATCGGACAGGGACGGATCACCGCAAATCTGGAGGGCTACTCGCCGGACTTTCTGTGTCAGGTGCCCGATGATGAGGCATTGCCGGTGGTCAATGACCTGCTTCGCACCGAGGGTCTCTGCATGGGCGGTTCCACAGGAATCAATGTCGCTGGCGCGGTACGGATGGCGCGTGAGCTCGGACGCGGCAAGACCGTCGTGACGATACTTTGCGACTACGGTACCCGCTATCAGTCAAAGCTGTTCAGTCCTTCATTCCTCCGGCAAAGGAATTTGCCGGTTCCGGACTGGCTTTCAGGAAGTGGCCGCATTCTTCCTGACGTCTATGAAGAAAGCTAGTCGGGTGCGCTTCCCCGCGTTATTCGTGGCGGTTCTACTGGCGGCTGCCGCGTGTTCTGGATCCCTGGCGCAGCAACCACAGCAGGAGATCGACTATCAGGCCTGGGATACGGTCGCGGAACGCGCCGCGTCTGCGATTGACGCCAGCCGCGCATCGGATCGCGCGTTTGAGGCCTTGCGCGAGGAAGTCGTCTTCTGGCGGGAAAGCTTTCTGGAGGATCTGGATGCCAATGAGGTTCGTATCGAGACCCTCGCCGCGCAGCTGGAGGCACTTGGGCCGCCCCCCGAATCCGGTGAGGCCGAGCCAGAGGGAGTCGCCGAGCGAAGGGTGGATCTGACGGAACGTCTGGCTCTGGCGGAGGCACCGGTAAGAGCCGCGGAGCTTGCCTTTGCGGAGGCTGATGGTCTGGCTGATGAGATAGATGCGATAATTCGTGACCGTCGTGCGGACAGGCTGTTGCGCAAGGATCCATTTCCGCTGAATCCGGCTCACTGGGGTCCGGCATTTGACGATCTGGCAGGCTCGTTAGGTGCGATCGGCGCCGAATTTGACGAAAGCTGGAGTTCAGACGTCAGGTTTCGTCTGTTTATCGACGGTTTGCCGCGCAATGTTCTGCTTTTAGCCATTTCCGCGCTGCTGCTGGTTCGGGGCCGGGCCTTTCTGCGCCGTGCAATGGAACGGGTTCAGGACCGGGTTACGGATCGGTCGCGTCGACTCATGGATTTTGCCGTTTCGTTCGGTGAGTTCGCCATTCCGCTGTCGGGAATCTTTCTGCTGGAATGGGCGATTGAGGCTTCCGGCCTTCTTGGTGTCCGCGGGGTGCTTGTCGCCAAATTCGTGCCATTCATCGGCTTGTGCGCCTTTGGCGCCTATTGGCTTGCCAGCAGAGTCCTTCCCGAACACGCTGATGGCTTCCCGCTTGCTTGGCCTGGGGCGTTGCGGGGTGTGACGTTACGGCGGTCGGCGGTTTTGCTCGGGTTTATGGTAGGCCTTGCCGCATTGTTGGAGGCATTGGCTGAATACGATGGCTATCCGGAAGCCAGCGTGGCCGTTCTGCTTTTTCCTGTAGCTGCGGTCGCGGCTTTCTCACTCCTTCCCATCGGTCGCTCGATGCGATCTTACTCGATCAGAGGAAGCGAGGAGAATCCGGATGCCCAGGCGGCTCGCTGGCTGGGTGTGTTGGGGCGTTCACTGATCATCCTGGCGGTGCTCGGCCTGCTTCTTTCCGCGATCGGTTATATAAATGCTGGCCTGAATCTTTTGGTGGCAACCGGATTGACGCTGGCCCTTCTCGCTCTGGTGCATCTGCTGAATGGCATCGTGCACGGACTATACGGGCTGGCGCTTGGACTTGACGATAGTGCCGCTCACTCGGCATTGGTTCCAACCCTCCTAGGGTTGGCGATGGCCTTGGCATCCCTGCCGGTGCTTGCGCTGATCTGGGGTGCCCGAATCGCGGATCTGACGGAACTCTGGGCGAGGATCCGCGAGGGCTTCACGTTGGGTGATGTGCGGATCGCGCCGGAGAATATACTTTCTTTTGCCATCGTCTTCGCCGCGTTCGTGTTGGTGACCCGTGTCGTCCAGGCCGCGTTGCGCGGCAATGTCCTGCCCAAGACCCGGATCGATCCAGGTGGACAGGTAGCCATTGTTTCAGGCATCGGGTATGTGGGCATATTCCTTGCCTTGCTGCTGGCGACGACGGCGGCGGGAATAAATCTCAGTTCGGTTGCCTTTGTCGCCGGTGCGCTGTCCATCGGCATTGGTTTTGGCCTTCAGAACATCGTCCAGAATTTCGTTTCAGGCATAATCCTCCTGATCGAGAGGCCTGTTTCCGAGGGGGACTGGATCCAGGTCGGTGAGCACGTCGGTGTCGTAAAGAAGGTTTCGGTCAGATCCACGCTGATCCAGACATTTGACCGAACCGATGTTATCGTGCCGAACGGTGATTTCATATCGGGTTCGGTGACCAACTGGACCCGCGGCAACACGGTCGGGAGAATAAAGTTGACGGTGGGAGTCGCATACGGCACCGACACCCGCAGGGTTGCCGGTATTCTTTATGAGATCGCCTCCGGGCATCCGGTGGTGACCGACGATCCCGAACCGGGTGTGGACTTTCTGGGCTTTGGCGCTGACAGTCTTGACTTCCGCATCAGGGCGGTGCTGAGCGACGTGAACCAGTCATTGGCGGTCATGTCGGAGCTTAATCATCGCATCGCCGAGAGATTTGCCGAGGAAGGCATTGAGATCCCATTCGCGCAGCGTGACATCTGGCTGAGAAATCCGGAGTCATTGCGTGGGACGGGTGCTGCCACCGGGCCGGTCGCGCGTGACCGGACAGAGCCTCTGTCATTGAAGGACGGCCCGGAGATCGATCCGGATATCACGGACGGCGATGTAGCGGGAGAAACTCCCTGACCGCAAAACCGATCGTTGGCGGTGATCTTCCCGAGACGGATTGAACGACATAGGCATTGAATTCGATTTTCCGCCGTCCGCGGTATGGCCAAATCGGGATTCCTTCCGCGCGGACCATTGCGGCAGGACCGCAAGACTCGTTAGAGTGGCGCTTGGGAGAGGTGGCCGAGTGGTCGAAGGCGCACGCCTGGAACGCGTGTAGGCGGGTAACCGTCTCCAGGGTTCGAATCCCTGTCTCTCCGCCAAGCGGCTCTCCTAACTGTCTGGAAACAAAGGAGAATACGGACCTGGAGGAACCAAGTGTTGCCCTGTCTGTGTCTTTTGGGGCAGTCACGGATGAGATCAATTGCGTTGCGAATCATCCGGCCGTCGCCTATATCGGGGTATGGGCGGCGCACCGGACATTCACGCGCCTGCGGGGCAGGTCGCCGTGTCAGCGTACCTGGCCGACGGGCAAATAAGGGAACCCCCGTTCCACAGTGAAGTGCAACACCCGATGTGGGTGAATGGTGGTCGTATCGACGCATGATGTTGCGAATCGGCCGGATGGCGGCGACAGTCCCTTCGTTGCGCGAAGGAGACCGCCATGCCCGAGGGCTACCGCCACCTGACCTACCCCGAGAGATGCCAGATCCACGCGCTGAGGGAAAGCGGGATCTCCGACGCGGCGATCGCCCGCCAGCTGGGGCGCAGTCCGTCATCGGTCCCGCGCGAGATCCGGCGCAACGGCGGAGCCCGGGGCTACCGGCACGCCCAGGCGCAGCGGCTGGCCGAGGGGCGGCGCAGCGCGGCGTCGTCGGTGCCCAGGAAGATGACGCCGGGGCTGTGGGCTCTGGTGGAGGAGCGGCTGGCCGAGGGATGGAGCCCGGAGCAGGTCGCCGGCCGGCTGCGCCTGGAGGGCCACCCGGTGGCGGGGCGGCAGTGGATATACCGGTACGTCCACGCCGACCGCAGGGCCGGGGGCGGGCTGTGGCGGCACCTGCGCCGCCGGGGAAAGAGGCCGAACCGCAGGGGCGGGGCCCACGCGGGCCGGGGCCACATCCCGGGCCGGGTGGACATCCCCGGGCGCCCGGCGCTGGTGGAGGCGAAGGCGCGGGTCGGCGACCGGGAGGCGGACACGATCGTGGGCGCCGGCACCGGCGGCGCCGTGGTGTCCCTGGTTGACCGGGCGAGGAGATACACGCTCCTGCGGCGCGTCGACAGGAAGACGGCGGCCGCGGTCGGGGCCGCCATGACCGGCCTTCCGGGGCCGCACCGCGCCGCGGTGCACACGGTCACCGCCGACAGCGGCAGGGAGTTCGCCGACCACGCCCGTGTGGCCGGGGCGCCCGGCGCGGGGTTCCCGTGCGCGCGGCCCTACCACTCCCGGGAACGGGGCCCGACCGGGCACACCAACGGTCTCGTATGCCCAGCGAACCGGCACTGATCAGGGGAGGTGGCTTTGCGGAAGCCGGGGGCGGATTCCTGTGGAAAAACCGTCCCTTGCTCCCGCCGCCCTCCCGGTCGATGCCGGGTCCGGGGCCGCCGCCGCCAGGCCTGGCGGCGGCGGAGCGGGGCCTGCCCCGCAGGACGGGTCGGACCGGAACGGCCCTGGATCGCATTCGCGGATCCGTGCGCCAGCGTGGTCGGCCCGTCCTCCCGTCAGCCTCCCGCGTCCCGATGGATGCCGGGTCCGGGAACCGGACCGTCACGAGGATAGGAGCGGGAGACCATGACCACCGCAGGCGCGGGAACCGGCGTGAGCAAGAAGACGCCGGACATCCACCCGACGGGCGGGACGGCAGCGCCACCAACGACACCGACGGCCTGCGCAGGGTCGCCCGCCTCCTGAGGGAGGGCGGCGTGAAGCGGGTCGTCATGGAGGCCACGGGGCGGATCACCGGGGCGTCGCGCGGTCGCTGCACGACCGGGGCTTCCTGGTCGTCACCGTCAACCCGCGCCAGTGCCGGGACTTCGCCAGGCCCGGCGGTGCGCCGGGGAGGACCGGCAGGGCCGGCGCGAGGGTGCCCGCGGCCTTCGGGGCCGCGTTCCCGGACATGGCGGCAACGGCGCCGGCGGACGTGACCGCCGGCAGGCTCCGCGGCATGCCGGGGCTTCGGGAGGCCCCCGTCGACCGGCGCACCGGGCCGAGGCGGTTCCCGCCGGGGTCGGAGAGCCCGATCCGGAAGGGCCGGTCACGGGGGTGCTGGAGGAACCGGCCGCCGCCGTCCGCGGGTACGGCCGGCGGACCGGGGCGCCTGTCAGGGGCTCCGGGGATCCCGCCGCAGGCCACCCGGTCCTGACCCCGGTGCCGGGCATCGGCCCTGTCACGGCGGCGTCCCCGGTCGCCTGGATGGGCGGGCCGGGCGCGACCGCCAGCCGCCAGGCCGCGGCGCCGGGCGGCGTGGCGCCGATCGCCCGCGACAGCGGCACCCTGAAGGGCGGGCGCCACATCGGCGGCGGGCGCAGGCGTCCGGGGGACGTGCCGTACATGGCGGCGATGGCCGCCTGCATGTCCGACCCGGAGATGAAGGCGCTGTACGGGCGGCTCCGGGAAAGGGCAAGGCACCCAGGGTCGCTGTGACCGCGGTCATGGGCGGGCCCGTCGTGACCGCGAACGTCCTCCCGCGCGACCGGCGCATGTGGGAGGACAGGTCGGCGGCCAACGCCGCCTGACGCCCGGCGCCGGGCGGACCGACCGGCCGCGCCCCGCGCCTGCCCGCGCCTGCCCGCGCGGCGCCCGCCGGTGGAAAGCGGTGCGCGGAACCCGGATCCGGTGGCCCGCGGACCGAAGGAAAAGCCCGGATCCGGGCCTGGACCGAAACATGGATGCTGGTGCGGGGGTACCTGCCCAAGGGCACGGACCTGCGCAGGGTGACGGACGCGGAGGTGAGCGC
The DNA here is from genome assembly GCA_965221405.1 of Paracoccaceae bacterium. Lineage (GTDB taxonomy): Bacteria > Pseudomonadota > Alphaproteobacteria > Rhodobacterales > Rhodobacteraceae > JAPOUP01. Next base: position 2,545,961 of record CBDCSE010000002.1, on the reverse strand, counting down.
CGTGCAGGACCGCACGGACGCGCGTCCGGGGAAGGCGCTGGGCTACCTGACGCCGGCCGAGGCGTTCCTGCGGGCGCGGCCTCCCTGAGGGAACCTCCGGCGTCCGGATCGTCCCCCACGCGCCGCGGGCCTTCCCCGGTGCGCCCTGCCGGCATGCCTTGCGCCGCCTGGCGGGCGGTGCTACGCTCCGATTCGAAGGGACCGAGCCGTTCCCGTGCGGAATCGGGGGGTCGGAGGGCGCGGAAAGCGCAACGCCGGGCCCTTTCCTCCGCTCGGGCCAGTCCCTCGCTCCGGGAAGGGCCCGGCGTTGCGCTTCGGAGTGGCGCCGGGGGAAGGAAAACCGAAATGACCTGGACAGAGATCGCCCAGCTCGCCGGCGCGTTCGCCGTTCCGCTGGTCGCGGTCGCCGCGCTGTTCTACGGGATGATGCGCGCGTCCCTCGGGAAACTCGAGAGCGACGTGGGCGCGATCCGGGAGAACGTGCACGCGCTGGACGTGCGCCTCGCGCGCCTTGAGGAACGGATCCCGCCAAAACAGAAGGAAACATGACATGAAACGGTATGCCCCGCTTCTGACCGCCGCGGTGCTCGCCCTCGCGGACAGGCGGGGCCTGAACCTCCCGAACCATGGCCGAACGGCGGCGGATTCGTCTGTCCCCCTATGTCCTGGATATCGTCGGGGCACTCCGAAACCGAGTATGTCGATCAGAGGTTATGGGTGTGCACCGAAAATTATCGCTTCCACGGCTATCTTAGCGGATCGCCACGGATCATCGGGTCGGACATCACGGGAGCAACAATTACTGGTACTCCTGTCATCCGCAATTCGACCATCACCGGAGACGGCAAGGTGGACTGTGGGCGGTGGGTCAACATCACCGTGACGACTGACCGGCGGGCGGGGTGAGTGCGGCCGCAACGGGCGGGTCCGGAACGCCGAATCCGGGGGCGGGCCTGATCTCGGCGACCTTGTGAGCAACCCCCTCGATCCCGGGAACGAGCAGACCGTGGACTGGATCCGCGCGTGGGCGACGGGCTGGACATCAACGCGCTTTTGGAGCGCATAGCCCTACGGGAGGAACGCCCGGTCGATGGCCAGCGGCCCGGTCACGGCGCAGGCCGGAAGCGACGCCCTCCCCACCCCGGTCTCCGCGAGCTCCTTCCATGCGTTCACGACCGGGAGCGTGAAGTCCCGGTTCCGGGGCTCGCGCCGACGGCCCCTCAGCCAGCCAGGCAGTCCCATATCCGCCTCCTGTGGCCCGCGCTCCGGACCTCGGCGCTGGTCTGGGTGTCGCTCGGATCGTCAGGTGTCGCAAGATTTCGTCAATTGTCATAGGATTTTGCATGCGACAGCTCTGATCCTAATTGGTCGAAGTTTGTCGCTGTTCCAGTCTTGGCCAAACGGTGCGAATTTGCCATGAATGGGACATGAGCCTATCTATTCGAAAAAAGTGTTGCCGATCACAATGAGGTGTTCATATCGGACTGGTTGGTACAATATGCTGGACCTCTCGAAGGAGGTGACGGAGCGCATTGATGCGCGGTTTCTTGAACCGGCCTACGGGAGCGGGAACTTTATTGTGCCGGTACTACAGGGCTCCAAGCAGGCTCAAAGGGTTCTTTCATGATGCCTGATGTTTCCGATCTAATTCTTTCGCTGACCCCCGAAGACGGCACATTCATTGGCAACGGTGCGATGCTGGCACGGCTGCGGGATCATATCCCAAACCTGACCGAAGAAGCTTATGAAGCAGCACGGGACGCGTTAATCGACGATGGAATTCTGGGTTGGGGCAAAGGAAGTGGCGGATTGGTCTATCGAGCGGATGTGGCTGATCTGGAACTGACGGCTCCGGTGACCAAGGAGCCGAAAGCCACCACCGGCACTCGCAATAGTGCAAGCCGCAAGTTGGGCGAACCAACCGCAGTGCTGTCATATCGCCACGATGAGACGCGGGTTAACAACCCCGAGGTGGGAATGGTCCATGCCGACACTGATCTTGATGGCGAAAAGACCACATGGACCTATGACCCACATCTGGACCCCGTACTGAACTTCGACAGAGCGCGCGGGGCGATTGAGGCGCTGATTGATGACGCCCTTGCCAGTGATGATCCGGAACGGATGAGGGACGCGCTTAGCGACCTTAAACGCCTGCAGGCACCTTACTTGAATTGGACGGGCAAGGCGGAGAAAACGAGCTTTGAGGTCGATACCGTCTCGCTGCATGTGCATGAACGGGTGGACCCCGCGACGATCCTCGCCAATGCGGCGAAGCGTCTGATGGGGCAGGATGCGGCGACGCAGTGGCAGCCGGACCTGTTCGCGGCACCTTTCGAGAATCTGCCGCTGCGCCAGGCGCTGGATTTCTACCAACACGAAAAAGGCTGGTCGAACCGGCTGGTGGCGGGTGACAGCCTCTTGGTTATGAATTCGCTCCTGACCAAGGAGAGCATGGGCGGCAAGGTGCAAATGATCTATATCGATCCGCCCTATGGCATCAAATACGGGTCGAACTTCCAGCCCTTTACGAACAAGCGCGATGTGAAGGACCGCTTAGACGCTGACCTGACCCAGGAACCCGAGATGATCAAGGCATTCCGGGATACCTGGGAACTCGACATCCATTCCTACCTCACCTATCTGCGAGACAGGCTGATTCTGGCGCGGGAATTGTTGACCGAGAGCGGGTCGGTTTTTGTGCAGATTGGCGATGAGAATGTTCATCTGGTTAGGAACATTCTGGACGAAGTTTTTGGCGTCAAAAATCAGGTGGCAGAGTTAGTCGTAAGAAAGACAACAAGCGAAGGATCAAATTTTGTTGGATCGACCGCTGACTTCATCCTTTGGTCCACTAAAGACAAACAAAGAGCTAAATTCCGAAGGCTGTTGAATAAGAGAAGCGAAGCATCCGAAAGCCGTTACGCATTGGATGCAGGCGACGGAAGACTTTATAGAATAGACAACATTACCAGCTCTCGGGGCGCGGGAGATGGTGACGTCAGTAGTTTTGCGTATCGGGGTCAGAAATTCGACCCCGGAAATGGTACGTTCAAGACCACGGAAACTGGGTTAGAAAGGTTGGGGAAGGCGTCTAGGTTCTACGTCTCGGCCCAAGGCAAATTAAACTACGTTCGGTATCAAGATGACTACGGCTTTGCGCCGATTCCAAACCTTTGGACAGATATTAGCGGCGCTGTTCAAAGTCGATCGGACCCAAAAGTTTATGTGGTTCAGAGCAGCACTTCAATTATCGAACGCTGCCTCCTGATGACCACAGACCCTAGCGATCTGGTGCTCGATCCCACCTGCGGCTCTGGTACCACCGCCTTCGTGGCCGAAAAGTGGGGGCGGCGCTGGATCACCTGCGACACCTCGCGCGTTGCGATCACGCTCGCAAAGCAGCGGCTAATGACCGCCAGTTTCGACTATTGCGCCCTGCGCTATCCGCATGAGGGGCTGAAGGGCGGGTTCGACTATGAAACCGTTCCGCATATCACGCTGAAATCCATCGCCAACAACCCCGACATCGACACAATCTATGACGAGGATCACCCTAAGATCGCAGCGGCGCTGAAGGCGCTAAACGCCGCACTCAATGCTGCACCCCCGTTGCCGATCAAACCCAGCCAAGGGTACCGCAAGGGCGAACTGGTCTCTTTCCGCGATGGTGATGTGCTGGAGGAATGGGAGGTTCCCTTTGAACTCCCCGATGACTGGCCCGAGGTGGCCAAGGCCCAATTTGAGGCCTTCCATAGCGTGCGCCGGACAATGCAGCGCCGCATGGATCAATCCATCGCCGACCACGCTGATCAAGAAACGCTCTACGACAAGCCCCGCGTCGACAAAACAAGTTGCGCATCACTGGCCCGTTCTCCGTTGAGGCCGTGCCCGCGCCAACCGTTTTGTCACTGGATGAAACGCTGTCGGCCAAAGAGGCCAACAGCACCGTTGCCCGCGCTGGCGAAACCTCGCGCCAAGCGCTCTGGCGCGAAGAGCTTCTCAAAACCGGCGTGCGCGGTAAGGGCGGCAACATAATGCGCTTTGCCGAGTTCGAGGTGATCCCGGGCACAAAGTTCCTGCATGCGAGCGGCTCGGTTGCCGATACCGGTGAGCGCGTGGTGGTCAGTTTCGGGCCGGAACATGCCGCGCTGGAACAGCGGCAAGTCGAAGAAGCGATGAACGAGGCTTACGCGCTGATACCCAAGCCGACGTTTTTGCTGTTCTGCGCCTTCCTCTTCGACCCGGAGGCGGCCAAGGATATCGACGAGATGAGCGCACCGGGCATGACCTTCCTCAAGGTCCAGATGAACACGGACCTTCTGACCGAGGATTTGAAGAAGAAGCGGGCGAGCAATGAAAGCTTCTGGCTGATGGGGCAGCCCGAGATCGAGCTGCGCAAGCGCGGGGGTGGCATGTGGGAGGTCGAGGTGCATGGCTTTGACTATTTCAACCCCAAGACCGGTGAGATTGAGAGCGGCGGCAAGACGCGGATTGCGATGTGGTCGCTTGATCAGGATTACGACCAGCGCTCCCTGATGCCGCATCAGGTGTTCTTCCCCATGGCAGACGCCAAGGGCGGCTGGAACCGGTTGAGAAAGACGGTTCGGGCCGAATTGGATGAGGACCTTCTGGTGCAGTTCCACGGCACGGTATCGCTACCGTTCGAGGCCGGTGACAACAAGCGGGTCGCGGTGAAGATCGTGGATGATCGGGGGATCGAAAGCCTCAAGATTGTCGCGCTGGAGGGATAATGATGCCGGGCAAAAAGAGCAAAATACGCGCGACGATACGCCTGGAGAGCGTTGGGCCGGTTACGGAAGCCAAAGTGGATATGGGCGACTTGACGGTTCTGGTGGGACCGCAGGCCAGCGGAAAGAGCGTTTTCCTGCAAACGCTGAAGCTTGCCATGGATCGAAACCATGTCCTTGGTGTTTTCGAGCAACAGAATGTGGTCTTCAATGGCGATCCAGCCGCCGTGCTCAATGGCTTTTACGGGCGTGGAATGGCGGGCATGCTGGATGATGCGCCAACGGTTACATGGGATGGGCAGCGATATGACCTTCGTGCATTGACCAAGTTCAAGAGACCGAAGTCGGCTCAGATCGAGCGCCTTTTCTACATACCCGCTCAAAGAGTTGTCAGCTTACCCTCCGGCGTATCTCAGACCTTCGGAAGCTTCAGCTTCGGTGATCCCTATGTCCTGCGCTATTTCGCACATCGGCTTCATATCTTGCTGCAGAATGAATTTGGCTCAACCGCGCAGCTTTTCCCCGCCAGAGGTCGATTAAATGAAACCCTCAAAGAACCAATCGCAGAAAACCTGTTTGGCGGCGCTCAACTCATCGTTGAGCCAAAGGATTTCACAAAGAGCCTGACGCTGGAGATTGACGGTTTGTCGGAGGGACTTCCTTTCCTGGCTTGGTCGGCAGGCCAGAGGGAATTTGTCCCGCTTCTGCTCGGACTCTATTGGCTGTGCCCGGCGGGCAAGGTCTCCAAACGTGACCATATCGATTGGGTAGTCATCGAAGAGCCTGAGATGGGATTGCACCCGAGGGCCGTGTCGACCTTCCTGCTCTTGGTTTTGGAGCTGTTGAGGCGGGGTTATAAGGTGGTGATTTCAACACATTCCACCGTGGTTCTCGATCTGATTTGGACCTTTCGGCAGGTTCAGGACTGTGGCGGCACAGAGGCAGACGTGCGCACGCTCTTTGAGCTCGATTCCAACCCCACGACGAAACAGATCGCAGAGAGTGTGCTCAGCAAGGATTACCGCGTGTACTTCTTTGAACGCGGCAAGGTGGCGCAAGACATATCGTCTCTGGACCCAGGGTCGGACGATGCAGCGGTCGCGAATTGGGGCGATCTTAACGGGTTCGCAGGACGCTCGGCTGATACCGTCGCGAAGGCGGTCACACAGGCAAATGCGAAGGCAGCCAGAGGATGACGGGATTTTTGGAGGCTGCCAATGCCGCTGGGCTCAGGGGTAAAGCCGGAAAACAGGCAATCAACGCTGAATATCGCGCCCAAGTGATGGTCAAAGGCGGCGCTAAATTTACCGGCAGTGTCGATCTTGACGCGCATTTTGAGAGCGCTGAACCTAACGCAAACCGATGGGACTATGGTCTTGGCCTCAATTCAGGCCAAGAGTTTGCATTGTGGATTGAACCGCATCCCGCCAGTGGCTCTGGCGAAGTGGCAGTCATGATCAGAAAGCTGGACTGGTTGAAGGCCAGATTGCGGACGCCAGAATTTAGGGGCCTGGCCGCGCTGACACGAGTTGCCGAAGCGAAAGGCGAGATACCTTTTCGGTGGCTCTATAAAGGTAGGACCAGCTTCAGGGCGGGCGGCAAGGAAGCAAAGCAACTCGCCCAAAAGGGTATGAGGTTGCCAGAACGAACAATTCGGGTGGGTTGAGAGATGTCCCTCATCATCAACCGCCCTTGGAAGCGACCTAAGCAGCATTGGGTCGAGGGCAGAGGCGGCGCGCTGGAGATCAAGCCGGAGCGGCGGCCCGCAAGCTACGAGGTCTTCGACGCGCGCAACAACACCAAGCGCACCGAGGAGCTCGCTATAGTCAACGCGATCCGCGCCCGCGTGGATGAGTGGCGCGCGGATGCCTATCCCGGCGTAACCATCGTGACCCGCAAGCTTCTTGAGCATTGGCATGATGAGGACGCGCGCCAGCATCCATTCTATTTCTGCCAGTTGGAAGCGATTGAAACGCTGATCTGGTGGGTTGAGGGTGCAGAGGCCTATAAACAGGGCCTCCATTTGCCTGGCGATGGGGGGCCGTGGGAACGGCTCTGCAACAAGATGGCTACCGGCGCGGGCAAGACCACCGTCATGGCGATGATCATCACTTGGCAGGTGCTGAACGCGCTGACTTATCCGAGGCGCAACAAGGCGTTCAGCCGCGCCGTGTTTATCGTGGCGCCCGGGCTCACCGTGAAAGGCCGCTTGCAGGTTCTGATGCCACGCGGGGGCAGCTATTACGACGAATTCAATCTCTGCCCGTCAGATGCGATGCGCCAGAAGCTGAACCAGGCCGAAGTAATGATCGAGAACTGGCACACGCTAATGCCGTTGAAGCTGGTTGACCGATCAGTAGTTCGCAAGGGCAAGGAATCTGACGAGGCGTTCACTCGCCGCGTGCTTGGCAAACTGGCCTCATACAAGGATATCATCGTCATCAATGACGAGGCGCACCATGCCTACCGGAAGCCGCCTGAACTGAAGATATCCAAGAAGCGGGCAGCCGAACAGGGGATCGATCTTGATGAGGCCACGCGCTGGCTCGAAGGGCTGGACCGTATTCACAAGACCCGCCGTATCCAGCGCTGCTTTGATCTGTCGGCAACACCCTTCGCCCCGACGGGCAAGAAGAGCACCGATGCCGCGCTCTTCGATTGGATTGTCTCCGACTTTGGGCTGAACGATGCGATTGAGGCGGGGTTGGTGAAGACGCCGCGTGTGGTGGTGCGCGATGACGCCCTGCCAGACGCCAAAACCCTAAAATCGAAGCTCTCCCACATTTACCGCGACATATCGGTGTCCGAGGACCTGAACCGCGCTAAGGCAGAACCGCATGAGGCGCTGCCCAAACTGGTGCAGGACGCCTACACGCTGCTTGGGGCGGACTGGCGCGAAACAGCACGGGATTGGGCTAAAGCCGGACACCACGCGCCGCCTGTTATGCTGACGGTTTGCAACCGCACGGAAACCGCTGCCCGGATCGAACACTACTTCAACCAGGGCGATGCGCACTGGCCTGAATTGCAGGCCCCGAACAAAACGCTGCGCGTGGATTCAAAAGTACTGGACAAGGCGGAGATCGGCGAGGCGGCGGCCTCCGACAAGGCCTATGATCAGCATCTGCGGGATATTGTTGACGCGTCCGACATTCCCGGAACACGCAAACGCCAATTCGTCGCCCTTAAGAAGGAAGAGCTGCTGCGCGAGATCATCGACACTGTCGGCAAGCGTGGCCAGGCCGGACGGGCTCTCCAGAATGTGATTTCGGTCGCGATGTTGTCTGAAGGCTGGGACGCGAAGAACGTCACGCACATCATGGGACTGCGCGCCTTCTCGTCTCAGTTGCTGTGTGAGCAAGTTGTGGGCCGGGGTCTGCGGCGCGTGTCTTATGACCGGGACGAAAAAGGTCTGTTCCTGCCGGAATATGTTAACGTCTTCGGCGTCCCGCTTTCGATTTCTGAGTCGGACGATTCAGGAAAGGCTCCACCGCCACCAAAGCCGACAACGCAGATCGAAACCGTGCCGGATCGGGCAAATCTGGAGATCAAATGGCCGAATGTCCTTCGGGTCGAGACCGTGGTGCGTCCGGCATTGGTGTTGGACTGGGGCAATGTTCAGGCGTTGGCGCTTGATCCAGCCTCTACGCCGGTCAGCGCTGACCTCGCGCCCGCGCTCGGGGGCGCAACCGATCTCGACAATGTATCGTCGATTGATCTCGAAGAGTTCCCCGATGGGTTTCGGCTGCAACGGCTTGTGTTCCAGGCCGCGCGCAAGGGCTTTGCCGGAATGCGCCACGGCTTCAAAGGCTCCGAGGACTTCCTTGCCGCCCAACTGGTGCGGATCGTTGAAGCGTTCATCGGGTCTGACACGCTGCAAATTCCGTCGCGTTTTCATTCGGACCCGTTGCGCCGCCGTATTTTGATCGCTCTGAACATCGATCTGATCGTTCAGCACCTGATGCAGAGTGTGACCGAGCAAAACAGGACCAACCTGACGCCCATCTTCGACGAGGAAAACCCCATAGGTTCCACGGCCCGGATGCGGACGTGGTACACGACAAAGCCAAATTTTCCGGCCATCAAGTCACATATCAGCCACCTGGTGGGAGACTCGTCCTGGGAAGGACATGCGGCCAGCGTGTTTGAGAAGTCAGATGACGTTCTGGCGTTCGCGAAAAACGATCATCTCGGCTTCCAGATCCAGTACTTGTGGTCTGGCTCCCGCAGACGATACATTCCTGATTTTCTGGTAAAATATCAGAGTGGAAAGATACTGGTCTTGGAAATCAAGGGAGCTGATAGCCCGCAGAATAAGGCCAAAAGAGATGCTCTGGCCGAGTGGGTCGAAGCGGTGAATTCTGCTGGTGGCTTCGGGGTATGGTCTTGGGATGTGGCGTTTAAGCCCGGAGAAGTGCCGGACATTGTTCGGCGCCATGCGTAAGAAGTTATTCGGGCGAAGTAATTCCGAAATTCACCGATTTCAGCGCGAATCGTGCCTACGCCATGTCGAAATCAGCAAGCATCAACGCTTTACAGATGCCTCCGATGCGCATCATCGGCCGCTGGGATTCTCGCGGGCGCTCAATTTCCGCCGCCTATATCGGGATACGGGGCAACATGGAACGACGTGATAAAGATAGAAGGCGGTGGCATATTGGCCCATGGATCGTCGGCACCTACGCCGGGGCGACGGGGCCTTTCCGAACGGTGCCGCTGGGCGCGTCCGTGCCATGATCCAGACGCTCGCCTGACCGTCGCGCTGGCGCGACCCGCTGGAAGGACAGGACCTATGGCACATATCGGAGCACTTGCCGCGGCGCTCGCGGCGATGACGGCGCTCGCCGCCTGCGGCGGCGGAGGAAACCCCGGCGGCGCCATCGATGGAGGAAACAACCGCAACACCCCACGGGCCGGGATCGACATTCCCGTGCGCGGTCTCACGATTCCATCGTCGGGTTCGGTTCCGGTGTCGGCGGATACCAGGACGGTGGGTGGGACGGTCGGCGTCGGCCCGGCGTTCAGGACTGAATCGCCCGAGGCCTCCGACCTTGAGACCGGAACCGCCGACGGCGCGTTCGCGATCCGCTCCGGACGCTGGCGCGACCCCCGGGGGCGCGACGGTACCGCGAGCGCGGGCGAGGTCGTCGATTTCATCCGCGCGTTCCAGACCCAGGAATACGCCGAGACCGGCGGCCGTCTGGTTTTCGGGGAGGTCGGCCCACGCAAGACGCTCCGGATCCACTACAGCGCCCGCCCAGCGGAGAGGGAGCTGGCGGCCGTCTCCCTGCGCAGGATCAACACGGCGCTGCCGTGGCGGCGGCGGATCCTCCTCGGATCCGACATTGCGGAACGGCGGCGCGATGTCAGGGACATCCCCCGGGGCGAGATCCACATCCACTTCACGGACGGAAAAGCCGACTGGCCCGACCTGCCCGGGGACGTCGACGATCCGGGCCGCGTTCTCGGCATCGGCGGAGTGTCGGTGTCGGAGAACGGCGAGGTTCTCAGCGGCTACGCCTATATCGACCGGAGCGCCCGGGGCGCGGACGCGGACATGCTGGACACCGTCACCCACGAGCTGCTCCACGCCTATGGGTTTGTCGCCCACGTTGATCCGGCCCGGTATCCCGAATCGGTGCTCGCGCCCACCGCAGATCCCGACCGCGACCAGTCCGGCGTCTATCTGACGCTGGACGGCGAGGCGCTGCTGGCGGAAACGCGGATCGCCCCGGGAACCTTTGTCGACGGGCTGGGCGTGTCCGGTCTCGGCCCGTGGGAGACCGACGCGTTCCACCTTCTCGGCTCCGCGGGCCGCGGCGGCGCGGAACTCCAGTTCGGCGCGGGCTACCGCAACGGCCTGTCAAAGCCCTGGGCCTACGGCCCGCGGCCGTCCATGCGCCTCGCGCACAATCCCGCGCTGGCGGGCAGGGCGACGTGGACAGGGGAGCTTCTCGGCTTCACCGGGTCGGGGCGGACCGTGGCTGGCGACGCAAGGATCGGTGTCGATTTCGCTGATGTCGGCGGACGGGCCGATTTCACGGCGCTCGAATCCTGGGAGAGGGGTGCGCATCCCGGTGCGCCCGGCAGCGGGACGCGCTGGGGCGACGGTGATCTCGGTTATACGCTGGCCCTCTGGGAGGATGGCACGGACAGCGGCTTCGACTCCGCCTTCGCGCCCGGCGACGATCCCGGCGTGGTGACCGGCGTCTTTACCGGTCCCGCGCACGAGGGTGCCGCTGGCGTGCTGGAGCATCCCGACCTCTCCGCCGGTTTCGGCGCCGTGCGTCCGCGCTGACCGGGCGTCGCCCGCGGTCTCCGTTCCGCGGACGAGGGAGCCGGATCCGGGAGGCCCGCATGCCCGCGCCCTTCACGCTTCCGCCCGGGAGCCGTGCCGTCCGAAAGGTGATGCCCGACGGAATCCCGTATCACGGGTTCTACGGCGGCGGTCTCTGCCTTCTCGACTCCGTCATCGGCCGCTTGGACTCTCGCGGGCGCTCAGTTTCCGCCGCCCGACGAGCCGAAACCGATCCGCGGTTCCATAGTCCCGAACCGCGAGGCCGGCGACAAAGTCCCCGAATACGGGGCCGTGTTTGAACAGATGCCCCGAACATCCTCCCGCCAGCAGGACGTTTTCTTGCTCCGGATGCCAGTCGGCGATGAAATTCGTGTCGGGCATGAGAATCACCTGGTTGAATTTCGAATCCACCACGCGTTCCCCGATCAGGCCCGGCAGCCTATGGCGGATATAGGCCCGCGTCCGGCTGAGACTCGCGCGCTCTATGAGACGCTCGTCCCGGTCAAGGTCGATCGGTTGGTTCGGGATAACGACCGCCGCCTTAACGCCTGATCCCTCCGACGACGGGAGGCCGAATGATCCTTGACCATGGTCGATCCAGCAGGGCATTTTCGCCATGTCGAACGCGTCGGATCCATCCGGTGTGGAGGTGTAGAGCACGTTGATTCCCAGAACCGCGCTGATGGGCTTCACCGTGCGGGGAAACATTTCGGCCATCCAGGCACCGGTGGCGATCACTATCACATCGGCCTCCAATGGGTGCCCGTCCAGAATCGGCCGTTCCCGGGCGTCGGTCGTCACATGCCCACGTTTCACGGTCCCGCCGGACTTCCGGAAAAGATCGACCGCGGTTATGACACAGCGGTGCGCCATGAGAAGGCCCGCTTCCGGCTCGAAGAGCGCATAGGATATGTCATCCACCCTGAACTGCGGGAAATGCAGCCGCACCTCCTCCGGCGACAGGCGGTGGTAAGGGACGCCGACCCTTTCGAAAGTCTCCGGCGTCGCGTCTTCCCAGTCGCAATGACCGGCGGTCGCCAGCGTCAGCGCACCGCATTCATACATGAGGTTCTGGCCGGTTTCGGCCATCAGCTCCATCCAGCGCATCCGGCTTTCCCGTGCCCAACGCGTGTAGAATTCATCCCGGCCGGAAATCGCGCGGATCATGCGGTTGTAGTCGGTCGATGCCGCCCGGGCGTGGCCCGGCTCCCAACGGTCAATCAGCGTCACACGCGCTCCGCGGCGCTGCAGATGTAGCGCGGACATCGAACCGGCTATCCCTCCGCCCACGACGATGATATCGGCTGACCCCATGAAACCCTCTTGCCATGAGCTGTTTCTTTGTATACTGTATACAGGATACAGTCGCATGGCAAGCGCTGCGGCCTAGGGAGAGAAACGTGCCGAATCAGTATCATGAACTGCCAGAAGGTATTCACACGGTGGCCATGGGAATTGGCGACGCGAATGGAATCATGCGCGGAAAACGTGTTCCGGCGAGCAATTGGGCCAGGATATGCGATAGCGGTAATGCCATGTCGGTCGCCACCTTCGCCATCGATATGACATGTGACGTCTGGGATACACCCTATGCCAATTTCGGGAATGGCTACCCGGACATGCATGTCTTTCCCGACAGTTCACCGATCGGGATGCCGTGGGAGCCGGGGGTTGCGGTCTGTTTCGGACGGGCCGAGGGAGCGGACCACGCACCCGTTCCGATCGATCCCAGGGCCTCGCTGGTCCGCCAGGTCAGACGCGCCGCCGATATGGGCTACACCGTGAATGTCGGCACCGAACTCGAATTCTACCTGCTCGATCCGGAGACCGGTCTACCCAGGGACAGCGGCATCGGAGTCTACGGCCTGGACCGCGCGGCCGAGCTTGAGCATGTGCTCGGCCCGATCCGTCGTCAGATCAATGAATGCGGCGTCCCGATCGAGCAGTCGAATCCGGAATACGCAGCCGGTCAGGTCGAGGTTAACATCCGCTATGACGAGGCGCTGAAGGCCGCTGACCGGGTGGTCATGTTCCGGAGTTTCGTGCGTCAGCTCGCCGCCGCGCACGGGTACCGCGCCACCTTTATGGCCAAGCCGTTCCTTGAAGAGTCCGGAAACGGATTCCACACCCATTACTCGCTATGGAAAGACGGCGCGAACGTCTTCTGTAATGGCGGAAAACTCAGTGATCTGGGGCGGGCCTTCGTCGGTGGACTTCAGCGACGCATGGCGGAAATGGCGATCTGCGGATCGCCGACGCCCAATGGTTTCCGGCGAAGGCAGCCGTACTCTTTCTGTCCGATCAACAACACATGGGGAGGAGACAACCGTACGGTGGGGTTGCGGGTGATGGAAGGGTCGCCGGGCGCGACGCGTGTCGAGAAGCGCGATGCCGGTGCCGACGCCAATCCCTATTATCTGCTCGCGGCCGAAATCGCGGCCGGGCTGGACGGAATCGAGCGTGGCATCGAACCTTCCGCCAGAACCGCAGGCAACGGTTACGAGGCGAAGGACGCCGAGCCGATTCCCACCGACGCTCCCGCGGCGGTCGTTCTCGCGCGCGGGTCGGATTGGCTGAAGGACGTCATGGGTGCTGAATGCCACGAAATCTACCTTCAGCAGGCCGAGCGCGAGATCGGGTTTGTGGCCAACCAGGTCACGCCCGTCGAGACGCGGCGCTATCTCGCGAATTTCTGATGAGAATCGGACGTGTCAAAGGAACGGTGACCGCCACGGCGAAAGACGCCCGGCTTGTCGGGCTGACGCTGCTTGTCACGGATATCATCGACAGTGACGGCAATGTACTGGAGTCATCGCTGGTCGCCGCCGACACCTGTGGGGCTGGTGTGGGCGATACCGTCCTGATCACCTTCGGCACCGCCGCGAGGATGCCGCAGGGTATGTCGGGCGCGCCGACTGACGCCGCCGCCGTGGCGGTGGTTGACCGCGTCGACGTCAGCATGACGTGAAACATGGCAAGGGGTGCCGGACACGGCGCGTGACCCCGGCCGCACGAAGAGAATGAAACCCATTAAGGAGATTGGTGATGGCGAAACCGACAGCGGGCCAGGCGGCGCTTGGCATGATAGAAACCCGGGGTCTTGTGGCCTCGATCGAGGCGGCTGACGCGATGGTCAAGGCCGCTTCGGTGAGCATCGTCTGCCAGACAAGGTCCGGCGGCGGTCTGGTCTCGACGCTGGTACGAGGCGAGGTCGGAGCCGTGAAGGCGGCGACCGACGCGGGTGCGACGGCGGCGAACAGGGTCGGTGAGGTGGTTGCGGTCCATGTCATCGCGAGGCCGCACGACGAACTCGAGGCGATCCTTGAGGGTCTGATAGGTTAGCGCCGGAAGTGTCGGTGCGGCAATTTCCGGAAGGTACCGGCCGCGAACCGGGTGCCGTGGATGAGTATCGAGAATGAGCAGCGATTTCTCCGAATTCGCCGAAATGGCCGCCCGTCCACGGGCCTCCGCCTCGCAACCCGAGGCGCCCGAGTATTCCCGCATCGCGTTGCTGGGGGGTGGCGAGGACGCCCGGCTGATCGCGGCGCTCTGCCTCTCAGAGGGCGCGGATGTCGTGCTGTTCTCCGCTTATGGGGTGGAACTGGCGGCGATGCGCGCCTCGTCGGGAATATCACTTCGGGGCGCCGGACCGGTCGGCACCTACCAGATTGACCGCGACGGCGCACCGTCGGTGCGGACCACGGCGGAACTCGATACCGCGGTCAGGGATGCCGAAGTCATATTTCTGACGGGGCCGGTGCACAAACAGCGTACCTACGCAATGGTGTTGGCCGACCATCTGACCGACGGGCAGATTCTGGTCGTTGCGCCGGGACGCTCGCTCGGGGCTCTGGAAACCGCCTGGCTCCTCCGGATCGGCGGCTCGACGGCTGACATCACGATCGTTGAGGCGCAGGGGCTTCCATACTGGATCCGCGCGGAGGGCGCCGTCCTGAATCTGACGGAAGCCGGACCGCCGGTTGCGGCCACGCTTCCGAGCGGACGTGAGCGGGTACTTGCCGGGTTGCGCAGGTTCATGCCCTCGGTCTCGAAGGACAGCGTCGTGGCTTCGGGTTTCGCTGACGGCTCCGCGCTGGTGGAGTTCTCCGCCCTCCTGATGGGCGGCCCGGCTCTCGCGTCGGGTGCGATCGCTGTACCGATGGGCGGCACGCCCCTGCCGGAAAACCGGCCCTTCGCCACTTTGATCGGACTGGAACAAAGGCGTGTCATGGAACTTCTGGCCGAGGAGCGTCGTGCCGTAGCGCGTGCGTACGGCATTCGGGATCTCCCCGACATCGACACCTGGATCAACTGCCATGCCGGGACGGGACGGGGCGCGGGTGCGCGGCCGGTTCCCGACCGGGACAGCGCGAAGCGGCTTCTGCGCGACGGTGTGATCGGTTCGCTGGTTCCGCTGGAATCCGCTGCGGGACTCGCTGCGGTTGATGTTCCCGTAACCCGCTCCATGGTCACACTTGCGTCCGCGGTTCTCGGTGCGGACGTCGCCGCGGCAGGGCGTCGACTGGATACCATCGGAATCGACGTCGATGATGTCGATGACGCCCGCAGAGCAATGGACCGGATCGCCACGGGAGGCCGTTGATGGACGCGGATCTCAGATCAATCGCGTCGGCCCGCCGCTGCGCGGAAACCGCTTACGAGGCGTACAGACGGTTTCTGGGCACCGACCCCGGCCATGTCGATGCCATCGTCGAGGCCATGGCGGTGGCGATCGAGCCCGAGACGAAACGTCTGGGCCAGCTAGCGCATGAGGAAACCGGATACGGAGACCCCGAGCACAAACGCGTCAAGGACCTGATGAATGCCCGCCGCACGGTGGAATGGTTGCGGGGCGTGACAACGCTGGGAATGCTATGGCGTGATGACGCTACAAAGATCGCCGCATTCGGCGAGCCCATGGGACTCGTCGCGGCGCTGATACCGGTGACCAATCCCACGTCCACGGTGATATTCAAGGTTCTGAGCGCCGTAAAGTCCGGCAACGCCATCGTATGCGCTCCGCATCCACGTGCGGTGCGCTGTGGCAATGAAGTCGTCCGGATCATGTCAGGTGCGGCCGAGAGGGCGGGCGCTCCGAAAGGCTTGATCCAATGTCTCGACCAGGTGACGGTCCAGGGTACCGCGGAGTTGATGCGTCACCGGCGGACATCGGTGATCATGGCGACCGGCGGTCCCGGCATGGTTCGCGCAGCCTATTCCTCCGGAAAACCCACACTGGCGGTCGGTGCGGGCAACGTTCCATGCTACGTGCACAGGTCCATGGCGAAGGATCTCCGGGAGGTGGCCGAGCAGATCGTGGCATCGAAGAGCTTTGATAACGGCACTGCCTGCGTTTCCGAACAGTCCGTCATCGCGGACCCCGAAATCGTGCGCGACCTCAGGCAGGAACTCAAGCTTGCCGGCTGTTATTTCTGCACGCCCGCCGAAGCCGACCGGCTGGCCAGCGCGATTTTTCTGGAAGGGCGGCGCATGAATCCGGATCGTGTTGGTCAGTCTCCGGGGCGGCTCGCGGAACTGGCGGGGTTTTCCATGCCGCCGCGTACGAAATGCATTGTCAGCGAGGAGACCGAGATCGGATGGCAGCGTCCACTGTCCGCCGAGAAACTCAATCCCGTCCTCGCCTTCTACGAGGCCAACGACAGTGACCACGCGATTGAACTCTCGCATGCGGTGGCGAGGTTCGGGGGCTGGGGCCATAGCGCCGTGATCCACAGCCACGCTCCCGAGGTCGTCGCCCGTTACGCGACCGTCCCAACAGGGCGCGTACTCGTCAATGTTCCCGCGATTCACGGCGGTGCGGGATACGCGACCGACCTGGAGCCAAGCTTCATGCTTGGCACCGGCACCTGGTCCGGTTCGATCACGTCGGACAACGTCACCGCGCTTCACCTGATCAACATCAAGCGTGTCGCCTGGGCGAACCGTCCCTGGCGTGACATTCACGAGGAGTTCGGCGCATGAGAGATATCACGATCAGGGCACTGATGCAGATCGATAACCTGCAGCCAAAATTCGCCGCCTATAATGGCGCGACCGTCCAGGGTTCGATTCCCCTTTCCGGAGACACGGTTCTTGTCGGTGAACTGGCTCCCGGAAACTGCGTATTTCAGTTGATCGACCGGGCATTGAAGGCGTCATCGGTCGAAGCCACGACACAGATGGTCGAGCGGGAGTTCGGATTCTTCATTCTTCGGTCGCCCTCGAATGATGAGGTGGTCCAGGCCAGAAACGCGATTCTCGGCGAGCTTGGCGCGGTGATGTCCGACCGCATGAAGCCCAGGATCGCATCGACCCAGATCATTACCTCGGTTGAACCCTATCAGGCCCAGCTTCTCAACAAGTGGCGGAAGGGAACGCTGGTGGTGCCGGGCCGGACCCTTGGCATCATCGAGTGCGCGCCGGCCGCCTATGTCTCGGTCGCGGCGAACGAGGCCGAGAAAGCTGCCGAGATCGACATCGTGGAGGTCCGGGCCGTGGGCAGGTTCGGGCGGCTGTTCATTTCCGGTTCGGAGGATTCGGTGAAGGCGGCGGTTGTGGCCGCTTCAGCCGCGATCGAAGCCATGGAAGGCCGGGACGCATAGATGGCCCGTGTCATCGGGACGGAGTCGGTTGAGGACGGCTGGCGACGTGGCCACACCGTCCTTGAGGTCCTGCCGGGGGACATAATCACCGAAATGGCGCGGGAAACCGCCGTCCGGCTCGGAGTGCGTCTGGCTGACGGACCTGTGGAGCGACCGGTTGCCGTCCGTACCGACGGAACCACGGCAATGCGGAGGATCCTTTACCGCCGGTCGGCCAGGTGGGTCGCGCCTGCCAGGACCGTCCAGCCACAGGCCCGACGCCTCTCGAGGCTGGCGATCATCGGTGCGGGCGGGGTTGGGAACAATATCGCGCACCTCGCCGCGAACGCCGACATTGGTGACGAGATAGTCCTCATCGACGTCGCCCGCGGTATCGCCGCCGCAACGGCACTCGACCTTAACCATGCCGCTGGCATGACCTGCACCGGCGCGCGCTGCTTCGGTGGTGAGGATCTCGGATTGATCTCCGAAGCGGATGTCGTCGTGGTCACTGCGGGCCGGGCTCGCGTGCCGGGCATGGACCGCGCTGAACTGAGTGATGTCAACCGTCGAACCATCCATGCCACTGCGGAGGCGATCCGAACCCAGGCGCCGCAGGCCGTCGTTATCGTCGTGACCAACCCGCTCGACGAAATGACCGTGGAAATGCTCAGGGCCACGGGGTTCCCGAGGGAGCGGGTGCTCGGCATGGCCGGAACGCTGGATTCCAGCCGTTTCCGCACCGCGCTCGCTGCGGCGGCTGGAGTTGCCGCCGCCGACGTCGACGCCATCACGCTTGGTAGCCACGGCGATGAAATGGCACCGATTCTCTCGCTGGCCCGTATAAAGGGACACACTCTGTCCAAATTCCTAACGGATGACCAGATCGCGGCCTGTGTCCAGGAAACGGTGACCGGAGGTGGCCAGATTCTGGCACTCAGAAGATCGGGATCCGCGACCGTCGCGCCGGCGCATGCGACGGTGGAAATCCTGGACCATATCCGCGGTGCCCGTGCCGGGCCCGTCCCCGTTTCGGTCATGCTCGCGGGAGAATACGGCATCGAGGGCGTGGTTCTGGGTGTTCCCGCACATCTTGGTCCGAATGGTCTGGTCGAGGTTGAGATACTGAATTTGACCGAAGCCGAGCGCACGGCTCTCCTGTCTGCGGCTGAAGCCGTGCGCGCCCGACTGTCGCGATGATCCGTAAGTTCGGTTCCGGCGGACGTTTTGAGGAGATCGGCGGCTATTCCCGTGCGAAAAGGGTCGGACCTTTCGTCTATGTCGCCGGAACCACCGCCATAGAGCCGTCCGGCAAGCTACACGCACCGGGTGACTGTTATGCCCAGTCGGTATTTGTCCTCTCGCGCATTGAGGACGCGCTTCGACGGGTCGGCGCCGAAATGCGCCATGTCGTTCGCACGCGCGCGTATTTGGCGGACATGGATCATGCGGGTGGATTCATCCGGGCCCATGGCGAGGCGTTCAGCGGCGTGGATCCCGTGCTGACGGGTGTTCAGGCGGGTCTGACGCAGCCGGGAATGATGGTCGAGATCGATGTCGATGCGATAATCCATGAATCGCTTGACATATCCATATCCTGAGCCGGAATTTCACCGGAACGTGTTCCGGTGGGGTAACTGTTCGAAGGTATCCCCGGGGAGCCCGCAATTCGGTAGGCGTCATCTGAATGATGCGATGTGATGTATCGGCAGGGTGCCGGCGAACGTTGTGTTAGCGCGTATGGAGACGCTGGTTTTCTGGAAAGAGGACTCGATCCAGCACAATATGCGGTACATCGAATTCGCCTGGATTTGCATGTTGAGGCTGGGTGACTGTCGGGCGGGAGTGTTTTGGAATGCGGGATTATAGCGGTCGTTATGTCTGCATGGCCGCCGGTGATTCCGATTGACTTTGTGGGCGGGCATTTGTTTCTGTATACAGTATACAGTTAGCGGGAGACGGGAAAATCCCGTCCCTAAACCATAGGAGGTGATACAATGTTTCGCGGGATATCTGTCTTCAGCGCCACGCTTGTCGGCACCTTGGCGATCGCCATGTCCGCCAGTGCGCAGATCAAGGTGGGCTTCATCGGCTCACTTAGTTCGGATACCGGCCTTTCGACTCTGCGGGGAGCCGAAATCGCGATTGACGAGCTCAATGCCGCGGGTGGAGTGATGGGTCAGCGGATCTCTCTGGTCACCGCGGACACGGGTGAGGATGTCACGGAGGGAATCAAGGCGTACGAATACCTGGCGGAGACCGAGGAGGTTGACTTCATCATCTCCGGTTCCATCGACGACGTGTCGCTCGGCTGGTTGCCCAGAATGCAGGAATACCGCATTCCGACACTGGACACCTGGACCAGCTATATCGGCATTATCGACATGGTGGTTGAGGAACCCGAGTTGATGGAGCCCTATTTCATGAACATCGCCTCTGACGAGGCGCTGGCGACGCTCTACATCAACTTCGGCGCTGACGTGCTGAAAGCCCAGATGGGCTGGGAAAGCGTGGTGATCCTTGCCGAGGACACCGCGTTCGGCGGTGCGATCACCGGCCTGGTGACTGACGCGCTCGCTCCTGTCGCGGGAATCGAAGTCAAGGACATCATCGTTTACGATATCGGGACTGTTGACTTCGCCCCGATCTTTTCCAAGGCTCAGGCGAGTGGCGCGGATTTCATATACCAGGTCAGTTCGGTGAACTCGCAGGTGATTTCCTCGCAGTACGTGAAGCTTCAGGTTCCCATGCCGATGACCGGCGTAAACGTGTCGGCACTCGGTCTCGAATACTGGGATGATACCGGTGGGGCAGGTGGCGGTATTTCCACCCTTTCGCCGATCCCGTCCGTGGGTTTCGAGCTTGATCCGGTCAGCCAGGAATTCGTGGATACCTATCAGGCAAAGTATGATTCCCGGCCGAGGCTCCCGCATTTCAATGGCTTCAACGCCTATCATGGACTTAAGCAGGCGATGGCCGCGGCTGAGGAGGCTGGAGGTTTTGGGGATGTCTCGGCCTGGGCCGCGGCAATGGAGAAGCAGGACCTGAAGCTGGAGAAGGACGGCAGGCTGTGGCTCCGCTATGGCTTCTGGCAGCGTGACCAGATCGAGCCCGTTACACAGCGCACCTATCCGCACAATGCGTTGTTCGACCTGGAGCCACCATATGATTTCGCCCAGCCATCAATGGTTGTCGTCCAGTGGCAGGAGGACGGCTCGGTCGGTGTTGTCTATCCGCCGGAATACGCCAACATGGACTTTTCGGTTCCCAGCTGGGTGCCCGTCAAGTGATGCACGCGACGGCTGGCGGGAAACTCCCGCCCGCCGGCTCTTCGGCCTTCGGTCCCGCCACGAGACCCTCGATGCGGGATCTGACGTTCTGACGATCCGCCGTGCCTGCGATTCTGGCCCGTCTTCTGAGCGGCCGTCGATCCGACAGGGAAAGGTGTCATCGGCCCGGCGCCCTGTGCCGGCGGGGCCGAAAACCCGGTTCCCGCACGGTTCGCTGACGGTATAAGGTGCCGCATGGTACAGATCCTGATCCAAGGCTTTCTGCTGAGCGGCCTCTACGCCCTGATCGCCATGGGTTTCACGCTGATTTTCAGCGTTGGCCGCGTTTTGGATCTCGCCTACGGCGCCTACCTTCTGATCGGCGGCTACACGTATTTCCATTTTTCCCAGACGCTGGGTTTTCCCGCGGCCGCTGGCCTGGCGCTTGCCGCGATCGTCGGCTGCGCCATGGGACTGACGAAGTTCCGTTTGATCGTCAAGCCTCTCGGGGGCGGGCATGTCGCGGTGGAAATCTCGACACTGATACTTGCGGTCGTGCTGCAGGCAGGTGTCGTCCTGGTCTTCGGTGACAGCTCCAAAATCCTTTTACCCATCGTGCCCGGAGTGGAGCGGTTGGCGGGTGCCACCGTACCCTATTCAAATCTGCTGGCCGCCGTCGCCAGCTGGATCATTCTGCTTGGTCTATACTGTTTCGTTCGTTTCACGCATACGGGTCGCGCGATGCAGGCGGTTTCGATGGACGCCAAGGGGGCAAGGATCTCCGGGATCGATTCCGACCGGATTAACGCCATCACCTGGATGATCTCCGGGGCGCTTGGCGCGTTGGGCGGGGTTTTCTTCGCCAGCTATACCCAGCTCTATCCGGGAATGTGGGTCGCGCCACTTATCATTTCCGTAGCCGTGGTCATCGTTGGCGGGATTGGCTCGATCATTGGTACGCTTGTCGTCGCGCATATCGTCGGTTTCATGGAGATCACCGTTTCGGCCCTGATAGCGCCTGAGCTGCGGGGCGTGTTCACGATGCTTATGATTATCGGTGTTCTTGTCCTGCGCCCCCGGGGACTGTTCGGGCGGGAGGAGCTCTAGGTGCAGCTGCGCTGGCATCATCTTGCCCTATGGGCGGCGTTGGTCCTCGGGATGCTGCTTTTGCCATATCTGGTTGGCAGGGGCACGCTCCGGACGATGATTTTCGCGAACTACCTGGCGATATTCGCGATCTCATGGGATGTGTTGTCGGGGCGTACGGGATATGTGAGCTTCGGTCACCCGTTCCTGATCGGAATTGGAGCCTATACCACCGCGATCCTGACCAAGCGTTTCGACGTTCCGGTCGAGATATCGATTCCGCTGGCAGTGGTCGCCACGATGGTGGGCGGTCTGATCGTTCTTTTGCCGGCCCTGCGTATCAAGGGCAGCTATTTCGCGCTGGTGACACTGGCGTTCATGGAATTGATGTACCAGCTTGTTCAGGTCATCCGTCCGGAGCTGACGGGTGGCACGCGCGGCATGTCGGGCCTGCCGACGCTGACACGCGGCGCGGTCAACGGCTTCTATCTGTCCACCGCGCTGATGCTCGCCATCGCGATTTCCACATGGCTGCTGATGCGCACGCGTCTTGGCATCGCGCTGGCGGCGATCGGAATGAATGAGGAGAGTGTTCGAGGGTCCGGCCTGTCGGTCACCCGCCTAAAGACATTCGCTTTCATTACCTCGGCGTTCATCGCAGGTCTGGGCGGCGCGTTCTACATCCACTATCTGGGCTCGATCGCGCCACGGGCGCTGTTTGACATCAACTTCCTGTTCACGATAATCGTTGCCGCGCTCATCGGAGGCGCCGGCACCATTGTCGGCCCATTGATCGGGGCGTTTTTCCTGACCTTTCTGCTGGAATTCCTGCGTCCCTACCTGCCGGGCGCGGAGCGCTATTTTGTCTATGGGGGAATGGCGCTGTTGATATACATGTGCCAACCGAGGGGAATCATCGCCCTGTTCGATGCGGGCCTGAGCCGATTGAGGCGATTGAGATGAGCGTCTCTCTGGCTGTGACCGGACTCGTCAAGAGATTTGGCGGACTTCTGGCCACAGACAATCTCAGTTTCAGGATCGATCCCGGCGAATCCGTAGGTCTGATCGGGCCGAACGGGGCGGGTAAAACCACGGTATTCGGCCAGATCATGGGCGAGCATCGCCAGACCTCCGGCACGATAGGTCTTGACGGCGAGGAAATCTCAGGGCTTCCGACCTCGGCCAGGATCCGCCGGGGCGTCTGCCGTACCTATCAGGTGCCGCGGCCGTTCTCGGATCTCACGGTGGCCGAAAACGTCCGTGTGGGGCAGATGCCTGACAGTATCTGGAAGATGATCACGCGTGCCGGGGACCGTCAACGCGAGGTGGAGCTGGCGCTTTCGGTGGGGTTCGCCAAGGAGGATCTTGATCGGAGGCCCTCAGAACTCTCCATGGGAAACCTGCGGAAACTGGAGATGGCGCGCACATTGGCGACCGAACCACGGCTCATGCTGCTCGACGAGGTTTTCGCTGGCCTCACCGCCGCCGAGATCTCCGTGATCGCGGAACTGGTTAGGTCCCTGCGTGCCGATGGCATGACGTTTCTGATAGTGAGCCATGATCTAAAGGCCCTGGAGCCGCTCATAGACCGCGCCATCGCGATTGACCGTGGGGCGAAGGTGGCCGAGGGGTCGTATCTGGATGTCATCAAGGATCCGCGGGTGCGCGCGTCCTATCTGGGGGCGTCCTGAATGGCGTATCTGGAGATAGATAGGCTTTCGGCGTTCTATGGTCGGGCTCAGGCGCTTTTTGGGGTCTCGCTGGATGCCGAGCGAGGTGACATAATCGCCGTGATCGGTGCCAATGGAGCCGGTAAATCGACGCTCTTTGACAGTGTGATGGGACTGACAGGGATCCGGGGAGACGTAAGGCTGGAAGGGGAGTCGCTCATCGGTATAGGCACATCGACCATCGTTCGCCGCGGCGTTGGCTATGCCCCGGAGCGTTTCAATCTCTTCCCGTACATGACCGTTCGGGACAACCTGTTGGTCGGTGCCTACACCGCCCGGGAGGATATCCGGAATAATCTGGAAATGGTTCACGCGCTCTTCCCCCGGTTGGAGGAACGGGAGGGGCAGGAGACCTCGACCCAATCGGGAGGCGAACGCCAGATGGTCTCGCTTGGGCGGGCCCTGATGACGTCACCGAAGCTGCTACTTGTTGACGAGCCGACAATCGGTCTTGCGCCCAGGGTGTGCAACGAGATCGCCGAGGCGCTCAGACGGCTGCGCGGCGAGTTCGGGGTGACGATACTGATCGCTGAGCAGAACGCTAATTTCGCGCTTTCACTGTCAGACAGGATCTATGTTCTTGAGAGCGGCCGTGTTACCGTTCAGGGTACCCATGACGAGCTTTCGGACGATGAGGCGCTCGCGGCGGCTTATTTCGGGCATTGATCTCCGGGCCGGGAGTATTTCGTATGGCGTTAAGTGAACTGAATTCGACCGTACTTCCGGCCCTGATTCGGGCGGTGCCGCATCGTCGGGCGCACCCGTTCCCGCGCGTCGGCCGCTATCCGACAGGCTGGAACCGTTCATGGGGGACAACCCGGCATCTGTCGGTGACGGATTCCGCGATGACTTACCTCTCCGGGAAAGGGATTCCCTGAACTTAAGATGGCCTCGGTGAACCGGTGGAAATTGGCCTGAAACCGGTTTTACGTCATGTGCCGGTGCATTACCCCCCACATTCCCTCGAATGCGATTTACTTCTTTGAAAGGGATTCCCCAACGGTATCGCTGGCTCGCTGGCAGTTGGCTTGACATTGGGCAAGGGTTAACATAATTCGTGTCTACATTCCGGAAGCATAGGTCTTCCGGTCCCGGGACCGCCCCCGGGATCGCCCTCCATCAACGCGTTGCGTCCATGGGGGTATACGCATATCGCAGAATGGCGTCTGCGACGCCTGTTGGCAGCCTAGGGCCCGGCGAAGTAACCTTGGGCAGTATCAGGAAGGCGAGGTCAGGGATGTTCGAAAACCTCTCCGAGCGCCTCTCGGCAGTGTTC
The DNA here is from genome assembly GCA_965221405.1 of Paracoccaceae bacterium. Classification (GTDB taxonomy): domain Bacteria; phylum Pseudomonadota; class Alphaproteobacteria; order Rhodobacterales; family Rhodobacteraceae; genus JAPOUP01. The sequence continues at coordinate 2,520,970 of CBDCSE010000002.1, read as the reverse complement.
GAGCGGTTGACGAGACAGGGCGCGCTCTCCGAAAACGACGTTGCGACGGCACTTCGCGAAGTGCGCACAGCACTTCTGGAGGCCGATGTCGCGCTGCCAGTCACCCGCAGTTTCATAAGGGCCGTGCAGAAAAAGGCGACCGGGCAGGCGGTCACGAAGTCAGTCACTCCGGGTCAGCAGGTCATCAAGATCGTCCACGACGAACTCATAAATGTTCTGGCAGGTGATGACGGCGAAACAAATCAACTCAAGGTCGACAATCCACCCGCTCCGATTCTCATGGTGGGTCTTCAGGGGTCCGGAAAGACCACAACCACCGCCAAGCTCGCAAAACGCCTCGGGGACGTGAACGGAAAACGTGTCCTGATCGCCTCCCTGGACACCAACCGCCCCGCCGCGATGGAGCAGCTGGAGATCCTGGGTAGGCAGGCGGGGGTGGACACCCTGCCCATCGTTAAGGGACAGAGCGCACAGGACATCGCACGCAGGGCAAGGCAGCACGCGACACTTGGCGGTTACGATGTCTATATGCTGGATACAGCCGGTCGACTGCACATTGATCAGGAACTGATCCAACAGGCCGCCGAGGTCCGTGATATAGCGGATCCCCGCGAAACGCTTCTTGTAGTGGACGGTCTCACCGGTCAGGACGCGGTCAATGTCGCCGAAAACTTCGATCGCGACATTGGCGTAACCGGTATCGTGCTGACCAGGATGGATGGCGATGGCCGCGGTGGAGCGGCGCTGTCCATGCGTGCGGTGACCGGCAAGCCCATCAAAATGGTGGGTGTCGGCGAAAAACTTGACGCTCTGGAGGAATTCCATCCTGAGCGGATCGCGGGACGGATCCTCGGCATGGGCGATATCGTCGCGCTCGTGGAGAAGGCCCAAGCCACCTTCGAAAGGGAAAAAGCCGAACGCATGATCCAGCGCTTCCAGAAAGGGAGGTTCAACATGAACGATCTCCGGGCGCAGCTGGAGCAGACACTGAACATGGGAGGCATGGACAGCATCCTGAGCATGCTGCCGGGAATGGGAAAGCTGCGCGGCCTGACCTCCCAGGCCGGCCTGGACGACACGTTGCTTCGACACCAGCTGGCACTCATTCAGTCAATGACCAGGATGGAGCGCGCCAATCCGCATATCCTTCAGGCAAGTCGAAAGAAACGTATCGCCGCCGGCTCCGGTATGGAGGTCAGTGATGTCAACCGGCTTCTCAAGATGCATCGGGAAATGAGTAAAGTCATGAAACGCATGGGCAAGCCGGGTAAGGGCGGAGTTCAGCAGGCAATGCAGGGACTGTTTGGCGGTGGCCCCGGTCCATCCTCTCTCACGGCGGGGCAGCAGACAGGCAAAACGGATCTGCTTAAGGGGCTTTCGGGACTTGCTGAAGCGGGAACCGGCATCCTCCCGGAGCCGGACGGGAAGAGCCGCACCGATGCCTGGCTCCGGAAATGATGGTGGAGCCGGTAAGTGGCCAGCTACACGGTGAGTTCCAGATGCCCGTGAAGCCGACGATCTTTCGATGTCGCAAGCTTCTCGGAACGCGTCTTGCGGGACCGTCCGGTACCATCTTGCTGCGGAGAGACATCCATGACTGACACCCCGGTCAATCCGGCGGAACTTCTTGGCATCCATCGGGCGAGCATCGACAGGTTGGACGCCATCCTCGTCTACACGTTGGCGGAACGGTTCAAGCACACGCAGGCTGTCGGACAGCTTAAGGCCGACCATAATCTCCCGCCAAGCGATCCTGAGCGGGAAGCGCAGAAAATCGAGCGGTTGCAGGATTTGGCCCGCCAGGCGGATCTCGATCCCGATTTCGCGGGTGAATTCCTTAAATTCATCATCAAGGAAGTCATTCGCCACCATAAGAAACTCAAGTCATAGCATCAGCCTGAAACCAAGGAACACACCCATAGGAGAGCCGACACATGGCTATGAAAATCCGACTCGCACGTCGTGGCAGTAAGAAACGTCCGCACTACTCGATAGTGGCCGCCGATTCGAGGATGTCGAGAGACGGGCGCTTCATTGAAAAGCTCGGAACCTACAATCCTCTTTTGCCTAAGGATCGTGAAGATCGCGTAAGGGTGGAAATGACGCGAATTCAGCACTGGCTCGATAGGGGCGCTCAGCCGACGGATCGGGTCAGCCGGATGCTGGAAGCCGCGGGCGTGCTGGAAAAGAAGCATCGCAACAATCCAAAAAAGGCGCAGCCGCACAGGAAAGCGCTGGAACGGGCCGAGGAACGTGCCGCCCGGGTGGCCCAAGCGACCCAGGCGGCGGATGAAGCGGAAGTGGATGCGGGCGCGGAAGTGGACGTAGACGTGGATGTAGACGTAGGCGACGCGCCCGACACCGGGGACAATGATAGCGAGACGGCTGCTTGATTCTGCCACCGGAACGGTAGGTGCAATGCCGGGGAAGCGCGTCTGCGTAGGCACCATCACCGGCGCATACGGCGTGCGTGGTGAGGTTCGGCTCAGGAGCTTTTGCGCGGACCCATTGGCGATCTCCAGCTACGGTCCACTTTGGTGCGATAGGGCGCGACGAAGCTTTTCGGTAACAATCACCCGTCCGATCAAGAACGGTTTTTTGGCGCGGCTTACAGGCGTGGATTCCAGAAATCAGGCGACAGAGCTATGTGGCACGCTTCTGTTCGCTGACCGCTCCATGCTACCCGAACTCAGGGACGATGAGTTCTACCATTCCGACCTGATCGGACTTGAGGCAATCTATAGAGATGGGGCGAGATTGGGGTCTGTGCAGGCGGTCTTGGATTATGGGGCCGGAGATATACTTGAAGTCCGGATGGAGAACTCGAAGGATACGGTTCTGCTGCCCTTCACGGCGGCTACGGTGCCGACGGTTGACCTCGCCGCAGGCCTGATCATCATCGATCCACCCGACGGTCTGCTGCCTGTTTCGGCCAGTATAAGGCCGCGCCGACGGTCATAGTATCCCTGCATCCAGCCACCACATCCCCAACCTGCGTTCCCATCTGGTCGAAAGCGGGTAGGATGCGACAGATCACATCTGAGCGGGGAATCCCGACAGAATGCCGGCCGGCAGCCGAGAAAGGGAATTCCAGAAATGCCAGCGGGTTCCTGCAAATCCCATGGGCGACGTTCGATCGTCGCGACCGGACGGCCGCGCGAGCTGATGGCGGATAACCCGGAAGCGGCCGACAGCTGGACCGCTAGGGTGATCACCCTGTTCCCTCAGGTTTTTCCTGGCGTGCTTGCCGCCTCGCTCACCGGAAGGGCGCTCGCAACGGGACTTTGGAGACTTGAAACCATCAGCCTACGTGAGTTCGGGGTGGGGCGACATCTGAGTGTCGATGACACTCCGGCGGGAGGCGGTGCCGGCATGGTGCTTCGGGCGGACGTCGTGGGCGCCGCTGTTGAACATGCTCGGCGCACCACGCAGCACGCCCCCGGATCCTGGCCAACCATAGTTCTGTCACCCCGTGGCGCTCCCTTTACCCAGCGGACCGCTATCCGGCTTAGCCGGGCACGAGGAGTTACCGTCATCTGCGGGCGATATGAGGGACTTGATCAACGTGTGGTGGATCAATTCGCGATCGAAGAGATATCGTTGGGCGACTTCGTCATGACTGGCGGTGAGATTGCGGCGCAGGCCTTGATTGACGCGACGGTTCGCCTTATACCCCATGTGCTCGGGAATCACGTGTCCATCGAAAGTGAAAGCTTCACGCATGGGCTACTTGAACATCCCCAGTATACACGTCCAGTCGTCTGGGCCGGTCACAGGATACCGGAGGTGCTTCTCTCCGGCCATCACGGGCGGATTGAGAGATGGCGGCGTGCCATGGCCGAAAGGCTGACAAAACAACGACGGCCTGATCTCTGGTGGGCTTACTGTGAGACGAACGGTAGGGACCCGGAAGAAGACCCAGAGCAATGAGGTGGCATCAACCTCTCCGGTCAAACCGGAGGCAGAACAGGAGACAGGTCCATGGACCTGATTGAACAGCTTGAAGCCGAACAGGCCGCTCGACTTTCGAAGAATATACCGGATTTCAAGGCCGGAGACACGCTTCGTGTCGGCTACAGGGTCACAGAGGGCAGTCGCACTCGGGTGCAGAACTATGAAGGCGTCTGCATCTCGCGCAAGAACGGCAACGGGATTTCGGGGTCATTCACCGTTCGCAAGATCTCTTTCGGAGAAGGCGTCGAGCGCGTATTCCCACTGCACTCGACGAATATCGAATCAATAACTGTCCTGCGCCGGGGCAAAGTGCGCCGTGCCAAGCTTTATTACCTGCGCTCGCGTCGCGGCAAATCCGCGCGGATCGCCGAGGACACTTCCTATAAGCCGAGAAAAAGCCCGGATGCGTAAAGGAGAGCCGCTCTTGAAAAAGGATATCCACCCCGACTATCATCTCATCGACGTAAAACTGACAAACGGTGAGATCGTGCAGATGCGTTCGACCTACGGAAATGAAGGCGACATGCTTACGCTTGAAATCGATCCGTCGGTCCATCCCGCCTGGACTGGCGGTGGTGCCCAGTTGATGGATTCCGGTGGTCGCGTCTCCCGCTTCAAGAAGAAATACGAGGGTCTGGGCTTCTGAGTTCAGTTTCCCTTGGCAGTAGAGCTTTCCGACGCAAGGCGCTCTTGGTCATTGGGCGATCGCTCCGACCGGCCGTCGGCTAGTTCGCATGACTGTTGCCGCATCCTACGTGAGTACCCACCTGCGTGAACACTCGTCGGCGAAGCGTGCGGGAGGATGGCGGTTGCTAGATGCGGCACGGAGATTTCACGCCCATACCATTCATGGCGCTGCACCTGCACACAGATTGCCCGGAACGGATGCTTCCGCAGTTCGCCCGTTAGGGAAGCACTCCCAGCTTTAGATGGAGATCAATTCGGAGGCCGGAACGCTTGGAGGAGGCAGTGGCTCGATTCATCGTTGTTGGTAATGAAAAGGGCGGGGCCGGAAAGTCGACGGTGGCGATGCACGTGGCAATCGCTCTGGCCCGACTCGGTTACCGGGTCGGAGTGATTGACCTTGATGTCCGGCAGAGGACGCTGGCGCGATATCTGGAAAACAGGCAGGCGTACATCGCGAATCATCGGGTGGACCTACCAATACCGAAGTTCCAGGATTTGCCGCAGGCGGACGGGGATGGTCTCGAATCCGGGGATGATATCGATGATCGAAGGCTGGGATTGGCCGTCGAGGCCATCGAGAGCGATTCCGACTTCGTCATGATCGACTGCCCCGGTTCGCACACACGCCTCAGTTACGGTGCCCATGCGCTGGCCGACACGCTGGTCACACCGATGAACGACAGTTTCGTTGACTTCGATCTTCTCGCCCGTACCGATGGCGAGACCAACAGAATCCTTGGACCATCCGTGTACGCCGAGATGGTCTGGGACGCCCGCAAGCTCCGCGCCAGGGCGGGACGCCCGCCCGCCGACTGGATAGTGGTCCGTAACCGTTTAGGCGTGCAGCAGATGATCAACCGGAGGAAAGTGAACGATGCGCTGGTGGAACTGTCCAAACGTATAGGTTTCCGTCTGGCACCCGGGTTCTCCGAACGGGTGACATTCCGTGAGCTGTTTCCACGCGGACTGACCCTTCTTGATCTCCAGGACGTTGGTACAGGGCGGTTCAGCATCTCGATGGTCGCGGCGCGGCAGGAGCTTCGCGACCTAATCATATCACTGAATCTACCGGGCGTCGAAGTGAGTCTCTAGCAAGAACGGAGCCGGGGAGGCTTCATACATTTCCATCCAATGATATCGGCATAGCGGCTTGGGATTGGTGGAGGGCAGTTCCTGTAGGCATTTCGAAATAACCGCTGATAACCTTCACACAATGCCGTCCTAACTGCTGTAGCGCTCAAGCTCCGCTCTCCTTTCGCCGAGTTGGGCGTCTTCGGGATCCCACGCGTCATCTCCTTCGAAATACCCTGGATAGTATTCCCGGTATTCCGAGTCCGGATCCTTGAAGGCCTGCAGAAACTCCCAGTACCCCCAAGCGCCGCCGATATCCTCGAGTGGACAGCGCCCGACACCCGAGACAAGATACGGATAGCGCCTGTCAGTACGTGCCGGTTGGATCTTTCCGATCCGGATTCTGTGCGTCCAGGAGTCTCCATAGTCATAGATGTAAGTGAAATCCGCATTGCCCCGCAGGAAGTCGAGGACATCAAGGATGGTCTGGTCGCCTCCCTCCCCAAACTCGTCATCACCCCAGTGGGCGCGCTCTCCATACCGTCTGGCGTCAAACCCCCACAAATGGCAGTTCTCCCATCCCATTGCGGCCTGAAGGTAATAATGGAGCTCCTCAAGCGTCGTGTCGGCATACACGTCCATTCGCCTTGCCACTTTGGGCTCCACATGCAGGAGCGTTATACTCAATCGAACGATATTCCTTTTCCGAACCATCACATTATCTCCCGCAATAGACTCACGCTGTCAGCTTCGAGCGCACCGATAGCAAAGGCAAGGCCGAAATGCCTGATCGTGTCAGGAGGGGCTGTATCCGTGCAGGATTGAGCCGTGCCACTTCGTTGATCCGGAAATACATGGTGCCCGTCCGGCGGCCTTTCTCGCCCGGGCCTGTAAATCTGGGCCGCACCCAGAACCCGAGGCCCAGAGCCTGCAGCCCGGTTAGACCCTCGACAATCCCGTTGTCTCGCCGGTATACTTGTACAGCCATTTCACATGATTCGGTGGCAGAACCATCGTCTATCGTCATAATCCTGCATGGAGCTCAAAAATGTCCTGGAACGCATTAGCCGTTCATTCCCGTGTCACCCGCCTCGGCATAAGCCTACCGCTGGCGTTGCTGCTCGCTGGCTGCAACACCATGAGTCCGAATGAATTTTCCGGAACCCTGATCGGCGGTACCGCCGGCGCGGTCATCGGTAACCAGTTCGGAAAGGGAAGTGGAAACACGGCCGCAACGGCGCTCGGCGCGATCATCGGCGCGAATGTCGGGAGGGATATCGGGGCCTCGCTTGACGAAACCTCCCGCCGCAGGGCTGGCCAATCCACTATTCGAGCACTAGATACAGGTTCTGAAATTGTCTGGGAGAATCCCCAGAATGCGGGTGGACCCGCGAGAGGACGTACCACCATCACAAACCGGGGCGCACTTCCTGATGGCAGGGTATGCCGGGAATACGTCAATACCGTCATCATTGGTGGCCGCGAGGAACAATCTTACGGCACAGCATGCCGAGACGCGAACGGTGACTGGGAACAGGTCTAGCGGGGTTGTCGCTCAGCCGCCCTCCATCAGGCACAGTCTTTAGGCCTTCATGGGGACCTTTTGCATACCGCGCATCATATGGCTGGGGGCATGAGATGGCGGGACTATCAACGAGCAAAGAGGTACAGCTACATCACGTGCTTTTGAGATGCCATTCTTCTGTCGGCTCCCTCTGTGTGTGGTGCGACTGAAGACTTTGTCAGCGCGGTGAATTCCGGGCGTCCTGCGGGAAACGATGGGCCGAAAGCAGCAAGACGACAGATCCGCCGCGCTTTCGGATCGAAGCGTGATATGCTAGTGTATAGCCACAAGCAAAGGATTCCATTCCTGCGCGCATCGTGGCATCCTCCTGTCGCCGCGTCCCCGCGGCCAACGACACGGCAGGAGACAGACCCATGGGCAGGAAACCGGCACGGCCAGCGATCCGGCTGCCGGACACTGACCGCACACGCCCCGGACGCATCGCCAGCCACCCCCGGAGCCTCCAGAAGCATGTCTGGCGGGCCCGCATCATCCTGTGTCCCGGGGCCGGCTACGGCCTCGCCGGGACCATGCGCCGGACAGGCCGGCCGGAACCCACCGTCTGGCGCTGGTGGGACCGGTGCCCTGCCGGGGGCGTGGACGGTCTCCTGCGGGACGCCACCCGGCCGCCGGGCAGAAAGCCGGTCCCCGCGGCCACGGTCCAGGCCGTCATTGATCTTGCCATGTCGCCGCCGCCTCCCAACCGGAGCCACTGGACCCTCAAGGCCCTGGCCGCAGCGGCTGGGGGCCTGACGGCCACCACCGTGCGCCGGATCCTGAGGCGCCATGGCCTGCGGCCCCATCAGGTCAGGACCTTCAAGGTCTCGAACGACCCCCGCTTCGGCGTCAAGGCCCATGATGTCGTCGGACCCTGCACGAACCCGCCGGATCATGCCGTCGTGCTCCCGGTTGACGGGAAGACCCGGATCCAGGCCTTGGGGCGGACACAAAAGCCCCTGCCGCCGGCACCGGGCCACCCGACCACCCGGACGCATGACTGCAGGCGGAACGGCACCACCACCCTGCTGGCCGCCCTCGACGTCGCGACCGGCAAGGTGGTGGGGCAGATGACGGCCCGCCATCGGTCCGAGGACTTCTGTGCCTTCCCCGACCATGCCGCGGAGGGCCTCGATCCTGACGCCGAGGTCCATGTCATTCTCGACAACCTCCCGGCCCACAGGTCGGCCCGTGTCCATGCCTGGCTCGCGGACCATCCCAACTGGACATTCCACTTCACGCCGACCTCGGCGTCGTGGACGGACGCCGTCGAGGGCTTCTTCTCGAAACTGGCGCGCCAGCGGCTGAAGAACGCCATCTTCAATTCCCTTGACGGGTGCATCGCGGCGGTGGAAGCCTACATCGGGCATCACAACGCCAACGATGCCCGGCCCTTCCGCTGGAGCCGGGACCCGGACGACCCCGTCGCGTCATGGAAGCGCGGGCACCGGCGGCTGCAGGGCATGGAACCTTCTGTATGAAACATAACACTAGTGCCCGACCGCTCCAGGGCCTGGCGGGATCCGCCGAGAGGATAACTCCCAAATGACTGATTGTATCCGCGAATGACCTGGGAAGGCCGACTCCTCGGGACACGGGTGCTGAAGGCGGCGGTAAACCAGGCTTTACCGCCGACGCGGCCAATGGATTTCCGGATCGCTGGATCCAGCTTGATGCCATCGGCTAAACGGAAAGGGTTGGGATCTAACGCCATCGGGACCCCATTTATTGGCTCCCCATTCAAGGCATCAGTTGATATGTTACCGGAACATAGTGAAACTCAGTGGGTCCATCAGTCGTTACGTAGCCAATACCCGGAAACGGCATGTGGTAACCGACAATGGGGAGCCGGTCAGCGGCGGCCATGCCCAGGATTTTCCGGCGCGAGGCCGCAGCTGCGGTTTTGTCCGCATCAAAGCGCACCTCCCAATCCGGGTAAGCAAGTGACCAGACATAGTGGTTGGCCGTATCAGCCATTAGCATCAGCTGTTCGCCGCTGGACTCCAGCATATAACCCATGTGCCCCGGTGTATGACCGAAGGCGGCTACGCCGGAGATACCCGAGGTAACCGAACCCCCGTCACCGATGAAAGTCATTTTCTCGGCGAGGGGCCTGACCTTGCGGTCGAAACCGTCTTCGCCGCGCACAGCCCAGAAATCGTATTCCACCTGACCCGTAATATAGCGGGCATTGATGAAAGTGGGCCGGCCCTGATCATCGGTCAATCCACCGATATGATCGCCGTGCATATGTGTCAGAACGACAATGCTGACTTCTGAGGGTGCTACACCTGCCTGATCAAGCGCTGATGTTATTCCTTGAGAATTTAGACCTGTGTCAAAAAGAACCACCTCCCGTCCGGTTCGCACCAAAGTCGGTATGAAAGAAAACTGTGACCTGTCAGACGGGATGAAATTCGCTTCGCTGACCGATCTGAACTTTGCCTGATCGACGTTCAGGCCGAATATCCGCTGAGGATCGTCATCCACCGTCCGGACGCCTGCAAGCAATGTGGAGACCTCAAAATTGCCCAAGGCAAACGAGTATCTGGTGTTGGCAGCCTGACCTGTGCCAACATTGGCCAGGGCGGCAGCGCCAAGCACGCCCATCACGGGCAATGCCGCTCCACCGGCCAGAACGCTGCGGCGTGGGAGTGTCAATTCAGGCATCTGGATTTCCTTCCGATGATATGGGGAATGGCCTCGAAATTGGTGAAGGTCGGCTCTCGGAGAGTCCATTTTCTGCTGTCCTTACGCGCGGCAGTGGCCAGATCCAGCGATTTCCGGATAAAGTCGGCAATTTTGATGGACAGAATGTGCGGAAAAGTGGCTGACGGTCAAATGGAGTCTGCGTGATCGACCCCGCGACCGGATCGGGTACCCTCCTGATCCGCACCGCTGGGCTGACAGGCAGAACGTGAAGGGCCGGGTGTTGCGCTTCGGAGTGGCGCCGGGGGATCAATATATGGCATTTTAGGTCAAGCTCTGAGTAATGCATTCATTTCCGCAATGACCGCGATGGGTTCACCGCCAAACACCGGGAAATCAGACGGAAGTCCCGCAGCTCCGTGGCGTGCCGATCACTTTCCACAAATCCATCGAAACATAACACCCATCACCTTTACCTGATTCTGATAGCGACATTCTTGGTCTGAACATAGTTCATCAGGGCCTCGCGCCCCTTCTCACGACCATAACCCGACTTTCCATAACCTCCGAACGGGGTCTCCACACCTCCCGCGAACCATTCGTTAACGAATACCTGACCTGCCCTTAGCGCGCGGGTCGCCCGAACTGCTCTATCGAGATCCATCGTGAATACGCCAGCCACCAGACCATATCGCGTGCCGTTGGCGATACGGATGGCCTCCGCCTCATCCCGAAACCTTAACAGGCTGACAACAGGCCCAAAAACCTCATCCTGGGCAATCCTCATCCCTGGCCTGACTTCACCGAGCACGGTTGGTTCCATGAAATGCCCGGGAAGATCGGGCCTCCGGCCACCAGTGACCACAGCGGCGCCTTCCCGTTCCGCTTGAGCGACCATGTCAACAGCCCGATCGCGCTGCTTGGCCGAGATCATCGGACCCATGTTCGGCCCGGCTTCCGAAAATTCGATTCCCGGGCCAACAGCAAGGGACCTTGCGACAGCCGCCATTCGCTCGACCAACTCGTCATATACGCTTTCATGCGCCACGACGCGGCTCAATGCCGAGCAGATCTGGCCAGCGTTCACAAAAATACCGCGTCGGACATCGGTCTCGAACGCTTCCAGATCAGCGTCATCGTGCACGATCGCGGCGGACTTACCACCAAGTTCCAGCACGCAGGGCACCACTGTCTTGGCGGCGGTGGCTGCGATGCTCTGTCCCGTAGCGACCGAGCCAGTGAAAACGATCTGGCTCACGTCCGGATGCGATGCCAACGAGGCACCCGCGGCCGGCCCCAGTCCCGTCAACACATGAAGGGCACCTCTCGGCAGGCCGACCGCCTCGGCCGCCTGCGCGAAACAGCTTGATGAGCAGGGGGTAAGCTCTGAAGTCTTGACCACGCAGGCGTTTCCCGTCGCCAGCCCTGCGGCAATCGATCGTGCGGCGACCTCCAATGGAAAGTTCCATGGAATGATCTGGGCTGAGACGCCATAAGGTTCCAGAGTGGTGTAATCCAGATAGTCAGCACCCAGGGGTATTGAACGACCCTCAACGAGCGCGGCCTGATTGCCGTAATATTCGAAATAGCGGCATGCGCCCGCAACCTCGTTCCTGGCCTCCCAAAGCGGCTTACCCTGCTCGTGTGTGAGGGTGTCGGCGATCGGGTCGGCATGCTCCGCGATCCAGTTTCCCATTGCCTGCACAAGCCGCCCGCGCTCGATCGGGCGCATTTGGACCAACAGGCCGCGCTCATGGCAGGAAAGCGCCGAAGCCACCGCTTCCGCGACGTTACCCGCGTCTGCGCACGCATGTTCATAAACGGGCTCGTCCGTGGCAGGATTGCCGACAGCCAGCTGACCGGCGCCGCCGTCTACCCACTCGCCATCAATCCAGTTTCGCCAGTAGCCACTCATCAAGCGCCTCCGGGGTGCGTTCCTAAGGAATGATCATATACTCACTGAACTGAATTGGACCGTACTTTATGGGCCTGATTCGCCCTGCCGTATGGCTGGAGCCGTGCAGGCGTCTGTCTGAGCATGCGGGATCTGTCATGGGTGATCACCCGGAAGAAACTGTCCGTTACGGCATCCACGATCCTCTCCCGCTCCGGATACATCGCCGGGTCCACTGAGGCGAGCCCGTCCCGCGGAACCCGCGAAGCCAGCCGCGCACCGTGTCGGGGCCGCGTGGTGGACCGGGCCGACGCTGTTCCCGTCGCCGGGTGCCACCATGGCGTTCGCGCGCCGCACCTTGGCGCCCCGGCCCTGCGGCCGTGCAAAAAAGCCAGTAGCGCACCGCGCTCCTCCGGTGTCAGGATGCTTCCGGACATGCCATTGCCTGTATGCTGTTCTGACCGCTCCTTTCCGGGATGTCCGGGCCGTTCCGCGGATCATGCCAGAGCCCTTAAGGGCGGATTCATGATTCCGAGTATAATATGACTTCATCGCACGATAAATCCGTACGACGCGAACCGCACTGTGACGAAACGAGATACGATCCGGGCATCCATGCGCTACGGGTCCATTCCCGATTCTTGATCCAGAATTTTCTCCCTCACGGGAATACCGCGCGATCTTCGTCGGGCCCTCTGGTGGATCATCACCCCGGTCAGTCCGCCAAAGCCCCAGATGCGTCCGCTCCTGCGGAAATAACGTCCTATTTTTGTGAATACGGTGAGGTGTCGCGGATTGCCCGCGACCAGCCCCGGTCAGAGCGCGGGCCGGAGACCCGCGCATGAAGTGAGTGAGACCCCGAGAGCCCAATGTGACCGATACAACACAAAAATTCCTTGCCGGATAAAGGTCGGCACGCGGGCATAATGCTTGGCAATCGGATATCGGGCAAGACCTGATAAATTGTCTGCCAGCCGCCCCCCGACGACTGGCAGACTAGGAGAAGATCACACGTGATAAATCACCCTGAAGCGTGGATAGCGGAGTGCGCAGCGCACTGCAAGAAGAAAATTGAGTGCGCATAGATTTTTCCCCGTCCCGGTTCGCAGCCGTGATCGAGCCGCCCGTCTGCAGTCGACCGCATCGGGAGTGCATCCAAGCATATGCGAGAGCGCACTGCGGCATGAAATTAAATCCGCTTTACGCTCTGCCCGGATCCCCCCTCATGGAACACCGAGTCAACCCGGGAAAGTGACGGACGCCAGCGGGTATCGGTCACGGGAGCCAGCTTCCCCATTGTGCACCTTCCGGCTCCGTCATGTTTCCCGTCTGCGGGTCGTGCCACTGGTCCGGAATGCGCAAGGCATAAACAACCGAGTAGTCGCTGTCGGCGCATCGCGGGGTTTCCCGATGCCAGGATCCGGATCCGGCGCGGACGCCCGCATCACCGGCACGGACCAAGGTCCGGATCACCTAAAAATGCAGCGAGATGTCGTGATGGACCGCGTTGCAGCCGGCAATGTAAACTGCCTGGTCGCGACTCAGTCGCTCCTGCTGGCGAGATCCAACAGTCTCGGCAATCGACTCCAGATAGGTCTCGATGCCATCCCTGAATTCACCTTCGGCCGCGCGTCGCCAGCCGACCTGCGCGTTATATTCACTGAACGCACGCTCCCATTCCTCCACGGCTTTTTCACGGTCCTCCCTGCCTTCGCGCAGTGAACGTTTCGCCTTCGAAAGTGCAGAGCGAACGTCGTTCGAGCCCGGAATCGCAGCGAAGGACTTCGCGGCGGCGTCCACAGCGTCCTCGACCACCTGCCGTTCGCCTTCGGAAATGATTTCCTCAAGCGCTGACAGACTGTCTTCCATTCCGAAATAAGCTTCGTTCGAATCGATTATGGCAAGAAACTCCGCAGCGGCTTCGTGAGCCGCGTCGGCCGCGCGGCGATACGTGCTGCGGGCCCTATCCTCGGCAGCGACCAGAGCGCTGAAGCGGGAGTATATGTCATCCCAGTCCCCGGGAATACGGGCCGCCAAACCATCTCTCTCGCGCAAAAGCTCATCGGCCTGCCTCTCAAGCGACGCCCGGCGCTCGGCATCCGTCTCGACAGAAAGGTAACCCCCCCGCGTCCGGAGTTCTTCGGCCTCTCCCTCAAGCTTGCGTATCCGCCTCTCCAGAGCCCTCACTCCACTCAGCTGCGGGCGGTAATCGGGCTCAGCCTCTTCGACCATGGCCTGCGCGGCAAAGATTTCCTCGATATGTCCGAGCGCGGCTTCCGCACTCTCAAATGCTCCACCGAGATCCCGTGCAATACCCGTCGGCAGCGCCGAGAGGTCCAAAGCCCGGGCTTCCGCGATGGCTGCGCTGACCTTATCTCTATCTGTCTCCAGTTTGCTTCGTACGTAGTCCTCAAGGCACAGTTGCATCTTTGGGTTTCGCGGCGGTGGAGCCGTTTCGCCTAGCAGCGAAGCCCGGTTTGGAAGATAATTCACCAGCTGTGGATAATAACCAACAATTCCGAGCGCTACGAGTTGAAGGCAGATGAACGCGATGACGCCCTTATATATCTGGACTGTCTTCACAATCGCAGGCGCGACGCCGCGCAGGTAGAACAGCGCGAAACCAAACGGTGGGGTGAGAAACGATGTCTGGATGTTTAGGCCGATCATCACGCCGAGCCAGACAGCTGTGATGTTTGCCTGCGGATCAGCGAGAAGTATTGGCGCCACGATCGGCACCACGACCACGGCGATCTCGATGAAATCGAGGAAGAACCCAAGGATGAAAATCACTGCCATCACAATGACGAACTGGGTCCAGAACCCGCCGGGTAGAGAAGTCAGGAACTCCTTGACAAGTTCCTCACCACCGAAAGCCCGGAACGCGGCAGTCAGCATGGCCGCACCCAGCAGGATGATGAACACCAACGAGGTGGTCTTCGCGGTCTCCACCATGACCTCGCGCAACGTGTTCTCGATAAGCAGTACACGAATCCCCGACCAGATGAGCCCGGTAAGCACCAGACAGGTTCCGATGCCACCCAACCAAAGGCCTGTAGCGTCGCTGCCAAGTGCCATGACGGACTTGACGTTCATATTATAGTTTCCCAGGGCGAAGGCGATCACCGCCAGACCGACCAGCGTCATGATCGCCGGGTAGAAGGTGACTGGTCCCGCCCGGACAAGCCGGTAACCCGCCATGATCAATGCGCCCGCGGCACCGATAGCGCCCGCCTGATTCACTGTCGCGATGCCGGAGATGATCGAGCCGAGCACAAGGAAAATAAGCGTTAGCGGGGGAACCACGGAAAGAAACACGTTTCCCCAGAACCGGATATCCAACGCCCCGTCATACGGTACCGGTGGAGCGAATTTCGGCCGTAGCAGTGCGAGAACCAGAATAAACAGCATATAGATAAGGACAAGAACCATTCCCGGAACGAAAGCTCCGAGAAACATCTCTCCGGCGCTTGTCGAGGTCACATCGAATATCGACGGCATACTCAGTTCGCCGGTTGCTTCCTTGTGTAGCGCCTTGCGGGCCGTCGAGGCCTGATCGGCCGCGCCCGCAAGCTGGTCGGCGAGAATGATCAGCACGATGGAAGGAGGGATGATCTGTCCCAGTGTTCCCGACGCCGCGATCGTACCGGTGGCGAGCGACGGCGAATACTTGTTCCGAAGCATCGCGGGAAGCGAAATCAGGCCCATCGCGACGACAGTCGCACCCACGATTCCCGTGGTGGCGGCGAGCAGTGCGCCAACGAACACGACCGAGATGCCAAGACCACCGGGAACCGGTCCAAACAGCCGGGCCATGGTCACCAGCAGATCTTCGGCGATTTTCGATCTCTGGAGCATGATGCCCATGAATATGAACAGGGGAATCGCGATCAGCGTATCGCGCTCGACTTCCCAATAAACACCCCGAAGGTTCGTGACGCCCGCCGTCAGCCACTGCGACGGACCACCGGAGTGGAAGAATGCATCGACATTGCCGTCAGCGAAAAGGTATCCTGAGACTGCGGCGAGGATGATCGAAATTATGGCGGCGCCCGGGAGCGCGAACGCAACCGGAAATCCCGAGCCGAGTGCCGCGGCCATCGTGATGATCAGGATGGCAAGAAAGAAAAGCTCCATCACGTCACCTCAATGACCTGTCGATCCACGTTCCACGTGTCCCGGTTCCTGCCGCGCGTCGGCGACGGCTTCGAACAGATAGCTGATAAACTGGATCAGCATGGTGATCGCGAAAATGCCCAGGAATGCCGCCATCTGGTACTTGACGAACATTCCCGCCGTGCCTGTCTGGCTCACCTCGAAATTGGCCACCGGCGAATTCAGGATCGCCTGTCTGCTGCCCATACCGATTAGGATCACCGCCCAGCAGGTGGTCATTCCGAGAAGGATCGCGCCAACGGTGTTGACCTGGCCCTTTCTGCGCGTGTCGAGACCCGCGTAGAGCACGTCAACCCGAACGTGCCCCTCATGCAGCAGCGTATAGGCCGATGAAAACAGGAACAGCGCGGCATACCAGTACCGCACAAGATCGCCCATCAGCGCCTGTTCGTAGGAAAACACGAAACGAGAGAATACGATCAGGAGTTCAGCGATGACTATGAGAAGCGCGAGCCAGATAAATCCGAGCGAACGCGAGAACAGCGCAACCGCGAAACCGAGAATCGCGAGCGGAAAGTGGATATAGGGACCTATGAACCGCGACCTGAGCAGCTCCTGCCCCAGTTCTTCACCGAAAACGACGGTCAGAAGCCCTTCGACACGGATGAACGCGATTGTCGCATCGGCGATCCCGGTGAAGAGAACGGCAAAGTAACACCCCCGGATCAGATATGCGTTGAAATCGCTGATCCTGCGCGCGTCATAGCGCAACGCCCTGTCCGGCGTGCACAAGACGAAAATCGCCGATGCGGCGACAAAGCCCATATATATCAGCAGCGGGATCCAAGCCCGGCGATCGTCGGCGAGGAGACCGTCCAGCGAGGGGAATCCGAAACCGACGACGAGAACGTTGCTGACAAAGAAGCCCGCCAGCAACGCCAGCATCGCCCAACCAAACATCCGCACAACCGGTGCGGGTCGCCCAAAAGGCGAAAGTTCCGCCAAATCCAGCGCTCGGCTCATCGCAATCCTCGGATCAGAACACGAAATTCCCGCGTTTCACTCCGTGAAAGCGCAGGCCGCCGCATATCAAGCCGGAAGCCGGCTGACAGGCCGGCTTCCAGTGATTGATGGATGCACGCCCGGAGCCTACGAGATGCCCAGGATACGATTGCGCTGGTTCGAGAACTCGACCTCCGCTGCCGCGCGCCAGGCACCGATCTCTACCAATGCGGCCTGAAACGCGTCGTTGATCTCGGCGGCCAGCGCCGAGTGGTCCCGGGTCTCCGAAAACACTTCCGCGGAGGCATCGCCGAAGGCATCCCAGACCTCCTCGCTGAACTCGCGCACCTCAACACCGTGATCGTTGACCAGACGGGCGAGATATTCACCGTTCAGTGCGCCAGCCTCTTCCGGCTGCGCGGCATGCTCCTCGTAACAGCACGCCGTGATGACATCCTGCTCGTATTTCGACAGACCACCCCACCAGGACGCGTTCATTCCGAACGCGAGACCTCCGCCGGGTTCATGCATGCCAGCGGTGTAGTAGTATTTGGCCGCCTCGTAGAATTTCATGAAGTAGTCGTTGAAAGGGCCGACCCACTCAGTCGCCTCAACGGCCCCGGAAACGAGATTCTCGTAAATCTGGCCACCGGGCAAAGAGACCGTTGACACGCCAAGCTTGGACATGACAGTGCCGCCAAGGCCCGGAATACGCATCTTGAGGCCCTGAAGGTCATCCGGACTGAGAATTTCCTTGTTGAACCATCCACCGGCCTGGGCACCAGTGGCTCCACATGCCAGGGACTTGAGGCCAAAGTCACCCGAAAGCCTGTCCCAAAGCTCCTGGCCCCCCTTGAACTTGATCCAGGCATTCCATTCCGGTGTTGTCATCCCGAAGGGCACGGATGTGAAGTATGCGAAACCGGGGTGTTTGCCGATCCAGTAATAGTCGGCCGCTATGTAAGCCTGGCTGTTACCGCTTGCCACTTCGTCGAATACGTCGAAGGCACCCACGCGCTCACCGGCAGCGAAGTATTCGGTCTGGATCGCCCCGTTCGACACTTCGATGATCCGCTGCGCCAGTCGCTGCGCCGAAAGACCGAGACCGGGGAAATCACGCGGCCATGTCGAAACGATTGTCAGTGTCGTCGCGTTCTGAGCGTTGACCATGGGCGCGGCCAGTGCCGCTCCGGTGGCGCCCAACGCGGCGGATTTCAGAAATTTACGGCGTTGCATGTCTATTTTTCCTTCCCTTTGGTTCACCGTCAGAGATCCTGTCAGGAAACGCCACAGTCCGCGGAACGCTCCATGCGTCCCGTGTCTTCCCCCGCGTTTCCATCGTGAAGAGACTAGAGGACTTGCGGCGGAATGCAACCGCTATTGCTCGGCTCTACCGCAACGGGACGGGACGGACCTGCCCGCCGAATTGTTCCGCGACAGTCCGGCGGTGCAGTCCCGATCCCGGAACGCGTCCGTCCCCATCGTATTCGCCTATGGCCAAAGCGCGGGAGACGCGGAGAATTGCACCCCGCGGATGAGGCGAGTAGTCTTCGGAAATACCGGTGGGAGAGTCGACATGACGGAAATCCAGGCGGAAGTGAGGCTTCCAACCAAGGACCTGCGCCAAGACCTTCGGTTTTTCACGGACGCTCTCGGGATGCAGCTTGACACCATCTATCCCGCCGACGCCCCGAAGGTCGCCGTCTTCTCGGGGCATGGCCTGCGACTGCGGATCGAGACCGGAGCGCCAGAGAGTCCTGGAACGATTCGCGTTCTCACCGAAGAGCCAGAGAAATTCGCCGACGGAAAACGGCAGCTTGTGGCACCAAACGGAACTCTTGTCGAAATCGATGAACTGAATCCGCCGCTGGTACTGCCCCCGACAGTTCACTCCTTCGTGGTGCGACGTCTGGCGGACCAGGCTCCCTGGATCGTCGGGCGCGCGGGTATGGAGTATCGGGATCTGATTCCGGATAGACTTGGCGGGTCGATCATCGCCAGCCACATAAGAATTCCGGATGGCGGGCCGGTGCCGGACATGGTGCATTACCACACGGTCGGCTTCCAGCTTATCTTCTGCATCGGCGGCTGGGTGGATGTCGTATATGAGGATCAGGGCCCGGCGATCCGGCTTCACGCGGGCGACTGCTTCATACAGCCGCCGGAAATCCGGCATCGGGTGATCCAGGCGTCAGACAGCGTCGAGGTGATCGAGATCGGAGTGCCGGCGGAACACATCACGACAATTGACCACGAGACGGTTCTTCCGACTCCCCAAATCCGACATGACCGTGAATGGAGCGGGCAGAAATTCGTTCACCACCAGGCGGACAGAGCTTCCTGGGCCCCCCATCGCCTGCCGGGATACATCAGCCGGGACACGACGATTTCCGAAAACACGGGAGGCGTCGCGGATGTCCGTGTCGTGAAACGCGGTGATGGCGAACCGGAGTGGCGGCGGCATGGGGCCGACATTCTTTTTACGTTCGTGATGGATGGCGGACTTACGCTTGAGGGGGAACACCGTGAGCCCCACCGACTGGGGTCGGGTGATGCCTTCGTGATCCCACCGGATATGCGCACATGCCACTCCGATCCGACGGATAACGTGGAACTTCTTGAGGTAGCTCTACCGGGCCAGTTTCGCACGACACGGTGAATCCGGTCAGATGCCGTTTCCGTGAGGTCTCCCGGAATCTCCGCCATCGCCTCAGCCGCGTGGGTGCGGGATCCGTTTCCCCACCCAAAATGGTGGAATGTGGCGCCAACGGCCCGGCAGTTCGGTAACAGCCCGTCATTTCACCATCAACGGAACGCAACCCGTGCGGAAAAACAATGCAGATCATTTCCCTACGTCGCGGGAGCGTCCGGCATGGGAACATAGAGGATCCCGGGCTCGCGATCTCAAGCGGCGGCGGTCACCTCGATCTCGAATATGAGCGGCAGGATGGCCAGCCGGGTGACGCCGACCACCGTCATCGGCGGCGCGGCGTTAAGCGGTCCGAACCTGGCGCCGAGCAGGTCGAAGTTCTCCATGGCCTCGTCCGCGTCAGCGGCGTGGATGTTGAGCCGGGTGATGTTGGCGAGTCCCATGCCGACGGCGTCCAGGACGGCCTCGATGTTGTCGGGGGCGAGTGTCATCTGGGTGCGCATGTCGCCGGCATGCTGGGGGTTACTCTCTGTATCGACCGAGGTCTGGCCCGCGCGGACCAGTTGTCTGCTGGCCCCTTCCAGTATCTGCGCCCGGTTGTAGCCGAATTTCAGCGCCCAAAGCCCGAAATCCGAAAGTCCTTGCTTCCGGACCGCTTGAAGCAGTGTCAGGAACGGCGAAATTCCCGTGGTATCCATTTGCCCGTGAAGCGGTGTTCGGGCCGGCGCAAGTTTCATTCCGCAGGCGGGAGACGGGCAGACGGGGCACATGGGGCGTCATCTGGTTGATGCCTGCCGTGCCCGGACGGCTTTCGCTTTTTCCGCCGTCCGCGACCATGTCCGGCGCACTGACATGCGCGAGAGACGCGATGCTCGTCCGTACGGACGGAGTTCAGGGATCCCAGCCCAGATCCAGGGCCTTGACCATGAATTCCAGTAAAGGCGACAGCGCCCCGAACGCCTCCACCACGTGATCGGGGAAATCATCGGCGCAGACCTGGGCTTCGGTGCAGCCGGCGAACGCGAATAGAGATTTGCGTTTCAGGTCGTCGATGCAGGGGTGGTCCTTCGGATAGCCACGTGGAGCGTTTTTTAGCGATTGGGTTGAGCCCAGTCCGCCGAGCACGCTGGTGAAGGCGGGTGCCGTCCGAATCGCGAGCCATCGCTCGGGATCCTCAACAATGGCGTCGCGAATCCTGTTCAGGACCGATGTCGGTGGCGACCAGATCCCGCCACCGAAGAACACCTCGTCCGGGGCGATGTGGACATAGAAGCCGGGTGCGTGGGCATCCTTTCCGGCGCGGTGTCGGAAATGGCAGCCGACGTTGGTCTTGTATGGGGTCTTGTCAGGGCTGAAGCGGGTGTCCCGGTGGATACGGAACAGGGAGCCGCCGTTGAGTCGGGTATCTGCGACAAATGCGGGTGCGTTCAGTGCCAGCCAGGGTGCCATGGTCTCGATAAAACCAATCATTGGCATCTGAACGGCTTCGCGAAAGCGTGGCCTGTTCCCGGTAAACCATTCCCTGTTGTTGTTCCCGCGCAGGTCGCGCAGGAAGCGGAAAAGCTCGGGGCTAAGCGTGTGCGGCAATTTCACGACTCCCGTAGGATTGATCCAGCCCGCCGTAACGCCACGCGACATATGTCGTCAACCGGCGTGACGCCGGTGCCACTACCCGATGCCACGTGGACCCGAATCCCGGCACGGCGCGAAGCGGCGGCTATGCATGCAACGCTTCCCGGGCGACAGTCACGGCGGATCCCGCCACCACGACGGACTCGATCAGTCTTGATGTCCCGAAGGCTCGGGCGCTCATTGTCGAGGGACGGCCGATTTCGGTTCCCCGTTGGATTTCAAAGACGGAAAGGGCGTCAATCAATGTCTGGACGAAGGGTGTAGCCCAGATTTTTTGACAATCGACTTGTCTGACCGGTTCGCACTGGCCGGAAGCGACCGGAAATCACCATTTTGTCGGCAAACGGAGGTGAAAACGATGCGGTACGAGCAT
This sequence comes from Paracoccaceae bacterium, assembly GCA_965221405.1. Classification (GTDB taxonomy): domain Bacteria; phylum Pseudomonadota; class Alphaproteobacteria; order Rhodobacterales; family Rhodobacteraceae; genus JAPOUP01. The sequence goes on along the minus strand of CBDCSE010000002.1, from coordinate 2,499,381 downwards.
GCGTCAAAAAAACCCGGGCTAAACCCCTGGACGAAACCCGCGCCAACCGCTGGTACCGTCGGCTTCCGGTATTGCTCGTCACAATCCGAGACAGTCCTCCACGCGGAACCCGGCGGGAATGACGTCACGACCCTCCAGGACCAGATCCGCCACCAATCCGGCTACCTTCGGCGCGATGCCAAAACCGATCTTGAACCCTCCATTGGCGATGAAATGGCCGTGCCTGCCCGGCCAGGGGCCGATGACCGGCGCCCGGCTCCTCGCACGTGGCCTCACGCCCGCCCATCGCGCCAGGACAGGCGCATCGCGTAGGTTGGGGCAAATACCGGCCGCGCGGTTGAAGAGTGCCTCGACCTGCGAGTCAGTCGAGCCCGGTGAGACAAATTCCCGTTCATTGGTGGAACCTACAGCAACCGTACCGTTCTCATGCGGAACGATATGAATCCCATCGACGAACAGCTGGGGGGCATCACCGGCGTCATAGCGTAGCGACAGCGCCTGTCCCTTGATCCCGTCGCCTGCCAAACGACCAAAATGACTGGAAAGGTCCCTTAGTCCCTCGTAACCGGTGGCCCAGACCACTTTTCCTCCGGTCGACACGTCACCCAAATGTATTTCGCCACCCAGTCCCCGTATGGCACCAGCGAGGCTCTCACACGCCCGTCTCGGCTGCAGACGGGCCGAAAGCGTGTCGTGAATGACATAGCCGGTCCCGGTGGATGGACACCAGGTGCCGAATTCACTTGCGGACATGACCTCCCAGTTCGCCTTTGCCCTCCAGTTCCTGCGTGCGCTTTCCCGACGGGTATACGCCAGTTCCAGCGCACGTGGATCCGCGATCGCCTGCAGACGTCCCGTGCGCCTGAAGCCAGACGAGCGTCCGGAAGCCTGTTCGACCTCACGCCAAAACGTCTCAGCCATCAAGAGGCTCCTGAACTGGAACTCCTTCTTTTCGTTCCAGTTGTCAGGCACATGCGGCGCAAGCGCACCCAGCGGTCCTCCGCTCGCTCCTGCCGCCAGAGAACGCTTCTCGATAACACGTGCCCGCGCACCGCGTCGGGCACATACATACGCGACTGACAGGCCGAAGATTCCGCCGCCCATAACGCTCACATCAATTATTGCCAATCCATGATCCCCTGCCCTATGCCACCTTTCACGCACCGCAAGGTAGGCCAGCGCATGACCAAGAGCCAGAAGGCTGACCTTCTGTGGACAGCGGATACACCGGACGCGGTTCCGGTTTCGGCGCGCTTCAGGGATCCGTACTACTCGCTGGAAGGTGGCTTTGCCGAATCGCGGCATGTGTTTCTTACCGGAAATGACCTGCCGGAGCGCTTCCGGGCCGGCTTCAGGATTGCCGAACTTGGTTTCGGGACAGGCCTCAATATGCTCACCGCCCACCTGTCCTGGCGTGGGACCCGACTTCCCGGGTGTTTGTCGTACACTGGTTTCGAGGCCTTTCCGCTGGCATACGATGACATGAACCGCGCCCTCATGGCATTCCCCGAGGTTTACCCGACCGCCAGGCCGCTGCTCGATGCATGGCGGTCGGGCGAAACGCGCCTCTCCGCTCCGGGGCTGGAGGCAGAGATCATCCTTGGAGACGCGCGGCGGACACTTCCCTTCTGGCATGGCTGTGCGGATGCATGGTTTCTGGACGGCTTCGCGCCCGTTCGAAACCCTGAACTATGGGAGCCGGAACTTATGGTGGAAGTTGGGCGGCACACACGAGCGGGCGGCACCGTCGCCACCTATTCCTCGGCAGGGAGTGTGCGGCGGGCGCTTGAAATGGCTGGATTCGAGGTGGAACGGACCCGGGGCTATGGCGAAAAGCGACATATGACCAAGGGAAAGATGAGGGAATGATTCGACAGCGGCCAGGCCTTGGCATCACGCTGATGGCTGTCGCGATGCTGATCTTCGCGATCCAGGACGGGGTCAGCCGCCACCTCGCGGCGGAATACAACGTGATGATGGTGGTAATGGTCCGCTACTGGTTCTTCGTTGCCTTCGTATGGGCTCTCGCGATCCGGGTGCCGGGCGGCCTGCGTGGAGCGGCGTGGACGGCGCAGCCGGTTCTTCAGATAGGACGTGGACTGCTTCTGGCTGCCGAGATCTGTATCATGGTCACCGCATTCACGGCGCTCGGATTGGTTGAGAGCCATGCGGTGTTTGCCTGCTATCCCTTACTGGCAGCGGCGCTGTCGGGCCCAATACTTGGCGAGCGGGTCGGCGTGCTGCGATGGACAGCGATCACCTGCGGGTTCTTCGGCGTTCTAATCATCCTGAAACCGGGCTTCGGGGTGTTCTCGATCTACGCGCCGCTCGCGCTATGCTCCGCCGTAATGTTCGCCCTCTATTCCCTGCTCACGCGCTACGCCTCCGGGCAGGACAGCGCGATAACAAGTTTTTTCTGGACCGGCACGGCGGGATGCGTGGCGATGACGGCCGCGGGCATATGGTTTTGGGAATCGATGTCGATGACGGACTGGGGACTCATGGCAGCGCTCTGTGTTTCGGGGGTCGCAGGACACTGGACACTGATTCGCTGTTACGAGGTTGCCGAAGTCGGCGCGGTCCAGCCATTCGCCTACCTCCACCTCGTGTTCGCATCCGCCATCGGAGTGGCCGTGTTCTCCGAAGATCTGGAAACGAACGTGATTCTTGGAGCAGGCATCATAGTGGCTTCGGGACTGTTCACGCTGTGGCGTGAAAACCGGGCCAAACGACTTTGAACGGGACTCCGCACCCGTTCTCGGCAACAAATGGATGATCTGAATTGTTGGGAGGCAAATAGATCGTGCCACTTGCCTCATCCCCGCCGATTGTCTGATCGGAGAATGGGAAGTCGGCAGTCGGCACGGGAAATCGATACCCTTACTGTTCGGATCGTATGCAACGAAGACGGGCGCAAGAGGCTTGAGGTCGTTCAAATCCCTCTCTCAAAAGAAGATGTTGGCGACCCCGGCAGGAGAAAGACCAGCCTAGGGCCGCGAAGAAATTCTGGCTTCCAACACCGTCACTGCGTTATGATCCTTCGGTCATAATGGAACTTTATGTTCCTGAGGTCATATTGACAATTTATGATCCAGACGCCATATGGACCGCGAGGAGGCCCGCCATGAAGCATCTCGTTCGTACATCGAAAAATTTGGGACACGCAATTCGTCAGACCCGAAAGGCCAGGAACCTTACCCAGAAGAAACTGGCCGCGAAGAGCGGTGTTTGGCAAGAGACTATTTCCAAGATCGAGAATGGCAGTGGCGGCACCAAGCTGGAAACAATCTTTGATTTGATCGCGGCCCTTGACCTGGAAATTACGGTAACCGAGCGCAGCAGGGGCAACGCTGACGGGCTTGAGGATATCTTCTGACATGGGCCGCAAGCGCAGCTACATACCGCTCCACGTCTTTCTCAACGCACGACGCGTCGGCCAGTTGGTACGCGAGCCTTCAGGCGGTGTCATCTTTGCCTATGCACAAGACTGGCTTGATTGGGAGCATCGGATGCCAGTCTCGCTGTCATTGCCGTTGCAGGCAAATCGCTACTCCGGCGCTTCGGTGTTGGCCGTCTTTGACAATCTGTTGCCCGACAGTGACCTGATCCGCCGGCGGGTTGCCGAGCGCGTCGGGGCCGAAGGCGTGGATGCCTTCAGCTTGCTATCACATATTGGGCGGGATTGTATCGGTGCGTTGCAGTTTCTGCCCGACGGGCAAACGCCACAGCCCATAACTGAGTTGACTGGGGAGACGGTGGACGAGACGCAGATCGAGGCCATTCTGAACGACCTCGATATCGCCCCGCTTGGCATTCGCCGCGAGAATGACGTCCGCATTTCGGTCGCGGGCGCACAGGAAAAAACGGCCCTCCTGCGCAAGGACGGCATGTGGATCGAGCCAACCGGTACGACACCCACCACCCATATCATCAAGCCGCAAATCGGCCGGTTGTCCAATGGCATGGATCTGTCCGATAGCGTTGAAAATGAATATCTGTGCCTAAAGCTAATGGAGGCCTTTGGCCTTCGGGTGGCAAAGGTCGAAATGGCGCGGTTTGGCGACAAGAAGGCCTTGGTGGTCGAGCGTTTCGACCGGCGCTGGACGTCCGATGGGCGGCTGATCCGCCTGCCGCAGGAGGATTGCTGCCAAGCTCTGTCTGTGTTGCCCACGCAAAAGTACCAAAACGAGGGCGGCCCGGGAATCACGGACATCATGGATCTCCTTCTGGGGAGCGATGACTCCAACAAAGACCGGTGCGACTTTTTCAAAGTGAACGTCCTGTTCTGGCTTCTGGGGGCGACGGATGGGCATGGCAAGAACTTCAGCATCAGCATACTGCCTGGAGGGCGCTTCCGCATGACGCCGCTCTATGATGTTCTGACGGTGCAGCCGACCGTCGATGCCCGGCAGATCGAGCGCAGGCAGTTCCGGCTCGCCATGAATTTCGGCAACTCGAACCACTACACGGTATCGAACATCGTCGGGCGCCACATCGTGGAGACCGGCGTTCAATCCGGCTTGTCCCGCGCGGTTATTCAGGGCCTGTTCGACGAGTTGCAGGAGACCTCGCATGAGCTCATTGAGGCGACGTTCAACTGGCTTCCAGACGATTTCCCAGACGCTTTGATTTCTTCAGTAAACGGGGCTGTGAAGGCACGGTTGCGCCTGTTAACCTGAGGAGGATTAGGTGGCGGGAGACAGGTATGACGCTGCTTGCCTTGTAGCCACTAAGCCACATGATGAACTTGCGCTCCCTCGCCACAGACATCTCGCGCGATATCGACGACGTGCTGATGATGGGTCAGGTAGATCGCCTGACCACGCCGCCCGATCCGCTCCATGACGCGGCAGGCCGAGCGTGTTCGCTCTTCATCAAAAGTCTCGAATATATCATCGCAAAAGAAGGGAAGCGCCGTCCCCTGATCTGCCAATTGCTCATAAGCGGCTGCCCGCAGGGCTAGGTAGAGCTGGAACCGGGTACCTTTTGACATGTCTTGCGCCTGTTTCGCCATGCCACCGGCATCAAGGGCCAGAAGGGTTTCCGAACTTCCGTCCACTTGGCTTTGAAGCGTCGCATAGGCGCCATTGGTCAACTCCGCGAAAGCGGTTTCGGTAGCCGTCATCATCGTGCTGCGATGGACATCGCGGTAGCGGCGGATCGCAGTCTCGGCGAGGCGGTGCCCGAGGCTCAACTCGAGATGCCGTAGGGCAGTCTCCCGCATTTCGATCTCAATGGTAGCCTTACGCTCGATGAGAAGGGCAACATCAGCGTCCCCGCCGATGGAGCGCAGCTGTTGCTCGGCCGCGCTGCGTGCTTCGATCGCGCCCTTGTAGCGCGCTTCAATACCTTCAAGATCAGCGCTTATCTCGTCCAGTTCAGCCTTCAATCCAGCCTGTGTCGCCCCCGCGAGGACAGAACGCACTTCCTCAATGCTTATGAGATCAAGAAGTGAAGTGAGTACACGCTGTTGCTCTAGTCTTTTGTTCCGGCTCGCCATGACGTCGGTAGCCGTTCTGACAGCCCGCCGCAGAGCCGCGAGAGACCCCGTGTCAACGGAGGCGGGAAACACCCGCGCCAGCTCAGCGACCATGCGGTCAATGTCGTCGAGGGCTCTTTGTGCCGCCGCCAATGACGCTTCGTGCGCCTCGATGCGCGTTTTCAGATCTACTGCCTTTTCCTCTGCTGCAACTGCCCCCTCCATCAGGGTCTTTAACGCGTCATAGTCAGCCAAGGGTGCGCCCACGGCCGTAACGCCAACACGCTCGATCAAAGCGCTGACCCGCTCTGCAAATTGGGCCTGATCGTCTTCCATTGCAGCCACCTGCCGCTCCAGAACCACCCGTTCCTTGTCGTGCCCGCGTAAATCCTGGAGAGCCTTCGGGGATCTTTCGAGTGCGTCCACGTCTATGGCGTTGGGCAAAGCGTTTGCGACCCGCGCGAGCCAGTCGCTGCGGGCGGCCGCGGCCGCGTCCTCAAGCATCGAAAGCTTATTCGTACGGCTTTGGTGGTCGTGTGTAATTTCGTTGAGACGCGCTTTGGCGCTGCGTAGTTGTTCCTGATGGCTGCGTTGCGCCGTCAGACTGACTTTTGCCGTCGCGACAAGCTCTTCGAACTCTGGTGTATCCCGAACAAAATGCGCAGCAAGTGCTTGGGTGAGACGATCCGCTTTTTGAAAGGTCTCCTGGTGCTCGGCTTGAAGCCCGCGCACCGTTCCCTCGGCTTGTCTTGCGACATCAAGCTTGCGCAGCCAAGAACAGAAAGTGTCCGGCGTCAGCGTGGCTTCGATACCCGCGTCGCGCGCAGCATCAGCCATCCGGTTCAAGATGTCATCGCGCACCGTCGTGAGTGTCGCGACCTTCTGTTTTGCAATTTCCAGCTTTAAATTATCGGCCGCCAGATCCTGCTCTTGCTGGCGCAATGTGCCGAGATCAGCGGCACTTGAAAGTCGTAGGTCCGTCGCCGTATCAACGCGCGCCATTGCGCCTTCGAACGCGTCTGCGGTTGCAGCGGTCATGCTCGCCCGGTGTGCCTTCCAAAAGTCGTCGCGATCTGTGCGCAGGCGGCGGGCCTCATGATCATCAACCATCCCATCGCTATCTTTGATCACGGCGATCCGAGCGGAGCGTTCCGCTAGGGTGGCCTCAATCGTCTCGACGTCTTTTTCAGCAGCATCGAGCTTTTGAACGGTCGCCTGCAACTCACTGAGCAGTTTTTCCGCCTCCTCAGGGGTCAAGTGACTAACCGGTAGAGCGTCAAAGCTCTGGCCCTTGAGTGTGAGCGCATCGAATGCCGCGTGGCGCGCGCCACACGCTGTTTTAAGGGCCTCTGACGCGGCGGCATAACGCGAAGACAACGTGTCGACATCAAAGCGCTCGAAGACATCAGCCAAGTCGGCAGAGATGGATGTATCGGCATCCAGCTGCGCCAGCTGCCTCTTCGCGGCGTGGATCTTGTCAGCGAGCGCCGTGACCTCCTCTTGCTCGCGCCGGACAGCGGCGTCAGCATCTCGCACCTGCTCCCGCGCTCGCTCAAGCTCTGAGAGGGTGGTTGTGGGCAAGACAAGATCCTTCGGGTCGATGTCCGCGGTGGCACCAAGATCGCGGACGGCCGAGGTCATATCGGCCAGTGCCTGATCATGTGCGGTTCTACGCCGGTCCAGGTCCAGATCGGCGGTTGCGTATCGGCTTCTCAATGGATCGAGGTCTTCCAGCGCCTGCGCAAGAGCGACGTGCTCAGGGTGATTTTCGATCCCCGCCAGTTCAGCATTAAAGCCTTCCAGCTCTTCTTCGATCCTGGTGATTTCACCGGAGGCCTTGGTCTGCTTGGCAAGCATCTGAACCAGCTCTTCCGGGTCGACGTTCAGCTGCGCGGGCCAACTCTCAAAATTAGCCAGCTTTTCATCAAGGTCATCGATGTCACGAAGGATCGGAAGCGCCCGAAGCTTGGCCTCTAGTTGCGCCTTTGCGGCAAACAAATCCCTGCGCCGCGCGGCAGCCTCGATTTCCTCCCGGAGCGCCTCATCGAGCGCCTTTTTCAGGCCGCGATATTGTGCGGCGGATACGTCAAGGTCGCGGATTTGCCCTTCAATATCGGTAAGCTCCTTTTTCAAAGCCGCGAAGCGTGTCGTGCTTGCGCGTTTGCGATAGAGGTTGTCGGCCTGCGCTCGCACAGTGTCGAGTACATCGGAAAGCTTGCTGATCCCGGCCGCCGCCGAAAATAGCAGGCGCCCGATATCGCCTTTTGCCCGCGTGATTTCATCGCCACCTTTTTCGATGGTCAGATCATCCAAGCACAGCAGGTTCCGGTAATCCTCCTCGGAAAGCCCGCCTAGATGAGCCTGCAATGCGCTGTTGGGCAAGTCCTGATCATTGGCATCGCGCAGAGACGGGTCTCGGGTCGGCAGCCGCTTAAAGACTGTTTCGACGCCATCAACATTAAGGATCCCTGATACGCGGAGGTTCTTGCGTTGATGCAAGAAATCGTAAGGCTCGCGGTGCGGAAACCCATAAAGAAGACGAAGATAGCCCTCCATGGCCGTGGTTTTACCGGCCTCGTTCAGCCCGTAGATGACGTGGAAATCTGGAGTATCGGCGTCGCGACGCGGTCCAAAATCGAATGTCCTGCCGGAAAAGAGGCCGAAAAGCTCGAGATCGAGCCGACACAGGCGCATCATTCCGAAGCCCCCCTCATAAGCGCGAGGAGATGTTCTGATCCTGCCTTGGCCAATTCTCCTGTCAGGGTAGCAAGCGCCGCAGGATCCGAGAGGAGCGCGGTACGGCAAGCGGGCGGCAGCTGCGATAGCACCTCATCGACTTCAGACTGCGCCTGAACCGCAAACCCTTCTTCTGAGGCAATATCGGCCATAAGCCTGCCGAGTTCTTCAGTTGCGCTCGTGTCAGCCACCGCGCCGGGGGGCTCCAAGGCAAAGCTGAGTTTATCGATCCAAAGTCGGCCCTTTTCTTCCGCGATCTGCGTGATGGTTTCGACCCAGACGTCTCGGTCACGTAACACATGCCAATGGCGGGGCGTGCGCCCTGCCAGTGAAAGGCGCAAGATTGCATTCTCAGTCGTATCAGGGTCTGAGAGCAGGCCATGAAGACTGGCTCGGATCCGTTGACGGATCTCATCGTCGCTTTCAGTGCCAGACAGATCGACGGCATGGCTAAGGAACAAGACTACGGATGTGGGAATTTCCGCGACCGTGATCTCGCCCTCTTCGACGGTCAGAAGGGTGGCAGATTTGGGCCCTGCTTCACCGATGTCGCGCCCCTGCGGGATCCCGGGCATCACGATCCAAGGCGTTTCCCTATGCACCTGGCGTTTGTGCACATGGCCAAGTGCCCAGTAGTCAAATCCCAGCGCTGTAAGCCCAGCCACCGAACAGGGCGCGTAATTGTCATGCCCAGCGGCGCCCGCGAGAGACGTGTGCAACATCGCGATATTGACCGCGCCGGGAACCGGCGCACCAAACCTGCTCAGCAGACTGTCTGGGGCGTACTTGCCGCTGAAGCTCACACCGTGAATCCAGATATCGGTATCCGCCAGCTGGATTTTCCCACCGCGACCGTCGAAAACATGGACGTTGTCGGGCAGCGTGACTTCGCCCGTGATCGGGTTTTCTGCATCATGGTTGCCCTTGATGTAGAAGACGGGAATGGTTGCGGCCCGCAGTCGCTCGAGTTGCCCCGTCAAAAAGGCCGCCGTTTTTGCGCTGCGCTGTGCGCCATCGTAAAGGTCCCCGGAAATCAAAAGGGCCGCCACGCCCTCCGATAGAGATGTGTCGATTATCCTAATGAACGCCGATCGCGTCGCGGAATGAATCCGCGCACGCAAATCCTCGTCACGGAGCGCCAGAGACGTCAATGGCGAGTCGAGATGAATATCTGCGGTATGCAGGATCTTGATCAATTGAGACCTCACGCAAATCAGTTTCTTGAACGGGCTCCATAGCGCAACCTTTAATCAAAGCGCCATGCGGTTGATGATTGACGCAACATAGTCAGCTCTCTGATCCTCCGTGAATAGAACATTCATATCTTCCAACTCATGGATCGTTTTGCCCCAGTTCAGCTTGCCGAAACGTGTCGGCGTGACGATAAAGCCGTTCCGTATCACGTTCTCTCTGGCGAGCCTTGTCTGAATGCCCTTGATGACGTGATGGAACTCGATCTTCTTGTGGCCTCGGCCTTCATGCTGGAGGCCCTGGGGCTCGACGAAAGCCAAGTGCTGTCTGCCGTCCTTCATGAGCCTACGAGGGCAGTCGGGATAAAAATTCCCTGCCTCAAAGAAGCCCACTCCGCGCCCGCGGCTCTCATTGCAAAGCAAGAATAGTTCAATTCCTTCCGCCGCCAGGCGTGCTTGATCCTTCGCGATGAAGAGGCGCAGATCATTCAGGAACTGGAACTCGCCCATTCAATTCGTATGACTCTCGCCTCTTCCCCCTCGATTTGCTTACAAATTTGGTAACTGCTCACCCCCTGTGGAGGCGGTTCAGGCGTCGTGCTCTCTGATTATGTTGGCGGCGTCTCCGGCGAGCGCGATCTGGATGGCGGTGAGGGGATTGTAGCCCTGTGCGGCCATGGAGATCAGATAGCCTGGGATACGGCACCATGCTTCGGCGTGGAACTGGGTGCGGAAACACCCGGACACCTTGAGCCTGGACTTTGCCATGCGGATCCTGCGCTCGCCAGTGTTTTTGGTGAAGCTGGCGTGTGGGTCACTCATGAAGCGCAGGACGGAGTCCCCGTGCCTGACGAGGCGTTCATGCAGGTTGTGCGCGTCGGACTTCGCGATCCGCCCGCGCCGTCCCTTGGGGCGTGGCGGGATCCCGGGCAGTTCCCTGAGCCCATGCCCGGGGATGGTGCGATACCGCGTGCGCACGGTCCGTCGGAGATTCCCGGTCAGGGTCCTGGTGGGGCTTGCGTTGACCCGGTGACATGCCAGGCGGAGCAGTGTCTTCATCAGGCGGGCCCAGCGCATGCCGTTGGAGTCGACGATGAAGGTCAGCTCGCGAAGGAGATGCGAGCCGCACAGCTGGTGCCTGCAGCCGGTGTAGGTCAGGTAGGCCTTCCAGCAGTCATGGACCAGCGTGCCGGCGTAGCGCGGGATGACGCCGATCTCCTCGATGGCCTCCCTGCCGCGCCTGCGGTGCAGGAACCTCAAGGTCAGATCTCCGTCGCCCGGCACATGGAGCCACTGGGTCCTGCCGTCGACCCGCAGGCCGGTCTCGTCGGCATGCAGGGCCGGGGCTTTCAGCAGCGCTCCGCCGCCGACATCCTCCGGTAGCCCCCGTCCCGGCGGGCGGCCCTGCGCCTGATGCGCTGGCGGTCGGTCGCGTTCCGCCCGGCGTGGCCGGCCCGGTGCGTCCGGCCCGGCTCGAAGTCGGGCCACACCACCTCGGTGCGCACCCGGGCCGGGGCCGTCACCTGCCAGGCGACCCGCCGCCAGTCCCGCAGCGCTGCCGGGCCGTTCACCGTCAATGCCACAGGCAGGCGCACAAGGCCCTGCACCCCAGCGCTGCACGCCGGTCAGCGATCGTAACTGTGGCATCGCATCGACATCAGGGGGTGAGCAGTTACCAAATTTGCCCAACTTCAGACGTCCTGACCTCGGACCAGATTTTCTACAATGAACGTGATGCCTCCTGTCCGGTGGTCGGTGCGACCTGGGGCAGTTCGTAGACCATGCGCAGTCCGGTTCCGGGGAAGACCGTGCGGGTTTCGTTGAGCTCGTCGGGCAGTCCGGCGATCGCGGCGACGCCGGCGTCGCTGGCGGTGCCGGGGACGCGCACCCGCAGGACGCCGTTCTCCGGGTCGGGAATTATGTCGGCCTCCGACCGGAACAGCTCCGCGAGCGGACGCCCGGGGCGCCGCCTGCTCCCCTAGGCCGCGGCGACCGCGGGCATCATCCTGGTTTCCGCCCGGCAGGCGATCATGCGGATCACGTCGAGGAGCGGCCTCTCGCCGGAGGGCAGCGCGTCGAGCGTCCCGCCCTCGCCGGGTTCCGCGACCCTGACGTGCGTGGGCAGGTCCCCGCACATGTACCTGAAGAAGCTTTCCCGGGCCCACCGCGGGAACAGCGCGCCCGCGATCCGCTCCGTCGGCGTGACGGGATCCGTGGTCACGGGCGGGACCTGCCGGCCCGTGTCCAGCAGGCGGCGGATCTGGCGGACCTCCGGCCCGCCTCCCAGCCGGATCCGCCTCTCGGCGAGGCGCGCTTCGGCGGAACCGGTTCCGCCGGGGCCGTGGATCGGCGTCCCGACGGCGCGGAACTCCGCCTCCGGCCAGTCCCCGCCCCTGAAGCCCTTGTGCCAGGTGATCACCGCGACGCCGCGGCGGGCGAGGCGGGCGAACGGCGCCGGGCTCCATCCCTCCCGGTCGAAGACCAGCGTCAGCGCGGGCGCGGCGTCCCCCGAGGCCGTGAGGTCCGGCGCGTCCGGCCCCGGCAGGCCGATCCGCTCCAGCGCCGGAAGCACGTCCCGCTCCAGCGCCCTGGCCATGCCGGGGTCGAGGTCCCGGTGCAGGCACAGCAGCCCGCCGAGGCCGGCAGGCAGAGCCTCTGGCGCGGCACGAAGCCGGCCCTTCCGTCCGGCGCAGGCCTTCACGTGCCCGTCCACGGACAGCGTGGCGACCGTGTCACCGCCGTCGGCCATCCAGTCCCGCGCCAGCGCGTCCTGCCAGCCCTTCACCCGCCTTTCGTCCGCCGCGGGCGCCCTGACCTTCCGACGCAGCGTCTTCGCCTCCGGGCAGCGGTCCAGGCCGGGGACCGCGCCCCATTCCCCGGGCGCCTCGTGGCGCAGCGCCTCGGGGTTGCGGACCCGCGCCAGGAACAGGAACGCGGGCAGGAGAAGCGTGCTCGTCAGCCCGTAGTACCCCTTCGGCAGCGACAGGAACCTGTCCGCGCGCCGCAGGAGACCCTCCTCCAGCAGCGCCGGCAGCGCGGCCAGGACGCCGCCGCGGGCGACCGCCGACAGCGGCTCGCCGAAGCGCGGCAGCGCCTCCTCCATCGCCCCCGCCGAGGCCGCGACGCGGCCCGCGCAGTCGCGCGCCGCCCGGCCCATCGGCGCCGCCCGGTCGCGCCGGTCCCGCTCGCTCCGGCCGGGCGGGGCCTCTCCGGCGACGGATCCCGCGTCGGCTCCCGTCCCGGCCGACGCCTTCCCGGCGGCCGGCGCCCCGGCTCCGATTAGGCCCCTGTGGATGTTGTGGTACACCGTCGATGGCGGAACGCCCGGTTCCCTGGCCACGGCCGCGCCGCCCATGCCCCCGGCCAGGAGACGGTTCGCCTCCTCCGCCGTCGCGCCGGTGATCACGCTGGCGCCGCGCCCCCTGCGCGGCTCGTGGAACGCCGCCCCGCCCCCGTCCCGGAGCTTCCTGACGGCCCGCTGGACCGTCGCGCGTCAGACGCCGAACGCGTCCTGCAGGACCCTCTGGGGGACGCCGTGCCTCGCGAACCTCGCGATCCGCAGCAGCATCACCGGACGGTCGTCCTCGTCGTGGCAGTCGAAGGGCTCCAGGTTGGAGAAGTGGACGGTCCGTCCGCCGCCGGACGCGAAGGAGAAGCACGAGGCGCCGATCCGGACGGCGTCCGCGGGGTGCATGGAGAGCGTGTCCATGGGTGCGGATTCCGAAATGAGGCATCATATCATATTGCGGTTGTCTCGCCCGGGCCGTCAAGCGGAAATGACGGAAAAACCGTTGATTTGCTGAAAAAAAGCGCATCCCGGGCCGTCAGGTCACAATCCCGATGTCAGGACGTCTGACCCTAGACGGTGGGTTGGGCAAAACCACCCTGCAAGATACTGAGAAGAAGGGAATAAAATGACAAGTTGGCGACCCCGACAGGATTCGAACCTGTGACCTACCGCTTAGGAGGCGGTCGCTCTATCCAGCTGAGCTACGGGGCCTGCGTCGCTTGGCCTTACTGCGGATCGAATGATAAGTCATCCGGAAAGTTGGGCCCGGATCGACCTACGGGATTCCGGAAGAGAAACGGAGGGCGGGCTCCGGGTTTTCGCCGGATCGGTTGGACGAACATGGTTTGATCCGCTCCGTCGGGTGTCCCGATCCCGGATGGCCCCTTCATCCACTGATCAAACATCCTTCGATCGACAAAAAAGGGCTGACCGGGATCGAGGGGGCTTGCGACGGTCCCGCTGTGGAGTGCCTTATAATCGAACTCTTGGACAACTCCACGCCCAGCCGATAATGTCCGGGCAGGCCAGGATCGGAGAGCAAACGTTCATGAATGACAGCAGGAATGCAAGGTCAGCCCGCCCCTTGACACTTCGCGACGTATCTGAAGCCGCCGGCGTCAGCGAAATGACTGTCAGCCGCGTCCTGCGGCGCACTGGTGACGTAAGCGAAGCCACCCGCACCAAGGTTTTGGAGGCGTCGAAGTCACTTGGTTACGTGCCGAACCGGATCGCAGGATCCCTGGCCTCGCAGAAAGTTAACCTCGTCGCCGTAATCGTTCCCTCTCTCGGGAATCTTGTTTTCCCTGAGGTTCTACGCGGTATCGCGGAGGTATTTGAGACGGTGCCCCTGCAACCTGTGTTCGGAGTGACGAACTATGATCCCGAGCGCGAGGAAGCCGTTCTGTACGAGATGCTGAGCTGGCGGCCATCGGGTGCGATCATTGCAGGTCTGGAGCATTCCGAGGCGAGCCGCCTGCTGCTGCGCAATGCCGAAATTCCGATCATTGAGATCATGGATACCGACGGGGAACCGATCGACTCGATGGTGGGTATCTCACATCGCCGCGCCGGACGGCGGATGGCTGCGGCCATCATCGAGGCCGGTTATAGGAGAATCGGTTTCCTCGGTACCAAAATGCCACTTGATCACCGTGCGCGGAAGCGGTTCGAGGGCTTCACCGAGGCGATGGCCAAGGCTGGCCTGGAGGTCGCGGACCAGGAATTCTACGAAGGCGGCAGCTCCCTGCTCAAGGGGCGCGAGATGACGGAAGCGATACTCAGGCGGGCACCTGATCTCGACTTTCTCTACTACTCAAATGACATGATCGGCGCAGGAGGCCTTCTCCACTGTCTTGACAATGGCATCGATGTTCCCGGACAGATAGGGCTGGCGGGTTTTAACGGAATGGATCTCCTCGATGGCCTGCCGCGGAAACTGGCCACCATGGACGCCTGCCGCGCTGAGATAGGACGTGAGGCGGCAAGGCTTGTTTCACGGAGCGTCGGTCAGGACTCCAGCGGCGGCGAGCGGATTGTCCTCAAGCCGAAACTCCAGCTTGGCGAAACGCTTAAACGGCGACCTCCCGCATGGACTGACCAACCATGACGTAATGTCGCCCGGCGAGGCCTCTCACAGAACAAAACAGGAACTTCATGGCCTCGTGGAATGCGGTACATCCGTCACTCAGACCGCCCATTTGCAGGGATATTCTCCGTTTGTTGCCCCTTAGCGTAGTTGGGCGAACAAACTATACGATGCTCCCTTTCTGACGGGGCGATCGCCCGCCGACCGGGCCGCGCCCGCACGACTGTCTGGCGCGGGATCCGGCGCAACCGTGGAGCCCGGGGCCTGTCGGCACGCCCGGGCCCGGTATTCGGTCCGTCCCGCGGTTGCGTACACCCACGTTGGCCCGGAGCACTCCGGCTACAGCCACCACCGGGCGGGCTGGACCGTCGCCGGGCGCGGGTCTCGGGGCGGCGGTAGCTGATCCTACGGCGAGTTTGTCTTTAGCCATCGGGGGAACGACTGCTCTGCCGGCTACGCCGTAGGCCTTGCGACGGGCTACTCCACGGTGAACGGCGCGAGGTCGGTGGCCAGAAACCGGTGCGAGAGCGCGGGAGGAAGGAGCTGCGGGAGCGGCACGCCTCCGGTCAACCCGCCTGCGGGCGGCAACAGGCCGCCCACCATAGGCGGTTTAACCCGTGACGCTTCAGCAGGGAAGCAGCGTAGCGTATACCATAAACGCCCGTGACCCGAATGGCAACCGGCTGACCTACAGGGCGTCGTCCGACAACCAGCGGGTCGCTACCGCCTGGATTTCCGGGGGGCGCGTGTCCGTGACCGCCGGGCGGGACTGCACGGCCACGATCACCGCCACCGATCCCGGTGGGTTCACGGCGACGGCGACCATCGCCGTGACGGTCGCCCGAGCACCGGACCAGTGGATGGCGGTCGCGGTGACCGACCTCTCCCGAAACTGCAGGAGCCGGGGATGGGTCGGGTTCGGCGGGCCCTATCAAAGCAACGTGGATGCGGTGAACGCCGCGCTCCGGACATGCGGCGGTGGTTCGGTTGGGCAACTAGGCCAACATTATCCGTGGCGGATACAACTCGTGGCGCAACAGCTGCGGGGCTATCGCGCAGGGAGACAGCTGCGCGGGGTCGGTAAGTTCGGGTCACGGAACCGAGCGTGAAGCGGCGCAAGACGCGTTGAGAGGTTGCCGTGCACTGACCGGAAACTGCCGGGTTGAGGGATCCGGATTACCTCCAATGCCGGGTAGGCCAGTTTCCCGCGCGGGCGGCTCCCGGATCGGAACCGGCCGCCGCGGAAACGTAACTGACTTTCCGGTGCGGCCTTTGGGCCGCCCCCTTGCCAATGGATGCGGAAGAAACGGGCGATACCTCTGATCGAGCCCAACACGGAGCGAAGGCGTCGGCCGCCGCTGCCGGACATCGACGCCAGTTTCCTACGGCCCAACGACGTCTCCATACGTTCCTCCACCAGACACTGCGGCCCGTCACCACTTGGGCCTGAAGGTGACGTCGCAACGCCGCGGCCTGCCGTTCTCCCGTGCCCTGTCCCTGCACTGCCTGTGCCGTTCCGCCTGCCACGGGGCGGTGTCGACCCACTGGAGGACGGCGAGGGTCCGGGCCCGTTCCGGGGTGCCTGAGTCCCGGTTCCGACGCTCGGAACGCGCGGCGGCCTTACCATATGGGGGGCGAGCCGCCGCGTTTCGGCCTTGAACGCCAAGGATGGCTCGCTTACGCTCCCACCGGGCTGGCCTACGTCCAGCCTCGAACCCAAATGAAAGAAGGAGATATCCGACAACGGCATCGGAGAGAAACGACACACACGTCATGGTGGATCCCCCGTCAGATGCATAATACTAAACCAAATCACTACTGTCCCGTTAAACTCACGGGAAAGTCCCGTAACCACCCATAATCAATAAGGAAAAGCGGCTTCCGGGGGTGTCACCGACCTGGACTGCCCGTGCGCGAAATTCATGCTCTCCAGCCGATTCCCCCATTTGGAGGGCCCCAGCCATGTACACTGGCAAACCGGTCTTCGCGCAGGTCATGGATCACCTGCCGATGCACACCCTTCGGCGCTGTATCGGACGCTACAGCGGCCATCGGCGCGTCAGGCGCTTCAGCTGCCGGGACCGGTTCCGCAGCATGGCGTTCGCCCGGCTGGCCTCCAGGGAAAGCCTGCGTGACATCGGGACCTGCCTGCGCGCCCAGGCCGGCAGGTCCCACCACATGGGCTTCCGGGGCCAGGTCCCGCGCAACACGCTGGCCAAGGCCAACGGGAGACGTGACTGGCGCATCCACGCCGACTTCGCCCAATCCCTGATCCGGACCGCGCGCGGCCTGCATGCCGATGACGGCTTCGGAGTCGATCTCGACAGCACGGTCTACGCGCCCGACTCCACAACCATCGACCTGTGCCTCCCGGTCTTCCCCTGGGCCCGTTTCCGCCGCGCCAAGGCGGCGGTGAAGATGCGCGCCCTGCCCGGCCTGCGCGGGAACATCCCAACGTTCATTGACGTTTCGCCGGGCAACAGACACGACGTCAA
Organism: Paracoccaceae bacterium; assembly: GCA_965221405.1. Classification (GTDB taxonomy): domain Bacteria; phylum Pseudomonadota; class Alphaproteobacteria; order Rhodobacterales; family Rhodobacteraceae; genus JAPOUP01. The sequence goes on along the minus strand of CBDCSE010000002.1, from coordinate 2,482,106 downwards.
CGTGCCTGGCGGCCTCGTATGCTCAGCGAACCGGCACTGATCAGGGGAGGTGGCTGTGCAGAAGTCGGGGGCGGATTCCTGACCCCCGTTCCACAGTGAAGTGCAACACCCGATGTGGGTGAATGGTGGTCGTATCGACGCATGATGTTGCGAATCGGCCGGATGGCGGCGACAGTCCCGGTGTTGAGCCGAGGAGACCGCCATGCCCGAGGGCTACCGCCACCTGACCTATCCCGAGAGATGCCAGATCCACGCCCTGATGGAAAGCGGGCTTTCCGGCGGGGCGATCGCCCGCCAGCTCGGGCGCAGTCCGTCATCGGTCCCGCGCGGGATCCGGCGCAACGGCGGGGCCCGGGGCCAGCGGCACGCCCAGGCGCAGCGGCTGGCCGAGGGGCGGCGCAGCGCGGCGTCGTCGGTGCCCAGGAAGATGACGCCGGAGCCGGTGGCGCTGGTGGAGGGGCGGCTGGTGCGGGGCTGGAGCCCGGAGCAGGTCGCCGGCCGGCTGCGCCTGGAGGGCCACCCGGTGGCGGGGCGCCAGTGGATTTACCGGCACGTCCACGCCGACCGCAGGGCCGGGGGCCAGCTCTGGCGGCACCTGCGCCGCCGGGGAAAGAGGCCGAACCGGAAGGGCGGGGCCCACGCGGGCCGGGGCCACATCCCGGGCCGGGTGGACATCCCCGGGCGCCCGGCGCCGGGGGAGGCGAAGGCGCGGGTCGGCGACTGGGAGGCGGACACGATCGTGGGCGCGGGCCACAGCGGCGCCGTGGTGTCGCTGGTGGACAGGGCGTCGAAGTATACCCTTCTCCAGAGGCCCGGCAGGAAGACGGCGGCGGCGGTCGGCGCGGCCATGACGCGCATGCTCGGATCCCTCCCCGTCCACACGGTCACGGCCGACAACGGCAAGGAGTTCGCCGACCACGCGCGGGTGGCCGGGGCGCTCGGCGCTGACTTCCTGTTCGCGCGGCCCTACCACTCCTGGGAACGGGGCCTGAACGAGCACACCAACGGCCTGGTGCGGGGGTACCTTCCCAAGGGCACGGACTTCCGGAAAGTGACGGACGCGGAGGTGAGCGCCGTCCAGGACCGCCTGAACGCGCGTCCGCGCAGGGTCCTGGGCTACCTGACGCCGGCGGAGGCGTTCCTGCGGGCGCGGCCTCCCTGAGGGACCCCCCGTCCGGCCGGATCGTCCCCCACGCGCCGCGGGCCGTCCCGGCGCACCTGTCGGCATGCCTTGCGCCGCCTGGCGGATGGCGCTACGCTCCGATTCGAAGGGACCGAGCCATTCCCGTGCGGAATCAGGGGGGTCGGAGGGCGCGGAAAGCGCAACGCCGGGCCCTTTCCTCCGCTCGGGCTCCGCCCTCGCTCCGGAAAGGGCCCGGCGTTGCGCTTCGGAGTGGCGCCGGGGTGTGGAAAAACCGTCCCTTGCTCCCGCCGCCCTCCCGGTCGATGCCGGGTCCGGGACCGCCGCCGCCCGGCCGGGCGGCGGCGGAGCGGGGCCTGCCCCGCAGGACGGGTCGGACCGGAAGCATCCTGGATCGCATTCGCGGATCCGTGCGCCAGCGTGGTCGGCCCGTCCTCCCGCCAGCCTCCCGCGTCCCGATGGATGCCGGGTCCGGGAACCGGACCGTCACGGGCACGGGAGCGGGAGACCATGACCACCGCAGGCGCTGGAATGGACGTGCGCGGGAAGACGCCGGACATCCACCCGACGGGCGGGACGGCACCGCCACCAGCGACACCGACGGCCTGCGCGGGGCCGCCCGCCTCCCGGGGACGGCGGCGCGGAGCGGGCCGTCATGGAGGCCACGGGGCGGATGAACGGGGCCCTCCTGCAGTCGCCGCGCGACCGGGGCTTCCGGGCCGTCACCGTCAACCCGCGCCGGTGCCGGGACCTCCCCCGGCCCGGCGGTGCACTGGCGAAGACCGACAGGGCCGGTGCGGGGGTGCCCGCGGCCCCCGGCGCCGCGTTCCCGGACATGGCGGCAACGGCGCCGGCGGACGTGACCGCCGGCAGGCTCCGCGGCATGCCGGGGCTTCGGGAGGCCCCCGTCGACCGGCGCACCGGGCCGAGGCGGTTCCCGCCGGGGTCGGAGAGCCGGATCCGGAAGGGCCGGTCACGGGGGTGCTGGAGGAACCGGCCGCCGCCGTCAGCGGGTATGACCGGCGGACCGGGGAGCTGGTCAGGGACCCGGAGAGCCTGGCGGAGAGCTACCGCATCCCGGTCACGGGGGTGCTGGAGGAACCGGCCGCCGCCGTCAGCGGGTATGACCGGCGGACCGGGGAGCTGGTCAGGGACCCGGAGAGCCTGGCGGAGAGCTACCGCATCCCGGTCCCGGTGCCGGGCATCGGCCCGGTCACGGCGGCGTCCCCGGTCGCCTGGATGGGCGGGCCGGGCGCGACCGCCAGCCGCCAGGCCGCGGCGCCGGGCGGCGTGGCGCCGATCGCCCGCGACAGCGGGACCCTCAGGGGCGGGCGCCACATGGGCGGCGGCCGCAGGCGTCCGGGGGATGTGCCTCGCATGGCGGCGATGGCGGCCCGCACGTCCGGCCCGGGGATGAAGGCGCTGTACGGGCGGCTCCGGGAAAGGGCAAGGCACCCAGGGTCGCCGTGGTGGCCGTCATGGGCGGGCCCGTCGTGACCGCGAACGTCCTCCTGCGCGACCGGCGCATGTGGGAGGACAGGTCGGTGCCCGCGGCCGGCCGCGCCCCGCGGCCGGCCCGCCCGCGCCTGCCCGCGCGGCGCCCGCCGGTGGAAAGCGGTGCGCGGAACCCGGATCCGGTGGCCCGCAGACCGAAGGAAAAGCCCGGATCCGGGCCTGGACCGAAACATGGATGCTGGTGCCGGAGGCCGGGGCGTTCCATGTCATGGACCGGGCCCACCCCGACTTCAGGCGTCTCCATCACCTCCACCTCCGTGGCGGCCTCTTCGTCCCGGAAGCGAAGCCGGACACGAAACTCCGCCGCCTCTCCTCCCGGCCCGTGGACCGCAGCACGGGCCTCGTCTGCGACCAGGCCGTGCGGCCGGACGGCGTCAACAGCGCGACCGCCTGCCCGGACAGGCTGCGGCGGATCAGGTGCCGCGACCCGGAACGCGACAGGACCCTGGTCTTCCTGACCAACAGCTTCGCCCTGCCGGCCATGACGGTCGCGGACATCCACCGTTCCAGGTGGCAGGTGGAACCGTTCTTCAAGTGGATCAGGCAGCACCTGCGGATAAAGTCATTCCCGGGCACCTCGGCCAATGCCGTGAAGACCCGGATCCGGATCGCCGTCTCCGTCCACGTACCCGTGGCCATCATCAGGAAACGGCTCAACTCCGAACCCGGTCTCCACACGATCCTGCAGATTCTGGACGTCACCTGTTCCGGGAGAATTCCCTTGAATCAACCGCTTACCGATTCCGAAACCGCTTCCCACCAGACCGGTCTTCCTAAGCAATTGACTTTATTCGATTTTTAACGGGACAGTAGTGATGAAATGGGAATTACATGCCTGGCTTGCCAAATCCCGGACCTCCCGGAACCTGACCGTGATGCGGTGAAAAAGGGGCGCGGCCGGGACAGCGTTGACCGGATGCGCGACGTGTTTCTGCGCATGGTGGGCGGGTAGCCGCTCATTTTATTGTCAATACCCGTTTTTTGTCGTATTTCCCTGATTCCACCGTGAGGAGCTCAATGAAGGAGAGATTCAATGCAGAGCGCTGATTCACTGCCGGGACCGGAAGCAGGAGAAGGATTTCCCCGTTTTCCCGTCAAATGGGAAAATTTCGCGGAAGACAAGGATCCGGGCTGGCACCTTTCTGAAAAAGGCCATCTCGTTTTCGTTTCCATGGAGGAAAATCCTAATTACATGCCTTCGAAGAAACTGAATTCAGATTCCTAGAATGTTCTTGAGGGCACGAACAGAACAGGCCAGGGTTATCCCAGAATTCACATATTCCTGTGACAGCCTGTATGCGTAGACAATGCCTATGACCTGGTCCGGCTTTGCTGCCCTGACGACGGGTCCCCCCGAAAACCCTATGTTGTTCCTTCCGTCAAGATACAGGGTATTCGTCTGTCCGTCTAGGGCGGATAGTGTCGCTCCGTTAACGAACGGTACCGGGAATCCATTGTTCATGGCATGAACGGTCTTCATGTCGAACGGAAATCCCAGAAAATAGACGCTTTCGCTGAGTTTCGTGTCCACCAAACTGATTTCCAGAGGGGCGGTTGAATTGATTTCCTCTCTCAACGAAAACACCGAGATGTCTTCTTTCTGGTTCCCCTGTCCAATGAATTCCGCTTGAAGCCGTTTCCACTCGTTTTCGTGTTCTATTTCCAGAAATCCGGTCAGTTCCGTGGAAGAGACCATATGCTTTGCCGTCACAAGGTAGACGGCCCCTTCCCTAGAAAAGGTAAAACCTGTCCCCGTTGCCGTTCCGTGGCGCAGATGAAAGGTTCTCTGGAGGATGTTGTTCGTAATTACCATCCCCCGTTCCACAGTGAAGTGCAACACCCGATGTGGGTGAATGGTGGTCGTATCGACGCATGATGCTGCGAATCGGCCGGATGGCGGCGACAGTCCCGGTGTTGAGCCGAGGAGACCGCCATGCCCGAGGGCCAGCGCCACCTGACCCATACCGGGAGATCCCGGATCCACGCCCTGATGAAAAGCGGGCTTTCCGCCGCGGCGGTCGCCCGCCAGCTGGGGCGCAGTCCGTCATCGGTCCCGCGCGGGATCCGGCGCAACGGCGGGGCCCGCGGCCAGCGGCACGCCCAGGCGCAGCGCAGGGCGGAGGCGCGCCGCCGCTCCGCCTCGTCGGTGCCCAGCAGGATGACGCCGGAGCTGTGGCGCATGGTGGAGGAGCGGCTGGTGCGGGGCTGGAGCCCCGAGCAGGTCGCCGGGCGGCTGCGCCTTGAGGGCCATCCGGTGGCGGGGCGGCAGTGGACATGCCGGCACGTCCACGCCGACCGCAGGGCCGGGGGCGGGCTGTGGCGGCACCTGCGGCGCCGTGGAAAGAGGCCGAACCGCAGGGGCGGGGCCCACGCTGGCCGGGGCCACATCCCGGGCCGGGTGGACATCCCGGAGCGCCCGGCGCTGGTGGAGGGGAGGGAGCGGGTCGGCGACTGGGAGGCCGACACGATCGTGGGCGCGCGCCACAGCGGCACCGTGGTGTCGCTGGTGGACAGGGCGACGAAATACACGCTCCTGCGGAGACCCGGCAGGAAGACGGCGGCCGCGGTCGGGGCCGCCATGACCGGCCTTCCGGGGCCGCACCGCGACGCCGTGCACACGGTCACCGCCGACAACGGAAAGGAGTTCGCGGACCACGCGCGGGTGGCCGGGGCGCTCGGCGCGGGGTTCCTGTTCGCGCGGCCCTACCACTCCTGGGAACGGGGCCTGAACGAGCACACCAACGGCCTCGTGCGCGGATACCTGCCCAAGGGCACGGACCTGCGCAAAAGGTGACGGACGCCGAGATCAGGGCCGTCCAGGACCGCACGGACGCGCGTCCGCGCAAGGTCCTGGGCTACCTGACGCCGGCGGAGGCGTTCCTGAGGGCGCGGCCTCCCTGACCGGCGCCGCCCCGTCTCGGGGGGGCACGGACAGGACTTTCCGGGCGCACCGGGGTCACCGCCGGGCGACGCCCCCGGTGCGCCCCGGCGGACGCGTCACGCCCGGCGCCGGGCCTTGCGCTGCCCGGAGGGCGGCGCTACGCTCCGATTCGAAGGGACCGGGCCGTTCCCGTGCGGAATCCGGGGGGTCGGAGGGCGCGGAAAGCGCAACGCCGGGCCCTTCCCTCCGCTCGGGCCAGTCCCTCGCTCCGGGAAGGGCCCGGCGTTGCGCTTCGGAGTGGCGCCGGGGCATGCTATTGTTCTTCTCTGATCACCCTTGGCTGGAATTCCCCGCACCAATCGTGTTCACTCACTGTAGGCCATATTGAGTTATCTAAAGCAAAGGCGACCCGATTCCAATGGTTCTCGTATTGCGCTCGCATCCCCGCTCGGGATTCATGTCGGGCAGTCAGAAAGACATCGATCACTTCTCTCCGCAGCCCTTTTCAGGCGTCTCTCAAACCACAGCGCGTGCGTATTGAGAGACCCCCATTACATGCTTCCGAGTAACGATAGATCCAGGGATTCCGGCCAGTAAGCCCTCAAGACTGTCCGTCGTCCAGATGGCCGGGGTCCCGTATCAGAAATTGATCCTCTTTGGCCAAAGGACCGACCGTAGCAGTGGTCACGGCACTGCAATGGCGTCCCTAATTGGTTCCTTAACCCCGGACCCAGCGGCTTCCCGCTGGATGCACGTTGGACGGCGGTAAAGAGTCCACATTCTCCGTACGGTCGGTTATAATGGGATCAAAAGAAAGACCGGGCAGCGCATTCGGGCAGTAAATCCATGAGCAAATCAGGTAAGGGCAGAGCGCGCGGCGCGACATCCCAACGCAAGCGGCGGCGCGGAAACGGGAAACGCCGGGCGAGACGGCCCGGATCACCGCTGGCTTTTGTTGGGGCGGTCATTGGCTGGGTGGTCCTGAGGATCCTGCGGCTGGCGCTGAACATCGGCCTGCGCACGGCCCTGTTTCTGGCGCTCGTCACCGGAACCGCAGCCTGGTACTACCACTCCCAACTTCCGCCGGTTACGGAATTGATCGACGTGCGCACCAGCGGTTCCGTCACCCTACTCGACCGGCATGGGTCGGTCTTCGCCTGGCGTGGCAAACAGTTCGGCGGAGCGGTGACCTCATCGACAATCGCCCCTGTCCTGAGGAATTCCGTCATCGCAGCCGAGGACAGGCGTTTCTACAAACATTTCGGCATCAGTCCGCGCGGAATTGCCGGTGCGATCTGGATCAATCTCAGCGAGGGACGCGGTCCGCTCGCCGGCCATGGTGGCAGCACGATCACCCAACAGGTGGCGAAACTGATGTGTCTGGGGGTGCCCTACGACAGCAATAGATGGGACAACGAAGAGGCCTACGAGGCCGAGTGCCGCCGGGGAACGTTATGGCGCAAGATCAAGGAAGTCCCGTTCGCCATCGCAATGGAGATCAAGTACACTAAAGACGAGATTCTGACCGTATATCTGAACCGCTGCTACCTCGGCGCGGGCACCTACGGATTTGAAGCCGCTTCCCAACGCTATTTCGGCAAATCGGCCGCTGATGTGAATGTTGCGGAGGCCGCGATGCTGGCAGGTTTACTGACAGCGCCGACACGCTACGCGCCGACGAACAATCTGCAGCGCGCCCAGGCTAGGGCATCCACGGTGCTCGATCTGCTCGTTAAGCAGGGCCAAATATCCCCCGTGGACGCCGCGGCGGCCAAAGCCACGCCTGCCGAACTCTCAGCAGCCGCCGAAGCCCGCGCCGGGGGCTATTTCGCGGACTGGGTCATGGGGCGGGGACCTTCATTTCTGACCCGCAGCACGACGGAGGATGTGATCATCAAGACCACCCTTGATCCGCGAATCCAGGCCGCCGCTGAAGAAGGGCTAAAGCAGGTTCTGGACGCCAAGCTCATGGAAGGTTCCAGGGCCCAGGCAGCTGTGGTGGTCATGTCCGCCGATGGCGCGGTTCGCGCCATGGTCGGCGGACGTCGGCTAAAGGGTATCGCTGGGGCATTCAACCGGGCCATCATGGCCAGACGGCAGACAGGCTCGGCATTCAAACCATTCGTCTATGCCGCGGCTCTGGAGCATGGCTACCGGGTCGATGATCCGGTTCTGGATGCGCCACTTACGATAAACGCCCCACGCACGCCTTCGTGGTCACCCCGGAACTATACCGGGGAATTCATCGGTGAGACAACGCTGACCGAAGCGCTCGCTCAATCACTCAACGTCCCGGCGGTCCGGATTTCGGAAGCCGTCGGCCGAGAGCGGGTACGAAAGGTCGCGGAGACGTTCGGAATCGCTGGCGATCTGGCCACCGGGCCGGCGCTGGCTCTCGGAACATCCGAATCAACTTTGCTGGAGATGACGGGAGCCTATGCGGGAATCCTGAACGGCGGCACCTCGGTCCGGCCTTACGGATTGATTGAGCTGCGACTTCTCCACGATCACACGCCGTTGATGGGTAAGGTCGGCGGACTGGGTGAACGGGCGGTTTCGCCTGCAGCGGCGCGGCAGCTGGTGTATATGATGTTTGAGGCCGTCGAGCGCGGTACGGGCCAACGCGCACGCCTTTCCGGCCGCGAGGTGGCCGGGAAGACGGGCACGACGCAGGCGGCGCGGGATGCATGGTTCCTCGGATTCACGGCCAACTATGTGGCCGGTGTCTGGATGGGCTATGACGACAACACCCCATTGAGAGGCGTCACCGGCGGAGGGCTGCCTGCGGAGATCTGGCATGAGATCATGCTTCGGGTTCACGAAGGACTTCCGGTACATGACCTGCCGATGATTACGCCGGATCAATCGCCGCGGCGCACACTGGCCCGGACACCTGTGAACGAACCGCACGGCAGTGTCATCAATGAGGTGCTGCGCACCATTTTTGGCGGAATCGGTCGCTGAACGCATTGCCCGGACAGCTATGGCACCGAGCCGTACCATGATCTGACCCTAACGATAGGTTTGAGCCAGAAGAGAGCGCGACGGCATCAGCCACGCGGGGAGGATCGGTGTAGGGACTGGAGATTTTCCGTCAGACGATCCAGATCTCCGCGAGCACGCTCAAGCAGCCCCCGAACCTCCAGCGCTTCGGCCTTAAGTACACTGATCCCCGAAAGAAGGATATCGAAAATCAGTGGATTGCCACTTCGCGTCGACACCATGAAAATCACGTCGAACGCCTCTCCATCATTGATCCGCGCCACGGTCTGGACCTGAAAATGCGACTTCCATGGTCTGGCGTCGATCACGGAAACCGAACTGCCAAAGAATTCTTCGAAACGCGGTGTGTACTTACGCGCGAGATATCCCCGGAACGCGATTCTGAAGGCAAGAAGCTGGCTGGAAGTCGCTGAGCGAGCCGGGGGACCGAGCACGCTCCGGGAGATGGTTGCCAGATCGCTGTAAGTGTCGAGTATTCGCTCGATCTCACCGACTTTGGTGTCCCGGGAGCGGTTCGATCCGAGAGCGACGTTGATTTCGCCGACCACCCGCTCAATCAGCGCTTTCGCCGCCTCAGGCTCCGCCGCCGCGGGAGTCGCCGCAAGTGCGGCCGCGGCACCGCAGGTCAGAAGGAACCGCCGCCTGGACGGATCATTCCTCATATGGGTCAAAAACGTATGGGTCATCCGGCCATCCATTGGTATCCTGATCCAATGTGTCTGCGTCTCTGAGAGCATAACGCCGTGAATCCAGATAGTTCAGGCGAAGCTGCTCGTAGGAATCGGAACTATCGTACAGCGTTGAATCGATCATGTCACGGAAACGATCCCTTGCACCCAGCCTGGATGCCCAGTTCGTCCCGGATACGACCCTTCTCCCCTCGCGGGTCAAGACGTTCGGAACCGGATTCAGGAGGAAATCCGCAACCTTACCGACCGTATCCCGTCCGGTCGACGGGCCCAGGACCGGCAATTCCACATACGGACCTTCGGCAAAGCCCCATATATGCAGTGTTTCACCGAAGTCGCTTTCACGTGCGGACAGGTCCATCGACGCCGCCGGATCGAGAATTCCGGCGATCCCGACTGTCGTGTTCACCAGAAACCTCGCGAAATTGCGCGCCGCATCATCGAAATTGGCCTGCAGGACATTGTTGACGATCGTCCCGGGCAGGCTGGCGTTGCTCGCGAAATTGTCAATGCCACGCGTCACCGGTTTCGGAACGATCGATCCGTAGACGGTAGCGGCTGGCCTGAAAAGCACGCTGTCGAAGCCCTTGTTGAAACCGTGCGCCGCCCTGTTGATGTCCTCAAGCGGATCGTTTGTGACATACTCGATATCAGCCGGGCCGCAGGCGGAAAGCCCGGCCAACGCCCACACGGCAAGCATCGCTGCACGAATACAATCCATTCTCGGGGAACCGCCGTTCAATCCCTGAAATCCAACATGGCAAACTCTTCGCCTCCAGTCCATTATCCATTTCGGCGGAATCGTCAACATGACTGATCCAGACACCTCCCGGCAGTTCGTATGGCGCGGAACCTGTGCCAGGACAGAATTCCATCGATATCCGTGAGACAATGTCCGGATGGAGCGCTATGCAGGCCCGCTCGCCACAATCCCGCGTAACATCCTGAGGAGACCTCGCGCATGAGATTTGAGACCCCTCTCGTCCCCGCCCGCCTGATACGGCGCTACAAGCGGTTCCTGTCCGATTTCGAATTGGAGGACGGTCGCAGGATCACCGCGCATTGCCCCAATCCGGGATCGATGCTTGGACTGGCCGACCCCGGCGCGCATTGCTGGCTGGAACCCAATGACAACCCTAAGCGGAAACTCAGGTTCGGCTGGCGCATAGTCGATCTTGGCGATGGCCATCGTGCCGGAATCGACACATCTGTGCCGAACCGTCTGGTGCGCGCGGCACTGGGGGAACGGCGCATAGCTGAACTGTCAGCCTATGGCGGGCTGTGGTCGGAGGTGCCCTACGGGAAACGCAGCCGCGTCGATTTCCTGCTCCGTGAAACAGGTCTTCCCGATGCGTATGTAGAGGTGAAGAACGTTCACTTAAGGCGCGACGGTGACTGGGCGGAATTTCCTGACAGCGTGACTACCCGCGGCGCACGGCATCTCGGGGAACTGGCGGAAATGGTCACGCGGGGCCACCGCGCGGTGATGCTCTACATCGTCCAGCGCACCGACTGTGGACGCTTCAGGCTGGCCGGGGATCTCGACCCGACCTATGCAGCCGCGTTCTCGCGGGCACGTAATGCCGGAGTGGAGGCCGTCTGCTACGACTGCACCGTTTCCACGGACGGGATCTCGCTTCGTCGGGCGCTTCCCGTCGTGGCATGAACGGACAGCAATAAGGGGCATGTCACGCGCCGGCCTCCGGCCCACCGGCACTCTTTCCACCCGTTATCCGCAGGCCCACCTCTGGCCCTTTCCGACAGGTTCCACTAGGTAAGCCCTTATGGCCGCAGGGAGAGCAGGCGTGGACAACCGCAATCGGGAACGTCTGACCAGGGACGGTATCCGCCTTCACGAGCCGGGGGATTTTGAGGGCATGCATCGCGCGGGTCGCCTCGCGGCTGAAATACTCGACGCCGTGGCACCCATGGTGCATGTGGGCCAAAACACGGCCGCCCTTGATGAAACGATCGGAAAACTTATTGATGACGCTGGGGCTGTTTCCGCCACCATCGGCTATCGGGGATACAGGCACGCAAGCTGTATTTCCGTGAACCATGTCGTATGCCACGGGATTCCAAGCAAACGGAAAGTCCTCAAGAACGGGGATATCCTGAACATCGACGTCACCGTGATCGTCAATGGATGGCATGGCGATTCCTCGAGGATGTATACGGCCGGGACGATCTCACGCAGGGCCGAACGGCTGATCCGGGTGACGCACGACGCGTTAATGCAGGCCATAGAGGCCGTGCGGCCGGGGAACACGTTCGGAGACATTGGTCATGCGGTCCAGAATTACGTCGAGAGACACCGCATGTCGGTCGTGCGCGAATTCTGCGGTCACGGTCTGGGGCAGGTGTTCCACGCCCCACCCAACGTACTGCATTACGGATCGCCCGGAAGCCACGCTGAGCTTAAAGAAGGCATGTTTTTCACGATTGAGCCAATGGTGAATCTTGGTCGTCCAGAGACCAAGATACTGCCGGATGACTGGACCGCGGTAACACGCGACAGATCTCTGTCGGCCCAGTTCGAGCATGCGGTGGGTGTGACGGCGGACGGATGCGAAGTGTTCACGCTTTCGCCGGCAGGGCTGTTCAGCCCGATCATGGACTGACCAGATCGGGTACACTCGCACCGGTTCCCGATACCTTGTTGCGGTCTGATATTCCGGTTCCTCAGGTGGTTGGCGGACAGCTCGGACGGGGATGCCAAGGGATCGGTCGGTCGCTGAACCCGTGCAGTCAATTGTCAGGGTTATGGAGCGTGACGTTCCGTCCGCGATCATGACATATCGCACAAGAACGTCGCTTCGCGGCCCCCCCCTCCGGAATATCCGGCGATGCAGCGGAACCGGGAGTGAACGCCGCATCAAACGGATCATCTCCGGGGCAGCACCCCTTCGAACCGCTTTTTCTGGAACATCACAACGTAAAGGCGGATCCGGTCATGGCGAACCATAGATGGCCGCAAGGCGGCGTTTCAAGCGGAGACGGCTCTCCCGCGGGAATCGTCCATTAGCCTGCGCATCTCATTGATCGCTTCCGCTAGTCCGCGAAACACCGCTTCACCGATCAGGAAGTGACCGATGTTCAGTTCAGCCACCTCGGGAAACGCGGAGATGGATCGGACCGTATCGTAGGTCAGACCATGGCCCGCGTGCACCTCAAGGCCCAGGGAATGCGCGAGCGCTGACATGTCCCGCAGCTTCTCGAACTCGCGCTGCGCATCGTCAAGCCGCCCATCGGAACAGGCGTCGCAATAGGCGCCCGTGTGAAGCTCGACCACCGCGGCGCCGATGCGCCGTGCGGCCTCGACCTGCAATTGATCTGCGGCGATGAAAAGCGATACCCGACAGCCGGCATGAGCGAGCGGCGCGATGAAGTCGGCCAGCCGGCTCTCCTCACGGGAAACCTCAAGCCCGCCCTCGGTTGTCCGTTCCTCACGCTTCTCGGGCACGATGCAGACCGCGTGTGGCCTGTGCCGCAACGCGATGCCCTGCATCTCGGAAGTGGCGGCCATCTCAAGGTTAAGGGGCAGTGAGAGATGCTTCATCAGGCGCTCGATATCCCCATCCGAAATATGCCGCCGGTCCTCGCGCAGATGCGCGGTAATTCCATCGGCACCCGCCTCCTGAGCGATTCTCGCGGCCCGAACGGGGTCCGGATAAGCCGACCCGCGGGCATTACGCACCGTCGCCACATGGTCGATGTTCACGCCGAGCCTAAGTCTGGGCATTTCCTTCACGGGCACCTCCCTATGGATCCGACGGTCTGGATCGTTGTTCCGGTTCCCGGCCGACCTGCATCAAGGCTGTCGGGTCCTGCGTGGCGTCCATTTCCGCCCGCTTAAGCATTTGTCGGCGCTTCATGAGCCGCGCTTTGAATTTCTTTACCCGACGTTTCTGATAGGCTCCGACAATCGGAACGGTCAGGAGATAGGCCACCGTTCCAGAAAGAATGCCCGGAGCGATTCCTCCCGCGGCATAGGGTACAAACACATGCAGAAAGAACCCCTTCAGCTGACTCCATTCCGTCACGTCCTCAGTGAAAATGGCAGCGATATTGCGCCATAATTCAACGGTTGCCTCGCTGAATTCCACGAAAATCCGGTTCAACGGCACGTCTACGGACGTACCGAGAAGCCATTCGCCGAGTTCTATACAGAACGCGGCAATGATTGGGAAGGTCAGCGGATTGCCGATGAAGGTTGCCAGGAGCGCCGCGATTATGTTGCCCTGGATCACGAACGCCACGGCCGCCGCCATGAGGAAGTGAAATCCATACATAGGTGTGAAACAGACAAAAACGCCAGCTGCCACTCCGCGCGCGATCCTGTGCGGTGGGTCGGGCAGGCGGCGCAGACGGTGCACGACGTAATACGCGGCGCGTCTCCACCCGCCCCTTGGATATAGGAACTGGCCAATGACCTGCAGCCAGCTACGCGCGTCCCGACGTTTGAAGATCACCTTTTTTCCGCCGCTCCAGTCCAAGGCCGCGGCATGCGCTTCAGATCCCGGCACCTGTCGATCGAAGCCACGTCGCTTTCCGCTTCGAGTGACAGCACCACGGCATGAAGATGTTCCGCGTCACTGAGGTCCACATCGACTATCAGTTTGTAGAAATCCGGCTTTCGGTCAACGAACCTCAGGTCGGATATGTTTGCGCCCTGCTCCCCGATCAGGGTGCAGACCCGGCCAAGCACGCCCGCGAAATTGGAAATCGTGATACCGAAGCTTACCGTATGGACGGCCGGATGGGGTCCAGAGTGCCAGTGAAGGTCAACCCAACGGTTGGACTGGTCCTCGAATTCCTGTAAGGTCGGACAGTCGATCGCATGCACGAACACACCCTTGCCGCTGTATCTGATTCCGGCAATGCGCTCACCTGGCACGGGCTGGCAGCACTGCGCCCGTTCGAAGTTCTGGCCCGTGGCAAGGCCTACCACCGCCCGGGCCGCGTCTATTTCATTGCCGGTTCTCGGCGCGAGTTTCGGATAGAGGGTTCTGACCACCTCGTTCCCGCTGATTTTCGCGCGGCCGAGGCCATCAAGAAGTTCCAGGGAGTCCTGCAGCCCCAACTGCCGCGCCGCGGTGGAAAGGGCTTTTTCCGTGGCACGTTTGCCGACATGGTCAAACGCCACCCGCGCGAGTTCCCGGCCGAGGCTGACGAACCGTTCCCGTTCCTCCTCGCGCAGGGAACGCCGGATCGCGGATCCTGCCCGGCCTGTCTTCACGATGCCTTCCCATTCGGCGTGTGGCCGCTGACCTTCCGCGGTGATTATCTCAACCATCTGGCCGTTTCTGATGCGTGTCGAGAGAGGTACGCGCTCATGGTCGATTTTCGCACCGACACATCTGTCACCGATCCGGGTATGGATCGCATACGCGAAATCCAGGGGAGTTGCGCCAAGCGGCAGCTTGACCACATCGCCTCTTGGCGTGAAACAGAACACCTTGTCGGAATACATCTCGAGCTTCACGTCTTCCATGAACTCGTCGTAGCTGTCCGATGTCAGACGTTCCGTCAGGTCGGATATCCACTTCGTGGGATCGACCGCGAAAGGATTTCCCGCTCTGACGCCATCGCGGTAGGACCAGTGCGCGGCGACACCGCTCTCGGCCACATCGTGCATCTGCCGCGTGCGGATCTGGATTTCCACACGTCTGCCAGCACGCCCGGACACGGTTGTGTGGATCGACCGGTAACCATTGGATTTCGGCTGGCTGATGTAGTCCTTGAACCTGCCTGGCACGGCACTCCACCGCTGGTGCATCGCACCGAGCGCACGATAGCAGTCGTCCTTGCCGTCAACCAGGATTCGGAAGCCGTAGATATCCGAGAGACGGGCAAAACTGAGTTTCTTCTCCTGCATTTTCCGCCAGATGGAATACGGCTTTTTCGCGCGGCCGACCACTTCGGCCTCGACACCGGCCCGCGACAGTTCCGCCTTTATGTCCACCGTGATTTTCAGGACGACATCGCCGGTTTCCTTCTGAAGCTTCAGGAAACGGCGCATGATCGAGACGCGGCCTTCCGGATTCAGTACGCTGAAGGCGAGGTCCTCGAGTTCGTCACGCATCCACTGCATGCCCATCCGGCCTGCCAGGGGAGCGAAGATTTCCATCGTCTCCCGCGCCTTCTGCCTCTGTTTTTCCCCATTCAGATGCTTGATGGTGCGCATATTGTGCAGGCGGTCGGCGAGCTTGACGAGGATGACACGCGCATCCCTGGACATCGCCAGGAGCAGTTTGCGGAAGTTCTCGGCCTGTTCGGTATCCGTGCCGGAAAGCTGAAGGTTGGTCAGTTTGGTCACGCCGTCGACGAGGGTGGCGACCTCGGGACCGAAGCGGCGCCCTGTTTCCTCGAAGGTCGACCTGGTGTCCTCGATCGTGTCGTGCAGCAATGCGGTGACGATTGTCTGATCGTCGAGTCGCATTTCCGCGAGGATATAGGCGACCTCGACGGGATGGACTATGTAGGGCTCACCCGACTGGCGGAACTGTCCCCTGTGCATGGTTTCGCAGTATTCGTACGCGGCGCGGACCAGTGCCCCATCGGAATTGGAATTATAGGACCGGAGCTTTTCGACCAGATCCTCGACGTCAATCAGGCGATCCAGTGCCATGGCGGAAACCGCCTGTTATCCCGGGTCGTGCGCAGCCATGAGCGCGCGCAGCCGATCCTCCGTCAGGTCATCGTCAGTGGGTCGGTCGTCGGTATCCACAGGCAGTGACATCTGGACTTCCTCAGGCGTGTCCACCTCGTTCTCATGCTGGTGGCTCGCGATCATCCGCTCGCGCAGGTCCTCGGCACCCTGCGATTCATCGGCGATCTCACGCAGGGCGACGACGGGATTCTTGTCATTGTCGCGCTCGACGGTGATCGGTGCGCCGGTGGATATCTCCCTGGCACGGTGGCTGGCGAGCATGACCAGATCAAATCGATTCGGAACCTTGTCGACGCAGTCTTCGACCGTAACACGGGCCATGGCCTCTCCAGTTCTGGTTAAGGAAGTCGTAAAGAGGCGTTCCTTACGCGCTGTCACGGCGCTTGGCAAGCGATATGACGCTCCGGCTCCTCATTGGTGACTCAATTTGAAACTGCCGGATGGGAACCCGCTAACCAGCCCACCCATTCGGCAGCAAAAAAATCGGAATGAGTCGTTACGCGTCATTCACTGGGCGTACTGCCCGATCCGTTAGAGCGCTCCTTGGCGCAACAGGTTCATTGGCTTGGGATTGGGATGCACCCATAAGGGAACCGGGACTTTACGGCACCCGTAACAGGGGTTCAGTCGGTACGCATGATACGGAGCTTCGGAGACTGGCAGACGAGACGCCTCTTCGAGAGGAAGCGCGTCGCTGCATACCAGGGCTTCGCCGGTCAGGCCGTGCGCCGGCTGGTCCTGCTGGACAGCGCGGAGAAGCTTGGTGACCTCGTTGCGTTGCCGAGCAACCGGCTGGAAGCGCTGCGCGTCGGCCGCGTCGGCCAACACAGCATTCGGATCAATATGCAGTGGCGCGTCTGCTTCCGTTGGACGGACGACGGGCCGCACTATGTGGAGATCGTCGACTATCACTGAGCGCGACTGACATGAACGTGAAGAACGGAATGAGGCCGGTGCATCCCGGTGAGATCCTGCGCGACGAACTCGACGAGCTGGGGCTGTCCGCCAATGCGCTTTCGAAGGCGCTGGGTGTATCGGTGAACCGGGTCACGATGATCCTGAACGGCCAGCGGGGCGTGAGCGCGGACACTGCGCTGAGGCTTGCGCGGTATTTCGGGACGACCCCGCAGTTCTGGATGAACTTGCAGAAGACCTGGGAGCTTCGCCAGGCGGAGGTGGTGGCCGGCCACGAGATCGACGAGAAGGTGGCACCACGGCAATCAGCGGCATAAGCGGCGGTGGTCGATGGCTACTTCCGATTTCCAGTCACTCATGCTTCCCGCGCTCAAGGCGTTCGCCGACGGTGGAGAGCCGACACTTAGCCAACTCCGCGAACGGGTCGCCGCTGCCGAGGGACTCTCTGCCGATGGTGTCCGCGAAATGCTCCCGAGCGGTCGTTAAGTGGCATTCATGAACCGCGAGAGGCGGGCCGTGATTTACATGGAGCTCCCCGGGCCGCTGGAGCGGGTCCGTCGCGGCCGGTATCGATTGACGCCGGAAGGTAAATGCCTGCTGTCACGCAAGCCTTCGCACATTGATTTGAACCTGCTTGGAGAGTAGCCCGATTTCGCCGAATGGTCGCAACGAGCGAACGTCTCGCGTTCCGGCAAGGATTTTGCGTCCAGGCAGAGCGAGGATATCTCGGGCACGGAGGACGGACGCCCGGCACGGGCCGGGCGGCTGGTGGCCTGCGGGCTGCGGGCAAGGCCCATGGCTGGTTCTGCCCCATGTCATCTGGTTGTCTTCGTCTCCTGAAATCGGACATCTCGGGTTCGTGTTTCGCTACAAACCTGGCGCAGATGTCGTGATACGGCGGGAAACTGGACAGTGGATTTTTTCGGATCAACGGTATCCAGAAATACCCCCGCGTGAAAGCCATCGGCAGTAGTCGGGAGCATCCCAGATTGTTGGCGCATGCCCGTGCTGGATAGCGCCCCGGTTCTCGCCTGGCGGGCAAACCACGGTTTCCGTCCGAATCCTGGGGAGCGCAAATGAGCCAGATTCACCCATTGGCAACAGTTTGGGCCACCCCCGGCAATCCGGCATTCACCATCAACGGTGACAAGGGCTGCAGGATGCTTGCAAACTTAGGAACAATTCAGGCGGCCATTCGGGTTTCCGCGTGGGCTATCAGATCGGAACTTCGAGACATTCGCCCGGCGCAATTCGTTCCATTGCAGCTGCGTTCCGCACGACACGCTCTTCAATGCGTGGCCATGACGTCGACATCAGCACCGACAGTAGCCGCTTGGCCCTTATGACGGTTTCCGGTTCGACTCAGCCGGGAGAGGAGCCTCGATTCGCCTTTCTTAAAGGTTTTACGGCGGCAATTTCGTCCCGGGGCAGCGAGTCGTACATCCGCGCAACCGTCAGGCCCGTCACCGGATGCTTCCAGTCGGGCGCTATCTCCAGAAGCGGAGCCAGCACAAAGGCGCGATCCTGAAGCCGGGGGTGAGGCAGAATGAGGTCGTCCGGTGACCTGATTTTCTGGATTTCCGGCGAAAGATCACGCCATCTCCGGAAAGTGTCCGGATCCGGCAGGACCAGATCACCGAATGCTATGATGTCGAGGTCGAGTGTCCGACGTCCCCAGCGTGTTTCGCGCCTGCGTCCGAACTCCCTCTCAATCACGTTCAGGGCTTTCAAAACCGCGTGAGCGTCCGCCATGCCCGAGACCATCGCGGCGGCGTTAACGTAGTCAGGGCCTGAGCCGTAAGGAAAACAGGGGGTCGTGAATATACGGCTTGAGCATTCCACGCGAAACGGTCCCTGTTCCATTCTCCGCAATGCCGCCGCCAATGTTTCCGCCGGCGAACCGAAACAACCCGGAATGTTGGCCCCCAGCGCGACGAGCGCCCGCGCTCGTAAGGTGGATGCGCACTGCGACGATTTGCTCGTAACGATGTCTTGCGGCACTGAATCGGTTCCTATCTGATGTTGCGTCCGGATCGCCTCGCCCGATCGGGCCGAGGCGATCTTCCTATGAATTGAACCATAGATTTTGCGATCTGGATAACCGAAAGGATCGAAAATGTTCTACAGAGACGAACGGCTTGCGTTGTTCATTGACGGCTCGAACCTTTATGCGGCGGCGAAGGCACTGGGGTTTGATATCGATTACAAGCTTCTGCGGCAGGAATTCATGCGGCGCGGAAAGCTGCTGCGCGCATTCTATTATACCGCCCTTCTGGAAAGCGAGGACTATTCACCAATCCGTCCTCTGGTTGACTGGCTCCAGTACAACGGATTTTCCATGGTCACCAAGCCCGCGAAGGAATTCGTCGACAGCATGGGGCGTCGGAAAGTTAAGGGGAACATGGATATCGAACTCGCGGTGGATGCGATAGAACTCGCTCCGCATGTGGATCATATGGTGCTGTTCTCGGGCGACGGTGACTTCCGGCCGCTTGTTGAAGCCCTGCAGCGGCGTGGCGTACGGATCTCGATCGTCTCGACGACGAGAAGCCAGCCGCCGATGATTGCCGACGAGCTGCGCCGTCAGGCCGACAATTTCATCGAACTGGACGAACTGAAGGATGTCATCGGCCGCTCGCCGCGCGAGACGGAACCCGAACCCGTCGTCCAGGAATGATCCGGGCGTTGCTTACGGCGGACGGATTCCAATTCCGCAAGAACTTGGCCTTGAAGTGCCGTTAATGCTCACGTCCCCCGGGCCGGAACCAGCTTGGCGGACCGCTTGGTTCCCCGGCGATCACGTGCGGCGCGGATGCGGATGAATTCGTGTCGCTGGCTGCGGCACCTCACGATCTCCTCAGGCGCGGATCTGACGGTCTGGATCGTTAAATGGCGCACATAGGTTCGGGTTCGTTAACTGATCGCTCCCAACGAAGCCTGCGGCGGGTAATCCCAGTCCGGGCGGGGGGAGCCACCGGGATCCCAGGCGACTGCTCGGTTGATTGACCACCGATCCGTTAACCCTCTCGGTCCAGCCAGAATTTCGGCGGTTTGCCAAGGTTTACATGCCATGCGAAATTCGGGGTATGCCGCCCGGACCATACCATTCGGCGGTCACCGGAGGTGACAGCACCTTCGGACACTCCTTGACACCGGTCAAGGAAACAGGGCCAACCTGCACTTACGTCTGTCCGAAGACCCGAGGAAAGACTTGAATCAGATAGGTGACGGCGATGCCATTCATTCCGTCGATGGAGCCGGCATGAAGGGGACTATCGAGGTCTACGACCGCATGGCCGACGAATACGTGAACCTGTTCGGGGAATCGGTGCCCGCCGAGTTTGCGGAATTCATCGGATCGGTGACCCCGCGCTCCAGAATTCTTGATCTCGGCTGTGGTCCCGGTCATCACGCAGCCCGCATGGCGAAGGCCGGGTTTAACGTGCTGGCGGTGGACGGTTCGGCGGAGATGGTAGCGCGCGCCTCATGTCATGATGGAGTCAGCGCAATACGCGCGACCTTTGATGACATTCCCGCGTTCGGTCGGGTCGGCGGTATATGGGCGAGTTTCTCGCTGCTGCACGCTCCACGCACCGACCTACCCCGGCATCTGGCGGCTCTGCACGCGATCTGCGAACCGGGCAGCCCACTGTTTATCGGCATGAAACTTGGCAGCGACGAAAGGACGGATCGGCTGGGCAGACATTACAGTTACTACTCTGAGGATGAGCTGCGCACAATGCTTATGGACGCGGGATTCTTCCCGGGCGCGGCCCGAACCGGCATGGCAATGGGTCTCTCGGGTGACGTCGAGGACTGGATTACGATGTTGGCCCATGCCTGAGGTCATCGCCTATACGGATGGAGCGTGCAGCGGGAATCCAGGTCCGGGCGGCTGGGGTGTTCTGCTTGAGGCCCGCAGCGGCGACCGGCTGCTGAAGACCCGTGAACTATGCGGCGGCGCACGGTATACGACGAACAACCGTATGGAACTCATGGCCGTGATTTCCGCGCTTGACACCCTGACCGAACCTAGCGCGATCACCATAGTTACGGACAGTACCTATGTGAAAAATGGCATCATGAGCTGGATTCACTGCTGGAAGAGCAGGGGTTGGATCACTTCGGCGAAAAAGCCGGTCAAGAACGCGGAGCTCTGGCGGAATCTGGACGACGCCCGGTCGCGGCACAAGGTTGTCTGGAAATGGGTCAAAGGACATGCGGGCCATCCTGGGAACGAGCGGGCCGACAAACTCGCACGGGAGGGAATGAAACCTTACATGCCCAAGCGATCCGGACAGTCCCGGAAGGGCAACGCAAAACAGCTCGCCGATCCGGGTTAGGCGCGGCTCGGAAAGGAAAGAAAGAACCGAGCCGGGTATCCTGATGCGCCATGCAACGGCACGTCTTCCCTGAAATTACGCGTACCACCTGATGACTGTGGCTTCGACTGGTAGCGACCAGAGCGATTTAGGGCCCAGTCTCACTGCGAAGAGCGCAACATGCGGCGCGATAGGATGTACCATCGCCGGGAGGTCAGGAGGATAACGAAGCCCCGGCGCCACTCCGAAGCGCAACGCCGGGCCCCTCCCGGAGCGAGGGACTGGCCCGAGCGGAGGGAAGGGCCCGGCGTTGCGCTTTCCGCGCCCTCCGACCCCCCCGATTCCGCACGGGAACGGCTCGGTCCCTTCGAATCGGAGCGTAGCGCCGCCCTCCGGGCAGCGCAAGGCCCGGCGCCGGGCGTGACGCGTCCGCCGGGGCGCACCGGGGGCGTCGCCCGGCGGTGACCCCGGTGCGCCCGGAAAGTCCTGTCCGTGCCCCCCCGCGACGGGGCGCCGCCGGTCAGGGAGGCCGCGCCCTCAGGAACGCCTCCGCCGGCGTCAGGCAGGCCAGCGCCTTCCTCGGACGCGCGTCCGTGCGGTCCTGGACGGCCCTGACCTCGGCGTCCGTCACCCTGCGCAGGTCCGTGCCCTTGGGCAGGTATCCGCGCACCAGGCCGTTGGTGTGCCCGGTCGGGCCCCGTTCCCAGGAGTGGTAGGGCCGCGCGAACAGGAAGTCAGCGCCGAGCGCCCCGGCCACACGGGCGTGGTCGGCGAACTCCCTGCCGTTGTCGGCCGTGACCGTGTGGACGGGGAGGGATCCGAGCATGCGCGTCATGGCCGCGCCGACCGCCGCCGCCGTCTTCCTGCCGGGCCTCTGGAGAAGGGTATACTTCGACGCCCTGTCCACCAGCGACACCACGGCGCCGCCGGTGCCGGCGCCCACGATCGTGTCCGCCTCCCGGTCGCCGGTCCGCGCCCTCCCCTCCACCAGCGCCGGGCGCCCGGGGATGTCCACCCGGCCCGGGATGTGGCCCCGGCCCGCGTGGGCCCCGCCCTTCCGGTTCGGCCTCTTTCCCCGGCGGCGCAGGTGCCGCCAGAGCTGGCCCCCGGCCCTGCGGTCGGCGTGGACGTGCCGGTAAATCCACTGGCGCCCCGCCACCGGGTGGCCCTCCAGGCGCAGCCGGCCGGCGACCTGCTCCGGGCTCCAGCCCCGCACCAGCCGCCCCTCCACCAGCGCCACCGGCTCCGGCGTCATCCTGCTGGGAACCGACGGGGCCGCGCGGCGCCGCGCCTCGGACCTCCGCTGCGCCCGGGCCTGCCGCTGGCCCCGGGCTCCGCCGTTGCGCCGGATCCCGCGCGGGACCGATGACGGACTGCGCCCCAGCTGGCGGGCGATCGTCCCGCCGGAAAGCCCGCTTTCCATCAGGGCGTGGATCTGGCATCTCTCGGGATAGGTCAGGTGGCGCTGGCCCTCGGGCATGGCGGTCTCCTCGGCTCAACACCGGGACTGTCGCCGCCATCCGGCCGATTCGCAACATCATGCGTCGATACGACCACCATTCACCCACATCGGGTGTTGCACTTCACTGTGGAACGGGGGATTTCAAACGGAACTTCCACGCTCAGTGGCCAGCGATCCTCGCACTTCGACTCGAACTACCCTGGCTGGTGCGTGGACGGTGCCTGTTCATCGACGCCGACACCCTGGTTGTGGGGGACGTAAGCGAGATCATGGCCATCGACATGCGGGGCAGGCCGCTGGGTGCATGCATGGATCCGTCTATCGACGGTTCATGGAATCACGTAGCGCGGCGTCGGTTGATCCGAACACGACCCTCGGACGTGCTGCGGCCGAAACGTTCGCAGCAACGAAGGGAGTCCGAGCTTCGCCGCGCCGTGAGCAT
This sequence comes from Paracoccaceae bacterium, assembly GCA_965221405.1. Taxonomy (GTDB): domain Bacteria; phylum Pseudomonadota; class Alphaproteobacteria; order Rhodobacterales; family Rhodobacteraceae; genus JAPOUP01. Next base: position 2,459,063 of record CBDCSE010000002.1, on the reverse strand, counting down.
GGGACTCCTTCCCGGTGACGTCTATTTCAATGCCGGCGTGCTCTTGATGGAATGCGACGCGATCCGTACTCTTACCCCCCCCCCCCCCTCCCATTCCCGGGGGTGGCTGCCGCTCAATGATATTGGCGGCATGAAACCTTATATTGAGCACCTTCTGGACCAGGATCGGCTCAACGAGTTCTTCGCCGGTCGCTACCATAGGCTTCCTCTGCGCTGGAACCTAAATCCGACGGCACGGCCCACGTATTGGCCCGAAAGCGCCCGTCAGGAACTCAAAGGTGCGCTGTCGGATCCAGGCATCTGGCATTTTATGGGATACAAAAAGCCCTGGAACCGGTCACTGAAATCGCGGCTGAGGCAGCAGCGCCATCGCGCCTTCCGGGCCTGGCGCGACACCTACAGGAAAATCCGGGATCTCTGTGGCCTTGAGGATCCATGAGGCGCGTCAACGCTCGCGGAAATGCGCTCCTGCACAACGGGATTGGCGCCCCAGACCCAGAGATGCCATGCGCGCACGGTTGGCCACGGCAGAGACAGAACCATCCTGAACCAAGGAATGCCGAACCGAACATCCAACGCCCAGGTAAATCTCCTACGCCCTCAACAGGGGTTTAAGATCAGCATCCGGATCCGAGACCACCGCCGGATCAGGCGACTTCCCCATCTCAAGTAGCCGCTTTCCTATCATGTAGGCACGAGCGTCGTTCATCGAATCAACAGCCAGAAAACTCCCGCCAGCGTAATACCAGAACGAGATACGGTCACCACCGCCCCGGGTGACCAGCCGGTCATAACCGGTTCCGAGCCCGGCGATCTGTAGCTTGCAGTCGTACTGGTCCGACCAGAACCAGGGGTGGGGAACGTAATTCTCCTCCGCACCAAGCATATTCGCGGCAACGCATTCCGCCTGGTCTATGGCGTTCTGAACGCTCTCAAGGCGGATTCGTCCTTCCCTGTAGGGAAACGAAGCGCAGTCACCGGCAGCCCAGATCAAAGGATCCGAGGTACGGCCTCGAATGTCTGTCTTGATGCCGTTCTCGATCTCCAGACCCGCCGCTTCGGCCAGTTCCGTCTCTGGCGTGACCCCGATACCAACGATCACCACGTCAGTCTCAAGCTCGGTTCCGTCGGAAAGCACGGCACCTGCCACACGGCTGCCCCCGACCAGGCGCTCCAGCGACACACCCTCGCGGATATCGACGCAATGACGCGCATGGAGCATGCGGAAATAATCCGAGGTCTCCGGTGCCGCGACCCGCTGCAGAATCCGTTCGGCCGCCTCTATCAAGGTAACCTTCATGCCGCTGGTCGCCGCCACCGCCGCGGCCTCAAGTCCGATATATCCACCCCCGACGATCAGAGCCCGCGCACCCTTGACAAAGGCCGGGGCCATCGCATCAACGTCGGCGAGCGTGCGCACCGTATGGACACCTGCCAGCGCCCCGCCGATCGAACCGGGCAGGGTGCGTGGCACGGCACCGGTACACAGCGCAAGCCGGTCATAGGAAATCGTCCGCCCGTCAACCGATATCCGCCTGCTCGCCCGGTCGATCGAAACGACCGCGCAAGAGGTCAGAAGCTCTATTCCATTCTCGGCGTAGTAGCTCTCGGGCCGCAGATAGAGACGCTCCAGCCCCATCTCGCCCAGAAGGTATTTCTTGGACAGTGGAGGGCGTTGATATGGCGCGACCGGCTCCTGCCCGACGAGGGTCAGGTTTCCGTCATGGCCAAGGCTACGCAGCCGGGCCGCAAGGGACGCCCCGGCCTGTCCGGCACCGATGACAGCAATGTCGCACACCCTTTTGGCTCCCGCACTGGTTTCCCGCCGGAATTTCCCTATATCGTGGAGACAACGGAACGCAACTCGCGAAAAGGACTCTGGTATGGCATTGAAAGTGGGTGACAGGATCCCCGCAGTGGGACTTCTGAGAAAACAGGGCGATGGGTTCGAAACGGTGGAGCTTTCCGATCGGCTCGCCGGCAGGAAGGTGGTGCTGTTCGCGGTCCCGGGTGCCTTCACCGGCACCTGTACGTCGGTTCATGTGCCGAGTTTCGTGCGGGCCTGCAGTCAACTGGCCGACGCCGGCGTGGATGAGATCATCTGCGTCTCGGTCAATGATCCCTTTGTGATGGAAGTATGGAGCGAGAAAACCGGAGCGGCCGCCGCGGGTATCACCATGCTTGCGGACGCATGCGCGAAATACCCCAAAGCAGCCGGTTTGACGTTATCCATACCTGACGCCGGTCTCCATGATCGTGCGGTGCGACACGCGCTGTTCGCGGATGATGGCGTGGTGAAGGTTCTGCATGTCGAGAAAGACAGCGGCGTCTGCGAGACAACGGCCGGAGAGGCCATGCTGGAAGCGATCAGGGCACTGAAATGAGACGCTGACACGGCCGCGCCCATCATGAAAGCCGCCTCGGCGGCAGGACAGTGGCGGGCGCGACAGTCAACTATTCCGTCAGGGAGTCCATCTTTTCGGCAAGTCTTATGTCACGTTCGGTCAGACCACCCGCGTCGTGGGTGGACAGGGTAACATCAACCCTGCTGTAGACATTGAACCATTCTGGATGATGGTTCCACTTTTCCGCCCAGAACGCGCAGCGGGTCATCCATCCAAACGCCTCGATGAAGCTACGGAATGTATAAGTCCGGCGAATCGCGTCCCGACCCTCCACCATTTTCCAGCCCGAACCAAGTAACGGTTCAAGAACCTCGGTGCGCTGCGCTTCGGTCAGTCTATCGGTCATGCCTTTTCCTCTCCTGCATCCCTGAAGGGTCCGTACTCGGTCAGTACATCGATCTCCTCGCTCACGGCCCGCCGCTCCTCATTCAGATAACGCTTCACCGCGCTCCGCATGCCGGGCTCCGCGAACCAGTGCGATGAATGGCAGGCGACGGGCAAATAACCGCGGGCCAGCTTGTGCGGGCCCTGCGCACCTGCTTCGACCCGAGCGAGACCATTACGGATGGCGTAGTCAATGGCGCGATAGTAGCAAAGCTCGAAATGCAGGAATGGATGGTCTTCGACGCAACCCCAGTATCTGCCGTATAATGTCTCGCGGCCGATGAAGTTCAGCGCTCCCGCGATATAGCGACCGTCGCGTTCAGCCAGCACAAGCAGAATGTCATGGCGAATGCTGGCATGGGCCTCCTCAAAGAAAGCCCGCGTCAGATAGGGCATTCCCCACTTGCGCGCGCCGGTGTCCTGGTAAAATCGCCAGAAGGCGTCCCAATGACAGGCTTCGATCATGTCTCCCACCAATTCATGTATCGTTCCCCCGAAAGCCTGAACCGCGGCACGTTCCCTGCGGATATTCTTTCTCTTGCGTGAGCTGAGTGCGGCGAGAAACTCACCGAAATCTCCATAGCCCCGATTCACCCAATGGAACTGTTCGCTTATCCTATGCATCAGGCCCTGCCCTTCAGCGGCCCGGGCCTCCGCCTCCGAACAGAATGTGATATGCAGCGACGAAAGTCGATGAGCTGCCACCAGGCGAACCGCGCCCTTAAGCAGCGCCTGCCGCCCGGCCTCCTCAAATCCCGGGCGGGTCAGCAGTCGGCGTCCAGTCACCGGCGTGAACGGCACGGCGACCTGGAGTTTCGGGTAATAGCTCCTGCCCGCCTGCTCATAGGCGTGGGCCCAGCCATGATCGAAAATGTACTCGCCCTGACTGTGTCCCTTCGCGTAAAGCGGCGCGACGGCAATGACCTTGCCGTCGCGCCGGGCAACCAAGTGCCTCGGCACCCAGCCAGTGCCAGAACCCACGGAAGCCGATACCTCAAGCGCGTTGAGAAAACGCCAGGTAGTGAAAGGATCAACTGGGTGCCCTTCACGCCCGGCCTCCGGGCAGGCACATGCATCCCAATCCTCAGGCGCGATCTCGCCCAGGCCACCGAGGACGTCGATCTCAATTAAAGGCTCGGACATCGGTTGATTCTCGCCCACCTATCGTGCCCGTCAAGGCACGGGAACCCTGGCGGCGTAGCCCTCGAAAGTGACGTTTTGCGCGACTCCACGCGCCTCCAGTTCCTGGTCCTTGCCACGTACGGTCCAACAGAGGACATGCGCACCGCAGGACTTGAGCTCGGCGACCCGCGGGCGATGAAGATCGGTTACCCGGTGACTGATGAATGTCACTCCGAGTCGATCATAGGCAGATATGTTGCGTAGACGGTCCAAAACCTCTTCCTGCAGTTCTGGCCAGTCCCGCGGCCTGAACGAGCAGGTCGTCAGACCACGCGGAACGTCCGGCGCGGACATGGCGAACGCGTCGACGGCATCCGGCCAGAACGACATTACCGCGACAGGCCCGTCGTAGGAACTCACGGCGCGGGCAACCGCACGTTCCAGATAACCCCCATCACCCACATCAGCGCTCGGAGGTCTTTTCATCTCGACAAGTACCGGCACCCGTCCGGCCACAAGCGCGAGAACGTCGTCCAGAGCCGGGATTGTCTCCCCACTCCCGCATAACCCGATCAACTCTAGCTCGGACCGGCGTCGCTCGCTGACGAGCCCATGCACCGACGTGAGACGTTCCAGGCTGGCATCGTGGAACACCATCGCCTCACCGTCCGCGGATAGCCGCACGTCCAGTTCGATTCCGTAGCCAGCATCGATCGCCGCTACAAACGCGGCGCGGGAGTTTTCGGGAATGCCAAGCGATCGGTCGTGATAGCCCCTGTGGGCCAGAGGACGTGTCAGGAACTCCGTTGGAATGGGAATCATCGAACCTGGAACACGCCTTCAATCTCAACCGCAACGTTAAGCGGAAGCGCTGCCGCCGAAATCGCGGATCGTGCGTGACGGCCCGCAAGACCCAATGCCTCGACCAGAAAATCGCTGCACCCATTGATAACCCGTGGCTGGTCAACGAAATCAGGCGTGGAATTCACGAAACCGGTCAGCTTGACGACGCGCTCAAGGCGATCCAGATCGCCGTCGCATGCGGCCCTGACCTGCGCGAGCAGGCTGATGCCACAGGCGCGGGCGGCGGCGGCGGCCTCCGCGACACCCAGATCGGCCCCGACCTTGCCGGTGATCAACCCTTCCGCATTCTGGCTAATCTGCCCGGAGACATAGAGTATGTCACCAATCCGCACCGAAGGTATGTAGTTGGCGGCGGGAGCCGGAGCGTCCGGAAGGGTCACGCCAAGTTCCGCCAGCCGTGCCTCAATGGTTCCGCCCATCGCAAAGAATCTCCTGCATCTGCGTTCCGATGTTATAGTGCGCTCCGGGCGCGGAAAACCATAAAGATCGCGGCTGGCACATGGATGTACGGACAGTTAGGGTTTCGCGATGTTTCGCGACCTTTCGGAGATGACGATGCCCAACCCAACCGCGGCGATGATCGTAATCGGCGACGAACTGCTGTCGGGTCGCACGCGCGACTCCAATATGTTCCATCTCGCGGGGGAGTTGACAAAATCAGGGTTCGGCCTGCGGGAGGTACGTGTGATCGGGGACGATCGGAACGCGATCGTGAGCGCCGTGAACACGCTCCGGGCAACCGATGATCAGGTATTCACAAGTGGTGGCATCGGCCCAACGCATGACGACATCACAGCCGATTCAATCGCCGCGGCTTTCGGGGTTGTAATCGACGTGCGGGAAGACGCCAAAGCGGTGATGCGGGCGCATTGCAGGCGTCTTGGTATCGAACTGAACGCCGCACGCCTGCGCATGGCACGGATACCCGAGGGGGCGACACTTATAGACAATCCCGTTTCCTCCGCACCGGGCTTCACGCTGGAAAACGTGCATGTTCTGGCCGGCGTTCCGGCGATATTCGAAGCCATGGTGGCAAGCGTACTGCCGACACTGGTTGGGGGTGCGCCGATGCTCAGCGAGACAATACGGATCGACCTCCCCGAAGGCGAGGTCGCCGAACCCCTTGGACGGATATCCGAAGCGTATCCCGAGCTGTCCATCGGCTCGTATCCGTTCCTGATTCACGGTCAGTTAGGCGTGAATCTGGTCGTGCGCGGGATCGACCGGCAAATTCTGGACTCCGCGGTCAACGAACTGCGGGCGGCTTTGCCCTGCCCGTCGAAGTGACCGCGTCATCTATCGGAGAGCCGTTCGCCGCACTCGGGACAACCTGAACCCCGCGGACGTGAAGCAAGCCCCCCGTCGGGTTTGCGTCCTTGGCCATATCTTTCCTGATATCAAGCGACATACCGACTTCGGGCGCGGATACCCATGCGTGAGCAACCCTCTCATATTGGAGTTGGTCAACGTTCTCCGGATTTCAGGGAATGCCGTGATTTGCGTGATCAGTACACCGGATCCGTGCCCAAGTCGGTTCCGCGCAGATGTCGGCCAGCCATCGGGACGCTACCTGCACCGCTCCCCAGACGGTTTCACCACCGGGCGGAGGACTTTACCGTATGGAGCACATCTGCATGGAATCCGGTATCGATGGGTTCGAGCGGCCGGTCTACAGGAGTATCCGGATCTCCGCGCACTTTCCGGTCACCTGATCGGCTTCACGGCGCTTACCGCCTCTTCAACGGATACCACATTGATACATGCGCCAGATCTACGTATTTCCCGGCTTGGTAGCGCGATCTCTGTATATGGCGGGGATGGGAAGCATGGATGCGACGGCCGGAAACAGCGAGACTGGACCGGTACTTGTTACTGGAGGGGCAGGCTATGTCGGCACCCATGTGGCGGCTGCCCTCATGGATGCGGGACATCGTATCCTGATCCTCGACAACTTCAGCAATTCGACACCATTGGCGGTGGACCGTCTGAACGGCCTCGGCCTGGGCGACGCGGAACTGGTTGAGGGCGATGTCCATGACGAAACCCTTCTGGACCGCATATCTTCGGCCGATCGGTTCGCCGGTGTCGTCCACCTCGCCGGCCTCAAGGCAGTAGGGGAATCCGTCACCGATCCGCTAAGGTATTACCACACCAACGTCGGCGGTGCGCTCGGCCTGATGGCCGCGATGGTCCGCAACCGGGTCGCAAGACTGATATTCTCGTCAACGGCAACGGTCTATGGCGACCCTGTCACGCTGCCGGTTCGCGAAAATGCCAGGCTACAGCCCGAGAATCCTTACGGTCGGTCAAAATTGATGATAGAATGGATGCTGCAGGATATCGCCGCGGCGCATCCCTGGATGCGGATCATTTCGCTGCGTTATTTCAATCCCGTCGGGGCGCATCCAAGCGGCAGAATCGGCGAGGATCCAAAAGGTGTCCCGAACAATCTCTTTCCCTATATCGCCCGGACGGCAGTCGGTGCGCTCAACGAACTCAAGGTATTCGGTGATGACTGGCCCACACCCGATGGAACCGGTGTCCGTGACTATCTCCACGTAATGGATGTCGCCGAGGGACATGCTGCGGCGCTCTCGCATCTGATTGGCACCGGCGGCGAGAGCGGCCGCAATGTCGCGATCAATCTCGGGTCGGGCCGTGGAACGAGTGTGCTCGATGCCATCCGGATCTTCAGCGAGGTCACCGGGCACCCGGTTCCCTACCGGATCGTGGAACGGCGGCCGGGTGATGTCGCGGCCTGCTGGGCTGATCCCACATACGCTGAACGGCTTCTCGGCTGGAAGGCAAAATTGGGCATGGCTGAGATATGCCGTGATCACTGGAATTGGCAGTCAACAAATCCCAATGGTTACGGTGACTAGTATCCCATCGTCATTGAATTGATGGATAAAGCGACCTCAGCCTGATCCGGGCGTCTTCCGTCCTGAACCGCCAGTTCACGGGTCTCCTGCCAGCGTTGCGCCGCTCCCGCCAGGCCGCCACCTCGCTGACCGGTGTCTCCCTGTCGGGGATCCGGCGATCGGGGCACTGCCTGGCAAGGACATTGATCCCGGTTTCCGCCATATTCAGCCAGGAACCGTGTTTCGGCGTGTGATGGACCCCGGACCGCTCCGCCGGACGCCGGGCCCCGGCCGGCGGAAAGGTGTCGCAGGGCGTCGACAGCGTGTGCGTGTCGGGGTTGTCCATGACAGGGATGATGCGCCTGTCCGGGAAACGGGTGTCGGCGAGGTCCCGCAGGACCCGGGCGAAGTCCCGACGTGTTCTCCGGTCGGTCACCTTCACATGGCGCCAGCCGTCAAGGGGCGCGGTCATCATGAAGAGGCTGGCGGTGCCGTTGCGCCCGTGCCCGAAGTGGTGGGCGGCGGGCCGGCCGGGCTGCGTGGGCAGCGGTGTCCGGGTCTCCCTCCTCTGCTGCCGCGATGTCCCGTCGGGACAGACGGGCGCCCCGTCGTCGGCAGGGTCACGCTGGTATGTGTTGGGCACATCCTCCATCGCGCAGACGAAACCGGCGTTCGCTTTCGGCGGAATGCACCGGCACTGGCCCGTCCAGGGCCTGATGTCGTTTTTTCAGGGTCCGCCGCACGGTCTCCGCCGGGACGGTCTCCAGGACCCCGGGGGCCACCAGCCGGTCGGCCAGCAGCTGCAGTGTCCACCGGGCCTGGCCCTTTGGGGGCCGCGAGCAGGCCAGCATCGTCAGTGTCGCCTCGCCCGCCCCATCGAGGAGGCGCTGCCTGCGGTTGACCTGCACCTTGCGCTCAAGCGCTGCCTCCAGATGCCATGAGACGCGCCGGGGTTTGCCTCTGGGGGCGATTCGGTGCAGGGGAATGTGGTGGTTCCAGCATATGGTGGCAAGGGGGCCGACAGGCGGCACCCCTTGCCGACCGGAAGGAGAATGCGATGACCTGTCCGACCACACCCTCCGGAGGGGAGACCAGCACGGTTCACGCGGCGCTGCAGGTGAGCGGCACGGGCTGGATCCTGGCGGTGGGCGATCCGGCGGACGCGTCGCGGACCGGCCTGTACGGGCTGGAGCCGCTACGGAGGTGGACGGGCTGCCCGCGAAGCCGGTGCGGGCGCGGGAGCGGGCCGCCGCCGTCTCCGGCGGGGATGTCCGGGTGATGCCGGTCCACGGGGCGGGGTACGGGGGCTTCCGGCTGGCGCGCCGTCTGGAGGGCGAGGAGCTGGAGGTGGTGGTCCGCCACCCCGCGAGCCTGGAGGTCGTGCGCAGGAGGAAGAAGGCGAAGACCGACCGGACCGGCGCGCGCGGGACGGTGCGGGCGCCGCCGGCCTGGGACGGGGGCGACCGGGACGCGATGTCGCCGGTGCGGGTGCCGACGGTCGCGGAGGAGGAGGGGAGACGCCTGCCGCCCGGGCGCGGGCGGCCCGTGCGTGAGCGGCTGCGGCTGGCGGGCGCGGTCGCGGGGCTCCTGCGGCCGCGCGGGATACCGCCCGGGGATCCGGCGCGCAGGGGATACCGGGCGCGGCCCGGGGGCATGCGGACCGCCTGCGGCACGGGGCTGCCGCCGGGGCTCCTGGCGGAGATCGGGGGCATCCTGGACCGCCTGGAGCCGGGCGTCGCCGGGCTGAAGGCGGTGGAGGCGGACAGGGCGGCGGCGCTCAGGTCGGCCCGGGAGGCGGCGGCGCGGGAGGCGCGTGACGGCCCCGGGGAGGACGGTGGCGCACAGGCCGCCGTGACGGAGGCGGCCGGTGCGGAGAGGGCCGACGCACCCGGGACGGGACGGGACGGGGCGGCGGATACGCCGCCCGGAGCCGCGCCGGCGGCGGTCCCGGCGCACGCCCGCCACGCGGCGGTGCCGGGCCGGCTCAGGGGCATCGGCCCGAACGACGCGCTGCTGCTGGGGGCCGGGCTGTCCTGCCGGGACCTGCGGAACCGGAGGCAGCTGGCGGGCATGGCCGGGCCGGGGCCGGTGCCGTGGCCGGGCGGCGCGGTGGACCACGCCCGGGGCCCGGCAAGGCCGGCAGCCCGATGCTGCGGAAACACCTGGCGCGGATGGCCTGGCGCTGGCTCCACCACCAGCCGCACGGCGCGCTGTCGGGCTGGTCCGTGCAATACGTCAGCGCCCGCGACGGGCGTCCGGGCAGGCGCGGGATCGTGGCGCTGGCGCGCAGGCTGCTGGTGGCGCCGGTGCGGTTCGCCACCACCGGGCTGGCGCACGGGGGCGCCGTCCTGTCGAAGGCGCCGGCGTAGGGGGAGGCGAACACCGGACACCGAACACCCGGGCGGCCCGACGGGGCCCCCGGGGAACCCGGGCAGGGCGTGTGACCGGCGCGGGGCATGGTTCGCCGCATCCCGCGGCACCGTCCATCCAGATGGGTCCCGCCCCCCGGAACGTCGCACCGCCCGAACGGGGCACCCTGGTCACGGGGCCGGCGTCCGCCGGCCAACCGAACCGGACAGGAGCCTGGACGCGCCGTCGGGCGCTCCCTGGAAAGCGACGTTCAGCCCGGAGAGTCCCCGGCGGCGCCGAGGCGCCCGTAGCGCAGGGAGAGGACCGATGTGACACGTCATGAAGAAAGCGCTTGACGGGAGGGGGCTCATAAGAGCCCCTCCAGGACGCATTGTCTGCGCACCCGCCCGCCCGTCGCGGTGCCCACACCCAGAACGTCGGCGATGTCGGCGTCCCGCCGCGGGCCGCCGGGGCGGTCCGTGTCGGCGCGCGGCAGGATGTGCGCCCGCCTGCGGCGCTCCTTCGATCCCCTGCCGCCGTCAACGATCTCCCGGAGCCGGGTCCGTTCATCCCCGGTCAATGTGACCTTGTGGATCTTTCCGCCCTGTGCTGTCATGATTCCCTGCCTCCTGCCGTTCCCGTCCCGGGGAGCGCGGGCCCGCACGCGCGGTCACGGCCACCCGGACAGGTGTTGTCGGGGTCAGCAATAGACGAGACAGTTGGAACCAACAATTCAATGATTGTGGGATACTAGTATCCCAGCCTCATTGAATTGTTGGTTCCATCCCGGCCCGGGACGGGTTACGCTCCCGACCGTGACACCGTGCAACAGACCTTCCGGCCGCCCCGGGCGGCGTCAGGGGGCATTTCGGAGACAGGCTATGGAACAGGCAGGCAGGAAGATCTGCAGGGTGCGGCCCGGGGCGCACGAGCGCGCGCGGCTGAAGGACATCGTCGACGGCGGCAGGGGGTCGAAGGAACGGCGCAGGCGGGCGCATGTCCCGCCGCCGGCCGGCGGGGGCCGTCCGAACGGCGGCTGGACCGGCGCGGGGACCGCGGACGCGCCCGGGGCCAGCGTGGCGACGGCGGAGCGGACGGGCGGGCAGTGCGTCATGGAGGGCCCTGACGCGGCCCTGGACCGCAGGGTCCAGGAGAACCGGAAACAGCCCCGGCCCGGCGGGGAGGGCCAGGCGACGCTGGCGATGCCGGGCTGCCCGGAGCCTCCCGAGGGGCAGGCGCGCTGGACCCTGAAGCTGCCGGGCGACCGGCTGGTGGAGCTGGAGGCCGTCGACGGCATCGGCCGGGAGACGGTCCGGCAGGCGCCAGAAAAAACGGCACCAGGCCCTGGCTGAAGGAATGCTGGTGCATCCCGCCGAAGGCGAACGCCGAATTCGTCGCCGCCATGGAGGACGTGCTCAAGGTCTACGCCCGGGAATTCGATGACGGCACCGTCCTGGTCTGCATGGACGGGACCCCGGAACAGCAGACCCGGGAGACGCGGACACCGCTTCCGGCGCGTCCCGGGCAGCCGACGGCATACGGCTTCGGGCACGGGCGCAACGGAACGGCCAACCTGTTCATGGTCTACGCCCCGCTGGACACCTGGCGCCACGTGGAGGTCACCGACCGCCGCAGGAGGCGGGACTTCGCCCGGCTCCTCAGGGACATGGCCGACGTCCACCTGCCCGGCAGGCGGATCGTGCTCGTGATGGACAACCCCGACACCCACAGGCTGTCGACGCTCTACGAGGCCTTCGATCCGGCGGAGGCGTCGCGGCTCGCCGACCGCTTCGAGGTCCACCACACGCCGAAGCACGGCTCCTGGCTGAACATGGCCGAGACCGGGATCAACGTCCTCTCCCGGCAGTGCCTTGACCGCCGGATCCCGGACCGCGGGACGATGGTGCGCGAGGTCGCCGCGTGGCAGCGGCACCGCAACGCGTCGGCGAAGCCCGTCGACTGGCGGTCCGGGACCGACGACGCGCGGATCAGGCTGAAGTCCCTATACCCGGCAATTCAATGAGGCTTGGATACTAGACGGGTACGGCGGTGAGAACGGATCAGTCCGACCACGGCAGGACGAGAAACGCCAGAATGGCTACGTCGTCTGCCCGCGAGGCTCCAAACGTTCTCCACACGTCGCCCTAGGCCTTTCCGCCCGGCGAACCGGTGACCCCACCTCGGATACGATGCTGAGCGATGCCTGACCCGGGATCCGGAATTGAGCCGGACTGAAGAGGCTGAGGGCCCCGATTGCGGACATGAAACCAAAAACCCCACGGCCTATCACCAGCGCCAAACACCCTCGAACACGGCGGTCACCGACGTGAAAACCCCAAACCTTCGCCGGAAAGCGCCGCTTGCCGCGGCAATCCCAAAATTCACAACCCGCGCGATTTTTTTCAAAATTATACTCACTGAACTGAACTGGACCGTACTTCCGGGCTTGATTCGCCCTCCGCCGCATGGCCGGATCCGCTGTCCGACCATGCGGTATCCGTCATGGGTGATCACCCGGAAACTGCCGGTGACGGATTCCGCGATGGCCTCCCGTTCACGGGGAGGGGTCCCGTCGGGGAACCTGAGGATCGTCCCGGTGAACCGGCGCGGGTCCGCGTGGAACCGGTTACGCCTCACGTGGCGGTGCATGACCCCCCACAGGCGCCCGGTGGGGTCGGGTGCGGGGCGTGGGGCGGCGGGAAGTGCGGCCGGACGCGGCATTCCGGCCGCTCCAGGAAGGGCACGGGCGCCTTCGCGTGATGCTGGCGGGCGTTGTCGAGGAAGACGTGGATCACCCGGCTGCCGGGACGGGCGCGCTCCAGCCGACTGAGCAGCCGCAGGGTCGTGGTGGCGTCGATCCGCTCGCCCCCGCCCGTCGTCAGTTTCATCGTCCCCGGATCCGGCGCACCTTGCGGGCTCAGATACCATGATCCTTTCCGGAGTCGGTTTCCGCGACATCCTGCGCTAAAACCGTTCCGTCCACCCCGGCACCGCCACGGACATCCGTGACGCGGTCCTGTGGCAGTGCCCAGAGCTTGAAAGGAGAGGCGCCATGCCACAGAACATCAATGATGTCACGCCGTCCGGAGACACTGCCGAGGCCCTGTATGCCGCTGTCGGGGCCAGCACCAGGAGCCGGGTGGTCGGGATCAGCGGTCCCGACCCGCCCAGCACGATCCGCATCCACACGCTGGCGGCGGGGGACACCGCGGGCCTGGTCGCCGGGATCCGCAAGGCCCGGGACACGGCAGCAGACCGGATCCTCCTGACCTGTGAAGTCGGCTATGAAGGGTTCTGGCTGCACCGGGAGGCCCCCGACATCGCCATCGTGATGTGTGATCCGACCAGCCTCGAGGTCGTGCGCCGGGCCAAGGTGGCGAAGGCGGACCCAATCGATGCCAGGCGCATGGTGCGGGCCTTGGCGGCCTGGGACCGCGGGGAGGCCGGCGCCCTCGCCCGGGTGCGCATTCCCACCCCTGACGGGGAGGATGCCAGGCGCATGGTGCGCCACCGCGAGCGACCTGTCCGCACCCGTGTCCGGTTGCACAGCACCATCCGGGCCCTGCTCCGGCTGCACGGTATTGCGGACCTTGCGCCGACGACCCGTCCCGATGGGACACCCTCCGTGGAAGCCACCCTCGTGCAACCCTTGGGCATCGGCGCCAATGACGCCACCCTGCTCGGGGCCAAGGTCTTCTGCCGGGACTTCCGGAACCGGCGGGAGCTGGCCGCCTGGGCCGGGCTGGTGGCCGTCCCGTGGGCCAGCGGCACGGTCGCGCATGATCAGGGGATCAGCAAGGCGGGCAACCCGCTGGTCCGCAGGCATCCGGTCCAGATGGCATGGCGCTGGGTCCGGTACCAGCCCGACAGCCCGATCACCCAGTGGTTCCGTGCCTATTGTGCGGCCCACAATGGCCGCGTCCGCAAGCGGGCCATCGTGGCTGTGGCCCGCAAACCGTTGGTCGCCCTGCGGCGGTTCGCCATGAATGGTCTGGTCCCGACCGGCGCCCGGCTGGTGGCCTGAGAACCGCACCGCCCTGTCGGCCTGCCTCGGAAGCGGCTTCGGCTTCACATATTCGAATCCCAGCCGGTGCATGAGCTTTATGGCGCCGCCACGGGTATATTCGACGCCGTGCAGCCGCAGGATGATGTCCCGGACCTCGTTCGTGTCGCGCGGCGGGCTTTCCCGGAGCGTGGCCCTGAGAGAGGCCTCCCGGGCCCGGGTCAGCTTGCCCTCCCGTTCCGGATACGCCGCCGGATCCACCGATGCCAGGCCGGTCCTGCGGAACCCGCGCAGCCAGCCGCGCACCGTGTCGGGACCGGGATGGAGGATCCGGCAGACCAGGCCGACGCCGTTTCCGTCGCCAGGCGCCACGAGCGCGTCCGCGCGCCGCACCTCGGCGCCCCGGCCCTGCGGCCGCGCATGACCGCCAGCAGCGCTCCGCGCTGCTCCGGCGTCAGGATGTTTCCGGACATGTCACCGCCTGTGTCCTGTTCTGACCGCTCTTTTCCGGGACAGATGGACCGTTCCGCGAATCATGCCAGCCCTTAAGGGTAAATTCATGATTCCGAGTATATGTGATTTTCGTGTTGACAATGGCGCGAAGCTAATGCGAGAATTGGCGACAGAAAAAATACAAGGGCTCAGCTATGAAAAAACTATTGATATCTTTAGTAGCGGTTTTGTTTTCTGCTACTGTCGCTATGGCTTCCCAATCAAAGTTTATCGCCGACGTCAAGAAGTGGCAGGCTGAGCAACCGGAAACTTCACAGCACGCAATCAGATGGAAGCGAGTCCTTTACGCTCTCGGGGCTTATACTCCCCAACAGGAAACCATTGTGGAATTAGACTGGAATTGGGATAAGCCGGAATCGAATTGGGTTCATTATCCTAAGCTTGCGTCTTGCGAAGGGTATCCTTCAATAGCCTGTAGGCAAACAACAAGAACCGAGGATATTACCCCAATGACTTTAGCTGAGGCAAATCAATATTTGTCTGGGTTTAACAACCAACGATGGAGACTTGCTGTAGCTGCGTTGCGCGGAGACGAAACGACCTTAGCCAATTATTACAACCCAGAAACGGAATCTGCAGTTGTTGTCACAAATAATTGGATGGAAAATGAAGGTCTATCGGGTACAGTTTGGTATAAGGGTAAGTTTGACGGAACCGAAAAAGAGCGTTGGACTCATGGTCCTCATGGAGAAGGAATCTTCAATTCTACCTTAGGTGGTACTGCTGACTATAGAAAATTGGGGGTGAAACAAATCCTATTTATGGTCAATACAGAAGCTTTAACGATGGACGTTAAATTGGATGCAGCCGTTTACCTGTTTGTAGATAACGTATTTGTAGCGAGCTATCCGAAGTCTTGGAATAAGTGGATAAATGTTGATATCAGCAATCGAAAATTTTCCAAAACTAATGCTGATGGCGAAAGAATTGCAGGCACTTTTGATGTGAGCGCGAGAGCGGTTGTTGGAGATCTAGATACTAATGAGATCCGTGGTGAATTTCGCTTAACCAAGCGATGATGCTAATCGCCTTCATATCGACCATTGTGCGGGTATGAAGGCGATCTGTTTTCAATTGGGGATTACCCGACCTACGTTACAGTGTGGCGAATCCCTTGGCAGGAGAGCATTACCATGACCCGTGGAATCCCGATGATCGATCCGACCGTGCACCTCAAGGGCGCAGCGCCGGAAAAGCTGGCGAGGGCCCTGCTTCGCCCGCCACACTGAGCGGACCGAACTGGACAACCCGTTGTCCGCGATCCGGTCCCGATAAAGACGGTTGTGCCCGACAAGCCGCGCAACCGTGTCCCGCATCGGGTCAATCGTGTCTGACTCGTGCATGGTGTGTGTGTGTTTGCCCGCACACGCGGAGATAGACCGTTGCAGATGTCTGGGTGACATCGTGTAAAACATCCCCTTGTGCGCCCGCTTGCGCCTCGACCTGAACGATTCGATGCCGTTGGTCTGCGCTAGGCCGTTGACGAACGCACTGACCAAGTGCCGGACGGTCTCATGGGGATTCGGGATCCCCGCATAGGCCGTCGCATCGTCTCCGGCGCTGTCAGCCACAAATCCCTGCAATGTCGTCTTGTTCGTTGACGGGACAACCGTGGCAGTGACCTTATTGGTCGTGCGATCCCTGGCACCGACGCACAGCGGTCCTATCCACCGCTCCGCGCCCCTCCGCGTCTCCTCGCGTGCTGGCTGCCCCTGCGGCCGCAAGGGCAAATGACATTTCTTGATCGCCGAGTTGGCGGCCTGATCCGAACCCCATCAATCCGGCACACCCGGGTCGGTCCCCTATCCCCATTCCGATTTGTTTCCGT
This sequence comes from Paracoccaceae bacterium, assembly GCA_965221405.1. Taxonomy (GTDB): domain Bacteria; phylum Pseudomonadota; class Alphaproteobacteria; order Rhodobacterales; family Rhodobacteraceae; genus JAPOUP01. The sequence continues at coordinate 2,442,734 of CBDCSE010000002.1, read as the reverse complement.
CCCAGTCCTGCATGGCCCGGACGGTGATGACGGCGTGGCGCGGGAACCCCACACCGTCCGGAAGTTGCCATGAACCAATGAACCAGGTCGGAGCTTGCGCCCGTCCGGGGCGCGGTGTTACGCTTGCGGTCCAAGGGACGGGGAACCCGTTCCAGTGCGGAATCCGAGGCCGGAGGGCGCGAAAACGCAATTCCCGAAGCCTGTTCCGGCGTATCCTGTCCATGTGCGATGCACATGGTTTGCCTTGCGGAATGATCGTGGCGCGCATTCCCCATCCAGCCGGGAGAAAGCCCGTGATGCCATGAAAGCCATGGGATACGCGGTGCTCCAGGTCTTTCGGGACAACGCCACGAAATGGGGTTGGGAGATCCATCGTCCGGAGCCAGCATGTCAGATGATGAATTCACGCGGGTGACCGCACCTGACCTGCCAGCGGTCGACCGGTTGCCGGAAGCGACGCGGAAGTATTCCGGTCTCTGCAGGGAGAGGCCTGGACTGGTCCCCAACGTCCTGAAGGCCTACACGTTTGACATCGGGAAGCTGAACGCTTTCACGACGATGTATAACGACCTGATGCTCGGCGGGAGCGGGCTGTCAATGCTCGAGCGCGAAATGATCGCGGCCGTCGTCAGTTCCATTAACCGCTGCCGGTATTGCCAGGTCGCCCACGGCGCCTCCGTCAGGGGGATTTCCGGCGACCCGGCACCGGGAGAGGCGATGGTGATGGATTGCCGCGCGGCCAGGCTCGGCGCCAGACGGCGCAGGATGCTGGATTTCGCGGCGAAACTGACCGGGGCAAGCGCCGAAGTGGAGGAACCGGACCGTCAGGCGTTACGCGACGCTGGCTTCCCGGACCGCGACGTTTTCGACATCGCCAGTGTGGTCGGGTTCCTTGACATGACCAGTCGGGTGGCGTCAGCTGTCGACATGCAGCCCGACGGGGCGTACCACTCCGCCGCGCGATGATCCTACGCGCCGCCACCGCAACCGTTTCGCTCTCCGCGACTGTCGCGGCGCATGCCGCGGTCCTGGAGCTCCCCTGGCCGACGGAACCCCTGGCGGAACGGAATATCACCGGCACGAGCCATTTTCTGGCCACGGGACCTTTCATCGGCGGGACGGTGGACGGCGTCGTCGCCGAGGGTGACCTGCACCGCCGGAGCTGGAGGGTGGCTGCGGAAATCACGACAGCCCAGCTTCTGGCACCTTTGCGGCAACAGCTCAAGGCCGCCGGATTTGAGGTGCTTTTCGAGTGCGGGACGAAAGCCTGTGGCGGGTTTGACTTCCGCTTCCAGATCGATGTCCTCGCGGAACCGGAGATGCACGTGAATCTCGGCGACTACCGGTATCTTTCGGCGAAAGGGCCGGCCGAAGGTGGCGGCGCGGACTACGTCAGCATGATCCTGAGCCGCAGCGCCAATGCGGGCTTTGTGCACATCACCCGGATCAGCGCTGGCGGAAATGCCGCCAGCGTCCTTCCATCCGGGACGCCGGAACCGTCCGCCATGGAGACGGGGGACGTTCGGGAGATGGTGGAACGTCTGGAGCTGACCGGGTATGTGTCCCTGGACGGCCTCACGTTCGAAACCGGTTCCTCCCGGCTCGGGGACGAGACGTTCGCGTCACTGGCGGGCCTCGCGTCCTATCTGAAGACGCGGCCTGGCAGAACGGTTGTGCTTGTGGGCCATACGGACGCCGTGGGGGATCTGGAATCCAACATGGAACTGTCCCGGCTGCGCGCCGCGGCGGTCATGGAGCGGCTCGTGCAGCGGCACGGGGTGCCCCCCGGCCAGGTCGCCTCGGATGGTGTTGGCTTCCTGGCCCCGCGGGCGGGAAACCTGACTGAAGAGGGCCGGGCCCGGAACCGCCGGGTCGAGGCTGTCCTGAACGCGACGGAATGAGTTTGCCGGAACGCCGGAGGAACGCGGAGTCTCGATCCGGAGGGAGTGGCCTCAAAGAAATGGAAGCGGGCGTTTACCCGCATTCCGGACTGCATGATCTCCCGATTGCTCCGCCCTTCCAAATGGAGGGCCACGGCCAGCGATGTCGTCTCCGTAAACTGCTCCGGCTATCGACTGCGCAAAGCGATGATTTCCTTGTGGGCTCTTCGGCGCCTGGAAAGACACGCCTCGCCAAGGCGCATCGGGATATCAGAACCCAACCAATCCAACGGGATTTACGGCCGGGCCTAAATCGCCGATGCGACACGCATCCCCTGATCAATGGTGCGTTTGGCATCGAGTTCCGCAGCCACATCCGCCCCTCCGATCACGTGGATCCCCCTGCCCTCACCGACCAGCTCGTCCACAAGCGAACGATCGGGATCCTATCCTGCCCGGCGCATATCACGACCGTGTCCACCTCGATATACGTGTCCCTCTCACGCGCTTCGCCAAAGCTGACGCGCAACCCGTCCACGGCAATGCGTTCGTAGTTCACGCCACCAATCATCCTCACGCCTTTCATATTCAGCGCGGTGCGATGGATCCATCCAGTCGTCTTTCCGAGGCTCCTGCCAAACGCCGCGTCCTTGCGCTGCAGAAGGGTCACGCCGCGCGACGGCATACGCGGCCGCGAACCGTCCGGCGCGAGACCGCCCGGGACCAACGAAGGATCGCAGATACCCCATTCCCTTTGCCATAGTGCGGGATTCTCGATCGGACTGCCGCCGTCCCGCAGCAGGAATTCAGCTACATCGAAACCAATCCCACCGGCCCCGACAATAGCTACCCTCCGACCGACCCGCGCACCACCGAGCAGCACGTCCCGGTATCCAAGGACATGCGGCTGGTCCTGACCCGGAATCCCTAGATCACGTGGAATGACGCCGGTGGCGATTATGACATCATCAAAACCATCGACCGCCCGGGCATCCGCCACCACGCCAAGTCGCAGCTCAATGCCGGCGGCCTCCACGCTTGCCGCATACCAGTCCACGAGCCCGCGTAACTCCTCCTTGCCGGGCACCATGCACGCCATGTTCAGCTGACCGCCAATCCTGCCATCCTTATCGAACAATGTCACTGAATGTCCGCGTTCCGAAGCAACCAGCGCGGCGGAAAGTCCGGCCGGTCCCGCGCCGATGACAGCGATTCGCCTGGGAGATCCAGCAGAGCGAGTGACCAGTTCAGTCTCATGGCAGGCCCGTGGATTTACGAGGCAGGAACTGATCTCGCCCGAGAACACATGATCCAGACATGCCTGGTTTCAGGCGATGCGCGGAGCGATAAACCTCTCCTCACCGCAGGCAGCTTTCGCCAAACCTTGGATCCGCCAGAAACGGACGGGCCGTCGAGACAATGTCCTCGCATCCCTCAGAAAGCACCGCTTCGGCCGCCTCCGGCGTGTTGATGCGGTTCGAGGCGATTACCGGAACCGAGACCTCACCCATCAGTTTCTTCAGTTTCTTCGTCACCCATGTGAACGCGCGGCGCGGAACGGATGTCGCGATCGTAGGAATACGGGCTTCGTGCCAGCCAATATCAGTATTGATGATTGTGGCTCCCGCGTCCTCGACCGCACGGGCCAACGTCACGACCTCTGCCCAACTCGATCCCTCAGGAACGAGGTCAATCATGGAAAGCCGGTAAATGATAATGAACCCCAGTAGTGTCCCATTAATAGTCGAATAGATTCAACTTCTTATCAGGGCCGTCCGGCTGGATGTGACGTGCCGCAGTGTCAAGCAGTTGATTCAATGGGGGGTTTTCCCGGAAACCGTGAGGTCCGGAACCTGCAGGATTGTGTGAAGGCTCTCCCCGGTTCCCGTGCGCTTCCGTATGACCGCAGCGATCACGTGGACCGGCACGGCGATCCGGATCCGGCTCTTCACGGCGTTCTCCGGGGTCCCGAAGAACGGCCTTGTCCGAAGGTGCCGCCTGATCCACCTGGAAAAGGGTTCCACCCGCCACCCGGAACGGTGGATGTCCGCGACCGTCATGGCCAGCGGGGCGAAGCTGTTGGTCAGGAAGACCAGGGTCCTGCCGCGTTCCCGGTCGCGGAATTTGATCCGCCGCATCCTGTCCGGGAAACCGGTCGCGCCGCTGGCGCCGTCCGGCAGCGCGACCTGGTCGCGGACGAGGCCGGTGCCGCCGTCCACGGGCCGGGAGGAGAGGCGGTGGAGCCTGGTGTCCGGCTTCGCTCCCGGGACAGGGAAGCCGCCACGGAGATGGAGGTGATGGAGGCGTGCGAAGCCGGGACAGGCCCGGTCCATCACGTGGAACGGGCCGGCTTCCGGATCCGGCATGTCGAGGACGTTGACGTCATGCAGCTTTCCGTCGGATACGTGGATGAAGGCGGGAATGTTCCCGAGCGGGCCGGGGAGCGTGTGCGCATGCGGCATCCCTGCCGTCAGGGCCGGGAAGCGCGTCATCGGCGTGGGCGTCCCGGGCGACGTGGACGGGATGCCGCGCGAAGTCGGCGTGGATCCTCCAGTCACGGGCCTGGCTGGCGTTGGCGGGGGTGTTGCGGGAAACCCCGCCGCGGATGCCCATGTGACACGGCTTTCCGGACCGGGCGCGCAGGCAGGTCCCGATGTCGCGCGGGCCGCTCCTTTAGGTGAGCCGGGCAAAGGCCATGCACCGGCACCGGTCCGCGCGGCTGAACGCCTTCACGCACCGGTCACCGCCGTAACGGGAGACGCACCGGCTGGACACGTGCCACGGGAGATGTCCCATGATCTGGGCGAAGACCAGGCTGCCGGAATACATCACGCTTTCCTCCTTGACGTTGCGGCTCAGGGGGGAAGTGTGAGGGCGGGAGACGCAGGTTCAGGCCGGCAACACCGAAAAAGCCCGATTAATGTATTGCACCAGAAAGTTATGGAATGTCAATCCGATTTTCTTGGGACAGTAGTGGGTCCAAGGTAAAATTAGACGACATATCCTTAAGGCGGTCCGCTACGGCAGCCGTTCCCAATGCCCAGATCGCCATAAAAGCCACTATTGCGAAACCGGCTTTACAGTTCATCCCATTCTCCATGAATCTATCAGAAAGGCTTATCCCTTTGACTCCGGCGCCGCAGGATGTTGTGCCTGCGGCCGGTCGCGGGATCCCCGGATCCCCGGCGGAATCCACGCCTTCGCCGCCGCGCGGCGGCCCGGACGGTGCCGGAAAGTGAGGATTCGGGTGGTGTGCGGGTGCGCGGATGCGCCCGCCGGTGCCGTGGCGGAATCCGGGCGGGACATGGGCCGGTCGTGTTTCCATCGCGATGCCATGGGAAGAACATAAGGCGAACGGAACGGATCGTCAACCCCCGCCGACCACAAAATGTGGACATGCCTTGGTTAAAGGGATAAGCCTTCTATCAGAAACCTACACAAGCGGCAGGCGTGGCTGAGCCAGACCCTTGCCCCGCGTCACAGAAGGCGTGAGGAACCGTTTTCCTTCCAAACGCTCATGATCGGGTCGGATCGCTCACCCCGCTATTGTCATATAAATTCCTGAGGCCACCAATCGGTTCCTCGTCCGGCCAGTTCCGAGGCCAGCGATGAGGTCCGGACTTCCCGGGCCAGCGGCTTGGTTCGTTCCGCTGGTCAGAAATTTACACAGCAAAGACTATAGGATCCCGGTACCGTTTCATCACAGGAGACCTGCGTCAGGGGGTCGACAGGACACATAGGCTCCGCGGTTACGTTAGCCCCATATACACACCGGCTGTTCCGGTCCTTATACCGGAACCGTGAAGGAACCCCTAAAGATCCATGTAGACATGACGCTCGGCCAGTCCGCCCGGATGCGTGACCGCGCCCCGACGGGTCTCACCGACCAACCGCGCGTATTTCCAGAGCGCTCCGGAGGAATAGATTGTCTCCTTCGGACCGTCCCATGCCGCCTTCCTTTCGGCAAGCGCCTCTTCGGTGAGATCAACGGACAGCTCGCCCGTGAGCGCGTTGATCGTAATGATGTCACCGTTCCGCACCAGCGCGATCGGGCCGCCGTGAAACGCTTCCGGCCCAACATGTCCGACACAGAACCCACGCGTTGCCCCCGAAAACCGCCCATCTGTGATGAGCGCGACTTTCCGGCCCATACCCTGACCCGAAAGCGCCGCGGTTGTCGACAGCATTTCGCGCATACCAGGCCCGCCAGCGGGTCCTTCGTTACGTATAACGATTACTTCCCCGTCCTCGTACAGACGCTCCTGAACCGCCTCGAAAGCATCCTGCTCACACTCGAAAACCCTGGCCGGGCCGACAAAAACCTGCTGGTCCGAGTCCATTCCGGCGACCTTGACGATAGCCCCCTCCGGAGCGAGATTGCCCTTCAGGCCAACAACGCCTCCAGTCTTGCTGATAGGCGCATTGACTGGGTGAATCACCTTGCCGTCAGCCTCACGCTCCACGAGATCAAGCTCTTCACCAATTCTTCGGCCGGTCGCGGTGACACAGTCTTCGTGGATCAGGCCAATCTTTCTCAACTCCTTCATCACGACCGGAACTCCGCCGACTTCGTAAAGATCCTTAGCCACATAGTGTCCACCGGGCTTGAGATCGACGAAGTATGGGGTGTCCCTGAAGATCTCGCAGACATCATCCAGAAGAAACTCGATGCCAGCCTCGTGTGCGATGGCTGGCAGATGCAGGCCCGCGTTGGTTGACCCCCCGGTGCAGGCAACCACCCTCGCGGCGTTCTCGAGCGACTTCCGGGTCACGATGTCCCGGGCCCGGATGTCCCTTCCGAGGAGCGTCATAACCGCCTCTCCGCTGGCAATGGCGTACTGGTCTCGACTCTCGTAAGGTGCGGGTGCACCTGATGAGTTTGGAAGCGCGAGGCCCATAGCTTCGGAAACGCACGCCATCGTATTGGCGGTGAACTGCCCACCGCAGGCTCCGGCTGACGGACAGGCGACCCGCTCAAGCCGACTCAGCGCATCTTCCGATAGATGCCCCGCCTGATTCTGGCCTACAGCCTCGAACACATCCTGCACGGTGACGTCCTTTCCGTCCAGTCGACCCGGAAGAATCGATCCACCGTACATGAATACAGACGGCGTGTTCAGCCGGACCATCGCCATCATCATTCCCGGCAGCGACTTGTCGCATCCCGCAAGACCGACGATCGCATCATAGCAATGACCCCGCATGGTAAGCTCAACCGTATCCGCGATCGCCTCACGGGACGCGAGTGAGGATCTCATCCCCTCATGCCCCATCGCAATGCCATCGGTAACCGTGATCGTCGTGAACTCGCGTGGCGTACCACCTCCGGCTTTCACGCCCAATTTAACTGCCTGCGCCTGCCGGTTAAGCGCGATGTTACACGGTGCCGCCTCATTCCAACAGGTGGCCACACCGACGAACGGCTGGGCGATCTCGTCCTCGGACAGCCCCATCGCATAGTAATATGAGCGGTGCGGTGCGCGGGACGGCCCCTCTGTTACGTGTCGGCTCGGCAAACGGGACTTGTCGGTTTTTCCTTTAAGCATGGCGTGTCTCCCCGGATCGGTGTCACTCGCCGCAATATTCGAGCGCATGTGAGGACACAAGCAAGGCTCGTTACCCGCTTAATCGGAACTTGAAAACGGGTCCCGTGTCCGGCAGCACACCCGGAATCGCCTGACGCCGCGCCAGACGGGAAGCGGGACGGTTCCGGAGGGCAGAAGCCAGTGTTGTCGACCGGCTCTTGACCAGACCATGGGGAGCATCTAGGTTCGGACCATGGGTGCCGCGCCGGAAAACTACGAGCTCGACCGGCGGATCGCCGTCTTGGAGGAGCGCATGAAGACCATGCAGGCCGACCTTTCGGCGTCGCTTGAGCGCAACAACGCGGCCTTCGAGAGGCTGCGGGCCGACATGGCTGCCCGGGAAACCCGGCTGATCGTGACCGTCGTCGCGACGGTGATCGGCGGGGGCGGCCTTGCGGTCGCCTTCCTCGCGTTCCTGATCGGACTCCCCGGCTAGCCCCCGGACCGCAGGGCGGTCCCAGACCACCGGAAAGGCGGCCCATTCGACTGAATCCGAGGATTGCCCGATCGGAAGGACGGATCGAAAACATGAAAGCGGAGACCGAGACAGGATTCGAGCGCCTGTCGAAAGAACCGGTGCAACGCAACCGGGTAGTGATCCTGAAGTTCGCTCAGGAACGACGCGTACCGGTCGATCCCGGACTCTGCTGCGGACCCGACGGCGATCCATGCCCGTGACGGCGGGGCGATGCGATTCCTGTAAGTTCTGCGGTTGCGTCCGGAAGGATTTGCTTCTTTGCCGTAAACGCCCGCCGACCGCGAAACGGTCAAACGGCCATGCCGTGTGACCCATCATCAAGGCGGATGACTGGTGCGGCGAGTTCGTGGAGGATGAACCGCCGCCGGACATCGATATGTGGCAACCGATCCCGCCCAATGAACGTCCCGAATACGAGCCGGAGGGATATGGACTGGATGGACTGATCTTCGAGCCGCGCCATCGGGATGATGATCAATCCATCGAAGAGTAGCATAGGGTACATCAGTTTAACCGGGATGAAATGCCAATGCCGGGACGAGGACGTGCCTCTCTGGGAGCAAGAGTTAAAGAAGATTGGCGAGACCGCGCACTTGCCGGCGGAATAGCCCGTCGAGATGTCGAACTGGTCAGCGTCGTCACTCGTGGGGTCGATTCCGGCGTGCGGCTATGGGGCCATCGGATCGATCCGGGCGATCACCAGTCGGGCCATGCGATCCATGGCACCCGGCTCGTCTATCCAGTCGCGGATTTCGATGTCCGCCAATCGGAGTGTCGGCGCGAAGCCGTGTTCATGGGGCAGGATATCGGCCAGCGCGTCACGGAACGCCCGCTGAAGATGGCGACCGTTCACGTCGGGAAACAGAGGGGGCTTGGGTTTGGCAAAACCTCCGCCTTCCAGTTTTCTTTCCTGTTCGCTGCGCTTGATCCACCAGTCCCTGGAAAACCCAAGTCGGATAGTGGCGGGATAAAGACGGAGCGTGGTGGCGCGGAACTCGTTGAAATGCTGTTTCTCATCAAGCTCGAATATGAACGACTGACCTGAAGGGCCCCGGAAAACCCCGTCAATCTTTCTCCGCTCACGGGGAGGCATGATCTCCGGAAGAAGGCGTCCGGTAAGTGCCCGGTAGATATTTTGCACCAATGGCCACTGACGCCGGCATTCATGACGCGCCGGACGTTGCAGCCATGCCGGCTTCCGTCGTTCAGTGCGTGCCCTTCACGCAGTCAGGTCGGGGGTGCCCGGGAACCTTTTCCACTGCGGGAAACGTTCGGCGCGCAAGGGAACGCCGATCCGCCAATGCAGTTCGTACCATCCCCTCCCGAGGCGATAGACCTTCCCGCCGACCAGGCATATCGCCACGGCTGCCAGCACCGTCAGCAGCGGCGTCGCGAGCGGGATCAGGGCGGGGAAGGCCAGTGCCACGGACGTTACGATACCGGACACCGCCGCGGCGACGGCCGCGGATTTGGTGACGTCACGGAAAATGCGCCGGTACATCTCATCCCGGGTGATCTCACCGCGTTGATGCTCAAGACCATGCTCCAGGACCGCGATCACGAGAGCCACAGCGGCGCCGCACGCGGCGCCGACGGCCACCCGTGACGCCACTTCATCGAGCGCGGCGCGAAAGGCCTGCTCGGACAGGACCCGCCCCGCGGCCTCGATCTCGGCGAGGGTCATCTGCTCCGCGCCCCGGCTCCGGTTCAGTTCGGCCATCTCGAAAATCCCGTTCGCCGCCTCGTGACCACCCCCCTTGCTGTGGGGAACGATATGGCTCCAGTCGAAACCGTCGAGACGCGTCTCCATCTCCCCCTGACCGAGAGCCCGCAGCTGTTCCGGGATTGACTCCCAGACGAGCCGAGCCTCCTCAAGGCCCCTGCCGACGCCCCTGGTGCCGGCATAGAGGTATTGCGTGGGGTCGACGGAGCTCCAGTCGAGATTCCTGGCGAAACCGGTCAGGGCATCAGCCATCACGGCGGATCCGGCCGCGATGCCAGTGGCCCCTGAGCGAACGATGGCTCCGCCCCTCTCCGCAGCCATGCCTCCGGAGGCGGCAAGACGTCCGGCACCGGAACGGACAGCGGTCGCGGCGTCTCCCGCTGCCGACCCGACCGCAGCCGCGGCCTGCCCGATCCTGTCCGCCACCGTCCCGGTCCCTGGTTCCTTTCCGCTCATGGCACTTCCCTTCGTTGCGCTCTCGGTCTCCGCTTTCATGGTTTCCATCCATCCTTCCAGTTGGGCGATCCTAAGGTTCAGTTCGTGATTGTCCGGTGCGTCGCCCATTTGTCAAGGATAGGGGCGGTTCCCGGCTGATCAAGACCCGGTCAACAGCACGGGGTCCTGCATTCCGGGACCGCCCCGCCTCCCACCTGAACACCGCGTCTGGCGGTTCCGGTTGCGCCACCGGACACGGGGCCCCTTTTCATAGGGCAATAGGGGGGGGGATCGAAAGTGAGTCCTGTTTTACGGGGCATATAATCCCCTGTGGTTCCCTTCGCCATGCGCCATGATTCGTGCTCCTGCCTCTTGCCTTTGGCGGCGCACCGCCGGCCGGTTCGTCCGTCCCTTGTCGGGCACGCGGAAACCACAGCGTGGCAATGGCAAATCGCAACTGGCAACTAGGGCCTGTTGACACTCATGACGCGGCGACCACGCCGGCGACGGGACGGATCCCGGCCGCGAAGCCCGCGGCGGTCCTGTCGTACCGCGTCGCGACCGCCCGGAACTCCCCGGACTTCGGGAGGAAACTGTCCACCAGGTGCCGCCACCCGTACATCTCCCGGTCACGCGCCCGGGGTGCCGTCCGGTTCCGTTCCGGCGGGACCGCCGCCTCCGCGCCGCTCCCGTCCAGGTCGTCCAGCAGCCAGTCGGCGTCGAAGGCCCTGTCGCCCACCAGGGCCCCGAACTCCAGCCCGCCCGGAAGCCCCGGCACCCCCTGCAGGCCATGCGCCCGGGCGGCAGGGATCCTGAAGCGGACCAGGTAGCCGGGCGCGTCCACGACGGCGACGGTCCTGGTCGTCAGGCCACCCCTGGAACGCCCGATGCCCTGACCCGGCCCCCCCCCTTTCTGGCGCCCGCCGCCTTCCGGGGCGCCTGGACGACCGTGCCGTCGACGAACACCCGTTCAGGGCCGGAATCCCCGGACAGGGCGCTGGGGACACGCCCGGAAACCCCCGAAAGCACCCGGCGCCGGAACCGCCCGGACACGCCGCGCCACCTGGCGGACCGCTTGGGGAGGTCGCGCCACGGCGATCCCGTGCGGAAGCGCACCGGCACCGCCTCCGGGAGGAGGCGGCTGTCCGCCGCCGTGCCGCCGGGATCGGACTTCCTGCCCGGCAGCATGTCCCCGGTCCGCGCCCACATCCTGTCCGTCAGTACCGTCCTGTCAGCATTCATGGTGTCACCTGTATGCTGTCCTGCCGCGCCGCCGTTCCGGCGGTCGCCGGGGCGGAAAACGGCACGGCACCGGGCGATCCGCAACCCGACTGTCAACGGGCCCTAATCTGGGCCACACCCCAAGATTGAACCGCCCACGTGCATCCAATAAACTTCATTGGATGCACCGGCCCCACAGCCCCGACTTCGAGGCTTTCGTCTCAGACGCCCGCCAGCGCCCACAGCTCTGGCGGCTCTTGACAGGAGTCTGCTTAACCGCTCTGATATATACCCTGTGGACATGGGCTGTGATCGCGATCTACGGGTGGGCGCTGGGCCGAAACCGGGCGGCAGCGGTCGGTCTCGGGCTGACACCGGGCGATGTTTACGTCCTGCTGGTCTCGGTCATCGGTCTGGCATTGGGGGTCATGCTGTCGGCGCGGTTTCTCCATCGGCGGGGATCCGGATCGCTGTTCGGATCATCAACTACAGTTCTGCGGGATTTTATCTTGGCCGCCACAGTTGTCGGTACCGTCGAGGGTGTGGCTCTTGTACTGTGGAGCATGTTTCACGATGTGGAGCCCGGTCTGGATATCTTGGTCTGGCTACCGCTCCTGCCACTGAGCCTGCTCATCATACTGGCCCAGACCGGCGCTGAGGAACTGGCATTCCGCGGATATCTCCAGCAGCAGCTCGCCGTGCGCTTCCACTCCCCATTCTTCTGGATGCTGATTCCCAGCCTGGGGTTTGGGGCGGCGCATTACAGCCCTCACGTGACGGGCGGCAATCTCTGGCTGTTCGTCCTCGGCGCCGCCTTTTTCGGCCTGGCCGCCGCCGATCTTACCGCACGGACCGGCAGCATAGGCGCCGCTTGGGGCTTTCACTTCGCGAACAACACGTCTGCCCTTCTGGTGATCGGTCTCAAAGGTATGGTTCCAGGGCTCGCCCTATTCGTTACGCCTTTCAGCGTGGAGGATCAGCAGGGCGGAATGATGGTCGCGCTTGTGATACTCGCGCTGGGAGCGGCTTGGTTCATGACCCGTGTCGCGCTCAGGCGTTGATTGCGTTCCGGGATGGTACGCCATATCTGACACGAGTGAATTCCCGACAGGACAATGCCGGCGATGAACTGGATCTCCAATTTCGTCAAACCCAGGATAAATTCGCTTTTCTCTCGCCGTGAAGTGCCCGAGCATCTATGGTCGAAATGCGATGGATGCGGTACGATGCTGTTTCACCGCGAACTTGCCGAAAACCTGAACGTCTGCACGAGCTGCGACCATCACATGGCGCTGGGGCCGCGCGAGCGATTCGCCGCCCTGTTCGATAACGGCGTGTTTTCCGAAATCGAGGTTCCCCGGCCAATTGCCGACCCGCTGCATTTCCGTGACCAGAAAAGGTATCTCGACCGGATGAAATCGGCGCAGAGGAATTCCGGGGAGGCGGAAGCGATACTTGTGGCTCAGGGTGAGGTCGGGCAGACGCCAATCATTGCCGCCGCGCAAGATTTCAGGTTCATGGGCGGTTCCATGGGTATGTACGTGGGTAACGCCGTGATTGCGGCGGCGGATGTCGCGGCGAGAAAGAAACGGCCGTTGGTGATTTTCTGCGCCGCCGGCGGCGCAAGGATGCAGGAGGGTATCCTAAGCCTGATGCAGATGCCGCGCACCACGGTGGCGGTCGAACGGCTTAAGGAGGCGGGGCTACCATACATCGTCGTGCTGACGCATCCCACGACCGGTGGCGTGACGGCAAGCTATGCGATGCTCGGCGATGTCCAGATCGCCGAACCCGATGCGCTGATCTGCTTCGCGGGCCCCCGGGTAATCGAGCAGACAATCGGCGAAACACTTCCGGAGGGTTTTCAGCGGGCGGAGTATCTGCTCGATCATGGAATGCTTGACCGGGTCACCCACCGCAGGGATATGCGCGAGGAACTCATCACCATTCTTAGGATTCTTCTCGGAATGCCACCCGCGATCAAGGGTGACCTACCACCACCTAACCACGACATCTCCACGCCACCGATGGCCGCGACCAAGTCGGACTCCAGTCGAAAACAGACGAAAGCCGAAGGGCGTTGAGACGGATTGCATCAGACGCCATCCTGGAAAGGATGATGTCGCTGCATCCGAAAATCATTGACCTGACACTGGACCGCATGTGGTGCCTTCTTGACGCTCTGGGCAATCCGCAGGACAGGCTTCCGCCTGTTGTCCACATCGCCGGAACGAACGGTAAGGGATCGGTCCTGGCAATGCTGCGCGCTGGCCTCGAAGGCGATGGCAGGCGCGTTCACGCCTATACCTCTCCTCATCTCGTGCGGTTTCACGAACGCATCCGTCTGGCGGGCGACTTGATCTCAGAAGCTGTTCTGTCGGAAACGCTTGATGAATGCGAGGCCGCGAACGGCGGTGGTGAGATCACCTATTTCGAGATCACGACCTGTGCGGCGCTCCTGGCTTTCTCAAGGGTACCGGCGGATTTCACTCTGCTGGAAGTCGGATTGGGGGGGCGGCTTGACGCGACGAATGTCGTCGGTCGCCCGTCTCTGACGGTACTCACTCCCGTATCGCTCGATCACCAGCAGTATCTTGGCGACTCGCTCGGCAGGATCGCATACGAGAAAGCGGGAATCCTCAAACGCGGCGTTCCCTGTGCTGTCGGGCACCAGAATAGCGAAGCGCTGGAGGTAATCGAACGACAGGCCGCCAGGATCGGTGCCCCACTATTGGTTCGGGGCCGGAACTGGCGGGTATGGGAAGAACACGGCAGATTAATTTTCGAGAATGGGGACGGGCTTATCGATCTGCCACTCCCCGCTCTTCTGGGCACTCACCAGATCGAGAACGCGGGTATCGCCGTCGCCTCGCTGCGCGAGCTCGGATTTCATGAAACCGCCTGCGAGGCGGGACTTCGTGACGTACGCTGGCCGGCGCGGATGCAGAAGCTGACAACGGGTACTCTAGTGCGTTCGGCACCCGGGGCGGAGATCCATCTCGACGGCGGACACAATCCCGCGGCGGGTCAGGCACTGGCGAACCTGCTCGGCGAACTGCCGCCGAGACCCTTGCATCTGGTCGCCGGCCTGCTCCGGACAAAAGACGTCCGGGGCTTCATGCGTCCGCTGGCGTGTCTGGCGCAATCGCTTCATGGCGTCCCGATTTCCGGCCAGAGAGCGGCCCTCACCGCTCGGGAGACCGTCTCGGCCGCCCGGGCGGAGGGTATCGCGGCGGAGACCGCCGACAGTGTGGAGGCCGCGGTGCGCGCCATCGCGGGCGGCGCACCCTCGGCACGGATACTGATCTGCGGCTCTTTCCATCTAGCCGGCGAGGTCCTGCGCAAGAACGGATAGATGGCGTTCCGCCCCGCCAGACCGTAGAGGGACCATCGTCCGGTGAAACGGTATGCCGGGTCGCCGGACGGCCCACACCGGGATCGGCGGCTTGTATTCAGGAAGTGCCTAATCAGATCTCGTCATGCAACAGTCGTCGAGTCAGCCAGTCGTCAGGGCTACCGGGAACTTCTGGGCGAAGATTCACTTGGGCTGAAACACCGCTGCGGGGGCCGTCCGGATCAGCCCTGCACCTCTGATCCACATCTCGGCAAGGCGAGCGACATGACTACGCACGCCGAATGTCAAAGGCAATTTCCTTTATCAAATCGACCAGCAATACGGCTCGAAACGCATCATCACCGCGATACGGAAAGAAGAGTTCACTTCGAAAATCAGTCGGCCAAGCATCATTGATCGCGGCCGTCTGCCGGGCTGCGTTGGTATCGTGATGAAACAGGTCTACGCAACGGATTAGAGCCCTTGGTTGAGCAATGTCACTCTCCGACAATATCTGACCGTTCGCCCTGAAGGGCATCTGGTCGCATAATTGGAGGAAGTGGCCGGGGAGCGTTCCGGGCGGGAAATGCCGAGGACAGGCAACGCGCATGAAGGATTCCAGATTTCGCGATCGTTCACGCGCGAGACCTCAGCCGGAATTTTGCAAGATCTCAAACACGAACGGATTCCATGGTGATCTGGTTGAGACTACGTAACCACGCAGCAAGATTGATTTCATCAACCTTGCCTTGAGCAACTTCTATGATGTTCTGACCAACGGTTTCGGTATCCCATATCACATCCCTTCCATGCAGTCGCAAAACCACATCCATACATCGAAAGGCCGTTCGCTTGTTTCCATCGCTGAATAGATGTCCAGTGGACAAGACCACAGCATAGGTGGTCGCCAAGTCAAATCCATCTTCAATCAACCCATAAACTAGACGGATCTCAACACGAGACAACGCGCCAGACAACGACTTGTCCCCAGCTAACCCTTGCAGTTCACCAGGGTTCAGCACCTGATCATGGATATGAATGACATCGTCCTCGGAAAGTAGATATACTCGGAATCATGATAGAAACACCGCCAGCTGTCCTAACAGGTGTACTATCTAACACAGGGGCCGGACCTGTGGAGAACCCGCCACGCGAGGCGGTCAATGGAAAGGGACTCTGCCGCCGCTGACGCGCCGTCACGGCATCAGGCCAGAACCCGAACGGCGCATCGCCGTCCCGGAGGAGCGCATGAAGACCATGCAGCCGACCTCTCGGCGACGCTGGAGCGCAACAACGCGGCCTTCGAGAGGCTGTGGGCCGACATGGCTGCGTGGGAAACCCGGCTGATAGCCAGGCTAAGGTCGTGCTTGCTATGGTTGGTCCTCAGACCAACCGTGCGCCCGGGGTGCTGAAAGAGATCAGGATGACCCGTGAGCAAGGAAAGAGGGTTGTTCAAATCATCGGATACCGTGATGGCAGCTATGCTCCCGTCAAAGGTGCTGGACAGCTTTATCGTTGGAACTGGGACAATCTGAGGAAAATCCTCGCCTAACCGATTGGGTCTTTAGGTGTAGCAGCTTAAGATCATCTGGGCCCGTGCCTGGGATCATCGCGGATTTGAACTCAGATTTCTTGAGACTGTAGCTGGCTTCTCCTCAAATTGTCTGCCCCCGTTCCACAGTGAAGTGCAACACCCGATGTGGGTGAGGCCTGGCTGAGGCGGCACATGATGTTGCGAATCGGCCGGATGGCGGCGACAGTCCCGGTGTTGAGCCGAGGAGACCGCCATGCCCGAGGGCCAGCGCCACCTGACCCATACCGGGAGATCCCGGATCCACGCCCTGATGAAAAGCGGGCTTTCGAACGCGGCGATCGCCCGCCAGCTGGGGCGCAGTCCGTCATCGGTCCCGCGCGGGATCCGGCGCAACGGCGGAGCCCGGGGCCAGCGGCGCGCCCAGGCGCAGCGCAGGGCGGAGGCGCGGCGCGGCGCCGCCCCGTCGGTGCCCAGCAGCCATGCGGCGACCTCGCGCACCATCGTCCCGCGGGCCGGGATCCGGCGGTCCAGGCACTGCCGGGAGAGGACGCTGGTCCCGGTCCCGGCCATGTCGGGCCAGGATCCGTGCTTCGGCGTGTGGTGGACTATGAGACGGTCGGCGAGCCGCGACGCCTCCGCCGGCTCGAAGGCCTCGTAGAGCGTCGACAGCCTGTGGGTGTCGGGGCTGGCCGTCACGGGCACGATCCGCCTGCCGGGCAGGTGGACGTCGGCCATGTCCACGGGGAGCCGGGCGAAGTCCCGCTTCGTGCGGCGGTCGGTGACCTCCACATGGCGCCAGGCGTCGAGGGGGCGTACACCATGAACAGGTTGGCGGTGCCGTTGCGCCCGTACCCGAAGCCGTATGCCGCCGGCTGCCCGGGGCGGGTCGGCAGGGGCGTCCGGGTCTCCCGGGTCTGCTGTTCCGGGGTCCCGTCCATGCAGACCAGGACCGTGCCGTCGTCATACCCGCGGGCATAGGTCTTCAGCACGTCCTCCATGGCGGCGACGAACCCGGCGTTCGCCTTCGGCGGGATGCACCGGCATTCCTTCAGCCAGGGCTTGATGCCGTTTTTTCCGGAGCCTGCCGGACCGTCTCCCGGCCGATGCCGTCGACGGCCTCCAGCTCCACCAGCCGCTCGCCAGGCAGCTTCAGGGTCCAGCGCGCCTGCCCCTCGGGGGGCTCCGGGCAGCCCGGCATCGCCAGCGTCGCCTGGCCCTCCCCGCCAGGCCGGGGCCTCTTCCGGTTCTCCTGGACCCTGCGGTCCAGGGCCGCGTCAAGGCCCTCGAGAACGCACTGCCCGCCCGTCCGCTCGGCCGTCGCCACGCTGGCCCCAGGCGCGTCCGCGATCCCCGCGTCGGTCCAGCCGCCGTCCGGACGGCCCCCGTCGGCCAGAAGCAGGACATGCGCCCGCCTGCGCCGTTCCTTCGACCCCTTGCCGCCGCCGGCGATGTCCTTCAGCCGCGTGCGCCCGTGCGCCTCAAGCCGCACCCTGCAGATCTTCCTGCCTGCCTGTTCCGCCCCTGACATTCCCCCTGACGCCGCCCGGGGCGGCCGGAAGGTCTGTTGCACAGTGCCACGGCCGCGGGCGTAACCCGTCCCGGGCCGGGATGGAACTAGCGATTTAATCAGGTCAAGATACTAGTATCCCACTTTCATTGAATTGATGCCATGTCACTGTGGGTGACATTGTCTTCCTGTCTGCGGTTTTTGTCGATACAGGGGGTGGCAACAGAGATCAATTCCCCGTTGTGGCCTGAGCCGGGGCCGCGAGTGTGTTCGCTGGGTGGCGGCACGCATTGCGGGGTAGACTGAGGTGACGGGCAATGACATCAGGCGGACGGAAAATCTATCACGTGACGTTGGACGCGGATGAGCGTGATCAGCTGCAGACTCTTGTGGATAAAGGCCAGGGCTCCAAGGAACGCCGCAAGCGGGCCCACATCCTTTTGTTGGCGGACCAGGATCGTGCGGGTGGGGGCCGCCGTGATGCGGACATTGCTGATGTGTTGGGTGTGGGCACGGCGACGGTGGAGCGGGTGCGCAGGCAATGTGTGATGGACGGTGTTGAGGCGGCGCTGGAGCGCAGGGTTCAGGTGAACCGCAAACAGCGTCTGCTGGACGGTGCGGGCGAGGCGAAGCTGACGATGCTGGCCTGTTCGGAACCCCCGGCAGGGCAGGCGCAGTGGACGTTGCGACTGCTGGCGGACAAACTGGTGGAATTGAACATTGTGGAGACGATCTCCCGATCGACAGTCCAGAAGACTCTCAAAAAAACGATATCAGGCCCTGGTTAAATCAGTGCTGGTGCATTCCACCCCAGGCGAGCGCCGGTTTCGTCTGCGCGATGGAGGATGTCCTGGAGACGTACAGCCGGGACTTTGCCGCTGATGAGGTTCTGGTCTGCCTGGATGAAACCTCCAGGCAACAAACGAAAGAAACCCGCACACCGCTGCCCACACGCCCCGGACACCCCGCTGGATACGACTTCGAATACGCCCGCAACGGCACCGCCAATCTCTTCATGATCACCGCACCCCTCGAGGGGTGGCGCCATGTCAAGGTCACCGACCGCCGCACCCGCCAGGACTTTGCCGAAGTCCTGAAAGATCTGGCGGACAGTCACTTCCCCGGCAAAAAGATCGTCCTGGTGATGGACAATCTGAATACCCACACACTCTCAACACTGTATGATACGTTCGCACCGGCCGAGGCGGGGCGTCTGGCCAAGCGGTTTGACATCCATCACACGCCCAAACACGGATCCTGGCTGAATATCGCCGAAATCGAGATCAACGTTCTGGTGCGTCAATGCCTCGCCCGCCGCATTCCCGACCGCGAGACCATGGTCCGCGAAGTCGCTGCCTGGCAGACACGCCGCAACGCCAACAAACGACCCGTCAACTGGCGATTCACAACAGACGACGCCCGCATCAAACTCAAATCCCTATACCCGTCAATTCAATGAAAGTGGGATACTAGACCGTGATGGTCGCGGAAGAAGGGGCGCCCTTGCTCAGGGTCAGCGTCCCGGAGGCCGGGCATGGCCGCGAGGGCCGCGGCGGCGGCCAGCGTCTTCAGTCTCTTCATGTGCGTTTCCTTTCGCGTTCAAGGGCAAGGGGGCGATCCTGAGACCGCCCCCGACGCGCCCGCCGGAGCGGACGCGGTGTCAGTTCTGGAGGGTTACTGGTTCGCACCGAACGCGCCGATCATAGTACCCTCTTCCCCATGTTCGGCGTGAAAGGCTCCGATGACTCCAGTGGGCTGGTGACCACCTTGGGGAATGCTGTGAAGCTGCCCATCCCATGCTCCACCGGAATCGCCCTTGCCGGATAGAAGAGGTCCGGGGCGGCGGTTCAGAGGCCTCCACGCTCCTGGACGCGCTGGAGCAGCTCGGCGCCCTCGGGGCCGTGGCGGAGATAGGCGATATGGACTGGCACGGCGCGGTGATGTCGCTGTCGAAGCACGAAACCGAGCGGTACGACGCGCTGGCCAAGGACTCAGGTATCACCCGCGCTCAGGTCATAAGGCAGCTTGCCGCCGAAGGGCTGCTGGCCAGGCGGACGGTTGATAAGGGGAGAGAGCGCGGTTCGGACTGAGGTTTTCGAGGCTCCGCGATCCTCGCCGACTGGCCACCAGTCCTGGCCGCAGTCGGCTCGGAAAAGCGCCCCGCCAGATCGCACGGCGCGTCCGTCACATGCCCCAAGACGCCGCCCGCCGTCGCGCCAGGGGTGGAGGCAGTCCCGGGCTGTAGTAAACGGCGGAAAGCACTTGGGAACCGCCCGCCACTGGCATCCCGTCGTCAGAATGCACCGGGTCGTGTCGGGGATTTCGCGGAGATTCGGTCAGGCGGCCAATGGACGAAATGGCGCTCGTATCGAAAGAAGAAGCCATCCACGCCAATGTCTGCGGAAACCGGTTTTGACAAAACCGCGTGTCGCGATCATGCCGAAGACGGCGAATGGCCCGGCGACGTAATGCGCGGCCTTCCCCTCGCCTCATCTGTCGCGGATGTGACGGCATATCTCGTCGAAACGGCGGGACGCCGCCCTCTGGATGCGAATGGCGGGTCCAGGATCAGGATCGGCTCCGTGTGATCACATCGGCCGCCGCCAGGGTCAGGTAGCTCTCCTCTGACGTGGGAAAAGCATGGTTCAGTTCCACTTTCAGACGATCGAAAGCTGCGCCCTCCACCAGCTCCCCGTCCCGGCGGATCAGGTTCCCGATTTATTCGCTGACATTCTCTCAGGTCCCACACTCACCAGTATTCGCCGAAACGAAATCACTGAGCGCACCACTGACGCCAACGGTCATGGTGATGATGCCTCCTTCGTCATGCGCGGCATTCAATTCATCAATCTCAATACAGGGCAGGCGGCGACACCGGGCGTGCCGCACCGCAAGCATCGTGTCGCGGGTGGCCATGGGGAGATCATGCCAGAACACCGACCCCTCCGGAGAGCCTCCCCTTATCTTTCAAGGGAGTATTCCGCAAGCGCTTCGTAAACCGCGCCCGCTTCGCTGAGTGTGGAACGATACAGCCGGAAACCGGTCACGGTGAATGGCTCCAGCGAGAACGCCCAATGGTGCGCGAGGAAATCCGCCAATACTGACTTCCCGCCTCCATACGCCCGAACATCAATCCGAGCCAGGGTTACGTGAGGGCGAAACCGTTCCCGGCCCAGATGGACGCCGACGTCCCTCACCGCTCTACGGATCCTGCTCCGTAGATCCGTCAGTGCGAAATCGGGAACCACACGTACCCACACGACACCGCGTCGACCGGCCTTGACCAAATCGACACCACGTAAGGTCAGCGAAAAAGGCTCGGCCCTGATTGCACCCAGCGCCTCCCCGACATCGACCATCACCGGTTCAGGCTGAGTGCCAAGGAAGGCCAGTGTCAAATGCATGGTATCGGGAACGGCAAACCGCCCGGCAGGCAGAAACTCCTGCAGTCGCTCAAGCGCTTCGCGCGCCGGTTTCGGCATACCTATCGCCACAAAGGCCCTGATTCCATCCCGCCGCGTCATGCAGAACACTTATCACGCTTCACAGAGGCCGATCCACATTGCGCACCGGATTGAACCGGCCCAGCGCCACTCTCCCCGCCGCGCCTCCATTCCCGCACCGACGATCCAGAGTTATCCCCATTAAGCACGATTATGCCCGTTCTGTTCTGCCTCCGTCCAAGGCGGATCAGCCCGAATCGGTGGCGGCCCGCGCCCTGAATTCCCGATTCTCCGCAGCTAACGCGGCGACGTCCGGGAGATGACCTTCCTCACGTCATTCCCCAATCCTCGCTCCGCATCTCCCACAGCCTGCTGGCGGTGCGCTCGAACTCGAACGTGCCCCCACCCTCGATGTAGAGC
Source organism: Paracoccaceae bacterium (assembly GCA_965221405.1). Taxonomy (GTDB): domain Bacteria; phylum Pseudomonadota; class Alphaproteobacteria; order Rhodobacterales; family Rhodobacteraceae; genus JAPOUP01. The sequence goes on along the minus strand of CBDCSE010000002.1, from coordinate 2,421,174 downwards.
CGCTCAGGCACATCCGCCGCGCTAACGACCAGCTTTACCTTCGCCTCGTAGAGCGCATCGACCAGAATGACAAATCTCCGCGCTTCATTGAAGTTAGATCTGGACAGCAGTGGCACATCGTCAACAAGCAGAACCCGCACGGCATCCGCGACAGCCAGGTAATCGGCGGGTCCGAGCGGTTGCCCGCATAGTTCCCAGAACGGCGTACGGGCAACTCCGTTACGAAACCGGGGAAGCACTATCCTGCGGCCCATTACATTCAGCGCAAGCGGCTCCCAGATCCCTCCCGTCAGGTCAATCCAGATCGCGTCCATCGCGGCGTGCGCTTCGGAATCGGCGGGCGAGAAATAACTGTCGGCGCCCTGTAGACGGTTCCGCCTGTAATCAGTGGGCGACTCCAGATGGTGCACCACCATTCGCTCTTTGATCAGTTCGATGAAAGGCAGAAACAAACCACGGTTCAGGCCGTCCTTGTAGAGATCCTCCGGCCGTCGGTTCGAGGTTGTGACTATCGTGACACCGTCACCGATCAAGGCCTCGAACAACCGCCCCACAATCATCGCGTCGGTAATATCCACGATCTGCATCTCATCGAAACAGAGCAGCCGCGTTCCATCCGCCACGGACTCGGCCACGGGTCTGAGAGCGTCATCAACGCCGCGCTTGCGAAAAGCGTGCATGCCCGAGTGAATCTCCTGCATGAACGCATGGAAATGAACGCGGCGCCTGTTTTCGATTTCAACCGCGTCAAAGAATAAATCCATGAGAAATGACTTGCCGCGACCGACACCACCCCAGATATAGACGCCGCCGGGTGGCCGAAGCGTATTCGCGAACACCCCACCGAACAGCCCCTTCCGACGGGTGGGCAGCGCAAGATACTCCTGAAGCCTCTCGAGCGCGGGAACTACCCCGCGCTGCGCCGGATCAGCGGTGATCTCTCCGTCAGCCGCCAGACGGTCATAGATGGCATGCAATGGCTCGCCCATGCCATCCACATAGAATGCCAGCTACAGCAGTGAAAGCGTCTCGATCCGCCACAGGATCATATTGACGCCATTGTTAGATGAATGCATTCTGGATGCGGGTTTCCCGGGAGAGTTGAATGTCGCCAGCGCGTGCGCCCCTCGTCACGCCGGTTCTGGTCGGTGGCTGTTTCATAATCCTGATCAGTTTCGCGATCCGGGCATCATTTGGTGTATTCCAGATTCCTGTCGCGGACGAGTTCGGCTGGCCACGGACGGATTTCTCCACGGCGATCGCAATCCAGAATCTCGCGTGGGGAATCGGGCAACCGATCTTTGGCGCACTGGCCGAAAAGTTCGGCGACCGCCGCGCCGTGTTTCTTGGTGCGTTGGCATATGCGGTAGGTCTTTCGATGTCCTCCATCGCAATTTCCCCCGAGCAGCACTGGGCTCTTGAGGTTCTGGTCGGATTCGGAATCGCCGGCACCGGATTTGGTGTGATTTTAGCTTCCGTAGGCCGCGCCGCGAGCGACGAGAACCGCTCGATGGCACTCGCCATCGCGACAGCGGCCGGATCGGGCGGACAGGTCGTGGGCGCACCCCTGGCCGAGTGGCTGCTGGTCTTCATGTCATGGCAGTCGGTCTTCCTGGTATTCACCGTGATGATCATCGCGGCACTTATGTTTCTGCCGATGCTTCGTTCACCGACTCCGGCCACCAGGGCGGAACTCGAGGAATCCATGGGGGAGATTCTTGTAAAGGCGTTCCGCGATCCGTCCTATACGTTGATTTTCCTCGGATTCTTTTCCTGCGGCTATCAACTCGCCTTTATCACGGCGCATTTCCCCGCGATGATAACCGAAGTCTGCGCCGCAATAAATCCAACCGGAGTCCTGGCCTCGATCGGCGTGGCAACGACTTCAGCACTTGGGGCCACCTCCATCGCGATAATCGGTGCGGCGAACATTGCAGGCACATTGGCGGCAGGCTGGTTCGGCAACCGGTATGCCAAAAAATACCTGCTTGCTCTGATCTATACGGGAAGGACCATCGCGGCGGCGCTGTTTATTCTGTTCCCGGTCACTCCGGCTACCGTGATCGTGTTCTCGTTCGTCATGGGCTCCCTGTGGCTGGCCACCGTTCCTCTGACAAGCGGACTGGTCGCTCACATCTATGGTCTGCGTTACATGGGTACCTTATATGGAATCGTGTTTTTCAGCCACCAGTTGGGTAGTTTTTTCGGGGTCTGGCTTGGGGGGAGAATGTATGACATGTACGGCGACTATACAGCAGTTTGGTGGGTCGGCGTCGCGGTGGGTGCCTTCAGCGCGGTCGTTCACCTGCCCGTCAAGGAGAGACCGTTGATCGAAGGGCCCGCTGCCGCCTGAAGGGCTATCACGGGAAAGGGGAATCAAACTCCCTTCAGTGGATCTTTGGAGTCTGAAAGGCACGGTCGCGGCGGCTTTCCTGTCCGCGCGTGTCTACCCATGCGGGTACAAGCGTGATATATTTCAGTCACTTGCGGAATGCGGCGTTCGATAGTCGAAGACAGCGGAACCACCAGAACGGTGTGTATCCCAATTTGTTGATATCACGCCGCGAGAGCCTGATTTGCCCGCCAGTCGAGCAGGTCGGGCACCCTGAGAATCATGGCGTAGCCCCTAGGGGCCAGCATGGTGTTGATGCCCTTCTCGGACCAGCGCATGCCGGGGCGCTCCGTCCGCAGCCCAAACGTGCGGCATCCGCTTTCCGCGACGCCCCTTCCGGCCTGCATGCTTCGGAGACCGATCCGTGCCCTGCCGGGGAATTGCCGTCGAGGGGGATTTGGTGCCGGTTCGTGCCCGGTCTGGCCGCCAAGCCCAACACGCCCTGCGCCGGCGCGGCGATCCTGCCTATGGACGGCTGCCATCGCCGGGACGCTCCACCGGGGACGGATCCGGAGGGTCCCTGCCTGCGCATGCCGGAACGGTTGGCGCCGATCCCGCGCGGCCCGGCGTCCGCGGCACGATACCGCTTGCCGAGCGGCGCCGGCGCCGGTATGATCAGGCCATGCCCGAGGCCATCGCGTTCGACACCCACCGCTTCGTCAAGCGGCTGACCGACTCCGGATTCACCGAGCGGCAGGCCGAGACGCTCGCCGAGGAGCATGTCGCCCTGCTCAACGGGAATCTCGCGACCAGGGCCGACGTCGCGAAGGTCGAGGCAAAGATCGAGGAGCTGCGGCGGGGAACGAAGGCCGACATCGCAAAAGTTGAGGCGAAGGTCGAGGAGCTGCGGCGGGGAACGAAGGCCGACATCGCGAAGGTCGAGGCGAAGATCGAGGAGCTGCGGCGGGAGACGAGGGCCGACATCGCGAAGGTCGAGGCGAAGATCGAGGAGCTGCGGCGGGAGACGAGGGCCGACATCGCGAAGGTCGAGGCGAAGATCGAGGAGCTGCGGCGGGGGACGAAGGCCGACATCGCAAAAGTTGAGGCGAAGGTCGAGGCAAAGATCGAATCGTCGAAGGCCGAACTTCTGAAGTGGATGGTCGGTGCGCTGGTCGCCCAAGGCGGGCTGATCGTCGCCCTCGTCAAGCTCCTGTGAGGGCCACCGGACGGAAGTGAATGGGCGTTTCAGGTGCAACGCTGTCTGGTGGATAGCCGTGAAGCGGCCTCGGAAATGCAGCGTGTAGGCAAACGCTTTATCTACAGCATGCCCGCGTTCGTCGCCGGACTTCAGTTCGATGCTGTGTTCTTGTTGCATGTTGACCAGACCAGGACTCCCGCCAGCGCCGGAATTGGCCGTCGCAGGCAGTTGATTTCGATTATCTATTCCAGTGTGCGCCGGGCGGAAAGTTGCCCGAACACAATCACATGCGAAGATCGTGGCGGACCATGTGACATCCCTCAATATGGCCTTGGACCGACATAGTCTTACCGAAGCTTAAAACCTAGTGTTGTGTCCGGCGAACACGTGCGGACAGCCGTTCCAGCCTGGCGAGAATTGATTCTGCGGTCGCCACCCGGACGAGGGGCGATGTGGAAGCGCTGTGTCGTTCCATGAAGGCCTCGATGGTCCTGACTGGTTGGGGGACGCTGTCGAGCGGGCCGCGCCTGATGGCCCGTTGGCTGATGGGGCCGAACCGGCGTTCCACATACCTCGTTGAGCCATGAGGCCGGGACGGGGGTGAAGTGGAGATGGTGGCGCGGCCTTTTCGCGATCCGGGTCCTGGCCCTGACCCCGGGATGCCTGTGGGTTGCGTGGCTGCGCATGACGGGGTGGATGTTGGGGTCGGGCGGCGTCCCGCGTTCAACTGAACGCGGGAAGGCGGGGAACTCCCGGACGCCTGGAGCGCTTCCCGATCACCTCGATGAGGAAAGAAGCGCTGGAGAGCCTGAAGGTGTCGCTGGGATGGGGCTTGACCCCAAACAGGGCGAACCAACGCCGCACGGCGTCTTCGACACCCCCTGGTCTTCGGTCATCAGGCGCATGCTCCATGTGCTGGCGTTGCCGGGCCTGTCCTTGAGAGCGCGGGTGATGAGATCCGCCATCTCAAACCCATGCCGATGCATGGTTGTGTTAGCGATCAGGCACGGTACGCCTCATGCGTTAAAGTTTAAAGCCTCCTCGAATAGGTATGCATCGACCGTTCAGTGCGTCAGGCCTGCGATAGGGCGACGGAAACACCTTGCCCGACCCCAACACATAACGTTACCAGCGCACGCTTCACCTCGCCGCGCGCCAGTGACCGCGCCGCCGTTCCAGCCAATCGCGCACCTGTCATACCCAAAGGATGGCCAAGCGCGATCGCACCACCCCTGGGATTGATATGCTCCGAGAACGGGTCAAGTCCGAGTTCGCGGCACACGGCAATGGCCTGGGCCGCGAAGGCTTCGTTAAGCTCGATCAGATCAAAGGACTTTATGGACAGTCCAAGCCGGGCGCATAGTTTTCGTGTCGCGGGAACGGGTCCCATGCCCATGATACGCGGAGCGACCCCGGCGGAGGCCGCGCCGTCAAAACGCGCAAGCGGTTCAAGCCCGTGGCGCCTGACCGCCCCCTCCGATGCCAACAGCAGGGCCGCGGCGCCGTCGTTGACACCGGACGCGTTGCCCGCGGTGACGCTCCCACCTTCCCGAAAGGGCGTTGGCAGTGCGCTCAGTTTTTCCAATGTCGTCCCGCGAGGATGCTCATCCCGATCAAGAACCAAGGATCCGCCTTTGCGCCGGGGGATGAAAACCGGCGTCATTTCCTCAGCCAATACGTCAATGTCGATTGCGGCGGCGACGCGCATTTGGCTCGACAGAGCGAAACGGTCCTGATCCTCTCTTGAGACCGAAAACTCCTCGGCAACATTTTCAGCGGTTTCAGGCATCGAATCGATGCCAAAGCTCTTCGCCAACCGCCTGTTCACGAAGCGCCAGCCAATCGTCGTATCGTGCACCTCGGGGCCACGGGCAAACGCGGACGTCGCTTTGGGCATGACAAACGGCGCACGGCTCATGCTTTCCGAACCGCCGGCTATCACGAGATCCGCTTCCCCAACCTGTATCTGGCGCGCCGCGTAAATGACAGCGTCGAGACCGCTCGCGCAAAGCCGATTTACCGTTACCGCAGGGACAGTATCGGGAAGTCCCGCCAACAGCACCGCCATTCGCGCGATGTTGCGATTGTCCTCTCCCGATTGGTTCGCGGCCCCCAAAACAACCTGGTCCAGGGCGGACCAGTCAATGGGAGTTCGTTCCACCAGCGCCTTGACAGGCAGGCTTGCCAGATCATCCGCCCGGACGGATGACAACGCCCCGCCATAGCGCCCTATTGGCGTGCGCTGCGTATCGCAGATAAAAACGGAATGTCGTGACATCAAAGATGTGCTGTCGCTTCAATTTCAACTTTGGCGGCGTCTTCGACCAGTGCCGATACCACAACCATGGACATAGCCGGAAAATGTTTGCCGAACACCTCCCGATAGGCGCGCCCCACCTCGGCCCGTACAGCCAAATATTCCGCCTTATCGGTCACGAACCATGTCAGGCGTGTCACATCCTCGACCTTGCCACCGGCGGTCTCTACAATCGTGCGAATGTTCAGCAGCGCCTGCCGCATCTGGCCAGTGAAATCATCGCTTACAAATCTCTTTTCGGCGTCCCAGCCGATCTGGCCACCAATGTGAAGCGTACCATCCTTCGTCAGCATGCCATTGGCATAGCCTGAGGCAGGCAGCCACCCCTCCGGGTGGATAACATCATGCGACATCTCTAGGTTCCTCTAAGGCTTTCAGTTTCTCCGCGATGCGCACCGGCCAGGCTTGCGAACGACCGGACGCATCCACGTGAACCAATGTGGCATCTGTTTCAAAGCGAAGCTCCGCAGAGCAATGAGCCGTCATACGGTATGTCAGGGAGCTGTCACCAACGCGGATAACCCACAGGCCCAAAGTCAAGTGCTCGCCGTGTCGGCTGGGGGCCGTGAAACGCGTCGCCATCTGCGCCGTCGGTACGCCCGCATCGCGCAGCAGGACCTCAAACGGCCAGTCCAGCTCCTGGTCGAAAAAGGCTTCCACGCAGTCGTTCATCATCTCGAAATAGCGCGGGAAAAAGACGATACCCGCCGGGTCGCAGTGTTTGAACAGCACCTTTTGTGTAAGCTCAAAGCCCATCAGACACCCACATATCGTTCCGTGATATCCGCCGTTAGAGCGCCCACCATGCCGGACCAGACGGTTTTGCCCCGAGCGACAATCATGGCGCTATCGGCCACCGATGCAAGTTCCCGCAAAGACTTGTCGATCAACAGGATGGCCATGCCGGTTTCATTCTTGATCCGGTTGATCGCGGTCCAGATTTCCTGCCGCACGATTGGGGCCAGACCCTCCGTCGCTTCGTCCAGGATCAGAAGCCGCGGATTGGTCATCAAGGCACGGCCAACCGCCAGCATCTGCTGTTCACCCCCCGACAGCGAGGCCGCGCGCTGGCTTTGCCGTTCGCCAAGCCGGGGAAACAGTTCCGCGACCTCAGCAATACCCCATTGGCCGGGACGGGCGGCCGCGATCAGATTTTCCTCTACGGTCAGGTCCCTGAAGCAGCGCCGTCCCTCTGGTGCCAGACCAATACCCAGACGGGCCACGGCATGGCTGGGCAGACCGTGTAGGTCCTGACCGGCGAATCTCAGACCGCCAGAGGACGCGATCATCCGGCAGATCGCCTTGACTGTAGTCGTTTTGCCCATGCCGTTACGGCCCATAAGGGCGCAGACCTCACCCGCATTCAACGTCAGCTCCACACCGAACAACGCGGGTACCTGACCATAGGAAGCCCTGAGGTTCTCGACAGTCAGCAGGCTCATGCCTCCTCCCCGAGATAAGCCTCTTTCACCTCGCGCGAGGCACGGACCTCCCCGACGGTGCCGGTGGCGATCACCCGGCCATAGACAAGAACGCTGATCCTGTCGGCGAGGGCGAAGACCGCATCCATGTCATGCTCCACCAGAAGGATCGGCGCTTCGCCACGCAGGCCATCCAGAAAATCCGTCATGACCCGGGACCCCTCCGCACCTAGACCGGCCATGGGTTCATCCATGACAAAGGCCTTGGGCGAGAGTGTTAAAGCCACGGCAACCTCAAGTTGCCTACGCTGGCCATGGCTGAGATTGGCGGTGACCCGATCCGCCACATCCACCAATCCGACACGTTCCAGCGCGGCCATGGCGCGTGCGCGTAAGTCCCGGTCCTTGACCGCCGCGCGCCAGAACCTCCAGGGGCGACCGGAGTGGCCGAGTGCGCCAAGCAGGGCGTTTTCCAGGACCGTGTCCTCCATGGCCAGCGCCGAGATCTGGAACGTCCGGCCAAGCCCGGCCCGCGCGCGCACTTCCGTTGACAGCGCTGAAACATCACGTCCGGCCAGATGGACCGCGCCGGAATCCGGTCTCAGACTGCCGCTGATCTGCCCTATCAATGTGGATTTTCCGGCTCCATTCGGACCGATAACCGCATGGATCTCACCTGCCCTAAGGTCGATCGATACATTTTCGGTGGCTTTCAGCGCACCAAAACTTTTGTTCAGGTTTCGGGTGGAAAGGATCACCTCAGACATGAGGGCCATCCTTACCGGTTAAAATTCCGATCAGGCCACCACGGGCGAAGAGCACGATGAGCAGGAGAATCGCGCCGAGCCATACATGCCAGAAATCCGTGAGACCTCCCAAAAAGTGTTCCAGAGCGACAAATAGCGCGGCACCGATGACCGGCCCCATCAGGCGCCCTACTCCCCCAATGATGATTAGGACGATCAACTCACCGGAGAGCTGCCAGCTGAACATCGTCGGACTGACAAAGCGGTTCAGGTCGGCAAAGAGCGCCCCCGCAAGGCCTGTGACCGCGCCTGAGACGACAAAGGCCAGCAGCTTCAGGCGCATCGGATTCAACCCCACGGTCTCCACCCGTTGAGGCGCCTGCCGCGCCGCGTTCAGCGCCATCCCGAAGGGTGAGGCGCGCAGACGCCAGTACAGCAGCAAAGCCGCGCACAGCGCGGTGAAACACAGTCCGAAAAACTGGATCGGCACCAGTGTATTCAGCCCCGGAAAACCGTTGCGCACATAAATAGGCAGCCCGTCCTCGCCGCCATAGGCGCTCCACGAGATCGAGAAAAAAAAGAACATCTGCCCGAAAGCCAATGTGATCATGATGAAGTAAACGCCGGTCGTCCGAAGCGACAGGAGCCCGATCAATAACGCCGCGAGAGCCGACACGGTCACCGCCGTGATCCAGATCACGGGCATGGACCTGCTCCCCTCAATCGTGAGAAAGCCCAGATCCAGAGCGGTGTAGGTCTGCGCGTGATGGGCGAGGATGCCCATCGCATAGCCGCCTAGCCCGAAAAAGACCGCATGGCCCAGACTGACCAGCCCACCTATCCCCAATGCGATGTTCAGCCCGACAGCCGCCATCGCGAGAAGGCTCGCGCGCGTCGCCAACGTGATCGTGAATGGTTCGTCCATCGCCAGCGCCCAGATTGGCACGGCGAGAAACCCCGCAAGAACGAGTCCGTTAATGTACCGCTCCCCGATCATGCCCGCATTCCAAACAGCCCGGTGGGTCGCCAGATCAGGACAATGCCCATCAGTATGTAGACGGCCATCGATGCAAGAGCCGAGCCCGTTTGGGTTGCGGCACCGACATCCATGAACACTTTGAACAGCTCCGGCAGGAACACACCTCCCAGCGTGTCGGTGAGCCCGACCAGAAGTGCGCCGATAAAGGCGCCTTTGATCGACCCGATGCCACCGATCACGATGACAACGAAGGCCAGGATCAGAACCGGCTCTCCCATGCCAACCTGCACCGACTGGATCGCGCCGACCAACGCTCCCGCAAGACCGGCGAGGGCGGCACCTATGGCGAAGACAAGCGTGTATAGCCTGGAGATGTCCACGCCGAGCGCCGCGATCATTTCGCGGTCATTCTCCCCCGCGCGGATCTGGATGCCGACGCGCGTGCGGGAAGTCAGCCACCAGAGCCCGACCGCCACCAACATGCCGGCGCCGATCAGCGCCAGACGGTACAGCGGATATTCAATACCGCCCGGCAGCGCGATCGGGCCGGAAAGGTAGTCCGGTATGTCCAGAAACAGCGGAAAGGACCCGAAAACCCAGCGCGTGCCTTCCGAGAAAATCAGTATTAGCGCGAAAGTTGCCAGAACCTGATCCAGATGCGCCGCGCGGTATAGCCGCCGGATCACCACGATCTCCATGATCGTGCCCGCGCAGGCCGCCGCCGCCAGCGCCGCGACCAAGGCCAGGACAAAGGATCCGGTGGCCCCCGCCACGGCGGCCGCGGCAAAGGCACCAACCATGTAAAGCGAGCCATGCGCCAGATTGATCAGCCCCATGACCCCGAAGATCAGCGTCAGCCCGGCTGCCATCAAAAACAGCATAACGCCAAACTGAAGTCCGTTGAGAACCTGCTCGATGATAAGGATCGCGGACATGCTCCTGCCTCGGGAAATCAGGTGAGCCTGCCCCAAGAGAAGTCGGAGCAGGCCAGTCAATCCTGTTACATTTTGCAGTCATCCGCATAGGCGTCAGAGTGGTTTTCCAGCGCGACGCCAAGGATCCTGTTGGTGAACACATCACCTTCCTGGACCACTTCACGCGCGTATATCGTCTGCACCGGATGGTGGTTTGGGCCAAAGGCGAAGTCGCCCCGCGTGCTGTCAAACTCCGCCGCCCTGAGTGCCGCCCGGAAGGCATCCGCGTCATCCACGCTTACCCCGTCAAGCGCTGACAGGATCAGGTTCGCGGTGTCGAAGCCTTGCGCGGCGTAGAGCGACGGCAGACGACCGTATTCCGCCTGAAAGCTTTCGACAAACGCGGCGTTGGTGGCATTGTCGATATCCTTGTTCCATTGCGAGGTGTTCACGACGCCAAGGGCCGCGTCACCAACGGCCTGAAGAATGCCCTGGTCAAAGCTAAACGCCGGCCCCACGACAGGCAGGTCGACGCCACTGTCGGCATATTGCTTGAGGAAGGAAATCCCCATGCCACCGGGCAGGAAAAAGAACACGCTATCCGCACCCGATGCCCGGATCTGCGCGATCTCGGCGGCATAGTCGGTTTGACCCAGCTGGGTATACACCTCGCCCGCCAATTCACCTTCAAAGAAACGCTTGTAGCCCGTGAGAGCATCCTTGCCCGCCGGGTAGTTAGGCGCCAGGATGAAGCTGTTCCCGTAACCCACGCCGTTGGCATATGCGCCGGCCGCCTCGTGCAGGTTGTCGTTTTGCCACGCCACGTTGAAGTAGTTCCGGTGGCAGCCCTCGCCCGCCAGCGCCGAGGGCCCGGCGTTGGGCGAGAGGTAGAAGACACCCTGGCTGACCGCCGATGGCACAACAGCCATCGCAAGGTTCGACCAGATGATACCGGTCATGATGTCCACTTTTTCCGATTGGATCATCTTGTCCGCTAACTGAACGGCGATGTCCGGCTTGCGCTGGTCGTCCTCAATCACGACCTCAATGTCATCGCGACCCGACTGTTTCACGGCCAGCATGAACCCGTCGCGCACATCGATTCCCAGACCGGCGCCGCCACCTGAAAGTGTCGTGATCATCCCGATTTTCGTATCGGCCGAGGCGGTGGCGGCCAAGGCTGCAAGTGTCGCTGACAATGCGAGAGATTTGAGTTTCATTTCCTTCCCTTCCCTTGCTGGTTTGGAGACGGTTAATGCGCCTTAAAGCTCAGCGCGGCTGTCATCCCCTCGATCCCGTCAATATCGAGCGGCTTGTCGTTGATCCACTTCTCCCAGTCCCCGGATCGCGTAAATCCCTATCGGTGCGCTTGACCCTCCAATGACGGAGTGGATCCCGGAATGAAGGTCGGGCAAACCGATTTCGATGGCCACGTCACAAGCGGTGCCCGGTTCACATCAGATCCCAATGAACCCAGATCATCACCTTCCTCTTTCCTGACCTGATCGCTTGAGGCGAAAGCGCTGTATCTTTCCGGTCTGTGTCTTCGGGAGACTGTCCTTGAAGACGATCGAGCGGGGATATTTGTAGGGCGCAATCGTTGCTTTCACATGGTCCTGAAGCGTCTCGACCAGCGCATCCGAAGCCTCAAGTCCCCGGGCCAGGACCACATGCGCCTCGACAATCGCGCCACGCGTGTCATCCGGCACTCCGATCACGGCGCATTCGGATACGGCTTCGTGACCGAGCAGGGCCGCTTCGATCTCCGGACCCGCGATATTGTAGCCCGACGAGATAATCATATCGTCATTGCGGGCGGCGAAGTGGAAATAGCCTTCGGCATCTCGCGTGAAGCTGTCGCCGGTGATGTTCCAGCCATCCTTCACATAGGCTTCCTGCCGGTCGCCGCGTAGATACCTGCAACCGGTCGGGCCGCGCACCGCTAGCCGGCCGACCTCCCCGTCGGGGGCATCGTTTCCGTCGGCGTCCAGTATCCTGGCCTCGTAGCCAGCCACGGGCCTGCCAGTGCAGCCGGGGCGGTGATCGTTGAAACGGTTGGAGATAAAGATATGCAGCATCTCCGTTGCTCCAATGCCATCCAGCATCGGTTTGCCTGTCTTGGCGATCCACTCGTCATATACAGGCGCGGGCAGGGTCTCTCCCGCCGACACGGCGACGCGTAGACTCGAAAGGTCAGCTCCTTCATCCATCGCGCGCAGCATCACGCGATAGGAGGTGGGAGCGGTAAAGGAAATGGTCGCCCTATACTTCTGAATGATCTCGATCATGTTGGCTGGCGTGGCCGCTTCGAGTAGCGTCGCGGCGGCGCCAAAGCGCAATGGGAAGATCGCAAGGCCGCCCAATCCAAAGGTGAAGGCCAGCGGCGGTGAGCCGACAAAAATATCCTCGGGCACCACGCCAAGCACTTCACGCGCATATCCGTCGGCAATGATCAGCAGATCGCGATGGAAATGCATCGTGGCCTTCGGCGTCCCGGTGGAGCCGGACGTGAAGCCCAGAAGCGCCACGTCATCGCGGCCTGTGCGCACCGCTTTGAATTTCACCGGCTTTTCAAGCGCCCGGCGGTCAAGCTCCGCATCGTGGTTGGAACTGCCGTCGAAACCCATCACCCGAAGGCCCGGGCACGCCGCCGCGCAGGCCTCCATCTCTTCCATGAGCCTTGTATCGCAAAGCGCATGGCTGATCTCGGCCAGTCCGACATATTCACGCAATTCACCGGTGCGCAACATGGGCATGGTATTCACCACCACCGCGCCAACCTTGGTGGCGGCAAGCCAGCACGCCACCATCGCCGGGTTATTGGCCGAGCGGATCAGAACCCGGTTGCCGGGCTGTATCCCCAAGTCACCCGCCAGAACATGCGCCAGACGGTTGGTCCAGTCAGTAAGTTCCTTGTAGGTACGCTGCCGCCCGTTGCCGATGAGCGCGGTGTGGTCACCGAACCCTTTAGCCACCATAACATCGGTCAGTTCGGCAGCGGCATTCAGATAGTCGGGATATTCAAAACCCGATAGCCGAAACTCAGGCCAGGTCTCCCGTGGCGGCAGATTGTCACGCGTGAACGTGTCAGTATGGCCGGTGGGTCCGAGCATTATGAGCCTCCCTCAAACGCGCCCAGGGCCTGACGGGCGATGATGACCTTTTGCACGTCGCTCGCTCCCTCGTAGATGCGCAGGGCGCGGATCTCGCGGTAAAGCGTTTCAACGACGGAACCGGAGCGGACGCCCTCACCGCCGAAAAGCTGCACCGCCCTGTCAATCACTGCCTGCGCCTGATCCGTAGCGAAAAGCTTGGCCATCGCGGCCTCGCGGGTGACGCGCGGCGCACCGCTGTCGCGAGCCCATGCCGCGCGGTAGACGAGCAGGGCCGCGGCGTCCACATCAAGCGCCATGTCAGCGATATGGCCCTGCACCATCTGCAGATCAAAGAGAGGCGCCCCCCGCACATGGCGGGAGGTCACGCGCCCGAGCGCCTCGTCAAGCGCACGCCGCGCAAAACCCAGAGCCGCGGCGGCGACGGTGGAGCGGAACACATCCAGAACCGACATGGCAATCTCAAATCCCTGCCCCGGTGCGCCGATCATGGCGTTTGCCGATATTCGACAATCGGAAAAACGCAACTTCGCCAGCGGATGCGGGGCGATGCTGTCCAGCCGCTCCGCCACCTCGAACCCCGGCAGATCGGGCGTGACAATGAAGGCCGACATGCCTTTCGCCCCCGGCGCTTCGCCGGTTCGGGCAAAAAGCGTATAGACGTCCGCGATCCCGCCGTTCGAGATCCAGGTCTTTTCGCCATTGAGCACAAAACGGTCACCGTCGCGGGTCGCTGTCATCGTATTGGCCGCGACATCCGAGCCCGACCCCGGCTCGGTCAGGGCGAAAGCGGAAATCGCCGCCCCGGCACGCGTGCGCGGGAGCCACGTGGCCTTCTGCTCGGGCGTGCCAAACAACGTGATGGCCCCCGTGCCCAGTCCCTGCATGGCAAAGGCGAAATCGGCGAGCCCATCGTGGCGGGCCAGCGTCTCGCGCGCCAGACACAGCCTGCGCACATCAAGGCTACCGTCCTCGCTGGACGTTGGGTCCAGAACTCCCGCCTCCCCCAGCGCGGTGACAAGTGCGCGGCAGGCGGCATCGGTATCGGAGTGATCGGTACGGAGACCTTTGGCAACCTCTTCCATGCGCACGGCCCAGTCTCGGTGCATTGCATCAAAAAACGGCCAATGGAGGAAGGTCCGATCCGCCATCAGTCGCCCTCGAATACCGGTTCCCGCCCGGCGACAAAGGCCTCATAGGCGCGGGTGAAGTCGCGGCCCTGCATACAGATCGCCTGTGCCTGCGCCTCGGCCTCTATGGCCTGATCAAGGCTCATGTTCCATTCCTGCGCCAGCATCGTCTTGGTCATGGAATTGGCGAATGTAGGCCCTGAGGCGATGCGCGACGCCATAGCCAGCGCATCGCTTTCCAGAGCTTCCGAGGTGCTGAGCGCATTGAAGAATCCCCAGCGTTCGCCTTCCTCGGCACGTAAGGTGCGTCCGGTATAGAGAAGCTCCGCCGCGCGGCCTTGCCCGATAATGCGCGGCAACATCGTGCAGGCCCCCATGTCGCAGCCTGCCAGACCCACCCTGTTGAACAGGAACGCGACCTTCGCTTCCGGCCCGGCGATCCGCATGTCACTCGCCATAGCCATAATCGCGCCCGCGCCGGCACAGGCCCCTTCCACCGCGGCAATGATCGGCTTGCCGCAATGCACCATTGCCTTGACCAGATCCCCGGTCATGCGGGTAAAGGCCAAAAGCTCTTTCATGGTCATCCGGGTCAGCGGCCCAATGATATCATGCACATCTCCACCGGACGAGAAATTGCCGCCGTTGGGCAAGATCACGACGGCGTGCGCATCATCGGCCTGGACCAGTGCGCGGAACCAGTCCCGCATCTCGGCATAGCTGTCGAACGTGAAAGGGTTTTTGCGCTCCGGCCGGTCGTGGGCAATACAGGCGATTCCGTCTTTGATCGCGCAACGAAAGTGCTTTGGCTTAGGTAACGTCATCGTCAACTCCACTCATGAGACCCTTGTCCAGAAGTCGTGTGAGGGACCGCGCGTCCTCGGGAGTCAATGTTCCAAGTAGGTCGTTTATCCACCCCTCGTGACATTCGGCCAGTGAAGCGAAAGCCCTATGGCCCTTCGGGGTCAGGCGCGCGAGTTGGGCACGCCGGTCGCCCGGAACCGCCATGCGCAGAACCAGACCCTCTTCAGTGAGGCGATCCACGATCCCCGTCACGTTTCCGTTCGACACTTTCAGATAACCGGACAGATCGCTCATTTTCAGCCCGTCGGGATGGCGCGATAAAGCGGCCATCACGTCAAAGCGTGGCAAGGTTGTGCCGTGGTCGTCGCGCAGGCGGCGGCGGAGTTCCGCTTCGACCCCAGACGAGAGTTTGAGCAATTTCAGCCACAGGCGCAGCCGTTCCTTTGAGGCCGGTTCGCGGACGCAGGCGGGATGGGGTGTCATATTTCCCCTCCCGACACCGACAGGGCATGGCCATTGATCGAGGCCGCCCGCTCAGAGGCCAGAAACACCGCCGTGGCGGCCACCTCGGCGGGGTCAACCAGCCGCTGCCTTGGATTGTCCGAAACCAGCATATCCGTCGCCCGTTCACGACTCATATCGAACCGCTTCATGAGACCCGCGATCGCCGTCTCAGCCAGATCGGTAGCGGTAAAGCCGGGGCAGATCGCGTTGCAGGTGATGCCTTCTTTCGCCACATCCAGGGCTATGGAGCGGACCAACCCCAGCACGCCATGCTTTGCCGCCGTGTAGGCGGGAACCGATGCATTGCCCTTGAGCGCCGCCGTCGAGGCGATGGCGATCAGGCGTCCGCCGGTGGCCATGCCCGAGAGCGCCGCCCTGAATGTCAGAAAGGTGCCGGTCAGGTTGACGGCCAGCGTCGCGTTCCAGTCGTCCAGGGAGGTTCTGGTGAGCTTGCCTGGGCCCCCCCCGCCCGCATTGGCGATCACGATATCATAGGAGCTCTCAAAGAGCGCCCCGACCTCCGCCTCATCGGTGACATCGGCGACCCGGCAGGAGATACCTCGATCTCGCGCGGCGTTTTCCAGAATCGCCAATCGCCGTCCGGAGATCGTGACGGCATCGCCCGCGTCGCAAAAGGCATAAGCGATGGCGCGGCCGATCCCGGTCCCACCTCCTGTGACCAGCACCCGCCTCATGCGCGGATGGCCTCGGCGTCGCGGTCGGCCAGACGCCACGCCTGGTCCCGGCCCGCGAGATAGGGCAAGGGCCAGTCGGGCGCGGACCTGTCACCGATCCTGGCGGCTTCATGCAGGGTCCAGTAGGGATCCGCGAGATGGGGCCGCCCCACGGCGACCAAATCCGCGCGGCCCGCCATCAGGATCGAGTTCGCGTGATCCGCCTCATAGATGTTGCCAACCGCCATAGTCCTGATTCCGGCCTCGTTTCGGATACGGTCAGAGAATGGTGTTTGGAACATGCGGCCATAGACAGGTCTTGCCTCTGTCGTTGTCTGCCCGGCCGAAACGTCTATCAGGTCAGCACCAGCCTCGGTGAACCGGCGGGCGATTTCAACGGCGTCTGCCGGAGTTACTCCGGCCTCGCCCACCCAATCATTGGCGGAGATGCGCACGGACATGGGTCTGCCGTCCGGCCAGACGGCGCGCATCGCGGCAAAGACCTCCAAAGGCCAGCGCAGGCGGTTTTCGAGCGATCCGCCATAATCATCCGTCCGCACATTGGACACCGGCGACACGAAAGAAGAGATCAGGTAACCATGGGCAGCATGAAGTTCGATCATATCGAACCCCGCCCGCGCCGCCATCCGGGCGCTGGTCACGAACTCATCCCTGATCTGGTCCATTTCGGCGCGGGTGATCTCGCGCGGGGTCGCATTGCTCCGCGACCACGGGATCGCCGATGCGCTGACCAGATCCCAATTGCCTTCAGGCAGTGGCGCGTCCATCACGTCCCACCCCAACCGGGTAGAGCCCTTGCGCCCCGAATGACCGATCTGGCAGCAGATTTTGGCGTCGGTCTCGCTATGGACGAAATCGGTGAGCCGCGACCACACCGCCTCATGCTCCGGCGCGTAAAGACCCGGACAGCCGGGCGTGATCCGCCCTTCGGAACTCACGCAGGTCATCTCAGTATAGACCAGCCCCGCCCCGCCCTTGGCCCGTTCGCCATAATGGATCAGGTGCCAATCCGTCGGACATCCGTCCTCGGCCCTGTATTGCGCCATCGGAGAGACGACGATGCGGTTCTTCAGCGCCATGTCCCGCAGCCGGAAGGGCGCGAACATGGGTGCGCGCAGCGGTGCATCCTCCGGCACACCCGCCTGGGTCATGAACCAGCGTTCGGCGCTTTCCAGCCACGCGCTGTCACGTGCGCGGAGGTTCTCGTGGCTGATCCGCTGACTGCGCGTCAGCATGGAATAGTTCAGCTGAACAGGGTCCAGACCGAGATATCGCTCGACCGTTTCAAACCATTCCAGCGAGTTGCGCGCCGCTGACTGCAGGCGCAGGACCTCAAGCCTCCGGTCCTCCTGATAGCGGGCAAACGCGGAATCCCTGTCAGCTTCGGAATGAAGCAGGTCGGCCAGCGCCACGGCTGATTCCAGCGCCAGCTTTGTCCCGGACCCTATCGAGAAATGTGCGGAGGCCGCCGCGTCACCCAGAAGAACGACGTTCCTGTGATGCCATTTCTCGCAGAGCACCCGAGGGAAGCGAAGCCATGCGGATCCCCGTATATGGTTGGCATTGGTCATCAGCCCGTGACCGTCAAGATGATCCCTGAAGATCCCCTCGCACACGGCGATGCTCCTCGACTGGCTCATGTCCGCAAAGCCATAGGCGTCAAACGTGGACTGCGAACACTCGACGATAAACGTCGCGGTCTCATTGTCGAACTGATAGGCGTGAGCCCAGACCCAGCCTCTGTCGGTTTCCTCGAAAATAAAGGTGAAAGCATCATTGAACCGCTGGTGCGTGCCTAACCAGACAAACTGGCAGAGCCGCTCGTCAATCTCGGGCCTGAATACATCTGAATAAAGGGCCCGTGTCCTCGAGTTCAGGCCATCACTTGCCACCACCAGGTCATGGTCGGCCGCATAAATTTCGGCGCTGTGCACCTCTGTCTCAAAGCGCAGGTCAACCCCTAGCTCACGCGCGCGCCGCTGAAGCAGGATCAGCAGCGTCCTGCGCCCGATGCCGCAGAACCCATGGCCCGAGGAAACCAGTTTCTCGCCCTTGAAACGGAGTGCGACATCATCCCAATAGGCGAAGTTGGCGCGAACGGCTTGGGCGCTCTTGGGGTCGTTGGCCGCCAGATTGTCGAGCGTTTCATCAGACAGGACCACGCCCCAGCCGAAGGTGTCATCGGGTCTGTTACGTTCAATGACCACGACCTCGTGGCCCGGGTCGCGCAGCTTCATCGAGATGGCGAAATATAGCCCCGCAGGCCCACCACCAAGACAGGCGACACGCATCTGGACCCTTCCCCCGCAATGATTCGGGATCCGGTCTAATGGCAAATTTAATTTATTTCAAGCTTGAAAATTATAGCATGGAAAGTCTATCTTGCCGAAATGTCATCCACTGATTCCGGGAGGAACCCGATGCCTGAGGATCTTCACCATCAAGCGACAAATCCTGAACGGGCGAGGGCCAAGCCGGCGGCGCTCGACTGGGCCGATCCATTTGGTGTCGAAACGCAGTTGACAGACGAGGAACGCATGATCCGTGACACTGCGGAGGCGTACGCCCAGGACAAACTCCTGTCCCGTGTTGTCGAGGCGAACCGCAACGAGGTGTTCCACCGCGAGATCATGGACGAAATGGGCGAGCTGGGCCTTCTGGGGGCAACGCTGCCCGAAGATGTGGGCGGTGGCGGAGCGGGCCATGTCAGCTATGGGCTGATCGCACGTGCGGTGGAACGTGTCGATAGCGGCTATCGGTCGGCAATGTCAGTGCAGTCCTCGCTCGTGATGCACCCGATCTTCGCCTATGGAACGGATGTGCAGCGCCGGAAGTTCCTGCCCAAACTGGCCAGCGGAGAATTCATTGGCTGTTTCGGCCTGACTGAGCCGGACCATGGCTCGGACCCCAGCGGGATGCTGACCCGGGCCAGGGCGGTCGATGGAGGTTATCTCATCTCGGGTGCCAAGAGCTGGATCACCAACAGCCCGATCGCGGACGTTTTCGTGGTCTGGGCCAGGTCAGACGCCCATGACAGCGAAATCAAGGGCTTTGTACTCGAAAGAGGCCTGAAAGGCCTGGACGCGCCAAAGATCGAAGGCAAGTTCAGCCTGCGCGCTTCGATCACTGGCATGATCCAGATGGACGACGTCTTTGTGCCCGGGGAAAACCTGCTGCCGAACGCCAGCGGTCTGGCAGGGCCCTTCGGTTGCCTGAACCGGGCGCGCTACGGCATTTCCTGGGGGGCAATGGGAGCCGCCGAGGCCTGTTGGCACGCGGCGCGGCAATATACTATGGAGCGCAGGCAATTCGGCAAGCCACTGGCGCAAACCCAGCTGATCCAGAAGAAACTGGCCGACATGCAGACCGAGATTTCGCTTGGGCTTCTGGGCGCTCTGCGCCTGGGCCGGATGATGGATGATCACACGGCTCCGGCCGAACTGATTTCCCTGATGAAACGCAACAACTGCGGCAAGGCTCTGGCCATCGCGCGCGAGGCCCGCGACATGCATGGCGGCAATGGCGTCAGTGATGAATACGGCGTGATCCGTCATGTGATGAATCTGGAAGCGGTCAATACCTACGAAGGCACACACGATATCCATGCGCTGATCCTCGGCCGCGCCCAGACCGGACTTCAGGCGTTTTCCTGATGGTCATCTCCGTCTCCACAAAGAACGGGGTCGCTGTTGTAACCATCGACAACCCCCCCGTGAACGCGGCTTCCGCCGCCGTCCGGAAGGGGTTGATGCGGGCCCTGGCCAGAACCGAGGCCGATCACGGCGTCAGCGCTGTCGTGCTGCATTGTGCGGGCATGACCTTTGTTGCGGGCGCGGATATCTCCGAATTCGGCAAGCCGCCGGTCGAACCCCATCTGCCGGATGTCATCGACGCCATAGAGAGGGCGTCGAAACCTTGGGTTGCGGCGCTGCATGGCACGGTTCTGGGAGGCGGGCTGGAGCTGGCTATGGGCTGTCACGCGCGGATCGCCGATCGGAACACAAAGCTGGGTTTGCCCGAGGTCACCCTTGGCCTTATTCCCGGTGCGGGTGGTACGGTGCGTCTGCCGCGTCTCGTGACGGCCGATCTTGCGCTCACGATGGTTGCGGGCGGCAAACCGATCACGGCCCCGGACGCCAGGGCCGCTGGCCTGATTGACGAAATCGCGGATGACGATCTTCTGGAGCGGGCCGCGGGTTTTGCGCGAAGGCCGCGCGATGTCCTGCCCACACGTGACCGTCCCCTCCGCAAGGCGCAGGATTCGGCTTCCCTGCAGGCCCTATCCAGAGAACTGCGCGCAAAGGCACGTGGACAGATTTCACCGGTTTCGGCTGTCGAGGCGATCGAGCGCACTTTGGCCTTGCCTTTCGATGACGCCCTGAGAGCCGAGCGCGAGACCTTCCTGAAGCTTAAGTCAAGCCCGCAAAGCACCGCGCTGCGGCGCCTGTTCTTCGCCGAACGCGGCACGCTGAAACGCGATCCGCGCACACGGGTTGCGCCCCGCCCGCTTACCGGCGTCGGCATTGTTGGCGGCGGTACAATGGGGACAGGGATTGCGGCCGCATGCCTTATGCACGGACTGCCCGTGATTTTGGTCGAGCAAACCAACGAAGCCGCCCAAACCGCGCGGACGCGTGTCACCGATACACTGAATGCCAGCGCGGAGCGTGGGCTGGTTCCGGATCCTGACGCCACGCTGTCGCTCTTCGGGACGGGCTCCAATCTCGATGAATTGGCGGACGCCGATCTGGTGATCGAAGCGGTTTTTGAAGATATGCACGTCAAGAAATCCCTTTTTTCCGAACTTGACCGCGTAACGAATCCGGAGGCGGTTCTGGCCACCAACACATCCTATCTGGACGTGAATGAGATTGCCTCGGTTCTGAAGGACCCGTCGCGTGCCATTGGCCTGCATTTCTTCTCGCCCGCGCATATCATGAAACTGCTGGAAATCGTCTTACCCGATCGGGTCGCGGACCACGTCGTCGCAACCGGCGCGGCCCTGTCAAAACGGCTTGGCAAGATTGGCGTTTTTTCGGGCGTCTGCGAAGGATTCATCGGCAACCGCATCATGTCGGCCTATCGCCAGGAAGCCGATTTCCTGATCGAGGAGGGCGCCAGCCCGCAGGAGGTCGACGCCGCCATGCGCGCCTTTGGCTTCGCGATGGGTGTGTTTGAGATGCAGGATCTCGCTGGCCTTGATATCGCGTGGGCCATGCGTAAACGGCAGGCAGCGTCGCGCGCGCCATCCGAGCGCTATGTTCGGATCGCCGACCGTTTGTGCGCGGCGGGGCGTTTCGGGCGCAAGACAGGTGCCGGATGGTATGACTATACTGACAAGGGTGCCGAACACTCCAAATTTGTCGCGCAAATCATCGAGGAGGAATGCGCCGCAAAAGGCATCACCCGACGCCGCTTTGGCGCGGAGGAAATAATGCAGCGGCTGCGAACGCGAATGTCAGATGAGGCGGCCGCCGTTCTGGCCGAAGGCATCAGCGCCGCAGCCGAAGACATCGACGTTGTCATGGTCAATGGCTATGGCTATCCCAGATGGCGGGGCGGCCTCACCTAAGGATAGCGTCTGGAAAGGAGGTGGCCATCGCCAGAAACTGCCCTGACTTTGCGACAAAGCCCGTGATGCGCGCAGATCCATTGGGTGTGAATCCAACGCGCCGAAGGGCGTCCCGACCGCGCTTCCCGGCCGCACAGGCGCCCGGGCGATGAAAGCCCAAATGCGTCCGGTTGACGGCTCACGCCGCTTCGGCCGTAATCTCAGTCAGGACGGCATGAAGTGTCGCGGGATCGTCATTGGACCGTAGCTTCGAGCAGACAGACCCATCGCGTAGGGTGCGCGAAACCAGTGCCAGTGCCTTCAGGTGATCCACTCCGGCCTCAACCGGCGCGAACAACGCGAAGATCAAATCCACCGGCAGCCGATCTACGGCATTGAAATCAACCGGCCTGTCAAGACGGATGAACACGCCGATCACATCGGTCAGCCCAGCCAGCCGGGCATGGGGCAGGGCAATTCCTTTGCCGACCCCAGTGGAGCCAAGAGCTTCGCGGCCGGTTAACGCACGTGTGGCTTCCCGGTCCGAAACCCCATATACTTCCGCCGCCAGATCCCCCACGACCTGGAAGAGCCTTTTTTTGTTCGAAACCCCACTGACGAACCGAATCGCTCCGGGATCAATGATCGAAGAAAGCTGCATGACTCCCCTGTTCGGTCAGAAGGTCGCACACCGGCGACTTCATTCGGTGCTACGCGGGTCAACCCAGCCGATATTCCCGTCTTCCCGGCGATACACGACGTTAAGACCGGAATGGGCGTCGTTGCGAAAGACCAGAACAGGTGCACCGGCAAGTTCCATCTGCATCACGGCTTCGCCAACAGACAGCGACTGAATCTTCGTCTCCATCTCCGCGACTATGACTGGCTGCAGCGACTCCGGTTCCCTTTCTTCCCCAGCACCTGGATCCCGCCCCACATTCGAGGATTCCAGAACATACGATGAAGCGTCGGACAGTTCCACCGGCGTGGCGCGATCCCGGTGATGATCCTTGAGTCGACGTTTGTAGCGACGCAGCTGTTTGTCCATCCGTTCACTCGCCTGGACAAAAGCGGCATGTATCTCGTGCGCACGGCCACGCGCCTGCGCGGTCAGCCCCGTCGATAGATGCACGATTACCTCGCAGACGAATTCATGTCCCTCCCGCGAAAACATTATATGGGCGTCGGTGGCCCGTCTGGCGTACTTGCCCATAACCGCCCGAAGTCCATCCACGGCACGGTTTCTGAGAGTCTCACCGATATCGATTTGCCTGCCACTGATCTGAAACTGCATCGCACCTCCCCGGATTCAGTTATCTGGACCTGCGGCACCTTGCGGCCACACCAAATCGGCCATGAACTGCCGCTCCATCCTCGTGTCCACGATACAAACAGCTGGTACGGCCGTCACGACACCCTACGGGAATGGGAACGGTGACAGGACTTGGCACTGTCACCATCTTGCAGCACGATCAAAAGCAACGTCAACGGAAAACCAACCCGTCACACCCGGGACCGGCCCCGGAACGTCTTCACCCTTATGTGATCTTGAATCCAGGCCCCAGGAAGATTCGGCGAACGTTTTCGTCGTTCATAACCTGTTCGGCTGTGCCGCTCTTCAACATCCGGCCGTCATGCATGATATAGGCCCGGTCGACGATCTCAAGAGTCTCGCGCACGTTATGGTCAGTGATCAACACTCCAATACCCTTTGATTTGAGATCCGACACAATCCCGCGGATCTCTCCCACGGAGATCGGGTCCACGCCAGCGAAAGGCTCGTCAAGCAACATGTATCTCGGTTCGGATGCAAGGCATCTGGCGATTTCGACCCGCCGCCTCTCGCCGCCTGAGAGCGACAGGGCCGGGGCGCGCCGCAGGTGGCTGATGGAAAACTCTGACAGAAGTTCTTCCAGCCGGTCATGCCGTCGGATGCCACCCGGCATCGAAATCTCGAGGACAGCGAGGATATTCTGCTCGACATTGAGGCCGCGGAAAATGGAAACGTCCTGCGGTAGATAGCCAATCCCAAGTCTGGCGCGGCGATACATCGGGAAGCCGGTCGCATCGACGCCATCAATCACTACCTGACCACCTTCGGCGCCAACAAGACCCGCGATGACATAGAATGTGGTCGTCTTTCCCGAACCGTTCGGACCCATAAGCGCGACGACTTCACCACGCCCCAGATCAAGGCTGATATCCCTGATGATCGTCTTCCTTCGGTAGGTTTTGCGCAAATTAGTCACATGCAGACCGGACCGGCCCACCATGACATCGAATTTCGGAGCGGCGACCATCAGTTGTCGTTCAGGCGCAAAGTGGTCCTTACATTTCCTCCAGCCCGCCGCTCTCCGCTCGCGAAATTGTACTCCAGCGTATCCGCACTGATGGCCGTGACACCCTGGACGATCAGCACGTTACCGCTCATGACAAGCAGGCTGTCAGCTACGGAGTAAACAGCTCCATCAGCCTCCGCCGTCTCACCCCCGTTCGCGAACGTCACGTTTTCCAACATATGGATCGCGGTTATGCTGCTTTCCTGGGTCGTTGGGTCGACGCCATATTCAACCCGCACCATGCCGGACATCAGGACCATCGAACCTTGACGGATCACGACGTCTCCCGAAAATACGGCAGCACCATCCTGCTGGTCCAGAACCAGATTCTCGGAGGTGATACTGATGGGTTCATCTCCGCCAAGATCATTCATTCCAAACGTAAGCTCGCTTCCCTGCGCCAACGCCGACACGCCGGAAAACGCCATCCAGAGCGAAAACGCGGAGATCCTGATGGAAAAATCGGAACTCAAGAAAAACCTCACTTTCATGGTTCGGATACCATTGTCACGTTGCCGCTGAAAGCGAGAACATAGCCGGGCCCGTCCTCGCTTTTCCGCGTCATCCGGAAACTATCCGCAAAGATTTGACCGATTGGAGCCGAGATCCGGGTAAGCTTGTCAGAGGAAATGTGCGCAGCGTCAAGCGCCAGCCGCATTTCCTCGGCGAATAGCACGACGTCATCCGAGGATTCGATACGCACACCCCCGACCAGTGTCGCCAGATTCTCCCGGACGTCCAGCTTAAGGTCCTCGGCATATACGTCAATTCCCGCGCCACCGGGAATGTCGATCTCGGCATGAACCGCGCGGCCACGCAGCCTGTTCCAATTGGCGGACCCGGGATCATTTATATCCGGCAGGGCGCTCTCGGCGGTCAGCCTGATTGCCACGCCACTCCCGGTGACGCCGTAATACCTGGGACTGTGGATCACCTGCTGTCCCGCCAGTTCCGCGATATCCGCGTCCAGGTCGCGGAATTCCTGCACTGGGTCGACCAGGCGCGCGATCAGAAAAGTGGTCGAAAGAATCGCCAGCGCCGTCAGCGGCAGCAGAATCTTCAACCACCCGATCACACGGGAATAGCTGTCGTGGATTACCATATTCTAGACGATTCCAGCCCTCAGACAGTCGTGGATATGCAGGATACCCACCGGATTCCGGCTCTCCGCCGGGTCGATGACGAAAAGACAGGTGATCCGGTGTTCGTTCATGATGGCAACCGCCTCCTCGGCGAGCGCGTCGGCCCCCACCGTGCGCGGATTGACGGTCATGACATCCCGAACCGCTTTCTCGAGCAGTCCGGCCATATGTCTGCGCAGGTCACCGTCCGTGACAATGCCGGTCAGTCCGTCGCCCCCGTCCACCCGCACCCCGACAACACCATAGCCTTTACGGGTCATCACCAGAAGGGCTTCACCCATCGGCATATCTCCGGCGACAAGTGGTGGGTCCGTGTGCATCAGGTCCCGAACCCGGGAGAGGCGGGCACCCAGTTTACCTCCGGGGTGGAACTCACGGAAAAGTTCCGGCGTAAACCTTCGATGCTCCATCAATGCGACCGCCAATGCATCGCCGAGCGCGAGAGCCATCGTGGTGGAGGTCGTCGGTACGATGCCTCTTTCGCAGGCCTCGGTGGCGGGAGGCAGCACCAGACCCACATCACATTGCTGAAGAAGCGTACTGGAAGGTTTGCCGGCGACCCCTATCAGCGGAATACCAAAACGACGGGTATATGCGATGAGATCCGCCAGTTCCGGCGTCTCACCTGAGTTCGAGAGGACGAGCGCGACATCCCCCTGCGCCATCATTCCGAGGTCGCCATGGCTCGCTTCGGCCGGATGGACGAAATGGGCCGGCGTGCCTGTGCTGGCAAGTGTTGCGGCGATCTTCCTGGCGATATGCCCGGACTTTCCCATTCCGGAAACGATCACCCGCCCACGCGCCGCCAATAGCAGCTCACCGGCATCGGCGAAGCTTCCGTCAATCGAATCGGACAGGAGATCGAGCGCCTGCGCCCCACGCCGGATCACCCGCTGCCCGGCACTCATAAAGGCCTTTCTATCCATCCGCTTCCACCACAATGCCTAGTGGGAAAATATGTCTGTATCCCGCCAACCCGCCAAATCGAGAAGCGCCCGCGCCGGCAGGAACTCAAAGCAGGATCGGGCAAGATGCTCACGGCCTTCCCGGCAAAGGCGTTCGTCCAGTTTCTCGCGTAGCCTGTGCAGATAAAGGACATCCGATGCGGCGTAGTCGATCTGCCGCGCCGTAAAGCTATCGGCACCCCAGTCGCTCGACTGCTCTTTTTTGGTGATCTCGACCTGTAGAAGGTCACCCAGCAAATCCTTTAGACCATGCCGATCGGAATTGGTGCGGACAAGTCTCGACGCTATCTTGGTACAGTAAACGGGGACCGCGAGCACTCCGAAGGCGTAGTGGAGGACCGCGATATCGAAGCGTCCGAAATGGAAGATTTTAAGCACATCCGGGTCTTTGAGGATCGCACAGAGATTCGGCGCTTCCCGCCGTCCGGCGGCGATCCGGACGACATGGGCATCGCCATCACCTCCGGAAACCTGAACCGCGCACAGCCTGTCGCGATGAATGCTCAGTCCCATGGTCTCGCAGTCCAGAGCGACAACCGGCCCAAGCTCCAATCCGTCAGGCAAGTCGTTTTCATGGAGGAAATTGGTCATATTCCCGGCATTCATCCTTTTCTTCCCAGCCAGCGGATAACGGTTTATGTCTCTCCTGTAAATGTTCCCGCCACCATCGGGCCGAGGGCCGTTCTGGACCACACTGTCCCGATCATCCGTGAGTCCGGCACATGGCGCGGGAAAGCGTTCGGCGGAGTCGGCGGGACGGCCCCACCGCGCGGCATTCCAGTCTTCTGTGGAAGCGCATTCCGGCGGTGCTGACCGGAATTCCGGTCGCACCAACCCCGACGAGGCGGTTAACCGCGATACACGGAGATTGACGCCTTTGCCGCGCGGCGTTCCGCGTGCATTGTGCGGTCTGGCGTTTCTCCATTGACGGTGATATCGGATCCGGCATCGAAAAACCCTTTGACCGAGGCAGGTCGGATTCCCGCAGCGAATCCGCAAGCGACACATCCCCGATCCGGTCAAAATGGCCACTCACCCGGCAGTCACCGCCTCCATCCATCTCGACAAAGGACGCCACTTTCCGCAGACTAGGCCTGGAACCATGACTCGGGAGGCGGAACATAGCATATGGTGAAACCGGACATCCTGCAGCTCTCCCCCTTTCCGGCCTGGGACCAACAGGCACTTGAGGAAGCGTTCACCATGCACAGCCTGCGCGGAACTATTGACGCGGGTGAGATTCCCGACCGTATTGGACCGAAGATAAAAGGAATGACACCGAGAGGCATTCATCGGGTTACACGCCAGATGATCGCGGCATGCCCCAATCTTGAAATCGTCGCCATCTTTGGCGTTGGCTACGATGGCGTGGATCTCGATGCCTGCCGGGAACATGGGGTTCGGGTAACCAATACACCTGACGTCCTGACAGGAGACGTGGCGGACCTTGGAGTGGCGATGATGCTGATGCTGTCGCGGCGTATGGTTGCGGCGGAACGCTGGGTCAAAAGCGGTGACTGGATGCGGCACGGCGCGTTCGCGCTGTCCCACAGGGTTCACGGTCAGTGCGCAGGCGTCATTGGACTTGGCAGGATTGGCATGGCGGTAGCCCGCCGACTCGCCGGATTTGACATGCGGATCGCCTATTCAGACCTGTCTCCACGCGCGGACGCGACGGATTGGGAGTTCGTGTCCGATCCGGAGGAGCTCGCCGCAAGGTCGGATTTTCTGTTCGTGACACTCGCGGCCACCGCAGACACGCACCACATCGTCAACGCTGGGGTTCTGGACGCGCTTGGCCCGGAGGGTGTGGTCATCAACATATCACGGGCCGCCAACGTCGATGAGCGGGCACTACTTGACGCACTTGAATCAGGTTCGATAGGCGGTGCGGCGCTGGATGTGTTTGACGGTGAGCCAGAAATCGATCCCAGGTTTCTGAAACTTGACAACGTATTATTGCAGCCACACCATGCAAGTGGAACTTTCCAGACCCGCCGTGCGATGGGCAAGCTGATGATTGGAAACCTCAAAGCCCATTTCGACGGTCGCCCTCTCCTGTCTCCGGTGCTCGAGCCCTAAACCCGTTTCACCGTCCCGCACGGACCGATGGATCCGCCCAACCAGGAACGGGGTTAACTGGCATGAATGGGGCGGTGTTCGCGCCGCCCGCCCACCGGGCTGATGTACCCTGTTCACTCACCCTTGCGGAGACATTTCAGGCAGTACACGACCTTCAGGGCCAATATGAACTCCAGAAGATGGCGTGCCGGAATTTGGTGCCGCCGCCTCAAGCCACAAAAGGCCAAAGACGTCTCACCTGCACGGTCGGACAATGACATTCAATCGATCGGAGTCCAATGGACCAACGCCATTGTCAGCAGTGCACCAGTCAGGGAGTCACGAGGCTCACCAGCCTGAAGGGCAATTATATTCACCAGTACATGCGGATGGCAGCGGAAATTTACCACTGCAAGCCGCCCGCATCTATCACATCACCCAACCCGAGGGATTGAAGGCTACGGATCCTATACGGTACCTTGAGGCCAGGAGCCCAATTTATTCATTGTTTCCGATACCTACATTAAATCGATTCACGCCAGTGACGCGGGGTTGCAATTTACGGTCGGTGGTTTAGATTAACTACCACCTATCCAGCTCACTATCCGGGATCCGCTGCCTGAATGACATCAATCGAACTGTTTGAGCCAATTGGTCACGAGTCTGTCGCGGATTCCGTTATCGGTCAGGTCGAAAAGATGATCGCCGCCGGCATTCTCAAGGAAGGCCGCAGGCTGCCTGCGGAGCGCAATCTCGCCGAAGCGCTTGGTGTGTCGCGCCCAAAACTGCGCGAGGCGCTTCAATCCCTGGAAGGGCGCGGACTGGTCCAGATCCGGCATGGTGAAGGGACATTCATCGCGCCATTGACCGGTAGAGCGATGCTACCGGCACTGCAGGCACTTTATGGAAGGCATGAACCGGCGTTTTTCGACTATCTTGAGTATCGTCGCGCACAGGAGGAGTTTGCCGCACGATTGGCGGCGGAGCGCGCGACCAGAGCAGACAAGGCACGCCTGCGGGAAATTCTGGGCGATCTCGAGATCGCGTGGAAAGAGAATGATATGGAAAAATCAAGCGAGGCGGATTTTCAGCTGCACTCGGCCATTGTCGACGCCAGCCAAAACGCCACCCTGATTCACATGATGGCATCGATTTACGATGTGGCCCGTCAGCGGCTGTTCCATAACCGTGACTTCCTCCGTACGATCGACGGAACCGGAGCGCATCTTCTGACACAGCATAAGGACATCGGTGAGGCGATTCTGGAGGCTGATCCGGTGCGTGCGTCATCGGCAGCGGTCACGCATATCGATTTCGTGCTTAAGTCGTTCCGTAACTGGATCGAACAGAACCAACGTGAAGTCCTGTCCGAGAAGCGCCGTATACTTTCATGACTGCCGCTCCGGCCGCTGTTTCGTTTAGGGCAGACATCCAGCGGCCTTGATACCAGTACCTGCCGAAAAAGCGGGTCCACGCCAAAGTGCATGTCCGCGGAAGAAGCGAGCTGCCGGGAAAGTTCTTGCTTCGATTGCACACGTGGCGCCGACCGGTTCCTGTCCGGCTATTACACACCGCTATCCCTAACTGGGCGAACAGGCGGTGCAGGTTGCCCTGCCGACGTAGAGAACAGCGCTTGGAGAAGGTCGCTCCAGCTTGTTGCCCGGCATCTGGCAGATCAACTGGAATCCAGCGTTTCAAAGATGTGTTGCGTAATGACCGAACGCGGTCACGGAGTTCGTTCAAGGCAGACAAGAACCTTTCCATCCTCGACCCTAACCGGATAGGTCCCAAGTGCCTCGCAGGCCGGAGATTTTTTAGGCTCACCCGTGCGGTAGTCAAACTGGCCGTTATGCTTTGGGCATTCTATGACGTAATCCATCACCAGCCCGCCGGCCAAATGGACATTTTCGTGGGTGCAAAGTCCGTCGGTACAGAAGAATTCGTCATCGGGCGAACGGTAGACCGCGAACGTGAGATCGCCATGATCGACCCGAAGCACATCCTCGACCTCGATTTCGTCCACGGAACAGACATGGATCCAGGCGGCCATGATATCAGTCCTTTCCCTCTATCGCCGAACATCGGCAGCGCATTTCGATACCCGTGAAATCGGTGTTCTCCACGCAACAGTCCTTTGGATGAATAGTGTAACCTAGAACACCGATCAAGCAGTCCTGCCAGTCGATCCCGGATGGGGAGAGGCCTTCGGGAGCTTCCCGATGAGTCGGGCTGAAGTCCCCGCGCCCGCAAACCGGCGCATGGGCACCGCCGCGCATCCGGCGCGGTACCGACTTCCCGGGCCGCACGGCTTCCGCACGGACTTGGCACAGGTACTTTACCAACCCCAAATCACCGTCAGGCGCCAAAACCCGCGAAACCATGCCATGGCGTTGCCGGAGGTTCAGAACACGACCACGTCGCAGATGGTGAAAGGCATGTAAATCCGGTTATCACGAAGATCCGAGGCGCATTCCCAATAACCGATATTTCTGGTACCGGCAGGGGCTTGAACAGGCCCAGATTGGTAATATATATTTACCACGAGCCCGGGAGGGGCTTGACCGCTTTTTTTGTTACGGAGGATCCATGATGAAAGCGAATACGTTCGCCGCCACGGTTGCGGCCACCCTAACCATGACAGCTGTGGCCAACGGCCAGGAAACCTTTGAAATGACCTCGGCGTTCGGAA
Source organism: Paracoccaceae bacterium (assembly GCA_965221405.1). Taxonomy (GTDB): domain Bacteria; phylum Pseudomonadota; class Alphaproteobacteria; order Rhodobacterales; family Rhodobacteraceae; genus JAPOUP01. The sequence continues at coordinate 2,390,274 of CBDCSE010000002.1, read as the reverse complement.
AGAACCTGCCGATTCTCGGCACATCGGCTGTCGCGTTCACCGAAAAGATCAACTCGATATCGACCGAGGTGGAGTTCGAGCAATTCGATCCCGGCGAGCTGGTCCCCGCGCTTGAGGGACTGGACGCCGTCTCCAACGGCTCGGTGGACGCGTCCTACGCAACGTCCGGCTACTGGCAAGGCAAGATTCCCGCCGCATCCCTTTTCGCGGCGGTACCCTTCGGCCCCGAAGCGGGTGAATTCCTGGGATGGATGATGTATGATGACGGCCTTGAACTCTACCGGCGCATGTATGAGGAGAACGGCTACAATGTCCATGCCATCCCATGCGGCCTTATCGCACCGGAAACCTCCGGCTGGTTCAAGAACGAAATCAACTCACTCGCCGATCTCGAAGGTCTCAACATGCGCTTCTTCGGCCTTGGCGCCGAAGTGATGCAGAAACTGGGTGTATCGACCTCGCTTCTCGCGTCGGGTGACATCTTCCCAGCTCTGGAACGCGGCGCGATCGACGCGACGGAGTTTTCGATGCCCCGTATCGATGCGCGTCTGGGCTTTCACAACATCGCCAAGTTCAATTACTTCCCCGGCTGGCACCAGCCCTCCACCCTGTTCGAGCTGCTGATCAACAAAGATCGCTGGGATGACCTGAGTGAGGCGGCCCAGAACCAGATCGAAATCGCCTGCATGGCGAACATCACCGACAACCTGGCCGAAGGGGAGGCGACCAATTTCGAGGCGATGCAGGAAAACGTCGAGAAAAATGGCGTGACTATCAAGCAGTGGCCGCCCGAAATGCTTGAAGCTTTCGAAAACGCGTGGAATGAAGTAGCTACTGAACTGGCGGCCGAGGACGGGTTCTTCAAGGAGGTCTGGGACGACCTGCAGGAATTCCGCGCCGGTTACAAGGTTTGGAACGAAAGCATCTACCTGCCTCGTCCACGGGGTTGATCCAGCGATTGCGGTCGCAGTAGAAGCGAAAGATTCCGGAGCGTCCTCCAGAGGGCGCTCCGGTCCTGTATCCGCCATGGCAGGAGGAGAGGCCCTGACGGTGCAAGCGGTAGAGTTGGCGAGGGGGATGGCGGATGGAATCCGGGAACGCATCGACCGCAGTGAACGACCCCAGTGAGGTCGACAGGGAGCAACACAACAGCGGAGACCGCTTCTCGGTCTTGATCTCAAATACCCTAGCGTGGCTATTCCCCATTCTGATGGGAGTTATCTGTGCGCAGGTCGTCCTGCGCACGCTCGGCCGGTCTGAAATTGGCCCGGGAAACCAGGCCTGGCTCGACGATCTGCAATGGTGGCTATACGGCACGGCAGCGCTGATCGGGATTGGCTATGCGATAACGACCAATAGCCATGTCCGCGTCGACATATTCTACGACAACTACGACGAAAGTAAGAAAGCCCGCACGGACGTCGCCGCGCTCGGTTGGCTGTTCCTGCCTTTCGCCATTCTCTGCTGGGACGTCACCCTGCATTACGCCATTGCCTCCGTCATCGCAGACGAGGGATCGGACAGCCCCAACGGCCTTCATAATCTTTGGCTCCTGAAACTCGTGATGAACGTCATCTTCGCGCTGATCGCCGTCGCTGCATGGTCGGCCTACGTGCGCAATCTGTCACGACTGACCCGTCCGGTTCTGTGGAAAAAACTCCTTTACGCATTTCCTGCAACCATGTTCGCCATCAATCTCGTGACATACTATTCGATCTGGTGGGCGATTTACCTAGCGAGCCCAGCCGAAACCAATATACGTCAGGTAGGGCGGCACCCGGTCTTCGATACGTTTGAGCTGGGAAACTGGGAGATCAAGTACACGATCGTCATCTCGCTCGCGATCACCATCCTCATAATCGGCCTGGCCCGCGCGGTCGAACGTATTGCCAGCAACGGCGTACGACGGGACTGAGGGAGGCAAGACATGCTGGGTTTTATCGGGCAGTTCGTGACGCTGAACGAAATCGCCGTGATGGCGCTTTTCGGAACCTTCATCTGGATGCTTTTCCGTGGCATTCCGGTAGCGATCGCGCTGGTGGGCGTTTCGCTGGTTTTCGTATTGATCGCCGAGTTTTTTCTCGACCCGTTCCGCGGCCAGTTCCGCGGCATCATCGACTTTGACCGCACGGGCATTTCGTATCAGCGCCTTCAGGCGCTCTCAGGTCGCCTGTTCGGCAATATCGTCAAAAACCCGGTTCTGGTTGCGCTGCCCATGTTCATCTTCATGGGCCTCATGCTGGACCAATCCGGCGTCGCGCAACGCATGATGCAATCCATGCAGAAGCTCTTCGGACAGCTACGCGGAGGACTGTCGCTTACGGTTCTGCTGATCGGCATAATTCTCGCCGCCTCGACCGGGGTGATCGGCGCTTCGGTCACGCTTCTTGGCGTGATGGCCCTGCCGGCGATGATGAAACAGAACTATTCCAAGCCCATCGCAACAGGCACGATCGCGTCGGCAGGGACGCTTGGCATCCTGATCCCGCCTTCGATCATGCTGGTGATCATGTCGGACCAACTGGCGATTTCCCTCGGCGACCTGTTCATGGGCGCCCTGTTTCCGGGACTTATTCTGGGAGGCCTCTATATCGTTTTCATCATTGTTTACGGTCTGATCAATCCCAACGCCATGCCTGCCCCGGACAAAACCGAGGAGATCAGCCTCGCCGATGTCAGGGAGGTGCTGCTGGCCGTGCTACCACCACTGTTCCTTATCCTTCTCGTACTGGGTTCGATCTTCGCGGGCCTCGCCACGCCAACGGAAGCTTCCGGCCTCGGCGCGATGGGTGCCACACTTCTGGCGCTGGCCAATGGCAGGCTGAACTGGGCCGTGTTACGCGATGTAAGCCGGTCCACACTGAACACTTCGGGCTACATCATCGGCATCTTTCTGGCGGCGAACTTCTTTGCCTTCGTACTGCGCCGCTATGGTGGTGACGAGATCGTCCAGCATCTTGTCCTGTCGGCGTTCGACGATCCCTACATGACCGTAGCATTCATCCTCTTTATCGTATTCCTGCTGGGGTTCCTTCTGGACTGGATCGAGATCACGATCATCATCATGCCACTGATGCTTCCCATAATCCTTGCCCTTGATCTGGCGGTACCGGGATTCGGGCAGGTGCGTGACCCGTCGGTCGTGTGGTTCGCGATCCTCGTGGCGGTGACGCTGCAGACATCATTCCTGACCCCTCCAGTAGGCTTTGCGCTCTTCTATCTGAAAGGAGTATGTCCGTCAGGCGTGTCGCTGGCGCATATCTACAAGGGTATCATCCCCTTCGTGCTGCTGCAGCTTCTGGGGCTGTTCATCGTATTCGAGTTCCCGGAGCTCACAACCTGGCTACCATCGGCGGCCTACGGAAACTGAAGGGATGTCACCGCGCCGATGAGGTTCCTTCCATAACGGCGGTTTCGGTTGACGCTTACGCGGTTGGCCGGACCGCAATGCACTCTACGGGTCGCGGGCATCGCCATCAGACTTCCGGAGCGTCATCACCATCACGCCAATGCGTACCTCGGAAGCGAGTCGCAGGTGAACAGATCGGGTTTCAGATAAGCGAGCGCAGTGCGAGAGCGAGACCGGAGCAAAACATCAGGCAGACAAGTAACTGACGGAACTCGTCGTCATCCAGCCACCTGAATGCCACTATCCCCACCTGTGCCGAGAGAACCGCGACAGGCAATGCCACCACAAGCAGTGTCACGACTTCGGTGTCATAGGCACCGGTGATGAGAAACACGGCGGACGTCAAACCTAGCACGATAACGTTGAAAGGCTGAAGAACGGCGCGTGTTTCCGACTTCGGCCAGACACGCATGGCGCACCACATCGTCGGCAGGATACCGGACAGGGAGGCGGCTCCACCAAGCATACCGCCGAGAAACCCCACAACGGCATCAATGAGTGGCGTCGACCGGTCAATTCGCGGAAGATTGCGCCGAAGTATGAAAAATCCTCCGTAGAGAAGCATGAATACCGCGACCAAAAACTCCAGAAAACCGGCTTCGACGAATGAAAGCGCCGCTGCGCCGACGAGAATGCCGGGTAACGCCGGGCAAACAAATATCGCAAGTCGGCGGAAATTCTCCTGTATATCGCGACGAACGATCAGGAGACCCTGCAGTCCAGTGACGGCGGAGACCACGACCGCTATGGCAACAGCTTGGGCCGGAGGAAGGAACTGAAGCCAGAATCCAAGCGCGAACAACGCCGTCCCGAAACCCGCAAGTCCATTCACGAAACCGCCGATAGCTGCACCCAGAACCAGCAGAAACCAGTTCATACAGACGCCTCCAGCTGCCTGTAAGGGATAATTCCCGCGCGATCGGGCAGACAAAACCTAACGTGCGCAGGCGTTGCCGCACGGATCACTGTCGTGAAAACCGGGAATACCCCGATCGAACGGGCGGTGCTAGCCCCTGACAACCACATCACGCTGCCGCCATCCTCACCGGCAGCCAATACGGAAACGGATAATCCGGAACCATTGACGTTGATATGAAACTGAAGGGACATGGCAGATCACGGCACGACCGCACCGGCACGCGGACCATGACCGCATCCTCGCTCCGCCTGGATAATGAAGCGGTGATCCGTAACCGTTTCAGTAAAACGCCATCATGTTGTTTCGGAGGATAATCTGAATTGCGTAAACTCCGACCAAACCGATCAGTGGCGCCAGATCGAAAGCGCCCGTATTCGGAAGCATACGGCGAATGGGCGCGTAAAGCGGTTCCAGAAGCTGGTTCAACCCGTTCCAGATCTGATAGACGGCCGGTTGCCGTAAATTCAGGACCTGGAATCCGATCAGCCAACTCATGATGACATGCGCTATCATTACAAACCAGACAACATTGAGAACAAGCATCAAGATCTGAAAAAGCGAAGTCATTGACGTCCCTTTGTGCCTTTGGGCCCTTATCACGCTGGACTAACAACTAAGGGGCACGGAGCGAACTGGCAAGCGGTGGCTCCCGTCGAAAGACCTGGGACGGCAATCGTTACCTATGGACGGGAGATGACGGCATCCATGCTTTGCGCTCGATCGCGAATGGGCAAGGTTTTCAGAAACCGAATGCACGGCCCGAACCTCCGGCCTATCGCTGGCGATGGCCATTCAATGACCGGGAGCTGCTCCGCATATGGACGGTCGGATGTCCTCTTGCCTCATGGACCGCCAGCCTGTCATATCCCGGAGAAGCGGGAACCTCGAAATGGCTAAGGGTCGGAGACAGCCGGTGACACGTGCAAAAAGGAGAATTTGGGGCTGGATGATGTTCGATTGGGCCAGTCAGCCATACAGCACGCTCATTCTGACGTTCATATTCGGTCCGTTCTTCGCTGAAATCACGGCTAATCACCTCATAACAGGTGGTGCCTCCGAGGAACGGGCAAAGGCCACAGCGCAAGCCTATTGGGGATACGGGCTCGCTGTATCGGGCGTTCTGGTCGCTGTCATGGCACCGGTTCTCGGCGCGATTGCCGACAGTCGGAAACGAAGGATGCCCTGGATCCGGCTGTTCTCGGCTTTCTATATCGTCGGCGCCGCCGGACTCTGGACGGCTGAACCCGACAGCTTAAGCACATTCAGCGTGCTGGTGTTTCTCGCAATAGGTCTGATCGGCATGGAATTCGCCACAGTCTTCACCAACGCGATTCTGTCAAGCTTGGATGACCGGCGGGAGATCGGCGCGATTTCAGGCAGCGGATCCGCGCTTGGCTATGCGGGAGGCGTCGTTGCGCTGACCTTGGTGCTGATGTTTTTCGCGGAAAACAGGGATGGCGTCACATTGATCGGCATTGAACCGGTGTTAGGACTTGATCCTGCAGCCCGTGAAGGGACCCGATCGGTCGGGCCGTTTACGGCCGTCTGGTACGCGGTGTTCATAATCCCATTTTTCCTGTGGGTACGTGAGACCCCGGCGGGTCGGCGGCACATACCCTCCACCCGGCAGGCACTTCATGACCTAGTCAGGACACTGAAGTCATTGCCTGGACTTCCCTCAACGACGTCTTTCCTCGCATCCTCCATGTTCTATCGAGACGCGCTTAACGGAATTTACACGTTCGGCGGCATCTATGCGCTCGGCATTCTGGGCTGGTCGCTGATTGACGTGGGCATCTTTGGAATAATCGGAGCGATTTCGGGTGCGGTCTTCGCATGGATTGGGGGGCGTGCGGATCGGCAGTTCGGGCCAAAGCCAGTGATCACAACCTGCATCCTGGTGCTGCTGGTGACGATGACCATGGTGGTTACAGTAACCCGAACGTCGGTTTTCTGGTTTCCGGTCGATTTCGAATCGGTCATTCCCGACATCGCGTTCTATTTCTGTGGCGCCGCCATTGGCGCGGCGGGAGGTGCGCTCCAGGCCGCGAGCCGGACCATGCTGGTTCACCAATCACGTCCAGACCGCGTAACGGAAGCGTTCGGCCTTTATGCGTTCGCAGGTAAGGCGACCGCATTTCTGGCACCTGCGGCAATTGCCGTCACGTCGGAGCTGACCGGGAGCCAAAGGGCTGGAGTAACGCCCGTGATTGCACTTTTTCTGGTGAGCCTGCTTCTGCTATACTGGGTAAATCCAGATGGAGACAAAGGACAGTGATCAAGGCTTCCACGGTTCCCGTGCTTGTGACAGCGTTTCTGGCTCTTGGCCCGGGCCAGCCGACGAGCGGACAGGCGGATCCAGCGCCTTCCGGGAACGGCATCGACATGACGGCAGCGGCCAGAACACTGTTCGAGGCCGAGCGCAACGCCTCCAATCAACCGGCCGAGCCTCTTGGCAGCTATGCGAAAGGATGTCTTGCCGGTGGGGTGCGATTACCCGAGAGCGGCCCGACCTGGCAGGCGATGCGACTAAGTCGCAACCGCAACTGGGGCCATCCCGAGACAATCGAATTCATCAAGCGGCTGTCCGCGGCCACCGCCAGACAACCCGGCTGGAACGGCCTCTACATAGGCGATATATCACAGCCGCGTGGCGGTCCCGTGACAGGGCACCGCAGCCATCAGATCGGAATGGACGTCGACATTTGGATGCGGCCGGCGAACGACCTAACCCTTACCTTACAGGAGCGGGAAGATATCGCTTCCGTTTCGATGCGCCGAAGCGGGGGTGCCTATGTCAACGACAACTGGACCCGTGCGCATCACGAAATCCTGAAAGCGGCCGCGATGGACAGTTCGGTGGCTCGGATCTTCGTCTTTCCGGGCGCAAAGGTTCAGATGTGCAACGATGAAACCGATAACCGAACATGGCTCCGTAAGATCCGGCCATGGTGGGGGCATCATTTTCATTTCCACGTTCGGTTGAATTGCCCGGCCGGGGCGTCCAACTGTGTTGAGCAGCATCCACCACCGCCGGGGGACGGCTGCGAAGCCGCTGAGGACTGGGTGTATGACATCCTGAACCCGAAGCCGCCGGATCCCGACGCGCCGCCACCCGCGCCGCGCCCTGAAATCACGATGGCCGACCTGCCCCAGCTATGCGCACAAGTTCTATCGGCGCAATGACCGTCATACCACTTCCTTCGTTGCCACCACGGATACTTTGATCGATGGGTCTCCAGTGATCCGCAAACATGCCGCTCGCGTGCGCAATGGACGGTCAGGGGATCAGCCGGGAAATCGTTCAGGGAATCCGTTTCCGGCGAACCATCACCCTGAAATTCGGTTTGGGGCAACTGGCTGTCAGAGCACCTTAAGCGCGGTAGCTTCGGCCACTCCCGATTTTCGACTTTTCCCTGTCCTGCCGCTTACCCGATGCCCCGCGTAATCCCCGGTGTTTTCGCCATGGCCACTATCGTAATGGCCTCGAACGTGCTCGTGCAGTTTCGATTGGGCGAATGGTTGACCTGGGGTGCCTTTACCTACCCATTGGCGTTTCTCGTGACGGACGTCATCAACAAGTTGCATGGCGCCAGGGCGGCGAGACGTGTCGTATACGCCGGATTCGGTGTCGGCATCATCTGCTCCGCCATCGGTACACTTATAGTCGGCGAATTCGGCCCTTTGGTGACGCACCGCATCGTGCTCGGATCAGGACTGGCATTCCTGACAGCCCAACTCGTCGATATAGCGGCATTCAACCGGTTACGGGATCATGCCTGGTGGCACGCACCTCTTGCTTCAACTTTGGTCGGGTCGACGCTTGACACTTTCCTGTTCTTCTCGATCGCATTCTCGGCACCTCTGGCATTCCTTGAACCGGTGAATGACGTTGTCTGGGCAAACCGGATCCTGCCGCTGCTCGGAGTTGGACCGGCAGCACCACTATGGCTGTCACTGGCGTTGGCGGACTGGATGGTCAAGGTTGGAGTCGCATTGCTGGCGCTGGTTCCCTATCGACGGATGATCAATGCAGGCGGAGAGCGTGATGCGTGATATTCCGCAGCGATCCCATGCGTCCGTAAGGATGGTATCGTGACGAATTCATGGAGCCTACTTTGGCTTGTTGGCAGCGTGGCAGTTTCGGGAAGTTCCGCCAGAGTTAGGAATTTACGATGGTCTCCAGCGGCGTGCCCGACGCCTATCGGGCTTGAACCGTCACTTATGCCCCCGGCGCCAGGCGCGTCCTGGCTGCGGGCGGCGAAATGTCGGTTGGCTTCGGGGATGAACGTGAACCGTCCATCGAAGCGGATGATGGCGATGGCGGGATCGCTGATGCAGGCGTGGCTGTGTGGCGTGTGGCCGGCGCAGACCCGGCATCTGTCCCCGTCGCAGGTGAAATCCCTGATGTGGTGCGGTCCTGTCTCCATGGCCCAATGGCCGCGCACGGGCGCCGGCATCCCGGCGGCGTCCGCTTTCTCCGGCCCGGGCCAAGGGGGGCAAGGCCCGCAAGGTCGTCGTGACCGCTGTCATGCGGAAGCTCGTCGTCACCGTGAACGCGCTCCTGCGCGACCGGCGCACCTGGGAGGACAGGTCGGCGGCCGCCGGGATGTGGACAGGCTGTGGAAATCCCCGGTCCCGACCCCCGGAAAAGGCCAAGTCCGGGCTTGACTCAAGACATGGATGCTCCAGGACGCTGCTTCCGACCTGGATTTCCGGTCAAATGCTGTCAGATTTTGCATCCGCCCCTTCGCGGGTCGACGCAGTCTGAAGGCGGTTACTTCCCCGCCTGCCAATCCTGCCTTGAAACGTTCACCAATGAGGCCCAGTCGTCGGGCGGACTTCCCCGCGTGAGCATCCTGGCGAAGATCATGTACGGATCGGTTCTGCTCCCCGATGAGCGGAGCGTGCGTTGGTCATTGACCCACGCATAGACGATCACCTTCGCCCTCGTGTCATACCGGAAGAACAATCGGAACCGTCTGCCGATCCTCGCGCGTCGCCAATGGCGGTGGCGCGGGCCGAGAGTGGTGCCCTGGCGATACTCGTCCCGGGACGGATCCTGCGGGATGACCTCTAGCATCAGCCGGCTCAAGGCGTGGAACAGCTTGACGTTGGCATTGGATGCGGATCCCGCGGGATCACGTCGTTGTGCGCGTTGGACGGCGTTGTGGAGCTTGCGCAGCTGGTCGATGAGGCAATCGTGGAACAGCAGCGTCCATCCGTGGCGCTGCATCAGAGGTCGACGTCGCCGTCGATGTCCTCGTCCGGTCCCGCTTTACGCTCTGCATGGTCGAGCATGCCCTGCGCGAGATCGTCTGGGATCGCCTGAACATGCCGGCCGGCCTGGATATCGCCGGCGAGCAGATCCAGGAACGCACCGATGGCCGGATCTTCATGCTCGGCGTCGGCGCGGCTGACGACGACTTGTCCGTTCTCGTGGAGTTCGAATGCCACCTTGGCGCCGATATCGAACCCCAGCGCCTGACGGATCGTCTTGGGCAGGGTGATCTGACCCTTCGCGGTCATCTTGGCGACTTCGTGGATGATCGACATGTTTTTCGCTCCTTCTGTACCGCGGACGACCGTAAGGAATATTCCTTACCATGTCAACGCGACGTGGAGCATGCGGGCTAAATGCACCTCGCGGCGCCAGTCAGGCGGATAACGGTGGGCCGGCGTCCCGAGTCCCGCCCGGAATCAGCGATCGCGCTGACTCCAAGTCGATCCGCGCAGGCTCGGCACGGTGATGGACGCCTGGCACCGGCAGGTGGCCGCCCTCGCCGCCGCCGGCCGCGGGGGTCCTTCGACCTCGACTTCCACACGATTCCCTGTCACGGCGACAGGGCGCTGGTCGAGAGGCACTGTGTCCCGAAGCGCTCCAGGCACCGGAAGGGCGTCCTCGCCTTCCTGGTCCGCGACGCCGGGACCCGCGGCTTCGCCTGGGCAAACGCCACCGTCGCCAGGGACGCGCGGAACGACGGGGTGCTGCGGTTCGTGGAGGCGTGGAAGGCGCGGACCGGGCGATCGCCCGCGGAACTGGTGTTCGACAGCCGGCTGACCACCTACGCCAACCTGGCCAGGCTCGACGCCATGGGCATCGGCTTCCTCACCCTGCACCGACGCTCCGCCAGACTGGTCGACGCCCTCCCAGCCGAGCCGCCGGAGAGACGGCGGCGCGTGACCCTGACCAACATCGCCCGCCGCTTCCGCACCCCGCGCGTCCCCGAACAGACAGTCAGGCTCGGGGACTGCCCGGACCCGGTCCGCCAGATCACCGTCCGGGACCTCGGCCACGACAGCCGACGCCGCTGGTCACCAACCAGACCGTCGCCTCGCCGCGCGACCTGATCGATCGCCATGCACGGCGGATGGTGATCGGGAACACCATCGCGGACGCCATCGACCTGTTCCACATGGACGCGCTCTCGGCCGTGGTGCCGATGAAGGTCGACGTCGACGTCCAGCTGACCGTCATGGCCTCGTCCCTCTACCGCATCCTGGCAAGGCGCATCGGAAACCGGTGCGGGAACCGGAAGCCGGCGCAGCTCTTCCGCAGGTTCGTCAACGCCGCCGCCACCGTGGACATCACCGAAAGCGAAATCGTCGTCAGATACGGCAGGTGCACATACAACCCGTTCCTGGCAGACGCGGGACTGTTCGAGACGGACGAGAGGCTCCCGTGGCTCGGCGGACGGACGTTGCACCTCCGCGCCATCTGAGAAAATGTCATGAACGAAAGTTCAGTTGGGAATCGAGGCTTGCAAAAAAGTGGCTGTTTGGCCCAAGTTCCTCGATCTTGGCAGTCGCGAACAAAGTGTGTTAGAAACCCTCGGACGAAACGCACAACCGTCCGTGGTTATCCATCAGTGCCAAGCACTCCGACACGAGGGCAGCGCCTCCTTGAGTACCTCGAGATCCATGCGCCAGCACGCGCACGGGAGCTCGAAGATGTTGGTGTCTCAGCGGCAGCGATCTCTCGCGCGGTGCGGAGACATCCTCCGGCTTGGCCGAGGGCTCTACGGCCTGCCCGACAGCGTGCCTGATACGCATGAAACCCTGATTGAAGTCGCCAAGCGAGCCCCAAAGGCCGTCATCTGCCTCACATCGGCACTGGCCTACCACGGCCTCACCGACCTCACCGACCAGCTTCCGCGTCGAGTCTGGATCGCCATCGGCGCCAAGGACTGGGAGCCAAAGATCACATATCCCAAGATCCGAACTGTCCGGTTCCGCGAACCCTATTTCTCCGGAGGTGTCGAGAAGCATAAGATGGGTGGGACTACAATCATGATGTACACAATACCGAAGACGCTCGCCGAAACTTTCCGGAGCCAGCGCCTCGTCGATCGATCGGTCGCCATCGAGGCGCTCAAGGCCGCTATCGAACAGCGCAAGACCGCCCTCGGCCAGGAACGGCGGAAGTTCCCCCTGGAACCGGTGCCAGGCCTCTGATACGAACTCTCTCACGGACATGGGGCCGTCTCCCCGTATGTTGTGTATATCACACCCCTTTCATACCGGGGGACGGCTCCATATCCAGACCCGGACGTCGAGAAAATGCCCGTTTCAAGGCAGAAAACCGCACGACCGCGGAGTTCTGCAAGAGGCCCTATAGGTAACGGTAACACCCCGGTCAGTTCGATTTCCCGGAACCGAGCCATGAGAATCACCGAAACGATATCCATCGAAGACTGGGAATTCAGCGAGCGGTTCGTCCGGGCAAGCGGTTCAGGCGGCCAGAACGTGAATAAGGTCGCGACCGCGGTCGAGCTCAGGTTCAATGCAATACGCTCACCGAGCCTGTCAGCACAGGTCAAGTCGCGCCTGAGGAAACTGGCCGGGCGGCGCTGGACAGCTGACGGAGCTATCGTGATCCAGGTGAACGAAACGCGTCATCAGGCCAGAAACCGCGAGATCGCCCGCAACCGTCTGGCTGATCTGATCCGCAGGGCGGCGGTAGCACCCAAGTGCCGGACTCCGACAAAGCCGCCCTTGAAGTCGAGGCTTGAAAGAATGCGAGCCAAGCGAAAGCGAGGCGAACTGAAGTCGCTACGGGAGCGTGTGAGACCTGAAAACGACGGTGGTTAATGGCTGGCTCAAAATGAATCAGGCCCGTTCGCTCGATCACGATCAGAATAATACCCCCGATAACGCGGTGCATTCCCGACGAGACCCTGGAGTGGCCCGGCAGAACCGGCTGCAGCTCGAGGAAGGCTGTGGCAGGTGGAAGTCCACAAGATATCAGCATGTCAGGATAACGGATAATTCTGCACCATACCGTGCCCCGGCGCATCACTGGCATCGAACCGAAAATCCCCGCCCGATACGGATTTTCCTGTTGATTCATGGATCTTTATTACCCCCCCCCCCCCCCCCCCCCTCCGGTAATTCTCACCCAAGGGCTTCCTGGACCGAGCCAACCGCTTCAACGCTTTTTCGGAAACACTTTTTGGTCTTACTTCCAATGACTTCTCCGGAATTTACCTGCTGACGGTCTGTCGAGTTATCGGACGCTCTCGCATCCAACGGACGATTGTTGATACCTGCAGATTGATCGTGCGAATTTCTGACTGGTATCGCATCCTTATTAAATTGCTGGGATAATAGGGTGAAACAGCGATCGATGCCTGTCCATCACTTCATCAGAACACGCCGAAGCAGGCTTGCCCGACGCATGAATTCCGATCCACCCAGGTTTCCGGACATGACACGATCCGGCCGATCATACGCCATGCGCAGAATCCAATTCGCGCGCCATGTCGCCAAAAGGGCCGGTTTTGCGTGAGACGGTACGCTGGCACCGGAGGTATGCGCGAGTCCCCGCGCCGCGAGCCGTCTCACCGCAGTAGGTGAATGGTCAGGAAGCGATGCATATCCCATCTTACTCAGTTTCGGGATTGCCAGAAGCAGATTGGCCAGACCGGATGCCCAGGCGACCGCCCGAATTGCGTCTTCGGAGTCCGTAGCACCGACCGAGCGGGCGGCGACTACGGTGAGATTACCCGCGGTCCGATCCAGATACTCCGTGAGATGGGCATCTGTTTGGAACCTGCCGCGATCGATCCCACCCCACTGGGCATCAATCAGTCCATCGAGCAAATGCACCGATTCGGCATCCAGAACACCTGCCAGCGGAACAGTAACTTCATGATTCCTTATGGCGACGCCACCAGCAATTTCCCGCAATGCATCCCGCCACCACTGAAGTCGGATCCTTGCGATCGTCGGTTCCCGGACCAACCAGGCCGCTCGGGAAATCTCCACGTTGAAGGCATAGATCGGAAACAGCCTCGCCCGAAGTGGTGACGATGTCGCCATCGTGGCGAGAAACCTGTCGGGATCGCCCCGGCGCACGATCTCTGCGCAGACGGAAACACTCATGTGGACCGGGCCACTTTCAGCGGGCAATCGGTTTCGTCACTGGCTTTTCCCAGACATTGCCTCCTTCCTGAGAGGCGTCAAGAGCCTCCTCCAAACCCCGCCCCCGGGCGTAGCGCCCATATATTTGGCATAGAGAGTTCGCGGCATGCGTCCCAGACAACAACGAAGTTCCGGCAGACCTCAATTCTCCTGAATCCAAACGTTTGGCATCTGGAGGTCACTGCCGGAGTCGGTGAAGTGACCATCCCGCCGGGACGCCACCGCCGCATTCGGCGGCGTCCCAAAGAATTGGCATGGATACGGAATATCACCGCCGCTAAACCTCCATCAGGACAGGACGATAGACCTTGTCGATAGATTGGCTTCGGCAGACAGGCTGGCTGTATCTTCAACGACACGGAGACTGCCGTCACACGACGGCTCGGAGCGGTAGCCAGAATTTTGGGCACGTGATGGGCATATATAGGGCTGAAAACACCAACATACCCGCTAACCAAGCGGCTCTCTGGCTCGCCATATCTCTCGCGACCAGTATCTCCTTACAGGGTGAAACCCCTCCTCCATCAGGAGATCCCCACGTCGCGGATCAGCTTCCAGTTAATGGCATCCACCAGCGCCTCGAAACTCGCGTCGACTATATTGGCCGAAACGCCGACAGTGGACCACTTATGCCCGTTTATATCGGAAAAGTCGATGATCACCCGGGTTACCGCATCCGCGCCACCATGAGTGATGCGAACCCTGAAATCAACGAGCCGCATCTCCGCCACATTCCTCCGATAGCTTCCGAGATCCGCTTTCAACGCCTGCCATAGGGCATTCACCGGACCGTCATCATGCAAATTGTTCGGATGGTCGTTCTTGAAATAGATGGTCCTGCTGGAACCATCTATGGAAACGGATACGACAGCTTCTGATTCCACAACGATCTCGCCCTTGGCGTTACGTCGCCGTTCGGTTATTACACGATAGCGCTCAACCTCGAAATAATCCGGCTCAAGCCCGAGTTCCCGGCGGGCGAGAAGCTCGAAGCTGGCCTGTGCCGTCTCATAGCTGTAGCCCTGCTCCTCCCTGCGCTTGACCAGATCGAGAATTCGGCCGCACGCTCCGTCGTCGGGAGTCACGTCCAGTCCCATCTCGAGAAGCCGTTTCCGCAGGTTTGACTGACCTGCCTGATTCGAGATCGGAATGAGTCGGTCATTACCGACAACGTCTGGTTCGATATGTTCGTAAGTCGAGGGATCCTTCAGGATCGCACTGGCATGAAGCCCCGCCTTATGGGCGAAGGCGGAGGTGCCAACGTAGGGAGCGGTCCTGTCCGGTACCCGATTCAGAAGGTCGTCTAACAGACGGCTGGCGCGTGTAAGACCCGAAAGTGCGGTTCGAGTTACGTCAGTCCTGTATCTTTCCCGGTAGCGGGGTTTAAGAAGAAGGGTGGGAATGATCGAAGTCAGATTGGCGTTTCCACAACGCTCCCCCAAACCATTAAGCGTTCCCTGGATTTGCCGCGCACCCGAGTCGACGGCTGCCAGGGTATTGGCCACAGCGTTGCCAGTATCATCGTGAGTGTGGATTCCGACATATGGACCGGGGATCCCCGCAGCAATGACCGCACCGGTGATCTCCGCGACTTCGGCGGGAAGGGTCCCTCCATTGGTATCGCAGAGCACTACCCACCGCGCACCGGAATGGTAAGCGGCAAGCAGGCACTCAAGGGCATACTCGGGGTTGGCTTTATAGCCGTCGAAGAAATGCTCGGCGTCGAACAGAGCCTCACGGCCCCTATCCGCAACATGAGCAATCGAAGCGGCAATGTTGTCAAGATTCTCGCGGAGTGTGACACCGAGCGCGGTCTCGACATGAAAATCATGCGTCTTGCCAACCAGACACACAGCCCGGGTATTGGCATTGATCACTGCGGCGAGCACATCATCGTTTTCAGCGCTCCGGCCGGCTCGCTTTGTCATACCGAATGCCGTGAAGGTGGCGCGTGTCGGTGAAACGTCCTCGAAAAAAGCGGTGTCGGTGGGATTCGCACCGGGCCAGCCACCCTCAATATAGTCCAGGCCCAGGGTATCAAGCAGTTCGACGATCAACAGCTTGTCTGCGGTGGAGAACGATACACCATGGGTCTGCTGGCCATCGCGGAGCGTCGTGTCAAAAAGGTAAAGGCGCTCCCGGCTCATCGCTCTATCGCCTTCCATTCCGGGCGGGAGGTGCTGGCGTATGCCGGGACACGATCCGGAGCCCACGTGTCCTTAGCCCGGAACCAACGGAAACCATCGCGGACGGTCATCGGAACGCTTCCAGTTTGGTTGGATCGAAACTGGCGGACGCCTCCCAGACGGCACCATCAGGTGTGTCCCGAACGATCAATCCGGCAGCCGCGAAACCGTCCCGGAGAACATCCGCCCGAACGAAGTCCTTGGCCGCGCGCGCGTCCGCACGTTCCTTTAGCAGTCGCTCAACGAGGACCAGGACATCACCGGATATCCGCGCCCGTGTCACCCACGCGGGCACTTCTTTGCCCATAAGCCCAATCAAGCGAAGGCCTGCGCGGAGTTCGTCTGGACGATTCGCCCGGGACAGACGATGCAACTCCGTAATGGCACCGGCCGTGTTAAGATCATTGGCCAAGGCACTGACGACAGCCGGAGGCGGCTCCTCCCCATCCTCCCCATGCATTGCCTGACCATACCATTTCCTGAGAGTTGCCTCCGCCTCATGCCTCTTCTGTCCGGACCAGTCCATGGGCTTCCGGTAATGTGTCGAAAGGAACACAAGCCTGATCACCTCCCCCGGAATTCCCTCGTCCAACAGCTCACGCACCGTATGGAAATTACCTGCGGATTTCGCCATCTTCCGGCCTTCGACCTGTAGCATTTCGTTGTGCATCCAGACCCGTGCGAATTCGCCTTGGGGATGGGCGCACATCGACTGGGCTATCTCGTTCTCGTGATGGGGGAAGGTCAAATCATTGCCACCGCCATGTATGTCGAATGTGGCACCGAGGAGCTCCAGTGCCATCGCGGAGCATTCTATGTGCCAACCGGGACGCCCGCGCCCCCATGGCGACTCCCAACCCGGCACCCCTTCATGCGATGGTTTCCAGAGCACGAAATCCATTGGGCTGTCTTTGTATGGAGCTATCTCGACACGCGCTCCGGCAATCATGTCATCGACCGTACGCCCCGAGAGACTGCCGTAGTCCGGAAAGGAACTCACGCGGAAAAGAACGTGTCCCTCGGCCTCGTATGCATGCCCTTTTTCGAGCAACTTCCCGATCATTGCGACCATCTGCGGAACGTAGGCTGTCGCGCACGGCATTTCCGTCGGATCAAGAACGCCAAGTTCCGCCATATCTTCAACGTACCACCGGATCGTTTCCGTGGTTATTTCATGAATAGGCCGCCCGGTCTCCGCCGCACGCGCGTTTATCTTGTCGTCGACATCGGTAAAGTTACGGACGTATGTGACGTGATCTTCGCCATAAACGAAGCGCAAAAGCCGAAAAAGTGCGTCAAAGACCAAAGCCGGTCGCGCATTTCCGATATGCGCACGGTCATAAACCGTCGGTCCGCAGACATACATACGCACGTTCGTCGGATCCAGTGGTTCGAGCCGCTCCCTGGTTCGGGACCTGGTATTGTAGAGCGTGATCTCTGTCATGACTTCCTCACACGCATTGCCTGGCTGCGGGCAGATGTTTTCGGTTAATGTGAGAAACGAAAAGACCGCCCGCGTGACAATGTCAGCGGATAATGTGGCAAGCGATGGTCACAAGGGTCTTCATGAGGAACCGACATAGATCTTGGAGCGCCTCTTGCCAAGCGTTAAGTTTCGGGAGGACATCGGCTACTAATCCCGCGAGATCAAACCGACCGATATCCGCTGTTGGTTTGCCATAAACACACAGTTGGTCGAATTGTCAGCGTAACTGGACCGGGGAGAGCCGCAAATGAACCACGATGAGCTTCATGAGTGGTCGAAACGCGCCGCTGACTGGGCGTACGACTATCACACAAAACTGCGCAGCCGTCCCGTACGGGCCCGGGCGAAGCAGGGTGAGACGTCCGCCAGACTGCTCCCTCCCCGCCCGAGGAACCTGAGTCACCGGACACAATCTTCGCAGACTTCATGGAAATCGTTCCAGACGCGATGACCCATTGGCAGCACCCACGTTTCTTTGCCTGCTTCCCCGCCAACGCCTCACCTGCATCCATCCGGGCAGAGCAACTGGCCAATTCAATCGCCGCACAGAGTATGCTCTGGCAGACATCACCCGCGGCGACCGAAATCGAACAGGTCATGGTGGACTGGCTGCGGCAAGCGGTTGGATTGGGTCCGCATTTCACCGGCACGATCCATGACAGTGCCAACACCTGCACCCTATGCGCCATAATTACCATGCCGGACCGTGCGACCGGATGGAATTCCATCAAGTCCGGCATTTCAGGACAGTCAGCCATGCGTATCTATGCCAGCGATCAGGCCCACAGTTGGGTTGAGAAAGCAGTGCGGTTGGCGGGGGTCGGGCAACGTAATCTCGTGACGGTTGCAACAGACGCCCATTTCTCGATGAGATCTGATGCGCTTGATGCGGCGATTCATTCGGACATCGCGGACGGAATCACGCCAGCCGGAGCCGTTCTCTACGCTGGCGGTACGTCAATTGGCGCCTTTGATCCGATTGCGGACTGCATCCGAGTCGCCAAGCGACATGGTCTATACACCCATGTCGACGCCGCGTGGGCCGGTTCCGCGATGATCTGTCCTGAATTCAGATACCTATTTCAGGGAATCGACGACGCGGACAGCATAGTCCTCAATCCACACAAATGGCTTGGCGCACAGTTCGACTGTTCAGTGCAGTTTCTTGCCGACGCGTCACCCCAGATAAGATCGATGGGTCTGAGGCCTGACTATCTGGAAACATAGGGTAGCGGGGCAATCCTGAATTTCAACGAGTGGACCGTCCCTTTAGGTCGTCGCTTCCGTGCACTGAAAATCTGGTTCAGTCTGCGGGCATATGGGCTTGAGGGCCTTCGCGCGCGCATCCGCAACCATGTGGTGTGGACAGCGGAACTGGCCGAAGCCATCAGTGCAACCGAGCACTTTCGGATTGTCACCGAACCCCGACTGGCCCTTTTCACTTTCCAATACGCCCCCTTCGGTAGCGATGCGGATATGCTGACAGCTGGTTTACTGGAGAGAATCAACGATGACGGCCGCGTCTATCTGACCCAAACCAGGCACGAAGGCCAGTTTGTCATCCGCGTGGGGTGCACGCCAGATTTTTGGGTCAGGCTGTGGCGATCCGCCGGGCCTTCCATGGTGCGAACCTTTCCCACCGGCCAGTTTCCTGTAGCAGTTCCCCAGCACCAACAGCGCGCTCGTGCAGGTATGGAAAACGGATTCAGGTCGAACCAAAAAATCTGGCGTGCACCCATCCGCGTGTCGATCGGGACATTCGACTGCACCCGCGACGACGTGATGGCCATATATGACGTTGCCATCGAACTGGCCGCAACACTTTGAGCGGGTCCACTCCGCTGAGTTTATCCGCCGGTAATGGCGGAAAGGCCGTGAGGACGCATGTCCGGGCGGTGGAATCGGGATCGGCGCTCCATCATGCCAGATGCGGACGCGGAAGCGCGCCCCTAATCAGTGAAGGACCATCGTGTAGCGGGCACTGGTGTGTATGGGGAACAGGCCTGCCGGTGTGGCGTCATTTCGTGGAAGCCCTTTCCTCCAGCCTCAGCCATTCCTCCTCCGCCGCCTGCAATGCGCCTTGCCGATCGATCAATCCGGCGCTCGCCTTCTCGAATCTATCAGGAGTTCTCGCGAATACGTCCGGGTCGGACAGGAACTCGGTCAATCTGGCGATTTCGGCCTCAAGCCGCTCGATTTCGGCAGGCAGCGCCGCAAGTCGCCTCTGATCGGCGTAACCCAACCCTCTGGACACTTTCCTTGATTGCGAACGCGACGCACCGGATTTCCTTACCGCGGCAGGCGTTACCGAAACCTTTTCACCGCGCTGGGCCCGATAATCGGTCCAACCACCTGCATAGATCTGCGCACGCCCGTCGCCTTCCATGGCTACGGTTGTCGTGGCCAGACGATCAATGAAATCCCGATCATGACTGATCAGAATCACGGTACCGGAGTAATCACCGAGCACGTCCTGAAGTAAATCCAGGGTTTCGAGATCAAGATCATTGGTTGGTTCATCAAGTGCCAGAAGATTTGACGGCCGGGCAAAGAGCTTTGCCAGAAGAAGCCGTGCCTTTTCACCACCGGACAGCGACCGCACGGGAGCGCGCGCCTGTGCTTCGGAAAAAAGGAAATCCCTTAGATAACCGAGAACATGCCGCGGTTTTCCACGCACCATCAGTTGGTCGGATCGTCCCCGCAGTCCAATTTCGCGATCACTGACAAGCGCGTCCCAGAGACTCAGATCCGCATCCAGCCGTTCGCGATTCTGGTCGAATACCGCCGCCTGTATTCCAGGGCCATGCGTCAGGCCGCCGGAATCGGGACTCTCCAAGCCGATCAGCATATTCATCAACGTCGTCTTTCCCACACCATTCGGCCCAACCAGCGCAACCCTATCGCCGCGCATGATCCTGAGACTGAACGGTTCGAGGATTTTCCTGCCACCGTAGGACTTTGAGATGCCTCGTGCCTCGATGACCCGCCTTCCGGACATACCGTCGGTTTCAACCGCCAGAGCTGCTATACCCTGCCTGCGAACCATCGCCCTGCGATCGCTCCGCATTGCCTGAAGGGCGCGCATTCGCCCCTGGTTGCGCCTTCGGCGCGCACTGATTCCCTCCACCGCCCACCGGGTTTCGGATTTGATCTTTCTGTCCAGTTTATGCCGGGCGAGATCCTCACCTTCCCAGATCCTGTCGCGCCACCCCTCGAACCCTTCTATTCCGGTATCCCGTCGCAGCAACTTACCTCGGTCGATCCAGAGCGTGGTTGTCGTCAGGCAGCGAAGAAAGGCGCGATCATGGCTTATCAGCACAATGGCCGAGCGGGTGTCGGTGAGCCAACGCTCCATCCATGTGATCGCTTTGATATCGAGATGGTTCGTGGGTTCATCGAACAGCATCAACTCCGGCGACCTGACGGCGAGTCTGGCGAGCGCCGCCCGTCTTCGCTCACCACCTGACGCCGAGGCGACCGATGTGTCCTTATTGAATCCCAGTCCTTTGACCGCCCTGTCGATCCGGTAGCTCTCACCTGGGCCCAGACCGCTCGCCGCGAACTCGCCAAGTGTCGCGAAACCGCTCAGATCGGGAGCCTGCTCCATATATCCGACCGATACACCTGAGGATATCGAGCAAACCCCGCCATCAACTGCATGGAGCCCCGCCATAACCTTCATCAGTGTTGACTTTCCGGAACCGTTGCGCCCTACAAGCGCAATCCGGTCACCGGGGTGGACGATGAGATCCAGTTCCTGAATGATCGGTTTCCCGTCGCCCGCCACGGTGACGTCGGAAAGCTGGAGGATCGGAGCGCGTACCATCGGCTTTGCTTATGGATGTCGAGACAGAACGTCAAATGTCCCGGATCCGAGGGTGTATCCCTTTTTTGGGCACCCGCGTTTTCCGCCCTGCACGTTCTGGAGCAGGCGCATCCTAGAGGATGCATGGCGCGAAGTGCTTTCTCTGGCATTGCCTACAGGGACGAGCGGTTTTTCTGGACGACCCGGGCACATACTTCCTCCATCACCCCAATGAACGACTGGTCAAGGTGCCAGAACGCCGGATTGTCGCCTCCCTTCTTGGCCAAAACGGCGGGTGTCGGCGGGGCCCCGTCAAACACGTCGACCGGTGGAAGCGGGTGCTCACCCCTCCAGTATGACTTGAGGTCAATTCCCGCTGCGGGCATTCCCCTTGGATCGGTGTAGCGTTTGCCTGGAATCTCGAAGGGCCCTTCATGGCCGGTCTGCTCGTCAATGAGAGCCTGCCCGAGGGATGAACCTGCGAGCTTCTCGCGAAGCAGCGGGAATTCCAGACCACGCAGTTCGAACAGGAGCATCGGGTCGCGGTCAAGCAGCGACGCGATCTTGTAGTACACGCCCGCAACATGCTTGCAGGGCGAAACCCAGTCAGGGCATGAACACTTGCTTACGAGATCACTCTTTGAGCGTGGCAGCAAGGACTCGCCGGACTCCGAGAAGGCGTCCTCAATCGCCGTAGGCATTTCATTCATGAGCAGTTGGGACAGGCAGGCCGCGTTGCCGGAGATCATCTCGGAAATCCTGTTCCAGTCAGTCGAGGTGAACTGCCGCAGCTTGACGGTCACATTGTATCGAGGCTCCTCGTAAACGCCGAAGTAGTGGTTGATGTTGCCGCGCACCGTGGCCTTGGCCACGCCCCTTCTTATGGAAAACTTCAGCAGCCGGTTCGGGCCGGAGTAGGAGCGACCGCGCTTCAGCCGGCCCTGGTCCATGCTCATTGCCAGAACATCCAGAAAGATCTCTCCCCACCAGGTCCGGGTCATCTTGGCCATGATCAAGCCTCCATGATGCTTTGGCGATTCAGTGCGATCAGCTGCCGGAACGAGTCGTTGTCCATTTCCGTAAGCCAGTTCTCATCCGCACCGACGATGTTCTCGGCAAGGGCCTTTTTCGATTCGATCATTTCGTCGATGCGCTCTTCAAGCGTTCCCAACGTCACCATCTTGTGGGCGAAAACGGTCTTCCGCTGCCCGATTCTGTAGGCCCGGTCCGTGGCCTGGTTTTCAACTGCCGGGTTCCACCAGCGGTCGAAGTGGAAAACATGGTTTGCCTGCGTAAGCGTAATTCCAACCCCGCCCGCCCGCAGCGACAGAACGAAGATGCCAGCGGGCGCATCCGGATCCTGGAAGCTCTCGATCATCTTCTCCCGGCGTTTTCTTGTCGTGCCGCCATGAAGGTAATGCACGGGACACGAATGCCTCTCGCGGAACTGGGTTTCCAACCGCTCCCCGATCTCGGTGAACTGCGTGAAGACGAGGAGGCTGTCGGAATCCAGAAGGGCTTCCTCGATCATCTCGTTCAGGCGTGCCAGCTTGTGCGAACGGCTCTCGTCGAAAGCGCTTCCGTCCTGGATGAACTGCGCCGGGTGGTTGCAGACCTGCTTCAACTTCATCAGCGTGGACAGGATCAGCCCGCGCCGGCCCATTCCGTCAGCCTCATCGATCCTGTTCTCCACGTCTTCGACCACGGCCTGGTACAGGGATGCCTGCTCCCTGGTGAGGTTGCAGTAGACCTTCTGTTCGACCTTGTCCGGCAGGTCGTCGATAATCGACTTGTCGGACTTCAGGCGGCGGAGGATGAATGGCTGGACCAGTTGCTGCAGCTGCCGGGCACGGGTCTGGTCGCTCTCCCGTTGGATCGGCATTTCATACGCCCGCCTGAATTGCGCTTCCGTGCCGAGGTAGCCTGGGTTGAGGAACCGGAACAGGGACCACATGTCCATCAGCCTGTTCTCTATGGGCGTTCCGGTCATCGCAATGCGGTGAGTCGCGGGAAGCGCAAAGATCGCCTTGGCCTGTGCCGATTTCGGGTTCTTGATGTTTTGCGCCTCATCCACAGCGACGCGCCGCCACCGCACGGCACCGAGCATCTCCCTGTCCGAGCGGGCCAAGTTAAACGAAGTCACGACCAGGTCTTGGCCCGAGACGGCCTCAACGAATCCGGCACGGTCGCGAACCCGTTCGGAGCCATGGTGTATGTGGCATTTCAGGCCCGGGGCGAACTTGTCAACTTCCTTTTTCCAGTTGCTGAGCACGGAGGTCGGGGCGACGAGCAGCGTTGGCTGAATCCCGGAGTCCTTCGCCGTCTCCTCATGCTGCCTTTCGTGCAGCAGCAACGCGATCAACTGGACGGTCTTACCAAGACCCATATCGTCGGCGAGGCAGGGATTTAGGCCAAGCCTTTCCTGCCGCACCAGCCATGCGAGCCCGGTCCTCTGGTATGTGCGCAGGTCGCCGTGCATTCCGGCAGGATTGCTCATCGGCTCAAGCGTTTCCAGATCCTGCAACCCCCGGAGGACGTCCGCGAGGACGTCATCGAAGACAAACTCCTCGGTATCCGGATCGGCTTCCGCCATGTCCCTGATCATCTGGCTGAAATCGACGCCGACGCCTTGGTCCCGGCTCCGCCAAAGCTCGAGTGTCCGCGACATTTGCCGGTGATCGATCTCCATCCACTCGCCTCGGAATTTCACGAGGGGCAACTTCGCTTCGAGCAGTGCCCTCCATTCGTCCTCGGTCACCGATTGGCCGCCTATCGAGAGCTCGTGGTCGTAGCGGACAAGTGACTCAAGGTTCAGCAGTCCGGAAGCGGGACTTGACTGCAGGGACTGTCCGCGTGTGCCGCTGGCTTTCACGCGTAGTCGCGCCCGTCGGCGCCCTTTCGGCGTCCACCAGCTCGGGAGGACGATCCTATATCCCGCAGATTCGAGCACCAGCGCATCGTCCTTCAGGAATCCGTACGCGGTATCGAGGTCCATGTCGACACCGGTCGGCTTCGCGGTCTCCATGCCCTGCCAAAGCAGCGGGCAGATCCGCCCGGCCTGTCCGAGACTGACCAGTAGATCGCGTTCAAACCTGTCGC
Source organism: Paracoccaceae bacterium (assembly GCA_965221405.1). GTDB lineage: Bacteria > Pseudomonadota > Alphaproteobacteria > Rhodobacterales > Rhodobacteraceae > JAPOUP01. The sequence goes on along the minus strand of CBDCSE010000002.1, from coordinate 2,365,947 downwards.
CGAAGCGACGCCGCCATTCGTCCTTCACGCGTTGAGGCATCGGCCACCATTCCGAAAGATCAACCGACAGCGACGGATCCTCATTGCAGGATACGAAAAATCCTATACGCCAGCGATTGTCGTCGTGGGCGTCATCCTGACTCAGGCGAAATCCCAGAGAGAACCCGGAACGCCGGGCTTGGTGAAGGATCTTCCTCTGCCACGCATGCCAATGAGCCACATCCGTCTCGTCAGGGTTTGTTGGCTCGATTTGCGCCGCGGTCCGGCTGCTCTCAGTCCGCACCAGCGAGCCCGCGAACCAGCTTCTGCCCAGCGGCTTCAGGAATGACTTCGTGAATGGGGTGCCCGAAACCAGCAGATCGACCTGCTGTTCAGAGAAATGTCGCAGCAGGTCCGTGCGGTCGAGAACCGACGCTGGCACCTTGCCGTTCCTGCGCACCTTCCCGGCCTTTCTCACCAATGTGCACACCGTGGGCATGGCAACCGCGAAATCTCGAAGGCTGCGTTCGTACAGGCTGTCGGCAGGAGCCCATCCGGCAACGTATTTCGGCTGCGCCCGGCCTTTACCCGGCTGAGAGCATTTGATGACGGGCAGGAACTGGTGCTGGCGAACCATCGCACGCAGCTGCTGTGCGAACTGGATCCAGAACTTCAGGTCATGGCCGATCCGGAAATCGTTTCCGGCGAAACCAGCAAGAAACTGCAGCTCGCGGAGGAAGGACAGCGGGTTGCGGATGGCGATACCGCTGATTTCCCATTCGTTCCACTCGAAGTCATCGGGCAGGTATTCGCCGGACAGCTGGGCCATCTCAAGGCTGGGCAGCGGTCGGCCGTTGGCGCTCGGCATTGTCACGCTGAACCCGCCCGGTTCAAGACCTGCAGCGGTGGCGGCCGTGGCACCGAGCTTTAGATCGGACGCGAGGAAGACCCTCAACCGCTCGGTGTCGGAGAGATGGGACGGATGCAGACCCGGCTTGAGGCTCACGGACCCGTTTGCCGGGGTTTCAACCCAGAAGATGAACCGGCCGGAATTGTCAAATTCCCTGACCTGTTGCGGAACCCAAGTGCCGCGACAGATTTCGGGCCGATGCTCCATTCGATACATACTTTCGCGAAGCCGGGAGAGAGTCGGCATCCTGATGTCCTGATGTAAGTGCGGGTCAGGGCTCAACCCCATTAATTTCCCGCCCTGGGAACTGCAACGCCTCATTTGACGCTCACATTCCCGGCCTTGAGGAACAGAATACGGAATGTTGCGATCGGACTGGCCAGTGAGGTCGAAATAAGGGACGCTAAGACGATCTGGCGGTCTCGTGCAGGCTGACCATTCTGGTGACTGGTTCGATGTAGTTCTTCATCTCAACGGCATACGAGTGTGACGCCGTTCGAAGTTCCCGCGGCGTGCCTCTCTGGGCCACTAATGAACCGGGCACACGCCAAGGGACAGACCGGGCTCGCCAACCTCGCCATCACGGCGACGGCGGGCGTTCACGACCTTACGGTTCTCACCCGTGCGGCATTTCTCACCGCCCGGCCCTTCCCTTCGCTCGGGCTACGCCCTCGCTCCGGAAAGGGCCGGGCGTTAGGCTTCGGAATGGCGTCTGGGAATTCTATGGTGCCGGAATACAGGCCCATGCACGGCGTTCGTTCGAGGAAGTCTCAAGGAGGGTTCCAGATCCAAGCGCGGTTTGCCTCTCGTGCAGGACTTTCAGTTTGCTTTGTCGGAACAACGCAACCATCGCAATCCCGAGCGGACATGCAACTCGACATGCATTGCCTGACCATTTAAGCCATGGTCCAGATGGCGGGTATCAAGGCGTCCGGGAGCCGGATCACCGCAACCGCGGCGAAATTCGTTGACCGCAATACCGAGAGAAGGGTCAGACAAATGGGAAAAGTCGTTAAATCCGATGCGGAATGGCGTGAACAGCTGGATGATCTTGCCTACAGGGTGACACGAAAGGAGGCGACCGAACGTCCCGGCACGCACGAGGACTTCCCGGAAGGGCCGGGGACATTCACATGTGTCTGTTGCGGCGCGGAGCTGTTCGACAAGGCGCACAAATTCGAGTCGGGTACCGGATGGCCTTCATTCTACCAGCCCAAGGAACCCGGGCGGATTGGCGAGAAAGCCGATCATTCATTGTTCAGAAGACGCACGGAAGTACACTGCAGTCGGTGCGATGCCCATCTCGGGCATGTATTCGCCGACGGGCCGCAGCCCACAGGACTAAGGTACTGCATCAACGGGGTTGCGTTGAGGTTCAGACCCGAGGAGAGCTGACCGCCGACTCGCGCCAATCCATCAGTTCACAAACTGATCGGCGGCGAAGTTGCCGATGTTTCCAAACAGCTGTCTCAGGAAACTCACACCCTTGATGTTACTGTCAGTCACACGGCGGGATAACGCGACAACCTGACCGTCCTCAAGACCGAACCGTTCGATGTTCTCGACCACACCTTCCTCATCGAAAGTGATCGCGACGACTTCACGGTCGACCTCAAGGCGCTGCCGGAATCCGTATGCCCGGAAACGACTCTCGACATAATACCACCCGCTGTCCGATAGAATTCCCGCGACCGACGGTCGGCCCAAAGTATCGGCGACCGAGATTCTCGTATCCAGTCCGACGCTGATCTCATCCAGCGCTTCGTCAGCTGGAACGTAACCATGCTTTCGGTCGATGTTGCTGCAGCCAAACGCCAGAAACAGTACGGAACCGACAATCCCCCCCCTGAGCACAGCTGGTATACCACCCATTTCATTCCTCTTGCCATGCCCGGGCCCAGACCGTATCCGGACTTACAGAACGGACCCGCTGTATTCAAGACCGGAAAACCTCGATGCCGGCAACCACTCCATTCAGATATGTAATGCGCTTGGCCGACCTTCCACCCGGGCAGTCACATGGTTTCCTCGTGAAGCCCAGCGGTGCCGAGAGAGCCGCGATAGCCGGGCTGCTGGGGGTTACCAGACTGCGTAAGCTCAGACTGAAAGGCAGGGTCGGGCAGGTGGAAGTCGATGATTGGCGATTGGAAGCGGAATTGGGTGCCACGGTCACACAGGAATGTGTCGTCACCCTTGAGCCCGTTGTCACCCGAATCGACGAACCAGTCCTGCGGAAGTACGTATTGGATCCTAACGGGTCACCGCAGGTCGATCAGACGGAGATGCACGCGGATGACAGCGTCGAGCCGTTGCGGGCTGAACTGGACATCGGCGCCATACTGATCGAAGAGCTGGCGCTCGCTTTGCCAACTTACCCTCGTGCTGCGGGAAACGGACCATTTGAGTTCCGTTATGCACCCGACAACGCCGACCAGCGGGATGAAACCACGACGAACGCAACGAAACCGTTCGCCGAGCTCGCGAATCTGGTTAACCCGATAGATGAAAGCCGTTAACCGAATTCCATGGCTACCCGGTTCACGGAGGTATGCAAGCGGACCAATGCCGGTTGCCATCTGAAGCCACGCCATTCAGATGTTGGCGGGTTAGGTGTGACCACGAAATGTCTTCAGCGACTAACTTGGTGAAAACGCGCACTGAACCGTAAGTGTTCCGCGGTCGCCCGACGCGCGGATCAATCCATCTCATCTATAGAATTCTCTTGCGCACGGAATTGATCTCGCTATTTTACCGACTTACGCTGGACGGATCGGTCCTTGACCCGCTCACGTGAACGCGTTTTGGTAAATGGCGTGCGAACCAAGCATCTGGACGGCCGCCCTGTGCAGACAAGGAAACGACATGGCTGTCCCCCAGAACAAGGTCACCAGATCACGCCGTAACATGCGTCGCAGCCACGATGCCCTGGTTGCCGCGAATCCGACTGAGTGTACCAACTGCGGCGAACTCAGACGCCCGCACCACATATGCCCAGCCTGTGGACACTACAGGGACCGCGAGGTCGTGCCGATCGACACCGGGATTGACATCGAAGACGACGATCTGACTTAGACCGCTTGCGGCTTCAACGGGCGAATGCTGGCATCCAAAGTAATTCCCGCTAAAGATGCAGGCGCAGATGGTGCCAGTCGCACGGTGATTTCGGTGGATGCAATGGGAGGCGATCGCGGGCCTGCGGCGGTGGTTTCCGGTTGTGCACGTTTTGTCCGAAACACTGACGGGGTCGGGTTCATTCTGCATGGACCAAAAGACGAGCTGGAGGGGCTGGTCTCCAGACGAAAGCCGCTCGCGGGCCTTTGTAAGGTACGCCATTCCGACCGAACCGTCACCATGGACGAAAAGCCGTCGCATGTGATGCGAAACGGTAAGGATACGTCGATGTGGTCCGCGATCGACTCCGTCAGGAACGGTGAGGCGGAAGTCTGCGTAAGCTGCGGAAACACCGGTGCCTTGATGGCCATCAGTATGATGCGCCTACGCAAACTCGACGGAATCAACCGTCCCGCCATCGCATGCCTGTGGCCACGTCGTGACAAGGAGGGCTTCAATATAATGCTTGATGTTGGCGCGGACATACGCGCCGACGGTGACGACCTGCTCCAGTTCGCGTTGATGGGTGCGTCCTATGCCCGCAACGGGCTCGAACTGGCACGCCCCCGAGTTGGACTTCTGAATGTCGGGACAGAGGAACACAAAGGCCGGGCGGAATTGAAAATCGCCAACGATCTGATAGCCGCAGCGGCACCAGCGGGCGAATTCGATTACATCGGATTCATCGAAGGAGGCGATATTCCCGCGGCACATGTCGACGTCATCGTCACCGACGGCTTTACCGGCAACATAGCACTCAAAACCGCTGAGGGCACCGCCGAGCAGATCCGCGAATTCCTCAGGTCGGCGTTCGCGGCGACGCCGCTGTCCCGGATTGCGGCGCTTATAGCGTATACCTCACTTAACCGCCTGAGCAGACGCATCGATCCAAGACGGGTCAACGGAGGCGTTTTTCTAGGCCTGAACGGCATAGTGGTGAAAAGCCATGGCGGTGCCGACGCCAAAGGAACGGAAGCGGCGGTGCAACTTGCGTTCAACCTTGCCCGGTCAAGATTCAGCCAGCGCGTAGCCGCGCGGGTTGCGTCCGCAACAACCTTGCATCGGGACCGATATGACGGTCGACCCGGAAACGGTGCCGGGAAATGACGAGGCGCGCGGTCGTTCGGGGGGTCGGGCATTACCTGCCCGAGCGTTTGGTTCCAAATCATGAATTTGAGGATAGCCTGGATACCACAGACGAGTGGATCCGTTCCCGAACCGGAATCGAACGACGGCACTTCGTCGCCGACGGCCAAGGCACATCGGACCTCGCTTTCCGGGCCGCGAAGGCGGCACTGCAAAGTGCGGAGTTGTCGGCGCAGGACGTTGATGCGATAGTCTTGGCCACTTCCACAGCCGACCTGACGTTTCCGTCTGCCGCTACAATGGTCCAGGCGCAGCTTGGTATGACCCGGGGCTTCGCATTCGATGTTCAGGCCGTCTGCGCCGGATTCATATATGCATTGGCGAACGCCAACGCGCTGATAGTCTCCGGTCAGGCGAACCGCGTAATGGTTATAGGGGCGGAATCCTTCAGCCGCATAATGGACTGGACTGACCGCTCCACATGCGTGCTGTTTGGGGACGGTGCCGGCGCGATACTGATAGAGGGTCGGGAAGGTGAGGGAAACTCGGATGACCGTGGCATACTTTCATTGGACCTGAATTCCGACGGGAGGTTTCGCGAAATTCTTTATGTGGACGGTGGCGTCGCGACCGGTTCCATTGGCCACCTGAGGATGCAGGGCAAGGAGGTTTTCCGGCATGCGGTTGAGAAGCTGGTGCTGACCGCGAGAACGGCTATCACCAGAATTGGCCTCAATGAAAGGGACATCGACTGGATCGTTCCACACCAAGCCAATCTACGTATCATTAAAGCGACGACCCAGCGGCTCGACCATTCGATGGATGACGTGATCGTAACGGTCCAGGACCACGGGAATACCTCCGCCGCATCGATTCCGCTAGCCCTTTCAGTCGGCGTGAACGATGGCAGGATCCGGAAAGGCGACCTGGTCGTTACGGAAGCGATTGGGGGCGGGCTTGCGTGGGGGGCGGTAGTGTTACGCTGGTGAGAACATCGCTTACCGCTTGCCAATAGGTAAACCAGCAATGCAGACTGCGAAGTGTCGAGAATCGTTTGTCACGTATCGACCCGAGGAGGCCCCATGAGTGATAAAAGTCTAACCCGCATGGACCTGAGCGAGGCGGTGGTCAGGGAACTGGGAGTGTCACGCAGCGAAGCGAGCCAGCTCGTTGAAAGCGTTTTCCATCACGTATCCGACGCTCTCGTCAAAGGGGAATCAGTAAAAATTTCCACGTTCGGCACTTTCTCCCTGCGTGACAAGAACGCCCGAGTGGGTCGCAATCCAAAGACAGGTGTGGAGGTGGAGATCTCTCCGCGACGGGTTCTGAGTGTCCGCTTCTCGCATCAGGTCAAGAGACGAATTGCCTCAGCTACCAATTGCTAGAGTGCCGGGGAATGGAAAAATCGCGCGACGCTTTGCGAACGATCAGTGAGGTTGCCGATCGGCTTGATGTCCCGACGCATGTCCTAAGGTTTTGGGAAAGTCGATTTTCCCAGGTGCAGCCAATAAAGCGGGCAGGCGGGCGGAGGTATTACAGGCCTTCTGATATAGCGCTACTCGGCGGGATCAGACAACTCCTTCACGATGACGGCCTGACCATTCGCGGTGTCCAGAAAATTCTCCGGGAGCAAGGGATAGGTTCGGTTACGGCCATGGCGCCGCGTTTTGATCACCCAACTGAAGACATACCCGGAGAGGACGGCGGCACCACCCGGGTCAGGGCTGAATCGGAGGAAATTACGTCGGTTACGGGTACCGTGGCGGAGACCGGAGCGTATGGAGAGCCAGCTAATGCCAATGCTTCCGGTGGATCAGGGACAGCGCATGATCCCGAACGACAGATGAGCAGCGGTGTGGATTCCGCGGCGCGGTCACAAAAAGCCCGGCAGGACAGGCCCATGAATGACCGGTCCCGGGAGAGACCCGAACCGGCAGAGAAACGTTCGGCAACACCTGTCACATCCGAAAACGGTGAAGTCCGTATACAGGCTGTGGCCGGGTCCGGTACTCAGGAAACCGGGAAGGTGGAAGTGAAGGATCTCAGCGCCTTTCTGAAAATCTATGATAGACTCCTGGCGCTTCGCGAGCGTATGTACCACGCCTCCGAACGATCCGACGGGGATCGGCCTCACCGGGCCAACACCTGATTGACCCGGTTCGGGTCCATTCCGCAAAAGCCCTGTTTTACACCCCTGGAAGCCCTCATACGGAAGGGATTATCCCTCACGATCGATCTGAGCGCCGAAGCGGTGGATCGATTCATTCCATGCCATTTACTGGAACCTCCGATCCCGCCCTTTGCGTGCCTCCACGAGATTCTCGGGAGTCCCACTCCGATGGGCGGGCGGGCTCCCGAGTGTAGAAAGGCCGCAAGCCGATGCCATATCGATACTGGGACTACCCCCTCCTCCCCCCGGAAACACATCTCCGTCAAGCATGGAAACGTCATGGAATGCTCAAAGGTCGGGCTACAGAAAGGGTTACCGCTCTCCACGACTCTACGTCTGATGAGCACATACCTACGGGAAATGTCGAGCATTAGGTATGTCGCGAGATCGGCAGTCGGTATCCGCCAGACAGCCGCTTGGTTCATGCAAAGAATCCGGGGGCTTCGATTGGTTCGTTTCCAGGGAGGTCGAAGTCGTTCAATACTTTCCCGGCGGGAATTAAACGGAACATGCATGCCGAAGAAAAATCTGGGAACCAGACGTGGAATCGGAAAGACCATTATCGTTGGGACAGAGGAGCACGGAACCAAGAGGGTCAATGCGAAGGTCATCACCGGTACTGACGAGGCCAAAGCCTAAAGGAACATTAAGGGTTACGAGCATGAAAGCGTAAACCATTCCGTGGAGCGCTTCGTGGATGAGATAGCCCAAACTATCGGCATCGAGTTGTTCGGGCGACGTTAAAGGGCGGCTGCCATGGAGTTTTCACCACCTCAGCGCGAAGCATTGATGCGTGCAGGCGCGGGATTCTCGTTATCCGCATATCGTCCCGAGCGCCAGGACGGTTCACGGCGTCACTGACCGCAAGATACGACGGTTCTCGACCGACCCCGCCCATGGCCAGAGGGCGGAAAGTGGCGGCGACCGACGGCCGCCCATTAAAGGGGTTCGGAATGCGGGCCGAGATCGAGTGAATGACCCGGGATGATCGGACATCCCGCCGAGAAGAATTCCGACACTGACGGGCCCAGGGACAAACTAGTCCCGCCGTCGCGCCCGGGTGTGGTTCCCGTATGGCGGATCGCTCTTTTTTCAATAGACTGGAACCGAACGACATTTTCCGTGCCGGATCCCGCGATCGCCCCTGATCCGGCCGAATCCGCGAAAATCCGCGGCGCGTGCCGCGTTTTTTTCGCGGCCGCCGTGTCGGCCGCCGTTCCCGGGCCTGGATCCGGGATGTGGCAGGGTGCTCCCGATGCAAATCGTCAAGAGCCCCGAAGCGGGGGCGGAAAGGAGCACTCCGATGAAGAGCCTACAGCCCGGGAACCCGATTGCCAACATCGATGGGGGAAGCGGATCCGTCACGGCGGCGGAGGAGCGCCTGACGCGGGCGGGCGTCGCCCTGGCCGGGCGGGCCGTGGAGGTCGGCCTGGCGGCGGACACCGCGGCCCTGTACCGGGACGACCCGCTGCGGGCCGGGGCGGCGTTCCGCGACACGGTCCTCCGCCTTGCCCGCACGGTCCTGAAGGACGCGTCCGGGACGCTGGACGGCCACGGCGACACGGCCGGGGCCAGCGGCGGGACGTACCGTAGGGCGGAGGCCACGCCGGGCCGCGCGATGACTGTGTTCGGCCCGTCCGGCTTCCTCCGTTCGCGGTACCGCCCCTCGGGGACCGGCGCGTCGCTGGTCCCCGCCGAGGCCGTCCTGGGCCTGACGCCGTGCGGTCTGACGCCGGCGGCGGCGGGCCTGTCGATGTACCTGACGGGCGGGCTGACGGCCCGCGGGAGCGGGGACGCCTGGAAAAGGCTCTGCGGCCAGGGGCCTTCGACGGCGTCCCCGGGCCGGCTTTCCGGGGAGGCGGGAAACCGCGTGGAGGAATGCTCCGGCGCGCTTCTGGCGGATCTCCGGGAACGGGAGGACATGCCCGGGGGGGGCGGTCTCGCTGCTGGTCTCGCCCGGCGGCGTGATGATGCGCATGAACGCCGGGACGGAGGACGGAAAGCCAGCGGACGCCGGCTGGCGCGAGGCGTCGTGCGGCGTCGTGGCCCTGGCCGGCGCCGAAGGCAGCATGCCGGGAGCCGGCACTTCGGGCGTCTTCCCGAGACCGCCAGGGCGAGCCTGAAGTCGCGGCCGAGGCCGAGGCGCTCCACTGGCTGGAACGCAACCCCGACCTGAGGCCTGCGGCGGTGGCCGACGGCGCCAGGGACAACTGGACGTTCCTGGAATCGCTGTCGCCCGATGTCATGCCTGTCGACTTCTGGCACGCGGCCCAGCATATGAAGGCCGCGGCCGACACCGCCTTCGGCGCGGACACGGCCGCCGGCACGGCCTGGTTCGGGAAGTGGCGGCACGTCCCGCCCCACGACCCCGGGGGCGTCGGCAGGGTGACCGGCGCCATGCGCCACCTGCTGCGCAGGGGAAAGGGGGCCGACGACGTCCGGAGGGAGCTGGCCTGCTTCCGCGGCAACCGCAGACGCATGCACTACGCGGACGCCGCCAACGCGGGCCACCCCATCGGATCGGGATCCGTGGAGGCCGCCAACAGGGTCCTGGTGACGGTGAGGATGAAGCGCTCGGGACAGGGCCGGGGCCGCGACGGCGGACAGGGCGTCCTGACCTTCCGGTCGTCCCCGGGTCCGGACGCTTCGACCGGGCATGGGCCGTGCTGGCGCCGCGCACGGGCCGCCACGGCGGCTGGAGGCCCCCGGAATGCGCCAACGAAAACCGCCCGGTGGCCCGGATTGCCCTCGCCGCGTGATTCGCGGGCAGAACATCAGTGGTTCAAAAAGCGAACCATACGAGAATCGCACCCTCGCGCCCAGCCACGCTTGCTATGCCGCGAAACGGTCTGATAGAGAGGCGTCCATGTCGGGCTATGGCGCAGTCTGGTAGCGCATCCGTCTGGGGGACGGAAGGTCGCAGGTTCAAATCCTGCTAGCCCGACCAAGGATTTTCGCGGCCCGGCAAAGGGCACCATTATTCCGGAGGTACTATGCCGGGCACTGGGGTTCTTCCAATACAGGAACTCGAGGCGATGGTCCTGCGCGGCGAAGTCGCCGCTGACGTTGCCATAGACCCGGGGCAGTTTCAGCCAGCTTCACTCGATCTGCGTCTCGGGTCGATCGCATATCGCGTTCGGGCCTCATTTCTTGTCGGCTCAGGCAAAACCGTTTCCAAACGACTGGCGGAATTCGAGATGCACCGCGTTGACCTGTCGGACGGAGCGGTGCTCGAGAAGGGATGTGTCTATGTGGCGCCTCTAATGGAACGTCTCTCACTGCCACGAGGTATCCACGCGGTGGCGAACGCGAAGTCCTCCACGGGTCGTCTGGACCTGCTGACACGGACCATAACCGATGATGGAGTGGAATTCGATCGAATCCCGAAAGGATATTCCGGGCAACTCTTCGCGGAGATTTGTCCGCGAAGTTTTTCGGTGTTGGTTAGGTCCGGCATGCGACTGAACCAGATCCGGTTCCGCAGGGGAAGCGCCCAGCTATCGGACCGCGAGCTTCATGAGCTGCATGGAACCGCGGGACTCGTGGACGGGAAGGCCGTGATCGGTAACGGATTAGGTTTTTCCGTTGACCTCCGCCCCGATTCCACCGATCTGGTGGGCTACCGCGCCAAGCCTCACGCCGCCCTCATAGATCTGGATAGGACCCAAAAATACGAAGCTTCTGAATATTGGGAGGAAATCCGCACATCCGAAGGCAGGATCATTCTCGATCCAGGAGCGTTCTACATCCTCGTAAGTCAAGAGGCAGTGCATATACCTCCGGATTACGCCGCCGAGATGGCACCATATCTGGCGGTGTTTGGTGAATTCCGGGTGCATTACGCTGGCTTCTTTGATCCGGGTTTTGGTCACGTGGAATCGGGCGGATTTGGCTCACGAGGCGTGCTGGAAGTCCGGTGTCACGAGGCTCCATTTGTTCTTGAGCACGGGCAGGTTGTGGGTCGACTGGTTTACGAACGGATGACCGAACGCCCGCAGCATCTCTACGGAACGGCGCTCTCGTCAAACTATCAAGGTCAGGGACTGAAGCTCAGTAAACATTTTCGACCATAGATCCATCCCCGCTCCAGCAATTCCCGCTAAATATTTTTCTCTTTTATTCTCAGTATTTTACAAGGCCCCGCAAAATAATTTTTCGTAGACTTTCAGTGTCAAATCCCCACATTTTCCAACCCGATGCAGAGTCCCGTTCAAGCATGTTTTCAATGACTTCACCCGTTGGAGGCCACCGGTTGCCATGCGGTCGCGTTAGCGGGAATTACTGTCCCCGCTCGCTCGCGTCTGGTCCCCTCACTGGCTACAGGATAGTCTGACGGGTCCAAGAGATGCCCCAACGAAGATCCCAGCAGTCCAACAGGATTAGGCTACGGATGAATGCCGTCAGCGTGCTCGCTCCTGAGCTGATTGATGCAAGCCAGCGGGCGCTCGGGCCGTCACTCACGTCCGCGCCACCATAGCTGCCACCACCGCCTGGACGGAACTTCATTGGCCAGGATGCCCTTACCCTCGATCCGGCCGGATCATCATGGAATGGTCACGAAGCCATCCTGGTCCGTGCCCCGTGCCTGGCCGACCTGTCATTCCGCTATCCCGGAGGATGGCGATCAAACCGATGTCGACGTCCAAATCCCGGCATTGTTAAGATCGATATGCGGTAGCCGCGTGAATGTCAGTATCCCGGTGAACAGCGGGAGCTTCATACCGGATACCGGCTCGGAAAAGACGCATCAGCCATTTCCGTTCTTTCTCCATCCCTCCGGATCCGGGGGAACGTAATGAAAGATCCGTGTGCCATCGAATCATTCACATGCGCCATGCAATCAAGCGAGCATTACCGCTCCACCCGAACAACCGCCGTGGCCTTGGTCCGATATGATCCCAGTTTCCGGCGTCATCACTCAAGTCAGTCCCTTCCGCGGCATATGGCGGATCGACTGGAACGCAGATACGGAAGAAGCGGCACGGCTTCACCCAATCGGGAATTCATCGACAATCTCCGACCGACTGATCATCCTCAGGCCCTATCGGTCTCGGTCACGTTCTCCCGAACAGTCGTTCGATGTCCTTCAGTTTCAGTTCCACGTAGGCGGGTCGACCGTGATTGCATTGACCGGAATAGGGCGTCGTCTCCATTTCGCGCAGCAGCGCATTCATTTCCGCAGCAGCCATCCGGCGGCCGGAACGCACCGAACCATGGCAGGCCATGCGGGACAGTACCGCATCGATACGCGACTGAACCAAACCGCTATCTCCAAGGTCATTCAATTCGTCGAGAACGTCTTGAAGCATTGCCGCGGCGTCCACCGTGCCGAGTATGGCGGGCGTTTCACGCACGATCAGGGCATTGCCGCCGAATCTCTCGATCGTTAGGCCCAGGCGCGAGAGATCGTTCGCCACTTCCAGAAGCCGGGACGCGCTCTCTTCGGGCATTTCGACGATTTCGGGGATCAACAGTGCCTGTGAAGCCACACGCTGCCCGGCCATCTGCTTCTTCAGTTTCTCATAAACCAAACGCTCGTGCGCAGCGTGCTGGTCGACGATGACAATACCATCCGCGGTCTGTGCGATGATATAGTTTTCATGCACCTGGGCACGCGCCGCGCCCAAAGGGCTGGCCAATCCCTCATCAATGGCCATCGGCTCGACATGTTCGGCTCGGGCGGAAACAGTCACTGACCCGTCGAACAGGGGGTCGGTCGACCGGTTCCGCCGTGAGCGAGCGGAACGCGAATGCGAATCCATCTGGTAGACCCGAGCATGGCCGTCGATCTCGGGGCGCATCGCTCCCAGTGCCGCGTCGGCCACCGTGCTGGATGCGCGGTGGCCGGCTTCCGATAGCGCACAGCGCAGTCCCAATACGATCAGAGATCGGGCGGAAGCGGGATTTCTGAAGCGCACCTCGGCCTTCGAGGGATGCACGTTCACGTCCACCAGTTGCGGATCACAGCGTATGAACAGTGCCGCCGCCGGATGCCGGTCACGACTGAGGAGGTCCATGTAGCCGACGCGGAGTGCGCCAAAAAGCATCCTGTCCAGAACGGGCCGTCCGTTGACGAAGAAATACTGGGTAACCGCCCGTCCGCGGGAATACGTTGGCAGGGCGGCAAGACCCGTCAGGTGCAACCCGTCACGGGCGAAGTCAACCGGCACGGCGTTGTCGGAGAATTCCGGTCCCAGAATGCGCGTGAGCCGATCCCGAAGCACGGATGGAAAAGTGCCGGTCTGGGGATCCGTGCGCAGGACCTGCCTGCCATCTCCGCCACGGGAAACGTCATGCAGGGCAAATCCCACACGGGGCTCGGCCATCGCCAGACGCTTGACCACGCCCAGGATAGCCTGCGCCTCCGCACGGTCCGAGCGGAGGAATTTCAGTCTCGCTGGCGTCGCGAAGAACAGATCCCGAAGTTCCGCCACCGTTCCGCCATTCAGTGCCGCCGGTCGCGGGCCGTCCCGCCGTCCCCCGGATACCGATATCCGGGCACCTCCCTCTCCTTCCACGCGAGATGTGATCGCAAGCCGTCCGACCGCCCCAAGTGACGGCAAAGCCTCACCCCGGAACCCGAACGTATGGATGTTCAGCAGGTCGCTGCCGTCAATCTTGGAGGTCGCATGACGGGACAGTGCCAACGGCAGATCCGCAGGGGCGATACCATGGCCGTCGTCCACCACCCTGATCAGCGTCTTTCCGCCATCCGCATAATGGATGCCTACGCGGCGGGCTCCCGCGTCAAGCGCGTTCTCCACGAGTTCCTTTACCGCGGAGGCCGGGCGCTCGACCACTTCGCCGGCGGCGATACGGTTGACCACGGACTCGCCAAGCTGGCGGAGGACCGGACGGCTGCCGTCCATCTGGTGACGCGTTTCCTGCATGCCATGACCGGTAGCATAACCGGTCATGGGCTTCCAGAACCGAACGAACACCCGAGCCGCAAGCGTTTAGGGATTACACCTGGCCGGGCAACCGGGTCGCTGAATCCCGGACTTTCCCGTTTTCCACTGTCTCCATCGGCCAGCCCTTTTGCGGTCTTCATCACCATCCCATCCGGTTCCGGCTCATTTGCCGCCTGTTAACCTGTTGTCTTTAAGGGCATTTTCCATGTTCCGTCACGCATATGATCCCTTTTTCCTTGACACCGCTGGGCATAGGTGCGATGTTGGGGGCGGTTATGGATTGTTGGCTATATCGGAAAGAAAGGGGAAATGGACCATGATGATGAATCGGATGAATGAATTCACAAAAAGGGCGGGAGGGGCGGGCCTCCTGCTCGCGGCCGGCCTTTTGCTGGCGGCTCCGGCCCATGCCGGGGGCATAACCGTGACGGAGGGCGAGACGGCGCGGTTCCAGGTCACGGCAACATCGAAGTCCGGTCCCCAGAGCGACCGCCCCGTACGCATCCGCCTTTGGTACGACACGGACGGCGGCACGGCGGTTGAGGGAAAGGACTACGAGACGGCGCATTCCTGGGCGCACAACGTTCAGGGTTTTGTCGGACAGCCGATGACGGTCTCGGTGAAGACGTTCGGGGACGACGCCGTGGAAGGTGACGAGACCTTCAACATCCGGATGCGGAAGCTTCAGGTACAGCACCGTGGCAGGTGGGGTCACATATCCTGGAGACCCTCTCCGATTTCCAGCTGGGAGTTCAGGGGCGTGAAATCCGCCACGATCAAGGATGCGACGCCGTCTCCGCAGCAGCAGCACGCCTCCTACGAAGACGAGAAATATGGGGTCGGATACACGGGCACTGTATGGGGCGAATAAGGCCGCACGGTTCGCAACCTAACATTACAACGGAGACACGACTGACAGCGGCTGTGTGTGTTCGGATTTTCTCACGGATTCCCGAATCCGACGTTTGATCGTTAATCCACCTACCGTCTTGATGTCCCGGGCGTCGTGGCTGGCAGCTTTGACCTGGGTCCACCGGCAACCCGGTCAATCAAGGCACGACTGAGGTGGATGACCGAATGTAAGCGCGAAGCCTGAACGGGAATATTCCGGACATACCCGCTGACAACACTGATGGCCGCCGCGCTGCTGATGCTGGGCGTTGCCCACACCCCGGACGCGGCCCGGGCCGAGGGGTTCCTCCCTGCCAATATCTTGTGGGGTGCGACGCCACAACAGGCCTGTGGCAACGGTAGTGTCTCACTTTGAAATTTTCTCTTGGCTTTACCGAGGCAAAGGCGGTAGAGTGGGAGCCATCATACAGCTGGAGGAATTCCCTATGCGACGTCACCCCCCCCCCCCCCCAATGGCATTCGAGCATGGCTCACCGCCGCATCGCTGATCGCCGCGCTGGCGGCCCTGACGCTGGCCGCGCCCGCGACGGCGCAGGTGGATTACACACTCATTAGCGGCAAGACGGGACCCAGTGCCTGCCCATCGGGCGTGGAGGAAATGCAGAATTCTCGATTTACCGTCACAAGACCGGAACCCGGCGCAACCGCGGTCGAGATAAAGGGGAATCAATATCTTCTGTCCTGGCTCCGAACAGCGACATCAAAGCCTCTGAACACAAGTTTCACCCTTTCCTTTCGGGTCCATGATGGAAGTGGAAATCGAATCGCAACGAATAATCTCGGGACTGCTACGGCAGACAATGGTGTACAGAGGCAAACCATCACCGTTCGCAACCTGAAACCGGGAGAATCCTATGCTGCATCCCTTTGGACAACCGTGGGAGGTGGCGGATTTCAAAACTTGTCAAGGATCTGCTTCCAGATGGCCCCCAGTCTGAGCTACGGTCAGCAGGAAGGCTTTGACCTCGGGACGGACCCGCTCGGGGCGACCGGCTGCTTTGCCATTGGTGGCGTGCACCTGGGCGGCGGCATGGGGGCGGTCCGGGCCTGCCAGTGCGGGGCGCGGAACTCTTCCGGCCGGTGGGCCCGGACCGATAGCGCGGAGGGCTACGAATACATCCTTCCCGCCGCGCGCCGGACCGAGCTGGGCTGCACCACGAACTGACCGGCATCAGACACCATCCACACGGGGCGGCCGGCGGGTCGCCCCGTTTCGTCATTGCGACGATTTCAAACTGAGACACTACCGTGGCAACGCGTTCCGGAGCACCGGGTTCAACTCGACGTTCTGGATGCATCAGGAGTTCGCCGGGTATCCCAAATGGTTCAAGTACATGCGGACGGTCAACCCCGACACCGTGACCCTTCACGCCGAGGCCTATTATGCGGGACTCAATGCGACCTGAGCGTGCGCAACATCCGTAAACTGACAGTCAGGGGAGTCCGACTGCAAGATCTGATACACTTGACAATCCGGCGGCACTTGACCGCCTGTCTGATGACACTTCGCGGCGGCAATCTGCGCGGAGCCGACGGCATCGCACCCTTGCGTCGGTCACGGTAACGGCGTTGCCCAGGGCCATGATCTCTCCTGCCACTGAACGGACGTTACGCAACGGTCCACGCGATGTCCACATCCGCGATGCCCGAAATGTCCGGGCGGGCATCGTCCAGGCGAACTTCACCGAAAGCGATGACAGCGAAGGAATGTTCCGTTTCGACTTCGCCTCCCTGTAACCCAAGGATGCTGGACGAGTGCCATCCGCACGGCGACCGTTCCACATCCGCCGCGCGATGCCGGGAAACGAAACCGTGGCGACAACCCGGTCACCGGGTGGATTCGACTCCCTCAGGCTGACCCACAACAACAAACGTAAGCTGATCTGGATCCAGGAGCCGGGCCGCGACCCGTCCTATATCCTCACTCGTCACGGCCCGCACATAGTCGTTGCGCGTCACGACATAATCGACGGGCAATCCGGAAATCTGCATTCCCACAAGGATACCCGCGATACGGGCATTACCGTCGAACCGAAGCGGATAGGCTCCGGTAAGGAAAGTCTTCGCCGCCTCCAGTTCCTCATCGGTCACACCCTTGGATGCGATACGCGCCCACTCATCCCGGATCAAGTCGATCACCTCACCGATCCGGTCATTGGCGGAAGCCACATAGCCGATCATCAGATCCGCGTAATCCCTGTTTGCCAGATAGGTGTAGACACCATACGTCAACCCGCGCTCCCTACGCACTTCCTGCATCAACCGACTGTTGAATTCACTGTCTCCAAGAATTGTGGCGAGCACAAAGGCGGGAAAGAAATCAGGGTCATCGCGGGAAATTCCCCCATGCCCGAAAACCGCCACGGACTGAGGAATGTCGTAGGGAACGACCTCAACACCACCCGTGAAATCCAGCATGACAGGATCGGGGCCCCTTGCGCCGCTCGTCGGCAAACCACCAAGGAGATCGTCGAGCAGGAAGCCGAGTTCCCCGGCGGTGATGTCCCCTACCACTCCGACGTGGAGGCGGTCGCGGGCCAGAACACTCCTATGCGCTGCCACGATATCATCTCTTGTCAGGGCCGAAACACTCTCCTGTGTTCCGTTGAGCGATGAGCCGTAAGGGTGCGTGCCGAATGCAAGCTCATCGAACCGTCTGGCGGCGATACCGTCGGGATCCGTCAGGTTCGACCGGATGACGGACATTACCTGACCGCGCACCCGTTCCACCGCATCCCCGTCAAAGCGTGGATCGGTAAGCGCCAGCCGCAGAAGCTCCACTGCTTCGTCACGGTTTTCGGTCAGAAAACGCGCCGAAACCGTGAACGCGTCGTCATGGACGTCAAAGCCAAAACCTGCGGCCAGTGCTTCCTGAGCGGCGGCGAACTCCCGGGCATCCAACCTACCGGCACCCTCTCCGATGAGTCCCGTCATCAAATTAACCGCGCCACGCTTGCCTGGAGCATCGAGTGACGCGCCACCTCCAAACGACATTTCCAATACCAAGAAGGGAAGCGAATGCTCCTCAACCAGCCAAGCGGTGATACCGCCGGGGGAAGTGACTTCCTGGATATCAACGGCCGCATGTGCGGTATCCGAGAAAGCCAGCGTCGCGAGCAGAAGCAAAGCGATCCGTTTCATTGGATCGCATCGCTGTTCTGCGGTCTTCTGATCCAGCCAGTGACGGACCGGCGTCGATCAAGTAGCTCTTCCGCCGCGGCAATGACCTGCTCGGACGTTACCTCCTGAAGTATCCGGGGCCATGCCTCGACATCACCCATACCCAGACCCGATGTCAGGGAAGAACCGTAGTTTCGCGCCAGTGTCTGGGCGGAGTCCTCAGCGTAGATCCTTGCAGCGCGAAGCTGCATCTTGATTCGGTCGAACCGTTCCGGATCGACTCCCTCTTCCATGAACTCAGCGATCGCCTGATCCAACGCGTCCTCGGCTTCCCGCAGCGATATACCAGGCACTGGGACGATAAACAGCGTGAACGTTCCATAATCCAGCGACAGCCCCTGATAGTAAGCCGACGCATGGATCGCCTTACGCGCCTCGAACTGCAGCTTCCGTCCCAATACCGATGTCGCGCTGTTTCCACCAAGAAGCGCGGCAAGCATCGTCAGGGCAGCCGCCTCCTCCTGTGCGCCCGGATTCCGTTCAGGCACGAGGTAGGTACGCACGACATAGGGCTCGCCAACCTTCGGGTCCTCGAACAGCAATCGTCTCTCTGCCAGCTGTGACGGCTCCATAGGCCTCATGCGTTCGCGAGGTATCGGCGACGGATCCAACGGACCGTAATGCACCTTCGCCATTTTCAGTACATCTTCCGGAAGCACGTCTCCCGCAACGATCAGGACGGCGTTGTTTGGGGCGTAGAATTTCCTGTAGAAAGCACGGGCGTCCTCCAGTTCCAATCCCTCCATCTCGTGCCGCCAGCCAATGACCGGAATACCATAGGGATGGTTCATGAACAGAGCGGCGCGCCGCTGCTCCGCGAAGAGCGCACCGGGATCATTCTCCATACGCTGGCTGCGTTCCTCGAGGATCACCTCCCGATTGACGTCGATCTCTTGCTCGGTAAGCAATATGCCGTGCATCCGATCCGCCTCGATGCGCATCATCAGCTCCAGCCGGTCGGCGGCGACACGCTGGAAATATCCAGTGTAATCCCACGACGTGAACGCATTGTCCGTACCGCCGTTTTCCGCGACGATCTCCGAGAACTCGCCCGGTTCCAGATCATCCGTACCCCTGAACATCAGATGTTCGACAAAATGCGCGATTCCCGACTTGCCGGGCGGCTCGTCCGCGGCACCGGCACGGTACCAGACCATATGCACGACGACAGGTGCGCGGTGATCCTCGATCACAACCACATCCAATCCGTTGTCAAGCGTGTAGCTGGTTACCTCAGCGGCTCGGGCCGGGAACACGGCCAACCAGACGATTGAGCAGGCGATCAAGCAGGTGACGAAACGATACATGGGCGATCCTTCTCTGGAACTGCCAAGCTGAAGTTATACCAAACCAATAACGAACGCCGACATAGGGAGTGCCTGCTCGGAATGTCCATGCTGGCGCATGGATGCGGTTATCTCCGGCTCCAGCACGGATGCCGTGATCTTGCTGTTCAACAGACTGCATCCCATTGATCGATCCTTGTTCGCGAAGATACGCCAAGACTCGATCAAGCGGTGATTGCCGATGCGCCGGTCTAGACCTCATGCCGCTGGAATGTCCGAAAACATCCCTTTTCTACAATGGGTTACAGGATACCCGCTTTTCCCGTCCCGCAGAGATTCAATACTATTGCAATACCGCGCACGACCCGCCGGATACCGGGCCGCGCGACCTGGGGACCGGTGATGGTTCGCCGCCCGGACCACGGAACCAGTCCCACTGTCCGTCGCCGGCAACATGCGCTGGGATCTCCGTCCGCGCCTCAGGCAACGGCACCAAGACCGTTCCGAGCCACTAGCGTCAGTAGCTTCAGCGATGGTCCCCGCGGACGCTTCTCGCCGCGCTCGCACTGTCTCACCAGGCCCGTCGTCACGTTGGGATGGTGCACAAACACCGCCTGGCTCGCACGCTCACGCAGGTGGCGCACCCGGATGTCCTCGGGCGTCATCTCCCTGACGGGCCTCAGGCACAGCTCGTCGAACCTGCGTATTGTTCGGGGCATCAGGCCCGCCTCGGCCAGACCGAGCGCCGCCTCATGCACCGACGCCAGAACCTCGCTCTCATACTGCTATGTCATTGCATTCCACCTCGATTATCGCTCCCGCCGCCCGCACGGCCACCAGGCCCGCGGCGTCCAGCGCCAGATACCCGTCTCAGCCAGCTTCCGCAGGCCCGAGAGTTCCTTGCGCCGAAGGTTGTCCCGGTCGCTCTTGGCGAAGCCGTGGACAAAGAACGCCAGTTCCTCTCGGCGCAAAAGCAGGATCGTGCGGAACCCACCGGAACGGCCGACCCCCCCTGCGGGCGATCCGCTGCTTGATCACGCCACCGCCGAGACCGGCGTCAATCAAGCCACTCCGGGCCCGTCGCAAGGCCGCGCACAGCGCCGCGTCCTAAAGCCGCTCGCGATCTGCGAAACGCGCGAACGCCTTGGTCTTGAACGTCCTCAAACCGACCCTCGCGCAAATCCGCCTTCATGTCTTCTTTATGACACCTGGTGCAGGTTTTCAATCCGTCGCCCGCCACCGGCAACCCCGAAGAACCAAACCGCGTGCGCCGGACCCGAAGTCCTATTCTTCCCCCTCTGACCCCGGCGGAGGGGCAGGTGTGCGCACCCCCATTGCCCGGAAACGCTCAACTTCGGCATATTGGTCGAGTGACATATGTTCGTATGCACGGAAATAGACGTTAACATCGAACAGCCGCTCAAGAACGCGGCCACGGTTATTGCCGCGGTACTCAAGATCCTCAGCCGCAAGCTCTGAGCGGATACCGTCCCGCAGACCATAACGTTCGGTATAGCGGACCAGTTGTCGATCGGAGGAAGGAATCTCGCCAAGCGTTACCGCCGCGGGATTGCCGCCCAGAAGAACGACGGCATCCGCAATGGGCGATGCATCCGCCCGGTTGCCCCCGAATGGAGTGGGTGGAGGCAGTTCGGAATAGCTCGCCGGTTCCTGAAGAGGTTTGTTGGGCAGAATGCCAAACTCATCCGGGCCCGAATTCGCTGACAGGGAACTCATCAGTTGCGGCGCATCGTCCCGACCGCATGAGGCAAGGGAACCCGCCACCAGTAAAGCGGTAACAATCCTTGCGGAAACCGATCGCATATCACGCTCCCAAGCCGTTGCCCGTACCATGCTTAACCCATCCGATCGCGTCCGTCACGAGGACTTTGCGCCATTTCCCGTCGACAGGATCACGCCGACCGCGCCAATGAAAATGGCTACGTCGGCGACGTTGAAAGAGTAGGGATTATCGATTCCACAACAAGACATGTTCAGGAAATCCGCCACGGCACCATAAACGATCCGGTCAAATACATTGCCGAGCGCACCCCCGATCAGGACGCCCGCCGATATCCGTGCCGCGGCACCCCGCTCACTGCGCATCCAGAACGCGACAGCCAGAGTGATCGCCAAAGCCACGGCTATGAGAAGCCAGCGCACAAATGCGCCGTCATCCGCCAACAATCCGAAATTCACGCCAAAGTTCCAGGCCATGCGCAGGTTCAAGACCGGCGGCAGAACATCAATGTCGCCCATGGAGGGCAGATCAATCACGTTCAGCACGAACCATTTACTGATCCGGTCGAGCACGAATACGAACGCTGCGGTCAGATACATACGCAACATGGCAAGCTCAATGCCGGAAATGCCGCATTCCGGTGAAGACCATAGCCAGTCCGGCCTCGTCAGCCGCCGCGATCACCTCCTCATCGCGCACCGAGCCACCGGGCTGGATCACCGCCCTCGCCCCTACCCGCGCCGCGGCAAGCAGACCGTCAGGAAAAGGGAAGAAGGCATCGGACGCGACAACCGAACCTTCGGCCGCGCTTTCGGATAGACCAAGCTCGACCGTCATGCGCCTGGCTTTCAGTGCGGCGACGGCTGAACTGTCGACACGGCTCATTTGACCGGCGCCGATTCCCACGGTCGCGCCGTCCCTCGCGTAAACGATCGCGTTCGACTTGACGTGTTTAGCGACAATCCAGGCGAACATCAGATCCGCGACTTCCGGCTCCGTCGGTTTTCTCTTGGTTACAACCCTGAGGTCGGCTGGCGCAATACGGCCCCAGTCCCTGTCCTGAACCAAAAACCCACCGGAAACCTGGCGAAACGAAGCCGCACGGTCGTCAGGATCCGCCAGACCACCCGCTGTCAGCAGACGCAGTTTCCCGCGCTTCGCCAATACCCTCTTGGAGGCTGCATCGGCATCAGGTGCGATGATCACTTCGGTGAAAGAGTCACAGACGGCTTCCGCGGTCTCCTCGTCTAGAGGCTGGTTAAGAGCGACGATTCCCCCAAACGCACTCGTTCGGTCACAGTCGAACGCACGTATGTAGGCGTCGCGTGGATTGCTTCCGCGGGCGACACTACAGGGATTGGCGTGCTTAACTATTACGCAGGCGGAGCCTTCCTCAGGGGGAAACTCGCTTACAAGCTCGTAGGCGGAATTAGTGTCATTGATATTGTTATAGCTGAGCTCCACACCCTGATGCTGAACGGCCGTCGCGACGCCAGGCCTGATCGAGCCGTCGGAGTAGAAAGCCGCTGTCTGATGCGGATTCTCTCCGTACCGCAGTTTCTGTACAAGCGTTCCGGCAAAGGCGTGGCGGCGCGGGGTGTTTCCGTCTACCTCCGCCATCCAGTTGGATACCGCAGCGTCATAGACGGCGGTGCGCGCGAAGGCGCGCTGCGCCAGTTTCCTACGGAATCCAATGCCGGTCGCTCCACCATGCGCCGCAAGCTCCGCAAGCACACTGTCGTAATCCCCGATGTCCACCACTACCGTAACGAACGCGTGATTCTTCGCAGCCGCCCGAATCATCGCCGGGCCGCCGATATCGATGTTCTCGATGCATTCGTCCCATGGCGCACCTCTCACGACAGTCTCCTCGAATGGATAAAGATTGACCACGAGCAGATCGATGGGGTCGATGCGATACTGTTTTGAGGCGGCCATATGGTCGGCGTTATCCCGCAGGGCCAGCAAACCCCCATGCACAACCGGGTGAAGCGTCTTGACGCGACCGTCCATCATCTCCGGGAAACCGGTCAGGTCAGAGATTTCCGTCACCTCAAGACCTGCTGTTCCAAGGGTCTCCGCCGACCCTCCCGTCGAAAGAAGCTCCACGCCGCGCTCGGCGAGGGATGTCGCGAATTCAACCAGACCTGTCTTGTCGGAAACGGAAAGCAGCGCACGGCGCATCGGTATCGGATCAGGCATAGGGCACGATTCCAGTTGTCGGATCAGCGAGAGATTTGGATGTCTTCACGCGCCAGGTCGCGAATGTTAATCGGCGATTCCACTGCCCTCTCAAACTTCCAGCGAACATGTGTCATATGCGCCATGGCGTGGGCGGAAAGAACGATCTGGCTCGTCTCCCGCGGTGCCAGCCGCCCCTGTTCAAGATATACGCTGGGCTGCAGCAGCATCGTCGCCTCGCCCTCGTACCGGAAGATCCAGATCTCGCCGTTTCCAAGGCGCAGTGTCACGTTGTTTTGGCCGTGTTCAACCTGAACGGCAACGTCAGGGTGCATGTGGAAACGAATGCTGAACGGAATGCCTGAACGTCCCATCCGATCCCTGATCCTCTCGAAACGCCGCACTTCGTTTTCCGAAGCCGCGGTAAGTGTGTCATCGCCGGTCAGACTTCCGCCGTCGGATGCAAGTCCAACCGCCCGGACATGGATCAACCCATGCGTCAGCAGGTAGCCGTCATGGGAGGCGTGAATACCCTTTCCACTCGCGTCGGAAAATCGCCGCACCCGCACATCCGTGGGTGCGGCGATCGGTGATTTCCGCGCCGCGCTCCGTCTGCGCCCCCCAACGAAGGATGAAGGCGGGCTTAAATCGACCTCGAGAGCCGAATGCAACGCCGTGGTTCTTCCTGCTCTCGCCCATCCCGCGCCAAACTGCACGCCTGACCCGCAGCTAATGACCATGGGGCGACGACCCAGAGTCATCTCGAACGCCAGAGTGGACGCATGGCCAATGGCCCCGCTCACGGTCGGTGGCGGTGCCGCATCCATGATCAAGGTGGTCCTGCCCGCAGAAAGTCGCGCAAACCCCATCGCCGACCCGGGCCGATCAAGACGCCGCGCTCCGGAATTCGCCAACGCATAGTCAAGCCGCCCCTCTATGCCACGCCCGCCCCCATGGAATCGTGCAAGAGCGCCGTCGGAGTGCCGTAACGTCCTTAGCGCCGGCGCGATCCGCTCGATGGCGTCGACAATCGGAGCGGGAGGGCTCCTCGCCGCATCGGTGAAAATCGACCGGGTCCAGACAAGCAGTAACAGAACGTCAAGCAGTTCCTCCGGATTACGGGTCGGGATTTCTCCTTCGGGATTTATTTCACGATCGATTTCCCGCACGAAGGCGGTTATCGCATATTCCGCGTCACCTTGGGTTCCGGCCAGAACGAGGTTCGCCTGGACAAGGGCAGTGAGCGTCTCAAGGCGGGAAAACCCCTGCGGTATCCTTTGCCAACGATTTGACAGGAGCCCGATCTGATGCCCGAGCGAACGCCTGAACGCTTCGGACCACCGTTCGTCACCGGCATCCAACAGGAATGTTGAATGGTTGATCCAACGGATCAGTCGCTGCCCGGTCAGTTCCGGTGACCATCCGGGCCCGGCTCCTTTCCCGAACCTCCTGATCCACTCCGATATCCATAACCGCGCCCGGTTCCAGATCTCGTTTCCACCGACTGCGGCAAGGTCATCAAGCCAGACAAAGCGGTGGAGTTCGCGTTCGAACGCGGCGTCCGGGCTCTCTATGTCCCAGATCATTCGATCGGGGGCATCAACCACATTACCGGCGAACAGAAACTTTCCGGCGCAGATCTGCCGTCCCCGCGCGAGTCGGCCGATCATGAGGGGTGCCGGCGAGAGAGTGAACGAAGGCATTGATGACTCGCGGTAGGCACGTCGCGCATGATACCGGTTCATCAGTCGGCCCAGGAGTCCTTCGACGGATTCGTTTCGTGACACGCGAACTGCCCTGTCTGACCCTACCAAGATAAATTCCGTGCTGAAGTGAGCATAAAGTTTCCGCAACCGCCTGTCATTGACGAAACGAGGGCGCGGACGCCTTCCGTAGAGGTGCGACGAAAAACCCGTCCATCCCGCCCAGATCTTCCCAATGATCGGGACGAAAACGAAGCCCTGACCCGACGATATAGCCAGAAAGAACCGGTTCCAACGATCCGAACGCCGTCGGGTCGGCCGTGAGGTCATCATTCCTGTCAAGTGCCCGTTCGATCTGCGTCTCCCCTTCCTCCTCAAGCAGTGAGCACGTACAGTAGATCAGGCGTCCACCGGGCCGCAGCAGCATGGCCGCTCGATCGATCAGGAGCGCCTGCAGCTCCAGAAGGTCGGCCAATCCGGAATCATCCCTGACATGGAGCACGTCCGGGTGTCGGCGGATCGTGCCCGTAGCTGAGCAGGGCGCGTCAAGAAGGACCGCGTCAAAAATGGTGCCAGAGGTCCAGGCCAACGCATCGGAGACAACCAAACGTGCCGACAGCCCGGTTCTGGCCAAATTTTCCCTGACCCGGGCCATACGCTCAGCGGAAATGTCAATTGCCGTCACATCCGCGTCGGCTGCGGCCATCTGCATCGTCTTTCCGCCGGGAGCGGCGCACATGTCCAGGACCCTTTCACCGGATCGCGCCGCCAGCAGCATGGCCGGGAGCGCTGCGGATGCGTCCTGTACCCACCAATCCCCGCGTCCATAACCCGGCATCGCGGAAACCTGTCCTGCCGAGGGAACACGTACGCTGCCGGTCGGCAGAACAAAACCGCCAACCCTCGCCGCCAGTTCAGCCGGCTCGCCGGCCTTCGGCGTGATGTCAAGCGGCGCTCCAGCGCTATGCGCCCGTTCCATCGCCGCAACCCGAGATGCGCCGTATGCGCTGATCATTCGCCGCCGCAGCCATCCGGGCATACGCGGCAGTGGAAGAGTCTCCCATGTGTGGAGTTCCCGGGCCACACGCCGAAGTACCGCGTTGACCAAGGCGGCCCCACCGGCGGTCATCCTGCGCTCCCGCATCAACGAAACCAGCGTATCGACAACGCCATATGACGGTGCCGCACAGACCGTCATCTCGACGACACCGAGCCGCAAGGCGTTGAGCACTTTCAACCTGGGTCGTCTCCTGAGATGCGGGCCAAGCATCCGGTCAGCCCGGTCCATCCACCGCAGTGTCTCGCAGGCGAGTCGCTGGGCGTGCGCCCGTTCCCTTGGCGCGAGCCGGTCCACCGCCTCGGGAAGCAGGTCCGCCAATGGCCGACGTTCCCCGGTGACCTTGCTTAACAGCCACAGCGCCGTCCGACGGGCGGCAATCCCGGGCTTTTCCATCCGCTGTCCAGTACTTGCCGACAAAGCCTCTCTTCTATAGCATTTACCCGAAATCCGGCAAGGAGCGCTTAAATGGCGGACGACAGCATCAACCCGGATCTTCCGGCCGTCGCACAGCGGGCGCTGGCGGAAGCCGAGCTGCGGCGCGGGAAACGCGATGGGCGGCAGCCTCCGGCCGAGTTGGGCGGCCGTGAAGGCCCCGATCCCGTGCGATACGGGGATTGGGAGCGCAAGGGCATCGCCGTTGATTTCTAGCCGAGGCGATCTGGCTCCGGAACGCGCGTGCTACGCTAAACGCGTTTGGTCGCGGCGGCGCAACGCGGATTTCCGTTCCCGCACGGCCAAGGGTCGCCTGCCCAACGGTTAAGCGGGCGAATCGACCGGTTCGCGGGAACGGAACGAGGCAGCCGCTATGTGTGCGCCACTTCCCGCACGGCGGCGGCGAATCGGGACCTGAGACGCGGTCGAATTTGGCTCATCGAGTACACCATACTTGCTGAAGTTCGCCTTATGGAAGGTAAGTGAATAACTACCGGCTGGCGCCGGTTGTTGCCGGGAAGTGGCCCCGGCCCCGGAGCCGGCGTCCCCGGTACCGCCTGCGGATTTCGGGGAACCCGCGCCGGATCCTGTGGGACGAACGGCCTTCCGTCCTGCGGACGGGACCGGAGATGGCGACCTTTGGGAGGACCGACACGAACATATGCACGTGGTCGCCCGGGAGCGCCCCATGCAGGATGGAAACGCCGTTCCCGCGGCGGACCTGGCGGCGGACGGCGCACACCCGAAGGCCCGGATCTCCGGTCAGGACCCTGTGGCGGTACCTCCTCGCCCGGACGATATGGTACCGGTGGTGATGGACGCAGTGCGCGGAGCGATCATACTGCATGTCCCTGTCTTTCCGGAAACGGGCCTTTGCCCTGGGCGGGCGGACCGTTTCCGGAAGGACGGGGACATGACCTTGCAACAGCCCACACCTGTATGTGAATCTCAAATCCGCCTTCTCCCGCCGAGGGCGTCACGCACCTGGATGGCCCGGTTGAGCCTCCCGGGTCCCTGCCAGACCTTCCTGGCCCCGCGCGGCGGCTGCCGCCTCAACGGGTGGGCGCCGACGGGGCGCCCGATGCCGGTGACGGGGTCCCTGACGGTGGGGACGCGGTCTCCCTCCATCCGGACGGCCTCCCTGTGGCCCCGGGCCCCGGCAGGGTGTGCGGGAGGTCAATGTCCCCCTCCGGACAGACATCGGTCGCGGGCGTCTCCGGGCGCCCGCGCGCGGGCATGGCCAGGTCGGCGACGCGGGCCGGGCGGTGACGGCGCCGGAGGCGAGGCACCCGCGCGGGCCGTCGGCGGCGCCGGGCCCGCGGTCCCTGATCCGGGTGCCGGACCTGGGGTCCTGGACCAGGTCTCCACGGTCCACCTTCCGCGGTACCGGCCCGGCACCTCCGCGGCGTGCACGGCGTCCGCCACGCCCGGCTGCGGCCGCCCGGAGGCCAGCGGCGGCCAGCGCGGCGGCTCCGCGCGCCCCTCCTCCTCCCCCGGCGGCATCACCGTGACCTCCGCCGCCCGGATCCCCGGGCGGGCCACGCGCCCCTTCCGGGCCCCCGGGCCTCCGGAGGCCGGGATCGCCGGCTCCGGCACCGCGGGCGCGGGCAGGGCCGCGGCGCGCTCCCGCAGGCACATCTCCCCGCCGTCCGGCGTCCGCACCCGCCGCCTCGCCGACCGGCCAGCCCGCGCCGGCGGCGTGTCGCCGCGCCCCGCCGCCCTGTCGGGGAGCTGCCGGAAACCGCCCCCGCGGCCGCGGACGGAGACCACCCGCGTGTCCGCGCGGGCGGCCGCGGGTTCCCGGGCGCGGCCGGGGCCCCCGGTCCAGCGCCGGCTGCCGTCCTCCGGGGCGTCGCGCAGGTCCGCGTCCATGGCGCGCGGGCCCGGCGGGCGGCCCTCCGCCGTCACCGCCAGCCCGGCGTGGGCGGGGACGCCGACGCTTCCCTTTCCGCCGCCGCCGGGACCGGCAAGGCCCCCGGTCGCCTCAAGGCTGGGATGGTTCAGGGTCGTGGTGTCCTGTATGCCCGGCACGAGGGGCCCGCGGCGGCAGCGGTCGGCGGTCGCCCCGGAGTGCGGCCCCGGAATGTGTTCCATGGTCACCCCCGGGTCCGGCAGCAGCCGGTACGCGGCCCTTTTCGCGGCCTCCGCCGGCAGGACGGCCGGCAGCTCCCCGCCCATGTTCTCCAGCCAGGCCCGCCCCATGCCAGTCACGCGCCGGCGGATCCGCCCGAAGGTCATGGGCGGAGCGCCCGTACCCGCGCTCCGCCCGGTCGATGTCCGCGCCGTCACAGGCCCCGCCCGGCGTCCCGACCGGCCGCCGCCCTGTCCTGTGCAGCGCCCCGCGCCAGCCGTCCCCGGCGCCAGGACGCGCACCGTGCCCGCCGCCGCCCGGCGGCCGCTGCCGCGCCCGGCGCAGGTCCAGCCCGCCCGGTGATGGCCGTGGCCGGAGTGCTCCGGGCCGACGTGGGTGCGGGACGCCACGGGACGGACCGGATACCGGGCCTCCCGGTCGTCCGCCACCCGCGCGGCGGCCATGGGCGGCACCTCCGACGCAAGGCCGTACACCCGCACGCCGGGCAGCGGGAGGAACCGGTGGCTGCGGACCACCCGCCCGGTGCTGGCGGCGCGGGCCCCGGGGGTCCAGCCGATCCAGCGGTCCCGCGCCGCCAGCCTCCAGGCCGCCGGGCCGAAGCCGGTCCCGCCGGGGACGCCGTGGCGCTCCGGGCGGATCCACTGGCGGACCCGGGCGCCGGGCGGGCGCGCCCATCCCAGGGGATGGCGACGCTCCACCATCGCCTCCCACCGCCGCCGGTCGGCCGCGCCGCCCACCGGGCCGGGCGGGACCGGGCCGGGGCCATCCAGACGGCGGGCCACCGCCGTGCCGGGGATGTCGCCGTCCGGGACGGAGGGCGCGGCGGCCGGGTCGGGAACGGCGCGTGGCGGCGGAAGCTCCAGCCCCAGCCGTCCCGCCAGGACCGGCAGCGCCTTCGCCGCCGCCGACAGGCAGGGCCCGCGCCGGGCGTTGCGCCAGCCGGTCCGCCCGACCGGGCCGCGGCCCGGCGCGTGACGGCCCGTGCCGCCGGAGCGGAGCGCCCCGGCCAGCCAGCCAGGCGTCCGCGGACCGGAGTGGCGGAGACCGGCCCGCATGGCCCGCCATACAGGCCATCCGGATCACCGATACAGGTCTGGATTTTTGTAAGGGACATGACACGGTTCATTCCCGCTGAAGCAATGTCCGACTGGAAGCCGGAGGCTTCAAACCAACGCGTGGAAAGTGAATGCGGATCAGGGAGCGAGCACGGCAAGTCGCATGCTTATCTCGATAAGCATGTTGATGACGAACCCGAAGGCCGCAACCAGAAGGCCGACAATCCCGGTGCCTATCACCTTTAGCCAGCGCAGATCGGTTCGCAGCTCGGCAATGTCGGCTCTTGTCGCGACGCCGCCCGTCACCCCGGCGCGGACGGCGTCGGTAATCGCCTCGGCCTGGTCGGCGTCAAAGCCCTTTGCCTTAAGTTGGCGCGTTACCGCCAAGGTATCGAAAGGAACGTCTGCCATGCCTGGACCGTAACACTTGCGTGTTGCCGTTTCAACCGGAAGCCGCCGGGGTGACATGAAGCCGGGCCACATCAATAGTGGACGCTCGTGTTCAATATGTCCGCGTAACGGAGCCGAACATGTCGCTTGGCGGCAACGCAAGCCGGTCTCCTACCACCGCCGCTAGGAGCCGCGACCGGCTCCCGAAGCCTTGCGGCGGTTTCCAGCCGTTCGGCGCTTGCGCCCACCCGACCCATGCCGCCTCAACCGCTGCGAAACGGTCCTGCCCTCCACTTCCAAAAGCTCGAACGTCAGACCACCGGTAACGGGGACCGCTTCGGACAGCCGCACCCTGACGGCCAAACCGACTGACAGTTCCAGACCCGACTCCTCGCCTTTCAATGACGGTTTTCCGCGGTCATGAACGAAGAACTCGCGGCCGATTGACCGAACCGGAACCAGCCCGTCCGCCCCGGTCACATCCAGCCGCACGAACGCCCCGAACCTCTGGATTCCGTTTATGCGTCCCGCGAACTCATCACCCACCCGACTCAAGAGATAAGCGGCGAGGTAGCGATCGTTTGTTTCGCGCTCGGCGGCCATCGAGCGGCGCTCCGTCTCCGAGACGTGCGTGGCCGTAACCCCAAGCCGTTCAATGTCACTCGGCGACAGACCGTCCTCACCCCAGCCATATGCCGAAATCAAGGCCCGGTGAACGATCAGGTCGGCATAGCGACGGATCGGTGACGTGAAGTGGGTGTAGCTTCGTAGGGCCAGCCCGAAATGGCCAAGGTTTTCGGGATGGTAATAGGCCTGCTGCATCGCCCGCAAAGTGGAGAGGTTAACGAGTTCGTCAAACTCACCGCCTTTTGCCTGCGCCAACAATGAATTCAGGTGTCTGGTCAGTAGCACCTGCCCCTTCGCGAGGGTGAGACCGCTGGCGCGCGCCACCTCCCGAAGCGCATCCAGCCGTTCGGGTGCCGGTTCTTCATGAACGCGGTAGAGCAATGGACAGTTTCGTGCGAACAACTCCTCAGCCGCGGCAACATTCGCGAGTATCATGAATTCCTCGATCAACCGATGCGCATCCAGCCTTTGTTTCAGTTCGACCGACCGGACCCCACCGTCATTCGACAGGGCAATCACGCGCTCAGGAAGTTCAAGGTCAAGTGGCTGCCGCCGCTCGCGGGCCCGCCTGACGGTGAGGTAGGCTTCGAACAGTGGATTTATGACATCGGCGGCCAGATCGACGCATTTCCCTTCTGGCGCACCGTCTCTCGCGGCCTGCACATCACTGTAGCTGAGCGTGGCCGCGGACGTCATCACGGCACGCGTGAAACGGTGCGCCAGTTTATTGCCGCGGGAATCGAGCTTCAGTTCGACCGCGATGCAGGCGCGGGGGACATCCTCCCGCAACGAGCAGAGATCGGCGGAAAGGCGCTCGGGAAGCATCGGCACCACACGATCCGCGAAGTAGGTGGAATTGCCGCGGCGTCGGGCCTCCGCGTCCAGCGCGGTGCCGGGGCGAACGTACGCCGCGACATCGGCGATGGCAATCCAGACAATATGTCCCCCCGGGTTGCCGGGATCGGTGTCATGCATGGCGAAACAGGCATCGTCGTGATCGCGCGCACCCACCGGGTCTATCGTAACGAATGGAAGTTCGCGAATGTCCTCCCGCCCACCCCGACCCGGGGTGTTCGCCGCCTCCGCTTCCGAGATGGCCTCGTTCCCGAAACCGTCGGGAATGCCATGCTGGTTAATGGCGATCAGCGATACGGATCCTCCAGGATCGCCAAGCGTGGCCGTAATCCGGGCGGCGGGAAGGCCGACACCTCCATTCCTGCCGATGGGCGCCGCCTCAACCAGTTCGCCATCCCGTACCCCGGATGCGGCGGCGGCGCGCCATTCCCGGTTGGAGCCCCTTTCGACCGACCGGATCCATCCACCGTCGGAGCCGTCGCGGAAAATGCCCAGAATCTTGCGAACATCCCGGGCTATACGACGGATCGGACGGGCTTCGTATGCGTAACCCTCCGCTTTCACCCCGGTCAGTCGGGCAAGAATTCGGTCACCCGGCCCGAACGCTGAACCGGAGGCTCCATGTACTATGAGCGCACGTGGTACCGGGCCCTCACCTTTCCACGCAAGCGGATGGGCGAAGAGATCACCGTCAGCATCCGGCTCCCTCACTTCCATCACGGCGACGGGCGGTAGCCTGCCGGGATTCCTGTTGAACCTCCGACGCCGCTCCAGATGCCCGCAGTCCTCGAGTTCACGCAATATCCGCTTCAGATGCATGCGATCCGCACCCTTGATGCCGAACGCGCGGGCAATGTCACGTTTGGTGGCCCGATCCGGGTTATCGGCGATCCAGCCAATGATCTCGGATTTTGTGGGCAACCCTTTCATGGAGACCCGACGGTGCAGGATGGCATACACGTCATGTCGGAAGATCCGCCACCGTGTCGACATCCATGAGCGTATCAGCCATCGCAATCCTGTGGCCGGTAAACGTCGCGACGCTATCGGCGAGGGCATACGGAGTGGACCAGCGAACGTTCCGGAACATCGTCGATGATGGCTGCATGGTGCGCTTAAACCCTAAAAGCCAGTATCCTCCATCGGGACAGGGCCCGAAGACCGCGTCATTTTCGCCGAGAAGGCGGAAGGCCCGGGCGATGTGAACGGCCTTGAGACCCGGAATGTCAGTTCCCACGATCACTGTCGAGCCGTTTGGCGCACCACCAAGAAGACGCAGCATGCGCTCGCCGAGATCACCGCTACCCTGGGCAACGCGGGATATCCGCGATGACCAGACCGGGCTGCGCAGAGCGGTATCGGGAGTGACGGCTATCCGGAGAGTCCATTTCGGGCTATCGAGTCGGCGGATCATGCAGGCAACCTGATGGCGGTACCACCAAGCCGCCTCAATCATGCCGATATCAGCGCCAAGACGTGTTTTCACGCGTCCCGCCCGGGGTTCCTTAACCATCAGGATGACATGACGGCCCCTCATCGGAATCCCCTCCACCGATCGGCACGACCGCGAAGAAACCCCGCTTCAGGCGAAATACGCATCCAGCATCCTGCGATAGATCGCCTTCAGAGCGGTAATTTCGGCGACTTCCACCCGCTCGTCAACCTGATGCATGGTCCGCCCCACAAGTCCGAACTCCACGACCGGGCAGTGGTCCTTGACGAAACGCGAATCCGAGGTTCCCCCGGATGTCGAGTGTTCGGGCATGTTTCCTGTCTCCACCTCGATCGCCCCGGCAACCAGGTCAGACAGCTCGCCCGGCGCGGTAACGAAGCTTTCGCCCGAGACCCTGATGTCGACCTTGATCGCCACACCCGTCACCTCCGCCACCAGGTCGGCTTCCGTCCGAAGCCAACGGCCGAGGCTATCGGACGAATGCGCGTCTCCGAAGCGGACATTCACCCTGGCGCGGCAGGAAGCCGGGATCACGTTGCTGGCCGGATTGCCCGTGTCGACGGTCGTTACAGCCAGGGACGAGGGATCGAAGAATGCGGTACCCTCGTCGAGACGGTGACTGGCCAGCCGGTCCATCAATTTCACCAGCGCGTGTACCGGATTTTTCGCGAGATGGGGATAGGCGGAGTGCCCCTGTATCCCGCTCGCGGAAAAATCCGCCGTCAAAGAGCCACGTCGGCCGATCTTTATGGTGTCCCCCAGCGACAGCCGACTTGTCGGCTCACCGACCACGCATACTGACATTTTCTCGCCGTTCGCAGCCATCCATTCCAACAGTGCTGCGGTGCCGTCAACGGCATCCCCTTCCTCGTCGCCGGTGATCGCCACGATGACAGCGCCGTCAGGCGGTGCCTCACGCACCAGATCGATTGCCGCGGCGGTAAATGCGGCGACGCCTGATTTCATATCCGCCGCTCCCCGCCCCCAGAGCCAGCCATCGCGGATCTCGCCCGCAAAGGCATCCACCGTCCAATCCGATTGTTCGCCGACAGGCACCACATCGGTATGACCGTTGAATCCGAAGGTCCGCCGATGGCCGCGGGAACCCCAACGGGCGAAGAGATTGCCTACACCGCCACGGTCAACCCGATGGCACTCAAATCCGGCGTATTCCAACCGGTCCCGCAGCAGCGCCAGCGCTCCGGCCTCCGCCGGGGTCACCGAGGGGCATCGGACCAGCTTGGCCGCAAGTTCAACGGGATCGGCAGGCTCCGCCATATCCATCCTCCCCGTGCTCACGCTCCCGCCGCTCTTGATCGTTCCCCCAAGCCGTAAAACCGCAGACGAGCGGTAGGTGGCGGTCCTTGCCGCCACCGAGAACACGTCCATGGATGAAGACGATCTTTCGCCAGACAGTCCAACGGAGATCGGCGAAAACCGTCCGGAGAGGGTAAACTGGCGTCAGTCATTAAAGAATTGTGTATGCTGGGCGACAATAACCGAGTTCTCGTCGACCGCCCGTTGCATCAGGTCGATTTCCTCTCTCGGGATGTCATGACCGTCGGCAAGCCGTTCCTTCAGGGTGCCGTAGCTGGAGACAGCGAGAGGCGCCATTCCGGCGGTTTCAATGACCGCAACCGTTTCCCGCACTGCCTCCGCTTCATTCACACCGCCTGAATAGCACATCAATGCAGCCCCGGTTGCCCCTCTCCGGAGTCCGTCGCCTTTGCGCCGGCCCACCTCGACCAATAACGTGTAGATGTCCTGCGGGTTTCTGTCTTCGGTCATGTCGTCTGCCGTTTCCCGAGCGCTAGTCTCGCAGCAGATCGTTTATGGCGGTTTTCGCACGTGTCCCTTCGTCGACCCGTTTCACGATGACGGCACAATAGAGGCTGATGCCGTTCGCTGAGGGCATTGAGCCCGCCACAACGACGGAATAGGGCGGCACCTCACCATACATCACATCGCCGGTGGCCCGGTCGACGATCTTCGTCGACTTGCCGATGAAGACGCCCATGCCCAGTACCGACCCCTCACGGACAACGCAGCCCTCCACCACTTCGGAACGTGCGCCGATGAAGCAGTTATCCTCAATGATTGTGGGGCCTGCCTGCATCGGCTCAAGGACCCCGCCAATGCCGACGCCTCCGGAAAGATGCACTTTTTTCCCGATCTGGGCGCAGGAACCGACCGTTGCCCAGGTATCGACCATCGTTCCCTCGTCGACATAGGCGCCAAGATTGACGAAACTTGGCATCAGCACGACACCTTTGGCGATGAACGCGGACCTACGGACGACGCAGTTAGGCACTGCCCGGAAGCCGGCGGACCGCCACATCCCGTCATCCCAGTTTCTCCATTTGCTGTCGACTTTGTCCCACCAGGAACCACCCTGAGGACCACCTGTATGCCGCTCCATGTCCGTCAGGCGGAAACCGAGCAGAACGGCTTTCTTGGCCCACTGATTGACATGCCAGTCACCATCCTCCCGTCGTTCGGCGACGCGAAGGGATCCCGAATCCAGTGCGTCAAGCGTATCCTCGATGGCGTCACGGGACGGCCCGACAGTGTCCGGATTTATGCGGTCACGTTCCTCCCATGCGGCCTCAACGGCGGCTTCGAGCTTGGTGTTTGACATGGGAGCACTCTCGTTTTCCGGCGGGTTCGGCGGTCAATAGCGGAGTTGGGATCGGGAGGCAATCAGGGATGAACCACGAGCGGCGCGGGCGAGTCCTTTATCATCCGGTTCGGCAACGGACGCGGGGAATCAGCCTGGTGGAATGCGATGGCCGCAATCCAACATATGCGGCTGGACGCTCAGGGTTGGGGTTCATTTCGTCTCTCCGCCGCTCTCCCATTCGGGTGAAACGATCTCACCGCACTCCGCACGGCACATGGACCGGCACGCAACACACGCATAACATCGGAGAGATTAGGGATACGCCTTTGGTCGAATATCCTGTCTTGGAGCTCGGGACTAACATTGATACAGATCGATCGACTACTATGGCGGAGGAGGGGCATGCCATGGAGATGAGCAAAACGAAAGTGATTGCGGCAAGGCAGTCACACGTATGGGCTGGTCTGCTGGACCCTCAGGTGCTTATGGCCTGTATCCCCGGTTGCACGGAATTCACAGGTTCGCCGGAGGAAGGCTTCAAAGCCACCGTCGTGCAGAAAGTCGGGCCGGTGAAGGCAACCTTCAGAGGAACGGTCAGGCTCTCGGATATCGACGCACCAAACGCTGTCAGACTCGAGGGCGACGGGAATGGCGGACCGGCCGGTTTCTGCCGGGGTGGCGCCAACGTGCGTCTGGTGCCGAGGAACGACTCCACCGAAATCGCGTATGACGTAGACGCGAAAATCGGTGGAAAGCTTGCCCAGCTCGGAAGCCGGGTCATCGACAGTTTCGCCAGGAAGATGGCGGATCGGTTTTTCGAGAATTTCCAGAAAGAGATCGAGAACACTGACGTCTCAGGGCCGAGAGCTTCCGGGGAATGTCAACCCGAACCTCCCGCGACTCCGGCATAGGAGCTCCAGAGGGGTGGTTTCAGGAAGCTTTCCGGTTAACCGTATGAATATGACAGCAACCAGTATATACATGGGAGGTGGAATATGAACCCGATCAATCTGAAAGTGAACGGCAGGGAGGTGGCCCGGGACGTCCCCGGCGAGACTCTCCTGTCAGATTTCCTGAGGGAGACGCTGCGACTCACAGGCACCCACATCGGCTGCGATACCTCACAATGCGGTGCCTGTGTGGTTCATGTGGACGGTAAAGCGGTCAAGGCCTGCACGATGCTCGCGGCGGAGGCTGACGGAACCGACGTCACGACAATAGAAGGCATCTCGAACGGTGGGCTACATCCGATGCAACGGGCCTTCAATGACAACCACGGGCTACAATGCGGCTTCTGCACTCCGGGCATGATCATGTCAGGGATTGACATGGTGAACCGCTACCGCGCGACCAGGGATGATCTGACCGAGGCCGCGATCCGTCGCGAACTCGAAGGTAATATCTGCCGCTGCACGGGATACCACAACATTATAAAATCCATCCAGCAAGCCGCTGGCGAAATGTGATCGGGCGAGGGAGAAACCAGACATGTCGACAGGAATTGGAGCCCGCGTAAAGCGGAAGGAAGACAAGCGCTTCATTACCGGAAAAGGCAAGTACACCGATGACGTTCGCGCTGAGAACCAGGCCTATGCCGCCTTCGTTCGCAGTCCCCACGCCCATGCTCTGGTCAAGGGCATCGACAAGGGCGAGGCTGCCAGCCTGCCGGGAGTCATTCAGGTTCTCGACGGTACGGAACTTGCAGGCGATGGGATCGGTAACCTGATCTGTGGCTGGGCCATCACCTCGAAAGACGGTTCGCCAATGAATATGGGTGCCTGGTCGGCTCTTGCCACGGATAGGGTTCGCTACGTCGGCGATGCCGTCGCCGTCGTGATCGGCGAGTCCGATGAAGCAGTGCGCGCCGCGGCCGAGGCTATCATGGTTGACTACGAGGTACTGCCCGCTGTCACCGCCGCGGACAGAGCGCTTAACGGCGGCGCTCCCCAGATTCACGAGAACGCCCCCGGCAACCTGATCTACGACTGGGAGATCGGTGATTCGGCGGCCACCGACACGGGTATTGCGAAAGCGGACCACGTCACCGCGATCGAACTCACGAATAACCGGCTGGCACCCAGTCCGATGGAGCCCCGATCAGCGGTGGCCACCTATGACGAAGCGGAGGATCACTACACGCTTTACACCACAAGCCAGAACCCGCATGTGGCGCGTCTCGTACTCTCGGCCTTCTACCAGGTCGCTCCCGAACACAAGTTGCGGGTCATTGCGCCGGATGTGGGAGGTGGGTTCGGCTCCAAGATCTACATCTATCCTGAAGAGATTGTCTGTCTCTGGGCGTCCATGAAAACCGGACGGAGCGTCAAATGGACGTCGACCCGCACCGAGGCATTCATGACCGATGCCCATGGTCGCGATCACGTCACATCAGCCCGGATGGGTTTCGACTCCAACGGCAGAATCACCGGTTTCAAGGTCGATACCATAGCGAATTTCGGCGCCTACATGTCGTTATTCTCGTCAGCAGTGCCGACCTATCTTTACGCAACGCTACTTTCCGGGCAGTATGATATCCAGAATATCCACTGCAATGTGCGGGCGGTCTACACCAATACCGTCCCCGTGGACGCCTACCGCGGTGCAGGCCGACCGGAGGCCTGTTACCTCGTCGAGCGCCTCATCGAAAAGGCTGCGCGGGAGATGGGCATGGATCCAGCCGAGCTCCGGCGAAGGAATTTCATCAGAGAGTTTCCGCATCAGACCCCGGTCATCATGGCCTATGACTGCGGGGACTTCGCAGGCAATATGGACAAGGCCCAGGCGGCGGCGGATGTCGCCGGATTCCCTGCCCGTAAGGCGGAAGCGGCGAGCCGCGGCAAGCTCCGGGGCTTGGGCTACTCCTCCTATATCGAGGCGTGCGGAATCGCGCCATCGGCCGCTGTGGGCTCGCTGGGCGCGGGCGTCGGCCTCTGGGAATCAGCCGAGGTCCGGGTGAATCCCGTTGGCACGATCGAGATACTTACGGGCTCGCACAGCCATGGTCAGGGCCACGAGACGACATTCGCCCAGATAGTTGCCGAGCGGTTTTCGGTTCCGATCGAGAATGTCTCGATCGTCCATGGCGACACCGACAAGGTTCAGTTCGGCATGGGCACATACGGCTCGCGCTCGGGTGCGGTCGGTATGTCGGCCATTGTCAAGGCTATGGACAAGGTTGAGGTCAAGGTCCGCAAGATAGCCGCGCACAGGCTTGACGCGAATGAGGATGAACTGGTCTTCGAAGACAGCCAGGTGAAAGTGCCGGGCACCAACAAGAGCATGGGCTGGCACGAGGTCGGGTTGGCCGCCTACACCGCACACGACCTTCCCGAAGGGATGGAGCCCGGTCTCAAGGAAGGCTCTTTCTATGATCCGGTGAATTTCACTTTCCCGGCGGGCACGTATATCGCTGAAGTCGAGATCGATCCGGAAACAGGCACGGTCGCGCTTTGCCAGTTCGTGGCGGCCGATGACTTCGGCACGCTCATCAACCCGATGATTGTCGAGGGGCAGGTCCACGGGGGTGTTGCCCAAGGCGTCGGACAGGCGCTTCTGGAGCGCGTTATGTACAATGATGACGGCCAACTGCTGACCGCATCCTACATGGACTATACCATGCCGCGCGCCGACGATCTGGTAAATTACCGGATTGAACACAACGTGACGGCATGTCCGAACAACCCGCTTGGCATCAAGGGCTGCGGTGAAGCGGGCGCCATCGGTTCGCCACCCGCGATCATCAACGCGATTACGGACGCGATCGGAACCGAGGATCTGGAAATGCCGGCCACTCCGGCGGCAGTCTGGGAAGCCATCCAGTCAAACAGAACCGCGATCGCGGCTGAGTAAGGGAGATACTTTTACATGTACGCACTGAACTTTCGAAAAGCCGCCTCAGCGGACGATGCCGTCGCGAAACTGGCGGCGGCGGCGGCGGATGGTCGGTTTCTTGCCGGCGGCCAGACACTTATTCCCACCATCAAGCAGCGCCTCGCGGACCCTTCGGACCTGATCAGTCTTGCGGGTGCCGGTATGTCGGGTGTCTCGGTCGCGGGTACCGATGTGACGGTCGGGGCGATGATGACCCATGCGGAGGTCGCGGGCGACCGAACCGTCCAGACGAATATTCCCGCCGTCGCGGCGCTCGCCGCGGGGATCGGTGACCCGGCCGTCCGGCACCGGGGAACGATTGGCGGTTCCATCGCCAACAATGACCCCGCGGCGGACTATCCCGCCGCGGTTCTGGGCCTTGGTGCCACGGTCAGGACCAATAGGCGGGCGATCGGGGCGGATGACTTCTTCACCGGCCTCTTTGAAACCGCGCTGGATACCGACGAACTCATCACGGACGTCACCTTCCCGAAAGCCGAACGCTCCGCTTACGCCAAATTTCCGAATCCTGCCTCACGTTACGCAATGGTTGGTGTTTTCGTCGCCAGGAACGCCGGAGGCGTACGCGTCGCGGTGACGGGCGCGGGATCGAATGGAGTGTTCCGTCACGCGGGTCTGGAAGCCGTGCTGTCCGCACGTTTCTCTTCTGACGCCGTGGACGATGTCGATGTATCCTCCGATGGTTTGATGGCTGATATTCACGGCTCCGCGGATTACCGGGCAAACCTTATCAAGGTCATGGCGAAACGAGCCGTTGCGGCTGCCTGATCCGGCACCCTACCCGCTCGACAGCCTTCGCCTTCGGGCGAAGGCTTTTCTGCAACGGTGAGACAACCCGCCAACTTCGGAGCCACCGCCGGACGCCAGTACCGTTCGGTTTCGCTAGGTCATGTAAAGGTTGTCATAGCGTGCATGGGACACCGACCCGCACCTGCCCCCGTCATTTCGGGTAGACCCCAAAAAGACATCTGGCCTGCACACATGCCGGACCCCTGAACCCCGGCATACCGTGTTCACTTGAAGTCCGATCCGGGTTATTGCACAGATGTCCCCCGGGGCACACCCAAAATGAACATCTCGCCATCCCGCATCGGCTATGCCCGCATCTCGACGGCCGATCAGAACCTCGATGCCCAGATCGCCGCCCTCACGGCCGCCGGCTGCGGTCTGATCCGCACCGAGACCGGCAGTGGCACCAGTCTTGCCGACCGGACGGAACTGACCACGCTGCTCGCCTTCCTGCGGCCCGGCGACGCCCTGGTGGTCATCCGCATCGACCGGCTGGCCCGGTCGCTGCGGGATCTCCAGACCATCGCCGGGCAGCTCACCGACACGGGGGCCCATCTTGTCGCCACCGAACAGCCGATCGACACCACCACGGCTGCCGGGCAGGCCTTCTTCGACATGCTCGGTGTCTTTGCCGCCTTCGAGACCAACCTGCGGCGCGAACGCCAGGCCGAGGGCATTGCCGCCGCCCGGGCCCGCGGTGTCTACCGCGGCCGCCGCCCGACCATCGACCGGGAGGTCGTCCGGGCCCGGCTGGCGGTCGGCCAGTCGCCGACGCAGATCGCCCGGGCGATGGGGATTGCCCGCGGGAGCGTCTATGCGATCAAGCGGGGGTGAGGGAGCGGTTGTTGTGCCCTGTGGTGGCCGCAACGCCGGGCTGTGTCCCATACGGTGTCTGGGCGAGACCGGCCACGAGAGGCCACGACACGGGGCGCTGTGGGGGATCTTGCTCGGGATGCGTGTGTCAAGCGGGCTTGGCGTGATGGTCTGCACGCAGCCGCAGTCTGCCCGCGTATGGGCCCGCGGTGAATTGTATTGTACACTACAAAATCCCCGACAAGTACCCACAATGTTTGCGCTTTGTGACGGCTTTGTCAGGCCCCGCGTGACCAATCGCCTGTGTGATTGGTCCTGCGGGCCAGCCGAGGGGCGTCCATG
Organism: Paracoccaceae bacterium; assembly: GCA_965221405.1. Classification (GTDB taxonomy): domain Bacteria; phylum Pseudomonadota; class Alphaproteobacteria; order Rhodobacterales; family Rhodobacteraceae; genus JAPOUP01. The sequence continues at coordinate 2,324,358 of CBDCSE010000002.1, read as the reverse complement.
ACCCGCGCCGACCGCCGCATTGCCCGCCCTTGCATTGACCACCCCCCTGCTAGAGATCACCCCGCGGCGGGGATTCTCTCGCCTGTGCAGCCCCGTTGTCCCCATCTTCCTTGGGTCAAGCTCTGCGCGGGCGATCACGCTTGGAAAGGGGAGATCCTCATGAAATATCTGACAGCTCTGGCGGCACTGGTCGCCTTGACCTTCACCGTCACCCTGCCAATGGTGGCACAAGCCCAAGAAAAAGGGGTCCACGTCTGCAATAATGCCAGCATCACCGCCGCCTGGGGTACTCTCCTGACCATCGCTTTCGGGGATACCAAAACCTACCCCAGTTGGTTCACTCGCGAGATACCAGCGACGCCAAGCAACTCGGTCACAGTGACGGTAGACAACAGATTGAATCTGGCTTTGGTAAACGACGAAAGGCTTATCCCTTTGACTACGGTACCGCAAGATGCTGTGCCGGCGGCCGGCCCCGGGATCCCCGGCGGAATCCGCGCGGCGGCCCGGAAGGTGGGGATTCGGGTGGGGTGCGGGTGCGCGGGTGCGCCCGCCGGTGCCGTGGCGGAATCCGGGCGCGGGATCCGGTCGGATCAGGCGTGTCCGTCGATGAAGTCGCGGTAGGTGGCGGGCGGCAGCCCCAGGCCGATGCCGGGGAGGCTGCCGGGGGAGGTCCGCCGGTGGCGGCGGCGGTTCCAGCGGAAGACGGACCCGTCCAGGTACCGCTGGACATGCCTGCGGCGCAGGCCGTGGTACACGCCCATGGCCCAGCGCCTGGGGTTGGAGAACACCCGGTGGACCCACGCCAGGACCTCGTGGGCCCTGCGGCCGCCGACCACCCTGCGCTCCCGCGGGTTGCCGGGCAGGCCGCTGTAGCCGCTCCAGCCGTCGGTGATGACCCGCGCCCCGGGCGCGACGGACGCGGCGATGAAGCCGCGGAGCGCTTCGGAGGCGTGGCTTTCCACGGCCTCCAGCCGGATGCGGCGCGGCGCCCCGTCCTCCGACAGCTCCACGGCCCCGGCCAGGAGGATCCTGCCGCCGGCGCTGCGGCCCCTGCCGGCCACGCCCTTCGCCCCGTCCGTTTCCGCGCCGTCACCGGCCTCCGCGCCGCCGCCGTCCCGGCAGGGCACGGACGTCCCGTCCACCTCCGCGATCCCCTGCGAGCCGGGCTCCGGTCGGGGCCGGCCATGGCCCGGCGCAGCCTGTGCGGCAGCAGCCAGGCCGTCCTGTAGCTGCCGATGCCAGGCTGCGCCTGGAGCTGCAGCGCGGAGATGCCGTTGGAATGCGTGGCGACGGGATGCGCGGCGAGGAACCATGTCCTGGGCGGCAGGTGGCTGCGGTGCATCACCGTGCCCGCCGTCACCGGGGCCTGGCGTCCGCACCCCGCGCACTCGTGCAGGCGGCGCCCGCCCTCGGCTGCCAGCCTTTCGCGCAGCCGCAGGCCGGGCACGCGAAGCCGCCGCCCCAGCGCAGCTCCGCAAGGTGCCCGGCGCAGGCGCCGTCGTCCGGGAAGCGCTCCCCGGACTCCTGGCGGGACATGGGCCGGTCGTGTCTGCATCGCGATGCCATGGGGAGAACATAAGGCGAACGGAACGGATCGCCAGCCCCCGCCGGACACAAAATGTGGACATGCCTTGGTCAAAGGGATAAGCCTTAACGACGAATACATCAAGAGAAATGGAAACCCTGTCAGTACAACAGGCACCGCCACCAGCGCCACGTACCGTCTCGGATTGTTCAGGCGGGTCGAAGGCAATTGGACCTTGTCCCATGGCTTCTACAGTGGCCTGGCATCCAACACAGCGAACCCCGTTCCGACCCAAACGGTCACCTTCCATAGCCTGGAAGCAAACACTGTTTACATTGTTGCGGTGGTTGTCGATGACCTCGAGGGGGAAACTGACACTGAGCGCTTCGGGCGTGACCTCGCCAGAACCTGCATCCGGACGGCGGCTTAGTCTGATTAACACACCACTCCCCCCCCCCCCCCCGAAGGCGGCCGTGAGATCGGGGGCCGGGATGGATCCCATGATCATGGCCGGCCCCCGTGCGGCCACAAGGGCCTCAGAAGAACTCGGCCGCCTGGGCCGGGGACAGGGCCTGCGACGTGCATATCCCGCGGGTCCGGATGTCCCAGGCACCCGCCTCGGTGACCATGACACCGATCAGGATATTGTTCTTGCGCAGATAGGTGTATTTGACCACCCGGGGCAGACTGTCCTCGCTGTACAGGGGATACTGGAAGTAGATCCGGTTGTTGACCGCGCGGGCCGATCCGACGAGACCCCAGTCGACATGGGCGCTCTTCCCGGCGTGGATGACATGGGTCGAGGGCGGCGGAATCTAGGATTCCGCCACCTCCCGGGCCTCGCCATGCGCGTACTTTCCGTACTGCTTGACCTCGCAGTCAAGCCGGACCGACTGGGCAAGCGCCGGGTGGGCCGTGGCCAGCAGGCCGACCGCCAGAATGGCGAGGGGGGTCCTGGTCAATCGTGACATCACTTGCTCCTTTCGTGTTACAGCATGGTTCTCCCCGGAAGCGGGGCAGGATTGCGGGGCGGTCGTGTTGCCGCGTGTCATGGCCGGTGCCAACCATGGGTGGCTTCCTGTCAGGCCGGCTTCAGTTTGCGGGGGCCTGCGATGGATGCGTCCTGGCTTCCTCGCGCTGCCGGTCAATCTGTTCGGCAACGACCAGACACTCCTTCTGGATCGCCGTTTGCTCGATTGCGGGCCCCACCCGATCACTGGCCTTGTCGCTGTGCCGTGGTGAAGGTGCCAATGCCGACACTGTTCGGCTCACCGGCCCAGAGACCGGCGGTGTTGTCGAGTTCGACGGTGATGGTGCCACCGGCCTCGGCAGCAGCGGGACCATAGAAGGTACCGGCCACGCCTGAAGTGACAACCCGCGGGCAGGTCATGCAGTCCGTACCGGGGGCCAGGGTGCCCGTGAAACCGGCGCCGTCGAATTCCGTTGCGGACAGGGTGTAGGTGAGGTCAGGAAAGCGTCGTCCGCTGTCTCCCCGTTCCCGCCAGTTGGTCAAGTCGCCTGCCAAAGTTCTGTCTGCGAAGTTGGCCGTGAGGCTGACATCACTTTCGAGTGGCCGATACTGGCCGGTCGGCTCCTTTGGAAACAGGTCCAGCTGGGCATAGCCGTCATAGGTCGCCGTGGCTTCAGTCGGCAGCCTGACCGTTTCCAGACCGATCACGGCATAGCGACGGACGTCGGAGTCCGGTTTGTTGAAGGCCTGGGCAATGGGCATGTGGTACCGGGCCTTGGTCTCCCCGGCGGCGTAGTCCGGGACCGTCCCATTCCATGTCCAGAAGACGGTCCGGCTGCGATCGATGCCTTGGCCCTGGTCGTAGTTGTCATTGCCTTGGGATTGCCAATCGTCAGGACCAAATGTCGTGTCACCGCCGCCGTGCGCGATGACGATGGTGGGGACCGGGTCGGTGTCTGGCTGGAAAAGCCGGACGGTCATGGGGACATCCTGGCGATTGGCCCTGTGCCAGCGATTGGTTGGGATGCCGTTGGAGACCTCAAGACCGTAATCCAATTCAACCGCCTGGGTTGGGAAGGTGGTGCCGGCCGCGATGCGTGTGGCGATCGTGTTGGTGTCATCCGTTGCCGTGACGGGTTGAGGGATGACCACCCCCCCCCCCCCCCTCCCTGAACCACCGCCACAGGCGGACACAAGGGTCAGGGCCGCGAGGGCCAGGATCGTGGCGAGGCTGCGCAGAATCATGATGGATCTCCTTTCGTGTTGCAGCAGGGTCCCGCCCCGGGACTGGGGCGGGATCGATGTGGGTTCGTGGGGGTCATTCGCGCAGACCCCCGAAGGCCGCCGCGAGATCGGGATGCTCGAGCACCCCGACCGCACCCTCATGGGCCGTGCCAACGAGGACGCCGGTGACGACGCCCGGATCATCGCCGGGGGCGGCCGCCGAGTCGAACCCCGACAGGCGGCCGGTCTCCCAGACCCTCAGCGTGTAGCCAAGATCGCCATCGCCCCACTGTGTCCCGGTGCCGGGGCTGCCGGGATGGCGGCGATGCGGCCAGGATTCGAGGGCCGTGAAGTCCGCCCGCCCGTTGGCTCGCTCGAAGTCGGCCGTGATGGCGGCATCCCCCCGCACCGTGCGGCCATCGGTGCGCGTCAAGCCCAAGAGCGTGCCATCCCAGCGGGCGGTGGCCCCGAGATGGGCCAGCGGTCGGTCCGGCTGGGGCCCATAGGCCCCGTGATCGTCCGTGTAGACGGTGGATCCCCGTGCGGCATGGCCCGCGACAAACGGGATCAGGTCAATGGCACCGGTGGACTGCACAACCTGCGCCCGCACTTGCCTGCTGTCCCGGTCCTTCATACCGACAACGGCGGTCATGTCAACCGTCCCGCGCCCGGTGGCGGCCTTGCGCTCGGCATTGGACCTGTTGGCTCGGATGCCGCCCACATAGGTCTCGTCAACCTCATCCGGTCCACCCATCGGTGGCTCATCATCGTCCCGCCTGAACACCTCGCGGATGCGCCGGAGCATGAACCACGCCGTCTTTTGGGTCACGCCAATGTCCCGATGCAGTTTCATGGAACTGACACCCTTGAGGCTGGTCATGTGCAGATAGATGGCCAGCACCCACTTGCGCAGTGGCAGGGGTGAACGTTCCATGAGGGTGCCGGTCTTGACGCTGAAATACCGCTGACAGTCATGGCAACGGTACGGGAGCGGATGGGAGGCCTCCTTGCGGCACTCGATGGTGCGCGCGCTGCCGCAGTACGGGCAGGCGCGACCCTCAGGCCAGACGCGGGCCTCGAACCATTTGCGCGCCGCGTCCTCGGCCGGGAACATCTCCATCAGGTCGAAGATCGTGAGGCCCCTGCGGAAAGCCTTGCCAGGGGCGGCTTGGGTCATTGTGCGTCTCCCAATGCCTATGGGAATCAATATAGTGCAGCCGCTCTGCAAATCAAGTATATAATCCCCATCAAAATCAGGTGCAAACCGTATCGGTCTGGATCGGGTGCGACGCGATTGCGATACCATCTGGTCCGGGTATCTCACGGTGGGGGATCTTTACCCTCTGGCGCCGCGGGGCACTTTACGGACTGTCCGGCGGGATGGGCAGGCGACAAACAGAGGTCGCCGAGAATTCCTTTAGGTGCCTCCACTTGCGGATATTGGGGCCACACCGCAGCGGTTTGGCGATTCGAACGTGGATCGGAAGTCATTCCGGCAGGATCCATCGGCAGTCAGGGAGCGCAGCCCGCCTGCTTTCAATGGGACACTGTTGAAAGGTCCGCTTGGGCGAGGATTTGTGCCCTTGACCGGCTTCCGCGCTCGGTGGTGGACCTGAGCTGCCCGCAGGCCGCCATTATGTCCTCTCCGCGTGGAGTGCGGACGGGACTCGCATAACCGGCCTTATGGACAATGTCAGCGAAAGCGCCGATGCGGCTCCAGTCGGAGCGACTGTAAGGCGCACCAGGCCATTCGTTGAAAGGTATAAGATTGATCTTTGCCGGAATGCCTGAAATCAGCCGGACGAGACGGCGGGCGTCATCGTCGCTGTCGTTAACATCCTTCAGCATCACGTATTCAAACGTGATCCGCTCTGAATTCGAAAGATTTGGATATGCCCGCAGGGCGGCAAGCAGCGAGGCGATGTTCCAGCGCCGGTTGATCGGGACCAGTTGGTCACGCAGTCCGTCCGTTGTCGCGTGAAAGCTTACCGCCAGCATGCAGCCGATTTCCCTCGCGGTGCGGGCAATCTCGGGAACCACGCCGGAAGTTGACAGAGTCACGCGGCGACGGGAAAGCGCGATTCCCTCACTGTCCATCGCTATCTTCATTGCGTCACGCACCGCCCCGAAGTTATAGAGCGGCTCGCCCATTCCCATCAGAACGATATTGGAGATCAGGCGAGGCCGCTCACCCATTCCCTCGCCCGGCCTCAGCCATTCCCCCAGATCGTCCCGAACCAGCATGATCTGGCCCACTATCTCGCCTGCGGTCAGATTGCGGACCAGTTTCTGGGTTCCGGTATGGCAGAATGGACAGGTAAGGGTACAGCCCACCTGACTTGAGATGCAGAGAGTGCCACGGCCTGTTTCGGGAATGTATACGGTCTCGACCTGATGTCCGCCTTCCATACGGACAAGATACTTCCGTGTACCGTCATTTGAAACGTTGCGGCGGACAGCCTCCGGAACCGCAACCTCGAATCTTTTGGCCAGCATGGAGCGGTAACTCTTTGAAAGATTCGTCATCAGGCGGAAATCCCGGACACCCTTCTGGTACATCCATTGCCAGATCTGACCGGTACGCATGTTTGCGTGTTCCCGTGGCGTTCCGGCCTCGACCAAGGTCGAACGCAGCTTGTCGCGGGTCATGCCGACGAGATTACGCCGCCCATCACGCGACAATGCACGGGGAATGACACGGACATCCTGTGTTATTGCGGCCAAGGCGGGAATAGCGTTGCTCCTTTCAACTGGATAGCGTCAGGAATACAGGAACGAACGGAAATGACAAACACCAGCCTGCCAGGCACCAGACAACCACCGTCATGCTTGCCCGGGTCCGACGCAAGAGCGTCTGCAAACCTGTCGCTCGCCAACTCCTTCGGGGTCGCCTTCGGCACCACCCGTTCCGAAGAGTCCGGATGCGCACCCGCGGCACTTCCGACTCGCGATCCCGCATTGTCTGCGCCGCCTTCCCGAAAGTGACACGTATGGATGGGCGGACGCCACCTCCAGACCCGGTCTGCCGAACACCTCCGTATCCCTCTCCTGTCGGCGTATTCGAGGACTATGCCCGTTTTGCCGATTGGATGGTGAACACGCGTGGATACAGGGCGGTCAAGCTACATGGTTGGATGCCCCATAAGCGTTAACTTGTTTGGCCGCGGCACGATTTTAGGCATTCCAACTTCCGAAACGGGAGCGGACCAACCGATTCAATCGAGAATTTTGATGATTTTGCCTCCCTTCTCGGGCATCCGGGCCATCAGCAAGGCGAAATCGGCGGTGTCCGAACTCGATTCAGAGAACAAGTTAACGCTTATGGTTGGATGCCCCCGATGCCGGGAGCACCGGATGTACGCAAGGACTATGCCGCCTGCGCCGCCGTGCGCGAAGTGGTGGGCCCGGATGTCCCGCTGATGCTCGATCCCCATCATTTCCATTCGCGAACCGAAGCACTCTGGCTCGCCAACAGGCTCGCCGAACTGGATTTCCTCTGGATGGAAGAGCCTATGGAAGAGGCGTCAATATCGTCCTACCGGTGGCTGACGAAGCGTACGCCACTCAACATTTTGGGCCCTGAGACCATGACCGGCAAACACTGGACCCGCGCGGAATGGGTCAGGAACGGGGCCTGTGATATTGTGCGGGCCGGTGTCTGGGACGTGGGAGGGATCAGCCCCACGATGAAGATTGCCTATATGGCCGAGAGCTTTCATATGTCCTGCGAAATCCACGGTACCGGTGCGGGCAACCTTTCGGTCGCGTGCGGCATCGGCAATGCTGGCTTTTATGAACGAGGCCTGCTGCACCCATTCATCGACTACGACGAACCGAGGGAGTTTCAAAACCGGATCGATGACGGGATGGATACCGATGGCTATGTCCATGCCCGCGATACACCGGGGCTGAGGCAGGATCTGAACATGGACTACATCGAAGGAAACCTCGTCAATGACGACGCCTGACACCCGGATTGCAGATGTCCGGATCACACCAATCGCCTTTTCCGACCCGCCGCTTCTGAACAACGCGGGTTGCCATCAACCCTATGCGCTGCGTTCGGTGATCGAGGTCGAGACGGAAAGCGGCGCGGTAGGACTTGGCGAAAGTTATGGCAACCGGACCTTGCTGCAGGGCGTGCGCACGGCTGCACCGCATCTGGTTGGGCTGGAAATCACTGACATCAACGCCGTGTGGTCGCGGATCCGCGCCGTGGTTCAGGACGGGACCGAGGGCTACAACACGGGGGCCGGTCGCCTTTTGCCCCGTATCGTATCCGCTGTCGAAGTGGCGATGTGGGACGCGTTCGGCAAGTCGCATGGTCGAAGGGTCTGTGACCTGCTGGGCGGACAGGTGCGCGAACGGGTACCCTTCTCGGCCTATCTTTTCTACAAATTCAGGGCCCATGCCGATGGCACCGAGGATCCGTGGGGAGAGGTACTGACACCCGAACAGCTAGTCGACGAAGCAAGGCGTTTCCGTGAGATCGGCGGCTTCAGGGCGATCAAGCTCAAGGCCGGTATCCTGTCGCCGGAAGAGGAAATGGCGGGCCTGGAAGCCCTGAGAGCCGCCTTTCCCGACGCACCCTTGCGCATTGATCCCAATGGCGGATGGAGCGTCGGGACAACGCTTGGCCTTCTTCCCAAGCTCGCCGGGCTGATAGAGTATCTAGAGGATCCGACCGTTGGCATCGAGGGGCATGCAAGGGTGCAGGCGGCCACCGAGATTCCCCTAGCCACCAATATGTACGTGGTCGCGCCGGAACATTTGCCACCGGCCATCGCCCGGGACGCCTTTCGTGTCATCCTGTCCGATCACCACTATTGGGGCGGATTACGGGCCAGCCGCGAACTGGCCCGGATTTGCGAGATCTGGGGGCTTGGCCTATCAATGCACTCGAACTCGCACCTGGGCATCAGCCTTGCGGCAATGATACATCTGGCGGCCGCCACACCTAACCTGACCTATGATTGTGATACCCACTACCCGTGGCAAACGGACGAGGTTGTGGCCGAGCGGCGCTTTGGTTTCGAGGGCGGTAGCGTTGCCGTCCCCGAGGGTCCGGGCCTTGGCGTAACGCTTGACCGCGACGCTCTGGCGCGTCTGCATCGGAATTACCTCGATGCGGGAATCGCCGAGCGTGACGATGGGACGGAGATGAGGAAACACTGGCCCGACTGGGAATACGGGAGGCCCAAGTTCTGACGTCGCCGCGGACCGAACCGCATCTGATCCAGATGCACCCGGCGGACAATGTGGCTATTGTCGCGAATACCGGCGGGTTGCCGAGCGGTAGCGTTACGTCCGATGGCCTGACATTGCTGGAGCGCATTCCACAGGGGCACAAGGTTGCCCTTGGTGACATCGCGCGAGGTCAGGAAATCCGCCGCTATGACGTCTCAATCGGTACGGCCAGCCACGACTTACCGGCGGGCTCCTGGATCAACGAAGCGCGGCTGACGTTGACCCCCGCACCCGGCATGAGCCGGCTGCCCATCGCGACACGCAGCGCGCCGCTCACCCGGAAGCCCCGGCCCGTGACCTTCCTCGGATACCGGAACCCGGATGGGTCGGTCGGCACGCGGAACCTTTTGGGTATCACGAGCACGGTCCAATGTGTCTCCGGCCTCCTTGCCTACGCAGTCGCGCGAATACGGGCTGAACTATTGCCCAAGTATCCCAACGTGGATGGCGTGCTTGCGCATGATCACACCTGTGGGTGCGGTGTTGCGATTGATTCGCAAGACGCCGAAATCCCCATCCGAACCCTGCGCAACATCGCGGCAAATCCGAACTTCGGCGGTGCGCTTATGGCCGTCAGCCTCGGGTGCGAAAAACTCCAGCCGTCACGTCTGTTCCCGGAACGGGAGGCACTCGACCTTGTCCGCTTTCAGGACGAGCGAAACAGCGGCTTCGACGCGATCGTCACGGAAATCATGGCACGGGCCGAAAACCATCTGCAACGGCTCAATCAACGCAAACGACAGCCCGCGCCGGTCTCCGAGTTGGTCGTCGGCATGCAATGCGGCGGATCAGACGCGCTCTCCGGTGTGACGGCGAACCCCGCGCTCGGGGTCGCAAGCGACATAATCGTGGCATCTGGCGGTACCACACTGTTTTCCGAAGTCACGGAAGTCCGTGACGGGATCGAGCAGTTAACCGCCCGCGCTATCTCATCTGATGTCGCGCGGGATCTTATCGACTGGCTGGCCTGGTATGACCTCTACCTGGCGAGAGCTGGCGTAGACCGCTCCGCGAACACGACGCCGGGAAACAGGGCGGGCGGGCTGTCGAACATCAGGGAAAAGGCGATGGGCTCCATAATAAAGTCGGGCAGCGCACCGATTGCCGGCGTGGTCGCCCCGGGAGCCCGGGCCGAGCGGCGGGGACTGCTCTTCGCCGCGACGCCCGCAAGCGACTTTATCTGCGGGACATTGCAACTGGCCGCGGGGGCGACAGTGCATGTTTTCACGACAGGGCGTGGCACGCCCTATAGCCTTGAGGCGATGCCTACGCTCAAGATCTCGACCCGCTCGGATCTGGCGCGGCGCTGGCATGATCTCATCGACATAGACGCGGGTCCCGTCGCCGAAGGGAACGTAAGCCTGGAGGAGATGGGTCAACTCATCTTTGATCAAATTCTGGCGACCGCCTCAGGCCAGCCCACCTGGGCCGAGCGGCACGGGATCCATAACAGCCTCGCCCTGTTCAATCCGGCGCCCGTGACCTGATGCGTCCACTATTGACTGGAATCACGGCTGTAGGGTTCGCGCGTCTCCCCCCAATTTATGGCCTTCTCCTCACTTGCTCAATAGGTTGTACCACCCGACGTCGGCAGCACACCACGCATCTGTCCCAATAAAGCCTGGGAACCGCTCGCCAGAAGGCGCGAGTCGGAGGAAACCGTAACAAACTGGAAGCCCATCTCGATCCGCTTGAGGGCATATTCGGGCGTGCCGTTGTGGCAACCCGCGACTTTGCCGTGCTCCTTGGCCTTCGCCAAAATGTATTCGATAGCTTCGGCAACCGGTTTGTCCACGTCGTCAAAGCCCGGGCGGCACCCTAGGGCCAGGGATAGGTCCGACGGACCGATATAGACAGCGTCGAGACCGGGAACGCGCAGAATGTCTTCGATATTGTCAAGCCCGTCCCGGGTCTCGATCATGGCGAAGACGGCAACCGCGTCATTCGCGTGATCGGGATAATCCGAACCGCCGTATAGCAGACCGCGAATCGGGCCAAAGCTGCGCGAGCCACGTGGCGGATAATGTGTCCACGCGACGAGGTTTTCGGCGTCTTCCACACTGTTGATCATAGGGCAGATCACCCCATAGGCGCCGGCATCCAGCGCTTTCATCAGGTGTTCTGGCGTCAGCCAGGGCACCCGTGTAACCGGAACCGTCGACGTGGTTGATATGGCCGTGAACATTTCAACGGCGCACTGATAGTCGATCACGCCATGCTGCATGTCGACGGTCAGCGAATCCCAGCCTTGATGCGCCATAACTTCCGCCGAAAACCCGTTTGGAATGGCAAGCCAGCCGTTGATGGCCGCACCGCCGTCGGCCCAGATCTGTCTGAGTCTGTTCGTTCGCATTTGAAGTCCTTTCCTGTTACCGGTCACGCGGATTGGGCTTGATCAGTCCGCCTCGTGGATGCCGTCGGCACAAAACGCGCCGCCTTGGTAGATTGCACTCACGTCATCAGCCGCGGGACGTTCCTGAGACGCATCGATCTTTGCGCGGAACGCCTCGGCGTTGTCCTTGGGCCGCCACCCAAGATAGGCAACCCCACCGTTATCCCACCAGGACGCGTCGTTGTCGGAGGCACCATAGATGATCGGGCAGCCCAATACAGGTATGCGGAAAACGCAGTCGATCAGGCTGACCAGGTCGTCATAGCTGAGCCAGGTCGACAGCATGCGGTGGTTTTTAGGCTCGGGGAACGACGAGCCGATGCGGATCGAAGCCGTCTCTATCCCGAATTTATCGTAATACATGCTGGCCAGCGCCTCACCGAACACTTTGGAGACACCGTACAACCCATCCGGTCGCGTCGTTGACGAGGCATCGAGCCGTTCCGTTTGCCGGTGGAATCCTATGGCATGGTTGGAACTGGCGAAAATGATCCGTGGTTTGACGGAGGATTTCCGCGCCGCCTCGTAAAGGTTGAACATACCATCGATATTGGCCGCGCGGATCGTTTCCCATCGCGCCTCCGTGGACTGGCCACCCATATGCACGATACCGTCGCATCCATCGACCATGGCCTCAACCCCATGTCTGTCGGACAGATCGCAGTATACGATTTCCTCATGCGGAGCGGCGTCCCCAAGATCTTTCCGCGCTGAAAGACGTATGGTTTCCGCTAAATGGGGGAGTCTTTGGCGGCAGATGGATCCCAAGCCACCGCTTACCCCCGTGATTAGCAATTTCTTCAACATGTGGTTCCCTTCTTGCTTGATGGGCCGAGCGCGGGTGCCCGGAAACGCATGCACCTTACCGCGCGTATTCGTTTTCTGGCGGTGTCCGCTTCACGGGCAACGTTTCCATGCGCTGGCCCGCCCGCCGGCGGCGGAACCATCGCGTTGGTAAGTCGCGTTAGTGCTCGGGGCGGGACATCCGGCAAACCCCGAAAACCACTCAGCCACCGTCTGGACCGTGCGGTCATGCATATCCTGTCGATCCATCAGGCCGCGGAGGCAGTTTGCGCTCCCAGTGGATGTATCTGTCGGTTTGCAGATAAGCCTCATCTATCTCCACACCCCAGCCCGGTCGGTCCGGGCGCAGTTCGAGATGGCCATCTTTTGGTAGATAGGGATCGCAAACGTAACCCGCTGGCTCACTTGCCGGTGCCAGGGCGCCCGCCATGGTCGCCGCGGTGCCTGGCAGTCGGTATTCAAGGATCTTGAAGTTCGTGCAGGCTGCGGAAAAATGCAGGTTGTGGGCCGTCGCCAGAGGGCCCATCGGATTGTGCGGCGCCACCGGCACATAGAAGGCCGAGGCGATGTGGGCAATCTTCATCATCTCGGTCAGACCGCCGACCACGGCAATATCGGGCTGAACGATGTCGGCGCCCTGACATTGCAGAAGTCGCAGAAACTCCCATCGGTTATACAGCGCTTCGCCGGTGGGCAAGGGAACCCTGAGTGCGGCCTTGAGCGGCCCCCACGCCTCTACATTCTCGGGGCGGATCGGCTCTTCGAAGAAAAGCGGATGAAACGGCGCTAACGTATTGCCCAGCGACACGGCCTGCCAAGGTTCGAAGAGACGGGCATGGGCGTCAAACGCGAATTCCCAGTCGGGGCATAGTTCCGTCAGTGCCTCTACCCAACCGGCGGTGGAGCGCAGGACCTTACCCCAAGGCGTTGCATGGATGTCAGCGCGATAGGGCGATAATTTGAAAGCGGTGATCCCGTAGGTCTCACAGGCCGTCGCGCAATGGTCGCGCACTTCCGCTGCCTCCGGCGCGGCGTAAACGCCGAGATAAACCCGGATACGGTCTCGCACGTGTCCACCAAGCAGTTGGTAAACCGGTACGCCAAGCGCCTTGGCCCCGATGTCCCAAAGGCAGTGGTCGATGGCGGCGATAGCGGCCAGCCCGATGGCACCCGGAGGAAAGCGCGCGTGTTGCAGCATCTTCAGATGCAGTCGTTCGATACGTCTCGGGCCCTCACCCGCGATCTGCAGACAGAGATATTCGATAACAGGCGCAATGGCGCGGTCAGGACCGTGGTTATAGGCTTCGCCCCAACCGGTTATGCCCTCATCGGTGTCCACGGCCACGACCACACGGGGTCGCAGGCCGTCGCGTGCCATAAAGCTTCTCAATCCGGAAATCTTCAATGTTTCAGCCCGTAAAGCGCGCCTGCGGCACGCCCGTCGCCCCAAGGCCGGTGATAGCGAACAGGCTGCCCGCTTCGGGCTGCGCTCGGTTCGGGTCAAGTCCCTGGCTCAGCGAAGTAAAGTAAAGCGTGTCGAGCCGCACGCCACCAAACATGGGTTTGGTTGGTTTTTCCACTGGCACGTCAACGGTACGGTCCAGGCGGCCGTCCGGCGTGATGCGATAGATCTGCCATCCCGAAATACCCGCCTGCCAGTAGCAACCCTCGGCGTCTACCGTGCCTCCGTCCGGACGCCCGGCAACCTGCCTTGTGTCAAAAAACACCCTCGGTTCCCCGGGTTTCCCGGAATCGGGGTCATAATCCGCGACCCAGATTGTTCGGACCTCCGGATTGCTGTCGGAAAAGTACATCGTCTTGCCGTCCGGCGCGAAAGCAAGTCCGTTGGTGGTGAAGATTCCGTCGCGCCAGCGGGTGACCGATAGATTCGGGTCAAGCCGGTAGAAACTGCCCTGCCGCTCGGGGTCGCCACCGTCTTTCATGGTGCCCGCCCAGAACCGACCCTGCATATCCGTGGCGCCGTCGTTGAAGCGGTTGTTCGGCAAATGAGCTTCGGGATCTGACAGAAACGCGCGCTCTCCGGTATCGGGGTCAAAAAAATGGAATCCCGACTTCGCCGCAACGACCAACCCACCGCCCTGGCGTCGTGCCAAACAGCCGACAGGCTCGCCAAAATCAAAGCTCTCGTCCACTCCGGTTTCGGGATCAAAGCGGTGAATCAATCCGCCGGTGATATCGACCCACCAGAGACGTGTGTCCTCAACGTCCCAGACCGCCCCTTCGCCCAGTTGGCTACGTGTGGGCGCCACGCATTCGATATTAATGCTCATCTGTCTCCCCATTATCAGGCGGAGCCTCTCGTGATCAGGGTGCCTTTTGTTTCCTGCATCTGCCATCCATCGCGGCCGTCTTGCAGAGTTATACCGTGAGCACCTACCTTGGATAACAGTGTTCGACACTCTTGCTCTTTCATTCCAGTTTTGAGCCGTAGTTCTTCCAAAGATCGTCCAATTTTGAATTGCGGATCTGCAAAAAGTCTCTTCAACTTTCTCTCGCGCTCGCGTTCCAATTTCCGGGAGTCGCCCCACTCCAAGAAATTGAGGATTTTGGCAGTCATTCATCGTCTCCCAATGACAGAAACATTTGCTCCTCGTACTTGGGGAAGGAGCGTGCCTTAAATGCCGCTTGAACACGGTCCAATTCGGCAAAGCGCGCATTAAAGCCATAACGCCAGCAAGATGTGCTTTTAATTCCGGATGGCCATGTTCCGGCGTGAACCATTGATGATGTCTGTCGAGTCTGCCACCTCCGGGCAAAGTGGGATTGATCCGTTGAAGTTCTTCGAGGACGCCGGGGGCGAGACGTTCATAGACTATGTCGTTAATTGTAGCGGCTTGAGACCATCCGCGCCTGCGTGAGCCCGGGCTTCGGAGTTCACAACGTCAGGCCTACGGTGCGCATCCGTTCAGCAGGCTCGCGGGTCCGTCCCGCTTCGGATCGGCATTGAGAAGCGCGGCGCGGCACAGGTCCGGGAGCCGGCTCCCCCGCCTTCGAGACCCGTGCGTAACCGAACAAACATTCCGATCAGGCTTCATTGCCTCTGACGGGCACCGTCCTCCAGATCGGCGAATAGGTCGTCCACCGAGGCGAAACTTGACACGTCACCGACCCGGGAGGCCTCGATCGCTTCCCGCGTAACGGCGTTGGGAACCCGAAGCTCAAGCGGAAGGGCCTTGTTGGCGGCGATCTCGCTCAGGAGCATACGGATGGTGCCCGACATGGTGATCCCCAGCCTCTGCAGGACCTCCGTCGCCTGTTCCTTGATCTCCGCGTCGATCCGCGCGCGGACAGTTTGATCGGCGGTGGGCATCGCTTCAATCCTCATATACGGCAGCATTATGGTCACGTTGTGGCTACGGTATATGACCCCTTGCCTTGACTTCAGACATTTGCGCCCGGTCGTGATCTGCAGACCCCTATATCGCTGGCGTTTGCGGTGGTTCCTTCCGCAAACCGGAATGTAGTGCCCTTTGGCAATATTTTCCCTGCGGTTCCCGGAGATCCGCTGTAGATCCTCCGGATCGTGTTCGTTCGCGGGAAACCCCTCGGTGAGAACCGTACCAAGGTGCAGATCGTCACCTCCATCCGCGATGGCGCCAGGGTCCGCCAGCGGGTTGTCCGCCATGTCGGCACCGCCACCTCGGAGGCCCAGCTCGACCAGCTGATGTCCCTGGGGCGCCTGATCATCGAGGAGATCACCGCGGAGGAGAGCCGACAGCCGGCGCTGTTCTCGCCCGGGCAGTTCCACGATCTTCTCGATCAGGTGCCGGCCGCGCGGACGGCCGGGACCGGTCCCGATCCGTTTGGCGTGGATCTCGCGGACTGTCGCGAAGACCACCGTGCGGGCATCGGGGTGCGCCAGGCCTTTGGCGCGGTCTACGACCGTCTCGGGTGGGAGGGCCTGTTTGGCTCCCGACGCGGGAGTGCCAGCCGGATGATCCGGGAAATGGTCCTGGCGCGGGTCGCGCGGCCGCAGTCCAAGCGGGCGATGGTGGCCCGACTGCGGCAGGAGGGGGTGCTGGCGCTGAACCTGGACTCGGTCTATCGCAGCATGGACGCGATCACCGACGCGCGGGTGGACGCCATATGCGCCCTTTCACGGGAGCGGGCGCGGACCCTGTTGCCCGATCCCATCACGGTGGTGTTCTACGACACCACGACGCCCTACTTTGAGAGTGAGCGGGAGAACGGCCTCCGTTTCAAGGGATACAGCAAGGACGGCAAGCCGCATCGGGTCCAGGTGGTGCTGGCGCTTCTGATCACGCCGGAGGGGCTCCCGGTCGGCTATGGGCTGTTTCCCGGAAACCTCTATGAGGGCCACACGCTGGTCAAGGCCCTGGCGGCGCTGGAGCGGCGCCATCCGGAGACCCGGTTCACGCTGGTCGCGGACGCCGGCATGCTCAGCCGCGCCAACCGGCAGGCGCTGCGGGACCGGGGCACCCCGTATATCCTGGGCGCCCGGCTGAAAGCCTGTCCGAAGGCGCTCAGGGCGCGGATCCTTGACGTGGCCGCCTACGCGGCGTGGGGACGGTCGGAGTACGCGGACTCGGTGGCCGCCATCCGGGATCTGCCCCTGGAGGACGGGGGCCGTCTGGTGGTCACCCACTCGCCGCGCCGGGCCCGCAAGGACGCGCGGGACCGCGCCCGCCGGCTCGAGAAACTGCGCAGGAAACTCGACAGGGGCGCCACCCCGGCCGCGCCCGTCGCGTCGGCCACCGCCCGCTTCCTGGACTTTCCCGAGGGACGCGTCACCATCAACGAGGACAGGATCGCCGCAGCCGCCTCCTGGGATGGATTGCGCGGCATTGTCGCGTGGGGCTGTGACGCGGAGGATCCACGGGACCTTATAGGCCAATACCGGCGACTGGCGGAGATCGGGGCCTGCTTTCGCACCAACAGGCACGACCTGCGCATCCGGCCGGTGTTTCACTGGCAGGATCGGCGCATCCGGGCGCACATCGCGATCTGCTACATGGCCTTCTGCTGCGTGCGGCATCTCCGCTACCGTCTGGCGGCCCGCGGCGTTCCGTTGAGCCCGGCGCGCATCCAGGACGCGCCCGACGCACTGCAGGTCAGCCTTCTCCACGAAACCAACGGCACGCGCAGGTTCGGACTGCCCAGTCGCGCCACCCAGGACGCGCAGACCATCTACCGCACGCTGGGCCTGACATGGAACACCGCACCCTTTCTGTACACACCGCCCCGGAAACCGCATCGCACATCACGCAGGACACAGGGAAAGACCAAACCCTGACGCACCGCAACCCGCCGAGCCGGTCCGGCGACCATCCACCGGCGACCAAAGCCCGCCAGGGGCCGAATGTAGTGCCCTTTCAGAAACTGGAAATCAAATGGAATCAGAATCTTGCGCCAGAATATGTCTGAACTCAAGAAACATTTGCTCCTCGTACTTGGGGAAGGAGCGTGCCTTAAATGCCGCTTGAACACGGTCCAATTCGGCAAAGCGCGCATTAAAGCCATAACGCCAGCAAGATGTGCTTTTAATTCCGGATGGCCATGTTCCGGCGTGAACCATTGATGATGTCTGTCGAGTCTGCCACCTCCGGGCAAAGTGGGATTGATCCGTTGAAGTTCTTCGAGGACGCCGGGGGCGAGACGTTCATAGACTATGTCGTTAATTGTAGCGGCTTGAGACCATCCGCGCCTGCGTGAGCCCGGGCTTCGGAGTTCACAACGTCAGGCCTACGGTGCGCATCCGTTCAGCAGGCTCGCGGGTCCGTCCCGCTTCGGATCGGCATTGAGAAGCGCGGCGCGGCACAGGTCCGGGAGCCGGCTCCCCCGCCTTCGAGACCCGTGCGTAACCGAACAAACATTCCGATCAGGCTTCATTGCCTCTGACGGGCACCGTCCTCCAGATCGGCGAATAGGTCGTCCACCGAGGCGAAACTTGACACGTCACCGACCCGGGAGGCCTCGATCGCTTCCCGCGTAACGGCGTTGGGAACCCGAAGCTCAAGCGGAAGGGCCTTGTTGGCGGCGATCTCGCTCAGGAGCATACGGATGGTGCCCGACATGGTGATCCCCAGCCTCTGCAGGACCTCCGTCGCCTGTTCCTTGATCTCCGCGTCGATCCGCGCGCGGACAGTTTGATCGGCGGTGGGCATCGCTTCAATCCTCATATACGGCAGCATTATGGTCACGTTGTGGCTACGGTATATGACCCCTTGCGCCACCGGGTCAATACCCCCCCCCCCCCCCCTTCCGTGCCGGATTTTGCAGATTCATTGACGTTCGGAAAGGAATCATCGACATGACCAGGAAAGCCACGACCAACCGCCAGGCGAATGCTATCGCCAGGAAGCAGCTCGAAATCCGCGAGATGCACTGGCCCGACGCCGGGCCGCATCTATGGAACCGGAGGGCCCACAGGGGATTTGCGACCATTCCCAAGACGATGCCCGTGATCCTGAAGGCCATGGATGGAATGACGAACGGCGCCCCCGTGTCCTCCACCTATATGGCGCTGTGGCGCCGCACCTGGGACAACTCCTTTGTGACGCTGCACCGAACCGAAGAGATGGCCAACGCTTCCGGATTCGGGGGACAGCGGGCGGCGCACACCTGGACCACCCGAATCAAGGCGCTCTGGAAGCCAAGGTTCATTGACGTGGCCGCGGGAAAGTCAGGCCCCATGGGAAGCGCGATCATATGGAATCCCCACCTCGTGCTGCGCTGGCACCACCTGAAGGGCACGCCCGGGCTAACCACCGCAAACTTCAACGCGCTTGTGGAAACCGCCCACGACGTCGGGGCCAGGGACATGATTGAAGGCGAGGTCCCTGACTTCGCGGCGCTCTCGAACGGAGGTGCGGAATGATACCGCTCCACAGGACCGGACGCTTCAGAAAGGATTTCAGGCGGGAGAAAAGGAGGGACGCGGAGGTCGTCGGCCTTCTCAGGAACGTCATTGATCTCCTCGTGGAGGGACAGGAGTTGCCCGAGTTCCTGAAGGACCATCCCCCTCAGGGGGAACTGGGTAAACTGTCGGGAGTGCCACCTCAGGCCCGACCTGCTGCTGATCTACCGGGCCGCGCCCGACGGCATCACCCTCGTTCGCCTTGGCTCTCACAGCGAGCTCTTCTGAGGGGAATTATACGCTTAACTAGCCAATGATCGCTTAAGTCGCGACCCGTTTTCGCTTCAAGTTGAATTTTCTCAATGATGGATCGGGAGGATTTGCCGCCGCGAATATTGCGCGAGCCACGCGCTCAGGCGTTGCGTCTATTCTGGGAATCTTTTTTGGCGGGCGGCCGCGATTGCGTTTTGGTTCAGGATTATTCGTCATGGTTCGTTTTCCAGAAGATGTACCGATGGTGGATTGTCCGGTCTTTCAGCGTCAATCAGCTCAAACCATTTGGCCATCCGATTTTCGGGAACGCAGGCCGCGCCCCAGTATTCGACGAAAAGCGCCCCATCCAGTTCGGACGCGGCCTTGCGTATGGCGCTCATGTTGTTCGTGACGGACCGCAGGATGTAATCGCCGCCGCGGTCCGTTCCGGCCACGCTTCCCGCGCTGAACATGTCCCGCACGTTGGAGGCCAGAACGCCGTGCTGCGTCAGCAAATACGCTGCAATGCCGTCATATTTGCTTCGCGCCTTTGGCCCTTGGAATATTTCCGGGCACATCAGGGCTGCTTCCGCGCGCATTCGCGCCTTCTCGGATGTTGAAAGATTCCTGTAGAGCCTGAGATTGATCGGGATGGTATGGTCCTGTTCGTCACCGAACCACCATAGCCTTTCGCCTTCCTTCACGCGCTTCTGGACGTCCTGCTTCACAAGCGCCATCTTCTCTTTCATTTCCATATCTTTGAACGTTTCAAGCGTCATGTTCAGATCCCGGAAGAACGTGCCCTGTCCGTCCATGTCGATCATATAGCGGGGCGAATGGGATATGCGCACTCCCTTGATGCAATCCTGATACCTGCTCCACCGCGCTTCGGACAGGTCGGAACGGAAGTATACAAGATAGATGTGGCGGGCCGCTTCGTCTCTCATTCCCTCAAAGATGCTGTTACCCGTGCCGTGCCATGTGGAGCGGGAAGTGAATTTCACCTCTACGCCAAAGCCGTTGACCACGATATCCGGGAAAGCGCTGTCATGAAACGCTGGCGCGGCGTTCGCGTCTCTTTCGCAGGCTATCTTGAGTTGGGCCAGAACCGTTTTCTCAAACTCGTCCGCATTCGAGTAGCCAGGCATTCCCGCTACAGCCTGTCCATTCATTGCCTGGACAGACTGATTTAGGCGGGACTCAAACTCTTGAGGAGTCATGCGAAAATCTGATTTCCAATAGCCTTTGCGATATGCCACGCCAGAACCGGTGGCACGGCGTTGCCGATCTGCCTTTCCGTTTCCCGCATTCCGCACGGAAAACCGAAATCGTCTGGGAACGACTGAAACCGAGCCTGTTCGCGCAATGATATGCGGCGCGGCAGGGAATAATGCCATTGAACGTTTCCGTGGTGCTCGGCCCGCATGGTCGTGGCTGGCGCGTGCGCCTTGAGTGTCCGAGACCCCTGTTCAGGCGAACGCTTGGCACGGCTCCAGACATGCTTGAGGTCAGGATCTTCCGGTGCGTTTTCCAAGTCGGCTATAGCGGCGCTTGCCGTCGTAGGGGCGGCACAGGAAGGTTTGGGAAATTTGAATGGCCTTTTGCCTTTCACTCCGACTATGAAAAGCCGTTCTCGATTTTGTGGAACGCCATAGTCCGATGCCAGCAAGACAGTTGCTGCCAGAGCGTATCCGTCAAGATCAAAGTCGGACAGAACCCGCTGGCCGAACCCGCATGACAACAAGCCCCGGACGTTTTCAGCAACGAAGACTCTTGGCTTCGTTTTCTCAATCGCCTCAATCATCTTGCGGTAAAGAACGGTTCTTTGCCCCTTTCCAGCTTGCCTTTGCCCGTTGACCGAAACGTCTTGGCATGGAAAGCCGCCGATTAAAATGTCGCAGCTTTTCGGCAAATGCCGAATAGCTTCGTCAATGTTTTCTGACCTGATGACATGGCCAATGTTTTGGCGATAGGTCTTGCACGCCGCATCTGATATGTCGTTTGCGAATATGATACGGTTGGTAAGCGGAGCGTATGCCTTACCGAGAAACCGGAACCCGCCCAGAAACCCTAGGTCCATGCCGCCGCAACCTGAAAAAAGGCTGATGACCGTTTGGTCATCAGCCGTCGATTCAACGGTTTTGAACAAGGAGTTCTGAACATGCGCGTTCATTGATTTGCTCCAGAATTACCCACCAGTTCATGGTACTTAAGCCGTTTTCCCACCATGCCACGCGCCAAAATGGTCATTTGGGTGATGGTATCAAGATCACGGATGTTATGCCGCCCCGCAAATTCACGTGCGTAGCGGTTCAGGTGTTGCCCCGATATGTGGTGGAACGTTCCGTGGTATCCACGCTTAAGCAAAGCCCAAAATGACTCAAGCCCGTTTGTGTGTGCCATGTCCCGCACGTACTCGCCGACAGAATGGTTCACGCTTTCATGGTCAAAGGGCATACCCTTGTAGGCCGAGGCTTCGTCCGTGTAGACCTTTGCGCCTTCGGCCACATGATTTGCGACGAAGCCCTGCAACGTGCTTTTGTCAGTTTTCGGGACAACCTCGGCGCGGATCGCCTTGCTTTTTCGGTCCCTAGCGCCAGCCACGGCGGTTTTACCAACCGAACCACGGCCAGCCCTAAGCTTCTTGTTTGAATGTTTGTTTTTCTCAAGACCGCCGAAATAACTTTCATCGACTTCAACTGGGCCGGGAAGCTGCATGTCGTAGCCCGCGTCAAACCCTTCCCTGATACGCTGCATAAGAAACCACGCCGTTGGCTGCCGAATACCAAGCTCGCGGTAAATCTTCATGCTTGAAGTCCCTTTGATGCCCGTAGTCATCATGTAGAGCGCAATCGCCCATTTCTGCAAGCCGACCTTGCTGGACTGCATGGATGTTCCATGTTTTACTGAGAAATGGCCCCGGCAGTCGCGGCAGCGATAGGGCATGGGTTTGCGGTTCTTTTCCGCGCGCGTGTTGGTTGATCCGCAGTGCGGGCAGAACCTGCCTTCCGGCCACCTCTGATCCTCAAACCACTTTTCTGCGGCGTCGTCATCGGGGAACATTTTGAGCAACTGGATGACGGTCAAGCCTTGCCTGTGAGACCGTCCGGGTGCTTTCTGTGCCATGCGAATCACTCCTAAGCTATGGCTAATATATAGTGATTAAATCCGGGGAGGTCAAGAATTTTTGGCTAGTTAAGCGTATAATTCTCCTTCTGAGGCCTTCCTTCACATCCCCCGAAGCCGACCGTTTTCCGGACGGCCTGTCGCAGCGGTTTGCCAGAATTGGACAAAGTGACCAATCCTATGTCGCACTTCGTTCCTTTGTTGGGAGGACCAGAACCGTTCCCAAAGAGAACGGGATTCCCGAAACACCAAGGTACGGTGCGATTTTCCCGTCCATATAGAGAACATAGCGATCCCGGGTAAGTTATTAAATTCAATGGGATAAGGGGTATCAGGCTTCGATGGGAAGGTTTTCCCCCAGACCTCCATTCGTCGCTTCCTTGCCCTGGGTGATCAAAACGCGCGGCCATGCGACGTCCGCGATCGCGCCACTCCGGGTCCCCGGACCTTTTCTCGCCGTGGTCGAAGCCTGTCCGTTGGCGAAGCCCAACTCGGCGCCCGATCGTTCCAGAAGTGTTTTCGCGATGAACAGTCCAAGCCCCATACCCTCGTATTCCGTCCGTTTTCCGCGCCCCCCTGCGGCACCGCGCCGATTGACGAAAGGCTGACCTATACGGCTGAGGACATCGGGCGGATAACCCGGGCCATCATCGACGATCCTGATTTCTATGCGCTCTTCCGTCCACATGGCATTGATCCAAACGGTGGTATCGGCAAAATCCACGGCGTTTTGGACCAGGTTGCGCAACCCGTGAATGACTTCCGGCCTGCGGGCCATGCTGGGCTGGGGGAATTCATCGGAAAGGTCGATTTTCACTTCGGGGCCTCGATCGAAATGAGGTTCCGCGGCCTCCCGGATCACCGCACCGAGCGGCACATGCGAGATATAGAGATCCCGTTTTCCGGCACGTCCCATCGACTGCAGTATGTCGCGACAGCGATCAGCCTGCTCCCGGATCAGCTCGGCGTCGCCACGAAGCTCAGGGCGCTCGTCAAGCTCCTCCGCCAGCTCCGAACTCAGTAACTTGATAGTGGCGAGCGGCGTGCCGAGCTCGTGCGCCGCCGCGGCGACCACTCCGCCGAGATCGGTCAGCTTCTGCTCACGTGCGAGCGTCATCTGCGTTGCCAGAAGCGCTTGGTTCATCGCCTGTATCTCGGAAGAAACCCGCCGGTCATAGATCGCCACAAAGACGATACCGATGCATATCGCGGCCCAGTTACCGAACAGAAAAAGATCCGGCATGAGAAGAATCTCACCAGACACCACAAGCAGTGGAAAATGAAAGAACACAAGCAAAGTCACGGCGAGGACGGCGACAGCACTTATCACGACCGTGGAGCGCTGCTGGAGCGCGGTGGCCGAAATCGTCACAGGCGCGAGAACCAGCAGCGCGAAAGGGTTGTGCAGCCCGCCGGTAAGAAACAGCAGCGCGGAAAGCTGTCCGATGTCAAACAGAAGCATCAAGAAGATTTCGCGCTCCGACAGCCTCTTGTTTCCGGGATAGACGGCGGTCGACACCAGGTTGGCGATTAGAGCGAGGCAGATAACGGCATAGCAAAGTCCCAGGTTGAGACTAAGGTCGTAGAATTCCCGTGCGATGGTGAGCGCCGCGACCTGACCAATGATCGCGATCCAACGCAGAACGACCAGCGTTCGAAGTGACACCCAGTTGCCTCTGGCTTTCTCAGCGAGAAGACCGGGATGCTGAGTCTCCATACATCCACCTAATTATTGTGTTGCGTCATCCGGTTCCTTGTAATCCGCGCATCCGGTGTGGATCAATGCGCCGTAGACCCGCCTTGGACCCGAGGATTCGCCCATGACCCGCCTTTATGCCAGCGTCGCCGCCATCGGCATCGCCGCACTCCTGATCGCCACTTTCTGGCAGACGGTCGGGATCAGGGGTAACGACTCGTTTGCGGAATGCCGCGGCTCCACCGTCGCGGGTGGTACGGACTCCATTGGCGGTCCGTTCACCCTCGTCGACGGTGAGGGCAGGACAGTCACGGATACGGACGTGTTCACAAGACCATCACTCGTATATTTCGGTTACACGTTCTGTCCCGATGTCTGTCCCCTTGACACGGCGCGCAATGCGGAGGCCCTGGACATTCTGTCCGCATCCGGCCACGACGCCCAAGGTGTCTTCATCTCCGTCGATCCCGAGCGTGACACACCGGAGTTGGTGGGGGAATGGGCGGGATACATGCATGAGGCGATGATCGGTCTTACCGGATCACCCGAGCAGGTGGCCTCGGCCTCAAGGGCATACAGGACCTATTACAGAAAGCATGGGACCGATGACGAATTCTACCTCGTTGACCATTCCACGTTCACCTACCTTGTTTTTCCGGATCTAGGTTTCGTCGAGTTTTTCAGACGCGACGCCACGGCCGAGGAAGTCGCCCGGCGCGCCACCTGCTTCATCGAGGCGCAAGGGCGAGTTTGACCTCGTGCGGACGGTGATTTAATTGGGGCGCATCGACCGGGACCGTGCGGAGAAGGATCGTCATGGCGGAGCGCGAATTACAGGATCTTGGCGTTGACAGGACATTGCTTCTTGTCGACGACGATGAGGCGTTCCTCCGCAGTCTGTCGCGTGCGATGGAAAAACGCGGTTTCCAGCCGGAGGCGGCGCGATCCGTCGCTGCGGGAAAGGCCATCGCCGATGCGCGACCCCCCGCCTACGCGGTTATCGACCTGCGGCTTGAGGATGGAAACGGATTGGACGTCGTTGAGGTGTTACGCGAGCGGCGTCCAGAATGCAGGGTTGTGGTCCTGACCGGTTACGGAGCGATCGCGACGGCGGTGGCGGCGGTGAAAATCGGCGCGACCGACTACCTGTCAAAGCCCGCCGATGCCAACGCCGTCATGGAAGCGCTTCTCGCCAAACCCGGGGAATTGCCCCCACCTCCGAAAAATCCAATGAGTGCGGATCGCGTCCGCTGGGAACATATCCAGCGAATCTATGAGATGTGTGACCGAAATGTCAGCGAGACGGCGCGGCGTCTTAGCATGCATCGCAGGACGCTACAGCGCATTCTTGCCAAACGCTCTCCAAAATAGGGGTGGAACTGATCGGCGATGGCTGGTGAAAGGGGGCGGACCTTCATAGCGTCTGGTAAGTGCGCAAACCCCGACGTTACGGTGGCGGCACTGGAACACCGTAACCCGGGCACAGTCGAGGCATCACTGCTCTCGAATCCCCAACCATAACCCCCACAGATATCCGGGAAACCCCACTCGGGCGTGGGGTTTCACATGTAGCTCCACGGTATTGCCGCGGCCATTCGATGATCTTATGGCGCAATGGTCCACCCGGGCAAACGTGCGTCGGGGTCAAGTGTTACATACTGGCCAGAAGTTGGGCATGGCGGACCACGAAAGCCGCGCGGGTGGCAATAGGCGCGCGCAGACGCAGTTCCAACCCATCGATCTCGAGGGTCTTTGGGCGGCCGAAGAGCCTGTTTGCCTCAGATGGAGTAAATCCCGCTATCCTCGTCGCTTCCAGCCAGGCCGAAATCCTGTCGGCGCGCTTGATTTTTTGACCGATCGATCTCGGCAGTTCGGCGGGAAGCCCGAAGCGTATATGAATCGCCGTCTGTAACCGTGCGTCAAGATCAGCGTAACCGGGGCCTATGGCCGCCTTCACCGGACTGATCATGTCACCGATCACGTATTCCGGTGCATCGTGCAGCAGCGCCGCCAGTCGCCACTTGGCTGGCATAACTGGCTGGAATCTGGAAAAAATCTCCTCAACCAAGATCGAATGCTCCGCCACTGTGTAAGGATAGGTGCCATGGGTCTGGCCGTTCCAGCGGGCGACAAACGCCAGTCCGTGGGCTATGTCCTCGATCTCGATGTCCATCGGCGTGGGATCGAGTAGATCGAGCCTTCTACCCGAAAGCATACGCTGCCAGGCGCGGGCTGGGGTTGACATCGACGACATGGACGACTTTCTCCATTCCGTCCAGTGTGACGCCGGAATCCGGCATCATCTGAAAACAGCCTGAAATACCCGGACACCGCATGGCGTGGGGCTTCGTCTGCCGCTTCCGGCGGTTGTCCCGTTCGGCAGGCGGTGCTAGACGCACGGACAGTAATGAAACGGTAAAGGTTCAGCCAGATGTTAAAGGACTATATCGTCAGGGACATCGGCCTGGCCGAGTTCGGTGGCAAGGAAATCGCGATCGCCGAGACGGAGATGCCCGGCCTTATGGCGATCCGCGAGGAATATGGCGAGGACAAGCCACTGGCTGGCGCCCGCATCGCCGGCTCGTTGCATATGACTGTCCAGACCGCTGTTCTGATCGAAAGTCTGATTCATCTCGGCGCATCCGTACGCTGGGCGTCCTGCAACATCTTTTCCACTCAGGATCATGCCGCGGCAGCGGTCGCGAAAGCCGGTACACCGGTATTCGCGTTCAAGGGAGAATCGCTGGAGGAATATTGGGACTACGCCGACCGTATCTTTCATTTCAGCGAGGGCGGGGCGAACATGATTCTCGACGACGGCGGCGACGCGACGCTTTACGTTCTGCTCGGCGCACGCGTTGAGGAAGGCGAGGATGGCCTGATCGGCGCACCCGGATCAGAGGAAGAGGAGGCTCTGTTCTCGCAGATCAGGAAGCGCCTCAAGGAAAGTCCGGGCTGGTTTGTGAAACAACGCCACATGATCAAGGGAGTGACCGAGGAGACGACCACCGGCGTGAACCGCCTTTACCGGATGATGGAGAAGGGTCACCTGCCGTTCCCCGCGATCAACGTCAATGACAGCGTTACCAAGTCCAAGTTTGACAACAAATATGGCTGTCGCGAGAGCCTTGTCGATGGAATCCGCAGGGCCACCGACACGATGGTCGCCGGAAAGGTCGCGGTTGTCTGCGGCTATGGCGACGTGGGAAAGGGGTCGGCCGCCTCCCTGCAGGGAGCCGGTGCCCGGGTGAAAGTTACCGAAATCGACCCGATCTGCGCACTTCAGGCGGCAATGGACGGGTTTGAGGTCGTTACCCTCGAGGACGCGGTGCCGACCGCCGACATCATCATTTCCGCGACCGGAAACCGCGATGTGATCCGCATCGAGCATATCCGGGAAATGAAGGATATGGCGATCGTCGGAAACATCGGGCATTTCGACAACGAAATCCAGGTGGCGGCGCTTCGAAACCATAGGTGGACCAACATCAAGGACCAGGTTGACCTGATCGATATGCCTTCGGGAAAACGCGTGATTCTCCTGAGTGAAGGCAGACTCCTGAACCTAGGTAACGCAACAGGTCATCCCTCGTTCGTGATGTCAGCCAGTTTTACCAACCAGATCCTGGCGCAGATCGAGCTGTGGACGAAGGGCGAGACCTACGAAAACAGGGTATACATCCTTCCGAAGCATCTGGACGAAAAAGTCGCCCGGCTTCACCTGAACCGGCTTGGTGCGAAATTGACGGAACTGGACGAGGACCAGGCCAACTATATCGGGGTCCCGTCGAACGGGCCTTTCAAGCCGGATCACTACAGGTATTGAATTCTGGAACCAGAGGTCATGTTTGGGGGTTCCGGACAGTCCTGAACCACACGCTCAGGATCAGGTTCCAGTTCTGTCATGCCAGCCTCTTCAACGCGGCAGACCCGGATAGGGGCAATGAAACGATCGGTTGCTCAATCCCGGAGATTTTGGTGGTTCCCCGCGATCAAAACGCTTCCCCCGGCGCATTGAAATATCAGGGTCAGCGAGACGTTCAAAGACGCCCACCGGATCGGGGAATGGCTTGGCCTTCGCCATTGAAACTGTCCGCGCCTGTCCCGGGTAATGCCTGAATAAACCTCGCCAGAATGTCCGGGTGATCGCGAAATACGGCCATCCGGACTGAAAAGAAACCCCTTGAAACCGCGTGGTGGGTGATCAATTTGGCGACCGTGGCGGTCGTCTCCGGATTATTTTGCAAAGTACTCCGTAAGGTGAGCACGTTAAGCAGCGAGGCCGGGGGCGGGACCGCGCGAAAGGCGGTTGGCATCCACCAGTCATATGGCCCGGACGATGAGAGGTTTTTGGACGCCGCAATACGAAACATGATCTTTCGGGCCGCTGAAGTTGCACATAATCCCGATGCCCGCCGTGAACCGATTACCATCGATGGAATTAAGCTCAATGCCGGGATCTTATAGTTTGTCGCAGTACCTGTAGCTGTAGCGGCTTGAGACTATCCGCGCCTAGCACCTGGGATCATCGCGGATTTGCAGATCGCTACATACAAAGACGCAATATCTACTTTACGTCAAACGAAATCGTCTATAATTGCAAAAACATGCAAAAAGCCGGGTATAAATGGATTCATCCCCATGCTCGTTGAATTTTCAGTCCAAAATCATCGATCCTTCCGGGACAGGCAGAAATTTCTGATGACCGCGTCGAACGGCAGGACGCCTAACGCCGTAGCCACAGGCAACAACGGCGCTCCCCATGTGCTGCGGCAGGCATGCCTTTTCGGGGCCAACGGGTCCGGAAAGTCCGGACTGGTCAGGGGAATGCATACAGTCCGCACCCTTGTCCAGAACTCGTTCAGGGACGAACAATCTCTGGTCAAGGAATACGAGCCCCATCGCTTCCACTCCGGGTGGCGCAACGCGCCGACGGAGTTCGAGTTGACCTTCCTGCATGACGACAGCCTGTTCCAATACGGCTTTACCTACGACGCCGAACGAATCTGCGAGGAATGGCTCTTCGAGCGCCCTTCCGCCACGCGCAAGCAGCGCCAGATATTCACCCGTGAATACCGTTCTGAAAGTGACGACTACGAGTGGGAAACAAGCGCGACCTACCTGAAGGGCGAACGCCAGAGCTGGAAAGATCAAACGCGCGACAGTGCCCTCTTTATCAGCACCGCCGTACAACTCAATGCGGCGCCCCTGAAACGCCCCTTCGACTGGTTAGTTCGAAAATTACGGTTAATTCTCGATATGGGTTCGATCGGTAATTATACCGCGAGACGCCTGAACGAAGAGAGCTGGAAGACCCGGGTGCTGGAATTTCTGGCCAGTGCCGACCTACGGCTGGAGGATCTGGAGGCGGAAGAGCTGAGTTTGCTTGATACAGCCAATTTCAGAAACCTGTCCGAGGAAAACCAGAAGGTGTTCAAATCCATGCTTCCGGAGGATACGAGGATATGGGAGGTCAGCACCTATCGCAACGACGAGACGGGAGCGAAAAAGCGCCTGAATATCGGTGATGAATCCTCTGGCACACGCGCGCTGTTCAATCTCATCGGCCCGATCATGGATTCCCTCGAAAACGGTCACACGCTTGTCGTTGACGAACTCAACGTACACCTGCATCCCCTCGCCCTTCGCCATATCATGCGCATGTTTTCCTCCCCCAAAACCAACCCCCACCAAGCACAGATCATTTTCACCACCCATGATCCCACCGTTACGGAAGAGGAGTGCATTGGACGGGATCAGATCTGGCTGGTCGAGAAAGGTGACGACCTGGCCTCCCGCCTCACGCCCTTCTCGGATTTCAGAACGCGCGACGGGCGACCTTTCCGGAAAGGCTATCTGCAGGGACGATACGGGGCGGTGCCGCGTCTGGCAAGTCAGTAGAAGAAGAACATGGGCAGGCGCGGCAAAGCACTTAGGGACACACGGCGTCGCCCCGCTCGTCTTGAAGAGCGGGAACGTGCGCTGATCGTCATCGAGGGAAGCAAAACCGAACCTTTGTACTTCGAACGACTGATCCAGGAGCTGGGCCTGACAGCGGCCCGTGTCAAAATCGCCGGAGAGGGAGGTTCGGCCCCAATCAGCGTCGTTGAATACGCCAAAAGGTTCCTGAGAAACGGCCCTGACTTCGAATACGTATTCCTCGTTTTCGACCGCGACAGGCACGCCACCTATCGCGACGCCATTAATCAAGCCGGAACACTCAGACCAATCGGAGCTCCAGGAAACCAGTCCATCGAGACCATTCCCTCCGTTCCCAGTTTCGAAATCTGGTATCGCTTCCACGTCACCGGCGGGCGCAAACCGTATCCAGCCGGTGAGGGCGTCGGCTCGCCCGCACGGGATCTCATCAATGATCTCAAAGCCGACCACCCCTGTTTTGCCACGTATGACAGAGCGTCATGTGACGCGTTTTATGATACGATCAAGCCGATGCGGGAACGGGCGTGCATACGCGCGGACAGGGCCTTGGAAGAGGCGCGGAGGGAGGGGCAGGAGTTGTTTCAGGAGAATCCATCGACACGGGTGCACTCAATTGTCAGGAGGCTTCAGGATATGGCAAGAAAGCAAGATGAAGATGCTCTCGCGATGGCTTCCCTGACGCGATAAGAGAGCCGCTGGGCGGTGGCGATCCCTGCTTTGGGAGGCCAAAACCACCCGGCCCGCCGTCGCCTTCCCCTTGCTTCAGGAGGGCCGGTTTCCGCATCGCCCGTCTCGATGCCTGCCCGGCATTCACCCGCGTTCCGGCCTGCATGGCCGCTGAGCCGCCCGGGGCGGCCCTTCCGCCAGAGCGCTTCAGTCCATTCCGTTGCCTCCATGAACCGCCCTGGCCGCCACCAGCCGGAGCGACAGTTGTTGGGTGGGGTTCGCACCCACCAGGGAGAAGCGCCTTACCACTGCGCACTGAAGTTCCGCCTAAACGCCTGATGGGCCTGGTGATCATGTCAGAAAAGCGTTTTGCGTTTGACTGATGGACTGGCATGCGGAAATTCGGGGCAGTTCCCTTTGCTGCTTAAACCACATACGCCGTAGGCATCGAAGTGACCGGATTGCTGCCTGCCGCTTGGGTCGGGGTTTTGCAGGGGAACGATGCCAGGCGACCTGGAGAGGCTCACGAGGTAATGTCACCGCACGACCTCGTATGCTCAGCGAATCAGCACTGATCAGGGGAGGTGGCTTTGCGGAAGTCGGGGGCGGATTCCCGTTGAAAAGCCGTCCCCTGCTCCCGCCAGCCTCCCGCGTCCCGATGGATGCCGGGTCCGGGAACCGGACCGTCACGGGCACGGGAGCGGGAGCGGGAGACCATGACCGCCGCAGGCGCCGGAATGGACGTGCGCGGGCACACACCGGACATCCACCCGACGGGCGGGACGGCACCGCCACCAGCGACACCGACGGCCTGCGCAGGGCCGCCCGTCTCCCGGGGACGGCGGCGCGGAGCGGGCCGTCATGGAGGCCACGGGGCGGATGCGCCGGGGCGGCGCGCGGTCGCCGCGCGACCGGGGCCTCAAAGTCGTCGTGGCCAGCCCGCGCCAGTGCCGGGACCTCCCACGGCCCGGCGGCGCGCCGGGGAGGACCGGCAGGGCCGGCGCGGGGGTGCCCGCGGCCCCCGGCGCCGCGTTCCCGGACATGGCGGCAACGGCGCCGGCGGACGTGACCGCCGGCAGGCTCCGCGACATGCCGGGGCTTCGGGAGGCCCCCGTCGACCGGCGCACCGGGCCGAGGCGGTTCCCGCCGGGGTCGGAGAGCCCGATCCGGAAGGGCCGGTCACGGGGGTGCTGGAGGAACCGGCCGCCGCCGTCAGCGGGTATGGCCGGCGGACCGGGGAACCCGGCAGGGGCCCGGAGGGCCTGGCGGAGAGCCACCGCATCCCGGCCCCGGTGCCGGGCATCGGCCCGGTCACGGCGGCGTCCCCGGTCGCCTGGACGGGCGGGCCGGGCGCCATCGGCAGCCGCCAAGCCGCGGCGCCGGGCGGCGTGGCGCCGATCGCCCGCGACAGCGGGACGCTCAGGGGCGGGCGCCACATCGGCGGCGGGCGGAGGCGGCCCGGGGACGTGCCTCGCATGGCGGCGATGGCGGCCTGCATGTCCGGCCCGGAGATGAAGGCGCTGTACGGCCGGCTCAGGGAAAGGGCAAGGCACCCGGGGCCGCCGTGACCGCGGTCATGGGCGGGCCCGTCGTTACCGCGAACGTCCTTCCGCGCGACCGGCGCATGTGGGAGGGCAGGTCGGCGCCCGCCCGGCCGGGCCCGGAACGGATCAATGGCCGTTCACGGCACCGTGGCCGGACTGTCCTGGCATGCCCGCACGGCACCGCCGGTGGAAAGCGGTGCGCGGAACCCGGATCCGGTGGCCCGCAGACCGAAGGAAAAGCCCGGATCCGGGCCTGGACCGAAACATGGATGCTCCCCGTGGCCTTACCGAAACCGGAAGCCTCAATACCCGTGAGAGATCCGGGAGGATAGATAGTCTGGAAATCCGGGACCCGAGGCACGTCGGATTTGCGATCTCTGGTGGCCAATCCGGAACCGGTTACTCGATCAGGGATCAATGCCGGCCAACTCACATACCACTCGCCATTCATCATCGGTCACAGGCTGAACGGAAAGGCGACTGTTGTTGACCAGGACCATTCCGGAAAGGCGGGGGTCGTCCCTACACATCTGCAGGGTCACGACAGTCCTGACCGGACTGACCGCCTTGATGTCAACGCATTCCCAGCGCTCATCTTCCGTGGTACTGTCCTGATGGCTCTCGGCAATGACCTCGACAATCCCGATTATGGCCTTTTCGGACTGTGAATGGTAGAAAAATCCCCGGTCTCCAACCTTCATCGAGCGCATGTGGTTCCGGGCCTGGTAATTTCTGACGCCGTCCCATTCCTCACCCGATTCCCCCTTGGCCATTTGGTCATCCCAACTCCAGGTTGACGGTTCGGACTTGAAGAGCCAGTAAGCCATCGGCACCCCTTTCATCTCTCGCATTCAGGCCCTGCGACAGAAACCTCCCGGTTGGGACACTGACCGCGGATGCCCTGATCATTCCCTGCGCAGCGGCCGCGCCATCAGCGACTCCACCGCCTGTGCCAGTGTCAGTTCCCCACACAGAAACTCCGCAACTGCAGTGATGACAGGTAACCGCATGGCTTCCGACTTTGCAATACCGGCGACGGCACGGGCGGTGGCGATATCCTCGGTGGTAACCGCCGGGTCTGATAGCCCCCGCTCCCCAAGAGCCGAGCCGAACGCGTAGTTACGGGATCGCCCGGATGTAGCCGTCAACGCC
Organism: Paracoccaceae bacterium; assembly: GCA_965221405.1. Taxonomy (GTDB): domain Bacteria; phylum Pseudomonadota; class Alphaproteobacteria; order Rhodobacterales; family Rhodobacteraceae; genus JAPOUP01. Next base: position 2,290,979 of record CBDCSE010000002.1, on the reverse strand, counting down.
AGATCACCAAGTCCGGACAGTCCGGCAAGGGTTTCTGCCCTCGCCCCGCGGGCAAGCGCGAATCGCACAATTTCCGCGAAGCCCCGCGTCATCAGCGCAGCGCGGGCGCTTTCGCCAAAACCCGCGCCGATCGCCATTCCACAGGCGATGGCGATGACGTTCTTGAGTGCACCGCCGACCTCGACACCTATTATATCAGTGCAGCGGTATAGCCGCGGGCTGGAGGTGGAGAGCTTTCGCTGCAGGGCAGCTGCGATCCAATCATCCGCAGCGGCTATGGTCATTGCCGTCGGCAGACCCGCCGCGATGTCGGCAGCGAAGCCCGGGCCCGACAACTGGGCCGGTATGGCTCGGGAAACGGCACGCTCGATCCGGGACGCTGAACCATGGCCGGAGGCGGGATCGATTCCTTTGCAGCAGGCGACCAGGGTCTTTCCGGACAGGATATCCGCAAACCCCACCAGAACGCCCGTTAGCGACTGCGATGGCGCGGCGATAAGTACGGGTTCTGTCACCAGAAGATCCTTCGCGTCGGATGTGGGCGAAACACGCTCGGGTAGGCGTACCCCGCGAAGGCGGCGTCGATGCTCGCGGACCCGGACCATGTCCTCGACATGATCGGCGTTCCTCGCGCAGAGTGTTACCGGCTTGCCGTCACGTGCGAGAGCGGTTCCGAACGCTCCGGATCCAAGGACGCCGATCAAGCTTTCGGCCCCCGCTTTCCTCCGCCAAGCATCGGATCGCTGCTCCGGTCAAGCGGCCAGCGGGGACGGGCGGGAAGCGTCATTTCGTCAACAAGGCCTAACCGAAAGCGTTCCAACCCCGCCCATGCGATCATGGCGCCGTTGTCAGTGCAAAGATGGACGGGCGGGGCTACGAAACGAAGCCCTCGGTCAGCGGCGACCTCCTCCAGTGCGGATCGGATCGTGCGGTTCGCGGCAACACCACCGGCGATGGCGAACACGGGCGCAGTCGGCTGATATCCGCGATAGACTACCGCGGCACGCCGGGATTTCTCCGCCAATACATCCGTCACCGCGGCCTGGAATCCAGCGCATAGATCGGCGCAGTCCGACCGGGTCAGCGGACCCCGTTCACTGACCAGACGGTCACGGGTGCGCAGAAGCGCGGTCTTCAGGCCAGAAAAACTCATGTTGCAGCAGCCGCGGTCCAGAAGCGGCCTGGGGAAATCGAACCGACTGCCGACACCTGCCGCGGCCAAGTTCTCAACCGAAGGGCCACCAGGCAGCGGAAGGCCAAGAAGCTTGGCCGTTTTGTCAAAAGCCTCACCCGGTGCGTCATCTATCGTTCCACCCACACGGATGTATTCATCGACCCCCCGGACGATCAGAAACTGGCAATGCCCACCAGAAACCAGTAACAATAGATACGGAAAATCCAGCCGATCGGTAAGACGCGGAGTCAACGCGTGGCCGGCAAGATGGTTCACGCCAACAAGCGGAATATCCGTCGCGGCTGCCAGACCCTTCGCACACATCAAACCAGCAAGCAGTCCGCCGATAAGTCCGGGACCGGCGGTGACTGCGATGGCATCGATGTCCGGAAGTGGAACCGCGGCCTCCCCCAAAGCCGCTTCAATGCAGTGATCAAGCTTCTCGACGTGTGCGCGGGCGGCGATTTCAGGAACGATTCCACCGAAGGCCTCGTGGAGATCCGCCTGACCCATAACGATTGAAGACAGAATTTGCGGCGGTTGGGTACCGGCCAGACGAACAACAGCCGCGGCGGTATCGTCACAGCTGCTCTCCAGCCCCAGAATCGTTACCGTGTCACCCATCGTCCCATCGGTTGCGTGACAGAGGCTCTACAGGTTAACATGCGAGCCAATCCCTTGCAAATGCGCGATAGTGTATTGCCGTCCGATATGCCCACGCTCCTGCTGACCCGTTCCCGCCCACAATCGGAACGGTTCGCGAAGCTCTGCCGTAAACGGCTGAGGACAACGAACGTGATCGTCTCGCCAATCATTCGGATCACTCCGATCACCGATGTGATCGACCTCAGCGAATTCGCTGGAGTCGTCCTGACGTCCGAGAACGGCGCACGTGCTCTATCGAGCGTAGCCAGCGTTTCCGGCGTTCGGGCGTGGTGCGTTGGGGACCGAACGGCCGAAGTGGCGAGAGGTCTTGGTATGCGTACCGTCTCAGCAGGCGGTGATTCGAACGCGTTAGTGGCCCTTCTCGAAGAGAAACGTCCCGAAGGAACCCTGCTGCACGCCCACGGAGCCAGAACCCAGGGTGATGTGGTGGGTCGGCTGCGCACGGCGGGACTTCAGGCGGAAAGCCGCATGGTTTATGAACAGGTACGAATGCCATTGACAAAAATTGCACAGGCATGCCTGAATGACGATGGGCCAGTGACTTTGCCGCTTTTCTCGCCACGTTCCGCACGGCTTGTCGGCGACGCGGCGCTCACCGCGACAGCCCCACTGGCAATCGTTGCGCTGAGCCAGTCGGTTGCCGAGGCATGGACGGGACCGGCGCCCGGCCAGCTTGCCGTTGCGAAGAGCCCCGATGTACCCAATATGCTTGAGAGCGTCGCGGCGGTTTGGGTGGCGCTGTCAACCTGAGGCAGGTTCCGGCCCGGTCCTGGCCTTCACCTAACGACCGCATTTCGGGTATGCGGCGGCAATCCAGAAGGTGCATTTCGCGTGTCCAGAAGCAATGAACCGATCCCACCCCATAAGCAGCGGCGCGGTGCGGACGAACCCGTGGGCGATCAACCGGAAATCCCGGCGATGGCCGCCGAAGTCAACGAGGATTCGCCCGGGAATGCGTTCAGGGATACGTCGGACACGCTCCCGACCGGCTCCGGGGAGAACCCCGCGCTGGATGATGGAGGCGAGAACCGGACATTGACCACGGAGCGGGCCGTCAATGAACCCGGGGAGTCCCACGCACACACTCGGGATCGACGATCAACTCGCGGCAACTGGATATTACCGGCAGTCCTTGGTGCAGCACTTGTTTCGGGAGGAGCTGGAGGTGCCGTAATCTATCTGACGGAAATACGGGGCCAGAACGGTGTCGTCAGCAGGATCGACATGCTGGAGGCGGGACTCTCCCGGCATGCTACGGAAATGGCCGAGTGGTCGGCGCGAATCGGTGATCTCAGGACCACATTCGAGGTCACCGCAAACCAAATCGCTGACCTGCGCGCCGCTTTGGAGGAACAGTCGGGCCAAATGGCCGAACTTCAGGCGATGACTCGGGACAGCCTGGCTATAGAGGCATCACTTATTGAGTTGAGCGGCACAAGTGAATCGGTGATGACCGAACTCGACAGGTTTGAGGGCACTATAGCGAACCTTCGGGAGCGGATCGAAAACATGGAGGCTCAACCAGTCCCGATCGGTGCGCTGACCGAGCGGGATGTCCACGACCGGCTGCTGGAGGAAATCCTTGGCTCAGTCGATAATCGCTTCATTGAAATGCGGAAAGCACTCGATGAAGGATTGGCTGAAATGGAAGCCGCGAGGGCAGCGGCGGCGGTTTCCGAAGAGGCCGCGAAACGGACGGAAAGAGTGGCGGCGGCACATGAAGCCCTCGCCCGAATTGTTTCAGCCCTGGAAAACGGCATGGCTTTCGCCACCGAGCTCAGCATTTTCGAGGAAATGAGTGGCCTCGCACCCCCGGAACGACTGGTATCCATCGCCGGTGAGGGCGTTCCCACGCGCGGCGAACTGGCTGAAGCGTTTCCGGAGGCCGCGCGGGCGGCGCTCAGGGCCGCGACAATGGAAGCGATGGAGAGCGGCGACATCAATCCTGTCCGTGCGTTCCTTCGCGCCCAGCTGGGGCTTAGATCCCTGAAGCCTCGTGAAGGCGATCACCCCGATGCGGTGCTTAGCCGCGCAGAGGCGGCGGCGGTTGAGGACGACATCGATACAGCCCTTGCCGAGATCGCGGTTCTTCCACAGTCCGGGAGAGACCGCTTCGCGGACTGGATCGTTCAGGCGGAGCTTCGACGCGGCGCACTGAACGCTGTCGAGACCCTATCGGTGCAGCTAGGCAACTGAGGGTAGCCGAATGCTATGGTCACTGACAAAAGTCATCCTGTTCGTTGTCTTGACAGCGGCGCTCGCGCTTGGAGCCGGATATCTGATGGAAGCCGACGGCGGCATTCGCGTCACCGCTGGAGGCAATGAGCTCAGCCTGAGACCCTTTGAAACGGCGGTCGCACTGGTCCTACTTGTGCTTACGATCTGGATTCTCCTCCAGATCGGATCACTTCTTGTCGCGGTAATGAAGTTTCTCAACGGCGACGAGACCGCGGTTTCGCGTTGGTTCGACCGCAACCGGGAACGGAAGGGATACCAAGCTCTGGCCGAGGGGCTGGTGGCACTCGCAGCAGGTGATGGACGCGAGGCGATGGGCAAGGCGGCGCGAGCAGAAAGATACCTGCGCAAGCCAGAACTCACCGACCTGATCGCTGCCCAAGCCGCCGAACTTGCCGGCGACGGACACGGTGCGGAAGTAGTTTACCGGCGGTTGCTCGGCCACGATACGACACGTTTTGTCGGCATGCGCGGAATAATGAAACAGCGGCTTTCCGCCGGTGACACGAAGACGGCCGCGAAACTTGCGGAGAAGGCGTTCGCACTGAAACCCAGGCATGAGGAAACGCAGGACATCCTTCTGGAACTGCAGGCCGGAAAGTCTGACTGGAAGGGCGCGCGCAGGACACTGGGCGCCAAACTGTCGAACGGATCACTTCCTAGGGACGTTTTCCGGCGTCGGGACGCCGTGCTTGCGCTCAGCCAGTCCAGAACGCTTCTGGATGACGGCCCGTCACCTGAGGCCGAAACCCATGCCATGGAGGCGAACCGCCTGTCACCTGACCTCATACCAGCCGCCGTTCTCGCCGCGCGTTGCCATATCAAGCATGGAAGAAAGCGTCACGCCACACGCGTGATCAAGAAAGCCTGGGGTACGCAGCCGCATCCCGACCTTGCAGCGGTCTTTGCCGAAGTCGAGATCAACGAAACGCCGCAGCAGCGAATTGAGCGGTTCACCGTCTTGGTCGGAATTCACCCGGACGACCCAGAAACCAGGATGCTGCTGGCCGAACTGCACATCGTGGCGGAGGATTTCCCGGCGGCACGCAGGGCGCTGGGACACCTGCTGGACGAGACACCGACCGCAAGAGCGCTGGCGATCATGGCAGCGATCGAACGTGGCGAGGGCGCTGACGAGAAGGTTGTGCGCGGCTGGCTGGCCCGCGCCGTGACCGCGTCGCGGGGGCCTCAATGGGTCTGCGACAATTGCGGGAACGTCCATGCGGCATGGACCCCCGTCTGCAAAGGCTGTGGCGCGTTCGACACTCTTATCTGGACCGTTCCGGAGAAAGGTGAGGTCGCGATGCCGGAGTCGACTGGAATGCCGCCGCTGATCGTCGATCGGCCCGATGCGGAATCGGAATCCGCCGGGTCGGCGGAGGAGAACGGCGATAGTAATGCGGACGGGGAAACCAATAGGTAAACCGACGAGGAAACCCCAGGCAAGTCGGGTCTTGATCGGGTGGCTTCGGCCTGATCCGCACCCGGTCGAAGCGAGACCGCTCGGCCAGGAATGCCATCTGGCAAGCGCTGGAACATGATCAGGCGGACGGCCAGGGAGACTCCCGTCCTCCTCGGCGACGGTCGGGATCCGCACCAGGGACATCGCGTCCCGGTCGGCGATGCGGCTGCGGAAGCATTCGGAGCGTCGCCTGTGGCACGGGTGCCTTGTGGGTAGGGGCCGGTTCTATGGGACGCTGTGAAGAGCCAACGGACTCGGCCTATCCTATCAGAGGATGCCGACCGGCCCGGACCTCCAGAAGGTTGCGCACCTCGCGCCCGCAGGCGATGGCAACGCGATGGACGGGCTCCTCGCGGTCCCGGTATGTCTCGGCATACCCCCGTGCCCGCATCTGGGTGAAGGCGGCGGCCAGTGCTGTCTTCACATCGTCCGCACTGTCCGCCATCTTGAACTCGAAGATGAAGACCTGCTCCCCGAGCGACACCACCATGTCGGCACGGCTATGGCTGGTGGCCGCCTCACTGCGCACATCGACGCCGATGGCCCGGAGGGTCATGTGCAGGAGACTGGCATACCAGGCCTCGTAGCGCACGAGATCCCCCGTCGCATGCCACTGGTAGGGAATTCTGGCCAGCCAGAACCTGAGCGTGGCGGCGAAACCGGCAAAATCGTTGGCCTCGAGAGTGTTGTGGAGAGTTCTGGCCTCTTCCAGGGGCACACGGTTCCGTGCATCAAGGTGGGCCAGAAGTTCGTCATTCAGACTGAGCCTGACTTCCCGATTGGGATAGTCCAGCCGATAGGAGGTCCTGTGACCCTCCCGCTGTTCGTCGACGATGGTCAGGTAGCCGGTCTGGAACAGCAGGGCCTCGACGCCGATGTCATCGACATCGAACCTGGCGACCAGGGATCGTTCGGTCCTCCGGCCCTCGATCTCCTGCAGACCGACCGACCGCGCCTTCAGGGTCTCGAACAGGAACGTCGGCGAGCCCGTCTCAAGCCAGTAAGGGTTGAACTCCCGATTATCCAACAGCAACAGCACATCGAAGGGATTGTAGAGCAGCGTCCACCAGAAGGCTCTTGCCGAAGCGGCGCGGACGGGAGAGGAACCAGTGGTCACCCCGCTCGACCAGGTCCCGGATCAGCGGGGTCTTGTCAACGTAGTAGCTGTTGGTTTCCCGCAATCGGGCAAAGGACTGAATGCCGATGGGCAGGCGTTGGCGGATCATAATTTCCCTCCAGGAAGGCAGTCCACAGCAAGGTTGCACTGGATCGCCGCAAGGCGCTGGCCGATCCGGTAGCGGATGCTGTTCTCACCGGTGGGACCGCGGATCACCTGGCAGGCGGCCGTGATGGCATTCATGCCTTCTCTCCATTGGATTGTTGGGATGGGGATCTACCCTTGACCCTAAAGGCTTGTTGCGGCCTCGACCAGCAATGCCACGGTCAGGGCCCGACCCGGCCCTTTGCCTATTTTGGCAACCTCGGCTTTGATGCTTTGCCGCTGAGTCCTGTCCCGAATGCCATAAGGACAATCATATCCCTTGCTTGTCAGCCGGTAAACCACGCAGATAATCAAAATCACGTTTCACTGGACTTTTCTCCCATCCTCACCATACATGCCGAGTCCCAGGGTCCTGCTATTGTCTGCAGTGACTTGCAATCATATCCTCTCTTCTCCTGATTTCAGCCCACAGCCATTGTGACTGTCAGTGCAATCCGGTGCGGCGTCTGGGGTCGCTGATGGCGGAACTGGAATCATCCATGATCAGCGAGCGCGTCACAGCCGGAATGTCGGCAGCGGCCGGCGCCTTGGGCGGCCACCCCTCCGTCCTGCGCTGGTGAAGGAAATCCAGACGCTGGCCGCATCCACCGATCTCAGCATCCGTTCGATTCACGGGAAGATCGGACGACAGGCAGGCCGGGGCAGGGTCGGCGAAATCACGAAACAGGTCCGGTCTCCGGTTCGATAACCACCGGAACCGGTCATACGGCGTCGGTGTCACATGCACGCTATGACAACATTTTACACGTATCCCGAGCATACCCCAATGTGGCAGGCTGGTGCCGGTGAAGGGACTTGAACCCCCGACCCATGCATTACGAATGCATTGCTCTACCATCTGAGCTACACCGGCATCCCGGGAATCATTATGCCGTCGGACGACCGCACGCAATCCCCTTACTGTGTCAGATCAAGATGCGATCAGCCCGGCGGAGGAAATGGTCGCCGGATCCATATAACGGGACGTCGGCCTCGGGCAGTTTACGGAGAAGCCTTGGGTGGTGCTGCCGGAGAGATTTGAACTCTCGACCTCTCCCTTACCAAGGGAGTGCTCTACCCCTGAGCTACGGCAGCGGGCGGCGGATTGATTAGATGCAAACACGCGCGGCCACAAGCGCAATCTGGACCCGGCCGCATCACTGCGATACAGAGCGGGGCATGGCAGAGACGCATGGAAAGAGGAACCGGAAACAGACCGCCGACAGCCGCGACGAGCGGCTGAAAGCGGCCTTGAAGGCCAATCTGGCGAAGCGCAAATCTCAGCCAAGCGCACGGGCCGGGCTGAAAGAGCGCAGGGAACGGGTGCGCGTGGACAAGGACATGCAGGGACAGGAACCGAAGTAGAATGGATTCGATCATCGTCAGGGGCGGAAACCCGCTCAGCGGCCGGATCCCCGTCGCCGGAGCCAAGAATACCTGCCTGAAACTTATGTGCGCGGCTCTGTTGACCGACGAGCCGCTGACACTCATGAACGTGCCGCTGCTCTCCGATGTTGCTACCCTTACATTGCTACTTCAGTCGCTCGGTTGCGAGATCGCCCGCATGCAGGACGGACGTGCCATGGTTCTCAGCGCATCCGAGATCGTGGACCGGAAAGCGCATTACGACGTTGTCCGAAAGCTTCGCGCCTCTTTCAACGTGCTGGGACCACTGGTCGGACGCTACGGTCAGGCAGAGGTGTCCCTTCCCGGCGGGTGCGCGATCGGTGCGCGCAAGGTTGACCTGCACCTGACCGCGCTCGAAAAGATGGGTGCGGCAATCTGCCTTAAGGACGGATATGTGCACGCCAGCGCACCCAACGGCCTCAGAGGTACAGAAATCGAGTTTCCGGCTGTCTCGGTAGGAGCGACCGAGAACGCCATGTGCGCCGCGGTGCTGGCCAAAGGCACCACAGTACTGCGCAATGCGGCGCGCGAACCTGACACGAAGGCGTTGGCGGACTGCCTCATCGGAATGGGTGCACGGATCATGGGCGCCGGCACCCCGACAATAACCATCGAGGGGGTTGAAAGACTTAACGGCACTACACACCGCGTCATTCCCGACCGGATAGAGCTGGGCACCTACATGATCGCCACCGGAGTTGCGGGTGGCGAGGTCGAACTGCTCGATGGAAAACGCGGTTTGGTGGACGCGCTTTCCGGGGCGATGGAAAAGGCAGGCGCCGAAATCACCGAAACGGAGCGCGGACTGAAGGTGCGCCGCAAAGAAGCCCGGGTCAGGCCCGTTGATGTCAGAACCGAGCCCTTCCCGGGATTCCCGACTGACCTACAGGCACAGATGATGGCGCTGATGTGCATCGCCGATGGAACCAGCACCCTGGAGGAGACAATTTTCGAAAACCGGTTCATGCACGCGCCGGAACTCATCCGAATGGGTGCGCGTATCGACGTTCATGGCGGACGGGCCACGGTGACGGGTGTCGAGAGGCTTAAGGGCGCACCGGTCATGGCAACCGACCTGCGCGCCTCGATCTCACTAATCCTGGCAGGGCTGGCGGCGGAAGGAGAGACTGTGGTCAGCAGGGTATACCACCTCGACCGCGGCTACGAGCATGTCGAGGAGAAGCTGGGCTCTCTCGGAGCGAAGATAGAACGGGTCAGCGCCAAATGACCGACGATGCCCGCTTCATGGACGAACCCGAAGCGCCCCTTCGACTGCGGGCGCTCGGGCCCGAAGACCTTCAGGTGATCTCCGCACTGGCACAGGACGCGGTGTTTCCGGCATCGGAAATGGCATGGCGGCCGAGAGACCGGCGATTGGCCATTCTGCTGAACAGGTTCCGTTGGGAGGACAGGAGTCGCTCCGAACCGGAACGCGTGCGGTCTCTTCTGGTCGTCGATGAAGTCGTTGGAGTACGCAGCCAGGGCATAATGCCTGGTGACGGAACGCTCATCCTGTCATTGATGTCACTTGGCTTCGAGCCGGGAGAGGATGGCACGGGAACGGTTCTTCTGACGCTCGCGGGAGATGGCGCAGTCTCAGCGGACGTTGAAGCGCTGGATATTACGTTGAGGGATGTGACAAAGCCGTATGCCGCGCCGTCCAGATTGACTCCAAACCATCCGGAGCGATGAGCGGTGCCCCAGTTTATGTCAATCACGGATCCGGAGTTCGAATCACGTTTCACCGCGCTTCTCGACATGAAACGCGAGGACTGTCCGGACGTGGACGCTGAAGTCGCCACGATCATCGCCGACGTGCGGAAGCGGGGCGATGCGGCGCTGATCGATCTGACAAACAGGCTGGATCGAATGGCTCTGACGCCGGAGACGATCGCTTTCCGGGAGTCGGAGATCGATGCGGAATGCGCCCGCGTTCCGGCATCTGAACGGGCAGCTCTGGAAACGGCTGCCAGACGCATTCGCGGATACCACAAAAGGCAGGTTCCCGACGACGCCAGTTGGACAGACTTCGAAGGTGTGACGCTTGGCTGGCGCTGGTCACCGATCGGGTCGGTCGGGCTTTACGTTCCGGGAGGGCTGGCGAGCTACCCATCCTCTGTCCTGATGAACGCCATTCCGGCGAATGTGGCAGGTGTCGATCGGGTTTCAATCACCGTTCCGACACCGAACGGAAAGACCAATCCGCTGGTGTTTCTTGCTGCAAGACTGGCGGGTGTGGATACAATCTACAGACTTGGCGGTGCCCAAGCGGTCGCCGCGCTGGCCTACGGCACCGAATCAGTCCGGCCTGTTGACAAGATCACCGGCCCCGGTAACGCTTACGTCGCCGCGGCGAAACGGCAGGTCTTCGGAAAGGTTGGAATAGACATGATCGCGGGACCATCCGAAGTTCTCGTGATCGCTGACCGGCACAATGATCCCGAATGGATCGCCATAGACCTTCTTTCCCAAGCCGAGCATGATGCCAGCGCCCAATCCATACTGATAACCGATGACGAACCGTTCGGTGATCGTGTGGTCGCGTCGATTGAATCCGGACTCGCCCGGCTTGAGCGGCACGAGATCGCCAGAGCCAGCTGGCGCGATTACGGTGCCGTGATCATCGTTGAAACGCTGGAACAGGGCGTGTGTCTGTCAAACCGGCTGGCACCGGAGCATCTGCAGATCTGCGCCCGGGATCCGGACGTCCTCGCGCGAGGGGTCCATAATGCGGGTGCCGTTTTTGTGGGATCTCTTACTCCGGAGGCGATCGGCGACTACGTCGGTGGACCCAACCATGTCCTTCCGACAGCACGCTCGGCACGTTTCTCCTCCGGCCTCGGCGTACTGGACTTTCTGAAACGAACGACATTCACGCGAATGACACCGGAAGCGCTGGCCACAATAGGCCCTGCCGCGGAAGTCCTGGCCGCTTCAGAATCTCTTCAGGCCCATGGCCTAAGCATCCGCGTCCGCCTCGACAGTCTCAAACGAACGGCTTCCCGATGACGGCCTGCAAACGAGATCTGAGGAGCGTCACCATCGATGACAGCGACCTGCCACCACCGACTCCTGAGATCGAACAGGAGCGCAGGGTCGCTATTTTCGACCTTCTGGAGAGCAATTCCTTCTCGATAACCGCACGGGACGGCAGGAAGGTTCCTGAAGGTCCCTACGATATCGATCTTTCCATCCGTGATGGGCGGCTCGTATTCAGTGTCAGGGCCGGTGACGGCTCGGATCCCGTGGAATTCCATCTCTCTCTCGGCCCCTTCCAGCAGACGGTCAAGGACTATTTCCAGATCTGCGAAAGCTATTTCGATGCCGTGAGGAAACTGCCGCCAAGCCGGATCGAGACCATCGACATGGCGCGGCGTGGAATCCACGACGAAGGGGCGCGGCTTCTGCAGGAGCGTCTGACGGGAAAGGCGGTCGTCGACCTCGATACAGCCCGGCGACTGTTTACCTTGATCTGTGTCCTGCGCTGGGGAGGTTAGGTGGGGTGCCTACCCGTCTTCCGTCGTCGGTGCTGTTTTGCTGCGACTACAACGCGGTGAGAAGCCCGATGGCGGAAGGCCTGATGAAGAGGCTCTACGGACAGGATGTATATGTTCAGTCCGCCGGGGTCCGCAACGATCTGGAAATAGACGGATTCGCGATTTCGGTCTGTGAGGAGATCGGCGTGGAACTTTCCCGTCACCGGGTCAGGTCTTTCGATGAAATGCAGGCTTGGGGCGACGATCTTTCCGGGTTCGATCTCGTCGTGGCCCTGTCGCCGGCGAGCCAACGCCGGGCGCTTGAGATGACCCGCATGTTCCATCTGGAGGTGGAGTATTGGCCGGTGCTTGATCCCACCGGGCTGGGAACCCGGCGGGAGGAAAAGCTGGGCGCTTACCGGATGACGCGTGACCAGATCCTCCAGCGGATGCTCCAGCGGTTCGGCCCGGCGAGTGACGGGCATATATGAACGGAACGCTCGCGCCTGGCCCGCCCGGTTCACGGGATCCCGGCCCGTACAGGCCCTCACCGTATGCGGTATGGGCCCGACGAGCGGCTGGAACGGTGTCCCGGGACATTCGGCGATCACCACCGTATTCAGCGTCAGCGCGGCGAGATCGGCGAGGAGCGTCGTCATGCTGTGAACGGGCAGTCCATCTGGGGTGTGTTTTTTTCCGTGCCCCGGCGCTTTCCGGGGAGCCCCGGTTCCGTTCCGGAACCCGTCTTTCCCGTCGGGTCTATCCCCGCGTGTGCGGGGGAGCCACAGGCGACCCGCCGACGACACGCCACACGCGCCTGCCCCCGTGCCGGCAGTGCACGAAGAACCGCTTGCGGCACGACGGCATCACCCGGAGGCCAAAGCCCTGCAGCTTCGCGTCCCGGATGTCACGCGCGGCCTTGCGGGGCTCGAGCGCCCTGATTCGGGCGTCGGTGAGTGTTGCGGATTTCATCTTGCTGTTCTCCCTTGCAGTTGCAGCGGGGAACAGAACCCACCATGGATCCTGCATTCCGCAACAAATCTGACAGGAGAAAACAACCTTATATCAAGAACTTGCCTTTCCCTTCAGCACCGCAGGTGCGGCCCGGGTGTCAGGATGGACCCGGACATGCCGCTTCCTGCATGCCGTTTTTTCCGCCCGTTGCCGGGGTATCCGGGCCGTTCCACGAATCATGCCAGCCCTTAAGGGCGAATTCAGGACTCCGGGCATAATGAACGAAAAGAAAACTTAGCGGGAACTGCTGTGCAGCGGGCACGCTCTGGCATTCTCTGGCCACGCTTGGCAATTAAAATTCTGCGAAACGTCACTATTTTTTTCACGTCAGTATGCGAAGCGCGGTCTCGGGGGCCTTGTCGAGCATCCGCAACAGGGCGCGCACCGCGCCGGTCGGGCAGCGCTTCCCCTGCTCCCAATTGCGAATCGTCTCGGGCGACACGTCGATGCGCCGGGCGAGCTCCGTCTGGCTCAGTCCCATCCGCCGCCGGACCCGGCGCGTGTAGCGTGCCATATCCTGAAACGCCTCGGCCTCGTCCTCCTGCTCCTGTAAGGCGATCTGCGCTTCCGTGGTCGCGTCCACCACCGCAGGGTCGATCCGCCCCTCGGGGAAGGTGGACGGATCGTCGGGATCAATCCTGATGCGCGTTATGCTCATAGTCCGCGACCTCCTTCAGGTTGGCCTTGCGGGCCGAAATGATGCGGACCACCGGACCCCGCACCGTGTATACGACGACATAGACCCGCCCATCGATCATGCCGACCAGCCGGTATCGGTCCTCGCAATAGTACCGCCGCGTATCCTGGACGACGATCCGCAGCGGATCGAAGAACGCGCGGACGGCATAGGCGAAGTCGAAACCGCGCCGCGCGAAACAATCATAGTTCTTGGCATCGTCCCATTCGAACTTCATCCCCGATTATATAGGCCAATGGCCTATGACTGTCAAAAACTCAATCGCCAAGATCAGCAGTTCCCGCTAACGGATCCTCCGGCTGGCTGACAGCCGTTTGGGTCGCACTTCAAGGGGTCGGCGGCTACGGTCCGGCGGGGAGCGTTCCGGAGGGTCCGGGTTTCCCCATCTGCCCGGACATCGCGGGATACAGGGTCCGCCAGGTGGCTGTGGCCATGGCCGGAACCGTGCCCGATGCCGGAGGCCGCCGAGTGGCCGAGGTCCCCGATCAGGTGGTCACCGGCGGCGGCCGGGCACCGCCGGAACGACTCGCCGGTGCCCGCGCCCGCGGTCTCCGTGACGGTCCTCGCCCCTCGAACAGCGCCCGGCGCAGGGACAGAGGCCATGGCCCGGACTTCGCGGGACGCTTCCCCAGCGCCACCGGCGACAGGCCGGCGGGCCCGGACGGCGGTCTCGCGCGGCGGGTGGCCACAGCCGGAATGCGGCAGCGGAACGCGCGGCAGGTTACCGGCCGACCTGTCCCTGCGCAGTCCCTTCAGTGCGCCCGACCCGGACGCCAGCGCTTCCCGGCCCGGCGGAAAGAGGCTACGAAGCGGCTCCCGGTCTCCGTCCATGCGCCATCGCTCCCTGAAACCGCCAGATGCGGCACAGTGGCATGACAGGGAACCGACGTGAACAAGTTAACGCTTATGCCCATTCCCTTTTCGCTCGGGCTTAGCGACCGTTCAACTACAACACGCCCCGGGCATAGAAGATCTGAGTGCGGAATCACCGTGCGGGATGGTCGTCATTCTCGCCCGTCAATATTCGCCACGAATCGCCTTCAGGATCGCTGTATTGGCTCGACCTAAGCGTCCAGAAAAACGCGGCAAGTCCCAGACCACCCAGAAACAGTGAAACCGGAATCAGAACAATAAGAATGTCCATGCTTACCTCAGCCGCAACGCGTTGAGCGAAACTGACACGGACGAGGTCGACATGGCAAGTGCGGCCGCCAGAGGCGTGGCAAATCCCAGTAACGCCACCGGAATGGCGACGGCGTTGTAAAGCGCGGCGATAGCGAAATTCTCCTTGATCCTGCGACGGGCACGGCGCGCCGTCATGATCGCTTCCGGTATCGGGCAAAGAGAGCCACCACAAAGCACGACGTCAGAAACCACACGGGCGGCATCAAGCGCCGAGGCCGGTGAGATCGAAGCATGCGCGGCAGCCAAAGCCGCGGTGTCGTTGAGACCATCACCCACCATCAGAACCCGACGTCCATTCTCGCGCAGCCCCTTGACATAAAGCGCTTTTTCCTCGGGCGAGGCCTGCGCCTCGAACGCCTCGATGCCGGCTCGGGCGGCGATGTCCGCGACGGCAGCGGGATGGTCACCGGAAAGCAGGACGACCGCAATCCCCTTTCGTTTCAACGCGGCGACCGCCCCGGAGGCGCCTTCGCGCAGACTGTCTCTGAAGCGGATGGCCACGGTTCGCGCCCCGACACTCAGATATGTTGCCGTCCCGGCAACCTGGGTTGCCCCAACCCAGTCGGCCCGGCCTAGTCGGACTTCGCGGCCATCCAGTTCCGCCGCGATCCCGCAGCCGGGTGTCTCACGTAGATTCCGCAATTCGTCGTACAGCCTGTCCCGTTGCGGAAGCGCATCGAAATCCATCGCCGCAAGCGCGGTCGCCAGGGGATGGGAGGACCCTCGCCCGAGCGCCTGAGCCACAGCGAGATCAGAAACATCGTGGTCCGAAACCCCGGACGGTAGCGGTGCGCCTTCCGTAAGGACACCGGTCTTGTCAAAAACGACCGTGTCGACTTCGGCCAGCCGCTCCAGAGCACTGGCGTTCTTGACCAAAAGACCGCGACGGAACAGCCGACCGCTTGCGGCCGCAGTCACCGTCGGCACGGCCAGGCCAAGGGCACACGGGCAGGTAATGATAAGAACAGTCACGGCGATGTTCAGTGACAGGCGGATGTCGCCCGACAGGATCACCCAGGCAAGAAACGCCCCAAGAGCAAGAAGATGGACGACCGGGGCATATATCCGCGACGCCCGGTCGGCCAGTGACGTATAACGATCACGCACCTGTTCCGCCATCGCAACAAGATCGGCCAGCCGGTGCAGCGTGCTGTCCTCTCCGGCTGCGGTAACCCGCACCGTCAGCACGCCGGTCAAATTGATTTCTCCCGCGGTCACCGTAGAACCTTCACGCGCCGATACAGGCACGCTTTCGCCTGTCAGCAACGACCGGTCGATATCGGATCGGCCGGCCTTAATGATCCCGTCCACGGGCATCCGGTCGCCCGGCAGAACCCGGACCAAATCTCCAGGCTCCAGCACCGAAACGGGAACCGTCCATTCCCCGCTATCGCCGACTTTCAACGCACGCGGTGATTCCAGCGCGGAGAGCTCCGCTGCGGCGGATCGCGCGGCTGCGCGGGTACGGTGATCAAGATAACGGCCGGCAAGCAGAAAGAACGTCAGCGACAGTGCCGCGTCAAAGTAGGCATGCTCGCCGTGAAGGGCAGTCTCGTGGATCGAGAGACCCACCGCCAGAAGGATCGCCAGCGAGATCGGGACATCCATATTCAGTCGCCCGAACCTTAACACGCTCCACGCGTTCCTAAAGAAAGGCTTACCGGAATAGGCGACAGCCGGAACGGCGATCGTCGCGCTGATCCAGTGAAACAGATCACGCGTTGCGTCGGTCGCGCCGGACCAGACGGCCACTGATAGCAGCATCACGTTCATCATCGCGAAACCCGCCACGCCAAGCCGCATCAGCAGGTCGCGATCCGACCTGTCCGCCACGCTTTCGCCCAGCGTTTCCAAATCAAGTTCGTGTGCCCGATAGCCCTGAGAGGTTAGGGTCCGGGCAAGTTCTCGGGCATCGGTTCCGGCATTTAGATTGACCGTAGCCCGCCTAAGCGTCAGGTTCACGCGAGCGTCGCATACATTGGGTATTGCGTTCAGCACACGTTCAACACCCGCGATACAGCCCGCGCAGTGAATGTCTGGCAGGCTCAGGAGCACGCATGTTTCGGCCGGCCGGGACGACGTGGATGCCCGCCCGTCCATGTGGAGCGCCTCAACAGACACGGAACCGAACACCCCTGACGTCCGCACGGCCGGTCATATCCGATCATCCACATAAAGTGCGATACGTTGCCTGAATCTGGAACCGTCGACGGCAGTCGCCCGGAACCACAGGTTCCAGTTACCGGGCGCGAGATCGACGGAGGCGACATGCGCCATTCCATCGAAACTGAATTCCGGCTCGATATCGTCCCTGACATGCGTGGCGCGGCCAAGCGTTGCGGCAAGGAACGCGGGCTCGACGAACCCGGTGGCGTCGCGTATGGAAAGGCGCAGAATTCCCGCGTCGAATGTCACCGACACCTGCCACTCAAGGGCTAGTTGGGCGTCACGGTCGGAGTCGAATGTCTGGCTGACGACATAGGGATTCCTGGCTTCCAGTCCCGGAAAAGTGCCCACCGCCAGTGCCGCCATTATGGCATTCACGCCGATCACGACGCCGAATCCCGCTGACAGGATCAGAAAAACGGCGCGGCCGGTCAGGCACCGTTCGGTCATGGCCCCACCCCGTTGAAAACACTGTCCTTGTGCACACGATCGCCATTCGAAAGGTCCTCCACCCAGAAACGGATGTCCGTGAGCACGGCTGATGCGGGCGTGGATCCACGCGGCGCGGCAACATAGACCTGCTGCAGCATGGTTTCATCGGCCGGTACGGTAACGGACTGATACGCGGTTCCCTCAAGCCGGATGTGGAGCCCCGGATCTCCCTTGACCGAAATCCGGAACAGCCGGTCCTCCGCATTCTTGTTACGGAGCCGCAGATCGTACGAATTACGAATGGAGCCGTCTGACAGGGTCACGAAGGTCGGATTGCGGATTGGAGAGACCGTAACCTCAATATCCGACCTTATGAACAGTGCGGTCAAAAGGCCCAGCCCAACGATTGACCAAAGGGAAGAGTACAGCAGCGTCCGCGGACGCAGCACATGTTTCCATACCGCCTTCACGGGTTTGCCCGCACGCTCGCTCACCTCATCGGTCAGCGCCAGGTAGCCGACGAGCCCGCGTGGCCTGCCAGTCCTGTCCATGACATCGTCGCAGGCGTCGATGCAGAGTCCGCAGGTGATGCACGCAAGCTGCTGGCCGTCACGGATATCGATTCCGACCGGACAGACATTCACGCACGCATTGCAGTCAATGCAGTCACCGAGACTTTCCCGCTCCCTACCCTTGCCACGTGGCTCTCCGCGCCAGTCCCGATAACCGATCGTAATGGTTTCCTCATCCATCATGGCTGACTGTATTCTGGGCCAGGGACACATATAAATGCACACCTGTTCCCGGGCGAAGCCACCCAGTAGCACGGTGGTAAACGCCAGAATTGCCATGGTGGTGTAGGCGATCGGATGCGCCGACCCACTTACGAGATCCACCGCCAGTGTCGGCGCATCGGTGAAATAGAACACCCAGGCCCCGCCTGTCGCGACACCGATCAGAAACCAGACGAGCCACTTCGCAAGCCGCAATCTCAGTTTCCGGAAATCCCACTTCGCGTTCCAGAGCCTGACGCGGGAGTTTCGATCCCCTTCGATCCAGCGCTCCGTGAGAATGAAAAGGTCAGTCCAGACCGTCTGCGGACAGGCGTAACCGCACCAGACCCTTCCCAGCGCACTTGTGAACAGAAACAGGCCCAGCCCGGCCATGATCAGAAGTCCGGCGATGAAATAGAATTCATGCGGCCAGACCTCGATCCAGAAGAAGAAAAAGCGCCGCCCCGCGAGATCCGCCAGAATCGCCTGATCAGGAAGCTGGGAACCGCGATCCCAGCGGATCCAGGGCGAAACGTAATAGATTCCCAAAGTTACGGCCATTATTGCCCATTTCAGGGTCCGGAACCTGCCGCTGACGCGGCGTGGAAACACCGGTTCGCGCGCGGCGTATAGAGACGGAGGCGCAGGTGCGTTCATGCCTGTCCCTCCACGGGCAGCCGGTATCCACGGTCATGCGAGGATCTCAGCGGCCGTGTCATTCCATCATCCTGCCGATCCGACGTGTGACGGTCCAAGGCCACTGGGCGTCTCCGGCAATGACCCCGGCTGCCCGCGCACCGACCAAGAGTTCCGTTCCTCGACGACGGCATAATAGGAACTCCGGCTCCAAGGAGTGTCATGCAGGCTGTACCCGGAGCCTCAAAGAGAGAACGTGAGTGTCTGGACAGATTCCAGCGGGCCAGCCAGGCCGGCTCCCCGAGGACATCCGCAATGGATGAGCAATGCCCCGATCCGGGTTACCGGTCACTGCCCGCCGCCCAACCGGTGAACGTAAACCGCGACCGCGTTGATCTCTGCATCGTCCAAACCACCACCCGCCCGATATTCCTCCGCCCAGGCCGGCATCACACCGAACCGCGCATTGGCTACCGTTTCCGTCAGTTCCTCGACGCTGCCGCCATAGAGCCAGATCGCGTCAGCCAGGTTGGGAGCCCCCTGCTCCGGGTCGCCCGTTCCGTCCTCCATGTGACAGGCCGAGCATTCATTCATGAATATCTCCTCGCCGGCCCCTGAAAGCGCGGGGTCATGTTCAAGTCCGGCGAGCTGGCGCACGTAGTGAACGACCTGCTCTATCTCGGTCTCGCCCAGGATTTCATCGCGTCCGAAAGCGGGCATTTCAGACCAGTGCGAAGCATCCGACTGCTCGTTGCGGATACCGTGGCGCACGGTGTAGGCTATCTGCTCGACCGTACCGCCCCAAAGCCAGTCGTCATCAAGAAGATTCGGGTAACCGGAGCCCATACGCAGCCCATCTGCACCAGCTCCATGGCACTGGGAGCAGTTGTTCCGAAACACCGCCGCACCGGCACGAACCGCGTAATTGCCCAGTTCGGCGTTCGTAATGACCTTCGATAGATCCGCGACCGCGAGCTGCTCATGCAGCCCGGCGTTTCGGTCCTCGGCCTCCGCGATCCGTTCGGCCACCTGATCCCGGGTCGAATAGCCCAGAAGCCCCGCCGTCGCCCGATCGACCAACGGCCAGGCCGGGTAGGCGATCGTATATCCAATTCCCCAGATGATCGTGATGTAGAACACCCAAAGCCACCAACGCGGCAGCGGATTGTTCCATTCCTCGATGCCATCCCAGCTATGGCCGGTCGTACCGTAACCTTCGGTACTCCTTCTTTCCTCCTCGCTCATTCGTTCGCCTCCCGACTTCCCGCGGGCCTGTCCTCATGTCGGAAAGGTATA
Source organism: Paracoccaceae bacterium (assembly GCA_965221405.1). Lineage (GTDB taxonomy): Bacteria > Pseudomonadota > Alphaproteobacteria > Rhodobacterales > Rhodobacteraceae > JAPOUP01. Next base: position 2,271,099 of record CBDCSE010000002.1, on the reverse strand, counting down.
TTCGCCGTATCCCTGTAGCTAGTGCGGCTACCCGGACGGAAAGCCCAGATCACGGCTCCGACGAAAAAAGCGGCCAGCATCAACAGTCCCCAGCTGCCGGCGACCTCACGAAGTAGGCTATAGGTTTCCATCAGCTTCCCCCTTTAACGGTCCGGATCAGGCGTGAATGTCGAGAAATCGACCAGCGTTCCCAGCATCTGCATATACGCGATCAGCGCATCCATCTCCGAGATACCGGGCTCTCCATCGAAGTTGCGTGCCTGCGCCCCCGGATACCGTTCAAGCAATGCGTCGATATCGCCCTCGTCGGGATCGGCCTGAGCCCTGAAATCCGCATGCGCCGCAGCGATCATCTCCTCCGTGTAGGGTACACCGACCATACGGTTCGCCTCCATGAGGTCCTCGATATGAGTGGGTTCGATAAGTCTGTCCCCGAGGAAGCCGTATTTCGGCATGACCGACTCCGGCACGACCGATTGGGGATCCACAAAGTGCGCGACATGCCATTCATCCGAATAGCGGCCACCTACCCTTGCGAGGTCCGGGCCGGTCCGTTTGGAGCCCCACTGAAACGGGTGGTCGTACATCGACTCCGCGGCCAGAGAGTAATGGCCGTAACGTTCGACCTCGTCGCGCATTGGCCGTATCATCTGGCTGTGGCAGACATAACAGCCTTCCCTGATGTAGACATCGCGGCCCGCCAGCTCCAGCGGAGAATAGGGTCGCACCCCCTTCACCTTCTCGATGGTGTTCTCAAGATAGAACAGCGGCGCGATTTCGACGATGCCACCGATTGTGACAACGAGAAACGACAGGGCCAGCAGAAGCGTCGCGTTCTTTTCGAGGACCTTATGTTTATCGAGGATCGCCATTCTTCGGCCTCCCTATTCCGCCGGCGCGAGGGATGGACTGACGTCTGTCCGTGGGCGTGTGCGCATGGTCATCCAGAGATTCCAGCACATGATAAGCGCCCCCGCGAGATACAGCACTCCGCCGAGGCCCCTGATCACATACAGCGGGAATTTGGCGGCGACCGTGTCCGCGAAACTGTTCACCAGGAATCCCTGGGCATCGACCTCACGCCACATCAGACCTTCCATGATACCCGCGACCCACATGGACGCGGCGTAGAGCACGATACCGATGGTCGCGAGCCAGAAATGCCAGTTCACCATGGCCAGGCTGTAGAGCCGCTCGCGGTTCCATAGTCTCGGGACCAGGAAATACAGCACGGCGAAGGTGATCATCCCGTTCCAGCCCAGCGCCCCGGAATGGACATGTCCGATCGTCCAGTCAGTGTAATGGCTCAGCGAGTTCACCGCCCGTATCGACATCATCGGGCCTTCAAAGGTCGACATGCCGTAAAATCCGATCGAAATCACCATCATGCGGATGATCGGATCCGTCCTGAGCTTGTCCCAGGCACCCGACAGCGTCATAAGCCCGTTGATCATTCCACCCCAAGACGGCATCCAGAGTATGACCGAGAACACCATACCGAGCGTTGAGGCCCAGTCGGGAAGCGCGGTGTAGTGTAGATGGTGCGGCCCGGCCCAGATGTAGAGGAAAATAAGCGACCAGAAATGAATGATCGATAGCCGGTAACTGTACACCGGTCGCTCCGCCTGTTTCGGAACAAAGTAATACATCATCCCCAGAAAACCGGCCGTGAGGAAGAAGCCGACAGCGTTGTGGCCGTACCACCACTGCGTCATGGCGTCCTGAACGCCCGCCCAGACGATTACCGATTTTGATCCGAACACGCTGACCGGCACCGCCAGGTTATTGACCACGTGCAGCATCGCGATGGTGACGATGAACGAAAGGTAGAACCAGTTGGCGACGTAGATATGCGGTTCCTTCCGCCTGATCAAAGTGCCAAGAAAAATCGCCAGATACGCGACCCAGACTACGGTAAGCCACAGATCGACATACCATTCAGGCTCGGCGTATTCCTTCGACTGCGTGCCCCCGAGCAGATATCCCGTCGCGGCGAGCACGATGAAAAGCTGGTACCCCCAGAAAACGAACCAGGCCAGATTGCCACCCCATAAACGAACCGCGCTCGTGCGCTGCACGACATAGAAAGATGACATGATGAGCGCGTTCCCGCCGAAGGCGAAGATGACCGCGCTGGTATGCAGCGGGCGCAGGCGCCCGAAATTCGCGATACCCTGCGCCCACTCGAAGTTGAGGGCGGGAAACGACAGCTGAAAGGCGATGAACGTGCCGACAAGGAAGCCAACGACTCCCCAGAAAGCTGTGGCGATGGCACCCGCGCGCACAACATCATCCATGTATTCCGTCATCACCGGCTTCGGACGGTCATCCTCCCCCGTGTGCCGCAGCGTCCAGATGAACAGGCCACCAGCTACCGCGAGGATGATTATCGCATGGACCTGATAGGCGAGATCCCGGCCAAAGTTCGCGGCGATAGCCGCGCCAAGGACGATCAGTCCCAAGACCACCAGTTTCACAGCATTCCACATCCAGTCCGTCCCCCTGTCCAATGCCGCACGATCATACCGTCCGGGATGTTTATACGCCGTTCGGGGCGCGTACGGCTGTATCTGCACGATCATTTTGGGAACGTCATTGATTCATGTCAATCTACTATAGGGAAATCCCTTCCCTTGCGGGGGAATGCGACAGACACCCGGTGACACGAAAAGCGGAAACCGCAATTACGTGCGGGGATCGTGGCCGAGGCAGACGATATGGACCGGCACGGGGCGGTACTGCCCCTCTCGAAACACGAGACCAAACGATACGACGCCATAGCGAAGGCTTCGGATCTGTCACGGGCGGCGGTCATTTGTCAGCTGGCAACCGAAGGTTTACTGTCCAGTTTCAGCTGCCGGGACCAGTCTTGAGGCATGGCTTTTGCCCAATTGACGTCATGCGAGAGCCTGCGGAACATTGAGACCTGTCTCGGCGTTCAAAGTCAAATACCTGACTCCCGTCTCCGCGAACGCAGAATGTTGCGTTCGCCGCGCCTGTGATTTAGCGAGACGATGGACCCGACAATCGCGAACCCGCGCACAGGATCGAATTGCTCAAGAAGGACTTTGGGCGTGTTGAAAGCCGATATCTCCGCAAAGCTCGATCAAATGACGATCGATGCCGAGAAACGCGACAAGGAAGCGACGAAACGTGGCTGATCCTGGCAGTCACGACGCTCCGCTTCGTTACGCTCGCGTTCCGATCACATTGTACGGCCAGCTCACGGCCCGCCGACACGCCGCCCCTATCCGCCGTGACGGTTTTTCCGGAACGCGACAGTCCGCGGGTCGCCGTAGTCCGTGAGGTCGAATTCGGGCCGTTTCCGGCCCCCGTTGCCGGTCATGGCGGGGGTCTCGCTCTGCCACTCGGAGTGGCACCAGGGACTGATAAACTGCGGAGACATTTGGATTTCAACATCCGTTTCCTCCATGACGGGTTTCAGGACAGCTCCTGCTGTCCCCACTCGCCGAATGGAGGATCGGAACGGCAGGCGCAACGGGTTCGGCAAGGACCGTGGATCGCACACAACGGCCCAAGGCCCCGCCACCCTGCAGTGGCGGAAATCAGGTCAGCACTGTCTATGCCTTCTTCGTCTGCTCTCCCGTCGGCCCGGTCAGAATTCCACGCCTGCCTGAGCCTTGATACCCGATCTGAACGGATGCTTCACCAGCTCCATTTCGGTCACGAGATCAGCTAAGTCGATCAACTGCTGAGCGGCATTGCGGCCAGTGAGAATGACATGGGTCATCTCGGGTTTTTCGGTGTTCAGGAAGTCCACAACCTCGCTGGCGTCGACATAACCGTATCTCATTGCGATGTTGATCTCGTCCAGCAACACCAGGCGATTGGTCGGATCATGGATCAGCTCCCTTGCCTTGCGCCAGGCAGCTCGGGCCATTTCGGTGTCGCGATCCCTATTCTGGGTCTCCCAAGTGAATCCCTCTCCCATTGTGTGGAACTGGCAGATATCGCTGAAACGCGAGGTGATCAGGTCCCGCTCTCCTGTCTGCATGCCGCCCTTTATGAACTGGACCACCGCACATTTCATTCCATGCGCGATGCAGCGAAATACCATGCCAAAAGCGGCGGTGGATTTACCTTTACCCTTGCCGGTGTGGACAATCACCAATCCTTTCCTGTCCTTCTTTGTCGCCATGATCCTGTCACGGGCCTCTTTCTTTTTCGCCATCTTCACCGCATGTCGGGTCGCGTCCCCGGTCATATGAAGTCCCTTCCCCTCGTATGTGCAGTATAGTGCAGTATAGTGCAGTATAGTGCAGTGCCTGCCCCGCTACCTCTTTGCATCGTCCAGATCCGGTTTGCAAATCCGGCCCGGACACGGGTGCGCGATAGGGCGCAGGACAGGGTCGCCTCCAGACCCCGCGGTATCGCCGGAGACCAGCGCCCAGGAGAGGATCACCGTCAGCGTCCTCCGCCCCGACGTCTCAATGGCGCTGCTCCGTCGCCCCCTACGTAAGCTTCACGACCCGCGTTGCCGCTGGCCATCCGGCACCTGGTTCCGGCTCGCTGTCTGGTCTTTGCCGGTTGTGGGTTTCACCCAATGGACCACGTCGGGAGGTTTCAGCGTCTCCCTGCCACACTTCCTTCCTTTCTTCCCTTTCTCCGGGGCCTCGCCTGACGCAAAGCATTTACGTTTGGGAATTTACGGGGTTGGACCAACATATCACGTGGTGGTGGCAGCCTCAGCCCGAACCTCCAGCAGGTTGCGGGCGTCGCGGCCGCAGGCGACGGCGACCAGATGGACGGCCGTTCCGCGATACCTGTCGACATAGCGACGATTCCGCATCTGGCTGAACGCCGCCGCCAGCGCGGCGTCGGCACCGTCTGCGCTTTCTGCCATCATGAACTCGAAGATGAAAACCTGGTCCCCCAGGGGGACCGCCATGTCCGCACGCCCGAAGCTTGATGCCTCCTCAGCACAAACCTCCACCCCGATCGCCCGGAAACACATATGCAGGAGACTGGCGTACCAGGCTTAATAGCGCGCCAGATCATTCCGGTTGTGCCACTGATAGGGAATGCCCGCGAGCCAGGCCTTGAGCTTTTGGGCAAAACCCGCAAAGTCGTGCGCCTCAAGATATGTCCGGAGGGTTTTTGCCTCATCGAGAGGCACCCGGTTCCGCGCATCGAGATGTGCCAGCAACTCATCGTTAAGGCTGAGCCGCACCTCGAGATTGGGGTAGTCCAGCCGGCAGAAGGTCCTGTGACCCTGGTCTCGTCCGCGATGGTCAGATAGCCGGTCTGGAACAGCAGGGCCTCCACGCCGATATCGTCGACATCGAACCTCGGGACCAGGGATATGTCCGCCATCCGGCCTTCCAGTTCCGTCAGACCGATCGATCCCTCCTTCAGTGTCTCGAAAAGGAAGCTCGGTGAGCCGGTCTCAAACCAGTAGGGGCGGAACTCCCGCCTCCGCAACAGCAGCCGCACGTCGAGGGGGTTGTGGAGCCGCTCCCTCCCGCGCCAGCCATAGCCGTTGTACCAGATGCGGATCCCGTCCCGGTCCAGACCGTCAGGCTTCGGCGCGAACACGGTGTCGATATCGGCGTCGATATAGCCGCAGATTGCGGCGAAGCGCGGATCCGGGCTGATGTCCCCGAGGTTGTCGGGACCCGGGAACAGGCTGGCCCTGGAGAACATGCTCACGCCGGTGACGAAAACGAAACGGACATGCCTGGCGCTGTCCTTGATGATGCCGTGGAAGCCCTGCAGATAGTAGCGGCTGGCCTTCGCCGGCCCCGGGTCGCCAAGCGCGTCGAGGATCGGCCTGTCATACCCGTCCACGAGGACCACCACCTGCTGTCCCGTCTCGTGTTGGAGGCGGTAGAGAAGCCTTCACAGACGTTCGGGCGCACCGCTTGCGGTGCCCCGCCGCGCACCGCATGGCCACGCACTCCAACGGCATCTCCGCGCCGCAGCTCCAGGCGCGGCCGGGCATAGGCTGCCACAGGAGCGCCTGGACGCTGCTCCACAAGCTTCGCCGGGCCATGGTGGATCCGGGCCGTAGCCCGGCTCGCGGGGGCTCGCGGAGGTCGACGGGACGTCGGTGCCCTGCCGCGACGGCGGCGGAGCGGAGCCCAACGGGACGGACGCCGCAGGCGAGGAGGGCGTGTACCACGGCCTGCGCCGCAGGCATGTCCAGCGGTACCTGGACGGGTCCGTCTTCCGCCGGGACCGCCGCCGCCACAGGCGGACCTCCCTCGACAGCCCCGGCATCGGCCTGAGGCTGCCGCCCGCCACCTACCGCGACCTCATCGACGGACGCGCCTGAAGCGGCCCGGCCGCAGGAACCCCGTGCCCGCGCTCCCGAAGAGCCTCCACATCCCGGGATTGCGGCCCCGTCCGCGCCGTTCCGGGCCTCGGCAACGGTTTCCCGCTGGACCTTCGCGCCGGATCCGGGGATCCGGTCGTGCGGGCGGCACCACGACATCTTGTGTCACCTTGGCCAAGTGGATAAGCCTTATCCCCAAATATATGAAGTGATCATGACAGTGCTGCGCCCGACGGGTCAAGGCACAGCACCCCAAAGACATGATTTCATGTAGACGACAGACCGAAGGTTGGCAAGGCGGGAATGCAGGACTTTCCCACGCTCTTTTTTCGGCCCGTTCCGGTCGCCGGAAGTGGCCGGAAGGCCGTGTTCAGGGCGGATTCCGGGGGCGCCCGGCGGCGATGGGCCGACGCGGGCGCCGTTTTCCGGCGCCGGGTTTCGGCGAGGCTCCCGGCGACGCGGGCGGCTTTCCCCAGCGGCTCCCGGCAGCGGGTGACGTGGGCGATCCAGCGGACGTCGGGATGGTTGACCAGGCCCCTCGGCGGGGTCAGGACCCTTATCGAGCGCCGCTCCAGCCGGCCGTGGACCTTGTCCAGAGCCCTCCAGAACCCTGCCGCGCGGCCTGCGCCGCGTGGATCCCCGTGAAGCGGCGGCGGAGGCAGCGGGGACCGGCCCCGCCGGGCCGCTCGCGCATCCAGGTGTCGGACGGCGCCCGCGCCACGCCGAAGGGACTGCGGAGGTTCCGCGCCTGCGCCGGATCCCCGCCCCTGCGGACCTGCGTGTCGAACTGCAGCAGCGACGGGATCCTGGGGGAGAACACCGCGGGCCCCGGCACCAGGCAGTCGGAGAGGCTGATGCCCCGCGTGCTGATGGGGTCGCGAATGCGGTCGAAGCACCCGCGCACCGTGGCAGGCATCCCGGGCATCGACAGATGCCTGCGGAAGGAATCCCTGGACATCTGGCTGCTAGGCTTTTGCCTGTTTGGCGGCAGGATGGCCGATCCAGCGCGAGAAGTCCACGAAAAGGAATCCCGACAGCCACGCAACCGACTGATAACGAACGAAAAGAAAATCTAGCGGGAATTGCTGAAATTTCTCCTTCCCTTCGGGGCGCAATAGCCGTAAAGTAGGCGCAGTGACACAACGGAAGGATTGATCATGACACGCTTCGCCCCCCCCCCCTAACTTTCTGACCGCTGCTCTGGCGGCCACCGCGCTGCTGGCCCTTCCCCTGACGGCACCAGTTGTGGCTCAGGCGCAGACCGCCTGCACCCAGGCCAATGCGCCGTTCTACGAGATCACGGAACTGCGCCGCAGCGGCTTCGATGGCGGCACGGGTCACGTCACCCGGGAAGGGGACAATTTCGACATCAGGTACCAGCTGCGTGCCTGCGTCACCGTCGGCGATCCCAATTCCGACCTCACCACTGTTTCGGACTACACCCCGACGGCCAGGTTTACCCTGTCCCCGACCACCTATCACACCGAAGGGTGGATGCTCGGCGGCTACGGGATCAGCGGCGCAAACAATGCCGAGAAGGCTTGGGATTCGAATACCGATGCAAACAACAGGAACTGGAAGGCCGTTAGTAAGGGAACATCCGGACCTCCCAACCACGTCAACACCGACGAGTTCACGCTCACCTGGACGCTGTCCGGCACCAGCACCGACAACAACTGCCGGGGCCGCCACGGCGACAGCCCCGGCTATGTGAACGCCGCCAGCGTGCACCTCGAGCTGCTGGACGGCGGGAATACCATGCAGGCCGAAAGACGGTTCTTCATCAACGTCACCGACGACGACACGCCCGCGTGGAAACCGGACTGTAAACCGGCCCCCTGATGACCGGCGGGCCCGGTCCGAGACAACACTGGCCCTCGGGCGGCCCTTTTTCTGCGCCGCGCTTTTGCAATGTTCAAACTGGCCCATTGCCCCCCCGGCCTGTGACCTTGGAGCGTGCCGCAAAGTGTGGGGCAATTGTGTTTTATCTGTGATAGCACCAAGAGTCTCGCATGTCGGATGCCCCACTCAGGGCAAATGAAGGTTGATTGGCGGGGTTACATCGGACGGATGCGGCACCCGGCCGGAGCCGCATCCGCTATGCAGATAGACGGGATGCAGCCTTCTTGATGCAATCAATTTCTTCCACAGCAATGCAGGCCTGATCTTCCGGGACATGGGGCTTCAAGCGACACAGTTCGCCTGCCCGTCCGTCGACGGACTTGTCCTGAAACCTTGGATTGAGCGTGATGAACAGGGCCGTTGACCGCCCCAGCCCAAAAGCTTAGTTTGAAGAAATGCAGCCCGAAACAGAGAACGCGTTGGCGATTGCCGAACTGAAGGGGAAACTGGTAGCGCAGCGCGCGGAGAATGACGCCATGGAATCACGCATTGATGCCCGACTCGCCGCCATGCAGGCGGATATGGCCAAACGAGAAACGGATGCTGTCAAGCGGGAGAAACAGCAACTCCTGGCCATCGCGGGATTGATTGCCCTCGCCACCACGATTCTGGTTTTGTGGCTGGGCGGATAGATTACGGCCTGCGGAACCTGCCGGCCCGGTTGCGCGACTGCCCACCCTCTCTCTTATGAGAACATTCTCGATTTGGGAGGCTGAGACCCCGATACCCGACTGCCTGTCTCAGCGCGCCGCGCCGAAGGTTCCGACAATGCCGCCCGCTCGAATACACCGCCGGTCTCCGCGGCCGCACGTCCATAGAATTCACCCTGGATATAATCGTCAATGCGGCGCTTCTGTGAAAAGCGGCCACCCGCCACAGGCAGATCGATCATCCCAAGTCATGGCGGCGCGGCCCTGTGGGGTCAGCGTCACGTCAATGTGCGGATTGGTCAAATCATCGATGGTCAGTTCGGCATCACCCCGCACCACGCGATTGTTCGCATCAAGACCCACCCAATCCCCATGCCAGTTCGCGGAACCCTGCCCCGGCAGACTATTGGTCTTGATGCCAAAAACATAAGCATAGTGGTCTTCCAATCCACTCAAGTCGCCGGATTGAATACGCTCGGATTGAGCGGCGGCGGTCATGAATTCCCAATCGCCGTACGTATTGAAAAGAAGCGGACAAGCGAAAATGTAAGGGGAATTCGAGGGCTCTTGTGAGCCTCACCGTCAAACGCTCCTTTCGACGTCAGTCACGTCATGGCGCGTCTCCCTGTCCGGCCCGGGGTTCCGTCTGTCCGCGCATTGCCCGCGGGCTGCTCGAAGACCGCCATCCCTAACCGTCAAGCCGCCTTCTGACCTGTCAGACCGCTTCAATCCGGCCTGCACAACCCGAAAATCCCCCCCCCCCCCCCCCCCCCCCCCCCCCCATTCACGGGAACGCCGCTTCCAGGGCGACCAGAACCATGTCACCGAAGGATCGTTCGCGTTCTTCGTGATGAAGTTCCTCACGGGTCTGTAGGTGGTCCGAAACCGTCAGCACGGACAATGCCCGGGCGCCATGTCGGGCAACAAGACTGTAAAGTTCCGCCGTTTCCATCTCGACCGCCAGGATTCCATGCCGCACCATCTGCTCCAGAAGATCGTCACGCTCGTCGTAAAACGTATCGGAGGAATAGACTCCGCCGATATGCGCCGGAAACCCATGTCGCTCCGCGGAATTCGCGGCCGCCCGCAACAGGCTCCAGTCAGCGCATGGAGCGAAATTGAGTTTCCTGAAGATTGTCGATGACGGTGTCGAGACCGACGACGCCGTCATCACCAGCACAATATCCCGAAGACGGACATTCGGCTGCATCGCACCGGTCGAACCAATACGGATAAAGGTTCTCGCATCATAGTCACGCATAAGTTCGTTGACATAGATGCTGAGGCTAGGCATGCCCATTCCGGAACCCTGAACCGTCACACGATGACCATTCCAGGTTCCGGTATAGCCGAGCATTCCCCTGACTTCGTTTATTTTTTCAGGAGATTTGAGAAAGGTTTCGGCAACCCATCGGGCCCTGTATGGATCCCCCGGCAGCAGAACGGTCTCGGCAACGTCTCCTTTGCTGGCCCCGATATGGATGGTCACAGCGCCAGTTCCTCCGTTGCCTTTGGCGGTCCACGCGCCGACTCGCGGGGCTGTGGACTTCCGTCAGTTATTGGCCGCCATTCCCTTCCGAACCGGCCCGAACGCCCGTACAAGGACTGTAGCGAGTAGATTCCGTGAGCTCAAGATCCGCCCCTCCGCCTCCCTCAGTCAAGACTCCCGTCACTCAGCGGCTGCGAGCGGCCGCTCCGCCAGTTCAACGATATCGAACATGATGCGGGTAAGATCGAAGTCCTTCGGCGTATAGACTTTGGCGACACCCAGGGTCAGAAGGCGACATGCGTCATCAGCCGGAATAATTCCCCCAACGATCACCGGAATATGGGCCAGATCCGCCTCCCTCAGCCGTTCCATCAGTTCCTCCATCAGATGGATATGGCTTCCCGAAAGGATGGAGAGCCCGAGAACGTGTGGCTGTTCAGCCGCGCAGGCGGAGACAATCTCGCCCGGCGTAAGACGGATACCCCCGTAATCGATCTCGATTCCGCAGTCGCGGGCACGGGCCGCGATCTGCTCGGCCCCGTTTGAATGACCGTCAAGCCCCGGCTTGCCGACATGCAGCCTCAGGCGACGGCCAAGGCGGCGGGAGACCGAATCAACAGCGTCGCGAATCAGGTCGAGGCTCTCGGTGCGGTTCGACGGGCCCGCCGAAACCCCGGTCGGTGCGCGGTACTGACCGAAGGCTCCACGAACGACATCACCCCACTCTCCGGTGGTCACACCCGCCTTGGCTGCGGCGATGCTCGGCGGCATGATATTCCCGCCATTCTCCGCAACGCTCCGTAGCGCTTCCATGGCCTTCCGGACGGCGGCAGAGTCCCTGGCGGCACGCCATTCAACGAGCCGCGCGATCTGCTCCGACTCCGCTCTCTGATCTGTCACAATAATCGCATCCGGGCCGCTGGGAAACGGTGAAGGCTCGCCACCGGTGAACCGGTTGACTCCCACAACCGCCGTCTCCCCCGCTTCGATTCTGGCAATTCGGGCGGAATTGGCCTCCACAAGCTGGCGTTTCATGTAACCGATCGACCGGATCGCGCCTCCCATCGCGTCGACCCGCGCAAGCTCATCGCGGGCACCTTTCTTGAGTTCGGCAACCCTGCCCGCCACCGCCGGATTTCCGTCAAACAGGTCACCATACTCAAGAAGGTCGGTCTCGTAGGCGAGGATCTGCTGCATTCTAAGCGACCATTGCTGATCCCACGGCGTCGGAAGGCCCAAAGCCTCGTTCCAGGCCGGCAGCTGGACCGCGCGCGCACGCGCCTTCCTCGACAGGGTAACCGCAAGCATCTCGAGGAGAATTCGTGAAACGTTGTTCTCTGGCTGCTGCTCGGTCAGGCCCAACGAGTTGACCTGCACGCCGTAACGGAATTGCCGTAGTCCGGGATCCTCAATGCCGTAACGGTCACCGGCAATCTCATCCCAGAGCTCGACGAACGCGCGCATCTTGCACATCTCCGTAACGAAGCGGATGCCCGCGTTCACGAAGAACGAGATTCTGCCGACCATTTCCGGAAATCGCTCCGGCGCGACTTTCCCTTTGAGATCATCGAGCACGGCCGTCGCGGTCGCCAGAGCGAAGGCGAGTTCCTGTTCGGGCGTCGCTCCCGCCTCCTGAAGGTGATAGCTGCAGACATTCATCGGATTCCAGCGGGGAAGATGTTCACAGGTGTATGCAACGATATCGGTAACCATGCGCAGGCTTGGCTGCGGCGGACAGACATGGGTGCCCCGGGAAAGGTACTCCTTGATGATGTCGTTCTGCACCGTGCCCTGAAGCGCACGGACATCCGCACCCTGCTCCTCCGCGACCGCAATGTAGAGCGCGAGCACCCATGGAGCGGTGGCATTGATCGTCATTGATGTGTTGGCTTGATCGAGAGGGATGCGATCGAACAGAGCACGCATGTCGTCGAGATGCGCCACCGGAACCCCCACCTTGCCCACCTCCCCACGCGCCAGTTCATGATCGCTGTCATAACCGGTCTGGGTTGGAAGATCGAAGGCGACGGACAGGCCGGTCTGGCCGTTCGCAAGATTTCCACGAAACAGCTCGTTTGAAGCCTTCGCGGTGGAATGTCCGGCATAGGTGCGGAAAAGCCACGGACGGTCACGTGGTGTCTCTGCCATGGGCTGTCTCGGCCTGTCAGTGCGGCAATTCATTTCGTCCGTGAGGTGATACTTGGGATTCCCCGGCGCTGTCAATATGCTGCGGCGCAGAATACGGCTCGCGACCGGGGCCGATCCGTCAATCATCCGGGAACTCCAGCCGCGTGACACTGACGATCGCGCACGGTTGCCCCCGACGACCCAGCCTGCAGCACGATCCGATCCCAAACATACCTTAACGCTTGGCCTGGAACCCATTGCGAACGGTATTTGCGGCGGATGTTTGGAGCGCCATCAAATGGTGTCGAAGCGGAACCTGATAGGTTGCAATGTTGCCCGACCGCACATAAGGCGACCCGCAGGCGCCGCACCGATTCTGCGATGCGGCAATTCGGATGTACCCCGGAGATGAGACCATGGCACCTGATCGAAATCCTTCCCCTGCGGAATACGAGGCGCCGGAGCGGGAACTCTATGCGGTCGGCGAGATGCCTCCCATGGGCTACACGCCGAAAAAAATGCACGCATGGGCGATCCGGCGTGAGAGACATGGCGAACCGGACAAAGCGATGCAACTCGAGGTTGTGGACGTACCCAGACCGGACAGCCACGAGGTGCTGGTCCTCGTGATGGCGGCCGGCGTCAACTACAACGGCGTCTGGGCCGGCCTGGGCATACCGGTCAGCCCATTTGACGTCCACAAGGCCCAATACCATATAGCCGGATCCGACGCCGCCGGAATCGTTTGGGCTGTCGGCCGCAAGGTGCGGAACTGGAAAGTGGGCGACGAGGTCGTGATCCACTGCAACCAGGACGACGGCAACGACGAGGAATGCAATGGCGGTGACCCGATGCTCTCGCCCAGCCAGCGGATCTGGGGCTACGAGACACCGGATGGCTCTTTCGCGCAGTTCACGTGCGTGCAGGCTCAACAGCTCATGGACCGCCCCCGGCATCTGACGTGGGAGGAAAGCGCCTGCTACACACTCACGCTGGCCACCGCTTACAGGATGCTGTTCGGCCATCATCCTCATGAACTCAAGCCGGGACAGAATGTCCTCGTCTGGGGCGCGTCCGGTGGCCTGGGATCCTACGCCATTCAACTCGTCAATACGGCAGGCGGGAACGCCATCGGGGTTATCTCCGACGAGAGCAAGCGCGGCTTCGTGATGGATCTCGGCGCCAGAGGCGTGGTCAATCGACGCGATTTCAACTGCTGGGGAAAGCTCCCCGAGGTCAATACGGATGCATACCGTCACTGGTTCGGCGAAGTCCGGAAGTTCGGCAAGGCGATCTGGGACATCACCGGCAAGGGCGTCAACGTCGACATGGTGTTCGAGCATCCGGGCGAGTCGACATTTCCGGTTTCGGCATTCGTCGTGAAAAAGGGAGGCATGGTCGTGATCTGCGCCGGCACGACCGGATACAACCTGACGCTGGACGCGCGTTATCTATGGATGCACCAGAAGCGCGTCCAGGGCAGCCATTTCGCGCATCTGAAGCAGGCCGCGGCGGCGAACAGGCTGATGGTCGCGCGGCGGCTGGATCCATGCATGTCCGAAGTGTTTCCATGGGCGGAAATACCGGCCGCCCACATGAAGATGCGCCGCAACGAGCACAGGCCCGGAAACATGGCGGTGCTGGTGCAGTCACCGAGAACCGGGCTGCGCACCCTTGAGGATGCCCTTGAGGCCAGCGGCCCGAACTGAGTCCGGCAAAGCGAATCTCCCCGCTGCCGGACGTCATGACACATGGCCCCGTCGGGTAGGGAAACACGGTTCCGAATTTCGTTCAGCCAGCGTAAACTCAGGCCATGACCCTGACCGGAACGAAGCTCTCCAAAGATCAGGCGGAAGCCTACGACCGCATTATCGAATGGCTGCGGGAAGCGGGAGTTGACGTTCAGCGCGGCAGGCTCAAGCGGGCGCGAAAACGCAGGCGTAACGTGGTCGCTGTCCTCGGTCGCGCCGGGTCGGGCAAGACGATGCTGCTGTCGCGCGTTTTCCGCGCCCTGGATGAGGCGGGCGTCGGTCTTGTCACCGGAGACAGCCAAAACGAGAGCCCGAAAAACAGGCGCACACTGTCGATACTCGCCCCAACCAACAAGGCCGCCAGCGTTCTGCGGAGCAGTGGCGTTCCGGCCACAACGATCCATCGGATCCTATACACACCGGTCTATGATCCGGAGTACCAGAAAGTCGCCGACTGGTTGGCCTCCGGCGGCGGCAGACCGGCGATCTCCGGCCTGACCGACGCGGCGCTGGACCGGGCACGGGAATTCTACAGGACCAACAGTTCGGTCCCTGCCGCACTTGCGACAGCCGGTCTGCGCGGGTCGGATTTCATCACCGGCTGGACACGGCGCGACGGGCTGCTGGATATCGGGCTGGTCGATGAGGCGTCAATGCTGGACGAGAGCGCTCTCGAGGATCTGCGGAAAATTTTTCCGACACTCATACTGTTCGGCGACCCCGGACAGCTTGCGCCTGTCGGCGATACAGGGGAGATGGTGTTTGATCGGCTCGACCGGTCCCGGAAACTGGAACTGTCACGCATCCACAGGCAGGCCACCGGAAATCCCATACTGGATCTCGCCCATTCACTGAACGACAGCGACCTCGAATTCGAGGACTTCGAGAATCGGATATCACAGGCCGCGGCCCGGGACGACCGTGTGACCGTATGCCCGCGCGCCAGTACCGACCTGATGGCACGGTCCCCGGTTCTGGTATGGAGGAACGCGACACGCGTGCGCCTGATCCACGCGTTCAGGAGTGCATACGGGGCGCCGCCCGACGGGCTTCTTCCGGGCGAACCCCTGATATGCGATGGAATCGAACTGCCTCACAGCCTCCGCCACAGAAGAATCGAACTGGAGGCGCGCGGGCTTATCAAGGGGGCTCAGGTGATCTATCTCGGCCCGGGAAACAAGCCGGGGTTCTCACGTGTGCATGTCATGGGCGCGGAGGATCCCCGAACCGGTGTCGCCTCCATCGTAAAGATCGAGGTTCCCGACCAGGAAGAACCATTCATCCCTATCGCGGCACGGATGGGCGCGACGTTTCTGCATGGTGCCGCGGTGACGGTACACAAGGCGCAGGGATCACAATGGCCCGTCGTGCAGGTGTTCGCTCCGGACATATGGGCGGCCGCGCGATCGGGACTTGTCGAATCCGGCCTGCACCTGTGGAAACGGCTGGCATATGTCGCGGTCACCAGAGCCCAGGAAAGGCTGATCTGGGTAACGCGGTACGCTCTCGCGCGGCCAGCGGGACAGCTGGCGACCGCCGACCTTAAGACGGAGCCTCGCAGAATGGAAACATTGATCGGGGACACGGAACCATGAGTGGAAACATCCTCATTACCGGAGCGTCGAGTGGGATTGGCCGCGCGACGGCCGAACTGTTCCTTGAAAAGGGCTGGACCGTCGGAATGCTTGCCCGTCGGGCCGAGACACTGGCCGAAATCGCGCCTTCGGACGGAAATGCCGTCGTTCTTCCCGCGGACGTGACGGACCCGGGTGCCGTGGAAAGCGCGTTCGCCCGGTTCAGACGCGCCACAGGCAGGCTTGACGTATTGTTCAATAACGCAGGTATCTTCGGT
Organism: Paracoccaceae bacterium; assembly: GCA_965221405.1. Classification (GTDB taxonomy): domain Bacteria; phylum Pseudomonadota; class Alphaproteobacteria; order Rhodobacterales; family Rhodobacteraceae; genus JAPOUP01. Next base: position 2,255,033 of record CBDCSE010000002.1, on the reverse strand, counting down.
GTCGCGGCACCCATCGACCAAGTTCCGGTGAAAATCTGGATGGACGTCGTGAACGTCAACCTGAACGGAATGTTCCTTTGCGCACGGCAAGCGTTTTCCGCGATGCGCCTGCAGGACCCCCAGGGCGGTCGGATCATCAACAACGGTTCGATCAGCGCCCATGTTCCGAGAGACGGATCGGTCTGTTACACGTCAACGAAACATGCGGTCACCGGAATGACGCGTTCGTTGAGCCTTGACGGACGGCCGTTCAACATTGCCTGCGGTCAGATCGACATCGGAAACGCGCGGACACCGATGGTGGCTGCGCAGTGCGAGCGGGCCAGGGCGGCCGGTTTGCCCGAACAGGAGACAATGGATGTACGCCATGTGGCGGAGGCCGTCCTGCATATAGCCGAGTTGCCACTGGAAGCGAACGTGCAGTTCATGACGGTGATGGCAACCAGAATGCCTTATATCGGACGGGGTTGACCGCGCGCCGTCAAGGCGGTCGGGTAAGGGGCATCACGTTTGGATTTTCCCGGGTCCGGAGCCGGAGGGAGGCCTGCCGCGGAGCCGACAGGCTTCAGCGGGAAGCGGTCGTCCCAGCCGGACCTCCCGGCTTCCCGAACCTCGGCGTCACCCGCCCGCCGTCCAATGGCATTTCCTTACGATGGCTCAGAAACCGACCCAGGCTCCCCCCGCCCTCCCCGATTCAATGGCCGCGTTTATGAACTCCATGCCGCGCAGTCCGTCGGCTATGCCGGGAAGGTGATCCGCCCGGTTGACGTCCGGATCCGAAAGGACATCCGCGATTTCAGCATAGAGGGCTCCGAAACCCTCCAGGTAGCCTTCAGGATGTCCCGGCGGCAAACGCGCGGACGCGATTGGGCTCGCGGCAAATCCGGCGCCGTTCCGGGTAATGCGTTGTTCGGCAGCATCAATTGGAGCGAAGAACATCTCATTTGGACTCTCCTGGGCCCAAACCAGACCGCCCCTATCGCCGAAGACGCGTAGGCGCAGACCATTCTCGGTGCCGACGGCGACCTGAGAGCACCAGAGGGCACCGCGCGCCCCGCCTTGGTAGCGCAGCAGGACATGCGCGTTGTCATCCAGGGTGCGACCGGGGCCGAATCGGTGCAGATCCGCCGTAAGGGCCTCGGCCTCAAGGCCTGTCACGTAGCCCGCCAGATGAAACGCGTGGGTTCCGATGTCACCGATCGCGCCACCGTTTCCCGAACGTTTGGGGTCGGTCCGCCACTCGGCCTGTTTCAGCCCCTCATGTTCGACCGGGTGCGCAAGCCAGCCCTGCGCGTATTCCACCTGGATCACGCGGATCTGGCCGAGAGCACCCTCGGCGACCATCTCCCGGGCTTGCCGGACAAGCGGATATGCGCTGTAGTTATACGTGACGAAGAACCGGATGCCCGTCTCATCACCGGCTGTCTCCGCAATCGCGGCCAGACGGCGCGCGTCGCCCAGATCTGAGGTCAGGGGCTTGTCACAGATCACATGAATGCCATGCCGCAGGAATTCGCGGGCGACCGGGTAATGCATGTTGTTCGGCGTCACGATCGACACGGCATCGATACCGTCAGCACGCAAGGCCTCACGCTCCGCCATCACCCGGAAGTCATCATAGGCACGATCCGCGGAAACACCCAATGCCTCGACGGACGCGCGCGCCTTTCGCGGTGTGGCGAAGAATGCCCCCGCAACGAGTTCGAAACGTTGGCGCTGGTGGTCGCGCTTTGACACACCGGCGGGGCAAGAGGCGGCGCTTGCGGAAACCGTTCGCGAAGGAGTCTATCACACGGGATTTGACGCCGTCTCAAGTCGGCTGAGGCGTGGCGCCTAGCGTGATGGACATACCCGTTCTGTCCGGGAGAGTTATGCGCTTCCGCGAGCGGATGTCGTCGCACCACGCACCAATGTCAACGGTGCGCCAGGTCCGCGTCAACCCGACTTCATACGGTTCTGGCTCTTGGGTATGGGACTTACGGCCGTCTGGCCCCACACCTCGCGACGTCTCGTATCCTTACAGGGATTCTGACCGCCACTTTCTTCCGCCGGAAGCGTCTTTCTTCCGTCCGGTACCGCGGAACGCCCGGTTCAGCCGTCCGGGATTCCGGGCCCGCCGCCGAAGTCCGGGAAATGCTTTTTGGAATGGCTGTCCCCACACTATCGCATCTCTGCACGAAGTTCGCCGATCCTTGACAGCGCTTCCGTCCGGTTACCACATATGTTGGGGTGAAATCCCTGCGACTCGGCGCGAAGCCGGATGTCAGCATCGATCTGATCACCCGTTTCGTATCTCACCGTCCCAAGCGATCCACCAAGGTTCAGTTCCTTACCCCGGCGCGCCCATTGAATCCACGCGGCGGGCTCAATTCGGCAGTCACTGTAGTTGATCAGAAAGTACCAGCGTCGACCGGTCTCCTCTATACGCCGCTCAAGGTAATCGATTAGGTCATCGACATCACGACCGTGTCGGAGCCTGAGGCCGGACAGATCGATGTCCATTATCTCGCCCTCACCCAGAAATATTACCCGCGACTCAAAATCGGCGAGGGTGTAGCTTGGCCTGTGGACGATTTTCCGACGGCGTGTGGACGGCTGGGACTTCAGCCATTCCAGCGCATTGTCCCGATCCGAGAAGAGATTGGCGTCGAAATTTTCCGTGCCGGCATCACGCTCTATCTGGCGGCGCGTTTCCTCCGAAGCGTCACAACGAACCGTACCCATCGAATGGGATACGTTCAGCATCTTACCGCGGCGCGCGAAAGCGAACCACGCCGCCGGATCTATACGGCTACCGGAATAGTTGATCAGGAAGAACCAGTATTCCTCACCGGTGGCGACGATGCGTTGCTCGATAATGTCATATAGCGCGTTGACCTCAGCCGAGCTGGCAAGATGCAGGTCAGACAGATCCACCTCCATGACCTCGAGGGCCGCGTGAAACCGTATACGACTGCCGTATTCGGAAATTCCGGCCGGGAGCTCGGCGTCAGGGTCGGCTGGTCCCATATTATCACCACTCTTTCGTCTGTGCGGCTTGATGCCTCAAACCCCTATTCAAAACGATTCCCGAACAGTATACAATTGTCTACAGTTTCGCTGTGTCAGCTCGGCGCTATGTTGGGTCCATCGATGGGAGCCATACAGTGACCGCATATTTCGACGAACTTGAAACCCGAAGCGCCGACCGGCGCGCTGCTGAGCTGGCGCGTGACCTTCCCTTAAGGATCGCGGCCGCAAAGGCGGGAGCGTCGGCGCTCGCGGCCAGTCTTGCCGGAATAGATCCAGCTTTGGTGACGGACAGGGCCGCACTCGCGGGACTTCCCTTGATCCGGAAGTCCGATCTTATTGAGGCTCAGGCCGCCCGCCCGCCATTCGGTGGCTTCACCACCAGAGATCCGAACGGTTTCGATCATCTATTCCAGTCACCCGGCCCGATCTACGAACCGGGCAGGATCGAGGCCGACTGGTTTCGGATGGGTAGGTTCCTGGCTGCCGCTGGAGTCGGTAAAGGCGACATTGTCCAGAACTGTTTCTCCTACCACATGACACCGGCGGGGATGATGCTCGAAAGCGGTGCCCGATCCGTGGGAGCATCGGTTTTTCCAGCAGGCACGGGCCAGACCGAACTCCAGGTTCAGGCAGCTGCGGCTCTTGGGGTCACAACCTATGCCGGCACGCCGGATTACCTGAAGAAAATCCTCGGTATGGCGCGTGAACTCGGTGTCGAGCTGCAGATCGTCAAAGCCGTCGTGGGTGGCGGCGCGCTTTTCCCCTCTCTCCGGCAGGAATACGCCGACAGGGGAATAAGCTGCCTGCAATGCTATGGTACCGCTGATCTCGGAAATGTCGCCTATGAGAGTCCCGCCATGGAGGGATTCATTGTTGACGAGGGAGTGATTGTCGAGATCGTAACCCCGGGAACCGGCGATCCGGTTCCCGACGGCCAGGTTGGCGAGATCGTCGTAACCACTCTCAACTGGGACTATCCATTGATACGTTTCGCAACCGGTGATCTCTCAGCCGTGCTTCGCGGCATATCGCCATGCGGGCGCACGAACATGCGAATCCGGGGATGGCTCGGACGGGCTGACCAAACGACAAAGATCAAGGGAATGTTCGTGCGGCCGGAACAGGTCGCCGCATTTGTAGCGCGCCACGAGGAAGTCGGGCGCGCACGGGTTATCGTGAGCCGGGAACGCGATCAGGACGTTATGGTCGTGCGGGTGGAATCCGACACGCGGGATGTAGCCCCGTACGAAACCTCGGTTACCGAAACACTCAAGCTGAGCGGACGGGTGGAGATCGTCCCGAGGGGAAGCCTGCCCAATGATGGCAAGGTAATTGACGATCAGCGGGATTACGGCTGACTGTATGGCTTAATGGATTCCAGCCGCCAAACCCTCACCACCGACATTTGCCCGGCTCCGCCAATTAAGTGGGTCCGGAAACGCAGATCACCACTCGCGGGAAAAGTCCCCGCGCACCGGGCGGAAACGTCAACCCTGACGGGCCTTAAACCTGCGCTGGGTCTTATTGATGACATATACGCGGCCTTTGCGGCGAACGATACGGCAGTCCCGGTGACGGTTTTTCAGCGAACGTAGCGAATTTCGCACCTTCATGTCCTTTATCCTCTGTGCCGCGACGCGGGCTGCGCCGGGGTGTCAGCTTTGCCCCTCGGCTATGGTGGGCGGTACTGGGATCGAACCAGTGACCCCTACGATGTCAACGTAGTGCTCTACCGCTGAGCTAACCGCCCATGCACGGACCCATATCGCCACGGGGAGCTTCCCATCCAACGGAGTGGGGCCCGGGAAAAAAATGCACGGGCGGGGCTCGATATAGACGAAATACAGTGCCGGTTCAAGGCATCAAGGCCCTGTTCAGGACCATTTTCTGTCGGGGCTGCGGAGTCGGCATCCCGGGGGAAGCTTCGACGCCCTCCATGCTCGAGCGGAGCGCCCCGGCCCGGGTCACGGGCGTCCCGATAGCCGGGGTATGCCGAAAAAGAACGTATCGAAAGATTTGGCGCTTGTTGGCGATGAATGAAAGGCGCATTGTCCCGCGTGAAGGGAAATCGGATGGAAAAAGCGCCTTTCAGGCTTCTGAAACCCTTGGTCCAAACCTCAGGCGTCGTTTTCGCGTCGCCCCACAGTGGCCGGGACTATCCCGGTAGTTTTCTACGGCGGAGCAGGCTCGATGTGCAGACACTCCGCTCTTCCGAGGACGCTTTCGTCGACATGCTGTTCGGGGACGCACCGTCATTCGGCTCACCATTGCTTGCGGCGAACGCCCCCCGCGCATTCATCGACCTCAACCGCTCGGACGACGAGCTTGATCCGGCACTGATCGCTGACGTACGCGAAGGCATAAAAAATCCCCGGGTGATTTCCGGGCTCGGCGTGATACCGAGGGTGGTGACGAACGGCCGCGCCATCTATCCCGGCAAAATCACGCTACGCGAGGCCAGCGCCCGCATAGAAAAATTCTGGCGGCCATACCACCACTGTCTCCAGGAGATTCTCTGCGATGCGCGGGAACGGTTTGGAGAGGCGATCCTGATCGATTGCCACTCAATGCCGCATGCGGCCGTCGAGGGTATCGGCGGCGGTGCGCCGCGCCCCGAGATCGTCCTGGGCGACCGTTTTGGGACCACGGCCCGCCAGGATCTTGTGGACCGTGTCGAAGCGGCGTTCTCCGGCGCGGGACTGCGCGTGATGCGCAACACTCCATTTGCGGGCGCCTATACCGCGAAGCGATACGGCCAGCCCTCAAGGAGCCAACACGTCATCCAGATCGAGATCGACCGATCGCTATATATGAATGAACAAGGTGTCACTCCAAACAGGCGGCTGGAGGAATTCCGCAAGCTCTTGAGTGGGATAACCGCCAAACTGGTCCTGATCGGAAGTCAGGACGCAAAGATATCCGCGGAGTAGGAACCGAGCCGCTTCGGCCCTTATCTTACGCCAATGGCGTTCGTTTGGGCCGGTACCCGAATCCAGTATACTGGATGGACCTCCTCGAGAGGGGGAATGGTACTGTTCAGAGGCCCTGACTTCGCCAGAATCCCTGAAGGATACATAATGCACGTCGGTTCGGATCAAGCGCACCGTATTTCCGTAGCGGAGCCACCAGACCGGGCGCTCCGTTATCGCGATTGTCGCCCAAGCGATTATTATTCCCGTATTGGCTTTATTTGAATACGGGCTCTAAAGTCGAAAGCTCCATGTTCCCACACGATACTTTTGGGTACCTGAAACACTTCAACTATCTTAGGGCACGCCCCTTGATGATCATGTCTTTACCGAAACGGTCTCGGATGGCGTCAGATGCGCGCTCCGCCCTGGCGCGCCTTTCAGAGTCCGGATCCAGAAGATCACCCGTACGATCAGCCGCCCCGGCTCGGGTGAGCTGGCTCAATCCAATTCCGAGAAGCCTGCAGGAACCTGTATCACCCGCGGCGACGAACAGAGCTCGGGCGGTGCGATAAATCCGGTCCGCCATCTGGGTTGGCTCCGCGAGCCTTATCTGGCGGGTCAGCAGCCGGTGGTCGGCGCGTTTGAGTTTGAGGGTGACGACGCTCCCTGCGATGTCCTTTGCCTTTGCGCGGTCAGCGACCCTTTCGCTGAGACGCCAAATGTGGCCATCAAGTATGCCGCCGCTTGCCGTGTCTTCCGGGAACGTGGTTTCGTGGGAGATCGACTTGACGGGAGCGTCACGCCGGACGCTACGGAAGTCCTTCCCACGGGCGAGGTTCCAGAGCCGCTCGCCAATGGAGCCAAAACGCTGGCCAAGCTCCTTTCTGTCCCATCGCCTCAGATCCGCAAAAGTCCGTATCCCAGCTTTCTCAAGCGACCGCTGCAACGAATGTCCTACCCCCCATATCAGCCGCACGGGCCGGTCCCTGAGGAAGTCCTCGGTTTCATCCACACCGATCACAGAATAGCCGCGGGGTTTGTCAAGATCCGAGGCGATCTTGGCAAGAAACTTGTTGTGAGAGAGTCCTATGGAGCCAGTGATTCCGAGATCGTCTTCCATCCGTCTGGCCAGTTGGGCAAGCATAACAGCCGGGGGACAGCCATGAAGGCGTTGCGTACCCGAGAGGTCGAGAAACGCCTCGTCGAGGGAAAGCGGTTCAATCGCGGGCGTGAGTTCTTCCATCATTTCGCGAATCCGCCTACTGACTTCCGCGTAGGCGGAAATCCGGGGCTTGATGATAACCGCTTCCGGACAGAGCCGCAGCGCCTTGAACATCGGCATTGCCGACCGGACCCCTCTAATGCGGGCGATGTAGCAGGCTGTCGAGACCACCCCCCGTTTTCCCCCACCGATAATGACAGGTTTGTCCGCGAGATCAGGGTTGTCGCGCTTCTCGACGCTTGCGTAGAAAGCGTCGCAGTCCATATGGGCTACCGAAAGAGCGAAGAGCTCCGGATGCGTGACAACGCGGGGGGAAAGACAGGTCGGACAGCGCCCGCCCGAGGCGGCGGCCTGTCCCATACAGTCTCTACATAAGGTAGGCATGGCAGACCATAGCAGATCTCCATAGACCGGGACAAACATCGCCCCCCTATTTCGAGACACGCCACGAAGCGTCCGGGCGGGGATCATCCGGAATTCGGGCGTCAACGTACACGATCCGGCAAGCGGTAAGGGCACCTATGGTCTTGACGTCTGAATACCTGAAGCGTCGACAGGTCATGTGATATGAAGTCCCGGCCATTCGAGTTGTAATCCGCTGTTATGGCTAGCAGGATGCGATTCCCTGAAACTGGATATGGCGAACGCCCTTCCGGACAGAGAGCGCGTCTAAGCCAATCAACAAAGGGAGGATCCCTAGATGAGACTTAAACTGGCAACCATCCTGCTGGCCGGCACGCTGGCGGCGGGACCGGCAGTGGCCGACCTCGTGTTCCCCTCACTTAGCTACCGCACAGGACCTTTCGGCGCCAACGGGACACTTTTCGCGGACGGTTACGCCGATTACTTCACACTGCTGAACGAACGCGACGGGGGCATTGGTGGCGTCATGACACGGGTCATTGAATGCGAAACCGGCTACAACACCGAAAAGGGCGTCGAATGTTACGAATCCACCAAAGGCGAAGGTTCGCTGGTTTATCAGCCGCTTTCGACCGGCATCACCTACCAGCTGATTCCCAAGGCCAGCGCGGATGGCATTCCGGTCCATTCAATGGGTTACGGCAGGACCTCAGCCGCAAATGGACGGGTCTTTGAATGGGTCTTCAATTACCCGACAAACTACTGGAACGGGGCATCAATCGCCGTAAAGCACATCCTCGACCTGAACAACGGCGACATCAGTGGAAAGACGATCGCACTTGTCTATCACAACTCCGCATACGGCAAGGAGCCGATCCCCACATTGGAAGCGTTAGCCACTAAACACGGCTATACCCTGAGTCTCCTGCCTGTCGACTCCCCTGGGCAGGAACAGAAATCACAGTGGCTGCAGATCCGCCGTGAACGCCCTGACTATGTCCTGCTCTGGGGCTGGGGAATCATGAACCAGGTTGCCATTCAGGAGGCGGCCAACATCCGCTTCCCGATGGAGAATTTCATCGGAATCTGGTGGTCTGGCTCCGAGAACGATGTCTTGCCCATTGGTGACGCCGCCGACGGCTACAAAGCGCTGAACATGCATCTTCCCGGGTCCGATTTTCCGATCTACGATGAGCTGAAGACCCATGTCCTTGACAAGGGACTCGCTGCCGGAGACGGAACCAGCCTTGGAACGGTTCTCTACAACAGGGGTCTATACGCGGCGATGCTTGCAAGCGAGGCGGCTCGCACGGCCCAGACGATCCATGGCGAGGGGGACATCACTCCCGCGATGATGCGCGACGGTATGGAAGCACTGGAGATGACGGCGGAGAAGATGGCCGCAACGGGAATTCCGAACTTCGGTCCGCCGTTCAGGGTAACCTGTGAGAACCATGGCGGTAACGGCCTCGGAATCGTGCAGCAATGGGACGCGTCCGCTGGAGAATGGAAACGGATCACCGACTACATCGAGCCGGATTCCCAAGTGATCCAACCGCTTGTCCAGGCGGATTCAATGGCTTACGCGGCCGAAAACGACATCGAACTGCGCTGCAACTAGTTTTGCACCATCATTGCGTTGACGGGTAGATGGACTGAGGCATTACCCTCACGGCGGCGGCGGTGGCTCCAGTGGGCCATCGCCCCGATTCCGCGCCACCTCTCCCAGCGGAAACGCTCTGTGGCGGGAGGCGATCATGTGGACACCGGGACTGTCCGGCAAACGGGATACATTATGTCGTCTTGGTAGTGGTGCCGGGCCATTTGGCGGCAGCGCGAATGGCGCGGGCTTGGGTGACGCGGCAATAAGCATAACCGATGATCCCGCACGGAGCGGACGCGAATCCGTCGCGCGGTGGATACTCGATGCAGGATCTCCAGACAGGGAAACAGTCATCCCATGGATGGGGTACCGCTGACCGGCGGCCATGAGGCAATCATTCGGATCGAGGATCACGACGCATCGGAATGAGAAATATACGTGCTTTCAGAGCGAACGGGAAACGGACGGCGCGTGGATCTTCTATCATGCTGACCGGAACTGACGTCCGCAGCTGGGAGCCGCGTTACGGAAAGAATTGGAAAACGAGGTCCGTAGCCGCCAGCCCGTCGAAGACGGAGTCGGGTCGATAGCCGCTATTGACTGCAAATCCATCAGCTTTAGCCCGAGCGGTGCCTGAGCGACAGTGCCTGCCACACCCCTGCGGGGACGGTCCACGGATCGCTGCGCGGCTTCCGGGCGGCACAATAGGAAGCGCGGGGCGGCAACGCAATGCGCGAAGTTCCATCGTCGGCGGCATCACCGGCTCCGCCTGCGCTGTCGGCGGCTGTGCGGGTCCGTCCGTCGCCAACAGCGGGCGGCGCGCGGGTGCGCTGTTCGCATGATTCGAACTTGCGCCAGCACTGCCAAAGATCAATCCGCAAGAATGCTTGCACACTGGGTGAAGTTCGACAAGAACGGGACCAATGTCGGGAACGAACGCAAAATTGTCGGCGGCGGCCGAGGCGTATTTCACGGATCTCGGACACGTGCGCGCATCCGGCGGCGCGACCGGGGAGCGCTCCGCCTACGGGCCGCTCGCCAACCTGCTGAATGCCGTCGGCGCGGCGCTCAGGCCGAAGGTGTTCTGCATCGGCGAGCTTGCTGACCACGGCGCGGGCCACCCCGACTTCGGACTCTATGCCACAAAGCAGGTTCAGCGGGGCCGATCACGCGAGGGCCAGATACCGGAACGCGGCGTGATCGAGGTCAAGGCGGTGGGTGACGATGCCTGGCTCACGGCGGCGGGCAGTCAGGTCAGCCGCTATCTGGAACGCTATCGGCTGGTGCTCGTGACCAACATGCGTGATTTCGTGCTGGTGGGCGAGGACGCGGCGGGCCGCCCCGCGAGACTGGAGACTTTCCGTCTTGCGGAAAGCGCGGAAGACTTTCGGCGCAAACTGGAAAGGCCCCGCGCATTTGCCGGATCGGTTGGCGCCGGCCTCGGCGAATATCTCGCCCGCGCACTGTCGCACCGTGCCGCCCTGACCGAACCCAAGGATCTGGCGTGGCTGCTCGCCTCCTATGCGCGTGACGCGCTGGCGCGGGTTGAGGTGGCGCGCGACGGGCCTGCGCTTGCGTCGCTGCGCACTTCGCTGGAAGACGCGCTCGGCGTCCGCTTCGAGGGCGAGCGCGGCACGCGATTCTTCCATTCGACACTGGTGCAGACGCTGTTCTACGGGGTGTTCGCCGCTTGGGTGCTGTGGGCGCGTGGCCGACGATCCGGTGCGGGACCGTTGTTCGACGGCGAACCCGCGTCACGCCGGTTCGATTGGCGCACTGCCGTCTGGCACCTGCGGGCACCCGTCCTGGCCGCTCTGTTCCAGCAGCTGTCCCAGCCGGGACGGCTGCAGCCGCTGGGCCTTGTCGAGGTGCTTGACTGGACTTCCGCCGCACTCGACCGGGTGGACCGGGAAACCTTCTTCTCGCGCTTCAACGAAGGTCAGGCAGTGCCCTACTTCTACGAGCCGTTCCTGGAGGCTTTCGATCCAGAACTGCGCAGGCAACTCGGAGTCTGGTACACACCGGCGGAAGTGGTCCGCTACATGGTCGCCCGCGTTGACAATGCGCTCAGGGATGACCTCGGCATACCGGACGGGCTGGCGGCGGAGAACGTCTACGTCCTCGATCCCTGCTGCGGCACCGGGGCCTACCTGGCCGAAGTTCTGCGCCGCATCGCCACCAATCTGGAGGGTCAGGGGCTTGGGGCACTGGCCGGCGCACGGATCAAACGGGCCGCAACCGAACGGGTGTTCGGCTTCGAGATCATGCCCGCACCGTTCGTCATCGCACATCTACAGGTCGGCTTGACGATGCAGGGCCTCGACGCCCAGCTTGCCGAGGAAAGAGCCGAGCGGGCCGGGATTTTCCTCACCAACGCGCTGACCGGGTGGGAACCGCGTGCGACCAAGCCGTTACCATTTCCGGAACTGGAGGAAGAGCGCGACCGGGCGGATCGGGTGAAACAGGACAGGCCCATTCTCGTGATTCTCGGCAACCCGCCCTACAACGGGTTCGCTGGCATGGCGGTGGAGGAGGAACGGGAACTGTCCGAAGCCTACCGCAAGGCGAAGCGCGTGCGTCGGCCCGTGGGCCAGGGGCTCAACGACCTTTACGTCCGCTTCTTCCGCATGGCTGAGCGGCGCATTGCCGAGCAGACAGGGCGGGGCGTGGTCTGCTTCATCTCGAACTATTCCTGGCTGGATGGACTGTCATTCACGGGCATGCGGGAACGCTATCTGGAAGCGTTCGACGCGATCCGGATCGACTGCCTGAACGGCGACAGGTACAGGACCGGCAAGGTCGCGCCGGACGGGACGCCTGACCCCAGTGTATTTTCGACCGAGGGCGATCCGGTCGGCATCCAGGTCGGCACGGCGATTACCACACTTGTGCGCAAGGCAGCGCACAAACCGGCGGAACGGGTGGCATTCCGGCATCTCTGGGGGCGGGCCAAGCGTGCGGAACTCGTCGCGACCGCCGAAGCCGTGCCCGAAGCTCTGTACGAGGAACTGACGCCCGATCTGCCGCTCGGACTGCCTTTCGCGCAAACGACGGTGAGCGCAGGCTGGTCCAGCTGGCCGACGCTGCCGGAACTGTTCCCGGTCTCCTTCCCCGGCGTCAAGACCAGCCGCAACGGCTTCCTGGTCGACACTGACCTCGACCGGCTCAAGGCGCGTATCGCGGACTACTTCGATCCGGCGCTGGGTCATGAGGACATCGCCCGGCGCTATCCAGCAGCGATGAAGGCGACGGCGCGTTTCGATGCCCGTGCGGTGCGCGAAACGCTGCTGAGGCGCGGCGGGCCGGACGACGGCGGGTTCGTGCGCCACGCCTACCGCCCGTTCGATACCCGCTGGCTCTACTGGGAGAGTGACACGAAGCTGCTGGACGAGAAGCGCACTGAATACAGGCGGCAGATATTCGAGGGCAACCTGTGGCTGTCCGCGGCGCAGCATCTCCGCAGGGAAGCGGCGGAACCGCAAGCCTGCGTCACTGCGCACCTGGGTTCCCTACATCTCATCGAACGCGGCGCGGCCATGTTCCCGGCCTGGCTGCGCGACGACGATCTCGGTGGCAACGGCGCCGACGACCGCCGAGCTAATCTGACGGAAGCCGCAAATTGCTACTTGAAGCGGCTGGGCCTCAGCGTGGAGGACCTGTTCCATCATGTCCTCGCGACGCTGCACGACCCGGCCTACCGCGACGCCAACACCGGGGCGTTGCGAATGGGCTGGCCTCGCATCCCGTTGCCTGGTTGGCCCGATGATGGGGATGGGGACGCCGCTGCGGCGCTTGCGAATTCGGCGGCTCGCGGTCGCGAAATCGCCGCGCTACTGGACCCCGAAACACCCGTACCTGGAGTCACGCAAGGCCCGCTTCGCGCGGAAATGGCAGCAGTCGCCGCGCCTGCCACTCTGGGCGGCCGCAATATGGCCGGCGACGATTTTGCCGTGACTGCCGATTGGGGCTATCATGGCCGGGAGGACGCAGTGATGCCCGGCCAGGGCCGCGCAACCGAGCGCCCCTTAGCGGCAGGGGAGCGTATCGCCATGAACGTCGCCGTGCCAGCGCTCGGCGAAACGACCTTCGATATCTGGCTGAACGGCAACGCATACTGGCGCAACGTTCCCGCCGCCGTCTGGGACTACCGACTCGGCGGCTACCGAGTTCTGAAGAAATGGCTCTCCTACCGCGAACGCGACATCCTCGGTCGTCCCCTGCGGATCGACGAAGTCCAGCACTTTGCGGAGACGGCGCGGCGCATTGCTGCGATCCTCTCCATGCCTCCTCCGGCAAGACCCGACCATAAGACATGACAGGTCAACGTCATTCGGCCATCCTTCTTGGATGGTTGGCGCCTAACGGCGAAATGACAGGTCGCGAGTGCCGATGGCGGCCGGGATAAGAGGCACAGGAAGAAGATCAAGGCGAGCGATTGACAGAGTGGCCACTGGGTAACTCTTCGCCCCGGAGAGACAAGTCATCACAACCGATACACCTTCATCCTCCGCGACAACGACGACTGCCGCAATCCCGCCGCCACGCCCGGCGTCGTCGTCTACAAGATCAATGGCGGGCGCACCTGCGCCTGCGTGCAGGAGAGCCTGGACCGCAACGTGCGGTGACATGCGTCCATCGAGCCGGTTGTGATCCCGGCGGACACCGACGATACCGACGCCGACATGAACGCGGTTCCGTCCTCAGAGCAGCGGCAGCCCGAGGTGACGCGTAAGGCCTTCCTCAGGCAGCTCGACAGCATGTTCCACGATCACGCGTATCTCCACTGTCCGGAATCGCCCTGGAAAGGTCTGCCGGGATTAAGCGCCTCATGGCGGACGCACCCGACAAGTGAGCGCGGCGCGGGCGTGCCGGGCCGCCCCGGTGTCGGGAACGACCCTGGACATTTCGGCGCTCCCGGGAGATCTCTGGGGCGCCTGCCGATGCGGCCACCGACCGGGCGACCGGTTCCACGAGCCACTGTCCGGGGTCGCCGTATGGCGGTCCCTCCCGATGCGGCGGGCTGGCCATCAGGGCGGCTTACGGGCCGCCCTTTTCAATGAGGACGCACATGGCTTTCAGCCTGACCCAATACCACACCGCCCTCCCTCACATATGAACGGACAATTTTGGCAAGCATCCATAGTGCGGCTCAAGACTGAAAGTCATCCACCGAGCAGGCTTCCCGGACGGGCAGAATCGGGGGGGCTAAGAGGATGCCGTTTCTGCCATTCGCAGTCGTCAGCTTCCTTTCGGGAGGGCCTTCAATACGCTACGGTCTTTGATTGTCATGCCGAACCCCGGTGCGTCTGAGAGCTCAAGTTTCCCATCGGTGGGTATACACTCGCCGTCAAACAGATCGCCGAACATTGGCAAAATCGAGCATCCGTCCGCGCTGCTCGCGACGTACTCGCACAAGGGCGCACCGGTTTGGCAGGCGATAAAATGATAAGAATACGGACCGCTGCCATGGGGGATGACAGGAATTTCCAGGGTCGAGGCGTGGGCCGCGATTCTCAAGAGCTCAGTCAAACCCCCGACCCACATGACATCCGGTTGCAGAATGTCGATCAGGCGTTCTTCGATCAAGGGCCGGAACCCGTACCGTGTGTATTCATGTTCGCCAGTTGTCCACCTCAGCGTCGGATGGGCCTGGCGGATTTGACGATAGCCATCGACGTCTTCGGGAGACAGCACCTCCTCCCACCAATAAATATCAATGTCCTTGCAAGCCTCGGCCAGCTCGATGGCATAGGGCACATTCAGTGACATGTAGCAATCGACCATCAGTGGAAAGCCGGGGCCGATGGCCTCTCGGTGGGTGCGCAGAAAGGCGACGTTCTTTTGCAGGCCTTCATCACGGTCAGCCGGGCCATGCGGCAAAGGCACTTTCGCCCCCCAAAATCCCATGTCCTTGATCGCGCCTGCCTCTGGACCAGTGCAGTAGAAGGAAATCTCGTCTCGGGTACGCCCGCCGATGAGATTGTAGACAGGTTCGCCGCGGGTCTTGCCCAACAGGTCCCATAGCGCCAGATCTGCCACGCTAATTGCCATAACGGTGATGCCCTTGCGGCCATAGGGCAGAGAGGCCCTATACATCTGATCCCAGATCAGGTTCGTGTTTCGCGCATCCTGCCCGATAATAAATCTGGCGAAGTGATTTTCAATTAGCCAGGCCGCGGGAACACCGCCGGTGCCAGTGGCAACGCCGATTGTCCCGTCTTCGGTTTCAATCTCGACCACGATCGAGCCCAGCACCCCGATCCCCCAAGAGGTCCGTTTATCACTGTAGGCTGGATAGCCGGACATAGGATTGGCGATCAGGCTGTCGACAAGCCAATGTTCACCCGCTCCCTGATTGAAATAGTCCCCGCCCTTACTGGACCTGGACACGGTCCAAACCTTGATGTCCTTGATGAGAAAGGCGCGGCTCATGGAAGGTGGAAGACGCGTTTGAGTGGAATTTGCGTTGGTACATTGTTGGCGTCCGCTTCCATCACGTCGGCCATATGCGCCCACCAACGCTTGACGATCTCGGTGCCCGGAAGGGTATCCATCTTATGATCGTTTGTACGGGTCAGGATGCCAAACAGATGGTTGCTTTCCGGATCATGCCATATGGAATAGTCCGAGACTCCAGCATCTTTCAGGGCTTGGGCAAGCTCGGGAAAGATCTCCTCATGACGTTTTTCATATTCTTCCGCATATCCGTCGAAGAGGTTCATGCGAAAAGCGATCTGTTCACTCATTTTGCTGCTCCGGCAGTTCGTGAATGGCGTTCAGGGTGGTGTCGAGGACGTGATCCAGATGTTCCCGGTAAGCTGTGACAGCGGTTTTGACATCACGGTCCGCAATTGCCTCAGCAACGCGACAATGCTGATCCGTTGATATTTCGATCACACCGGGCGTGGCGCTTGCGACGCGGCGCGCGTCAATTGCGACGTTATAAAGCCCTTCGGAAATGGTCGACAGGATCTGATTGCTGGCACCCTCGTTGATCGCCTGATGATACTCGGCGTCCAATAGCCTGAAGCCTACAGGATCATCGTGAAAGTTGCGCCCGTCGATTCCAAGCGACACGATGCGCGCGCGCTGCTCCTCGCTGGCGCGTTCGACACAAAATCGGACCAGTTCAAGCTCCACCACGGCGCGCGCCTCAAACTGCATATGCAGATCAGCGTCCGCCACCGACAGCAACACGTTGAACGGCGTTACCAACCGGGTCGGCGACAGGTCCGTGACTATGTATCGGCCCCCCTGACGACTTTCAAGAATACCCATCAAAGTCAGCGCTTTAAGAGCTTCCCGCAAAGGTGGCCGACTGATTCCGAGGGCCACGCACATCTGCTGCTCGGTCGGCATCTTATCCCCGGCTTTCAGGTTGCCGGACTTGATCATCGCAAGAATGCGGTTTGACACTTGCTCGGAAATCGATGCACGCGTCGATGCGCCTCCGATAGAACCGGCATATGGTTTACTGGCATTCTGCGCCTTAACGATTGACGCGAATGCGTCTCCTTCAGTTTGAACAATCTTCGCATCAACTATCTTCGCCACGAGATATCCCGTTCGTTACAGTCCCAATCGATAGAACCTGTTTGCATTGTCTCTATAAAACGCTCTCAGTTCGCTTTCAGAAGCGCCTTCCAAGGCCCTATCCAGCGTCGCGATCCATCTCGGCAGGCTGGTGGCCGACAAGCAAATCGGCCAGTCACCGGCATATATAGTCCGACCGAAGCCGAAAGTTTCCATCGTCTCGTCGATATAGGGTCTTAGGTCATCGTCCGTCCAGTTTTCGGGATCCGCATAAGGCGGCAGGTCCGAAAGTTTGATCCACATGTTGGGATGGCTGGCTAGATCGCGGATGTCGTCGCGGTATTGGGCCAGAGCGCCTTCCTTGATGCCCGGTTTACCACAGTGATCGAGGATCATGGGGACGTTAGGGATGTGCTGCACAAACTCGCGAATAATGTTCATCTGTGTGAAGTTCACGTTGATCTCAAAGTGCCAGCCAAACTCATGCAAGAGATTGACGCCTTCGATGAAATCGGGCGACAGCGTCAGTCCGCGTGGATCCTCATCGAATTCCATGATGCGGCGGATGCCCTTGACCGTTGGGTGGTTAGCTTGCATTTCCGTTAGCAATGGTCTGGCACGCGCGCCCCACTCAACGGGGGCCATCGGGACTATGCCCATGATGCGTGGATCGCGTCTGGCGCTGTCCTCGACGAACTTGATCTCGTCGATGTACTGGCCACCTGTTTCGGTGAAATCGGCGAAGCATTCGACGAAGACCATCGCCTCGACTTCAATATCGCCACAATCTTTTTGGTAATCCTCGATGTGATAGGACTTGCCAAACAGCGGATGACCATCGAACGCCGAATACTTGAGACGGTCCATGTCCCAGATATGCAGATGCGTGTCGATGATCGGGAAGTCAGGCATGGGTCAGCTCGTTAGCTTGAATTCCGAAGGGTCAGGCGTTTTTAAAGTCAAACCAAATCCAGGTGTGTCGTCGGAAAGATCGATGAAGCCGACCTCGGCCTCGGCTTCACCATCGAAAATATACCAGAACAACTCATTGCCAACCTCGACCGGGACTTTCGGGAAATATTCCGACATTGGCCCCGCATAGGACGACATCGTGATATGGTAATTGTGCATTTGTCCCGCATGGGGAATGACTGCGACATCGTGCGCTTCACAAAGCGCCGTGACCTTTTTGGCCGCCGTGATGCCGCCGACCCGGTTCACATCGAATTGCGCGATGTCGAAGGCACCCAGTTCAAGGGTCTGCCGGAATCCGTGAAGTGTGTATTCATGCTCGCCGCCTGAGATCGCCACTTTGTTCATCGCACGCAAGCTGGCATATCCGGCAAGATCATCCGGGATCACCGGCTCTTCGACCCATCTCATGTTCAGCGGCTCAAGAAGCCGTAGCATGCGTTTGGCATATTCGACGTTCCAGCCCATATAAGCGTCGCCCATGATGTCCACGTCCGGCCCGACTGCCTCGCGCACGGTTCTGACCAGATCGAGGTTCCTGTTGATGCCTTCGAGGCCATCCTTTGGGCCCCAGCCGAACCGCAGTTTGACCGCGCGGAAACCTTGATCGGCATAGGCTTTTGCCTCTTCAAACAACGGCTCAAGTGGCTGGCTGTAGAGACGGCTCGCATAGACAGGAATTCTGGGCTTGGTGCGACCGCCCAAGAGTTTGAAAACCGGCTGGTTCAGCATCTTGCCCTTGGCATCCCAAAGCGCCAGATCAACAGCTGAAATGGCGGTCATCCCTATACCCTTGCGACCAAAGGGAAGCGTTCGGCGATACATGGATTCCCAAAGATATTCGGTGTCCATGGGATTTGCGCCGATCAGCAACGGCTTCAGATAAGTGTCGATGGTCGCTTTGCAGGCGTGTGGCGCCAGGGCCGCGTTTCCGATGCCGACGGTCCCATCGTCGCATTCGATCTCAACGATCAACCACCCCAGAAAGCGAAACCCGGCGATCGATCCCGACACGTCTGACACCAGATCGCCAGCGGTCGTACAAAAGTGCGGTGGCATTGGGGCGACCGGCCCAACCCACTCCCAGATCGTAGTTTTGACATCAGTAACGCGCGGCATTGATCCCTTGTTTCCTTTTCCAGGCGGGCGACCCAAGCGGCAGCGCTTGCGACGCGCGGGCACAGAGCCTGCCCAAGATAAACAGGCTGTCGTTATTCAAATGTGGCGGCCGAATTAAAACTTGTCAAACAAATTTTTGTCTGATAAATATGGATTGAGAGGGCAAAACCGGTCATTTGGAGGGACGGAGTGGTGGGGAGCCTTTTTCGTGAACGCCGTAAAATTTCTGATACGTCTTTGGAGCTTCCAGCGTTTGGCATGGGCACCGCGCATCTTGGCGAGCTTTACGGCACCGTCGAGGAAGACGTGTCGCAAGCCACCTTCGATGCAGCCTGGAACGCCGGCGTTAGATACTACGACACGGCACCATGGTATGGTCGCGGGCTGGCAGAACATCGGTTAGGCGGGTATTTGCGCACCAAGCCTCGCGACGGCTTTTTTGTCACAACCAAGGTCGGGCGCACGCTGCATCGCCCGAGGGTTCCAGAGACCTTTGACCGTGGACCATGGACAGGCGGACTGAACTTTGAGGTGCGGTTCGACTATTCCTACGATGGCATCATGCGGTCTTACGAACAGGCCCTGCAGCGCCTGGCGCTAGATACGGTTGATGCGTTGGTCATCCATGATCTCGACAGCATCTTTCACGACGATGAGACCATGGAGCGGCACAGCCGCAACTTGTCGGAGACCGGGATGAAAGCCCTTGGAGAGCTGAAATCCTCGGGCGATATTCAGGCCATCGGCATGGGCATCAACATGAAGGAACAATTGGCCGATCTCGCACAGAAGGTTGATCTGGATTTCGCTCTGGTGGCTATGCCCTACACCTTGATTGACCAAGACAGCCTGCACACCGGAATGAAAGCCTGTCTTGATCGCGGTGTCAGTGTCATCGTCGGGGCGCCTTTCGCTTCCGGTATCCTGGCCACCGGCTCGTCTGGGGCCGCGCATTACAACTATGGCGCGGCGGATCAGTCCATAATTGAAAAGGTCCACAAGATCGAAGATGTTTGTGCGGCACATGGCGTCTCACTGCAAGCCGCTGCGCTGCAATTCCCAATGGCGCATCCCGCCGCTGCTTCGATCATCCCGGGTGCGGCGAAGCCCGAAGAGCTATTGGCCAATGTCGCATCCATCGACGATGAAATCCCGTCGCAATTCTGGACTGAATTGAAGTCTAAACACCTGATCGTTCCAGATGCCCCCGTGCCGCAAGGATCAGATACATGACGACCGGTCAGCCGGTGCTGGTCGAAGCCCGAGGCATTTCAAAGCAATTCGGTGGTGTCGAAGTATTAAGTGATGTGGATCTGGATCTGCATTCAGGGGAAATCCACGCCCTTCTAGGGGAAAACGGGGCTGGCAAATCCACCTTTGCCAAAATTCTGGCCGGCGTGCATCGCCCTACCCGCGGCCACTTGAAACTAAACGGCCAACCGATCGACGTGACCAGTCCGATTGCCGCGCAGAAGCTCGGAATTGCGTTGATCCACCAGGAACCGGTGTCCTTTCCCGATCTATCCGTCGCCGAGAACATTATTATGGGGCGCCAAGGCGGCGGTCTGCTGTCGCACGTCCCCTGGATCAAGATCACAACTGATGCGCGCCGCTATCTGGACATGCTGGGTGTGTCCCTGGATGTCACGCGCACCATGCGCGGGCTGTCGATCGCAAACCAACAGATGGTCGAGATTGCGCGTTCGCTGGCTTCCGACAGCAAGCTGATCATCATGGATGAACCGACCGCACCCCTGACCCCACGAGAGGTTGAAACGCTTTTCGACATTGCCCGCAGGCTATGCGAGGAAGGCCGCACGATCATTTTCATTTCGCATCGGCTGGAAGAGGTGCGGATGCTGTGTGACCGGGTGACGATTTTCCGCGATGGCGCACATATCTCGACCCAGACCATCGACAGCATTTCCGACGAAGAAATCATACGGCTTATGATCGGTCGCCCCCTGAAGAAGTTCATGCGCAAGCATGTCGCCACGATTGGCGACACCGCCTTGGAGGTGTCAAATCTGACCCTGCCAGGCGCATTCAAGGATGTCAGCTTTACGCTTCGGCGGGGCGAGATCATCGGCCTGGGCGGACTGGTCGGTGCAGGACGTACCGATGTGGCGCGTGCGCTCTTTGGTGTCGCGCCAGCCGCGTCGGGTCAAATAACGGTCGGAGGAACCCGCGCCTCAATCCAGAAACCGACGGACGCCATCGATCTGGGCCTTGCCTTTGTGCCGGAAGATCGGGCCGGTCACGGTATCTTCGCGACCCTGTCTGTCGAGCACAATTTGACAGCTGCGATCCCGGACAATATCGCCCCCGGCTGGTTCATTAACCGAAAGCTGGAACGCAGTATCTCTCGAAAGTCGGTGGAAGATCTTTCGATCCGACTGGCCTCCCTACGCCAGCCGATTGTCGAATTGTCGGGCGGCAACCAGCAAAAAGCCATTCTGGCGCGTTGGCTGCTGACTGAACCTGACATTTTAATCCTGGATGAGCCGACGCGCGGGATCGACATTGGTGTCAAAGCGGAATTCTACGAAATGATTGGCGATCTGGCCGAGGCAGGCCGCGCCATCCTTTTGATTTCGTCCGAGTTGCCTGAACTCCTGTCGCTTTGTGACCGAATTCTGGTTATGTCGGAAGGCCGGGTTACGGCCGAAATCCCGCGTGCGGAGGCATCACAGGAAAATATCATTCAGGCCGCCGTACCCAGATCGGGAGTGGCCGCTTGACCCTTTTGCGCTCTATATTCCCGCGCCGGGAGGCTGGCATTCTGGTCATGATCGTGATCTTCTGCATTGCGGTCGGTCTATACAAACCACAGTTCCTGACCGGGCAAAGCCTACGGATCATCCTGCTGTTGACGCCGCTGATCATGATCGGCGCTATGGCGCAGATGCTGGTGCTTGTCGCACGGCACGTGGATCTGTCGATCGGCTCAATGCTCGGGTTTTCGGCGATGGTCGTGGGGCTGATGTATCGCGAGCTTCCCGACATCTATTGGCTGGTCGGATTTCCGGTTGCCATCCTGACCGGCGCAGCCCTGGGACTGGGAAACGGCCTGTTGGTGACGATCTTCAGGCTTCCCTCGATCATCGTGACGCTTGGCACGCTCAGCCTCTATCGTGGGCTGACATTCATCATCTCTGACGCGCGCCAGATCAATCGCTCTGTGATCCCGACCGAGTTGAAGGCCATGTCACGGACATCGCCGATCTTCGAAATCCCATGGATCATCCTGATCGCCTTTGGCATTGCGCTCATGACCTATGTCGTTGCACGACACACGCAGCTAGGGCGCCAGATCTATGCTCTTGGTTCCAACCCCGATGCGGCACCATTGCGCGGAATCGACGTCACGAAGGTCACCTTGATTGTCTTTGTTCTTGCCGGTGCGCTCAGCGGTCTGGCGGGCATTCTTTATGCCAGCCGTTGGGGTTTCGTGAACCCTTCCAACACCGGGGCAGGTTTTGAGTTTCAGGTGATCGCCGCCGTGGTCATCGGAGGCGTGTCGATCAACGGCGGGGTCGGCACCGTTATGGGAACCGTTCTCGGTGTACTCCTATTGGGCTGCGTGGCCGCTGCCCTGCCCTTGCTCGGCATCCCTGGCTCCACCCAGAACGCCATTTACGGTGCGGTCATCCTGATTGCCTTGCTGATTGACCGCTCAGTCCGGCAACGCGGTTTGGCCAGCATGTCGAGGGCGTAACCATGAGTGTTGCGACTGATACCCAGTCCCACGAACTTGCGCCTGCACGGCCCAACTGGTACGTGGTTCTGGTCCGTCCAGAAACGATGACTTTCCTCCTTTTGGTCTTCGGATTGATTGGCGCAAGTCTCTTGTCACCGTTTTTTCTTGACGTGAATTACATCCTGCGAAGCTTTACGCTGACCGCCGAGATGTCCATCGTCGCATTGGTACTGACAATGGTCGTGATTTCAGGCGAGATTGACCTGTCGGCCGCTTCGAACATGGCACTTTCCGCATGCATTTTTGCCTGGGTGCAGGCCGCAGGGGTGCCTTTGCCCATTGCGGTGATCGTTGGTCTTCTTGCCGGTCTTGCCATGGGTACGCTGAACGCCTTCATGTCGATCCGCATGCAACTTCCGTCCATCATCGTGACGATTGGCACGCTCATCTTTTTCCGGGGACTGGCGCAGGTCATTGCCGGCGACCGGTCGATCCGAGTTCCAGAAAGTTTCATCGGGATCAACACCGTTATGGTTGCGGGTGTGCCGCTACCGGTCGTTATCTTCGTTGTTGTCGCCATCATTCTCGGCCTTGTCCTGGGAACGACGGTTATCGGTCGTCAGATCTATCAGGTAGGCACCAATCAAGAAGCCGCCCTACACGCGGGCATTGACGCCAAGCGAATCAAGGTCGGGCTGTTCCTGCTCCTAGGTGTTGTCAGCGCGGCTGCAGGCATCATGGCAGCCTCGCGCCTTGGATCCGTGCGCTATGACCTCGTGCTTGGTGGCGAACTGCAAATGGTTCTGATGGCCATGCTGGGCGGCACCTACATTTTCGGTGGGCGTGGCACGATCCTTGGAACCTTCCTTGCCGCATGGCTGTTGGTCATCGTGTCGACCGGCATGACCGTCGCCAACCTCTTGCCCGCCATTCAACTGACCGTGCTCGGCGTCCTGCTGATCGTCGCCATAATCGCGACTAACTTCATCTACGCCCGTACCCAGAGGTAATGGGCAACCCAAAAGGCGAACTCGCCTGAACCTGAAACCGGAGGAATACATGCTTAAGAAATCATTCATCGCGGCCACTGCGGCCTTGACCTTGTCAGCGGGCACATCCGTCGCCGAGGATATCGAGATCGTCTTTGTCGGAAAGAATACCGGCAATCCCTATTTCGACTCGCTGACGCAGGGCTTTGTCGATGCCTGTGAAGTCATTGCCTGCAACTTCGAGTTCGTGGCCCCCGCCACGGCCGAGGCGACCTCGCAAATTCCGTTCCTTGAAGCGCAGATTCAGCGTGGGGTGGACGTGATTGCGATTTCGCCCAACTCGCCCGACGCCTTGAACCAGGTATTCCAGTCGGCACGCGACGCTGGCATCATCGTTTTGACCGTGAACGGTGACATCACCGGGAACGAACAATACCGGGATGCCACCATCCTTCCCACTGATTTCACCAAGGTCGGTGCCGACCAAATCGAAATGGTTGGATCGCTAATTGGCTATGAAGGCGAGATCGCCATTCTCTCCGCCACAACCGAGGCACCGGATCAGAATTTCTGGATCGAGGGTATGAACGAGACCGTCGCCAATGATCCGAAATACGCCAACATGACCCTTGTCGCGACTGTCTACGGTGACGACCAGCCAGAGAAGTCGACCACCGAGATGGAAGCCCTGCTGTCCAACTTCCCGAACCTGAAAGGCGTCATCGCGCCCACGACGGTGGGCATCGCGGCGGCGGCTCAGGTTGTGCAGAGCCGGGGGATCGCGGATCAGGTGAAAGTCACCGGCCTGGGACTGCCTTCGGAAATGCGTGAATTCATCAAGGACGGCACCGTGGAGGGCTTCCAGCTTTGGTCACCTTACAACGAAGGTTGGTTGGCTTCACATTTCGCTGTCGGGCTCAAGAATGGAACGATGACCAACGAGGTCGGTGCGACGTTTGAGGTGCCCAACCTTGGAACGATCACCATCAATGAAGGTAACTCGATCAACACGCAGTCTGCGCTGACAACGTTCAACGCTGACAACATTGACGACTTCGACTTTTGATCGAACACCGGCGGGCACCACATAGGTGTCCGCCGCATCCTTACCGGGGATCACTATGAACATCTATGACTTCCAGGGCCGCAGTGCCATCGTGACCGGAGGTGGTCAGGGAATAGGCTTTGCCGTGGCTAAGCGCATCCTTGAAAGCGGTGGCCGCGTTTCCGTTTGGGATGTGGACCAGGACTTACTTGATGCCCTCGCCGCCAACATGGGAGGGGATGCCAGCAACATCCGGGCCTTGAATGTCGACATTAGCGATGCCGCTGCCGTTCAGAACGCGACGGAGGCTGCACTAAAAACCTTCGGCAAGATCGATGTACTGATCAACAACGCTGCAATTGTCGGACCGAACGCACCGACATGGGAATATCCCGAGGGAGCGTTTGAAGACGTCGTTCGCGTTGGCCTGATCGGCACCTATTACGTCAGCCGCGCCGTGGTCCCACACATGATCTCAGCGAACTATGGACGGATCGTAAACTTAAGCTCGGTTGCAGGCAAAGAGGGAAATCCGGGCGCACCCGCCTATTCCTCGACCAAGGCCGCTGTCCTTGCATTGACAAAATCCATGGGCAAGGAGCTGGCTGCCCATGACATTTCGGTCAATGCCGTGACGCCAGCGGTTGCCAAAACCAAGATGGCGCTCAGCCAGGAACCGGAATTCCTGAAAATGATCATCTCGAAAATTCCGCGCGGGCGAATGCTGGAGCTGTCCGAAGCCGCCTCGATGATCTGCTTTCTTGCCAGTGAGGAGAACTCTTTCACCACTGGTGCGGTTTTCGATCTGTCGGGCGGACGCGCAACCTACTGACCAAGTCCTTGAACGACAGAGCGTCAAACACGGTCAGGAAGCGACATCCTGTTGACTTATCTTCTTATATTCATGGCTATGTGCCCCGGCGCCACTCCGAAGCGCCGGAGTCAGTTTTGGTAGAAGGAGCGGCGATTTTGAGTTTAAGAGCTCCCTCGGGGAAAGCCCACGGGTCAAATAGAATATGATGTGCCAGCTCACCCAACTCCTTAACTCGCGAGGTTAGAACTTCGAAGACAATTCAGGCCTAAAGCGTCAGGCGCCGCAGGCTGGATATTAACATAAGACGCGATTACGCGTTATGTCATCAGGAATTCTGGCATTTCAAATTCTTCGGCCTTGAACTGCTTACTTCGGAAGATCACGACTTTGGCGCGTTCTGTCAATAGATTGGCGGGATCGGCCGAACCAGTGTTGCTATCTAGCCTGAAACAGAGGTCAAAAACTAACTACGGAGATCAATCATGACACTCTCAGATGGCAAAAACGCAGTCACTTTCAAATCCTTTGGTGTGGATTTGGCTGGCGATCTCTACATTCCCGAAGGTTTTGACGAGGGCAAAAAATACAAGGCAATCGTGGGTGCAAGCCCGTTCCCACAGGTCAAAGACCAAATCCCTGCGACCTACGGACCTGAAATGGCCGCACGCGGCTTCATCTATCTCGGCTTCGACTATCTTGGCATGGGTGACTCCCCGGCATTGCCTGGTGAGTTCAAGCAGTCCCGCTATATGTTCCGCCTGATAGAGAACACTTGGGATGCTGTCTCCTACCTTGGAACATTTCCCTTTGTCGATGAGATTTACGGCTTGGGTGTATGCCAAGGCGGCTCGATCATCGCGTCCGCTTCTGTCACTGACCGCCGGATCAAGAAAATTGCCATGGTGTCAGGCATGATGGCGGCTGATGACTTCCAATGGAGCGATCGCGGCGTTGTCAACCAGCAGATCGATGCAGCAAATGCCTCCATGCAAAAGATGTACGAGACCGGCGAGCCAGACTATGTGAACACGATTGGCTTGGATGATAACCAATCGAAGGAAGAGTTTGTCGGCGCTGACGTGAGCCCCATGGCCGAAGAAACATATGACTACTACGGCAGAGACGGCTTTGCCGGTCCTGTGGCAGTGCCAAATTTCACGAATTCGCACATCGGCGACCAACCAATGCAATCCTTGATCTCGATCGCTGAGCACTATGCCGACAAGATCACTCAGCCATCCTTGATTGTTTACAGTCCGAAGGCTTTCACGGCGATCTGTTCCACTCAGTTCATCGAAAAGCTGACGAATGAGCATGAGGTCATTGAGCGACCTGATTTCACCCATGTGGACTTCTATCATAGGCCCGAGGCCATCACGGTGGCGACAGACGCGGCGGCAGCATTCTTTAACAAGTAAGCTGAACAGGCAGAGGTCATGGCATGGCCTCTGCCTTCCTCATCAATGTACGGCGACTGCACAGAGCGTCTGGCAGGCGATTGCTCTGGCGTGGGTTGATGGCGCATCTATGGTAGTTTGATCAGACAAGATTCAAAATGTAGAGTTATAAGATGATGCAAGATCGAGTGAAATGCACCGATGAGTTCTGGAAGGCTGCCGAAGCGATTGGCCTCAAGCGTTCAGCTATCCTCAGCGAAGCCAAGCTTCCGCTTGCGCTCGGTGCGGACGGGGCAGTCATGGCCATCGATCAAGCATTTGACCTATGGCGAGCCGTTGAAGCATTGGGCGGGCGGGACGCCGCGCATGATCTCGCCGTTCAGACAAACACCGGAGCACTGCCTCCCAATTTTATCGTTCTTTTCCATGCGAAGGACTTTGGAGACGCGATACACCGGATGGCGCGATACAAGGCACTCTCTGCACCAGAGGTCTTTGAGCTGTCAGATGATGGTGATGGGTTCAGCATTTCCTTGTCGTTCCCAACAGCTAAGACGCCTATACCGGAAGGGCATATCGACTCGACATTCGTGTTCTTTGTAAGCATGGCGAGGGTCTGCACGGGCACAAAGGTCACGCCCAAAAGGATTGAGTTTACCCGAGATCGCAGCCAAAAGCTCCAGGATTGGTATGACTGCCCGATAAGGTGGAATGTCCGAAAGGCACGCTTGGTTTTCCATCGTAGTGACCTCGACCTGCCTTTCAAGCATTACAACCGCGAATTGCTTGAAATGCTGGACAGTGCTCTTGAGAGCCGTCTCGTCGAAAATTCGAAAGACCAGGGCTCATACAGTCAGAAAGTGCGCTGGCATCTCCACCGACGACTGACGGGTGGCAGACCGAGCCTGGCGAGTATCGCCGAGGACATGGCCGTTAGCGAAAGATCATTGCAACGACACCTTCGCGAGGAAGGCTACAGCTTTCGGACAATCCTGTCGGAAACGCGACATGAGCTGGCCAAAGAGTATCTGTCTCAGCCGAGATTGGAGTTCTCGGAAATCGCATTCCTTCTGGCCTACGGAGATAAAGGGTCATTCTTTCGCGCATTCCAAAAGTGGGAGAACCAAACCCCCTCTGAATGGCGCGAAGCAAAAAAGGCAGACTCAACTCGTTAGTGAGAGATAGCTGTGCTTTGGGCAGGGAGCGGCCTCGGTCAACTTTGGCTATTTGTGTGCTTTCGCCGCCCGGCGCGGTCGGCACGCATATGCGTCAAAACTGCCCTCTAATGAGGGAATGACAGGGCCTTGCAAAAATACAGGGCATTCGCTATTTAAGTATACACGAGAGGTATAAGAAAGTAACTTTCGCGTATATTAGAGTGCTGTAATGCGCTTGCCTGAAGCAATCGAAACACTCAACGGTTGGAGCCGGAAAGGTCGCGTGCTGTTTACGCGGGAGGAGCTGAGAAAGCTCTTCCCGCGAGACAAAGACGCTGCGTTCAAAGAAGGTCTGAACCGCTTGATCTCTGTCGGGGTTTTGCGCCGGGTTTCAAGAGGGCTATTTGTGTTTGCCATGACGGAGCGCCGTGACCCGCATTTGCTCGAACAGATCGCGGTCGCGCTTCGACGGGGCAACTACAACTATCTCAGCTTGGAATCTGCGCTGTCAGAGTATGGCGTCATCTCACAAGTCCCGCTTGCGGGGATCACGGTGATGACGACAGGCCGGACAGGAGTTTTCGACACTCCTTTCGGGCGCATTGAGTTCACTCACACGAAGAGACCGGCGAGCGACATCCTGGAGCATACGCGAGACGTTGGACGCCCCTTGAGGGTGGCAACGCCCAACGCCGCAAGCCGTGATTTGAGGCGTGTCGGACGAAACGTCCATCTGATTGATGAGGACGAGTTGAAGGAGGCTGTGGCAGATGGCAGATAGAGTGGATTTGGATGATCTGGTTCAAAGGGTATTCGATCAAAGGCCAGAGCTGGAGGCATTGCAGCCTGTCGTTGTCAAAGAGCTGATCCACTACGAAATCATGTGGTCGCTCGACAACGCTGGCTTCCTAAAAGACCTGACATTTCACGGTGGAACCGCTCTGCGCCTCTGCTACGGGGCGAGCCGCTTGAGCGAGGATCTAGACTTCACCGGTGAACCTGGCTTCACCAGGGCGGATGTAGAGGGCATTTCAGGCGTGGTTAAGTCTCATCTCACTGACCGGTATGGGCTTGAGGTTTCTGTCAAAGAGCCGAAGCCCAGGAAGGATGCCGGCAATCCCGTGGAAGTGGACACCTGGCAGATCAGTGTGGTCACCGATCCTGGCCAGTCGCACATTCCGCGCCAACGCATTAAGATTGACATCGCGACTATGGAAGCACGGACACAGGATGTGCAGGCCATTCAGCAGAACTACTCTTTATTGCCGAGCGGCCTAGGTGATCTCTTGGTTCCAGCGATGAGCAAAGACGAGATCATGGCCAACAAGCTGGTGTCACTTCCCGCGTCTGTGCATCAACGGAACATTCGCCACCGCGACATATGGGACATTGCCTGGTTGGCTCAGAACGGGGCAGAGGTAAGGCGTGATTGGGTGGCAGGCCGAGCTGCGGAGTTCCGGCTGGCCGACTATGTGGATCGCCTTGATGCGATGCGGGATGCGCTGTTCGACCACGTTACTGGTGGAAAGTTCCGAGAGGAGATGTTCCGCTTTTTGCCTCGTGATGTCGTAGCTCGCACGCTCAACCGTACCGAATTTGTTCCCTACGTGGTGAACACGGTGGATGAGCATCTAGCCAAGGCACGGGAGGCCTTTGCAAGCCCAGCGAAGACGATGCGGAGCGACAACGATCTGAAGATGTAAAGGGCCCTCCCAACGCAGTCGCGCGGACGCTATGTCTTCTATCGCCCACCGTCTGACAGCCCTGCCCATGCCATCAATTGCGGCAACTGATCCCTGACCGATGGATACTCCTCTCCTGGCTCAGCTAAATGCTGGCGCACGATCTCAGACAGAGCGGAGTCGAAAGGACTTAACTCTTCCATGATGAATGCTAGATGGAACTTCATCCTGCTGACAATTTCCCGTTCTCTTCGCGCAAGCTTCTGGAAAAGATGGGTTTTCCGGGAGGGAGAGGAATCCGAGGCTGTATTCATGTTTCCATGTAATTTCATGCATTCTGTGTTTACATGACCTTTTCATGTCATCCCCGTTCCACAGTGAACAGCTACCGGCTGGCGCAGGTGGCGTCAGGTAGGTGACTGTCCGGGTGCTGGGGCACGGGTCCGTCCGTGATGGCCCCGGTGGCTGCCGGGAGCCGGGAAGTGGCCCCGGCCCCGGAACCGGCGTCCCCGGCACCGCCTGCGGATTCCGGGCAGCCCGCGCCGGGCCCTGTGGGACGGACGGCCTTCCATCCTGCGGACGGGACCGGAGATGGCGAGCTTTGGGGTCACGGAGACGAACATATGCACGTGGTCGCCCGGGAGCACCCCATGCAGGACGGAAACGCCGTTCCCGCGGCGGACCTGGCGGCGGATGGCGCGCACCCGCAGGCCCGGATCGCCGGTCAGGACCCTGTGGCGGCACCCCGTCGCCCGGACGGTATGGTACCTGTGGCAATGGACAAGATTCGTTTTAGCTGAAGCAATATTCGACTGGAAGCCGGAGGCTTCAAACCAACGAGTGGAAAGTGAATCTGCGTCATCAATGACCTGTCCGAACGCGCCTATCAGCCTGAGCGTAACCGTTCGGTTCCAGAGTGAAGACGGCCTTCCGCCGAATTTTTGGGCTGGTAACCGATAAGGTATCCCAGCGATCCTGACGGCTTTGTGGAAGTTCAGCCCCATTCACCGGACAGAGTGTGAACAATGTCCTCGACAGAGGAAAACCGGATCAGGCTGCTTGATCGAACCCGTTCTCCGATCACTGAAATACAACCCAGCCGGAAAGCCAGGCAAGAACAAGCGAGACGGTGACGATGGAGCCGACCGTCGATACCAGGATCGTTGCCGAGACGCGTTGTGGCGCGACCTGGTAATGCGATGCGATCATGAAAATATTGCCCGCCGTAGGCAGGGCGGCGGAAGCGATCATCACCGCGGCCGCGAAAGGCTCGACGGGCCAGACGAGTACCGCCGCCACAACCGCCGCCGGATGGAGTACAAGCTTCGAGAAACTGAGCCAGGTGGCGACTGCGGGCCGTTCGATGGATCTGCCAGCGAGGGAGGCGCCTATGGCGAAAAGCGCACCCGGCGTCGCGGCCGCCCCAAGATAGCCGAGGAATTCATTGACCGGTCGCGGAAGCGGCCAGTCCATGGCTGACCAGGTAAATCCAAGAAAGATCGAGACCAGCATCGGGTTGGCCACGATGCCCTTGATCACCGCCGACAGCGCTTGCAGTGTGCCGGCTCCGCCGCGGCTCGCGGTAATCAGGACGACGATAAGCGTGCCGAAAACGAGCAGATCGACCGCAAGCATCATCATGATGTATCCCACGGCCGCCTCACCCATGATCAGCGCCAGCATCGGAATGCCGAGGAAACCGATGTTGCCGATCACGGCACACTGCGCCTCCACCGCACCTTCCGCTACAGGCAGGCCCCGCCAATGGGCCACCGCGTTCGCAAACACATAGACCAGCGCGGTAGCGCAGAGATAGACGAGCATGAATCGGGTATCGTAGACGTCCCCGAAGCTAAGGTTGGCGGAGAACTGGAACAGCATTGCCGAAAGCGCGAAGTAAAAGACAAAGCGCGTCAGCGCCGCTGAAGCCGCTTCCGAAAAGAACCCCGTCGCTGCGGCCACATAGCCAACACCGATCAGCAGAAAGAACGGAAGGGTCTGAATGAAGATCTCAACCATGCCCGCCCCATAGCACCATGGCCGCGGATCGGAAACGACGTAGCCCGGCAATGGCCAGCGACAGCCAGAATCCCGGCGCCAACGAAAAGTGCCGCGTTAGCTGTAGGGTCGGTCCATCACACCCAAGACAACTCTCTGCCGTGCGCATGTCCGACAGCATCGCCGTTGACATTCTCGGCGACTATCAACCGGCTGGAGGGTGACGATTGACGCGAATCTCGATTGATCCTACATCGTCGGGACAGCCTGAAGACTGCATCATGTTGAGTTTCACCGATGCCAAAACGCGTGCGGACGAAAAGGCAACCGACCACATCGAGATGCGCGTGAAACCGAGCGACAAGGAGCGAATGGCGCACGCCACCGAACTGACGGAGGTCAGGCTGACGACGTTCGTCTGGGCTTCGGCCGCACGGGGGGACGGAACGGGTTCTGCGCGGGCGTCAGGCCCCGGCGCTTTCGAAGCGCGACCGGCGCATGCTGCTGGAGGCGCTTGACAATCCGCCGCCGCCGACAGGCGCGGCCCGGAATGCGGTTCGCGCATACCGCTCCCGGATCGCCAGTGCAGGGTGACGGGGACCGTGACGCCGCCAGCCGGATTGTCATCGAGCCGCTCGACCCCGCCCGGCATGATCGGTCGGGCTTTTCCCGCGGAACGGAGCGCCTTGACAGCTTTCTGCGCTTCAGCGCGAGGAAGCAGCGGAAAGAAGACTTCACGAGTGTGTTCGGCGCGGTAGCCACGGGCGAACTCGGAGCGGAGCGTCCAGGGCATTGACGTCAATCCCCGGGATGCGGGCCGGAAACCGCCGCAAACATTACCCGGCACGGAACCATGACGGGACCGCTGACGGAAACAGGGATCCCGTGAACCGGATCCGGTCTATAATGCCATATGCCGGCGGAAAAACGCGGCCGTATCAGGCGCGAAAAGCGCACTGTCCACCGGGCCGTCCCGAAATGACGCCAGTGCGGAATCGACCGCACGCGCCGAGATGAACCTGTCACGACCGAGCGCGAAAAGCGTTTCAAGCCCGGATCGCGTGTATTCAGGGTGGAACTGAACCGAAAGCCCGGGAAACTCATACTCCAGCATGCCGATCGGGCAATAGTCCGCGGTGCCGGTCACTGTCGCGCCGGGCGGAACCACGGTTACCTGATCCTGATGCCAGACATGGGCCCCAAACGTCTCGTCACCACATCTGTAGATGCGCCGCCCGACCACCTCGCCGCAGACCGCCTTTTCCGCGCGCCCGCCAAAAGTATCGGCCATGACCTGGTGGCCGAAACATATGCCGAACATCGGCTTTCGCGCCTCGCGGGCCGCGCGCAGGAAATCCCGCAACGGCAACATCCACGGCGAAACATCATATACGCCCAGTTCCGATCCGCTTACCACGAATCCGTCGAAGTCACCGACCTGCGGCAGAGCCGCTCCGTAGGCGACACCGACCGTGGCAAACCTCGCCTCCGGAAGCTCAGGGGCCAGCCATTCGACAATCGTCTGCCCTGCGCGCGGCACACTATCAAGCAGCGGACTTGGCTGGAACGTCAGGTCAAGAACCGCGATTCTCATCCTCACCACCCAAAGGCGCGGTCGATACCTGCCATCTTGACACCCGTGAATGCGCTTGCCTCGAAACTCAGCGCACGCAGATCCTCGGTCTCAAGATTGTGAATGCAGGACTTGCCACAGGCCTTCGCCAACGCGGTGACCTCCATGGTCATCGCGGTGAGAAAACGCGCGACACGCTCCGCCCCGGCCCTCGGATCCATGCGCTTCTCCAGGTCCGGATCCTGAGTGGCGACACCCACAGGACACAATCCGGTATGACAGTGATGGCAGGCGCCCGGAGAGGTGCCGAGCCTCTCGTAATCCTCAATATACCTTGGGGAGTTGCAGCCCATCGCTATCATCGCGGCATTGCCGATCATCACCGCATCGGCACCCAGAGCCAGACATTTCGCGACATCCACTCCGGAGCGGATCCCACCCGCCGCCACCAGACTCACCTTTCCCGTCATATCGCAGTCGTCCAGCGCCGCGCGGGCCGCGCGGACCGCGCTCATGGTCGGAATACCGGTGTGGTTCAGCAACAGTTCCGGCGAAGCGCCAGTGCCTCCCTCGGCACCGTCCACCACCACGACGTCAGCCCCCGCCTTGGCGGCTATGGCGACGTCATAACGCGGCCGGGTCGCACCCATCTTGATAAAGATCGGCACCCTGTAACCGGTCGCGATCCTGAGTTCCTCAATCTTGACGGCCAGATCGTCAGCCCCGAGAAAATCAGGGTGCCGGATGGTCGACCTCTGGTCAACACCTTCGGGCAGTGTCCGCATCCTGCTGACCCGGGGACTGACCTTCATCCCCAGCAGGAGGCCGCCGGTTCCGGGCTTGGCACCCTGGCCAACCACGATTTCCAGCCCATCGGCGCGACGCAGGTGGTCAAGGTCAACCCCGTAACGTGCTGGACTCATCTGGTATACAAGCCGGGCCGACGCTTCCCGTTCCTCCTCCAGCATGCCACCCTCGCCGGTGCAGGTCATGGTCCCCGCTTTGGAGGCGCCATAGCCCAGCGAAGCCTTCGCCGATGCCGACAGCGCACCAAAGGACATCGAGGCGATATAGATGGGAATCCTGAGTTCCAGCGGGCATTCAACGATACCGCGCCCGCCGCCAAGCACGGTCTTCGTCTCGCAGCTCTCCCTATAGCCTTCCAGCGGCAGCCGCGTCATCGTGGCTGGAACGAACACGAGATCGTCGAAAGTCGGCATCCGCTTGTTGAACGTGTTGTAGCCGCGCACCTGGTAGCGTCCAAGCTGCGCCAGCGCATGCACTTCCGATATCGCTTCGGGTGTCCAGCGGGTGGAACCGCCCTCGTCATAGCTCGACAGCACGCCTGAAGGGCGACCTTCCACGGCACCGGCGTCATTGAAGCGGATCTCGTCTTCCCCGGGCGGATCGAAAGGATATCCGTAGGTCGGCGTCAGATCATCAGCCATGCGCCCGCATCCCTCGATTCAAAAAACCAGAGCCGCTGCCCGGAGACCATCTTTCGCCAGTCTCGCGACCCGTCTGAAAGACCGAGCGGCTCGAGAATGGCATCCACCTCATCGACCTGCTCGGAGGTCGGCTCCACGACCTTCACGTCGACGCCAAGACTGTCGACATCGCCGTCAACCCAGACCTCGCCTTCCCAGAGCGCGTCCGCACAGCTGTCACCCGCACCTCCGAGCGCAATGATCTTACCGGCATGGGCCATGAAACCCGACTGGTACCCGATCCGGCCTTCGACGACGATGTTTCCGCCCTTCATCGCAACACCACAGCGCGGACCCGCATCGCCCTTCACATGGATCGTGCCTCCGATCATCGCGGCACCGCAGGACATGCCGCTATAGCCGCCGACAGTGATCGTTCCTTTGGACATTCCCTCGCCCAGCGCCCACCCGGCGTTTCGCTCGACCTCCAGCGTCGCACCGGTGTTGAGCCCGCCGCAGTAATAGCCCACCGAACCCTCGAACCGGACTTCGGCGCCATCCGGAAGACCGATACCCAGATTGTGGCGGGAGAGCGTGTTGACCACACGGATCCTGTCGCCACGGGTACACGCTTCCTGGATCTCTTCATTGATTTCCCTGATGTGGCGCTTTCCCACATCGACAATGTGTTCGTTCATGCGGCCAAATCTCTGTCCCCGACGCCCCAGAGCCCGGTCAGGGAAGGGCCGTCGTGGTTTATGACATCGCATTCACCTACAAAGATGCGGCGCACCGCCTGTTCCTCGGTGGCCATCGCTAGGTCGCCGTCCCGATCAATCACCACCAATGGCTTCATGGCGAAGCGGTCCTTGGCGAATCCAATTCCCTCGGTGTTCGCGATCATGTAGGTGAATACACCGTCAATGGAAGTGATCGAGAGTTTCAGGGCCTGATCCATGGTAAGCCCCGCCCGCATCCGGTCACTGATCCAAACCGCGATCAACTCACTGTCATTGCCGGTCAGGAATCTGTAACCCTGCCGTTCCAGCCTCTCCCGCCATGTGAGGTAATCCGTGATCTGGCCGTTATGCACGATAGCCACATCCGGAAACGGCCGCGCCCAGAACGGATGACTTGCATTGGGACGCACGTCACTTTCCGTCGCCAGCCGGGCATGCCCGAGGCCATGGGTGCCGATCATCTCGCGCACGCCGTGTTTTTCGGCCACGGCCCGCGCATCACCGACATCCTTGATGATTTCAAGGCTGCGTCCGCAGGACTGCACCTCAATCCGGTCACTGAGCGTATCCACATCGGCAACCCAGGCGGTCATGTCACGCGGATCACCGATCTCGATACGAAAGCAATAATGCCGCTGCCCGTCGGTGATGATCGCGGGGTCTCCAAGGATATCGGAGCCGTGATCGCGCAGGCTATGCGCGAGATCATCCATCGCCGAGTCCATGCCTTTCCGGTCAAATCCCATGCCACGAACGACGTACCCCGTATCACGTGGCGGTCCATAGATCGCGAAACCCGTGCTGTCCGCCCCTCGATGCTCCTGCGCATCCATCAGTTCCACCAGGTCGCGGCCCACGCCTCCGGAGCCTCCAAGGCCGGCAAGGATGCGCCCGGCTATTCCACACATGGCGATTCTCCCCCCATTTCTGTATACGGTATACTGTATTCAGCAAATGGCAAGATCGAATCGGGTAGCCCGGACAGGGTATTCCGTATACAATATTGCCAAACGCAGGTTATCATGAGCATCCCGAGGAGCGAATGGCCCTGAGGTCAATCCGGCCCGCCCGCCGCCGACTGGCGGACGAGGTTTACGACGAGTTGGTCGAAGCGATCATGCGCCGGGAACTCGGCCCGGATGATAGGCTTTTGCAGGAAAAGCTTGCGGACGAGATGAACATCAGCCGGACACCCATCCGCGAGGCGCTTATGCGTCTTGAGCAGGAAGGCGTTCTGGAGGTCTCGAACCAGGGCAGTTTCAGGCTCTACCGCATGAACGACGATGAGGTCAGGGAACTCTATCAGGCCCGTGCGGGTATCGAGGGACAGTGTGCCCGCATTCTGGCCGTCCGCAATTCTGCGGACGACATCGCCTGGCTGAGCGAGGTGGTCCAGCGGGAGGAGAATCTCGAGGACCGGTCGGCGCGAGGCTATTTCGAGGCCAACCGCAACATTCACCGCGCTTTCGTCATGCGTGCGGGAAATCGTTTCCTTCTGGAAATGTTCGATATCGTCTGGGCCAAGGCGAAGGCGTTTCCCCTATTCTCCACCATCGAGAACGTTGATCTCGCGAAGTCGCTTGGCAATCACATGGAGCTTGTCAGGGTCGTCGAGCGCGGAGACAGGATCGAGGCGCTGGAGACGTTCACGCGGCATATCCAGAGCGGTTTCGACCTGCAGATGCAGGGCCTGCATCCGGAGCGCGTCGCATAATCAGCCAAAGCCGTCGCCGAAATCCCGAATGCGCGGGATGGGTGACGTCTTCGGCGGACAGTCCAGGTCCGGGACTCCCCAGCCGAATGACCCGGCCGCCGCCCGTGAATGTCTCCCGGACAGTGGACCGCCCGGGCGCCCGCGAAACCAGCCCCTATACCGTTAGCCCTTCGGGCTCTTCCAGTCCGTTGGCGCGGCAGCATGCGGTAAGTGTATTGGCGAGGAGACACGCGATGGTCATGGGACCGACGCCGCCGGGCACCGGGGTTATCGCGCCGGCGACCGTCGAACATCCGTCAAAGTCCACGTCGCCGACCAGCCGCGTCCTCCGCTCCCCAAGTTCCGGCGCGGCGATTCGATTGATTCCAACGTCGATCACCGTTGCGCCCGGCTTGATCCAGTCACCCCCGACCGTTCCGGCGCGCCCCACGGCAGCGACGACTATATCGCCCTGACGCGCCACCTCCCTAAGGTTCCTGGTACGCGAATGGGCGACGGTCACCGTGCAGCTATCCCTTAGCAGAAGCTGCGCCATCGGCTTTCCCACGATATTGGATCGCCCGATCACGACGGCGTTCATTCCGGACAGGCTCCCGTGGCGGTCGCGCAGGAGCATCATGCATCCGAGCGGTGTGCAGGGAACCATGGCCTTCTGTCCGGTCCCGAGCTTCCCGACGTTCCAGACATTGAACCCATCCACGTCTTTGGAAGGATCGACGGCGTTTATCACAAGCGCCTCGTCGATGTGATCCGGAAGCGGCAGCTGGACCAGGATGCCATGCACGGAGGGATCCGCGTTCAGCCCCTTGACCAGTTCCAGCAGGTCCTCCTCCGGAGTCGATGCGGCGAGCCGATGCTCGAAGCTCCGCATTCCCGCTTCGACCGTCTGCCTGCCCTTTGAGCGGACATATACCTGGCTCGCGGGATCCTCGCCCACCAGCACCACGGCCAGCCCCGGGGTGAGGCCATGGTCCGCCCCCAGCCTGGCGACATGCCTGGCCACCTCGGCCCGAACCCTTCCGGCAATTGCTTTCCCGTCGATTACATCGGCGTTCATCGCATATACCCCGTGTACACCGGGCTGCCCGCAAAGCCCGCGGCCGTGGTCCATACTGGGTCCGGCACCAGTTCGCGTAGGCCTTCGGGCGTGTGGTCGGTGTGCAAGACCATGATCCTCTCGGGCATGCCGTCCTCCCCCGTATTCCTGTCGACAAACAAGGAATACAGGACGGAAGCGCCGGTCACACGCAGAATATTGGGGAGTGGCACAGCGTGATGTTCCCCTTTTGTTCATGATTCTTTACTTATTTGGATTGGTATTACTCATGACGCGAGTGCGGGCCTTGATGTTAAGCGAGGGTTGGCTGATTGAAGGTCTGCATTGGCTTCCAATAGACACGCTCGTCGCAGTCATACCGCGTTGATCTCTGCTTCCAGCGCCGTGATCGCACCCATCACGTCGTCAAAACTCGGTGCGTCGCCCATGACCATTTCTCGCATGCCCGCGTAGTCTCGACGGAGGGCGGCCTCCAGATGTTCAGCCGGAGTCAGGCGCAGCGATCCCGGCTTCGCGTCTTCGTACCGAGCCCAGGCGGCCTTGAAGAACACCGACTTGTGGTGGCCGACCTCACTCAAGAGATCGAGGTTATACTCGCTGAACTGAACTGGACCGTACTTTCCGGCCCGATTCGCCCTCCGCCGCATGGCCGGATCCGCTATCCGACCATGCGGTATCCGTCATGGGTGACGATCCGGAAACTGTCGGTGACGGATTCCGCGATGGCCTCCCACTCACGGGGAAGCGTGTCGTTGAAGAACCGGAAGATCGCCCCGGTGAACCGGCGCAGGTCCGCGTGGAACCGGTTATGCGTCACGTGGCGGTGCATGACCCCCCACAGGCGCTCGATGGGGTTCAGGTGCGGGGCGTGGGGCGGCAGGAAGTGCAGCCGGACGCGGCACTGCGGTCTCTCCAGGAAGGGTTCAGCGCCCCGTGCAGGTTCAGCCGCCGCCGACCCGTGGTGGACCTGACCGCGGGCCTGTCCCCGCGGAAAAACCAGCCGTGCGCCGGACGGCTCTGCCATTCCGGATGGACCGCGTCCGCGAACACGATGGTCTCGTCGGGCGGCGCGTCCCGCACCGTCCGTTCGTACTGCCGTATGAAGGCCTCCCGCCCCGCCCTGTCGGCCTGCCTGGGCAGCGGCTTCGGCTTCACGTAACCGAATCCCAGCCGGTGCATGAGCTTTATGGCGCCGCCGCGGGTGTACTCCTGGCCGAACCTCTGCAGGATGATGTCCCGGACCCCGTTGGTGTCGCGCGGCGGGCTGTCCCGCAGCGTCTCCCGGAGCGAGGTTTCCCGGGCCCGCGTCAGCTTTCCCTCACGCTCCGGATACGCCGCCGGATCCACCGAGGCCAGGCCGGTCCGGCGGAACCCGCGCAGCCAGCCGCGCACCGTGTCGGGACCGGGATGGAGGATCCGGCAGACCAGGCCGACGCCTTTTCCGTCGCCAGGCGCCACCAGCGCGTTCGCGCGCCACACCTTCAGCGCCTCGACCCTGCGCCCGCGCATTATCGCCAGAAGCGCCTCGCGCTCCCCGGCGCTGAGGATGCAGCCTGTCCCGGACATGCCACTGCCTGTGTCTTGTTCTGACCGCTCTTTTCCGGGACATATGGACCGTTCCGCGAATCATGTCAACCCTTAAGGGCGAATTAATGATTCCGAGTATAGCCAAAGCGCGCGCCTTGGCGTCGTGCTGGGTCAATTGAGCCATGTCGTAGTAGTGCCGGGACATGCGGTCGGCGAGCGGTTTGCTCGCGTCCTGATGGAAGAGCATGTGGAGAATTGTGGCTTTCTCCCAGAAGGTTCGTTCGATCCCCAGGGTGCGAACCTCGATACCATTCAGGCCGCGCAGATCGGGGAAGGCTTGTTGAACGGTAACTGTTCAGGTTCTCTCCAGACCGGCGGCGCATCCATCGTGATCTTGCCTGGCAACCGGGGCTGCATGTCCCACAGGCTTGCCGGACAAGACGGCTGAAGCCGCGGGTAAAGAGCGGCATACGAGGGAAGGCAGGCATCCCGTGCCAGAGACGATCGACGATCCCGGACAACTGGCCAGGCGGGTCTCCGGCCTGGCGGCGGCCCCCGCGAACCGCGATGCGGTGATTGCGGACCTGCGGGACCTGGTTGCCGGGCTCCGCACGGAGAACGCGGTCCAGGCCGCGCGCATCGCGGAGCTGGAGCGCCGGCTCGGCCCTGGCAGCTTCAACAGCGGCAGGCCGCCGCCGGGCGACGGGCTGGCGAAGCCGACGGCGGAGGAGCTGCGGGAGCGCCAGCGGTCCCGCCGGCGGGAGAGCGGCCGGACACCGGGCGGGCAGAGGGGCCATGCGTGCGGCACGCTTTCGCGCCGCGCGACCCCCGACCGCGTCGAGGGCCACCATCCCGCCATCCGTTCGGGCTGCGGCGGCGCGCTGGATGCCGGGATGTCCGCCGGGTTCGCGGCCCGCCAGGTCCATGACCTTCCGGAGCCTCCCCCGCCCGGGGTGACCGGGCACCGGGTGCGCCGGTGCGTCCGCCCCGCCTGCGGGGCGGAGACCCGCGCGGACTTTCCCGAGGGCGTGACGGCCCCGGCCATCCACGGCCCGCGGCCGGCCGCCCTGGCCGTGTATCCCGACGCCGCGCGCCACGTCCGTGACGCGGTGGCGCAGGCGCCCGGCAGGCACATGGACGGGACCGGCATCCGCGTGCGGGGCCGCCTTGCCTGGCCGCACGTGGCCTGCACCGGACGCCCCAGCCACTTCCGTGTGGGCGCGGGCCGCGGCGACGTGATGGCGGACGCGACCGGCATTGCGGTGCACGACCACTGGCGGCCGTATTCCGACATCCCCGGGACCGTGCCCCCGCTGTGCGCCGCGCACGTCCTGCGCGAGCTCCAGGACCGGGTGGACTTCGACGGAGAGGCCTGGGCGGAGAGGACGGCCCGCCTGCTGCGCCGCGCCGTCCACGCCGGCAGCCTGTCGGAGGGAAAGCCCCTTCCGGAGCGGCTGGCGGACCTGATCGGCCGCCGTTACGACGGCATCGTGGCCGAGGGCATCGCCATGCACGGGGCCCTGCCGCCGCCGGCGCCACCGGGAAGGCGGGGCCGGAGAAGCGACGACGGTGGGGCCACAACCTGGCCCTGCGGCTGCGGGACAACCGGGACGGCGTGCCGCGGTTCACCCGCGACCCCGCGGTTCCGGCCACCAACAACGAGGCAGAGCGGGCGCCGCCGCCCCTCAAGGTGCGGCAGAGGATCTCCGGGAGCCTGCGCAGCGAGGCGGGAGCCCGGAACCACGCGGCGCCGCGGAAACAGGGACTTAACCTGCTGGAGACCCTGCGGACCTCGCCGGAAGAGCTGGTCGCGCGGCTCGTCACGCGACAGCCGGCCCAGACGGGCTGAGCCGCCTGCCGGGCGGGAAGCCGCCAGGACAGAACCTGAACAGTTACATTTTGTTAAAGATGGGCGCTGTTAAAGTATGGCCCGACCTGTCATGCTACCAAACAAACCAACTATTACCTACCACGCTTCCCACAGTTATTGCCGTCGACCTTCGTATTGAAGACAACGTTGCTAGGTCCCACGACTGTAAATTTGTTTTTTGCTTCACGGACTTGCTTGAATATGAGTGTTACCGTGTCAGTATCGGGCAGCTTTGCGTCAGCATATCGCTGGAGGCGTGTGGCCTCATCCGCCAATCGGAGAGACATGTTGTAATTCTCATTCAGTTCAAAGCCGTAATAGGTGGCACCATGCGACAGCCAAACTCGAGCCCAACCCAGCCCTTCGGGATTCAGCTCCACCAGCCTGAAGTCGTAGGCCACTTCAGGTGGAACCGTAGCAAACTGTATATTCAGGATGTTAGGATGGAAGTCGTATCGGTCAAATCTGGGATTGTTGGATGTCAATCGCACGGTGTATTGGGCAGCGTTAGTTCCACCACAGCCGTTGACCTCCGTCTCTCCAGAGTTCATAATGGTCATAGTGCATGTTTCCGGCGTGCATTCCGCCACCGGCAGCACCTTGCGCGGTATCTCTGGGAGTTCCGCCGCCGCCGGCCCAGCCATTGAGACCGCGACCAGCCCGCCCACCAGGATTGTCAGATAACGCATGGAGTCTCTCCTTTGTTCACGGTGACATTACACGCCGGACGCTGCCGCTGTCAATCACGTACAATTTTGGGTAAATGGCGGTGCAGCGGCGAGCGTAAAACTCTAGCTATTGAGCCTCTTGCAGAACTCCGCGGTCGAGCGGTTTTTTCCCGTGAAACGGGCTTTTTTCGACGGCCGGGCCTGGACATGGAGCCGTCTCTCCTGTATGATGAAGGTGTATGATCCACAACATACAGGGAGACGGCTCCATGTCCTTGGGAGAGTTCGTATCAGATGCCTGGCACCGCATCCAGGGGGAACTTTTCCCGGCCCTCGCCGGGGAGGTCGGCCCGCTGGGCAGGATGCACCGCAGGTCCGTCGCCGTGCCGGACCTGGCGGAGGTGGAGCGGCACCTCCATTACGGCCACCGCGGCGTCGGGCACCCTCCCGCCGACCGCAACGCGCTGGCGCGGGCCTTCGTTGCGAAGGCGGTGTGGGACCTCCCGACCACGGCCGCGCTGACCGGCAGGCTCAGGTACGATCCCACGCCGCGGCGGCTGTGCGGCCGGTCGCCGCGTGTCGGGGGTCCCCGGCGAACCGGCGTTCTCACACGCCTTCGCGTGGTTCGCGGAGACGCCCCCTGCCCTTTAGTCATTTTTCGTAACTGTTCAGGTTCCTCAACCGGGCACTGCTGGCCCGAAACGGGGATCAGCGGATCGGCGCGAACTCTGGCTTTGCGATCCGGTTCCTCAACTCATCCGGTGCGGCCCGCAGTGTTTCCAGCAGGTTCCAGTTCTGCTTGCGGGCCGTGTCCAGCACGGTTCGCAGAGCCGCGTGGTTCCGGGCACCTTCTGCGCTGCGGAAGCTGCCGGAGATCTTCTGCTGGACCTTGACGGGGCGCAGGGCGCGCCCGGCCGCGTTGTTGGTCGCGGGAACGGTGGGATCGCGGGTGAACCGCAGCACACCTTCCCGATTGTCTCGCGGTCGCCGCACCAGATTGTGGCCCCGTCGTCGTTTCCTCCGCCCCCGCTTTCCCGGCTGCGCGGGCGGCGGCAGGGATTCGTGCAGGGAGAGACCGGCGGCCACGATGCCGTCGTAACGCCGGCCGATCCGGTCGGTCAGCCGCGTCGGCAGGGGCTTTCCGTCCGACAGGTTGACGGCGTGGATGGCGCGGCGCAGCAGGCGGGCCATCGTCGCGGCCCAGTCCTCTTCGTCGAAGTCGACCCGGTCCTGGAGTTCGCGCAGGAGATGCGCGACGCAGAGGGCCGGCGCGGTTCCGGGGATGTTGAAATACGGCCGCCAATGGTCGTGGACGGCGATCCCGGTCGCGTCCCTCATGACGTCGCCCCGGCTCTCGCCCATGCGGAAGTGGCTCAGCCGTTCGGTGCACGCAACGTGCAGCCAGGCGAGGCGGCCCCGCACACGGAGGCCGGTTTCGTCCATGTGTTTGACGGGAGCCTCCGCCACCGCGTCCCGAACATAGCGGGCGAAGCCTTCGAGGCCTTCGGCGGCGCCCGCGACAATGTTCATGACGGTTCCCGGCGACATCTTTACGCCAAACGGTTCGGCCAGCGTCTGGCGCAGCCGCCGCACGGGAATCATCTGCGCGGTGTGAAGGTACACGGCCAGAGCGGCGAGCCGCGGGCCATACCGGACCGGGGCCGTCACGCCCGCAGGAAAGTCCGCACGGGTGGCCATGCCGCAGGCGGGGCAGACGCACCGGTGTGCCCGGTGCTCGGTCACTTCAAGCGGAGGCGGCTTGGGAAGGTCA
Organism: Paracoccaceae bacterium; assembly: GCA_965221405.1. Lineage (GTDB taxonomy): Bacteria > Pseudomonadota > Alphaproteobacteria > Rhodobacterales > Rhodobacteraceae > JAPOUP01. Next base: position 2,211,168 of record CBDCSE010000002.1, on the reverse strand, counting down.
GGGATCTGGCGGGCTGCGGACCCGATGGACATCCCGGCATCCAGGGCCCCACCGCAGCTCGCGCCGATGGCGGGATAATGATCCACGACGTGGTCGGGATGTTCGGAACGGCGAAGCGTGTCACCCGCGTGACCCGTCTGGCCGCCCGGCTTGCGGGAACTCTCCCGCCTGCGGGACTTCCCCCGCTCCCGCAATTCCTCCGACGTCGGCTTCGACAGCCCGTCGCCCGGCGGCGGCTTGCCGCTGTTGGAACTGTCAAGCCCCAAGCGACGCTCCAACTCCGCGATGCGCGCGGCCTGGACGGCAATCACAGCATCACGATCCGCGAGGGCCGCCGTCAAAGCAGAGACCCGGTGGGCCAATGACTCAAGGATCGTCGATCATTCCTGACACGAGATGCCTGCCTGCCCTGTTTGCTGCCCATGACCGCGGCTTCAGCCGTCTTTGTTCGTAGGCCTACAGGGAAACAAAGGGCCTTGTCAAACAGAAGCCGACGGAGAACGATTGACGGCCAGGAAAGAACCTGAACAGTTACGTTGAACGTAAGTTGAGAGTGTCCGTTGCTCGGCAGGAAACTGTGCGCCACGCGCGCCGAATTCAAACCGCACGATTGGTTTGATGTACCCTTGATCTTCGCCTCTTAGGGACGGGTAAGCGAACAGCACAGTCTGAGGGTCGTCGTCGATCTGGAGTGAAAAAGGCTGGTCCAGGTGCGCAGAGAAGGCGGTGTTGATTTCTTCGAGCGGGGGACCTGCGACGGTAACCTGCGCCGCGTCCTGAAGCTCCTGCAACAGGGACTTGCGTTTGCCGCCTGAAAGGTCAGGGTTTTCAGGGTCACGATCTCCACCAAACCCGAGTTGGGCACGGTCGACGGACAGATCCACGTCCTCAGAGAAGTGGTGGATGACGTCGAAGGCTTTAGAGAGCGATGTTCCTCCCTTGAAGATCAGGTGATCGCCAAAGGAGGGCAGGGCAAACAGGTGCCGTAGCGTAAGCGGTTAAAGCACGACGTTCCGCCCGCGTCTTGATTTCGCCGGCCCTCGCGCGAGAGCATCTTCCGGTCCATTCACCCTGACCGGAGGTTACTTCATGACAGACGATGCACCGACGATGGCTGTTGGCGGCTTCGCCCGGAAGCTTTGGAGCGAGGCCGATCGCCTGGCCCTGATGGCGGAGTTCGGGCATTGGGACGGCACGCAGGCCGACTTCCGCGAAGCCAGGGGGGTGCCGGCCGGGACGTTCCGGAGCTGGCGACAAAGGTACGCTCCGCGTGCGGCGGTCCTGATGCCCGGCAGCTGGCCGGCGGGCGGCATCTGGCTGGCGGTGGAGCCGACGGACATGCGCCGCAGCTTCGACGGGCCGGTCGCGCTGGTCGCGACCCGTCCCGGGGAGAACCCCGCCAGCGGGCGCTGGTACGTGTTCGTCAACCGCCGCCGGACGATGGTGAAGGTTCTCGGCTCCGGGCATGGCGGGTACCTCGTCCGGGCCAGGCGCCTGGAGCGGGGCCTGTTCGCCTCGCCCCCGGCGCCGGCGCCGGGGCGCAGGTCGCTGTCGCTGTCGCGGACCGGGCCCGCGGCGCTCCTGGACGGGACCGGCCGGCATCACCGTCCGGCGCCACCGCAGGCGCCATGCCGTCCCCGTGGCGGCCTGAAGCCGCAGTCCGGCCGTGGCGGCCGCGACGTCGGACGTCATCGGGGCGTGGGCAAACGGTTCCTTCCAGCGCCTCGGCGTCAGCCCGCCGGCCCGGCTGGCGGGGTGGCTGTCGATCCGCAGCGGCACGTCGATCAGCCAGACGCGGGCGTCGACGCCCTGCATCCGGCAGGTGGCGAACATGGCGTTCATGATCCCCGCGTGCTCCGCCCCCAGCTCCGTCCAGCAAAACAGCCAGTTGCGCTGGCCGAGCTTCGCGCCGCGCAATTTGTTCTCGACCCGGTTCGTGTCCGGCGGCACGTCGGGATCGACCAGGAACGCCTCCAGCGTGGCCCGTCGCCCGACGGGGTGGGCGATCGCCCTGCGGATCGGGTGCCTGGGCGCCGTCGCCGGATCCTCCAGCGTACGCCCGCACCGGTCCCGGAACCTGTCGACCGCCGCGCGCGAGCGGGTCCGCCGCGCCACCAGCCGCCCGTCCGTCGGACGGCCCCTGATCCCCTCCCCGGTCCGGTGGATGGCGCCGGTCAGCGCCAGCGCCTCCCCGGCCATCTCCGGGTGATCGTCCCTCCGCTCCCGGAAGTTGCGGCGGGTGTGGACCCGGCACCCCTGGTGGGTGACCGCGCCGCCGCGCGCCGCGAAATGGGCCCCGCAGGCGCCGTAGCCGTCGCTCACGAGGGTTCCGGAGCACCCGACGGGGAACCCGGCGGCGTGCCCGTGCCGGCGGGACGTGGCGAAGGGGAACACCACCCCGCCCCGGTCGCCGGGCACCGGCCACAGGTATCCCCTCCTCATGCTTCCCGGCCTGCCCGGGTGCCGTCCGGCCCGGATCAGCGTCCCGGCCGTCTGTATGACGGCGCTCCCGGCACCGAACGCCACCGCCCGTCGTGGACCGGCCCGGGAGCGCGACCGCCCGGTTGGCCCACTGGCCCGTCGGGCCGCGGCTGACGGTGATGCCCGCGGCGGCCAGCATCCTGTGCTGGCGGTGCGGGGGCAGGTGCCACTGGAACCTGTCGATGGGCATCCCCGCGACGAACGGGACGTCGGCGCGGCCGTTCCTGGACACGCTCCCGCGCGCCGGGGCGCCGACGGGGGCGCCGGTCCCGCGGATCCTCGCCCTGAGGTGATGGTGGCGGATGACCACGTGCCGCCAGCCGGGCGCGGCGACCCGGCAGTGGACGCGCCCGGAGACCACCCCGTAGCCGTCCTCCGGCAGGCCCCGGTCTCGGGCGGCGTCACGGTGATGCCGGTCACGGGGGCGTTCCCGTCGAAGCGCAGTCCGGCGCCGTTGACCGAATCGCCGCGCTCCCTGCTGCGGCCGGGCCTGCCCCCGGGCCGCCTGTCCCTGGCCTCGGAACCTTCCTCGCCGTCGGCGCCGTCCCCGCCCGCCCTGTGCCGTTCCGGGCGCGGGCCGTACAGGTCGCGCCGCGGCTGCGCGATCCGGGCGGTCAGCGCGGCGGGCTGCGCCGCGGGCCCGGCGATCCGCCTTTCCCGGGCGGCGATCGTCCCGGCCATCCCTGCGTTGTCCGCCGCCAGACGCCCGGCCAGCTCGATCAGCGACCCGAGCGACTTCCCGGCCTTGGGCGGCAGCGTGCCGTCACCGATCAGGCGGGACAGGTCCCGGCCGAGCTCCCCGGCCACGCGGACATCGGACGACGCGCCCGTTCCCCGGCCTCGACGGCCATGACCGCCGCCAGCACCGCGAGCCGCCCGGCCGGCGGCATCGCGCGGTAGCGCCGCGCCCGGCTCGCGGCGCTGCGCCTGATCCTCTGGCGGTCGGTGAAGTTCCTGCCCGCGCAGGTGTGCCAGTGCGGCCGGTCCGGCCCGAAGTCGGGCCACAGCTTCCCGGTGACGGCGCAGGCCTGGCTGCTGGCCTGGACCTCGAGCGAGCGCCAGCCGTCCAGGTGCGCGTCGCAGAGCGCCGAGGGATGGCCGGAGACCATCACCCGGCAGGGCAGCGACCTCAGGATGCCGGCAGGCGCGACATGGTCGTCGTCCGTGTAGTCGAAGCGATGGCGGCGCGGCCCCCTGCGCGTCGACCGCACGTAGGGCGGGTCGCAGTAGACCAGCTCGCGGCCCTGGAAGGGGAACGTCCCGAGGAAGCGCAGCGCGCAGCCATGGTGGAGCTCGACCGGGTAGCCGCATCTGAAGCCGTCGACCGCCCGGCGGTCGGGGTCGACGCCGATGCTGCGCCGCGCGGGCGGCCTGCGCCTCATGATGGCGCCGCCCCCAGGATGCGTTTCCAGATATGTGGAATGCGCGGGCATGGCGCTCACGATGGCCTGCGGGAGCCCGGTCGTCCCCTTGGACCCATACCATTCCGCCATCGCCGCCTCCGAAGTGATTCGCCCCGACGGCAGGTGGATGGAGCGGGCGGGCTATGCTGTCAAACGGAAATCCGGCCCGTTCCGGGCCGTGACGCCGCACTTTAACCGCTTACCCGTAGCGACCAGCAGACCCAGAAGTCCTTTTCGACAATCGCCTTGGCGAACCCCAGCTCTGCTGCGGCTTGGCTGAAGGCTTCGTCTCGGTGTTCAGGCGTGTCGTTTGCGAAGGCGTCCATGCTCAGGCGTGTGCCACAATCCGCTGGACCACCGGATGCATCCAGGCCGGGACATATTTGCTTTGCCTTGCGAGCTGCGCCCGATCCCTAGCATCCAGCGCCCGGGCGATCTTACCGATCACCTGATCGTCCACACGGTCCTTGCCGACATAGCGTAGCGCCTGGAAAACAGTACCCGTCTTTGAACCTGCCCCGACCAATGTCTTCGGAGAAGCGTTGCGGAACTGGATCACCTGCCGCCCGATCTTCTTCGTCCGGGTTGGCCCGTCGGTCATGTAGGTCGGATTGGATGGCACCTGGGTGGACAGGCCTAGAAGGTTGGCAGCCATGGCGGGTGAGGGCTGCAGAATCTGGTTGTCCTTTCGGGCCACGGCACGCGCAATGTCATCGGCGGATGGCGCCAGAGGTCCGAAACGAGGGCTTTGCCTGGGGTAGTCGTAGAGCCCACGTGTCAGCCGCCGGATCACGCCCTGATCGACCAGGCGCAACAGTGCCTGATCCACGCTCGCGCGCGATCCGATGTCCAGAAAATCCGACGGCCCGAAGATGGCGCCTCGGCTTTTCCCAACGATGCGTTGTTTGATTTTCGACGTGATCATGGCTCAACTCCATGTCAGAAAATAGGGTATGTTTTTCTGAACATCAAGACGGAGAGGTTTCGGCACGGACGGCGGAAAGCGGAAGTTCGCTGCGCTTCGAAGTGGCGCCGGGCGGGAAAAAACCGCCCGGCCGCGGAGTTCTGCAAGAGGCTCGGTGGTCAGGTTTGCGCAGGGTGGGTCGCGCATATCAGCGATATCGAGACACGCCGCTGCGGCCCCTTCGGCCACAAACCGTTCCGCCGTGGCTTGCCCAATGCCCAAAGCGGCGCCCGTAACGATAATGCGGCGTCCCTCAAGCACGCCCATCAGTTCAGAACGGCACTGTCCACAGGCATCTCGATACCCGAGACATAGCCAGCCTCCTCCGACAACAGAAATGCAATCGCAGCGGCATCCCATCGGCCGCGACAGGTCGTTTCTGCGGGGACATCGACAAGGTTCGGGCCTGATATTCTTCGGTCTGGGCGTAGAAACTATCGCGAACTTTGGTGCCCGGTTCGCCAAATGTCAGCCACGGCAGAACCGTGTTCACAGTGATCCGATCTTCGCCCACATCCTTGGCCAGTTGTTTGACAAAGCCCAGTATGCCAGCCTTGGCAGTGGAATAGACCACCCGCGCGCCCATGGTGCCCACCGGAGCCAAACAGCCCTGCGCTACCGTGGAGGACAGGCAGACGATCCGCCCATGTCCCTGATTTCGCATCACCGGAATGACATGCTGACAGGACAGAAACGTGCTGGTCAGGTTCAGGCGCATGACGGTCTCCCATTGCTCCAACGGGATGTCATCCACCTGATGCATCGGAATGTCACCAGCCCCGCCAGCAATACAGGCCAGCGCATCGATCCGGCCAAACCGGGACATCGCTGCGGCGGTGAAGGCCGGGGCTGTACCCGGATCCGTTGCGTCTGCCACCAGTGCTTCGATCTGGGCACTGGCATCTCGCAGGGCAGCGGCTTGCTGCATCAGGTTGTCTTCGTGGGTGTCGATCATACATAACCCATATCCGGCTTGCGCCAGGCGTCGGCATGTGGCCAGACCGATGCCCGAAGCTGAGGCGACCACCACTGCTGCCTTCATATCCTGAGCCATAAGCCTGTGCCTTTTCCCGTCGGTTACACCTTCCCGGATTCCGTCAGCCGCAGCGCCTCCCGATAGACCTGCCGCCTTGGAAGCCCCAGAGCTTTCGCAACCGATTCGGACGCATCCCGCACGGACATGCCGGCGAGCGCCGAAACGAGAATCTCGTCCAGGTCGGCGACCGGCCCGTCGGGTTGGCTACGGCCCACCACCAAGACGGTCTCGCCCTTCAGCACCCGCGCCGCGGTCCGTGTGGCGAGTTCCCCGAGACTTCCGGTCATTACCTCTTCGAAGCGTTTGGTCAGTTCCCGGCAGACAGCCGCCTCGCGTTCCCCGAATACATCCGCCATCTCGGACAGCAGCCGGTGAATCCTCCTGGGCGATTCGAAGACAACCAGCGTCGCCGGGACCGACTGCAGCTCGCGGAGCCAGGTCATCCTGGCGCCCCGCGAAGTCGGTGGAAATCCCGCGAACAGAAACCGGTCGGTCGGTAGCCCCGACACCGCCAGAGCCGCGAGAACCGCGGATGGCCCCGGCGATGAGGTCACGGCCAGTCCCTCGGCCCTTGCCGACCGAACGAGGCCGAAGCCGGGGTCCGACACCAGGGGCGTACCGGCCTCGGACGCGTAGGCCACCGATTTTCCCTCGCCGATCATCCCGAGGAGCCGGGGCCGCATCGTCGCGCCGTTACGGTCGTGATAGGCAAGGAGCGGACGCCCGCCGACCGGAATGCCGTGAATCCCCATCAGGCGCCTCAACGTCCGCGTATCCTCCGCGGCAAGCACGTTCGCGGACGCGAGGATATCCAGCGCCCGAAGGGTTATGTCGCGCGCGGCGCCGATAGGGGTGGCGACGAGATACAGGCCCGGCGGCAGCGGGGAGACCGCGATTTCCACCAACCATTCCCCCATTCAATGCGTTTACTCCGTCCACTCTAGCGCATAATCTGCTGACGTCCGCAAGCAAACAGAGGAGCGAACGGGCCGCCATGATTGTGTTCGCCAGCATCACCCGCCGCAGGCTCCTGAGGGCCCTGGCCGCCCTGAGCTGCGCCGCATTGACCGCCTGCAACACCGTCACGGCGCCACCGGAAAGGGTCCAAGCGGATGCGCCTGTCGCGGTGGCGCTTCTCGTTCCGGCGGAGTCCGGCATAGCCGAGAACGATCTTCTGGCCGAAGGAATCGAGAACGCCGTGCGTCTGGCGATGGGCGATATGCGGGGTGTCATGATCGATCTCCGGGTCTACGCGACGGCCGCCAACCCCGAACGCGCCGCGGAGGTGGCGCTACAGGCGGTCGATGAAGGCGCCAGGATAATACTTGGTCCGTTATACGCCGGCTCCACCGAGGCGGTCGGCGCCGCGGTCGCCAGAAGCGGAGTCAATGTGCTAAGCCTCTCCAACAATACCGACATCGCCGGCGGCAACGTGTTCGTACTGGGCAATACGTTCGAGAATACGGCGGATCGGCTGGTCAAATACGCCGTGGACAACAATCGATCAAGGATCATGGTTGTTCACGGTCAGGGACAGACTGAGGAAAAGGGCTTCGCCGCGATTTCCGCCGCGATGGAGCGCCACGGCGCCGAACTCATCAGCGTCGCTTCCTTCGCGATGAGCCAGAATGCGGTCGTTGAAGTCGCACCCGAGATCGCCGCCACCGCGGAAAGCGAGGGCGCAGACGCGATATTCCTGACATCCGGAAACGCTGGCGCGTTACCGATTCTCACCCAACTCATGGTTGAAAACGGGCTGGACCCCGAGACCGTCCAGTTGATCGGCCTGCAGCGTTGGGACATCCCCTCAAGCGCACTTGAACTGGCCCCGCTGCAGGGCGGTTGGTTCGCGCTTCCGGCACCTTGGTCGGTCCGGCAATACGAAGAACGGTACGATGCGGCCTATGGCAAACGCCCGCACCCGATCTCAAGCATCGCCTATGACGGCGTCGCCATGATCGGAGCGTTGGTCGGTTCCGGCAGATCGAGATCCCTGTCCGCGAGCGCGCTTACGGAGCCGACGGGATTTGCGGGTGTCAACGGTGTGTTCAGACTGCGTCCGGACGGAACCATCGAACGCGGTCTGGCGGTCGCCACAATCTTCGAGAAACGGGTGGCGGTTATCGATCCGGCACCGGTCGGCTTTGGCGGCCCCGGTTTCTGAGCAGGCCGCAAGGCTGTCTGCCATGGAGGAATCGCACGGTCTCGTCTGCCCGGCGCATCGGATACTTGACGTGGCGGGAACCAACGCGGCACTTGACGCCGCCGACCGCAAGGCAGGCGACCCGAATTCGATCCGCGGCCCCGCCATTGAGATTCTGCGGAAAGCCCTGACCGAAGGCCGAAGAACGATCGCCGAAGCTTTTCTGCGTGACCCCCGAAACGCGCGCCCGGCGGTCAGATCCTACACATGGCTCGCGGACAGAATCGTCAACATGGCACTCGACATGGCTGTCGGCGAGCTGCATTCGACCGCAGCCCCGGAACGGTCAGGGCGCATCGCGGTGTTGGCGGTCGGTGGTTATGGACGAGCGGAACTGGTGCCGTACTCCGATGTCGATCTGCTGTTCCTGACGCCCCATAAGGCGATACCTAGGGTGGAAAGCGCCATCGAATCGATGCTCTACGCGCTGTGGGATCTACACCTGAAAGTTGGTCATGCCAGCCGAACCGTGGCGGAATGCGTCCGGCTGGGGCGAGGGGATTACACAATCCGCACAGCCTTGCTGGAGCATCGCTTTGTGGGAGGCCATCAGCCGTTGGAGAACGAACTGCGCGGGAGGCTCTGGTCGGAGCTGTTTCGCGGCACCGCCACGGAGTTCGTCGAAGCCAAGCTGGCGGAACGCTCCGAACGGCATGCCAGACAGGGCGGCCAGCGATACATGGTCGAACCCAATGTAAAGGAAGGTAAAGGCGGCCTGCGCGACCTACAGTCGCTGTTCTGGATCGCCAAGTACATTCACGGGATTCAGGACACATCCGAACTGGTGCGCATGAACATGTTCCGTCAGGAGGAATTCGATACCTTCATCGAGGCGGAAAACTTCCTACTGGCGGTACGCTGCCATCTACACCTGATCGCCGGCAGGGCACAGGACAGACTGACCTTCGAGGTCCAGGTCGAGGTCGCCGAGCGAATGGGCTACAGTGATTGGGGTGGACGGCGCGCCGTCGAACACTTCATGCAGGATTACTTCCGTCACGCCACCCGGGTAGGCGAGCTTACCCGCATCTTCCTGACAGCCCTGGAAGAACGTCATGTAAAACGCAAACCCATGCTTGCCGACCTGTTCCGCCGCAGGCGGGTCTCAAAGGGCTACCGGATCGAGTTCAACCGACTCAACATCGCCGACGAAGCCGAGTTTTTCAGTGACAGGCTCAACATCCTGCGTATCTTCGAAGAGGCTCTGCGCACGGGGCGTCTAATCCACCCTGAAGCCATGCGCATGATTAGCGCCAACCTGCATATCATCGATGACGGAATGCGGACTGACAGGGAGGCCATCCGCATCTTTCTCGATCTGCTCCTGAAACACGGCAACCCCGAACGTGCGCTTAGACGCATGAACGAACTGGGGGTCCTGCCCACCTTCCTGCCGGAATTCGAGCCAGCTGTCGCGATGATGCAGTTCAACACGTACCACAGCTATACGGTCGATGAACACACCATCCAGACGATCTCGATCCTGGCCCAGATCGAGCGCGGGGAACTGATCGAGGAACTACCGGTCGCCAGCCAGATCCTTGAGGAGGGCGTGAACCGCCGGGTGCTGTATGTCGCGCTTCTCTGCCATGATCTTGGCAAGGGTCGTGACGAGGACCATTCGGTTCTCGGTTCCAGGATCGCCCGCTGCGTCGCGCCACGCCTGGGCCTCTCACCGAAGGAGTCCGAGACGGTCGAATGGCTTGTCCGGCATCATCTCCTTATGTCCGATATGGCGCAGAAAAGGGATATCGCCGACCCCCGAACCGTCCGCGAGTTCGCCAGAGCGGTGCAGACCCGCGAACGGCTCGACCTCCTGACAGTGCTCACCGTCTGCGATATCCGCGGTGTTGGCCCAAATTCCTGGAACAACTGGCGGGCGGTGTTGCTGCGCGCCCTTTACCGGCAGACGCGCCGCGGGCTTGAGAACGGGTTGGAGGCGCTGAACCGCTCCACCCGCGGTGCCGAGGCCAAACGCAACCTCCGGTCGAGACTCGAGAACTGGGATTCAGGGGAACTGCGCCGGGAAGTCAGTCGCCATTACGAACCGTATTGGCAGGGTTTGCACGTCACCGCGCACGTGGACTTCGCCAATCTCCTTAGGGGTATCGGCAATGACGACCTGCGTCTCCAGCTCACTCCTGATCCTGACCGTGACGCGACGCGGGCCTGTTTCGCCATGCAGGACCATCCGGGTATTTTCTCGAGAATGTGCGGTGCGCTCGCCTTGGTGGGTGCCAACATCAAGGACGCACGAACCTTCACCACCAAGGATGGCTGGGCGACCGCCGCCTTCTGGATCCAGGATTCCAGCGGGGCGCCCTACGAGGCCTCAAAGCTGACGAGGCTGCGCCGGGTCATCGAAAACACCCTCAAGGGGAAGGTCGTGGCCACCGAAGCCATCCGTTCGCGGGACGTGATCAGGAAGCGCAAGCGCGCGTTCCGGATTCCTACCTCCATCACTTTCGACAATGACGGATCGGAGATATATACGATCATCGAGGTCGACACACGCGACCGTCCGGGGCTGCTGCTGGATCTGACCAGAACATTAGCCGCCAATAATGTCTATATCTCGAGTGCTGTGGTCGCGACCTACGGCGAACAGGTGGTCGACAGTTTCTACGTGAAGGACATGTTTGGTCTGAAGTTCCATTCAGAGGCGAAGCAGCGGATTCTGGAAAAAAAACTCCGGGAATCGATTGAGCGGGGCGCCAGGCGGGCGGGATCCGAGTGAGCGTCCGATCCGGTCTTCTCCGTCTGGTTTCCGGCGAATCCCGCAGTCCGGGGAACGGCCCGACCGGATACCGCGCCCCCTTCCCTCCGGTGTCGGGGCGACGTGAGTCGCTCCGGCCGCCAGCCGTCCCTGCGGCGACCGGCGCCAACCCCCGGCCCATCTTTCCAAAATCATGCCCGGCGGCTGAGAGGCAGCGCCGTAACCATGCCACTGAGCGGCAACGAGATCCCTTTTCCTGATGGCCGGTATGTTCACGGTCGGCGCATGGACGCTTGCAAGTCGCGTTCTGGGCTTTATACGCGATGTCCTGATCGTCGCGTTTCTTGGCTCCGGACCCGTCGCGGAAGCTTTCCTGGTCGCCTTCGCCCTTCCGAACATGTTCAGGCGATTCTTCGCTGAAGGCGCTTTCAACACCGCTTTCGTGCCGATTTTCTCGAAGAAGCTGGAAAGCGGGGACAATCCCGAAGGCTTCGCACGGGACGCTTTCTCCGGCCTCTCTGCCATCCTGGTAACCTTCACGGTCATCGCGCTGTTCGCCATGCCGTGGCTGGTTGTCGGAATGGCGGGTGGATTCATGGCCGACGGTCGGCTCGACCTGGCGGTAGGTTTTGGCAGAATTGTCTTCCCTTACATATTGTTCATTTCACTTGCCGCCCTGCTTTCAGGAGTTCTCAACGCCACCGAACGGTTCGCCGCCGCCGCCGCCGCTCCAGTATTGCTCAACCTGCTTATTATCGCCACGCTGTCGATTGGGGCCTGGCTTGGCTGGCCGCTGGGGGCCACGCTGGCCTGGACCGTTCCCGTGGCGGGCGTCGCACAGCTCACGCTTGTCTGGATCTCTGCCGCACGCGCGGGCTTCAGGCTGTTGCCCGGGCGGCCGCGGCTGTCACCTGACCTCCGGCGCCTTGCCATTGTCGCCGCTCCAGCCGCACTCGCGGGCGGGGTCGTGCAGATAAATCTCTTGGTTGGCCGACAGGTGGCGAGTTTCTTCGATGGTGCCATCGCGTGGCTCAATGTCGCTGACCGTCTCTACCAACTTCCGCTCGGCGTCGTGGCCATCGCGATCGGTGTGGTTCTTCTTCCGGATCTGTCTCGTCGCCTAAGTGCCGCCGATACCGCGGGTGGCCGCGACGCATTCAACAGGGCGGCCGGGCTTGGCCTTGCGCTAACCGTCCCCGCCGCGACAGCGCTGGTGGTGATTCCACTTCCTCTCGTCAGCGTTCTGTTCCAGCGTGGAGCGTTCAGCGCATCTGATAGCGCCGCCACCGCTGCGGCGCTTGCAATATATGGTCTGGGCCTACCCGCGTTCGTACTACAGAAAGTACTGCAGCCGTTATATTTCGCACGTGAGGACACGCGCACGCCTTTACGCCATGCGGTCGTCGCCATGTGCGTGAACGCGGCCATTGCGATCGGGCTCGCGCCTCTGGCCGGCTATCTCTCCGCCGCGGTCGGAACATCGATCGCTGCGTGGGTCATGGTTGTTCTGCTCTGGCGAGGATCACAACACATGGGCGACGCCGCCAGACTCGATACCCGTTTCCTAAGACTTCTGCCACGGGTGATCCTCGCCAGTGCGCTCATGGGTATCGTCCTTTATATCACCTCGCTGACGCTCGGTTACGTGCTGCAGATCGCCGGATGGCGGTACCTGGCCCTCGCCGGGCTCGTCACGATCGGCACCGTTATATATTTCACGGCCGCACGCGTTATGGGCGAAAACCTGTTGAGGGACCTTCGCCGGGCACCGCACGGAACGGACGGGTAGCCGTCCAAGGCAGGAAACGGTTTGGTTCCCTCCCACATCACAGGACCTTATGTCGGATTTTGAAGCGTCAGTTCAGTCCCAGAACATCCATCATGTCATACTCGCCCGGCTTTCTGTCCAGCCCCCATAGAGCGGCCTTAAGCGCACCTTTGGCGAAAAGACCTCGATCCGACGCCACATGCCTCAACACGATTCGTTCCCCCTGGCCCGCGAATAGAACGTCGTGCTCACCGACTATGTCACCGCCACGAACCGAGCTGAATCCAATGTCGCCCCGCTTCCGCGCACCGGTGATGCCGTCGCGCGCCCGGTCAGCCGCGTCCTCGAGGGAAACGCGGCGCCCTTCCGCCGCCGCCTGTCCCAGCATCAGCGCGGTACCCGACGGTGCGTCGGCCTTGGCTCCGTGATGGGCCTCTATCACCTCGATGTCGAAATCCTCATCAAGAACCGTCGCGGCCATTCGGGTGAGCCTCGCGAGCAGGTTCACCCCAAAACTCATGTTGCCGGCGCGAACGATGACCGCATGGGCGGCCGCCGCGCTGATCGCCTCGAGATCTTCGGACGAAAGGCCCGTCGTCCCGATGACGTGCACCGCCCGGGCCTGCGCCGCGATTCGGCTGAACGCCACGGTTGCCGCCGGCGAGGTGAAATCAAGAACCGCGCGCGCCCTGGCAAAGGGCTCAAGGGGATCGTCCGTCACGGCCACCCCAACCGCGCCGCCCCCCAGAAGCTCGCCGAGATCCTCTCCAATCCACCCGTGATTCTCCCGTTCGACCGCCCCGACCAGCCGCGCCCTGTCGGATTCGAGCACGGTCTTCGCCAGCATCCGACCCATGCGGCCGGCGACTCCGGTAACCACGATTTCGCAAGGCGTACCCATCCGTTCATCTCCCTGAATCTGGCATCAGCGCCGCACACGCATGAGGTCGCGATGCCCCATTGCGCGGGATGGCCATCCGGAATAATCATCCTGCATGCAAAAGGGCAATCGTTTCATCGGTCAGGAACCTTCGCAGAGGCAGCTGCGCGTCGGCGAGCTGATTCGCCGGACTCTCGCGGACGTGCTGAACCGCGGCGAAATCCACGACCCGGAACTCAATCGCCTGTCGATTACGGTGGGAGAGGTCCGAGCGTCGCCCGACCTGCGCGTGGCGACCGCATTCGTGCTGCCCCTTGGCGGCAAGGACCGCAGCGCCGCGCTGGATGCGTTGCGCCGGAACAGGGTCGGCCTTCGGCGGGCGGTCAACCGGAAGCTCACGCTCAAGCGCTCGCCGGAGCTGCGGTTCGAGATTGACACAACATTCGATCGGATGGACGAAAGCCAGCGATTGTTCGGCCTGCGGAACGTCCGCCGCGACCTGAAGGGAAGCTAAGATGGCGCGCCATCGCGGGGGCCGCGACGTTTCGGGCTGGATTGTGGTCGACAAGCCGGCGGGCATTTCCTCCACCGCCGTCGTCAACAGGGTCAGATGGGCATTCGATGCCAGGAAAGCGGGACACGCGGGAACGCTTGATCCGATAGCCACAGGGGTATTAGCTGTAGCGCTTGGCGAGGCGACCAAGACAGTCCCGTATGTAACCGAAGCAAGCAAGGCGTACCGCTTCGTGATTCGCCTCGGCACGGCCACCAGCACCGACGACACGGAAGGCGAGATGGTCGCGATGTCGGACCTGCGCCCGACCGACGGGGAACTGAAAGACGCACTGCCCGGATTTGTGGGGGAGATCATGCAGGTCCCGCCGCATTACTCTGCGGTCAAGATCGACGGTCTGCGTGCGTACGTGCGGGCGCGCGCGGGTGAGGAGATCAAGTTGGCTGCCCGTCCGCTCCATGTCGAGAGACTCACGTTCATCAGCCGCCCTGAACCGGATCTCTGCGAACTGGAGCTGGTCTGCGGCAAAGGCGGCTACGTTCGATCCATAGCCAGGGATCTCGGAGAGACGCTCGGCTGCCATGCCCATGTCACTGCGCTGCGCCGTCTTTGGTCCGGGCCGTTCAATGTAGAGGATGGCATCTCCATGGACATGCTTGACGCATTGGCGAAGTCACCCGAGATCGAGGGCTTCCTGCGTCCGCTTGAGTGCGGACTTGCGGGTCTGCCCGAGCTGCGCACGACACAGGAAGGCGCCGTGCGGATGAAAAACGGCAATCCCGGGCCGGTATTGAGCGCGGGGGCTGAATATGGCGACGCGGCATGGGCCAGTCTCCATGACCGCGCCGTCGCCGTCGGAACATACCGGGCGGGCAAGCTTCATCCAACCCGTGTATTCCACCATTGACCCATCCGGAAGAAAACGACTCCGCATCAGCCCGGAACCGGCGTTCCCGGGCCTGCCCGGATCGTCCGGCCGCGACCCGTACGGACAGGCTCCGTGATCACTAGATTTCACCGGAAAGGCGACGCCCCCTCGGTTGCGGTTTACTCCGACTGCGAACGCTATCGATACAGTCTGACCCGCGTCTGGAGCCAACGGGGCCAGCGCGTTCACTTTGTCATGCTGAATCCCTCGACCGCGACCGAAACGCGGAACGATCCCACTGTCGAACGCTGCGAGCGCCGGGCACGCACGCTTGGATTCGGCGCGTTTCGGGTGACCAATATATTCGCGTGGCGCGAGAGGGATCCACGCGCCATGCGCGCCGCACCGGATCCGGTGGGGCCGGAAAACGACGGGGCGATCCGCGACGCGTGTCACTGGGCCCGGCAGACGGTCTGCGCGTGGGGCCTTCATGGCGCGCATATGGACCGCGGCCCGACGGTGGCGAGGATGCTGCGGGATCTCGGGACACCGCTCTACCACCTTGGCCTGTCAAAGACTGGGCATCCGAAACACCCCTTGTACATCCCATATTCCGAAGAGCCGCGCCTCTGGACCGAAATTGACGGACACGTCGCGTACCGCCCGGTATCCGGATATTGATGGAGCCGACCCGCTCCACCCGACCAGGGTCGCGGGATGGATGGCGGCCGGGGCCCGGATCGGCCAGGCGCCCATGATTCACCGCCCGAAAATCTTCAATGAACCTGGAACGGGAGAAGGCGTTGGAGATCGCCTGTTTCTCCAGCTGGACCTTCAGTGAATCCCGCTCTTCCTCTATCGGTTCGAACCTCTTTTTCAGTTCGTCCATCTACTTTCCGGACGAGGCCCTGGCGGCTTCGATCGCGCTTTCCTTGACCTTTTCGACCTCTCCGGCCTCGATCAGCTTTGTGAGATCGAGGTTTTTCACCGTGTCCATCGCCTTCCTGGCTTCTTCAGGATCAAGGCCGCTGTATTTCTCCCCCGGCGTTTTCCAGTTGGGTTCGGTCTTCGGCCCTTTCGGCGTTCACGTCTCTTGCGTCGGCGGCCAGCCGCTCGTCGTCGGATTCCTTCACGCCGGGCGGGGATCGGTGACTATAGATCAGCCGCAATCCCTTGATTGTTCAGCATTTATATATCGTATCGGCATCTACGGCAAGAGGGGAATGGGCGGGGCTTTGTGGAGTCGAAAACTGGCCTACCGAACCCCTTCAAACCACCCGTGTTCCGACAAGAGGTCGTAAGCCAGACCAATTTGACGGCGGGTTAGTCTCTTCTTTCCGTCATTCCACGCATAGGTCGCATTTATGGCCTGATCGGTATCATTTGCCCCTTCGTGTCGGACCAGCCAGTGAACGGTTGCGAGAAGCTCCATTCCCGCCGGCGACTCGAAACCCTCAACCAACTGGCTCACCCGGTCAAACCTGGCCTGCGTCTCCCCGTACCGATGAAGCAGCTGGGTGGCTTCCATCACGGCACCCGGCACAAGTTCAATTCGCTTGTTTGGACGATCGCCTCCGTCCGCGTATCCCGAGATAAAATATCCTTCCATCGCGTTGAGAACATTCCGAAGGTTGTCGGCGTACGGACCATAGATATGCTTTCTGTAGTTGAGTTGGAGCGGCTCTCCCGCTTCCTGCATGAAATACATCAATTTCTGCAACTCAATCAGGGTTACATGCGGATCCAGCCCGCCAGCCAGATAACGGTTCATTAACGCGACAAGCGTCGCCCGACCGCGTGTCATCGCCGGCGGCCTGACGGTTCTGGCCGTCGTTCGGGCAGACGGCACTTCACTCGGTTCATAAACATGGACAGCCACGTCAACGGAACCAAGGGCCGCGACAATCCTGTCCCTCACGTTCGACCAGTTCAGCCCTCCCAAACCACTGCCCAGCGGCGGAATCGCAATGGAGTCGATGTCTCGTTCCTGAATCACGCGGCGAAGCGATGTCAGCCCCGACTCGATATCTTCAATCCGGCTATTTCCCCGCCAGTGGCGTTTCGTCGGAAAATTAACGATGAACCGGGGTCCGATCAGACCATCATGTTCGGTCACGAACATTCTTCCAGGAACAACCTCGCCCTTGCGGCAGGCATTCCTGTATTCCTCGAAATTCCTGGGAAATGCCTTTTTGAACTGGAGTGCGATTCCCCGCCCCATCACGCCGACACAGTTGACTGTGTTCACCAACGCATCGGCTTCGTCACGAATGATGTCGCCCGACGTGAATCGTATCATCGCACTCCCTCCATCAATAGTACCATCGAGGGGTAACCTTCACAATGGGCCGATGATCCTGACCTTTCAGGGTTCGGAGCGCTTCATTGCCCACCGCATGAGTGTGAACCCCGATCCCCTGAACCAGATGCCTGAGCGCCATCAATACGGAACTGTAGGAAGCCTCTTCCTTTCGGCCTGCGCTCACGATCTCGGTAACCTTGGCCAACGTCAGGGGTCCCCACATTTTTCGGCACTTCAATAGCGGCTTTCGGTATCGACGGTTCCTTGAGCAGCGAACCGAACCGGTCGTCACGCGGCGCGGAGCCTTCCGGTTCGGCCGCTTCATCGCCCGCAGGTTCGAAAACCGCTTTGAGTCCATAAGGACCGTAGAACGGTCCATGCTTGATAAAGAGTCTGGATCCATATTGGGGCATGAACGACGCGGCGAGCATCCACGCGCTTTCGGAGGGTATCGCCGTATTGGACGAAAGAATGAAGACCGCCCAGGCGGGAAACGGGACGCTGAAGGCAGACCTGGCCGCGACCCTGTCGGGAATGCGGGCCGACATGGCGACGCATCGGGAGGATGCCGCCAAACGGGAAACCCGGCTGATCCTGGCGGTGGCCGTCATTGTCGGTGTCGGCCTGACCATCTTCGGCTTCCTGACCGCTTCACCCGGCGTATGAAAACGCGTCAAGCGGCTTAATCCCTCGCGTAGAGGCGAGCGCCGGTGTACGGGCACGTCCTCCAGGCACGAAAGATGAACCAGAAACCCGGCGGCGGATCATGAAATTAGGCTTTGCAACGGCCGCGATTTCCCCTAATGTCGCTTCTTCCGCCCGGGCCGCACCCGGCGGAAAAACTCCATGAGCCTTGCTGGACGACATCCCGGCCCGCGCCATGAACCAGAAAAGGAGTCCCCGATGTCGATCACGGCGGAAGAAAAGAAGCGCCTTATGACGGAGTTCGCCACCAAGGAAGGCGACACCGGCTCACCGGAGGTACAGGTAGCGATCCTGACAAGCCGGATCTCGACGCTGACCGAGCACTTCAAGACCCACGGGAAAGACAATCATTCCCGCCGGGGCCTGCTAAGGCTGGTCGCGAGGCGCCGCAGGCTTCTGGAATACACCAAGAGCAGGGACGAGGCCCGGTATCAGGATCTCATCAAGCGTTTGGGTATCCGCCGCTAAAGGCATTCAGCGATCCGGCGTCCTTTGGACACTGGCCGACGCGTCGGGGTCCATCTCCCGTGAAATTCCCGTAGCGTCCTGAATTCGCCGGACGCGCGGGCTGCGGCTTTGGCCGGCAACTGACGTCCGGCCCTTGCGGCGGGTACGCGACTTCATGTAAATGCCCACGCAACGGAACGTAACGTCAATCGCCTCAGGAACGCATTCAGCAGGATTCGGGGCGGCGGCAATGGGGCCGCCAGGAAACGGGAGACCCGGAGCCCGGACGATCTCCCAAAAGGATACACCATAGATGTTTGATCTGAAGACAAAATCCATGCGATGGGGAGAGGAAACCCTCACGCTCGAAACCGGCAAGGTCGCGCGGCAGTCGGACGGCTCGGTCGTAGCCACACTGGGTGAGACAACGGTGATGGCGAACGTCACCTTCGCCAGGGAGGCCAAGCCCAACCAGGGCTTCTTTCCGCTGACCGTCCACTACCAGGAAAAATATTACGCCGCCGGCAAGGTACCCGGCGGCTTCTTCAAACGCGAGGCTCGGCCGACCGAGAAAGAAACCCTGACCTCACGCCTGATCGACCGGCCGATCCGGCCACTGTTCGTTCCCGGATTCAAGAACGAAGTGCTCGTGATGTGCACGGTTCTTTCACACGACCTGATAAATGACCCTGACGTGGTTGCGATGATAGCGGCCTCCGCGGCGCTCACGCTGTCCGGGGTTCCGTTCATGGGGCCCATCGCGGGTTGCCGCGTCGGCTTCACGAACGGCGAATACGTACTGAATCCCAGCGTCGATGACATGCAGGACCTGCGGAACAAACCCGAACAGCGTCTGGATCTGGTTGTCGCCGGCACCAGGGACGCGGTGATGATGGTGGAATCGGAAGCGTATGAGCTTACCGAGTCGGAAATGCTCAACGCGGTTATCTTCGCGCATGAGCGGATTCAGCCCGTCATCGACCTGATCATCTCACTGGCGGAGGAGGCCGCCAAGGAACCTTTCGACTTCCAGGCGCCGGACCACTCGACGCTCTACGGACAGCTGAAGGCTCTTGGCGAGGACCGGATGCGTGCGGCCTACGCGATAACCGACAAACAGCGGCGTGTGGCGGCCATCGCCGCGGCGGAGGAGGAGATCACCGCCGGCCTCTCCGAGGAGGACAGGGAGAACGAAAACCTAGGCACCGCCCTTAAAATGCTCGGATCGAACATATTGCGCGGTGACGTCGTCGGAAACGGACGCCGAATCGACGGCCGCGCACTTGACGAAGTGCGCCCGATCGTCTGCGAGACCGGGTTTCTTCCCCGGACGCACGGCTCGGCCCTATTCACCCGGGGCGAGACCCAGGGCCTTGTCGTCACGACTTTGGGAACGGGTGACGACGAGCAGATCATCGACGCACTCCATGGCAACTTCCGATCGAATTTTCTGCTACACTACAATTTTCCGCCCTATTCGGTGGGTGAGACGGGACGCGTCGGTCCTCCGGGCCGACGTGAGGTGGGTCATGGAAAACTCGCCTGGCGGGCGCTTCAGGCAGTCCTTCCGGCCGCTACCGACTTTCCATACACCATCCGGCTGGTCAGCGAGATCACCGAGTCAAACGGATCGTCCTCGATGGCGTCCGTCTGCGGGGGGTCGCTATCCATGATGGACGCCGGCGTTCCGTTAAAGGCGGCCGTCGCGGGTGTGGCGATGGGCCTGGTTCTGGAGGACGATGGCAGCTACGCCGTCCTGACCGACATTCTGGGCGACGAGGACCATCTCGGCGATATGGATTTCAAGGTCGCGGGCACCGAGAATGGCATCACCTCTCTGCAGATGGACATCAAGGTCGCGGGAATCACGCCGGAGATCATGGAAGAGGCGCTTGCCCAAGCGAAGCGGGGTCGCATGCATATCCTTGGCGAAATGGCCAAATCAATCACCGAAGCGGGTGAGTTCAGCATTCATGCCCCGCGTATCCAGACCATGACAATTCCAACCGACAAGATCCGCGAAGTGATCGGTACGGGCGGGAAGGTGATCCGGGAAATCGTCGAGGTCTCGGGGGCGAAGGTCGACGTCAACGACGATGGCGTCATCAAGATCGCATCCCCCAACGGTGAAGCCATACAAAAGGCGCACGACATGATCCACGCGATCGTGGCGGAACCGGAAGTGGGTCAGATCTACAGGGGCAAGGTCGTCAAAATCGTCGACTTCGGCGCGTTCGTGAACTTCTTTGGCAAGCGTGACGGGCTCGTGCATGTGAGCCAGATCGTGCCCAGACGGCTAAACCATCCTTCAGACGTGCTGAAAGAGGGCCAGGACGTATGGGTGAAGTTGGTGGGCCTGGACGACCGCGGCAAGGTGCGGCTGTCCATGAAGGTCGTCGACCAGGCGACCGGCAAGGAGAGCGAGTAGATTCCGGGAGTCGGGCGCGCCAACCCAGTTGAGGCGCCGCCGGGCTCCGCGGCTCTCCGAGACAGGGCGTTGTTGGCGCACACCTCCTTAAGTCGACCCGATTGAGTCCGGCATCAGGCGTTTGGGGCGATCCGGGCCCATTGGTCGATACGCCAGGTCGCGGCTTCCTACCCTGACGCACCGCCGCCCGTTGCCGCGCTATCCGGCCAGAGCGCGTCGAGCGGGAAGGTGACGGCGTCGAAGGGCGGGAGCGAAACCGGGGCGCCGTCGGCCAGCGTGGCCAGCAGAACCCACCGGCTCTCCCGCAGCTCGAACGCCTCCAGCGTCCTGGCGTCGGGATCGACGAACCACAGGTGGGAGACGCCCTCGCGGGCGTAGATCCCCGACTTCTCGTGGCGGTCGATGCGCCGGGTCGAGGGAGAGAGCACCTCGCAGGCCCAGTCGGGGGCGATGTCGAACCAGGTCGTGTCGGGGTAGTCGGGCATGGTGTCGCGCCGCCAGCCGCCCAGGTCCGGCACCACGATGTCGGTGCCCAGGTGCAGCTCCGGCTCGAAGACGATCCACCAGCCGCCGGGGCCGTCTCCGGGGTTGAACGGCCCGTCGAGGCGTCCGCCCAGACGCAAGCTCGCCCAGGCGTGGCGCGGGGCGGGCCTCGGCTGGGTGTGGAGGACGCCGGCGAGCACCTCGGCCACCATGCCGGGCGGCGCGTCCAGGACGTCCCGGTACGTCGCCCCCTGGCCCGCGGTACCGATGGCGATGGATTCTCCGACAGTTCTCTCGATGGTCCTTGCCCGCGCACCCATGCCGATCACCTCCCCCTCTGTTCACAGGATACCGGCATGGGGTGTCAAGTCCAGTTCAAAACCGCCCCGGGATTCGCCCACTTCCAAAGCGAGCGGGGAACCGTTGAATTTGGTTCTTGCGGCAATCGGAACGGAAACCCCGGTCAGAGGGCATGGCGCCGATACCTATCCGCGCAGACGCTCAAGAACCTCAGAAGACGCGTAGCCATCGGGTACCAGCCCGACCGAACCCTGGTAGGCCTGTACCGCGGCGACCGTGCCCGGCCCGGCAATGCCGTCAAGCCCGTTTGGGTCAAAACCCCTTTCCAGAAGCAACCATTGCAGATCCTTTGTCTCAGAAGCCGAAAGCGCACGATCCCCATTTGGCCAGCCACCCTTGATAGGAGGCCCTCCACAGAGGCGGTCGGCGAGATGGCCCACGCCAATCACATAGAAATCCGCGGCGTTGTACCTTCTCAGAACATGAAAGTTGTCAAAGGCAATGAAAGCCGCGCCTTTATGACCCGTCGGCAGGAGAACAACCGCGTCACCGCAGTCAGGTAGCGGCAGGGCATTCGAGCTCCGCACCCCCAGCCGTCTCCATTCGTGAGTGGACTTTCCCGCTTGCCTGGACGTTGAGGAATAGTCGAAGCCGTCGGGCAAGGTTATCTCCATTCCCCACGGCTGGCCGGTAATCCAGCCGTGATGGGCGAGATAGGAAGCCGTCGACGCAAGCGCATCCGCCGGATCATCACCCCAGATGTCGCGGCGTCCGTCGCCGTCAAAATCCTGCGCGTGATCGATATATGTATCTGGCATGAACTGCGTGTGTCCCATGGCACCCGCCCAACTGCCCATCATATTTCCGGGATCCGTATCGCCGGCCTGCAATATCCGCAGGGCGGCGAGAAGCTGCCGTTCGAAGAATTCCCGACGCCGCCCGTCGTATGCCAGTGTCATCAACGCCTCAATGACAGGTATCCCGCCTCGGAACTTTCCATAGAGGCTTTCGGCTCCCCAGATCGCGACAATCACTTCCCTCTCGACGCCGAAGCGGGCCTCGATCCGCTCCAGTAGGTCCGAATGCCGCCGAAGCGCCGCGAGCCCGTTTCCGACACGTTCCGCCGATACGACGGTCGCGATATAATCCCGGATTGGCTTGACGAACTCAGGCTGGCTGCGATCCCTGCGCACGATCTCCTCATTTAGCCCTGCATCCCGAAAGGCGCGGTCAAAAACGTTCGGACGGATACCCTGGGCAACGCAATGCCCGCGGAAGCCGTAAACCCAGCGATCGATGGCGCGCCCCTCGGATCGTGGCCCATTTCCATCGGTCATTTCATCCGTTCCCGCCGTAATGGTGGCCCAAACCACGAACCGGGTGTGCCGCCCCTCATCGATACGCGCCAACGGTCAATCGATCCGGCCCCGAACCGAAACTAAACCCGCCCGTCCGCGTGAGGGTCGCGCGCTTCAGTGAAGTCCGCCCGGAACGCCGTACACGTCAGGGACACATGGACTTCGAGTGGTGGGCGAATCTCGAACGCCTTCGCTTCGCGGGAGAAGTTCCAGAGCCGGAACAGGCGCCATTCGGAAGGGTGCTCCCGCGACATCGCGATCTCGTTTCGGGAAATTAAGAAAGGCGTCCGTTCCCATCCATTGGTTGTCTTCACCTCGATCAGGCGTGATCGCCCTTCCGCATCGAAGCTCGATATATCGTAGCCCGCGCCGTCGCCGTCCTCTCGTGAGACCCATCGGACCATGCGGGCAAGGTCGGAGCGCCCGACACGGGTCAGGGCGGCCCGTTCATGCTCCAGAGCCCGCCGCTCTCCGGCCTCACCCAGAACCCGATTGCGCTCGTCGCGTCCAGCGACGTCGAACTTCGCCGCGGTTCGGATCATTCTCTCGAGATTCCCGGGCGGTGGGCGATTTGACAACACGGGCGAGGGGCCAACCGGAAGTTCCGATGGCACGGGCGGTCGGGACGCAGGATGTCGGGCGGGATGTCCGGCGATCCAGTCCGGATGTCCATCGAGCCAGCGTGCGACGGCATCGATCAGGGCTGCCTGATAGTTGCTTGCCGGCCGGTAACCGCGAATCCAGTCCTCGCCAAGATCCCTGAGAGCGGCACTGATGTTCTGATGTTTGAACTCTATCGCGCTTTCGGATCGATTTTGCAGGAGTGGTCTCAACGCGCGTCGATGTTCGGTCTTGTTGCAGTCCCGTTCGGCGACTTCCTTTTCCAGCATCGCGAAGTAATCGGCGACGATCAGGTCATTTTCGTGATCTGTCCATGGCTTGCGTGACATTGCGCCAAGCTATCGGTTATCGGGAAGGATGTCATCAGGCCATGTCCGGGTTTTGCCGCGCGAACGCCCATGCAGGCTTATAATGGCAGGACCTGCGATCAGCACTGTCACCACACGGCCGAACGCTTACCAGCGTCTTGTGGATCGGGCCGCCAACCCAGGGTTGTGGATTTTCAGGACATCCCTCGGGTACTTCTTTCCATATCCTCGGCCCCATCTATCCATATCACGGTGATTTCCTCGTCCTCGATCTTTATGACCGTCATAGATCACCCGCCGGACTTCAGCTTCATCATGTCCCCGACCTTGATCGGCTGATCTGCCATCGCCCGTTCCTCTCGCCTCTCCGGACCCGATCATCTGTCGGCCCTAGTATCCCAGCCTCATTGAATTGCCGGGTATAGGGACTTCAGCCTGATCCGCGCGTCGTCGGTCCCGGACCGCCAGTCGACGGGTTTCGCCGACGCGTTGCGGCGCCGCTGCCATGCGGCGACCTCGCGCACCATCGTCCCGCGGTCCGGGATCCGGCGGTCAAGGCACTGGCGTGACAGCACGCTGGTCCCGGTCCCGGCCATGTCGGGCCAGCTGCCGTGCTTCGGCGTATGGTGGACTATGAGACGGTCGGCGAGCCGCGACGCCTCCGCCGGCCCGGAGGCCCCGTGGAGCGTCGACAGCCTGTGGGTGTCGGGGTTGTCCATGACGGGCACGATCTTCCGGTCGGGGAAGTGGACGTCGGCCATGTCCACGGGGAGCCGGGCGAAGTCCCGCCTCCTGCGGCGGTCGGTGACCTCCACGTGGCGCCAGGCGCCGGGAGGGGCGCAGGCCATGAACAGGTTCGCCGTTCCGTTGCGCCCGTACCCGAAGCCGTATGCCGCCGGCTGCCCGGGCCGCGCCGGTATCGGCGTCCGCGTCTCCTTCGTCTGCTGTTCCGGGGTCCCGTCCATGCAGACCAGGACGGTGTCGTCGTCATACCCGCGGGCGTAGACCTTGAGCACATCCTCCATGGCGGCGACGAACCCGGCGCTCGCCTTCGGCGGGATGCACCGGCATTCCTTCAGCCAGGGCCTGATGCCGTTTTTTCCGGAGCCTGCCGGACCGTCTCCCGGCCGATGCCGTCGACGACCTCCAGCTCCACCAGCCGCTCGCCCGGCAGCTTCAGGGTCCAGCGCGCCTGCCCCTCGGGCGGCTCCGGGCAGCCCGGCATCCCCGGCGTCGCCTGACCCGCCCCGCCAGGCCGGGGCCTCCTGCGGTTCTCCTGGACCCTGCGGTCCAGGGCCGCGTCAAGGCCCTCCATGACGCACCGCCCGCCCGTCCGCTCCGCCGTCGCCACGCTGGCCCCAGGCGCGTCCGCGGTCCCCGCACCGGTCCAGCCGCCGTTCGGACGGCCCCCGTCGCCCGGCAGCAGGACAAGCGCCCGCCTGCGCCGTTCCTTCGAACCCCTGCCGCCGCCGGTGATGTCCTTCAGCCGCGCGCGCCCGTGCGCCCCGGGCCGCACCCTGCAGATCTTCCTGCCTGCCTGTTCCATGGCCTGTCTCCGAAATGCCCCCTGACGCCACCCAGGGTGGCCGGAAGGTCTGTTGTCCGGTGTTGCGGCCGCGGGCGTAACCCGTCCCGGGCCAGGATGGAACCGGCGCAATTCAATGAGGCTGGGATACTAGTGGTAGGTTCTATACAGAAGATTCCATTCTTTCCCGAAGCATGACTCATCCCTCCCATTGCCATCTGCCTGTGCCCCCTGTCATTGGCCGCGTGACGGCGGCAGGAAAAATTGGAATCTCTTGTTTTGAACCAGCCACTAGCTATGGCCGCGCACGGGCTATCCGCGCTTCGGATAACCGCCGCCGCTCCTTCGCCGCATATGGAACAGCGGCTGCGGGATCTCCGGGCCAGCGTGTTATCTCCGCCGAAGTCTCGTCATCATTTGGCTCCAGCCGCCGGGACCTAACAGGACAGTCACGCAAAATCCGGCGGCGAAGCCTGCCAGATCCGCCACCCAATCCCAGTTGATCGCGGCCCCACCGGTCAGGAACCCACCCACAAGGCTGAATACCAGCTGGATCACCACAAGAAATCCGATCAGCAGAAACGCGCGGCCACGCGGCCCTCCCGTCTCCACGAGCCGCGCCCAAAGCAGGAAGGTGAACGCGCCGATCAGCCCATACGCACCGGGAAAGCCGCCGACCAGAACATGGGTCGTGTCCAGAAGCAGTCCGTAGACGGCGGCGCCAAACACGGACGCGACCAGAAATACCGCCAGAATCGCCCATTGCGGCAGGAACTCCCCAATCCACTTGCCGAGCGCCAGCACCAGCACGCACACGAACAGCACTTGCGCCATGCCATAGTGAACGAAGCCGTAGGTCAGCATCCTGAGAAGCGCGTCCGGGTCCCAAGCCCATAGCTCCAGCATCCGGTCAAAGGCGACATCGCTGAATCCGTACTGCAGCAGCGCGTCCCGCCGCCATGAAAAGCCGCCCGGACCGCCGGCGAGACCGCGCTGGCCAACCTGGAAAATCACCTCGATCGCAAAAACCGTCACGCAGATCGCCGCAACGACGGGTGGCAGAAAATTGAAGGCGCTTTCTCTATCCGGCTGGCGCATCGGCGTTTCCTTGACGGTTCACGGGTGATCCGTTACCCGACGCGGGCATCGAACGCCAGACGGAGCCCGCGCAATGCCAGAATTCATCCCCCGCGTCTTTTCCGGGATCCAGCCGTCAGGGGGGTTGACGCTGGGCAACTACCTTGGAGCCATCAAACGCTTCGTCGAACTGCAGGATAAGTGGACACACGAGACGATATATTGCATCGTCGACCTCCACGCCATCACCGTCTGGCAGAATCCATCGGCGCTCGCGAACGCTACCCGGGAACTTTGCGCCGGCTATATCGCTTCGGGTATTGATCCTGAACGGAGCGTCCTGTTCCACCAGTCAAGAGTTGCGGAGCACGTACAGCTCGCCTGGATCTTCAACTGCGTCGCCCGGATGGGTTGGATGCAGCGTATGACCCAGTTCAAGGACAAAGCCGGGCAGAACGCCGAGAACGCGTCGCTTGGCCTGTTCGCCTATCCGGCCCTGATGGCGGCCGACATCCTCGTTTACCACGCAACCCACGTGCCTGTCGGTGAGGACCAGAAGCAGCATCTGGAGCTGACGCGGGACATCGCGGCCAAATTCAACCATGACTTCGGCGTTGAGTTCTTCCCCATCACCGAAGCTGTCATCGAAGGCGCCGCCACGCGCGTCATGTCCCTTCGCGACGGTTCGAAAAAAATGTCGAAATCGGACCCGTCCGACTTTTCCAGAATCAACATGACCGACAGCGCCGACGCCATCGCAGGAAAGATCCGGAAGGCGCGAACCGACCCGGAACCGCTTCCCTCCGATCTTTGCGGCCTCGAAGGCCGCCCGGAGGCGCGCAATCTCGTCAACATCTACGCGGCGCTGGCGGACTGCACCCCGGAGACGGTCATCCGCGACCACGCCGGCCAGCAGTTCTCCGAATTCAAGCCAGCCCTCGCCGACCTCGCTGTCTCAAGGCTCTCGCCGATTTCGGCTGAAATGGCCAGGCTGGCGCGAGACCCGGCGGAAATCGACCGAATACTCGAACGCGGGGCGCAGCGCGCCCGGGCCATCGCCGCGCCCATTCGCCAAAAAGCTTACGAAATCACAGGTATGCTGGGATAGACAGACCCCATGGAGACACTTTGCCGACATTGAAGCGAAACGCCTGACGCCAGCGGTAAACGCCGTGGACGCCGGATCGCTTTCCCGCGCGGGAAAACCGGTTGATGGTATCGCGAACGCGGTAAAGCCGCGGTGAACCGATCCGGATCATCCATTCAATCGGCGATCCGGGGCCGCCGGGCACGGGAAAGCCGACTTCCACGTTTCACCTCCGAGCGTTCCGCACCCCGGCCTGTCCGGCGCGTGGCCCTCCCCCACAAATCCCGGTCAGCCGACCTCAGGCCACATACGGTCCACCGCGCCGCTTCACCCGATCATCGGTATAAGCCTGTCGAGCGAACTCTTGGCGTCGCCGTAGAACATCCGCGTGTTCTCCCGGTAAAAGAGCGGGTTCTCGATGCCCGAATAGCCGGTGCCCTGTCCACGCTTCGAGACAAAGACCTGCTTGGACTTCCACACCTCCAGAACCGGCATGCCGGCGATTGGGGAGTTCGGGTCGTCCTGCGCGGCTGGATTGACGATGTCGTTTGAGCCAATGACGATGGCGACGTCCGTCTCGGGGAAGTCTTCGTTGATCTCATCCATCTCCAATACGATGTCGTAGGGTACCCTCGCTTCGGCGAGGAGCACGTTCATATGCCCGGGCAGACGGCCCGCCACCGGATGGATGGCGAAACGCACCTCCTTGCCCCGGGCCCGGAGCTTCCGCGTGAGTTCGCTGACCGACTGCTGCGCCTGCGCGACCGCCATGCCGTAACCCGGCACGATAATCACGCTGTCGGCGTCGTTAAGCGCCGCCGCGACGCCGTCGGCGTCGATGGCGACCATCTCGCCCTCGACCTCCATCTGCGGGCCGACCGCACCGCCGAAGCCCCCGAGAATGACGCTGACAAACGCACGGTTCATCGCCCTGCACATGATATAGCTGAGGATCGCGCCAGACGAGCCCACCAGGGCGCCCGTGACGATCAGGAGATCGTTCGACAAGGTAAAGCCGATCGCGGCCGCGGCCCAGCCCGAGTAGCTGTTAAGCATCGAAACCACGACCGGCATGTCCGCACCGCCTATTCCCATGATCAGATGGTAGCCGATGAAAAAAGCGAGCGCGGTTATCAGGATGAGAGGCCACATACCGCCGGCCATCATGTACCAGACCGCCAGCGCCACGCACAGCGCGGCGGCGGCGGCGTTCAGAAAATGGCCGCCCGGAAGTTGCCTGGGTTTGCCGTCAACCCTGCCGGCGAGTTTGCCGAAAGCGATGACCGAACCGGTGAACGTGATCGCGCCGATGAATACCCCCAGCACCACCTCGACCTGCAGGAAAGCGATCTCGGGCGGGGTTTTCTTCGCGACCTTCGCGGCAAAGGCGGCCAGCCCGCCCAGGTCCTCTCCGGCCGCCTTCATCGCGAAAACGCGCAGCCTCTCCATCTCCGCGTTCAGGCCGACAAAAACGGCGGCGAGGCCAACGAACGAGTGCAGTGCGGCGACAAGCTGCGGCATCTCGGTCATTTCGACCCGCTGCGCGACAACCACGCCAATCCCGGTGCCGATGACCATCATCGCGACCATGACGCCGATGTTGCCGATACCCGGCCCCAGAATTGAGAACACGACGGCGAGCGCCATGCCGATTATGCCGTACCACACGGCGCGCTTGGCGCTTTCCTGGTTCGAGAGACCTCCCAGGGACAGAATGAAAAGGACCGATGCCGCGATCGCCGCGGCGGTGACGAGTTGCTCTCCAAACATTGGCTCTTCCCCGCGGCGTCAGGATTTCTGGAACATGGCGAGCATCCTGCGGGTGACCAGGAAGCCGCCGACGATGTTGACCGTCGCGATCAGGACCGAGACCGCGGCCAGCAGTACCACCAGCCAGTTGCCCGAACCGATCTGCAGGATCGCGCCAAGGATGATAATGCCCGAGATCGCGTTGGTGACGGCCATCAGGGGCGTGTGCAGCGCATGGCTCACGTTCCAGATCACCTGGAAACCGACAAAGCAGGCCAGCACGAAGACAATGAAATGCTGCATGAAGCTTGGCGGCGCGACAAGCCCCAGAAACCCCATCATCGCGACCCCCGCGGCAAGCATGGTCACCTGGCTGCGGGTCTGCGCGCGGAAGGCCTTGAGTTCCCGCTCGCGCCTTTCCTCGGGCGTCGGTTCCCTGGGCTTTTCCTTCGGCGCTGAAGCGATGGCCGCGACCTTCGGCGGCGGCGGTGGGTAGGTGATCTCGCCCCCGAAGACCACCGTCGCGCCGCGTATCACGTCGTCCTCCATGTCATGCACGACAGTCCCGTCTTTCCCGGGCGTCAGGTCGGTCATCATGTGACGAATGTTCGTGGAGTAAAGCATCGAGGCCTGGCTGGCCATGCGGCTAGCGAAATCGGTGTACCCAACGATGGTCACACCGTTATCGGTTACGACCTTTTCGTCCTTGACCGTCAGTTCACAGTTCCCGCCCTGTTGCGCCGCCAGGTCAACGATCACGGAGCCCGACTTCATGGCCTCGACCATATCCCCGGTCCAGAGGACGGGAGCCGGACGGTTCGGAATCAGCGCCGTGGTGATCACGATGTCAATCTCAGGCGCAAGCTCGCGGAATTTCTCGAGCTGCTTTTCCCTGAACTCCGGAGAGGACGGCGCGGCGTACCCTCCTGTAGCGCTTGAATCCTGTCCGGCTTCCTCGAAATCCAGAAAAACGAACTTGGCACCCATCGATTCGATCTGTTCGGCAACTTCCGGACGGACATCAAAGGCATAGGTAATCGCGCCGAGCGAGGTCGCCGTCCCGATGGCGGCGAGGCCCGCCACACCGGCGCCGACGACCAGTACCTTCGCCGGCGGCACCTTGCCGGCGGCGGTGACCTGGCCGGTGAAGAAACGGCCGAAGTTGTTGCCGGCCTCGATCACCGCGCGATAGCCCGCGATGTTCGCCATCGAGGACAGCGCATCCATCTTCTGTGCCCGACTGATCCTGGGCACCATCTCCATCGCGATGACGTTGGCGCCCCTCGATTTCGCCAACTCCAGCCCGACTTCGTTACCGCCGGGATCAAAGAAGGAAATCAGCGTTTTGCCCTTGACCAGCCAGTCGAGTTCCGTCTCGTCTGGCTCCCGCACCTTGGCGACGATATCGGCATCCTTCCAGAGCGCCTCCGCGGTGCCGACCACCTGGGCGCCTGCCTGTTCATAGGCCGCGTCGGAAAAGCCGGCGCTGACCCCGGCGCCAGCCTCTATCGCGCAGTGATAGCCCAGCTTGCGCAGCTGGCTCACGCTCTCGGGCGTCATCGCGACACGTGCCTCACCCTCAAAAGTTTCCGTGGGCGTTCCGATTGTCTGGGCCATTTCCTAATCTCTTCTATGGATCATTGGATCGGTGACGGTACCTTCGAACAACCGGCCGCCGAAACTCACCGTTTCGCTCCGCGGCCGGCAGGAATTGACGGGGCGCGCGGAACTGACGGCGTCCGCGTCCATCTCCATCGCTTGAACGGTCTCCGGGACCATATCGGCGAACGATGGACTCAAACGCGCATCGAAACGCCGCCCGCGGTCCGCCGCGGTCGAGCCACGGCGGGCGGGCTGCAGCGCCAACACATATCAGGTCGCCGGACCATCTGTCCCCGTGGCATTGGCTTACATAGGCGGAATCGCGCTCACGCATCCCCGCCCGAAACGGAGTCATGACGCTGAAGACGCCGTTCGGATCCACTCCGTCCACCGCGCTCGACCGCCGGGGCGTCATTCCATGGAATGGGGCGTCACGGTCGATGCCGCGGCGGCCGTCGGCTATTGAGGCTGCATATCCCATCCCTTCACGACTCCCGTGATCCATCAAGGATAATTGACCTATCGTCGCGCCTCCATAGCGTAACCCGACATGTTGACGCAGCCGCATCGGGATTTTTCCGCGACGCACCGTGGGAACGTTTCGTGCAGGATGGTGCCGCCGTCCGGAATTGCCGGAACCGTTCCGCGGATTCATATTCAACGGAACCCGTCGGGGAACTCCGAAGCCTGAACCGGATGCGCCTCCGATCAATTCCAGGGTGCCGTAATGCCGGCCGGGAGTCCGGCGGGCCGGACAGGAGGCGGCGGCGAGGGCTCCATCGAAACCGGCCGTTCAGCGCTGCGGGGAAGGCAGTATCGACATCGGTCACGGGCGGTTTTCCCCGCCATAGTTGCGGGACTTGGACATCCCGCCGATTCCGGGGTTGAAGGAGTTAGTCGGGTCGCAGGCCCTGTAGTGTGCCGCGAGATCGGGCTTGGCGTGGTAGAGGTGGCCGACGTTGTGCTCGGCGGGATATTCGGCCCCACGCCTGTCGAGGAGTTCAAGCATCGCTTCCTTGATCCTCTTTGGATCGGCGCCCTTTTTGACGACATAGTCCTGATGCATGACGTGGCACATGAAATGACCGTAATAGAGCTTATGGACCAGCTGGGCGTCAATTTCGGGCGGCAGGGTTTCAAGCCAGTCACGGTCATTGCGGCGGAGGGCGACATCGAGCGCGATGATGTCCTCGACCTCGCGCGCGTGGATCGCCATGTAGCGAACTGCGGCGCCAGCGGCGGCGAACCGGTGCAGACCGGCTATTTTCGCCTCACGTGGCGTGCATTCGAAGAAATCGGCCTGATGTCTTCCCGCCAGGAAGCCGGGGAGCCACTCAGCGGCCTCGTCGATTCCCCCGTCTTTCATCTTCAGGATGAGGTGATGCTCGAACCGGTCACGGAAATCCGTCATCCGTCCGGGAAGAACACGGGGCCAAAGGCGCGAGGCGGCCTGCATGAACCGGTCGGTCAGGTTGCCCAGGAACGGAACTCCACGCAGACGGGCATCGACCGCGCCCTTAAGCGCAAAGAACATCGGTAGCCGGTCGGTACCGAGCCTGTCGATCATAACCACGGTGTCCTTGCCATATCTTTCGGTGATGTCGAACACTTCGCGATGAACGTATTCGGCGGAGACGGGGAGAGACTGGAACTCCCCCAGGATGTGTCGACGCAGGTCGGTTAGGTCGGCGGGATCGTTCGTGCCGATGTAAAAGACTTTTTCGGAGGCGTTCTTCGGAAACGTGTCGAGCCGGACGGCGAACACGGCGAGCTTGCCGGCGGAACCGGACGTCTCAAAGAGCTTACCTTTGTCGGCGTTGAAGCGGGCGGGCGTCGCCGCATCCACGTCGCGCACGACACTTGTGTAGTCACTTGCCGAGGCGCGTCTGTTGGTGGCGCCGGGCTCTTTGTCGAAATTGCCGCTCTCGAGGTTCGCCAGGATCTCGTCCGGTGTTCCTCCGAGATCGATGCCCAGGTGGTTGACCAGCTCAAGCCGCGCGTCCGCCGTGATCCTGGCGTAGACAGCGAGTTCCGTGTAGGCCGGTCCCCGCTCGACCAGCGAGCCTCCCGAGTTGTTGCAGACGCCGCCGATGATCGACGCGCCAATGCATGAGGATCCGATCACCGAATGCGGTTCGCGTTCCAGGGGCGCCAGCAGTCTCTCCAGCGCGAAGAGCGTGGCGCCGGGGAAGCTGACGACCTGTTTGCCGCCATTGATCGGGATCAGTCCATCCATCCGGCGGGTATTGATCAGGATGACGTCGCGATCGTAAGCGCCGCTTGGCGTCGACCCCTCGGTCAACCCGGTATTCGCCGCCTGCATAATGACGATCTTGTCGGCCTCGACGCAGGCCTGCAGCACCTTCCACTGCTCGAGCAGCCTGCCGGGGCAAACGACGCAGAGCGCCTCTCCCTCACCGGACCGGAAACCGCGGCGGAACCGTTCGGTCGCGCGCTGACCGGTCAGAACATGCCGTGACCCGACGATCCCCCGAAGCGTTTTGAGAAGTTCCCCGTCAGTCATGTGGCCCTCCACATTATCGCGGCCGCCGTTTTCCGCCCGGGCGGATTTCCGAAGTGGCTGAACCTATCCACTTTGGTGCCGATAAAGTCGATCGTTGTGAAACATAACGGTACGCCAGGCTTTTCCCGCATGGCATTGACCGGCATATTGACCGGAGACACGCCACCCAACACCAAACGCGATGAATGACAATGGTGGAATTCACGGGCGTTCCCGGAAAGCCCCGACGGGCGGCACCCGTCCGATCGTCGGGAGCCCCCGGGGTCATCACACTCTGTCAGGCGCATGTTCCGGTTCCCTGATGGTTCCGCATCGGTCCGGTTTCCGGCGGACCAGCGCAATCGGGCCGGGTGGATGCGAAACCGACCGGTGCCCGAATTCCCATGCGGCGTAACCGCGACCGAAATCTCATTAATGTAGCCCTGATTACCATGCGTCAAAATCCAGGCGGGAACCCCGCCCTGCCCTCATTCCGGAAAGGGTCAGGCGTTGCTCCCTGTCTTGAGTAAAACATTCCTAAACCATCGATTCCTGGCGTTATCACTCGCCTTGGGCAGCGGAAGGAACCTGACGAGAGCGCCGACCAGCGCGTCGACACCCACTTCAGGACTTCGCCTCCCCAACGTGCGCCTGTGACCCGCCCTCCCGCGGCGGCATCCAAGCCCGACTTCCCGATGGCCCCGATCCGGATGAACGTTACGGGATGAAGGGCACCATCCCCATGTCGATGCGGCCGCCGGCCATCAGCGGCGGTCCGGCGGGCTCAGACCGGGTCGAACTGGATCCGCAGCCGGGTCCCGGTCGCGCAGGCGACCCTCTCGAGGGTCCGCGTCGATGGCGGAACCCGACTGCCCTCCAGACGCGCGACCGCCAACCGCGTCGTCTTCATCCTCGCGGCCAGATCCGACTGGGTCATGCCCGCCCACGCGCGGGCCTCGACCAGTGCCCGGGCCAGCTCGAACTCCGGTCCCAGCCGCTCGTGAGACTCCCGATAGTCCGCGTCCCGGCTCCACCGGCCGTGCAGTTCTTCAAGCGCGCTCATTGCAATGCCTCCCTCGCGCGATCCAGCGCCAACCTGATCCCCCGGCGCGGCGTGCGCCGGGTCTTCTTCACGAACGCACCACCACCCGCCAGCCCGACGCGACGACGTAGAGCGTCCGCGCGACGCCATCTCTGCCGCTCAGGCGGATCTCCCACAGCGGGCCGGTCAAGTGCCTGACATGCGGCGCCCCGACGTCGTTCCAGCCCGACCGCTGCGATCAGCCGGCCCGTTCTCGCGAACCGCGCCCGCATGTCGGCGGGCAGCGCGTCCAGTTCCCTGTCCACGGTCCCGTTCAGGGTCTCGACACGCCAGGTCATGGGGTGGAACCGTATAGCGATCGTGACACGATTCCAAGCGGATTTCCGTCCGATGCAGGGGGTCTATGGCCGCATGCCGGAGAGCCGGATCGGAGCCGTGCCGCGCGCCGTCGATCATGAGGCCGGCCGAACCGTCAAGGTGGGACGGTGCGGGAACCCGAACCGGCAAACGCGGTCGAGGCCTTCCGGGAATGTTGCGGGCGGACGCCTTAAGACCCGGCGCTGACGCCGAGGCACCCGATCTGCAAGGCCGTCACCCATGCCGCCGGGCGCGGGACCGCGCTTAAGGTGTTCCACGACGGTCCCGACGTCATGCCCGGCACCAACCTGATCGAGAACAGGATCGGAAGCCCGAGGCTCGGCCCTCCGGTCGGGCTTCCGCTTTCTTCAAAAAGCCACTGGTGCAGAACTTAAGTTCGCTCACAAGCCCCTTTCCATGTCTCTGAATCCGCTGTTTGTCCAGTGAGCCCATCCCCCCTGCAAAGGCAAGGACCACGACCCCGATAGACAGGCATAGGACCTCGGATACGCTGGGGACGTCATTGGTGATGATCCCAAAGAAATGCGGTTGCGACCGGGATTGCCCATGCCAATACCTTGGGTCAATCCCAACAAGGGAACATGACCCACCACTCGGGTTCGAGCATCCGCCCGTTTTGCAGGAGCGTCATCCCACTTTCGGTCTCCCGATTTTGGCATTGCCTGACACGGCCGGTTTCGGGGGGAGGATTCCGATGGAATCCCTCAGCCTTTCGTCGGAGAAATCGCACTCGCCGAGCATGTTGACGTGGGCCCAAGACACGGGCGGGTGGGCGGAAATGGCGCGCCGCAGGCTCGCTCTGGGGGGCGTGGACCTGACCAACTCTGCCGGGAAGATGGCCATGAACGTCATCAACTCCGTCGCCCGGTTCGAACGCGATCTTCCCGTGGAACTCACCCGATCCGGTCTCGCGAGAGCCGGGGCGGCCGGAAAACCTCTGGGCCGGCCCTCGGCGCTGTCCGTCTGCCAGCGGGATCCGGTGAGGGAAAGGATCCGGAACGGTGAGACGATCCCGTCGATCGCCCGGAAATTCGGGACAGGCAGGCAGACCATCATGCGCGTCGGGAATCAGGCATGATCCTGTGGTGGGTCATGCTCCTTTGTTGGAAGGAACCCCAATCGGGCGATCCGGGAGTCACACCTCACTGGCCGGCTTCGCGGCGAGGCGCAGCCCGAGGGAGTCCAGCAGGGCCAACACGGTGCGCAGGGTGGGATTGCCTGTGGCGCTGAACAGGTGGGTTTGCCGGGCCATCTCGGGCAGCCCGCGGGCGCGGGCCACGATGCCGAGGCAATGGGCGATATAGGCTGGATCGTTGGTCTCCAGCGCATCCGACATGAACGCGACGGTCCCCGGATCGGAGGTCAGGTGGTCCGCCGGATCAAAGTCTGTCAGCATCTCGGTCATGGTCATTCCCTCTATTAGTCGGCGAGGCGCTGCGCGGTCTTGATATCATGCGCCTGGGACCCCTTGTCACCGCCACACAGCAGGACAATGATCAGAGGTCCCCGCGCTGATGACAGTAAACCCGGTAGCCCGGCCCGATGTGCACACGCAGCTCCCGGATCGGACCGCCCACGGATCGCACATCGCCGGCATGACCAAAGGCCAGACGGTAGATCCGGGCGGTGATGATCGCGACCGCCCGCTCATCCCGCAGTCGGGCCAGCCACTTCCGAAAGGTTTCCGTCTGTTCGGCGCAATCACGGATATCATGTAGCTTCTGGACGACCGTCGTACAATGGGTGTGTCGGCAGGCGCGAATGCGGGAGAACCGGCTGCGATCGGCAAAGCGTTCTCGCCGTGCCGCGGCTGGGGGGCTCGAGCGGGGGTTGGGGTGGCATACTGCGCCAGCTACAATGACCCCGCGCGCAGACGGGGGCGCTTCTGGCCGGCATCGCCGTCGCCGACATGTCATTCGCCATGGGAAAACCTCCGATCAACATGAATTGACCGGAAGATGCTCGCGTGCGTGGGCCGGCGAAATCAAGACGCAGGCGAAACGTCATGCTTTAACCGCTTACGGATGCGGGGCATGCCAATGCTCGCACCCGCTGAAGACAGGGTTCCCAATCGTCAGGACTCGTCCCCCGCTGTGACAACAGGCGGGACGGCGCCAGGATCCCGCGATTGTGTGTCAGGCGGCCGGGGGTGCGGGCAGCTGGTCCGGATCCAGGCCGCCCCGTGTGATGATATAACGCTGAAAACTGGGGATCGGACAGGTCAGGCTGTCCGTGTCGGGATTGTCCTGCAGCGCCCCGCAATGGATGAGATGCGTGACATACGACTCCGAATCAAGGCCTTTGGGAAGGCGCCATTCACGTGAGGCCCCACTGTCGGCATATGCGTCAACCAGATCAATCACCTGTCCGATGGTTTTGTGTTGACCCGCCATCCGGGCCTTCCCCAGCTCAAACATCACGCGTCCCACCAGCTTTCGCGAGACGGCCATGTCCTGGCTGAACTGGGTGGCATAATAGCCGTGCCGCAGTTCATCGCTGCGTGCCTGCACCCGGTCCCAGTCGGTGATCCTGTCGAGATCCCCGTTCACGTCCGGTTCCAGCGCCGCCTCGGCGAGGGCCTGCTGCGCCCAGTGCACATGCCGGGGCCAGCCATCGGTGGTGTGCACCACCGCCAGCGCCCGCCCGCGGCATCTCTCCATCGGCATCCCGAAATGGGCGCAAAACCGCTCCAGGAGTGTGGTCGATTCCGCCCGGGTCAGGCACCCGAGGGCATGGGCGCGGATCCCATGGGTTAATCCCAGATCGCGCAGACGCGACTGGGTATCGCCCAGGCCCGCACAGACCAGCGTGAGGGGTAATTTTGTCCGGGCTTCATGGATCGCCTGTAAAAACCGGGCCGCTGTTGAATCGCGGCGAGGTGCGAGGTTCTGGGCTTCATCGACCGCCACGATCACCGGTGAATCCCAGTGTGATGCGGGAAAAGCCTGATGCAGAGACCCAATGGTCTCAATGTTGTGGGATTGAAACAGCGCCGCCAGGTTCAGGGACAGGTCGGCACCCCCCAGAACATCCAGAAGGGCCAGATTGCCCAGCGTGCGGGTCGCCGTTTGGGCCAGTTTCTTCAACTGTGACTTTGGCGTGGTCCCCAGCGCCCCGATCGCCCGTAAAACGTCCCCGAATTGATCACAGAGTTCGACACTGGATATTTCCAGTGTTTTCGGCACATGCGGCTGCACATTCTGTGTCGCCAACTCCCGCAGGACCGAACTCTTGCCCGCACCGGGTGCGCCCTGGATGATGATGGCGTTCCCGGGCGGTGGTGGTTGTCCGGACCGGACCCGTTCCAGGCTGCGACGCGCCTTGGTGAGAATCTCTCCCAGTAGATCCTCCCGCCCCACAAAGACCGGGGGATGATCCTTGGCCCCGTCATCGACAAAATCCTGCAGCGCGTCACGTTGAAACGCGGTCATCCGGTCACCTCTTCACCCGCGCCGGGGATATGGGCAGCATAAGAAAGGCGCATCTGCGATTCAAGGATGAAGGCCCTGGACGCACGACGGGGGTGACGACGGCATGATTCCGAGCGACGGTGGCCTCTTGGAACCCCTTTCGGATCTTTGGGCATCACACGCGCCGCCACCGTCGCCGGGACAACGGGCGTCTTACTGGCAGAGCTGCGTCCGCAGCGTGTCAAAGCGGTTGGTAAAGGATCGCTGGCAATCGTCAATCTGTATCTGATACCAGAGTTTCATCGCCGCAATCTGCGCGTCAGTCTGGTCGCCGGCACCCGCAAAGATGCTGCACGTCGGGCAGAGCCATTGCAGGAGATTTGAGAGGCTGTTGCGCTGTTCATTCAGTTTCGCCCCTGTCTCCGTGATCATCGTATGGCCGGGCTAGGTCTTCAGGCTCTTTACCTGT
Organism: Paracoccaceae bacterium; assembly: GCA_965221405.1. Taxonomy (GTDB): domain Bacteria; phylum Pseudomonadota; class Alphaproteobacteria; order Rhodobacterales; family Rhodobacteraceae; genus JAPOUP01. The sequence continues at coordinate 2,172,541 of CBDCSE010000002.1, read as the reverse complement.
CCCTCGGCTGACCGCTCGCTACCCACGCGAAAACGGGCCGAACGCGGCCACGATGGGCTGAACCTCCCACCACCAGGGTCATCGGAACTCTTCCTCGAGATTGAGCCAGGCCAGATCGCGCTCCGAAAGCACTGTGCCGAGCCCCGATATGGTCGAGACGATCTCACCGGGACTGCGCGGCCCGATCAGGGCCAGGGAGGGAAAGGCCTGTCCCAACACCCACGCCATGGCGATGTTGTGTGGAAGCACGCCCATTTCAGCGGCCAACCACCTCGCGCGTTCCCGACGCCTCAGGTTGCCGTCGGACGCGAAACAAATGTCAGGAGCCGTTCCCTCCGGCAGCTTGGACCTCTCCGATGGATCCAGGAAATAGCCACGCGCCTGTGATGACCAGGATAGGTGAGTGATGCCCGACTTCCGCAGAAAGGCCAGCGCTCCGGCATCATTTGACGTAACGCATCCCGGCCAGACCGGTTTCTCCATAACGGCCAGTGACAGGTTGTTGTTCAGGATTTCCATAGGTTTGAGGCTATTGGCCAAGGCATAGGCGTTCGCCTTCCGGATTCTGTCAACCGTCCAGTTCGATCCGCCGAACGCGCCGATCAGACCCTCGGCGTTCAGCGCGTTCAGCGCCTCCACGAACTCGCCGACCGGCACGTCCGTATTGTCCCGATGCATGATATAGACCGGGGCGCGCTCAAGGCCCAGGCGCTCCAGCGATATCTCCAGCTGAGCCCGTATCACGTCCGGCAGACAGTAAGGGCTGTGTGCGCCCTTGACGATGACCTTCGCCTCCTTTGCCACGCCCCGGACCTTTAGCCATTGCCCGAGCAGGGCTTCGTGATGGCCGCCTCCGTATACGAATCCGGTGTCGAAACCGTTACCGCCCGCCTCCCACCAGGCATCCCATACGATGGCACCCTCGGCCAAAGTATCGCGGTTGTCACAGCCCATGATCAGCGCACTTATCTTTCCTTCCATGCCATTGATTCCAACCTGCGGGATGTCGGGCAATCCAGCGGGCACCACACCGGGCAGGACGCGTAGGCCGCCCGGTGTCTCGACGGGAAGTTCGTATCCTACCGCCCGGCGCCAGGCGGCCGTTACCTCAGCGGTACCTATGCTATCGCGCCACGACGGTGCCGGCCTCTCCGCCTCCACGAAACCCGAAAGGATGCGGCGACTCGCGCTCTCCGCCTCATGGGCGAACAGGATGCGTGGATCGGGAAGTGATTCCCTCCGGGAAACACCGTCGGCCCTGATTTCCAGTACCGCGTCCGAGGGACCGGAGTCCCTGCCGGGCACCCAGGGATCCGGCAGATGGACGCTCCCGATGGTTCCCGTTACCGTTGCGGTGTTGGCCAGCTCCCGCCGGATCGAAGCCGAACATTCAGCGACGATCCCGTTTTGGAACAACAGCAGGGCGTATGAGGTCTCATCAGCGCCCGCGGGTCCAAGCCGTCCCATTCCCTCGACCCGCAACGGCTCATAGAACGGCGCACCACGGGCGGCTCCAGCCACCAGCCGCGCGAAGGAAACGGGATAGACGCCCACGTCAAGTATCGCGCCGCCCCCAAGCTCCGGACAGTCAAGGCGCGACGTCGCTTCGAAGGGAGACGCGAAGCCGAAACTCGCTTCGATATGACAAACCTCACCGATTTCGCCCAACCGGATAATTTCGACCAACCGCCTGATCTGAGGATGACAACGGTACATCAAGCCTTCCATCAGGAAGACACCCTGCTGCGCCGCCACTTCGGTCATGGCTATCACCTCTCCAGGCACCAGCCCGGCAGGCTTCTCCACCAGAACATGCCGGCCGGCACGCATCGCGCGAATGGCCAGTTCCGCATGAAATGGATTTGGTGTCGCAATGTAGACGGCCTCTACTTCCATATCTTCGAGCATGGAATCCAGATGCGCATGCCGCCGGGGCGCGGCCAGGCCAAATCTCCGGCCGAAGGCATCCCGGCGGCCCGCATCACGGCCCGCGACCGCCACCAGCCTTCCACTCCCGCACTCGGCTAGACCCTGTGCGAAGTTCGCTGCGATGCCACCGGGGCCAAGAACCGCCCAACCGACTTTTCGTGAAGTCTCCGTCCTACTCACACCACTCCACCATGGTCCTGATCTTCAGGATGATCGCACAGTGTCCGACAGCCACTGCTTTAGGGCCGGATCCCGGCCCCAAAGACCCCCCCGCCGTGGATCCCGATTCGACCGTGCCAAACTGCTGCATGACAGCGATGTTGTGAAGAGCGTCCAGAACGGAAGCATCTCGATAAGAAGCCTGGATGCACGGCGCGCACCAAAATCCCGATCGATCCAATGCGGACATCGTTCGCCCGACGCCGGTAATTCCCGAATACGCCTGCAGGGTATCGGTGACGGTCCAGCGGTCGCCCCGAGAATTCGGCTAGCCTGACGTCGCCCGGTGAGTTAGAGCGTTCGGAAACCGGTCGTATCGCGACCCAATAGGACAATGGAGCGCCTATACAGATGTCCCGATATCCCAAGGTCGCGTTTATCGGCGCAGGCTCCACGATATTCATGAAAAACATAGTAGGTGACCTACTGCAGAGAGACGCACTGCGCGGTGCGCGCGTGGCACTGATGGATATAGATCCCAAGCGCTTGGCGGAGTCCGAGGTGCTGGCGCGGAAGCTGGTCTCAAAGCTTGGCGTTCCAGCCGTGGTAAGCGGGCATTTGGACCAGCGGGAAGCGCTTGACGGCGCGGACTTCGTTGTCGTCGCCTTCCAGATCGGCGGCTACGATCCCTGCACGGTAACGGATTTCGAGATCCCGAAGAAATTCGGTTTACGCCAGACGATCGCGGATACGTTGGGCGTCGGCGGCATCATGCGGGGTCTACGCACGGTACCGCACCTGTGGAGCGTCTGCGAGACCATGCTTTCGGTCTGTCCCGACGCGCTACTGCTCCAGTACGTGAACCCGATGGCGATCAATACCTGGGCGATTTCCGCGAGATTTCCCGAAATCAGGCAGGTTGGGCTGTGCCATTCCGTGCAGGGAACCGCGGAGGAACTGGCCAGCGATCTCGATATCCCGCTTCCACGTATCCACTACAGCTGCGCGGGAATAAATCACATGGCTTTCTACCTGAGGTTTGAGGAGGTCATGGAGGACGGAAGCTGCCGTGATCTGTACCCCGACCTTCGCGAGGGCTATTCCCAGGGCCGGTTTCCCAAACCACCGACCATGAATCCGCGGTGTCCCAACAGGGTACGCTACGAAGTGATGAAGCGGTTGGGATATTTCGTGACGGAGAGCTCGGAACATTTCGCGGAATATGTGCCTTGGTTCATCAAGCGCGACAGACCCGACCTGATCGAGCGTCTGGGAATACCACTGGATGAATATCCGATGCGCTGCATCGAACAGATGGAGAGCTGGAAGGCCCAGGCCGACAAATTACTGCACGGCGACTTGATCGAAATCGGGAAAAGCCATGAATACGCTTCCGAGATCATGCACTCGATCTGGACCGGCAAGCCGTCGGTGATCAACGGGAATGTCCCGAACACCGGGTTGATCACCTCACTTCCGGAGGCCTGCGCGGTGGAAGTCCCATGTCTTGTGGACCGCAACGGTATTCAGCCAACCCATGTCGGTGCGCTGCCGCCGCAGCTTTCCGCTATAATGCGCACCAACATCAATGTTCAGGAACTGACTGTCAGTGCGCTTCTGTCGGAAAACCGTGATCATATCTACCATGCCGCGATGATGGATCCGCACACCGCGGCCGAGCTTGACCTTGATCAGATCCAGAATCTCGTCGATGAATTGATCACGGCGCACGGCGACTGGCTGCCCCGCTGGGCACAGTGCTAGCGCACTGGCCATGTCCGCGCGAAGCGCCGGTCGATCTTGCGGCACGGACGGGATAACGCCGCAACCCGATCATGTCCCCCCATTGTCGGAGGAGGCCTGTCACGGGAACACACCGGAGACTGCAGGAAATGGAACCGTCTGTATGAGGCAAAACACTAGAGGTACAGGTCAACAACCGGGCCTGCGTCGTCACCGAGAAGCTGTGGCTAAACTTCGATCCGGGCCGTCCGCAATAGCACGCCTACGTCGGCAGGAACTTCACGGTCCGCCAGAGAATCAAGCGCAACACCGAGGGCTGGGCGCGGCGCTACCGCATGATGCCGCCGGGCGAGCGACTCGCTGTGCTGGCCGCCGTCACGGCGGTGGAGACGGAGTGATGCCGGTCCCGGGCACAGAGGCCGCGCCTTCTGAAGGGGCGTTGAGTAATCCCCATCCCATTTACGCTCGCCAAACCCTGAGTTGACCATGACCATCAAGGTGAACCCTGACATCCTCGTATGGGCGCGCGAGACAGCCGGCCTCAGCGTGGAGGACGCGGCCAGGAAGTTGCCGCTCACGACCAGCGCCAGAAGCACCGCTGCCGAGAAGCTGGAAAGCATGGAAAGCGGAGAGAAATCCCCGACCCGAAACCAGCTGAACGGCATGGCCAACGTCTACAGGCGCCCGTTGCTGGCTTTCTATATGGCGGAACCGCCTCGAATCGGTCCACGCGGGATGGACTTCCGGCAAGCCCCAGACACCCGCTGTGTCCGCGCCAACGCCATGCTCGACGCGCTCCTGCGCGACGTCCGGGCTCGACAGGAAACGGTTCGCGACATGCTGGCCGAGGAGGATGATTTCAAACCTCCATGCTTTGTTGGCTCGGTCACAATGGCGCAGGACGTCGACCACGCCGTTGACACGATCTCCCGCGTGCTGGGTTTTGATCGTTTCGCTCCGCGTCAGGGAGATGCGGACGCGCTTTTCGGGCGGCTCAGAGCGGCGACGGAGGCCGCTGGGGTCTTCGTGCTGGTTCTCGGCGATCTCGGCTCCCACCATTCCAAGATCCCGGCCAGCGTGTTCCGGGGCTTCGCCATCGCAGACGCGGCCGCGCCCTTCGCCGTCATCAACGCCGGGGATGCCCGGGCGGCACGGGCTTTCACCCTGATCCATGAGCTGGCGCACGTCCTCCTCGGGCAGACGGGGGTTAGCGGCTCGGTCTCCATCGACGCTCCAACGACGCGCAATGCCCGCGTCGAGCGGTTCTGCAACGATGTCGCGGGCGAGTTTCTGCTACCCGAACCGCAATTTCTGCAAGGCGCAGGCACCATCGACGCCGAGGATACGGATGCCGTCCGCAACGCGGTCGAGGCGATTGCCGCCCGCTGGTCCGTCAGTGCGCCGATGGTGGCATACCGCCTGAACCGCATCGGCGATATGGACGACACCACCTACAATGCCCTGAGAGAGGAATACGCCGCCAGGTGGCAGCGAAATCTGGCGTGGGACCGGAAGACTGACGGTTCGGGAGCAAATGCGAGAGTGATAAGACAGTTCAGTCTCGGAAACGCGCTGCTGGGCGTGGTTCACCGACATGTCCGCGACAACGCGCTTTCCCACACCAAGGCCGCCGCGCTGCTTGGGACCAAACCGACCGCAGTAGAGCCGATGCTCAGATATTTCGAGGCCGGGCGCGGTTCCTTCGTCTCCAAGGCGGAGGCATGACGTACCTGCTCGACGCCAATGTCCTGATCCGGGTGGACGCCGATCACTATCCTCTCGACCGGATACCCCAGTTCTGGGAATGGCTGATCGAGAGGGGTAACGGCGGTGAGGTCAAGATACCGTTCGAAATTCACGGCGAGATCGCGGCGGGAACCGGCGCATTGGCTGACTGGATCAGGGAGAGTCATGTAAAGAAGGGGCTGGTGCTGGACGAGGAGGCCGACCCCGCGCTCGTGCGGAAAGCACTCGATACCGGCTATCAGGCCTAGCACGCGGACTTCAACGACGCCGAAAGCGAGAAGATCGGCAGGGACGCTTTCCTCGTGGCTTACGCCCTCGCGGAAGACGGGCGGGTAGTCGTAACCCGAGAGGTCTCGAAACCGAACAGGCAGTTCGGGAACAGAAAGCTACCGGATGTCTGTGACGATTGTGGCGTTAGCTGGACGACCGATTTCAAGATGTACGAGATCCTCAATTTTAACCTGATAGGCCGTTAGCGGTTAGGCTTGGATATTCAGAAATCCGCATTACGTCGCGCCATTTGCGGCCGCGCGAGTGTGTGGCTACACTCGGGAAATCAACGGGACGCTGGCCACATTCCTGATTGCGACTACGTTATCCGCGTCTTCCCCCGCGGCAGGCCAGAATATGAAACCGCTGGAAGAGGCGATGTCGGATACCAGCCCCGCTTACGTGCCCGCCCGCTGCACCAGCATCCATGTTTCGGTCCAGGCCCGGATCCGGGCTTTTCCTTCGGTCTGCGGGCCACCGGATCCGGGTTCTGCACACCGCTTTCCACCGGCGGATGCCGTGCGGGCAGGGGCAGGCGGTCCGCCCGGCGCCGGGCGTCAGCCGACGGCGGGCACCGACCTGTCCTCCCACATGCGCCGGTCGCGCAGGAGGACGTTCGCGGTCACGACGGGCCCGCGCATGACGGCCACCACGGCGACCCTGGGTGCCTTGCCCTTTCCCGGAGCCGCCCGTACGGCGCCTTCATCTCCGGGCCGGACATGCAGGCCGCCATCGCCGCCATGCACGGCACGTCCCCCGGACGCCTGCGCCCGCCGCCGATGTGGCGCCCGCCCTTCAGGGTGCCGCTGTCGCGGGCGATCGGCGCCACGCCGCCCGGCGCCGCGGCCTGGCGGCTGGCGGTCGCGCCCGGCCCGCCCATCCAGGCGACCGGGGACGCCGCCGTGACAGGGCCGATGCCCGGCACCGAGGTCAGGATGCGGTAGCTCTCCGGGTCCCTGACAGGCGCCCCGGTCCGCCGGTCATACCCGCTGACGGCGGCGGCCGGTTCCTCCAGCACCCCCGTGACCGGCCCTTCCGGATCCGGCTCTCCGACCCCGGCGGGAACCGCCTCGGCCCGGTGCGCCGGTCGACGGGGGCCTCCCGAAGCCCCGGCATGTCGCGGAGCCTGCCGGCGGTCACGTCCGCCGGCGCCGCGGGCGCCATGTCCGGGAACGCGGCGCCGGGGGCCGCGGGCACCCCCGCGCCGGCCCTGCCGGTCCTCCCCGGCGCGCCGCCGGGCCTGGGGAGGTCCCGGCACTGGCGCGGGTTGACGGTGACGACCAGGAAGCCCCGGTCGCGCGGCGACCGCGCGACGCCCCGGTGCATCCGCCCCGTGGCCTCCATGACGGCCCGCTCCGCGCCGCCGTCCCCGGGAGGCGGGCGGCCCCGCGCAGGCCGTCGGTGTCGCTGGTGGCGCTGTCGTCCCGCCCGTCGGGTGGATGTCCGGCGTCTTCCCGCGCACGCCGGTTCCCGCGCCTGCGGCGGTCATGGTCTCCCGCTCCTATCCCCGTGACGGTCCGGTTCCCGGACCCGGCATCCATCGGGACGCGGGAGGCATCTGACGGGAGGACGGGCCGGTCACGCTGGCGCACGGATCCGCGAATGCGATCCAGGGCCGTTCCGGTCCGACCCGTCCTGCGGGGCCGGGCCCCGCTCCGCCGCCGCCAGGCCTGGCGGCGGCGGCCCCGGACCCGGCACCGGCCGGGAGGGCGGCGGGAGCAGGGGACGGCTTTTCAACGGGAATCCGCCCCCGGCTTCCGCAAAGCCACCTCCCCCGGTCAGTGCCGGTTCGCTGAGCATACGAGGCCGAAGGACATGGAAGTGGACTGGACGAGGAAGGTGAGCTGTTGGCGCTGCCCATCGCTGAGCAACTCAGGGGAAGCTGGCGTCCGCGTAACACCCGAGGACCTCCCATGAGCTGACGGGGACAGCAGAATATCAAGCGTATTTGCGGACAAAACACTTGGGCACGGGAACGAGAAACCATCCAGTGTGGATCCCGTCCGGGGCCATGATCGGATTATCCCGGCATGCGCCCGCATCGGAGATCACCGGGGGTTACCGGACATTTCCTCACATAGCCCCGCGTATTCGGTATTGGGTTGCGCCGAGCCGTAAGGAAGGTCGGACGGGGCAAAGTCCGTGACCCTCACGCGGCGAAATGAAAATCAACGGCCCGGAAGGCAGCGGGAATTGTTTGCCAGCCTCCGCAAAACCTGTTCAATGGCGTATGGTTCGATCATTGGCCAATCACGCGGGACTTCTACAAGGCAACCGGAGCCCGCCCATCCGGGAACCCGTTCCCGGCGCATCGGAGGAAGTGCGGTATGGCAACCGGATCCAATATCCAGACCTATTTTCAGGGAACCTGGCACCAAGGCGACATGATGGTGCTGCGCGCGGCGGATCATGGAGCGTGGCTCGGATCGTCCGTCTTTGACGGCGCCCGCTATTCTCAGGGAGTGGCTCCGGATCTGGAAGCGCATTGCGTGCGCATAAACAGGTCAGCCGAGGCGCTCATGATCAAACCAACCGTCAGCCCCGCAAAGATGGTGGAACTCATCCGGGAAGGGTTGGAACGCTATGACGGTAACGCCTCGGTCTATATCCGACCGATGTATTGGGCACTTGAGGGCACGGACCTGGCCGTGGTGCCAAAATACGGTTCGACGGGATTCTGCATCTGCCTGGAAGAGATACCGATGGCTCCGCCCAACGCCACGGCCAGACTGACAACCACAAGGTTCCGGCGTCCGGTCCTTGAGGACGCGGTCGTCAACGCGAAAGCCGGATGCCTTTATCCCAACAACGCACGAATGCTGGCCGAAGCGCGGTCCAAGGGATATGACAACGCCCTTGTCGCCGATGCGACGGGCAATGTAGCCGAAACCGCGACAGCCAACGTATTCATGGTGAAGGACGGAGATGTCTATACCCCCATCGCGAACGGAACCTTTCTCGCCGGCATCACCCGTTCAAGGCATATCTCGAATCTCAGGCTGGACGGCCTGACCGTGCATGAGGCCGTGCTCACCTTCGACGATTTCCGCGATGCCGACGAGGTTTTCATGTCCGGCAATATGATGAAAGTAACGCCGGTCACGGAATTCGATGGAACAGGTTACCAGACCGGCCCAGTGACGAAACGGGTCCGCGAACTCTATTGGGACTGGGCCCTGTCCGGAAACTGACCGCTACATAGTCGGAATTGTGGACGTTGATCCGATCGGATGGCCCGGGATCAACCCATGTGGTGAAACGTTCACTTTCAGCGGTCTGACCATGGACCTGCGCCCGGGAGGAGTCAGATGCATAAGTTCCTTGTCGTGCTTGATGACAGTCGGGAATGCCTGAACGCCATGAGGTTCGCCGCGATGGCAGCTTCCCGCAGTGAACGTGGCGTCCAGATCCTTTCGGTCATACCGCCGGAAGAGTTCCAGCATTGGATCGGCGTCGGTGAAATCATGCGGGAAGAGGCGCGCGAGCGTATCCAGACACATTTCGAAGTGTTCGCGAAATGGATGCGGGACAGGAAGAACGTCCATCCGGAACTGGTGATCCGGGAAGGTGAAACCGTATCGGAGATACTCGCGCAGATAGACGAGGATCCCGAAATAGATGTCCTCGTGCTGGGTGCCGGATCCGACATCGCCGGCCCGGGCCCATTGGTTACGCAGCTCAGCCGTTCGTCGGGCTCCCTTCCGGTTCCGATCACCATAGTGCCCGGCAATCTACCTAAGGAAAAACTCGACGCCATAACCTGAACCGGGCACGCATCGATCCCTCAACGGGTGTCCTGGGCTGGTCTTTCGCACCACGAGTGCAATACAAACCCATTCGGAAATCCATGGTGAGCGGTTGTGATTCGATCCGACCCGGATATAACGAACTGATCGAGCGGAAGTTTCGGTCGCCAGGCATGAGCCGGGCCTGGGTCGCGTCTTTGGCTGGGCGGTTCGGGCACGTGTGACACATAGCCGGAACGAAGGCTGTGCTGTGTATCAAGACCGGAGGCAGCTCAAATGCGGTTTGTGCTGACGGGAGGGGCGACCGGAATTGGCGCCGAGGTTGCGTTGCGGCTTAAGCGCGACGGCCATGAGGTGACGGCGATCGACATAGCCGAACCCCCCGGGCATATTGATAGATGGATCAGGGCCGATTTCGGCGATCCCGCCTCGGTGAGTGAGGCCATCGGTACCGCAAACGGCCCATACGACGGACTGATCAACAATGCGGGGCTGCCCCCAAGGGACGGCCAGGAAGAGCTGGTCCTGAAAGTGAACTTCTTTGCTCTCAGATCCATTGCCTATGGCCTACTGGACAAACTCACGCCGGGAGCCGCCATTGTGAACACCGCGTCCCGCGCCGGGGCGATGTGGCGTGACAATATTGGCGAGGTCAAGGCGTTGACCGCGCTTGATCAGGTGAACCTGGGCAGCTTCATCGCCGACCGCGGAATTGACGCGACACGAGCTTACTGCCTTTCCAAAGAAGCCGTGATCGCGTTAACCGTCGCCGAAACCCAACGTCTGGCCTCGCGGGGGCTGCGGATGAACAGTGTCAGCCCAGCCGCCGTCAATACCGGCATCCTGCCGGACTTCGCCAAGGCTTTCGGCGACAGGATGACAAGGAATCTCAAACGCGTGGGACGGGCCGGGACTCCCGCCGAGGTCGCGGACGTGATCCTGTTTATGGCCTCACCGGAAAGCGGGTGGATCAGGGGCCAGGACATTGTCGTGGATGGTGGAATGGATGCCATGAAGGAAAGCGGGTCACTTGGACTGTGAAGCCGAAACGGCCACCGGATGCGGTCGGCCCGAACCACCAGCTTCCGGCATCCCCACGAAAAGGGTTGGAGAACGTCGGCTCCTGACGAGCTGCACACCCGTCCTTAGCGACGGTCCCGGTTCATGAAATTCCCGGCACCGCTGCGTCTCGGCACCCCATCGACACGGCATATGACCGAGGAAATAAGCGAAATTACCGCTATTGACACATCTGAAAGCACCGAAGCGGCCGGGATTGCGCTGGCTGGATTCCGCCAATCGTCCGACAGTTCCGGTGGCCGGACCATCCATACCCGGGACCACATTTCAGGTGCAGGCTTCTTTCCGGAAGGTCACGAAATGCCGGTTTCCGCGCGTGCCGGTTTCATGACCAATCTGGTGCGACAGGACGACAGCCCCATCGCATCCAAAGCGGCGCTGGGCGGGATCGCCGAAGGCATAAAGGTGTGCGCGGCGGAGCTTCCGGACGATGTCGAGGCCGTCATCCCGAAATCTGCCTTCGGGAAATCGATAGATTGAAGTTGCTGGAGGACATGGAATGAGCCGGGAGTCCCCCGAACTTCGGGTGGGAAGCGTGGCCGCCTTCCTGTTCACGCTCACAATCGTGGTCTACGCGGCATCAGGCCCCATGAGTGAATTCGTCCGCTGGTTCATCGAGGCGACGACCCAAGGATTTGAGGAGCTGTCACGTCGGAATCAGAGGCAGATCCTCAGATCTCACTGGCTCGGGGCCGGATACCGCGAATTGGAGCGATCCGTTCTTCTCCCTACCGGAATGATCCTCGGTTTGCCCCTGCTCCTGTCATTTGCGGTCACGTTTCTGTTTCTGCCAATGCGTTGGCGCTGGCTGAACTGGTCTCTGGCGGCGCTTTCATCCGCGGTGCTCCTGGTCTGGATCGTTAAACTCTTTGCCGTGGATGGCGGCGCACTGCCGAGAGCCAACATCTCGGACCATTTCCTCTTCGCCATAGCAACAGCCCTGACACTATATCTGACCTGGCGCCATTTCGGGGGGTTCATTGTCGGTTTCTGCCTGTTCTGGCTGATCTATTTCTTTGTCCGTGGCCAGCTGCCCCAATGGACCGGGATATTCGCCGGGTCGGAAAGCACCCTGGCCCAATCGATGAATTCCATGGTGCTGAATTTCTGGGCCCAGACAGGCGGGATGTTCGGGCAGCCCCTGCAGGTGGTATCGGGAAACGTTCTGATATTCATCGTGTTCGGCGCGGTCCTCATGGCCAGTGGCGCGGGCGACCTGCTGATGAAGATCGCGAACCGTCTGACGGGGCGTTTCACCGGTGGCGCGGCGCATGCCGCGGTGGCTTCATCCGCGCTGTTCGGGACATTGTCGGGCGCGGCGATCTCAAACGTCGTGTCAACCGGCGTGATGACCATTCCGGTCATCAAGAAATCAGGCTTCAGGCCCAGCTTCGCCGCGGCGGTTGAAGCGGCCGCATCGACAGGTGGGCAGGTGATGCCTCCCGTTCTCGGCGTCGTGGCTTTTTTCGTGGCGGGGCAGATCGGTCTTGAGTACCGCTACATCGTCGTCGCGGCGATCATCCCCGCAGCCTTCTATTATCTTGGCACCTTCCTGACAGTCTACTTCGAGGCGCGCCGTCAGGGAATCGGTCCCTTGCCCGCCGAGGCTCGTCCCGGTCTCAGCGGTCGTGAAATGTTCCAGTGTCTTGTATTCATCCTTCCTTTGGGCACCTTAAGTTATTTCCTGTTCGTGCAGCCCTCGGTGCCAAAAGCTGGGTTCTATGGGCTCGTTGCCGCCTTCGCCTGCTCGGTGATCCTGTTTCCGGACTTCCGGTCCTGGAAGAGGATATATCGCGCTTTCGTCGACGCGGGCCGGATTGCTACGGGTATTGTGGTGATTGTGGCCGCGATCGGATTGATCGTCGGGCTGATTCAGGTGTCTGGCTTTTCCGGAAGACTGTCGCTGCTGCTGACGCAGCTGGCGAACGGCCCACTGCCCGTCGCATTGATCGTGGTGGCTCTGGGCGCCATCATACTTGGAATGGGCCTCCCGCCAGGCGCCACCTATTTCATCATCGTTATCGCGCTGTCATCCGGTATAGACGCCGTCGGACTGGCCCCACTCACGTTACATATGTTCGTCGTGTTCTTCGCCGTCATTTCGACTGTGACGCCGCCAGTGGCACTGGCCGCATTCGCCGCAGCACCGATCGCGGGGGCGAACCCCGTGCACACCGGGTTACAGGCGGCCAGACTCTCGTTGGCAGGTTTCATCATTCCATTTGTCTTCGTCTACCATCCAGCGGTCCTTTACAAGCTGCAGGAGCTATTCGTCTGGTTTGGCGGCGAACTGCCCCGGTCAAGTGCTATGATCGACGTCACGACAGTGTCATGGGGTGATCTGGGATGGATCGTTCTTGCATTCACGATGTCCATGTCACTATTGACCTCGGCTCTCGCAGGACACGCAAGGAACCCGCTGAGCGTCCCTCAAAGGGTGGCCCGAACCATCACTGGCCTTGCGATTCTACTTCCGTACATGACCATTGCCATTCCCGCGCTGCTCGCCGCGGTTGCCCTTACACTGGGACACAGGTTTAATTCCGGAATCCCGTCGCGTATCGGTCGGATGACCAGATAGAACGCACAGATCAAAGGAGGAGAACATGCGCGAACTTACACTGGCGGCTCTGGCCGCCGTTTCCCTGGATACCGCGGCCGCAGCCGAAGACCGGATCCTGCGAATGGCGACAATCGCTCCCAGCCTGGGTCAGGCAATCACCATGGCGACATTCGCGAATGTTGTCACGGACAACCTTGATGGATTGTCAATCGAAGTGTCCGGCGGTGGCGCCGCAACCCTGCACATGATGGAAGTGGCCCGCGGCAACCTCGACCTTTCGATGACCAGTCCGGTTGTTTACAACCTGATGGCGGGCGGAAAAGCCATGTACAGTGGAGAGCCTGAGGCTCCGGAACTCGCCAGAAACCTCCAGCTCCTGATGTGGTTTCCCTACGGACAGTATCACTTCACGGTTCGCGCCGACAGTGACATCCAGACGCTCGATGACGTGGAAGGCACGACGGTGTTCCTCGGGCCACAGGGTGGAGGAGCCTACAACGCGGCCAAAGGTTGGGTTGAAGCGACCACGGGGCTGGTCGCCAACGAGGACTACGATGCGATCAAAGCGAACTGGCAGACCGGCTTTCAGGCGTTTCTGGACGGAAAGATAGACGTTTACGTCAACGGGTGTCTCGATCCTTGCGGACAGTTCATACAGTTCACCGAAACCGAGGAGCTGCGCTTTCTCGGCCCGGAAAGTCATGAGGGTGAGTCAGTGGAGAAGTTTCTCGGCCAGTGGCGTTACCGCGCCGAGGTTCCCGCCGACATGTACCAGGGGCAAGCCAACGACGGCCCGGTGATGTCGTTCGATACGGCTGTCGGCATCGCCGTTCGGGCGGATCTCGACGAGGACACGGTCTATGCGGTGACCAAGGCGTTCTGGGACAATATCGAACAGATCACGTCCGAGGCCCCCTGGGCAGAAGCTCTGGATGTCAGCTTTGCCGCCTCAAAGAGAGGACTGATGGAGCTTCATCCCGGCGCCGCCGCCTACTACCGTGAAGCGGGCGTAATCGAATAGAGGCGCGGAACCCCTGCCCGGATCCCGGCGTCCCGGCCGGCCGTCGCGGTGTTCGGGCTGGCGGTTCCTACCGCCGCCGGGCCCCGCGTTCGAAAGCGACCACCCGCGCCGCCGGGAATTCCCCGCGGCGCGGGTCAGGGTACCTCACCCGGGCCAGGTGCGCGGGGCCGCCATCGACGTTCTCTGTCTCCCCCACCAGAACCGGAGCCGACGAACCGCTGTGGTGGCCTCCCTTGACCGTCGGGCGGCCACCCGAGGGCGAAGCGGACGCCGTACATGCGGGCGTCGGCGAGCGGGAGGTCCGGTCTCCGGGCGGGTTGGGGAAAGGCCGCCCTTGCGGCCCGGAGCATCCATCGATCAGACCTATCCACCGCGAGCGCGATCCCGGAGGCCTGGGTTCGGGGTGTTATGTCGGCATACGGCGCCCGCTATCGATGTAATCATGCCCGTCTTACGGGCGTGTTTTCCGGAGCCTCGCGGGTACCGTCGCGCGGTATCCCAAAAGCTTACGGAACATTGACGGCGTCCCCGGGGAAGCCGTCATGAACAATCGCGGAGCGATAGTTTAGAATGATTCCAGAACTCCTTGACATCAGTGCGTCAAGCAAGAATATCAATGGACCAGCAAGGGAACCTGACGATGTTTATCCAGACCGAATCCACTCCAAATCCGGCTACCCTGAAATTCCTGCCCGGCAAAACGGTTCTTGACGCCGGCACGGCTGACTTCACCTCGGTGGAGGCGGCGGGAGATTCGCCGCTGGCGGGGCGGATCTTCGCCGTGGGCGGCGTGACGGGCGTCTTTCTCGCCAATGACTTCGTGACGGTGACCAAGGCGGAGAGTATCGCTTGGGAGCATCTCAAACCCTCCGTCCTCGGCGCGATTATGGAACACTACCAGTCAGGCCTGCCCGCGATCACCGGCGAAACCGCCTCCGGACACGCCTCGCACGAAGGGCCGGATTCCGAAATCGTGGGCCAGATAAAGGAACTTCTCGACACCAGGGTGCGCCCGGCGGTCGCCCAGGACGGTGGTGATATCACCTTCCACGGCTTCGAGCGCGGGGTGGTGTATCTGCACATGCAGGGTGCCTGCGCCGGTTGCCCGTCGTCAACACTGACCCTCAAGATGGGAATCGAGAACCTCCTTCGGCACTACATTCCGGAAGTCACCGAAGTGCGCCCGGTTGCCTGAGCCACTGGTTCTTGGCTTCGACACATCGGGGCCGTATTGCGGGGCCGCGCTGCTTGCGGGAGAACAGTGTCTGGCGGAGCGGCACGAGAGCATGACCCGAGGCCAGGCTGAACGGCTCCTGCCGATGTTAACGGAGGTACTCAAAGGAGCGGGCGTCGCCTGGCGCGACCTTGACGCGGTCGGCGTCGGCGTCGGACCAGGCAGTTTCACCGGAGTCCGAATCTCGGTGTCCGCGGCCCGCGGACTGGCACTGGGACTTGGCGTTCCAGCGATTGGCGTCACACTTCTTGAAGCCGTTGCGCACGGTGTCGGTCGGCCGGTTCTAACCTGCCTGGACGCATATCGGGGAATGGGCTATTTTCAAAGGCATGGGTTTGGGGATCCCGCGCCATTCATTGCATCACCCGAGAATATGGACGAGCTTCCCGGGCCCGATATCCGATGTGTCGGAAGCATTGCGGAAAAGATGGCGAACCGGTTGGGCAGCAGATGCGCTGCGGCGCGATTTGCCCCTGCCCACGCGATTTCCCTGATCGCGGTCGAACGCCAGAAGGCGGGCTGGTCCATCGAACGTCCAGCACCACTCTATCTTCGTGCCCCGGACGCCAGGTCCGCCACCACGGATGCCTCCATGATGATACTGGCGTGATGCCCGGAACCCGGTTTCCCATGGTTCCGGATCATTCCCGAACCTGGGGTTACCCGCGGGAGACCGGCAGACTTGAGAGCGTCGGCGACTGTCTGAATGGCATTCCCCAAGGCCCTATCGCCGGGCGCGATGAAGGGAATTACCCCCAGAGTCACTCCCGGAGAAATCACTTGCGGATCGGGCCGCCGGTGGCAGATCCGGGAAACGAACAATCCTACCCCTAAAAAAACAGGTTGACCATCCCCCCCGCCTAAGTCCTAAATCATTCATCCGCGAGTTATCCGCTCGCCATCCACATCCAGCCGGCCCCTCCGGCCACCCACATCAAACCGGGAGAGCTCCATGACCCTGAAAAACAAACTCACAGGCGCCGCGGCGGCACTGGTCATTTCCTCCGCAGCCGCTCTGGCCGAACCTGGACTGATCATCGACCTCGGTGGCAAGTTCGATAAATCCTTCAACGAGGCCGCATACAACGGTGCGCAGCGCTGGGTCGCCGAGACCGGTGGCACCTACATCGAAACCGAGCTGCAGTCCGAGGCGCAGCGCGAGCAGAACATGCGCAAGATGGCGGAACGTGGCGCGAACCCGATCGTCGTTCTGGGCTTCGCAAACGCATCCACATTGGAAAAGGTTGCGCCAGACTATCCCGACACCAGATTCACGATCGTCGATATGGTCGTCGACGCGCCAAATGTGAGATCCATCGTCTACGCCGAGCACGAGGGCAGCTATCTCGTCGGCATGCTCGCGGCTATGGCTTCCAAAACAGGTACTGTGGGCTTCGTTGGCGGTATGGATATCCCACTGATCCGTAAGTTCGCCTGCGGTTACGTACAAGGCGTTAAGGCGGTGAACCCCGATGCGACCGTCATCCAGAACATGACCGGGACCACTCCGGCCGCGTGGAATGATCCCGTAAAGGGGGGAGAGTTGACCCGCACCCAGATCAGCCAGGGTGCGGACGTCGTTTACGCTGCGGCGGGCGGCACCGGCGTGGGCGTGCTGCAGGCCGCTGCTGACGCGAGCATCCTGTCTGTCGGCGTGGATAGCAACCAGAACTACATGCACCCCGGCAGCGTGCTGACCTCAATGATCAAAAGGGTCGATAACGCGACCTATGAGACGTTCATCAACGGCGTCGAGGGTTTTGAACCAGGCGTAAGCCTGATGAATCTGGCGGCGGAGGGCGTGGGCTACGCACTCGACGAGCACAACCAGTCGCTTGTTACCCAAGAGATGATTGCGGCGGTCGACGCGGCTAAGGCCATGATCATCTCCGGCGAACTGACTGTTCACGACTACATGTCCAGCGACAGCTGCCCGGTCGGGTGAGTGGTCGGCCCCCAAATATATGTATCGGGTCTTACCGCCGATGACTGACGCAATTAACCGGTTTTTCGCGGCGTGGAGCGACATTGACGCTGACAGCCGGGCGGATCTCATCCGCTCGGCCGTCAGCGGAAGTTTCCGTTACACCGATCCACATACACCTGATCCGATCACCTCGGTGGAAGGCATGCTGGAGTTCCTTGGCGGATTTCCGCCGGGAGCGAGTGCGCGGGTGATCGAACCGATAGACGAACACCACGGGCATATCCGAGCGAATGTCACATTCGATTTCGGCGAAGGCAAGTCGATGGTCGGGCAGTATTTCGCCGACCTCGACGCGGACGGAAAGATCGTCCGGGCCGTCGGCTTTCCGGGCAAGGGGGCTGAATGACGGCTCCGGCCATCGAGCTCACCGGGATTTCCAAAGCGTTTGGGCCCGTTCAGGCAAACAGGAATATCCACATAAAGGTGATGCCCGGAACCATTCATGGCATCATCGGCGAGAACGGAGCCGGCAAGTCGACACTTATGTCAATCCTGTACGGTTTCTACCAGGCTGACTCCGGTAAGATCTCCATCAACGGAGTCGGCACGGACATCCGTGAGCCCCAGCATGCGATCGGCGCGGGAATTGGAATGGTCTTTCAGCACTTCAAGCTGGTGCAGAATTTCACCGTTCTTGAAAACATCATCCTGGGAGCTGAGGACGGCGCGATGCTCCAGCCTTCCAAGGCAAAAGCGCGCAAAGAACTTAAGCGTCTTGCAGATGAATACGAACTGAACGTGGATCCTGACGCATTGATCGAGGATATCGGCGTCGGGATGCAGCAACGGGTGGAAATTCTCAAGGCGCTCTACCGGCAGGCGGATATCCTGATTCTCGACGAGCCCACGGGCGTGCTGACACCAGCCGAAGCCGATCACCTTTTCCGCATTCTTGAAGGACTGAGAAGCCAGGGCAAAACGATCATCCTCATCACCCATAAACTTCGCGAGATAATGGAGATCACCGATGCCGTCAGCGTCATGCGGGGAGGTGAGATGGTTGCGACCCTACCGACCGCCCGAACCAGCCCTGAACAGCTGGCGGAATTGATGGTGGGCCGGAAGGTTCTGCTGCGCATCGACAAGAAACAGGCGGAACCCGGCGAGGCCGTTCTCGAGGTCGAGAACCTCAGCGTCACCGATGCGGATGGCGTACAGCGTCTGGACGACGTTTCGTTCAACGTCCATGCCGGGGAGATCCTCGGAATTGCCGGTGTCGCCGGAAATGGCCAGTCCGAGCTTCTTCAGGTGCTTGGCGGAATCACCGCCGCGACAGGAAACGTCAGGATCAGCGGTATCGGGATCAACCTGAGCGGGCGACGCGCGGATGGGCAGTCAAGACGTGCACATGGCATCGCACACGTCCCCGAGGACCGACAGCATCTCGGCCTGATCATGGATTTCTTCGCGTGGGAGAACATGGTCTTCGGCTATCATCATGACCCGGCTTACCAGAGGGGTCGGCTTCTGATGGACAATGCCGCGATTAGACGGGATGCCGAGAGGAAAATGAAAGAGTTCGACGTGCGGCCACCGATCCCGGCGCTCCCGGCCAAGAGTTTTTCGGGGGGCAACCAGCAGAAGCTTGTTCTCGCCCGTGAGATGACACGCGGGCCGGACCTGCTTTTGGTGGGGCAGCCGACACGAGGAGTGGACATAGGCGCCATAGAATTCATCCATCAGCACATTGTTGACCTGCGCGATGACGGCACCGCCATCCTACTTGTAAGCGTGGAGCTTGACGAAATCATGTCACTCGCGGACAGGATCGCGGTCATGTTCGACGGCCGCATTATGGGAGAACGCCTGCCGGGCGAGACCGACGAGCGCGAACTGGGGCTTCTGATGGCTGGTGTCGACGCCAGGGCCGCGTGATGGACAGGATGCCAAAATGGGTCGATGTCGCGTTGATCCCGCTGATCAACCTGTCACTCGCGCTCATGGTCTCGGGTCTCGTCGTGCTTTACATTGGCGAAGATCCCATCAGATCGATGTCGATCATGGTGAAAGGTGCCGTTGGTTCAACCTACGGCTGGGGCTACACAATATACTACGCCACAAATTTCATATTCACGGGGCTCGCGGTTGCGGTCGCCTTTCAGGCGAAACTGTTCAACATCGGTGGCGAAGGGCAAGCCGCTATCGGGGGGTTGGGCGTGGCGCTTGTCTGCCTCGCGATTCCCTGGCCGCATTGGGCGTTGGCCCTTCCATTCGCCATTCTCGGAGGTGCTGCATTTGGAGCGGCATGGGCGGCCATACCGGCGTTCCTGCAGGCGACCCGCGGCAGCCATATCGTCATTACGACCATCATGTTCAACTTCATCGCCTCGGCTCTGATGATCTACCTGCTGGTGAACGTGCTGAAGAAGCCAGGGTCGATGGCACCGGAGACTGCACGGTTTCCGGAAGGCGCTTTCCTGCCCAACGCCCATGACATGCTCAGCGTAATCGGTCTTGGGTTTTCGCGGTCGACGCCCGCAAACATCACATTCGCCGTGGCACTGATCTGCTGCATGCTGGTCTACATCCTTCTTTGGCGCACACGGCTTGGCTACCAGATCCGGGCTTTCGGCCACTCGGAACCGGCCGCGGTCTACGCCGGCATTTCGCCAGTGCGGATCACAATGATCACCATGCTGATATCCGGTAGTCTGGCTGGCCTGATGGGTATCAACGCCGTGATGGGTGAAGCGGAGCGGCTGGTAACCGATCCCGTGCAGGGCGCTGGATTTGTCGGCATCGCGGTGGCGCTGATGGGACGGTCGCATCCACTCGGGGTGCTTTTGGCCGGCCTGCTTTTCGGGATGCTGTATCAGGGCGGCGGAGAGCTTGAATTCGAGATTCCCGCCATCAGCCGTGAGATGATTCTGGTGATCCAGGCGCTCGTGATCCTGTTTACCGGTGCCTTGGACAACATGATCCGGCTGCCCCTACAGCAACTCTTCCAGCGGCTCGGGAAAAGGGCAATCTGATGGACCTCATGACTGTCCTGCAGATTCTCGACTCGGCGCTTCGGCTCGCCACGCCACTCCTGTTCGCCTGTCTCGCGGGCCTGTTTTCCGAACGCGCCGGCATTTTCGATATTGGTCTGGAAGGCAAGATTCTCGTATCGGCATTCATGGCTGCGTCGGTCTCCGCGCTAATGATGACCTATGTCGACGCGCCAATGCCTCTGTGCGTTCCATTCACCGGCGCCTGCGTTGAGATCACCGGCGGCGTGCCGATAATGCCTATAGTGTTCGGGGTTCTGGCCGGTATGGGAGCATCCATGGCCCTTGCGCTCATCCATGGCATCGCCTCGATCACCTTTCGTGGCAACCAGCTGATTTCCGGAGTGGCCATAAATTTCCTCGCTTCCGGCATCACCGTGATCATTGGCGAGAACTGGTTCGGCCTCGGGGGCAGGACGCCCCAGCTCGAAGGTTCGGCGCGCTTCCAGGAAATCACTCTTCCATTTGCGGAACAGCTCAGGAATGTTCCGCTGTTCGGGCCGATCTATAACGAATTACTCTCGGGCCACACGCTGTTGGTCTATATTGGCCTGTTAGCCGTGTTCCTTACCTGGTGGCTGCTGTTTCGAACCCGTTTCGGCCTTCGGCTTCGAGCGGTTGGCGAAAATCCGGAATCGGTTGACACGGCAGGCGTGTCGGTGATCAGACTGCGCTACACGGCGGTTCTGATCTGTGGCCTGCTCTGCGGGCTTTCCGGCACGTACCTTGCCACTGGACTGGCGGCGGGTTTCGTGAAGGAGATGAGCGCGGGCCGCGGTTTCATCGCCCTGGCGGCCCTGATATTCGCGAAATGGCGACCGGGCTACGCTTTGATGGCCTGCCTGCTGTTCGGGC
This sequence comes from Paracoccaceae bacterium, assembly GCA_965221405.1. Classification (GTDB taxonomy): domain Bacteria; phylum Pseudomonadota; class Alphaproteobacteria; order Rhodobacterales; family Rhodobacteraceae; genus JAPOUP01. Next base: position 2,151,218 of record CBDCSE010000002.1, on the reverse strand, counting down.
TGCTTGAGGCTATTGGCAACAGGTTTCAGAACATTGAGGTACTTGGAATTCAGATACCCGTGCAGTTCATGCAGGCGCTCCCCTATATCCTGACGGTCGTAATTCTGGCAGGATTTGTCGGCAAGGCGATTCCACCACGTGCGGGAGGGGAGCCCTATGTCAAGGAACGCTGAGGAACTCGCCCGCCTGATCCGCAACCGTGCGGGAGATGACCCTCCCGCACTCGGTCTGGTTCTCGGTTCTGGACTCGGACATCTCGTGGATGGGATCGATGGACCATCGATAGACTATTCCGACCTCCCCGGCTTTCCGCACGCCGGTGTGAGCGGGCACAATCCGAAACTCGTGATCGGCATACTGGAAGGCACACGTGTCGCCGCTCTTGGAGGGCGGGTCCATTACTACGAGTCCGGCAGGGCGGACGCCATGCGGCTTCCGCTCGAAGTGCTTAAGGTTCTTGGAGTGGACCGGCTGTTACTCACCAACGCGGCCGGATCGCTGCGACCGGACATTCCTCCGGGCGGTCTGATGCTGGTGACCGATCACATAGATTTCTCCGGCCGCAACCCGCTGATCGGAGAGCCGTCGGACGCACGTTTCGTACCGCTGGCAGAGACCTATGATCCAGGAATGCGCACCGATCTCCTATCGGCAGCGAATGAGGAGAGGATCGGGCTGGAACAGGGTGTGTATGCCTGGTTTTCCGGTCCATCGTTCGAGACCCCGGCGGAGATACGCGCCGTCCGGACGCTCGGCGCGGACGCGGTCGGGATGTCGACCGTGCCCGAAGCGATACTCTCACGGTTCCTCGGGCTTAAGGTCGCGGCGGTCTCGGTGATCACCAACATGGCGGCCGGACTTTCCGACGAGGCGATCGGCCACGAGCACACCAAGGCCATGGCGCCGCTTGGCGCCGCCAAGCTCGAGCGGGTGCTGCGCAGGTATCTGTCCCGTGGCTGATCCGGGTCCGCGAACCCGGACGGAACGCGGACGGAGGACCGAACCGATCCGGCGGCCGGCGCCGCCAGGGCATGGAACGTCCCTAGCGGCCGGTTGCGCCGTCCGGTCGCGTGACCTGCCGAGACGGGCGCCGTGGTTCTGAATTCTGGTTTACCGTGCATATCTACCTCCCGATAGCCGAGGTATCGGTCAACGCGTTTCTGGTCCTGGGGCTGGGCGGGCTGGTCGGTCTGCTGTCCGGCATGTTCGGGGTTGGCGGCGGTTTCCTGATGACGCCGCTGCTGTTTTTCATCGGCATTCCGCCGGCGGTCGCGGTCGCGACGGAAGCCAACCAGATCGTCGCCTCGTCATGCTCGGGCGCACTGGCGCATATCAGGCGCAGGACAGTGGACCTGAAAATGGGGCTGGTCCTTCTGGTCGGCGGGATCCTCGGCGCTGCGCTCGGAGTGCAGATCTTCGCGACACTGCGGTCGATGGGGCAGATCGATCTTATCGTCAGGCTCTGCTATGTGGTGTTCCTGGGGATCATCGGCTCCCTGATGTTTGTCGAGAGCCTGAACGCGATACGCAGAAGCCGGCTTCCGGGTGGGGTGCGGAAGCGCCGAAAGCACAGCTGGATCCATGCCTTGCCCCTCAAGGTGAAATTCCGCGCGAGCTCGCTTTATATTTCGGTGATTCCGCCGCTCACGATTGGAATCCTGGTTGGCATTCTAGCCGCGGTCATGGGTGTCGGCGGTGGTTTCATAATGGTACCAGCCATGATCTACATACTTGGCATGCCGACAAAGGTCGTGATCGGAACCTCGCTTTTCCAGATCACCTTCGTCACAGGTTTCACCACGCTCATGCATGCCACCACGACCCAGACCGTTGACATGGCTCTCGCGGTTCTGCTTCTGGCTGGCGGTGTGACGGGAGCGCAGATCGGCGCGAGGATAGGTGTTCGTCTGAAAGCGGAGCATCTTCGCATACTGCTGGCGCTTATTGTGATAGGGGTCTGTGGAAAGCTCGCGCTTGACCTCCTGCTGCAACCTTCCGAACTCTATTCGCTTGGCGGCGTGGGGTCGCACGGATGACTCCCGCCGTTTTTATTCTCATGCTGTCACTTGCTCTGGCGCTTCCGGCGCAGGCAGAGGAGGTTCTAGCGGGGCTCAGCCAGAACCGGGTGTCCATCACGGCGAATTTCGACGGGTCGGAGATCCTGATATTCGGCGCGGTGAAGCGGGACAGTCAGCTTCCGGAATCGGGTGAGCCACTTCAGGTGGTGGTGGCTGTCGCCGGTCCGTCCGCTCCGGTTACGGTTCGCCGCAAGGAAAGACGGTTCGGGATCTGGGTCAACAGCGACGCTGTCGAAATCGACTCCGCGCCCAGTTTCTACGCTGTCGCGACCTCGGGTCGCTTCAGCGAGGTACTTGGTGAGGCAGAGGACCGTCGGTACCGGATATCGGTCGCGCGCGCGATTCGGCCAGGAGCCGCCCTGTCGGCGTCTCCCGGCACTTCGGACTTCATTGACGCCTTGATCCGCATTCGCAAACGGGACAGGCATTATCTGGAACAACCCTACACCGTCATCATGGAGGAACAGACATTGTTCAGGACCAAGGTCGTTCTACCGGCCAGCCTTACGGAAGGTGATTACGCCGTCAGGATATTCCTGACCCGCGATGGATATGTCATTGACTGGCTTGAGAAAAAGATTTTCGTCCAGAAGGTCGGTCTGGAGAGGTTTCTCTACTCCCTGGCGCACGAGCGCCCATTGACCTACGGAATTCTGTCACTCTTCATAGCGGTTCTGGCAGGGTGGCTGGCCTCGGCCGCGTTCAGGACGATGCGGAATTGAATCCGGTGCAATGCCCGCGCCCGGGCTTTTTCCCATTACTCGGCGTCAGATATGATACCAAGCCAATCGGCCTGGACCGTCCGGAGAGCGCCGCCATTGGATCTCTGGCCGTGCGGAACGCAGCCCGAGCCGGGATGGAATCCCGGCTCCGAACCGTCGGTGCCGATCATGCCGCTTATACTTCCCACCGGCTCAAGCTGGCGGCGGGCCGGAAAATTCCCCGGTTTCACTTGAGCGAGCCCGCGGCCTGATATATATGATAGATGCCAAATGGAGGCGGCAATGCCGGAAACGGCGTTTGCAAAAGTGTTCATGACGGGCCGTTCCCAGACAGTTCGGTTGCCGAAAGGGTTTCGGTTCAACACTGATAGGGTGCGGAGCAGGGCGGACGGCTCAAGGGTGATCCTTGAACCTGTCGAAAGGGATTGGGTATGGTTATGCAACCTTCACGATCTTGGTCCGCTTGATGATGACGCCGTGTGGGCCGCTGAGGAGGGATTGCTCCCGCAAGACCGTCCTGAACTGGATGTGTTCAGGTGAAGTTTCTTCTGGATTCCAATGCCGTCATCAGGATCATCGCCGGTAACAGCGGCCTGATCTCCCGCTTGGCCGAGCATGTTCCAAATGACTCTGCCGTACCATCAGTGGTCATGTCCGAACTGTATTTCGGCGCATACAATAGCGGGAGGGCCGCGGACAACGCGGATCGGGTGAATGCACTCAGATTTGAGGTTCTGGAACTGTGTCCACTTCCGATGCGCGAGTCGCTGGCATGATACGTGCCGACTTGAAGGCCAAAGGCACGCCCATCGGGTCATATGACTTTCTGGTGGCTGGACAGGCGGTATCGCATTCCCTGAAACTGATCACTCACAACATCAGGGAGTTTTTCCGGGTACCGGACCTCAGGTATGAAGACTGGCAGGCATTATGATTGAAACGCTACCCCAGACCTTATTTCGGGCAGGCGGGCCGAGAAGCCCGTCACGGGATAAGATCAAGGCCACGCATGAACTCACCGGGCATATCTAGGGCGCGGACGGAACGGGCCTATGGCAGGGGTGCGGCATCAGGCGGTCATGCCGCAGTTGATTGATATCCGCGGGGTGCCTGATCATGATAACCGCGCCGAACCCCGGCCGACGGAATGGATTTCCGAGCCGCAGACCCCTGGATATGATCGCATCGATCCGCTGCGGCGGCGACCGAACACCATCCGGCGACGCACCAGATCAGGGCTATGGCGAAACCGATCGTTCGAACAGTATCGGGATACTATGTTTGATTGGGGGATCGCAGCGGCGGAGGCGATGCCGATAATCACCCTTTTCCCGGGAATATGGGCGGATCGTAGGTTCGAAAAACGCCCGAAAGCCATTTCCATCCAGGGCACATCCCTTCCTTCAGTCCCAGCGCTGAAAGAGAATGATTGCGTTACGGGAGATGTCCATGTCACTTAGAATCGCGTTCCAGATGGACCCGATGGATGCGGTCGATGTCGATGCCGACAGCACTTTCCGTATCGCGCTGGAAGCTCAGGGCCGCGGGCATAAGCTGTTCTTCTATACGCCGGAACATCTGGCGTACAGAGAGGGCCGCGTCACCGCCCACGGGCATGAAATCGCGCTGCGGCGGGTTAGGGGAGACCATATGGACGCGGGACCCGGAACCGAAATCGATCTGGGAGAATGGGACGTGGTCTGGCTGCGCCAGGATCCGCCGTTCGACATGGGGTATATTACGACGACCCATCTCCTGGACCTGCTCAAATCATCCACCCTTGTCGTAAACGATCCCTTCTGGGTGCGGAATTACCCCGAAAAACTGCTTGTGCTGCGGTTCCCGGACCTCATCCCGCCAACCACGATCGCGCGCAGCCTTCGCTGCCTGAGGGAATTCAAGGACGCCCACGGCGACATTGTCATCAAGCCACTTTACGGCAACGGTGGTATCGGCGTCTTTCGGCTCGGCCCGAACGACCATAACCTCACGGCACTGCATGAATTTTTTGTCAGCGTCAGCCGCGAACCACTGATCGCGCAGAAATTCCTTCCCTCGGTGAGCGAAGGCGACAAGCGGATAATCCTGGTCGAAGGCAAGCCCGTCGGAGCCATAAACCGCCTGCCGCGGCCGGGTGAGATCAGGTCAAACATGCATGTCGGGGGTCAGGCTAGCAGGACGACCCTTACGGACAGGGAACAGGAAATCTGCTCCGCGATTGGACCGACACTGCGCGAGACCGGCCAGGTATTTGCCGGAATCGATGTCATCGGAGGCTATCTGACGGAGATCAACCTAACCTCTCCCACCGGAATCCAGGAGGTCGAGAGATTCGACGGAACCAACGTCGCAGCCCTTATATGGGAAGCGATCGAGGCGAAATTCACGCGATCGCCCAAATCAGGCCGGGTAGGTGACACGAATGACGCCGACCCTGATGTCATCGACGTCAGGCCAGGTGATTGATCCCTGATACCGACCACTTACCGTCCCAGTCGATCCGCGTCACCGACAGGTTGTCTATGCGCCGGGAGCAGGCCTCGCTCGCCGTGATTCCGAGCGCCCTCTGGATCTGGGTCAGGATGGTGCCGAAATGCGACACCACGATGATGTCGGCGCCGAAATGCGCCGACAGAAGCCGGTCGACCGAACGCGATACCCGGGTGGCCGCCTCGTTCCATGACTCACCGCATGGAGCGCGGACATCACCGGGGAATTCCAGGTATTCGGTCAGAAGTTGTGGATCCGTAGCCATGATCTCGGAATGTCGCCTGAGTTCCCATTCACCGAAGTGAAACTCGCGCAGTCCGGAATCATCGGGAATTCGGGTTCGGCCCGCGGCGATCGCGTCAGCGGTTGCGGACGCGCGGGCAAGATCGGAGGAAACGATCACGGCCTGGGTTGGCAGAAGGGCTGAAAGCCGCGTGATCCGGGCGGAATCGGAGAGATCCGCGGGCACGTCCGACCAGCCAACCATCGCCCTGGAATGCGTCGGCGCATGACGCACCCACCAGAAACGGATCACGCGGGACTTCCCGGCAGCGCACCCTTCAGCACGAGTGGAAGACCCGCCGTCACGAGCACCACCAGACCGCAACTCGCGGCAAACCTCTGGTTCAGCCTGCCCTGCTCGTCACGAAACCGCCGCGCCAACGGATTTTCGGGGACGATACCGTGACCGACCTCGTTGGACACCGCCACCACCGACCCACGGCACCTCTCCAGCGCCAGCATGAGCCGGTCGACCCCCTCCCGAGTTTCTCCTTCGGACAGCATCAGATTCGAGAGCCAGATCGTCAAACAGTCCAGCAAGGCCACCTCTTCATCACCCAGATCATCGAGAACGGACGCGATGTCCAGGGGCGCTTCGACGGTACGCCATTCCGTTCCACGCCGCCGCCTGTGCTCCTCGATCCGGCTTCGCATCTCGCCGTCGGATATCTCCGATGTCGCGATGAAGGTCCTGGGATTGTCGAATGACTCCACCAGACGCTCGGCGAATTCGGATTTACCCGATCGGGCGCCTCCCATTATGAGCGTCCGATGTGGCAATGCTGTCCTCATCCGCTGATCCATTCCGTCCAGGCAATCGTGTATTCCGTAACATGATCCGGGGTAAGTTTGCGTCGAACACCTGAATACCTGCGGGAAATGAAGGTGGCTTCCGCTCTTCCTGAGCCTATCGACGGGTCCGCTTCCGCTGAGACCATCCGCTACAGCAAGAGGCTTGGGGGCCAGTCGGCAGTGAGCCATTTCGGTCGCGCCTCACGACTCCGCAAGAGGACGGGCCGGTGCCCCGAGGGTCCGCTTGATCTCGGACTCCAGGCACCCGAAGGCAACCGACTCGAATCCCTCTTGCCGCAGCCTTCCGACAGACACGGTTTTCTGTCGGCCAAACGTCCGGTCGATCACGGGGGTGGACAGCACGAAGAACTTCCACTGCGACAGGTCCAGGGGATTGTATGCTGCAACCGCGCTTTCGAGGCAGAGGACATAACAATCGGCCCAGCGCTTCGGGCTTTCGGATCGCATCCAGTCCCATGCTTCGTTGCTCCAGGCCCATTCCTTTTCCTTTATGTCGAAGCGCGGGCTCGTTGGCTTCATTTCACCGCCTCTCGCGGGTTGAAGATACGCCGAGGCCTTGACCTCGATTCTGTCGTTCCCGAGGTGGATGTCCACGTATTCCCAGTCCCCGGGCGGTTCGCCGTCAAGACCGAGCGCGCACCGGACATAGTATTCCGCCAGCAGGGCGCGTGTCGTGGGACTCTTCCAGTCCGACAGCGCCCAGCGCCGGAATTCATCCGCGGATCGGTCGAGACCGATAAATTCGTCCAAGTTCGCTTTCATCGCGGACTCCCGGTCCACCCTTTCCGGCGGGTTATCCAGGTCCCGCGCCTGGCGCTTTCGGTTTCCCGCTTAGCCATATTTCGCGCGGCCGGGCCAAACAAGCGTCAATCCGTGATTTTATGGCTTCGTTCTCCTCACGAACCGCCTGGGATCGCCCTCCAGCTTCCCTTCCAGCCCGGCGGCGCTACCGTATTCCCTGTCCCTTGACGCATCACCGTAAGCCAGGCGTTCACGGGTGGCGTCGCCAGGCGTCAGGTCTCGATCACGTTGTTGTCCGGTCCGTAGGGAAAGCCGGTAATGTTGGTTGCGCCATCCGCGTCAACGACAAGGATGTCATGTTCGCGATACCCGCCGGCGCCGGGCAGGCCTTCGGGAATCAGAAGCATAGGCTCCATGGAGATCACCATGCCGGGTTCCAGGGTCGTATCAATGTCCTCGCGAAGTTCCAGCCCGGTCTCCCGCCCGTAGTAATGGCTGAGCACGCCGAAGGAGTGGCCGTACCCGAAGGACCGGAACCGCAGGAGTCCCTCGTCTTGGAGGAACCCGTTGATCTCCGCGCAAATGCCCGAGCATGTCGCGCCCGGCCTGATGAGCGAGAGACCGAGTTCGTGAGCGGCGACGTTGGCACGCCAGATCCTGAGCGTTTCGGCGTCGGGTTCCCCGAGAAAGAGCGAGCGTTCGAGCGCCGTGTAGTACCCGTTGATCATCGGAAACGCGTTGAGACTCAGGAGATCGCCGGCCTCAAGTCGCCGCCCGGTGACGGGGTTGTGCGCGCCATCCGTGTTCATGCCTGACTGGAACCAGACCCAGGTATCGCGATATTCAGCCTTCGGGAAAGCGTCGGCGATCGCGGTTTCCATCGCGTCGCGCCCTGCCATTGCGACATCGATTTCGCGGACCCCCTCGCGAATCGCCTCCCTGATCGCCCGGCCTCCAATGTCCGCGACGCGCGCCCCTTCCTTGATGAGCGCGATTTCAGCGGGCGACTTGACCATCCTGAGCCGCATCATGTCCGGCGCGACATCGACCAGTTCCCCGACGCCCAGCATTCCGCGACACGTCCGTTCGGCGGCGAGGGTCAGGTGATCCGCCTCGATACCGAGCCGGGCGGTGGCGCCGATGATGGACTTCGCCGCCCGCCAGAAATTGTCGCATCTCCAGTCCGTATAGACAAGGTTGTCCCCGATCGAGCGCCGCCAGGGCTGGCCGGCATCGATGTTCGCCGAAAGCGTCGTGCACCGATCCCGGGTGACGACGCAGCCATATGGGCGGCCGAAGGCGCAGTGAAGAAATCCCGAGTAGTAGGCGATGTTGTGCATCGACGTGAGGAGTACGACGGGAATGTTTCTTCGCTCCATGACGGCGCGGAGTCTCTCCAGCCGGGCCGCGTACTCTTCGGGGGCAAAGGGCGGTTCGGCCCTCTCGCCGTTTTCTAGAACGAGAAAGTCGGGGCGGGTGTAAGTCATGCCGGTTTCCCTTTCGGACAATGGTTTCTCACGGGCCGGCGAGCAACGCTTAGGTGACCTTCGCCGTGAAACGCGCATAGCAGGATCCGGCGATACCCGGCGACCGGGAATCGATGCCTATGCGTAGCGGCTTGAGGCTATCCGCGCCAGCGCCCGGGATCATCGCGGGTTTAGGCTCGCACGCGGTCAGGCCATAGCCAACGTTCCGCTCGAAACGTCCGACGCCGGGACCGAGCCGGCGCGTGGATCAGACCGGACGCTCCGGCAGGAAAACGGGCGTTTCCCGACTCATTGCGCAGAAGTGTCGCACGCGGGTCCGCTTGCTGGACCCAACCCTACGGCCGGGCCAGAACCCGTCCCCGAGAGTCACGGTTCGACAGCGCGAAGGCGAGGTGGCGAAGGCGGCTCGCGAGGGCGTCTGGCCCGGGGCTTTCGGTGTCGATGCCGGTGACGTCCCGGCCGCCCTGCGGCGAGCCGTCCTTGCGGGCCGTCACGCCGAGCGCTACGGGAGCGCCCCGGTTCAGCGCGCCGACGAAGCGCCGCGCGGTCACGGCTTGACCTCCGGGCGCGGCGTTCATATACCCTTGGAGTGACCTGTAACGGCGGGACGGATGACGGACGTGCCTTTCGACACCATGGCGACCGCGCGGCTCCTTCGGGAGAGCGGCATCGAGGAGCGTCAGGCCGCGGCGATCACGACCGCGATCAAGGACGGCGTGACAGGCGGCGTCGCGACGAAGGCTGACATTGCGCGGCTGGAATCCGAGCTGAGGTCGGAGCTCAGGTGGATGAAGCTGATCGGCGGTGCCGTCCTGGCGGTTCTCGTGCTGCCATGGCTGGCCGAACTGGTCGCCGCCACCATGCCCGGATAGGCGTCCGCCCGCGCGTGCCGGACATCCCGTCGCCCGCCGCCCCACCATCCCGCTCCCCTCTCGATACAGGTGTCCGGATCTAGCCGGCGGCGAGCCGTCCCTGCGGGCCGTCACGCCGGGCGCCATGGGAGCGCCCCGGTTCAGCGCGCCGACGAAGCGCCGCGCGGCCGCGCGGTCACGGCTTGACCTCCGGGCGCGGCGTTCATATACCCTTGGAGTGACCTGCAACGGCGGGACGGATGACGGACGTGCCTTTCGACACCATGGCGACCGCGCGGCTCCTTCGGGAGAGCGGCATCGAGGAGCGTCAGGCCGCGGCGATCACGACCGCGATCAAGGACGGCGTGACAGGCGGCGTCGCGACGAAGGCTGACATCGTCGCGGTGAAGGCTGACATTGCGCGGCTGGAATCCGAGCTGAAGGCTGACATCGCGCGGCTGGAATCCGAGCTGAGGTCGGAGCTCAGGTGGATGAAGCTGATCGGCGGTGCCGTCCTGGCGGTTCTCGTGCTGCCATGGCTGGCCGAACTGGTCGCCGCCACCATGCCCGGATAGGCGTCCGCCCGCGCGTGCCGGACATCCCGTCGCCCGCCGCCCCACCATCCCGCTCCCCTCTCGATACAGGTGTCCGGATCTAGCCGGCGGCGAGCCGTCCCTGCGGGCCGTCACGCCGGGCGCCATGGGAGCGCCCCGGTTCAGCGCGCCGACGAAGCGGGAGGCAGGTGCGCCAGACTCTGCGGGAGGGATGGGTCCTTCTTAGTACGAGCGGCTAGCCCCATGTTTTTGGCAAGGCTCCTCGGCGTGTGATCATTCCGCATCCGAGGAAGGATCTCCCGGTCGGCCTGGTTGATGAGATCGAGGCGGCGGCGGGCTGGAGAGGCACTGAGGGGAAAGGGTCGATGACGAACTACATTGGCGTGGTTGAAAAGGATCCCGACAGCGCTTACGGAATCTGGTTTCCGGACATTCCGGGATGCTTCGCCGCGGCGGACAGGGAGGAGGATCTTTTCCCGAACGCCTGCCGGGCGGTTATCCTTCATCTCGAGGGGTGGGAGATTCCCGGGCCGCGCGGCATCGGGGAAATACGGTGCCTTGAAAGGGTCCGTCGGGTAAACGAACGCGGCGCGTACCTAATGTCGGTTCCGTTCCTGCGCGGTGGCGGTTGCAGCAGGGGCGCCTCAACGTCACCGGCGACGAGAAACAACGACCCTCTCACCGCAGTGAAGTCCGCGCTATTGTGGGGATGGACTCATTTTCGCAGGTCATAGCGGACAATACCGCCAACGTTAGGCGGGCTCTCAGGGCCGATCTCCCTGGCGGTTATATCTTCCCGGCGTCAACGGGATCGATTCCGGTAGGGGGCGGCATGACACGTTAAGGGGTTTGTCCCAACAGTCGTCCGGCGAAGGCCGGCCGGGCGGGATTCGGATCAGAGAAGGGCGACCGCACCGACAACGATCGCGGTGCAGCCCAGCACCAGGCCAATGATCCACCGCTGATTGTCCCTGTCCCGTCTCGCCGCTTCCTTGTCACGTTTCTCCATATCGGCACGAAGGCGCTCGATGGCGCTTTCGTTTCTGGCAAGTTGCGTGTCCATGCGTTCCTCCAGGACGGCAAGCCGTTTATCGAATTCGTGATAGGGATCGGGATGATAGGTTATTGTCCAAGCCTAGGCCTGCGGCATCCCTGAATCAAGAGCCGTATTCGGGTCGGCTACAAATGGCCTTTACGCCTACCGAATGGCGGATCCCGCCCGACCCGTATGTCCGGGACGGCGCGCCCGTTCGCGGTCCACACCCAGCTCCGCCATCCATGACCGCGTTCCGAACACTCCGTCGAGAAGGGACGGCACATACACGTCCGCATCGAGAACGGGCCAGTGCAGGCCCAGGCCCGAGGGGCTGATCTCGATCACGGAGAGGGCTTCCGGCCCGGCGTCGGCCAAGCCTTCCAGCAGCCGCGTCGGCACGGCCAGCTCCACGCCGTTATGGAGGCTGACGATCAGGCGCCCGCCCCTGTGGCTGTAGCGCGCGGCCGTCGCGTAGCCGCGTCGGCGCAGTTCCGCTCCGGCCGCGCGGGCCTCCGTCAGTGTCCGCTCCGGGATTTCCATGAATCCACTCCGTCGTTCGCCCCGCTCCATCCAGGGAAAGGCATCTGGTATGGACATTATAGCGGAAACCCGGGAGCTCGGGAATCATGATATGACACCCTTTCCTCTTTCCGGCCCATGAAACTGAATCATGCCGACCATTCTTCGCATCAGCGGCTTACGGGTGATAGTCTATCCAAACGATCACGCGCCCGCCCATGTCCATGTAAGGAGCGCGGACGGAGAGGCCGTGTTCAGGCTGAACTGCCCGGACGGCCCGCCGGATTTTGCATCGGAGCCTTCACGGCCTGAGGTCAGGGGAGGCGCGACGCATCCAGGAAAGGCTGGCCGTCCGCGTGCCATCACTGTGCGGGAAGTGGGTGGAGATACATGGAGGCTTCTGACCGAGGCGGGCCAGACAGTCACGGCCTGAGCGTGACGGTGCATCTCTCCGGCTTGCCGGTATCCCTCGCCCTGTCCATGCATTCCCTGTGCCGTTCCAATCAGCCGAGGATCCCGACCGGGGAACCTGGCGCACGGCAGCAGAGACGGCCCCGAAACGGATTCCGGGCTCTCTCCCGGAACCGCGTCTTCGCGGTGCGCGGCCATGTCGGCCCGCGGCCGGTCCAGCGACGCCGAAAGGTCCGCCCGCACCGTTTTCTTACGTTCCTCCAGAACGGCGGTCCGCCGGTCGAGCGCGTTACGGTCAGGGCGCGGGCGTCAGTCCCGTGGCGGTCTCCGTTCCTCCAGACGTGCGGGGCGCACGTCTGGAGCGTGCACGCTTTCCCGGATCGCACTGGCGGACCGGGCGGTCTCCGTCCAGGTCGTTCGGGCTTTCCTTCCCTGGTTGGCCCGCCCGCCGGGGAAGCAACCGACGGGCGATTGCCCGAAAGGATTTGGGGTCACCGCAACGCGGGAGGCACGGGGAGAGGCGGAGCGTGGAGACCCGCCGCTTTCTGACGGGTGGTCGGGCCGGGGCGGTTGCCGAAGGGAACTATACCCGTCAACGGGCCCGGTCGTAGACCGGCGCCTCACCCGTCCGGAGCTCAGGCCAGTCAGCGATCACGTTCGCGCCCTGAAGCGGCCGCTGATACCCTTTGTGGCAGGTGTTGCAGGCAAGCTTCGGTGCGTCGGCATGGACGGGACCCAGTCTGTTTGCGGGCAGCTCGTCACCGAGCGGTATGAGAAACTCGGTGTTGAGCTCCTGAACCATCGCGATGCCGAGACTTGCGATACCCCATTGCGGTGTCACTTCCGCACCATCGTAGAACGCACGGCTGTTATGGCAGAAAACGCAGTTCACGCCGAGGGAATTGGCGAAATGGTTCATGAGGGCGTAGGTGCGCTCCGTATCCTGTATGCTCGGCACATCTCGGCCCGGAACGCCGGGCACCCGGCTCTCGAGGTCATGGACAGCGATCGTCTCGAAATCGGCCAGGTATTTCTCCAATGCGTCCGATGGCAGGGATGTTGACTGGCTGATTTCCGTCGCGAGGTTCTGGTTCGCGGACCAGCCGGAGGTCGCGTTCGTGACCGGCGTGATACGATACCAGATCCCGCTCGGCACAGGCTCTCCCCGATGGCAGGTGAAACATGTCACCCCGACTTCGCCGTTGGCGTTGACGTGATCATCCCAGTTCTCGTTTATGTTCCGGGTCATCTCGATCATGCGCCTTGAGACGACCTTGGTATACAGTGAATCGTCGCCGTAAGTCTCGACATCGCCGTCGCCGTGGCAGTATGCGCAGCCTTCGTCCGGCGATACCCATAGTGTGATGGCGTTCATCAGGCGGAGGAAATTGTCCTCGGTCAGGTCGCCCAGAACCGGGACATTCTCATAGATGTCCCTGGCAAGCGCCTCGTCACCCTCAGGTATGAACGGTTCATCGGAAACGATCTCCTCAATGTCCGGATCGGGTCTGGTCACGTCGCGGACGAACTCTGGCCGCGACATGCCCGTACCACGCGGCCCGGTCTGCAGACTATCCGTCGCGAAAGGCTGGCCCAGCACGACGAGCGCGACCAGACCGATCAGTCCCGCGCCCAGTGCGCCGAAGACGATGACAGGCCCGTAATAATCCGTCGGATTGTTCGCGTTCCACTCACTGAACCATTCGGGGAATCGAAACCACTTCTCGAACATTGGGCCTATTCCTTTCCGATGAAGGCTTCGTACGAACCGTAGCTTTCGTACCCGAAACTGCCGTCGTAGGTCGGGGCGAAATAATGTTCCTGCGCCCATATGAACCAGTTGTCGACGACGGTACCGGTCAGCAGGATCCCGATTCCTCCGGTGAGCGGCGTAAGAACCGCGAACCACCAGGCCCAACGGTGGATTCCCTCCATCGTCGCGTTGAACCCCATGGTCCAGCGCCAGAAAAGCGCGGCCCGTTCGGTTGCCGTACCCCGATCAACGATCTGCTCGAGTTCGCGGTCACCGCCGTAACGGGCCACCGCGAGAATCGTGCCGCCGTGCATCGCGAACAAAAGAACCGATCCGTAAAGAAAGGCGATCGAGAGGCAATGGAACGGGTTGTAGTAAAGGTTGCCATACCGGATCGAGAACGCGGTGGTCCAGTCAAGATGGGGGAAGATCCCGTAAGGCACAGCCTCACTCCACGATCCCATCAGTATCGGGCGGAAAAGACCCAGAACGAGAAAAAGCCAGATCGCCGAGCCAAAGGCCCAGAAGATGTGTTTGCCCATCTTCTGTTCCGCGGCCAGCTGCCACGAGCGATACCACCATGCCATCACTGAAAACAGCAGGAAGAAGCTGGCGATCAGGTACCAGCCACCGTCATTCAGGGGCGGGATCCGCAGACCGTATTCCGGGCTGGGTGGCTCAAGGGCGAGCCAGAAAAGCTGACGGATCAGTTCGGGGACCGACCAGTCAACCTGCGCCAGCATGTTGAAACCGATGATGTTGAACCAGAGCAGGCCACTCGCCAGTGACACGACCCCCGCCATTCCGAGATTGACGGGACCGAGCTGCGCGTTTCCCAGCCAACCCAGAAGGGACGAGAAACCCGCGCCCTTCGTCCGGTCCGCGCCCAGCGTGCCGTAATCGTCCGTACCCATCTCCGCCGGTCCGCGGATCTGCACCTGATTGAAAATATTCTGGTATTCCGTGATCATGACTTACATCCCCGCCTGGCTGCCCCAGATCGGAAGCTCCAGCCACCAGTTCCACCATTCGGGCCAGCCACGGGTCCATACCGGACCCGAGATGATGATGCATACAGCCGAGAAAAACACCGCGTTGATCGCCAGAAGGAAACCCAGGCGGTGAATCCCGAGCGGGCCGATCGAGTAGCCTATGAAATCACGGAAGAACGTGTCCTCGTGGTCGGGCGTCTTGATCGCCTCTCCCTTTTCCGGGTTCGCGGCCGACAGAATCAGCGAACCGTGCAGCGCGAGCGCCAGACAGGTCGTGAAGAAAAGCGTGACGGCCAGCATATGCGCTGGATTGTAGTGGAAATGCAGGTAGGCGTAGCCGGTGTTCGACACCCAGTCGAGATGGCTGAAGATGCCGTATGGAAATCCATGCCCCCAGGCCCCCATCAAAAGCGGCCGGAATATCACCAGCGTCACATACGCCAGTATCGCGAAGCCGAAAGCGAACGGAACGTGATAGCCTATGCCCAGCTTCCTGCAGATTTCCACCTCGCGCAGGGCCCAGCTGCAGAAAGCCCCGACGGCGCAGATCGTGATGATCTGCCAGAGGCCACCCTCGTTCAGTGGCGCCGCGGACAGGCCGTAGCTGAGATCAGGAGGCGCGATGTTTATCAGCCAGGGATTCCAGGTTCCCTGCTGCGCCGCGCCATAGAAAATCAGGACGGTTCCCAGAAGTCCGAAAAAGACCGTGGTCACCCCGAAGAAACCGACGTAGAACGGGCCGACCCAGAAATCAAAAAGATTCCCGCCGATCAACGTTCCGCCCGGAACCCGGTATTTTCTTTCGAAACTGAGCAATGCCATAATCCTTACCCCGCGATTGGCGGTTTGGCTGACCGGTGCAGGACCGCGCGTTTTCCCTTCGATTGCCGCGGGCAGCCTGACGGCTGCCCGCGGTTATCGGGCTTGGCTTCCGTGGTCACTCCGATATGGCGATGCGGGATTCAGCGGCGGTTTCGAACCAGTTCAGTCCGTTCGAGAGCACCACCAGATGAATCAGTACCGCCAGGAGAAAAAGGAAAACGCCCTGCGCGATAAACACACGGCGCGGATCGAAGATCAGCCAGATCTTGTAGAATCGTGCCATCTCAATCTCCCTAGAACCACGGTGCCCAGAAGTAAGTGGCGATGTGTGCCACCAGCGCGATGAACGCGAACAGCGTCAAGCCGCTCATATAAACCGCGTGCAACTCCTGGGCCTGCTCATCGTTGAGACCCGTAAAGGACAGGTCGTCGTTATCAGCCATCAACTTTCCTCCGGAAGGTTTCTGCTGACTCCGCGACACCCTCGCGGCGGGGTCCGGGAAAGCTTCCCTCCCGGTTTCTGACGTCCCTGGGGACAGACAGTTCGAACGCGGCTTGCATCAAGCCGAGAAAATTATCGGCGTGATCCGGTCCGCCTCGGCCCAGGCCCGGGCGAACGGACCGCGGACATTCAGTGAACGCCGGCGGATAACATGGACGATCCAGCGCCACATCTTGAACGGAATCGCCAAAAGGAAAATCATCGCGAAATAGACATGGAACTCCATGCTCCGACGTCGTCTCGCACCGTAGCGTTGCGTTATGCCTGACATATGGTCGTCCTCCTCAATCAGTCAGTTGTCCCGTGGCCCGCTTCCAGCGGCATCCAGAGCCATAAGGGTTTCCACCACGACCCGCCCGTCGCCATGGGCAAGCGCGGCCCGCTCCGCGGCGTCACGAAGTGACTTGGCCGCGGAAATGCGGGTCAGAACGGGGTGTGTGGCGACAATGCGGTCAAGTGCCGCCTGAGCCTCTGGATCCCAGGGCATGTTACGTCTCAGTCTCGCTGGCGTCGCCTCGGCGGCATCCATCTCGCTGGCGAGCGGCAATACATGGAAGAGCGCGTCGAAGAGGCCGTTGCATACCTCCTGCACCAGATAGGTCGCGCCCGCGTAGCCCATCATCGGGGTTCCGGTGGCGCGCCGGATCGCGGCCCCCGGGAAAGACGCCGGAATGAACGCCGGCTGCGGTCCGTGACCGCCTTTCATCTCCGCCAGATAGATCTTCTCGTTTATGCTGCCGAGCACGATGAGAGGACGGTCCCTGAGCAGCAGGGCCCGCACCTCTTCGTTGTTGGTCTTCGCGCCCGCGGTTCTGGCGACCGCGAACGCGCAGGGCAATCCGAGATCGCTCTCGAGAAAACGACGGATGCCGCGCGCGTAGGTTTCGTTGGCGACGATCGCGAACGACGCGGTGGCGAAGAAATCCTGGGTCACCGAGCGCCAGAGATCCCACAGTGGCTTGACCGTGCTGTGCTTCTCGCGTTCAATGAAAGGTTCGGGATCGACATCGAGAAGCTCACCCAGCGTGCGGAGGAACTTCGTCGTGCTGTCAAGGCCGATCGGGGCCTGCAGGTAAGGCTTGCCCAGAAGCTCGGAAAGACCGCGTCCAAACTCGCGGTACATGCAGATATTGACGTCCGCATTGACGAGGCCGCGCATCTCCGCCAGATGGGCGCCGATTGGCATGACCATGTTGACTTCCACCCCGATCCCCTCGACCAGGCGGCGGATCTCGGCGAGGTCGGAGGGCATGTTGAACATTCCGTACATCGGACCGAGAATGTTGACGCGCGGCTTCGAACCCTTCTCCCTGGCGGACTCCTTGGGCATTCGGCCCTTCGTCATGCCAAACTCGGTGAAGACCCATGTCATCGCCCGGTCGGCCGCTTCCCATTGATCCTCGTCTATGGTCCTCGGCAGGAAACGCTTGATTCCGGTACCCTCGGGAGTGACTCCACCGCCGATCATCTCCGCGATCGAGCCCGTGACGACCACCGCCGGCAGGGCCGGGTCCAGCGCGCCCCAGGCCCGTTTCATCGAACCCTCCGTACCGTCGCGACCGAGCTCTTCCTCGCCAAGACCGGTCACGGCGATCGGCAGTTCGTGGGGGGGCAGCGCGTCGGTGTAGTGCAGGACGGAGGTGACCGGCAGGTTCTCGCAGCCGACGGGACCGTCAATCACGACCTGCAGACCCTTGACGGCGCAGAAGCAGTAAACCGCACCCCAGTATCCGCCCGCCCGGTCATGGTCCTGGATCAGCATCAGATCATCCGCTCCGCTTCCCTGGAACGCGCCGCCCTGTCGAGTTTCCTCTGGTGCAGCGCGCGAAAATCCGGCCTCAGGTTCGGGTCGCCCTCCCAGATGCCGGCGCTGTCGCCATCACCCACACCGGAAAAGAAATCCCGCATCCGTTCCATACGGTCCTTTCCGGCGATGGCGGAATTGACCACGTCGATCAGGCTGCCCGCGCCGGCGGGACCCATTAGCGGACGGGCGGAAATCAGGTTGGTGAAATACAGCGCGGGAACGCCGAGCTCCTTGGCCTTCTGGACCACGGGAGTCGTTCCGATGGCGAGGCTCGGGCGCAGCGCTTCCATGGCCGCGCAGTCGTCTTCCAGCGAGACGCGGAACCTGACCGCCACGCCCTTGCCCTCAAGCCAGTCGGCGTCCGCCGCGTTCCACGGGGTCTTCGGACAGGCCGTGCCCACGTAAGGAACGCTGGCGCCGCTCTCGAGCAGAAGGCGCGCGACGAGAAGTTCGCTGCCTTCGTAACCCGATACCGTCACGCTTCCGTCAATCCGGGCCTGTGACAATGCCTCCCTGATGGCCGGGAGGAACGCGTTCTGGGACGCGGCCACCCGTTTCGGGGGCAGTCCAAGGGCGTCGCCGATCCCGGCAAGCCAGGCCGCGGTGCCGTCATGGCCCACGGGCGCCGAACCGACGACCGGGCGTCCGCTCGCCTCGAACTCACGGGCCGCCGAAGTGTAGAACGGATGCGTCGCCGCCACCGCGCCGCAGTCAAGCGCGGCGTAAAGCTCCCGCCACTCGCGGCACGGCACGACGGGACCCGCCGCCAGACCCATGGGCGCGAGCATCTGGCCGATCATTACCGGGTCGGCGGGAAACATTTCGCCCAGCAGGGATACGGTGGGCAGATCCGAGACACCGGCTTCGGGCCGGGCGACGGGTCCCGCCTCGATCTCCCGGCGCGCGTAGTTCAGCATCGCGCCGGCGAGCACGTCCTTTGCCTCGGCGTGCGTCGGAACGCCAAAACCCGGCACGTCGATTCCAACGATCCGCACCCCGTTTATCTCATCCGGAAGAAGCCTCAGAGGGACACCCGACGCGGTCGGCACGCATAGGTTGGTAACCACGATCGCGTCGAATCTCTCCGGGTCGGCGAGATCGTGGACACCATCCCGTATGTCCTCGAAGAGCTTTCCGGTCACCAGAGTCTCTGAACTGAACGGCACATAGCCGACCGAACGCCGCGCACCGTAGAAATGGCTGACGAACGTCAGTCCATAGACACAGCAGGCCGAACCCGACAGCACCGTCGCAACACGCCTCATCCGCAACCCCACGCGCAGCGAACCGAAGGCCGGGCACATGGACTGCGGTTTGTCGTGCGGACCCTGCGGGTAGTCAGCCGCGAAACGGTCAAGCAGCTCTGACTGACCGGCCTGCCGGGCGGCGAGCTCCATCGTCGCGTCCGAGTGGCAGCCGGACGCCGCCCCCCCCGGGATCGGCCCCGGCGCGTCCGGTCGGGCCTCGCCGTGGATTACCTGGACGTCGCCCGCGTCATCGTACGTGACTTCGCTTTTCACATCAGGCCTCGTCGTAGACAACTTCCAGGCTCTGTTTCGGCGCGGCGTTCTTGCCCCGCATATCCTGTTCGGTCGCCGGCTCCAGCACGACGCCCGCTCCCGTTTGGTCACTGTCGAACAGTTCCAGAAGCGCGTCCTGGCTAAGCGCCTGCGGCTGAAGCGGCGCGGCTTCGGCCACGTTGGTCCCCAGTTCGGCGAAGAGCGGTCCCCAGGATCCGCTTTCGGTACCGACAATCTGGTAGTTCGCGGACTTCCTGCGGAGATCCTCATCCGCCGGAATCGACGCCAGAACCGGAATGTCGACGGCCCGGGCGAACGCCTGCGCCTCTCCGGTTCCGTCATCCTTGTTGATGACCAGTCCCGCGACCCCGACATTGCCGCCAAGTTTGCGGAAATACTCCACGGCGGAGCATACGTTGTTCGCCACATATAGAGACTGGAGGTCATTCGAACCGACAAGTATCACCTTCTGCGCCATGTCGCGGGCGATCGGCAGGCCGAAACCGCCGCAGACCACGTCGCCGAGAAAGTCCAGCAGGACGAAATCGAAGTCCCAGTCGTGGAATCCGAGTTTCTCAAGCAGCTCAAAACCATGGATGATGCCGCGGCCGCCGCAGCCTCGCCCAACTTCGGGACCGCCAAGTTCCATGGCGAAGACGCCATTGCGCTTGAAGCAGACATCGCCGATGTGGACCTCTTCGCCCGCCAGCTTCTTCCGGGTCGACGTCTCGATGATCGTCGGGCACGCCTTGCCGCCGAACAGCAGACTGGTCGTATCCGATTTCGGATCACAGCCGATTAGAAGCACGCGCCTGCCCTGTTCGGCCATCATGTGGCTGAGATTGGCCAGCGTAAAGGACTTTCCGATGCCGCCCTTTCCATAGATCGCGATGATCTGGGTTTTCCTGGTCACCTCGCCCTTCGGCACTTCCGGGGGCGGCTCGGCGGCCTCGTCGCGGAGACGGTCACCGTAGTTCCCGAATTCCCAGGCTTGATCCTTCATTTCACGTCCTTCCAGTTAAGGATCATCTTTAGGCACTCTGGCTCCTCGAAGGCCCGCGGATAGGCCCGCCCGGCGTCCGTCGCCGGGCATTGATGCGTGATGAGACCGTCAAGCGAGAGATCCCCGTTCTCGACCATGGCCCGGGTCGCGGCCATATCATCCGGCTTCCATTCGGCCGCCACGCGTATCCGGGCCTCTTTCATGAAAGCGGGGGGATAGAAAAAGCTGAGCGGTTCCGAATAGAAACCGCACAGGACGATCTCCCCGCCCCGGTCGATCCGTCCGATCAGGTCGTTCAGGAGGCCGCCGTTTCCGCTGGCGTCATATATTGACCGGTAGTCACGGCGCGGGTCGTCCCCGGGGTGACGGACCTCATAGCCGACGGCGCCGCGCCGCCGACCGGCGTTGACTTCCCATACCGTCGGGGCGGGACCGCCCGCGGCGACCGTGATCCGCGCGAGCAACCGGCCCAGGACGCCGTGACCGACGATCAGTTCCGGGAAGCTCCGGTCCGTGGCGGCGATGGCGTGCCGCGCCGTGGCGGCCAGCGCCAGCAGCGTGGCCTCGGCGCCCATCTCCCGGTCAACGCGGGTCACGCGACCGGCCGGCGCGACAACGCGTTTCGAGGACGCGCCGAAAAGACCGCGCGCGGCCGCGAAACAGTCCGCGCCGGGCACGAAGACCCGCTCACCTGTCCGAAAACCTGTCTGGGAGCCTGCCTCCAGAACGGTGCCGACGGCCTCATAGCCCGGCACCAGCGGATAGCCCATGCCGGGAAACTCCGGCATCGTGCCATTCCAGAACAGCTTCTCGGTACCTGTGGAAATTCCGGAGTGGCTGACTTCCACGACGAGATCCTCCGGACCCGGATCGACTAGGTCCAGGGCTTCAAGCGAAAGTGACTTCGCTTCCTCTATGAGAACGGCCACTGTGTCCAAAGCGATACCTCCTCTAAGGCTGCGTCCCGGCGCTTTGGCTTCCACACGGACGCACCTGATAGATGTCACTTTAGCCTGACAAAATGGACTGTCAATAAAAATTTACACTTTCGGCGCAAGTCTTCGGAAAGCCTGTATTCTGGTATATATATCAATGCTATATCTCTCCGCCGTCCGACATCCCGCGCGGGACCGCATCGGCCATGGCGCGGTCGGGCGCGGGCCGGGCCGGGAAGGGCGCGGGACGGGCGCTCCGGGAAAGCGGGCGCGCAGGCGCCGCTCCGGGGCGTCGTGATCGCGGATACCGGGCCGCGCGGGACGGGCGTACGGCGCGTCCCCGGAACGTCCGTCCGCGACGCATGGCGCCCATGGCCGAAAGACATCCGGAAGGCGGCAGTGCGCGGAGACCTCCGGGACGCGTTGCGGCCCCCGGTGCCCGATCGGGCCACGGTCCCCGGATTTTCCGATACGGCGGTTCAGGCGGGGTTCAGCCGGGCCTGACCGCCGTCAGAACCGATGTAATGTAGGGCCGCGCCGACCGTGGGGTCGAGATGCCGTCGAAACCGGCGTCACGGACCATGCCGACGATGGCTTCACGCGAACGCGTCCGCCCCGTGCGCATGGCCAGGGTATAGAACGCGAAATATACATCCGTTATCGGATCGGGCCTGTAACCGCCGGACATGGGTTCGGAAATGATAAGCCGCCCGCCGGGCGGCAATGACGCGAAGCAGGCATCGAGGAGTCCGGCGACCGTCGAGTCATCATGGTCATACAATACGCGGACCAGTGAGATCGCATCCGCGCCCCCGGGTAACGGATTCTCGCGGAATGAACCCGCAAGAATCCTGATCCGCCCGGCAAGACCCGCGGCTTGAATCCGTTCGCGCGCCACCGTCTCAACGGCGGGCAGGTCGAAGAGGCAAAGTTCGATATCATGTCTCGCATGGGCCAATTCAACCAGAAAGGTGCCCGTGCCGCCACCGACATCCATCAATCTCTTGACGCCATGGAGATCGATCACGCGTAACGTGTCCTGCGTCACCAGTTTCTGGGTCTCGGCCATAAGTTCCGAGTAGGTTTCCACAACCCGGGGCTGCATTGAGCCTGTCTCGCCAAGCACGTAAGGCCAGGCGGCGGCCACTTCGGTGCGCAGATCTCCGCGGAGAAGCGATACAGGGTTCCCCATGTCGCGGTAGAACGCCCCGCTGTGAAGGATCATCGCCCGCAATCCGGGCACTCCGCACAGCGCCGCCCCCCTTCTTGACAGCGCGAACCTACCGTCCCGGCACCTCTTTAGAATGCCAATTCCGGCCCCGGCCTGTAGAAGCAGACACAACCTGTTTGCGGGAATGCCCGCCTGTATCGACAGATCCTCCGCCCTCGCGGCTCCAGCCATCAGACGTTCGGGAATATCAAGCGACACGATGGCAAACAGGACCTGCGAGCGCACGAAGCCCTGAACGACATCGAAGAGTTGGGCACCGTCATGGGCGGCCAGACGCGATAGGCCGGGCGTTCGGCTGACCCAATCCTGAAAGCGCGGGCTCGCGGCAAGGCGCGCGAACCACCCTTCAGGCCAGACACGCCGGATGAGATCCTTCACATTCATCGGGCATCGGATCCGGCGTCCTCCGCAAGGTACGGCATCATACGGCGCGCCTCGGTGGTCACCATCTCGGCGAGCATGGCATCGCCCGGGCAGGAAGGTATGCAGGTTTTGGCGCTGGCAAGGATTTCACCAAGCCGCCCCATCGCTCCCGAAACTCCAAGTTCCGCCACCGCATTCGGCCGCTCCATCCGGTCGTCCTGACCGGACGGCTTGCCCGTTGTCTCGGCATCGACAAGCGCGTCGCGTAGATCATCGGCCACCTGGAAGGCCTCGCCGATCCTGTCACCTAACTCAAACCACGGCTCTGGCGGCTGACCGGCCGCGATGGCCCCCATCTGCGTCGCCGCGATAAAGAGCGCACCGGTTTTCGTGCGATGATACGTGCCGAGATCGATACAGTCCTCGCTTTCCCAGCCCTGTCCGGCGCAGATTCCATCCGGCATCCCACTCCTACGCGCGAGCGTCAGGATGAGCGCTGCGGAACGGGTGGCGTCCAGCTCCGCGGTCCTCGCAACCGTCTCGAAGGCCGCCATGATCAGACAATCACCGGCAAGCACCGCGAGCGATTCCGAAAACGCGTTATGGACTGACGGTTTCCCGCGCCGGAATCCGGCATCATCGAAACATGGAAGGTCATCATGGACCAGACTGGCGCAATGCATCAACTCAAGCGCGGCGGCGGCGGCATCCGAAATCGCGGGCCTGTCATCTCCGCATGCCATCGCGACCGAAAGAACGATCCTGGGACGAATGCGCGCTCCTCCAGGCCGCATCGCGTAATCCACCGCTGCGGAAAGCCGCTTGGGCGCGGTCTCCGCCTGAACGATCGCAAGGGAACCATTGACGGCATTTTCAATTCGTTCGCGAATTCTCTCGTTTATGTCCATGCTCTCGACCTTCACCCGGACTTAAGGTTAGCTCCACGCCCCTCGCATGAATACCGGAACCGCCTGAACATAAGCGAGGCCACAAATCCGCCACCCCGTGAACACCTGCATCTCACCGCGCAGTTCCGGGGCATGTTACCAAATGCGTTTCCCGTAATACCCTGCGATTGCAAGGACGGGACCAGTGCCGTAACCAACAACCGTGTCGATAGCTTGACCGGAAATGGTATCTCAATCGAAAATGTCTGGTCACGATACGCCCGAAGCTCGCTCCAACCCGTTCCCGTAAGTCAAGCGTCCCACGCGGGCGATCCGGTCAATGACACTTCCCGGACACCACAGAATTCCGGCCACTCGTCGCGGTCGCCTGTGACTGCCAGACAATCCGCGTTGCGATCGTGGCTGGAGACAGATCCTCCACCATTCAAAGCTTGCCATAAGACAACATGTGAAGGGGAATCATCCCGGGAAAGAATATCCAGGATCAGGGACGAAAGCGCTAAGAGGGCGAGCTTAACTCCCGGCCTCCGGCGAAACCGAGGATATGAATGACCATATATCGGCCGCTTCCTGCTCGTCCCTCAGCTTGAAAACCATGCCTGAGCGCGCCTTTTTGTCTCCCAGACGTTCCCGAAGGAATTTGGTCGGATCCTGCGCGTAGACCAGAAAATCCGCCTCATTCCAGACCAACCCGCCCTCGCCAGCAGCGACAAGCGCCTTCTTGTAGCGTTTGAAGTTCGCCTCGGTTCCCGCCGTACGGCCAGGCAGACCCCAGAGATTTGGACCGGTCTTGCCGCCCTTGACGATGGTGGTACCGTCAGCGTCCACAATGGCGTGACAGGCCTTGCACTTGTTGAACGCCTTTTCTCCGGCCGCGGGATCTCCGGACGCGGCCGCAGGGGAAACCGCTGTGATACCCGCAATGATCGCAGTGACAATAATCCGTTTCATTGGCTTTCTCCGCTGGACAACCTGCCGCATCGATGCGAACGGCCGTTCAGCCAGTAATCCAACCTGACCGGAAACTCAAGCCACCGCATGCGCGATAGCGCACTGTTTCCACAGCACGGTAAGCGCGTTGACCACCCGGTCGATGTCCTCGTCGCTGTGTAACGGCCCCGGCGTGAAACGTAACCGCTCGGTGCCCTTAGGAACGGTCGGATAGTTGATCGGCTGGAGGTATATCCCCCATTCACGCATCAGGTAGTCGCAGATCATCCGGCACTTGACCGGATCCTTGATCAATACCGGTATGATGTGACTGGGATTGTCCATGTGGGGAATCCCGGCCGCGTCAAGCCTCCCGCGAAGCCGCGCCACCTGACGGCGCTGCATGAGGCGCTCGACGTCGCTTACCTTGAGATGGGCAATTGACGTGCGGGCGGCGGCGGCGACTGCCGGGGGAAGCGCGGTGGTGAAAATGAAACCGCTCGCGAAGGATCGGATGAAGTCGCAGAGCGCGGCGGAGCCGGTGATGTAACCCCCCATGCACCCGAAGGCTTTGCCGAGCGTACCCTCTATGAGGGTTATCCGGTCCATCAGACCTTCCCGCTCAGCGATACCGCCGCCACGTGGACCATAAAGCCCGACTGCGTGAACCTCGTCCAGGTACGTCATCGCCATGTGCTTCTCGGCCACTTCGACGATTTCCTTCAGTGGGCAGATGTCGCCGTCCATGGAATATACCGACTCGAAAGCCACGATTCTGGTCGCGTTGGCGGGACTCTCCGCGAGTTTCCGGTCAAGGTCCTCGGGATCGTTGTGCCTCCAGATCACCTTTGGGCATCGCGCCTGCCGTATGCCCTCGATCATCGAGGCGTGGTTCAGGCTGTCCGAAAAGATGACCGCGTCAGGCATTCGGGCGCCGAGAGTGGAGAGCGAGGCCCAGTTCGATACATAGCCCGACGTGAAGAGCAGCGCGGCCTCCTTGCCGTGGAGGTCGGAAAGCTCACGCTCCAGAAGCATGTGCTCGTGGTTGGTTCCCGAGATATTCCGGGTACCGCCGGCACCGGTGCCGCCAACGTCAATGGCGTCCTTCATCGCCTGCCGGACCTTTTCGTTCTGGCTCATACCCAGGTAGTCGTTCGAGCACCAGACCGTGACCTCGTCAGGCGTGTCCTCACCGTAGCTTCTGGCGCGCGGCGAGGAACTGCAGAAGCGTTCCAGCTCGGCGAAGATGCGGTAGTTGCCCTCTTTCTTGAGCGTATCCAGCTCCTGATTGAAAAGGCGGTCGAAATTCATGGATCCACTCCGTAACAATTGTCTCTGCTTTCAGCGTGCGGCTTGGGAAGCATCCAGCGCCAGAGCTTCGCGTCCGGCCAAGGAAGGATGAGAAACCAATGCTCCAGTAGGGCAAGGGCGGTAAGCGCCGCAAGGAGCGCGAAACCCGCTTCCTCACCGGGTATACCTGCGTCGATCAGCCTCTCGGCAAAGCAGGCGAAGGCAAACGTCATTAAGGTTATCGACACCGGAAACAGCCAGTTCAGCCGGGCGGTGCCGAAATGGCTGGAGAGATGTGAGAGATGGCGGGGCAGGAATTCCGTGTTCGCATGGGCGACGCCAAGGAACAGGTTCAGTTTGGCCGAGACACGGGCAAAGTAAAGGATGAGCAACGTCCACATGCCGACTGTGTTAGGCGCGTTCCAGCAAGCCTCGATCACCAGTAAAACGAGGACCGCCAGAAGCACTTCATGATGCGCCACAGTGCCCCAGGCACGCCGCAGACGTCGCCAGCCGCCGAGACCCGACGGGCAGACGGACCTGACCGGCCCGGTGACCGTACCGGACAGGAAAGCCAGTTCGCACCAGGCCCAGAGCGCCAAGGCGGCCAGAAAACCCGTGTAGGCGCCCTGCACGGTAATCCGGGTGAGTGAGCTCCAAAGACCCCAGACGCCGAATAACAGCAGTGGAAGCGCGGCCAAGGTCATGAGAACACCAGCCCGTTGTCCGCCACGCTCCGCCAAGCGAACCGCCACGAGGATCACGCCGGTGGAGAGCCACCAGATCAGGCATGCCGCCGAAAGGGCTGTAAGCGCAGGCGCCATCAGCTCAATACACCGGCTCAAGCCGCGTGTTTTCGGGCACGCGGTGCCTCCTGACCGGAATAGTGAACAGCGCCGCGAACGCGAGCGCGGCGCGCGCCGATGCGGCGATCCGGCCAAGGCGACCGCCGACACCACCAGCTTCCCGGGCCTTCGCGATGTCCACATTGGCATGGTGCAGACGGTCAAGGGTCCGGTGCCAGCGCGGATGGTCGATGTCGAGCGTGATCGGGAAAATCTGCTCGCTCAGCTTGGATGTCTTGGTGAAGACCTCATGCGCATACCAGTCGGGGTCGACACCCAGTGCCGCGTGAAACGCCGGCCGTTGGTGATCCCGGATATACATGGTGGCGTAGACAGCGGTGAGGAAGAATTTAATCCACCACAGGTTGACGCCACGCGTGAGCCTGGGGTCGGTCTTCATGAGAAGCGCGAAGGCCTCGCCATGGTTGAACTCGTCATTGCACCATTCCCTGAACCACTTGAAGATCGGGTGGAACCGATGCTCGGGATTCGCCTCCAGATGCCGGTATATGGTGATGTATCGGGCGTAACCGATCTTCTCCGAGAGATATGTCGCGTAGTAAATGAACTTTGGCCTGAAATATGTGTATTTTTTCTTCTGGGTCAGGAACCCCAGGTTGACCCTGAGCCCAGCCTCGCGGAGCGCGTCGTTGATGAAACCGGCATGACGCGCCTCGTCCCGGGCCATGAGCTGGAAGAGCTGGGTGATGTCTCTGTTGGTACCCCGGCGTTTCATCTCCTTATAGAGCACGCAGCCGGAAAATTCGGCTGTGCATGATGAGATCAGGAAGTCGATGAACTCTTTCCTGAGCTGAGGGTCCATCCCTTCCCAGTCGACATGATCCCAGTCCTCGTTCTTCTTGAAATGACCCTTGTTTGGATCGGAAAGCATACGTTCGATCAACTGGTCCCAGTCCTCGCGCACTGGATCGACGTCAACCGCGTCCAGCTCGTCGAAATCCGTGGTGTAGAACCGCGGAGTCAGAAGTGTGTTCTGCATCGCGGTTTCGGTCGCCATCTCGTTGTCGTAGATCCTGTCCTGCGCTTCCTGAATGGCAAGACCTTCCTCAACGGTGGTCGCGTCGGCGGTGTGCCCGGCAAGTACGTTCATAGCGTCACCTCCTCCGAGAAGGAAAACTCACACAGCTCCATGATCTCCAGATCTCCGGTGAGACGGGTCCAGAGCCGCTCGAGCTTCGAGGCCCGGATGATGGTCGCGGTCCGCTCCTCACGCACGACCGCGCCGAAGGGCGCCATTATCTCCGGACCCTCTACCTGCACCTCATCACCCGGATGGACAACCGCGCCGTTGTCGAAACGGACATGCGCGTGGAGACTGTCGAAGCAATGCGAGACCTCGACAGTGCACGGGGCTTTCTCGATTTCCCTCGTCAGTATTCCCATCTGGGTTCGTTCCCTTTCTGCGTATGTGCCAGCAAACGAGCGAATGCGTTCGCGTTGTCGGAACCGAAACCCATGAGGTCAGCGCGCCAGCCGGTCTCGGGATCGGTAATGGCCATACGGCCATTCACGAAAGCCTGGAGAACCAGCGGGCTGTCAAGGCTCACGCGATGCCTGACACGTTCCCGCAGGATCACACGGTGGACGCCGGCGATGAAGCCACCCTCTTCGGGCGAAAGGTCGGCGATTGGTGCGCCGGCAATGTCACTCACGGCGACGGCGCCCGAAGCGGCGTCGGAATTCAGAAGAAGCCGGGCCTCGGCAATGACGGGAGAGACCGGAGGCACGCTTTCGAGCGGCCGGTCGGTCACACGCGCGAAAGTGACGAGTGCCAGCACAGCGCAGACAAGTACCAGCATACCGCCAACCAGACTGCGGGGCAGCATCCTGTCCTGATCGGAATAAACGCATCCTGTGGCGTAATCTGACATTTCCTGCACTCCTAACGCGCGGCCATCGTCGCCACCGGGACCGTTCCCGGGCGACGCGAGATCCGCGGCGTCGTGATGTGCGCCGTCGCGGCCGCGGCGATCATGTCCGCCACCCGACGGGCCTCCGGTATGCATCGAAGCGCCGGTTTGGCGTGAATGTGCCAGGGCCGGACATGTGGCCAGAGCACGAGATAGCCTAGCCGCGTATCACCGACGGTCGAGAAGGCGATGGTACCGGTGCCGTCATCCCGAAGATCGAGATCCGCACTGCCGATCCGGGTATATGGCAGGTTGAGCGTGACGGTCAGTGCCGCCCCTATGCGCATGGCGACCCGGCGGTCGGTAAGTGTATAGACGGTCGCGCGGGCCTGTATGAACGCGGTCAGAAGCAGCAGCGCTCCCACGATCATGCCGAGAACCAGAAGGGGAACCGAAGCGCCAATGGCCTGCGGAAGCGGCATGTGATCGACAACCGAGAGGAAACGCCAGAGCGCAAGCAGCGCGAAATAGCCAGCGACCCACCAGAACGCCAGCGCGGATTTGGTCAGTGCCCACCAGTCGGGGCGGCCCTGCCAAAGGATGCGCTCCCCTTCAGGCGGGAGATCCGGCAGTCCCTCGATCGGCTCCTTGATGAACTTTCCGTCCATAGCGCACACCTCAGATCTGCGGCTCGAAACGGTGCTTCGAGGCGTAAAGATATCCGCCGCCGTAATAGGCGCAGATGCGCTCTTCCTCAAGCAGGGTGATCCGCTCCGACGAGGCCGTGACAGGCACATCGCCGAAATGGTCGGCGTAGATGGACTGGACCAGCACCTTGCCGAACCAGATCCGCACCATGCCCATTGGCACGAGGCGCCGGCCCGCTCCGCTGTCGAGATCGATTTCCAGATACCGGACCAGATGCTCGGGCTCGTCGATCCACATGTCGGAAACCTTGCCGACTTTCATCCTGTCACCGGAGATCACTGGCATTCCCCTCGGGTCAATGCCTGCGGATACGAAGAAATCGGCGGCATGGCCCAGCGGAACGATTTTCGGATTCCCCCTCGCGTCGAGTTCCGGCTCATCACGACGTAGCGCCCATGAGGCAGGCCCGACGCCGTCCGTCATCGGGTTTCCGGTCGGCTCCAACGGAAAGCCGCTTCCCGCCGATGTCTTGCGCAGGGCGAGGTTTCCACGCTCCGGCTTCTGGCCTGACGGCACGACAAGCGAGCCACGTCCGTGCGGCAGGACGAAGCTCTTGTCGGAAGGCATCGCGAACGGCCCCTGACTGGCGGCGGCCTTTCCATCGTCACCTTCAAGGGGATAACCCTCGCGCATATTCTCGCGCTGAAGGTAGAAAACGAGCAGGGCAAAGAAGATCCAGAACAGCCAGATCGCCAGGCTGGCCAGATCGAAGTTCGCGAAGAAGGCATTATGCATGATCGTTTCCTTTCAGCGCCTCACGTAGGGAAGTCGGCCAGACCGATTCCATTTGATCCGGCTTTTGTCTCAGGACGGAAGGATCGCCGGACGAGGGGTCCCAGAACGGCGAGAGTCACGAAAATAAGCGCTATCTCAACGTGATAGACAACGGAATAGCCGGTAACCGGAGAGGCCAGCGCTTCACCGAGACGCCCGGTAACGGCCTGAGCGGTGACCACATCCCGGAGCGCGCCTCCAATGGCGATCGACACCCCGACCGCCGTTGCCTGCGCGGCGCCCCACGCGCCGAGCGCGAGGCCGCGGCCCGAAAGCCCGTCGGACGGTAACGCCATGGCCGCTGTCAGCGTGGCGACGGCGAACAGGCCACCACCGAGACCGATCAGCCACGCGCCGAAAAAGAAGAGTGCCGGCGAACCGAACGGCGCCGAGAGGATCACTGCCGGGAACGCGGCGAGTCCGACCAGAAGCCCTGAGGCCGCGAGGCGGAAATGGCAGGCCCCGGCGCCAAGTCTGCGGGCCGCGAACCCGAAGCCCAGAAGTGCGCCACCCGCCCATACGGCCGTCAGCAGTGTCGTCGCCGAAACCGAAAGGCCCAGAACCTCACCGCCGTAGGGCTCCAGCAGCACGTCCTGCATGTTGAAGGCCATGGTGCCAAGGAAAACGGTGACCAGGAGCCGCCCCGCCTGACCGCCGTCCAGAAAATCGTTCCACGCATCGGAAAACCGCGGGCGCGGCGTCAGGCGCTCCTGCCGGGTCATTGGAGTCACATGCTCCTGTTTCCAGAGCGCGACGAGGTTCAGAACGAGGCCCGCGAGCGCCACGCCCTGGACGACCCTTACCAGACGAATCGGATCGAAGTCGCGCAGAAACCAGCCCACGAGCAATGCCGATACCCCCATGCCCGTCAGGAACATGACATAAAGAAGCGCGACGACACGCGGGCGCGTCTCTTCCGTCGCGCGGTCGGAGGCCAGGGCAAGACCGGCGGTCTGGGTCATGTGCAGCCCAAGCCCGGTCATCAGGAAAGCGAGCGCGGCCAGCACCTCCCCCGCGAAGGGAACGTCATGAACCGGATCGCCGCCCAGAACGAGGAGGGCGAAAGGCATCACCGCAAGCCCTCCCATCTGCCAGAGCGAGCCGAACCAGAGATAGGGGATGCGTTTCCAGCCGATCGCGCTGCGATAGGTGTCTGAACGAAATCCCAGAACGGCGCGGAAGGGAGCGATGAGGACCGGCAGGGCAATCATGACCGCGACGATCATCGCCGGTACGCCAAGCTCCACGATCATCACGCGGTTCAGCGTCCCCAGAAGCATAACAGTGGCCATTCCGACCGAAACCTGAAAGAGCGAAAGGCGGAGAAGCTCTCCCATCGGCAGCGCGTCGCTGGCCGCGTCCGAGAACGGCATGAACCTGGTCCCGAGGTTCTTCAGCCCGTGCGCCTGCAGGAAGGTCACGCCCGATACTCCAGCGCTTCGGAAAAATAGAATCCACCGGTCACGCGGCCGACAGTCGAGATTCCGCCCGTGCCCGCGATAAGTGCCGACAGACGCCGCGCCGAATGTGGAACAATGGCAGGGGACCGCTCGGATCGCGGAAAGAGCCTGCCGACGCGCCACATGAACACCAGAAACGGTGTCCTTGGCGCGACGGAGAAAACGATGTTGTCGCGGGTTCGCTCTCCAAGATCCCCAAGTGCCGCAAGGATGTCCGCCGCATCATAGTAGATCAGGCTGTCCATCGCCACCACATGGTCGAATTCACCCAGATCCCGAGAGAGCATGTCACCCACAAAAAACCGCACGCGCCCACGGTGGCGCCCGTCAAGGCGGCGGCGCGCGATTCCGACAAGCGAGGGCGATATGTCGGCCGCCACCACATCGGCCCCGCGCCCGGCGAGCTCGGCGGTCATCTGCCCCGCCCCGCAGCCCGCATCCAGCACACGCGCCCCGGTCAGATCCCCGGGTAAACGCGAGAGCATGAGTTCACGCATCCGATCACGGCCGCGCCGGACGGTCTCACGTATGGAACTCACCGGCGCATCGCTGGTAAGACGTTCCCAGGTGCGCGTCGCGGTTCGGTCGAAATAGGTTTCGACACGCGAGAGGGTGGCTTCATACGTCATGCGAAGCACCCGGATAACGACGCGGCTCCCGCTCGGAGACCGCGGCACCGGGAGGCGCACCCCTTGGTTACGTCATGGCCGGCCACCGTCAGTCGAATCCCAGAAGTTCGAAGATGTCGCGGTCCTTCATCGGCTCGGGCGCCAATGGTTCGGTACCGTTCCACAGGGTTTCTGCAAGGCGGATGTACTCGGCGCGGCAGCGAAGGATGTCGTCGTCGTCGTCCATCTCGAAGAGCGTCTTTTTCTTGAGCCTCGATCGCCGGATCGCATCCACGTCAGGCATGTGTGAGATTCGCCTGAACCCGACCGTACCGCAGTAGCGGTCGACCTCATCGGTGTCTTTCGACCGGTTCGCGACGCAACCCGCGAGTCTGACCTTGTAATTCGCCGACTTCGCCTGCACCGCCGCGATGATCCTGTTCATCGCATATATGGAATCGAAATCATTGGCGGTGACGATCACGGCGCGGTCGGCATGCTGCAGGGGGGCCGCGAACCCGCCGCAGACCACGTCACCCAATACATCGAAGATCACGACATCGGTGTCCTCAAGCATATGATGCTGTTTCAGCAGCTTCACCGTCTGGCCCACGACGTAACCGCCACAACCGGTGCCTGCCGGCGGCCCACCCGCCTCCACGCACATCACATCGCCCCAACCCTTGGTCATGAAGTCCTCCGGGCGGAGCTCCTCCGCGTGGAAATCGACTTCCTTCAGGATGTCGATGACCGTGGGCTGCAGATGCCCGGTAAGCGTAAAGGTTGAATCGTGCTTCGGATCGCATCCGATCTGTAGGACACGCCTGCCTAAACTGGCGAAGGCCGCCGAGAGATTTGAGGACGTCGTCGACTTGCCGATCCCGCCCTTTCCGTAGACCGAGAAGACCTTGGCGCCCTCGATTCTGGCTGATGGATCCTGATGGACCTGCACCGATCCCTCACCATCCTCACCTCTACGGAAGGTCAAGTCATCCAGTGGACTCATGGAGATTCTCCTGTCATTCCGCCATTACGCCCTCGACGCGGTCTTCGAGCGCATCGGCGGCATTCCTCAACGCGGCGAGCGTACCTTCATCCGGTGTCCAGTAGGCGCGGTCCGAGGCTTCCAGCAGCCTGTTTGCCATCCTCGACGAAGCGACCGGATTCAGTTCGGCGAGCCGGTCGCGCATGGTCTCGTCCAGAACGAATGTTTCGGACAGGCGCGTATAGACCCAGGGCTGGACCGCACCCGTGGTCGCTGACCAGCCAAGCGTATTGGATAGATGGGCCTCGATCTGGCGCACGCCTTCGGCACCGTGGTTCAGCAGCGGCTCGTAAAAGCGCGGGTTCAGGCTTCGCGACCTGGTCTCCAGCGCAATCTGGTCCGCGAGCGTGCGGATCTTGCCCGAACCACGCGTCTGGTCACTGACATAGACCGCCGCCTCCTGCCCGCGGGCGCGCCTTACCGCACGGCTTATCCCACCGAGCGTATCGAAATAATGGTCGACAGTCGTGACACCGAGCTCGACGCTCTCGAGGTTCTGATAAGCCACTTCAACCGTTTTCAGTGTCTCCTGAAGGAGTTCCGCGCTGCGCACGGCCTTGCCGTCTATGCCGTAGGCGTAGCACTTCCGCGCCTGATAGGCGTCGGCGAGCTCGTCCTCGTCGCCGAAAGCCGAGCTGTCGACCAAATGGTTCACGTTCGATCCATAGGCACCTTCGGCATTCGAGAAGACCCGAAGCGCCGCCTGCTGCATCGTGCAGCCGGTTCTCTCCATGTGCGCGAGAGTGTGCGCACGGATGTAATTCCGGTGTTCCGGCTCGTCCGCCGTCGCTGCCTTCAACGCCGCATCGGCAAGTAGCCTTGTCTGCAGCGGCAGGAGATCGCGGAAGATACCCGAGAGCGTCAGGACAACATCGATACGGGGACGGCCGAGCTCCTCCAACGGAACGAGGTCCGCACCGGAGAGTCGGCCAAAACTGTCGAAGCGGGGTTTCGCGCCGATCAGAGCCAGAGCCTGCCCGATGGGGCAGCCGTCGGTCTTGATGTTGTCACTGCCCCACAGGACGAGTGCCACCGAGCGGGGCAGTTTCCGGTGTTTCCTGAGCAGAAGGGCTGCCTGGCGCGCTCCGTCACGGCAGGCGTATTCGGTCGGCATCCGGAACGGATCGAAAGCATGGATGTTGCGGCCCGTCGGCACGATATCGGCGTTGCGGATCAGGTCACCACCGGGGACCGGAGCGGTGAAACGCCCCGAAAGCGCACGTAGAAGAGCCGGAATCTCGGTGTCTTCCCTGAGCGCCGCTTCAACCCGGTCCCGCGCCGAAATATCCGCCTCGCTGGCCAGGGACAGGTACCGCTCGCGGGCTTCCGGCGACAACGCGTCCCCCACGACATGAAGACCGTCGGGAATAAGCGCGTCTTCGGTCTCCAGGACCCTGAGCCAGAGATCCTCGGGGCAATGGCCGCCGAGATCGACCGCCTCCGCCTGCTCTGAGATCAGCTCTTCCAGCCCGGTGCGCTCGCCATCGTCATCCGGGGGCAGTTCGCGCCACCGCGTCAGGCTGTGCTTGAGTTCCGCGAGACCCTTGTAGAGACCGGCACTGGCAAGGGGAGGCGTAAGGTGGGAGACGGTGACCGCCGCCGTGCGGCGCTTGGCAAGTGTCGCTTCTGACGGGTTGTTGGCGGCGTAAAGATATATGTTTGGTAGATCGCCGATAAGCCGGTCAGGCCAGCAGGACGCCCCCAGGCCGGTCTGTTTTCCCGGCATGAATTCCAGTGCGCCGTGCATGCCGAAATGCAGGATCGCATCCGCACCGAAAACGTTCCGGAGCCAGAGGTAGAACTGGACGAAGGCATGCGTGGGCGCGAAACCCTTTTCGAACAGGAGCCGCATTGGATCACCTTCGTAACCGAAGGCTGGCTGAACGCCGACAAAGACGTTGCCGAACCGGTGCCCGAGAATGAAGACGCTGCGCCCGTCCGACTGGGCGCGCCCCGGTGCCGGACCCCAGACTTCCTCGATCTCCTCGAGCCAGGGTGTCTGCTCCACGATCCGGTCAGCCGGGACCTCGGCGGCGACATTCGCGTCCTGTCCGTATGTCATGGCATTACCGCCAAGCACCAGATTCCTCAGTTCCTCGACCGTTTCGGGAGGAACCAGATCGTAACCGTCACGCCTGAGCGCATGGAGCGTGTTGAACAGCGACCTGAAGACATCCAGATAGGCCGCGGTTCCGGCGGCGCCGGCATTGGGCGGAAAACCGAAAAGGATGATGGCGAGCCTGCGGTCCCCCGGTTTCGAACGGCGGAGCCTGACCTGCTTCAGAACGCGGTCGGCGAGTCGCTCGACCCGCTCCGCCGACGGGGCCATCGCCCGGTCGCTGCTGGCCTCCTCACCCTGCCTGCCGGCGAATACCGTTGGTGCGGTGGCCCCGTCGAGCTCCGGCAGGGCGATCAGCATGGTGGTTTCGATCGGACCAAGCCCCTGCGGCGAGGCCTCCCATTGCTCGATCGTCTGGAACTCCAGTGGATGGGCGGCGATGTATGGAATGTCGAGAGACTTCAGCACCCCGATCGCCGCGTCATTGTCGTTGTAGGCCGGGCCGCCGACCAGCGAGAAACCGGTAAGGGAAAGCAGCGCATCGATCCTCGGGCCCTTTCCGTCCCTGAAGAACGCATCGATTGCGGGCCGGGCGTCGAGACCGCCGGCGAAGGCGGGAATGACCCGTAACCCGCGCGCCTCCAGCGCCCGGATCACCGCGTCGTAATGCGCGGTATCCGAGGAGATGACATACGATCTCATCATCACGAGACCAACCGTGCCAAGGGGCGCTTTCACGTCGGGCAGCTCGCGTGGATCTGAGGTGATGCGGCCCGCGAGATCCGGGTGATACAGGCCGGTATCGGGATATACTTCGGGGGCGGCCACCATACCTCCCCGCCAATGCGGATTCCGCGAATGCCTCGATATCAGCAGGCGGATCATGCGCTCCACATTCTCGTCGGAAGACGCAAGCCAATACTGCATCGTCAGGAACCAGGTCCTGAGATCCTGGGCCTTTCCGGGAATGTACCTGAGAATGAGCGGCAGACGTCTGAGGAAGCGCATCTTGCGCTTGCCGTCAGCGGCGGATGACTTCGACGAGCCCCTGAGCCGCCTGAGCAGCTTCATTGTGCCCGACGACGGTGCACCCATGTCCAGATCGCCCAGAAGCGTCGTGTGCACGATCGCGGGATCCGAGATGATGCCCACCATCGCGTCGCAGTTCCGGCGCCGGGCCGTGAGCGCCGGGAGGATCGGGGCGACATGCTCCTCAAGGAACAGGAGCGAGGTGACCACGATGTCGCCGGTCTCGACGGCACGAACCGCAGCCTCCAGCTTGCCGGGCGCCTCAGCCCATTCCGCGGCGGCATGGACCGACACGGTCAGTCCCGGGAAATCCCGGCACAGCCGTCGGGCGGCCTTCTCAATGGGCCCCGCCGCGTGGAAATCGAGCGTTATGACAACCACGCTGTAGGGGGCCGCCTCACCTGATATCGTCACTTCATCGCGCAAAATGGGCCTTCGCCTCATATAGGGTGTCAATACCGATCCGTGTCAGTCCGCGTTCCGCGGCGAAGCTCTCCGTGTTGCGCCTTGCCTTGCCGCGGACGAAGAACGGCACCTTTCGAAGCTCGGTCTCGGCATCGGCAAGCCATAGGATATCGGCCGTGCGGTCTGTCGGTCGGGAGGTTTCGCGGGAGGTCTTGCATGCGACGCCAACGGATCCGGGCGATGTCGCCCCATGACCGAGATGTGTGGCTCCGGCAGCGTCATTGAACTCGAAATCGTCGCGGAACATGTGAAGAAGATGCTCTTCCAGACCCATCACCAGAGGATGGATCCAGGTATCGAAAATGACATTCGCGCCCTCGATTCCCATCTGCGGGCTGTAGCGCGCCGGGAAATCCTGCACATGGACCGGAGCGGAGATGACAGCGCAGGGAATTCCGAGCCGCTTGCCGATATGGCGCTCCATCTGGGTGCCGAGAATCAACTCGGGGGCCAGGTCGGCGATGCGGGCCTCGACCTCGAGGTAGTCATCGGTGACCAGCGCCTCGACACCGTAATCGCGGGCGAGGGCGCGGATCATCCGTGCCTGCTCGCGGTTATAGCAGCCAAGGCCCGCCACCTCGA
This sequence comes from Paracoccaceae bacterium, assembly GCA_965221405.1. Taxonomy (GTDB): domain Bacteria; phylum Pseudomonadota; class Alphaproteobacteria; order Rhodobacterales; family Rhodobacteraceae; genus JAPOUP01. The sequence continues at coordinate 2,113,732 of CBDCSE010000002.1, read as the reverse complement.
AGCCCAACTCGTCGCGCGCGACACGGGCAGCGGCGGCGACATGCGTGCCGTCCCCGAAAAGAAACACCCGCTTGCCGGTCAGATAGGTTGAATCGACGCTCGCCGAATACCAGGGCATGCGCAGCCGATCGGTCTCAAGTCTGGCAGGATTGCCCGTGAGCCCGCTGACCTCGTCGAGAAACTCCCTGCAGGCCCCGACTCCGATCGGTATGGTACGCGTATAGGGCAGACCAAGCTCACGTTCCATCCACCGGCAGGCGCTCTCGCCGGTCTCGGGGTACATGAGCACATTGAAATGCGCCTGACCCAGACGGCGGATGTCGCCCGGTGTCGCGCCCATGGGTGCGACCGCATTGACCGCCACGTCCATATCACCCAGCAGCGCCGTCAGTTCGGTGATATCGTCCCGATGGCGGAAGCCGAGCGCGGTCGGCCCGATCAGGTTGCAGGATGTCCGCGTCGTCCGTGCCATCGGACCCGCAAGCGCACGGACAATCCGGAAGAACGTCTCGTCAGCCCCGAAGTTTTCCTTGCGCTGGTAGCTCGGGAGTTCAAGCGGGATGACGGGGATGTCCAACCCCATGGTTTCCGCCATACCTCCCGGGTCATCCTGGATGAGTTCCGCCGTGCAGGAGGCGCCGACGATCAGCGCCTCCGGCCTGAACCGCTCGACCGCCCCCCGGCAGGCGGTCCTGAAGAGGTCGGCGGTATCCGCCCCCAGATCCCTGGCCTGGAAGCTCGTGTAGGTGACTGGGGGGCGGTGACCGCGCCGCTCGATCATCGTGAACAGAAGGTCCGCGTAAGTGTCGCCCTGGGGCGCGTGCAGGACGTAATGAAGGCCGGTCATGCCAGTGGCGACACGCATCGCCCCGACATGCGGTGGACCTTCGTATGTCCATACCGACAGCTTCATCCCGCCATCTCCAGGCGTAGGGCCCCGCGGCGTCGGAGCGGGCGCGAGAACAGGCCTGCGAGATCACCTGCCTGCTCGTAGAAATGGATAGGGGTGAAGACGAGTTCGATGGCCCATTTGGTGGTCAGTCCCTCCGCCTCAAGCGGGTTGGCGAGACCGAGGCCACAGACAGTCAGGTCGGGACACGCCGCGCGGGCACGGTCCAGCTGTCTCTCGACATCCTGTCCTTCGGAGAAAACCGGGCGGTCCGCGATCAGCTCCATGTCCGGGCCGACGATATCACGGTGAACATAGGGCGTGCCGACCTCGATGGCTCTCATGCCGCACTCACGGGTGAGGAAACGGGCAAGGGGAATTTCAAGCTGGCTGTCCGGAAACAGGAACAGCGACCGTCCCGAGAGCGCCTCAGCCGCGCGGGCCACGGCGCGGCGGGCACGGTCCCGGGGAGCGGCGGTGACGCTCTCGAAGGTCGCGTCATCGACACCGAATTCCCGCGCGATAGCCTGGAGCCAGGCTGTGGTACCCTGCTCACCGAACGGAAAGGCCGCGGGGATGTGACGGGCACCTCGGCGGACCAGCGCGGCGTATGTATCGGCCAGAAACGGCTGGACGAGAGCGAAAACCGTGTTCGTCCCTACCGCCAGAGGATCACCGGCGTCCACCGTCGGAAGAACGGCAACCGGGCCGACGCCCATCCGTTCCAGAAGGTCAAGCGCCTGCTGCTGCGCCACGTCCGGAAGGGCACCGGCCAGCACGAGCTGGCGCCGTTCCGTCGCTGGCAACCCCTGCACGATGGCCGCGAGGCAGGAATCCTCGCCCTGGGTGAATGTGGTTTCGATACCCGAACCGGAGAAGTTCACCACCCGGGTACGCGGCGCGTACCGTTCAGACAGGCGTTCGGCCGCCTTTTCGAGATCGAGCTTGATGACCTCTGAAGGGCATGACCCCACCAGAAACAGTCTGCGTATGTCGGATCTTCTCGAGAGCAGTTTCCCGACCTCACGGTCAAGCTCGTCATGGGCGTCGGCAAGTCCGGCGAGATCGGTTTCCTCGAGGATCAGCGTACCGAACCTTGGTTCCGCGAAAATCATGACACCGGCGGCGCTCTGGAGGAGATGGGCGCAGGTCCGTGAACCGACGACGAGAAAGAAGGCGTCCTGCATTTTCCGGTGCAGCCAGACGATGGCCGTCAGGCCGCAGAAGACCTCACGCTGTCCACGCTCGCGAAGCAGCGGAACGTCACGGCACCCTGTCACCAGATCTTTCATGGGACGCCTTTCATGGAACGGCCCCGGACTGCAGCCGCGCGCGGCGGAGCTTAAGCAGGAACTGTCCGGCGTTGATGACATAGAGAAGGTAGGCCGCCAGCGCGACCAGCATCTGCGCCACAGGTGAGAGCGCGTTCCCGATCAGGACGACAAGATATAGGGTATGCAGCGCGATGACCGCGAAGCTGAACATGTCCTCCCAGTAGAACGCGGGGGCGAGCAGATACTGTCCGAAGACCTCCTTTTCCCAGATGGCTCCCGTGACCATGATCAGGTAGAGGAAACCCGTCTTGATCACGATCGACCAGGTTGCGGCCCCGTATCCATCGCCGGTGACCAGAAACCTCACGACCAGTGCCAGGGATATCGCGAACGCGAGGAACTGCAGCGGGGCGAGCACACCCTGCACGACCGTCCAGATCGACTGATCGCGGCGCATACGCTGCTCCGACGTGTAGAGCATCGCCTGGCCTCCCACGCAAGCGGACTGCATGCCCATTATCCACTCCCCGTCATTCACTCCCCATCCGATCGCCAACAGCGTAATGGTCATCATCAAGATGTGTCAACCCAAACTTACACATTGATCGTGAGATTTTTGTGGATACGCCCTGAGAGCCAAATCAGCTGAGATATAAAGTACTGAAAATAAATGTATAGTTTCATGATTTACGTGAATTCTCCATGCCGCGCCCCGGACTGTCTAATTTCTTTGACATCGCGCTCCTTTTGAAAGAGACTATATGCGCAGACATCCACAGGGTCACCGCCGACGCAGGAGCGGTGGCCTTCCAGTCCTTGAGGATCGGTGCCATGGCGGGGAAAATCGGCAAATCCAGACCGAGTTCCGGAATCGGGTTGCCCGTCGATGGGCTGGCCCGGACGGTTATCAGGACATTGAGCGAAAAACCTCTGGCGCACCGCAGGAAGCGGCTGGACGAGGCGCGCGCGGTGCTTATTGAGGCTTCGTGCGCCGATGGCCCTTTCTCCAACGAGCAGCTTAAGGAGGCGATGGAGTCTCTGGGGATCGGAGACAACGACATCATCGACTTCTGCATCCCCGACGCCGCCCGTGACCTGGGCGAGGGCTGGGTCGATGACACGATGAGTTTCGCGGAGGTGTCGCGCGCCTCCGCGCGCCTTCATGGATTCTGCAGGTTTCTCGAAGGGGGTTACGGTCACATCGACCCGTGCGCCGAGGGGTTTTCGATCCTTCTGGTCTCGCTGAGGCGCGAGGATCACATCATCGGACCGGCAGTCCTGGCGAAGCAGCTCCGCAGGACAGGCAATTCCGTCGCCCTCATGTCGAACTGCACCATGGACGAACTCCTGAACCGGCTCAGCGCGAAGAATTACGACTGCCTGATGATTTCCCTGTCTTCGCTGGTCGGTCTGGAACAGGCGGCGACAGCGATCAGCCGCGTCCGTCAGCTGACGGACCGGCACCTACCCATATTCCTTGGTGGAGCGGTTCTCGATCACCGCCGGGTGCTGGAGCATGAAACCGGAGCCGATCTCGTCACGAAGGACATCGCCGTCGCGCTGGACGCCCTGCACAGTCGACGCGGCCTTGAAAAAGAGGGGATAAGCCAATGAACAATGAAGACCATTACAGCCTGGTCCACGGGTCGGCTCCCGGAATCACGCCGCAGTGTTTCAATGACATACTGGCCGCGGCCTCCGATCTGACCTTCGTCGTGTCCGCCGAGGGCATGGTGGAATCCGTCGTCATCGACCGTGAGTCGGAGGACAGCGGTCGGCTGGGCGATTGGATCGGGCGGTCGATGCGGGAATTCCTGACATCGGAGAGCATTCCCAAATACGACAGGGCGCTCAGCACACTGCGAAACAAGGGGCATGTTCCGAAACGCGTCGAACTCAACCACACCGACGGCGGAAACTGGCAGTACCCGGTACGCTATTCGTTCCACACTTTCGGGCAGGACGCGGCGGTTCTGATGGTTGGACATGATCTTCGTGCCGTCGCCGAGACACAGGAGCAGCTTGTTCTGGCGCAGATCTCACTCGAGGAAGGATACGAACGGCGGCGAGAGTTCGATGCGCGATACCGGATGCTTATGGCGAACACGGCTGAAGCGCTTGTCTTCCTATCCTCGGATGGACGGGTCAGGGATGCCAACACGGCTGCGGCTATGCTGTTCGGTACAACGGTGGAATCCCTCGTCGGCGCACCGCTCGTGAGGCAGTTCGACGGGTTCCCTGACGGGGACTTCGTCGAGAAGCTGTATTCGGTGGCGGTATCTGAGTTCGAATCCGAGATGTCCCTGCAGACGGTCCGGACGCGTGAAGCCGTCAATGTGGTGCCGAAGATCTTCCGTACGGTCGGCGAGAGGCTGTTTTTCTGCCGGATTTCGCCTGCCACCGCCGTGAAGACGGAGTCGGGCCGGCTGGTCCAGAACCTGCACGCGCTCTTCCTGAAGAGTACGGATGCCATCGTCATCTGCACGCCCAAGGGCATAATCAGGGATGTGAACGAGGCCTTTCTCGATCTGACTGGCTTAAGCGGCCTCCAGGAGCTTAAATCAAGAAGTCTGGCCGATTTCCTGCAGCGGGGACAGGTCGATCTCAAGATCCTGCTGGACAATACCCTGAGGCTGGGCCGCATGCAGGTCTATTCGACACGTCTGTCAAGCGAATTCGGTCCAAAGCGTTCAGTTGAGATTTCGACCGTCTACCTGGATGAACAGGACAGGCCCGCGGTCGGCCTCGTGTTCAGGGACATCGGGCGTATGGAGGCGATGCGCGGCGTCAGGCAGGCCGCCAACCAGACTGATGCACCCAACCAGAACGTCGTGGATCTCGTGGGGTCCGCGACACTGAAGGAAATTGTCGCCGAAACCAATGACGTCGTTGAGCGGATGTGCATCGGAGCGGCTGTCGAGCTGACGGGCAACAACCGCACCGCGGCGGCGCAGATGCTGGGCCTTTCGCGGCAGAGCCTGTATCTGAAACTCCGCAAATGCGGACTTCTGGAGCGTGACGGCTGATCCGTCATCCTGCTGTTGGTTCCGCTCCTGACCAAACGAGTTGAAAGGCAGGCCGGGCGAATGGGCTTAACCGCAGATCCGCAGACCATGGCTATACCCCAACCGACGGCAATGCTGAGGCTGATCAAGCCGGTGACATGGTTTCCACCCATGTGGGCCTATCTTTGCGGCGCGGTATCGGCGGGGGTTTCGCCGACAGGCAAATGGGATCTGGTCATTCTCGGAATCGTTCTCGCCGGTCCGGTCGTCTGCGGGATGAGTCAGGCGGCGAACGATTGGTGCGACCGTCACGTCGATATGATAAACGAGCCCGACCGTCCCATTCCCTCGGGCCAGGTTCCCGGTCGCTGGGGGCTTTGGATCGCCCTCTTCATGAGTCTGCTTGCGTTTTTGCTGGGATGGCGGCTTGGGCCCTGGGGGTTCGGTGCGACGGCTGTTGCCGTTTTGGCGGCCTGGGCCTATTCGGCGGAGCCGGTGCGGCTGAAGCGCTCGGGTGTGCTCGGTCCCGGGCTCGTGGGGCTGAGCTACGAAAGTCTGCCGTGGTTCACCGGAGCCGCGGTACTGGCCTCGGGCGCACCGGGATGGCCTGTCGTCGCGGTCGCGCTGCTTTACGGAATCGGCGCACATGGAATCATGACCCTCAACGACTTCAAGGCTCTTGAGGGCGACCGGCAGACCGGTGTCAACTCGCTGCCGGTTACGCTGGGACCGGAGCGTGCGGCGCGTCTCGCGTGCTGGATGATGGCATGGCCCCAGCTTGCGGTGATTGCGATGCTGATTTTCTGGGACCGGCCCTGGCACGCCCTATCCGTTCTCTCGGCACTGATCGGGCAATTTCTGGCGATGAGGGTGCTGCTCCGCGACCCTAAGCTCAAGGCGCCCTGGTACAACGGGACCGGCGTGATTCTCTACATCACCGGCATGATGATCGCGGCTTTCGGGATCCGCACCCTGGGGATGATGCCGTGACGCTTTCCTGGATTTCGATCGTCCGGCTGGGACTTGTGCAGATGTGTCTTGGCGCGATTGTCGTAATCGCCACCTCGACGCTCAATCGCCTTATGGTGGTCGAGCTGGCACTGCCCGCGGTGATGCCGGGCTTTCTGGTGGCCCTGCATTACGGCATCCAGATCTCGCGGCCTCAATGGGGTTTTGCGTCGGATAGGGGTGGCAGGCGCACACGCTGGATCATCGGCGGCATGGTGGTGCTGGGGCTGGGGGGTATCGGGGCGGCTTCAAGCATCGCGGTGCTGGCTGACAGCTTTCCTCTTGGACTGGCGTTATCGATCATGTCCTACGCACTTATCGGAGTGGGGGTCGGAGCCTGCGGAACGTCCTTGCTGGCGCTACTGGCGACCTCCACGGCCCCCGAGAGGCGAGCGGCCGCGGCAACGATAACATGGCTCATGATGGTTGCCGGCATAGCCGTCTGCGCCGGGGGTATGGGCGCGGTGCTGGATCCTTACAGCGCCGGGCGCCTGATCTGGATCGTTGCGGCGATATGCGTCGGGGCATCCCTGTTGACATGCCTCGCCGTTGCCGGGCTCGAACGGGGTCTGGGGATCGTGCGTAAACCGGAGTCGATGCCGTTCCTGGAAGGACTCCGGGAAGTCTGGTCGGAACGGAAAACACGCGATTTCACCATCTTCGTGTTCCTGTCGATGACTGCCTACTTCATGCAGGAGCTGATCCTGGAGCCATATGCGGGACTTGTGTTCGCTTTCACGCCGGGTCAGTCGACAACGCTTTCGGGCGCGCAGAACGGCGGCGTGTTTGTCGGAATGGTATTGGTTGGGGTCGCAGTCTCCGGCCTGGGTATCGGTACGCTGCGCGGATGGGTGATCCTGGCCTGCATCGGGTCGGCGTTCAGTCTTGCGGCGATCGCCGCGCTTGGGGCGCAAGGACCTGGGGCACCTCTTGTCCACGCGGTTGTTCTCCTTGGGTTTTTCAACGGGATGTTTGCCGTCGCGGCGATCGGCTCGATGATGGCCCTCGCCGGACAGGGCCGCAACTCCCGGGAGGGCACGCGTATGGGTCTCTGGGGTGCCGGGCAGGCACTTGCGGCGGGTTTCGGGGGCCTTCTGGGCGCCGCGGCCGCTGACATACTGCGCCGAGCGATGGCTGATGCGCCTGCCTTTGGCATAGTCTTTCTCGCGGAGGCGTTGCTTTTTGCGTGCACGGCATTCATGGCGGCGAGGGTCATCGACACGCATAGTCTCCGATCGAACAGGGTTCTGGCAGGAGAATGAGCATGGATTTTGACGTTGTCGTCGTGGGCGGCGGCCCTGCGGGAGCAACGGCTGCCGAAGATCTGGCGCGGAGCGGTCATCGGGTTTCGCTTCTTGACCGCGACGGGCGTATAAAGCCCTGCGGCGGCGCGATTCCACCGCGCGCGATCGCGGATTTCGACATTCCGGACACCCAGCTCGTGGCGCGGATCACCACGGCACGGATGATTTCGCCTTCGGGACGCAAGGTGGATATTCCAATCGAAAACGGATTCGTCGGCATGGTCGAGCGGGAGTTCTTCGATGAATTCCTGCGAGCCCGCGCCGTTACCGCCGGTGCGGTGCGCCGAACCGGAACTTTTCTGCGGATTGAGCGGGATGCCGGTCGCGCCCGCGTGCTTTACCGCGACAAGGCGAGCGGCAGCGAGAGCCATCTGAACGCCAGGCTTGTGATCGGGGCCGACGGCGCACGCTCCAAAGTGGCGCGGGCAGAGCTGGAGGGCGGTGATACGATTCCCTATGTCATGGCCTATCACGAGATCGTCAAGGCACCCGGACCACGTGGCGAGTATCATCCTGACCGCTGCGATGTCGTATATGACGGGGCAATCAGTCCGGATTTCTACGGTTGGGTCTTTCCGCATGGAGCATTGGCCAGCGTTGGTATGGGCACCGCGGTGGACGCTGTCGACCTAAAGAGAGCGACAGCGGATCTCAGGGCCGCCAGCGGCCTTGATGACTGCGAGACCGTGCGGGCTGAGGGTGCGCCGATTCCGCTGAAACCGCTCGCCCGATGGGACAACGGGCGCGATCTGGTGCTGGCGGGCGACGCCGCGGGTGTCGTGGCGCCCAGTTCCGGCGAAGGTATATACTACGCAATGGTCGGTGGCCGTGTGGCGGCCAAGGCGTGCGCGGCGGCACTGAAGTCAGGGCGGGCCGCCGATCTCCAGCTCGCCCGTCGCCTCTTCATGGGCGAGCACAAGACAGTATTTCGGGTTCTCCGTTCGATGCAGGATGCCTATTACAGGTCGGACACCCGGCGCGAGCGTTTCGTGTCACTATGTCACGATATCGATGTCCAGCGCCTCACTTTCGAAGCGTACATGAACAAGCGGCTTGTACGGGCGCGGCCACTCGCGCATCTAAAAATCGGCATCAAGAACATCGGCCACCTGGCGGGTCTCGTTCCACCGGATCACATATGACTCAAGTGGTCTCCGCCCAGCGAACCGACATGCCGCGACACTTCACGGGCTGCATCACCTTACCTGCCAGAGCGGCGGGGGATGCCTGCCGCCGGGCCGGGCGTCGTGGGGCGGATGCCGACAGTTCGGGCTGCGGGCGGAGCGCTCCGGCACGCGCTAGTCGGAGAGGGGCGCCAACGCCATGCTTGCGCCCAGGGGCCGCGTCATGAACCTGCGGTGCCCGACCTGCTCGAGTGGCGGGCAAATCAGGCCATCGCCGCATGATGTCAAAAAATTGGGGACACCCACCACCAACATCGTCACCTCGACTCGACTAAGAAGGCTGCATAGACTCCATAAGAGGCAAAGCTGCTTTGATGAGTTTCAACATCAATTGGGACGTCCCCTGCAAGCGAGACATTCCCTTGGTCATGGGAAGGGTTAGGCGATGCCAAAACGCATGGGAAACAATCCCAAAGCGTAGAATTGAATCCATACAATGCATCAGCAAGGATGACATCGCATGGCTCAGAAAGCATGTGAGATACACCGGCAGTGCGCACCACAAGAAAAGACCAGCAGACTTTGGTTTCAATCCGCCAACCAGTCCGCGGCCCACCAAATCTCTTTGCGATGGTTCGGGCTCTATTTCAAAGGACCGAGCGCAGACACTTTTTCGCAAGGCAATTGATCGAGCCATGATCAGTACATACAGAATCGAAGACTGTCCCAAATATATCTGGGCCGTTGATGAAGACGGGGACAACAGAGTCTACGAAGCCAAGCTCAGCAAAAACAGCAAATGCTACCATGGCTATGAGTTGGGTAACGATGAAGGCGCGATGCGAACACTTGTCATTGATGCATGGAATGCCAGATGACCAATCGCGTGACGATATCACTTGAACCTCGGCCACTGGATTCCGGGTCGCCGGAGGAACGTTCCACATTCGGCCAGCTGACTGTCAAGGCCAATAACTACTTGCTGACACACGGCATCGAAACCGAAAGCCGCACATTGCGTGAAGGGCCCCTCATTTCTGGGTACGCACTTGCCGAATGGTTTGTCTGGAACTGGTGGCGAATCATGTGGGAAGTCCCGCGTCAGGGATCAAAGACGCCCCAGACCCGATCCGAATGGGTGTTGGCACACCACATGAACACCGCAGGAGACGGCTACCTTTGGCCATGCATCGAATTTGCATCGGACGGAAAACATGCCAAGCTGACATCCAGATCAAGCATGAATGACCAGAAGGCCCTTTTTCAGTACCTTGGTACTAGTCACTCGGCGATCATACCTGTGTGTGCGCTTGAAAGCGCCATTGACGAATTCGTTCAAGCCATGCTGTCGCGGTTGGATGGCAGTGGTCTTAAGACCACAAATCTCCATCGTCTTTGGCGAGATCTAAAGCAGGAGCGACAACAAGGGGATTCGGCCCGCTACCGCAAGCTCGAAGCATTGCTCGGCTACGATGCGGATGATGTCGATGAGTCCGTAATCGCGAACCGCCTTGCGGATGCGGATCGCCTTGGAGACGATGCTGTGGCCGAATTGTTTGCAGCCGAGCCAGATGGCATAAATCCCCACAATGGCCTGACCTTGTCTCAAGAGATCCAAGATCATGCCAAAGGAGGATTCGACATGAATACAAAAGATGCGCTGCGCCTGATCAATCCCGAAGAGATATCACCGCACGGCCATCTTCATGCGTGGAAATTTGGCGAAAGTCTCGCACAGGCATTGCGGAAGCAGGAGAATCTTGGTGATCAATGCATTTCGCATCATCAACTTGCTGAATTCGCGGGGACAGTTGATGATACAATCACAAGCCGTTGGAAACGTGGTGACAAAATTTCATTTATACTCAATGGGAACAATGGGGACGCCAAGGTCGCTCTCAGGCCAAAATGGGTAACCGGCCGTCGGTTCGAATTGGCGAGACTGATCGGCGATCGTATCGTTCACACACAGATCATCAGCGCAAATGAACATCTCTATCCTGCGACAATCTCCTACAGCTATCGACAGAAGATGCAGCGTGCTTTCGCAGCTGAATTCCTTTGCCCTTTTCAAGCTGTCGAGACGATGGTTGGAAATGATCTTTCTGAAGAGAAGCAGGACGAAGTCGCCAGACACTTCAGGGTGTCTCCGATGACGGTTCGCACGCAACTGGTGAACAACAACTTGCTGCATCTTGAGGATGCTCCTGATATCCTTGATCGGAATACCCCCTTCATGCGTAATGCGGGCGTGGGCAGCGGCTCAGGGACCGCCTAGTCGAGAAGCAGCAATTACCGCTTAAATAATTTTTTCTTATACTCGCTGAACTGAACTTGACCGTACTTCCCGGCCCGGTTCGCCCTCCGCCGCATGGCCGGATCCGCTGTCCGGCCATGCGGTGTCCGTCATGGGTGACCACCCGGAAACCGCCGGTGACGGATTCCGCGATGGCCTCCCGTTCACGGGGAAGGGCCCCGTCGGGGAACCTGAGGATCGCCCCGGTGAGCTGGCGCGGGTCCGCGTGGAACCGGTCACGCCTCACGTGGCGGTGCATGACCCCCCACAGGCGCCCGGTGGGGTCGGGTGCGGGGCGTGGGGCGGCGGGAAGCGCGGCCGGACGCGGCATCCCGGCCGCTCCGGGAAGGGCACGGGCGCCTCCGCGTGACGGTGGCGGGCGTTGTCCGGCAGGACGTGGACCGCCGCGCCGCCGGGACGGGCGCGCTCCGGTTCCCGGGAAGCCGCAGGGCCGTGGTGGCGCCGGTCCGCCCGCCCCCGCCCGTTGCGGGCTCCACCGTTCCCGGATCCGGCGCCCCGTGCGGGTCCGGCCGCCGCCGTCCCGTCACCGGCCTGACCGCGGGCCTGTCCCCGCGGAGGACCCGGCCGTGGGCCGGACGGCCCTGCCATCCGGGGTGCGCCGCGTCGGGGAGGACGGTCGCCTCGTCGGGCGGCGCGTCCCGCACCGTCCGTCCGCACTTCCGCATGAAGGCCTCCCGCGCCGCCCTGTCGGCCTGCCCCGGAAGCGGTTCCGGCCTGACGTGACCGGATCCCGGCCGGTGCGTCGGCCCCATGGCGCCGCCGCGGGCGTACCCCTGGCCGAAGCCCGGCGGGATGATGTCCCGGACCCCGCTGGCGCCGCGCGGCGGGCTGGTCGGCGGCGTCTCCCGGAGCGACGCCTCCCGGGCCCGCGCCGGCTTTCCCCCACGCTCCGGACACGCCGCCGGGTCCACCGGGGCCAGGCCGGTCCGGCGGAACCCGGGCGGCCGACCGCGCACCGTGCCGGGACCGGGATGGAGGATCCCGCGGACCAGGCCGACGCTCCTGCCGTCACCGGGCGCCACCGGCGCGTCCGCGCGCCGCACCTCGGCGCCCCGGCCCCGCGGCCGCGCATGACCGCCAGCAGCGCCCCGCGCTCCTCCGGCGTCAGGATGCAGCCTGTCCCGGACATGCCGTTTCCTGCATGCCGTTTTTTCCGCCCGTTTTCCGGGTATCCGGGCCGTTCCGCGAATCATGCCAGCCCTCAAGGGCGAATTAATGATTCCGAGTATAACAATGAAGTAACAATTTTTCTTATGGAAATTGACCTCACTGCACGATCTTCGATAAACGGCTCGCCGTCCTGGAGGAACGCATGAAGACTTTAAAGACTGAAAATGAAACCGCGTTTGAACGGCTGCGCTCTGATATTGCGGCGCGTGAAACGCGGATGTTGCTCGCCATCGCCGGGATGATCGGCCTTGCCGTTGCTGTCCTGGGTTTATGGCTCGGCTAAAAAACCAATCCGCGGTGCCGAGGAGCGCCCCGCACGGGGGGCACTGGCGCGGCGGAACGTCGGCCACATCCGCCACGATCGTGCGCACTGCAGGCAGCGCTCCGGCGGCGGGCGGGTGAACTCCGCCCCTAGGGACTTCTGTGGCGCACGGCACGTCCGGGTGCGGGGACGCGCGCCGGGGTGGCCTGCCACCTGTTCCCTGACGTGCCCGGCCTGACGGTCCACCGGCTGATGCGGCTAAACATCTGACGTCCCGCCGTCGGCAGCGCCGGACGCCGCCGGTGCCGCCCCCTGGAGGGGACGGCGCGCACACCCGTGCGCGGAAGGAACCCGCCGACCCGGCATCCGCGACATTCCGCCATATCCGGGTGCACGGAGTCACCCCGGAGGCCCCGGAATCCGGTGCCGGAACCCCGGCGGACGCGCGAACAGGGCCGCCGGAACCGCGATAATTGTGCAAGAGGCTCTTCCGATAATCATTGATCAGAAAACCCATGCAGCTACACCCCCGGATGGGCACTCCGGGTAATAGCGGCGACAGCATTCACCGCTGTCGCGACACTGACCGGTAGTGGAGCCGCACGGCCGAACGGTTCCCCCCGCTTCAGTGTGGCGGTCGCCCCATCCCTTCCGAGCAAAGGTGCCAGGGCATTGGTATCCCCTGGTTTGGTCGATGAGCACGTTTCACGGATGCAACGGCACCGTCGCAGCACCATAAACCCAATGCTGGCCGACTTTCCCGAATGGTGGGAACGGTCGGCTGACACCACCATGAGACCGATTCAGGAGACATGCTCCAGACGGAATTGACAAGGGTCATGTCATACCCTTAACAATAATTCCAGATATCGGATCGTGAAACGTCGAAGCGCGCATCCATAATAACCCAAGAGGAAATTAATGGAATTCGAGAAGACCGTAATCGACCATTACGAAAGACTCACGGAAGGATTTTACATTCATAAATGGAACAGCGACCACATCCATCTAGGACTATTCGAGCAGGGTGAATTACCGCCGCTGATACCCACCCAGAGACGGCACCAAAGGGAATTCGACTGTATTGATCGAGCATGCGAAAGGATGATCGACGAGGTTGTCGCTCCCGCGGGGATCGATGAAGGCTCACATGTCGTTGATGCGGGATGTGGGGTTGGCGGCACCGCCATTCGATTGGTAAATCTATGGAATTGCCGCGTGACCGGGGTCAATATATGCGAGAAACAGTTGGCAATCGCAAATCGGAAGATCGAGGAACTGGGGCTGAAGCGACACATCGAACTGGAATACGCGAATTGCTCCCAAAGCCTGCCCTTTGCGGATAATTCGATTGATACGGTCGTCAATATAGAGAGCGCCTATCATTACCCTGATCGCGAAACGTTCCTCAGCGAAGTCTACAGAATCCTCAGGCCAGGAGGAAAAATCGCCACTCAGGATCCAATGGTGTCTGATTCCATGTCGAGGGAAGAATACGAGCGATTCGTCAGTCCGGTATGCGAAGCGTGGTCAGTTCATAGTTTTGAATCTCCATCAAGCTATACCCGAATGCTCCGGCAGATAGGGTTTGAGATTCTGGAATTTTCCGACTTCGGTGACAGGGATCTGGACAACATCAAAATACTTGAGAACGATTACACCAATATTTTCGCCCAGTGGCTTGATGGCAACACCCATGTCGAGATCACAATCGCTCTGGAGCTCATGGGACCTCTCATCAGGGCCTGGAAAGGCAGGCATCTCCAGCTGCAAAGATATTGTGCGGAAAAACCGACCTGAGAACGGTGGGATTATTGATCACGGCGTTGGGGAGCGTGAACCCCCGGGTCCTCGGGCCAGAACCGTCAATCAACCCGCTTCCCCAGGACTTCGCGTCTGCGGGACACCGACCTCTGGCGTCATCCTTGACTGACATATGGGTGCCTAACAGGATGCCGGTTAGGACGACAGGGACGTTTTCGGCCAGATAGGCCGCAATTGCCTCACGCGCATCGGGTGCAAGCCTCAGACCGAGTTTGGTACGCCGCCAGAGGAAGTCGTCAGCCGTCCGCACCCATTCATTAGCGACGCCCCAGTCAAGCTCACGGGCGGTGACCGTACCACCAAGGCATTGACCGAGATCCTCAATGCCGCGGGCATCACCCAGCAGGACCCGCGCATCCGTTCCATAGGTCCGCACCAATCTTCGCGCCCATTCCGGAGTCAGGAAAGGATAGTCGCTCCGCAGGGCAATGATGAAGCCTTCGACACCGTCAACGGAAAGATCGCCGCCCGGTAGCGGGACACCGGCTGTCCAGTGCGGCTCCCGGTTCCCAAGACAGGCACCGATTTTCTCCATTGCCGCTTCGGCAAGTCGACGGTAGGTGGTTATTTTACCGCCGAAGATGTTGAGGATCGGAGCACCGTCCCGGTCATCGATTTTCAGGACATAGTCCCGGGTCGCTGCCATGGCCGAGGCTGCACCGTCGTTGAAGAGCGGAAGCACACCCGAATAGCTCCAGACGACATCCTCGGCCGTCACCGGCCGGCGGAAGTAACATGAAGCCAGATCCAGCAGGTAATCATGCTCGGACTCCGTGCAGCCGGGTGGTACGTCAGGATCGGGATGGGCCAGATCCGTTGTGCCGGTGAGGGTACAGTCATCTTCGTAAGGGATCACGAAGACGATTCTTCCATCAGTGCCCTGAAAGAAATAGGATCTGTCATGGCAGTAGAGCTTCCGTGTCACGATATGGCTACCACGCACCAGGCGCACTTCCTCGTGGCTTTTCGACTGAACGGTGTTGCGTATGATGTCCCCGACCCATGGCCCTCCCGCGTTGACCAGCATCCGGGCCAGCACGTGACGCTCCCTGCCATCCTTCGCAAGCCGGACGTTCCAGAACTTGCCCGCTCGTTCGGCTGACACGACCTTGGTTCGCGTCATGATAGTCGCTCCACGTGCCGACGCATCACGAGCATTGAGGATTACAAGCCGCGCGTCCTGCACCCAGCAGTCGGAATATTCGTAGGCCTGGGCGTATCTGGGTTTGAGAGGTTCGCCGACGAGGTCATCCCTCAGGTCCAGCTTCACAGTGCCAGGCAGAAGCTTCCGTCCGTCCAGATGGTCGTAAAGAAATGTCCAAGCCGAATGAGCCAGGCCGGACGCCGCCCGCGCATCCAGGGCATCAGGGTGGTCAGGATTCTTGAGACCGGCGTGCCGTACTCGAATCGCATATCGCGGTGTAAGGGCAGAACGAAGCGCATGGGCCAGGCGATATGGGGCATCGCGCGAAGCAGGACTTCGCGCTCGATCAGCGCTTCGCGCACCAGCCGGAACTCAAGGTACTCAAGGTATCGCAATCCACCGTGGAAAAGCTTCGTCGACCCGCTGAACTTGGCCGAGGCAAGATCCTCCATTTCGGCGAGACCGACCTTAAGACCTCGGCCCGCCGCATCACGCGCTACGCCGCCGCCGCCGATGATGAAGAGATCGTATGTCTCAGGATCGCTTGCCGACACGGTAGTTGCCCTGGTCCGCCGTCAGGATTTCCGCTTTGCCGAGCTGCGCCGCTTCCCGTAACGCGCAGGGAGGTAGATCGTCGGCATCGCAGATCCTGATCGGTGTCATCCGTTCGAACTTCGAGGAATCGCACACCAGGATCCTCGTCCGCGCATTGCAGAGTATGGCGCGGGCGACAGAGACTTCCCGGGCGTCAAAGTCGAGAACCGCGCCGTAAGGATCGAGCGCCGACGCACTGATTACCGCGTAATCGACCTTGTAGCGGGCGATGAACTCGACGGCGGTGTCGCCCACAACCGCATTGTCCGAGGGTCTAACCGCACCGCCAGCGAGGATGAGTTCCCGCACGCCCGTCCGCGCCTGTCCGCAGCCTGACCGCCATGCCACCGGCACGAGAGCGCGGCACGCGCACGATTGCCCATGGACGCGAAAACGCGCATTCCCAGCGCGGCGGAAGCCGTTGCCGCCGGACGCGGAATGACGGTGACCGGCGATCGGACGACCCATCAAAGGCCTGAAGTGCTTGGAAGCTGCCATCAGGACGGATGAAACCGGATGCCCTGCATCTGCGCCCGGGTGGATCCCGGCGTCAGCTGGCTCAAGAACCGCTTAGCCCTATTGTTGGGCCAAGTCGGATTTGCGGCGTGAAGTTTTTTCGCATATACTCGTTGAATCGTCCTTCGCATCTCGCAATGGAAATGGCGGCGTTGGTCAGGCATCGAGATTGCGGGGTATATCGCGAACGTGGGCGCGACAATGGTCTTCATCATAGGTGAAGTCCCGCACATAGTGGAGGCGGTTCTCAATGACCAGTGATTTCCCGCGAGTTCGAGGAGTTATTTGGCGCCAGTGTATTCGGGGCCGAGTAAGGTGAGACAAAAGGTCGTTTCGGTGCTTGTCTCGCCTGTTTTCATCGGCATTTTTTCGCGAGTGATGCGCAGCGCCTGTCGGCGTCCATGGCAAGCGGCTTGACGATCCCATTCAGCAGTGGGCAGATCGAGGGCTGTCTGTATGACGGCATCGCTG
Source organism: Paracoccaceae bacterium (assembly GCA_965221405.1). Lineage (GTDB taxonomy): Bacteria > Pseudomonadota > Alphaproteobacteria > Rhodobacterales > Rhodobacteraceae > JAPOUP01. The sequence continues at coordinate 2,096,830 of CBDCSE010000002.1, read as the reverse complement.
AAATCGAGTCCTCGCGGGTCATTGTGGATGGTTTCCCGGTTGTCCTTGATGGCGGTGACGAAATAGTCAGCGCCGGCTGCCAGCAGGCAGCGCATCGTTTCAGTTGGGCGAGTATCGCATCCATGGTTATGATGCGCCCGGTGGCATCGATACGCCATGTGACTTCACACACCGCTGGAACTTCACTGGTCCTGGCAGCCACCTAGACCTGGCGCAGAGCCAGACCTGACCGATGGTCAATGACCGCGACCATCATCATCCTCCGCCCGTCCGCGGCCGGTTTTCGATGCGCCGCGCGGATACTCGCCATCCATCGCCACCGGCGCGTCGGCATCGCCCTGCTGTTGTGTCCATTGACCGGTCGCAGCGTCGAGATGTGTCAGGCACCAGTGCCGCCAGAATATTGTGAAAACAGGTGACCGACGGCGCCGTATAGCATTTCCGGGAGAGGCATCTGTAGAAAAGCCCCACCATCCTGAACTGCTCGATAGTGTCAGCGCAGCGCACGTTGTACTTGCCCGCGAAGTCATCCATATAGCGCTGGAGCTGCTTCCTGGAGATTTTTTGGTAGACCCCCTTGTGGGCCCGGTTAAGTATCGCCCGGAAGCTTTCCACTCAATTGACGTGGACTATCTCGTGCACGCGCCCACCGAGTGACACACGGTCCCGTGCTCCCGGCCAGTCCCAGTATAGCCGGAATGCTCGTCGGTGTACACGATGGACACGATGGCGCCACTGGATGTGTTGGCGTGCACGAAGCCCTGCATGAATGTGCGCGGGTCGTATCGGGAACGACCTTGGTGCGGATCTCCCATGTCTCGCGGTCCCTGATCGTGGCCACCACCAACCTGCCGACTCCGCCGCGTCCCTTTTTCATATCCTGGATTCGTGCCTGTTCGCCTCGCCACCACCGACATAGGTCTCATCCACTTCCACCGGGCCGGACAAGGGATCGTCATCATCGTCTTTCCTGAACGCTTCCGTGATGCGCTGGAGCATGAACCACGCAGTCTTCTGGGTCACCCCAATGTCGCGGTGAAGCTTCATCGAGGAAACCCCCTTACGGCTCGTCATGTGCAGGCAAATGGCCAGAACCCACTTGCGAAACGGCAGGGGCGATCCCTCCATGACCGTACCCTTGCGTGCGCTGAACTGTTTCTGGCAGCCATGGCAGTAGTAGGGGACGCTCGCGGTCTCGCACGGGCTTTCCGATGTGTGCGCCGATCCGCAGTGCGGGCACACGCGGCCCTCTTTCCACACGATGGACTCAAACCACTTCCGCGCCGCGTCCTCCGTCGGGAACATCTCCATGATCTCGACGGCTGACAGTCCCCTGCGGAAGGATTTACCCGGTGCGTTCGCCATATCGATTCTCCTTTCGAATCAATATAGGCCGGGCGATCCTATTATTTAAGTATATAATTCCGTATTTTTTTGCGTCATGTGAAATTGACACTTGTAATGTCAAAAAAAGATGACACAATGGGGCCGTCTACCTTGCACGAGGTATAAGGGGGCGCAGACACGGGTTTCGCAACCGTTCTGGGCTTCGATAATTAACTACGAAGGAGACATGATATGTCCGATGACCCGGATAGAGTTTGGCCAACCGGTCTCACGCAGCGTGAAGCCGAGGAAGTGCACAGCTATCTTATCGATGGTACGCGCGTCTTTGGCGCGATCGCGCTTATAGCACATGTGCTCGTCGCCGTGGCGACGCCATGGCTAGGCTGACGGGAGGCAAGATATGAATAACGCAAAGATGTGGCTTGTGGTGCCGCCAGCGGTTGGCGTTCCCTTATTTTTGGGCGCGGTCGCGGTCGGTTCATTCGCCGTTCATGTCGCTGTGCTGAGCAACACGTCCTGGGTGGATGACTTCCTGCAGGGAAAACCGCTCGGTTCCGGCGATGAAATGGCGGCCATGCAGGTTCCCGAGCAGGGTGCCGTGATGTCGCAGGCAAGCTACGCGCTTGAACTGGACAATGGCGCGCAGGAAATTGTCGTGATCCTGCCCGACGGGACAACGGCCCGGGCGGTCATGCAGCCGAAAAAGAACGAAGTATTGGCGGCGGGTCAACCGCTGATGATGCTCGAATAGGCTGGCGGCGCCGACGGTCCTGCTGACCGTCGGGCCTACCGGAAATGGTTGACCACCCCTTGTCAGGGGTGGTCAACGACAGCGGATTGTCTGTGACAATGTTCGGCATTCGGGATCTCGCGTTACGTAGGTTGGCCCGGTTGGGGCCAAGGTACTTTCCGTTCGCCGACGTGGCGACCCGAGATGTGCCGCTTTCGCGCCTCCTCAGACTGGCGTTGTTTCAGGTTACAGTCGGGATGGCGCTGGTCATGCTGGTCGGAACGCTGAACCGCGTTATGATCGTCGAACTCGCGGTTCCGGCGACGCTGGTTGCGGGAATGCTGGCGCTTCCGGTTGTTTTCGCGCCATTGCGGACCATAATCGGCTTCAGATCCGACACCCATGTTTCAGCGCTCGGCCTTCGTCGAATCCCCTACATCTGGAAAGGTACGCTCTATCAGTTCGGCGGGTTCGCGATCATGCCTTTCGCGCTGCTTGTGCTCTCAGGATACGGCGAGGCGGTCGATGCGCCACGCTGGATCGGCCTGTCCTCGGCTGCCCTAGCGTTCCTGCTGGTAGGTGCTGGAGTTCACATCGTTCAGACCACCGGTCTGGCGCTTGCGACGGACCTCGTTCCCGAGAAGGACCAGCCGAAAGTTGTCGGCCTGATGTATGTTATGCTGCTGTTCGGCATGGCCATCTCCGCGCTGGCATATGGGCTGCTCCTCGAGAATTATTCGCCTGGACGACTGATCCAGGTCATCCAGGGTTCGGCAGTCCTCACGGTTGCGCTCAACCTCCTCGCGATATGGAAGCAGGAGGCCCGCAGCCGTGAACGTGCGCGGCAGATGGAGATCGCCCGAAATCCGCCATTCGCCGAAGCATGGAGGGAGCTGGTCGCGCACCCCGGGATGAAGGAACTTCTCATTGTGATCGGCTTCGGCACTTTTGGCTTCGGAATGGCGGACGTGCTGCTTGAGCCGTATGGCGGCCAAGCGCTTGGCTTTTCCGTAGCTGAAACGACGCGGCTGACCGCGTTGCTGGCGGCAGGAACACTGATTGGCTTCGCGATCGCATCACGTGTGCTGGGTCGAGGCGGTTCAGCGATTGAACTGGGGCGTATGGGGGCATTGGTCGGTGTGCCGGGATTCGCCGCGATTGTGCTGTCCTCCATGTTGGTGGGACCCGTGCTGTTCCTCGCCGGGACGTTGGCAACCGGAATCGGGGCCGGGCTGTTTGGACACGCAACACTTACCGCCGTGATCCGTGCCGCCCCGAGGGATCGTATCGGTCTGTCCCTTGGGGCCTGGGGCGCCGTGCAGGCCACATGCGCAGGGATCGGCATAGCTCTTGCCGGAATCGTCCGGGATATTCTGGTCGGGATGACGTCACTGGACGGACTTGCGCCGGAAACACCCTATAACGTAGTGTTCACCATTGAGATCGCTTTCCTGATTCTCGCCGTTCTGCTCGCGGTGCGGTGTCGAGACGGGAACATGGCAGATCACTCGGGCAGAAGGACCAAATCACTGGAGGTGTCATGACAACGATATTCACGAGGCTATATCCTAATCCGAACATTGCGGGAGGCGTCCGAGACCGTCTGTACCGTGCGGGATTTCCGCGTCACTCTATGCGCGTGGTGACACGACAGCCGGACGAGGGAATCGGTGACATCAAGCGGCGCATTGATAGGGCCCGGGTCCCCGACCGCGAAGCGTCGGTCTACGCGGAGGGTGTCGTAAATGGCAATGCGCTCCTGATCGTCACCGCGGACTACAGGCCGCTCGGCGCGGTAAAGACCGGACGCAGGGCTCTGGAAGGAACGGGTGCTCTTCCATGCAACGTTGAAACCGAGGAATTCAGGGTAACGACATTACCGGACCACGCGCCATACGTGCTGAAGGATCACCCGCGTTTCCTGACCGCCCCACCCGATACGGACCATACGGGCGGTCCGCTGTCGGACCAGTTCGGTTTCTCGATGGTTTCCTCGGAACGGCGCGGAAATTCCGCGATTGAAGGCGGCAAGCGGATCTTACCGTTCTTCACGGTGATCAAGAACCGTAGGGCGACTTCGGCGATCAGAGGCGGTTTCCATGTATCGCGGGTTTTCTGGCCGATGAAGCTGGTAACCGGGAAGTCCCGCAGAAATTCGGTCATCCAGGGCGGCGGCCATCCATTGTCACGCCTTCTCGGCTGGCGGACGGTCAGCTAGCCGACTGAAGGCAGATAGTCCCGTATTTCAAGGAGGATCCGCTCGGGATCTTCCTCATGCGCGAGGTGACCCACGCCCTCTAGTCGACGTGTTTCGGCAAGTTGCATCCGTTCGGATGCGCGCACGGCGACGTCGGGTGGTACGGCGAGATCCTGCACACCTGCCAGATACAGCGTGCGCGCTTCCATGGTCGGAAGCTCGGAAAGCAGTTTATCGAGTGACCAGCGGGCCATCATGTTGAGAGTTCCATTGACGTGCGCCCGGTCGCGCATCAGGCGCGCGTAATAGCCGAACCCTTCGTCATCCAGTCTTGACCCGGTGCCCTCGATCAGCCTACGTGACCGCTCAGATGTGGCGCTGGCAGTGAATATCCTGGCGGTCAAAGGGCTGATCGCGAGCGCACGGGCAACCAGCGGAAACAGCCAACCCGCAACACCCTGAAAATTATCCAGCGCGGGGTTGATGCCGATCACTGTTGCGATACCCATGAGTTTTGACAGCCTGAGCGCGATCGCGGTACCGGCGGAATGGCTGAGGATCGCTTCGGGACACCAGTCCTGATGCCTTAGCAGCTTTGCGATATCCGCCGCCATTTCCTCCAATCCCGACCGGGCACCAGGTGGAGATTGCGTGAAACCCTGGCCCGGAAGGTCCAGGGCGACCACACGGTGCCTCTGCGACAACACGGGGATCATGGCGCGCCACGTGTGCACGCTGGATCCCGATCCCGGCAATAACAGAATCAGCGGGCCGTCGCCGTTTTCCTGGACATGCCAACGGTGCGGGCTGACCGAGACGCGACGCGACAGCCATGGAAGGCTCCATGTGGGAAGGTCATGTGTCCAGTCCATCGCGTATCGTCTGGATAACTGTCTTGCCCAATGTGGCGCTATCTGTCCTTGGCAATGGCAGATATTGTCCGGCAAGTGTGCGGGCAAGGTCTGTCAGGACGGTCTGGGGACGATTGCCTGTGTCAAGAACGACGCACGAAAGTCCCTCGGCCTTCAGACACCGCGCCACAGAGGTTGTATGTTCGCGCGCTTTCGTACGGTTGCCGCTTCCGTCCAGCGCGATATTGGCGCGGCCGTCTGTCAGGAGCACCAGAACCGGAGTCAGCCCCTGCCCGCGCGCCTGAAGCGCCAGGTCACCAGCCGCCCGTAAACCGGTCGCAAGCGGCGTGCCGCCGCCGCCGGGCAAGGCCGTCAGCCGCCGCTTGGCCTGCAAAAGCGATCGTGTCGGCGGCAAAAGGAGGTCTGCCCGATTACCCCGGAAACCGATCAATGCCACATGATCTCGGCTCGCATAAGCCTGCGAAAGAAGGATTTCGACGGCACCCTTCGCATCGCCAAGCCGCGCCATCGCCGACGACCCCGAGGCATCGACGGCAAAGATCAGTAACCGATCACTTTTTCCCTCATACCGCTTCAGCCGGATGTCCGACGGCAATACCTTAACCGACCCGTCGCGGCCCCTGAGACCCTGCCATGGCGCGGCCGTCCGAAGAGTCGCGGCGAGGTCGATACGCGCCCCACTTCCCGGACGGCCCGGACGGGAGGGCAAGGGACGACCCCGACGATTGGAGCGATGTTTCCGGCCCGCCCCCACACCCTTTGCCACACGCGCACGGTTGTCCTCCCTCAATCCGTCAATCAGGTTCCCCGGCAATTGAGGGCGGACAGTTTCGACAAGTATTTCCTCAGGCAGCGCCAGCGGCTGGGATTCTTCCGCCCCGTCTTCCCCCGTTTCCGGATGACGGTCGTCGGGCTTCGGATCGGCGGCTTCAGGCATTACGGTAGCGCGCGGCGCGAGTACCAAGCTGGCGCCAACCGCGATATCCTCGTCCTCGACCTGCCTCCCGTGCCTGAGTGCCGCGTTTGCCTTCGCGGCTTTCAAGGCGAGATACGGTGCGCGCAGAGTGTCGACGCCGAGCCGCACCGCCAGGATCACGAGCCTGCGAAGCGCGTCGTCGGTCGTGGTAATGTCCGTCAGCCTAAGCCGTGCCTCGTTCACCTGCGGGGTTTCCGGAATTTGCGCGTGCAGCCTACCGATTTCGTCGAGGGAAACATGCAGAGCGAGCCGCTCCATCAGCGCCCGTGGCGCGGTCTCTCCCGGCTCGGCTCCCTCGTCGAGCAGCACCATCTGGCGATGACCACACTCCAGGTATTGCACCAGTTGAGCAGCGAGGTCCGCGCCGCAGCGCTCTGCCATTGCAAGCAACAGACAGGCGTCGTCACCGGCCAGAAGACCTCTGGTTCTCACGATTCGTCCCGCGCTCAGTGTCGCGGCGATATCCAGACCACCGAATAGCGCTTCCCGCGACATCGCCGGGTGAATGCGAACGGTTCGGACTTCGCGGCCGAGCAGATCGAGGAAAACCTCCCGGGCCGGGCCCGACCGCGCCCTTAGAGCGACACCGCGCAACCCGACGGGGTCCACCGCAAGGAGGTTAAGCGCAAGGCACGCATTCGCCCAGCTTCGCGCGCCATCGCACCTCACCCCAGAATCTCCTCAACGGCACGCGCCACCCTTGAGGAGGAACTGCTCTCGTCGAGGGGATCACGGCGAAGACGGTGCGAGAGAGCGAGTGGCGCAACCCTGCGCAGGTGATCAATGGCGACTTCATCCGCATCCTCATACGCCGCCAACGCCCGACTCGCCCGAAGGAGTGTGAGTTCACCCCTGAGCCCATCAGTACCGAGATGCGCACAAAGCTCGGCGCAATCACGAATTACCTTCCGCTTTGCCCTCGTTCGCGCGAGAGCGCTTCTGGCATTGAGGATCCTGTTACGGACCATGACGTCCGCCGACTTCCATCGGCGAATGAACCGCGTAGGTGAATTGTCAAAACTCTCCCTTCTGCGAATGACTTCAACCCGCTCCTCGATATCACTCGGCGAACCCACCTCCACCGCAAGCCCGAACCGGTCAAGCAACTGCGGCCGTAGTTCACCCTCTTCCGGGTTGCCCGATCCAACCAGGACGAAGCGGGCCGGATGCTGGATTGACAGCCCCTCGCGCTCAACGAGATTGATGCCGGACTGCGCGACATCGAGCAGAAGATCCACGATATGATCCTCAAGAAGGTTGACCTCGTCAATGTACAGATATCCGCGGTTGGAGGCGGCCAGGAGGCCCGGCTGGAAAACTTTCTCACCATGGGTAAGCGCACGCTCGATATCGAGGGCACCGGTAACCCGGTCCTCAGTCACACCCAGCGGAAGGTCCACAACAGGGGTCGGACGCTCCTCGGTATCCCGACCAACCGGTTTTGCCCATTCAGGCACATCCCGGAGGCTTTCGGAGTTTACCGGACAACCCTTGACCACCGTAATCGGCGGCAGTAGCGCGGCGAGTGCGCGCACGGCGGTGCTCTTTCCCGTTCCCCGGTCGCCGAACACCAGGACGCCACCCAGTTTTGGATCGATAGCGCTCAGGAGCATCGCGCACTTCATATCGTCCTGACCGACGATAGCCGAAAACGGAAAGGCACCGCTCATCGCGGCCCCAGCCGTTCGAGCGGGCTTTCACCGCACCAGCTTCCGATGTCATCCAGAATACGGAATCTCGCATAGAGTTCCTCGCGGAACCAGTCTCCATCCCGAACGGCGCGGATGGCCCTGGCATGGGGTCCGTCAGGCGTACGGGCGAAAGCCGCCATTGTTTCCGGATTCGGCCATATCGAGAACGTTACCTGCTGAAGGAAAGGGACTTCCCCGATTCCAATCTTGAAGGCAACATTGGGGTCGGCGCCGATCACGCGGCTGATGGTCGGCGTGCGCCTCCAGAATCTCAGGATGTGCTTCGGACGCAATGTCGCGCGCGTGAGTGCGGCAAGCGGCCCATCCCATTCAGGACCGGTGGGAACGAAAGGCGTGACACCCGACCAGGCACCACGGGCCGAGACGGGTGTCAGGTAGACCGTCCAGTGCTCGCAAGCCTTGTTCCGGTACATCTGGAAGAGACGCTCTTCCCGAAGACGGGAATGTGCCACACACTGATCGGGCCATACACAGAGAATCACGAAAACACCCGAATTGAGCGCCGGGGTGAATCCCTCGCCGGTCCCCGATCCGCAAAGCTTCCAGAACTCGAGGCCGGATATACGCGACAGGGAGAGTCGTGCGGCGCCCATCATCCAGAACGCCCAGATAAGAGCGGTCAGCCGGTCGAATCGATAAAAGCTGAGCGATACGGTCTGAATGGGTCGATTCCCTTGACTGTCGGGTTTTTCATACACGTTATGCGGTTGTTGCGAAATGATTTCGCGACTTTCCCTCGGATATCTCCACCGTGGAATACGCACGTTTCGTCCGAAACGCCTCTATCGGTCCGGAGGGCATCCGGGCGCGGTTCGTGTCAGTCGAGTGCCCCTCACCTCCCTGCCGACAGCCATTTCGCCGGATCAGTCAATATACCGCTACTGACGACATTGACCTGACCTTCGCTCTCCAGGGCCCGGTGCATCGCCAATATCGTGGGCCTTACCATAAGCGGGAAAATCACGAAGGCAAAGCCGACCTGCACACAAGGGCCAATTCAAAGGCTTTCCGTTCTCCCACGTAAGCGCCATCATGATTGTGCCTAACATTCCGCCACGGCCCCCCGGGATCTCCAGGAAACTCGATCGGCCTTCTCGACGCCCGAAGACATGGGCAACGACCGACGTGCCGCTCTCGGACATCGCATTGAGGACGCGGTGCCTCGATGTCGCCTTTGGCCAGCGGCGACAACAGATCATTGATCACGGTCTGGCTGTCGCGCAACGTCAGGTTACGGTGATAGTTCCGCGCCTTGGGACCTGACCGTGACAGTGTGGCGACACTGGATCTCCGTTTGCCGGAGTTCGGACTTACGCGGTCGCGTCCATCTGGGCGAACCGGAGGAAAGCAGGTTGAAGCTACGGGCCCCTTGCCCATGGAATCATCTGTGCAGATCGCTGGCAGCTACACCTTGGGGCCGCGGGACGGTCACAGGTGCGGGTGAAGGATCATCTGCCGCATCAAGGGCGATACCGGACTCATCACCCGGCCGCGGCCATTCCGAGCGCCGCTCCATGCGAGGCCGCGAAGGATCTCGACCCCCTACGCCTGGATGCGATCCACCAAGGTTTCCAAGTGTTCGAGCCAGGCATTGAACCGCGGACATTGCGCACGAATTGTCTCCAGACCCGTCTGCGCCGCGATCAGTGGTCCGTCAACCCGTTTTCGGTATCGCGGAATCGCATCCTTAATGCGTCGGCTTGGAGCCGTATGGTAGTGGTCGTTTATATCTTCGGGCGTCGCAAAGTCTGAACTAATGTTCAAGAGCGTCCGGACTGCATGTGGCGGGACGTCAGGTATAACCGAAAAGGCAGCCACTTCGGAGAACAGCAAGCTTTCGAACTCGTGCCGCTGAACGTAAGGCACCAGCCTATCTCCCAGCGAGCCGGCCGTCTTCTCGACATCAGCGCGAATCTCCTGTTCGAGATCGTCTACGGAGCGCCGTTCCTTTCCTTTGAAGCCGTAGAAGTCGACGAGAGTCGTGACGGAATCGAACGAGTTACTCAAGCGCACCAATTCTGAGACCAGCCTTGGCATGGTGACGTTCCCGCCACCTGCGCCGCGGTTTAGCGCACGGCCCAACAGGACCGGCGTCGCCGCGACGTTGCGATACTGAAGCTGCGGGCCCAGCAATCTCTTGACGAACTCCTCTTCCGTCTGGCCCTATCCACCGCGACCGCAAGACGGATCACGGACGGCCCCCTATCAGGTTCTTCTGCCAGATCTCGCCGGGCGCAAAGCCATCGTCGAGCCAATGGCGGCAGTCGTCTGTCGCGAGCCGCCGGAAATTCGTGCGGCCGTCCCTCGCCTCGAGAACCACGATTTCCCCGGGATCGAACACGTCCACAAGAAGAGGCGACTGAGTGGCAACGACGACCTGCACGTCTTCGGAAAGCGCCTTGATCATGTCGCCTATCAGCGCGATGGCCACTGGATGCAGGCCGAGCTCGGGTTCGTCCAGCAGGATGACGTCCGGCAACATCTCCCGAGGCAGGTTCAGCAATGTGACAAGCGCGAAAAAGCGCAGGGATCCATCGGACGTCAGATGGGCCCCAAAGGTCTTGTCCGATCCATTGGCCCTCCACCTGAGCTGAACCTTGCCGTAGCTGCTTTCGATCTCGAACCTGTCGAAGACGGGCAGCACACGACCGATGTGGCGGCAGATCAGTTCGAAGCGACGGTAATCCTCATGCTCGAGCCTGTGCAGCACAGCCGCCAGATTCCCTCCGTTGGAACGCAGCGAGTTGTTGTCCGCCGCTTCCCAGCTGGACTTGAGACTTGAGCTGTCGGAGGTGTCGTGAAACTGGTAGGCGACGCAGTTCCGGAGCAGATGAACGATCGTCCGCGCCGTGGTACGGTTAACTCCCGGCGGTTGCGGAGACTGTGCGGCCTCGACGATTCGCGCTTCGCGGTGCCCGTCGCCGCCAAGGTGTGTCCATGGTGCCTCCGACCGCCCGCTCCTGCGGCTGAACCGAAAATCTTCCTCGGTGAATATCAGCCGGTCGGGTTGAGCGTGCGCCAGCGCGAACCGGTAGTCGTTCCGGCCGTGCGCAGTTTCCACGCAGATTTCGACCCGCATGGCCGGAGTGGTTAGGCTACCGCCGAAAAGCTGGTCGTCAGCGCCTCCGTACCGTGCGACGAACCCTCCGAGACGACGAGACCGGAGCATCCAGCTCAGCAACTCAAAGAAGCGCACGAAGTTGGACTTTCCCGAGCCGTTGGCACCTATCAGGACGCTGACTCGGCCCAGATCCGAAAGTCCGACGTCGGCGAGAGACCTGAAGCCACGAATGCGGATCGACGTGAGCCTTGTCCTTTCTGGCATGTGGGGTTGCTACAGGATGCTGGCGGCATAACTAGATGCGGACAGTCTTCATGACAACCGAAATCCCGAGACCATTTTTCGGGTCCGGGGACTTCTGACGTGACGGCGGGCAGGTATGTCCGAGGCGGGCCCCACCACGGTTTCGACGGTCGTCGCCTGCTGTCCGAAGCTCTTTCCGGGCAAGGTTTTTGGAGTGTCCGGGCACGGCTGCGTCGTCGCGCCGCCCCGCGACGCGTTTCGCGCCCCTCACGCGGTCAGGATCGAAGGATCATGCACCGCCCGGAACCAGGATCAGGTCGGGGGCTTCCCGGACACGGGCGGCACCCAGGGTCTGGGCAAACGTGGGCCGACGACGACGGACCCGTTGCGCAGCAGGCGGGCAAGGAGGTCCCGGCTGACGTCGGTACCGAAGAGTTTCCCGCTTTCCCCGACCATCTCGTCGGGGAGTCGTGAAATATCCTGACAGCCGCCCAGTCGCGATATATATTCGGGATGGGTCACGGTCCCCATCACGGAAGGGCAGACATAGCATTCGACAGGAAAGGGCTTCGGGCGTTCGTCGACAGTGGCGACAAGTCTCCACCGCCGGTCTTCGTCGGTCGGGCGAACGTCCTTGAGGACATCGAGGGAAAGGCGGACCTCGCCTGGAAAGCGCGGGCGCGGCAGCGCACGGCATCCCCGGCCTGACCCGCATCATCCAGGGAGCGCCCGGCGCCGGGAAGAGTTCAATTCTGGCGGAGTTTAAATCCCGATCCCTCAAGACACAGGACAAGGTAAAGGCCGGTGAAGAGCCCCGGGTTCTGTTCCTGACCAGCGAGATGCTGGAGGAAAGCGTTCCCCGCATCCTCGCTCTCCTGCGCGAGGCCGGACGGCTCGCGCAGCATGAATGGCTGGAGCGCGGACGGGATCTTCTGGGCAGTGCGGCGTGGCGCGTCGAGTCGGTTTCCGCCGGCGGCGCGGGCATCAGTCTCTCGAAGGAGGGGCTCGGCGGTCTGCTGGCCCTGAGGGAGGCCCTTCCGCCCGGGAGGTGGACGCGCCCGATAATCGTCGCTATCGACGAGGCGCCGAACCTACCGCCCGACAGGAACTCCCCAACTGGAATTCTTCTCAGGGGAATCCACGGCGGCGAAACTGGCCTTCCCCTGACGCTGGTGCTGGCGGGTCTCGGCGAAACCGCCGATCAGGCCAACGATCTCGGTCTGACCCGTGGCAGGAGGATCCATGAAATCGGGGCTCTCAAGCCGCGCGACGCTTCGTATTTCATGATGGAATCATGCCGGAATTTCGGCATGGATCCCGGGCCTTGGGGGGAGCGGCTGGACGCTCTCGTCCGTCCCTGCGAGGGGTGGCCACGACATCTCCATTTCGCGCTGCAGGCCCTCGGCCAGGTCGCGCTCGAAACAGATGGCGACCTGTCGCGCGTCGACTGGCAGTTGATCGAGAGGGAAGCGGACGAAAGCCGCATACGCTATTACCTGGGCCAGCAGAGCCGACAGATGGAACGGTCAGCTGGCCTGGTGGTGGGGGTGATGCTATCGCTGAACACGAGATCAAGGATTTCCAGTGTCATGAAATCCATGAAGCCGAACGACCGTGAGGCGGGGTGGCAACTTCCCAAGGGAATGGATGCCGGGGATTTCCTTGACCATCTCATCCACCAAGGTGCGCTTCACAGGCACGAGGACAAGACCATCACCTGCCCGATTCCCTCCTTCCGGACCTTCCTGATGGAAGCGGGCGGGCTGGAGACTGAGGCCAAGCCACCATCCTCCTACTCCTGAAACCGCCGATGCCGTCAGTGAATCCCTTACCGGTTTCTATCGGCGCTACACGAATTCCGCGACAAAGCGATCACCCCCATGGAGAGGTTGAAAGGGTCCATTTTGATGGACCCTTTCCTTAGGAACCGGCGATCAATTGGGAACGTCGCCGCTCAGGCCTTCAACGTAGAAGTTCATTCCCAGTAGCACGCCATCGTCTGCCGTCTCTCCCTCACCCAACCAAGGGGAACCGTCTTGGTAATTGATCGGTCCGGTAAACGGATGGTAGTCCCCGGCGGCGATTGAGTCCGAGAGCGCCCGGGCCTCCGTGCGCACCTCAGCCGGAATGACTTCAGACATTTCGCCGATCTCAACCATGCCGGAAGCGATACCGTCCCAGGTATCGATCGATTCCCAGGTGTCGTCCATCACCGCGGCGACACGGGCGATGTAATATGGCGCCCAATTGTCGATGATGGAGCTGATACGTGGCTCGGGAGCGAATGTGGCCATGTCAGAAGCCTGGCCGAACGAGTAGATGCCCGCACCTTTCGCCACCGTCTGCGGCGCAGTCGAGTCGGTGTGCTGCATGATGACGTCGACACCCTGATCGATCAGAGCCTGCGCGGCATCGCCCTCCTTGGCCGGATCGAACCAGGTATTGACCCAGACAATGGAGAACTCGACATCCGGATTGGCTTTTCTGGCATGGATGAAAGCCGAGTTGATTCCCCGAATCACCTCTGGAATCGGGAATGACGCGATGTAGCCGATCCTGTTTGTCCTGGTCATCTTACCGGCGATGTGCCCGATAACCGCACGGCCCTCATAGAATCTGGCTGAATAGGTCGAAACATTTTCCGCGCGCTTGTAACCTGTCGCATGCTCGAATTTCACGTCCGGGAATTTCGCGGCAACGTTGATTGTCGGATCCATGTATCCAAAAGAGGTCGTGAATATTAGGTCCGCGCCACCAAGTGCCATCTGTGTCAATGCCCGCTCCGCGTCGGCCCCTTCCGGAACGCTTTCCTGGTAAACCGTCTCGACCCGGTCACCGAACTCTTCCTCCACGGCGAGACGCCCTTGGTCATGCTCGTAGGTCCAGCCGAGGTCGCCGACCGGACCGACATATATGAACCCGACCCTGGTTTTTTCCTGAGCGGCGGCGGCGGCAACTCCGAGTGAAATTGCGGCGGCGGCAAAGAGTTTGGCTTTCATTTGGATTACCTTTTCTGCGAGGCAGGTCTCCACCTGCTGTTTCGGCTGTAACCCCTACGCAGGGGCATGGAATGGACGCCCAAGATCCGCGGGCGCGTTGAGAGCTGACCGGCCCCGACCTGTGGACATGATGATAAGTACGAGAATCGTTATCAGATATGGCGACATCGACAAGTACTCCACCGGCACTTCCACACCCGCCGCCTGCAAATTGAGCTGAAGCACGGTTACACCGCCGAATAGATATGCTCCGACAAGAGTCCAGACCGGTTTCCACGAGGAGAACACCACGATGGCGAGCGCGATCCAGCCCGCTCCGGCCGTCATGCCCTCGGTCCATTGCGGGACACGGATAAGACTCAGATAGGCACCTCCCAGTCCCGCACATGCGCCGCCGAACGCTATGGCCGCCAAACGAACCCGTATCACCTTGTAGCCCAACGCATGCGCGGCGTCATGGCTTTCTCCAACGGCCCGCAGGATGAGGCCCCAGCGGCTGTAGCGCAGGAACGTCCAGACGCCAACGACCAGCGCGAGCGACAGATAGACGATGACGTCATGACGGAAGAGCATCTTTCCCAGCCCGGGTATGTCAGCCAGAGGACCAAGGCGGAGATCGCCAACCTGGGGTGGGCGGACCATCAGGTAACTCTCGCCTATCAGCGCCGATAGACCCAAACCAAAAAGTGTCAGCGCAAGACCGGTCGCCACCTGATTCGAAAGAAGGACCTGCGTGAGCACGCCGAATACAAGAGCCAGCATGGCTCCTCCGGCAACGGCGCCGACGAAACCGAGAAAAGCGGAACCGGTATTCACCGAGACCGCATAGCCTGAGACCGCGCCGATGATCATCATGCCCTCGACACCCAGGTTGAGAACCCCTGACTTCTCGACCACCAGCTCACCGACCGCCGCCAGTAGGATCGGCGTTGCGGCAACCATGAGAGAGGCAGCCAGAACCGCCGGATTTATGACCGAAAGATCCATTACGCTGCCTCCGGTGAACCAAGTCGGATTCGGTAGCTGGCCAGAACGTCCACTGCCAGAAGGAAAAACAGGAGCATCCCCTGAAATGCCTGGATAGCCGATGCAGGCAACCCGAGGTTGGCCTGTGCCGCCTCGCCACCAATGAACGTCAGCGCCAGAAGCAGACCCGCCATCAGGATGCCAATCGGATGCAGACGTCCCAGGAAAGCCACGATTATGGCAGTGAAACCGTAGCCTGAATTGAAGTCGATACTGATCTGGCCTGAGGGTCCACTGACCTCAAACAATCCCGCCAGCCCCGCCAGCGCACCACCTGCGCCAAGACAGAAAACGATCAGCAGGTTCGGACGGACTCCGGCAAATCGCGCGGCGCGCGGACTCGCGCCGGCAAGGCGGATTTGATAGCCGAGCATATGCCGGCTCAACAGAACGTAGGCGATAATCACTGCCAGTAACGCCGTAACCACGCCCCAATGAATTCCCGTACCCGCGATGATCTCCGCATTCGAGGCCGCTTCATACTGCCTGAGATTTCTGCTGCCGGGGAAACCGGCACCGTCCGGATTCCGTAGGAGGCCGAGAGATACGGATGCAAGCAACTGCTCAGCCACATAGACCAGCAGGAGTGAGACCAGAATTTCATTGGTATTGAACCATACCCTCAGAACCGCTGGAATCATTGCCCACGCAAACCCGCCAATGGCGCCCGCGATTATCATGAGCGGAAAAATGAACCATAACTCAGCTGGATAGAACGCTAGCCCGACGGCAGCGCCACAGATCGCGCCAAGGATATACTGTCCCTCGGCACCGATATTCCAGATACCCGCGCGAAACCCCAGCGAAAGCCCGATGGCGATAAGGATCAGCGGGCCCGCCTTTACCAGGAGCTGACCGCGATAGTACCATGCGAACTCACCGAATAATGGATCCCAGAAAATCGTACGAATGGAAATGAATGGATCCTTGCCCAGAAATCCGAACAGAGCGCAACCGGCCACCATTGTCAGCACCACCGCAACCAAAGGTGTGGCGGCTGCCCACAAACGACTTGCCTGCGGGCGCCGCTCCAACCGGATCATACCTCTCTCCCGGATTTCATGTCAGTCGCCGGGCATGGCTGCAGGATACCGCAGCCCCCCTTGAGGCTTACCTGACTGGAACCTGGAAACCTATGCCGCAACATGTTTCGCAGCCAGGTCATGTGCTCCGCCCATCATCAGGCCGATTTCATCCATCGTCAGCCCTTTGACCTGTCGGGCATCGGACAGCCGACCTCCATTCAGAGCCGCGAAGCGATCGGAAATCTCCACCAGTTCGTCGAGATCCTGACTGATGACAATCACGGCCGCGCCTTCCGCGGAGAGGTCGAGAAGCGCTTGCCGGATTGCTGCGGCGGCCGCAGCGTCAACTCCCCAGGTCGGCTGGTTCACCACCAGGCAGGCCGGTCGCTGCAGGATCTCCCTGCCAATCACAAACTTCTGAAGGTTGCCCCCCGACAGCGATCTTGCCGCACTTGCGGGACCGGGCGTGCGCACGTCGAATGCCAGGATAATCCTCTTGGCGAAGTCATGCGCCCTACTCCATCGCAGGAATCCCCCACCGACCAGCTGTTCGCGAACCGCACCGGTCAGCAAGGCGTTTTCAGTCAGTGACATATCGGGAACAGCCGCATGGCCCAGACGCTCCTCGGGGGCGGTAAGCAGACCGAGCCGTCGCCGCAGGACCGGGCCGAAATGCCCGATGTCATTTCCGAGTAGCCGCAAGGCACCCCGCGCCACCCGCACCTCGCCGGAAAGAACGGCGAGGAGCTCATCCTGCCCGTTTCCCGCCACACCCCCTATACCGAGAATTTCACCTGAACGCACATCGAGTCCAACATCCTTCAGACCGGTACCGAATGGACTCGCCG
Organism: Paracoccaceae bacterium; assembly: GCA_965221405.1. Taxonomy (GTDB): domain Bacteria; phylum Pseudomonadota; class Alphaproteobacteria; order Rhodobacterales; family Rhodobacteraceae; genus JAPOUP01. The sequence goes on along the minus strand of CBDCSE010000002.1, from coordinate 2,079,794 downwards.
GGGATACCGACAGCGCGGCGACGCTGAGAACGGTCCCGCCCGGTTTTCCCGACGTGCGTGACGGTGTCTTCAAGGTCGACCCGACCATCATCTCGGCCATTGACCGCACCGACTCCGTACGTGGCTGGCAGATACCCATGACCCGCCCTTCACGCAGGACGGTGGCGCGGTCACAAAGCTTCCTTATCTCTTCCAGCTTGTGGCTGATGTAAAGGATCGCGGTGCCTTCAGCGCGCAGCCTTCGCAATGTCCCGAAAAGGATCTCAACTTCCTGCGGAGTCAGAACCGATGTCGGTTCATCCATTATCAGCAACTTCGGATCCTGAAGAAGACAACGGATGATCTCAACCCGTTGGCGTTCTCCAGCGCTGAGTTCACCCACCCGTCGATCGGGACTGAGCGGCAGTCCGAAAGCTTCTCCGACTTCGCGGATCCGCTTTGCGAGTTTACGCTGCGGTGGCGGATTTTCCATGCCGAGAGCAATGTTCTCGGCCACGTTCAGTGCCTCGAAAAGCGAGAAATGCTGGAACACCATCGTAATTCCGGAAGCCCTCGCCGAATGTGGGGACGCCGGTTCGTGAGGGGAACCGGCGAACTGCATGCGCCCGCTATCGGGACGGACGAGGCCGTAAACCATCTTCACAAGGGTCGACTTTCCGGCACCGTTCTCGCCAAGCAACGCGTGGACTTCACCCGGAGCGATGGAAAACGAGACGTTGTCGTTCGCCACAACTCCGGGGTAGGTTTTCGTCAACCCATCGACAGTCAGAAGTGTATCCGTCATGTCGCCGCTACATTTCCGGACGGTGTTTTACATCCTTAATCAAACGCGCAGCGGTACCGATAGCGATCGCCTGAGGATGCTTGCCGAGCCCGGTAACTCCAATCGGGCAGTCTATTCTGTCGATATCCGCCTCGGAGCGGCCAAGCGACATGAGCCGCTTGCGGAAACGCGCCCATTTTGTCTCCGAGCCGATCAGGCCAGCGTAAAAGAAGGACCTGTCAAGCACCAAGTGACAAAGCTCGAGGTCCAGTTCGTGATCATGCGTCATTATGAAATGAGCGGCGTCCGGTGGCGTATTGGCCATCACTTCCCCGGGCTGCCGTCCCGATAACAATAACGGGCGCACGTCTCCCGGCAACTCGCAGGCACGCCGTATCCGTATGTCGGTAACCGTTACGAGAACATTGGGCAGTGGATCCAGAATTCGTGCCAGCGCGGTCCCCACGTGGCCAGCGCCATAGATAAAGACCGGCAAACGGCGGGTGCGGATCGGCTCAAGCAACCATCCATCAAGCAGTTCAGCCGCCGGTTCCATCTCGCTGTCCGAAGCCAAGGCGGCGATCCGTTTGGTTACGCGGCCTGGCATTTCGGTCGATCCCCTGATCCGTCGCGCGGACATTCCGCTGACCGACCCGGCAGCGGCGGTGGACGCTTCGAGCCAGAGTGTCTGATCCCAGATTTCCGTCACCAGCGTCACCGACCCACCACAGCACTGGCCCAACCCGGGCCCAAGGGGCTGGCGGCGGACATCGGAGACGGAACAATTCCCTAGAAGTTCAACGGCGCGTGCCATCGCTTGGTATTCGAGCCGTCCTCCGCCTATGCTGCCTTGGGCACCTTCGTCCCAGACAAGCATCGAGGCCCCCTTTTCCCGAGGCGTCGAACCCTTCGTGTCCGCGATGACGACCCGTGCGACGCGACCGTGGCTTCTTACCGCCTCACCTAGGGCCTCGAAATCGATCATGCCTCCGTGTCCCGTACCCGTCGAACCGCCGAAAGCAGCCGCTCAGGTGTCGCAGGCGCGTCAAGCGCAGGATAGGTCTTACCGCAGGCCGCGACGGCATCACTCAACGCGAGAAATGCCGATATTCCCAGCAGAAGCGGCGGCTCACCCACTGCCTTGGAACGGTGTATCGTGTTCTCACGGTTCCTTCCACGCCGCCAGAGCGACACATTGAACACATCCGGACGGTCGGAGCAGGCGGGAATCTTATAGGTGGAGGGCGCGTGCGTACGAAGCCGCCCAAGATCATCCCAGACGAGTTCCTCCATGGTAAGCCAGCCAGCGCCCTGAACGAAGCCGCCCTCCACCTGGCCAATGTCAATCGCCGGATTGAGAGATGTTCCCGCGTCGTGCAGAATATCGGTCCTCAGGATGCGGTTTTCACCTGTCAGTGTATCAAGCACGACTTCCGTCACCGCCACACCGTAAGCGAAGTAGTAGAACGGCCGCCCCTGACCTTTCAGACGGTTCCACTCGAGCTTCGGTGTTCTGTAGAATCCTGTCGCCGACAGGCTGATCCGTCCCTGATGGCACTTCCTCGCGGCATCCGCGAAGCTGTAGGTGGCATCTCCAATGAGGACCCGCCCGCCTTCGAAGCGCACATCGGCGGCGGAAGCCTGATGCTCCATCGCCAAATGCCCGGCCATTCGGTCGCGTATGGTATCGCAGGCGTGCGACACCGCCATTCCGTTCAAGTCGGAACCGGATGACGCCGCGGTGGCGGAAGTGTTTGGCACCTTGCCCGTGTCCGTGGGTGTCACCCTGACCGTCTCAAGTGGAACGCCAAACCGGTCGGCGGCCACCTGCGCCACTTTCTGGAACAGGCCCTGACCCATTTCAGTGCCGCCATGGTTCATGTGAATTGAGCCATCCTGATAGACATGCACCAGGGCTCCCGCCTGATTAAGGTGCGAGAGCGTGAACGAAATCCCGAACTTGACCGGCGTCAGTGCAATGCCTTTTTTCAGGACCGGATTGGCGGCGTTCCACCCCGCCACCGCGCTGCGGCGTTCCTGATAGCCGGAAGAGGCCTCAAGTTCCTCCGTCATCGCGTGCAGCGCGAAATCCTCGACCGGCATCCGGTAATGGGTCGTCCTGGGTGCCTCGGGTGTGCCCTGCGCCGGATAATAGTTAAGCCTGCGGACTTCCAGGGGGTCGTGCCCGAGGTCATGGGCTATATGATCGATCACCCGTTCGATGCCGATCGTTCCCTGCGGCCCCCCGAAGCCACGGAAGGCGGTGGCTGACTGCGTGTTGGTACGCAGGCGGTGGCTCTCGATCCGAGCGGCCGGGAGATGATAGGCGTTGTCGGACTGGAGCATCGCGCGGTCGGCGACCGGCAGCGAGAGATCCTGGGACCATCCACACCTGCTGTAATGAATGAACTCCACTCCCCTGATCCTGCCGTCGCCTCCATATCCGGCACGGTAAACGATACGGAAATCGTGGCGCTTTCCGGTGATCATGATGTCATCGTCGCGATCATAGCGCATCTTGCAGGGTCTGCCGGTCAGTCGGGCGGCAATGGCGCAGGCGCAGGCCACCGCGTTCCCCTGACTTTCCTTGCCGCCAAACCCACCACCCATCCGGCGGACCTCCACGCGCACCGAATGCATCGGGACGCCGAGCACATCCGCGACCTTATGCTGGATTTCCGTTGGATGCTGGCTGGAGCAATGAACGACCACGCCGCCATTCTCCTGCGGCAGCGCCAGTGCGGCCTGTCCTTCGAGATAGAAATGTTCCTGTCCACCCAGATTGAGCATGCCCTCGGCGACATGTTCGGCGGACGCGATGGCCGATCTGGCATCACCCTTCTGCCAGACAAGCGGACCGTCCTCGAACCTGCTGTCGGCCGCGATGGCGTCGTCGATGGTCAGAAGCGCCGGCAGCTCCGCGAACTCCATCCTTGCCGCACGGGCCGCGCGGCGGGCGGCAAGATGGGTGTCGGCGGCCACAACAAAGACGGGCTGCCCGACGTAGCAAACCTTCTCGACGGCAAGAAGCGGTTCATCATGCGTGGATGGCGAGACGTCATTGGCGAAAGGCAAGTCATCGGCGGTCAGGACCAGGACCACACCCTCCGCATCACGTACCGGACCGAGATCAAGCGTTCTTATGCGGCCGTGCGCGGATCCGCTCAGTCCGAAGGCGAGTGACAGCGTTCCGGTCGGCACGGGAATGTCGTCGACGTAGCGCGCCGAACCAGTGACGTGCAGCTGCGCGGAGTCATGTGGCAGGGCGAGTGCAACGCTCATGGAGCGACCTCAAGCACGCGGGTGGCGGTGGTACCCGTTGATTCAAGCCAATACCGCTCCAATAGGTTGCCGGTGGCCTGCAGCCGAAATTCGGCGGAACCGCGCATGTCATCCATTGGCGTGAAATCCTTCGGCAGCTCATCGCGCGCCGCATGAACGGTATCGGCGGTCCAAGGCCGACCGACCAGTGCCCGCTCGATATGGGCGGCCCGTTTGGGTACTCCCGCCATTCCGCCGAATGCGATACGGGCTTCGGAAACCGAACCGTTTTGGACGGTGATACTGATGCACCCGCAGACGGTCGAGATATCCTGGTCGAAACGCTTGGAAAGCTTGTAGCACTTTAGCCGATCGGTTTGGTGGGGAATTGTTACGGCCTCGATGAACTCCCCGGATCGCCGATCCTGCCGCCCGTAATCGAGGAAAAAGTCCTCCAATGGAATTGACCGGCGTTCCTTCCCCCCGCGCAGGTGCAGGGTCGCGCCGAGCGCGATCAGAGGTGGCGGAGTGTCTCCTATGGGAGACCCATTCGCGATGTTGCCACCGACAGTGGCCGCGTTGCGGACCTGCACCGAACCGAACCTTCGGATCAACTCAGCGAAATCCGGATACAGCGATGCGACCGCCGCACCAAGCTCCGCTATACTCACCAAGGCTCCGACATGCAGTCCATCCCCGTCGGTCCTGATGGATTTCAGTTCCGTGATCCTTCCCAGAAACGCGACCGATCCGAGATCCCGAAGATCTTTCGTTACCCAGAGACCCACGTCCGTTGCTCCCGCAACCAGAACCGCGTCCGGGTTTTCCATATACCAGGACGAAAGTTCCTCCACGGTTTCCGGGCTGTGGCATTCCGCCTCCGGCCGCCCCGGATCACCCAGGATCGCCAGATTCTCATGCATCCATTCAGGAACGGGATGTGCCGCCGCCGCTTTTGCCGCCCTAATGATGGGCGCATAGCCGGTACAGCGACACAGGTTACCCGCGAGCCGGTCGTCAAAATCACTTTGTCGGTTTAGATGCGCCACGGCCATCGAAACCACGAAACCCGGCGTGCAGAAACCACACTGCGACCCGTGGCATTCGATCATCGCCTGCTGCACGGGATGCAGCTGGCGCTCCGGTCCAGCGATTCCCTCAACGGTTCGAACCGCCTTTCCGTGAAGCTGTGGCAGAAACAGTATACAGGCGTTCAGTGCCTGGGTTCCTCCATTATCGGTCACCATGACCGTGCAGGCGCCACAGTCTCCCTCGTTACAGCCTTCCTTCGTGCCGCAGAGCCGACGGCTCTCTCGTAGCCAGTCGAGCAGCGTGCAGGTAGGCTGGATTCCATCCAGTTCGATCGGTTCGCCGTTCAGCAAAAACGCTAGATTTCCCATACCCATATCCGCTGTCATGTTCCGTTGTCCGGGCGTGCCCCATGCGTAGCCATCCCACGGGGAGCTGCGGCGTGCGGCCGCTGCCATTCAGGAAGCCAGGATTGAGTATGCATCGTTGTCATGCTCTCCATTACGAATGGGGAAAGGGATTTCGTTCGGTTTCCCGGTTGGCTCGGTTCGTGCTCCTGAATATGACATCGCCGGGTGGGCGGGCAATGTCAAAGAAGCTGAAGCTAGAACGGGCGCCGGGAGGATTGAAGTGCTAAATGGACGAAGAATTGCCCCAATGTGTAGGGTGCCGGGGCGGCAAAAACTCGCAAAGTCCCTTGCAAACAGCACGATGCCCGATTCCGGGCAGGACCCGGCATGTAACGGCCCCGGCGTGTCAGGGCAGGCTTTTGGCGGGGTCGATCTCCAGAAGGTCGAAGGCCCGGGCCTGCAGCTCCGTCGGCTGGGCGGGCACCGGAAAGCCATGGCTGGAACCGTCGCCTCTTTCAGCGTCCGCGTGCCGAAGTCAGCGAGCCGGGTCGCGAGGCTGTGGACGGGCAGCCCGCCCGGGGTCTCCTGAGTTCAGACATTTTTGTGCATAATACCATTTTCCGAAAGTTTTGACCTATGGAGCGCCATTTGACCGGTTGCTTCAGCAAACACGGGCCCATGACCGTTTGGTGATCGACGCGATGCGTTCCAGGTCGGCCTCGAACGCGTTCCAGGCGTCGAGCATCGAGGCCTGAACGTCCGCGACCGTCGGGAAGAATCGGTTGGAGAGGAAGTTCGAGCGCAGGTAGTCGAAGACCTGCTCGACCGGGTTCAGTTCCGGCGAATACGGCGGCAGGTGCAGCAGGGACACGTTGCCGGGAACGACGAGCGCCCTGGACCGGTGCCAGCCGGCTCCGTCGAGCACGACCACCGCGTGGTTGCCGGGCTTCACCTTCGCCGAGACCGTCTCCAGGTGGACGTTCATCTCGTCGGTGTTCGCCCTGCCACAGACATGCCCGACGGCGCAGGGATCCCCGGCGCGGCTGGCGGCGAACAGGTATCTGTATCCGTAGCGGTGGTCGCGCACCGCGCGGGGCCGGACGCCCCGGCGCGCCCATATGCGCGTGTTCGTGCCCTTCTGGCCCGCCCCGGCCCGTCCTGGAACCAGACCTCGATCCGCTCGGGCGCGGCGCCTTCGCCCGCCGCGCCCAGCGCCAGCCCGCTGAAATCGTTGCGGAACTCTCTCTGCCGCCCCGGATCGGCCCTGGGATGGAGCGGACGGACGGTCTGGTGGCTGAAGCCGAGGCCGCGCACCGTCCGCCACATCGCGGATACGCTGACGGAAACGCCGAACCGGGCCATCGCCCAGGCGGCGAGGTCCTTCAGACGCCAGCGCACGAGACCGCCGTCCCCGGGACCGGGGCCGGCCTCGACCCGCTCCGCGAGAAGGGCTCGCTGGTCCCTGTCCAGGCGCCCGGGCCGTCCCGTCCTCGGGCTGTCCGCCAGCCCCCCGAGACCGGCCAGGTTATAGCGGACCGTCCAGTCCCTCACGGACTGGACCGTCGTGCGCAGCCGCGCCGCGACCTCTCCGGGCGGCATCCCCTCGAGCCTGAGCGCGATGGCGCGGGCGCGCCGGCGCTGGCGATGGTCCTTGCACCTGCCGGCGAACTGGCGCAGGTCTTCGGCCGTGCGGCCGGTGTCGGTGATCGTCAGGGGTGCGGGCATGTCCTGTCTCCTGTCGGTGTTGGTTTGCGGAAACCACAACATAGCGACATTGACGGCTGGCCGCACGCGCCATCCGCGACGGAACGGAATATATCGTGTATATACGGCTATGAGACTATATGTTGATGAGTCAAAACTTTCGGGAAATGGTATAACACATTGATATCGTTCATACCGCCTTCGGAAAGATGCACTACATTTGGCGACTGCCACACGCTGGCCGGATCGGCGAAGCCGTCCGGGAGCTGTTTCCCGCGCCTTTCGCGCGTGAATGAACGGAGCCCGGCTCCAGTTCAGCCCGATGGCTCTGTAGATCTGCCGGACACAGCCCGATGCCGCGCCCGCAAAGCCGAACGTCCGTGCGTCCTTCGTTTCGGGTGGGATGCTGATCTGCAGGCCGCCCAGCGCCTTCTGGATCCGGTTCGAACCGTCTGGTGTCCCTGGACCGTCAGCCGATGGCGCATGTGCTGAAGGCGGCGGAAGGCCATGTAACGGATGGCGATGTGCGCACGGGCCCGGCGCACCTTCCAGCGCGAGACCGTCCCGATCCTCTGGTCGTGCTGGTCGTCCCGGTCGCGGCCCCACGCCACGATCCCCCGAGCTCAGCCACCCTCTCAGCCTTGGACATGCCGTCCCCCAGCTGCCGCTCCAACCGCGTCGGTTCCATATACCAGCCAGCCGTCGGAATAATGACCGTTTCCCGGGAAAAACCGCTCGATCGCGGAGCTCTGCAAGAAGCGCAAGGAAGTTAAGTTTCCCGGCGCATTGGTACCTCTGATAATCAATCACCTTCCCGAGCGTATTTTCCATCGGTTATTGGACATTCAGTATCAGGAAAATAACAGTCCGGCACCATAGTGAACAATGATCCGAATCGGTTTCCATACACCGCGATATTCAATCCCAAGACGGATAGCCCTGCAGCCGACTCCGCAAACTCCGCTACCATTCCTGGCGTTAACCACGGCATTCCAACCGGGCTCCGGCTGGGTTAGCATGTCGACATGAAACCGGAACCCCAGTTCATCCATCTTCGCCTTCATACCGAACACTCGCTTCTGGAGGGTGCCGTCCGGGTCCGGAACCTGACGAAAATGTGCACCAATGCCGGAATGCCGGCTGTCGCCGTGACCGACACCAACAACATGTTCACCGCACTGGAATTTTCGGAACTTGCCGTCGAAGCAGGACTGCAGCCAATCATCGGGTGCCAGCTCGATCTGGAATTCGCGGTGACCGATATTGACGTCAGGACACGGAATCCAGCACCTGTCGTTCTCCTGGCGCAGAACGGATCAGGCTACCGTAACCTGATGAAGTTGAACTCCTGTTTCTACCTACGCGGCGATGGCGGCACACCGCATGTCACCGTCAATGAACTTTGCCGACATTCCGATGGGCTAATCCTACTGACCGGCGGACCGGATGGACCGCTCGGAAAGCTGGTGCGGGACGGCGGCTCCGCACGGGGACTGGAACTCCTCCAGCGCCTCTCAGACGCCTTTCCCACAAGAACATATGTCGAGCTTCAGCGCCATCCCGAAGAGGGCACAGGCCTTCCCGAGGCCGAACGCCAGACCGAAAGATGGTTTGTCGAAACCGCCTATGCGCTTGGTCTACCGATCGTAGCGACCAACGACGTCTATTTTCCCGATCAGGATATGTATGAAGCGCACGACGCGCTCATCTGCATCGCCGAAGGCACATATGTCGACCAACGGGAACCCCGCCGACGCCTGACGCCGCAGCATTGCTTTAAGAGCCCGCAGGAAATGGCGATGCTGTTCGCCGATCTCCCGGAAGCGCTGGAAAATACGGTCGAGATCGCCCGCCGCTGTGCATTCCGGGCAACCAAACGTCAGCCGATTTTACCCGGTTTCGCCGATGATGAGGTAGAGGAGCTGCGACGGCAGGCCCATGAGGGTCTCGATGAACGCCTCGCGGCCATTGATCCGGCGGCTTCGAGGGATGAGTACGAGCGTCGCCTCCAGTTCGAACTGGAACTCATCGAAAAGATGGGCTTCACCGGATACTTCCTGATCGTCGCGGATTTCATCAAGTGGGCGAAGGGACAGAACATCCCGGTCGGGCCCGGCCGCGGATCGGGTGCGGGATCACTGGCCGCATACGCGCTGACCATAACCGATCTTGACCCCATTCGTTACGGCCTGCTTTTCGAGCGGTTCCTGAATCCGGAGCGGGTCAGCATGCCTGACTTTGATATCGATTTCTGCATGAACCGCCGCGAGGAGGTGATTGAATACGTACAGGACAGATATGGCCGTGACCGGGTCGCGCAGATCATCACATTCGGTGCACTGCTGTCGAAAGCCGCCGTAAGGGATGTCGGCCGGGTCCTGCAGATGCCATACGGTCAGGTGGACCGTCTGGCGAAGATGATTCCCGTCGAGGGCGTAAAACCGGTAAGCATCGAGCAGGCGCTCAAAGAGGAGCCGCGCCTACGTAAAGCGGCCGAGGAGGAAGTTGTCAATCGCCTGCTGAACTACGGCAACCAGCTGGAAGGGCTTCTCCGTAACGCGTCGACGCATGCCGCGGGAGTGGTGATAGGCGACCGGCCACTCGATGAGTTGGTTCCACTGTATCAAGACTTCCGATCGGAGATGCCGGCCAGCCAGTTCAGCATGAAATGGGTGGAGGCCGCGGGACTGGTCAAGTTCGACTTCCTCGGGCTCAAAACACTCACGATGATCCAGAATGCCGTTGATCTCCTCAAACGTCGTGGAATCGAAATCGATCCTGGCGCCATCCCGCTGGACGACGAAAAGACCTTCGATCTTTACACCAGAGCCAGGACGGTGGCGGTATTCCAGGTGGAAAGCGCAGGCATGATGGACGCGTTGAGACGCATGAAACCCACCTGTATAGAGGACATCGTCGCTCTGGTGGCGCTCTACCGGCCCGGCCCGATGGAAAGCATTCCGAAATACTGCGAGGTCAAGAACGGGCTTTCAAAACGCGAATTCCTGCACCCGACCATAGATCACATCCTCAACGAAACGCAGGGCATCATCGTCTATCAGGAACAGGTGATGCAGATCGCCAGGGAAATGGCGGGGTACTCGCTCGGCGGGGCCGATCTTCTCCGGCGCGCGATGGGCAAGAAAATCAAGGAGGAAATGGATGCCGAACGACCCAAGTTCCTCGAGGGAGCGCGACAGAACGGGATCGACGCCGAAAGAGCGGTTGAGGTCTGGAACCTGCTGGAAAAATTCGCGAACTACGGCTTCAATAAATCACACGCGGTCGCCTACGCGGTTGTCAGCTATCAGACGGCATGGCTAAAAGCGAACCATCCTGTCGAATTCATGGCAGGAGTGATGAATTGCGACCTGCATCTCACCGACAAGCTATCGGTGTATGCCGAGGAGGTCCGCCGCGAACTTGAAATCGAGATCGTACCGCCGTGCGTCAACCGGTCTGACGCGACCTTCAGCGTTCACGAAGGCAAGGTGGTTTATGCCCTCGGCGCATTGAAGAACGTGGGCGTAGAGGCTATGCGATTGATCACCGCCGCCCGTGGGGACAGGCCATTCGTCAATCTCTTCGATCTCGCGCGCCGGACGGACCTCAAGCGGATAGGCAAGCGTTCCATGGAGATGCTCGCACGGGCGGGAGCCTTTGACCAACTTGACCCCAACCGCAAAAGGGTGCTCGGATCCCTGGATTCGCTGATCGCCTATTCAACAGCGTCACATGACCAGAGGAATTCCAGCCAGGCATCGTTATTCGGAGAGACCGGAGACGACCTGCCGGAACCCCGTCTGGCTCCGGTCGAGGACTGGCTTCCACAGGAGAGGCTAGCGGAAGAGTATACCGCGATTGGGTTCTATCTCACCGGCCACCCACTGGATGATTACGTTGCGCTACTCAGGCGACAAAGTGTGACGACCCTGGCCGATGTGGCTGCGCGGGCCGAACACGCTCCGCTGGTGGCCAAGGTCGGAGGTACCGTCCTGAGAAAGCAGGAGCGAAAGTCGGCGAAGGGTGACCGTTTCGCCTACGTGCAGGTCTCCGACCCGACAGGGCTACACGAAGTCACCGTTTTTTCTGATGTGTTTGCGGCCGCGGGCGAGCACCTCGAACCGGGCAATAACGTTGTCATGACTGTAACGGCGAATATGGAAGGCAACCAGTTGAGGCTGCGCGTGCGTTCCGTACACCCGGTCAGCGTGGTCATAGCGGACGCCGGGCCGCCGGGGTTGAGGATTTTCGTCGAGAATGTTGAGGCGGTGGCCTCCACCGCAGCACTGCTTGAGCGTGCCGACGGGAAAGCCGGATCAGCGGCATACGGTGAGGTCCAGCTCTGTCTACGGTCTCCGGATCTGCCGGGAGAGCTGGAAATCGCACTTGGAGACAGGTTTCAGATCAATCCCCGGATCAAGGGTGCGCTCAAGTCACTCAGCGGCGTGCTGCAGGTGGAGGATACCTGAGGGCATCCTGGAATGGCGCTTCCGGATTTTTCCAACCATATTGGTCATTCACTAGCCTCCTTTATTCCCTTGCGGGGACCCGTTCCTTGCCTCCCGCCACACCATCCGCTAGATGGCGCACGATCACTACCGCGACGCACACACATGGCACGACCAAAGAAGCCACCACGCCCGATGGCACGGACTCCCAAAGGGTTCCGAGACTGTTTCGGTGCCGAGGTCGCCGAGCGAAACCGGATTCTTTCCCGGGTCGCCGAAGTTTATGATCGCTATGGTTTCGACCCTCTGGAAAGCCCTGCCGTAGAGACAGTCGAGTCACTCGGAAAGTTCCTGCCTGATGTCGATCGCCCTAATGCCGGGGTATTCGCTTGGCAGGACGACGAAGATGCCAACTGGCTGGCACTCCGCTACGACCTGACCGCACCGCTGGCACGGGTCTATGCGCAGCACCGCAATCAGCTACCGACGCCTTACCGGCGTTACGCGATGGGACCGGTCTGGCGTAACGAAAAACCAGGACCCGGACGGTTCCGGCAGTTCTATCAATGTGACGCCGATACTGTCGGTTCCGCCAGTCCCGCCGCCGACACCGAAATCTGCGCGATGCTGTGCGATACCCTGGAATGCGTAGGCATATCGCGTGGCGACTATATGGTCCGCATCAACAGCCGGATGGTTCTCAACGGTGTGATGGAAGTTGCGGGCATCCTCGATCCATCGGAACCCGAGCGATTTGCCGAAGAGCGGGGTATCGTTCTGCGTGCGGTCGACAAGCTCGACCGGCTGGGCCCTCAGGGAGTAAGAGCGCTTCTTGGCGAAGGAAGAAGGGACGAGAGCGGTGATTTCACCGGGGGAGCACGTCTTTCAGATGATCAGGCGGATACGGTTATGGGTTTCGTGGAGGCCGGGTGCCCGGACATATCCGCGACCGTGGCCCGCCTCCGCGAGCTGACATCGGGATCCGACACCGGCGCTCTGGGCGTGGACGAACTGGAGACAATCGGGGAATCCCTTGACCTGCAGGGCTACGGTTCGAACCGGATCGAGATAGACCCGTCCGTCGTGCGGGGACTAGGCTACTATACCGGACCCGTTTTTGAGGCCGAACTTACCTTCGATATCACCGATGAACAGGGACGCAGACGCCAGTTCGGAAGCGTGGCGGGAGGGGGACGCTACGACGATCTGGTCAAGCGCTTCACTGGGCAGGAAGTGCCGGCGACAGGTATCTCCTTGGGTGTCGACCGACTACTGGCCGCGCGGCGGGCCGGGGGCGGCGGCAGAGCGATGACCGGCCCGGTGCTGGTGACGGTGATGGACCGTGATCACATCGGTGACTATCAGGCCATGGTCGCCGAACTACGCGGGGCGGGCATCCGGGCGGAGATGTACCTTGGCAATCCAAGGAGTTTCGGAAGTCAACTGAGATATGCGGACAGGCGCGACTGTCCGTTTGCGATCATCCAGGGCACGGAGGAGCGTGCGCGGGACCGTGTAATCGTCAAGAACCTCGCGCTCGGCAAACGCCTCGCCACCGAGATCACCTCCAACGAGGAGTGGAAAAACCGGCCTGCCCAACGGGAGATACCCCGAGCCAACCTCGTGTCGGAAATATCCGGGTGCATCGGTACCGCCAAACGGATACAACGATCCAGTCAATGACCGTGAGAACGCTTGAGGCCGAACGGGCGCGTATTGCCGGTGCATTTGTCGACGCTGGCGCCGAAATGGTTGAGTTGCCGGTTCTGCTGCCGGCCAGATCGCTTCTGGATCTGTATGGCGAGGATATCCGCGGCCGTGCCTACACCACCCGCGATCCTTTGGCGGGCGAACTGATGCTTCGGCCGGACTTCACGGTACCCGTCGCGCAGATGCATCTCGACATGGGTCGGGAGGTGGGACGCTACGCTTATTCCGGGAAAGTGTTCCGCACCCAGGAAACGGGCGCGACCCGCCCGTCGGAATATGTTCAGGTTGGCTTCGAGGTGTTTGGCGGCTATGCGCGGCACCTTGCGGACGCCGAGGTGTTCTCGCTCTTTTCATGCGTCCTGAAGCCCTTACGCCTCAGGGCGGCAACCGGCGACATCGGCGTTCTTATGGCGGCGGTTCACGGGCTGTCGACAACCGATACGCGAAAGGCGGCGTTGATACGCCATATCTGGAGACCTCACCGGTTCCGCGAACTGCTGGACCAGTTCGGAGGTCGTTCACCGGTACCCGCCGCCCGCGCTGAACTGGTCGAACACGCCCGGCGCATCGAAAGGACACCGGAAACGGGTCCGGTGATCGGACTGCGAACGATCGACGAAATAGAAGAGCGCGTCCAGGCGCTTGTCGAGGATGCCGGAGCACCGCCGATCCCTTCCGACGAGGTCAGTCTGATCGAGGAGATCGTGAATTTGCGCGAAATGGCACCTGTGGCGCTTTCGCGGCTCAGAAAAATCGCCGAAGCCCTACCGGGGACAGCACCGGCGGTCGAGCGGTTTGCCGTGCGTCTTGACACGCTGGAAGCCAACGGCATTGACACATCCACACTCAGCTTTGAAGGAAGCTACGGCCGGACAACAATGGAATATTACGATGGATTCGTGTTCGGCTTCTACTCCGATGCGCTGCCCGACCTGCCCCCAGTGGCCACAGGGGGCCGTTACGACGCGCTTACACGCGCTCTGGGCGGCAACGGCGCGGCACCCGCAATTGGCGGGGTTGTCAGGCCGGCGCTCATAATGGAACTGCCATGACGCTCAAACTCGGTGTGCCGTCAAAGGGCCGTCTCAAGGATGGAACCTTCCAATGGTTCGGTGAGCGTGGCGTAACCCTGTCACTTGCTGGCCCCTACCGTGAATATTCGGGCAGCGTCGAAGGAGTACATGGCGTCGAACTGGTGCTTCTGTCGGCTGGGGAAATTCCACGTGAGCTTCAGGGTGGGCGTATCCATCTTGGGGTGACGGGCTCCGATCTTGTGCGTGAGTCTCTGGTACACTGGAGAAGCGAGACGGAGGAAGTCGCAAGACTTGGATTGGGGCATGCCGAACTGGTGGTCGCGGTTCCGAAGTGCTGGATAGACGTCGACACACTGGACGATCTTGATGACGTTGCGGCCACCTTCCGGCAGGTTCATGGTCACCGGCTGCGCATCGCCACAAAATACCATCGACTGGTGCGGGAATTCCTGAAGGAGAACGGAGTGGCGGACTATCTGCTCGTCGACAGCCAGGGCGCGACGGAAGGCACCGTGCGGAACCAGACCGCCGAGGCTATCGCCGATCTCGTATCGACAGGCGAGACGCTGCAGGCGAACGGCCTGAAGATTCTGTCGAACGGGGTTATCCACCGTAGTCAGGCAACCCTGTTTCAATCACAACAGGCAGGTTGGGGAACTTCGGAAATGGCCGCACTCAAGGAACTGAAGGCGCGGCTGGGCTCATGAATGACCGAACGCGATCTTAGCGCCACCGTCCGTTCATTCACTGCCTCGCCGTGCGTCCGAGTTTGGTGTGATGCAGGCGTGGTCTTGTCCACAGAACCTGACGTGCTGACCGGACTAGTATCCCATCCTCGTTGAATTGCCGGTTCCATCCTGGCCCGGGACGGGCTATGCTCCCGACCGCAACACCGGACAACAGACCTTCCGGCCACCCTGGGTGGCGTCAGGGGGCATACCGGAGGCGGGACAGGCTATGGAACAGGCAGGCAGGAAGATCTGCAGGGTGGGGCTCGAGGCGCACGGGTGCGCGCGGCTGAAGGACATCGTCGACGCCCGGCCCAATCCAGAAGCCTGTGCCATTGCCAGATCCGCTGGCGTACCGTTTAACGCCAACCTACAATGGAGAAAGCATCCCAAGCGACCGCAGTGGTAACGGGATGCGGCAAAAGTAGTGCCATAACGGGCATTGCCGAATCCAAAAAACACGGCTTGACGATGCTTTAACCGGTCGAGCAAAAAATTTTGCGAAAGATGGGTTTCGGCTTGCGCGGAAAGGGACATCTTCTATGATGGAGGAGTGAAACCGAATGCGGAGGAATTCCATGAAGAGTCTCATCCCCCCCCCCCCCCCCCCCCCCCTTCCTTAAGCGACTTACGGCACCTGCCGCCGCCCTGCTCGCCCTGCCGCTGCTTTCCGGCCCGGCAGCCCAAGCGGCCGGGGCCACGACGGTAGCAAGCTTCGAATCGACCTCATCGGGCGCGGCCGAGGACGGCGGCCCACACAATGTGCGGGTCAACTTCAGTCCGGCCCCGACCGCGTCACTGGCGCTCAAGTACACGGTGGAAACCGACAAAAGATGGCCGACGATAGAGGGCAAGGACTTCAGGTTGCCGATGCAGAGCCCGGTCATGGTGCCTGCGCACAGCACCCATGTGGACATTCGGGTGGAGACCATAGACGACGCCGAATGGGAGGCACTGGAGTCAGTGAAGCTGGTGCTGACGGACACCGACGACTACGACCTCGGCCCCGCGCCGTGGCACGTGATGTTCATCGACGATGACGAGGTGGATCTGGTGCAGCGGATCCGCGATATGCTGCGGCGGGAGGACGGATCGCTCGATCAGGACAGCAAGACACGCTGGAAGCGGGTGCTGAAGGCATTGGGCCCGGACAAGGTGGACCTTCAGGGTGTGACGCAGATGACCCACAGTGAGGCGACGATGGTCACTGAGGATGACGCGCAGAATGGCCTTTGGAAGGAGGCGGTGGAGACGCTGGAGATGAAAGAGAAATAGCTGCCCTTCCAACGCGGCACAGCAGGAAACCGACGCGGCAGCCGGACTTCAAGACGCGGAAGAAATCCACACCGGGAGGCTAACATCAAGCTCCATGTCGGCTGATAGCGTGGGTTGAGCTTGTCCCCGTTTTCTGGTTTTGTCAGACATTATTGGTTCCTTCCTTTCCATGGATGCAAGCAGAGGATGCAAGCAGAAACAGACACTTCGCGGAAACTGTCAGGTCGGTAGTTTTGCTCAAGATACGTGAATTTCAGCGATAACCCTCCCGTCAGCCAATTTGTCACCAAGAACGTCTACCGATGGAACAATTGGAGTGTTTAGGAGTTCGGCCCAACAGGCCTCGCCATTTGCCGACATGACCGGCCCGGAATATAAGTGAACGTCTTGCGGTTCGTCGATATGACATTGACCTCGCCGGTCTGCCAATCGCTTGACCGTAGATCGTCAAGACGAAGTCCAGTGTTTGACCGGATATAGTCCATCAACGCATCCTGAACGACCCAGATCGTCATACCACCCCAAGCATTCGCGATTTGCGATTTGACGATCATCTGTGACGCCATTCTGGCCCACACCTGACGAATGTTCACGCCTGGCGACCCACGGCGGTTCGGAATGTTGCCTTCGGCATATAAAACCGCATCGCAAAACGCGTTCTGTATATCGGTTCGCTCTTTCTTGCTTCCGCCTGACGTGGATGCGGTCATGATTTCAACAATCACCGGTGGTGCGCTTTCGGACTTTAGCACATAGTCAAGACGGTAGTTCAGCCTTTCGTTCTTGGTTTTGAAAACAACGCTGATTTCAGACCATATGCAGACAACATCGCCCTTCTTGAATCCAGCCAAGCTCAGGACGCGGGACAGAAGATAGGCTTGTTGCCAAGACGGTTTCGCGGCGTCAAACGTCAGAAGCCGCCGCGGGCATATCGCCCAGCTTATATCGGTGTGAACTGAACACACTCCGCACGGAATAGATCCATCCCCCGAATTGCCAACCGACGGATCAAAGAACGGCGCCAAAGGCTGTTCTGTCGCGGGCCATTTGGCCATGTCCCGATTACCGCCACCATCGCACCGCTTTCCGCCCATGTGCGGACATTGCGCAAAGCGAAACCGGCCTTTCTGATGTCCAGGTCTTGTCAGTGTCTCCCCGAACAGTTCGTTGACTACAGGCACAGCCCGGCCCTCACGCTTGACGCGACGGCCTTGGCCAATGGAGGCGGAACGGCGTTGGCGACCTGGCGATGTTGGTCAAGATCCCTGACTACCCCGGTGCGACGCCTGATCGGCCCTTCAAGTACATGCCCGTCTGGAAAGCCCTGGAGTCGCGCCGCTTCCCTTGGCGTGATGTAGCGGTCTTCCAGCGGATGATATAGCGCTTCTCCGCAACGCAGGGTAAGAGATGGCTTGTTTCTGTCCAGCCGCCGGAACTTAGTGGAGTCCTTTGGCGTCAATCGCCGCACGACATCTGACGGAACATCCTTGGCTTTGGAAAGCCAAAGCCCTTCGGGCACGAACGAAATGCGGTAGCGATCCCGATCCGGCGTTACGTCTACATGATTTGGCGCAAGCGGCTTTCTGTCCGGAAGCACCGCCTCGGGCAATCCGTCAAACGCATCTCCAGCGGTCTTTTCGCGGATTGGCAGGCTCGGCAGGGGAAAAGAGAATGACTGGCCTTTGGGAACGGCGGCGATCACAGCGCGTTTCCGGCGCTGTGGAACGTCAAAATCAAGCGCATTTAAAATGCTTGTGTGCGCTTCGTAACCGATGCGCCAGAACGCTTCACGAATCACATCAAGAACGGTCATTCCAATTGCCGCCTGGGTTCCGAGGAAAGTGGGAACCTGTTCGAGAATAACGGCGGACGGGCGCAGTGCCTTCGCGAAACGGATCATTTCAAAAGCAAGCTGGCCCCTTGGATCTAGAAGCCCGCGCTTGTGACCTATTTGGCTGAACGGCTGGCACGGCGGACCACCGTGCAAAAGCGCGATGTCGCCTGTATCAAGCCCCAACGCGTCCAATGTGCGTTTCGGGTCAAGTGCCCGAATGTCAACCTGCCAGACAGCCGTGCGCGGCGAATTCAGGCGGAGTGTCGCGGCGCAATGCGGGTCCATTTCAACGGAACATACATTGTCAAAGCCGGCTTTTGTCACTCCTATATCCATGCCGCCCGCACCCGAAAACAAAGATATGGCCTTGGGCTTCATGACCGCGCCCCGGAGTCCAGTCCGTTATCGGCGATCAAGGCCCGATAGGTCAGCCGCTTGTTGACCATACGGGCGACGATCCCGCACATCTGGTCTATAGTGTCACGGTCCAGAGCGTTGTGACGGCCCGCGAACACATCGACATAACGTTGCGGGTGCTTCTTGGAGAACTTGTGGAACCCTCCCATGTGGCCGCGCTCGACCTGCGCCCAGAAGCTTTCCACTCCGTTATTGTGGGCCTGTTCCCTTACGTAGCGTCCGACGCTGTGGCAGACCGCCCCGCACGTGCGCCCATCCGGTTCCTCACGACCGACGTAGGACAAGTACTCATCGGTGTAGACAGTCACCTTGTCGGTGGTGTGCTGCTCCACGAAGCCCTGCAAAATCTCCGTCTTTGTGTCAGGCCCGACCGGCGCGACCACCATGCCGCTTTCGCGGTCCTTGACGGCGGCGACTATCGACTTGCCCACGCCACCACGTCCGGCGCGTAGCTTTTTGTCGGCGTGCATGTTCTTCCCAAGGCCACCGATATAGGTCTCGTCAGCCTCCGCTTCGGCGGGCTTCATTTTTTCACCGCTATCCTCAAGAGCCTTGCGCAGGCGCATGGCGAGGTGCCAAGCCGACTTCTGGGTGATGTCCAGAATCCGGTGAAGCTTAATGGATGAGACGCCTTTGAGCCCAGCGGTCGTCAAATAGACCGCGACCGCCCACGTCTGAAACCCAAGGTTGGAAGCCTCCATGCACGTCCCGGTACGAACTGAAAACCGCTTGCGGCATCCTTTCGCCCGGCAACGGTATGGCATCGTCGCGTGCGCCGCGCCCGACAGGACGTTCGTCGATCCGCAGTGGGGGCAATACGGCCCCTCGGGCCAGCGCTGTTCGGTAAACCATTGTTCAGCCGTCGCGTCGTCGGGAAACATCCTGATCAGTTGCGGGAGATTGATGCCCTCCCCGAAATGTGCATTGCGTACCATAGCGGATTACCCCTTCATTATAGGTGCCATTGTATGGAATTTCAGGACTCACGCAAGTAAAATTGGGCACTATTGTATATAATTCCTATGGCCAAGGCCATGTCGACCGCACCCCATCATATAACAGTCCAAGGCCTCGACAGGAACATCCGATGTACTTACGATAAAGCCATGAAAACCGCGCACGCCGAACCGATCGAAACCACAGGATTTTGCCACTGGCCCACTTCCGGCGGCCCGGGTCCCGAAATACGCGCTGTGCGAATTTTCGCCGGGCGGGCCGCCGTGAGTCCCGGCATTCCAGTGACCGGCGGATGAGCGACCCATCGCGCGGAGCCGACTGGATCGCGGTCGACTGGGGCACCTCGAAATTGCGGGTCTGGTCCATGACCGACGCCGGCGAGACGATCGACCATGTGACTTCCGGCACCGGAATGGCAACGCTGGAGCCAACCGAATTCGAACCGGCCTTGCTGAAAGTCGTCTCACAATGGCTCGGCAGCGGCAAGACCCCGGTCATCGCCTGCGGAATGGTCGGTGCCCGGCAGGGATGGATCGAAGCGCCCTACACGGCTGTTCCCTGCCCGGTGGGTTTCACGGAGATAATCACCACCCCAACCACCAACCCACATCTCGACGCGGGAATCATCCCGGGCGTCTGCCAGAACGACCCGCCCGACGTAATGCGTGGAGAGGAAACCCAGATCGCCGGATACCTTGCCGGCGATCCCGGATTTGACGGGGTGCTCTGCCTGCCCGGAACACATACCAAGTGGGTTCATGTCTCGGCATGTGAAATAGTCAGTTTCAAGACTTTCATGACGGGCGAGCTATTCGGACTGCTCTGCGGAAAGTCCGTTCTACGACATTCCGTGGATACCGATGAATGGGACACTGACGCGTTCACCGACGCACTGGACGTCACCCGTTCACGCCCCGAATCGCTGGCGGCCCAGCTGTTCAGGCTTCGCGCTGAAGGGCTTCTGCATGACCAGTCTAAGGCGACCGCGCGCGCACGTCTCGCCGGCATGCTGGTGGGCGCTGAACTCGCAGCCGCGAGATCCTACTGGCTGGGCCAGAAGGTCGCATTGATCGGCGCACCGGACCTGGCGTCCATCTACGCGGACGCGCTGCGCACGCAAGGCGTCGACCCCGTGGTGGCTGACGGCAACAAAATGACACTGGCCGGGCTGACCCAGGTCCATAAGTCACGTATGGAACGTGCATGAGTCGTTCGCTTATCGCCATACTCCGCGGCATGGAACCTTCGCAGGCGGTCGCGGTAGCGGAAGTCCTGATCAGCGCTGGCGTCACCCGAATCGAAGTACCTCTCAACTCCCCCGATCCGCTCGAGAGCATCGCAGCCATCACCGCGGCTTATGGATCACAGGCCTTGATCGGTGCGGGAACCGTTCTCTCCGTTGATGAGGTTACCCTTGTACGGGGGGTCGGAGGGAGATTGATCGTTTCGCCGAATTGCAGCAGGAAGGTCATTGAGGCGACACGCGGGTATGGCCTTCAGAGCTGGCCGGGGGTGATGACACCTACGGAAGCCTTTGACGCCCTGCGCTGGGGCGCCACCGGCCTCAAGTTGTTTCCAGCATCCCTGATCGGTTGCGGGGGACTGAGTGCGATGCGCGCAGTCCTTCCCGCCGAGACCGCGATTCTCGCTGTCGGGGGAGTGGGTCCCAAAAACTTCGCCGAATGGATTGATGCGGGCGCGAGCGGATTCGGTATCGGCTCGTCGCTCTACACTCCAGACATGGACATCGATGAGATCGCAACCCGCGCCCGCGATGCCGTTACCGCCTATGACGAAGCACTGCGGTAACGGACGCTTCCGGTAAAACCTGCGGGCACACTTTATCGGCCCGCTGACCCGGCTGCACCCCGGATGATCGTCATCGTCTCCAACACGACGCGGAATCATCGACAGGATACCGGGCAATCCTACCCGGCGATGTCCACCGCCCACTTCCTCGGCTGAACGACTCGGCCTTCAGGGATTCACGGCCATTTCGCGACGGGCGGAAGACTCATCAGGACGGCATCGGGGTCATGGCCCGTCGCCAACCCGAATTTCGTGCCCCGATCATAGAGAAGGTTGAATTCAACATAGAGACCGCGATGCACGAGCTGGACCTCGCGATCAGCCTCGGTCCAGGACATCGACCGACGGGCCTCGACGGCACCGAGAAACGCCGGCAGGAACCCACTTCCCACATCCTGGGTAAACGCGAAATCAGCTTCCCAGTCACCCGAGTTGAGATCATCGAAAAAAATCCCTCCGACACCCCGTCCCCGCCCCCTGTGCCGCACGAGGAAATACTCATCCGCCCAGGTTTTGAACCGGTCATAATATTCAGGTGAATGCCGGTCGCAACGCTCCCTCAGCACCGCGTGAAAAGCCTCCGTGTCCTCCTCGTATTCTATGCAGGGGTTGAGGTCCGTACCGCCACCAAACCACCATGCGCGAGGGGTCCAGAACATTCTGGTGTTCATATGTACCGCCGGTGTATGGGGGTTCCGCATGTGCGCGACAAGGCTTATGCCCGAAGCCCAGAAACAGGGATCCATGTCAATGCCCGGCACGCCGCGGGCGGTCATGGCCGCCAGAGCGGCCTCGCCCAATTGCCCGTGGACCGTTGAGACGTTGACCCCGACCTTCTCGAATACGCGACCGTCCCGCATCACGCTCATGCGTCCGCCACCCCCGTCCAGCCCAGCTTCGGTCTTTCGCCTGGACTCCCTGACGTCGAACCGACCCGGCGTAACATCCGCGAAAGGGCCGGTAACCTGGCGGTCCTCGATCTCCTCAAACGCCGAGACAATCCTGTCACGCAGGCTGTGAAACCAGGTCGATGCACGTGTCTTTCGCTCCTCGAAGGCATCACCCATGACTGTTTCACTCCCCATGTTAGGTGCGATGAGGCCGCGCCCTACACCCTCGTCGGGTCGACTCCCCGTAAAACCGGAGTTCCGCAAGGGCAGGACCGCCGAAATTCGCCATCCGGGCGTCAGTGTACCGGCGCGTCAACGGAATCGATCAGCGTCCGCCCACCGTCAACTGTGATCGTATGGCCAGTGATGAAGCCCGATCCCCCAGATGCGAGGAACTGTGCGGCCTCGGCCGCCTCGGTCGCGCTCGCAATCCTACCCAGCGGTGTGTGGCTGATGATGTCACTGCGACCAAGTCTGTCTTCTTTCAGTGCCTCCTGCAGACTCGCGCTCATCATACTGCCGAACGAGACTGCGTTAACCCGGATACTGTGGGGCGCCAGCGCCACCGCCATGGAGCGGGTCATCTGGTCGAGGGCGGCGCAACTGACGGAGTACGCCAGAAGTCTGGGATGCGCGCGACGCGATGCTATGGAACTGACATTCACGATCGAACCCGCGGTCGCCCTGTCACGACCGTCCTCCTCCGCCTGACCGATCATGCGGATCGCGACAGCCTGGGTGAGGCGGAGACTCGTCATCAGGTTCCGCTCGATCAGTGCGGGCATGGCATCGGCATCCGGATCCAACGGATCGGATAACATCACATGATGGCAGGCATTGACCAGGATGTCCACGCGGTCGAAAGCATCGATCGTGGCTGACAGCAGGTTTGTGATCGAGAGCTTCTTCCGGATGTCACCGACAAAGCAACGAATGTTCGACCCCTCCTTCCGGGCCTGTTCACCGACCTCCCTTGCCAGCTGCTTTTCGTCGAGATCCGCGAAGACGACGTTCGCTTTCTGGTCGGCGAAGTGTCTGGCGATGGCAAGACCGACCCCATTGGCGGCCCCTGTGACCACCGCGGTCTTTCCGGCGATTGAAAAGGTCATGGCGTTTCGGAACTCCCTATTCCGTTCTGTAACCCTGGCGTCCGGAGGCGACGTTGGCAACGGGCCGCTCGGCCGCGAGCACCTTGAACCGTCCGTTTCCCGCGATCTCGCAGGACTTCCGAAATCTGCGACGCAGTTCCGATTCATATGGGAGGTGACGATTGGCCACCAGCCAGAGACGCCCGGATCGGCGCAGAAGACGCGCTGCCGCCTCAATGAATGCATACCCCTGTGACATGTCGACCGTTCGGCCGGAATGAAACGGCGGATTCGTGACAATCCCGTCAAGGAGTGGAAATACGGAAAATGAACTGACGTCCGCCCAATGGAACCGGGCCCGCGGATCATCGATGTTCTTTCGGGCACGGCCAAGCACCATGCATTCGGCCTCGACAAGGTGAAGCTCGCTCACGCCGTTCCGACAGAGAACGGCGCGCGAAAGATAACCCCATCCGGCGCCAAGATCCGCCATCCGCTTCGGAAGCGTCCCGGGCAGGGCGTTAACCAACATCTCGGATCCCGGATCGGGGCCATCGGCCGAAAAATCGCCGGGAGCCGTGAGCAAGCCGTCAGCCGACGGCTCTTCCGTCCAGACCCAATCGTCAAAATACCCCCCATCAAAGGAAAAAAGCCTGCCATGCGCCTTGCAAAACACGAAACCTATGTTCGCCCGTTGGCGAATCTCCCGGATCAGGCTTTCAACACCGTCGGTTTTCTGCCCGTCGACCACGACCGCCCCCTCGGTCACCGCCGAAGCCTCGGCGATGAGCTGACGGCATCCCGCCCGGGATCTTGGAAGAAAGACGATCGACAGGCTGTATGTTCCCTCCGGCACGGTGCCGGTCCTGTACCCCTTTGCGGCGAAGGCGTCATGATCTGGCCGGAACCCCTGGATGACATGCATCCGGTCCACCGGAAATCCGCCAAGTTCCATATCGCGGCATGGACGGAACACGCCGATCCTGCCGCTGGACGGCACCTCGAGGGTGCCGTTCTCAAGTGCACACGTCAGGCGGACAGCGGACATAGGGATCGCGCGGCGCGCGCTATTCCTTTTCCATCGTACACTGCAGTGGATGCTGGTGGCGTCGTGCGAACTCCATCACCTGACCTACCTTGGTCTCAGCGATCTCGAAAGCGAATACTCCGACCACCGCGACGCCCTTCTTGTGCACGGTAAGCATGAGTTCGAACGCCTGGGCATGACTCATGCCGAAAATACGTTCCAGCACATGCACGACGAATTCCATTGGGGTGAAATCATCGTTGAGAAGGAGGACCTTATACAGAGGCGGACGCCTGGTCCTGACTTCCTGCTGGACCAATACCCCAGAGTCTCCGTCGTCGCCACTAGCCGTTTCCTGATTGCCGTGCGGGAGTTTTGTCACACCAGAACGCTCCGAAAATGGACTCTGCCTTTCCGATGCCGAATATATATGCGATTGACCACATGGTGAAAGAGGCAATTCAAATGCGGATTGTGCCGCCATTGTCTCGGAACCGAAGGGCTGGACGATGACCGCACGGCTGACGACGATAGCCTTCGACGCCGACGACACGCTCTGGCATAACGAGCAGTACTTCAGGCTAACCCAAGACAGATTCTGTGACCTGCTGCGCGACTTCACCGAACCGGACTGCCTGACGGATCGGCTTCTGGAGGCGGAACGGCGCAATCTCGGGCATTATGGCTTCGGGATTAAGGGGTTCGTGCTGACGATGATTGAAACCGCCATTGAGGTCACTGACCGGCGCGTATCCGCGGGCGTTATCCAGGAGATAATTGCCACGGGCCAGGATATGCTAAGGTATCCCATCGAGCTTCTGCCGCATGCCCGCGAGGCCGTCGAGGCACTTGCCGGACACTACCGTGTGATGCTCGTCACCAAAGGTGACCTTCTGGACCAGGAGCGCAAGCTTGCGCAGTCGGGTCTCGGTGATCTGTTCGAAGATGTTGAGATCGTCTCCAACAAGACACCGTCGGTCTATCGGGACATATTCGCCCGCCACGCGACGTGCCCCGAAAATGCCATGATGGTCGGCAATTCGATGAGATCCGACGTGCTTCCGATGATCGAGGCCGGCGGTTGGGGGGTCTATGTTCCCCACAGCCCGGTATGGGCTCTCGAACACGGGGAGCCCCCCTCAGGACATGCCCGCTACCGCGAAATCCCGGATCTGGGCGGGCTTCCGCCGCTTGTGGCCGAACTCGACTGATCCCGTGCGCTTCCGGGAGAACCATATGCCACGGAAATCCGTCTGTGGAGCATTTGGCTAAACGGAAAGGTCCACATATAGTATGAGAGATCAACTACACGTGGACATAAAGTGTTTTTCATCCGAATCTAGCGTCTGATCCCAGGTTCCTGACTTATCTGGGCTTTTTCTCTTCACAATCCGGATTGCCGTGCTATGTTCCCGGCCAATGAAAGTCGGTCAAATCAAGCGGGGGCGCATGATTTCCACGGAGTGGCAGCGTCTGCTGAGATTTGTATGCGTGGGGATATTGGTTCCATGCATACTGTACTGCATCGGCCTTCCGGCACATTCGGCACCCTATGCCGCGATGGTGATGGACAACCGAACCGGCGAGGTCCTTCATTCCCGCAATGCGGATACACGGCTACACCCCGCTTCGCTTACCAAAATGATGACGTTGTACGTTGTGTTCGACGCTGTCGAGCGCGGTGAGATCGGCTTGGATACCGTCGTCACCATTTCCGGAAAGGCCGCGTCGGAGGAGCCGTCAAAACTTGGGCTGAAGCGCGGCCAGAGGATCAAGTTGCGGTACCTGATCCGGGCGGCAGCGGTCAGGTCGGCGAACGATGCGGCGACGGCGCTCGCCGAAGCCGTGTCCGGCAGTGAGGCCGAATTCGCCCGGCGCATGAACTGGACAGCGAGGGCACTGGGTATGACCAAGACGAATTTCACGAACGCCCATGGGCTTACCGAAGCCGGGCATCTCTCCACCGCACGGGACATGACGGTCCTCGGTCGGCATCTGTTTTACGACCATCCCGACTATTACAACATCTTCAAGCGTCGTTCGACCAATGCGGGGATCCGCGAAGTGCGCAATACCAACCGAAAGTTCCTTGACGCCTACCGGGGCGCCGACGGCATCAAGACGGGATACACCCGTGCGGCGGGCTTCAACCTTGTCGCTTCGGCAAACCGCAGTCAGACCCGTATCATAGCGACGGTATTCGGCGGCCAGTCGGTTGCGCAGCGCAACGCGAAGATGGCCGAGCTGCTTGACCTGGGTTTCCGTCGAGCGCCGACCCAGGCACGGGAGCGCCCGCCCGCTAAGCCCGATCACTCGTTCATGCCCGCAGGCAAAGTCAAACGCACCAACCTTGCGGTAAGCCGAAGCCCGTTTCCCGTGCCGCGGCCAACGGCGGCAGACGAGGAAAAGCCTGAGATTATGGCCACACGGTCGGACAGTATAGAACAGGCGATCAAGATCGCCCAGAACGAACCGCTCGAACAGCCTGCCGCAGCGTCGGTCCCGCTGCGGGCCACCACCAATCCAGACAACGGCACGGCGTCGGAGGGATTTGCGCCTGTCGTCGTCACCCGGAACAGGGACACAGGTGAACGGCACTGGGGAATTAACATCGGCCAGTTCACCACCCGCTACCAGGCCGAGCGTGCGCTCATCAAGACAGCCCTTACCGAACTTGGTACGCTCGACGACCTGCCCCGCACCGTCTCCAGTAGCGCGAGAGGTCATGACGCGAATTTCGTCGGCATGACCCAGCAAGGTGCCGCAAGGGCATGCCAGCGGCTTAAGGCGCGCAGCATCGACTGCAGGACTTTGGGACCGAACTGAACGGCCATAAGACCGTATTGCTGAAGACAGCGCTTCCAAAGGTGAATATCGATCAACCGTTCGGGGGAGACGGAAACACCATCTGGAACGGTGCCCCGCGAACCGCTATGATCGGGCATCTATACGAGGACTGAAATTCACTATGGTCAGGCATCCGTGGTTCAGCTGGTTCGAGCGGCACCTTCTGAGGCAGGATATCAAGCGTGAGTGCGGGTAATGAGAGGAAGCAAGGAGTTCAGTTCCAGGGGTTTGCAAAATGTCGGAATACCTGAAATGACTTGCTGCACATCGTCAGGCAATACACAGGTGACGCCGACTATCACACGGTCCCGTAGCTCAGCTGGATAGAGTGTTCGCCTCCGAAGCGAAAGGTCGCGCGTTCGAATCGCGCCGGGACCGCCATTTTCCCCTTATGTTCCGGTTAGGGGATGGTCAGTAGGCGCCATATTCATAAGCGACGCCGGGCCGGATTTCACCGGGGCCCGTTCCACAGTGAAGTGCAACACCCTATGTGGTTGATTGACCGGCTCCAAACGCCGCGGCCATCAGTTCCCGGGTGTAATCGGTTTTCGGGTTCTCGAAAATCGAGCCGGACTCACCGGTCTCGACGATGTCACCCCGTTTCATCACAATGATCCTGTGACTCAATGCGCGCACCACCTTCAGGTCATGGCTGATGAACAGAAACGCCAGCCCATGCCGCCGCTGTAAATCGCGCAGCAGTTCCACGATCTGGACCTGTACCGTCATGTCAAGCGCCGAGGTTGGCTCATCGAGAACCAGAAGCCTCGGACGCAGTATCATGGCGCGGGCAATGGCGATGCGCTGCCGCTGGCCGCCGGAAAACTCGTGCGGATAGCGGTGCATGAGCATGGGGTCGAGACCGACCTCGTCCATGATCCCTGCAACCATCTCGCTTTCGGATCCAGCGCGGTCGATTCGATGGACTCCCAATCCCTCCGAGATTATCTCCTCAACGGTCATTCTGGGTGATAGCGACCCATACGGATCCTGGAAGACGATCTGCATGTCGCGTCTCAGTTCACGCAGCCTCCCACGTTCGGACCCCAATCCAAGAAATCGATCGATCCGGGTGGAGACCCCGTCCCTTCGCTCCGTCTTTCCGCTCCCTGAACGACAGTCGACACCATCCGGCGCATATGAGATGTCCTGGCCGAGAAACACGATCCTGCCCCGGGACCGGACGAGTCGTGTAATGGCCAGCGCCAGCGTGGTCTTTCCGGAACCGCTCTCGCCAACAATGCCTAGGGTCTCGCCGACCCGGACGCTGACGCTCGCCGCATTCACCGCCTTTATATGGTCCGTTACCCGACGCATGAGCCCACGCTTGATCGGAAACCAGACCCGAAGGCTATCCGTCTCCACCACCGTCTCCGCGCCGTCCGGCACCGGATCGGGCAATCCGGCCGCCTGGGCCCCCAGAAGTTTCCTGGTGTAGGGGTGCCCGGGATTTCCGAATATCTCCGAAACGGTCCCCTGTTCGACAATACTGCCGTCCTGCATGACACAGACACGATCGGCGATACGTCGGACGATCCCTAGATCGTGGGTAATGAACAGAAGGCTCATGGCTTCCGTCCGTTTCAGCTCACGAAGCAGTTCCAGGATCTGCGCCTCGATGGTGACGTCGAGAGCGGTGGTGGGTTCGTCCGCAACCAGAAGATTTGGGCCGTTCGCCAACGCCATGGCAATCATCACCCGCTGGCGCTGACCCCCGGAAAGTTCATGCGGGTAAGAGTTCATCCGCTGTTCAGGCCTGTCAATACCCACCCGCTTAAGCAGCTGCACGATTCGCATCCGCGCCGCCCCGCCGGTCAGACCCTGATGCAGCGCAAGACTCTCCCCGATCTGCTTTTTCAGTGTGTGCAGGGGATTCAACGATGTCATCGGCTCCTGGAAAATGAAACTGATGTCATTGCCGCGCACTTTGCGCAGATCTCTTTCCGGTGCGCCAACCATCTGACTGCCGCAGTAAGTTACGGAACCGGTGATGGTTGCGTTGTCCGGAAGAAGCGATACGGTTGAGAGCGCCGAGACTGACTTACCCGAACCGGATTCCCCAACGAGGGCGACGGTCTCTCCCCTGCCGACATCAAAGGACACACCCTTGACCACCTCGTCGGCCCTACCCTCTTGGCGGAAATGGACACTCAGGTCACGGACCTCCAGCAAGGCATTCATTGGACTTGATCGCCGGACAGCGTCATTGGAAGGTTTTTCTCGGATCGAAGGCGTCACGGACCCCCTCGAAAATGAACACCATAAGCGAAAGCATCACCGCGAAGGTGAAAAAAGCGGCGAACCCCAGCCATGGGGCCTGAAGGTTCTGTTTCGCCTGGAGTGTCAGCTCCCCGAGCGAAGGGGCGGAGGAGGGAAGGCCATAGCCGAGGAAGTCAAGCGCCGCCAGTGTACCGATAGTCCCCGTGATCAAGAACGGCAGCAGTGTCACCGTAGCGACCATTGCATTGGGCAATAGGTGCCGGAACATGATTTTCCAGTTGCTGACTCCGAGGGCCCGCGCCGCACGGACATATTCGAAATTCCGCGCGCGCAGGAACTCAGCGCGCACAACACCAACCAGAGCCGTCCAACTGAACAACGCGGTCAGAAACACAAGCATCCAGAAACTGCGCCCGAAAATCGCGAACACGATGATGATGATGTATAGAGACGGGGTCGAGATCCAGATCTCGATAAGCCGCTGAAGGAACAGATCCAGCCGACCGCCGAAATATCCCTGGATCGCACCCGCGACCACTCCGACGATTGTAGAGATCACGGTTACGATAATCGCGAACAGGACCGACAGTCGGAAACCGTGAATCACCCGCGCGGCGACATCGCGGGAAGTATCGTCGGTACCTAGCCAGTTCAGGGAACTAGGCGGGCCGGGCGCGACTCCTCCCGTGTCGACGATGGTGTCGTAGCTGTATGGCACCGGTGCCCAGAGTATCCACCCCTTATCGATGGCCTTTCCGCCGACTTCACCATCCGCGGCGTCCGCGATGACATCCTCCGGATCGTCGAAGCATTCCGGCAGCCCGCCCGAAACGATGAGGCATCTCACTTCGATGTCGCCATAAACCGCTTCCGTCCGGAAATCCCCGCCAAATGCGGTCTCCGGATAGAACATGAAGATCGGCATGTGGAGACCGCCACGGTACTGCACGAGGATCGGTCGGTCGTTGGCTATGAAATCAGCGAAGAGTGACAGACCGAACAGGATGCAGAAAACTATGAGCGACCAATACGCCCGGCGATTTCGTCTGAAACTGTGCCAGCGGCGCCGGTTGAGCGGAGACGGCGAAAAGCGAGACCGCCTGGGTGGAACACCCGGGCTCCCACCCGCCAGCCGCGCCCTGGACCGAGCGGTCGCATCGGCCACCGGCATCTATGTTTCCCTCGTTTCGAAGTCGATCCGGGGATCGACAAAGACGTACATCAGGTCGCTAAGGATCCCGACGACAAGACTGATAAGGCCGAAGAAGAAGAGCGTGCCGAAGATAACCGAATAGTCCCTGGCCACTGCCGCCTCGAAGCCAAGCCGTCCGAGACCGTCAAGTGAGAAGATTGTCTCGATGATCAATGACCCGCTGAAAAAGATCGCGATGAACTGGCCGGGAAATCCCGATATCACGATCAGCATCGCATTGCGGAAGATGTGGCCATAGAGCACCCTCTCCTCGGAAAGCCCCTTGGCTTTGGCGGTCACGACATAATGCATCTTGATCTGGTCAAGGAAAGAGTTCTTCGTCAACAGCGTCAGCGACGCGAAACCGGCGATCGAATAGGCGATGATCGGTAGGGTGATATGCCAGAAATAGTCGGCGATCTGTCCGACAATCGACAGCTCCTCGAAATTATCCGAAGTCAGGCCCCGGAGCGGGAAAATCTTCCAGTACGTCCCACCCGCGAAGAGCACCAGAAGCAGGATCGCGAACAGGAAACCTGGAATTGCGTAACCGACGATGATCGCGGAGGATGTCCAGGTGTCGAATGGCGTGCCGTCGCGGATCGCCTTGCGGACGCCGAGCGGAATTGAAACCAGATATATGAGCAGGACTGACCAGAGACCCAGCGAAATCGACACCGGGAGCTTTTCCATCACCAGTTCAAGAACGCCTACGGAACGGAAATAGCTCTCGCCAAAATCCAGCCTGGCGTAGTTCCATATCATGCGGAAGAATCGCTCTATGCCGGGAATCTGAACGGCTAAGCACTCAGATGCCCTCAGATCCGGTTCGCCCTCGTAGCCCTCATCGCATTCGATGCGGGCGAATTCGAACTGGATCCTCAGGTCATCGAGAAAATCCGGCGGCAGCCCCCTGCCACCGATATATCCCGATTCGTCCGCGAACGACGTTTCCGCCTCCGAACCGCTGCCGGCAATCGCCTCGAACACATCGCCCTCGCCCTCAAGCTGCGCGATGACCTGTTCTATCGGCCCGCCCGGAACAAACTGGGTGAGCGCGAAGTTCACCACCATAATTCCGAAAAGCGTCGGGAAGACCAGCAGAAGCCTTCTCAGGATATAGGCGCCCACGCGGCGGTTCCCGCCCTAAAACGCGCCGGCCGCCTTGAGTGCCTCGGCCTTCTCCGCGTTCCACCACCAGAAGTCCAGAAAGCCGAGCGCATAACGTGGCAGAGGGTCAGGGTGCTCGTACATATCGAAATACGCGACCAAGTGGTTCGGGTTATACCATTGCGGCACACGGAACCTTTCCCAGCGGAGAACGCGGTCAAGCGCTCTCGTGGCAACGATCATCTCATCTCTGGTCTCGGCGGCAATGACCGCCTCGACGACGGAATCAAGCACATCGCTGCCAACGCCGGCCGTGTTGAAGACCGAAACCTCCTTGCTCTCGGAACCGAAATACTGACGCAGCTCCGAACCCGGCTCGTAACCCATGGGGATATGGTCCGTGACGATGTCAAAATCATGGTCCCTTGTCCGCTGCGTCTCCTGAGCGTCATCCACGCGGCTGAGACGGGCGTCCACCCCGATCGACCGTAGGTTCTCGACATAGGGATTGATGATCCGGTCGAATAATGGGCTGGAATTCAGGAACTCAACGTCAAGGGTCTCGCCATTCCTGCGCAGAAGTCCGTCGTCGCCCGCCTCGTAGCCGGCGTCCTGCAGGAGCCTTAGTGCCCTCCGCGCCTTCCGCCGGTCGCGGGCCTCATCCGCGTTCGAGGGCGTAAGGGAATAAACTTCCTGGGTGAATATTTCCTCACGTAGCCCGTCACGCAGGGGATCGAGGATTTTCAGTTCCTCGGGGGACGGCAGGCCGGTCGCCGCAAGATCGGAATTCTGCCAGAAAGACGATCCCTGTTCATAGATATCGAAGAACAGCGTCTTGTTGGTCCATTCGAAGTTGAACATGAGCGCGATCGCGTCGCGGACGCGTACGTCCTGGAATTTCTCGCGCCTAAGGTTGATCACGAATGACTGACCCGACGTGATCGTGTCGTCCGGAAATTCCTTCCTGACCACATGGCCTGCGTGGAGTCCGGGAAAGTCGTATGACGTAGCCCATGTTTTGGAACTGCTTTCCTGCCGGAAGTGATAGTTTCCGGCCTTGAACCCCTCGAACGCGGCGTTTCCGTCACCATAGTATTCTATTCGGATCGTATCGAAATTGTACCGCCCTCGGGTCAGTGGCAGATCGTTGGCCCAATAGTCTGGATTACGCCTGAAGATCGTCCGTGTCCCCACGTCAATCGTATCGAGCACATAGGCTCCAGAGCCGGTCAGAGGCTCCAGCCGACTTTCCGAAAACGCGATCCCACTCTCCTCATGGCTGGCCCTGGAGAACACCGGCAGCCCCCCCGCCGCTTCAATCCGGCCGCGAATTGGGGCGGTTTCCGCGAAGGTGAACCGGATTCGCCGATCATCCAGAACCTCGGCTCCGGAGATGGTCTTTACGATGGAGGCACGGAAACTGGGCAGTCCCTCGTCTCTCAGGATCTCATAGCTGAACATCGCGTCGTGCGCGGTAAGGTCCGAGCCGTCGGAGAATCTCGCTTCGTCCCTGATCCTGAAAATCACCCATTTCCTGTCCTCGGGATATTCGATGTATTCGCAGAGCAGGCAGTAAGCCTCTCCCACCACATGGGAAGGGTTCTCCAGCATCGACTCGAAAAAGATGCTGGACAACACCGCCGAGCGGCCTTTCCGTGTATAGGGATGAATTGAATCGAACGATCCCGACGACCACGAAAGAGACATTTCGCCGCCCTTGGGGGCGTTTGGATTCACGTATGGCAGGTGCTCGAAATTCACCGGGAGGGACAGGTCCCCAAACGTCGAGATGCCATGGGACCTGATCGTTTGGGCCAAGGGCGCGTCCGGCAGCGCCAGGATAATGAACATGCCGCAGACCGCCGCCGCGTACCCAAATCGAACATTCGCTCTCGGGAAGGTATTTCGGACGATTTCCCGGATATTTCCTCCCATTCCTTTCCCTCCCTGTCCATCTTGACGAATAGGCCACAATGGCTCTCTAATCCAAGGTGAACCAAATATCACGCATTTCCGCTTAAGGCGATTTCGGGAGAACTCATAGTTGCGTTTCATGTCCGCAACGAAGGAACGAACCCGTACTCTGTCAGGTAGGGTTACGCGGAACCGTTCAGCTTCCGATTGACTCAAGCCAAGCTATCAGATTGGCACGGTCCTCTATATCCTTCATCCCCCTGTAGGCCATCTTGGTGCCCGGCGCGAAACCTTTCGGGTCTTCCAGGAAAGCACTGAGCTCCTCGGGACCCCAGAATTCCGTGACGGCTACAAGAGCACCGGAGTAGCGAAACCCGTCCACCGCCGAGACCGCGCGGCCCACGATGTTATTAAGATGCGGTCCGGCACCGTTCTCGCCGTCCTCGACGTTGTGACATGCCCTGCAGGCCTTGAAGAGCCTCTCACCGGCGGCGGCGTCGGCTGAGGCGTAAACTTCGGCGAAGCTGGCCTCTACCACGGCGGGAGCATCCGTTGAGTCGCTTTCTCCGGTATCGATCGTGTAGGCTTGGGCATGCTCACCGCCGTGGCCACCGCCAACATGGTAAAGCGACTCCGCCGCCCAGTTACCCAGAAGAAAGACGAGGAACATGCCGCAGAAGCCGCCCACGGTCTTTGTCACTGTCATTGTGTCGAACATGTCGCGTTTCGCTCCAAAGACCACCCTACCGAGAGACCAATGCAATTTATCCGCTTCTGCGCATGTGATTCAAGATATATGTGGCGCGACGAAACAACGCCCTTGATGGCTCAGGAACAGGAACGGGTTGCGCAAAATGACCGAACGTATCGCATTCCAGGGTGAACCCGGCGCATATTCACACCAGGCCTGCCGCGAGGCCCGTCCGGGTTCCGAGGCCGTGCCCTGCCGCGCTTTCGAGGACGTGATCGAAGCTGTCCGCGGTGGCCAGGTGGATCTTGCCATGCTTCCGATCGAGAACTCGACCTACGGGCGCGTCGCCGACATTCACCGCCTCCTTCCGGAGTCGGGCCTTCATATCGTTGATGAGGTCTTCGTTCGTGTCCACATCAATCTACTGGCAATTCCCGGAACGGCTTTGGAACAGGTCACGGAGGCCCACAGTCATAGGGTCCTGCTTGGTCAGTGTCTCAACTTCTGCCGCGAGCATGGAATTCGCCGGGTCGTATCCGCCGACACCGCCGGAGCGGCCCGAGATATATCGGAGCTGAAGGATCCTGCCGTGTCGGCGCTTGCATCAGAGCTCGCGGGCGAGATTTATGGTCTTGAAACACTCGCCCGCCATATTGAGGATCATGATCGAAACACGACCCGCTTTCTCATCATGTCCCGCGACAACGACACTCGTCGCCGGGATGACGCGATGCTGACCACTTTCGTGTTCCGTGTCCGCAACCTACCCGCCGCACTCTATAAAGCCATGGGTGGCTTCGCGACGAATGGCGTGAACATGACAAAGCTGGAAAGCTACATGGTTGACGGTTCGTTCACCGCGACCCAGTTCTACGCGGATATCGAAGGCCATCCCGAGGATCCACCCGTGAAGCGGGCGCTGGAGGAACTTAGGTATTTCACTTCCTTCATGAGGATACTTGGCACCTATCCAGCTGACCGACGCCGACGTTGACGGGCAGATGTGGATCCGGGACGGCTCAGTCAAGCCTGTCCGCCAGCCAGTTCTCTATCAGGAACCGCGCGATAGAACCGTGTCGGGCAGGCTTCAGGCGGTCACTTTTGCCGGCAATGACCTCCATCATCTCTTCCCGCGTTACCCAGATCGCGTCCTCGAGTTCCGTTCGGTCGATCCTGAGCCGGTTACCGAGCGCATGACACTGGCATCCAATCATCAGGGAAGCCGGAAAAGGCCAGGGCTGCGAACTCAGATACCGCACTGCGCCCACCTTCACGCCAGCCTCCTCGAAGACCTCGCGGCGCACCGCGGCCTCGATCGTCTCTCCTGGCTCGACGAACCCCGCGAGTAGCGAATACATGCCTTCGGGCCAGACGTGACTGCGACCCACGAGCAAGCTGTTGCCGTAGTTGACCATCATGATGACAACCGGGTCCGTACGGGGAAAGTGGCTGGCTTTGCATTCTACGCAGTCACGCTGCCAGCCGCTGCCAGCCAACGTGCTCGGAGACCCGCACCGTGAACAGAAACGATGCGACCCATGCCACCCGAGCAAGGCTTTCGCGGTTGCCACCAACTCCGCATCTCTCGCCGTAAGTCGTGTCATACCATGGCGGAGATCGATAAAAGCGAAGTCATTCCCGAGATCGGGATGGACGTGTTCGGATGGATCGACAAACGCACCGATGGTGCCGGGTGGATTGTCCGGCACCCAGCAAGAGACATCCAGGCAGTAACGTGGATCATTCCCGTCGAGTCCAAGAAACACTGGGGTTTCGGATGCGTGGCGGAATATCTCGTGATCGAGTGCCAGCCAACCCGCTCGGTCACGTGCCTCGCCGGCAAAAAGCGGTTTGCCGCACCAGACGGGCAGTCCTCGGGCACGGCTGGATTCCCTCAGTTCCGATGCTTTGTCCGGGTCCGTGCGCAGTTGCGCCGCGCGGTTCAGGCCGGAGCCTCCGAACGTCACGGTCTCCACAAGCCGCATGCTCCACTCCAGTTCTGGCGAAATGAGAATCCCCGTTCCACAGAGAGGCGTGACGCCCGATGTGCAACCAAAGACATAATTCTTCCTGAGGTCATTGAATACAGCGCTTCCATTCTTTATTTCCATCTCCGGGAGGTTGACGCGGGCAGGTGCCTCGCCAACCCGGTCAGGTCCGGAAGGAAGCAGCCGTAACGAATGCCGCCTGGGTCGCTGGTCAACCTCTCATCCATCCTCAGGGAATCCGCACTTCACATACAGGGAAAGACGCGCGATATGGCCATCACCTGACCCGACCCTTTCATTTCCGGCCGCTCTTGGTAGAGAGCGGCGCCAAACCGCAGCCGGAGCACATTCCGGAGCTGGTCCCTGGAGACCGGGAGACTACAGGCAGGCCTGCCGCATCCAGAACCAGGGCCCGAGCGCCTCGGCGGCACTGCCCGGACGATACCTTCAGGCATGATCCGCGCCTTCCGCAAGATCAGGAGGGTGTAGTTCAATTTTATTAGTCGGGCAGCGACGGTTGCCCGTTACCGCCATTGGAGGCGATCGGGCATTCCTTGGTATCATGGCACCGCAACGCCATCGTGGCGTCAGGGAAACTCAATCACCAAATTGAACTACACCCAGATCAGGAAGCGGAAACCGAAGACGGAAATCAGGCACCTGAAGGAACTGGCTGACGGGGAAACGCACGGCGGCGTAAGCGATAACGCTATGGACGCCATCGACCACCGCCCGGGAGATGGGAGACATCGGGGCCCACACGGCAAAGGACATCAGTCCGATCATTGATGTCGAACCCATAGGTCCTCAGACGTCTGTCGAGCCGACCAAGAGCCCGCTCAAGGAATGGTATGTGGCCAGGCACGGGTGGGAGAGGAAATCGAATGAGCTGGAAATCATGGTCAAGGATAAGGCAATGACGGAGAGGGATGAACTCTCTTCGCCGAACGATCAGCAGGCTACCGAATCCTGATCTTGTATGATCCTGACAGTCCGGATGGTTTCCGGAGTGGATTGAGCAACGGGCGCTGCAGTGACAGTCAATCCAGGTCGCACATGAATGTTGACAAATGGAAACGAACATCCACTGCCACTGGATTTCATCCGTTGTTCGTGCGCTGGGAAACTGCGATACTTTCGGGCATAAGAGACACCCCGCAAGCCGACGGCTCTTCCGAGAGTGCAGGTGCGAACATGATCGAGACAGGCATGAAGGTCCTACAAAAGGAAAGGGGGGCGGAGGCGAATGAACATCGACACAACGTTCCTGCGCCGTTGCATCGCCTCACTCGAGAGAGCGCTGGAGGGGATTCAGGAATTCGGGATCGCTAGGGACGATGTCATGCGCGACGTCTATCGTGCAGCCTGCGTAAAGGAGTTCGAGCTCGTTCTGGAACAGAGCGGCAAACTGCTGCGTAAGCAGCTAAGGGTGTACTTCGCCAGCAATCGGCAAGCCGACCGCCTCACCTTCAAGGACCTGTTCCGCCACGCCGCCCACCACGACCTTATCGACTGCGATGCAGTGGAACGATGGCTAGGTTACCGCGACAACCGCAATGACACCGCACACGATTATGGCAAGGACTTTGCCGAAACGACGCTGAAACTTCTTCCCGCCTTCATCGCCGATGCGAAGGCGCTGGCTGAGGTGATTGAGGGAGCGGAGGATGGCTGAGGTCCTGCATCTGCATGACCGCCACCGGGAACTCCTCCTGAGCCTTCTGAAGGAGCACTTTCCGGGTGTCGACGCCTGGGCCTACGGCAGCCGCGTCAACGGACGCAGCCATGATGGCAGCGATCTCGACCTGGTTCTGCGGGGGCCGGGGCTGCAGGAACTTCCCGTCGGTCGGTTGGCGGATTTCGCGGACGCCGTCAGGGAGTCGAACATCCCGTTCCTGGTCGAAGCCCGGGACTGGGCACGGCTGCCAGAGCGCTTTCACCGGGAGATCGAGCGGCAGTATATTTGTCTGAACCGAAAGGGATACGCACATGAATGACGGGTGTAGATCAGATTTTTTGACCCAGCGGTTCCCGTCAGTTATTTTCGTGGCGTGCCGTGCAGGAGTCGAGGGAATCGGCCGACGGCGCACTTTCACGGGCAAGGAACGGGAGCCATGACAGGTGATGGGGGCGCACGGTTTCACCGGCATCCGGACGCGGTGGCGTATCTGGAGTGATTGGGCGAGGAAGGCGCGGGGGACGGCACGTCCGGGTGCGGGGGCACGCCAGAATGGCCTGCCACCTGTTCTTTGGCGTCCTGGCCCTGACGGTCCACCGGCTGATGCGGCTCGCCATCTGACATCCCGCCGTCGGCAGCGCCCGACGTCACCGACGCCGCCCCCCGAGGGGACGGCGCACGCGTCCGTGCACGGACGGTGCCCGCCGACCCGGAATCCACGACATTCCGCCACACCCCGGAATCCGGTGCCGATTTCGCGGGAACATGGAGCGGATGGGGGTACGACAGGTACTAACGCGAGCGGGACATGCAGGTCGGAAGCGGCGAGCAGGGAATACAGGCAATCCTGCGTCTGCGGGTTCCTGATCCGTTAAAGACGGCATGGAACGGGTACCATGCCCTGCAAATCCAGGCAACCGGTGCGCATCGGTATTTCGAGTACCTGTTGAAAGCCCACGTCAATCCGAGCGGGATCTGGACCAACTGATCTTCGACTGGAGTCGTGACTCTTCAGCCATCCCTCCGGGGACAGCACACGATCGAGGTCCGGGCGCGAACCGGCCAGAACATCGGGCTGGGGTCTTTCCCCAAAACCCCGGCGCCACTCCGGGGAAGGCCCGCGGCGCGTGGGGGACGATCCGGCCGGACGGGGGTTCCCTCAGGGAGGCCGCGCCAGCCGGA
Organism: Paracoccaceae bacterium; assembly: GCA_965221405.1. Taxonomy (GTDB): domain Bacteria; phylum Pseudomonadota; class Alphaproteobacteria; order Rhodobacterales; family Rhodobacteraceae; genus JAPOUP01. The sequence goes on along the minus strand of CBDCSE010000002.1, from coordinate 2,040,645 downwards.
ACGCCTCGTCCGGCGTCAGGCAGGCCAGCGCCTTCCCCGGACGCGCGTCCGTGCGGTCCTGCACGGACCTCACCTCCGCGCCCCTGACCCTGCGCAGGTCCGTGCCCTTGGGAAGGTACCCCCGCACCAGCATCCATGTTTCGGTTCAAGCCCGGATCCGGGCTTTTCCTTTCTTACGCTGGAGAAACACCCCGGAAGTCAAACTTTTGACTCCCCGACAAGTACAAGGTCCACAGCCCGGCGATGCGCCTCATTGCCGTTGGCGGCAAGGGCTGCCAGACCCGGGCGCAGCACCCGTCCTGCAATGGCTACTGGCAGTGGCCCGGATTCGACCAAACCATCGGCCAGCTGATCGGGCCGGCAACCTGCCCGCTGGAGTGACGCCCGTGCAGTAGCCTGCGGCGATACGTCCCGCCCGGCGCCTCACCTGCAGGCGGGGCCGCGGCCGGAAGGAAGGGTAGTGGGTCAGTTTGACATGTGCCATTCGGTCCGATTGACCCGACATCAGGCTTAGCGCTTGAGAGACAGTGGTTTTCCCTGTGCCATTTGCGCCAATCAGCGCTGTCATTGAATTCGGTCATATCCAGCGCAATTCCGCCGGAGCCGAAGCACCGGAAATTTTGGGAACCAGTGTGTCGAGCTGCATGTTCCGAGTAGTCCTTCAGAGCGCCAGAACATGTTGCCGAGCCAGTTACTGGCCGTCGAACTTGTTCCCAAGTGTCTGGGTTCCTCATCATGTCAAAGGCCAGAAAGAATCTCCGGTTCCTATCCTCAATTATCATTATACGCCACTTCGATAATCGTATTCTAAATTCCGCGCCAAGTGCGGAGTTAGCTATATTAAGCTTGCCTGCATGCCAGTACCAAATTAAGAAATCGGCTGATAGAGCGGATATTGAAATATGATACCTCAGCCCACCATCACCTTGGCGGCCTATGTTGAAGAGCTGGCGTCGAGCGGACGCACCACCTTCACCCGCGAGGATGCGATGGAGTCCCTAGGGGTCAGCCACGGGGCCTTCCTCGACGCGGCCGCACGCCTGAAGAAGCGCGGGCATATCTTCGCGCCGCGTCGGGGCTTATACGTCATCACACCCACGCGGTATCTGAAGTGGGGCGCACCCCCGCCAAGCTGGTATGTCGATGCCATGATGAAGGATGCGGGGCGGCTATATTACGTAGCTCTCCTCAAGGCTGCGGAACTCCGTGGCGCTGCGCACCAGGCAGTGATGGAATTTCAGATCGTCACCGATCGGCAGTGGAAACCCATCCGAGCCGGGCGTTCCAGGCTCGCCTTCTATTTCCGTAAGGATATGGAAGGCATCGAAAACGGGGTTGAACAAAGAAAGACTGACACCGGCTCAATGCGAATATCATCGCCAGCGTTAACCGCGCTGGATCTGGTGCGCTATCCGCAGGCAGGTGGCGGCATCAGTCATGCGGCAAATGTGCTTCATGAGCTTTCGGTCCAGATTGATCCGGTGCAGCTGGACGCGTTGGCCTCGAAGTTCGAACGCTCTGTCATCCAGCGCCTTGGCTACGTGCTCGACTTCCTGGGCCAAGAGGAAATTGCAGCCTGTCTGGAGAGGCGTCTTCATGGCGGCACTGCGCCTTGGGTTGAGCTAGAGCCGCGGGAATCTAACACCATCGCCTTCAGAGATGAACGAGAACGTAGCTCACGCTGGCATGTCATTGTCCGCCGCCCAATCGAGGTCGACGAACAGTGATCCCCGAGACAAACATCACGGCCTGGAGTCTAACAGCGCCATGGGCCGAGCCGCGGCAGGTCGAGCAGGACTTGATCATCTCGCGAGCGCTGGTCGAGATCTTCAATCATGATCTTCTAGGTTCGGCGCTGAGACTCCGCGGCGGCACAGCTCTAAACAAGATCATCTTTCCGGAACCGCTGCGGTACTCAGAAGACATCGACCTCGTGCGGACAACGGAAGGACCGATTGGCCCGATCCTGGATGCGATGCGGGAAGTGTTGGAGCCATGGCTGGGACAAGCCAGTTACGCGGCCAGCTCGGTTACTCCGAAGCTTCGCTTTCGCGTGCCTGCTGAGGAAGATCCCGAAGCCCAGATCCGGCTGAAGGTCGAAATAAACATCGCGGAGACCAAAGCTTTCGATTCGCCGGTTTCGATCCCGTATACTGTCAAAAACCCATGGTTCACGGGCGACACGACCATAGCGTCTTTCTCCGCTGAAGAGCTGCTGGCGACGAAGCTTCGCGCCTTGCTACAGCGGGATAAGGGGCGTGACCTTTTTGATCTCGACTATGCGCTCGACGCTCTTCCCGATCTCGATATAGACCGGGTTGTTGAACTATTTGTCCAATATCTCGACCAGCAGGGTCAGGCCATCTCGCGGGCGGAGGCAGAACAGCGAATGCTCGCCAAGCTCACGCGGCCAGACCTGTTGGGCGACATTCGCGCACTTCTCACTCCTGACCGCGCCGATGCACTTGATACTGCTGCAGGCCGTGCATCTTTTGTACGGGTGTTCACCGACATTATTGCCCTGATCCCTGGCAATCGGTGGGCGCACACCGAAGAATTGATTCAGTCCATGGGATTGGCAGAACTCCGTGGGATGGGCTGATGTCGGCTCAATTCCGTATTGCACCAGTGGTGCCCGAATAATCAAATAGATTCAACTTCTTAATGGGACCGCCCGGCCGGATGTGATGCTCCATGGTGTCAGGCAGTTGATTCAGGAGAGTTTTCTCGAAAATCTTGAGGCCCGAAATCTGTAGGATTGTGTGATGACTCTCCTCGATTTTCAGGCGCTTCGGCAGTGGGTCAGTTTGAAAATAATCGAAGGGGCGCTTGGAAAGGCGGGTCGACCGCCCCGCGCATGTGTCGGTCGGGCCGCCGTCAGCGACTGCGCCCCCGTTCTTGCCAGCCTGTCATGCATTCAGGGTCAAAACGGATTGATCGGTATGACCAGGGATCTGCCTGGGTTGTACATGATGAGAGAGAGATGGCTTTGCTGATTTTGACCGCGAGAAGCCGAGATCAGCATAGTTATAAAGGTGATCGCGGTTCCAGGTGAGGTCCGGTTTTCGGCAAGCAGGCCTGCTCCGCAGAACCTTGCGCGACCGGTCTCTCCCCAACCTGTCTGCGTGTTCACTCCGGCACCACCCACATAATTCCCATCGCAGCGATTATCAAGGTCAGCATCCTGATCACATGGACCGTTGTCCCAGACAACGACGCAAACATTCAGAGGTGGATTGGCGATCGGGCAGTCGGCGGGCAGTGCGAACCGGATGATGGCTTCGTCATTGGGGATGAGTCTGCCGAGATCCCCAGAGGGCCAGGTCTTGGTCATCTTGACATCGCTGAGCGTGCATCGGGCCTCCGCCGTTCCGGCGGCCAGGGTCAGCACCGCCAGCGCAATGTTGATCAGTGCGGTTAATTGACGGGGGGGGGGGGGGGGGGGGGGTGAACTTTGTCTCATGATGAAATGCTCCAATTGTGTGACGGATCTCACTCTACTGCCCTTGCTGTCGGAAGGAAAGAGTGAATTTCAAACTGAGACACTACCGGCGCTTCCGTATGATCGCAACGATCACCTAATATTGTTACACTAAAGAGCTGACAATCTTTCCGTCACGGCCCGACCGCCTTTCCTGCAAGCCTGGCACGTGTATGCCGTTCGCATGGGAAACAGGCAGGACAGCAGGCAACATGGTGCTCCTGGCGCTCGGTCGGCAGCGGCGAAAGGGCTCAGCAGGGGCAACCCGGAGGCGGAAGCGATGGAACAGGCAGGCAGGAAGATCTGCAGGGTCCGGATCGAGACGGACGGGCGCGCGCGGCTGAAGGACGTTCTGGACGGCGGCAGGGGATCGAAGGAGCGACGGCGGCGCACCCGCCCGGCGGCCGGCACGCCGATCCCCAGGACCGGCGCGAGGCCGGAATCCGCGCGGCCCCCGTCGTCCCGCTCCCCGCCGCCCGGCAGCGGGATCCGCGCGTGCCTGCGCCTGTACGCCGCCGCCCCGCTGCCCGCCAGCACCCGCGGTTCCGCCCTCTCCCCCTCCGAAAGGCGGATCCGATGGATCCCGCGCCCCCCGCCGGGGGTCCCCGTTTCCCGTGCCATTGCCCGCTCCGTTCCGATGGGCGGCCGGGGCGGTCTGGCGCCGCGTTCCAATGGCCCGCCGGTTGCCTGATAGCGACCGGCATGGCATGACCGAACCGGACGGCCAGGCGGAACCGTCACTTCTACGCTGGTGCTACACTAGGCCGACATCGCGATCCGGAGCCAGCTCTTCACGGCGTTCCAAGGTGTTGAGAAACGGGGGCCCGAAGGCGCTGCGTGATCCACTTGAAGAGTTCCATCCGCCACCTGTTGCGATCGAAGCGAAACAGGACACTGTCAGGTCGCGGTCGGGTCATTGCGGTCAATCCGCGCCGACGCCGATTGTCTCGAAAGCGCGGGCTCCCATGCGTTTCTGGATTTCATAGATCGAAACTGCCACGTTCGGCTGCGGCTGGGGAATCCGGACGGGAATATCCCGCAAACGTGGTTCGAGCGTCGCCTCGCCGCATAGCATCCGACTGTCGTAGTCCTTGATGCCACCCCATTCGGTCATCGACCCCATGATCGGGAAAGCGTCCGCCGCCATCATCTCGTAGAACAGGAGCCGCCGGGGCCGGTCCGAACGGTTCAGTGCAGAACCGTGCAGGATACGTCCGTGATGTATGGATATGGATCCCGCTGAGCCCGTGAGCCGCACGGCGTCCTCAAGATCCAGACCCACCGCCTCGGGCAGCACCGCACCGGCGAAGACGCCGTCAACATGATGATCATGGACAGGCCCCGTGTGGCTGCCCGGGAAAACCATCAGGGGACCGTTTTCATCGCCCATATCGTCGATCAGGACACCGACCGCGAGGATGTCGTCGTTAGTGTGCGGATAGAACGCGTAATCCTGATGCCACTCGACCGCGGCGCCATAACCCGCTTTCTTCATGTTCAGCTTGGTCGTGTGCAACCGCACGTTAGGACCGATCAGGTCACGCACCGGTGCCAGAACGTGATCGGAATACATGAGATCCCGCACGACCTCTGACTGCGTGTGCGGAAGCTTGATCCTCCTTAGGCGCGGTTCGTCCGGCGTATGGCTGTCCTCAAGGTCGAACCTGACGTCGGACTCGCGCATCGCGCGCGCGACCTCCTCGAACCGGCGGATCTCGCCTCTAATGGCTTCGATTATGTCAGGCGGTATCCTGCCCTCAAGCATAAGATAGCCGCTCTCGGTGTAGAACGCTTTCTGGCTTGCTGTCAGGACCTCAGCCATATCAGGCGCAATGAGGGCTGGACCCGTCCCACCTGTGCTGCGGAATATGCGGTGATTTGGCCAGACGGCCGCGTGTTTCCTCCCACATGTCCTTCCAGACCCGCCAGTCCTTCAGTTCGCGCGTGGGATCGCTGCGGGAACGCGCGATGAATTCCGGGAAGTGGCTTCGGCCCGTCGGCTGGCCCGTGACGCTGTAACGAAGGTCGAATGACCAGCGATAACCGTCCGATTCGTTGGATAGGGAAGCGTGAGGCGTCATCGGGTGGAAGATCACGGCGCCCCCCGCCCTGACCGGAACCGGTACGGAGCCATCGGGAACGTACCGGTCCGCGAGCGCCGTCTGGGCCTTGGGGCAATGAGGCATCATCTCGTGAAACCGGTTTTCCGCCACCTTCAGGCAGCCGTTTTCCACGGTCGCGTCGGTAATCGCCAGCCAAACCGTGACGAATTCCGTTCCGTCGGCCTCCGGGAGCGTGACACCCTGATCCTGGTGCCAGTCGGTCGAAACGACATGGGCCCGGATTTCGTCCTTCGCCACGGCCCGTTCAGGTGGCTTGATGCGGACATGCTGGATCGGGTTCGACGTTATCTCCGGCCCGATCAGCGCCTCGACGGCATCGAGAATGTTGGTGTCCGTAACCATGTCGAAGACGGCGGGCCCGAAATGGAACGGCGTTTCCTCCGCGATGCCGTCGAACGGAAGGCTGATGTCGAAGGGCTGGTACCAGTCGAATCCGCCTCGATACGCCATGTCGAGCTTCTCCCAGAAGCCCATTCCAACACGCGGCGCATCCACGAGACCCTCCGCGTGCCACTGATCGAAGAGACGGTCCATTAGCCTGGCGTATTCATCGCGGACGTTCCCGAGAACCCGCTTATTCACGAGATCCTCGACAACCAGGTAGCCCCGCCGCTCGAAAATCTCGACGTCCCTATCCGTGAGCATGGGCCCCTCCGCCTTTTACAGAAGAAGCGTAACGATCCCCGGCCACACGAGCAACACCGAAAGAGCCAGAAGCTGCACGCATATGAACGGCAGAAAGCCCCGGAAGATGTCCGTCAACGAAATATGCGGTGGCGCGACCGACTTTAGGTAGAAGGCCGCCGGGCCGAACGGGGGTGACAGGAAACTGACCTGCATGTTCATGCAAAACAGCACGCCGAACCAGATGGACACATATTGCGGATCGAGCTGCCCGATGAAACCGATCTCCTCGATCGGCAGCTTCCTCACGATTGGCAGGAACACCGGGATGATCAGCAGGACGATGCCGACCCAGTCCATGAAGGCCCCCATGAATAGCAGGATCACCATCATGCTGAGCAATACGAGCATCGTCGGCATCTCGCTTCCGACGATGATGTTCGCGATGTAGCTTGGACCACCCGCCAAGGTGTATGCGCCGGCAAGCGCCGCCGCCCCGATAGTGACCCAGATGATCGTCCCGGTGGATCGCAATGTCCGCATCAGACTGTCCCAGACCAATCCAACCGACGCCTCGCCCCGCAGCAACGCAATGACGAAAACCGCAAGAGCGCCCATCCCCGCCGCCTCGGTGATTCCGGTCACCCCGCCATAGATCGAGCCCAGAACAACCCCGATGACCGTGAAGGGCGGCACGAGGCCCTTGCCGTGCTCCCAACCCCTGGCGCTCCGCGTGCGCCCGAACACGAGCAGCGCCAGAAGGCTGCCGATCGCGACAGCGGCCACGACATATGGGATGTGGTGTGGCATGCCCCAGACGATCGGATCCTCGCCCGCCTCCAGGGTGTTCTGGCCCGTGACCGTGAAGTAAAGCACCCGCACAAGCAGGAGTGACGCGAAACCAGCCAGCAGGATTGATAGGAAAGCACCGAACATGGCGAGCTTTTCGAAACCCGGAACGTCATCCTCGCGCCGCTCCGGCAGCGGCGCGAGGGACGGCTTGAGGTTCACGCGTGCAAGGATGTAGATGATGATGAAACTCGCCAACATCAAACCGGGAATAAAAGCCCCGGAAAACAGGGATTTGATAGAGGTCTCGGTGATCAGGCCGTAGATGATCAGCACGATCGACGGCGGAATCATCGTACCGAGACTGCCACTGGCACAGATTGTCCCGATCGCCAGGTTCTGGTCGTATCCCAGCCGTAGCATTTGCGGGAGTGCGATAAGGCCGAGAAGCACGACTTCACCGCCAATGATTCCCGACATGGCCGCCATGATCACCGCCATGAGCGAAGTCACGACCGCGACGCCTCCACGCACATTCGAAAGCCAGTAATCAAGGGATTCGTACATCGCCTTGGCGATGCCTGAACGCTCCAGAAGAGCCGCCATGAATATGAACAACGGCACCGATAACAGGACGTATTCCGTCATCAGGTCGAAGATTTTCTGGGTCAGGATATATAGTGGCCCGGTCCCCGGATTCTTTGTCAGAATCCCCTCGCCGAAGCTCAGCGGATTCGTCAGCAGCGTCGGCTCGAACCTCATGACCAGGACCAGCGCCGCGAGACAACCCGACGCGAGGCCGAGCGGCATCCCGATGGCGAGCAGAATGATGAGGCCCAGGACCAGGACCAGCGAAATCGTTCCGACGTCCATCAGCCGTCTCCCACAGTGCGCTTGATCGCCTCTATTTCATCGCCGTCGATGTCATCCGCCACCGTGTGGATCTCGGGTTCGAGATTCCAGTCCGATATCACGTTCAGCACGGCCTGGATGGCGACCAGCACGATGATGATCAGAACCGCAGGCTGGATCGTCGCCGGAATCGGCGGATCGAACGCCGTGCCGAACATTTCCCAATTGTAGAACTTGATGACGAAGACCTGCCTGTAGCTGCCAAAAACCAGTAAGAATGCGAACAGCACGAAGAGCGTCGTCCACAGTACGTCGAACGTGCGCTGCAGCGGTCTGGACACGGCGTCATAGAGCAGGAAAATGCGGATATGGCTGCGCTGCTGCATGCCGTAAAAGCCCGAGCACAGGAACACAAACCCCCCGATCCATAGCGTCAGCTCATTGGCCCAAAGGGTCGGCGCCTCGAGCGCGTAGCGAAGAAACACCTCGTACAGCATAACGCACGTCATCGAGATTATCAGCATCATGGTCACGCGCCCGATGAAAAGCGCGACCCGATCAACGGACCTCCAGTTCTGGAATTCCATTTGTGCAACCCGTACGCTGGACATGCCGATGACCAGGAAGACGGGGATCAGGGCAAGCGCCAGCCAATCGACGACGTCGGCGACGCCGCCGAACAGGCCCGGGAGACCCGGCGTGACGTCCTTCGATTCGTGAATCGCCGTGACCTGCGCAAGCGTTGAGGGGTTCGCGTGCGGTGCCAGCGTGAGTATATACGCCGGAATGTGCCAGATGGCCCAGCTCGCGCAGACGACAAAGCAGAACGGTATCACCCACTCGATCAGGCTTCCTGTCTCGTCTTTCACGGCACCCTCCCGTCAAGCCATCTCGTATCGGCGGACAAAACCGCGATCGGGCAGGACACCCAAACCCGGTGCGGTCGGGATTGCAACCCTCCCACCGTTCCTCTTGACCTGGCCCTGTATGTCGAGCGGATCAACCAGCAAGTCGTCACGGAAGACGTTTTCGGTGGTGTCAAACTCCAGCATCGGTTCCCATGGGTTCAGGCCTCCTGGCAGCGTCGGCATCGCGGCCAGAAGATGCAGGTTTGTGGCGACGGCGACAGCCGACCCCCAGACGTGATTGACGACCGGCGTGTGATGCGCGTGGCACAGCGCCAATACCCGAAGGTACTCGCTGATACCGCCGAGCGCACAGACCTCGGGCTGGGCAATGTCGAGGCCCCTGTTCTCGAGGATCGTGCGCCAGCCCCAACGATTGAACTCGGTCTCCCCACCGGCGATGTTGATCTTGAGACCCCTGCGTAGCTCGCGATAGCCATCGAGATCCTCCGGTGCCACGGGCTCCTCGAACCAATATGCGCCCAGTTCCTCCAGTGCACGGCCCACGTAGAAGGCATCGCCGGTCGTGTAGCAATGGTTTGCGTCCGCCATGAAGCGGAAATCGGCGCCAACTCCCCTTCGCACGGCTTCCGCGAGGCGGACGTCATCCTCAGGTCCAAGACCTAACTTCATCTTGGCCGCGACGAATCCCGCTTCCCTGATCGCGGCGGCCTCGTCCCGGAATCGCGCTGCCATTTCGGAGACCCCTTCAGGTCGCAGCATCATACCGTAGCCGTAGACGGGGACGTCATTTCTGTGGGTGCCACCGATAAGCTTGTGAAGCGGCAGTCCCGCCACCTTACCGGAGATGTCCCATAGAGCGATGTCCACTCCCGAGATAGCCTGGAGCGGCATTCCTTTACGCCCGTGATCGCGGAGGAGGTTGTAGACCCTGTGCCAGATCACGTCGCGGTCAAGCGGATCGGCACCCAGTACCATCGGCTGGATAACACCTTCGACGATACCCTTGTTCGCCACCGCCACCGCGCCAGGCCCGAAACACTCGCCCCAGCCGGTGACACCTTCGTCAGTCTCAACTTCGACGAGATGCGCCGTGCGCCGACAATAATACTGTTGCGAGTAACCGAGCATCTCAGGCATGCCGCAGGACAGCACATGGCTTGCGATGCGGGTGATTTTCATTGGATCCCGAAAGCGACGCGGCAGGGCCTACGAAAGGCCCTGCCCCAGTCATCGCCGAGGCGCCAGCCCTTTACTGCATTGCGCCGATGCCGACCAGAAAGTCGATATGGCTTTGCAGGAGCGCCTTGGCCTCGGGAGTCGTTGCGAACTCCTCCCAGCCTGCCTTTACGGCGACGCGGAACTTCGCGAGCTCCTCCGGCGACCACTCGTAGAGGTTTACGCCTTGATCGCGCAGCAAGACCGCGTTCTGCGCGTTCTTGACCTCGTTGATCGACGCGTTGTGCATCGCCAGCGCATCCATACCGACGATCATGATGCGCTTGTGATGCTCAGGCATCGCGTCCCAGACATCCTTGCGGCAGGCCAGATGGTCGGCCGGCATGGAGTGGAAGCCGGGAAAATTGGTGTGCTTCGCGATGTCGTAGAGACCCAGACCGATGTTATTGGTCAGGTTCGCCGCGTCCGCGCCGTCGATGATGCCCGTCTCGAGAGCCGTGAAGATCTCGTTGAAATCCATCACGATCGGCGAGGCGCCGAGATTGGAGAAAACCTTGGTCGCGAGGCCGGGAGGCGAACGGAACTTCCAGTCCTTGAAGTCATCGACGCCACGGATCGGGCGGGTTGATGACAGCGACTCGGGCCCCGGAATCCACCATCCAACGAACTCCATGTTATGCTCGTTGTACAGTTCGTTAACGGCCTCCCGTCCGCCCGCATGTAGAAGCCAGGCCATCTGCTGATAGGGATTTGTGTAACCGCCCATGAGATCGCCGGTGAACTGGAACGCGGGATTCTTGCCGGTTTGGTACGCACCGCCAGTCATATCGCAATCGAGAATCCCGGTCGCGGCAGCGTCGAAGGTTTCGGCAGATTTCACGACGGACGAGGCGTAGAACATCTCGACCTCTATCTCACCGTTTGACATGGTGGTGATGTCATCGATGTACTTTTCGGCCATCTGACCCGAAAGGGTCTCCTGGCTGAAGTGCGTCTGGATCCTAAGCTTGGTCTGGGCCGGCGCCGCGACGGCACCGATCGCGAGCGCGAAAACCGACGCGGAAAGGATCTTGGCCTTGGTAAGATTCATTTTCAGGATTCCTCCCTTGAGTTTTTCACCCGGACATTCGCCAGCCCTGTCTCGCTGGTGAAACGCCCGAATGGAGTGTGATGCCCATAACGGCAGGATACTCGTAAAAACACACGAGTCCGTAACCTATCGTCCCATCCTGCCGCCGTCCATAACAAGAATTTCCCTTCGACGCAGTCGAAAGCCAAGGACGAGAGGAAGGCTACCGGTTCCGAAAATTCCTACCGTTTTCCCCGACGTCGCCGGGGTACCACGCCCGGGATTTTGGCCGTCGCGTTTGCGCTCCTGCACAACCACTTGCTCGCTAACGTCTCGCTGGGCTGATTGACCCGGCCGTCGACAGCAGAATATCCCGGCACTGTGATTCCGGCCTGAAAAGGCGTCGGCGCCGCGGCCGACTTCCCTGGTCAGGATCGATCGGGCGAGTGTATTTACCTCTATAACCCCTCCAGGCCATTCGTCGGAATGTACCGGCATCGGCCAGCGCCTGAATGCCTCCGGCGCGGTTGACCGTTATGTCGGACCCAGGGCCTGCCGAGGCCAGATTCGCGCAGACGGGAACATCCGAAGCGCACCGTCCAGACAAGGCGAACCGCGACCTCGTCTGGCACCGGATCGCCGACGCTCTTCTTTCAGGCGACGAAGGCTCAATTCCCCCGGCAAAATGCTGCGGTGACCGTGTTCTTCATATCGCCCTGTCCGTCCCCGGGATCCGGCCCGCGGCGCCATGCGCGGCCTCAAGCCTGGCCCAGTCGAAGGAAACGCCGATGCCCGGTTCGTTCGGAGCGACAGCGTGGCAATCTTCCACGACAAGCCGGCGATGCGTGTATTCATCTATCGGAAAACTGTGCACTTCCAGCCAGCCCGCGTGTTGACAGGCCGACATAAGACTGACGTGAAGTTCCTGCATTCCATGGCTGCAGATCGGGATGCCATGCCGCTCGCTCATCTCGGCGACCCGGAGCCAGCCGGTAATCCCCCCGCAATTGGACGCGTCCGGCTGAATGTAGCTCAAGGCGGCATCGTCGAAAGCGCGCTCGAACTCGTGAACCGTGTGAAGGTTTTCGCCCATCGCCAACGGTACGCCCGTTTCCTCCGCGATCCGGGCATATCCAGCATAGTCGTCGGGAATGGTTGGCTCCTCGAACCAAAGGATGTCATGCTCTGCGAACGAACGCGCGGCCACGATCGCCTCAGGAACGGAAAGAGCGAAATTGGCGTCCACCATCAAGGCCCGGTCCGGTCCGAGCACATCCCGAACGGCGCGGACACGATCGAGATCAGTCGACAGTTCGGGTCGGCCCACCTTGATCTTCACGGCATTGAATCCCGCGTCTATGAAACCCTCGGTCTGTCGGACGAGCCTGTCGAGCGGGAAATTCAGGTCGATACCTCCGCGATAGGCCCTGCAGCGGTCTCTTGCTCCCCCAGCAAACCGCCAGAGTGACATTCCGGCCACCCTGCAACGAATGTCCCAAAGCGCGATGTCAACTGCGGAAATGGCGAACGACGCGATGCCTCCCCGGGCCACGTAATGAACATGCCATTGCATGGCGTCATGGAGCATCTCGACTTCGTCGGCCTCCCTGCCGATCAGAAAGGGTGTCAGGTCGTGCTCGATCATCGCCGCTATGGCGACCCCGCCCCGACCGCCCGTGTAGGTGTATCCTGTCCCTTCCTGTCCGTCTTCGGTGCGGACAGTGGCCGTAACCAGCTCGAACTCGGTGTGTGTGCCATGCTTTGCATCCGCCAGCGCTTCGGCAAGGGGGATGGCAAATCGCCGAACGGATATCTCCGAGATAATGGACATGGACCTCCCCAAGCGGCGTGCAACTTAATCGAGTGTAGCCCGATTTGGTTGATGGCTGCGATTGCTATTTCTGCGCGGCCGCGTCCGGATGCTGATGCCCGTGATTCCCATTGTCCCGCGGCACCGCCTCGGGATCGGCCACGTTGACGGTTCTTGCAGGTGCCGGGGATGTCAATCATAGCCTACCATACAGGATTTGGGTAGAAGATATCTTCTGGATCCACCCAACGGGGGAAACGGTAGGCGAGATCCCTCAATCACGGCGGAGTCCGGTCATTCCCGGAACCGAGGAGAGAGACATATGAACGCTGGAGTCATCGGTCTTGGAGATATGGGCTCCGGGATGGCCCGCAACCTGATCAGCAAAGGGTTCGAGGTCGCCGGCTTTGACCTCGATACGGATCGCATGACGGCCTTCACGGAGATGGGCGGCAGACCCGCAGCCAACGCGGCCGCGGTCGGCGTCGGCGCGGAAGCCGTATTCGTGATGGTGATGAACGGAGACCAGGCAAAGTCCGTCATACTGGGAAACGGCCTTGCATCGTCCATGACCCCGGGAAGTGCGGTGATCCTATCGGCAACCGTCAGACCGGGAGAAGCGCGTGAGATCGGCCAGGCGTTGGCGGGTGTCGGGCTCCACTTGATCGACACGCCTGTCTCGGGTGGGTTCCCCGGTGCCCGAGACGGCACGCTGACAATGATGGCGGCGGCGCCTGAAGGAATCCTCGACCGCTTCGCTCCCGTCATGGAGGCGGTATCTGCGAACATACACCGGGTCGGCAGAAGGCCGGGAGACGGCCAGATCGTCAAAGCCTGCCTGCAGTCGCTGATCGGAGCGCAGTTCTCCGCGACATTCGAGGCGGCGGTCCTTGCCGCAAAAGCGGGCGTTCCCGGTCAGGTCATACTGGACGTGTTCTCAACCTCCTCTGCGGGCTGCGGCATCGTCAACAACGCGCTCGAAAAGATCATCGACCGGCAATTTGAGAGGACCGGCAGCCACATCAACACCATGCACAAGGATCTCGCGATCTCGATGGGCCTCGCGGACGAAATCGGAGTCCCGATGCATACGGCGGCGGCGGCGCTGCAGATTTTCCGGGCCGGCCGGAGCAAGTACCCGGATGGCGATAATTGGGCTTGCGCACGAGTTATCGAGGATATCGTAGGCGCGGAACTGCACAGGCACGGGACGAAAACTCGAAAGTGACATATCTCTGCTGCCCTCCCGTCACCGCACCTGACCGCCTACGGAAGGCGACGGCCGTCAGGACTTGGCGGGCTCTCGGGATAACGGAACAATGAAACTGGGTGTCATCTGCGACGGTATCAGCCGTGATCTGGTACACGCCATCAACGTTATGGACGAGTTTGGGATCGAATTCGCGGAACTGCAGTTCGTCGACGACAAGGAGGTGGGTGATCACTCGCCGGAGGAAGTCGCATTGATCGATGCCCTTCTCCGGGATCGCGGAAAACGCGTCTGCTGTCTCAGCCGCCATGTCTTCGCGGGCCTGACCATCGCGAACGCGCCGGGCGATGAGGCCCACCAGAAGCACATGGACGCTCTGAAACGTGTCATAGATATGGCACGCACCGTCGGCTCACCTCTTGTCCGCATCATGACGAACAAGAAGGAGCAGATACTCTGGGGCGAAAACGGCGCCGAAAGGTGGAACGTCACCCACGGTGCCTGGGACAGGACCTTGCCACTCATCGCCCCTGCAGTTGAACTGGCCCGATCCGAGAAAGTCACGCTCGTGGTTGAAACGGGTAACGGCACGATGGTGAATTCAAGCTATACGGCCCGCAAGCTTATCGACGATCTTGATGCCAAGGACGTCCTGAAGGTGCTCTGGGATCCGGGAAACAACTGCTGGTGTCATGAAAACGCATGGCCAGACGGCTATGAAACACTCAGGGACGGTTACCTCGGCCATGTTCATATCAAGGATGTCAGAACGGATACGCCACGTGCGAGACTGACAGCCATGCCAATGGGCCACGGGCAACTCGCCGATCAGTTCCTCCCGATCGCCGACGCGATGAGACATGATTGTTACGACGGCGTGATCAGCCTCGAATCCGTCTACCATCCCGGCAATGGGAACTTCGAAGACGGATTCCGGCTCAGTGTCGACTTTTTCAAGAAGCAGTTCGGCTGAAGCCGAAAGACCTGTCCTGCAGGCCAACCCCGAGGGATCGCGTCTTCCGGGCATCTGCGGGTGATCGACGCAGCGGCATTTCCCGCGCCAGGACATGACAAGGACTTAATTGCGGCTTGCGTCAGCGGTGAAAGTATAAGGGGAGAGCTTGACCGGCGACCACCCCCAATCCTTGAGGTATGAATTAAGCGCCGAACAATGAAGCGATGGAATCGAGTCGTGCGCTACAACCTTTCGATGGCTCTGATGGCCTCGCTGAGCGCCTCGCCTTCCTCGTCCAGGAGCGCAGCTTCTCGAAGGCGCCTTACGCAACTGGCTGCATCTGGACGACCTGCGACCTGGTCAACCATCCCAAGAACCTTGTCGAATTTCGACAGGCCGCGCATGTGAGTGTCAGAATAGCCCTTAATAAGTCGACCGCAGCAAAGAACTTCGGTGGCCAGCGCGGGGTCAGCAGTGGCGACCCGGGCCGCACGCGACAGCCAATTGTCGATATGCGCCTGTTCGACCGCGTAGCGCAGCGTCCGACGACGATACCGTTTCAGGCCACCAAGCGCGTAAAGAAGAAGGAAAGGCCCCAGACGGTCTGACCTCAGTCGCCTGCCCTTCGCGAACCAGCCGTCAATGCGGGCCATTGCGTGAGGACTTGCCGCGATTCGGGCACCTAGCCCCGCGGGCAGCAGTCCGACGACCTCCTCGGCCCTGGGATGCATATATTCGGTCAAATGCAGCAACTGTCGCGGTTCAGTTCCCATTTCGGCAACGATCCGGTCATTGCGGGCGGCGCGGGTCTTGAGATCCGCCACACGGATCACATCGTCATAGGCCATGGCGTTAGCAATGTATTTGGCCGCGGCCTTGATCAGCGCGTGACCGTCGTCGACGCCGTCGGCACCGACGAAAGGCACCACGCGATTGAGGTATTCCTGCCCGTAGTCCGCATCCATGAAGTCAACGACCTTGCGCAGCCCGGCCATGGCAACCGGCCGGGCGGGCACTGGCAGAACGGAAACGCGTGTGGCCAGGCTCCTCCACCTGTCGAGCAGATGCGCAGGACCCATGGCATGTGGAGCGGGAGGTAACCGCGCCGTTGCGTCTCCTGCGGGCACGCCCTGAAGGCAGGCGCGGAAACTGGCGCTGAAGGCGCACAGGCTTGCCTCGACTTCCCCCTTGCCGGTTCGGATGGCGTCCTCGAAATCCCCTTTTTCAAAAGGAAGGCATCCGGAAGCCGCCAGTGTGCCGAACAGCGTGGCGGAGATGACGGATCCGTTATCGACGGCCAGTCTCTCCATATCGAAACAAATGAACCGGGCTGCGGCGATTTTGGCCGCAGTGCGAACCTCGGCCGCATCGGCGATCCCGTCGCCAGGCACCGCCTTTTCCGAGACCGCAAGCTGCCGGTGGGACGATGAGATGAGTGTCGTCCTGTCCGGAGTCACGAAGCCGCGCGCTATGGCGCGTCCGGCTTCCATCAGTTCCGCGGCGATCAATATGTCAACATCGCCGGAGGCGGGCGCGAGCGCAAACACCGGTTGCCCCGGCCCGGTCCTGGCCATCTCGACATAGTAGACCGTCGCACCGGTCCGCTGCGCCACTCCAGCAACCGAGGTTGCCTGGCAGGCATAGCCCTGCGACCTGGCGAGGGTTTCGATCCATCCGGTCAGAACCCCGCCGCCCTGGCCGCCCACCGCCATGATCGCAAGCTTGATGACACCGCCGGGGCCCGGTCCGGCCTCCTCTGCGAAAAATGGCTGGCGCACCGTCATTCCGCGCCTCCAAATGAAAGGGACTTGCGCTCCCGACGGTCTTGGAGGTGGCCAATGAGCCGCGAGACGATGCCCGCGCACCAACGTTCAAACCCGGTCGGGTTGTGCACGATGTCCGCGCGATAGAAGCTTGGACAGAGCGCGGCGGCCTCAGCGACCTCGCCGCAATTTCCGCAGCCTACGCATGTCCGGTCAATGTGCGCCACTGGATCGTCGCGGAGCGGGTCGTCAAGGTTCCTGAGCGACAGCGACGGACAGCCCGAGAGCCTGATGCAGGCATGATCGCCGGTGCAGATGTCCTCGTCGACGCCGAAACGGGGCACCTCGACGCGCGTTCCGGCGTCAATGGCGTCCTGTCGGAGCGGTTTCTCGCGGCGCTGGCGGTTCAGCATGCATTCGGAGGACGCGACGATGACCTTCGGGCCGTCAAAATCCGTCGTCAAAGCTTCGCGAAAGACCTCGCACATCCGGGGCACATCATAGGTGCGGTCGATCTCGCGGACCCATTTGACTCCAACTCCCCGGACGGCGGCGCCGATCGGGTTGTTCGTGGCCCTAGCCGGGTTGCTGGCGCGGCTGGACGGCAGATCCTGCCCGCCCGTGGCCGCCGAATAGAAGTTGTCCACGATCACCGCAACGCTGTCGGAGCGGTTGAACACCATGTTGCCGATCGAAGAGGCGAGACCATTGTGCCAGAACCCCCCGTCGCCGATAATGGAGATCGCCCGCTTCTTGCCTCCTCCATCGAACGCGGAATTCGATGCGGGGCCGAGGCCGTAGCCCATTGTCGAGCCACCGATCTCGAAGGGCGGGAGCGCCGCGAAGAGATGGCAACCAATATCGCCGGTGATTTGGTGTTCACCAAGTTCCTGCTGGACGATCTTCAGCGCGGCGAAGATCGGGCGTTCTGGGCAGCCTGTGCAGAAACCGGGCGGACGATCCGGCACCGTATTCAAAAGGTCCGGGATCTCGGACGCATACCGGTTGGGTGCGCGGATTTTCCCCGGCAGCAGGTCGGGCACGGTTTCGCGAAGAAATGCTGTTATTCCATCTCGCAGCACCTCGCCGGTGTATTCACCGGCCATCGGCAGAACGTCCTTGCCCATCAGGCGGATTTGGACGCCTTCCCTGAAAAGCATGGAGCCAATGGATTGCTCGATGAATTCGGGCTGGCCCTCCTCGACGACCAGAAGCGCGTCCTTGCCATGCGCGAAATCCAGCACTTCCCCCCGCACCAACGGGTAGGTGACATTCAGGACGTAGAGCGGTATATCCGTATTGCCGTAGAGGTCGGAAAGGCCCATCCGCTGCAGCGCCCGTATCACGCCGTTGTACATGCCGCCCTGAAGAACGATCCCGACCTTGCCCCGCCTGGGGCCGAAGCGCTCGTTCAGCGCCCGTTCGGTTATGAAGGCCTCGGCGGCGGGCCGGCGGCTTTCGATCTTTTCCCGCTCATGCGCGTAGGACATCGGCGGCAACACCACGCGCCGGAAGTCCTTTCTCGGTTCCGCAAGCGCTTCAACGACGGTCAGCGGTGGCGGGATATTGTCAGCAGCATCGAACTGGCCCGTGACATGGCAGGACCGGATCCGCACCATCAGCATCACTGGCGTGCAAGACTCCTCGGAGAGCTCGAAGCCCTGCTTTACCGCCCGCACGATCGAGGGCAGGTTCGGGCGCGGGTCCAGAAGCCAGAACTGTGACTTCATCGCAAAGGCGTGGCTGCGCTCCTGCATGATCGAGGAGCCTTCGCCGTAGTCCTCTCCCACAACGATCAGCGCGCCGCCGTTCACGCCCGAGGACGACAGGTTCGCCAGAGCGTCCGACGCGACGTTGACGCCGACAGGACCTTTGTACGTCACGGCGCCGCGAATCGGGTAATGGACCGAAGCCGCCAGCATCGCGGTGGCCGCGGCCTCGGACACGTTGGCTTCGAACCGGACGCCGAGCTCGGTCAGGAGATCCTGCGCATCGGCCAGCACGTCCATCAGGTGAGAGATCGGCGCACCCTGGTAGCCGCCGACATAGCCAACGCCGGATTCCAGCAACGCCTTCGTGATCGCCAGAATGCCTTCGCCCGTGAAGGTTTGGCCGGCACCGAGGCGCAGGTGCCGGACTTCTGACCTGAACGAGCGCTCGGCCATGCGCCGTCAGGCCCGCGGGACGAGCGCTAGGGCGCGGATCGGCGATCCAGTGCCGCGCTTGATCTTCAATGGCGCCGCCACCAGTACCGCGCCCTTGGGCGGCAACTGGTCAAGATTGGCGAGCGACGCGAGGCCGAAGCAATTGTCGCGGTGCAGGAAGTTGTGCGCCGGATAGGGTGGCGAGAACTTGCCCGCCATGCCAGCATCCGTACCGATGCACTGCGCCCCCCACCCGACGATGCCCTTTGAAAGCAGGTAGTCGATGCATTCCGTGGTCGGGCCGGGGCTGTGCGATCCATCCTCATGCGGATCGGGAGACTCGTTCAGGAAGAGATCCTCGTCGTGGGACCGCTTGTCCCAGTCCGTACGCATCGCCACCCATTCGCCCGGATTGATCTCCCCGTGTTCCGCTTCCCAGGCCTTGACGTGCTCGGCGGTGAGCAGAAAGTCGGGATCTTCCGCGGCCTCCGCAGAGCAATCGATCACGTTGACCGGTGCGACAAGGCGCTGTACGTCGAGGGTGTCGGTGTAGCCGTCCTCGAAATCCTTGCCCGAAATCCAGTGATGCGGCGCGTCGAAATGGGTACCGGAGTGCTCGCCCAGCACCATCCAGTTCCACGCAAAGAACGGTCCGTCGGCATCATATTCGCTGATCCTATGGATCTCGACCTTAGGCGTGTTCCTGGCAAAATCACTTGGCAGGCGAAGAATCGGCGTATCGGGACCGAGGACGGTTGTGCAGTCGACGATTCTGACCTGGCCGGACATCAGCATTGCACCGAGCTGGCCCAGAAGATCCGCGGGGTTCATGTCGGCTCCTGTCTGCGGTCCCGTCGCGGCAAGGCGGGACTTGCGGCGGGTCAGCACCGCTTCAGTTATGTCAAAAACGGCATCAATGGTCTCGGCTGCGGTCATATTGCCGGGCGAAAGGCGCACCAGCGACCCGCGAAAATCCACCGAATAGCCTTCGACCCCCAGCGCGCCGACCACGGCGGCGGCTTCAGGCTTGCTTGGAAAGCGCAGCATGACCGAGCCGCCGCGCCTGTCGGCCTCGCGCGGTGAATGCAGCGGAAGATCGAGATCGTCCGCGCGTGCGATGATCCTGTCAACCAGGCGAAGGTTCCACGCCGCCATTTCGGCGTGATCCTGACTTGCGTGCCACTTCAGGGCGGGCAGGGAGGCGACCGCGGCCATCGACCCTGGCGTGCCACTGTCGAAGCGGCGGATGTCGGGGGCGTACTCGAACTTGTCGAGATCCCAGGAAAACGGGTTGTTCTGAGAAAACCAACCTCGGCCGTCAGGCTTCAATTCCAGTACCAGAGACTTGTCGACGTAAAGGATGCCTGCGCCGGGGGTGCCACACATCCATTTCAGACTGGTCGAAACGACGAAGTCGACCTTGGGGTTCATCGCGTCAAAGGGAATGAGCCCAGCCGCTTGGGTGATGTCGACACCGATCATGCTTCCCATCTCCCGGCCATGCGCAACCAACGGCGCCAGATCGACCCGTGCCGATGCGGTCGAGGTGACCCAGGTCAGGAGCGCCAGTCCGACATCATGGCCCCAGCGGTCTGCGAAGTCCTCCGCCTCGACCCAGGCCCTGCCCTCGCTCAGCGGCACCGTGTCAAGCGTGAAACCCATTTTCGGCGCCAGCCCCGCCAGCAGGAAATGGATTGAAGGAAAGCAATCGGCGGTCACCAGAACGCGCTTGCCGCGCAGCATTCCCTCGGGGAGCGATCGGGCCAGCTTGTGCATGCCATCGGTTACGCTTTCGCAGGTTGTCGTTGAGCCCTTAGGCACGTTTATGATGCGGCGCCAGTAGTCGATGAAATCCTGACGGCGCAACAGAACGTAGCCCCATTGCCTGTCGTTCGGCGCGGCCCAGATCTCGGCGAACTCAGCGGTGGCCTCAGCGAGTTCCCGCTCTTTGCCCGGATACATGCCAATCGAATGGTAAAGAAAGTACCCGGCGTGCTTGGTGTTCGTGAGCATGTTGCTGATCCGCATGGGTGTGTGTGTCGCGGGTCAGGGTATTCGAATGCCTGGCGCTGGTCCACTGTCGCGGTTGCGAATGGGTGTAGCCCAGATTTCAGACAATCAGCTCATCTGACCCGCTTGTACCGGCGGGAAGTCACCGTTCTATCGGCCAAGCGGGGACAGGGAAGGGTCCGGCACGGGCAGGCGGTACACCCCTTCACCGACCCGGAGGCCGCCTATCCCTGAGGCACGGGCGACGTGGGAAGATCTGTTGAATGGTTCCGGACGGTGTTGGCGGCTGTGGTGGTACCGACGCGAGTGACGGTCCACGCACCCGCCAACCTGCATCAGGCCGCCCGGGAACGAAGGCGCCGACGGCATTCATCCGCGGCCAGATCCTGCGGGACTTCTGGGACCTTTGTTGGGATAGACCCCATCTATCCCAAAGGCGGTTGCGGACGTTTATTGACATCCAGACTCATGACTTGGTGATTTTTGGTCCGATGTAGAGAACCTTGATCTTTTCCGCGTCGCCCGGAACGGGCCATTCGAAATGCATCCGAAAGTGACGATGGCGGATCTTCCCGTGCCAATGGGCAAAAACCGGTGACCCTCCATCAGGATCCTCGAACGTCATCTGGTCGCGGAAAACGTTTTGGTTAGTCGTTGATTCAGGCGAAAACAGCGCTCCGTCACCCACAAAACAGGTGGACAGGATCTCCCTTGACCGAGGTCCCTCGCTGCCGTCCCGTTTGCGGTCCAGCATATATTCGTTCAGATAGCCGAGCAGTGCGAGCGATCTGTCTCGAATAACTGCGTCAAAAGGTTGGTTTGCGAGTCGTTTGTTCTTCCAGATACTGTCCGGCAACGACAGCTTCGGGAAGCGAGCCCGTGCGGTCTCAATAGTCGCCTGCCAGGTATCCGCCGACTCATCGAGCGCAAGCGCGGCATCGAGCGCCTTTTCGACCTCCCAAAATTCTTGACCTCATAGGTTGCGATTGGCTCTTCCTTCAGGCCGTGCACCACCCGAAGCGGCGAGAATGCAAAGTTCTTCGGACCGCCTTGAAAGCTCATCGCCGCGGCGGTCTCGCCAGCCTTGACACGTCGGCCCGCTTCGCCGAGCCTGCCATCGGTCACATCAAAACCAAGACAGTGGAACAGGTCATCATCCTCGCATAACCGGTCGCCATGAATGAAAGGTCCGTTACGCCCAACCCACGCAAGCACTGCCTTTTTCAAATGGGGTGCACCCCGGCTCTGCACAACTTCGCGGAAGCTCAGTCCGTAAGAAACCGCCCGCGCCCCAAGGCATGGCGTAGTCCTCATCGCCCTGAAAGTCCGAGACCGGCTACGCACGGCAAGGATCGCCTCAAGCAGTGCGAGGAATCCTGATTCATTCGCGAACTGTCCCTGCAAAGACGTCTCGTTGAGATAGAAGCGCAACCTGCTAGTGTATAGCCACAAGCAAAGGATTCCATTCCTGCGCGCATCGTGGCATCCTCCTGTCGCCGCGTCCCCGCGGCCAACGACACGGCAGGAGACAGACCCATGGGCAGGAAACCGGCACGGCCAGCGATCCGGCTGCCGGACACTGACCGCACACGCCCCGGACGCATCGCCAGCCACCCCCGGAGCCTCCAGAAGCATGTCTGGCGGGCCCGCATCATCCTGTGTCCCGGGGCCGGCTACGGCCTCGCCGGGACCATGCGCCGGACAGGCCGGCCGGAACCCACCGTCTGGCGCTGGTGGGACCGGTGCCCTGCCGGGGGCGTGGACGGTCTCCTGCGGGACGCCACCCGGCCGCCGGGCAGAAAGCCGGTCCCCGCGGCCACGGTCCAGGCCGTCATTGATCTTGCCATGTCGCCGCCGCCTCCCAACCGGAGCCACTGGACCCTCAAGGCCCTGGCCGCAGCGGCTGGGGGCCTGACGGCCACCACCGTGCGCCGGATCCTGAGGCGCCATGGCCTGCGGCCCCATCAGGTCAGGACCTTCAAGGTCTCGAACGACCCCCGCTTCGGCGTCAAGGCCCATGATGTCGTCGGACCCTGCACGAACCCGCCGGATCATGCCGTCGTGCTCCCGGTTGACGGGAAGACCCGGATCCAGGCCTTGGGGCGGACACAAAAGCCCCTGCCGCCGGCACCGGGCCACCCGACCACCCGGACGCATGACTGCAGGCGGAACGGCACCACCACCCTGCTGGCCGCCCTCGACGTCGCGACCGGCAAGGTGGTGGGGCAGATGACGGCCCGCCATCGGTCCGAGGACTTCTGTGCCTTCCCCGACCATGCCGCGGAGGGCCTCGATCCTGACGCCGAGGTCCATGTCATTCTCGACAACCTCCCGGCCCACAGGTCGGCCCGTGTCCATGCCTGGCTCGCGGACCATCCCAACTGGACATTCCACTTCACGCCGACCTCGGCGTCGTGGACGGACGCCGTCGAGGGCTTCTTCTCGAAACTGGCGCGCCAGCGGCTGAAGAACGCCATCTTCAATTCCCTTGACGGGTGCATCGCGGCGGTGGAAGCCTACATCGGGCATCACAACGCCAACGATGCCCGGCCCTTCCGCTGGAGCCGGGACCCGGACGACCCCGTCGCGTCATGGAAGCGCGGGCACCGGCGGCTGCAGGGCATGGAACCTTCTGTATGAAACATAACACTAGACCCAGCCGGCAAGTAGTGACAAATCCTTTTCGCTTTGGTCGAAGAAACCATCCGGCCATTCGTAAGTCTCGCCGCCCTTGCCGACGGTTGGGGTGGTTACGCCGTGTTCGCGGCCTTCGGCGCCCCTGAAGAAATGGAGACGCAGATCATCCGGTGCCAGCATCCCATCCCGCACGGCTAGCCGTACACCGTTCAGCAGATGGTCGCTGTGGGACTCCACTATGATTTGGCGAACCGCGCGAGAATCCGCCCCATCTGGGATTGCGCCGAGGGATGGAGGTGCGACTCGGGGCTATCGATCACGATGACTTGCCCCTTGTGGGCCGAGAGCAGGGAGACCAATATCGGAAACGCGCGCGTGAGACCGTAACCGATATTCGCGGGCCGTTGCCAGTCACCGATTTCAGACAGCCGGAACCGCAAACTCATCTGGGAAACGTCGGCGATGTTCCGCACATTTGCCTGGGCACCGGGAAACAAACTGCCAAGCCATCCGTCAAGCTGTTTGCGAAACGTCATTGCCTCGATTCCAGGCATGCGCCTTGGCCCGTCGACATCCTCATCCACCAGACGGTCGTACCAATACGGCGCGAAGCGCCCGTCACTGCCCACGTCGGGCACATTGGCAAACTCCGGGATTGGGAAGGCATCCTGAACTCCGGTTCGGACAGCGCCAAGGAACGACAATGTTTCCAGACCGCAATGCCCGTGGTTTTTTTCGCCGCTAATCAGAGAGGGACTGCGGTCGCCGGACTGTAGTCTTGGGCGGAACTCAACATCGCATCGGTCGCCCTCGGCGCGCAAAAGCGTGCTCCTCTCGGAAGCCTTGAGCGCGATGTCACCAGCGGTGCCAAGCCGCACCAATGGGCCATTCAACGGTAACGTGGTCGAGTCTCCGAGACGGAGCGTTTGTGCGATTAACAGCAATGGCTGCAGTGCCGTGGACTTACCGCCTCCGTTAAAACCGGTAACCATTGTCATCTGGCCAAGTTCAAGACGAAGCGCATCAAAGCACTTAAAGCCCTCCATAATCACGGCATCGACGCAACGGCCTGTCACAAGTCGGCTCCCGGTATCGAATTCACGACCGCTTCCATCGCCCCAAACCGTGAGCGCACCTGGGAGGAACTGTTGGTCGAATACGTGATCGCGTTGATGAACTGATCGTCACCGAGCAGTTCAGTGATCGACTGGCGTAGACTGGCTTTCTGGCTTCCGCTGAGGGCACCGAGCCCCGACATCGTCACCATGCAGACCTCGTAAAGGGAGATGTTGATGACGGTACGAGTCGCCGACGGGCCACCGGCAAGTGACTTCCGGAAGGCATGCTGGCCGAAAAGTTCGGCGTTGAGGCCAGTCGCTTGGTCAAACTCGTCAAGTAATTGCGTACGTTCAGCTTCCCCGCGACTGGAAAGCTCCGAGAGGCCTTTCGCAAGGAAAGTATCCATGTCGCCACGATAGGCGTCCACGCCCAGCAGCTTAAACGCGCAGAAGCGATTTATCGCTTCACGATCACGCATTGTCCGTGCGTTTAGGGAGCCTCCGGTTGCGCTGCGGAACGCGTCGCTCCCTGCGGCTTCCCTGAGCCAGATTGTGGCGGGACCACTGTAAAGCGCGTTTCGCATCTGCTGGCGCGTGAGCGGCTCGCCACTGTTCACCCGCTCGAAAATATCCAGGCGGGCCCGTTCCGGGGCCTTGCTGTCAAGGATGTACATCGTGAGTGGTGTGTCTTGGACGCGCTCCTGACGGCTTACCGAGAGTTCACCGAAGCATTTGCCCTCAAGCGGGTGCTCCGCATCTGATTCGCTTGCGCCAAGTCCCGTAAGCCGGAGTTTATCGTGCCTGAAGCGAGAGAATGTCGTGAGCCGCTGCAAACCGTCCACAACTATGACCCGCCCGTCCGGCGCTTCCGCAACATAGAAAACCGGCAGCGGAATCCGCATGATGCAGCTCTCTATGAGCTTCGACTGCTTGGCGGCTGGCCAAACGAAGTCACGCTGAAAATCTGGATCAAGTATGTACCGTTTACGTCCTATCCGGTCGACGACATCACCTACCGTTCTGGGCTCGGTACGTACGAATACCGCATCGAGCGGATAGTCACCCCAGCCCGCTCCGGAAGCGTCGTCCACACCTTCCGGTTCTTCGTAGTTGACGGTTTCGGCGTCTTTTTCCATGCCTTTCCCTTTTTTCTTCGGGGCGTATAATTTCTCATAGTCCAATGCCTCACCGTCCTAACACTTGCTCCCCCAACACACAGCCCCGGAGATCCCGTTTGCGCAATCTAGGGACTGGAAATACAGCTAAAACCAGACACCTTGATGCCCGATCCGATCACCAAACGATACGTTCACCGTAGCGTTGGAAAGTCCTGCCGGCAACCTCTCGAACCGGGCCCGAAGCCGGTCCAGAAGTGGCAGGAATGGCGGACGAGAACGTTCACGCGCTCACCCCCGGGCAGCGTCAATGTCATGGTATGTGGTGCAAGGTGCGGCACCAGGACATCATCGGCACAGATCACCGTCTGGATGGTGAAGGAGCTGTCCGTCCAGCGACAGCCGGCACCTCAGAGTTTGACCCGGAATATGGAAGGCCCCCCACATGTGGCATCTCCGTGTCAGGGATCAGCCGGACAGGGAGGGTCACATGGCCCGGGACGGGATCCCCCGGGAGAGGTATGGGCGGGATACGGGGCGATATGGAAGCGGGGTAGTGTCTCACTTTGAAATTTTCTCTTGCCTATACCGAGGCAAAGGTGATAGAGGGAGCCATCTCCCAACTGGAGGAATTCCCCATGCTACGTTACCCCCCCCCCCCCCCCCCCCCCTGACACGGCTCACGGCGGCGCTCCCCGCCTGTCTCGCTGCCCTGCTGGCGGCCGCACTGGTCGCCCTGGTTCTGGCCACGAGTGCGCAGGCGCAGTTGCCGCCACCGCCGCCGCAATGCACCACCAGCACCTGCACCCTCCGACTTGCGCCGGTTTCCGGTAACACCGTCGTGGACGGCTGCGGTGACCACGCCACGCTGGGCCGCTTCAAGGCCATTCTGTCTTCCAGCAACCCCAACGTGACGCCGCAAAGTTTCACGACCGTCAAATTTCTGAGCACACGTAATACAAACCGCGTCGGTGCCGAGTTCACCGACTGGGAGTGGCGCACGCCGGAAGTGAACTCCAATGCCTGGCAGAATGTGCTTGGCGGGAGAGATTCCCTCACCTTCGCCGGCGGCAGCCTGGGCGAGAACATCGTCGAGGTCCGTCCCAAGGCCGGTGCCCACATCTGGAGCAACCGCAATGCCAACAACCCCATCCAGGGGCCCGGCGAACTGGTGGTGCAGGTCATCACGCCTGGCCCCGGACGTGGGTATGCGACGGCAGGCAGCGCCTACTTCCTGTTCATGGGCGGCAAGGGCTGCGCGCGGGTCGGTCCTGGGGGTGAACTCCTCGGCGGCAACCAGTGACGCGGCCGGGCCGCACGGTCTATCGCGCGAGACAAGGCCCGTAGAGCGGCCGGTTCGGGGGCGTCTCGTATCCTCTGCACCCCCAACACAATCGGGCACTAGACGGGCCTTTTGCGTCAGCCGCTAGAGACGGTGCCGCCCGCCGCTCGCGACGGAGAACCCGCCGCGGGGCGGCGCGACGGGCAGGCCGGCATCAGACACCATCCACACGGGGCGGCCTGCGGGTCGCCCCGTTTCGTCATTGCGACGATTTCAAACTGAGACACTACCCCCGGAAGCGGCCTTACCGACGGTGAACGGTCGGTTGTCGAGCCGCCCATCCCGCCACCGGTCTCCACGAGGCCCCCGGTGCGGCCTGGTGCATGCTGGCGACGGGAGGCCGGTGACGGGCGGTTCCCGTCGTTCACGGCGGTTCGGAACCATTTCCACCCCCGGCGCGACGACGGCATCTCCGGGGGCGTGACGGACGCGCCGTGCGATAGGCTGTGCACGAAGCTCGCGGGAACAGGTGTCCCGGACGCGCCGGGAATCATGCGCGGACCCTATGGAGCCGGGGGTCTCACGATCCCATGCCCTGCGGGTGGTGGAGTGGCGCTTGAAACCGATAGGGGCGCTGCTAAACTACGTCTTCATGGGGTTTGACCTCCTTCCGCAGATAAGTATCTGGAAATCATACATATATCATGGATAACGACACCATGCAACCAAATATGGTGAGATATGCGGGATAGGTTTCCTGAAGCAGAGCAGCGGGACAGAAATATGGGAAGCGATCTGGAGGACGACGGAATGCCGGGCCACGCGACGGAAGTCCCTAGAGTCGCTGTCCGGCCCGGCTATTTCGTTTCGAGGATCATAAAGGGTGGCTGGCAGCTTTGCGGCGACCATGGCGTGGTGGATGCTGATCGAGCGATTTTCGACATGGTTCGCTTCGTGGATGCCAGCGTAATCGCCTTCGATTGCGCTGACATCTATTCTGGCGTAGAGGAAATGATCGGCCGGTTCCGGGCCGTTCTCGTCCGAACCCGCGGACAGGACGCGCTGGACCGCATCAAGGTCCACACCAAGTACGTGCCTGATCGGGACAGTCTGGCGAGGCTTGCACTCCGTAATGTCGAGGCGTCGATTGACCGCTCGCTGATGCGCTTGGGGCAGGATAGGCTGGATCTGGTGCAGTTTCATTGGTGGGATTATGCCGTGCCCGCATATATCGATGCGGCGGCGCACCTTGGAACCCTGCGCGACAAGGGCAAGATCGACCTGATCGGAGTGACCAATTTCGACGCCGAACATCTGGCAGAATTGTGCGGCACGACCGATATCGCGACGGCCCAGGTGCAGTATTCCCTGCTTGACCGCCGCGCCTCAGAAGACTTTGCCGCTCTCGCAGAAGGCGAAGAGGTCAGCCTCTTCGCGTACGGCGTCCTGGCTGGAGGGTTTCTGACAGATGCCTGGCTCGGCAGACCTGATCCCGGATTCGACTTCGAGAACCGCAGCTTGGTCAAGTACCGCCTGATCATCGAGGAGTTCGGCGGCTGGGCGTTGTTTCAAGACCTTCTGGCGACACTGCACGCCGTGGCCCGCCGACATGGATCCGACGTCTCAACCATCGCACTCCGCGTCACCTTGGACAGCCCTGGTGTCGCTGCGATAATCGTCGGTACGCGTTACGCCAACCGGCTGAAACGGATTCTCCAGGCCTTCGAAATCGAATTGAGGAGCCGGGATCGCCAAGAGATCGAGGCGGTCCGCAGCCGTTCGACCGGCCCGCAGGGTCCGGTATACGGGCTCGAGCGTGACGTTGCCGGGCGACACGGGCGGATCATGAAATACAATCTCAACAAGGGTGACCACCGGCTGGCCAGCGTCACACATCAGGGCGGGGCCTCCTGATCGTGGCCGCAGACGCACTCTTGCGGCTTCGTGGCGTCACCAAGAGATTCGGGGGCTTCACGGCAGTGGACGCGATCTCCTTCGAACTGCCACGCGGCGCGATCGGTGGGCTGATCGGGCCGAACGGCGCCGGCAAGACGACGCTTTTCAACACCATTGCCGGCCTGACGAAGCTGGATGAAGGCGAGGTGTTTCTGGATGGCATGCCGATCCAGAACCGCGCCCCGCACCGGATTTTCGCCGAGGGCCTGTCCCGAACGTTCCAGATCCCGCGTCCGTTCCCGGAAATGTCGGTTCTCGAGAACGTCATGCTGGTTCCTCCCGGGCAATCGGGCGAGCGGTTCTGGAACAACTGGCTCCGGTCCGGAACGGTGGCGCGGGAAGAGCGCGCGGCCCGCACCCGGGCGGACGAGATCATCGATTTCTGCCGATTGACCAGCGTGCGCAACGATCAGGCAGGCAATTTGTCCGGTGGACAGTTGAAACTGCTCGAGCTTGCGCGCGTTCTCATGGCCGACCCGAAGATCATTCTTCTTGACGAACCCGCGGCGGGAGTAAATCCGTCGTTGATGTTGACTCTGGTCGACCAGATCAAGGCGCTGAACCGCCGCGGCCACACCTTTCTGATAATCGAGCACAACATGGACGTTGTCATGTCGATCTGCGATCCGATCTTCGTCATGGCGCAGGGTCGCCTGCTCTACGGAGGAGATGCCGCAGGAGCTCGGCGCGACACCGCCGTTCTGGACGCCTATCTGGGCGACTTGCCATGACCGCGCCACATGTGCTGCAGGCCCAGAACGTGATCGCCGGGTATGCATTTGACCTGCCTATTCTGCAAGGGGTTTCGATCCATGTGGATGCGGGCGAAGTGGTGTCGATCATCGGCCCGAACGGTTCAGGGAAATCGACCTTGGTCAAGGCGATCGCGGGACTGGTGCGGGTATCAGCCGGTAGCGTTAGGCTTGACGGGCGCGACATCACCGGCGTTGCAGCGCACAGGTTGGCTGCTGAGGGCGTGGGCTACGTACCCCAGGCTGGAAATGTCTTCGCGACGTTGACCGTCCGCGAGAATCTCATGATCGGCGGTGCGCCGCTGGCCAGGGCCGCCGCTCTGGAGCGGATCGAGGAAATCTGTGACACCTACCCGATCCTTAAGGAGCGGATGCATGACAGGGCAGGCTCGCTTTCGGGAGGCCAGCGGCAGATCCTCGCCGTCGCCCGCGCGCTTCTGACCAGACCGAGACTGATGCTCCTCGACGAGCCAACCGCGAGCCTTTCGCCGAAGGCGGCAGGCGAGCTTTTCGACGCGGTGCGTGGCCTTGCCCGGGACGGAGCCGCAGTGTTGATGATCGAGCAGAATGCGAAAGCGGCACTGCGCGTCTCGGACCGGGGCCTTGTTCTGGCGGAGGGGCGAAACAGGATCGAGGGGCCTGCCGCCGACCTGCTGTCGGACGAAGTGATCGGCGAGATCTTTCTCGGCTTCAGGCGCAACTTGGTAAGGACGGAGGGCGCGGGATGATCCTGCAGCATGTAGCGGACGGCATTCTGAGCGGTGCCATCGTCGCGCTGGGCGCAATCGGCCTTAGCTTCACCATGAAGATGCTGCGCTTCGCCAATTTCTCGCATTCTGAACTGCTCACTTGGGGCGCTTACAGCGCACTTGTCTTCGTGGCGTTCTTTTCCAGCTTCGGCGGATTCCTCGACCGGACCATCGGTCCCTTCTCCTTCGGGGCCAACCTTATGCTCGCAATGCTATGCGCCTGTATCACCACCTCGATCGTCGCGCTCCTGCTGCATCGTTTCGTTTTCGAACGGCTCAGCCGGATGGCGGGGCACATGACCATGGTTTTTGCCAGCTTCGGCGTGGCCCTGACCCTGCGGCACCTGGTGGTGCTGATCTGGGGTTCCGATCCGATCTACTACTCAAGCGAGCTGCAGTTCGCCATTCTCCTGCCCGGCAACGTCCGCGTGATGCCCGACCAGGCATTTCTTCTGGGCCTGACCGTGGTCGTGGTCATCGCACTGCATCTCTTCATGTCCCGCTCGCGGACAGGCATCGCCATGCGCGGCGTCGCGGAAAACCCCGACCTCGCCCGGGCAAGCGGCGTCAATGTCGACCGGATCATCACGTGGGTTTGGGTGATCGGCGCCTCCGGCGCGGCGATCGGTGGAGTGCTCTACGGCATGACCGTACAGCTGAGGCCTGAGCTTGGATTCAGCCTGATACTGCCGCTCTTCGCCGCCGCGATCCTTGGTGGCACGGGCAGCCTTTACGGTGCCGTCCTGGGCGGGCTGATCGTGGGATTGTCTGAAAACCTCTCGGTGATGATCATCCCCACGACGTACAAGCCGGCGGTTCCGTTCCTACTGATCCTCGCGATCCTCTATTTCCGACCCGAGGGCATTTTCGGAGAGCGTTCCAGATGATCGGGTTGGTCTCTTACATCGTCTTCTTTCTGATCCTATCGCTGATCTTCGGTGTCGCCGTGCTCGGGCTCAACCTTCAGTGGGGCTTCACCGGGCTCTTCAATGCCGGTGTCGCCGGTTTCACCGCGATCGGCGCCTACACGATGGCAATCCTGACCGGCCCGGCCCGGGACGCGGTATTCGGCGGTTTCGAACTGCCCTTTGTCGTGGGGCTGATTGGCGCGATGGTCGCCTCCGGCATAGGTGCCGTGATCATCGGCCTCGCGACGGCGAGCCTCAGGCACGAATACCTTGCTGTCGCCACCTTCGGGATTGCGGTGACCATTCAGCTCGTCTGCCTCAACTGGGAGTATCTCACCGGCGGCACGCTCGGCCTGATTGGCATTCCGAACCCGTCCAGAGCGTGGGCCGACGGACCGCTGGCGCAGAACGCGCTATACCTGCTCGTGGTCCTGGTGTCGGTCGGGCTGACTTTCGCCGCCCTGGAGCGGATCGTGAAATCACCGTGGGGCCGGATGTTGAAGGCGATCCGGGAAGACGATGTCGCCGCCGCCAGCCTCGGCAAGTCACCGGAGCGGGTACGCCTTGAGGCGTTCGTTATCGGTTGCATGATCATGGGACTCTCGGGTGCGCTTTACGTCTCGTTCATCGGCTATGTCAGTCCCTGGGACTTCCTGCCGATCCTGACGTTTCAAATCTGGACCATGCTGATCGTCGGCGGCAGCGCCAACAACCGCGGTGCACTTCTTGGCGCACTGATCGTATGGGGTGTCTGGACCATGAGCGGCTTTGTCATCTCGCGTGTGGTTCCGTCGGAGCTCCAGACCCAGGGCGGCGCGATTCAAGCCGTCTTGATCGGGCTGATCCTGGTCGTTACGCTACTGATCCGCCCGCGCGGCCTGATCGGCGAGGAACTGCACGTTTCGCGCCACGCGAGGTCATAGTGGTGGACAAGGCCGCGAAGACGGGGTTTGATCTGCGGCACAGGGAACAACAAGGTCGCCCAAAGCGACACACATCAGGCCGGCGTCAGGGCCGGGTCAAACGCATGGAGGTGCGCATGTTGCGGAAATTTGGATTGGCGGCAGTTGCCGCCACGCTCGTCGGGATTGGTTCTTCGGCCCACGCCGTGGACTGCCCGGTCAGGCTCGGCGCGATCTTGCCGGTCAGCGGACCGATGGGTCAAGTGGGCGAGCGGATCGCCGAGACCGGCCTCTTCGCGGTCGAGCAGTTCAACGAAGCCGGCGGCGTTCTGGGCTGTCCTGTGGAGTACGTGCTGCGTGACACGCAGGGCCAGTCGGCAGTCGGCGTGGATGCCGCGAAGAGTCTCGTTGATCTTGACGGCGTGCAGGCGCTGATCGGCGCAGTGTCCTCAGGCGTCAGCCTGCCCGTCCTTACATCGGTCGCCGTCCCGTCCAAGGTCGTTCAGGTCTCGTGCTGCTCATCATCCGAGAGCTTCACGGCTCTCGCCGAAGAGGGCAAGACCGAGGGCTACTGGTTCCGCACCTACGCCACCAACCGCAGCCAGTCCGCCATTGGCGCAAAACTGACCGTCGACAGCGGCTTCAGGAAGACCGCGGTCATCTACGTCAACACCGATTTTGGCGTCGGGCTGGCTAAGCAATTCGAGCAGGATATCGCCAAGCTTGGCGGTTCGATCACATCGTTGGTGGCCTACAACGAGAGCCAGCAAAGCTATCGTGCAGAGGTCACGAAAGCGCTGGAGGGCAATCCGGATTCACTCTTCCTCGTGGCCTTCCCGGTCGACGGTGCCACCATCACCCGCGAATGGCTGGCTCTTGGCGGCACCGACAACCTGATCGTGAACAACTCGCTGCGGTCGGACGACTATTTTCAGGCAGTGGGTGCGCAGTTCCTGCAGAACATGCAGGGTTACGACAGCGCCCAACCGCGCCTGCCTTCGGTCGACTCGTTCAACGAGATGTTCGAGGCGCGTTTCGAGGGCCCGCCGAACGGTCCTGGCCTGCACTCCGTCTATGACGCTGTGACGGTGGTTCTCCTTGCGATGGAAGCTTCTGGCAACATCACCGGCGACAGTATCCGCGACAATATCCGCCTTGTCACTTCGCCAGACGGGGTCGAGGTATATCCCGGCCCTGAAGGCATCGCGCGCGCCAAGGAGCTTCTGGCTGAGGGCAAGATGATCCGTTACGTCGGTGCCACAGGTGCCCTGTCATTCGACAGGAATGGCGACGTACAGGCGCCGAAGATGACGTGGAAGCTCGACGGCGACGAGAATGTCGAGACCGGCTACATGAGCACCGCCGAGGTCGCCGAACTGATCAGGATGCTTGACGGATAGTCGGTCGGCAAGATCCAGGGGGCGTCCCCGTTTCCTGAATTGGGAGGGCGCGATGGCGGGCAGGCGCAGTCATGTGTTCAGTGGGTCGGTCTATGAAGAGATGGCCGGGTATGCCCGAGCGGTCATCGTGGATGACCGGATTTTCGTTTCCGGCACAGTTGGCATCGATTTCGCGACCGGCGAGATGCCCGAAGGAGCGGAGGCGCAGGCCGCCACGGCACTCGACACCATAGAGACTGCGCTGGTCGAAGCGGGCTCAGGCCTGCACGACATTGTCCGGGTGCGGGTGTACATGACGGACGCGGAGGACGTAGCGGCGGTCGCAGGTCTCCTGAAGGACCGCATCGGTTTTGCCCGCCCGGCGAACACCACGGTCTGCGCACCCCCCGTCGTGCCCGGTGCCCGGGTGGAGATCGAGGTCGAGGCGATCCGAGGCTCGGGCACGCCTGCATGAGCTGCGATACAGCCTTCATTCGCGTCAGGCGTTCCGCGGACGACGTCTTCGCCTTCATGGCGGACCCGGAGCGGATGAGCCTATGGTCGTTCGGCACATGGCGAACCGAGATCGACGACGCAGGGCTGGTGCGCGGAACCTCGATCAAGGACGGCACCGTGATCTATGTGCGGATCGAGGCTCATCCAGAGCAGCGGCTGATCGACTACCATGTGGGTGCCGCACCCGACATCCTGTCGCCACGTGTCTTCGGGCGGGTGACGCCTGAGGACGTCTTCGGCGACGATCTGGGTACGGGGCTGGCACTGACGGTCATTCGCACCGCCGAAATGGACGATGTCCGATGGGACAGCCTGACCGCCACCCATCGGGTCGAACTGGATATCATCAAGTCGGCGCTGGAGACCGGCTATGACCATCGCACCTCCTGACAGGATCCGCCTGACCGAGGAATTGGCCATAAGCCGCATCCTGACCGGCCTTTGGCAAGTCGCGGATATGGAGCACGACGGTGCCGAGCTGGATCCGAACAAGGCCGCCGATCACCTCTCTCACTATGCCGAGAGCGGCTTTGACACGTTCGACATGGCGGATCACTACGGTAGCGCCGAGGTCATCGCCTCGCGTCTCCTGAAACGCTATCCCGACGCGTTAGCCTTCACCAAATGGTGCCCGCCGCCCGGCCCGATGTCGCCAGAAACCGTGCGCACCGGAATTCAGGAGAGGCTGGATCGGCTCGGGGTCACGTGCATCGATCTCCTGCAACTCCATTGGTGGAACTTCGAGCACACCGCCTGGCTCGACGCGCTTCATGAACTCGCGACGTTGCGCGAGGAAGGACTGATCCGCGAGATCGGCGTGACCAATTTCGACGCCGCGCATCTGCATCTGGCGCTCGCCGACGGCGTTCCGGTCCGGACCAACCAGGTTGTCTGCTCGCTTCTGGACCGCCGTTTCACTGGGCCACTGGCGGAGACCTGCGCACGCCATGGCGTACGCCTGCTTGCCTATGGCACCGTCTGCGGCGGCTTTCTGTCTGAGAGATGGCTGGGCCAGACAGAGCCGGAGAACGTTCACGACTGGAGCAAGATGAAATACCGCCGCTTCATCGAGGCGGCCGGCGGTTGGGATGCCTATCAGGCGGTTCTCTTCGCCGCGTCCGAGATCGCGGCCAAGCATGGTGTCTCGGTCACAAACGTCGCGACGCGCTGGGTCCTGGAACAGTCCCATGTGGCCGGCGTCATAATAGGTGTCCGACCCGGTGAAAACGATCACCGCGCTGACAACGTCCAGCTTTTCCGGTTTGCCCTCGACGACAGTGACCGCGCGATCCTGTCCCAGGCATTCGACGGCACCTTACAGGTTCCCGGCGATTGCGGCGACGAATACCGAACGTCCCCCTTCCTTACAGCAAGCGGCGACCTGAGCCATCACTTGAGCACCATCCCCGCCGCCTACGAGACCGACACGATGCCGGGACATCCCGCGGTGCGGCGCGCGAAGTCGGGCAGCAAATGGGAAACCATTGCCGGCTATTGCCGGGCCCGGCGCGTGGGCGAACGCATCCTGGTCTCGGGAACCACGGCGACAGCAGGCACCGACCGGGTCGTCGCACCGGGCGACGCGGCCGCGCAGACGACCTATGTCATCGACAAGATCATCGGTGCCGTCAGCGCGCTTGGCGGAACGGCTGAAGACATCGTGCGTACCCGTATCTATCTGACCGACATCGCTGATACCGAAGTCGTCAGTGCGGCCCATGGTCGGGTTTTTGGCACCTCAAAGCCTGCCAATACCCTAGTCTCGGTGAACGATCTGGCCGGCGACTACCTTGTCGAGATCGAGGCCGAAGCGATCGTCAGCACCTAACCGTCTTTCTCCCAGTAGGGCGTTGAACGCGCTCCCGGCAGTCCGGTCGTCCCCTTATGGGAGAATCGCCGGGTGCCAATCCGCGTGATCCGGAACCGCCCGCCGCAATGCGGATCCGGACAGGCGACCTCGGCGTCCGTCGACATCCAGTCGTTCGGGTCGGTTCCACGCTGCTTGGCAGGCAATAACGGCAGCACAGCAGCGAGCGCATACATTGATATTCTCTGCCCTCTAGCGAAGACAAGGTTCTCTCCCTCGACGGTAAAGAACTCGCCCTCGATGTGTCGGCAGACAGGCCGCCGACCATCCAAGACGACCTCGACTTTCAGGTCATGGAGGATGAATTCGTCGTCATGTTCCATGCTGGAATGCCCCCTCATCTCTTGAAACAATGAATGATCCGATCTCTGAGACACCATAGCGTCCGGGGCCGGAAACGGGCCGAGACCGGCACGTGGGTGGTGCCGGGGGTGTTTTCCCAGAGCGGTATCTCCACCGCCCAATGCTGACCGAAGAACAGCGCCACATCAAGCCGCACCGCAGTCCTGAGGTCCAGGTCCATCACTATCGGGGGAAGCGCCAGACCCAATGCGTGCCAAATCACGTAGCCTTACCCATATACGGCGATCTTCAGCGCACGCGTTATGGTCTCAGGCCCGCCGATAACGAGCGACCCAAACCCCTATCCCGACACCTCCCGCTCCGACAGCCAACGACGTATGTCTTCCCCGATGCCATCTCGTCCACCCAATGCTCGCGCCTGCTCTGACAAGCCTGCCCCAAATATCGAGGAGACGATCCGGCTCTGTAGCCTCCATCCATACGGCACCGGCGCAATACCAGCACCGCAGCGGGCTACCGCGAACCGTTTACGCTGGACGCCACTACGGGTAAGGCCTAACATCAAACCTGTGTCTGATTCCCGACAAATGCCGACTTCCGACAGAAAGCGTTACCAGGTCCTTGCACGGAAGTACCGGCCTGAGACCTTTGCCGACCTTGTCGGTCAGGAGGCGATGGTGCGCACACTCAGCAACGCGTTCGATGCTGACCGGATTGCGCAGTCGTTCATTCTGACGGGTATCCGCGGAACGGGAAAAACCACAACGGCACGGATCATCGCAAAGGGAATGAACTGTGTCGGGCCGGACGGATCCGGCGAAGCCACCACCAATCCATGCGGCAAGTGCGAGAACTGCCGGGCAATTTCCGAAGGTCGTCATGTCGACGTCATGGAAATGGATGCCGCGAGCCGAACCGGCGTGAACGATATCCGGGAAATCATCGATTCCGTGCATTACCGGGCGGCCAGCGCACGCTACAAAATCTACATCGTCGACGAAGTCCACATGCTGTCCACAAACGCATTCAATGCCTTGCTGAAAACGCTTGAGGAACCACCGGAGCATGTGAAGTTCATTTTCGCCACCACCGAGATTCGGAAAGTTCCGGTGACCGTGCTTTCCCGATGCCAACGCTTTGATCTACGGCGGATCCAGCCAGAGGCACAGATGCGGCTCCTGCGGAAGATCACCGAAGCGGAGAACGGTCTGATTGATGACGGCGCACTGGCATTAATCGTTCGTGCGTCCGAGGGCTCCGCACGTGACGCAACCTCCTTGCTTGATCAAGCGCTAAGCCAGGGAACAGAACGGACCACAGCGGAGCAGGTTCGCGGAATGCTGGGACTTGCCGACCGGGGCCGTGTTCTGGATCTCTTTGACCTGATCATGAAGGGTGACACCGCGCGGGCCCTTAAGGAGCTTCAGGCGCAGTTCACCTGTGGGGCGGATCCATTGGCGGTTCTACGGGACCTGGCCGCGATCACTCATTGGATAAGCGTCATAAAGATCACACCTACGGCAGTGGATGATCCAACGATTGGGCCGGACGAACGAAAGCGCGGATCCGATATGGCTACGCAACTGCAGATGCGTCCCCTCACACGCATGTGGCAAATGCTTCTGAAGGCGCTGGATGAAGTGGCTGGCGCACCAGATGTCATGATGGCTGCCGAAATGGCCATTATCCGGATTACGCATGTCGCGGATCTGCCGTCGCCCGAAGACCTGATCACAAAGCTTCAATCGGCGCCAATGCCTACAGAACCTTCTACGGGCGGAATCTCATCGGATGGCGGTTCAGCTGCAGGTTCTCCACTGCCAGCCACCTCGATCATGGAAAGAGTTTCGAATGCGGCCATCGCATTCGATGCGGAAACCTCCGCGATACAGGAACCCGCTCAGGCACTCAGCCGTTATCCGCTGTTTGACGATGTCGTCGACCTGATCCGCGCCAATCGTGACATACAGCTGCTGGTCGACGTGGAGTCATGTCTACGACTCGTACGTTACCAACCCGGGCGGGTCGAGTTTCAGCCGACCGATAGCGCACCTGTCGATCTCGCTTCCCGTCTCGGAGATAGACTGAAGAATTGGACCGGAGTGCGCTGGGTGATCTCGCTTGTGAATGAAGGGGGTGGCCGAACGATCGAGGAAACCCGGAACGCCGGCAAGCAGGCAATGATGGAAGAGATCAGACGACATCCTTTGGTAAAAGCAGTGTTCGATACATTTCCAAACGCGAAAATCACGGATTTCCAATCCCATGAGAAAATCGCCGCCAAAGTAAAGGCCGAGGCGCTTCCGGATGCCGCAGCCAACTGGGATCCCTTCGAGAGCGATTGACCGAAAATCGCGGATCCCGAACCCCAGCGCATTCTACCCATGTCTCCCACAACTTGAACCGATCACCCGTCCCCGCTAGGATTCACGCAGTCCCGCGCATAGGAGAGAACACATGTTTAAGAAAATGGGCCAGTTTGGCGACTTGGCCGAACTCATGACAAAGGCCAAGGAATTTCAAGCCCGTATGGAAGCGATGCAGGAAGAGTTGAGCGGTATCGTCGTTACCGGTGAGAGCGGCGCGGGACTTGTCAAAGCATCAATGACCGTCAAGGGCGAGCTGGTCGGAGTCGAGATTGATCCCAGCGTCTTTCATCCCGATGAAAAGGAAATGGTCGAGGATCTCATACTGGCAGCGGTCAACAACGCGCAGACCAAAGCGAACGAACGTGGCGAAACCGAGATGCGCAAACTGACAACAGGGCTTGGCCTTCCCGAAGGTATAAAGATGCCGTTCTGAACCAGCAAATCGAACGAATTCCTTCCTATTGACGATGCAGTTACCGACTTCCGTTGCTCAGCGGGCGGTGGATGGGGCCGGATCGAGATGACCGACGGGTCAAAGGAAATCGAAATATTGATGCAGCTAATGGCGAAGCTGCCGGGACTTGGTCCGCGGTCCGCACGCCGTGCAGTGCTGCACCTCATAAAGAAACGTGGTATTCTCTTGGCTCCGCTCGCCGAGGCGATGCAGCAGGTCGCGGTTAAGGTCAGGGAGTGCATCAACTGTAACAACATATCGACAGAGGACATCTGCCGCATATGCGGTGACGGAAGTCGTCAGAATGGTGAAATCTGTGTTGTAGAGGATGTCATCGATCTCTGGGCAATGGAAAGAGCGGGTGTATTCAAAGGACGGTACCATGTTCTTGGCGGCACGCTTTCCGCACTTGACGACATCGGACCCGACGAACTGCATATTCCCAAGCTAATCGACCGAATCGGGACCGAACAGGTGACGGAAGTAATCCTAGCCCTGAATGCCACCGTAGATGGCCAAACAACGGCGCATTACCTTGCCGACCTTCTGGAGGACAGGGTCCGGGTAACTACGCTTGCACAGGGCGTTCCAATCGGAGGGGAGCTGGACTATCTTGATGATGGCACCATCGTTGCGGCGCTGAGAGCCCGAAAAGGCGCCTAGACCGCATTCCGGACAGATCCCCAGAACCGGCTATCCGCGCACTGCTGTCGGAAAGCGATCGCAACGCGCTCGCGTTTCGGTTTTCCTCGCGGCCGCCCTGAAACACTCCGGGCGCACCGCGTTTCGTTGTGTTGGATGACGTGAATAACCACCGGCTGGCACCGGTAGCGTCAGGGAGGTGCCTGTCAGGATACCGAGCACGGGTCCGTCCGTGATGGTGCCGGTGGTCGCCGGGAAGTGGCCCCGGCCCCGGAACCGGCGTCCCCAGTACCGCTTCCGGATTTCGGGGAACCCGCGCCGGATCCTGTGGGAGGAGCGGCCTTCCGTCCTGCGGACGGGATCTGAGATGGCGAGCCTTGGGGGCACCGACACGGACATGTGCGCGTGGTCGCCCGGGAGCGCCCCATGCAGGATGGAAACGCCGTTCCCGCGGCGGACCTGGCGGCGGACGGCGCGCACCCGAAGGCCCGGATCTCCGGTCAGGACCCTGTGGCGGTACCTCCTCGCCCGGACGATGTGGAACCTGTGGTAATGGACGCAGTGCGCGGAGCGATCATATTCCCGCTGAAGCAATATCCGACTGGAAGTCGGAGGCTTCAAACCAACGCGTGGAAAGTGAATGCCGGCTCGGGGTCTCAGATCGCGCTTCGTGGTCCTCCACGCGACCAGCCTTGCCGTCCGCGCCCACTCGTAGACCGTGGTGCGAGACACTTCGAGCCGCTGCGCGGCGACCGCTTCCAGCGCGGCGGCTACCGCCGCGCGCGCCTCCCAGGGATGGCTGCGGACAAATTTCCTGGCGGCACCCGACAGCACCGGGAATCCCTCAAGGAGAAGTCCTGCCGTCCCGCCCGCCGTTGCGCTCGAACTGACCATTTCGCTCCCATTTTACGGTTCATCATCTACCGTGATACGGTCGCACGGAATGTGCAGTTTGTAACCCACATTGCCGCAACCACGTTGCCGTCCGGGCCGGAATGTCCGTTGTGCGCGGGAAGGGCGCATAGACGGAACTTCGTCGCCGGACGCCATGTCGGCTTTTGCGAGCGATTTCAGTCGCGCTTCGACCGTTTTCCGCCCCGCCGGTAGTCGCCGAACATGTCCGGGCGATGCTGTCGGACACACGCACATCGAGTGCCGCGCCAAATGCGCAGACCGTGCGGTCGTCGTCACCTTCCGGTGACCGAGCGGCCCCGCGATCATCGACAGCCCGGCGATGGGTCCGGGAACCCGGCGAACACAGGTCGCTTCCCGCGGATGAGAGGGACCGGCCGCTGGACGGCAACGTCGCCCGCGCCATGGCAGACCCGCAGCCGCATCTTGGCCGCGGCAGGGACGTAGCCAGGTGCGTCGACCACTTCGGGGCGAACAGGGAGCGGATGCGCCACGACGGATACCGGGCCGCGGCATGCGGGCCGGAAGCGGCACCGCGGAGAGCCGCTGCAGGCAGGTGGTCGCTAACCGCTCCGAGATCGGATGCGGATGGTCGGTGCGGGGCGCGAACGCGCTGCCGACGCTGGGGGCTCGCCCCATGGAAAGTCCGGCGGATCGCCAAAGCCTGACCAGAAAATATGGCGTGCACCCATGCACTTACGATCAGGTGACTCCGGGCGACGCAACATGGAAACCGGATGAGGCCGACATACCTTGATCGCTCATATGAAGGTGAGCGTTCGCACAAAAGTCGGACCTACCTCGCCCGCCCTGCGGCCCGGTGTTCCGAAACACGCATTATCGGTGGATTTTCGGCCGGTCAGGCCAGCGACCGCACACCAACCACACTTTGGCACGCGCTCTACGGCCGACTGACCAAAGAGACGTCGGCCATTGACGCCGAGGGAGGAGGGCTAGATGATTCTAAGCGCGAGGTAAGGTGCCAGATTGAAAACTATGATCATGGCCTTGTACATCGCGAGAAAGCGGAAATAATGCTCGCGGACACAGTTTTCCTGCAGCCCGAACATCCTGCTGTGAACTCGTTCCACAAACCCTCGGAAATACCAGAGGACCGACGCCGTCAAAGCGAGAATGATGGCGTTGATGACGGTGCACCATGCCAGAAATGCGGTAAGTCTCTCGAAGTCCATCACATCTCCTCCCCTCCATCTATATCCCGAAATCCGCAAAATTGGTTACATGATCCAGAATCCTTCGCTTTGGCGAGCTTCCCCGGGAGGGGGATTCGCTCAACCGTCCTCCACATCCTTCGTCTCGTTTCCCTTCGGCAGATTGAATAAGCTGTCCGCGTCCGGAAGGTCGGCTCCCCCGTCGTCCGAAGTGCGCGAACTCTCACCGGTCAGCGAAAAAGTCTCCAGTCCTGATATCGCTGTAGGTATTCGGGGTTCCGGCTCCATGGCGAGACTCTGCTCCGTTGACACCAATTTGCGGCGTTCGTCATCCGACATAACGGTACCTTCGCTTTCCTTCTTTTTCGCGGCGGTCTGCACCGCATCGTCAAGTTCGGATTGCTTACATAGACCCAACGCCACCGGATCAATCGGCTGAATGTTTGAAATGTTCCAATGCGTGCGGTCACGCACCGTCTGGATCGTTGGTTTGGTCGTACCGACGAGTTTGGAGATCTGTCGATCGCTCAGTTCCGGATGGAAGTTAACGAGCCAAAGAATTGCGGCCGGGCGGTCCTGACGCTTGGATAGCGGGGTATAACGCGGACCACGGCGTTTTTTTTCGCCATCGGCAGCGGCATAGAGCTTTAGTTCAAGTTTATGCATGGGATCCTTCGTCGCCCTCTCGATCTCTTCCTGTTCGAGCTGGTTGTTCGCTACAGGATCGAATCCCATCACACCTGCAGCGACATCTCCATCCGCGATGCCCTGGACTTCCAGCTCGTGCAGCCCACAGAAGTCCGCGATTTGTCTGAACGTGATCGTGGTGTTGTCCACCAACCAGACAGCGGTCGCCTTCGCCATGATCGGTTTCGCCATTTGCGCCTCCTTCGACAGATATCTCGGGGGAAATCCGGCACGGTCCTACCGGACCCCTTCCGTGATTTCTGGAAAATCAAAGGGTATTTATAGTTACTCGTGCAACCGAGGAAAAGGCTTGGAAACGAATGATCCTCGCCTGCACCGGATCCAGAGACTATCGAACGTGAACTCCGTGGCGGGGTCGGCATGGCTCCATCGGCAAGGCTATATAGGATTAAGCGCCGCACATCATTGGAGCGATCAACTTCGGAGCAACCTGGCGGATATACACGGAACGGAAAAATCCAGCAACGTGCATTGGTGGACAGGCGGACGGCCAACCGACTGGCGGGAGAAAATGCGTTGCGACGCTGCCAGTCGGATAATCCGCCGTGTCCAATAAATTCGGCTGTCTCATAAATGTCCCTATCCGCACTCTGCTGGTGCGGCATCTTTTCCCCGTTTGGCCGGGCAAAATGGTGATTTCCGATCGCTTCCGGCCAGTGCGAACCGGTCAGATGAGTCGATTGCCCAAAAAAAATCTTGGCTACACCCAGCGCCTCAGGGCGGCTTGCCACAGCGGCGAGACGCGAATATCGTCATTGCAGGACTT
Source organism: Paracoccaceae bacterium (assembly GCA_965221405.1). Lineage (GTDB taxonomy): Bacteria > Pseudomonadota > Alphaproteobacteria > Rhodobacterales > Rhodobacteraceae > JAPOUP01. The sequence goes on along the minus strand of CBDCSE010000002.1, from coordinate 1,997,323 downwards.
GAGACAACTCGGAGGCGGCAGTGTCAGGCAAGGAGGTCTGGTCATTCTTCACAGGTGCCATGGGCCTTGATCTTGGCCTTGAGGCGGTTGGCCTGCACCCGACTCTGGCGAATGAGATAGACAGCCGGTTCTGTGAGACCATCCGCATGAACCGTCCGTCCCTTGACCTTGTCGAAGATGACATCGCCAATTTGACGGAGCGCAGTCTGCGCCTCCGGCGGCGCTTTGACGATGAAGTCCACCTGATGGTTGGAGGCCCTCCCTGTCAGCCGTTTTCGTCGGGCGGAAAGCGGGCCGCTCTGAATGATCCGCGCGGCAACCTGATTTACGAGTATTTCCGGCTGATCTCTGAAGTTAGGCCCCGTTGCTTTGTTCTCGAGAACGTTGCCAACATCACGACATCCGCGTTGAGGCACCGGCCGATCGCAGGGCGGCCCGGGAAGAAATGGAGCCTGAAGCAGTACGAAGGCAGCCTCAATCGCCGGATCGACGGCAACGAACCACTTGCAGAGGAAGAAATGTCGGGCAGCGCACTGAAGCGGATTGCCCGTGACGCACGGTCTCTTGGATACAGCATCGCGTTCTCTGTAGTTGATGCAGCTGACTACGGGACACCACAGCACCGTCTGCGCTTCGTCATGCTTGGGTCGAAAGGTCATCCGCCCCCGGTCATGCCTCCCCCTTCACATGGTGACGGGCGAGAGGGCTTTACAACAGTTCGGGATGCCATCTGGTGCATGCAGGATGATCCCGGCCCGCACTCAATCTACACCGATTCCGTGCGGCATTACTTTGATCTCGTTCCCGAGGGCGGAAACTGGCGCAGCCTCCCCGCCAACCTACAGGAAGACGCTCTGGGGGGCTCCTACAATGCCGGCGGCGGCAAGACAGGCTTCTATCGCCGTCTGGCCTGGGACCGTCCCGCCCCGACCGTCATAGGGCGCGCAAACCGCAAGGGGAGTGCGCTTTGCCATCCGGCGGCGTCACGTCCCATTTCGGTACGGGAGGCGGCGGCGCTTCAGGGATTTCCGCCTGACTGGAAGATTTCCGGGTCGATGAGCGCTCAGTACATGCAGATCGGCAATGCGGTGCCGGTTTGCCTGGGAGCAGCCATCGGGCAAGCGATTCTCTCGCATGGGGAAACAAGGTCAAGCATTGTGGAACGGCCGCCTGACATCGAGAAGATGATGGCAACAGCGGTCGCGCGCCTTCGCGCGTCGGCTCGAAATCGGGGTGCCGGGAAGAAAGCGGCATGACGGCCCGTTTGCGATTCTTCCCTCCACGCCATCCTGTTCACCGCCTGTCCGATGAGATGAAGGCGGAGTTTATCGAGGCGCAGAATTCGATACGTTCAGTCGCATTTCCCGATGCACTTTCGTTTTGCGAAAGGATCCTTAGCCGGAACTTCAGGGGGAACAAAAGGGGACCGAATGGGCTCAGGCCATTGATCCTGAACGGGAACTTGCCGGCGACCGGGTGAAGAACGCGGGATTCATGTTGCCATGTAATAGCGTGCATTTTGTGTTGCCATGTATGGATCCGGCCCATGGCCCTCAGCGTCGACGTCATCCCGAACCGGTTCTCCCCGCCCGCCGTCCCGGCTCGCGCGAGGCGTGGCGCGCGGGAAAGCGCATCCGCAGGCGGACCGTCGCCAACCTCTCGAAGATGCCCCCCGCGCCTGTCGACGCGATCCGCGCCGCCCTCGCGGGCGGCCACGTGGCCGTGGGGGCGCTGTCGCCGGAGACGGCGTCGACCAGCCTCGGCGCCGCGCCCGGCCTCGGGGAGGTGACGGGCAGCGAGATGCGCGCCATGCCCGGCTGGCTGCTGGAGCGCCAGCCCTGGACCGGGCGGAGCCTGGCAGGCCGGCACCTGAAGGGCGGGAACACGCTGATCCTCCACGACGTGTCCTCCAGCTACCTGGAGGGGCGCTGCTGCCCGCTCGCCGCCTTCGGCCACAACCGGGACGGCAGGCGGGGCAGGATGCAGGTCACCTACGGGCTTCCGTGCGCCGCGGACGGCTGCCCCGTGGCCGTGGAGGTGTTCCCCGGCAACGCCTCGGACCCGTCCACGGTGGCCTCCCGGATCGACAGGGTCCGCAGGCGCTTCGGCATCGACAGGGTCGCGCCCGTGGGCGACAGGGGGATGATCACCACGGCGCGCATCCGCGGGGACCTCGCGCCCGCGGGGCTGGACTGGATCCCGGCGCTGAAGACGGGCGGCATCCGCAGGCTGCTGAAGGAAGGCCCCGACGGCGCGCCGGCCCCGCCCGTGCCCGAGGCGCTGGTGCCCGATGCCGTGGCGGAGGTCACGGGCCCGGGACCTGCCCGCCGGGCGGCTGATGGTGTGCCCCAGCCCCCGGCTCCGCGAGGAGAGGCGGCGCAGGCGCGAGGAGAGGCGGCGCAGGCGCGAGGACCTGCCCGCGGCCACGGAGGAGGCGCTCGCCGGCATCGCGGCGGCCGCGCGGCGCAGGCCGGGGTCGGCGAACCGCGGCCGCACCCTCAAGGCCCTGGGGCGGGAGGCGAACCGCCGCAGGGTGGCCAGGCACTTCGACGTCGCCGTCCGCGACGACGGCATGGACTGGGCGCGGAACGCCGGCAGGATCGCCGCCGAGGCGCGGCTCGACGGGATCCACGTCATCCGCACAAGCCTGGACACGGAGGCCATCGGGACCGGGGCGGCGGTCGACGCCTACAGGTCGCTCGCGGGCATGGAACGCGCGTTCCGGAACGACAGGACCGACCTGCGCATCCGTCCGGTGTACGTCTGCACCGCCGACCATGTCCGCGCGCACGTGTTCCTGTGCATGCTCGCGCTGCACGTGGAATGGCACATGCGCCGGCGCCTCGCGCCCATGCTCTCCGGGGACGGTGACCGCGCGGGCGCCCGGGCGCAGCGCGGCTCGCCGGTGGAGAGGGCCGGGGTCCCGGAAAGCGCGAAGGCGAAGGCCGGCACGAAGCGGACCCCCGACGGGCTGCCCGTCCACAGCCTGCGCACCCTGCCCGGCGACCTCGGCACCCTGACGCTCAACGAGGTGACGCTGCCCGGCGCACCGGACCATGCCTTCCCGCTGCTGGCGACGCCGACGGAGCTGCAGCGCCGCGCCTTCAGGCTGCTGGAGATCGACCCCGCCAGGGATGTTGCCATGTAAGTGACAGGCTTGATCCGCTGGAATCCGCCGCAGTCCCCTTTGTTTGCGGAGGATTCCTGTTTGAACCCCAAATGAAGTTCCGCTTAGCGACCTGAAGCTCTCGATCGCTTTACCTGAAGAGTTGCGGGACCAGTCGGCAAAGACGGTGGCGGACCTTGAATTGACCAGTCTCACCGAGTTCTTCGGCAATCTGCTGCAGAACGCCGGGATCCCGAAAACCGCTCGGCAAAGGTACTCAGAGAACCTGGCCTCCAGGGCACAGCTGGTTCGGGCGTTTGACCGTCCTGACACGGTCCTCGAATGGGTGGCTGACAGGGTCGCCAAGGTCGTGGCCGACCTTCCAAAGACTGCCTCAGACATCGAGGTTGGGCGGAATCCAGGTGACGTGCTCGATCCGTACCTGTTGGCAGCGAACCAGGCCCTGCTGTGTGAAGGGGACTTTGGCCTCGCGATCAATGCAACCGTGGCGCACAAGGCGCTGATGATCCTCGAGGGCCTTATGGGCCATTTGCACGAGGATGTGATCGGACGGATGCGCGGAAACGTACGAAACCCTGAACCCCGAGCGGGAAATGCCGAGATCTTCGATTTCGCCTTCAACCCGTTTCCCGGGGCGGATGTTGTTCAGCCTCCAATGTTCGACGGCGATTCCCTTCGCCTGCATCAGATCAAGTCGAAGACGGGAACGCTCAACAGCAGTGGTGGCAAACGCCTGGCCGAGCAGATGCGGCAGCTGCGCATGAACTACCCGGCGCGCAGCTATACTCGCACTCGCTCGTAGGCAATACGCTCAAGGGACACAGATCAATGGGCGGAATGCTGCGTGTCGAGCCGAACATGATCGTTCAGGCTGGGCGGGCATCATTCGAGACGCTGACGGGTAGCGGCAGCGGGGCGGAACTTCTGGTCCGCGTCTATCAGGCCGCTTTCGAACTGGCTGCGGCAGAGACCGGATACAGCGTCAGGAACATGACCCGGAAAATCGTCCGGACCTTCATCGAGCGGGCCGAGGCGGTGGGTGAAGGCTACGTGGAATCCGTCGTGCACCAATCAACGCGCGGCAATCCGGCTGACCTCGACAGCCGAACCTATTTCGGAGGCAGAATGTTTCAATAGGCATGGCAGGCTTGGGTAACGATCAGGTCGACGATCCCGCGCATCAAGGGAACCACCAGAATCTGCGGAGTACAGGCCGCTGTCGGTTTTGGTGCCGTCTAGGCAGCGACACGCAGCACGATCTTTCCTATGTGATCGGAGCTTTCCATCCGCATATGCGCCTTTGACGCCTCGCTTAGATGAAACTCGCTGTCCATAACCGGTGAGATGCGGCCGGATTCCAGATGCGGCCAAACGTTCTCGCGAAGCCCGTCGGCGATTCGCGACTTCGCGAGATCGCTTTGCGGCCTTAGCGTTGAGCCTGTGATCGTAAGCCGACGCACCATTACCTGCGAAAAGTTCACCTCGGCTTTCGAACCGTCGAGAAACGCAATCTGCACCAGACGACCTTCATCGGCCAGTGCCTTTATGTTGCGTGGGATATAATCTCCACCCACCATATCAAGAATCAGGTTTGCGCCACCTTCGGAACGCAGAATCTCGACGAAATCCTCTTTCCGGTAATTGATCGCCCGTTCGGCGCCGAGCTCCGTGCAGACATCGCATTTTTTCGCTGACCCGGCGGTCGTAAACACCCGCGCTCCGAAAACATTCGAAAGCTGGATTGCTACCGTTCCAATTCCGGACGAGCCGCCATGCACTAGAAACCGCTCTCCGGCGGTCAGTCCGCCGCGCAGGAATACGTTGGTCCAGACGGTGAAGAATGTCTCGGGTAGGCAGGCGGCTTCTTTCAGATCCATCCCCGCCGGGACCGGAAGGGTATGGGCAGCGGGCGTAACGGCGAATTCAGCGTAGCCACCGCCCGGAAGCAGGGCACAGACCAGATCGCCTTCCCGCCATTCCGTTACACCGGGACCGACAGCGGCGATCTCCCCCGAGGCCTCAAGGCCCGGAAGATCCGACGCCCCGGGCGGCGGCGCGTAACTTCCGGACCTTTGGAGCACATCAGGCCTGTTCACGCCTGAAAAAGCCACCTTTATCAGGATCTCCCCGTGCCCCGGAACGGGTATCGGACGAGTCGCCGGTCGAAGAACCTCAGGCCCTCCCGGTTTCGAAATCTCGATCACACGCATCAAAAGCTCCGTTCCACCAATCCCGAACCCTTCTCCGGGCAGCGAAGTTGCTAAGGCTCCGGCCGACAGCCATCTCGTTCGTTCCGGATCACCTTTGCCTTACGCATTACGGACAGAAGATCATGGATACCTGATATATCGATCTCCGGCATCCGAACCGTGAACTGTGAGACCATCTGAAATCTCTGTGACGATCGTCCGGGCCACACCATCGGATGTCCTTCGACAGAGCGTCGATATCTGATACAGCCTCGGCTCAAGGCGGGCCGCCGAAAATGGGGATACCGCGGCAATCCGGATTCAGTATTGGCCGATACGTCTTTCGCGTCACGCTTCAGCGTCCCGGTAGATCGCGGCGCTTTGTCCGGGATGGAGCCTTGACCTTTGAAAACATCGCTTCCGCCGCGGCAACCATTCCCTTTGTCATCGGATTTTCGCGAAGTCGCCCCTTGAACCTCTCGAATTCCATCACTTCGGCGATACGCCGGTCAAGAAAGGCCCAGGTATCCTGGCTGCGGGCGCTCTCGTCCCCGAGCCAGTAAAGCACTGTCGCCGAATGGACTCCGGAGAGAATCATACGCTTCGTATACCAGTTTATATCATCCGACGTATCGCCCAGCGCAATCCAGATCGCGTCTGCCGTGTCCCAGATGAGGCGCCCCCCAACCGCGGAGTTCGGCGGTAACGCGAAGAGAGCCGAACTGCGGCGAACGATTTCCCTGTCGGAATCGGTCTCGACCCGGGTCCGCACGGCATGTGCGACCCGATCACGAATCCGCATCCCGGAGAGATCCTCTGCCGCGATCGCATCGCGCATGATCCTGTCTCCGCGCCGATGATGGGCTACGGCAAGATCAAGGGGACCACGCGTACAGATCCGCCATGCTTCCCCGGTTCCGATTCCGGACTCAAGTGCCGCCGCATGGAAGGCCGATCGGGACCAGCCATCGAACGGCACGTGCGTCAGGGCGGCGTCCAGAAGCTTTTCCCTTAATGTATCCGTCGATGTCGCATCACGTTCCATGTTCGATGAACCACTACCCAATGACTCGGGTGCTAGACAAGGGATAAAATCCTTGATACGGGGCATCCTTTATCACTTGGTGCAACATAGAACCGGAAAGGTGTTGACAGCCACATGCAGGTCAGCGTTCGCGAAAACAACGTCGATCAGGCGCTCCGTGCCCTGAAGAAAAAGATGCAGCGTGAGGGGGTCTTCCGCGAAATGAAGCTACGGCAGCATTTCGAGAAACCCAGCGAGCGGCGCGCGCGCGAAAGGGCGGAGGCAATTCGCCGTGCCAGAAAGATCGCACGAAAGAAAGCTCAACGTGAAGGATTGCTTTAAGCGATCCGCGGCCACCGTCCACGGGCCTGGGAATGTCTTCGGGTAATGCCGGAAGCCCCTTCATTATTGTCGGCTTCCGTATGATGGTAATGCGTAAGCCCGCATGACCGAGCGACCTTAGGAGGCCCGCCAAAATAACCTGTCCATTCATATGCGAGGGAGCAGGGTGTAGTTCCACTCTCCGTGAAAGCCGGTTCGCCTGATCGAGAGCGCCTCCATCTGGTCGTCGGTGACCTTGATGCCGGTCGCATACCCGTTGTCGTCGATGCCGGAGCGAATGGAGAGACCGGCCTTCGTCCCCGTCGCGGAAATCAGGTTCACGATCACCTCGTGGCTGACGGGCGGCTTTCCGCGCCAGTTCCGGGTGATGTGGCAGAACATGCGGTGCCCGATCCTGTTCCACTTGTTGCTGGTGCCCGGCGGAAAGTGGCAGACCGGGACAGCCAGCCCGAGCCCGTCGGCAAGCCGCTGGATCTCCAGCTTCCAGAGCCGGTTGCGGCTGCCGTCCGGGCCGCCGCCGTCGGCGGTGACCGGGAGTCGCCGGGCATCCGGGTAGAGCGGGGACCCCATCCGCCTCCACCGGCGCCGGATCGTCCCGGCGGCGAATTCCGCCGTGTCACCGGTGATTCCGACGCTGGCCCAGCCCTTGCTGGCGGTCATGCCGTGGACGCCGTAAGGTATGGCCTTGCCGGGTTCGGGATCCGGGAAGTCATGCACGTTCACGGCGACCGGACGGCCCCTGGGATGCCAGTCGCGGCCGCCGTTGCGGAAAAGGCCCACAGGCTCCTTCTTCTTCGTGTCCACCGACACCACCGGCTGGCCCGGCTTCTGGAACGCCCGCACCCGCCGGCTGATCAAGCCGGCGCTCAAGGGCGGACAGTGGCTCCGGGCCGCTCTCCGTCAGGCGCCTGCGCCCGCCGCCCGGCCTTCGCGCCCTCCCGTCGGAGAAACTCCCGTCGGCGGTCGCCCCGGCGCCCTGCCGAACCGTGGCCCGCGAGAGGCCCGTCGCATCAGCCACGCGCGAAATCCCACCCCGACCGATGGCGCCGGCCTCGACGCCGGCCCAGAGACGGCATCCCCGTTCGTCCAGAACCGGGCGCATCGCCTCGAACCTGTGCCTCAGGGCCTTTACAACGCAATCCATCGTGGCATGATAATTGTGACATGATACAGGACAAACAGGAAATGGACCAAAAATATGGGTCCAACTTACGAAGGAGGTAGATGGCCCGCGCCGTAATTTTCATGGCGTTGGACTTACCGCCCCGGCTCATACCCCCGTAAAATGTGCGACGTGCAATAAAATCACGCGGATCCACTTCAGCTGGAACATTGTCAACCTCTTCCTCAACACCAATTTCACTTGAGGCAAGTCGCACACGTCCCACGCGAACGCACGCGTCAATGTCGACCACGGTAGTCCGCTCATCGTGGGATATGATATCACATAAGATATTTGCTTGCAATGAATGCAAAAAGGGGGTAATGGGTCAGTCTGAATTTCATCCTTGCTTGGCCGAAGGTAAAGGTGGTAGAGTAAGAGCCGTCACACAAATGGAGGATTCATCATGAGAATAGGGCGCTTCACCCCCCCCCCCCCCTGACCCTTCTGGCCGCCGCTCTGGTGGCCCTGACCCTCGCCCTGCCCGCGACGGCGCAGGACCCGACAGCAGCGCAATGCAATGACGCACGTCTGTTCACCATCGAAAAGAGAATATTTTTGGGTGATGGCGTCTTGAATGAAGGCGCATCAATCCTAGACGGAGGAGGCGCAAATGGAATCCAGGTCAATAGGATGGCTGGATGCAGTAGTCTGGGTTTGAATTTGATGAAGGAGGTGCCATTCTGCATGAATGTCTGGGACACAACCCCATGCACTGGGGGTAGTTGGGATAGTTGCCCAGACACCCTGGCAACCAAAGTTACAGGGTCAGAGTTTAACCCGGCCACTTCGTGCGCTTTAATGGAAACTGGCAGGACAGCTCAAACTTACCTTGTGGCGGCGACGAATAACAACGAGGTCAGGGATAGTCCCACAAACCGCTTCATTGTCGCCCTGGCCGTCAATCCACACCAGTATGTGGTGTTCGACATCCGGGACGACGACTGACGTGATCGGGGATGCTGCGACGGCAGCGACAGCAGCAGCATCGACCCTGAAAATGGGCTGACACTCACGAATTTCAAAGTGAGACAGTACCAAAAAGGGCGGGTGCGATTCCCATATGGTCAACTTTTGGTTCCCTGGCATTTCTCCCGCGAATCACGCGGCGAGCGCGACCCGCGCCACCGGGCGATTGTCGTTGGCGCATCCCGGGGGCTTCCAGCCGCCGTGGCGGCCCGTGCCCGGTACCGGCGCGGCCCAGGCCCGGTGGTGGCGTCCGGACCCGGGGACGACCGGAAGGTCAGCACGCCCCGGGCGCCGTCGCGGCCCCGGCCCTGTCCCGAGCGCTTCATCCCCGCCGTCACCAGGATCCTGTTCGCGGCCTCCACGGATCCGGAACCGATCGGGTGGCCCGCGTCGGCCGCGGCGCCCGGATGCCGGGCCGAGTGCCGGAAGTCCACCAGGGTCACGTCGGGGCCCGGTGATTCCAGGAAGGCCCGGCTGTCCTTCGCGCCGTCGGCGACCGCCGCAGGCCTCGGGTCGGGGTTGCGTTCCAGCCAGTGGAGCGCCCCGGCCCCGGCCGCGACCTGAGGCTCGTCCTGCCCCGCTCCGGGAGGCGCCCGAAGTACCGGCTCCCGGCATGCTGCCTTCGGCGCCGGCCAGGGCCACGACCCCGCACGACGCCCCGCGCCAGCCGGCGTCCGCTGGCTTTCCGTCCTCCGTTGCCCCGGCGTTCATGCGCATCATGACCCCGTCCAGCGGGACCGGCGGCGACACGGCCCCCCCGGGCATCCCCTCCCGCTCCCGCAGGTCCGGCAGGATCCCGCCGGAACGCTCCTCCATGCAGGCTCCGGCCTCCCCGGACAGCCGGATCAGGGGCGATCGCGGGATCCGGCACGGAAAATGTCGTTCGGTTCCAGCCTATTGCAAAAAGAGCGATCCGCCATACGGGAACCACACCCAAAAGGGCTTATGATATCATATAAGGACACAGCGTTGGAGGATATCATGGCGAATATGACAGTCCGGAATCTGCCGGATGACGTGCATCGCCGGATCAAGGCGATCGCGGGTCAACGGGGCATCAGCACGGAGGCCACGGTCCGGGAACTGCTGGATGAGGCCACCCGGCCTGCGGAACGACTGGGTGACGTCGTCGCGGCCTTTGCGCGGGACCTGGACGTTGCGTTTCCGGCCCGAGACCGCAGCCCGGAACCGGTCGACGCCGCGGACTATTCATGATCGTACTGGATACGGATGTCCTCTCGGAGCCGATACGGCCGGCTCCGGCCGAGACTGTGATCGCATGGCTGAACCGGCAACGGGGTCCGACATTGTTTACCACCGCCGTCAATATCATGGAGTTGCATACCGGTCTTGAGATGTTGCCGGATGGCAAGCGCAAAACGAAGCTCTGGGCCGCTTTGGATTTTACGCTGTCGACGCTGATCGGCGCGCGCATCCTTCCGCTCGATCCTCCCGCGGCCCGGGAAGCGGCGCGGATCGCTGCGGCGGCTGAGAGAGCCGGAAGGAAAACCGGTCTGGCAGATGGCCTGATCGCCGCCATCGCCAAAACCCGGGGCTATGCGGTTGCAACGCGGGACGTTGATCCGTTCCGGGATGCGAGAGTGACCGTCATTAACCCGTGGAACGTCTCGATGACTCGGCTGGATGCCGGTATCCTGTGAACCCGATAGGACCGATGACGATCCAATCGATCTCGATCGGCATTCAAGGACACGATAGGAATGTTCAGATCTGCTCCAGCCGCTCGGCAAAAAAATTTGAATCTGCAAAACCATAAATGTAGTTTATAAATTACATATGTTTGAATTGCGTCAGACGCCGGTCTTTGAGAAATGGTTTCTTGGCTTCAAAAAGAACCCGCAAGCACGGGAGGCAATCGCGAAACGATTGGTTCGGCTCGAAGCTGGAATGCTGGGCGATACAAAATCGCTGGGCGGAGGTGTCAACGAACTCAAGATTCAACACGGGCCGGGATACAGGCTCTACTATACCGTACGCCGCAAATCGATCATCCTATTGCTTTGCGGCGGCAACAAAGGCTCTCAATCACGGGATATTCAGTGCGCCAGAGAGTTAAAGAAGGAGATTGATAATGAAGACAACACGGTTTGATCCCGCCGATCATCTGACATCGGCGGAGGTTCAGGCGGAGCTGATTTCCGAAGCGTTCAGGACGGGGGATCGGACGTTTATTGCCCATGCTCTTGGGACCGTTGCGCGGGCGCGGGGCATGACAGATATCGCGCGGAAATCCGGAGTATCCCGTGAAGCCTTGTACCGGACGTTAAGCAAACAAGGCGATCCGCGCTTGAGTACCCTGACCAATGTGCTCGCGGCTCTTGGTTTTGGCCTGGAGGCCAAGGCTCTCCCACTAGGGCCTGTTGACACTCATGACGCGGCCACCACGCCGGCGACGGGGTGAATCCCGGCCGCGAAGCCCGCGGCGGTCCTGTCGTACCGCGTCGCGACCGCCCGGAACTCCCCGGTCCTCGGGAGGAAACTGTCCACCAGGTGCCGCCACCCGCACATCTCCCTGTCACGCGCCCGGGGCGCCGTCCGGTTCCGTTCCGGCGGGACCGCCGCCTCCGCCCCGCGCCCCGCCGGATCCTCCAGCAGCCAGTCGGCGCCGGACGCCCTGTCGCCGACGAAGGCCCCGAACTCCAGCCCGCCCGGAAGCCCCGGCACCCCCTGAAGGTCATGCGTCTGGCCCGGCAGGACCGTGAAGCGGACCAGGTAGCCGAGCGCGTCCACGACGGCGACGATTTTAGTCGTCAGGTCAGGCCGCCCCGGGAACGTCCGATTCCCTGACTCGAGGCCCCCCCTTTTCTGGCCCCCGCCGCCTTCCGGGGCGCCTGGACGGCCGTGCCGTCGACGAACACCCGTTCAGGGCCGGAATCCCCGGACAGGGCGTTGAAAACGCGCTCAAATACCCCCGATAGCACCCAGCGCCGGAACCGCCCGGACACGCCGCGCCACCTGGCGGAGCGCTTGGGAAGGTCACGCCGCGGCGATCCCGTCCGGAACCGCACGGGCACCGCCTCCAGGAGGAGGCGGCTGTCCGCCGCCGTGCCGCCGGGATCGGACTTCCTGCCCGGCAGCATGTCCCCGGTCCGCGCCCACATCCCGTCCGTCAGTACCGTCCTGTCAGCATTCATGATGTCACCTGCATGTTGTCCTGCCGCGCCGCCGTTCCGGCGGTCGCCGGGGTGGGAAACGGCACGGAACCGGGCGATTCGCAACCCGAGTGTCAACAGGCCCTAAATCACCGAGTCAAACTTATTTTGGCGAGCTTCCTAAGCGGTCAGTGCGATTCGAAATGAACCTGAACCGACACACCCGATGGACCTGTTGGCAGGACGCTGGCCATCGACGTTCTGTATGCCGACTTTTCCGTGTAACGGCAGGTTTGGGAACCAATCGGGACAGGGTAACGATGAAGGGTCTGCGGTTGGCGAAATCCACCTATCGCGGCAATTCTCCAGTCAACGTGTAACGCAGGATGTCGACCACCTGCTCAGGATGGGCGGCGACGGCAAGCGCGGCGGCGTCAACTTCCTTCAGCGCATGACCATGCTCCTCTCCATGCAGAACGATGAGCGACGTTCCCAACACGGCGGCGTAGCGCCCGGCGACCCCTCGCGCGAATTCTTCGATGCAAGATCGACATGACCTTAGGTGGCTCGCCAGGCTCCGGGACGAACGAGCCGCAACGGCAGTCACCGCAAGACCGGTGGCTGCATGGGCAGGTTTCCTGTTGCATGCAGGGGCCAATGGTCCTATGTTGATCGTTTCGAAGGGCAACGGTGCCCGGTTCGATGGAAAAACAGATGACAGAGTATGAACAGGCACTCGCGGACGACAGGATGCGGGCGGAGATCGCGAAGCTGATCGCGGAGACCCACCAGATCAAGGTGGCCACATTCCTGGCTCCGACGCTGGCGGCGGCGGCGCTTCTGGGCGCGGGCGGGGCGATCGTGAAGCTCTTCTTCTGATGACGGGAAAGGAGCTTCGAGAGGCCCATCGGAAGCTGGGCCTCAGCGCCAACGAAGCGGCGCGGCTTTTCGCAGTGTCCAGCGGCCGCCCCCTGCCCTTACCCCAAATTATCTCTAGACAAGCCTACAAAAGTGGGGTTTACGAAAGACCGGATCGTTCATGTTTTGGTCCGGAGTCGTGTTGTTATGGCCACGATCTTACCTGTCCGTCAGACGTTGTTTTCGCCGGCCGGCCAACAAATCCTGGCCGGGATGCCATCGCCTGAGGCGTTCTCAGGGCGCATGGCGTTTGCGCGCGCCGTCTGTGGACGTTTTGATTTTATCGATGCGCGTGGCCGCTTTCGCGACCCGAGCTGCATTGCCGCCTTGCGCGATCCTGGAGCCGCGGGTCGGATCACGCTGCCGTCGGGCATTGAGCGCAGGCAGGCGTCCTCACGTCCGTTGATGCTGTCAATGCCGGCGGCACCTGCGGTGCGGGTGCCGCAACGGGTTGACCGGGTCTCGGGGCTTGACGTCAGATTGGTCGGCACAAAAGCCGGGGCGCGTCTCCTGGCGCTTCTCCTGGCGCGCATCCTGCATGACGGGCATCCGCAGGGCGCGGTTCAGCATGGCGGGCGGCAACTGAGGTATCCCATCACTTCGGACCATGGGGTCCTGGGAGGTTTCGTGTTCGCCAGTCCGGCACTGGCCCTGAAGCCGCGTGATCAGTGGGTGGGATGGAATCCAGGGCAACGGCGCCTGCTATTGATTGTCCCGCGTTGTCGGCCTGTCCCGGTTTCTCATTCGCCCGCACGTGCGGTGCCAGCATCTCGCGTCAAAAGCCATTGGGCTTTGTCTGCGGCGGTTGCCGACGGATTTCGCGGCGCGCTACGCTCTGCAGCCGGTGCTGTGTGAGACCTTTTCCGGCCCGTCGCATGATGGTACAAGCCTGGCGGCGGGCGGGTGGACCTGGGTCGGCAGGAGTTCCGGCAGGGGACGCCGTTCCCAACCGCAGCGAGCAACCGGGCGAAAAGGCATATGGCTGCGGCCCCTGTGCCGGGATTGGCGGCAGCGGCTCGGCATCCCGGCGTCTGGTTTTGTCCCGCCCCCACGACCGAAACCGGTGCTGGCCGCGGATGAGGGATTGGCGATGGAGGTCTGGGCCGAGAATGAATTCGGGGCCGCACCCCTGCCAATAGCTCTTGTCAGGCGGCTCGTCAGATCGGTGAGGATACAGGCCATGGCCCCTTCAGGCACCTTCCTTTCCGCCGCCCTTGGTGATGAAGCCGCGGTCTCGGGCTACTATCGCATGATTTACCGACCCGACACCGGGGCGTTCACCCCGGCGGCAATTCCCGCCGCCCATCGCGCGCGCAGTCTCTGTCGCATCCGGGGGGCCAGGACAGCCTTGCTGATCCAGGATGGGTCTGACCTGAATTTCGCCACTCACGGCAAATGTTCGGGTCTCGGCGTCATCCCGCGCACGAAGGGGTCTGCCGGCACGCTGGGCATCCACATGCACAACACGTTTGCCGTCAACGGGAACGGCATTCCGTTAGGCGTTCCCCGGATTGAGTTCGATTGTCCGGACGGCAAGGCGGACAGGGACAGGCCGCCGGAAGAACGCAGGTCGGCCCGCTGGCTGCGTGGATGGCGTGACAGTTCGGAACCCGCGGCCAACGCCAGGGGGACGCGGGTGGTCCCGGTCATGGACAGGGAAGGCGACATTGCCGCACTGTTTGCGGAACAGCGCGCGACAGGGGGTGCTGGACTGTTGGTTCGCGCCAGGCATGATCGCGTGCTGCCCGACGGTCAGAAACTCTTCGGACGGTTACGCACCGCACCGTCGCAGGCACAGCATGGGATCCGCGTGGACCGGGCGTCGTCGCGTCGCCCGGCACGCGGCCAGAAGGCGTTCGCGGGGCGTGACGCGCGGTTGGCAAAGACCCAACTCCGCTGGCAACCCATTGAAGTTCCGGTACCGAAAAAAGAGCGGAAACGGCTGGGCAAGGAGCCGGTCCCTCTGACGGCAGTCCATGTTGTTGAAACCGACCCGCCGCAGGGGGTTGAGCCGGTCGAGTGGCTGTCACTGACAACCCTTCCGGTCTCCAGTCGGGCAGCGGCCGTTGAGGTCCTTGATTTTTACGCCTTGCGCTGGCGCATGGAGGATTGGCACCGCATTTTGAAGAGTGGGTGTGAAGTGGGGAAAATCCCGCATGGCACCGCCGAGCGGATCAAGCGCGCGGTCACCATCAATGCCGTCATTGCCTGGCGCCTGGCTGTGCTGACACTGCTGGGGCGCGTGACCCCTGAAATCAAGGCACTGCAGATGTTCGAAAGATCTGAACTTGCGGTGCTGCTGGATTACGCCGGTGACAGAGGCTTCCAGTTGCCGAGCTGCGAATCGCCGGACAAGCCCCCAAAGGCTGACGACGTGTCACTCGGTGAAGCGGTGCTGCTGATTGCACGGCTGGGAGGGTATCTCAACCGCGGAAATGAGGCGCCACCCGGCCATCAGGTCGTCCGGGAAGGATGCTTTCGGTTGCGTATGAGAACTGACACGCTAGAATGTCATGCGCGTCGGGGTGACTTAAGTGCCCAAAAAGATTACCTGTCATGCGTAAAAATGGCCTAATGGCAGCCCGCGTCGCCGTCACCTGCCCGACGGCCCACAGGCCGGGCCAGTGATGCAGGTCCTGCAGGGCACCGAAGTCGTGGGAGACCGCCGCCCGCGGGTCCCGGTGCGCCCGTGGCCCTGTCCACGTCCCTGAAACGCGGCATCCTTCCGGCGTTCTCCGGGTCCGCCATGCGGATCCGGACGTCGTCGTGAAGCGTCTCCCGGTTCCCCCCGGGCGCCGGGACGTGGCCGCCTCCCGCCTCCGTGATCCGCCGTGCCGTGTCCCGCCGCGCGTGCATCGCGTCGGCGGTCACGGTGCATCCCGCGACGCAGGGAGGATCCGGCAGCGTCGGCGGCGCGGTGGTCCCGTTGGACCTGCCGCCCACCCGGACCTGGCCGAGCGCCAGCCGCGCGCCGGCGGCGAAGGCGCCCGCGACGTGGAGCGGCGACCGCGCCGAGGCGTCCCCGAAGGACCGCCGCAGCGTCCTGCCGCCGGTCGCGATCACGTCCGGCCCCAGCCGCCCGGCCCAGTCCGCCGCAAGGCGGACCAGCGCGCGCTGCAAGGTCGAGGATCCTGAACAGGCGCGGGAGGGCGTCGTGGCCCGGGATGCCGTGCTCCAGCTTCATGAAGCGCCGGAGAAACGCCTCCTTCGACCGCCCGAAAAGCTCCATGTCCGTGCAGGCCTGACCCCCGCAGACCATGCAGGGAAGGGCGATCATGGGCATTTCGTGGAGAAGGCTTATCCCTTTGACCAAGGCATGTCCACATTTTGTGTCCGGCAGGGGTTGACGATCCGTTCCGTTCGCCTTATGTTCTCCCCATGGCATCGCGATGCAGACACGACCGGCCCATGTCCCGCCAGGAGTCCGGGGAGCGCTTCCCGGACGACGGCGCCTGCGCCAGGCACCTTGCGGAGCTTCGCTGGGGCGGTGGCTTCGCGTGCCCGGCCTGCGGCTGCGCGAAAGGCTGGCAGCTGAAGGGCGGGCGCCGCCTCCACGAGTGCGCGGGGTGCGGACGCCAGACCCCGGTGACTGCGGGCACGGTGATGCACCGCAGCCACCTGCCGCCCAGGACATGGTTCCTCGCGGCCCACATCGTGGCGACGCATTCCAACGGCATCTCCGCGCTGCAGCTCCAGGCGCAGCTGGGGATCGGCAGCTCCAGGACGGCCTGGCTTCTGCTGCACAAGCTGCGCCGGGCCATGGCCGGCCCGGGCCGGAGCCTGCTGCAGGGGATCGCGGAGGTGGACGGGACGTCCGTGCCCTGCCGCGACGGAAGCGGTGCGGCAGGGGCGAAGGGCGTGGCCGGCAGGGGCCGCAGCGCCGACGGCAGGATCCTCCTGGCCGGGGCGGTCGAGCTCTCGGAATGCGGAAAGCCGCGCCGCATCCGGCTGGAGGCCATCGGGGACTATGGATCCGGGGCGCTGCACGGGTTCGTGTCGGAAGCGGTCGCGCCCGGGGCGCGGGCCGTCACCGACGGCTGGCTCGGGTACAGCGGCCTGCCCGACAACCCGCGCGGGGAAAGGGTGGTCGGCGGCCGCAGGGCCCACGAGGTCCTGACCTGGGTCCACCGGGTCTTCCCGGAGCTGAAGCGCTGGGCCATGGGCGTGTACCACGGCCTGCGCCGCAGGCATGTCCAGCGGTACCTGGACGGGTCCGTCTTCCGATGGAACCGCCGCCGCCACAGGCGGACCTCCCCCGGCAGCCTCCCCGGCATCGGCCTCGGGCTGCCGCCCGCAACGTATCACGACATCGTCGGGGGACGCGCCTGATCCGACCGGACCCCGCGCCCGGATTCCGCCACGGGACCGGCGGGCGCACCCGCACACCACCCGAATCCCCACCTTCCGGCACCGTCCGGGCCGCCGTGCGGCGCCGCCACGCGGATTCCGCCGGGGATCCGGCGACCGGCCGCCGGCACAATATCTTGCGGTGCCGTAGTCAAAGGGATAAGCCTTTCGTGGAGATCGTGGCGAACCGCGTTGCCGGTGCGGGGATCCTCCACCCCGTCGAGGATCCGCGCGAAGTCGTGCATTTTCCTGCCTCATGCCTGCCCCAGACCGTTGTTTTCGAACCGGGAACCATGCATCCAGGCAGAAGGCAAGCGGGGAGGTTTCAAATGCGATAGCCCTATGGGGCATGGGCAGATCGGGACAGGGTAACGATGAAGGGTCTGCGGTTGGCGAAATCCACCTATCGCGGCAGTTCTCCGGTCAACGTGTAACGCAGGATGTCGACCACCTGCTCAGGATGGGCGGCGACGGCAAGCGCGGCGGCGTCAACTTCCTTCAGCGCATGACCATGCTCCTCTCCATGCAGAACGATGAGCGACGTTCCTAACGCGGCGGCGTAGCCCGCGTCGAAAGCGGCGTTCCACTGCCTGTACTTTTCGCCAAACCGCACAACGACGATATCGGCATCCCGGATCCCCTTGCGGGTCCGAATCGCATTGACCATCGCACCTTTATGGTCATGCCAGTTTCTGTCGGTCTCCGAACCAAGGATGGCGGCACCGCAATCGTCGGATGCCGTATGGTCGGTGACCGGGCCACTGAAACGCACATCCAGACCTTTAGCCGCCTCGACGATCCTCTCGCGCCAGTCGGTGTGAATCTCACCCGACAGATAGACATTCAGTGTCATACTCCACCTCCCCTTATATCCGCCCGACCGCACCATGCAGACAGGCGATCACTTTATCACCGCATGTTTGCTCGAGATCAAAAACCCCGTCAGACGGCGACAGGCGGCACGAGTGGCCGAAGACCCATACAACGATTAACCACCCCGTCAAACCGGTCTGAAACTAACCGCGAAGAAACCCACCCGTGGCCTTGAGGACCCTTTCAACAATATCTGCGCCGACAGCTTCGATCTCCTGATCGGTCAGCGTCCTTCGGGCAGGTTGCAGGCGGACCGAGATCGCAAGGGACTTTTTCCCCAGACCCAGATCAGGTCCAAGGAATTCATCGAAAACCCTGACATCATCGATCAGTTCCCCGTTGACGCTTCTGGCTGCATTCACCACGGTCTGCGCTTCTACGCCGATGTCGACGACAAACGCGAAATCCCGTTCAACCGCCTGAAGATCACGGTTCGTCAGCGCCGCTCGGGTCGAAACGCCGGGGCGACGCTCGGGAATGCGATCGAGCCAGATCGAAAAACCAACGACCGGACCATTCACCTCCAATGCGCGCAGAGCTTCAGGATGGACTTGCCCAAACACCGCCAATACTTTCTTCGCGCCAAGGCAGATTGTGCCGTGGCGCCCTGGATGCCACCACCTATCCCCACCGCGAAATATCTGCACCTTTTCAGGTGCGCCGATGGCACCCAGAATGGCTATGGCGTCCGCTTTAGCGTCAAACACGTCCACGGTGCGGCGCGATGCGTGCACGTCCTTCGGCCCAGAATGGCCCATAAGGATACCCCCTACCTGCATGCATTCATCGCCGGGCTCGCCCCCGTGGAATACCGGGCCCACCTCAAAAAGTCCGAAATCCGTGAAACCCCGAGCCTGGTTGCGCGCCGCCGCCTGAAGAAGCCCCGGCAGGAGGTCAGGCCTCAGGTGGCTCATCTCACTGGAAATGGGATTCTCGAGCTTGGTCAAATCATCGCCGCCACCGAACAGCCGTGACACGGCCTCGTTGATGAATGAGTAGGTCACGCACTCATGGTAACCGAGCGACGCGCAACGGCGACGCACGGCGGTCTCCCGTCTCTGCCCGAGGGTGAGTACGGGCTCTGGAACGCCGGGCCGAGGTCGTGGCATCGGGGTGCCCTTGAGTTCGGAAAGCGAGGCGATCCGGGCGATTTCCTCAACCAGATCCGCATCACCGCACACGTCCGGACGCCAGGACGGAGGATGGACATGATCCCGGTCCAAACGGAAACCCAGAGCCTCCAATGTGGCACGCTGAACACTTTCCGGAATATCCATACCGACGAGTGATTTCACCCGATTGGTGTCAAGCCGGTAGGCTCGGCCAGTATCGGGTACCGCACCGTCCATCACCACGCTGGATGGTTCACCCCCGCAGATGTCGAGGATCATTCTGGTACCGGCATCCAGCCCTGGAAGCGCGAATTCGGGATCCACTCCCCGCTCAAAACGATATCGGGCATCCGAGGAAATCTTCAGCTTCCGGCCGGTGGCAGCGATCATGACCGGATCCCAGAGCGCACTTTCGAGAAACACGTTCACGGTGTTCCCTGTGCAACATGTTCCGGCACCACCCATGATACCTGCGATTGACTCCGGCCCCCGCTGGTCAGATATGGCTATCATCCCCGGCCGCAGTCTGTATTCCCTATCGTCCAGCGCCAATATCGAGGCGGGTTCCGTCATATGGTGGATACGCAAATCCCCCTCTACGACATCCGCATCGAATACATGAAGCGGACGATTCATGTCGTATGTAAGGTAGTTGGTTATGTCCACCAGCGCCGATATCGGGCGCAGTCCAATCGATTTTATCCGGGCCTGCAGCCACTCCGGGCTCGGTCCGTTCACCACCCCCCGTATCAGTCGACCGGCGAACAGCGGGCAGCCCCTCGGTTTGACATCTTCATCTATGGAGACGCCGATCCAACTCTCGAAGACGCCGTCAATTCCGGGTACTTCGTATGGCTTAAGCGTTCCCAAACCCCGCGCCGCGAGATCGCGTGCGATGCCACGCACCCCGAGGGCATCCGGCCGGTTCGGCGTAATGGCGATCTCGATCATTGGATCGACCCGGCCCGGATCGGTTCGCGCGAGCCAGTCGACAAATTTGGTCCCGACCGCTGGTTCGCCTGAGAGTTCGATGATCCCGTCATGCTCGTCGGAAAGCTCCAGTTCGCGCTCTGAGCACATCATGCCGTGACTCTCGACACCGCGGATCTTCCCCACATTTATGGTGGTATCGATTCCCGGAATGAACATTCCCGGCTTCGCGATGACGACCCGGATCCCCTCACGCGCGTTCGGCGCACCGCAGACGATCTCGCGATCACCCTCATCGGTTTCGACCGTACAGACCCGAAGCCGGTCCGCATCGGGATGCTGTATGGCCCTCCTGACACGCCCAACGGTGAATCCGGCGAGTCGCTCAAGCGGATTGATGACATGCTCGACTTCGAGCCCAAGATCGGTAAGTGTTTCCGTGATCCGGTCTACATCCGCATCGGTATCGAGGTGATCCCGAAGCCAGGAAAGGGTGAACTTCATCAAACAAGCCCCACTGCTGTCCGCATCCCTGTCGTGATCGACCGTTCTTCGTGACGTTCAATCACGCCGCCAGCGCAGGACCACTGACGTTGCGCGACATAAGTGCCGCAAGCGGATGATACCCTCGATGTCATTCCATTCTCCGTGGATGTTTTCTCGTTCATTCCCGTGCAAGTCGGTGCAAGCCTGTTGCATGGACCCTTAGGCCGCTCCGGACAGCCCTCCGTGCAGGCCCGGAACATCCAGTGCGGCAAAGCCGTAGTGCCTAAGCCAACGCAGATCGCTTTCGAAAAATGCCCTAAGGTCCGGCATACCGTATTTCAGCATTGCCAGCCGGTCGATCCCGATGCCGAAAGCGAATCCCTGCCATCGTTCCGGATCGATTCCACCCGCCTTCAGCACCTTTGGATGCACCATCCCGGAACCTAGAATCTCCATCCAGCTATCGCCCTCGCCCACCTTAAGCCTCCCGCCTTCCCAGGAGCAGCGGAGATCGACCTCCGCGGAAGGCTCGGTGAACGGGAAATGCGAGGCCCGGAAACGCAGTTCGACCTCCCTGACCTCAAAAAATGCCCTGCAGAATTCTTCCAGACACCATTTTAGGTTGGCCATGGAAATATCTTCGGCGACGGCGAGCCCTTCTATCTGATGGAACATCGGCGTATGGGTCTGGTCGTAATCAGCCCGATATACCCGTCCTGGACAGATGACCCTGAGCGGTGCGCCCAAGCGTTTCATCGCACGGATCTGAACCGGCGAAGTGTGTGTGCGCAGCACGTGGGGCGGGTGGGTTTGGTCCACTACATGTGAGATGTAAAACGTATCCATCTCTGTGCGTGTAGGATGCTCGGCCGGGATGTTCAGGGCATCGAAATTATGCCAGTCACTCTCGACCTGTGGTCCTTCGGCCACCGCGAAACCCATGTCCGCGAATATAGCCGTGACCTCTTCGGTAACCTGTGGGACGGGATGCACTGTCCCGGACGGGCGGGAGCGCGCGGGCAATGTCACATCGAGCCACTCTGCCCTGAGCCTTTCATCCAGCACCGCATCCGCGATTTCGGATTTCCGGGCCGTGAGGGCGGACGTGATCTCTTGCTTGAGTGCATTGAGCTCGGGGCCGGCCACCTTCCGCTCCTCCGGTGCCATCTTCCCGAGCTCACGCATTCTGAGACTGATCTCGCCTTTCCTGCCAACCGCCCGAACCCTCAGTTCCTCCAGCGACCCCTCATCTTGCGCCGCCGCTATCTCGGAAAGGTAACGTTCCCTCAGGTCATCCATGAAGGTTCCTCCAAAATCAGAATAGGTTTGCTATCGGGCACCTATTATGTTTGCAACCCGGACCTGTGCATCATCCGGACACGCCCGCCTGGGAAATGGTCCTGGCTCACAATGGCATTCGGATAAGTTTCCTGGCGGGATGTGGCCCAGATTATCGACGCATGCTCGTGTTGCACCCCTTTTCGATCCATGTTTGGCACCGGGGGAATCGAAAGTGCCGGGGAGTTCCTGGAAAGGAGAAGTCAATGAGCACGCTCACCATCCATCTACCGGATGACTGGCATGAACGCCTCAAGGCGCTGGCCCTGCACCGCGGACTCAGTCTCGACAGGCTGTTCGAGGAGTTCTCGGTCAGGGCCCTGACGGAGCACGATGTGGAGGCGCGTTTCCGGGTGCGGGCCGCCGCCGGAAATCCGGATGAGGGACTCGACATCCTGGACAGGCTGGATGCACGTTTCGGGATTGGTTCGACGGTGTCCGGCACACGCTCTTACTGATGGAAACGGTGCCGGGGTGATGGTCACGGCGAGCTTGTGGGGCTTGCCCCTTTCAACGAGCCACCCGCACATCTCCCTCATGTCGGGATTGAGCATGCAGCCGCGATCACCGCCATGTACGGGACGTCCCTCGGCCGCCGCAATCAGGCTCCCCCTGCCCCCTGGCCGCCTCCGGCTGGAACGAGACCCTGAGGCCGAGGGCGTCAAGGATCTTGAGGACCGTGTCGAGCGTGGGATTGCGGTCGCCCGACAGCGCCTTGTAGAGGCTTTCCCGCGACAGGCCAGCGGCGCCTGCGACCTCGGACATGCCTCTGGCCCTCGCGACGTCGCCCAAGGCTTTGGCGACGAAGGCGGCGTCGGAAGGGGCCTCCTCAATGCAGGCCTCCAGATACGCGGCCATCTCCTCCGCAGTGCGAAGGTGTTCGGCCAAGTCATAGGGTTTTGTGACGGTATTGGGCATTTGCAGTCTCCTGAAGGTTGCGTGCGAGACGCTTCGCCAGCCTAATGTCCCGGTCCTGCGAACCCTTGTCCCCGCCGGCAAGAAGGATGACGATCGCGCGTCCGCGCCTGATGAAATAGACCCGGTAGCCGGGTCCGTGGTCGATCCGCAGTTCGAAGACGCCTTCGCCGACAGCCCGGACGTCACCCGGGTTTCCCGATGCCAGGCGCTCGACACGGGCAAGCACGCGTGCGCGCCCGCGAGCGTCCCGCAAGCCGTCGATCCACTTGCAGGTAGGTTTCTGTCCTGCGCATCTCGACCATGAGAGGAATGTATCCTTCTGGCTACATATTGTCAGCTGCGCCCGGTTCGTCTTTCTCCGCACCATGCCCGCCCCTGTTCCGCATCACGCCCGCATCCATGCTGTCAATTGGGTGTGTCCGGATTTATCCCGCTCAGGCAGCACACCGCCAGTTGAGCAGGTCGGTAATCCGGTTGTTGGGCGAGCAGCACCTCAGCGCCATAATGCTGTTGGCTCTCTTCATTGACCATCGGGCACCGCTTTTCTTGATGCGCCCGTAGATCACCGAGCCTCTTGCACAATTATCGCGGTTCCGGCGGCCCTGGCTGCCCGCCCGCGCGTCCGCCAGCGTTCCGGCACCGCAGCGTCGGGCCGTACCTGAGCCGGTCGACCGGCGCGGACGTGGCCGGAAGGTCCCGGACAGCCGGTGCCACGGCGACCGTGGTGCACATGCCGCTCCACCGGCGCGGGGCCCGGCACCGCCACGAACCTGCCGTGCGTCTCCCCCAGCGGATGCTCCCCGGCGGGGAAGCGCAGAAGTTCCCCCTGCAGGCGGTGCCAGGCTTCTGATACGAACCCTGCCACGGATATGGGGCCGTCTCCCTGTATGTTGTGTGTTTGGTGCCTTCATCATGCCGGAGGGGCGGCTCCATATCCAGACCCGGAAGTCAAAAAAATGCCCGTTTCACAGGGAAAAACCGCCCGGCCGCGCAGTTCTGCAAGAGGTTCTATCGAGAGAAGATGCGACTATCTCTGTTCTCAGGGCTGTTGAGCGCTGCGGTGTGTTTGCCATGCAGCCCACGGCAGCAGCGTGCGATCAATTCACGCCGTTCGGGCGGCCGGTCTCCAGAAACCTTCTGGAAGATGTCGGGGCGGCCGCCGCTCCGGATCGGATCGTGATCTGCCATACGGGCCAGGTCGTCGCCTTAAACCCGGAGCGCAATGTGCCGGACTGGGGCGCATACCGTCTCAGGCGGGAGAAACTGCTCAACCAGACGATCGAACGGAAAGACAGTTTCAGGGCAGACCTCCTGGCTCCCGAACAACATCGGGTCGTTCACTCAGACAATACGCGCACGGGCTTTGATCGCGGGCATCTCGCTCCGGCGGCGGCGATGCGTTGGTCGTTCGACGCGATGAACTACAGCTTTTCATGACCAACATCGCACCGTAGGTGGGTTCGGGGTGTCCATGCGGGTGGGTATGGGGCACCGGAATTAATGGGTGAGATTCATATGCTATTGGCCGGGTACCAGGAGGTGTCGGAAACGCGGGCGGACAGCAGCCACCCGGAACCGAAGCCGGGGGTCGCGCAGGAGAAACGGCCCCGAACCGGTCTCCGGGACCATCCGGAAACCCGGGTACGCAAAAGCTTCACCGTCCGATGCCGCAGTCGGCTGGTGGAGCGGACGTTCGGGAGGCTTCCGCGGATTTGCATGTCAGGCCTTCCGTCGTCATAAATCGGAAAGGCGCTGGCATTCCCGGCGGTAATACCAGCGCGACCTTGCACATGCTGGCCAATCAACCGGGCGAGCAAGCGGGGTGCCGAGAGCTCCGGAAAGGGGTGGTGCAGGCCATAGAGATGACCGAAGATCATGCCAATGCCAGCTTGGCCCTCTCGACTATGGCACCGAATGTTCCAGGTTCGTTGACCGCCAGATCGGCCAGTACCTTACGGTCAACCTCTATACCGGCCTTGGACAAACCGTTAATGAACCGTGAATAGGTCAACTCACTGTCATGGGCGCGCACCGCGGCATTGATCCTCTGGATCCAAAGCGCCCTGAAATTTCGCTTGCGCATCCTACGGTCACGGGTCGCGTATTGATTGGCCCTGTCAACCGCCTGCCTGGCGGTCTTGAAGTTCTTTGACCTACGTCCGTAGTAGCCTTTCGCGGCTTTGATGGTTTTCCTGTGGCGGGCGTGGGCTACGGTTCCCCCTGTGGTTCGTGGCATGTCTCCGGCTCCTCAGCGCGAATAAGGCATGAAACCCTTGACGATTTTTTCGTCAGGGGCACTTAACGTGGTTGTTCCGCGTGCATTACGGATGAACTTCCTTGTTCGCTTGATCATCCCGTGGCGCTTGCCGGCCTGGGCAACCTTCACACGACCCGAAGCGGTCGTCCTGAAGCGCTTCTTGGCGCTCGACTTGGTCTTCATCTTGGGCATTTCCTTCTCCATCAAAGGTGGTTCCGGCGGAACTCGGCATGCCTCTTTGGCCGGCCACGCCAATTGAAGCGTGCGTATAAGGCGCGATTCGCGTACTGGCAAGACAGCGCCTGCATGTTGCCGGTTTCCGGGAATCCGGCAGAATCAGCTGCCACGGCTGCCGCGCACGCGCGGACCCGCCCGGTTTGCCGCTTGGCCAACGATTGGAATATGTGCGACCCGGGCGGATCCGGGCAGCCAGAAACCTGAATACCTTGGCTCGTTTCCGGGGAATCCCCCACATGGGGCACATAGACGTGGTCACAATGGTCTTGATATCCCGCGGTTCCGCGGGATATCAGGATACGCTTGCATCAGGCGCTTCGTTTCACGAATGGGAGGCGTCCAGCGTACCGAAAGGCCGAGCATGAGGGTAGCCAGACAGTATATCGGCGGTAGTTGGATTCCAGGTCGTGGATCAGTGATCGATGTGGTCAACCCTGCCTCCCTTGACGTCGTGGGAGCCATTACCAACGCGACCATTGACGAGATTGAGCTGGCGCTGAAGGCGGCCAGAAAGGCATTTCCAGCCTGGTCCACGGCACCACCGGTCGAACGGGCATGTCTTCTGAAAAAAGCCGGTCGTCTGTTCCATGAAAGGGCGGATGGGATCGCACGGCTTATGACAGCCGAGCAAGGAAAGCCGCTGAACGAAGCTCTCGGGGAAATTCAGAAGCTCGCAAAGACGTTTGAGTTTTATGGCGAGGAAGCGACAAGGGTCCATGGAGAGATCATTCCAAACGACAGTATGGACTATCAAAGCCTGGTCGTACGAGAACCGGTCGGCGTGGTTGCGGCGATTTCACCGTGGAATTACCCGGCCGAACTGATCGGCTGGAAGGTCGGAGCCGGGCTGGCCGCCGGCTGCACCATGGTGGTCAAGCCACCGGAACTGACACCGCTTAGCCCACTCGAGATCGCCCGCTGCGTGCACGATGCCGGCGTGCCGGCTGGGGTGCTCAACATGGTTACCGGCAAGGGTTCTACGGTGGGTCAGGCCCTCGTTGAAAGTCCATTGGTCGATAAGGTCGCTTTCACGGGTTCTGCCGAGGTTGGCTTGAGGATTCAGAAATCCTGTAACGATATTAAAATGCTATCGTTGGAGCTTGGTGGCAACTGCCCGATGATCGTCACCGGAACCGCGGATCTGGAAAAGGCCGTTATCGGTGCCGCCCGTAGGTCATTCCGGAATATGGGCCAGATCTGCATCGCAATCAACCGCATCTATGTCGCTGAACCGGTGTATGAGCGTTTCGTCGAGAAACTCGCCGCCGCGGCCGATGCTCTAGTCATCGGCGATGGCCTCGAAAATCCGGCGGCAGATCTCGGAGCGATGGCATCCGCGGAACCCCTGGAGAAAACTAAAGACCATCTTGCCGACGCCCTGAGCCGGGGTGCGCGTCTTGTTGCCGGCGGAAGCCCACCGGAGGGAGACCGGTTCCAGAAAGGTTACTTTTTCCGGCCGACCGTATTGGCTGATTGCACCCATGAGATGAAGGTGATGACCGAGGAAACCTTCGGGCCGCTTGTGGGGGTGGCGCCTTTCCGGTCACTCGCCCATGCAGTTGATTTGGCGAACGACACGCCTTTTGGCCTCGCCGCCTACGCGTTCACAAAGCACATGGACGAAATGAGGTACCTGACAAAGCGTTTGGATTATGGAAATGTCGCGGTCAATAACGTGGATGCTGGGATAATCAACGCGCCATATGGTGGGCGCAAGCAAAGCGGCGTCGGATACGAACACGGTCGTGAGGGCTTGTTGGAATACCTCAATCTCAAGCACATCCGACTTCATTTCGAGGGCGTTTAGGGCGGGAAATATGAAGGACACCGCGATACTCGGGATCGATATAGGGACATCGAGCTGTAAAGCCATAGCAGTGGGCCGGGACGGCGCATTACTCGCTAGCGCAACCGTCGGCTATCCACTTTCCATCCCGCGCGAGGGTTGGAGTGAGCAGAATCCTGACGATTGGATCAAAGGCGCCAGGATGGCCATTGCCAAGGTTACAGGTGCAATCGGCTCTCCGGACTTCACCGCAATTGGCCTGACTGGACAGATGCACGGCCTGACACCTCTGGACAGGGATCTGGGCGTTATCCGCCCGGCAATTCTCTGGAACGATCAGCGCACGGAAGCCGAGTGCCAGCAGATCACCGAAGCCGCGGGGGGCCTGGAAGGGCTTCTGGCAATGACGAACAACCCAATGTTGCCAGGATATACCGGTGGCAAAATAGTTTGGATGCGCAATCATGAGCCGCAGCACTTTGAGCGAATGGCCCACGCTCTCAATCCCAAGGACTATCTGCGCCTGAAGTTGACCGGCGAGATCGCGACGGAAGTTTCCGATGCCTCCGGAACCGGTCTGTTCGACGTGGCAAACCGCTGCTGGTCAAGGCCGCTTCTGGAAAAAACCGGGATCGATGCTGCGCTGCTGCCGAGATGCACTGAATCCCAGGCAATTTCAGGGACAGTCAGCAATCTGGGCGCTGAATTGTTTGGCGTTACAGCACAAACGCCGGTCGTCGGCGGCGGTGGCGATGCAGTGGTCCAGACAATCGGCTCAGGCGTTGTATCGGGCAATATGCTGCAGACAACGGTTGGGACCGCCGGCATTGTGGCGACCGCCCTCGACAGAACGCCGTCTAATCCGGACGGGCGACTGCAGCTCTTCTGTAACGTTGCAGAGGACCTCTGGCATTGCATGGGCGTATCGCTGAACGCGGGTGGAGCGTTTTCCTGGCTGCGATCAGTGCTTGCCGGAGCGGTGGGACCTGACGGTGCGGGTGTCAACTTTGGCGCATTGGTCGAACGGGCCGAGGCCGCACCTCCCGGCAGCCAAGGTCTGCTCTTCCTTCCCTACCTTTTGGGGGAGCGATGCCCGTGGCCTGATCCTTCCGCACGCGCGGCTTTCGTCGGTCTGACGGCCAGACATGGCGACAGTGACCTAATCCGCGCACTTCTGGAGGGTGTCGTGTTCGCACTCGCTGATATGGCCTCGCTGATGACCGAAATGGGGCTCGGTGGAGTCGCTCGGATACACGCTTCCGGAGGTGGTAGCTCCGCCCCGCTCTGGAACCAGATTCAGGCCGATGTGTTCGGTACGGAAGTCGCAACCGTGCGCGGAGCGGCGGAAGGCGCGGCGTATGGCGCTGCGCTGGTGGCCGGGTTAGGTACCGGCGTCTGGGATAGTCCTGAAGACATAGCGGCGCTCTGCACCATCGAAGGGCGGTGGGAGCCGGATGCTGGCAACGCCAGGATCTACCAGGAGATGCTGTCCATCTATCAGGAACTATATCTCGCGCTAAGGCCGACCTTTCGCCGACTTCGCGATCGAAGTGCTGCCATCTGAATATGCAGATCAACCGTATCATTGCCCAATACCCAAACCTTTCGAGGACATGATGCTATCACAGGATGAAGCCAAAAAGCTTGCGGGTAGGCAGGTGATCGACGAATTTGTTCGCGACGGCATGAAACTTGGGCTTGGATCCGGAACGACTTCGCATTTCTTTGTCCGGGAACTCGGCCAACGTGTCGCGGATGGCCTCTCCATTACCGCGACCGCGACGTCTCGAAGCACGATCGATGTCGCCGCCGAAGTCGGCATAGAGATCACCGACATCAATGACATTGGTGAAATCGACCTGACGGTCGACGGCCCCGATGAAATCGACCGCGAGTTCAGGATGATCAAGGGCGGCGGCGCCTGTTTGCTTTGGGAGAAAATCGTCGCCCACGCCTCGCGCAGGATGATCACCATCTGCGATGAGAGCAAGATTGTGGACGTGCTTGGCCAGTTTCCACTGCCCGTGGAGGTCGTTCGGTTCGGCTGGCGTCAAACCCGGCGGTCAATTGGCGATGCGCTACATAGGTACGGTATTTCGGGCGCCGTCGTAAGCCTGCGGGGCGCTGACGAACCTGTCATCACCGACAGCGGCAATTTCATCCTGGATTGCGACTGCGGCCAGATCGACGACCCGGAAGGACTTGAGGTGGCGCTCAATATGATCCCCGGTGTGGTTGAAAACGGTCTCTTCACAAGGGAATCCGACGGCATGGTGGTTGGCACATTCGAGGGCCGTTCGTACATTGCGTTGAAAAACGAGAGCAATGGAAAAGCGATGGCCTCATGATTTTGGAAAAGTTTTCTATGGACGGTCAGATTGCCGTGATTACTGGCGGTGCCCATGGAATCGGTGCGGCAACAGCGGGTGCGCTTGGCGAAGCCGGAGCCTACGTGGTCGTCACGGACATCGATGCAGCGGCCGCCGAAGCGACCGTGTCCGCGCTGCGGGCCGATGGGTTGACCGCCGAGGCCGCCCACCTCGATGTCACCGACAGCGGTGCGGTGAATGCACTCGCCGACGAATTGAACGAGCGTTTGGGCGGTGTGGATGTCCTGATCAACAATGCGGGCGTCGCCCAGTCCAATGTGCCGGCGGAAGAGACCAGTGACCAGCATTGGCGGCGTCACTTTGACGTCAATCTGGACGCGGTGTTCTGGTGCGCACGCGCCTTTGGAAAGGGGATGCTGGCGCGGGGCTGCGGCTCTATTGTCAATATCGGGTCGATGTCGGGGATCATTGCAAACCGGCCCCAGCCGCAATCGTTCTACAATGCGTCGAAGGCCGGCGTGCACATGCTTACGAAGTCTCTCGCCGCGGAATGGGCGGCGAGAGGGGTTCGGGTCAATGCCGTTGCGCCCACATACATCAATACGCCATTGGTAAAGGCGGTTCTCGCTGACGATCCCGAAATGACGGACGTTTGGCTCGATATGACGCCATCCCATAGGATCGGGGAGCCTGAGGAGGTTGCCGCAGTCGTTCTGTTTCTGGCCTGCGACGCCTCGAGTTTGCTGACCGGTTCGATTGTGGTCGCGGACGGTGGTTACACGTGCTGGTAGCGGGCCCGATGCGCTGGCCGCTTTCCGGAGCCGTGCGTTGGCGGATGTGTCCGCGTCCTCCGTCATCCAGTGGCGCGGGCCGATTCAGCTTCGGGCAAGAACCGCGGCCGCCCAGTCAGGAACCGCCCCGGCAACCCACCGGACCCCGTCCATCAGGATCGCAACCTCCCGGTGCGGCCTGTCGGGGTCGGTGTTGTCGTAGAGCAAAACCTCGTCAGCGCGCGCCATCGCAGCAGGGAGATTGGCGTGCGAGCGCAAGAACCGCCGCCCCGCGTCCGCTTCCGGGACATCGTGGCCACCGAGCGCCACCCGGCTGCGGATGCGGTCGAGCGCCCGTTCCGGCGAGGCGACCGACACGTAATGCAGGACGACCCGGTAGCCAGACCGCCGCGCCGCCGCCATGTGGCGGAGAATGCCGGAGCCGGCAAGCGTGGTCTCCACCAAATATGACCGGCCGACGGCCAACGCCTCCCGCCCCGCTTTTAGAAGAAGGTCGCCGGACTCGACGTCGTGCGCAATGGAGTCGGGGTCGATGATTTCAATGCCGCTGAACCCGCTAATGCGGGTCAGGGTGGACTTGCCACACCCGTTCGGACCGGCAACTACGAGAAGGGTCGGCACGGACGCGGGCACCGGCTGGGTCAGGTGGACTTCCGCCCGGGCGCCTCAAGCACCCGGTCCCCGTCCTTCGTCCGCGCGATATAGGCACCGTCCGAACGCAAGCCGTAAAGCGTGCCGCCGGCCTCGATCTGAGCCGCCAGATCCGCCCTGATCTGTTCGCGCCAGTCTTTGGGAAACCCCGGTATGTCAGGCGGCGGGGCGTCTGTGTGCCTACGCTTGCTCATGCCGAAGACCATAGCTTCGATCGTCACGCCTTTCAATCCACTTCGGCGGCCGCGTCACCGCGCCGGCGCCCGGCCGCTCCCCGTCCCGTGCCGGCGCAGCTTCCGCTCCGCCGCCATCGCCACCCGCTCGGCCGCCTGGCCCAGCGTCACGTCGTCGGGATAGGTGTGGCGGTTCGTCATGTCGACCATCGCGCAAACCCCACATCGCGGGTGAAATGGTCAGGGTCTTCCAACGCTTCCATCCGCTCTGCGGGCGGCGAGCGACAGAACCTGGGTGTGGAGCAAGGCGTGGCAAGGCAAGGTCAGCTCGCCGGAGCCGCTTGCATAAACGGCAATGGCGCACTAACAATATGCCAGCAATCCTGGAGACAAACCGATGGCAGCAATCCATGTGCGACAGCTCGACGACGGTTTGGTGGACCGCCTCAAGCGGCGCGCGTCTTCGAACAACCGCTCCCTTGAGGGCGAGGTTCGCCACATCCTCCAATGCGCGGCCGACGACGACATGGAGGCGAAGCGGACAAGGTTCCTCGCGGCGTCGGACCGGCTCCGGGAGAAGACCAGGGGCCGCAGGCAGACCCCGGCGGAGGTGCTGATCCGCGAGGACCGCGACCGCGGCCATCGCGACGACTACTGATGCGCTTCGTGGTCGACGCCAGCGTGGCGGTCAAGCTGCTGGTCGACGAGCCAGACTCAGGTGCCGCGCGGGAACTGGCGGCCAGCGGGCAGGAGCTGCACGCACCGCGCCTGATGGTTGCCGAGGTCGCCAATGCGCTGTGGCGCAAGGCTCGGCAAGGTCAGATCGAACGGGCCGAAGCCGGCGCCTCCATGGCCCTGCTCACTGACATGCCGATGCGCTGGAACGACGACGAGACCGTGGGCGCGGACGCGGCCCGTCTGGCGCTGGCGCTCGACCACCCGGTTTACGACTGCATGTATCTCGCGCTCGCGCACCGCATCGGCGCGACGGTGGTGACGGCCGACCGCCGGTTCGCGAATGCCATGGCGCCGACCGAGCACGGCGAATCCGTCCTGACGCTGGCCGATCACGCGCAGACGCGATGACCCCCAAATCCTTCGATCATCCTCGAGGCACCTCCTGTCCTCCCATGTCCCGACTGGAAGGGACAGGAGGTTGATTCCATGCGGGAAATCCCCTTGCCCGACCGTTTGACAAGCCTTGCCGTGCGGTTCAAATCTCCCTTCCGGGGTCATGGAATCCGGGAAGACGGAAGCGATGCGGAGAGCGTGCGCCGCGTAGCGGCCCTAAACCCACCGGGCCTCTCGACATGCATCCTCCACGCTCCCGCGCGATACTCCCGACGGGGCCCGGTCTTCGCGCTGGCGTCAAGCCTGAGCCCGCGCATGTTGGAGGCAGCGGCTCGCCAGGATCGCCACTCGGTCAGTACGATGCGGAATTGCCCGCATCGCGATGTCAAGGGTGGGAACAGAGCCATGGGCGCGGGGTTCGGTCTATGACGCCCGGCGAAAAGCCGTTTCGGCTCAACCTGTTACGGACTCCGCAAGCGCGTCGTTCAGTCCGCGGCGGGAATTCCAAGCCGCATGCATTCAAGTTGCGCGTCGAGCCCGCCATCCACGACAAGGTTCGCGCCTTTCACCCACGCGCTCTCGGGCTTTGCGAGAAAAGCCACCACTGCCGCAATTTCCTCGACGGTCCCCGCACGACCAGCCAATGCCATACCTTGGTCGGCGCGTTCGCCGAAAGCTCTTACGAAATCATCGAGGATCCGCGTTTCAACCGCGGCCGGGCTTACGGTATTCGCGCGCAGGCCAAGCGCGGCAAGCCGCGGTGTCTGCATCTTGGTCCAGACGATCAGTGCCTCCTTGGACAGATCGTAGCTGCGCACCGCATCGATATTCTCTGCAGAAACGAATGTATCCACCTCGTCTGGGCTCATCAACTGAAACCGCCGCACCTGATCGAGATTTTTGCGCCACTTCGATCCGGCTTTCGACGCCATTGAAACGATGCTCCCGCTATTTGACATCGTCGGGATCACCTTCTCCGTGAAACGCCGCAAACCATGGTAATTCACGGTCAGAACACGCGCTTCATCGCCCGTGCGCGGCGGAAGGCCAGCGGCGTTCACCAGTGCGTCGAACCGGCCGTCAAACCGGAACGCGTCAATGGCGGACATATCGCTGAGGTCGAGCTTGCGCCAGTCTCCAGTCACCACGTCGACACCAATGATTTCAGCTCCCGCGTCCCGCAAAGCAGCGGCCGTCGCGGCCCCAATGCCATTTGCCACTCCAGTCACAAGTACACGCATCATATCCTCCCAATCGCGCGGGACAGAACGTCTTCCGCCCGGCACCGCGTTCCGGCCCACGCAACGAACGCATCCGGCCTGACAAGCACTCGCTCCGCGCCCCAGGCCGCGGCGGCTTCACTCCCGACCCGCAGAACCCGCAACGGTACCCCAAGCCCGTGCGCGGCTTCCCCGAAGCCATCATCGTCATCAACCGTCAGAAGAGAAAATCCATCCCTGAGCGCACACCAATCGAACCCCGCCACCGGGCTTAGATGATGGCCCGCGCGCGCCGTGATCTGGTGATCCCCCAGGGCGCTTGGCGTCCCGGGCCCGCCAATGATCGCTGACCCTTCGTAGTTAGGCTCGAAGTTCCAGACCCCGGCGCCGCCTTGGTAGCGTTCGTTCCAGACCTGTCCAAAGTCGTCATCCGCAGGGGAGTGCATTGCGAAGAATGCCCGGTCGTCGTCAATGAAGCGCTCGATGAACTCCGAGGCCGTCGTCGCGAAAACAGGTTGGCGTTCACTCGAGTAGCTTTGCAACAGACCGGACCCGCCCCAGCCCTCCAGAACCGCCGAAAGCTTCCAGCCCAGGTTTCGGGCATCTTCGAAACCTGTATTGATGCCATAGCCCCCATAGGGCGGGTGGGAATGCGCCGCATCCCCGGCGATGAAAACGCGCCCAGTCCCATAACTCTCAGCCACCGCCACTCGCAGATCCCAGAGCCCGACATAATCGAGAGTGAAGTCAAACGCCTGGCCAACCGCACGCGTCAGCATGGCCTTCGCGTCAACGATGTCCGTGGTGGTGCCATACGGTACCGGCGCGTGAAAAAACCAGCTCCGCCCATGATCCACACGGCCGAAAAACTGCCAGTAGCCTTCGAAATCGGGATGCAGCACGCAGTAAAACGCCTTACCCGGGAAACGCTCCAAGAGCCCGTGAAGCTCCTCGGAGGTGAACACCAGGAGAGCCATCAACCGGCCATGATCGTTCAGCCTTTGCGGCAGGCCACTGGCCTCCCGGACCATGGAGCGGCTACCATCGCACCCGACGAGGTACCGGGCCTCCACGACGTCTTCGCATCCGCTGTTACGCTCCCGGACCAACAGGCGCACACCTGTCGCCGAGGTTTCCAGACCGATCCCTTCCCGGCCGTAACGGACATCCAAGCTCGGAAGCTGCGCTGCCCTCCGGCGCAGAACGGCTTCCGTCGCGTATTGTGGCACCCGGGCATTGGGCGCGGCGTAGAAATCTTTCACTTGGGCGCGATTCAGCCAGTCGTGGTTCCAGCCCGATAGAAGAGTGCCATAGCTCGTCATCCCGCCAATTCCGGCGCCTTTCGGTAGAGGGTGGACTGTCAGCAGTTCGTGCTGGCAACCCCATGCAGCAAAATGTTCGACGGTGCGCTGCGTTAGGTTCTGGCCTTTTGGCACAGGCTGTGGCTCGGCATAGCGCTCGATGACGGTAACCGTATGACCATGTTGGCCAAGGTCAATGGCCAAAGCCATGCCGACCGGTCCGCCTCCATTGATGACCACATCAGGCACGGTTCAGACACGCCCGGGCTCCAGATGGATATGCTTGGTCTCAAGGAAGTCATGAAGACCTTCTGGGCCGTGCAGACGACCGAGCCCCGAACGACCGAAGCCACCTGTTTCACCCTCGGCAAAAAGGCGCAAATGGGAATTGATCCAAACGGTCCCCGCGCGAATGCGACGCGACAGTCTGAGGGCCCGGCTGCCGTTCTGGCTGAACACGCTGGCAGCCAGCCCATAATCGGTGGCATTCGCCTTGGCGACCGCTTCGGCCTCGTTCCCCCAGGTTTCGAGACTGACGATAGGACCAAAGAGCTCTTCCTGAACAAGGTTCGAATGCGTGCCGTCGATGGCAAAGAGGGTCGGGGACAGGAACGCCCCCTCACCGAGCGGCTCCCCTTTCAGGATCATGTTGCCTTCGTCTCCGGCCTGTTCGATCAACCGCATGACACGAGCTCGGTTTTCCAGATCAATCAAGCTGCCAACATCGCTCTGTGGGTCATTCCCGGCCCCACACGGATCCTGCGATAGGCCGCAACCATCCGGTCCCTGAAATCATCCACAATGCTCTCATGCACAAGGAAACGGGCGGCGGCGACGCAGATCTGACCTGCTGTCGCCAGCGATCCGTGGCAAAGCTCCTTCACGGCAAGATCAAGATCGGCATCCGCGCAGACTAAGGCGGGCGCTTTGCCGCCAAGCTCAAGACTGACCCGTTTCAGGCTCAAGGCCGCCGCTTCCATAATCGCGGTGCCCGTACGTGACGAGCCAGTAAAGCTGATGACATCCAAATCCGGGCTCGCCACAAGCGCCTTGCCCACCTCAGTCCCTGTTTCATTGACCGAGTTGATCACACCGCTCGGCAGATGCGGGACGATGGCCTGCATGATCCGGGCATGCGACAGAGGGACCTGAGCTGCGGGCTTCACCACGACCGTGCATCCAGCGGCGAGCGCGGGCGCGAGCGACCTGATCAACAACGTGACCGGTGCGTTCCATGGAACGATCACGGCTGCCACGCCCGCCGCTTCGCTGGTGAAGAGCGACAACTGGCCCGGCAAAACCTCCTGCGTTGTGCCTCGGGTGTTGCGAGCGAGCCCCGCGTAATACCGGGCTTCGCTGATTGCCGCCATGGTTTCACCAATGGCTTCCGCCCGGATCTTTCCGTTTTCCGCAACGACAAGATCGGCAATCTCATCCTTTGCCGCCTCAAGAGCGTCGGCAATCGCGAACATCGCGGCAGCCCGAGCACGCGGATTTTCGGCCCAGTCGGTGGTAAAGAACGTCTCACTGGCGACCGCTACGGCTTGATCCGCGAGCGCGGGGCTGCCCCCGTGCGCCCGCCCGATTACGCTGAGATTGGCGGGATCGACACTGTCGGCAAGTGGCCCATCCGCCACCCACTCCCCTGCAATGTAATGGCACGCGATGTTCAAACCGTCCCCCTTCCGCCACGTGTCTCGCACCGCATCGCGCGGAGCAGCCAGGTCTGGACCAAGACGTGAATGCCACGGGCAACCGGCTCCGTTGTACTAATTTCCATCCCAAGCGGTCGAACGTCAACCGATGCAAGTTTCCATTCAGTTTCCGCGTCACATATGATTGATCGGTTCCATGAACTTTGATGCGCAGCAGGTTACATGGGCCGCCACCGCCGTCTTTCTGGGAGGGTTTCTGAAAGGCGCGACAGGGGCTGGAACCCCCGTCGTCGGCATACCCATTCTGACCGCCTTGTTCGGAATTCAGTTCGCCGTTGCCGTCTTTTCCGTTCTGAACCTCATGTCCAACTTCTGGCATGCATATGCCTACAGGATGCACCGACCGTCGACCCGTTTTGTCCTCCGCTTCGCGCTGACAGGGGCGCTTGGCGCGTTGATCGGGTCGTTTTTCCTTGTCTGGCTTCCGACAGATGCCCTTATGGCGTTCCTGGCGCTCATCGTGTTTTCCTACGTTGCCTTGCGGTTTGCGAAGCCCGACTGGAAACTGGCGCGCGAACGCGGGGATCGATTTGTGTCATATGCCGGGTTGGCCGGTGGTCTGATGCAGGGTGCCGGAGGCATCTCGGCACCGGTGTCCGTGACGTTTCTGAATGCCATGCGGCTGTCCCGTCCCGAGTTCATAGGTACGATTTCCATCTTTTTCTGCGCCATGTCGCTGGTTCAGATACCTTCGCTGGCAGGTCTGGGCATTCTGGACCGGGAGCGGTTCGTGGTCAGCGTCATTGCGACAGTTCCGTTATTCGCGGGAATCTGGCTTGGCGAAAAGGTCGCCAGGCACCTGTCCAAGGCCTGGTTCGACCGTGCGATCCTGATGCTTCTGGTTGTGATGGCAATCCGTTTGATCTGGGTCGCCGCTCTTGGCTGACCGCCCACGGACCCGCCGAATGCACCTACTTCATCTGGTTCGGTAGATAGAGTGCGATATCCGGGAACAGCACCAGCAACATCAGGCAGACCGCCATCGCAAACCAGAATGGCATGACACCCCTGAAAATTGCTGCCATAGGCACGTTGGCCGCGACACCCTTGACAACGAACACGTTGATACCGACCGGCGGTGTGATCAATCCCATCTCGATCACGATGACGCAAACGACCCCGAACCAGATCGGATCGAAACCAAGCCCTGTAATGATCGGGAAAACGACTGGCATAGTCACAACGAGCATCGCAAGCCCATCGAAGAACATACCGAGGACGATGTACGCCAAAAGGATCAGTACCAGCGTGCCATACCTGCCCAACCCGAGTGATTCCAGAGAGTTGGCCAGTGTCTCGGGGATATGGGTGAGCGCAAGAAACGGTCCGAAGACATGGGCGCCGATCACGATGAGATAAAGCATCGCGGTTGTGGTCGCGCTCTCGCGCAGGATCGCCGGGAACCGGCGCGGGCGGACATGGCCCCCGATGAGTGCCATCACCGTTACAAGCGCGGCGCCAACACCCGATGCTTCAACTGGCGTGAAGACGCCGAGATAGATGCCACCGATGGAGATCAAAATCACCGAGATAAGCGGCATGGCCGATAGGATAGAGCGGGCTTTTTCCCGACTGTCGGACTTTGGTCCGACCGGCCCCTGTTCGGGCCAGATTGCCGTGATGACCATGATCACGATCACGAAAAGAAGTGACAGCAAAATGCCCGGAACGATGCCGGCGATGAAGAGCTTGCCAATGCTCTCTTCGGTCAAGATCGCGTAGAGAACGAAACCCGTCGACGGAGGGATCAGAATTCCCAAGGTGCCGCCTGCCGCAACCGAGCCCGTCGCAAGGCCGTCCGCATAGCCGAAGCGCTTCATTTCCGGCAACGCGACCTTGCCGATGGTAACGGCCGTTGCGACGGACGAACCGCTGACAGCGGCGAACGCCGCGCAACCGAGAACGGTCGATGACGCAAGCCCGCCGCGCAAATGCCCGACCCAGGCATGGGCGGCTTCATAGAGCCTGCGGGAATAGCCCGCCGCCCCCGCAACATTGCCCATCAAAACGAACAGTGGGATCACGGTCAGCCCGTATGCAGTTATGGAAGAGTAGGTCTCCGACGACATCGTCGCGACCGCCGCGCGCCGGTCGTCGATCGTCCAGATACCGAAGAACCCGACAACGAGCAGCGCCATACCCACCGGGAACCGGGCGAACAGG
Source organism: Paracoccaceae bacterium (assembly GCA_965221405.1). Classification (GTDB taxonomy): domain Bacteria; phylum Pseudomonadota; class Alphaproteobacteria; order Rhodobacterales; family Rhodobacteraceae; genus JAPOUP01. Next base: position 1,958,780 of record CBDCSE010000002.1, on the reverse strand, counting down.
CAGAAAAAGAGCCCGGCGATACCAAGCGCGCCGATCAGGGTATCACTCACGTCCGGCCACTCCACGACGGAACTGCAGAGAGATCTGAAGAACCATGACCAGCGCATAGAAACCCATGCCGAACACGATGGCGGCATAGGCAATCCAGATTGGCACTTCGATCATGTTCGTGACATCGCCAAATTCGATGGCGTCCCACATCTTTTCCCAGGCTTTACCGATCAGGAGCCAGAGAACGTAAATCCCGACCACGCGGGCGAACAAGTCCGCGGCGAAGCGTCCCGTGCTGCCCAGATGGTTGTCGAGAATATCCACTTGGATGTGCTTGCCGGTCAGCGCCGTATACGGCATCGCCAACATCACAACGACTCCCATGCCAATCTGGATTAGCTCCTGGCTCCCGAGGATGGGCGCGTTCAGCACATAACGGAAGATCACCGAAACCGTCACAATCAACATGACGCCAAAGAGCGCCAGACCACTCAGTGTCGCGGCAAACCTGAGGATCAGCCCGGAGAGTTCTCCTCCCCGAGCTTCCTTGACTGTGTGGTCGGACACTTGGCTCAGTCCTTGAGCGCCGCGGCCCATTCGGCGGCGTTGATCCCTTCGCTTTCAAGTTCGGCGATAACGGCATCGGCGATACCTGCGGAAGCGGCATCGAACTTCGCAGCCTCCTCGGCGGAAAGCTCGATCAACTCGCCTCCAGCTTCCAGCCAGTTTTTGAATGCCTTATCGGCGGCGTTCCGCATGGTCGTCCGGCCGCCGTCCGACATGGCCGCGCCCGTAAGCTCGGTAAGCCTGGCTTGCGTGTCGGCGTCAAGGTCGCCCCAGCTATCGGGGTTCATGACCATCATGAACATGGAGTTGGTGCCCGTGAAACCTTTGGTGATGTGGTTCGTGACCTCACCGAGCTTGAAGCTCGACAGCACGGAGGTATCGACCAGAACACCGTCAATCACGCCCGTCTCCATCGACGAATAGACTTCGGTGATCGGCATCGAGACAGCGGTAGCCCCCCAGCTTTCGATCACGCGGCCTGTATTGCGCGATGGTACACGAATCTTGAGCCCGGCAAGATCCTCAAGCTTTTCGATCCTCTTTTCGCGCATGAGGAGCGAGCCCTCGCCAGAAGTCCAGAGGCCAAGAAGTTTCACGCGGCGAAACTCGTCCTGCACGAGTTCGATGTCTTCCCAAACCTCCACTGTCGCGTTCGCGCCCGCCGGGATCACGCCGGGTATCTCGACGAGAAGCGTCTTCTTGAACTGTGCGGCTGTGTAGCCGGGCAGCGCATAGACGATATCGGCAACCCCGTCGATGGCACGATCGTATTGCTTCACCGGCCCCGCGCCCAGTTCGCCACCCGGGTAAATCCGAATGGTGGTTTCCCCTCCGGTCGCCTCGGCGACCGCTTTTGCGAGCGGCTCGAACATCTCAACATGCAGATGGTACTTGGTCGATGCGAAGTGCGCGAGCTTCAACTCGTTCGCCTGCGCCATGGCGCCGATGGCGAGCGCAGCTGCACCGCCGATTGCGGATTTCAAGATGGTCATGTTTTCCTCCATGGTTTCACTTTCCGTCAGTGTGGACTGGTGCGGGCAATGGCGATGTTCAGCAGAACCTGCCTGCGCTCGGTGGTGGCCACCGAAATCGCCCGCACCAGAGCGGCTGGCAGCTCATCGCCATCGGTGATGTTTTCCGTGTAGGCCCGGCTGGCCTGGGCCGTGAGCGCGAAATCAGGGCTGGGCCGCAACGATGTCAGGGGGATGTCGTTGGATTTGGTTGCCAACCCATCCCTGTAAAGCCCTTCGACTGAGTGACGCACGGCTCCCCATTCCTCGTTGTTCAAAACAAGTGTTATGACAGGTAGATTGAGCGCCTCACAGACCTGATGGCAAGCCGTCGGGTTGGCGAACATGTAACTTCCGTCGCCGATTGTCGCGAAGCAGAGCCGCTCAGGGTCGGCCAATTGTGCGCCAATTGCAGCCGGCAGCCCCCAGCCAAGCCCGCCGGAATATGGCTCCTGGAAATAACTGAAATGGTCTTCAAGCTCCAAGGGGGGTAGCGGACAGCCAAGCTCATGAAAGACGCTGGCCTTGAGTCCTCTGATTGCCTGGCCCAGGCAGTGGCTGGCCCATTCCTTGGACATCGGCGATCCACGCCCTGCTTTCGCCAATTCACGGGTTTTCTCACGTTCTGACATCGCCACGCCGGCAATACGATCACGCCGTTCCGAAATCAGGACCGTATCTGCAGGGTAAGATCGAACGGCGGCAATCAATTCCATGAGCGCCGTTGCGGTATCCCCGGCCAATGTCACGTCTGATCGGAAACTGCGCATTGGAGTCGAGCGCGAAAAGAGCGGATCAGGACCAAGCTGGATAACCTTGGCGTCTTGCGCAGGCGCCGCTCGGTCGGGCCACCAGGGCGCAAGTGCGTTGACGACCAACAAAACATCCGCCTCACGCAAAAGGTCGTCGGGCATCCAACCGACGTGGCATGGCGACGACATGGGAATGGCGATCTGATTGGCCCAGTAATGCGATAAGGGGATCGCCCGGTCTTCAACGAACCGCGCCAGTGCCGCAAAGGCTTCTTCCGATCCGGCACCCCTCTGGGCGATGATCAGCGGGCGTTTCGCGCCTGCGAGCAACTCCGCCGCTTTCGTGAGTGCTTCACGATCTGGCGCCAAACGGAGTGGTGCCATCCGAGACGGCGCATCCAGACCCTCTGACGGACAAGGTTCGCAAAGCACCTCGCGGGGCAGGCTTAGGTAAACAGGCCCCTTGGGGGTCGAGTTGGCGATCGACCATCCGCGATCCAGTACTGTCGAAACCTGGTCGGGAAATCGCAATTCGTAGTCCCATTTGCAGGCCTCTCGCACCAGCGATGTCTGGTCGTACATCTCCTGTCCCCAGCCAATGGGGACAGTCCGTGCGCCAAATCGGTTTGCTTCCGCGACCGGCGTGCGCCCCGACATCAGGAACATCGGGATCTGATCGCACGCGGCGTTGATGGTACCGATGCTGCCATTGGCAAGCCCGACATTCGTGTGCAGCATGACGGCCTGAGCCCTGCCGGTCACAAGCGTGTAGCCATGTGCCATCCCCATGGCCACATGTTCGTGGGGCACGGTAATCGCCTGCGGGAGTGCAATGTTCCTCTGCCGCGCCTCGATCAGCCCTTCGATGATTGGCGGGAAGTCGGTACCGGAATTGGCAAACACATACTCCACCCCAAGCGCCTTAAGCTTGCCAAAAAGCGCGCCGCCTGCCGATACTGCGTCTGTCTTTGCGTCGCGAAGCATCAGATCGGGTAATGCCGCTTGGGGTCTTCGATGATAATCCAACGAAGTTCGGTGAATTCATCGAGTGCCGCTGTTTCGCCAAATCGGCCATAGCCACTGGCCTTCACGCCACCAAATGGCATTTGCGCCCCGTCCCAAACAGTGGGGCCGTTCATATGTGCGATACCGGTTTCAATGCGCTTGGCGACGGCCACTCCACGCTGGACATCCCCTGTAAACACAGCACGGGACAGTCCGTATTCCGTGTCGTTTGCAATGTGTATTACGTGGTCCTCGCCGTCCGCTCGAATGGAGGTCGTGACAGGGCCGAAAATCTCCCCAGAATGGATATTCATGTCCTTCATTACGTCCGCGACGATAGTTGCGGGCATGATGGTCCCTTTCGACGGCGCCCTCCGGCCATAAGGCGGACGCCTTTTTCAAGCATATCGTCAATCAATCTCGAAACATGTCCAATCTTGCCACGGTCTACCACGGGAGCATGATGAACCTGTTCGTCTGGATTGCCGGCAATCGAGCCTCCCGCGGAATTACCGGTGACACTTCCTTCTGCCATAATGCAGTGCGCTGCGTCAGTCGGTGTCACTCGACGCGCTGACGTTCAGGCCGGATACCACAATCCGTTGAAGTCACTCCTTTATCCTCACCGGTTTGGCAGCAGCGCGAGCGCGATCTCGGGCCTGAGTGCGACCAGCAGCCAAACCCCGATCAAGGCAACAAGATAAGGCACTGTGTACCTTAGCAACCGGAAATACGGCACGCCGGTAACCCCGGACGCAACATAGAGGTTTAACCCGTAAGGCGGCGTGATGAAGCCAATGGAGGCTCCAACCAGGAAAATCACTGAGAAGTGAATTGGGTCCACTCCGACGCTCGCGGCGATCGGCGCAAGGATCGGTGCGAGGATGATCGTCACCGGAAGGGATTCCAGAACCATTCCGGACACGAACACAATGGCCATTGCGGCAAGGAGTACAGGGTAGTAGCCACCCATCGACGTGAGGAAATCCGTAATGACTGCCTGTGCTCCGAGTAGCGACAGGATTTGCTGCATCACCACCGAAATCGCGATTAGTGGGGCAAGTACGCCGGTGATCTGGGCTGAGCGCATTGTGATGCTGGGAATCTCCTTAAGGGTGAATCCTTCGACCACCAGCATCTCTCCATATGACTTCTCTGACCAATTGCGCGACATATCCAGATGGAGCATATGGTTTGCCACCCAGCTAAGCAGTCCAGCGATTATGCAGAAGCCCACGGTGACACCGGCTGCCTCGGTTGGTGAGAATTTACCTGTGTAAATGCCCCAGAGTACAAGACCGATAGCGAAGAAGCCCAGCCATGCTCCGAACGCGGTCTTGAGCACCCGGTTGAACTTAAGTTGAATCAGGTGACCCCAGCCATTGGCCCGGCAAATCAGCCAACACGCCAGCTGCATGCCAATCACCATGAGCGCCCCCGGCAAAATGCCCGCGACGAAGAGGTCGGAGATCGGAAGATTCAGAAGGAACCCGTAGACGATGAAGATGATCGACGGTGGGATGATGATTCCGACCGTACCACCTGCCGCCGCGGTTGCGGCGGAGAAGCGTTCGTCATATCCGCCCTTGACCATTTCAGGATGGAGCATCGAACCGATGGTGGCGGTCGTGGCGGAGTTCGAGCCGGAGATGGCGGCGAAGAGACCGCAGGCACCGAGAGATGCCATTGCCAGACCGCCGCGCACCCATCCGAGGCAGGCATAGGCGAAATCCGAAAGTCTGCGGGCGATCCCTGACTTGTTGATGAGATCACCCGTCAGGATGAAGAGTGGCATGGCCAAGAGCGCAAAACCTTTGTTGAATACGTTCAGAAGCTCGGCACCCAGGTTATCGAGCGTCAGACCGAGTACAAAGGAACAGCCGACGACCCATGACGCGATAACCAGGAAGACCGGTACGCCGAGCATGAACAGAATCGTGACACCAATGGAAATGAGCGCGATAATGGTTCCGTCGGCCATCACTCACCACCACCGATGACAGTCCTTTGGATCAGCTCATTGCCATTTCGGTAGTTTTCCATGTCTTCGTATACATTCTCGACCACGCGGGCGGCCATCAGCAGGAATGCGAATGGCGCGTTCAGCAGAAACCACCATTGCATGACATTGTCCGTACCCAGAACGATCTGGAAGTTTGAGGCAGATAGCACCACTGCACGGGCGGTTGTCACGATGACGATCACCGAGAATGCCATCCACAGGAAATTGTCCAGGCACAGGCAGGCCATCTGACCCCTCCGTCCCATTCGGTTGCGGAATTCCAGAAAGCTGAGATGGGACCGCAGACGCACGTTGTATGTTGCGCCGAACCATGCCATGACCATAAAGAGAAGTGGCGGGATTGTCGTGGACCAGGGCTGCTGGTTCGAGAAGACAAATCGGTCAACCACGCCCCAGAAAATGATCAGGGCGATGGCAAGATAGCTTATGACCATGAAAGTTCGCTCGAGGTGGCGGTCGAGGAGAGGCACGCGCCTATAGGTCATCGCAATGGCCCATCCACCAGAGATGGCGATGACAATACCCAATATCCAGGTTGCGTCACTTTTCATTGCGCTGCGCAATGCCCAGGCATCCTGCGCGAATGCGGCTGACAGAATGGCCCCTATGTCTCCAAAATACGACATGTGCTCCCATTTCCTGTCACCGCAGTGCGTCCACTGCCCCAAGCGCAAAAAAGCCAGCCCCGAGGACGGGACTGGCCAAACATTGGACGGACGGCCTCAGCCTTTCCACCACCGGCGAGGCTCAACGTTTTCCGCGAGCACATGTGGATTGGTGCGCACCTCGTCATAGATTTCCTGATAGGTGTCGATACCTCCGGCCCAGCCGTTGATCCGCTCGCGCCACTGCTCCCAGAGCTGCGGCTGGAATTCAGGCGAGCACATCTCTTCGGCCTTTCTGATCTCCGCATCTGACAGAGCCGCGACGCGGACATTGTTCCTGGCAAAGATCGTGTCAGGACCCTGATGCGGATACGAGAAGCCCACTGTATTGACCAGAGCGGCCTCGTTTGCGGCCTGCACATGAACCTGCGTCAGGTAAGACGATTCCATGACGGCATCCTGCAGCGCACCATCAAGGCTGTCGAAAGTTGAGGCCGACATCGCCGTATGTTCCGTTCCGCAGAAAAAGCGCAGATCGACACATTGGCTTACGACCGGCGACATATTGGCGTAAGCCACAGCGGAAGCCCAGGTTTCCGCACCATCGATCAAACCCTGCTTCAGTCCGTCAAGGGTTTCCTCCCAAGCGACTGGAACCGGATTGAGGTCCAGCGCCTGCATGGCGATACGACCAAGCTGGGTACCCGTTACACGGTTCTTGGTACCGGCGAGCTGTTCGACGGAGGTCACGGTCTCCTTGTCTTCCCAGGCCAGACCAAGCTGGATGCCACGGAGCTCGGCATGGGTGAAGAGGAACTTCAGGCCATGCATCCTTTCGAATGGCTCACGTAGAATGCGCTGCGACGCGGGCGAATACATGAAATAATACTGGTCCGCGCGGGAACGAAACATGTAGGCATAATCCAGAACATTGAGATACGGTGCGCCCCCAGCGGAGTTCTGGGTTGAGGCCGCGTAGATGTCCACGATGCCCTGCTGCGCTTTCTCGACGCAGGAAAGCTGACCGCAGATCTGGTTGTTGCCAATGAACTCGACGCGGATTTCGCCGTCGGTCCGCTCTTCAAGGTCGCGAACGAACTCAAGACAGCCCGCACGTTCAATCAGAAGGTTTTCCTGGTTGAAACCTGCCGCACCAAACTTGAGATTGTGCCTGGCGTCTTTGGCGTAACGGCGGTTGTACTGCGATTCTGCGGCCTTAGCCAGATTCGCGGCCGTCATGGCACCGCCAAAGCTCCCTGCAGCCAAAAGAGTCGAGCTCATGCCGTAAGTTCCCGCTATCTTGAAAAAATCCCGACGCGAAACACCTCTTATGCGATCAAACATTCCCATTGCATTCTCCCATTATCTGCAACTACCACGTCTCCAGTTTCCCAGAAGGATCCGGGGTGAACCATGCGTTAGCCAAATCCGCATGTCAATTCGTGATTATCGGTCATTGCGGCACAGGTCATGGACCGGTCCATGGCTGATTTTTTCTCCACGGGTGTTGACGGGGCCGTTTGCCGGGCCGGCGCTTCATCCCGTGCCGGCGTGGGCAGTTTCGGCGGCAAAACCGTGACCTAGCCCTGCCTCCACCGCCTTGTGCGTGATCGCGGGCATGGCGACAGGCCCGTCCGGCACTGCCGGGGCAGCATGAAGACCGTGGACTTCAAGGTGCACCCGGTCCATCACCACCTCGCTGACCCGGGCCGGGCCCACGTCCTGCTCCGCCTGCTCGCCCACTACGTGGGATGGCGCATGCGGGAGGCCCTGAAGCCGCTGCCGTTCCATCACGGGGAACCGTCGGCTGCGGCATCCCCCTTCGCGCCCGCGGACACGTCGGACGCGTTCGCGACGGGGCTCATTTCTTGAGATATGTATCCTATCATGATACATTCCTGAAATGATTCAAAGCGCCAAGGACAAGCTGATCCATGACATTCTGGCGAACACGGACAGCAAAGACTTTCCCACCGGTATTAACGAAGGTCGCCCGTCGAAAGCTGACCATGCTCGATGCGGCGCATGAACTCGCGGATTTGCGCGCACCCCCGGCCAACCGGCTTGAGGATCTGCACGGTGACCGAAGAGGGCAACACGCGATCCGGGTCAATGACCAATGGCGCCGGGGAGGAGAAGTTGACCGCGCCTGATGCGCTGGCCGGTTCCCGTATGAATCTCGAGATGGTCTTCGTCCGCTATGAGGGTTTCCAGAATGGTACGGCCAATTCGCTGAGTGATAGTAAGACGGCGGTCTTCAATTTCGCGTGCCGTTTCCGGATATTGACTGACATTCAGGTCAATCTTCTTGACGCCCTCCCTGTTGATCTGTTCGGCGACGTCTGCGTCAGCAACGGCAAGAAGTTCAAATCTCTCAATGTTGTTTGGGATGGAAGCCCCGCACGATTCGCGCCCGTGTTGCAGGAGGTTCCTCAAGTACTGTTCCAGTGCCTTTGAGTGCAAGCCGCTTGGCATGAGCAGGCAATGATCTCCTGAAACGAGAACCATTCCATCGCCATCGAGAAAGTCCCGTGTATCGTCCGGCGTTCTCTTGTCCAGATCAGCTGCACTGCCGTTCGCGCCATGCGGGACAATGGAAGCTGACTCGCCTTCGGTCCACGCCGCTACGTGAAGGCCGACTGTGCCATGCCTCTTCAGCTGTCTGTGGCGAACTTCGGCTTTCATGCTCCGGAGTGGCATCCGGGTGTCGCGGACGTTTGGGCAGCTCTTAAGGCAAAGTCCCAATGCCTCTTCGAGCGACATTCCGGGCGGATCCATCCATTGAGCGCACAAATACGAAATCGTACGTCTCTTGCACGGTCCTGCGGGCATGCATCGCTCCCGAACCTTGTTTCTTGGCCTTCCTCAGCTTCACCCAAGGGGCCATAGACATCAATACGCTTCTTCCGGACGGGGATTCGCACGTGTCTAGTCCCGTTTCGCTTGGGGCGGCCCCCCGAACCCGATGAGGGAGTCATCGATTCCAGGCATCCGCACAGGAACCGGCGGCGGCTCCCCCATGTCCAGAACGAGATGCCAGAAGGCCCAGCTGCGCCTGTCCCAGATGCCGGGATGCGCGTGGCGCAGGGCGTTCCTGAAGGCCTCGTCGCCAAGATGCCTCCGCGTCCGGACGATGTCCTCCGCCAGCCCGTGAATCATCACGTGGTTGAGGAAGAACGTCTCGTCCTCCAGTGTCTCTTCGGGCGTCTTGAACCAGACGACGCGCCTGGCGACGTCAAGAAGGCTTCCCGCTTCCGGGACGGACGGAAGTCCAGCGTCAGGCACCATGGCTGAATGTCTCCTCGACGGCATTCTCGCAAAGGGTTTCCCTGGGCGTGAAGCGGGGCAGGGCCTGCAGGCTGGCCTGCCTCACGGCTTCGGTCAGGACCTTCCTGACCGGTGCGGGGACGAGGTGCAGGTCGCCGTCTCCGTAGAACGAGAGGGCCTTCAGGGTCAGGACAGGGTTGAAGGCCGGCCCGTGGACGGCCTGTGCCGCTCCCAGCATCTCGTCCATGGACAGGCCGGTCTCCAGGATGGCGTGGATGTCGACGAAATCCTTGGCGGCCGCACGTTGCTGGACCGAAAGGGCCTTGGTCGCCGCGATGTCCAGGACCGATGCGACGCGCATTCCCGAACCCGGCGCCCTGTCAGGCTCACGGACGCTGCGCAGGCCGAGGCCTCCGAAAAAGGAGACCTTGACATGGCCGTCAAGGTCGAGAAGGCATTCCAGGGCGTTCGCTTCCGTTCGTGCCGTGGCGGCATTCTTCAGGTAAGGGACTTGCCTGCACAGGATGTCGGGGTCGAAGTCCGTGCGCGAGAAGAAGTCGAAGTCCGCGGACTCGCGATGTCCCAGTCTCAGCGCAAGGGCCGTCCCTCCGTAAAGGACAAAGCCGTCCGGCGTGTCTCCAAGCCTGTCCCACAGCCGCTTCTGCGGGGCGGGAAGGATCTCCGTATGAAAAGCTGGAGGCATGGCCCGACGATGATAGGCTTCCCTGCCTTCTCCGGCAAGGGTGGTGAGCGATCCCCGGCCGTCGTCGTGCTCATCCGACGAGATTTCGCCGAGCATGTGAGCCAGACGCCTCGTTCGGCTCGAGAATGCATCTCGTGACCTTCCGAACCAGGGCCTGAGCAGGCGACGCCGCCTTTCAGGACCGCTGCCGCGGTCATGGCCTGCAGCGCTTCTTCCTTCGCCGCAATCCATCGATCGCGCGAGAAACCGTGTTCAAGGCCCTCTCCCAGCATTGCCCGACCCCCGTTCTGGAGTGACGTCCCGACAATGCCGGGCATGCTCTGTCAGGACACCTGGCGAAGGGCTGGCGATCTGCCCGCGAAACGCGTCCACGCTGTCCGGCATGTGCTTCAGCCGGTCGGCCTGGCCGATCGAGAACTGGGCGGGCTTGCCTTCGACGAGCTTCGGCTGCCCGTCGCCGCCGTCACGGTGGCCGTGTATCCAGTGGACGGCCTCCCTGACCTCGGCGGACTTCCACTGCGGCCCGTGGCTGAACTCGCGGGCGCCCACCTTGATGCGCAGCTCCCCGTGACCGCTCCGCTGCACGAGCTTGATGCCCGAGGTGCCGAGCGCGGCGGCTTCCGCGATCGCCTTGATGAGCCGCAGCTGGCCCGCGGTCTCCTCGTGCGTCACGCGCACCTGGGACGCAGGGCCGCAGAACGCGCGCATCTGGGCCAGCGTGACGCTCCTCCTGCCCGTCTCCGGCGGCAGCCGCCATTCCTGCCGCAGCCTGGCCAGCTCCACGGAAATCTCCGCCGTGTTGTAGGTCCGCACGACGCACACGGTGCCGTCCTCGAGCACCGCGCAGGCCTGGCGGAAGCTCTCCGACCCGATGTCGTAGGAGCCGTTCCGCGTGAGCTTCGGCGTTTCCTTCCGGAAGAGGTCGACAGCCTGCCGGACGCCGGCGCGAGCGGCGATCCGCTCCTTCCAGCCGGGCTTCGGCGCGCCGGGCGCATCGGGGTCCCCGGAATCGCTCCTGGCCGGCATCGGTCCTGGCCGCGCCCGTCCCCATCCTTCCCGTCTTCCGGCCTCCGCCCACGCGGACGGCGTCAGCGTCCGCCGCCCGGGAGCGGCGCGATCGTGAAGTCCCACGCGCTGATGCCGGGGGCACCGCCGGCAGGCGCGGGAAACGGCAGGAGGTCGAGGCTCTATCCCTCCTCCGCGCGCTGCAGGTCATCGAGGACGGCGATCATCTCTGGCCAGGGCCCCGGAGCGCCGGCACGGGCCAGGGCAAGCGCATCGCCGGGGGACACCGGCGGCCGTCCCGTCACCGCGCCCAGCGCCGCCTTGAAACCCTCCATGTGCCGCCGTCGCAGCGCCCGTTCCCGCGGCGTTCCGCCATTGCAGTCCATGCCGGCCGCCGGGATCCTGGTGACGTCCTGCATCAGCGGGAAGGGCGCCTCCCGGGAAGGCGTCCCGCCCGGGCCGGCATCGTCGCCCGCCAGGGTCCCGCGCCCGGAAGGCTGCCGGGATACCGCGGTGCATCCGCCCGGTGGCCTCCATGACGGCCCGCTTCGCACCGCCACCCCCGAGGAGGCGGGCCCTGCGGAAGCCGTCGGTGTCGTTGGTGGCGGTGTCGTCCCGCCCGTCGGGGTGAATGTTCAGGGTGTGCCCGTGACGGTCCGGTTCCCGAACCCGGCATCCATCGGGACGCGGGAGGCTCTGACGGGAGGGCAGCGGGAGCAAGGGGCGGCTTTTCCACAGGAATCCGCCTTCCATTTTTCCACAGCCACCTCCCCTGATCAGTGCCGGTTCGCTGAGCATACGAGGCGGTCGAGGATGGCGTATCCGGTGCGCCTGGAGAAGATCCCGTCGAAGCGTTCCGACAGCGCCTCTGCGCGTGCGCCGCAGGGCGCCCGCCTGTAGGCTTCAGGTTCCCGGCAGTCTTCCCGGATGTCGTCGCGCACCGCCGACACCCTGGATCTCTGGCGTTCGTTGAGGCCCCCGATCTTCCGCACCAGGCGCTCGGCGTGGATCCGGCACAGGGCATGGGCGTCGCAGGTGGCGGCCACGTCGGAAGCTGCGGTGACGGGCTTTTGCCACGGCCGCGTGATGGCGTCGTCGATCACCGCACCGCAGTTCATGGCGCGTCCTGTGCGGTGCCGACCCGGCTGGAGCGTGACCGACCGGAGTGCGTCCAGGGAGCCGGTGACCGGCGTTTCCAGGATGGCGTGACGGATATCCACCGCGTCCGGGCCGGACGCCCGTTTTCTCACGCGGTTGAGGGGCAGGGTCAGTATGCCCGGCTCCTCAAGCCGTTCCAGGCCCCCGAGACAAGGCCCGGTGCCGCCGCGCAGGGTTCTGGGCTACCTGACGCCGGCGTTCCGGCTTCTTGGCGTCAGGCTCTCCCGAAGAAACCGATTCCCGCCCAGTGCCGTGAGTCCGGAAGTTCGGGCTAGATCACCTCATCGGCCCGGTCGTCGGTCTCACCGTAGCGTTTCAGCACCGCTGGTTTCGTCCCTTCATAAACCCGGGCAACATTCTCGGCGATCTTGGCGTTTTCCCTCTCAAACAGGCAGTCGCCGTTCAGATCGGACGCGACGATGAACGGACCCATGCGGCTGCACCTGATTACCCACATTGCCTGCGCCAGACCCAGTTCCTCGCTCCAGTGAACGGCTTCGACATTTTCCACCCCACGTCCCAGCAATGCGCCGGTGCCATAGCCGACCGTGGACAGGTAGACGGCGCCATTGGGTACGAAATAATCCCTGTAGTCTTTAGATGACATGCCGCCTTTGCCGACGATGAGCCTGGCACCTGTTTTGTCCATCCACTCGGGCAGCCATTCGGAGAAACGGAAAGATGCAGTCGCTGTAACCGCTCCCATTTCAAACGAACCGTCCGCATTGATCCGCGCCGCAGGCGAGCAGTGAAAGTTTGCGGCTGATTCCGACGGAAGTTCCATTGGGATATTCGCCTGGTCCACCAGAGCGCGCCGGTATACGCCTTCACGTGCGGTATACATCAGCCCGTCCAGGTAGACGATGTCGCCCAATCGCAGGCTGCCGACCACCTCGCGGGGTGGTGTCGTGGACAGCCGGACTTCGCGCGGGCCGCTCATTCCGTCGCCTCCCCAACATGTTCCCAGTCAATGGTCTCACGGCGTTGGTAATCCGTAAACCAATCTGGATTCGTTCGGTAGCTCACTCGGCCATCGGCATGAATACGGGCAACGGCACGGCGGGAAGAAAGGCAGAAGGCATGCACTGACATTGGCATGCCGCCCGTATGGCAGTAGCCGACCTCGATATTGCAGTCGATTACCATGTTCCTGCCGACAAAGCCCATCGCTCCCATACCAATCGAATTGCCCAGCTCCTTGAACTCATCCTCCAGATCGGCGATCCGCGGGTCGGAATTCCGGCTACCAACGATGCGCAGTGTCGAGGCGCGCTTGCCCAGCGTCATACAGATATCCTTGGACCCTCCAAGTCCAATGCCAATGATCGCAGGCTGGCAGGCGAGGCCACGCTTGCCGAACGCCATAAGGCTGTCGAGGTAGAACCGCTTGATTCCCTGTATGCCGTCTGATGGGAATAGCATTCGGTAGTCAGTTCCGAATAGACCGCCTTTGTGAACGGCAATCAGATCGACCCACTCGCCCTCAGGCTCGAACCCATACTCAATCTCGGGCGCACCGATGCCAACATTGTTGTTGTGATCCGTGCGCCAAAGCGGATGGACGCGATTGGGGCGCAGGGGTACACCCTTGGTGGAATTGGCCGTCGCCTTGCGAAGAGCGGCCTCCAGGGCGATCATGCCACCCTCAATCCGAGCCTCGTTGCCAAGCTTCACGAACCATCTTGGCACACCCGTATCGCCACACATGGCACGGCGGTCTTCCTTCGCGGCCTGGTAATTTTCAAGCATTGCCTTCAGGACAAAGGACGAAAGATCACCGTCTTCGGTCTCGGCCGCCGCCTGTAGCCCGTCAAGATAGTCTTGGGGGATTTCAATGGCAGCCTTGTCCATCAAGGCTTCAGCGGTTTCCCTGATCAGCTGAATTGGAATCATTGCATGGCCACCAATGTTTCGGGTGCGCCCTTGGGCAGGACGGTTTCGCCCGGGCGCACAATGGTGAATTCCACAGGCTGGCGGATGACGTCCGCAACTCCGTCCTTAAGGTATGCCACAGTGAACTCGCTGGCCTCCATTGGGCCTGGATAGGGATGGTCCTCACGGAAATGCGCACCGCGGGAGTTCTCGCGGGCCAGTCCGGCCTTGGCTATCACCTCGGAGATATCGCAGAGCGACCGCAGGTTGAGCCAGTCATTCCAGGTCAGGTTGAAAGCGAGGCTGTCTCCTGAAACGCCCACGCCCATCAGTGCCTCCGAAATCTCGGCGATGCCGACGAGGCCACGTCTCATCCCCTCCCCTGTCCGTATCACACCGACATCTTCCCACATCAGATCCTGGAGCATTCTGCGAAGAGGCTGAACAAGATCAGGCTTGCGGCTCAGTGGATGAACCGCACGTTCCATCTCAGCTGAGAGAACATTCTCGTCGGGATCGCGCAAAGCCATCCGACCAATCTCCGCTCCAATGGTATCTCCCGCAATTCCTCCATATACGGTCGAATTCGCCACTCCGTTGCCACCCAGCCGGTTGGATCCATGTGCTCCACCCGCATCTTCGCCGGCAACATAGAGTCCCTCCATCTCCGTACGTGTATCCACGTCGACAATGACGCCCCCCATGAAGTAATGCGCGGTGGGCACCACTTCGACCTTTCCAGCGGCCAGATCGAACCCGCAGTCGGCGCAGCGCTTCACCATGCCCTTGAATTTCCTGCGTACATTATCCGAACCCATATGGGACATCGAGATGAACACGCCTTCCTGATCCGGATTTCCGTTCCTGCGCATTTCCGCATAGATACTTCTGCTGACAACGTCGCGTGTGGCGCGTTCGCCCTTAGCGTCGTAATCGAACATGAACCGCCGACCCGCGTGGTTGATCAGATGGCCTCCCGCGCCGCGTAGCCCTTCCTCCAGTACGGTACCGGTCATACGGGTGTGTTCCCCAGCAAGGAGCCCTGTGGGATGGAACTGCACCATTTCCATATCGCGGAGCTTTAGCCCCGCCCTCAGGGCCATCGCCAGACCATCCATGGTCTTGTCGCCGGAGGGTGTGTGGTACCTGTACATTGTCGGACCACCGCCGGTGGCCATCAGTACCGCCTTGGATCTGACCAGCCGGAACTGACCGCTCCGCATGTCGATCATCAGAACACCGGCGAGGGATGCGCCATCCCTGGTTGGGATCAGCCCAACCGCGCGATGCTCCTGCAACCTTTCGCAACCGATAGCGAGCACCTTTTCCATCAGTCGGTTGATGATCTCGATGCCGGTAAGATCGCCCTTGTGCACGGTTCTGTCAGCGGTTTGCCCGGCAAAGGCCTTTTGATGCAGCGAGCCATCCGGGTTGCGGTCGAAGAAACAACCGATCTCGTTTTCCAGTTCGTGGATGCGCACCACCGCCTGTTCGCACAGACGCCAGGCCATGTCCTGGTCAGGGAGCCATTTACCGCCATGGATCGTGTCCATGAAATGCCGCTCGACCGTGTCGCCGCCGCCGAGCGCGACATTGTATCCACCCTGAACCATTCGCGTGCAGCCGCATTTGCCGATCAGACCCTTGACCGCGATTGTGATCCTTGTGCCTTCGGGTGCGCTCTGCTGGGCGTGCAGCGCCGCGAAAAGTCCCGCACCGCCGGTGCCGAGAATCAGGACATCTGTGTCATGCCGTTCAATGTCGGAGACGCGCATCTCACACCGCTTTCAGAAGAAAGAGAGACGCTATCAGGAACGAAACCGCAGTCGCGCCGGCCACCAGGTTCTTCTGCGAATGGCGCCAGAAGAGCCACTCGAATGCGATCAGACGCAGGCCACCAAACATATGCACTGCAAGCAGGAAGACCAGACCGGACTCGGCCAGCTTGACCACGCCTGCCTCTGTCATTTTCAGAAACCCGTCCAGACGATCCGGAGCCGTCATCGCCATGGATAGCACCCAGAAATGAAAGGGCATAAACACCGCCAACCCGATTCCCGAGAGCCGGTGCAGAATGTAGGCGAACCACAGGGGATGGGTACGCGCGGTTATTTCTTTCGCCGCCTTCATCCGAAGGTTACGGCCCAAACGGCCCGTGCGCCCATTGTGAATAGCCCTAGGCCAGCGACCCACGTCACCACCTCCAGAGCAACCCCCTTCAGACCAATCCACTCGTGGGCGACGGAACGTATACCTATGGCCGCATGTATCGACACGGCGACAGAGAAGGTACCGTAGAACAGGAGCCAAGGGACCGACCCCTGTGTGCGACCGAGGATCTCCGCCGCGCTCAGACCGCCTTGAACTGCATAGATCATCACAGCGAGATGCCCGAGCACCAAGGGTGCCATTAGAAGCGCCGTGATCCTCTGCAGCAGGTAATGACGCAGACTCAACATCAGCGCCCCTTACCAAAAAACGACTTGGTGGTCTCGCGCTTCAGGCCGGTGATCGCCGACATCGGGTCAAGCTCGTTTGGGCAATAGGCTGTGCAGGATCCGATCGAGTGGCAGTTGTGGCATCCGCCCTTGCCAGAGACTGCGGCCAGAATGGCATGGCGTCCTTGGTCCCTGGTGTCGTTCAGCAGCGTCCAAGCCCGTTGCAGCGCCGCCGGACCTAGATACTCAGGATTTCCTGCAACCGTATCGCATGCAGCATAGCAGACTGAGCAGTTGATACACTCAATTCCTGAGTTCGCCTCGATTCGCTCCGCACTCCGCTCATCGACCAGCGCAATTGGATCCTCTCGGGTTAACCCGCCGTGATGCGCACCCTCTGCCGCAATCCATTTGTCGAAAAACGGATCCATATCCACAACCAAATCCTTGATCACCGGAAGATTGCGCAACGGTCCGATTGTGACAGCGTTGCCATCAAGAACTTTCGAGATATGCGTCCGGCATGTCCAGCGCGGCACACCGCTCACCATCATCGCGCAGGAACCACACATTCCGACCCGACAGGCGAACCTGTAGCTTAACGTGGGATCGGCGTTCTGCTGTACCCATGACACAGCGTCAAGCACGGTCTGACTTTCATAGGCAGGCACCTCGAACACCTGCCGTGCGTTCTGCGCATCAGGCCCACGTTCAATTGTCACCTTCAGGAAATCCGACATCATTTCAGCCCAAATCGTCCGTGCCCTTAAAGTTCCACGGGAAAGGATAGTCGAAAGTTCCGCATTATGAACATAAATCCTTAGGGTTTCCGTAAGCGGGGACTGCAGATCTCGCCATTCCCAAGCACCTTCGCGGGAATTGTGCCGCCGGTCTGCGAACCCTTGGCCGCGCAGGCTGGAGTGACGCAGGATCTACTCTTTGGCATCGGGCGCGTGGACCAGCCTATCGCTTCAAGTCTGTAATCACAGCCGTACCGGGTGGGGTTGGCCCACCCATAGTCCTGAGTTCCGCGCTGGCGCCGGACAACGTTATTTCCCGCGCAACCATCGGGCCAATGTCCACATCACCGCGCTCGATCATTCCGAGCAGCGACGGGTACTTCCATGACGGCATGCCGCGGGTGCCGAAAAACGAAAGCTGCTTGGTGTAAATCGCCCGCATGTTGACCTGCATCAGCCCGCTGCCAGAGGGCATGCCGACATGCACATGCCGACCAAGCGTTGCCAGACACTCTATTGAAGCGTTGGTGGTCGCATCGATCCCCAGGGCCTCTACCGAGACCTGCGCTCCTCCTCCAGTGACTTCGCGAATCGCTTCGGCAGCGTCGGTCTCGGCGGAATTTACGGTGGCGTCCGCGCCGTGCCGCTTCGCATGCTCCAGCTTTTCCTGAACGACATCGACGGCGACCACCTGTGCGCCTAGCGTCTTTGCCAAAAGCACAACGGCAAGGCCGATACCTCCTGTGCCGTGAACCGCAACCCATTCGCCAGCTCTGAGATTGGCGCGATCCGTCAAGGCATGCCATGCCGTCGTAACCCGGCAGCCGAGCCCCGCAGCGAGAGCAGGCGCCATCGTTTCAGGCAGGTGGACAAGATTGTGATCAAATGGAGCGGCAACGTATTCGGCATAGGCCCCCGGCCAGCCGAATCCGGGAACAATCTGGTGCTCACAGGTGTTGGACACGCCTGTCTGGCAGGCAGCACAGCTTCCGCAGCCCAGAATGAAGGGTGCGATGAGACGGTCACCGACCCTGTGTTTTGCCTGCGCGCCCGCCTCGACCACAATACCGCAATATTCGTGACCCATTATTGAGCCATCTTCAATCCGAGGATGTTTACCCACCCATCCATGATAGTCGGAGCGGCAAACGCCACAGGCCATCACCTCCAGGACAACCCCGTTGTCCGGGCAGGCTGGATCCGAAACCGTCTCGATCGAGAGATCCTCACTGAAATTCCTGACCACCGCGGCTCGCATGGTGACACCTATGTTGAAATGAACCTGTCCTGAGGTGCGGTCTGTTACAACCCCTGGTCACCTCAGGCACATATATCGGTCACAACCGAAGATACCAGAGCCCTCTCCCCAGGACAGTGCTCACCGCACGCAGCATCCGGCCTATGGACCAAATAACGGGCATGAAATATCGTGTGTGGAGCAAATTCACTGAAGGCATTCACAAATAATGGAATTCGACTACATTATTGTTGGCGCAGGGTCGGCGGGCTGCGTTCTGGCGAACCGGCTGTCCGTCGATCCGACGAAGCACGTGCTACTTCTTGAGGCAGGCGGAAAGGACAACAACCCATGGATTCACATTCCAGTTGGTTATTTCAAGACCCTGCATAATTCCGGAACCGATTGGCGTTACAAAACGGAGGCGGACCCGGGTCTGAACGGACGCTCGCTCGACTGGCCGCGCGGCAAGACACTAGGCGGATCCAGCTCGATAAACGGACTGCTGTATGTTCGTGGACAGAGCCATGACTATGACCAATGGGCGCAATTTGGCAACCGGGGCTGGAGCTGGAACGACGTTCTGCCGCTCTTCAAAAAATCCGAAAGCCACCAAGACGGGGAAAGTCGGTTCCATGGAGGCGACGGCGGACTCGCGGTGTCACACATGCGCGCCGCAACACCGCTCAGCGAGGCATATATCAGAGCTGCTGTAGAAATGGGCATACCCCGAACCGACGATTTCAACACTGGCGACAACGAAGGTGCGGGATATTTCCAGCAGACGGCGAAGGCGGGGCTTCGCTGTTCTTCGGCAAAGGCGTTCCTGACTCCGATTCATGGCAGGCGGAAAAACCTGGTGGTTGAAACACATGCCATGACAACAGGTCTTCTATTTTCGGAGGAGGATCCCTGCGCGGTTATTGGTGTCAGCTTTCAGTCGCAAGGCGTTTCGCGCACTGCCACCCTGCGTCCCGGTGGTGAGGTGATTCTCTCTGCGGGAACGATCGGATCGCCACAGATCCTGGAAGTATCGGGCATTGGTCGAGGCGAGATACTCAAAGAAGCGTGCGTCGAAGTCCGGCACGAACTTCGGGGTGTCGGAGAGGACCTTCAGGACCATCTGCAGATTCGGCTTGTATATGAGGTCAACGTGCCGACTTTGAACGACGCCATCAACAACATCTTCAGGCGGGGCTTGATCGGTGTTGAGTACGCTCTTCGCCGCACCGGCCCGATGAGTCTTGGAGCAAGCCAGGTCTGTATTTTCGCCCGCTCAATGGAAGGATTGGAGACTCCGGACATCCAATTTCACTTTCAGCCGCTTTCCGCAGACAAGCCGGGCATTGACATGCATCCTTTTTCCGGCTTCACATCCTCTGTCTGCCAGTTACGTCCAGAGAGCCGTGGGAGCATCCACATCAATTCACCCAACGCTGCCGAATACCCGAAAATCATACCGAATTACCTTTCTGCCGCGGCCGATCAGCTGTGCGCGGTCCGCGCGGTGAAGTTCGCCCGCGCCATGGCCCGAACCGCTGCGCTGTCACCATTTGTCGTGCGCGAGCATGTACCCGCTGAACCGCCGGAAACCGACGAAGCCTGTCTCGAAGCCGCCCGCAGTCTCGCACAGACAATATATCATCCGACCAGCACCTGCCGCATGGGTCAGGACGATAACTCTGTGGTTGATGAACGCCTTCGTGTTCGGGGCGTCAGGAATCTGCGTGTGGCTGACGCTTCAGTCATGCCATCCATAACGAGTGGCAATACCAACGCTCCGTCGATTATGATCGGTGAAAAGGCGGCGGAAATGATCCGAGCGGATCAATTGGCGGGGGTGGCTGAACGTCCAGGAAAAATGGGCGTCGGGAAATCCATCGCCGTGCGCTAGCGCGTGTATCGCAGGACGTGCGGCTCCGTTCCTGCCGGCTAATTGGTTCACAAATCCTGATGCCGTGCCAGATGCATTACAGCATTCATGATCTCTCTGCACCCTGGATTCACTTTGACTTTGGGCAGTTCATAAGCCATGCACGGATCGGTTTCGAAAAAAACCGTCTCAGTCTGGCCGGGGGCGGCGAGGAACCCGCGGTTAAACTATCACCGGCGCCACGGGTGCAGTTCAACTTTGTTGGTGACTGCGGTTCCCGCATGCTATGCTGTGCAAACGGCGTGCCAGCGAACGACCGGGGAGATCGGCGGGCGGCGCGCCGCGCGAGGCAGATGCGGGAGATGTGAGCCATGACGCGGAACGAAGGGAATCGGGCGCACCGCCATCCGGACGCGGTTGCGTATCTTGAGGGACTGACGGAGGGCGAGGCGGCCGTTCATCCGCCGCTGGTCCGCAGGCACGGGGACGGGTTCACCCGGTACTGGCTGGAGGGTGGCGAGGTGCGCAGCCGCGACATCGGGCGGGACGGGCTGCCGACGGCGGGCCTCCGCCCGGACGGGTTGCCTGGGGCGGACCCGGCGGAGTTCGGGCCGCCGCTCCCTCGGCTGGCGGCGGACCTGGCGTCGGGTGCCCCCGACCTTGACGGCGGCGGGCGGGCGCTCCGGGACGCGTCCCCCGGCGGCGGCGCGGCGGCGCTGAAGACGCTCCCCGGGTGGCTGGACGCGACCCTGCCGGCGCCGGAGTGCGAGGGCTGCGGCAGGCCGATGGCCCGGCACCCCGTGAGGAAGAGGTCATGGCTCACCCGGCTCGGCCGCGTCGCGGTGAAGCGTTCGTATTTCCGCTGCCGGTCGTGCGGCGGGGGATGCTTCCCACTGGACCGGGCGCTGGGCCTGGAGGGCGGGACGGTCACGCCGGGGATGGAGAGCGTCATGGCGGAGACGGCGCCGCTCATGAGCTTCGAGGCGGCCGGCCGCCACGTGGCGAACCTCGCCGGGGTGAGGGCCTCGCCGTCCTCGCTGCGGCGCCTGGCGCTGAGGCCCGGCGCGGCGGCGCAGCGGTCCGGGCGCGAGGAGGTTCTGGACGGCAGGCCGCTGGAACCGCGCATGTATCTCTCCATCGACGGGACCGGCATCCCGATGCGGAGGGAGGAGGTCGCTGGCGTTCGCGGCAGGCAGGCTGACGGCACCTCGAAGTCCCGCGAGGCGAAGCTGGCGGTCGTGTGCACGGCCGAGGGCCGGGACCCGGAGACCGGCGCGGCGCTGAAGGACCGGCGCGGCGGGTCGTTCACCTGCCTGACCGCCGGCGCGGCGGCGTCGCCCGGAAGCCGGGAGCCCTCCGCGTTCGCCGCGCGCCTGGACCGCGAGGCGCGGCGGCGGGGCCTGCACGACGCGACCGAACTGGTCGTCGTCTCCGACGGGGCGGAGTGGATACCGAACGCCTGCGACGGGACCTTCGGGGGCGGGCAGGTCACCTTCGTGCTCGATCTCCTGCACTGCCTGGAATACGCCGCCGACGCCGTGAGGGCGATCCTGCCGGCCGGGGCGGAGCGGGACCGGCGGTTCGGGGAGGTAAGGGCGGACATCGAGGCCGGCCGGGCCGGCAAGGTGGTTCGGGAACTGGCGCCGGGGCGCCAAAAACCTCGACCGGATGAGATACGGGGAGTTCCGCGAAAGGGGCATCCAGGTCGGAAGCGGCGTCGTGGAGGGCGGATGCAGGACGTTCGGGCTGCGGCCCAGGCGCTCGGGTGCCCGCTGGTCGGCGAGGGGCGCCAACGCCATGCTGGCGCTCAAGACCCTCGCCATGAACCTCAGGCTGCCCGACTTCCTGGAGTGGCGGGCGAATCAGGCCATCGCCGCCTGACCAACAGAGTTGAACTACACCCCCGGCGCCACTCGCCGTTCCGGCGATTCGCATCTTAGGAGCCAATTTCAGACTCCGGGATGATGCCGACCTCCTGACGCCCCAACCAGACAGCCGGGAAACAGTGCCGGGCCCGACTCCGGGCACCGCGGCGTGCCCGAGCTATCGCCTGCACCTTTAGGCCGAACTTCCAGAAGCACCAAGCGGATATTTTCCCTGAAGCGTAGCGTTTTCAATGCGCTATGCCGCTTCCGTCGGTACCCGAGGCCAATTCATATAGCCATGTAATCTGTCATGGTGGAAGGCGGCCCCGCTGTGGGAATCCCCACTTTTTTCCTCATTTCCGGCAATCCGCGCCTGACAGCACAGTCAGGGCCGCCTGCATGTATGGCCATGTATATCGAGTCCGTCCCCAACCGCAACCCGCCCCCCGCCGTGCTCCTCCGCGAGACATGGTGGGACAGGGACGCGAAGAAAGTGCGCAAGCGCACGCTGGCCAACCTCCCGAAGCTGCCGCCCGAACTCGCCGGGGAGATCCGCGCCTGCCTCAGGGGCGCCGCCGCAAGGCCGCTCGACGGGGCGTTCGAGATCGCGTCCCCGCTGCCCCACGGCGCCGTCGCGGCGGCGCTCGGGACGCTGCGGAAGCTCGGGATCGACCGGGTCATCTCCCCGCGGCCGTCCCGGCGGCGCGGCCTCGCGGTCGCCATGGTCGTGGCCCGCATCGTCGCGCCAGGGGCCAGGCCCGCCACGGCCCGGGGACTCTCCCCGGAGAGCGCGACCGACACGCTCGGCCGGACGCCCGGCGTCGGCGACGCCGACGGGAACGAGCTCCACGGCGCCATGGACTGGCTCCTGGACCGGCAGGAGCGGATCGAGACGGCGCTCGCCGGGCGCCGTCCCGGCGCGCGTTCCCTGGTGCTCTGGGACCTGGCCCCGGTCTGGATGGAGGGCCGGAGCCGCGCGCCCGCGAGGTTCGGCCACTCCCGCGACGGCAGGAAGGGCAGGCTTCAGGTCGAATTCGGCCTCATGTGCGGCCGCGAGGGGCGGCCGGTCGCCGTGGAGGTCTTCGGGGGCAACGCCTCCGACCCGTCCACCGTCGCGACGGCCGCCCGCCGCCTGCGGGACCGCTTCGGCCTCGACCGGGTCGTCCTTGTCGGCGACCGCGGCATGCTGGCCGACGCACGGCTGCGCGAGGACGTCCGGCCCGGCGGGCTCGACTGGATCACCGCGCTCCGGGCGTCCGCGATCCGCGCCCTGGCCGGGAACGGCGCCCTGCAGCCGTCGCTGCTCGACGACATGGACATGGCCGGGATCGCCTGCGCGGAACTCTTCCCGGGCGAGCGCCTGACGGTGTGCCGCAACCCGCTCCTCGCCGGGGAGCGCGCCCGCAGGCGCCAGGACCTGCTGCGGGCGACCGGGAGGGCCATCTGAGCGTCGTCAGAGTTTCTGACGGGTATCCGGTCGATTTCGCTCGATTTGCGTGATGGACATGCGCGCGTTCCCCTCGGCCAGCTTGCAATAAGCTGGCCGAGGGGCTTGTCTCGGTGACGGTGCAGTCATCGGAGACAGGTCAATGTCGCACGTTCCGTTCCCGGGTTCCACTCTTTCACACGCCCGCGTCTGGGCCCTGCTCGAGCGGCTGTCGCTGCGGGACTGGGAGCATCCCACGAGGGGCGGCAGGGTTCGGTTCTCGGTCTCGACGATCGAGCGCTGGTACTACCGGGCGCGGTCGGCCGGGCAGGATCCGGTGCGGGCGCTGCGCCGGCGGGTGCGAAGCGACGCCGGCCGCGCGCGGCGCGTCCCGCCCCCGCTGATGGCGGCGCTGCGCGACCAGTACGGGGCGCATCCCTCGTGGTCGGTGCAGCTCCATCACGACAACCTTCGCGCGCTGGCCGGGGCCGACCCATCGCTCGGGCCGATGCCGTCCTACGCCACCCTGGCCCGCGTCATGCGCGCGGCGGGGCTGGAGCGCCGCCGCCGGCGGAGGTTCGGGAACGAACCCGGGAGGCCCGCCGTAGAGGAGCGGGAGGTGCTGCGCTACGAGGTCTCGCGCAGCCACGCCCTTTGGCACGCCGACTTCCACCATGCGGGGACATGCCGGGTGCTCACGGCGTCCGGGGAATGGAGGACGCCGATCCTTCTGAGCTTCCTGGACGACCATACGCGCCTGGGCTGTCACCTCCAGTGGTATCTTGGGGAGACCGCCGAGATCTTCGTCCACGGGCTGACCCAGGCGTTCATGAAGAGGGGCGTTCCGGGATCGATCCTGACCGACCGCGGTTCGGCGATGATGGCCGGCGAGGTGCGGGAAGGGCTCCACCGGCTCGGCGTCCTCCAGCGCCAGACGATGGCAAGATCCCCGTGGCAGAACGGCAAGCGGGAAGTGCTGTTCGCCCAGGCCGGGGGACGCCTGATGGCCATGCTGGAGAACGTGGAGACGCTCACGCTGCGTGACCTGAACGACGCGACCGTCACCTGGCTCGAGCGCGAGTATCACCGCCGCGCCCACCGCGGGACGGGCGTCACGCCGCTCCAGCGCCTGGCCGGGAGCGAGGACGCCTCGCGGCCGTGCCCCGGCGGCGACGGGCTCCGGGCCGCCTTCCGCATCGGGGTGAGGCGCCGGGTGCGGCGCTCGGACGGCACGGTGACGGTGGAGAACGTCCGCCACCGGCTGCCGCCGCCGTGGCGCCACCTGCGCGAGGTCGACCCGCCCATCGCCCGCTGGGACCTCTCCGGCGTCGACATGGTCGACGGCCGGACCGGGGACCGGATCCGCACGCTCCGGCCGGTGGACCTGCGCCGCAACGCCGACGGAATCCGCCGCCGGACCGGCCGCGGGGACGGGGGCGGCGACGCGGATTCCGCCGCCGGATCCGGCCCGGCGCCGCTTCTGAGGCGCCTGCGGGACGAGCGGGACGCGACCGGCCTTCCGTCGGCCTGGCTGCCCTTCGGGACGGACGCCGGCCCGGACGGCGGCGGCGAACGGGAAGACGGCGACGGGGGAGACATGCCATGAACCGCGAACGGCTCACCCATTACGGTCTCAAGTGGAACCCCTTCGCCGCCGACCTGCCGGTCGAGGGGCTTCTGGCCACGCCCGCGATCGAGAGCCTCTGCCGCGGGATCGAGCGCCAGCTCGTGCGCCAGGGCGGCTTCGCGCCCGTCGCCGGCGACCACGGCAACGGAAAGAGCGTGGCGCTCCGCCCGCTCGCCAGCCGCCCCGGGAGGGCCGAGGGCCTCGCCGTCGCCGTGCTCGCCCATCCCTCGTCTAGCAACGGCGACTTCTACCGCGAGATGGCCGACCTCTTCGACATCACGACGCTCCGCAGCAACATCCGGGCCGGCTTCAAGGCGCTGCGCGAGCACTGGCGCAGGCATCTCGATGACACCCGCATGCGCCCGGTCCCGCGCGCCGGCGAGGCCCGGGAGATGGCCGCGAAGGCGCTGACCGAGCTGCGCCCGCTCTCCTCCACGGAGTTCGATTCGCGCACCATCCCCAGCGTCGTGCTCGCCGGCGACGGCAGGCTGCTCGCCAAGCCGCGGCCCGGAACTCCAGCCGGTCGCGTCCCGGATCCGCCAGCGTCCCGTCATGACGGGGTCCGATGCCAGGGAGCTGGCCCGGATGCCCGGCCACCCGCTCGACGCGGCCGGCAACCCCGGCCTCATGACCGCCGGCCTGAAGGAGACGCTCGTCGCGCACGCCGCCGGCAACCCCCGGGCGCTGGCCATCATGGCCGACGGCCTCCTCCTCGCCGGCGTCGAGCGGGACCGCGAGGTGCCCGGCGACAGGCTCTTTCTGGAGACCTGGGGCGAATGACCGGCCTGCCGACCCGCAGGCCGTCCGAGCTGGAGGACCGGCCGGCCGAGCGGCAGTGGCTGGTCGAAGGCCTCTGGGGCCGCCAGGCGGTCGGCATCGTCGGCGGCGAGCCCAAGTGCGGGAAGTCCTTCCCCGCGCTCGACATCGCCGTCGCGGTCGCGGCCGGCGTGCCCTGCCTGCGCCGCTTCCCGGCGGCGCGGCCCGGCCCGGTGCTGATGTTCGCCGCCGAGGACGCCGGCCACATCGTGCGCCGCCGCCTCCAGGGCATCGCCGCGGCGGCGGGCGCCGACTTCTGGACCCCCGGCATCGCGGTCATCGACGTGCCCGTCCTGCGCCTCGACCACGCGGCCGACCGGCGGCGGCCCGTCGAGACCGTCGGGCGGCACGGGCCCAGCCTGCTGGTTCTCGACCCGCTGGTCCGGCTGCACGGCGTCGACGAGAACGCGGTCGCCGGGACCGCGCCGATCCTCGGCTTCCTGCGGGACGTGCAGCGCCGCTCCGGCACCGCCGTGCCGCTCGTCCACCACGCCCGCAAGAGCGCGGCCAGCCGGCCCGGGCAGGCGCTGCGGGGAAGCGGCGAGCCGCACGCCTGGGGGGACAGCAACCTGTACCTCAGGCGCCGGGACGGGAGGACCGTCATGACCGCCGGGCACCGCGCCGCCCCCGGCATCGCCGACGTCGCGGCCGGGCTCGCCGACGACGGCGGGGGACCGGCCCTGCGGCTGGCGCCCGCCAGGGCCGCGCCGACGCCGGAGGAGCGCGTCGTCCGGGCGCTCGCCGAGGCCGGCGCCCCGCTCTCGCGGCGCCAGATCCGGAAGCGCGCCGCGACCCGGAACGAGACCGTCGGCACGCTTCTGGCCAAGCTCGTCCGGGAAGGACGGGTCGCGCGGGACGGGTCGGGCGCGTACCGCGTCGCCGGAGCCTGAACGCGCGGGCGGTTCCCGGTTCCGGTTCCCCGCATGCCTGGGCGTTCGGGCCGGAACCGCTCACCGGAACCGCCCCCATGGCCACCCGCAGGGAGATGCCAGGCATGATCCGGCGCTGGGACGACCGCCATCCCGGCGGGATCCGCGACCGGCCGCTCGAACCCCTGGCCCGGCGGCTCGGCTACCGCAGGGATCCCCGCGACCCGCGCCGCTGGAAGCGCGACGGCTCCGTCATCAGCGTCAACGGTCCCAGGTTCTTCGATCACGTCGCGCAGTCCGGCGGCGGCGGCGCCATCGACCTCGTCATGCACGCCCGCCGCTGCGGCTTCGCCGACGCCGTGACGTTCCTTGCCGGAGGCGACGCGCCGCGCGGACCGCGGATCCCGCCGCACCGCGAGGCGGCCTGGCCCGCCGTCCGCCGCCACCTCGCCGAAGGCCGCGGCCTCCCGGCCCGATGCCTGGACGCCTGCCGGCGGCACGGCCTCGTCGGCGCCGACGCGCGCGGGAACGCCGTCTTCGCGTGCACCGACGCCGGACGGAACGTCACCGGCGCCGGGACCGTGGGCACCGGCGGGGCGGCGGACGGCGGGCGCCGCAGGTCCATGGCGCGCGGATCCCGCAAGGCCGCCGGAAGCTTCTGGCTGCCGGTCGACCGCTCCGAACCCCACACCGTCATGCTGACCGAAAGCGCGGTCGACGCGCTCTCCGCATGGTGCCTCGACGGGTGCCGCCGGCCCGGAACCGTGATCCTGTCAACCGCCGGCGTCGCGCGGCGCGTCCCGGAATGGGCCGAGGCCTGGAGGCCGGAACGCGTCATCGTCGCGTTCGACGCCGACCGGGCCGGGGACGGGGCCGCCGAACGCATCATCCGGGAAGACCGGAGGGCGGGCAGGATGCGGCCCCCGGACGGGCACGACGACTGGAACGCCGTCCTCAGGGCAGGCGCGGGAGCCTTCCCCTCCAGGCAGCCCTGACCAACCGCCCGGCCACCAGCGCCCCGGGGAAATGCCCGCCAGACTGCGTGATCGAGGCACCATCAATTTGCGTGAAGACGCTCAGCCATCCGCGAGGCCGGGGCGGCGACCCGGCGCGAGAGGAACCGCCTCAGGGGCGCGACGGCGATCGCCCTGCGGCTGGAGAGGGCCCTGACGTCGCGGAAGATGCGGAAGCACTTCGTCACCGACGTCAGGGAGGACGGCCTCTCATGGCGGCGCGACGCGGAGAGCGTCGCCGCGGAGGAGGCGCTGGACGGCTTCCACGTGATCCGGACCAGCCTTCCCGAAAGCGTCATGGCGGCCGGCGGGACGGTCAGGGCCTACAGGTCCCCCGCCCGCGGCGGGCGCGCGTTCCGGACGATGAGGACCGTGGACCTGAAGGTGCGCCCGGTTCACCACCGCCTCGCCGGCCGGGTCCGGGCCCACGTCCTGCCCTGCATGCCCGCCTACCACGTGGAATGGCACATGCGGGAGGCCCTGAAGCCGCTGCTGTTCCATGACGGGGCGCCGGTGCCGGCGGCATCCCCCGTCGCGCCCGCCGAACCCCCGGACGCGGCCGCGCCCAGGGCGGCGGGGAGGCGGACGGCGTCCGGACTGCCGGCCCAGGGGTTCCAGGGCCTGATGGCGCACCTGGCGACCCTGTCGAGGCTGCGCGTGAGGCCGAGGCCGGAATCCGCCGCCGAGTTCGAGATGACGCCGACGCCGCTGCAGGCCGAGGCGTTCCGGCTTCCTGGCGTCCGGATCTCCTGACGCCGATTCCTGCCCAGTGCCGTGAATCCGGATCCCGGGCTTTTCGTCCCGGAATCAATCAGGTAGCCCTTGAGGCACTCTGGAAGTTCGGTTTAGGTCTCCATGAACGGCTGTCCCTCGATCCCTGGCCTTGTCCACTCCCCTGAAAGCACTCTGCCGTCCGCGACGATGCCTCGGTCAACATGACCGACGCAGAGGGCTTTGCGCTCGACCAGCCTTTCCGGGACTGCGATCTCGTTGACGCATTGCCCGATGTCCAGGCGTCCGAACGGGAGATCCCTCTGCGTGGCACCCATCCGGTCATCAGCGCCATCGGTGATGAACGCGACGTCCCAGTCTCTGTCGGGCGGGTGGTTGCCGCGGGCGCGGGAACCGAACAGCACGGCCGCCCGGGCCTTGGGCCAGACGTCCAGTGTCTCTTGTGCGGCGCGGCGGATCTCTGCGGCACTGTCACCCATGCCGTAATGATGGCGAAGGAACAGGGCTTGGGTCAAATTGCCGCTGCAGTCGCGCGCATGGCCTTCGACCCGAGACATCCTGCGCAAGGGGCTCCGCTGCCTCGGGAGGCCGCCACGGCACGAACGGGACCAAGCGGCACTCCTGGATGCCTGTCCCGCGCACGAACCAGCGGGCGCACAATCGACGGCTCTATGTCTGGAACGGGCCCGTCGGGTCGTCGAACGGCGGCAGCTCCGGTGGCGCCCAGTCATTCTTCACGGAACCCTCCGGCAGCTTCTCAAGCCTGTCCGCCGTTTCCTCGATCTTTGGCGGGAGCTCTGTGCGCAAGTCAAGCATCGGCTTCAGCCAGCCGTGGGGATCAGGCGGCGCGACATCTGCACCGTCGCGCTTGACGGCATCCCGAAGCACGAATGCACCTCGAGACAAGGCGTTGATCGCGGTGCGAATCAGGCCGCTCCTTGTCTTCGCGTCGATGAAATCCTCCTGTATCGCTCCAAGCTCCCGTTCCAGGAGGTCGATGACGACCAGGAGACGGCCGATCGCATGGCCAAGCCTCTCCGCGTCGCTGGATTGATACCTTGCGACATGATCCCCGCGTGTCCAGCCGTTCATTCGGATCATGTCGTCCGCCAGGCTGTCATCGCCCGCTTTCCTGGCTTGAGCCGCAAGCTCCGAGACGTCATGAACGGCCTTCGCGTCGATGCCATGCCGTCCTAGCATGGCCTTGGCCAAGTGTTCGGATGCATCGGCGGTCAATGCCACGAAACTGTCAACCTTTGCCGGGGCGCTGCGCCAGTCGTCAAATACACCAATTTCGAAAGACTCGCCTATCGCGTTGCGAATCATGTTGATCGACGCATCGATGAACCTGACGTAGTTCTCCGCCTTCATGAACGGTCTCCCTGTTACGGACGGCCTGTGCCATCTTCCCGCCAGAACCTCGCCGTCGCGCATGATACCATGGCCCACATGCCCGATGCAGAGCGCTTCGCGCTCGACGAGCCGCTCCGGAATCGCGACCTCGTTCACGCATTGCCCGATGTCCAGGCGCCTGAACGGCAAGCCGTTCGGAACCGTCCCAAGCCGCTCGCCATCGCCCTTGACGATGAAGGCGACGTCCCAGTCGCTGTCGGGCCGGTGGTTGCCGCGGGCGCGCGAACCGAACAGCACAGCCGCCCGGGCCTCGGGCCAAGCGTCCAGTGTCTCTTGCGCGGCGCGGCGGATCTCGGCGTGTGCAGCGTCCTCGTCCATGTCCGGAATAATAGCGAAGGAACTGGGTCTGGGTCAAATTGCTTGTAACTGTTCAGGTTCTGTCTTGATGGCCTCCCGCCCGGCCAGGCGGCTCAGCCCGCCCGGTCCGGCTGCCGCGCGGCGAGCCGCGCGACCGGCCCCGGCTCCCCTTCGAGGGCGGCGGGGGCCGGGCCCCGTGCATGGCGATGCCCTCGGCCACGATGCCGTCGTAACGGCGGCCGATGAGGTCCGCCAGGCGTTCCGGAAGGGGCTTTCCGTCCGACAGGCTGCCGGCGTGGACGGCGCGCCGCAGCAGGCGGGCCGTCCTCTCCGCCCAGGCCTCTCCGTCGAAGTCCACCCGGTCCTGGAGCTCGCGCAGGACGTGCGCGGCGCAGAGCGAGGGCACGGTCCCGGGGATGTCGGAATACGGCCGCCAGTGGTCGTGCACCGCGACCCCGGTCGCGTCCGCCATCACGTCGCCGCGGCCCGCGCCCAGGCGGAAGTGGCTGGGGCGTCCGGTGCAGGCCACGTGCAGCCAGGCAAGGCGGCCGCGCACGCGCACGCCGGTCCCGTCCATGTGCCTGGCGGGCGCCGCCACCGCGTCCCGGACGTGCAGGGCAAGGCCTTCGACGCCCTCGGCCGCGCGGGAGACCAGTCCCGCGACGGTGCCTTGCGACAGATGCGCGCCGAACAGGTCGGCCAGCGTCTGCCCCAGCCGCCGCAGCGGGACCAGCTGGGCGGCGTCGGGATACACGGCCAGGGCGGCCAGCCGCGGGCCGTAGACGGCCGGCGCCGCCACGCCCTCGGGAAAGGCCGCGCGGGTCTCCGCCCCGCAGGCGGTGCGGACGCACCGATGCGCCCGATGCCCGGTCACCTGGAGCGGAGGAGGCTCCGGAAGGTCATGGACCTGGCGGGCCGCGGACCCGACGGACATCCCGGCGTCCAGGGCCGCGCCACAGCCCGTGCAGACATCAGGATAGTGGTCCGCGATGACGTCGGGATGTTCGGAACGGCGCAGCGCGCCGCCGGGATGACCCGTCTGGCCACCCGGCCTGCGGTCGCTGGCGCGGCGGCGGGACCTGCCCATTGCCCCATAAATGCTGTCCGGCTAGCTGATGCGCTTCCGCACCTCGCTGTCTTCCCCGGCATCGATGCTGTGGCCGAGCATCCACGCGGTGAACGACAGCGCGGCCTGTCCGTTCCATGCGATCTCCGCGCCGGGCGGCCCGTCGTTCCGGCGGTTCAGGTAGCCGCCCATCGTCGCCACGAGGCGGAACGCCTGTCCCAGGTTCCCGGGCGGCGGCAGCTTCCGGACGCCGGAGAAGTCCGTCAGCAGAGCCAGCTCGATGTCGGTGAACGCGGTCGTCGCCGGCAGTTCCGGCCGCGTCCGGGCCAGGTGCGTGAGGTTCGCGGTCCGCCAGGCGATCACCGCGTTGACCGCCACCGCCCGCTCGATGCGCGCGCCGGTCCGGTGCGCGACCGTCTCCGCCCTGCATCCCGACTTCAGGATCCTGTGCCAGTCCTCGATGCGCCACCTCAGCCCGTAGAGCCGGACGACCTCGCGGGCCTGGTGCGGGCCGGCGACCGGCAGCGTCGTGAGCAGGGTCCAGGACACCGGCCCTGATCCGTCCTCGGGAACGTCCGTCTCCGCGACATGGACCACGTTCAGCGGCAGCGGCTCCGGCCCGAAGCGCGCCTTCCCGTCCGGCGGCGGCGGCAGCTCCAGCGCCAGCCACCGCAGGCTCACCCGGGCCTCGCGCCGGGCCCGCCCGGCGAAGGCCTTCCGCGCACCCGCCGGGCGCCGGGCCGACAGCCGCTCCACCGTGATCGTGAACCGCCCGGCCTCCGGGGCGGCGCGCACACGCTCGAACAGCTTCGGCCGGCCGCGTCCGAAGCTGCGGTCGTGCTTCGCCCGCACCAGCAGCGCCAGCCGGCGGCAGCCCGCCGCGCGGTGTTCGTGGAGCACGTCGAACGCGTCCCCCTCGCGGTCCATCACCGCGACGGCCCCCGCCCCGTCCAGCTCCTTCGCCGCCGCGACGCTGTGGCGCAGGCCGCGCAGCCACCGCCCGGTCCTGCGCTCCCCGGCCGGACGGCCCTCCCCGGACGCGCCGTCCGGCGCGTCGAACCCGGGGTTGACGACGCCCAGGGGGACCCCGTCGCCGCTCACGGCGAAGGCCGTGTGCAGGTGCAGGCCCAGCGTCCCCGAGGATCCCCTGTTTCGGCCGATCGTCCCGAGCCCCCCGCAGCCGTGGCGGGTCGCGAAGTTCAGGTCCGTGCCGTCCTGCACCAGGAGGGACAGCGGCTGGCCCCGCATCCGCCGCAGCGTCCGTTCGCGATGGGCCCCGACGATGGTGGACGCGGAGACCGCGCCGTAGTCCGGATGCCCGATCATCCTGCAGTACCCCTTCACCGTCGCCCCGCAGCCGGCCGCCGCCGCGAAGAAAGTCTTCGTCGGCGACCGCGCCTGGATCTCCGCGCTCCGGACAAGGCGCTGCGTCAGGCGGGCGTCGCCAAGCCGCGCCGAACCGAACCCGTTCTCCGCCCGGGCCGCGCTGTCAAGCCCGTCCCCGGGCGCCAGCGCGCGCCGCGCCCCGAGGCGGGCCTCCCGGTCCGCCTCCAGCGGCAGGACCAGGACGCCCTTCGCCGGCTCCGCGACGCC
Organism: Paracoccaceae bacterium; assembly: GCA_965221405.1. Taxonomy (GTDB): domain Bacteria; phylum Pseudomonadota; class Alphaproteobacteria; order Rhodobacterales; family Rhodobacteraceae; genus JAPOUP01. Next base: position 1,925,817 of record CBDCSE010000002.1, on the reverse strand, counting down.
GGCGCGGACGCGGCGGCCGGAGGTCTCGCCGACACGGCGCCATCCGGCCGCAGGGAAGCAGCTGCCCCGGTACTCCGGCGCGACGAAGGTCTCGGCCAGGACCGGACGGATGCCGTAGGCCGCCGCGAAGTCCCCGCCCACGCGCCGCGCCGCCATGCCCAGGACCCGCGACGCGAGAAAGCGCACGGAAACCGACGGACGGATCAGGAAGCGCCGATCACCCGGTCGAGATGCCGCCCGCGGCTTGCGTCGTCCCAGCCGAGCCAGGCGTCCCGCGCCGCAAGGACACGCGTCGCCGGCGCGAACAGCAGCCCGCCGAGCCAGCCGTGCGACGCGCCGACCAGGTAGCGCAGCCGGCGGCCGACGTGAAGCCGGGCGCTGCGCGGATGCTCGGACGCCATCAGCCCGTTGAAGACCGGCCGAAGCGCCGGCCCGTCGACACGGACAGGGCCGGGATCCCGGACCGCGCCCGCACTGGCCGGAAGGCCCGCAGGCTCGGGAAGGGCGATCCCGCCCGCGCGCTCAAGGCGGCGAAGGGCGGAAAGGCAGCTCGTGACCTGTGGCCGGCCGTTAAGGTCAAGAAAGCCGAACGCGTCGCAGACCCTCCGGCCGATCTCGGCCCGCGAGACATCCGGCCGCGCGGGAATCCGCGACAGCCTCTTGATGCCCTCGGTCGAGGAAAGCGCATGCGGAATCGAGACAGGGCCATCCATGAGCGCAACGATAGCGCGTACGAGTAAGCGAGTCGGGCGGGAAATGTGTCCCATGGGCAGGGCAGGGGAACCGGCGACGTCCGGCGGGAGCTGGCCTACTTCCGCAGCAACCGCCGCCGCATGGAATACGCGGACGCCGCCGAAGCGGGCTACGCTATCGGATCGGGTTCCGTGGAATCCGCCAACAAGGTTCTGGTGACAAGCCGGATGAAGCGATCGGGGCAGGGCCGGGGCCGCGACGGCGGCCAGGGCGTCCTGACCTTCCGGTCGCTCCTCAGGTCCGGACGCCTCGACCGGGCCTGGGCCGCGCCGGTACCGGGCACGGGCCGCCACGGCGGCTCTTATGAGCCCCCTCCCGTCAAGCGCTTTCTTCATGACGTGTCACATCGGTCCGTCTCCTTTCGGGGGCGGCTCGGCGCCGGCCCGGGGAACGCTCCGGGCGGAACGTCGCGGGTGGGGGGAGCGCCTGACGGCGCGTCCAGGCTCCTGTCCGGTTCGGTCGTCCGGCGATCGCCGGCCCCGTGACCATGGTGCCCGATTCGGGCCTGTGCGACGTTCCGGGCGGACGGGACCCATCTGGATGGACGGTGCCGCGGGATGCGGCGAACCATGCCTCCCGCCGGTCACACGCCCTGCCCGGGTTCCCCGGGGGGCCGTCGGGCCGCCCGGGTGTTCGATATCAGGTGTTCGCCTCCCCCTACGCCGGCGCCTTCGACAGGACGGCGCCCCCGTGCGCCAGCCCGGTCGTGGCGAACCGCACCGGCGCCCCCGGAAGCTTCCCGGGCAGCGCGACGATCCCGCGCCTGCCCGGACGCCCGTCGCGGGCGCTGACGTAGCGCTCGAACCACTTCGACAGCGCGCTCTGCGGCTGGTGCCGCAGCCAGCGCCAGGCCATCCGCGCCAGGTGCCTTGGCGGCACCGGGCTGCCGGCCTTGCCGGGCCCCGGGCGTGGTCCACGGCGCCGCCCGGCCACGGCACCGGCGCCAGCCCGGCCATGCCGCCCGGCTGCCTCCGGTTCCGCAGGTCCCGGCAGGACAGCTCGGCCCCCGGCAGCAGCGCGTCGTTCGGGCCGATCCCCCTGAGCCGGCCCGGCACCGCCGCGTGGCGGGCGTGCGCCGGGACCTCCGCCGACGCGGCGCCAGGCGGCGTCTCCGCCTGCGCACAGCCGTCCTCCCCGGGGCCGTCACGCGCCTCCCGCGCCGCCGCCTCCCGGTCCGGCCTCAGCGTCGCCGCCTTCTCCGCCTCCACCGCCTTCAGCCCGGCGGCGACCAGCTCCAGGCGGCCGGGGATGCCCCCGATCTCAGCCAGAAGCCCCGGCGGCAGTCCCGTGCCGCAGGCGGTCCGCATGCCCCCGGGCCGCGCCCGGTATCCCCTGCGCGCCGGATCCCCGGGCGGCACCCCGTGCAGCCGCAGCAGCCCCGCGACCGCGTTCGCCAGCCGCCGGCGTTCCCTCACGAGCCGCTCACGCCTGGGCGGCAGGCGTTTCGCGTCCTCCTCCGCGACCGTCGGCACCCGCACCGGGGACATCGCGTCCCTGTCGCCGCCGTCCCAGGCCCGGAGCGCCCGCACCATCTTCCTCGCGTCGATCCTGTCCGTCTTCGCCTCCCCCGGCGCCGGGCGCTCCGGGATGTCCACCCGGCCCGGGATGTGGCCCCGGCCCGCGTGGGCCCCGCCCTTCCGGTTCGGCCTCTTTCCCCGGCGCCGCAGGTGCCGCCAGAGCCGGCCCCCGGCCCTGCGGTCGGCGTGGACGTGCCGGTAAATCCACTGACGCCCCGCCACCGGGTGGCCCTCCAGGCGCAGCCGCCCGGAGACCTGCTCGGGGCTCCATCCCTCGGCCAGCCGCTCCTCCACCAGAGCCCACAGCCCCGGCGTCATCTTCCTGGGCACCGACGACGCCGCGCTGCGCCGCCCCTCGGCCAGCCGCTGCGCCTGGGCGTGCCGGTAGCCCCGGGCTCCGCCGTTGCGCCGGATCCCGCGCGGGACCGATGACGGACTGCGCCCCAGCTGGCGGGCGATCGCCCCGCCGGAAAGCCCGCTTTCCATCAGGGCGTGGATCTGGCATCTCTCGGGGTAGGTCAGGTGGCGCTGGCCCTCGGGCATGGCGGTCTCCTTGCTTCATCACAGGGACTGTCGCCGCCATCCGGCCGATTCGCAACATCATGTGCCGCCTCAGCCAGACCTCACCCACATCGGGTGTTGCACTTCACTGTGGAACGGGGGTTTGACAACCCCGGATTTTTACGGGCGGAAGCGGGGATTGGTTATGGCGACGGGACTCCGGGAACGGGTGCGCGGCTTCATCGATTCCAGTCCGGCGTTCACCCGGGAGGAGTTCGCCGCCGCCTTGGGCCTGCCCAAGGGTGCGGTGCCGGTGGGCCGCCTGCTCAGGCAGGAGGCCGATGCCGGACGGATCCAGGGGGTCGGCGGGGGCGTCTACGGGGCGGGCCCGGACAGCCGCCTCCCGGGGCCGTTCGCCCTTCAGGACTGCGTCTACGCGAGCAGGCTTCGCCCGGACGGGGTGCTGGGATACCACACGGCGCTGGAACTTTACGGCATCTCGTACACCGTGCGCTACAACACGGTGCATCTCATAAGCGACGGGCGGACGGAAACGGTGGACCTGCCGTGCCAGGCATGCAGCATCGTCCGGACGCCCCGGGCCCTGGTCGCGGCCGGCCGGCCGGACTTCCTGACGATGAAGGCAAAGCCATCGCGCCCGCCGAAAGGGATGCCCTTTTCATCGGTCTTCTCCGGTTACATATCGCCAACCATATCCGTCCGCTCGGTCACTCCGAACTTGCAGGGGCCTTGGAGCGGCTGGTCGCCCAGAAGTCCGGGGAAGGATCGGGGCACGGTCGAGAAGCAGCGCGGAAACTGCTCGATGAAACTCCGGTAAGGAGGGTGGAGGATGCGTCCGAAGATGAGGGGAATACACTCGTCGGCGGGACTGTCATGCGGGCAGGGCCGATCATTGCCGCTGAGTTTTCACGCACCGATGAGATGGCGCTCGAACGCCTCAATCTCCGGCCTGTCTTTGTCGGACTCGGGCGCGAACCTATCATTGCGGCTATCGATAGAGACCCTGAAACTGCACGGAGTTATCTGCAAACGGCGTGGAGCCGTCCACCCGGGGCAGGGTTTCCGTACGGGGTGGGCCGGCCTGACCGTACTGGTGGCTGGATTGTTCCACTACCTGAACGGGGCGCGGCACCTTCAGGCGAGAGGTTGCGGGAGTGAAAGCCATGGAAACCAGGGACGAGGAATACTTGGAGATCGTGCTGGACGCGATAAGGGTCTGTTCACAATACAGACCCAAATCCGGGCAGGGTTCGAAGGGCGGAGGGCTGACGCTCGAGCAGTTTCGGGATCTGTATCAGGGAGATGCGTTCTACAGCTGGTTCGGCCTTGACAACCCAATGATGTATGCCGCGCACAAAGCTGCGGGCGGCATGACAAGCGTGTATCGGCAGATCGGCATAGGTTGCGAGCGGCTTTTCCGGAGAGTGGTCAGGGACGCCCTCGGACTGTCGGAGGTAGACGTCACATGGTCGTATCAGGTGACATTGCAGAGCGGGCGTAAGCGGACCCTGTATCTGGATGGGCGCGTTCCGCTTGACAGGATCACCGATCCGGCCAGACGCGACCGCTTTTGCGGATGGATGCATGAATCCGCAAAATTACTGGATGTTGACGACAGAGTGCTTGGAAGCCTGTCTGGCACGGTTTTTGAGGTTCGGCAAGGTTACAAAAGCAAGGATTCCAAGCGGCCGAACGCTGATATCGCCAACGCCGCGACGGCATATACGAAAGGTTATTTCCCTTGTGCCGTCATTCTGTCGAACCAGATAGATAGCGACGTCTTGATGCGTTACCGCGCTGAAAGATGGTCCGTCGTGACAGGTACCCTCGCGGCGACGGATCCGCTGGTCTCCACCTATGGTTTCATGCGGGAGGTCATCGGCTACGATCTCGCGGCGTTCTTCGGGCGGAACAGTTCAGTGCTTAGAGGCGAGATCGACGCCATCCTGCACTCCCTGCTGGCGCCGGGGGCGACATGAACGTCATTGTCAGGGAGAGACTGCGCCAGCGGGCGGACTATACACACCGATTCAACGCAGGTTCAGGCCGGCATGGCTGGCTGCGGCTGACGCCCGCGTATTCGGTGAAGATAGTGGAGGAGCTGATCACCCGGCACGACCGGTCCCGGCGCGTCCTGGACCCGTTCTGCGGAACAGCGACAACAGCCCTGAGCGCCGCGTATCACGGGCATGAGGGGGTAACGACGGATATCAACCCCTTTCTGGTGTGGCTTGGTGGTGTGAAGACCGCTCGATACTCCGGCGCCGCGATAGCTTCAACACGCGCCGCATATGCACGGGTGATCGATGCGGTTATGCGGGACACAGTCGCTCCCGTCGAACCGCCACCCATCCATAACATCGATAGATGGTGGTGCAGGGAGACGCTGGAGTTTCTATGTAAGCTGAAAGCTGGCATAGATGCGGAAAGTGAAAGTGGGTCGCCCGAAAGGAACCTTCTTCTGGTGGCGTTCTGCAGGACCCTCATCGTACTTTCGAACGCCGCCTTCAACCATCAGTCCATGTCCTTCAGGGAGGGCATCCAATCGGACATACCTTCCGGCACCGACATGGAACGGAAATTCGGCGATGACCTGGGCTTCGTGCTGGAGGGTGCGGGCGACAATCCCACCGGTACGGGAAAGGTCGTGTTCGGGGACGCCGGGAATCTGGGACAGGCGGTCGATGGCCCCTTCGACCTGATAGTCACATCACCACCATATGCCAACCGGATGTCATACATCCGGGAGCTCCGTCCTTACATGTACTGGCTTGGTTTTCTGGAGAATGGACGTGATGCTGGAGAACTGGACTGGTCGGCGATCGGCGGGACATGGGGCGTCGCGACCAGCAGGCTGATTGACTGGGAACCAACGGAGGGGTTGGTTCACCATCCGTTGCTCGAAGCACCCCTTAAAGGAATAGGACATGCCAAAAACAAGAACGGGGTAATCCTCGCCAAATATGTCGCCAAATCACTACTGTCCCGTTAAACTCACGGGAAAGTCCCGTAACCACCCATAATCAATAAGGAAAAGCGGCTTCCGGGGGTGTCACCGACCTGGACCGCCCGTGCGCGAAATTCATGCTCTCCAGCCGATTCCCCCATTTGGAGAGCCCCAGCCATGTACACTGGCGAACCGGTCTTCGCGCAGGTCATGGATCACCCGCCGACGCACACCCTTCGGCGCTGTATCGAACGCTACAACGGTCATCGGCGCGTCAGGCGCTTCAGCTGCCGGGACCGGTTCCGCAGCATGGCGTTCGCCCGGCTGGCCTCCAGGGAAAGCCTGCGTGACATCGGGACCTGCCCGCGCGCCCAGGCCGGCAGGTCCCACCACATGGGCTTCCGGGGCCAGGTCCCGCGCAGCACGCTGGCCAGGGCCAACGGGAGACGTGACTGGCGCATCCACGCCGACTTCGCCCAATCCCTGATCCGGGCCGCGCGCGGCCTGTATGCCGATGACGGCTTCGGAGTCGATCTCGACAGCACGGTCCACGCGCTCGACTCCACAACCATCGACCTGTGCCTCCCGGTCTTCCCCCGGGCCCGTTTCCGCCGCGCCAGGGCGGCGGTGAGGATGCGCGCCCTGCCCGACCCGCGCGGGAACATCCCAACGTTCATTGACGTTTCGCCGGGCAACAGACACGACGTCAACGTGCCTGACGGCCCGGTGCCGGAGGCCGGGGCGTTCCATGTCATGGACCGGGCCCGCCCCGGCTTCAGGCGTCTCCATCACCTCCACCTCCGTGGCGGCCTCTTCGTCCCGGGAGCGAAGCCGGACACGAAACTCCGCCGCCTCTCCTCCCGGCCCGTGGACCGCAGCACGGGCCTCGTCTGCGACCAGGCCGTGCGGCCGGACGGCGTCAACAGCGCGACCGCCTGCCCGGACAGGCTGCGGCGGATCAGGTACCGCGACCCGGAACGCGACAGGACCCTGGTCTTCCTGACCAACAGCTTCGCCCTGCCGGCCATGACGGTCGCGGACATCCACCGTTCCAGGTGGCAGGTGGAACCGTTCTTCAAGTGGATCAGGCAGCACCTGCGGATAAAGTCATTCCCGGGCACCTCGGCCAATGCCGTGAAGACCCGGATCCGGATCTCCGTCTCCGTCCACGTACCCGTGGCCATCATCAGGAAACGGCTCAACTCCGGACCCGGTCTCCACACAATCCTGCAGATTCTGGACGTCACCTGTTCCGGGAGAATTCCCTTGAATCAACCGCTTACCGATTCCGAAACCACTTCCCACCAGACCGACCTTCCTAAGAAATTGACTTTATTCGATTTTTAACGGGACAGTAGTGTCGCCAAATATTTCCATGACATCCGGGAACACGTCGAGTCCCTTATCCCGCTGGTCCAGAAGGGAAGCGAGGTGCACTACATAGTGGGGAACTCGACGTTCTATGGCGTATTGCTGCCGGTGGAGCGAATTTACGCCACATTGTTTGAGGCCGCGGGGTTCAAGGATGTTCGGTGCCGCGCGATCCGGAAGAGGAACTCAAAGAAAGAACTGTTTGAGTTTGACGTTTCCGCGCAATGGGCCGGGTAGGGTGTCCCGGTATGGGTGTGGGTGTTGTTGCCAAACCGGTACTTCATTGGTTTTCGGATGTAGGCGCCCCGGTGCCATTTGTTCACCTGCCGGAATTAATCCGCGCCATTGGGTCACGATTCCTGCCGGTCGGGCCACCATGCCGGCTTTCCGGAGTACCTGACGGGCGGCCTGACGGCCCGCGGGAGCGGGGACGCCTGGAGGCGGCTCTGCGGCCAGAGACCCCCGGCGGCGTCCCCGGGCCGGCTTTCCGGGGAGGCCGGAAACCGCATGGAGGAATGCTCCGGCGAGATCATGCCGGGTCTCCGGGAACGGGAGGAGATGCCCGGGGGGGCCGTGTCGCTGCCGGTCCCGCCCGGCGGGGTGATGATGCGGATGAACGCCGGGGCAACGGACGGAAAGCCAACGGACGCGGGCTGGCGCGGGGCGTCGTGCGGGGTCGTGGCCCTCGTCGACGCCGAAGGCAGCATGCTGGAGAGCCGGTACTTCGGGCGCCTCCCGGAGCGGGGCAGGGCGAGCCTGAAGCCGCGGCCGGGGCCGGGGCGCCGCACTGGCTGGCGCCCAGACCGGACCTGAGGCTCGCGGCGGTGGCCGACGGCGCCAAAGACAACTGGACTTTCCTGGAATCGCCTGGCCCGGATGTCATGCTCCTGGACTTCTGGCATGGAGCCCGGCATCCGGGCCACCCGATCGGTTCCGGATCCGTGGAGGCGGCGAACAGGGTTCTCGTGACGTCACGGATGAAGCGCTCGGGGCAGGGCCGGGGCCGCGACGGCGCCCGGGGCGCCCGGCCTTCCGGTCGTCCCCGGGTCCGGACGCCTCCACCGGGCCTGGGCCGCTCTGGCGCCGGGCCTGGGCCGCCACGGCGGCTCCTATGAGCCCCCCTCCCGTCAAGCGCTTTCTTCATGACGTGTCACATCGATCCGTCTCCTCTCTGGGGCGGCTCGGCGCCGCCCGGGGATTCTCCAGGCGGAACATCGCTTTCCGGGGAGCGCCTGACACCCGACGGCGCGTCCAGACTCCTGTCCGGTTCGGTTGGCCGGCGGACGCCGGCCCCGTGACCAGGGTGCCCCGTTCGGGCGGTGCGACGTTCCGGGGGGCGGGACCCATCTGGATGGACGGTGCCGCGGGATGCGGCGAACCATGCCCCTCGCCGGTCACACGCCCTGCCCGGGTTCCCCGGGGGCCCCGTCGGGCCGCCCGGGTGTTCGGTGTTCGGTGTTCGGTGTTCGCCTCCCCCTACGCCGGCGCCTTCGACAGGACGGCGCCCCCGTGCGCCAGCCCCGTTGTGGCGAACCGCACCGGCGCCACCAGCAGCCTGCGCGCCAGCGCCACGATCCCGCGCCTGCCCGGACGCCCGTCGCGGGCGCTCACGTATTGCACGGACCACCCCGACAGCGCGCCGTGCGGCTGGTGGTGGAGCCAGCGCCAGGCCATCCGCGCCAGGTGTTTCCGCAGCATCGGGCTGCCGGCCTTGCTGATGCCCTGGTCGCGGTCCACCGCGCCGCCCGGCCACGGCACCGGCCCCGGCCCGGCGAGACTGGCCAGCTCGCGCCGGTTGCGGAAGTCGCGGTAGAACAGTTCCGCGCCCAGCAGCAGCGCGTCGTTCGGGCCGATGCCCTTCAGCCGGCCCGGCACGGCTCCAGGCGGCGTCCCCGCCTCCGCACCGTCCTCCCCGGGGCCGTCACGCGCCTCCCGGGCCGCCGCCTCCCGGTCCGGCCTGAGCGCCGCCGCCCTGTCCGCCTCGACCATCCGCAGCTCCGCGACCACCAGCTCCAGCCGGCCGGGGATGCCGTGGATCTCCGCCAGGAGCCCCGGCGGCAGCCCCGTCCCGCAGGCGGTCCGCAGCCCGGCGAGCCGCGCCCGGTATCCCTTACGCGCCGGATCCCCGGGCGGAATGCCGTGCAGCCTCAGGAGCCCCGCGACCGCGCCCGCCAGCCGCAGCCGCTCACGCACGGGCCGCTCACGCCTGGGCGGCAGGCGTCTCCCCTCCTCCTCCGCGACCGTCGGCACCCGCACCGGGGACATCGCGTCCCGGTCGCCCCCGTCCCAGGCCGGCGGCGCCCGCACCATCCCGCGCGCGCCGGTCCGGTCGGTCCTCCCCTTCCTGCCGCGCCGGACCACCCCAGGGCCCGCGGGGTGGCGGACCACCACCCCGGGATCCTCGCCCCCGGGCCGGCGCGCCACCCGGAAGCCCTCGTACCCGGCCCCTTCCCGCGTTGCCCCCTTGCCATCCGTCCCGATCGGCCGTATCCTCGCCCCATCAATCGATCTGCCGGGTGGTTGTTGTGTCCACCTGGCAGATCCAACACACGGAGACAACCATGACCCGCTTGACACTGCCCCCCCCCCCCCCCCCCCTGCGTAGGGCGGCGCATCGGCTCCCCCTGGCGCTGGCCGTGCTGGCTGCTCTCGCCCTGCCGGCACCCCCGACCGGGGCCCAGGAGGTGACGATGGAAGCGATGGACCGGACGCAGGTCCTGGCCAACACGGGCCGGGGACTCAGCAGTCCTGTCATTGGCCTCGGCACCAATCTGCTGGCCGACTTCAGACGGACAGACGGTATCCAGCCCGGGCTCACCACGGGCCTGGACATCGAGGCCCGCGAGTGGCCCGGCACCGCCATCCTCGGCGTGGGGCGCGGCTGTCATGATCCCATGGCAATCCCGAAGAGTGTCAGTTTCTCCAACACGGCGGGCACCTACAACCCTCGCATGCCCATCGCCACAGCCTGCACGTACTGGGGTCAGCCAAAATGCTCGCGAACGGTCACTGTTCGTGGACGAACGTACACTGCCAACCGCGGGGCGCCCCAGTGCCCACCCAATCCCCAACAAGGGATGGACAACGTCCCGACCGGCACCCCCCAGACCGCCACCGGCACCTTCACCGTCCGCATCTGGGGCAAGATCGGCCTGGCGGGCTTCAGCAACACCCACTCATTGCAGGCCGGCGACGCGCTTTCCCATGAGACCGCTGCCAACTGGAATGAGTATGGCTACCACGCCACTTTCATGCCGGGCCCGAACTGCGGTCCACCCCGCTGGCCCACCCCCGAGCTGCGCGCCGCTGGCCTCCCACCCTATGCCGAGTGGTGCGACTTCACGGTGGTGGTGCGATGACGGGGGACCGGCACCAACACACAGGGATGGGGCGACCGTCGGGTGGTCCCGTCTCTCGGATCAAGCCATGAAAGGAGAAAACAGTATGGCCAACGCGATTGCAGAGGCTCGTCACGACATCGTGGACGGCAACAAGCTGGTCGGCGAGATCTATATCCGACCGGATATCATAAAGGTGAGAGTCGACACAGAGGAGAATTCATCATGAGATTGCCCCCCCCCCATCGGTTAATCTATGCTCTGCTTCTGCTGCTGGCAGGGCTGTCCGCGCCTGCGATGGCGCAAACGCTGCCGAAATGCTCGGCCGAGCATCTCGAATTAACCCCCTTTCAAAATTAAGAACGGCACCGGAGGGGGGTGTCCCATTCACCCGAGGGTTCCAGTTCGACCTCAAACCGAATGTATGCGATAGAGATAGAAATGGTGGCGATCCAATTCGCTACTGTTTTAACGTGTGGGACACCACACCGTGTACTCTGACCGACACCACGGGGTTGTGTCCCAACGGGCACCCAGTCTTCAAAAATGCCCGGAACATAATCGGCACCGGACTGAAACCAGGGGGCCCCAACAGATTTTGCGGAGCTATGTCTACTACTGGAATGCAAGGGAGAACCATCGCATTAACAGGGCGGATTTTTTCTTTGCCCCCGTTCCACAGTGAAGTGCAACACCCGATGTGGGTGAATGGTGGTCGTATCGACGCATGATGTTGCGAATCGGCCGGATGGCGGCGACAGTCCCGGTGTTGAGCCGAGGAGACCGCCATGCCCGAGGGCCAGCGCCACCTGACCCATACCGGGAGATCCCGGATCCACGCCCTGATGGAAAGCGGGCTTTCCGGCGGGGCGATCGCCCGCCAGCTGGGGCGCAGTCCGTCATCGGTCCCGCGCGGGATCCGGCGCAACGGCGGAGCCCGGGGCCAGCGGCACGCCCGGGCGCAGCGGAGGTCCGAGGCGCGGCGCCGCGCGGCGGCGTCGGTGCCCAGCAGGATGACGCCGGAGCCGGTGGCGCTGGTGGAGGGTAGGCTGGCCGAGGGATGGAGCCCGGAGCAGGTCGCCGGCCGGCTGCGCCTGGAGGGCCATCCGGTGGCGGGGCGCCAGTGGATTTACCGGCACGTCCACGCCGGCCGCAGGGCCGGGGGCGGGCTCTGGCGGCACCTGCGGCGCCGTGGAAAGAGGCCGAACCGGAAGGGCGGGGCCCACGCGGGCCGGGGGCACATCCCGGGCCGGGTGGACATCCCGGAGCGCCCGGCGCCGGGGGAGGCGAAGGCGCGGGTCGGCGACCGGGAGGCGGACACGAATCAACGGCGCCGGGCACCGGCGGGGCCGTGGTGTCGCTGGTGGACAGGGCGTCGAAGTATACCCTTCTCCAGAGGCCCGACAGGAAGACGGCGGCGGCGGTCGGCGCGGCCATGACGCGCATGCTCGGATCCCTCCCCGTCCACACGGTCACCGCCGACAGCGGCAGGGAGTTCGCGGACCACGCCCGTGTGGCCGGGGCGCTCGGCGCTGACTTCTTCTTCGCGCGGCCCTACCACTCGTGGGAACGGGGCCCGACCGGGCACACCAACGGCCTCGTGCGCGGATACCTGCCCAAGGGCACGGACCTGCGCAGGGTGACGGACGCCGAGGTCAGGGCCGTCCAGGACCGCACGGACGCGCGTCCGCGCAAGGTCCTGGGTTACCTGACGCCGGCGGAGGCGTTCCTGAGGGCGCGGCCTCCCTGACCGGCGGCGCCCCGTCGCGGGGGGGGGGGCACGGACAGGACTTTCCGGGCGCACCGGGGTCACCGCCGGGCGACGCCCCCGGTGCGCCCCGGCGGACGCGTCACGCCCGGCGCCGGGCCTTGCGCTGCCCGGAGGGCGGCGCTACGCTCCGATTCGAAGGGACCGAGCCGTTCCCGTGCGGAATCGGGGGGGTCGGAGGGCGCGGAAAGCGCAACGCCGGGCCCTTCCCTCCGCTCGGGCTACGCCCTCGCTCCGGGAAGGGCCCGGCGTTGCGCTTCGGAGTGGCGCCGGGGTTGAGTGATCGGCCATTCCTGCGGGGTTTTTCCTGAACCGGGTGGACAGCCCCGCTCAGGTCGTCCATGAAGGCGCCTGACCGAAAGCGGACCGGGGCCGCAACGGATCTTCCGGGGCTGGCCGTGACGCCGGTGGCGCGGGACGGGGAGGCGCGCTTCCGCGCGCTCATGGAGGGGCACCACTGTCCCGGCGCGCCGTCCAGGATCGGCCGGACCGTCTGGTGCGCGGCCGGTGACGGCGGCGGCGCATGGCCGGCGCTGGCCGCCTTCCCGGCGGCGGCGCCCGGTGCGGCGGGCGCGCCATCATCATCCGCCGCCGCTCCCGGAGACGTCCGTGGATCCGGACCGCCTGCACGGGACGGCCTGCCGCGCCGCGAACCGGACGCCCGTCGGCGGGACCGGGGGCCATCGCCGCCGCCGCGACGGACACGTCGCCGGACCGGCCCCGAAGCGGGTCCTGCCGCTGCCGCCCGGCGGCGGCGCCCGGAGCCTGCTCCGCGCCCCCGGGCTGGCGGCGGAGCGCCAGCTGCATGGAGCCGGGAGGATGAGGAGGATGAACGTGGCCGGGGCGTCCGGAACCCTGGCCTGCCTCAAGGGCGCCGTGGACGGCCCCCGCGGGGCCGGCGGGCTCCGCCACCGCATCGGGTCCCTGCTGGCGCCCTGCACGGCCGCCACGCCCTGCGGGGCGACGGGATGGCAGTCGGTCCACGAATGGATCCAGGGCCCGGCCCGGCGATGCCGGCCCGCTTCAGGTGCCGCAGGACCGGCGGCGCGCGCCAGCGGCCGGGCATCTGCCGCATCCGCAGCATCATGGTCAGGGCCGGTCCCGGCCGGCCTGCCCGGGCCACGGCCCGCTTCCGCCGCGGGCATGGGCGGGACCAGGGCGCGGGCATCGCCGCCGACGCCAGGACGGTCCGCGGCGCGGTCGGCGGCGGGGGACGCCAGACGCATGCGCCCGGAGCCGGCACCCATGGCGCCTCCGCCCCGCTGGCCCAGAAAAACCGTCCTGACCGCCGACGGTGGCGGGGAGAGGGCAGCCAGCGGGACCGGCGTCCCCATCCCGGCCATGGACCTGGTCCCGGACATCGCCGGACGCACCGTCACCGCCGGCGCCCTTCCCGCCCGGACCGGAATCCCCGCCTGCCCGCATGGCCGGGGCGCCCGCTTCATGCTCCTCGCCAGGGGCAACCGGAAGAACCCGCCCGTGGAGACCAGGGCCCGCTTCGCCCCGCGGTCCCCGGGACCGGCGGACTTCGCGACCCGCCCGCCGCGGCCGGGGCACGGGCGGACCGGGCGGCGCGGGATCCGGGTCTCCACGGATCCGGTGGCCGGGATCCCCTTCCCGTGGGCCGGGCAGGTCCTCATGGTCAGGCGGACCGTCCGGGAATACCGCCGCGCGCGGAACGGAAAGCCCGCGACGCCCGGGCCGGGCCCAGCGCCGGGACCGTCCACGGCATCACGGGCCACACGCCGGGGACCGCCGGCGCCGGAGCCCTCCCCGCCTTCAGCCGCGCGCACCGGTCATGCGGGAATCGCGTGCACAGGATTCTGGACGATCAGGCGACGTGGAACGGGGACAGGTGCAGGGTCCGCGGCGGGCACGGCCCGGAGAACCTAGGCTGCCTCAGGAGATTGGCGATCGGCCCCATCCCCGGGCGCGGCAGGCCGGTCGCGCCGCCGGTCAGGGACCTGAACCGGAACCCCCGCCCCGTGCCCGGCTGGCTCAGGCCCGTCCGGAACACGCAGCCACGCGCGAAGTCCACCGCGTAGCCCCGCAACCGGAAACTCCGGACCTGGTCGAAAGAACCCGCCCGGCGGCGCCGGGCGGGCCAATCGGCATGCCCGCGATCACGCACAGGGCGGGAAAGCGGGGGCCAGGTCACGGAATTGCCGCCAAAACCGCCGAATCAGATGCAGGATGAATTGCCGGGTCGCCAAACGCCCTCGTCAAGGCTTGCGGAGAAAAATCAGCCGTGCCCCACACCGCCCGGATGCTTGCGGGCCGACGCGGATCGGGGTATGTCGACGGGCGGAACACGGTCCTGGAGGGGCGCATGGACAGGATGGCCGCGGCGGTGCGGGCGGAGCGGACGGCGACCTACCGGGACGTGCTCGACGCGCCGCCCCACATGGTCGCGGAAGTGCTCGCGGGGACGCTCCACACACAGCCAAGGCCGGCCATGCGCCATGCCTGGGCGAGTTCGGGAATCGGGGCCAAGATCAATCCGCCGTTCAGCTACGGTGACGGCGGCCCCGGCGGCTGGTGGATCATCGATGAGCCGGAGCTGCATCTTGGCGCCGACATCGTGGTGCCGGACCTGGCGGGATGGCGGCGCACGACGATGCCCGAATATCCGGACGCGGCCTACTGCGGGATCGCGCCGGACTGGGCGTGCGAGGTGCTGTCGCCCTCGACCCGGGGCATCGACCGCAACGAGAAGCGCGCCATCTACGCCCGCGAGGGCGTGCCGCATCTCTGGTTCGTCGACCCCGACGCGAGGACGCTGGAGGCGTTCAGGCTGCACGGGGGACAGTGGCAGCTGCTGGCGACGCTCGCCGACGACGCGGAGGTGTCGCAGCCGCCCTTCGACGCGATCGCCTTCCCGCTGTCCGCGCTCTGGCCGGATGGGGCCGGGCGCGGACAGGATCGGGCATAGGGGCGGCATCCGCAAGCTGCTGAGGGCGGGCCCGGACCTTTCAACGGGACACTGTTGACTCGATGTTTCTGACGTCGTGTCCCCGGCTGCATGAGAATCGGCCTCCGACACTACGCCTCCGGGACGGTTGACTGGCTGAAGGCGAGGCTTGCGGCCGGGGACTGCACGCGCACCTTCCCGGCACGCGAAATCTGCGAGCGCAAGGGCTGGCGCACGTCCCTCGCGCGAGCTCCAGGACCGGGTGGACTTCGACGGAGAGGATGGCCCGCCTGCTGCGGCGCGCCGTCTACGCCGGCAGCCTGTCGGAGGGAAAGCCCCTTCCGGAGCAGCTGGCGGCCCTGATCGGCCGCCGTTACGAAAGAAGCGTGGCCGAGGGCATCGCCATGCACGAGGCCCGGCCCCCGCCGCCCTCGAAAGGGAGCCGAGGCCGGCGGAAGCGCCGACGGGGACACAACCTGGCCCTGCGGCCCCTCAAGGTGCGGCAGAAGATCTCCGGAAGCTTCCGCAGCGAGACGGGAACCCGGAACCACGCGGCGCTGCGGACCGTGCTGGACACGGCCCGGAAACAGGGTTGGAACCTGCTGGAGACGCTCCGCGCCCCGCCGGACAAGCTGGTCGCGCGGCTCGCCACGCGAGAGCCGGTCCAGGCGAACTGAGCCGCCTGGCCGGCCGGGAAGCCGCCAGGATGGAATCTGAACAGTTACGTCTCAACAATCTTTCTTCTCCCACGACCGTCCCCGCATCTCGCGAAGCTCGCTGCAGAGCTTGGTTCAAGCAGGAGACGCCGCGCCGCCAAGCCCGGACAGGCGCGGTGCAGATCACGCCGCCCTGTCAACGGACACGATGACGTGCCTGCCCAGGCGACGCAACGCCCGGTCGATGGCCGCAGCCCTGGTTGCGTGGTCCGGGTTCAGCATGCGCCGCACCTCTCCCTCGGCAACGCCAAGCTTGCGAGCGAGACCACGCTGCGACAGGCCAGTCCCGCGAAAAGCCTCGTAGAAGGCGGCCTTGAGCGTGATCTGCAATGGGGGCACCACGAGCACCTGCTGCCCAGATGGCGCCGACGGATCCGGAAGGCCGCGAGCTTCCCGCATCGTGCAGGCAATGAGTTCGCGCAACAGGTCCCGGGCCTCAGCCAGCGCTTCGTCGAGGGTTGCGCCGTCCGTCGCTCCCCATCCGAAATCAGGAAACGAGACGACATGGCGCCCGTCTTCATCAAGCGTGATTTCTGCGGGATAACCGAAGCTGTCGGGCACGATTGCATTCCTCCTGGCAAAGAACACTTTCGGGAAACGCCGGTCTTAGAATTCGTTGCGGGCGATTCCCAGGTCGTCGAGCATCTTGTCGAGAAGTCCCTTGCCGATCTCCTTTTTCCTGTCTTTGACGGTCGTCTTCCGGTCGCCCAGGTGGAGCGTCCCGTGTGAACCCGAACCGGCGGCCGCGTCAAAGTGCACTGGCATGGACCTTGCCCGTGCCCATTTGCGAACCCTTGCAATGAACTGCCGGCCGGTCATGTCATGGCCGATAATAGGTGCATACATGTTTGTGCGCAACATGGATCCTGGCCTGATCTTGAGCTGAATGACGTGCCGCTTCGACACCAGTGCGTTGCGGACAGCCCGTCCACCTTTACCTCCCGATTTCGATCCCGAGGCAACGCTTGCTCCCGTTGTGACTGTGCCTGAATCCGTTTCCTGGTTAAGGCTTATCCCTTTGACTACGGCGCCGCAGGATGTTGTGCCTGCGGCCGGTCGCGGGATCCCCGGATCCCCGGCGGAATCCACGCCTTCGCCGCCGCGCGGCGGCGCGGCGGCCCGGACGGTGCCGGAATGCGGGAATTCGGGTGGGGTGCGGGCGCGCACGCCGGCCCGCCGGCGGAGTCCGGGCGGGGTTTCCGGCGCCTCAGGCGCGTCCCCCGGCGAGGTCGCGGCAGGTGGCGGGCGGCAGCCCCAGCCCGATGCCGGGGAGGCTGTCGAAGGAGGCCCGTCGGTGGCGCCGCCGGTCCCGGCGGAACACGGACCCGTCGGGGTGGCGCTGGAAACGCCTGCTCCGCAGGCCGTGGTACACGCCCATGGCCCGGCGCTTCAGGTTCGGGAAGACCCGGCGGACCCACGCCAGGACCCCGTGGGCCGGGCGGCCGCCGGCCACCCTTTCCTCCCGGGGGTTCCCCGGCAGGCCGGGGTGGCCGCTCCAGCCGTCGGTGACCACCCACGCGCCCGGCGCGACGGCCCCGGCGAGGCGGCGGCCCAATGGCATTCGGATAGTCCTACCGTTCCGGGAGCGATTTTTCCGCTGGCCGCAACTCACTGATATCGCGCGGTTTTCCGCGTCCCGGAATTTTTCTGGCACACCCCCCCCTGTCAAGCCGTCCGTGATTCGCAGTCTGTCCCCGGATTTCCGGGAGCACGCCATGGACCAGCGAATCACGGACCTGAGGTCGACCACATTCCCGGGCCGCCGCCTGACCCGGCGCCAGATCGCCGACGTCCAGGAGACCGTGGCGCTCTTTCCCAACGACAGCCGCAACGGGTCGGCGAGGACCATCCGCGGGCACCTCGGCTGGACCACGGCGAGGGGCGCCTGACGGGTCGGCGCCTGCCTCGGGATGCCGGGACGCTGGAGGGCCACGGCATCCTCAGGCTGCCGCCGCGGCGGGAGGAGAGCGTCCGCGACGCGGGGGCCGCCGACAGGCCGGCCTGGACCTCCGCCCCGGACCCGCGGCCGGAGACCGCCGCGCCGCCCGCGGACCTGCGCCCGCTGAAACTGGAGGCCGTCGCGGACGCGGAGGGCCGGCAGCTGTGGAACGCCTTCGTGGACCGGCACCACTGCCTGGGATACAGGCGCCCCTTCGGGGCGCGCGTCCGCCATTTCGTGACGGACCGGCAGGGCCGGAGGCTGGGGTGCCTGCTCTCCGGGGCGGCGGCGAAGGCGCTTCCGTGCCGCGACCGCTGGGTCGGCTGGAGCGACAGGGTGAGGGACCGCCGCCGCCACCTGATGGTCGTGAACTCCCGCTTCCTGGTGTTTCCATGGGTGGTGTCGAAGAACCTGGCGTCCCCGGTCCCGGGCATGGCGGCGCGGCGGCTGGCGGACGGCCGGGAGCGCCTTCACGGCTGGCGCCCGGTGCTCTGCGGGACGTTCGTCGACGGGACCCGGTTCCGGGCGTCGTGCCAGCGCGCGGCCAGCCGGGAGCGCGTCGGCGGGACCGCCGCGGGCAGGGGAAAGCCGGTGAAGGGCGTCCACGTGATGCCGCTGGATCCGGCCTGCCGCGGGATCCTGCGCGGCGGGCGGGAGGCCGGGGATCCGAAGCCTCCGACGCGGGCCGGGCGGGGGCGCTCCGCCGCCTCCGACCGCCGGTTCGGCCGGCGCTTCGGGACGCCGGGCGCGGCCGCAACGTCCGTCGCGGCGCGCGGGGACGCCCGCTGGCGGAAACGCCGCCGCGTCTTTGACAGCCTGCCCGTCATGCCGGTCGTCATCCGTCCCGTGGCCGCGCCGCGCGGGCAGGGCTACCGGACCACGCTCTGCGGGCCCTGGGAACAGTGCGCGGCGGCGGGCGTCGCGCCGCCGCAGGCGGAGCCCCCGGCCGCGTCGACGGCCTGCGCGGCGCGCGACAGGCCGGCCGGGGCCGCGTTCAGGCGGCCGCGCGCCGGGATTCTCGCCAGCGCCCCCGATCCCACGCCCTGGAAGGGCCGCCGGATCCTCGCCGTCGACGGGTGGAGGATCGCCCTGCCGCGGGAACCCGCGGACCAAGGCTTCCGCGTGGCCGACGGCGCCCACCATGCCCAGGGAATGGTCAGCGTCCTGTACAGGCTGCGCGACCGCATCCCCGTCGACCTCCACCTGTCCGCCCACGGGAACGGGCGGCTGGCCGCCCTCACGCACCCCGGGCGCGCCGCCGAGGGCGACGTGACCGTCCACCACCGCGGATACCGGTCGTTCGCGATGGCGCTGGCCCACGCGGAGCGCGGGCCCGGCTTCGTCTTCCGCATCCAGGGGAACGCCAACCCGGTGTCCGACGCCTTCATCGCCCCGTCCGGGACCGACCGGACCGTGACCCCCGGCGCGCCCCGCGACGGGCCCTCCCTCCGGGGCCGGACGCTCCGCGTCCGCCTCGTCAGATACGTCGCCGGCGACACGGAATTCCGTCTGGCGACATCGCTGCTGGACAGCCGGCGCCACCGAATCCAGCCGCTCCCAGACCTCCATCACGGACGCTGGGGCACCGGGGAGATGTACAGGAGCGGAAAATCCGTGATCGGGGATCTCCACGCACGGTCGGAGCGCGGCGTCCGCCAGGAGATCTACGCGGCCTTCGTCCCGCGCACGCCCGCACGCCGGCTGTCCAGCCGCTGCGACGCCGACCCCGACGCCGGCGGCGGGGAGGACGGCCTGCCCGCCATGCGCGCCAACTCGGGAACGGCCTGCGCCTCGTCGGAAAGGAGACCGGGGCCATGTTCCCCAGGCAGGCCGGCGCGGTCAGGGACTCCGTCACGCGGATCATGGCCGGGCTGTCACGCCGCCTCCAGCGGGAGACGCCCGGACGCGGCCACCCGAGGGAACCGGAACGGCCGGGGAGCAGGTGGATCCGGCGCGCCGCCGCCTGACGCGCCGAAACGCCCCCGAAACAGGCCCCGGCTTCCGGCCCACGCCCGAAGCGCGGGGCCTTTCCTGTCCGAACGCACGGAATCCCTATCCGAATGCCATTGGACGGGCCGCCCGGCCGTCAGTCGTGCGCACACAGAACCGCCATCCGCCATGACTAGGCGTTCGCGCACCGACGGTCAGGCTGGCGGGAATTGCTGCCAGACGCACAGCAATTCCCGCTAGATTTTCTTTTTGTTCGTTATCAGTTGGTTGCGCGGCTGTCGGGGATTCTTTTTCGTAGACTTTTTGAGCTGGATCGGCCATCGTGCCGCCAAACAGGCAAAGGCCGAGCAGTCAAATGTCCAGAGATTCTTTCCGCAGGCATCTGTCGATGCCCGGCATGCTTCGCGCGGTGCGCGAGTGTTTCGACCGCAGCCGCGACCCGATCAGGCCGCGTGGCATCAGCCTTTCCGACTGCCTGATGTCGGGGCTGGCGGTGTTCCCGTTCAAGATTCCCTCCCTGCTGCAGTTCGACACGCAGGTCCGTCAGGGCGGCGATCCGGTTACGGCGCGGAACCTGCGCACGCTGTTCGGCGTGGCGCGGGCGCCGTCGGACACATGGATGCGGGAGCGGCCCGGCGGGGTCGATCCCCGCGACCTCCGCCGCTGCTTCAGGCGGATCCACGCCGCCCTTCAGCGCGGCAGGGTGCTGGAGGACTGGACCGTGCTCGGCGGGCATCTCCTGATCTCGGTGGACGGCACCGGGTACCATTCCTCCCACAGCGTCAGCTGCGGGAACCGCTGCGTGAAGAACCACCGCGACGGGTCGAGGACGTACTACCACCAGGCCCTGGGCGCGGCGGTGGTCCACCCCGACCACGCCGAGGTGCTGCCGCTGGCACCCGAGCCGATCCGCAGGGAGGACGGAGCCGGGAGGAACGACTGCGAGCGGAACGCGGGGAGACGGCTTCTGGAGGATCTCCGCCGTGAGCACCCGCACATGAGGGCGATCGTCGTCGAGGACGGTCTGTCATCCAACGGGCCGCACATAAAGCTGCTGAAGGAAAAGGGCTTCCGCTTCATACTCGGCGCGAAGCCCGGCGACCACGAACTGCTGTTCAGCTGGTTCGAGGCCAGCGACACGAAAGAAACATGGGAGAGGCGCGACGGGGACGGCACCGTCCAGCGGTTCGAGTGGGACCGCGGCCTGCCGCTCAACGACGCCAACTTCGACCTGAAGGTCAACATGCTCAGATATAGGGAGATGGATACGAAAGGGGAGACGAAGACGTTCTCTTGGGTCACCGACCTCCCGCTGGACCGGGACACGGTGAGGTCCGTCATGCGGTGCGGCCGCCGCCGATGGGCCATAGAGAACGAGACGTTCCAGACAATGAAGGCGAGGGATCTGTACAGCTTCGAGCACAACTTCGGCCACGGCCACAACCACCTGGCGGACGTCTTCATGACGCTCGCCACCCTCGCGTTCCTGACCGCCCGGGTGCAGCAGCACTGCTGCCCGCTGTTCGGCAGGGCGCGGCGGCACCGGAAGCGCAACCTCTACCTCTGGAACAGGCTGCGCGAACTGGTCAGGACATTCGCGTTCCCGGACTGGAGGACACTCTACCGGGCCATCGCCGGCGAGCTCGGCAGGGAAGACTACGTCGGCCTGATCCGCGACGGACCCTAGCCGCGCTGAATACGCTCGACCCACCCCGATCCCGCCCTTCGCCGAAGCCAATTTTTGAAACCGGGCATCGCCCGGCCATCAGACGTGCGCGCCCGGGACCTGCGGCCCATGCCGCGCGTCAGAAACAGCTGTCAGCCTGCAGGCAAATCAGTTAGCGGGAACTGCTGCCAGACGCAACAAAAGTGTTGACAGGCTGCGGCGTTCATGCTATCCATGAACCGGTGCCGCAGACCAGCCGAAGCGGCCAGTCATATTCATGAATGGGATTTAGAGCAATGTTTTTTGAGAAAGCGCATGGACGAAACACACTATTCGAAGAGAGTGCCAATGAACACAAATCAGTTCAAGCGGCGGCTGAAGCGTCAGGGATGCACGTTCGAGACGCACAAGCGGGGAAGCGGCCACCTTACGGTCCGGCGGGGAGACAGGGTCTCAGAGCTTGACCTGGAATGTGGATGGCGTCCCCCGGATGTGGTATCTCCGTGTCAGTTTTCACCCGGACAGGGAGGACACAATGGCCTGGGACGGGACCACCCACGAGGAGGATGGCCGCAGGTCGAAGCGATATGAAAGCGACCTGACAGACGGGGAACGGGCGGTGATCGAGCCACTTCTTCCGCCGCCCTCGAAGCTGGGCCGCCGCCTGAGGACCGATCTACGCGAGGCGTCCGACGCGATCCGGTACATGCCCGCGACGGGATGCCAGTGGCGGGCGGTTCCCAGGTGCTTTCCGCCCTTTACGACCATCCGGAACCACTTCCACGCATGGCGCGACAGCGGCGTCTCCGGGCGCATGCCGGACGCGCTGCGGGTCCTGGCGCGCGCACGGGCCGGTCGTTCCCCCGAGCCGACGGCGGCCGCGACCGGCAGCCCGTCGGCGAGGACGACGGAGGCGGGCGGGCCGGCGGGATACGACGCCGGCAGGAAGGCCAGGGGACGCAGGCGGCAGCTGACGGTGGACGTCGGGGGGTTCCCGGTCGCGCTCCGGGTGCACGGGGCGGACGTGCGGGACCGGGACGGGGCGCCGGCCGTCATCCTGGCGATGCCGGGAAGGCGCCGCAGGTGACGAAGCCGTTGGCGGACGGCGGCTACGCGGGTCCGAAGCCCGGTGCCGCGCTGGCGGAGCACGGCCTCGGACCGGTCATCGGGATCGTGCGGAAGCCCGATGGAACCAGGGGATTCACGGTCCCGTACCGCCGCCGGGTGGTGGAACGGACCTTCGCGTGGATGTCGCGGTGCCGGCGCCTGGCGAAGGACTCCGGGCGGACGCTGGAGAGCTCGCTGGTCTGGGCGCGGCCCGCCGCGTGCCGGTTCCTGATGCGGCGGGTGGCGCGGGGCCAGGCGGCTGGAATCACGTAACATATTGATATAAATGAATTATGATTCAAGCTCTCACAGCTGCCAACGCACGGTGCTAGAAAGCAGCTTGGCACAGGGCTGATGAAAAAGATCAAACGGGATCTCGGACTGGAGTGAGGCAATGTTGTCCTATCCGATCGAAGTGCAGGAAGATGACTGCGGGTTACTGGCGACCTCGCCGGATTTTCCGGAGCTTACGACCTTCGGTGATGACCTGAGTGAGGCGCTGGCCCGATCCGTATCCGCACTTGAGGAAGCCATAGCCGCACGCATGCACGGGAACGAGGACGTGCCGGCGCCATCGGCAGGCAATGTATGCGTTCGTTTGCCGACGCTGACGGCGGTGAAGGCGATTCTCTACCAGGGCATGAGGGACCAGAGCATTGGCAAGGCGGAACTGGCGCGGCGCCTCGGCTGGCACCTTCCCCAGGTGGACCGGGTGTTGGACGTGGAGCATCACTCGCGGCTGGACCGGATGGACAAGGCGCTGGAAGCTATCGGCAAGCGGCTGGTCGTGAAGACGGAGGAAGTTTCAGGATAGGGAGGAAGTGCCTCGCCTTCGACGCAATCACCGCGTTCCGGGCCCGGGACCTGACCCATCTGCGGGTCGATTCCGGCCGGGGGCGGAATAACACTCCAAGCGTTTCGTCGGTGCCGGTCATGCCCCTCCGGCTCCCGGGCTCGGTCCAGTACGCCGCGCCGGGATACTCTGCCTTCCGTTCAGAATTCGAGGCCCAGCCTCAACCCCCACGCCTCCCACAGCCGGTCGTATGCGAGGTTTGTCCGACACCTCTCGGAACGATCCGAACTGGCTAGGCCGCAGCACTCACATCGAATTCGAAGTGAATGCGTGCATAGGGGAACTCGATCCCCTTGCCGGTACGGTCGATGACCCCTGCGTTGATGAGAGTGGTCACGTCGCGATGCACGGCCTGCACGTCGCGACCGACACGCCGGGCAACCTCACGGATCGACAAGGTTCCCTGCCCAGCCAATGCCTTCACGATGGTGAGGCGGGATGGAGCCAGGACCCGGTACATGTCGTCGTAGCTGCCGAAGTTAAGAGTTGGATTGGCGTCGCCTGTCTTCCCGGCGAGGGCGCGTCTCCCCGCCTCAACAAAGCGTGCCTTGGCGGCGGCGGGAGTGTTCAGGCGAACGGTAAGGGTGTTCATTCCAGCATCCTTTCCATGTCGGCCCGGAAGGCATCGTAGAGCGCTTCCAGGGAAACGAACGTGATGGGTTCTTCGATGTCCCCAATGTGCCGGTGATCACCCTTCCTTCGTTCGTTGTCGTAGCGCAGGACACACTCACCGTTGAACTACAAGGGCCAGTCTGTACTTGAAGGGATGTGCGCTGCCGGTTACCGGTGTGGGCAGGTGCCACAACACGACTTCGAAGAAGGCCGTGTCATTTATCACCGTGCGGGATTTTTCGATCAGTTCGGCCTTCATGTTGTCATTGATAACAACAACTGAACGTGTTGTCAATCAGAACAACGCACGTCGGGTGTAGCCCAGATTAGTTGCTCATGCGGCGATGGCCTGATTCGTCCGCCATTCGAGCAGGTCGGGCAGCCGGAGGTTCATGGCGCAGCCCTTCAGCGCCAGCATGGCGTTGGCGCCCCTCTCCGGCCAGCGGGCGCCGGAGCGCCTGGGCCGCAGCCCGAACTGCCGGCATCCGCCCTCGACGACGCCGCTCCCGACCTGGAGGCCCCGCTCCCGGAACTCGCCGTACCGCATCCGGCCGGGGTTCCTCTCGAAGTACCGGCAGCAGGCCTCGACTTCCCCGTGCCGGTCCCTGAAGGGCGCCAGCTCCCGGACCACCTTCGCCGCCCGGCCCGCCCTGACGTCGGCCTTCACCTCCGCGAACCGCCGGTCCCGTTCCGCACCCGCCGGCAGGATCGCCTTCACCGCGTCGGAGGCGCGTTCCAGGCAGTGCAGGAGGCCGGGCACGAACGTGACCCTGCGGCCCCCGAAGGGCCCGTCGCAGGCGTTCGGGATCCAGTCCGCCCCGTCGGAGACGACGACGGGCCCGGCGGCGTCGTGCAGCCCCCGCCGCCGGGCCTCCCGGTCGAGCCGCGCCGCGAAGTCCGGGGCCTCCCGGCCTCCGGACGGCGCCGCCGCGCTGTCGATGAGACAGGAGAACGACTCGCTGCCCCGGTCCTTCACCGCCGCGCCGGTCCCGGGATCACGTCCCTCGGCCGTGTACACCACCGCGAGCTTCGCCTCGCGCGTCTCCGGGGTGCCGTCGGCCTGCCTGCCGCGAACGCCCCCGGTCTCCTCCCTGCGCATCGGGACGCCGGTGCCGTCGATGGAAAGATACATGCGCGGTTCCAGCGGCCTGGCGTCGACGACCTCCCCGCGCCCGGAGCGGGCCGCCGCCCCGACGGGCTCCAGCGCCCGGCGCTGCAGCGCGCCCGGCGACGCGTCCACACCGGCGAGGTCCGCGACATGCCGGCCCGCCGCCCCGGAGCCCATCAGCGGCACCGTCTCCGCGATGACGCTCGCCATCCCCGGCGTCACCGTCCCGTCCTCCAGCCCCAGCGCCCGGTCAAGCGGCAGGCATCCCTCGCCGCAGGACCGGCAGCGGAAATGCGCGCGCTCCGCCCCGGCCCGGCCGAGCCGCGTGAGCCAGGCCTTCCTCCTCGTCCCGTGCCGGGCCATCGGCCTGCCGCAGGCCCCGCACTCCGGCGCCGGCAGCGTCGCGTCCAGCCGCCCGGCAGAAGCTTCAGCGCCGCCGCGCCGCCGCCCGGCGAGGCGTCCCGGAGCGCGCGCCCGCCGCCGTCCAGGCCGGGCGCGCCCGAGCCCAGGTCCGCCGCCAGCCGCGGCAGCAGCGGACCGAACTCCGACGGGACCGCCTCCAGAAGCGCATCCGGCGTGCCGTCCCCCGCGACGTCGCGGCTCCGCACCTGGCCGTCCCCGGTCCAGTATCGGGTGAGCCCGTCCGCGTGCCTGCGGACCAGCGGCGGGTGCACGGCCGCCCCGTCCTCGGGAAGGCCCTCCAGACAGTCCACCGCGTCCGGGTGGCGGTGCACCCGGCTCCCTTCGCTCTTCGTCATGACACGCACTCCCGCATCTGCCTCAACGCGCACCGCCGGCCGGTTCGTCCGGCCGTTGCACGGTGCGCCGCAGGGAAAGCGTGGCAGAAGAGAATCGCGGTCGTCAACTAATCTGGGCTACACCCACGCACGTCTGGCCCGGACCTCTCGACGCGCGAAACGCCGTCCTGTCCGGCTCTGGCAGAAAACGCCTCGCAGTCAAGTCTGGAACAACCTTCAAGGTGTAGCCCAACTTTTTGACATCTGCGTTTTCCGCCTGCACTTTCCGGAGGGTGCGCGTCGGACTAGTATCCCATCCTCATTGAATTGCTGGGTATAGGGACTTCAGCCTGATCCGCGCGTCCTGGGTCCCGGACCGCCAGTCGACGGGTTTCGCTGACGCGTTGCGGCGCCGCTGCCATGCGGCGACCTCGCGCACCACCGTCCCGCGGTCCGGGATCCAGCGGTCGAGGCACTGCCGGGAGAGGACGCTGGTCCCGGTCCCGGCCATGTTGAGCCAGGAGCCGTGCTTCGGCGTATGGTGGACCATGAGGCGGTCGGCAAGGCGCGACGCCTCCGCCGGCCCGGAGGCCCCGTGGAGCGCCGGCAGCCTGTGGGTGTCGGGGCTGGCCGTCACGGGCACGATCCTCCTGCCGGGCAGGTGGACGTCGGCCATGTCCACGGGGAGCCGGGCGAAGTCCCGCCTCCTGCGGCGATCGGTGACCTCCACGTGGCGCCAGGCGTCCAGTGGGGCGCAGGCCATGAACAGGTTCGCCGTTCCGTTGCGCCCGTACCCGAAGCCGTATGCCGCCGGCTGCCCGGGCCGCGCCGGTATCGGCGTCCGCGTCTCCTTCGTCTGCTGTTCCGGGGTCCCGTCCATGCAGACCAGGACGGTGCCGCCGTCATACCCGCGGGCGTAGACCTTGAGCACGTCCTCCATGGCGGCGACGAACCCGGCGCTCGCCTTCGGCGGGATGCACCGGCATTCCTTCAGCCAGGGCCTGATGCCGTTTTTTCTGGCGCCTGCCGGACCGTCTCCCTGCCGATGCCATCGACGACCTCCAGATGCCATGAGACGCGCCGGGGTTTGCCTCTGGGGGCGATTCGGTGCAGGGGAAAGTGATGGTTCCAGCATATGGTGGCAAGGGGGCTGAAAGGCGGCACCCCTTGCCGAATGAGAGGAGAGAGGAATGAACGGTTCGACCGCCCCCTCCGGGGGGAACGTCAGCACGGTGCACGCGGCGCTGCAGGTGAGCGGCACGGGCTGGATCCTGGCGGTGGGCGATCCGGCGGACGCGTCGCGGACAGGCCTGCACAGGCTGGCGCCGCATGACGTGGACGGGCTGCTGGGAAAGCTGTGGCGGGCGCGTGACCGGGCCGCCGCCGCCTCCGGCGGGGATGTCCGCGTGATGCCGGTCCACGGGGCGGGGTACGGGGGCTTCTGGCTGGCGCGCCGTCTGGAGGGCGAGGAGCTGGAGGTGGTGGTCCGCCACCCCGCGGGCCCTGGGGTGGTCCGGCGCAGCAGGAAGGGGAGGACCGACCGGACCGGCGCGCGCAGGATGGTGCGGGCGCCGCCGGCCTGGGACGGGGGCGACCGGGACGCGATGTCCCCGGTGCGGGTGCCGACGGTCGCGGAGGAGGAGGGGAGACGCCTGCCGCGCAGGCGCGGGCGGCTCGTGCGTGAGCGGCTGCGGCTGGCGGGCGCGGGCGCGGGGCTCCTGCGGCCGCGCGGGATACCGCCCGGGGATCCGGCGCGCGGGGGATACCGGGCGCGGCCCGGGGGCATGCGGACCGCCTGCGGCACGGGGCTGCCGCCGGGGCTCCTGGCGGAGATCGGGGGCATCCTGGACCGCCTGGAGCCGGGCGTCGCCGGGCTGAAGGCGGTGGAGGCGGACAGGGCGGCGGCGCTCAGGTCGGCCCGGGAGGCGGCGGCGCGGGAGGCGCGTGACGGCCCCGGGGAGGACGGTGGCGCACAGGCCGCCGTGACGGAGGCGGCCGGTGCGGAGAGGGCCGACGCACCCGGGACGGGACGGGACGGGGCGGCGGATACGCCGCCCGGAGCCGCGCCGGCGGCGGTCCCGGCGCACGCCCGCCACGCGGCGGTGCCGGGCCGGCTCAGGGGCATCGGCCCGAACGACGCGCTGCTGCCGGGGGCCGGGCTGTCCTGCCGGGACCTGCGGAACCGGAGGCAGCTGGCGGGCATGGCCGGGCCGGGGCCGGTGCCGTGGCCGGGCGGCGCGGTGGACCACGCCCGGGGCCCGGCAAGGCCGGCGGCCCGATGCTGCGGAAACACCTGGCGCGGATGGCCTGGCGCTGGCTCCACCACCAGCCGCACGGCGCGCTGTCGGGCTGGTCCGTGCAATACGTCAGCGCCCGCGACGGGCGTCCGGGCAGGCGCGGGATCGTGGCGCTGGCGCGCAGGCTGCTGGTGGCGCCGGTGCGGTTCGCCACGACCGGGCTGGCGCACGGGGGCGCCGTCCTGTCGAAGGCGCCGGCGTAGGGGGAGGCGAACACCGAACACCCGGGCGGCCCGACGGGGCCCTCGGGGAACCCGGGCAGGGCGTGTGACCGGCATGGTTCGCCGCATCCCGCGGCACCGTCCATCCAGATGGGTCCCGCCCCCCGGAACGTCGCACCGCCCGAACGGGGCACCCTGGTCACGGGGCCGGCGTCCGCCGGCCAACCGAACCGGACAGGAGCCTGGACGCGCCGTCGGGCGCTCCCTGGAAAGCGACGTTCAGCCCGGAGAGTCCCCGGCGGCGCCGAGGCGCCCGTAGCGCAGGGAGAGGACCGATGTGACGGTCATGGAGATTTATGAAAGGGGGGCTTGACTGGAGAGGTCTCATAAGAGCTCCACCAGCCGGTCGCCGGGCGGCCTCAGGGTCCAGCGCGCATGCCCCTCGGGCGGCTCCGGGCAGCCCGGCATCCCCGGCGTCGCCTGGCCCGCCCCGCCGGGCCGGGGCTGTTTCCGGTTCTCCTGGACCCTGCGGTCCAGGGCCGCGTCAAGGCCCTCCATGACGCACTGCCCGCCCGTCCGCTCCGCCGTCGCCACGCTGACCCCAGGCGCGTCCGCGATCCCCGCGTCGGTCCAGCCGCCGTTCGGACGGCCCCCGTCGCCCGGCAGCAGGACATGCGCCCGCCTGCGACGCTCCCCCGGACCCCTGCCGCCGCCGGTGATGTCCTTCAGCCGCGCGCGCCCGCGCGCCCCGGGCCGCACCCCGCGGATCTTCCTGCCTGCCTGTTCCATAGCCTGTTCCGCCCCTGACATTCCCCCTGACGCCACCCGGGGCGGCCGGAAGGTCTGTTGCACGGTGCTGCGGCCGCGGGCGTAACCCGTCCCGGGCCGGGATGGAACCGGCAATTCAATGAGGATGGGATACTAGTGGTGCCGGTCATCACGCCGCCCGTCTCCCGCAGCCAGTACACGTCCGCCGGCGAGGCCTACTTCCTGTTCACCGGCGGCAAGGGCCGCGCGAGGGTCAACGAGTGGGGCGAGACCGACGGGTCGGTCGAGTGACGCGACCGGGACACGCGGCCGCGGACTGACCTGACCGACCCCTCCCGCGCCGCCCAGGATCCCGGCCTGCTAGGGAGAAGAGCCGCCAGATAGCCAGGCGGAAGGGGGCCGGGCGGTGGCACATGCACGATGGAACGGATGGCGCGATGGAACGGGCGCGCCGCGACCGGCCACGACGCGCGGCTTTCGGATTTCCACCGGAAAGTTCCGGACATTCCAAACCGGTCCCTTGCCGGAATTCGGTTCCCCTTGCCTTCCCCGCACGGGGTCGGTATCCTTGCTCCCGTTGATCACTCCCGCCGCGCGGGTCCCGCAGTCCAAAGGAGACGCTCCATGTTCCGCTTGATGAGTCTGGCCTCTGCCCTTCTGGCCATCACCCTGCTGCCCCCCCCGAGGCGGTCGCCCAGGACCGGCCCACCAACCCCATCCCCGCCCTCATGGCCACCGCCCACCCCACGCCCTGGGGCGGCCGGGCCGTATACCGCATCCTCCTGGCCAACAAGGGGACCGACCGCGTGACGGGCGGGGCCCTGTCCATCACCTATGAGATCGCCTGCACCAAGACAGCGGACCCGGCAGGCCCGTCCTGCCCCGGCATCCCTCCCCTGCGCCGCAAGACCACGATGCCCTGCGGGGAGGACGAGGCCGGCCTGATCCCCTCGGTCAATCTCGGCACCGCCCCCTATGCCGGCCTCACGGTCCCCTACACCCTCACCCTGACGATCCGGGCCATCGACTTCCTGGCCTGGAGTGACGCCACCATCGACCGCATCAACGCCCAATACCCCCAGCGCTACCAGTACAATGAGAAGACGCGCCAGTATGGCGGGTATGACCGCGTCGACGGGGACACCTGCCCCAAGACCAACCACGCCCCGGCCCGGGTGACGGACCCGGCCGGCGCCACCTGGACGGCCACGGTCACGGTCATGCGATGACGGCCATGACATGGAACGATGGATGCGCCGCCGGCCTGGAGGGAACCTGAACGGTCACATTTGCCTTGGGCCCCAAAATTGGGCTGGGACAGGTCTCTGAGGAGACCGGCGCCATCGACATCCTGGCTCAACCGTAGCTGGGGGCAGTGGGCCGTACGCTCAATGAATCCGTTATGGCATCGAAGCTCGCCAGGAACGGCCCGACCTGCGTTGCGAGCGATCTCGGTGAACATGGCGGTCGGCACGGCGCTTCCCTTCCAGACCCTGGCCCAAGGTAAGTTATGGCTGGCTGAAATGTCGAAGGACATACGCAAACCCTACCTGGAGAGTGCCGCAATCGCCGGAGGCCTTCCAGCCAGGCGGAACTGGAACGGCTGCACACAGAGCTTGGTCACGTTGCAAAACTGGGGTACGCAACAAATCCGGGCGAAACCGAGCCCGATATCGCTGCGGCCTCCGTTCCGAATACGAAAGGCGGACGGAACGATCGTTCTGGCGCTCTCGGCGTTCGGGCTTTTGGGGTGATTTGACGAACGATTCGTCGAGACCGAAAAGATCAAGCTCGAGACGGCCGCGGAGCGGATTGGAAAGCTCCTCAGCTGATGACACGGAACTGGAAAAACTGACAGGATGGGCACGCGCTTCTTTTCCACCAAGGACCGACCGTTCCACCTCGGGCCCTACCCGCTTGAGCGGTTGAGACGGATCGACGGACCGGCGGACCTGTCGCGCGTGCCCACGGCTCCGGCGCTGGATTTCCGGCGGTTGCGGACGCCACATTCCCTCGTCAATTCGATGGGGGAATATCAAGCCATGATGGATGTGATCCGCGACGGGATGGTTAACCCCGAGCCAGCGACGGCACCAACAGACCCGATCGAACGCGCCAATCACATGAAGGCTTTCGGTTATTTTCAGGACGCGTCGATGATGGGGATCTGCAGATTGTCCGAAAGCTCGCTTCTGGCCGAACCGACGCGCAACCCCGACATCGACCGGCTGGCCGAGGATATCCGGACGAAACAAACCAAGACGCTCGCCTCGGGCATCGACGAGATCATGGCGGGGCTGAAGGAATCCATCGAAAAGCCGCCGGCCTCGATCGACAGCCATACACATGTGATCGTCTGCCTCGTGGAACATATGCGCGCGCCACGTGAGGACGAGCCCGGGGCGGAGTGGATATGGGACGCACAGGACCATCGCGCGGCTCTGCGGGCCACGGAAACCGCGGTCATATTGAGCAACTATCTGCACTTGCTGGGGTTTCGTGCCAAGGCGCATACCGTGACCTCCTCAGACGTGGACCTGAACAGGCTGGCCGTCGCCGCGGGGCTCGCCACGGTTGAGAAGGGTCGGCTGCACGCGCCCTATCTCGGCACCGGTTTCGGCCTTGCCGCGGTGAGCACGGATATGGAGATGGCCACTGACGGCGCACTGGCGCCTTGGGCGGAACAGCGCTACGGTCCAGCCTGGTGGGTCGGCAAGGGCACTGTCAAAGGGGCGTTCAACCGCGACCCTTTCCGGCGCCGCGACTATGTGGACGGAGCGCATCCTTTCGAGACGCTGAAGCGGGTGGATGAACCAACCACGTTCATTGACGAGGCGCGTGTCGCGCGTGTGCCAAAGCGCACGGACATGTTTGCGCGCTCGCAGTTCGGTGATCTGGGAACGAAACAGCAGGCGGCCGCCTCCGGCGGCTGGTACGCACGCAAGAGCGCACACTCCTTCGCCCAACGGCGCGTTCTCGGCGCCTTCGTGCTGTTGCAGGATGGCGATCCGAACACCTCGGCCGAGAAGCCGACCGACGCGGAGCGCAATGCGGCCAATGTCAAGGCGGCGAGCTATTTCCTGGGCGTGGACGCGGTTGGCATATCGCGGTGCCCCGACTGGACCTGGTACAGCCATGACGCCGCAGGCGCGGAACTGGTGCCGCCCCACGACCAGGCAATCAGCATGATCATTGATCAGGGCTATGAAACCATGGAGGGCGCATCCGGCGATGACTGGATCGCCGTGGCGCAATCCATGCGCGCCTATCTCCGGTTTTCCCTTCTGGGTGGCGTGATCGCCAGGCAGATCCGGAACCTCGGCTACTCAGCCAAGGCCCATTCCGTGATGGATGGTGAGGTCCTGCAGCCGCCTCTCCTTCTTCTCTCCGGGTTGGGCGAGGTCAGCCGCATCGGCGAGGTGATCCTGAACCCGCTTCTTGGCCCGCGGCTGAAGTCCGGCGTCGTGACCACCGACATGCCGCTCGCCCACGACAAGCCGATCGACTTCGGACTGCAGAACTTTTGCGAGAACTGCAGGAAGTGTGCGCGCGAGTGTCCGTCCGGCGCGATTACGGCCGGGCCGAAACTGATGTTCAACGGATACGAAATCTGGAAGAGCGATAGCCAGAAATGCACCACTTACCGCATCACCACCGAAGGCGGCGCCATGTGCGGGCGGTGCATGAAAACCTGCCCCTGGAACCTTGAAGGACTCTTTGCCGAGAAACCCTTCCGCTGGCTCGCGTCGAACGTGCCCGCGGCCGCGCCGATGCTCGCGAAGCTCGATGACAGGCTCGGCAATGGGGGGCTTAACGACGCCAAGAAATGGTGGTGGGATCTCGAACTGAAACCCGACGGGGGTTACAGGGAACCGTCCGCGCCAATCAATCGGCGTGATCTCGATCCCGGGCTCGACCTGCGGTATGAGGGCCAGACGCTGGCGGTCTATCCCGCGAACCTGGCGCCCTGGCCATGGCCCTATCCGTTCCCGATGGATCGCGAGGCAGGCATCCGGGCGTATCAGGACATGATACCGGCACGCGAGTACAAAGCCCGGCTCGCGCGTGGTGAAACCGAAGGGCTGGCTCATGAGAGGCCAGACTTTGACGACGCTCCGGTCATCATGGCAACGGTCTCCAGCGTCGAGAGAATGGCGAGCGATGTCACCAAGTACGAGTTCACCGCATGGGACGGCGCACAATTGCCCGAATGGACAGCCGGCGCACATCTAGACGTCGTGGTGACGCCCGAGTTTCTTCGACAGTACTCGATGTCCGGCGACCCCGCTGAAAGGTCCAGATACCAGATCGGCGTCCTGCGCGAGGACGAGGGCCGCGGCGGCTCCAAAATGCTGCACCGCATATTCACCCAAGGACGACGGGTGTTCATCTCCAAACCGATCAATCATTTCGAACTGGACGAGAGCGCCACCAGGACTTTTTTGATGGGCGGCGGGATCGGGATCACGCCGATGATCGCCTTCGCGCACCGGCTGCACGCGCTCCACCACGACTTCGAACTGCACTATTCGGCCAGTAGAAAGGCTGATGCGGGTTATCTGGATGACATGTCCAACGTTCCGTGGTCCGGTCGGGTGCACTATCACTTCTCCGATCAGGACACCCGCGCGGACCTGGACAGGATACTTTCAGGCTACCAATCCGGTTGGCACGTCTACACCTGCGGTCCCGAGCGCTACATGGACGGTGTTATGGAAGCGGCAGGGCGGCAGGGCTTTCCTGAAGAGGCACGGCATCTCGAGTACTTCTCCGTCCCGGAACAGCCGGACTACGTGAACCACGAATTTAACGTCAAACTCGCGAGCTCGGGCCGCGAGCTGAAGGTGCCGGTGGACAAGTCGATCTCGGACGTGCTGCGGGAAAACGGGATCGCGGTAGACGTGAAATGCGCCGACGGCATCTGCGGTGTCTGTAAGTGTGGGATTGTCGAAGGCGATGTCGAGCACCGTGACTTCGTGCTGTCAAAAACCCAGCGCGAGACCGAGGTCATCACGTGTCAGAGCCGTGCGGCGGAAGGTTGTGGCACCATAACATTGGACCTTTGATGCAGGCGCCGCGCGACGGGATGCGGCGAGGGTCAGCGGCGGGGGCAACACTCATGCCAGACTGAAAGAGCATAGGGGGAACGGGGACCTCAGGATGAAAACTCAGGTTTGCATAATTGGCGGAGGACCATCCGGGCTTCTTCTCTCACAGCATTTACATCGTCAGGACATCGACACGATCGTTCTGGAACGGAAAACCCGCGACTACGTGCTTGGCAGAATTCGCGCCGGAATCCTTGAGATTGGCCTGGTCAACCAGATGCGGGACGCAGGTGTCGCCGTGCGCATGGATGCCGAGGGCTTCGTGCATGAGGGCACCCAAATCTCATATGACGACGAGATGTTCGGGATTGACTTTGTCGGGCACACCGGCACCCCGGTTTTGGTTTATGGCCAGACCGAAGTCACCAGAGACCTTTACGATGCGCGCGATGCCATGGGCGGCAAGATCGTTTTCAATGCTGAGCATGTGGCAATCAGCGACGTCGAGACCGACACACCCTCCGTGACCTATCAAGTCGATGGCGAAACGCACCGGATCGAATGTGATTTCGTCGCGGGTTGCGACGGTTTCCATGGCGCGAGTCGGAACACCATTCCGGCATCCGTGCGACGGGAGTACGAAAAGCTCTATCCATTCGGCTGGCTTGGCATCCTCTCCGAGACTCCTCCCGTCAACGATGAACTGATCTATTCAAACTCGGAACGTGGATTTGCCCTGTGCTCAATGCGGAATGAAAACCTGAGCCGCTATTACATTCAGTGCCCGCTCTCTGACACCCCCGATGAGTGGTCGGACCAGATGTTCTGGGACGAGCTTCGGCGGCGCATCCCGAGGAGCGAGGCGGAGAAACTGGTCACTGGACCATCGATCGAGAAGTCCATTGCGCCGCTCCGTTCGTTCGTGACCGAACCCATGCGATGGGGACGCCTGTTTCTGTGCGGCGATGCCGCGCACATCGTTCCACCGACCGGGGCCAAGGGATTGAACACGGCGGCAAGTGACATTCACTATCTCTACAACGGATTGCGCCAATACTACCAGGAGCGGGATTCCGAAGGCATTGACCGCTACTCCGAAAAGGCGCTTGCGCGTGTCTGGAAAGCCGAACGCTTCAGCTGGTGGATGACAAACCTCCTGCACCGCTTCCCGGATAGAAGTGATTTCGACCACAAAATGCAGTTGGCCGAGATTGAGTTCCTACGTGGCAGCCAGACCGCTCAGAAGTCGCTCGCCGAGAAC
Source organism: Paracoccaceae bacterium (assembly GCA_965221405.1). Taxonomy (GTDB): domain Bacteria; phylum Pseudomonadota; class Alphaproteobacteria; order Rhodobacterales; family Rhodobacteraceae; genus JAPOUP01. Next base: position 1,890,467 of record CBDCSE010000002.1, on the reverse strand, counting down.
TACGTAGGCCTTCCCTATTGACGCAATTCGCGAAGAAGGGACGGCCCCGAAAGGCCCGTCCTCAAGACCTAAGTCCCGGGCCTGAATTGCCGAAGGTGCTCCCGCAGCCTACTTGAGAAGTGCAGAATCTCGGTGCGGTGCCGTTCAGATTTTCGGACCCAAAGGGCGATGTCCCGCCGGATTTCCGGGTAGTCGGAATGGACAACCCGTGCGCCCCCCATATCCCCCAGCAACCCGATCAGGCGCTCCGGCAGAGCCACGAGCGCATCGGTCGTCTTCAGAAGATGCAGCGGGATCATCAGGTCTCCCGAGATCGAGACGTTCTGTTTCTGGGGTTCGATTCCGAGAAACGTAAAAAGCTCCGACTCCGTTCCGTGAATGCCAGCCCGCGCTCCCGCAATCACCCAGCGCCCTTTCTCAAGCTTTTCCTTTGTCGCGACCGCGCCGTCGAGAGCCAGCTCCGATCTGGCCCCGGCAACGATGACCAACCTGTCCGGAAACACCACCTCCTCCGTCAGGCTCTCTTCATGTAAACGCAATTGCGACGGCGCGAGCGCGACATCGATACGGTTGTCAATCAATCGACGGATCAACGGGACAGCCGAAGCGCAAAATATCCTGAGCGCATAGGGCCAATTTCCGCGAAAAGACGTTTCGACAAGGCCCGGGATCAATGTCACCGCCAGAAACGGGCCGACGCCAAGCCGCAGCTCCGCGATCAACCCTTCTCTCCACTGCCGAAGAGCGTCGTCCGCGGCTTCGGCCTCTGCCAGTATCGTCCGCCCGCGCTCCGCCAGCCGCTCGCCGACATCCGTCGCAACAACGCCGTGGCTTTCACGAATGAGAACTGGAGCCCCAACCCGGTCTTCAATGATCTTGATGCTTCGGCTCAGGGTCGGTTGGGTGACGTTCAGACGCTTTGCCGCCCTGTTTATCGGACCAAGATCAATGGCGACGGCAAGCTGGGTCAGAAGTCGTGGATCCATGCCTATACATATTTCTATAACGAACTGCGATTTTCTGATTTTATTTTTATCCGATGAATCTGCAAGCTATGGGTGCGAAATTTGGGAGGACTCCATGAAAACGCTTCGCATGGCGGTGATCGCCGCTGCACTTGCAACGGTACCGTTGTCATTTGCTCAGGCTGAAACACTCAAGGCCGAAGGGGGCTCGGCCGCGGGTCTGAGCGCGCTTGTGCCGCAGCTTCTGTCAAAATTACGCCGCACCCGATCACGAAATCCGGGTCAATGTGGATCAGACACTGACACGCGCGGCACTCAAGGTCGCGACCGGCGCAATCGACCTTGCAAGCACGCCTGCGGGCGCGTTCTCGCGTATGGAAGTTGGTAAGGGCCCGTACAAGGATCTTGGTCAGGAAGCGATAGACGCATCCAGGAACATCCGCTCGCTGTTCTCATTCCTCGGTGGGCACATCCACGTGATGACCTATGAGGACAGCGGCATCGACAGCTGGGACGACATCAAGGGCAGGCGGGTCTTCGTTGGCCCTCCTGCCGGCTCTGCCTCGGCCCAAACCACCAAGCTGATCGAAGCGATCACGGGCTACAAAGCTAACGAGGACTATGAAGCGATCAAGCTTGCGTGGTCGGCCGCAAGCCAAGCCTTTGAAGATGGAAAGTTTGACGTCTTCATGCGCACCGGCACCATGGGATCGGCAGCCGTCGACCAATACGGATCCGCAAAGAAGTTCCGTATTCTCGGCATTCCGGAAGAGGTTATCGGGACCGACGCCTGGAACGACTACCTGAGTACGCCAGGTTATGCTGCGGACATTCTTCCGGCAGGCTCATACTCCAATCAGGTCAACAGTGATCAGGACCTGCTTACCACGGCATATGTGATGTTCGTCAGCGTCCATAAGGACATGGATGAGGATACGGCCTATGCGCTTACCAAGGCGATGTTCGAAAACCTTGATGATGCACATGCGGTAAATCAGGGGCTGGCTCCCCTGACACTGGAAAATGCGTTCGTGTCGTTGGCTGCACCACTGCATCGAGGCGCAATTCGCTACTACGAAGAGGTTGGCGCTACGATCCCCGATCACCTTCTTGGCGGCTCGTAAGGCGGCTCGCGAGAATAACGCATTCCGTTTGGGGATTATCCTCGTGGAGACCCGTCGGCGCAGGTTGGAAACGATACATCCGGCTCTGAACGAACGGGGACGTCATCTCCGGGCCGTCGCCGAGGCCAGCGCCATCGGTCGGGGTGGGATTCCACACGCGCCCGAGGCGGCGGACTTTTCGAGGGTGGCGGTTCGGCGGGGCTTCAAGGATGCCGCTTCGGGTGCAACGGCACCCTCCAACAGGAGAATGCGGCGGCGCGGCGGAGGGCGCAGGCACCTGACGGAAAGCGGCCCGGAGCGGGCGCACGTCCCTGAGCGCCAGCTGATGTCGGTGACTCTCGGTGGCCCTAACCACCCATTGCTCCGAACCTGCAACGGCGCGGCCTCGCTTGCGGCGCGGATGGAGGCGGAGGTCAGCGCATGGAGGGCGAATCTCGGAACCGTCGGAGAACGGCGGCGTACGGATCGGGCGGGTGCGGGTGATCCGGAAGCCGGGTCGGCCAACGGTATTGGCGGACATCAGGAGCAAGGAGCTTGCGGGCCGGGTCGGTGGCAGCGGCGGACGTCACGAGGGCCATCCGGTCGCCGTGAGCGTCCGTGACGTACCGGACCCCGAACCCGGCAGGCCATACCTTACGGTGTCCCCTGCATGACCGCCGACAAGGGCCGGGGCAGCCCCCAGATCACCGGCAACACAGTGGGGTTCGCCGCCGGGCACGAGCGGGTGGACCGGGATCGAGCGCCGCAGGTGCCGCCACATCACCCGGAACCGGCACGGAAAACCGCACATCAGCCGCGAGATCATCGTGAGCCTGATTGCCGTGATAACGAAGGCAGGCCTCTCCATCCGCTCCTGCGTCTATGGCAACGGGCCCAAGACCCGCATCAGAGTCTCCGACGACCTTATGGAGGCGCTCTCCATCAGGTGGGCCGGCTGTCACGGAGAGTGGAACCGCTCCCCGCATATGGATGGACAGGCTTACCCTGGCGAGCCTCTCGGACAACCAGGCCTTCAGGCTGGACGAAATGCCCAGCCCGCCAAATTATATCCCGTCCGGTTGGAGATATGTTATGGAAACAGCGAATGACCATGCGCACCTCCTGAAAGAGCGCGTTCTGCTCGGGATCGGCTTTTGCTTCGCCTTGCTCGGGTTCCTGAATGCAATGCCAGACTTTGGGCCCCTGCCCTCTATTGGCGTAATTCCAGCTGTCGATCTTCATCCTCTCGTCTTCGCCACGGGTCTGATCATTTCCTTTTTGGCGGTTTCGCGTTTCTCCGGCGGAGTCGGCGCACTTTTCCATACCGCGTTCAACGCCGCTCTTATCCTCATCGGGCTCTATGGCCTTTGGTCGTTCAATGTCGCCGTAACCCGGGTCGAGGAAGTCGGCCTGTTCTTCTTCGAGGAATTTCACGCTTGGATGACAGTGGTCGGCTGTTCGATCATCCTTTATTTCTGCTGGCGGATCTGGGGGCTGCCGCTCGCGACAGTCGGCACACTGGCAATTCTATATTTCTTTTTCGGAGAGAGCCTGCCCGGCATCTTTGGGCACGCTGGCATGGATTTCGTTCAGGATACGCCAGCCGAGCTATGGTACAACACGGGTGACGGCGTCATGGGCAATATTCTCGCTATTCTTGTGAACACTGTCTTCCCTTTCATCATCATGGGTGCCGTTCTGGAAGGAACTGGCGGCGGCCACTCGATGATCAAGCTGAGTTTTCACGCCATGCGCCGGTTTCGTGGCGGCCCGGCACATGCAGCGATCATGGCCTCTTCAATGTTTGGAACCGTGTCTGGTTCAGCTGTTGCAAACGTTGTGGGCACAGGCGTTATCACCATTCCCATGATCAAAAGACGCGGGTTCCGCCCCAGTTTCGCTGGCGGTGTCGAAGCAACTGCCTCGACGGGAGGCCAGATCATGCCGCCCATTATGGGCGCAGCGGCACTGGTTATGGCGGACTTCATTTCGATTGATTACCTCGTCATCATCATTGCCGCGATTGTCCCGGCGGTTGCGTATTACGCTTCGCTATTCACGACCGTGATCTTCGAAGCGCGTTCGCTCGGCGTTGAGGCGACAGGCGAAACCGAGATCGAACCAGTCACAGCTCAGGATTGGATCAATCTCATCTTGGTCGTGGCGCCGATTTCGATCATAGTGGCCGCCCTTATAACGGGCTTCTCCGCGGCCGGTTCGGCAATGATCGCCCTCAGCGTGCTACTGGTCCTTAGCTTCCTGAACCCGGAGATGCGCAAGAAACCGATGTTGGTCGCGCAGAGTTTCGCTAGGGGCGGCATTACTTTCGGACGCCTGCTAATGGCAATCGGGACTGTAAGCATCATCATCGCCGTTCTTGGAGCCACGGGCTTGCCACTGGAATTTGCCAAGGTCATCAGCGGCAACGCCGGAGATAACCTGCTGATCGCGCTAATCTTTGCAGCTGTTGCCGCACTCATTCTCGGTATGGGCATGCCGACACTGCCCGCTTATCTGACAATCATCATCTTTCTCGGACCGTCCCTGACCAGTCTTGGGCTGACCGATCTGACGGCGCATTTCTTCGTGTTCTACTTCGGCGTGGCTTCAGCCATTACGCCCTCCGTAGCGATGGCGGCCTTCGCGGCAGCCTCCATCTCGGGCGGCGGTGCCATCGGGACTGCTGTTCAGGCCACGCGCATCGGTATCGTCATATTTGCGATACCCTTCCTTTTCGCCTTCAATCCCGAGATGCTGTTGGTCGACGCGGCAGGCGGCGACTTCACCATTGCGGCTTTCCTGTTCCTCTTTGTCCGGCTGGCGCTTATGGTCTACATGCTTGCCTCGGCCGCCGCGCGGTTTGACCGGGGCAAACTGACGGTCTGGGAAGCTGCCCTAAGGGTCGTCGCGGGTCTCATGCTGATCCATCCTGTCCTCGCGATCAACGGCACGGCAATCGCCGTTTCGCTGACCCTGAGCGCCCTGCACTACGGCTTGCTAAACCGTAGGGGAGCCGAAGCATGAGCAGGCGCCCGAACTTTCTCTATATAATGACCGATCAGCATCGGGCGGATTGGTTAGGGTGTGCAGGGCATCCTGTGGTGAAGACCCCGAATATCGACTGTCTCGCCATGCAGGGCACGAGATTCACGAATTTCTACGTGACATCGCCAGTCTGCATGCCAAACCGCGGCGCGATCTTCACCGGGCGGTATCCGTCAGTGAACGGGCTGCGCCACAACGGCCTGCCATTACCCGCCGACGCCAACACCTTCGTCGATGTGTTACGGTCGGGCGGCTACCACACCGCCTTGATTGGAAAGAGCCATCTGCAACCCTTCACGGATCGGCCGGTCAAGCGGGAGGACGAAACCCACGATGTCAATCCGGACATCCCAGAGGCGCGCAAACCTGACGGAGCGAAATACGATCACGAGCACCCAAATACCTACGATGGCACCGACTACTACGCGCTGCCATCACCATATTACGGGTTCGAGCACATTCGCATGGTAACAAACCATAGCGACCAATGCGGGGGGCACTACCTGCAATGGCTGAAGCGTCAAACGAGCGAATGGGCCTGTCTCAGAAAACGCGCGAACCAGCTTCCACATGAATACTCCAACCCTCAGGCGTTTCGCACGCGCATCCCTGAGGAACTCTACCCAACCTCCTACATACGTGAGGAAGCCAAATCCTACCTAAAATCAAGAAGCTATCGGGAAGACCCGTTCTTTGCATTCGTATCGTTTCCAGATCCCCATCATCCCTTCACACCGCCAGGCAAGTACTGGGACATGTACGACCCCGAGGACTTCGAGATTGACCTGCCCTATGACGCCCATGAAAACCCTCCACCGCAGCTGCGGGAGTGGAAACGCCTAATGGATGACGGCGTGGTTCCCGAGAATCTTCAGCAAGCGTTCATGGCACCCCAGCGGCAGCTCAAGGAAGCGATGGCGCTAACCGCGGGCATGATCACAATGATCGACGACGCGGTCGGAGACATCCTGAAACTTCTGGAATCCACGGGCCAAGCCGGGAACACCATAGTGATCTTCAACTCCGATCACGGCGACTACATGGGGGCCTTTTCGCTGCTCCTCAAGGGTCCGTTCCCGCACTCATCCGTCAATCGCGTTCCGTTCATTTGGGCGGACCCCGGCTTCGCGGGTGGTCAGACCGCCGACGGGCTGGCCACCTCGATCGATATCGGACCATCGATCCTCGAACGATGTGGGCTGCTTCCCTATTACGGGATGCAGGGAAAATCGTTTCTGGGTCAGCTTTATGGAAGCGGATCGACCCGCAGTACCATCCTTATCGAACACGAGGAAAACAAGGTCTATCCGGGCTTCGACAAGCGCCCTAACATACGGAACCTCGTCACATCTTCCCATCGCATGACGATCTATAAGGGCCTCGAGTTTGGAGAGCTATACGATCTTCGCAATGATCCCGACGAGACGAGGAACCTTTGGGACGATGCGGATGCCGCGTTCCAGAAAGCCGAAATGATGATCGCCCTGAATCAGGCAATGCTGGACGCAATTGAACCCGGGCCTTGGCCGAAGAGGTTTGCATGACCAAAGAACTGAAGAACTTCATCGCGGGCCAATGGCATAAGTCCGACAGAGCCTTCGAAAAATTGAGCCCCTTCGACGGGAAGTTGGTCGCTCAGGTTCACGAGGCAGGCGAAGAGATGGTGGATACGGCTGTTTCGCGTGGACACGATGTGGCGATCGGCTCGGGGTCCAGGCTTTGGGGTGACCTCCCCATGAAGCAGCGCATCTCCGTGCTTCATGATCTGTCTGACAGGCTTCTGGCGCGGGCCGACGATCTGATAGAGGCCGAAATGGCCGATACCGGCCGCAGCTTCTGGCAGGCGAGGACATTTGACGGTGCCCGCGCGACGCATCTCTTTCGTGCGTATGCCGATACGGCAGGCAACCTGGAGAACCGCAGTTCTCAATTTTCCGGAGAACTGGGGTTTCAGGGTATGTGGTACACCACCCGTCGCCCCAAAGGCGTCATCGCCTGCATCTGTCCCTGGAACGTGCCTCTTCTGATGGCGTGCATGAAGGTCGCTCCGGCTCTGGTTATGGGAAACGCCGCGATCCTGAAACCCTCTGAAGAGACACCTTCGTCAGCAACAGTATTGGCCGAAGTGATCGCCGCATCGGACGTTCCTGACGGCGCATTCAGCCTTGTCCACGGTTTTGGGGCTGGCTCCGCCGGAGAGTTCCTTGCATCCCACCCGAAAGTGGATGCGATCAGCTTTACGGGTGAGAGCGGCACAGGATCAGCGATCATGAAAGTCGCAGCGGACGGGCTGCGCGAGGTGTCTCTGGAACTTGGGGGCAAGAATGCCGCCCTGATCTTCGAGGACGTACGAATGAACGCCGTCGCCGAAGGCATGACACGATCCGCTTTCTTCAATTGCGGTCAGATCTGCTTTTGCACTGAGCGCGCCTACGTCCACCGCTCGCGCTTCGAGGAGTATGTGGATATGATGGCTGACATCGCCAACGGCATCGCAATCGGAGACCGCAGTCACAATGGTTTCAGCATCGGGCCACTGATCAGCCACGGCCACCGGGACAAGGTGAGATCGCTCCTGGATTCCTTACGGAGCATGGTGGAGAGTTCGTGGCTGGCGGGGGTATTCCTTCGTTTGGTGACGAGCGGGATGACGGAGCCTTCATCCAGCCCACGGTGGCAATCGGCTCGCCCGAGGACTCTCCATTCGTAAAGCAAGAAGCTTTTGGCCCCGTTCTACACGTGGCTCCTTTCGACGATGAGGAAGAGGCAATCGCGTTGGCCAACGACACAGAATACGGCGACCTGTATCTGGACTGAGAACCTTAGCCGCGCCCACCGTATTGCCCCTCGGATTCGCGTAGGCCACGCATGGATCAACTCATGGCAAATTCGTGATCTCCTGAGCCCTCTCGCGGGCAACAAAGCGTCTGGTGTCGGCGACCAGGGTGGTCGAATGAGCCTGGAATTCTCATCGCTGCCGCAGACGGTGACGACCCGCATCTTTGAAGGTGACCCGGTATGACCGAAAAGGTATCGGCAGGCGAAGCCGTATTGCGTTCTCTAAGGAGCCTCTTGCACAATTATCGCGGTTCCGGCGGCCGTGGCCAGCCTCCGGCGTCCGCCGGGGCGCCTGAGCCGGGCGCGGCGGGCTTCCGGGGCGTCCCGGCGCGCCGAAGTGCGGCGGAATGTCGCATTCCGTCGCCCGCCGGGCGCCATCCGCGCACGGGCGTGCGCGCCGTCCCGTTCCGGGGCGGCGGCGGCGGAGGGTGGTGCCGGAACCGGTGGCGTCAGACGACGGGCCGCATCAGCCGGTGGACCGTAAGGGCGAGCACGCCGAAGAACAGGTGGCACGCCACCCTGGCGTGCCCCCGCACCCGGACGTGCCGGCCGCCGTAGGAGTCCTTCAGGGCGGAGTTCACCCGCCCGCCGCTGGAGCGCTGCCGGTGGCGCACGCGGTCGTGGCGGATGTGGCCCGCCATGCGCCGGTCCCGCGCCCCGGTGGCGAGGCGCGCCTTCAGCGCCGCGTCCCGCCGGGGGTTGGCGTCGATGATCGCCACGCGGCCCGCCATGCGAGCGTGGGCGCCGGTCTCCCGCGAGTCACAGGCCGCGTCCATCAGCCCGTGGCAGTGGTCCACCCGCTCCGCGGTCATCCGGGCGAGGGGGATGGCGGCCTGGCTGTCGTGGAGCGACGCCGGGGTGAGGATGCAGCTGACGGGGACGTCCCCGTCGGCGGCGTCGATATGCATTCTGTAGCCGCGCCAGCTTTCTTTGTACCCTTTCGCGTTCCGTTTCGTGCCGACGTCGCAGGCCTTCGGAAGCTCCGCCACCATCTCCGCCGTGGACATGCCGCCCCGGAGCTGCCGCTCCAGCCTGGTCGGCTCCCTGACCGGGTGCTCGCCCCTGCGCGGGCGTCCGCGCCGCCGCTTCGGCGCCGGCTCCCGCTTCGGCCTGGGCGCCGGCCGCTCCCGTCCCGTGACCGCCGTGGAGTCCCTCGATATGTGGCCGACGACCGAGCCGTCATAGGCGGCCTTTACCAGCGCCCCGTGCATGCGTTCGGGCAGCCGCGTCTCCGCGAACCACGCGAAGGCGCGGGAGAACGCCGGTTCGCCGGGGACCCCCGACACGCGGCGACCGGCCGCACAGGCGGCGCAGCGTGGGATCGTACCTGAGCCTGCCGGTCAGCGCGGCCGTGGTCGGGAGGTCCCACACCGCCTTCGCGACGAAGGCCCGCGCCAGCGCGTTGCGGTCGGCGGGCGGGTGCCCGACGCCGCGGTGGCCGTAATGGAGGTGCCGCTCCACCTCCGCCAGGTCGAGGACCGCCACGAACCTGCGGTGCGTCTCGCCCAGCGGGCCGACCTCCTCGGCGAGGAAGGGGAAAAGCTGCCCCTGGATGCGGTGCCAGGCGTCTGATACGAACTCTCCCAAGGACATGGGGCTGTCTCCCTGTATGCTGTGGTTCAGTCACCGTCATCATACATGCAACGGGCAACAGCACTAAAGGATAATACTTCAACGCTGTCGCCGACATGCTGTCACTCATATTTGGAAGAACACCCCAAGAAACATGTAGTATGGTAACAGCCCCGGCAGTGCGCCGAAAAACGCGATCAATACTGCGCCAGATAATTTACCTTGTGGCGTGTCTGGATCAGCAGACCCATGCAATTGCAGGCACTGACCCGTCAGGTTCGCCAGAGCAACCGGTTCACGCCCCACTGGTGCCCAGACAACGGCGACATCATCACCATGGCGGGCGCGGTCGAGCACTTCACCGACAAACGTATGCTCTTGTCCACCCGTTTCCCGAAGTGTCATTTCCCGCCACTGTCGTAAACGCTCGACGCGCCTGGTGCGGCGGTTCACTTCCCGCTCCACGCGGTCAACGATATCCACGACATTCCCGCGGATGACTTTGTATCCAGGCGGCATTTTCGGCTTGCTCTTTGGGGAACCAGACATGGTTACCTCCATAATATCCCATAATGGGATAATACCAGAACAGGATTACGCGGGAAGGGCTTAGCCCGAATGGAGATGCCGCATGACAAGAAGTCTGCGAACGCCGGGGCATCAGGCGTTGATGCAGGTGCTGGTTGAAACAAGAAAGTCGAAAGACGTTACGCAACAGGAGCTTGCGGATCGCTTAAGGCGACCGCAGTCCTATGTCGCCAAAATAGAAACTGGTGAACGGCGACTGGACGTTGTTGAGTTCGTTGAGTGGTTTCAAGCACTGAAAGCCGATCCGAAAGTGGCGGTTTCGGCAATCTCAGAAGTACTTTCCGATTAAGCTTTAAGGGCCGCTGTACGAATGTCGACTCCTTCCCAGGTACAAGCCAGCAGCTCACCCGGAAAGTCCATAGGAAGGGCGTGCGCTGTATCCGCCATTGCTGCCGGAACGCGGCCTAGAAGATCTCCGATTGTATTTTCAGCCAAGTCGCTCCCCAGCCCAACGGTTTTAGCTGTCTCAAGGAAGTGGCGCTTTACCACCTCGTTGATGCGATAGTGGTTTTGGTCGCCAACGCACATTGCAAGGCGCATCCGATTGTGGCGGATTTGCCCGTCTGCCACCGCCTTTTGCGCGGTGAGGACGTCGTAGAGCGGGGTCATTTGAAACCCGCCGCCCGGATGCAGCGCGATGCTAAAGTTCTTCGTGTGTCCGTCTGTCGCCCCAAGAAGCCAGAAGACCACCTGTGCTTTGAAGAAGGCCAGACGGTCGTCGTTTGGGGCGTCGCTCGCCGACAAGAGCTTCATGCCTTCCGCAATCCCCGGCCCTCCGTCCATCTGGTACTTCTGGCTCGGCGGATAGCCAAGCGCCTAGCAGAAATCCTCCTGCGGCAGTCGGATCAGTCTGCCATTGCGCGTCCAGCGCCGGTCGAAGCGTGTAACTACCAGTGATCGCACATCCTCGAAGTCGGCGATCTCGACCTCTGCCACATCAAGCCCCATGGCTTTGCAAAACATCATGCAGAGGAACTCATTCTCGACGCTGTCGGACAGGTTGATCCCGTTCGGCAGCACCCCCAACTGTGTCTTCAGGATGTGGGTTGTTGGTGTCATGCCGACGGGCCTGACCCATTTTCCGTCTTTCCGCAGGAGCGCAGTCTTCTCCTGTGCACCGGCAAGCGAAATCCGGAAGTCGTCATCCTCGATCCCAAGCGGAGCCGTTGCAAGGTTGCGGAGCACCTCTGCCACCTCTGCGTCGGAAACCGGCTCCCCTTCCAGACCTTTCGGCTCCGGAAGATCATCACCGACGACAAATTGTAAGGCTCCCACGCAGTCGCGACCGATCTTCTCAAGGAGGTTATAGGCGTCCGTGCCGCCTGCTCCGGTCTTGGCTGCCACCCGTTCTCGGATCACCGGATTGTCCGGCAAAAGGTTCTCCAGATAGGCAATGACCGGCGCGCCCTGATGGGCCTGCTCTTGCAAAGGTAGGGACAGGGAGACGGGAAGAGTGTGCTCCCATGCCAGCCAGTCCGGCGCATAGCGGAACGAAATCGCGCCGCTGCGTGCCATGTCGATCTCGCCCACAAGGCGGCCATTCAGAAGGGCTGTCAGCCTGCGTGCCATCAGAATATATCCTCGATATCCGGCTGATCTTTCCGGCGTTCGCCGATCCGGAACTCCAGGCCAAGCGCCATCATGATCGCCAGAATTGTCTTGAGCTGCGTGCCCTCGTCGCCGTTCTCGACCGAGGAAATCGTGGCGATGCGCAAGCCAGATAGCGAGCTGACCTCTTTCTGGGTCATCCCTTTTGATTTGCGGGCGCGCCGCAAGGCGGTGCCGATCTGTTCAGGTGTGCGTGCCAAGGTTTCCATGATGCGCTCCATTTACGCCAAAGCGTATATCTTGAACTCTTACCCTTCAACGTAAAAAATGAAAGATTACGCCACAGCGCAACATTTAAGCATCACTGATTGAGTCGATACATCCGCCCATTGTAGTTGGCTATCTCCGACAGCCCTGGGGTGCGCCAGGCCAATAGCTTGCTACCATCTGGAACCACAAAGATCACGCGGCCACGGTATTCGACAAGCTCCAAGCCAATCCGGTTGCGCAAGTCCACTAATTCTTCCAGAGCCACACGGGTCGCATCGCGTTCATCAGCAATTTCAGAGAGTTCTGCTCCTACCTCGATAATCTGACGCTCGATATCGGCGCGTCGAGCCGATACATCAGACTGTAGTGCCGCCAACTGCGCGTCGCCTTCCTGCCGCGCGGCTTTGATCTGGTCAGCGTAGAGGATACGCAGGGTGTCGGCTTCGGCCTGTGCGGCGGTCTTCAAGTTGCTGCTTGACCACAGCGCAGCCAAAAGTATCAACGCACCGAGCAAACCGGAAGCAGCAATGCCACCAATCAGAAAACGTTGGGTGCGCCTTACGCGAGTTTCAAGTTTGTCCATCGCATCTTCGACATACGACATCTTTGCCTCGACGGTCGCGGACTTGAACGCTGTCTCTCGCACAAGCGTCTGTAGGTCATCTATCGCTTGGACTAGTATCCCAGCCTCATTGAATTGTTGGTTCCATCCCGGCCCGGGACGGGTTACGCTCCCGACCGTGACACCGTGCAACAGACCTTCCGGCCGCCCCGGGCGGCGTCAGGGGGCATTTCGGAGACAGGCTATGGAACAGGCAGGCAGGAAGATCTGCAGGGTGCGGCTTGAGGCGCACGAGCGCGCGCGGCTGAAGGACATCGTCGACGGCGGCAGGGGGTCGAAGGAGCGGCGCAGGCGGGCGCATGTCCTGCTGCCGGGCGACGGGGGCCGTCCGAACGGCGGCTGGACCGACGCGCGGATCGCGGACGCGCCTGGGGCCAGCGTGGCGACGGCGGAGCGGACGGGCGGGCAGTGCGTCATGGAGGGCCTGGACGCGGCCCTGGACCGCAGGGTCCAGGAGAACCGGAAACAGCCCCGGCTCGACGGGGAGGGCCAGGCGACGCTGGCGATGCCGGGCTGCCCGGAGCCTCCCGAGGGGCAGGCGCGATGGACCCTGAAGCTGCCGGGCGACCGGCTGGTGGAGCTGGAGGCCGTCGACGGCATCGGCCGGGAGACGGTCCGGCAGGCTCCGGAAAAAACGGCACCAGGCCCTGGCTGAAGGAATGCCGGTGCATCCCGCCGAAGGCGAACGCCGGGTTCGTCGCCGCCATGGAGGACGTGCTGAAGACCTATGCCCGCGGGTATGACGACGGCACGGTCCTGGTCTGCATGGACGGGACCCCGGAACAGCAGACCCGGGAGACGCGGACCCCCCTGCCGACCCGTCCCGGGCGGCCCGCCGGGTCCGGCTTCGGGTACGGGCGCAACGGAACGGCCAACCTGTTCATGGTCTACGCCCCACTGGACGCCTGGCGCCACGTGGAGGTCACCGACCGCCGCAGGAGGCGGGACTTCGCCCGGCTCCCCGTGGACATGGCCGACGTCCACCTGCCCGGCAGGCGGACCGTGCCCGTCATGGCCAGCCCCGACACCCACAGGCTGTCGACGCTCTACGAGGCCTTCGATCCGGCGGAGGCGTCGCGGCTCGCCGACCGCTTCGAGGTCCACCACACGCCGAAGCACGGCTCCTGGCTGAACATGGCCGAGACCGGGACCAACGTCCTCTCCCGGCAGTGCCTTGACCGCCGGATCCCGGACCGCGGGACGATGGTGCGCGAGGTCGCCGCATGGCAGCGGCACCGCAACGGCTCGGCGAAACCCGTCGACTGGCGGTTCAGGACCGACGACGCGCGGATCAGGCTGAAGTCCCTATACCCGGCAATTCAATGAGGCTGTGATACTAGACACCTTATCAAACGCAAAGCCTGACCATTTGAGCCAGGTTTTGACCTGAGGCGACTTTAGGCCGCGAGGTCCAGAGCCTGCCGGTCCGCCCGTCGACGCTGCGGATCGCGCGCCCGGGCCTGGTCGGCATTCCGTCACCGAACGCCGCCGCCAGCGCCGGCGTGAGCGTGCGCCGGTGGATGCGGCAGCAGGCGGGCGCGACCCTGCGCCCCCTTTCCGTGACGCGGTATTTGCGTGACCTGGGCAGCCGCCCGATCAATCCCCGCAGACGCAGCCGCCGCAGGCCGTATGTCGCCTGGCCGGTCCCGTAGCCGTCGGTCTGCGTGAGCCGCGCGACCGCCTCCCCCGTCTGGCGGCTGCTGAAGCCCGCGGGAAGGAAGGCATGCATCAGGAGAGCGGCCGGCACGGCCTGGATCCGCGGGTCTCCGAAGCGCATGGCGGACACCCGGCGGCCGTCGACGGCGGCGGGACGGCGGGACGGCGGGGCGCGTCGAAGGTCCCGGCGCCGGTCGGGCGGCCATGGCTGATGCGCTGGACGCCGGGAGGACGCCGGCTGGCCCTGAAGCCGGCCTCCCTGAGGTCATCGGGGTCGCGCGGCCTGCGCCTGGCGCCGAAGCCGTACGTGTCGTCGGTCACCGTCCCGGTCCGCGGCGCGCGGCCCTCCCTGAAGTGCTGCCTGATGCGCGGACGCCTGTGGTCGACGCGCGGCGACGGCGGGACGCCGCCGGTCATGACGCGGGTCCGGAACCGCGGGCCGGTCCGGCGCGTGACGCGGCGGCCGAAGGTCAGCCGCACGCGGTCGGCGCGTCCGATGCCGGGGTTCCCGCGGATGGTCTCCCCGAACGGGACCCTGCCGCTGGCGGGGCGGCCGGACACCTGCGTGAGGGCGCGCTCCGCCTGGAGGACCGGGAGGTCGTGGCGGATCCCCTTCGCGCGATCCCCGGTCGTGAAGGGATGGGCAGGCCGCGCCAGCCACCTGCGGAACGGCGCGCCGATCCGCCCGGCGCCGGTCTCCCCGGCGATGTCCCGCATGGCCGCGGGACCGGCGCGGCCCATGATCCCGCTGCCGGGAGCCCCGGACGGGACCGGGCGTTTCTCCATCCGCCGCTTCAGGTACCCGCGCCCGTTGATGCGGAGCCTGGCGCTGTAGGGGAAGTACGGGCGGAACCTGATGAAGCGGGGGCCGAAGCCGTCGCCGACCAGATGGACGTGGAAGGCATTGACCATCGCCGTGCCGCCGACAGGTTCCGGGGACGCCCTGCCGGTCGCCGGGCCGATGCGTTTCCGCGTGCGCGGGACACGCGCCTTCCCCTGCGCCCTGCCGATGCAGGGCACGCCTTCGCCGGCCGCGGAGATGTCCCTGCGTGACGTCGTCCCTGCGCTCCCCCTTCCCGAAGGGGACGGCATCGACGCCCCGGCCCCGGGCGAACCGTTCCGGGCCCTCCGTGAAGCGCCGGGCCATGGGCGCCATCAGGGCCGGGGAGGGCACGGGGCTGCCGCGGACCTCCCGGAAGAACCAGGCGGCCCCCGCGCCGGTCCGCGGCAGGGGGACGCAGGCGTCGGGACAGAGCCTGTCGAAGCATTCAGGCCCGAGCGTCACGTGATTCCCGGGTGCCTCTCCGGCGGAACGTGCCATGGTCATGTCCCGGACCCCGGTCGACGGGTTCCCCACACGGCGCTTTCAGCACCGGCCAGGCCAAATGGCTTCGCCCGGCGGGTCATACCGCGGAGCGGGACAGCGGCCGGAGTCCCTCAACACGCCGATGGTTCATCTCGTCGGTCTGAGGCAAAGCCTCGTTAGATCAGCAGCTTTCTGTGTCTGTGCCGCACCTTCAAGATGAAGGGCCCTTGCGTGTCCAGGGACACGGATGCCGCCTTGACGATCTCGGCCGACAGCCGGTCACCGGCATCGGCAATCGTGTCCTCGAAGGTCTGTGTGTCGCCTTCGCGGACGAGATCCCCCTCGCCCTCCCGCGCTGTCACCATGTGGGCGATGCAGGCATCGACGAGCGGCCTCGCGGATACATTGTCGAGCTCATCGCGGATGGCGTCGACGTGGTCCTTTGCCAGCCCCGCCATCTCGAACTCCCTCACCACACGAACGGTTCAAATCACTCGAAACAGTCCGGGTTCAGCGGTGTTTTACGTCACAGAATCTGAAAACGCATCCCGCTTACAGTGTCACATCAAGCAATCTCCAAGATATAGGGAACGAAAAAAGAACATAGCCGGATCATACACAGAACACTTTACGCCATGTCAGAAACGCACCCGCTCCGGCGTCCCCGCCCACGCCGGGCTGGCGGTGACGGCGGAGGGCCGCCCGCCGGGCCCGCGCGCCATGGACGCGGACCTGCGCGACGCCCCGGAGGACGGCAGCCGGCGCTGGACCGGGGGCCCCGGCCGCGCCCGGGAACCCGCGGCCGCCCGCGCGGACACGCGGGTGGTCTCCGTCCGCGGCCGCGGGGGCGGCTTCCGGGAGCTCCCCGACAGGGCGGCGGGGCGCGGCGGCGCGCCGCCGGCGCGGCCCGGCCGGTCGGCGAGGCGGCGGGTGCGGACGCCGGACGGCGGGGAGATGTGCCTGCGGGAGCGCGCCTCGGCCCTGCCCGCGCCCGCGGTGCCGGAGCCGGCGATCCCGGCCTCCGGAGGCCTGGGGGCCCGAAAGGGGCGCGTGGCCCGCCCGGGGATCCGGGCGGCGGAGGTCACGGTGATGCCGCCGGGGGAGGAGGAGGGGCGCGCGGAGCCGCTGCACCGGCTGCCGCTCACGACCGGGCGTCCGGCGCGGGGGGAGGCGGACGCCGTCCACGCCGCGGAGGTGCCGGGCCGGCGCCGCCGACGGCCCGCGCGGGCGCCCCGCCTCCGGCGCCGTCACCGCCCGGCCCGCGTCGCCGACCTGGCCATGCCCGCGCGCGGGCGCCCGGAGACGCCCGCGACCGATGTCTGTCCGGAGGGGGACACTGACCTCCCGCACACCCTGCCGGGGCCCGGGGCCACAGGGAGGCCGTCCGGATGGAGGGAGACCGCGTCCCCACCGTCAGGGACCCCGTCATCGGCCCCGGGCGCCCCGCCGGCGCCCACCCGCTGAGGCGGCAGCCGCCGCGCGGGGCCAGGAAGGTCCGGCAGGGACCCGGGAGGCTCAACCGGGCCATCCAGGTGCGTGACGCCCTCGGCGGGAGAAGACGGACTTGAGATTCACATACAGATGTGGGCTGTTGCAAGGCGCCGGGCGGCCCGCTTCCGTCTTCCCGCACGGCATCCGCCGGTGGAAAGCGGTGCGCGGAACCCGGATCCGGAGGCCCGCAGACCGAAGGAAAAGCCCGGATCCGGGCCTGGACCGAAACATGGATGCTGGTTCGGGGGTACCTGCCCAAGGTCACGGACGCGGAGGTGAGGTCCGTGCAGGACCGCACGGACGCCCGTCCGAGGAAGGCGCTGGCCTGCCTGACGCCGACCGAGGCGTTCCTGCGGGCGCGGCCTCCCTGAGGGAACCTCCGGCGTCCGGATCGTCCCCCACGCGCCGCGGGCCGTCCCCGGCGCGCCTGCCGGCATGCCTTGCGCCGCCTGGCGGGCGGTGCTACGCTCCGATCCGAAGGGACCGAGCCGTTCCCGTGCGGAATCGGGGGGTCGGAGGGCGCGGGGGATGTGCTGTCCGGGCACCGTTTCGCGGCAAGGGAGGAAAACATGGGAAGGTTTGTCATCGCGCCACATATGCGTTTGCACGAGTGGATCGCGGTCGAGAAAGGATACTTTGACGACGTGGGTCTCGACTACGCGCTTGAGGATCAACTCCGATCCGCCACTGGCGAACGGCACGATCTTGGGGATCGCGTCGGGGCCTACCAAACATTCGAGAATGGCCGCACCTGCGACGTAAGCTCGGCATGCCACTGGACTGTAAACGTTGCTGCGGCGTCGGGGCACGGCAAGCTCTATGCAAACGCCTATTCCGTCTCGCCATGTGGAATTTTCGTGCCGGCCGCCTCCACCATCAAGCGCCCCGAGGATTTGGCGAATGTGCCGATTTCAGTGGGGTATCAGTCGGGTAGCCACTACTCGACCATCCAGGCGCTTGAACCATTTCTCAGTCAGGACGAGATCAGTCTTTCCTTTTCTGACGGCCTTTTGTTCAAACGTATGGAGCACATGATTGACGGTAACATACCGGCCGTCAGCCTGTTCAGCGGCCCCTATTATTTCATGGAGCAATTGGGGTTCCGCAAGGTGCTGGACACGTCTTTCATGATGGCCGCCATGATCGCGGAGAACGCCGACCTCGAAGACGTCGAAAAGTATTTCACGGCCTTGCGCATGGCCCAAAAGGACATCGATCTGCGGCAGGAGCTCTACACGCACTATTACCGGAACGAATTCCCGGAGCGGTTCCGGGAGCAGATGGATACGCGCTTATTCGGGCCCGGGGAACGCATCGTATTCGAACCCTACTCGCGCCAGATATTCGATGAATCGCGCGAGTGGATCGCCGAACGAAACATCTTCGAGGATGGACTGGGAGACCTGCCCTACGAACAGGCGGTCGTCGCACCGGAGATTACCGAAGCCGCGTAGTGAGACGCCCGGGCAGGGCGCCCGGGAAACTGGCCGAACCCGTTAAGTGGATCCTCGTTTCCGAAAACTCGCAAAGCCCCCCGCAATCAGCGTGATGGCCGATTTCGGACGGGATTCGACATTCAGGCTTCCCGTGGCATTCTTGCGGGGTCGGGCTCCGGAAGTTCGAAGGCCCGGGCCTGCAGTTCCGTTGGCTGCGCGAACACGGGAAAGCCGTGGACGGGCCCGTCCGGACAATGGCATTTCCTTAAGGGCCACGCCTGATCCGTTGCGGGCGGCCGCCGCCGTTGCGGGATCTGTCGGCTTCAGGCCGCGGCCTTTCTCCGTCGGTTCCACCTTCTGACCGGCTTCATCGATTTCCGGGGATGTTTCCGTCCCGGCCGGAGCCAGGCGCGCACCCTGAGGATTCCCTCCGCCATCCGGGTCACGGCCCGGGCGACGGCGTCGGCCTGCGCACGCGGAAGCTCCTCGATGCCGGCCGCCACGGTGGCGACCGCGTTGGAGAGGTTCACGGTCTGTCGTTTCCTTCCCTCCCCGCACCTGTCGGCGAGCAGGCCGTCGCCGGAGAAAGGCCGCGTCATGGCGATCAGGTTGAGGCGGGCGTGCAGTTCCCGGCGCACGCCGCGCCCGGTCCTGCCGTGGAACCCGTCGACCGCGACGGTTTTCCCGGAGACCTTGTACGGCTCCCCGATGCCCCGGCGTCCGTGGTGGAGGTCGCCGGGGCCGTCGGCGGAGACGCCGTCCGCGTCCATCAGGGTCGTGGCGAGGACGCAGGACCCGCCGTCGATGGATTGGATTAACTTGTAGTGTCCGTTCAAGCGGGTGCGCTGGCCATTGATATATGATTGCCTGATGCCGTCTTTCCCCAGCCTCTGCAGGACCTCCGTCGCCTGTTCCTTGATCTCCGCATCGATCCGGGCCATTTGATCGGCGGTGGGCATCGCTTCAATTCTCATAACGGCAGCATTATGGTCACGTTGTAGCCACAATATATGGTTCCCCTGTGCCACCGGATCAATACTCCCCTTCCGTACAGAGGGTGACGGATGCGCTACGTAACAGATTTGCCCGTGAAATTGCAAATCTCGACCTGAAGACCATTCCGGCTCGGTGTGAAATGACACTCTAAGCCCGTCTGTTCCGGTTCTGTCTGTTCGCCCCCTGCCCAAATCGGCCCCAACTACCGGAGATGGTCAATTTCGATGTCTCCCCAATGATCGTTCAAATACTCCGCCACCAGACGCCGGTGGCAATGATGGGGGCTGTCCTCGCTGCAGAGTAGGCACCCGTCAGCGACAATGTCCTTAGGGACCGTTCTCTCAATTTGGCGTTGCCGCATAAGTTCAAGGAAACGAATCTCGTACGTCCTCCAGTCTCCGCCGCGTTTCTTATATTCGTCTATTATCTCCTTCGTCGGCGCAAGTTCAGGAAGATGAACGTATTCCATGCCGCAGATCTCGGTGAGAAAGTATGCGAGATCGCCGCGCTTGGCAAAGCCAGCGAGTTGGGAGACGTTATTCAGACGAACATCTACGACGCGCTTCGCGCCGGACGCACGCAAGAGACCAAAGAAATGGTTCGCCGACTTCTTGGTAAATCCAATAGTATGGATTTTCACGAGAGTTTTCCAATATCCTGGAACGCTGGCTCGTCTTTCACGTAGGCGACCCGCCCTGTCTGTCGTCCAATGGCTTCAGCGATCAGTTCTTTCCGCGGGACAGGAAATAAACCCTCATTCTCGCGATGCAGCTTATGTAATTTCAGAAGGCGATCCATGGCATCGCTATGCGGCTCCAGTTCGCCGTTGGCTTTTATATGCTCGACATTGATGCCGTGCTTGACCAATGACTGGGATACGAGGAGAGTCCGGTGGCAATCAAGCGGTTCTTTTTCCGCGCACATCAACGCGATCCGGAACTTCGCGGCACCGTCAACGACACGATCCAAGCCGTTCCTGAACAATTCTGTCTCTGCGACACGGCTATAGCAAACCCGTCCATTCCTGTAACAGGAACGATCTTCGGAACGCCCCCCCAATTCGTTGCCCAGATATGCGTATCTGATCCCGTCAGCTTTCAAGGCATCTGTAAAGCGCTCACGATTGAATTGGGGACTGAACCGGCTATAGGGGCTGGAACGTACATCAGCGACAGCAGTCACAGCATGGATCTTCAGTAGCTTGAGGAACGTTCCCAGCGTGTGTGTTGAGTGACCAATAGTGAACATCCAGCCTTCGCGCCCCCATGGCGCCACAGGTTTTCTGTGGACTTTGTCTATAGGGATGAGCCCCGTTGCTCTCCAATGATAGAGGCGATTAGCTTATAGACCGCACCATCAAATGGCTCTCCAAGGCTCACGGTGAGAAAGCAATTGCCAATACGATAGGTTCCGTCCGGTTTCGCCAGGTAGCGCTTCTCGAATAATGGATCCGTGACCCAAAGGCGATACCCGACTTCGTCATGACTGAAGCGGCCCTGGACCCTTCGTTTTTTGTTACCGAAGGCCTCACCAGGTTTGAACACCGAGAGTTTGAGGTCTTCGACATGAACCATCGTCAGTGAGTGTTGGTACGAGTTGGCGACCCCCAGGGGAATCTTGTCGTTGAGCCCGTTGTAGGTGCTGTGGCCGTTCACCCAAAGCCGAATTTCGGGCCCTGTGAGTTTGGGCATGTCGAGCAAGGAAACCTTGCCCACCCTTTCCCAGTAGTATTCGGGATCGATCAGCCAGTTTTCGGTCTGGAAGTTCTGGGGCTGCGGCTTCATAAGAGGAATATCAATGATATCAAGGACACGCGGGTCACTGCCATCCTCATACTGTCGTTCGTACTCTGATATCCCCTGATCTGTGCGGTGGCTGATGGGGCGAATCCATCCGTTCGCTTGATCAGTGTTCCACTCCCGGCCAGCGATACAACGGCCGTTCAGTTTGCGGGAATTCGCGAGACAGACGATGCGTTTCACATTCGGCGTTACACAGTTTCGGATCATGCAGCTTGAGACCATCCGCCGCCGCAGTTTCCCTCGCCCACGTTAATCGACTCAGAAAAAGCGGCAGCCGCTGGTCCGTTGACGGCGCCAACGCGATCATCCCCATTCGCTGCTGCCAGATGAACAACCGGGTCGCAGACTTCTCCAACTGGCGCACTGCGGCATGAGCCACAAATCTGAGCCGCACCCTGAGTTCTGGAAGCGGGTACATGGCCATTCCCCAAGACATGAAACCCAAGGTTCAGGAGCCTGTCCATTCCGATAAGCGATTCACCCAGATGACCGATGTTTACCCTGTCTGTATCAGCATCCAGACCTTCAAACCTGATAAGCAGTTCATCGGTCCGTTCGGGATCGTTCATTCGGGCCCGCTGTCCACATCAACCGTCCGTCTGGCCAGCAGCCCTTCGGCGGCAAGCTGCCGTATGACCTGGGACCGAGAAATCCCTGAGTCCTCTGCTATTGCGTCGTACCGGCTGGTTTCGTTTTTCGACAGGGACAGGATCGCTCCGTGCCAGTCCATCGAATCTATCTCAGCGACGGCTCCCAGCGCCCCCAGCTGATTCAGCGCCTCCAGTAGCGTTGAAGCGTTGGAACCCGTCAGCCCTTCTTCCATCCGGTACAGGCTTTCCCTGCGTATGCCGAGACGGCGGGCGAACTCGGTGCGGCCGATTTCCCGTTTCTTGCGTTCCCTTGCGACCCATTTCCACAGCCAAAGGGCGATCAGGTTGTCTTCTTTTTTCCTAGTCATTCCCGCTTCCCCGCGCTCAGGTCCGGCAGGTGCCGGGCCGTTGCAACGTTCCCACAGGAAAGCGCCCCGCCCTTTCGCCGGGCTCGGGGAGCGACCCTTCGCCTAGTAAGCGCGGCTGTTGTATAGAGCGAGCGACCCGGCATAGCGGGCCTGTGGGTACGTTGCGGGAAACACGTTAGTTGAGGGAGAAGCGGTGTCAAGGTCCGATATGGGACCCTTCGGTTCCTATTTTGCCGGGAACTGGCTGGAGCCCGACGCGATGGCTTCTTTTGACATATGCCATAAGCGGACACATTCCTGTTGTTTCGTTACTTAGACACAACCGACACGGCCTTCTCCGTTGCAAATCCGTCATATGTTGCAAAACCACTACATGTTGGGATAAATCCGATTCCAGTACCTTCCCTAGTACAGCGCTCCGCATAGATTCGGGTCCGTGAGGCGATCGGTGCCTCACGTATCAAACGGAGAAATCTGCTATGAGAAGAGTACTGCTCGCCACCACCGCGCTCGGCATGGGCGCCGGGGTGGCATTCGCACAGGACGCGATGATGGACACGGGGCCGTCGATCACCCTCAGCGGCGACGGGCGCATGGGCGTCGTTTCCGATTCGAACGACGACCTGAAATTCGACAGCCGGGTGCGCGTCACGTTCACGGCGTCCGCCACGCTCGACAGCGGGCTTACGGCGGGCGGGTCCATCCGCGCTGACAACGCCCCAGGCGGGGCTTCCGGCACGGCCGGAAACATCTATCTCGCCGGGCCGTTCGGAAAGCTGTCGATGGGCGATGTGGACGCCGGGGCCAAGGCCGCCATCGGCCACGTGTCCGGCGTGGGATACAGGAACCTAGGCGACCCGAACGAGATCAAGTACCTGCGGGGCGGAACGGAGGGAGAGGAGCCAGCGCTCCAGTACGCGCTCCCGAAGATGGGGCCGGTGCGGATGTACGCCTCGCTGGGCATGGCGCCCGTGGTTGAGGACGGGGTGGTGCAGGCGGACAGGAAGGAGATTTCCGCCGACACGCTTTCCGTCGGCGCGAAGGCCGACCTGTCGATCGCGGACATGGGTTCCGCGTGGATCGGCGGCGGCTTCGAGGCCGTGGCCGAGGATGACGCCGACGGGCACCTGGTCCTCGGCGCGGGCGCGTCCATCTCCGGCTTCACCGGCAAGGTGGTCGTAGGAATGCAGGGCCGCGACACCAACGACAGTGACGGCAACCCCATCGAAACCGACGCTGACGGCAATGCCGTTGACCGCGACCGGGAGCAGTTCGCCGTCTCCGCCGGATACAGCGCCGGGCAGATGGGCGTGACGGTGTTCTACACTGACGCGACGGAGTTCGGCAACGCCGAGGCCACCGGGGCCGGTTTCGAATGGAAACTCGGTGGCGGGGCTTCCCTCAAGGCGGGCTTCACCAACTGGCCCGCGCAGGAACAGGGCGCGGAGGACCGGCAGACCGCCGACCTCGGCGTGACGTTCAGCTTCTGACCGCCGGAACGAAAGGAAACATGACATGAGGATATCGAGACTTATGGTGCCAGCGGTCACGCTGGCGGGCGCGCTCGCCCTGGCCGGTTGCGGCGGGAGCGACAACAACAATCAGATGAAGATGGCCGGCGGTGGCGGCATGAGTGGCGGCGGCGAACGCAAAACCAACGCGGACGACTGCGGCCCCGGTACCGTGCTGAAGGACGGCAAGTGCGCCCCCGACACGTCTATGGCGGACGCGGAAATGGCGCGGGCCGCAGCCACGGCCCTTCGAGACGCCAACACTGATGCGGCTGGTAACACTTACACGGATTTCAAGGCGGCGAAGGGCGAAAAGGATCACCAGAAGATCACGTTGGAGGGCGAGACGTTTGCAATGGCGGTAAGCGGAGTCACCAAGATCGCAACCGCATCTGCGGGCAATCCCAAGGATTCCTATCCACTCGGTTCCGGTAATTCTGCTCTTGCTCTAGGCGAAGCAACGGCCGCAGGCGGAGTTTTCGCGCCGGGGCCAAGCCGAAAGGACCACACGGTTGACGGCGGCGTTTTCACGACTCCGGGTAAATGGAAGGGGGTCGACGGCACGTTCCATTGTGAAGATGCCTGTTTTTCGCAGAACGGACACCCCACAGGAAGTAACTGGAACTTCAAGCCCAGCGTCCCGGAAAGCACCAAGACCACGGGCGACGACGCCATATGGGGCTGGTGGGCCGCCACCGATGCAGACGGCAAAACCACCCATTTCGAGGCGTTCACCCATGAAGGCGGCCTTGCCGCTACGAAGGCCTTCCCCGGAACTGTCGGTTCGGCCACGTACGAGGGTGACGCGACGGGCAAGTACGCCGTGCCGGGCGAGGCCGGGGACTTCACGGCGAAAGCCAGTCTGACGGCGAAATTCACTACGGCTAACGCGGGGACGCTCTCCGGCGAGATCAGGGACTTCAAGGACGCCGACGGCAGGGACAAGGCCGGATGGTCTGTCGCACTGCAGGAAAACAACCTGAATTCCGATGGTCTCGGTGGTTTGGCCGCTTATTCTGGAAGTGGAACCGCCGCCGAAAAACGTTCGACTGTCTGGACCCGTGGCGGAACCAAGGGCGCCACGCTGGATAATGCGTGGGACGCCGAACTGCGTGGCGGCGACGCCGATAAAGTGTCCACGCACATCCTGGGAACGTTTGAGGCCCAGCACCAGGGCAGCCACCTGATCGGCGCGTTCGGGGCCGAGAAGACGGGCGAGGCGTCGGAATAGCCTTTCCCGTCCACCACGGATGAAAAACACGACCCCCGGCCAGGCCTGGCCGGGGGTTTTCACGAAAGGAACCGGACAGACATGAAAATCATATGCACGGACTGCGGGCGTTGCGCTTCGGAGTGGCGCCGGGGTCGGAAAGACGGAAAACCTGAAAAACCGGCTCAGTGGCCATGAGCGGTGGGCGGAAGCCATCCGCAGGGGGGTGAACCAGATTCATGTTCGAGCTGAAGCGGTGGCGTCGACGCGGCTGGATACAGAGGCTCGCCTGATTCAGGAATACGATCCGCCGATGAGCCAAACCGGAAAATCGTGACATTCATCGGGACTTTCTCTTGTTTCCGTATGCTTTCATGGCATACATTAGCCTATTGACTCTTCACTGTAAATCCTATAGAACCCTCCCCGGCCACGACGGATGAAACAAAACCCCTGGCAGGCGACCGCCGGGGGTTTCTCTTGACACTGCCTTTCTGGAAACCTACGTCGCCTGTTCATGGCTAGGTCAGGTAGGGCTTGGCACGGCTAGGCACACGTCTATTCGGTTCAGGTCACTGAGCCGGATAACGTGCCTTTCATTGCACTGAAAGCGCCCGTTCGACATGGTGGAGCATCCATGCCGAGCGTTTTCATGTTTACAGTTCCCGCCCGTTGTGGCAGAAGAAAGGAAAGGCAATGACCGAAGCCGAGCGCGTTGGGTATACGGAAAACGTTCTCGCCCACCTGAACGACATCAGGAAACGTTGTACCTACGGCGCTCTCGCCTATCGGCTGCATGTGCATCCGCTATCCGTCAGTCGGTACCTCGGCAAAAAACGTCCCCGCGCTTCCTGGGTCGTGAACGCCACGACCGGCAAACCGACGGGATATTGCAAGTGCGAAGAGCATCCCGATCTGTACCGGTCGCCGGACATCATCCGTGACCCGGACGACCTTCCCGACACCTAGATCCCGACCGCGCAGTCACGCCCAGTAGAGACGCATGGGATTGTCGACCAAGAGCTTTTGTTGCTGCCCGGCGGTCAGCGCGATGCGCGGAATGTAGTCGACCAACGCCCCGTCGTCAGGCATGTGGGACTTCATGTTCGGATGCGGCCAGTCGGTGCCCCAAAGCACCCGATCTTCAAACAGATCCACGATAGCCCGGCAGTAAGGCACCACGTCATCATAGGGTGGTCCTGCGATCGTCAGCCGTTCCGGGCAAGTCACCTTGGTCCAGATATTCTCGTTCTCTGTCATCAGCCGGATGAAGCGTTCGAAGTCCGCGTGATCCACGCCCTTTGTCACGTCGGGGCGACCCATGTGGTCGACAACGATTGTGCCAGGAAGTAGCTTCAGGAAGGGTTCGAGATCTTCCAGGTCAGCTGCCTCAAAGTAGACTACGATGGACCAGCCGAACTGCTGGATCCTCTCGGCTATGCCAAGGAACACCTCTTTCGGCGTCGGGTCGACCAAACGTTTGACGAAGTTGAACCGGACACCGCGCACCCCGGAACGATGCATGTCCTCCAGTTCGCCGACAGAAATCTCCGCGCCCACACTGGCCACGCCGCGAGCTAAATCCCCAGCCGCCTGACAGGCGTCAACCATAGCGCTGTTGTCCTTGCCGTGGCAGGTGGCCTGCACGATCACATTTCGCGAGAACCCAAGGTGATCGCTAAGCGCAAACAGCTTGTCCTTACCCGCATTGCAGGGCGTGTACTTGCGCTCGGGCGCGTACGGAAACTCGGGCGATGGACCAAAGACGTGGCAATGCGCGTCAACAGCGCCTTCCGGCAACCTGAAGTCGGGTGTTTTGGGCCTGGGATGAAAGACGAGCCAATCCGCATCCATTTTCTGTTCGATCATACGAATGTCTCCCCATCCATCAACTTACGCGCAGTCCGTAGGATCGCAGCTTCGGCCACGACCCCGTTTGCACCCATTGTCGCGACAACCGTCATTTCGCCTGTCGGGTGCTCCACGGACAAGGCCCGCTCCGTCCCTTCGCCACGATTGGCAAGATCATAGGCCGGTGATCCCGGCGTCAGGCAGGCCGTCGCCACGCTGACGGCTCCAAGCACGCCAATTGTCTTGTGGCACCGATGGGGAATGAAGGTCCGCGTACTGATCGCGCCACCGTTCCTTGCGGCACTAACCATTGTCATCTTGGGTACGGACTTTTCGGTAACGTCATCAAGGTTCATCAAAGGCCCACAGGTGAGCCGGATCGTTTCGAGTTTCGTGCGCAGCGCAATATCGGATTCGAGTGCTTCGGGAGTCTCGTCGCCGACAATTCCCATATCGCTGGCCCGCACAATGATGCAGGGCATACCATTGTCGATCATGGTCAGCTCGACCCCCTCAACGAGGTCCATGGCATTCCCGGTCGGCAACAGGGCGCCGCATGACGATCCAGCCGTATCTTTGAAAGTCAGCGGAACCGCCGCCGCTCCGCCGGGCACACCGTCGATCCGCGCATCCCCCCTGTAGGAGACCTTACCACCCGGCGTGTTTACGTGCGCCACCGCCACCTGACCTGTGTTTTCCATGTAGATGGCAACCAGGGTTGTACCGTCCCGCGCGGAGACGAGACCGCGCTCGACCGCAAAAGCCCCAACCCCGGCAAGGATATTGCCGCAGTTTTGCGCATCGGTCACAACGGATTGGTCCACAAACACCTGCAGGAACAGATAATCCACATCGATACCGTTTCGGTCGGAACCACTGACCACCGCCACTTTGGATGTCAGGGGGTCCGCGCCTCCCATCCCGTCGATCTGGCGCGGGTCCGGTGAGCCCATGACCCGCAGCAGGATCGCATCACGGGCCGCAACGTCACCTGGCAGATCCTCGGCCAGGAAGTACGCGCCCTTGGATGTACCGCCGCGCATCCACATGCAGCGGATGCCGTCAGACATATTTCAGCCCCTTCTCCGCCAAGGGTTGCCGGAAGTTGTACATATCCAGACCCAAAACGCCGGAAGCCAGTTTCGTGCGCTTCTCGCTTTCGTTCACCTCGCGCGCCTGTGCTCTCTGAAGGACGGCAGCCGCCTCGTCGCGGCGCACCACGACGACACCATCGTCATCGGCTACGATCACATCGCCTGCGTTCACAAGCTGCCGCGCACATACAACTGGAATATTGACCGATCCCAGAGTCGCCTTGATTGTGCCGGTCGCGCAGATCGCTTTCGACCAGACGGGAAAACCCATCTCAGTCAGGTCGCGCACATCGCGGGTGCCGGCGTCAATCACCAATCCGCGCGCGCCCTGCGCCCTGAAGGACGTCGCGAGCAGGTCGCCGAAATAACCCGCGTCAGAGGGAGCCGTCACCCCGGCCACCACGATATCACCTCCAGTGATCTGCTCCGCCGCGACATGTAGCATCCAATTGTCACAAGGCGGCATCAGCACGGTGATGGCAGACCCCGCCACCCGGGCACCGCTGAAGATTGGACGAATGTAACTGGCCAGAAGCCCCTTTCGTCCTTGCGCTTCGTGGACGGTCGACACTCCGCACTTCGAGAGACCGTCGATGACGGATTGATCCGCGCGCTCGATTTTCTGGACGACAACACCCGCTGTGCCAGCTTGATAGGTCATTCCAGTTCATCCACTGTCCGAGGAAAGATCGTCTCGAAACCTTCCGCGTATTTCGCCGCCCGTCCTCCAGCCTGCCCACCGGAATTGCGCCGGAAGTGATTGGCGCGGTTCTCGGCAACGTTCTTGTAGAAGCTCCAGAGATGCTCCTGCCCCCGCATGCACTGGATTGCCGCCCATTTCCTATCCCAGACATCCGTGATGTCGAGAAACACGCTTGGCTTCCACTCCATTTGTTCGGTCTGGTGCGGCTCGAACAGATAAAGCTGTGGAGCGCCCAGAACCTTCTGGCCCGGATTGTGGCCCCACGCCTGCGCGATCATCCGGCATTGTAGGGCAAACTGTGTCGTTTCCATATGATCGGTGTTGTAGGGATCCCACTTTGAATGGGACATCATGAACTTCGGTTGTACCTCACGGATCACATCAACCATACGGTCCCGTGTTTCGTGGCCCAGATCCAGCGGGTAATCGCCCACGTCGAAGAAACGGATATCGTTGACACCCAAAGCGGCGGCAGCGCATTCGGCCTCGGTTCTGCGTGCGGCTTTGACTTTCTGGAGGGTCATGCCGTCCCGCCTCCATAGCTTCGCGCTCTCACCTCGCTCGCCATAGGACAGGCAGACAACCGTTACCTCGTATCCCTTGTCTTGATGCAGGGCGATGGCCCCGCCAGCGCGCCAGACGAAGTCGGCGGAGTGCGCGCTAATAACAAGCGCGGTTCTTTTATCGGACATGGGCAAGCCTCCTGGTTTTGATTGGTCAGGTCTGTCTGACTTTAACGTGACCATATAGGGAAACACCTGTTTCGAGTTGAGACGTAAAAGGGGGTCTGCGCGGATTCAGCCGGGTTTCCCGTTGAACCAGTGATGCCAGATC
Organism: Paracoccaceae bacterium; assembly: GCA_965221405.1. GTDB lineage: Bacteria > Pseudomonadota > Alphaproteobacteria > Rhodobacterales > Rhodobacteraceae > JAPOUP01. The sequence goes on along the minus strand of CBDCSE010000002.1, from coordinate 1,861,068 downwards.
GCCTATCAATAGCTTTCCAATACAGCTTCGCAGATTCGAATTGGCAAGACCGGCCGAGCGCAAGAAACCGGAAGGGGGCAGCCCCCTTACGTTCACCTGAAATTAACAATGCAGAGGCCGTCCCATGAGATACGAGATCTATCGTGATAAATCTGCTGCTGGGCTATGGCGTTGGAGATTCCGCGCTGCCAACAATGAAATCATCGGAACTTCGGGAACTGGGTACAATGACATAAAGGAATGTCGCAATCGTATCGAACTGATGAAGAAGTCGTTAGAAGCTGACGTGATCGAAGTGCCACTCACTGAGTAGTATTGCCGATATGCCCGAAGAATGCCGTAACCTGATAGAAGCCCGCAACCTAAACCCACCGCTTCCCTGTTTCCCGTGCATGGTCGGATTCCTAGCCTGGCGTATCAGGGGTAAAAGCGTATCGCGTGGACAGTAACTTGCTGGGAATCATATGAGTACAAAACCCACAACTCCTTTGTTCCCGCTAATTCATCGGCGGGAACAACATATATCAAGTTTCTGTGGGGATAGTCTTCATCCCGAAACTGCCCGTTTTCAGGGGCTTTGGAGAGCAGCCATTCAACCGCTGCCCACTGATCATCAAAACGGCAGTTCCGATCCATTGCCTGTTCGTGGAACTCTAACGCTTTTTCGTCCAGAACTACTGTTCTAAGCGTAAGTCCCCATGGCATTAAACGGCTTCCCGTTCATTGATCACGGATTCAGCCCACTCTATCGTTTCCTGTCTGATTTCTCCACAGTAGCTCACCAGCGTAGTGAACAGGGGTATTTCCTCCCCTTCAGAAGCAGCTTCCCATACTTCATCGTGGGTGAGTTCGCTTATGTCGTTAGCCGTTTTTCCCTGAACGAATTCCAAGGCGGCATTTGCCCATCGTAAGTGGCTTTCCGAAAGAAGTCCGGTTTCCGGCTCTACCAGTGAACTGTATTTCCACGAGTCATGTTCGAATTCCGGTTTCCGAAAGTGAATCTTTCCTTCGTCCCGAAGCTGTTCTATGGTCTGCAGAATAGTCTGCGGGACGGGACCGCGCTTTCTTTTGACATATTTCTCGCCCGTGATTGATTCCCCTTCTTTCCGGTAAACCAGAACGTCTGCAAACCAAAGGGCCTTGTTCAGCCGTATGGAACCAAGATCGCCTGAAGTCCCGGACGATTGCTCGATCAGATAGTGAACCAGAGCCTTGAATTTGTCCTGTGCCACGGTAGTCTCCATCGGTTTAGCCATTCATGCTGTCAATCTGAGTTGACGCTGAACACAGAAAACACTGGCCATATTAGGCGATGTAGCTTTCAAATTTTCAGGTTGACGTCACTTAGCATCCCCGTTCGGAACGCCTGACCTAATTTAGGCTTGCATTACACATCGTCAAGCAATATTTTCAGATTCCCATTCCGTTGCACCCAATTCCAGATTGTGGCTTCGTGAAAGTCTTGCCCTTAAATGGCAGGAAGTCGGATGTAACCCCGCCTCCTGCCCTTCTTTACGTTCGACCTGGCCTTCGCTTTCTTTCGCTTTGGCGGGGCAGTGACGGGTCTTCCGATCTCTTCCTCGCCCCGGATCCTACGGAAAATGTTGGCCGCATTCTCGAACACATCCACAGGCTGCGGATGATCTTTCATCAATCTGCCGGTCATGGCATTTCTCCCCGATCTGCTTTCGGGTATGGTTTGGTTTACAAGGAATGGCTCTGCAAGATTGTAAAAAGTCAAAGGCAGGCACGACCCGAGCGAGTGGTAGTCTGGAATACGACATCAGGATTGGTCCGACCATTGGAAAACGCCAGCAAGACGATCTCCTTCATCGGCTTTGGAGAGGCCGGGCAGGCCTTTGCATCGGGTTTTTCCGAGGAAGCGACTATCGTGGAAATGCGTGCTTTCGACATCAAGACCGACGGGCCGGGCGCTGAACGGAAACGCGAGGACTACCGAAAGCACGCTGTGACGGGCACCAAAACCTGCGCCGATGTTTGCAGGAAAACAGATGCGATCTTCTCTCTGGTGACCGCCGAGCAAGCCGGAGTTGCGGCTGAAGCCGCGGCACAGAACGCGCTTGACGACGTATTTTACCTCGACTGCAACTCCTGTGCCCCGCGCACCAAGCGTTGCGTGGCGGCACAGATCGAAACCGCGGGAGGCCGTTATGTGGACGTTGCCGTAATGACACCGGTTCACCCAAAGCGGCACAGATCGCCCTGCCTTCTGGCCGGTCCGCACGCCGAAGCCGCCCAAGAGATGATGGTTGGCCTCGGCATGGACGTGCGGATCGCTGGCGACGATGTAGGCGCGGCCTCGGCACACAAAATGATCCGCTCAGTCATGATCAAGGGACTGGAGGGATTGACACTCGAGTGCTTTCTTGCCGCCCGAAAATACGGGATAGCCGACGAAATCATGGCCTCTCTCGACAACAGTTTTCCCGGGTTCGGCTGGCCTGTAAGAGCACCCTATATGATGGAGCGCACAATCACTCATGGAACGCGGCGGGCGGCGGAGATGCGTGAGGTCGAAAAGACCTTGAGTGATATCGGGATCGACCCTCACATGACCGCCGGAACCGTCGCCCGTCAAAGTCAGGTCGGGGCTCTCGGATTAAATGCCGAGGAGATTGGGGCCGAGGAGATCACCGCTCTTTCCGACGCCATCCTGGACAGGCTGAACGTGGAACGACCGTGAAAACCGGGGAGCATACGCGATGAAGAAGGATTACGAAGACATACCCGGAACCATTGTCTTTGATGCAGATCGAGGCCGCGAGGGGTACCAGTTAAACCAGTTCTGCATTTCCTTGCGTCTTCAAAAGAACCGCGATGAATTCAACGCAGACGAGGAAGCCTATCTCGACAGGTATCGGATGACGCCAGAACAACGTCAGGCGGTGCGGGATCGGGATTGGAACGGCCTGCTCGCCCTCGGCGGCAACATTTATTACACGAGCAAGCTTGCCGCCAATGACGGCATCAATTTCCAGAATCTGGCGGGGCTCATGACCGGTATGGGCGTTGAGGCGTATCGGGAGATGATGCTGAGCGGGGGCCGCTCGCCCGAGGGCAACCGGTATCAATACGAATGGGATGATAAGGGAGAAGAGTGATGGCGCGCGTAACCGCGGGTGTTGGCTGTTCACATGTGCCCGCCATTGGTGTGGCGATGGATCAGGGGATCACGGACCAGCCCTACTGGGTGCCGGTATTCGAAGGCTTCGAGGTCTCCCGCGAATGGATGAGAAAAGCTAATCCCGACGTGATTTTCTTGGTCTACAATGACCATTGCACGGCGTTTGACGCGTCCTGCATTCCGACTTTTGCCCTGGGCTGCGCACCCGAGTTCCATCCCGCCGACGAAGGCTGGGGGCCACGCCCGGTGCCGGTGGTCAAAAACCATCAGAAGCTGGCGAGCCATATCGCCCAATCGCTGATTCTCGATGAGTTCGACATTACGATCATGAATGAGATGGAGGTGGATCACGGGCTGACCGTGCCGCTTTCGATGATGTATGGCGAGCGCGGGCCAGACGATGAGTGGCCCGCTCTGGTGATCCCGCTGGCGGTGAATGTGGTGCAATACCCTGCCCCGACTGGCAATAGGTGCTACAACCTTGGCAAGGCCGTTCGACGGGCCATCGAGAGCTACGAAGAGGACCTGAACATCGTGATCTTCGGCACCGGCGGCATGAGCCACCAGTTGCAGTACAAACGCGCCGGTCTCATCAACAGGGAATGGGACACGCGGTTTCTGAACCGGCTGACCTCGGATCCGGTGGGTCTTTCGCGAACACCCCATGTGGAGTACCTGCGCGAGGCCGGGTCGGAAGGCGTCGAAATGGTCATGTGGCATGTCATGCGTGGGGCACTGGATGAGGATGTCACCGAAGTGCATCGTCATTATCATGTGCCTGCCTCGAACACCGCAGTGGGCCATATCATCCTCGAAAACAACGAATACAGGATCGCCGCAGAATGAGACTTTGCGTAGCTGGCGCCTATGGCGCATTCGGTATCAAACACCTTGACGCCCTCTCCGCCATCGACGGAGTGACCGTCACGGCCGTCATGGGGCCGACACAAGCCAAGATCAACGCCCTCGCCCATGAACGCGGCATTGGATTTGCATCTACATCACTGGACGCCTGCCTGGCGCGCGACGATGTGGATGCGCTCATTCTGGCCACGCCCACCCAACTGCATGCCGAGCAGGCGATTGCCTGCATGAGGGCGGGTAAGCCGGTCTTGATCGAAATCCCAATGGCGGACTCGCTAGCCGACAGCGAAGAGATCTGCCGCGTTCGGAAAGAAACCGGGGTTCTGGCGATGGCCGGACAGGTACGGCGCTTCAACCCCTCGCACCAGTGGATCCACAACAGGATCGCGGCCGGCGAACTGACGGTCCAACAGATGGATGTTCAAACCTATTTCTTCCGCCGCACCAATATGAACGCGAAAGGCGAACCGCGCAGCTGGACGGATCATCTGCTCTGGCACCATGCGTGCCACACTGTCGATCTGTTCCAGTATCAGACGGGCGAGGTGGCTTCGGAAGTATATGGGCTTGAGGGGCCGCACCATCCCGATCTGGGCATTGCCATGGACATGTCCATTGGCATGAAGACCCCGTCTGGCGCAATCTGTACCCTGTCCCTGTCCTTCAACAATGACGGGCCGCTTGGGACGTTCTTCCGCTATATCTGTGACAACGGCACCTATATCGCCCGATATGACGATCTCTATGACGGGAGGGAAAACCAGATCGATCTGAGCGATGTGGCCGTGTCCAACAACGGCATCGAACTGATCGACCGTGAATTCATCTCCGCCATAAACGAGGGGCGTGAGCCGAACGGGTCAGTGCATGACACGCTGTCCGCCATGCAGACGCTGGACCGGATCGAAAAATCCTTTAGCTGATCCCGTGGCGATCATCGCCATAACATTCGGCAGCTTCGCCGGTGCCTTTGTGGACGGCGTCTACATCACGCTCTTAACCTCGATTTCCGTCCTGCCCGTCTCGGCCAGGACTTTCCCATGCTACCGTGAACGTGTCGTTTGGTGGCCGGATCCCCAAACCATAGGGGAATTATAAGTGCCAAGATGATGTTCCCGAACAAGGGCTATGCCGAATGGTGCGACTACACCATAGATGTCCGCTGACCCGGGACGGCGGGACTTCCGGGCCGGTGAATTGGGCGGATCCGCACTGAAACGGGCCTGACCGGAAATCCGGCCACGTGCGCGGACCACGCCGGACGGGCCGCCGTCAGGCACGTGGGCGCGGACGGACAGCGGTGATGGCTACACCTACACACTCCCTGCCGCACCCCCGTTGACCCACACAACCCTCTATTGACTTGTCATACGATAGGATGATGTAAGCAATAACGGAAGGGATCGCAGGCAGACGGGCTGAACCGGGAGGAGCCACGATGTTCGTGACCGAAAAAGGCGAGAAAATCTTTGTCATCGATGGACACGTGCATCTGTGGGATGCACGCGCCCAAAACCGGCGCAACCGCTATGGTGAGACGTTCATTGAATGCTTCTGGAACAGCCATAACGGCTTGACACCCGAGGACCAGCGCTGGGAGTGGGAGCGGTTCGAGCGCTATGGTGTCGACGGTGCCACGAAGGACCTTTTTGAGGACGGATATTGTGACCTTGCGGTCATGTTGCCGACATATCTTTACGAGTTCTACAACAATGGCTTCAACACGACGGAGCAATGCGCGGCCCTGCTCGAGAAGCATCCGGACCGAGTGATTCTCAACGGCCGCTGCGACCCCAGAGACGGACAGCCAGGCCTTGAGAAACTGGAGGCTGATTTTGAACGCTGGCGCTTCAAAGGGGTCAAGCTTTACACAGCGGAATGGAAAGGCGTATCCAAAGGCTACAGTTTGACGGATCCCTTCGTCCCAGCCTATATGGAAAAGTTACTGAAGCTCGGCGTAAAGAACGTCCACATCCACAAGGGGCCGACGATCCATCCCCTGAGTTTCGACGCCTTTGATGTGCGCGACATCGACGAAATTGCCACCGCGTTCCCCGAATTGAACTTCATCGTCGATCACTGCGGTATGCCGCGCATCGAGGACTTCTGCTGGATTGCTACCCAGGAACCGAATGTTTATGGTGGCTTGGCTTTGATACCGTCGTTCATCCACGCGCGCCCGGTCTATTTTGCCAGTATGCTGAAGGATTTACTGTTCTTTGTCGGACCCGACCGCCTGATATTTGGATCGGACTATGCGATCACCAGTCCAAAATGGCTGATCGAGAAATTCATGGCCTTCGAATTCGACGATGAAACGGCGCAGGAGGCGGGAACACCGCTTACCCTCGATGTGAAACGCAAAATCCTGGGGCTCAATTGCGCCAAGCTATATGACATCGACGTGAAGCGCTATCTGTCGACGCCTTACATGCCGCCGGAAAGTGCCCATGCAGCTTGATCGGGCCGAAGGGATAGACCGTCGGGCCAGCGTCAAGGCGGCACTTGGCGGGGTTGTTGATCCAGAACTGGACGAAGGACTTGTCGATCTCGGTTTTGTGGATGACGTCGAGATTGCCGGCGGATCCGTCACCGTCACATTGCGGCTTCCGACTTACTGGTGCTCGGCCAACTTCGCCTACATCATGGGCGAGGATATCAAGTCGGCGGTCAGCGATTTGCCGTGGGTGAGCGCGGTTGAAGTGCGCCTCGTCGACCATTTCGCCATGGAGAAAATCAATCGGGGACTTTCCGGGAATCTCAGTTTCGAGACGGTTTTCGGCGACGAAGCAGGGGGCGATCTCGATCAAATCCGAAGGGATTTTCGCATAAAGGCCTATCTCGGGCGTCAGGCGGCGGTACTGCGGTCATTGCGGCAGCGAAAGCTCGCCCCTTCAGTCATTGTTGGAATGTCGATCGCAACCCTGGAGCGGTTCGCCACTGGGCAAGGGGGAGATCTTTCTGTTCAGGTTGCACGATATCTTAAAGCCCGTCGCGCACGTGGAGTGTCGTCCGGTGCTGACGATTTGGCTTTTCTGGATGCTGACGGCAGGGCCATTCCTGCCAGCGAGTTGTTGAGTCACCTACGGGCGGTGCGGCGTGTTCGCGGCAGCCTTGACGCAAACGCCGAAATGTGCAGAATTTTGCACGCTGCCCGATACGGGCCTCGAGCTGCACCGTTCACTGCGACGAACACCGACTGCACCACATTCCCAGGCTGAGATTCCGGAGATCGCCGAATGGCCGAACCTGCCACTGACGATAGTTCAACATTCCAGATGATGCACATAATGCTTGGAGTATGCGATCTCAAAAATCCGCTGCGCCGGATGGATTTTCCGGACGGCAGGTTCACGCGCGCCTTCATTCGGCTATGGCTCAGCGGAAATCCAAACCCAAATCCATACCGTACTGGAACTCACGTATAACTGTGATTAGGATACGCTATACGATCTCGGCGACGGATACAGGTTCGAGTTGATCGATCTCGAAACTGGAGACTGACTGGACATTGGAAGCTGCATAACAGGGAGGGAAACCATGAGATGCACTCAATACTTTGCCGCTGGCGCGGCGATATTTGCCCTGACGCCACCGGCTCTTGCCGACGACTTCACCCTTGACGATGTCCCCGATATCTCAAATAGGGAAGCTATTCACGTGGCGTTGGAGGCTGGCGGCGGCGCCGACCTTATCATCCCGTTCCTCGAGAAATTCGCCGAGAAGACCGGCGTCGAGGTGACTCACGAGTCCATGGTCTTTGCCACACTTTATTCCAAGCAGATCGTTGAGCTTCAGGGCGGCACCGGCGCCTATGATCTGGTGGTGACCGAGACATCGTGGACCAATGAATGGGAAGACTATCTGGTTCCTATGGAAGAGCTCGCTGAAAAATTCGACCCCGCCGGCGCAGACGGGTTTCGCGAGTACATCAGCGGTCACGACCCGGGCATCCTGAGAATGGCGTCGACACGAAGCGGCAACCTGGTTGGGGTACCCTATTACACCTATACGATGATCAACATCTTCCGGGAAGATGTGCTGAACGACGCCGGCGAACAGGCCGCGTTCAAAGCTAAGTATAGCTACGATCTGGCGGTGCCGACGACCAGGCAGCAGCTCCGTGACGTTGCCGAGTTTTTCACCCGCGATGCCGGTGCGACGCTTAAGGGCGAGACCTTGGATGAGCCCATTTACGGCATTTCGCTCATGGCCGGCCGTTTCCCACACGTTCAGGATGAGGTCACTGCACTACTTTGGGGTGAGGGCGGTCGCTGGGCGCGGGCTGTTCGTGACGGTTCTGGCAAGGTTACTGGCTTTGCGGTCACCGACGAGGACATGGCCAAGCTGGAAAGCGCCTTTTCGTTCTACCGCGACCTGATGCAGTTCGCACCGCCCGGCACCGAGAACGCGTTCTGGGATTTCGCCACCGCCCAGTTCGTTGAGGGCAACACGATGATGATCCCGCTGATGTACGCCCCACTTTGGAACTGGTCGACCGACGTCAAGAACAAGGCTGAGGGTGGTCGTGCCGCGGCCGCGCCGGTTGTCGGTGAACGGCCCTATACGGGCGCGTTCCACTTCGCCCCGAGCCGCGACAGTGGCAACGCCGAGGCCGGCTACTGGCTGCTGAAATACATCGGCGCAAAGTCAACCCAGCAGGAGATGGCTGAAACGGGCTGGGCCTCGGCGCGTCGCGATTCCCTGATGGCGGCTAAGAAAGACGGCGACGACGCGGCCTACAAGAACTTCGGCTGGATTGACTCGACTGTTGCCCAGTGGGACAAGCAGGCCGAGGATGTGGACGACTATCTGCACTTTAACAGTCGCGCCTTCGGCAAACTGTACGAGCAGATGACGATCATCGCCCACGAGAACGCGACCGGCACCAAGACGCCAGCCGAGTCCGTCGAGGCGTGGAAGCGAGCGCTGAAGCGCTTCCAGAACCGTTACGACGACGCCAAGCTGATTGAAGGCTGATCCTCGGCAAACACTGGGTCGGCACCACGGTGCCGACCCTTTTCTCAGGCTTGTCCGGGCCGAAATGCATGGCCAATGCTGATACATTAACACGAGGACAGTCGGACGCTGGTGATCGGCAATCGTGGCTCAGCCGTCTGCTGAACAGGGACTCGACCAGCAGGTGGCTGCTAATTTCGCCGCTGCTGCTCTTCCTTGCCGTCTTCATGCTCTATCCGACGCTATACTCGCTTTACATGTCATTCACCGATTACATCATGCGGGGTGCGCCGAATTTCGTTGGCCTGGAAAATTATCGCTACCTTCTTGACGACCCGGTCTTCTGGGAGGCTCTCGGCCGCACACTCTTCGTGCTGGTCGCCTGCATCGTCATCGAGTTGTGCCTCGGCCTTGCGATCGCGCTTTTGCTCAATCGCGATTTCTGGGGCCAGGACCTGATCAAGGGTCTTTGTTTTGTCCCTCTGCTGATCTCGCCGCTGGCCATGTCGCTGATGTGGAACTACATGCTTCACATCCAGTTCGGCGTCGTGAACGACATGCTTCAGGCCGTCGGCCTGCCAGCGGTCGGCTGGTTCTCTACGACGGGACTGGCAATCTGGTCGATCGTATTCATCTCCGTATGGCAGTGGCTGCCATTTTCGATTTTTGTCCTCTTGGCCGGACTACGCAGCCTGCCGCGCGACCAGTTCGAGGCCGCCCAGGTGGATGGGCTGCCCGCCTGGCGCGTGTTCTTCCTGTTGCAGCTGCCGATGCTGGCACCATTGATCATCATCATCGTGCTCCTGCGGACCATGTGGCTGATGCGGCTGTTCGATCCGCTCTACGGCACCACACGCGGTGGCCTTAACACGGAATTGCTTGACTGGATGATCTACAGGACGGCATTCGTCGACTTCGACATCGGCCTTGGCACCGCTTACGCAATGTTCGCCCTCTACCTCACGCTGATCGGATGCCTGTTAATGTACAAGCGCCTGATGCGTATGATGAAAGGCTGATCCGATGCGCACGGTGCTTTTCTGGTTCGCCGTTTCCCTGATGCTCTTCGCCTTTCTGTTCCCGGTGTTCTGGGTCTATCTGACTTCACTGAAACAACCTGACGACATCTTTGGCGCAGGTCTCATATTCGAGCCAACCTTCTACAACTACCGCTATCTGGTAGAAGTTCGACCCTCACTTAACGAGCTCCTCAACTCGATGATCGTCAGTGTGGCAAGCACGATCATCGTTATGGCCGTTTCGGTACCTGCGGCTTACAGCTTCGCACGGTTCAACACTGGCAATGGCCACCTATTGTTCATCACAATCTCGACGCGCATGTTTCCGGGTGTCGTCGCCGCGATCCCGTTCTTCATCGCCTTTCGCGAACTCAACCTGCTCGATACCCATTTCGGGCTGACGATGCTGTATGTTTATTTCAACATGTCGTTCGCAACGTTCCTGCTCTACGGTTTCTTCAAGGAGATTCCGACCAGTCTCGAAAACGCGGCAATGCTGGACGGTTACAACCGTATCGACGTGTTACGAAAAGTGGTGTTCCCGCTCATCAGGCCTGGCGTTGCCATTACAACGATGTTCTGCCTGATCTGGTCATGGAACGAGTTTCTTTACGCGTTTCTGTTCACTCGCCGGATCGCACGCACCGCATCTGTGGGATTGTCAACCTTTTGGGGGTCGGTGGAAATCCAATGGGGACCGATGGCGGCATTCATGGGCATTGCCATCCTGCCGACGCTGATGGCGGCCTGGCTGATGCAGCGGCACATCGTGCGCGGCCTAACCTTCGGCGCAGTGAAAGGGTAGCGATGGATTTCGTTGAAAAGCTGTTCTGGAGCATCGGCATATTCATAGGTGTGCATTTCGTTTGGCTGGCCGGGCTTGAGCGAACTATTCCTCTGGTTGTCGGCACAATTGTAGCCATTGCACTCGCTGTTGGATTTTTCCTGATTGCACGGGTGGTTTGGCCTTACGAACGGGAAGATTAGTATAATGGCGACCGTACGACTCGACCGGGTCAGCAAATCGTTCGGCCAGTTGAGGGCTCTAACAGATGTCAGTTTTGAGTGCGATGAGGGCGAGTTCTTCACCATATTCGGACCATCGGGGGCAGGCAAGACAACAACTCTCGAACTCATCGCCGGCATCAAGGACCGGTATCATGGCGACATATACATCGGCGACCGTCGAATGCAGGGCGTGCCGTTGCAACAGCGTGACATCGCGATGGCATTCGAAAACTACGCGCTCTATCCGCATATGACCGTGGAGGAGAATATCGGTTTTCCTCTGCGTTCACCACGTGCTGTCCCGCGCACCGAAGCTGAGATCAAGGTCCGGGTACGCGAGGCAGCGGACCAGCTTGGTATTGGGCAATTGCTCGACCGAAATCCCGCCCAACTCTCTGGCGGACAGAAACAACGAGTTTCCCTGGCGCGAGCGCTGGTGAGGGAGCCAGAAGTTTTTCTGCTGGATGAGCCCATTGCACATCTTGACGCCAAGCTGCGTGCCGCAGCCCGTGCCAACCTTAAGGACATCGCGCACCGCATCGGCACAACAATCATCTATGTCACCCACGACTATCGTGAGGCGCTGGGAATGTCCGACCGCATCTGCGTGCTGCGCGAAGGCAAAGTGGAGCAGATCGGTGCCCCACGGGAGATTTACGGCAATCCTGCTTCAGACTTCGTGGCACACCTCATCGGCGATCCGGTAACCAATCTAATCGACGGCGAGCTGGTAGTGGACGGGGACGAGCTTTGGTTCCGGTCTTCTGCCATCTCGATTCCACTCACCGAGGGTAGCAGGGCGAGACTGAAAGACCGTCCGTTTGGTGTCGTCCGCTTCGGAATTCGTCCCGGGGACGTTAAGGCCCACGTTGAGGGCGCTGAAGGATGGGTGCCGATGACGGTGTTCAGCGTTGAGCGATCGGTCAATACTATCTTGATCCATATCGACATCGGCCCAACAATCATCGCGGCGATGGCTCCCGAGGGTACCGCGCTCCGTCCCGGTGATCCAGTATGGCTCGACTTTGATGTTGACAACGCCATGTTCTTCGACAGCACCTTTGAGATCAGTAAATAGGTGTTCCCCCATGAGCTCACTCGAGTTGCGGAATCTGGCGAAACACTACGGCCCGGTTGTCGCCGTGGACGGGGTGAGTTTTGCGAGCGAGAGCGGCGAATTCATTGCCCTTCTGGGGCCATCTGGTTGTGGCAAGAGTTCGACAATGCGGATGATTGCCGGTCTCGAAGAGGTGTCCGGTGGCGAGATCCTGTTCAACGGCGAACGGGTCAATGAACTGCCGCCTCGCGACCGAAATGTTGCGCTGGCCTTTGAGTCATACGCACTCTACTCACCCTTAACGGTTCGCGATAACCTGAAGCTCCCGCTCAAGGGTCACCTAAGCGATGCCGAAATCGATACCCGCGTCAACGAGATGGCGAACCGCTTCGAGTTGTCGGACATCATGCACCGAAAACCGGCGCACCTTTCTGGTGGCCAGAGCCAAAGGGTTTCGCTCGCCCGTGCGTTGATCCGAGAACCACGCGTCCTGCTGCTTGACGAACCGCTCTCGCACCTCGACCATCGTCTTAGGACTGTAATTCGCGCACGTATCCGCAATATGCACGATCGCATGCGCGGCACGACGACCGTATACGTCACACACGATCAGGAAGAGGCGATCGCGCTTGCCGATCGGATAATCGTCATGAACGATGCAACGTTTCAGCAGATCGGTACGGTCGAAGAACTTTGGACCCAGCCGAAAAACCTGTTTGTAGGCGGATTTCTCGGTGATCCGGCGATGAATTTCATTGATGCGGAGCGACAGGACAGTGGCATCCGCATCCAGGGTGATATCCTGCTAAAGGGCATCAACATAGTCGGCGGGCAGGCCAGGAACGTCGCGCTCGGTGTTCGTCCCGACTGGATCACCCTTGGAGCCGATGAAACCGATGGGACCGCACTTCCCGGACGCGTTATTGTCAATGAGTTTCAGGGGGACCGCTGCGTAGTGACTGTGGATACACCTGCTGGGCAGATGAAGATATTGGCTGACGCGATGTATGGCGGTGCCCGTGATGACACAGTTTCGCTTTACATCGATCAGTCGCGGGTCGTTGTTTTTGATCGCACCAGCGGTGCGGCGCTTTACGGGAACGCTGCTGCGAACTGACACTGGTTGTATGGTTCTCGAAAAGCCAGGCCATTGAAGAAAGCGATTCGATGCGCGCAATCCTTTGTACAAAACCGCAAGATGACCTTTCGACAACGAGGCTTACTGACGTCGATGTCAAGGAGCCAGGCTCCGGTGAAGTTCTGGTCCGGGTGGAAGCGGTCTCCCTGAACCCGGTCGACTGGAAGCTATGCACCGGGGTTGCGCCGTGGTGGAACGAGCCGCACATTGTCGGCCTTGACGCTGCTGGAGTCATCGAGACCATAGGTGCCGGCGTTATGGGGTGGTCGGTAGGCGAGCGCGTGGTATGGCACGGAAATCTTTGCCGGGACGGTGTATTTGCCGAATTTGCCGTGACGCCGGTTCATGTTATGAGCCGAATTCCCGAGACCGTCAGTTTCACGGACGCCGCCGCAATTCCATGTGCGGGTTACACAGCCTACCAGGGTCTTGTCCGCAAGGCGCGGATTCAGCCTGGCGAGACCATTGTGGTCCAGGGCGCAACTGGCGGATCCGGTGGTTTCGCGGTGCAGATCGCCAAGGCGATAGGGCTTCACGTCATCGCTCTTGCGAAGACCGAAGACGCTGATTGGGCCCGGCGGCTCGGTGCAGATGCCGTTTTGGACTATCGCTCAGACAGTTTGTCCGCGGAGATCCGCGCCGCAAACGGTGGCAACGGCGCTGACATCATGTTCGAGGTAGTCAACCCGGGAGACGCTCGCAAATCCCTGGATCTGCTGCGCTACAACGGCCAACTCGTCACCATAGATCCGCTGCCATGCCTCGAACACACTCCGGCCTATACCTACGCGGCCTCAATTCATGAAGTTGCGCTGGGTGGCGCATATGCGGCAGGTCACCTCGCAACTCAGCGTGATTTTGCCGCCATCGGCGACAAGATGCTAAGTCTTATGGCCAACGGCACACTCGATTCGATGGTTACCGAGACATTGAAATTTAAGGATATCCCAAATGCGCTTGACAGACTGCGGCAGCGTCAGGTCAAGGGCAAGCTTGTCGCGGTCGTCTGAATAGGCCCCCAGGCCGTTCGCAGGACTGTGCCGCTCCTTGAACACATATCGTGTCGCAAAGAAGAGCCCAGATGGCATTACGACCGGCCAAGGAGTTTCGCACGGAGGCAGTGCGCATAACCCTGTTGAGCGGCCATTCCCGACTGTGCAAAAGCGCCCAGTCCCAGATCCTGCTGGGTCTCTGCGGAACGGGCGAGACGGTTCTGCTCAACAGGATCGAGGGCCTTGCCGAGGCGTGGGATTACCTGACCTCTCTCGTGTAGTCCCGGAAGACAGAGGTATCGCGCGGCTTCTCTACCCGCGGATGAGGAAAGCGCTGAGGAAGCTGTCGAACGTGTAGGCGCACGGGACGCCGGACGGGCTAGGCGCTGATGGTGGACGGGGTACAGCACCATGGGGAAAGGGATCGCGCGGCGATCATCGTTGCCGTCCACGGGACTTACCGGCGATGCGAAGTCTTATGCCGGGCGGCTGTTCACCTACCCGGCATCGGGACACTGGACAGGGACACGGCCATCGAGGCCATCTGCAATCCGACCGGGAGGCAGGGGGCCGGAATCGATGACGCGGCGTGCGCCGGCGAATGTCACGCTTCGTTCCTGGTGGGCCCGGCGTGGCATTCCATGCGCAGATCGGCATTCTCGATCCAGCCGGGCATGAAGAGCGTGCGTTCGACACGGCCGATTCCACCGAGGGCGGGATACAGCCGGTTCCGCTGTCGGTAGGCCCCAGGCCTGCGCAGGATTGCGGACGGTTGCAGGGATCTGTCACGGATGCTGGCCACCAGCCGCATGATGTCGCCCCAATGCTGCTGGATCACCTCATCCTCCCTCTGAAACCGGTAGCCTGACCTTTGGGCGTTTTCAGGCAAACCAAAATCAGGGGAACTTCTTGCAGAACTCCGCGGTCGAGCGGCCCCGGCGCCACTCCGAAGCGCAACGCCCGGCGCTGGACGGGACGCGGCCGCCGGGGCGCACCGGGGATCCCGGAATCCGGTGCCGGAACCCTGGCGGACGCGCGGGCGGCCAACCACGGGCCCCGGAACCGCGATAATTGTGCAAGAGGCTCAGGGGAAAGCCTTGCTGCCATTGAACAAAACCCCCGATCCTATGTCGCGTTTGTGTCCCTTTATACCGCAAACCCATGATCCGGAATTCGTCCCGAACAGACCATAACCCAAACGGGATAGCCGTAAACGCCGGGAGCCTCATGGTGACCTGCACCGTCAGTTCCGGAAAACGAAAGGGGCGTGAGATCGCCCCTTCGTATCTGATTCCCGCTGAAACGGGCAGCGGATACCGGGCCAAGTCCGTATCGTAAGTGAACCCGACGTGAATTATACACACCCATGATGTCAATGGTCGGGATCCGATCAGCGACCTGGCCGAGGTGTTTCTGGAACACGATTGATGAACCTGACCGACCAGCGTCTTGACGGGGGATCTGGCGCTCAGTCGCATTCGACCCCTGATACGAGTTTTTCCAATCGTTCGAGAATGTCCAAGTGCTGCTTTGTCCTGAGTGGTGCGGCCGAATAGAATTGATGGCGAGAGAACTCGATCCCCTCTTTCCTTTCCAATCGGAAAGGATTCGGCTTCATGGCAGAAATCTGCGACCGATCCGCCGACAGTGCAAAGCCATAGTTCTGAAACTTGACGGCCAAGCCTGAGGATTCCTTGAGTGATCTTTCAATCAATTGAATTATTTCGGCATACGGTTCGAATGGCTGGAAAACATTCCGATCG
The DNA here is from genome assembly GCA_965221405.1 of Paracoccaceae bacterium. Taxonomy (GTDB): domain Bacteria; phylum Pseudomonadota; class Alphaproteobacteria; order Rhodobacterales; family Rhodobacteraceae; genus JAPOUP01. The sequence continues at coordinate 1,845,123 of CBDCSE010000002.1, read as the reverse complement.
GTTTCGACCAGTAAACCGCTGTCGTACATCTGGCGAACAGTATGTGTTTCGATTATGACTTGACCGTGATCCTTCGTCAGCCATGTAAGAAAATCGTCGATGAACGCATCGATGAAATCCGTATCCGAGCGTGAAGTCACGATGATGCCATCGTTGTAGATCTCGAATGCCTCTATAGCACTGTCTTCGAACAAGCCGTGCCGGAACTCGGTCTTCTGTCCGTCCAGTTCGGCTATGGTATCGGGGGCGCTACCGAAACAGTATCGTTCCGCCACTGCGGCGGCGAGGTGAGGACCGTAAAACTGGCCTCTCGGCCTCGTTGCCCGAAACAACACCGTAACACGGCTCATCTCAATGGAAAGCAGTTCCATGACGACCCCCATGATCCTGGATTGACGTTGGACCGGGATGATTCCAGTCGAAGCCGGGGCTTCTATCCTGTGCGCTGAGTTCCTCATGTCGTCCGTAGGCCCTGTGCGCCGATTCGGGCAACATCCTCCCCCCCGCTTCACTCAAGTGCTGGGCCGATAGATCCTGACCCCGATAGTTGCGACCAGCGCGGCCCTCCAGAGGGAGCAAAGTCACATCGGGTTCAGCTCTGGCAATTGCTAGCAGAAGATCGCTTACGGTTTCGAGGGTCCAGTTGCCGGGTGCCCCGAACCAGCGCGTGATCTGCTCGGGCCGACGACCAATCCGTCGGGCCACATCGGCCCGTGTCAGATCGTTTTTCTCACTTTGCTTCAGGAATTCCTCGATGACAAGGTCGTACAGGCGATCGCGGAAGCGCTCCCGAAAGTAGGACAGCGTTCCGACTGGGATTCTGTCGCCGTCAAGAACCTCCGACAGGAAAGGCTTTCGAGATGTATTCATCGATTTTGTTCCCCTTCAATGGACCGCAGGCGGGCAATATCCGCTCCCAATCTGCCTTGCAGCTACATATTTCATTGCGGAATTCTTCCGAGTCCCCGCCGCCGAGATCCCGTCTTCGCCTCCAGCGCAACGCAACGAAGCAGTCTTTTTCCGCGAATCTGCCGAAAACCCTCAATCCTGGCTTCGGCGCACGACTTCGAAGCTCCCATATCTCGTCTTCGGCGGGACGCAGACGGGCCAAATAGGCGTCGCGGTGAGGGTCATTTAGGGAAACGGAGAGCCTTTTACTCCGACAAATCTGTCAAAGTCAGCTCTGAGCTTGCCGCATCGGAATTCCTCCTCTGGCGACGGATCGTCAATGTAGTCATGTACATCTCGAGAGGCATACAGAAATCGGATCATTGGCTCACTCGGTATTGTCGGCTCCATCAGTAACAGCGAGCCTTGTGCGACCGCCTCGCCGAGCAAAACACGTATTGATGTATAAGTCAATTAACTCCCCATGTCACGACAGGGCAATCGCTTTTGAGTCCGAGAGACTGCGGTGCGGGTCTAGAACGCCTCAAATAACCGGGGAAGGCGGCGACAGACCACGCCTTGTTATTCCTATGTTCCTATTTCGGGTTGCTGAATCCGCGAAGCGATTGCCCTGATTGGGATCCCCGGCACCAGCTTGTCCGACTTCGGCCGCTGGCCCGTCTGGCGTCCGAGCCCCTTCCCAAGGGCCCGAGCCGCAGTGAGACCGGATCTGACCCGTTCGCTGAGAAGGTTGCATTCGAACGGGGCGATCCCCACCAGCACGGTGGCCATCGTCCGCCCGTGCGGCGTGTCGAGCTCGAGGGTCGTGCCGTTCATGGCAACGACCGAGACGCTCCATCCCGACAGCCGGTACAGCATGGCGATAAGGTCCTGCATCGAGCGGCCCCACCGAGATGCGGCCATGTCCGCCACGACCGCGTCCGCCACCGGCGGCGTTCCAGCGGCGGGCGGGTGAACTCTGCCCTGAAGGATTCATACGGCGCACGGCACGTCCGGGTGCGCGCGCCAGGGTGGCTTGCCACCTCATGTTCGGCGTGCCCGTTCTGACGGTCCACCAGCTGATGCGGCTCACGATCTGACACACTTTCCAGGCAGCCGCCGACGCCACCCCGGCGGACGCGGCCGGTCGGTCAGAGACACCGGAATCGCGATAATTGTGCGAGAGGCCTTACCTATATAGGTAAGGACTATTGCAAGGTGCGGAATGAGTGATCATTCCGGCTCCGCCTGATAGATAAGTTTTTCGTCGCATGGAGCTACGCGCAGAATATTGGTCGATCCCGGCTTATTGAATGGAACCCCCGCCGTGACCACGATCTGGTCAGATTCGGAAGCGAACCCATGCTCCTGTGCCGCACTTGCGGCCCGGATGACCGCCTGTTTGAAACGACCCATCTCCCCGACCTCTATGCAATGCGCGCCCCAGGTCAGACACAGCCGCCGTGCCGTACTCTTCAGACCCGCCATTGCGACGATCGGTACTATCGGACGTTCGCGTGCCACAAGAGCCACTGTCGTCCCCGATTGTGTGAAGCAGAAAATCGCCTTTATGTCCGTCGTCTCGGCGATTTCCCGCGCCGCCGAAACAATTCCGTCCGGCACGCTAGCTGTCCTCACGCCGCGGGAAGCGGCGATAATGTCCCGATAGGTGGGATCGCTCTCGACCTCTATAGCGACGTTGTTCATCGTGTTCACGGCCTCAATGGGATATTTTCCCGCGGCCGATTCCGCGGAAAGCATGACCGCGTCCGCGCCTTCATAGATTGCGGTCGCGACATCCGAAACCTCCGCCCGGGTGGGTACCGGCGACAAAATCATGCTCTCCAGCATCTGGGTCGCAATGATCACCGGCTTTGCCGCGTCGTGCGACTTGCGCACCAACTGCTTCTGAATGGGAGGAACATTCTGGACGGGAAGCTCGACACCAAGGTCGCCGCGGGCCACCATAATTGCGTCCGAAACCTTAAGTATGTCGTCGAACGCCTTCACCGCCGCCGGTTTTTCGATCTTCGCCATGACCGACGCACGGTCATTCACCAGACATCGAGCTTCCCGGACATCCTCCGCGCGCTGCACGAATGAAAGAGCGACCCAGTCGACACCTAGGGAGCAGGCGAAGTCAAGATCCGCACGATCCTTGTCCGTCAGCGCCGTCAGCGGAAGGACAACGTCCGGCACGTTGACACCTTTGCGATCGGAAATCCCGCCTCCCGTCACCACCCTGCACTCCGCGAAGTCCGCACCGCAGCTTTCGACTTCGAGCCGGATCTTTCCGTCATTTACAAGCAATGGCGTCCCGGGTACCAGGGCATCCAGAACCTCACGATGCGGAAGGCAAACGCGGGAGAGGTTTCCCGCTGTCTCGTCAAGATCAAAGCGGAATGGCTGTCCCTCCTCGAGAGTTTCGCTGCCGTTTGCAAAAACCCCGCAGCGCAGCTTCGGCCCCTGAAGATCGGCGATGATGGCAATTGGGCGTTGTGTGTCCTCTTCCACCCTTCGCACAATGGCATGGAGTGTCCGGAAGGCATCATGGTCACCATGGCTCATGTTTAGCCGAAATACATCCGCGCCAGCCTCAAACAGCGCCCGAACCGTTTCATAGCTGTTGGACACAGGCCCCAAGGTGGCGACAATCTTCACATTTCTGAAACGTCTCATCTCTCCTCCGCATACCATTGTCGCCAACCTGCCGTAGCGACAGGAACTCTATGGAATGAATCCATGCATCTGGCAACGAGACAACTGGCGTCGTATGTCAATCAACTCTACTGTTCAGGATTTATGAGCGACAAAGTTCAGACAGGCTTCCCGGCTTTCGAGGTCGTCGGCAGGAACCGGCCCGGTCCCTGGCTGATTACCTGCGACCATGCGAGCAACGTAGTACCACCGATAGTCTGCGCTGGCGATCTGGGCATGCCTCCCATGGAAATGGGTCGCCATATCGCCTACGATATCGGGGCCGCCGGGGTGACGAGGTCTCTGTCGCGCCTGCTGAATGCGCCCGCAATTCTTTGCTCTTTCTCTCGCCTGGTCATAGATCCGAACCGCGGCGAGCATGATCCAACCTTACTGATGCAGCTAAGCGATGGAACGGTGATCGAGGGAAACCGTGGAATTGACGGTGCCGAGCGGCAGAGACGGCTTAAACTGTTCTATCGCCCGTATCACGCGGAAATCTCTGCATTGACCGAAACGGCGAGCGATCCATTCGTCTATCTCGCGGTCCACAGTTTCGCCCCAAGTCTCAATTCCAGGCCGAGTCGTCCCTGGGAAATAGGCGTACTCTTCTCGAATGAGGATGATAGATTCGCGCTCCCGTTAATCGAGCGCCTCGAGGAAGAGCCGGACATCCGCGTGGGCAGGAACGAGCCCTATTCCGGTGCCCTTCATGGAGACAGTATTGACCGTCATGCACGACGGTTCGGATGGCCCAATGCATTGATCGAACTCCGTAATGACCTGATCGAAACCGATGAGGCCCAGTGCATCTGGGCCGCACGGCTTGTTCCGATTCTAACGGACGCACTTAAGCGTTCGGGCATCCTTTAGGAACATCGCATGAGTTGTTCCAACACAGATTTCACTGGGTATCTCATTGATTTACGAAAACGTAACTATTCAGCGCCACAATTCGTTACCGACGCTCATAAAATACCCCCGGCGCCACTCCGCGGCGCGTGGAGCGTGGTCCGTCCGGGGTTTCCCTCAGGGAGACCGCGCCCGCAGGAACGCCTCGTCGGCGTCAGATAACCCAGAACCTTGCGCGGACGGGCGTCCGTGCGGTTCTGGACGGCGCTCACCTCCGCGTCCGTCACCCTGCGCAGGTCCGTCCCCATGGGAAGGTATCCCCTCACGAGGCCGTTGGTGTGCCCGGTCGGCCCGCGCTCCCAGGAGTGGTAGGGGCGGGCGAAGAAGAACCCCGCGCCGAGCGCCGCCGACACGCGGGCGTGGTCCGCGAACGGGTGCACGCCAGATTTTTTGGTTTGACCTGAATCCGTTTTCCATACCTGCACGAGCGCGCTGTTGGTGCTGGGGAACTGCTGCAGGAAACTGGCCGGTGGGAAAGGTTCGCACCATGGAAGGCCCGGCGGACCGCCACAGCCTGACCCAAAAATCTGGCGTGCACCCTCCGCGAACTCCCTGCCGTTGTCGGCCGTGACCGTGTGGACGGGGAGGGTCCCGGCATGCCGGTCTGGTCCGGCCGCGCAAATATGTCGCCAGACGCGATCAGGAACAATCTGCACTGGCGGATCGGCCTGTGGGTCGCGGTGGTGGTGATTGCTGGGAGGCCACGATCCGCTGACCGGCCGGCCAGCCGTTCATCCACTAATCCCAAGACCTCTGTCGCGCCTCTCATCGGAAGCCGCGTATGCATTCAGGTAGTATGGGCGCGATCGAGATATTACGGCGGGTAATATGAAACGCCGCCGATACTGACAGCTAGGGCCACTCGCTTTTCGGGCCGGAAATAAGCCGTGACGTCAGACCGTTCGGGGAACGACCTAACGCTCGGATAGCTGCTTGTTGACCTACGGGAGGGTCGATGGGAATCGCCGGTTTTTCCGTATCCGCTATCGACACCACCCATCGCCTCCGGCTACGCAACGCCAATGACCTGAATCTAAAGAGGGTAGCAATGGAAGATCAAATTCGGACAGAGCTTGAAGCTGCCGTGTTTCGGCGCCTGAGAGAGCACCTGATGGAAAAACGTACTGACGTCCAGAATATAGATCTCATGAATCTCGCTGGCTTCTGCAGGAACTGTCTGTCCCGATGGTATCAGGAAGCGGCAAGCGAGCGCGGTGTCGAATTGTCAAAGGAAGAAGGGCGCGAACTATTCTATGGTATGCCTTACATTGAGTGGAAAGCCAGATACCAGACCGAAGCCACCGATGAGTAGCGGTCGGCCTTCGCATTCGCATCGCTATCGAATGGTGGAGCCTGAAGGCCAGTCACCGCTAATTACAGATAGGTAGATTGAATCCCGATCGAAGATTCAGGCCTCGCAGTCCTCGAACGCTTTCATGGCGCGGAGAACAACCCGCCCCAGTTGAGAGGGAGTGAGCGTGGTTCCATCCGGGCTGCGGATCACCATCGATTCCGGGCCCTTTGTGTTGTCGGAATGTCACGGTACCCGGAACCGTAGATTTCCAATAGATGACCGAATATAACATGGATGATGCCTGGATATAGACACGGAACCGAAATACCGGGTCCGGGAGCATGCACCCTCCTGCGGGAAACTCCGGTGCCTCTCGGATTGCCGTAACCGCGGGGAAGGAATTCGATGATCGCCTCAGGGACTTCGTCCGGGAAATGGCTGCCGTGCTGCATCCGGGATTTGAGATGGATGACGGGGGTGAGGGTACCCTGACCTGGGATGTCACCAAGGACCGGATCGATCTGGATCACGCTGACTTCTATACGGAACGCATTCAGGAGCTACACGAGGACATCTGAAATGGCCCACCCGGTGCATCATGCGGAAAGCCGGGAGATTACCGGGAAATCCATGATTGGTTCGACACCTCGAAAACACACGGGCCACTCCCGTTCCACAGAGCGCTCCGTCATCACAGTTTTGGAATATTCGAGGCATGATCATTTTCCGGAAATGAGATCGTGAACGCTGACGGGCGCCAGATATCTGTCCGGTTCATAGGAGAACGGCACGTGCGCGAGGATTGCCGTGGAAGTCCGTCGATGTCCGACTGGCTACGCGGCATTCCGCTGAAACCCTGGATGGTTAACGGCGTCATTCTCCCTGACTTCGAAAATATCGGCCAAGAGCCCCGATCGAACTGGCAGGCGGGCTGAAGATCCAGAACCTTGATCGGGCGCAGAGTGGCCGCTTGATTCGGTGACCAATACCCGGGAACTACCCGCCGAGATTGCACTCGAGAGCGTTTCCAAGGACCGTCGAGCAGAGTTAATCTGCGTCTTTAGGCTGCAGGGTATGTGTCGAGCGGCCGTCCTGGCTCACACCGCGAATGACCCATTTCCCATACCAGACAGCGGCTTTTCGGGTGGCGGATGATGTGCAGATGACTTCTGCATTGAACCCCTCCGCCCTAAGGCTTCGCAAACGACCTTCGGTGACCACATTTGGTGCGGTCTTCCCCAGATCAAACGCCATTCCTTCCCCCGTTCCAGCATCGACCCTTTCGCCCCGAAAAGGCCTGCCATCGCCTGTCACACCTGAGCCGAGCGACGGCGATGTTATGATATCGGTGCGATTCCGCTGATTGCATTAAGCATCATGTTACCGGGAATCCAATACATACTGGCGTTCAGCGCGTGTTGATGAGCGTCTAGCGGGGCGTCGATCTTATAGTCTTGCACCAAGTTGATGACGGCGTTCGATTTTCCAGACGGGCAGTGGATGAGCGCTTTACTCAGTTGGATACCAACGTCTTTGTACCTGTTGTCCTCTGTTGAGAGGTCGAAGCCGCACCATACTTTCAACGAACGATTTCTTGACCATACGGCATCATATGATTAGATACCCCCGTTCCACAGTGAAGTGCAACACCCGATGTGGGTGAATGGTGGTCGTATCGACGCATGATGTTGCGAATCGGCCGGATGGCGGCGACAGTCCCTTCGTTGCGAGAAGGAGACCGCCATGCCCGAGGGCCAGCGCCACCTGACCCACCCCGGGAGATGCCAGATCCACGCCCTGATGGAAAGCGGGCTTTCCGGCGGGGCGATCGCCCGCCAGCTGGGGCGCAGTCCGTCATCGGTCCCGCGCGGGATCCGGCGCAACGGCGGAGCCCGGGGCCAGCGGCACGCCCGGGCGCAGCGGCTGGCCGAGGGGCGGCGCAGCGCGGCATCGTCGGTGCCCAGGAAGATGACGCCGGAGCCGGTGGCGCTGGTGGAGGGGCGGCTGGTGCGGGGCTGGAGCCCGGAGCAGGTCGCCGGGCGGCTGCGCCTGGAGGGCCACCCGGTGGCGGGGCGCCAGTGGATTTACCGGCACGTCCACGCCGACCGCAGGGCCGGGGGCCAGCTCTGGCGGCACCTGCGCCGCCGGGGAAAGAGGCCGAACCGGAAGGGCGGGGCCCACGCGGGCCGGGGCCACATCCCGGGCCGGGTGGACATCCCCGGGCGCCCGGCGCTGGTGGAGGCGAAGGCGCGGGTCGGCGACTGGGAGGCGGACACGATCGTGGGCGCGGGCCACAGCGGCGCCGTGGTGTCGCTGGTGGACAGGGCGTCGAAGTATACCCTTCTCCAGAGGCCCGGCAGGAAGACGGCGGCGGCGGTCGGCGCGGCCATGACGCGCATGCTCGGATCCCTCCCCGTCCACACGGTCACGGCCGACAGCGGCAAGGAGTTCGCCGACCACGCGCGGGTGGCCGGGGCGCTCGGCGCTGACTTCTTCTTCGCGCGGCCCTACCACTCCTGGGAACGGGGCCTGAACGAGCACACCAACGGCCTGGTGCGGGGGTACCTTCCCAAGGGCACGGACTTCCGGAAAGTGACGGACGCGGAGGTGAGCGCCGTCCAGGACCGCACGGACGCGCGTCCGCGCAGGGTCCTGGCCTGCCTGACGCCGGCGGAGGCGTTCCTGCGGGCGCGGCCTCCCTGAGGGACCCCCCGTCCGGCCGGATCGTCCCCCACGCGCCGCGGGCCGTCCCGGCGCACCTGTCGGCATGCCTTGCGCCGCCTGGCGGATGGCGCTACGCTCCGATTCGAAGGGACCGGGCCATTCCCGTGCGGAATCAGGGGGGTCGGAGGGCGCGAACACGGGGCCGGGGTTCAATGGCAGGAGCCCGGTTCAAATCATGTGCGATGGCGGCATTCCGGCGATGATGAAGGTCAGGCAGCACATTGATGCGCTCCGAGGCGGCGTGTGATCCGAGCCGAAGACCTCGATCAAGTTGACTTCACCGATCCGACGACAGTCCGCCTGATTTCGACCGCCTATATTGACGAGCCAGCAATGGCACCACTGGCCGATGATGAAGGCAATCTGGTGATCCTTGAAGAGATTGAAGGGCTGACGTCAGCACGCCGTACTGTCACGCTTCCGGTCCCGGGGGGCCTGGACCCCGCCGAGCTGTTAACCGCGGCGGCCGGGTACGGATGGACATATATAAACGCCGCATTTTGCTACACGCTGGCAACAGGCAACAGGTTCAACGGACCGGAACGCGGTGCATGGTACGCAAGCTACGGGGACGACGCGGTCGAAACCGCGCAGGCCGAAGTGTCCTGGCATTTGACGCAAGAACTGGATGCAACAGGCGTCTTTGAGAACCTCACCGCGTATCGCGAACTGCTCGCTGGTTTCACGACGCGGTTGCATGATCTGACGGGGAGGGGAGGAGAGGATGTCTTGAGCCCGGATCCACGCATCGCCTATCCAATCGGTCAAACGCTTGCGCAGGACGTGTTGGGTTCAGGGGGCAACGGGTTGCTCTATCAGTCGATACGCCGTGCTGGAGGGCGGTGCCTCGTTGCGTTTCGCACACACCTGGTTCAGAACGTCCGCCAAGGCGATACGTGGATTTTCGAGTGGACCCGGCGACCGATCCCCGACATTAGCCGGGCATAGTGATCTTGTCTTTTGTAACAACAGGTGAAGAAAGCTGGCCGCACAGTAGCGTCTGTCGAGATTTTATTTGAACACAACGATAGCCGGTATATCGCCAAGCACTTTGCAAACATCGGTTCTTATTCAAGACAAGAAATTCTTGTGGCGCGTATCGATGACGGGAGTCAAATAACACTAGTCGGAACTTCATGGGGGAGCGCAAGCGGGTTTCCGCAATCATCCTGTTGTTTTTCAGGGCATCGAATTACGGAGCCTGAGCGCCGGTTACGGCGCATTGACGACAGGTGGACCCCTGACTTCGACGGTTTACCGGAATTCTGAGCGCGGCGTCAAATGTAACGCATTGAACAAAAACGCTTTTCATGTTTTCAGTTCGATTTGGCGGTCTGTAGTGCCTGGCGGCGATTTATGTTCCTGGCAAAGCCGGCCGGATGGCCATGCTGAACGTATGTTCATTCGCGTTAAATCCACTCCAAACTCACCCAGGAAATCGGTGCAGATCGTCGAATCCGTTCGTGTCGACGGAAAAATACGCCAGCGCATCCTGCGTCATGCCGGTGTCGCTCACGACGATCGGGAAAAACAGGCGCTCTGGAAAATCGCGGAGCATATCAAGGCCAAAATGCTCCACGAGCGACAGCCCGGTCTTTTCCCGCCAGAACATGTCGCTGAGATGGCGATTGAATCGAGCCGTAAGCCAAAGGACGCCCTTCCGACTGACGACCTGGGTTCGTTATACGAAGAGCAACGGGTGATCAGCGGCATCCACGAGGTCTATGGACACGTCTACCGCGCTATCGGGCTCGATCACATTCTCTCGGCAAAACAACAGAAGATATCCAATCGAATTCTGTATCACACGGTGCTGGCCCGAATTGCCAATCCTGAGGGCAGGCGTTCGGGCGTGCGGTTTCTCAAGCAGGACTTCGGTGTCAGCATTGCCCTGGAAAAGGTCTATCGCATGATGGACCTCCTCGACGAAGCCGCGATCGGGCGTATTCGTGAGCGGACCGCGGCGACAACACGGTCATTGTTTCCGGACCCCATTGATCTCGTCTCATTTGACTGCACAACGCTGTTTTTCGGGTCCCGTTGCGAAGATACGCTCCGCGCCCTTGGATATGGTAAGGATGGCAGACATGGCGAGGTGCAGGTTCTCCTGGCCCTGGCGGTAACGCGGAGCGGTTTGCCCATCGGGTATGAGGTCTTTCCCGGCAATATGTGGGAAGGGAATGGCTTTCTCCCGGCGCTCCGGACACTGCATCCGGATACACGTCAGGCCGTGATTGTTGCGGATGCCGGGATGTCCAGCGACAGGAATCTCACCGATCTTGGGAACCGGGGCTGTTCCCACATTGTCGGAGCGCGTCTGCGGGGTTTTCCAAAGGCTGTGAAAGACCGCGTTCTCAAGGTGAACCGATATCGAAACGTCATGGGGGAGACCATCAAGGTCGGTGTCTTTCGTCATGATGGACGCCGGATTGTGGTTTCCTATAACCCCAAGCGTGCTCGCAAGGACGCCCGGGACCGGGAAAAGGCGCTTACCAGGCTGTTACGCCGGTTAAGGAACAGCGATGCGCCTGAACAGTTGCCTGGGAAGGGTGGCTATCACCGCTTCGTTCGGATTGCTGGCGATGCGCATATTGAGTTGGATACGGACAGGATCAAAGCCGAGGAAGCCTGGGATGGGTTGCACGGCGTGGTAACCAGGCTCAAAGGCATGCCCGTGGCGGAACTGTTCAACCAATATCGCCAACTCTGGCAGGTGGAGGAAAGTTTCCGAATTACCAAACACGATCTACGGGCACGCCCAGTCTTCCACTGGACCGAACGTCGTATCCGGGCCCATCCTGCGATTTCATTCATGGCCTACGCCTGTGTGCGTCATCTTGCCTACCGCGTCGCGGCGCAAAAACAGCCCATGTCGCCGAAAGTGATCCAAACCGCACTGAGACAGCGCCAGTTTTCGGTCTTGCACGATCCCGAAAACAGCAAACACCACGCGATCCCCTCAATGCCGGGTGCAGAAGCGAAAGCCATTTACGCAACGCTGGGGCTGGCGACAGCGACGCGTCCTTTTGAGATCAGGAAACCGGATGGCAAGCCACAAGGAGACTGGATCCACGTCTTTTCTCAAATTTCGGATGTAGTGCCCAGCAAAAATTATAACTTGCTGAAAATAAATGTTTTTTTAAAATAAACCGTCGAAGTCAGGACGACAGGTGGACTTCAAGGTGATCGCCCCCTATTCGCTTAAATCCCCAAAGATTTAAGAATCGCAATCCTCTGCCGCTTCCATGAAGCGGAGAGCAGCCCGCGCCCAGTTGAGAGGGGCGTAGGCGCGGTTCCATACGGGTTGCGGACCATCATCGGGTCCAGGCTCGTTATGGTACCGGAATGTCACGACGTTCGGAATCTCATGAACTCTTCCCGATAGATGACCGAATATGACATGAACAATCCAAAATATGGACATGGAACCGAAACACCGGATCCGGGAACAGGCGCCTTTCCGTGGGAAACCAGGCACCTCTCGGATTACCGTAACTTCAGGAAAGGAAATTCGATGCTCGCGAAAAAGGCCGGAAGACCCGAACTCGACTGGGACCGATTCCAGGCTTGGGAAGCCGAACGACGCCGCAAAACCGAGAACCATCTCCGTAGTGAACGGGCCGATCTTCTCCTACTCCTCCGCAATGGGAACGTGACCGAAATAGAGGCCCGTTATGACGGATACGGAGACAGCGGGAATGTTTCCGAAATCTCCGCAACTCCGGATGGCATCGATCTTAGCGAAATCGACGAACGCCTCAGGGACTTCGTCTGGGAAATGACCACCATGCTGCATCCGGGATTTGAGATCGATGACGGAGGTGAAGGTGCCCTGACCTGGGATGTCACCAAGGACCGGATCGACCTGGATCACGCTGACTTCTACATGGAGCGCATCCAGGAACTGCACGAGGACATCTGAAATGGCCCACCCGATGCATCACGCGGAAAGTTCCGCACGGAAGTTCGGCGGAAAGCCCGAAGATTACCAGGAAATCCATGATTGGTTCGACGCCTCAAAAGCTCACGAACCACTCCCGTTTCATAGAGCGCTCCGTCATCACAGTTTCGGAATATTCGAAGCACAATCAGTTTTCGGCAATCAGATCGTGAACGCCGACGGTCGTCGCGTACCTGTCCGGTTCGTAGGCGAACAGCACGTGCGCGAGGATTGCCGTGGAATTCCTTCGGTATCCGACTGGCTGCGTGGCATTCCGCTGAAACCCTGGATGGTTAACGGCGTCATTCTACCCGACCTTGAAAATATCGGCCAAGACCCCCGATCGGGCTGGCGGGCCGCCGTGAACTCTGGACAGACTGATCTTGGATTCGAGGAATGGCTCATGGAACGGACCTCAAGATCCAGAATCTTGATCGAGCGCAGACCCGCCGCTTGACTGATAACAACATTCCCGGAAACCGCATTCGGTGAACAATACCCGGGAACTACCCGCATGGCTACGCAAAAGTCGATGACAGCGGATTTGCCCATGGAACTGCGATTTTCCGCTGGCATCGCAATTGTTGGGGGTCTGTATCATGCCCTTCATGGCGGGGAATCATCTGGACGGCGGAGGTTTTTCCCTTCGCGACGTTATTGTGCGGCCGGTTCGCGGCATTGATGAGCGGCGGCGTTGGGACCGTCTTGTCGCGGCGTATCGAATATCTTGGCTTCAGGGGGTTTTACGGGCGTGCGTTGCGGCATGTCGCGCTGGCCGGCAGGGAGTGCCTGCGCTGCCTGGCGGGCGGGGGCGTTTCGCGTGGGCGTGGGCGTGCGCGATGCGTGGATTGGCTGGGACGCGGTGCAGTGTTGTGGCCGGCTGCATCTGGTCGCGAACAATTCGCGTTTTCCGGTTCCTGGTGGCGGGCGTGTGCCGAATCTGGCGTCGCGGGCATTGGGACCGGGCATGCGGCGCCTGCCGGCGGACATGCGGGAGCTGCACGGTCACACCGTTCTGCTGGCGGAGACGTTCATGGACCGTTCGCGCCTTGCGGACAGCTGTTACCGGGCGGCGAACCGGATGTCCTTGGGTTTCACCAAAGGGTTCTCACGGCTTCCCGGCGGCGCGCCGCGCTGGACGCCGAACGGACAGCCCAGGGATGTGTATGTGCATGATCTATGCGGCGTGGCCGCCACGCGTTTATCCGCGCCGGAGGAAGCGGCGGCGCCGGACACGGTGCGCGCGCCGCCCGCCCGGGCGGCCACCCTGCATACCATTCGCGCGTTCTTCGAGGAAGCTGGGGATTTCCGCGCGGCCGGCGTTACGGTCTCGCCTGCTATCTGACGCCCGCAGCCAGGACGCGCCTTGCCGGATATCGCGGCGTTTCGGCTTTCGCCGAATTCGGCATGCGGCTCGATGACGCGCGGAAAGAGGCCGTTGGCGCCTTCTGGAGTCCGGCACGGCAGCGCTAGACGGTGCCGACGGAGTCGAGCTTCTGCCATGTGTTCCCGAACCTGCCGCCCGACATGCTGGACAGGGCGCTGCGGCGATGGGCAAGGTGTGCCGGCGATGGCGGCCCTGTCGCCATGGACGGAAAGGATGTCCGCGGCCCCAAAACAGCTGGCGGGCGATGAAAGGTGCATGACGGTCGCGGCATCGTTCTCGGGCAAACCCGGATTCCCGCCAAAACCAACGGGATCACGGCGGTGCGCAACCTCGCCCGCGACCTCGATCTCCGCGGCCGCGCCATCACCGTTGACGCGATGCACGGCTACAGCGGGACCGCGCGGATCCTGCGGGGCGAATGCGGCGCGGACTATGTCATGACCGCCATAAAGGACAACCAGCCGACGGTCAGCGCCGAACCCGGAACAGCCGACTGGGGCCGCAGCGACCGATGCTGGGAAACCATCGGCAGGGAACATGGCCGCATCGAAAAACGCCGCTGCACCCTGATCGACCTCAACAGCCCGGAACGGAACGGACGCCGCAGGCTCCACGGCCGCCGTCAGGCGGTGCGTACCGGTCGCCACTTCACGACCGTCAAATCCGGAAAAGTCTCCGAAGGGACGACATACCGCGTCACCTCGCCTGGGCCGGAGAAAGCGGACGCCGCCGGGATGCTGGCACCCATGCGCGGCCATTGGGCCACGGATACAGGACCGCACTGCATCAGGGATTTCACCTGCGACGGGGACAGATGCCGGGTCCGCGTCGGCCACACGCCACACAACCTCGCCTGCATCAGCGATCCCGCCATCGCCATCACCCGCTTAGATGGACGGTTCACGTTCATCCCCGAAGCCAACCGACATTTCGCAGCCAGGACGCGCCCGACGCAGTCCCCAACCGGTTTCAGGCTGAAAACCGCGGAATCCCCGCGCCACGCGGACAGCGGAGCCCTGCGGGGACGCCAAAGCCCCAAACCCACCGGACGCACAGACGTCACCGCAACACCAGTCCCATCCCGAACCAGCCGCGGCACAGACACCGAATCTGCCGTCATTGACCGTGGATCAGCAAATTCGTCCCGAAATTAACGCTATACTCCGACTTTTGCGGATGCATGGAACTACCCGCAGGGATCCCAACGTATCGCCTGTTTGAGCGGATACAGTCCGAATGGCATGATTGCAGGGCCAAACACTCACCAAAGCTATATCCTGCGTCGAAGGTAGACATAATATGCCCCCGACCCGCCGTGTCTAGGATGCGCTTCGGACAAATGCAGGACCAACCGGGAAAGTGGCTGCACGGAAAGCCAGTGCGGTACCTCACGCTTCAGAACACCTTCACGTGCCGGCTGGGGTCCATCGCCCGCGCTATTCCTACCCTTACCGGTAATAACCAAGACCAAGCGGAACCCGGTCGAATGGGCATCCATAATGAAACGGCTAAGTTCGGGAAACGCACCCGCAGCCGTCATTCCGTGAAGATCGATACTGGCCTCGGGAGTGAGCTTTCCGCGTCTCAGCCTTTCATTCGTCTTTAGGTCCATACGCAGAGGACGGGTCTGTGGGTCCTGTAGTGCGCTGGAAGTGTGGCCATATGATGTCGGGCTGTCGTTCGGGCTTCTTTCGCCTATCCGAAACTCCGGAATGGATTCGAGCACCGGCCTCTCCGAGGCATTCCGCCCCGGTTCCGGGTTCGGTCTCCCGTTCTTTGGCGGCACCGTGTCCGGTCGTTCGGGACGTAGAGCCCTCGCATTACTCGTGACCTGTTTCCATAAGCATACTTCTTCGGGGGTCAGCCGACGTGAGCCCTTACCGCGCATACCTGGCTACTTCGCGGAATGAGCCTGGAATTTAGCCTCCGGGCCATTCCATAAAGCGATTCTTTTCCGGCCGGATAGTCTCGGTTCGCCCGGAAAATTTCGAGGTGCTTGAGGTGTCATTCGCACGTCGCGACAAGCTTCCAGTTCGGATCACTTGCGCCCATCTTACGCATGAAAGTCCAGATGTCCTTCTGCCGCCTGATCTCGTTCGGATTACCCTCGACAATCTCACCAGCCGAATTCCGTACGGTGCTGGTCAACTCGGCGACAAACCGCACGGTGATTTCGGCATCCCCGGTTGTCTGGTAGAATCTCGCCTCGGAAAGCGTCAGTTCACGAATTCCGACAAATTTCGCGTCTATTGACAGACCCTGATCCTCGCGTTCACCGACCACATCGACGAATGTCTGGTAAACCTCGTCCCCCAGAAAAGGTGCGATGCTGTCAATATCTCCCCGCTCGAACGACATGAGGATCATCTCATATGCGCCTCTCGCCCCTTCAAGAAAGCCGCCGACCGAAAACTCTGGCTCGACAAGCTTCATCTCTGCCATAGCCCGTGCCGAGTCGGAATCCTTCTCGACATGGTCCGTTATGTCCGCATCATCGTTAGTGTCTTCCTCGATCGCCATCACCTCGGGACGCGTCGGCCGCTCTTCCCGAGGGGCGGCAACCCTTGGCCTTTCAAAACCATCACGCGTACCGAGAACGCTACGAAGTCGCAGGATCAGGAAGACGGCAATTCCGGCAAGAACCAGTAACTGAATAACGGCGTTACCCATACGGACCCCCTTCCCGGTCGATGGATTTCTGCGATTGTCACACATATTTAGTGATTACCCAAGGACAAGTCCACCTCAAGCCATCCATCATCAATGAGGTTACAATGTGGTTGTTCGCAATCTTTGTCGGAATCCCGGTTGTCGAGATCGCGCTGTTTATCGTGATCGGCGGGGCTATAGGTCTATGGCCAACTCTGGGAACCGTGATTCTTACCGCAGCCGCAGGGAGTTGGCTTGTTCGCGCACAGGGTCTGGCCGCTCTACAGCGACTACGGTTGTCGCTCGCCGAACTCCGTGACCCGTCAGAACCCCTTGCACATGGCGCGATGGTCCTGATTGCGGGCGTTCTGCTTCTGACGCCAGGTTTTCTCACCGACGCTATAGGCTTCGCGTTGCTGGTTTCACCGATCCGGGCCACTGTCCTGAACATTATTGGCAGGCACATCCGCATAGGGCTTGGCTACGGAGCCGGCGGGAGTCCCGGCTCCCGGCATTACCATGGGAGTCCCGACGCTGACGTCATCGATGCTGAATTCAGGGACATTCCCGCGTCAGATAACGGATCAGGCGATGCGGGTCGGACCCAGCGTTGAGAGCCGCGGCTCGATCCGTTAAGGTGACGGCAGGGAGATCGAAGGGAGATCCAGGATGGTAAAGAATGGCAGTGGCGGACCTGAAACCGCAAACGAACTAAGGAAATCAGCCAAAATCCAGATCCTGAGACAATATATCAGGGATTTCTCTTTCGAGAACATCATGGCGCAGAAAGGGGTGTCTGACGAGGTTACCCCAGAGATCTCGGTGCAGGTGTCAATTGACGCAAAGAAACGCGCCGACGGTCCTCAATATGATGTTCTCTGCAAATATTCGGTCACGTCGAAAAACAGGGGCAAAGACGAAACTCTGTTTGTCCTTGAACTGGAATATGGCGGATTGTTCCAGATAGAGAACCTGCCGGAACAGCAGCTGCATCCGTTCCTGCTGATCGAATGCCCAAGACTGCTGTTTCCATTCGCGCGTCGGATCGTGGCGGACATCACCCGAGAGGGAGGATTCCCGCCACTCAGTCTGGAATTGATTGATTTCGCGGCTCTTTACCGCCAAGCCGCGAAAAGAGGAACCGACGAACAGGCGAAGTCAGAAACCTAAGGTCCATATTTTCGCCAAAGAGCCTTTTCGCCAAGATCTTCAACAAACGCGTTGTGCGCCGCGGCCTCGGCCTCCGTGATTCTTGGCGGCAGCTGAACGTCACGCGGACCGGGACGCCATTCATCTGTTGACGATTCCATACCGCGCGCCGGACGCACCGTGAGCGCAAGGTCCGGTTGCCGTCCACCGATCAGTTCCAGATAGACCTCCGCCAGTATCTCGCTGTCGAGCAGTGCTCCGTGATGCCGGGTCCGGGCAGAGTTGTCTATGCCGAACCTGCGGCATAGCGCATCAAGTGAAGCGGGTGAGCCAGGAAACTTCCGTCGCGCGATGGCAAGCGTATCAACTACTACGCTGTCTGACAGCTGCGGCCGGTTTATCCAGCGAAGTTCGGCATTTATGAAGCCCATATCGAACACGGCGTTGTGGATCACAAGCCTGCTGTCGCCAAGAAATTCGAGCAGGCCGTCGGCAATATCGACGAATCGGGGTTTGTCCGAAAGAAACGCGTCGTCAAGACCATGGATTTCATAGGCTTCTTTAGGCACGGAACGGTCAGGGTTGATATATTGGTGATATGTGCGGCCGGTAGGAATATGGTTCAGCATCTCGACCGCACCGATCTCGACAAGTCGGTGACCGGCCTCAGGTTCAATGCCTGTCGTTTCAGTATCAAGCGCGACCTCACGCATCTTCCAGATTTCCTTTTATTTCCCGCAGGCAGCAACGAACCGCGGCCAAGGCACCCTCAAAGGTTTCCGTATCGATGACATAGTCGGCCCGGGCCCGCTTTTCAGAATCCGTCATCTGGCGCGACAGCAGGATCTCGAACTCCGCCTCAGAGATACCTTTACGTTCGAGAACACGATCGCGCTGCACGGAAGATGGAGCGGAAACGACTACGACGGTATCCACATCCTTTTCGCCACCGGTCTCAAAAAGAAGTGGAATATCAAGGACAACCACATCCGACGTCGAAGCTTCGATGAATGCCAGCCGATCCGTCGCGACAAGCGGATGCACGATGCCTTCGATCATCGCCAGAGCGATGGGATCCTCGGAAATCCAGTGCTTTATTGCCATCCGGTCCACTGCATCGTCTTTTATCGCTTTAGCCCGAAGCCGCCGAATCGGCTCCACTGCGGCTCCTCCCACATCATACAGTCGGCGAACCGTAGCATCCGCATCCCAGACGGGAACACCCTCGTCCGCAAACATGCCCGCAGTCGTTGTTTTGCCCATACCGATCGATCCTGTCAGTCCGATCCGAAATGGCCACCGACTCATTGAAGTAGAACGCGGCGCGTCTCCTCATCGACATTGGGACGTGTGCTGAACCATCTTTCAAATGCAGGCGCAGCCTGATGTAGCAGCATCCCAAGGCCATCCACCGTTACGCAACCCAACTTCGCCGCATATCGAAGAAGAGGCGTCTTGAGAGGGGTGTAGACAAGATCATTCACGATCGTATCCGGCGAAAGCGTGGCAAGAGAAACCTGGAAATCCGGCCTGCCTTCCATACCCAGTGAGGTGGCGTTCACGACAAGTTTGGCTCCAGCCATCATTTTCCCTGCCTGCAGCCATTCGAACACTTTCACTCTCGCACCAAATTCGGATCGCAGCGCGTCGGCACGCGCCCTCGTGCGATTGCTGATGCGTATCTCCGGTACTCCAATTTCGACCAGTGAAGCCACAACCGCCCGGGCAGCACCTCCGCTACCTAATACAGCGGTAGGTCCGGATTCGGGAAGCCAGTTCGGTGCGTTTTGGCGAAGATTCTCGACGAATCCATAACCATCAGTATTGTCGGCATGCAACTTTCCGTCACTTCGAAAAATAAGTGTGTTCGCCGCACCGATCAGCGCAGCTCTATCGGTTACCAGATCAGCGAGCCAAAGAACGGCTTCCTTATGGGGAATTGTTACGTTAACGCCGACGAAGCCGAGCTTGGGGAGCGTTCTGATGGCATCCTCGAGATCCCCATGCTTTACGTTTAGAGGTACGTAATGGCCACGGATTCCGTATTTCCCTAACCAGTAATTGTGAAGCTGCGGGGATCTGCTATGCGCAACAGGTAAACCGATCACGCCAGCCAGAGAAATGTGGTTTTCGTCATCCATCCTGAAACCAACCCCTGCCCACGAGATATGTCATGACTTAAATCGGCGGCAAGCCGATTATGCTGAAATGATCGCACTCGGCCACGGCAAAATCTTTGCGTCTGGCCAGCTCGACCGCGATTTTCGAACCGGTGTGGCGCGGAATTGACTGGTGCGCAAGTGATCCGGACGCGAGAATAAGACTTTGCGGCAAATTGGTAAGCCCGTGGAAAAGTCGCGAAAGGTACGTGGGTAAGATCATGCTTAACAGATGGTTGTATCGCTGTCACCGACCTGGACGGCAATAAGTCTCAACCCATTCACTTTCTTTCCAGTGTGGACAGATCACTCCATCACTTTGGGAATATCATGGCATCCAATACGGTCAACGCGAAAAAAATATCTGTATCATACTGATCGTAAATGAAATTATACATATGATATCGATTAGGGAATGATATGTGTCCAGAGGATAAATCTGTGGAAAAAAATTTAATTGAAGTTACTCACAGCCCTAACATCTTCATCTTTCTTTTATATTCCTGATATAGTTTAGGATGTATTTCACGGGAGTTTCCTCTCCCCGGCGCCACTCCGAAGCGCAACACCGGGCCCTTCCCGGAGCGAGGGACTGGCCCGAGCGGAGGAAAGGGCCCGGCGGTACGCTTTCCGCGCCCTCCGACCCCTCCGATTCCGCACGGAAATGGCTCGGTCCCTTTGTATCCGAGCCTAACCGGCGTCTCCGGGGACGGCCCGCGGCGCGTGGGGGACGATCCGTCCGGGGCTTTCCTCAGGGAGGCCGCGCCCGCAGGAACGCCTCCGCCGGCGTCAGGTAGCCCAGGACCCTGCGCGGACGCCCGTTCAGGCGGTCCTGCACGGCCCTCACCTCCGCGTCCGCCACTTTCCGGAAGTCCGTGCCCTTCGGCAGGTATCCCCTCACCACCGTTGGTGTGCCCGGTCGGGCCGCGCTCCCACGAGTGGTAGGGCCGCACGAACAGGAAATCCGCGCCCAGCGCCGCCGAGACGCGGGCGTGGTCCGCGAACTCCCTGCCGCTGTCGGCCGTGACCGTGTGGACGGGAAGGGAGCCCAGCATGCGCGTCATGGCCGCGCCGACCGCGTCCGCGGTCCTGCTGCCGGGCCTCCGCAGGAGCGTGTATCTCAACGCCCTGTCCACCAGCGACACCACGGCCCCGCCGGTGCCCTTGCCGTTGATTCGTGTCCGCCTCCCGGTCGCCGACCCGCGCCCTCCCCTCCACCAGCGCCGGGCGCTCCGGGATGTGGCCCCGGCCCGCGTGGGCGCCGCCCCTGCGGTTCGGCCTCCTGCCACGGCGGCGCAGGTGCCGCCACAGCCCGCCCCCGGCCCTGCGGTCGGCTTGGACGTGCCGGCATGTCCATTGGCGCCCCGCCACCGGGCGGCCCTCCTTCCGGAGGCGCCCGGCGACCCGCGCCGGGCTCCAGCCCTCGGCCAGCCGCCCCTCCACCAGCGCCGGGCGCTCCGGGATGTGGCCCCGGCCCGCGTGGGCGCCGCCCCTGCGGTTCGGCCTCCTGCCACGGCGGCGCAGGTGCCGCCACAGCCCGCCCCCGGCCCTGCGGTCGGCTTGGACGTGCCGGCATGTCCACTGGCGCCCCGCCACCGGGCGGCCCTCCTTCCGGAGGCGCCCGGCGACCCGCGCCGGGCTCCAGCCCTCGGCCAGCCGCCCCTCCACCAGAGCCACCGGCTCCGGCGTCATCCTGCTGGGCACCGACGGGGCGGCGCGGCGCCGCGCCTCGGACCTCCGCTGCGCCCGGGCGTGGCGGCAGGCGCGCTCTCCCGGGTTCCGGCGCACCTCGCGCCAGACCGTCGTGCGGTCGCGCCCCAGCTGGCGGGCGATCGCCCCGTCAGAAAGACCGCTTTTCCTTAGGGCGTGGATCTGGCATCTCCCGGGGTGGGTCAGGTGGCGCTGGCCCTCGGGCATGACAGTCTCCTTCCCGCAACGAAGGGACTGTCGCCGCCATCCGACCGATTCGCAACATCATGCGTTGCCTCAGCTGTGATTCACCCACATCGGGTGTTGCACCTCACTGTGGAACGGGGGTCTTATGGAAAACGTACTCTTCACCGTTTACCCGTGGGTAAGGGCATTTCATGTGATTTCGGTAATTTCCTGGATGGCGGGATTGTTCTATCTCCCGAGACTATTCGTATACCATGCGTCCACATTGTATCGAAATGGCGTCACCGACCAGATGCTCATCACCATGGAACGGCGGCTTTTACATGCCATTATGAATCCTGCGATGGTTGCGACCTGGGTATTCGGGATTATCTTGGCGATCACTCCAGGCACAGTGGACTGGTCAGCTCTATGGCCTTGGATCAAGGTTTCGGGTGTACTCGCAATGACTTGGTTTCATCATTGGCTCGCCATGCGAAGGAAGGAGTTTTCCGCGGGAACGAACGAACGAACGGAACGCCATTACAGGTTTATGAATGAGGTTCCCACTATCTTGGTTATCCTGATAGTCGTATCTGTCGTGGTAAAGCCGTTCTGATGGAGCCTTATTGGATGAAAGTTGATTTCTGGCTGGCTCAGGACCGTTCATCGGTAAGGGATTGAATGGACGCCCCAGAGAAAAATAAGACGGGCTGCGGGTAAAGACAAGGGCAGACGCAATCCGTTCAATTCCGCGGTCCTCGAAAAAACGCTGAAGCGCAAATGCCTCTCTCGAGGATTGACAGTAATCCAATCGCCGGATAATGGGACGCCATCCGGCCGTTCGGTCGTGATTCATCCCTGATTATGACCAGAAACCCGGGTTCATCGTGCCCGGCGCAAGGATATTGTTATGAGCAAAGAACGACTGAATCTCGCCGATCTCAAGGCCAAGAGCCCGAAGGATCTACTGGCGATGGCCGAGGAACTGGAGATCGAAAACGCATCAACCATGCGTAAAGGCGATATGATGTTCCAGATCCTCAAGGAACAGGCTGAGGATGGCTGGGAGATCGGTGGCGATGGTGTCCTGGAGGTTCTTCAGGATGGATTTGGCTTTCTCAGATCTCCGGAAGCCAACTATCTGCCTGGGCCTGACGACATCTACGTTTCTCCTGATATGATCAGGCAGCACAGTCTACGCACCGGGGATACGGTAGCGGGGATGATTCGGGCACCAGAAGAGAGCGAGCGCTACTTTGGATTGACCAAAGCCGAGGAAATCAACTTTGAGGAGCCGGATCGGGCTCGTCACAAGGTTGCGTTCGACAATCTGACGCCGCTTTATCCCGACCAGCGCCTGAAGATGGAAATAGAGGACCCGACCATCAAGGATCGATCAGCCCGCGTTATCGATCTTGTCGCACCGATCGGCAAAGGCCAACGCTGTCTTATAGTTGCGCCTCCACGGACCGGAAAAACCGTACTTCTGCAGAATATCGCCCATTCCATCGAAGCCAATCATCCAGAATGCTATCTGATCGTGTTACTGATCGATGAGCGTCCCGAGGAAGTCACGGACATGCAGCGATCCGTCAAGGGCGAGGTGATTTCCTCAACTTTCGACGAGCCGGCCACGCGACACGTAGCGGTCAGCGATATGGTCATTGAGAAAGCCAAGAGACTTATCGAACACAGGCGGGATGTGGTGATTCTTCTGGATTCCATCACACGGCTTGGAAGAGCCTTCAATACCGTGGTTCCGTCTTCAGGCAAGGTTCTTACCGGCGGAGTCGACGCAAATGCGCTCCAGCGTCCGAAACGTTTCTTTGGCGCGGCGCGCAACATCGAGGAAGGTGGATCCCTAACGATTATCGCGACCGCCCTGATCGATACGGGCAGCAGGATGGACGAGGTGATTTTCGAGGAATTCAAAGGCACCGGCAACAGCGAGATCGTACTTGATCGAAAGGTTGCCGACAAACGGGTATATCCATCAATAGACATCCTCAAGTCCGGAACGAGGAAAGAGGATCTTCTCGTCGATCGAGCCGACCTTCAGAAGACGTTTGTTCTTCGCCGCATCCTGAATCCAATGGGAACCACCGACGCGATCGAGTTTCTCCTGTCCAAGCTGAAGCAGACAAAGACGAATTCCGATTTCTTCGATTCGATGAACGCGTGAGGCGCACCACTGGCTTGAAGTCATGGATACAATCTATGCCCAGGCCTCCGCACCCGGCAAGGCTGGCGTGGCGGTCATAAGGGTGTCAGGTTCGCGCGCCCTTGAGGCGGGTCGGTGCCTGGCCGGATCCTTGCCGAACTGGCGGGTGGCGGGAGTTCGCATTCTGCGGGGTTCCGATGGTGGTATCCTGGACGAGGCCCTTGTGCTGGCTTTCAAAGAAGGTGCCAGCTTTACCGGTGAGAATGTAGTTGAATTTCATATACATAGCGGAGCGGCAACCTCTGCTGGTGTTTTGCGGGCACTTGGTGAGCTTGAGGGGCTGCGGCCTGCGGAACCCGGCGAATTCACCCGTCGGGCACTTGAAAACGATCGTCTGGACCTGTCACAGGTGGAAGGACTTGCCGATCTGGTAGAGGCGGAAACGGAGGCGCAGCGTCGGCAGGCGATGGGTGTCTATTCCGGGCAGCTGGGCAGAATGGTGCAGGTTTGGCGGGACCAACTGGTCCGCGCGGCAGCTCTTGTGACAGCGATCATCGATTTCGCCGATCAGGATATTCCGGAAGATGTCTTTCCCGAGGTCACGCACATTCTGATATCGCTGCGGAAGGATCTGGAAAAGGAGATTGCGGGCGCTTCAGTCGCCGAGAGACTCCGTGGTGGATTCGAGGTCGCGATCATCGGTGCCCCAAATGTCGGGAAATCGACCCTCCTCAACTGTTTGGCGGGTCGTGAGGCGGCGATCACCTCCGAACTGGCCGGAACGACACGGGACGTGATTGAAGTTCATATGGACATCGGTGGATTACCCGTCACGTTCCTTGATACGGCTGGCCTCAGGCATGGTGGCGAGAGGATTGAAAGGATTGGAATCGAGCGGTCGAAGGAGCGTGCCGCCCGGGCAGATCTCCGGGTGTTCCTCATGGAGGATGGAGAAGTTGATGGGTCCATCGATGAATCCCTGGTCAAGGAGCATGACATAACCGTCGGCGGCAAAGCTGATGTGAACCGGCGGCCGGACGGTGTATCCGGCCTGACCGGTAAGGGAGTTGACGGACTCATCGCCAGGATTTCGGGTATCCTTGAAACCAGAATCTCCGGCATCGGAAATGCGGTTAGGGAAAGACACAGCGTTTCACTCGGGACTGCAGTGATTTGTATTGAGGCCGCGCTCGCCGAGATTTCCCCGGGTCCGGCCCGCGTCGAGATAGCGGCGGAGGAGATCAGGAAAGCGATACGAGCGCTCGATTCCGTTGTTGGCAGAACAGGTGTTGAGGATATACTGGAGGAGATATTCTCGCGGTTCTGTATTGGTAAGTGAGGGAATGTTTCACGTGAAACACCGTCAGTTCGACGTGATCGTGGTCGGTGGTGGCCATGCCGGGGTGGAGGCGGCCCATGCGGCGCATAGACTTGGCGCACGGACCGCTTTGGTCACGATCGATCCGGCCAATGTCGGCGTCATGTCATGCAATCCGGCGATCGGTGGGTTGGGGAAGGGACATCTTGTCCGTGAGATCGATGCGCTTGACGGTGTTATGGGAGTCGCGGCCGATAGAGCGGGCATCCAGTTCAGACTGCTCAACCGGCGCAAAGGTCCCGCCGTGCAGGGACCCAGAGCGCAGGAGGACCGCACCCTTTACGGCAAAGCGGTTTCGGAAACTGTCGCATCGGCATGCAATATTCAGCCGGTTTTCGGCGAGGTTGTCGATCTCTCCGTCCGCGGCGAAAGCGTGGAAGGTGTGATACTCGATGACGGTCTGGAACTTCGGGCAGTATCCGTCGTACTTTCGGCCGGAACTTTCCTGCGTGGCGTAATTCATATCGGTGACGTCCAGCGCCAGGGGGGACGATGGGGTGACCGACCCGCCACCCGCCTGGCGGAGCGGCTGGATTCGTTTGGCCTTAACGTCGGGCGTCTCAAGACGGGAACGCCACCGCGGCTGGATCGCCGGACGATTGACTGGTCCCGGATTGAAATGCAGCCGGGTGACGAGGAGCCCTCGTTATTCTCGTTTCTGTCCCGGCGTCCGACGGCGCCCCAGATCGCGTGCGGAATAACCCACACCAACACGCGGACCCATGAGATCATTCGAAAGAATCTTGATCGATCGGCAATCTACGGTGGCCACATCGAAGGCCGGGGCCCGAGATACTGTCCCTCGGTGGAGGACAAGGTGGTGAGGTTTCCGGACAAGGAGTCACATCAGATTTTTCTCGAACCGGAGGGGATTGACAGCGAGACCATATACCCGAACGGAATTTCCACCTCGCTACCCGCGGATATTCAGGAAGCCTATGTCGCTTCGATCCGGGGTCTCGAGAGCGCACGGATCCTCCAGCCAGGCTACGCCATCGAATACGATTACATGGATCCACGGTTCCTGAAACCGACGCTTGAGCTCAGGGGCGTGCGCGGATTGTTTCTCGCAGGCCAGATCAATGGAACGACCGGCTACGAGGAAGCGGCGGCCCAGGGTCTGGTCGCTGGCCTCAACGCCGCCATGAAGGCCCGGGATTCGGAGCCGGTGCTCTTTCCGCGCACGACCTCATATATTGGAGTCCTGATCGACGACCTTATCACCCAGGGTGTCAGCGAGCCGTATCGTATGTTCACATCCCGGGCGGAGTACCGGCTGTCACTTCGCGCTGACAACGCTGACCAGCGGCTAACGCCGCTCGGTGAAACCATCGGGTGTGTCGGCACCGGACGGCTGGATGCGTTCAGGAAGAAAATGGATCGTATCGAGTGCTGCAGGAATGCGCTGACGGCGCGCGCGTATTCACCCAAGGAACTGGCCGATGCAGGCTTCAGGGTCAGGGAGGACGGAAAGCGAAGAACCTGTATGGATCTGCTTTCATTCCCAAGCGTGTCTTACAGCGATCTTGTTGTCCTTGATCCGCTTCTTGAGAGATTCGGCCATTCCATACGGCGGCAGGTCGAACGGGACGCGCTCTATTCCAGCTACATTGACCGGCAGAAACAGGAAATCGCATCCCTCTCACGCGACGAGGAGCTGGAAATTCCGCCTGACTTCGACTTCGGCGGAATTTCAGGAATTTCGAACGAGATCAGGGAGAAGCTCCGCCATATCCAACCGGTGTCGCTCGGGCAGGCATCCCGGATCGAGGGAATGACCCCGGCGGCCCTGACGCTCATTCTGGTGGGGATCCGGCAGATCGATGGACGGAAATCAGCGTGAGGAATTTGGCTGGAGCCGACGAGTTCCAAAAGAGGTTCAATGTTTCACGTGAAACAATGGATCGACTGCGTCTCTATGACGATCTTTTGAGGAAATGGAATCCGGCGATCAACCTGGTTTCGGCCGCAACCCTCCCGACTTTATGGAGCCGTCATTTCACCGATTCCGCGCAGGCATATTTCATCGCGGCGCAGGACATCGCGGCGCAGGATCCGGGTCGTTGGACCGATCTCGGATCCGGGGGCGGTTTTCCGGGAGCGGTCGTTGCGATCCTCGCCCTGGAGTTCTCGCCTCGGGTTCATGTGACCTGCATTGATAGCGACATGAGAAAATGCGAATTCATCCGTACCCTTTCCCGAAACCTTGAAATCCCGATCGACGTGCATTCGCGGAGAATTGAGGATGTCCGGCCGCAGAATGCCGAGTGTGTATCCGCGCGGGCTCTGGCGCCGCTGCCGCGGCTTCTTGGCTTCGTTCATCGCCATATTTCGGAAACGGGCACCGCTGTGCTCCACAAGGGCGCACGCGCTCCCGCGGAAATCGAAGCGGCTCTCGAAATCTGGCGCTTCGGGATCGAGCGTCATCCCAGCATTTCGAGTCCGGGATCCTTCATACTTCAGATAAGGGATCTCGACATTGGCTGACAGGGAATCAGCAAGACCGAAAATCATTGCCCTTGCCAACCAGAAGGGTGGCGTTGGCAAGACGACGACCGCAATCAATCTCGGCGCGGCGCTGGCGGAAGCCGGTTACGGGATTCTTCTTGTTGACATAGATCCGCAGGGAAACGCCTCAACCGGCCTTGGACTGTATTCGGAAGATCGTAATCTTACAAGTTACGATCTTCTTATGGAGGGCCTACCGGTACGGGATGTCGTTCATGGAACCGGGGTAAACGGGCTCGCTGTCATTCCGGCGACGACTGACCTGAGTTCCGCCGACCTTGACCTCAGCGCGAAAAAGGACCGGAGTGTCCTGCTTCGCCATGCGCTGCGGCGGGCGGAGATGAGCGAAGCCGGTTATGATTTCGTATTGATCGATTGTCCTCCATCGTTGGGCCTGTTGACGGTGAACGGGCTCATTGCCGCGGATTCGGTACTTGTTCCACTGCAATCTGAATTCTACGCTCTGGAAGGTCTGTCCCAGCTCCTCCTTACGGTTCGGGAGATCCGTGGCTCCGCCAATCCGGATCTGAGAATCGAAGGCGTGTTGATGACAATGGTTGACAGGCGTAACAGACTGTCACGGCAGGTGGAGGCCGATGCGCGCGAGAACCTTGGTGAGATCGTGTTCCGGACCGTGATTCCGAGAAACGTCCGTCTCGGTGAAGCGCCATCACACGCCATTCCGGTACTGGAATATGATCCGGACTCCAAGGGAAGCGAGGCCTACAGGGCGCTGGCATCGGAACTGGCGATACGGAATCGGAAATCCTCACGGGAAAGATAGCCATGGCAGATAGAAAACCTGGAGCTACGGGGCTCAATCCAAAGCGTGGGCTAAAGGCGCTGATGGCCGATACAGGCTCGCATGAACCGCTTCGGCAACCGTCGGAGGCTCAGGTGATTCCGGTTGACCGGCTGGTACCTAACCCTAAGCAGCCGCGAAAGAATTTTGACCGGAGCGAGCTGGAGGAGCTGGCGGCTTCGATCCGGGAAAAGGGTGTCATTCAACCACTGATCGCGCGTCCCGATCCGGAAGATGGGGACATGTACCAGATCGTTGCGGGTGAACGCCGTTGGCGGGCTGCGCAGTATGCGCGGCTACACGAAGTTCCCGTGCTGGTGCGCAGTTATAGCGATGCGGAAACGCTTGAAATCGGAATCATCGAGAACATTCACCGTGCCGCGCTCAATCCGATCGAGGAAGCGGCAGGATACCAGCAACTCATTGATGAATTTGGATTTACTCAGGATTTGGCGGCTGTTGCCCTCGGTAGAAGCCGCAGTCATGTCGCCAACATGCTCCGATTGCTCAACCTGCCTGCGTCTGTCAGGGAAATGGTGCTCAAGGGTGATCTCTCGGCGGGCCACGCCCGCGCATTGGTAACGGCAGACGACCCGGAGGCTTTGGCCCGAACTGTCGTACGCAGGAGCCTTTCGGTTCGCGATACCGAGAAACTTGTCAGAAACGCCGGCAGTGAACGGTCGTCGGGTCGACGTGAACGAGCCGTGAAGGATGCTGACACGGTTGGACTGGAAAGTGACCTGTCGGCGGCCCTGAGTATGAAGGTGACAATCACGCACAGGGCGGACGGCGGGTCCGGTCAGATCACGGTCGCGTATAGCACGTTGGAGGATCTCGACCGGCTGTGTTCCCTGCTCTCGTCGGTTCGGCAAGAGTGATCACTCGAGGCTGTCCAGAAGCGCGGCCACAACGGAATCGAGAACCCGTCGACCAGACCGGGTCGCGCGCACTCTACCGCTATTCGAGCTAAGTAATCCTTTATGGTTCAACATATTGATATTATGAATATAATCATCTTTTTTACATAACCTGTCCAAATCTATCCCTTCAGTGAGGCGGAGTCCCATCATCAGTGCTTCCACATCCTTCTCCCTGTCGGTCAGCGGGTTGAGCACGGAGTCTCCGCCGAGGCCGCTTTCAACCCGCTCAAGCCATTTGTCCGGCGACAGAGGGGTGGCTGTGGCGTATCTCCGGCCGTTGTGTGTGAGTCGGCCGTGGGCACCGGGTCCAATGCCCGCGTAATCTCCCGATCTCCAATAGATCAGGTTATGGCGTGATTCAGAGGCAGGTCTGGCGTGATTGGAAATCTCGTAGGCCGGGAGACCGGCCTCTTCGCACAGCATTTGGGTCGCGACAAATAGATCGGCCGAAAGATCCTCATCCGGCAGTCCAGGCAGGAGTCCTCGCGCGAGCCTCTCACCGAACGCCGTTCCCGGCTCAATCGTTAGCTGGTAGAGCGAGAGGTGGTCAGGTTTCAACGCCAATGCCTGTTCCAGCTCGGCTTTCCAGTCCTCCAATGCCTGGTGCTGGCGCCCGTAAATCAGGTCAAAGCTAACCCGATCGAAGATACGGCGGGCGGTTGAGACGGCGGCCAGTGCGTCTTCAGCGCCATGCATGCGACCAAGTGCCTTGAGATCGGTGTCGACGAGGGCCTGAACTCCTATCGAAACCCGGTTGACGCCCGCTTCGCGGTAACCCGCGAAACGACCGGCTTCCGCGGATGTGGGATTGGCTTCCAGCGTCACTTCCAGATCACTGTCCGTGGACCAGGTTATGGTGGCTGCGTTTATGAGGGCTTCGACATGCGAGACGTCCATAAGGCTGGGGGTGCCGCCGCCAAAGTAAACGGAACCGAGAATCCTGTCGCCTGTGCTGGCCCCAAGGCGCTTGATCTCGGCCAGATACGCCCGCCTCCAGCGATCCTGGTCAATTCTGATTGAAGAGTGGGAATTGAAGTCACAATAAGGACATTTCGCGGCACAGAATGGCCAATGGACATAAAGGCCGAAACCGGCTGTTTTCCAGACCTCAGGCAAAACAGCCAGCGACCAGCATCGCGAAGGCTCTGGCCCGATGGCTCATGCGGTGCTTTCTGTGCGCTTCCATCTCGCCGAACGTCTCGGTTTCGCCATCAGGAAGAAAAACCGGATCGAATCCGAATCCAAGATCACCGCGCATTGGCCAGACAACCTGACCATCGACGGTTCCCTCAAACACCTCGTCATGACCGTCAGGCCAGGCGAGGCAAAGGGCACATCTATATCGAGCCGTTCTGGGTCGTGGCGCATTGCGTTTCTCGATAAGTTGGTTGACCCGCTCCATCGCCTGCGTGAAATCCCGTCCGCCGTTGGTCGCGGCCCAGTCGGCGGTATGGACTCCGGGTGCGCCGTCCAGCGCGTCGATGGCGATGCCGCTGTCATCGGACAGCGCTGGCAGTTCGGTTTCGCGGGCGGCGAAATGCGCCTTTATCCGGGCGTTGCCAATGAAAGTGGAAGAGGTCTCCGCAGGCCCGACCAGACCGAATTCACCGACTGAACGGACGGCGATGCCGAACGGTTCCAGCAAGTCATGGAACTCGCGGAGCTTTCCCTCGTTGTGGGAGGCGATGACCAATATTCCACCGTCGAGCCGGCGCATGTCAGGACAAAGCGGATTTCTGTGCGGTTACCAGTTCCGCGATGCCTTTTCTGGCGAGTTGCGCAAGCGATGACATCTCATCGGGCGAAAATGTCGATCTTTCCGCGGACATCTGGATCTCGATGAGCTGACCGCCACCGGTCATCACAAAGTTTCCGTCAACACCGGCCTCGCTGTCCTCGGCATAGTCCAGATCCAGCACCTGCTGACCGCCATAGAGTCCGACGCTGACGCCAGCGACGTGGTCGGTCATTGGATCCATGGAGACATCGCCTGTCTTGATCAGTCTGTTGACCGCGAGCCGCAGCGCCACCCAGCTTCCGGTGATCGATGCGCAACGGGTGCCGCCGTCCGCCTGGATCACGTCGCAGTCAAGGATGATCTGGCGCTCACCCAGGGCGACAAAGTCGACACCTGCCCGCAGCGCCCGCCCGATCAACCGCTGGATTTCCTGTGTACGCCCACCCTGTCCTGACTTCGCTTCCCGTCGGCTCCGGGTGTTGGTGGCTCTGGGCAGCATTCCGTATTCCGCGGTCACCCAGCCCAGGCCGGTGTTTCTTCGAAACGGTGGAACCCGTTCTTCCAGTGTGGCGGTACAGATCACCCGGGTGGCACCGATACTGATCATGCATGATCCTTCGGCGTTTCGGACCGTATCCGGTTCGATCACGACCGGGCGCATTTCATCCAGATTTCTGCCAGAGGGTCGCATCTCGTCCCTTCCATTCATGTTGCGGCTGCCTTAACTGTGGGCAGGTTTGGAAGGCAACCCCGATTGACGCCGAAAGGGGGCCGCTTTCGGAGACGGTCATGGCTGATACCTCACGCATTCTTGCCGAACTGAATGAGCGCAGCATCGAGGTTTTCCGCCGTGTGGTCGAAAGTTACCTTGACCATGGAGAGCCTGTCGGCTCACGCACGCTGACACGTTCGATGTCCGAGAACATATCGGCGGCGACCGTGCGGAACGTGATGCAGGATCTGGAGTTCCTTGGTCTTCTCGATTCTCCGCATATTTCCGCCGGTCGCGTACCGACGGAACACGGACTCAGGATGTTTGTTGACGGGCTTCTCGAGGTGGAGGATCTTGACGATAGCGACCGTCACAAGATTGACGCGACGATCACCTCGAACGAAAGCGATGTCGGTGTGATGCTCGATCGGATTGGATCGGCGCTTTCGGCGCTGACCAGTGGCGCCAGCTTGGTGCTGGCGCCGAAACATGAAGCTCCGATCAAACATATGGAATTCGTTTCCCTGCCCTCGGACCGCGCCCTTGCGGTACTGGTCTTCTCCGATGGGCATGTGGAGAACCGGGTATTCATTCCACCTGCCGGCCAGACGCCGTCGTCACTGCGGGAAGCGGCGAATTTCCTGAACTCCCTTGCCGCGGGAAAGACGCTCAGCGAGTTACGGAGCGGCTTCGACGAGGAGATCGAGCAACGCAGGCTGGACCTGGACCGGCTGGCCCGCGGGCTTGTTGAACAGGGTCTGGCGATCTGGGAGAACGAGGGCGAGTCGCCGGAGCGTCTGATCGTGCGCGGGAGATCAAATCTCCTTGCGACGGATGGCCAAAGGGAGAATCTGGAACGCATCCGGACGCTGTTCGACGATCTTGAGCGAAAACGGGACATCGCCGAGTTCCTTGAACTTGCCGAGAAAGGTGAGGGCGTACGGATCTTCATCGGGTCCGAAAACAAGCTTTTTTCGTTATCCGGTTCATCTTTGGTCGTGTCGCCCTATATGAACGCTGACCGAAAGATTGTTGGAGCTGTAGGAGTGATTGGCCCGACGCGGTTGAACTACGGTCGGATCGTGCCGATCGTCGATTACACGGCGCAGCTTGTCGGAAAGATGATCGGTGACCGAAGGCAATGAGGAAATTGATGACGGAACAGACGAAATCAACGATGCCAGAGGTGGAACTGCCTGAGCCGTCGGATTCCGGTGACGGGCGGATCGATATTCCTGAACCTGATTCAGGGGAAGTCCCCGACCTGGAAGAGAATCTGGGGGACGACGTCGGACCTGACGAAGACATTCATGAGGAACTGGATAGGCTTCGCGGCGAACGGGATGAATTGAGGGACCGTGTCATGCGGGCGCTTGCCGAAGCCGAGAACGTGCGCAAACGCGGTGAGCGGGACCGGCGTGAAGCGGAACGGTATGGCGGTTCGAGGCTGGCCCGTGATATTCTTCCCGTCCATGACAACCTTGCCCGCGCTCTTGAGGCGGCGACACAGGACCAGCGGGAGTTGTCCCCGGGTCTGATCGAAGGTGTCGAACTGACGATGCGCGAGCTTCTCAATGTTTTCAAGAAACATGGAATAGAACGGGTCGCTCCGGAACGCGGGGATCGGTTTGACCCCAAGTTCCATCAGGCGATTTTCGAGGCGCCCCTGCCGGAAACGAAGGCTGGAGACATCATCGAGATCACCGAAGTGGGCTTTACGTTACATGATCGGTTGCTGAGGCCGGCGAAGGTCGGTGTCAGTTCCTCGCCAGCCGCCCCGACAAATCCTGAACCCGAGACCGAATCGGAGCCGACGGATTGATCAGACCGGAAAACCCGTGATTACGGGGGAGTGCCCGGCACGGCATGTCACCTTTTGGCGGCGTAGTATGACACCCTGCGTTCAAGATAGGCCAGAAACTCCGAAATCGTGAATGCGAGTGCGAAAAGGACGATCAGGACGGCCCAGAAATGCCCCATGAGGAAATTGGCCGAGTAGAGTTCAAACAGCGCACCGAAGCCAACGATGGAAATCAGCAGCTGTCCGATTATGACGCCCTTGACAGCGCGAATGACGCCGATTCTCACGCCACCCAGAATTTCCGGAAGGGCGGCCCACAGGTACACCTTGAAAAATGCGTCTACCGGCGAGGCACCAAAGCTTCGTGCCATGTCAACCAGTGACCTGTTGATCTGTTTGACGCCCGCGCGGGCATTCAGGATGATGATCCAGATCGCGAACAGGGTTGTGGTGATGATTATGGCTCTCATGCCAAAGCCGAACAGGACCATGAGAACCGGAACGAGAGCTGTCAGCGGTGCGCTGAGAAACACGTTCACCCAAGGCAGCAGCAGTTCGTCCACCAGTCGGTTCTTACCCATCAGGATACCCGTCGGGATGCCGATGCATATGGCGGACAGAACGCCCATGCAAAACGCATAGGCGGTTTCGGCGAGGGCTTTCTGGAAGGCGTCAGTGCCGATCACGCTGAAAAGCGTCGCGATGACCTCCGAAAGGGGTGGCACGAAAAACGTCAACCCGGACTGACCGACAATTTCCCAGAGAAGACCCCAGATGATCAGCGAAGACATGCCCGGTAGGCGGTATCCCAGAATGGTCATCGTTCATTCCACATAGCGGCGCAGGGATGCCCAGATCTCGTCCACGATGTCGAGATATTCCGAGTCGCGACGGATGTTGTCGACTCCCTTCCCGCGGAAACTGGAAGGGCGGATGATTTCTGAGACGCGACTCGGTCTCGGCAGGAGAATCGCCACCTGATCGGAGACGTAGACCGCTTCCTCGATCGAATGGGTCACGAAGATGAAGGTCTTTCTCTGGTCCTGCACGAGGCCGAGCAGATCCTCCTGGAATTTCCGTCGGGTCTGCTCGTCGACAGCCGAGAACGGCTCGTCCATCAGCAGGACCTTGGCGTCGACGGCGAGGGCGCGCGCCAGTCCGACACGCTGGCGCATGCCGCCAGAGAGTTCGTGGGGATAGGCTTTCTCGAAACCGGCCAGACCAACCTGCCGTATGTAGTCTTCGGCGACCGCCTCGCGCTCGGAACGGGCCATGCCGCGCAATTCCAGTCCGAAGGCAACGTTACGGATGACATTCGCCCAGGGCAGAAGGGCGAAGTCCTGGAAGACAAATGCCCGGTCCGGTCCCGGTCCGGTGACCTTCCGCCCGTTCACCTCGACGTCGCCGGATGTGGGTTCCAGCAGACCCGCGATGATTTTCAGGAGTGTGGTCTTGCCGCAGCCCGATGGGCCTAGGAGTGATGTAAGTTGACCACGTGGAAACTCGAGCGAGAGGTCGTTCAGTGCTTCAACGTCACCGAAATTCTTGGAGATTTTTCGCGTCGAGACCGCGATCTCGAACGCGGTGTCTTTGTCGGTGTCGGATCCTGCTCCGGTAGCGTTAGTCCGAGACATAGCCACGTTGGTTTCCCTTGAATAACACGGCTTCGATCCTTTCCAGGAGGTTCAGGAACAGGACTGCTAGAAGGATAATTGAAAAGATGGCCGCATACATGCTTGGATAGTCGGCGATCGAACGGCTGTAGGTGATGATGTCGCCGACTCCTGTGGGCGTGATCTTGAGTTCAGCCAGGATCGCGCCGATGAAGCCGGCTGAAATGCCGAGGCGCAATCCGGCGAATATCACCGGCGATGCTGCCGGAATGATGATCTTCAGGATGATGTCAAGATCCGTGGCGAGATAGGCGCGCCCCATTTCCCTGATCGAATCCGGCGTGTTGCGAACGGCTCCCGCAGTGTTGAGAACGATGACGGGCATTGCCATGATGCATACGACCAGGATTTTGGAAGTCAGGCCGATGCCATAGGCGAGGACCAGCAGTGGAATCAGCGCCGCAAGCGGTGCGGCCTGCATGACGATGAAGATTGGCGAGAACAGCCAGTCAAAGAACCGGCTCAGCCCTACCCAGAGACCTATGGCAATACCCAGAAACGCCGAAATGGCTATGCCCGCCGCGAGGGGCTTCAGGGTCTCGGCATAGGCTTTCAGCATCGTGCCGTCACCGATCATACGCACAAGTGCGCCAATGGACTCATGGAAGGTCGGGAAGGCGAAGCTGACAGGAATGTGTCCCGCGACTTCCCAGGCGCCGAAGAGGATCGTCGCCGAAAGAATCTTGAGCGTCAGCGAGCGTTTCATCGTGGTGCTGGCCTTCGATATGGAGTTTGGAGCCCGCCGCGCCGTCCGTGAGGCGCGACGACCTCAACTTGCCTACCGCATCGCCGCGTCGAGCGGTTTCAGGTACCAGAAGTCCTCGATGTCCAGGGTGCCCGGATCACCTTCAAGCTGGCCGGCGGTCGAGTACCATT
Source organism: Paracoccaceae bacterium (assembly GCA_965221405.1). Taxonomy (GTDB): domain Bacteria; phylum Pseudomonadota; class Alphaproteobacteria; order Rhodobacterales; family Rhodobacteraceae; genus JAPOUP01. The sequence goes on along the minus strand of CBDCSE010000002.1, from coordinate 1,808,877 downwards.
CCATATCCGCCATTGCGGCTGTGCGACCGCCGCCGTCGGGGTCATAGAGACCCGCCTCGACCGCATCCGTGTAAAAACCGTCAAGCTCGGCGAGGATTTCGGGTGGCAGTTGGCCGATCGGTCCATCCGGGTCGGTCTCGCGGCGGACGATGGTCGGATCCTCGTGCATGTCGCGGTAGACGCTGATCAGCGCATCGACAAAGATCTGCACGTCGCCCTCATTTCTCTGGATCCAGTCCAGATTGCCGAACAGGGCTTCGTCGCTGGCCTCGACATCGAACATCTCGAGCACGTTGAAATTGGCTCCCGCCTCGCTGCGTATCAGCTTGTTCTTGTTCGACAGGTCGATGATGGTTGCGTCGGCACGCCCTCCAAGGAGCGCGGCCACCCGGTTTGCCGAACCCGGCACGTAGGACCGTTCACCGAACGTGATGCCCAATCGGTTCTCAATAACGTTGGCGATCGAGTCCGTGCCTCCGCCGCGCGAGTGGAGCAGGATCGGTTCTCCATCAAGATCCTCAAGCTTGCTGTAAGTCTTTGTCGTGACCGGGAAGAACTTCAGCTTCGAGAGCTGAAACAGGATCCGCAGGGGGGCTTTAGAGCGCTGCATGGCGGCATATGGGGTGCCAAAACCGATATGCATCTGTCCGCTGAGCACCGCCTGTATGGCGAGCTCCTCGTCGGAAAACGCGGTCCATTCGTAATCGAGGCCGTTCGCCTTGGCCCGGTCCAGCGCCACGAAGAACGCGGCCAGTTCGTCCGATGGAGTTTCCGCTAGCGCAATGCGGATTGTGTCGGCATTCGCCATCGACAGCCCGAGCGTGAATGGCAGTGCCACAGCTGCGGTCATGGCTCTTTTCAGGATGTGTATCATTATGCTTCCTCCCTTGGATTGATCGACAGGTGTGCCTGATGTCAGTGATCCAGGCATAGGTTCATCGCGGCATATGTGTTTCGCCGTCAGTCCTCCCCGAATCAGTCCTCCCCGAAAAGGCGTCTCGAGACGGAACCAAGATGCACGCGCATCGCCGCGTGGGCGGCGAGCGGATCCCGCGCCTCGATCGCTGCGACGACAGCGCTATGCTCTTCGAAGCTGGGATGTTCATGTGCGGGTTGTGGCGACTGGCGGATCACAGTGTCCCACGCCACCGCCCGCCGGACCTGGTTAAGCTGGTTGAACAGGGACAGAAGCAGAACGTTGTCCGTAGCTTCGGCGATTGTACGGTGAAACGCGTCATCACGGGCCTCATAGGCTTCCCAGTCCGCCGCTTCGGGGCAGCGGCCGCACGAAAGCTTCAGACGGACCACTGCCGCGTTCGAGGCGTTGAGCGCCGCTTCGCGGGAGATCGCCGGCTCAAGCGAAAGGCGCGCGCGCATCAGTTGTACCGGTGTGACCTGTCTGGTCAGTTCCGCGAGGCTGCCGGTGTCCGCGCTGTCGCCGCGGGCCGCGACGAACGTACCCTTTCCGACATGACGCCAGATCACTCCTTCGCGTTCCAGCGCGTCCAGCGCACCGCGAAGCATGCTTCGGCCCATTCCCAGAATCACCGTCAGTTCCCGCTCGGGTGGAAGCCTGTCTCCGGGACGGAAGCTGCCCGTTGCGATGAATTTCCAGAGCGCGGCGACAGCGTCGTCTCGATAGCGGAAGTCCGGTTTCGTCAGCATGGATTTACCAAATTGGTTGATCAATCGCCAGATATTGGTCCATTGGTTCGACTCTGCCTGATTTTTCTGTTCTTTGCAATGAATTTTCGCGACTGGGTGAATTTCCCATTCTTGAGAAATCAGGATTGGTTGAGATTGATCTGTTGCGGTTGCCGCGTTAAGTCGTATCTAACATGACGACGCCAGAGAGGGTGCCGAATTACAATGCCGCAGTATGCAATCGAAATTCCGCCTGTCGTGGCCTTGCCCATAGCGACGGATGATGCCTTCTTTCCGATCCGCCGGGTCTATTGCATAGGCCGCAACTACGCCGCCCATGCGATAGAGATGGGATACGACCCTGACCGCGAAACGCCGTTCTTTTTTCAGAAGAACCCCAACAACCTCACATCCTGCGGGACGTTCCCATATCCTCCGCGGAGCGAGGACGTTCATCACGAGGTAGAGGTTGCGGTGATGCTGAAATCCGGCGGCACTGACATCGCGGTCGCCGATGCGCTGGCTCATGTGTTCGGCTATGCACTGTCCCTGGACATGACCCGACGTGACCTGCAGGGCGTTCAGAAGAGGATGGGTCGACCCTGGGAGATCGGTAAAGCGTTCGAGCATTCGGCGCCGACAGGTCCGATTCATCCCGTGTCTGCGGTTGGACACCTCAATGAAGGTCGGGTTGCGTTGACAGTGAATGAAGAGGTCCGGCAGGAAGGTGACATGAACCAGATGATCTGGAAAGTGCCTGAGATCATCTCTTACCTTTCCGAGTATTTCGAATTGGCGGCGGGCGACGTAATCCTCACCGGGACGCCTGCCGGTGTCGGGCCTGTCAAGCGGGGTGACATCATGATCGCGGAGGCTGAGGGGCTTGGCAGCATTACGGTGTCGGTGGTTTAGGGCGTGGGGTCGAAGCCCGTTCGCGCCGGGATCTTTTACGGCGGCCATGACCAAAGCGGTTCACAACCCTTATTCGCGGATTTTCCGACAACGTGGGGACTTCCGGAACGGAAGTGGGCCGGACGGTCCCGGTTGCTCCATAATCCGTTCGTATCCATCCCCCCAAAGACCGCCATCTCCGGTCCCGTCCGCAGGATGGAAGCCCGTCCGTCCCACAGGATCCGGCGCGGGTCCCCCGAAATCCGGAAGAGGTTCCGGGGACGCCGGTTCCGGTTCCGGGGCCACTTCCCGGCGACCACCGACGCCATCGCGGACGGGCCTGTACTTCAGTATTTTGATAGGCACCTCCCCGACGCTACCGGCGCCAGCCGGTAGTTATTCACTCCGGGGCGGTCGCTTCGGGCATGGCGGACTGACCGGGCAACCGGGATTCCGTCGGCTGGAGGGATCTGATCCGGATTAATTTCGGCTGCACTCCGGTTCCGCCAATTTCTTCAGTTCATATAGTAGATTCAGCGCTTCAAGTGGGCTTAGCTCATCGGGCAATACTTCAGATATTCGCATGTCCAACCGCGATGGACCTGGAATATGCCGAATTGTTGTCGAAGGCGTCGCCGTGAACAGTGGCAGGTCGTCAAGCAGGGCGCAACTGCCGGCCTTTCCCGTCCGGTTGACGGATTCCAGATGGGCCAGGATCTCGCGTGCGCGATCGATCACCGACTGTGGCAGCCCGGCAAGTCGCGCGACCTGAACGCCGTAGGAACGGTCGGCGGCACCCATACGGACCTCATGGAGGAAAATCACTTCGCCCTCCCATTCCTTTACCGAGACCGTCGCGTTCGTGACGCCGTCGAGATTTTTGGCCAGTTGCGTCATCTCATGGTAATGCGTCGCGAAAAGCGCCCTGCAGCCATTGATGTCATGAAGATGCTCCAGAGTGGCCCAGGCTATCGAGAGCCCGTCATAGGTCGACGTTCCGCGTCCGATCTCGTCGAGAATGACGAGCGCCCGTTCATCGGCCTGATTCAGTATCGCGGCCGTTTCCACCATTTCCACCATGAACGTCGACCGGCCCTGCGCCAGATTGTCCGACGCACCCACCCGACTGAAAAGTTGGCTGACCAGCCCTATCTCCGCTGACTCGGCCGGAACGTAACCACCCATCTGCGCGAGTATCGAGATCAGCGCGTTCTGTCGCAGGAACGTGGACTTTCCCGCCATGTTTGGACCGGTTATCAGCCAGATGTTTGGGCTTTCGGCCTCGTGTCTCAGCTCGCAGTCGTTGGCGACAAAAATGGTACCGTCCTGCCTTTGCAGGGCCCGCTCGACGACAGGATGGCGACCGGCCTTTACCTGGAAGCGTCGACTTTCATCGATTTCGGGTCGACACCAGTTCCCCTCAACCGCAAGCTCCGCCAATGCAGCCGCAAGATCGATCTCGTAAAGTGCGAACGCCAGCGATCCAAGTTCCGCCGCGCAGTCGAGAACCCTGTCCCTTAGGTCGGTGAAAAGGCGAGACTCGATTTCCTGGGCATGATTTCCCGCATTCAGAATCCTGGTCTCCATTTCACCCAGCTGGGCCGTCGTGAACCGCACCGCACTGGATATGGTCTGTCGGTGGATAAACGTTTTGTCGAGTGGTGGCGCCATCAGGGCGTCCGCACGCCTGGACTTGACCTCAATGAAATATCCCAATACGTTGTTATGCTTGATCCTCAATGAGACAATCCCGGTCTCGGCCGCGTATTCCTTCTGCATTTCGGCGATCACGCCGCGACCCTCATCGCGAAGCTTTCGGACTTCGTCCAGTTCCGCGCTGTAGCCGTGCGCAATAAAGCCGCCGTCGCGCACAAGGAGCGGTGGCTCGGCCTCAAGGGCGGTTTCGAGAATTCCATGTAGCGTGGTCTGACCTGTCAGTTCCGCCGCCGCTTCCGAAATCAGGTCAGGCAGGGTGCGTTCCTTGAGTTCCCCCGCGATCGCCGCCGCATGTCCGAGGGTTCTCCGGATCGCCGTCAGATCCCGAGGACCGCCACGGTCCAGCGACAGACGCGAAAGCGCCCGGTCAAGATCCGGTATCTGGCGTAAATGGCGACGGAGATCACCTGACAGCGCCTGTTCGGAAATGAAGTATTCTATCGCGTCCAGCCTTCTGCCGATCAACTCAAGGTCAAGGGAAGGGCAGGACAGGCGACGCTCAAGCAACCGCCCGCCGCCAGCGGTCACCGTGCGGTCCACCGCGGACAGGAGTGACCCCTCCTTTCCACCATCCAGCGCCTGGGTCAGCTCCAGGTTCCGCCTTGTCGCCACATCTATAAGCATGATCGACGACAGCCGTTCCTTTATGGGCGGGCGAAGCAGTGGAAGCTGGCCCTGCTGCGTGAGTTCAAGATAGTCAATGATCGCGCCCATGGCACCGGTTTCTGGCCTCGAGAAACTGCCGAACGCGCTAAGCGACTTTATCTTGAACAGAGAGGTTAGCCGCCGTTCCGCTGAGGTACTGTCGAAGCTGGCCCGGGGCAAAGGCGTCGCGGAAGCGCCGATGTGGGAGATGATTTCCAGCAAATCGGCTCCAGCCGTTTCCGGTACCAGAACCTCCTTGGGAGCGATCCGCGCCAGCTGTGGCGAAAGACGCGTTCTGGAGCAGCTCATGACGCGGAACGATCCCGTCGAAATGTCAGTCCATACCAGCGCACCCTCACCGCGCACCTCACAATAGGACGCCAGGAAATTGTGCCGCCGCGCCTCCAGCAGACCGTCTTCAGTAATTGTTCCGGGCGTCAGAAGCCGCACCACTTCGCGTCTGAGAACCGACTTCGACGGGCGCCGCTGCTTTATGTCCGTTCGATCATCGACCTGCTCGCATACGGCAACCCGGAATCCCTTGCGGATCAATGTCTGCAGGTAGCCTTCGGCCGCGTGAACCGGCACACCGCACATCGGGATGTCCTTGCCCAGGTGCTTTCCACGTTTTGTGAGAGCTATATCCAGGGCCTCTGCCGCGGCGGAGGCATCGTCGAAGAACATTTCGTAGAAATCACCCATCCTGAAAAACAGGAGGGCATCGGGGTGCTTGGCCTTGAGGTCCATATACTGGGCCATCATTGGCGACAGCGCAGGATTGGAAGCGGTCAAGGAAGCCCCCCGAGTGATCCTTGCCAGCCCCGTTTCAGCTCGATGCAAAAGGTGCTTCGTCGCCCCAGAGCTTCTTGACGCGTCGGTCGCGCCCGCAGGCCTGACGGTAGCGTTTATAGGCTTTTTCTTTGGAGATCGGCCCGAACCGTGACAGGATCAGGTCTTTCTGCCGATAGTAGTCCTGATGGTATTCCTCCGCCAAGTAGAAAGGCCCGGCTTCAAGAATCGGAGTGACAATATTCATTCCAAGATCGTCTTCGGCCTTCGTTCTCGCGTCTTCGGCAGTGATTTTCTCGGTTTCGTCAGCGACGAAGACCGCCGTCGTGTAGCTGTGACCGCGGTCGCAGAACTGCCCGCCGTCGTCTGTGGGATCCACGGATCGGAAGAACAGGTGAAGGAGCCGTTCATAGCTTACCCTGTCTGGGTCGTAGTCGATACGTACCGCTTCCAGATGACCGGTTCCGCCCCTAGTGACCTGCTTGTATGTCGGATTCTCCACAGTTCCGCCAGTGTAGCCTGAAACCGCTTCAATTACCCCGGGGACTTTCTCGAAGTCCGCCTCAACGCACCAGAAACATCCACCGGCGAATACCGCTGTCCTGGTCTCGGCGGAGCCGGTACGGGGGTTGAGCGCCATGCCGGCAAGCAGGGCAGCGACCACTGCAAGGGACAGGTTCATGGATCTGATTGAATCCGGCATTATATCGCTCCTTGTTTCATCGCTTTGATCACCTAACCCGGGCCAGGCGCCGCCGCGGGCGACGGTCATGGGTGATCACCGGGGGTTTACCCATGTGCCTGAAGCCTTGCCCGGCAGTGTTCGTGGAGGGAATTATATACACGATTTCGTGAAGCACTACATCTTTTGTATCTATTCAGCACCCAAAAAGCGCACCATTCAGGGTTTTTGAGTAAAGGCTTATCCCTTTAAGCAAGGCATGTCCATATTTTGTGCCCGGGAGGGTTTGACGTGCCGCCGTGTTCTCCTTGTGTTCCTGTCCATGCCCTGCCGATGCAGACACGACCGCCCCATGTCCCGCCAGGGGTCCGGGGAACGCTTCCCGGACGACGGCGCCTGCGCCCGCCACCTCGCGGAGCTGCGCCGGGGCGACGGATTCCCGTGTCCCGCCTGCGGTGGCACGAAGGGCTGGGAACTGAAGGGCGGGCGCCGCCTCCACGGGTGCGCGGGGTGCGGACGGCAGGCCCCGGTGACGGCGGGCACGGTGACGCGCCGTAGCCACCTGCCGCTCAGGACGTGGTTCCCGGCCGTCCACATCGTGGCGACGCGCTCCAACGGCATCCCGGCGCCCGGCTTCAGGCGCGGCCGGGGATCGGCGGCTACAGAAGCGCCTGGCCGCCTCTCCGGAAGCCGCGGCGGGCGATGGTGGATCCGGGCCGGAGCCTCCTGAAGGGAATCGCGGAGGTGGACGGGACGTCCGTGCCCTTCCGCGACGGCGGCGGCGCGGCGGGCGGTGACGTCGGCCGGGGCCGCGGCGCGGCGGGCCGGATCCCCGTGGCCGGCGCGGTGGAGCTCTTATGAGCCCCCTTCCCGTCAAGCGCTTTCTTCATGACGTGTCACACCGGTCCGTCTCCTCTCTGGGGCGGCTCGGCGCCGCTCGGGGATTCTCCAGACGGAACATCGCTTTCCAGGGAGCGCCTAACACCCGACGGCGCGTCCAGGCTCCTGTCCGGTTCGGTTGGCCGGCCTGTGCCGGCCCCGTGACCAGGGTGCCCCGTTCGGGCGGTGCGACGTTCCGGGGGGGCGGGACCCATCTGGATGGACGGTGCCGCGGGATGCGGCGAACCATGCCCCGCGCCGGTCACACGCCCTGCCCGGGTTCCCCGAGGGCCCCGTCGGGCCGCCCGGGTGTCCGGTGTCCGGTGTTCGCCTCCCCCTACGCCGGCGCCTTCGACAGGACGGCGCCCTCGGGCACCAGCCCGGCCACGGTACCGGCCCCGGCCCGGCGGGACTGGCCGGCCCGCGCCGGTTGCGCAGGTCGCGGCAGGACAGCCCGGCCCCCAGCAGCAGCGCACCGTTCGGGCCGATGCCCCTGAGCCGGCCCGGCACCGCCGCGTGGCGGGCGTGCGCCGGGACCGCCGCCGGCACGGCTCCAGGCGGCGTCCCCGCCTCCGCACCGCCGTCCACGGGGCCGTCACGCGCCTCCCGCGCCGCCGCCTCCCGGTCCGGCCTGAGCGCCGCCGCCCTGTCCGCCTCCACCGCCTTCAGCCCGGCGACGCCCGGTTCCAGGCGGTCCAGGGCGCCATGGATCTCCGCCAGGAGCCCCGGCGGCAGCCCCGTGCCGCAGGCGGTCCGCATCCCCCCGGGCCGCGCCCGGTATCCCCCGCGCGCCGGATCCCCGGGCGGTATCCCGCGCAGCCGCAGGAGACCGGCGACCGCGCCCGCCAGCCGCAGCCGCTCCCGCACCAGGCGCCCGCGCCTGGGCGGCAGGCGTCTCCCCTCCTCCTCCGCGACGGTCGGGATCCGCACCGGGGACATCGCGTCCCGGTCGCCGCCGTCCCAGGCCCTGAGCGCCCGCACCATCCCGCGCGCGCCGGTTCGGTCGGTCCTCCCCTTCCTGCTGCGCCGGACCACCCCGGGGCTCGCCGGGTGGCGGACCACCACCCCGGGATCCTCGCCCTCCAGGCGGCGCGCCAGCCGGAAGCCCCCGTACCCCGCCCCGTGGACCGGCATCACCCGGACATCCCCGCCGGAGACGGCGGCGGCCCGCTCCCGCGCCCGCCAAAGCTTCGCGGGCAGCCCGTCCACGTCATGCGGCGCCAGCCTGTGCAGGCCTGTCCGCGACGCGTCCGCCGGATCGCCGACCGCGAGGATCCAGCCCGTGCCGCTCACCTGCAGCGCCGCGTGAACCGTGCTGACGTTACCCCCGGAGGGTGTGGTCGGACAGGTCATCGCATTCTCCTTCCGGTCAGCAAGGGGTGCCGCCTTTCGGCCCCCTTGCCACCATATGCTGGAACCGTCACATTCCCCTGCACCGAATCGCCCCCAGAGGCAAACCCCGGCGCGTCTCATGGCATCTGGACCGGGACGGGGTCCTGCGCCTGCCCGCGACCTCCGGGGGCGACCGCCCTTCCGACGTTCGCGACCGCGCGATCCTGATAGTGCCGGTCGCCTGCGGCCTGCGTTCCGGGGAGGTCGCCGGCCTGCGGCTCGACGATCCCGACCGGACGGAGGAGATCCTGCAGGTGCGCCGTCCGAAGCCGGGGCGGACGCATCTCCACCCGCTTTCGCGCGGCGTCGGGCAGGCGATCCAGCGCTACGTCCGCGACGGCCGTCCCCGACGCCCTGACCCAAGTTGGCACTTTTTCCGACCAGCCGAGCCTGTTCGAGCCGATTTCATCGCACTGAGACACTATATTTAGATTTTTCGGCGATTTATGGCCCCACATGTGTGGCGGATGGCTCCGGAACTGAATTGTGGGGCCAGGACTTTTGCAACCGGACGGAATTCCGCTTGCCGGCCGCCGGCCCGTCCGTGTATGCCCAACGGGACACGCAATGACGGCGGCGCCATGTACATCAAGGCCACCAAGACCCACACCGACAGGGACGGGCAGCCGGTCCGCAGCCATCGGCTTGTGCTCTCGCAGCGCGTCGGCGACAGGGTGCGCCACAGGACGCTCCTCAACCTCGGCACCGACTATCCGGTGCCGAAGGAGCGGTGGAAGGCGGTCACCGGTCTCGCCGAGGCGCTGCTCCTCGGCCGCCCGCCCCTGCTCGAAGCCGCGCCGGACGTGCGGGCCGCGGCCGAGGACATCGTCGCCAGGCTCAGGACCAGGGGGTTCCGCCCCGAGGCGATGCGGGAAGAGGCGCGCAGGCCCGCAATCGCCACCGTCGATCTCGATACCCTGGAGCACGAGAACCCGCGAACGGTCGGCTGCGAGCGCCTGTGCCTCAGCGCCCTCGACGATCTCGGCTTCGCCGAAATCCTCCACGGCCTGGGCATCAAGGGCCGCGAAGGGCGCGTCGCGACCGCGCTGGTCGTCGCCAGAATGGTCCATCCCGCCAGCGAGCGGGAGACCAGCCGCTGGCTGCGCCGCGACAGCGCGACCGCCGAGCTTCTTCAGCTGGAAGGTGACCGCAGGGCGCTGCGGCGCAGGACACTCTACCGCATCGGCGACCTCCTCTGGCGCCACCGGGCCGCCATCCAGCGGGAGCTGTTCAACCGCGAGCGCACGCTGCTCGACATCCCCGACACCATTGCCTTCTACGACCTCACCAACGTCCACTACCACGGCCGGACCCACGGCGAGCTTCCCCGCTTCGGGCGCTCCAAGCAGAAGCGCGATGACTGTCCGCTGGTCACGCTGGCGCTGGCGCTCGACGGCGCGGGCTTCCCGCGCTCCTGCGAGATCCTGCCGGGCAACGCGAGCGAGCCGGGCACGCTGGAGGACGCGCTGGCCAGGCTCGAGGCGGTGTGCGGCGGCACGGCGCCGAAGCCCACGGTGGTCATGGACGCGGGCATCGCCACCGAGGAGAACATCGCGTGGCTGGCAGGGCGGGGCCATGACTGGATCGCGGTCAGCCGCGGCGCGAGGCCCGCGCCGCCCGAGGGCGGGCCCGAGGCGCTGCTGATCACCGGCACGGACCGGGAGGTGCGCGCCTGGCGGCTCGCGGGCGAGGACGGCGAGGCGCGTCTCTATGTCGTCAGCGAGGGCAGGAGGAAGACCGAGACCGCGATGCTAGGCCTCAGGAGGAACCGCTTCGAGGCCGCGCTGGAAAAGCTCAACGGCGGACTCCCGGTGAAGGGCCGGATCAAGCGCTACGACAGGGTGCTGGAGAGCGTCGGCCGCCTCAAGCAGCGCTTCTCCGCCGTCGCCAGGCACTACGAGGTCACGGTCGAGAAGGCGAGAACCGGCCCCAACGCGACCGCCGTGCGCTTCAGGCGCAGGCCGCAATACGACGCGGCCGACGGGGGCGCGGGCGCCTATGTGCTGCGCACAAGCCACGTCGACTGGGATATCGAAACGGTCCTGCGGACCTATTGGCGGATCACCGACATCGAGACGACCTTCAGGAGCCTCAAATCCGGGCCCGGCCTCCGCCCGATCTGGCACCGGCTCGACCGGCGCATCGCGGCTCACCTCCTGATTGCGGTGCTGGCCTACCATGCCGTGCATCTGATCCGTACCCGGCTGGCCGCGCGCGGCATCCACAAGTGCTGGACATCGATCCGGGAGAGCATGCGGACCTGGGTGCGGATCACCACACGCCTGCGCCAGACCGATGGCGCGCTCATCGTCAACCGCCAGGACACGCGCCCGGCCGCCGAGGTTGCCGCAATCTCCTCGGCGGCGGGCGTGAACCCCGCCATCCACCGCACCAGGACCCGCCTGACGAACTGACGGAGCCTCACAAAATGTGGGGCCATGTGGGAATCTGTCCAGAAAAATATCGCTTTCAATCAAAGCGGTAAGAGCTGAAGACAGCGGAAAAGTGCCAACTTGGGCTGAGGGAGCGCCGTTCCTGACCCTGAAGACCCCGATCCGGCCGATCACCCCGGGCGCGGTCGGGCACGTCGTCAGGAGACGTCCCGACCGGGTCGGCGTCACGGGCAAGCGTCGCGGATCCCATGCGTTGCGCCACGGCACGGCGCGAGGCTCGACGCCGGCGCACACGTGCCGCATCGCTTCGGAAGGCATGCCGGCGAAAGCGCCGGCTGCGGTTCCGTCACCGCCGCGGACGTCCCCGCCTTCCCTGCCGGCGGCGGCCGTCCCACCCGGCACCGGGCCAGCAGGCACGGCGCGCTGAACGGGTTCCACCGCCACGCGGTCAGCCCGGGGCCCCGTCGCCCGGTCTCCGCTTCCGGCACCGGAGGACGGACCGGGGAAGCCGCGCTCCGCACCGCCGCACGTCTTCTCCCGCGAAGGGCTGCGGCGGCTGTTCGGCGCGGTCGGCGCCAGCTGCCGGCGCCCGGTCCAGCTCGGGGCGGACACCCTGCGGGCGCCGCTCCCGCTTCTCTACGGCGCAGGCCTTCGGCTCGGCGGGGCGCAGCGCCTGACGCCCGACGGCGCCGGCCTGGCCGGGGCGGTCCTGGCCATACGCGGCACGAGGTTCTACAGGTCCCGGCCCGTACCGGTCGGCCCGCAGCCCGTCGATGCCCTGCGGACCCATGTCGCCAGGCGCATCGAGCGCCCGTTGCCGCAGCGCGGGGCCTCGGCCGTGCCCGCGAACCCCGACGGCACCCCCCTGGCCGGAAGCGCCGTCCATGGCGCGTTCAAGAGGCTGCCCGGTGCGGCCGGGCTCCGGCATGACGGGAAAGACGGACGACGCGCGCCGTGCCCTCACCCACCGCGGCACGCGGCTGCGGCACACCGGCTGGAATCCCGGTACCGGCAAGGAGCCGGCGTGCAGCGCCCGCTGCCGGCACTCTCCACCTGGCCCGGCCACGCCCATCCCGACGGGACCCGGGTCCACCTCACGATGACGCCCGGACCGCTGCGGGAGGCCCCGGTCCGCTTCGACCGCCATGTCAACGGAGGCGGCCATGAGTGATCCACGCGCGCCCGGCCCCTGGCTGCGCCGGTTCCTGGCCGGGCACGTCGTCACCGAGCGCAATCCCGCGCGCAGCACCCGGCCCAGCTGCCGCGACACCTTCAGGCCGCCGGTCCCGTTCCCCAGGGCAGGGACCCGCAGGCCGGCCGGGCGGACCGCGCCGGACGATCCCACGCCCCGGCGCGTGCCCGGGTTCCCTGCCCACCTGGAGGAAGGCCGTGGCCGCTCCGTGCGGACCCGCAACCAGCGGCTGGCCGCGGCCCGGGCCTTCGCCCGCTTCGTCGCCAGCCGCGACCCCGCCCGCCTGGAATGGAGCGCCGGCATCCGCTCGACCGCCCTGAGGAAGGCGACGCCGCAGCCGGTCGGCTGGCTGGGCAGGGCGGAGATGGAGGCGCCCATCAAGGTCCCGAACCGCGGCGCCCGACGCGGCCGAACGGAACACGCCCCGCTGCTGTTCCCCTTCAGCTCCGCCGCGCGCGTCTCCGAGGCGACCGGCCCCGTGAAGGGGAACCTCCGGATCGGGCGGCGCGACGGTCGCCATGCGCCCGCGATGATCCACGGCAAGGGCGGAAAGCGCCGGCGGTGCCCGCTCTGGCCACGGACCGGGCGCGCTCTTTCCGGGCTCCTGCAGGGCCGGGCCGACGGCGATGCCGTCTTCCTCGGCCGGCAGCGGAGACCGTACACCCGGTTCGGGGTCTACCGGCTCGTGGCACGCTGTGCCGCCCGCGTGCCGGAGCTGGAAGGGAGGAAAGTGACGCCGCACATGGTTCGCCACACGGGCGCCTGCCTCATGCCCAGGTCCGGGATCGACCTGGACACGATCCGCTCCTGGCCGGGTCATCAGAGCCCCGGCACCACAGACGTCCACGCCGGGATCGATCCCGGGACGAAGGCCAGGGCGATGGCGCTGTGCGGCGCGGCGGAAGAAGGGCCCGACCGTCCCTGGAAGGAGGACAGGGGGCTGATGGCCTTCCTTGACCCGCCCTGACCGCAAAAGACTATGGTGCGGCCGGATGGAGGGTTCCCGTGCGTGGCAGGCCGATGCGACCGCTCCGCAACATATCCCTGACCGCAACATAAGCGCATCATGACCCCGTCCAGCGGGACCGGCGGCGACACGGCCCCCCCCCCCTCGGGCATGTCCTCCCGTTCCCGGAGGTCCGGCAGGATCTCGCCGGAACGCTCCTCCATGCGGCTTCCAGCCTCCCCGGAAAGCCGGCCCGGGGAGGCCGCCGGGGGGCCGCTCCCGCACAGCCGCCGCCACGCGTCCCCGCTCCCGCGGGCCGTCAGGTCGCCCGTCAGGTACATCGACAGGCCCGCCGCCTGGCGGCCCCGGCCGTGTCGCCGCGGCCGCCAGGCGTCCCGGATGCGTCCTTCAGGACCGAGCGGGCAAGGCGGAGGACCATGTCGCGGAACGCGGCCCCGGCCCGCAGCGGACCGTCCCGGTACAGGGCCGCGGTGTCCGCCGCCAGGCCGACCCCGGCGGCCCGCCCGGCGAGGGCGGCACCCGCCTTCGCCAGGCGCTCCGCCGCCGCCGCGACGGATTCCCCGCCGCCGCCGCGGATGTTGGCAACCGGGTTCCCTGGCTGTAGATTCTTCATCGGAGCGCTCCTTTCCGCCCCCCCGTCCAGGGGCGTTTGCAAGCGTGTTTCAGGAGCACTCTACCACACCCCGGATCCACGGCTAGGGACGGCGGCAACCCCGCGTCCGTGGAAAAACCGCCGTCCGCGTCTCGGATTTTCGCGGATTCGGCCGGATCACGGGCGATCGCGGGATCCGGCACGGAAAATGTCGTTTTATACTCGGAATCATAAATTCGCCCTTAAGGGTTGACATGATTCCGCTGAACGGTCCATCTGTCCCGGAAAAAAGCGGCCGGAACAGAATACAGGCGGTGACATGTCCGGAAACATCCTGACGCCGGAGCAGCGCGGAGCGCTGCTGGCGGTCATGCGCGGGGCGCAGGGCCGGGGCACTGAAGGTGCGGCGCGCGAACGCCCCCGTGGTGCCTGGCGACGGAAACGGCGTCGGCCTGGTCTGCCGGATCCTCCATCCCGGTCCCGACACGGTGCGCGGCTGGCCGCCCGGGTTCGGCGGGACGGGCCTGGCATTGATGGATCCGGCGGCGTATCCGGAGCGGGAGGGCAAGCTGACCCGGGCCCAGGAGGCGTCTCTCAGGGCCACGCTCCGGGAGACCCCACCGCGCGACACGAACGAGGTCCGTGCCACCATCCTGCGGAGGTTCGGCGTCGAATACACCCGCGGCGGCGCCATAAGGCCGATGCACCGGCTGGGATTCGGTTACGTCAGGCCGAAACAGCTTCCGCGAGCATCCATGTTTCGGTCCAGGCCCGGATCCGGGCTTTTCCTTCTGTCTGCGGGCCACCGGATCCGGGTTCCGCGCACCGCTTTCCACCGGCGGGCGCCGCGCGGGCAGACGGAAGCGGTCCACCCGGCGCCGGGCGTCAGCCGACGGCGGGCACCGACCTGTCCTCCCACATGCGCCGGTCGCGCAGGAGGACGTTCGCGGTCACGACCAGCCTGCGCATGACGGCCACCACGGCGACCCTGGGTGCCTTGCCCTTTCCCGGAGCCGGCCGTACAGCGCCTTCATCTCCGGGCCGGACATGCAGGCCGCCATCGCCGCCATGCGAGGCACGTCCCCGGGCCGCCTCCGCCCGCCGCCGATGTGGCGCCCGCCCCTGAGCGTCCCGCTGTCGCGGGCGATCGGCGCCACGCCGCCCGGCGCCGCGGCCTGGCGGCTGCCGATGGCGCCCGGCCCGCCCGTCCAGGCGACCGGGGACGCCGCCGTGACCGGGCCGATGCCCGGCACCGGGGCCGGGATGCGGTGGCTCTCCGCCAGGCCCTCCGGGCCCCTGCCGGGTTCCCCGGTCCGCCGGCCATACCCGCTGACGGCGGCGGCCGGTTCCTCCAGCACCCCCGTGACCGGCCCTTCCGGATCGGGCTCTCCGACCCCGGCGGGAACCGCCTCGGCCCGGTGCGCCGGTCGACGGGGGCCTCCCGAAGCCCCGGCATGTCGCGGAGCCTGCCGGCGGTCACGTCCGCCGGCGCCGTTGCCGCCATGTCCGGGAACGCGGCGCCGGGGGCCGCGGGCACCCCCGCGCCGGCCCTGCCGGTCCTCCCCGGCGCGCCGCCGGGCCGTGGGAGGTCCCGGCACTGGCGCGGGCTGGCCACGACGACTTTGAGGCCCCGGTCGCGCGGCGACCGCGCGACGCCCCGGTGCATCCGCCCCGTGGCCTCCATGACGGCCCGCTCCGCGCCGCCGTCCCCGGGAGGCGGGCGACCCTGCGCAGGCCGTCGGTGTCGCTGGTGGCGCTGCCGTCCCGCCCGTCGGGTGAATGTCCGGCGTGTGCCCGCGCACGTCCATTCCCGCGCCTGCGGCGGTCATGGTCTCCCGTGCCCGTGACGGTCCGGTTCCCGGACCCGGCATCCATCGGGACGCGGGAGCCTGACGGAAGGACGGACCGACCGCGCTGGCGCACGGATCCGCGAATGCGATCCAGGGACGTTCCGGTCCGACCCGTCCTGCGGGGCCAGGCCCCGCTCCGCCGCCGCCAGGCCTGGCGGCGGCGGTCCCGGACCCGGCATCGACCGGGAGGGCGGCGGGAGCAGGGGACGGTTTTCCACAGGAATCCGCCCCCGACTTCCGCACAGCCACCTCCCCCGGTCAGTGCCGGTTCGCTGAGCATACGAGGCCGACAGGGCGGGGCGGGAGGCCTTCATGCGGAAATACGGGCGGACGGTGCGGGACGCGCCGCCCGACGAGGCCATCGTCCTCCCCGACGCGGTGCACCCCGAATGGCAGAGCCGTCCGGCGCACGGCTGGTTTCACCGTTCGGACAGGCCCGCGGTCAGGTCGACGACGGGACGGCGGCGGCTGAGCCCGGAGACGATGAAACTGACGACGGGCGGGGGCGAGCGGACCGGCGCCACCACGACCCTGCGGCTGCTCAGGCGGCTGGAGCGCGCCCGTCCCGGCAGCGCGGCGATCCACGTCTTCCTCAACAACGCCCGCCAGCATCACGCGAAGGCGCCCAGGCCCTTCCTGGAGCGGCCGGAATGCCGCGTCCGGCTGCACTTCCTCCCCCCCTACGCGCCCCACCTGAACCCGATCGAGCGCCTGTGGGGGGTCATGCACCGCCACGTGACGCATAACCGGTTCCACGCGGATTTCCGGCAGTTCACCGAGGCGGTTTTCCGCTTTTTCGACGAGACCCTTCCCCGGGAGTGGGAGGCCATCGCGGAATCCGTCACCGACAGTTTCCGGGTGATCACCCATGACGGATACCGCATGGTCGGATAGCGGATCCGGCCATGCGGCGGAGGGCGAATCAGGCCGGAAAGTACGGTCCAGTTCAGTTCAGCGAGTATATTCCAGCCTATTGCAAAAAGAGCGATCCGCCATACGAGAACCACACCCGAACGGAGCGTGCGCAAAACCGCAGGTACAGACGAAGAACGGCTAAGCGTCATGCCCAACTGATCGGGTGCCTCTTTAAGGCGGCTCAGGTCGACGCCGCGTGGAGACGCCAAGCGCTGCGGATTTCTGGATCTATGGAGGACCAGTGGCGGCGAACGGGCGTGTAAACTACATGTCGCACTTCCCGCGTGCGTGGGAAGAAGGAGATCGCCCTGATCCCCAGCTGATCGTCGTCAACGAGGCTTGACCATTCTTGCGCGGGCTTGTGTATAGATCGATCGTCTGGCAACTGGAGACGCCATCTCCGTCAACCTGCCGTGACCGGGAACTCTGACGTGAATATCGAGAAATCGCCGCGCTGTACGATCGTGGCTCACAGTCGGCTAAAGATGAAGGAATTGCGGCTTGCCGCGGCGCGGGAGCGGCGGCAAGGGTTGCAGATCATGGCCTTTGAGCGGCTTGCGGCGCGGCTTGCGGGCGGGCTGGTGCAGCCCGTCGATGACGACGCGCTCAGGGAAGCCATCGTAGCCGTCCTGCCGGAGACGGATCTCGGTGAGCTTGACGGCATCAAGACGCTGCCGGGCATGGTGGGCGCCGCCGCCGACACGCTGCGCAAGGCGTGGCGGGCCGGCCTCGACCTTCAGGCCCGGGCCGACGGGCATCCGCGCCTGGGGTCCATCGCCGGCCTGGAGCGAGCGGTCGTGACGGCGCTGCCGCCATCGATGATGCGTCCCGCCGACCTTGTCGCCGCGGGGCTTGCGCGGCTGGATCACGCGGCGGCGCTGTTCGGGCCCATCGAGATCGTCGGCATAACCGAGCTGTCGCCGGTCTGGCGGCCCCTTCTCCACGCCCTCACCCGCCGCGTTCCGGTGCGCTGGAACGCCGGCCCGCGGCCGGTGCCCGATTGGCTCGATGGCCACGCGGTCGAGATCGTGCGCGACGGTGCGAAATCACCGGACGTCTCCGCCGTGAGCGCCGCCACGGCCTACCACGAGGCGGTGGAGGCCATGCGCTGGGCGCGCGGGCTCCTCGCGTCCGGCGTGGCGGAGCCCGCCGATATCGCCATCGCCTCTGCCACGCCCGCCGAGTATGACGACCACCTGCTCGCCCTCGTTGCGGACGCCAATCTCGACCTGCATTTCGTGCACGGCGTCAAGGTCACGGCGAGCCGAGAAGGACAGGCGGCCGCGGCGCTTGCGGACATCCTGCTGCGCGGTCTTTCCCAGACGCGGATGCGTCGGCTGGACACGCTGCTGAGGGCCCAGGCCGGCCCGTTCGCGGATTTGCCGGGGGGCTGGACGCGTATCCTGCCGGCCGGTGCGCCGCTTTCGTCCACCGAAGCCTGGACGCGCCTGATCGATGGGCTGGGCGCCACCGACTGGCCGGACGGAAACGACCGCGGCCTGGCGCTCGCCAGCATCGTCAACCTGCTGTCCCGGGGCGTCGGGGCCGCCGGTGAGGCGGGCGAGACGCTACTGCGCGGGCACGTGCGCGATATCTGGCGGAGGGCGCTCGCGGAACGCCCGGTCGCATCGCTCGACCTCACCCTGGAGACGCTCAGGCAGGACGACGGCATCGATCCCTGCGTCTCAGCCTGCTGGATGCCGGCGAACGCGCTCGCGGCGTCGCCCCGCCCCTTCGTCCGGCTGCTCGGCCTCAACTCCGCGCGCTGGCCCCGCGCGATGGTGGAAGACCGCCTTCTCTCCGATCACATCTTGCCCACGGCCGAGCTCGATCCGCTGCCCGTCGCCGCCGCCGACCGCCGCGATTTCGCGACCGTCCTAGCGACGACGGAGCGCGAGATAGTGCTGTCCCGCGCGCGGCGCGGCGAGGACGGTCGGCTGCTTGGCCGCAGCGCCCTCCTTCTCCGGGTCGACGCGAACGAAGCATATGTTCCGCGCAATCGCATGCCCACGCACGCCTTCAGCGAGACCGACCGGCTCACCGCCCGGCCCGACGAATTCCGATGCCTTCCCCAGGCCATTGCCGCGTCTGACTGCTGGTTCGATTGGCTCCGCGCGGAGATCACGCCGCACGATGGCGCCGTTCGCCCCGACCACCCGGTGATCCGGGCCGCCCTCGAGCGCACCCAGTCGGCGAGCTCGCTTCGCATGCTCCTGCGCAATCCGCTCGGGTTCGTGTGGCGCTACGGGCTCGGCTGGCGCGCGCCCGAGAGCGGGGAGGATCCGCTGGTCCTCGATTCCCTCGCCATGGGCGATCTCGTTCACCGGACCCTCGACCGGGCCCTTCGCAGGCTGGAAGGGGACGGCGGTCTCGCCGACGCTTCGGCGAGGCGGATCGCCGCGGCCATGGATGCCGCCGCTACCGAGACCGCGGCGTCATGGGAAGCGGAACGGGCCGTGCCCCCGCCCGTCATCTGGCGACGCACGCTGGACGGGGTGCGCGAGCTGGGCGGCCGGGCCCTCGGTTTCCGCGACGGAGATCTTGCGGATGCCACGGCCTATGGCGAGGTCCCGTTCGGCGGCTCTGAACCCAGGACCGACGGCGCCGTCCCGTGGGATGCCAGCGCCGTCGTCGAGATCGCCGGCACCGGGTTCGGCATCGCGGGATATATCGACCGCCTGGACATTTCCGCGGACGGTTGCCGGGCGCTCGTGCGCGATTACAAGACCGGGCGCGTTCCCGGGGGCGACATCGTTCTCGACGGGGGCAGGGAACTGCAGCGCTGCCTATACGCCTTCGCGGTGAGGGCGCTGCTGGGCGAGGAGGTGTCCATCGCGGCTTCGCTCCTCTATCCGCACGAGGATCGGGATTTACGGCTTGACGACCCGGAAGCCGCGCTCGGCACGCTCACCGGCCACCTGCGGGCGGCGCGCGCAGGTCTCGCCTCCGGCGGCGCGGTGATGGGCGTGGACACCGGCGGGAAATATGACGACCTCGCCTTCGCGCTCCCGGCCAACGCTGGCGCCGTCTACCGCGTCCGGAAGGAGACGGCCGCCAACGAGCGCCTTGGGGACGCAACCCGCGTGTGGGACGCTCCGTGATGGCGTCCGGCCCTCCCGTTCTCTCCGATGACGCCGCGCGGCGGGAGGCCGTCGCGGTCCTCGACCGCTCTTTCCTGGTCGAGGCCGGCGCGGGCTCGGGAAAGACCGCGGTCATGGCCGGTCGCATCGCGATGCTGCTGGCTGAAGGGATCGCGCCCAGGTCCGTTGCCGCGGTGACGTTCACCGAGTTCGCCGCGAGCGAATTGCTGATCCGGGTGCGGGCCTTCGTCAGCGCGCTTTCGATCGGTGAGATTCCGGTCGAGCTTCGCACCGCCCTGCCGGACGGCCTGTCGGAAGAGCGGCGTGGCAACCTCGCCCGGGCCGACGCGGCGCTCGACGAGATGACCTGCTCGACCATCCACGGCTTCTGCCAGCGGCTCATCGCGCCCTATCCGGTCGAGGCCGACATCGACCCCGGCGCCGCCGTGATGGATCGCGATCAGGCGGATCTCGCTTTCGCCGAGCTCGTCGACGACTGGCTGCGGGAAGAACTCGGCGGCGGGGAAGGCGGCCTGCTCGCCGGGCTCGTGCTGCACGATCCCGACGCGACCATCGCGCTGATCCGCACCGTCCTCGAGCATCTCCGCCGGCATCGTGAGTTCGTCTCTTACGAACTGCGGGACCTGGCCCTTCTCGCCGGGGAGTTCCGGGAGGCAGTTGATGGCCTAGCCGGGTTCCTGGACGAGGCCGAGGCCGGGGAACCCGAAACCGCCGTCATTGCCGACCGGTTCCGGGAACTGGCCGAGGAGGTCGCCACCGCGCTACCGGCCGATACGGCGGACGCGCTCGTCGCGCTGTTGGTGACGGCGCCCCATCCCGAACTCCTCACGGGGTCCGGCAGCTTCCGGAAATATCAGAAAAAGGGAAAGTGGGGAGCGGCGGCAAGGCACGCTGGTCTGGCCAGGGCGGACGCGGAACGGCTGAACGACGCGGCCGGCGCTCACTATGCCGTTTGCTGCCGGACCTGGACGGCCTTGCGGCAGGCCGTCGCCACCCACGTTCTGGCCGGTCTCGTGCCGCTGGTCGAGCCCGTCATGAATCTGTTCCGCGATCGCAAGCGCGCCGCCGCTCTGCTCGACTTCGACGACCTGATATTCTCGGCGCGCGATCTCCTGCGCGACCACGACGAGGTGCGGTGCGCTTTGGCCGCGCGCTTCCGCCATGTCCTCGTCGACGAGTTCCAGGACACAGACCCGCTTCAGACGGAGATATTCTGGCGCCTCTGCGGCGAGCCGCCGGCGGACGGCGATGCCGGCGACTGGACGGAATTCGCGCTGCGGCCGGGAGCGCTGTTCCTGGTGGGCGATCCCAAGCAGGCGATTTACCGTTTCCGCGGGGCCGACATCGCGGCCTATGTCCGGGCGCGCGAGGCGTTCCGCGCCGGGGACGTGGACGCCGTGCTCTCCATCGCCACCAACTTCCGCTCCCGCGCCCCGATCATGGAATACGTGAACGGGCGCTTCGAGACCGAGCTCTCCGAGGAAAACGGCCAGCCCGGCTTTCAGGCTCTCGACCCCTTCCGGCCGCCACGGGACGGCGGACCGTCGGTCGCCGCCCTGGATGTTGCGGTGGCCGACGGGGCCGGCAGGGCCAGCGCGCAGAGACAGCGCGACGGCGAGGCCGAGGCCGTCGCCGAACTGTGCGCGCGCCTGATCGGGAGTGAGCCGGTCCCCGACTCCGCGAACGGCGGGCGGCGTCCGTGCCGTGCCGGCGACATCGCCCTGCTGGCCCCGACGGGGAACGACCTCTGGCGCTACGAGGAAGCGCTGGAGGAACGCGGCATCCCCGTCGCGACGCAGGCCGGCAAGGGTCTCTACAGACGTCAGGAGATTCAGGATCTCATCGCGGTGACCCGCGTCCTCGCCGACCGACGCGACACGCTCGCGCTCGGCGCGCTGCTGCGCGGGCCGCTGGTGGGGCTTACCGAGGAGGAGCTGCTCGATATCGTCTGGTCGCTGCCGCGCAGGGAGGACGCTCCCGATGATCTGCCGCGGCTCGACCTGGGCGCCTCGCCGGAGGAGATCGGGAACCCTCTCGCGCGGGATATCGTCGAGAAGCTTCAGGTGCTGCAGCGACACGCGAACGCGACCACGCCGCATGGGCTTCTCTCCCAGGCCGTCGACGTGCTCCGGGTCCGTCCCATCCTGCTGCGGCGCCATCGCGGCCAGGCGGAACGGGCGCTGGCCAACGTCGATCTCTACCTCGGCTTCAGCCGGGTCTATGCGGTGCGGGGACTGCGCGCCTTCGCCGAGGCGATGACGGCCGCGTGGAGCGACGAGGCCCGCGCCGTGGAAGGTCGGCCGGACGCCCAGGAGGAGGCGGTGGCGCTCTACACCATGCACGCCGCCAAGGGGCTGGAGTGGCCCATCGTCGTGCCGATCAACACGATGACCCGGGTGATGGCGGCGGAGAGCGCCGTCACGGACCGTGCGACTGGACGGTTCCATTGCCGCGTCTTCGGCGTCGAGCCCACCGGATACGAGGCGGCCCGTAACGACGAGAAGGCGGAACTCGACCGCGAACGCGTGCGCCTCTGGTACGTCGCCGCCACCCGGGCGCGGGAACTTCTCATCCTGCCCCGGCTTGATGTCGACGCCGCCGCCTCGGCCTGGCTCTCCGTCGTCGATCTGGATATTCCCGGGCTGCCGGCTCTGGATCTCGACCATCCGCTGTCGGAAGCGGGCGCGGGCAAGCCCGGACCGGTAAACAGGCAAATGCGCGAGGCATTCGCCGCCGAGGCGGCCGCGATCGCGGCGCGCACGCGGAGCATCGTGTGGCGGACGCCGAGCCGGGACGAGGGCGCGGCCCACCCGCTGACGCGGGAGGAAGCGCCCGGGATCCTCGTGACGGACGGCGACGGCGCGCCCGCGTTTGGCGCGGGAGCGATCCAGGGCGGACGGGAGCGGGGCCTCATCCTGCACAAGCTGATAGAGGAGGCGCTCACGGGCGAGACGGCGGAGACGCGGCGGGAACTCGTCGCCCGCGCCAGGATCCTGATCGGGGCGCTGGGCCTGCCCATAGTGGACGATCCCGCATTGGGCCTGGCGCCGGCGGAACTCGCCGGCTGCGTCCTCCGCGCTCTGTCATTGCCCGAAGTCGCACCCCTCAAACCACGGCTGCTGCCGGAGTTTCCGGTGTATGGGTCCACCGGGGGCGACACGGATGAGGAGGTGACGGCAGGGATCGCCGACGCCATCGCCTTCGGTCCTGACGGCACGCCGGAGGCGGTGATCGACTGGAAGAGCGACGTCGACCCGTCGCCCGAGACCATCGAGCATTATCGCGCCCAGGTCCGCGCCTATCTTGAGGTAAGTGGCGCTGATCGTGGATTGATCGTTCTCGTCACGAACGGAATGGTTATTTCGGTGAGCCCCTAGACTCCTTGAGCGAGCCCAACGTTCACAGTTGAGCCAAGTTTTACGCGTGGACGGAAACGGGCCGGCTGCGGAGCATTGCGGCCGCGACGGGGTCCGGCGAGGCAGCGCTATCGAGTTCCGTCGACGACAGGCCGGCGGCGCGGCAGGGGGTCGGTGCGGTCGTCAGCCCGGCCGGTTCGCCTCGGCTTCGAGGACGCGGAGCCGTTCGATCATGGCATCGAAATCCACGGCCGTGGTGCCGACGATACCGGCCCGGCGCATGGCGTCGTAGTCGGACCTGAGCCCGGCGAGACCGTCATCTTCCGGGACGAGGCGGAGCCGGCCGTCGAGGCAATGGTCGTAATGGGCGTAGCCCGCGTTGAAGAAGACCGTCTTGTGGCGCACCACGTCTTCCAGCAGGGCGCGGTCGGCGAGCGCCGCCCGCCCCGCATCGTGCCGGGCTAGGCAGGCCAGGTCGAACCAGTGCCGGGAGAGGCGTCGGGGGCCGGCGGCGAGCCGGCCCCGGTGGCACTCGACATGGATCAGCGTGGCCTTCTCCCAGAAGGTGCGCGCCGGGGACAGGACCGTCACCGTCGCCTTCGGATATTCGAGGCCGCCGCTCAGCGCGGCGAGGTCGGGAACGATCGGATGGCGCTCGTTCGGATCGATGACGTTGCGTCCGCCGAACTCCAGCAGCACCTCGCTCGCGAGATAGTCAAGCGGGTTGTCCACGACCGAGGGGTAGGCGAAGCGGATGCGTTCGCCGCCCTCGTCGATGCGGACGGTGGACCGGCCCGACGCCTGCAGATCGCCGGCTGCGGCCTCCAGGGCGGGACCGACAACATCGTGGGTGTAGCGTTCCACGTGCGACTTGAGGCCGTCGCTGAACCGGCGGATCGCGGACCGGCTGACGCCCGGCGCGAAGGGATCGAACCCCTCCGCGAAGGCGCGGTAGTCGAGGGTGATGTCCACATCCTCCGAGAATCGGTCGATGATCCGGTAGATCTTCGAGAGCGACGTGCCGCCCTTGAACGCCATCGGGTGTGGGTCCGGAATGGAAAACAGCACCTGGAGCACCCGGCAGATCCAGACGTCCTTCTCCAGGATTGCCGCGGGCCGCCCCGAGCGCGCGTCGGCGGTCTCGAGTATGTCGCGCCGGTCGGCGGCGGGCAGCGCCAGAAAGGCGTCAGCCATGGGCCGATGCCCCAGCGGTGGCGAACGCTTTCGCCATCCAGGCTGGCATGTCGGCGGCGCACAGCTTCTCGAACGCGTCCAGTCCGATCGCGGCCTCGATCCGCGCGACCGTCTCCGGCGTGGTGTTGTCCTTGCCGAGATACCAGAGCGCCGCGAGCGCAAGGCCGGCGGGCTCGCCGGCAAACTGGAGCCGGCGGCGGTTGGAGGTGTGGATCATCCTGACGATGACGTTGCCTATGCGGATCGTGCGGCTGGACGCGCTGGTGTGGAACACCGGCACGATCGGCGCCTGGGTGCTGAGCCCGAGGCGCCGCGCAGCCTCGGCACCGTGGACCTGCACGGTCTCGCCGTTGTCCCGGGCGATGGTCCGGACGATCTCGGCAATGCCTGGGACGACGGTGCCGACATAGCGGCTTTTCTTGGGGCGGACGAAGACGCCCCTGGCGAGGCGCTTGATCCCGCCCTCCTCCACGATGCGGGAGAGAGCGCGGTCGACGGCGCCGCGCGGACCGTGGGCGGCGAAGCGCGAGGTCGTGAAGGGCTGGCCTCGCGGCAGCCTGCGGAGATCGGTGCGGATGGCTTCGGCGACGGACAATGGCGGGGTTCTCCTTGTCCGAAAATATAAACATTTTGCGGACAAACGCAAGGGCTTGCCAGCGACAGGGCAGGGTCATCCCACGCTCAGGACCATTTTATTTTCGGGTTCCGGTGCCTGACGTGACGGCAGGCGGGCGTGTCTGAGATGGTTCGAGCCACCGTCGCACCGGTTGCGGCGATGTTCGCTTGCCTTCCTGAGCTTTCCGGACACGGTTTTCGGCGTGTCCGGGCACGGCTGTCCCGCCGCGCCGTCTGGCGGCGCGTTCCGCGTGCCCTTCGCGCGGCCGAGACCGGAGGATCATGTGCCGGGCGGATCCAGGATCAGGCCGGGGGCCTCCCGGGCGCGGGCGGACCGGTGCCGGTTGGCCTCGGGCATGTGGCCGAAGCGACCGTCGCATCGCACGATGGCGATGGCGATGGCGGCGTCGGTCAGGCGGGAGAGGTTGCGCGGCTGGTTGCGGACGTGCGCCCTGCACCGGTCCCCGTCACAGGTGAGGTCGCGTAGGTGGTGCACGCGGTTCCCGATGGTCCAGTGGTCGCGCACCGGCCCGGCAGGTCCTCGGGCCCGGCGCGTTCGGGACCCGGCGAGGTGAGGCACAAGGTCACCCCGCGGCTGCGCCCGCCGGTCCTGGGGACCCCGCGCCCGCGCCCGGCGCGGATGGCCTGGCGGCGCCCGTGAAGGCTGCGTGCGGTCTGGTGCCGGGCGTGCATCGCGTCCACGGTGACGACGCGTCCGGTCACGTCGAGGCTGCCGGAGAGCGCCCGGACCGCGGGGATCCCGTCGCTTCTGTCCTCCACCCCGGCCTGCCGCGGCACCGGGTCGGTTCCGTGCCCGCCCGCCGCGACCGTCATCCGCCGCCCGTCCTCCGTCTGCCGCGAGGCGCCGCGGCAGACGGCGGGCCGGGCCGCGACGGCGAGCGTCGGCACGGTCCTGAGCGGACACCGCTTTCCCCGGGCCTTGCGGAACCCGGGCACCTCGCCTAGGCACGCGGACAGTCGGCGCAGGACCGGGCCCGGCACCCGGGACGCCGGGTCCGGCACCCGCCGGGGCGTGAGGATGACGAAGCGGGAGTTGTCGCGGACCAGGTGCAGCCGGGAGAACCGCCGCTCCGGCGACCAGCCGGTCCAGCGGTCCCGCGCCGCCAGCCTGGGCGCGCCCGGCTGCCAGCCGCCCGGCGCCGGCCAGGTCCCGCCGTGCGGCGCGACATGGCGGAGGCCTTTGCCGACGATGCCGTAGAACCGCAGGTAGTGATGCTCCTCGACCAGACGGTCCCGGAGCCGGTGCCCGCGCCCGCCGCGGGTCGGGCGCACCGTGACCGCGCGCAGGTCGATGGACGACTCCGGTGCCGCAGGAATCACCATGGCCTGACATTGCCACATCCAATATCAAATGGCCAGAGTCTGGATCGCCGGATCGCCGTGCTGCCAGCGGAGGACTAAAAAATCGCCCTGATCCCACGCTAGTTTTTCTTGACAGCGAACCACCGCCCTGACCCGGAAATCCGGAAAACGAATCGCCTTTCGGGCCCGAAAGAGGCCGTTTTGGTGTCCGGACGGCCACCGCTGACGGCAAACCGGCTAAAACGGCCAAAAGGCTTATCCCTTTGACTACGGCACCGCAAGATGGTGTGCCGACGGCCCATCGCCGGATCCCAGAATTTCCGGCGGAGTCCGCGCCGTTGGGGCGGTTCGGCGGTCCGGACGGTGCCGGAATGCGGGGATTCAGGTGGGGTCGGGCGCACCCGTCGGCGAAGTCGCGGTGGGTGGCGGGCGGCATCCCGGGCCCCAGGCCCGGCCTGCCTGTGACACATAAATTCCGCTGCAGCAATTCCCGCTAGATTTTCTTTTCGTTCGTTATCAGTCAGTTGCGTGGCTGTCGGGGATTCTTTTTCGTAGACTTTTCGCGCTGGATCGGCCATCCTGCCGCCAAACAGGCAAAGGCCGAGCAGCCGGATGTCCAGAGATTCCTTCCGCAGGCATCTGTCGATGCCCGGGATGCCTGCCGCGGTGCGCGAGCGCTTCGACCGCATCGCCGACCCGACCGTCACGCGTGGCATCAGCCTCTCCGACTGCCTGATGTCGGGGCTCGCCGTGTTCTCGCTCAAGATTCCGTCGCTGCCGCAGTCCGGCACGCAGGTGCGCGGCGGCGGCGATCCGGTGCAGGCGCGGAACCTCCGCAGTCCCTTCGGCGTGGCGCGGGCGCCGTCCGACACCTGGATGCGCGAGCGGCTGGACGGGGTCGACCCCCGCGGCCTCCGCCGCTGCTTCACGGGGATCCATGCGGCGCTGCAGCGAGGAAAGGTTCTGGAGGGCTGGACGGTGTTCGGCGGCCATCTGCTGATCTCCGTCGATGGCACCGGGTACCATTCCTCCCACAGCGTCAGCTGCCGCAACCGCTGCGGCAGGAACCACCGCAACGGGACGAAGACCCATTACCACCAGGCCCTCGGCGCGTCGGTCGTCCACCCGGACATCGGGGAGGTGCTGCCGCTGGCGCCGGAGCCGATACGGAAGGAGGACGGATCCACCAGGAACGACTGCGAGCGGAACGCCGCGAAGCGGCTCGTCGGGGACCTCCGCCGGGAGCACCCGCACATGAGGGCGGTCATCGTGGACGGTCTGTCGTCCAACGGGCCGCACATCAGG
Organism: Paracoccaceae bacterium; assembly: GCA_965221405.1. Taxonomy (GTDB): domain Bacteria; phylum Pseudomonadota; class Alphaproteobacteria; order Rhodobacterales; family Rhodobacteraceae; genus JAPOUP01. The sequence continues at coordinate 1,781,436 of CBDCSE010000002.1, read as the reverse complement.
CTGCGTGAGCGGAAAAGGATTTCCGCTTCATACTCGGAGCGAAGCCGGGCGACCACGAGCTGCTGTTCAGCTGGTTCGGGGCCAGCGAAACCCGGGAGACATGGGAGAGGCGCGACGGGGACGGCACGGTGCACCGATTCGAGTGGGACCGCGGACTGCCGCCCGACGACGCCAGCTTCGACCTGAAGGCCAGCATGCCCGGATACGGGGAGACAGACAGGAAAGGGGAGATCCAGAGGTTCCCGTGGGTCACCGACCTCCCGCCCGGACGGGACACGGTGATGTCCGTCATGCGGTGCGGCCGCCGCCGATGGGCGACCGGGAACGAGACGTTCCAGACACTGAAGGCGCGGGACCTTTACAGGTCCGGACACAATTTCGGGCACGGCCACAACCACCTGGCGGACGTCTTCATGACGCTCGCCATGCTCGCCTTCCTGATCGACCAGGTGCAGCAGCACTGCTGCCCGCTGTTCGGCAGGGCGCGGCGGCACCGGAAGCGCAACCCCTGCCTGTGGAACAGGCTGCGCAGCCTGTTCCAGACCTTCGTCATACCGGACTGGCGGACCCTGTATCTCGCCATGTCCGGGCAGATGGGGAAGCCCGAACTCTCCGAAGTACTCCCCGACGGACCGTAGCCGCCCGGACCACGCCCGACCGACCGATCCCGCCCTTCGCCGATACCCAATTTTCGAAACCGGGCAGCCGCCCGGCCATCAGACGTGCGCACCCGGAACCCGCGGCCCATGCCGTGCGTCAGAAACGGCTGTCAGCCCGCAGGCAAATCAGTTAGCGGGAATTGCTGATTCCGCTGGACATAGGGTTTCCTTTCCCGTATCGGTCCGTCCATGGACCCGTCACAGTCCATACGCGCAGTCCTGGAGACACCGGACGGCCTCGCCCGCCTCCGGGGCATCCTGTCGTCGGAGGCCTTCCGGAGCCGGGCGGCGGCGGGCCGGCGGGTCTGCGCCGAGTTCGGGCTTTCCGACGCGCGCGCCCGCCCGCGGCTGGCCAGCTGCGACGCGGCGCTGCGGGAGCTCGGGCGGCGGGGGCTGGTGGCGCTGCCGGAGTGGGGCCGCCGCCGCGGCCCGCGGGGCCGTCCGGCGGGCCTCGGCGTCCCCGTCCGGCCGTCGGTCCGCTGCCGGAACCTGGCCTCGAAGGTCCTGGGGATGGCGGCGCGCCGCCTCGCGGACGACTTCGACGACCGCCACGGGTTCCGCCCGCTCCTGTGCGAGACCTTCACCGGGCCGGAGTGGCGCGGCTCCTGCTTCGCGGGGGCCGGGTGGGTCCATGCGGGGATGTCCGCCGGCCTCGGGCGCTTCGCCGGCCGCGGCGGCCCCGGCGTTCCGCCGAAGGCGGTCTGGCTGCGGCCGCTGGCCCCGGACTGGCGCGCCGGGCTGGGGGCGCCGGAGCCGGAGCCGCCGCCCGGGCCGCTGGGTTGCGGCGAGGGGCTGGACCGGGCATGCTGGGCGGAGAGCGGGTCCGGCGGGGCGGAGCTGGGCGACCGGCGGCTGTCCGCGAGGCCGGGCAGGAGCGCGGCGATCATGGCGGACGACCCGGGGGCGCCCTTCACGGCGGCGTCGCACGGCGACAGGGCGGCGACCGCCGGCTGGCAGCGGCTGGTGGACCGTCCGGCGGAGTCGGAGGTGACGGTGGAGGGCATCCTGGCGCCGCACCGGGAGCGGACGCTGCGGCGGATGGCGGGCCGGGACACGGTGCTGCTGGTGCAGGACGGCACCGACCTGAACTTCGCCACCCACCCGGAATGCGACGGCCTGGGGATCATCGGAAAGAACGGAAAGGGGGCCTCCGGCACGCTGGGGCTTCACATGCACCCGGCGCTGGCCGTCGGCACCGACGGCATCCCGCTGGGCGCGCCGCGGATCGGGTCCGGCGCGCCGGACGGCAGGGCGGACAGGGGCCGGCCGGAGGGGGAGAGCAGGTCGGCGCGCTGGCTGCGGGGGCTGCGCGACGCCTCGGAGATGGCGGGCCGTTGCCCGGGCGCGCGGTGCGTGGCGGTGATGGACCGCGAGGCCGACTTCTTCCGGCTCTTCGCCGGGCGCGGGCGCCTGGGCGACGTCGACATACTGGTGCGCGCGAAGAGCAGCCGCAGGCTCGGCGACGGCCTGCCGAAGCTGTTCGACGACCTGCGGGGGTCGTCGGCGCGGGGCCGGCTGGAGATCGGGGTCGGACGCCTGTCGGCCCGCAGGGCGGCGGCCGGCCAGAGGGCGCGGAAGGCCCGGGAGGCGCGGACGGCGGAGACGGAGCTGCGCTGGAAGGCATACGACCTGCCGCCCCCGTCGAAGGGGAGGGGATGCGGCGGCATGGAGCCGGTGCGGCTCACGGCGGTGCACGTGCGCGGGACCTCGGAGCCCGCCGACGGAAGCGGCCGCCTGGAGTGGTTCCTGCTGACCAGCCTGGAGGTGGGCGGGCGCGCCGACGCGGAGCGGATCCTGCGGTGGTACGGCCTGAGGTGGCGGATCGGGGACTGGCACCGGATCCTGAAGTCGGGGTGCCGGGCCGGGCGCACGGACCTGCGGGCCGCGGAGCGCATGGAGCGGGCCGTGGCGGTCAGGGCGGTCATCGCCTGGCGACTGGCCGCCATGGTGATGATGGGGCGCCAGACGCCGGAACTGCCGGCCGACGTCCTGTTCTCCGACATCGAGGTCATGGCGCTGGCCGACTTCGCCGCCGAACGCGGGCGGCCGCGGCCGGAGGACCTCGGAGGCGCCTTCCTCCTCATGGCGGCGCTCGGCGGCTACCTGAACCGGCCGGGGGAAGGGCCGCCCGGGCAGACCGTCATCTGGCGCGGCTACGCCAGCCTCGCCGTAATGGCGAAAACCTACGGAAGGCTGGTCAGGCTGGACCGCACGAGCCTGCTCTACCAGAAGCTACGTCCGGACAGGACTTGTGTGTCATAGGCAGGGCCCGGCAGCCGGTTGAGGGAGGCCCGCCGGTGGCGGCGGCGGTCCCGGCGGAAGACGGATTCGTCCAGGTGGCGCTGGAAGCGCTTCCCGCGCGGTCCGTGGCACACGCCCATGGCCCGGCGCTTCAGGTTGGAGAACACCCGGTGGATCCAGGTCAGGATCCCGTGGGCTTTCCGGTCGCCGACCACCTTCCTGTCCCGGGGATTCCCCGGCAGGCCGGGGTGGCCGCTCCAGCCGTCGGTGACCACCCACGCGCCCGGTCCGGCCGCACCGGCGACGAAGCCCCGGAGCTACGCGGATCCGTAGTCGCCGATGGTCTCCGGACGTATGCGGCGCGGTTCCCCGTCCTCCGACAGTTCCACCGCGCCGGCCACGGGGATCCGGCCCGCCGCGCCGCGGCCCCGGCCGACGTCACCGCCCGCCGCGCCGCCGCCGTCGCGGAAGGGCACGGACGTCCCGTCCACCTCCGCGATTCCCTTCAGGAGGCTCCGGCCCGGATCCACCATCGCCCGCCGCGGCTTCCGGAGAGGCGGCCAGGCGCTTCTGTAGCCGCCGATCCCCGGCCGCGCCTGAAGCCGGGCGCCGGGATGCCGTTGGAGCGCGTCGCCACGATGTGGACGGCCGGGAACCACGTCCTGAGCGGCAGGTGGCTACGGCGCGTCACCGTGCCCGCCGTCACCGGGGCCTGCCGTCCGCACCCCGCGCACCCGTGGAGGCGGCGCCCGCCCTTCAGTTCCCAGCCCTTCGTGCCACCGCAGGCGGGACACGGGAATCCGTCGCCCCGGCGCAGCTCCGCGAGGTGGCGGGCGCAGGCGCCGTCGTCCGGGAAGCGTTCCCCGGACCCCTGGCGGGACATGGGGCGGTCGTGTCTGCATCGGCAGGGCATGGACAGGAACACAAGGAGAACACGGCGGCACGTCAAACCCTCCCGGGCACAAAATATGGACATGCCTTGCTTAAAGGGATAAGCCTTACGGCCAAATCGACGGCGAGGTGTTCCGCGTGCTGACGTGAGAGGCGGCCGGCTAACCGGGCAGTCCGATCAGGAGCGCAAGGAAGGCGACGGCAAGACCGCCCCCGCCGATCACTATCGCGGAGACGGTCACGATCAGCCGGGTCTCGCGCTTCGCCATGTCCTCGGCTAGGGCCCGTTGACACTCGGGTTGCGAATCGCCCGGTTCCGTGCCGTTTCCCGTTCCAGCGACCTCTGGAACGGCGGCGTGGGCGGAACATGCGGGTGACATCATGAATGCTGGCAGGACGGTACCTACGGACAGGATGTGGGCGCGGGCCAGGGACATGCCCGCGGGCAGGAAACCGGACCCCGGCGGCACGGCGGCGGACAGCCGCCTCTTCCCGGAGGCGGTCCCGTGGCGGTTCCGGACGGGATCGCCGTGGCGCGGCCTCCCCAGGCGGTCCGGGAACTGGAACAGCGTTTCCAGGCGGTTCCGCCGCCGGGTGCTTGCGGGGGTATCCGGGCGTATCCTCAAGGCCCTGTCCGAGGGGTCCGGCCCTGGACGGGTGTCCGTGGACGGGACGGTCGTCCAGGCGCACCGGAAGGTGGCGGGCACCAGAAAAGGGGGGCCTCAAGCCAGGGAACCGGCCGCTCCGGGGGCGGCCTGACGACCAGGACCGTGGCCGTCGTGGACGCGCTCGGCTACCTGGTCCGCTTCAGGATCCTTTCCGGCCAGGCGCACGACCGGCAGGGGGTTCCGGGGCTTCTGGACGGGCTGGAGTTCGGGGCCTTCGTCGGCGACAGGGCCTTCGGCGCGGACTGGCTGCCGGAGGATCCGGACGGGCGCGGCGCGGTACGACAGGACCGCCGCGAGCTTCGCGGCGGGGATTCACCTCGTCGCCGGCGTGGTCGCCGCGTCATGACTGTCAACGGGCCCTAGCCGGGATTTCTCGCGAATCGGTGCCTGCGGTGTGCCTTAGCGCCGAGGCCCGCGCACTCTCTGACAAGCTGAGGACAGTATGGGGGTGTGGCCCAGATTAGTTGGTGATTGCGATTCTTAGATGCGCACGATGGCCTCGCAGCGCTATGCAGCAAAGGCTGCCCGACTTCCTCGACTGGCGGGCGAGTCAGGCCGTCGCCGCCTCATCAACAAAGTTGGGCTACACCCACAGTATGGGTAAGTTTCAACCTCATCGCCTTGGAAAGGGAAGCGTCGCGGCTACAAGCGATCCTCGAAGGGGTGAGGGCGCACTGTCGATGCGTAAGTCTCGCTCATGCGCGGTGCCTACTCGCGTTATACGTTCCAGGCCGACTCATTCTAGACTCTAACCGGCCACTCTTGACCTTTAGAGATTGTCTTGCGCAATAATAGGCCATATATGTCCTCTTGAAGTCCTAAGAACTTCTTGGAGCTATGGATGGTCGATGAAATGAGCGCCACAGCCGTGTCGCCTGAAACCCTTACCTTCGAGATCGGGACCAGAATAGAGCGGCTTCGATTATCGCGAAACATAACCCAGGCCGAGCTCGCCGATGATGCCGGAATCTCGGAAAGAACTCTAAGACGTCTCGAGTCTGGTGCGGGTGCTACACTGGATACGCTTGTCAGAGTCCTGCTCGCACTCAAAATTCATCAGAACCTTGACCTCCTTGTCCCCGACTCTCGCGTTCGACCTATTGAACGCGTTAGGACCGGCGGCAGCGAACGCCAGAGGTCGCGGTCGAAAGTGTCGGCGAAGCCGACGAAACAGTGGCACTGGGGAACTCAGGAGTGACGCATGGCTGATACAACGGACGCTTCTGTTGTTCTCTGGGGACGGGAAGTTGCAGCGGTTTCATGGCTGAAAGAGGACGGGTATGCTGTCTTTCAGTACGATCCTGACTTTGCGGCCTCGGGCATTGAACTTTCCCCGCTGGTGATGCCGCTGTCACCGGATCCATATTCCTTTCCGGCCCTCCCGGAACGAACATTTAAAGGCCTGCCGGGCTTGCTCGCCGATGCTTTGCCAGACAGGTACGGAGATCGGTTAATCAATACCTGGCTTGCTGAAAAAGGGCGAACTCCGGAGAGCTTCAATCCTGTCGAAAGGCTCTGCTACGTTGGCCGGCGCGGAATGGGTGCACTCGAATTCAAACCAGCGGTTGGAGGTCCGGGCCGAAAGCCTTCAAAAGTCAAAGTTTCGAACCTAGTTCAATTGGCCAATCTCGTTCTGGGCGAGAAACGAAGTCTTGAGGGTATTCTTGATGGCGCGAATGATCTTGCGGCGATTGATGACATCCTGCGGGTGGGCACGTCGGCTGGCGGTGCACGCGCCAAGGCGATTCTTGCCTGGAACCCAAATACAGGTGAGTTCCGACACGGTCAGATCGATGCAGGTGAAGGGTTCGAGCATTGGCTCATGAAGTTCGACGGCATCGACAACAACCGGGATAAGGAGGATCCCGACCCGAAGGGGTTCGGACTGATCGAGTACGCGTACCATCTGATGGCTAAAGATGCGGGCGTCGAGATGATGCCGTGCAGACTCCATCATGAAGGAGGGCGAAGCCACTTCATGACACGGCGCTTTGATCGTCCCCTAACCGGGACTGGCCGCCCGCGGAAACTACATATGCAGTCACTCTGCGCTTTGCGGCATTACGACTTCAATGACCCAAGCGGCTACTCTTACGAGCAGTCTATCTTGGCAATTCGACAGCTTGGCTTGGGAGCAACCGCGCTTGAGCAGCAGTTTGTACGCGCGGCCTTTAACATCGTGGCCCGCAACCAGGATGATCATGTCAAGAATATCGCCTTCCTGATGGATCAGGGTGGAGTTTGGTCCCTCTCCCCCGCCTTTGACGTAACGTATTCGTATAATCCCAGCGGTCAGTGGACAGGGCGACATCAGATGAGTTTAAACGGCAAGCGCGATCAGTTCGAGTACGAAGACATAATCACCTTCGCGGGAACCGCGTCCATTAAGCCACGCAAGGCAAAAGAACTGCTCCATCGAATCATTGATGCCGTGAGCGACTGGCCATCCTATGCCGGGAAAGCTGGCGTCAACGGCGATAAAGCTAAAAGCATAGCAAGAGCGCAGCGTACGGGGATAGGGATCAGCGCTCGGTAGCCCCACAAATCTTGCGACGAAGCATCCTTTTACCGCTTCCGTCAGCGTGTTCGCGTCGTCATCATGCGTGACGTTCGTGAGCCTTCCGCCCTGCAGAAATACTGCGACCGCGTCGCGAACCCGCTCCAGCATGCGTGGAATGGGCAGATTTACCCAGGAAACGCTGTAGTCCGTGTCGGTGTTCTTGCCGAGAACCTGTCAGTTCGCGCCACCGCTTGGAGTCTGCCTTCCGGTCGCCAGCTGCTGACTCAGAAGTTCCTCACCGACAACGGGTGCGCCGGTCGCGTATCGCAACCAGCCGCAGCCGTAACGCATTCAGTTTTATGAAACCCGCGGCGTCCTTTTGGTCATAGGCACCGGCGTCTTCCTCAAAAGTCACATGCTCCTCGGAATACAGCGAGTGCTCGGACCAGCGTCCGACGGTGCTGGCAAGTCCCTTGAACAGTTTCAGGCGTACTGTTCCCGTGACATGTGTCTGGCTATGGTCGATGAGCGCTTGGAGCATTTCGCGTTCGGGTGAGAACCAGAGACCATTGTAGATCAGCTCCGCATACTGCGGCATGATCTGGTCCTTCAGGTGCATCGCACCGCGGTCAAGGGTTATCGACTCGATGCCCCGGTGCGCCTCAAGCAGAATGGTGCCCCCCGGAGTCTCGTAGATACCACGTGATTTCATGCCCACAAATCGACTTTCAACAAGGTCGATGCGCCCGATTCCGTGACGTCCACCGAATTCATTGAGTTCGGTCAGGACCTGCGCGGGTGACATGGAGACTCCGTTGACGCTGACGGCATCGCCTTGCTCGAACCCGACTTCGATGTATTCCGGAGAATCGGGAGCGCTCTCGGGACTTTCCGTGCGCTGGTAGACATCGTCGGGCGCCTCCTCGGCCGGATCCTCCAGAACCTTACCTTCCGAGGATGTGTGCAGGAGATTGGCATCGACGGAGAAAGGCGCTTCGCCCCGCCTGTCCCGCGCGATTGGAATCTGGTGCTTTTCGGCGAAATCGATGAGCCGCGAGCGGCTTGTCAGATTCCATTCACGCCACGGTGCGATGACCTTGATCCCCGGATTGAGAGCGTATGCCGACAGTTCGAATCGTACTTGGTCGTTTCCCTTTCCTGTCGCTCCGTGCGCCACGGCGTCGGCTCCCGCTTCACGGGCGATCTCGACGAGGCGTTTGGCAATCAGGGGGCGGGCTATGGAGGTGCCTAAAAGATAGAGTCCCTCATAGACGGCATTCGCCCTGAACATTGGAAAGACGAAGTCCCGCGCGAATTCCTCCCGCAGGTCCTCGATGTGAATTTCCCTTACACCAAGCATCTCGGCTTTCTTGCGCGCCGGCTCAAGTTCCTCACCCTGGCCCAGATCAGCGGTGAAGGTGATCACTTCGCAGCCATATTCGATCTGAAGCCATTTCAGGATGATGGAGGTGTCAAGGCCACCGGAATAGGCCAGCACGACTTTCTTGGGCGCGGGCATGATTTTTCTCCGAACCGATTGGGACTATGGCCGCGCGACTTAGTGGACTCTTCCCTTTCCCGCAAGGTGATCAATGAATGTTCATGACGCCACCCCCCGATCCTGTGGCATCGATAGCCATTGGCGTACCGGATGCCCGTCGATCAATTTCCGGATCCAAAATGACGGAAGCCTGTCTGGGCAATGTGGACCGAGGCGTGTCGACGCAGACGGCTCCAGCCTGAGCACGTCGGCTACCGCTCCCGAGGATCCGGGTGGTCAACGCGCTGACGGTTGAGGTGGTCCCGAGTAAATGTATGGTGCGCCGGATGCAGGTGCCCGTCAGTGATCCCTCGTGCGCCTGCGCCGGTAACTGTCCAGAAACGCACGATCACCATCGTTGTCCAATTCATCGACCGCTGAATCGATCGGCCTCCAAACCTCTGTATGGTGGCTGTCGGTCGGCGATCGCTGCCGCCGAACCGGAAAAGCCAGATAAATATGGCAGACTTTCTCCGCCCAGAGGTCAAATTCAGGCATGTATGTGAAGCGTCTGTAAGCGCCGATACGGCGGGGAGAGGCAATTCGCCAGCCTGTCTCCTCGAACACCTCGCGATGAAGTGCGCCGATGGTGGATTCGCCGGGGTCGATCCCTCCCCCGGGCAGCTGAAGCTCTGGGACCGGCCGGGATTGATGGGTTAGGAGAATGTTCTGGCCCCGCTCCAGAATGGCATAGGCACCTGGCCGGTATCGGTATCGGACCTTGGGTCTCACGGTTTCTCCATACCTCTTGATCATGGCTGCAGCTCTTCGTTGCTCCCGGACATCGGGCGCGGTATGCCAGCCGAAAATCCCTAAAGGAACCCCATGTCTACTGGACCCTGGACTGTATGGGACGACACTGTCCTGCCGTTTCAGCTTAATAGACCGGATGTCCGCGGTTGGATGGCGCGACTTGACGAGACATTGGAACGTATTGGGGCCATGCATCAATACCCGGCGGCCGTCGGATCACTGATCGCGGAGACAGCGCTGCTGGCCGCGCTTATGGGGCAAACCATCAAGCTGCGCTGGAAGCTTTCGCTGCAGGTGCGCGGCACCGGCCCGGTTCGGTTGATAGCGGCAGACAATTATGCGCCGAACGAGGAGGGTGAACCGGCGCGAATTCGTGCTTACGCCAGTTTCGATCGGGCGCGGATCAATGCCGAAGGCCCCGGATTTCCGCAGATAGGCCAAGGATATTTCGCTGTTCTGATCCATCAAGGGAATGCCACCACCCCTTACCAAGGGATAACTCCCATCGCTGGAGGCTCGCTCGCAGCCTGTGCGGAAACTTTTTTCGCGCGGTCCGAACGGCTGCCCAGCCGTTTCGTGCTGGCACATAGCCGGTCGCGGATGTCAGATGACAGCAGGGGCTGGCACGGTGCCGGCATCATGCTTCAGCACGTGCCCAAGGCATCGATATCTGAGAGTGTGGACATCATGGACGATGCGGAGCCGTCGCCGATAATGGATATTCAATGTGAAGGTCATGTCGAGAACTGGCGGCGTGTAAACGTCCTTCTGGATACGCTCGAAGAAGGGGAGCTCGTCGGTTCGTGTGTCGGTTCACCCGAACTTCTGATGAGGTTATTCCATCAGGAACGGCTGCGGGTACTTCCCGTTCAACCGGTCATGTTCGGATGCACCTGTTCCGCGGATCGCGTGCGGACCAGTCTCTCAATCTATTCGGCGCGTGACATAGCGCACATGACCACGGAACGGGATCTTGTGGTTGCCGACTGCCAGTTCTGTGGAGCGCATTACGAGTTCGATCCCAAGACGCTGGGTTTTGAGGCGCAGGTGGAAACGTCCGGTGACGGTTGATTGCATCGCCGGGATAAGATCTGCGCTGGCGGTTCCCGGCCGCGACACGTCAGATTTCGATCTGAACCCTAACGCCCTTCCCGCCAGGCGCTCCGGGTTCCGACAGGCAGGCGTGCTCGTTCCGATCCAGGCGTCGGAATGCGGGCTGAGAGTGGTTCTCACAAAGAGATCCTCCGCATTAAGGCATCACCCCGGCCAAGTGGCTTTTCCGGGGGGAAAGGTCGAGAAGAACGACAGTGGCGCCGTTGAGGCGGCCCAGCGTGAGGCTCATGAGGAAATCGGACTGAGGCCCGGAGATGTCGAGATAATCGGTTTGCTGCCATGTCATGAAACGGTGACGTCATTCCGGATAACGCCGGTTATCGGTCGGATCATCGGCGACTTCCAGCCATCGCCGCGGCAAGGAGAGGTAGAGGAAGTGTTCACGGTTCCATTCTCCCATATCGCCGATCCGGCCAGCTATTCGGTGCGGTCAAGGAACTGGCTTGGTCAACGGCGATATTACTACACCGTGCCATATGGTCCCTATTATATATGGGGAGCTACCGCTCGGATTCTGCGCGTTCTCGCCGAGAGGATCTCGACTTGACGCGGCTTCACTGTGACCGGCTGTTCAGTCCTGAGACCGACATCGTTTTTGATGCGTTGGCAGGTGCGGGTCACTGTGCGCTTTTTGTTGGCGGCTGCGTTCGAAACGCGCTGCTTGGTGAGCCCGTCACAGATATTGACATTGCCACTGACGCAAGGCCACACCAGGTCATGGAACTCGTCGGTCGGTCGGGTCTGAAGTCCGTTCCAACCGGCATCGGCTATGGCACCGTCACTGTGGTGTCGAACGGAATTTCGCATGAGGTCACCACATTCCGGAAGGACGTGAAGACTTTCGGGCGTCATGCGGAAACGATCTTCTCGTCAGAAATTATGGATGATGCCCGCCGCCGGGATTTCACCATGAACGCGCTTTATGCCGAGCCGGATGGTACCGTGATCGATCCTCTCGGCGGTCACACCGATCTGCATCTCCGTCGTGTTCGTTTCATTGAGAATGCCGACCTGCGGATAAGGGAAGACCACCTCCGTATACTCCGATTCTTCCGGTTCCATGCCTGGTATGGCGATAAATCCAGGGAAATCGACGCAGATGGTCTCGCCGCCTGTGCGAAGAATCTGGACGGGCTTGACATGCTCTCCAGAGAGCGTGTGGGTAAGGAGATGCTGAAGTTGCTCGATGCGAGCGATCCGGCTTCATCCGTTGCCGGCATGGTTCTGTCCGGATGCCTTGGTCGGCTACTGCCAGGGGCGTCGTCGGACGCCTTTCCGGCATTGATGGAATTTGAGGCCAGCGCGGGAGTGTCTCCGGATCCGGTTCGGCGGCTTGCGGTTATGGGAGGCGAGGGAGTGGTGCGGAACCTGCGTCTGTCAAAAACCGTTGTGCGAAATCTTGATTTGATCCGCAACGCGGCTGTGTCGAAATCGGATCCTGTCGAGCTCGCTTACAGGCTAGGACGCGAGATCGCGCTCGACGCGGTTCTCGTGCGTTCCGCTCTGCTTGGTGTTCCACTTCCCCCCGATCTCAAGGCAGGTCTTGATAAAGGTTCCGGGGCTAAGTTTCCGCTGTCCGCCCGCGATCTGTCGGGCTCCTTCTCCGGGCCGGAGCTTGGCCGTCGGCTTCGCAGACTGGAGGCCGCCTGGATTGACTCTGGCTACTCGCTCGACCGGACGTCCCTACTCCACTGGCCGGGTTGATCTGTGCCCGTGAAACCCATGACGCGCTCCCGCCGATGCTGTAGCTAAGGGGGTTCCGAATACCCGGCCGGTCTAGGAGATCCGGTTATATCACGTCTGGAATACGACCCGTTCGGCTTCTGTTATCGTGTCGACCGGTGTCCCATCATATGGATTGTCGAAAGTGTTCCGGTTTTTTGAATCCCTGGTTGATCCCTATCGTCCTTACAGTGTCACGGATACGCCGCCACGGACATTGTTCGCGTTTCTTTGGGATTATTCGCGGCCGTTCAAAAGGTTCTACGCGCTTTCCGCGCTGCTGTCGGTGGTCTTCGCAGGGATTGAGGTTGGTCTGATCGTTTATCTGGGGCGAGTGGTTGACCTGATGACTTCCTATGACCCGGCTGAGATGTGGACCGGGTATGGGCTGGAACTGGTTCTGGCCGCCGCTTTCATGCTGGTCGGCCTTCCGCTGGTCCAGATGTTCGGTGTCTTGATCCTGAACAATACCATCCTGCCGAATTTCGGCGCGCTGATCCGCTGGAGGGCGCATGTTCAGGTGCTTCGGCAATCCGTTGGATGGTTCGAGAATGATTTCGCTGGCCGGATCGCCAACCGGGTTACGCAGACTCCACTCGCCGCGGGAGAGGCTGTCTACAATCTCTTCGATTCAATAACTTACTCGATCGCCTATGTCGCGGGTGCCGCCGCGCTTCTATGGAGCGCTGATATCCGTTTGGTGACTCCATTGCTGATCTGGCTGATTCTGTATCTTCTGTTACTGCGTTGGACAGTCAGGCGTGTAGGTCCCGCGTCAAAGGCGACATCCGATGCCCGCAGTCAGGTGACGGGCCGGATCGTTGACAGTTACACCAACATTCAGTCGGTCAAGCTTTTCGCGCACCATGACCGTGAGCTGCTCCACGCACAGGAGGCGATAGAGCGGTCCCGGCAGGCATTCGGTCGTGAGATGCGGCTCTACACGATCATGAACACCCTGCTGGTATGGCTGAACGGATTCCTTGTGGTCAGCGTGGTTGGCTGGGCGATCGGCCTGTGGATGAACGACGCGGCTTCTGCCGGTATGGTCGCAGCCGCCGCTGCGCTGACATTGAGGCTCAATGCCATGACTGATTGGATCATGTGGGCAGTGAGCACCTTTCTCCGTTCACTTGGGATTGTCGCTGAGGGAATGGAAACGATCGCCCAGCCGATCGCCCTGGTTGACGCACCGGACGCGAGGCCACTCGAGTGTAGCGGCGGCGCAGTCGTGATGGAGCGACTGTCGCATCACTACGGTCGCGGAGTCGGGGGACTGGACTCGGTCTCCCTGGAGATCGCTCCGGGGGAAAAGATTGGACTTGTGGGACGATCGGGTGCCGGAAAGTCAACTCTGGTGAAGCTTCTGCTGAGATTCTACGAGGCGGAGCGCGGCCGTATCCTGATCGATGGCCAGGATATCTCGAAAGTCACTCAGGACAGCCTTCGGAGTGTGATCGGTATGGTCCAGCAGGACAGTTCGCTTCTGCATCGCTCCGTTCGGGAAAATATCCTGTATGGACGTGCGGACGCTACCGAGCACGATATCGTCGCCGCCGCGAAACAGGCTGAAGCGCATGAATTCGTTCTTGGCCTTCGCGATGCTGAAGGTCGTTGCGGTTACGATGCGCATGTTGGTGAGCGCGGCGTGAAACTTTCAGGCGGGCAGAGGCAGCGGATAGCACTGGCCCGCGTAATTCTGAAAGATGCCCCGATTCTTGTTCTGGACGAAGCCACGAGCGCTCTCGACAGTGAGGCGGAGGCGGCGGTTCAATCAACGCTATATGGAGTGATGGAGGGAAAGACCGTAATCGCGATCGCGCATCGGCTTTCGACAATCGCCAGGCTCGACAGAATACTGGTTCTGGACGGCGGTAGAGTCATCGAGCAGGGCAGCCATGCACAACTTCTTACCATGGGAGGGTTGTACGCCGTGTTCTGGAACAGACAGTCCGGCGGTTTGATCGGAACGTCCGAGACCACCGTGTAAGACTGCCATATGAGTTATTTGATCAAACGGTTGGGTCTTGGCGGTGAGGGCGTCGCCGCGGGTCCCGTTGCGCGTGCCTCTCCCACTGCCCGGCGAGATTGTGGCTGGAGATCCGGCCGGGTCCCCGCGCCGATGGTCGTGTCGCCTTCTCCCGCACGGGTGCGCCCAGCCTGTCGCCATTCGGAGCTTGTGGGGTCCGCGCACTGCAACGTGTACCGGATTCGTTTGTCAAAGTCTGGAAACAGCGGATCGTTCGGGACGCTCTCGCCGAATATGGGTGTTCGATGCGAGGTAAGGTTCATTCACACTTCACCAGCCGGATCGAAGCCAAGGTTCCGCTGCCGCCCATCCGGATGATCCCTGGCGGCCGCCCGGAATTCCGTCCTCAACAGAGCCGGTCCCAGCATCGCCGCTCCTCGATGCCGGCCAGTTCTCGCCAGATCGCACTTGCTCTTCCGAAACCGCGGCCCTGCGAAGCCACGCTCCAGAACCACATTGAGGCGGAATATCATCTCCAAATCCGGGGCGTCTTTTTGCGGAGGGCGGGCAGGGGTTTCATGCGCCCGCTTCCGATACGATCGTTGGGATTCCGGGCAGTGGGTCAGTTTGAAATGCTCGGGATTTTCCGGCGGTGAGATCCAGAAAGCCGCGCGGCCTGGCCGGTCGCGGCGCGCCCGCTCCATCGCGCATGCGCTGCCGCGCGGGCAATCTGGCGGCGCTCACGCGATGCCGCCCTCAACGCCCGCGCGCCCGGCCCCTTCCGCCCGGCATGGTCCGGGCGCGCGGGCGGAGGTCAGTCAGCGGCGGCGTGTCCCGGTCGCGTCACCGGATCGACCCGCCGGCCTGGCCCGACCCGTTGACCCGCGCGCGGCCCGCGCCGCACGAGCGGACCGGGGCCCGGGTTGCGGTCGTCCGCCTTCCGATGGCTCCAGATGCGGGCGCCGGCCCTCGGCCGCACCGCGATGACGGCCGCGCCGCCCGTGCCGCCGGACCGGGTGATGGTACCGGCCGCGGGCCGCGGCGGCCACCTGGCGCGCCCTTCCCGTTCGGTGCATGCCGCCGTCCGGAACGCCCGGCCTCCGGGCATCAGGCGGAGGGTCGGACAGTTGGCCCGCGTCACGCTGCCGCCGGGGCCCGGGAGGATGCGTTGCGTGCGACCGGGCCTGACGCGCGGGCCGCAGCCGGCCACGATGATGCCGCCGGAGACCGGCGCAGGCGGCCCGGGCCCGCGTTGCCGCCGCAGGGGACAGGATGCGCGGGGCGGCAGTGTCAGCGGGGCCGGCGGGCCATGATCACTCCAGCAGGCATCTGGGCATGCCCCCGGTCCAGTCCCAGAAGCCCCTGCAGGTCGGTTTGTTCACCCGCGTCTGGCAGCCCCTGCCTCCAAAGGCACGGATTTGGATCACCGGGTTGTAGACCCTGTACTTGTCGGATTGGGGACTGTCGGCGGTTTTTTTCAGCGTGAGGAACATCTCAATCCCGTCGCTGAGGCTGATGTTCTGGCCGGAGCGCACCCGGACCTCCATCGTGTGATAGCCTTCCGTATTATTGCCAAAAAATGCTTTTCCTTCGGAAGTAAAAGGCGTCCAGGTCCTATGTGATCCTTTCCTGTTCCGAAACTCGAAGTATCCGCGGGCGCCCGTGGCCTGAATGAAAACGAAATTTGCTCCGTCCCACGCGTTCCCGTCCTCTTGCTTGGGCGGTATCCGCAGCCGCAGGGTCGCTACCTTCCCGTGCTCGCCGCAGCCGGTCAGCACGTTGCGGCCGGGATTGTCCAGCACGACGGTCGGCTTGTAGTTGTTGTGGGCGCGGACGACCTCGGCTGTGGCCAGCGCGGGCAGCAGCAGGGCCAGCCCCGCGGCCAGGGCTGTCAGTCTTCCAAGGGGGGGGGGGGGGGGGGTATCAAGTGTCTCATACCAAGGTCTCCCATGATGAATGGCCTCCCGAGTGGATGTGCCTCATCATAGCGGCTGGGCGGCTCGAAGGCAAATTCTATTTTCAGTGACTACCCGGCACCGCAATTCGTTCCTGATGCTTGTAAATCACCAAATGCTGTGGTTTCCGAGACAAAGATCTGTCGCTGGCGATTGTCATCCCGATAAATTGAACACGAAGCCCGTACACGACCGCCAGATGTCCGCAAAAACCCTACATCAGAACAGCATTTCATGGCTGAATGGTCTTACTGTTTTCAAACTGGGACACGACCGGATTCCGGACTGTATCCTTATTGCACCTGACCATACAGCGCTTCTGCCCGCGCTTGAGCGGACTGTCATGGTTGGAGGCTCCAGGCGTGGCGAACTTCGCATGCCCGTGAGTCCAGGCGAGACTGGCGCGGATCAATACTGTCCCGTCAAGCTCATGGGAAAGTCCTGTAACCACCCATAACAGATAAGGAAAAGGGATTCCGGGGATGTCACCGACCTGAACTGCCCGGGCCCGAAATTCATGTTCTCCAGCCGATTCCCCCATTTGGAGGGCCCCAACCGTGTGCACCGGAAAACCGGTCTTCGCGCAGGTCATGGATCACCTGCCGATGCACACCCTTCGGCGTTGCATCGGACGCCACGGCGGTCACCGGCTCGTCAGGCGCTTCGACTGACCTCGTATGCTCAGGGAAAGCCCGCAAGGCACGCCAGCTAGGGTCGGTGGTGACGTCGCCGTGCGCAACCGACCGTTAGCGAAACGCTGAGTATCAAGATGGTCCGCGAGCTAGCCGGGCAGGCCGATCAGGAGCGCAAGGAAGCCGACCGCGAGGCCGCCCCCACCAATCACCGTCGCGACGATGGCGACGATCAGCCGGGTCTCGCGCTTCGCCGCGTCCTCGCGGTGCCTGGCCATGTCGGCCCGCAGCCTCTCGAAGGCCGCGTTGTTGCGCTCAAGCGCGGCCCGGTTCTCCCCGGCGATCCTCTCAAGGCCCCTCTCGTATTCCGCCTGCATGGTCTTCATGCGTTCCTCCAGAACAGCGACCTGCCTGGCGAGCTCGTGAATGTCCGGCGCGTCGCCCATGGTCTGAATCTAGGCGCACCCGCCGCTCCGGTCAAGCCCGCCGCACCACCGTCCCATGGTACGGTGAGCTCGCCGGTGCCCGGCGCACGGCGGGAGACGTCGACCGGCAGCCGGTCGACGTCCGAGACCAGCGGCTCCATGGAGTCCCCCCGTGCGCACGGCCCGGCGGCGGCGCCTCCGGGTGCGGCGGGTCGGGGTGGCGCAACTCCTCCAGCCCGCAGCCGAGCAGGGCGGCGAGCCTTTCGGCACCGGCGTGGCCGAGCGGCCGGGGCGTGCCGTACCCGATGGCTGCCGAGGCCTCCTTCATGGTGAGGCCGCGCCGCCAGAGCACTCCCTACCGGGTCGCGTTCCATCGTGGCCCCTCGCGGATGTGGCGGGTGGTGCCGTCGCAGGCGCACGGCAACTCCCCTTTGACCGACCAGTGCTCAGCCTCGCCGCGACCAGAGAGGCCGCGGCCGAAACTGCTGCCCTGCGAACCTACGCTCCAGAACCAGATTGAAGCGGAATATCATATTCGGCCATTTTGCGGAGGGCGGGCATGGGTTTCATGCGCCCGCTTCCGATACGATCGTTGGGATTCCGGACTGTATCCTTATTGCACCTGACCTTACAGCGCTTCTGCCAGCGCTTGAGCGGACTGTCATGGTTGGAGGCTCCAGACGTGGCGAACTTCGCATGCCCGTGAGTCTAGGCGAGACTGGCGCGGATTGTTTCTGGCCATGCCATCTCGCGCCTCGCATGGAACGGAGACCTCGTCGCACAGGTTGACCGGCCCCACCGGAATCCGGGTGTTATCAAAGTGATTCCGCCGCCCGTCTCGCTCCTGCAGCCGGCGAAGGAAGGAGAGTCGGCCACAATCGGCGCCGTGACCAGGGCAGCCGGTCGGGCCAGTCTGTTGGCCAACCTCTTCGCGGGCTGTGGAATCATGACGCTTCCGCTCGCCCGAATGACCGGGGTTCATTCAAGTGACGCCGATGACCGGATGCTCCGCTATCTGATTTCGCATGGCGTGGTGCCTCCGGACTGAAGACTGTCATGACCGAGACCCGCGATATACACCCTCTAACATTGGCTCCACAGCAGTCGGCGGGCTCCGATGCCCTGGGTGCCGACCCGACCCGTGCCCGGGCGCAGGTGACCGCCATCGGTGAAAGCGATCTGGCTCGCGTCGCCATGGTGTCCTGCAACCCGGTTTCATTTGCCCGAGAGGCTCGAATCATGGCTGAAGCGGGTTTTGGAGTTGAATGGATCGAGATCATAGACCAGTTTCGTTGGTCAACCCATACCGAACCGGAGGCGCGGTTGTCGCGTGCGTGACGGAAATGTAGCATCAGAGGCGGGAGCGGATCTGATCGGAGCGTGTAGATGTGGCTAAAATTACTGAACGGGCTACGCCCGCATCAGGTGAGAAGCCTGATCGAACGGCCGTGGATGGACCGCCTTATCATTGTCATTATCCTGTTCAATGCCGTTATTCTGGGGTTGGCCACGTCGAATTGGATCATGGAGCGTGCCGGAACCGCAGTCCATGCCATTGACAGGCTATGCCTTTGGTTTTTCGTCGTGGAGCTTCTGGCCAAGATATATGCGTACCGAAAAGACTTTTTCGTTTCGAGAAAGCCGAAATCCGGCGCAAGGAATTCCACCGGGTGGAATCTGTTCGATTTTTTCATCGTGGGAGTTTCTGTCTTCGGTTCAGATACATTCTCCGTATTGCGCGCCCTGCGCATTCTTAGGTTGTTCAGGGCCGTTTCCGTCTCGGAGCGGCTTCGCAATACGGTAGAGAGTTTCGTCAGGCTATTCCCGAAGATGGGGGGCGTCTTCATGCTTCTGGGATTGATTCACTATGTTGGTGCGGTCATGGCAACAACACTGTTCGCCGCGGAGTTTCCGGACTGGTTCGGTACGCTGGGAAAATCGGCGTTTTCGTTATTCCAGATAATGACGCTTGAGAGCTGGTCCATGGGAATCGTGCGCCCGGTTATGGAGGTCTATCCGTTTGCGTGGCTGTTTTTCGTGCCTTTCGTAATCGTCGCCGCGTACTGTGTTGCCAATCTGTTCGTCGCTTTGATCGTCGATACGATGCAGACCGCATATCATGGTCTCGAGGTGGTCGAGACGAACGAATATCGGAAGGAAGTGCTGAAACGGCTTGATGAGATCGAGCGGAGGCTTGAAAGCCGACCGGAGTGACCCCGTAAGAAAACCGTTTCAATCACGCTGAGGGTCCGATATGAGCGTTATAAAAGAAAGCCAAAAGGGCAAGAGGTAATGCGGGCACTGTTCACCGGGTCCCTACTGGTGCTTGTTCTGGCGTTTGGTGGCTGTTCGATGTTCCGCCCGGATGGCGTAGCCGAAGTGACTAGGGTCGTGGTCCTGAAAGAGAAGCGTCGCATGATACTCATGCACGATGACAGGATCCTGAGCCGCCACAAAATCGATCTTGGTTTCGCGCCCGTAGGCCATAAGAGGTGGGAAGGTGATGGGCGAACGCCCGAGGGTCGGTACTTCGTCAACCGCCGCAATCCGAACAGCAGGTTTCACCTCTCTTTGGGCCTCTCCTATCCAAACACCGCAGATGTTGCCGCAGCACATGCCGACGGAAAGGATCCCGGAGGCGATATTTTCATCCATGGAAGGGGTGACCGATCCAGGAAAAGTCGGACTGACTGGACCGCGGGATGTATCGCCGTCTCTAATCGCGAGATGGAGCTGATTTACGCTAAGGTCAGGAACGGAACGCCGGTCGACATCTATCCCTGATGTAAGACGGTTGGATTTTGCGCTGGCTTGACCGGCTCCGGACCGCCGCCCATCAACAATGTCCACCATAGTTTTCCGCCGGGCTGCTGATGCCAGGAAAAACCCAGATGCTCCGCCTGCGGATCCACGATCACGTTGCGCGTGTCCTCTCGATTCATCCAGGCGACCAAAGTCTCCAGTTCGGTCTCGAATGTCTCGGATATGATTTCGCCCAGTACTGTTTGGCGGTATCCCGCGCGCCAGACGCGCTCCATGGGTGACGATCCGTCGGATCCGAAATGCCAGGGACGGTTCTGGAGTGCCATGTCGCGGGAATGCGTGGCCGCAGCCGAGTTCAGGCTGGCATCCAGTTTTACGGGTCCGGTACCCGCGGCCTGACGGAGGGCGTTGACGGAATCGAGCATACGAAATAGCACTTTTGGCTTATCTTCCTTTGAAATTCGGTAAATCCTGGGTAGCGGAGTGCCATCTGCCCGCGTACCGTGTGGGTTATCGGGGACGATTACCTGTCCGGTCTCGCAGGCGGACAGTAGGAATATGGCTGAAACCAGCATCGCGACCGCACGCAGCATTGGCCTCTCCAGACTTATTTTCGAACCGCTTTACCGGAAGGGGCACCACGGTTCAAACCGGGATCGCAGTCTGAAAGCGGATTGCGTCCCGGAAACAACGCTTCGATATGATGGCTTCCGGTCACCGGTGCGCTCGGCGCGGTGGATCTGATGCGTAAGGTTGCCTTGCCCGCCAGAGGTTTGATCGGGTAGGAACGGGTGAAACCCGAGAACTCCCGGAACACCCATTTCGGCCGGTTCCGCCGCATCGGCGACATGACCGTGCGCAACATAGCAGCCTGAGAGGACAAGGTAAGTGATGAACGATATTGCCATGGGTGTCAAAACCACTCTGGAAAGGCTTGGTCTTGACGCCGCGGACGTCACCGGCGGATCGCTGAAAGTGATGTCACCGATAGATCGTCGCGTGTTGGGCGAGGTGCGAGGACGGCCTGTAGGTGAAGTGGGTGCTGTGACGGTGCGGGCGCAAGCCGCCTTCAGGGCGTGGCGCACCGTGCCGGCTCCGCGTCGGGGCGAGCTTGTTCGTCTGTTTGGCGAGGAACTGCGCATGGCCAAGGAGGATCTGGCTGCGCTGGTCAGTTGGGAGGCGGGCAAGATCACTTCCGAGGGTTTGGGTGAAGTTCAGGAAATGATCGATATCTGCGATTTCGCCGTGGGGCTCAGCCGACAGCTTTATGGCCTGACCATCGCGTCGGAGCGCCCGGGCCACCGGATGATGGAAACCTGGCACCCGATTGGCCCGGTCGGCGTTATTTCCGCCTTCAATTTCCCGGTGGCGGTCTGGAGCTGGAACGCGGCGATTTCGCTCGTGTGTGGCAACCCAGTGATCTGGAAACCGTCGGAAAGGACCCCACTTACCGCATTGGCTTGCAGCAAGGTTCTCCAACGCGCCCTGACCCGGTTCGGCGATGCGCCCGAGGATTTGGTGCAGACCATGATCGGAGGCGCCGATCTGGGCAAGGCTCTGGCGGAAAGCCTTGATGTACCGGTGATCTCGGCAACCGGATCGACCGGCATGGGCCGCGCCGTCGCTCCCGTCGTCGCGGCGCGCTTCGGTAAGTGCATTCTGGAGCTGGGCGGCAATAACGCGATGATCGTCTGCCCGTCGGCTGATCTTGAAATGGCGGTGCGCGCGATCGTATTTTCCGCCGTAGGAACCGCTGGCCAGCGCTGTACCACCCTGCGTCGGCTGATCGTGCATAGTTCGATCATGGATGATCTGGCGGCGCGTCTTCGAGCGGCATATGCGAAGCTGCCGATCGGCGATCCGTTTGGCGAAGGCACCCTGATCGGCCCTCTGATCGACGAGGCGGCCGGCAATGCCATGACCGCCGCGCTGAAAACCGCGAAAGCCGAGGGGGGCATCGTCTTCGGTGGTGCCCGTGTCAGCGAGGGTGTGCCTTCAGGTGGAACCTACATGCAGCCCGCACTTGTCGAAATGCCCCGCCAGAGCGAAATCGTGAAGACCGAAACTTTCGCCCCGATTCTCTACATGCTGCGATATGACGATTTCGTGGAGGCGCTTGAGATCCAGAACGACGTACCCCAAGGCCTCAGTTCCAGCGTGTTTACGCTGAACATGCGCGAGGCCGAACGGTTCCTGTCGATGAACGGGTCTGACTGCGGTATCGCCAACATCAACATCGGGCCTTCCGGCGCGGAAATTGGTGGCGCGTTTGGTGGCGAAAAAGAAACCGGCGGCGGTCGCGAAAGCGGCTCCGATGCCTGGAAGGCCTATATGCGGCGCCAGACCAGCACGGTGAACTACTCCGCCGAGCTTCCTTTGGCGCAGGGGGTCAGGTTTGAATGATCCGATGACCTAAAAATGGCACAGTCCGGTCGACCCTGACGCCATCTGTATCTGAAGGGCGGTGTATTATGTGGACGCAAGCGTCGCGAATTGGCGGTTCCGTGATGGCCAACCCCATCTGGTGCAGCTTCACCAGTCGTTTGTCCGGATCGGGAGGGAGCTTACATATGACAGGTTTGATCCACCAATCGGCGTACCGTGCGCGGATATTACGTCATCCTTCGGGAAATTATCGGTAGCGGCGAGACGCGGCGATTGTACGGGGGCGCATTGACGCTTTGTTGAATTGCCGTGTAAATCTCTTCGTAATACAGGCTGTCCCGGGCAGTGACAGGCAGGTGGAGCCGCGATGTCATCGATAGCTAAACCCGGAATTGACCGTAGGGTATTTCTTGGCGGGGCGGCGTCGGCCGTCACCGCACTGGCTCTGCGAGCGCAGGCACAGGACGTTGACGGCTCGGTGGACGTGGAGAAGGAGAGAGCCAAGACTGTCCGCAGGAACATATCGAGCTTCCGGCCGCCGGATTGGAGGGAATATTTCAATGATACAAGGAACGGGGCCATACTTGCCGATACCAGGTCACGTATCCTGCACTTCTGGTCCGAGGATCTTTCAGTATACAGGCTGTATCCGACCAGCGTGCCGTCAACGGAGGATCTCACCCGCCGGGGCCGCACCCGGATTGTAAGGAAGGTAGAGGGCCCGTCATGGAGTCCCACACCCGAGATGCTGAAGCGTAACCCGGAGTGGCCGCATTACGTCGCTCCCGGCCCGGATAATCCGATGGGAAGCCACGCGCTATACCTTTCGTGGAGATATTACCGTATCCACGGCACTCACGACACGCGGAAGATAGGAAGGCGGGCTTCAAGCGGTTGCATCGGACTTTATAACGAACATATCGCCGAATTGTTCTCTCTGACGAAGTTAGGGACCCAGGTGCTTCTTGTCTGAGCGCGTGGGTTTCGGCTCCAGTCGCCCGCATCCGGATATCCTGCCGATATCCGTCGACGTTGACCGTGTTTCCAGCTGTCGGAAATCCGCTAGTATCCCAGCCTCATTGAATTGTTAGTTCCATCCCGGCCCGGGACGGGTTACGCTCCCGACCGTGACACCGTGCAACAGACCTTCCGGCCGCCCCGGGCGGCGTCAGGGGGCATTTCGGAGACAGGCTATGGAACAGGCAGGCAGGAAGATCTACAGGGTGCGGCTTGAGGCGCACGAGCGCACGCGGCTGAAGGACATCGTCGACAGCGGCAGGGGTCCGGGGGAACGGCGCAGGCGGGCGCATGTCCTGCTGCCGGGCGACGGGGGCCGTCCGAACGGCGGCTGGACCGGTGCGGGGATCGCGGACGCGCCTGGGGCCAGCGTGGCGACGGCGGAGCGGACGGGCGGGCAGTGCGTCATGGAGGGCCTTGACGCGGCCCTTGACCGCAAGGTCCAGAAGAACCGGAAACAGCCCCGGCCTGGCGGGGAGGGCCAGGCGACGCTGGCGATGCCGGGCTGCCCGGAGCCTCCCGAGGGGCAGGCGCGCTGGACCCTGAAGCTGCCCGGCGAGCGGCTGGTGGAGCTGGAGGTCGTCGATGGCATCGGCAGGGAGACGGTCCGGCAGGCTCCGGAAAAAACGGCACCAGGCCCTGGCTGAAGGAAGTGCCGGTGCATCCCGCCGAAGGCGAACGCCGAATTCGTCGCCGCCATGGAGCATCCATGTTTCGGTTCAAGCCCGGATCCGGGCTTTTCCTTCGGTCTGCGGGCCACCGGATCCGGGTTTTCCACACCGCTTTCCACCGGCGGGCGCCGCGCGGGCAGGCGCGGGCGGGCCGGCCGCGGGGCGCGGCCGGCCGGTCGGTCCGGTCCAGCGCCGGGCGTCAGCCGGCGTTGGCCGCCGACCTGTCCTCCCACATGCGCCGGTCGCGCAGGAGGACGTTCGCGGTCACGACGAGCCTGCGCATGACCGCGGTCACGGCGACCTTGTGGTGCTTTCCCCTTTCCCGGAGCCGCCCGTACAGCGCCTTCATCTCCGGGTCGGACATGCAGGCCGCCATCGCCGCCATGTACAGTACGTCCCTCGGACGCCTGCGCCCGCCGCCGATGTGGCGCCCGCCCTTCAGGGTGCCGCTGTCGCGGGCGATCGGCGCCACGCCGCCCGGCGCCGCGGCCTGGCGGTTGCCGATCGCGCCCAGCTCCCCCATCCAGGCGATCAGGGACGCCGCCGTGACAGGGCCGATGCCCGGCACCGGGGTCAGGACCGGGTGGCCTGCGGCGAGATCCCCGGAGCCCCTGACAAGCGCCTCGATCCGCCGGTCATACTCCCTGACGGCGGCGTCCAGTTCCTCCAGCACCCCCGTGACCGGCCCTTCCGGATCGGGCTCTCCGACCTCGCCGAGAACCGCCTTCAGCTCGGTGCGCCGGTCGACGAGGGCCTCCCGAAGCACCAGCATGTCGCGGAGCCTGTCGACGGTCACGTCCGCCGGCGCCGTTGCCGCCATGTCCGGGAACGCGGCCCCGAAGGCCGCGAGCACCCTCGCGTCGACCCTGTCGGTCTTCGCCAGCGCACCGCTGGCCCTGGCGAAGTCCCGGCACTGGCGCGGGTTGACGACGACGACCAGGAAGCCCCGGTCGTGCAGCGACCGCGCGACGCCCCGGTGCATCCGCCCCGTGGCCTCCATGACGACCCGCTTCACGCCGCCCTCCCTCAGGAGGCGGGCGACCTTGCGGAAGCCGTCGGTGTCGTTGGTGGCGGTGTCGTCCCGCCCGTTGATGTGGATGTTCAGGGTGTGCTTGCTCACGTCGATTCCCGCGGCTACGGTGGTCATGGTCTCCCGCTCCTATCCTCGTGATGATCCGGTTCCCGGACCCAGCATCCATCGGGACGCGGGAGCCTGACGGGAGGACGGGCCGACCACGCTCCATGACGGATCCGCGAATGCGATCCAGGGACGTTCCGGTCCGACCCGTCCTGCGGGGCCAGGCCCCGCTCCGCCGCCGCCAGGCCTGGCGGCGGCGGTCCCGGCACCAGCATCGACCGGGAGGGCGGCGGGAGCAAGGGACGGTTTTTCCACAGGAATCCGCCCCCGACTTTTCCACAGCCACCTCCCCTGATCAGTGCTGATTCGCTGAGCATACGAGGACGTGCTCAAGGTCTACGCCCGGGAATTCGATGACGGCACCGTCCTGGTCTGCATGGACGAGACCTCGAAACAGCAGACGAAGGAGACGCGGACACCGCTTCCGGCGCGTCCCGGGCAGCCGACGGCATACGACTTCGAGTACGAGCGCAACGGAACGGCCAACCTGTTCATGGTCTACGCCCCACTGGACGCCTGGCGCCACGTGGAGGTCACCGACCGCCGCACGAAGCGGGACTTCGCCCGGCTCCTCAGGGACATGGCCGACGTCCACTTCCCCGGCAGGCGGATCGTGCTCGTGATGGACAACCTCAACACCCACAGGCTGTCGACGCTCTACGAGGCCTTCGATCCGGCGGAGGCGTCGCGGCTCGCCGACCGCTTCGAGGTCCACCACACGCCGAAGCACGGCTCCTGGCTGAACATGGCCGAGATCGAGATCAACGTCCTCTCCCGGCAGTGCCTTGACCGCCGGATCCCGGACCGCGGGACGATGGTGCGCGAGGTCGCCGCGTGGCAGCGGCACCGCAACGCGTCGGCGAAGCCCGTCGACTGGCGGTTCAGGACCGGCGACGCGCGGATCAGGCTGAAGTCCCTATACCCGGCAATTCAATGAGGCTTGGATACTAGTCCAGCCATCCAACGAGGTTGTTTTCGATAGTTTGGAATAAAGCGTCGATGTGCGCGTCACTGTCGTTGAGGCAGGGAACGTATGTGAAGCTTTCTCCGCCCGCCTGCTCAAAACTGTCCCGAATTTCCTCCTGGATCTCTTCCAGTGTTTCGATGCAGTCAGCCGCGAAGGCCGGAGCGACCACGGCGATTCTTTTCTTTCCCGCCCTGGCGAGACTCGCCACTTCCTCGACAGTGTAAGGCCGAAGCCATTCCTCCGAGCCGAAAACGGACTGGAAGGTCGTCGTGATCTCGGTAGCGTTCCAGCCTAGACGTTTTGTGAGAAGTCGGGTCGTTTTCTGGCATTGGCAGTGGTAGGGGTCGCCTTCTCTCAGGTATCGTTTTGGCATTCCGTGATACGACACGACGAGCATGTCAGGTCGCCCGTCCATTCCTGAATATTTTTTTTCGACTGATTGGGCCAATGCCTCTATGTAGCCCGCCTGATCGAAATAGGCCGGCACGACGCGGGCGGCCGGTTGCCACCGTTCCTTCATCAATGCCCGGAAGAACGCGTCGGTGGCCGTGGCTGAAGTGGCGCCGGCATACTGGGGATAAAGCGGGAAGAAGAGAAGTTTCCGGCAACCTCTGGCCACCAGTTCCCTGACCTTCATCGCTGTTGCGGGATTGCCGTAACGCATACAGAAGTCGACGATTACGCCGTTTCCGTATCGCTCTGTCATTTTCTTGGCGATCTTGGCCGTCTGGGCCTTGGTTATTGTCATCAAGGGACTTTCGTCCGCCTCATGGTTCCAGATGGACCGGTAGGCCGCACCCGATGTGAACGGCCGTTTAGAAAGAATGATCAGTTGCAGTAATGGCTGCCATTTCCAGCGTGGGTAGTCGATTACACGCTGATCCGAAAGGAATTCGTTCAGGTATCGCCTCATTGGCCAATATCCGAACCCGTCAGGGGTTCCGAGATTAGCGAGTAGAATTCCCACCCTTGCCGGCGGAAGCCCCGGATGGTCCGCCGGTGCATGGCTTGGGTGCCAGGTGCCGTAGCTGCTTTGCATATGAGATTTCCCGGTCGGCTGGAGTCGTTCGTCAAACTAGTGGTACACTGCCCATGGTCAATCTCTACCGGGCAATACGGTCTCTTCGACGTCCAGCGCGTCAGCCAGGCGTTTCGTCGCAGATCCGGGACGCAGTGGTTTTGGCTGGTTCGGGTCGGGAGCCCAGCCCGTGAGATAGATTATCTCGAATGTCGCGACAATTCGGTTGTCTGCACCCGGGAACGTGCCGCGATAGAGTATTTCGGCTTGGGTGAAGATGTCCTTTCGCGCGAAGGATCGGCAACGTGTCGCCATCGCATTCACTTCACCCATTGAACGAAGATCAAGCATTAGTTCCCGCAAGCCTGGGTATGTCACCCTGTAAGAAACACTGTCCGCAACCGGCAACGCGAAACCTGCCCTTTGCAGCAGTGATCCGAGGTCCCGTATCTCGGACATGGGAACCACGCGCGGGGAAAGTCCGCCGCGCAGCGCTGTTTCCGCTTCCGCAAGCGCAGCGCGGAGTTCGCCCAGTGTCCGTCCACCGGGAAGCGCGGCCAGAAACAGGCCGTCTGGTTTCAGGGCGCGGCGGGCCTGTATCATCTGTGCGACGGCATCGTCCGCCCAATGCAGCGCCATGGCATGGATCACCAGGTCATGCGCACCTGTTTCGAGACCAAGTATTTCGGTGTCCTCCGTGATCTTCATGTTGGATATGGTGCCGTCCCAGACTTCCGGCCAGCCGGTAACCACGGCAGGCGCGGTGAAGTCACGATTCACGAGAGAGAGTCTTGCCCTGACCTCGGCCACCGCCGCTTCCTGAAGGAAAAGGGCTGGGCAGTTCGACCGCCGCGCCCTCCGCCGACTGCGCGTCAAAGCGGTGCGATCTGTCAGTTTGGGTGCGTCGTTCATGGCCAGGAGTTTTGTGCAGTGAGCGAGTTTCGTAGGGGTTTTGCGTCTGGATGCAATGCCGATACCATGGCACGCTGACAAGCGCAGTCGCTGACATGATCGCCTGCGGAAGGGGTGATTTCCCGCGTATTGCCATTGGAGTCCGAAGTTCCTAAGTCGGGGCAGGGATGGAACCAATGAAATCGGTCGAGATATACACCTCACCTCTATGCGGTTACTGTCATGCAGCCAAGCGGTTACTGGCTTCCCGGGGAGTCAGTTTTAGGGAAATAGATCTTTCGAAGACCCCGTCCCGGCGGATCGAAATGATCCAGAGGGCGGGTGGCCGCGGGACCGTTCCCCAGATATTTGTCGGCGGCCGACATATCGGTGGCTACGACGATCTCCATGAGCTTGATGCCAACGGTAAGCTCGGCGACCTTCTAGCTGGCTGATATGCGCGCGGCGCTCATCCAGCTTTCGTCATCCGATGATCCAGTCGCCAATCTTCCCATCACGCGGGACCTCATCGCGCGGGCAGCCGCGGAGGGAGCTGAACTGATCCTGACTCCTGAGGTGACGAACTGTGTTTCGATGAGCCGGGCCCGGCTCGTTGAGGTTCTGCGTCACGAAGCGGAGGACAGTACGCTTGCCGCGTTACGGAATGATGCCGCCTGTATGGGGATTTGGGTGCTGATTGGTTCCCTGGCGCTTAAGTCGGACGATCCTGACGGACGTTTTGCCAACCGTTCGTTCCTGATCCGTCCCGATGGCTCCATTGCCGAAAGGTACGACAAAATCCATATGTTCGATGCTGTCGTCACGGATTCGGAAACCTATCGCGAGTCCGATGGTTACCGTCCCGGAAACCGAGCGGTGGTTGCCGACACTCCGCTCGCCAAGATCGGGATGACGATTTGCTATGACGTGCGTTTTCCCGCGCTTTACCGGGTTCTGGCGCACGCGGGGGCGCAGATCGTCACGATACCGTCGGCTTTCTCGCCTGTCACCGGAGCGGCGCACTGGGAAACACTCCTGCGGGCGCGGGCAATCGAGAATGGAACCTACGTACTGGCACCGGCCCAGTGCGGTCAGCATCCCACCCTGACGGGAAAGTCACGGCGGACCTACGGGCATTCCCTCGCGGTCGCCCCTTGGGGCGAAATCCTTGCGGATGGCGGCCAGTCGCGTGGGGTGACGACAGTCGAGCTAGATTTGAGCGAAGTGGACGCGTCGCGTCGCCGAATTCCGTCGCTAACCCACGACCGTGATTTCGAGGTTCCCGGTTGATGTGGAATTTCCCGGGCCAGCCCGCCCATGTTCTCCAGCCACGCCCGGCCCATGCCGACGGTCCGCCTGCGGATCCGCCCGTCGGTGTGGCCGGAGCGCCCGTACCCGCGCTCCGCCCAGTCGATGTCCGCGCCGTCATAGGCCCCGGCGAGCGCGCCGACGGGGCGGCGCCCCACGTGGCGTGGCGCCCCGCGCCAGCCCTCCTCCAGCGCCAGGACGCGCACCGTTCCCGCCGCGCCCCGGCGCCCGCCGCCGCGCCCCGCGACGGTCCAGTCGGCCCGGTGATGGCAGTATCCGGAGTGCTCCGGGCCGACGTGTGTGCAGGACGCCACGGGACGGACCGGATACCGGGCCTCCCGGCCGTGACAGCATTGCGCACAGGCACCTGAGGGCATTCCCCGACCTGCGGACCAGCGATGGTGTGGTTCGGCGCATGACCGGCAGGTGCCTGCGGCAGGGGTGCCCGATCAGGGCGTCCCGCAGCGCCCGGAGACGGACACGCCGCAGGGCGGGGTGGCTTCCCCGATTCTGTCCAACGTCTTCCTGCACCATGTGCTGGACCGATGGATGGCGGAGACGGTCGCCCCGAGGATAGGGGCGCTCCGGCTGGGCCGGTACGCCGACGACTCTGTCATCGCCTTCAGGAACCGCCGGGACGGCGAGCGCGTGCCTGCCGCTCCGGGCAAGCGGTTCGCGGGATACGGCCTGACCCTTCATGGGACCAGGGCCCGGTTCGTGGACTTCCGGCCCCCAGGCGGCGGGGGGGCATGACCCGTCTGGCAAATTCGACTTCCTCGGCTTCGCCCACCTGTGGGGCAAGTCAGGACGGGGAAGGATGGCTGTCAGGCAGTTCACGTCCAAGGCCCGGTTTGCCCGCGCCGTGAAACCGGTCTGGGACCGGTGCAGGCGCAACAGGCACCGGCCGACCACGGAACGGCACCGGCATCCTGCCGGTGTGATCCGGGGGCACTGCGGGTACTACGGCCTGACGGGCAACGGCAGGCGGCTGGCGAACTTCCGGCTGGCGGTGGTCAAGGCCTGGCGTCGCTGGCTTGGCCGGCGGCACCGCGGAGCCGGTCCCAGCTGGGACCGGTTCAAGGCCATTCCTGCCCTGCTGCCCTTGCCACAGGCCAAGGTCGTTCACTCGATCCACGCCACGTGAGCGAACCTGTCACGTGAGGAACCGGATGCCCTAATGCGGGCACGTCCGGCTCTGTGGGGGACGGGGCGTCGCAAGACCCCCGTCTACCCGGCCGAATCCCGGCCTTCCTAGCGACGTAGCGGTTCCCGTTCCGCCTTTCCTAACCCTTGAGGCGGGCTGTTTCCGTCGTTGGGAGTACCGCGGCGTCTTCTATGCATACCAGACGGTGGGATGAATTCGTCCGAGCTTCGAATACGGACGGTTCGTGTCCGCTTATGTCTGCGGCATCATTCCGACTTCAGTCAGGCTTGATGCCGGACGTCACGTAATTCACGGACAGATCGCGGTCGGAAAGTGTCCAGGACCAGGAAACCGGACTGAAGACGAAACCTTTCCGGTCGGCCACTTCCAGCCCCGCCCGCCTAAGTTGCTCGGCAAGTTCGTCCGGTGTCAGGAATCTGGACCAGTCGTGTGTCCCTTTTGGCAACCAGCGCATCACGTATTCGGCGCCGATGATTGCGAGGATAAAGCTTTTGGCGTTTCTGTTGATCGTCGAGCAGACCATCAGCCCACCTGGTCGCAGAAGATCCGCGCACGCCATTAGGTAATCCTGCGGATCGGTCACATGCTCGACCACCTCCATGTTCAGAACGGTATCGAACTCCTCACCGGCGACAGAAAGTTCTTCTGCCGTGGTGTGGCGGTAGTCAATCTTGAGACTCTGTCTCTCGGCATGGAGGCGTGCCACCCGGACGTTACGCTCGGATGCGTCGGCACCGACCACATTCGCTCCAAGCCGCGCCATCGGTTCGGACAGCAATCCGCCCCCGCAGCCGATATCCAGAACGCGAAGCCCTTCAAAAGGCTGTGCCTGCGTCAGGTCACGTTCGAATTCCACTGCCACCTGAGAGGTAACATAGTCCAGCCTGCATGGATTGAGCATATGGAGTGGCCTGAATTTCCCGTGTGGATCCCACCACTCGGAAGCCATGCTCTCGAATTTCGCTATCTCGTCGGCATCAACGGTGTCGGCCATCTGGAAACCTCTCGGTCGTGAACTCGTCTCGACTCTTGGTAGCAGAGACCTAAACGTAATATACAGCACTTATGGACAGGTTTGCGGACAGACAAACGGGCTCGCGGAGTTTGCTCTATCCTCCGGTCGAACCATTTGATCGGAGAATGATGGACGTGGGAGACGGACATCGGATTTACGTAGAGCAATGCGGCAAACCGGACGGAGTGCCCGTGATCGTGCTGCATGGGGGACCGGGCGGTGGCTGCAGCCCGACGATGCGGCGTTACTTCGATCCCTCATTCTATCGTGCTGTCCTGTTCGACCAGCGGGGATGTGGACGCTCCCGACCGCATGCCTGCGTTGAGGCGAACACCACATGGCATCTTGTGCGCGACATCGAAGCAATACGCGACGCCCTTGGTATCGGGCGCTGGATAATTTTCGGAGGCAGTTGGGGCGCTACGCTGGCGTTGCTCTATGCCCAAGCCCATCCTGAGCGGGCGACCAAACTGGTCCTGCGTGGCGTTTTCCTGATGACCGGAGCGGAACTCGACTGGTTCTACGGAGGTGGAGCCGGGCATTTCTGGCCGGAACTATGGGAGCGTTTCGTAAACCCCATTCCGGAGAGGGAACGCGAGGATCTTATCGCAGCGTATGGACGGCGGCTGTTCTCCGGTGACCTGACCCTGGAAACCCGCTACGCGCGCACATGGGCCATGTGGGAAAATACGCTCGCCTCGATCGGTACCGGGGGAAGGGGTGGCGAAAGCCCGGCGGAATTCTCCCGCGCCTTCGCCCGGCTTGAGAACCACTATTTCAGAAATGCCGGTTTCCTTGAGGAGACGGACCAGATCATCAGGAGAATCGATGGGATCGCGGATATTCCAGGGATCATCGTCCAGGGCCGTTACGACATGATCTGCCCGCCCATGTCAGCGCACCGACTTCACCGCGCCTGGCCACGGTCCGACCTCAAGATCATCGACAGGGCGGGCCACGCGCTCTCGGAGCCGGGAATAAGCGCCGAACTGGTGCGGGTCATGGATAACTGCCGCCGGAATCCGGAGGTCAGGTCGTGATGACTCCACTGCGGCCGGGTAAGTATCGACGTCTACGGCGTTTTCGCCTTGGGGTCTACGGATCGGAACATCGACCTGCTTGATGTGCATCTCAAAACCGCCGAACGACTCGAAACGTCCGGGAATTCCGCGTCAAGACGACCCGAGATCCATCGCCGGGTTGCACATCGCCCAATCGAGGCACTCGCGATACTGGTCCATAAGCTAGGTTTACCATCCGGCAGACTTCCTCACTGTCCGCCCTTCCTGATTTTCCGCGCGACTGCGGAATATAGCCTTCGCATAGACTGGTCTGCTTGCCTGCTTGCCTGCTGACCTGCTTTCAGGACGGCATTTCCCATTTCATATCCTCGGCACCCAGAACGCTCCAGTCGTGATCGGAAAAGCCGCTATTGACGGCATTCTCCAGATGATCCCTGACCATCCTCGCCAACGGCAGGTCATGGCCGAGCCCGGCTGAGGCGTCCAGGGCCAGACGCATGTCCTTGATGCCGATGGCGGGAGGACAAGCCGGGGGGAGGTATTGGTGTTCGGCCATCATGCGACCGTAGATCCTGTAGATCGGCGCGTCGAACAGCGTCGCGGTCACGACATCGAGAAATTCCGTACGGGGCAGGCCATGTGCGTCGCAGATCGTGTATGCTTGGGCCAGTGATTCGATGGCGCAGCCAAGGAGAAAGTTGTTGGCGATCTTGGCGACAACCGCGGACAGCGGGTCGGATCCCAGGAAGAACCAGCGCTGGGAAACGGCTTCAAAGACCGGAACGCAGCGGTCCACCTGCTCGCGGCTCCCGGCGGCAAGAATGAACAGCATGGCCTCCGCCGCCCGATCCGGGCGGCCAAGGACCGGCGCCGCGACGAAAGGCCGGCCCAGTGCGGCATGAGCATCGCGCAACCGCTTTCCGCATGCCGCTCCGATCGTGCTCATCGTCACGTGCAGCGTTGTCTTCGGCATCGCGTCGATCAATCCGTCTTCGAAGAAGACCTGATCAATCGCGTAGTCGTCGGTCACCATCGTGAAGAGCAGGTCCGCCTGAGCGGCCGCGAGCGGCGTCGCGGCCGGTTCCGCACCGGCATCGACGATGCTTCTGGTCTTCTCAGGAGTGCGGTTGTAGACCGTCAGCGGAAATCCTGCGGCGAGGATGTTCTCGGCTATGGGGCGTCCCATCTGCCCAAGCCCGATGAACCCAACATGCATGGCGGCGTCTTCCTTGTCAGAGCGGGATCCGGCTGCCGTCGTTCGCCGCCGAGTTCACGATTCCCTCGAAGAGCCTGATGTTTTCCACGGCCTGCTCAGGGGTGAAGCGGTAAGTCTCTTCCCCGGAAATGGCGGCCGCCCAGGCATCAACAACCTGGCGCAACGTGTCGGTGGATTCATAGCTCTCCTCGACGCGCGGTTCGTCGGTGCCGGTGCAAAGCGTGAGGACCGCGGGCTTGCCCTTGTCGACGTTTCCCTCCGTCACGACCTCGACCCAGCCCTTGTCGCCGAAAATCGTGACGCGGCCGCTGTAGGGCGTGCAGGAGAGCAAGTTGATCGCGCCACGGGCACCGGAACGAAACCTGAAACTTGCCGCGACGAAGTCACGCACCGGAGGCGCCATCACGATTGACGCCTGCTGTGCCCGAACCTCGGCGACAGGTCCGAAGAAGCATACCGCGAGGTCGGTCAGGTGAATTCCGGTTGAGGTCATGAGCCCGGCTGGCGCCTGTTCCGGATCGAGTCGCCAGCCGGCCCGGTCGGCGCCGACGAACACGTCGTGGCTCATGTTCGCCTCGAACAGCAGGAGCCTTCCCAGCGTCCCGTCGTCCAGGATCTGCTGCACCCGTTCGTAGGCGCTCTCGAACCGGCGCACGTGCCCGAGGCCCAGGACTTGGTCCTGCCTGCGGCAGGTCTCCACCACCCTCCCGGCATCTTCGGCCTTCAGCGTGAGCGGCTTCTCGCAATAGAGTTCCTTCCCCGAGGCCAGGACGTCCATACATTGCCCTGCATGCAGGAGGTGCGGCGTGGCCAGCATCACCGCGTCGATCCCGGAATCGTTCAGCACCGCTTCAAGTTCTGTTTCATGCCGCATTCCGTGCGCCTCCAGCATCGCCAGCCTGGCGTCGCTGGGTGCGGGATCGACCCCGACCACCGCGTGAAAGCGTGGGCTGGCTCCTATTCTGGCAATCAGCTCGCCGCCCCACCAGCCGAGCCCGACGACGGCGGTTCTCATGGGACGTTCCTCGGTTCCATACGGTTTGGGTCTGTGCACTGGACTGGCTCCCCGTCACGCCTTTGAGGAATATTGGCGTTCAAGCTCGATCAGGAGACCGAAATTCTCCGCTCGTGGACTGAGCGATCCGGCCTCGATGCGGCGCGAAAGCTCTGCCACGGCGCGGCAGGCGGGCGCAACCAGCCCATGCTCCTCGGCACGCCTGGCGACAAGGCCGTTCATCTCGCCGGCTTCGCTCCTGCGCCCCTTTTCCCAGTCCTGCAGAACGCCCGCCTTGGTTTCGCGTAGGATGAAGCCATCAAGCAGCTGGTCGAGCATGGTTTCGACGAAGCGGTTCGATTCGGCGATGTCCTTGGCCGTCAGACCTAGGATCGGCAGTCGGCTGTAGCCGCACGCCTCTCCGACGTCGGACGCCTCCTGACCGGCGCGCAGCATGAAGTCGCGCATCCCGGGCTGCTCCTCTCCCTCCTTGAGGTTCAGGCCGAGAAGGCTCGTGGTGGCGATCGTCGTCGAATTGCTCACGAGCTTCATCCACTTAGCCGAGAGAATATCGTCGATGATCTCGCAGGTCCCGGAGTGACGAAGCAGGCCCAGGACCTCGCGCTCGCGGCCCCTGGTGCTGTCGTCGAGGCTGCCGACGGCGAACCAGGACCTGTCCGGCGGCGAATCCCGGATCACCGTGCCGGGATCGTAGAGCCCGGCGGAGATCTCCAGGACGCAGCCGAGGCTGCGGCCGGGTCCGGCGATTCCGGCCACCTCCTCGGCCGTCATGCCGTTCTGGACGGCGACAATCAGGCCGTCGCGGGCCAGGTGCGGAAGGATCAGTTCCGTGCCCCAGCGCGCGTCGTAGGCCTTGAGCACCACGAATGCGTAGTCGAAGGGTTGGGTGAAGGTGCAGACATCACAGACATGGTGGGCATTGATCGACTGCACGACGGTCTCGTGCGGCATGACGATCCGTGCGCCGTTCGCCCGCATTGCCTCGACGTGCGCGGGCCACGGATCAACGAACGTCACGTCATGGCCGCTGCGCACCATGTCGACGCCGATGTTGGTGCCGTTTGCGCCGGAGCCGACGATCACGATTCTTGCGGACATGCGTTTCCTCGATTCCTGCCGGATACTTAGAGCGCTTCGAGCTGGTTCTGGCCAACAAAGTCGCTCAATTCGGATTCGGCGAGCTGATCGGGCGAGATTCCCAGACTGTCCCCCGAAAGCGACTCGACAGCCGCGATCAGCGATTCAGCTCCCATCCCGTAGTTCTTCATCAGGTAAGGTGCGCTCGCGCCTTGCAGGTAGCGGTCCTTGACGCCGATCCTGACGAGTCGCCGACCGAGCCCTTCGCTGGACATCATGTCCGCCACGCAGGAGCCCAGCCCGCCGATGGTCGTGTGGTTTTCCATCGTGATGACGCCAAGACGGCATTCCGAGATCGCCTCGAGAACCGTCGGGTCGTCAAACGGCTTGAGCGTGTTGACATGCAGGTGCGCGATGCTTACGCCCGCCTTGCGGACGAGTTCCGTCGCCCGCAGCGCCTCTTCCGTGCAGACGCCCGATGTCAGGAGCGCCACGTCCGCGCCGGTTGAGAGGACGCGCGCACGGTTCAGGACGGGGGGGGCCTCGAAGATTCGCGACACCTC
Source organism: Paracoccaceae bacterium (assembly GCA_965221405.1). Classification (GTDB taxonomy): domain Bacteria; phylum Pseudomonadota; class Alphaproteobacteria; order Rhodobacterales; family Rhodobacteraceae; genus JAPOUP01. The sequence continues at coordinate 1,745,137 of CBDCSE010000002.1, read as the reverse complement.
GCCTCTCAGCATGCGGACGTAGAGCGGCCCGGAAACAGATCGGGCGATGTCGTGAAGGCCTTCGATGTCGGCCGCGTCGCCGACCTCGAAGATCGACATGTTTGGCAGCGACCGCAGGACCGCCACGTCGTTCGTCGCTTGATGGCTTGGTCCGCCGGGCGTCGTCACGCCCGGGAGAAACCCGAACATCCGAACCGGAAGATCGGCGTAGGCAACCGACATCTCGACCTGATCGAGCGCGCGCCGGTACATGAAGACCCCGAACGTGTGGACGAGCGGAACCAGGCCCTCGCGGGCGAGCCCGGCGGCGAAGCCGATCATGTTTTGCTCCATCAGCCCCAGGTTGACGAACCGGTCAGGGTAGGCCTCGGCAAACCCGTCCGCCTCGCACGCGGACGTGAGATCGCCCGAGATCACGACGGATTCAGGTTGCCGCCGACCCCATTCCACGAGGCACCTCCGATGGACCTGGCGTTCCTTCCTCATGTCGCAGGTACCGGGAGCGCCATGTCGGCGAGCGCCTCCCTGTAGCGATCGCGTTCGGCCTCGGACCTGAAGCGAATGTAGTGCAAGAAGGGGTACCGTTCCCTCAGGAGCGGGATGCCCCGAAAGGGCTCCGTGTAGCCTAGCACGACGAGCGGCCTGCCGGGATGGGGCATCGCGCAGGCGTCGTGAAGTGCGTCAAGGTCATGGCCGTCGACCTTCGCTACGGCGCACCCGAAAGCTTCGAACTTCTGCGCAAGCGGCTCCAGTCGCATGATTTCTTCGACGCGGCCGTCAACCTGCTGGCCGTTGACGTCGACCAGCACCTTCATGTTCCCAAGCCTGAGCGATGCCATTGAGAGAATGGCCTCCCAGGTCTGGCCCTCCTGCAATTCCCCGTCCCCGAGAAAGACCCATATCGTGCCTGCATCGCCTGCCCTGCGTCTTGCCCAGGCGACCCCGGCCGCTTGGCTGATCGCCTGTCCGAAGGATCCGCCATTCACCTCGTGCCCGGGTGAACGCTCGCCCCCGATCATCTCGACCGTGCTCCCGTCGGTGTTGAACTGGTCGAGAGCGTTGGGGGCAAGCCGTCCGGCTTCGATCAATGCGGAATACACCACCAGCGCGTAATGGGTCGGAGACACGAAGAAGCGATCGGTGTCTGGGGCGCGGCCGCCGTTGTAGATCATGCCGCTGGTGGCCTCGCCCGCCTCGTCCTCCCAGCCTTCGTGCCTTCGGGGCATGAGCGGGCCACTGGACGGGCCAAGCCTCATCTGGTGCCCGTAAAGCAGCGCGAAGATCTCGGCCGAGGAGCAGGCCTGGCTCAGGTAGCCGCCGTGAACGATCGTGTGCGCGAGGGCGCGGGCCCGGATGCCGTCGGCGACGAGCTGGCAGTCGCGCTGCCAGTTCCGGTTGCTCAGGCGACCGGGGTCAGGCGTCGTGGTCATCGCCTCCGTCCTCCCGAGGCTCGGGACGCTTGTCAAAGTTGTTCCTGCGGCCCTTTCGGACGTAGTCGACCGTATCAGCGATGAACGACTTGCCGTGAACCGACGCACCCTTCTGCATGTGCGCCATCATCTGCATGCCGAACCCTCCGTCCAAGTCGTCGACGAGTCGCCTTTTCCACGGACGGCGGACGATCTGCGAGGTGACGCGGCGGGTGACTCGGTGCTGCTTCATGATGTGGTCAGCGATCGCGAAGGCGCGGTTCTCCAACTCGTCCCGTGGCACGACCTCGTTGACCATGCCATATTCCAGGGCCTTCTCCGCCGTGATCGCTTCGCCTGTATAAAGCGCGTACGCAGCGCGCTTGACTCCGAGGAGCTCTTGGAAGCAGCTGTGGATCCCGTCGCCCGGGACCGAACCGATATCGTAGTGCAGGTCGAAGATCGTCGCGCCTTCGGCGGCGAGCGTGATGTCGCAGAACAGACAGAGTTCCGTATGGAACCCCGGGCCGTTCAAGATGCCGATCGTCGGGATCTCCAGATCGAAGATAAGCGCGTAGGAGTTTATGCGGCCGTCCTTCCATGCATATTCGTATGACCAATAGGCCATGTCCTCCTCTTCCAGACTGAAGCCCTCGGGGTCCGAATCCATCATGAATTCCTCCCCCGATCCGCCGAAAATCATGACCTCATTCTTCGTGTCCGCGCCAACTGTGCGAAACATCTGGCCGACGGAGCGATGATTCTCGACGCTCAGCTGGATCGGGCCGCCACGGGTGTGCGCCTTGATCAGGATCACCCCGTCGCCACGACGTGACATGGTGTAGTGCTCCTTGAACCGCTCGCTGTACTCGTCGAAGTCCGGTGTCTGGACGAATCGTGTCAGCGACATGTTCCGTACCTTTTCCTCATTGTTCCCTCATATGCGGGTGGATGCACCGGCCGGGTTTTCCGGATCCGGCAGGGGCAGGCCGGCCTGCCGCGCCGCAAACCGGCCGAGTGCCGCCCAGTCCTCTTCGCCGTAGCCTTGGGAGATTGCCAGGTCCAGACGCTCGACGACCAGATCAGCAATCGGCATCGGTGCGCCAAGCGAGCGTGCTTCTCCCCTTGCCAGCTCGACGTCTTTCCGTCCGAGAGTCATCCTGAACCCCAGTGACGGGCTGATCTCGCGCGCAACCAGCGGTGCATAGGCCCTGTAGACCGCCGCGTCAAAGATCGTCTCGGTGATCAGCGACATGAAGCGTTCCGGATCGATCTCCGCGCGCCTCACCAGCGCGAAGCACTCCGAAAGCGATTCCAGGGCGGCGGCGACCAGGAAGTTCACGCCGAGCTTCGCGGTCGCCGCCTGGCGCGGCAGCTCTCCGATCCAGAACCGGGAGGCTGAGAACGTCTCCAGGACCGGGAGGGAGGCCTCGTAGTCCTCTCGTGCGCCGGCCGCCACCGCAACCAGCTGACCGGAAGCCGCCTTGTCCGGGCGGCCCAGGACCGGTGCGCACACGAAGCCCGACCCGGCCTTGCGGTGCGCCGCCTCCAGCCGATCGACCAGTTCGGGGCTGATGGTGCTGTGCGACACGTGAACCGCTCCCTGCCGGAACGGCACCCTTAGGTCCTGACCCTGCAGGAACACGGCTTCGACGGCCTCGTCGTCGGACAGCATCGAGCCCACGACACGGCATTGGACGACCTCGTCAATGTTCTCGGCGACCTGGGCTCCGGCTGCCGCGAGGCCTGCGGCCCTGGCCGGGGACCGGTTAAACACCGTGAGTTCGTGGCAGGCATTGACGCGTCCGGCCATTCCCAGCCCCATTGCACCCAGCCCAATGAATCCAACTCTCAAAGGCCGCCTCCCTATCTTGTCAGAGAATAGGACAAACTTTTCGAAACATGTCAAGAACGATCTGATCACTGGCGCCACCTGATCCCTATTGGTGAAGACTGTCCCGGCCGCTGCAGATGGGCCCACGGCCGCGAAATTTTCGGATTGTTTCTTAAATTATTCATATAGAATAAGAAGTTAAAATGTTTTTCTGCCAAAGCATCCATGTTCGACCTCGCCACAGGTTTCTGCGGCCTTCTCCTGCTCAACACTTCAGGAGTCTGTCCGCGTCATTACATTCTGTCAGACAATCACATTAACGTGTCTTGACAGACCGAGAAGTGTCTGAAAAATTTAAGCACGCCTGCATATTTTGGCGAGGAGACCAAATGAACCTGGTTCCAGACGGCGCGATCCAGAAGACCAACACGTACCAGTTGATCGCCGAGCGCTTGGTTCGCCAGATCGTCGAGAGCGACCTGTCGACCGGCGAACATGTCCCGACGGAGCGGGAGATCGCCGAGCGCTACGGCGTCGGCCGGTCCTCGGTTCGCGAAAGCCTGCGGCTTCTCGAGGCGCACCAGGTGATTCGACCGGCACCGAAGGGGAACTATGTCGTCGGAAGTGCCGCAAGCGTATTGGAGCCGGCGCTGCAGATGCTGGTCGTCCTGGGCGGGGCGTCCTTGATGGAACTGCAGCAGCTGCGGCGCGTGCTTGAGATCGAGGCCGTCGGCAAGGCGATCCAGAACGCGGGTCCCGAGGACATCCGGCAACTGCAGAGCAGCGTGAGGCGCATGATCGAGAACCGGCTCGATCTCGCGGCCGCCCTTCGTGCGGACCTGCAGTTCCACGTCTCCATTGCCGAAGCGTCGGGGAACAGGGCGCTCCTTGCAACCGTGCAAGGCCTGCACGGCGTGCTGAAGCCCAAGATTCTCGGCGCCAACGTCGACATTGACGAGGCGATCGCGCACCACCAGCTGATCCTCGCCGCGATCACCGCACGGGATCCGGAGGAGGCCCGGACGGCGATCGAGGTCCACATGGACTTTGTTCGGGCGGGCATCGAGCGAGCAGAATGACATGAAACGCAATCCCGGAATTCAGGAGGAAGGAAGATGAAGCACTTTAAGGCACTCAAGCTCGGCACCCTGGCCGCAGCATCCATTTCGCTTGGCCAGGTGGCTCATGCGACAGACGTCGAGGTCCTGCACTGGTGGACCACAGCGGGGCAGGCGAAGGCCGTTGCCGAACTTAAGGTTGCCCTCGAGAGGCAGGGCTACGGCTGGAAGGACTTCGCTGTCACCGGTGGCGGCGGACAGAACGCCATGACCGTCCTGAAGTCACGCGTCGTCGCGGGCGACCCCCCGACGGCCGCCATGATGAAGGCGCCGCTGATCTACGAGTGGGCCGAGGAGGGTCTCGTGACTGACATCCAGCAGGTCGCTATAGATGAAAGGTGGAATGAACTGCTGCCGCCGATGGTCCAGGAGATAATGACGCGTGACGGCAAGTACGTCGGGGCGCCGGTGAACATCCACCGGATCAACTGGATGTGGGTCAACCCCAAGGTCATGCGGGACGCTGGCGTCGAGGTTCCCACGACTTGGGAGGAATTCTTCAAAGCGGCGGAAGCGCTCCAGGCGAACGGCGTCATTCCGCTCGCCCATGGCGGGCAGAACTGGCAGGAGCTCACCCTGTTCGAGCCGGTGATGCTCGGCGTCGGCGGGGCGGACTTCTACCGCAGGGTCTTCGTTGACTTCGACGTCGACGCCATCAACTCGGACACCATGGTGGAGGTGCTCGACACCTTCAAGCGCATCAAGGCGTACACCGACAAGAACTCGCCGGGCCGCACCTGGAACCTGACCACGGCCATGGTCATGCGCGGCGAGGCCGCGATGCAGATCATGGGCGACTGGGTCAAGGGCGAGTTCTCCGCGGCCGATATGACGGCTCCCGAGGATTATCTTTGCGTCCCAGCGCCCGGCACCGGTGACGGCTTCGTGTTCACCGTGGATTCGTTCGGCATGTTCAAGCAGGATGACGAAGACGAGCTCAAGGGGCAGCAGGCGCTTGCGGCCGCGATCATGTCGCGCGACTTCCAACGGCTCTTCAACCTAGCCAAGGGGTCGATTCCCGTGCGTCTGGACGTCGACATGAGCGTGTTCGACTCCTGTGCGCAGGCGAGCGCGTCGGACCTCGCGTCGTCCGGAGAGAACGGCACGATTGTCCCCTCGCTGGCGCACCGCAGCGCCGCCGGGCCGACCGCGCGCGGCGCGATGATAGACCTGATCTCGCAGTTCTGGAACGACGACGGCCTGTCATCGGCGGATGCCCAGAAGAAGCTGGCTGACGCCGCAGCGCGCCTTTCCGGCTAATGCGCAAGCCGCCGACCGCCGGCAGGATTCTTGCCTGCCGGCGGATGCATGTTCCAGGTCACGGGCCCCGACGGTCATGAGACTCAGTTTCCAGGAATGGTTGCCGCGTATCGTCGTGGCCCCGATCTTCCTGCTTTCCCTCTCGTTCATCTACGGCCTGATGATCTGGAACGGCTACCTTTCGCTCTCGGCGTCCAGGATGCTGCCGAACTACGAGTTCATTGGGCTCAGGAACTACTTCGACCTCTTTGCGAGCGATCGCTTCCGGGTGGCAATGACAAACATCGTGGTGTTTGCCCTGCTCTACGTCAGCGGCACGATCGCGCTCGGTGTGTGCCTCGCGATCATGCTTGACCAGAAGATCAGGGCGGAGGGGGTCCTGCGCAGCATCTACCTGTTCCCCATGGCGATCTCGTTCATCGTGACGGGGACGGCGTGGCGCTGGATCTTCAATCCCGGCGTCGGCATCGAGAGTGTCGTGCGAGGCTGGGGCTTCGAGAGCTTCACCTTCGACTGGATCACGCGATCCGAGACTGCGCTCTACTGCATTGTCATTGCGGGCATCTGGCAAGGTGCCGGATTTGTCATGGCCCTGTTTCTCGCGGGCCTTCGCGGCGTAGACGACTCGATCCTGAAGGCCGCTGTGATCGACGGGGCGACCCGGTTCAAGACATACACCCGCATCGTGCTGCCGATGCTTCGTCCGGTTTTTTTCAGCGCCGTCATAATCGTCACGCATCTGGCGATCAAGGCCTTCGACCTGGTCGTCGCGCTGACCGACAGCGGTCCTGGCTACTCCACCGACCTGCCCGCCACGTTCTTCTTCACGACCGCCTTCGACCGCAACCAGATCGGCGTGGCCGCGTCGAGCGCCGTGGTCATGCTGTGCATGGTCGCGTCGACCGCCGTCCCCTTCATGTATTCCGAACTCAGGGCGCGACCGAGATGACCGCGGCGGTGGACGTCAACAGGCTGCTGCTGTGGGCGCTGCTCATCCTCTGCGCCCTGTGGTTCCTGCTGCCGCTCTTCGTTATGGTCTCGACCTCGCTGAAGAACCTTGACGAGATCCGCCGGGGCGGACTGATGTCGTTTCCGGACTCGCCCACGCTCGCGGCATGGGTGAAGGCTTGGGGACACGCCTGTACGGGCATGCGTTGTGATGGCATGGCGCCGTACTTCCTTAACTCCGTCCTGAAGGTCGTCCCGGCGGTGATCATATCGACCGCGCTTGGTGCGGTCACCGGCTACGTGCTCACGAAGTGGCGGTTTCCCGGCAGCGAGCTGATCTTCGCGTTCATGCTGTTCGGCATCTTCATGCCGATGCAGGTGGTGCTCCTGCCGATGAGCCAGGTTCTCGGCTGGTTGGGCCTTGCGGGATCCATTTCCGGCATGACGCTGGTGCACATCCTTGCCGGCCTGCCCGCCGCGACGCTGTTCTTCCGCAACTACTACGTCTCGACCCCGGACGAGCTGATCCGCGCGGCGAAGATCGACGGCGCGTCCTTCTGGCAGATATTCGTCCGGATCATCCTGCCGATCTCCGGCCCGATCGTAGTAGTAGTAGTCATCTGGCAGTTCACCCATATCTGGAACGACTTCCTCGTGGGAGTCGCCTTCTCCAACACCGATACGAAGCCGATCACCGTCGCGCTCAACAACATGGTGAACTCCTCGGACACGGTGAAGGAGTACAATGTCGACATGGCGGCCGCGCTGATCGCCGCTCTGCCCACGCTCGTCGTCTACGTCGTCGCGGGAAAGTACTTCCTGCGCGGCCTGACCGAGGGTGCCGTGAAAGGATAAGGATAGAGCATGAAGTCCCTGAGATTGCGTGACATCGGCAAGGCGTTCGGTTCGGTCTCCGTGCTGCACGACATCAGCTTGGACGTCAATGACGGGGAGTTCATAATCCTGGTCGGACCGAGCGGGTGCGGGAAGTCCACGCTGCTCAATATCGTTGCAGGTCTCGAGATCTCGACAAAGGGATGGGTCGAAATCGGGGGGCGCGACGTCACGCAAGTGGCGAGCAAGGATCGCGACATCGCGATGGTGTTCCAGAACTACGCGCTGTACCCGAACATGACGGTCAGGCAGAACATCGTCTTCGGGCTCGAGATGCGCAAGATTCCGAAGCGGGAGCGTGACGAGACCGCGCGCAGGGTCTCGGCGATGCTTGCGATCGAGCCCCTGCTGGACCGGAAGCCGGGCCAGCTGTCGGGAGGCCAGCGCCAGCGGGTCGCGATGGGCCGCGCGCTTGCGCGGGATCCGAGCCTGTTCCTGTTCGACGAGCCCCTCTCGAATCTTGACGCGAAGCTGCGGGTCGAGATGCGGGGAGAGATCAGGCGGCTGCACCAGCGCACGCGGACGACGACGCTCTACGTAACCCACGACCAGGTCGAGGCCATGACGATGGGCGACCGCATCGCCGTGATGAAGGACGGCAGTGTGCTGCAGTTCGACACGCCCGAGGCCGTGTATTCCAGTCCGGCGAACCGGTTCGTCGCCGAGTTCATCGGCACGCCGGCAATCAACGTCGTTGACGCCGCCCGATCTGGCGCCGACTTGGTTTCAAGCAGCGGGTACGTCTTGCCGCTCAGCGACGAGCAGCGAGATAGGCTGAGCCGGTCAGGCAGCCGTTCCGTTTCGTACGCCGTGCGCCCCGAGGCGATCCGTCTGGCCGACCGGGGCGTGCCGGGCAGCGTTTCCGCGCTCGAGCCGACCGGACCCGATACCTATTGCCAGGTCGCATCCGAATTCGGCGAGTTCGTTGTTCGCGTTCCCGGAATGTACAGGAGTGCGCCTGGCGAAGCCGTGCATCTGGACTGGGACGCCTCCAGCGCACACGTCTTCGCGGGCGAGGACGGCGAGCGTGTGTAGCGGGCGCAGAATTTGCCGCCGTCAAGCTGCGCCTGCTGTGCGCTGCAGGACCGGTTCAGCGGGCCGCGAGCGGAGTGACCGGAGAAGGAAACGCGGGAGGAGATCGCCCGGGCGTCCGGCCCGAAACCTTGCGCCCGTGATCAGACCATCACTGCATGTCGCCGTGACCCGGCGCATGCGGCTGAGCGTCAGGGTGGCGAGGTAGCCGGGCAGGGTTCCGACCCGCACGAGGCCGCCCAAGTCACGGACGGCACCGGCCCCCCTGTGCGGCGATGTTCCGGGATGTCCGGTTGCGGGCCGACGCGGAAGCGTTCAGCGATGTCCTGCCGGGTTCGGGCCACCGCGAGGCACCCGCCACACTGGGTCCCGGGCAGGATGCCGCCCGCGCTGGTGTCCTGCCCGGCATTCGGGAACGCGCCGCGCTTCCTGAAGCAGCGACGGAAAGGCAGCTTACCATGCGGCACTACAGGCGCACCGCAAGGTGCTGCGGGGAGATGCCCGCGCCTGAACCTCCTGACCCCCATGGCGCGGGCCAGGATGCGGGATGCCCGGCCGTTCGGGCGGCGGCCTCTGCTACGACGTCGTTAAGTCGTTCGACGCCGCTGGTACCAGCCGCTCCTCCACCAGCGCCCACAGCTCCGGCGTCATCCTCCCGGGGACCAGCGAGGCCCCCCTGCGCTGCGCCTGGGCGTGCCGGTAGCCGCGCTTTCCCGGGTTCCGGCACAACGAGGCCGTGGTCCGGTCGCGCCCCAGCTGGCGGGCGATCGCCCCGTTCGAAAGCCTGCTTTTCCTCGTGGCGTGGATCTGGCATCTCTCGGGGTGGGTCAGGTGGCGGTAGCCCTTCGGCATGACAGTCTCCTTGCTTAATCACCGGGACTGTCGCCGCCATCCGGCCGATTCGCAACATCATGTGCCGTCTCAGCCAGACCTCACCCACATCGGGTGTTGCACTTCACTGTGGAACGGGGGTCTTGGGAAGTCTTGCGGTGCACAAATTGGTGGTTGCGAAACTGATGTGGCCCTATTCACACAACAGCGGTGACCGGTGCGCAGCTTTCTCTGGTGATGAGTTCAGGGGGCGATGGCACTCGAATGTCTGTGGAAGACGCGCTTTGCCGCGAACAGATCAACTGAATACTGGCCCTTCCCATCTCGGCCAGCGGCATCCGGACGACCGTCAGCGGAACGTGCAGGTCTTGAGCGAATATCACGTCGTGGATGGCGATGACCGAAAGATCGCCTGGTACCCGAAGCCCCAAGGCCCGGCAGGCGCGCAAGGCGCCAACGGCCGCGACAACGTTGAAGCAGACGAGGCCCGTCAGGTTGCTCTGACGCTTTAGAAGGTCGTGCACGGCCACCTCGCCCTCAATTGCGGTTGGATCGCTGTGAACAACACAGTCATTCCTCGCATCATCGCCCATGGTATCGCGCCAGCCTCGCAAGCGGTTTTCGGTGAAGGTCAGGCCTTTCCCGGTGGCGAGGCAGCCGATGCGACAGTGGCCAAGCTTGCGCAGATGTGCGGTTGCCATCGCGGCGGCCTCCGCATCAGGCAATGATATGAGATGCGCATCTATGTCCAGCCGCGTTTGCAACAGGACCACCGGCACATTCTGCCGCGCCGCCTGAGCGATCAGCAAATCGGTGCCGGACCCGCTGGCCTGCAGAACCAACCCGTCGACACCACCGCCGCCGATCATCTGGGCCAGGCGCGAGCCGCTGGCACCGCCCGCCGCCGCGTCACCCAAAAGAATCGCCACGTTCTCACGTTCCGCCTCTTCCTGGACACCACGCAGGATCTCTGCGTAAACCGGGTTGGCAATGTTGTGCAGCACGATGGCAAGCGTCCCCGACCTGGCTGACCGGAGCGATTGAGCGGCGACATTGGGCGCGTAGTTCATTTCGCTCACAACCGCTTCCACCCGCTCGCGGGTCTTGCGCCCGATCCGCAATGTCGCGTCTTTGTTGATCACCCGCGAAACGACGGCCGAGGACACGCCAGCCTTCTTTGCGATCTCTGCCAGGGTTGCCAAATACCGCTCCGTCCCAAGGGCCTCTCACGGCACAATAACAGATAGTGGTTGCCTGCACCATGGATTTGGTAAATCGTATTACCCAACAGGAAAATGATTCGACCTAAGCACCTGGGAACCCAATGACCAAAGCTCCGTGCGCCCTAGACGGCGTCCGCGTTCTGGACTTCACCCAGATGATGCTGGGCCCCCTTTGCACCCAGACACTAGCCGATTTGGGGGCCGATGTATTGAAGATCGAACGCCCGGGCAAAGGCGAATGGATGCGCGCGATGCCGATGATCGGCCAGTTCGTCGGCGGCGATAGTGCGGCCTTTCACGCCTTCAACCGGAACAAGCGCTCGGTCGCGGTGGATTTGAAGCACCCCGACGGGCGTGCACTGCTCCTGGAGATTGCAAAGGACTGCGATGTGGTGGCCGAGAACTTCCGAACTGGGGTCATGGATCGGCTGGGGCTTGGGTACGAGGACTTCAAGGCGACCAATCCGAAGATCATTTACGCCAGCGGCTCGGGTTGGGGGCCGGGAAGCTGGATGGCGCAACAGGGAATGCCGGGACAGGATCTTCTGGTACAGGCGATGTCGGGCTTAATGATGAACACCGGACGGCGCGGCGACCCGCCAACCAATTGCGGCACGCCGGTGGCGGATTTCGCCGCCAGTCAGGCCCTGGCCATCGGCATTCTGGGTGCGCTGATCGCGCGTGACCGGCACGGGATTGGCCAGAAGGTGGAAACCAACCTCTATTCCGCCACGCTTAACATGATGGGACAGGAGAATTTCGCCGTTCTCAATCAGGATATCACGCTGGAGAGATCCGAGGCCGGTGTGGCTTCCTGTTGGAACGACGCGCCTTACGGTGCTCATCCGACCGCCGATGGCTGGGTCGCGATCGCCATGTGTCCCCTGGACAAGCTCGGCAGGCTATTGGGGGATGAGGTGCTCCCGCAGATGGACGCCTGGGAAGAACGCGACGCCGTAAAGCTGAGGATCGACGAAAGCACGCGCAAACTCGCCACCGAGGAGATCATGTCGATTTTCCGAGAGGCCGATGTCTGGTCCACGCCGATCCGCAGTTCGGCGGAAGCCATGGAGGAGCTTTTGCGGCTGGACTCCCAAAGGCTGGTCGAGATGGACCACCCCAAGGCGGGCCGCATCCGCGCCATCGCCAGCCCGGTGACCATGAGCGAGACGCCGGTGAGCCTGCGCCATGTGCCGCCCCAGGTGGGCGAGCATACGGACGAGGTTCTGGGCGAGCTTTTGGGTGCCGAACGAGTGTCCGGTTTGCGCACCGTCGGAGCCATCGGATGAGCGAGGAGCGCTTGCACCCGAACCTGGTGCTTGAACGCCGGGGCACGATCGAGTTGCTGCGGGTGGACCGCAAAGAGGCGTTAGGTGCCCTGAACTTAGAGAGCATGGAAGCCCTTGGCACTTATGTACAAGGCCTTTACGGGCGGCGCGAAGAGGTTCGTGTGCTGATCCTGACCGGCACCGGGCGCGGCTTTGTGGCGGGTGCCGACATTGCGGGCTATCACGGCGTTGGCCAGACCGTGTTTGACGGGTTCCAGCGCCGCTCGCGCCAGACCTTTGACGCCATCGCGGGTCTGCCGCAAGCGACAATCTGCGCCGTCAACGGCTATGCGCTTGGCGGCGGCTTCGAACTGGCCATGTGCTGCGATTTCATCCTTGTTAATGAAAAGACCAAGCTGGGGCTGCCCGAGATCAAGCTCGGCCTTCTCCCTGGCGGCGGGGGCACGCAGCGCCTCCCGCGTCTGGTCGGTGCGATGCGCGCCAAGGAACTCCTGATGACGGGCCGCATGATCACGGCGGCCGAGGCGGTTGATTATGGTGCCGCGCTGGAGGCTTGCGCACCCGAAGACCTGATGCCGCGCACCCTGGAGTTTGCCGAAAGCCTTGCCCGGATGGCGCCTGTGGCGCTGAGCGAGGCCAAGCGCGTGGTCGATGACGGGCTTGACAGTGCATTGTCGGCGGGCCTGACAATGGAACAGCGCATGTTGGGGGCTCTTTTCGCCACCGAAGATGGCAAGGAAGGCATCGCGGCCTTCATGGAGAAACGTAACCCCGAGTTCAAAGGACAGTGAGATGGCAGCCATGAAGAAATCCGTCATCTCCCATCAATCCGGGCCCTTCGCGGTCGTCTCGATGGGCCTGCCCGGCGATCATGAGGGCAAGACCGCGACGCGGGTCTTCTTCGTGAAGGGCGGGGAGAAAACCGCGCTGATCGACAGCGGGCTTTACGGAGGCCTCGGCGATTTGCAGCAGGCGTTTCAGGAGTTGGGGCTCGCCTACGCCGATCTCGACCTTCTGCTTCTGACCCACGAACATATGGACCATGTGGGCAACAACGGCTGGCTTAAAGCCGAAACCGGCTGCACCATCATGGGCCACGCGGCCCGGGCCGACCGGGTGGCTGACAACATGCTGAACGCCAGGTCCATCGTCCATGCCTTTCCCGAGGGTGAGCATTTCGATCTGAACACGGAATACCTCGATTGGATGGGGCCGACCGAGGGGCCGATCGAGCAATTCATCAAGGACGGTGATGTCATCGATCTTGGCGGTGGCGTTGAACTGGAGGTGGTCGAGGTCTTGGGCCATTCCATGGCCGAGGTGGGGTTCTTCGAACGCTCCACCAAGACCCTCGTCATCGCCGATCCGCTGCTGCCGCCCTTCAATCCGGTCTTGTACCTCTACGAGGATCCGAATGTCATGCGCGCCACCTTCGACAAGATCGAACGCTTTCTCGGCGAACGGGACGTGGCGGCGGTGCTCTTTGCCCATGACGAGGTGAAGACGGCGCCCGAGACCGTGGAGTTGGTAAACGACTGCCGCCGCCGGGTGGATCAGGTCGAAGCCTCGATGGTCGCCCACATGAAGGACCGGCCGGGAATCTCCTTCGCCACGTTGCGCGACAAATGCTGCGACGACCAGAACATGGTGCGGGAATGGCGGGCCTTGGTGTCGATTGACGCGAGCTTGAAAGATTTCGCGGCCAAAGGACTGGCGAAAGAACGGAACGACGGTTGGCACTATGTCGGGTGATCTGCCCGACTGTGCGGTTCTGGGCGCAGGCACCATGGGCGCTCAGATCGCGCTGTCCCTGGCCCTTGGCGGGGCGGATGTGCGGCTTTGGGCGCGTCGGGTGGAAAGCCTGGAACCAGCCTTGGAACGTTGCGGCGCAGGGTTCGATTTATTGAGCCGCGAAGGCCTGGCCGAGGCGGCCGGGCGCACGGCGGTTCTGGGGCGGATAATCACGTGCTCCGATATCGGCGAGGCCGTTGCCGGGACTGGCTTCGTGATCGAATCCGCCATTGAGGATCTCTCCGTCAAGCATGACCTCCTTGCGTGCGCCGAAACGCTGGCGGAACACGAGGCAATCCTGTCCTCGACCACCTCGGCGCTGTCGGCGACCGACATCCAGTCTGTCCTCGCGCGGCCCGAGAACTTCTGCGTCGCGCACTACGCCCAGCCCGCACATCTGATGGAGCTCGTTGAGGTGGTGCCGGGCAAGGCCACCGCTCGGCATTCAATCGACACCACCACCAGGCTATTGATCGATACCGGCAAAACCCCGGTCCTCTGCCCCGATATCCCCGGCTTTCTTTGGGCGCGCATCCAGCACGCGGTCCTGCGCGAGTTTGCCGCGCTGGTGGGAAAGGGCGTCGTCACGCCCGAGGCTTGCGACACCATCCTGAAAGCGGGCTATGCCAGCCGCCTGCCCGCCATGGGAGCCTTTGAACACGCCGATCTGGCCGGGCTTGACCTGATCAATTCGGAAGCCGCAAAGGCGGTCTGGGCCGATCTGTCCAACATCTCCGACCCGGGCGAAACCCCGGTGGGCGCGCTTTTCGCCGAAGGCAGGCTGGGCATGAAATCCGGCCAAGGGTTCTATGACTGGAACTCTCGCGACCCCGACGATTTCAAAGCGAAACGCGACGCCGAGATCGTCCGGCGCGTGAAGATCAACCGTGGCGGAGAGGTGCGATAGCGGCGCACCTTGGGGAGGGACCATGAGAACCAGCGAAACCCGTATCCTGACAACCCATGTGGGCAGCCTGCCGCGCCCCCATGATCTGCTTGACATCCTCAAGCTGAAGATGGACGGCGCGGACTATGACGCGAATGCGCTAAAGGCGCAGATCAGCGCCTCGGTTGATAAGATGGTCGCGGACCAGGTTGACGCAGGCATCGACATTGTCGCCGATGGCGAGATGTCGAAACCCGGCCATGCGATCTATATTGAGGAACGGCTGACCGGCTACGAGCAGCGCTCAGGCTTTGACACCGGATACTACCGGGCCGAGAAAGAGGCCTTCCCGGAATACTACGCGGATTACTTCGCCCGCGCCCATCTAGGAGGTGCCATCGCGCCTGCTCATCCGGTGATCTGCGTCGGCCCTGTGGAATATGTTGGCCTGGACGACCTGAAGCGCGATCTGGCGAACCTGAAAGCCGCTTGCGAAAAACACGGGGTCACCGAGGCCTTCATGCCCTCCGCCGCGGTGACCGGCGTCGGCCACAACGAGCACTACGGCAGCCAGGAAGAATATATGTATGCCGTCGCCGATGCGTTGTCGGTGGAATACAATGCCATCGTCGAAGCCGGGTTCCTCTTGCAAGTCGATGATCCGTTTCTGCCTCATGTATACATGGACACCTCGCTTTCCGGCAAGGAACGGCTGACCAAGGCGAACCTTTATGTTGAGACCGTGAACCACTCGATCAGGGACATACCAGCCGAAAAGATCCGATATCATACCTGCTATGGCATCAATCAAGGTCCGCGTGTGCACGAGCCCGATATGCCGATGATGGTTAACGAGGTTTTGAAGGTGAATGCAGGTGCCTATTCCTTCGAGGCCGGAAACCCGCGCCATGAGCATGAATACCACCTCTGGGAAGAGGTGAAGCTTCCCGATGGCAAGCTGGTCTTGCCCGGCGTCATCACCCATGCCTCGTCGGTGGTTGAGCACCCGGAATACATCGCCGAACGGATCATCCGCTTTGCCGATCGGGTCGGCCGCGAGAACGTGATCGCCTCGACCGATTGCGGCTTTTCCAGTCAGGCGATCTACAAGACAGAGGTGGAGAACCGGGTGGTCTGGGCCAAGCTGGCATCGCTGGCCGAGGGTGCGCGGATCGCCTCGGAAAAGCTCTGGTCCTGACCGCTTAGCCGGGCCGGATCAGCACCTTACCGACCGCGCGGCCATCGGCCATCATCTCGAAGGCTGCCTGGATCTCGGCGATGGGAAAGTGGGCGGCGGTGATCGCCTCGAAATCGACAGTGCCGGTTTCGATCAGATCCAAGGCCTCGGCGAATTCGGCGGTGAAAAGGATCGAACCAACGGAGGACACCTCTTTCAACGCGTTCAGATGCAGGTTGATCGGCACCTCCGTGGGCTGGATCAGCGACAAGACCCCGATCACCCCCTGTTTCCGCACCGCCTCCAGCGCCTGGTTATAGGCGTGGGGTGATCCGCTGGCCTCGATCACCACATCAAAGGCACCCTCCGGCGATGCAGCTTCACCCATCACATAACCGCCCCTGGCGCCCACAGCCCGGGCGGCTTCGATCGCCTCGGGCCTCAAATCGGTCACTTCAACCACGGCCCCCTTCGCCACTGCTCCGACCGTCGCCAATAGCCCCATCGGCCCACAGCCCGTGACCAGCACCCGCTGCCCCAATGTGACCCCGGCGCGGTTGAGCGAATGCATCGCGCAGGCAAGCGGTTCGGCAAAGGTCAGATGATCGGGTGCCACGCCCTTGGCAACGCGATGGCAGCAACGTGCGGGGAAGTCGAAAACCTCTCGAAAGAACCCGTCGATATGGGGCTTGGTGGTGGCAGAGCCAGGAAAGCGTTTGGTCGCGCACATGTTGATTTCACCCGCCCGGCACCTCCCGCAAGCGCCACATTCGATGAGCGGGTTGATCGCCACTAGTTGGCCGGGGGTGAAGCCATGCCCGTTGGCTTCTTCGACGTAGGCGCAGGCCTCATGTCCGAGCGTCACGGGATACTCCAGCGCGAACCCGGCATTGGCGAAGTGGCGGAAGTAGTGCATGTCAGTGCCGCAGATACTGGCGGTGGCCAGGCGCAGGCGGAGGTGATCCGGAGCAATTTTCTCGGGCATTTCCGCCTTGGTGACCTCGATCCTGCGGACCGCGCTCAAGAGGGATTTCACATACATTGCCCTAGAACCCGATGGAAAAGCCGCCATCGACCGGCAGCACCACACCGTTGATATGGGCCGCCTCGTCCGAGGCCAGGAAATACACGGCATTCGCCACATCCTCGGGTCGTCCGAAGACACCACCCGGGATCCGCCCTTCGATCTTGGCGCGCCGTGCCGGATCTTTTGCCAGAATCGCGCGGGTCATTTCGGTGTCGATGAACCCCGGTGCAACGGCGTTACAGCGGATGCCAAATGGTGCGCCATCCACCGCGACCGAGCGGGTGAGGCCGACCACCGCGGTCTTCGCGGTCACATAGGCCGCCGCCGAGGGCAGGGCCAGAAGCCCGCCCATCGATGTGATGTTCACGATTGCGCCACCTTCATTCTTTTGCAACGCAACATAGCGGCCACAGGCGGCAAAGACGGCTTTGACATTGATGTCGAGCCGTTCTTCCAACTCGTTCGGGTCCACTTCCCAAACGGGTTTCTTCAGATGCATCCCGGCATTGTTGACCAGAACGTCGATCCGGCCCTCGACCTGATTAACCGCGTCGAGGTATGAGGTATCGCGCCATGTGGAAAGATCCACTTTCGCAAAGTGCACATCGCCCGTGAGGGAAGCAATCTCGCCCTCGCCGCGCGCCACCACATGGACGCGATACCCGGCTTCCAGAAGCCGCCGGGTCTGGGCCAGACCCAACCCCTTGTTGCCCCCGGTGATGACGGCAATCTTCATGCTGCCCTCCCCATGCAGTGTTCGCGATAAAGTGCGTTGATGTCACGAAGGAACACCTCTTCCGACCGGTCGTTCAGGAAAAACGCGTGCATGGTCGCACAGACCGCATCGACAAAGCCAAGGAACCAGGGATCGCGCGGCCGGGTCCAGGCGGTGTCCATCGTACGCCGCGCACCTTTGAGAAACCCTTTGTAACGCGGGTCGCTGGCCATTTTGGCCCAAGCCCCAGGATGGGCGGGCTGGCCGCCATGTTCCAGATAGACACCCGATTGCACCGGCTCCGACGCGATCCATTCCGCGAAGGCCATTGCGGCCTCCACCGCTCGCCCGTGGACCGAAACACCGATCCCCGCTCCGCCGAGAATACCGCGCCTCAGTCCGCTTCCGGCAAAGCTTGGCAGATCGCAGTATTCCAGAAGATGCGGCCTGAACCCCGGTTCTGCATAGTTGATATAGCCGAAAAGGCAGGGGGAATAGGCAAAGTCATCCGTGGTCACCATGGCTTCCAACACCCGGATCGGATCCCATGAGAGCGCCTCAGCGGGGCCAAGTTGAAAAAGCGCCTTCAGCACCTTCAGAGCCAAAAGGCCGTTCTCCTGCGAGACGAACTCCGCGTTTGAAATGGGCAAGGTAACCTCGCCTCTCCCCGCCACCAGCGTCATCATCGTGTCGAAGGCATCGACGGGCAAAAGCGGGGTCACCAACCTGTAGTCGGAATGCCGCGCACCCAGAACGGCCTGCCAGTTGGGCGGCGGCGCAGGGTTGAGATCGGGCCTCATGACGGCCACCTGACTGGCGGCATCAATCGGATAGGCCCAAAGCTGTCCACCCCAAAGATAGCTTTCAAGGCTGCCGCCGATGGAGGCGTCGGAATCCCATGGCATCGGCAAGGGCACCAGACAGCCACTTTCTGCGATCAGACCCACATGCGGGTGGTCGAGCACGATGAGGTCATACCCCCGGGCCAGGTCATCAATCGGCGCATCGGCAAAGGCCTGAAGGCTGCGCCGGTCCCAGGCGATCGGCACGCCGTTTACGGCCTCGTATTGCGCCGAGGCAGCCTCAAGACAGGCATAACCGCGCGGATGATCCCAGGTCATTCCCTTCAGTTTCAGCATCACGTTTCCAGAAGAGATTTCCCCATTTTTCAGCCGGTAAATCGTTTTACCATTAAGCGGAGAAGGGCACAATCCAGAACCAACGCCTTATGCCGGATCATAGACCAAACGCAGTCCGGTATGCGACGTTGAACTGTCAGGAGATGTGCCGCTCCGTGCGGCGATCCTGTAGCGGTAGCAGTAACCGATATGGCAGAGAAACGAGCCGCCCTTGACCAGTTTGTATCCCGTCTTGCCTTGGTGCAGGGAACGGACGGACTTTTTCAGCGAGCGCACCTTGAACGGCTCCGCTGTCCACTCCCAGACATTGCCGACCATATTGAAAAGGCCATAATGGTTCGGTTCAAAGGACCGGGCAGGCGCAAGGCCCGCAAAGCCATCCAGCGCCAAACTGGTGTCGGGGAAGTGGCCCTGCCAGATGTTGCAGGGAAAATGACTGATATCGTCGGGCTCATTGTCACCCCACGGAAAACGGACATCGCCCAACCCGCCCCGCGCGGCGTGCTCCCACTCCGCTTCGGTCGGCAGGCGGCCCCCGGCCCAGGCCGCAAAGGCGCGGGCATCGTGCCAGGAGACATGCACGACCGGGTGATCAGGATCACGCTGATCTGCACTGCCCGGCCCGAAAGGATCGCGCCAACTGGCACCTTCGATATCGCACCACCAGGGGGCCTCGGCGACCCTTGGCACAGCCCGGCGCGGGTCCGGCAAGAGACCTTCGAAAACAAGGGAGGTCCCTATAGTTTCCGCGTCGGTGACATAGCCGGTGTCCGCGACGAACTCCTCGAACCGCGCATTGGTGACAGTGCAAGGGTCCATTTGAAAAGGGGCAATCCTTGAAGTTTTCAGAGGGCCTTCGCCATCGACGGGGTATTGGGGCCTGTCGGTGCCCAGATACGAAGTGCCACCCGGAATATCCGCGCTTTCGAAGAAGGACGCATTTTCACGTGGTCGTATGGGCGGCGCAGACACCTGCCCTGTTCCCCTTGCGGGCCTTTTCAGCCCAGAACCACAATTGCAAGCCGCGCCCATATCCCTGAATTCCCCCGTGACAACATTCAGCTTTCCATAAGTGGGTTATATACGAAAGGCGTGCTTATGCGTGGCAACTTAGTAGCAGCTTGCCCCGCCATCGATGCGAGCAACCGTTCCCGTCACCTTCCGTGCTTCGTCGGACGCCAGATAGAGTGCCAGATTGGCGACATCGACCGGGTCGGAGGGCCCCAGTAGCGACTTTTGGTAGATCGGGTTGTCCGGATTGATGAAGGCAGCGACACGCTCGGTCAGGACAACGCCGGGCGCAATGACATTGACGCAAATGCCGTCTTTGGCCCATTGCATCGCCATCGCCCGGCTCATGGAAAGGACGCCGCCTTTCGAGGCGGTGTAGGCGTCGGCACCCTCTGTGCCGATCACCGCGCGGAGCGAGGAGATGTTGATGATCGACCCGCCGCCCGCCTTGATCATTTCGGGTATGACGCGCCGACAGCAAAGAAGCGTGCCAAAAAGGTCCACCCGTATCGTGCGCCAGAACTCATCCAGCGACAGATCGGTGACCGCCCCGTCTTCGGTCGAACCGCCGCCTGCGCTGTTCAGCAAGACATCCACCGCGCCGAATTCCTCTACCGCACGGCTGACGAGGGCCTCGACCGATGCCTCTTCGCTGACATCGCAGGCCAGCCCGAGGGCAGAACCGCCGCCGTCGGTGATCTCGCGGGCCAAGGCCTCGGCCGCTTCCCTGTTGAAATCCGCGATGACCACCCGCGCACCTTCCTCGACGAACCTGAGAACACTCGCCCTGCCGATGCCGTTGGCGCCCCCCGTCACCAGGGCCGTCTTTCCGGCTAGCCGCCCCATCATCATATCTCCTTTGTTGCTTCTGCCCTGACGCCGCCGACCGCCTGTTCGGTGGGCAGAAGCTCGATCAGGGAGACGTTCACATGCTGCGGCGTGTTGATGGCGTAGAGGATGGCCGAGGCGACATCCTTGGGCGCCAGTTCGGTGATGCCCGAGCGCCCCATAGCCGCCAGTTTGCCAGGGTCCCCGGCGGCGGCGGCGTAGAATTCGGAGGCCACCCGTCCGGGGCAGATCTCGGTCACCCGAATACCCGAGCCGGAGAGTTCGAAGCGCAGGTTCTGGCTGATCCGGTGAATCGCCGATTTCCCGCCGCCATAAACGGCGGAGATCAGTGTGTGCAGACCAGCGATGGAGCCGATGTTGACGATATGCCCCCGGGCGCGGGCGCGCATCTGCGGCAGGGCTGCCGCGATCAGTTGCGTTGGCGCGATAACGTTAATGTCGAAAGCTTCCTGCACCGTCGCCGCGTCCAGCCCGTCGAGGCCGGTGATGCCATGACCGACACCGGCGTTGTTGATCAGGATATCTGGGTGAAACCGCTCCATGGCGGCGGAGATCTTCGCTGTGTGGCGTACATCGGCAGTCAAGGTTTCGGCCCCAGTGTCCTCGGCTAGGGAAGCGAGCCTGTCCTTCCTCCGTGCAATGGCGAGCACGCGCCGCCCTGAGGCGCACAAGGCCTGCACCGTGGCCCTGCCAATCCCGCTTGTGGCACCGGTGACAACGGCGTTTTCCATTGGACTCATGTCCGGTCGTCCTTCTCGTCAGGTGTTTCCGGGAAGAAGTTCATCAGCCCATCCGGATTGACCGGAGGCACCGGCCATTGATGCCCACGCATCAGACCAAGGCCCCGGTTCGGTGCGGGCCTGTAGTGCCGGTTCGGCAGGCCCAGAAGCGCGCCATCCCTCACCCAGTCGAGGTCGGAGCCATAAAGCGCCCCAATCAGAAACTGCGTCAGGCGCTCGAGCGTATCGCGATAGTCCGAATCGCCCGAGCGGTCCGTCAACTCGGAAGGATCCTCCGCCAGATCGAAAAGCTGGCAGCGATTTCCAGCCGCGTAGTAGACAAGCTTGTGGCGGCCATCGTGGATCATCCGGCTGGAAAGTTCGCCCTCGCCAAATTCGCCATAAAGATGCTCGCGCGGCGCTCCTAGCATCGAGCGCCCGGTAACAATTCCGGGCGCTTCTATGCCAGCGAGATGTAGAAGCGTAGGCATCACATCCGCCAGAGCCACAAGACGATCATCGGTTTGATTGGGTCTGACCCGTGCGTCATCCTTCACGCCGATCAAAAGCATCGGGATATTGGCCGAAGATTCATAGAAATTCTGCTTGGCCCAAATCCCGTGATTGCCGAGGCTTTCACCATGGTCGGAAGTGAACAGGATGATGGTGTTTTCAAGCTGCCCTTCCTCGCGGAGCGTGCCGATGAGCAAGCCGATCTGCTGGTCGATCTGGGTGCAAAGAGCATAGAAATGCCGCCGTGCCCACTGCGCCTCCTCGTGGCTGAGCCGATACCGCGACCGGAAAGCCTGAAGTGTCAGAGGCAGGTCTTCATCGTGGGTCCAGTCCCCCGAATAGGCCTCATCGAGAGCGACATTCCGATAGAACTCCAGAAACCGCGCGGGCGGCACCAGGGGCGGATGAGGATGCCGATATCCCAGATACCAGAAGGCGGGCCGGGTTGGGTCGCGGCGGCGGATGATCCGACACATCTGCTCGGTCGCCCAGTTTGTCGCATGGACCTCTTCCGGCAGATGCCAGGTCGTCGCGGCATATCCGTTGTTCGAGGTGCCATGGCCGAACTGACGCCCAAGATAGCCCTTGTCGCCAAGGTAGATCTCATAGTCGTCGGTCACGCCGTGATGGGTGCGTCCCTCGTCATCCAAAAGGATATCGTCAAATCCAAGACGGTCGCGCTGCGGATAGGTGTGGGTTTTGCCGACGCCATAGGCTTGATACCCGGCGTCGCGGAAGGTCTGCGCCATGGTTGGCAAGTGGGCGGGCATCGGCAGCTCGGCCTGAAACGTTCGGTCGCCGTGCTCCTTCGCGGAAGTGCCTGTCATCAGCGAGCGGCGGGCGGGAATGCACACGGGATGCTCGGAATAGGCATTGGTGAACCGAGTGCCGCACTGGGCCAGTTGGTCTAGTGTAGGCGTGCGGATCACCGGGTGACCGGCGGCGCCCAGAAGGTTGGCCGACCAGTGATCGGTCACGATCAGAAGAACGTTTGGGCGCGTCATGTCACCTCCTCTATTGGTTCGGACCGGAGCCCTCGCGCCAGAGCCGCCATAATCATAAACGCGGTCAGGGCGAAGATCGGCAGGGCAATCGGGTCGGTGACAAAGGCCCACAGGCTGCCTCGACTGGCGATCAGCCCCTGACGCAGCTTGGCCTCGAAGATGAACCCAAGTGCGACGCCGATCACGATCGGCGCCACCGGATAGCGCGCGATGCGTAACGCCACACCCGCCACGCCTGCCAGCACGCAGACGATCAGATCAAGCGGATTGCTCCGCACGACAAAGGCGCCGACCAGTGAGAAGAGAAGGATCATTCCCATCAAAAGCGGCTCCGGCACCCTCAGAAGCCGCTCAAACAGACGAGCCGAGACCATGCCGGTCCCGACCATGATGATATTGGCCAGCAGCACCATGATGAAAGCCGCTGTCAAGACATGGGGGTTGTTGTTGACCAGATCGAAGCCGGGTGTCACACCCTTGATCGTCATCACGCCCAAGAGCACCAGGGTGCCGCCGTCGCCCGGAATGCCGAGTGCCAGGGTCGGCACCAAAGCACCGCCGGTCACCGCGTTGTTCGAGGTTTCCGATGCGATCAGCCCATCCGGCTCTCCGGTCCCCAGCTTCGCGCGGTTGGGAGAAAAGCGTTTGGCGGCGGTATAGGTCGCAAAGGTCGCCGCCATAGCGCCGGTGCCGGGCAGGATGCCGATGAAGGTGCCCATGACGCTGGCGCGCAGGAACTCCCGCCAGCGGGCTGTCATCTCCTTCAAGGGAGGCAATCGAAACCCGACATTCATTTTGGTGCCGGGCGTGGTTTTCCCGACATTCGCCGTGCGCACGAAAACTTCTGACAGCGCGAACAAGCCGATCAGGATCGGGATCAGGGTCAGCCCACCCCGCAGCATTTCTGTGCCGAAATGGTACCGCGTCATGCCGGTGTAATTGTCCGGCCCGATGGTGGTGAGCCAAAGCCCGACCATCCCGCCCAGAAGCCCCTTGGCCATGCTCCCTTCAGACAGCCAGGCGATGCAAGTCAGCGCGAAAAGAACGATAGCAAAGATCGCAGGGGGGCCGAAGGCGACCGAGACACGGGCCAGAACCGGGGCAGCCACTATGAGGATGACCAGCGAGAAGATGCCGCCGATGAAACTGGCCATGGTCGCCCATCCGATGGCCAGATCCGCCTTGCCCGCCTGCGCCATGGGATAGCCGTCGAGCACGGTTGCCGCCGATTGCGGCGTGCCTGGCGTGTTGATGAGGATCGCCGAGATCGAGCCGCCGTAAACGCTGGTGACATAGATCGACAGAAAGAGCGCCATGGACGCCTCGGTCGCCATCGCGAAAGTGAATGGCAGGGCGATGATCAGCGCGGCAACCGTGCCGATACCGGGCAGAACGCCTGCCAGTGTGCCCCAAAGCCCGCCCAAGATCAGCGCGACCAAAACGGCCGGACTGTTGAACTGCCCAAGAGCCTGAAGGATGAGCTCCATCGCTTAAAGCCTGCCAAACCAGGGTGAGCGTGGCAAAAGAAGCTCGAACCCGAAGGTGAACAACAGCCAGATCGTAAGGGGTAAAGAGAGGCTCAGGATTGCGAGCATTCCGATCCGGCGATACCCAAGGGCATAGGTGAAGGCGAAGAACCCGGGCACTGCGGCGATGACAAAGCCGACCCAGAGCATGGCGATGCCTGTGGCGACGCCGATGGCAACCACCGCACAGAGCCGCGAGATATCACCGTAAGAAGCCAGCGGTGTGCCTTTGGTCCGCGCGGCCTGGATCAGAACCACTAGCGAGAGGCCAATCCAGGCGACCAGATATCCGCGTGGGGCAAAGGCGGGCCCCACATCGCCGCCGAATGTCGGCACATCGAACGCCGGTTGAAGGGTCATCGCCAATAAGCCGATTCCCATAAGCAACAGGCTTGCCGCGAGTGTCATTTCCAATCCGCGTATCGCCAGATCACCCCTGCTTAAGGCTAAACCAGCCAGCCCGAGGATCCAAAATTCGGTCCTCGGACTGCCAAAGTGCCAGCGCCGCACCTAATCCCATGGGCGCTAGCGGAGAGGTCAGTTGGACACGAGGCCCGCGTTGCGCAACAGCTCGCCGTTCTGCTTGTAGGCCTCATGGAAGAACGTGTCGAATTCAGCAGCGTTCAAATAGCGAATCTCGCGGTTTGCCTCGGCCATATTGGCCGTGAACCCATCCGAGGCCACCGCCGCGCCACAGGCGCTGTCCAGCTTGGCGACCACATCGCCGGGCGTCCCGGCAGGTGCGAAAAGCCCCATCCAGACGGCGATATCCGACGGATGGCCCAACTCGCCGCTTGTGGGAACGTCGGGATGGATGTCCGACCGTTCCGGCGCGAAAATAGCCAGCGCCTTCAACCCAAAGCGCACGTCGAAATCCGAGAACCAGGCGGTTGCATCGGCCCGGCCTCCCATAACCTCGTTCACCGCTTCGCCGCCACCCGATGTCGGCAGATAGCCGATTTCGGTGTCTAGCATAGCGCCAAGCGCGACCGAGGTCACATGCGCCAGCGAGCCGGGTGCAGCACCAGTGAACGTCGCGCCATCATCCTTGGCCTTGGCCGCGAAGTCTTCCCAACTATCGATGCCGCCCTCGGGGCTGACCACAAGGTAAAACGGCCCTGAGGCCACCATGCAGATCGGTGTGAAGCTTTCGTCGTTATAGCTCGTGTCCCTCAGATGCGGCTGCGTGGTGGTCGTACCAACTGGCATGAAGCCGATGTTGTGGCCATCGCTTGGACCATCGGCCAGTTGCGTGGCCCCGATCGTGCCGCCCGCGCCGACGACGTTGGTCACCACGACGGATTGTCCAAGCTCGCGCTCAAGTTCCTGCGCCAGGAACCGCGCGGGCACATCTGCTCCGCCGCCCGCCGCGAAGGGCACCATCACCGTCACCGCACGTTCGGGGTACTCCGCCATCGCGGCATTCGCCGTAAGCGCCAATGAACCCACCCCGATCAATACCTTTCCCAACAACATCTATCTATTCTCCCGATTGAACCTGAAGCTACTCTAGCACCGGTTCAGAAAGCTTGCTATTGTTGATTGTCTACCATCAACTATTAGGTAAGTGTTTCTGACTAAGCGCCGTCACACCCAAAAGGATATTGCCCGTAATCTGGGGCTGTCCGATATGACCGTCAGCCGTGCGCTCTCGGGCCGGGGAACGGTGTCGGCCCGCACCCGTGACCGGGTTCTTGCCGCCGTCGAGGAGCTTGGTTATGTCAAGAACCGCATGGCCGGGTCGCTCAGTTCGCACCGGTCCAACCAGGTCGGCGTCATTCTTCCGTCTCTACAAGTCGGCATCTTCCCCGAGGTTCTGAGCGGCATCACGAAAGAACTTGAAAAGGCCGGTTACAACCCGGTTGTCGGCGTCACCGACTATGATGTAGGTCGCGAGGAAAGTCTGGTCGAATCATTCTTGTCCTGGAATGCGGCTGGCATCATCGTCAACGATTTCGTGCACACCAAGCGCACGAAGAATCTGCTGTCGCAGGCCCGGATCCCCGTGGTCGAGATCATGGAGGTCTCGGGCGAACCCATTGACCGTTGCGTCGGCTTTGACCACGCCGCCGCTGCCCGCGCCCTGACAGATCATCTTTTGGCCCGGGGGTATCGCAGGTTGGCTTTTCTTGGCTGGCACGGAACCGAATTTGCCGCCTCGGCAAGGTTTTCTGCGGTTCGTGAGCATCTTGTGAGCCGAGGGTACCCGCTGGTCGCCCCCAACCTTTACCATGCTCCGCCCGGAATTCAGGAAGGTCAGGACGGGCTTCTTCACCTATTCGAACAGGATGACACCATAGACGCGGTAATCTTCGGCAACGATTTGATGGCCGTTGGCGGGTTCTTTCTCTGCCAGGATCGGGACCGCACCATTCCGGACGACGTCGCAATCTGCGGTTTTGGTGGTTTGGAGGTCGGTCAGCAACTGCCGATGCAGTTGACCACCGTCCAGTTTCCGCGCTTCGAAGT
Organism: Paracoccaceae bacterium; assembly: GCA_965221405.1. GTDB lineage: Bacteria > Pseudomonadota > Alphaproteobacteria > Rhodobacterales > Rhodobacteraceae > JAPOUP01. The sequence goes on along the minus strand of CBDCSE010000002.1, from coordinate 1,718,473 downwards.
CGGTCAACGTGCCGCTCGGGCAGTGTTGAATTCCCTCGCGAGCCAGAATGTTCCGAGAACAACCGAGCTTCCTTTCAAGCTTATCGCGGGACACACGAGTTGAAGCAGCGCATTACATTATCGAAGTGCAACACCCGATGTGGGTGAGGTCAGGCTGAGGCGGCACATTACGTTGCGAATCGGCCGGATGGCGGCGACAGTCCCTGTGATCAGACTGGGAGACTGTTATGCCGAAGGGCCAGCGCCACCTGACCCACCCCGGGAGATCCCGGATCCACGCCCTGATGAAAAGCGGGCTTTCTGGCGGAGCGGGGCCTGGCCCGCAGGACGGGTCGGACCGGAACGGCCCTGGATCGCATTCGCGGATCCGTGCGCCAGCGTGACCGGCCCGTCCTCCCGCCAGAGCCTCCCGCGTCCCGATGGATGCCGGGTCCGGGAACCGGACCGTCACGAGGACAGGAGCGGGAGACCATGACCACCGCAGGCGCTGGAATGGACGTGAGCAGGCACACCCTGAACATCCACCCGACGGGCGGGACGACAGCGCCACCAACGACACCGACGGCCTGCGCAGGGTCGCCCGCCTCCCGGGGAGGGTGGCGCGGAGCGGGTCGTCATGGAGGCCACGGGGCGGATGCACCGGGGCTTCCGGGCCGTCACCGTCAACCCCCGCCAGTGCCGGGACCTCCACCGGCCCGGCGGCGCGCCGGGGAGGACCGACAGGGCCGGCGCGGGGCTGCCCGCGGCCCTCAGCGCCGCGTTCCCGGACATGGCGCCCGCGGCGCCGGCCGACGTGACCGCCGGCAGGCTCCGCGACATGCCGGGCCTGCGCGAGGCGCCCGTCGACCGGCGCGCGGAACTGAAGGCGGTTCCCGCCGGGGTCGGCGATCCCGATCCCGACGGGCCGGTCCAGAGGGTCCTCGCCGGGCTGGACGCCGCCGTCAGCGGGTATGACCGGCGGACCGGGGAGCTGGTCAGGGGCTCCGGGGATCCCGCGGCAGGCCACCCGGTCCTGGCCCCGGTGCCGGGCATCGGCCCGGTCACGGCTGCGTCCCCGGTCGCCTGGACGGGCGGGCCGGGCGCGACCGCCAGCCGCCAGGCCGCGGCGCCGGGCGGAGGCGTCCGGGGGACATCCCCTGCATGGCGGCGATGGCGGCCTGCATGTCCGACCCGGAGATGAAGGCGCTGCACGGGCGGCTGGCGCAGGGCTGGAGCCCTGCGCGGGTCTCCGGGGTGCTGCGCCTGAAGGGCCATCCGGTGGCGGGCCGGCAGTGGACATGCCGACACGTCCACGCCGACCGCAGGGCCGGGCTGTGGAGGAACCTGCGCCGCCGGGGAACGAGGCCGAACCGGAATGGGCGGGATCATATGGGGCGGGTGATAAAACGTCAAGACCGGGACGACTCGGAGCAGGACTTTCCCACGCTATGGAGAACGTGCCGTTTGGCGACCCGGTCTGGTATCGAGGTAGCGGTTCCCTGTCAAGAAAAATTAGCGTGGGATGATCCTGCCGTCGTTAAATATGGGCCTTGCGCAATTCCCGCCGTTTTCCTATATACACCCATTAGAGCGGCGCTTCGGCTTCCATCCCCGAGGCTCCAACGGGAACGCCGACGGGCCCGCCGGCCCGTTTTTTTGTTTCTGGAAGTCGACTTGTGCCTGATCTTGTTGCGAAAGCGTCCATTGAGCGGCGGCTTGCCGGAATTATCGCCCCAGTCATTGAGGCGATGGGCTACGAACTCGTCCGAGTGCGATTCATGAGCGGCGGCAAAAAGACACTGCAGATCATGGCCGAGCGGCCGGAAGGAGGAATCCGGATTGATGAATGCGCCGAGATATCCAATGCCGTATCCATCGCGCTTGATGTTGAGGATCCGATCGAGGACGCCTTTACGCTTGAGGTCTCAAGTCCCGGAATCGATAGACCGCTGACCAGGCTTAAAGACTTCGGTGACTTCGAAGGCTTTGAGGCGAAGCTCGAGACCCGGGAGCCGATAGACGGGCGCAAGCGTTTTAGGGGTGTGCTCGCCGGAACCGATGGGAATGAGGTTCTGATCAACATCGATGAAGGTACGGTCGGACTGAATCTCAGCTGGCTGGTCGATGCAAGACTGGTGTTTACCGACAGGCTCGTCCACGGGCCGTCAGGCGGGTTCGGAGCGAAACCGGCGCAGCTGCGCGGACGGATAACAGAGATGGAGAGAACCGACTGAGGTTCTGGGAGTACCGACATGGCAATAACTTCCGCAAACCAGCTGGAGCTTCTGCAGACCGCTGAAGCGGTCGCACGGGAAAAAATGATTGATTCCGAACTCGTGGTCGAAGCGATGGAGGAAAGCCTCGTGAGGGCCGCGAAAAGCCGTTATGGCAGCGAAATGGACATTCGTGTGGCCATTGACCGCAAGACAGGCAAGGCAACCTTCACCCGTGTCCGAACCGTCGTTGAAGATGACATGGTCGAAAATTTCCAGGCTGAGCTGACCGTCGAGCAGGCGAGGCAATATCTCGACAGCCCCGAGGTGGGAGACACGATCGTCGATGAGGTGCCACCGGTTGAAATGGGCAGGATCGCGACACAGTCCGCCAAACAGGTCATCCTTCAAAGGATCCGCGATGCCGAGCGGGACCGACAGTACGAGGAATTCAAGGATAGGGCGGGCACGATCATAAACGGTATCGTCAAACGTGAGGAATACGGCAATGTCATCGTCGATGTGGGCCGGGGAGAGGCGATCCTGCGCCGAAACGAGAAAATCGGCCGTGAAGGCTATCGTCCAAATGACCGCATCCGCTGTTACATCCGCGAGGTCCGTCGCGAACCGCGCGGGCCCCAGATTTTCCTGTCCCGAACGGCACCGGAATTCATGGCTGAACTCTTCAAGATGGAAGTGCCAGAGATCTATGATGGAATCATCGAGATCAAAGCGGTTGCCCGGGATCCGGGAAGCCGCGCGAAGATCGCGGTTATCTCGTATGAGAGTTCGATAGACCCGGTCGGCGCCTGTGTCGGAATGCGGGGCAGCCGTGTGCAGGCGGTGGTCAATGAACTGCAGGGTGAGAAAATCGACATCATTCCGTGGAATGAGGACGCCCCGACGTTTCTCGTAAACGCGCTGCAGCCCGCCGAAGTCAGTAAAGTCGTTTTGGGTGAGGAAGCCGAGCGCATAGAGGTGGTGGTGCCGGATGAGCAGCTGTCGCTTGCCATCGGTCGGCGGGGACAGAATGTGCGGCTCGCGAGTCAGCTTACCAGTCTCGATATTGATATCATGACAGAACAGGAGGAATCGGCGCGCCGTCAGGCAGAATTCGAGGAACGCACGAAACTCTTCATGGAGACATTGGATCTCGACGAGTTTTTCGCGCAGCTTCTGGTTTCGGAACGTTTCTCCAGCCTTGACGAGGTCGCCTATGTCGAACTTGACGAGCTGACAGCGATTGAGGGTATCGATACGGATACCGCGACCGAGCTTCAGGCCCGTGCGCGGGATTATATTGATGAACAGAACCGTCGCGCCCTTGAGCGGGCCCGCGAACTTGGCGTGGAGGACAGTCTGGTGAATTTCGATGGCCTGACTCCATCTATGATCGAAGCCCTGGCGGAGGATGACGTCAGGACGCTCGAGGATTTCGCCACATGTGCCGACTGGGAGCTGGCCGGCGGATGGACAACCGTGAAAGGAGAGCGTGTCAAGGACGATGGAATACTTGAGAGATTCGATGTATCGCTGAAAGAGGCGCAGGAAATGGTGATGACGGCGCGGATTCGGTTGGGATGGGTGGTTCCCGAGGATCCGGGCACCGAGGAAGATGTGAGCGACACGGCGGTGGAGGCTGGAACCTGACATCGGGTTCCGCGGATTGTGTGTGGTGCGCGGCGGAAAACCAGATGACCGGGCGGATCCCGAGCGACGCTGCATCGCCACGGGCGCAGTGCGCCCCAAATCCGGCCTTATCCGCTTCGTTGTGGCTCCGGACGGCAGAATTCTGGCCGATATCGCGGGCAAACTGCCTGGACGCGGTATCTGGGTATCGACGGACAGGACAGCGCTTGAGACTGCGGTCGACAAACGGCTGTTCTCGCGGGCTGCGCGACGTCAGGTACGGGTCCCCGAAGGATTTACCGACGCGGTCGAGGCTTTGATGGTGGCTCGGGTGGTCGGACTTGTTTCCCTCGCGCGTAAGGCAGGTCAGGCGGTGGCCGGCTACGACAGGGTCCGATCCTGGCTTGTCAAGGGAGATGCGACGGTGCTGATGCAGGCTTCGGATGGATCCGCCAGAGGCCGGTCAAAACTGAAGCCTCCTGCAGGAAAGGATAGCTATGTTGGCGTTCTGACCGCAAGTGAATTGGGTTTGGCATTCGGGCGCGAAAATGTGATACACGGTGCGCTTGCCGGTGGCGGGCTTTCCAGACGTGTTGTAGGAGAGGCTCGACGGCTTTCGGGTATGCGCCAGTGGATCGGGGAGAGTCCCGGAAAGGGTGAAAAGACCGTATGAGAGAATCTGACGGCAAAAGAACTCTCGGCCTTCGGGGTTCCCGGACGGGGCAGGTGAAGCAGAGCTTCAGCCACGGACGCACCAAGAACGTCGTTGTCGAGACCAAGCGCAAGCGTGTGGTTAAACCCGGTGCGGCAACCGTCAAACACAAGTCGGCCGTGCCAACCGCCGCGCCTGAAGAGGAGCCTTCCGGAAAGCCTGCGGGAATCTCGGAGGAGGAATTCGACCGTCGTATGAAAGCGGTTGCGCAGGCCAGGAAAAACGAAGCCACGGAAGCCAGGCGTCGTGCGGTCGCTGAGAAGGAGCGTGAGGAGGAACGGCGCCGCAGACTCGCCGATGCGGAAGCGAAAGCACGGGAATTACAGGAGCGGGAAGAGCTCGCCCGGGCGAAAGCCGAGGCGGAAAAACGTCGGATTGAGGAGCAGGAAGCCGCCCGGGCCGCGGAAGAGAAAGGCAGGGCCGCACCGTCTGGTTCCGATGGCGGGCGCGGCGCGGCCAAGCCCGGACCGCCGCCGAAGAGACAGGAGCGCGACACTCGTGACCGGGCCAAACCCGGCAGGGCCCGCGGCGAGTTGCGCCGATCGGGCAAGCTGACGTTGAACCAGGCGCTCACCGGTGGTGAGGGTGGGCGTCAGCGCTCGCTTGCGGCGATGAAGCGGAAGCAGGAGCGGGCCCGAAAGAAGTCAATGGCCAGCGGGGAGGTCCGCGAAAAAATCATCCGGGACGTACAGGTGCCGGAGACCATCGTTGTATCGGAACTTGCCAACAGAATGGCGGAGCGTGTCGCTGATGTGGTCAAATCGCTGATGCAGAACGGCATGCTGGTTACGCAGAATCAGTCTATCGACGCGGATACGGCGGAGCTGATTGTCAGGGAGTTTGGCCACCGCGTCTCGCGCGTCAGTGCCGCTGATGTCGAGGACGTGATTCAGACCGAGGTTGACCGCGACGAGGATCTGCGCCCGCGCCCACCGGTTATAACCGTCATGGGCCATGTCGACCATGGAAAGACCTCGCTCCTTGATGCGATTCGAAAGACCAAGGTTGTCGCGGGTGAGGCCGGTGGAATAACGCAGCATATCGGCGCTTACCAGGTCGATGTTAAGGGGCAACCGCTGACGTTCCTGGATACACCGGGCCACGCGGCGTTCACATCCATGCGGGCGCGGGGTGCCGAGGTCACAGACATCGTCGTGCTTGTGGTCGCCGCGGATGATGCTGTTATGCCACAGACTGTCGAAGCGATTCACCATGCGAAGGCCGCGGCAGTTCCGGTGATTGTCGCGATCAACAAGATTGACCGTCCCGATGCCGACCCCGGGAAAGTGCGCACCGATCTGCTGAGGCACGATGTGGTTGTCGAAAAGATGGGTGGAGAGGTTCAGGACGTTGAGGTCTCCGCGATGAGTGGTGCTGGGCTTGGCGCGTTGCTTGAATCGATCGCTCTCCAGGCCGAGATTCTCGAGCTCGGGGCGAATCCCGACCGGCCGGCTTCGGGAGCGGTGATCGAGGCCCAGCTTGATGTGGGCCGCGGGTCGGTCGCCACGGTACTGGTTCAGAACGGTACTTTGAGACAGGGCGATATATTCGTCGTCGGTGAGCAGTGGGGCAGGGTCCGCGCACTGGTGGATGATCGGGGCACCCGCGTGAAGCAGGCCGGTCCCTCGGCTCCCGTCGAAGTTCTTGGTCTCAACGGAACGCCCGAGGCGGGTGACGTCCTTAACGTCGTTGAGACCGAAGCTCAGGCCCGGGAGATCGCCGCTTACCGCGCCAATGTCGCCAAGGACATGCGGGCGGCGTCGGGGACGTCCGTTACGCTGGAACAGATGATCGCGAAAGCCAGGGAAGGCGATACGGTTGCCGAGCTTCCAATCATCGTAAAAGCTGATGTACAGGGTTCCGCCGAGGCGATCATCCAGGCAATGGAAAAGGTCGGAAATGACGAGGTTCGCGTCAGGATCCTGCATTCAGGGGTCGGTGCCATCACCGAGACCGATATCGGTCTTGCCGTTGCCTCAAAGGCCCTGGTGTTTGGGTTTAATGTCCGTGCAAACGCAACCGCCCGGACCACTGCGAACCAGAAAGGCGTGGAGATCCGGTATTATTCGGTAATCTATGATTTGGTGGATGACGTGAAAGCGGCCGCTTCCGGTCTGCTTTCGGCGGAAGTGCGGGAGAGGTTCATTGGTTATGCCGAGATCAAGCAGCTGTTCAGGATTTCGGGGGTCGGAACCATCGCGGGCTGCATTGTCACCGAAGGTATCGCGCGCCGTTCGGCCGGGGTTCGCCTCCTGCGTGACGGGGTGGTGACCCATGAAGGCACGCTGAAGACACTGAAACGCATCAAGGATGAGGTTTCGGAGGTCCAGTCGGGCCAGGAATGCGGAATGGCGTTCGAGAATTACCAGGATATCAGGGCGGGAGACGTCATAGAGATTTTTGAGCGCGAAGAGGTTGAGCGCACGCTGGGCTGAAAGTGGTCAGCCGAAGAGAAAGATCCTGATTTTAGGACCATGGCCAGTTCCCGATCGATCATGCTCCGCCACCGGGACCGAGGCCCCCGACGGCACGGAACCGCTGCGCTGGCTGCCGCTGGCCACCGGGCGGCCAGCGGAGCAGGAGGCCGACGCCCTCACCTCCGGGTCCGCCACCAAGCGGAAGTCCGTGCAATTGGAGAACCGTTCCCGCGGTCGTTAAGGTGGCGCTCCCGGGAGGTTTAGAGGCGGGCGAAAAACCCCGCGCCGAGAGCTTCCGACACGCGGGCGTGACCGGCGTAGTTGCCGTTGTTGGCGGTGTCCGTGTGGACGGGGAGGGACCGCAGCATACCCGTCATGTCCGCAGTCTTCCTGTCAGCACGCCGAAGAAGCGTGTGTTTCGACGCGAGGTCCACCGGTGCTCCTTTCCAGGGACCAATGAGGTCGCGCCGCGGTGCGCCTTCCGCCACACCCCGTGCCAGAACGTGGTTCGGTCGCGGTCGGGTTGGCGAGCGATGGCCAGGTCAGAAAGCCCGCTTTACCCCCCCCCCCCCCCCCAGTTGCATGAAACTTACAGCGTTCTCTACAGGTCAGGCGGCGGTCGTCGTCAGGCATGACAGTCTCCTTATCGCAACGAAGGGACTGTCGCCGCCATCTGGCCGATTCGCGATATAATGTGTCGCCTCGACCAGGCCTCACCCGCATCGGGTGTTGCACCTCACTGTGGGACGGGGGTGTAGCTAGCTGCCGGGATCGGTGCCTCTCGCTAGGTGGGGCGGCATATCGAGGCCGTCTGACACGACCTCTTCCTCGTTCCAATACGCGATGTAGATTCCCGGAGGCTCTTTGGAATCAGTCATTTTTTCAATGGCTTCTGGATTGAGAGTGATGCGGGTGTGATGCTGCCTTGCCCACTCGAAATGGAGAGCGCTCAGGCGTTCGAGTTGGTCTTCATAGTTGGGATCATCGCCGAGATCACGAAGTTCGTCCGGGTCAGTTTCCAAATCAAACAGCATGGGTCGCATCTTTTCGGCATGTATGTATTTCCATCGTCCGTCGAACACCATGACGAGCCGCGCATCACTCTGGTCGACATCGATCGCACGCCGCGCATCGCGAGTTGCGTAGTCGTACTCTGAGATGCAATGGTTACGCCACTCTGTGGGCTGACCGCGTAGCAATGGTGCGAGCGAGCGGCCTTCCAAGATATGCGGTTTTGCGTTAGCGCCGAAAAACTCGAGAAAAGTTGGGGCTAGGTCGATCCCCTCAATCAGCTTGTCGACCGCGCTGCCACGGGTGGCGTCGGCATCTCTACTGGGGTCGTAGACGATCAGGGGGATGCGGGCGGAGCAGTCATAGAACAGGTCTTTTTCGCCAAGCCAGTGATCGCCCATGTTGTCGCCGTGGTCGGAGCAGAAAACTATCATTGTGTCGTCCATGCGTCCTCTTTCCTCGAGATAATCGAAGAGCCGGCCCATGTTGTCGTCGAGTTCCTTGATCAAACCCATATAGACCGGGGCCACGATTTCACGGACGTTGTTGCGGGCGAAACTTTTGCAGATCCGTGTCTCGGTCCAGGCCTGCATCAGTGGATGGGAATGCTCGTCGTCGCGTCGGTTCACCGGAGGCACGCTATCCAAAGAGTACATGTCGTTGTATGGTGCCGGCGCTAGGTAAGGCCAATGCGGCTTGATATAGCTCAGGTGGCAGAGCCAGGACGCGTCGCCCTGAGCCTCGATGAACTCGATTCCGCGGGTGGTCAACCACGAGGTTTCGGAATGCTCCCTGGGGACGCGGGCGGGCAGGGGAGCAGTTTCAAGCAGCCAACCAGATTTTTTTTTGCCATCCGGTCCGATGGCGGTGTTCGCCCATTCCTCCCAAGGGGTTTCCCCGCCCATGCCATGATCGCGAAGATATTCCTCGTAGTCCTCGGCATGGCGGTTTTTGTCGTTGGCGGCGTTGGTGCCGTCATCACGGACAAACACCTCGAACCCGCATTCGCTTACCAAGGCGCCTATGGTGCTTTCGGGTTCGATGCCGAGGCGCTTCATTCCCTCTTTGTCGGCCTGCATATGTGTCTTTCCCACAAGAGTGCTGGTGACACCGATCTCGCGTAGATGGTCGCCAAGCGTCGGCTCGCCCACGCGGAGCGGAAAGCCGTTCCAAGTCGCTCCGTGGCTACGCACATAGCGCCCGGTATAGAAGCTCATCCGGCTTGGTCCGCAGATCGGTGACTGCACATAGGCCCGATCGAAGCACACGCCTTTCGCCGCAAGCCGGTCAAGGTTCGGCGTCTCGATATGGGTTGCGCCGTAGCAGCTGAGGTAATCCCAGCGTAGCTGGTCGGCCATGATCCAGAGAGCGTTCATGCTAAAGGTACCCTAGTGTTGTGTCCCGCAAATACGTGCAGATAACCGTTCCAGCCTAGCGAAGATTGATTCTGCGGTTGCCACCCAGACGAAGGCCGATGTGGAGGCGTTGTGCCGCTCGATGAAGGCATCGATGGTCTGGCGCATGCTGTCGAACGAGCCGCGCCTTATAGCCCGTTGGCTGATGAAGCCAAGCCAGCGTCCGACCTGGTTGAGCGATGAGGTCGAGGTGGGGGTGGAAGTGAATTGGAGATGATGGCGTGGCTTTTTCGCGATCCAGGCCCTGACCCTGGGATGCCTGTGGGTTGCGTGGCTGTCCATGACGGGATGGATGTCGGGGTCGGGCGGGGTCTCGCGGTCGACGGGATGCGGGAAGGCGGGGAACTCCTGATGGCGATGACGTATGGAGCAATTTCCGATTAACTTGCCGTTGGCCCCGTCAAGGGTGGCGAAGGGCGTCGTGGTGCCATGGCGGACATCTTTGTGGGTGTAGCCTTCGACGTGGCCCGGCTCCAAAGGTAGCGCGGGCCGGGTCCGGTCGAGTGCCTGGATCCGGCTTCTCCCGCCGACACACAGCACCATCGCGCTGTCGGGTGAATAGAGATAGAGGTCCGTGATGTCGTGGACCTTCCCGATGAGGAAGGGATCGCTGAAGAGTCTGAAGATTTCGCTGGGATGGGGCATGACCCCGAATAGGCAGAACACGCGCTGCATCAGGCCAAAGGGCGTGGAGGTAGACTGGACGAAGGAGGTGAACTGTTCTCGCTGCTCATCGTTGAGCGCAACAGGGGGAGGTTGGCGTCCGCGTGCCATCTGGGGTCACTCGCTTGCCGATGAGGCCAACGCAATATCACGCGTATTTACGGGACAAAACACTAGCGTGGCGCAACAAAGAGCCCTTCACCTTTCAGCATTGCGGTGTCCTCTGCCTCTCGCGCCATGGCGCGCCGCACTGCGGGTCGTTCGTTAGACAGCTTGTGATGCCGCTGGATGTTAGGGAAGGCGTCTCCGGGGAAGCCTACACCTGTGATGCGGTCCCAAGCCCAGTAGAGATAGCCGTCGACCGCCGACCAGATGTCGCCGTACCACCAGCGTCCATTTTCGAGACGCTGGTTGATCATGGACATTATCGGCATCATCGCCTCGGTTCCTTTGGGGCGGACAAGCTCGAAGGACAGGGCTTTATCATCGATGAATTTGACCGGCATTGCGATCCGCGTGATCGTCGGATGCACAGTACCAGCGAAGAAAGCGAGATCGGCGGTCTGCTTGACGGTGTCGAATGGGTCGGATGTCTCCGGCATAAGGTGTGCGTCCGGGAAGGTGGTGTTCAACCAGGTCAGGATGGCGACATTCTCGGTGAGCGGTTCGCCATCGATCAAGAGCGTTGGCACCTTTCCTTTCGGGTTGATTTTGAGGAATTCCGGTGAGTTCTGCTGATTGGTCGCCATGCGCACAAGCTCGGTCTCGAACCGTGCGCCGATTTCCTCAAGTGCGATGGTGGGCACGCGGGCGCAGGTATTTGGAGCGACGAAAAGTTTTAGGTCCGGCATTAGTCGCTCCAAAATTTCTAGATTCCCACGATACGGTTCAGAATATCTACTTTTTTGCCTTCAGCAAGTGACAGACGAGATTTTCCGTGCAAGTCTTAAAGAAATGGCAAAGCATCTGTGTCTAGGGAGGAAAATGGATGTCAAAGAAGCTGTTCGCGGCAGTTGCCGCGTCCTTATTGGCCACGGTTGGTGCCGAGGCCCAAACCGTTCTATCGGCCGAGACCGCGTCGCCCAACACTACACCGGGCATTTCGATTATCTCGCTTTCCGAGGCGGCGGCCAAAGAGGGCGTCGCTGATATCCAAGTCGCGTCCGGCCAAACACTGACGAACTCGGTCCAGAACGTTGCCGAAGGCAAAACGGATATTGCGGCGGCGCCGTTCATTCTGCCGTTCCTGCTGTCCCGGGGGGTTGGCCCCTATGCCCGCCTTGGTGCGGAAGACGGCAAGGCACTCGCCGCGAACCTCGCGGCGCTATACACCTACCGAGTCTCCGTGCAGGGGCTCTACGCCTATGACAGTGCCAATATAAGCGGCTGGGACGGGCTTGAGGGCAAAACCATCTACAATGGCCCGCCGCGCGGCGCTGCGCTGACCAATGCGCGTTTGTTGATCAAGGTGAACACCGGCATGGAAGAGGGATCGGGCTATACCGGTGTGCAGGTCAACTGGGGACAGGCGGTGAAGACAATCCAGGACGGTTCGGCGGATGCGATGGTATTACCGATGTCTTTTCCTGACCCGCGGGTTACGGCTGCACTTGCCTCGGGCGACATAACAATCTGGTCGGTATCGAAGGAGGTCTTTGAAAGCGAGGCGTTCCAGAACGTGGGCAAGTTGCCGGGCACGGTGCCGGTAGAGTTGCCGCTCGCGGAAATGGGTTACGGTGAGGGTGTAACGGTTGTTTCGGAGGACGACATGTTTCGCGGGCCAGGCACGGTCGGCGCGGATATCGTTAACGTCAATATGGACTTCGACCTCGCCAAGTCGCTGACAGCGGCTTTCATAAACAACCTCGAGTCCATCTATCACACCAAGGCACCGTTCATGCCGGGCACTTGGCACGGCGAGACCGATCCGGCCATAACCGATATGTGCGGAAACAACCCAATCAAGTACCATCCCGGCGCGGTCTCGGCCTGGGAGGAAGCGGGCTACACAATCCCGGATTGTGCCAAGTAATCCGTACTAGATCTGAAGACGGATGTGACTTGCGTTCGGCGGCGCCGCAGTTTCAGGGACCATCATGACAGGCGAGGATGATGCCGTCGGAACACCGCGCAGCTTTTCGCTGAAGGTTCTCTATTGGTTGTCTGTGGCCATGGTGTTGATCGGGCTTTTCAACTCTACGCCCGGCATACCTGGCTATGACAATCTCGTCGCTTCGGTTATCGGCATCAAAGGTGCGCAGCTGCGCAAGTTTCCGTTCGAATGGTTCTATCCGGTGTTCTTCGCGCTGATGATGCTGATCGTGGCGCTGAAACACTCGATGTGGCGCGACTGGCAGGATAAGTCACCGCTGCGCCGCAAGTTTGGGCTCCTTATGGACCTCGCGTTAGTCGTGATGGCCGTTACGATCTCTCTGACCTACCTGTCGGAAATCGAAGCGATCTGCCTGATTGATCAAATCACCGGTGACCGCGCCCGTTTGATCGAGGAAAGCCTGGCGGCCTCGGCAGTCTTCAACGAAAGCCTTGGGCTTGCCGCTCCGACGACAGTCGAGGACCCCCAATGCGTTAACACCACCGGAGGATGGCTGGTGCTGATCGTCGGGCTCGCGATCGTGGTGTTCCTGTCCTATAATGTCAAAGTCTGGGGGCTGCCGCTGGTTCTCGTGGCGATTCTGATGTCGGCTTACACGATCATCACCGTGTTGGTCTGGTATGTCTACGGTGCCGACGACATCAACAAATACTTCGTGACTAAGCTCGCCGGTGAACCGCGTATGCTGTCCGATGGTCGGCCTCGGGTGCATGACGTTCTGGTTAACAACTCCTCCGGCCTCTTAGGGCGATTCATGGATATCGTGCTAAACACGATCTTTCCATATCTTGTCCTTGGTTCGCTTTTCGGAAGCTCGGCCGGCGGCAAGTCGCTGATTAAACTCGCCTTCCGCTGGACTCGTCATCTGCGGGGCGGTCCAGCGCATGCGGCAATCGTCTCATCGGCTATGTTCGGCACGATCTCTGGCGGGCCGATCGTGAACGTGCTTTCGACGGGGGTGCTGACGATCCCGATGATGGTCAAGCGCGGCTTTTCCAAGGTCTTTGCGGGCGGCGTTGAGGCCGCGGCGTCGTCCGGCGGGTCAATCATGCCGCCGGTGATGGGCGTTGCGGCCTTTGTCCTCGCCTCGCTGACCACGGTGCCTTACTCCAGCGTCATCATCGCCGCGATTATTCCTGCCATGGCCTATTTCTTCTGCCTGTTCCTATCGGCGGTTTTCCAGTCGCGCAAACAGAACATCAAGCCTATTGGTGAGATTACCGGGGACATGATTCTCGACCGCCAAGACTTTCTAAACCTTGTCATGATCTTTGGGCCGATCCTGTTGATCCTCGTCCTCTTGTTGACCGACAAGGGTGCCGTGGGCTGTGGTTTGCTGGGCGGCGTACTGGGTGCCGAACGGTTTTTTACGGAGGCGGGGTGCCAGGTGCAGAGCCTGAGTTGGTTCCAGAGAGCGGTGCAGAATGCCGCCGGTTCAGCGGGCGCGGCGGGTTGGTGGGCCGTCATGCTACTTATGGTCCTGCTATTCGTCGATCCCGAGGTTCGGGCCAAGCCGCGCAAGATCGTCGACGCCATGTCGAACGGGGGTATTCTCATCTCGACGCTATACCTAATGTTCCTCGCCGTCTCGATCATCGACTTTTGCCAGTCCTTTACCGGCCTGCCGGTGTTCCTCTCGCTCGACGTTCTGGAGTGGTTGAACAGCCTGAACCTTGGTGGTGGAGGATCGGTCATCTTTCAGTTCATTGCGCTGCTGATGACGATGCTGCTTGCGGTGCTCTTGGGCATGGGTATGCCTGCGGTCCCGGCCTATATCAACGCTGCGCTTCTGATGGGACCAGTCCTTGCCGGGTTGGGCCTATCTCTTTTCACGGCGCATATGTTCATTTTCTACTTCGCTGTGGCAAGTGCCATCACACCGCCTGTTGCTCTCGCGGCCTTCGCGGCGGCGACGATCACTAAGGCGGAACCGATGGCAACCGGTCTCTCGGCAGTAAAGTCCGGGATCGTGATCTTCATCGTGCCCTTCATCTTCGCCTTTTACCCGGAGGTCTTGCTGATCCCCGACGCCTTCCTCAACCCGCAGCCCACAGGCGGTAACCTCTACCTGCCGGGCTATGACGGCGAAGTGCATCTCGGCGCTCTAGGGGTATTGTTGGGCCGCTTTCTTGTGGTGCTTTACCTCGTTTCCTCAGCGCTTTCCGGCTTCGATCGTGCCCCACTGGCGGCATGGGAAGTAGCTGCCCGGTTGGCTCTGGCGGTGCTGGTCATGACTTCGGTCGATGTAATCTGGATCGGTGCCTTGATCGCGGCGTTCGGACTGATCTTCTTCAATAACCGTTTGCGGGCTCATGCCGAAGTGTCCTAGCTCGAAATAAGCGCTCGATGGGGAGGGTTCATAGGACTTTCCCACGCTACGGTGAACGTGTCGTTTGGCGGCCGGATCAGGTATCAGGGTGGCCGGTTTTAGCCGATTTGCCGTCAACGGTGGCCGTCCGGACACCGTTGACGGCCTCATTCGGGTCCGAAAGGCGATTCGTTTTCCAGATTTCCGGGCCGAAGTGGCGGTTCCCTGTCAAGAAAAACTAGCGTGGGATGACCCTGAGGGTTCATGAGAGGTGTTGCCGTAAAGCGCGACATGGCGCAGACCCTTGCAAACGATGCAATAAAATCGCGGGTAGTGACGCTCCTCGACTAGGTGGTCCCATAGCCGGCGCTTGCGCCCGCCACGGGTCGGACGCACTCCGTTCACAGTTGAGCAAGCATGCCGACACTCCCGGCGGAAAGGCCCGAGGATTCAACGCACCGGGCTATGGACGCGGCATAATCCGGTTGTCAGCATAATACTGTGGAACGGGGGGCATTCCTCCCTCTGGGGTTTGCTTATGTTAGCGAATTGGTTTTAGGGCCCGTTGACACTCGGGCTGCGAATCGCCCGGTTCCGTGCCGTTTCCCGTTCCAGCGACCGCCGGAACGGCGGCGTGGGCGGAACATGCAGGTGACGTCATGAATGCTGGCAGGACGGTACCTGAGGACAGGATGCGGGCGCGGGCCAGGGACATGCCCGCGGGCGGGGGACCGGACCCCGGCGGCACGGCGGCGGACAGCCGCCTCCTCCCGGAGGCGGTCCCGTGGCGCGGCCTCCCCGGGCGGTCCGCCAGGTGGAACGGCGTTCCCAGGCGGTTCTGGCGCCGGGTGCCTTCGGGGGTATCCGGGCGTATCCTCAAGGCCCTGTCCGAGGGGTCCGGCCCTGGACGGGTGTCCGTGGACGGGACGGTCGTCCAGATGCGCCGGAAGGCGGCGGGGCGCGGAAAAAGGGGGGCCTCAAGCCAGGGAACCGGCCGCTCCGGGGGCGGCCTGACGACCGGGACCGCCGCCGTCGTGGACGCCCCGGGATATCCCGTGAGGCTCACGGTCCCTCCCGGCCGGGCGCACGGCATGGCGGGGGTTCCGGGGCTTCCGGACGGGCTGGAGCTCGGGGCCTTCGTCGGCGACAGGGCCTTCGACGCGGACTGGCTGCCGGAGGATCCGGACGGGCGCGGCGCGGAGGCGGTGATCCCGCCGGAACGGAACCGGACGGCGCCGCGGGCGCGTGACCGGGAGATGTACGGGTGGCGGCACCCGGTGGACGGTTTCCCCCCGAGGACCGGGGAGTTCCGGGCGGTCGCGACACGCTACGGCAGGACCGCCGCGAGCTTCGCGGCGGGGATTGACCTCGTCGCCGGCGTGGTCGCCGCGTCATGACTGTCAACGGGCCCTAGAAACCTACCCTGTCGCCACCTTTCAGATCAAGGATCTCGCGCGCCTCGTCGGGCGTTGCGATTTCCGAACCGAGATCTTCGACAATCCGGCGGATCTTCTCGACCTGCTGAGCATTCGAAGTGGCCAGCTCACCGCGCTTGATGAAAAGGCTATCCTCAAGCCCGACCCGCACATTGCCGCCCATCTGGCTCGCCGCCGTAGCCATAGGTATCTGCGCGGCCCCTGCCGCCAAAACGGACCAGACATAGTTATCGCCCAAGAGCTTGTCTGCCGTCTTTTTCATGAAGACCAAATTCTCGATATCCGAACCAATCCCGCCGAGGATTCCCATCACGAATTGTAGGAAGACCGGCGGCTTGAAGAGACCGATATCCAGACAGAACTTGAGATTGTAAAGGTGGCCCACGTCGTAGCATTCATGCTCAAATTTGATGTTGTGAGGACCAAGACGCTCAGCGGCTTCCTTGATGTCGGCAAATGTGTTGCGGAATATGTTGGCTTCGGACCCCTCGATGTAAGCTTTCTCCCAATCATATTTGAAGCTCTCGTAGCGCGTGGAAAGCGGATGAAAGGCAAAGTTCATAGACCCCATGTTGAGCGAACATATCTCCGGGCTAAAATGCGCTGCCGCGCGCAGTCGCTCCTTGATCTGCATCGTCGGTGCACCGCCAGTTGTGATGTTAACCACTGCATTGGTCGATTGCTTCACGCGGGCGAGCATGGAGGTGTAGTGCTGTGGCTCGACCGATGGACGCCCATTCTTCGGGTCGCGCGTATGCAAATGCAGGATCGCGGCCCCGGCTTCGGCCGCCTTGATGGCTTCGTGCGCGATGTCGTCATGCCTGATCGGCAAATGCTCCGACATGGTTGGCGTGTGGATCGCGCCTGTTACGGCGCAGGTGATAATGACTTTCGGTTCCTTCGCCATGGTCAGTCTTTCTGCAGAACGCGGTAGGAAAGTGGGAAAAGCTCAAGGTCGTAACGGTCGCGGACAAGCCCCCAGACGCCTTTCGGTGCTTTGAGCATTACTACGATCGCGACAAAGCCAAGAACCATCAGATAAATCGTTCCGTAATCGGCCAGCACCTCACGCAGGGCAAAGAAAAGGAGTGTTCCGATGATTGGCCCCTCCAATGTTCCAATACCACCGATCACAACGATGAAGATCACGAAGGCGGTCCAGTCATTCACGCTAAAGGCGGCATCGGGTGAGATGCGAAGCTTTTGCAAAAAGATCAGCCCGCCAATGATCGCGGTAAGGGCCGACGTGACGATATAAACCTCCAATTTGGCGCGCCAAATGTCGATGCCGAGGCTAGAGGCTGCGACTTCGCTGTCTCGAATGGCCGTAAGCGCCAGCCCCCTGCGGGATCGCAGAAAGACGTAAACGGCGAGGAGCACAACCACTGCGGCACCAAGCGCAAGCCAATAGGAGGTCGCCTCGCGCGCGACTTTTCTGGCGCCGAGCTCTTTGACCACAGTAACGGGGAGCGATGAGCCAGAGCCACCGCCAAGGGCTTGAATTTGAGCGAAGGACAACCGGAAGACCTCGGCGACGACCCAAGTACCGATGGCGAAGTAAGCTCCATTGAGGCGGAAGATCAGTGTGGCGATAGGGATCGAAATCGCCGCAGCCAGTAATGCGCCCACGAGGATCGCGACAACCGGGTTAAACCCCGCGAAGACGGTAAGCGCGAAGAGCATGTATCCGCCAAACCCGACATAGGCCTGCTGGCCCACACTCACTAGACCAGCATAACCCGCCATAAGGTTCCAAAGACACGCTAAGGAAAGATAGAGATAAATTTCTCCCATCAACCTCATGTCCGCACGCCCCGCCCACCAGGGCGCAGCCACCAGAACGACGAGCCCCAAAAGCCCGAGCGCTATCGCAATGCGAGAATGGCGAGTCGAGCGGATCACCGTCGCGGCACTCAATGCTCCACCCTCGGGAAGAGACCGTTGGGGCGGACGGCAAGAACGATCAGGAAAGCTATGTGACCGGCGAGGATTTGAAACCCGGGATCGATTTTGGCCCCGATGGTTTGCGCGATACCGAGGATCGCGCCGCCTGCGAGCGTTCCCCAGAGATTGCCAAGGCCGCCGATGATCACCGCTTCAAACCCGAAGATCAGGCGGCCGCCACCAATGGCCGGGTCAAAGCTCGTCCGCATGCCGAGAAGGATGCCGGCAATGGCTACGACGGCCAGTGACAACGCCATCGCGAGGCCTAGGACATGCGCTTTGTTTAGTCCCATTAGCTGCGCGATGTCCTGATTGTCGCTGACGGCACGGAAGCCGCGGCCCAGAGCGGTACGGTAGAAGATGAACTGGAGGCCAGCGATCACGGCAACCGCGATGATGAATGTCACCAGCGGCAAAACACCGATGGCTAGGCCTCCGAGGTCGATGCTGGCCACTTCAATACCGCCCCCGTCGAGTTTTTGAGGATCGGCCGTGTAAGTCTCCAGAAGTGCGTTTTGGATGATGACCGACAGCCCGAACGTCACCAGTAAGGGCGGCAGAATATCGTCACCAAGGGTCTGGTTGAGTAAGCCTCTCTGAAGAGCGTAGCCAAGAACCGCCATAACCGGCATTACGATCAGCAGCGCCAGGAACGGATGTACCCCGAGCATCACCGTCGTCGTCAGGCCTATATAGGCCGCGAGAATGATCAGGTCGCCATGCGCGATGTTCACAAGCCGCATCACCCCGAAGATCAGCGAAAGGCCTGCTGCGAAAAGCGCATAAAGCGCCCCCAGAAGCACGCCCTGCACGATCACCCCGGTCCACTCGATCATGCGTCCGTCCCGAAATAGGCGGCGGTGATCTGATCATGGGTCACGTCGCCCGTCGCGCCTTCCAGCGAGATGCGCCCCTCTTGTAAACAATAGACGCGGGAGGAGACCTTGAGCGCCTGTGCGATATCCTGTTCGACGATCATCGTGGTCATCCCCTGCCAGACAATGCCCGGCAGCGCGTCATAAATCTGGTGGATCACCACCGGGGCTAGCCCTAGCGATATCTCGTCGAACAAGATAAGTTCAGGGTTAGCCATAAGGGCCCGCCCAACCGCCACCATCTGCTGCTGTCCGCCCGAAAGCGAGGTAGAGGCTTGATGACGTCGTTCCTCGAGTATCGGAAAGAGGTCATAGACGGTCTTGAGCGACCAATGCCCGACGCGCCCGACCTTGCCGCCAATCAGCAGGTTTTCTTCAACCGAAAGCGACGGGAAAAGCTGGCGCCCTTCAGGCACCAGTGCAATCCCAAGCTCTGCCACCTGATCCGCGCGAAGCGCACCGATGGCTTGACCGTTGTAGCAGATGCCGTCGGCGCGGTTCCTTAAAAGCCCCGATATAGAGCGCATCAGCGTCGTCTTGCCAGCCCCATTAGCACCAATTATGGCAATCACTTCACCCGCGCTGACAGACATGTCTAAATCATAGAGTGCTTGGAAGTCGCCGTAATGGGCGCTGAGGCCCGAGAGGGTGAGCAACGCCTCAGGCATCCGGATCGACCCCAAGGTAAATCTCTTTGACTTCATGTCTTTCCATGATAGTCTTAGGATCTCCCTCGGCAATTTTCCTGCCAAAATCAATGACGATAATTCGTTCCACCACCGCCAGAAGCGCGTGGATCACGTGCTCGATCCAAACAATGGTCGTGCCTTGCGCGTGGATGTTCTTAATCGTCGCGATCAAGGACTGACATTCAGCTTCGGTCAGCCCGCCCGCGATCTCGTCCAGAAGCAAGAGCTTCGGCTTGGCCGACAGTGCGCGTGTCAATTCCAAACGCTTGCGCTCCAAAAGCGTCAATGTCCCCGCCCGCGCGTTGGCCTTCTTCAGAAGCCCGGTGTCTTCCAACACCAAAAGCGCATGGTCTTCCGCCGAGTGCCCCGAGAGCCCTGCGCCCTGGGTCGCGCCGACAAGTGCGTTTTCGAACACGGTCATGCCGCCGAAGGGCTGAGGGATTTGGAAAGATCGCGCGATGCCCGCTTTGCACCGCGCCGCCGCCGAGTGCGTGGTGATGTCTGCGCCAGCGAACTCGATCTGACCCGCATCCACTTTCAAAGTGCCCGTGATCAGATTGAAAAGGCTTGTCTTTCCCGCTCCATTTGGGCCAAGAATGCCCACCGCGTCGCCTTCCGAAATGTCGAAAGACGTGGCGTCTGCGACAACAACCGCGCCGAAAGACTTTCGCAGTCCCCGGATCGACAAAAGCGCGGACATCTACTGTGTCAAGCAAGAAGTTTCAGTTCGCCACCTAGCGGGATCTCCGGTGCCTGCGCGTTGTTGGTAATCACCAGTTCCACGCCGTTGCCATTGTCTTGCCATTGGCCGGAAACCAGCGGTGTCTTGGTTACGTTCGGCACTGGCCCCGCCGACCAGTCGACCGTACCCACGATGGTGTTAATATTGGTCGCTGCGATCGCGGCCGAAACTGCATCGACGTCTTCGAGGTCTTCTGTGCGTCCAATCACATCTGCCACGACCTCGAAAAGCGCGTGCTTGAACCCGATCGGCTGGGTCCACGGACGGCCCGTCGCGCCAGAGTATCCGGCAGCGAGGTCACCAGCTGAAATGCCCGTGAGCGACGAGCTGAACGGATGGTTCGGCGACCACCAAATTTCGGAGGAAAGGCCGACACCTCTGTCCCCTAAGGCTTCGATGGCGGATGGGAACAGCAATGCTTTACCAACTGTCGCGACCTTGGGCTGGAAGCCCTGCTGCGCCGCCTGAGACCAGAAAGTGCCGAAGTCAGGCGGGATCATGACACCGGTAACGATCTCGCACCCAGCATCCTTGAACGCACTTATATAGTTCGAGAAATCGTCTGTCAGGGGCTGATAGCGACCAGGATCGGTCAGCTCGAAGCCCTGCGTGGCGAGCGCTCCCGGCAGACCCAACTCCGGGTGGCCCCAAGCGTTTCCGTCGGCATCGTTCGGGAACAAGCCACCGACCTTTTTGGCCACTCCGCTGTCGTTCCAAAGACCTGTGAAGTTGGCGATGATATCTTCCAACCCCCAGAAGAAGTGATGGGTATAGGCAAAGCCCTCCGCCGGATTGCCGCCGCGCCCGAAAAAGTAGGGCTGCCACGGCGCATCGGTGGTGATGCATGGGATCTCGTTGATCTCGGCCTGATCGGCGACCGGATTTGTTGTGTCCGGCGTTGAGGCCGCCGTAATGATGTCCACCTCATCATCGAGGATCAGTTCGGCGGCAACTTCCGCCGCTCTGTTTGGGTTTGATTGGCTGTCCTTCTTGATGATCTCGATACTGTAAGACTTGCCATTGTTCTCGACGCCCTTAGCAAAATGTGCTCGCAGGCCTTCCAGGATGTAATCGTCAGCCTCCGCAAACCCGGCGAGCGGCCCTGTCGAAGGCGTGACGAACCCTACCTTCAACGTCGGCGATTGAGCGTAGGCGCGCGTCGCGTGCAGGATGGCTGGCGCGGCGACACCAGCGACGAGGCCACCGAGAAGGTGGCGGCGCGTCGTGAAAGATTTCATGTTTTTCCTCCCATATCGGATCTTTCGGGCAATATCGCCTGTAACTGTCTCAGGTGATCCGCGACCCTGGCTTTTGTCGCTGCGAGATCGCCTTCCGCCCAATCGCGGAACCCGGCCCCAGCCGCCATGCCGGTTCGCCCCGAATCGAGCAGTTTCGTCAAATACTGCGACGGTTTCGCGCTTCGATCCAGATCGAAGAGGACTTGGTCATGAATGTCCTGGGTGAGTTCGATGCCAACGAGGTCGGCGTTCTCCAAAGGGCCCAGAACGGCAAGCCGCCGCCCGAAGCTGGACTTGACGACGTCGTCAACGGCTTCGGCGTCGCAAATGCCGTGCGCGACAAGGCTGATGGCTTCACGCCAAAGCGCGTGCTGCAACCGGTTGCCAATGAAGCCGGGCACATCTTTTTCGACTAAAACGGGGGTTTTGCCGACCTCCGCTAGAAGGCCGTGAATCGCCTCAGCACAGCTTGGCTCGGTCCACTCGGTTTTGACCACCTCGACCAGCGGGATCATGTGCGGCGGGTTCCACCAGTGCGTTCCAAGCGCACGATGGCGAGACGAAAGATCACACACGATCTTGGAAATCTGGATCACCGATGTGTTGGACGCCAAGATCGCATCTTCGGGCGTATGGGCTTCGATCTCCGCAAAGAGCGCTTTCTTGAGGTCGAGTTTTTCCGGAACTGCCTCAAAGACGTAATCTGCTGTCTGCACGGCTTCCGGAATTGCTTGGTAAGTGGCAATCCGGTCCACTGCAGTCCTAATTTCGTTCGCATTGGCGCCGAGAAGCGCAAGACTCTCGCGCACGCGGTTAGCGAGGCTATGCCGCATCTCTACGATCGGCTCGACCACAGCCACATCGTAATTCGCTCGTGCAAAGGTAAGCGCTATGCCGTGGCCCATGAGGCCGCCTCCTATGACGGCAATCCGGGTCATCCGGCTGTGTACCCGCCATCGGCATAAAGAATATGACCGGTATAGAAGTCGCTGGCCTTTGAGGAGAGGAATAAAAGCGGTCCGGCAAGATCCTCGGGTTCGCCCAGGCGTCCTTTGGGCACACGCGCCAGGAATCCGGTGCGTACTGTTATTGCGTGATCGTCATCGCCGAACATCCAAGCCGTCAGCGGTGACCGGAACACCGTCGGCGCAATCGCGTTTACGGTGATCCCCGTCGGCCCAAGCTCACAGCCAAGTGCCTTAGTAATACCGTCCACTGCGGCTTTTGAGGCGCAATACGCAGTGTATCCCGCCGGATGCCCCAGAAGACCGCGCGCCGACGACATCAACACGATCTTGCCCCCCTCAGCCTGCGCTTTCATCTGCCCTGCGGCGGCACGGGCCATCAACCAAGATTGGGTGACATTGGCATCCATGATGCCCTCGAAAGTCTCGGGTTCCATTTCATTGATCGATGCAACCTTGTTCATGCCCGAGGCCACCACGAGGATGTCGAGCTGTCCAAACGCCTCGACGGCCTTGGCGACGAGGGTCTCGCAAGCGGCTTCTGTATCGGGGCGAGCGTTGACCTGAACGACCTCGCCCCTGCATCGCTCTGCAACCTCGGCCATGGCATCGGCGTTCCCAGACGCCAACACTAATTTGCAGCCAGCCCACGAAAGCGCCTCTGCCGCTACAGCGCCAAAGGCACCGGATGCCCCGGTGATCAGTGCCACCTTGCCGGAGACATCGAACAGGGAAAGTGAATTTCTGAGGCTCATCTCGGACGCCCTCCATCAGGATACGGGATCACCACCAGCATTTTACAGACGTGGTTTGACTTGTTCTCGATCCTGCGCTCCTGCCCGGGCGGCACGGTGCAACTGTCCATCGGCCCAAGCACCTGCGTCTTCCCGTCCCATTCGAGAGTCATCGCACCTTCGAGCACGACATAGACTTTCTCAAATGGTGTGCTGTCCGGCCCCGCCCCGCCACCGGGAAGAAACTGGCTGAAACCGATCCACTGGTTTTCCGGGCCACCGTCCTCGAACCCTTGAAGACGCAGCCCGGTGACACCCCAGTGGTTTGGCGCATCGTAAATCGGCGCGTCTTCGAAGCGTTTGATGAGCATCAGAAGCTCTCGCCTGGTTCGATCCGATACTTCTGCCCTTTGTCGATCATGGCGACCAACCTTATGATACAGCCGTCACCGCGATCCCAATTCCATGGGAAGAAGGCAAACGTGCAGCGTTTTCCAGTTACCGCGTCCAGATCACCTCCCACATTCTCGATGCCCAGAATGCCAGCCTTGAAAAGGATGTTGTGGACCGGCTCCCAGTCCGGAAAGGCTTCCTCCCAGGGAATGCCACCCGACCATTGCATATATTCCTCTGCCAGATGCGGGTGAAGCGGCCCATTCCGATGCGGTCCGATCGCGGTCGCCAGCGGGTGGTCATTGGCCTGGGTGTCATGGCCCACGACCTTTACCCCTTTCTCGACCATCCATTCGCCCGCGGACGGCACCAGCCCCGGGCAATGCGTGAAGTAATCGCCATCGTCATATTGGTGATGCCAGCCGGTATTGATGATCAGAACATCGTTTTTCCGGATCGCGTGCCCGCAGGTCTTTTCCAGGTCATCCCCCGTGATCGGTTCCCAGTACTTCTTCGGGATGCTGACGACGAGGCCCGAACCGAAGAAATGCGGCAGAGGTACCTCGTCTATGAAAGGCGTGCCCTGCACGACATGGGCCGGGGCATCGATATGCGTGGTCACGTGCATGGTCGTCGTCAGCGTCTGGCTCAATACGCCGGACTTCGCCATGTAATGCATCCGTTCGATCTGGACGTCGCGGAAATACGGCCAGTTCGGGCATTGGAAACCGTAACGGTGACTGAGATTGTAAAACTCGATCCCCATGTCGTTGTTGGTGTTTTCCTGGAATTCAATGCCCCGGATGATGGTCGGCATCGCTATTTTCTCCCTTGGCGCCACTCTGTTCCGCATAATGGTGTGATTGTATCGTATTTTGGTCAAGAGTTGATTTAAATCGTATTGTAAGTTAATGTCCCACTCAAAGACACTCCCTCTATTTTCAGGGATTGAATAGGAATGCCAACAGCCGAATTGCAAAAAAATTCAGGCATTCAGGTGATTTCGAGGGCCGCAAGGATTCTTCGCGTGCTGGCCCAGAACACCAGCGGCATGAGCCTTGGGCAGATTGCGACCAGAGTGGAATTGCCCCGCTCTACGGTGCAGCGCATCGTCAGCGCTTTGAGCGCGGAGGGCTATATCCTGTCTGATGGCGGTAATGGGGGAATCAGGCTCGGACCCGAAATCCACAGCCTTGCCAAGGCGGCGGCAGGCGACCTGAAGGATCGGGTGCGACCCGTGATGCGCGACCTCGCGGCGAAGACCGGCGAGACCGTCAACCTTAGGCGCGGTTGATGCGTTTCGTCGACTGGATAGTTGGAACACGGCGCTTACGCAAGGTTTCCGGCATCGGCGAGAACTCTCCGCTAACGACAACCGCGAACGGCAAAGCTGCGCTTTCCTGTCTCGATCAGACCTGAGCCAGTGCGACTGATCCTGTGAGAACTCCGGAAACGGAAGGCGAAGCCAGACGCTCGATGAGCGTGTTCTAGAACCTCGCCGAGTTCCGGCATGGTGCGCCTGCCATAAATGAAGACGGGTATACCGACGGTATCTGGTCGGGGACTTCGCTCTGCACGACCCAACAGGGGACATCATTGCGATCTCAGTCCTCGTTCCAAGCAGCCGCTTCCCGTGCGTAAATCTGTTCAGCCAGAGCTTTAGCGCACGGGGGACAGGCGGGACGCATTAGGCGGCGTCCTTGGTGCGCACCGTATCGACGATGGCCTCGAACTCGGCATCACTCAGGATGTCGCGCTTGTCGGCCCCCTTGGTCTTGACTTGTTCAAGAACTTCGCTCGCCTGCTTGTCGCTCAGTTCGCCAAGGTTGAGTTCGTCCATTTTGTACGCGATCGAGGCTTTTCCACTCTTCTTGCCCAACACGACCTCGCCGGAGCGCCCGGTCAGTGCGGGGTGGGTGCCGAACATTACCAGCGGGTCCTGCATGACATACTGAATTCCGATGCCACTTTCGCGGATGAAGTTGCCGTCTCCCAAAGCGGGTTTGTTGCGTGCAATCGGGATGTTCGACAGCTCGGACAGCAATGAACCAAGCTCGGGAAGCTTGTCGAGGCGATAACCCGTCTCATATCCATACAACAGATCGAGCCCTAGCATAAGTTCTTCGAGTGCTGCATTGCCGGTACGTTCGCCCAGACCATTGCCGCAGGAATGCACGCATTCGGCACCGGCGGTCACCGCAGCAAGTTCAGTTGCCACGCCCATGCCGAAATCATTGTGGGTATGGATCTCAATCGGCAGGCCTGTCATGCCCTTCACCCAGCGGACCATGTACTTGATCGCCTCGGGCGTGGCGCAGCCCATCGTATCGACGATGCCAAATGCGTCGGGCGGGCTTTCGGCCATAATCGCCTTGCAGAGGCTCGTCAGATCCTCAGGCCGCGCGCGTGTTGTGTCATAGGGGAAATACACTGCATGCAGCCCGCATTCCTTGGCGTAGTTGATGACGCCACGGCTCTTTTCGAACACGTCCTCCCAGGTCCATCCGAATTGGGTCACCAGCTTCGGATATCCGATGGGCACTTCGATGATCACACCATGGGCGCCGCATTCCAGTGCCATATCGATATCGGCCCTGAGTGCACGCGCAAATGTATAAACCGTTGATTTCAAACCAAGCTTGGAGATTTCCTTGATCGCTTCGGCATCCATCGGAGAGACGGCTGGCATACCAGCTTCAATCCGGTCCACGCCGATCTCGTTCATCTTCGACGCAATACGTATCTTGTCATCGATCGAGAACACCACGCCTGGCGTCTGCTCTCCGTCACGCAATGTCGCGTCGTGGATCTCGACCTTCGGCGGCAGGCTCAGCGTCTCCCGAACCTCATCCACGAAGTTATAGGGGCTGACCCAGTATTTTCCATCTTCAAAGTGCGAATTGCGCATAAGCCCTCCTGTTCCAATTTTGTTTCCGTGCCAAGGCTATACCCATTTTTTCGGCTCAAACAATAAAAAACCTACATTTTAGGCGGTCAAAGCGGCAGTCCGCGTCTTGCTGCCAAGGCAGATTTACAATTTTCGCGTTGATTGATGCGCGAGGTCATGAAAAACGATATTATTGCCTATTTTAAAAAATGATGACAATTTTGCCTCATGGATAAATTCGTTGCCCCACAGACCTCGTTGCAATCGTCTACGCAGCGCGCTTATCTCGCTCTGCGCAACGATATCATCTTTGGCCGCATCGCTCCGGGTGAAAGGCTGAAGATCGATGCGCTCAAAGAAGCCTTGGATACCGGTGCGTCGCCCGTGCGCGAGGCGCTCAGTCTCCTGACCTCGGACCAATTGGTGAATCGCATCGATCAACGCGGCTTCCGCGTCGCGGCCACCAGTGGTGAGCAGTTCCGGGAAATCCTCGACCTGCGCTGTCGTCTTGAGCGCCTCGCGGTTCTCGACAGCATCGCGAACGGATCAGCCGGTTGGGAAGAGTCTCTCGTGCTCGCGCATCACTACATGGCGCGCGCCCGACAAAAGAGCCCGGAAGACTTCGAGGAATGCCACAAGTCCTTTCACATGGCACTTCTGGCGGGGTGCACTTCGCCGATCCTGCTCCGGTTCTGCAATCAGCTTTATGATCTCAACGTGCGCTACCGCTACCTTGCGGGGAAATCAAAGGGTTATGACCGGCGAAACGTCGATGAGGAACACGCGGAAATTCTGAATGCGGCTGTTGATCGCGATACCGAAACCGTTTGCGCGCGTTTGCTGGAGCACTACCGGAAGACAGGCGCTTTCCTGGCCGAACGGATCGACTAGGTGAGCGGAACCAGCTTCAGGTCGAAATCCGCAACGAGATAGGGCTCATTCACCTTTCCGGATAAGTCATAACCATCTGGAAAGGTCTCAGGTGCCTGCTTGACGTATTTCATGACGAGGTCTTCCCGCACACCAAACACCGTGTCCTCATCGAGATACGGATCGTCATCGGGGAATATCTCGGTTACCAGAGGGCGATACCCTTCGGCGGTGATGACGTAATGGAGATGCGATGGGCGCCACGGATGCCGCCCCGTCGCCCGCAGGATATCACCCACCGGACCGTCAGTGGGCACGGTATAGCTGACCGGCTTCACCGTGGTGAAGCCGTAGGCCCCATCTGCGCCAGTGGTTTGTATGCCATGGAAGGAGTAAGTATCTTGCTCGGGGTCCTGGCTTGAGTAAAGACCATTCGGGGCGGTCTGCCAGATGTCTATCCGGGCACCCTTGATCGGGGTGCCTGCCGGGTCCGTAACATTGCCGCGCGCAAGAAGAATATCGCCTTCATAATCTCGCTTCATATCAAAACCGAAGGGAATATCCGGCGCACCCGAGATATGGAAAGGTCCGAGCACACTCGATGACGTGCCCTCAGGGACGGAATTTATCATGTCCACCAGAGATGATAGCCCCAGAACGTCTGATAACAGCACGAACTCGTGCCGCTCCTTGTCCGAGATCTCTCCCGTCCATTCCAAGAACTCGATCCCCTTCCGCCACTCGGCATGGGTGAGACTCACGTCTTTGGCGAAAGCATGAAGATGTCTGGCGAGGCTCTCCATGATTATGCGAAGGCGCGGGTTAGTGCCGGGGCCGAAATAGCCCATAAATACGTCAGTAATGTTGTCCTTGGTGACACTGCGCATGGGCGACCCCCTAAAGAAGAATGGTGCTGAGGATGGGATAGCGGATGAGAATGATCAACACCAGGAGCATGACAAAGGCGAATGGAACCGCACCCAGGAAGACGTCCTTCAGCTTGATCCGGTTATCGTCGAGCGTAGCATTTATGACGAAGCAACTGAGGCCGAGGGGCGGCGTCAGCAACCCAATCTCGGCAGCGACAACAGCAACAATGCCAAACCAGACGAGACTGAGACCCATCGACTCGATGAGGCCCAGAAAAAGCGGCACGACGATCAGGATAATGGACGCGGTGTCGAGGATAGTGCCTAGGAAGAGCATCAGAACGACCAGCAGGAACATGATCCAGAAGAAGTCCAGCTCGTTTGCTGCCAAGATACGTTCAAGTTCATTGGGCAAACCTGCAATGCCGAGCATGCGCGCATACATAGATGCCGCTGTGATCAGGAACAGAAGTGCCGCAGTGATATGCCCGGTTTCGATCAGGGTTTCCCAGATACTTTTCAGGTTGATCTTGCCCCTTACGGCGGCAATCATGATGCCCAACGCCGAACCTGCGGCACCCGCCTCAACGGGTGTCGTCCATCCGAGGTAGAGCCCGCCGAGCACGACGAAGATCAGCCCGAGGATCGGGAGTGTCTTTGCGGCAATCTCGCCCCATCCCATCAGCTCATGATCCTCTTGCGGTGGAGAACCACCCACAAAGCCCGGTGTAAAACGGCCCATGAACCAGATCGCGCCAACATAGGCCACGGCCAACAACAGCCCCGGCACAACGCCCGCAAGGAACATCTCGCCCACTGATTGCTCGGCAACGAAGGAATATATGATCAACATGGCCGATGGTGGAATGATCATGCCCAACACGCTTGAGCCCGCGACAACACCGACAGCGAATCGCGGGTTGTAGCTGTGGTGCAGCATCTGGGGAACGGACATTTTCGAGAACACCGAAGCACTGGCGATTGACGAGCCAGTGACGGCGGCAAATACCGCGTTCGCACCCACTGTCGCCATTCCAATGCCTCCAGTGACGCGACGGAAGCCCTGGTTCATCACATCATAGATGTCCGAACCCAAACCCGCCTTGGAAACGATAAGTCCCATGAATACGAAGAGCGGAATGGTGGCAAAGGTATACTCCATCGCGCTGTCGCCAATCGCGATCTTGGTCAGCGCAAAAGACAGGTCGACCGAGCCACGCATAACCCAAATCGCGACGAAGCTGACAACGCCCAACGCTATAGTGATGTAAACGCCGAGCCAGATTAGCGTCACGATGGCGACGATCGAGATCAGGCCAATTTCAACCGGCGTCATGCGCCGCTTTCCTCGGGGCGGGCCAGTGCAAGTTTCGGCGTGATGACGTGAAGCAGGAAATGCACGGCGCAAATGCAGGAACTCAGGAATATGACAAGTTTCATAGGCCACCAGGGTACCGTGAAAACACCGGGGATACCGAAGAAGTCCTGACTTTCCCACATCTCAAGGAATTCGGGCCAAATCGCATAGGCGACAATCAGCATGAAGAGAAAACTCGCCGCGTCAATCAGGCGTGACAGCGTCTTCCCGGTTGCGCGACTTCGCCGGGTCACCAGCCCCAAAAAACCATCAGATCGGGTCAGACGGCCAACGCGAACAACGTCGGGAAGCTGTAGGAAGACAATAAGAACCATCGAGAACTGCACGATCTCGTAGGCACCCAGGAACGGTTTATTGAAGAGCCCCCGGGCAACAATGTCATAGTTAACTATCGCAATCAGCGATATTACTACAAAAGTACCGGCGGCATTGGCCGCCATGGCAACGCCGCCGGCAATTTTGGTAAGTGCGTTCAAGTATCTTGCCTTAGTTCGCCAGTTCTGCGGCCCAGTCACGGATTGGCGCGAAGCCTGCGTCCTTCAGCTTGGCTATATAGGCGTTCAGCATATCGGTGCCTGGCTGGCCGGAGCCGTCGAGACCCGCGGCCCATTCAGCAGCGAGGTTCGGCATGGTGTTTGCCCAGGCCGCCCGCTCTTCTGCCGGAAGCGTGACGATGGTGCCGCCGGCCTCAACAAATGCATCTCGGCTGGCCTGTGCGCGATCCATGGCAATACCCGCCACATGGTCACGATAGAGCACGGCGACTTCCCGAAGCACGCCCCGCACTTCTTCCGGCAGGCCGTTCCAGTAGTCGTTATTAACGGTGATCGTCTTAGAGTTCACCGCGCCCAGATCGACGCGGAGCATATAAGGCGCGACTTCGACAAGCTTGAAGGTCTTCGAGGCTTCTGGCCAAGTCATCACGTGATCAACAAGGCCTGTTTGAAGCATGTTGTAGAAGTCCGTGAGGCCCCCGCGCACGCCAGCAGCACCTTCGATACCTTCAAGATACCGCAGATTCATGCCGGCGCCGCCAACCTTGGCGCCTTCCAGATCGGCAATGGCGTCAATGGGCTCTTTTGAGAAAACCTGATACGTGTCAAGCACCACGCCAGTTGCCAGATAAACTTGGTTTTGTGCATCAAACTCGGCCTGCATCGCCGGAAACTCCTTGGCGATCTCATCTACCGCCTTTGCCACCGCGCGTGCATCCGAAGCGATGAACGGGGTCACAGCCGAAATGGCCTGGCTTGGCAGTTTCGAGTTGTGGAATATCGTGGTCACGATGCCAATATCGCCGAGACCCAGCTTGACGCCTTCCAATACGCCTTTCGGTTTGACGATTGCGCCGCCATAGCTCTCCTGCCACTCCATCTCGTAGTTGTTGGTCTCAGCCAACCGCTTATCAACCTCTGGAATGAAGAAATTCGTGAACTCCTGCACCCAGAGCGCACGCGCGGGATAACCGTCAATGACAACGGCCTTGATGGTTTCGGCCGACATGGCTGGTGCCGCGGCAAAGCCAAGTGCCAGCGCTATTGCTGTGCCGCGTGTAAGTTCTGCAATCATTTCACTCCTCCTTGTTCGATGCGCTCAAGCCTTGCGCCATGTGACTGTCAGGTCCGTTCCTGACTTCTCATAGAGCTTTGAAATCGGACAGAATTTCTCCGTCTCCCTTGCAACTAAGGCCAGTTCGGCCTCGGTCGCATCCCCATCCGAAGTAACCTCAAGCCGGATGGCTTTAAAAGGCACGTCCACTTCTTCCGTCAGAAGAACGCCGCGGCGGTCGAAATCGACCTCCATCTCGAAGCTCAGATGTCCGATGTCGACTCCGAGCCTGGCGGCACACTTGTTGCTGATCACATTGGTACAACCGATCAAAGCGGAATAAGCCGTAACGGTAGGGGACGGTCCCTCATTTGTCCCACCGCGTGCTACCGGTTCGTCGATGACGATAGACAGTCCGTCTGCCTCGGTTTCGCTCCGAGAATGGCTTGTACCCCGCCCCGACAGTTTAACCGTCATTTCTGTTTTATGCCGGATCGCCATCATCAGCTCCTCATGCGAATGAACATACGTCGTCGAAACCAAATCGCGGCAACTTCTGAAAGAGTGCGCTCTCATCGGCATAGCCCAGATTGATCAGGAAGTTAGACTTCAAGGACGTACCCGAGAAGAATTCTTCGTCCACGGCCTCGTTGGAAAAGCCGGACATCGCGCCGACATCAAGTCCCACAGCGCGCGCCGCGATCATGCAATAGGCCCCTTGCAGGGTACCGTTTCGAAACGCAGTGGCTTCGATATGTGCAGGCTTGCCTTCGAACATTGGACGGCGGTCTTCATGTGGGAAGAGAAACGGCAAATGCGTCCAGAATTCGAGGTCATATGCAAGGATGGCGGTGACCGGTGCCGCTTGCATCTTGGCCACGTTGGCGGGTTTCAATGATCTGGCCAGTCGATCCTTGCCGTCGTGTGAGGTCACGAAGACGATCCGCGCCGGGCAGGTGTTCATGCTTGTGGGGCCGGACGCCATGATCTCGTAGATCGCTTCGAGCGTCTCACGCTGCACGGGCCGGTCGCTCCAGGCATAGTGGCTTCTGGCATTGCGAAGGATCAGATCGATGCTGTCTTCGTCGAGGCGCGGTTTGCGCGTCCGCAGTTCGCGGACGGCTGCTTGGGCTTTTCGGCGCAAGACCGAGAGGTCGCTGGCCGCAGCGTCGCTCACATGTTTTACCTTAGCCTGACAGCTTCTGGTTTCTTGTGTCATGAAATGAGGATCCTCCCAAATCCGCGCTTGCCGCCTTTCCCGCTTTTTGTCCATGTTTCTTTTGCTTGTCAAATAAAATCGATATTTTATGATGGCATGGCAAGCGTAGAGGGAAGAATGGTTGCCTGGAACGATTACAAAGCCATTGCGAAGGATCGCGGCGCCTTGGCGTTGGAGCTTTATGTCGCGGTTAGCACACCGCAAAAATCGCCCGATGAGGTGAAAGCCGTCCTGCCTGACCATCTGGCCTACATTCAACGCCTCGAGGTCTCAGGCCAACTCATGATGGCCGGCCCTCTGTCCGACGAAACAGGCACCGAAATGGAGGGCGCAGGTATGTTGGTTCTGCGCACGGCTTCGATGGACGAGGCCCGTGCATTGGCCGCGAGCGACCCGATGCACAGCACTGGCGCACGTAGCTTTACTCTCCGGCGCTGGCTTGTGAACGAAGGCACTCTTTCCGTGTCCGTCGGCCTGTCTACAGGGAAGGTTGCCCTGAGTTAATCCAAAGTGAGAATCTTATGAATGCGGCCAAACCCCTGAGCGAGTTGCTGATCAACCTGCTCGACAGACCTAACTTCGGCTGGCAGACCTCCGACCGTCACCACATCCGCGAAGACTGTATCAAGCTGCTGGCGGAACGGGCCGAGATCTCAGGTCTGCAATTGGCGGCGAAGATCTTGGGACAGTATGACGCGCTAAAACACAATGAGCGCATCGCGTTCTTCGAGTTCCTCAACCAAGACCTCGATATCGACCCAACCATTGTCGCGAATTTGACGGAAACCTATCGTAACGACTCCACACCGGAAAATTATCAGGCCCTGGCTAAGGCGGGCGAACCCGCGCGCAAGCGCCTGTTCCGTCGCCTGAACGAGGCGCAGGGTGCGACTGCCACCATCGTCCGGATGCGGCAGGACCTGCTCGGCTTGTTAAAGGACCACCCACACCTCGCCCGCACCGACCACGACATGCGGCACCTGCTCAGGAATTGGTTCAATCGCGGGTTCTTGCTCATGCAACAGGTTAGCTGGGACAGTCCAGCCACGATCCTCGAAAAGATCATCGCCCATGAGGCCGTGCATGAGATCCTGAACTGGGATGATCTCAGGCGGCGCCTGCAGCCGGAGGACCGGCGTTGCTTCGCCTTCTTCCATCCCTCGATGCCGACTGAGCCGTTGATCTTTGTCGGAGTGGCATTGACCAAGGGCGTGTCGGATTCGATACAGACCTTACTCGCGGATACGGATGATACGCTGATGGAAACCGAGGCCAACACGGCCGTGTTCTATTCCATCTCCAATTGTCAGCCCGGTCTGGCAGGCGTGTCTTTCGGCAACTCGTTGATCAAGCAGGTGGCCCGTGATCTGTCGCGCGACCTACCTAATCTGAAAACATTCGTCACCCTCTCCCCCATCCCTGGCTTCACCCGTTGGCTGGAAGCGGAAGGTATCCCGAATGACGGAACAGATGGCGCACAACTGGAGAAGCTGGCGGCGAAGTACCTTTTGACCGCAAAAGATTCAAGGAACCGGCCGCTCGACCCAGTGGCCCGGTTCCATCTTGGGAATGGTGCTCTGGTTCATGCGCTCCATCACGGCGCGGACACATCCGAACGGGGGCAACGCCAATCCGGCAGCGTCATGGTCAACTACCTATACGATCTAAGCAGGATCTCGCGGCGCGCAGCGCGGTTCTCAAAGAACGACACAATCGCGGCGGCCTCCCAAGTCAAAGCCATGGTGCGGCGTGTCTGACATTAGACGTGGCGGGAAACGGCATATGATCGACATGTGAGATATCGGTCCGCGCGAGGGCCTGGATCAACGCCGGGCGCTGATCCGCATGAGCGGGCCAGTCCCAAAGATTTTCGAACTCATTCGGATCGTAAAACTCTCCCGGTAGTCTTGCCATCGGCGCACAATTCGACCGGTCCAGACGTCGGGCATGGATTGTCCGTTCCGATCACGTAAGACTTTCGTCCGTCTGGCTGCCCGGGTCGTGAAACCTCGGCGAACAGCGGGAGTGTGGGCGGCCAAGCGTGGTCTGATACCAACCAAGGTCCGGCGTTGATCAGGCTGACGCATATGGTCGATCAGGAGGGCGGTCATTACCGTCTCGGCTGGCTGACAGTCGGTGACCCATGAAAACCGTTTGATTTTGTCTTTCGCATCGATCTACCTGTATCCCAAAGTCGCGCAATGAAACCGGATTACCCGAACTTGATACTTGCGCGAACTGTCCGATCATGCGGAGAATGCCACCATGACTGGATTCAACCGAATCGGTGCCGCCGTAATAGGTACGGGCTTTATTGGAACGGTTCATGTCTGGGCGCTTCGTCGGCTCGGTGTCCGGGTCGTTGGCGTTCTCGGATCCTCCCCGGAGCGTGGGGCGGAGCGGGCATCGGTCATGGACGTGGGCAAAGCATATCAATCGCTCGATGAACTTCTGTGTGATCCAGCGGTGGATGTCGTCCATGTGGCCTCACCTAACCATGCCCATTACCCACAGGTGAAGGCGGCTCTGGCCGCCGGAAAGCACGTCGTCTGCGAAAAACCCCTGGCCATGACGGCCGTGCAGTCAGCGGAAATGGTCGATCTGGCGTCCGCCAGCGGCAGGGTATGCGCCGTCTGCTACAATATCCGCTTCTATCCCCTCAACCAGCATGCGCATGGAATGGTCGCGAGCGGCGAGCTGGGTGATGTCCGGCTCGTGAGCGGCCTGTGCCATCAGGACTGGCTGGCCAAGCCAACCGATTGGAACTGGCGCCTGGAAAGCGAACAGGGCGGCGAACTCCGCTCGGTAAGCGACATCGGAACCCATTGGGTGGACCTGACCGGTTTCATTACCGGACTTAGGGCGGCATCGGTCTTCGCTGAACTGAAGACATTCATGCCGGAACGGTTCAAACCCTCGGGACCATCGGAGACCTTTGCCGCCTCCCATGGAGACACCGAGCCAAGGAAGATCGACACCGACGACGCGGCCATGATCCTGCTGCGCTACCCCAACGGCGCACGCGGAGTGATGTCCACAAGCCAGGTAAGCATTGGCCGAAAGAACGCCATGCAGTGGGACATCGCGGGCGAAACCTCTTCCGCCGCCTGGCATTCGGAATCGCCGGATGAGCTTTGGATCGGCTACCGGGATGCGCCAAACCAGTTGCTGCAGCGGGACTTCGGATTGATGAACGCTGCCGGAACCGGTGCGGCCAGCCTGCCGCCCGGTCATGTCGAAGGATTCGCCGATACATTCTTCGCCCTGTTCCGGCAGGTCTACGGAGATGTAATGGTCGGTGGCTGGCGTCCGGAGTCGACCTATGCGGGATTCATCGACGGCCATTATCAGATGCTTTTATGTGATGCGGTTCGCGCCAGCGCCCGCGAAGGACGGTGGGTCGAGATTCCGGATGTCCAGGTTCACGGGGAAAGGACATGAAACTTGGCCTTCTGACCGCTCCGTTCCCGGAAACGGACCTGTTTGACGTCGCTGACTGGGCTGCATCGGTCGGGCTGGAAGCGCTTGAAATCGCCTGCTGGCCTTCAGGCGGCGGCGCGGCGCGGCGCTATGCCGGAACATGCCATATCGATGTTGACGGACTCACCGCAGCACAGGGATCGGAGATAGTGGAGCGTCTTGCGGAAACGGGTGTCGAAATTTCCGGTCTCGGTTACTATCCAAACCCTCTTCACGCCGATGCGGGTCATCGCACCGAGGTGATCGGGCATCTCAAAAAGGTAATCTCCGCGGCGGGAGCGCTTGGCGTTGGAGTGGTCAACACCTTTCTGGGCGGCGACCGGACGCTGAGCCTTGACGAGAACTGGGCCCGTGCGCATCGGATATTTCCCGACATAATTGGCCATGCGCGCGACGAAGGCGTGACACTGGCTTTCGAGAACTGCCCGATGATCTTCAGTCGGGACGAATGGCCAGGTGGTCATAACATAGCCTATTCGCCGCGCATCTGGCGACGCATTCTCGATGAATGGCGCGAGGGTGTAGGCATGAATTTCGATCCATCGCATCTGGTCTGGCAGATGATTGACCAAGGCCGTTTCATTCGGGAATTCGGGGACCGTATGGTGCATGTCCACGCCAAGGATGTTATGATCGACCGTGATGGACTCTACGAAAACGGCGTGATGTCCGTCGGGATCGGCTGGCAGGTCCCACGACTTTGTGGTCTGGGTGATGTTGACTGGAGCGGGTTTTTCTCGAATCTCTATGGGGTGGGATATGACGGGCCCGTCATAATCGAGCACGAGGACCGGGTGTTTGAGGGCGAAGAAAACAAGGTGAGGCGCGGGTTCCTGCTGGCCCGTGACGTGCTGTCTCCATTCGTGAAATGAAATGGAAGCCGGTTCTGAAGGCGCACATAGTAAAGGAGAATTCTGACATGAGACTACTGACGTTAACCGCGGTCGGGTTCGCTCTGGGACTTGCTTCGGCCACTTTTGCCGAAGGCTATTCGATCGGCGTTTCAAACACCGTTCAGGGCAATGGGTGGCGTGAGCAGATGATCTGTGCCATGCGGGCGCAGGCCCGGGTTTCGGGGGAGGTCGAGAAACTGGTTGTCGCGCACAGGAACACGGACGCCGCTGGCCAGATCGAAGACATCCGCAACCTGATCGAGGCCGGGGTCGACGCAATCGTACTCAATCCGGCCAATCCCGATGCGCTCAATTCCGCTATTCAGGATGCCATCGACGCCGGTATTGTCGTGGTTGCGGTCGATCAGGGCGTGACCGCGGAGGGTGCTTACATCCTTTCCAACAACCAGTCTGAATATGCCTATCTGGGCGCGCGCTGGCTGTTCGAACGGTTAGGTGGCAAAGGCGATGTCGTTTATATGCGGGGTGCCGCAGGGACGTCGGCGGACAATGACCGCCATGACGGCTTCTCCAGGGCGCTGGCTGAATTCGCGGATATCCAGGTCGTTCACGAGGTCTTCACCGGTTGGCAGCAGGATCAGGGCAAACAGCAGATATTTGACTTCATCGCCACGGGGATTCCGTTCGACGGTGTCTGGACGTCAGGCATCGACAACGTGATCGTCGATGCGTTTCTGGAGTCCGGCGCACCTCTCGTTCCGATCGTGGGTGCGGATAACGCCGGGTTTGTCGCAATGCTTCAGGACGTGGAGGGCCTTCAGGGCGCCGCGGTGACCAATCCGGGGTCAGTCGGTGGGGCGGGGATAACGCTCGCGCTACGGATCCTCCGCGGCGATGTCCCGGAGAACCGCACGGTTCTTGTTGAGCCTGTCCTGTGGGAAAACACCTCGGAGGATGGTCGTGAAATGATCGCCGCCGCCCAGAACCCCAGTCTCGACCCCGAATGGCCAGTGTCCGTTTCGGTGCCGGGCTGGACGACATATTCGATGGACGACATCATAGCTTGCGAAGGTCCCGGCAGTTGACGTGATCCATCCCCTCCCGAAGCCCGGTGGTGCGGAGGGCGTCCCTATCGCCCGCCGCGGCTCCGAGGAGCGCGATGACAGCTGAGGAACAGGCCGTGCCGCTGCTCGATGCCAAAGGCGTCTCGAAGAGCTTCGGCACTGTGAGGGCGTTGAGCGATGCCAGTCTGAGAGTCAACGCTGGCGAGATCGTGGCGCTGGTCGGTGCGAACGGCGCAGGTAAGTCGACATTCGTAAAGATACTCACCGGCGCACTACAGCCTGACAGCGGAAATGTCACCATCCGCGGTTCGGAGGTACGTGTCGGCTCTCCCGCCAAAGCCCGGCGCTCCGGCCTCGTGCCGGTCTATCAGGAACCGTCTCTCATTCCCGATCTGGACGTTCGTGACGACCTGCGTCTTAGTGACACGCCGGAGGGACCGTTCCTGCATTGGGTGAACGAGCTGGGGCTGCGGGGCCTTCGCCTCGACGATATGGTAGGGCATCTACCGTTGGCGACCCTGCGGATCCTCGACCTTGCCAAAGCAATTGCGTGCGATCCGGATGTACTGCTTCTCGATGAAATGACTGCCGCGCTGCCGACAGATCTGGTTGAGCGGACATTGAAGGTTGTGCGTAGTCAGGCGGAGTGCGGGCGTGGTGTGATTTTCATCAGCCACCGTTTCTCGGAAATCGCGCAACTCTGCCATCGCGCAAGTATCCTGCGCGACGGCGCTACAGTCGGCGATCTGGCTGTCAAGCCTGGTGTCGAAGACCGCGTGGTGGAAATGATGCTTGGCGCGGGCGTGGAAACCGGTGCCCCGGTGACGGGCGTCAGTCATGTTGCCCCTCACCGGGGACGGCCAAGACTTGAGGTCGAGGGTCTCGCGCTGGGCGGGAAACTGTCAGATGTCTCGTTCGAGATCCATCCCGGAGAGGTCCTTGGCCTCGTGGCTCTGGAAGGCCAGGGTCAGGAGGAGCTATTCGAGGCTCTCTCGGGACTGCTGCGGCCTGACCGTGGCTCAATACTGGTCGACGGAACGCCGGTCAGTTTCCGGCATCCGGCTGATGCGATTGCGGCCGGGTTTGCCTATGTTCCAGGCGATAGGGCCGAGGCCCTTCTGATGGAGCGATCGGTTCATGAGAACATCGCACTCCCGTTCTCGACTCGCCTCGGTGGATGGGGTCCAATCCGGTTGCGGCGCGAACGGGCCAGCGTGAGCGAAACGATCAATCGACTGCAGATCGATACCCGTGCCCAGGGCGCGGTGCGGCGACTATCGGGGGGTAACCAGCAGAAAGTGACGATCGGCAGGTGGCTGGCGGTTGGCTTCAGGATGCTGCTTCTGTTCGATCCGACCCGCGGCATTGATGTGCGTACGAAGCGGCAGATATACCCTCTGGTTCGCCAACTGGCCGAACGGGGCGCGTCGATTCTGTATTACACTTCGGAACTGGACGAAGTTCCGCTTGCCTGTGATCGCGTGTTGGTGATCTTCAACGGCCGCGTCGTGGCCACTTTCGCCGCGCGCGACGCCAATGAATCGACGCTTGTTCGAGCGGCATATGGCCTGTCATCCCGGGAGGCCTGCGGGGGGCGAACATGACCCGATGGATCGGAAAGCATGCGTGGAACATCGGTCTGGCCGCGCTGCTGGCCGCGCTGCTTGGGGTAACGAAACTGATCCAGCCTGAATTCGGGGTATCGGGAGTTGAATCCCTGGCCCGTGCGGCGCTTCCATTCGCTTTCGCCACAGCGGCTATGGCGGTGGTGGTGATTGTCGGTGGCATAGACCTGTCGGTTGCCTCAATGATGGCTGTAACAGGTGTCACGGCGGCCGTTCTCATGCAGCACGCCGGCGACGGGTCTAGCGTCGCGGTGACATTCCTTACGCTTCTGGTCGGTGTCGTTATGGGTGCCGTCAACGGATCGCTTGTTGTCCTGACCAAGGTGCCGGACATCGTGGTGACATTGGCGATGTTGTTTGTCTGGGAGGGAGTTGCGCTTCTGATCCTCGAGGCTCCCGGCGGCGCGGTGGCGGACTGGTTAATGGCTTCGGTGGTCGGTGGGCTTGGCGGTGTGGTGGATTGGGTACCGAGGGCCTTGATTCTCATGGCCTTCTGCATTGCTGTCGTCTGGATGCCCGTTAAGCGCTCGAGACTCGGCCTATCGATCTATGCAACAGGTTCGGACAGATCCGCCGCGTTCCGCTCGGGTGTTGCCGTGGGGCGCACAAGAGTGGCGGCCTACGCGGTCGCCGGGCTGTTCTGTGCGCTCGGTGGCCTGTCATTGACGATGCTTACCGGCATTGGCGAGCCTGTGCCCGGCCCCTATCTTCTGTCCTCCGTTGCCGCCGTGGTGCTAGGTGGCGTGATGCTGGGTGGAGGTCGCGGAGGGCTACTCGGCCCGATCATCGCCGTTTTCATCCTGCGCCTGATCCGTCTGATGCTGACGCTCATGGCGGTCGACCCGAACGTAACAACAATTGTGGAAGGCGCGATCATGGTCATTGTGGTCATGATTGGCGGCCTTCTGACACTCAAAGGCCGAAGGCGATGAGCGGTCGGGTAGAGAGGCTGCGGCTTACCGCGGCCGGTCAGTTGATACGCGACCATCCATTGATTCCACTGGTCGCGCTGCTGTTCATGCTTTCCGGTGTGCTGGAACTGCTGCGACCGGGAATCATCAACCCCTTCTGGCTTGGAAACACCGTAAAATTCGCCACTCCACTGGCAATGCTGGCGGCCTGCCAGGTGCTTACAATGTTAACCGCGGGCATTGATCTGTCGGTGGGCGCCGTCGCTACGGTTTCGGCGTTTGTTGTGGCTACAGTCACCCCGCTGTTCGGGGTGCCAGCCGGTGTCGGCGTGGCTTTGGGTGCCGCGCTTATCGTGGGTCTCTTGAATGGTTTCGGAGTTGGCGTGGCGCGTGTCCATCCGTTGATCATGACGCTTGGGACCGGCTTGGTCGCGACTGGCTGCCTTCAGGTTTACCAGCGGTTCGTCATCGCTACCGGAACCGAAATTCCCCGCTTTCTGGAATGGCTGGGAATCGGGCGTTCTTTCGGGATTCCCAACGGGCTGTTCCTTTTCGTTCCGTTTTCAGTTCTGGTTTTGGTGGGCTTACGGTTCACTGGATTTGGACGCCTTCTGTTCGCGCTCGGTTCCAACGAGCATGCATCCCGCCTGTCGGGGGCCCGCTGCTGGCAGGTATACCTCGCGCTCTACGCGCTCTCGGCCCTTATCGCGGGGATCACGGGTCTTCTATATATTGGAATGATCCGGGCACCTTCGCTGTCGCTCGCCAATCCATTGCTGCTTCCCTCGGTGGCGGCGGCGGTGATCGGCGGGACGTCAATTTTTGGCGGGCGTGGTTCATATGCGGGAGCAGTCATCGGTGCGCTGATCCTGACAGTCCTTGGTACTATGCTGACACTTCTTCAGATGCCGGAAGGCGCCCGGCGAATCCTGTTCGGCCTGATAATCCTGACTGTCACCGCTCTACATGTGCGCTTCACGGAACAGAACTGACAGGAGATGATCATGAACCCTTTTCGGATTGTCGGAGTGAGTTTCGACCACATGCATATGGGTGATCTCCTGCGGCAGGTCTTCGAGTACGAAGAGGCTGAGATCGCCGGGATATTCGATCCGGATCCGGTCAGGATGCGGGGTGCCGCGGAGACGTTCTCGATTCCTTCCGACAGGGTGTTCACGGATTTCGACGCCTGCATGGCGGCTGGCCCTTATGACATGGCGATACTTTGTTCGACGACCGCCAGCCATGCCGACTACACCGAGCGCCTTGCACCGCATGTCATGAATCTGTTCGTCGAGAAGCCGTTCGCGGCATCGGCCGGGGACGCTCGGCGGATGATCAATGCCATGCGGAGCACTGGCGGGAAAATGGCCATAAACTGGCCACTGGCCTGGGTCGAGAGTCATGTTACGGCGAAACGGCTGATCGATGAGGGCCTGATCGGACGGCTGAACGAAGTGCATTCCTACGGCGGGAACCGGGGGCCATTGTATCATCTCGCGGACAAAGTCGTGGTTAGCCCGGAGGAGGTCGAGCGCCGGAAGCCGACATCATGGTGGTATAGTAAGGCTTCGGGCGGCGGAAGCCTGCTTGACTATCTCGGATACGGCGCGACACTCGGGACATGGTATCGGGGTGGTGAGGCGC
Organism: Paracoccaceae bacterium; assembly: GCA_965221405.1. Lineage (GTDB taxonomy): Bacteria > Pseudomonadota > Alphaproteobacteria > Rhodobacterales > Rhodobacteraceae > JAPOUP01. The sequence goes on along the minus strand of CBDCSE010000002.1, from coordinate 1,676,645 downwards.
CATACGAAGTCACCTGCACAGTGGATGAAACGCCGGGTATTGAGGTAGACCAGCACGCGATCGCCGTCTGCCGTTATGCCCGCGGCCTTTCCAAGATGGAAACAAGGTGGGGTACGTTCACCGATCCCTGGACGATCCAGCCACAGCCGAAATGTGGCTTCGTCTTCGTCGGATCGGATGGAACCATATCATCCTATGACTACGCCGACCACGTTACGGTACAGACACGCGACCGGCCGGAACCCCACCCAGTTCCGGTTGACACACTCCCGCGAGGTCGACGCAACGGAATCGAATACGTGATTGGCTGCATCCAGCGTGGCGAACCGATTGGCGGGCCGCTGGAGCCGGAACTCTGCCTGACAGCGCAGCGCGTTGTGGACACGGCGGTCAGGTCAGCCTCCGAGAAGCGAACGCTTGAACTCCTGCCATGACCGCCGAAATGCCCGACGTGGAGGCCTATGCCCTGAAATCAATCCCCATGCCAGATGTTGCTGCACCGGATCTTCCGTACCTGCCACCGGTTCCGAAAGGTCCGGCGCCGAAGATTGGCCTTATCGGTGCCGGCGGAATCTCGGCAAGCCATCTGGAGGCCTATCGAACCGCTGGCTGGGAAGTTACATGGATCTGCGGCCGGACCCGCTCAAAGGCGAAGTCCCGGGCGGCTGAGTACAGTCCGTCTTCGCGGGTGACCGAAGACTGGCGGCAGGTTCTGGATGACCCCGAGGTCGGAATTGTGGACCTCACCCCGCATCCGGCCGACCGGCTTCCGTTAATTGAAGCTGCGCTTGAGGCGGGTAAGCATGTACTGACGCAGAAACCGTTTGTTCTCGATCTGGACGACGGTGACCATCTTGTGCGGTTGGCCGCGGACAAAGGGGTGAGGCTTGCCGTAAACCAGAATGGACGCTGGGCACCGCACATGGCCTTCATGCGGGAGGTCGTCCGGACGGGATTGATCGGCGAGGTCGTTTCCGCACATGCCTCGATACATTGGGACCATGGCTGGGTTACGGGAACCCGGTTCGACCGAATGAGGGATCTGATTCTGTATGATTTCGGCATTCATTGGTTCGATTTCATTGTTTCAGTGATTGGAGATCGGGCGCGAAGCGTGTTTGCAGCTTCCACGCACGCGCCTCGCCAGACGGCGAAAGCGCCACTGATGGCGCAGGCCATGGTCCGGCTCGATTATGGACAGGCGTCACTTGTCTTTGATGGTTCGGTTTCGTACGGCCCCCGTGACATGAGTTTCATCGCGGGAACTGAGGGCAGTGTAATGAGCGATGGGCCCGACCTCGGCACGCAGGCGGTTCAGTTGACCACATCGGCAGGCGTTGCCCGTCCGGCACTGAAAGGCCAGTGGTTCAACGATGGTTTCCGAGGCGCTATGGGCGAACTTATGTGCGCGATTGAGGAAGATCGGGAGCCTTTGAACGGAGCCGCGGGAAATCTCCGGTCGCTCGCGCTGGTCTTTGCCGCAGTCGAATCGCGTGTCACCGGCCGCGAAATCGAGATCGGGACGGTGCGCCGAATGGCGAAACAGTGATTGCAGGCGTCTGCATGATCTGCCATGCCAAGGCCGGGCGCGGACGTCCCAAAACCGGGAACGAGGACTCTTCCCCTTGATGTCGAGGCATTCGGGCATCGGATGGTTGGAGGGTGGTCGTATGTTTTGTCCCGCTCGTTCCAGTTGACTGATTTCGGATCCGTAACTGTGTCCCAACAGGTATACTGCTAACGCAGGGCCGGAGCCCTGTGGAAAACCGTCCCCTGAAGAGGCAACGGTCTCGGGACACCGGATGTCCTGCACGACGGGGACGTGGCAGAAAGGGAGGGTTATGGAAAAGCAGGCGGTGAACGGCCCTCCCAGATTCCGGGCGACACCGTCGGATGGAACGTGGTGGATAGAGGCACACGCCGCCGGAGCCGCGTCTTTGTTTGGTAGTTCCCTTGGTTACCATACGGATCGCCGCCCCGATGCGGTTCCACCATTCCACGTTCTTCGAGCGGGGATAGGTCGTTTCGCCGGATGGCGGCGTGAATGTTGACCGGACTGGATGTCACGCTTATGTTGAAAATATGAATGAAGCTGGCGTCATAGTTACGATAATCGGGACTGGAGTTGCCCTGGCGGCGGTCATCGTGACTGGTCAGGGACAGTTGCGTGGCGACATGCGCGAGAGCTTTTCGCAGGTCAGGGCCGAGATCTCCGGTGTGCGCGCCGACGTCGCTGACGTGCGGGTCCGCGTGTCGCGCATCGAGGGGCTACTGTCGCGGCCCGGCATGGACTTCCTGGACTTTTCGAGTTTCCCGGCCATCGCGGACACTGACACACCATCGGAGGACGGCGGTTAGTGAAGGGAACGGTATGCCCATGATTTGGGCGAAACGGGCCACCCAAGTGGTGCCATACCATCATCGAGCGCACGAACATCCGGAAGCCGGAGACCGGGCGGGCGCGTGTCCAGTTCCACCGCCACGTTCAGGGCGGTCGCCGAGATAAGGGCCAAAGAAATCTAGCGCACAGTCGTTTCCATTATGGCCTGGTAAAGGAGCGTTCTCAGAGGGCGCCTGATTGGCAGCGTGTTTGACGGCGTGACCTGGGTCAGAAACAGGAAACTCAGCTCCTCGACAGGGTCCACGAAGAAAAACGTACTCGCCAGCCCGCCCCAGCCAAATTCGCCCGGAGTGCCAATGATCTTCGCTTCAATCGGATCAATCAGAACGGACAGGTTGAAGCCGAAGCCAATTCCTTCGGTGGTCGTTTCCATGAAGCTTGGCTGTCCCATCGCCGCGAGATCACCGGGCAGTTGGTTTGCGGTCATGAGGCGCAAGGTCTTGGGGGCAATAATGTCCACAACTTGCCAATCGATCTGACCGCGCAGAGCCGAGATGAATTTCCTGTAGTCCTCAAGCGTGGAAACAAGCCCGCCGCCGCCCGACATATAGACCGGTTTTTCGAGGAATTGACCCGGAATGGCGTCCGCAAGCGGCCGGGCGCGTCGCCGCGCATCAAGCTGGTAATTCTCTATCAAGGCGGAAGGATCACCACTCTGGACGAAGAAACCGGTACTCTTCATGCCTAGCGGGGCAAAGACACGACTATGCAGAATCTCGTCAAGCGGCTGTTCGGCCACAACCTCCAGAACCCGCCCCAATACATCGGTGGACAGGCCGTACTTCCAGCGGCGGCCCGGCTGAAAGCACAGCGGGAGCCTGCCGATCCGCGCTGCGGCCTCGGCCAGCGGGATTGTGCTGTCGACCGATAGCAGGTCTTGCTGGGCGTAGCAGTTCTCAAGATACCCGGTATTGCGGTGACTCGTTATGCCCGAGGTATGGGTCAGAAGATCACGGATCGTCACCGGACGATCCACGGGTGAGCATTCCGGGTCGGTGATCCCGCGTCCTTCGTAGACACGCTGGTCGCGGAACTCCGGAAGGAAGCGGCTGATCGGGCTGTCAAGCTGAAAGCCTCCTTCCTCGTAGATCGACATGGCAGCGACAGTAGTGATCGGTTTGGTCATCGAGAAGATGCGAAATACCGTATCGGGCCCGATAGGCGTGCCCCCGTCCAGTCTGGTTGTGCCGACAAACGCCTCCAGCACGGTCACGCCGCGCCGCTCTATCGAGATGGCGTAATGCGGTAGTTCGCAGGACTCGTTCAGCGCGTCGAGATAGCCAAGCACCCTCTGGAGACGGCGCGGCGAAAACCCGACGTCGCGCGCGGCAGCGGCGTTGATCCCGCCCGTCATCTCACCAATCCCAGCCAGTTAGGGATTGCGAGCGTCAGGCCCGGGACGATCCCCAATGTCAGGATGATTCCAAAGATCACGATCAGGAAGGGCAGCAGTTCCCTCGACATCTCCAGAATGTCCACGTCAACGATGCTGGCGATGGCGAAGAGGACGTTCCCAACCGGCGGTGTGCACAGACCGATCATGCAGTTGACCATCACCATAATGCCAAAGGTCACTGGATGAATGTCCACCGCCTGCATCATTGGCGCGAAGATCGGGACAAAAAGGATAATGATCACCGAGGGCTCGGTCCAGAAGCCGAGCATCAGGATGATCAGGTTTATGATGAAGATCGTTAGCAGCGGGCGCCCCTCAAGGAAGCTGAGCCAGCCTTTGACGAGGTTGGGGACATCCTCGATCGCAAAGATAAAGCCGACCATTGTCGCCATCGCGATGATCAGCATGAGTTTGCTGGAGTCCTGCGCCGCCGAGGTCAGCGATTTCACTACATCGCCCGGCGAGAGCGCTCGGAACACGAGGCCGCCGACCACGAGCGCATAGACGGCGGCGGCCGCCGCTGCCTCGGTTGGGGTCATGACACCGCCCAGTAATGTGCCGATGATGAACACTGGCATAAACAGCGCCAGCAGAGCATCGCGCGTGATCACGCTAGCCTCCTTGGGCGCAATCCGGGTCTCGCGCTTGGGATATTGGCGCCTGTGTGCCTGAATGGCGACGATAACCATGCAAACGCCTGCCATCAGCGCGCCGGGTACCAGTGCGGCGGCGAACATCGCCGCCACGGAGACATCCATGATCGAGGCATAGAAGATGATCAAAACGCTGGGTGGGATAATCGGTCCCACCAGAGACGATGCTGCCGTGACGGCCGCGGCATAGGCGCGGGAATAGCCCTCTTTCTCCATATTGGGGATGAAGACCTTGCCCAATGATGCGACGTCACCCACCGCAACCCCGGTAATGCCCGCGAAAAGCAGGCTTGAGGCGACATTCACCTGTGCTAGACCGCCCCGAACGCGCCCCACGATCAGATTGGCGAACTCTACCAGCCGCTCCGACATCCCGGATCGGTTCATCAAATCGCCCGCGATCAGGAAAAATGGGATCGCGGTCAGGATAAAGTTGTCGAGCCCGTCGAAAATGCGGCTTGGGATCGTCAGCATGAAGGCGTCGATACCGCTGAACATGAAATAGAGCAGGCAGGGCACCGCCATGACCAACCAGATCGGCGCACCGATAATGATCAGGATCAGGAACAGGACGAGGAAGAGCTCGATCGACATCACTGACCCTCAGCACCCTTAGCTTGGAAGGGGCGGGCGAGGCCAACATCCGTTAACAGATGGCGCACGAAGGCGACAAAGATCAACGCGGACGCGATGGGCAATACAAGGTATACCCGATCCAACGTGATCTGCAGCGCCGGAGCGGTCGTGATTCGCACCACGTCCAGATACTCAATGCTCTTCACGAAAAGGACGCCACTAAACAGCAACCCGCAGAGCAGGACGGTCAGGCGGCACAGCCACTGCGCCGCAGGCGGCAACCGGCTGGCAAAGACGTCAACGGCCACATGACCCCCGCGCCAGGTGACCACCGCACCTGCCAGCATCGACACCCATATCAGCGAAAATCGCACCGCCTCTTCTGCCCACGGCAAAGAGACGCTGAGCACGTACCGCATGACGACCTGCGTCGCCATTACGGATACCATCAGCGCCAGAAGCGACGCGCAAAGATATGATACGGCGTCGATGATCGCGCCGAGAACCCGGTCGATTCTATCCATGTTACACCCTCGGTGCTGTGCCGCATGCCGCCGGAGCGGCATGCGGCGATCGTTCAACCTGGATTATCGCGCGACGCGCGCGACCTCGGCCAGCACTCCGTTGACAAGATCGCCACGGGTGATGTTTTCTTTCAACCAGGCAATCGCGGGCTCTTTGGTCGCTTCGCGGAACAGGTCCTTCTCCTCGGGCGTCGGTTCGTAGATTTCCAAACCGTAGTCCCTGAGGTAGGCCAGCGACTCTTCCTCATAGCCTAGGATCATCTGTCTGGTTTTCGCCTGACCGGCAATGGTGCCGTCGCTCACGACCGCCTGCAGATCCTCGGGTAGCGACGTCACCCAGTCCCTGTTGAACACGGCCGCCGAGATCGCATAGACATGCCCGTCCAGCACCATGTATTTCTGCACCTCTTCCAGGCGCGGAATGCGAAAGGTGTTCACCGGGTTTTCCTGTCCGTCCACCACGCCGGTCTGCAGCGCGGTATAAAGCTCTTTCCAGGCGATCGGGGTTGGCGACGCACCCAGGTTCTTCACCATCTCCAGGTGAAGCGGAATATTCTGCACGCGCAGCTTAAGGCCCTTCATATCCGAGGGCGTTCTGATCGGACGGACGTTGTTGGTGAAGTGTCGGAAGCCGCCGTTCTCGGACCAGGCAAAAACCTGTAGGCCGGTCGTTTCCGCCATGTCCTGCATCAGGGACTGACCGAAGTCGCCGTCAAGCACCCTATGGGCGACTGAGCGATCCGCAAACAGATAGGGGATCGAGAAGACCTGCAGGTTCGGATAGACCTGATTGATGTTGCCGTCATTGGCATAGGTCATCTCGATCGCGCCGGCCTTTACCTGCTCCAGTACCGCCTGCCCTTTGCCGAGCTGGCCGTCCGGGAACAGACGTACATCAATCCGACCGTCTGAGTTCCGCTCGATATATTCTTCCATCACGAGCAAACCGGCCCAGGCGGGATGCTCGGGATCCTCGCGATTGGAATATCCAACCTTTAGCGTGAAATCGGCCGCCGCGGCAGTGATTGCGCTCGCGATCAGCGCACCCGCGCACATCGCCGCGCCATATGTCGTGTTCCTCATCGTAGTCCTCCTTCCAAGGTGGCCGGGCAAAGGATTGCCCCTGTACATCTACTTGTCCAGATGTCCGGACAAGCTCGTATTTGTATGGATGACCGGATAGGTGTAACCTGTCAACATGCAACGTGGGTGTAGCCCAACTTTCCTGTCAGGTGGCCATGGCCTGATTCGCCCGTCGGTCGGGGAAACCGGGCGCACGGAGGCTCATGACCGGATTCCGGTATGGTGCTGGCACACCTCTCCGCGCAGCAGGTTCCGGGATGCTCCTTCCGTAGCCCGGATGTCCGGCATCCGCCCTCCACCACGCCGCTTTCGACCTGTGGGCCGCCTCATGACCCGTCTCCCGTGTTATTGGTCTCCACAAGCGCGCCGCCGGCCGGTTCGCACGGCGCTTGCCTGGCACGCCTCACCCGACAATGGACCGGAAAACACGGACGTTAAAAAAGATCATACCAACGCAAAGCGCTTGGATGCATGGGCACCTCAGGTCAGACCTGTGATCACGAAACCCAAGGTTGGAATACCGTCATGACAAGCGAATTCTGGTCACCGTTCGATAGAGCACAACCGAGATACGCCCGCCTCGGGCGCGAGATCGCCGAAGAGATAAATGGTGGAGAGTTTCCGGTAGGCTCTTTGCTGCCGACCGAAGCGCAGTTGTGCCAACGCTATGGTGTCAGCCGTCACACTGTTCGCGCCGCTCTGAAAGAACTGCAATCCGTTGGGTTGGTTACATCGCGTCAGGGGGTCGGAACACGGGTCGTGGCGATCCAGCCTCCCACCGTCTTTCAGGCCACATGGCGGTCCATGTCGGAAATTTGTGACGGGAACAACACGATCTCCTATGTATGCGTTGGCAGTCGGGTCTGCATGGCTGACGCAGAGCTCGCGAAACGTCTTGGCTGCACGTCAGGTAGAGCCTTGGCCCGCGTCAGGTTTGTGGCGTCAAAAATGCGCGACAAGGAAAGGGAACCCATTGGTATCGTCGATGTCTTTATCGATTCCGCTTTCATGGAGATCGCTGACCGGAAGTTCATCTCCGAAGCGGAGCTCATGGCTGAATTTGAAACCTTCAGCGGTCAGCTGATAAGCAGAATTGATCTTTTGTTCAAAATTGAACGGATCACGGAGGGGAAAGCGCAATATCTTGACTGCTCTGAGGGTGAGGTATTGACGTCAATACGCAAGTCCTATTCCTGCGCCAGGATCGAACAGGCCGTGATCTCCAATTCGGTTTGGCTACCTGGCGAGTTTGATCTCAGTTACAGTTTTGAGCGGAAAGTATAGAATTCGGTTTCAGGCCTGAATTTTCATCCGCGAACAGGTGAGGGCGGTTGAATCACCCCTCAGACCCGGCTCTCCGGACGTCCGTCCCGGGTGGATTTACGGCTACAGCCAGTCGCGCGGGACGGGAATCAATGGAGCGTCGGCAGGCGGCATTTGATACTTTCCCAGATTTCCCGCGTACACCCATTTAAGTGTCTGGCCTTCGCGTGACCGGAGGCCACCATCATCGTGCGCCGGCCGTCCGCCAATGGCATTTCCTTAAGGACCCGCGCCTGTCGGTTGCGGGCGGTCCCTGCCGTTTGGGGATCTTCAGGCTCCAGGCTGTGGCCTTTCCCCGTCGGTTCCACCTCGCTGGCAGGCTTCATGGATCTCCTCGGATACGACCATCCTGGGCGGAGCCGGGCGCACACCCTGGGGATCCCCTCCGCCATCCGCGTCATGGCCTGCGCACGCGGCAGATCCCCGAGGCCGATGGCCCCGATGGCGACGGCGTTGGCGAGGTTGACGGCCTGGCGTCCCTTCCCCTCCCCGCGGATGTCCGCGAGGAGGCCGTCGCCGTCGTCGGCGAACAGCCGCGTCATGGCGACGAGGTTGAAGTGGGCGCAGGGCTCCCGGCGGACGCCGCGCTCCGACCTGGCGTGGAAGTTCCCGGTCACGGCCTTGCCGGTCCTCTCATGAGCCCTCCCCGTCAAGCGCTTTTTCCTGCGTCAGTCACATCATGGCGCGTCTCCCTGTCCGGCCCGGTTGCTCCGCCCGTCCGCGCGTTTTCCGCGGTTCCCTCGGGGACGTTCCGCGCCGGACACCGCTTCCGCGGCGGCGCATCCTCCGCGCCGCCCTCCTCTCATCCGGTTCGGTTCCCGGCGCACGCCGGTCCGTGACCCCAATGCCCATTCGGGCTGTCGCGGTGTTCCGGGGGGCGGGACCCATCTGCGTGGACGGTGCCGCGGGATGCGGCGAACCAAGGACCGGCACGGTCACACGCCCTGCCCGGGATCCCCGGAGGGCCCCGTCGGGCCGCCCGGGCGTTCGGTCTCCTCCGTCCCTTCGCTTCCGTTGCCTCTTCCCGGCCCGATCCGGGCTCAGGCCCGCGACAGGACCGCGCCCCCGTGCGCCAGCCCGGTCGTGGCGAACCGCCACAGGGCCACCAGAAGCTTCCCGGGCAGCGCCACGATCCCGCGCCTGCGCGCGCGTCCGTCCCGGGCGCTGACATAGCCCTCGAACCACTTCGACAGCGCGCTGCCGGGCTGGTGCCGCAGCCAGCGCCAGGCCATCTGCACCGGATGCTTTGGCGGCATCGGGCTGCCGGCCTTGCCGGGCCCTGGTCGCGGTCGACGGCGCCGCCCGGCCACGGCACCGGCGCCAGCCCGGCCATGCCCGCCGGCCCGCGCCGGTTGCGCAGGTCGCGGTACAGGAGCTCGGCCCCCAGCAGCAGCGCGTCGTTCGGGCCGATCCCCCCCGTCCGGCCCGGCACCGCGGCGCGGCGGGCGTGCGCCGGAACCGCCGCTGGCATCGCCCCCGTCACGCCGTCCTCCGCGGGGCCGTCACGCGCCTCCCGCGCCGACCGGAGCACGGCGGCCTTCTCGGCCTCCACCGTCCGCAGCTCGGCCACGACCAGCTCCAGGCGGCCGGGGATGCCCTCGATCTCCGCCCGCACCCCCGGCGGCAGCCCCGCGCCGCAGCCGGATCGCCGGGCGGCACGCCGTGCAGCCGGAGCAGCCCCGCGACAGTGCCTGCCAGCCGCAGCCGCTCCCGCACGAGCCGCTCGCGCCGGTCCGGTCCGTCTTCGCCTTCCTCCTCCGCCGGACCACCTCAAGGCTCGCCGGGTGGCGGACCACGACCTCCAGATCCTCGCCCCCGGGCCGGCGCGCCACCCGGAAGCCCTCGTACCCGACCTCGCACACCAGCATCACGCGGACATCCCCGCCGGAGACGGCGGCGGCCCGCTCCCGCGCCCGCCCCAGCTTTCCCGGCAGGCCCGCGACGTCATGCGACGCCAGCCTGTGGAGGCCCGCTTCCGACGCGTCGGTCGGGTCGCCGACCGCCAGGATCCAGCTCGTGCCGCTCACTTCCAGCGCCGCGTGAACCGTGGTAACGTCCCCTCCGGAGGGTGTGGTTGAATCAGTCATCCGTCTCTCCTTTCAATCGGCAAGGGGTGGATGTTCCGTCAGCCCCTTGCCACCACATGCTGACGCGCTTCCTTCCCACCGGGCCGGAACGGCCGCAAGCGGGAACCACCGCGCCGCTCATGGTATCTGCGGGGACAGGGCGGCCAGAAGCTGATCGTTCAGGCTGAGCCTGACCTCCTGATTGGGATAGTCGAGCCGGTAGAGGGTGCGGTGGCCCTTGCGGGTCGCGTCCGTGATGGTCAGGTAGCCGGTCTGGAACAGCAGGGCCTCGGCGCTGACATCCTCCACCTCGAACCTGGCGACCAGGGACCGGTCGGTCATCCGCCGTTCCAGTTCTGTCAATGCGGACCGACCTTTCGGCACGGCGCGGTCCCAGGTCCGGAAGGACGGGAAACCGCCACGGTGAGTCCGCTGCGCCGGACCCCGGGGTCCGGCGCCACATACAGGGCGAAGGACATGGATCCCGTAACGCCGGGGCGTGTTCCGAAGGGTGGGACCATCTTCCACGGCGGCGGAACCGGCGGGGGCGCAAGACGGGTCTTGACCGGACGCGGGCGGGAGCCTAGGTTGGGGGCATGGGCGACGCGCCGGACATCCAGCCGCTCTCGGAGCGCATCGCCGTGCTGGAGGAACGCATGGAGACCAGGCAGGCCGAATACGAAAGTGCGCTTGACCGCCTGCGGGCCGACATGGCCGCGCACCGCGAGGACGCGGCCAGGCGCGACGCGGCGCGGTCGGAACGGGACGCGACCGCGCGCTGGTGGCAGACCGTCATCCTGATCGCCGCCATCGCCGCCCTGATCACCTTCGCGCCCGACCTGCGGCGGCTGGTGGCCGGACCCTAGAATCCTAGCCTCATTGAATTGCCGGGGCCGAGGCAGGATCGAAGACCCCGGAACCCGCGAACTCCGCGATCTTCTTCGCGGCCTGGGACTGTACCGGGACGGAATAATGTGGCGAGCGGCGGTTGCGCTCTTCGGCACCGAGGAACGAATTACGTTCGACATGCCGCAGTGCCTGCTCCGCGTCGCGCGGTTCCGGGGTACCGACCGCACGGAGTTTGTCGACAATCGTCAATTTCATGGCAACGCCTTTTCGCTGCTCAGGGCCGCCGAACGCTTCCTGCGCGATAGCCTGCCCATCGCAGGCCACATCGAGGAGGGCCGCATTGAGCGAGTCGATGAGCTGCTGGTGCCTCCACTTGCAGCGCGCGAAGCACTGGCGAACACGCTTTGCCATCGCGACTATTCCATCGGCGGCGGTTCCGTGGGCGTTGCGATTTACGATGACCGCCAGGAGGCGGCCCCGAAGGCCGCGGGCACCCTCGCGCCGGCCCTGTCGGTCCTCCTCGGCGCGCCGCCGGGCCTGGGGAGGTCCCGGCACTGGCGCGGGTTGACCACGCATACGGCGAAGCCCCGGTCGCGCGGCGACCGCGCAACGCCGCGGTGCATCCGCCCGGTGGCCTCCGTGACGACCCGCTCCGCCCCGCCGTCCCTGAGGAGGCGGGCGACCCTGCGGAAGCCGTCGGTGTCGTTGGTGGCGGTCCCGTCCCGCCCGTAGGGGTGGATGTTCAGGGTGTGCCCGCTCACGCCGATTCCCGCGCCTGTGGTGGTCATGGTCTCCCGCTCCTATCCTCGTGATGATCCGGTTCTCGAACCCAGCATCTATCCAGGACGCGGGAGGCTCTTATGAGCCCCAGTGCTGTCAAGCGCTTTCTTCGTGACGTGTCACATCAGTCCGTCTCCTCTCAGAGGCGGTTCGGCGCCGCCCCGGGGATTCTCCAGGCAGAACGTCGCGGTTCCTCGGCGCGTCCAGGCTCCTGTCCGGTTCGGTCGTCCGGCGATCGTCGGCCCCGTGACCAAGGTGCCCCGTTCGGGCGGCGCCACGTTCCGGGAGGTCACGTCGACCGGGACGCTGCATTTCGGGTTGACGCCCGAAAAACTGTTTGCGCCATATGAGTCCATACCTTGGAACCCACTGGCCGCCGATGCCTTCCACCGGCGCGGCATCATCGAGCGCTGGGGCCGAGGAACGCTGAAGATGGCGGAAGTGACAATCGCAGCCGGATTGCCGCAACCCGAAATCGAGGATGCCGGAGGGTGCGTGACGGTGCGATTCCGCCACCCCACGGCGTCGCCCCATATTGTCGCGAAAGAGCGTGTGGCCGTTGCCGAAGAATCAGATAACCAGATGCAGAAATTGAGCGAGCAGCAGCGGAACGTCCTTGGTCTCCTGGATCAGGCCGACCAACCTCTGGCGCTCCGTGAGATACACGCCCGTTTGCCCGGATCGGTTAGTGTGCGTCAGGTGAAGAGGGCGTTGGGACGGTTGCGGGATCTCGGATTTGTGGCGTCGACGGGCCATGGAGTTTCGGCTCGATGGAAGCGCGGACAAGGCCAATAGACCCTGGTTGGACCGGTCCTATGGGGTCTATTGGGGCCCAATTGGAGGATAGGCAGAAATTGGCACCTTGTAGAAAGACATGCCCGGAAACCTCTGATCCACCATTTCGATCATCGCGCATCAGGCCAAGACAGGCTGAGTGTCTCGGAGGTCCGAGCCTATTTTGCAGCGTCCTCGGATGACGCTAGTGGACCCATCATCGCTTCGATCCGATCCGCGATCCGTTGCGCGCACGGGTGCGCGAAGCTGGTTGACGGTCCAATCGGCAGCATATACGTCGGTCACGTCGTTGGGCCATGTATGATCAGCCGCTTGTTAAGCGTAGGTAACGGTCGCAAAGGGCCCATATCTGGCGGAATCGTGCGCCTTTGTGGGGCGCGACAAACAGGGTGAGGCTGACGTTCAGATTTTCGCCTGCTGAAGGGAGGTGAGGGCGGTTGAGTCACTCCTCAGACCCGGATCTCCGGACAGCCGTCCCGGGTGGATTTCCGGCTACAGCCAGTCGCGCAGGACGGGAATCAATGGAGCGTCGGCAGGCGGCATTGGATACTCTCCCAGATTTCCCGCGTACACCCATTTAAGTGTCTGGCCCTCGCGTGACCGCGCCACACCCTGCCACTTGCGACAGGCGAAAAGCGGCATGAGAAGGTGAAAGCCCTCGTAGCTATGGCTGGCGAACGTCAGGGGCGCCAGGCAACTGGCCCAGGTGTCGATACCAAGCTCCTCGCGCAGTTCGCGGATCAATGCCTGTTCCGGCGTTTCGTTGGACTCGACCTTTCCGCCCGGAAACTCCCACAGGCCAGCCATTGTCTTTCCTTCGGGGCGTCTTGACAGCAGAATCCGCCCATCACGGTCAATCAAGGCAACGGCGGACACAAGAACCGTCTTCACGAGCGATAAGAGGCGTTTATCGAAATGTAGCCCTGGGTTAGATCACATGACCAGACATTCGCGACTCCTTGCCCGATCCCGAGATCGACATGAATCTCGATCTCATCGCCCCGCAGGTAGTCCACACCGTCCTTATCCCGGTAGGTCGGTGAGACCCAGCCATTCTCCGCGACCTGGATGTTACCGAGACGGATCGACAGGGTATCACGGTCAGCTTTCGCGCCGGACTTTCCGACCGCCATCACGATTCGGCCCCAGTTCGGATCTCCGCCCGCCATCGCCGTCTTGACCAGCGGAGAGTTGCCGATCGCCATCGCCACCCGACGGGCATCGGTATCGTCCCTGGCACCGGTCACCCGGATCTCGATGAGCTTCGTGGCACCCTCTCCGTCCCGCACGATCTGTAGGGCGAGATCGGCCATGACGGCCTGAAGCGCCTCCCCGAATTCCCTGTCCGCCGAGGCATCGGCGCCGCATTGGCCCGTCGCCGCCAGCAGTAGCGCGTCAGAGGTCGAGGTATCGCTATCGACCGTAATGCTGTTGAAGGTCGGACCTATCCGCTGTGAGAGCATCTCCTGCAGCGTGCTTTGCCCAATCCGTGCGTCGGTGAAGATAAAGGCGAGTGTCGTGGCCATGTCCGGTGCGACCATTCCGGAACCCTTTGCGATTCCCGCGATACGGACGCGCTTTCCCGCCACCAGGACTTCCCGAAACGCTCCTTTTGGGAAAGTGTCCGTCGTCATGATGGCCCGTGCGGCGCTCTCGAAACCGCCCACGGCCAACCCTGCCTTCAGCTCAGTCAATCGTGAGGTGATCCGATCATGGGGTAGCGGCTCGCCGATCACGCCGGTCGAACACGAAAACACGCGTGCCTCGGGCACATCAAGTGTGTCCGCGACCAGACCGGTAATCGCCGACACCGCCCGCTGACCGTCCGAACCGGTAAATGCGTTGGCGTTGCCGGAGTTCACGATGATCGCCGCGCCCGCCGTGCTGTCGCCGCCGATCTTCCTCTGGCAGTCGAGCACTGAAGCGGAACGGGTGGACGACCGCGTGAAGACCCCGGCGATAGCGGTTCCCGGTGAAAGCTCCGCGAGCATCAGATCGGTTCGGTTGGCGTGCCGCACACCCCCGGCCGCGGTTGCCAGACGAATGCCCCGCACAGGCGCGAGCTCCGGGAATCCGCCCTTTGGAGCCAAGGGCGAGACCGAAGCCGCACCCGTTCCATCGAGCTGTGAGCGAAGGTCTTTCAACTGACGCTTGAGCTTGCGTATTCTCTTCCTCTTCGATCCCATCCCGTTTGCCCGAAAATGCTATCTGCCGATCAATGATCCGTCATTAAGGATATCTGGGTCAATATCCGCCAGATCCCTAAGATTCTTGTTCGCGGCGTCGACAATGGCCTGTACGTCGGTGGTCAGTTTCCGCTGCCAGATTTCCTGCCGCAGTTGCTGGCGCATATCGTCGAGAGTCGGAACCGGGGTTTCGCGGATATCGTTCAGGGTGATGACGTGCCAGCCGAACTGGGTCTGGACCGGATCAGACACCTGACCCTTATCAAGTGCCGCGACCGCGTTCTCGAATTCCGGCACCATCTGTCCCGGGCCGAACCACCCCAGATTGCCTCCGTTTGGGCCGGAAGGTCCAATCGACCGGGCCTTGGCCAGCTCAGCGAAATCCGCACCGGTCCTGAGTTCACCAACGATTTCCGTAGCGTCTTCCCTGGACTCCAGCAGGATGTGTGAGGCGTTGAATTCAGGGGACGGCCGGTAGTCCGCATATCGGGCCTCGTAGGCATCCTCAATCTCTTCCGGCGAGACGGTTACCGTTTCCGCCAGTTCGCCTAGCGCCTCTCCGGCGAGCACCGATCGGCGCTCGTTTTCAAGATGAAGCGCACCGTATCTGGAGAGCCGTGAGCGTGTCTGGCCGACAGCTTCCTGCTGGATCAGACTTTCCAGAACTCCGTCGAAGATCACCCCGGGCGGCATCTGGCGCTGCTCCTCGTTAAGACCCATTGACATGGCGATCATATGTCCGATCGTGATGTCGGTCTCTCCAACAGTGGCCACCACTGTGTCGGCAGTGATATCCTGCGCGGCTGCGGGCACTGCCGTGGCCAGCCCTAAAGCACCTGCGAGCAGTAGGGTTCCTTGTCTCAGCATCTTTAAACTCCTTACTGTTTCCGAAGTCAGTGCCTCGGCGTTGACAGTATCGATGTGGCGACCTACATCGCTCGAAGGCGTGAACGGCCGTTTCCCCGAAGCCATTAACTATGGGTCACCGCAGGGGTGGGCAAGCACCCGCCATGTACGTTGACGCCAGATCACAGACCGGGCGGAAAGAGAATGCTGGGTATCGGAACATTTGCCAGAAAAGTCTTCGGGACGCCAAACGACCGCAAGATCAAGACGACGCGCTCGACCGTCGAAGCCATCAATGCGCTTGAGGCGGATTTCGGGGATCTGTCTGACGAACAACTAAAAGGTAAAACCGAGGAATTCATAAAGCGCGTGAACGATGGCGAAAGCCTTGACGATCTGCTTCCGGAGGCGTTTGCCAACTGCCGGGAAGCCGCAAGACGCGCGTTGGGCCTGCATGCGTTCGACGTTCAGCTTATGGGCGGCATCTTTCTACATCAGGGCAACATCTCGGAAATGAAGACGGGTGAGGGAAAGACCCTCGTCGCGACATTTCCGGCCTATCTCAACGCATTGGCCGGGCGTGGCGTGCATATCGTCACCGTCAACGACTATCTCGCCAAACGTGACGCGGAATGGATGGGCAAGGTTTATTCCGCGCTGGGCATGACCACCGGGGTGGTCTATCCCGGCCAGCCCGACGATGAGAAGCGGACGGCCTATGCCTCGGACATCACCTATTCGACCAACAACGAACTGGGATTTGACTATCTGCGCGACAATATGAAGTCGGAACTTTCCCAGATGTTCCAGCGTGGTCACCATTACGCGATAATCGATGAGGTGGACTCGATCCTCATCGACGAGGCGCGGACTCCGCTGATAATCTCGGGTCCCGCCCAGGACCGCTCCGAAATGTATCAGACCGTCGATGGGATCATTCCGGAGGTGCGGGACGAACATTTCACCCTTGATGAGAAGACACGAAACGTCACCTACACCGAGGAAGGCAATGAATTCCTGGAGCGCAAGCTTCACGAGGCGGGGATTCTACCGGCAGGCCAGTCGTTGTACGATCCGGAAGCCACGACCATTGTGCATCACGTCAATCAGGGGCTTCGCGCGCACAAACTGTTCACGAGGGACAAGGACTACATAGTCCGCAACGGTGAGGTTGTGCTCATAGACGAGTTCACCGGTCGGATGATGGCGGGACGGAGGCTTTCCGATGGCCTCCACCAGGCTATTGAGGCAAAGGAAAGATGCGGTATCCAGGCCGAGAACGTCACGCTCGCGAGCGTGACGTTCCAGAACTATTTCCGTCTCTACGAGAACCTGGCCGGAATGACGGGTACCGCGGTGACGGAAGCTGATGAGTTCATGGAAATCTACGGGCTCGGCGTCGTGGAAGTGCCAACGAACATGCCAGTTGTGCGGATCGACGAGCATGACGCGGTCTATCGAACCAGACGCGAGAAATTCGACGCGATCATGGAAGAGATCAGGCAGGCGCACAGCGCGGATCAGCCCGTGCTTGTCGGGACCACGAGCATAGAGAAGTCAGAACATCTGTCGGGGATGCTGAAGGCCGAGAAACTGCCGCACAACGTGCTCAACGCCCGCCAGCATGAACAGGAAGCGCAGATCGTGGCGGATGCCGGCAAGCCGGGTACCATTACGATCGCGACCAACATGGCTGGCCGCGGCACCGATATCCAGCTCGGTGGCAACGTGGAGATGAAAGTGCTGGAAGCGCTGGCGGCCGAGCCGGACGCGGTTCCGGACGAGGTGCGCGCACGTATCGAGCGCGAGCACGCCGACGAGAAAGGAAAGGTCATAGCGGCCGGTGGCCTGTTCGTTCTGGCGACAGAGCGTCACGAAAGTCGGCGCATCGACAACCAGCTACGCGGTCGATCCGGCCGACAGGGCGATCCCGGCAGGTCAGCCTTCTACTTAAGTCTTGAGGACGATCTGATGCGGATCTTCGGGTCGGAGCGTCTCGACAAGATGCTCAAGACGCTAGGAATGAAGGAAGGCGAGGCCATCGTCCATCCCTGGGTCAACAAATCCCTGGAGAAAGCGCAGGGCAAGGTCGAGGCCCGAAACTTCGATATCCGGAAGCAGCTTCTGAAATTCGACGACGTCATGAACGATCAGCGGAAGGTCATTTT
The DNA here is from genome assembly GCA_965221405.1 of Paracoccaceae bacterium. Classification (GTDB taxonomy): domain Bacteria; phylum Pseudomonadota; class Alphaproteobacteria; order Rhodobacterales; family Rhodobacteraceae; genus JAPOUP01. The sequence continues at coordinate 1,658,999 of CBDCSE010000002.1, read as the reverse complement.
CGGCCAGCGCCGTGAAATCATGGACGCCAGGGATCTTGCGGAGATTGTCGAGGACATGCGCCATCAGGTGATCGACGATCTGGTGGATCGCTTCATTCCCCCCAAGACATATGCCGATCAATGGGATGTCGAAGGACTTGATGGCGCGATCCAGGAAAAGTTCGGTCTGCAGTCCGGCGTTCTGGAATGGATCGAGGAAGACGGCGTCACAGATGAGGAAATCCGCGTGCGGCTGTGCAGGGAAGCTGACGGGATGATGGCTGCGAAAGCCGTCGAGTTCGGAACGGATAACATGCGCTCGATCGAAAAGCAGATACTTCTGCAGACGATCGATTCCAGATGGCGAGAGCATCTTCTCCGGCTTGAGCATCTGCGTTCTGTTGTCGGCTTCCGGGGCTATGCACAACGTGACCCTTTGAACGAATTCAAGACCGAGGGCTTCCAGTTGTTCGAGAGTCTGCTGAACACCCTGCGCGAGGACGTGACGCAGAAACTCGGCCAGATCCGTCCGATGACTGATGAGGAACGCGAGGCGATGTTGCGGCAGATGATGGCGCGGCAGCAGGTGATCCAACAGGCGGCCGTTGGACCCTCCGCCGCCGCTGGGGGCGATGCCGTCGTGCGCGGATTCGACGAGAATGACCGGTCGACCTGGGGTAATCCAGGTCGAAACACGCCTTGCCCGTGCGGTTCAGGACGTAAATTCAAACATTGCCATGGACGACCCACCTGAAAGGCATTCCGGCTGTGTATACCCCGTCCGATGGATGTGACTGTCGTGGAGCCACGTGCCACGCCGCTGTGGACTATACTTCCATCCAGGCTGATGGTTCTCCAATCCGGGATGCAGTGGTGCGCCGCCGCGGCGGTCCTGAGCGTTCTGGTCGGCGGAACAGCCCGTCCCCGCCCGTCGCTCACGCCGCGTGGTCTCGATACGTTCGGCCCCGCACTATGAGCGCCCATGAAGTCCTTGAAATCCTTTGATTTGAGGCGTGACTGGAGTTCTTTCCTGTGCTCCTTCGGGAATTCCCGGAACCATCTTTACATCCACCGAAGGACAGGCACGGCCTCTTTGCGTCCGTCGCGCGGTTCATTCGCGTCCCGGGCGCGGCCTGCAACCGCTGAACGGGTCCCTCGTCCGCTTAAGCGTCGTATGAGCGTGCGCTGACTGACCGCCGTCCCACCGATTCTGCCAGTCCAGGAAGCCTGCTTGGTGGATGACTTTCAGTCTTGAGTCGCACTATGGATACTCGCCAAAATTGTCCATTAATATGTGAGGGAGAAGGGTGTAGTTCCGCTCTCCGTGAAAGTCGGCCCGCCTTATCGATCATGCTTCCATCTGGTCGTCGGTGGCCCTGATACTGGTCGCATACCCGTTGTCGTCGATGCCGGAGCGAATGGAGAGACCGGCCTTCGCGCCCTCGCGCCGGAGAAACTCCTGCCGACGGTCGCCCCGGTACCCGAAGCGGCATCCCTGACGCCCTGCCGGACCATGGCCATGCATCCGCACGGATTCACTGATCGGGACTCCGCTTGACTTCAAGCCGCCTCGGTGGTCTGTTGGCCATTCAACACGAAATCGCGAAAGGAGCATGCAATGAACCTTAATAGGCTTGCCCCCCCCCCCCCCCCACTCAGGAGACTGACGGCCCTCGCCGCCACGCTGGCGGCCATGATCGCCCTGCCTGCGGTGGCGCAGCCACAGTGCTCCATATCAACGGCGCACGGAACGCAGGACAGATCAATCTCAAGCATGGCAGGCAACGCCCTGACCGTGGACGAGGGCGGGAACTGGTTCCTCGAGCTGACCTTCAAGTGCGTGGACATAACGGACCCGACCGCCCATGATCCTGAGATTCTCATCACTGGACTGACCGCCGACAGCAACGAGTGGACAGACAACCTCAACACAAGGTTCAGCGGGCACGTCTGGAATCAGGACGGGACCGGCCCCACCGCATTCGGTGGCAACGACCCTACAGGGGACTTCACCGCCCGCGTTCACCTGTTCGGCACGAGCGTGGACAACAACTGCCACGACACCGGCGCTTCCACGCAAATGCAGGTCACTGCGAGCATCAGCAACACCGCAGCCACTCCTCATGCCGACATGGCTTTGAGAACCATCACCATAACGGCGAGGGACGACGACCCCCTCACGTACACGGCGTTCCCTGGCGAACCGTATGAGATCACGATCAATAACTGGAATCAGCCCTGCTCATGACGGAAAGGGCGTCCGTCAGGTCCGCGGGTTTCTCCATCCCGGCCCCGACACAGTGCACGTCCTGGCGCTGGAGGACGGCTGGCGCTGAAGCCCGTCAATCATTCTGACAGCTGCACCGGCCAGTTCACCATGCGGGTCCGGGGCCTTGTGTGTACCCCCAGCCCGCTCGCGTCCGTCCAGCTCTGCCGCCGGTTCGGCCCGAACGGCGGCAACAATCTCCGCTCAGGCCTCGGCGGCCGCACGGCCAACCGGAACGGCTACGTCGCGACCTTCGCGCCGGGGCCGAACTGCGAGCACCGGGACGCGGGCTCCAAACCCTACGCCGAGTGGTGCGTCTTCACAGTGAAGGGGGGGGGCAGATAACCCGCTGACCGCCGGCTCTGGGATGCAATGGTGGAGTGCCGCCATCCTCAGTGATGGGCGCGTCCTTCCGGCGGGCAGGTGCGCTACCGGATCCGCTCGCAACGCCACGGCGTCCTCGGCGGCGGGTCCGCGGCTTGGAGGCTGGCCGCCCGGACCACTGGATCGGGTGGGGTGCCGACCTGCTCGTCGCCAACATCGGGCGCGTCATCCGCAGCCACCGGTTCCTCCTGCGTCAGGGTGTAAGGTCTACGGTCTCGCGTCGGAGGAATGTCCGGGACGGGACGTCCGCGATGCCGGAAACGAGGCGAGGATGGGCTGGGAGAAAAAGCACTTGACAGGGGCAAGGTTCTCTCATAAAATCTTCCGGGTGATCACCCATGACGTATACCGTATGGTCGGATAGCCGACACGGAGGATCCGGCCATGCGGCGGAGGGCGAATCAGGTCAGGAAGTACGGTCCAGTTCAGCGAGTATATCATAATCCCCCTCCAATCCGACGCTCAGCTTTTTATGTTGTCCCAGAAGCTCTTCACCTTGGACAGAAAACTTGATGACTCCGGATTGTTATCGGACCCCAGACTGTCGAATTCCCGCAGCAGGCTCTTCTGGCGGGACGTCAGGTTCACGGGCGTCTCCGCCGCCAGTTCGATGAACATATCACCGGGTCCGCCGCCGCGCAGTGCAGGAATGCCTTTGCCGCGCAGGCGCATCTGTCGACCTGACTGGCTGCCTTCGGGTATCCGCACGCGGGACCGACCGCCGTCGATGGTCGGTACTTCGATATCGCCGCCAAGCGCCGCTGTCGCCATGCTGACCGGCACCTTGCAGTATAGATCCTGACCGTCACGCGCGAACAGCGGGTGCTCCCGCACATGGACAAAGATGTACAGATCGCCTGCTGGCCCGCCTCGCTGGCCCGCCTCGCCCTTGCCCGCAAGGCGGAAACGCGTCCCTGTCTCCACGCCGGAGGGGATGTTGACCGATATCGATCGGCTGGTCTGCTCGCGGCCACTGCCCCCGCAGGATGGGCATGGGTTGCTGACGATCTGGCCTGATCCGGAGCAGGTGGGACAGGTTCTCTCGACGGTGAAGATGCTCTGCTGCGCGCGCACCTTACCCATTCCGGAGCAGGTGGGACAGATTGTCGGCTCAGTCCCGCTCTGCGCTCCCGTACCCCCGCAGCTGGAGCAGCTGGCGGCGGCCGCCACCTCGATCGTCTTCTCGATGCCTGAATAGGCGTCTTCCAGGGAAACCTGGAGATTGTAACGCAGATCCTCGCCACGGACAGCGCGCTGGCGCCCGCCGCGGCCACTCCGCCCTCCCATGACCTCGCCAAACAGGTCATCGAACACGTCCGAGAACGATGACCTGAAATCCTGGTGCGCAAATCCTCCGAAACCGCCGCGCTGTGGTCCGCCACCTTCGAAAGCCGCATGGCCGAATTGATCGTACGCGGCCTTCTTCTCTGGATCCTTCAGGATCTCGTAAGCTTCGTTCACCTGCTTGAATTCAGCTTCCGCGCCTGGATTGTCCTTGTTTCGGTCAGGATGCAGGTTTCTGGCTTTCCTGCGATAGGCTTTCTTGACCTCGTCCGCGTCAGCGCCCCTGGAGACGCCAAGGACATCGTAGAAGTCGCGCTTGGCCATGTGTCAGTCCTTCCGGAGCACGGAGAATACGTGCGGTATCCGCAGGCGCGTCCGGATCGTGGCCGTTCCGGCGGGCTATGCCGGGACGGCCACGATCCTCCAGATCACATCTAGTCGCGTTTGCCGCTGTCCAGATCCTCGAAGTCGGCATCGACGATTTCGTCGTCGGTCTTTTGTCCGTCGCCCTCCCCGTCGCCCGCGGTTTCGGCCTTTTCCTGTTCGGCCTTGTAGACCGCCTCTCCGAGCTTCATGGACGCTTCCGCCAGATTCTGGACACCTGCCCTGATCTTTCCGGCATCATCGGTTTCGATCTGTTCCTTCAGGTTGGCGACCGCGAGTTCAATCGCCTCAACCGTCTCCGGATCGACCTTGTCGCTATGCTCCTCAAGCGACTTCTCGGTACCGTGGATCATACTCTCTGCCTGGTTTTTCGCATCGGCGAGTTCCCGGCGTTCCTTGTCCGCTTCGGCATTGGCCTCGGCATCCTTGACCATCTGTTCGATCTCGTCATCGGAGAGACCGCCGGATGCCTGGATGGTGATTTTCTGCTCCTTGCCGGTTCCCTTGTCCTTCGCGCTTACCGAAACGATCCCGTTCGCATCGATGTCGAACGTTACCTCGATCTGCGGCAGGCCCCGGGGGGCTGGCGGGATATCCTCAAGGTTGAACTGGCCAAGAAGTTTGTTGTCGGTCGCCATCTCCCGCTCGCCCTGGAAAACGCGGATCGTCACCGCATTCTGGTTATCCTCCGCGGTGGAGAATATCTGGGATTTCTTGGTCGGGATAGTGGTGTTGCGGTCGATGAGTCGGGTGAACACTCCGCCTAGGGTCTCGATTCCCAGCGACAGCGGCGTGACGTCAAGAAGGACGACGTCCTTGACGTCACCCTGCAGAACGCCCGCCTGAATGGCGGCGCCCATGGCGACCACCTCATCCGGGTTCACGCCCTTGTGCGGCTCCTTTCCGAAGAACGCTGATACCTCCTCGGCGACTTTCGGCATTCTCGTCATGCCACCCACCAGGACCACCTCGTCGATCTCACCGGCCGAAAGACCGGCGTCCTTGAGCGCGTCCCTGCACGGCTTGATCGATTTCTTTATAAGGTCCCCGACAAGGCTCTCGAGCTTGGCGCGGGTCAGCTTCATGACCAGATGCAGAGGCGTTCCCGTGTTCTTGTCCATCGAGATGAACGGTTGGTTGATTTCCGTCTGCGTGGCGCTCGACAGCTCGATCTTGGCCTTTTCCGCTGCCTCTTTCAGACGCTGAAGCGCCATCTTGTCTTTCGAGAGATCGACTCCGTGCTCTTTCCTGAATTCATCGGCAAGATAACCGACAATGCGCATGTCGAAATCCTCACCGCCGAGGAACGTGTCGCCATTCGTTGACTTCACCTCGAAGAGACCGTCGTCGATCTCCAGAATGGTAATGTCAAAGGTTCCGCCACCGAGATCGTAGACGGCGATCGTTCTGGATTCCTTCCTGTCGAGGCCATATGCAAGCGCTGCCGCTGTCGGCTCGTTGATGATGCGCAGCACATCCAGACCGGCGATCTTTCCGGCGTCTTTGGTCGCCTGCCGCTGCGCATCGTTGAAATAGGCCGGCACGGTGATGACCGCCTGGGTAGCCTCTTCACCGAGGTACGCATCCGCGGTTTCCTTCATTTTCTGCAGGATGAATGCGCTGATCTGGCTTGGCGAGTATTTTTCACCCTGGGCCTCGACCCACGCGTCACCATTTCCACCGTCAACGATTTTATACGGGACGATTTCCCGGTCCTTGCTTACTTCGGCACTGTCGGCGCGGCGACCGATCAGGCGCTTGACGGCGAAGATGGTGTTTTCGGGGTTGGTGACAGCCTGGCGCTTGGCTGGCTGGCCGGCCAGGCGTTCGTTGTCAGTGAAGCCGACGATCGAAGGGGTAGTGCGCGCGCCTTCCGAGTTCTCGATGACGCGGGGTTGCGAACCGTCCATGATGGCGATGCAGGAATTTGTCGTTCCCAGGTCGATTCCAATGACTTTGGCCATGTTTCAGGATCCTTCCATTAGGCGATATTGGTGGAGACCGGCCCTGGAAGGCACCGGTCCCCCAATCCCGGTTTTCCGCGGGAAGTGTGTGCCCGCGATGCTTCCCGGGCTATATAGGGATGGCGATTCGGCCCTTCAAGCGAACGGGACGGACAAATTTCAGGTGGCGGCGGGAGGTCGTACGAAATGCCGGAACCAACGTTTTGGGTACGGGACGTCCCAGTCTTCAGGGGGCTTCTTGAAGGTTCGGCCCAGATCTCGATGCTGGAGGATCTGCGTCACGTGGTTGCGGCCGCTCCCCTGATCTCGCCGCTGACGCCGCGCGGAAAGCCCATGTCGGTCAAAATGACCTCTGCCGGAAAATACGGATGGTGCTCGGGCCGTGCGGGATACCGTTACGAGCGCAGGCATCCATCGGGTGTTTGCTGGCCAGCGATCCCACGAAGTGTTCTGGCGGTCTGGAAATCCGTGACCGGGCTGCGGCGACGGCCGGACTGCTGTCTTCTCAACTTCTACGGAGCCGGTGCCCGCATGGGGATGCATCAGGATCGCGATGAAGCTGATTTCTCCTATCCCGTCGTGTCTGTGTCGCTTGGTGACGACGCGTTGTTCCGCGTCGGGAACCGGACGCGCGGAGGCCGCACCGAATCGGTCTGGCTCTCTTCCGGCGACGTTGTGGTCATGGGCGGACCGGCGCGTCTGCTCCATCACGGAGTGGACCGGATCAGGCATGGTACGTCGGAGCTTCTAAGCGACGGTGGACGGATCAACCTGACGCTTAGGGTTGTCGATTGACGGTTGGCCACCGGATCGGTTGCCGCCTGTGTGTTGGTGTTGCCGATTTCGCGGCAAGCGATCATAAGCGGATGTTGTGCGCCCGGGAAATGCGGGTGGGTAGCCAAGGGAGCGGCTTGCATTGGATTTCGGGCGACTCTGCCCCATTATGCGACGGCTGGCCCTCGAGGCCGGCGATCTGATCATGGAAGTCTATCACGGCGGCGATTTTGATGTGCGGAGAAAGTCGGACGCGAGTCCGGTGACGGCGGCCGATGAGGTGGCTGACTCACACATCACGTCCGGTCTGAGGGCGGCCTTTCCCGGAATAACCGTCGTAACCGAGGAACAGACCACGACACATGCACTGAAGGCACGCTCGTTCCTGATCGTCGATCCTTTGGACGGGACCAAAGAATTCGTCAGGCGACGGCGGGACTTCACGGTGAACATCGCTTATGTGGAGGCAGGCGTTCCACTTCGGGGTGTTGTTTACGCACCTGCCAGAGGCAGACTCTTCCATACGCTGGCTGACGGAACGTCAGTTGAGGAATCCGGAACGCCCGGAAAGGATAGGGTGAGCCGATCAAGACCGATCAGTGTTTCCGCACCTGACAACGAAGCACTCACTGTCGTTGCCTCGAGATCGCACCGTGACCGGGCTACGGATGATTATATCTCTAGGTACCGTGTCCGTAATCTCTGGAGGGTTGGATCGTCGCTGAAATTCTGCCTTGTGGCGGCGGGCGAGGCCGATCTCTATCCACGTCTGGGCCGGACCATGGAGTGGGACACGGCAGCGGGTGACGCGGTTCTGCGGGGTGCCGGAGGGCGAATGGTTGGTTTTGACGATCACAGGCCTTTTGACTATGGCAAGCCGGGATATCTGAATCCGTTCTTCATCGCCCATTCTCCCGGTGTCGATCTTCTGTCGGGCTGATGCGTGTGCTGATCTGCATTCCGGCGCGACATAGGTCATCGCGTTATCCAGGAAAGCCCCTGGCGCTCCTGCGGGGGGCATCCGGTCAGGCGCGTAGCCTGGTCCAGAGGACCTGGGAGGCGGCGATGCGGGTTTCGCGGGCGGATCGTGTCGTTGTGGCGACCGAGGATCTTCTGATCGGAGATGCCGTCCGGAGTTTCGGAGGGGAGGTCGTGATGACGTCGCCGGACTGCCGCAACGGAACGGAGCGCTGTGCGGAGGCGGTGGGCATGCTGGGTGAGGGCTACGATATCGTGGTGAATCTACAGGGAGATGCGCCGCTAACTCCGCCGTGGTTCATTGAAAGCCTTGTCGAGCGACTCGCCGCCCATCCCTCAGTGGAAGTGGCGACGCCGGCGCTTCGCTGCGATGGACGCGCTCTGGACGCGTTTCTGCGGGATCGTCGCGCTGGTCGGGTTGGTGGCACGACCGTGGTTTTTTCCGAGGATGGAGACGCGCTGTATTTTTCCAAGGAAGTGATTCCCTATACTCCATACCGGTTCGCTGATGGTCAGCAGACGCCAGTGTTCCATCACGTGGGTGTCTACGCGTTCCGGCGGTCGGCGCTGGAATCCTATCCGCGTTGGCCTGTCGGTCCACTGGAAAAGTCGGAAGGACTCGAACAGCTCAGGTTTCTTGAGCAGGGACGCCGGGTGCTCTGCGTTGAGGTCGCGGCACGGGGACGGCGGTTCTGGGAAGTCAACAACCCTGGAGATGTGCCGCGGGTCGAGGCGATGCTGGCTGAACTTGGAATTGAGTGATCCGGGCCGTTAACGGCCGACCGCAAGCGCGGATGGTCGGCTCTGAACGGTGCCTAGGCACCGGATGGTATCCGTCGCTTCCGTTTTGGAATGGCCCTAATACGTCATCTGTGGGTAAAGACAGGGCATAGATATGAACCGAAGGATAACCAAGGCGCTATTTCCGGTCGCGGGGCTTGGGACCCGGTTTCTGCCAGCGACCAAGTCGATTCCGAAGGAGATCATGACCTTGGTTGACCGTCCATTGGTTCAGTATGCGATCGACGAGGCGCGGGAGGCGGGAATCGAGAAGTTCATTTTTGTCACATCCCGCGGCAAAGGTGCGCTGGAGGATTATTTTGATCATGCGCCCGAGCTTGAGCAGGAACTGGTCGGCAAGGGCAAGGACGCGCTTCTGGGTGAGCTGAGGAGAACCAATATGGATTCGGGCGCCATCGCGTATGTGCGCCAGCACAGGCCGCTGGGGCTGGGCCATGCCGTTTGGTGCGCACGGCACCTGATCTCACCTGACGAGGCTTTCGCCGTTATCCTTCCCGATGACGTGATCGCGGCGGACAAACCATGCCTTCTTCAGATGCTTGAGGCGTACCGGGAAACTGGCGGCAGTATGGTTGCGGCAATGGAGGTTCCTCCGGAAAAGACCCCGGCTTACGGCGTGCTGGACGTCCGTGAGGAAATGGGGCGGACGATTTCGGTCAAAGGGATGGTCGAGAAGCCTGAAACGGGCACCAATCCGTCGACCTTCGCCGTTATCGGTCGTTACCTCCTGTCGCCAAGGATTCTGGACCATCTCAATACGGCGCATCCCGTGGCCGACGGTGAGATACAGCTCACGGATGCCATTGCCATGGAGATCAAGCGGGGTGGAGATGTTTTCGGGTATAGGTTCCGGGGGCAGCGGTTTGACTGTGGATCGAAGGCGGGCTTCCTGCAGGCTACCGTGGCATTTGGGCTGTCGCGCGTGGATCTAAGGGACGAATTTTCGGACTTCCTGGTGCGGATGGTCGGGAAGGCGGGAGTCGCGTAGCGATGGTGAAGGGGTGTGACCGACTTTTTTTGGGTCTGGCGTTTTTGGCCCATTGTCTTGGTTGGTGTGTCAGGAAAGTGCCGTGAAAATCGGCTGCAGGACTTTCCCACGCTACGGTGAACGTATCGTCCGGCAGCCGGATTGGGTACAGGGTGGCTGGAAGATGGCTGGCTTTGGCCGGTTTGCTGTCAGGGGTGACCGTCAGGACACCGGAACGGCTTCTTTCCGGCCCGGAAGCGTTTCGTTCTCCGGACTTCCGGGCCGATACGGAAGTTCGCTGATGAAACAGCATAGCGTGCGGGAACCGCAATCACCAACCAAGTTGAACGACACCCTGGGAAAGTTCTGGGCTTGCAGACCATGAAGCTGATCCGCATCCTCTCATTCGCCCTGGCATCGCTGGCCTTTGTCGTGACCGTCTGGTGGATCGGTCTTGGCCAATCGCTCGACCAGTTGGAGCGGCGGGGCCAGTCCGACCTGGCGCTTGCATCGGATCGGCTGATCAAACAGCTCTCGCGCTATCGCGAGTTGATCGTGGTGCTGGCGGGTGATCCGCAACTGCGCGATCCTGATATCACGCCCGAGGCGTTGCAGGAGGTGCTTTTGCGGCCCGCCGACCTCTCCGGCGCACTCGACCTCGTGCTGATCGACAAGGCGCGTCAACCTGTGGCCAGTGCCAGCGGCCAAGTGCCGGGGGCGTGGCTGGAGCAAGATTTCATACACCGTGCCCTGACTGGCGCACTCGGCAACTTCCACGCCATCAGCCCGGAATTCGACACCCGCGCGTTCTATTTCGCCGCACCTGTCTTTGCGTCCGATGGGCCGGTGACGGGCGCACTTGTCGTGATCATCGACATGGATCCGCTGGAGGCGGAAGGGCGGGGGCAGATACCGGCAGTGCTCTTCACAGACACGTTGGGCGTCACGTTTTCCTCGAACCGATCCGAGCTTGTGCTGAAGCAGCGCGGCAACCAGCTGGCGAACCCCACGGCGCAATACGAGGCCGCCGATCTACGCCCCTTCGTGCCGTTCGAGGCCTCAGAGGTACGCGGTGGGACGCTCTGGCGGATCGACGCGGGGCCGTATTTGCCCGACCGCGCACTTCATATCTCGCGCGATTTGCCGGTGCTTGACCTCACCGCCGAAGCGCTGGTTGACGTGCGCCCGGCCTATGTGGTGGCGGGTCTTCAGGCGAGCGTGAGCGGTGCCCTACTGGCCTTCTTCGGCGCACTCCTGTTCCTGACGGCCGAGCGTCGCCGCCTGCTGGCCAGCGCCAACCTGGCCTTGGAGGACCGTGTGGCGAGCCGGACCGCCGAGCTTTCGCGCATCAACGAGGCGCTTCGCACTGAGGTTGCCGAGCGGCGCGAGGCGGAGGCGGCGCTCAAGCGCGTGCAGGACGAGTTGGTGCAGGTTGGCAAGCTGTCGGCGCTGGGCCGGATGTCGGCGGGAATCAGCCACGAGCTGAACCAGCCTCTGATGGCGATCCGCTCCTTCGCCGAGAACGGGGCCAAGTTCCTGGAACGCGAGAACACCGAACAGGTGGTCAGCAATCTTGCCAAGATCACTGGCCTCGTCGGGCGGATGGCGCGGATTATCCAGAACCTCAAGGCTTTCGCGCGCCAGGAAAGCGAGCCGGCGGGACGGGTCGACCTTGTCGTCGTGGCCGAAGCCGCCCTGGAACTGACGGAGATGATGGCCGCCCGGGAGGGGATCGAGATGCGCCTTGACCTGCCCGAAGCACCGATCTGGGTGGAAGGGGGCGAGGTGCGGCTGACCCAGGTGGCGGTGAACCTGATCACGAACGCCGCGGACGCGATGTCGGACACCACAGAGAAGCGCATCAGCCTGATCGTGACGGCGGATCGCGAACCGCTGATCCGGGTCAAGGATACTGGCCCAGGCATCACCGATCCGGACCGAATATTCGAGCCCTTCTATTCCACCAAGACCGTGGGCGAAGGTGAGGGCACCGGGCTTGGCCTCTCGATCTCGTACGGTCTGGTTCAAAGCTTCGGCGGCAACATCTTGGGCGAAAACGCCGAAGGCGGCGGCGCGATCTTCACGGTGCGGCTGAAGCCTTGGTCTGGGGAGATGGCGGCGTGAACGCGCGGGTGCTGCTTGTCGAAGACGACCCGCCGGTACGCGAAGCGCTGGCGCAGACGCTGGAACTGGCCGGGATCGCCGTGACGCCCGCGGGATCCTTCGTGGTGGCGAAGGATCATGTCTCGGATGCGTTTGAGGGAGTCATCGTCTCGGATATCCGAATGCCGGGCAAGGATGGGATGGCTCTGCTGGAATTCGTGCAGAAGACCGATCCAGACCTGCCGGTCATTCTGCTGACGGGGGAAGGCGACATTCCGATGGCGGTCAAGGCGCTGGGGAATGGGGCGTTCGACTTCCTCGAGAAACCGTGCCCGACCGAGCAGCTGGTCGCGACTGTCCAGCGCGCACTCGAGTCGCGGCGGGTGGCGCTCGACGACCGGCGGTTCAAGGCCGGTATCCAGGCTGGCGATGCCGCGTCACGGCTGCTTTTCGGCCATTCGGTCCCGGCGGAACGTTTGCGCGACCAATGCCGCCAGATAGCCCGCGTGCCGGGCGCGATTCTGATCGAGGGGGCTCCCGGGTCGGGGCATTCCAGGGTGGCGGAGGTGCTGCATCTGCTGTCGGATCGGGTCTCCGGCCCCTTCGTGAAGGTGGGCGCGGCGGGCCTGGAGCCGGCGCAATTGCAGGAGGCGCTTAAAGCGGCCGAGGCGGGCAGCCTGTTCCTGAACGAGGTGACCAAGCTGCCAGGGGCCAGCCAATTTGCGCTTCTCGACGCACTCGAGCGTGCGGACTGCCGGGTTCTGGCCGGGACAACGCGGGACACCGCCGCCACGATGGCGGCCGGCGCACTCGATGCGGATCTGTTCTATCAGCTTGAAGGCCTGTCCGTTCGCATACCGGCGCTCCGTGAGCGGCCTGAGGATATTCCGGTGCTGTTTCGTCATTACGTGGCGCTGGCAGCCGAGCAGTCCGGGGTCGAGCCACGTGCGGTCCCACCCGGTCTTTTGGCCTCGCTCATGAGCCGGGACTGGCCCGGCAACGGGCACGCGCTGATGAATACCGCGATGCGGTTCGTGCTTGGCCTTTCGCCCGCGGGAGGGCCGGAGACGAGTCTGGCCGAGAAAATGGCGCAGATCGAGGCATCGCTTCTGATCGACGCGCTGACGCGGCATCGGGGCAATGTGACCGGGACGGCGCTGGCGCTCAAGCTGCCGCGGAAGACGCTCTATGACAAGTTGGCGAGGTGCGGGATCCGGGCCGAGGACTACCGGGTCTGAGCCGCTCCGAGGTCGCGTTTCCTGACCGTGCGCCTGCGTACGGGATGTTGCGGTCGGGCGCACTGGGTCCGGGACACTTGATCCATAAAGAAGGGGCGGCGGATTTCAGGCTGTGCGGAAATCCGCACATGCCACGCGGGACGGTGTTTCGATTCTCGCACACTATTTTCACGATCTACGCTTAATATACTGTTTTATAATGATAATATTTTCCACAATTTTTGATCTTGACCGAGATTTTTATGCCCGGATGCTCAATCGCGGAGTTAACCTTTGGGAGGTAGATCATGAAATTCCTGAAAACCGTGGCCGTTGCCGCGACCCTTGGCCTTAGTGCGACCGCCGTTTTCGCGGCCTGCGACAGCGGCGAGATCGTGGTCAAGTTCAGTCACGTCACCAACACTGACAAGCACCCGAAAGGCATCGCGGCGACTCTTCTGGCCGAGCGCGTGAATGCCGAGATGGACGGCACGATGTGCATGGAGGTGTTCCCGAACTCGATGCTTTACACCGATGAGAAGGCGCTTGAGGCGCTGCTGCAGGGCGACATTCAACTGGCTGCTCCGTCGCTCTCGCTCTTCGAGCGGTTCACCAAGCGGTACCGCATCTTTGATCTGCCGTTCATGTTCAAGAACATCGAGGCGGTGGATGCATTCCAGGCCTCCGAGACCGGCGCCGCGCTGAAAAGCGCCATGCAGCGCCGCGGCCTGCAGGGGCTGGAGTTCTGGCACAATGGCATGAAGCAGATGTCGGCCAACGTGCCACTCCTCAACCCGAGCGATGCCGAAGGTCTGAAGTTCCGCGTGCAGCCATCGGACGTGCTGGTGGCCCAGATGGAAGCCATCGGTGGCTCGCCCCAGAAGATGGCCTTCGCCGAGGTCTATGGCGCACTTCAGCAGGGCGTTGTTGACGGGCAGGAGAACACCTGGTCTAACATCTTCGGGCGCAAGTTCTTCGAAGTGCAGGACGGCGTTACCGAGACCAACCACGGCATCATAGACTATCTCGTGGTGACCGCGGTCGACTGGCTCGACAGCCTGGAAGGCGGCACGCGCGATCAGTTTCTGACCATCCTTCGCGAGGTCACCGAGACCCGGAACTCGGAGTCGACCAAGGTCAACGAAGAAGCCAAGCAGGCGATCATCGCGGCGGGTGGCGAAGTGCGCATGCTGACCACTGAGCAGCGCGCGGCCTGGGTCGAGGCCATGAGGCCGGTTTGGGATCAGTTCGCCGAAGACGTTGGACAGGAAAGCATCGACGCTGCGCAAGCGATCAACGCGTCCATGTAATCTAACGGGAGGGGCCGGTTCGCTGGCCCCCAAACCTTTGGGGAGAAGCAGGCCAATGCGGCGAACCAGGGCGGACAAACTGGAAGAGACGGTTATCGCGGTCCTTCTGGGCCTGATGACGGTAATCACCTTTGCGAATGTCGTGGCGCGGTTCCTGGATTCAAACATTCTTTGGGCGCTGCAGCTCACCGTCTTTCTCTTTGCTTGGCTGGTGCTTTTGGGCGCGTCCTATTGCGTGAAGACCAATGCGCATCTTGGCGTCGACCTGGTTGTCAATTCCGTCTCCCCGCCGGTACGGCGTGTTATCGGGCTCCTTTCAGTGGGTGTGTGCCTCGCCTTCTCGCTTCTGATGCTGAAGGGCGCTTGGGACTACTGGGCCAATTTCGCCAACTTGCCCGGGACGGACGGGCGCTGGTTCCCCTTGGGGTTCGAGGAAAACTACCGCGGCAAGGGTTGGTACGAGGTCGATTCCGTACCATTGCCCGAGTTTCTCCGCTGGATGCAGGATGCTTTCAACGAAGGAGAGGAATACGAGAAAATTCCGCGGCTGATCCCGTATGCCGTGCTGCCTTTGTCGATGGCGCTTCTGGCCTATCGCTTCGCGCAAGCCGCCTGGGCCATCTGGACCGGCAGATCGGATCGGATCGTCGCCAGCCATGAGGTCGAAGCCGAGTTGGAAGAGATCCGGGCCGACCAAAGCAGGAAGAAAGCCTGATGGATGTCGTTCTTCTCTTTGGCCTGGTCATCGGCCTTCTGATGATCGGCGTGCCAATCGCCGTGTCGCTCGGCATGAGTTCGGTGCTGTTCCTCTTGTGGTTCTCTGACAGTTCCATGGCCTCGGTCGCGCAGACGTTGTTTTCGGCATTTGAGGGCCACTTCACACTGCTCGCGATCCCGTTCTTCATCCTTGCGTCATCCTTCATGACAACCGGCGGTGTGGCACGCCGCATCATCCGGTTTTCCATCGCGTGCGTCGGGCATTTCCCGGGTGGTCTGGCGATTGCGGGTGTTTTCTCCTGCATGCTTTTCGCTGCGCTCTCCGGCTCGTCGCCCGCGACGGTGGTAGCAATTGGTTCGATCGTGATCGCGGGCATGCGCCAGGTGGGGTATTCCAGGGACTTCGCGGCAGGCGTGATCTGCACAGCCGGAACCTTAGGCATCCTGATCCCGCCTTCGATCGTGATGGTTGTCTACGCAGCGGCCGTGGAAGTGTCTGTCGGGCGCATGTTCCTTGCCGGTGTCATTCCCGGACTTCTGGCTGGGCTGATGCTAATGGCTGGGATCTATGTCATCGCCAGGATCAAGAGCCTGCCCAAGGGCGAATGGAAGGGCTGGCGCGAGATTCTCGTCTCGGGCAAGGAGGCGGGCTGGGGCCTGTTCCTAATCGTCATCGTCCTGGGCGGTATCTATGGCGGCATATTCACGCCAACCGAAGCCGCGGCCGTGGCGGCGATTTACTCTTTTGTCATTGCGACCTTTGTCCATCGTGACATGGGGCCATTGTCGCATGCGGCGGCGCGGAGCCTGTCGGCGGCGGCGGTGGACACTTCGACAGGTGGGGCACGGTCGAGTCTGCTCAGGAAACCCTGGGCTATCGTGACGGCGTTTTTTCATCCCGACACCAGGAAGACGCTCTTCGATGCGGGCAAGCTGACGATCACGCTTCTCTTCGTGATCGCTAACGCGCTGATCCTCAAGCATGTGCTGACAGACGAGCAGGTGCCGCAGAAGATCGCCACAGCGATGCTGGACGCGGGCTTCGGGCCGATCGTGTTTCTGATTTCTGTCAATACCATCCTGTTGATCGGCGGGCAGTTCATGGAGCCCTCAGGGCTTATCGTCATCGTCGCGCCATTGGTCTTCCCGATTGCGATTGAACTGGGGATTGACCCAATTCACCTTGGCATCATCATGGTGGTGAACATGGAAATCGGGATGATCACGCCACCGGTGGGTCTGAACCTCTTCGTGACGTCCGGGGTCGCGGGGATGCCGATGATGGGCGTGGTACGGGCTGCGCTGCCGTTTTTGGCCGTGCTCTTCATGTTCCTGATCATGGTGACTTATGTCCCGTGGATCTCGACCTTCCTGCCAACCTATTTCATGGGGCCGGAGTTGATCACGAACTAGGCGGGAGTTCGCGATGGCCTCCCGTTCACGGGGAAGGGTCCCGTCGGGGAACCTCAGGACCGCCCCGGTGAACCGGCGCGGGTCCGCGTGGAACCGGTCACGCCTCACGTGGCGGTGCATGACCCCCCACAGGCGCCCGGCGGGGTCGGGTGCGGGGCGTGGGGCGGCGGGAAGCGCGGCCGGACGCGGCATCCCGGCCGCTCCAGGAAGGGTCCGGCGCCCTCGCGTGACGGTGGCGGGCGTTGTCCGGCAGGACATGGACCGCCCCGCCGCCGGGACGGGCGCGCTCCGGTTCCCGGGCAGCCGCGGAGCCGTGGTGGCGCCGGTCCGCCCGCCCCCGCCCGTCGCCAGTCCCATCGTCCCCGGATCCGGCGCCCCTTGCGGGTCCGGCCGCCACCGTCCCGTGGTGGACCTGACCGCGGGCCGGTCCGACCGGAGGACCCGGCCGTGCGCCGGACGGCTCCGCCATTCGGGGTGCGCCGCGAGGCTTTCGATTACCTTCCTGAAACCTTCTTCGGACTGGGTGTGTGTCGTCGCGTTTTCCCCTGTCCCCCGGGTGATGGTGGCCGGCTCCCCGGAATAATGGTCCCGCACAGTGGGATGCTGGCTTTTCGTGGCGCAGATGCAGGTCGAACCGCCCTGAACCCTGTAGACCACGCCGCCGGGGGTGGCGGCCGGATTGGCGCAGTCGTCATTGTCCCGGATGATGAAGGTGTGCCTGCCCTTCTCTGGGTCGACGGTGTAGCCCGGGCCGTTGGCGATGACGAGCATCACCTCGGTGTCGCCGGTGTCCAGATTGTCATCGCCCCAGCAGATGCCTCATTCGCTAGGCAAGGGCTGGTTCTCAAACCTCAAACTGACCCACTACCGAAATTTCGCCTGAACAGCGATGTTGCGTTCGGGGGTTATATGGGTAAATGTCCTTGACCGAGACCGCCGCCATAACGGGATGGACGGAATGAGACCGAAGCATACCCGGAAAAGTGCGTTCATGTTTTCGGTTCGGGGTCATGTCCGTCTTTCATCGTGCGTACACCGAATGATGCGGCGGCGGACATTTTTCCGGGGAGTATGTTTCGGGTGCCGGCTGTCTTTTGGCGGCCTTGTGGCGCTCGCCTTCTCAAGCGCAATGGCCGATGGCCAACAGCGATGTCTGGGCGTATCACCTCTCCGTATTCCCAATCTGGATCCGTTTCACCATGTTTACGGCGCACCGACACCGCACGGTGCGTGCGTTCTGGAGAGCGGCTCATCCGAGGTGACTTTTTCCTCGGATGTGGCTTCTCACATGACTTTCGCACAGTCCGGTGCGGAGCGGTTGCTCGTGGATGGGGAGACCTACAGGCAATCTGTTGCTCTGAGATATGGTCTGAGCGATGGTTGGGAAGGTATTCTGGAAGTCTCTATGGTTTCGCATACACGAGGGGTTTTCGACGGATTTATCGAGAACTGGCATGACTTCTTCGGCCTGCCTCAGGGTGGTCGTGACGTCACGCCCCACGACCGACTCGCCTTCACCCATTCCCGGAATGGCATGGTGCGCGTCGATGTGGATCAGGGTATCACCGCCCCGGGCGATGTCATGCTCGGCTTGGGCAGGAGGCTTGAAAGGAACCATTTTCGAAACGACGGTCTGGCGTTGCGCGGTGCGATCAGCCTTCCGACCGGCGACGAGAACGCTCTTGTGGGCTCGGGCGGTATGTCGGCATCCCTCTGGGCAGAGACTTCGGGAGACTTGTTCCCGCGGGAAGGTTCACGCACATGGCTTTACGGCGCGTCTCTGGGAGTTCAGGCGGGATCGTCGCCGTCATCGCTTTCCGGCATGGGTGGACGGGTGATTGCCTTCGGCCATTTCGGTGTGACCTGGCAACCGCTTGATCGCCTTTCTCTGACAGCCCAGATAGATGCGAACTCGACTCCCTACACCGATTCATCCTTGGCGCCGCTTTCCGGACCTGTCGTCATGTTCGGAGCCGGGGGCGCATACCGGATTTCCCGGAACACGACTCTGGAAATCGCGGTTTCAGAAGATGACGGTTGGCGTCATGCCGCCCACGATTTTGGCGTCCACATCTCACTGCGTCGGAAAATGTAACCGGTATTCCGGGACCGAAATTGCGATATCAATGTCCGGGCGCTTCGCTGCGGCACCTCCCGCGTGCTTAAGACACGGTAAGGATTCCGCGCATGGTTCCCAGATCTCCACAGAGGGAGAGGCGGCGAACCGTGAACGCGGTTGATCATTACAGTCGTTGGAATGATCAGGGCGGTCGCGCCATTTGGCCTGGTTACCGCCCGCATTCCTGATCGGCTCGCCGGGCGCTTCGGCGCATCGCCTGATTTGAGGTCTCTGTTATCATCACATGCCGTTGGCTGCACGGTGCCAGCTCACAAGCGTCGATCGGTGTTCCGGATCCATTTCAAAAGCGCCGGGGGGTGGCATGGCGCGACTGACCCCGGCCTGAAGAAAAATTGCATCCGCATGCCTTGCGACATCGCTCGGAGTTTCCAGCACAACGCCTTTGGGAGGCCATCGAATGCCTTCCCACGCAGGCTCCCGTGCATGACACATAGAACAGTTTCCAATGACTATGCCGTATGCGCTGTCAAATCCTTCAGCGTTAGCGAATCGCAGTTCGGACGGCGTCATACGTCGCGCTTCGGCATCCGGGTAGTCGTCGGGCATAGGGACAGTTGAAAGCCAGACGATCAGAATGAAAAGTATGGTGGTCACCGCCCATGTCCACGCCGGTTTCCCTGTGCCGGAATGCATTGTATTGAAGAAGTGCCTGATCGTGACCCCCATCAGAAAAACCAGGCATGCGATGATCCAGCTGTATTCGGTGGCGAAGGCCAGAGGGTAATGGTTTGACAGCATCAGGAACAAGACCGGGAGCGTCAGGTAGTTGTTATGCGTTGAGCGCAGTTTTGCGGCCTTGCCGTGCTTCGGGTCGGGTTCGCGGCCGTTCCGGAGATCTTTCACGACAAGGCGCTGGCCTGGAATGATGACGAAGAAGACATTGGCGGTCATGACGGTTGCGGTGAAGGCGCCGAGGTGGAGGAGCGCTGCTCGGCCAGTGAAGACCTGGTTGTAGCCCCAGGCTGCGGCGACAAGCAGCATGAACAGCAGGATCATTAGCTCCGTAGGACGTTCTCCGAGGCCGGATCGACATAGGAAATCGTAGATCAGCCAACCAACGGTAAGCGAGGCGCCCGAGATGAAGATACCCTGCCACAGGGTCAGATCCGCTTTGGTGGGATCGATCAGGTATAGGTCACCGCCAACCCAATAGATGATCACGAGAAGCGCTGCGCCTGACAGCCAGGTCGAGTAGCTTTCCCATTTGAACCAGATCAGCCGCTCGGGTAGCCGCTGCGGTGCGACAAGGTATTTCTGGATGTGATAGAATCCGCCGCCGTGTACCTGCCACTCCTCGCCATGCACGCCATCGGTTTGCCCGTGTGGCTTCCGCAGTCCCAGATCCAGCGCGATGAAATAGAACGAAGATCCGATCCAGGCGATGGCGGTGATGACGTGCAGCCAACGAACCGCAAATCCGATCCAGTCCCAAAGGATTGCGATATCATACATAGAACGTCCCCTGATAATGTCGGTCGCATATATGCCGGGAAAGGACTATTCAGCCAATCGCATGGAATTCCAAGTGGAGGCACGAGGCCTGGACGGGTTTTCGCTCATGGTCCTTCGTGTAGTGGTTCAGTGGTTCAGAAGCCTGGAGGCTAAGTCACGCTGGATGAATGGAACTTACCGCAGATGACACTGAATATTCCGAAGCCCGACCCGGCGAACGGATGCGGGAGCAGTCCCTGCGCAACATCCAGTCGCACCACGCCGGCGAGACGAATTTCATCTATCGTGGTTATCTCGAACACATTCCGGGCGGCGGATACGCGGCCACGGAAAATGGCCTCATGTTCCTGAAGTGCTTTGATCGCGAACGCGGGTAACTCCCCTCACTGCGGTTTCGGCTGCAGGAACTCAAGGCCGTCATCCGGGCCTCCCCAAGGGATCACAGGTATCCTGCCCCAATCCCACAGGGGACGGCACACGGCCAGAAGCGCCAGTTCCGTTTCCTTGATCGACGGGCCCGATAGACAGGGCGGTATCGTCAGTCTCACTCTTGGCCAGTCGGCGTGGGCCATCGGACATCTCCTTCCCAGCCCTTGTGATGGAAGGGGACGCGAGCCGCAAATACCGAATGGAATCAACGGCGAGAAAATCGCTTCGGAGCGTGGAATTGCTTTGCCACGAACCGTGATCGAACAACCGTAGCTGTAGCGACTTCAGATCATCGATGAAAGTCGTCTTGTGAGTCCTGCTTACAGACATCATGATACATCGGAAAGGCGGAAACCATCGTGCATGACATTATCGCGAGCTTGGACGCTTGCGTTCAGAACTACACATTTGACTTGAGAAATGTTGGAACAATCGAATGGCGTCAGTACAGACAGCTGTTCCGAAAAAGGCGATGGAGCGACTCAACCTGGATGTACTTGGTTGGAGCGAAGCTGCACATCGGTCCCAATCAAGTCGCCGATTTGGCAACCAAACTCCAGCCCGTCTTGAGCGGGTTTGCGAATGACACAACAGGGCGGGTTGGCAATGGGTTGTTCTTGCTGTTTGGCGGCTCAGTCGAGTGGGCATATCCGACAGTTGAGGAATTTGCCAAGACATTGATTGTAGCCGCAGCACGGACGAATGCGGCTGACGTGACAAACCAACTTCTTGAGTGGGCGGATAGTGAGCCGCTGCGCTACCGGGAATGTTTATTGCTTGATGGGGTGGACATCGATGAGGATCTGGATCTGGTCCCAGGCGTTAGGCTAACGAAATTACCGACATCAAGTGCAGACCTTCCCGCCTCAATCCCGTCCATGGGTAATGTTACCATGTATGACCTCATGGGCGGCGTCGTTCTCACAATTGATTGTGAGAGTCGTCCAGCACTCTATCGACCTGACGAGGAAAAAACGTCACCGCACACCCTTCCCCGAACACTCAAGCGGGCATCAGAAAACATTTCGAACTTCTCTTTAGAAACCCTTTTCCAATCGCTTGCGCTGGCCGCCAACGGCTACATCGGCTATTATATGATGTGGGTAACTGCTCACCCCCTGTGGAGGCGGTTCAGGCGTCGTGCTCCCTGATTATGTTGGCGGCGTTTCCGGCGAGGGCGATCTGGATGGCGCTGGGTGGGTTGTATCCGAGCGCGGACATGGAGCTGAGGTGGCCTGGGATCCTGCACCAGGCCTCGGCGTGGAGCTGGGTGCGGAAACACCCCGACACCCTGATCCTGGCCTTGGCCATCCTGATCCTGCGCTCGCCGGTGTTGTCCGTGAAGCTCACGTCCGGGTCGGCCATGAAGCGCAGCACGGACTCCCCGTGCCTGACGGGGCGCCCGTGCAGGTTGTGCGCGTCGGACCTGGCGACCCGCCCGCGCCGTCCCTTCGGGCGCGGCGGGATTTCGGGCAGCTCCCTGGCGCCCTGTGTCAGGATGGTCCGGTACCGCCTCCGCACGGCGCGGCGTTCCGCCTCGGTCAGGGTCCTGGTGGCACTCCCGCTGACCCTGTGGCACGTCCCGCGCGGCAGCGTTCCCATCAGGCGCGCCCAGCGGCAGTCGTTGGAGTCGACGGCGAAGGCGAGTTCGCGGAGCAGGTGCGCGCCGCACAGCTGGTGCGCGCACCGGTCGTAGGCCAGATACGAGGCCCAGCAGTCGTGGATCAGGACGCCTTCGTAGCGCGGGATGACGCCGATCTCCTCGATGGCCTCCCTTCCGCGCCTGCGGTGCGGGCGCTTCAGCGTCAGGGACCCGTCGGTGAGGACGTGGAGCCACTGTGTCCTTCCGTCGACCCGCAGGCCGGTCTCGTCGGCGTGCAGCGCCGGGCGTTCCAGGAGCCGCGCGACGGCGGCCTCCTCCCGCGGTCCGGGCGCGTCGTGAAGGCGCCGGACGTAGCCAAGGCAGGTGGCCTCGGAGAGCTTCAGGCCGCAGGTCGCGTGGACCAGGGCGACGGCCCGGTCCGGCGAGAGCATCTGCGCGCCCGGCAGGTTGACGGTGAAGGCCTGCAGGCCGGGGCCGTACTGGAGCGGGCCGGGCATGCCGTCGGGGAACCGGCCCCTGGTCCGGGCCCGGCACGCGGGACATTCCCTGGCCCCGGCGTCCACGCGGCGCCCGCCGGCCTCGAAGACGATGTCGTACAGGACGCGGCGCTCCCGGGCGACGGGGCCGGCATCCGGGAGATCGGCGCCGCAGGTCCCGCAGGCCTCGACCGTGGCCGTCTCCCCGGCGGTGGCCCTGCGCATGCCGTCACCGGTTCGCGGGGTCCGCTTCGCCCCCTCGCCGCCGCGGGTGCGCCGCGCCGTCCCGTCCCCGTCCATCTGCGACGGTGGAAGGGAGGAGTTGGCGCTGGTCTTGCGGGTCGTCCTCTCGAGGAACACGGCCACCAGGAGGCCCAGCAAGGCGGGCAGGACGCCGACCACGGCGTCGACCTCCCCGGACACCCTGCCGTCCCTGCGCAGCGCGGCGACGCGCGCCTTCGCGCCCTCGAACTCCCCGCGCAGCGAGGCCGCGTTCACCGTCGCCATCACTCCGCCTCCACGGCCATGATCGCCGCCATCACCGCCTGGCGCCCGGCCGGCGGCATCCTCCGGTAGCCCCCGTCCCGGCGGGCGGCCCTGCGCCTGATGCGCTGGCGGTCGGTCGCGTTCCGCCCGGCGTGGCCGGCCCGGTGCGTCCGGCCCGGCTCGAAGTCGGGCCACACCACCTCGGTGCGCACCCGGGCCTGGGTCGTCACCTGAAGCGCGACCCGCCGCCAGTCCCGCAGCGCTTCGTCGTAAAGGGCGGAGGGATGGCCCGGGACCATCACCTGGCAGGGCAGCCCCCGGGCAGGTCAAGCAGGGCGACATGGTCGGCCTCGCTGTAGTCGTGGCGGTAGCGCCGGTCCGACAGGCGCGTCGCACGCAGGTACGGCGGGTCGCTGCAGGCCAGCTCCGTGCCCCGGAACGGGAAGGCGGCCAGGAACGCGTGGGCGCAGCCGTGCACCAGCTCCACCGGACAGGCGCACGCGAACCCGCCGGACGCGCGCCGGTCCAGGTCGACGCCGACCGGGCGCAGCGCCGGCGCCTTGCGCCGCATCAGCGCGCCGCCGCCAAGGTGCGTCTCCACGTAGGTGCAGTGCGGGGGAAACAGTCCCGGAAGCGTCTGGCACAGCCCGCCCGTCGCCTTTGATCCGAAATGGCCCACCGGCGGCCCCCGTCGCTAACGATGGGCACCGACAGGCCGATCCGGCTACGCTGTCAACGCCAACCCGCAGCCATCACAAAAAACACCATGCTCAGTCAGGGGGTGAGCAGTTACTGATGTGGAATGATTATGAGTCTTTAGCAGCGTTCGTAAACCTGCCATCAGGCATGACCAGTAGAATGCGACAGGGGTTCGGTAACATGAAAATTTCGCCGGCGCACATCAAAGATGCATTGACGACTCACCAGGGCCTCTATGGGGGCGCAGGCCCGCCTGAGAGCCTGGGGTTGGCGATTGACCGATGGATCAGGTCAAAGCGGGCAGGGTCCGACATTGACAAGCTGGTAGAACTGCGCATCGCACTTGAGGCCTTGTACGATATTGGTGGAGACAGCGAGAAACGCTTTCGCATCGCGACTTATGCAGCTTGGCACCTTGGTAGGGACTTTCAGGAGCGCGCGCATATCAATGACATTCTCGGCAAGGTCTACAAGGCAGCCTCTGCCGTTATACACGGCGGGAAAACCAACCTCACGAGAAAACACCCCGAGCTGGTGTCTGCCGCAGAGGACATATGTCGCAAAGGCATCTTGAAACGACTGAAAAATCCCGCTAGTTCGAATTGGGAAATGATGATCTTAGGTGGCGGTTAGCAGTCGCTAACACTCGACTGGCATCAAGTGCGTTCCGTGCAAGTCTGGGAGATGAGCATGCGTTTCTATATTTACCACTTTGTCGTTGGCGGGCACATTGTGCACGGCGGGATCACCACAGACTTTGTACGCCGTGAACAGGAGCACAGGCAAAAATGGCCGAATGGCACTTTACGTGTTGTTGGCGGGCCTATGACTGAAGCCGCCGCACGTACATGGGAGCGGCAAAACGGTTTCGCTTGATGAGGTTATGCGTAGCTGTAGGGGCTTAAGACTATCAGTCAGGATTTCGCTGAGAAGGCTTATCCCGTTGACACAGGCGACCCCACATTTTGTGTCTTGAGGGGGCTGGCGATCCGTTCCCCCTATGTTCTCTCTCATGGCATCGCGCTGGAAACACGGCCGGCCCGGACCGTGGCCTGCCGCAGGGGACCGCGGAGGTGGACGGGACGTCCGTGCCCTGCCGCGACGGGGGCGGCGCGGAAGCGGCCGGAGCGAAGGGCGTGTCAGGCAGGATTCTCCTGACCGGCGCCGTGGAACTCCCGGAATGCGGCAGGCCACGCCGCATCCGGCTGAAAGCCGTGGAAAACCACGCCTCCGGGGCGCTGCACGGCTTCATCGGCGAGGCCGTCGCGCCGGGTGCGCGGGGGTCGTCACCGACGGCTGGCCCGGGCACAGCGGCCTGCCGGGGAACCCCCGGGACGAAAAGGCGGTCGGAAACCGCCCGGCGCACGGGATCCTGACGTGGGTGCACCGGGTGTTCCCCAACCCCAGGCGCTGGGCCATGGGCGTCCATCACGGCCTGCGGCGCAGGCACGTCCAGCGGCACCCGGACGGGTCCGTCTTCCGCCGGGACCGGCGCCGCCACCGGCGGGTCCCGTTCGACGGCCTGCCCGGCATCGGCCTGGGGCTGCCGCCCGCCACGTACCGCGACATCATCGAAGGGTGCGCCTGACGCGGCCCGGCCGCACGCACCCGGTGCCCGCGGCCCGGCCGCGCACCCGGCCGTCCCCGTCATCCCGGAAATTCCCGACTGCCCGCCGACTCGAGGCGGTGGGGCGCCCTTCGCGCCGGATCCGTGGATCCGGCTACGCGGCCGACCCCACAACATGTTGTGGCACCTTGGGCAAAGGGATAAGCCTTTGGCATCAATTCAGTGATGTTGGTATACTAGGGCCCGTTGACAGTCGGGTTGCGAATCGCCCGGTTCCGTGCCGTTTTCCACCCCGGCGACCGCCGGAACGGCGGCGCGGCAGGACAACATACAGGTGACACCATGAATGCTCACAGGACGGTACTGACGGACGGGATGTGGGCGCGGACCGGGGACATGCCTGCGGGCAGGAAGTCCGATCCCGGCGGCACGGCGGCGGACAGCCGCCTCCTCTCCCGGAGGCGGTGCTGTGGCGGTTCCGCACGGGGTCGCCGTGGCGCGACCTCCCCAAGCGGACCGCCAGGTGGCGCGGCGTGTCCAGGCGGTTCCGGCGCCGGGTGCTTTCGGGGGTTTCCGGCCCTGAACGGGTGTTCGTGGACGGAACGGTCGTCCAGGCGCCCCGGAAGGCGGCGGGCGCCAGAAAAAGGGGGGCCAAAGTCAGGGAATCGGACGTTCCCGGGGCGGCCTGACGACCAGAACCGTCGCCGTCGTGGACGCGCTCGGGTACCTGGTCCGCTTCAGGATCCCTGCCGCCCGGGCGCACGGCCTTCAGGGGGTTCCGGAGCTTCCGGGCGGGCTGGAGTTCGGGGCCCTGGTCGGCGACAGGGCGTCCGGCGTTGACTGGCTGCTGGACGACCTGGACGGGCGCGGCGCCGAGGCGGCGGTCCCGCCGGAACGGAACCGGACGGCGCCGCGGGCGCGTGACCGGGGGATGTGCGGGTGGCGGCACCTGGTGGACAGTTTCCTCCCGAAGCCCGGGGAGTTCCGGGCGGTCGTGACGCGCTACGACAGGACCGCCGCGAGCTTCGCGGCGGGGATTCATCTCGTCGTCGGCATGGTCGCCGCGTCATGAGTGTCAACAGGCCCTAGTTGGCAATACTGACACTGTCTTGAGACATCGGATAGCGCTTGGTGCGATATTCTCCGGGCTGGCATGGAAGGCGGTCGATGTCATTTCAAACCTTCTTCAGTTCGGCCAATGATTCAACCCCAATAGGTGTAGCGGCTTGAGATCACCCGCACCCGATACTTATGATTCACGGTGGTGCCGCGTCGCATTCGGCCAGGATCGTGTTCTGGGCGAAGGGCCGACTCGGGAGGCGGAGGGATCTAAACGGGAAAGTCGGGATCGAACAAACCACGGAAAACAGGGCGGATTTCCGGACGCCGTCGGTGCGGTCGGCTAGGGGGTGGCGGGCATAGCGGATGCGTGCGCCTGTGAGGCTCAGCTGCCCCGGTAGGTCGAGTAACCGAAAGGTGACAGGAGTAAAGGGATATGGTAATGTGAGTCTTCGGACATGATGAATCGAATTGGAATTATGTCCAGAAACCGTGTCTGCTCGGATAGATGCCCGTTGTTTTCAAGATAGTCACCTGCGTGGAATTCAAGTTCATAGGTGCCGGCCCGGAACGTTTCAGGAGGAAGTATCCGCTCGTCTGTACGTCCGTCTTCATTCGTGCTCATTGAGATGAGATGCATCCGGGTATCGCTGTCGATGCGAAACAGGTCAATTCTCATTCCTTTTGCTGGTCGGCCTGACGCCGTGTCGAGCACATGAGTAGTCAGGAATCCGGACATTGGGGGCTCCCTCGGTTTTGTCTGCTTCCTTTTCTGGTGGCAAAGCATAATGGCGGTTCGCCGAAGATGCCATTATGGCACACCATCTGACACGCCCCGGTTGGTTGTTCCGCTCATTTCCGGGGGCGCGACGAAAGCTGGATGTACACTGAAATGAAAGAGTGGCGTGGCCACTACACACTACATATGGCGGCAGATCATGTCGTCGGCCTAAGCGTAATGTATTCACGCCATCACCATGCCTCAAGACAGTTTCCGCTGGCCGGTTTTTCCCACGCTCCGGCCATGACCGGTTAGATGAATATCGAAATGACGGTGGGTACACTCGATCAATCGGTGTCGATCGGGACGCCACAGGTCCCGCAGCCCTCACGGCGCTTCAGCCCGATCACTCGGGTTTCACCGTATAGAGCGTCGTAGATCATCATGCGCCCGCGCAGCGGTTCACCGGCCCGGGCGATCAGCTTAACCGCCTCCACTGCCATCATAGCTCCCAATACGCCTGGTAGTGGGCCAAGCACGCCGGCTTCGGCGCAGCTCGGCGCCAGTCCGGATGCAGGCGCTTCGGGGAAGACACATTGATAGCATGGCGCACCGTTAGCCGGGTCAAAGACGCTGATCTGTCCTTCCCATTGTGTCAAGGCCGCCGAGACCAATGGTCTTCCGGCAACCACACATGCCCGATTGGTCAGGTACCGTGTGTCGAAATTGTCACTTCCGTCCAGAACGATGTTATAGTCAGCCACTAGTTCGGTGGCGATATCTTCGGTTAGCCGACGGCTATATGGGCGAATATCGGCAAAGGGATTCAGATCCTTCATCGTTTTTTCGGCCGAAAAGACCTTTGGCATACCAATTCGCGGATTCGTATGCGCAATCTGTCGCTGCAGATTGGTGATCTCGACCTCATCGTTGTCTATCACCCCGATCGTTCCGATGCCCGCCGCCGCCAGATACATCATCGCCGGCGAGCCCAGCCCGCCGGCGCCCACAACCAGAACCTTCGCTTCCTTCAGCTTCCTCTGTCCTGGCCCGCCGATCTCATGAAGCATGATGTGTCGCGCGTATCGCGGCAGTTCGGCATCCCCGAACGTGTCTTGCCGGCGGTGCCCGGATGTTTCTCGCCGAGCTCTCTCCCGTAACCATCTCAGCCCGACGGAATATAGGAACGCTAACGCTGCCAGTATGCCGAGCAGCAGCCACGCGCCCGGCGACTTCCCGATCACGGTCCGCGCCGCATGGGGCTCGGGCAGAGTGACCGCCGCCATGAGTGCGATGCAGTACACAAGGGCGATCAAGGCGAGTCGCGCCCGTCGGCTCGAACCGGTGATGTGGCCGAGCGCCCATATGACCGCTACGGCTACAAAGAACCAGACCATCAGCGCAGACCGGTCGAGCCGAACCCGCCAGCGTCCCTTAAAGTCGGATTACGCAGATCCGAAACCGCGAATGCCGCCCTCACCACCGGTGCGACGATCAGCTGGGCGATTCGATCGCCGTGACTGACCGAATACGGCCGGTCGCCGAGATTCACGAGAAGGACGCCAACGGGACCACGATAGTCAGAGTCAATCGTCCCAGGCGAATTGCAGAGCGTGATTCCCTGATCAAGCGCCAACCCAGATCGTGGGCGTAGCTGAACCTCATATCCGCAGGGTATCGCCATACGCAGTCCTGTTGGTACGATCAGGCGTTCCATTCTTTCCAACGTGAGGCCGCAGGTGCGGATTGGGGGAGGCAGGTTGGCGCGGACGTCCGCTCCCGCCGCTCCGTCCGTCGCATATTGTGGCAGTGGTATGGTGTTATCCGCTTCCTCATGCCATGAGATTCGGATTACAGGTGCTGTCATGCAAGTGTCCCTGCGATGCGGTTGGCAAGCCGCGCTGCCATCTGGGTTTTGGCCATGCGTGGCCATTCCTCCACGTCGTCATCCGAAATCAGCGTAACCGCGGTTTCGGAGCCGCCCACGATCCCGGTTTCCGGTGAGACGTCATTGGCGAGTATCCAGTCACAGCCCTTACGTTCGCGCTTGGCGACCGCTCGGGTGATGACGTCTTCGGTCTCGGCAGCGAAGCCCACCACAAGTTGGGGGCGCCCGTCCTGTTTGAGGGCGACGGTCGCAAGGATGTCAGGGTTTTCGATGAACTCGAACTCCGGTGGTTCACCCGATCCGCCTTTCTTGATTTTACTCGACGACTCCCGCGCGCTTCTCCAGTCAGCGACCGCCGCGGCGAAAACGGCGGCGTCGGCCGGTAAGGCCGCCTCGACCGCGTCAAGCATCTGCACCGCCGATTCAACCCGAACCGCCTCAACGCCATAAGGTTGCGGAACGCAGGAGGGTCCCGTCACGAAAGTCACACGCGCGCCAAGCGAGATGAGCGCTTCAGCGATCGCGGCCCCTTGCGTTCCTGAAGACCGATTGGTTAGATAACGGACCGGATCGATCGACTCGATAGTGGGTCCGGATGTCACCAGAACATGCCGACCCTTCAACGGCCCGTCGCCCAGTGCTGGAACCATCGCATTGATGATGTCAATTGTTTCCGACATCCGGCCCGGCCCGAACTCGCCACAGGCCATTTCGCCCTCCTCTGGCCCGACGACGAGTACCCGTTCCGACCTGAGTGTGGCGAGATTGCGCTGAGTGGCCGGGTGCCGCCACATCCGCACGTTCATCGATGGAGCGATCAGAACGGGCTTGTCCGTTGCCATCAGCAACGTGGAGGCCAGATCGTCGGCGTGACCTCCCGCCATCTTGGCCATCAGATCGGCGGTGCAGGGAGCGACGGCTATCAGGTCGGCGGAGCGGCTTAGTTCAATATGCCCCATTTCGACCTCGCCGGTCAGGTCAAAAAGATCGCGATGGACCCGTTCCGCCGCGAGCGCCGAAACGGATAGCGGTGTCACGAACTTCTCCGCGGCCGCGGTCAGCACGGGAACGACCGTATTGCTGCGTTCCCTTAGTCGCCTGATAAGATCAAGTGACTTGAAAGCCGCGATCCCGCCGCCGATTATCAGAAGAACGCGTTTTCCAGTCAGCATCCGGCTTACCTCTTCAAACCTGTTCTATGGTTGAGTCGTTGGGGAAACAACTCAGTTGCGGTCAGCCGGGTTTCAGGATTCTCCCGATCTGGCCTCCATTCGCCGGCATCCCGACGTTTCCAGGGGGAGCGTGGTTGACGAGGCGGCTCTTGTGGCGGCTCTCAAGGAACGCTGTTTGGGCGCGGCGGGGCTTGATGTGTTCGAGGGCGAGCCGCGTATTCCGGATGCCCTGAAGGCAATGGCGAACGTGGTGCTGTTGCCGCACATTGGAAGCGCGACCGTCGAGATTCGGCAGGCCATGGGCGATCTGGTCTGCGACAATCTCGACGCATGGCTGGCGGATGGAAAGGTCGTGATGCCAGTCCCGGAGTGCCTGCATCTAAACCAGAAGTGATCGCTGAAATTCTGGCGCATCGCCTTGTGCGCGGAAACGGGTCATGTTCAGAACGCGGACATCGTACCGCTCGGCCGCCGTGGACGGCCACACCCTGGCCGTTGCCAGTTTTACAGCATCGGCGCCGCGGTACTCTCTGATCGCGACGACAAATCGGATGGGGCGGAGCCCCGCACCGGCGGACGCCTTGCGGCTCAGTTCCGGTGCGCCAAACCAGACGGCTTTCGATGCCGCGAAACGCTTGCCCCAGCCAAGCACATGCTGTAAGTGCATTTGTACTTACGGATGAAAGGCGATTTCTATGCCAAAGATCACGCAAACCGGCAATTCCCACGGTGTCGTCATCCCTGTGGCCACGCTCGCGCAGGCCAATCTGGCAGCCGGAGACAGCGTCGTCATGGCGCCATTGCAGGATGGAATCCTGATCGCGCAGGAGACCTCCGCATCCGGGCGAATGGTGGCGGCCATGCTCGATAACATGGACCGCTACGCCGAAACCTACCGCACGCTGGCTTCGGAGAGGCTCAGCACTTGACAGAAGACACCTCGCTGGATGCAGCGCACCTAGTGGTAGGTTCTATACAGAAGATTCCATTCTTTCCCGAAGCATGACTCATCCCTCCCATGGCCATCTGCCTGCGTCCCCTGTCATTGGCCGCGTGACGGCGGCAGGAAAAATTGGAATCTCTTGTTTCGAACCAGCCACTAGTCGATGAGGTCGGCGGCCATGTCCTGCCGACGGCCCGGTTGGTGGCCCTGTTTCATGGGATGCAAATGCGCCGCTTCGGCGGGACGGCCGGACTTCGCGATTCAGGGTTGCTCGAAAGTGCGGTAGCGCGAGGAACGCAGGTTCTCGCCTATTCGGGGACAGGCGACATCATCGAGGCAGCCTGTGTGATCGCCGAGGGCATCATCCGCAACCATCCGTTCGTCGATGGCAATAAGCGTACAGCGTTTGCCGCCATTGCCTCTACGCTCGCGGTGAACGGCTACCGCCTGGAAATGGAGCCGGTCGACGCGGCGCAGGCCATGGTCGACGTCGCCGCAAGAAATTCGACGGCAGAGGCATTCCGCAACTTTGTGCGGGCGCACGCTGTGCCGGAACCGGCCAGTGATCCGACCAAGAGGCACCCGACAACTGGCGAGACGAAATTCGGGTCGTAGCGAAAGTAACGCGGGCCGGGCGCATCGTCTGTCTCGCTCGCCATCTGAGATGCGCTTTGGGGAAGTTCAGAGTCCGATCCTCGGCAAGCTTCTCTGTGTCCCGGCGATGTGCAGTGTTGTTGTGGATTCCGTGGCTCACATGCACTCAATGATGGACGTCGGACTGCAATTCCTGCTCCTCCTGCGCTGCACCGCTGGCTTCCCAGCCGGCACTGATCCGCCCGTCACGCCATGCTCAGTGAATCGGCAATGGGCGTGATCCTCATACGTTCTCTTTTTGATCGCGTTACGACCAAATTCTCCGACAACTGTTGCTGATTTTGGTGCCATTGTCCGGCTTCGGCCTGTTGCCTCCGGCCGGGATTTCCTGAACAGGATCATGCATCCACCACCGCGGACAGGCACGTTGCGCCCCCCCTAGGGAAGAGAGCGGGCTCCTGTTCCCGGAGGTCCTGCCGGAAGCCTATGAGGCACACCTGGAGACGGTTCTCGACAGGGTGCGCGAACATTCGGGGCGCAGCGATTCCCTGGAACCGGAGATCGCAATCCGCGATGCCGGCAACCGGCTGTCCGCCGGCATCCCCATGACCGCCTTCCTTTCGCTCGACCGCAGGGATCCCTGCCTGACGTTGGTCTTGCAGGGTGTTTTCGGCCACCATATAGGATGTTACAATGTTCGGGAGATATCCTCGGAACCACCGTCAGTTAAAATGCCGACCCTGAACGTCGCGGGCGCACTCCTGAAGAAGACATTCGGCTACGACGGGTTCCGTCCCGGGCAGGCGGATATCATCCAGGCGATTCTTGCCGGCGAGAACGTGCTCGCCATCATGCCGACCGGTTCCGGTAAGTCGATCTGCTACCAGATTCCGGCACTTGCAACGGAAACCCTGACGGTTGTGGTGTCACCACTCATCGCTTTGATGCGCGATCAGGTGGCCGCGCTGCGCCTCAATGGCGTGGCGGCCGGAGCGCTTAATTCAGCGACATCCCGGGCGGATGCAGCCGAGACGCACCGTCAGTTGCGCGGCGGTCGGCTGCGTCTTCTCTACATCTCGCCGGAACGACTTATGCAACCGGACGTTCTGGAGGGTATTTCCCGTTACGATCCGGCACGGTTCACAATTGACGAGGCTCATTGCATATCACAGTGGGGACATGACTTTCGACCGGACTACGGACGCCTGTCCGGGCTGTCGAACGCCTTTCCTGACGCCGGGTTAAGTGCGTTCACCGCTACGGCGGACGCTGTGACACGGAAGGATATAGTCGAGCGGCTGTTTGGTGGTCGGGCGAGGGTATTTGTCGCTGGCTTCGACCGGCCGAACCTGCGGATCAATATAGCGCCGCGGACGTCAACGGCTTTGCAGATTGATCGTCTCCTGGAACGTCATTCAGGGGAATCCGGGATCGTTTACACCCTATCCCGCAGGGATACCGAGCGAACGGCACAGCGCCTGGTCTCGAATGGACGCCGGGCGCTACCCTATCATGCGGGAATGGAACAGGTCGTCCGGGACAGACATCAGGACCGTTTCCTTACTGAGGGTGGTTTGGTGATGGTGGCAACCATCGCATTTGGTATGGGTATTGACAAACCGGATGTACGTTTTGTCGCCCACGCTAACATCCCCGCGACCGTGGAGTCCTATTATCAGGAAATAGGCCGTGGTGGTCGTGACGGCCTACCTGCCGAGACCTTGATGCTTTACGGTATGGATGACATCCGTGTGCGCCGAATGATGATTGACGGCTCCGGTCGGTCGGTGGACGCGAAGCGGGTCGAGCATCAGCGCCTGAACGCGTTGCTCAGTCTGTGCGAAACCGCTGGCTGCCGGCGTCAGACGCTTCTCGGCTATTTTGGCGAGACCTGCGAACCCTGTGGAAACTGTGATCGCTGCCTGACTCCCGTCGAGACCATCGATGGCACCGTGATCGCGCGCAAGGCGCTGTCCGCGGCGCTGCGCACCGGGCAGCGCTTCGGTGCGGAACATCTGATTTCGGTGCTACGGGGAGAGGCCACGGACAAGGTTAGCCAGAATCGTCACGACCGACTGCCCACCTTTGGAGTCGGTGCGGATATCGGCAGGACAGTGTGGCGGTCCTATCTGCGCCAGCTCGTTGCGGTTGATGTGCTCAGGATCGACATCACCGGCTACGGGGCGCTCAAACTCGGTGGCCTGGGTCGTGCTGTGCTGAAAGGCACCGAGATGGTGGCGCTGCATTCCGTGGCCACCGGCCGAGCGGAGCGTGCGCGGGCGGAGGGGTGTCCGCCGGAAGACTCTGATCAGGCTTTGTTTGCCCGCCTCAAGCAGGTGCGGCTTGAGATCGCGCGTGCCGAGAAAGTGCCGGCTTTCGTCATATTCCACGATCGCTCCCTTCGTGATATCGCTCACCGGCAGCCGCGAAGCCTCGAACAGCTTGCAGCCTGTCACGGTGTGGGTACGTCGAAGCTGGAACGCTACGGCGAGAGGCTTCTGGCGGCCCTGAGAGATACGGGCGGCGCACAATAGCCGGTGGAGCCAGTGTGTGTTTGGGGCAGCGAACTCCAGTAGCCGCGCATTCCATAGGTTTGGCGAATTGCGATCCGAGACTGCGTTAGTCTAGGATCGGGGATGAAGCGCTGAATAAGCTGATGACCGGAAACGTGCGTTCGCTTTTCATCGCCCCGGCGACCATCCTCTCGGGGTGGTTTCCCCCGCGAAACCGCTATCCCCCGACTGTCGGAGCGTCGGAACAGGCGCACGGGCGGTTCCGTCTGGGATGCTCGAGCCGTTTGGTTTTCGATTGAGTTGCGATCACGGTGGGGGGCTGACTCCAGAGACCCGGAAGCGCTGACTTTCGCCGGTCGGGTCGCGGACGTCCTCAGATGGCCAGTCCACGGTTCTGTCTGACGGATCGTCCTTGCGGCCGGCTCCACAACGTCGATAGGTGCCGTCATCAGGGAGCAGGCTTTTCAGGCCGGTCGGGAACGCGGGTACGATTAACGGCACTTTCCCGTGCCGTCGAAGAAGGACACGTCCGGTGGTTCGGCATCCAATGGCGTTTTACCCCGGTTTCCGCGATTCTGGACAACAGGCTCGAATAGGTCGAAAATTCGATATGCAAAGGCGAAGTTCAACCAAGTCTTCCGCGGTGCATATTGTCGTTATAGGCGCCGGGGTTGGTGGTCTCGCATCCGCCCTGCGGCTGCGATCCGCGGGGCATGATATTACGGTATTGGATGCACACCGTTGGCCGGGTGGCAAAATGCGACCGGTCATCTCGGTTGCCGGGAGTGTCGACGCGGGCCCGACGGTGCTGACGATGCGCCATGTGTTTGAGGATCTCTTTCGTGCGTCGGGCGCAAGGCTGGACGACCACGTGAGGTTGATCCGCGAACCGTACCTGGCTCGACACTTCTGGCCTGATGGCAGCCATCTGGATCTCTTCGATGACCGGGAGAAAAGCGCTCGCGCGATTGAGCGATTCGCCGGACATCGTGCGGCCGTGGAGTTTCACCGCTATGCGGCCGAGGCGCAGGAACTGTTCCGGGCCTTCGAATCACCCATGATGCAAAGTGGCGAGCCCTCATTGTTTCGCCTTGCCGCCGCCGCCTTGTCGGCACCCCGGAAAATGTCCAATCTTCTGCCCGGCGCAACACTTGCCGGAAAGCTTTCGCGTATGTTCACGGACCCACGTCTGCGGCAGCTCTTCGGGCGGTACGCAACCTATGTCGGTGGCACCCCCTATTGTTCGCCCGCCCTGATCTCCCTCATATGGCGGGCGGAAGAGGCAGGTGTCTGGCGTGTCGAAGGCGGTATGCACCGGCTTGCGGAGGCCATGGCCCACCGTCTCGTGGAAATGGGCGGAAGTCTCCGCTTGGGCACCAGAGTGGCGCGGATTCGCGTTGACGGCAAAAGCGTCACCGGCGTTGACTTGGAGCCTGACACGCCGCTCTTGGCGGATGTGCTCGTTTATGCGGGCGATCCGCGGGCGCTTGCGACTGGCCTATTGGGAAAGTCCGTGACCCGGATCGCCACGATTACCAAGCGAACGCCAAGGAGCCACTCCGCGCACGTCTGGGGCTTCGCCGCACGTGCGGGCGGTCGGGAACTTCTGCACCACAACGTGTTTTTCGCCTCCAACCCATATACGGAGTTCACCGATATCACAGCGGGAAGAATTCCGTCTGAACCGACGGTCTACGTCTGTGCCCAAGACCGGGGCACGGACTGTCCCGTGCCGACCGGAGACGAACGCTTTGAAATCATCCTTAACGCTGCCGCGCGCGCGAAACCCACCACGAACGACATCGAGGAGAAAGAGACATGCCGTCTGGTGACCTTCAAAACTCTCGAAAACCTGGGTCTGACCTTTGTGCCGGCACCGACAGTCCAGAGTCTGACGACACCGGCGGATTTCGAGGCTCTCTTCCCTGGATCGGCCGGGGCGCTGTACGGGCAAAGTCCGCACGGGATGATGGCCTCGCTGAAGCGACCGAGGGCGCGGACAGCGATTCGGGGGCTGTATCTGGCCGGCGGCGGGACACACCCGGGCGCGGGTGTGCCGATGGCGGCCCTCTCCGGAAAGCACGCGGCCGAGGCGATAGCCGCGGACCTCGGTTCGATCTGACGGTTCCGCCAGATGGATACGCCTGGTGGTATATTGACGGGATCAGCCAAAGCCGGACGCGCGCGGTCTCCATCATCGCCTTCATCGGCTCGGTCTTTTCGCCTTGGTATCGCTGGTCCGGGCGGATGCGTCCCCATGATCACGTCTGCATAAATGTAGCCACCTACGGTTCGGGCGGTCGCTTCGCGATGACCGATCGGGGGCAGACGGCATTACGTCAAAGTGCCCGCGAATTCACGGTTGGACCTTCCACGATGCGATGGACCCAGGGAAGTCTATTCATCGAAATCGACGAATGGGGCGCACCGCCATACTTCGGCCGGATTCGCGGTCAGGTGACTGTCACCCCGTCGGCCGTGACCCCGTATGAGCTCGCACTGACGGAGGATGGTGCGCATCTCTGGCGACCTTTCGCTCCCGTCGCCGACATAGACGTTGAATTGGATGCACCGGGCTGGAAGTGGAAAGGGCATGGCTATATGGACGCGAATTTCGGCACGCGCGCACTGGAAGCCGATTTCGACCATTGGTCTTGGGGCCGCTATCCGACAGAAGGGGGCGCGACGGTCCATTACGACGCGCACCGCCGCGACGGCAGCAGCCTTGGGGTGTCAATTTCATTCGGGCAGTGCGGTGACGCGGACATCTCCGCACCGCTTCCGGTCGCGCGGTTGCCGAGGAGTCTCTGGGCCGTTCGGCGTCGGACACGAGCGGATCCGGGATATGTTCCACGCCAGGTAATGTCGATGCTGGACGCACCATTCTATGCGCGTGCCCTGGTCCGCAACAGGATTGAAGGATACGAAACTTTCGGTGTGCACGAAGCACTGGATCTCCGTCGCTTCCGATCCCCGCTTCTGATGCCTGTCCTCGCCTGCAGGGTTCCCAGAAGACGCGTATGGAAGTTTGAGGGAAGCTGAAAGCGGGTTAGGAAACCGACGCGCTTGGGTTGAGCCTGAGCACCGAGTAATTCAGCGCCGCCGCAACGCTGACCCATATCAGGTAAGGAACGAACAGAAGTCCCGATATCCAGTCGAGCTGCCAGAGAGCGACCGTGCAGGCCGCGACCGAAAGCCAGAGCATCACGAGGACTCCCATGCCGGCCTGAATGCGCTGAAGTCCGAAGAATACGGGTGTCCAGAGCGTGTTGAGGGCGATCTGCAGGGCCCAGAGCGCAAGCGCGACCCCCGAACCCGGTAGCACCGCCACCCGCGCCGCCGCCGCCGACATGCAGAGATAAAGGATTGTCCAAGCGACGGGAAAAAGCCAGTTGGGTGGTGTCCAGGAGGGTTTTTTGAGCTGGTCGTACCAGTGTCCCGGCGGGAACATGCTTCCCGTCGCTCCGGCAGCACCGCATGCCACGAGAAATATGGCGAACAACAGATAGATCATATACCGGTTCCTGGCATCGCGCGTTCCCGGTCCTCGGCGGCAAGGCGCGTCAGGACGCCCGTAACGATATCGCTCCATGTCGGTCCCGGTCTCTTGGCGGCGGCATCGACCAGGAAAGTGACTTCCGGTAGTGGCGATGCATATACCATCGGTGAGCGGGGCATGAATGCCGTGCCCGCACTTCGTGCTACCGACAGTGCCAGGAGGGCAAGTTTACGACTGGAACTGGTGCGTGCGCGGACACTGATCGGGTCGTAGCCATCCTTGCGCAGTTGTTCACCGATTCCAGCGTATATGTGACGCGCGGCGAAGATTCCAGGTCTACAGCTGAGCGGTAGCGCGGAAATCCCGGCCTCGGAGCGCCGGTAGAGGCGGCGGGCCTCGACCAGAAGTCTGCGCACAACGTGCCGGACGGCCCTTGTGGGTCGTGGGGAGGCAAGAAGGGTGTCGGGGTCGAGACCCGCTTCCTCGAGCCAATCGAGCGGCAGATACAGCCGTCCCGCAGTGGCGTCCTCGCCAACGTCGCGGGCAATGTTCGTCAGCTGCATCGCTACGCCCAGGTCGCAGGCGCGTGCCAGTACATCAGGGTCGCGGACCCGCATCAGGACGCACATCATTACGCCGACCGTACTCGCGACTCGGGCGGAGTATGCGGTAAGGTCGGACATCGTCCGGTACCGAAATCCCTTCGCATCCCAGTCCAGACCCTCAAGAAGCGCTTCCGGCAGGGTGCGCGGCATCTCGAACAGTTCTATCATGGCGGTGAAGGCTCTGTCGGTGGGTGTGTTCCGCGGCCGGCCCGCATAGGCCAGCCTTAACCGATTCCTGAGTAAGTCGACCGCCGCCTGTTTTTCATGCGCGAGATCGACTTTGTCATCCGCTACCCGGCAAAATGCGTAGAGCGCAAGCGCGGGATCCCGGACGTTTCCCGGCAGTAGGTATGAGGCGGCATTGAAGGACAGCGATCCATGCCGGATAGCCTCACGGCAATACTCGAGATCCTCCTGACGCATCATGACAAGACCTCCGGAACCGGAACGAGCTTGGCCATGACCTCGGCACTTGACACGACGCCCGGCAGGCCCGCGCCCGGGTGCGTGCCCGCGCCCGTAAGGTAGAGACCCTTGACCTCTTCGCTGATGTTGTGCGGACGAAACCAGGCGCTCTGCAAAATCCGCGGTTCCAGCGAAAAGCCGGAGCCGCCGGGTGAACGGTAGCGGTCGCGGAAGGTCTCCGGCGTAAATGTCTCCGAAACGGTCAAATGGTCGCCAAGGCCCGGCAGAAGCTGCTCCTCGAGGACGGCCTGAACCCTTTCGCGATAGCGTGCCGCATGCCTTGCCCAATCGATCGGACGGTCAAAGCCGAGATGGGGTACGGGGCTGAGCGCATAGAAGGTATCGCCGCCTTCGGGCGCCACTGTCGGATCAGTCACTGAGGGGCGGTGGACATATAGGCTCATGTCGTCGGCGAGGTGCCCCCTGATAAATATGTCCCTGATCAGATCGCGATATCTTGGCCCGTTGAGAATCGTGTGGTGGCCTACATCCGTCCACATGGACCGTGTGCCTTTCGTTCCGAAATACCAGATGAACAGCCCCATTGACCACCGCGCACGGCTCAGACGTTTCTCGGTCCAACGTTTCTTGTCGAGGTTTCGCAATAACCGGCTGTAGGTGTATCCGCTGTCGGCATTCGATACGATGACATCTCCCGTCAGGACTTCGCCGTCCGCCAGCCTGACGCCGCTGGCGCGGCCCCTATCGACCGTGATTTCGTCCGCTTCAGTGCGGAACTTGATTATGCCACCCTGCGATTCGATGACCCGCGCCATTGCCTTGGCTATTGCGGCAACACCGCCAATCGGATAGTGGACGCCAAACTTCCTTTCGATATAGCTGACAAGAATATACATGGAGGTCACGTTGAACGGATCGCCGCCAACGAACAAAGGATGGAACGAGAACGCCATCTGAAGTCTGGGGTCGCGGAATCGAGCCATTGCGTGCGCCGCGACCGAACGATCCGAGCGGAGCCAGGCGAACCGGTGGAGAACAGCCAGAAGGTCGCGCAGCCGGTTCATCGGACGGCGGCCCAGATTCTCGAAGCCGAATTCGTAGCGTGCTTGGCTGTCTTTGAGGAACCTCTCGTATCCTTTGACGTCTCCTGGTGAGAGACGGGCCACTTCCGCCCGCATTTCTTCCGCATTCCGGCGTGCGTTGAAACTGGAGCCGTCGGGCCATCTGATTTCATAGAACGGATCTATCTGGCGAAGATCGACGTCTCGGTGAAATTCGCGTCCGCAGGCAGACCAGAGATCCCGGAAGACGTTCGGGAGGGTAACGATTGTGGGGCCAAGGTCGAAGCGATGCCCGTCCCGCTCGATCGATGACCCGCGCCCACCGGGTGTGTCCAGACGGTCGAGCACGATGGTCCGATAGCCCTTGGCACCCAGCCGCATGGCTGCCGCTAGACCACCCAGACCGGC
Source organism: Paracoccaceae bacterium (assembly GCA_965221405.1). Taxonomy (GTDB): domain Bacteria; phylum Pseudomonadota; class Alphaproteobacteria; order Rhodobacterales; family Rhodobacteraceae; genus JAPOUP01. The sequence continues at coordinate 1,618,717 of CBDCSE010000002.1, read as the reverse complement.
ACCGATCACGATGGCGCGACGGGTACGGGGCATGGGTGCAATGCAGGCCGCCTCCGGAATCGGGCCGTGGAGATTGACATCGGTCTGGTACATTTCGCGCCAACCTTAAATATGTCAGGTTGGCTTGACAATATATCTGTCAGGCAAAATTGACAATTATCCACTCCACTTCCGCGCCGCAGCCTTGTTGCAGTCTTTTCCGGGACAGGTTTTCCCGAATTGCGGCGGAGCGGCCGCGCGTTGTTCCGGCCCGGCCCCCATCATATCCCTACCCGACCGTTCGATGGCATTCGGGGAGTGCCATCATCCTGTTAAGTCAGACTGGATGAGGCGTGACCTTCGCCCGTCATGGCGGATGGTGGGCTGTCCGGGCCGCGGCGATTTCCCGGATGGCGGGCGTAATAGGAGCGACCTATGGAACGGGGAGTAGCCACCGGATCCGACCGTCTCTCGTATGCTCAGCCCGGAAGCCGACGAGAAAATATCCCTTTACATCGCGGGTCGAAAGACACAGTGGGACGGGGCGGTGTCTGGATGGGATGTCCGGGCACCGCAGAATCACCGCACCCGTCAAGTGAACTGAAAGACGGTATCAGAAAGACGATTGCACAGTCACATCCGGTTTCGATCTGGCCTATTTGAAGGGGTCCGTGCGAATGTGACTGTCCCGGCCCGCAACTGGCATCCATTGATTGAGGGCGAAAACAGTGGAAACGCGAGATACTGAACGGATTGGCGGAGGGTTGCGTGAAAGTGCACGGTGAACTTGCGCTGGGTGGCGATGAACGGAATTCCGGCAGCGGATCACGTCAGGTATTCTCACGGCAGCGTACCATCGAGGCGCCGGACATCGATCTCCCGCCGGAGATCAGACCGAATACCCGCCTGAAGATGGATGGTCAGGAATTTCTGGAAAAACTTCCCGCAGACGCAATTCCCGTCGCATTTCTCGATCCACAATACCGGGGAATTCTCGATAAACTGGCATATGGAAACGAGGGACAGTCGAGAGAGCGGCGCCGAAGTGCGCTTGAACAGATGAGCGAACAGGTCATTAGACTGTTCATTTCAGGTATCGATCGGGTACTGATGCCTTCCGGTCATCTCTTCCTTTGGGTAGACAAATTTCATCTCTGTCAAGGTGTGAACGGATGGTTTGGAGGAACGTCCCTGGAAATCGTGGATATGCTGACATGGGACAAGGGCACGTTCGGCATGGGGTATAGAACCCGGCGCCGTGCGGAGTACTGCGTCATCGTTCAGAAGCGTCCGAAAAGGGCAAAGGGCGTATGGAAGGTTCACAATATTCCGGATGTAGTGAAGGAATCCGCTTCACAGAAGCGGCACCCGCATTCCAAGCCGGTGGAGCTGCAGGGTGCGCTTCTGTGCGCCGTCAGCAGTCCGGGCGATTTCGTGATGGACCCTGCCGCGGGGTCTTTCTCGGTTCTGGCAGCGGCGATGAACCACGATCGTGTCTTTCTTGGATGTGATCTCAACGGATAGCCCCTGGATTCAGCCGTAGACCCGGAGTCCACACCAATGACGGAGCCACTATGCGCCGGTCTGTGGGATACGCTTCCCGATGGTTCAGGCAGGTGGGCGAAACATGCCGTGATGGGCTATCTTCCGATATTCTTCAGTCTCATGACCATGTCATTTCGCCCCTTCGATTGGGGGCACGGCATCTCATCCATCAACACGGATCCTTTCGTTTCCTGGATCGTAGGGACTGTCTTCGGCCACTTCAGCGTCCCAGAGACGGTCGAACATCCTCACTTTCAGTTTCCGGCCTGTAACCGCCCTATCGGGCAGGACATATCCCATACCGATCTGTCGGCCAAAATGCACCGAGTATCCGCCTGACGTAAGTCTTCCGACCTTGGTGTCGCCGTCATAGAGGGCCTCACGTCCCCAAGGATCGGCGTCGTCGGGCCCGTCGATCAGCACGGTAACACACTTTACGCGAATGCCAGCGTCCAGCATGGCCTTCTTGCCACGGAAATCCTTTTTCAGATCCACAAATCGGTCCAGTCCACCCTCAAGCGGTGTCGCGTCCCGGCCAAGCTCGGCACCAAATGCGCGATAGGATTTCTCGATCCTCAACCAGTTCTGGGCCCTGGCTCCCACGGGCTTCATTCCATGCCTGTCACCCGAGACCATCAACCGGTCCCAAAGATAGTTCTGCATCTCGATAGGGTGGTGGAGTTCCCAGCCCAATTCACCGGTGTAGGCGACCCTTACAGCCATGACCGGGCACATTCCGAGCTCGATGTCGCGCACCGAGAGCCACGGAAAACGGGAGTTTCCCAGAACCGCATCCGGTTCCGCGTCGTTGACGGCCTCTCTGAGAATGTCCCGCGATCTTGGCCCCGCAATGGCGAATACGCCCCATTGGACGGTGACGTCATGCACATCGATCCAGGTGCCGTGTTCGGTGGCGAATTTCTCCGCCGCCTTCCGCAGGAAATCCCCGTCGTAGTCGGTCCATGTCCCCGCTGACACAAGGTGGAATTCATTATCGGCCCGCCGGACGATTGTATATTCCGTTCGCACCGTTCCCGCGTGGGTCAGGGCATAGGTCAGACCGATCCTTCCGACGTTCGGCAATCGGTTGCAGGTAAAGCGGTCGAGGAACGCGGTGGCGCCGGGTCCGCGGACAAGGTGCTTCGCGAACGCCGTGGCATCGATCAGTCCCGCACCTTCCCGGATGGCTTTGGCCTCATCATGGGCATAATGCCACCAGCCACCGCGTCGGAACGATCTTGAATCGCGGTCGAAAGATGCCGGTGCATCTTTCGGGCCGAAGTAATTCGGTCTTTCCCAGCCGTTTATCTGCCCGAACTGTGCGCCCAGTGCCATCTGACGATCGAACGCAGGTGCGGTACGCAGCGGTCTGCAGGCTCCGCGCTCTTCGTCGGGATGGTGTGGTATGTATACATGCGCGTAACATTCCTCGTTCTTTCGCGCCGCGTATTCGGTTGTCATCCATGATCCGTAACGCCTGGGGTCAAGCGTGGCCATGTCGATCTCCGCCTCCCCGTCCACCATTATCTGGGCGAGGTAGTGTCCTGTTCCCCCTGCGGCGGTGATTCCGAACGAAAACCCTTCCGCCAGCCATAGGTTATGTAGGCCGGGAGCCGGGCCAACAAGGGGATTACCGTCCGGTGTGTAGCAGATTGGCCCGTTGAAGTTATCCTTCAGTCCAGCGGCCTCAGATGAGGGAATCCGGTGGATCATGGACATGTACTCTTCCTCGATCCGTTCGAGGTCCAGGGGAAATAGGTCGGCACGGAAACTATCGGGCACGCCATGTAGAAACCGCGCCGGAGCATTCTTTTCGTAGGGTCCAAGAATCCATCCACCGCGTTCCTCGCGCACGTACCATCGGGCATCCGCGTCGCGCAGCACCGGATGTTCGGGATTGTCCTTACGCCAATCCATAAGAGCCGGATCCGGTTCGGTGACGATATACTGATGCTCCACGGGAATCGCCGGTATTTTGATTCCCAGAAGGCGGGCGGTTCGCTGCGCGTGGTTGCCTGTCGCCGTAACGACATGCTGGGCTTTAACAGTAAGGCGCTCGTCGGTGGGAACCAGATTTCCGCCGGTCTCGGTCATTCGCGTACAGGTAACGTGCCATTCGTTCCCGTTCCATCTGTAGCTGTCCGCCTGCCATCTGCGCTCGATGTCCGCGCCAAGCTGTCTCGCCCCGCGCGCCATCGCCTGGGTCACATCGGCGGGATTGATGTAACCATCCGTTGGGTGGTAGATCGCGCCTTTCAGATCCTCGGTTCGGACCAACGGCCAACGTTCCTTGATTTGGGGCGCGGTGAGCCATTCAAATGGAATTCCGACCGTCTCGGCGGTAGATGCGTAGAGCTGGAATTCGTCCATCCGCTCTTGGCTCTGCGCCATCCGCAGATTGCCCACCACATGGAATCCCACGTCCAGGCCCGTCTCCTCCTCCAGGGTCCTGTAGAATTTCACCGAGTAGTCGTGTATGTGGCTTGTCGCGTAGCTCATGTTGAACAAAGGCAGCAGTCCGGCGGCATGCCAGGTGGATCCGGACGTGAGTTCATCGCGCTCAAGTAACATGACGTCATTCCAGCCCGCCCTCGCGAGATGGTAGGCGATACTGGCGCCAACGACTCCTCCGCCGACGACAAGAACCTTGACATGGCTCTTCATTGGATGTCTCCCGAATGTATTGACATACCACTAAACCTGATTGCCACCCGATGCGGAAAGGCCAGTCGGCACCTTACGCGGAGAAGCGACATCCGTGAACGTCCTGACCGTTACGATGTGAACAACCTGTTGCCGGACGCCCGGGCGCCCGCCCGGCCTGTCGATGGGTCTGTGGATGAATCAATCCAGTACGCCGCACCCGTAGGTCAAAGCATCGACGGTACGACCAGATCCGGCGGCCGATGTCCGTCAGCGAAGGTCTTGATGTTCACGATGACTTTCTCACCCATCTCGCAGCGTCCTTCAACGGTTGCGGAGCCCATATGGGGGAGCAGGACAACGTTTTTCAGTTCGCGCAATCGGGGATTCACGTTCGTTCCGCGCTCATAGACGTCTAGCCCCGCCCCCGCCAGCTGTCCCGTTCGTAGCATTCTGGTCAATGCGTTCTCGTCGATCACCTCTCCGCGCGACGTGTTTACGATCACCGCGGAGGGTTTCATCAGATTCAACCGCCGGACGTTCATCAGGTGAAAGGTGGACGGCGTATGCGGACAGTTTACGCTGATCACATCCATGCGGCTGACCATCTGGTCAAGGCTTTCCCAGTAGGTCGCTTCGAGCTCACCCTCGATCTCCTGCCGGAGGCGCCTGCGGTTGTGATAGTGAATCTGCAGTCCAAATGCCCTCGCCCTGCGCGCCACCGCCTGCCCGATCCGGCCCATGCCAAGGATCCCCAGCCGCCGGCCGCCGACCCTGCCACCCAGAAGCGCAGTTGGAGCCCAACCCTCCCAGGTGCCTGACTGCATGATCGACAGGCCTTCGGGAATACGTCTCGTGACCGCCAGAATTAGCGCCATCGTCATATCCGCGGTGTCCTCGGTCAGCACGCCGGGTGTGTTTGATATCAGAATACCCCTCTGCCGTGCGGTCTGGACGTCGATGTGATCGACCCCGGCGCCAAAGTTCGCTATCAGCTTCAGTCTTGATCCAGCCTGCGCGAGAAGGCTGGCGTCGATCAGATCGGTGATCGTTGGCACCAATACATCGGCCCGCCGCATTACGTCAGCCAGCGCTTCCCGGTTCATGGGCGTGTCCTCCGATCTGAGCGATACGTCGAACAGTTCCATCATCCGCGTCTCGACCACCTCGGGCAAACGTCGCGTCACCATTACGTTCAGACGTTCGGTTGGCATGGTACGCTTCCTTGGGCTTTCAATCACGAATGTTTGGTGGCAGAGTTACTATAATCGGCCATGGGCACAACAGCTACTGTAGGGGCATATTCACTGCTGGGGCGCGTTCCTCGCGTCCACTTTGCCCGGTTATGCCTTCGGAAAGGGAAAACCGGTAGAGCGGGAAATTCATGTTGCGATTATGGGCTACGGCATTCCTGACGACGTTTGTCCTTTCCACAGCATCTGGTTCGGTTGCCGCTGACCGCGGCTCGGTCACAAACCTTCCGATCCCCCGATTCGTTTCACTCAAGGCCAGCGAAGGGAATGCGCGGCGTGGCCCGTCCCTGTCGCATCGTATTGATTGGGTGTTCAGGCGACGGCACATGCCCTTGCGTGTAATTGATGAATACGGGCATTGGCGAAGGGTCCAGGACCGCGACGGCGCAACTGGCTGGATGCATTATTCCCTTCTGTCCGGCGTGCGAACGGTCATCGTGGAGAAGGGCGGCATTCCGCTTCGGATTAAGCCGGATCAGGAGTCATCGACCAGGGCGCTTCTGGAGATGGACGTGATCGCATGGCTTGGCGAATGTGTTATTGACTGGTGTCGGATTACGGCTGAAAGTTACCGAGGTTGGGTGCCGCGCGAAACGCTCTGGGGAGTGTCCGAGGAAGATTTGGGCGACTGAACCGAACCGGAAATGCTGGCGCGGCGTGTGCACCCGCCTATGGCCAGTTATTGGGGATACAATGACTGCGGTAGTCTGGAGCGCCAAGTTTCGTTGGGGCGTCGGAGACACTTAAAGGGTTCATGGAGCGCTCATCTGTCCGAATGTCTTTGTCCGGCCAACACTGCATGACCGATATTTTGAAGTGCGGGACTGGCCATGCGGCAGTTTCACTGTACCCAATTCGAGTTGGATAGACCGCCGCGCTTCGGCTAATGCTTCCGCACCTCATTTCGCTCGGGAAAGGATGCGACCATGCCTTTGACAGAGGACCACCCGCTCCGATACAGGCTGGCCAACGAACTGCATGCCCGTCCGTTTCCGACAATGCCGGTGCCCTGTACCGTTCTATACATTGCCATTGAGCGCACCCACGATGCCACCAACCCGTCCCCGGACCCGGCCAGCACGCACCTTGCGGCACTTCTCGACCGTCATGGCGCACAACATCCCCAGCCCGGCGCGACCCATTTCACCGGCGCGATCGGTCGACACATGCTCAAATGGGAACTGCATACCGAATTTGTCAGCTACATGGCTTTTTTGGGCGGTTTGAGCGCACGCGCGTTCGATCCGGCAGAATTTGCGGTCTTCCCTGACGACTGGCTTGCCCAGGGACTGGGTCGTCTTTTCACCTCGGCGACGGTCCGGGTTATGCCCCGGCCGGATCCGGATGGGTTTGAGAAGGCTCTCAACGAGTGGTTCGTGCCTGAAAGCCTCGCTGCCGCGTCGGTTCGCGACGGTACTGCGGAGATCGCCGGTGATTTCCGGATTGACCCGTCCGGGCATCTGCGCTTCGCGGTCTTCGCCGACCCGGAAATCGGTCCACGCCGCGTCGGGGGGCTGGTACAGCGGCTCTGCGAGATCGAGACGTATAAATCTATGTCGATGCTGGGATTTGCGCGGGCACGTGAGATCGCGACGCCAATTGACGGTCTGGATGCTCGCCTGACCGGGCTCATGAGCGATGTGAACGAGGGGGCGCGACCGGCTGAGGAAACCCTTCCGCAACTGCTCGGAATCGCGACCGAATTGGAGACCATAGCGGCGCAGAGCGCTTTCCGGTTCGGTGCTACAGGTGCCTATGAGGCGATCGTCAAGGACCGTGTTGCGGTGCTGCGGGAGCAACGGTGCGCGGGTCGCCAGACCTTCGGGGAATTCATGATTCGCCGTTACCAGCCAGCTATGCGGACCGTGGCTTCGACGGACCGTCGCCTCGCGACGCTTGCGGACCGCGCCATGCGGGCGGGGCAGTTGCTCCGTACCAGGGTCGAGGTTGAGCGCAGCGCCCAGAACCAGCAGCTCCTTCAGAGCATGAACCGGCGCGCCGACCTCCAGCTTCGGCTTCAGCGCACCGTGGAGGGACTCTCGGTGGTGGCTATCAGCTATTATGCGGTCTCGCTCGCGGGATATGTCCTTTACCCGTTCGCCAGCCCCAACGGTATGAGTGAAGGCATGCTGGGTGCCTTGATAACCCTGCCGGTTGTTGCGTTTGTGTGGTTCCTGGTCCGCCGCGTTCGCCGGAAGATGGAATGATGTTGCACAACGTCCAATTCGGGACGACCGGGTCCGAGTCACCCGGCGGCCGGATTTCGGGAGACCGCTGAAAGGGCGAAAGCCTTAGCCCGCCCCAATGGCAAGCCCAATTTCACGAACCTTCCCGACAGGCTCGTGAAATCCGACCCCAATCCCGAACAGGGAAAGGATGACGGAATGGGAAGTGGTGAGCCGTGCAGGATTCGAACCTGCGACCCACTCTCGACTTCCTACATTTTCGGCTGTAAGTCATTGATTTTCGGCGGCCCGGATTTCGAATGGGCACTACATCGCGGGACGTTCCCGCGTTCATTGCCGCCGGTTTCGGGGCTCTGTCACCCGCCTGCCCGCCGGGCTGCGGTCTTTCGCGTCGGCTGGAGCCGGAACGGGGCTTCGTTCCATCCGAGGCCGAGGCTCCGGTAGATCCGCCGGGCCTTGGCCGAGGCCCGGCTGGGCATGGCGTATTTCTGTTCCGTGCCCTTTCTGTGCAGCACGCTGATCTGCAGGGCGTTGAGCTCGCGCCGGATGACGTCCGGGCTCATGGGGTGGCCGGACAGCGCGAGCCTGTGGCGGAGGTGCTGCAGGCAGCAGAACGCCATGTAGCAGATGGCGATGTGGGCGCGCACCCGGCGTTTCACCCAGTGGAAGACCGGGCGGATGCGGAGATCGTGCTTGTTCACGCGGAAACACGCCTCGATCTCCCATAACCGGCGGTACTGCATGACGAGGAAGCGGGCGTCGGCGTCATCGTGGCCCCAGGCCACGATCCCGCCTATCCCGTCCCACCGCGCCGCTTCGGCGACCTTGTCCCCGTCGATCTCGATCCGGCCCTCGGGGAAGGCGAGGAAACGGGCGTACCCGCGCCCGGCGACCGACGCGGGCCTGTCGCTCCCGGCGAGACGCCTGCGCAGCCGCTCCAGGCCCTGCGCGCGCTGGCGCGCGTCCTTGCGCGCGCGTTTGGGCGACCAGGTGACGATGACCCTGGTCGAGCCCTTCCTGAGGCTCTTGTAGCGCGCGATCGAGGTCGGGAACTCCTTCATCGGCCGCCACGCCACGAAGCCGTCGGGCTCGAGCGCCCGGTTCCGGAACTCCGCGGTCTGGGACCTGAGCCGGGCACCGAGAATGTACGGGATGCCGCGTTCCTGAAGCAGCCTCTCGTTGTCGGCGCTGATCATGCCGGCGTCGGCCACCACCGTGAAGCGCGCGGCGGGGTAGCGTTCGGCCAGCCCCGCGAGAGAGGAGATCAGGGTGTGGCCCTCGTAGCTGCTGCCCGGGAACAGCTCGTAGCCCAGCGGGATGCCGTCGGGGGTGACCAGAAGGGCGAATACGACCTGGACGCGGTGGTGCTTGCCGTCCTTGCTGTAGCCCTTGGCGCGCAGGCCGTCCTCCACCTCGCTCTCGAAATACAGCGTCGTGGTGTCGAAGAAGATGACGCTGACGGGCTCGTCATAGAGCTTGCGGGCCGCCGCGTGGGACTGGCCGCGGATGGCGTCGATCAGGCCGTCGTCGAGAAAGTCCATGGTCCTGTAGACCTGGTCGAGGTTCAGCGACAGATCGCCATGGCGGTCGAGCTCGCGGACCGTGGCGCGCTTGCTGAGCGGCTGCGCGACGCGCGCGAGGACCATCTCCTTGAGGATGCGGTTGGAGCTCATGCGCCGCGCGCCCAGCACCCGATCCCACCCCAGGCGGCCGTAAACCTCGCCAAGCGCCTCGCGCAGCCCGACCGAGATCCGCGCCTCCTCGCGGCATTCGGCCAGGTCGACCCCGAAGGGCCGCGGATCCGCCACCGCCAGACGGGCCTGGGCGATGAGATCGCTGTACTGCTTCGGCGTCAGCAGGTGAAGCTGGGCCGTCTCCGCCTGCCTCATCTCCTCGATGATCAGCCGCCCGAGGCGGTCGAGCTGGCTGAGCTGCCCGTCGCTCGTCGCGGTGCCGACATGGCGCACGACCCTCTGGCGCACCCTGTCGCCGTCGCGCACCGACCTGACGACCTGGACGCGGATTCGGTCTCCGCTCTTCTTGTGGCGAACGAACATGCCGGAAGTATGGACCGGACGGGCCGGAGGGTCAAGCGGAATATACCCCGTGGGCACTACATCGCCGTCCCGGGGAATCGAGACCCAATGGACCACAAATACAGTCAGTTACGCACCGCCAGAATCCGGCAATGTAGGAAGTCAAGGGGAGACCGCTGAAAGGGCGAAAGCCTTAGCCCGCCCCAATGGCAAGCCCAATTTCACGAACCTTCCCGACAGGCTCGTGAAATCCGACCCCAATCCCGAACAGGGAAAGGATGACGGAATGGGAAGTGGTGAGCCGTGCAGGATTCGAACCTGCGACCCACTGATATTCAATCAGTGGGTCCAAACGTCTAAGCAATTGATATTGTGGTGAAATCTGTAAGCGGCGCACGTCCGTGCCAGCACCATGTCAGCGGATAGCCGAAAAACGCGCCCCTCGCCCACCGGAAAAACCGTGCCGTGCCAGCGGTTTGACCGTGCCGGTGGCCGATCTGCGCTCCCATATATAAAAAACCGTAACCGGTACCATGCCGACGGTGGAACAAGTCCGGCCATGACCCTGCACGGATCGCGGGGATTTTCGTTTTCCGCGGGCCGCCCTCGGGATATGAACATGGGTTTCCCGCAGGATTCGCGTCGGCGGTTTTCCGCTGACACGCCCCAGATCGCGTGAGAGCGCCTGTGAGGGCCATAGTCTGCGGGTAGGTCCCAAGGGGGGGGGGGGGGGCAAGTCAGGCCATGAGCGCGCCGTGATGCCATCCCACGCGCCGTGGGAGCGTCTCACGTGAAGCTCTGCCCCGGCGCGGGTCCCCCCGGCGAAATGAACCCGGGTCCGCCGATTGTATGTGGTAAGTCCGGCGTGAGCCGCTTGCCGGATCGGGCCCGAGGGCGCTGCATCAGGCGGCTGAAAGGTGAAGGCGTTGAAGTCGCAAAGAAGTGATGCGGTGACTGGCCGAATCTATCTTATTGATCTATTTTGCGTAATTATGTGATTGATCCCAGCCTGTCTTATTCTGTCACAAAACGTTACTTTATCTGCGTACGGGCAAAACACAATTGCCGATAACCGCCTTCTAACCCTACCGCAAGCCAGTATCCGAACTTTCATGGCTCGCAGTGGATTTGACCGCCCCGGGCGCTAGTTAGGATACTTTCTCGATGGAGCAAGCATTGACTGATACGGAAGAAACGCGGGTGAAGGAAGTTCCCGCTTTCTACGCCTCTGGCATCAATCTCGCAGTTAGCGGAACGGATATGAAAGTGGTTTTCACGGATGTCCGACCCGTTATCGAAGTGGATGGCAAAGTCGGTAGTGAGTCAGCTATGGAACCATGTGCTGTCTTGACGATGAGTTTCCATACGGCCAAGGATCTTTGCGCCATTATTAGCCATGCTCTGTCAAGACTGGAAAGTGATCTTGGCGATATCAACACCGCGTTTTCGATGAAGCAAGCGCCCCAATCCAGGAACGGGTCAAAATGAACCTGATGACCAACGATTCGGAATTGTCGCGGGTCGGAAACATGGATTTCGGTCCATTGATCAACGTTTATCCTCTACCTCATGAAGTTTCGCCGTCGCTGGAATATATACCAGGTACGGTTGATGCGCCGGGCTTTATACTAGAGGCAGTAAATGAATTTCTTTTAGAGGGCAGGACCGTTCGGCTTCGTCCGGCCCTGACGTTTGAATTTCGGCAAAGCCCTGAGGATAATGCGTGGGAAGTGCACGGGCACGGTCTCTACGAAAGTGTTTTCGTCCATGCGCCAGGTCTGGAGGATGCCAGAAAGGAGCTGCGCGAAGACGTGCTGCCCTTTCTGTGGCGAACTTTCGTTTTGGAGGAAGACGGCCGTCTTTCACGGGAGGCCAGGAATTTGAAGCATGACCTTCGTGTTAGGGTGGTGGAGTGACCTTAAAGCGTGGGAAAGTCGAGTCTTCCCTTCAAAGGAAAGGATTTAGAAAAGATCAAGGCGGCAACCACAAAAGGTTTGTCTATGTCAGGTTATGTGGTGAGAAAACCAACATCTTCACCGTGACTTCGCACGGGGCAGCCGGAAAAGACATTTCATCATATCTGGTCACCCGTATGGCCAAACAGTGCAGGGTTAGGGAGGATACGTTCAGGGAAATTGTCAAATGCGATATAGGACAGGAAGAATATGAGGAGATTCTTGTCAATAGTGAAATCCTATGAAGCCCGCTTTCCGAAACCCTTAGTTCTTGAGGAAGCTCCTAACCGTGCGCGGACGTTTCCCGATCCCGATTTCCGTAGCGTTTCAGACATCTCCATCCTCGCCCGAGGCATGGGGCCGCCGCCTGGCGAGCAATCCCTTTGCCGCGAGCTGACGGATCGCCTCGGCGCGGGAGACGCCGGTCTCCCCGGCGATGGCGTCGTATTCCCGCGCCTCGCTCTCCGACATCCGGACGGCCGCCCCGTGCCGTGCCGTGCAAAAATCCAGACCTATATCGGTGATCCGGATGGCCTGTATGGCGGGCCATGCGGGCCGGTCTCCGCCACTCCGGTTCGCGGACGCCTGGCTGGCTGGCCGGGGCGCTCCGGCCAATGCGGTGAGGACCCGGACCGCCGTCTCCGTCCACGTACCCGTGGCCACCATCAGGAAACGGTTCAGCTCCGAACCCGGTCTCCACACAATCCCGCGGATTCCGGACATCACCTGTTCCGGGAGAATCCCCTTGAATCGACCGCTTGCCGATTCCGGAACCGTTTCCCACCAGACCGGCCTCCCTAGGCAACTGACTTTATTCGGTTTTTAACGGAACAGTAGTGATTACATACAATGATAGCATGGGCTCCCGGAGGACGGGAGGACCGGGAAGCTGGCGGGGCGAATCAGGCGCCTGATTCGTCCCGGAAGACATTCAGTACCCCCGCTTTGTAAAAGAAAGATGGAAGAACTGGACCTGAACGCATTCAACGCGCTTACCGACAGGCAGAAAGACTTTCTTTTGGACAAGATGGCTGATCCTGAAACGGGAACGAGATACTTCACGGTTCGCCCTGAACTTGCGGAACAGACATGGTTTGAGCGGCTGACATTGGCGCGACCGCCGGGTGATTCGCGGATCGGGCGAATCACGGGCGGTTTGGCGGTTTCCGCTTTATCTGCTGACATAGTGCTGAAACGCCATGAAGCCGCCGTTTCCGGCGGCCCCCGACTTTTCGATTATATTACTGATTTCATGGGATTTCGTATGGTGAGCCGTGCAGGATTCGAACCTGCGACCCACTGATTAAAAGTCAGTTGCTCTACCAACTGAGCTAACGGCCCATTTCCCATTCCAGCCCGTGTCGGGGACCATCCTGCTTATGACCTTAACCTAGATTTGATGGGCAGCGACTTCAACCGGATATTCTCCGCGGGCGCCAGCCCAGTTCCAGGGGTTCTGATCAGGGCCGGAAATGCGGTGGCGACCCCCAAATGAACCGTCCTGAAAGGGAGTCGCTGCGGGAAGGTGATGGAGTTGGCGCACTACCGCCGGTTGAATCCCCGCCGGATTCGCCCAGGTGATTACCGTCGCTGTGGCCTGCCCTTACAGCTCCGGAATCATCGAGGTTGGCTGCCACCATATTGTCTTCGACCGACTGGAAAAGAGGTTAGTCGCTGGTCAGTGGGGTGCGCGAACTGTATCACAGGCACCCTGTGCCGCCGTACGAACCGCCGGGCGGCAGACGTCCCGAAATGGCGCACCGCAGCCTGAATTCACCAATACCGGGCCGCGTCCGCGACACAGTAATGGACCGAAGTCATTGTCCGTGACTTGGTTGGGAAGGGTTTCTGGATCTATCGGACCTACCGCCATATATGCCATGGAATGCCGATGCACGAAAATATCTCCGGTTTGCCGTTCATGAAAATGCATGGCTTGGGAAATGACTTCTTGGTCATTGATGGCCGCAGGCGGCCGGTTTCGATTTCAGCTGATATGGTGCGGTCACTGGGTGACCGACGGTATGGAGTCGGTTTTGACCAGCTGGTCCTGATCGAATCGGATCAGGAAGCCGCCGCGGGACTCAGGTTCTGGAATGTGGACGGCTCGGGTTCTGCAGCCTGCGGCAATGCAACCCGCTGCGTGGCACGGTTTCTAATGGACGAGGCGCACAGTACGTCTCTCACACTGCGGACTGAACGTGGTGTTCTTGCCTGCGCGGATGCTGGCGACGGACGGACGCGGGTAAATATGGGAAAGCCGGAGTTGACGTGGAGCGACATTCCGCTGTCCGAGGCTCTGGATACGCTTTCCCTTCCGCTGGAGGGTGATCCGGTCGCCACCGGCATGGGCAATCCCCATTGCACTTTTTTCGTGGAGGATGTCGATGCAATCGATCTGGAGGCTCGTGGAGCGGAGGTGGAGCGCCATCCACTATTCCCTGAACGCACCAACGTTCAGTTCTGCAGCCTGTATGGCCCGGACCGTATCCGGCTGCGGGTATGGGAACGGGGTGCCGGGGTGACACCCGCTTCGGGATCCTCTTCATGCGCGGCGGTCGTTGCCGCCGCGCGCCGCGGCCTGACAGGTCGGCGGGTGGCCGTCAGGTTGGATGGTGGCGAAATGGAAGTTGACTGGAATGAGGATGGGGTGTGGCTGGCCGGCCCAACTGCCCGTGTGTTCGATGCTACGCTTCGGCCGGAAGCGCTGAACGGGAAGTGAAGCATCGAATGTCGACGCGTTTCGCAACCTTAGGCTGCCGACTCAACGCCTGTGAGACAGAGGCGATGCGTTCTCTGGCGGCACGCCATGGCGTGGAAAACGCGGTTGTCGTCAACACCTGCGCGGTAACCGCGGAAGCGGTTAGAAAAGCACGAAAGGAGATACGTCGGCTACGCCGGGCGGATTCCAGCGTGAAGGTGATTGTCACCGGATGTGCCGCGCAGGTCGACGCCGAAGGTTTCGCGGCAATGGAAGAAGTCGATCTGGTGATCGGCAACGCCGAGAAAGTCGCACCCGCAACATGGGAAGGGATCGCGTCTGGAGAGGCGGTGGAGGCGGGGCGGGTTCACGTCGGTGACATCATGGGTGTCGCCAGAACGGAAGGTGATGCCAGCGATGGAGTCGGTTCCAGAAGCCGCGCCTACGTTCAGATCCAGAATGGCTGTGACCATCGCTGTACGTTCTGTGTCATTCCATTTGGGCGGGGGAACTCCCGATCCGTTCCGGCGGATGCCGTCATCGAGCGGATTCGAAGACTCGTCAGTCGCGGCTACAGGGAAGTGGTTCTGACCGGCGTGGATCTAACTGCCTGGGGCAACGATCTTTCCGTCCAGTCAGGACTCGGCGACCTGGTGTGGAGGATCCTTGACTCCTTGCCGGAACTGCCGCGCCTGCGGTTAAGTTCGATTGACTCGATCGAGGTCGACGGGAAGCTGATGAGGGCTTTTGTCGAACAGCCTCGGCTGATGCCGCATCTGCATCTGAGCCTGCAGGCAGGAGACGATCTCATTCTCAAACGCATGAAACGCAGGCACAGGTATGCCGACGCGGTTGGATTCTGCCGGGAGATGAGGCGACTGCGGCCCGAGATGACCTTCGGCGCCGATATCATCGTCGGGTTCCCGACCGAAACCGAGGCGATGTTCGAGAATTCCCTGCGTATGGTCAGTGAGTGTGGCCTGACCTGGTTGCATGTATTCCCCTTCTCCGCCCGTCCGGGTGCTCCCGCGGCGCGAATGCCCCAGGTTGATGGATGCGCGATCAGGGAGCGCTCCGCGCGACTTAGGATGGCGGGAAAAATGGCCGCCGAAAAGCACCTGAAAGCACAGGTGGGCCGTGTTCACAGGGTACTGATGGAAAGCGTGACGGTTGGTCGGACGGAACAGTTCGCGCAGGTGGAGTTATCAGTGCCACGGCGAAAAGGCACAATCACGGAGGTGCGCGTTGCCGGCGTCAATGGAAACCGGCTTACGGCGTGATCCCTGAGGCGGTCCAGTGGCGCGCGCCGCCGTGACCAGGAAAATCCCTGAATGGTGCTGCAGACATGCCGGTCCCGGCCACCGGATACGTTCTCCAACCGGATAGGAGGCATCCCATCCGGTGGCCACGGCCACCGTTTTCGTGAAGCCATACCGAATTTGGAGCCGACTTCATGACGGGATGGGCCGCTTCCGCGTACCTTCCTGATCGCTCGTTCCCTACCCCGATCATTCCGCCGGAGTGGCGGGGGCCACTCAGGCCGGTTGATGTCGAAAGTGTTCGCGGGTCGAGCCGCAGCCCCACTACCGCAAGTCGACCGGACATGCGCACCCGCTCGAATGCCGCCGGAAACTCCGCGCCGTTCTCAATGGTTTCTCCATGGCCACCATAAGCGATCGCAAGTGCGGCGAAGTCGGGATTCTTGAGATCGGTCCCCGATGCGCACGCGGAGAAAGCGTGTTCCTGATGCATCCGTATCGTGCCGTAACATCTGTTGCTGCAGGCCAGAACGATTGGAGCCAAGCTACACTGCTTGGCCGTGGAAATCTCATTGAGGTCTGAAAACAGCCGTCTCCGGCGAAACAGACGATCAGCCGGTCAGGGTGCTGCAGGGCTGCCGCCACCACTGCGGGAAATCCCGCACCCATCGCTCCCGATGTCGTGGCCAGTTGTGTGCCATATCTCTTGTAGACCAAAGTATCGTTGCACAAACGCCGCGTAATTGTCCGCACCATTGGTGATGATAGCGTCTTCTGGAAGCGTGTCGCTTAGCCAACGCACGACCTCTTCCAGTTTAACCGACCCCGGCGTTTCCCGAGGCTGGCTCCACGCCTCATACTCCTCACGGCCGCTCTCAACCCATACGGTCCAGTTGGCGACTTTTGGTGATCGAACGAGGCGGGCGACCATTGCAGGCGCTCGCGCCGTAACGCATAGAACTGTCCTGTGGACCGAGCCGGGAAGATCGGGGTCAGGATGAACATGCAGGATCGATTTGCCGGGCGCGGCGGGATCGAACAGTTCGTACCCGCCGGTCATGGTGTCTCCCAAACGGGCACCAAGCACCAGCAGGCAATCGGAATTTCGCAGCCGTCGCGCTAACGCCGGGTTCATTCCAGCACCAAGGTCGCCAATGTAGTTCCTCGAGCGGTTATCCATCTGGTCCTGCCGCTCGGTGGGGCCACGCAGCATGGCGAAGCTCTCGTTACTCCACCCCACTCCTCCCGTGACGACCAGCGGTCGTTCGGCATGAGCAAGTTTTCCAGAAGAAGCCGGGCGTCCTCATCGCAGGCCCTGGATAGAGGTTGCGCCGTTGGGGCGAGAAAGCGGACATCCGCTCGCTCGGACAGCATGTCTTCCGGCAGGGCCAGAACAACCGCCCCGGGACGTCCCGACATAGCGACGTGAAATGCCCTGTTGACAAATTCCGGTATACGCTCCGTCTGGCCGATTTCGGCGACTCACTTCGCGATGGCCCCGAAAGACGCACGGAAATCGACCTCCTGAAACGCTTCCCTGTCACGGTGTCCACGCGACCTGGCCAAAAAACAGGATCATCGGCGTCGAATCCTGACGGGCAACGTGCACGCGAGAGAATGCGTTTGTTGCCCCAGGGGCTCGTGTCGCAAATGCGATCCCGGGCCGTCCGGTCATCTTTCCGGCCGCCTCCGCTATCATCGCCGCCCCGACATCATGCCGACAGACGACGTTCTGGATGCCACTGTCGAAAAGCGCGTCAAGAACCGCCAGAAAGCTCTCGCCAGAAATCGAAAAAACCCGGGAAATGTCCTGTGCCTCTAGCTGGTCAACAAGAAGCCGTCTGCCGTGTCTCATTAATCATGAGCCCCCGATCGACGCACTTCGCGGAATTCCACCATGATCCCGGGACTGCAAGACCTTGCACCACGCCTCCGGGCTCCTAAGTATGGAAGAGGACTTTCACTGGATTGCCGCGATGCATCGACTGCTCGGAATTTCGGGTTCGCTCAGGAAGGGCGCCACCAACCGCAAGCTGGTCAGGGAGGCGGCGAGATTGTACGGCGCGGCCGAGTACAGCGAAGCCGACCTTCACCTGCCCCTTTACGACGGTGACATAGAGGAAGAGTCGGGTATCCCCGAGGAGGTGCGGCGGCTTGCGGAACAGATCGCCGCATCGGACGCAATCCTCATTGCGGCTCCAGAATACAATAAGTCGATCTCCGGCGCTCTCAAAAACGGACTGGACTGGATAAGTCGGGTCCAGGGCAATCCATGGAAGGACAGACCTGTGGCGGTGATGTCAGCCGCGGCGGGGCGCGGCGGCGGCGAAGTCGCACAGTATGCCGTGCGTCAGGCCCTTCAGGCTTTCCGCCCGCGCATCGTCAATGGCGCTCCGGTAATGGTAGCCGCAGCTCATGGCGAATTCGATGGGAATGGACGCCTGACGTCGGAAAGCTACATCGAGGCCCTGACACAGCTGATGGCGACCCTCCGCACCGAGGTCGAGCTCCTCGGAAGGCGCTGAAATACCGGGCTCCCGCCCAGCCTACCTGCGCACCAGCTGTTCATACGATCCCGCTATGTCACGTGTCAGCGCACCAACCTCAAAGGTAAAATCGCCAATCTGTCCGACTGGTGTCACCTCGGCCGCGGTTCCGGTCAGCCAGCACTGCTGGAAGCTCTCAAGCTCCTGCGGTTCTATGTGGCGCTCATGCACCTTGATGCAGCGGTCGGTGAGCAGGCCGATGACAGTCTGCCGGGTCAGGCCATTCAGAAAACAGTCCGGCTTCGGCGTATGGACCTCACCGTCCCGAACAAAAAAGATGTTGGCGCCCGTGGCTTCAGCCACGAAACCACGGTGATCCAGCATCATGGCGTCCGAACAGCCTTTCGCCTCGGCTTCGTGTTTGGACATGGTGCAGATCATGTATAGTCCAGCGGCTTTGGCGAAGCATGGAGCGGTTTCGGGCGAAGGCCGCTTCCACTTGGAAACATCAAGCTTTGCCCCTCTCATCTTGGCATCGCCGTAATAGGCGCCCCACTCCCATGCGGCTATCGCGAGGCGCACCGGATTTTTTGCTGAAGCGACACCCATATCCTCGCCGACGCCCCGCCAGGCAACCGCCCGGACATAGGCGTCTGTCAGGCTGTTCCTGAACAGTACTTCGTACTTCGCGGCCTCGATCTCGTCGATAGTGTGCGGAATGGGCATGTCGATGGCTTTACCCGAATAGATCAGCCGCTCGGAATGCCTGCGGCTCAGAAAAATCTTGCCGTCATATGCGCGCTCCCCCTCGAATACCGCGCTGGCGTAGTGCATCGCATGTGTCAGTAAATGCACGTTCGCGCTGCGCCACGGTACAAACTGCCCGTCAAGCCAGATCCAGCCATCGCGATCATCGTATCCTGCACCCATGGGACTGTTCCCTGTTCGCGGGGCTTTCAGCCCCAGTATCGGATTTTCGCGCATATTGTGGCCGTTCGGGACACATGATCGCGGTGAGACAGCGAATCGCTATTCAATGGGTCTTGGAATGTCAATAAGACTGACATAATATCGGTTAGATATTGAATGGCTTCAGTCTGGAACTGAGAGATGGTGGAAAGCGGATCTGTGAGTCCTGGGGGCGAAAAGCTACTCTACTTAACTGACGAACAACTGAGAAAGGGCATAGAGGCTATGTTCTTCGCCTATCGCGGGTTCACGTCCGATCCAGACCGCATTCTATCTGATGAGGGCTACGGAAGGGCGCATCATCGCGCCATGCATTTCATCAACCGCAGCCCGGGAATTACCGTGAATGATCTGCTCCACACGCTTGGCGTAACGAAGCAGTCGCTCAACAGAGTGCTGCGCACCATGATTGCGGATGGTCTGGTCGAGAGCCGCGTGGGCTGTGGGGACAGGCGTAAGCGCAACCTTTATCTCACTGAGCGGGGGATGGCGCTTGAGGCTGACCTATCATTCGTTCAGCGTGCGCGGATGCGGTCAGCTTACAGGCGGGCAGGGCCGGAAGCCGTCGCCGGGTTTCGGACCGTTCTGGAGGCGATGATGGATCCCGAGGTGCGTGTTCGTTACAACGCGATGAGGGGCAAAGGCTGATGAGTGATCTGCCTGAACCCCATCTTCTTGTCGTTGATGATGATGAGCGCATCAGGGGACTTCTGCAGAAATATTTGATTCGAAATGGATTCCTGGCGACCGCGACGCGGGATGCTGCACATGCGCGACGCGTGCTCTCCGGGCTGGAGTTCGACCTTATCGTCCTCGACGTGATGATGCCGGGTGAGGATGGCGTGAGCCTGATGCGGAGCCTGCGCGACAACGACATAACCACGCCGATCCTTCTGTTGACGGCGAAAGCCGAGACCGAAGATCGAATCACTGGTCTGGAGGCTGGCGCCGACGATTATCTCTCCAAACCATTCGAACCCAAAGAGCTTCTTCTACGCATCAATGCTATCCTGCGTCGTGCTCCGGTCGTGCAGGTCGCTCCGGAAACACCCAAGTTCCTGACACTCGGGACGATCCGTTACGACATGGAGCGTGGCGAGATCTGGCGCGGCGGAACTCTCGTCAGGTTGACGGCGACGGAATCCCTTCTGATGAGGATATTCAGCGCCGCGCCCCGCGAGCCCCTCAGCCGGGCGAAGCTTGTCGAGAAACTCGGGCGTGACCGTGGGCAGGCGCAGGAGCGGGCAGTGGATGTCCAGATTACGCGGCTTAGGCGGAAGATTGAACAGGATCCCAGGCAGCCGCGCTATCTGCAGACCATACGTGGCGCGGGCTACATGCTGGTACCCGACTGATCCTCATGAGGCCGATCCCGAACGGTGAGTCTGGTTCCGTCGTCGGATGGCCCATTATTGAAAGGTAATTCGACCCACGGGAAGCGGGAGAGGGTTAGGACCATGGTCTTCCGCCGGAACATGTCAGCGCCGCACCTAGCCCCGCAAAGTGTTCGGACGCAGGAAAAATACAGACGGGATGGTCCTGCATCGGACATCATTCACTTGTTTCCATCACGTATATCCGCTCTCATGACACGATGACAACTCTACTGTTCACCCATTCCTCGAGCCTAAACCATATCACGCCTGCCGGTCATCCCGAGCGCGCCGCGCGCCATGATGCCATAATGGCGGCGCTCGCGGCCGATAGGTTTATCCCGCTCGGTCGCCAGGAAGCTCCAGTCTGCCTGGCTTCGGAGCTTCTAAGATGTCATCCAGAGGATTACGTGATCCAAATCGAAGCGGCGATTCCCGTGAGCGGAAACCGATCTCTCGATCCGGATACCCATGTATCGCCCGGGTCACTGGACGCGGCCCTGCGTTGCGTTGGTGGGTGCTGCGCCGCTGTCGACGCGGTTCTCGAAGGTAGGGCGAGAAACGCGTTTGTCGCCATGCGCCCGCCTGGTCATCACGCCGAAAGGGCGCGGGCTATGGGATTCTGCCTGTTCGGTAACGTTGCGATAGCGGCGATGCGCGCTCTGGACCAGCACGGTGCCGGAAAGGTTGCAGTGGTCGATTTCGACGTTCATCATGGCAACGGTACCCAAGATCTGCTTTGGCACGAGCAACGGGCACTGTTCTGCTCGACACACCAGATGCCCCTCTATCCGGGGACCGGTGCCGTGGGCGAGCGCGGTGCGTGCGGCAACGTACTGAACGTTCCACTGGATCCGATGACCGGGGGGGCGGAAATGCGGCAGGCGTACAGCCAAGTGATCCTGCCTGCGATCACGGACTTCGATCCCGACCTGATACTGGTATCGGCCGGATTTGACGCTCATAGAGACGATCCGCTGGCCAGTCTTCAATGGTTGGAAGAGGACTTCGCCTGGGTGACGGGGATGCTCTGCGAAGTAGCCGACGATGTGTGTGATGGGCGCCTCGTGTCCACATTGGAAGGTGGTTACGACCTTGACGCACTCGCCACCAGCGTGGCTACCCATGTGGAGGCGCTGATGGCATCAGCCCAGTGACGCCCCTCGAGTGTGACTCACATCGCCTTTGCGGCGGTAACGTACCGAGCATCTCAGATCGTATATTGATGGATGCGATTCCCGAAAACGGGACAGTCAAGTTCAGCCTTGACCGCGAAAATGCTTGGCATTCGCTCCGGAGTGTGGTCAATTGACGCGGCTAGGGGCGAATTTGCGAACTACCCACGGATCTCGATTGGGGTTGATATGAGCGACAGGTCAGTCAACGAGCTGAGTTTTGAAGAGGCGATGCAGGAGCTCGAATCCGTTGTCCGGCATCTGGAGTCGGGCGAGGTGGAGCTTGAGGCTTCGATCCAGCTATACGAACGAGGCGCCGCGCTTAGGAAACGGTGCGAGGAAAAGCTCAGGGAAGCTGAAGAGAAAGTTGCCGCGATTACCCTTAATGAGCAGGGCGAGCCCAAAGGAATGGGCCCGATCGACGATCCGTGACTTTCCGGGCCGCGCTCGATAAGGCGTTTGCCATAACGCAGGGGCTTCTGGTCAAAGCAATCAATTCGCAGGCTCCGACCCCTCTCGTTGAGCCGATGCTGCACGCTGTGGCGGGCGGAAAAGGCCTACGTGGCTTTCTGGTGCAGAAAAGCGCGGAGCTTCACGGTGTCGGCCAGGAACACTCGGCGAGGGTGGCCGCGGCCGTGGAGGCGATTCACGCCTACTCCTTGGTTCACGATGATCTGCCGTGCATGGACGATGATGACCAGCGGCGTGGACAGCCGACCGTTCATGTGAAGTGGGGCGAAGCGGTCGCCGTTCTGACGGGTGATTCGCTCCAGTCCCTGGCGTTTGAGCTTCTTTCGGACGAAGCGGTTGGCAGTGCCGCCACGCGACTGGAACTGATTGAGTCGCTTTCCGTCAGCGCGGGCGCCAGGGGCATGGTGCGTGGACAGGCGCTCGACATCGCCGCGGAGACGGCGGAAAGGCCTTTGACGCTTGAAGAGATCACAGAGCTCCAGATGGCGAAGACCGGCGCACTTTTTGAATGGTCGTGCACTGCCGGAGCGATTCTTGCGGGCGCGGACCCCGGGCCAATGCGGAAATATGCGCGCCCGCTCGGTCTCGCTTTCCAGATCGCCGACGATATCATCGATACGGAGGGCGACACCGAATTGGCGGGTAAGCGGCTGCGTAAGGACGCCGCCGCCGGAAAGGCGACATTCGTATCACTTCTGGGACTTGAAGGCGCCAAGGTGCGCACCAAAGAGCTGGTGGACGAGGCGGAGGCCGCGTTGGTCCCGTTTGGCGCGAAGGCGGAGAACCTACGGCAAGCTGCGCGGTTCGCCGTCGAGCGTCGGATGTGAGGCTACGGCCCGAGAGAGGAACGATGACAGACAGACCGAAAACCCCAACACTTGATCTGATCGAGTTTCCGTCAGACATCAGGAGCCTACCGGATTCGGATCTTCGTCGACTTGCGGACGAATTGCGCGCGGAGACCATAAGCGCGGTCAGCGCGACGGGTGGACATCTGGGAGCTGGACTGGGAGTCGTGGAACTCACCGTGGCGCTGCATGCGGTGTTCGATACTCCGCGTGACAGGCTGATCTGGGATGTCAGCCACCAGACCTATCCGCACAAAATTCTCACGGGGCGGCGAGACCGTATCAGGACGCTGCGGCAGAAAGAAGGTCTGTCAGGCTTTACCAAGCGCAGTGAGAGTCCTTACGATCCCTTCGGCGCCGCCCATTCCTCGACCTCCATCTCGGCGGCGTTGGGTTTCGCCGTGGCGCGGGATCTCGGCGGTGCGCCGGAGCCGCGTCTGGGCGATGCGATCGCCGTTATAGGAGACGGCGCGATGAGCGCCGGAATGGCGTTTGAGGCAATGAACAACGCAGGTGATCTGAACAGGCGGCTCATTGTCATCCTCAACGATAACGAAATGTCGATCGCACCACCGGTTGGCGCGTTGTCTGCCTATCTGTCCCGACTTTATTCCGGTGCGCCGTTCCAGGAACTCAAGGCTGCCGCAAAGGGGGCAGTAAGCCTTTTGCCTGAGCCCTTCCAGGAAGGTGCGAGGCGGGCCAAGGAGGCTCTAATGAGCGTCACCGTCGGCGGAACGCTATTCGAGGAACTTGGATTATCCTATGTGGGCCCGATTGACGGTCATGACCTCGATCAGCTGCTGCCGGTTCTACGTACCGTACGTGAGCGCGCGACAGGACCAACACTTATCCATGTTATCACCACGAAGGGAAAGGGCTACGCTCCGGCCGAAACCGCGCGGGATCGTGGCCACGGCGTCGGAAAGTTCGATCCGGTAACGGGTAAGGCGAAAAAGTCGACGACGAACGCGCCCAGCTATACAAACGTCTTCGCCCGTACGTTGGTGGACGAGGCGGCAAGTGATGAAAGGATCGTCGCTGTGACCGCCGCCATGCCGGACGGTACTGGACTCAACCTGTTCGCTGAACGCTACCCAAGCCGCTGTTTCGACGTCGGAATCGCCGAACAGCACGGCGTAACCTTTTCGGCCGGGCTCGCGGCCGGGGGCATGAGGCCCTTCTGCGCGATTTATTCGACATTTCTGCAGCGTGGCTATGACCAGGTGGTACATGACGTCGCGCTGCAGAGGCTGCCGGTTCGTTTTGCCATTGACCGGGCTGGTTTGGTGGGTGCCGACGGCGCGACCCATGCGGGTGCCTTCGACATCGCGTATCTGTCCAATCTGCCGGGTTTTGTGGTGATGGCGGCGGCGGACGAGGCCGAGCTCCGTCACATGGTCGCGACTGCGGCGGCTCACGACGATAGTCCCATAGCCTTCAGGTTTCCTAGGGGTGAAGCGGTTGGTGTTGAGTTGCCCGAACGGGGTGAACGGCTTGAGATCGGTAAAGGCCGTATCGTTCTGCAAGGAGCCGACGTTGCGATACTTTCCTTCGGCGCGCGTCTGAAGGAGGTGTCGCAGGCCGCCGAATCGCTCTGTGCCAGGGGCATAAAACCGACATTGGCGGATGCGCGTTTCGCTAAACCGCTGGACCGGGACCTGATACTGCAGCTCGCTGCAGGGCACGAGGTGTTGATCACGGTCGAGGAAGGTGCGGTGGGAGGGTTCGGCAGTCATGTCGCTCACATGCTTGCCGAGGAAGGTGTGTTCGATGCAGGCCTTAAATTCCGGTCAATGGTGTTGCCTGACATATTCATCGATCAGGCTAGCCAGCCTGATATGTATGACGTGGCTCAGATGAACTCCAGTCATATCGAGGCGAAAGTGCTTGAAGCCCTGGGTATCGCCGACCTAGCAAGCCGACGTGCCTGACGCGCGCGCCCCATCATGCCCGTTGGGCCATTATTGGCGGCTGGACCGGATTGAGTTCCGTTCGCTATCCAATACGGCTTTCAGTCCTGACCGGTAGTCTGGATATAGAAGTTCCACCCCAAGCTCACGCTTTATCCTGTCGTTACGAACCCTTTTGGACTCGGCATAAAAGCTGCGCCCCATCGGCGTAAGGGTAGCGTCATCGATATGGACTTTGGGGGGAATGGCAGTGCCGAGCAGTTCGGCCGCGTAGCCGATCACGTCCTCCGGTGGGGCAGGTGTATCGTCGCATAGGTTGTAGATGGCACCCGGTCGCGGCCGGTTGATCGACGCCGCGAGGATCCGGGCGATGTCATCGACGTGAATGCGGCTGAATATCTGGCCTGGCTTCACGATGCGTCTGGCGGTTCCCCGACGGATTTTCTCGAACGGTCCCCGGCCGGGACCGTAAATGCCAGCAAGACGAAATATATGTAGCGGCAGGGCGGTCTCGGCCGCCAGGGCCTGCCATTGCCGTTCCGCGTCCATCCTTGCCCGCCCCCGTTTCGTCGAAGGCGAAAGAATGTCCGTTTCGTCAACCCAACCACCATTTCGGTCGCCGTATACGCCTGTGGTCGAGAGATATCCTACCCACTCAAAATTCCGGGCCGCGGCGGCGATGCTGTCACCAACTTCGGCAATGACCGGATCTCCGATGTCGTTCGGAGCGACCGAAATCAATAGATGGGTGGCCTTTCGAATCATTTCACGGATGTCGTCACCAGGCCAGACTACAGCGTGAATTCCGGTGGCGTTCAGGCGGATTGCGTTGTTCGGACTACGTGTGGTGCCAGCGAGCCGCCATTGCCGCGGAAGCAGGATGTGCGCGAGCGCCTGCGCCGAATAGCCGTGCCCAAGCGAAAACATGAAGTTGCCCATGCGATCTGGAATCCGTCTGAACTCCGGGAAAATCAAGTCGATTTGCACGACGTCCACCAAGTGATCCGCGATGCGAAGAAACCGGTTTCGCTTGGTTGGAGCCCCTGGTCGCGTCGCCGCATTTGTTGACCCGCTGTGGTTTGACACGGAATATAGCCGCGCCATTGCCTGCAGGCGTGGTTCCCGATCAGTGTAAGGGCCGACAAACGAAAGTCATTGCGGAAGTTCCAAATCCATACGAGCCTTGTTCCGACAGGCGCATAAGTGCGGGCGACCCGCCTGCCGTGAATGCATCGGCTTCGCCGTGGAAATGGATATTCACCTGCCGTGACTGGTCGCCGATCAATTCCTCTTGGCGAAGAGAGCTGGACCCGTGTTGGATTTCGGCTGCGGGACCAGGCTGTGCGGCGCAAGGCTGGCCGATCTGGGTGTCGGGCCCGATGATGGCGTCGATCTGTCTCCTGAAATGCTGGCGGTCGCAGCGCGCACCTGAGGCGCCTGCCCGACGACGCGACGCGGACGAGGGTCCGGGAGGCGCTCGTGCGCCTGCACCGGGACATCGCGCATCCCGAGCCATCGCCTTGGAAGGGGGCGCCACGACGCCGTGGCGCGGCCGACCCGGGATGGACGTGGACCGCGGCGGGGACTGGGCGCCGCGATCGGGATCTGAGCGGGCGGGTGGACGTTCCGCGTCAATGCCGATAAATAGCTAGTGTCCGTGCGGAAACTCCTTTTGTGATTTAAAGTACTGATTTCGCTCAAGAAAGTGCTTGCCTTCGCTGGCGAAGATGTGGTAAAATACGCTCGATATTGGCGGTATTTCCCAAAAAGCACCACATTTACACGAATCTTCGAGGCAACAGGATGCGAAAAGTGCGCTCTCTACAGTTAAAATTTGGACAGGTGCCGATCGACAAGACCGTCATTGATACCCGGTGTCGCGATGACCTGCCCGGATTCCTCATCGGGCTTCAGGCCTTGTGTTCCATGGACGGTTTTTGTGACGAGTTGTTCGCATTGCTGGATGCGAAGCTGTTCCAGAATGCCGACCGGTCCGTTGGGCGTCCGGGAATGGATCTTTGGCAAATCTTTGTGCTGGGCATGCTGAAACAGGTTCTCAAAGTCGACTTTGACCGCACCCACGATATGGCCAACAACCATAAGACGGTGCGACAGTTTCTGGGACATGCGGATTTGTTTGAACCGGAACAGGAGCACACACTCCGAACCATCATTGACAATGTCAACTTACTCACCCCGGAACCGTTGGCGGAAATCAGTCTATTGGTTGTGAGGTGCGGGCATGGCCTGCCGGGGCGGTCGACGGACCAGAAATTCGGGGCTCGGGTCGATTCGTTTGTGGTTGAAACCGATGTACACTACCCCACCGACACTGGCCTGCTGTGGGATAGTATGCGGGTCCTGTTGCGGACGGTTGGGCACGATTACCGGAAATACCGGCTTGCAGGCTGGCGCAATTGGCGGCATTGGCGACAGAAAACGTATAAACTGTCTCAAAACGTCCGACAGACCCGGAAAGCGCAACGAGGGGATGTCATTGCCTACCTGCGATGCTGCCGCGGTTTGGTGGCGCGGCTGCGAGAGACCCATCAGGTTCACGGGCCGCCTGATGCGAACACCCGGGGGCGTGTTTCGCGCTTTATCTGGCACGCGGAGCGACAGATCGATCAGGTTGATCGGCGTTTATTACAGGGCCAGAGCATTCCCAACGCGGAAAAGGTCCATTCGGTTTTTGAAGAGCATACCCGTTGGATCACGAAGGGCAAAGCCGGTGTCCCGGTTGAACTCGGGGTGCCGGTGAGCGTGATTGAAGACCATCGGGGGTTTGTCCTGAACCATACGATCATGTGGGACGGCAGTGATGCTCATTATGCGGTTCCGCCCATCGAACAGACACAGGCACGGTTCCCGAACCTCGTTGCGGTTAGCTTTGACCGGGGTTACCATAGTCCCGGCAATCGACGCCGGCTGGATGACCTTTTGACGGTCAATGCGTTGCCGGGGAAAGGGTATCTCTCGAAAGCTGAACGCGCCCGGGAGCAGGATCCGGCATTTGCCGACATGCGCAAACAGCATCCGGGCATTGAATCCTGCATCAATGATCTGGAGCATCGGGGGTTGGATCGGATTCGTTCGTATGGGGCTGATGGCTTTGCCCGCATGGTTGGCCTATCCATTCTCGCGGCGAACATCCATCGCCTTGGCCTGATACTCCGAGGGGCTTCAAAGACCGTGCCGAGAGCGGCGTAGTCCCCAGCGGTTTCCCCATTTTCTTGACCCTGCTGTCGGCCAACGTCACCGGTGCGCCTGGATGCATCGGCGTGGCATCAATTCCGCTACAGTTGGCAATATTTCGTGATATCTGGCTTCGAAAATTCCGGATCCGGCCTTGATTCCGGTGAATTTTTGCTGGATTTCTCGGGGAAGATTTTGCGATCCCGCCAAAAATCGGGGGTTTTCGCGCGGACACTAGTATACAAACATCATCGTATTGATGGATAAAGCGACCTAAGCTTGATCCGGGCATCCTTCGCCCTGAACCGCCAGTTGACCGGCGTCCCGTCAGCGTTGCGCCGCTTCTGCCAGGCCGCCACCTCGCTGACCAGCGTCTCTCTGTCGGGGATCCGGCGGTTGAGGCACTGCCGGGAGAGGACATTGATCTCGATTTCCGCCATGTTCAGCCAGGAGCCGTGTTTCGGCGTGTGATGGACCTCGAACCGCTCCGCCAGGCGCCGGGCCCCGGCCGGCGGGAAGGTGTCGCAGGGCGTCGACAGTTTGTGGACGTTGAGGCTGTCCATGACCAGAACGATGGTCCTGTCCGGGAAATGAACGTCGGCGAGGTCCCTGAGCACCCGGGCGAAGTCCTGTCGGGTTCTCCGGTCGGTGATCTTCACATGCCGCCAGCCGTCCAGGGGCGCCGTCAGCATGAAGGGGTTGGCCGTTCCGTTGCGCCCGTACTCGAAGTCGTAGGCGGCGGGCTGGCCAGGCTGCGTGGGCAGGGGTGTGCGCGTCTCCTTCGTCTGCTGCCGCGATGTCCCGTCAAGGCAGACGAGCACCTCGTCGTCGTCAAGGTCACGCTGGTATGTGTTGAGCACGTCCTCCATCGCGCAGACGAAGTCGGCGCTCTCTTTCGGCGGTATGCACCGGCATTGGCCCGTCCAGGGCTTGAGGTCGTTTTTTCTGGAGTCCGCCGCACGGTCTCCGTCGAGACGGTCTCCACGACCCCGAGCGCCACCAGCCGGTCGGCCAGAAGCTGCAGGGTCCACTGCGCCTGGCCCTCGGGCGGCGCCGAACAGGCCAGCATCGTCAGTGTCGCCTCGCCCGCCCCGTCGAGGAGGCGCGCCTTGCGGTTGACCTGCACCCTGCGCTCGAGCGCTGCCTCGAGACCCTCCAGGACGCACTGCCTGCGGACGCGCCCGCCCGTTGCGGTGCCCACCCCCAGGACGTCGGCGATGTCGGCGTCCCGCCGCCCGCCGCCGGGGCGGTCCCTGTCCGCCAGCAGGAGGATGTGCGCCCGCCTGCGCCGCTCCTTCGAGCCCCTGCCGCTGTCGACGGTCTCCCGAAGCCGGGTGCGCCCGTCCCCGGTCAATGTGACCTTGTGGATCTTTCTGCCCTGTGCTGTCATGACTCGCTGCCTCCTGCCGTTCCCGTCCCGGGGAGCGCGGGCCCGCACGCGCGGTCACGGCCACCCGGACAGGTGTTGTCGGTCGGGGCCAGAAATGGACGAGACAGTTGGAAACATCAATACAATGATGGTGGGATACTAGGGCCTGTTGACACTCGGGTTGCGAATCGCCCGGTTCCGTCCCGTTTCCCGCCCCAGCGACCGCCGGAACGGCGGCGTGGGCAGAAAATGCAGGTGACATCATGAATGCTGACAGGACGGTACTGACGGACGACATGTGGGCGCGGACCGGGGACATGCTTCCGGGCAGGAAACCGGACCCCGGCGGCACGGCGGCGGACAGCCGCCTCCTCCTGGAGGCGGTGCCCGTGCGGTTCCGGACGGGATCGCCGCGGCGTGACCTTCCCAAGCGCTCCGCCAGGTGGCGCGGCGTGTCCGGGCGGTTCCGGCGCCGGGTGCTATCGGGGGTATTTGAGCGCGTTTTCAACGCCCTGTCCGGGGATTCCGGCCCTGAACGGGTGTTCGTGGACGGAACGGTCGTCCAGGCGCCCCGGAAGGCGGCGGTCCCGCCGGAACGGAACCGGACGGCACCCCGGGCGCGTGACCGGGAGATGTACGGCTGGCGGCACCTGGTGGAGAATTTCTTTGCGAAAATCAAGGAGTTCCGGGCGATCGCGACGCGCTGTGACAAGACCGCGGCGAGCTTCGCGGCGGGGATTCACCTCGTCGCCGGCGTGGTGGCCGCGTCATGAGTGTCAACAGGCCCTAGCTCACTTGAGCTATTTTTCTCCGCCCGCTAACCCGACCCGCGGCAGCCGCATGCTCGCCGAATGACCAGGAAAACCGATCCGAAACCTGCCCTTCCTGCACCGACCCCCATGGGGCGCGGCCCGAAACCGCGTTTCAAGGTGGCCGAAATGGAAGCGGCGCTCGTGTCATGCCTCCTCGTGGGTTCCGTTTCGGGATGTCATCGGCCTCATGATAAATCCGATGGCACCTTGACCGTGACCTCGCACCATTCTGCGTATGGCGGGAACCCGGCCTGCCTGAACTGCTGCGTCGGCCATTTGGCCGGGCCGCAGCCCTCTCCGGGCGCGAACGTCGCGAAGTAGCCGCCGGCGTGATAGGCGTTCAGGCTGGAGTACAGCCCCGAGACGTCGACGTTGCCGCCCTTCAGGCTGATCGATTTGTGGGCCGACGCCAGCCGCCCCCACACCCGAAGGCGCAGGTATCCCCCGACCAGCTTGAGCCCGCCGTCCCGGTAGGTGGTGCAGTTCCTGCCGTTCATCGTTCCGTCAGTCCAGACGGTGTCTTCCATGTGCAGGGCGACAATCAGCTTCGTCGGCCCCACCCAGCTCTTCGTGCTCCAGTTGAAGACGCGCTCGTCGTAGTCCGGCATGCCGTACACGCACCGGGAGCCGTCGCCGATGCCCACCTGCTGGATGCCGTTGGTCGGACTGGCCCTGTACCACAGGACATCGAAGTCGAGGTCCTTGGTGACAATTGAGCTGTCGGAGGCGGTCGTGACCTTTCCGTTCAGGCCTGCCACATCTCCATCATGTTTGCTGTAGACGTAGGTGCAGGTGAACTGCTGGTTGTTCAGCGCGGCGGCGGTCAGTGTCAGTCGTCTTATGGAACGCTCCTTCCTGTTGCGACCCGCCTGCCCAGGAAGCGGCAGGCGGGTCTTTGCGTGCGGCCATCATAGCAAGGGGGGGCAATAGCATTATACTCGGAATCACTACTGTCTCGTTAAAAATCAAATAGATTCAACTGGTTGGAGGGAGCGTCAGGCTGGAATCCGCATTGGAGCTCATTAAGTAATTGATTTAGTTTAATTTTTTCAAATAGGGTCACGTCCAGAATTTGTAGGATTGTGTAGAGGCTCCGCTCACAATCGGGTCGTTTCCTGATGATGGCCACAGGCACATGAACGGTGACTGCGATCCAGATTTGCGTTTTGACGGCATTGGCGGACGTTCCCGGAAACGATTTTATCCGGAGATGCTGCCTGATCCACCTGAAGGACAACCCGACCTGCCATCGCGCGCGATACAGTTCCGCAATGGTGAGGGGCGGCAAAGGTGAGGGGCGGCAAAACAAGATTGTCTGTCAGGAAGACGAATGTCTTGCCACGATCCCTGTCGTGATACCTTATGCGCCTCAGCCTGTCTGGATACTCAATTGAACTCCGCCTGCCGGCTGGCCTCGCAGCCCGGTCACAGACGACCCCTGCGTCACGGTCAACGGGGCGTGAATACAGACGACGGAGTTGTGTATTCCTCCTGGCCCTGAGAGCGAAATACCCTCCATGAGGATGGATGTGATGAAGGCGCTCGAAGTCGGGACAGGCACGATCCATAATGTAAAAGGCCCCGGCCTCGGGCAGCAGCCTGTCCAGGACGTTCACGTCATGCGGCCTTCCGGCCGGGATATCGATGAACGTGGGGATATTCCCGCGCAGGTCGAGGAGCGTGCGCATCCTCACCGCCGCTTTCGCGCGCCGGAAATGCGCCCATGGAAAGACGGAGAGACAGGGATCGGCTGCGGTCGGGTCAGGCGCAGGGCCGACGGGCTGTCCGAATCAGGGACCGGGCAAAATCGGCATGGATGCGCCAGTCACGGAATGACGGGACTTCGAAATCCCATGTGAAAGGGTTTCCGGCCCTGAGCGCCGGGACAGGTCTCGATGTCCCGCAAACTTTCGCGTGACGTCAATCGCGCGAAAGCCATGCTTCGGAACCGGTCCCGGCAACGGAAACCCTTTACGGAGCGATGCCCGTCATGGCGGTCGATGGACCGGCGAAGCGCGTACATCGGCAAGTGATCCATGACCTGCGCGAAAACGAATTTTCCGGTGTGCATGATGAGACTCTCCAGACAGAATGCCCGGGAGCCTGAATGGCACAGACGGGACGCTCAAATCGGTGACACCCAGAATCCGACTTTTATCATTTACTATCATATGTTTATGATGAATCATGACAGATTTAACGAGACAGCAGTGACTCGGAATCATAAATTCGCCCTTAAGGTCTGGCATGATTCGCGGAACGGTCCATATGCCCCGGAAAAGAGCGGTCAGAACAGAATACAGGCGATGGCATGTACGGAAGCATCCTGACACCGGAGCAGCGCGGGGCGCTGCTGGCGGTCATGCGCGGACGCAAGGCCGGGGCGCCGAGGTGCGGCGCGCGGACGCGCTCGTCGCGCCCGGTGACGGCAGGAGCGTCCGCCAGGTCCGCGGGTTCCTCCATCCCGGTCCCGACACGGTGCGCGGCCGGCCGCGCGGGTTCCGCGGGACTGGCCTGGCATCGGTGGACCCGGCGGCGTATCCGGAGCGGGAGGGAAAGCCGGCGCGGGCCCGTGGCCACGCCGCCGGCCCAGCCCGCCGCGCGGCGCCAGCGGGGTCCGGGACATCATCCCGCCGGGCTTCGGCCAGGGGTACGCCCGCGGCGGCGCCATGGGGCCGACGCACCGGCCGGGTTCCGGTCACGTCAGGCCGGAACCGCTGCCCGGGCAGGCCGACAGGGCGGCGCGGGAGGCCTTCATGCGGAAGTGCGGGCGGACGGTGCGGGACGCGCCGCCCGACGGGGCGACCGTCCTCCCCGACGCGGCGCACCCCGGATGGCAGGGCCGTCCGGCCCACGGCCGGGTCCTCCGCGGGGACGGGCCCGCGGTCAGGTCCACCACGGGACGGCGGCGGCCGGACCCGCACGGGGCGCCGGATCCGGGGACGGTGGAGCCCGCGACGGGCGGGGGCGGGCGGACCGGCGCCGCCACGGCTCCGCGGCTTCCCGGGAACCGGAGCGCGCCCGTCCCGGCGGCGGGGCGGTCCACGTCCTGCCGGACAGCGCCCGCCACCGTCACGCGAGGGCGCCCGTGCCCTTCCTGGAGCGGCCGGGATGCCGCGTCCGGCCGCGCCTCCCGCCGCCCCACGCGCCGCACCCGGCCCCACCGGGCGCCTGTGGGGGGTCACGCACCGCCACGTGAGGCGTGACCGGCTCCACGCGGACCCGCGCCGGTTCACCGGGGCGGTCCTGAGGTTCCCCGACGGGGCCCTTCCCCGTGAACGGGAGGCCATCGCGGAATCCGTCACCGGCGGTTTCCGGGTGGTCACCCATGACGGACACCGCATGGCCGGACAGCGGATCCGGCCATGCGGCGGGGCGAATCGGGCCCGAGTACGGTCCAGTTCAGTTCAGCGGGTATATGGGCGGTTTGAGCAGAAATATGGAACCCACGGGGACAAGACACGCACAAAGATGGAGAGGCTCCTGAACGGGGATCCGCGGCACATGAAGTTCTATAAGTATCGTGGGCGCGGACGGCTTGTCCTCCTTCCGTACGTGGTCCGCAACATTATTGCGCATTCCGGCACCAATTCGAACGAGATGGATCAAGAAGGGAATGAGCTGAGACAGGCCATCGGCTTGCTGAAGGAGTGGGTCGGGCGAACGAATGGCACCGCACAAACGGGCAGCGGATGACCGTGCCCAACCGGATCAGGCCAAGCGGGTTGTGCCCGTCTACCTAACCGTCTATCGGTAGATCGGCAACGGGGCGTTCCACGGCCCCGACGAAGGAACCCGCCGATGAGGGAACTGGAGGCGGTCCGGATCGCGAAGGCGCTCTACATCGCGCCGCCCATCACCGCGATCCTGTTTCCGGTAGGCCATCCCACCCTGTAGGCCGCGCCGGATCAGGCCAAATCGGTTGCGCGCGTCGCACGAACCGCCTACTGATCGGATCTGACGGGGAACGGTCTGTGCGTCTTTGCGGGTCTGGTTCTGGGGGCAGTTTTCCCCTTCCTGCCCAAGCCCGGGCCGACAGGCGCCGAAGACGGGATCACACAACGGCAGGAGTCATTCCTGATTGACCTGTGCGACGAAAGCCGAACTCGCCCTGAATCTCGACCTGAATGACGATGACGCCATCGCCGACCTGTCGAAAGACGGGGCCAGCGTGTTAATTGACCGGTTCCTGGAAGCGCGGGAGCGGTAGTCGTGGAGGCCCGGGGCCGCTCGGGCCCGCAGCCCAGAAAAGTTGACCGTCGCCGGAACGGATGCTATGGGACCGGTCATGATGGCCGAACCCGACCAGTATCAGAAACGCACTTTCGGCGAATTCCTTTGGGAGGTCTTTGACCTTCAGCTGCGGAAGACGCAACGTCCCTTGCCGTGGAAGATACGATTCCCGATCGCGCTCTCGGGATCCCTCGCGCTGTTTTTAGTGTTTTTCCTTGAAAGATTGCTGGCCGGCCCCCAACCGCAATACGGACTGGAGGTGCCCTTATTCCAGGATATCGGATCCGGCGTGTGGGTGAACGTGGTTTTCTGGGTGATCGTGTCGGCGTTTTTCGCGACGCTCGTCGCGGCCCTGCCGACCAGGTCCGGACCGGTGCGCCTGTTCCTCGCGGGACTGTTCCTTCCCGCCCTGACCGTCAATGTCATACGACTGACATTTGGCTCGTGGCCTGGACCATGATCTCCGAATGGTAGCGACCTCGGCCATCGCGGCGTTCAGCCGGGCCGCGCCCGCTCCGCGGTGTTTAGCGGCGGCGTTCCTGCTGCTGGCCGCCTCCCCGGAAGCTTTCGGGCAGTCCGATGGGTCCGGGACGGAGAACGCCGACCAGCCGGGTTCCGTCGCCTTGCCCTCGGTTAACCCAGACCCCGTCACGCTTGGGGATCAGGTGACGTGGTCGTTTCTGGCGCTGCTGGCGCCGGAACGCCTAGAGGACGGCATTCCGCTCTACGCCTATTCGTGGGATGACGCCTTCGACATTCTGGAAGGGGCGAACGCCGGAAGTATAGTCGACCTGGGCTGGCACGTCGGGGCCGCGATGAAGGCGGGTGACGAATGGAAAGCGTATCCCGTTCCCGCCCAAGAAATGGAATTGGGCCAAATCGCGGGGATTTTGCGGGACACGGAAGATGCGGTGCAGGATTTTTCCAATCCCCATGTTGTGTCGAACATCCCGCTTGCCGGTCTGTCCATCAAGGAAAGGCTGTGGATTCCCAGGGAGGATTGGCTGAACGCCCTTTCAGACGTGTCCCCAAGCGGTTTTCCCTAAAAGTTCTGAAAATCCCGATTTGTACCCGGCCCATCGGAAGGTTTCTTCGCGGAACCACGCCAGGGAAGCACGAAACATGAACGCTGGCTACCGCGTGGCGTTTCCGAGCGCTTTATAGGCCGTTGATTTGCCTATGCGGAGATGTTTCGCGGCCTGCGAGACGGATTTTCCGGCGCTGACGAGGTCCTGGAGGGCCGAGACCGACCCGTGCGGAAGGGGCGGCCTTCCGGGCACACGGCCCCGCTTCCGGGCGAACGTGTTTGACGCAAATGGGTGGCGGTTCCGCGGGCTCTCGACCGATTGTCGCGGGGTATTATCCGTTGTCTCTTGCCGGTGGAGCGGGTACCGGAGGATCCGGGCCAACTGCCGCCCCGGGACATATGCTCCATGACGCTAAGGAGTGAGTGAGATGCGAACGGTCCTCTGCTTTGGCGATAGCAACACCCACGGCACCGCGGCGATGGCTGACCTGACCGACTTGAGGCGTTTCGACCCGGCGGCCCGCTGGCCCAACGTTATGGCCAGACAGCTTGGTTCGCGCTGGGACGTGATCGCCGAAGGCCAGCCAGGGCGCAACGCCGTCTTCGACGATCCGGTGGACGGTGCGCATAAGAACGGTCTCAGGATACTGCCCGCACTGCTTGAGACACACAGACCGATTGATCTGGTAATCGTCGCACTTGGAACAAACGACCTTAAGGCGCGGTTTTCATTGCCTGTAAGTGATATCGCCCTGGGTATTGAGCGTTTGGTACGTGCGATCGTGGCATCTGACGCAGGTTCGGATTTCAAGCCGCCGAGGGTACTTCTTTCGGCCCCAGTGCCGATTGAGGAAGTCGGGTTTCTTGGTGATATCTTTGAAGGCGGTGCCAAAAAATCGCGTGCCCTGCCTCGGCTTCTGGCGGAGGTGGCGCAGCGGCAGAATGCGGGGTTCATTGATCTGGGATGTGTGGCGGAAATCGATCCACTTGATGGCATACATCTGGACGCTGAAGGTCAGGCGGCTGTTGGTAGGGCCATGGCGGAAGCGGTCGAAAGCCTGTTCAATGAGGAAATCCAGGGAGGATAGGAATGTTGAAGGGAATTGATCCAAGGCTGAACGCGGATGTGCTCTATGCGTTGCGTGATATGGGTCATGGCGACATGCTGATCGTCGCCGACACGAATTTTCCAGCGGGATCACTCGCTCGGGAGACCCCGCTGGGGGAGTTGCTGCGTATGGAGAACCTGACCGCCGGGGAAGTGGTTGAGGCGGTGCTTTCCGTCTTGCCGCTCGATACATTTGTTGACGATTTCGCGGGGCGAATGGAGATCGTGGACGATCCCGACACAGTGCAGCCGGTTCAGGCCGAGGTCCAGGCGGTCATTGACGTGGCGGAGGGAGTCCATCGTCCAATGGTCGGCATCGAACGGTTCGCCTTCTACGAACTCGCCAAAAGGTCCTATGCTGTTATCCAGTCCGGTGAGCGAAGGTTTTACGGGTGTTTCATGCTTCGCAAAGGCGTCATTCCGCCGGAGAAATGAAATGAGCGGAGAAATAGTTATCCTAGGGGTTTTTGTCGCAGATACGGCTTACCGTGCCGACCGATTCCCGGAGATGGGTGAAACCATTCTCGGTAGGTCCTTCGCGCTTGGCCCCGGGGGCAAGGGATCCAACCAAGCCGTCGCCTGCGCCAGGGCGGGTGGCGATGTGTGTTTCATCACAAAGCTGGGATCGGACCCTTTCGCGGCCATCGCGCTTGAAACCTGGGAGCGTGCCGGAGTCGTTCCGCATGTCACGCAGCATGAGGATGGTTATACCGGTGCCGCTTGCATCTATGTCGATGAAGACAGCGGCGAGAACGCGATCATCGTCTGTCCCGGAGTCGCGAGAACCATATCATCCGAGTACATCGAAGGTCGGGCGGGCCTCATCAGTGACGCCGCGGTGTTCATGACCCAGCTCGAACAGCCGGTCGACGCCACCGTGTGCGCTCTGGAGATCGCGAGGCGGGGTGGTGCGACAACAATCCTGAATCCCGCGCCAGCAGTCGACCTCGCCGATGGAATGCTTGCGCTCTGCGATTATGTGACTCCGAACGAAACCGAGGCCGCGGGCATTACCGGCATATCTGTAACCAACGTTGAAGAAGCGCGCGAGGCCGCCGAGGTAATGCTTGCTCTCGGAGCGGGTACCGCCATCATAACACTGGGCGCGAGCGGTGCCCTCTATCATGGCGCCACCCGGTCGGTACATGTTCCGGCATTCAGCGCGGGGCCGGTTCTGGAAACGACGGGGGCGGGTGATGCGTTCAACGGTGGCCTTGCCTCAGCGCTCGCGAGAGGTCTGGACCCAATCGAATCGGTTCGATTCGGATGTGCCGCCGCGGCCATTTCGGTGACGCGGCCCGGAACGGCTCCTTCGATGCCCCTGCGCGATGAAGTCGAGAGCCTTCTGTCAAAGGATGGCTGATCCGATTGATGCACTCGGGTCCGGTCTCTCGGCCAGAACGTTAGGCCCTGACGAATTGTAGGTGGTCCAGTCCCTAAGCGTCGGCCAGTTCGGCGAGAATCGCGGCGACTGCCGTTTTGGGATCAGCGGATTTCCAGATCGGGCGTCCGACCACGATGTGGTCCGCGCCCGCCGAGATGGCGCCCGCCGGGGTTGCGGTTCGCTTTTGGTCGCCGGGATCGGAGCCTGAGGGACGTACGCCGGGGGTTACGATCAGCCGATCGCGGGATTCGGGAAGGGCGCGGACCGCAGCCGCTTCAAGTGGGGAGCAGATCACCCCGTCGGCGCCGGCCTCATAAGCCCGAGCGGCCCGCTCGACAACGATTCCGGAAGCTGATCCATTTACGATCATCGAAGCGTCTAGGTCACTACGGTCAAGCGAAGTCAATACCGTCACCCCGATAATCTTCAGTTCTGAGCCACCACTTCCCTCCCGTGCGGCGCGGACGACGTGTGGGTCGCCATGAACGGTCAGGAAATCCGCACCAACGTGCGTGAGCGCCCGCACCGTAGCCTCGATCGTAGCGGCGATGTCGAAAAGCTTTAGATCCAGGAAGACCCGTTTCCCGTGTGTGCTCTTAAGTTCCTCGGCGAGAGCCAGACAACCGCCGGTCAGTAATCCCAGCCCGATCTTGTAAAAGGAAACGGAGTCACCCAGACAGGTGGCCAGTTCACGCGCCCCGGAAATTTCCGGAAGATCCAGGGCGACGATCAATCGTTCATCGGCAACACTCAATTCGGGATCCTTGCGGGTGGTATACGTTGCGAAGTGCGCGTTTCCCAATGCGCTGTCGGCGCGGCGCGATCCCGTCTCCGACGAGGGCTCCCGCCATTACGGAAACACATTCAAGAATGCGGCTATTTGCGCCGGATGGGTTGAACTCCCTCTGAACGATTTCCAAATGAGTTTCAAGGCCGACGCGGGCACGCCGATAGCGGGTGCCTCCAATGCGGTGCTTGGAGCAAGGAGAGACCGATGAACCCGGAGAAACTCACAGAACGGTCGCGCGGATATCTGCAGACCGCCCAGACCATAGCTGAGCGGGAGGACAACCAGAGCCTCGTTCCCGAGCACCTGCTGAAAGCCCTTATGGATGACAGGGAGGGATTTGCCGCGAACCTGGTTAAGCGGGCGGGGGGGGTGCCCGAACGGGTCGTCGAGGCAGTGGATCTCGCCGTATCGAAGCTTCCGAAAGTAAGTGGAGCCACGGGTCAGATACTTCTGGATAGACAATTCGCGAAGGTGATTGACGAGGCGGAGAAACTGTCCGCCAAAGCCGGTGATGAATTCGTTCCAGCCGAAAGGATTCTCACTGCTCTGGCGGTCGTCAAGTCGAAGGCCAGAGAGGCTCTCGAAGCCGGTGCGGTCACCGCTATGGCGCTTAACTCGGCGATCAACGATATCCGAAAGGGACGGACGGCGGATACCGTATCGGCGGAGGAAAGCTACGATGCACTGAATAAATTCGCGCGTGACCTGACCGAGGCCGCCGTTAACGGAAAGATCGATCCCATTATCGGGCGAGACGAGGAAATCCGCCGCGCGATGCAGGTTCTGAGCCGCCGGACCAAGAACAACCCGGTTTTGATCGGTGATCCGGGAGTGGGAAAGACGGCGATAGCAGAAGGCCTCGCGATTCGGATCGTGAACGGCGACGTCCCTGAGAGCCTTAGAAAAAAGAAGCTCATGGCACTCGATATGGGTGCGTTGATCGCCGGCGCGAAATACCGTGGTGAATTCGAGGAGCGGTTGAAGGCGGTTCTCAGGGAAATCGAGGCTGCTGCGGGTGAGATCATACTGTTCATCGATGAGATGCACACGCTTGTCGGAGCCGGAAAGTCCGACGGGGCGATGGACGCCGCCAACCTGATCAAACCGGCGCTCGCGCGGGGTGAACTGCATTGCGTCGGGGCGACCACGCTTGATGAATACCGTAAATATGTGGAGAAGGATGCCGCGCTGGCCCGCCGCTTCCAGCCTCTGCTGGTGGATGAGCCGACCGTCGAGGACACGGTCTCCATCCTGCGCGGGATAAAGGAAAAATACGAGCTGCACCACGGTGTGCGGATTTCGGATGCGGCATTGGTGTCGGCGGCGACTCTAGGCAACCGCTATATCACGGACAGGTACCTACCGGACAAAGCCATTGATCTGGTGGACGAAGCCGCGAGCCGCCTGAGGATGGAGGTGGATTCCAAGCCAGAGGAGCTTGACGCGCTGGACCGCGAAATCCTGCAGAAGCAGATCGAGGCGGAAGCATTGAAGAAGGAGGATGACGCGGCTTCCGGTGAGCGGTTGGAAAGGCTGGAACGGGAAGTTTCCGAGATGCAGCAGCGATCGGCCGAACTGACCGCGCAGTGGCAGGCCGAACGGGACAGGCTCGAATCAGCCCGCGAGATCAAAGAACGTCTCGACCGCGCACGCGCGGAACTGGAAGCCGCGAAGCGGGCTGGCGATCTCGCGCGGGCTGGCGAGCTAAGTTACGGTATCATCCCACAGTTGGTGAAACAGCTTGCAGATGCCGAGGATGCGGACGACGGCTTGATGGTCGAGGAGGCGGTTCGGCCGGAACAGATCGCCCAGGTGGTCGAGAGATGGACCGGAATACCGACTGCGAAGATGCTTGAGGGGGAACGCGACAAGCTGCTTCATATGGAGAGCGAGCTTGGCAAGCGCGTGATCGGGCAGCGAGAGGCTGTGACCGCGGTGTCTAATGCCGTTCGACGCGCCCGGGCCGGTCTGCAGGATGAAAGCCGTCCGCTTGGATCATTCCTGTTCCTCGGCCCTACGGGGGTCGGCAAGACGGAGCTGACAAAGGCGCTTGCGGAATTCCTGTTCGATGACGACAGGGCGATGGTGCGGATAGATATGTCGGAATTCATGGAACGCCATTCTGTGGCGCGGCTGATCGGTGCGCCGCCGGGATATGTTGGCTACGAGGAGGGCGGTGTTCTGACGGAAGCCGTCCGGCGCCGGCCTTACCAGGTCGTTTTGTTCGATGAGGTCGAGAAAGCGCATTCCGACGTGTTCAACGTGCTGCTTCAGGTCCTGGATGATGGAGTGCTCACGGACGGTCAGGGTCACAACGTGGACTTCCGGCAGACCCTTATCGTGCTCACGTCAAACCTGGGTAGCCAGACCTTGAGTCAGTTGCCGGATGGAGCCAGCTCCGTTCAGGCCCGCCGGGAGGTGATGGATGCGGTTAAGGCGCATTTCCGGCCCGAATTCCTCAACCGGCTGGACGAAACGGTCATCTTCGAGAGGCTGTCGCGGGACGACATGGACGGAATCGTCGAGATACAGCTTGAGCTTCTTCGTCGAAGGCTCGTGCAACGTAACATAGGGCTGGAACTGGACGCGGGTGCCAGGAAATGGCTCGCCGACGAGGGCTATGACCCGGTTTTCGGGGCAAGGCCTCTGAAGCGCATCATCCAGCGCGCGATTCAGAACCATCTTGCCGAGATGCTGCTGTCGGGTGACCTGCGGGATGGTCAGACGGTGAATGTAAGGGCTGGAGTGGACGGGCTTCTTATCGGCGAGCGGGTTGCTTCCTCCGACAGGTTTGCGCCGGAAAATACCGTTCTGCACTGAGTGGACACAAATCCTGAAATGTTTTCCGACGCGAATGTGAATGCTTGTTGAATAGGTTAATCCGGCCGTCATCGCTATAACCCTTCAAAGCGCAATGGTGGAGGAATTCATGGCCGGACGCTGGAGAAACGATCTGAACTGGTCCGACGTAACGCCTCGGGAAGTGTACCTGAGCCGAAGGCAGCTGATGGCTGGCGTTGGTGCCGCGGGACTCGGATCTCTCGCGGCGCCCTCGTTCGCGGAGCTTGGTGCCGTGCCGAGTCGCTACTCGACGGACGAGGAGCCCAATTCGTTTGAGGACATCACGAGCTACAACAACTTCTATGAGTTCGGGACTGGAAAAGGCGATCCCGCCCGTCACGCGGAAAATCTCACGACGGAACCTTGGACGGTCAAGATCGACGGTCTTGTGGACAGGCCGGGCGACTATTCCTTCGAAGACATAGTAGGGCCGGCGGAACTGGAGGAGCGGATCTACCGGTTCCGCTGCGTAGAGGCGTGGTCAATGGTGGTTCCCTGGGTTGGTTTTGAGCTGGCGGATCTTTTGGAGCGTGTTGGGGTCCAGCCTTCCGCCCGTTATGTCGCTTTCGAGACGCTCGTGCGTCCGGAAGAGATGGTGGGGCAGCGCTACGGTGTACTGGACTGGCCATATCGCGAGGGCCTGAGGCTGGATGAAGCGATGCATCCGCTGACCATTCTGGCGACGGGGCTGTATGATGAGCCGATGCCCAAGCAGAACGGCGCGCCGATCCGGCTGGTTGTGCCATGGAAGTACGGATTCAAGTCAATCAAGTCGATCGTGCGGATCACCCTCACGGAAGAACAGCCTCCGACTAGCTGGAACATGGCGAACGGACGTGAATACGGATTTTACTCAAACGTGAATCCCGACGTGAGCCATCCGCGCTGGAGCCAGGCCACCGAGCGGAAGATCGGCGGCGGTCTGTTCGCGCGCCGGATTCCAACGCGGATGTTCAACGGTTATGGGGAAGAGGTGGCGAGCCTTTACGCCGGTATGGATCTTGCGGAGTTCTATTGATCTTGAGCGGCGTCTTCAGGTGTTCGCCGCCAAGACTTCGCGCGGACCCCGCACCGGTTCCGGGGAGCGCCCGCTTCGCTTTCGGGCGGGGCCTTGATGCTATGGGGAGGGATACTTGGCCGACGGTGCGTCCATTGCGCAGAAGATAAACGGTGCC
Source organism: Paracoccaceae bacterium (assembly GCA_965221405.1). Taxonomy (GTDB): domain Bacteria; phylum Pseudomonadota; class Alphaproteobacteria; order Rhodobacterales; family Rhodobacteraceae; genus JAPOUP01. Next base: position 1,575,994 of record CBDCSE010000002.1, on the reverse strand, counting down.
GTGAGGCGGTTCCCGCCCGGCCTGCTCTATCTGGTGGCTCCATTCCCGGCAGTTTGGTGGTTCTATCAAGGGGTGATTGGCGGGTTGGGCCCGGAACCTATCAAGGTCCTTGAGCACCTTTGCGGTGAGTTCGCCCTGCAGTTGCTGGTCGTCGGTCTGGCGGTGACGCCGCTGCGGGAATTCACCGGTCTGAACCTTATTCGGTTCCGGCGGGCGATCGGGGTGATAGCCTTTTCATACGTGTTTCTTCATCTCTGTGTCTGGTTGATCCTTGATGTCCAGATTCTGGGCCAGATCTGGGCCGATATCCTGAAGCGTCCCTACATCACCATTGGCATGGTGGGGTTCGTTACGCTCATTCCTCTGGCGGTGACTTCAAACAACCTTTCGGTTCGCAGGCTCGGCCCGCTTCGGTGGCGTAGGCTGCATCGTCTGGTCTACGGTGCCGTGCTCCTTGGTGGCGTGCATTTTCTCATGGTGGTCAAAGGCTGGCAGTTGGAGCCGATGATCTATCTGGGCGTCATACTGATTCTCCTCGCGACGCGTCTGGTGCGTCGGCGGCGCAAGCTGGCTACCTGAAACCCGGGCGGGTGTGACGGAGCCGTGCGGCGCGGTCGCCGGAGTCCCGGTATTTGTTGTTGGCTTAGGGAGCTTGACCCCCATATCTCGGTGTATATCAAGCGTCTGAAAAAAAATTGGCATTAGCGAAAAAACCACTTGTCGGCGGCTGCGCGGCGACATAGAAAGTGCGTTACCGGCAACGCCAGTGGCGTTGGCTGGTGCGCTAGGTGGGCCGGATCGGCCGCGTGGTGCATGGGATTGTGGAAATTCATGGGATCGGGTGCGCCAGCACGGATTGCTGCGCTTTCGGTCATGCGTGTTTCCACGGCTCTTTGACATCGCTGGTATCTGAAGGGATATGAGGGCGGTCTGGTCTATGTGATAGATCGTCCCTGCATATCGGCTCCGCAGGTTTGGCCCGATGGGATCCAGG
>CBDCSE010000002.1:0-1572500 GCA_965221405.1 Paracoccaceae bacterium | reverse complement strand
GTCTTAAAGGCAAACCCGGGGAACTGAAACATCTAAGTACCCGGAGGAAAGGACAGCAACAGCTACTCCCCTAGTAGTGGCGAGCGAACGGGGACCAGCCGAGCCATGAGAGTGACCGGAACAGTCTGGAAAGGCTGACCGTAGAGGGTGACAGTCCCGTATGGGAAGCTCAAATGGACGTATCAAGTAGGGCGGGACACGTGAAATCCTGTCTGAAGATCGGAGGACCACCTTCGAAGGCTAAGTACTCCTTACTGACCGATAGCGAACCAGTACCGTGAGGGAAAGGTGAAAAGCACCCCGACGAGGGGAGTGAAACAGTCTCTGAAACCGGACGCCTACAAGCAGTCGGAGGGGCCATGAGCCCTGACGGCGTACCTTTTGTATAATGGGTCATCGACTTGGTCTCCCAAGCAAGCTTAAGCCGTTAGGTGTAGGCGCAGCGAAAGCGAGTCTGAACAGGGCGTTGAGTTTGGGGGATCAGACCCGAAACCGAGTGATCTAGGCATGGCCAGGTTGAAGGTACGGTAACACGTACTGGAGGACCGAACCCACATCTGTTGAAAAAGGTCGGGATGAGCTGTGCCTAGGGGTGAAAGGCCAATCAAACTCGGAGATAGCTGGTTCTCCGCGAAATCTATTTAGGTAGAGCGTCATGTCTCGCCCCGGGGGGTAGAGCACTGGATGGGTAACGGGGCCCCACAGGCTTACTGATCCTAACCAAACTCCGAATACCCGGGAGCGCAATCATGGCAGACACACTGCGGGTGCTAACGCCCGTGGTGGAGAGGGAAACAACCCTGACCTACAGCTAAGGCCCCCAATTCGTGGCTAAGTGGGAAAGCAGGTGGGACGTCCAAGACAGCCAGGAGGTTGGCTTAGAAGCAGCCATCCTTTAAAGATAGCGTAACAGCTCACTGGTCTAAACAAGATGTCCTGCGGCGAAGATGTAACGGGGCTCAAGCCACGAGCCGAAGCTTAGGAGTGCGTAGGCACTGGTAGCGGAGCGTAGTGTGATGCGGATCCATTCCGCTTTCTGTGAAGCCGGGGCGTGAGCCAACCGGTGGAGAGATCACTAGTGAGAATGATGACATGAGTAGCGATAAACAGGGTGAGAGACCCTGTCGCCGGAAGTCCAAGGGTTCCTGCTTAAAGCTAATCTGAGCAGGGTGAGCCGGCCCCTAAGGCGAGGCCGAAAGGCGTAGTCGATGGGAACCAGGTCAATATTCCTGGGCCAGGAGGATGTGACGGATCTCGAAGGTGGTTTCCCCTTACTGGATTGGGGTGGCCGCTCAGAGGTTCCAGGAAATAGCCCTCCATCAGACCGTACCCTAAACCGACACAGGTGGACTGGTAGAGAATACCAAGGCGCTTGAGAGAACGATGTTGAAGGAACTCGGCAAAATGCCTCCGTAAGTTCGCGAGAAGGAGGCCCGGTTCCGAGGCAACTTGGAGCCGGGGGCACAAACCAGGGGGTGGCGACTGTTTACTAAAAACACAGGGCTCTGCGAAGTCGCAAGACGACGTATAGGGTCTGACGCCTGCCCGGTGCTTGAAGGTTAAAAGGAGGGGTGCAAGCTCCGAATTGAAGCCCAAGTAAACGGCGGCCGTAACTATAACGGTCCTAAGGTAGCGAAATTCCTTGTCGGGTAAGTTCCGACCTGCACGAATGGCGTAACGACTTCCCCGCTGTCTCCAGCATCGACTCAGCGAAATTGAATTGCCTGTCAAGATGCAGGCTTCCCGCGGTTAGACGGAAAGACCCCGTGCACCTTTACTACAGCTTCACACTGGCATCAGGCATGTGATGTGCAGGATAGGTGGTAGGCTTCGAAGCGGAGACGCAAGTCCCCGTGGAGCCGCCCTTGAGATACCACCCTTTGCCTGCTTGATGTCTAACCGCGGTCCGTTATCCGGATCCGGGACCCTGTGTGGCGGGTAGTTTGACTGGGGCGGTCGCCTCCCAAAGAGTAACGGAGGCGTGCGAAGGTTGGCTCAGAGCGGTCGGAAATCGCTCGTTGAGTGCAATGGCAGAAGCCAGCCTGACTGCGAGACTGACAGGTCGAGCAGAGTCGAAAGACGGCCATAGTGATCCGGTGGTTCCGCGTGGAAGGGCCATCGCTCAACGGATAAAAGGTACGCCGGGGATAACAGGCTGATGGTGCCCAAGAGTCCATATCGACGGCACCGTTTGGCACCTCGATGTCGGCTCATCTCATCCTGGGGCTGGAGCAGGTCCCAAGGGTACGGCTGTTCGCCGTTTAAAGAGGTACGTGAGCTGGGTTTAGAACGTCGTGAGACAGTTCGGTCCCTATCTGCCGTGGGTGTAGGATACTTGAGAGGAGTTGCCCCTAGTACGAGAGGACCGGGGTGAACGATCCACTGGTGGACCTGTTGTGGCGCCAGCCGCATCGCAGGGTAGCTATGATCGGACAGGATAACCGCTGAAGGCATCTAAGCGGGAAGCCCCCCTCGAAACAAGGTATCCCTTGAGGGCCGTCGCAGACTACGACGTCGATAGGCCGGAGGTGCAAGCGCAGCAATGCGTTCAGCTGACCGGTACTAATCGCCCGACAGGCTTGATTTGATCCAGTGGAAGCCCGGCTTCCTGGGATCCTGAGCGTATTGCTTGACTTGGACACGTTCCCTTCCGGTTCCGCTGGGTGGAGCGTGTGATGTTTCCGGAGATTTTTCCTGGTTTGGTGATCATAGCGCGAGTGAAACACCCGATCCCATCCCGAACTCGGCCGTTAAGCACCGTAGCGCCGATGGTACTGCGTCTTAAGGCGTGGGAGAGTAGGTCATCGCCAAGCCTGGAAAGATCTTCCGTATCTCCTGTATGATTTGGCTCCGGTCTGCATGACCGGGTATTGGAACAACCGGCGCGGGGTGGAGCAGTCCGGTAGCTCGTCAGGCTCATAACCTGAAGGTCGCAGGTTCAAATCCTGCCCCCGCAACCAACGATGCCCGCCATGCGATCAGGCCGCTTTGTCAGAATTTGATAGTGATGCTGAGGCGTTCTGGACATCACGTCCCAGACCTTCTCGACAAAGCTTTTCGGTACTTGGTCGTGAAACAAGCCGCTCATTGAGTTGACGAAGATTTTTCGTGGTTTTATTCATCGCAGCGGAACATCGAGGGACTTCTTATCGAGCCTGACGATGCCCGTCCAAACGGTTCGATCACCACTGCGACGGGTCAGTCTTTCATACTTCTCCATCTGCATTGCGTAGCAGTGTGTGCACCCTGCCGATTGGATCGTACATCCAGCAACTGGGTTCCAGGTCGCATCCGTTCATTCGATCTGTGTCTCTGCCATTTTTTCCGAACCGTGGTTGGAGCGTGTCTTAACTACATCTTTCGTCAGACATACCACACAATATGACAACCCCCGTTCCACAGTGTCGTTCTCGGCTACATTGCATGGGGCTAGTATCCCACAATCATTGAATTGATGTTTCCAACTGTCTCGTCTATTGCTGGCCCCGACCGACAGCACCTGTCCGGGTGGCCGTGACCGCGCGTGCGGGCCCGCGCTCCCCGGGACGGGAACGGCAGGAGGCAGGGAGTCATGACAGCACAGGGCAGAAAGATCCACAAGGTCACATTGACCGGGGACGGGCGCACCCGGCTCCGGGAGACCGTCGACGGCGGCAGGGGATCGAAGGAGCGCCGCAGGCGGGCGCGGCGCAGCGCGGGCCACGTCCGCCACGACCGCGCGCGCCACCGGCAGCGCTCCAGCGTCGGGAGGGTGAACTCCGCCCCCAGGGACTCCTGCGGCGGCCGGCAAGTCCGGGTGTGGGCGCGCGCGAGGGTCGCCTGCCACCTGTTCTTCGGCGTGCCCGGCCTGACGGTCCACCGGCTGATGCGGCCCGTCGTCTGACACCCCGCCTGCGGCAGCGCCGGACGCCGCCGACGCCGCCCGAAGGGCCGACATCCGCGACATTCCGCCACACTCCGGCGCGCCGGGGCGCCCCGGAAGCCCGCCACGCCCGACTCAGGCACCCCAGCGGACGCCGGAGGCTGGCCACGGACGCCGGAACCGCGATAATTGTGCAATAGGCTCTACCTTTATGCCGATAGACCCCATCGTCTGGGCCTCAGCCACGGCCTCATCGATCATCGTCATGAACAGGGGCAGCCGGGAGAGCGGCTGCCACGGGGGTTGAGGCTGTCAGTCCATGGGGGCCTCCTCACGTCATCACAGCCGGCTCCACCCGCACCTCCAGCAGGTTGCGCACCTCCCGCCCGCAGACCACCGCGATCAGATGGATGGGCTCCCGGCGATCCCGGTATCGGTTCGCATAGCCCCGATCCCGCATCTGGGTGAACGCCTCGGCCATCTTCGTCTCAATGTCCGCGTCCGCCTCCGCCATCTTGAATTCCAGCACGAACACCTGCCCGCCCGTTTCGACCGCCATGTCGGCGCCCCCATGGCTGGACGCCTCCTCAGCGCGGACATCGACGCCGATCGCCCGGAAACACATATGCAGCAGGCTGGCATACCAGGCCTCATAGCGCGCCAGATCCCCCGTGGCGTGCCACTGGTAGGGAATGCTGGCGAGGTAAGCCCTGAGGGTCTCCGCAAAGCCGGCGAAGTCATTGGCTTTCAGAAATGCGCAGAGATCGCGTCCCTGGCCCCGCGCTTCCGCGACCGTCTTGCCCAGATACTGCAGCAGGCCCCGGTTCAGACTGACGCGCACCTCCTGGTTGGGATAGTCGAGCCGGTAGAGCGTGTCGAACCCATCGCTCTGCTCGTCTGTGATGGTGAGGTAGCCCGTCTGGAATAATAAAGCTTTCACGTCAATGTCATCGATTTCGAATGTTGACATCAGCGACTCGTCAGCCACCCGGTTCTCCAGTTCCATCGGATTGATGGCCTTGGCCTTGAGGGTCTCGAACAGGAAACGCGGCGAACCGGTGCGAAACCAATAGGGCTTGAACTTGCGGGTCCGCAGCAGCAGCAGCACGTCAAAGGGATTGTAGAGCCGCTCCGTGCCCAGCCAGCTGTAACCGTTGTACCAGCGACGGATCTCATCCCGGTCGAGCCCGTCGAGTTCCGGCCCGAACACGGCGTCGATATCCACATCGGTATACCCACAGATCGTGGCAAAGCGGGGATCCAGGCTGATATCCTCGAGATTGTTCATGTCCGAGAACAGGCTGACCTTGGAGAACATGCTCACCCCGGTGACGAAGACGAAGCGGATATGTTCCGCGCTGTCCTTGATGATGCCGTAGACACTCCGCAGCGCCTCCCGGTTGGCGCGGGACCGATCAAGGTCGGGCAACCCGTCCAGGATCGGCTTGTCATATTCATCGACGAGGACCGCCACCTGCTGCCCGGTTTTTTGGTGAACGCGCCGTAAAAAGTTGCGCAGCCGCCGCGGGCCGGTACTGGAGGCCTGCGCGGGTGTGAGGCCATACTCATCCTCAACAGCCTCCAGCTGCTCAAGAACGTCCCCTTCGATCTCCTCTGGCGTGCCGTACTTTCCACCAAAGCTCAGCCGCAGCACGGGATGGGTGACCGACCAGTCCCAGTGATCATGGATGTCCAGCCCCCGGAACAGTTCCTCCTGCCCCGTGAACAGCGCCCTGAGCGTGTCCACCAGCAGACTCTTGCCGAACCGCCGCGGCCGGGAGAGGAACCAGTGATCGCCCCGCTCAATCAGGTTCCGGATCAGCGGGGTCTTATCGACATAGTAGCTGTCGGTTTTACGGAGCCGGGCGAAGTCCTGGATGCCGATGGGCAGGCGTTGACGGGTCATGGAATGTCTCCATCGGGTAAACTACGGATGAGTCCAGAATCCTGGGCCAAACAGACGTCTGGGTGCCGGACGGGTATATAGGGTCTATCGGCATAAAGGTACGCGAGGTCCCACAGTCATGTTCGTGTTTTCGGTCCCTTTGGATTTACGGGACGACGGATCCGTTTGGAGTGTTTCGTGAGGTGTCCGCGTTGATCGCGTCGTAAAGAGCGGTTTTGCCGACTTTTATGCGCACCGCGGCTTCACGAACCGTCAGGCCTTTTTCGATCAGCATTTTCGCGCACTCCAGTTTTTCCGCGGTGACGACAGCCTTGCGTCCGCCTTTGCATCCGTGCGCGGCCGCCGGAGGGCCGGAGCCACTGGGCGATGCGGCTGCTGGCGGGCCGCTTGGTCGAGCTTGAGATCGTCGGTTCCATCGCGGACGAGACCGTGCGGCGGAGGCCAGAAAAACGACATCAAGCCGTGGCTGAAGCGGTACCGGTGCATTCCGCCGAAGGCGAACGGCGACTTCGTCGCGATGAAGGACGTTGAGGTTCTGGTCTGCATGGACGGGACGTCGAGGCAGCAGACGAGGGAGACACGGGTTCCAACCCGCCGTTTACGACTTCGGGTACGAGCGGAACGGCGTGGCGACCCTCTGCATGCCATGAGACGGTCGGCGAGCCGCGACGCCTCGTATGCTCAGCGAACCGGCACTGATCAGGGGAGGTGGCTGTGGAAAAATGGAAGGCGGATTCCTGTGAAAAACCGTCCCCTTGCTCCCGCCGCCACTCCGTTCGATGCCGGGTCCGGGAACCGGACCGTCACGGGCACGGGAGCGGGAGACCATGACCGCCGCAGGCGCGGGAATGGACGTGCGCGGGAAGACGCCGGACATCCACCCGACGGGCGGGACGGGACCGCCACCAACGACACCGACGGCCTGCGCAGGGCCGCCCGCCTCCCGGGGAGGGTGGCGCGGAGCGGGCCGTCATGGAGGCCACGGGGCGGATGCACCGGGGCTTCCGGGCCGTCACCGTCAACCCGCGCCAGTGCCGGGACCTCCCCAGGCCCGGCGGCGCGCCGGGGAGGACCGGCAGGGCCGGCGCGGGGGTGCCCGCGGCCCCCGGCGCCGCGTTCCCGGACATGGCGCCCGCGGCGCCGGCCGACGTGACGGTTGACCGGCTCCGCGGCATGCCGGGCCTGCGCGAGGCCCCCGTCGACCGGCGCGCGGAGCTGGGGGCGGTTCCCGCCGGGGTCGGAGAGCCGGAGCCGGAAGGGCCGGTCACGGGGGTGCTGGAGGAACCGGCCGCCGCCGTCAGCGGGTATGGCCGGCGGACCGGGGAGCCGGTCAGGGACCCGCAGGGCCTGGCGGAGAGCCACCGCATCCCGGCCCCGGTGCCGGGCATCGGCCCGGTCACGGCGGCGTCCCCGGTCGCCGTGACCGCGGTCCTGGGCGGGCCCGTCGTGACCGCGAACGTCCTCCTGCGCGACCGGCGCATGTGGGAGGACAGGTCGGTGCCCGCCGCCGGCTGACGCCCGGCGCCGGGCGGACCGCCCGCGCCTGCCCGCACGGCATCCGCCGGTGGAAAGCGGTGCGCGGAACCCGGATCCGGAGGCCCGCAGACCGAAGGAAAAGCCCGGATCCGGGCCTGGACCGAAACATGGATGCTCCATGGCGGCGGCGAACCCGGCGCTCGCCTTCGGCGGGATGCACCGGCACTTCCTTCAGCCAGGGCCTGATGCCGTTTTTTCCGGAGCCTGCCGGACCGTCTCCCGGCCGATGCCGTCGACGACCTCCAGATGCCATGAGACGCGCCGGGGTTTGCCTCTGGGGGCGATTCGGTGCAGGGGAATGTGGTGGTTCCAACATATGGTGGCAAGGGGGCCGAAAGGCGGCACCCCTTGCCGAACGAAAGGAGAATGCGATGACCTGTCCGACCACACCCTCCGGAGGTAACGTTACCACGGTGCACGCGGCGCTGCAGGTGAGCGGCACGGGCTGGATCCTCGCGGTCGGCGATCCGGCGGACGCGTCGAGGACAGGCCTGCACAGGCTGGCGCCGCTACGGAGGTGGACGGGCTGCTCGCGAAGCTGTGGCGGGCGCGGGAGCGGGCCGCCGCCGTCTCCGGCGGGGATGTCCGCGTGATGCTGGTGTACGAGGCCGGTTACGAGGGCTTCTGGCTGGCGCGCTGCCTGGAGGGCGAGGATCTCGGGGTGGTGGTCTGCGACCCGGCGAGCCTCGAGGTGGTCCGGCGCAGCAGGAAGGGGAGGACCGACAGGATCGACGCGCGGAGGATGGTGCGGGCGCTGCGGGCCTGGGACGGCGGCGCCCGGGACGCGATGTCGTCGGTGCCGTGGCCGGGCGGCGCGGTGGACCACGCCCGGGGCCCGGCAAGGCCGGCAGCCCGATGCCGCCAAAGCATCTGGCGCGGATGGCCTGGCGCTGGCTCCACCACCAGCCCGACAGCGCGCTGTCGGGGTGGTCCGTGCAATACGTGAGCGCCCGCGACGGGCGTCCGGGCAGGCGCGGGATCGTGGCGCTGCCCGGGAAGCTTCCGGGGGCGCCGGTGCGGTTCGCCACGACCGGGCTGGTGCCCGAGGGCGCCGTCCTGTCGAAGGCGCCGGCGTAGGGGGAGGCGAACACCGAACACCCGGGCGGCCCGACGGGGCCCTCGGGGAACCCGGGAAGGGCGTGTGACCGGCACGGGGCATGGTTCGCCGCATCCCGCGGCACCGTCCATCCAGATGGGTCCCGCCCCCCGGAACGTCGCACCGCCCGAACGGGGCACCTTGGTCACGGGGCCGGCGTCCGCCGGCCAACCGAACCGGACAGGAGCCTGGACGCGCCGTCGGGCGCTCCCTGGAAAGCGACGTTCAGCCCGGAGAGTCCCCGAGCGGCGGCGAGCCGCCCCCGAGAGGAGACGGATCGATGTGACACGTCATGAAGAAAGCGCTTGACGTAAGGGGGGCTCATAAGAGCTCCACCAGCCGGTCGCCGGGCGGCCTCAGGGTCCAGCGCGCCTGCCCCCCGGGCGGGCTCCGGGCAGCCCGGCATCCCCGGCGTCGCCTGGCCCTCCCCGCCAGGCCGTGGCCTCCTGCGGTTCTCCCGGACCCTGTGCTCCAGGGCCGCGTCCAAGGCCCTCCATGACGCACCGCCCGCCCGCTCCGCCGTCGCCACGCTGGCCCCGGGCGCGTCCGCGGTCCCCGCACCGGTCCAGCCGCCGTCCGGACGGCCCCCGCCGGCCAGAAGCAGGACATGCGCCCGCCTGCGCCGTTCCCCCGGACCCCTGCCGCCGCCGGCGGTGTCCTCCAGCCGCGCGCGCCCGTGCGCCCCGGGCCGCACCCTGCAGATCTTCCTGCCTGCCTGTTCCATAGCCTGTTCCGCCTCCGGTATGCCCCCTGACGCCACCCAGGGTGGCCGGAAGGTCTGTTGTCCGGTGTTGCGGCCGCGGGCGTAACCCGTCCCGGGCCGGGATGGAACCGGCAATTCAATGAGGATGGGATACTAGTCCCTCGCTCCGGAAAGGGCCGGGCGTTGCGCTTCGGAGTGGCGCCGGGGTCTAGAAATTTCATAGGACATCGAAAATCCTTCCTCCCTTATCCCGGAATCGATCAGGAAACCGCACTGTCAACACATGGTCAACACGGGACGGCCGCGTCTATCTGACCCAAACCAGGCACGGAGGCCAGTTTGTCATCCGCGTGGGGTGCACGCCAGATTTTTGGGTCAGGCTGTGGCGACCCGCCGGGCCTTCCATGGTGCGAACCTTTCCCACCGGCCAGTTTCCTGTAGCAGTTCCCCAGCACCAACAGCGCGCTCGTGCAGGTATGGAAAACGGATTCAGGTCAAACCAAAAAATCTGGCGTGCACCCCGGCCGCGCGGCCGCGGCGGATTCCGTGCGTCGCCCGGACGCGTCAGGGGAATGCCGGTCCCGGATCGACCCCCCGTGGCGGGGAAACCGGACGGATGCCGCAATGGCGGAGCGAAACGCGCTGGTACCGCTCAGAGTCAGGAGGCTTGCCCGCTTGATCTTACGCAGTCCGCGATAGCCCGCCATGTCTCCGGAAGACGCCTTCGGAGTTGCGGTCACCGCGGTTCGAATGCTAGGTTCCATGCCGGGAGAGGCAACGCGGGACACGGAAAGGATATGGGCCTTCGGCGCTGCATCAAGGAACCCATCCCCGAGATCCTCAAAGCCTGGCGGGACATGTCGGCCGCAGTGGAGGCGCACGTCAGGGGCGACGCGGAGAGCGCGGCGCGAGTGTTCGGCAAGGAAGGAAGGCGCAGGGGGCGACCGGGCCCAGGATCTGGCAATGGCTCAATCCCGGATGGACGCTCGGCGTCGATGACGGGAAACACGTTGTGGAGCAAGGCCCGGGGGACGACACCGATCCGGTTCCGAAGGAAATGCGCGACGGAAAGACCGGCAGACTTCCGGCGAGCGTCAGGCGGGGCCGTCCTGGACCGCGACGGGCATCGCTGCCGCTACCGCGGAATTCCCGTCGTGGACGCGGAGATCCGAAAGATCGCGCTCAGGCTCTATCCAGATTCCGTGACCTGCGGGACTGACGAAAGAAAAATGCACGCCGGCTTCGCGGCAATGTGGCTGCGGTTCGACCATGTGGTGCCATGGAGCCACGGCGGCGGGACGGACGAAGTGTCGGACGAGCGTGGCGGGAATCGACGGTGGCGCCGTCGAGCGGTTCAGCGAACTGGTCGAAGGCCAGGTCCGATCATCCGTTCCGGATCTTCGAAGAAGATCTTGCCGCCGTCTGGAAGAGTTACAAGTCCCGTCTACGCGACTACACGCTCGGCATTTTGGGGCCAGGGGATTGGGTCGAGGTCGAGTGAGGTCATTGGTCGCTCTCACAACTCCATAGGATAGGAGAGAAAATGCCTCATGGATACCAAACCGGTCGATTGAACCTGCCCTTTGTCGGCATTCCAACGTTTGCAAAGGCACCTTACGAACCCGATTGGACCGGGATTGATGCCGATGTCGCGATACTGGGTGCGCCATTCGACTTTGGCACCCAATGGCGCGCGGGCAGCCGGTTCGGCCCGCGGGGCATTCGCGAGGCCTCGACACTGTTTTCGTTCGGCCATGCCGGTGCCTACGACCACGAGGATGACGTGACTTATCTGGCCGACACGCGAATCGTCGATCTTGGCGATGCGGACATCGTTCACACCGATACGCTTGCCAGCCACGCCAACATCGAAGCCGGCGTGCGTGCCATCCTTCGCTCTGGAGCGATGCCGGTCGTCATAGGTGGTGACCATTCGGTTAACATTCCGTGTGTGGCCGCGTTTTCGGATCAGCGGCCGATACACATAGTTCAGATCGACGCGCATCTCGATTTCGTCGATGAACGACACGGCGTACGGTTTGGCCATGGCAACCCGATGAGGCGCGCGGCCGAACGTTCCTGGGTTTCCGGACTGTCACAGATAGGGATACGGAATGTTTCGTCGACGGCAAAAGAGGGATATGATGATGCCCGTCAGATGGGGTCGGACATTGTTTCGGTTCGCCAATTCCGCGCCATGGGCGTCGATGCGATGCTGGACCGGATTCCCGCAGGCGGACGCTATTATGTCACGATAGATATCGACGGTTTTGACCCGTCCATCGCACCCGGGACCGGCACACCTAGCCACGGCGGTTTTCTCTACTACGAAATTCTGGAGTTCCTGACCGGTCTCACCCGCCGTGGGACTGTAGCTGGAATCGACCTTGTCGAGGTTGCGCCGGACTACGATCACTCGGGCTCCACGGCGATTCTCGCTGCCCAATTGCTCTTGAACCTCATCGGCCGGGCTTTCGCGCCCAAGTAGACCCGGAGTTCGAAGCTACGCGTCTGGCCAGGAGACCGAACAGAATGTGACTACTCGGTTTGCCCGGTAGGCCACTCATCCCTAATTTTAGGGCTCCCGATCATCCGCTCATGCCGCCGATCGAGCCCATGGTTATCTATAGCTGTTTTCCCAAACGTCATCCAAACCACCAAGCCGACAGCGGGATTGTGCGGTTTGATTATCAGGCGTTGATGGTGGAGTTTTCCGCATTTCTTCAGGACGAGGGCACGGCAGACCAAGATACCGGTAGAGTTTGTCCCGCGCTTTTGCGGTACGGTTTACGTGGAAATCCAAAGCCAAGCTCTCCCGAAAATGGATGTAAACGTCACGAATTACCCGCACAATATACACATCCGGAAATCCAGCTTGGGTATGTCACGAATTCGAAGGTGGCGGAGCTGTCCCTGCAATTTCCGTAGCCTGGCAAACCAGCTTGACGACCGATTCGAAATCTTTCTCCGCAATTAATCCCGTCTCTACCATCCAGGATCCTCCGCATGCCGCGACGTTGTCCAAAGAGAGGTAATCAGCGAGGTTTCCCGGGTTGACTCCGCCGGTCGGCACGAAGCGTACATCCTTATAAGGTCCTGATAGCGCCCTTAGCATCGCCAGTCCTCCACTTGCCACGGCCGGGAAAAACTTCAGTAGCCTACACCCGCTGGCCATCGCCATCTCAACCTGGGTCGGGCTGTTCACCCCTGGTATGATTGAAAGCCCGCATTCAAACGCGGCACTCACTACTTTCGGGTTAAAGCCAGGGGTGACGACAAACTCGGCACCGACGTCCGCGGCCCGGAATACATGTTCGGAAGTCAGGACTGTTCCCGCTCCGATCAGAATGTCAGATCGTTCCTTTCTGATACGTGCGATTGCCTCAGCGGCCGCTTCCGTTCGGAAAGTGACTTCCGCGATTGGCAGGCCGCCAGCCATAAGGGCATCGCATAGGGGAAGCGCGTCATCGGCGTCCTCAAGCACGACCACCGGAACGATTCGAAGCGTTGTAATGCGCTTCTCAAGTACGTCCATCGTTAAATCCCCTCAATAGCCCCTCTCAGACCATGGGACGGATCCTAGAAAAAAAATCGATTGGCGACAATGCTCTGTGAAAGGGGCTATGCGCCGTCCGGGCCGTAAAAAGACACGCGAAGCCTGTCTCCCGGAACTGGGACCGATGAAAATCTGGATCCCGGCACCAACGTCCGGGAGACTGCAGCCAAGCGCGGTGCCGCAGGACACCATAAACCGACCAAACCGTCAGATATGGATTACCCGTGAAACTAACCGGTTCACTGCTGGACTGCGTAACTGTCGGGAATGGAAATTACGTCGCAGCGGGAAGCGTCAGGACCGGAATGAGCCACTATCGCCGATCCCATCGCCGCGAGCGGGAACCGTATATGGAGAATATATTGCCCGATTGTGGATTTCGAATATGTACGCTTTCGGACTGCCACGGCGGCTATCCCAGATCCGTTCCGGGTTCCGCCTGATCCCAGTGCAGGTTAATCGGAAGTTCCTTGGCGCGCTCCCGAATGTCTTCTATCCGCATGGGCATGAAGTCCCACAGGTCAACGCCAACGTTGATCGAGTTTCGTGTGCCCGCCCAATTCTGATGAACATGGCCGAAGAGCTGCAATGCACCGCGTCGAGAGTGGTTCCATGTTATCATCGGGTAGTGGCACAACGTGTTGGCGCGGCTTTTCTTGGGGCCATCCTTGATCTCGACCAGATGCGACAGGCTGTCCCACGGCAATGCCTGGGTATGAGAATTGTCGTGATTGCCGATAAGCAGATGTTTGCGTGCGCCCGGTAATCGGTCGAAGATTTCCCGTAGCCAGACCGTGTCTTTTGACCTCCTGCCAAATGCAAAGTCGCCGATGATCCAAAGGTGGTCGCCCCGGCCCACACAGCTGTTCAGGTTTTCGATAAGTGCCGTGTCCATCTGGTCGACATTGCGAAACGGCCGGTTGCATAACCGAATGATGTTCTCGTGACCTAGGTGAAGGTCAGCCGTGTACCAGTAAGTCATCGTTACTTTCTCAGGGTTGACCCGTGCGGACGGCATCCGCCTGTCGCGAGAAGAGCGGGGCGGTATTTCCGTCGAGGTAAAGTGTCGCGCATGGTCGTTCAAGGCCGGGAGTTGCCTGGCATGAGCGGCAGGGCCGAACAGTTGTGTCGTGGCACTGGCGAGACAGTTGAGATGCAAGGTGCCGAACAGTCTGACCGAAGGGCATATTCCGTGGTCGGGCCACAGGTTTTTCTGGAGCCACATGCTTCGGCAATCAATGTGACTCCCGTGTCAGTTTTGAGTGGCGCCTTCACATGAGTCCGTCCCAAAACTGGCCCCCCGCAGTGGTGCCGGTCGGACCCAGACCCTGAAAAGCGGAAACCCGTCGGGGTTCCAGCGGCGGATCGGGTGGGCCTGCGGCCGAACGGCACCCGATAGCACGGAAAACCGTTCTGGAACCAGCGCGTGAAAACCTTGGGCCGAGGACAAATCACCCATCAAAAGTTGCCGCCGATTTTGAAGGATGGGATCGAGGACATCGGTTTTGGTCGGAGTGGCGAGATTCGAACTCACGACCCCTGCCTCCCGAAGACAGTGCTCTACCAGGCTGAGCTACACTCCGACCACAGAAGCCACATTAGTAGGGTGTGTCACGCTGCGCAAGAAGTCAGTCGTTACGCCGCGATCTACGCAGGAAATGCCCGACCCTAGGCACGGTTCCGCTCTCATAGCGGGTCCGCGTCTGAAGCACAGGAGTGTGGCGTGACGTTCCACCTATGCTCTCGCGCACGACGATGTAAAGTCCACTCGCGATCACGACGCCGGCACCGATCCAGGTGAAGGTGTCAACCCGCTCGTCAAAGAAAAGAAATCCGTATGCGGCGGCCCAGATCAGTTGGGAGTATTGCATCGGCGCAACAACGGCGGCGGCGCCTAGCCGAAAGGCGCCAATCATGCAGAGCCCGGCGGCGAAAGCCAGTAGCGATACGACGCCAAGAAGGCCGAGGTGTTCGACCGCCATTGGCCGGTAGACCACCGGGAGCATCAATCCCATGACCGCGAAATTGGCGATCATCGGATAAAGCATAAGCACCACACTGCGCTCCTCCTTTCCGATCTTTCGGATCACGACCGATGCGGTGGCCCCACCGGTAGCGGCGACGAGCGCAGCCAAATGACCGACCTCAATCGGTGCCGAGCCGGGACGCAAAACAATGAGTACACCCACGAAACCAGCCAGAACCGCGATCCAGCGATGCACGCCGACCTTCTCGTCGAGAATCGGAATCGAAATAACCGTAATCAGCAGGGGGGAAGCGAACAGGACAGCATATACCTGTGCGAGCGGAAGGACCGAAAATGCGTAAAATGCCGAGAATCCGGTTATCACCGCGGCACCGGTTCGAAGTGCGGTCCACCAGGGATGTATCGGGCGAAGGTGACCTGAGACCGGATCCCGCATCAGCATGAGAGTTGCCAGCGGAAAGCTCAGAAGGACGCTGAAAAATATGATCTGGACTGGAGAGTAGGATCCGCCGAGAAGCTTGACCACGACGTCATGTGTCGCAAACAGTCCAAACGCCAAAATCGCCAGTGACACTGCCTTCAGGTTCGAAAGGGCCTGTATGGTCATGGAATCGCTTCCTTATGCTGTACCCGGTGAATTCATTGGCCCGACATAACGGCAATGCGCGTACGAGGTCGACCTGTTTGGTGACGACGAAACTCATAGGGTTCGTGCTTCAGGTGTTAACGCCCAATACAGCGAACTTATGCTCAGCGCTTCCCAGGGCGGAGATCACTTTGAATTCATACAGATGGCGTCAATGCCGCGAAAGGTCATGGGCTAACCGGAGGTCGTACGTGTGTGTGTTAGGCAGCTGGGGCCTCCATTCACGACATTCAAATATACTCGAGTTAGGCTTCGTAAGCCGGTTTCTTCATGGAACCGGAGCTTCACCCGGGCGCGGCCGTATGATCAGGATTACCGCGCCGATTTTCTGTCAAGTGCGGTCAGAATCGCGTTGCCCATATCGGATGTCGAAACGGGTTTGCTGCCTGTCTCGCCAATCAGATCAGCTGTGCGCAGACCTTCCGAGAGTACATCCGAAATGGCGTCCTCCAGCCGGTTCGCCTCCCGGCCCGCATCAAAACTGTATCGAAGCGCCATCGCGAAGCTCAGGATGCAGGCGATCGGATTGGCCTTGCCCTCGCCCGCGATGTCCGGTGCCGCGCCATGCACGGGTTCATACATCGCCCTGGGTCTGCCATTCTCCATCAGTGCCCCGAGACTGGCTGACGGCAGCATTCCAATTGAGCCGGTCAGCATCGCGGCAAGATCAGACAGTAGGTCACCGAACAGATTATCGGTCACGATAACGTCGAACTGCTTCGGCCATCGGGTTAGCTGCATGGCTCCCGCGTCGGCGTACATGTGCGAAAGTTCGATATCATGATATTCGGCCGCATGAATCTCGGTGACCACATCACGCCAGAGAATTCCGGACTCCATCACGTTGGCCTTCTCCATGGAACATACCTTTTTGCCGCGCCGCCGCGCGAGTTCGAAGGCGGATCGCGCCACGCGGGCGATCTCACTTTCGGTGTAGCGTTGGGTGTTAATTCCAACCCGCTCGTTGCCTTCCCTGTGGATACCGCGGGGCTCGCCGAAATACACTCCACCGGTCAGCTCTCTGACGATCATGATATCGAGACCGGATACCACGTCTTTCTTGAGCGAAGAGAAGTCGGCCAAGGCGTCAAAACATTTTGCGGGACGTAGGTTCGAGAACAGATCCATTTCCTTACGAAGGCGCAGAAGTCCGCGCTCAGGTTTCAGGCTGAAGTCAAGCCCGTCGTATTCCGGCCCGCCAACCGCGCCAAGAAGAACGGCGTCCGCCGCGCAGGCTTTCGCCATGGTATCGTCGCGCAAAGGAATGCCGTGTGCCCTATAACAGGCACCGCCGACGAGATCCTCGCTGACATCGAACTGCAGTTCGGTTCGGGAACTGAACCAGTCCACGACGCGGCGAACCTCGGCCATGACCTCGGGGCCGATCCCGTCACCGGGAAGAAAAAGGAGCGAATACTTACCCATGGTGCCTAAATCCTCAAATCCTCAGTGTGTAGATGTAGATGTCAGGAGCGGGCCATCGCCCCCCCCCTCCTCCCTCCCGGCCCGGATCCGGTCAATGGATGGCTTCAGGCGTCGTCCGGAGGCAGTCGCAGGGATTGGTTCCGGTCATGTGGTCATTTTTGGCGGTCCGCACTTCTCCAATGCAATGTCGGGATACGGACTCGGGATTTCATGGGGCAGCGAAGTCTTGGCTATACCCAGGGATGGCGCATTTTCGCCGCCGTTTCGAAATCGGCGATCATTGCTGAGTGTTCCATTGTCAGGCCGATGTCGTCGAGCCCTTCCATCAGGCATTTTTTTCTGAATGGATCCACTTCAAACGAAATCACCCCGCCATCGGAGGTTGTTATCGTCTGCGCCTCAAGGTCTACCGCGACCCGCGCGTTCTCACCCCTTTCAGCGTCCTTCATGAGGACATCCACCTGTTCCTGCGGCAGCGGGATCGGCAGGATGCCGTTCTTGAAGCAGTTGTTGAAAAAAATGTCCGCGAAGCTGCGCGCAATGATGCATCGGATGCCAAAATCCTTGATCGCCCACGGCGCATGCTCGCGACTCGATCCGCAGCCAAAGTTCTCGCCCGCAACCAGAATCGTCGCGTTTCGGTAGGCCGTCTGGTTCAGTACAAAGCCAGCTATCTCGTTTCCTTCCCGATCATAACGCATTTCATCAAAAAGGTTTATGCCGAGGCCCGACCGTTTGATCGTCTTCAGAAACTGCTTCGGTATGATCATGTCAGTGTCGACATTGACCATTGGCAGCGGTGCCGCGACACCGGTGAGGGTGGTGAAACTATCCATGGTTACCGCTCCAGAATTAACTTTCGGGCCGGGTGTCCGGTTTCGCCCGGTTACAGCATTTCCCGAACGTCTGTAAGGCGTCCGGTAACCGCCGCCGCCGCGGCCATCGCCGGAGACACCAGATGCGTTCGCCCCCTGTAACCCTGACGGCCCTCGAAATTGCGGTTTGAGGTTGAAACGCATCGCTCTCCAGGCGCGAGCTGGTCCGGATTCATCGCCAGGCACATGGAACAGCCAGCGAGCCGCCATTCGAATCCGGCTTCCCGGAATATTTCCGCCAGCCCCTCCTCCTCGGCCTGTGCCCGAACCAGACCGGATCCCGGCACGACCAGTGCTCTAAGTCCGTCCCTGACTCTCTTTCCCCGCAGTATTTTCGCGGCCGCCCGCAGGTCCTCGATCCTGCCGTTAGTGCAGGAACCGATGAACACGGTGTCAATCGCAATCTCGGTCAGGGGCGTACCCGGGGTAAGGCCCATGTATTCAAGTGAGCGTTTCGCCGCCTCGACTTTACCCCCTTCAAACTCGTCTGGACTCGGTACGGTTCCGGTTATGGGCAAAACGTCTTCCGGGCTGGTGCCCCAAGTCACGACAGGCGCTATATCATCGCCGCAGATCGTCACTGTCCTGTCGAAATCGGCGTTTTCGTCGGAATGAAGTGTGCGCCAGTATGCCAATGCCGTTTCCCAGGCCGCCCCCTTCGGAGCATGTGGGCGACCTTTGACGTAATCAAAGGTCGTGTCGTCAGGAGCGATAAGGCCCGCTCGCGCGCCGCCTTCTATCGCCATGTTGCAGACGGTCATCCGGCCTTCCATGGAAAGGCTGCGGATCGCATCGCCGCAATACTCGATCACATGTCCGGTGCCGCCCGCCGTGCCTGTCGCGCCAATTACGGAAAGCGTAATGTCTTTGGCCGTCACGCCCGGGCGAAGACCACCGGTGATCTCGACCTTCATGTTTCTGGATTTCTTCTGGATCAGCGTCTGGGTTGCCAGAACGTGCTCGACTTCAGATGTCCCAATTCCGTGTGCCAGCGCACCAAAGGCACCATGCGTTGCGGTATGGCTGTCTCCGCAGACGACTGTCATGCCCGGCAGGGTCCAACCCTGTTCCGGACCCACAATGTGCACGATGCCCTGACGCACGTCATCCACCGGATAGTAGTGGATGCCGAATTCGCGTGCATTCCTGTCAAGTTCCTCCACCTGAATGCGGCTTTCCTCGTTCATTCTTCCAGATAGACGATCCGCTGTAGTGGGCACGTTGTGATCGGGAACGGCGATGGTCATTGCGGGCACGCGCACCTTTCGGCCCGCCATTCTAAGTCCTTCGAACGCCTGCGGACTCGTGACTTCATGCACGAGATGACGGTCGATGTAGAGAAGGCAGGTTCCATCCTCCGCTTCATGCACAAGATGGTCGTCCCAAATCTTGTCGTAAAGTGTTCTGGGTGACATGCGGACTCTCCCTTATGGATCCATGCACCTTTGGCAGGCAGTCGACTCCAGGCGACCCCATATTCTGGCGACCCAGATTTTAGCGACCGACGACCGGACAGATCGATCCCTGTCGCGCACTTTGCATCCGGATAATGGACGGCGACACGCAAGGCAACGGTTACGGGCCCGCGATCGATGAATTTGCCTCGGTAATCGTCGTGTCCCATGCCGCGCCCCTCTCGTAACGTTCTGCCGAAAGTGACCGCTGCCCGTTCCGCTGAATGCCGCTTCCCGTGGATTCCGGAAAGGGCGGTTCGAAAACTGCCCCTTCAAGTTCGGTCGGGTGCGCTGATCATCAGGATGCATGTGCCGTCGGGGTTCTGAACCAGAGCCTGGACAATGGCGTTATCTTGCCGCCGTTGGAGGTATACCCCTCGGGCGAAAAGTAGTTGCTGCTGTGGATCCAGCGCCTCGCGGAACTACGATGCTCCCATCGTTCGTGTTTTCCGGTAGCGTTTGTTTCGCTGCTGGACGATTTCGAAGCGGGAGAACGCCGCGCGTGTTTGTAGGACTGCAACTTGGCGTGTGCGGAGAGCCTCTTCGATGCATTCCACGGAATGGTGCGTGCGGACGCCCATAAATATCCGGTTCAGTCGCATACAGTCGCCATAGGATATGAAGTGGAATTCTTTTCGACGCACGATTCCGGCAGCGCGCAGGTCGACCAGAAGACGGCTCTCGCACTCATATCGCCAGTGAGAGAACTTGGTCGCGCAAAGCGCCTACAAGTGCCGTGGATCCGTGATGAGGCCGAGGTCGGGCGGAATCGTGTCCTGACAAATGCGGCTTGGGTTATAGGCGACTTCCAGAAGGACATGGTTGGCGTCTCGAATAAGGCCTTGGTCGAGTTCGAATTCGAGACAGAGACCCGTATGGTTTCCTGCCGTAATGCGCCCACATAAGGGGACTTTTCTAGGTTTTCGAAAAACATATCAGTCCATGGGTGCGTTCCTGCCTTCGCTGCCAGTCGCGAACCTCTTTCCGAAATTGGCGACGGTCGTCATAGCGGACACCCTCTCGCATGTTGAACGCGGCGAGTTCGAAAGGGTCGTTGTACCCGGCAAAGCTGGAAACTTTGACATGGCCGTCGCGAAGGTTGGTGAGGGCATGGGCGTGGGGCGTGTAGTAGTATAAGGTCGAAGTCGGGGCCCTGCTGTCGGGAAATGGCCTGCGGGTATTCGATTAGTGACATGCGTCCATCCTTGGATAGAGCTCGACTAACTGCATTGGGGAGATTGGAAGTGGTCAACGCGACAGGGATCACCGCCTGGCCCGGAAAGAAGATTGACGGCGAGTTTCACCCCGCGCTGTGGCACATGCTTGATGTCGGTGCCGTTGCAGACTGCCTGATCGGGAAGCGCCCGGTCACGGGATCCGCCTCGTGGGATCAGGCGATAGTGATGCTGATCGTGCTGCACGATCTCGGAAAGATCAGCGAGAGCTTCCGGGACCAGATCAATGGCGTTGCCGCTCGGGCGGAATACCATTCCCAGTTGAGTTTCGTGCTACTGCAGCGCCACGACAGCCTACTGGCAAAGCTCGTCAGGGGTTCCCCGCATGCGAGGCGTTCGCTCTGCGCCGCCGTCGCCGGGCACCATGGCGGGCCGCCAGAACTGGATGACGGCCGGGGCATTCTCGAGCGGCGATGGATAACGGCAATCGGGGAGCGGGCTATTGAGACAGCGGCCGAAGTCATAGAAACCATCGGTGCGCTGTTTCCCAAAGCCTCGCTTGAAGAACTTTCCACCAGTGACGCGAAAGCGCTCAGCTGGAAGGTCTCCGGGCTGACGGTCAAGGCGGACTGGATCGGATCGAACACCGAATGGTTCGGCTGCCGGTCGGCCGACATTGCCGTGGCGAGTTACTGGGCCGACGCGCGCTGTCGCGCGACGCATGCCGTCGCGAAGGCCGGATTGCATCACGCGGAACCGCGGGCGGATGCGGTGGTCCTGCCGAGAGAGGCAACGCCGCGCCCGATGCAGCGGGAGGTGTGCCGGATCGCACTGACCAAAGGGCCGACCCTCGTTATAATGGAAGACGCCACAGGCTCGGGAAAGACCGAGGCCGCGCTCTTGCTCGCGTCGCGCATGATGGAAGCCCGAAAGGGCGATGGGCTGTTTCTGGCCTTGCCGACCATGGCGACGTCGAACGCCATGCTGACGCGAGTCGAAAGGATCGCGACGGATCTGTTTTCGGGCCGACCGTCGCTCGGTCTTTCGCACGGACGCGTCAGCCAGAACCCGCAGTTTCGGAGAATCCTTGGCAACGACGGTTCCGATCCCGGCGAACCGGTGACCTGCGGGCAATGGCTTGCCGACGACAGGCGCCGGATCCTTCTCGCTGACATCGGCGTCGGAACCATCGACCAGGCGCTGATGGGGGTGCTGCCTACGCGATTCAACACGCTGCGGCTCTGGGCGCTGTCGAACAAGATACTGATCGTGGACGAGGCGCACAGCTATGATCCGTTTATTGAGGAGGAGCTGCGCTCGCTTCTGGGATTCCACGCCATGCTGGGCGGCTCGGCGATAGTGATGACCGCCACGCTGCCAAGGAAGATGCGCGACGGCTACGCAGAGGCGTTTCAGCGCGGGCTCGGGATTCGGCAGGTCCCGGGGATCGAGGGAGGCACCTATCCGCAGCTATCGGTGGTTCATCGAGGGCAGGTCGAAACCCGTACCCCCGCTCCGGTACCGGAGACCTGCCGGAAGATCACAGTGAAGCGCGTCGATGGGACAGAGGCCATGGAGCGAATCCGGGAGGGCGTTGGGCAAGGTGCCGCGTGTGTATGGATTCGCAACGCGGTGGACGATGCGGTCGCCGCGGTAAAGGCTCTGGAGCGTGAAGGGATCCGGGCCGATCTGCTCCACGCACGATTCATGGTCGCAGACCGGCTTCGCAAGGAAGAGTCGCTACAGGCGCGGTTCGGTCGGGACAGGACCGAGGAGCGTGGCCGAGTGCTGGTGGCGACGCAAGTCGTTGAGGCCTCATTGGACCTGGATTTCGACTTGATGATCAGCGATCTGGCACCGATCGGCTCGCTGATCCAGAGGGCGGGGAGGCTTTGGCGGCACATGGACCTGCGGCCAATTGGATTTCGCCCGGTACCGGGGCCTAGGTTGCACATCGTGTCGCCCGATCCGGAAACGGTGGAGGATCGCCAATGGCTGCACCGGGTGCTGCCCGCAGGTGCCTGGGTCTATCCGCTGAGCGATCTGTGGCGCACGGCGCGGGCGGTGTTCGCATCAGGGGCGATCCTCGCACCGGACGGTCTGCGTGAACTGATCGAGGCGGTCCATGGTCCGGAGCAGGAAGATGTGCCGAACGTCCTGAGCCACATCGAGCAGGACGATCTCGGAAAGTCAATGATAGAGCGGCAAATGGCGAGGAACCAGTTGCTGTCAACCCACCGGGACGGTAAGCCTCTGGACTATCTCGCAGCCGCGCAAAAGATCTACGACGAGGAACGACTGACAACCCGCCTTGGCATTCCGCAAGTAACTCTGAGGCTGGCACGGGTCGGTGCAAGGGGCCTCGAACCGCTTGCCGACAGCTGGAGAGATTCCGAGGTGCAGATGTCCCGCGCACGTTACGAGAAACTGGGCGGGGTTGACCAGGAAACACCGGAGATTGTCAGGTTGAAGGCATCGTGGCCGGATTGGAGACGCTCCGCTGTCCAGATCGCCGTCGTGGGGAAGGAGGGCGAAATGTCAAAGGGGTTGCGTTATGACCCTGAATTGGGTCTATTGTTCACACCTGCCAAGGTATGAACCGCCTATGCTGTAAATTGGAGACCAATTTGGCGGTACGTTCCCCGCATACGCGGGGATTAAGAATATACTGTAGATTGGAGATCTACAAGGTTCTTGAACTCAACTGCGAATCGGGCCAAAGTGCTAATGGGAGTCGGGCGTGGTCCGCCCGACTCCCGGAATTTAGGCACCAAATTTATGATAAAGGGGGGAGCGAAGAAGATGGGTCCGTTATAGACCGTTCTCACACATCACCAAGATCCTGCCCTGACAATATCGGGGCAGGACTATCCAATCAATCAAGAATTGTGCGACATGCTAAACCTTGTTTCCGATCCGTGGATTCCGGTTCGCCATCGCGGTGGCGCGGCGGTTGTCCGCCCTGACCAGATTGCCAATGCGGATGTTCTGGGGCTGGCCTGGCCGCGCCCGGACCTGAACCTTGCCTGCCACGAACTGCTGATCGGCCTCATCTACCTGTCTTGCCCGCCAGGGGACGAAGACGCCCGACTCGAACCCCCGAACCAGAAGACACTTCGGGATGCCCTGGCGCCTCTGAGTCCTGCGTTTAACCTGCTTGGGGACGGGCCACGGTTTCTACAGGATTTCGAACTGCTTGAGGGCGAGCCGAACCCTCCCGACATGCTGTTCATCGACTCCGCGGGCGGTAGCACGGCAAGGAAAAATGCCGACCTGATGGTAAGGCGTGATCGTTACGAGGCCCTGCCGCTGCCGCTGGCGGCAATGGCGCTCTTCACGCTGCAGGCCTTTGCGCCTGCGGGTGGCGCGGGCAACCGCACCTCGATGCGCGGCGGCGGTCCGTTGGTAACGCTGCTACGTCCCAAGGACGAGGGACTGTGGCCGCTGATCTGGGCCAACGTGCCCTTTGGCGCGGCAATTCGGCCGGACGAACTGTCCCGCCTGCCTTGGATGCGGCCCACCGTGACCTCGAACGAAGGTCAGGTCGTTGTGCCCGAAGGCAGTCCGATGGACAGTCCACCACCGGAGATGTTCTTTGGCCAGCCGCGCCGGCTTCGACTTGTCACGAACGGCGATGGGGTCACGGGCGTCATTCAGCGACCCTACGGCACGAACTACGCCCATTGGGTGCATTATCTCTCGCCATACTACGATGATGCCAAGGGACAGCCCTTGCCGATGCACCCCCGGCCCGGGCCTTTCGGCTATCGCGACTGGCGGGGGGTCATCCTCCAATCCGAAAAGCGCCACCGTCCGAAGAGCCTGGAGCGGCACCTCGAGGTTTTTGGCGCCCCCCGGGTCGACCTGATCGTCGCCGGTTGGGCGATGGATAACATGAAGCCGCTGGATTTCCTATGGTCGGAACAGCCGGTCTTCCCCCTGACATTCGAGGCGGAGCTTTCCGCGCTCTCGATGATCGAGGCTGCCGAACAGGCGGGATTCGCGCTGGCGATGTGCGTTCGCGAAGGGATGGGCGAGACCGAAGCCGCAACCGGAGCGGCGGACGCGGCAAGGCGGGCGTTTTTCGAACGCACGCAGCAGCCCTTCGTCGACCGTGTCGCCGCGCTTTCGAACCGCGCTCCCCCCGACCCCGGTGCTTGGCTGGCTGAGATGCGCCGGGTGGCGCTGGCACTGTTTGACGAACGGGTCCTGCCGGGGCTCTCCGATTTGCAGGAGACACGCCGCGGCAGGGCGGTGGCGGCGCGCAGGTCGCTTCTCGGCGCGTTCACCGGGCACGGCAGATTGGCAAAGAAGATCTACCGGGCGCTTGAGCTTAAGCTGCCAGAAAAACCCACGAAGAAAGGGAAAGAGGAATGAGCGACGATCATCCGTCGGTCGGAGAACTCAGCATGAGGTGGTGGCGCAACGCGATCGATGCCGAGACCGGCCGAGCCCGTAGAGCACGAGCCGTGTTGCGCCGTGCCGACACGCCACTGGCGGTGCTTGGGGTCTCGGCTGTGCACGACCTGAACCGTGCGCTGTGCGACACGGGCCATGAACTGCGCCGACGCGCGGACGGGCCGGACCGGCTGGCGCTGATTGCCGTGGCGCTGGCCCACATGAAAGATGGACAGGGTGCGGCCGCCGCGCGCCGCTTCGGAGCCGGCGATCCGCCTCCGCTGAGTCCGATCCGCTTCAACGCCCTGATCAGGACGGAGGCTCCGCGCGACCTGATCCGTCCCCTGGCGCGCGCATTGGGAATCGTCGGTGGCAGCGCGGACGTGCGCAAGTTGGCGGAGGACCTTTACTGGTGGAACGAACGTATCCGTACCGAGTGGTGCTTCGACTATCACGGCGCAGCGGACGCCAAACCGTCATTTGAGGATGAGGAGACCCGGACATGAGCCGATTTCTGCAGTTGCACTATCTTACGATCTACCCGCTGTCGAACCCGAACCGAGACGATCAGGGACGTCCGAAGTCGGCGACCTACGGCGGAGCCCCGCGGTTGCGGATTTCCAGCCAGTCACTGAAGCGCGCGGCGCGCCTTTCGGACGTGATGCAGACCGATCTGGAGGGCCATCTGGGCGAACGGACCCAGCGGATCGGCGAGGTGATCCGCGATGCCTTGGCTAGTGAAGGCGTCGATGGCGATGCGGCCGCCGACCTTGCCGCGAAGGTTGCCGACGTTTTCGGCAAGATCGACGAGAAGGCGAAGGATGCCGGTCACATCCGCACCCGCCAGCTGGCCTTCGTGTCGCCCGACGAACGCGCATGTGCCATTGACCTCGTGCGCAAGGCCGCGGCGGGGGAAGCCCTGCCGGACGTCAAGGAGCTCAAAAAGATGGTCCTTCGCCGAGCCGATGGGGCGGCGGACGTCGCCATGTTCGGCCGGATGTTGGCCGACGACCCGGATTTCAACCGCGATGCCGCGGTTCAGGTCAGTCACGCCCTGACCACCCATCGCGCACTTGTGGAGGACGATTTCTACACCGCTGTCGACGATTTGAAACGCCCCTCCGAGGACGCGGGCGCTGGCTTCGTGGGCGACGCCGGTTTCGGGTCGGGCGTGTTTTACACGTACGCCTGCGTGAACGCCGCATTGCTCAAGGAGAACCTCGGTGGCGACACGGCCCTGGCGGCGCAGTCGGCGGGTGCGCTGGCCGAGGCGCTGGCGACCGCCACCCCTTCGGGAAAGCGGAACTCGTTTGCACACCAGACATTCGCCAGTTTCGTGATGGCGGAAAGGGGCGACAGACAGCCCCGGTCCTTGGCGGGCGCGTTCTTCAGGCCCGTGACGGGTGACGATCTGCTCGAGGCTTCCGTCGCCGCGCTCTGGAAAACGGCCGAGGCGCTGGACGCGGCGTATTTCGGCGGGGTCCCGGAAAGCCGCCAGATCATGGACGTCACGAAGGGCGAGGGCAGCATCGGGTCGATCAAGGCCTTCGCTACAGCTGCGATGACGGATGACTGAATACCTGATCCTCGCCCTTGTAGCGCCGATGGGTGCCTTCGGCGATCTGGCGGGGCACGAATGGCGCGGATCGCATCACTGGCCGGGCCGTTCCGCTCTGCTGGGCCTCATCGGCGCCGCCTTGGGCGTGCGGCGGGACGACAGGGAAGGGCAGGCGGCGCTGGCTTCATGGAGAACCGCCGTTTCGGTTCTGCATGCGAGCGAGATCTGGCGCGACTTTCACACCGTGCAGACTGTGCCGTCAGCCAGGGTCAAGAAGCCGAAAACCCGGCGAATGGCGCTGGAAGCGCTGCACCGGACGGATACCGGGATCATCACGCGGCGTGAATACCGCAGCGACTGCGCTTTTGGGGTGGCCTTGTGGGGCGGGGAGATTCCACAATTGGACGAGGCCTTTAAGAAACCCGCCTTTACGCCCTACCTCGGCAGGAAGAGCTGTCCGCTGTCCGCGCCAATGGACCCGAAGGTGGTGAAGGCTGACAACCCCGCCGACGCTCTGGCTCGGATAACCCTTCCGCCGTTTCTGAGTCTTGATCCGTCCCGGCCCCTGTTGATCGCGTCGGACGAGGGGATCGGCGATGGCTGGACCGAGACGCGGTGGGACGACCCTCTCGACCGTGAGGCATGGCATTTCGGCCAGCGCATCGTGCACGTCTACAGGCCGGAGCCCGACGCATGACGCTCTATCTGACACGGCTGACGCTGGACGGCGCCGCCTCGGCGAAGGCGTTGATGCCGCTCTTGAACCCCGAAGATCCCGCGATGGCAGCGGATGCGCATCATCGGTTGATCTGGTCGGTCTTTTCCGACAGCCACGCACGGAAGAGGGACTTTCTTTGGCGCCACGACGGCAGGGGCCGGTTCATGACGCTCTCGGCGCGACCGCCGGAAGGAAGCGGACTTTTCCTGCCGCCGGAAGTCAAGGCGTTCGAACCGAAGCTAAGGACAGGCGACAGGCTGCATTATGTCCTGCGCGTCAACGCTACCCGTGCGCGACGCGTCGATCAGGGCCGGAGCCGACGGGTCGATGTCGTGATGGACCTGCTGAGCGAGGTGCCGGCCGGAAATGGCCGCGCAGAGGCGCGGCCACGGCTGGCGGCAGAGGCCGCCGCCGCATGGATGAAGGGGCAAGGGCGCAGGATGGGCTACTTGCCGCTGTCAACCGTCACGGAGGGATATTCCACTCTGGAACTGGGGCGAAGGCGGCGCGACGGCGCGACCTTCGGGATCCTCGATTTGAGAGGAGAGATCGAGATCACCGACCCCGACGCGTTCCTGCCCGCGCTGGCGCAAGGCTTCGGCCGGGCCAAGGCCTGGGGCTGCGGGCTGATGTTGATCCGCAGGGCAAGATGAACCTTCCGGGACTGCCGCCGCCCAAGCCGATTCCGCTCAAGGAAAGGGCGGCGATGGTTTTCGTGGAACGGGCGCGGATCGACGTAAGGGACGGTGCCTGCGTCGCCATCGATGCCGACGGCGTACGCACACATATCCCAATTGGCGGAATCGCCTGCCTGATGCTGGAGCCCGGAGCCCGGATCAGCCATGCGGCCGTGGCGCTAGCGGGACGGGCGGGCACGTTGGTGACCTGGGTGGGCGAGGGAGGCGTTCGGTTGTATTCCGCGGGCCAGCCGGGCGGGGCACGGTCCGACAATCTGCTTTGGCAGGCGAGGCTTGCGCTAGACGACAGCGCCCGCCTGCGTGTTGTCCGTGCAATGTACGCCCGCCGCTTCGGGGAAGACCCGCCCACAAGACGTTCCGTCGACCAGCTGCGCGGAATTGAGGGGCAACGGGTACGTCATGCATACGACCTTCTGGCCGACCGCCATGGGGTCAAATGGACCAAGCGCAGGTATGACATTACCGACTGGGGCAGCGGTGATGTTCCGAACCGTTGCCTTTCGTCGGCCACCGCTTGCCTGCACGGGCTCTCCGAGGCCGCCGTCTTGGCGGCGGGATACGCCCCCGCGATCGGCTTCCTGCACACCGGCAAGCCACGCAGTTTCGTCTATGACATCGCGGATATCTGGAAACTGGACACCGTGGTTCCGGAGGCTTTCCGCGTCGCCGCTAAAGCTCAGCAAGGCAAGCTAGAGATGACGCCGGAGCGGGCAGTGCGTCTGGCGTGCCGCGACGCGTTCCGGAAGTCCGGTCTGTTGAACAAGATCATTCCCGGCATCCATGAATTGCTGGAGGCCGGGAAACTGCCCAGACCGGACCCGCCGCCCGAGGCGTTGGGGCCCGCGTTCGAGGAGGAGACAAGCGGTGATGCTGGTCATCGCGGTTAACAACGCGCCAGCGAATCTGCGTGGTCGGCTGGCCGTCTGGTTGCTGGAAATCCGGGCGGGCGTCTATGTCGGACGATATTCGGTGCGCGTCCGCGACCGCATCTGGGCTCAGGTCGAGGCCGGGATCGGTCAAGGAGACGCTGTGATGTGCTGGGCCTCGCCGAACGACCAAGGTTACGACTTTGCGACCGTTGGCCGCAATCGCCGCATGCCCCGCGAGTTTGACGGGCTGAAGCTTGTCAGCTTTGCGCCGCTGGAAGCGGGCTATGATGAAAAGTGACATGTCGGTGCGGCTCGCAGGGTCCGGTAAGAATCCGGGCTTGAGGAAAATGGCGGAGTTTCAATAGGTTCCAGACAGACTGTTCCCCGCACACGCGGGGATGAACCGACGGCGTGATGGCACTTGTCGAACGGGATCTCCTGTTCCCCGCACACGCGGGGATGAACCGCAATTTCAACCTGATGATGCTGGACAGGGAGGCTGTTCCCCGCACACGCGGGGATGAACCGCGTTCCTGACGGGGTGAACGGCGAGATCCGGACTGTTCCCCGCACACGCGGGGATGAACCGTCGGTGACGTAGCGCAGGATCTGCTCGGCCTCCTGTTCCCCGCACACGCGGGGATGAACCGTCGAGGGAATCCTCGAGCGCCGGTCCGACGCTCTGTTCCCCGCACACGCGGGGATGAACCGTTTCGTTGGCTTGAGATCAACGTCACCGGAACCTGTTCCCCGCACACGCGGGGATGAACCGACCGAGGATGAGGTCAGGGCGCAGCTGGACGGCTGTTCCCCGCACACGCGGGGATGAACCGATCGACGCCCTTGCCGAAAAGGCCGCGGGGATCTGTTCCCCGCACACGCGGGGATGAACCGGGCCGTTCCGGAATCCGTTTCGTGCCGAACTCCTGTTCCCCGCACACGCGGGGATGAACCGACTGCGGATGGGAAAGGGTACCGGCGGCCAGCCTGTTCCCCGCACACGCGGGGATGAACCGCGTTCCCGACGGGGTGAACGGCGAGATCCGGACTGTTCCCCGCACACGCGGGGATGAACCGAGAGCGGGAACCGCTGTCACGCTTTCCGACGCCTGTTCCCCGCACACGCGGGGATGAACCGACGCGCCGCCATCACGCGGCCATCCTGACGCCCTGTTCCCCGCACACGCGGGGATGAACCGAATGACATGTGCCTTATAGACCCTCCGTCAGACTGTTCCCCGCACACGCGGGGATGAACCGATTGCGGCGCGAATGGTATAGGTCTCCAGAGGCTGTTCCCCGCACACGCGGGGATGAACCGACGATCCAGACGGTGGGAATTTGCCATCAAAGCTGTTCCCCGCACACGCGGGGATGAACCGCCACCGGAACATCAGATCGAGTCCCGGTATCTCTGTTCCCCGCACACGCGGGGATGAACCGCCCGTCGGGATCAGGGGGCTGGACGGGTTCTCCTGTTCCCCGCACACGCGGGGATGAACCGGACATACACAAATGTGCGCGGCGAGACCGTCACTGTTCCCCGCACACGCGGGGATGAACCGGCCGGCGTCCCTGGCGAACGCGAGCCGGGCGGCTGTTCCCCGCACACGCGGGGATGAACCGGCGCTCAAGGACGCTTTCCGTAACGCTGGTGACTGTTCCCCGCACACGCGGGGATGAACCGCCTGGTAGACCTGGCTGGTGGGTTCGGCTTACCTGTTCCCCGCACACGCGGGGATGAACCGGGGCTGGACGGGTTCTCGGAAACCGTCCAGATCTGTTCCCCGCACACGCGGGGATGAACCGGACAGCAGGGCTCCATCCGGGCTCGTCATGGACTGTTCCCCGCACACGCGGGGATGAACCGACCGCTCTGCTCCGCATAATCGCCGCGCACTGCTGTTCCCCGCACACGCGGGGATGAACCGCAGGATCGGTAGCTTGCCGCCGCTGTATGGTGCTGTTCCCCGCACACGCGGGGATGAACCGAAATGTGGGAAAAATGCAGACAATGCAGGATACTGTTCCCCGCACACGCGGGGATGAACCGTACCATGTCGCCGGGACTGGAGCTGGCCCGGACTGTTCCCCGCACACGCGGGGATGAACCGTCATGCGTCCTGTCTCCCTGATTCGGCGCAGCCTGTTCCCCGCACACGCGGGGATGAACCGGAACGGAACGAGTGGACGGATGCGCAGAGGGACTGTTCCCCGCACACGCGGGGATGAACCGTCCACGACTGTCAGCGTACGCACCGATCCGGACTGTTCCCCGCACACGCGGGGATGAACCGGTTTGCGGCACACCATCAATCTTGTAGTCAATCTGTTCCCCGCACACGCGGGGATGAACCGCACATCGTCGAGGCGTGGGATGTCTGGATTGACTGTTCCCCGCACACGCGGGGATGAACCGAACACCCAGGCGCTCCTGAATGGAGAGAAAATCTGTTCCCCGCACACGCGGGGATGAACCGATCACGCTGCGGTTGAGTCCGCGCCGCAAATTCTGTTCCCCGCACACGCGGGGATGAACCGAAATCACCGAACGGATTGAAAATTTGGGACTTCTGTTCCCCGCACACGCGGGGATGAACCGTCCCCGGAAATTGTGCCTCGGGTTCACCAGCGCTGTTCCCCGCACACGCGGGGATGAACCGGACAATACGATGACGTCTCGAACAGGCGGAAACTGTTCCCCGCACACGCGGGGATGAACCGCGTTGGTGGAGTTGATGATACCGACAGCACCCCTGTTCCCCGCACACGCGGGGATGAACCGCACACGCCGCATGGTGGCACGGTCAACACCAACTGTTCCCCGCACACGCGGGGATGAACCGACCCTGACCCGGACCACTGGACGCACTAGGAACTGTTCCCCGCACACGCGGGGATGAACCGGCCGCTGAGCGGTCCATCCGCGCATGAAACATCTGTTCCCCGCACACGCGGGGATGAACCGGCGGCACACTGTGCCGCCCTTTTGTTTAGTCGCTGTTCCCCGCACACGCGGGGATGAACCGGAGCCCTTACGAAGATGGGACCGAGATAACCTCTGTTCCCCGCACACGCGGGGATGAACCGTCGTCGTCGCCTGTCACTGTGACGCGGTGCAGCTGTTCCCCGCACACGCGGGGATGAACCGTCTTTGACGGCAAATTCCCACCGTCTGGATCGCTGTTCCCCGCACACGCGGGGATGAACCGGTCGGCGGCGGGGCACGCGGCGGCGCTGGGCGCTGTTCCCCGCACACGCGGGGATGAACCGACGGCACGGTGAGCGGGGTGGCCTTCAGCGGGCTGTTCCCCGCACACGCGGGGATGAACCGTCCTGACGGCCGAGACGGCCGGGGAGATCGAGCTGTTCCCCGCACACGCGGGGATGAACCAGGCTTGTTCCAGTTCGCCGCCGCCGTGCGTTTCTGTTCCCCGCACACGCGGGGATGAACCGTGCAGCGCGACGCTGTGCGCGTGGTTCTCCACCTGTTCCCCGCACACGCGGGGATGAACCGCAGTCGGGGGACGGCGGTTTGGCCTCCCCGGCCTGTTCCCCGCACACGCGGGGATGAACCGAACGTCCGGCTGGGCTGGGCGGGGGCACTGGCCTGTTCCCCGCACACGCGGGGATGAACCGTCTGGTCACGGGTGATGCGCCGGAGGTTCCATCTGTTCCCCGCACACGCGGGGATGAACCGGTAAAACTCCGCGTTTTCTGCGCCAGCCAGGCCTGTTCCCCGCACACGCGGGGATGAACCGCCCGTAACCACTGGAGAGAAGGAAAGGGAAAACTGTTCCCCGCACACGCGGGGATGAACCGCCTATCGGCAATCTCTGGACCGACATTCCGAACTGTTCCCCGCACACGCGGGGATGAACCGACCACGGACGCCAGCATGGTCCTGCGCCCCGTCTGTTCCCCGCACACGCGGGGATGAACCGGCCCTTGAGTGACCGTGCCCGGCTGAACATCACTGTTCCCCGCACACGCGGGGATGAACCGAACTGGCTTCCCCTCGGCGCGGTTCTGAAATCCTGTTCCCCGCACACGCGGGGATGAACCGCTGCCCGATCCGTTGGTATGTCGGCGGACCTACTGTTCCCCGCACACGCGGGGATGAACCGGCGGCGATTACCGCTTCGGTGACGAGGGATGGCTGTTCCCCGCACACGCGGGGATGAACCGTTTTGTATGCATATTGCGCCTGTTTACTGTGGCTGTTCCCCGCACACGCGGGGATGAACCGGTCCCGGGTCTCAACACGGAGAGAAAAATGCCCTGTTCCCCGCACACGCGGGGATGAACCGGCCCCGAGGCCAGAAAGGCGGCACTGGAAAACCTGTTCCCCGCACACGCGGGGATGAACCGGGCGCCCCCGAGGAGACGCCCGATCAGTTGGTCTGTTCCCCGCACACGCGGGGATGAACCGACATCCCCCCGGTGCGGGAGGAGTTCCGGAAGCTGTTCCCCGCACACGCGGGGATGAACCGTCGACGACTGGCGCAATCTCCCCGCCAAATCCCTGTTCCCCGCACACGCGGGGATGAACCGCAGTCCGGCTTCCATCACCGCGTGCGCCGCCGCTGTTCCCCGCACACGCGGGGATGAACCGCCGAAACGTTACGGACCGCCGCAGATTTCGGCCTGTTCCCCGCACACGCGGGGATGAACCGACAGGGGCCGTCCCGTCATGGCGAGCCCCGACCTGTTCCCCGCACACGCGGGGATGAACCGTCGTTGAGGGAGTTGGCGAGCTCACGCCAGACCTGTTCCCCGCACACGCGGGGATGAACCGCAGGACTGGATACGTCGTGTCGGTGTCGAAACCTGTTCCCCGCACACGCGGGGATGAACCGCGTGATATTGGCGGAATGGAGGACCATACCCGCTGTTCCCCGCACACGCGGGGATGAACCGAGGAACTGACATGGCTATGGGAAAGCCCGTAACTGTTCCCCGCACACGCGGGGATGAACCGGGTACTTTGTAGCCTTTTGTATTACGCTGCGCCTGTTCCCCGCACACGCGGGGATGAACCGTTCCCGCCCGAAGTTGGCGGAAACCCCATGAACTGTTCCCCGCACACGCGGGGATGAACCTGGGTTCTAAGGCGGGCGAAGCCGCCGTTTCTCCTGTTCCCCGCACACGCGGGGATGAACCCCCGGCCGGGTGACGCGCACCCCGATCCGCGCCCTGTTCCCCGCACACGCGGGGATGAACCGGTGGCCAATAACTGGGGCGCCCACATACCAGCCTGTTCCCCGCACACGCGGGGATGAACCGCACACCTACAATGAGGACGCGCCACTGGTGGCCTGTTCCCCGCACACGCGGGGATGAACCGTTGCGCAACGGGCGTGATCCTGATATGGTGCAGTTTGTACCTCATACGTTCTTTTTTTGATCGCGTTACGACCACAATCTCCGACAACTGTTGCTGGTTTTGGTGCCATTGTCCGGCTTCGGCCTGTTGCCTCCGGCCGGGATTTCCTGAACGGGACCATGCATTCACCGATGTGGACAGGCGGCATGTTTCTGCTGGATACGCGCGTTGCGGCCCTCAGGGAAGGGAGCGGGCTCCTGTTCCCGGAGGTCCTGCCGGAAGCCTATGGGGCACACCTGGAAACGGTTCCCGACAGGGTGCGCGAACGTTCGGTGCGCGACGGTTCCCGGGAACTGGAGACCGCGGTCCGCGATGCCGGCGACCGGCTGTCCGCCGGCATCCCCGGGACCGCCTTCCTTCCGCCCGCCGCAAGGATCCCCGGACCGTTCACGGGGGCAGGCGATACCGCCGCGCGGACCGTTCGGCGAAGCGGGTTATGGCGACGTCCGGGCCCGTCGGGTACCGGCGCCCGGGATACCGGCGCAGGGGTTTCCCGCCGGTCCTGCCGGCCGGACGGACGGTCGGGCTGACCGGGGGATGCCGGGCCCCTCCCGCCGCGCGGAACGCGCCCTTCAGGCTGCCGTTCCCGCCGCCGCGCGACCGCGTGAGGGATTTCCGCACCCACGGCGGCATGTGTCCCGGCGTGTCGGGCCCGATCGGGCTCCACGGGGCTGCGGGCCGGAACCGGGAGGCGACCGCCGACGCCGCCTACGGGGAGATCCGCGCAGGCGGGGCGCCGCCCGCCGGCGCATCGGTGGCGCCCATCCGGATCGACGGCCTGACAGTCCCCATGGCGGGCGGGAGCGCCGGAAGGCGGGGGTCCGGCGCCGTGGAGTGGCGCGGGGCCTCCTGCGGGACCGCCACCGTCGCGGCGGCGGCCGGCGACACCATCCGCACCATCCGCCACGGCCGGATGCCCGGGCCCGGGAAGGCGGGCCTGAAGCGGCTGGTCAGGGACGGGGCCGCAGGCCTGCGGGTGAAACGTCTCGGCCTCCGGCCCGTCACGGCCGCCAGCGGCGCGCGGGACAGCCGGCGGTTCCCCGGCGAAGCCTTCCCGGCGGCGGAACAGGTGCCGGACTTCCGGCATGCGGCTGAAAGGCTGGAGGAAGCTGTCGGCCCCGCGCACGGAAGGGACAGCGGCGAAGGGGGTCGGAAATACCGGATCCCGCGCGAAAGG
Organism: Paracoccaceae bacterium; assembly: GCA_965221405.1. Lineage (GTDB taxonomy): Bacteria > Pseudomonadota > Alphaproteobacteria > Rhodobacterales > Rhodobacteraceae > JAPOUP01. The sequence continues at coordinate 1,537,475 of CBDCSE010000002.1, read as the reverse complement.
CCGCTGGCCGGACCGGGCGGGGCCGACGGCGTGATCAGGTCGCCTGGCTGTCTTCGCGGACGGTATTCGCCGGACATCGCCAGAACGGTCACCTGTTACAGGAACGGCAGGCAGGGGATGGACCACGCGGAATGCGGGGCGGACGGCCCCATGACCGCAGGCGGAACCGTGGAACCGGTGAACGGGAGCCTGATCACGCAAGGACCCGGGCGGTCGGGAATGAAATGGAGACACGCAGGCGGGCAGGCAATCATCACCCTGCGCGCTCTGGCACTCTCCGATCGCTTCGATCGCGCATGGGAAATGCTCCAAGGGAACCGGCAATCCTCAAACCGGGAATGTCCCGCAACCAGGTGCCATACGAGAATCACGCCCTGCGCAACAGCGGCAATGCCGCGCAACACACCTGTTCCCCGCACACGCGGGGATGAACCGGGATGGTAACTGCTCACCCGCTGATGTCGATGTGATGTCACAGTGACGATCGCTTGCCGGCGTGCGGGGCCTTGTGCGTCTGCCTGTGGCATTGATGGTGAACAGTCCGGTTGCGTTGGGGTGTTGACAGCGTAGCCGGATCGGTCTATCGGTGCCCATCGTTAGCGACGGGGGCTGCCGGTGGGCTATTTTGGATCCAAGGCGACGGGCGGGCTGTGCCAGATGCTTCTGGGGCTCCAGCCGCCGCACGATCTCTATATTGAGAGTCATCTCGGCGGTGGTGCGCTGATGCAGCGCAAGGCGCCGGCGCTGCGTTCGATCGGCATCGACCGGGACCGCCGGGCGCTGGACGGGTTCGCGTGCGCCTACCCGGTGGAGCTGATCCACGACTGCGCCCACGCGTTCCTGGCCACCTTCCCGTTCCGGGGCACGGAGTTGGTGTACAGCGACCCGCCGTACCTGCGGGCGACCCGCCTGTCGGACCGGCGCTACCGCCACGACTACAGCGAGGCCGACCATGTCGTGCTCCTCGGTTTGCTCAGGGAGCTGCCCTGCCAGGTGATGGTCTCAGGCCATCCCGCGGCGCTCTACGATGAGATGCTTAAGGGCTGGCGCCGCATCGCCTGGCAGGTGACGACCCAGGCCCGGGTGCGCACCGAGGTGGTGTGGTTCAACTTCGCGCCGGGTCGGACGCACGGGGTCGGCCATGCCGGGCGGAACGCGACCGACCGCCAGCGCATCAAGCGCAAGGCGGTGCGCTGGGCCGGGAAATACAGGCGGATGCCGGCGGCCGAGCGTCAGGCGGTGATGGCGGCTCTCATGGCCGTGGAGGCGGAGTGATGGCGACGGTGAACGCCGCCTCGCTGCGCGACGAGTTCGAGGGCGCGAAGGCCGGCATCGCGGCACTGCGCAGGGACGGCAAGGTGTCGGCGGAAGCCGATGCGATGTTCAGGATCCTGATCACGCTGATGGGCGTGCTGATCACCGTCCTGCTGGAAAAGACAACCCGCAAGAGTGACCGCAACTCCAGCCTGCCGCCGTCGCAGACGCCGAAGGACGAAACGGCACGGCGTGCCTCCAGAAGCAGTGGCAAGGGGATGCGCGGGAACGGGCAGACCAGCGCCAATCTGCGCAGGACCACCGTCGCGGAGACAGTCATGGTCGCGGCCTGCGATGCCTGCGGCGCCGATCTCTCGGATATCAACCCCGTCGCCCGGGAGCGCCGCGTCCTGTACGACATCGTCTTCGAGACCGTGGCGCGCCGCGTGGACGCCGAAGTCAAGGAATGTCCCGCGTGCCGGGCCCGCACCAAGGGGCGGTTCCCCGACGCCATGCCCGGCCCGCTCCAGTACGGCACCGGCCTGCAGGCCTTCACCGTCAACCTGCCCGTCGCCCACATGCTCTCCCTGCGCCGGGCCACACAGCTGGTGCAGGCCCTCTCGGGCCTCAACCTTTCCGAGGCCACCTGCCTGGGCTACGTCCGGCGCCTGCACGACGCGCTCGGACCGTGGGAGGAGGCCGCCGTCGCACAGCTGCTGAAAGCCCCGGCCCTGCACGCCGACGAGACCGGCCTGCGGGTCGACGGCAGGACCCAGTGGCTCCATGTGTTGAGCGACGGAGATCTGACCCTGAGATTCCTGCACCGCAGGCGCGGCAGGGAAGCCATCGAGGCGATCGGCGTCATCCCGCGCTACGCCGGCACGCTGGTCCATGACTGCTGGAAGGCCTACCTGACCTACACCGGCTGCAGGCACCAGCTCTGCGGCTCGCACCTGCTCCGCGAACTGACCTTCATCGTCGACTCCAGCGGCATGCGCTGGGCCCGCCTGATGAAGACACTGCTCCGCCTGGCATGTCACTGGGTCAACGCAGGCCCCACCAAGACCCTGACCGAGGATCTCCGACGGACCGTGCGCACGCGGTATCGCACCATCCCCGGGCATGGGCGCAGGGAACTGCCCAAGATCCCACCACGCCCCAAGGGGAAACGCGGCAGAATCGCGAAGTCCGACGCGCACAACCTGCATGAACGCCTCGTCAGGCACGAGGACTCCGTCCTGCGCTTCATGAGTGACCCACACGCCAGCTTCACCAACAACACTGGCGAGCAGAAGATCCGCATGGCAAAGGTCAAGCTCAAAGTGTCCGGGTGCTTCCGCACCCAGTTCCACGCCGAAGCCTGGTGCCGGATCCCAGGCTATCTGATCTCCATGGCCGCACAGGGCTACAATCCCCTTGTCGCCATACAGATCGCGCTCGCCGGAGACGCCACCAAAATAATCAGAGAGCACGACGCCTGAACCGCCTCCACAGGGGGTGAGCAGTTACCCGGGATGAACGTAAAACTTCTGAAAAAGACCCGTCTGTTCCCCGCATACGCGGGGATGAACCGACCGGGGCGGCCAGACCTACGCCGGGATCGCCCTGTTCCCCGCACACGCGGGGATGAACCGCCGCCCTTCCTTTTTCAGTCGGCGAGATAGAGCTGTTCCCCGCATACGCGGGGATGAATCGCTTAATGCCAGCCTCGAGGTGGACATGGCCGACTGTTCCCCGTCCGGCCCCACCAGTGCCCCGAGGCCGGGGCCGCGGCTGTCCCAAACGGTCCTCGATACGCGCCGGCCCCCGTTCTGGCAGTGGACGACCCAGCGCCTGCCGCCCGATGGCAGCACCCGGCCGCTGAGCCCTTCAGCGTGCCGCCGCGCGCGTCGCGGGCGGACCCATAGGGCCTGAGCGCCCGGCCCGGGCGTCGGTGAGTGTGGCTGTTGCCATAGATCCGCTCTCCCGTGCGGTTGCGGCGGGGAACGGGAAGCCGTCACGGCACTACCCGGCGCCGCGGGTTTGACAGGAGAAAGCGGCGTGATATCAACGGTGTGGGACTTGCTTTCAGCGCCGCAGGTGCGGTAATGGTGCTATATCATTCGGGCGGGCTCTCTCGGGTCCGGCCGGAAAAGCAACGAAACGAAGGAGGAATAGCCCTGTCTCAATGTGCGGCTACGGTCAGGGAAATGACCGTGACGGATGCGGATTCAGGTCCGAAATCGGCATCTCATCCAGAGCCTGTTCCAGGCCATGCGCTTCTGGAACGCATTCTGTCCTTTCTTGATGACAGCAAAGCTGAAAATGTTGTATCCATAGGATTATCCGGAAAATCGGAGATCGCGGACTACATGGTGATCGCCTCAGGTAAATCGACGCGGAAAGTCACGTCGATCGCGGATAGGCTCACCGAGCGGCTCAAGCGGGACCTCGGACGCCTCTGCAGTATTGAGGGCAAGCACGCAGGCGACTGGATATTGATCGACGCAGGCGACGTGATTGTCCATATATTCCGACCCGAGGTGCGCGAGTTCTATCAGCTTGAGAAGATGTGGATGAGTGCAGACATGGCGTTGACGGCCAGGGTCTGATTCCGGTAAGACCTGTGCGTCTGCATGTATGTTCAGTGGGGCGACTGCGCACCGGGCCTGAACGGGAACTGATCGATGATTATCTCGCCCGTGCCGAGCGGACGGGCCGTTCGGTGGGTCTCGGGCGTTTCACGCTTCATGAAACCGGAAACACAAAAGGCATTGGTCGATCCGCGGAGGGAGATCTGTTGAGGCGTGTGGTTCCTGACGGAGCCAGAGTGGTTGCGCTGGACGAGCGAGGTGCCGCCCTTACCTCACCCGAATTCGCTCGTCAGCTGGGTGAATGGCGCGACAATGGTGTCAGGAACGTGGCGTTCCTGATTGGCGGGGCGGACGGGCTGGATCCCGATCTTCGGGACGGTGCACATACCCAATTGGCGTTTGGACGAATGGTCTGGCCACATATGCTTGTGCGTCTGATGCTGGCCGAACAGCTCTACCGGGCTGTTTCCATTCTCGCAGGTACACCCTATCATCGGGCTTAAGTGGTGAAAGTTCCTGGCAGTCCGTTTCGGTGATGCCTGTGCGCGAGGGCGTTTCAGGAGGCGGGCTGTGATCAGATGTCCCGGCCCCGGTCTTTTCACTGGGAAGTCCGCTGCTGGAAGCGGCGTGATCCATTGACCGATTCCAGGTTATCGAGCGGATCGGGGAATCGGATATTCATGGCCATGCCCGGTGATTCGCGGTTCCGGATGAATGTCTGGGCATCCATCACGCGGGCGATGGAGCTGCCCCTGAGCGCATGGAGCGCGGAATGGTGGAGCGGAACGCGGAATCCGTTGCATCGTCGCGCTTATGGTGAACGGCCATCATGATCGCGCCCGCTGCATTGGTCGGCAGGGTGATCGCTGGGGTGCCCGTCACGCGGGAAACCCTTCTGTTCCTGATGGGGTGTCGGCCGCAGGGCACTCCATAACGGGCCGCATTCGGTCTGGATGAGACCAGGGAAATATTTTCCGGTGGTCTGTGCGAAGGGACTGGACATCCGGATAGCGAGCCGGAAATGAAACCTCGGGGTTCAGTTCAGTCGCGATGCCAGATGGGGGAATTCGATGGATCAGCAGCGGAGTTCGGTGGTGCCGAAACCTGTGGTTCTTTGCATTCTGGATGGGTGGGGCTGCCGTGAGAACCCTACCGCTAACGCTCCGAAACTGGCGGAAACGCCCAATTTTGACCGGCTTCTCGAGACATGCCCACATGGCTTACTCGCGACACATGGTCCGGATGTTGGCCTGCCGTGCGGTCAAATGGGAAACTCAGAGGTCGGGCATACGAACATCGGTGCCGGACGTGTGGTCGCGATGGATCTCGGGCGGATCGACCTGAGCATCGAGGATGGATCGTTTTTCCTGAATCCCGCCATTCTTGAATTTGCTGACCAGGTGACCGCCGCTCGAGGCGCCGCGCACCTGATGGGACTCACATCCCCGGGTGGCGTGCACTCACATCAGGACCACATGGTCGCGGCCGCCAAGCTGTTGGCCGAGCGGAGCGTGCCGGTTCGGGTCCATGTGATTACCGATGGTCGGGACGTTTCGCCGGGTTCCGCGCACGGGCAGGTGGCGCGGCTTGTATCGGAACTTCCCGAATGCGCCCGGATAGCCAGTGTGTGCGGCCGTTATTTTGCCATGGACAGGGACTGCCGTTGGGATAGGACAGCCAAGGCTTTTGAGGCAATGGTTCATGGCGTCGGCGAGACCGCTTCTTGCTCCGACACGGCGATCTCGGCAGGTTATGCACGGGGAGAGTCGGATGAGTTCGTGGTGCCGACGGTTGTGGGGAATCATGGCGGGATCCAGGACGGAGACGGTGTCTTCTTCCTTAACTTCCGGGCCGACCGCGCTCGCCAACTGCTGCAGGCCATAGGAGATCCCTGTTTTTCCGGGTTTGACGTCGGTCAACGACCGCGGCTCTCGGCGCTGCTTGGCATGGTCGATTATTCCGACGCCCACTCGGAATATATGACCGCGGCATACCCTAAGGGGGAGATCGTCAACACGCTTGGATCATGGGTTGCCAAACATGGCCTCAGGCAGTTCCGGCTCGCGGAAACCGAAAAATATCCTCATGTCACGTTCTTTCTCAACGGTGGTAGGGAGGCGCCGGAGGAAAGGGAGAACCGCCACATGGCCCCGTCACCAAAGGTTGCGACCTATGATCTGAAGCCGGAAATGAGCGCGGCTGAAGTCAGTGACTGCCTCGTCGCGGCGGTCGGAGCCGAGTACGATCTGATTGTGGTGAATTTCGCCAATCCTGACATGGTTGGCCATACCGGTGATCTTCCCGCCGCCATCAAGGCCTGTGAGGCGGTCGATAAGGGACTTGGCCGCGCCCTTCATGCACTGGATTCCGTGAATGGGGCAATGATCGTAACGGCGGACCACGGCAATTGTGAGACAATGGTGGATCCTGAGACCGGAGGTCCGCATACGGCACATACCACCAATCCAGTTGATATCGTCATTGTCGGCGGGCCGGAATCCGCGAAGGTGCGTGACGGGCGTCTGGCGGATCTGGCCCCGACGGTGCTTGATCTAATGGGTCTGGATGTGCCGCCTGAAATGACGGGTAAGAGTCTGCTGGTGAGATGATTTCGGGCTCCCGAAGCCGGCATGTAGCGGCTGGCAGTCATTGACATCAGGTGAGATGACGCTTCGCGCCATCCATGCCGGGCTCCGTCAGGATCCGACGCTGGCAACATGGGCCTGCGGCAGGCAATTCCTCCAACACGGTGCGGGCCATCACGGAAGCCGGTTCGATTGATGGTGTTTGAGACGTCACGGCACCTTTCGACGCCATGTTACGGATGACTGATCGGGCCCGAAATGCCCCGGAGGCGTTGAGAAAGGGTGTCCATGAGGTTTCGTTCTGCCACGACTGAGACCGCGAATTCCGATTCCGCGGACTCTTCCGGTCAACCGGAGCGTTATGGGATCTCACGTGAGAACGGACAGGGATCCCTTTGGCGATGCCAATGCCCATCGGGTGACCATTTTCCTTTCCCGTTGCCGAGAAAGGTATCAAGCCTTTAGGATTTAAATGATGTGGTGCTGGTCATCCTGCGGGTCTGGCACTAATTATCGGCATGCGTCTGAACGCAACACCACTAGAGAAGGATGATCCCAAATGCTTCATCGCGTATTTACTGCGGCGGCTGCGGTCTTTGCCGCAGCCATCGCTTCCGCTCAGGAGAAGGTGCCGTTTGCACTTGACTGGAAGTTCGAGGGCCCTGCGGCACCGTATTTCCTTGCAATTGACAACGGTTATTTCGCCGAGGAAGGTCTTGACGTGACGATAGAGGCCGGTGCCGGTTCGGTCCAGACGATCCCGAAGATCGCGACCGGAGCTTTCCCGCTGGGCTTCGGTGACATCAACAGCATGATCAGGTTCCTGGACCAGAACCCGGGCGCTCCGGTCACCGCTGTGATGATGATCTACGACAAGCCACCGTTCGCGGTCGTCGGCCGCAGGTCTCTCGGAGTTGAGGCGCCAAAGGATTTGGAGGGCAGGAAACTCGGTGCGCCACCGCCGGACGGCGCCTGGGCGCAGTTTCCGGTCTTCGCGGCCGAAACCGGCATAAATACCTCAGCTGTCACGGTCGAGCCCGTTGGTTTCCCGACGCGCGAGCCAATGCTTGCTGACGGCAATGTGGACGCGATCACGGGTTTTTCGTTCTCGTCGGTGGTGAATCTCAAGCGGCTCGGTGTGCCTGCGGATGACATCTCGAATATTCTTATGGCCGATCACGGACTACAGCTTTACGGCAATGCGATCATCGTGAACACCGACTGGGCCGCGCGGAACGGCGATACCGTCGCCGCCTTCCTGCGTGCCGTCGCCAAAGGCTGGGTGGCCGCTATCGCCGATCCGGCCGCTGGTATAGACGCGCTGATGGGGCGCAATCCGGCGTTGGACAAAGCGCTTGAGGAGGAGCGTTTCATGATCGCGGTCGACCAAAACGTGATTACTGACTGGGTGAAGGCCAACGGAATGGGTGGCGTTGACCCGGCCCGGATGGATGCCGCGATTGTCCAGTTGGGACAGACCTACGAGTTCCGGAACGATCCGACTCCGACGGCCTATTTCACCGATGCGTACCTGCCGGAGGGTGGATTCATGATCGAGTGAGGGTTTACCGAGGCTTGGGCCTCCGAATTCCCGGGGGAGGCGATCTCCCTCGGGGAGGGGGAGCTCGGGAAACGCAGGTCGGCGGAGCTGGATAGAGAATCATGGAACGGCCACTGATAGACATAAAGGGCGTTCGCCACGCGTACAGGACCGAGGCCGGGCCGTTACCGGTTCTGGATGGACTGGATATCTCGGTTCCGGCAGGCGGATTCGTTGCTGTTGTCGGTCCGTCCGGCTGCGGGAAGTCGACATTGACCCGTCTGATCGCTGGCCTGATGATGCCTGATGAGGGCGAGGTCTGGCTGCATGGAAGACAGGTCACCTCGCCGAGATCAACCGTCGGCATGGCATTCCAGAATCCGGTTCTCCTGGAATGGCGGTCCATCCTGAAAAACGTGATGCTGCCGCTGGAGATCGTGCCCACGAAGCTCTCGAAGCGCGAACGGGAGGAACGGGCATACCGCCTTCTGGCGCTTGTCGGCCTTGAGGGTTTCGAGGACAAGCGTCCGTCCGAACTGTCGGGTGGCATGCGCCAGCGCGCCTCACTTTGCCGCGCCCTGATCCACCAGCCCGAGGTGTTGATTCTTGATGAACCTTTCGGCTCGCTCGATGCGTTCACGCGCGAGGATCTCTGGCAGACCATGCAGGCACTGAAGGCGGAGGAGCCATTTACGGGCGTCTTGATTACCCACGACCTGCGCGAGTCGATCTTTCTTGCGAATCAGGTGGTGGTTCTGTCCGGCCGTCCGGCGCGTGCGCAGTATTTAATGGATGTCCCTGCGGGCGGACGGCGGTCGCTGGACGATCTCTATGCGCCCGAGACGGCGGAGCGGCTGAATACACTCCGCCGCCAGATCGAGATCGCGCAGGGCCGCGGCCACGCGGGCCAGGAGTCTTGATTATGGTCAGGAAGGTTGCCGTCCCTCTGGTTGCAATTACCGTGTTTCTGGCTTTGTGGGAACTGCTGGTATGGGCCAATGACTGGCCGAATTACGTCATGGCCTCGCCCAGCGACCTGCCTGAAGCCTACATCCGGTTCTGGCATCTTTTTTTGGAGATGGGTTGGCAGACGCTTTGGCGCACGGTTGTGGGGCTGCTCATCGCGATTGCAGTCGGGGCCTCCATCGGCATGGTCATGGGCTTTTCGCGCACGATGCGTGAGGCGCTATATCCGCTTCTGGTAGGGTTCAACGCGATCCCGAAAGCCACCGTAGTGCCTATCGTCGCGCTCCTGTTCGTGGGCGCACATGATTTCAATACGGTCCTGATAGCTTTCATCATCTCATTTTTTCCCATCGCCGTCAGTATCTCGATTGGACTGTCGACACTTGAACCGGAATATCGCGATATCCTGCGGTCGCTGGGGGCGTCGCAGTTGACGATTTTCTGGAAGGTCGCACTTCCGAAAACGCTGCCGGAATTTTTTGGGGCCCTGAAGGTTGCGGTGACATTGGCGTTCATAGGAACGAACCTCATGGAGATCGTCAGCCCTCATGGCCGGGGTCTTGGCGCACTGTTCGACAGTGGAAAGACCAACAGTGACTATCCCCTGATGTTCGCGGTGCTGATCGCGCTCGCCCTCCTTGGGATCGTGCTATATTACGTCGTGGTCGCGCTTGAGGCAATTTTCGCTGGTTGGGCCGAACGGCAGCCGATCTAGCTTTGCGCCCTCAGCCGATCATCCAGAAGCGGGTTGAAGCGTTTGATCGGCGGTGCCTCTCGAACATGACGTCAGATGATTCCGTCCAGAATGCTGTGGGACCGTCCCGAAAGTCCGGAAACCCGGTTTTAGGCCACTGGATGCGGCCATATCGCGGACGAACATTACTGTAATTGAGACTGGATATGGATATTAGCTGGCCCTCGCGGGTTGAAATGAACTATACCCCGTCGCGGTGGGAGAGGTTCTGACGGCGGACGCGCCCGATGTGTGCCAGAGGCTGACCTGCCACGGAATAAGGGTAGCCTTCCGGCGAAAATGACCCGGAAGGCGATTACGGCTGGGTGGAAACGCTCCAACTGAGAGCTGGGAGAACGGAGGGAGCCGGTCAGTCTCTACCTGCGGTTCGCCATTGATCGATGCGAGGATGCCATGAAAAAGTACATGATGGCCGCACTGGCCGGAACGTTGGCCGGAGCCGTTGCCGCGGTCCAGATCGCCGGTCCGCTCTTTGCGCAGGAGGAGGGTCAGGAAGCGGACGTTTACCGACAGCTTGACCTCTTCGGCGGCATTTTCGAACGTATACAGTCAGATTATGTCGAGGAAGTGAACGTCACCGATCTGATCCGGGCGGCGATCAACGGAATGCTTACTTCGCTCGATCCACACTCCAGCTATCTTTCCCCGAAGGATGCTGACGAAATGAGGGTGCAGACCAGCGGGCAGTTCGGAGGACTTGGTATAGAGGTGACGCTTGAAGAGGGTTTCGTCAAGGTCGTTTCACCGATGGACGGCACGCCGGCCGATGCCGCTGGCATCGAATCCGGTGACTTCATCACCCATGTGGATGGTGAGTCCATTCTTGGTCTGACGCTGACGGAGGCGGTTGACCTGATGCGTGGTCCCGTAGGTTCCGAAATCATAATTACGGTTGCCCGGGAAGGTGTTGATGAACCCTTCGACGTCTCGATCATCCGTGACACGATCAAGCTGACCGCAGTGAGCACAAGAGTCGAGGGAGAGGCTGTGGTGCTGCGGATAACGACGTTCAACGAACAGACCAGCCCCAACCTTGAGGAGGGCCTTGCGGAGGCCGTTGATGAGATAGGGGGTATGGATAAGGTCAGCGGCTTTGTTCTTGATCTCAGAAACAATCCCGGTGGTCTTCTGACCCAGGCCGTACAGGTATCCGATTTCTTTCTGGATGCGGGTGAGATCGTTTCCACCCGCGGCAGGGATCCGCGCGACAGCCAGCGTCACAACGCGACCAAAGGCGATCTGGCGGCCGGAAAGCCTGTCGCCGTGCTGATCAACGGCGGCTCGGCATCGGCCTCCGAAATCGTTGCGGGAGCCTTGCAGGATCACCGCAGGGCGGTCATCGTCGGCACCAAATCATTCGGTAAGGGCTCGGTACAGACCCTTCTGCCATTGGGCAGGAATGGAGCCAATGGCATCATGCGCCTAACGACAGCCAGATACTACACGCCATCCGGCCGTTCGATCCAGGCACTTGGCATCTCGCCCGATATCATCGTTGAGCAGCCGCGCCGGGTTCCCGATGATGATGAGGATGCGGAGGAAGAGAGTGGAGGGCCTTTCCGGTCCGAGGCCGATCTGCGCGGTTCTCTCGACAATGATTCGCTTACCGAGGACGAACGTCGCCAGATCGAGGAGGAGCGCCTCGCGTCAGAGGAGTCGGCGAGATTGAGGGACGAGGATTACCAGCTTGCCTACGCGCTAGATCTTTTGCGTGGCCTCAACGCGCTTAACGCGGGAAACTCAGAGTAGGGTACCCGATGACTTCCGTTGATCCGGGTGCGCTGCCCTATCGCCCGTGCGTGGGTATCCTGCTTGCCAACACGGATGGGCTGGTATTCGCTGGCCAGCGTGTCGATACGCAAGGCGATGCCTGGCAAATGCCTCAGGGTGGAATAGATGCTGGAGAAAGCCCCCGAACCGCCGCGTTGCGTGAGCTCCGGGAAGAAACCGGCATATCGGACGGTCTGGTCCATGTTGAGGCGGAAACGGTTGGCTGGCTGCGGTACGACCTGCCGTCCCATCTGGTTCCAACGGTCTGGAATGGCCGTTTCCGGGGGCAGGAACAGCGCTGGTTCCTGATGCGGTTCCTGGGAGTGGACAGCCAGATTCAAATCGAATCAGAGCATCAGGAATTTGCCTGCTGGACCTGGCTTGACCCAAGCGAGCTTTTGTCAGCCGCCATCGCGTTCAAGCGTGACGTCTACGCCAAGGTGTTTTCCGAGTTCGGCAGCCACCTTGCCTGAGTTGGACTTTCCACGGCCTTAATGCCCCCCCCCCCCCCCCCCACTTCAGAGAGGCTATCTAGTGACCGAACCGTCCGTCCATCCGCAGAAGCCGTCTGACGGACGCACGGAACTCGGCACCGCCGTCGAGTGCCTCGAGGATCTGCCGCTCGTAGGCCTTTGCTCTTGGCGCGAGGTCCGCAAGCATGGCCTTTCCTTTGTCGGTCAGGGTGAGAGATACAAGGCGGCCGTCGGTGGGATTTGCGGCTTTGGTGATGTACCCGTCGCGTTCCAGTTTTGAGGCGGCTCGGCTTACCTGGGACTTGCCCAACATAGCGCGCCGATGGATCTCCCGCACGCTGACCCTGCCGGATTGGCCCAGATGCGCCACTACCCGCCATTCGGCGACTGATAGATCGTATTTTTGCCGGTACAGCACCGAAAACCCCCGGCTTACCTGGTCAGCCAGAACCGCAAGCTGATAGGGAAGGAACTCTTTCAGATCGAAGCAGGACATCATCGCCTCCAGGGTTGCCGTGCCGGCAATCAATGCAGATCGAAACGATTGGGGCAACCCTCGCGCTTGACTTTGTTGCAATCGCAACGATAATGGGTTTGCTCAAGGGAAAGGTTTCTGGAGGCTCAAGGTGAACGTTCAGCGAAGCCCGCGCGAGATGGTTCGCGACGCGGACTGGAAAGGTCCGCATGAAGGATATATGCCCGGATTCGGCAATGACTTCGAGACGGAGGCGCTGCCAGGTGCGTTGCCGCAGGGCATGAACTCGCCCCAGAAATGTAACTATGGCCTTTATGGCGAGCAGTTGTCCGGTAACGCTTTCACCGCACCGGGCCATCGGAACGAGCGAACCTCGTGCTATCGAATCCGTCCCTCCGTGAAGCATTCGCACCGATATCGCGGAATCGACGTACCCCTCTGGAAGTCAGCGCCGAACATCGACCCCAGTCTGGTCTCGCTGGGACAGTACCGATGGGATCCGCCTCCCATGACCGACGAGCGCGTGACGTGGATCACCGGAATGCATACGATGACAACCGCAGGCGACGTGAACACGCAGACCGGCATGGCGAGTCACATCTATCTGGTGACGGCTTCGATGGAGAATATTTCTACTCCGCTGACAGCGAGCTTCTTGTCGTTCCCCAGGACGGGCGGTTGCGGCTGTATACCGAACTTGGCATCATCGATCTGGCACCCAAGGAAATCGCGATCATCCCGCGTGGGCTGCTCCATCGCGTTGAATTGACGGACGGGCCTGCCAGGGGATTCGTATGCGAGAACTATGGCCAGAAGTTCGAACTGCCCGGCCGCGGACCGATCGGCGCGAATTGCATGGCCAACAGGCGGGATTTCAAGACGCCGGGCGCGGCTTTCGAGGACAATGAGACGCCGTCCACCGTGACCGTGAAATGGTGCGGGCAGTTCCACAGAACGGAAATTGACCATTCCCCTCTGGATGTGGTGGCCTGGCATGGAAACTACGCGCCGGTGAAGTATGACCTGCGGAATTACTGCCCTGTCGGTGCGATCCTGTTTGACCATCCCGATCCGTCGATCTTTACCGTCCTGACCGCGCCCAGCAGTTTGCCCGGAACCGCCAACATTGATTTCGTGCTGTTCCGCGAGCGTTGGCTGGTCATGGAAGATACCTTTCGCCCGCCATGGTATCACAAAAACATCATGTCCGAACTGATGGGCAACATTTATGGTCAGTATGACGCCAAGCCGCAGGGTTTTGTTCCTGGAGGAATGAGTCTCCATAACATGATGCTTCCGCATGGACCTGATCGGGAGGCTTTTGAGAAGGCGTCCAGTGCCCGGCTGGAGCCGCAGAAACTCGAAAACACCATGTCATTCATGTTTGAGACCCGTTTTCCCCAGCATCTGACCGCTTACGCGGCCAAAGAGGCGCCATTGCAGGATGACTACATTGATTTCTGGGCATCCATAGAGAAGAAATTCAGTTACGGCACATGACATTCCAAGGTGGCGGAACCGCCGGGACCCGACGGAAAGGCCGGAATACAGGCTTTCTAACCCGATATAGGCCCCACGGCGCCAGCGGCCCGACCTGGATGTTCAGGAAGGCCATCCCGACACCGACGATGCTGACCATCAGCCCCGCGATGGCACGGTCAGCCGCGTCTCGCGCCTGGACCCGTCCTCGCGATGCGCTTCGGAGTGGCGCCGGGGCTCCAAAGACCCTTGGAGTGATATTCCGCACTCAGCCGGAGTCTACGCCAGTCAGAGCCTCTGTATCCTCCACCGTCATTGCTTCCGGGCACCGGCAAGGAATGGCCCCGGGGAGGTCTCGGGCAAGAGGCCAAGTGGGCGGAACTGCATGATCATGATCAGCGTTACGCCGATCAGAATTTCTCTCAGGGCAGCTTTCTGCACTCCGCCGAGAGTCTCGACCCAGCCTTCGACAAAGCGGCTGCCTTCCAAAACGATGACGACGGCGATCGCCCCTATCACGGCTCCGGTCGTGTTGCCTGTTCCTCCCGCGGTCAGTGCGAGGAAGATGTAGATCGTGATCAGTGGGCGGAAGATATCCGGTGCGATATAGCTGGTGTAATGTGCATAGAACGCGCCCGCGATGCCAAGGATCATGGCACCGAGCGCAAAGGCCTGTACCTTGAAGCGCGTGATCGGCTTGCCGGCGACGGCGGCGGCCGTGTCGTCGTCGCGGATCGCGCGCAACGCACGTCCCCAGGGGCTGCGTCGAAGCCGTTCGGTGATCGCCCAGATCGCCAGCACGGTCACCGCCACCAGACCACAGAAGAGCATGTTAAATCCGAAGGGTGACAGCTGCGCTCGCCAGGGACCGGGTATGCCTGAAATACCGTCCGACCCGTTGGTTAGCCAGATCTCGTTGGCGGCGATCAGTCTGACAAGTTCCGAAAAGCCCAATGTGACGATGGCGAGATAGTCGCCGCGCAGCCGGAGGGTCAGACGGCATAGAAGCCCACCGGCCAGCGCCGCCAGTCCGGCGGCCAAGGCTACGCCAATCGTGATGGGTAGTCCGGCGGTCGCGGTGGCGAGCGCCGAGGCATAGGCACCGAGGGCGAAAAAACCCGCCATGCCTAAATTGATCATGCCTCCCATGCCCCAGATCACGTTGATACCGAGCGCGAGGAGTGCGTAGATCCCCGCGAAAGTGGCCACGGAAAAGAGCCAGCTCAGCATCAATACGCCCTTTCACCCAAGAGACCGCGCGGCCGGAACGTGAGTACGAGTAAGATCGCGAAGAAACCCACCGCGGATTTGTAGGCGGGCTCAAGAACCAGAGCCGACATCTCTTCGCCTATGCCCACAATCATCGCTCCAAGGACGGCGCCGGGAATCGAGCCGAGGCCCCCGACCACGGCAGCGGCAAAGATGGGTAGAATGAAGCGGAAACCGGTCAGAGGATCGATTGAGGTGCCGAGCCCGAAAAGCATGCCGCCAACTCCCACGAGCCCCATCCCGGCGAAAGCGACGATCCGACCCACCATAACGGCGTCTATGCCTTTCAGATCCGCGAGGCCCGGATTGTCGGCCACCGCCCGCATCGCCTTGCCCGTACGCGTGAATTTGAGTGCCGCGAAGACGACGATCATCATCACCACGGCGAGCGCGAGATTTTCCAGCTGCTGCGGATTCACCCGGATCTCACCGAACCGGATGTCCCGCACCAGAGGCAGGTCGTAGCCCCGCAGGTCATTGCCGAAGAAAAACCGGATGATGTTCTCGAGGACGATTGTCAGCGCGATCGATGCTATGGCCGTTGTCAGGGCACCGTATCGACGCAAAGGTTTAAGGGCGACTTCGTCACTGATGACCCCCACGAGGCCCGCGACGAGAAATGCGGACATCAGCGATGGTACCGCAGGCAGACCCCAGGTCACGTTCGCGACCAGGCCGGCGAACGCACCCACGGTCGCGTGGCTTGCCACCGCGAAGTTAGGGAAACGCAGAACCGCGAAAATGGCTGTGAACCCGATTGCCGGCAGAGCCAGCAGGGCACCGGTGATGATCCCGTTGGCGAGAAACTGCGGGAGGAGGTCCAGCATTGACGGAGAACCTTTTGGCGGAGCGGGGCCGGGCATTCGCCCGCCCGGCCCCGCTCCGCTTGGAATTAGACGCGTTCGAACTCGGACGGGCCGCCACCTGATATCTGGTTGAACAGAAACTGCGTGCCGGTAATGTCGCCGATGTCGTCGAAATCACATGGACCGGACGCCCCTGTGTAGTTCACCGAACCACCGTTCGTGAGCACCTCGAGCCCGGAAAGTGCGTCCGAGATCTGTATGCCATCCCCCTGGCTAATCGAGCGGAGTGAGTCGCGGATGGCCAGCCCGCCCGCATCACCCGCCGCCGCAGCCGCCAGAACGGCGAGATTGGCGTGATCATAGGTTTGCGCCGAATAGGGATCCACCACATCCACGCCAAGGGCGGCCCGTACGTTGGCATAGGCACCGCCAGTAACGTCCGGAGCGCCTTCCCAGGTGTAGACGCCCTCCGTGACATCATTGGGGAGAGCCTCGATCACTGTCGGGTTGACGGCGTAAGCTGGCCCGATGATCCTGCCCTCATAGCCCGCCTGCCAGATATCACGCAGGACCACGGTGCTATCGGCCGCGTAGCCGCCCAGCATGATGAAGTTGGGGTTAGAGCGCATTATCGTATCGACTTCCGAGCGGTATGTGCTCTTGTCCGCCTCGTAGATCAGGCTCTCCATTTCGATTCCGGCTGCCCTCGCCTGTTCGGCCAGAATGTCTATGGAGCTTTGCGCAAACGGGGTCTGCGGTCCGATCCATGCCATGCCGGTCGCGCCCTGACGAAGCATGAACTCGCCCGCGACCTGGATCTGCAGTATCGAGTTCGGCTGCGTGCGGGCGATATAGCCCATGTGCGGCAGTCGCGTGATGCTATCGGCACCGGATACCGTGAAAAGCATCACTCCGTTTTCCCAGCAGAGTGGCGCAACGGCTGTCGTGATCGAGGAGGCCCATGTGCCGATCACGACGGATACTCCGTCCACGTCGATCAGTTTTCGTACAGCGCGTACCGCAGCCTCCGGATTGGTCTGGGTATCTTCCGAGACGAGGTCGATCTGCTGTCCAAGAATTCCCCCGGCCTGGTTCACGGCAGTGAAGACCGAGGCCGCGGCATCGCGCATCGACGGACCATAGGTGCCTCCTACACCGGTGAGCGGCGTAAGCGTGCCGAAGATGATGTCACTTGACTGTGCCCGGAGGATAGAGGGGCTTGCCAGTAGCGCTGCCGTCCCGGCCAGCACCGTTCGGCGACTGGTTGCGAAAGTAGGTCTGTTGGTGGTCATCTGAATGTCTCCATGTGATTATCCGCCTAAAAATATCCGCCGGACTTCCGTGTCGGCGGCTAGTTCCCGTGCCTGTCCTTCGATATGATTCTGCCCTGCCATGAGTATGTAGGCCCGTTCCGCGAGATCCAGTGCATCAAGCGCGTTCTGTTCCACAAGAATGACCGCGACGCCCGAGTCGCGGATGCCGCGTATTGTGGTGAAGAGTTTCTCGGCGGCCACCGGCGACAATCCAGCGGATGGCTCGTCCAGCAGCACGACCCGCGGCGCCACCATGAGCGCGATCGCCACCGCGAGCACCTGTCGCTGTCCTCCCGAGAGGGTGCGGGCGGCGTCGCGGCGCTTCTCGGCAAGGATCGGAAACCGTGAATAGATCTCCTTGATCCTCGATGCCGTTTCCCTTGGAGCGAGAAAACCGCCGATTTCGAGGTTTTCGCGCACGGTCATGGCTGGAAACACGTTGTTCTCCTGCGGAACATAGGCCACGCCCCGCCCCGCGATTTCACGGGGTTTGAGGCCTTTGAGGGAAACCGTGTCCAAGGTGATCGTGCCGCTGCGGATGTTGAGCTGGCCCGCGATGGCCTTGAGAAGCGTGGATTTCCCGGCACCGTTGGGACCGAGGATCGCCACGATCTCTCCGGGCGCGGCGTGGACGGACATGCCCTTGAGGATCGTGTCGGCGGTGCCATAGCCCCCGACGACATCCCTTATCTCAAGCCCTTTCACGCCCGTTTCCCCAGATATGCATCCTGCACACGCGCATCCGAGGCGATCTCGTCAAAACTGCCCTGCATGAGTGTCGCGCCATTTGACATGACGATCACCGGGTCACATATGCGCGCCACTATATCCATGTCGTGCTCGACGATCAGGAAAGTGAGATCATCCTCGTCGCGCAGTTGCTGGATTCGCTCGGCGATCTCGCTGGCAAGTGTCGGGTTCACACCCGCCACCGGTTCGTCCAGAAGAATCATCCGGGGCTGGGCCATCAGGGACCGACCGATCTCGAGCAGCTTCTTCTGTCCTCCTGACAGGGCGTCGGTGAGGTTCTCCAACACATGATCTAGCTTAAGGCGACGCGCCACACGGTGCGCACGGTCCACCAGTTCAGCTTCTCGCGCCCGGGCGGGGCCTGGCCTCAGGAGTGCCGTCAACATATGCTCCCCGGGCTGCTTCTCGCCATGGAGGAGCAGGGTTTCAAGCACCGTGAGTGTCGGAAATCCACGCGCGATCTGGAATGATCGGACGACTCCGCAGGCGTGGATCCGGTCGGGTGACAGCCCCGTTATATCCGTGCCGTCAAAAACGACTGTCCCCGCCTCCGGCGGAACAACGCCGGAAATGCAGTTGAAAGCGGTGGTTTTTCCCGCCCCATTAGGACCGATCAGGGCGGTTATCGTTCCGGACCGCACGTCCAGACTGGCGCTACTCAATGCCCGAACGCCATGGAAACTGCGCATCAGGCTGCGTACCTGCATGAGTGCGGCGCGTTTTTCGTTCATCATTGCCCAAGGGTATGACGCAGGGTGGCGGATTGGCAAGGAAAACCGGGAGTTTCCCACGCGGGACCGTCATGTCTGTGCTACATGGGGTTCAATTCCCGGCCTTCCGGGAGGGAAACGTTCGTTCACATCAAAGAGGTCGCGGGGTGGATCCCTCGCTAACCAGTTCAGTTCTCCCGCCAGATCAGCCACTCCGGCGGCCTTGCCCCCGCACGGGCTGGCGATTACCCTGCTTATGGTGCGCTGTCCCATGCCCGCGGCCGCGGGCACTGTCAGGGCCGCCGAAGGAGGGCCTCTCACGACAGCCTGGCTGGAAAGGATTAGGGCCTGTTGACAGCCATGAGGCGGCGACGGGGCGGATCCCCGCCGCGAAGCTCGCTGCGGTCCTGTCACAGTGCGCCGCGGTCATCCGGAACTCCCTGGCCCTCGGGAAGAAACCGTCCACCGGGCGCCGCCACCCGTACATCTCCCTGTCACGCCTGGGGCACCGTCTGGTTCCGTTCCGGCGGGATCACCGCATCCGCGCCGCGCCCCTCCGGAACCCCCGTCAGGTCGTGCATCCGGGCGAGGACCGTAAAGCGGACCATGCGCACCAACCTGCGGAGTGGCCTGCGCCTCGTCGGCAGGGAGACCGGGGCCCTCTTCCTCAGGCAGGCCGGCGGCGGTCAGGGACTCCGTCGCCAGGATCATGACAGGACTGTCACGCTGCCTTCAGCGGGAGAGGCCGGGACGCAGCTATCCGCGAAGGTCCATGCGGCCAGGGAACAGCTGGCAAAACCGCCAGGCCGCCTGACGCACCGAACAGCCCCCGAAATCAGGCCCCGCGCTTCCGGCTCAAGCCCGAAGCGCGGGGCCTTTCCTGTCCGAACGCCAGGAATCCTTATCCGAATGCCATTGGACCGCCGGAGGCGTCGGGCCGCGCCGTCGCCTACGGACGCGGAATCATGGTTGCCGGTGCCCGGGCGGACCCCCGCGTCAGCGGGCTCTAGAACCAATTAGCCTCTGAAGAATGGTATTGCACAATACAAATTCCACTGCTATCCTGACCCCATTGATGATCAATCCGCCGGGTGGATCCTTGTACCACCCGGTGGACCCAACCGCGAAAGGACAAGCACCATGTTCCGTTTGAGGCTGCCCCCCCCCCCCCCCCCCCCCCCTTAGAGGTCTTTCTGCCGCTGTACTGATCGCGACACTCGCACTTGGGCCGGACCCGGCACAGGCGCAGCAAGACTTCTCTAAGAATGTCGACACCACCGCCGTTGCCAGGAACGAGAGCCGGGCGATAGAGAACTGGGGCCAACGCGTCTGCATCAACGTCACCCTGAACGCCGACGGTAATACTGGTGTCGCGTCGGTTGGGTACGGAGTCACAGATGGCGAAGGTAACACGACACCTCAAAATATCAACGCGTGGATAATCGCCAAGGATGTCACTGGGTACCCAGACAACAGATTCACAGACTTCAATGGCAATCCCACCAACGTATTCCGGGGAGTCACGGTTGCGGATGGTGAGGACCATATCGGGAATGTCTACTGGATATCGACCAGCTCGACCGCAGGCACGGGCACGTTCAAGGCGATGCAGCCGAAAGGTTACGGTCGAAATGATCTGTGGGTCGAGATCGACACCCCCACCATCAAGGTCAATCGGTACCAAAGCCTGGGCAGTGGGTCGAATGAAACCTGCGGCGGCGGGTGACGGCGCTAGCGCAGTCCCGCGGGCGCCTGCCGGTAATGTCTGGCATGGTTCATCGGGCGGAACCGGTCTGGCGGCCACGCTTATGTTCGCAACGCTCACCCGTATCTGGCGTTCACCGGATTCAGAGCCGCGCCCGGCGGGTCGTCGGGAAGAACGGTCCATCGCTGGAAGACGTCAATCCTTGTCCCCAGAATCTGGTCATAGGCAGATAACCCTGTGCCTCAATCATTGTTCCAGGAGCGCCGGGGGTTTAAAATAATCATGGATATTGGATGCTTCGGCCACTTTTCTGAGACCGGGATCGAGTCCCGTTGCAAGAAGAACGGTCAACAAGCCAATCCTGTCCTGGCAAGGGGCGCCGGACGTTGAGATGATGAAACTCACGACGGGCGGGGGCGGGCGGATCGGCACTACCACGACCCTGCGGCTGCCCGGGAACCGGAGCGCGCCCGTCCCGGCAGCCGGGTGATCCACGTCCTGCCGGGCAACGCTCGCCACCGTCACGCGAAGGCGCTGAAGCCCTTCCTGGAGAGACCGCAGTGCCGCGTCCGGCCGCGCTCCCTGCCGCCCCACGCGCCGCACCCGACCCCACCGGGCGCCTGTGGGGGGTCATGCACCGCGACGTGAGGTGTAACCGGTTCCACGCGGACTTGCGGCAGTTCACCGGGGCGATCTTCCGGTTCTTCGACGACACCCTGCCAAGGGAGTGGGAGGCCATCGCGGAATCCGTCACCGACATCTTCCGGGTGATCACCCATGACGGATACCGCATGGCCGGATAGCGGATCCGGCCATGCGGCGAAGGGCGAATCGAGCCCGGAAAGTACGGTCCAGTTCAGTTCAGCGAGTATAACGCTTATGAGGGTCGCCCCGTCGCTTTCCACAAATTCCCGGAGTCCGCACCGGTCAAAGGTTCCGGAAGCCATCTCTCCTCCCGCTGTTGAGTGGCTTGCGTGTCCCTGTTCCGTGAAGTCCAATGGCCAATTGTGGATTTGGGATTCAATCAGCCGGAGGGAAATGGCGTGAGGATAAAACTGGAGAATTGTGGAGTCTTCGATGGCCTTGACGATGTGGTGAAACCGGGCCTGAGCGTGCTCCTGGCCGATGGCGAAATCGCCGAACTTTCAGAAACCGCCATTCCCGGCACCGCCGATCTGACGATCGATGGCACGGGGTATACTCTGATGCCCGGCTTGATCGATGCCCATGTGCATATCGCGGCAGCCACGCCAAACCTTGCCGCTCTTGAGGCGATGCCACCAACCTATGTTGCGCATTGGACCGCATGCAACCTCTCCCGGATGCTGGATCGGGGCTTCACGACCGTGCGCGACGTGGGTGGCGGTGACGCGGGTACAAAGCGGGCGCAGGCCGAGGGCATGGTCCGGGGGCCGCGCATTCAGACTTCGGGTAAGGCTCTCGGTCAGACCGGCGGGCACACGGATTTCCGGGGCACGTGCCGTGCGGTTCTGGGAGACCTGCAGAGTCGCCACCTGCCGTCACTTGGGCGAGTTGTTGACGGAGTGCCAGCCTGTCTGCACGCGGCTCGTGATGAGCTCCGGCTTGGGGCTGACTTCCTTAAAATCATGGCCAACGGCGGTGTCGCGACCCCGACCGACCCAATCGACTGGATTCAGTTCACACCCGAGGAAATCAGGGCCGTCGTGACCGTGGCCGAGGCGTCCTGTACGTATGTCGCGGCCCATACCTATACCGCACGTGCGATAGAACATGCCTGTGTGAATGGTGTCCGGACGCTGGAGCACTGCAATTTGATCGATGCCCGTGTCGCCGCCATTCTTGAGGAACGCGGGGCGTATGCGGTGCCGACACTGGTGATCTACGATTGCCTCGACCGGCATGCCGATGCCATCGGGATGGGAGGTGAGAACCGCGAAAAAAACAGACTGGTCCGTGACGCCGGTCTGCGGTCGCTGGAGATCATGCGGGCCGCTGGAGTGCCCATGGGGTACGGCACGGACCTTTTGGGCTGGATGCATCAGGATCAGTCAGCCGAGTTCAGCCTGCGCGCGCAGGTCTTACCTGCGGCGGAGATCCTGAAAGCGGCGACTTCGGTGAACGCTGAAATTCTCAGGCGGCCGGATCTTGGCCGGGTCGCGGTAGGCGCGACCGCGGATCTGATTCTCGTTGAAGGGGATCCGGTGGCTGACATTTCCCGACTCGCGGGCCAGGGCGAACACATACCACTTGTGCTGCAGGAAGGCATGGTCGTAAAGAACCGCCTATAATGGTGCGCTCCCCGCAGGGATCGGGCCGGGTACTTGGAAGAGGGTGTGGTGATCTCCCTGACGAAGGCAATCGCGGGATATGTGCGATGCGGCGCATGCCGATATGAGGTTTTCATAAAGGTCCGTTGCGCTTCTTTGACCGAACGTGGGACCACCGCGCCGGATCGGGTGGCCCTCGATGCGGAATGGCTTGACGCCACCCGTCAAGGGAAACGACCTTTCCCTCGACATCGGAATTGCGCTACCGCAGCAATTGGTCCTGATGCGTGGCGGGACGTTCCGGTCAAGTCGCTGTTGGGATGCTGATGATGCCTCTTATTTCCAGCTGGGTCGATGCCGCGAACTCCTCCGAGACCGCTTTTCCCCTGAACAACCTGCCGTACGGCGTGTTCTCGGTCGGCGGGCCGGCCCGATGCGGCGTTGCGATCGGTGATCATATTCTGGACGTGTCGGGTCTTGAGAAGTCAGGTATCCTTCAACCTGACCCGCGGCTCGGTGTCTTCAGCGCACCTTCCTGGAACAGCTTCATGCGGCTCGGACCGGTGGCATGGTCGGGGTTTCGCGCGGGCCTGACTGAATTGCTGAGAGAGGGTTGCGCGCGCAGGGTCGAGGTTGAGCCGTATCTGTTTCCGATGGCGGAAGCGCGGCTTCACATGCCGTTCCGCATCGCCGAATACACTGACTTCTATGCCTGCAGGCATCATGCCTTCAATGTGGGGACCATGTTCCGAGGTCCGGAAAACGCGCTTCCTCCAAACTGGCTTCACATCCCGATCGCCTACAATGGGCGCGCTTCCTCCGTAGTGGTTAGCGGAACCGAGATCCGCCGACCATGGGGGCAGGTCAAGGCGCACGAGGAAGCGCTACCCCGATTCCAGCCCAGCCGTCGTTTTGACATCGAACTTGAAATGGGGGCTATCGTTGGCCAGCCTTCGGACGGGCCGGTTTCGGTCACGCAGGCCGATAGGATGATCTTCGGTTATGTCCTTCTCAACGACTGGTCGGCGCGAGATATCCAGGCATGGGAATATCAGCCGCTAGGGCCTTTCCAGGCCAAGGCGACCGCCACCAGCATAAGTCCCTGGATAGTCACCAAGGCGGCGCTGGAGCCGTTCAGGACTGCGTCACCTGAGCGTGAGCGCGCTCTGCTGCCCTATCTGAACGAACCGGGGCCGATGCTTTATGACATCCCGCTCACGGTCTCGATCCAGCCGGAACTTGCGGCCGTGCCGACGGTCATCGCGCGCACGAATTACCGTGAGATCTACTACTCGTTCCCCCAGCAGCTGGCGCATCACACGACGGCTGGCGCACCGATGAACATCGGTGACCTCCTTGGATCAGGAACGATTTCCGGGCCTTCGAAGTCGGAGCGTGGCAGTTTGCTGGAGCTGGGTTGGGGTGGAAAGGAGCCTCTGGATCTCGATACTGGCGAATCCCGGTCTTTCATCGAGGATGGTGATACATTGACGCTGTCCGGAATGGCCGAAGGTGACGGTTACCGGATCGGGTTTGGAGAATGCGTGGGCAAAGTGGTCCCGGCGCTGGGACCGGACCAGCTTCCCTACTGACCGTGTTTGCCCGAAATGCGGTATGGACAGGTTGCGGCCTGATTTGGCCGGAGGAAAGCTGGTAGAACGGGGTCAAACGGCGGAACGCCTCAGATGCGATCCGTTTCAAGCGGGCGAATGGTTCGCCCGGGACAGGGGTTTGCTATGGCAACGGAATTCGCGTCCAAGGGCGATCTGACCGAAAAAAAGACCAGTTTCACTGAAATCGGCGAAGGCCTGTACGCCTTCACCGCGGAGGGTGATCCGAATTCAGGCGTGATCATTGGTGACGAAAGCGTCATGGTGGTGGAGGCGCAGGCCACGCCCCAGCTCGCACGGAAGGTGATTGGTTGCGTTCGGGAAGTGACCGACAAACCCGTAAGTCATCTGGTTCTGACCCATCATCATGCGGTGCGCGTACTGGGAGCGAGCGCATATGACGCTTCGCAGGTGCTGATGTCGGACGTTGCGCGTGCGATGGTTGCCGAACGCGGGCAGGAAGACTGGGCCAGCGAGCTCCAGCGTTTTCCACGGCTGTTCGAGGGGCACGAGGGAATCCCCGGGCTGACCTGGCCGACCATCACGTTCAGCGACGCGATGACGGTGTACCTGGGGCGACGCAGGGTTGATGTCCTGCGATTGGGTAGGGCGCACACGGCGGGAGACGCCGTGGTCTGGGTTCCGGATCAGGAAGTGATGTTCACGGGTGATATCGTTGAATATCGCTCCGCCTGCTATTGTGGTGATGGACATTTCCGCGATTGGGGAGGTACACTCGACAACGTTCGACTCTTCGACCCGGCCGGTCTTGCGCCAGGCCGGGGAGACGCGTTGGTCGGACGCGACGCGGTCAACGCGGCGATCGAGTGCACCCGTGACTTTATCGAGAGCACCTACCGGCTCGTGGTAAGGGTGGTTGCCCGGGGAGGATCCCTTAAGGATGCCTGGGACGCAGTGCGCAGGGAATGTGATCCAAAGTTCGCGGATTTCGCGATTTACGAGCATTGCCTGCCTTTCAATGTCGCCCGCGCGTTCGACGAGGCCCGCGGCATCGATACTCCGAAGATCTGGACTGCTGAACGGGATCTGGCGATGTGGGAGCAGCTCCGGGGATGATTTGCCAGCTGACGCCATTCCGGGCAGCTTGGGTCGGAGAAGCCTGAATGCCCCATACCCGTCGCCTCTTTCCCTTTGTGCGTCCCCCGGGACTGGATCGGCCTGAGGAGCGACACGGAGTGCTGGTTGTCGGTGCGGGGCCGGTTGGTTTGGCCATGGCTCTTGAACTCGCCAATCACGGCGTATCCAGCATTGTGCTGGACGACAACAACGTTGTCTCGGTCGGAAGCCGTGCGATCTGTTGGTCAAAGCGCAGTCTGGAAATTCTGGACCGGATAGGGGTGGGTGAGCGCTGTCTGCGAAAGGGTGTGACCTGGAAGGTGGGCCGAACCTATTGCCGTGATGAAGAGGTGTTCAGTTTCGACCTGCTGCCTGAGGACGGGCACAAAATGCCAGCCTTCGTCAACCTGCAGCAATATTATGTCGAGGAATATCTGATCGAGGCCGTCCAGGAAAATCCGTTAGTGGATCTGCGGTTCAGAAACCGGGTTTCCGGTGTCGTCCAGAGCCGTGATTCCGTGCGGGCCGAGATCGAGACGCCGGAAGGGAACTACCGGCTCGAAGCCGACTATCTGATCGCGTGCGACGGGGCGAGATCATCCATTCGGGAAAGTATGGGACTCGATTTTGACGGAGAGCTGTTCGAGGAACGCTTCCTGATCGCGGATGTGGAACTGAAGACGGAAATGCCGCCTGAGCGCCGGTTCTGGTTTGAACCATCATTCCATAATGGCCAGTCAGCGCTTCTGCACAAACAGCCAGACAACATCTACCGCATTGATCTACAGCTTGGCTGGGGTGCCGACCCACAGCTTGAGAGCAGGCCGGAGAATGTCATCCCGCGCATCGAGCGCGTCGTCGGCCACTCCGATTTTCGGTTGGATTGGGTAAGTGTGTATACCTTTCAGTGCCGACGGCTTCGGAGTTTCGTTCACGGACGGGTGATATATGCCGGTGACAGTGCCCATATCGTTTCTCCATTCGGTGCGCGCGGCGGCAATAGCGGGCTTCAGGACGTCGACGCACTTGGCTGGCGGCTGGCGGCGGTCCTGCAGAGTCGGTCGTCCCGGACCATTCTGGAGGACTTCGACGCGGAGCGGACATTCGCCGCCGATGAAAATCTTCTGAATTCCTCACGCGCGACGAAATTCATGACGCCCAGCGATGGCATCGAGCGGCTATTCCGCGATCAGGTGCTTGCGTTGGCGGCAAAGGCGCCGTTCGCCCGTGCCTGGGTCAACTCGGGACGGCTCTCGGTTCCCTGCGTCTATCCGAGCGAGGGAGCCGACGATGGAGCGATGCCTGCCTTGTCGAGGCCCGGATCGGTTGCGCCGGACGCACCGGTTGAAAACGGATGGCTGCTGAACCGGCTTGGTGGGCATATGGTCGTTCTGGCGTTGGGATGCGAGATGCCACGGGTCGATGGCGCGAACGTGTTGGCCCCCCAGATCACGGACATGCTGCGTGACCGATACCTCGGGATCGCCACATCAGCGGTCTACCTGATCCGTCCCGATCAGGTGATCGCCGCGCGCTGGCCATATCCGGATCCCGCATCCGTCAGAAAAACGATCTCCCGAATCTGGAAGTGTGGTGAATGACCGCCTTGATCGATACTCCAAATCTGGCCGACCACGACGGCTTCTATGCCGAGTTGCTGGCGGTGCACAGATGTCTCGATGAGTCGCAGAGTCAGGCCCTGAACGCACAGCTGATAATGATACTTGCAAACCATATCGGTGATCGGCAGGTCCTGGCCGAAGCGCTGGCGCTTGCCCGGGACGGTCGGATGGCGATACGCACAGGCGTGGCGCGACAATCAGGATGATGACCGATGACACACGAGGTGATGTGACCTCGGGTGGCGCAGGGGTCGTCTTGCCCGGCACAGCGCTCCGTCTCTTCTGGATTTCCGGGGACAGTTCCCCTTGGGGTTTCAGTTTGAATATCATGCGTCTGCACTCCCTATCGGAAATTGGGTCACGATTACTTTGAATGAGAGGTCAACGATATCATCCGCGGTTGACCTTAGCCTCGAGCCTCGCTTCCCAACGGGCATAATTCCTGTGAATTTTATGCGCAGGGGCCTGTAAAGCAGATTTGAAGGCGTCGATTTTTGCCGCCAGGGCACGGTGATATCGGCGTACCAATCGGCGTTGAGTCGAAACGGATTAATGGCCTGTCGTCCGGGGCGAATGATCAGGCTGTTGTCGGATATTGTGACATCGGCAGCTGTTTCTCCTGTTACGGCGGTTGTGACCTTATCACGTGGCTCACGTGGAAGCGAGCCGCTCCACCGCCCGCATCAGAGGCATTGCACGGAAACCACCCGGTCGTGGCACATCCTTCTCGTCAGCATAAATGAGGATCCGTTCAGATGCACTCAGTTCTTCGGCCGCGATGTGGAACCCGCGCGTCACTTTTGGTGATGTCGAGCGCTTGATCTCAATCGCCCAGATTTGGTCCCGCGGGAGTTTCAACACCAGATCGATCCCGGCACCCGAGGATGAGCGGTAGAAACTTGCCTCGGTCCTGCGCGGTGCGGCGGCAATCAGGGTCTCAATGCAAAACCCTTCCCAGCTTCCGCCAACAACCGGATGCCCGAACAGATCTTCCCGTGTTTCGATACCGAGAAGCGCATGGGTCAGCCCGGGATCGCGGATATAGATCCTGGGCGATTTGACCAGGCGCTTGCCGGCATTCGCATGCCAGGGTGGTAAACGCCGTACCAGCATCAGATCGACGAGCACATCGAGGTAACGGGCCACGCTTTGTCCGGAGACTCCGAGGTTCCCGGCGAGCTTTGCCGCGTTCAAAAGTCCTCCCTGGTCATGGGCGAGCATTGTCCAGAACCGGCGTAACGTTTCAGCCGGGATCCGCAATCCGAGCGACGGGATGTCACGTTCCAGATACGCGCGGATGAAATCGTCGCGCCATATGAGGCTCGCCCGATCCGTTTTCACGAGGAAGCTGTCGGGAAAACCGCCTCGCAGCCAGAGGGTCGATAGCGCATCCACGCCAACCTCAGGAAGCATGAAAGGTGTCAGTTCGTGATAGCGGACCCGCCCGGCCAATGACTCGGCACTTTGATGCAGGAGTGTGTTTGACGCGGACCCCAAAAGAAGGAACTGGCCCGTTCGATGCCCCTGCCTCCGACGGCGGTCGATTTGCCCGCGCAAGGCCTTGAACAGGTCGGGCACGCGTTGAACTTCGTCAATCACCACGAGACGACCCGCCTGTTCGTCCAGGTAAAGGTCCGGTTCGTCCAGTATCTGACGATCCGCAATCCGCTCCATATCAAGGTAGATCGCGTGCCGGTGTTCTGCGATGTTCTGAGCCAGCGTCGTTTTGCCGACTTGCCTCGGCCCAAGCAGGACAACACCCGCCTGATCTTCCAGTGCCTCTTCAACCCGCTTTCTATGGCTCCGTGCGATCATACCTTGCATTTACTCCATGTGGTGGAAGATCTGCAAGGTTTTCATCAGAAAATCGACAATCGGCCCATCTGACCCGTTTGTGCCGGTCGGAAGTCACCGTTTTGCCGGCCAAACAGGGATCGAAAAGGGTGCAACACGAGCAGGCGTCAATAATCTGGGCTACACCATACGCCCCAGAAATGTGATGTGCGAACCGGGAATCAGTTCAAGGAGCCGCGCCCGGTTCCGTTTGGGAATGCCGATCGATGTCGGGCAGCCCGTAAGGTTTCAGCGTCGTTTCGCCCCCTAGCGGGCAGGACATCCATGTGAGGTCCTCATGAAGCACATTGTCGCGAACGCTGGCGTCCCGAACGAAACCCTGGAACAGTAGGTCATGGTTTCCAAGGAGCATCCGCCATGGCTCTCTAGCCGCGACCCCATCGACCAGGAAACGGATGACGTCGGCGCTATCGGGGCCTCTGTCGCGGAAATCCCCGAGATGTATCACCCCAGCGGCTGGATCGCCGCAGGCCTCACGGTCCATCGCGATGCGTTGGTGGGCCGCACGAAGCATGTCCAACTGGCCTTTGATATCGCCGATCGCGTAAATCCTCACGGCCTAGCCAACATCGAACTCCAGTCGGCTGACCTGACGAAACAGACCGGTATCTTCCAGTTCCGACAGCACATCCGCCGACGGCCGTTCATCCAGATATAGCAACGCGATCGCTCTTCCGGTTATGGAGCTGCGACCAAGGGTGAAGTTTGCGATATTGACGCCGTGTTTACCCATGGTCTGTCCCAGGACGCCGATAATACCCGGTATATCCTCATTGGTTGTATAGAGCATATGGCGGCCGATCGCCGCGTCGATATTAATTCCCTTGATCTGGATGAAGCGTGGCTTGCCATCGGAGAACACGGTGCCCGCGATGGATCGCTCACGGACTTCGGTTGCGACGGTGAGTTTCATGTAACCCTCGAAAACGCCTGACTTGTGCTGGGTTGTTGTGGAGATATCCATACCGCGCTCATGCGCGATCACCGGTGCAGACACCATGTTGACCTGCGGGTTTGAGGATTTCATCAGGCCGGCTATGATAGCGGATGTCAGCGCGGCCGTATTCATATCGGTCACCAGGCCGTCGTACAGGATATTGATCGCATTGATCGGTTCGCCCGTAAGCTGCCCCACGAAATCGCCCAGATATCCCGCAAGCCTGATCCATGGCCCCATGATCTGCGCCTCTTCAGCCGTAACCGACGGCATGTTCAGCGCATTCTGGACGGCACCCGTGAGCAGGTAGTCGGACATCTGCTCCGCGACCTGTCGCGCGACATTCTCCTGTGCCTCCGTGGTCGCAGCGCCGAGATGTGGTGTGCAGACGACATTGGGCATGTTGAACAGCTCGCTTTCGGTCGCCGGCTCTTCCGAAAACACGTCGAGCGCCGCCGCGGCGACATGGCCGGAAGCGATAAGCTCCGCGAGAGCGGCCTCGTCGACAAGTCCACCGCGGGCGCAGTTGATTATACGCACACCCGTTTTCGTGTTCCCAAGTGCCTCTCCCGACAGAATGTTCCGGGTTTTGTCCGTCAGGGGTACATGGAGCGAGATGAAATCGGATTCGCGGAGAAGCTCGGACAGCTCCACCTTTCTCGCTCCCATACGTCTTGCCCGTTCCTCCGAAAGAAACGGGTCATGCGCCATGACTTTCATTTTCAGACCGCGGGCACGGTCGATCACGATCTGGCCAATGTTTCCGGCACCGATGACGCCCAAGATCTTGCCTGTGAGTTCGACTCCCATAAAGCGGGATTTTTCCCATTTCCCCGCGTGCGTTGACGCATTTGCGTCCGGGATCTGGCGCGCGATGGTCATCATCATTGCGATTGCGTGCTCGGCGGTGGTGATCGAATTGCCGAAAGGAGTATTCATGACGATCACGCCCGCCCTGGCGGCAGCCTGAATGTCTACATTGTCAACGCCGATACCGGCTCGACCGACGACTTTAAGGCGGTCGGCGGCATTGATGAGTTTTTCCGTCACTTTCGTTGCCGAACGTATCGCGAGGCCGTCATAATTTCCGATCACCTCGAGCAGTCCGGTTTTGTTTCTGCCAAGATCCGGCCTGAAATCCACATCGATTCCGCGGTCGCGGAAAATCTGAACCGCAGTTTCTGACAGCCCGTC
This sequence comes from Paracoccaceae bacterium, assembly GCA_965221405.1. Taxonomy (GTDB): domain Bacteria; phylum Pseudomonadota; class Alphaproteobacteria; order Rhodobacterales; family Rhodobacteraceae; genus JAPOUP01. The sequence continues at coordinate 1,506,510 of CBDCSE010000002.1, read as the reverse complement.
CGAAACGAGAACTTTTACGGCCAATCGAGTCTCCATTCACATTTCCCGGTTTCGGGGAATTAATTGGCACAGATCCACACTGCCTTCAAATTTCTCGAGGCCGGAAACAAGATCGTTCATGGCACCCCGACGCAATAACCAAGAATCTGGCCAGAAGAGAAAAGAACATCAGCAGAAATGGCCAGGTGGTCATACTCGGCAGACCGGACAGATAACGGCCCGCCCGGAAATTGCGAAAGGATTACGCCTGCAGCTGGACCGGATTATCTGGAATCCATGTTTGAAAGGGGCTGCCGCGGCAGCCCCTTTCCTTACCCGCTGCCAACCGCTATCCTATCCTTCCCCAGCGCGGTCCATTCAGGAGAAGCGCCAGCTAGAGAAGCGAAAGCGGGAACTGGATGCCCGATAGGCCAAAATTAGGTTCGCGCCGCGGAACATCATTGACGGCGGTAGAATCCACCCGGTCGAGCCCGACAGCATCATGACGGAAGCGAGCCTAAAGCGGAAAGAGCCGGGGATGTATGTAATTCCCCAAAGAGCCGGGCAAGGAGGCTCTCTGGAATCCACCCTTTTTCGCAATTTTCTCGATTTTCCGTTTGCCGTGTTCCATATGAACGTGTTACGGGATTCATATGGAGGCGAGGCGGGAAGCGAACCCGCGGCTCTGGGTGTGGCCCAGGGGAATGAACCGTCGCACTTCCCCTGTCTCCATCTTCCTAAACGGTTCGCCGCCGCTCCGAAGGACGATGGTCATCACCACCCGGGTCTGTAGCATGAGCGACGTACCGGACAACCTCGCGCTTTCGGAGCGCCTCGCCATACTGGAGGAACGCATGAAGACGATGCAGGCCGACTATCGAACAGACATCGCGCGGCTCGCTGAGGACATGGCGAAGCGGGATGCGGCCCGCTCGGAACGGGATGCGGCCCGCTCGGAACGGGATGCAACCGCGCGATGGTGGCAGACCACGATAATCATCGGGGCCGTCGCCATCGCGCTGGGCGTGGCAGGACTGATTTTCAGCTAGGGCCTGTGACGGATTTCCTGAATCAATACCCCGGCACCACTCCACAAAGAACGGTTTGGTGATTTGTTTTGTCGATCCGGATCGCGGTCCAGAAAACTCCGGATAAAGGTATGACCGGAAAATAGAAATTCGATCCGGCAGCCTTCGCCGGGAACGATCGCGGCCCTGTCACGCTGGGCGGCTGGCGCACCTTGACCCGATCTGCGAACGGTATGCCCATTCAATCCACGGCATCAACGCCTCAACGTCTGAAGACTCGACCGTTGCGCCGCACCAGACGCGCAATCCCGGCGGAGCGTCGCGGTAACTGCCGATGTCGTAAGCTATGCCTTCATCCTCAAGCCGCTTCGCGACCGCTCGCGCGAACAGGTGCGCATCTTCAGTTGGTGGTTCGGTGAATTTGAGGCAAACACTCGTTTCGGAACGACAGTTCGGATCACTGACCAGAAAATCGATCCAGTCACGGACAGCGACGAAGCGGTGGATGGCGTCGAAGTTGGCACGGGTGCGGGAGATCAGCCCGTCGAGCCCGCCGATCGATTGGGCCCAATCCAGTGCGGCGAGGCAATCCTCGACGCAGAGCATGGACGGCGTGTTGATCGTGGCGCCTTCAAAAATCGCCTCGTTCAGTTTGCCGCTCTCCGTCAGGCGGAAGATTTTCGGCAATGGCCACCCCGGTGCATAGTTCTCGAGCCGCTCAACGGCCCGCGGACTGAGCACGAGCATCCCGTGAGCCGCCTCACCACCAAGGACCTTCTGCCACGAAAACGTTGTGGCGTCAAGGTTGTCCCAAGGAAGTTCCATAGCGAATGCAGCTGAAGTTGCATCACAGAGGGTCAGGCCCTCGCGTTCTGCCGGAATGAAACCGTCCGATGGTACACGGGCACCCGATGTGGTGCCGTTCCAGGTGAAACAGACGTCATGATCATAGTTGAGGGATGGCATATCGACAATCTCTCCATACGCGGCGGTATGAACAGAAGCATCGATCCGGAGCTGTCTGACGGCATCCGTGACCCAGCCAGCGCCGAAACTTTCCCAAGCCGCCATCTCAACGGGGCGCTCACCGAGAAGATTCCACATTGCCATCTCGAACGCGCCTGTGTCGGACGCGGGAACGATTCCAATCCTGTGACCAGCCGGAATGCGAAGGATGGCGCGTGTCTTGTCTATCAGGGTCCTGAGCCTCGCTTTCGCGTATGCGGCGCGGTGCGATCTGCCGAGAAGCGCACCGGACAGTTCGTCTAGGCTGAATCCGGGATGCTTGGCGCATGGTCCCGAAGAGAAGCGCGGGTTCATTGGCCGCACTGCTGGCCTGTCCGGTGCCATAGATGGTATCCTTCCAGATATATGCCCCTCGTTGGGGAGAGGTGCCCCGCGCACCGCAATAGGGCGATCGAATTGGGTCCGCAAGGCGCGGTGCGCCACTGTTTCGCTTTCGGTCCAAAGGTCTGTCGAGGGAGTCATGATCCGGTGCATGTGATTACGCTGATCGCCCACCCTGAAACTGGTGATCTTGATCAGGTTTTGGTCGAGTCACTGCGCGGCGCATGGGGCGGCGGCCCCACCCTTTGGCTAGCTCCGGGTGAGGCCGCCGAATTCGAGGTCCCGATGGTGCCCGGGAATAGATGGGAGGTGTGGCAGGACTGCCAGAGAGCGGGAATCGACCTTTTGGTGCAGAGATCGGGTGTGCGCCGAAAAAGGCTCCTGCTCGCGGACATGGATTCGACGCTGATCCGGCAGGAATGCATCGACGAACTCGCGGCGGAAGCTGGCGTCGGCGACTGTGTCGCCTCGGTCACGTCCCGCGCCATGAATGGAGAGATCGGTTTCGAGGACGCGCTTCGGGAACGGGTTCGGCTGCTGAAAGGACTTCCCGTGACCGTAATCGACAAGGTGCTCGACGAGCGGATAGAATACACACCCGGTGGCAAACTGTTGGTGGCGACGATGAAAGAGAACGGAGCCTACGCGGTTTTGGTTTCCGGTGGATTCACGGCGTTCTCGACAAAGGTGGCCGCGCGGCTGGGATTTGACGAGCATCGCGCGAATACATTGGTTGACAGGCATGGAACACTCGTCGGTGAGGTTCTGGAGCCGATTCTCGGGCGTGATGCCAAGGCTTCGGCGCTTCAGGAAATCGGTTTCCGGCTTGGTCTCCAGCACAGCGATGCGATCGCGGTTGGCGACGGGGCGAACGATCTTGGTATGCTTGCGATGGCGGGAACCGGTGTCGCATTTCATGCCAAGCCTTCGGTTGCGGCGCAATGCGAGATGCGCGTCAACCATGGTGACCTGACCGCGTTGCTGTATATTCAGGGATATTCGCGGAAAGAGTTCGTTTCGGGTCAAGGGTAATTTCGGGCTTCAGACCATCAGCCAGTGAGAGCGGATTGGAAGCGCGTGTGCGATTCCCTGATTCCGGAGAGTGAAAACCCTGCCGATCGATGGCGCGGTGGAATGTAATGGAGCGTCGCCTGGTTCGCGCAGCGCCGGGCAATACTAACACGTCTGTCACGGTAGAACCACATCCTGCCTCGCGGCATGACGGAACGCGCGGATACCGAAAACGTTCCCGAGGAACGGATCCATATCCACTTCGCCGACGGCAGGGCGTCCCGGCCGGACGATCTGGCCGGCGAGGATCATAACGCGAACGTTCTCGCGATAGGTGCCGCGCATTCTGACCTCCGGGCATCTGGGATTCCCGGTGGCGTCACCTGTATCGACCAACAGGCGTAGGGGCGCGATGCCGTGCGCACGGAGTCCGTCGTGGGGTGATGGACGCCGCCCGCTCAATGTCGCTGGCCTCGAAGTTCGCCACGTTCATGGATACTTCTGGAGATGGCGGGGCTATCGCGTTTGGACCTGAGACATTGCGCTGAACATCCACAAAGCCCAAACGACCCGCAATGACGGCGGGAACGTCGTTTCGTTCCCTTTCGGTTCTCATTCCTCGCTTCAGTAGAGCCATATGCAACAGCCTTGCCTTCAAACGCGGTTGCCCTGCGGAGATGGGCGCGCGCGGTTGCGCTTTGGTCTCTGTTTGGCTATTTGCGGATCTTGGTTACTGGCACTTCGTACGCTTCGGCATCATCATGGGATGTTACATATGCGGCACCCACGAAGACCGCCGCCATCGGAAAGCCGGTGACTGGGGTGCAGAGCTGAATGACTTAGGCAGGAGACAGATGTACTTAAGGAAAGTTTGCGGGTTGGCCGTTCTTGCGGTCGCTGTCTGTTACCATCCGGTTATGGCCCAGACCGATTCGACCGGGATATCGACGAATCGCGTGGCCGTGCACACGGACTGGAGCGTATTCGAGCATGCCAGCCCGACCAAACGATGCTGGATCGTCTCCCAGCCCGAGGAGACCGTCAACACACGTGATGGAAGGGTCGTGTCTGTCCGTCGTGGTGAAATCCTGTTGTACGTTCATTTTTCTCCTGAAGAAGACGTGAATGGCGAGGTCTTGTTCATGGGCGGTTATCCATTTCGCGAGGGCGCGGACGTCAAGGTGGATATTGGCGGTGAGGGCTTTAGCCTGTTCACGTTTGAAGAGATGGCCTGGACGAACTCGGACGAGGAGGACCGGAAACTGGTGGAGGCTTTGAAGCGCGGCAAGAAGGCGGTTGTCACCGGTGTTTCCAGCCGCGGCACCAAGACGAAGGACACTTTCTCGCTGCTGGGCGTCACCGCCGCGATCGAGGATGCCGAAAAGCGCTGTAACGGCTGAACCGCGGTGTCCGGACCTTCCGCGCCGACACCAGCGGGCTTGGCGGATATTGAAGGATCCGGTGCGACCGGAAACCGATTTGACAGATTCTTTCGGTTGGATTCCGCTGACGATACGACGGCGGTCGCCACGGCACTGGCACCCACTCTATGTGCAGGGGATGTAATTCTTCTTGAGGGAGAGCTGGGATCCGGAAAGACGCATTTTGCCCGAGCGCTGATCCAGGCCCGTCTGGCGGATGCCGGACGGTTCGAGGAGGTTCCGTCGCCCTCCTTCACCTTGGTCCAGATATACTCGGATGGAGATACCGAAATCTGGCACGTTGATCTGTATCGCCTGTCGAATCCGCGCGACGTTGCCGAGCTTGGGCTTGACAGCGCGTTCGACGATACCGTCTGTCTGGTGGAATGGCCGGACAGGCTGGGAGGCCTGGCTCCGGAGGATGCCCTCCGACTGCGGCTTGAGATGACCGCGGTTTCAGGCGAAAGACTGGCCTGGCTGACCGCCCCGCCCGGCAAATGGGCGAGCCGGTTCCGGGCAGCGGGTCTGGAGACCCCTAGTGGATGAGCGGCTGCGCCTCGCAAAGGAATTCGTTGACCGGACCGCATGCGCTGGATGGGCCATGAAGCCATTGGCGGGCGACGCCTCAGCGCGTCGGTATTTCCGTTTGTGCGGCACCGGAAACACCGCGGTGCTGATGGACGCCTCCCCGGAGAGCGGGCAGAGTGTCAGGCGTTTTATGGACATCGTGCGTCTTCTTGAAAGTATGAATCTGAGCGTTCCGACGGTGTTGGCTGCGGATCCGGTCGCCGGTTTCGCCATTCTAGAGGATTTTGGCGAAAGTCTGTTCGCGCGGTTGGTTACCAGATGCCCGGATATGGAGGTGCAGCTATACGATGCGGCCACCGATGTTCTGGCGAAACTCGACGGAACCCCCGTTCCGGAATTCGTGCCGGATTTCCAGGCAGAACTGATGGCAGCGCAGGTCGAACCGGTCTACCAATGGTATCGTGGCAGTATCCAGGCAGTCTCCGGAACCGCATTCAATCGGCTAAGGACCGAACTCGAGACCGTGCTGTTGGCAACGGCGACAGGCCCGCCAACATTGCTGCTGAGGGATTTCCATTCCGAGAACCTCGTTTGGCTACCCGATCGGAAGGGAGTCCGGCGGGTGGGACTGCTCGATTTCCAGGATGCCATGTCAGGGCCGCCCGGATATGATCTGGTCTCCATGCTTCTGGACGCCCGCCGGGATGTTTCCCCTGCTGTCGCCTCCAGTGCAGAACATCGGTTCGCGAGGATGACGGGACGTGACCCCGTAGCTCTCGGGGCTGCCCTCGCGGCGATCGGCGCACAGCGTAATCTGCGTATCATGGGTGTCTTCGCCCGTTTGGCTGTTGAGGCGGGTAAGCCACGCTATCTCGACTTGATTCCCAGGGTCTGGCAACATGTCACGACCTGCCTGTCCCATAGCGCCCTGTCAGGGGTCGCCCGGGTTGTCGCCGAGGACCTTCCGGAACCGTCGCCAGACAACATGCTCAAGTTGAAGGAACGATGCCTTCAAAACCGCCACTGATGCTTTTCTCCGCGGGTTTCGGGACGCGAATGATGCCCTTGACCGAAGCGCGGCCCAAACCACTGGTTGAGGTGGCCGGGCGACCGCTGATCGATCATGCGATTGACGTTGCCCGCGAAGCGGGCATCCCGCGAATCGTGGCCAATACCCATTATCTCCCGGATCTGATCGAGAGGCATCTCAGTCGCACGGAGGTGATTACGGTTTTTGAGCCGGAATTGCTGGATACCGGTGGGGGACTCCGCAACGCGCTCCCGTTTCTGGATGCCGACACCGTCGTATCGCTCAATACGGATGCCGTTTGGCGTGGTGGCAATCCGATCTCGGCGCTTCTAGCTGCGTGGCGAATGGATCGGATGGAAGCGATGCTGCTTCTGGTGCCGCGGGAAAGGGCGATTGGCCATCCAGGTGCGGGTGATTTCAGGATGGACTCCGGTGGACGCCTTAGTCGCGGGTCCGGTCTCGTCTATACCGGTGCGCAGATCATGAAGACCGGGCGTCTGGACGCCTTTCGGGACGCGAGTTTCTCCCTGAATTCGGTTTGGGATGGAATGGCGGCCGACGACACGTTGTTCGGTCTGAAATACGACGGGACATGGTGTGACGTCGGTCGGCCCGAATGTATCGCGCTGGCGGAGAGGCTTCTCGATGTTTGAGCCTACCGGGCGGCCCAGACTTTTCGGCGTACCGCCCGGCGTCGATTTTCCCCTAGCGCTGATCGAGGGGCTTCGGCGTAGGCATAAGGGTCAGCCACCCGAGGCCCTCGCGCGGATCGAGATCTTCGTGAACTCACGTGCGATGCAGTGGCGGCTGAAATCGCTGTTCATGCAGGGGCCGTCGACGCTTCTTCCACGTATCAGGACAGTTACCGACCTCGCCGGTGACGTCAGATTTCCGGACATCCCCCAAACGGGGTCTCCGTTGCGGCAGCGGCTGGAACTGACCCAGATGGTCGCGAAACTGCTCGATCGGCAGCCGGACCTCGCGCCCCGCTCGGCATTGTTCGCGCTTGCCGACAGCCTCGCCGATCTTCTGGACGAAATGCAGAGCGAAGGTGTTCCACCTGAGCGGATCCGGGATCTGGATGTGACCGATGTATCGGGTCACTGGCAGCGCGGTCTTCAGTTCGTATCGCTTGTCGAGCGATATCTCGGGGCTGATTCCGGTCAGGGCCTGGGCACTTTGGCCCGGCAGCGACTCGTGGCCGAACGGCTTGAGGTGGAATGGTCGCTGAAGCCGCCCCCGCATCCGGTTCTCGTCGCCGGCTCCACGGGTTCACGGGGTGCCACCGCACTGTTCATGCGGGTGGTTGCCGGACTTCCTCAAGGAGCTGTCATTCTGCCTTGCGTGGATTTTGATCTTCCGCAGCATGTATGGAAGCGGCTGGAAGACACGCCGGAGACCCAGGACCATCCGCAGCACCGGTTCGCACGCCTTTGCAGTGATCTTGACTGCCCGCCGGGCGAAATACGTCCCTGGGAACCTTCACTGCGGCCGCCGTCGCCGAGCCGCAACCGTCTTGTCTCCCTGGCGCTTAGGCCCGCACCGGTGACCGATCAGTGGCGCTCGGAGGGTGCCGGTCTGGCGGGACTCCAGCAGGCGACGGAGGCGGTTACGCTTATCGAAGCACCGTCACCGCGGGCCGAATCATCCGCGGTTGCCCTGTTGCTTAGGGAGGCTGTCGGGGACGGCAGGACGGCTGCGCTCGTGACAGCTGACCGTACGCTGACGCGGCAGGTCACCGCCGCGCTTGATCGCTGGGACATCAGGCCAGATGATTCCGCCGGGACACCTTTGCCGCTGACCGTGCTCGGCCGGTTCCTTCGACAGGTGGCTGGCCTGTTTGGCCAAACCCTCAGTCCGGGCGCTCTCCTCGCCCTCCTGAAACATCCGTTAACCGGCACCGGGGCTAATGGTCGACGAGCGCATCTACGGCACACACGCAGCCTGGAACTGAAGCTTCGCCGCTCGGGGCCGTCGTTCCCCGACGCGCCGCAGCTGAGGTTATGGGGCAAGGATTCCGAATTGACGCGGAAGGATTGGGTGGATTGGCTCGCCGGCCTGCTTGACGATCTCCCGGAAATTGGTGAGCGCAGCCTACGGGAGCACGTGGACCATCACGTCCGGCTGGTGGAAGCGCTTGCGGCGGGTCCTGAATCGAAGGGTTCCGGCGAAATCCATAAGGGACGTGTCAACGAGCGGGTTTGGATGGCCGTCGACGAACTGCGTCGCGAGGCGGAACATGGGGGAACGCTTACACCGGCGGACTATGTTTCCCTGTTCGATTCGGTTCTTTGGCGGGAATCCGTGCACGATGTCGCGGACGTGCATGGTGAAGTCATGGTCTGGGGGCCGCAGCAGTCGCGTGTTCAGGGGGCCCAACTCGTGATTCTCGCGGGGATGAACGAAGGAGTCTGGCCAACCGCCTCCCCGCCTGACCCTTGGCTTAACCGGCAGCTACGGGCGCAGGCAGGCCTTCTTTTGCCTGAACGGAGGATCGGGCTCGCCGCGCACGACGTTCAGCAGGCGATCGCCGCGTCCAAGGTTGTGCTCTCCCGTGCCGTCCGGGACTCCGAATCGCCGACGGTCCCCTCGCGCTGGCTTAACCGCCTGACCAATCTCCTCGGCGGGCTGTCCGACGAAGGTGCCGATGCCCTCCAGGCTATGCGGATGCGGGGCCAACACTGGCTTGAACTGGCGCATCGTGTTGACAGACCGGATCGCGAGGTTCCGGGTATACGCCGCCCAGCCCCGCGGCCGCCGGTATCCCGTCGTCCGACCAGGATTTCGATAACGGAGGTTGAACGTCTGATCCGCGATCCGTACGCGGTCTATGCGCGACGGGTTCTGGGCCTCAGGTTGCTTGACCCTCTAAATCACGCACCCGATGCGCCGATGCGTGGTACGGTTCTTCACCACATTCTTGAAAGGTTCATTGAATGTGAGCCGGTGCAGAGTCTCGCCGAAAGCCGCCTCCGACTGTTGCGGATCGCGGATGAGGTGATGGCAACCGAGGTCGCCTGGCCGGCGACCAGAAGACTCTGGCGCGCGAGGTTGGCGAGAATCGCCGACTGGTTTGTCGGTGAGGAGATCGAACGCCAGACGGAGGCCGAGCCGATAGTTCTCGAGGGCGAGGGAAGTTTCCTTCTGCCCCGGACTGCGGTAACGTTGCACGGTAAGATTGACCGGATCGACCGGCGAGAGGACGGTTCTCTGGTGGTCTATGATTACAAGACGGGGACGCCGCCGACCAAAAGTCAGCAGCTGCATTTCGACAAGCAGCTGCTTCTGTCGTCCCTCCTGATCGAAAACGGCGCTATCGAAAACCTTGGGGCCGGCAGGGTCGCAAGCGTTGCCTATATCGGGCTCGGTTCCAGTCCGAAACTTGTGTCGAATGATCTCGACGCTGGTGAGACACGAAACGCTTTGGCGGAACTGGAAGCTCTCCTCGCGAAATATCAGTCCCCCGATCAGGGTTATATGTCGCGACGGGCGGTGAAGTCGATCTCATCCGGGGGCGACTTCGACCATCTGGCACGCTACGGCGAATGGAGCGACAGTGACGATCCAATGCCAGAGGATGTTGGTAAACCGACGCAATGATGTCTTCCCCACTGAACGGAGCGGTCCCGGATGACGCGACAGAGCGGCAGAACGAAGCCGCTCGCCCGGACGCCTCGACCTGGCTGTCGGCGAATGCAGGTTCCGGCAAGACGCGGGTCCTGACCGACCGGGTCGCGAGACTCCTGCTTAGCGGAGTGGCACCCCAGAACATCCTTTGTCTGACCTACACCAAAGCTGCGGCGTCAGAAATGCAGAACCGTCTGTTCAGGCGGCTTGGTTCATGGTCGATGAAGCGAGACATTGATCTTTCGTCCGAACTTTGGAGGCTAGGAGTGGAGGACGTCCGCGACCCCACACGACTCGCCTCCGCGCGCCGACTGTTTGCGCGCGCCATCGAGACTCCAGGCGGCCTGCGGATACAGACGATCCATTCGTTCTGCGCCTCGCTCCTGCGTCGATTCCCGCTCGAAGCCGGCGTAACGCCGGGATTCCGTGAGATGGACGACCGAACAAGCGCTCTGCTCTGCGAACAGGTTCTGGACGAGCTGGCGGACGGGCCGGACGTGGCGGTGGTCGATGAACTGGCCGAGCACTGCACGGAAAGCGACGTCGGAGGGCTTCTGCGCACAGTACTTTCGCGGCGGAACTCGTTTGGCGAGGCTCACAGCCTTGAGGATATCCTGGACTGGTTTGACCTACCGGCTGGCTATGACGAGACCAGCGCTCTCGGAGAGACCTTCGATGGCGGTGAGAAAGCTCTTTTCGGCAGGGTCCTGCCGGCGATGAGGGCGAGCGCGAAGCAGACAGATCGGTGCAACGCGGAGCGTCTTGGCCAGTTCGAATGGGCGGCTCCCGACATGGCCGCACTTCATGCCTGTATCGATGTCTTTCTCTATAAACATAACGCGAGAGAGCCGTTCTCGGCGAAAATCGGTACTATCCCGACCAAGGACTGCCGCGAAGGTCTTGGACTGGCCGCCGAGGCGCTTGAGCGATTGATGCAGCGTGTCGAACTCGTGCGCGAGCGGCTGCATTGCCTTGGCAGCGCCCGAAAGACTTACGCGCTTCACAGATTCGCCGCGGTGTTTCTTCCCGCGGTCGAAAGGCGAAAACAGCAGAAGGGCTGGCTCGACTTCGATGACCTGATTCTTAGAACGAAAGCATTGCTGACGGATGACGCGGTGGCGTCGTGGGTTCTTTACCGACTTGACGGCGGGCTTGACCATATTCTCGTCGACGAGGCGCAGGACACCAGTCCGGAGCAATGGGCAGTGATCGAGAGGCTGGCGCAGGAATTCACCGTCGGCATAGGGGCGCGTGACGGGATCCAACGTACGATATTCGTCGTAGGTGACAGGAAACAGTCGATCTATTCCTTCCAGGGCGCCGACCCAAGGGAGTTTGAACGGATGCGCCTGCATTTCGCGGAGCGTCTGCGTGGCGTTGATCAGGAACTGCGCACGCGGAAACTGGAGCATTCGTTCAGGTCATCGAGTGCGGTCCTGACACTTGTGGACGCCGCCCTCGACATTGACGGTGCACGGCACCGGGCGTTTCACGAGACGCTGCCAGGCCGTGTCGACCTATGGCCGCCTGTTATCAGGGCATCCGGTCAGGAGAGCAGGGAATGGTTCGATCCGTTGGACCTCAAATCGGATGACCATTCCGACAATGTGCTTGCCGGAAAGATCGCCCGCGAAGTAAAACGCATGATCGAACGCGAAACGCTTCCCGCAAAGGACGGTTCCAGACGGCGCATCACGGCGGGAGACTTCCTGATCCTTGTTCGCCGCCGTTCGGCCCTGTTCGATGCCATTATCAGGGAATGCAAAGCGATTGGCCTGCCGATCGCGGGGGCGGACCGCCTGGTTCTGGGAGCGGACCTCGCGGTCAGGGACGTGACGGCGCTTATGGCGTTTCTCGACACTCCCGCTGACGATCTGTCGCTCGCGTCGGCACTCAGGTCGCCGTTGTTTGGATTGTCCGAGGACCAATTGTATGGGCTCGCGGCGAACCGTGGATCCCGGCAGCTCTGGCAGGTGCTGCGCGGCCGTGAGGCTGAGTTTCCGGATACGGTGCGTATATTGGACGACCTGCGCGCGCGGGTCGATTACATGCGCCCCTTTGACCTGATCGAGAGAATCCTGACTTGGCATGACGGCCGTAGGAAGCTGCTTGCCCGGCTTGGGCCGGAAGCCGAGGATGGAATCGATGCGTTGCTGGCGCAGTCCCTGACATACGAGCGGATGGAGATTCCTTCCGTGACAGGTTTCCTGTCATGGTTCGCGACGGATGATATCGAAATCAAGCGACAGGTCGACAACGCCGGTGATCTGATCCGGGTGATGACCGTGCATGGGGCGAAAGGACTAGAGGCACCGATCGTGATATTGCCCGACACCGCCGGGTCGACGGTTCCGCTGAAGGACGAGATCATTCCGTTACGTCGGGACCGCATGGTGTGGCGCCTGCCCAAGCCGAACCAGCCGAAGGTAATGCTGGAGGCGCTGGATCGGTTGAAAGAGGCGCGGGAGGAAGAGGATCGCCGGCTTCTCTATGTCGCGATGACGCGGGCGGAAAACTGGCTGATCATCGCGGCTTCGGGTGAGGTTGATGACGGGAGTTGGTACCGGGTCGCCGCCGACGCGATCAGGACTCTGGATGGTGTGGAGAAAATCAGCACACCGACGGGGGAAGCAGGCCTTCGGTATTGGCATGGAGACTGGGGTTCCGGATCGCTTGAAGAGGTCCCGGCGGTGAACCGTCCGGACGTTGCGGTACCCGCATGGGTCGGCCGGGCCGCCATTGCGCCGCCGTCGCTGATGATCCCGCGTGCGCCCTCCGCTCTTGGTGGTGCCAAGTCGCTGCCGGGAGAGGGAGATGGGGTGCCGGATAACAGGGAAGCCCTGCTTCGTCGCGGTACGATGGTTCACAGGCTTCTGGAGGTGCTTCCGGAGGTTTCCAGTTCCGATCGGGAAGGCGTATCCGGACGACTGCTGGAAAAAGAGTTCATGGCGACTTCGGAGGAGGTGGCGGTTTCCTTTGAGGAGGCACAGCGTGTGCTGGAAACGAAGGAGCTGGCGTTCCTGTTCGGGGATGGCGTGCTTTCGGAGGTTGATGTCTGGGCCCAGGGTCCGGGGCTCCCGCGCGAGGGTATATCGGGGGCGGTCGACAAGCTTGTGGTTTCGCCCGAGCGAGTTCTGGCCGTGGATTTCAAGACGAACGCGTCGGTTCCGTCAGCCGTCGGGGAAACCCCCGATGGGCTGCTGCGCCAGATGGGCGCTTACCTTGCCGCATTGGAATCGGTGTATCCCGGGCGGAAGGTCGACGTCGCGATTCTATGGACCCGCGGACCGATGCTCATGAGTTATCCGCGGGAAATCGTGATGGGTGCGCTGGAAAGTGTCGCGGTCTCTTGACCTGCGGGGGAATCGGGCCCACTTAGGGCATCTGACAGAATTCCCAGGAGAGCGTCCATGGCCACCATCGCCGTCACTGATGACACCTTTCACGCCGAGGTCGAGCAATCCGAAATCCCGGTTATCGTGGACTTCTGGGCCGAATGGTGCGGTCCCTGCAAGCAGATCGGTCCCGCCCTCGAGGAGCTTTCCGAGGAGTATTCCGGGCGCGTCAAGATAGTGAAGGTCAACATCGATGACAGCCCGGAATCCCCGTCCAGGTTTGGCGTCCGGGGAATTCCCGCGCTTTTCATGTTCAAGGATGGTGAGGTTGTCTCTAACAAGACCGGGGCGGCACCGAAGAGTTCTCTGCAGCATTGGATTGACGGAGCTCTATGAGGTTGGCGTTTGAGACGATCCCCGAGATTTCCGACGTGTTTCCATCGCGAAGCCGAATCTCCTGAATGACGGTGGTTCTCAGATCGCGCTTCTCCGGCTCTCGTTCACGTATATTTCCCGAAGCCTGACTCCTGCCGGCCCGGGCTTGCCGCTGCCGACCGTGACGCCGTCGATCTCCACCACCGGTGTAACGAATGTCGACGCCGACGTGATGAACGCCTCATCCGCTGCCTGCGCCTCCTCGATCGTGAAGGGTCGTTCCACGATTTCCATCTGTGCCTCCCGCGCAAAGCGAAGCACGGCGGCGCGGGTGATTCCGTGCAGGATGGCGTTGCTTAGATCTCGGGTGATGACTCGGCTGTCTTTCACGATATAGGCGTTGTTGCTTGTCCCTTCCGTGACGAATCCATCCTCCGTCATCCACGCGTCGTCGCAACACTGTTTTTTGGCCAACATCTTCCCCATGGACGGATACAGCAACTGAACCGTCTTGATGTCCCGGCGCTTCCAGCGCATGTCGGGAACGGAGATCACCTTGATTCCAACCTTCCCCTGCTTGGCCTCCGCCAGTCCCGGTCTGGACTGCGTGAAGAGCACGATGGTGGAAGGTACTTCCTGCGGATCTGGAAACGCGAAGTCCCTGTCAGGTGCCGCGCCGCGCGTTATCTGCATGTACACGAGGCCGTCGATTACCTGATTGCGCGCTACCAGCTGGCGGTGGATCTCCAGAAGTTCTTCATCGCTGACGGGAGATTCCATTTCCAGCTCGCCCAGCGACCTCGCCAGACGCGTCGTATGACCGTCGAAGTCAACCAACCTACGGTCCAGAACGCTCGTGACTTCGTAGACGCCATCAGCGAAAAGAAAGCCCCGGTCAAAGACCGAAACCTTCGCCTCTCCCTCAGGGAGATAGGCTCCGTTCACATACACTATCCGGGTCATCGCTTCCTGCCCCGTTTTATGGCGGGCATCCTTTGAGGATTCCCTTCGCGTCACCTTAGCCCCAAAGCTCCGGGCACGAAGGGTGCAATTCGGAGCCTTCATATTTAAGAGGCATCTCGCGGTCTTCCGCCAAAAGGAGCGGGCCGTCAAGGTCGACGACTGCGGCGTTCTGCGCCACGAGCACCGCCGGTGCCATCGCCAGACTCGAACCCACCATGCAGCCGACCATGATGCCATATCCTTCCGCCAACGCGGCGGTGCGGAGGGCAAGCGCTTCGGTCAGCCCTCCGGTCTTGTCGAGCTTGATGTTCACGAAGTCATATCTGCCCCTGAGGTCTGATAGTGAGGCCCGGTCATGGCAGCTTTCGTCCGCACAGACGGGTAGGGGGCGGGGAATCTCGGCCAGCATCGCGTCACTCTCCGCCGGCAACGGCTGTTCCACCATTTCCACGCCTTGGCGAACCAGATATGGAGCGAGATCGCGATAGATTTCCGTTGTCCAGCCTTCGTTGGCGTCAACGACGATCCGCGTGTTCGGAGCTCCGGCGCGAACGGCTTCGAGCCGCGGCATGTCGTCGGGTGTGCCGAGCTTGATCTTTAGCAGCGGCCGATGTGAGTTTTCCATGGCGGCCAGACGCATGTTGTCGGCGGTGTCGAGAGAGATCGTGTAGGCGGTGACTACAGGTGCCGGTGCGGCGAGCCCGGCCAGTTCCCAGACCCGCCGTCCGAGGCGCTTCGCTTCCAGGTCCCACAGTGCGCAGTCGATCGCGTTTCTCGCTGCGCCCGGCGGAAGCGCCTCCTGAAGCGTAGCCCGATCAAGCGGACCGATACATCCAATCTGTCTCTCGACCGACCCGAGTGTCTCGCCGTAACGGGCGTACGGAAGGCATTCTCCCCTTCCGGTCATTCCACGATCAGTGACCGAAACCGTAAGGACACGGGTTTCAGACCGTGATCCCCGTGAGATCGTGAACGCCCGGACCAGCGGGAACACGTCACGTGCCGTGGTGATTTCCATACTCCGCACCTGTTTCTGGTTCGATCGACCGGTTTCGCCAGAGAGAGCCTGTGCCGATCACCTTTCCACGAGAGCATCCACCAGTTGCCCTACACCATGCCTGAATGGGTCGACCGTCGGAAGACCCATCTGGGCCTCGACCTCCGCGAGGTACGCCCGGGCCTCACGCTCCTCAAGCGCGGAGGTGTTGACGGCTATACCGGTCACATCGCAGGCTGGATTGGCCATTCGCGCCAAACGCAATGAGAGATCGTGCAGTGCTTCGAGTGATGGCAGCCTGTAGTCTGGAAGTCCGCGCATATGCTCGCGTGTCGGTTCGTGGCAAAGCACGAGCGCATCGGGCTGGCCGCCGTGAATCAGTGCCATGGTCACGCCGGAGTAGGAGATGTGGAAGAGCGATCCCTGGCCTTCCAGAAGATCCCAGTGGTCATCATCGTTATCCGGCGTCAGCCATTCCACCGAACCCGCCATGAAGTCAGCGACAACGGCATCAAGAGGCACACCGACGCCGTCGATCAGAATGCCGGTCTGTCCGGTAGCCCGGAAGGTCGCCGCGAGGCCACGTTTCCTGAACTCACGTTCCATGGCGAGCGTGGTGTACATCTTGCCCACCGAACAGTCCGTGCCGACGGTAAGACACCTTTTCCCCGAACGCTTTGTTCCGGTTGCGATCGGATAGGGCACATCGGGTACCCGTACGTCTTGCAGCGCATGGCCCGTTGCATTGGCTGCGGCCACGAGGTCGGGCTCGTCGCGCAGCAGGTTGTGCAGCCCCGAGGCGAGGTCGAATCCTTCCTCCAGCGCCATTACCAGCGTCTTCTTCCATTCAGGGCTTATGACGCCGCCGCGGTTTGCCACACCGATGACGAGGGTTTTCGCTCCGGCGGAGCGCGCTTCATTCAGGGCCATGTCCGGCAGTCCCAGATCCGCCCCGCAGTCCGGCAATCGGAACTGGCCTACGGCGCGATCCGGCCTCCAGTCCTTGATGCCCTGGCCTACCTTCGCTGAAAGTTGATCCGGCGCGTCACCCAGAAACAGCAGGTATGGTGTTTTGATCACTTCGAGCGTCTCCCCTGGTTCAGGAACTGAAGGGCAATTATATGCCTAACTGAACGGCATACCATATATGGAAGATTATGGTCAGACACTGACCCGCCGGCAAATACCCTTCAGAATCTGCGTGTCTTTCCAGGTAATCCCGGGATAGCGCAAACGCTAACGGGGCTTGCGTTGATTGGGGCGACCGATTACGTCGCCGGAAATCAGGAATCCCGTGTCTCGAAAAGGATGTCGATGTCCTTCACTGTTCAACCTATCGCTCCATCCCGACCAAATCGTTGCCAGCTTTTCGGTCCGGGCTCCCGACCGGGGATTTTCGAGAAAATGGCCGCCAGCGCCGCGGACGTGGTCAATCTGGACCTCGAGGACAGTGTTGCTCCTGACGACAAACCCGGGGCGCGCATGAATATCATCGAGGCCATCGGGGATATTGACTGGGGGCACAAATGCCTTTCGGTTCGCATCAACGGCCTTGATACACCGTATTGGTACCGCGATGTCGTGGATCTGCTGGAACGGGCTTCGGGACGACTGGACCAGATCATGGTTCCCAAGGTCGGCCGCGCCGCGGACGTCTACGCCATTGATGCGCTGGTGACAGCGGTGGAGGCGTCCGTCGGCAGGACAAGGCGCGTCAGTCTGGAAGTCATCATAGAGAGTGCCGCTGGAATCGTCCACGTGGAGGATATCGCGGCGTCGAGCGATCGTCTGCAGGCCATGAGTCTGGGTGCGGCGGATTTCGCGGCTTCTATGGGGATGCAGACGACCGGCATAGGCGGTACCCAGGAAAACTATTACATGGTTCACGAGGGTAAAAGGCACTGGCCCGATCCCTGGCACTGGGCACAGACCGCGATTGTGGCCGCATGCCGTGCCCACGGAGTACTGCCGGTGGATGGGCCGTTCGGTGACTTTTCAGATGACGAGGGTTTCGTTGCCCAGGCCCGTCGTTCCGCGACACTTGGAATGGTTGGAAAGTGGGCGATCCATCCACGGCAAGTGTCGTTGGCAAACGAGGTGTTCACGCCTTCCGAGGAGCAGGTGATGGAAGCGCGGGAAATCCTCGATGCGATGGAGCGGGCCAGGCAGGAAGGTTCTGGAGCGACCGTTTACCGGGGACGGTTGGTGGATCTCGCCTCTATCAGGCAGGCGGAGGTTATTGTCCAGCAGGCTGAGATGATCGCACGGACGCAACCGTCCTGACGCTATGCGATGGTTTCGCAAGTTAATTGTGTTCGAGTCAGGTGATGTTTCGGCTTCCGATGGGTCGGTTCCGAGAGCTGGCGCGTTCTATCCAGCCGTGATAACGGCCAGAAGCGATAAAATCCCGTCGATTGGCTGACTTGAACTGGTGATGCGCCTTTTCGGGACTGATGCGTCGCAGCGGCCGATTTCACGCCCGATAGCCGATAATACGGTGCGGCCGACGGCTGCGGATCCCTTCGTTAGCAATCCACTTTTATACTGCCCCGGCGAAATTGACGGTGCGGCTTGGGAGCAAGGTTCCCGGGTCCGGTCAGACTGCTGCCTTGGGCGTGTCACCGGATACTGGTGTAGAGGGATAGAGCGCTTCAGTCGCCTATGGTCTTTAGACCATCCGAAATGGACCCAATCCGATCGCCGAACACAGCCGACCCTACCCGAACACTGGTCGCGCCTTGTGCGATCGCTTTCTCGAAGTCTCCGCTCATTCCCATTGAAAGCTTTTTCAGACCGTTCCGCGCCGCGATCCCGGCGAGGAGCGCGAAATGCAGAGATGGTTCCTCGTCAAGCGGCGGAATGCACATCAGCCCCACCAAAGGCAACCCAAGCCTTCGGCTCTCGGCGATGAAGCTGTCCGCTTCCAGCGGCATCACTCCGGCCTTCTGCGGCTCTTCGCCGGTGTTCACCTGCACGTAGAGCGGGGGGCAGCCGCCGGTCTGCTCCTGCAGTCTGGCCAATGTATTCGCGAGTTTCGGGCGGTCCAGGGACTCGATGACGTCGAACAGCTGCATCGCCTGTCTTGCCTTGTTGGTCTGAAGCGGGCCAATCAGGTGCAGACTTAAGTCTGGGTATTGTTTGCGTAGTGCTGGCCACTTTCCTGCCGCTTCCTGAACCCTATTTTCGCCGAACAGCCTATGCCCGGCGTCGAGTGCACCCCTGATTCTCTCCGGTGGCTGCAGTTTTGATACGGCGATAAGCTTGGTGGATCCGACCTCACGCCCGACCCGGGCCTCCTCCTCACGGATTCTTTCAATAACGTCTTTCAGCGCCATTGCCAGCCTTTCATCGATTCGAGTGCTCTGGATCCGGGATAACCATGGTCTGTGCGGTTTCGGTTCAGTGGAGACCTTCTCCATTGAATAGTGGTGGACGCCCGAATTCCCGGCATTGCGCGTCCAATATAATTCGGGCACCTGCGCATGGTGTGGCTCTGTATGACGGGGTCCGCGACCAAACCTTGAGGATGACGTAACCTATATGTGGATATGCGAACGTTTAAAGGCAAGCGGATCAGTTCACTGCTGATGCGTGATTTTCGTGCCCGGTGGCGGCGACACAATGATCTTCCGCCATTGCCGGGCGCTACGGGAGGCCAACGGCTAGCGGTCCCGTTGCGCAGCATCCCAAAGTCCACCGCCACAAAGCGGTTTCCGCCGCATCTCGTGCGGAACTCTGTCGCGGAGGTCAGGCGACTGCCCGGCCGTGGTCGCGTGGATGGCGGCTCCGCGAACCCCGGGAAAAGTCATGTCTTCAGGGAATTGCGCCGATTCCGGTGATCGCGAACCAATAGCGTGCGGATATGAGGAATTGGTTGACAGATCCGGCCGCTACGGACCATCAACAAGTCCGCCCCTCTTAAACCCAACCTCATTCCGGGTCGCCAACCTTTGCAGCAGTTTCCTTCATTGACTTGGCCAGGTATCGCCTATTCCACGATCACATCGGCGCTTTCGCCCTTGGCGCGTCCGATCCTTTTGCGGAGATTGGTTCGTGGCAAGGAGGATCCGGAACGTTGGCGGGAGAAACTGGGAATCACTGACCTGCCTCGGCCAACGGGCCAACTGATCTGGATGCACGCGGTCAGCGTCGGTGAGCTACTGGCTCTTAGGGGACTTGTCGCTGAACTGGCCGGCCATGCACCAACGGCACGGTTTCTCCTGACGTCGACATCGACCGCATCCGCCGTCGCGATCGCCCGGAACATGCCGGAGCGAAGTGTTCACCAGTTCCTTCCTCTTGATTTTCACGGGCCGTGCAGACGGTTCCTCGATCATTGGAGGCCCGATCTGGCGATATGGGCGGAACAGGATCTCTGGCCTGGTCTCGTCTCTGAAGTCAGCCGAAGGGGCATTCCCCAAGCATTCATCAATGTCCGAATGAATTCCTCCGCCTTCAGGCGGCGACGTTGGACGCGCCCGCTCTGGCGTTTTCTGTATGAGAGCTTTGACATGATAGCGGTGCAGGATGAAGCCTCAGCCAGTCACGTTGAGGCGCTTGGAGCCCCGTCCCCGGTGCGGGTAACCGGATCATTCAAGCCATTGGCCCCTCCCCTTTTACATGATGCTGTGGAAGTGGCTTCCCTTCGGAAATCATTGGCTGGGCGGCCTGTCTGGGTTGCGGCTTCAACTCACCCGGAAGATGAGACAGTGGTGTTCTCGGCCATCAAGGCAATCCAGGCCGGGCGGCCCGAGATTCTGGCCATCGTCGCGCCAAGACATCCCGCCCGTGGAAAGGATGTGGCGGCGGCAGCTTGCGCGGCAGGATTTCAGACTGTCCAACGAACGGACCGCGCGTTTCCTGCGTCCGGGACGGAAGTGTATATCGCTGACACAATAGGTGAATTGGGCCTCTGGTATCGAATCGCCGGCGCCGCATTGATCGGCGGGACGTTTTCCGGAAGCGTGCAGGGCCATAACCCCTGGGAGGCGGTCCAGCTTGGATGTCCGGTGCTTTATGGCCCGCATGTCGCGAATTTCACCGATGATTACGCCGCGCTTTCCGCCGGGGACGGCGCGCGGTTGGTTGGGGATTTGGATGAACTTGCCGCCGCGGTCCTTTCGGACGATCTAGGCGATATGGCTAACCGGGCTTCCGCGGTGATCGCCATTCAGGCCAGTCGTATCCATGCGCTCGTGTCCGACATCGCCTCGCTCCCGGAGGAAATGTATGGCTGAGTCCTCGCCCGCAAGATCCTCCGGTGCCCACACCGCGAACGCTTCGCGCTTCCCTATCCCAGACTGTAAGCTTTCCCCGAATGGGTGGTGCCCGGAAGCTGGCGGGATGTCCCGTTCGAGAGCGAACTTCTCCGATGGTTCTAAAAGATGGCGACATCACCGCCAGAATCTCCCGTCCCTTACCTTTCCGCCAGGTTCCCGCCGGGGCGGCATGGCGTTCGTATCGAAGGCCCCGTCATTCAGCCTGTCGCGATGATGTGGCCCGTTGGGGGATTCCGTGCGATGGTCGCCGACATGCGAAACCGAGCTGGAAGCCGCTTCATCACCTTAGACCGGGCTATGGCGCGAAACGGTCTCTGTCCCCGCTGTCTGGCTTGGTAATGCCGTCGCTTATCCAACGCTTCCAGGGATTACGGACCGGTGCAACACCGTTGGTCCAGTGTGCGCGTGTGCGGTACGATGGCGCGGAGCGCGCCGGTGGACCTGTAACGTCATTGGCTGCTCTGGCGGGAAACGTGGGCGCTGAGAGATGAAAGAAATCGACGTTATCGCGCCGAACCTCAAACGGCACCTGTCCGGCGTCACGGCGACGGTGGTGCGCCTTGTGCCGCTCATGGCGAGAGAGATGGATGTGATGGCCACGGGTCCGGGCCTTCCACCGCATGTCCCACACATTTCGCTGTTTCATGCGGCTACGATGCCTCGCGACCGTTGGCGTGTATGGCATGCACGCCGAAACACCGAAATGCTATTTGGTCTCGTTCTCCGGGTGATATTCAGAAGGAAATACAGGCTGCTATTCACCTCCGCATCGCAGCGTAGACACACAGGCTACACACGCTGGCTCATTTCGCGGATGGATGCGGTGATCGCTACATCGGGCAAGTCGGCAGACTATCTCGGATGTCCGTCAACCGTGATCTTTCATGGAATAGACACGGATGCCTTCCGCCCATCCATAGACAGGGCTGGCCTCAGAAAACGGTTGGCGCTTCCCGAAGGTATTCTGGTCGGGTGCTTCGGGCGGATCCGGTCACAGAAGGGAACGGACGTATTTCTTGAGGCGATGCTCCCCATACTTAAGCGTCGTTCGGATGTTCACGCCATAATCCTTGGCAGGGCGGTCGAGAGACACCTCTCGTTCCTGGCGCTTCTGAAAAAGAGGGCGCGTGACGAAGGCGTTGCTGATCAGGTGATGTTTCTGCCGGAAGTGCCGTCACATAGAATTACCGATTGGTATCCAGCGCTTGATCTTTATGTCGCGCCTCAAAGGTGGGAAGGGTTCGGTCTGACCCCGCTGGAGGCAATGGCGTGTGGTATTCCGGTCGTCGCAACGGCAGTGGGTGTGTTTCCCGAACTCCTTTCGACAGGGGTTGGTCGCCTCGTGCCACCCGGCGAGGTGGCGCCTATGGCGGTGGCGATAGGTGAGATGGTGGAGGACACCGCCTTGCGCGCCGTTCTTTCCGAAACCGCCCGCAGGCATGTAGAGGATCGGTTTGGAATTCATCGGGAAGCGAGGGCAATCATGAAAATCTATCGTGAGCTTCTCGATTGATTTGGGGTCGGGCGACTCTGTGCCGTCTTCCCCTGCCGTCCAAGGACATCAATGCATCCAGTCCCAATCGGGTGGTAGTGGTATGTCCGGCCGACCGGACGTCCCGGCTTGACAGGGGCAGTGGGGGTGCCTACGTTCGAGGAATGGGCGACGCGCCGGACAACCACACACTTTCGGAGCGCATCGCCGTGCTGGAGGAACGCATGAACGCGCATCAGGCGACGTATGAAAAGGCGCTGGAGCGCTTCGAGCGCCGTATGGCGGAGCGTGACGCGCGGGCGGCGGAGCGTGACGCCGCGCTTTCGGAGCGTATGGCGACGGCAGCCGACCGCATGGCCTCGTCACGCTGGTGGCAGACCGCCATCATCATCGCGGCCATCGCCGCCCTGATCACCTTCGCGCCCGACTTGCAGCGGATCGCCGGTGGCCCGTAGCCGTAGCGGTCTTCGGATCGTCCTTTTCCCTTTCCCCACGAGACGCCCGTTCCGTCGGATCAGCTGACTCATAACCTGAAGGCCGCAGGTTCAAATTCTGCCCCCACAACCAGATATCTTCCATAATTTCAATGGGTTGTGCGCGCCCCCCCTTCCGCGGTGCGCCGACATCCCGCCGTGTCGGCGCACCGCCGAGCGACATCACCGTGAAGGCTGACGCGATGGAACCCGACGACACCGCCGTGGAGCGCGGCAGCGGCAACGTCTTCGCCGATCTCGGCTTTCCTGACGCCGACGCCCATCTCGTCAAGGCCGAGTTGGTGAGCAGCCAGCGGCGTACTGCTTCGTCGAAGGATTCGTCGTAGCGTGGTGCCGTTGCAGACGTGCGGACGACCGGTTCCCCCGACAGGCCTATCTCAATCTCGTCACCTGTCTCCCGCACTTCACACCGCACCGACAGGATGGTCTCGTTCGAACCCGGCTCTACCCATGCGAGAGTGTTCCTTCCGGACATTCCGGAAACGCCTCAATTCGACTGGCACCGACTTACGGGGAAATCAAGCGATTTCCGGGTTTCTTCATGTACTCGCTGAATCTGCCGCAGAGCCTCTTCAATGCGAGCGTGGGTATCCGCTCGCCGGTGCGCTGCCTTCGTATCCATCGTTACCAAATAAGTAATCAAAGGTTCCCGGCGCGTCTTTCCAGCCGATCATGGCTTCGGCGGTGTCCATTGCCCGTCTGCCAGCGCGCTGAAGTCTGGTGACGCGCACGGCACCGGTTCCACATGCGATCGTCAGGTTTCGGTCAAGCACCTGACCTGCCTTTCCGCGACCGTCTGCCGGAACGCTTGAGAGAAGCCTGATGCGTTCTCCTTTAAAAGTTGTCCAGGCACCGGGAATTGGGGAAAGGCCCCTTATCTGACGATCGACGAAATGTGCCGGCCGATTCCAGTCGACGCGGGTCTCGTTCCCGTCGATCTTCCTTGCATAGGTGGCTTCCTGGGCCTCCTGTGGTTCCGGAATCATTTCGTTCAGGCGGTCAAGCGCCCCAGTGATCAGCGCGGCACCCATCGCCGACAGTCGGTCATGCACATCGCCGGCGGTGTCCGTAGCGTTTATCGGTGTGGCGGTGCGAAGCAGCACGGGTCCGGTATCGAGGCCTGCATCCATCCGCATGATCGAAATTCCGGTTTCTCCATCCCCCGCCATTACCGCTCTATGGATCGGTGCGGCACCTCGCCAGCGCGGCAGTAGGGAGGCGTGGATGTTGACACAACCTTGTTTCGGTGCGCTAAGGATTCCAGATGGCAGAACCAGCCCGTAGGCGGCGACCACGGCGATGTCGGCGTTAAGTGCCGCGAAGGCCGAAAGGTCTTCCGGGGAGCGCAGCGATCCGGGGTGCCTGATCGATAGGCCGAGCTCCGCGGCACGGTCATGGACAGGCGTTCGGCGGTCTTTCTGGCCGCGACCCGCCGGGCGTGGTTGTTGGCAGTAAACGCAGACGATCTCATGGCCCGCAGCGTTCAGCGCGTCCAGTACTGGAACCGAAAAGTCGGGTGAGCCCATGAAAACGATCCTCACCTGGGCCTCCGTGCCTGTTTCGCCTAATGGTATTCTTGATGTCCGCCCGATTCCGGCTGTGCGCTAGCGGGAAATCCGTCTTCGGTAGCTTGCCAGACTGAGTCTCGGAATCGGCGGCTTAAGAGCCATGTCCGTCGTCTCACGCTCTCGTGCGCTCCCGTTTCAGCTTAACCATTTTTCTGGTTATCATCTGTCTTTTCAACGGTGTCAGATAGTCTATCAAGAGTCGACCGTTCAGGTGATCGATCTCGTGCTGGACGCATCTTGCCCATAGGCCGTCGAACTTCTCTTCCTGGGGCTGGCCGTCGAGATCCTCCCAGCGCACACGCACTTCGGCGGGACGTTGGATTTCCGCGAACTGCTCGGGAAGCGACAGGCAGCCTTCATCCCGGGTTTCCACTTCATCGGAGTTCCAGACGGTTTCCGGGTTGAAAAGCACGATCGGACTTGGCTGTGTGTTCGGTTCCTCAGCGCAGTCCATGACGATCAAGCGCCTCAATTCGCCAATCTGCGGCGCGGCTAGCCCGATGCCCGGCGCTTCATACATTGTCTGCAGCATGTCATCGGCCAGATTGCGAAGCTCGGGTGTTATTTCGTCCACGCGCTCGCAGCATTTCCTCAGTCGTGGATCGGGATGGATAAGGATGTTTCTGACTGTCATGCGATTTATCTATGACCCGGAAACTGGATTGGCAACGTTGCCTTGCTCACGCGTCAGCGTAATCTAGCTTGCCCTTGGGGAGTAAGCGGAGACCATCGGAATGAACTTTGACGAGCGCATAGATCGCCGTGACAGCAATTCGGCGAAATGGGACCTGATGGAGCAGCTATATGGCGTTCCAAAGGACACAGGTATCGCCATGTGGGTTGCTGATATGGATTTCCGCGCCCCCGACTGTGTTCAGGAAGCTTTGCGCAGGATGATGGATATCGGCATATACGGTTATTTCGGGGATGATCGCGACTATCTCAGTTCGATCGTTTGGTGGATGCGTGAGCGGCATGGCTGGGACGTCGACCAGCGGCACGTCTTCACCACGCACGGGCTGGTGAACGGTACGTCGATGTGCATCGAGACGTTCACTAAACCCGGCGACGGCGTCGTTCTCTTCACGCCTGTCTATCACGCCTTCGCAAAGGTGATCAGGGGATTGGGGCGACATGTGGTGGAATGCCGTCTTTCCAATGACGGCGGTAGATACGGGATGGATTTTGACAGCTACGACAGGCAGATGGACGGTAGCGAAAGAATGGTGATCCTCTGCTCGCCGCATAATCCTGGTGGCCGGGTCTGGACGCGTGGGGAGTTGCAGGAAGTCGCTGCGTTTTCCCGAAGACACAATCTGATCTTGGTCGCGGACGAGATACACCACGATCTTGTCTATCCCGGAGTTAAACATACACCGATGGTGCATATCGACGGCATAGATGACCGGTTGGTGATGATGTCGGCGTCCACAAAGACCTTCAACATCGCGGGCGCTCATGTTGGAAACGTCATTATTGCTAACGAAGCCCTGCGGGAGAGATTTGCCAAGCGAATGCTCGGTCTGGGAATGTCGCCGAATGCGTTCGGAATGCATATGGTCGCGGCCGCCTACTCACCTGACGGGGCGATTTGGTTGGATGGACTTGTTGAATATCTGGATGGCAACCGCAGGCTTTTCGATGATGGCATCAATTCCATCCCGGGGCTCTCGTCCATGCCGCTCGAGGCCACCTATCTTGCTTGGGTCGATTTTTCGGGAACGGGTATGTCGTCGGAGGAATTTGCCGCGCGGGTTGCGGGCAATGCCCGTGTTGCCGCCAATTTCGGTTCGGCGTTCGGGTCCGGCGGTGAGGCTTTCTTGCGTTTCAATATCGGCGCTTCACGCCACGTAATTGAAGAAGCGGTGAGCCGGGTGCAGGATGCATTCATGGATCTTCAGTGAACTGGGCTGGAGGGCTGATTACACCCACGATCGCGTTCTTGTTCTCTATGGTCGTGTAACGAGGCCAGCCTGAAGGTGATCGAAAGTCAGGCGGATGTGGCGACTGGTCTGAATCTCCCGATGCGTGACAAGCCAGGTCTCCATACTGGATGTCGACGCGTCCGGAGGGATCCGGGTCAGGCCGAGGGGACCCTTGGCCCTGGCGACCGGGCAGAGGACGATGCTGGCGCTGTCCTGCGCCAGCTCATATATGGAGCAGCCGCTAGTGGCTGTGATTCCAAAGTTCGTGGGCGTCATCGGCATACCCAGCGTCGAAACCCGCTGCACGAGCCGTTCCGAATGCTGTCACCCGATGAAAGTCGCGGATGAATAGTTCTCAGATTATCCGGTTGGCCCGAGTTCATCGAGATAGAAATCCGCGGCACAAAGGGCGATTTTGATGTTAGCCAGACGCTTCGCATGGAGGATTTTCACTCGCGATGCTCCCGCCCAGCTTTCCGGTGCCCCGGGTTGTCCGGTACCCGAATCCGGGTGGCACAGGAAGCCTTGGGTGTAGTTCAGTTTTTTTGACAATCGGCTTGCCGAACCGGCTCGAACTGACGGAGTCGACCGGAAATTGCCATTAGAACCAACCAAACGGGAGTGAAAATGGTGCAGCGTGAGCATGCATCAAAAAATCTGAACTGCACCCGGAAGCCCTTCTGGCAGGTGAGAGCGTGACAGCCGCGATGCTCTCCTCCGGCTTTATACTCACTGAACTGAACTGGACCGTACTTTCCGGCCCGGTTCGCCCTCCGCCGCATGGCCGGATCCGCTATCCGGCCATGCGGTGTCCGTCATGGGTGACCACCCGGAAACTGCCGGTGACGGATTCCGCGATGGCCTCCCACTCCCTTGGCAGGGTCTCGTCGAAAAAGCGGAAAATCGCTTCGGTGAACCGGCGCGGATCCGCGTGGAACCGGTCACGCGTCACGTGGCGGTGCATGACCCCCCCCCCCCCCCCCCCCCCCCACACACACACAGGCGTCCGGTCTTGCAACAGCCCACACCTGTATGTGAATCTCAAATCCGTCTTCTCCCGCCGAGGGCGTCACGCACCTGGATGGCCCGGTTGAGCCTCCCGGGTCCCTGCCAGACCTTTTTCACCCCGCGCGGCGGCTGCCGCCTCAACGGGTGGGCGCCGACGGGGCGCCCGATGCCGGTGACGGGGTCCCTGACGGTGGGGACGCGGTCTCCCTCCATCCGGACGGCCTCCCTGTGGCCCCGGGCCCCGGCAGGGTGTGCGGGAGGTCAATGTCCCCCTCCGGACAGACATCGGTCGCGGGCGTCTCCGGGCGCCCGCGCGCGGGCATGGTGATGTCGGCGACGCGGGCCGGGCGGTGACGGCGCCGGAGGCGGGGCGCCCGCGCGGGCCGTCGGCGGCGCCGGGCCTGCGGTCCCTGATCCGGGTGCCGGACCCGGGGTCCTGGACCAGGTCTCCACGGTCCACCTTCCGCGGTACCGGCCCGGCACCTCCGCGGCGTGGACGGCGTCCGCCACGCCCGGCCGCGGCCGCCCGGAGGCCAGCGGCAGCCAGCGCGGCGGCTCCGCGCGCCCCTCCTCCTCCCCCGGCGGCATCACCGTGACCTCCGCCGCCCGGATCCCCGGGCGGGCCACGCGCCCCTTTCGGGCCCCCGGGCCTCCGGAGGCCGGGACCGCCGGCTCCGGCACCGCGGGCGCGGGCAGGGCCGAGGCGCGCTCCCGCAGGCACATCTCCCCGCCGTCCGGCGTCCGCACCCGCCGCCTCCCCGACCGGCCAGCCCGCGCCGGCGGCGCGTCGCCGCGCCCCGCCGCCCTGTCGGGGAGCTCCCGGAAACCGCCCCCGCGGCCGCGGACGGAGACCACCCGCGTGTCCGCGCGGGCGGCCGCGGGTTCCCGGGCGCGGCCGGGGCCCCCGGTCCAGCGCCGGCTGTCGTCCTCCGGGGCGTCGCGCAGGTCCGCGTCCATGGCGCACGGGCCCGGCGGGCGGCCCTCCGCCGTCACCGCCAGCCCGGCGTGGGCGGGGACGCCGACGCTTCCCTTTCCGCCGCCGCCGGGACCGGCAAGGCCCCCGGTCGCCTCAAGGCTGGGATGGTTCAGGGTCGTGGTGTCCTGCATGCCCGGCACGAGGGGCCCGCGGCGGCAGCGGCCGGCGGTCGCCCCGGAGTGCGGCCCCGGAATGTGTTCCATGGTCACCCCCGGGTCCGGCAGCAGCCGGTACGCGGCCCTTTTCGCGGCCTCCGCCGGCAGGACGGCCGGCAGCTCCCCGCCCATGTTCTCCAGCCAGGCCCGCCCCATGCCAGTCACGCGCCGGCGGATCCGCCCGAAGGTCATGGGCGGAGCGCCCGTACCCGCGCTCCGCCCGGTCGATGTCCGCGCCGTCACAGGCCCCGCCCGGCGTCCCGACCGGCCGCCGCCCTGTCCTGTGCAGCGCCCCGCGCCAGCCGTCCCCGGCGCCAGGACGCGCACCGTGCCCGCCGCCGCCCGGCGGCCGCCGCCGCGCCCGGCGCAGGTCCAGCCCGCCCGGTGATGGCCGTGGCCGGAGTGCTCCGGGCCGACGTGGGTGCAGGCCGCCACGGGACGCACCGGATACCGGGCCTCCCGGTCCTCCGCCACCCGCGCGGCGGCCATGGGCGGCACCTCCGACGCCAGCCCGTACACCCGCACGCCGGGCGGGCGCGCCCAGCCCAGGGGATGGCGGCGCTCCACCATCGCCTCCCACCGCCGCCGGTCGGCCGCGCCCCCACCGGACCGGGCCGAGGTCCTCCCGGCGGCGGGCCACCGCGGTGTCGGGGACGTCCGCGTCCGGGACCGCGGGCGCGGCGGCCGGGTCGGGAACGGCGCGTGGCGGCGGAAGCTCCAGCCCCAGCCGCCCCGCCAGGACCGGCAGCGCCTTCGCCGCCGCCCGTCGTCAGTCTCATCGTCCCCGGATCCGGCGCCCATTGCGGGTCCGGACGCCGGCGGCCCGTGGTGGACCTGACCGCGGGCCTGTCCGACCGGAGGACCCGGCCGTGGGCCGGACGGCCCTGCCATCCGGGGTGCGCCGCGTCGGGGAGGACGGTCGCCCCGTCGGGCGGCGCGTCCCGCACCGTCCGCCCGCACTTCCGCATGAGGGCCTCCCGCGCCGCCCTGTCGGCCTGCCCGGGCAGCGGTTCCGGCCTGACGTGACCGGAACCCGGCCGGTGCGTCGGCCCCATGGCGCCGCCGCGGGCGTACCCCTGGCCGAAGCCCGGCGGGATGGTGTCCCGCACCCCGCTGGCGCCGCGCGGCTGGCCGGCGGCGTCTCCCGGAGCGACGCCTCCCGGGCCCGCGTCAGCTTGCCCTCCCGTTCCGGATACGCCGCCGGGTCCACCGATGCCAGGCCCGTCCTGCGGAACCCGGGCGGCCGGCCGCGCACCGTGTCGGGGTCGAGGTAGAGGAACCCGCGGACCTAGCGGACGCTCCTGCCGTCGTCGAGCGCGACGAGCGCGTCCGCGCCCCGGCCCCGCGCATTATCGCCAGCAGCGCATCGCGCTGCTCCGGCGTCAGGATGTTTCCGGACATGCCACTGCCTGTATTCTGTTCTGACCGCTCTTTTCCGGGACAGATGGACCGTTCCGCGAATCATGCCAGCCCCTAAGGGCGAATTAATGATTCCGAGTATAATACCACAAAATCACCCAACCCCGAAAGTGACATCAACCGACTTTTCGACCCAAATTCCGGCCAATCCAGGGGGATCCGCCATGCTTGACCTGATGCCGTTCCAGCGCGAGTTCCTGCACCACGCCATGCAGCCGGACATATGATGATGGACAGCAACTCGGCATCAATGTCTTGCCATTTCGATGTCGCTGACCCGCCCCACCCCCACCTCCAGGGGGGGGGGTGTCAAAGTAAAATCAACCCTCCGCACGCAAACTGCAATCCGGCCCCTTCTTCTCACAAAAAAGGCGAAATCATGAAAATCGCACAACCGCTTTCTCTCCGGAGACCACCCAATGACCCACATTGAATACCTCCCGTTCCATAAGCGTTTCCTGGCTGCGACCTTCAAGCCCGACATCCGCATCGCGGCCCTGTCGTTACCGAGAGGTCAAGGCAAGTCGACTCTTCTCGCCGATGTCGCCCGGCGCTTCCTGACGCCCGGCGATCCCTTGCACGTCCCCGGGGGCCGCTGCCTGATGTACGCCGCCAGCATGGGCCAGTCCCGGGACACGACCTTCGGCATCCTCGGCCAGATGCTGGCCAATGATGATGACTACAAGGTCACCAGCTCGGTCAATCAAGCCGAGGCCGTGCATTGCAAGACCCGGACCAAGGTTGCCGTCAAGGCCGCCAACCCCAAGACGGCCCAGGGCATCGTCAACGTCTCACTGGTCATCGGCGACGAATCCGGCGCCTGGGAGATCAACGGCGGGCAGGCCGTCAGTGACGCCCTCGAGACCGCCCTCGGCAAACCCGGCACACCCATGAAGGTCATCTACATCGGCACGCTCGGCCCGCTCGCCATCCACACCGGCCACTGGTACTACGACCTCATCAAGAACGGCAGCATCCCCGACCGCGGCATCCACGTCACGTCCCTCATCGGCGACCGTGCCAAGTGGGACAAGACGACCGAGATCAAGCGCGTCAACCCGCTCATGTGGAAGTACCCGCAGTCCCGCCAGGTGTTGCTTGGCGAACTGGCCGATGCCCGCAAGGACACCCGCCTCAAGGGCCGCTTCATGACCTTCCGGCTGAATGTCCCGACCGGCGACGAGTCCACCGTCCTCCTGACCGTCGACGACATCGACCGCATCATCGACCGCATCCCCGGCCCCCAGGAGGGCCACCCGGTCATCGGCATCGACATGGGCGTCGGCCGCGCCTGGTCGGCCTGTGTCGCCTGGTGGCCGTCCCAGCGCATCGAGGCGTTCGCCGTCTGTCCCGGCATCCCGACCGTCCTCGAGCAGGAGGAGCGCGACATCGTGCCGCGCAGCACCTACCAGGACCTGGTGGACCGGCGCCTGCTACTGGTTGCCGAGGGGTACCGCATCCCGCCGGCCTTCATGATCGTCCAGGAGATCGGCCGCCGCTGAGGCCCGCACCTGTCGGCGGTGGCCGACCGCTTCCGCGAGAACGAGCTGGTCGATGCCGGCATGGCCGCCCTGACCGGCCGTGTCACCCAGTGGTCCGAGGCCTCCTTCGACATCCGCGCCCTGCGCCGGGCCGCCAATGACGGCCAGCTGTCGATCAGCGACTCCCGCCCCCTGGTCGAGGCGTCGCTGGCCGCCACGATGGTCGAGCACGACCGGGCCGGCAACATGCGGCTGCTCAAGAAGGGCTTCAACAACACCGGCCGCGACGATGTCAGCGCCGCCCTGTGTCTGGCCGCCGGCGAGGCCAAGCGCCTGTTCGGCGACTGGAACGAGCCGCTCCCGCCCCCCGGCATCTGGCAGCTGGGCTGACATGGACCGCCGCACCCTCTGGCGCACCGTCTACAACACCCGCCGCTGGCGCACGCTGCGGGCGGCCCAGCTCGAGTCCCAGCCGCTGTGTGCCTGCTGCCCGACCACCGAGCCGGCCACCATCGTCCACCACATCACGCCGATCCGCGCCGGTGGCGATCCCTGGGACGCCGCCAACCTTGAATCTCTCTGCCAATCCTGCCACAATGCCATCCACAATGCGCCGGTCCCGGTGGACCCGGAAGTGCGCAGGTGGCACGAGAGGCTGGGGTGGGTCTGACCATCCCCCACCAGCGCGCAGGAAACCGCCCTCTCGTTGTCGGCAGCGTTCGGGGTAACAAAAACCACAGACAAAGCAAGAGAGACCCGCTGACGGCCACCCAGCGTGCAGTCCGGGGCGATTGCGGCCATGGTGGTCTGGAGATGGGTGCACGCCAGATTTTTTGGTTTGACCTGAATCCGTTTTCCATACCTGCACGAGTGCGCTGTTGGTGCTGGGGAACTGCTACAGGAAACTGGCCGGTGGGAAAGGTTCGCACCATGGAAGGCCCGGCGGATCGCCACAGCCTGACCCAAAAATCTGGCGTGCACCCTCCGGAGATCCCGCACTTGCCCCTCGCATCCGGGGTGGTATCCTGCTCCGATTATGATGATCCTGCCGGGTGGTCGTCCAGTCTGCCCGCCGGCCACTGGGCAAGGAGATCCACCATGACCCGACTGATGACACTGATGGCCGCTCTGGTCGTGCTGGCGAGCGGCCCGGCGGCGGCATTCTGGAATCCGGCCTGGGATGCTTTCACCGAGCCCTGGCCAAACGGCGGCGGCATGGTCTGCCCAACCGACGGCACCATCAGGTTCATGCAGCCAACGGCCTACATCGACTCGGAGTCACGGGTCTGCGGATCGGTCCACATCAGCGAAACGCCGCGCATCATCGGATCGACCATCACCGGCGGTGACATCGGGGGCGGGACGCCAACGATCCGCAATTCGATCCTCGCCGGACATTGGATGCATTTGGTCATCCGCGCCAATGCGGACATCATCGACTCCATCATCAGGGGCGGCCTGATCTCTTACAACGCGAAAGTCATCGGTTCCGAAATCTCGGGCGATTCAAATCGGACGCGGATCATGGACAACGCCAGGGTCATCAACTCGCATGTCAGGGGCGGCCTGATCGAGGGCCATGCCATCGTGCGGAATTCGGAGACATTCTGGGGTGGGTCGCAGGTTGCCGTTTCCGGCACCGCAAAGGTCATCGACTCGCGCCTTTATTCAGGTGCTGAAGTGTCGGGGTCCGCTGTTGTCAGGAAGGCAGTCATCACCAGCAACGGCAAGGTGGACTGCGGCCGCTGGGTCAACATCACCGTGCGCACCGACCGGCGGGGCGAGTGCGGCCGCAACGGCAAGCCGCAACGGATCGGCGACCTGCTGTCCAACCCCCTCGACCCCGGCGCCACCGAGACCGCGGAGTGATCCCGAACCGGTCCTGACCACGGTCGGCGCGGCCGGTCTGGTGCATGATCTCGCGAATGGCATCGATGCATGACCAACCGCCGTCCGTCAGGCCGTGGCGGGCCGTTCCGGGTTGGAGGCCGGCAAGTGAAAGTCTTGCCGTTCTGGTATTTTGCGGTTGGATGATTTCAATCCCCCCCGAAAAAGTGTTTTCCTTACTATGGGCTGAGGTCTGACTTTATCGCACGGGGAAGAGTTGATCCAACCCCCGTGGGAGTCCATCAGCAGAGGCATTTGTATTGTATACTCACTGAACTGGACCGTACTTCCGGGCCTGATTCGCCCTCCGCCGCATGGCCGGATCCGCTATCCGACCATGCGGTGTCCGTCATGGGTGACGATCCGGAAACTGCCGGTGACGGATTCCGCGATGGCCTCCCGTTCCTGGGGAAGGGTCTCGTTGAAGAACCTGAAGATCGCCCCGGTGAACTGCCGCAGATCCGCGTGGAACCGGTCACGCCTCACGTGGCGGTGCATGAGCCCCCACAGGCGCCCGGTGGGGTCGGGTGCGGCGCGTGGGGCGGCGGGAAGCGCGGCCGGACGCGGCCTGCCGCCGCTCGAGGAAGGGTTCGGCGCCTTCGCGTGATGCTGGCGGGCGTTGTCCAGGAAGACGTGGACCACCCGGCTGCCGGGACGGGCGCGCTCCAGTCTCCGCAGCAGCCGCAGGGTCGTGGTGGCGCCGGTCCGCCCGCCCCCGCCCGTCGCCAGTCCCATCGTCTCGAGGTTCAGCGCCCCTTGCGGGCTCAGCCACCGCCGTCCCGTGGTGGACCTGACCGCGGGCCTGTCCGACCGGAAGACCCGGCCGTGGGCCGGACGGCTCCGCCATTCGGGATGGACCGCGTCCGCGAACACGGTCGCCTCGTTGGCGGGCGCGTCCCGCACCGTCCATCCGTTTTTCCGTATGAAGGCCTCCCGCCCCGCCCTGTCGGCCTGCCTGGGCAGCGGTTTCGGCTTCACATATTCGAATCCCAGCCGGTGCATCGGCCTTATGGCGCCGCCGCGGGTATACTCCTGGCCGAAGGTCCGCGGGATGATGTCCCGGACCCCGTTGGTGTCGCGCGGCGGGCTGTCCCGCAGCGTCTCCCGGAGCGAGGCCTCCCGGTCCCGGGTCAGCTTTCCCTCCCGTTCCGGATACGCCGCCGGGTCCACCGAGGCGAGCCCCGTCCCGCCGAACCCGCGCAGCCAGCCGCGCACCGTGTCGGGGTCGAGGTAGAGGAACCCGCGGACCTGGCGGACACTCTTTCCGTCATCAAGCACGACGAGCGCGTTCGCGTGCCGCACCTCGGCGCCCCGGCCTTCCGTCCGCGCATTATCGCCAGCAGCGCACGGCGCTGATCAGGTGTAAGGATGGACTGTCCCGGACATGCCGTTTCCTGTATGCCATTTTTTCCGCCCGTTTTCCGGGACAGATGGACCGTTCCGCGAATCATGCCAGCCCTAAAGGGCGAATTAATGATTCCGAGTATAACACGAAATCCAACTTCAATCGCGAATTCCCGCGCGTGACTGGAACCAGCCCAAGTAAATGGTTGTTCGACAACCGTAAGGCAGTGACGGATAGTTTGCGAGCAAATGACATGAGTTAGGATTAGATGTCATTCCGGATGGCC
Organism: Paracoccaceae bacterium; assembly: GCA_965221405.1. GTDB lineage: Bacteria > Pseudomonadota > Alphaproteobacteria > Rhodobacterales > Rhodobacteraceae > JAPOUP01. Next base: position 1,471,554 of record CBDCSE010000002.1, on the reverse strand, counting down.
GCCTGCAAAGCCTTTACGCATTGGCTACCGGTTGCGTTGCCCGGAGCGACCTCATGTGTCTTCGTGCGTGAGTCAGTAGGTGTTGTAACCAATTCACTTTCCACGCGTTGGTTCGAAGCCTCCGGCTTCCAGTCGGATATTGCTTCAGCGAGAACGAATCGTGTTATGTCCCTGTCCTTCCGAAAATGAGCCGCCCGCTTAGGGCAAAGGCCCGTTTCCGGAAGGACAGGGACATGCGGTATGATCGCTCCGTGCATTGCGTCCATTGCCACCGGTACCATACCGTCCGGGCGACGGGGTGCCGCCACAGGGTCCTGACCGGAGATCCGGGCCTGCGGGTGCGCGCCGTCCGCCGCCAGGTCCGCCGCGGGAACGGCGTTTCCATCCTGCATGGGGCGCTCCCGGGCGACCACGTGCATATATCCGTGTCCGTCCCCCCAAAGACCGCCATCTCCGGTCCCGTCCGCAGGACGGAAGGCCGCTCCTCCCATAGGATCCGGCGCGGGCTGCCCAAAATCCGCAGGCGGTACCGGGGCCGCCGGTTCCGGTTCCGGGGCCACTTCCCGGCGACCACCGGCACCATCACGGACGGACCCGTACTCGGTATCCTGACAGGCACCTCCCCGACGCTACCGGCGCCAGCCGGTAGTTATTCACTTTGCTTTGCTTTGCGGCGCTATATATGCCTTGTAACGCCGCCATCGACGCGTAGGGACTGTCCGGTTACATAGCTGGAGTCGTCGCTTAGCAGGAATGCAGCCGCCTTGGCCTGTTCATCGGCCCGCGCTAAACGTCCAAGTGCCGATATGTCTGCGTATTTCCTCGGCAGTTCAAGACTGTCAGTGAATCCAGGCAGCAGGCAGTTCATGCGGATGTTGGCGGGGCCGTAGCGGTCGGAGAAGAGCTTGGTGAAGCTGGATACGCCGACACGGTAGACGCTGGACGTCGGGAAGGTAAGTGAGGGCTCGAAAGCCGAGAAAGTGGTGATGTTGACGATGGAGCCTCCGCCCTGTTCCTGCATTATGGGGGCCAGAAGTCCCGCTATGCGGATTACCGGTTTGAGCACCATGTTGTGAGCCATGTCCCAGTCCTCTTCCGGAATCTCCAGCAGATCACCTTTGGGCGGGCCGCCGACATGTATTAGGCAGGCATCTATGCGGCCATAGGTACCCATTGCCAGATCAATAACACCGCGCGTGTCAATGGCGTTTTCCGCCTTTCCCCGACATGCGATGCCTCCCAGTTCGGCAGCGAGAGCCTCGCAGCTGTCCGACGGTGACATCAGGGCCAGTTCATACCCTCTGCCGTGCATTTCGCGCGCGATGGCGGCTCCCATTCCGCGCCCGCCGCCGATGATAATACATGTCCGTCTGGCCACGATCCTCTCCATTCCCGTTACGCGAACCCGAAACCTATATGGTCATTGATGGTTTTCCTGAAAGCCGGAAAGGGTCGGTGACCGGAAATTCATCGATCATCACAAGATATGCGGATGCTTTGCCGGGACCATAATGCGCGGAGTCACGAGAGATGCCGGATTAAGGTATTCATGTTCTGCCTTCGGTGACTTCCCGAGCTTGATATGCGGTAGCGAGCCCGTGCAGAAGCAGGCCGATCATCGAGGCGTTGAGAATATGCCAGAGGAAGTGGGTGCCGAGTGGATAGGTGGGGCAAAGGGCCGGATCAAGGGTTCGAAAGGCAAGCGAGATCATGAAGACAACCGTTGCCGCCGAAGCCCACGGGGTAATGGGGTGTCGGCGAAGCAGGGTTATGGAAGATAAGATCACGAGCGCGATCACGGCCGGAACATACTGCAAGGATCCATTCAAGGGAGCGGGGGTTGCCTTGGGACCGGATCCGGTCGCAAGGTAGACTGTCAGGATAACCGCAAGACAGGTGAAAAGATAGGCATTCCAGCGAGGTGTGACGCCGCTGATGACCTTTATGGCAACGATTACGTAAAGGCCGACAAAACTCCAAATCGGGATGACATCGGCGAGTTCCGACCAGCCATTGGCAAAGGTGTGGAACAGAAATGATCCGACACCGATACATCCCGCAAGTAGGATCAGGACCAGGAGATCGGGCGGGATTGTCCCCCGGCCGCGGGTTCGGTGCCAGACAACCGTCGCGACCAGCGGAAAAGCGATATTCGAGATGGCGTTTGCAGGTTCAGCCCATAGAGCGGAGCTTAGGCGTTCACAATAGAGATCAATGGGCTGAAGTAGGTGTTCCGACATGCCGATGTCACGATGCGCGTGTGTTAAGGTTCGTTTTGGTTTCCGGACGGAGAACGCGGGCCATTGTGAGCCAAGGGATCGTCCGCCCTGTTTATCCTTGCGCGGGTTTTGTGCGGTAGGAAATCGTCATCTTTGGTGATGAAACTGCCCATGGCGGCTGGTTCGGGTTGCGGCAGGTCTCATGCTAGGAGGCCAGGCGTAGCGTCGTTGGGCGCTGGCCTTTCGCCTTTCGGGAGGGGAAAGGATACGAATAAGTCGTCGTAATCCATTTATCGCCTCCGCACAGGTTTTCCTTACGCCGTTTACTCCACTCTGTCCACACCGCTTGCAGCGCTTCAGAAAACTTCTCCCCGGGCGGACGCGCGGGCGTCCGGTCAAGGCCACCGGAATCGCGGCAATTGTGCAAGAGGCCAGGGCAATCGCTTTTGGGCCCTAGAGACTGGGGTGGAGGCCGGGGTCTCAAATAACCGTAGAAAGCGGCGACAGACCAGACCACACCTTGTTCTTCCTATGTTCCCATTTCGGACTGATGAAACTTCAAAAGCGATTGCCCTGCAAGAGGCTCGAATGAATTTCATCCCTCACCCAGAATTTGGTCTCTTTAGTCTCGTTGAGCAAGCGACTCGAATCGCGCGGTTGGCTCAGTCCGAATTCGTTCATGATGCTCGCGCCGACATCTCTTTTGCCGCGTTCGCTCGTTTCTGGATCAGTATCGAGTACGTCTCGGCAGTCTCCTGTCGCTCTTCAGGTAAAGCGATACTATCTAATGTGGCATCGGCTTTCTCGATTACGGCTTCCGCGATTTCACCTAGCCGCTTGCGAATAAATGGAGCGCGGATTTCGATATCCCTCGCGAATTTCTCAAGGTGAGCGGGGTAGATCTCTTCAAGCGTCCGACACCCGCCGATCTTCATCGCAAAGCGCGGACTGAGGTCCGGATATGCGACCGTGGAGAGAAGATCGTATAGGGGCGCAAGGTTTGTCCCGCCTGTAAGATAGAGCAAGCTGAAATTTTTCGCATGCGCGTCGGCATTGCCGATAATGACATTGAACAGTACCGCATCCAGAAGCTTTAGTGTTTCGGCCGCAGGCCGTGTCGTTACCCGGCGGACAAGGTAAAAACAATCCCGTAAGACGGGGCCACCATCGCCCGCATATTTTCTTGCGGACGTATAACCGAGTCCCTGACAGAGATCCTCCTGATGAAGACGGATAATCTGACCGTCTTCGCCCGTCTGCCGGTCGTAGCGCTCGATCAGCAGGAAGCGCTTCCCGCCTACGCTACGGTATTCAACGCCTGCCGCTTCAAGCCCGATCATGCGGGCAAGTCGCATGCAGAAGGCCTCATTCTCCGTCGTGCCGTCGAAGCGCGCAATCTCTTGTTTCAGGATATGGGTCGTGGGCTGTCCCGAAGCGGGCAATGCGATCCCCCCAATGGTTAGGACAACGGGTAGTTTGGATTGCGCACCCGCCAACGAAAGATGCAGACCATCCTCGCCACCCGCGAGCATCGGGCGCGTTGGCAATCGGTCCATGAGCGCGGCGAGATCGTCCTCGCTGAGCGCTCTGGACGGTATGGTCAAGCCCGCAGCAGTCGGCCCCATACCTTCAGGCCAGATCTCAATGGCTCCGGCGACCTCTCTGCCGATCTCCTCAAGTAGCCGGAATTCATTTCGTTCTGAGACGCCGAGCGCTCGCGCTATGGCTGTGCGCTGTGTGGCCTCCGGCAATAGCCCCTCAAAGAAAGGCAGGATTGCGCGACGGTCAAATGGCTCCGACCGGAGGGGAAGCGAAACGGAAACAGCCCTGGCGTCAGGCTTTGCGAGCCAGCTCGGCGCGTAGGAGAATTCCGGTTCGCCATATTGGTTGAGCGTAAGCTCTCCGACGACGTCATCGTTCCACCAGATTATGAGGCGGCCCGCCATCAGATGTTGCCGTCCGTTGTTGTCAGGGAGATATCAATGCCGAGTGCCGTCAGGACCGACATTGTCTTGCCGAGCTGCGAGGTCTTTTTCCCGGCTTCCAACTCGATCAGAAACCGCACGCCGACATTGGCGGCGGCAGCGAGCTCATCCTGGCGCAGTCCTTGGGCCTTTCGCACGATTCGTATGATGTTTCCGATTTCGCTTGGAGTCATGACATTCTTCCCGATCAGGAAGATACAGAAAGCCGGTCATTGATTGAAGAAAAATATTCCCGAACGGGTATTTTATGAGGCAGAACGAGTCCTGATATTTGGGGGCCAAAATCAGGGCATCGGGCGTTCCAGAGGCGGCCTGACGACCAGAACCGTCGCCGTCGTGGACGCGCTCGGCTACCTGGTCCGCTTCAGGATCCCTGCCGCCCGGGCGCACGACCTTCAGGGGGTGCCGGGGCTTCCGGGCGGGCTGGAGTTCGGGGCCCTGGTCGGCGACAGGGCGTCCGGCGCCGACTGGCTGCTGGAGGATCTGGAGGGGCGCGGCGCGGAGGCGGCGGTCCCGCCGAAACGGAACCGGACGGCACCCCGGGCGCGTGACCGGGAGATGTACGGGTGGCGGCACATGGTGGAGAATTTCCTCCCGAAGATCAGGGAGTTCCGGGCGATCGCGACGCGGTACGACAAGACCGCCGCGAGCTTCGCGGCGGGGATTCACCCCGTCGCCGGCGTGGTGGCCGCGTCATGAGTGTCAAAAGGCCCTAATACTTGATCCTCCACAGGGTCACGCATGATCGGTTTCTTTCCTAAGCGTCTGGATCCTTGATCACCTTAACCTGCCGGAGAACCGCGTCGGCCAGTTCCTCCGGCGTCGCGTCAATGCGCACGTCCTCCTCAATCTCCTGCCTGGTCGGGTAGTACGATCCTGGCCTGATCCTCACAATGGGTCTTTTCGGTTTCGTCATGGCTCGGTTTCCTGGGTTTGTGTTTCCCGTCGCTTTTCGCGGTAATGCGCGGCGATCTCTTCCCTGATCCTTTCCGCGCTTGCCCTGTTGTCGCGCTGCAACGCTGCCCAGGCGCGGCTCGGGTGCAGCGTATCCCAGCGCGAACGTTCCTGACTTATCCGTGACTTCCCTTGATTGTGGTTTCCGAATCCCCGGACGATAGGCAAATTCCACAACGGTTCGTGAGCGTCTATGAGAACCTGTTCCGTCATGCTGATCCATACTTCATCAAGCACAATCCATCTACACCAGAAATCCGGCAAATGCAGGTTTTGGGCTTTGTCAATTGACCATGCATGTTCGTTCAGCCTTCGATTGAGAGGATAGGGATTTGTCTCTGAACTGACCGCCTTTCCGACGTAGATCGGATCATTTCCCCGGATTCTGATGTCTGGATAGAGCAGTGGATGGCCACGGAAATAGATCGCGTACACTCCAGCCCCGTCAAACCGTTTGGGAGGCATTCTTACCGCTGGCCAGTTCCTTATGGCCCGGGCCGCGTTCCTTCCAAGCTCCTCCAGGGTCAGCGGATTGTAGCACCGCATCGCCTAACGCTCGCAGCTTGTCCCGTTCCGGCAGATTATCCAGAAACAGTGCCGTTTCCGGGCATGGTGCGCGGTCTTCCACTTGGTGGAGACCATCGGACCCTTCCGCACCTTCACGATAAGGTCGCATACCGTGAACCCCGCGTCGGCGGCCATCGCCATGAAGTCGCAGTGCGCCCACTGCGATCTGTGGCAGTTGACCATATCGGTTATCTTGGCGAGCAGGAGTCCCTTGGGTCTCAGGACGCGCTTCGCCTGTGCGAGGAACGGCGGATAAAGGTAAGACAGTTTCCAGCCGTGTTCCTTGCCGCAGGCCACGGTCGCGCCGAAATCCTCGTCGAACCGTTTCCGGCTCTTGTCGCGTCCCTGCGGCCCCACATGCGGCGGATCGTACACCACGACGCCGAAAGAACTGTCCGGCACCCCGTCCATCCTCCGGTTGTCCCCAAGAATCATGGGCTTGAATTTGGGCTCAATGTCCATTGATATGACGCGGCGCGTCGATCCTTTCCAGAACCTTCCCTGATTGTGGGTTGAGTCAAGGATCGGCTCGGGATCAACGGACGGGTAAAACTCAAGAATGGCTTCCAGTAAATCACCGTCGCTTCCCTCCCATACGCTGCTTATCGGCTGGTAGATTTTCGGACGTTTGGTTTCCGTCGCGGTTTCGCTAAGGCCATCAAATGGCATCGCCTGCAAGGTGCGGGTCATGCCCGCGCCCCGCTGTCCAGCCCGTTGTCCGCGATCAGCCGTTTGTAGGTCAGCCTCCTGCCCACCATCCGGGCGGCGATCCCGTTCATCTGGTCAATCGTGTTCCGGTTCCGCGCGTTGTGCTTGCCCGCGTACTCGTCGACATACCTCTGCAGGTGCTTCTTGGAGAACTTGTGGAACACCCCCTTGTGGCCGCGCTCCACGGTCGCCCAGAACGATTCCACCCCGTTGGTGTGCGCCTGCTCCCCGACGTAGCGGCCCACGGAGTGGCACACCGCCTCGTGCGTGCGCCCGTCATCTTCCCCAAGCCCGGCATAGGCGGAGTGCTCGTCCGTATAGACCGTCGCCCTGTCCGTTGTGTGCTTCCTGACGAAGCCCTGCAGCGTCCCCGTTTTCGTGTCCGGCACAACCTCAGCGATGATCTTTCCGCTTTCGCGGTCCCTCGCGGCCGCGACGATCGACTTGCCGACGCCGCCGCGTCCGGAGCGCAGTTTCTTCCCCGAGTGCTTGTTCCTCTCGATCCCGCCGATATAGGTCTCGTCAACCTCGGCCTCGGCGAATTTCACCTTCTCGCCAACGCTGTCGAACGACTTGCGCAGGCGCATGGCAAGGTGCCACGCGGATTTCTGGGTGATTTTCAGATCACGGTGGAGCTTCATTGAGGAAACCCCCTTGAGTCCGGTGGTCGTGAGATAGATCGCTATCGCCCATGTCTGGTAGCCGAGCTTCGAGCCTTCCATGACGTTTCCGGTTCTCAGGCTGAACATCGGCCGCTCCACGCACTCACGGCAGCGGTGTGTCATGGTCCTGTGGGCGATGCCCGCCTGGACGTTCGCGGTTCCGCAGTGGGGACAGCGCGGCCCGTCAGGCCAGATCCTGCCCTCGAACCATTCCCGGGCCCTTTCGTCGTTCGGGAACATCCTGGTCAGCTCGATCAGGCTGATGCCTTCGCGGAAATGCTTGCCGGGTGCCTTGCGCGCCATGTGATTCCCTCCGTTGTGACTTTGATATACGGTCGCCCGACGGGGGCTTCAAGAAAAAATGTGACTTTGGTATATAATTCCCCGGGGCTGATATTTCCCATCGGGAACCGCCCGCCTAGAGCATTTCTTTACGGAAAGTGGTGCGGACGGCGGGACTCGAACCCGCACGGGGAGGCCCCCGACAGATTTTCATACCCACTACGGTTTTCACCGCCGGCGCGTCGGGCGCCGTTTGTGGTCTGGACTATCCCTTCATCGTAGTCGCTTCGCGACCTTAGATGCTACCCGTCTAGTCTCTACACCTTCCGGGCTCTCGCCCGGCTTGGCTCGGGATTGGCATCGGACTGTCACGGACCATTAGCTTTCCCCGAATTTGAGCAGTTCTACGCCCGGCGTTTCCACCGGGGCACCCAATGGCGTGGCTTAAGTCTGTTGTGTCTACCGATTCCACCACGTCCGCTTGCGAGACCTTCTAGCTGTTCTGGAACCTGTTCGGCCCCCAACTTCCGACCTTCGCAAATTTTGCATTCCTCCTAATTCTCTTTAACCCCCCGTCCTCGTTGTTTGCATTTCCTGCAGATTTTGGGTCTCGAGCGTTTAACATTCCACTACGCCGAGCATCCCTTGCATAGGTGCACTTGGTGCCCTAAGCAAGACGCTCTGGCCACAGGAGCCAGCCTGTCACGGCGGCTTTCGTTGTTTCGTTCGAAATGTCTCTTTATGGTAGGGTATGGGATGTTTCAGGGCAACCTGAATAGTCACGGTTCGCCGCGGGAACCATCGGCGTCTTGCGGACTTCAATGTCAGAATTCAGGGACGGATGTTATGAGAGCGACCCCATCGTTATGGATGATTTAATTCTGCTCGAACCCTGCGGTGCTGGCACCATCAAGGTAAAGGAATGCCTCCAGCCCAATGACGTTTCATGACGCAAAACGCGTGTCGATACGGTTCACGATGTTGCTGGCCTAAGGCGGACCTTCGCGACTGCCCGTGCCGGAGAATTCAACCACGAGATGCGTGGGCGATGCGGCGCGGCCGTTCGCGGCTCATAACCGGCTCACGCCGATTATTGCTGGTGCGGGTTCCGTGGCCGATGAGATGGTTGCGACCATGTAACTACTCGCCCCATTTTGCATTCCGTTAAGTAATCTCTCGGGGATCAGCTTGACGGTGTTTCCCTTGAGTGCGATCCGGATGGCGGTGAGGGGATTGTATCCTTGGTGGTTTGCGGACTTCAGGTAGCCGTCAATCCGGCACCATATGACGGAGTGCTTGGATCAGTGGAAGCATCCAGGGATCTTCTGCCTGACCTTGGCCGTTCTGAGTCTCTCCCGGCCCTGTTGCCGACGTAGGGGGCGTCGGGGTTGCGGGCGAACCCTACATCAGAACAACATTTCGTAGCTGAATAGTTGCGGAGATCTTCATGAAGACGCTCCGGCAGGCGAAACGCCCCTGCTGCGAGGCGCGGTCACGACCGTCACGAACCTGATCTCCGGGGTTTCGTGGATGACCTGAAAACCTTTGGCCTCGGCATGTGCCGAGCTGGCGGCGGTGCGCTTTGGCATGCGCTCGGCTGCGGGCGGAGGAGATGGAGGTTAGGGATGGATTGCGCTGAAATCCGTCAGTGAAAATGGTGCGCGACAGCATGGGTATGTCATCTCGTAGTGACCAACCGTTCCGCGGATGCAAGGTGCGTTCAGCTGAGCCAGCGCTTACGGCGACGGTAACTGCGGACGTCGCGGTAACTTTTTCGACCCTCTTCCGATAAACCGAGATAGAATTCCTTTACGTCTGGATTCTCGCGAAGTTCTTCCGCGGGACCGTCCATTACAACCCGACCCGACTCCAGGATATAGCCATAGTGAGCGAAGCTTAGGGCGACATTGGTGTTCTGTTCGGCGAGAAGAAAACTCACGCCTTCCTTCTCATTGAGACTTTTGACGATGTCGAAGATCTCTTCCACGATCCGCGGAGCCAGGCCCATTGACGGTTCGTCCAGCAGTACCGTTTCAGGCCGGGACATCAACGCCCGACCAATCGCCGCCATCTGCTGTTCGCCACCGGAGGTATAGCCCGCCTGGCTTTTTCGACGCTCATAAAGGCGTGGGAAATAGCCGTATACCATATCGAGATCCCTTGCTATCGCACTGCGGCCGTCACGCCTCGAGTACGCGCCAGTCAGCAGGTTCTCCTCAATGGTCAGATGCTCAAAACAGTGGCGACCCTCCATTACCTGAATCACGCCGGACTTCACGAGTTTGGTGGGATCGCTGTGGGCCACGTCGTTGCCCCGGTAAGCGATCGTTCCTTTGGTGACCTCTCCGCGTTCGGACCGCAACAAATTGGAGATCGCCTTCAGTGTCGTGGTTTTTCCGGCGCCGTTGCCGCCCAGAAGTGCCGCGATCCCGCCCATTGGTACTGTCAGACTCACGCCTCTCAGCACCAGAATGACATGGTTGTAGATCACCTCGATGTTGTTGACCTCCAGTAGGGGTTTCCCTGTGGCTGCACGGGTCGAGCATCGATCTCCCATGCCTGAGTCCTGTCCTGTATCGGCGGCGGATTGGTGCCGCGGCGGTGTGGAGGATTGCCCTGTGTTCGCGAGTTCAGGCATTCGAATCCCTTCCGGCCATTGGCTTGATGCACCGACTACCTCAGTTCTCCGATAGACAGGCTGCAACCCTTGCCCTCTTGAGAACGCGGTTTGGATTTATTAACCGAGTGACCCGTATTGGTTGATTATGACAGGGTGCCTGATAATCGGTCAAGATCATCGTTAGTGATCTCCCTCATCGGAACGCGAAGGTGCGGTCGAACGATCAACCCCCGGATCAAGAGGGGATGTGGTTACTGATGCCGACAGGCCCATAACGACTTTTTGCGGCCCCGGGAATAACGCAATAGGGACCGCCATTAATTGTTTAACCCCTGTTTTTCAATGGTTTATTTGCCCAGATTGAGCGAGATTTATGGCGGCCCCTGAAGGACTCGAACCCTCAACCTGCTGATTAGAAGTCAGCCGCTCTATCCAGTTGAGCTAAGGGGCCGTCTGGGCATCGGTGCGCGTCAGTGGGTCCATGCGACCCGCCGGTCCGCCGCGAAGTTCCCGCCGTAGCCCTGCGGGCGGATGCCCGGCCCGCGGGGCCGGGGAAGGCGCACGGCCGCGTCGATGCCCCGGGCGCGGGCGTAGGCCTCCGCCTCCTCCCGGCTGGCGAAGGAAAGCCGCACCTGCGCGCGCGTGTCCGACGAGCCGGTCCAGCCCATAAGCGGGTCCAGCTCGCGGACACCCTCCGGAGCGAACTCAAGGACCCAGCGCCGGGTCCCCCCGGCCCCCGATGTCATCGCCGACCGCGCCGGCTGGTGGATGCGCGCCCCCATCGTCCCTCCCGGTGTGGACCCCCCGAAACACACCGGAGTATCGCAGCAGGACAAACCTATGCGCAAGGCCCCGGAGCGGAAAGCGGAATGGTCTTAGCCGAAATCCCGATATGCCTTTATATCCTGAGGACAATGGAGTCCACGGCCTTCTGGCTCAACCGCATATCAGCCAGTTCCGCCCGCTGCCGGGTATGCGGGAGGATAAGGATAGCGTTGGCGGGCGCAAGGCACATAATCCAACTGTTGCGGATCCTAATATGGGAATGGCCACAGTCTCAGCTTCTCTTTCGCTATGCGCCACAACTGAGCGAGGCCATGTGGCTCAGCTACAAGGAAAAGCACGATCAAGGCACCGATCAGGATAAATTCGATATGCGCGGCGACGTCTGTGGGCCAACCAAGCGCACCGACCAGAAGGTTTTTGAGGAAGACCGGTCCAAGCACCAGAAAAGCCGCCCCGGCGAAACTGCCGAATATGGAACCTAAACCACCGATTATGATCATGAACAGCACAAGAAATGACTTCTGGATGCCGAACACCTCTCCCACTTCGACCGCGCCGAGATACACGCTGAAAAACAAGGCACCCGACACTCCGACCAGAAACGACGAGACCGCGAAAGCGGAGAGTTTCGCTGCCAACGGATTGACGCCAATGATTTCCGCCGCGATGTCCATGTCGCGGATCGCCATCCATTTTCTCCCGAAGGACCCGCGAGTGAGATTCCGTGCCAACCAGGCGGCACCGACAACGAAAACAAGACAGAACAGGTATGCCGCCCATGCCGTCGCCGCTGGTCCCGCCACGTCAATTCCAAACATACCGCGGGTAGGGGCGTTGATCTGACCCGACGCCGAGTAATTGTAGGCCCATTCCCATTTGTTGAAGGCCCAAACGAGAAAGAACTGCGCCGCCAGCGTCGCCACGGCCAGGTAGAATCCCTTGATCCGAAGTGAGGGAAGGCCGAACAGCGTGCCGACAACAGCGGTCACGAATCCGGCTAGGATCACCGAGAAGAATATGTTGATCGGCGGAAGGGCGTAGCGCACCCACTCCCCGTCGGCACCCATCAGCCAGATGTCCATACCGGTCATGAACTTGTAGCAGGCATAGGCACCGACGGCCATGAAACCGCCCGTACCAAGGGAAACCTGGCCGCAGTAGCCGGTGAGGAGATTCAGTCCGATCGCTGCGATGGAATAGATCAGGAACGGCAGCAGAACGGCATTCGCCCAGTAATCGTTGATGACGAATGGAATGACAAGAAAAGCGCCCGCGAGGACGAAGAAATAGCAGTAACGGTCAAACGCGATCGGAAAGGTTTGTGCGTCATCGGCATAGGTTGTCTTGAAGTCGCCCGTCTCACGGTAGAACATACCCGGTCTCCTTCAGTTCGCCGAGTCGCCTGCGGGAGCGTCAAGAACGGAGATCCGGACGTTGGGTTCTGACCATACGCGCGGATTATGCCAGCGCTTGATCCGCTCGAGATCAGCCGAGTGACCTGCCATGCTCACACCCTCTCGATCAGCTTCTCGCCGAAGAGGCCTTGGGGGCGGAACACCAGAAACACGAGAGCGAGTACGTAGGCGAACCAGTTCTCGGTCGCCCCGCCGACGAAAGGACCGACCGCGAATTCGAAGAGTTTCTCACCTACCCCAATAATCAGTCCGCCGACGATCGCTCCGTGGATCGAAGTGAAACCACCAAGCATAAGAACCGGGAGCGCCTTCAGAGCGATAAGTGAGAGCGAGAACTGAACGCCCGATTTGGCGCCCCACATGATGCCGGCGACCAAGGCGACGAATCCGGCGATCGACCACACGAGCACCCAGATAAACTTCAGGGAGATGCCAACCGAGAGCGCTGCTTGATGGTCATCAGCAACCGCGCGGAGTGCCCGCCCCTGTTTCGTGAACTGCGAAAACAGAATAAGACCGGTCAAAAGGAGTATCGCGATCAGTGTCGCCGTTATGTCGAGATTGTCTATGAAAAAGCCATACCCAAAATACTCGAAGGTCAAGGTGTCGATCCAGGCGTTGATCCCCTGCGGAATTCCGACATCGAGCTTCTTGATATCACTGCCCCACATCAGGTCGCCGAAGCCCTCCAGGAAATAGGCGAGGCCTATGGAGGCCATGAACAGTATTATCGGCTCCTGGTTCACCAGATGCCTGAGTACCAGATGGTTTACCGCCCAGGCGAAGGCTATCATGACCGCGATTGTGAGCGCTATGGCCGGAAGGGCCGGAATGCTCCAGCCGAAATGGTGCAGGTTCGTTCCGAATGCGGCGTTGATAAGATGCCCGAACGGCACCTCGCCGTCCATTATACCGACAAGCGTTAGTGCGGCGAACAGCGCCATAACGCCTTGGGCGTAATTGAATATGCCGGAAGCCTTGTAGATAAGGACGAAGCCCAGAGCCACAAGTGCATAGAGCACACCGGCCATCAGGCCGTTAAGGGTGACCTCAATCGCAAACAGAAGCTGTTCAGGCATTATCTCATCCCAGATCCATCTTTCCGTGCCAAGCGCCCGCGGGACTTCATTCAATCATGGGGAACGCCCAGATACGCGTCAATCACGTCCTGATTTTCTCGTACCTGTTTCGGTGTTCCGTCCCCTATCTTCCTGCCGTAATCCATCACCATTATCCGGTCGGAGAGATCCATCACCACGCCCATGTCGTGCTCGATCAGAGCGATCGTCGTTCCAAACTCATCATTTACGTCAAGGATGAACCGGCTCATGTCCTCCTTCTCCTCGACGTTCATGCCGGCGGTGGGTTCGTCCAGCAGCAGAAGCTTCGGTTCGGCCGCCAGCGCTCGGGCGAGTTCCACCCGCTTCTTCAGGCCGTAGGGTAGCCGCCTGACCTGGGTTTTTCGGATATGCTGGATCTCCAGAAAATCGATGATCTTCTCGACCTTTTCACGGTTCTGGATTTCCTCCCGCTCCGCCTTGCCGTACCAGAGCGCCTGCGCGGCCATACCCGTGCGCATATGTGTCAGACGTCCCGTCATGATGTTGTCAAGGACTTTCATGCCTTCGAACAGGGCTATGTTCTGAAATGTCCTTGCAACACCCTGTCTCGCGACCTGATATGGTTTGAGGGAGGGACGAAGCTTCCCCCGGAACCGGATTTCACCCTCCTGTGGATGATAGAACCCCGAGATCACATTCAGAATCGACGATTTACCCGCCCCGTTAGGGCCTATGATCGCACGGATTTCACCCTCGCGGATGTCGAAAGACAGGCTCTGGATCGCGGTGATTCCACCGAAGCGAAGGGTAATATCCTTGATTTCCATCAACGGGCCGCCAATGGTTCGTCCGTCCGCTGTCACATGTCTCTCATCGGTATCGTGCATAAAGGTGCTCTGCTGTTTCCGCCCCGCCACGGTTATCGTCCGCTAGATGAACGAAGCGTTCACGCATCGATCTCATGGAATCACGCCGCTTTTCTTCCGGCACTTCCAACAATAGCGGCGTCCCGGATTTCCAGGGTAGCGGATATCCTGCCCTTACGTCCGTCCTCATAGGTGACCTCGGTTTCCGTGTGGATCTCGCTGGAGTCGTCGTAAAGCGCATCCACGAGATCCCGGTATTTCTCTCCAATGATCGCCCGGCGCACCTTTCTGGTCCGGGTAAGTTCCCCATCGTCAGCATCGAGTTCCTTATGCAGAATCAGGAATCGGTGGATCTGGCAGCCTGACAGCATTTCATCCTGAGCGATGGTCCGGTTCACTTCCTCTATGTGTCCCTGAACCATGGCGTAGACCTCTGGGTTTCCGGCAAGCTCCTGGTAGGAGGCGTAGGCTATGCCGTTACGTTCGGCCCAGCTTCCGACAGCAGTGAGATCGATGTTGATGAATGCACAGCATCGATCCCGCGCGGCTCCGAACACGACGGCTTCCAATATGTTTGGGTAGAACTTGAGTTTGTTCTCAACATATTTCGGCGCGAACATCTCTCCACCAGACATCCGGGTGACGTCCTTCGCCCTGTCAATGATGCGAAGATGACCGGTATCCCGTTCTATGAAGCCCGCGTCGCCTGTGGCAACCCAGCCATCAGGATTCCGGGTACCAGCGGTCGCATCCGGATTCCTGAAATACTCGACGAATGTACCGGGTGAGCGGTAGAGTACCTCGCCGCTGTCATCAATCCGGATCTCGACACCGGGCGACGGTATACCCACCGTGTCGACGCGGACCTCACTGTCCGGCTGTTGGGTAATGAACACACTCGCTTCGGTCTGGCCATAGAGCTGTTTGAGATTGATGCCCAGTGATCGCCAGAATTCGAAAATCTCCGGTCCGATAGCCTCGCCCGCGGTATAGGCAACCCTCACTTTCGACATACCCTCGAGACTGCGGATCGGACCGTAGACAAGTATATCGCCCAACCAGTACCTGAACCTGTCCCATATCCACATTGGCTTTCCGTCAAGCCGCTTCGGTCCCACCTGCCTGGCTATGGCCATGAAAGTCCTGTAGAGCCATTTCTTGACATTTCCCGCATCCTCCATGCGGATCGTTATGGCAGTGATGCGTTCCTCGAAATACCTTGGGGGCGCGAAAAAATATGTTGGACCGATCTCATGCAGGTTTTCATGCATGGTTCCCGCGCGCTCCGGACAATTTACACAGAAGCCGTTCCAATATGCCTGACCCACGGAGAATATGAAATCTCCGACCCACGCCATTGGAAGATAGGCCAGAACCTGCTCTCCCTGCCGAAGCCGGTCGAATTCCGATGACGATTTAGATGCCTCGATGATGTTCCGGTTTGACAGCACTACGCCCTTGGGTCTTCCTGTCGTGCCTGACGTATAGAGCATCACGCAGGTGTCATCGAAGCCGAGTTCAGAAATCCGCTCATCGAGTTCGCCATCGAATCTGTAATGGCTTGCACGGCCCTCGGCGATTATGTCGTCAAGCGCGTTCAGATGCGAGTGGTCGTATTTTCGCAGGCCGCGTCTGTCAATGTAGATTACCTGCTCAATGTCGCCGACCTGCCGCTGCACCTCTATTACCTTGTCAACCTGTTCTTGGTCACCGCATACCACCAGCCGGGCGCCACTGTGGTCCAGTACGTATGCCATCTCGTCCGAGACCGCGTCCTGGTATAGTGGTACAGGAACGGCCCGAACCATCTGTGCCGCTACCATCGCCATGTAGTGTGCCGGACGGTTCCGACCGATAATAGCGATATGGTCGCCACGCTCGACCCCGAGATTAAGGAATCCCAGCGCGATGGCACGGATTTCCTCGGCGGCTTCGGCCCAGGTCCAGGTCTGCCAGATCCCGAATTCCTTCTCGCGATATGCCGGCCTCGCACCATATTCGCGCGCGTTGCGCACCAGAAGCGCTGGAATGGAATTCATCGCGGTTTTCTGAACATCTTCTCGTGGCATAGCGCTCTCCCGGATGACGCTGGTTCCGGCTTCCAACCCAAAGTAATGGAACAGCTTGCGGCATCCAGGTCAACTGGCATGACGACATTTGCCCGGTTTCCCCGGCCGTCGAATCGTGGTTTGCGATCTTCGGGAAGATGACGGCGGATGTTGTCAGCTGGTGATCTGATGCGGATGGGAAGCGTGACGCTTCCCGCTCGGGTTCCACCGCCGGTGGCCGGTATGGCATACCCTGCTCGGTTGCTGAAACGAAACCCGAGTGAACCGTGAAATGTCGGCGGTCTCCCATAAAAATCAGCGGAAACGGACGGTGACGCCGCGATGTTACCGACGTTGGGGCTGTCCCGCAGGATCTTTGTATGGAAGGGGCATCCGTGACCCGCGTAGGCACCCGTAAAGACGGGATTGACGGCGCGTTGGATAAATCAGGCTCCGGCGATGTTGACAGTTCGGCGGGATGCTCTACTGTCGCGGCTGTCCGGAACGCGGCGCACGCCATGCCGGCTCACATGAGGTTTCCCATGAAACGGCCTACCGGACATTTATGGATCGACACCTTTTTCCCGCGTAGGTCGACCGCAACGGTCCCCGACCGAGATCTGACGGGCAGGACGGTCGTCTTCACCGGAGGCACAGACGGCATGGGGCGCGTGGCGGTCGAACGGCTCGCGTCCATGGGCGCGGACATCCTTATCCTGGGCCGGAACATGGCCAAGACGCGGCGCGTTGCCTCCGAGCTGGAGGAGGCGGGCCACGGCGGGCGGTTGACGGTTGTCGGGTGCGATCTCGGATCCTTGGACAGCGTGCGTGGGGCAGCCTCGGACATTCTGGGGCGGGGCGGGTGGATCGATCTCCTGATCAACTGCGCGGGGGCGAACGTGACCAAGCGCAGGCTTACGCCCGAGGGCTATGAGATGAACTTCGCGGTGAACTATCTGGGGCCCTTCCTGCTGACCGAGCTCCTGCTCGATCGGGTCAGGGCGGCGCCTACGGCGCGGATCGTCAATGTGACGTCCGCGACGCACAAACTGGGGCGGCTGGACTTCGGCGACCTGCACCGTGAGAGGAAGTGGTCGCTTCTGGCGGCGTATGCCCAGGCCAAGCTCTGCATGGTCATGCATTCGCGTGACCTTGCCGCGAGGCTGGAGGGCAGCGGCGTCACCGTAAACTGCCTGAATCCCGGCTACATCAAAAGCGGCCTTACGCGCGATGCACGGGGCCCGGAGAGGGTCTTCGTCACCCTGTTCGGCCGTCTCGCCGCTCCGACCTGGGTCGGCGGCGAGCGCATCGTGGCGGCGGCGCTCGACGGAAGGTATGACCGCGTGTCCGGGAGGTACATCCACGAGGACGTGACGCACGACCCGAACCCCGAGGCGCTGGACGACGCGAAGGTCTCCAAGCTACTCGATCTTTCCCGTGAGATGACCGGCCTGGCCGCCCCACGTTCCCGCCCGTCCGCATGAGCCGCCCAATCATTCCAGAACCGCTCTCCGGAAGGTGTTTTCCTGCGACCCAGATGCGTTCCTGACGAGAGGGGACTATGCGGGAGACATCCGCGACACTCTCCTGCCAGAGGAGTTCACGGCAGATGACGGGAACGTGCTCCGGGGCGAGTTCCTCGCGGTCCATTCGTCACCGAGCCTCGCCGTAAACCGCTTCACTCCTTTTCAACGGTGGCTCGATGACCTGATGCTTCCGGGCGGCATCCGTTTCCGCACGCTGCGTTTCGAGCGGAAATGCCCCACCGGCCTTGGTGTCACAACTTCGACCTCGATGTCCTGCTGGCGGGCCCGGATAGGGTGTTGGCATCGAATCCAAACTGATGGAACACTTGTCACAACCCCAAGCGGAGTTCCGGCCCGCTTACAGGAGGATCGAGGATGCGTGGCAGGAACATGGGTATTTCTCCGAAAGGCTTCGACTGAGTGAACGGCCGGACAACTACGTCTGGTTGGATGCGGCGCAACTGATCAAGCACGCGGTCGGCTTGGCTCATGCCTTCCGCGACCAGCCGGTAACGCTCCTATATCTGTTCTGGGAGCCCGTGAACCCATAGGCCAGCCCCGAACCAGTGGCCAATCGTAGAATGGTCAAGAAGTTTGCGCCTCCCTTTCCGTTGCCATCCGCCCGATCCTATCCGCGACGGCCCGCCTCTTCCGGCCAGAGCGCGTCCAGCGGGAAGCTGATCGCGTCGAACGGCGGCTGCGACACCTCGGCGTCATCGGCCAGCGTCGCCAGCGGCAGCCACTGCCGCCCGTGCAGCCCGAAAACCTCCAGCGTCCGCGCGTCCGGGTCGACGAACCAGAGATGCGGCACGCCCTCGCGGGCGTAGATGGCGCGCTTCTCGTTGCGGTCGATGCGCCGGGTCGAGGGCGAGAGCACCTCGCACACCCAGTCCGGCGCGGTCCCGAAATAGGCCGCGTCCGGGTACACGGGCATCGTTTCGCGCCGCCACCCCGCCAGGTCCGGCACCACGATGTCGGCACCCAGATGCAGCTCCGGCTCGAATACGATCCACCAGCCGCCGGGGCCGTCGTCACCGTAGTCGAACGGCGGGCCGATCCTGGCCCCGATCCCGGAACTCGCCCGCGCATGGCGCGATGCGGGTCTTGGCTGGGTGTGGAGCGTCCCCGCGAGCACCTCCGCCACCAGATGGGGCGGCGCGTCAAGCACGTCCTGATAGGTCGCCGTCCGCTCCGCCCTCAGTGCCGTGCTCATCCTGTTCATGGGCTCCTCCAGGACCGGGTTCCGCCTACGGACTTACACTCATCCGCATCGGCGCGCAAATTTCCTGCTGCCCCTGACACTCTGTGCTGGCGCAATGCCGGGATAGGTCGCGTCTGGGCGTCCTGGCGGCTCGCTGTCAGGCCGTGGGGTGTGCCGCTGCGGGTGGGGTGGCGCGGTCGTCAGGTCCCGATGACGTTGTGGTCGGGTCCGTATGGGAATCCAGTGATGTCGGTTGCGCCGTTGGCGTCGAGGACCAGTATGTCATGCTCGCGGTATCCTCCGACGCCGGGCAGGCCTTGGGGAATCAGGAGCATGGGTTCCATGGAGATCACCATGCCGGGCTCCAGGACCGTGTCGATGTCCTCGCGGAGTTCCAGCCCGGCCTCCCGCCCGTAGTAGTGGCTGAGCACGCCGAACGAGTGGCCGTACCCGAAGGAGCGGAACCGCAGGAGCCCCTCGCCGTCCAGGAACCCGTTGATCTCCGCGCAGATGCCCGAGCATGTCGCGCCCTGCCTGATGGGCGAGAGGCCGAGTTCGTGAGCGGCGGCGTTGGCGCACTAGATCCTGAGCGTCGCGCCCGGCCTCCGATGTCGGCGATCCGCGCCCCTTCCCTGATGAGCGCGATCTCCGCCGGTGACTTGACCATCCTGAGCCGCATCATGTCCGGCGCGATGTCGACCAGCTCCCCGGCACCTAGCGCCTTGCGGCATGCCCGCTCCGCGGCGAGGGTCAGGTGATCCGCCTCGATACCGAGCCGGGCGGTGGCGCCGGTGACGGATCGCACCGCCCGCCAGTAGCTGCCGCGCCGCCAGTCCGTGTAGACGGTTGTCGCCGACCGAGCGCCGCCAGGGCTGGCCGCCGTCGATGCCCGTCCGCAGCGGGCCCGGCGAGGCATCCAGACGCTCCAGAGCGGCCGCGCCGCCGATCAGCGAGGCAATGGCATTCGGATAAGCATACCGTTCCGGGAGCGATTTTTCCGTTGGCCGCAACCCTATGATATCGCGCGGTTTCCCGCGTTCCGGAATTTTCCCCACACCCCCTTGACACGACGTCCCTGATTCGTATGATGCCCTCGAATTTCCGGGAGTCGCCCCATGGATCCGCGAATCACAGACCTGAAGTCGACCACCTTCTCGGGGCGCCGGGTGAACCGCCGGCAGATCGCCGACATCCAGGAGACCGTGGCGCTTTTCCCCAACGACAGCCGCAACGAGCTGGCGAAGACCATCTGCGAGCACCTCGGCTGGACCACGGCGAAGGGCGACTACCGGGTTGGGGCGTGCCTGGGCATGCTGGAGACGCTGGAAAGCCACGGGATCCTCAGGCTGCCGCCGCGGCGGGAGGAGAGCGTCCGCGACGCGAGGGCCGCCGACAGGCCGGCCTGGACCCCGGCCTCGGACCCGCAACCGGAGATCGCCGCGCCGCTCGCGGACCTGCGTCCGCTGAAACTGGAGTCCGTGACCGACACGGAGGACCGGCAGCTGTGGAACGCCTTCGTGGACCGGCACCACTATCTCGGTTATCGCCGTCCCTTCGGGGCACACGTCCGGTACTTCGTCACCGACGGCGAGGGCCGCAGGCTGGGGTGCGTGCTCTTCGAGGCGGCGACGAAGGTGCTGCCATGCCGCGACCGCTGGATAGGGTGGAGCGACCGGACCCGCGCCCGCAACCGCCACCTGATGGTGGTGAACTCGCGCTATCTCGTGTTCCCGTGGGTGAGATCCAGACATCTTGCCTCCTCGGCGCTGGCCATGGCAACGCGGCGCCTGGCGGAGGACTGGGAGCGCCTCCACGGCTGGCGCCCCGTGCTCTGCGAGACCTTCGTGGACGAGACGAGGTTCCGGGCCACCTGCTACCGCGCGGCTAACTGGGAGCGCGTCGGTGAGACCGCCGGAAAGGGTAAGTCGGTGAAGGGCGTCTACGTGATGCCGCTGGTCGGTGGCGCCCGCGGCATCCTGCGCGGGGAGCGGGAGGCCAAAGCGAAGCCGAAGCCGCCGACGCGGGCCGAGCGGGGCCGCTCCGCCGCCTCCGACCGCCGGTTCCCGGAGGGCTTCGAGACGCTGGTCGCGGCCGCCACCGCCGTCGCGGCGCGCGAGGACGCCCGCTGGCAGAAGCGCCGGAGGGTGTTCAGCAGCCTGCTGATCATGCTGTTCGTGCTCCGCCTCGTCGCCGCGCCGCGCGGGCAGGGCTACCGCGCCACGCTGTGCGGGCTCTGGGAACAATGCACGGCGGCGGGGGTGGAGCTGCCGCAGGACGAGCCTCCCGCTGCGTCAACGGCCTGCGCGGCGCGCGAGAAGCTGGACGAGGCTGCGTTCCGGCGCCTGCACGCCGAGATTCTCGCCAGTGCCCCTGAGGCCACGCCCTGGAAGGGCCGCAGGATTCTGGCCGTCGACGGGTGGAGGATTGCCTTGCCGCGGGAGCTCGCGGAGCGCGGCTTCCGCGTCCCGGACGGCACCCACCATGCCCAGGGCATGGTCAGCGTCCTCTACAGGCTCCGCGACCGGATCCCCGTCGACTTCGACCTGTTCCGCCACGAAAACGAGCGCGAGGCCGCGCTCACCCACCTGGACCGCGCCGTGGAGGGCGACGTCATCGTCTACGACCGCGGCTACTGGTCCTTCGCCATGGCGCTGGCCCACCGGGAGCGCGGACTGGACTTCGTGTTCCGCTTCAACAAGGGGGCGAACTCGACCTTCGGCGTCTCGGGCGAGACCGAGCGGACCGTGATTCTCGACGCGCCGAGGGACGAGACCACGCTCCGGGGGCGGACGCTCCGCGTCCGCTTGGTCACATACGTAGCTGGGGACACGCGATACTGTCTGGTCACCTCCCTGACCGACGGCGGGCGCTTCGACGTTCAGGCGCTCTCCGACATATATCATGGGCGCTGGGGCGTGGAAGAAATGTACAGAACCGGCAAGGCCGTGATCGAATGGTTCCACGCGAAATCCGTCCGTGGCGTCCGCCAGGAACTCTACGCCGCGTTCACGCTCGTCACCCTCGCCCGCCGGTTCTCCAACCGGTGCGACGGTGACCTCAACGCCGGCGGCGGGGAGGAGGGCCTGCCCGCCATGCGCGCCAACTTCCGGAACGGCCTGCGCCTCGTCGGGGAGATCGAGGCCCTGTTCCTCAGACAGGCAGACGCGGTCAGGCAGTCCATCGCGCGAATCATGGCCGGGCTTTCGTGGTGCATCCAGCGCGAGAGGCCGGGACGCAGCTACCCGCACCGGTCAATGCGGCCAAGAAGCAGGTGGCAGACCAGGCACGCCGGCTGACATCACGAAAGGCCGCCAAAACAAGGCCCCCGGCTTCCGGCTCACGCCCGAAGCGCGGGGGCTTTCCTGTCCGAACGCACGGAATCCTTATCCGAATGCCATTGATCAGAGAGGCGTTCCGGAGTGCCCGTCCCGCTGCTGTCCAGATCGGGAGTTTCCGACGCCAGTTCCGCCTCCAGCCGAGGAAGCTGGGGGGCCGACCTCCGCCGACACAGCGTTGCGTGGTGCCGGAAGCGGCGCGCCAGCGGCAGCCCGTCCCGCCCGATGCCGCGGCTCCCGCACGGCACGGCACGAAAATAACGGATTGGAACTGCCCGGGTCCAAAAAATTGGACCACATCAGCGCGGGAAAAACGTTACTATCCGATATGACCCTTCAGAAGGGTGAGCTTACATCGGGGCGACGGCCATCGACTGCGCAAGCTGCAGTTCGATTTCCCTAACGCAATTGGTCACAGCCTGCCCGATGAGGTCCATCTTCCTAATCTGCGCGATCCGCTCACGCGCACCATCGTGCTCGCTGGCGGAAAGCAGGTGCCTGAATATCCCACAGACATCAACCAAGCCAATTATGGCGATATCGTGCGGTTCGGGAATCTCGTCACTAAAAAGGATCGACATGATCCGGAGTTTGACCTGCTTCTCCGCTTTTCCATCCCGGATAGGATAGCGATGGGATCTGAAGACCCACATTACCCGGTTTTCCTGGAGTTCCAGTATGCCGGCCTCGCAGAGTCGGTCCAGTGCCTGCTGACGGACAAACTTGGAGTCTCTCTGGCAGAATTCGACCCAGTAATGGGCATCATGCTGCTCATCCGCGCTCGCAAGCCGTTCAAGCGTTTGGTCCAGAAGGTCATCGCCCGTCGGACTGGCGTCGATGACAATCAGCTTTTTCAGGTCGGTATCGATCTTGCCGCGGATGGCGAGATCCATAAGGATAGCCCCGGAAAGCACGAAGTTCATCGAATGCTGAGGGACGAAAATGAATTTCCCGCTACGGTCATCAAGAAGCAGAAGCATGATTTCCTCTGCGAAAGTCAGCGGGAGGGCTTTGGGTGTAGCGTTTGCGGAATCCATGGTCATGAATTGACATAAACCGGAATTGGAACTGGAATCAAGAAAATAAACGCGAAAGTGGCGCAATCCCTTTTGGATTTTGAGCAGCCTGAGGCGGGAGCGCAAGAAGAACAGAACGCCGTCTGTCGCCGCCATCCCAGGTTATGCGGGACTTTCTGGACCCCCACCGCAGTCTTTCTGGCCCGGGTGTATCCCGGATTTCGGGCAATCGGCCCGTCTGGCTACAATCGGCCGAAAGCCGCCATTTTTCCGGCAGACGGGGATTGAGAACGGCGCGGGCAGGCGTCGGGAATCCGGGACACACCCGGCGCTCATGGGGCGCAGGCCGGCCGCACGCGGGTGGAAAGCGGGGTTGCCCCCGAAATCCGGGCGATCCCTGACCGGGAGAGCCGCTCACGCGTGCCCGGATATACGGTGGTCAGGTCTGGAGACTTCCCGGGACACCATCGCGGGAAAAGCTCAGCGTCCCTTCCTTTAGGGCGTCACTCCGGATCCGGGGTAGGGGCGCGGACTTCTTTTTCATCGTCGGATTTACGGTGAACCACTAGGATTGAGATATCGTCCGCCTGGCGTGCACCGGCCGCGAAAGCGTCAATACGGTCAAGCATCCGTTCGCACAGAAGCCGGCTGGACCGCTTGCCGTGTGTGGTGCAGGCATCCCTGAACATATCCACCGCACCCTCGGTACCAAGTAATGTTCCGCTCTCATTCTGGGCCTCGTCGAGGCCGTCGCTGTAGAGCAGCATCTGTTCGCCGGGCGCGAGCACGACACGATGTGCTGTCCATTCCAGATCCGCGAGCACACCAATCACCATGTCCGGCGCGGTGGTCACCAGACTTACGGTTCCGTCCTGTTTCGCGATCATCGGAGGACAGTGTCCGGCATTGACAAAATTCACTTCGCCCGTGTCCGGCGTGACAATGGCGAGTATCGCTGTGATGAACATATCTTCGGGATTGCGCTCGCACAGAGCGTTGTTAGCCGCTTGCATCACCTTGGCCGGCTCGTCGAACTGGTGGCACTGGGCCCTTAACAGGGCGCTGGCCTGGGCAGCGAACAGCGCCGGTGCCATTCCCTTCCCGGATACATCGGCTATCAGCAGCGCAACCCTACCGTCGTCCAGGGTGAATATATCGAAAAAGTCGCCGGCAACTTCGAGGGCGGGACGCATGCGGCCATGTATGTCCAGCCCCGGATGCAGGTTGAACGTCGCCGGAAGAAGTGACTGCTGGATGCGGCGGGCGTTCTCAAGCTGCTCCGTAACGGCAATCAGTTCGTTCCGGGCATCGAGGCTTGAGCGGAAGCTATCGACCGCAAGAAGCAGGGTGTCGATCTCCCGCCCAGATCTTACGGCGGCCCCGGATGTGGCGCCGCGCTTTCCACCAGTCCCCGGGAGGTTCTGGCCAATACCGCTGATACGCATCTTGGTCTCGCCACCGGACATGGCACCAAGTAGTCTCACGACTGCGCCAAGGGGGCGAAATCCCACTCTTAGTTTCTGCAGCAGCAGGCCAAGGGACAGAAGGATGATCGCCAGCACCGCGGTGAGGGCCATCATGGTGAGCAACTCCTCGCGGCGCAGAGCGTCAGAGATGTCACGGAGCAGGATCAGGTCGCCGGCCGCCTCTGCGGTTCCATATTGAAGTGGAACAATAGTTGCTTCCAGACGCCGCCCCTCGCCAACAGACAGAACCATGCTTCGTGCCCGTAGATCACCGCCACCTGCAAGGGTGCCGATGCCGGTTTCGGGCACGGCACCGAGAAGGCTTCGGATTTCGCCGTCGGTGTCACGATATGCAAGTCCTGAAAGTTTCGGAAAGAACTCGTCGATACCTTCCGAGACCGGCAGGACAGTCCAGATCTTGCCGACTACAAGGTTTCCGCGTCGAACCGGAGTGCTGTGCGCCTGCACCGGTGAACCGGTCTCATCGATCAATAGATCGGTATAAGGGGTCTGGGGTCTCACCTGCGCGAAAGTGGTGAGGCCCAGTGACACCGACCCGTTATCCGCGCTTGCGACGACCTGGCCGCCCGAGGTTGCCAGAAATATGGTAGGGCGCTCCGGCTGCGCTTCCCTGACGATCTGGAGCGCCTCGTCCATCTCGCTTGAATCGACATTGGCCACAAGTACCGAATCCACCTCGGGATCCACCGCGAGTTGACGGGCAAGCGCCGTCAGTCGCTCATGGCGCAGCTCAAGCATCGTGTTGATCAGGTCCGTCTGCAGGCTGATCGAAGTCGCGGAGTGACGGTGGGCAAGCGAAGCGCCCCGGATCTCCGCATAGGCGATGAGTATCGCTGAAGTCGCCACCAGGGCCGCGACCGCTGTCAGGCCGACACTTCGCCTGAGGCTGGGTCCACTGCCCTGCCGGCTCTCTTTTTTAGAGGGATCAATGGCCTGCGTCACGGATTCGGTTCCCCGGAATGCAGTTCGGTTCCTCGGGTGTAGATCAAAGTGCAGTGTCGGCCCTTGCGAATGCCGGTCGCGACCCAGCCATCCGCAAGGAGGGTCTGATGATCCGATAGGTTCCCCGCTTTCGGAAGCACGACGTGACGTTGGTTGCCGGTCGGTTTGGATTGCTGACCGGTTTCGAACGCGAGCCCACATTCAAGCAGGAAGCGGGGATGTCCGTCCAACAGGTTTCTCAGGCCCGAGACATGAAACCCGGAATTCATCAGGTTGGCAAGTGAGGCTGAATTAAATGGAGATGCGGTTGACTGTGCCGAAACGAATCCAGCATCGGAAAAGATCCTCTTTCGCATCCGGATCAGACGTAAATGCCAGCCCTGTCCGCGCATGGCTGGATCAAGGGCTGTACCGAACAGAAGGCCGGTCCAGCCGGAGTGCGTGCCTGGAATGAACGGAGGTTGACCGCGGCCCGCTGGCACTGCGATGCTGTATCCCAGCGGCTCCCCTCCGCGCTCAATTAACAGGATTATGCCGTTCCGGATCATTTCGGAGAGGAAACTCTCTGGCATTGGCATGAACAATCCATCCTCTCCCAGACCCATGATCGCATCTGAGTTAAGGGAGTGTAACGCGCGCAGATCGTCGGCGTCCGCAGGCCTGAGCCGGACATTCTCCGGGTTGGATCGGGACCATCGATCAATTACCGTGCGGGCCGTATGCAGGAAATCTGCCCGATCCGGTTCGCTGTCGTCGCGCACCGATACGCCCATTTCTGAACATGCCGTCATCACTGGCCGATTACCTCTGCATAGTCGAGTAAGGAAAGACTGGGGTAGATTTCCAGTTCGCGCGCCACATCCGCTCGGATCTGATAGGAGAATTCAGGGAGCACCTCGACGGGAATGCTCTCGGCCGATTCGTTGCCGAATAGAATGCGCTCCACCTTGGAGGCCGTGAACCGCCCGACTTTTTCATAAGGCGCGACCAGTCCGAAAAGCGCGTCCGAGGACGCAAGCATGACTTCCGTCGACGCGAAGGAGGGCAGGTTGTGGAGATTGGCCAACTCAGTGATCTGACGCGCGTACTGGCCGATGAAGCTGTCAGGCCCAAGATAGAGAAATTGGGGGCCCGTCGCCGCGGCCGCCTGAACGAGGCCGGGCAGCGAAGCGGGATCGGGATTCCCGTCAGCGTCAAGCGGAACCGGAAAATCGTTGATCCTTATGTTTAGGCGGCGGCCGAGATTGATAAGCTGCTCGACAACAAGAACCGAATTGCTTTCGGTCGGAGTGTATATCGTGGCGACCCGATCGATCGGCATGTAGGATTGCATTGCCCTGAACTGTGTATTCAGTGGCACGATGTGACTGACGCCCGTCACGTTGCGGCCGGTTACGCCGAACGCGGGAATGATCCGTGATTTCACCGGTTGTGAAACCATGGTGAACACGATCGGTCTGTCAGTTACCCGCGGAGGGTAGTCCTGGGTGGAGCTTGCCAGAAACGGGTCGCGACCCGCGATACCGAGTGTGACCGTGGTGCCCCAGGTGTAGACGAGATCCGGTTTGACGTTTTCGATCTCCGCCAGGATATCCGGAAGGCGGTCGGGATCCCGGTCAAGTGAGCGAACCGTGAAGTTCAGCGGCATCCCGCTTTCGGCGAAATGTGCGTAGAAACCGTCCTCCACCTCCGTTTCTCCCCGCCAAAGGACCATGAAAACGGATTTCGGTTCATCCGCTCCGATCGATTGACCGGCCCCGGTCGCCACGGCTGTGGCAAGAGATCCTTTCAGGAACTCACGTTTCGACAAGCAAGCCAAGAATCGCCTCCTCTTCATCCCGCTCTCCAAAGGCAAGAAACCAGCTCAGGCCCGCGGCGGACAGCAGCAGCGCTCCCAATCCCATCCACATCAATGCGACACTCGGAGGAAAGGCGAGCAGTAGGGCACCGGCGATCAACGGTCCCGCCAGTGACCCTAGTCGTTCGAGAAACCGGAACACGCCGAGCACCGTACCGGCCCCTGTGTATGTTGCCTCCCGTTCGGCTATCTGTACCAGGAAACTTATCTGGGTCGGAATGGAAAGGGTCTGGCCGATTCCGAACAGTAACGTTGCCACGAATAGGATCGTCAGTCCTTCCCCGACAAGTACGTTCCATGCATTGGGAAGCACAAATCCGACACTGGCTATCATACCGCCGATCGCTACCCATGAGCCGAAGCCCTGCCAACGGTCCGCGAGCGGAGATAGCAGCGGTGCCAGGACAAGGATCGCGATACCATATCCCATCAGGATCCGCGCACTTTCCGCCGCGCCTCCGATGTTGAGCGCCGCCAGCGGCACGAGCAGAAACAAACCTCCGGTCAATAACGCCTTTGCGGGGATGGCGAAACAGGCCATCATGGCAAAGAACCGGGGATTGGCCAAAATCGTCATTATGATCGTCATCTGGTCCTGCATCCATTCCGACATACCGCGTTTGAATCCGACGGCAATCGATCGGGATTCGGAAGCCATGGATGATCGTTCTTTCGGCATCGCGGACGGGTTGGTCAGATCGGGCGGAAACTTCGAGATCATGAAAAAGCACGCGATGGCGGAAACACCGATCGAGGCCACCGCTCCATAGAGAACCAGTGAAGCTCCAATTCGATCGGCCAGAATGCCGCCGACCGCCGGGCCGCCGATCTCCGCCGCCACCACAACCGCGAGAAACAGGGAGAACCCAGTGCTTCTCTGTTTGGGATCGGCGTGCCTGACTATGTGCACCTGGGCCGCTGCGTAGACCAGACCGTAACCAAATCCTGTCAGTG
Source organism: Paracoccaceae bacterium (assembly GCA_965221405.1). Lineage (GTDB taxonomy): Bacteria > Pseudomonadota > Alphaproteobacteria > Rhodobacterales > Rhodobacteraceae > JAPOUP01. The sequence goes on along the minus strand of CBDCSE010000002.1, from coordinate 1,443,062 downwards.
CGCGCGCAAGCACGATAATCGCGAGACCGTCCGCGACAATATGACCGGCCATACCGATGCCCGCGAAGATCGTCCCAATCAAAAATACCCGGCGAGGGCCGGACTGTTCACTAAATACAGAACCGATCAGGACGGACACCAGCGATGCCGCCATGAAGCAGGCCATGACCATCCCGATCTGGAAATCGGCGTCGCTGTCCGATGGCGCGAACTGGCCAAGAAACTGCGGCAGTATCGGCCTCAGCATCGCTTCGGAGAGCAGGAACAGGAATAGTGGAAGACGGACATGGCTGACTGCAGGAACACGCAACTGCTGCGGCCCCTCCGTGCCTGGAAGCAGTATTCCGTTGGAGTCACCCGGGGAACCGGCGTGTTTGACGATCCGGTCAATCTGACGAACGAGCGCCCTTACAAGTTCGCCTACGCGTGAACGGACGGAAAAACGTAGATCCTGGGCCATCATCCGCGCGGTGAGGAAATCAACAATCCACGCCGGACGTAATATGTAGACGGCAAATACCAATAACAGAAGCTCTACGGCCAGTAGCACGATTGCGAGAACGACCACGGCAGTGTCAATCCAGATGTCCTGTTTAAGAGCTTCAAGAAGCCCGATGTCGAACCCCGCGTAGAGGGTTCCGATGGTTTTTTCGCTGCCGTCTATGGGGATGGAGGTGACGAGAAGATCCCCGCCTTGCCAACCGGCGACCGCAACCGGACTGGACAGCGGCACCTCAAGGAGTTCCTGCAGATCAGTCAGGAGACGGTTGGTGAACCCGGTGGGTTCAGGCTCGGACATCGCGGCAAGTGCGGCGTGCGCGGCCGTGGAGTTATCCGCCGAGATATGCCGCACCGTTCTTTCGGTGTCGGTCAGGGCGATGAAATTCATTCCCGGTGCCGAGGATCTGGCGCTGTCAAGAACCGGCTCAACGTTGCGCAGCGTCTGAAGGCCACCAAACACCGATACGGCGTGGTCAACGCGCCGCTGCACGCCCACGGCGGCGGTAATCGTTTGGGTCTCTACCTTTGGCAGAAGGTGGGTTTCGAAAATCCTCACCGAAAGATATCCAAACAGCAGGAATGGTAGGACGAGAAGGCCAAGCAGCATTACTAGGAGGGCGGGGCGTGTGCGGGCCATCAGGTCGTTCCACCCTTGGGTGTGGACCGCCATGAGAGCCGCCATATCGCCTGGACAAGCGGATCGGATGATCCGGGATCAGGGGTATCGGCCTGCGCAGCGCGGCCGACCGTAAGCCTGCGTTTGTGGAGCTGCCCCTCGATACGGCCGAAGATTATCAAGGTGAACAGGATCAGAATCGGCACGACAGGCACCAGCGCGAAGGTCCCCGCTCTCCAGAGCTGCCGCATGAGCGCGGGCATTTCATTCCTTACTTCCGTGGCGTCATGGGAGAGGGACAGCATTCCGACCGGGATCCCGTTCTGCAGAATCATTATGCTACCGGTGAATAGCTCCCGTCCGACGGACTCATGGTGGATTTCGCCTGCAGGTAAGGAATTCGCGATGTCCATACCGTTCAGGCTTCCGCCATCCACCTGGGTGCTGAACAGTGCCCTACCGTCCAGATCGCGAACCACTAGGTCAAACGCCCCGTCGAACTGCGCCACGGAACGTTCGATCAGGTTGCTGGTTGTTCTGGTGGATGCCAGTGTCAATCCTTCCCCGAGACTGTCTCCAATCGCACGCGCGAGTTCCCGCAATACCGGATCGTAACGTGCGGCGGCGGTCTCGGTGAGGATGCGTTCGAATTTCAGGTAGTTCAACACTCCTGCAACGAATATGCCCGCGATGGGTAGAAATAGCAGGATAAAGAGAATCCGGAGTGTCAGGGCGCGGGGTCTGATCGGGGATGACGTTATAGGGTCTTTCCGTTTCCCCTCGGCTTCACCATCGCCCGAAATATCAGGAATCTGGCCGGGACCGAACACCAGGAAAAGGCGGTTGTACCTGTCTCGGACGTAAGATGCGCGGTCAGTCATTTCCTTAGTGAGCATCACGCCAAGGCCGCCAACCGGCCGGTCACCGAGCTCGGAGTCCGTGTCTGGAACCGGCCCGTCCTCAAGCGGATTGAACGGCACAGCGTTGTCCTCGATAATGAACGCCATACCTTCCGGCTGCGGAACCAGGGTCAGCCATATGGAAGCGTTTTCACGCTCCTTGCCGTACCCGTGTATGATCGTGTTCATCAGAAGCTCTTCGGCCACGAGCTGCAGCTTGTGCTCGTAATCCGCGGCGGGAGGATGCGCTGCGCAGAAACTTTCGATCCATGACACCGCCTCCGGCAGATTTTCTATGCTGCTGCCGATACGGAGTCTCTGTGTTTCAGCCATGTTTCGCGTTTCCTCGATCAGGCTTTCGCATCGGCCAAGGCGTCCTCACGGTCACCGTGGACTTTGATGATCTTGTCGAAGCCGGACACGCGGAACACCTCGGCGACCGATCCGCTGAGTCCACATATGGAGAACGACGCTTCGGCTTTCGAGAGGCGTTTGGCGATAACGAGAATCGCCCTGAGACCCGCGCTGCTTACATAGGAAACCGATGAGAGGTCGCAGACCACGGGGCTTCCGCCCTCGGGGATGTTCGAGGTTACGGTGGCTTCGAATTCCTGTGCCGTGACACCATCGATACGCCCTTCGATTTCGGCGACCAGCACATTTCCGACATTTGAGATTTTAGCATCCATAGCGGTTTCTCCAAATTCTGTCCCATGGCATGGGACCAACCTTTCCTGAGGATAGCCGATTTTCACTGGAATGGAACACCCTCATAAACGTTTTGGCGCATTGCCGGAATACGACTGACTGTCTGTGCCGTTGTCGGGTACGCCATCCAGTAAGCGTCCACAGATTGCGGCGGCCGCGGTCTGCGAGGTCCGGAGTGATCGGACGAGCGATTCGAAGTCCTCTTTTCCGGTCAATTTCGCTAAGGTCCGGCGCAGTCTTTCGCCGGCGGTTTCCGGGTCGAAGGGTCGTTCCTGTGCGACACAGTCGATCTGGAGGAGGCGGGTCTGCAGCATGAGCGCTGCGGTGAGTTCCTTTGCCTCACCGGAACTGATCCATCCCGTTCCGGCAAGCGGAACCAACGTGTCGCGTGCCGAGCGGCCGTGTCCAAGTCCGTGGAGAAGTCCGCCGGTCTGGGCCAGGAATTCGATTTCCATCAATCCGCCGGAGGAGTGTTTCAGGGACCATGGGTTGGTGCGGTCATCCCGGTATGCCTGTAGCAGCCGAGAGCGCATCTCTATGGCTTCCTCCATAACTCTCGGATCACCCCTGCGCCGGGAGAGTGCGGTTGCGATCACCCTTGCCGCGTCGGCGGCCAGACCGGGATCGCCGGCCACCGGGCGCCCGCGTGTGAGCGCGAGATGTTCCCAGACCCATGCCTGTCTGGTCTGGTAATCCTCGAATGCGGCTAGCGATACCGCGACCGGACCCTTTCGTCCGGATGGACGCAGGCGCATGTCTACCGAATAGAGCCGTCCCTGCGATGTGACCGCGGTGAGAGCGGTGACCAGTGACTGGGTAAGACGCGCGAAATAGGTTTGAGATGGGAGCGGGCGGGGCCCGGTCGATTGCGCGGCGTCGCCGGCGTCATATACCGTGATCAGGTCAAGGTCGGATCTGGTCGTCATCTCACGGGTGCCAAGCTTGCCCATTGCGACGACCGTGATGCCGCGTCCGGGTGGCGGGCCATAGCGTGCCGAGAAGTGCTCGATCACGAAGGGAAGCAGTCCGGTCAGTACAGTCTCGGCGACCCCCGAGAACGCTTTTCCGGCGTCGATCTCATCCGCCATTCCAAGCAGTACCTGAACGCCAATTCGGAAATTCAGTTCCCGTGCCCACTCCCGTGCCATATCGAGCACGCGTTCGTAGTCCGTAGTGTCTCCGATCCAGATCTGAAGGTCGGCCTCGAGCCATTCGGGTGACGGCACTTTCTCGAAAAAATCCTCGGAAAGGAGCGCGTCGAGTGTCTGCGGGTGACGTCCGAGATGGCCAGCGAGCCGAGGCGCCGTCGAGAAAATGTCAATGACGAGTTCGAGAAGGTGACGGTTTGCCCTGAACAGAGAGAATACCTGCACGCCCGATGGAAGTCCGGAAATGAAGCGATCGAACTCGGCGATCGCGCTATCAGGGCTGTCGGCGCGGCCGAGAAGGTTGATGAGGTCCGCTTCCAGAGAGGCATAGAGCCTCTGCGCCCGCTCGGTTCCAGTCGCGTTTATCGCGCCCGACCGCCACCTGTTTATGGTTCTGCAGACTTCCTGCGGCTCGGAGAATCCAAGTGCGGCTATGTTCGCCTCATCGATTTGGATCGTTGTGGCTTCTTCGGTTCGCTCAGGTGTGTCGACGTCGAAAAAACTTCCGGTCACTTCATTGACGGTGGCCAGGCGCTCCGCGATGGCGTTCTCCCATGCCCTGTGGTCCGACCATCCATCGAGTGCCGCGACGCGCGCACGCGCCTCCTCGCTCTCGGGAATGGTTTGGGTCTGGCTGTCGCTAACCATCTGAAGGCGGTGCTCGACGTTTCGATGGGCGACATAGGCTTCCGAGAGCGATGCACACATCCCAGCCCCGATGATTCCCTCGTCGCGCAGCGCCGACAGCGCCCCGAGCGTGGTCGGTTCGCGCAGGACCGGTAGCCTCCCGCCCATTATGAGTTGCCGTGTCTGCGCGAAAAGTTCGATCTCGCGGATACCCCCGGGGCTGAGCTTGATATCGCAGCCGGGCACTGCCGTGGGGGTGAAATTGCCTTGTTTCGCGCGGATTTTCCGCAGGATTTCCTCGATATCCTCGATCGCCGCGAAATCAAGGGACCGGCGCCAGATGAAGGGGGCTATACGGCGCAGGTAGGTGTTGCCGGTGGCCAGGTTTCCGGCAATGGGACGCGCCTTGATATGCGCGGCACGTTCCCAGGTGCGGCCGGAGTTCTCGTAGTATCCTTCAGCCGCTTCAATGGACATGCAGGGCGGGGTGGTCGACGGTGCCGGCCGCAGCCGCAGATCCGTGCGGAACACGTAGCCATCCGAGGTCCTTTCCGACAGCGCTTTCACGAGGCGGCGAATCACATGGATGCAGCGTGCCCTGACATCGTCCACGTCCTCTTTCCGGAAGCGGTCCTGATCGAACAGGCAGATGAGATCGATGTCCGAGGAATAATTCAGTTCCCGCGCACCCAGTTTACCCATGCCGAGGATGAAGAGGCCAACACGGTCATGACTGTCCTGTGGGCCAATACCCGGAATACGGTTTCTCGCTATCTCGCTGTCCAATAGCCAGCGCAGGGCTATGCCTGTCAGGCTGTCGGCGAGTTCGGTCAGTGCCCCGGTTATGCGGTTTAACTCCCATGCGCCTCCAAGGTCGGCGAGCGCGATGTAGAGAGCGGCGCGTGACCTCGCATGGCGTAGTGCCGCGCACAGACCGCGCCAGTCGGCATCGGCGCAGGTTTCCGTCGTCTGAGAAACCAGGCGCTCAAGCACCCCGCCCATCGGTTCGCTGATTTCATCCGCGAGCCAGACGCCGTATTTCAAGAGTAGCTGCGCCAGAAAGGGGCTGGACCCCGCCACGCCGTGAACGAGGTCTCCCACCGCTCCTTTCTTGAGTGGCTCCGGAAGAGCGGATGCAACATCTTTCGCCTGGTCCGGATCGTAAGGGACTGGTGCGCGGCTGACGCTGCTGGCGAGGCATCGGGTCATGATCGGAGCATCCTCCAAAATGTCCGTAGGGCTGAATGGTTGACGGTCTCCCTATCCAGCGGTTCGAGCGACCACGTAACATTCGGACATTGGCGGTTCCGGGTCAACGGTATTGCCTTTCCGGCCCGAGCCGGACGAAATCCTCGGAAATACCTCAGATACCCTTTTCAAATCCCTTACGCCCCGCCCTCCGACAATCTGGGTGTAACGACGTGTCGGGCAGATGATTTGCGGCTGGTATGGTCACTCCTGCGAGATGGCTTTCCATTCCATGGATTCGAATGCCTTATGGCCTAACCGCATCAATTCCGTTAACTCTCGTTGGGCCGTCAGGCAGGTAGCCGATCTCCGGCCCGGCGGCGTCCGCGCACTGGATCCTCGGGTCTGGCTCCGGTGATCTTGGAGTCGTCCGCCGGACTTCAAGCCTTTATCCCTCCCCGGCGCCACTCCGAAGCGCAACGCCGGGCCCTTCCCGGAGCGAGGGCGTAGCCCGAGCGGAGGAAAGGGCCCGGCGTTGCGCTTTCCGCGCCCTCCGACCCCCCGATTCCGCACGGGAACGGCTCGGTCCCTTCGAATCGGAGCGTAGCACCGCCCGCCAGGCGGCGCAAGGCATGCCGGCAGGGCGCACCGGGGAAGGCCCGCGGCGCGTGGGGGCCGATCCGGACGCCGGAGGTTCCCTCAGGGAGGCCGCGCCCGCAGGAACGCCTCGGCCGGCGTCAGGTAGCCCAGGACCCTGCGCGGACGCGCGTTCAGGCGGTCCTGCACGGCCCTGACCTCCGCGTCCGTGACCCTGCGCAGGTCCGTGCCCTTGGGCAGGTACCCCCGCACCAGCATCCATGTTTCGGTTCAAGCCCGGATCCGGGCTTTTCCTTCGGTCTGCGGGCCTCCGGATCCGGGTTCCGCGCACCGCTTTCCACCGGCGGGCGCCGCGCGGGCAGGCGCGGGCGGTTCGCCCGGCGCCGGGCGTCAGCCGGCGGCGGGCACCGACCTGTCCTCCCACATGCGCCGGTCGCGCAGGAGGACGTTCGCGGTCACGACGGGCCCGCCCATGACCGCGGTCACGGCGACCCTGGGTGCTTTCCCCTTTCCCGGAGCCGCCCGTACAGCGCCTTCATCTCCGGGTCGGACATGCAGGCGGCCATCGCCGCCATGTACAGCACGTCCCTCGGACGCCTGCGCCCGCCGCCGATGTGGCGCCCGCCCTTCAGGGTGCCGCTGTCGCGGGCGATCGGCGCCACGCCGACCAGCGCCGCGGCCTGGCGGCTGCCGATCGCGCCCGGCCCGCCCATCCAGGCGATCAGGGACGCCGCCGTGACCGGGCCGATGCCCGGCACCGAGGTCAGGATGCGGTAGCTCTCCGCCAGGCTCTCCGAGTCCCTGACCAGCTCCCCGGTCCGCCGGTCATACCCGCTGACGGCGGCGTCCAGTTCCTCAAGCACCCCCGTGACCGGCCCTTCCGGATCCGGCTCTCCGACCCCGGCGGGAACCGCCTCGGCCCGGTGCGCCGGTCGACGAGGGCCTCCCGAAGCCCCGGCATGTCGCGGAGCCTGTCAACCGTCACGTCGGCCGGCGCCGTGGCCGCCATGTCCGGGAACGCGGCCCCGAAGGCCGCGAGCACCCTCGCGTCGACCCTGTCGGTCTTCGCCAGCTCGCCGCCGGGCCTGGCGAAGTCCCGGCACTGGCGCGGGTTGACGACGACGACCAGGAAGCCCCGGTCGTGCAGCGACCGCGCGACGCCCCGGTGCATCCGCCCCGTGGCTTCCATGACGGCCCGCTCCGCCTTCCCCCTCCTCAGGATGCCGGCGACCTTGCGGAACCCGTCCGCGTCGTTGGTCGCTGTGTCGTCCCGCCCGTTCAGGTGAATGTTCAGGGTGTGCTTGCTCACGTCTATTCCCGCGCCTGCGGTGGTCATGGTCTCCCGCTCCTATCCTCGTGACGGTCCGGTTCCCGGACCCAGCATCCATCGGGACGCGGGAGGCATCTGACGGGAGGACGGGCCGACCACGCTGGCGCACGGATCCGCGAATGCGATCCAGGGCCGTTCCGGTCCGACCCGTCCTGCGGGGCAGGCCCCGCTCCGCCGCCGCCAGGCCTGGCGGCGGCGGCCCCGGACCCGGCATCGACCGGGAGGGCGGCGGGAGCAAGGGACGGCTTTTCCACAGGAATCCGCCCCCGACTTCTGCACAGCCACCTCCCCTGATCAGTGCTGATTCGCTGAGCATACGAGGCCGTTGGTGTGCTCGTTCAGGCCCCGTTCCCACGAGTGGTAGGGCCGCGCGAACAGGAAGTCCGCGCCCAGCGCCGCCGAGACGCGGGCGTGGTCGGCGAACTCCTTCCCGTTGTCGGCGGTGACCGTGTGCACCGCGCCGCGGTGCGGCCCCGGAAGGCCGGTCATGGCGGCCCCGACCGCGGCCGCCGTCTTCCTGTCGACGCGCCGCAGGAGCGTGTATTTCGTGGCCCGGTCAACCAGGGACACCACGGCGCCGCTGTGGCCCGCGCCCACGATCGTGTCCGCCTCCCAGTCGCCGACCCGCGCCTTCGCCTCCACCACCGCCGGGCGCTCCGAGATGTCCACCCGGCCCGGGATGTGGCCCCGGCCCGCGTGGGCCCCGCCCCTGCGGTTCGGCCTCTTTCCACGGCGCCGCAGGTGCCGCCACAGCCCGCCCCCGGCCCTGCGGTCGGCGTGGACGTGCCGGCATGTCCACTGCCGGCCCGCCACCGGATGGCCCTCAAGGCGCAGCCGCCCCGAGACCTGCTCGGGGCTCCAGCCCCGCGCCAGCCGCCCCTCCACCAGCGCCACCGGCTCCGGCGTCATCTTCCTGGGAACCGACGAGGCCGCGCTGCGCCGCGTCTCCGCCCTGCGCTGCGCCTGGGCGTGCCGGTAGCCGCGCTTTCCGGAGTTCCGGCGCACCTCGCGCCAGACCGTCGTGCGGTCACGCCCCAGCTGGCGGGCGATCGCCGCGTCGGAGATCCCGCTTTCCCTCAGCGCGTGGATCTGGCATCTCTCGGCATAGGTCAGGTGGCGGTAGCCCTCGGGCATGACAGTCTCCCAGTCTGGTCACCGGGACTGTCGCCGCCATCCGGCCGATTCGCAACATCATGTGCCGCCTCAGCCAGAACTCACCCACATCGGGTGTTGCACTTCACTGTGGAACGGGGGCCTGATGTTCGTTTCCCGGCTAACGATGACATGAATGACGCGCTGTTATCGGACCCGTGACATGGCGGCCATACCGAAACGTCTCCCTCTTTCAGCCGACTCCCAGAGAGTAGGTTTGACGGCAATCGGCGTGCGATTCCGAAGCGCGTCTGGAATCCAACCAGCTTCCGAGTCGGTTGTTTGCGGGAGGAAAGGCCTTGCCTCGGCAGAAGATCGCCTGCATAGTCGTGATCCGCCCGTCAGCCGTTTCGCCGGGCTTTGCGCAAATTAGGGGATAGAGGATGGCCGCCACACCACCGGTCTGCGACTTTGGCTGGAAAGCACCGGATTTTCGCCTGCCTGCCACAGACGGAAACAGCTACACACTCGCCGATATCTCGGGAAGGAAGGGTACGCTGATCATGTTCATATGCAATCACTGCCCCTATGTGAAATCGGTGCTTGACCGAATCGTGCGGGATGCCACCGACCTGAAACATATGGGGGTTGGCACGGTAGCCATATCGGCCAATGATGCCGACATGTACCCGGAGGATAGCTTTGACAACATGGCCCGTGTGGCGCGTGAGAACGGTTTTCCCTTTCCGTATCTCTATGATGAATCGCAGGATACGGCCCGCGCTTATGGGGCCGTATGCACTCCTGATTTCTTCGGTTTCAACGCTGGGCTCGGGCTTCAGTATAGAGGGCGGCTCGATGCCTCGGGGCGAAAGTCCGCATCGCCTGAAGTGCGCCGTGATCTTTTCGAGGCGATGACACTTGTTGCCGGGACCGGTGCGGGTCCGGAGGAACAGATTCCATCGATGGGATGTTCGATCAAGTGGAAGGCCGCCTAATCCTGATATACCCCCGATATCCTACCGGATGGTTCCGGGATTCGCGATATATGCGTGGGGAGATGGGAACCTTCCATACGGGGTGACGTGATTTTGCCCCAGCCGGTTTAAGGCGCTTCGTAGGGTCCGCGATTCCGTATAGCGGGTCATTTCCGGCGTCGTTGCCTGGAAGAGATCGCCGTTCGGGCCATTGATACTGAATATTGAAACCGTCGTCGCCATCCCCTTGGCGCGTCGGACGAACCTGTTTCCACCGGTGATTTCGACGGACTGACTGTCGATCCAGTCAAGAACAGCTCCTTGCTCCGGGAGCATTGTGACCACGCGCCGATCGGTATGGTGGGATATTCCTGTCGGGCTCACATACCCGTTCATCCGCGACGACGGAAGTGATCGAGAAAGTCTGGCGGTGATCGCGGATTCGGAAGCCGAGGCGGTTACATCCCCGAGCGGGTTGAGCGGCATACACCGCGATCATTGGCGCTGGGAGATCGCGAAAACCGCATGTCCCTAGTGGTAGGTTCTATACAGAAGATTCCATTCTTTCCCGAAGCATGACTCATCCCTCCCATTGCCATCTGCCTGTGCCCCCTGTCATTGGCCGCGTGACGGCGGCAGGAAAAATTGGAATCTCTTGTTTTGAACCAGCCACTAGCGCGTGGCTCCGAACGCGGCCGACAGGTCCGGGTGCTCGAGAACCCCAGCGGTCCCTTCATGGGCGGCCCCGACGAAGGTGCCGGTCACCACGCCGGCGTCGTCCCCGGGCGCGAACGTCGATCCGAAACCCTGACGGACTCCGTCTGACGTGACCGCGATCGAGTATCCGAGATCGCCGTCACCCCACATAGTGCCGCTGCCGGGCTGTCCGGGACGCGCGTTCCGGTTCCACGATTCCAGTCCCGTGAAATCAGCGGAGCCGTTAAGGGAACCCAGGTCTATCCAGATCCGTGCGTCCCCAGCGACGGTCCGTCCGTTTCCGGAGAACCCGAGCAGCCCGCCTGACCAGGTCGCGGACTTCGGCAGAGCGGAGTTGTTCTGGATCCGGGTGTGGGGAGCGGGACCGTATGCCCAGGGCTTGGCAAGCCCGTTGCGCAGGCCCGCACCGAACTGGACGATATCATCGCCGGTGCCATCAAGGTCCGCATGACCCAGCAGATGGAATGCCGTATCCGTCCAGTTGCCGAGGTCGTCGGGCGTGATGTCGTTGACGCGCGTGCCCGGAGTGAGACGCGTTAACGCCAGAAGCCCTTCGCCGTCAATGGAGAGGAATACGGGCTGGACGTTTCTGAAATTTCCCAAGGTGGGCACCATGTAAGAATATGGGAATGTGCTAGGATCGACATGCGCTCCCAATCCTTAGGCGTGCAGAAGCTCATGAATGATCGTGAACCGTTTCCTTTCGGTATCGGACCGAACCGCCTGACGGTCGATGAACGCATAGCCTCCCAGAACGGTGAGGCTGTCCTGAATTCTGGACCCTCCAATGCCAAGCACTACAAGGTTTCCGTCGCCGGGTTCTTGATAGCCGTCGGGCCAAGATGTTTTTCCGTTGGTGAAATGGAGGTGTATCTCGTCGTCCGGCACTTGATCCGTGTCATCGACGACTGTCGGCCGCAAAAGATCCCCGCCAAGCAGTATACGCCTGTTCGATGGAAGGGCGGTGTTGATCTCCGAAACCGCCGAGCGCACCAGATCGCGTTCCGCTCGGGTGGCTCCGTGAACCCGCAGGGTTTTCTGTCCTGATTCCACGATACGCAGGTGGGCATCCGGTCCAATTTCCCGGTATGACTGTGTCTGGAACGCCTTGATGAACTCCACTGCCTCTGGAGCGCTGCGGCTGCCGTCACGGCCCTGAGGGTCACGCCATGATCCCGATCTGACATCAATCGTTTGCCGTCTGGCTTCCGGTGCCTCACGGAGATTGCCGACATTCGGTCTCTGGTAAGGAAATGCCGGACCTAAACCCAGATACCTTGCCGTGACAACGCTCACGGCGGGCAACGGCCTTGCGTCCGGGTGAGGACCCGGAGATTGTCTTCCACCTCCGTTCGCTATGGATGGGCCGCTACCGCCGCCTCCGCAGGCGGTGAGAATCAGCAGGAATGCCATTGTCGCCGCGTGCGCGAGATGTTTCATCTGACCCCATGGAAATCATGTTCCTCGCCGACGCGTTATCAAACCCTTCACGGCTGGCGCAAGTCCACTCTGGCCCCACGTCAGAGCAATCGCTTCCAGGTTTCCATTTCCCGCGGCAGAGGGTCCCGTGACCCAGCACAACGAAAATATGGAGCGGAAACAGTTGCCGGGTTCATTGCCCCATGGTGAGGATTTTTCGACACATCGCGCCTGTGCCGTGGCAAGTTCCCGTAACGTCACCTCCTGCCATGCGGTGGTTCATTTGGGTAAGGTCGTCGTACCGGTGGACTGTGACCCGTCCCCTGCCTCGCGTCCTCAAGGTCCCGTGTAGTATGAATACCTCGGCCCGGCGGCGCGGTCGCGCACCCTTTCCGCATTCCGGGACCCAGGGCTTGGCGGCCGTCATTTCCCCCTAGGCTTAGCATACCGTCGCGGCAATGCCCGGATCACGGGTCTCCAGATCGGGCGTCAATACAGGCCAAATCGTCATTCTGGAAAAACGCCGCGACAAATATGGGATCGTATCGCATCAACTGATGGCTCGGAAAAGAGGTCCCAGGGGATTCTGGACGCTTGACAATCGCGATGGTCCTGCTGAGTCAGATGGACCAGTATGCCGCACTCAATGGAACGTCCTCGATGAAAAAGATTCCCATCACCAAAGCAGGTCATGCCGCCCTGAGCGACGAGCTCAGGCAACTGAAATCCGTGGACCGCCCGGCGATAATCCAGGCAATTGCCGAGGCGCGGGAACATGGTGATCTATCCGAGAACGCCGAATACCACGCCGCCCGCGAAAAGCAGGGTTTCATAGAGGCACGGATCAAGGAACTTGAGAACGTCCTCGGGCAGGCTGACATCATCGATCCGTCAGGACAGTCGGGTCCCGTTGTCAGGTTCGGGGCCACCGTAAAGCTTAAGGACGAGGAAACCGATGAGGAAAGCGTTTATCAGATCGTCGGGGAGCCCGAGGCTGATATCCGGATGGGTAAGCTGAACCTGAAGTCTCCGCTCGCACGGGCGATGGTGGGCAAGCGGACGGAAGACAGCGTTGAAGTGCGCACTCCACGCGGCGAAAAGTGCTATGAGATCGTGAGCGTGGAGTACATATAAGCCCTGCATTTTGCCATAATCATATGGGGATGCATTGTCCCCATCGCGACCAATCCGCGATATCCGTCCCAAAGAGCAATTTCGTGAGCCCCGCTTTCAGCGGAGCGCTCTCAATGAATGCCATCTCTTGGGCATCAACTTCGCATAACGGATTAACGGAAACCGGGTGCCTTCTTCCCGAAGGGGGAATTACCGATGGCGCTGGCTGTCGAACGTGTTGCCTCAAAGGCACTCGAACCGTCGGGAGCGGTGTAAAGTCCGTGCGCTGGATATCCGGTGCCCGGACTCTGTATCCGGGCCCTGTATCGACGACGCCGACTTTACCGCCCCCGGCGCGGATGTTTGGCAAGGATCGCGCAGAGACCTTCGCGTCTGCGGAGATTTTGACAAACCCGGATCACTCCGGGTTGACGACAGGTGCTGCCGACGGCTCCTTACCGCAGAGTCCGGGCGGCAGCGGGGGCTTCAGGCGTTGATCATGGCCAGAAGAACCGCCGCTATCAGGATAATCGCTATCGTCCATGCAACGAACCTGACAAATCCTGTGAACATCGACTCCTGATCCGAGATGTCCATCTCCCCGTGCTGGTGTTCTGCCATTTGCGTTCGCCTTCCGGTTAGCCTGTTGCGACGCGTATAGCGGATCCATGGGTCGGTGTCACGGGCAAGGACGGGGCGAATCCGCGCACTCGATCAGCTCTCCCGCACGCGCCATGCCTCTCGTTTCAATCCGGTGTGGATCTTCGCGATCTCTGATCGGCCATCAGCGATTTTTCGCTAGCCTCCCGGGAACCTACGAACGTTGCCACAGCCACGCGCCGTCGCGACGAAACGTCCGCTCAACCCTGCCAAGCTTTCGAAGGTGGTTGAGATGCGCCACGGCCTCCACAAGCCCCAGCCCGTATTCGTCGGGTCCGATCTCTCGCGCGAACAACGTCTTGAAACAGTCCACAGCGGTATGGGGTTCATCCAAGAATTCGAGAAGTCGGTCAAGTGCGCCGACATGGTTATCGATAAGTTGCCTGAAGCGTTCCGGCAAACCGGTGAACGGACGCCCGTGTCCCGGCAGGACGAGCTGCGTGGTTGTTGCGCATCTACGCAGCCGCTCGCAGGCTTCGATCCACTCACGGACCGGGTCGGCGTCAGGTTCGGTCGCATAGACTCCCAGATTGGGCGAAATCGTCGGCAGCAACTGGTCGCCGCCGATCACCAACTCCCCATCCCTGGACCAGAGCGTTGCGTGCTCGGGCGCATGACCGTTGCCGATGCGTACGTCCCATTGCCGACCTCCAAGCTCAATCACGTCTCCCTCCTGAATCCTCCGGAATCCCAGTGGTAGATGCGCTACAACGTCCGAGAAATTGAACGGGCGTTCCATCCGGCGTTTCTCGATCAGTTCCGATGGCATTCCCGCGCTGCGCCAGAAGTCCAGTGTTTCGGGAACCGGCGAATGCTGGATGTCCAGAATCAGCATCCTCGCCATCAGCCACGCGGTGCGGGTCGTGAGAAGTTCGGCGCCGTGCAATGTCTGGAACCACCCTGCCAGACCGATGTGGTCCGGATGGTGATGGGTGACAAGGATCCGGTTTACAGGTGCGCTGTTGAAGGGCCCGGTAAACGCCGCCTCCCAAGCGGCACGGCAGCTGCCGCTGTTCAGGCCGGTGTCAACAATTGTCCAGCCATTCTCTTCGCGAAAGGCGTAGCAGTTGACATGGTCGGGTTTCATCGGGAGCCGCACGCGCAGCCAGAGAACCCCTTCGGCGAGTTCAACGGCCGCTCCCGCTTCAGGTGGGGTGGCGAAGGGATAGGTCAGGGGTGCGTCACGATCCCTCATACCGCAAGCGCCTCGGGTCCGAGCGCATCTATCCCTTTGGAGCCTTCCCGGACATGGGCGCATAACCCGATATGCTCGGGCAGAAGCCGTGCTACAAAGAACCTCGCGAGAGCTTCGCGGGCGCCGCCTCGCCCAGCCATTGCCGCCTTAAGATGATAATGTCCTCCGAGAACTCTCGCGAAAGCGCGCAGGTAGGGTACCGCGACCGCGAACCGCTCGTTTGGCCGCTGGGCCACTAACCACTCGGTTGTGTCACCCAGTCTTTTAGCCGCTTCGTATACCGCCTGCGAGGGGCCGGGCAAAACGTGGTTGGCTGCCTCTGCGCCGGATACGATTTCCTCGATAAGCCGATTGGCGGCCGCGCCGTCATCCATCATTTTGCGGCCCACGAGATCGATCGACTGGATTCCGTTCGTTCCCTCGTAGATCGCGGTGACCCGAACGTCCCGATAGAACTGCGCCGCGCCGGTCTCTTCAATATATCCCATTCCACCGTGGACCTGAATCCCCATTTCGGCCACGGCGATTCCGGAGTCTGTTCCATAAGCTTTCGCGATCGGTGTCAGCAGCGCGGCTCTCGCCCGCCAGACGGGATCATCGGTGACACCAGCCATGTCCAATGCCACTGCTGTGGAGAGCGCGATGGACCGGGCGGCGAAAAGCTCGGCTTTCATTGTCGCCAGCATCCGCCGGATGTCGGCATGATCGACGATCGCAACTGTGCCGTCCGGAACGGGCGACCGCCCCTGCCGACGATCCATCGCGTGCTGAAATGCCTGTTGGAACGCACCTTCGGCACAGCCAATTCCCTGCACTCCCACGCCCAATCGCGCATTGTTCATCATGGTGAACATCGCCGCCATCCCGCCATGCTCTGGTCCGATTATCCAGCCAGTCGCGCCATCATACTGCATTACGGCCGTGGGTGAGCCGTGAAGACCCATCTTATGCTCCAGACTCACAACCCTGAGTGAGTTCGCCGGACCAGGTTTGCCATTGGGGTCTGGAACCAGCTTAGGCACCAGAAACAGTGAGAGTCCCTTGGTGCCGGGCGCCGCGTCAGGCAGTCGCGCGAGTACGAGATGGCAGACGTTCTCCGAGAAATCGTTGTCGGCCCACGAAATGAAGATTTTCTGCCCGGTGATGGTGTAGGAGCCATCTCCGACCGGCTTCGCTTTCGAGCGAATTGCGCCAACGTCGCTTCCTGCCTGCGGTTCGGTCAGGTTCATTGTTCCGCACCACTCACCATTGACGAGTTTGGGAAGGTAGAGAGCCCTGATCGTGTCACTGGCATGGTTTTCCAAAGCTTCGATCTGTCCCTGGGTCATCAACGGATTGAGTTGAAGGGCCAGACATGACGCGGACATCATATCATTGACGGCGGTTGAAACCGTCAGCGGCAGGCCCATGCCGCCATATTCGGGTCGTGCACTGACGGCGACCCAGCCGCCTTCGGCGACCGCACGGTAGGCCTCCGCAAAACCGGGAGATGTGCGCACGACTCCGTTTTCAAGGTGCGCCGGATGGAGGTCACCGTTCCGGCGGATCGGCGCGAGCACTTCCTCGCAGAGCTTCCCGGCCTCGCTCAGGATGGCCTCAACGGTCGCTAGGTCCATATCCGCAAACCGTTGGGTTGCGTTGACTTTCCCGAAGCCGACGACATGTGCGAACAGGAACATGAACTCTGGAATTGGTGCACGAAATGACATGTCATGCCCTCCAGGTTGGCTGGCAGGTGTAATGAATCAGGCCACGGAAAGTGGCCTACACATACTCTACATGCCGGGCTCCCTCTCGTGCATAGGCGTTTACCTGCAGTATGTTAGCGGATGTATCAAGCGGAAAAAGCGGCGCGGTCGTGGATGGGTACGAACCGCGCCGACTGCGCCCGGTGTCATCCGGTCCCTGCCCGCGGCCCGTGTTTCATTGCATGCGACGCTGACCCCGGACCATGCGTCCGCGCGCCAGCGGAAAACACCGTCGCGAATCAGCTGACAGCCGGATTCAGTCTGAATTCCCCATAGATCTTGGCCGCACCCTCCATGGACTGACCGTCTTTAACTCCGGTATTGTGGAATTCGGTCTCGTTTGGGGTCACGACGATCAGGTCACGCGTGGCCGCGGCAGCCGCAAGAAAAGCATCCGGCATATGCATCTTCAAAGAGCGCAAATCGAACCCGTGTTCATCATAAACTGGCGGTGGGACACTGCTGGGCGGAGTCCTTCGTGGTTCTTGAAAACGCTTTGGGCACAGTTACACCGTATCCGTATGGAGTCTGCCCGTCTCATTTGTGTAAGTGTGAGTGCCTGCTATTCGATCCGCGGTGCTGTTTCAGTCCCCGTAAAGCAAAATAGGGTAGGATTCCGCACAGATGGATGAGTTGCCGACCGAAATCCTCGCCAGCGATGATGCCGGACTTGCCCGCGCCGCCGCCATCCTGCGAAATGGCGGGCTTGTGGCCTTTCCGACCGAAACCGTTTACGGCCTCGGCGCGGATGCCACGAACGGTGCGGCGGTGGCGCACGTCTTCGAGGCTAAACGCCGCCCTGCTTTCAATCCCCTGATCGTCCACGTGCGGGACCTTTCCCATGCCCGCCGTCTGGTTCGGTTCGACCCCGTTTCGGAAAGGCTCGCGGAATCCTTCTGGCCGGGAGCGCTGACCCTTGTACTGCCACAGCTGGAGGGAGCGGGCATCGAACCTCTGGCCACGGCCGGACTGGACAGTATCGCGGTACGCGTCCCCGATCACCCTGTCGCCCGACGCCTGCTCGAAAGGACTGACAGGCCGATCGCCGCGCCCTCCGCCAATCCCTCCGGCAAGGTTAGCCCGACAACGGCACGTCATGTCGCCGCCAGCCTGTCCGGACGCATCGATGCCATACTTGATGGTGGACATTGTGCGATAGGTATAGAATCCACAATTATCGCCCCGGGTCCCGCGCTTCTAAGACCGGGTGGACTTGCGGTCGAGGAAATCGAAGACTGCATCGGCGGAAGGCTTGCGGTGCGTGACGATCCAGATTCACCGAACGCTCCGGGACAGCTCGCCTCGCATTACGCGCCGGATGTTCCGCTGCGGATGAACGCATCTCGCAGGCGTAGTGGTGAGGTTCTCGTCGGGTTCGGCCCGGTAATGAACGCTGACCTCAGTCTTTCGCCCAGTGGAAATCTTGTCGAAGCCGCGGCCAACCTGTTCAGGTGTCTTCACGCTCTCGATGCACGGGGCGGTGCGGTCGCGGTGTCGCCAATTCCCGAAACGGGACTGGGCAGGGCCATAAACGACCGGTTGCGACGCGCGGCCGCGCCGCGCCAGGCCGCTGACCTGGCCCAACGTCGTACCATGAGGCCGGTAGGTGACGGTTCGGAATAGGGTGATCGATGTTCACGCTCTTCCCGCCTGCGGGCTTAGCATGATTGGATCGATCCCAAGGGATCCCAGCGCCGCTACCCATTTGCCCCCGTCATCGGAGGAAAACACGATTTCGGGCAGGGCCTCGCACGTCAGCCAGCCGTTACGCTGTATCTCTTCCTCCAGTTGTCCGGACCCCCAGCCGGCGTAACCCAACGCGAGGATGCGCCGTTCCGGACCGCCACCCTCGGCCATGGCCTGAAGGATATCCAGAGTTGCGGTCATTCCGAAGCGGTCGTCAACACGCAGGGTTGAGTTCGGAATCATATATTCGCCGGAATGCAGCACGAAACCACGTCCGTGCTCAACCGGGCCACCGAAGTGAACAGGCATTCCACCACTCCGGTTGCCGGGAGAGATATCAAGCTGTTTAAGCAGGTCCTTCAGTTTCAGGTCAGGGGCGGGTTTGTTTATGATAAGGCCCATCGAGCCGTCCGCCGAATGGGCACACATGAAAATCACGCTCTTCTCGAAGCGCGGGTCGCCCATTCCAGGCATGGCAATCAGCAGTTTGCCGGACAGATCTACGAAATCGATGTTCATGGATACAGAATAACGCAATGCCCGGGTCGATGCGCAAGTGCGACTGACTGACCGATAGCGCCCGTTCATTCGATTGTGATTTCACCCTTGCCGCTGAGTGCCTAGATTGAACGCTATGTCAGGCCTTCTGAAATCCGCGGGACTCTCCCTCTGTCTGCTCTGCACGGCGGCATCTGCCGGTTCGGACCACTTTTCACTTAACGATGTGGTACAATTCGATGTCCTGCCCGGATGGCGCACGGAAACCGGCACCCACATGGCGGCTTTGCGGGTCCGTCTCGCGCCGGGCTGGAAAACCTACTGGCGTGCGCCTGGCGAAACGAGCATTCCTCCCCGGTTTGACTGGTCAGGCAGCCGTAACCTTGCATCGGTCGATCTTCATTGGCCCGTTCCCGAGGTCTTTTTCCTGAATGGGCTGCGTTCCGTAGGCTACAGTGACGAACTGGTGCTGCCCATAGAGCTGACTCCACGGTCCCAAGGCGAGCGTGTGGCGCTTCGCTCGGAAGTCGCGCTGGGCGTTTGCAGGGATATCTGCATGCCCGTCAACGCCCGTATTTCAGCCGATCTAAGCGGTCCCGGGAAGCGGGATCCGCGCATTCATGCGGCGCTGGGGTCGAGGCCGCTAACCGCCGGGGAAGCGGGACTTAGGACAGTAACCTGCGAAGTCGAACCCATTGCGGATGGTCTGCGCCTGACCGCTGCAATCGACATGCCGGAAGTCGGGTCGCAGGAAATCGTGGTATTCGAGCTGCCTGACCATTCGGTCTGGGTAGCGGACGCCAGTACGCGAAGGACGGGAAACAGACTCACGGCGGTGACCGAACTTGTGCCGCCGTCCAACAGGCCGTTTCTTCTTGACAGAAGTTCGGTTCGCATGACTGTGCTCAGTGGTGAGCGCGCGGTAGACATCGACGGCTGCGCCGGGTAGCGCTTCCCTCCCAGGATTTTCAGCGAGATCGAGGCGGGAACGTCCCGGGGAATGCTCCCCCTTTGGATCGCCGGGCCGGCGTTTCAGTGTGCTGCGCCTGCCCTCATGTCTTTCGCGCGGAACGGGAGATAGCCACGAGTGCGGTGGAAACCAGGTATGTCACGACGAGCAGCGCGGCGGTTCCCGCGGTGAACAGCGCGAACGCGAACGAAAGCGCGTCCGTTCCCGCCACCTCGGCCCATGCTGTCGGTAGGCGCTCCAGCAGAAACGCAGGCAGCGCACCGTTGAGACCTGTCCAACCCAACGTTCCGGCGAACAGTCCCGCGATGGCCGCCGCCGCCGCCGCCGTCGCAGCCCTTGCCGGCCATCCCCTCCGCCTGAGTCTCAGCGCGCGCCGCAGGCCACTGAGCTGGTGGCCTATGTCCTGCTGCAGCGCCATAAGAGCGGGAATGACCAATAGCACAAGCAGCATGCCGAAGCCGAGTCCGTAGACCAGCGTGATCACGGTCGGTTTCAGGAACTGTGCCTGCTGGGACTGCTCGTAAAGAAGTGGCGAGAGGCCCAGCACGGTTGTGAGTGTTGTCAGAAGCACTGCCCTGAGCCGGTCGCAGACGCCATCGACGATTGCCGGAAACAGCCCGCGCTCGCGGGCGTACCCGTCGATTGTCGTCGCCAGAACGATGGAGTCATTGATGATGATTCCGGTCATCCCGATCAACCCGACTACTGAGAACATGCTCAGCGGGACATCCCAGTGAAGATGGCCCCAGAAAGCGCCCGTCAGCCCGAACGGAATGACGGCCATCACGACCAGCGGCCTGATCCAGCTCGAGAATATCCATGAAAGACAGAGATATATGCCCAGAAGACAAAGCATGAATCCTACGCGTGCGTTATCGAGGAACTCCTGTTCCTCCTCAACCAGTCCGGATAGTGCCGATGTGACCCCGAACCTCTCCTCGAGCGCAGGAAGAAGGTCGGACCGCAGAGTCTGGATGATTTCGTTGGCGCGCGCCGGATCGTCTTCGGAAATGTCTCCGGTGATCGACACGAGTCTAAGGCCGTTTTCCCGCCGCACAGTCGAGAAGCCCTCCCGTGTCTCGACGCTGACGATGTCCGCGAGCGGTACGTATTCGCCAGCCTGCGTCCGCATTCTGGTCCGTTCAAGGAAATCGGCCGTGAGCTCATCCGCCGGGAGTTCCACCCAGATGGACGCGCTGCGCAGGCCGACGGGATATGTCGCCGCTTCGACACCGTTCAGCCGGTTTCGCAGAACCTTGCCAAGTTCATCGATGGTGAAGCCCAGTGCCTTGCCTTGCG
Organism: Paracoccaceae bacterium; assembly: GCA_965221405.1. Lineage (GTDB taxonomy): Bacteria > Pseudomonadota > Alphaproteobacteria > Rhodobacterales > Rhodobacteraceae > JAPOUP01. The sequence continues at coordinate 1,422,074 of CBDCSE010000002.1, read as the reverse complement.
GGGTAAGTTCCAGGACCAGCTCCTCCTTGTCGAATGAGAGCGAGTCCTCAAGCCCCGAGACCTCCGGGTATTGCGCAAGCTGGGTTTTCAGGGCCTCGGCTGCGGTTTTCAGGGTATCGTTGTCGGTGCCGTATAGCTGCACATCCAGGGCATCGCCTCCGGGGCCCACGCGCCATCCCCTGAAGCTGATCGTCTCCACCAATGGGTGGCGGCGCACCTCGTCCTGAAGCTCACCGACGAACTGAAGGGAGGAATACGGGCGTAGGTCCGCATCGATCAGCTCGATGCCGATGGCTCCGAGGTGGTAGGTCTCCTTGTTCTCGACGCCACTGAGACCCCGGCCGGTGTTGCCACCAACCTCGGCGATGACATAGTCGAGCGGAGTCGTGCCGTGCCTCTCCTCGAGACGTCTGGCCACGGCCTCGGTCGCGCGCTGCATCTCGCGCATCATTTCCATCGTGTCCTCGCGCGTCGCGCTGGGTGCCATGGCGAAGTTTCCGGAAACAGAACTCCGTTCAGGGGCGTTGAAAAACCGCCATTGGAGGTCGCCGGTGATGAAGGGCACGATCTGGCTGGCAAGTACCAGCGCGGCTCCCGCGAGGACCGGGTAGCGCGCCACGACCACTTGGCGGATCAGCGGTCTGAAAACCGATTCGCGGAACCAGCCGAAGCCGACATTCACGACATGGCTGGGAAGGTCGTACCAATGTCGCTTCGCGGAGTGGGCCAGCGAATGCGCCATATGGTTAGGGAGAATCAGGAAACACTCCAGCAGCGATGCGGCGAGCACCACGATCACCGTGAATGGAATGTCAGCGATGAGATCCCCGAACCTGCCACCGATCGTAACCAGCCCGAAGAACGCGATGATGGTGGTCACTGTCGCCGATAGGACAGGGGGGAACATTCGTCGGGCAGCGTTCTCGGCCGCCTGGATCGGGGCTTCTCCCAGCCTTCTGGCGCGAAAATCGGCATGTTCGCCCACCACGATGGCGTCGTCCACGACAATTCCGAGCGTTATGATCAAGGCGAACAGCGAGATCATGTTGATGGTGAAGTCGAAGGCATACATCATCGCGAATGCTGCTGTCATCGCGACCGGAATGCCCGCGGCAACCCAGAATGCGGTGCGGGCATTGAGAAACAGGAACAGCAGCAGCACGACGAGACCGAGGCCGAGCAGTCCATTTTCCAGCAGGATGTTCAGGCGGCCGGTGATGGCTTCCGCGCGCGTCCGGATCAGTTCAACGCTGACGGAGTCCGGGAGTGTCAGCCGAAACTCGTCCGCGACCCGCTGGACGGTGCGCTGGATGTCAATGGCGTCACCTTTGTCGCTACGGTCGATCCTTATGGAGACCGCCGCGTTTTCTCCCACGAAATATGCCCGCTCACGGTTGACTTCTCCCACGGTCACCGTGCCGACGTCGCCGACCGTGAGCTTGGATCCGTCCGGATTCGACCGCAGGACAATTCCGGTGATTGCGTCGGCGTCGGTTTTTGCCACCCCGGTACGGATCCTGGTGTTGGCGCCATTGACGTCTCCGGCCGGATCCGCTGCCGCCTCTCCCGCGATCGCATCTGCGATCTCGCGCATTGAGAGGTCATTCTGGATAAGTGCCAGCGACGGTGTCTCGATGACTGTCTTGGGATCGGCGATGCCACGAATGCTGGTTCGGGTGACACCTGCCGCGAACAGGCGCGCAAGAAGTTCATCGGCGAATCTGCCAAGCTGGTCGACCCCGACGGGTCCGGTGATCACGACGTCGGTAACCCTGTCACGCCAGGCACCGCGGCGTACCCGCGGTTCCTCCGCCTCTTCCGGCAGGTCGTTTACCGAGTCCACGGCTGTCTGCACATCGTCGAGGGCGCGTGACATGTCCCAACCGGGCTCGAAATCAAGCGAGATGTTCGCCGAACCCTCACGGCTGGTTGTCTCGGAGCCTTCCACGCCCTCGATCGACAGCAGCGCCGGTTCCAGGATCTGGACGATAGCGCGGTCGACATCCTCGGCGCCGGCACCCTGCCATGTGACACTGATCCGAATGTTGTCGATGATGACATCCGGAAAGAACTGCGCGCGCATCTTCGGGAAAGCCACGACCCCCGCGGCTATGAGGATCACCAGAAGCAGGTTGGCGGCCGTGCGGTGGCGCACGAAGTAGCTCAGTACGCCTCCGGCGCGCGGGAACCGCTCATCCATGACGGCATTTCCGGGATGGAGCTTCCGGAGCAGGATTCCCGGAAATGGTCAAAGCCCTCTCCATGCGTCTGCCGAAACTTCGGTGAGGGCTTGGGTTTCCGCGGACGGGAGCGGAAATGCCGACCGTTCGGATATGTATGGGATCGGGAAACGGCTGGCAGGGAAACCGGGTTCGGCGCATGATCTGATGACCTCACATTCTCGATTCGATCCGGGCGACCATGTCGGCCGGCACGCGTTCCTGGCTCAGCCGATCCAGAATCCTCGCTTTCGCCTCGGCCGGCATGCGCCGGTTGCCTTCGATGAACGCCACAAGTCTCGCGCGCCTTTCGTCGGTCAGCTCGACCATCTCGGTCTGATCGGGTACCCGGGCGTTTTCGGGCCGAACCGGACGTATCCTGATTCCGGCGCCCAGAAGCGGTGATCGCTCCGAGACGATCTCACGCCCGTCGAGATCACGTGCGCGTACCATCACTTCATCACCCTGGCGACGAAGAAGGCTCACCTCCGCCACCTGGAGTCTGTCATCCTCGCCGACGACCAGAACCGAGTTTGACGAATCGACCGCCGTGGCTGGCAATATCGCCACGGACTCCAGCTCCGGCTCCTTGATCCTGACCGTCACGAAATCGCCCGGGCGGAAGCCGGTGGCCTGTTCAAGCTGCGCGAACAGAAGGCGCCCTGTCTGTCCCTGCTCGACATTCGCGCTCTCGCGACTGATCCTGCCATTTGTCGTGAGGTCATAGCCAAGCACGTCGAGTGTCACGTCAACTTCCGCAGGGATGAGTGCGCCCGACCCGCCCAGTAGCCGCAGATATTCCGTGACCGAGACCCTGAACGCCACTTCCAGCGCTTCGGGATCAACGAGTCTGGCCACGCGTTCGTTTGTCTGCACGAGCCCTCCCTGGACGACGTTAACCGCACTGAGCGTGCCGGAGAATCCGGCATGAAGCTCGGTCTCGGCCAGACGTCTCTCCGCTTCGCTTCTGGCGATACGGTAGCGGGCGAGCGAGGTTTCCGCCTGTTCCACCCTTGCTTCGGCTTGGGCGAGAGCCTGACGTCGCGACAGAACGGTCTGCTTCGCTGCAGCTTCGGCGAGAGCCGCCGTCTCTGCCGCCGCCTCGGTTCCCACGCCGCGTTCCATCAGGCTCTTCTGCCGTTCCAGTGCCTGCTCCCGCAGGGCGAGCTGGTCGTGCGCGGCTTCCACATCCTCCCGGGAGAGCTCAAGGCCGGCGGCCGCCTCGCGCAGTTCGGCCTCGGCTTCGGCCAGATCCGCCATTGCGATGTCAAGTGCCGCCTGGGCGTCGGAGGGATCCACGCGAATGAGGAGCTCACCCGCCCGAACCCTTCCCCCTTCCTCGAAGTTTTCCGCGAGTTCGACCACTGTGCCCGCGCTTCTGACCCGCAGTTCAAGCGTCCTGCGGCTACGGACTTCGCCGAATACGGTCATGACCGGCGTTGCGGTGCCTGATTCATAAGTTATGACGTTGGCGGAAAAGACACGCTCCCGCGCCGTCTGCGGACGGTTCTCCTCCGCCCAGCGGGTCTGCAGCGCGTCACGTATCGACTGGCCGGCATAGGCCAGCAGACCGAGCGCGAGCGACAGAAGGAAGAGGCCGACGAGTGAACGACGCAGGAAGCGCATACGTGAAGCTTTCACGGTTTTCTCAACAGGGATTTACCATTAACTCACGTTGAGTGGATGTAAAGGGAGGTCCGTCTCCGATCAGTAAACGGACGGAAACGCTATTTCCGTCGCCGATGTTCCTCCAGTCTTGGAATGATCTCGACAAAGTTACAGGGCCGGTGACGGTAATCGAACTGCGGTGCCAGAATTTCATCCCAGGCGTCCCGGCAGGCGCCGGGGGATCCCGGTAGCGCGAAGAGGTAGGTTCCCTGGGCGACACCTCCTGTGGCCCTTGACTGCACCGCCGATGTGCCGATCTTCCGCATTGATATGATCGCGAACACCGTGCTGAACGCGTCGATTTCCTTTTCGTAGACTTCCCGGTGCGCCTCGACGGTCACGTCGCGGCCGGTCAGACCGGTGCCGCCTGTCGAGATCACCGCGTCGATCAGGGCGTCCGCGCACCATTCGCGAAGCTGCCGCGCGATGCGTTCCCGGCTGTCCGGCAGGATCCTGCGGTCGGCTAATGTGTGGCCGGCGTCCAGGATCCGGCCCACCAGCGTCGCGCCTGACCTATCGTCGTCGAGGTTGCGCGTGTCCGAAACTGTGAGGACTGCGATGCGGGCCGGTATGAATTCCCTCGATTCGTCGATTTCGCCCATATCCATCGACTCACTTTCCACTCGTTGGTTTGAAGCCTCCGACTTCCAGTCAGATATTGCTTCAGAGAGAACGAATTTCGTATCCGTACCCCCCAAAGGCCGCCATTTCCGGGCCCGTCCGCAGGATGGAAGCCCGTCCGTCCCACAGGGTCCGGCGCGGGTCCCCCGAAATTCGCAGGCGGTACTGGGGACGCCGGTTCTGGGGCCGGGGCCACTTCCCGGCGACCACCGGCGCCATCACGGACGGACCCGTACTTCAGTATCTTGATAGGCACCTCCCTGACGCTACCGGCGCCAGCCGGTAGTTATTCACTGGCTACTGCCACCGTGATGCCTAACGCTTGGCGTCTCTTCGGTCAATGTGGTGCTTGGAAGAAGTGGTTTCCCGGGTTGGGATGGCGGTGGACGAGCGTGGCGGCACCCCTAAAGAGTTGAATGTCGCAGCCCAACGCCTGAAGAAGAGTCACGCGCGGCAAAAGATACTGCAGGTTCCTCAGAAGAACATGGATAGTGCTGTCAAAGCCATGCGTAAGGCAGGGATCGGTGGGACGATGAGGAATAAGAGACATGGGTGGCACTAAACGCTGGCGTGTACGGCGTCCAGAGACGTAGTCCTTCGAGTAGGAGCCCAACCCTACGGATTGCCGCCAGTGCGAAGACTTGGGACTCACGATGTCTGTTCGTATGTCCCCGACCGGCCTGTTCGGTCGCAGAAACCAGCGGTTCGCCCGAGTTCCCTCAACGTGTGAATATTTTGAAGCGGCCCGATCTACGCGCAGCCCCTCAGCAATAACGGCTCGCGCTGGGATCGATAGGGCCGTGACGCCACCCGGTCAGCGGATCCGCTGACCGGGGGAATCCGGACCCCACACGCAAGGGGCGGCCCGCGGGCCGCCCTGTGCCTGATCACGCAGGACTCACCGCGGACAAGCGGGAGCGGCATCCCGGTCGAAGTTGAACTGGACGCCGCCAGTCGGTGCGATACGCAACCCCGGGGTGGGCGAAGTGTTGCCGCAGTTCGACCAATCGCGATCGTGCACCCGGAACGACAACACGACTTTCCCTGTCGTGCCGGACAGGCCATCAGAGTGTCGCAGTTGGATGATGTTGTCGCCTTTGGAGACGCGGAAGGAGTCGCAGGCGACGTAATCCGTCCACCCCATTCCTTTGATGTTGCGGTCGATCCGGCCAGGCACCGCGGCGCTCTTATATTCGAGATACATTTGGGCCGTCCTTCCGGCGTCGAAGAACCCGCCGTACGCACGAATGTTCAGGGCCGTTGTTTCGGCCGACGCACCACATCCCCGCACCACCACGGGGCCCGCGCGCTCAAGCCGGACAACAGCCTTGGCATTGCTGGCAGGCGCCTTGACGCACGGGACGATCGTGCGCCAGGGCTCCGGGTTGGGATCGGGCATGTAACCCGGCTGGCAGGAGATCGTCCTCGGTGTCTGCGCCATAGCAGGCAGGGCCACGGCGGTTGCCAGTGCCGCGGTCAGGACCGCCAGTGTTTTACATAGAGGGGGGGGGGGGGGGGTAGAGAGTGTTTTCACGCTTATCATGTTGAATCCTCCAATTGCAGAATAGCCGCCACACTACAGCCTTTCCGTCCAAAAAACAAGGATGAATTCACTGGTGTCCCAACGTTTTGATTGAGGCACGCCTTAGTCCATTGTTTTCTATAATATAATCGACAATGTCGGGCGTTTCCGACCTGAACGTGTCCCGCTCCCGCCATAGCGCCATGCCGTTTGATCCCATCAGAACGGAGTTTGTCCATGTGCGCCGGGAAGCTCGTTTTCGCCCGTGTCATGGATCACCTTCCATGGCACAGGTTCCACCGCCTCGCCGAACGGTACAGGGGCAATCGCAGGGTCCAGTCATTCTCCCGGAGCGATCGGTACCGGTGCATGGCGTTCGCCCAGCTGACCTACCGTCCGGGCCCGCGCGACATCGAGACCTGCCTGCGCGCCCGGACGGGCAGGCTCCATCACATGGGCATCCGCGGCGTGGCGGGAAACACGCTTTCCAACGCCAACAGCGTCAGGGACTGGAGGCTCTACGCCGCGTTCACGCAACACCTCATCCACGCGGCGGGGGGCCTCTTATGAGCCCCCCTCCCGTCAAGCGCTTTCCGCGTGACGTGTCACATCGATCCGTCTCCTCTCGGGGGCGGCTCCAGCGCCGGCCCGGGGAACGCTCCGGGCGGAACGTCGCGGTTGAAGGGAGCGCCTGACGGCGCGCCCAGGCTCCTGTCCGGTTCGGTCGTCCGGCGATCGCCGGCCCCGTGACCATGGTGCCCGATTCGGGCCTGTGCGACGTTCCGGGCGGGCGGGACCCATCTGGATGGACGGTGCCGCGGGATGCGGCGAACCATGCCGCCGGCCGGTCACACGCCCTCGTCCGGTCGTAGAAACCAGCGGTTCGCCCGAGTTCCCTCAATGCGTGAATATCTTGAAACGGCCTGATCTACGCGCGTTCGCTGCTCTTTTCGGCCACATGGTGATGTGATATATTGTCATCTACTACGATTCAACAACCTACGATTATTCACATGTCATCCGCGTTCACGACGTCTCAGAAGGACCGTGCTATCGCCATTCTGAAGGCTTGCGGCCCTATGCGTGGCATCGAGCTCAGCGCCGCCGGGATCCACCCGGAAACCCTCACGCGCATGCTAAAGGACCAGACACTGACCCGCATCACTCGTGGCCTCTACCAGCTCGCCGACGCCGAAGTCACGGCACAGCATGATCTCGCCGAGGTTGCGAAGCTAGTGCCCAAAGGCGTCATCTGCCTCGTCTCCGCGCTTCAGTTCCACGAACTCACGCTACAGATGCCTGGCAGGATCTGGCTTGCGATAGGTTCAAAAGCGCGAAAGCCGAAGTTCGACCATCCCCCGACCCGAGTGGTGCGGTTCGGGTCGCGGGCCCTTTCCCTCGGCGTGCAAACCCATGTCGTCGACGGTGTGTCCGTGCCCATTTCCGATCCTGCCAAGACAGTCGTCGACTGCTTTCGGTTTAGGCAACACGTCGGTCTCGATGTCGCGCTCGAAGGTCTCCACAATGTCGTGAGGTCCGGCAAGGCCAAACCGGCGCAGATCGTTGACTACGCCCGCGATACCCGCATCTGGTCCGTTCTGCGGCCCTATCTGGAAACGGTGGTCGCAGATGGCGCGTGAACCAAAAAATGTCGCCGCTTCGGCGCGTGCGCGGCTTCAACACCTCGCTAGGGAGCGATAGGCCAATTTCCAGCGCGTGCTTACCCGATATGCTCTCGAACGGTTTCTATTTCGACTCAGTGTCTCACCTCACAGGGAACTCTTCGTCCTCAAGGGTGCCATGCTTTACGCCGCATGGCTTGAGGATCCGTTCCGAACGACCCGCGACCTCGACCTGCTCTCCCTCGCCAATCGCGAAACGGCGCCCCTCCTTGAGACAATTCGCGACGTCTGCGCTCAGCCAGTCTCGGATGACGGATTGCGCTTAGATACCGAGAACCTCCTCGCAGCGCCGTTTGATGAGGAACGCACCCATGGCGCTTTTCGGGTCCGCACCTCTGCTCGGCTTGGTACCGCAATGATCCCGGTTCAAATCGATATTGGTTTCGGGGACACCGTCACCCCCGGCCCTCTGGAACTCGATTATCCCGTCTTCCTCGATCAGCCGACGCCCACCCTCTACGCGTACCGTCAAGAGACCGTGGCTGCCGAGAAGTTCGAAGCCATCGTTGCGCTCGACCTTGCCAACAGCCGCATGAAGGACTTTTACGACCTTCTTGCGATTTCACGGCTCTTCCCGTTCGACGGTGTGACCCTCGCGGCCGCGATTAGGGCTACCTTCGATACGCGTGCGACCACCATTCCACACGAGCGCCCTCCGCCCCTCACGCACGCATTCTCGGAAGATCCCCAGAAGATCCGGCAATGGCAGTCATTTTCCACCCGAGACCCGCTGTTGATCGACGAACCTGACCTGCGCACCGTTATTCGCGAAGTCGGGGATCATACCAGTAGCCCTCGCAGCTCTCGATGATCGCTACATCCTGGGACGTCCGACGACGGCTGGGGATCGGCCATGTGACCGCGCCGAACCGCGATGCCATTTTCATCAGCCACGCCAGCCCGGACGACAACGCATTTATCGTTTGGCTCGGGTTGCGCTTGACTGCGGTCGGCTACGAGGTCTGGGCAGACGTGCTCAGACCGTGCGGTGGCCAAGACTGGCAACGACTGTTAGACGCAATGCTGTTGCATTAAGATGGGCTGGCCATTGCCCACCCCCCCCTTTCCGTTACCATATCCATCTGGTGAAAGCTCCAGCGTCACTGTCCACGACCCGAATCACTGGATCAGGATGCGCCTCTGGGTACTCGCTGCCGGGCTCCCGTGCCTGGCGGTCTTTATCCGGGCCGTCGGCGGCAGGTCCGGCGACCGGGCGCGAGCCGGTTCCCGATCCGGCATCTGGCGCGGGGCGCAGGTGGCTGAAAACATGAATAATGACCCCGGCGTCCACGACGCTATACTTGGTTTCGAAGTGGAAAGGCGATTGGTTGGTAACGAGTGCAGAGAGTAAAGACGGATCATGATGACTTCAGCCTTGACTGCAGCGTCAGGAGGTCGGACCATGCTTCCCGTTTCGCCCTCGGATTGCGCAGCAGGTATGCTGGATGGAACATGGGAAGAGCCGGATGGCCAAGCACATTGGTCCAGTTTCCGCGCAGCTTGGTGATGCCCCGGCGGCCCAGCAATGCCTGACATGAGATGTTTCCCATCAGGACCAGGATCTCCGGTTTGGCCAGTTCTATGTGACGGTGAACGAAGGGCAGCATCATGCCGATCTCTTCGGGTTTCGGGTCACGGTTCCGGGGAGGTCGCCAAGGCAGTATGTTGGTGATGTAAAGGGCGCGGTCGCGATCCGTTTCGGCACGGTGTATTCCGATCGCATCGAACATGAGATCCAGCAGCTGTCCCGCGCGACCGACGAAGGGCTTGCCTTGTAAATCCTCATCCCGTCCGGGTGCCTCACCGATCACCATAACGCGTGCCTCCGGGTTTCCGTCGGCGAAAACGGTGGTGCGCGCACCCTGCCTCAATTCGCAGTACGGGAAGGCCGCGACCGCTTCCCTCAGGCTGTCCAGCGAATCGATCTCCGCCGCGATTCCTTGTGCCTGCCGCGCCGGATCCACTGTCAGGCTTGCCTTCGATGCGGTATCCGATGTCCCGGGCCTTGCTCCATGGGACGTGTTCGCGGTCCCCGGAGAGATCTTTCTGAACGCCGGCGAGGTCGCGGGCAAGTCATACCGGTTTACCGGCGCCTCGCCGATGACCTCGTCGACTCCAAGCTCCAGCTGCCACTCCAGAAGGATCATCGCCTGATGATATGTCAGCCCGGGTTGCATCCTGTAACCCTAGTCAAAAATGAAAGGCAGGTGAACTGGAAAAGGCGGGTGAACTGGATTTGTCCAGTGATCGATCGCTGCCGATTGAGGGAGTGCCAATCGTGACGGATTTCCGAACCGCACTGATCGGGTCTTTTGGACAACTTTCCCTCTCCGCCCGGGCGCGGCTCCCGGATCCCCGGTCCTATTTCCCGTCAATTCCCTCCTCCGTCTCCGGCGAGTCGCGCACGCTCCGCAGCCCTAAGGTGACGGGAAACCCGCTGGTGACTAAGGTGCGCGGGACTCTGGACCTCGGCGAAAGTGGCCCGGCGGCGATCAGCCCTTCCTAAACCGGGAAAAGCCGGAACCCCGCACGGGTTTCCAGAACATGGGTCTCCAGGATAGGCCAGGATCGGCTGGAGCAGGGATCACTCATTGGGATCAGGCGTCGGATGGAGCGGTGGACAGCGCCTTGCGTGACATTTTCCTTTCGCGCTATGGTGCCGAAGTCCCGGCTGGCCGCCAGAAAGCCCGTAATGCCGGGAACGGGACGGTCTGGGGCCATTCAAGATGTCAATTGAGGATATCTCGTCAACAAGGAGACGAAAATGAAATACCTGATCTGCTCCATCGCACTGGCGGGGGTCGCAACCGTTGCGGCAGCCCAGACCGAACTGACCTTATGGTACCATGGTGCCGGTAATGAGGTCGAAAGTGAAATCCTCGATAGCATCGTGTCAGATTTCAATTCCGGGCAGTCGGACTGGTCCGTCGCGGTCGAGAGCTTTCCACAGGGTAGTTACAATGACTCCATTGTCGCCGCCGCGCTCGCCGGCAATCTTCCCTGTATCCTCGACGTCGACGGGCCGGTGATGCCGAACTGGGCCTGGGCAGGATACATGCAGCCCCTGCCGGTCGCGGACGAGGCCATTGAGGGTCACCTCGATGCCACGGTCGGTCGATGGGGCGGCGAAGTTTATTCCGTTGGCCTATGGGACGCTGCCGTCGCGCTCTACTCCCGACAGTCGACACTCGATGAACTCGGCCTCAGAACTCCTACCCTGGACAACCCCTGGACTCTCGATGAGTTCAACGCCGCGCTTGAAGCGGCCAAGGCGTCCGGCAACTACGACTTCGCCCTCGATCTGGGCATGGCCTGGACCGGTGAGTGGTACCCCTATGCGTTCTCACCTTTCCTTCAGAGCTTTGGCGGTGACATCGTCGACCGCTCCACCTACCGGACCGCGGAAGGTGCGCTCAACGGCGATGCTGCCCTCGCGTTCGGGGAATGGTGGCAGAATCTTTTCACCGCCGGTCTCGCGCCGGGAACCTCGCAGGATCCGGCGGACCGCGACTCAGGCTTCATCGAAGGTAGATACGCCTTCTCCTGGAACGGAAACTGGGCCGCGGCGGCGACCTTGGACGCCGGTGTCGATGATGTGCTCTTTCTGCCGGCCCCGGACTTCGGTAACGGCTCGACCATCGGTGCGGCCTCCTGGCAGTTCGGTGTTTCCGCAACCTGCGAGTTTCCTGAAGGGGCGGCGGCTTTCGTGGAGTTCGCCCTGCAGGATAGATACCTCGCGGCCTTCTCCGACGGAATTGGCCTGATCCCGTCGACGAAGGAAGCGGCGGCCATGACCGAGAGATATGCCGGAGGCGGCCCGTTGGAACCGTTCTTTGCGCTTTCCGACGCCCAGGCGCTCGTCCGTCCGGTGACACCCGGTTATGTGGTTGCCGCGAAAGTCTTCGAAAAAGCGCTCGCGGATATCGCCAACGGTGCCGATGTCGCTGACACGCTGGACGCCGCTGTCGACGAGATCGACGCTGACATCGAAGCCAATGGGGGCTACGGTCACTAACGCTTCAGGCCGGGAGTGGACCGAACGCTTCCGGCCTCCCAGCGGGGCGGCGCGATGGCATCGAGACTCACTATCTCCAACCGGGCGGGTTGGGGCTTCGCGCTCCCCGCCTTCGCGCTCATCACGGCATTCATCATTCTGCCTTTCTTCTTCGCGTTCTATCTGTCCCTGACCAACCAGCGGCTGATTTCGCCAAATCCCACCCAGTTCGTGGGACTGGAAAACTATCGCGACCTGCTGGGACTGTCGGTCATTACACTGGAACCGGAGCGGGACGAAAACGGCGCGGCAGTGCTGGATGAACTCGGCCAGCTCACCTACCCCCGCGTCCGGACCGTCACGCGCAATCCGGACTTTCCCCAGTACCGGGGGATGCGCGAATGGTTCCGTTGGCAGTCCGGAGAGAACGCTAGTGTCGTGATCGCCAGTGATGTCGTTTTCTGGAAGGCGTTGGCCAATACGCTTACATTCGTGTTCTTCATCGTACCGCTCCAGGGCGGCGGCGCACTTCTTCTGGCACTGCTGATCAACCAGAAACTCCGCGGAATAAATTTCTTCCGGACGATCTATTTCATGCCGGTCGTGATCTCGATCGTCGTGATCTCGCTGTTGTGGCGGTTCATCTACGATGGCAGCGACGGGCTTCTTAACAACATCCTCGGGGCACTGAGCTTCGGTCTTTTCCCGCCTGTCGACTGGCTGGGCAAGCCGGAAACCGCGCTCGGCGCGATAATCGTGATGTCGGCGTGGCAGGCGGTTGGTTTTCACATGGTGATCTGGCTGTCCGGGCTGCAGACGATTTCGCCAACTCTCTACGAGGTCGCGGCCATCGAAGGCGCCAGCAAATGGCAGACCTTCCGATATGTGACCTGGCCAGGGCTCAGAAACACCGCCGTTCTGGTTCTGATAGTGATCACGATGCAGGCCTTCGCGCTTTTCGCGCAGATCGACGTGATGACCAATGGCGGTCCGCTCGACAGCACGCAGACCCTGGTGTTCCAGGCCGTCGAGCGCGGTTACGGCAAGCAGGACATTTCAGGCGGATCGACGATCTCGGTGCTCCTGTTTTTCATCGTACTGTTGATTTCGCTTGCCCAACGCTACCTGACGAGGGACCGAAGCTGATGGCGCTCGTCACAAAGGAAAACGCTGGCCTGAGACTTGTGACGCGCTATGCCGTCCTGACGCTTGTGGCGCTCGTTTTCGCCTTTCCGCTGGTTTTCATGATCATCTCCTCGCTGAAACCCGACCAGCAACTTCTGCAGGACACGTCGAGTCTGCGCGCCTTCCTGCCGCTCGGAGACATAAGCCTCGACAATTATCACGCCGCTTTCGATCGTGCGCCGATTGGACGGTTCATGCTGAACTCGATCTTTGTCACAATCGTTACAGTCAGCATGTCGGTTGCGATCTGCTCCCTGGCGGCCTTCGCCTTCGTATACATGAAATGGAGCGGGCGGGACGCGGTACTGTCGATCGTCCTGGCAACTCTCATCATCCCCTTCGAGACCATCGCCGTACCGCTACTGCTGATGGTGTCGCGACTGCCCTGGATCGGCATGGAGGGAGTCGAGTGGGGTTGGCTCAACACCTACCGGGTGCAGATCGTTCCGTGGATTGTTGACGCGCTGACGGTCTTTCTCTTCGTTCAGTATTTCAAGGATTTGCCCAGAGAACTGATCGAGGCGGCCAGGGCCGAAGGCGCGAGCTGGTTCCAGGTCTACCGCCGCGTTGTGATGCCGCTTTCCGGCCCGGTGTTGGCAACGGCGGTGATCCTCAAATCCCTGAAAATGTACAATGAGCAATACCTCTGGCCGCTCATCGTCGTCCAGGATGAGGCTCACCGACCGATCATGGTGGGGCTTGGATATTTCTTCCAGCTCAACGTCGCGTGGGGAGAGCTGATGGCTTATCTCACCCTGATATCGGTGCCGGTTCTGGTTTTCTATCTGATCCTGCAGCGCGCGTTCATCGCATCGATCGCCTCCACCGGCGTGAAGGGTTGAGCAATGGCCCTCGCACTTAAAGACCATTTCCTCTGGGACAGCTGGTACGTTCATGACGGCGATCTTTGGCATGGCTATTTTCTCCAGGCGCCACGCTCGATCGGTGATCCTGATCTCCGGCACTGGAATGTCAGTTATGGCCACGCGACAAGTCCGGACCTTGTGAACTGGAGCCATATCGGCACCTGTTTCGGGCCCTCCGCAGGTCCGTCGTGGGACGACTGCACCACCTGGACGGGCTCGACCGTGCGCGGCGATGACGGGCTCTGGCACCTATACTACACCGGCGCGAACCGGGACGAGGATAGCAAGTTCCAGCGGATCGGCCATGCCACATCCCCGGACCTCCACACCTGGGAGCGGGTGGGGGACGGGCTGATACTTGATCTCGAGGGGCCCAACGCCCATCACTACGAGACCTCCCACACCGGCATATGGCATGATCGGGCCATGCGGGATCCTTGGGTCATGAGGGATCCCGAGGGCGGCTGGACCATGCATTTTACCGCCCGTGCCTCCGGCGTTGCTGAGGTAAACGCCGCCGGTTGCATCGGTTTCGCGACCTCGACCGACGGATATGCCTGGATCCTTGAACCGCCGGTCTTTACCGGTGGTTACGGTCAGCTTGAGGTGCCCCAGGTTTTCGAGGCGGGCGGGCGCTGGTACTGCCTTTTCTGCACCGCCGCCGAACATTTCTCCGAGGAGCGGGCGGGCATCACACCGTGCGGGCCGGTTACCGGCAGCCATTATCTCATCGGGACGGGGCCACGGGGCCCCTGGGCGGTCGCGCCGGGCTTTCTTGACGGCGCACGACCGTCCCGGCGCTATGCGGCGCGTATTCTCGATACCGGTTCGGGTCTCGCCATTCTTGGTTTCGCCGATCGGCCAGAGGGACAGTTCCTCGGATACATCATGGATCCTGAGCCGGTGATCCTCGGGGAGGATGGCCTCCTCAGCATAGCCAACGGGAAGGAAGTGGTGGAGTAGGTCAATGGCGACGGTCAGGTTAAGCGATGTGCGCAAGAGTTTCGGGTCGGTTGAGACCATCAAGGGCGTGGATATCGAAATCGGGGATGGCGAGTTCGTCGTATTCGTGGGCCCGTCGGGCTGCGGCAAGTCCACGCTTCTACGAATGATCGCGGGGCTCGAGGACATCACTTCGGGCACCGTCGAAATCGATGGCCAGGTCGTCAACGACATCGAACCGAAGAATCGGGGCATAGCGATGGTATTTCAGACCTACGCGATCTTTCCCCATATGACGGTGCGCGAGAACGTGGCCTTCGGCCTGACCATCAAAGGAGCCCCGAAGGAGGAGAAGGAGAGGAGAGTCGCCGAAGCGGCCCGCATCCTGCAGATGGAGCACCTCCTCGACAGGCGACCTTCCGAGCTCTCCGGCGGGCAACGCCAGCGGGTCGCGATCGGCCGTGCGATCGTCCGCGACCCAAAGGTGTTTCTGTTCGATGAACCGCTGTCGAACCTGGATGCCGCTCTGCGGATGGATATGCGGATGGAGATCGGTAAGCTTCACCAGTCACTTAAGGCCTCGATGATCTACGTCACCCACGACCAGGTCGAGGCAATGACGCTCGCCGACAGAATCGTGGTGCTGAAGGATGGTAAGGTGATGCAGGCCGGGCCTCCGATGGATCTCTACCACGAGCCGGCAAACCTTTTCGTCGCGGGTTTCCTGGGGGCTCCGTCGATGAATTTCATCCCGGTAAATGTCGATGGCGTGGATGGCGATCACGTGACGGTTTCGTCGCCGTCGGTCGAACGGATGGCGGTGCGCCGCAGAGGTCGCGAGTTCACGGTTGGGCAGACCGCCACCCTCGGCGTCCGGCCCCAGTATATCCGCGCCGCGGCCGGAACCGATGGCATGCTCCATGGTCACGTCGAACTTACCGAAAGGCTCGGAAGCGAGACTGTGGTGGATGTCGCCCTGCCCACCGGGGACAAGATCATCGCCGCCTTGCCGGAAGACAGGATCCTGGCTCATGGCACCGAGGCGTCGTTCGAGTTCGAGCCCGGTCAGGCGCATCTTTTCCCCGAGGTGGAACGATGAAGCCGGCTGTCATTCTGGATCCCCATTGGCGGCGGATGTCGGAACTGTTCTCGCCTGCCGACCATGCGCGTCTCGACGCGCGTTTCGAGGTCGTCTGGGGCAAGGATGAAAAGATTCCCCGAAAGGTTCTGACCGAAGCGCTGCCCCGCGCCACCGCGCTCGTCGGGGCCACACCCTTGGTCAATCGGGCCGTGCTCGGGAGCGCACCCGGGCTGCGCGCGGTCGTGGAGGTTTCCGGCGGTTTTCCCGATACGATCGACTACGCCGCCTGTTTCGAGCGCGGCGTCGAGGTGCTCTCCTCCTCGCCGGGATTTCGGGAAAGCGTGGCCGAAATGGGTCTGGCGATGATACTTGCCGGCGCCCGTGGTCTTTGCCGGGAGCATGAGGCGTTCCGAACCGGTGGCGAGGCGTGGATCGAGGATTGCACGGGTGTTGACTTCACCCTTCACGGCGCCAGAGTTGGGTTCGTCGGCTTTGGCCAGATCGCTCGGGAAATGACGCGGCACCTTGTCTGCTTCGATTGCGAGATACGCGCCTACGACCCATGGATCGCCGAAGACGTCGCGAGAGATCATGGAGTGGTATCCTGCGGTCTCGACGAACTGCTGACGTGGTCGCGCTGCGTTGTCATCGCCGCTGTGCCCACCTGCGGAAACTCCGGCCTCATAGACGCTTCACGCCTCACCCTGCTTAGGGACAACGCGTTTATGGTTCTTCTGAGCCGGGCGCATCTCGTCAACTGGACTGACCTCATGGCCGAGCTTCATGCAGGCAGGATCACCGCGGCCATTGACGTCTTTCCTGACGAGCCGCTCCCGGCGGACGACCCGATCCGCGACCTGCCCAACGTGATCCTCTCGCCTCACCGCGCCGCTGCGGTCGAAGGCGGTCGCCGACTTATCGGCCGGATGCTGGTCGACGACCTCGAGGCGATTGTGGCTGGCTCTCCCGTGCGGCGGCTCTCCCGCGCCGACCCCGGGAGGGTTGGGTCGATCGCGGGTGTGGGCGATGCCGGAAAGGTCGCGGAGGTAATTGGCGGGCATGGGTCAACCTAGCGGGCATGAGCTGTCAGCCCCCGACCGATCCGGGGGGCGCGGTCATCCATTTCACCGCGGCGAGGGGGTCAGGTGAGCCACATGGGCTTTAGCCATAGCCATCTACTGGGCATCGAGCACCTGAAGCCATCGGATATCGTCGCCGTGCTTGACCTCGCTGACAGCTATGTCGATCTCAACCGGCGTCAGGAAAAGCGCGCCGACGCACTGTCGGGCCTGACCCAGATCAATATGTTTTTTGAGAACTCGACACGCACCCAGGCGAGCTTTGAAATCGCCGGCAAGCGGCTGGGGGCGGATGTGATGAACATGTCAATGGGAACCACAAGTCTGGAAAAGGGCGAGTCCCTGATCGATACGGCTTTGACGCTCAATGCGATGCATCCGGACCTTCTGGTGGTGCGCCATCCGCACTCCGGTGCAGTGAACCTTCTCGCCGAGAAGGTGAACTGTGCGGTCCTGAATGCAGGTGACGGTCGGCACGAACATCCCACGCAGGCAATGCTTGACGCGCTGACGATCCGTCGGGCGAAAGGCCGGCTCCACAGGCTGAACATCGCCATCTGCGGCGACATCGCCCATTCGCGTGTGGCGCGGTCGAATATCCTGCTTCTTGGAAGGATGGAAAGCCGTATCCACTTGGTGGGTCCTTCCACGCTCATTCCCGCGGGGGCCGCTGACTGGGGTGTTGAGATTCACGAGGACATGCAGGAAGGTCTACGTGGCGCGGATGTGGTGATGATGCTGCGACTGCAGAGGGAACGTATGGATGGCGGGTTCATTCCCTCCGAGAGGGAATACTTCCACAGGTTTGGGCTTGACGCGGAAAAGCTTGGATTTGCCAGGCCCGACGCGATCGTGATGCACCCGGGCCCCATGAACAGGGGAGTCGAGATTGACGGAACGATCGCCGATGACATTAACAGATCGGTGATTCAGGAGCAGGTGGAGATGGGAGTCGCTGTGCGTATGGCAGCCATGGATTTACTGGCACGCAATCTGGAAACCCCACTTTCGGGATCCGCGGCATGATTGATATGCGGGCTTCGGAGCGTGAACATGACATCTCAAAGGGGGGGGCCGTTTCCGCCTCTGCGCGGCGGTGGTTCATGTGAGGCCAACAGTTGTTGCCGCGTAAGGAGGTCCAGACGGTAGACCGGGCGGAGACCCTGCTGCTGTCGAATGCCCGGCTTGTCGATCCCGAGGCGGGAACCGTGATTTCCGGGTCCGTGGAGATCGCGGACGGAAAGATCACGGGTATTTTCACGAATGACGGGGAGTCGGTGTGCGGGGAGGCGATCGATTGCCGTGGCATGGTGCTTGCGCCGGGGATCGTCGATCTGGGTGTAAAGGTCTGCGAGCCTGGAGAGCGGCACAAGGAGAGTTTTCGCACGGCGGGGCGCGCGGCCGCGGCGGGTGGGGTGACGACGATGGTCACGCGCCCCGATACAACCCCGGTCATCGACAGCCCCGAGCAGCTGGAGTTCGTCGCCCGGCGCGCCGCCCAGGACACTTCGGTCAACGTACAGCCTATGGCTGCCCTGACCAAGAGCCGCCGTGGGCTGGAGATGGTGGAGATCGGGTTTCTGAAAGACGCGGGAGCCGTTGCGTTCACGGACAGCGACTCGGTTGTCACGGACGCGAAGGTATTTTCGCGCTGTCTCACCTACGCCAGTTCTCTGGGCGCGCTCGTGATCGCGCATCCACAGGAGCCCGGTCTCAGTTCGGGGGCTGCAGCGACGTCAGGCGGATTCGCTTCGCTTCGCGGACTTCCTTCCGTCTCACCCATCGCCGAGCGAATCGGGCTCGAACGGGATCTGGCGCTCGTAGAAATGACCGGTGCGCGCTATCATGCGGACAACCTGTCGACCGCAGCGGCTCTACCGGCTCTTGATCGTGCGATAGCCGCGGGACTTGATGTCAGCGCCGGTGTAAACGTTCACCATCTTACGCTCAATGAACTGGACGTTGGTGACTACCGGACGTTTTTCAAGCTTAAGCCGCCGCTGAGATCGGAGCGGGATCGCAGGTCAATGGTCGAGGCGGCGGCGAGCGGACTTGTCGGCATCATCTGTTCAATGCACACTCCGCAGGACGAAGAGTCGAAACGGCGTCCGTACGAGGCGGCGGCGAGCGGCGCGGTCGGTCTGGAGACCCTGCTTCCCGCCGCGCTCCGCCTGTATCATGGTGGCGACATGGATTTGCCCCAGCTGTTCCGTGCGCTCGCCCTGAATCCCGCACTTAGGCTCGGACTGCCCGCCGGGCGCCTTGCCGTTGGCGCACCGGCGGATCTGGTGCTGTTCGATCCGGATGTTCCGTTCGTGCTCGACAGGTCTACACTTAGATCCAAGTCCAGAAACACGCCATATGACGGTTCCCGTATGCAGGGTCGCGTTCTAAGGACCTGGGTTGGCGGTAAAGAGGTCTATGCGCGAGGATGATGGGGCCCGAGGCGTTCGGGACGGGCGGCGGTAACCGGTGCCGGTATGCCTGGAAACCGGGCCCGTTCGTTGCGTGGTTCGGGGTGCAGGACAGGTTATGGCGGGGAGGGACGGCATGGAGCCGATGCACATGTTCGCGGGTGTGATTCTGGCCTATCTGCTCGGCTCGGTACCGTTCGGGCCCGTTGTGGCGCGGCTATTCGGTCTGGGTGATCTCAGGAAGGTTGGATCGGGCAATATCGGTGCGACGAACGTACTGCGTTCCGGTAACCGGCTGGCGGCGCTGCTGACTCTTTTGGGCGATGCGGGCAAAGGTGCGGTTGCGGTGATGGCCGTACACTGGTTCGCGGGAGAGCGCGTGGCGGGTCTGGCCGGGTTGTCCGCGTTGATCGGACATCTGTTTCCGGTGTTTCTCGGCTTCAGGGGAGGAAAAGGCGTCGCGACCTTCCTTGGCGCCTTGCTGGCGCTGAGCTTTGCGAGCGGCGCCGTGGCCTGCGCGGTATGGCTTGTGGTCGCGCGGATCTCCCGTATCAGCTCACTGTCGGCACTTGTCGCGGTGGCGTCGGCTCCCGTCTGCGTGTTCGTTCTCGATCATTGGCACCTTGCGGTGATCGTTGCCGTGATGGCCGCGCTGGTAGTTGTCAGGCACTCGGCCAATATCCGGCGGATATGGAATGGAACGGAACCTGGAATCGGAAGTTAGCCGCCACACTGGCGCGCACGGGCGTGGGTTCAAAGTGGATGGTCATTCGACCGGCATTCTTTCTCTCAGTCGATAAGCGTCCATATAAGCCGGGCAGGGAAACGGTCGTTCGGTCACGGGTCAGGTCGGCCCCGTGCGTATCTCGAACCGGCACGGCGGGCAATTGGTGCGGAAATGGAACCGCACCGCCTCTGCACCATTCAAATGTGCGCCTTACATTTGTGTGATCGGGGCCAGTAGTCCGTCAATAGCTGAACCTCTCGTAAATCCGGCTTATGTCTCCCTGCCATTCGCCGTTGTAGAGATCGAGAAGTTCATCGGCTGGTGCCTTACCCAAATCCAGACTTTCCTCAAGCGCGTGAAGAAAGTGGCGTTCGTCGGGAACCATTCCACCCAGGCCCGATCGGGCGCGTGATCGGAGCCCAGCTTTGGAAATCGCGACCACCTCGGCCGCGAGCTCACCCATTTTCAGATCCCCGACCTGTGCCTGCACTCCATCAGCTGACGCCGCAGTGCGCAGCGCTTCGCGCGTTTCCTGATCCCAGTGCTTCACAAGATCCCATGCGGCGTCGAGGGAAGTCCGGTCATAGATCAGACCCACCCAGAAGGCCGGCAATGCGCAGAGCCGTCGCCACGGCCCCCCGTCGGCCCCCCTCATTTCGATGAATCTCTTGACGCGCGCCTCGGGGAACAATGTGGTCAGATGGTCGGCCCAGTCCGCGAGTGTCGGTATCTCTCCCGGCAATGCCGGTAACGTGCCGTTCAGGAATTGCCTGAAAGACTGGCCAAGGGCATTGATATACCGCCCGTCGCGGAACACGAAATACATCGGTACGTCGAGCGCGTAGCGCACCCATCTCTCGAAGCCGAACCCGTCCTCGAACACAAAGTCGGGAATGCCAGTACGGTCAGCGTCAAGATCATGCCAAATCCGGCTACGCCAGCTTCTGTACCCGGTCGGTTTGCCTTCGAAGAAAGGTGAATTCGCGAACAGGGCGGTGGCAACGGGCTGCAGGGACAGCGCCACGCGTAGCTTTTTCACCATATCCGCTTCGGACGAAAAGTCGAGATTCACCTGCACCGTGCAGGTTCTGTACATCATCTGTGTGCCATGTGTCCCGACATGGCCCATGTATTTGGTCATCAGCCTGTATCTGCCCTTTGGCATCAATGGCATCTGGTCATGGGACCATTCAGGGGCCGCTCCGAGTCCGATAAAACGTGCGCCGATCTGATTGGCGACTTCCCGGACTTCCCGCAGATGCACGTTCACCTCGTCGCAGGTCTGGTGGATCGTTTCCAAAGGGGCACCGGACAGTTCGAGTTGCCCGCCCGGTTCCAGACTGACGTTGGCGTGGTTCTTCGTCAGACCAATGATGTTTTTCCCCTCGTATAGCGGTGACCATCCGAAGCGGTGACGGAGGCCTTCAAGAACCGCGCGAATGGAGCAGGGGCCGTCATAAGGCAGGGGGAGGTGTGTTTTGGCGCAATAGCCGAATTTCTCGTGCTCGGTGCCTATGCGCCACTCGTCAGGCGGTTTGCAGCCGTCAGCGATGTAGGTGACGAGCTGCCTGCATGATTCGACCGGGGTGCCGCCCGCCTGCGGAATTGACATTGGAGCGCAACCTTACATCCAGAAACGGTTTCGTAATGGAACTGGGCGTCCCTTCGGGCGATGTCAACGTCTTTGGCGGATGATGGGCACCGGGTTCCCGCGAACAGCCCGGTCGTGATTGAGCCAACACGTGCCGAAAAGCCTCTTCAGCGTCCAATCCCGAACGCCTCATTTGGAGAGGACGGTGTGGCTTAAATGAATGCGTTTGGATTTCCGTTAGGTCGTGCCCGTTCGGCTGTGCCCGGAAGATACCGCACCGCCCTGCTCGCGAAGGCCCGTACCCGCACGTTGCGGTCGGAGGGCGGACAGCCGACGCCGCGGTGGCTGTGCCGCTCCATCTTCGAGGCCGGTGACGAACCTGCGGCGCTCCCGCCCGGCGACGGATCCCGGCCTCTCGCCCGGTTTTGGTGCCGCACGTCGGGCCTGCATCCGCCGCCGTTTTCCGTCCGGTGCGCCGCCCGGCGTCAGGGCGTCCGCTTGGCGCCGAAGGCCCCGGTCATATCCGGGGTCCGGAACAGCCCGGCGGCCTCCGCGTGACCGGGGCCGGCGAGACCCACCTCGACGTAGCGCCGGCCGTCCCGGTCCTCCCAGCGTCCGTCCGCGCCGGCCGCGATGTCCGTGAACTTCACCATGGGAGTCGAATGCGCCTTCTCCGCGTCGAGGTTCACGATGCGCGTGAGGCGAACGTCGACCTCCCGGTCCGCGAAGTCATATTCGATCTCGGCGTCCCCCATGAGGAGGTCGCGGCCCGCGCGGTCCGCCCCGAGCATGACGCCCGTCCAGGTCGCGGACTCCGCGGGCCCGCCCGGCGCCGGATCAAGGTCGGTGCGCACGTAGATCCCGCCGCCGGGGTCCGTCCCGGCGAACACCGCGAAGCCGGCGTGGTCCATCGTCGCGCCGATGAACCGCTGCCCCTCCGTCCCCGGCGCCCGGGCCCCGTGGACGGTGATCCCGTTCCGGGAGAGGACGGGATGCCGCAGCGACGCCTCCCGGTACGTGGCGCTGAACGCGACGGCGGCCTCCTCAGGGGCGTCGGCGACCGCCTCCGGTCCGGTGGTGAACCGTCCCTTCCAGCCCGTGCGCGGCTCCTGCGCACGGCGGCGCCTGTCGTTCCCGTCCGCGTCCTCGCCCGGGCCCCTCGATTCCGTGAGCGTCCGGATGCGCACGAGCGCGTCGGGCCCGAAGAGTGGCAGGGCCTCCTCCGGCTTCGGGTCGCCGTCTCCGGTGGGGGACGGCGCTCCGCCGCCGCAGGCGGCCAGAAGGAGCAGGGCGGCGAGGGCCGCCGGGAGGGTCAGCCGGATCGTCGGGCGTGCTGGCATGGGAGCGTCCCCTTCAGTGCGCATGATCAGAAGCCGAGGGTGAGGCCGGCGCGGACGGCCCCGCCGCCGGCGTCGCCGGCGTAGCCCAGCGACAGGACCGCGGTCCCGCCCCCGGGGCGGATGGACGCCAGCCCGCCGTGGAGGTGGAGCCCGGCCCGCCGTTCCGACGACAGGAGCGTGCCGCCGGCGCGCGCCTCCGCCCCACCGTCCAGCGGGACGTCCAGCCCGCCGCCCAGGAACGGCCCGCCGGACGCGGACGTCCGCCGCCAGCCGGCCCGAAGGCGCAGCGCGGTCTCCCGTGCCGCGACGCCGGTGACCCGCACGGGCGTGGTCCCGTTGGGGCCGCGCACGGATGCGGTGAACCCGTCGGCCCGCACCCGGGCGTGGGCCAGCCCGGCCCCGACCGCCAGGGCGGCGTCGGGGAGGGCGACCGCCCGGGAGACCCCGATTCCGGCGGAGAGGCCGGAGCCGGACACCCCGGAGGCGAGATGCCCGCGGAGCGACGACGTGAGGCCGGCGGACAGCGAGGAGACGGAGGCGGTCGCGGTGACCGTGAGGGGCGCCAGGTCCCACCGGTGGGTGACGCCGACGGCGGTCGCGGTGACGCCGATTTCCCCGGCATCGCCGATGTCCGCGTCACCCGACATCCGGTTGACGGAAAGGCCCAGCGTCCCGCCATCGCGGGTCTCGGCGTCATGGCCGAGGGTCAGGCCCCGGCGGTCGAGGCGGTGGGACGTGCCGGACGTGGAGTTCCCGGAGGTCCGGGCCACCGACGACGCGGCCACGGAGGCCCACGCGCCGGTGTCCCCGGCACGGATGGCGTGAGGGGAGCCGGCCACGCCATAAGGGAGGGACGGCGCGGACGGCGTTGATTCCAGCGCCGGGGACAGGAAGCCGGAACCGCCGCCGACCATGTCGAGCAGGACGGAGGGCAGCGCCTCGAACACCCGGGCGCGCGGCTCCAGCATGGTGCGCAGGGCGCAGGCGCCGCCGCCGCAGTCCATCCACACGCCGTGGGCGCCCGAGACCATGCGGCCCTCGGGACCGGGCGGGGGCGCGTCCGCCAGCGTCAGCCAGGTGGGTGCGTCCGTGTCGCCGGCGAAGGGGCCGGCCGGGGGCGTGGGGCCGGGCGCGGGCGTGGGGCCCGGCGCCGGCGCGGGCGTGGTGCCGCCTCCGTCCGAGCCGCCGCCGCCACCGGAAGTCGAATTCCGGCCGGGGTCAGTCGGCGTCACGCACATGCCGCCATTGTTCCGCGTCGTCATGCGGACGGGCACCAGCCTGTCATCACCATCGGATGAGAAGGGGTCATGCACGACGGCGCGGGTTTGGCCGCCGCAGTTGACGATCAGCCCGGGCGTCCCGCCCCCATTGCCGTAGAAGCGGTCGAGCGCAGCCATGACCGCCTCGTCACGTTTCAGATGGATCTGAACGAGCAGGTTGGCGCCATCGACCAGGTTGGCGTCGCGGTCACAGGGGCGCGCCGTACAGGCCTGCTCGGCGCTGCCCGTATCCGGTTCGTCCACCTCGATGATTTTGCCGGACCTGGCTGTCACCCTGGCGCTGCCCCCGATCACCACGCGCCCTCCGCCCCGCAGGGCGATGGCGGCGCCGTCGGGCCCGGTGCTTTCCAGATGTCCGTAGACCTCGACCTTCTGGCGGCGCAGGCCGTCGCCGTCCTTGCCGGCGCCGATCATGCGGACGCCATGGCGACGGGCGGTGACCTTGCCGCCGACCATGCCGTCATATTCATTGATAATCACGTGCGCTTCGCCGTTCTTGTCGTTGACATTATGCCGGCGGATGACCCGGATGCCGTCCCCCTCGGAGGTGATGTGACCGTCGAAATCCACCAGGAGGTTGGCATCGTTGTAGGCCTCCGCATACCAGCGGACGGTGTTCTTGTAGTCACCGCCATAGGAATCCGGCAGGTTGTCGAGGGCTGTCCCGAGATCCCCGGTGCCGTACACCGCCTCCAGGACTGCCCTTTCCCCGGGGCTCAGGGCCAGTTTGCCATCGCCCTCCGCGATGAACCGCGCCACCCGTATGGTGGCGCCGCCGGACACGGTGATGCCCCGGGGCACCCCCCCCGTGGTCCCGACCAGGGCGCGCGCCACCTGGTCCGCCTCGGGCAGCATGTCGTCGCCCGGCGCCCGGTGCCCCCGCGCGACGATCCTCCCGCCGTCGATCGAGACACGCACCACGGGCTCGTCCGACTGGGGGTAGGCACGGGGGAGCGGGAAGTCCGAGGGAACGGGTCCCGCGTAGGCCGAGCCGCTGAAGCGGGAGTCCGTGACGGTGATCCCGCCGAACCCCGTGAGCGTCCCGTCGGTCTGCCGGATGCGGACGCTGGCGTTGGCCTCCGGTGCATTCCTGTAGGCCACGACGGCGGCGTGGCCCGGGGCGGTCGTGGTTACGTCGCTCCCGATGTTGAGGGTGACGGAGTCGCGGCCGGAGAATCCCGGGCCATCGTGCCGGACATAGATGCCCGGCTCGCGGGCGGTGGTGATGGCGCCGGCGCGGTGGTTGACCGTGAGGGTGCCGACCCCGACGTGGCGGGCGAAGATCCCGATGTGCCCGTCCGGGCTGTCCTTATCGCCGATCGTGCCCGTGTTGGTGACGGTGAGGGCGCCGGGGCCGGAGTGGAGCGCCTGGATGCCGTTGCCGGCGGGCGTGATCGTGCCGGCGTGGTCGATGGTGAGGGCGCCGCTGCCGCTGTGGGAGGCGTAGACGCCGGCGCCGAAGACCGTCCGGGTCTCGTCGAAGAGGGCGGTGGCCTGCCCGGTGGTGATGGCGGTGCCGGCGCCGACGTCAAGGTCGATGATGCCGCTGCCGGCACGGCTCAGCTGCAGGCCGCGCCAGTTGGCGTGGATGGCGCCGCCGGTGAGGGTGGCGTCGAGGTCCCGGGCGTGGGCCAAATTGCGGAGGGAGAGGGCCACGCCGGTCATGACCCGGTTGGTGGGCGTGCCGATGGCGCCGCGGCGCATGTCGAAGGTCAGGCCGCCCAGGGTGTGGCTGTTGACCGCAACGCCGGTGGACGCGGCCCGGACGGTGCCGCCGGTGAGGGTGACGGACGTGTCGGCGGTGTTCGCCGAATTGCCGCGGGTGAGGTCGAGGTTGATGCCCGTGGTGCCCGCGGTGATGTCCCCGCCGGACGTGATGGTGACGGCGCCGTCGCCGCCGGTGCCCGGGCTGCCCCGCCCGTCGCCGCCGCTGCCCTGCCGGACGTAGATGCCGTTGTTCCCGGCCCGGATGGTACCCGTATGGTTGATGGTGACGGCGCCGTCGACCCCGTTCCCGTTCAGGACGAAGATGCCGTCAAAGCCTTTGGAAAGGACCGTGCCGGCGTTGTCCACATCAATGCTGTCGCTGCCGGTACGTGAGATCCAGAGACCGGGCTGTCGGGTGTCGAGGCGTCCATTGCGTGACGCCGGTTGGCCCAGGGTGTCGATGGTGGCGCCGGACCCGATGTCGACGTCGATGGCGCCGGTTCCGGCGTGTGACAGGCTCATGCCGCGGTGGGTGGCGTAGACGCTACCGTCCGTCATGTCGATGTCGATGGTCTGGGCGTTGGTCGTCGCCTGGATGCCCGCCGAGAGGCCGGTGGTGCCGACCCGGTCGGTGGCCGTGCCGATCATGCCGCCGCGCATGTCGAAGGTGATGCTGCCACTGGTGCTGGCGGCACGGTGGTTGATGTTGACGCCCGTTTCGCCGGCCTTGATGGTGCCACCCGAGATCACAACATTGGAGCGGCCGTTCGGATGGGAACTGCTGCGCCCCATATCGAAGTTGATGCCGTTGCCGGAGGCATCGAGGGTGCCGCCCTGGATCTCGACGGTGACCTTCCCGGCGCCGCTGTCATCGCGGCCCAGGATTCCGTTACCACTGTCGTTGGTGATGGACCCCGACTCGAGGACCAGCTTTTCTTCAGCGTTGCCACCCCGGACCTGTTGCTGGCCGGTGACCGTGCCGGTGCAGGTGCGGGTGTTGACACCGTCCGCTGAGGTCGTTGTGCACTGCGCCCGCACGGACGGCGCGGGCAGGACGGCGAGGCCCAGGGCCAACGCGATGGCGGCGATCAGTCCCCTAAGTCGGGGGGGGGGGGGGGGTGGATTCCTTTAGTGCTCATGCGTTTTTCCATGACGGTCGGGACTGGGGGACGGTGGCGGCGCACGGCGGCCGGGCGATGGCATCGGGTCCGGACGGGCTCTCCGGTTCAGGAACGGGCATCCTGCGCGGCTCCATAATTCTGTCTGCGGGAGAGCCCATACCGGACATCCCGCGAGCTTTCAAGGGGAAATCCCGGCCGCGCGTTTCCCGGAACCTTCCCGCGCCAGGGCCCCGTCACGCGCCAGGGCCCCGTCACGCGCACGGCGGGCCGTCCGGGCCATGGCGGCTTTCCGTTCCCCGCCGCGCTGACAGGGGCGATGCGCCTTAACCGATAACGGTGCCTTTCACACACACCGGTCACCGTTGATGAGCGTTAGGCCGCCCCCAGGTCAACACCAGTCGCCGAAGACCCTTTGCCAAACGGCCATCGCCGCGACCGCTGCCGTATCGGCGCGTAGCACGCGGGGACCCAGACTGACCCGGTGGACGAATGGCAGATCCGTCAGTCGCCCGCGTTCATCATCGCTGAAACCGCCCTCCGGCCCGATAAGGATCGCCCACTTGCCGTCCTTGCCGGAACTGAAATCACCGGATTCGCCGCAGAGCGCCTCGTCGCAGAACAGAAGCTGACGGTCCTCTTCCCAGTCCGCGAGGACGGTGTCCAGAGACCGTAACTGGCAGACCTCCGGCACGAACGTGCCACCGCACTGCTCAACCGCCTCAATCACATGTCGCTGCAGCCGGCTTTGCCGAATGCGCCCGGAATTGGTGAAACGGGTTCGCACCGGCAGAATTCTGTCGGCACCCATCTCGGCGGCCTTTTCGACTATGAAATCCGTTCGCGCGGACTTGATCGGAGCGAAGAGTAGCCAGAGGTCAGGCGGCCGCAGTAACGGGCGTGTCCGCTTTCGGATCGACAGTATTCCCGAATGCCGGCCTGTCCTATCGGCGACCGCCGCGAACTCACCGTCACGGCCATTGAAAACAGAGAGTTCGCCGCCTTGGCCAAACCTCATGACTTCGAACAGATAATGGATGTGATCACGTGTGAGCGGGCAGGATTGTCCTGACGCAAGCGGATGTTCTACATAAAGCCTGACTTTGGATACCACCATGGTCGGGAAAATTATCGGAACGATGGAAAATACTCCAGAAGCGGACGGAAGGGTCAACGATGCCGTGGACGGCAATTGGGTGGATCGCCGTGCGCCCGCTTGGTCACGGCCTTACCTGAGGCTTTCCCGCGTCGATCGACCGATCGGCACATGGCTGCTGCTGTTGCCGTGCTGGTGGGGTGCGTTGCTTGCCTGTCTGCATCAGGGACGGTTTGGTTGGGCTGAGGCCTGGGTAATCCTGGGCTGTGGAATCGGTGCCGTATTGATGAGGGGCGCGGGATGTACATGGAATGACATAACGGACAGCGATTTCGACAGGCAGGTCTCACGAACGGCATCAAGGCCGATTCCCTCAGGACGGATATCGGTCCACGGCGCCTTGTCGTGGATGGCGTTACAGGCCGTTGCCGCGTTCGCCGTTCTGGTCTCGTTCGGTGGCTTCGCTATCCCGCTTGGCATAGGTTCGCTTGTGCTTGTGGCTGCGTATCCGTTCGCCAAGCGGTTCACATGGTGGCCGCAGGTATTCCTTGGCCTGGCGTTCAACTGGGGTGCGCTTCTGGCGTGGGTTGCCGTCACCGATGCTCTGGCCTGGCCTCCCGTCCTGCTCTATCTTGCCGGAATCGCATGGACACTGTTTTACGATACGATCTACGCGCATCAGGACAAGGAGGATGACGCACTGGTGGGAATTAAGTCCACCGCCAGACTCTTCGACGAGAGAACGCGTCCGTTTCTGATCGTTTTCCAGTTACTTGCAATGGGACTCATGGTCATCGCCCTCCTGTTCGCCATGATCGGGACCTCCACTGGCATTTCCATCGCCGTCGCTCTCTGCGGGCCGCTGGCGTTCGGTGGGCATCTCGCGTGGCAGATGGGACGCCTTGACGTGGATGATCCCGCCGGATGCCTACGGCTGTTTCGGTCAAACCGCGATTCAGGTTTGATCGTCACGCTGTTTCTCGCCGCCGCTTTTCTTGTATGATTGCGGAACCGGCTGTTGGGCCATATCATTCCGCTGTCTTCGCTTGACGTGTCCAGATATGCGTTCTCATTTCAGTATCGCCGCCGTGGTTTCCTGTATGGCGCTGTTCTCCGTCGTCACGGCCCTGGTGGCCGTGGGGCAGGTCGAGAGGCTTGCCAGGGCCGATGTGCGCCAGGCTCTTGAATCCAATGGCATTGACTGGACTGGCGTAAACGTCGACGGATTGCAGGTCATTCTGTCGGGTACCGCGCCGGATGAGGCCACAAGGCACCGTGCGCTGCGTCTCGCCGGTATGGCGGTGACCTCCGCTCTGGTAGTCGATGAGATGGATGTCGAGTCGGCAAAGGATATCGCTCCACAAAATTATTTCGCCGAGTTTCTGCGCCGCGACGGGGAAGTCCTGGTTATCGGCGCTGTACCTGCTTCGCTTGACCGTAATGAAATGGCTGCGGCTCTCGCTCGGCTCACCGATGGCGGGGCGGTGCGGGATCTGCTCACCAGCGGCGATCATCCGGTGCCGCAAGGCTGGACAGACGCGTTCGGATTTTCCATCAGGGCCCTTGAACTGCTGGAGTGGTCCAGAATCGCTGTCCAAGCCGGACGGGTGGAAATCAGGGCGATTGCCGAGAGCGTTGGCGGCAAAAGCGAGTTTGAGGCCGGATTGGGGCGAGATGTGCCGGACGGAGTGGATCTGGTCCTGGACATTTCCGCGCCGCGCCCCGTGATCGCTCCGTTTACCCTGCGTTTTCTGGTCGATGAAAACGGAGCCAGGTTTGACGCGTGTTCCGCCCGGGACGAGAGCGGCAGTAAGCGGATCATTTCAGCCGCCGTCAAGGCCGGGCTGAAGGGTAAGGCACCCTGCCGGATCGGTTTTGGTGCGCCTAGCCCGGAATGGACGGATGCCGTTGTCGCCGGGATCGCGGCCATCGCGCGTTTTGGAGCCGGATCGGTCACATTCTCGGACATCCAGGTTTCCCTTGTCGCTCCTGCGAACATCGAACAGGCGCTGTTCGAGCAAGTGGTTGGAGAGTTGGATGCGGCGCTGCCCGACGTTTTCTCGCTGACGGCGGTCAAATCGGATCCGAATGCGTTCGCGGGCTTCGGAGAAAGGGAGTCTGGCATGTCGCCGGAGTTTTTCGCGACGGTCAGTCCGGAAGGGACGCTGCTTCTGCGCGGTAGGATAGCCGATGGCAATCTTCGCGATGCGATCGAAGGCTTTGCGCGGGCGCTTTTCCCCGGCGTCGACGTGCGGGCGACGCTGCGGCTTGATCAGGGCATGCCGCACGGTTGGACAACGAGGGTTTTCGCCGGACTTGAGTCGCTTTCGCTGCTGGTGGACGGAACACTTGTGGTGCAGCCGAAATTCGTCGATATCCGTGGTATTTCCCACGATCCGGACGCCAGCGATGAAATCTCCCGGATTCTGTCTGCTGCGCTTGGCGCTGCCGCGATGTTCGCCATTGAAGTCAACTATGTAGAGCCCGAGGATACCGGGCCAGCTGTTCCGTCTCCCAAGGAGTGCGTGGCGGGCATCGGCGCTATCCTGGATAGCCATCAGATCAGTTTTGAGCCCGGCTCCGCAGAAATCGGTCAAGGCAGCTTTCCGGTGATCGACCGAATCGCGGACGTCATGGAAAGCTGCTCTGAGATCAGGATGGAGATTGCTGGCCATACGGACAGCCAGGGCCGCGAGGAGATGAACCTGCGGCTAAGCCAGTGGCGGGCTGAGTCGGTATTGAATGCGCTTCAGATGCGGCGGGTGCTGACTGGAAACCTGATCCCGGTGGGCTACGGCGAAACGCGCCCGATAGCCGATAACGGTACCAGGGAGGGGCGGGAGGAGAACAGGCGGATCGAATTCACGCTCATAACTGACGGAGAGGCCGCCGTGGACGGTGGGACAGACGATGAACAGAACTGAATTTATCGCAGTCACGGCAGTCGTTATTTTTCTGGCGATTGTCCTTGGTTGGTTCGCGCGCGGGTTCGTTCGAAGGTTCATCAGGGTCGAGGGATCCGAGATTGGAGAGATTGACTGGATGGCCAAGGCGTTGCAGGAGGCGGAGGAGGCGAGGGATCAGGCGGTGAAGGATCTGGCCAGCCGCGAGGCGGAGCTGCGCGGCAAACTGAACGAGGCGCAGGCAGAAACGCGCGCGGCAATGGATTCGCTTCGGCACCTGCGCCGTGAGTCAGACGAACTGCGCACCTATATCGAGCAGGTCAATCAGAGCCAGTAGATCGCCCGCGCTCCGCTTAGTGTCGCCGGTATCCGCCAGAGAGCCGTCAAACACCTGACATCATTTGATGAAACAGGTATCTCGGATAGTATCCCAATGGATGCAGGTATGGACCCTATGGAGATTTGCGGTCTGGAAGCGGAACCCGTTGCCGAAC
Organism: Paracoccaceae bacterium; assembly: GCA_965221405.1. GTDB lineage: Bacteria > Pseudomonadota > Alphaproteobacteria > Rhodobacterales > Rhodobacteraceae > JAPOUP01. The sequence continues at coordinate 1,390,545 of CBDCSE010000002.1, read as the reverse complement.
CCGGTACGCCAAATCCTTGGGGGACAGGTATAAGCGCCAACCTGTTTGCCATCATTCAGGAAACTGTCTAAGGCTTGTTCCGAACCGGGATTCGGGAGGCAGGACATGGACGGGGTTCGGACGTTGCTCCTGGGTTCCCTTCCCGGGCAATGAGATGCGCTGGCGGTTTCGCCCGGAGTGCTCAAGGAACTGCGAATGGGCAGGGATCCCGAGAGCCTTCTTCAGGTCCTGCAGATCCACCTTGGCTGCGGGCAGTCGCTGCGGAAGACAGCCGTCCGGACCTTGCAGGCGGGGCTCACAGACCTTTTGGGCGTAGCGCTGATGGAGCGGCGGCGCAGGTCGAAGGCGTGGCCTGATAAAGAAACGACCGTAAACCGGCGTAAGGAGAGCGGGTAATGTCTGAGCGCAACTTTGAACCCATGACCAAGGAAGAGGTCGTCGCTGCGCAGTGCGCTTGGGCCAAGTATGTCACTGAACAGGATGCCGAGCAGTTGCTCGGGCTATATGATTTCGGCGACCCTGACGAGCCAGTTTTATTCAAACCCACCTTGGCCGATGCCATTCGGCTGGACCGTGAGGGAGCGCGTGCGTACTTCTTGGGCGGCAACCCTGACTACCCCCAGGACAAAGGCTTTCTGAAAAACGGATGGAAAACGGTTGAGTTCCAGAGTGCGGTGGGGCCGATTCTTCAGGCGGGTGGCTTGGGCTACAGGGATATGGGGCATTACACCTTCGTCGATGCCGACGGCAATGCGACCCGGGCGGACTATACATTCGTGTATCACAAGCCCGACGGGAGAGTTTTGATCTCCCTTCACCACTCGTCGCTCACATGGTCGCCCCCGGTCGACGATGCATGAGAGTTTGATCGCCTATCGGTTGGGATCGGTTTAACCGGCAGATCCGCAGAAGAGATGGGCCACCCAGCATTTTTGCAGCAGGACGGCCTTTCTCGTCTCGAATGTCGAGCCACTGACGCCTTCGGCGGGGCCTTGCCTACATCGGTACGATTTGCCCCGGTAGTGAGTTCACCGTCATCGTCTGGCTCGGCTGGAAGTGGATAACCGATCGGATCGACTGTCCGGCCTTCAGAAGGTCAAAGGCCGTGTTGATCTGATCATGGTTCATGTGGTGGGTGATGTAAGGGTCGACACTGAAGTCGCCGCGGAGCCATTCATTCACCATACCGGGCAATTCGCTGCGGCCTAAAACGCCACCAAAAGCTGTGCCGCGCCAGACCCGTCCCGTGACAAGCTGGAAGGGCCGTGTCGCGATTTCCTGGCCCGCACCCGCCACACCAATGACGGTGCACTCTCCCCAGCCTTTGTGGCAGGCCTCCAGTGCGGAGCGCATTAGCTCCACGTTGCCAACAGCCTCAAAGGTGTAGTCCAGACCGCCGTTGGTCATCTCGATCAGCACTTCGTGGATCGGTGCGGAGTGATCCTTGGGGTTCACGCACTCCATGGCACCCAGCGACATGGCCAACGGGAACTTGCTGGGATTGATGTCGATGCCGATGATCCGTGATGCGCCCTTCAGCACCGCGCCCTGAATGACGGCCATGCCCACGGCGCCCAAGCCAAAAACGGCGACAGTCGCGCCTTCCTCGACCTTGGCGGTATTGCGCACAGCGCCAATTCCGGTGGGCACCGCGCAGCCCATTACGGAGGCTTTTGACAGTGGTGCGTCTTTGGAGATCCTGGCCACGGAAATCTCAGGCAGGACAGTGTATTCGCTGAAGGTACTGGTGCCCATGTAGTGCAGTATCTGCTTGCCCTTATAGGAAAAGCGCGATGTCCCGTCCGGCATCACACCAGCACCTTGGGTTTTGCGGATGGTCTGGCAGAGGTTTGTTTTCCCCGACTTGATGTAGGGGCAGTCCGGGTCTTCGGGCACATAGAGCGGAATCACGTGATCGCCCGGCACCACCGAGGTCACACCTTTGCCCACCTCTTCCACGACACCGCAGCCTTCGTGGCCAAGGATGCATGGGAAGAGACCCTCCGGGTCTTCGCCCGAGAGGGTGAAGACGTCGGTGTGACACAGGCTGGTCGTCACGATGCGGACCAGAACCTCACCCTCTTTGGGCCCCTCGATGTCGATCTCTTCTATTTCGAGGGGTTGGTTTGGTCCCCATGCAATGGCGGCGCGCGTTTTCACGATGGTTCTCCCTATTGATTCTGCGTCGGTGCATGACCTGAGTGTCTGGCTTATTCCCCGGGTTGTCTACCGGGTCGAGGACGCCAGTGGCGTCAGGGTCTGGGGCGCAGGACATGAGGTATCGAGGGGTCATAGAGCGCACTGTCCCTGAATCCATCCACGGGATCGAGAGCGGGACCTACAAGTATCAGCGCGGTGCGGGTAATTTTTTCCGCCCGGACGCGCGCGTGAATGTCCTGTAAGATCCCCCTGATAAGTTTTTCGTCCGGCCAGCCAACCCGGTGAGCGACGACAACCGGACACCCAGAGCCGTAATGCGGTGAGAGTCTGCGCACAATGTCCCGAAGTGCACGTATTCCAAGATGGATCACGAGAGTCGCGCCGGTCCTGGCGAAATTCTCCAATGTCTCACCGGGTGGCATCGCGGTTGATTTCATCGACACGCGCGTCAGCACGATCGACTGCGCAACCTCCGGAACGGTAAGTTCCTGTCCAAGCGCTGCCGCGGCAGCGGCATGGGCGCTGACACCCGGGATGATCCGGTATGGAACGCCGTCCGCGTTCAGAAGCCTGATCTGCTCGGCGATCGCCCCATAGAGTGCCGGATCACCCGAATGCACTCGGGCCACGTCCTCGCCACGCCGGTGCGCAGATAGAATTTCCGAGTGCGTCTGGTCCAGCGTCATGCTCGCTGTGTCAAGAATGCGCGCTCCCTCAGGAGCCCGAGCCACCACCTCCACCGGCACCAGAGATCCGGCGAACAGGCAGACAGGGCAGGCCGAGATCATCCGCGCAGCCTTCAGCGTCAGTAGCTCCGGATCGCCCGGTCCCGCTCCAATGAAATGAACGGTCATTGTCGCGCAATCCCCGCGTCAACAGTCCCCGACCCCCGGCATCTGTGGGACGACCTAAGCCGTTCGCGACCGCCCATGCGTGACGGTTGGGAGGAAACGCTGTAAGTGATCTTCCCACTGGAGCTGGCCGTCGACCGAGTGGCTGAGGGTCCCGTAGGCCGCACGTTAACCAGCTGGAGTTTCGTTGCGGCGGCGTTCGCCTGCGGGGCGCTAAATCGCATTGGACAGTTCCCCGATCCGTCGCGCGTAACCGCGTGGGGTGTAGAGACGCACCCCGTCACCTGTCCCGAGAAGCCGGGTTTGCGAGGAGCCGACGATAACAAGTGTGAGCATGTCAACGCCGTTTTCGTCGAGTTCGGCAAGCTGCCGGTATCTCAGCGATTCGCCCGGCCGTCCCACGTTGGAGGCCAGCATCACCGGACATTCCCTAGGACGGTGTCTCAGGAGAATGTCGCGCGCCAAAGCGAGCAGGTCGCGCCTGCGCTTGGAGACAGGGTTGTAGAACGCCACCACGAAATCCCCCTCCGCCGCCGCCCTCACGCGCCGGAGTATATCCTCGCGTGGTGTCAGGAGATCGGAAAGCGAGATCGCGCAGAAGTCATTCCCGATAGGTGCACCGGCACGTGCCGCTGCGGCCTGCAAAGCGGAGATCCCCGGCGCGACAACGATCTCGACGCGTCGTGCCGCATCCGTCAGATCAAGTGAATCCGGATTGCTGTCCAATAGCTCGAAAATAAGTGCGCCCATAGCGTAGATCCCCGCATCGCCGGAGCAGACCAGAGCTATCGATCGGCCTTCGCCCGCGCGTTCCAGGGAGTAACGGCACCGCGCCGTTTCGCTACCTAACGGAAAGTCGCTTCGCCGCTTGCCGCTTGCCAATGGACCGAGGAGATCGATGTAGAGCCCGTAACCAACGATTTCATCCGCTTCCGCCACCAGTCGAGACGCTTCCGGGGTGCGCATGCTGGCTTCACCGGGTCCAATTCCAACGAGTGCCAGACGACCTCGGAACCGTCCACCGACCTTCGTGACCGGACGGGGTGCGGCAGCGAGCGCACAGGTGGCGTTCGCACTCTTGGTTTTGGCCAGTCTGAGAACGGCTTCCGGCCCGGCCGCCGCAAGGGCCGCCGCCTCGGCAACGCCATGGCAGCCTACTGCGGTGAACACGGCCCCCGAGGGATTGGCCAACCTCGGTGTCTCCGCCTCCAGTTCCGCTGCCGTGAACAGCCTGAGTCTGGTTCCCAATCTGCCGGCCAGTGCGTTCACCGCCGGCTCGTCGGATTTCAGGTCAAGAGTGAACAGCCCCATGAGCGCGCCGGGCGCCACCCCTGCCTCATCCAGAACCCGCAGCGCCAGCGCTTCCAGCTCCCCCGGCGGGCAGTTCCGCGAACAGCCCACGCCGAGTGCGATGCGTCTTGGATGGAATACCAGGGCACCCGCCCGTCCGGGTGACAGCGTTGCCTCGATCGTCACCACATCATCCTCTCCGGCTGAAGGATCGGCTTCCGGCAGCGCTTTGAGCCACCCGGCGCTATGTGCCTCCTCTCCGATCATCCGGGCACCGCTTCCTGACAATAGTCGCGCCATCGCGTTTCTCGCGAGTTCCGGCGTGCCTAATGTCCAGCCGACCGGCGGCTCATCAAGCGAAATCCCCAATGCGACATCGCCAGCGGTTGTGACGGCCGCCACTCCTTCCAGTATGTCCGCGACCCTGCAAGCCATGCGGTTGGCTCCGCGATGGCCGCCAAGCAATGGAACGACGACGGTTCCATCTTCGGATACTGAAACCACCGCCGGCTCCCGGCGTTTGTCTCCAAGAAGTGGCGCAACGGCGCGGATCAGAATTCCGCTGGCGCAGACCCCGATGACAGGCGTGCCGGAGGCAAACAGCGTGCGGCAATGCTCAAGGGCGTCGGGAAAGAACGCGTCGGCCTCCCTTACACGATCCGCCCGCCCGTGCAGCGGAGCGTCGATCGCCGTCGCGATCCGTCGGGCAGTGGCTTCGCCGGTTCTGGAGACGGCGAGGACAGCGGGCGTCATAACCATGGATCCCTTTGTCGATTGACCAGAATCATGGAGAAATAAGGTGCGGTGTCCGGTGCGTCCGACAGCGGGCAGACGTGTTCTTCGGCAAGGGTCGCGCGTTCGATGTAGAGGGCCCGCTCCAGAAGTCCGAGCTGTTCCATCAATATCCGCAGTTTTGGCAGATTTTTCCCCACCTTCATAAATGCTACGAAGTCAGCGTCATGCATACGGTGCGCGAGTTCGTCCGCGGGCAGCGTTCCCGGCAGAACGGTAAGTTGCCCGTTCCGCGCCGCTAGCGGCACTCCCGCCACTGCCGCACAGGCGGTCAGAGAGGTTACTCCCGGCACGACCTCTACCCTGAATCGATCGGCCAGACGGGCGTGGAGGTACATGAAAGAGCCGTAAAGAAACGGATCGCCTTCGCAAAGGCATGCCACGTCATCACCGGCGGAAAGCGCCCTCGCGATTTCGGCTGCGCCTTCGTCATACGCGGCTTGCGCCGGTGTACGTGTCGCGGTCATTGGTATATTGATCGCGATCTCGCGAACGCCCTCCGGAATCAGGTCGGCGGCGATGCCACGTGCGAGGCTTTCCTCTCCCGCAAGCGCCGGATAGGCAACAACGGGTGCCATCCCAATTAACTTCGCCGCCCTCCGTGTGATCAGGCCCGGGTCACCGGGACCCAATCCAATGCCAAACAGCGTGCCGGTCATTTTTTGACCAAACTCCATTGCGTCACCGGCATGAGAGGTCGCCAGCCCGCGAGACCGCCCACCGGTGAGGCGCGGCTGACAGAGATCCTGGCGAGCTGTCCACCATGGATCTCACGGAGTTCCAGTATCCGCGCTTCGGTCTCCAGAGTCACCGCGTTGGCGACGAGGCGGCCGAGTGGCCGTAATGACGCCCACGCCGCATTGAACACCTCGGCTGTCAGGCCGCCGCCTATGAACACTGCATCCGGTGCGTGGAGGCCGCTCAGCGCCTTGGGCGCTCTTCCCTCCACGATCTGGAGCCCCGGTGTTCCCAGCCTGGCCGCGTTCCTGAGCGCGATTGCGCGGCGCCTGGCGTTGGGCTCGATTCCCACCGCTTTCGCCTCACGGGACGCACGCATCCATTCGATCGCGACGGAGCCACATCCGATGCCGATATCCCAAAGAAGCGCACTGCGCATTGGCATGAGTTTTGCTAGGGTAATGGCCCGGATTTCCTGTTTGGTCATGACGCCGTCGTGTTCGAATTGATCGTCTGACAGGCCTGCGATACATGGAAGAAGCGCGGCGTCGGGGGTTGCCTCGCACTGCACCGCAAGTGTGTTGAACGCGGGAACCCTGTGCTTCCACTCGGAGGCGATGCCGTCAAATCGTTGTTCGTCATCACCTCCCATACAGGCGAGCGCGGTCATCGCCGATTTTCCGTAACCGCGTTCGGTCAACAGGCGGGCGATATCTGACGGCGTCTCCTCGCCGGTTGTCAGAACGAGCAGTCTTTGGTCGGGTTGGATGAAAGGAATCATCTGCTCGACAGGGCGGCCATGCACTGTGAGGGTTTCGACATCCGCCAGACTCCATCCCAATCTGGCGGCGGCGAGCTGGAACGCCGAAAGCTGTGGGTGGTATGTTATCTGCTCCGGTGGGATCGAACGGCCGATTCGCGCTCCCACGGAATACCAAAGTGGATCGCCCGTCGCGAGCACCACCACCCGCCTGCCACGGTATGAGACCAGCTGGTCAATCAGCGCGCCGAATGGTGATGGCCAGGCGATACGTTCCGCCGCAACGGTATTGGACAGCCTATGGTGACGGTCGCCGCCGAAGATTATCTCGGCGGTTTCGACCACTTCCCGCGCAATGGGGTTGAGGCCGCGCATCCCGTCTTCACCAATCCCCACGATATGTAGCCATCTATTCCTCATTGCCGACCCCACGCGAGTGTTCCGCCAGTGCGTTCACTGCCGCGCTCGCCATCGCGGATCCCCCGCGACGTCCTAGAAGTGCGACGAATTCACAGCCGCGGGGATTTGAGGCAAGTTCGGTCTTTGAGTCAGAGGCTCCGACAAAACCGACAGGAAAACCGAGAATGACGGCTGGCTTTGGCCAGCCGTCATCGAGGCGCTCAAGAAGGCCGAAAAGTGCTGTCGGGGCGTTGCCAATCACGGCAACGGCGCCTTCGATCCTGTCGCGCCATAGCTCAACCGCTGCTGCCGAGCGGGTTGTGCGCAACTGTCTCGCCAGGACGTGAACGGATCGATCGTTAAGGGTGACGATCACATCGTTGTTCAGAGGCAGTTTTGCGGGAGAGATTCCCGCGGAAACCATTTCGCAGTCGCAGAGGATCGGGGCTCCGGCTGCCAGCGCCTCCCGCCCGGCTTTGCCGGCACCTGACGAGAATACGATACGGTCGGCGATGTCCGGCATTCCACAGGCGTGGATTACGCGCGTGGCGAGTTGGGCCATGTCCGGGTCGAACCTCTCCAGCCGGGCTTCCCTGCGAACGATGTCGAAGCTTCGGGCATAAATCGCTTCGGGATCTTTCAGGTATGGGCGCATACCGCAGATCGGGACCGGAAGTCCCGCCTCCAGCCCGGCATCAATTGGTCGAGGCTGGCCGCTATGTCAGACAACCTCTTTCCTGGCGCTTTCCGGGCCGAGCGGATGGTTGGCATGGGGATAGGTGGCATGATGGTGGTGGTGATGTCCGGAAAGATGGTAATGATCGGTTTCGAGCCTGCATTCACCGGTGCAGAACGTGTCACAGAGCTGGCAGTCGGCGACATTGGAGCCGGGTGCGCTGGCACCCTGCCCTTCGACATGATGATGATGGCTTTCCTGCACCGTTCCCACTTCCGCCTCGAAGCCCAGTACCTGAGTGCGATATTTGCACATGGCGCAATTGGGTGGCGGGATTTCTCCAACCTGTTCGGTCACGCGTTCGGCAAAGGTCTCGACCACCTTCGGGTGGTCGTTCAGGTAACCTGCCTTGAAGAATTGAATCTCTGGATGTTTTTCGGCAACCTGGTCGGTGAAGCCGTAGATTCTGTCGACCAGAATGCCCGTGAACAGGAAATACGGAAAGACGATGACCCTTCGGTAACCCAGTCTCGCCACATGGTCCAGGCATGGTGCCACCAGAGGAAACGTAACTCCGGAATAGCCGACCTGGCACCAGCCGAATCCCATCCCCTCCCATAAAATCCGGGCGACTTTAGCTACATTGGCGTTGGCATCCGGATCGGACGCGCCCCGACCTATGACGACCAGACACGTCTCGTGTAGCGGTATCCGGCCGCTCTGGAAATTGGCGCGCTTCACGGTTTCCTCAATGCGGGTGCCGGCGGCGGCGATCATCTTTGGGTCGACGCCAAGCTCACGTCCGTATCTTATCTCGATGCCATGTTTCGCGGCGTAGGTGCTCAGCACCATCGGGATGTCGTTCTTGGCATGCATCGCGGCAAACAGCATGCCGGGCACTGCCAGTATGCGGTCACATCCTGCTTCCCGGAGCCGGTCCAGTCCATCCCGGATCACCGGGTTCGCGAATTCAAGATAGCCGTACTCGGTCAGCCACCCGTCGGGCAGGCGGGTGGGCAGCAGTTCCGCGAGACACCGGAACTCGTCGACCGCGGCTTGGCTGCGCGAGCCATGGCCGCAGATCATCACGCCTGTCTTGATCATATAGATGAACTGTCCGGAGAAGTATCGTCCGTCGACCTGTCCCTCGGGAGACGTCTGATGAACGGCCTTAACCAGCGGAAAACCGTTATCGCCAATGCTGCTGATATCGCGCCGACGGCTAACCAATGGCTGTGTCCGGCACTTTCCGCGGCGTGTCCGGTGTGCCCGAAGGCTGGACCGGCAGCGAGCATCGTGGCTGTGGCGGAGAGTTTCATAAAGTCCCTTCCTCTCGATATCGCGATCGGAAAGGGACGCGGCGCCGAATTTAGCGACGATGCGACCATCCGCCCCCTGGGTGGGTCGGCGTCCGGTCGCTCTCCTTTCCGGCCCCGCACGGGGCTTCGTCCAGGCCAGAATAGGACGGCCACCATTTCACCGCAACATGGATTATGCCGATTCCAGAAATTCCCGGTAGCCTGATCGCCAGCACTCGCGGCGGCCGGCCTGAGCGACGACAGGCCCGTCCGGTCAGTTCAGCCCGAACACGGCCTCTTCCTCCGTGCTCCTTGACATGGACATGGGTGGGGACCTGATCATTCGGATAGGGGATCACCCGAATGTCGCCGCGGGTCTCGCAGAACGGGGGTACCGGGTTCTGCTGATCTGTGCCGACAGGCAGGGGTTCGCCATGTTCCGTGACTGGATCAAGCCCGACGGAACACCGGACGTCCTCGGGCACGGAGGCTGCAGAACCGAGCCCGAACGCTATCACCTATACGTCGCGCGGGCCTGCCCGTGGGCGCATCGCGCAGTGACCTTCCGTAGGCTCAAAGGGCTCTGGGGGCATGATCGGTATTCCGGCTGTGCATCCCGAAATTCTGGGCGACGGGTGGACTTTCAGGCAGAACGATAACGGCTCTACGGGCTCGAATTCGTGCGCGATCTCTACGTCAAGGCGGATCCAAGGGCGAGCTGTCGCGTCACTGTTGCCATTCTCTGGCCCCGCCAACGCCCCGGGTTGAGCGTGGTGCCTTTATCCATGAGACACTTGCCATCCCGCGGACCCAAACCATATGTTGGATCCATGATCGCTCACCGCACGATAAAGCCAAATCCTTTTAATGGATACCGCCAGAACCGGGGTTAACCATGACGACCTGGATCACTGTTTGTGACACCTGCAAGCGCGATGGCTGGGAAGCCGGCGATATGGAGCTGACGGACGGTGAGCGTCTGGCGGAGCTGGTTGAATCCGAGATCGATGGTGAAATCGGCGTTATGGTGCGTCGGCTTAGTTGTCTGATGGGATGCGGAAAGGGCTGCAACGTGGCGATCCAGGGTAGTGGCAAAGTTTCGTACACGCTGGGCAACTTCATTCCGGAAAAGGCCGCGGCCGAAGCGATCGTGAACTATGCGCGGCATCATGCGGTCAGCGAGACCGGTGTGGTTCCTTACGGACAGTGGCCCCAAGCGATCAAGGGACACTTCGTTACGCGTCATCTGCCGTTACCCGAGGAATGATCCCGGAATGCCGCCCCGACCATGACGGAGAACTCGATGCGGCCCTCGGAAATCGTGGGTGCGCGCACGGAGACTGTGCTCTCTCCGCAGAAGTGAATCCCGGGCAGTGGGTCAGTTTGAAATGCTCGGGATTTTCCGGCGGTGAGATCCAGAAAGCCGCGCGGCCTGGCCGGTCGCGGCGCGCCCGCTCCATCGCGCATGCGCTGCCGCGCGGGCAATCTGGCGGCGCTCACGCGATGCCGCCCTCAACGCCCGCGCCGTGCCACCGCCCGGTCCCTTCCGCCCGGCATGGTCCGGGCGCGCGGGCGGAGGTCAGTCAGCGGCGGCGTGTCCCGGTCGCGTCACCGGATCGACCCGCCGGCCTGGCCCGACCCGTTGACCCGCGCGCGGCCCGCGCCGCACGGGCGGATCGGGGCCCGGGTTGCGGTCGTCCGCCTTCCGATGGCTCCAGATGCGGGCGCCGGCCCCCGGCCGCACCGCGATGACGGCCGCGCCGCCCGTGCCGCCGGACCGGGTGATGACACCGGCCGCGGGCCGTGGCGGCCACCTGGCGCGCCCTTCCCGTTCGGTGCATGCCGCCGTCCGGAACGCCCGGCCTCCGGGCATCAGGCGGAGGGTCGGACAGTTGGCCCGCGTCACGCCGCCGCCGGGGCCCGGGAGGATGCGTTGCGTGCGACCGGGCGTGGCGCGCGGGCCGCAGCCGGCCAAGATGGTGCCGCCGGAGACCGGTGCCGCCGGCCCGGGCCCGCGTTGCCGCCGCAGGGGACAGGATGCGCGGGGCGGCAGTGTCAGGGGGGCCGGCGGGCCATGATCACTCCAGCAGGCAGGTGGGGATTCCCCCACTCCAGTCCCAGAAGCCCCTGCAGGTCGGGTTCTGCGTCCGTGTCTGGCAGCCCCTGCCGCCAGCGGCCCTGAGCTGAATTGCCGGGCTGTAGACCTTGTACTTGTTATTAGCCCAGAAGCTGTCGTTTTTCCTCAGCGAAAGGTATATCTCACCCTCGCCGCCGTAGCCGATGTTCTGGCCGGTCTTCACCCGGACCTCAATCGTGTACTGGCCGGCGTGTTGTTGCTCAAGCCCCAACCTTCCGTTGTTGTAAAAGTCCTGCCAATCCTTATTTGTGTCTCTCCTGTTCCGAAACTCGAAGAGTCCGTGGCCGTTCGTGGCCTGGATATGGAGAGAATAGCTGCCGTCCCACGCATTCCCGTCCTTCTGCGGTGGAGGAACCCGCAGCCGCAGGGTCGCCACCCTCCCGTGCTCGCCGCAGCCGGTCAGCACGTTGGGGCCGGGATTGTCCAGCACGATGACCGGCTTGTAGTTGTTGTGGGCGGGAACGACCTCGGCTGTGGCCAGCGCGGGCAGCAGCAGGGCCAGCCCCGCGGCCAGGGCTGTCAGTCTTCCAAGGGGGGGGGGGGGGGTATCAAGTGTCTCATGCCAAGGTCTCCCATGATGAATGGCCTTCTGAGTGGATGTGCCGCACAGTCTAGCGGCTGGGCGGCCTGAAGGCAAATTCCATTTTCAGTGACTACCCGGCACCACGATTCGTTCCTGATGCTTGTAAATTACCAAATGCTGCGGTTTCCGAGATAAAGATCTGTCGCTGGCGATTGTCATCCCAATAAATTGAACACGAAGCCCGTACACGACCGCCAGATGTCCGCAAAAACCCCACATCAGAACAGCATTTCATAGCTGAATAGTCTTACTGTTTTCAAACTGGGACACGACAGAATCCCGTTCCGTGTCCCATGCCTTTCCCGCTGGGCATGCGCCGGTCTTCAATTCGGGACGTCGCGTTGATACGCGATCCTGAACATGCCGCGTGTCGATTCTGGCGAATTTCCCTCTCCCGATCCGCTATACAGCAGCTTAGGTCCCGAGAAGGATCCATAGGAATTCTGTATCTCCCGCAATGCCCACAGCAGGGCAGGGCTGGCTTTCGCGCTTGACTCGTAGGTGGAGTAGGAGAATCTCTCATCCATCCACGCTTCCATGGCAGACAGTTCCCGATTGCTCGGGTCTGCCCTAATTGTTTTCTGCCTCCTCCGCTATTCCGCCTGCACACTGGCAGTATCATTTCCATGATCCTTACGGCCTGACCTCCTGTGTGGTACGCTTCTCCATGTACCACTCCCGGGCTCCCGCAACCGGTTCGCCGGAACCATACAGGCGCGCGGCGGAGGTGCCCGGATTCAAGGTCAACTCCATGTCAGGCTGGAAAAAGTGGCGTGAACCAATTAGCCCTGCGGGGAGACAGAGAAAAAACCCCGGGGCCGCAAAATGTTGCTTTTTTGCCACAAAATTGGCCGATCGCGTCGGAAAAAGACCCATCACGGAGACCCCGACACGCAGGGCAAACGGATGCACACCTCATGGTCACATATTGGCAAGTTTCAGGGATAATAAAGGGTCAAAATCAGAAATTTAATGTTGGTGGAATTTGGGGATTTACTCAGTTGAATGCGTGTTTTCGGGATTCAGCGGGTTGGACAACAGTTCGCCAGTGCCCCATTCCTGCAAGTCGGTTGATTGTGTGTTTGACATATCAAGCGGGGTATCAAGAAGGTCGCTAACACGCGGCTTACCGTTATAGCCACATTCGCCCCGCCGGTCGGTTTTCACGATGATGTTTTCCCAGATCCCGCAATCCACCTTGCCGTTGTCGGAAATCGTCGCGCCACGACCGACAACGGCATTGCCGGAGACTTTGCCCCAGAATTGAATATCCGCGCCATCACGGACAACCGCCGTTCCGAAGACATCGGCGTAATGTCTCACCATAGTATGAATACCTGTTATACCATTTCCCGAAAGTTTTGACTCATCAACATATAGTCTCATAGCCGTATATACACGATATATTCCGTTCCGTCGCGGATGGCGCGTGCGGCCAGCCGTCAATGTCGCTATGTTGTGGTTTCCGCAAACCAACACCGACAGGAGACAGGACATGCCCGCACCCCTGACGATCACCGACACCGGCCGCACGGCCGAAGACCTGCGCCAGTTCGCCGGCAGGTGCAAGGACCATCGCCAGCGCCGGCGCGCCCGCGCCATCGCGCTCAGGCTCGAGGGGATGCCGCCCGGAGAGGTCGCGGCGCGGCTGCGCACGACGGTCCAGTCCGTGAGGGACTGGACGGTCCGCTATAACCTGGCCGGTCTCGGGGGGCTGGCGGACAGCCCGAGGACGGGACGGCCCGGGCGCCTGGACAGGGACCAGCGAGCCCTTCTCGCGGAGCGGGTCGAGGCCGGCCCCGGTCCCGGGGACGGCGGTCTCGTGCGCTGGCGTCTGAAGGACCTCGCCGCCTGGGCGATGGCCCGGTTCGGCGTTTCCGTCAGCGTATCCGCGATGTGGCGGACGGTGCGCGGCCTCGGCTTCAGCCACCAGACCGTCCGTCCGCTCCATCCCAGGGCCGATCCGGGGCGGCAGAGAGAGTTCCGCAACGATTTCAGCGGGCTGGCGCTGGGCGCGGCGGGCGAAGGCGCCGCGCCCGAGCGGATCGAGGTCTGGTTCCAGGACGAGCTGAGGGCGGGCCAGAAGGGCACGAACACGCGCATATGGGCGCGCCGGGGCGTCCGGCCCCGCGCGGTGCGCGACCACCGCTACGGATACAGATACCTGTTCGCCGCCAGCCGCGCCGGGGATCCCTGCGCCGTCGGGCATGTCTGTGGCAGGGCGAACACCGACGAGATGAACGTCCACCTGGAGATGATCTCGGCGAAGGTGAAGCCCGGCAACCACGCGGTGGTCGTGCCCGGCGGAGCCGGCTGGCACCGGTCCAGGGCGCTCGTCGTTCCCGGCAACGTGTCCCTGCTGCACCTGCCGCCGTATTCGCCGGAACTGAACCCGGTCGAGCAGGTCTTCGACTACCTGCGCTCGAACTTCCTCTCCAACCGATTCTTCCCGACGGTCGCGGACGTTCAGGCCTCGATGCTCGACGCCTGGAACGCGTTCGAGGCCGACCTGGAACGCATCGCGTCGATCACCAAACGGTCATGGGCCCGTGTTTGCTGAAGCAACCGGTCAAATGGCGCTCCATAGGTCAAAACTTTCGGAAAATGGTATTACCTTGGCATTGCCGTAGACATTGGCAGCGTCTCTGACCTGCGCACCGTCCACAACGGCATTGCCGTAGATCTTGGCACTGTGCAGGATCTGCGCACCATCAATCTTTGCATTGCCGTAGACATGGGGGGAAGACATACGATTAAAGCCGCCGACATTGCTATTTTTGATCTGTGCATTGCCGGAGACCTTGGCCTTGCCGTTAACCCAAGAGTGAACCACAACGGCATTGCCGGTCACTTGAGCCTTATCACAAACTTCAGCTTCCGGACCGACATAAACCGTGTCGTCAACCGTTGCGCTTGATGTCACCCATCCGCCGCCGTTGGAGTGGTTCTTGCCGAAACTCCTACAAAACGCCGCCGCTTCTCCGGCCATTGAGATCGCGACCAGTCCGGCCGCCAGGATTGTCAGATATCTCATCATGCTCTAATGATCCACCGTTGATTGTCTTTGTCGCGTCTTGCAGCGTCGGTCTTTATATCCGCTTCGCGCTGTGCAGCTTCCTTGTCGCGCTCGGCTATCTTTTCTGCCAAGTGCGATATGTCGCTGCGGTATTCAGCTTGCTTCGTTCCATGCGCTCTTCCAGTACCTTGAGTTCCCTTCGAGTTTGGCAATTCTCAGCGTGTTGTCGCGTTTGTCGTTCATTTCTCAATTTTAATTTCGGTTACTCGCTCGGTCAAGTCGTAAATTTATACTCGCTGAACTGAACTGGACCGTACTCGGGCCTGATTCGCCTCGGAAAGCCGGACCAGGGAGGCTGCCGAAGGGCCCTTCCCGCAGAGCCGCCGCCACGCGTCCCCGCTTTCGCGGGCCGTCAGGCCGCCCGTCAGGTACACCGGGAGGCCCGCTGCCGGCCCCGGCCGTGTCGCCGCGGTCGCTAAGCGTCCCGGACGCGTCCTTCAGGACCGGGCGGGCAAGGCCGAAGACCATGTCACGGAACGCCGCCTCGGCCTCGGCGGATCGTCCCGGTACAGGGCCGCGACGTCCGCCTTCGCCAGTCGCTCCCGCGCCGCCGTGACGGCTTCGCCTCCGCCGCGGATGTTGGCAACCGGGGTTTCAGGATGCAGGCTTTCCATCGGAGTGCTCCTTGCCGCCCCCGCACAGGGGCGTTTTCAAATGGTTGCAGGAGCACTCTACCATACCCCGGATCCAGGGCCAGGAACGGCGGCCGCGAAAAAACGCGGCACGCGCTCCGGATTTTCGCGGAATCCGCCGGATCAGCGCCCATCTCCCGATCCGGCCCGGAGAATGTCGTTCGGTTCCAGCCTATTGCAAAAAGAGCAATCCGCCATACGGGAACCACACCCCTTCGAACCAACGAGTGGAAAGTGGAAAGTGAATAACTACCGGCTGGCGCCGGTAGCGTCAGGGAGGTGCCTGTCAGGATACCGAGTACGGGTCCGTCCGTGATGGTACCGGTGGTCGCCGGGAAGTGGCCCCGGAACCGGAACCGGTGCCCCCGGCACCTCTTCCGGATTTCGGGGGACCCGCGCCGGATCCTGTGGGACGGACGGGCTTCCATCCTGCGGACGGGACCGGAGATGGCGGCCTTTGGGGTGTATGGATACGAAACTGCATGTCCCTGTCCTCCCGGAAATGAGCCGTCGGCTCATTTCCGGGAGGACAGGGACATAACACGATTCGTTCTCGCTGAAGCAATATCCGACTGGAAGTCGGAGGCTTCAAACCAACGAGTGGAAAGTGAATACTTTGCCTCGCTCCGGGCATACGGCCAGTGGATAGGTGACATTGACTCCGCCGCGAGTTTCCCCGTAAATCCGGGCGATCCGGCCGGCAGATGGCAGGAAATGACGGATGTCCACCCGTCACTTTCAGTAATCGATGGGAGTTTTCGTGACATTGCGCCGGATCGTAGCCGTATCCCCGCCGCTTCGTTCATCGGTGCGGCTATCCTGAAGGGTTTGGGAAAGTTCCGGGCGCTCACTGGTCTGGGCCCCGATTTTGCCGTCGGCGATTCCGTTCCGACCGCGCGTCTGGCTGCATGGTTTGGTCAGCAGCCTGTATCCCGGTCGGCACTTACGACCGGAACTGCCGAAATTGATGATGCGGTTTGGGTCGAGGTGCCGCGCTCATGATGTCCGCGGGCACTTCGTTCGTGGGTGGAACGACACCTTTCCGAATTTATGGGGTTGATGTTGCGGCGGCAGGGCAGGCTCGCTTCGCCAGACATCGCATCCAGTGCCGCATCTTTGCCCATCCCGGAACATGGCCGCGGCTTGGGCGTTCAAATCCCGATCACCGGGAACGAATCGAGTTGGCTTCATGAGCACCGCTGGAGTTCTGGTAGCCGCCATGCTGGTCGATGCGGTATTCGGGGAACCGCGCTGGCTTTGGTCACGCCTGCCGCATCCGGTCGTACTTATGGGCCGTGCGGTAACATGGATTGATACCCGCTTTAACCGAGGGGTTTACCGAAGGGCCAGCGGTGCGGTCAGCTTGACGGTACTGTGTGCTTTCACATTCCTGCTGGGCTGGATGCCTTCAGCCCTGCCGGGGGGTTGGGTGATTGAATTGGCTGCCGCATCGGCTTTGCTGGCACAGAGAAGCCTTGTTATCCATGTCAGGGATGTCGCCGCTTCACTGCGGATCTCATTGGATGACGGCCGCCGTGCGGTTGCCTCGATTGTCGGGCGCGACACTGAAGGGATGGATCGGACAGCTGTAGCCCGCGCCGCAGTGGAGAGTGCTGCGGAAAATCTTTCGGACGGTGTCATCGCGCCGGCTTTCTGGTTTCTGGTCGCTGGCCTTCCCGGTCTTCTCGTGTACAAGATGGTGAACACCGCTGACAGTATGATCGGCTACCGCGGCGAGCTTTACGGCGAATTCGGCTGGGCAACCGCGCGGTTTGACGATTTGCTGAATCTAGTTCCGGCACGCCTGACGGCCGCTCTGATAGTCTTGCTCCATGGACTGACGGAGCTCCGGGCCATCATGACCGATGCCGCACTCCATCGTTCTCCCAACGCCGGTTGGCCTGAGGCTGCGATGGCCAGGGTTGTTGGAATTGCGTTATCGGGACCGCGGAGCTACGACGGGAAGATACGGGACTTTCCCTATGTATATCCGGAGGGTCGGCGACAGGCAGGACCGGCTGACATAGAGAGAGCGGTAACCATAATCTGGCGGGTATGGGCGTCCGCGGTCCTGATAGCGGCCGCGACCGCGGCAACATGAATCTCGGCGGACCCCAAACGGAGCGCGTGTGTCAGCGGCCCGCCGCGAAGCCCGAAAACGTGGGAGTCGTGGTTGCCCGGACGATGTGTAGCATGATGCGGTAGATGCTCTGGCTCCCCTATCGCGGATGTCGCGCCACCGAGCGACATGGCGGCCGTCTCGCACACTGGTATTCCTGCGAAGGATCCCGGTTAGCTCGCCAATCGCTCTGCATTCCTCAGCTGAACCGATACCAGTTGGCTTACTCCCGACTCCGCCATTGTGACGCCAAACAGCCGATCCATCCGGGCCATCGTGATCGCGTGGTGGGTGATTATCAGGAAACGTGTTTCTGTGCGGCGGCTGATTTCATCCAGAAGGTCACAGAAGCGGCTTACGTTGGCGTCGTCGAGTGGTGCGTCGACTTCGTCAAGCACGCAGATCGGGGCGGGATTCGCCAGGAACACGGCGAATATCAGCGCCAATGCGGTCAGTGTCTGCTCTCCACCTGATAGAAGCGAAAGTGTGCTGAGTTTCTTTCCGGGAGGTTGGCACATGATTTCCAGTCCGGCATCCAGTGGGTCGGTCGCCTCAACCATCTCCAGTCGTGCCTCGCCGCCGCCAAACAGGTGCCCGAACAACATCGCGAAATTACTGTTCACCTGTTCGAACGCGGTGAGCAGCCGCTCGCGGCCCTCGTGGTTCAACGCCGTGATTCCAGAGCGCAGCTTGCCGATCGCCACCTCAAGGTCCTGTTTCTCTCCAAGCATCCCGTCATGCTCTTCCTGCACCTCTCTTGCATCCTCTTCCGCGCGCAGATTGACGGCACCTAACGCATCGCGCTGCCGCTTAAGCCGATTCACTTCCTGCTCGATCTGTTCCGATGGATGCATAGCTTCGGCCTCGACCCCGAGATCCTCCAGCAGCGCCTCAGGAGTCGTCCGCCGTTCTTCGGTGATCCGATACGCCGCATGATGAACTGCTTCCCGCGCAGCGTCGGATCGTGCCTCCGCCGCTGCCCGGGCTTCACGAATATCGCTGGCGGCGCGTTCCGCCCTGCGCTCGCCTTCGCTCGCCTCGCGCAGGGCGGCTTCTCCAAGGGCCAGAGCGTCCTCTGCATCAGCCCGGCGTTTTTTCACGCGTTCGATATTGCCCGCGAACGCTTCACGCTGTGCGACGATCTGGCCCGGAACATCCGTGGCCGCTGCGAGATCCTCCTCGGACGTCTTCAGTCGCTTCACGAGTTCCTCAACGCGTCTTCCGGCGTTCGCCAGCCGTGACTTCCAGCCCGATATCTCTTCCGATATCTCACGCAACCTCTTCGTCCGCACGTCACCTTCATGTTTCAGCTCATTATGGGCGGCGCGACGGGACATCATCCTTGTCCGGGCGGTTTCCACCGAGGTCTTCACTTTCTCCATCTCCGCACGGGCCAAATCGAGATCCTCGATGTCTCTGAGTGTATCCCCCGCGTTCCGCACCGCCTCCCGCGCGTGCCCGGCGCTCTCATGGTGCCTCGCCGCCGCCAGACGCAGTGACTCGACGTTCCCAGCGGCAATGTTCCTGGCGGCCTCGCTGCGGCTGAGTTTCCGGCTTGCTTCCGTCATCTTCATGTCTGCCGCCCGCATCGCCTCGCGCGCCTTACGGTCAGCTTCAGTCAGCTCGGTCAGACTTTTCCTGAGGCTCTCATGTGCCTGAGCCGCTCCTTCCGACCTTGCGGTTACCGGAACCAGTTCCCGTCTCAACCGCTCCAGCCGGTTCAGTTGCTCAAGTCGCAGTGCGGCGGTATTTGGAGCATCTTCGGCACCGGAACGAAATCCATCCCACCTCCATAAATCACCCTCCGGGCTGACCAGACGCTGGCCCGGCCTCAGGTGCTGCTGCAGTCGGTGGCCGTCAGCTCGATCAACCAGTCCGACCTGTTCAATACGGCGCTCAAGGACGGAGGGTGCTTTCACGGACGGTGCCAACGCCTCCACGCCTTCAGGCAGAGGCTGAACATGTTCATAATCCGGAAGCCGCACCCAGCCCGTTCGGTCGTCCGGGTCGATCTCCGGAACGCGCAGGTCGTCAGACAGCGCGGCGCCGAGTGCCTTTTCGTGCCCCGGACTGATCCGAACGAGATCCAGAAGCTGTTCGCTTCCGCTGGTTTCCCGCTCCAGAAGCTTGGATAGCGCCGCGACCTCCGTTCGCAGGGCACCCGCCTCGCTTTCCGCTTCCGATCTGGCGGCTCTTGCCTGCGCTTCGAGAGCCTGCGCGTCTGCTCGGGCGTTATCCGCCTCAACGAGCGCGACTTCCGTGAGTTCCGCGTCAGCCGCAGCCGCTGAATGAAAGGCCTTCGCTTCCCGAAGCGCACTGTCCGCGTTCTGAAGCGCCGCCTCCGCATCCCGCTGCGCTGATAGAGATTGGATGGCCTCGCGTTCCGAGCGTTCCAGCGTTTTTTGGGCATCATCCAACAGCCTCTGAGCTGACTGGTGCCGTGCGGCGAGTCTGGCCGTATCCTCGGTTACCTGCGCGAGCGCATCCTCGTGCTCCTGCAGTTCCCGAGCCGCTTCGCGCGCCTCTCTGGCCCGCACAGCAAGAGCGGCATCATGACCTTCGTCCAGTTTCCGCAGACCCCCGGCCTCGACCTCAAGCCGTGATGCGGTCTCTCCTGCATCGCGTTTCAGCGTCTCCTCTCTCTGGATGTCCTGACCAAGCTGTGCGACGCGTGCCTTCAAGGTGAGAATTGACCTGGACGCCTGGGATTCCCGTTCGGCAAGTGCGTTCAGTTCGACCATCAGCCGCTGCAGGGCCGCCGCCGCCGCCGCCTCGCTCTCGCGGAGCGCAGGCATCGCCTCCTCCCGCTCCTCCCGCAGTTTCCTGGAAGCGAGTGCGTCCCGTTCGGCCGAGCTTTCGTTGAGCATCCGCTCGCGCAGAACGTTTTCCGCCGCCACCCGGGCGTCCTCCGCCTCACGCCAGCGCCGGTAAAGAAGGAGTCCTTCCGAATTCCTCAGGGCACAGGCGATTTCGCGATACCTTGATGCCTGCCTTGACTGGCGTGCCAGCTGGGCAAGTTGGCCCGCCAGCTGTTCGATAAGCTGGTTCACACGCTGGAGATTCGCCTCCGCACCGTTCAGTTTCAGTTCCGCCTCGTGTCGTCTCTGGTAAAGGCCCGAGATTCCGGCCGCCTCCTCCAGCACCCGCCGCCGGGATCTGGGTTTGGCGTTTATCAGTTCCGAAATCTGACCTTGGCGGACCAGGGCCGGGGAGTGGGCACCGGTCGAGGCATCGGCGAACAGCATCTGTACGTCCCTGGACCGCAAATCCCGGGAATTGACCCTGAACGCCGAGCCGACGTCACGGGTTATGCGCCGCGAGATCTCCAGATGGTCACCCGAATTGAACGCCGACGGCGCACACCGTTCGCTATTGTCGATATGCACGACGACTTCCGCGAAATTGCGGGCAGGTCGACTCGCCGAGCCTGAGAATATGACATCATCCATACCCCCACCGCGCATCGCGGTCGGACGGGTCTCGCCCATCACCCATCGGAGCGCTTCCAGGAGATTCGATTTGCCGCAGCCATTCGGGCCGACGACACCCGTCAAGCCCGTTCCGATCGGCAGATCCGTTGGATCGACGAAACTCTTGAATCCGTTCAGCTTAAGACGCGTGAACTGCAACTTTACCGCCTTTTGAATGGTCCATCTGTGGTATTGTCGCGGAAATGCCCACCAAGAGTCAATGCATTGCCCCACCATCTTGCCATTATATCTGAAATTTCCACAAAATATCGCCGGGGCGATGAAATCTCTCCGTCCGTCGACGCATTTTCCGCGTTTTGCCGAAGATCCACCCGACGTCGGCCCACCTGCGATGTCGCGCTCATTCCGATATTGGTGATTGATGCCCGTAAATTTCTCCGCGATCCCGCTTGACCCGGTGGATCATTCGCTGCAGAAAGGCCCTGCATGGTGCCCCGTTACCCGTGCCTGGGAACGCGGGGCCTAAATGGGAATCTGGTGACGGCGACCCAATCCGGGGCCGAAAGCCAGAGCCGCCCCCGCGACTGTAAGCGGAGAGCGCCCGCCAGAATGCCACTGGAGCGATCCGGGAAGGTGGCGGTGCGTGTTGACCCGCGAGCCAGGAGACCTGCCATGCGGACGAACCGTGAATCCTGTCGGGTGTGACAGGCTAAGGAGATCAAAGATCATGAACGTTCAGACACCAGTTATCGGTCAGACGGAGTCCGGTACCGTCGGGATCGTACTCGCGATTCTCGCGGGTACCTTCCTGCTTGTCGTTTCCGGTTTCGCGCAGGCCACCGTGCTGCACGACGCCGCCCACGACCAACGCCACGCGATGGCGTTTCCCTGTCACTGATCGAATGTTCCGAAATCTGTTTGTCAGCGCCGCGCTCGCTGGCGCGGCTGCGGGGTTGATCGCCTCCGCGCTGCAGTTGGCCTTTGTCGTTCCGGTTCTTCTGGAGGGCGAACTCTACGAATCCGGACAGCGTCTGCATTTCACGCTTGATGGCACGCCGCAGAGCGAGCGGGGCTTGCCTGGACTTGGCGGCGATCTGGTCCGCCACGGAATGACCGTGGCCTTTAACCTCGTGACCTATCTGGGATATGGTCTGGTCCTGGCCGGCGCCATGGCGGTCGCGGAACGGTACGGTCTCGTAGTGACTGCCCGTTCGGGTCTGGTCTGGGGTGTCGCCGGTTTCGTCGCGGTACAGTTGGCACCTGCGATCGGCCTGCCTCCTGAGCTGCCCGGAACCCCTGCGGCCGAGGTCGGCCCGCGACAGGCATGGTGGCTGCTGGCCGTCACCGGTTCGGCGGCAGGCCTGGCTCTGCTCGCGTTCGGACGTGGCTTCCTCGCGTTCGCCGGCGTTATCCTGCTGTCGCTTCCCCATCTGATCGGTGCACCGCATCTTGGCACTTACTGGGGCGTCGCTCCACCGGAGCTGGCGGCGCATTTCGTCACTCTAAGTCTTGGAGCGGCACTTGTGGGTTGGGCTTCGCTCGGATTTTTCTGCGGCTGGTTTTGGGAGCGTCGTCCAGACTCCCTGAAGGGGGCCGCCTCGCTTGCGGACCACGGCTGAGCGCGTCCCACCGCCCCGTTGACGAGGTTTGCGATGCCTTCCAGAATCCCCACCACCATCATTACCGGATTTCTGGGTTCCGGAAAGACCACGCTGATCCGGCATATGCTGAGGAATGCGGGTGCCAGGCGCATCGCGCTCGTCATCAACGAATTTGGCGAGCTTGGCGTTGACGGTGAATTGCTGAAGCATTGCGGGAAGGGCGTATGCGCCGATGGTGATGTTCTGGAACTCAGCAACGGATGCATCTGTTGCACGGTGGCCGAGGATTTCCTCCCCGCCATGCGGATGCTCGTCGACCGGGACATGCCACCCGACCACATCGTGATAGAGACGTCCGGGCTTGCTCTGCCGCAGCCACTGGTCCGCGCCTTCAACTGGCCCGAGATATCGACGAAGGTCACCGTTGACGGCGTGGTTACGGTAGTCGATGGCCGTGCCGTATCGGAGGGACGGTTCGCCCACAGCGTTTCCGCCGTAGAGGCCCAGCGGCAGGCGGATGACAGTCTTGACCATGAGATGCCGATCTCTGAACTTTTCGAGGATCAGGTGGCCTGCGCGGATATGATTGTCGTCAACAAGACGGATCTGATGGCTGACGGCGAGGTGGACGCTCTCGTGGAAAGGCTTGAGTGCGAGAGCCGTGACGGCGTGCGTGTGGTCAGGACATCGATGGGCGTATTGCCGGTCAACGTGCTGCTTGGTCGCAGGCAGGCTGCGGAGGGCGACATCGACACGCGCCGGGAGGTACATCATGGTCATCATCATGATGATGAGTCCCATGATCACGGGGAATTCGAGAGTTTCGTCGTTACGCGACCGGAAATCGGTGATCCCAGGACATTCACGGAAACCGTGGCTAGGGTTGTCCGGACTCACGACATACTGCGCATAAAAGGGTTCGCGGCGGTGACTGGAAAACCGATGCGTCTGGTTGTTCAGGCTGTCGGCCCCCGGGTCGGGGCATATTTCGACCGTCCGCTCGACGAGCGGGAGGAGCGTCGGGCCCGATTGGTTGTCATTGGGCGGTCAGGCATCGATCATGCGGCCGTCACTGCCGCTCTGTCAGCATGATTTCCGTTGTCGGCATTGACCCACGCGATCCGGGTGCCACGGGCGGTTCGTCTTCAGCCATGTCATGGCGTTGCCCGGCCGTTTTACACTGAAGTTCTTAGGCGATTTTCAGAATATTCGTTTCCCGCCAGCGGGATGGGTTTGACCGGAACGTCCGTCTCTGCCTACATCTTTGCGTTTGGCTGCATTTTCGCGATGTCCTTCAGCAGCGTTATCGCCCTTTCCCGTTCGGCGTCGGGCCGGGTCGTCACCTCGATCATGGTTTCCGCCTTCCCGCCGTCCGGGCCTGGGATCGCATGCGTGGAGCGGACTATGGCGGACAGGCTTTCGAGAAGCGTGCGGAAGCTGTGCACGCCGCTGCCGTCCGGCAGGGCGTGTGAGCGGACCTTCGCCATCGCCGCTTCCGACCGCCGGGCGGGCAGGACCGGATCCCGGGTCCCGTCGGGTTCGGTGTCGGTGTGGCACAGGGGGGCCCATGCCTTCCGCATGTGCCATTCGACGAGGTAGGCGAGCATGCAGATGAGGAAGTGGGCGCGGACCCGGTGTTCGAGGCGGTGCCGGACCGGCCGGACCTGCAGGTCGCCCAGCCTGAGGCAGCGGAACGCGCGCTCCACGCCGGTCAGCCTCTTGTAGCTCCTGACGCATTCCGCGGCCTCCATGTCGCCGGGGCCGGGCGAGGTGCGGATGACGTATATGCCGTCGAGGGCGGCCCCGGCGTCGATGGACTCCTGCCTGCGGCGGAAGCTGAAGCCGTTCGCGGCGATGTCGAGACGGAAGTGTTTCCTCATCTTCCGCCTGTTGATGACCTCGCCGACGGCGAGGCCGATGTTCGCCTCGCCTTCGAGGGTTCCGCGCCGGACGCGCGCGGCGATCTCCGAGAGCGCCGCCTCCGTGGCCGCGGGCGGTTCCTGCCGCACCCGGCCTCGGTGACCGGCGGGACGGGGGTTGCGGCAGGCGACGAGGCGCTCGCCGGGGAAGTCCGGATGGTCCTGGATCTCGAACAGGGTCTGCCCGCGCCCGGGGTCCCCGAAGCGGTCGGGACGGCCCTGGCGGGCGAGTTCGCGGAGCGTCCGGCTCCTGAGGGCGGTGATCCAGTCGACGCCGTCGCGTTCGCGCAGGGCCGCGATGGTGGCCTTGATGATCATGCCGCGGTCCCCGACCATCACCACCCGGGAGAACCCGTAGCGGCGCTGGAGGCGGTCGAGCTCGGGCAGGAGGGTCTCCCCATCGGTGACGTTGCCCGGATGCACCGAGACCGCGACCGGACGGCCGGCGCGGTCGCAGAGGAGGCCGAAGTTGATCTGAGGGAGCCCCCGCCTGCGGTCGCGGCTGTAGCCGAAGCGCGCGGGCGGGCAGCGGCTCCCCTCGTACCACGTCGAGGACAGGTCCCAGAGGACCATGTCGCCTTCCGCGATCCAGCGCCCTGCAAGGCGGCCCTGGATGCCTTCCTGCCGCCCGTGCAGCCAGTCCATCGCCGCGTAAAGGTCCCCGGCATCGGCCGCGCGGCCGATGCCGAACGCCTCCGGCAGGGTGGTGCCCTGCCACCAGCGCGTCGTGGCGGGCTTCGGGTCCGGCCGCAGGATGCGGCCGGCGACCATGGCCAGGACGAGGTCCCGCTCCGGGCACCGCCCGCGGGAAACGAGGCGGGGAAGGCCGATGGCGTCGATGGCCGCGCGGACCGCCTGCACCGCCCCGTGATGGCGGGAGCGGACGGGATCCCCGAGGACGTCCCCGACCTCCGCGTACCGCCGTCCGGCAAGCGCGCCCTTCAGCAGCGGGATCGTGTGCGGCGGCAGGTGGGAGAGATTGGCAAGGGTCCGCTTCCGCACCCGGTTTCTTTCGTCGCGGTAGCTCTGGCGGAGGAGGACCGAGGTGTACGTCCGCCCGTTCTGGCGCGACCTGATGACGGCGACGTGCATGGAGGGGGTCATGGGGGCGTTCCACTTCATGGTGCCTACGTCTTCGCCCTTCCCATACGGGTGTGGCCATCATGTCAAGCCATTAAATCCCGAATTCAGGACCTGTTTCGCGGAAATGCGGGAAACCATCATCCATGAGATGCATGACGGGCCCGAATATACTGCCTACAAATGACCGTCCGGGAATGGCCTGCGCGCCCGCAGGCCATTGAGCGGAAACAGCAAATCCAAGAACGGGGCCGAAAATCGACAGGAACTTCAGTTTACAGCCTGTATCGGGTGTATTCACGTTCCCTTCGAGAGAGAACGCCGGATATGCGTGTGGACGCGGGTGCGTTCGACCACTCCTTTCTCGCGGCGTTACAGGGGGGAATCCGCCCTCAGCCGCCAATATCCGATATCACAGCGGCGTGAATTCGTTCACCTCATGCTCCGCTACTATTTCTTCGAGAGCGTAGATCGTCTTTTGGGGATCCGTTCGACGGGATAGTATCTGGCAACCACGGATATAGCCCTGTCGTAACTTCCGATCCTAAGGTGATTCAATAGGAAACGGATGTCGCCCACGTCATGTTACCCATCTCCAATTCGCATGGACATGCATTTCATCGCAAGGAGGTATTCCGGCTCCGCTGTCATGACGCGCAAATTCGACATCTCCCGATAATCCTGGAAACTGCCCTTAGGGCTGAAAAACCCCTTCACCGCGTCGTTGAGCCAGTCAGGTGGGACGACATCGGATCCCAATCGTATCGCCACATTTTCCGCCGCCCTGCGAATCTCAGCGGCCGGACGGAATAGGGCATCCACGTCGTTGGTCGCCGTGCGGGCACTCAACGCCAGACATATGACCGCGCCTCCCACTACATAGACTTCACCTCTCACGCCGATCCGCGCCAGTTCCTGGTTCAGATATCCGAACAGGATGTCGATTCTTTGCACAGTAAGGGACAGGCTTAGACCCGAGTCCCGATTGAGGAGTCAATGAAGATGTTACGCCGCCGAAACGGTGCCGGCGAGTTCGTGAGAAGATGCAGGCGCAGGCTTTCCAAAGGGAGTTATGTAGCATAATCCGCAGAGGCCCGGCGCACTAGCGCCGGACCATCCTGTATTTTCGGTTCAGTTCCTCCCGCGTCGGCTCCCGGTTCTCGCTGCGGGTCTTCGGTTTCGCCGACAGAACCTGCTTCATCGCCGCCGTGAACTCGCCCACCGTCACCGGATCGCGCTCGATTTCCTTCGGTGCCGAGTCTGTTGCTCTGATCCATTTTTTCTTGGTCATTCTAAACTCCCAGCTCAGGATTGCGTTCAAAGACACAGTTTGCCAATCGGTCGAAAAATTCTGGCATGTCACCTGGATCCAGTATTGTAGGTTCGACAGAGAAATCGACTTCAACGATTGCCGCCGCCTCTACCATTCCCGCGGCCCATGCTGGGGCGGCTCTGCCTGAAAGGCGTTCGATCGTTGACCGGAAAAAGTCCACCCAACGCGTTCCGTCAGTTCGCACATTGCTTGCCGATACGTCAAAGACCATCAGATAACCCGTCACGATCTCAGGTGACAGCAGCTGCACATTGGCCATTTCCCCCATCAAATCATCTGCGCGATTGGGAACCGTTCCCGCGATGTTTCTCAAAAGGGATTTCAGGCTTATGCCCAGTCTGACCTTGCCATCCTCCGGCCATGCGACATCCCAGTTTTTAGCACGCCCTATTCCTGGAATCCTAACTTCCTTGGCTGCTTCGGCAAGCCCTCGCAGCGACAGTTCCTGAACGCAATAGTCAGCCAGCACATCCAAACGCTTTGTGGACGTATGCCGTTTTTCAACAACCGTCAGTCGATACAGGTCGGAAACCGCGTCCTGAAGCGTGATCATGCCGAAAGCCGCTTGAGTGCAATGTCGCGATATGTTGGCTCAACTTCGATTCCAAGGCTGTTCCTGCCCACGTTTCGGGCCGCGATCTGCGTTGAGGCCGTACCCGTGAACGGATCAAGGACAGTGTCGCCGACAAAACTGAACATGCGGATGAGACGTTCCGCCAGAATGACGGGAAACGGAGCGGGATGAAGCCGGGTTGACGCGCCGGAAATGTCGTTCCAGACCTGGCGAAACCATTTTCCGTGATCCTCGGCGGGAATCACGCTCAGTAACCGTGCCGCTGGACTTGGCTTGCGATAGCCTCCTGGCTTTCGGAGCATCAAAATGAATTCAATGTCGTTCTTGACGACACCGTTGGGTTCGTACGGCTTGCCAAGGTACGCTCCGTTCGCCGAAGATTCCGTTTTGACGTTGCTGATCTTGTGCCAGATGATTGGCGCGAGGTTGTCAAAGCCGATTTCCGTGCAATTGTTTTGGATCGACGCGTGCAAGGGTATGACAGTGTGCCTCCCGTTGTTCTGACGGCGGGACAAACACACGTCTCCGACCACGCAGATCAAACGTCCGCCTGGAACAAGCGCGTCAAAACAGTTTCGCCATACCTCTTTAAGGCTTCCAATAAACATCTCGTATTCGCCAAGCCGGCCGATCTGGCCCATACGCTCCGGGTATTCCTTCAGTGTCCAATAAGGCGGAGACGTGACGACAAGTTGAACGGATTCAGGGTCAAGTTTGGCTGTTCGCGCGTCTCCCAGAATAATGTCATGGTAGGTCTCTACCTTCTTCACGACATTCTGGATGTTCGCTGAATTGGCGCGGCATTTCGCCAACTTGGGGATTGTCGTTTTCAGGTTTGCGGAGGATATCGATCTTAGTTCAGGCGTAAGGACAGCATCCAATGCCGCGTCTAGGCTACTTTGGTTTGACCAGTTCGGTTTAGCCATCGCTACATGCGATCAAAGGATTTCTGTGAATCCATCAGTCTTTTTCTGGCCTGTTCCAGACTTTCAATCGTTTTGGCAAAGTCATGATCGGGGCTTCTAAGTCGATCTGACGGACTGTCTTTTATCCGCCGCAAAAGGTGTCCGTTATCGGATCCAAGCGAACCGTTATTCCAGACATTCAGTATTGTCTGCATGGCCTCTATTGAATCTTTGGCCTTGCTTTCCAGACAGGCGATTTCCCGTTCGCACAGATGAATTTCCCAAAGCTTGTCTTTCTTGATCTGGGTCTTCTCGTCTTCTGTCATGCCACCAGCTCCGCGTACCTGATCCGCCTGCCTTCCATCTTTCGGGCCAGCGATTCCATTCTGTCGATAGTGTCACGTTCGACGTTACCCTCGTTCAGGCGCATGGACGCCTCGTCAACGTAACGGTGAAGGTGCTTGGGCGAGACGTGGTGCCAGGTACCGTAGAGGGACCGCTTGAAGACCGCCCAGACGCTTTCCATGCCGTTCGTGTGCACGTCATCCCGGACATACTCGCCCGCGCTGTGGTTCACGCTGTCATGGGCGAACGGCAGATCTTTGTAGATTGACGATTCGTCCGTGTAGACCGTTGTTCCCCGCTGAATCCGTTCCTCGGCCATTCCCGTTGCGGTCTGCATATTGGCGTTTTCGACGGGTTTGGCGACGGTACGGCCGTTGCGCTGCCTCACTCCCATGACCGGAACCTTGCCGACGGTACCCCGTCCGGCCCTGAGTTTCTTTGACTTGTGCTTGTTGGATTCCTTGCCCCCGACAAAGCATTCGTCCATTTCAACAACGCCATCCAGCTTGAATTCTCCCGATTGGCAGGCCTCCCGTATGCGATGCAGCATATACCATGCTGTGCGGTACTGGACGCCGGTTTCAACGTGCAGCTGCATCGCGCTGATGCCCTTCCGCGCCGTCATGACGTTGTATATGGCGAGCATCCAGTTCTGAAGGGAAGTCCGGGTACCGTGAAGGATCGTGTTGGTCTGTACGTTGAAATGCCTGCGACAGTCTCCGCACCAATAGGTATGCGGCTTGCTCGGCGCCTGGCTGACCTTGCCGCCGCATCCGCAGTGGCCGCAGACCGGATCGCCGTTCCAGCGCACCTGTTCCAGCCATTTGATGCAGGATTCATCGTCCGGGAACATGCGCAGCAACTGGATCTTGCTGATGGTTTCCGCGCTTTTTTCCGTCTTGGCCATGTCGTTTCCCCGTGTCTTGCGGATTAATATATGTTACCGCCACGGGATTGCAAGGGGCCTCTGCGGATTATGCTACATAATTCCCTTTCCAAATCCGTGCCGAACCATGGGTTCCTCAATGGAGCCACGTGCGCCGTCCAGGATGGCGGACGCACGCCTTTCAGGCCCGCGGCGTATTCCACCATGCCGCAAAGGTAGTTGGCCCTGAAAGGTGACAGGGCCACGTCGGGTCCGTGCTTGACGGCACCGCTGAATTCCTGCTGGCCGAGTTTCACCAGCAGGTCATGGATATCGGCGAATACGAACCTTCTTCGAGATTCCGGACGGGCGAGCTGCCGGACCAGGCGCTGGAATCGCCTGAAAGCGGTTTGATGGTCAGGGCTCGGGCAAATTCGGCCCGGATCCTGAATTGGGGACTGGAAAGCCGTGGCAATCATTGTGCGCGATCCGTATTGCCCAAACGCGTCATGGTCTTTGGTGGGGCGGGAGGGCTCCGTTCCCGCGCCGACGGTTTTCCCATTGCCGACCGCATGGACAGGTTTATGGCGATGCCGTGAGCTTTCGCCACCCGATGCCCGATTGAAGGGTTGTCGTTTCCGACGGCGTGAATGTGGCATGACACTATCAGGTGTCCGCCGGTCTTTCAATGGAAATCCATATACCCGATGGCTCACCCGGGTGTAGCCCAACTTTTTGACATCATGCGGCGATGGCCTGATTCGCCCGCCATTCGAGCAGGTCGGGCAGCCGGAGGTTCATGGCGCAGCCCTTCAGCGCCAGCATGGCGTTGGCGCCCCTCTCCGGCCAGCGGGCGCCGGAGCGCTTGGGCCGCGGCCCGAACTGCCGGCATCCGCCCTCCAAGACGCCGCTCCCGGCCTGGACGCCCCGCTGCCGGAACCCGTCGTACCGCATCCGGCCGGGGTTCCTCCCGAAATGGCGGCAGCGGGCCTCCACGTCCCCGTGCCGGTTCCTGGACGGTGCGGGCTCCCGGACAACCCTGGCGGCCCGGCCCGCCCTGACGTCCGCCCTGACCTCCGCGAACCGCCGGTCCCGCTCCGCCCCCGCCGGCAGGATCGCCTTCACCGCGTCGGAGGCGCGTTCCAGGCAGTGCAGGAGGCCGGGCACGAAGGTGACCCTGCGGCCCCCGAAGCCGGGCCTCCCGGCCTCCGGCGCCGCCGCGCTGTCGATGAGACAGGAGAACGACCCGCCGCGCAGGTCCCGGGATCCCGCCCCTCGGCGGTGTAGACCACCGCGAGCCTGGCTTCCCTGGTCTCCGGGGTGCCGTTGACGGAGAGATACATGCGCGGTTCCAGCGGCCTGGCGTCGACGGCCCCCGCGCCCGGAGCGGGCCGCCGCCTCGCCGGGCCTCAGCGCCCGGCGCTGCAGCGGGCCCGGCGACGCGTCCACCCCGGCGAGGCTGTCGACGTGCCGGCCCGCCGCCCCGGAGCTCCGGGCGGCACCGTCCCGGCGATGACGCCCGCCATCCCCGGCGTCACCGTCCCGCCCTCCAGCCCCAGCGTCAGGTCCAGCGGCAGGCACCCCTTGCCGCACGACCGGCCGCGGAAGTGCGACCGCTCCACCCCGGCCCGGCCGAGCCGGCTCGAGGCAAGGACTTCGACGCCGACGAATGCCGGGCCGTCGGCCTGCCGCAGGCCGCGCACTCCGGCGCCGGCAGCGTCGCGTCCAGCCGCTCCAGCAGAAGCTTCAGGGCGGCCGCGCCGCCGCCGAGCGAGGCGTTGCGGCTCCGCACCTCGCCGCCCTCCAGCCAGTACCGGGTGAACCCGTCCCCGTGTTCGCGGACCACCGGCGGATGAACGGCCGCCTCGCCTTCCGTCAGGCTTTCCAGATACGCCACCGCGTCCGGATGGCGGTGCACCCGGCTCCCTTCGCGCTCCGTCATGACACGCACTCCCGCATCCGCCTCAAGGCGCGCCACCGGCCGGTTCTTCCGGCCCTGGTCCGACGCGCACCCGCCGGAAAGTGCAGGCGGAAAACGCGGATGTCAAAAATATGGGCTACAGAGCGCCAGGCAAACTGGCGCAGGGGCAGTCGGTGAAAGTCCGGCGGAAAGGAAAGGCTAACCACCACTTTCACCGCGAGCCGTGCGCACGTGCCCGTGAGGGTGCATGCGAAGCGTCGGCAGCGGCGCGTGTGGCCGGGAGGACTGAGCGCCGAAAGGGATTATGATCCGGAGCGCCGGGGCTTTTGCAGCAGCCGAAGGCAACACCTGCGGGACCGCAAGGGTGAGGGACCGCCGGGCTCCGCGGCGTCGAAGGGTCCAGGGACGCACGTACGCCCCGCGTCGGGACCTGGGAGGGCTTCAGCCCGCCCCGGCGGTCGTGCCGGGGCCGCGGAAGAAAGGAGATGTTCCGAAACGATGATGAACGGACTGAAGCAGTCGGATCCGGCCGCAGTGCCGGTGAAGTCGGCGAACAAGGGAGCGCCCGCTCCCGCGGAGCCGGTGGAGGGAAGGGCCGGAACCAAGGGGAACCCGCGAGGCCAAGGCATGCACCGGACACAGGGCCGGGCGCGCATGTCACAGGCGGCCGGGCGGGTACGGCAAGCGGCCACGGGGAATCCGAAGGAGAGGCTCACCGCGCTTCTGCACCATATCACGACGGACACGCTCGAGGCGTCCTGCCTCACGCTGGGGCAGGACGCGGCGGCGGGCGTGGACGGGGTGACGTGGGAGGAATACGGAGACGGGCTGGAAGGGCGGCTGCCCGACCTGCACGACCGTGTTCACAGCGGGGCGTACCGGGCGCTTCCGTCCCGGCGGGTGGAGATGCCGAAGCCGGACGGGGGAACACGACCGCCTGGCATCGCCGCGCTGGAGGACAGGATCGTCCGGACGGCGGTGGCGGAGACCATCCCTGCGCCGGTATTCGAGCCGGAGTTCCCCGGGTTCAGCCACGGGTTCCGGCCCGGTCGCGGTGCGCATGGCGCACCCGACGCACTGGCGTACGGGATAGCGCGGCGCAAGGTCAACCGGCTCGTCGACGCGGACATCCGGGCCTTCCCCGACCGGCTGGACCGGGGATGGCCCATGAAGTTCGTGGAGCACCGGATCGGGGACCGGCGGGTCACCCGCCTGATCTCCAAATGGCCTGGCGCCGGCGTCATGGAAGACGGGGAATGGCGGGACAGCCTGCGGGGAACCCCGCAGGGTTCAGGTGTCCCGCCGATCCTGGCGAACGTGTACCTGCACTTCGTCCCTGACCCCTGGTTCCGGAGGAAATGGCGCTCCCGGATCGCCCGTGGCGAGACGGTCATCGCGCGCCACGCCGATGACTTCGCGGTCGGGTTCCAGCACAAGCGGGACGCGGAACGGTTCCTGTGCGACCTGAAGGACAGGCTGGCCGAATTTTCGCTCGACCCGCACCCGGACAGGACCCGCCTCATCGGGTTCGGCAGGTTCGCGATGGCGAACCGCCGGGCGCGGGGAGAGCGGCGTCCCGAGACCTTCGACCTCCTCGGGTTCACGCATTACTGCCGGACCACGCGGAAGGGACGTTTCGGACTGGGGCGCAAGCCGATCGGGAAGCGGGCCAGCCGCACCCTGAAGCGCATCAGGGCCGAACCGCGCCGACGGATGCGCGACAGCGCGCGTGACGTCGCCAAATGGCTTGGCCGGGTTGTGGGCGGATGGCTGCGCTGCTACGCGGTGCCGACCGGCCACCCGTCCCTCCGCAGCTTCGTGCGGCGCGTCAGGCGACTCTGGCTGCGCGTCCTGCGACGAAGATCGCAGAGGGACCGCTTCAAATGGAGCGGGATCGATGCCCTGGCCAGGGTCTCCTGGCCTCGGATCCGGATTCCTCACCCATGGCCGGGCACGCGCTTTGCCGTCAGTCACCCGAGGTAGGAGCCTCGTGCCCTAGCGGGCTCGCGGGGATCTGTGCGGGGGGCGTCGGGCAACCGGCGTTCCTGCCGCGACCCCGCCGAGGGACTGGAGACCCTCAAGCAGAAGATAAAAGACAGCAAGGGGCAAAGAAGCGGATTCGCAAGCTGCAAGCGGATCGCGAAGAAGCTTACGGTCGGGCATTCGATGCACTGGTGGCCGAACAGAATGTCCTTGAAGGCTTATCCCCTTGACCAAGGCATGTCCACATTTTGTGTCCGACGGGGGTTGACGATTCGTTTCGTTCGCCTTATGTTCCCCTCATGGCATCGCGATGCAGACACGACCGGCCCATGTCCCGCCAGGGGTCCGGGGAGCGCTTCCCGGACGACGGCGCCTGCGCCAGGCACCTTGCGGAGCTTCGCTGGGGCGGTGGCTTCGCGTGCCCGGCCTGCGGCTGCGCGAAAGGCCGGGAGCCGAGGGCGGGCGCCGCCTCCCGGGTGCGCGGGGTGCGGACGCCAGGCCCCGGTGACGGCGGGCACGGTGACGCGCCGCAGCCACCTGCCGCCCAGGACCCGGGTCCTCGCCGCGCATCTCCTGGCCACGCATTCCAACGGCATCTCCGCGCTCCAGCTCCAGGCGCAGCTTGGCATCGGCAGCCACAGGAGCGCCTGGCCGCTGCCGCACAGGCTTCGCCGGGCCATGGCCGACCCCGACCGGAGCCTCCTTCAGGGGACCGCGGAGGTGGACGGGACATCCGTGCCCTGCCGCGACGGCGGCGGCGCGGAGGCCGGTGACGGCGCGGAAACGGACGGGGCGAAGGGCGTGGCCGGCAGGGGCCGCGGCGCCGGCGGCAGGATCCTCCTGGCCGGGGCCGTGGAGCTGTCGGAGGACGGGGCGCCGCGCCGCATCCGGCTGGAGGCCATCGGGGACTATGGATCCGGGGCGCTGCACGGGTTCGTGTCGGAAGCGGTCGCGCCCGGGGCGCGGGTCGTCACCGACGGCTGGCTCGGGTACAGCGGCCTGCCGGAGAACCCGCGGGAGGAAAGGGTGGTCGGCGGCCGCGGGGCCCACGGGGTCCTGACCTGGGTCCACCGGGTCTTCTCCAGCCCCAGGCGCTGGGCCATGGGCGTGTACCACGGCCTGCGGAGCAGGCATTTCCAGCGCTACCTCGACGGGTCCGTGTTCCGCTGGAACCGCCGCCGCCACCGGCGGACGTCCCCCGGCAGCCTCCCCGGCATCGGGCTGGGGCTGCCGCCCGCCACCTGCCGCGACCTCATCGACGGACACGCCTGATCCGACCGGATCCCGCGCCCGGATTCCGCCACGGCACCGGCGGGCGCACCCGCGCACCACCCGAATCCCCACCTTCCGGGCCGCCGCGCGGCGCCGCCACGCGGATTCCGCCGCAGATCCGGCGACCGGCCGCCGGCACAATATCTTGCGGTGCCGTAGTCAAAGGGATAAGCCTTTGTCCTTGAAAATCTCTATCGCCCTTTGATGACACGGTTGGCCACTGCATCGGGGACACTCGGTAAACTGTCGTTCTCTGTCGCGCGTATTGTCGATGTGAAGGCTTGGGCAGATGAGGCAAAACATGGGCTTATTGACCTTCGCAAGGGTGGCGATTTCAGGGGCAGGGGGACACTTGGAGAAAGAGCTGAGGAAGTTCTCAGGAAAGCTTGGGAAATAGGTGGTTCGGCCGACGTTGTTGAGGCCATGGGGAAATTCCGACAACTCTACCAGAAAGGGCTGCTGGAACACTCGCCAGTCCCACAAGCGGAACAGGAAGAGTTCCGGGCATGGTTGAAGCGGTTTACCCAGTGGCTTTACGGCATGGTATTGAATATGATGGCGTGGATATTCGTAAGCTGTCGCCAGGAACCCGCGGTATCGTTCTGCTGCTGCTGTATCTTGCGTTGGATGACGATGATGGTCGACCATTGATAATTGATCAACCGGAAGAAAATCTTGATCCAAAGTCTGTGTTCGACGAACTTGTCGGCCTGTTTGTCGAGACGAAATCCAATCGACAGGTTATCATGGTGACACACAATGCGAACCTAGTCATCAACACTGATGCGGATCAAATCATCATCGCAGAGGCCGGGCCACACCCGCATGGGGAACTGCCCAAGATTGCTTATACAGCCGGAGGGTTTGAAAATGCAGAAATACGGAAATCTGTCTGCGATATCTTGGAGGGAAGCGAAAGTGCCTTTCAGGAACGTGCGCGGCGTCTCAGGGTGCGATTTCCCAAGAGTTGAAGGCGCGACGAGTGATTCCGCACCCATGAACAGATTGCCGCGAAACGTGCTCGGCTCAATATCCCTGCCGTGTATCGGCTTGCGAAGGCATTCGTGAGATGGCCGTGCGATCACAAGGCTACGGTCGTGACCGCCAAGAGAATGTCGACTTCCCATGAAGGATCACGACCCATGACCCGCCAACGCCTGCCCATCGGCATCCAGTCCTTTGCCCGCCTGCGGGAGACCTGCAGCTACTACGTCGACAAGACGTCGCTGATCCGGGACCTGATCGAGCGTGGCGATCACTGGTTCCTCTCCCGCCCGCGGCGGTTCGGCAAGAGTCTGCTGGTCGACACGATCAAGGCCCTCTTCGAGGGGCAGGAGGCCTTGTTCCGGGGCCTGGCCATCCATGGCCACTGGGACTGGTCGGTGACCCATCCCGTGGTGCGCCTGAGCTTTGACAGGAGATATGACCGACCGGAGGATATCGAGCGCAGCATCGCCAACCAGCTCGGCCTGATCGAACATGCGGCCGGACTGGAGCCGCTGGCCGGCGCGGACGTCGCCCCCGAGCGTCTGCAAACGCTTCTCTACCATCTCCATCACAAGACAGGCCAGCGGGTCGTGATCCTCGTCGACGAATACGACAAGCCGATTCTTGATGCCCTCAGCGACCCTGACCGGGCCCGGGCCAACCGCGACTACCTGCGCGGCGTCTATGGCATCATCAAGGGGGCTGCAGAACATGTCCGTTTCGTGTTCGTTACCGGCGTGAGCATGTTCTCCAAGGTCAGCCTGTTCTCGGATCTCAACAATCTCAAGGACATCAGTCTTGATCCCCGCTATGCCACCCTCTGCGGCTACACCGATGCCGACCTCGACACCGTGTTCGCTCCCGAACTCGCGGGGCTCGACCGCGAGGCGATCCGCACCTGGTACAACGGCTATCACTGGCTTGGCGACGCGCGGCTCTACAATCCCTTCGATGTGCTGCTGCTGCTCAACGATCGCAAGTTCAAACCCTACTGGTTCCAGACCGGCTCGCCGCGCTTCCTCTTCGAGACGCTGAAGAGGAAATCCGTCAGCCCGCTGGACCTGGAGGGATGCCTGGCCGACGAGTCACTGGTCTCGAAGTTCGATGTTGATGACATCGGTGCGGAAGCCCTGCTGTTCCAGACGGGCTATCTCACCATCACCGATGAGGAGCAGGAGGGCTTCAACAAGCTCTACCGGCTCGACTATCCCAATCAGGAAGTGCGGATCAGCCTGAATCAGGGCTTGCTACAGTACCTGGGTAAGACCGTCACGGACGTGGTGGATCAAGGACGCGGCCTCCGGTCCTCGCTCGAGACCCACGACTTTGCCGGTTTCGCCGCCACACTCAAGGCCTGGCTGGCCAGCATTCCCTACCAGTGGCACACGACAGGGGATCTGGCCCGCTACGAGGCCTGGTACGCCAGCCTGCTGCACATGGCCTTCAGGTCCATCGGCGTCGATGTGCGCGGTGAGGCCGCCACCAGCCATGGCCGCGCCGACATGGTGGTGTCGCTCGGCGAGCAGGTCTTCATCCTCGAGTTCAAGATGGCGGACGGCCCCGATGCGGCCGAGGCCACCCTGGCGGCGGCGTTCACCCAGATGCACGGGCGGGGCTATGCCGACACCTATCGCGACCGGACCGTCCATCTCGTCGCCATCGCCTGCGGGCGCGAGGCGCGCAACCTGCTGGAGGTCCGGGCGGAGGCGGCCGGCATCCCCTGATGGGGTGGTCGAGCCCATTGTCTCTGGAGCCAACGGCTCCGGTGCGGACGGTGTCTTCACAGCCCGGTGACGCCTGTCCCTTCCGCACCCGGATGCTTCCACCTCCCCACCGCCGACCGACCTCAAGCCAGATGTCCTGTCCGCCCTGTTTATGACGACCCCCACAGGATCCCCTTCACCAGCACCGTTCCGTTCCGACCGGACCCGTCCGGGTCCGGTCCTCCCTGCCCAGTGCGGCCCCGGGATGTCCGTCGCCCGGTCGGCCCAAGGGGGCGACCCCCTTGACCCCCGGCCGATGAGGGAAACAGATCCGCCAGCCGTCCGGACAGGTCCGCCATTCGGTGGGGGTTCCGCCATGCGCCTCCCTCCGCCAGCCAGCCCCTTCCGGGACCGTCCGTCCGCAGTCCTTCCGTGCGCTTCCCGCCGCTGCTTGCGCGGCGGCGGGTATCTGCCGTGTGCTGTGCAACCAGACGGTCCCGGTGTCATGCATCGGGTCACTCGGGCGTAAGCGGTTAAAGCACGACGTTTCGCCCGCGTCTTGATTTCGCCGGCCCTCGCGCGAGAGCATCTTCCGGTCCATTCATCCTGACCGGAGGTTACTTCATGACAGACGATGCACCGACGATGAGTGTTGACGGGTTCACCCGGAAGTTTTGGAGCGAGGCCGATCGCCTGGCCCTGATGGCGGAGTTCGAGCGTTGGGACGGCACGCAGGTCAGCTTCTGCGAAGCCAGGGGATTGTCGACCAAGACTTTCCGGAGCTGGCGTCAAAGGTACTCGGGCGGCAGGCCGAACAGCACACACCCGGGCCCCTCCCGACAAGGCGACCATGATCCTCTCCGCCACCCACCCGGCTTGACCGGGCCCGCCCCGCCGGCGCGGCCACCTGCGCGCCATCCCTGGACGACGAGCGCACCGGGGCCAAGCGAGTGGGCCAGGGGCGCTTGCGGCCACACACCCCCTTGCGGGTGTATCCCAACTTTTTGACATCCGCGTTTTCCGCCCGCAGATTCTGGAGTAGGCGCGTCGGACCGGGTCCAGACGAACCGGCGGGCGGCGCGCCGCGCGAGGCGAGGCGGGAGCGCGGGTCATGAAGCGGAAGGAAGGCAGCGATGCGCACAGGCATCCGGACGCGGTGGAGTATCCTGAAGGTCCGGGCGGGGAAGGCGCGGCGATGGTCCGGCCGTACGAGGGCGGGCACACGCGGTACCGGGTCGAGAGGGGCGGGGTGCGCAGCCGCGACGTCGCGGGGGACGGTACGCCCGAGGCGCTGCCGGAGGCGGTCCCGGCGGAGTCCGGCCCCCGGCTTCCGCGGCTGGCGGCGGACCTGGCGTCGGGGGCCCCCGGCCCGGCGGGTCGAGGTGCGGCGGGGGGGTGTCTGCCGCCGGGCCGGGCGCCGGGGCTGGAGGGGGACACCGTCACGCCGGGGACGGCGGGCGCCATCGCCGGGACCGTTCCGTTCATGGGCTTCGGGGCGGCGCACCGGACCGTCGCGAATTCCTCTGGATCGGACGCCTCGCCGGGTTCCCCGCAGCGCCGGCCCCTGGCGCCGGGCGAGGCGGCGCGGCGCTTCGGGCGCGGGGAGGTGCTGGGCGGCAGCCCGCCGGAACCGCGCATGTATCCCTCCATCGACGGGGCCGGCGTCCCGATGCACGGGGAGGAGGCCGCTGGCGTCGCGGGCAGGCAGGCTGACGGCACCTCGAGGACCGGGGAAGCCAGGCCCGCGGCCATCTACACCACCGGAGACCGGCGCGGCTCCCCGGGGACCGAGGCGGCGAAAGCTTCACCCGCCCCGTCGACAGCGCCGCCGCGGCCTCCGGAAGCGCGGAGCCCCCGGCCTTCGCGGCGCGCCTGGACCGCGGGGCCCGGCGGCGCGGGCCGCACGGCGCCGGCGGGCCCGTGGCCGTCTCCGAGGGGGCGGGGTGGATACCGAACGCCTGCGACGGGATCCTCGGCGGGCGCAGGGTCACGTTCGCGCCCGGTCTCCCGCACCGCCTCGAGTGCGCGGCGGACGCCGTGAAGGCGGTCCTGCCGGCCGGGGCGGAGCGCGGCCGGAGGCTCGCGGAGGTCAGGGCCGACATCATGGCGGGCCGGGCCGCGAGGGCGGTGCGCGGATCGGAGCCGTCCGGCGCCCGGTACGGGGAGGTCGCCGCGCGCGTCCGGCACTTCCGCGGGAACATGGGGCGGATGCGGTATGACGGGTTCCGCGGACGGAGCGCCCCGGCGCCCGCCGGTCCCGGAGGGGCGCCAACGCCATGCCCGCGCCCGGGGGCTGCGTCATGAACCTCCGGCCGCCCGACCCGCCCGACCGGAAGGCGAACCAGGCCGTCGCCGCCTGACGTCAGAAAGTTGGGATACACCCTCGTTCACCCCGCGATCCTGCCGAGGATGTGCGTGAACCCCTGTCCGGAATTCGAGGCCGCCGCGGTGCTGACAGCTCTGCAGACCAGGACGTTCCGGTGCCCGGGTATCCTCCGCTTCCCTTGATCCCGTCACTGGTTCCCGCCCGGGGTCTCGTTCTGGAATCAATCAGGTAACTCTTGTATTCTGTTGGAGGCTCGGCATAGAGCGAATTGGAGAAACCGCCATTCGGTCTGTTTGGGTCTGGTTGCAGGATCCGGGTTTCCGCTGGTGCGGGGATTGGTGCGGAACGGTCGTGGTGGTAACCGGGTCCGTTCGCCCGGTTTGATCCAGTGTCGCGTTTAAGTGGCCTCGCGCCAGACCTTTGACACTCATTGGTGGTGAGGGCGGAAGTCATGAAACTTGCTTTATGGACCGGGCTGACCCTATGGGTGTTGTTGTCCACATCAGCCGTCGCTGACCCGATTTTCGGGCTCTATGAAACAGGGCCGGGAGATCAGGGAGGCTATGCGCATGTGGAGATTTACCGATGCGACACGGAAATCTGCGGTGTGATCCGTAAAGCCTTCGACGACACGGGCGGGCAGGTTGACAGCGAAGACGTAGGCAAACGTATGATCTGGGGGATGCGACCGGTGGGCGAGGGCAGATACGCCAGAGGTAAAATCTGGGCGCCGGACCGCGATCGGACTTACGGTGCCAGAATGGAGCTGACGGGCGCGGCGCTGAAAGTTTCAGGCTGCATCCTCGGGATATGCCGCGGACAGACATGGAGCCGTGTCGAATGATTCCGGAAGCGTGTCAGTGGTCTCGTCCCCATGAAAAAGATGGATCCATGATCCGTGGCAAGGAAGGGAATGATCCGCCTTCGGGTTTCCTCCACTCTCATGGACGCCATAAGGACTGCCGGGTCCGCCCAATGACGGAGCCTGCGTCTGCTCAAGCTGGCAGACGGCTCCCGCGACCAATGGCGTCGGTGTGGATCTCGTCGAGGTTGCATCCGCGTGTTTCCCCAGCGGACTGTCCGCGCCGGTAACCATGTTGTGTCGGATCTTACGTTAGATTGATTGAAACATCAGCGAACTCACGTTTGTGAAGCTTACCTGAACAGTGTGAACCGACGCGAATGCATCTGCTTGCCGCAACACCCGGATCAATAGATGACGGCATGGGGCCGGTTGATCTCGGCCAGACCCCCGCCGACATAGTATTCATTTCCGCTGCCGATACTGAGCTTGCGGCAATGAGCGATGCAAGGATTGAACTGCACAGGCCACCCTCGCTCCGGCTTGCGTCGCTGAATCACCTGATCCATCCAATGTCGGTCGATCTGCATGTCGAGAACTGTGCGTTGAGGTCCGGGTTGGTCATCGCCCGTGTTCTCGGCGGCTTGGGCTACTGGCGTTACGGCGCCGAACAATATGCCGCCCGACTTGCGGAAGCGGGAGTGCCATTCACGTTGCTTCCCGGCGACGACCGTCCGGATCCTGAGCTACGCACGCTTTGCACCACGTCGGATCGGGACTGCGATGCCCTTTGGTCATACCTGGTTGAAGGTGGTCCTGGAAACATCGCCAACTTCCTGAGATACGCCCGCTGGATGCTGTCCGTTCACCGGGGAGAGCGCGAGCCCCGTCACAGGCCGGTTCCATGCCGACCAATTCTTCGTGCGGGTCCGTACTGGCCGGGAGCGGGTGAGTCCGATCTGGATGCGGTGCGCCGTTCCTGGTTTCATGACGCGCCGGTGATCCCCGTCGTCTTCTACCGTGCGCTGTTACAGGGTGCCGGACTCGATCCAATAAACCGATTGATCAGGAGCCTGCTACACCGCGGTCTCAATCCGTTGCCGGTATTTGTGGCTTCCCTCAAGGATCCGGTCAGCGCCGCAACGCTCATGCGTCTGTTCCACGAAGCGCCTCCCTCAGCAATTCTCAATTGCACAAGTTTTGCGGTCGCTTCGTCCGATGGCAACGGCCCGCGGGAAAATCCTCTGCGCTCGGATGCGGCTGACGGATCTCCGGTCTTCCAGGTGATGTTGTCGTCATCTTCCGAAGAGGTCTGGGAACAGGGTCTTAAGGGTGCTTCGGCCCGAGACATTGCCATGAACGTGGCACTCCCGGAAGTCGACGGACGTGTGTTTACCCGCGCCGTCAGTTTCAAGGGAAAGGCGTTCCTTGACGAAGCCACCGAGTGCCCGATCACGTCCTATAGCGCCCGCGGTGACCGAATCGATTTCGTTGCCCAGCTTGTCGAGAACTGGACTACACTGCGTAGATGCCGACCGGAAAACCGTAAGGTCGCCATCGTCCTCGCGAATTACCCGAACCGGGATGGCAGGTTGGCGAACGGCGTTGGTCTGGACAGCCCGGCCGCCACCGTCGCCGTACTCAAGGCATTGGCTGAACACGGGTATAATGTCCACGGCGCTCCGGCGGATTCCGATGCGCTTATGCGGAAAATCCTGGCTGGGCCCACCAACTGGCTCGCAGACCGCGCCGACCGCCATGGTGGTGTGGCTCTTCCAATCGAGATCTACCGGCGGCATTACTCGGATCTTCCACTGGAGGTGAAAGAGGGAATCGAGGCGCACTGGGGTGCCCCCGAGGAGGATCCATTTTTCGTTACGGGTGCGGGTCACCGGGTGAAACCGGACGGCGATGGGGCATTCAGGCTGTCCATCCTGGAATTCGGAAATATCGTCATCGGGATCCAGCCCACTCGTGGCTACAATATAGATCCGACCGAGACCTATCACTCTCCGGATCTGGTTCCCCCTCACAGTTACCTGGCGTTTTATTTCTGGTTACGCCTGCATTGGCGTGCGCACGCCGTCGTGCATATGGGCAAGCACGGTAATCTGGAGTGGCTGCCGGGTAAATCTCTGGCGCTTTCCGATTGCTGTCTGCCGGAAGTTGCTCTGGGCCCCGTGCCCCACATCTACCCCTTTATCGTGAACGATCCCGGCGAGGGCACCCAGGCGAAGCGTCGTGCCCAGGCGGTGATCATCGACCATCTCACTCCTCCGCTGACCCGTGCGGAGTCGTACGGATCGCTTCGTGATCTCGAAGCTCTCGTCGATGAGTATTTCGAGGCGGCGGGTCTTGATCCGCGCCGTATAGACCATCTTCGGCGTGAAATCCTGACGCTGGCCGCCGCGACCGGCCTCGACGTCGATGTCGGAATGGCGGGTGACGACAATGAGGCGGACCTCGCCAAACTCGATGCCTACCTCTGCGAGCTGAAGGAGGCGCAGATACGGGACGGCCTGCATGTCTTTGGAACCGCGCCGAATGGCGGTACCGCCCGCGACCTTCTTATTGCCCTCGCGCGCGTGCCCCGTGGAGATGGCAAGGGAAGGAACGCGTCCCTGCTGCGCGCCATGGCCGGGGATCTCGGCCTATCCATCGATCCGCTTGACTGCGATATGTCCGCTCCGGCTCCGGAGAAACCCCAGTGCCTTGCCGAACTCACCGCCGATCCATGGCGCAGCAATGGAGATACGGTGGAACGTCTGGAGCTTCTGGCCCGGCACGTCGTTCGGGACGGTGGGCGGAAAGATCCGCGCCTTGGCTCCGAGGCGGCGATGGTGCTGGACGAGGTGGAGGAGGTGTTCGCTCCAGCGATCGCGGATTGCGGGACGTCGGAGATGAACGGTCTTCTGGAGGCTCTTTCGGGCAGAGCGGTGATGCCGGGTCCTTCCGGGGCCCCGACGCGC
Source organism: Paracoccaceae bacterium (assembly GCA_965221405.1). GTDB lineage: Bacteria > Pseudomonadota > Alphaproteobacteria > Rhodobacterales > Rhodobacteraceae > JAPOUP01. The sequence continues at coordinate 1,347,078 of CBDCSE010000002.1, read as the reverse complement.
GGACGTCCGGATGTCCTGCCGACGGGCAGGAACTTCCATTCGGTCGATAGCCGCTCGGTTCCTACGCCCGCCGCCTGGACGCTTGGCTGGAAGTCGGCAAATCTTCTGATTGACAGGCATCTGCAGATCCATGGCGAATGGCCGCGTGCGGTGCTGGTCACAGCCTGGGGTACCGCCAACATGCGTACGGGCGGAGACGACATCGCCCAATGCCTCGCTCTCATGGGAGTCCGCCCGCGGTGGGAAGGTATGAGTCGGCGCGTCACGGGATTCGAGATCATTCCATCCGATGCCCTTGGCCGTCCCCGCGTCGACGTCACCCTCAGGGTTTCGGGTTTTTTCCGTGATGCGTTTCCCCAGCAGATGGCGCTCGTCGACAGTGCCGCCCGTGCGGTTATGGAGCTGGACGAGCCATCGGATCTAAACCCGGCGGCAGCATGCGCGACGGCGGGTGAGTCCACCGCGCGTGTCTTTGGCTCAATGCCCGGTGCCTATGGAGCCGGACTTCAGGCGGTGATCGACGAACGGCTCTGGAACGACGTCACGGATCTCGCCGATGCCTATCTGGACTGGGGTGGGTACGCTTACGTCGCCGGCGAGGAAGGCCGCAAAGACCGTGCTGCATTCGAAGCCCGACTCAGCCGGGTGGAGGCCATCGTCCATAACCAGGACAATCGCGAGCATGACCTTTTGGATTCGGATGACTATTACCAGTTCGAGGGAGGTGCGGCGGCGGCGATCAAGGCATTGCAGGGTAGGGACAGGCCAGTTTACCACAACGATCATTCACGTCCGGAACGCCCGATCATCCGCACGCTTGATGACGAGATAGGGCGGGTTGTGAGGAGCCGTGTGGTCAATCCGAAGTGGATAGCAGGTGTCAAGCGCCACGGCTACAGGGGTGCTTTCGAAATTGCGGCCACGGTGGATTACCTTTTTGCATTCGCCGCGACCACGGGATCCGTGCGTGGTCATCACTTCGATCTCGTTCACGGCGCGTTTCTGGAGGACAGGGAAACCAGGGAGTTTATCGAAACCCACAACCCGTCGGCGCTATCCGAGATCGCGGAAAGGCTTTCGGAAGCGATTGACCGGGGGTTGTGGGCGCCCCGTTCGAACTCGGCCCGTACGCTGATCGACCGGTTATGCGGCTCCGGTGACCAGCGGGGAGGAAGCCGGAAAACCTGCGCGAATGACTGATAATGAAGGAAGAAAATCCATTTGAAGGTCTTGGGTCACGCTTTCCTTACGGCACACAATTGTGAAAGCATGCTCACTGCCCCGATATGCGAGCGCGACCTGACCTTGCGCCTGGCACCGGAGCGACGTACATTCCCGCCTGACAATGAGGACAGCACAACGGTTCAGACAGGCGCCGCTCAGAGCGAGCGCATCAACCTCCGGCTCAGCGAAACCGCGAAGCGGCGCGTTGAACGCACGGCCTCCGTCGAAGGCAAGACCGTCAGCGCCTTTATCGTGCCAAGCGGACTGGAAACCGCCGGAAGGCGATCGACAGGAATTAGACCCTGGCGCTCCTCCACGACGACGCATAGCGTTTCTTCAATGCCTTGGCTGATCCGCCGCCGCCGCCGGACGACCGTCTCCGCATGGCGCTTGAGGAGCATGCAAGGCGCATCGACTCGCGTTGACTGGATCCGATGCGCTCGTTATCGAGCCGCTCGGCGGACGACATGACCGGGTCGCTTTTTCCTGCGGCCTTCCCGGACTGGACCGCTATCTGGCACGCCAAGCCGGCCAGGACGTCCGGTGCCGGATCGCCCGGGTGTTCGTCTGCAACACCGGTGACACCGATGCCGTTCTCGGCTTCTACACGCCCGCCCTTTCGGTCGACCCCTCGGCACGCGGGCGCTGCATTGGTCGCGTGCTTGTCGCCGACGCGGTCATGTGGACTGTGGCCGCTGGCGAAACCGTGGCCATGCACGCCCTGATCGTGGACGCCGCGAACCAGGGTCCTGGACTACCTGACGCCGGTGAGGCGTTCCTGCGGGCGCGGCCTACCTGAAAGGCATCGCCCCGGCGCAAGGGGCGCGGACGGGACTTTCCGGAGTGGCACCGGGGCTTAATATTCAATCCAGACGAACGACACTGAATTTCCGTGGGATGTTCGCCAGCGCATTGAACAGGTCTGCGTTATTCCAATTCCCCCGATTTCTCGTTCGCCCTGTCAGCCGCCCGTCTGGCCAGAAGCCCCTCGGCGGCAAGCTGCCGTATTACCTGAGCCCTTGATATGCCTGAGTCCTCGGCCAGTGTGTCATACCGCTCGGTTTCGTGCTTCGACAACGACATCACCGCCCCGTGCCAGTCCATGGAGTCTATCTCCGCTACCGCCCCGAGTGCGCCGAGGCGTTCCAGCGCATCCAGCAGGGTAGAGGCGGTGGAACCGGTTCGCCCTTCCTCCATCCGGTAAAGCGTCTCCCGGCGTATCCCGAGCCTGCGGGCGAACTCGGATCGGGTTATGCCCCGACTCTTTCGCTCGCGTGCGATCCATTTCCACAGCCACCGGACCGTTAGATTCCGTTCTTCGCCCACAGATACCTTCGTTGTCCGCGTTCCAGCCCGGCGGGTGCCGGGCCGTTGCAAACAACTCAAGAGTGAGAAAGTCCCCGCCTATTCGCCGGGCACAGGAAACTACCCCGTGCCGGGTCGAAGGGCTGTTATATTCGGCGGGCAGCCCGGCCCAGGTTGGCCGGACTCTTGAGTTTGTTTGCGGGGACGACATTAGAGGAAAGCGCGGGGATGTAAAGCCCAGATTTTCTGTGAGCCAGAAAGATTCGCTGCGCATCTGCCATACTTTTATTGCACTTGTGCCTCATTCTTATTGCATCCATGCCATATGTTGCAGAACCACTACATGTTGAGATAAATTCGATTCTTGTACCTTCCCTAGTACAGCGCTCCGTCTAGATTCGGGTCCGTGAGGCGATCGGTGCCTCACGTATCAAACGGAGAAATCTGCTATGAGAAGAGTACTGCTCGCCACCACCGCGCTCGGACTGGGCGCGGGAATGGCTTCCGCCCAGGACATGGGCATGGCCCCGTCCGTCGCCCTCAGCGGCTTCGCCGAGATGGGCGTCGCCGGGTCCAAGGACGACGACGCGCGGTTTCACACCGACATCGACGTGACGTTCAGGGCGACCGGGACGATGGACGCCGGGGTCACCTGGAGCGCCGACGTCGACCTTGACGAGGGCGGCAAGGACGCCCCGGCGGTCGCCGAAGACGACGACGACGGCGGCGTGACCGTCTCGATAAGCCAGCCGGAGGGCTTCGGGACCCTGACCATGGGCGACGCGCCGGGCGCGGTCGCCTGGGCGGTGGCCGACGCGCGGGGCGCGGGGCCGGGATCGATCCGTGACGACCACGAGCACGGCGGGTCCAGCGGCAACGACGGGCTGGACAACACCCACGACAACCAGATCCTGCACTGGAACCGGGCCATCGGCTCGGGCTTCTCGCTCGCCGCCTCCGTCGAGATCGACGACGACAGTGACGGCAAGCCGGACACCTCGACCTTCGACCCGATCCTCGGCGTGGGCGGAAAGTATTCCATGGCGATCGGCGTCGGCACCCTCGGCCTCGGCGCCGGCTTCCAGACGGGAAGCTTCGGCCACGAGATCAAGGCGCCGCAGCTGAACTCGGCCCGCAGGGCGGGGACGGAAAACGCGGCGCCGGCTCTCTGGAACAGGGAGGAGGTTGACGCCACCGCGTTCGGCGCGGGCGTGTCGCTCGACTTCACCAACGGCGGCGACGGGATAAAGGTCGTGGGCGACGCGGGCCTCATGGAGGCCGACGGCACCCGCCGGGGCGGCACCCCCAGCGCCGTCACGCACACCGCCGACGTGGAGATGATGCACATGGGCCTGGGCCTCGGCTACACGGTCGGCGCGATCTCGCTCGGCGTCAACGTCGGCACCATGAGCCACGAGGAGATGGTCGATTCCACCCCCACGGCGGCGGGCGGCGTCACCAAGGTCGAGACGACCGTCAACGGCGTCGGCTTCAGCGCGGCCTACGCCCTGGGCGGCGGCGCGTCACTCCAGTTCGGCGTCGGGACCTCCGAGACCGAGTACGACTGGACGGTTGACGGCGACGCCACCCTCTCAGGGGGGACCGCCGCCGGATACGACCACTCCACCGACACCAACAAGTGGTCGCTCGGCCTGAAGTTCGCCTTCTGATCCGAGCACACGAAAGGAACAATGGAAATGAGAATATCGAGACTCTACATGCCCGCGGTCACGCTGGCGGGCGCGCTCGCGCTCGCCGGTTGCGGCGGGAGCGACAACAACAATCAGGTGACGCGGGATGACGATGACGGCGATAAGGTCGTGACCCAGCCCCGGACCCAGTGCCTTGACGGCACGACGGTCACGGCCCCGGCCACCTGTCCCCCCGCGCCCTCGGAAAGCGCCTTCGCCAAGGCCGGGGGAACGCCGGTTGCGCTGCTCGACAAGGACGGTCTCCTGGTCAGGGCCGCGGCAGCCTCAGGAGAGTTGCCGAAAGCCGCGGACCGGATCGACGGCCTGCACGGAAGCGAGAATCCCGGCATGAAGTGGCATGAGGCCCTCAACGCCCCGAAGGTCTCCCTGACGATAGGAACCACCACCGGCGAGGGTTACGCCATAAAGGTGACGGGCAAGAAGCTTGCTGACCTCCAGGCAGGCGGTACCACTGTTGACCTTACTGGCCCTTCTGACGCTGCTGATACTTCGATTCCTAAGACAGATAAGGGTGGCGTCACCAATGCCGATGTCGCCTATATGGGTGTCGAGGGCCGGCTGGTCTGTAACGCGGACAACTGCAAGGCGCCAACGGGAAGCGGGGGCCTGATCGGGGACTGGTATTTCGTGGCCGACGATGCCGATGCCGAGTGGGTCAAGGACGGCGAAGAATACGCTGATCGCTCCACCAAGCCCCACGCGGACTGGGGTGTCTGGCTGGCTGACGCCGATTCCGGCGCAGGAAAGCAGATACGGTGGGTCCGTTCGGCAGGTCCAGGGGCCAGTCTGGCCCTGGTAGTCGTGCCAGGTCTTCCCAAAACCGCCACCTACAAGGGCGGGGCGGTCGGCGTCTCGACGAAATACAGGTCCGGGAACGTCGCGGCGACGGTAGGAAGCTTCAAGGCTGACGCCGAACTGACTGCGAAATTTGGTACGGCAGACGACGGGGACGGAGAAATACAACTCGGTGAGGCTACGCTTAAAGGCATGATCAAGGGCTTCGAGGGCGATGCCGTGAACCCCGGCTGGGAACTGACTCTTGAAGAAACGCTGCTTCCGGCAGCTGGCGCAGTTACTGGACCAACGAAAGCCGGTTCGGCTACTACTGTCTTGCCTAACTCATGGTCCGCGCAGCTTTACGGCGAAGCAGACAAGCGCCCGGCCGGAGTGGTCGGCGACTTCAACGGCCGTTTCGGTGACGGGCAGGCTGTAGGCGTGTTCCACGCCAAGTGACCCTCCCAGTCCACCGCGGATGATGAACCGTGACCCCCGGCCAAGCATGGCCGGGGGTTTTCGCACAGAGGATCAAAACCGACAACCATATTTACGGACACAATGATTTGCGTTTTCGGTGCTCATGATCTATATGCAGGATAGGCTCACGAGGAAAACGGGAACGCCATGCCCAGGATTCGCGGACATGGACACACGATCACGAACAGACCTTCGGGATCGCGCCAAAGCATTCAATTTGGGGCATAATGCTTTCCGGCTACCAGCCGATTCAACGGCTACTTCACCGACGGACAGCTTACTGGTGTCTATCACGCCGACAACAAGTAACTTCCCCGCCCACAGCGAATGAAAACGTGACCCCCGGCGATTGCTCGGCGGTGTTATCGACCAACCAGCAGACTTGATAGATCTATGGGAACCGGACCACCCGTGAGACGCGCACGATAGACGATCACACTTTCAGCAACACGCATCACGTAATTTCGGGTCTCGCGATATGGAATGTGTTCGATCCAGTCGATGACATCAATCCCGGAACCCCGCGGATCTCCGATGTCCTGAACCCAGCGCATGGTACGGCCCGGACCAGCGTTGTAGCCGGCGGCGACCAGTGCGACACCCGTACCGAATTTCCCGATCAGTTCCTCCAGATAGGCACCGCCCAATAAAAGGTTGTATGCTGGATCGGACGTCAGCCGTCCTTTGTCGTAAGGTATTCCGACGTCCGCCGCCATTTCCTTTGCCGTCGTTGGCAGTACCTGCATCATTCCGCGCGCGTCGGCGTGACTGATTCCATCAGGGTAGAATTCGCTTTCCTGACGTGCGATCGCGAGGACGAGCTCTTGCGGAACAGAAAGCGGGCCCGAATGCAGGTCAGGCAGCGGGAAAAGCGCCTTGAGCGACGTAACTCCTTGGCTGGCCGCCTGTTTGCCGACCCGGACGGCGATGTAGGGATCGCGGAGCGACGCGGCATACTCTGTCAGTGCCTCGAGTTCTTCCGGTTCCATGCTCTCGGCGAGATGCCGCAGAAACCAGGAAGGCTCCCATCCCCGACCCGCCTGCCGAAAGAGAGTGGCTGCCTTAAGGATCGGATTCCCTAGGAAGTCATGTTCGCGCCAGTGTGCGTCGCTGGAGTGTCCGGCCAGCCTGCCATCCATTGGGATGCCCGCGGTTTCCGCCGCCAGCAGCCCGTAAAAGCTCGTTTGGTACGATTGGGCCGTTTCGACATATACTTGATGCGCCGCCTGGGCGTTTCCGGCGGCATCGAGAGCCCGAGCTTCCCAATATCCTGCCTTCCCGAGGCTGATTGCGCTGCTTACGGCACCCCGGAAATTCCTGAAATGCTCCCGCGCTTTCGATGGTCTGTCAAGAAAGCGCAGTGCGAGATAGCCAGAGAGCCACTCCAGGTCGGCATAGGCCGATCCACGGTCGAGATGATGGGTGCTCGCCAGCTGGTAGGCGCGTCTGCCGTTGCCGTCGCGCATTTCCTTACGCACGAGGCGACGCCGCCTATCGGCCCAGGCATCGGGTCGACCAAGCGATGCCTTGCTGGCGCTACTGTCGAGCATCGTTCCGACAGCGGCGTCGTGTCGACCCTGCGCGACGTGCCATTCCATCCTGTCCCGTGCCAGTCCCGGAGCGCTGGCGCTCCGGCCCGGGAGCGCTCCGGCCAATTCGGCGGCGTTCGCCGCCCCGCTCTGGAATGCTAGCCTTGCCTCGGCCAGTACTCGTTCGCGCGCGTCGACGCGGGACAGCATCCGTTTGGCGGACTTGCCGTCCCTCCGCCACAGTGTCCGGTCGAGTCGCTCGGCGTGGTGAGGCCGCACGGTCTTCGCGTGGTTCGCAAGAATGGCCGCTTCCTCCTCGCCGGTCATATCCAGCGTTTTCCAGGCTCGTACCAATTCCGCCCGCGCCTTGTCACGCTTTCCTGTCCTGGCGTAGGCCTCCGATAGCCGCAGCGCGCCATGTCCGGTCTGTGGTGGTTGCGGTCCGAAATATCGGATTACGTCATGGGCCGGGGAAGTGCCGGAGATCGATGCTTCGCCCTTCCTGCGCAATAGTTTTAGGCCGGGCCAGTCCGCGTTTCTGTCGAGAAACCGCAGGTAGTCCGGAAAGTTGGCATCTCCCGCACGCAGGCGTTGCCACTCAATGATCCTTGTTGCGACTTCGCCCGCGCCCCTCGCAGCCGCGAACGCGCGCTCCCAGTCACCGTTCCCCGCAGCATGGAGTGCCAGCCGCATCGCGCGAGCCTCAAGGAGACCATCTGGTCTTGGCACGGGAATTCCGGAAACCCTCACCGCCAGACTGGATCGGGTGTCGCTGTGTCCGGTTTGGGCATAGGAAACTTGATGGTTGGCCGGTGCGCCCAGCACTAGCAAACCCAGAAGAACGACCCGCACGGCCTGCCACCCGCATTGCCTCACTCACACAGACTAACGGGATATGGACGCGAATGAAATACATAACCTCGGCAATCTTGGCAATTTCCCCAACGCTGGATACAGTGTTTCCATGCCAGGCCAGTCAGGAGCAGTGTTCACATGATTGAGGGCGCACGATGATCAAAGGGTCGCTACCGGCATTGGTGACACCGTTCAGAGACGGCGATCTGGACATCGAATCTCTGCGGCGGCTCGTCGAATGGCAGATTGAAAGTGGCAGCACCGGCCTTGTTCCCGTAGGAACAACGGGGGAAAGCCCGACTTTGAGCCATGAGGAGCATGATCTTGTCGTCGAGACGGTGGTGAATGCCGCGGCGGGACGGGTTCCGGTGGTTGCGGGTGCTGGCAGCAACAGTACGACGGAAGCCGTTCGGCTCGCGCGGGCGGCCGAACGGGCTGGCGCGGACGCGGTCCTGGTAGTGACGCCATATTACAACAAGCCCACCCAGTCCGGTCTCGTCACGCACTTCACCGCCGTGCATGACGCTTGCGATCTGCCGATCATCATCTACAACATCCCGCCGCGCTCGGTGGTCGACATGATCCCGGATACGATGGGGCAGCTTGCGAAACTGCCCCGCATCGTGGGTGTGAAGGATGCCACTGGTGATCTCGCGAGAGTGTCGATGCAGCGCATGGCCTGCGGGGGGGACTTTATCCAGCTGTCCGGTGAGGACGCCACCGCACATGGGTTCAACGCCCAGGGTGGTGTTGGATGTATCTCGGTGACGGCGAATATCGCCCCGGCACTCTGCGCCGAAATGCAGGACGCCTGCGCTCGGGGCGATTACACCCGGGCACTTGAACTGCAGGATCTCCTAATGCCGCTTCACGTGGCCATATTTACCGAACCGGGAGTCTGTGGCGCGAAATACGGGCTGTCGCTGCTGGGGAGATGCGCCGACACCGTTCGTTTGCCCCTTACGACGCTCACTGACGCAACGAAGGAACTGGTTCGTGGGGCGATGGTCCAAGCCGGAATTCTGGAGTGACGCGGTTTCGCCACTCTCACGATTCAGGCGATCCCCGATGGTCGACGCGGCAGATCGATCAAGAGCCTGATTTCGGGTCGACCGGGCCAGTGATCTCCTTGGCATAAAATCGTCCCGCGATCTGGCGGGCCTTTCCGCTCCGGAAAAGCTCGGGCATCGACCATTCAGGCTCGGCTCCGGCGAAGAGGTCCAGAAACGCGATGGCCAATGACGGGTCCTCAGCCAAATTCTCGCGGAAACTCCACCATGTGCGTAACTCATCCAGCGAATCGTCGGGGATTTGATTGGCGTGGAAGTCCTGCTCCAGCACAAGACCGCGTACGTTCAGGCAGAACGCAACATAGAGATAGCCCTCGGGCCAGAAGTAAGCCGGATTGGTCTCATCCGCGCCGACGGGCCTGTCAATCAGTGTCAATGGATTGCGTGTGATCAGCGTGCGAAGCATCAGCCCGGCGGCGAAGCCGACATACGCGGGCCTGTCATCGGCGCTGGATGGTTTCTGTTCGTCGAACGCCTTGATCCATTCGGCGAATACCTGCGCCAGGACGCCCCGATCGACGGAAAACCGGTTTCCGGTTTCGGTTGTCGTGCGACCCACCTGTTCCTCGAATACGTCGACGAACCAACGGAGGCGTTGCGCCGATTTTCGGATCTGCGGTGTACCGGGCTTTACGACGGTAAGCGTCATGGATGGTCCCTCAAAGATGTGCGGAAGCGTGGAGGAGTAGTGCCGCCAGTTCATCGGGCTGGTCGATGACCTCGAGAACGTCCTCGCTGACTGCGATGATCAATGCTGACGAAAGATCCAGAAGTTTCTCTTCCCCGGCGATCTCGCCTTCGCGGGCCGAGAGCAGCCATACGATGATGGCTGTCAACGCAAGGTCTGTCGCGTCTCGCCCGTCACCGGCAATCCCGCTGGTCACGCCCGGCATGAGCCCGATGACATTTGAGTTTCTAAGCATGCCGAGAAGCGTCGCAGCTGTAGTGCCGGGTGAAGACGCATTTTCCGGCAATCGCGTAAGTTTTCCGGCGAGAAGCGTTTCGCTGATAAGGAAACGGTGTTCCGTTCCGGTTTTCTGAAGATGTTCCCATGCGTGGCAGATGACCGCCGCGCAACTTTCCATCGACTCCCGATCATTGGCCAGTCCCTGAACGAGGTCGGCTGCCCGCCGCACGTGAGCAGGGTCTATGGGTGCGTAGACGAGACGTTTGCCAGCGTTTTCGCAAGCCGAAAGGGCGTCGCGGAAGCGGTTGCGGATCGCCGCAGGCAGAAGCTGTGTGGCGGGTTCCAGAAGATCCTCGGTCGTATCGGCAATGGTCACCACACCGCGAAGCGTGTCGCGAATTGGCTTCTGAAAACCGGCGAAAAATTCGGTCAGTGATGGTTGATGCATCGGGAGCTCCGTACGACAGTGGAAGAATCCAGCCCCTCACGGGTGTTTTCCATGAAATTCAGTGTGTTTCTGAGCGAAGACAGTCCTCGATGAAATAGCCGAGATCAATTCCGGTGGCGGTGCGCTCATTGTCCTAACTTAGGCTCCCGGCCGGGGGGCGGTCAAGATCCTGTCAGGCCCGACGCAATCCGGCGAAGCTGGCTTCCCGGGCCACATGATGTCCCTGCCACCCCGGCCGACATCAGGGGCGTTCTTGGTGAGTTGGCAGATGGTTTCGGCTGGTGTGGAGCCTTTGCCGGTACTGAGCGAGCCGTCTGGAGAGCGGATTAAGCCGCGCTATGACTGGGATGTGAGACCAACGCGCCGAAGGGCGTCCCGGCCGCTCAGCCCGTCTGGCGATGAAAGCCGTGTCGGCTTCGGCGTTTAGCCCGAACGGCACCTGAGCGGTGGTGCTCGCCGCGCACCTGCGAAGACAGTCCCCGAACCGCCGCGTGACTTCCAGGCAGCATCATAGGAAATGGGAGGCAACAGATCAATGCATGAAATCCTGCGCACCGGCGGCATCACTGGCTCGGCCCGAACAGTCGCCGCGCACATTCCCGTTCCGCAGAGTCGTCGGGCGCGACATCGCGACAATCGGTTGCGGCGTGTAACGCGGTGCGCTACAGTGACCCATGAGGATCAGGCAAAAGGGATTGCGGGCGCTGCACGAGCGCGGCGACGCGACGCGGCTGCCCGCCGGTCTCGTACCGCGGCTGCGGCGCATCCTGTTCCGGCTGCAGTAGGCGGCGCGTCCGCGAAGTTCTGACGCGCCGGGGTTCCGGCTTCATCCGCTGAAGGGCGACCGTGCGGGCCAGTGGAGCGTTCGCGTCTCCGGCAACTGGCGCGTGGCGTTCCGCTTCGAGGACGGCGAGGTCGTGGACCTGATCGACTGCCACTGACAGAAGGGGAGCGATGACCATGAACGACATTGCGAGCGACCGCGTCGGCCCGATGCCGCACCCGCCGCACCTGGGCGAACTGATCCGCGAGAGCATGGAAGACGTGGGCTGGAACGTGCCTGAGACGGCGGCGTGTCTCGGCTGCGAGCGCGGAACGCTGTCACGCCTGCTTAACGGCAGGGCGGGCGTGTCGGCGAATATGGCGCTGGCGCTGGAGGATATCGGCTGGGGCACTGCCGAACACTGGTTGCGCATGCAGGCTGCTTACGAGCTTGCGCAGGTGCGCCGCGACAGAACCGCCGCCGAACGGCGCGTGCGCACTGTGCGCATGATCCGTCCTCACGCCAGCACTTCCGAACGGGCCAAGGCGGGCGTCGTCACCTGATGCGCGTGTCGTGGAACGAGGTTCGCGCCCGCGTCGCCGCCTTCGCGGAAGGATCTTATGAGCCGGATCGGAGGTCCGATCCGACCGGCGGCGTGCCGCTGGACTTGGCGGTTTCCGTCACCTAGGACGGATATGTTATGGCCAGACCCGACGCAAAGCAGGATCCGAATTACAGGATCGTCGCCGAGAACCGTCGCGCCCGCTTCGATTACGCGATCGAGGACGATCTGGAATGCGGGATCGCGCTGGAGGGATCGGAGGTGAAATCACTGCGTGGTGGAGGCGCGAACATCGCCGAGAGCTATGCGGAGGTTCATGACGGTGAACTATGGTTGGTCAACAGCTATATAGCGCCATACGACAAGGCGAGGACATTCGGGCATCTGGAGCGCCGCCGCCGCAAGTTGCTCGCCTCAAGGAAAGAGCTTTCGCGCCTTTGGTCAGAAACCCGGCGCAAGGGCATGACCCTGGTTCCCCTGGTGCTTTATTTCAATCACCGTGGAATCGCGAAGCTGAAGATTGGAGTCGCCAAAGGAAAAAGGACTGTCGACAAGCGCGCCGCCGAGGCGAAGCGCGACTGGGACCGGCAGCGGCGTCGCCTTCTCCGTTACGGCGGCTGACGCGGTTCACCGACTGTATACGCCGCATCGGGCGAAAGGTGCCCCAAGGTCGCCATCGGCGGTTGCCAATCCCCTGACCATCGGGGAGAACCCTACGACCGTGAATTGATGAGGGATACGATGCCGATAACCGTGCCGGGTTTCAACCGGATCGGAGAGGAGAACGCGTTCGCGGTTCTCGCACGAGCGGTCGAACTCTCCGCGCAGGGGATGGATGTCATAAATCTTGGTATAGGCCAGCCGGATTTCCCGACGCCGGAGCGTATCGTGGAGGCGGCAGTAAAGGCGATGCGGGACGGCCATCACGGTTATACACCCGCAACCGGCATACAGCCTCTTCGCGAGGCCGTAAGCGCCGATTTGGATCGCCGGTTCTCTGTCGATGTAAATCCAGACCAGGTGCTGATCGTACCCGGCGGTAAGGTGACGATATTCGCCGCTATCCTGATGTTCGGCGAACCCGGCGCTGAAATTCTCTACCCCGACCCCGGTTTCCCGATCTACAGATCGATGATCGAGTTTACGGGTGCCCGTCCGGTTCCTGTCCCTATCCGTGAGGGTAACGGCTTCGCTTTCGACGCGGAGGAGACACTTTCGCTGGTCACGCCGACCACCCGCCTGATTATCGTCAATTCACCGGCCAATCCCTGTGGTGGCGTGACTCCCGTAGCCGAGGTCGACAGGCTTGTGGCCGGACTCGTGAACCACCCGAATGCCGCGCTGCTGTCGGACGAGATTTATGACCAGATGCTCTATGACGGTGAGCGGCATGTCACGCTGCTGTCCTACCCCGAAATCCGCGATCGGCTAATTCTCCTGAATGGATGGTCCAAGACCTATGCGATGACCGGATGGCGGCTCGGATATTCAGTCTGGCCGCTGCCGCTCCATGACATGGCCCGCAAACTCGCCGTCAATGCCTGGTCCTGCGTGAACGCGCCTGCGCAATGGGCCGCGTTGGAGGCACTGACCGGGCCCCAGGGTGAGGTTGCGTCAATGGTCGCGGAATTCGATGCCCGCCGGAAGCTTGTGATTGATCTTATGAATGACCTGCCAGGGGTGAGCTGTATCGTCCCCAAGGGCGCGTTCTACGCATTTCCGAATATCGCGGGTACCGGCTGGAGAGCCAGGAATCTGGCCTCGGCCCTCCTGGAAAACGCAGGTGTCGCCGTCATCGGAGGACCGGACTTCGGGGTGCTCGGTGAGGGTTATATCCGCGTGAGCTACGCCAACAGCCGTGAAAACATCCGTCGTGCGGCGGATCGTATGCTAAAGTTCCTCGGACGCGGGCCGGAGGTCAACCGGGAATCCAACGCTTCTTCAGGCTGACCGTTCGAGAAGCCTTCGCGCGATGACCTGGGCCTGGATTTCGGCCGCACCTTCGAAAATACTCAGGATCCGGGCGTCGCAGAGAAGTCGGCTGGCTTCGTATTCGAGAGCGAAACCATTGCCGCCATGAATCTGCAGGGCGTTATCGGCGCAGGTCCAGGCCACTCGCGCACCGAGGAGCTTGGCCATTCCGGCTTCCAGGTCGCAGCGCCGACCCCCGTCCTTTTCACGTGCGGCGAAGTAGGTGATCTGGCGCGCTATCATGATTTCGGTCGCCATCATCGCAAGTTTTCCGGCGACACGCGGGAAGCTGATCAGGCTCTTTCCAAACTGTCGCCGGTCCGCCGCATACCGTAAACCTGCTTCGAGTGCGGACTGCGCGACGCCGACCGCACGGGCGGCGGTCTGGATCCGGGCGCATTCGAATGTACGCATGAGCTGCCGGAAACCATGTCCCTCGACGCCGCCAAGGAGGGCGTCCGCATTCACTCGGAAGCCGTCAAAACCAAGTTCGTACTCCTTCATGCCTCGATATCCGAGCACGGCGATTTCGCTGCCGGACATTCCCGCCACCGGGAAGGGTGATTCATCTGTGCCGGGTGGTTTTTCGGCGAGAAACATGGAAAGCCCCCTGTGATCGGACGAGTTCGGGTTCGTTCTCGCCAGAACCGTCATCAGGTTCGCCCGTGCCGCATGGGTGATCCAGGTCTTGTTTCCGGTGATTTCGTACCCATCGCCTGTTCTGACCGCCCGGGTGCGCAGCGCCCCGAGATCGGAGCCGGTGTCGGGTTCGGTGAAGACCGCCGTTGGAAGGATCTCACCGCTGGCGATGCGTGGCAGGAATTGGGACTTCTGCTCAGACGTTCCGCCGCACAGTATGAGCTCCGCCGCGATCTCCGATCGGGTACCCAGGGATCCGACACCTATGTATCCTCTTGAAAGTTCTTCCGAGACCACCGCCATGGATGTCTTCGAGAGGTTGGACCCACCGTGATCCTCTGGAATGGTCAGGCCAAAGACACCCATATCCGCGAGTTCGCGGATCACGTCGATTGGTATCAGTTCATTGTCCTGATGCCATCGATGCGCGTGCGGAACGACCATCTCGTCCGAGAACCTGCGGAACTGGTCGCGGATCATGTCGAGTTCCGCGTCGAGTGCACAGGCTCCGATCGTCGCATGGCCCGCATGGTCACCCATGAGTTCCACAAGCCGCATCCGCACGGCTTGAGTATTGCCGAACCGAACCAATGTGGCGACCGCGTCTCCGGAAAACACGTCGAGATCCTCTGGACCCAGGCCAACATCCCAGGGTCTGGCCATTTCAGACTGGCTCATGGGAATTCCGCCCTGGATCTGCGAGAGATATTCGCCAAACGCGATCTGAAGAATCAGCTTCTCGATCTCGCCGAACCGGTTCTGTTCCCGCAGCCGCTCGGCCCAGTCCCGCATTTCCCGCAGCGCTTCGGAGTATGTGGCCAGCCACGCAAGTCCATGCGCGGCGGCCTGGTTCCTGTCCAGAAGCGCTACGGAAACCTGTTTGGCGTCACTGACCATGTCTCGCACGCGCAGACTGGCCGTGTTCAGGATGACGAAGACACCATCAACGGCTTCCGACGCAAGCGCCGTGATGTCGGGCAGCATCGCCGCGTCAGCGGCAATCTCCATTCCGTTATTGGGCATCGTATCGTTCCTGTCAGGGATTTTGGGCGGTCTAGCTGGTCAGCGGACGTGGGACAATCCAGATTGAACCCTAAGGTTCGTCGGTTTTGCGGACTGGGCGGAGACCACAACGCAGGTCATATAACCGTCCTTTCAGTCAATATACTTGACTCTGTCACTGGCCATGATTTCGCGGATTTGCGTCGGAATCTTTAATCCCTCCCTGATTTCCTCGTCAAGGGCACCCTCAAGTTCAGTGACCTTAGCGAGCCCGGCGATTACCGGGTCTATACTGTCAAAGGGGACAACCACCACACCGTCACGGTCGGCTACGATCATGTCGCCTGTCTCGACCCGCTGGTCGCCGATATGGATTGGCAGCCCCACTTTGCCGGGGCCATTTCCGAAGGGGGTGTTTGGTGTCAGTCCGGTACACCACACGGGCAGGCCGGTTTCGACGATTCCAGCGTAGTCCCGCACTGGTCCGTCAGTCACGAATCCGGCCGCACCACAGTTTTTGAGCATTGCCGCGATGCGGTCACCAGCCGCGGCACACCCTTGATGGCCGTGAAACGCCGAAATCACGACATTTCCGTTCTTCGTCAGTTCCAGAGCCGCAAGCAGCGCCAGAACGTCCGCCGGCCCGCAGTCGACGGTGAGAGCCGGGCCGACAGCGCTGCAATCTATATCATGTCCATCGCCAATGGGGCGGATCCCGCTCGCGAGAGCGCCATTGCCAAGCATGGCGTCAACGACAAAACCGGTGGGTGTGCCATGAAAGGCATCGATCTGCCGCTGGGTCGGGCGTCGCATTGTGCGTTTGATGGTCAGTAGCGGCGGTTCCTCAATCATCGCAGTTCTCCTGAGGCTGGCAGCCGCACCGGCCTAGCGGTTTTCCGGAGCTACGTCCATGCCGACAGTGGCGGTAAACCTGGGGATGCCCGTCTATCGGGACGACTGCGTTCGGCCGATCGCGACAGCCTTCACCGGCCTCTCGACGCAGTCCAGATATTTCTGGAAGTTCCTGGCGAACATGGACACCAACCTGTCCGCCTGCGCGTCGTAAGCTTCGTGGACGCTCCAGGTCCTGCGGGGATCCAGCAGCAGGTCCGGTACGCCGCTGACCCGGGTCGGTACGTCAAAACCGAAATGTGGATCCTTCCGGAAATCCGTGTCGGCGAGTGACCCGTCGATCGCCGCACCGAGAAGGGTGCGGGTCGAGCGGATTGGCATCCGACTTCCTTCACCGTAGGCGCCACCGGTCCAGCCGGTATTGACAAGCCAGCAGGTGGCGCCATGCTTGGCTATTTTCTCGTGAAGGAGCCGACCGTAGACCTCGGGCCGCAGCGGCAGGAAGGGTGCGCCGAAGCAGGTCGAGAACGTCGGCTGTGGCTCCGTCACGCCACGTTCGGTGCCGGCCACCTTTGATGTGAAGCCCGAGAGAAAGTGATACTCGGCCTGTGCGGGTGAAAGCCGCGCGATAGGTGGTAGGACCCCGAAGGCATCGCAAGTCAGCATGACGATATTCTTGGGGTGACCGCCAAGCGCGGAAGCCGATGCGTTCGCGATATAGCTCAATGGATAGGCGCAGCGCATGTTCGCCGTAAGGCTGTCGTCCTCGAAATCCAGCTCCAGTGTTTCGGGGTTGAATACCATGTTCTCGATGACGGACCCGAATTTTTCTGTCGTGGCGTAGATCTCGGGCTCTGCCTCGGGTGACAGGTTAACCGTCTTCGCATAGCAGCCACCTTCGAAATTGAAGGTGCCCCGGTCGGACCAGCCATGCTCGTCATCACCGATCAATATGCGGCTGGGATCGGCTGAGAGCGTTGTCTTGCCGGTGCCGCTCAGACCGAAGAAAATGGCTGTATCAACCGGATTGCCCGGCGCATGGTTGGCGGAGCAGTGCATGGGCATGACGCCTTTGCCCGGCAGTATGTAATTCAGGAGCGTGAATACGGATTTCTTGTTCTCGCCCGCATATTCACTTCCGGCGACGAGAACCAGTCGCCGGTCGAAGTTGATCGCGATCACTGTCTCGGATCTGCAGCCATGGCGACCGGGATCAGCGAGAAAGCTAGGGCAGTTGACGATGGTGAACTGCGGAAAGAATTCGTCGATTTCCGATCGATTGGGGCGTCTCAGCATGTGACGGATGAACAGGCTATGCCAGGCCAGTTCGTTGATCACCCTGACATCCAGGCGGTAGTTGGCGTCGGCTCCACCATAGAGATCCTGCACGAAATAGTCGCGACCCTTCATGTGACCAAGCATGTCGCTGTAAAGCCGGTCGAAGGCCTCAGGTTCCATCGCGCTATTGTTTTCCCACCATATATGCTGCTCAACTGCGCCGGTTCGGACGATGAACTTATCCTTTGGTGATCGCCCGGTGTGCCTGCCGGTCTCGACCAGCAGGATGCCGCCTTTGCCAAGAGTCCCCTCTCCCCGGGCGATTGCGTGCTGCACGAGGGTGGGTTCCAGGAGATTGCAGTAGACGTTGCGAAGTTCCTTGAACCCCTGATGTTTCAGGCGGCACTTCTCATTGATCCGTCCGGTTTCCAATTTCCCGCTCCTCCGCGCCCGAGACTGGCTCATGGAAAAAGCTTACGTTAGGCGGGTGCATAGCATGGCTCACGCTTCCATCAAGGTATCAACCGGGCGGAAAACGGCAGTTAGCGCAACCAAGCGTGAATTCAGGACTGGTATGCGGTCGGCTAGCAGGTGCCGCTGGGGTATTCGCCGCTGAACCGGTTCCGCATCGGGCGTTATCCCATGTTATTTTGACGAACGGCTTCATTACACTGATGGACCGCACCTACGGCACTATAGGGGTCATCCCGTCGTCTCGCTCTCTCGTAATTGGTCAATCAGGGTGGAGGTGAATGCTGCGATCTGGCCCGGCGTTCCCTTGTTCACCACGCGCCGTAATGCGGCTCCAACAATCCTGTCATCATTTTTATGCTCCTCCAAATAGTCAAGTGCGACCCTCAGATCGGGTGCGATTCTCGTATGGTTCACTTCTTGAACCACTGATGTTCCGCCCGCGAATCACGCGGCGGGCGCGACCCGCTCGACCGGGCGGTTCCCGTTGGCGCATTCCTGGGGCCTCCAGCCGCCGTGGCGGCCCGTGCCCGGGACCGGCGCGGCCCCGGCCCTGACCGGAGCGCTTCATCCTCGCCGTAACCAGGACCCTGTTGGCGGCCTCCACGGATCCGGAACCGATGGGGTGGCCGGCTTCGGCGGCGTCCGCGTAGTGCATGCGTCTGCGACTGTTCCGGAAGTAGGCCGGCTCCCTCCGGACGACGTCGGCCCCCTTGCCCCTGCGCAGCAGGTGGCGCATGGCGTCGATCACCCTGCCGGCGCCCCCGGGGTCGTGGCGCGGGACGTGCCGCCACTTCCCGAACCAGGCCGTTCCCTCTGCCGTGTCCGCGCCGAAGGCGGCGTCGGCCGCGGCGCCCGGATGCCGGGCCGCGTGCCGGAAGTCGACAGGCATGACATCGGGCGACAGCGATTCCAGGAAGGCCCGGTTGTCTTTCGCGCCGTCCGCGACGACCGCAGGCCTCAGATCCGGCCCGGTCGCCAGCCAGTGCGGCGCCTCGGCCTCGGCCGCGACCTGAGGCTCGTCCTGCCGACCTCGGGAAGGCGCCCGAAGTACCGGGTCCCGGCATGCCGCCTTCCGCGCCGGCCAGGGCCACGACGCCGCACGACGCCCCGCGCCAGCCGGCGTCCGCTGGCTTTCCGTCCTCCGTCTCCGCGTTCATGCGCATAGATGTTGCATGCAACATCTATGCGCATGAACGCCCTGTATGTGTCGTCTTTCGGCCCCCACGACAGCCCCTTCAATTGCGGCCCGCCCACTTGGCCGAGCAAGGCGCATCAGGCCACCGTGCAGCGGTGATCCCTGCCCGGCATGCCCGCCGATCCTGAAGCTCGCCGGTTCGTCCTGTCCGTTATAGCGAAGGCCGGAACTGGTTACCGTGGTTCGCGGCACCCGCTCCGCTCCGGTTGAAGTAAACTGAGATAGCGTTGTCCAGCTCGCGCCGGAGGTTATCCCCGCGTCGACTTGCCCAGATCAGGCACTGAAGGCGCTGTTCGCGGTTGGAAAAATCAACGGCACCGGTTCTGAGCAAATAGATCGCGATATCCGAATGACCGTTCTTTATCGCCTCCACGAGAGCGGTGTTCCTGCCCGTCTTGTCCGAAACGTTCACATCGGCACCATAGCTGACCAGGCACCGCACAATGTGCGCATGACCATTGACGGCGGCCTCGATCAGTGCTGTACGTCCATAGTAGTCCGCCTGCAGATCGACCAGTATCATGGGATGGCGCAGCAGGCATTCCACGAGTTCGAGGTTCCCGCAGTTAGCGGCAAGCATAAGCGGAGTGCTCCGCCATCTGTTTCTGGCGTTAGCTTCAATATCTGGATGCTCAAGCAGCAGTCTGGTAAGGTCGCGGTTCTGCCCGTGAACGGCAATGTGGAGTGCCGTCCAACCATCATCGTCGACCGCATTGACATCAGCGGTCTCAAGTGCAGTTCCGACCGCCTTGATATCGCCCCCGATCGCCGCTTGGATCAGGTCGTCTCCAGCGCTGGACTGTTTCCGGTCAACCATGGTCGTTCTGACTTCCCTTCATATCATATCAGCGCTGTCTGATGGAATTCACCTGCAGCGCTTCTTTACTTGGCTTCCCCGTATAGAGGCCGCATTCGATAAGCCAGTTCACCGGGACCGGCTGCCCGCAGCCGCCACCCGCCATGGCACATCGGTCACTATCCCACCGATGGTCAAGCCAGACGTCGCCATCACCGCATTCGGGCTACGTTTGGCCCAGATCGCCGATGGCGTCAATGTGATACAGGATTTCATCCACACCATAGCCGAACCTGAGCTGACAGAACACATAGGGCTTTCCCCCACGCACCCGTTCGGTGTCGCGCCTCATGAGATCGAGATCCGCATCCACGTGAGGTGCCAGATCGGTTTTGTTGATGACCAGTATGTCGGAACGGGTAATCGCCGGACCACCTTTGCGGGGAATTTCCTCTCCGGCCGCGACATCGATGACATAAATCGTCAGATCGGCCAGTTCGGGTGAAAATGTGGCCGATAGATTGTCACCTCCGGATTCGATCAAGACGAGATCCAGATCGGGATGCGTTTCGCGTAAATCGGCGACCGCAGCCAGGTTGATGGAAGCGTCCTCGCGTATTGCGGTGTGCGGGCAACCGCCCGTTTCAACACCCTTGATCCGATCAGACGGCAGTGCCTGAAGGCGCACGAGTGCCTCGGCGTCCTCTTGGGTATAGATGTCGTTTGTTACGACAGCCATCGACAGTCTATCGCGGAGAGTTCGACAAAGAGTCGCCGCCAGCGTCGTTTTGCCAGCCCCAACCGGACCGCCAATTCCGATACGCAGGGGACCGTTCATGCTGTTCATGTGCGGAATATCCTCGAGTTCTGGGCCTCGTGACGCATCGAAGCGATATCAGTCATGAACGCTGCGGACGTCAGTTCGGAAAGATCGCCCTCGCGTGTCTCTTCAGCGACTTTCGGACAGCGCAGCGTCAGCCGCCGAAGGATGTCCTGCCCTTCCTGCTGACCGACGGAAAGCAGTCTCTGTCCGGCGGCGACGAGGTTGGAAAGCATAGAATGAAGATAGAGTTTCTGGGTGAGGGCAAGCGGCAGATCTCGTTGTGCGGCGGCGGTGCCAAGCGCGACGGGATAGGTCAACCCGTCCGCCGTCACTCCCCAGGCCGCCAGGGCCTTGCCGAAAGCCTTGCCCAGCACATCCGTCTCCAGCCGCCTTTCCGCCGATGCAGCGAAGGCACGCGCCGTCCGGTCGACCTCCCTGAGGCATTGATACGTTCCGGCATTGAAAGCCGCGGCCAGTAACAGCGAATCCGCTCGACCTGAACCAAATAGCAGAATGTCCTCCAGCCACGCTTCCAGTCCGGATCCATCGCTCACCCACCCCTTGACCACCGCGCCTGCCAGCCCATGACTGTAGGCGAAGGCACCGACCGGAAAGGCGGGAGAAAGCCATTGCGTCAGGGTAAGGATCTGCAGGTCACTGCACATGGGTGTGGATTCGGCCGTGACCGTAGGCACCGCCTTCGGGATCGAAAGGTTCAGTCACCAGAGCCACAGTCGCACCAAGTCTGAGCAGCATGTCGCGCATCACGTGATTCCGCTGGATCAGGAGTCGGTCCGTCTCTATCTGGCAAGGCGTGTGACGGTTGCCAATATGCCAGGCAAGCCGGGTAAGATCGCCCTCCACTTGGAAAAGCTCCTCTTCGGCGGGAACAATCCCTACAACACGACCGTCTTCCAGCATGAATGCCTCATCTCCGTGGACCGAGGTCATCTTGGCCAGATCCACAAGAAACCGCAGCCCACCCGTGGAGGTCAGCACCCTGCGGCGCAAAGATCGCCCCTCAAAGTCCAGAACGACCGTGTCGTTGGCTCGCCGTGAATGCCTTACCACCCGACTGACAGGAAGAGTCATCGCGGGTCTCTTAATACATGAAGTATCGCTGCGCCATGGGCAGGCTCTCCGCGGGCAGGCAGGCCAGCAGCTCACCGTCGGCGCGCACCTCATAGGTCTCCGCATCCACCTCCATCTCCGGCGTGGCGTCATTGAGCACCATATCCTTCTTGCCAATTCCGCGCGTGTTGGAAACGGCCAGCGTATTCTTGGCCAGACCGAGCCTGGCGCCAATGTCGGCGTCCAGTGCGGCAGCGCTGACAAACGTCACGGAAGAGGCTTCGACGCTTCTACCGTAGGCACCGAACATGGGACGCGAATAGACCGGTTGCGGTGTAGGGATCGAGGCGTTGGGGTCACCCATCTGCGCCATGGTTATGCTACCGCCGATAATCACCATCTCCGGCTTCACGCCAAAGAACGCCGGGTTCCATAGGACCAGATCCGCACGCTTTCCTTCCTCAATCGACCCGATTTCATGCGCGACCCCGTGCGCGATGGCAGGATTGATCGTGTATTTCGCGATGTATCGGCGGACACGGTGGTTGTCGTTATCGCCGGTTTCCTCCGCCAGTCTTCCCCTCTGTTTCTTCATCTTGTCCGCGGTCTGCCATGTGCGGATCAGCACCTCCCCGACACGGCCCATGGCCTGGCTGTCGGAGGCGATTATGGAGAACGCGCCCATATCGTGCAGTATGTCCTCGGCCGCGATGGTCTCGCGCCGGATACGGCTTTCCGCGAATGCCACGTCCTCCGGAATGGACTTGTCGAGGTGATGGCATACCATAAGCATGTCCAGATGCTCTTCCACCGTATTGACCGTGAAAGGCCTCGTAGGATTCGTTGAGGCCGGAAGAACGTGGTCCTCACCGCAGATCCTGATAATGTCCGGCGCATGCCCCCCCCCGGCACCTTCCGTATGGAACGCATGGATCGTGCGTCCTTTTATCGCCATCAGGGTGTTCTCAACGAAGCCACTTTCGTTGAGCGTATCGGTATGGATCATCACCTGGACATCCATCGCGTCGGCCACGGATAGACAGCAATCGATTGCTCCGGGAGTCGTGCCCCAGTCCTCATGCAGCTTCAGCGCACAGGCTCCACCATTGACCTGTTCCTCAAGTGCTGCGGTGAGCGAGGCATTGCCCTTGCCCGCGAAGGCAAGGTTCATCGGGAACGCATCCGCCGCCTGAAGCATTCGGCCTATATGCCAAGACCCAGGCGTGCAGGTAGTGGCCAGAGTTCCATGTGCCGGTCCAGTGCCACCGCCGAGCATGGTTGTAAGTCCCGAGTGCAGTGCGTCCTCGATCTGCTGTGGACATATGAAATGAATGTGACTGTCGAAACCTCCGGCCGTCAGGATCCTACCCTCGCCCGCAATCGCCTCGGTGCCCGGCCCGATGACTATATTGACTCCGGACTGCGTATCCGGATTCCCCGCCTTGCCGATTTTCGCGATCCGACCGTCCCTAAGGCCAACGTCCGCCTTGTATATGCCGGTATGGTCGACAATCAGTGCATTGGTGATGACGGTATCCATCGCACCTTCGGCGCGTGTGACCTGTGACTGACCCATGCCGTCGCGGATGACCTTGCCGCCACCGAACTTGACTTCCTCACCGTAGGATGTGTGGTCACGCTCAACCTCGATCACAAGGTCAGTGTCAGCAAGCCGAACCCTGTCGCCGGTTGTGGGACCGAACATAGCCGCATAATCGGAACGCGCAATTGTTACCGGCATAGGATATTCCTCCCTCTCCGGAGAACAGGGGCAGAGCCGCGTGACTGTCTTCCTGCGGGCATCACAGCGCTCCCATGATCTTTCGGTTGAACCCAAAAACCCTTCGCGCACCGCCGATGGGAATCAGCCGCACCTCCCGACGCTGTCCTGGTTCAAAGCGCACCGCGGTTCCGGCGGCGATGTCAAGCCGCATGCCACGCGCCGCGTCACGGTCGAATTCCAGTGCGCTGTTCGCCTCGCCGAAATGGTAATGCGAGCCCACCTGAACAGGCCGGTCACCGGTGTTGGCGACCATAAGTCCAATCGCATCCCGGTCGGCGTTCAGCGTGATTTCGTCCGGCGCGACGATCACCTCTCCCGGAATCAATTCCGCACCGTTGCGCTTGACTGAACCACGGGAGTTGCCATCGCAGCGATGTGCAGACCGATGGGCGCGTTCCGGCGGATCCGGCCTCGGGGCGGCGACACCTGACGCGCCGGTGCTGGGATTGACGGAAGGGGAAACAGTGGGCTTGAACGCATTGAATGCCTCCCTAGCGAATCGGGTTATGAACAGTGACGAGTTTCGTACCGTCAGGAAAGGTCGCTTCCACCTGAACGTCGTGGATCATGTCAGCCACGCCCTCCATGCATTGATCCCTGGTGAGGATCTCCGCGCCGGCCTGCATCATATCGGCGACCGAACGGCCGTCGCGCGCACCCTCCACCACCGCATCGGTAATAAGGGCGATGGCTTCGGGGTGGTTGATCTTCACGCCGCGCGCCAGCCGCCTGCGGGCGACCTCGGCGGCCATCGCTATCAGAAGTTTGTCCTTTTCGCGTGGGGTAAGGTTCATGTCAGATGCTCCAGCATCGAGGGAGCCCGTCATGGCTCAGGTGATTCAGTATCGGGACAAGATCAGAACGCATCTCATGGCTGTCACGGGCAAGGAGACGCATGACCAGCACATCTCTCTGGAACAGACTGGCCCCGGCGCGATCGGGTATGAGCCGACGCAGTTCCGCAAGCTGCGCCTCGGCATCGGAGGCAAGATAAACCAGCGTGGTCACCGCACGCGCCCCGGCGGCGACACCAGGACGGTCAAGCTGTGCCCACACATCGCCCTCCAGATGGACGAGATCCAGATAGATGGGGATTCCCGCTCGCTGGATTTCGATACGGTCCCTGAAAAACGCGGATGTCAGAACCTCTCCCATTTCGATCCGGCCGAAAACCAGTGACTCCGACAGCAGCAGGGCGGCGTCCTCTTGCAGTTCGACCCGAAGCGAACGCTCCAGTGAGCATCCGTTGAACAGAATTGTCTCCTGTGGCAGCCAGTTGATGCGTGCGTTTTCCGAAACGTCCAACCGCGCCTCGATTCGCCCTTTCTCTCCTGTCCGGGCCCGGTAGATCCGTTCGGCCGCCTGGGTGGCAAGTGTCAGGGTTGTCCCCGCCTCGGCATGGGCGTGAAGCGTAAACCGGTCACCGCCGGTTACACCCCCGGCGCAGTTAAGGAGGATTGCTTCCAGCCCCGGCCCCATGTTTCGGGGGAAAAGACATTTCAGGGATCCGGACTGCCGCAGTTTCCGCAATACGGTACCGCCGCGCCCCGGTTTGGTGTCAAGCGAAACCTCGCCCTCCGCGCGTATCGAGCCCAACGCCGGAAACTGCGGTTGCGTCGGCAGAACCTGGATAACGTTTCCCTCCAGAGAATTAACCCATTTCAGCTACTGATCGACACCGCCTCACAATCACCACATTACCGCGGCCCAACGGGAGCTACAGCTCGTCCAATGCACAGAGTTTGCGCATATCGGGCATCACTGGATGAAAAATCAGGCGGAACGGAGCGGGCGCGTTTGCCCATCGGCGGTGCGCGTGTCACCTACGGCACAGTGCGCGGACGCTCCGTATTCGGCCGGCAGGTACGGTCGGCAGGGGGGGTGAGCGACCCGTCAGGCCGCGACCGGAATTCCGCACGCGAAAAGAGCGCTCACGCGCTGCGCCGAAGGTCATCGCGACGGCTATCGCCCGTCCCATACCGGCCCTTTCGGCCCCGGTGCGCGGTAAGATCCCGCGCTGGGGTTCATCCGATGGCGGTGCGCCTGCGGTGAACCCAACCAGAACGGCAACCGGAACCGGATTAAGCGGATTCGTCCATTCTCGACGCATTGAGCTTGGCGTAGTTTTCCGCACCAACACGATCGTGCAGCGCAAGCTGCGTCTCCAGAAAATCAATGTGATTTTCCTCGTCGGCGAGCAGTTCCTCGAATAGGGCCATTGTCACATAGTCGCCGACCTCACGGCAGTGTTCGCGCGCTTCCCGGTACAACACCCTGGCATCTCGCTCCGCCGCCAGGTCGCACTCCAGCGTCTCCCTCGGGGACTGGCCGATCCGTATCGGATCGAGCTGCTGCATATTGGGATGCCCCTCGAGGAAGATGATCCGCTCCATGAGCCTGTCCGCGTGATGCATCTCCTCGATGCTCTCCTGGCGGCTTTTACCGGCCATGTGACTGAGACCCCAGTCTTCCTGAAGCTTGTAGTGGAGCCAGTATTGGCTGATGGCTGTCAGCTCGCTGCGGAGCGCCCGGTTGAGGAACTCGATAACCTTGGTATCGCCTTGCATGATTCAATTTCCTGTGTGGTTCCGCGGGACATGCGGAGTTTCATGGGTATCGCGAGGTTAGGGTTCCTGCGCATAATCGCAAGAAACAGTGAAACGCAACCGCCGCAATGGGCGGATTTACCGAGGGCACGGTAAATCCTGCCCGGCGTGATCAAGGTCTCGGGATCCGCCGCCCGCATCCAGTCGATAGCGGCGTTTATGTCGCGATCCGTGATTCTCTGGCAGTGGCAGACGATCATGACGGCGGAACCCCGCTCTAACCTAGCGGAAAACGACGTCGGGGTTATCGAGACTGTCGGAATATGCCGCTCCGGCGACATCCGCATGGATCCCGAGGACCGCCAAATTGCTCACACCTTCGTCCGCGACGGCCTCGGTTTCCGTGTCGAGGGCGAGAATGCCTGCCGCAAGAACCAGACGTTTCACTGGATCACCCCTTCCTTATTCAATGGAGTGTTGTCGGGCACTCGGGGAGCCGGCCCGCCCTGACGCACATGCAACGCAGCGCGAGACCGAACTCTTCAGCGATACCGGCGAGTGTCATGGCCATATCCGGACGTACGATGGTCGTCGCGATCAAACAGGCGTCCTCACGCTCGCCTTCACTGGCGTATTCGATGAAGTTGGCGAAGCAGGACTCGTCTGCACCCAGACATTTGCATGCAATGTGGTGCAGCGCGAGCGGGCGTCGGCCGTATCGAACGCAGATGTCGCAGAGCGTCTCGAAAGACCTGAACGCGTTCGCTCCCTGCACCGGGCCAAGCAGGGTCTCGAAGTCACTGCATATCTTAAGTCTCGACTTCGGACCGTTATTCCAAAGGCGAAGGTAGAGAACCGCACCCACCCCAACCGGCGCAAGCCCCGCGACATATCCGACCGGCGCCGCGCCGAGTCGTGAACCGACACCGGTCATTTCGTAAGTATCAGTTTGCCCGCACGGGTGATTCGCAGCGTGTAAAGCTGGTCTCCAAGCTTAATGTGCGCCAGACCACCGCCCTCGGTGAGGTCAGTCGCCTCGTGGAGTGGCGGTGGAACCAACGGCTGACTCCTGATTTCTCTCACGACATTCAGCGCCATGGCCCGCCTTCCCCGCCGCTATCAACACGGTCGATAAGCCATTCGAAGCTAAAGACTGCCGGCAACCCGATACCGAAAGCCACAAATAGATATTCAAGCGAGTCGGTTCGCAGCTCCCGAGGAAATATGCTGGTCAGTTCCATTACCCGTCTCCTTAAGGTTTTCCCGTGGCTGGCTGGTCAGCGAATCAGCGTGGCGAGCCGCCCCTATAACTGACTTATTCTATCAACTATTACAACCCGATTATTTTTGTCGGGAATTTATGCGCCAAACGATGGGGGAATTGAGCAGGCCAGCGTTCCGGATTCCCGGATATGTTTTGGGCCGTCCTGGCCCCATTCCGTTACGCGGCGCGATCCGGAAAGTTATGGAACGTTCCTCGACACGACTTGCGGACAGGGCGATTTTTCAGTCCTCCGCCGGGAGCACGGTGATCCAGGCCCCGGCTATCCGGTTCCGGATGTGGTGCTGTCGGGCCATGTTGATCCGCTCGTCCCCCGATCCGTCCATCGGCCCGCGCGCGGTCACGGTGCGTCCGACGCGGGACTCCGGCGGGAACAGGCCGAGCCCGTCACCCTGGCGACCCAAGCCGGCGTCGCCGGAGGGGTGGCGACAAGGGCGAACGTCGAGGCGCTGGGTTAGCCAAGCATCCGGAAAGTACGATATACGAGAATAACGGACGCCAGGCGGGGAGCCGCCTTTCGGTCAGGAAGCCGTATGCCAACGGTTACGCACGGGAGGCGAGCCGATCCGCGGCCGTTCCGGGGACTCATTCACAGACAACGCCGTCACCGTCGCCGTCGTGCATATAAGGATAGGCGGGATGTTCCCGTGGCACGGGTGCTATCCGGTGGCGCCTTGCCTCTCTGCATGTGATGCGCCCATTGCCATTGTCGTCCCATAGTCGGAGAGCGTCCACCACATCAGCTCCCGTCTCCGGGCGCGCTTTTGAGTGGCCAAGGCATGGAACGGGTCCGGTGGAGGCCACGACGGTCATTTCGAAATCGGCGCACCCTGAAAGGACGCGTTCCAGCGCAGTTGCCTCCCGGCGATCGATCGTCAGACGATACCTGCGCCTGACCTCCAGGACACGGTTGGCGAACCAGCAGCGGTTGATCCGTGGCAGCCATTCGTCAGCGTCTAAAGCGCACTTGCCGCCGACGCCGCATCGGTTCACTTCCGGCGCGGCAAGAGCCAGATTGAGTGGATCCGAGGCGAAGCGGCGGCGTGTCTCCCGGCCGACCGCACAAAGACCGCTGTCATGGGCTTCGGAGAGGGCGACTATGTGATCGATGTCGGTCTGCGACCGGCATCCAAAATGTCTCCCGGTGTAGGGTCCGTATATCCGACCACCCATCGAATCGATGAGCCGCAATTCCACTGACTGTGGATAAGGGTAATCAGTGCGTTTATAGGGCGCGCATCGATGCTCAGGCGCGACCGCAAGCCCCCTCCAACTGTCCCCGACTGTCTGGGCCCCGGCTTCCCGAAACGTCAGGGATACGCAGACAGCGCAGAGAAGCGCAAAAAGCGGCCATAGCGATACCGGGCGGGTTCGCGCCGGAAAACGCTGATGCCGGACACGTCCCATCAACGAGATCCGCGACTGATGGCCTGTGGAGCAATCGACCTGCATTCAATGTTGCAGGCAGCCACCCTCATCTCTCCGAGACCGAGGGCAACCACCGCTACCGGAAGCGCACACCGTTTTTCCAAGGGAATACCGAGGATGTAACCTTTCCGCTTCTTTAACGGGATCCGCGCCGTCATGGGATGGTCTCCAAGTATTCATCTGACACCATGTATTGTCCCATTGAAACCCCTGGGCGCAAGGGCTTCATAATGAAGTTCAGACCCCGTCTGAAATAAGTGGGACGGAAGATTCGAAGACCGGGCTGGCGCGGCACTGTCCTGCGGCAGCTTGACCGGCCGGCGATGGAGAGGTTCGCACGGGAGAAACTTACCGAACTTGAACTGATGACGATCCAGAACATACGAGGCGGTCGAAACCCTTTAGGGTGGACAGCGCCAGGGTGTCACCGTCGCGCGCGCGGCGGCCTTCGGTTCAAAGGCAATCATTCTCGACGAACCAACCGCGGCAGTTGGTGTCAGGGAAAGCCGCCGCGTTCTGGAGCTTATTCAGGATGTCCGCTCCCGTGGAATCCCGACTATCCTGATCAGCCACAACATGCCGCACGTATTTGAGGTTTCGGACCGGATTCACATCCATAGGCTTGGTCGACGGCTATGCATCGTCAGTCCACGGGAATGCGCCATGTCGGACGCTGTGACGGATATGACCGGCGCGAATGAACACTCGAGGACCGCCATGGCCTGAACCCGAGGCCGTCTTCAGCGCTCAGACCGGAACAATGGCACCCCGCGCCTGTACGACCTTTGACGCGAGCGCGTGACCGGCTTGCATCGCCGCGGTCTGACCGCCGCCCCGGATGGTCTCCGCCAGGAAACCCGCATTGAAGCTATCCCCGGCGGCGGTTGAATCGATGATTCTATCCACTGGAGCGAACGTCACCCCATCTACCGATCCGTTGATCGCGACCGGTCCCCCAGCACCCCGTTTGAGAGCGCCGCCCCTCAGTCCCAAACCGCGCAGGCGGCTCAGGATCTGTCGCTCTCCGCTCTCACCATGGATCTCCAGTTCATCATCAACCGAAGGAAGCCCAATGTCGGTACGGGCCCACATCTCGAGATTGACCTCGCACGCCTCACTGGCACTTTTCCACAATCGGGGACGATGGTTGCTGTCGTATGCGACCAGCCCCCCGGCGGCGCGAAACCGGTCCAGGCCACGCATAAGACGGCGACGGACGGATGGTGGCAATATCGACAGTGTGATGCCGGACAGATAAACCAGATCGAAACCCTCAATGACGTCCACACCCATACCGGTCGACTCCGAGAACAGCGTTCGGGCGGCGCTGTCCGAACGCCAATAGGTGAAACTGCGTTCCCCACAATCGTCCGTGTCGATGGCATACAGCCCCGGCGACCTGTCCGCACGCCGCTCAAGGTAGTCGGCGTCAACCCCATGTGCGGTCATATGCGCCACAATCCGATCGGAGAACCGATCCTGACCCAGCACCGTAATGAAAGAAACGGAGGCGTGATCACGGCCGAGCAGTCGCGCCAGGTAGACCGCCGTGTTGTAGGTGTCCCCGGCGACATTCAATTGCGCCCGGTTCTCACCTTCGGTGACCAGTTCGATCATTACCTCGCCTATACACGCCACCCTGCGGATATGACCCTTTCCGCCGCCCATGCCGTTACCTCCGAAGGCCGTTCCCGCCCATGCCATTACCCGGATACGGCATGCTGCCCCGCACGATCCGCGTCGAATGAACGAACCCGTCAGCCGGTGCCCGGCGGCATCGGAAATGTCCGGAGAACGCACGGAAACAGGCACCGCGGCCGTCGGCCCCGGGATGCCGATTATAGGCGTGAAACGGCATGGCGTGGTACATCAAGCGGACCCGATCACGGCCGTTCAGTGTGCCTGCGCAGGAGGCGCCCGCCGACGCGGAACACGGAGATCGCGACCATTTTCGAACTCCCGCCCGTAACCTTCGGACTATACGACGGATCAAATGGTATTGGCTAGACCCATACCGGCGGCGAACGCGGGTACGCAATCAGACCCGATCGATCGAAACGGGCCGTCACGCGCGATCGACCATCAGGATTGGCACCCCCCGGGCAGGGCAGAGCGATAGCAGGAACGGCGATTATCATCCGTGACATCCCGGGCCCGAGATCGGCCAAAGAGCACGTTATCGCCGCATTCATTCGACCCTGAAGGTGTCACCGGCCATGGCGGCTGGCATTGACGACACCCTACGGGATATCGACTGGATTGACCTGATCAAGGCCAACTCCCCCAAGCCGAAGAAACCGGGGCCGAAGCATCTGGGATCGAAGAACAGGAAGCGGGCTTGAGGTATTGCACCCGCCCATGTCCGCTCTTCATGCAGCCTAAGGATCCCATGGACGACGCGGCCCATCAGCGAGGAGAGTAGGTTAGGGGCGACCCGGACCCGTCAGTTCAAGTCTAGGTTCCTTGACTTCTGGTTCCCTGAACAGTAGGTCACTGCCAATCGAGTTTCCACGAGAGATTAAGTCCTTGTCGAATGTCTCAAGAATTTTCGCTTTTCTGACAATAGCGGTAGCGACATGAACGGCGTCCTTAGGGTCTATGCCGTGATCCCATACAACGTCCCGCGCTTTTATTGCGATTGGCAAACTTAGTGCCGTCATTTTGATTGAGGGGCGATTAAATAGATCCTCAACGTTCGAGCGTTTTCCTTTTGGAAGTTTGTCCTTCTTCTTAACCTGTATGACTTCCGCGACGGTGAGGGTGCTCGTCACCAACTCAATTTTCCCGCACTGAACCAAGTCAAGCACCTGGCCACACTGGCTGACTCTGTCTTTCTCTTCCTTGAGCCAAGCGAGAAAACAGCTTGAATCCCAGTACCTAATACCATTTCCCGAAAGTTTTGACTCATCAACATATAGTCTCATAGCCGTATATACACGATATATTCCGTTCCGTCGCGGATGGCGCGTGCGGCCAGCCGTCAATGTCGCTATGTTGTGGTTTCCGCAAACCAACACCGACAGGAGACAGGACATGCCCGCACCCCTGACGATCACCGACACCGGCCGCACGGCCGAAGACCTGCGCCAGTTCGCCGGCAGGTGCAAGGACCATCGCCAGCGCCGGCGCGCCCGCGCCATCGCGCTCAGGCTCGAGGGGATGCCGCCCGGAGAGGTCGCGGCGCGGCTGCGCACGACGGTCCAGTCCGTGAGGGACTGGACGGTCCGCTATAACCTGGCCGGTCTCGGGGGGCTGGCGGACAGCCCGAGGACGGGACGGCCCGGGCGCCTGGACAGGGACCAGCGAGCCCTTCTCGCGGAGCGGGTCGAGGCCGGCCCCGGTCCCGGGGACGGCGGTCTCGTGCGCTGGCGTCTGAAGGACCTCGCCGCCTGGGCGATGGCCCGGTTCGGCGTTTCCGTCAGCGTATCCGCGATGTGGCGGACGGTGCGCGGCCTCGGCTTCAGCCACCAGACCGTCCGTCCGCTCCATCCCAGGGCCGATCCGGGGCGGCAGAGAGAGTTCCGCAACGATTTCAGCGGGCTGGCGCTGGGCGCGGCGGGCGAAGGCGCCGCGCCCGAGCGGATCGAGGTCTGGTTCCAGGACGAGCTGAGGGCGGGCCAGAAGGGCACGAACACGCGCATATGGGCGCGCCGGGGCGTCCGGCCCCGCGCGGTGCGCGACCACCGCTACGGATACAGATACCTGTTCGCCGCCAGCCGCGCCGGGGATCCCTGCGCCGTCGGGCATGTCTGTGGCAGGGCGAACACCGACGAGATGAACGTCCACCTGGAGATGATCTCGGCGAAGGTGAAGCCCGGCAACCACGCGGTGGTCGTGCTCGACGGAGCCGGCTGGCACCGGTCCAGGGCGCTCGTCGTTCCCGGCAACGTGTCCCTGCTGCACCTGCCGCCGTATTCGCCGGAACTGAACCCGGTCGAGCAGGTCTTCGACTACCTGCGCTCGAACTTCCTCTCCAACCGATTCTTCCCGACGGTCGCGGACGTTCAGGCCTCGATGCTCGACGCCTGGAACGCGTTCGAGGCCGACCTGGAACGCATCGCGTCGATCACCAAACGGTCATGGGCCCGTGTTTGCTGAAGCAACCGGTCAAATGGCGCTCCATAGGTCAAAACTTTCGGAAAATGGTATAAGTTCTATCGTCATTCTGAAGAAAGGATTCCGCGATATTCACTTATTGGGGATTCACTGTATGGGTAGTCCTCAACCTTTTCCGCGTTAATTCCAGAAGGCAGTCCATTTTGGTTATAATGTATTTCTCCATGCGCCATCACGCGTTTCTGCCAAAGTCCACGCATTGGTTCGACGAGTTCCTGTAATACGATACATTTCACCTCTACGTCCCAGATAGATTCAGAAATCGTGAACTGTGGAGAACCTCGCGTGTC
The DNA here is from genome assembly GCA_965221405.1 of Paracoccaceae bacterium. Taxonomy (GTDB): domain Bacteria; phylum Pseudomonadota; class Alphaproteobacteria; order Rhodobacterales; family Rhodobacteraceae; genus JAPOUP01. The sequence goes on along the minus strand of CBDCSE010000002.1, from coordinate 1,313,903 downwards.
CAATACGTCAAGGAAGCCTTCAATCGTACCGTATTCCGTCATTTCAACCTTTGGGGAAATTTCATTGCCCCTTCTGGCCCTCTCAAAAATATCCTTTGTCTTCTCCCCAACCAATAGACGCATTGGAGGAAGGCTTTTCGTGAATCCCCTAAGATTTTTCAGTGTTGTTCCTCTAGGGTTCAAAACCGCGTCCTGTATTTTTTCCAGGGCGGCGAAATCTGGTATTTCCGTTTTTGCGTGCGCTTCCAGTACAAGACTGCCTTTTAAAACCGAGATTTCCCAGAATATATCTTTTTGGTCGTCGCAAACTTCTTCCGAAATTCCGTCCATCAGCTTAGTGAACCGGCTAACGATTAGCCGAAAGTCTCTGTGGGATATTCTTTCCGGTAGAACTTCTAGCCTTAGGGCGGCGGAACTGTCAGCGGAGTTCGCGTTTACCTCTTTGGGCGCAACTTCCACCGTCCTCTGATGGGGCATCTTCTGTCTCCTGTCTATTTCTTGTGACACGCAGAAGTGTAAAGTGAGAGCGGCGCTTTCAGCACGTATGTCCGGGATGTAGGAACCGCAAGCCCTTATTTTAGGAGGTCAATTTTATTCACCACTGGTTCAGGGCCGTTCGGGTCGGGCTGGAAATCAAACTGGTGCACCGCCCAAAAACCGCCCCGCAATGGTGGTCTCGAAGTCCGCCATTCGTTACAGCGGTCTCCGATAGTGAACCTGAACGACGTCGGTCGTTCCCGCGGCGAAACCGGCGGCGCTCGACGCGAGGTAGAAATTCCACATACGACGAAAACTGCCGTCAAAACCGAGTTCCGCGATCCTGTCCCACCTGGAATTGAACTGACGGTGCCAGGCGCGCAGCGTGCGTGAGTAACTGTCGGCGAAGGAGTCCCACCCGATCTGTTTCAGCCCGGCCGCTTCGGCCAGGTCCCGCAGCGCCGCCGAATTCGGAAGCATGCCACCCGGAAAAATATGCTTCTGCACGAAATCGGCCCTGACGCGGTATTTGGGAAAAAGACTATCCGCTATCGTGATCGCCTGCAGGGCCGCATGCCCACCCGGGCGGAGCCGATCGCGAAGCGCGCGGAAATAATGCGACCAGTATCTCTCGCCAACCGCCTCGATCATCTCGATCGAGACGATCCCGTCATAGCTGCCGCGCTCATCCCGGTAGTCACGCAGGACTATCTCGGCCCGTTCCGCAAGTCCCGCCTCGAACAGCCGCCGTTGCGCGTAGTCCCGCTGCTCACGCGAGATCGTGAGGCCCATCACCCGGAATCCACGATCCCGGATCGCATATTCGAGGAAACCACCCCATCCGCAGCCAATCTCCAGTATATGTCCGCCGGGCGCCAGCGCCAGCCGGTCACAGATGGCCGCATATTTGTTTCGCTGCGCCTCGACGAGACTCTCATTGCCGTTCCGGAACAGCGCGGAGGAGTAGGTCATCGACTCATCAAGCCAAAGACCGTAGAACGCGTTACCGAGATCGTAGTGGTGCGCGATGTTGCGCCGGGATCCCTTCCGGCTATTGGCGTTCAGCAAATGGAGAAAGCGCTCCCGAAGGCGGAACAGCCATGTGCCCGGGAATTCCCGCGCCATGTTCTCGTTGTTCAGTAATATTACATCCAGAAGGCTCTGGAGATCCGGGGTTGTCCACCATCGCTCCACATACATCTCGCCAAAACCGAGATCCCCCTCGGCCAGGAGCCGACTGAAGAACCGCGGGTTGAGAACGGTGACCCCCCCACACGGCCCGGGCTCACGGCCCACGGCACGGATCCGTCCGCCGTCGGGCAGCTCGACTTCTATCTCACCGGATTCGACACGCCCCAGGATCGACTGGAAGATCCGTAGCCGCCGCGGCGGGATCCGTGGGGTATTGCGGCCTCTCTCCAGATAGACGCCCGGCCCGTCAACCGAAGCGTTCATGACGTTTCAACCGGCTTGCCGGCCGCATAGGTCAGCAGCGCGAAATAGAGCGGCCTTGGCAGGGATGCCAGAAGCCTGAGCCCCAGTCTCATGGCAAAAGGAAAGGCGATCTCGAACCGGCCGCGAATCATTCCACGCACGATCCTGTCCGCGGCGGCCTCAGCCGTCATGATGAAGGGCATCGTGAAACGGTTTTTGTCGGTCAGACGCGTGGAGACGAAACCGGGGTTGCAGATCTGCACCTTGACACCGGTCCTGCGCAGGTCACAGCGAAGATTTTCGGCGAGATGGATAAGCGCCGCCTTGGTCGCGCCGTAACCCCACGCGTCCGGCAGGCCGCGATATCCCGACAGCGAACCGACCAGCACGATATGACCGGCACCCTTTCCGCAGAAAGCGGGTGCGCAGGCGGCCAGAACGCGCAGGGCGCCGGTAAGGTTCACGTCGATGACCGTCTCCAGAGCGTCCATGTCAGGCCGACATGCTGACATCGGCTCGTATGCGCCGGCGCAGTAAATCACACCATCCACGTCACCTATCCGTTCGAACGCGTGCGCCGTCCCGATGCTGTCGCGCACATCGAACGGCACCGCGATATGGCCATCGCGGACGGACTTCACGGGTGTCATCTCGTCAATGAGTCCCGAAAGCGCCTCGCTTCCGCGGGCCGAAACCGCAACGGCAGCCCCTTCCCGCGCGAGCCGCAATGCGAGCTGTCGGCCAATCCCCGCACTGGCGCCAACAAGCCAGAAGCGCTTTCCGGCAAGCCGGCTCACGACGGTTTCGTCCCTGTGGTTGCCGTTTCCCCGGCTCCGCACTTGCGGAAGGAACCGCACAGCTCACCCACCTTGAACCCGAATTTGGTCATTCTGGCGCGGTTGACCAAAGTGGCGTCGGCCATCAGGTGGAACCAGTCCTCCATTGCGACAACGATTTCGCCACTCTCTCTGGTAATTCGAAGCCGATAACGCATAACGGCGGAGTTTCCGCGCTGGACACCGATGGCAACGCCTTCGACATCATGCGCGGTCGCGGTGAAGTTTTCCCCGTCGGCGAAAACCAGTTTCCAGCACCTCTCGCCGGTCAGACCGTCACTATAGCGGAAACGCTCGTCGAGTGTACCGGTGTTGCCGGACCAACGCCCGACCATGTCCATCGTGAAATGCCGGTCCATCCGGCCGGAAAACCCGAGAAACATGCCCGATCCGGCGAGCGGGCCGCTCAGATATTCACGGAGATCAAGAGCTGGGGTGCTGTCCGCGTAATCCTCGACGCCCTGTGGGCGAAGGTCGAACAGCAGGCCAGAGCCCGGGAAATGCCTTTTCCTCATGCGTCACCTCCAGTCTCCCGCACAAAGATCCACAGTACAGGGATCGCCGCCAGCTTCAAGGCGCAGGGGACCAGTGCGTAGGCGGCCGCGATGGCGGCGCGGCCATCCTGACCGGATGTTCCCGGCTCATACCCCGCGAGCGCGAGAGCCGGCAATGTCGCGCCCGCCGCGAGGGCAAGCGCGCTTTTTTGCAGGAATAGCCAGGACGAAAACACCTGCCCCCCGCCGCTCCTGACCCGGGCCGCCAGCATCGCGGGCGCCAGCGTCATGTCGGCGCCAAGGGCGGCACCCGAACCGGCGGCGATCGCATAGAAGGGCGCGATGTCCCCGACACCCAACGTATAGCACCAGAAAAAGGACACGACTGACAGTGCCATTCCGGCTATAAGAGCCAGCTTGCGTCCGATCCTGTCCGCAAGCCGTGCCCAGACCGGCGCCGCTGCGACCGCCGCGGCAAAGAAAACCAGCAGCATCGCCCCGGCGTGCTCCTCCGCATCGAGGACATCCGCGACAAAGAACAGAAACAGCGTTGAGGTCACCGCCGTAGGAAGAGCGTTTATGAAAGCGAAGGCCAGGATCGGCGCAATACCCGGAACCCGCAGGGTATCAACGAAGCCCGCGGTCGGTGGCGGGCGGCCTGAAACCCGCCACCGACCGCGCATCTTCCGCAGCGCGTAAATCGAGAACAGCGCGAAAGCGATGACATAGCCTGTATAGGCGAAGTCGGGCCCAAACATGGAACCGAGTACGGCGGGCGCCGCCGCCGCGAGGCACACTCCGGCAAGCCCACCTGCCTCGCGCCAGAGTGCGATCCGGGTGTAGCCGCCACCCACGGCATGCGCCTGCGCGAGACCGTGATCGTAGAGCGCGACCTGCAGTGCGCTGAAGCCAGAGAAGGAAACCACCAGCCCCACCGCCAGACGCGGGAGGGGATCGGCCCAGCCCGGGGGCGCGAACAGGACCGTGACACCGCAAACGAGCAGGGCACCGGAAACGAGTGCCCATGCCTCGCGGAGATGTGGCCAGCGGTCCGCCAGCCAACCGATCACCGGATCCTGTGCGCTGTCCACCACACGGGCCGCGAGCAACACGATGCCGAGTGTAGCCAGACCGACTCCCATTTCCTCGGCGAAGTAGCGCGGAGCATGGATATAGAGCGGCAGACCGGCAAAAGCGAGCATGGCCGCAAGCATGGCGGGAGGGAACAGATCCTTTCCCGCGAGGACTCCACCGCGTCCGGGATCAGCCATCACAGCGCTCCTTGAGCAGCTTCTCCGCACGACTGGGATCACGGCTCTCGGGCCCGAGCCAGATATTCAGGAACAGGTCTGGATCGTGCGTCAATTGACCGGTAGCTTCACCATTGTGGAAAAACTCTATCCCGCCGGACGCGCCGCGCCATGCAGTCAGGCGATCTCCTTTCCGGACGGTGCGCATCGCCTTCCCGAGTTCCACCCGCGCGGCGTCAAAGCTTTCCGTCGGTCGACCGGACATCCTCGCCATTTCCGAAATGGAGGAGGAAACCAGCGTTTCGCGTCCGAACCCCCGGCGGTATATGACGGACAGTGCGAATGTCTGCCCGGGTGGCGTCGCGGAGTCCGTCCATAGCTCTGCCCTGTAGAGCTCAATGAAAAGGAGGCGGTATTCAGCACAGCCCGCGGGATGGACGGCGGCGATACGGCCCGATAGTTCGGGCGGTGCGGCCACGGCGCATCCAGCGGCCTGGATCAGGATCAGGACAGCGGCACGAAGCATCACGTTACGCCTTTGTCCGGCGGTTCGGGCCTGTTCCTGTAACGGATCCCCTTTCGCCAGAGGCAAAGCGCCTGCCAGTGAATGAGTGCCGTCGTTCGGGCGGCACCAAGCGGGCGGCGCAGGAGGGCCCGGACAAGTTCCCGGTCAGTTAACGGCCGACGCGTTCCGGCGATCGCGGTATCCAGCCCCCCGCCCGCGCCATCGTCGTATACGATCCGAACCGCGATTCGGGTTCCGTCAAGCAGAAACCGGAACCGGTACTCACCCATTATGTCGAAGAATGGCGAGACGTGGAAACGCTTGGCCGAGACGGTCCAGCAGTCTCTCCCGATGTCAGCGCCATTTTCTCCCGTGCAGAGATAGGCGTGCCGATCGCCAAAGGTGTTGTGAACCTCCGCCAGAACCGCTCTGAGGTTTCCGGAGGCACCGACCATAAACCAGAAGCTTACGGGATTGAACGTGTAACCCCAATATCGCGGATGAGCCAGAAGCAAGACGGACTCCACGCCACCGATGCCCGCCTCTCTGGCCAGCTGTCGGACACCATCCACGCCAGCTCGGCCGACGGCCCCGTGATCGTGCGGATGAAGCGAAACGAAATTGGGGCGGCCAAAGGAAAAAAGTCTCGTTACCGTTTCACCGTCCAGCGCCGCCTCGTCGAGAAGCAGGTAATCGATGCCGTAAACGAAGCGGTTTACGGTCGGTCTGCGCCGGACATGGCTCACTCTTGCCCGGACAACCGAAGATCCGTTCACACCCATGGCGGCGACACCCCCATAAGCCCGGCGACCGAGACCGCACTCGCCAGTCCATCCTCGTGAAAGCCCATACCGGTCCACGCTCCGCAGAACCAGGTGCTCCGCTGGCCCTGGATCGACGACAAATCCTTGTGGGCCTCCATCGTTCCGAGATCGTACTGCGGATGGTCGAAAAAATGTTCGTCAAGGATGCGGGATTCGTCAACCGGCATCGATGGATTCAGTGTGGCGAACAATGGCGTGTCATGTGGTATGCCCTGGAGCGAGTTCATCCAGTAGGTTACGGACGCCTGATGCTCTCTGGATCCGGAACGCGCCAGATAGACCCAGCTCGACCAGCACGCCCTGCGCCGCGGCATATGCCGGGAATCTGTATGGAGCACGATCCTATTGCGTCTGAACGGCACCTGGCTGAGGATCCGCCTCTCCGACGTCCCGATGTCCCTGAGAAGTGAAAGCGCTGTATCGGCATGGCAGGCGAGCACGACGCGATCAAAACGCTCGGCCTCCATTCCCGTGGCCTTGACGCGAACGCCGTCCCGCTCACGAACCACTGTCTCAACCGGTGTGCCGAGCCGCACCTGCGCGCGCAAACCGTCCGCGATCCGGGAAACGTAGTTTCGCGATCCGCCTTCCACCGTCCACCATTGGTGCTGGCCGGAGAACGACAGCAGACCGTGATTTTCGAAGAAACGGGCCAGAGCGGCGGCGGGAAAGTCCAGCATGCCGTCGCGCGGTGTCGACCAGATCGCGCCACTCATCGGCAGCAGGTAATAGCGCATGAACCATCGACCCAGCCGCCGCCGCCGGATCAGCCCGCCGAGTGTCAGACTCGGGTCATTCTCCGAATCCCCAAGAGCCGTGCGGTTAAAGACCGCAATGTCCCGGAACATACGCCAGAAACCTGGTCTGAGCGCGTTCATTGGCTGGGCCAGAGCGGACCGTATATCGCGGCAGCCGTATTCCATCGCCCCGCCGTCAAGCGAAACAGCGAAAGACATGTCGCTTCTGCGAACCGGCACCTCAAGCAGATCGAACAATCGGCAGAGATGGGGATAGTTGACCCGGTTGAAGACAATGAATCCGGTATCTACGGCTATCTCGCGGCCACCTGTCCTGACATCGACAGTGCGTGCGTGGCCACCCAGCCGCCTGGACGCCTCCAGCAACACGACATCGTGGTCGCGGGACAGCAGCCAGGCCGCTCCGAGGCCCGAAATCCCACCTCCAATCACCGCAATTCTGCACGGCTTGCCGACGGACTTCACCGGAGGACCTGTTGTCTTATGTATCATTGCCCCGTGTACTTAGCGAAAAGCCGTGTGGATCAACACAAATTTACGGGATTTCCCAGGGTCTGCCGGAAGTCATGTCGACGCAGCCACATCGACGATGAGACAGGCCCCCGCCGCCGAGCTGTGGTCGATCCTGTCGTACCGGGTCGCGATCACCCGGAAATCTCCGCTTGCCGCCATGAGGCTCTCCACCATATGCCGAGCGCTCGGGGAAGTTACGCCAAGGCGATCACGGCAATGGGCGGTCAGATCCCCGATGGATCTCGCGCCGGTCACATAGCCAGCGGAAAGGAAAGGGCCCGGCATCACTGGCATGGCAATCGTATTGGAGTTTCAGCAGCCTGAAACGGGGACATAGAGAGAATGCGTTGTCTGTCGCCTTTCCCGGTTACCTGAGGCATTTCGGACCGCTACCAAGATCTCCCGGGCCCAAAAGCGATTGCCCTGTATCGCTAGAAGAGTCCCTCGATCTGACCGTTGCCGTTGACATGGATCCGTTCCGCCGCCGGACGGCGGGGCAACCCCGGCATCGTCATGATCTCTCCACAAATAACCACGACGAAACCGGCCCCGGCACTAAGCCGCACCTCACGCACAGGCAGCGAGTGGCCCGTTGGCGCACCGCGGCGCTCCGGATCGGCGGTGAAGCTGTATTGGGTCTTCGCCATACAGACCGGCAGGTCACCGTAGCCCTGCCGTTCCCAGTCACTCAACTGGCTGCGGATTTTCCGGTCAGCCAGCACTTCGTCCGCGTGATAGATTCGCTTCGCAACGGTCTCGATCTTCTCGAACAACGGGATGCCGTCAGCATAGAGCGGAGCATAGTGCGCCGCCCCGCTTTCGCAGACCTCCACAACCTTCGCGGCAAGGTCCTTTGTACCCTCCGAACCCTTCGCCCAATGCCGACAGAGAATCGCCTCGGTCCCCATAGCCCCGGCATAGGACCTGACCGCAGCCACTTCGGCATCCGTGTCGGCAATGAAGTGGTTGATCGCGACAACCGCGGGAACACCGAACTTCCCGATGTTCTCGATGTGCCGGCCGAGGTTCGCACATCCCTTTTCGACCGCATCAACGTTTTCGGCGCCAAGGTCATCCCGGGCCACACCCCCATTCATCTTCAACGCGCGCACCGTGGCGACAATCACTACCGCGTCGGGAGCCAGGCCAGCTTTGCGGCACTTGATGTTGAGAAACTTTTCCGCGCCAAGATCCGCGCCGAACCCGGCCTCGGTCACGACATAGTCGGCCAGCTTCATCGCGGTCCTGGTAGCGATCACGGAATTGCAGCCATGCGCTATGTTGGCGAACGGTCCACCATGCACGAACGCTGGATTGTTCTCCAGCGTCTGCACCAGATTGGGCTGCATCGCGTCCTTCAGCAACACCGCCATCGCGCCGTCGGCCTTGATGTCGCGGCAATGCACGGGCGACCTGTCGCGCCGATACGCGACGATCATGTCACCCAGACGCCTGCGCAGGTCATCGAGGCCGCTCGCGAGGCAGAGGATGGCCATGACTTCCGATGCGACGGTTATGTCAAACCCCGCCTCCCTAGGAAAACCGTTGGCGACACCACCAAGCGAACAGGTGATGCTGCGCAGGGCCCGGTCATTCATGTCGACGACACGACGCCAGACAACCCGGCGGGTATCTATCTCCAGTTCGTTACCCCAGTGGATGTGGTTATCGATCATGGCGCTGAGAAGGGAATGCGCACTGGTGATCGCGTGGAAATCGCCTGTGAAATGGAGGTTCATGTCCTCCATCGGCACTATCTGCGCGTATCCACCGCCAGCCGCCCCGCCCTTCATCCCGAAGTTCGGCCCCAGGGAAGCTTCCCGGATGCAGATCATCGCGTTCCTGCCGATCGCGTTGAGGCCGTCGCCGAGACCGACCGTAGTGGTTGTCTTGCCCTCACCGGCCGGAGTCGGGTTGACCGCGGTGACAAGGATAAGCCTGCCGTCGCTCCTTCCCGCCTGGGCGTTTATGAATTCGAACGAAACCTTCGCCTTGTCATGACCGAAGGGTATCAGGTGCTCGGTCGGGATGCCGAGTTTCGCTCCGATCTCATGGATCGGCATTTTCCGGGCCGCACGCGCAATCTCGATATCAGACATTCCGTTCCCACCTCAAGATCGTTCCATCACATGACTCGTGATTCCAGCGGCCCCGCATTTACCGAAAATCTCGCCCCGGCGCCACTCCGAATGCCATTGTCCCACCGGCGGTTCCGTCCGGCATCGGAACGCGGGAGGCCAGGCGGCGCGGCGGATGGCCAAGCGCTCGCATCGCGACCAATTTCGATGTCGGTTTTGGCGGTGCGACCGCCCCCCTGCTGAGTGGCTCAACTATCCGGTCCTGCTAGACATGCCAGCGCCACGGCTGCGTGGTTATACCATTTTCCGAAAGTTTTGACCTATGGAGCGCCATTTGACCGGTTGCTTCAGCAAACACGGGCCCATGACCGTTTGGTGATCGACGCGATGCGTTCCAGGTCGGCCTCGAACGCGTTCCAGGCGTCGAGCATCGAGGCCTGAACGTCCGCGACCGTCGGGAAGAATCGGTTGGAGAGGAAGTTCGAGCGCAGGTAGTCGAAGACCTGCTCGACCGGGTTCAGTTCCGGCGAATACGGCGGCAGGTGCAGCAGGGACACGTTGCCGGGAACGACGAGCGCCCTGGACCGGTGCCAGCCGGCTCCGTCGAGCACGACCACCGCGTGGTTGCCGGGCTTCACCTTCGCCGAGATCATCTCCAGGTGGACGTTCATCTCGTCGGTGTTCGCCCTGCCACAGACATGCCCGACGGCGCAGGGATCCCCGGCGCGGCTGGCGGCGAACAGGTATCTGTATCCGTAGCGGTGGTCGCGCACCGCGCGGGGCCGGACGCCCCGGCGCGCCCATATGCGCGTGTTCGTGCCCTTCTGGCCCGCCCTCAGCTCGTCCTGGAACCAGACCTCGATCCGCTCGGGCGCGGCGCCTTCGCCCGCCGCGCCCAGCGCCAGCCCGCTGAAATCGTTGCGGAACTCTCTCTGCCGCCCCGGATCGGCCCTGGGATGGAGCGGACGGACGGTCTGGTGGCTGAAGCCGAGGCCGCGCACCGTCCGCCACATCGCGGATACGCTGACGGAAACGCCGAACCGGGCCATCGCCCAGGCGGCGAGGTCCTTCAGACGCCAGCGCACGAGACCGCCGTCCCCGGGACCGGGGCCGGCCTCGACCCGCTCCGCGAGAAGGGCTCGCTGGTCCCTGTCCAGGCGCCCGGGCCGTCCCGTCCTCGGGCTGTCCGCCAGCCCCCCGAGACCGGCCAGGTTATAGCGGACCGTCCAGTCCCTCACGGACTGGACCGTCGTGCGCAGCCGCGCCGCGACCTCTCCGGGCGGCATCCCCTCGAGCCTGAGCGCGATGGCGCGGGCGCGCCGGCGCTGGCGATGGTCCTTGCACCTGCCGGCGAACTGGCGCAGGTCTTCGGCCGTGCGGCCGGTGTCGGTGATCGTCAGGGGTGCGGGCATGTCCTGTCTCCTGTCGGTGTTGGTTTGCGGAAACCACAACATAGCGACATTGACGGCTGGCCGCACGCGCCATCCGCGACGGAACGGAATATATCGTGTATATACGGCTATGAGACTATATGTTGATGAGTCAAAACTTTCGGGAAATGGTATTACGCCCGGGAGCATACGAGACGACGGTTGCGGAGAAATTTCAGGCCATGGTGGATCTGGGCATGGCGAACAGCCGTATGAAGGACTACTATGCCCTATGGACCATCGGTCAGGCCTTCGAGATCGATCGCGCCTCGCAGGAGCGGTATCTGCGACATTTGCACGGCGTGGCACGACGATTCCAGATCGAGTTCTGGACGGACTGTCGCCAACGTTCGCGAACGACCCTGCAAAGCGTCAGCAATGAGAGAGCTTCAAGCGCGATCCGGGAATCGATCCCGGTCCGCTCGACGGCGTCGGCGCACTTGTGGCCTGTCTGATGCCGGCACCGACCGCAGCCCGCGACAGGACCGGCCGGACGGTATCTTCTGAAGGCCCGCCGAGCCATTCTCGACAGCGTTCAGCCTGAACAGGCGGCGCTCTTTCTCGGCTTCTCCAACTCCGCGATCAGGCGGATCCTTGAAAGCGCTGGAAATGCCCTCACCGGGGAAATCGGGCGCAGTATCGAAAAGCATTCGGGATCAGACGTTGGCCAGCATCGCCATCAGATCGTCTCTCACGCCAGCCAACCGTCCCTTGCCGAGGCCCGGGGAACGCCACTCCGAGATGGTGCCCAGCTTCTCGGCGGGATCCGCGCGAAGGCACATCTCCGTGGTTTGGAGCGACTGGTGCCCCAGCCACCGCGGGACCCTGCGGATGTCACCGGCCGCCTCGAGGATGTGCAGTGCGCGGGCTCGGCAGTGCGCGTGTCCGACAGCGTCACCGAAGACATTCTCGGGGACTATCGAAGCGACGGGCAGGCCAAGGGTGCCTTCTTCGGTGGCAGGATTCAGGCCAGCGCCGTCCATCTGAAAGCGCCATGAGCGGATACGCGTTGAAACGGCGGCCGGCCGCCGATACAGCAAGTTCGAGACTCCCTTTTGCGGGGATAGCGATCGGTTTGGCCGGATGGCGACAGCGCGGGACGAAGCGATGAACACCGTTCTTGATGAGGTTACCAGCGAAAACATGGATGCGCAGCATGTGCGGCGTCGTGTCGAAGACTGGGAGGAACGTCTGAACGGCCTCTTCGAGGCGATCGATGAGTGGCTTCCGGGCGAATGGGAGGCCCGCCGGGGTGCGCCGGTGGTCATGCACGAGAAGCTGATGCGGAAGTTCGGCGTGGATGCGAAGCGAATCCACACCCTCAAACTGCTGCACCATGTCGGCGAGGTCGTCAGGTTCAAGCCGCACGCGCTGTGGATCGTCGGCAACAACGGCCGGGTCGATGTGAGCCACAACGGACACCGCCATATCATCATCGGCATGGCCGAGAACTTCGCGGAGCCGGACTGGCAGGCGGCAAGCGCTGAACGGCGATGCGAACGCGAGGCCGTCACGCGCGACTGGCTGCGACGGCTCCTGCGGTGACAGGCCTTCCGGCCATTGCGGCATCGTATGAACGGATCGACGCCTTTCTCGGAAACCTGCGGGACAGATGCGAGGCGGTCGGTGATGCCGGGGAGCGCAACCGGGTTGCGCGTGAGCAGGAACTGAACGACCATGCCTGGCTTGTTCCGGCCTGGGGGCAGTTGGAGACGGAAATCGACGATGCCTGCAGGAACGCCATACAGCCGGACAAATCGCATCGGGAATGGCGATATCGCCGTGCGTGGAGCCTGTTCGAGACAGCGCGTGGTGCAATAGGCCAAGCCAACATCAATGCGAAGGAAGTTCAGTTCTTTCTGTTGCCTGTTCCGCCGGTCTCCAACGCTGCTACGCGGAAATGGTCGGAATGGCGCAGCCCGTCATGGCAATCGTTAAGTCAGGATCTAATGATGTTGTTCCAGCACTCAAGGACTCCTTGATGAATCTTCTATTTGAGGCGCACGAATGACCGAACCAAAAGAGCTTAGGAATACAAAGGCTGGACGCCGCAGCATGCATGCCGTCGATCTCGCTTCCCGATCTGTGCACGATGCTGACGGCTGGAATTCTACCAATGTGATGGGTCGCTCGCAAATGAAGGAGTAGAGTCATGGTCCAACTGAACAGCTTCCGCGTCGGCCACTATCGAGGCATCGATGGTCTCTCATTGTCCCGTTTATCCAAGGCCAATCTGATAACCGGTGCAAACGGCGTGGGAAAGACAGCGTTAATTGAAGCCATTTGGCTTTTTGCTGGCCGATACAATCCAAGTCTTCTCTGGAATATCAACCTGCAGCGCACGCCGGTTGATTTGGCGGATCCCATCTCACGACTGACTGGCGGTGATCTCGAGCTTTATGCTGTCGAAAACGGAGAACAACACAGCCTCAAATTCAGATTCGAGAAGATTGACGGCAGATCTCCAACGGAGCGGATCGCCGGCACAGTGCAAGAAGACCTGAAGAGTTTGCCCCCAGCTGTGGGGTTCGTTAGGATTTACTTGGACGGAAAACTGGTGAAAGGTAGGCCGGAGAGCATGCACGTAATGCCTTCCGGGTCCGTCCTGTATGCGTCTCCCACTGTGCCTGCCGGTCGGAACGATTGCATTTTTTTGAGCACTAGATCGCAATACGATACGCCGAAGGAGCTCGTTAGCCGATACTCTGATTTAGTCAGGGAAGGCCGCAAGAAGGAGCTGGTAAGGGCCATCAGCGTGGTTACCCCTAATGTTGATGAGGTCGAGATCCTGACGGACGTGGGTGGAGTATCCTATCTGTCCGTAACGACTTCAGGCGAACATCCGCGGCCTCTCCATGATCTTGGAGGTGGAGCTGTCAGCTTAGTCCGGCTGCTCATCGGTTTTTTTTCCGCCCAAGGCAGGATCTTACTTTCGGACGAACTGGAAAACGGATTCCATCATTCTGCACAACGAGAAATTTGGGGAAGGGCACGCCAATGGATAAAGCAGTGGAACGTTCAGCTTGTGGCGACGACACATAGCGCCGAGTTCATAGAGGCGGCCATCGATGCATTTTCTGATCGTCCAGAAGAACTCGCGATCCACAAGCTCTATCGAAACGAGAAAACCGGATTGCCCGAGGTCGGAACTTTCACCGGCGACTCGCTTGTCGGCGCGCGAAGTCTTGATCTGGAGGTGCGCTAATGACTCCAGTCTCGGGAACACGCAACCGAGAGCCAAGGCTGCATTTGCGCTCCGACAGACTTATGCTGGTCGAAGGAAGGGACGAGGTTAACCTGTTCCATGCCTTGATTCAGCACCGGCTTCCCGAGCTTGCATCGGAATTTCAGGTCATCGATGCAGGCGGAAAGGACCAATTCCCAGCGAAATTGAGCGCGTTACAAATTGCAGCCCAAACTCGCGCGACACTCCGCTCCATCGGCATTGTGAGGGATGCAGACGATAACCCTGCCGGCGCGTTTCAGAGCGTATGCGATCATCTTCGCAATGCGGGACTTTTGCCGCCGGACCACCACGCAAGTTTCTCCGGTGGTGAGCCGGCGGTTGGCGTGTTCATTGTTCCTGATGGCATCCAGACTGGTGCAATCGAGACCTTGTGCCGTCGATCCGTTGAGGGTCAAGATACTGCCCAGTGCGTCGATCAATACTTGGACTGCCTTGCCGAGCGCGGGGTATTGAAGTCGACCAGTCACGATAAGAGCTTCACGCACGCCTATCTGGCCGCTGCACGCGATCCGTTATCAAGGGTTGGAGAGGGTGCGCGCAAGGGCGTATGGAATCTGGAATCCCAAGTCTTCGATGGGTTGGCGAGCTTTCTTGCTGCCGCTCTGTAATGCCTTGGCAATTCAGTGAGGCTACAACCAATGACGAGAGCATGCACGGAATAACGCTCAACTTCCTGCCGGTCTTGACGACGGATTTCCGAATTTCGATGTACGTCGCGCCTTGCAACGAGGACAAGAGGCCAGCGCACGTCGGTGAAGACGCGGTCTTGCGTCGACTGAATGTGGATTGCGAATATAAGCCTCCATGTCCTTCCCAAAATGAGCCGCCTGCGAAGACTAAGGCTCATTTTGGGAAGGACATGGTCATAACACGATTCGTTTTCGCTGAAGCAATATCCGACTGGAACCCGGAGGCTTCAAACCAACGAGTGGAAAGTAAAAGTCGTTACGGTAGCGGCTGTAACCGCGGCGGCTATGGGAGCGGTCAAGGCTGAAGCGGGAAAATCTCTAGCCACTCTTTTCATGAAATTCTCGCTCATTCCAGGCTTCCTCGACCGTCAACCCTGTCAGCGTCCCGCCTGCCCCGCTCCACAAGCCCCTCGGCGGCGAGCTGGCGGATCACCTGCGCTCGGGTGAGGTTGTTGGCCCGCGCTATGGCGTCGTACCTCTCCGTCTCGCGCTTTGACAGGGACATGACCGCCCCGTGCCACTCCATGCCATCTATCTCGGCGACGGCCCCGAGGGCGCCGAGCTGCTCCAGCGCGTCTATGAGGGTGGAGGCCTCCGAGCCGCCGCCCCGGACCTCCTCGATCCGGTAAAGCGTCTCGCGGCGTATCCCCAGCATACGCGCGAACTCGGTACGGCCGATACCCCGGCTCTTACGCTCCTGGGCGATCCATTTCCACAGCCACCGGACCGTCAGATTTCGTTCTTCGCTTCCAGCCATCCTCGTCTCCCCGCTCAAGCCCGGCGGGTGCCGGGCCGTTGCAACAGCTTCAAAGATGGAAGAATGCCTCACCTATTGGCCAAGGCTTGGGGAGCAACCCCCTTGCCGGGTCAGGCGTATTCAGTGAGCGACCCGGCATAGCGGGTCTTTGAAGCGTGTTGCGGGAACCAGATTAGAGGAAGGCGCGTGGGGATGTAAAGCCCTTTTTCGTGAACGGCGAGAAACGTTGCACAAGAGTCAAATGAAGTTACTTAAGAGTCACGTTCCGTTGCTTCAAAGTCACATTCCGTTGCGTGAGAGTCATATGCGGTTGCGCAGAATCCATATGTTGCAAAACCACTACATGTTGAGATAAATCCGATTCTTGTACCTTCCCTAGTACAGCGCTCCATCTAGATTCGGGTCCGTGAGGCAGCGAGGCCTCGCGACCAAACGGAGAAATCTGCTATGAGAAGAGTACTGCTCGCCACCACCGCGCTCGGACTGGGCGCGGGAATGGCCTCCGCCCAGGACATGGGCATGGGCCCCTCGGTCGCCCTGAGCGGCTTCGCCGAGATGGGCGTCGCCGGGTCGAAGGACGACGACGCGCGGCTGCACACCGACATCGACGTGACGTTCAGGGCGACCGGCACGATGGACGCCGGGGTGACGTGGAGCGCCGACGTCGACCTTGACGAGGGCGGCAAGGACGCGCCGGCCGTGGCCGTCGACGACGACGACGGCGGCGTGACGATCTCGATAAGCCAGCCGGAGGGCTTCGGCACCCTGACCATGGGCGACGCGCCGGGCGCGGTCGCCTGGGCGGTGGCCGACGCGCGGGGCGCGGGGCCGGGATCGCTGCGCGACGACCACGAGCACGGCGGCTCCAGCGGCAACGACGGGCTGGACGCGAAGCACGACAACCAGATCCTGCACTGGAACCGGGCCATCGGCTCGGGCTTCTCGCTCGCCGCCTCCGTCGAGATCGACGACGACAGTGACGGAACGCCCAACACCTCGACCTTCGACCCGATCCTCGGCGTGGGCGGAAAGTATTCCATGGCGATCGGCGTCGGAACCCTCGGCCTCGGGGCCGGGTTCCAGACGGGAAGCTTCGGCCACGAGATCAAGGCTCCGCAGGTGAACTCCGCCCGCAGGGCGGGGACGGAAAACGCGGCGACGGCTCTCTGGAACAGGGAGGAGGTCGACGCCACCGCGTTCGGCGCGGGCGTGTCGCTCGACTTCACCAACGGCGGCGACGGGATAAAGGTCGTGGGCGACGCGGGCCTCATGGAGGCCGACGGCACCCGCCGGGGCGGCACCCCCAGCGCCGTCACGCACACCGCCGACGTGGAGATGATGCACATGGGCCTGGGCCTCGGCTACACGGTCGGCGCGATCTCGCTCGGCGTCAACGTCGGCACCATGAGCCACGAGGAGATGGTCGATTCCACCCCCGCGGCGGCGGGCGGCGTCACCAAGGTCGAGACGACCGTCAACGGCGTCGGCTTCAGCGCGGCCTACGCCCTGGGCGGGGGCGCGTCGCTCCAGTTCGGCGTCGGGACCTCGGAGACCGAGTACGACTGGACGGTTGACGGCGACGCCACCCTCTCCGGGGGGACCGCCGCCGGATACGACCACTCCACCGACACCAACCAGTGGTCGCTCGGCCTGAAGTTCGCCTTCTGATCCGAGCAGACGAAAGGAAAACATGACATGACAGTATCAAGGCTTATGATGCCCGCCGCCACGCTGGCGGGAGCGCTCGCCCTGGCCGGATGCGGCGGGGGGAGCGGCACTCCGGGAACGACCGGCGTGCCCTGCAAGGACGGCACGCGCGCGGCTGATGAAGCGACCTGTGAGGCGAACATCGCCGCCGCCGCGCTGGTGACGGCCGCTGACACGGCGGTCGATGCGGCCCTATCGGCGGCGGCGGACCTGACTGCGGACGATGCCGACGCCCTTGCCGCTGCGGAAGCCGCTCTTGCCGCTGCCGAGAAGGCAATCGGCGAACTTCCGGAAAACCAGAGGATGGCCCGGAATGGTCGCATTGCGCTGACCAAAGTGGCCGTAGAGAGCGTTCGGCGTTCCGTTGACGCGGAAGCGGAGAGGGTAGCGGCAGAATCTGAACTGGCCGAAGCGGAAGCCCAGGCGGAGACTGATGCCAACGCCCGCGAAGCGGCGGAAACCGCGCAGGCCGTAGCCGAGGCCGCCAGGGATGCGGCGGAAACCGCCAAAGAAACGGCGGAGAGCGAACTCGCTGATCTCAGGGAGCAGATGAGAAGCAGAGAAAATGAAGAGAACACGGCAAGGGCCAAGGCGCTTTACGGGTTCCTGTCTCGGACTGATGATGCCGCACCCGCTGCGGACCCAATGCGGCCAACTCTGGGTCAAGAACTGCTTACGGCTTACAATGCGGCTGTCAAGGCCGATGACGGCATGGGCAGCGAGAAGAAGGCCAGCGTCGCGGTGATGGACACCAAGGGACCGATGGTCGAGACGATGACTGCGCCCGGGGCTGGAGTCGGGAGTGCTGCCCCCGGTACCATAGATGCCGAAGCGTTCGACACAACTAATGCCAGACCCAACGCCAAGTACGTTGCGGGTTCCGGCTTCGCCACAGGGCAGG
Source organism: Paracoccaceae bacterium (assembly GCA_965221405.1). Classification (GTDB taxonomy): domain Bacteria; phylum Pseudomonadota; class Alphaproteobacteria; order Rhodobacterales; family Rhodobacteraceae; genus JAPOUP01. Next base: position 1,296,003 of record CBDCSE010000002.1, on the reverse strand, counting down.
AAAAGAAGTCCCATAAGAACACAGACGAGATCACCGGCACCTATGCGGGCGCTCTTGACTTCCTACATTGCCGGATTCTGGCGGTGCGTAACTGACTGTATTTGTGGTCCATTGGGTCTCGATTCCCCGGGACGGCGATGTAGTGCCCACGGGGTATATTCCGCTTGACCCTCCGGCCCGTCCGGTCCATACTTCCGGCATGTTCGTTCGCCACAAGAAGAGCGGAGACCGAATCCGCGTCCAGGTCGTCAGGTCGGTGCGCGACGGCGACAGGGTGCGCCAGAGGGTCGTGCGCCATGTCGGCACCGCGACGAGCGACGGGCAGCTCAGCCAGCTCGACCGCCTCGGGCGGCTGATCATCGAGGAGATGAGGCAGGCGGAGACGGCCCAGCTTCACCTGCTGACGCCGAAGCAGTACAGCGATCTCATCGCCCAGGCCCGTCTGGCGGTGGCGGATCCGCGGCCCTTCGGGGTCGACCTGGCCGAATGCCGCGAGGAGGCGCGGATCTCGGTCGGGCTGCGCGAGGCGCTTGGCGAGGTTTACGGCCGCCTGGGGTGGGATCGGGTGCTGGGCGCGCGGCGCATGAGCTCCAACCGCATCCTCAAGGAGATGGTCCTCGCGCGCGTCGCGCAGCCGCTCAGCAAGCGCGCCACGGTCCGCGAGCTCGACCGCCATGGCGATCTGTCGCTGAACCTCGACCAGGTCTACAGGACCATGGACTTTCTCGACGACGGCCTGATCGACGCCATCCGCGGCCAGTCCCACGCGGCGGCCCGCAAGCTCTATGACGAGCCCGTCAGCGTCATCTTCTTCGACACCACGACGCTGTATTTCGAGAGCGAGGTGGAGGACGGCCTGCGCGCCAAGGGCTACAGCAAGGACGGCAAGCACCACCGCGTCCAGGTCGTATTCGCCCTTCTGGTCACCCCCGACGGCATCCCGCTGGGCTACGAGCTGTTCCCGGGCAGCAGCTACGAGGGCCACACCCTGATCTCCTCTCTCGCGGGGCTGGCCGAACGCTACCCCGCCGCGCGCTTCACGGTGGTGGCCGACGCCGGCATGATCAGCGCCGACAACGAGAGGCTGCTTCAGGAACGCGGCATCCCGTACATTCTCGGTGCCCGGCTCAGGTCCCAGACCGCGGAGTTCCGGAACCGGGCGCTCGAGCCCGACGGCTTCGTGGCGTGGCGGCCGATGAAGGAGTTCCCGACCTCGATCGCGCGCTACAAGAGCCTCAGGAAGGGCTCGACCAGGGTCATCGTCACCTGGTCGCCCAAACGCGCGCGCAAGGACGCGCGCCAGCGCGCGCAGGGCCTGGAGCGGCTGCGCAGGCGTCTCGCCGGGAGCGACAGGCCCGCGTCGGTCGCCGGGCGCGGGTACGCCCGTTTCCTCGCCTTCCCCGAGGGCCGGATCGAGATCGACGGGGACAAGGTCGCCGAAGCGGCGCGGTGGGACGGGATAGGCGGGATCGTGGCCTGGGGCCACGATGACGCCGACGCCCGCTTCCTCGTCATGCAGTACCGCCGGTTATGGGAGATCGAGGCGTGTTTCCGCGTGAACAAGCACGATCTCCGCATCCGCCCGGTCTTCCACTGGGTGAAACGCCGGGTGCGCGCCCACATCGCCATCTGCTACATGGCGTTCTGCTGCCTGCAGCACCTCCGCCACAGGCTCGCGCTGTCCGGCCACCCCATGAGCCCGGACGTCATCCGGCGCGAGCTCAACGCCCTGCAGATCAGCGTGCTGCACAGAAAGGGCACGGAACAGAAATACGCCATGCCCAGCCGGGCCTCGGCCAAGGCCCGGCGGATCTACCGGAGCCTCGGCCTCGGATGGAACGAAGCCCCGTTCCGGCTCCAGCCGACGCGAAAGACCGCAGCCCGGCGGGCAGGCGGGTGACAGAGCCCCGAAACCGGCGGCAATGAACGCGGGAACGTCCCGCGATGTAGTGCCCATTCGAAATCCGGGCCGCCGAAAATCAATGACTTACAGCCGAAAATGTAGGAAGTCGAGAGAAGTCCCATAAGAACACAGACGAGATCACCGGCACCTATGCGGGCGCTTCCGGGAAGTACATCTGCGGTGCTTCTGACTGCTATTCGCAGGTAGGCAATGGCGGCGTAATCCTCACAGGCAGCAGATGGACATTCGCGGCGGACGCGAAGGAACCCAAGTACATGGGCGACGATCCGCACTACGCCGAGTTCGGGTGGTGGCTTAATGAAGATGCGGCTTCTGGCGCAAAGGCGGTGGGCGCGTGGTACGGCGACGGCACCAGTGCTACCGGTGCCGCGTTTACCGGTCTTGCGAAACTCGGTGACGCAAGCGGTTCCGCGACCTACGAGGGTGACGCGGTCGGGCAGGTGGCGTTCTATCATCTCCTCGGGGAGGACGCCAACATCGGCGGCGCGTTCACCGCTGACGCGAAGCTGACGGCCGATTTCGACGACAACATGCTCAAGGGCGAGATCACCGGCTTCAACGTCGGCGGCGTGGACGTGCCGGAATGGTCCGTTGAGCTTATGGAGCACGCCATCGCTGGCGTCGGAGTCGCGGACGACTTGGACCCTGCTCCAAAGACGAAGTGGACCCTCGACGGTACCGCGGCGGCCGCGGCTGGCGATTGGTCAGCGGCGTTCTATGACATACCGGACAAGCAGCACCAGCCCAAGGGCGTGGCCGGAGGGTTCGTGTCCCACTACGGAAGCGACGGCCGCATGGTCGGCGCGTTCGGGGCGGAACGCTAGGTTCCGGCGCTCCATCCACCACGGATAAGAAACACGACCCCCGGCCAGCGATGGCCGGGGGTTTTCGCTTGCCTGCTGATCGAAAATCGGATACCTGATCGGAGCGCCCGTTGATCCAGTCTCCGGCCCGTCAGGTTCACTATGGGGACAGGCCGAGGGCTGGATCAACGGGCGGACGCGTAAGCGAGCCGCTGGAGCGCATGCCCGGTTCCAGGGCACCGGGTTTCTGGCCGAAAGCGTAGGGCCACGCTGTGGGGTCGTTTCACGCGGTTCTGTGAAAGTTTGTTTTGAAGCGCCCCCGGCGTGACCGAGAATTCCTCGGCAATTCTGTATGTTCTGGACATCCCCGACGGAATCGCCAGTGGATCAAAGTCCCGCCGATCGAATGACCGAGAACGCCAACGGTTTCGCCTCCGTCATTATCGCACAATCCTTATGATCATCATGTCCCCAGACTGTCTCCGGCCTTAATTCCGGCCGATGCCACCCAATCGGCCGCGGGAAGCTTGCCACCGCCGGGCGGGCGCACGCGCCTGATGGCGATGCGCCCGCCAATCGACTGAACCGTGACGCAACCCCGCGACACATCCACGACCCTCGATGACACACCGTCCCCGGGAACCCGCGCACAGTCATAGATCTGGAGTTCGGCACCATTGTGGGTCGTCCACGCGCCGGGGCTGGGATTGGTGCCACGGATGAGGTCATAGACCTGCTTGACCGGCTTGTTCCAGTCAATTCTCGCATGCCTCCTGGTGCAACGGCGCTCATAGGTGGCGCACGACTCGTCGGGAACGATACGGGGAGGGGATCCGCTGCGAAACAGGTCGCATACCGTCAGCACCGAATCGACCGCCGACGGGTAGATTTTCCTGAAATAAAGATCGATGACCGTATCGTCCGGACCGATCCCGCATTCCCATTGCATCAGGCTATCGCCCTCATCGAGGCCATCGGTCGGGTAAAACCAGCTGTAACCGGATTTAGTGGCCCCCATGATGATCGGCCAGTTCACGGCGCTCGGTCCCCGATGAAGCGGCAGAAGCGACGGATGAAAGCAGATGGATCCCAATCTGGGAGTGTCGCGGGCGGCGGCCGGAACGAATACGTTCACATACGCCATGACCATCAGGTCGGCATTGTGGCCCGCAAGCCTGTCAAGCGTTTCCCGATCATCGAATTCCCCCGGCTGGTGAACCGGAAGGCCCCGCTCAAGCGCGAATTCCCTGATCGGATCCATGGTTCCGCTGTCAGGCTCGCAGTAGACCGCGACGACCTCATCCACGCCGGCGTCAAGGAGTTTGGCGAGAACGTCCCTGCCAAACGCCTGCTGGCCCATGACCACGATGCGTAACGGACGATTCATCCCGCCGCTGTCCGTTTCGGCTGGCCGACCGCACCGGATTCGAGTATCCGGTCCAGGCACTCGCCTGAATACCCGAGCACATCCGAGAGGATCTCTTCGGTGTGTTCGCCCAGCAGTGGCGCACGGATGACCTCAGCGGGTGAGTCGCTCAGCTTGATCGGGCAGCCAATCGATACGTAGCTCCCACGTTGAGGATGGTCGACATCAACGACCGTGCCGGTCGCGCGCAGCCCCTCGTCCTCCATCAGTTCCTTCATCGACAGGATAGGCCCGACCGGAATATTGAGTGGATTGCAGATCTCCATCACCTCGAACTTGGTGAGGGTCATGGTCCAGGCCTCAATGGCGTCAAAGATCTCGTTCAGCTTGTCCAGGCGTTCCGGTAGAGTGGCATACCCTTTCGCGTCCTTCCATTCCGGCCTGCCGATCAGGTCGCAGATGGGCTCCCAAACGGCGGTCTGGGTGATGAAATAGGTATAGGCGTTTGGATCGGTCTCCCATCCCCTGCATCTGAGTATCCGCCCCGGCTGACCGCCGCCTGAATCATTGCCCGCGCGCGGGGTCGCCTCGCCAAACGGGAGTCCCTCGCCATACTGCGAATATTCCTCAAGCGGGCCGGCCTCGAGCCTCTGCTGGTCACGCATTTTGACACGGCAGAGGTTCAGCACACCGTCCTGCATCGCCGCCGACACCTTCTGGCCACGGCCTGACCGCTCACGCTGGTAAAGCGCGGTGACGATCCCAAGCGCCAGATGCAGCCCTGTGCCGGAGTCACCGATCTGCGCACCAGTCACCAGTGGCGGCCCGTCCGGAAACCCCGTGGTTGAGGCGGAGCCACCCGAGCACTGGGCGACATTCTCGTACACTTTGCAGTCCTCATACTGTCCCGGGCCGAAACCCTTGATCGAGGCCAGGATCATCCGTGGATTGATTTCGTGGATCCGCTCCCATGTGAAGCCCATGCGGTCGAGCGCTCCGGGCGCGAAGTTCTCGACCATCACGTCACATTCCTCGATCAGGCGGGTGAGTACTTCCTTGCCGGTTCCATGCTTGGAATTCAGTTCGATTGAGCGTTTGTTATGATTGAGCATGGTGAAGTAGAGACTGTCAGCCCCCGGCACGTCCACCAACTGCCTGCGCGTCGCATCGCCGACGCCGGGCCGCTCCACCTTAATGACATCGGCACCGAACCAGGCGAGAAGCTGGGTGCAGGTGGGCCCTGACTGCACGTGGGTGAAATCCAGTATCCGGACACCTTCGAGTGCTTTCATCCCTGACGCCTTCCTTACTGTGAGTCTCAGATACCGGCATTATACGGCATACGGCCAGTTACGGCGTCGGCTCAGGTTTTCCCGACGACGCTCTGTGGGTTGAGGTTTCCAATGCGGCCGGATTCGGTTCCGGCTGCGGGGTCAATGATCGCGTTGACAAGAGTAGGTATCCCTGAGTCCAACGCCCCGCGCACCGCGTGTTCGAGATCGTCAGGCGAACGGGCGACCACGCCCTTGCCTCCGAACGCTGTCATCATCAAATCGTAGCGTGCCTCCCGAACGAAAACGGTCGTTGCGGGATCCGTTCCGGCAGGATTGACGTCCGTGCCCCTGTAAATCCCGGCATTGTTGAAGATCACCACACATACGGACAGACCGTACCTGCAGATGGTCTCGACCTCCATACCGCTGAATCCGAACGCGCTGTCACCCTCTACCGCAATCACCGGACAGCCTGTCTCAACCGCTGCGGCGATCGCCGTGCCCATACCAACGCCCATCACACCCCAGGTACCGACATCAAGCCGTTTGCGGGGCTTGTACATATCAATGATCGATCGGGCGAAGTCCAATGTGTTGGCGCCCTCATTGACCAGAACCGCTTCCGGATTGTCTGCGATTATCCTGCGCAGGCGGCCCAGTGCGCCGTGGAAATCCATAGGCACGCTGTTATTCACCAACTTCGGCGCCATGCGAGCGACATTCGCGTCAACCTTTGCCCGGATCGCATCGGTCCAGGTACCGGGTGGCTTCCGCCAACCGACCATCCGCTCAAGCAATGCCTCCAGCACACTGCCGATATCACCGACAAGCGGCGCGGCGATCGGCCTGTTGCTATCCATCTCGGTTGGATCGACGTCCACATGCACGAATCGCTTCGGGTCAGGCCCGTTCCACTGGTCTCCCTTACCATGGCCCAGTAACCAGTTCAGACGTGCGCCAATCAGCATCACGCAGTCGCTTTCCCTCAGCACAAGCGAACGTGCCGCACCCGCATACTGTGGATGGGTATCAGGCAGCAGGCCTTTTGCCATCGACATCGCGATATAGGGGATTCCAGAGGTTTCGACGAAGCGCCGGACAAGCTCGTCACACCGCGCATATGCCGCGCCCTTGCCCAGTACGATGAGCGGCCGGTCGGCCCCCATGAGCACGTCTATGGCACGGTCCACAGCTTCGGGAGCCGGAAACTGGGCAGGTGCGGGATCGATCACCTCGATCAAGGAACCAATACCCTCTTCGGCATCTATTGTCTGCCCGAGCAGCGACGCGGGAAGGTCCAGATAGACACCTCCCGGGCGACCCGACATGGCGGCCCGCATCGCCCGGGCCATACCAACGCCGATGTCACCGGCATCTAGAATCCTGTATGCGGCCTTGCAGAGGGGCTTGGCTATCGCGAGCTGGTCCATCTCCTCGTAGTCACCCTGCTGGAGATCGACCGTTCGACGTTCGGAGGATCCCGAGACAAGGATCATCGGCCAGCAGTTCGTCGTCGCATGGGCCAATGCCGTCAACCCGTTCAGAAAACCCGGAGCCGAGACCGTCAGGCAGATTCCCGGTTTCCCCGTGAGATATCCGGCGGCCGCTGCGGCATAGCCCGCATGCTGCTCATGGCGAAACGATATGACCCGCAGGCCTTCCGCCTGCGCCATGCGGCCGAGGTCGGTGACCGGGATTCCAGGCACATGATAGATGGTGTTGACGCCATTGAGCTTGAGCGCACCGATCACGAGACGGAATCCGTCAGTGAGATCCCGAACCGCACAGCCCGTCTCGGCGAGATCGCCGTCCATTACCTTCCTCCTTCGGTCCTCTTACCGTGGCCGACTGTCCTTTCACCCCTTGCGCGCCTGACTTCCGGATGTGACCCAAATCCTGCGGACGCGGTCATGCGGCGGAATGGTGTGGTCCCTGGCGAAGCGCGTGGGGTGCGCCCGTCACAATGAATACGCCAACGTGATCCAAGACGGAATGGATGGACCGATCACTCTCGTCCGTAGCCCGCCATCGCACGGGCCGTGCACGCGGGGACGGATTTTCCGCCGTGGTCGAGAACGGGCCTCTCCATTCGGAGATCCGGACGATACTTCCCATCTATTCCGCCCCGATGACGTCATGCTTCGCGATACGACAGGCCGAGAACTTGAATTCCGGAATCTTCCCGTAAGGGTCGAGCGTCGGGTTGGTAAGGATATTCGCGGCCGCCTCGACATAGGCGAAGGGCACGAAAACCATATCCTCAGCCACCGCCCTGTCCGCACGGGCCGCAATGGTGACCGCGCCGCGGCGCGTGGTGATTCGGACAGCTTCGCCCGGAATGATTCCAAAACGCCGAAGCGTGCGGGGATGGAACGACGCGCTGGCTTCCGGCTCGACAGCGTCAAGCACCGCGGCCCGTCGCGTCATGGATCCCGTGTGCCAATGCTCCAGCTGTCGGCCCGTCGTCAGGATCAGCGGATATTCGTCGTCGGGCACTTCCGCCGGCGGCACGATCGCCGCTGGCGTGAACCTCGCACGGCCCTGCGGCCGCGGAAAGCCATCGCCGAATACGATCGGCTGTCCCGGATCCGTCTCCGATACCGACGGATAGGTCACAGCGTTGTCAACCTCCAGCCGATCCCATGTGATGTTATCAAGGGAAGCCATACCCCGCTTCATTTCGGCGAACACGTCGCGGGGATGGGTATAGCTCCAGTCCAGGCCGCAGCGTCTGGCGAGTTCCACGGTGATCCACCAGTCCTCTCTCGCGTCACCGGGAGGTGACACCGCCCGACGCCCCATCTGTACCTGGCGGTTGGTGTTGGTGACGGTGCCCGTCTTTTCGGCCCATGCCGCCGCCGGAAGAATGACATCGGCGTAATTGGCGGTTTCGGTAAGAAAAATATCCTGCACGACAAGATGGTCGAGCTTGGCCAGCGCAGCCCGGGCATGTCCGACATCCGGATCGGACATCGCGGGATTCTCGCCGAGAATATACATCGCCCTGACGTCACCAGCATGGATCGCATCCATGATCTCGACGACCGTAAGGCCTTTCCGGCCATCCTGGAAACGGTCATCTCCCCAGATCTCGTTGAACGCGGAGCGGACACCGTCATCGGAAACGCATTTGTAGTCAGGCAGAAACATCGGAATCAGGCCGGCATCGGAGGCACCCTGCACGTTGTTCTGGCCACGCAGAGGGTGTAATCCGGTTCCCGGACGACCGATATGGCCGCACATCAGCGCGAGGGAGATCAGGCATCGGGAATTGTCAGTGCCGTGGACGTGCTGGCTCACGCCCATACCCCAGAAGATCATGCCGGCCTTCGCCGTCGCGAACTCCCTGGCGACCAATCTGAGCGTTTCGGCCTCTATGCCGCAGAGCCCTGCCATACTCTCGGGCGAGAATCCCCTCAGATGCTCTTTCATCGCCTCCCAGTTCTCGGTGAATGCCTGGATATAGGACTCGTCGAAAAGACCCTCCTCGACGATGACATGCATGATGGCGTTCAGCATCGAGACGTCCGCCCCGGGCCGGAACTGCAGCATATGCGTGGCATGTCTGGCAAGCCCCTGAGCGCGTGGATCCATTACGATAAGCTTACCACCACGTTTGGCGAACTGCTTGAAATAGGTTGCGGCGACAGGATGGTTCTCAGTCGGGTTCGCGCCGATGACGATCGCCACGTCAGCGTTCTCGATCTCGTTGAAAGTCGCGGTCACCGCACCCGATCCAACGTTTTCCATCAATGCCGCGACGGACGATGCATGACAGAGCCGGGTGCAGTGATCCACGTTGTTGTGACCAAACCCCTGACGGATGAACTTCTGGAAGAGATAGGCCTCCTCGTTCGAGCACTTCGCCGATCCGAAACCGGCGACTTCCCGTCCCCTGTCCCTCAGGCCCATCGCGGCGGCGTCCAGAGCCTCGTCCCAGGTCGCTGCGCGGAAATGCGACCTCCAATCGGCGGGATCGACATCGAGTCCCTTCCCCGGAGCGTCATCACGGCGAGTGAGCGGCACCGTGAGCCGGTGGGAATGATCCACATAGTCAAAACCGAACCGTCCCTTGACACATAGCCTGTTCTCGTTCGCCGGACCGTCCACGCCCTGCACATATCTGATCTTACCGTCTTTCACCCTTAACGAGAGCTGACAGCCGACGCCACAATATGGACAGACTGACCGGACGTCCCTGTCGTAATCCTTGCTGTCACCCACCTGCCGTCCATCGAGAACCGTCGCTGGCATCAGGGCCCCGGTGGGACAGGCCTGGACGCATTCGCCGCAGGCAACGCAGGTGGAGGCGCCCATCGGATCACCCATGTCGAAAACGATCCGGGAACCGTGGCCACGCCCAGACATGCCGATGACGTCATTGACCTGAACCTCACGGCAGGCACGGACGCACAGACCGCAGTGAATGCAGGCATCGAGGTTGACGCGCATCGCCAGATGGCTGTCATCGGTAACCGGCACCGATTCCCGTTCCATTGCCGGAAAACGGCTATCGCGGACTCCATTGGCCGCGGCCATGTCGTGATAATGGCTTGAGGCGTCATGAGCCACATCTGGCTGATCCGCCGCCAGAAGCTCCATCACCAGCCTGCGTGACTTGACGGCGCGTTTACTTTCTGTGGTCACCACCATTCCGTCAGTCACGGGTCTGATGCAGCTGGCGACGAGAGTCCTTTCCCCCTCAACCTCAACCATACAGGCACGGCAGTTTCCATCACTGCGATACCCGGCCTCAGGTCGGTGACAGAGATGTGGAATGGTCAGGCCATGGCCATGCGCCGCTTCCCAGATCGTGCGCCCCGCGGGTACGCTGATCTCCTCGCCGTTAAGGCTGAACGTTACGGTCACGGCCGTGGCTGCATCCAGCATCCCATATCCTCCAGATCGAACTCCACGCACCTCACCGGATCGCCTGCGAAGCCGGCCCGGCGATCGCGTATTCCGGCACCGGATATCTCAGATCTCCGCGGAGAAATGTTTCATTGTCAGTCGAATGGGGTTGGGTGCGGCTTGGCCAAGCCCGCAGATCGAGGCATCTTCCATAACCTGACAGAGATCCTCCAGCAGATCCCTGTCCCAGCGATCGGCCTGCATCAGCTTTACCGCCTTTCCGCACCCGACCCGGCACGGCGTGCATTGCCCGCAACTCTCATTTTCGAAAAATCTCAGCATGTTCAGCGCCGCATCCCGAGCGGAATCCCGGTCTGACAGGACCACAACGGCGGCCGAGCCGATGAAACTGCCGTATTCCTGGAGGACGTCGAAATCCATTGGGATGTCCGCCATGGAGGCGGGAAGCAGGCCCGCCGACGGGCCACCAGGCTGGTATGCCTTGAATGCGTGGCCTTCCGCCATGCCACCACAGGCTTCGAGTATGTCATTCATCGTCGATCCCGCGGGTAGCAGGTAGACGCCCGGATTCCGCACCCGTCCACTTACGGAGTAACTGCGCAGACCCGTGCGACCGTTCCTCTCAACCGAATTAAGGCATTCCGGCCCTTCCCGGCAGATCCTTGCCACCCAGTGAAGCGTTTCGACGTTGTGAACGAGCGTGGGCCTGCCGAAGACACCCATCTGCGCGACGAAGGGTGGTCTATGTCTTGGCAGGCCGCGTTTGCCTTCGATCGATTCGATCATCGCCGATTCTTCACCGCAGATATACGCGCCTGCCCCGCGCCGCAGGTCGATATGGCCGGGGGACACAATTCCCGCCGTTTCGAGTAGCCGTATCTCCCTACGTAGAATCTCCAGAACGGCCGGATACTCGTCGCGCATATAGATGAAGCAGGTCTCCGCCTCCACCGCCCAGGCGGCTATGAGCATGCCCTCAAGGAACATGTGCGGCACACGTTCAAGGTAATGGCGGTCCTTGAACGTTCCCGGCTCGCCCTCGTCACCGTTAACGGCGAGATAGCGTGGCCCTGCGCAGGCACGAACGAAATCCCATTTCCGACCTGAGGGGAACCCGGCGCCCCCGAGCCCGCGAAGCCCGCTCTCCAGAACTTCCTGACGTACGGCTTCCCAGTCACCGTCATCCCGCAGCGACTTCATGGCTACATAGCCACCGCCCGCGACATAATCCCCGAAACCTTCGTATTCGGGAACGGCCAGGTGCGTGTCGTTTGACGCGATCGCCGCCTCCACCCGATTGACGGTTGCGTGGTCTACATGGCGGTGTCCGATCTCAAGTGCCGGCGCGGTATCGCAACGGCCCATGCAGGGTGCCCGGACAACGCGCACCTCAGCGGGGTCGACCGAGTCCCTCAATGCCGCCATCAACCGCCGCGCCCCGGCGAGTTCGCAGCTGAGTGAATCGCACACCCTCACAGTGAGCGCGGGAGGCGGAGTCCCGCCTTCCGTCACGACGTCGAAATGGGCGTAGAACGTGGCGACTTCATACACCTCGGCCTGGGCCAACCGCATCTCTTCGGCAAGGGCGGCGAGATGAGCGGCGGAAAGATGCCCGAATTCATCCTGAATCAGGTGAAGGTGCTCGATGAGAAGGTCACGACGGCGCGGCCGGTCATCCAGCAGGTCGCGAACCTCCCGCAGGGCCTGGTCCTGAACCTGACGCCCTTTCGGCGCCATCCTCCCCTTTCCCCGGCCATCTTTCCAGATACCGCGGCGGCCATCCAATGGAGCCATGCCACCATCCTCCCGATGGAATGATGATCTCATAAACCCCGGATATCTTAAAATCGTAATTTCTTATGCTGCGATAACAATCCCTGATCAAAGATCCTCCAGCACCACCTGCCTGAACGCCTCGATGGCTGGCAGCCGTGGCTCACGGACCGCGCAGACGAGGCAGATCTCCTTGCGCAGGTCCGGCTCGACCAGAGGCAGGGCGGACATGTCCGACAACGGGCCCAACGCCTCCACGAGCACCTGCGGCACGATTGTGGCGCAGGCTCCGTCTCTCGCCATCGCGATCGAAATCGTCAGGGCATTGGTTTCCGAGATCACCTGCGCGCGCACGCCGATTTCGTCGAACGTCCGGTCGACTATGCGCCGGTTCTGCATACCTGGCTCAAGTAGCGACAGCGGGAATTCCGCGGCTTCCCTCCAGGTGACCGCGCCGGTCCGTCCGCCCATTAGCGATTTGCGTGCAAGAAGAACGTAGCGTTCCTCGTAAAGGTGCCGAGCCAATACCATCTCGGACAGGAGGCTGTCGGCATAGGTTATGCCGGCATCGATCGTACCATCATCGATTCGCTGCTGGATGGTCAGGGACGAGGCGGTTTCGATCCGCGCGACGATGCCGGGATGTGCGGCGCGCAGCCTGACAGCGACGCCAGCCGCGTAGGCCGCCGCCGTTGGCACGACACCCAGGGACAACGGACCGGCGATCCTTCCTTCCGCGGCCAGCAGATCCTGCTCCAGGAACCGCACGTCATCCAGTATGCGCCGTGCGTGACGCACGATCACCTCACCTTCGGAAGTCAGCCCCAGGTAGCGGTTGCCGCGCCTGACGATGGCCACCCCCAGCCGGTCCTCAAGCCTTTTGATGCGCATGGAAAACGCGGGTTGGGAAACACCGCATGCCGTTGCGGCCCTGGCGAAGTGCCTGAGTCGCGCCAGTGTGTTGAGACAATACAGATCCCGCAGTTCCAGCATGGTAAGGGTCGATCCCCCCGAACCACCCAATGGTTCGGGCGATCATGTGCCTAAAGCGGGAGGTATGTGCAAGGCCGGTCAAACCCTACCTCTCGTCCGGCAGGAACGGAATGGACGATAGCAGAAAACGGAGGACGCGATCCCAAACGAAATCCCTTTTCACGGAGACAACGCCTCCTCGACAGCGCCTCTTCGGCCCGCCTGCTGATGTTGCCCGGAAGCCGACCCGGGAACGTAACGCGGGACGGCGATTAGAATCTATCTTTCAGCGTGGAGGATTTCAGGCCTTCGCACACCGCCTGCCGCTGGCGTGGAAACCCTTTCCAGGGTGCGGGGTTCTGTGCCGCGAACGGCACGGCCGGGGTAAGCCAGCTTCGTGATGACCCGTCACATTATTGCGCGGCGGTCATCCGTCCAGAATCGCCTCGATGCGGGCGGGCGCGGCGATGCTCGCCTGAGCCCGGTGCCGCAAGGAGTCCATCACGGCCCGGAAACCATCATGGACGAAACCTGTCTCCGCACGGAATGCAGCGGACGCGGCACCCCCGGCGCGTTCAATCCACCGACCATCCAGATGACCGTCGATCTGTCGAAGAACCGGCTGCGCTAAAAGGATCTGATCGTCGGCGGGCCACAGCTGCGGCATCCCCATTGTCTTCACCGTCAATGCGACCTGTTAAACAAACGGTGGAGAACATAGTGATCGATCCGTGATTTTTGTAGTGTGCAAATCGTGAATTATCTGATATACATTCTGTGAGGGATCCGATAAGCAAATGATGCACAGGGAAAGCGACGCGATCAGACCCGTCACGCGGTACATTCTCTCTAGAGCGGGGTAAGAGAGTAGCGGTCCATGAACAGGACAGGTGAATATCTGCCAAGGCATCTCATGCCGGAGCTTGAGGACGCGCTCCGGTCAGCCCGGGTGGTCAACCTTATAGGGCCACGACAGGCTGGCAAAACGACGCTCGTGCGCGACCTGTTCGGCCAAGGCCGTTTCATTACCCTGGATGACACGGCCGTTCTGGCCGCCATTGACGCCGATCCCGAGGGCCAGATTGTCAGTCTCATGGAAGATGTGGAGCGCGCGCCGCTCATCATTGATGAGGCGCAACGGTCAAAGAAACTTGCCCTGGTCATCAAGCGGCTAGTGGATGTCAACCGCCGGAAGGGTCAGTTCGTCCTGACCGGCTCCTCCAACGTGTTCACGACCGCAGATGTCGCGGACTCGCTTGCGGGCAGGATGCGGACACTGAAGCTCTGGCCATTGTCAGCCGCTGAAATCAAAGAAGCGCCGGTCAGCCGCTTGATCGACTGGGCGATGCAAAAGAGGCCGTCGCTCGATCAGATCTCCGATCCCGAGCCGGTGAGTCGTCACCACTACATCGAACTTATCCTCACCGGTGGCCTCCCCGAAACCCGGACACTGCCGATACGTTCGCGTCAGCGCCAATACCGCGACTATACTGACGCCGTCGTTGATCGGGACCTGGCCCACATAATGCCGGTCCGGAAACCGGACTCCCTGCGTATTCTCATTGATCAGATGGCGGCGCGCACGGCGCAGGAGATCAATGTCTCCGAACTGGCGAAGCTGACCAAGCTGCGACGTGTAACGGTCGATCAGTATCTCGACATTCTGATCCGACTTTCATTGATCACGAAGCTGGGGGCCTGGACATCAGGAGAGGGCAAACGGGAAATCAGGCAACCCAAATATCATTTCGTGGATACCGGGATGGCCTGTGCCCTGCGCCGCTTCACTGACAAGACGTTCTCCATCGATGGCACTCCAGCGGCCTTAGGGGGCCTGTTGGAGACCTTAGTCGTCAACCAACTCCAACGCTCTCTACCAATGCAGGATGCCGACTGTAGGCTTTATCATTGGCGTAGCGCCGATCGGCGTGAAATCGATATTGTGGTGGACGGAGGTAACCGGCTATCCCTATTCGAGGTAAAGTCATCCGCTTCGGTCGCGCTGAGCGATTTCAGGCATCTGGACTGGTTCGCCAAAGATGGTCCGGGGCGAAGCAGATCGTGTACCGGTGTCATATTCTACATGGGTCAGGAAAAACTTACTTTTGGGGAAAACAACTTCGCCCTTCCGGTGAGCTCTTTATGGAGTGCGGTTGAACCGGGAGGCTCCGGTGTATCGTAAAAGAAGCGTTCCCCGTCCCGCCGGCTAGGACATCTCCGATCAATTCCACCAACACACGGTCGTTGCGCATGCGCGGAAGGTGGATGGACCGCGATGAAGCATCTCGTCAGTCGTCGGCCCTTCCGTCCGGAGCGCCTCGGACCATGTCCCTGACGTGCCCGGTGTTTTCGAACACCCGGTTGGCGAAGTGGCAGTGTTTCGGGACCGGGAACAGCGTCCCGACCGGATTCAGTTCCGGGCTTTAGGAAGGCAGGCGGAGCGGCGGGACGTTCGGCGGAATTTCGGGATCCCCTGACCGATGCCAGCCGGCTGCAACGAGCCGACCGGGTTCGTGTATGACCCCGAGACCGGAGAGCGCGTCCGCTGACCGGAACCGGCCTCTCGGCCGGATGCGGCCCGGGCGGCGGCACAAAGGTGCTGGCTGGCTACGGCAGCCACAAGGCGGACGGCGCGATGAACCGCGCCAACTCCTGGTCGCTCGGCCTCAAGATGGCGTTCTAACCCGCTCAGGCCACCCCTGTCAGCG
Organism: Paracoccaceae bacterium; assembly: GCA_965221405.1. Lineage (GTDB taxonomy): Bacteria > Pseudomonadota > Alphaproteobacteria > Rhodobacterales > Rhodobacteraceae > JAPOUP01. The sequence continues at coordinate 1,280,311 of CBDCSE010000002.1, read as the reverse complement.
GAGCGGGACCGGCGGTTCGCGGAGGTGAAGGCGGACATCAAGGCGGGCCGGGCGGCGAAGGTGGTCCGGGAGTCCGCGCCGTTCAGGGACCGGCACGGGGAAGTCGAGGCCTGCCGCAGGTATTTCGAGAGGAACCCCGGCCGGATGCGGTACGACGGGTTCCGGGAGCGGGGCGTCCAAGTCGGGAGCGGCGTCGTCGAGGGCGGATGCCGACAGTTCGGGCTGCGGCCCAGGCGATCTGGAACGCGCCGGGCGGAGAGGGGCGCCAACGCCATGCTGGCGCTGAAGGGCTGCGCCATGAACCTCCGGCTGCCGGACTTCCTGGAATGGCGGGCGAATCAGGCCACGGCAGCCCGACAGGGAATCTGAACTACATCCCGACGATCAGGCGGCTCTTGATTGCGTCGCAATCAGTGCGTAGGATTTGCCCGATAGGGGCAGCCGAGGACTTGGACATGGCGAGCATCACAATCCGTAATCTGGACGACGACGTAAAGACCCGGCTTCGCACGCGGGCAGCAGGCAATGGCCATTCGATGGAAGAGGAGGCGAGGCTGATCCTGCGCGAGGTCGTCGGCCGGGAAACCGAACCGGAGAATCTGGCCGCTTTCATCCACGAATGCTTCGCGCCCTACGGCGGCGTGGAGCTCGAACTGCCGCCGCGCGGACCAATGCGCGAGCCGCCACGTTTCGACTGAGGCGGCGGCAGTGCTGGTGTTCGACACGAATGTGCTGTCCGAGTTGATGAAGCCCACGCCGAATACCGCGATCGTCTCGTGGGTCGCGAAACGGGCGACATCGAGCTTGCACCTCACGGCGGTCAGCGAGGCGGAATTGCGCTATGGCCTTGCAATCATGCCTCCAGGCAGGCGACGCGATGGACTGGCGCAAGGACTGGAACGGATGCTGCGCACCGGCTTCGCCAACCGTATTCTTCCATTCGACAGCGCCGCCGCATCCGCCTATACGGAGATCGCCGCCGCCCGGCGGACGATGGGACGACCGATGCCGGAATCCGACTGCCGGATCGCGGCCATCGCACGCTCACGCGACATGGCGGTGGTGACGCGCAATGTGCGGGACTTCGCGGACGCGGGCATTGACGTGATCGACCCGTGGACGGCCGCATGAGTCGTTTTTCTGTGTCGGCGAGCATCCGGAAGCACAGCCGGCGATGACACCAGGCTATTTCATCGCCAAGTGGCGCACATCGGAGCTGAAGGAACGCTCGGCGTCGCAGGAACACTTCATCGGCCTGTGCCATCCCGACGCGGCCACCACGCCGGCGACGGGGTGAATCCCCGCCGCGAAGCCCGCGGCGGTCCTGTCACAGCGCGTCGCGACCGCCCGGAACTCCCTGATCCTCGGGAGGAAACTGTCCACAAGGTGCCGCCACCCGTACATCTCGGTCACGTGCCCGGGGTGCCGTCCGGTTCCGTTTCGGCGGGACCGCCGCCTCCGCGCCGCTCCCGTCCAGATCCTCCAGCAGCCAGTCGGCGCCGGACGCCCTGTCGCCGACGAAGGCTCCGAACTCCAGCCCGCCCGGAAGCCCCGGCACCCCCTGAAGGTCGTGCGCCCGGGCGGCAGGGATCCTGAAGCGGACCAGGTAGCCGAGCGCGTCCACGACGGCGACGGTCCTGGTCGTCAGGCCGCCCCGGGAACGTCCGATTCCCTGACTTTGGCCCCCCTTTTTCTGGCGCCCGCCGCCTTCCGGGGCGCCTGGACGACCGTTCCGTCCACGAACACCCGTTCAGGGCTGGAATCCCCGGACAGGGCGTTGAAAACGCGCCCGGAAACCCCCGAAAGCACCCGGCGCCGGAACCGCCTGGACACGCCGCGCCACCTGGCGGTCCGCTTGGGGAGGTCGCGCCACGGCGACCCCGTGCGGAACCGCCGTCGGCGACCGTTATGTCGAAATGCCTGGCCATTTTCCGGCGGCCGGCGTCCCGGCCCACCCGGCGGTCGATCAGCTGACGGTCCCCCGGCCTGCCGGAGCGCACCGACGCGGCGATCTCGGCGAGCGCCCTCTCCGTGGCGCGGAGCAGGTCCCCGCGCCTGCGCGCCCTTTCCCGCCGCAGCCGGGGGCTGGGGCAGACCATCAGCCGCCCGGCGGGCAGGTCCGGGCCGGTGATCCCGGCCACCGCGTCGGGGCCCGGGGCCTCCGGCTCCAGCGGCGCCGGGATCGGGGGAGCCGGGGAGCTTCCTGATGTCGCCGGTCCTGAGCGCCGGGATCCAGTCCAGCCCCGCGGGCGCGGGGTCCGCGCGGATGCGCGCCCGTGCGGGCCACGGCCAACGCGTCTCCGCCCGCCCGGGCCGCGGTCAAGGTTCCGGTCACGGTGCGCATCCCGCGTCCCCTGCCCGCCCGGCTGCGGATGCGCGCGCGCCGCACCGGGCGCGGCCCCGGCGCATTGATGGCGCAGGCGGTCGCGAGCTGGCTGGACAGGACGCCCGACTGAATGCGACCCGTCCGCGCGCTCCGGGTCTTCGGCCGCGCCGCCCGGGAGCAGCCTTGCGAAGCCTGCGAAGCCCTGGTCCCCGAACGGGGCTGGTCCACGAGGAGACAGGCGAAAGATGCGGCATCCAGAGCCGACAGTGACCGCGACGGTCGCGGCCTGCCTTCGGGTGTCGGGCCAGGCCCAGCGCCAGCGCGAGACGATCTCCGGTCAGCGTGAGGCGGTTCCCGGCCATGGCCGCCGCCCTGGCTGGGCGATTCCCGACGGCCCCGTGTTCGCCGGCGACGGGTTCAGCGGCGCGCCCCTTGAGCGTCCGGCGCCCGACGCGCCGCGTGACGGCGTCGCCCGCGGAGGGATCGAGACCGTGCCGGTCCTGCCGGTCGACCGGACGGGCCGCAACTTGGCCCACCGGATCCTGTTGCGGGAGGAGTTCGCCCGTTCCGGCGCGGCCGGGACGGTGCGTCCAGGAGCCGGACGACGCCACCCCCCAGGGCATGCTCCCGCGCCAGCATCCTGCCGGTGATCTCCGAATACGGGCGCGCGCGGATCGCCGAGCGCTCGCGTCGCGGCAGGATCCACCGTGCCCGCCAGGGCTCGCTGAACATGCTCACGCGGGCGCCCTACGGATACCGCCCGATCCGGAAGACCGGGACCTGCGGAGCCCGCTTCGGGATCGACGGGGCCGAAGCCCGTGCGGTGCGCCGGATCTTCGATCTCCATGTCCGCGGCGGGCTGAAGATGCACCAGATCGCCCGCCGGCTCGACGAGGAGGGCCTGCGTCCGCGACATTCGGCACACCGGCCGCTCTCGACCGTGGCGGTCATCCAGAGGAACGGGGCCTGCATCGGCAGGGCGGCCCACCTGAAGACGACGGGGTCGGGCCGGCGCGTCCGGCACAACCGTATCGGTCGGCGGAAGGGCGGCGCCGTCCGGCGCCTGACCGGGCGCGTGACACGCCCGAAGGAGGACTGGATCGAATTGCCCGTTCCCGCCATCTTCGAGCGCGCGCAGCGCCAGCGCGAGGCCAACCGGCGTTTCCCGGGACGAAAGACCGTCGAGCCGACTCTCCTGCAGGGGCTGTGCATCCGCGTGCGTTGCGGCTACGCCATGGGACGGAACTCCGGGACGGGCGGCCGCGGGACGCCGCGCCTGCACCACTGCCGGTGCCAGGGTTCCGAGGGCTGGCGCCATCCGGAGGGAGCCGTGCGCGACAATCCCGCAATGCGCGTCGACGAACCCGACGCGGCCGTCCGGACGGAGGTGCTGGCCCTGCCCGGGAACCCGGACCTCGTCCAGGGGGAGATCACGCGCAGGCCGGAAGCCGCGAACGACACGACCGATGTCCGGCGACGGGCAGATTCACCGCAGGGCGAGCCGGCCCGCGTCACCACGCGAATGCGGCGTCTGCCCGACGCCTGCCAGGACGGGGTCATGACCCTTGAGGAACTGCGGGAGAGAAAGATCCCGCTCCATGCCCGGCGCCGGAGCGTGCCCGGCACGGCGGCCACGTGTCCGTGGGGGAGCGGGCGGCGGATCGCGAAGGCCGCCTCCACGGAGGGCAGCACCGTCCCTCCGGCCAATGCGGCGCGGACGGCGTCGACGGGGAAGGGCGGCATCCCCGGCAGGTTGGCGACGGTGCGCCTGCGGACGCGCCTTCCCTCGCGCGAGCCGGGACGGCGGGCGGGGAGGACCGGTTGGGGATGGCGTCGACGCTGAGGGCCAAGGGCGCGATCCTTTCATGGCAACATAAATCCATATTAGAACGCCGAGGATGTCTGGAAAAACCGTTCGTTTCCAATAAGTTGGATCTGGACGGAGGCTGATTGTCAGTCGGAAGTTCCGTTTAAGGCTGAAAGCCGCGAAATCCCCGCGCCACGCGGACAGCGGAATCCTGCGTGGCACACCAAAGCCCCAAAACCGCCGGACATACACAGAAGTCACCGCAATACTGAACAAAACACTAATCCCATCCCGAACCAGCCGCGGCACAGATGTGGCAGGCGTCGCACGGACACATCTGCCACTGCTTGAACGGTCGCCTCTATCTCGACTGCGAGGCCTGTTGCACCATCTTCGACCACAGCATAGCGGCGGACCGCAACGGCATCACTTCATTGAGGGGCACCAGCCCCCAACTTTGCCCGTTTCAGGCAGGGTCGAGTATCTCTCGCGTAGCTGCCTTCTGAACGAACGCGGAGCGCGTCATGCCACGCATCCGCGCCGCCTCGTCGAGCGTATCGAGGAACCCCTTTTCCATGCTCAGGTTCACCCGTACGACCCGCTTCCGGTCATGCACATAGGGAATCATCATCAGCACCGCGCCCTCTGCCATACTCCCGGCAACTTGCTCCCACACCGCTTCGATTCCGTGCGGCGGCACAGGCTCGCAGTCTTCGAAGAACAGGCTCAACGCCTCGATAGCGTTGGGAACGATGTCATCGAGGCTGTCGGCGGCCGAGTAGCATCCCGGTACCTCCGGAAACCGGACCCCGTAGGCGCTTCCAGGATCCTTGTCGATGACGGCGACATAGTGCATGGCTGCCTCCTCAGTCCCAGCCCGCCCGCCTGGCGATGCTCCGAGCGGTGCCAACGGGCAGATCCTTCTTCGGATGCGGAACGACCAAGGTGATCGTGCCCTTTCTGAACTTGTGATGCGATCCCTTTACGCTCACCAATTCGAAGCCCTCGGCCTTGAGACGCTTGACGATGTCTCGGCTGTTGCACAACATGCGCAACTATATACACACGAGGATACCCGATGCAATGTACACGTTGCCGGAGGGTGTAGTCTTGAATCGTGGCAGCCGCGAGATCACCCATGCGCCCGGGCTCGACCCAAATGGGCAATGTATCGCCCATGAACCTAACCCGGCATAGCCGGAACCAGAACCCTGCGAAATGATATGCTGGATTTTTCGTCCCTGCGAGGGAGTTGGATCATGGCATGCCCATGCGCCGGGTTCGGTTGGCGGACTGCCCGGGCCGGGCCGATGCGCGGGGAGATCCGTGACAGTGCCATGAAGGTTGCGGCGGAGGCCGGTGTCCGGATCGGGTCCATCCGCAGGCTCAGGGCCTTTGGCGGTTAGGACCGGGTCAGGAGGATCCTCGAAGGCCTTCGCCATTGACGGGATTCTCGGCTTCCCGGGATGCCGAGGGTGTGGTGGGTGCGTTTCTGATATGGGGCAGGTTATTCCCGTTCTGTTCACCCTTCAGTGGCCACCGGTCATGTCAGACCGCTTCGGTGCGGCGTGGAGAATTCCGGGTCCTTACCGGCAAAATCACGACGGCCCGGAGAACCCCGAAAATGTCCCCATATGAGAACCGGTCCCTCCCCGGACGTTCGCCCATCCACTCCGGCGGATGGGTCGATGACCGCGTCATCCTGGGGTGCAGTTCAGATTTTTTGACGTATGCTCACGCTGCGCCATTTTCACTCCCGTTTGGGTGGTTCTAATGGGCAATTTCCGGTCGCTTCCGCCAGTTCGAACCGGTCAGACAGGTCGATTGTCAAAAATCTGGGCTACAGAGCGCCAGGCAAACTGGCGCAGGGGCAGTCGGTGAAAGTCCGACGGAAAGGAAAGGCTGACCACCACTTTCACCGCGAGCCGTGCGCACGTGCCCGTGAGGGTGCATGCGAAGCGTCGGCAGCGGCGCGTGTGGCCGGGAGGACTGAGCGCCGAAAGGGATTATGATCCGGAGCGCCGGGGCTTTTGCAGCAGCCGAAGGCAACACCTGCGGGACCGCAAGGGTGAGGGACCGCCGGGCTCCGCGGCGTCGAAGGGTCCAGGGACGCACGTACGCCCCGCGTCGGGACCTGGGAGGGCTTCAGCCCGCCCCGGCGGTCGTGCCGGGGCCGCGGAAGAAAGGAGATGTTCCGAAACGATGATGAACGGACTGAAGCAGTCGGATCCGGCCGCAGTGCCGGTGAAGTCGGCGAACAAGGGAGCGCCCGCTCCCGCGGAGCCGGTGGAGGGAAGGGCCGGAACCAAGGGGAACCCGCGAGGCCAAGGCATGCACCGGACACAGGGCCGGGCGCGCATGTCACAGGCGGCCGGGCGGGTACGGCAAGCGGCCACGGGGAATCCGAAGGAGAGGCTCACCGCGCTTCTGCACCATATCACGACGGACACGCTCGAGGCGTCCTGCCTCACGCTGGGGCAGGGCGCGGCGGCGGGCGTGGACGGGGTGACGTGGGAGGAATACGGAGACGGGCTGGAAGGGCGGCTGCCCGACCTGCACGACCGTGTTCACAGCGGGGCGTACCGGGCGCTTCCGTCCCGGCGGGTGGAGATGCCGAAGCCGGACGGGGGAACACGACCGCCTGGCATCGCCGCGCTGGAGGACAGGATCGTCCGGACGGCGGTGGCGGAGACCATCCCTGCGCCGGTATTCGAGCCGGAGTTCCCCGGGTTCAGCCACGGGTTCCGGCCCGGTCGCGGTGCGCATGGCGCACCCGACGCACTGGCGTACGGGATAGCGCGGCGCAAGGTCAACCGGCTCGTCGACGCGGACATCCGGGCCTTCCCCGACCGGCTGGACCGGGGATGGCCCATGAAGTTCGTGGAGCACCGGATCGGGGACCGGCGGGTCACCCGCCTGATCTCCAAATGGCCTGGCGCCGGCGTCATGGAAGACGGGGAATGGCGGGACAGCCTGCGGGGAACCCCGCAGGGTTCAGGTGTCCCGCCGATCCTGGCGAACGTGTACCTGCACTTCGTCCCTGACCCCTGGTTCCGGAGGAAATGGCGCTCCCGGATCGCCCGTGGCGAGACGGTCATCGCGCGCCACGCCGATGGCTTCGCGGTCGGGTTCCAGCACAAGCGGGACGCGGAACGGTTCCTGTGCGACCTGAAGGACAGGCTGGCCGAACTTTCGCTCGACCCGCACCCGGACAGGACCCGCCTCATCGGGTTCGGCAGGTTCGCGATGGCGAACCGCCGGGCGCGGGGAGAGCGGCGTCCCGAGACCTTCGACCTCCTCGGGTTCACGCATTACTGCCGGACCACGCGGAAGGGACGTTTCGGACTGGGGCGCAAGCCGATCGGGAAGCGGGCCAGCCGCACCCTGAAGCGCATCAGGGCCGAACCGCGCCGACGGATGCGCGACAGCGTGCGTGACGTCGCCAAATGGCTTGGCCGGGTTGTGGGCGGATGGCTGCGCTACCACGCGGTGCCGACCGGCCACCCGTCCCTCCGCAGCTTCGTGCGGCGCGTCAGGCGACTCTGGCTGCGCGTCCTGCGACGAAGACCGCAGAGGGACCGCTTCAAATGGAGCGGGATCGATGCCCTGGCCAGGGTCTTCTGGCCTCGGATCCGGATTCCTCACCCATGGCCGGGCACGCGCTTTGCCGTCAGTCACCCGAGGTAGGAGCCTCGTGCCCTAGCGGGCTCGCGGGGATCTGTGCGGGGGGCGTCGGGCAACCGGCGTTCCTGCCGCGACCCCGTCATTCTGTCATCCTGCCTCCGCCACGGGAGCCTCGCGGAAAACCTCCCGACACAGACCCGGGCCACTGGGAGACCTTACCCATCCCCCTTCCTCGACACTAAGAGCCATACCGGGATGAGACGATGCCCGCACCCTCAGCCAGCACACCAAGCTTGGCATAGGCGATGTCAGGATCGACGGCGCCGAAGCCAGCGAAGGTACCGAACCCGCAGTCGCTGCCGGCCATCACACGCTGTGCGCCGACAATGTCGGCAAACCGCTCGATCCGCTGCGCCACAAGCTCCGGGTGCTCAATGAAATTCGTCGTCGAGTCGACCACACCCGGCACCAGAACCTTGTCATCGGGAATCTCGCGCCTGCGGTCACGAAATACCACCCATTCATGGGCATGCCGCGGATTGGATGTCTCGAAAAGCACGTAGCGCGATCTGGTCGACATCAACGTCGCGAACACCCTGTCCATCGCGATGTCGCAGCAATGTGGCCCCTCGTAGTTGCCCCAGCAGATATGAACCCGGATCCGCTCCCGGGGTACGTTCCTCAGCGCGTGGTTCAGCGCCTCCACATGAAGGTCCGCCACCTTGACGAAATCCTCATCCGATAGATCGGCGAAAAGCATGTGCCGACTCAGCGCCAGATCGGGACAGTCCAGCTGCAGGTCAAGACCCGCGGCCGCGATCGTCTCGTATTCCTCCCGCATCGCATCGGACAGCGCCTCCAGATACGCCTCCCGGGACGGATAGAAATCATTTTGCAGAAACAGGGAAATAACGCCCGGCGAAGCCGCGTTCATGAAACCGCGCTCAACCCCATGAGCGGCCATCGCGGCCTTGAGGTTGTCTATGTCCTTGCGCAGCTCGCCCCGTCCCTTCGTCCGCACCTCGCCAACACACATCGGGCGCGCGTATTGTGGTGTACCTCCATCGTTCGCGAGCCGCCTGAGGAAGTTCGGGAACATCTTCAGATCCGCGGGCGCATTGCGCGGACTGTCGCCCGAAAACCCGGTATAGCGGTCCTTCACGTAGGTGGCGTAGGAGATTTTGGAGGTCTCACCGTCGCTGACGATATCAACTCCCGCCTCGACCTGCCTGCCGACCGTCTCGGCGACCGTCCTCTTCATGCACGCGTCAAAGGCGGCCTGGTCCAACTCCTCGCCGCGCTCGCGGGCAAATAGAAAATCCACCACTTCCTGCGTCCGCGGAAGTGATCCGACATGGGTTACCGGAATCCTGGTCAATGCCTAAACCTCCCAATTCCTCTCCGGGGAACCCGGACGCGGGCACTCCAATCGTACCGCCGATAGAGCCCCGGGAACATCGTCCAGCTCGGGACATCTCTCGCCGGCAGAATATCAACCCGTCCAGGTCGGACCCGCCGGATCATCGGTTGCGGTGACACGATACAGGCTCGCCTCGCCTGTCATGGAGGGTGACAGCGCATGTCGCTCACCCGGGGCGAGCAGACATGTGTCGCCGGGGTTAATGACCGCTTCCGCACTCTCTGTCCGGAGCCTCCAATGCCCACGCATCGGCATAAGCACGCAATGCCTTTCCCGGGCGTTGAACCCGTCGGGCCCAGACCCCCGGACCATAAGCTCCACCTCAAAACCCGGTCGGTCCCGCAGCACCGCGTCCTCGCCGACCACCTTCGCTGGCTCACCACGCGCAAGTCCCATCAAGTCCAGGTAGCGGGCGACATGGTGCCGGATCAGCGCTTCAGGCGGCACCTCCGGGTACTCCCTGAGCTGATCTTCGGTCAGAGGCGGCATCGGGTCGATACCCTCCGGAAGACGCTCTCCCCTACGCGTGTCGTATAGCACCCCGTTCTCGCCCAAAACCAGCCCGTGATCCCGGGCGTCCTCGATCACCTGCGGTGCCCATGTGACCCCACCGCCCGCATCGTCGCCGCCCAGAACCGCCATGACCATGCCATAGTCGGTCCCGACATTCTCGAAACCCCGGAAAATTCCGGTCGGAATGTTGATTATATCACCTTCATCCAGCACAACATCGCCCGCCGTACCCCACCGGCCCCAGAAAAACCGCCAGCGGCCTTTCAGCACGAAGAACACCTCGGCCGTCGAATGGCTGTGCAGGGAGTTGCGGCACCCCGGGGGCTGGCCGGCGGCACCGATGTTGAAACCCGGCGTGTCGCGGATGTGCACATGCTGGTCCGGGCTTTCGCTGACACCACCACCAATGATCGTGAAGTTTTCCTTGCGGTCGCTTCCGGGAGTATGCGCGTCGATGAACGCTGTCCTGCATGGTTTCAGATCACCGTAACGCACTATCCGGTCTTCAAGCCCTTCGACTGCCATCGCGGGATTTCCTTCTCTTAGGGGACGCAAGGGGCAAAATCCTGTGTATCCGGATTTCCTCCAGTTCCGTCCCCTGCCATGTTCGGCGATGTCCGCGGTAAGGCGGTCAAGCATCCATTGCCAACCGGCTTCGTGTGCCGGACCTGCGGTTCTCTGCCCGCAAAGCAGGCGAACCGCGTCCGGCCTGACAGTCCGCTGCCGCTCCGGGTCGCCCCGAGCCGTGCGGCCGTGCGCAGGGTCCTGGTGGTCGGCCCGAAGGAAGCTCCTTCGATGGAGGCGGCGAGCGACGCATTTTCCTCAGGACGGGGAATGTGTTGAAACATATGACCGACCCCGTCACCCGCATATGTTGCGCCGGTTCTCTCGATACCGCCTCCGCGCGCACGGAGCGCCTGACAGCGTATACCGATGTCCGGAGCCGCCTCCCGGCACCGTCGGACCCCGGGGCTGGTCCGGTGATGTCCGAACGGAGACTCCACCGGAATGTCGCAATCTCGGGTCACTGGGATATCGGCAAATGAAACCGGCATCGGTCATCCTCCCGTCTTCAGAAGTATCTGCTTCCAGACAGAGGTCTCGTCATAAAGGGTATACTCCCTGCGCAGTCCCCAGGGCCCAAACTCCGCATGGCTGATGCCCAGGACATAGATCCCGGCCCCGGTCGGTCGACCGAATGCTCCCCATCCGTCATGCCGTCCCCAGAGGCTCCAGCGGATGGCCGCGCGGGGTGGCATCATTGGATCTTCAAGGCCAATCATATGGTGTATGGTAAACTCAGCGGAGGGAAAGGAAGCGCGCAGCCCCAGCCAGAAACTTCCTACCGCCGCACGCCCGTGGCCTGTCACACCACCCGCATACTCGGCCTGCACCGCCCGATCATACTCCGCCGCAACCACCGCCATGTCGGCGTCCATGATCCGGGTGAGAATGCCCGCATAGCGCCTGCCCCATTCGCTTTCGTTGCCATGTCCCGTGTACGGACCATCACGATCGGTGTCTGGAGTTAGTGGCTTCACGCACTCATCCGGCCCGCCTTCGCTCTCGATCAAGCCAGCGGCGTAGGCCTTGGGATCCATACCCAGCTGCCGCACGACCGCGCCCTGATCCCGAACGAGCCATTCGTCATCAATGCGGTTACCCAACGCGTGACAGTCGGCGATGATCCGGTACCGAACCCCTTTTCCTGTCGCCTTACCGAATACGCCATCCCCCAGATGGGTCGCCGTTGAGAGTATACGGTGTGAGCTCAGCATCCCCTCTTCCGGGGCACCCGACCAGATCACGTCCTCGCCGAGAAGCCTGCGATCCGGGAACTCGGCCAGCGTCGCGAGTGTCGCGGCGATGACGTGCCTGTTGCCGACCACGACCGAAGCCGGAGATCTGACCACGATGTCTTCCGCATAGTAATCGCGCAGCTTGGCGATGCCCCGATCTTCCCAGATCTCCCTGGTGATCCCGATGATGTAGTCCGGGAGGTCGTGGAATTTCGGATCGAAACCTTTCATGCCGGGGCCCTTTTCCGTGATGCGCCGTCGGGAAGCCGGGCCGAACCGCGCACGATCAGCGGCGCCTCGACCGTGATCTGGCGGGGAGTGGCCGTGTCGGGACTCCCTACAAGCTCCAGCAATGCCGATATGGTTTCCCCTACCATCCGCGCGGAGCATTGGCGAACCGTGGTCAGGTCGTATGCCGACCAGGCGGCGGGCGGCACATCATCGAATCCCACGACCGAAACATCCCGCGGAATGGACAGGCCCATCTCGAAACGAATCACATCCATCACCGCGAACGCCATATGGTCGTTCGCGACGAAAACCGCGTCCGGACGCCGCTCCGGATCCGTTCCGAACAGGCTGCGGGCTGCGGCGCGGGCCGCATCGCTGCGGAACTCTCCCACCGCACGGGCGATGACCTCCCTACCGGCTTCCCGCACACCCTCGTTGAATCCCGCTTCGCGGTCGCGCTGGGTCGACGCACCTTCCCAACCCGCGATATAGGCGATCCGCTCATGTCCTCCCGCCAGCAGGAACTCAGCCACACATCGGCCACCGGAGTAATTGTCGGATGTCACGGAAGTGATGCCATCGTCATCCTGTTTGCGGTTGAACAGCACGACAGGCACACCCGCGGCCTGGCAGCGCGACGCTATGTCCGATGACATGGCCACCGACGCCATGACGATACCATCAACCTGAAAGTCCAGAATCTCCCCCAGCACATCCTCGATGTTGCCAGCCGTCTGCGATGCCATGAAGATCAGAACATGGTAACCGTTCTCCTGAAGTGCCCTCGACAGCCTCTCCAGCGCCTCCGGGTAGAAGTAGTTTTCCAGGTAGGCGACCACAAGACCGATGATCCGGCTCCTCCCAGATGCCATCGCGCGCGCCAGGACGTTAGGGCGGTAGCCAAGCTCATTCGCGGCGCGGCGCACCTTCTCGGCGGTCTTCCGCGACACCGACGCACCCGGCGTGAAGGCCCGGCTGACGGCTGACTGCGACACGCCGGCGCGCTCGGCCACCTGTCGCGACGTCACCTTTACCGTCATCGGTCCATACCGTCCGGGATACGGATATCCCCCATGTTTCGGGCTTTGTTGAATTCACGCAGGCGGGCGAATACGTCGACACCCAGCTGGAAATAAAGATCCAGGAGGTCGACAAGAACCCAGTTCTCGCGGATCAGGTCGCCTTCAAACCGCCAGAAATCAAGGCTCCGCATAGTGACCCGCTGACCTGTCGGCGCGATGCCCATCCACCCGTCGCCCGTCACCGTCTGAAGCATGTTGGGCCAGCCCGTGACAGCGGCGTAATCACCGTCGCCGAAGAAATGGAACACGAGTTCCTCTAAATACCGTCCGCGGTCTGGCATGGCATTGAGGAAGGGGATCTGATGCCAGTGCCGAAAGCCCGGGATCCCTCGACCGGTACCAATTCCAGCCGGCCCGTACCAGTTCATCCGGGGATGCCAGAAACGCTCCAGTTCCATCCCTTCGGGCCCGGCCTCGGCAGGGTGACGTTTCATGTATCCCAGCATTTCGATGACACGGGCGCAGGTCGCCGCGCCCTTCCGCACATCCCGGGGGCCCGCGACAATACCGTCCTGTGTCGCCGGACCGGGCACCTGCCACTCGCGGCCCAGACCCGGTGCCATAGGCCACGCGCCGGCCTGCATCATCACTTCCGGAATGTCCCACAACGCCTGCATCTCCACCACCCGGCCGTCCACGACGCGATAGAACTCATGGAACCGCATCGCCACCTGATGCCCGGTCGGGGGAATGCCAAGCCATGCGCCGGTGAACACCCCGGTATAATATCCGCCGCAGCCGACCCAATCCGATCCGTGTCCATCGGTACCGGCGATTAAGAGCCAGTCCCGGCGTTCCAGATCCGGCCAGGCCCGGAACAGCCCTCTGTAGGCGGTCTCGAAATACGCATCGGGGCCCGCACTGTCACCAAGGGGATGGCAGAGGCGAAACACCGCATCGGGCGCCGCGGCCACATCGAGTGCCAGCCTCACGTCCCGCTCGCTGAAATCGCGCATCGCCAGGCGAAGCGGTACCAGCAGGTCCATGTTCCGTTTATGGCGGTCGGCGGACATTACCCGCCATCCGTCAGATCTTCGACGCGCTCCGGAAACGGAGCGGGCGCGCCGTAAGGAACGTTAACTCCACCGTAGCGCCGGACACGGACGTTACACTGCTCGGCATGTCCAACGAAACCCTCCAGAACGCAGAGTCGGGAACCGTACTGCCCGATCATGGAGGCTGCGCTATCCGTAAGTATCCTCTGGTAACTATGCGTCTTCAGGAACTTTCCGACCCATAGACCGCCCGTGTATCGGCCCGCCTTCCTTGTGGGAAGGGTGTGGTTGGTGCCTATCACCTTGTCACCGTTGGACACATTCGTGCGGGGCCCCAGAAACAACGCGCCATAACAGGTCATGTGCTCCAGAAACCAGTCGTCCCGGGCGGTCATCACCTGGACATGTTCAGACGCGATATCGTCGGCAACCTGAAGCATCTCTTCATAGGTGTCGCACAGAATCACCTCGCCATAGTCCCGCCAACTGGTCCCGGCGGTTTCGGCGGTGGGAAGGATCTCCAGAAGACGGGTTATCTCGGCCATCGTTCCCTCGGCCAGTCCACGTGAATTGGTCACGAGAACGGCCGGCGAGTCGTAGCCGTGCTCGGCCTGGCCGAGAAGATCGGTCGCGCAGATCTCCGGATCCACCGTCTCGTCGGCGATCACCATGGTTTCCGTCGGTCCCGCGAACAGGTCGATACCGACACGTCCGAACAGCTGTCGCTTCGCCTCGGCGACAAATGCGTTTCCGGGCCCAACGAGCATATGGACGGGGCTTATCGTCTCGGTTCCGAGCGCCATCGCTCCTATCGCCTGAATTCCACCCAGAACATAAATCTCATGCGCCCCGCCCAGATGCATCGCGGCGACCACGGCGGCGTTGGGCCGACCCTGGAAAGGTGGCGTGCAGGCGATGATACGTGGAACCCCCGCGACAGAGGCGGTAACGACCGACATATGCGCCGAAGCGACCATCGGAAACTTCCCTCCCGGCACGTAGCAGCCCACTGACCGGACAGGGATGTTCCTGTGCCCGAGTATCACACCGGGAAGCGTCTCGACCTCGATGTCGCTCATCGAGGCGCGCTGGGCCTCGGCGAAACGACGCACCTGCCGCTGCGCGAATTCCATATCCGCCAATTCGCGGGGAGTCAGTTCCGCGATAAGGGCCTCGATCCTTTCGGGGCTCAGCCGGAAGCGTTCCGGGGAATAGCCGTCGAACCGCTCCGAAAGCTCACGCACCGCGATATCGCCGCGTTCCTCGACATCCCTCAGCGTTTCCTCGACGGTCAAGCGAATCCGTGCGTCATCCCGCTGTCTGTCGGCTTCGGACTTTCCGCGCTTGAGGTATTCAACTGCCATGCTCCGTGACCTCTGTGCTCAAATATGTTAGGGTCGGGGCGGTTCCCGTTCACCCCGATCAAACGCCTCCCATCCGTGACCCCCGAACAGGTCGACACCAAGCTGCGCCGCGACATGGGCGAAATCAACGCTGACCCAGTTATCGACGATCTTGCCGTCAACCACTTTCCAGAAATCCATATAGCGGATCTCGACACGCCTGCCGCTGGGCGGTATTCCCAGAAACGCGCCACTGTGTGTCGCTTCCTGACGACCGAACGCGGCGGCCCATTCACCCATGAACAATCGGGCCTCGTCGATGCAGACCTTGTCGGAAAACGCGGCCTGAAAAGGCCTCTGCCAATTATCCTGAAACTCGCGGAGACCGGATTTGGTCCCGCAGCCGCGATTGCCGATCCAACGGAACCCCTCAGCAAAGAATTGGCCGATATCGTCGATACGATGATCGTTGAGACCCTCGACCATTGCCTCGATGACCGCCCGGGTTTCCTCCGTCCTTTCCATGTCCGTGTCCCGGGTAAGGATCGCCTGTTCGGGATGCCGTCCCGTCATGTGCCGCCTCCGGCGCTTTCGGCGGACGGGACGGGAAAGGTTCCGCCGGCCAGAGGTCCACTCCCGGACGCGGCCACCCGCCATGAACGGCCCGCGACGAAAACAATGGACCTGGATTCAGGAGATCCATTCATGGTTCACGCCCCGATCCGCGTCCCGGACCGCTCATCGAAGAGATGGCAGTTCCGGGAAGGGACCGCTATCTCCACCTGATCGCCAATCTCCGCCCTGTAGTCCTTGTGCGCCTTGACGCTGACAAGCGCGCTTCCCGCGCGAACCGTAACCATCGTCGCGTCGCCGAGCAGCTCCATCGTATAGACCGGTGCGGTGATCTGACCGTCGGCGTCGGTCACATACGCGTCCTCGGCGCGGCATCCCAGCGTCACCCGCCCGTCCGGCCCCTTCAGCCCTTCGATGCGCACACCATCGGCCTCGAATACACCGCCCGTCAGCGATCCCTGCAGCAGGTTCATCGCCGGTGAGCCGATGAACCCGGCGACAAAGGTGTTTTCGGGAGTGTCGTATATCTCCGTTGGCGTACCGACCTGCTGAACGACGCCCTGTTTCATCACGACCACGCGGTCAGCCAGCGTCATCGCCTCGATCTGGTCGTGGGTCACGTAAATCGTCGTTATCTGCAGCTCATGGCTTAGGTTCTTGATCTGGGCGCGGGTCGAGACCCGCAGTTTTGCGTCAAGGTTTGACAGAGGCTCATCCATGAGGAATACGTTCGGTTCGCGGACGATCGCACGAGCGAGCGCGACCCTCTGGCGCTGCCCGCCCGAAAGCTCGGCGGGCTTGCGGTGCATGAATTCGCGAAGCTCAACCATGTCCGCCGCCCACAGGACCCGTTCCTCGTGCCTTGCCGGTTCGATGCCGCGCACCTTTAAGGGAAACCGGATGTTTTCGTAAACATTCATATTCGGGTAGAGCGCATAGCTCTGGAACACCATCGCCACGTCGCGGTCCTTGGGTTCGAGATCGTTCACGATCTTCCCGTCGATAAGGATTTGCCCCTCGGTCACGTCTTCCAACCCGGCGATCATGCGCATCGTGGTCGTTTTCCCGCAGCCGGACGGCCCCAGCAGGACAAGGAATTCCCGGTCGGCGATCGTCAGGTCGAAATTTTCGACCCCTATGAAGGATCCCCATCGTTTGCCGACGTTACGGAGCTGGATTTCGGCCATGTTGGTCTCCCGGGCGGATTGGGGCGAATATCTCCGCTTCATCACAATAGTCAGGTCGGCGGATTTCCCGCAAGACAAATTTGCATACGCGTGCAACTAACGGATGGGCTTCCGGTACCCGCGGGACATAGCGGGTCCGGAGGCCGGGTGCCCCCTCATAAGCGTTAACTTGTTCTCTGGATCGAGTTCGGACACCACCGATTTCGCGTTGCTGATGGCCCGGATGCCCGAGGAGGGAGACAAAATCATCAAAATTCCCGGTCGAATCGGCTCGTCAGCCCCGGTTTCTGCAGTTGGAGTGCCTAAAGTGGTGCCGCGGTCAAACAAGTTAGTGCTTATGGGGTGCCCCCTTCGGGGCGGGTCGGGGTTATGGTTGGTTTCGGGGGCTCGCAACCACCGAGACCGACAATCTCTTGTCATTACGATCTAACCCAGAGGTAAAGGGCCTCGATGAAGAAAGTGTAGAAGACCTCCGCATGCGGACAGGAGTTCATGATATCGAGGATGGTATCGCGATCGACGTGACTGTGGCCGCACTGGTCCAGGTTGAACAGGACGTTCCGGTATCTGCCCTGCTCGAGGAACCCCTTGATCCCCACAGCATCCATCCGCATTGCAAACGAACCGCCCGTTTGCCATAATGATTTGCGTACCGGTGTCTTTGAAGGCAAGCAACATGCAAACGCCGCTCACCCGTCCAATCACGCACCCCTAGATGATTCCGACTCACCAGACGACGGACCATGCCCCTTGGTCTCCGGGACCCCTAGAAATGACCGCGTCACTCGCCGCGCGGCAAGGTCCCCGCCTTCCCGGCCCAGAGGCACTGAGCGCCCCGGGCGCCGTATGGGACCATCCTCTCGGACCGCCATCAGGCAGATCTTTGGAGTCCTCCCGCTCATGCTCCCGAAAGATCCGCTCATCCCGACTCACTGCAGAAGCCTCCCGGCACGGCAGTTCGTCACCAGGAAATACCGACCGAACCCAAAGACCGGGGCTGATAGCACCCGACATGTCCACGACGACCGCAACCCGTGACCTTTGCATGCAAGGTCCGCAGGATGACCCGGATCAGTCAGGCGACTTTTGGTGAGGACATATCTCCCGATAAACCTGGACGACCTCCTTCACAACCGCGGAGTCGAAACCGAACGCGTTGAATTCAAGGCTGCCTGGAATTCCGAAACGGTTGGACCGCAAGTGATAAGGACGATTTGCGCCTACGCCAACGACCTACACAACATAAATGGCGGGTACATTGTCATTGGGGTTGCGGAAGAGGAAGGCCGTGCGGTTCTTCCGCCCACGGGAATATCACCGGCAATGTCCGACAGTGCGCAGAAATGGATCCGCGGTCGTTGCAGACAGATCGACCCGCCATGCCAGCCAGTCTTTTCTCCCGAGATGTTTGAAGACCAGCTTATCCTGGTGATATGGATGCCTGCGAGCGAGACAAGGCCCCATCGGGCGCCCACCGGACGAAAGGGTGAATCGCCGCGGTTCTGGGTAAGGATCGGTTCCGAAACGGTCGACGCCGAAACGAAGGGAAGCATACTTCCGGATCTGATGAAACAGACCGCGCGGGTCCCATGGGATGATCGCGCGGGTCCGTCCGATGCCACGGTAGAGGATCTGAGGGAATCGAAAGTAAGAGAGTACTTGCGTGACGTGGGCAGCGGTCTCGAAGAAGAGACGGACTTCAGGGAAATTTGCCGTCGCTTGAGGATCGTCAGCCGTCGCAACGGCCATGACATCCCAAGGAATGTTGCGTTGCTGTTCTTTTCACCTGATCCGACGGCCTGGTTCCGGGGGGCAAGGATCGAGGTTGTGCACTTTGCGGCCGGTGAAGCGGGCGACGTTCAGGAGGAACGCGCGTTTTCGGGACCTTTGCCGGACCAGTTGAGAGAATGCCTGAGCTATCTTGAAAACCTTTCCGCATCCCACTTGCAGAAGCGGGATTCCGCCTCTCAGGTCCGGAGTTGGGTAAGCTATCCTCTTCCGGCATTGCGGGAGACATTGGTGAACGCTGTATACCATCGCAGCTATGACGCGGATCAGCCTGAACCGATAAAGGTATACCTTTATCCGGACCGCATTGAGATCATCAGTTATCCCGGACCGGTCCACGGCATTGAGCGCGAGCACATGCTTGACGGCGGGCACGTTCCGCCGGTTCCGGCGAGGAACCGCAGAATCGGAGAGTTCCTCAAGGATCTGAAGCTCGCGGAAGGAAGGCTTACGGGAGTGCCCAAGGTGTTCCAGGCGATGCGGCGGAACGGATCCCCGTCGCCGGCATTCGATTTTGACCCCGGACGCAGTTACTTCAGGGCTATCTTGCCCGCGCATCCGGAGTACGCGGCCTTGTCGGCGATGCGCGATGCGGCGCATCTGCGGGCGTTGGGGAATCGACAGGGCGCTGTGCAGAGGGTCGAGACCGCCTGGAGCAGGAACAGGGGGTCGGCGACACTCACCGCCGAGGTGATCAGGGCGAGGATCGAGGACGACAGGATCGAGCAGGCCGAGGCGGCCTTTGGCGAGTTTGAGGCGCACGGTCCGGCGCATGGCAAGACCCACGTCGCCAACACGATGATCGAAGCGCTGATTGACGCGGGAGACGAAAGCCGGGCTCATCGCTGGCTTAAGGTCATCCGGTCGCAGTCAGTTGGCCAGGACGCGATCGATACGGCGATACTGGCGCGAAGGCTCAGGGACTCTCGCATGGCACATCGATATTTCGAGCGGGCCGGGGAAGAGGTGTTTCAGGATGCCAGAGCCTTGCTGGAATTTTCCCAGACGAAACTGAAGCTGGCAAACGAAGCCCATCGGAAACGCCAGAGAGAGACGAACAGACGGCTTCTGGTGGAGGCGCGGAACCTGCTGGAAAGGGTGGTGCAAATGGAAGCCTCGCCAGTTCGGCATGGGTGGGCCTGGCGGGACCTGGCGCGTGCGCTGGACTGGCTTCGTGCACCCATGGCCGAGGTCGAGGCCGCCTATGATCGGGCAATCTCGCTTATCCCTCAGGAGAGGAGGTTTGTCCATGAACTGGAACGGTCAAGGGCACGGAGGCGAAGACGGTGACCAGGCCGTGGATCCCGGGAAGGGCATCGGAATTGCCCGGATCCTTTCTTTCGCTTCCTGTGTCCTTCGTCAGTTTTTCATACGCAAGTGTCGGCGAAAACAGGGCCATCCGCGCGGCAACCACGACAATCACTCCAGCTAAAAGACCCCATTTTAGCCGCCCAACACACGAGCTTCCAGGATCAGCCCATCTTTAACATTCAGTGCCCCGGCGCCATGTTAACCGATGGCGCACCTCAACTCCTAGGCAACCAGCCTGTAGCCTCCTGATTCTGTTACCAGAAGACAGGCATTGGACGGATCGGGCTCGATCTTCTGGCGCAGCCTGTATATATGGGTCTCAAGTGTATGTGTGGTGACCCCCGCGTTGTATCCCCAGACCTCATGCAACAACACATCGCGCGCCACAACGCCATCAGTTGACCGGTAAAGAAACTTGAGAATGTTCGTTTCCTTTTCAGTGAGCCGGATCTTGCTCTGATCTTCGGCCAGTAGCAGCTTCATGGATGGTTTGAACACGTAGGGTCCAAGCTGGAAGATCACATCCTCCGACTGTTCGTGCTGGCGCAGCTGCGCCCGTATTCGCGCGAGTAACACAGGAAACTTGAACGGTTTCGTGACGTAATCGTTCGCGCCGGCGTCCAGTCCGAGGATCGTGTCGCTATCGCTCTCATGGCCGGTCAGCATAATGATCGGACACTTCACGCCCTGCTTGCGCATCACGCGGCAAAGCTCGCGTCCGTCCGTATCCGGAAGCCCGACATCAAGGATCACCAGATCATAGAATCCAGCCTTGATCTTCGCCATGGCATCATGTCCGTCGACCGCCTCGAAAACGTCGAAATCCTCGGTCATTAACAATTGCTCGCCGAGAGCCTCACGCAGGTCCTCGTCGTCATCGACAAGCAGGATTTTTTTCAGGTTGGACATATGGACGTGCCTCATCGTTTGTGGTTTCTGGACTGGATTGAAGTATTCCTGAGGATTTTCGCAAGATACGGTAAGGAAATTTCACGGTCTCGTGTCGACAGTTGTGAATTGTTTCAGGCCGCGGTTGCATTTCTGATCCCTTCCGAGCACGAAGAATGAATGACGCTGTCACCGTCCCTCTTCGAATCGCTCGCCCGCGCCCGTGCCGACCTGCGTATAGGTCTGCCCGTGGTTCTGACCGCTACCGCCGGCTCAGCCGTGGTCATCGCGGCCGAAACACTGATGGCCGAACGGCTGGCGTGTCTGCGCCAGCTTGGCGATCCAATTCTGGCGATCACCGCACGACGCGCCGATACGCTGAAGGCACGGGTCTATGACGGAGATCTGGCGCGTATCCCGCTTTGCGGGAATGTCGAAGTTTCATGGATCATGGGCGTGGCCAACCCCGCCGATGATCTGACCATGCCTCTCAAAGGGCCGTTCAGCACCCAACGCGGCGGCGACACGACGCTCGCCCGCACCGGGATCAGGCTTGCGAGAGCCGCACGACTGTTACCGGCCGTCGTCATGGTTAATGTCTCAGCCAAGGACTTCTCCGCCCTGCGCCAGCTCACCCGGATCGATGCGAGCCTCGCCATATCAGTACTTGACACACCCACCCAACTGCAGAGGGTGATCAGTGCGCATATTCCCCTGGAGGTCTCCGAAACGGCGCGACTGCACGTCTTCCGCCCCCGGGAAGGTTCGGAAGAGCACAACGCCATCGAGATCGGCAGACCGACCCGCGGAACACCTATGCTGGTCCGGCTTCATTCCGCCTGCTTCACCGGGGATCTTCTGGGGTCACTGAAGTGCGACTGCGGGCCGCAGCTGCGCACCGCACTGAAACGAATGGGCGATGACGGAGCGGGAATCCTGCTATACCTAAACCAGGAGGGCCGCGGCATCGGCCTCGCGAACAAGATGCGCGCCTACTCCCTCCAGGATCAGGGCTTCGATACGGTCGAGGCGAACCACCGTCTTGGCTTTGAGGATGATGAACGCGATTTCCGAATCGGTGCCGAGATGCTCGCGCAGATGGGGGTTTCCAGAATTCGGCTACTGACCAACAATCCCGCTAAGGTCGAGATGATGCGGGAGCACGGAATCGCGGTAACCGAACGCGTTCCCCTCTTGGTCGGGCTCAATCCACTCAATGCAAGGTATCTTGACACAAAGGCGAAGAAATCCGGGCACATTCTGTGAACGCCGCCGCTCGTGTCATGTGCCGTTTTCGCGTCCGCCCCGACCCCGCGGTCCGCCCCTGTCAACCGGACAGGGCACATCATGATCCGAGCGTAAGGTCCCGGTGCCAGGGCTTCAGGAGAATCCGGCCGGAACGCCTGTCCACGCCGGAACAATCGAATATCTCCACTGCGGGCCTGGCTACGTGCTGACGCGGCGCCCGGGACCGGTGTATGGCCAGGACAGTCTGGTTCTGACCGGCCTGGGACTGCGGTTCCTGGGTCAAACCTTTCCCTGTTCGATAGGTCGATCTGGAGTCCGCATGGACAAGCGTGAGGGTGATGGCGCGACACCGGGAGGAACGCATCGGATAATAGGCTGCCTCTACAGATCGGATAGGCTGGTCCGCCCCGCTCCGTGGGCGGTTCCGATCCGTTTGGACGACCTGTGGTGCGATGATTCAGCGTCACCGGACTACAACCACCCTGTCCGTGCGCCACGCGCCGCCAGCCACGAAGCGCTCCGCAGACCTGATCCGTTATACGACATCGTCCTTCTAACCGACTGGAACTGGCCCAACGCGGTGCCCGGCCGGGGGTCAGCCATATTCCTGCACCAATGGCGCAGACCCTGCCATCCCACTGAAGGATGCATCGCGCTTCGCAGGGAACACCTGATCCGGATCGCCGGGAGTGCGGTGCCCGGTACCCGATTGATTGTCTCCTGAGTTTCGCGAACTGTCTCTCCAGGAAACCCGCGGAACACCCGCAGGCGGGACGCACGTGACCGATCCGCACATATCCTATCCTGTCAACACCCGTCGGACTTCGGGATCCTGCCCGGTCTTTAACCCGGATATGGCATCGAACCGGCTGATCAGGCGTGGGTGTAAATCCAGTTGCGGGCTGCAGCGGGCGGTTCCTCCATAAGGGCCGTCGCCACTCGCGGGTCCGGCACGCGGGCGTTGCGGATGCCGCGCAACCTTCAACCTTATGCCGGACCTTCGATGGCTTCTCCCGCAAGCCAATCGAGACGCGGCATCAGGTTCAGAAGTGATCGGGTGTAGTCTTCCCGGGGTGCGGCAAAGAGCGTCTCCGTGTCCTGGATTTCCACCAGGCGGCCGTTCCGCATGACGGCGACGCGGTCGCACATCTGCCGCACCACCGGCAGGTCGTGCGATATGAACAGCATCGTGAGGTTCAGGTGCTCCCGCAGGTCCATCAGGATGTTGAGAATCTGCGCCTGGATCGAGACGTCGAGCGCAGATGTCGGCTCGTCGCAGATCAGGAACTTCGGTTGCGTTGCAAGAGCCCGGGCGATTGAGATGCGCTGGCGTTGACCACCGGAGAACTCGTGAGGGTACTTGAGCCCCGCGGCTGCACCAAGCCCGACATGCTCGAGCAGTTCGTCGACCCTCCGCCTCAGCGCCTTGCCCGACACCAGCCCGTGATGGAGCGCGGGTTCGGCGATGATGGCATCAACCCGCATGAGCGGATTGAGCGACGAGTAGGGATCCTGAAAGATCATCTGGATCTGGCGGCGGTACCACGCGATGGAGCCGGAACCGGTGACCGGCTTTCCATCATACAGGATCGTGCCGCCGTCAGCCCTGCAGATCCCGGCAATGACGCGTGCCACCGTGGACTTTCCGGAACCCGATTCGCCGACGATTCCGAACACCTCGCCCTGACGGATGTCGAAACTGACGCCGTCCACGGCGGCAAGGTATTTCCGCCGCGACGGAATGAACGAGCGCCTCTGCAGGAAGCGCTTGGCAAGGCCTCTTATCTCGAACAGTGTCTTGGTCGCCGCTGCATCGGTCCTGTTCCAGTTCCGCGCCAGGTCATCGATCCGGAATGCGGTGGCGCACCCGTCATGGGAAACGAGCGGAAACCGGTGCAGCTTAACATCAGGGCGCGGAACGGCAGCGATGAGCGACTTTGTGTATGGATGGCTTGGCTTGCCCAGAACGAGTCTTGTGGCGCCTGTCTCCACGACCTTGCCCAGATGCATGACGGTGACACGATCCGTCGTGTCGGCAATAACGCCCATGTCGTGAGTGATGAGGATTACACCGACCTGTCGCTCGTTCGCGAGCTCCCTTATCAGATCCAGGATCTGAGCCTGGATCGAGACGTCGAGCGCGGTTGTCGGCTCGTCCGCGATGATCACCTCGGGCTCTGAGCAGAGCGCAAGCGCTATGACAACGCGCTGCCGCATGCCGCCGGAGAGCTGGTGCGGGTACTGTTCGAGCCGCATCTCGGGCTGGGGAATCCCGACGCGTGCAAGCAGGTCATGTGACCGCTCACACGCTTCGGCGTCGGTCACGCCCAAATGGGTCGTGATGGTTTCCACCAGTTGTTCACGGATCTTTAGGAGCGGGTTGAGCGACGTCAGCGGATCCTGGAAGATCATGCTGATCTCGCCGCCGCGCAGGCGCCGCATTGCCACCCGGTCAAGTCCCGAGATGATCTCGTTCCTGAGCCGGATCGTGCCACCCGTGATTCTGCCCGGGCGCTCTAGAAGCGCCATGACCGCCGCCCCGATCGTTGACTTCCCTGCCCCCGACTCGCCGACAAGACCATGGATTTCGCCAGGCGAGACCGTCAGGCTAGCCCTGTCAACGGCAACGAAGACCCCCCTTCGCGTCGGAAACTCGACCGTCAGGTCGGCGATGTCGAGAATTGCACTCACCGGCTGTCCGGCATTGACGTGAGCGGCCCTTGTCCGCCGTCCAGGGCCCCAGTCCGGGCCATACCTATCTCAGCTTCGGGTTCAGCGCGTCGCGCAGCCAGTCACCGAGAAGATTCACGGAGAGGGCGAGCGCAAGCAGCGTGCAGGCGGGGAAGAAAAGGATCCACCATTCGCCGGAGAACAGGAAACCCTGGCCGATCCGGATCAGCGTTCCGAGCGAGGGCTGCGTAGGCGGCGCACCAACCCCGAGGAATGACAGCGTCGCCTCGGCGATGATGGCGAGGGCCAGCGAGATCGTCGCGATCACCAGCACGGGCGAGAGGACGTTCGGCAGGATGTGGCGGATCATGACCGCGGCCCCCGACCTGCCGATGAGTTGCGCGGCCTGGACGTACTCCTTTTTCGTTTCGACAAGCGTGGCGCCACGCACGACACGCGCAAACTGAACCCAGTCAGAAAGTCCGATCGCGAGAATCAGCACCCAGATGGCGATCTGATCGCGATATTCGACAGGCGTGAGCCCCTTGGCGATGCCGAAGACCAGCATCGCGACAAGAATCGCGGGGAAGGTCAGTTGCACGTCAGCGACGCGCATGATGACCGTTTCCGTCCATCCACCGCGGTAGCCGGCGATCAGGCCCAGCGTCACGCCGATTGCCATGGCGAGTGACACGGCCGAGAATCCCACCAGAAGAGAGATGCGCATGCCGTAGAGGATGGTCGAGAGCACGTCGCGGCCCTGATCGTCCGTACCGAGCCAGAAGCTCTCGCCGGTAAACGCGTTCGGCGTGCCGGGTGCCGTAAACCCGTTCATCAGGTTAAGCGTCCCGGGATCAAACGGGTCATGCGGCGCGATCAGCGGAGCGAGAAAGGCTCCCGAGACCAGAAGAGCCACCACGAGGAGGGAGACCACGGCGAGCGGCGAGCGGCGGAACGCCCACGCGAGATCGCTTTGCCACGCCGCCCTGATCCGAAAGGCAATCGCGTCCTGTCGGTCGGTTGCGGTGCGTGCGCCTTTCATGCCGTGTTCCCCTCGTCGCGGAGACGGGGGTCGATCACGACGTAGAGGAGATCGACGATAAGGTTGATTCCGACGAACATGACCGCAATCAGCATGAGGTAAGCCGCCATGACCGGAATGTCGACAAACTGGATTGCATTGATGAAGAGCAGCCCGACGCCCGGCCACTGGAACACCGTTTCGGTGATGATCGCGAAGGCTATGATCGAGCCGATTTGCAGGCCGGTCACGGTGACGACCGGAACGAGCGTGTTCTTGAGCGCATGACGGAAATTCACGACACGCTCGGAGAGTCCCCTGGCGCGGGCGAAGCTGATGTAGTCCTGCCGGAGAACCTCGAGCATCTCGGCGCGCACGAGCCGCATTATCAGCGTCATCTGGTACAGGCCGAGCGTGACTGCAGGCAGGACAAGCGCCTTCAGGCCGCTCACGGTGAGAAAACCGGTGGACCATCCGCCGACATCGACAACTTCTCCGCGCCCGAAACTGGGAAGCAGGTCGAGTTTCACCGAGAACACGTAGATAAGGAGGATGCCGATGAGAAACGTGGGAAGGCTGACTCCGATGAGCGATCCGGTCATGATCACGTTAGAAGCCCAGCCGTCGCGTCGAATTGCGGTGAAGACGCCGAGTACGATGCCCAGCACGATGGCGAAGAGGCCGCTGACGGCCGCCAGTTCCAGCGTTGCCGGCGCGCGCTCGCCGATGATCTCCGCTACGGGGCGACCCTGCCTGTAGCTGACTCCGAAATCGCCCTGCGCCGCGTTCTCGAGAAAGCGCCAGTACTGTACGGGGAACGGCTGGTCGAGCCCAAGCTGCGTCCTCAGGCGCTCGATGTCGGCCTGAGTGCGTTCCTGGCCGAGCATGTTGTCGATCGGGTCGCCCACGAACCGGAACATGGAGAACGCCACGAGACCGACGACGAGCAGCACGACGACGGACTGGAAGACCCGGCGGACGATGTAGTTCAGCACTTGACTCCCCCGTAACCGGTTCAGCCGGGCAGGCGCGGGCGGAGAGAGGCCCTGAGCCGCCCGCAGACGTGTCGGCGGCGGCGCGCCCGCAGGATCAGTTGACCCTCGCCCAGCGCAGGATGAAGAAGTTGTCCGGTCGCTGCGTCAGCTCGACATTTGAACGGGTGCCCCAAAGGAGCGGCTGGACGTACATCGTCACGTAGGCGTGCTCGTCCTGGTAGAGCGCAGTCGCCTCATCCAGCATCGCCTGCCGTCTGGCATCATCGATCTCGGACTGGATCATAGGCAGGAGTTCATCGATTCTGGCATTCGAGTATCCTCCGAAATTCCAGCTGCCGAGCCTTTTCTCGCTGTTCGGTGTTGACGCGAGAAAACGGATCGGATGCTCGTGATCGAACGTGCCTGGCGACCAGCCGAGCATATACATGTCGAAGTTGCCCTCGCGCAGTTCCGGCCAGTAGTTGCGGACCGGCATGGCATCGAGTTCAGCCGTGACGCCCACCTGTGCCAGCATGCCGACGACGGCCTGGCAGACAGCCTCGTCGTTGAGGTAGCGGTCGTTGGGACACACCAGGCCGAAGCCGAAGCCATCGGGATGGCCGGCCTCGGCCAGCAATTGCCTTGCTCGGCCCTGGTCGAACGTCGGGCGCGTGTCGTTTGCCGCGGAGAAGCCTCGCATCGCGGGACTCACGAGCTGGCTTGCCGGTTCGGCGCTGCCGCGCATGATGGTCTGGAGGATGGCGGGCACGTTGATCGCGCTTGCCACCGCCTCGCGCACGCGCACGTCCCGGAAAGGGTTCGGATCGCCCGCGTTGGCGCCGTGCTTCAGGGTTTCCGCCCCGTGGGCGAAGCCGAGCATGATCACGCGGGCCTCGATCCCGCGGATGACCTTGACCTCGTCGCTGCCAGACAGCCGCTGGGCGTCCTGGACCGGAACCGGATTGATCAGGTCGACGTCTCCCGACAGCAGGGCGGCGACGGCCGTGGCCGGATTCTGGATGGGCAGGAACGTCGCCTCGGTGATGTTGTGCTCGACCTCGCCCCACCAGCCATCGAATGGCCGCAGGACCGTCTCCAGCCCGGGCTGCCGGCCGCTCAGCAGGAAGGCACCGGTGCCGTTGGCATGGAGCGTGGCATGGTTACCTGATTCCTTGTCGGGAAGAGCCGCGCCATTCGCTTCCGCCCATCCCGAATCCATCATCATCCAGTTTGCGATCGAATCCGGGAAGATCGGGTTCGGCGCATTGGTCATCACGTCGATCGTGAATTCGTCGACCTTGACCATGTCCGACACCGTCGCGAACCAGCTGCTCACGTCGGAAGCTTCAGACGACGCGCGTTCGTAGGAGAAGATCACGTCATCAGCGTTGAAAGCGCTGCCGTCGTGGAACGTGACGCCCTGACGCAGGAAGAAGCGCCAGCCCGCGCCGTCGCCGATAGGTTCCCAGCGCGTGGCCAGCGCCGGCTCGACCGACATATCCCTGCCGCGGCGCACAAGGCCTTCGTATACGTTGTTCAGGAAGCCGAGGACCGGCGCCGAGTTCACGGCATGCGGATCCATCGTCTGCGGGTCGGTGGTGCCGGCCCATCTGAAAGTTTCGGCGTGCGCACCAGCGGCGATGCAGGTCGCCAACAGTATACCCAGCGCACCGAATGAAGCTCTTGCGGTCATTGCGTTCCCCTTTCTGTGTCTGCGGGCGTCACTCTGGCATATTTATCGGGGATGGCAAGTCGTCGCCCGCGGAATCATGGCCCGGCGGCGGGTCCGGCATCCCCGGTCGCGCTCACGTCAGCTGCGGGCTGGGATACATGAACTTGGCCACATCGTCCGGCGCGACGCCGGTCTCGATGCCGGATCTCACGCCCCCAGTCCGGGACCTGGTCATGGATCGGAATATGGGTCCGCCCATCCCGGACAGCCTCGTATGCTCAGCGATCATCCGTTTACGCTCCGGCAGGTCCGTCCCGGAGGCGTGCGCCCCAATCCTGGCCAGATCGACATCCCGCCTGGTCATCTTGGGCTGAAGACCGACATCCGCATCCATATCTATCCCAAGCCGGTTCGGACTGGATCGATCGGTGCCTCCATGGCCTCGTTCTCACCACGTATGGCACTCAGGCCATTTTCAGTGCGGCGTTCCCCGGCGCGTCTGTCATAGACGACCCATAATCCGGCTCCGCCATTGGGATCCGCCCCGTATCCGACGTGTGTCTCCATCTCGGTCACATTCCGTCCTGTGAGGGCGCGGAACAGTGCTAAAATGATTCCGTTGTTCTCCGTAACGGAGTATGAGACTGTCTTTCCGTATGCTGTTCCCCAAGGAGGAAGATCATGAGATCCGTACTGAAAGTGATATTCAATGCAAGCACCGCGGCAGGGTTGCTGTTGGCTCAGGCTGCGATGGCCGACACGTCGGACAAGCGTATCGCTCTGTCAAACAACTACGCCGGCAACTCCTGGCGTCAGGCCATGCTCGGAAGTTGGGGGAAGGTCGCGGACGAGGCTGTTTCAGGTGGCGTGGTCGCTGCGGCCGACGCTTTCACGACAGCGGAAAACCAGGTGACGGAGCAGGCCGCACAGATCCAGAACCTTATCCTTCAGGGCTATGACGCCATCGTCGTCAACGCGGCCTCCCCGGAAGGCCTGAACGGTGCTGTCAAGGAAGCCTGCGACGCCGGTGTGACCGTGGTAAGCTTCGATGGCATCGTAACCGAGCCCTGCGCATGGCGCATTGCCGTCGACTTCAAACAGATGGGCAAGGACGAGGTGCTCTATCTGGCCGAAAGGCTGCCGCAGGGCGGCAAGCTTCTCGAGATCCGCGGCCTCGCGGGCGTCTTCGTCGATGACGAGATCAGTGCCGGCATTCATGAGGGTGTCGCCGAAACCGGCATGTTCGAGATCGTTGGCTCGGTCCATGGTAACTGGGCACAGGACGTTGCCCAGAAAGCCGTCGCCGGCATTCTTCCCTCTCTGCCGGATGACATCGTCGGTGTCGTGACTCAGGGCGGTGACGGCTACGGTGCGGCACAGGCCATCAAGGCCTCCGGACGCGACATGCCCGTCATCATCATGGGCAACCGTCACGACGAACTGACCTGGTGGAAAGAGCAGAAAGACGCGAACGGTTACGAGACGATGTCCGTATCGATCGCGCCAGGCGTGTCCACGCTGGCCTTCTGGGTCGCGCAGCAAGTTCTCGACGGCGCCGATGTTCCCAAGGATCTGACGGTACCGTTCCTGCGCATCGACCAGGACAACCTCGAAATGAACCTCGCCAACACCGAAGCGGGCGGAGTGGCGAACATCGAGTACTCGCTTGAAGACGCCCGGAGAGTGATCAAGGACGCGATGTGATCCTCCGAAGGGACCGTTCCCATTAGCGAGACGGCACCGATCGTCCTGCTGGACGGCGTCGAAAAGAGTTTCGGGGCCGTCCATGCCCTGACCGGCGTGACGCTGGAGCTTAACCCCGGCGAATGTCTCAGCCTCGTCGGCCACAACGGTGCCGGCAAGTCGACGCTGATGAACATCCTTTCAGGCAACCTCGCGCCCGACAGGGGCCGGATCGAGGTCGCGGGCGTGGATATCACGGGTTCATTGACGCCACAGAACGCCGCGGCACATGGCGTGCGATGCGTCTTTCAGGAACTGTCGCTCTGCCCGAACCTGACCGTGGCGGAGAACGCCCGGATCTCGCATCCGTCCATTTCCGGCATCGGCTGGCGCGGCGACGCACGGCGGCTGATCGGCGGCAAACTGGACGAAGTCTTTCCCGGACACGGAATTCCCGTCGACAACATGGTAAGCGACCTGTCAATCGCCCGGCGCCAGATGGTGGAGATCGCCCGCGCCTTCGCGGTGACGACAGCCGAGGCCAGAGTCGTCATCCTGGACGAGCCCACATCCTCGCTGGACACCGTGGCCGCAAGGAAACTGCTGGACCACGTACGCAGCTATGTCCGGTCGGGCGGCGCCTGCGTGCTCATATCCCACCTTCTTGACGAAATCCTCGGCACCTCCGACCGTATCGCGGTGATGCGCGACGGCGGGGTCGTCGCGCTCGACCGCGCGTCGGCTTTCGACCGCAACTCGCTGGTCAAGGCGATGGGTAGCGTTGTCGATGCCGTTACCGATCGGGCGACGGAGACCGCGGCGATCCGTGACACCGCGCCCGTTATGGTCCAGGCGACCCCTAGAGTGTCGCGGTCGAAGGTTCTTGCGGCACATAGGGGTGAGGTCGTCGGGTTGGCCGGGCTCAGCGGGCAGGGACAGACCGAGCTTCTGGTGCAGGTCTTCGACCATGCGCCGGGTGCAACCGTTGACGGCGAAGTCGCGCTTGTCCCTGGTGACCGCCAGATCGATGGAATCTTTCCGTTGTGGTCCATTGCCGAGAACATCTCTGTAGGTTCGCTTCGAACGTTTCTGAAAGGCATGTTCCTCGATAGATCCGCCGCACGCGATTTCGCGGATGGCTGGCGGGACCGGATCGGAATCCGCACGCCAAACGTGGACAATTCGATCCTGTCGCTATCTGGGGGTAACCAGCAGAAAGCGCTTTTCGCCCGCGCGCTGGCATCACCAGCGCAGATCATCGTGATGGATGACCCCATGCGCGGCGTTGACATCGGGACCAAGCAGGAGGTGTACGAAATGATCCGCGAGGAGGCCGGGAAAGGCAGAACGTTCCTGTGGTACACAACCGAGATGGACGAGCTGCGCAACTGCGATCACGTCTACGTCTTTCGCGAGGGTGCAATTGTCGCGGACCTGCGAAGGAATGACATGAGCGAGGAGCGCGTGCTTCACGCTTCGTTCAGGGCGGACGCATGAGCGGGTTTTTCTCCCCCCGGCTGCTCCGCAACCTATTGCCGCCGCTTTCACTGGCCGCGCTTCTGGTGGCGATCTTCGTGCTTCAGCCCCGAACGATGAGTTATTTCGGCCTCAACCTTCTTCTGAACCTGGCCATCCCGATCACGCTGGCAACAGTCGCGCAGATGTTCATTCTCTGCGTGAACGAGCTTGATCTCTCCATTGGCGGCTTCGTAAGTCTGGTTGCCTGCATCGTCGCGACCTGGCTTCACGACACGCCACTTCTGGGTATCGCGGCGCTCGCCGGGTTAATCGCGGTCTACGCCGCGCTTGGCGCACTAATCCATCTTCGAAACCTGCCCTCGATCGTTGTCACGCTGGGAATGTCTTTTGTCTGGCTCGGACTCGCGGTCCTCGTACTTCCGACCCCCGGCGGGACCGCGCCGGAGTATGTCCGGACCCTGATGACACTGAAACCCGCATACGTTCCTTTCCCGATAATGGCCTCGGTGGTCATCGCGCTGGTCGTTCATATATTCCTGATGCGCTCGGCCTGGGGAACCGTCCTGCGCGGCGCGGGAGGCAACCCCCGTTCACTGGAACGCGCGGGTTGGTCAATTCTGAAGATCAAGATGACCATGTTTGCCCTCGCGGGGTTTTTTGGCGTCCTTTCCGGCATTGCCCTGGTGGGTCTCACCACATCGGCCGACGCCAACATCGCGCTACGTTACACGCTGCTTTCGATCGCCGGCGTCATTCTCGGAGGCGGTGAGTTCGTGGGCGGGCGTATCTCGCCGATAGGTGCGGTCATCGGTGCCGTAACGCTAACGCTCGCCGGCTCCTTCCTGTCGTTTCTCAGGCTCAACCCGGATTGGCAGATCGGTGCCCAGGGAGCGATCCTGATCATCGTGCTGGCACTGCGTGTCCTGGTCAGCCGCGCGGAGAAAAGGCAATGAACATGCTCCCGGCACTGTTCAGGCAACCCTGGTCATGGGCCTGGTTGGGCGCGTTGGCCGCGTGGCTCGCCACCTCTGTCTT
The DNA here is from genome assembly GCA_965221405.1 of Paracoccaceae bacterium. Classification (GTDB taxonomy): domain Bacteria; phylum Pseudomonadota; class Alphaproteobacteria; order Rhodobacterales; family Rhodobacteraceae; genus JAPOUP01. Next base: position 1,247,642 of record CBDCSE010000002.1, on the reverse strand, counting down.
CATCGGCGGCAAAGGCTCGGGCGAGGTCATGTCCGCAGCGATGACCTTCGGCGCGTTCTTCGTAATCGTCGCATTGGGCCAGATGTTCGTCATCACACTGGGGCCCGGTAATGTAGACCTCTCGATCCCGGCCTGCATGACACTTGCCGGCACCGTGGCGATGAAGGCCATGGACGGGGCCACCACGATGATTCCCCTCGGACTGGCACTTGCGCTTCTGGTCGGCGCTGGAATCGGTGTGCTGAATTATGCCCTTATCCGACTCCTTCGGATTCCGCCGATCATCGCGACACTTTCTTCGAGCTTTGTCTTCCAGTCAGCGGCGATCTGGTGGAACCGCGGGCTCAGGGTCAAGCCGCCCGAGGCTCTGGCCGACCTCATGACGGCCAGGGTAGTGGGCCTGCCCGTCATCGCGCTTTTCGTTATCCTGCTGACCATTGCCGGCCATCTATTGCTGTCCCGGACGGTTTACGGGCGCGGCGTCGTGGCGATCGGCCAGAATATGCGCGCCGCACATCTCGCGGGTGTGAAAACCGAGCGGGTTCGCGCCACGACCTATATCATGTGCGCCACGCTGGCCGGTCTTTGCGGCTATCTGCTGGCGGCCTTTTCAGGCGGGGCGGCGCTGAACATGGGCGAGGAATACCTTCTGAGTTCCATCGCCGTCGTCGTGATCGGCGGAACCTCGGTCGCAGGAGGCTTCGCCAACGTACCGGGACTCTGGGGCGCTTCACTGTTCCTGTTCCTGCTGGTAACGATGCTTAACACCTTCGGGGCCGGAGCGGGCATCCGGCTCGTGCTGACCGGCCTGATCATCATCGGAGTAATCGTCGCGGCGAGTGGCGGCAGAAACCGAACCTAGGAGAGACGGATGGCACTTGTCGGAGACGCGGTTGAGTATTTCGATCACAGGTTCCGTGCAATGACGGTTCCGACAGCGGATGTCGAAGTGCTTTACGATGGCTGCCGATGGTCCGAGGGTCCGGTATGGTTCAACGACGGCGGCTACCTTGTCTGGTCCGACATTCCCAACAATCGGATGCTGCGCTGGACACCGGATCTCGGTGTGGGAGTATTCCGTGCGGACGCGAATTTCTCCAACGGCAATACCCGCGACCGTGAAGGACGCCTGGTGACCTGTGAGCATGGTGGCCGCCGCGTGACGCGCACCGAGCCCGATGGCACGATCACCGTAATCGCTGACAGCTATGGTGGCAAACGTCTCAACTCACCGAATGACGTGGTGGTCAAATCCGACGGCACAATCTGGTTCACCGATCCAACCTACGGGATCATGTCCGATTACGAGGGTTACAGGAGCGAACAGGAGCAGGAAGGATGCCACGTTTTCCGCGTGGATCCCGCCACTGGCGAGATTCGGGTCGTCGCCGATGATTTCGTCAAACCCAACGGGCTTGCCTTCTCACCTGACGAAAGCCGTATCTACGTCGCTGACAGCGGCCTTTCCCACGATCCGGACGGACCTCACCATATACGTGTTTTCGATGTGTCTTCCGACAACCGCCTGTCCGGCGGTGAAGTCTTCGTCGAGGTCTCGCCAGGTGTTCCGGATGGTTTCAGGTTCGATGAATACGGAAATCTCTGGAGCTCCGCCAAGGATGGGGTTCGTGTCTTCGATAGCGACGGGAGTCCGCTCGGCCGCATCAAATTCCCGAAGATGGTATCGAACCTCACGTTCGGCGGATTCAGGCGAAACCGTCTGTTTGTGACACAGACGGATTCGCTTTGTGCCATCTATGTTGGCGTGGGTGGTGCGCAACGACCCTGATCCGGCGCAATGGCATCCTCAACCGGCGGGATCACCCGCGACCCGATATGGAAAGAACGCTCCTGTCAGGCGCTTTTGAGGAGCGGGTCTATGCAATGCCCTGCCCAGACACGCACGGCGTCGCCAAACGAACTGAACAGCTTCCGTGATACCGGATCGTTCTGCGCGTTAAACTCGGGATGCCATTGCACAGACAGCGTGAAACCGGGCGCGTCTTTCACGAACAGTGCCTCCGGAGTGGTATCGTCAGCCACGCCATCGATCACTATACGATCACCGGGATCCATGATGCCCTGGCCATGCAATGTATTGGTCAAAACGTCACTGTTACCGATCAGACGATGGAACACACCGCCCTGTGCAAACGTGACACGCTGGCGCAACTCGAAGATCTCCTCAAGTTTTCCATCGGGAGGCATGCGATGGTTCATGCGTCCGGGCAGATTCCTGATCTCAGGATGCAGCGTGCCGCCAAATGCCACGTTCACTTCCTGGAACCCTCGGCAGATCCCCAGATAGGGCTGGCCACGTTCCGTCAACGCACGGATGAGGGGAAGCGTCAGTCGATCACGCGATCGATCGAAATCGCCGTGAGCCTCAGTCAGATCATGCCCGTATTCCTCGGGATGGACATTGGGGCGGCCACCGGTGAACAGAAAGCCATCAAACTGCGCGATGAGATCTTCGATACTGACGAGGTCTGGATCGCTCGGCACGATCACCGGGGTGCAGTCGGCGACTTTTGATATGGCTTCCGATGAATAATATCCTCCGGCGTGAACATGATAGGTCTCCGTGATCATATGGCTGTTGCCAATTATGCCGACAATCGGCCGCGCCATGTTCTTTCCTTTCCTCGCGAAGCGCCCACGCAACCGCATATCGCAGCCCGGGCCGCAGGTCGAGCCCTCCCGACACCTCGGTACCCGCCCGCGCGGCTCAGGGCCTCCGTTGCCCGTGGCGGCAATTGACCGGACCATACACCGAACCGCCCGCGTGAAGCCGTTGCCGCTTACGCACCCACGTAAGCCGTACTGACCGCACTCCTACGGGCTATCGTGATCCGGGTCGGCGGTGCGGTAACGACTTGAACTGCAGGCGACGGGCGTGCAGCACGGGCTCGGTATAACCGGACGGCTGGAGATTTCCCTTGAACACGAGATCGCAGGCCGCCTGAAAGGCGATGCCGTCATAATCCGGAGCCATCGGCGAATAGAGGACATCGCTCACGTTCTGACGATCGACCACCTCCGCCATCCTGCGCAGGGCCGCCATAACCCGCGCCTCTGTGGCGACGCCATGACAGAGCCAGTTCGCCAGTAACTGACTCGATATCCTGCAGGTCGCCCGATCCTCCATCAGACCCACGTCGTGGATGTCAGGCACCCTCGAGCAACCAATCCCCTGATTAACCCAGCGCACCACATATCCCAGAATGCCCTGGCAGTTGTTTTCGATCTCGGCGGTTATCTCGGCTTCCGTGAGCTTCCGTCCGCCGAGCAACGGAATCGCGAGCATATCCTCCTTGGCCGTGCGGCTACCGTTGGCGACAATCTCATTCTGACGATCGAAAACGTCTATCCTGTGATAGTGGGTCGCATGCAGCGTCGCCGCCGTTGGCGATGGCACCCAGGCACAGGTCGCCCCGGCAGAGGGATGGCCGATCTTCTGCTCCAGCATGTCCGCCATCCTGTCGGGCATCGCCCACATTCCCTTGCCGATCTGCGCACGGCCCTGCAGCCCGCACGCCAACCCGATATCCACGTTCAGATCTTCATAGGCCGTGAACCAGGTAGAGGTCTTCATCTCGCCTTTGGGCACCATCGGACCCGCTTCCATGGACGTATGGTACTCGTCGCCGGTCCGGTCAAGAAATCCCGTGTTGATGAAGGCGATCCTGTGTCTGGCTGCACGGATACACTCCTTGAGATTGAGGCTCGTCCGCAGCTCCTCATCCATAATTCCCAGTTTCACCGTATAGCGCGGCAATCCAAGCGCACGCTCCACAAAAGAGAACACCTCATCGGAGAAACCAACCTCGTCGGGTCCATGAAGCTTGGGCTTAACGATGTAGATGGAACCTTTCGCCGAATTTCTCGGGCCTTCGGGGGCTTTCAGGTCATGCATGGCAATCATTGTGGTACAGATCGCGTCCATCAACCCTTCGAACACCTCGTTTCCATCCGGGTCAAGCATCGCGGGATTTGTCATCAGCAGTCCCACATTGCGGACCAGCATCATCGAACGGCCTTTAAGCCGCAGTTCACCGCCGTCCGGAGTGGAATAAACCGGATCCGCGCAGAGTATGCGTTCAAAAGTCCCGCCCGCCCTGGTCACCTCCGCCACCAGGTCACCTCTCATCAGCCCTAACCAATTGGCGTATGCGAGTGTCTTGTCCTCACCATCAACGGCAGCGACACTGTCCTCACAGTCCATGATCGCGCTCACGGCGGCCTCGACCCTGATATCCGAAATGCCCGCACGGTCCTGCGCACCGACCCGGCTAGCGGAATCAACAACTATCTCGATGTGCAGCCCGTTCACGCGCAGAAGGATGCAGGAAGCCATGTCAACGCTTCGGACACCAACGAACTGGCCGGGATCCGCGAGTTCCGGCATCAGAACCCCGTTCTTTACGAAAAGTGCGTCGATATCGGCCCAGCTACCCGTTGCAAGTGGCGTCACGGCGTCAAGATGCGACCGCGCCCAGGCAATTACTTTCGCGCCACGCGCCGTGCTGTACTCACCACCGCATGGCGCGTCACCTAACGCGTCCGTCCCATACAGCGCGTCATAAAGGGAACCCCAACGCGCGTTGGCGGCATTGATCGCATAGCGTGCGTTCGTGATAGGCACGACAAGCTGCGGGCCGGGAATATCGGAGAATTCGGGATCCACGTTGGCTGTCTCGATCCTGAATTCCGGCGCCTCCGGAACCAGATAGCCTATCTCCTCGAGAAACCTGCGGTAGGCGGCCCGGTCAAACCGCCGATCCCGGCAGGCCACGTGCCAGACGGAGATCTTCTGCTGCAGTTCCGTGCGCCTGTCGAGAAGCGCACGGTTCCTGGGCCCAAAATCACGCACAAGCGTCGAAAATGCTTGCCAGAAGTCTCTTCGCGGTACGCCGGTCCCGGGCAACGCGCTCTCTTCGAGGAAATCGGCCAGGCCGGTTTCAACCCGCAGGCCACTTCTCTCGACCCTTTCCGGTGCCATAAACAGATCTCCCAGACGTTCTATCCACCCCACCCACGGCGGCGGTGCCCTGAATAGGAAAAACAGCCTGCCTTCACAACCGGACAGCCGGGCACCCGTGAACCGACGGCCACCACATGACGTCAAATTCCATAGTGCCGCAGGCTCCGCGCCACGATAGCCGTCAATAACATCGTCCGTGACGGTTCGCCCGATGAATTCCGGCACCTGACGTGACGGGCCGAAGCGGCTTCGAATCCCCGGGCCGCGGTTCTGGACAAGTTGGCGCAACCTGGAGCTCCATGAGGCGCCAAAGACCGTAATCGCCTATCGTAACCCCGTTATTCCCGGACCGGACCAGCGGATGGATAACCCCCTGCGCCGACGGGTCGTGATGCCGCGGAAAACCGGAATGGTGGAGAACACGTGTTTCCGTAACAGCCGTGGAAGTAGGGGAATGCCCAAACAGGGCGGGACAGCTTCGAAAACGGGCCCTTCGGGCATCACTTCGGTGGATTCATTATCCCTGCCGCGATGTCATAGGCTTTTCTCATCACGGTCGGCAGATCGGAACGCCGGAAGTCCCGGGGGTGAACGAAGCCACCGACATCCGGGCATATGTCTTCCGGCAGTTCCGCGATGCGCAGCGAAAGGTTAAGACGAAAATGCGTGAATCTATGGCGTATCTCGACTCCGGGATCACGCCAATCGGCCTCGACCGGGGGCGCGGGTTTCGGCGTTTCGGTCCAGTCGGAACACGGCCAGCCAAGCATTCCACCAAGAAGGCCGGACTCGGGACGACGCTCCAGAAGCCACGCACTATCCGTCCGACGGGCGAGGTAAGCTATGCCGCGCCGAACGGGTATTGTGCTCTTCGGAATCCTCCGGGGAAGCTCGGCGTGAAGTCCAGCCCCGTGCGCGGCGCACGCACTCATCCATGGGCACACACCGCAGGCGGGAGATCTCGGGGTGCAGACCGTGGCGCCAAGATCCATGACCGCCTGCGCGTAATCGCCCGGCCTGTGCGCCGGCGTCAGGCGTCTGGCAAGCCGAGCCAGCTCCCGCCTGGCCTCCGGCAATGCGGTCTTGACGAGAAAAACCCGAGCCATGACGCGCTCGACGTTGCCGTCAACCACCACCTCCCGACGGTCGAACGCGATGGCGGCAATGGCTGAAGCGGTGTAGGGACCGATCCCGGGCAGTTCCAGAAGCGCCTCCCGCGTATCCGGGAACCGCCCGCCGTATCTCCCCGCAACCAGACGGGCGCATTTAAGCAGGTTCCGTGCACGGGCATAGTAGCCAAGTCCCGCCCACTCGCCCATCACGTCGCCATCCGCGGCCGCCGCCAGATCGGAAACGGTTGGCCAGAGGTCGACAAAGCGCAGGAAATAGTTTCTTACCGCCGCAACCGTCGTCTGCTGGAGCATCACTTCCGAAAGCCAGACATGATAAGGGTCGGGTCGGATCCCGGAACGCCCGGCACCCGGCCCCACCCGCCACGGCATCGCGCGCGCATGGACGTCATACCATGCCAGGAGGGTTTCACTGAATTCGTTATCACGCAATATTTATGCCCCTTTTCCGAACCTGCATCTGGCGCGGCATCCGCCAGTCCCTAAAATGGCGCTGATGAGGACATGATGCCAACCGATATCCGCACACGCAACAAATCCGACCATCGGAAACGCGGCTTCGAGCGCGTGTCGAGCCTACTGCGACGCGAATTCCGGGTCGCCGGAGAGAAACGCGGTTTCACGGTGATGCGGCTTCTGACGCACTGGGCGGAGATCGTAGGCGATGACATCGCACGAATCGCAAGGCCCGAAAAAGTGTCGTACCCGAAAGCCAGGCTTGGCGCGACCCTGACGCTGCTGGCGCCAGGGCCTCAGGCTCCGATACTTGCCATGGAACTTGAATTCATTAGGGAGAGGGTGAACGCGGTTTACGGTTATTCAGCGATCAGCGACATCCTGATTTCCCAGACCACGCCAGCTGACTTCGAACGATGCGCACCAGTGGACGAATCGCATCGGGAACCGGATCCGAAACCCGACGCCTCCGCCCTAGACCGTCTACGCGAGGGGGTTGCGGACGTGTCAGATGACGGATTGCGCCGTGCGCTTGAACTATTCGGGGAAAGCGTTCTCACCAATCTCAACAGGAAATGAGACCACAATGAAACGCTACGCCTTGCCTGTCGCCGGACTGCTCTTCCTTGTTCTGTTTGGAGCCTATTTCTGGCAGCATACCGGAACATCCGGCACGATATCGTCATACGGTACGCTTCTTGCCGCTGAAGCGCAGGATGGTACCGCAATTGACAGGTCCCTTGTCGAGGAGATGGCCCTTGGCAGTGACGACGCTCCGCTAACGGTGATCGAGTACGCCTCGAGCACCTGTCCACATTGCAGGACATTCCACGAGGAGACGTTCGAGGAGTTCAAGGCCAACTATATTGATACTGGCAAGGTCCGATTCGTGTTCCGCGAGGTCTATTTCGACAGATACGGCCTCTGGGCCGGATTGCTGGCGCGATGCGGAGGTTCGGAGCGGTTTTTCGGCATCATGGACATGATATTCGCCCGGCAGGCTGAATGGACCAGCGCCGGCTCGGATGCTGGCGTCACGGAAAACCTCGCCAGGATCGGCCGTGCCGCCGGGCTCACCGGTGAAGAGATCGAGGCGTGCATGCAGGATCGGGATCTTGCCCGTGCAATGGTGGCGGTCTATCAGGAAAATACCGAGGAACACGGTATCCGTTCGACTCCCAGCTTCATCATCGACGGAGATTTGGTCACCGGCGCAATGTCCTACGAGGATTTCTCGGCGCTCGTCGACGCCAGGCTCGATGGCTGACCGCATCACAGCCTGAACCCGGCAACCCGTGGCCGAAACGCAGGTCGGTGCGGGGCCTGCATCGCAGGGAACACCATCGGTCCAGATTCCGGAAAGTGCTGACGTTCACTGACCGGGGACGGAGCCGGTCGACTTTGGCTGGGGTCCAGCGAATCCACCCAGCCCCGCCCGCGCCAGAACCGCATCGATCGAATTCCAGTCTTCCAGTTCAAGTCGTATCGGGAGTGTCAGCACGTTCCGCCGAAAGGCTGGCGAAAGTCTCACGGCGTCCTTTTCGGTGGTCACAAGCTGCGCATCAAGCGCGGCCGCGTCACTCAAAAGCCGTTTCATCAGGCTTTCCCTCAGCGGTTGATGATCGTCAAGAGCCTCGGTTCGCACCAGATCGGCACCAAGTCCGCGAAGCGTGGCGAAGAACTTCTGCGGACGCCCGATGCCGGCGAAAGCCAGGACACGCTGGTCCGTCAGGTCGATTCCGGTATGCAAGGGACGGAGTTCCCCGCGTACGACCGGAACGGGAATGACATCACCCCAAGCACCCAGAAACCGCCGATGTGATTCCTCGTCTCCAACCGATAGCAGGGCATCCGCGCGGGAAAGCCCGGCGGACACCGGCTCCCTAAGCGGCCCGGCCGGAGCCACCCTACCGTTGCCGAACGCGATTTCGGCGTCCACCACGACGATGCTGGCGGATTTCTCAACCGAAGGATTCTGCATTCCGTCGTCAAGCAATACGGCCTGCGCTCCACCACGTTCCGCGCAACGAACCCCCAGGTGACGTTCGCGCGCCACCCAAACGGTGCCAAGGGAAGCCAGCATAAGAGGCTCGTCACCGACCCTTTCCGCGTTATGTCGTCCGGGATCGACACGCAGAGGTCCGGTCTCGCTTCCGCCGTATCCTCTGGATACCACATGCGCGTCGACTCCAGCGTCTCCCAGCCGTTCGAGCAAAGCGATGACTGTCGGCGTCTTGCCCGTACCACCAAGACTGATATTGCCCACGCAGACCACTGGCACGGTGGCCCTGTAACCGGGACGGCGAAGCCGTCTCGCCGTAATGCCGGCCGACAGCGAACCTATCGGCGATAGCAGACGGGCCCGCCAGTCAGGATGCTGTGGCGAGAGGTACCAGAATCCGGGCGGGTGCATCAGCGGACGTCTCCACAGGCGGGAACGGACCGTACCGATTCCTTCGGCGAAACCGGTACGTGACACGCCGAACGAGGCAAGTTATGGGGTTGAATGTTTCGTCGCGCACTGGGACCGGAAGCGGACAGGTGACGGTTGACGGAACCCCGGATTTCGCAAGCGGCACGACCAATCACCCGGGCAACCTGCAATTGCTGTGCTTGGGGGTGCAACCGGAGCAAGGAGAGCAGGACAATGGCCGAATGGAGGGCGGCAAAGTGAGTTGGGCCAAAGAATTGCGGAAAATTGTGGCGGCGATTTGCCAGGGCATCGTGAATTGGGCATGGCAAGTCGTAAGAGGCCTGGGCGCGATTTTTCTTGCGTGTTCGCTTTTTTCCATGAGTCTTTGGTCTTTCGTACCCCCGCGGTTCGGCAATCGTTTTCGTTGAGACTTTTGAAAGATTTCCCCGGCGGTTTCAAAAGTACCATTTGTTTCGGAGGAGAGTGCTTGCGGATATACGCCAATGCAACTCGGGGATGTTCTTTTTGCTGCATCGGGTGAGACGATACCAAAAATTGGCAAGTCCGCCGTTAACTTGATTTTATCCAGTGCCTGCTGCGGCGGCGACATTATCCTGTTTCGTCCTGCACGAGAGTTCGCCACTCGGCTTTTGGGATACTTGCTTGATTGTCAACCGATAGCCTATCAAAAGGCAGAAATGGAGTGCGGCATCACAGTCATGCACATGTAAGGTGCCCAACTCAAGTATCTGTCGCTACCGTGGCCTACACCCTCAGAACCAGCCGCCATTGCCCGCTTCCTCGATCACATCAATAGCCGGATCGACCGCTAGATCCGCGCCAAAGAGAAGCTGATTGCGCTTCTGGAGGAGCAAAAGCAGGCCATCATCCACGAAGCCGTGACAGGTCGTATCGACATCCGCACCGGCTGGCCCTACCCGGCCTACAGGCCCTCCGACATCGAGTGGCTGGAGGATGTGCCGACGCATTGGCAAGTGCAACGCGTCAAGACGTTGTGCAGCATGCAAAGTGGGGAATCCATAACGGCATTGTCAATTGAGTCTGAGTCTGCTGGAAGGTATCGTGTTCATTCGGGAAACGGGATATTAGGGCCTGTTGACACTCGGGTTGCGAATCGCCCGGTTCCGCGCGTCATGAATCTCAATCAATGCTCAATTGCGGCTGCCCAACCCGGATTGGCAGTCGAGCGAGTGTTGAACCTCGGGATACATGTCCCCGATCCAGGGAAGCAGGCGATTATTGCTGAGAGCATTGAACAGCGCACAACCCTTGATGAAGCTGCAATCGCTCGTGCTTATCGAAAAGTTGCCCTCCTAAGCGAGTACCGCAACCGTCTAATCGCTGATGTTGTCACCGGCAAGCTGGACGTGCGCAACGCGGCGACCGTGCTGCCCGAAGTTGATTCCTTGACAGAGGACGACAGGACCGATGCCTCTTTGAATGCTGGCGGAAAAACTGCACCCGACAACATCGAGGCAGCGGAGGTCGTGCACTGACCGTGCCGCCACCTGCCAAACCCAAGATCTACCACATCGTCCATGTGGACCGCCTCAATCGCCACGGATGGTTACTCATGGTCGGACGCCCTGCTGCTGCAACGGGCACGGCCCGGAACAACCATCGGCATGAGCACGATCAAGCGGCGGCGATTGACCAACCGAGTCAAATGTCGCCCCGGGCTCAACGTTGGCGATTGTGTGCCCTTCCACTTCTCCCCCCGCTCAGTGATGCTCTATCTGATTCACATGACCAATCATCCCGAGCTCGACTATCACGGAGGTCAGGATCCCATTGTGCATTTGGAAGCCGATCTCCATGAAACAGTTGACTGGGCCGAGAGATATGGGCGGCGCTGGGCGTTCACTCTCTCCAACGCAGGTTCTGGATACTTCAAGGACCGTTGCCACCTGGCGCGGCCAAAGGAGCTCGATTGGCCAGCCATCCAGGCACGAGACTGGCGCACCTGCAAGGAAGGCAAACAGGCTGAATTCCTCATCGAACAATCGTTCCCATGGATACTGGTTCGGCGCATCGGCGCACGTACCCTCCACGTTCGGAGCCACGCCCAGGATGCTGTCCAGAAAGCCGTATATCAGCCCGATGTCGAGTTGAATCGGGATTGGTATTATTGATGACATGGAGGACGTCGATGATTCGCTTCACGACTGGCAATATCCTCACTGAGGACGCCGAAGCCTTGGTCAACACGGTCAACTGCGTCGGCGTCATGGCGTGTGGGATCGCACTTCAGTTCAAGAAGGCGTTTCCCGAGAATTTCCGGGTCTATGCCAAGGCTTGCCGTCGTGGCGAGGTTCGGCCCGGACACATGTTCGTGTTCGAGACAGGCGCGCTTACCAGCCCGCGCTACATCATCAATTTTCCGACCAAACGGCACTGGCGCGGCAACAGCCGGATCGAGGATATCGAGGCTGGCCTAGAGGATCTCGTAACCGTGATCCGCCAACGCGACATCCACTCAATCGCGATGCCCCCGCTCGGCAGCGGCCTTGGCGGCTTGGACTGGAACGCTGTGCGGGCATCTATCGAGAACAGGTTACAAGGCTTCAACGATCTGGATGTAGTGGTTTTCGAGCCCCGGGGGGCACCAGAGGTCAGCAGCATGGTCCGCAGCCAGACTATTCCGACGATGACCAATGGCAGAGTGGCACTGGTTGGTCTGATGAATCGCTACCTGAACGGCCTGCTCGATCCATTCATCACGCTGCTGGAAGTCCACAATTTGATGTATTTCATGCAGATTGCCGGTCAGCCCCTGAAGTTGAGATATATGAAGGGGCAATACGGTCCATATGCCGAGAACCTGCGGCATGTCCTTAACAAGATCGAAGGATATTTTATCTCAGGATATGCGGATGGCGGCGACGCACCGGACAAGCCGCTTGAACTTGTACCCGGTGCGGTCGAAAACGCCGATGCGGCGCTCGACCGCTCTCCCACAACACGGAAACGCTTCGAACAGGTAACAGAACTTGTAGAAGGTTTCGAGGCGCCATTCGGTTTAGAACTGCTTTCGACCGTGCATTGGGTCCTGGAAAACGACAGACCTGCATCGCACGAAGACCTTGTCTCGCTGACCTATGATTGGAACAATCGCAAGAGGCAGTTCTCGCCATGGCAGATTGGGTTAGCGGCCGATGTACTCATCGAGAACGGCTGGGTTGACGGCGTCGTAGCGACTGCCAATCAATGACAACCGATACGAGCGAGCGTAGCCTCGAACGCCTGATTTGCACCGCGCTGGCGGGCCATCCATGCAATCCGCCCGCGGCGCACGGCTTTGGCGAAGGAGCGGACGCTGGCGCAGTTACGACCGCGACTATTATGTCGATATTGCCCAACTCACCGCCTTCCTGCGCGCCAGCCAGCCTGAGATTGCGGAGAGCCGGGTGCTGGACGAGGACGATCCGACCCGGCGCAGGTTTCTCGTGCGACTGCAAGGGGAGATCGCGAAGCGGGGTACCACCGAGGTCCTGCGCCACGGCATCCGACATGGTGCTCATAGTCTGGAACTCTTCTACGGAACGCCCTCGCCCGGCAAGCGACAGGCCGCAGAGCGTTTCGCGCAGAACCTCTTTTCCGTCATGCGGCAGCTCCGCTACAGCCGCGACGAGGCGCAGCGGGCACTGGATATCGTGCTCTTCCTCCGTTCTTCAGGCGGGCGACGGTTCCGTTTACCCATCGATCAACCGATGTTGATGGACTATGAGAGATCCAACATGGGCGTCATCCACCGTTCGCTGCGCCGCGTGGCTCCAGGCGCCGTAAGTGGACTGATGGTTGGGGAATATGCCGACAATTTCGATGTCATCGACATTCCCGAACACATTCCCGGCCGGGTTGGTCAGTTCTCCACCAAAAACCAGATGCAGACGCTGTGCAACAGGACTCTCTTCCGAACCGCATGCACGTTATGGCAAGGAGATGGCGGCGAAAAGAGAGGCTCCGGTCATGACCACGGCGGAGGGGTTCAGAGCGATGGATAGCGACCGGCTCCGGTTTCCGTAATCAACCCAAATTCCCGAACCCGTAACGCTCGGTGCGGACGAAACCCGGAATATTGCGCCGTCAGCCTGAGCGTCCCGGCGGCGGAACTGCAACGATCTTCCCCTTCCCCAGCGCACGCATCAAGGGTGTGGACGATCGGCCGCCGACGACGGCAACCGGCCAGGCGCCGCCGGAATCGATCGGCGCTACGGCAGCCCCGCGAATCAGCCATTGCCTCCGGCCAATTTGCGTCCATCCACACAACGTTTACTGCAATGATTCAGCTACGAGATGGTTATGGTGTAACGGTTTACGGTTTTTGCGGGAATCTGGTGATCGTAAACGGGATCCGTATTCAAATTCGGTGGATCTGACGGTCGTCAGCGACAATCTTTATCTCAGAATACACAAAATATAGATAAATATTGGCTTTTTGCTCTAATTATGGTATTGAACAATTACCGTTCACTCAAGATAACATGTGGCCGAAATCGAACCTCAAGCTCCCGTCAAGCTCCCGGCACCTTGGGCCCGCTCCGCGCGATGGCCCGCGAAATTCACTCATTGACATTGCAACTTTCTTGATATCAGTTCAAATAAGTTGACAACTTAGTGGGGAGGACCAGATGATTGGAAGCCGGATCTTCGGAACACTTGCCTGCGGGATGGCGCTCGTGGCTGCTGCGGGCCCTTCGGTGGCGCAGTCCGCTGACATCCGCGGCGAGCTGGTGATCATGAATTGGCTGCCCGGCACGGATGGGGCCATCTTCGACCGCATCGAGAGATCTTTCGAGGAGAAGCATCCTGACGTAACGGTGCGGAACATAGTGCTTTCGGGCGCAGGCGACCCACGCGGGGCCATCCGTGCCGCCCTTCTTGCCGGAGAGACCGCGGATCTGCTTGTGAACACATGGCCTGCATTTCGCGCAGAGCTTGCCGAAGCGGGGATGCTGCGCGAAGTCGATTCGGCTTGGGAGGCGCATGGAATCGGCGACAACCTGAACGATTCATGGAAGGCTCTCGGACAGACTGACGGCGTCACCTACGGGGTTCAGTTCACATATGGCGATAGGAGCGGGGTCTGGTATCGTCCTGACACCCTTGCCGCGGCGGGTCTTGACGGCCCCCCGGAAACCTTCGACGATCTTGTCGCGTCCTTCGGGCCGCTCCTGGCGAATAGCGTGACCCCGTTTGCCATTGGCGCGAAGGTCTGGACGCACGGAGAAATCTTCGAGACCTTGCTGCTTCGAACGGCCGGTGTGGACACCGCGGCTGCTCTCGCGGCACGCGAGATCCCCTGGACGGATCCTCGCGTGAGGAATGTGCTGGAGATCTGGCAGAGCATGATCGAGGCCGGATGCTGCGGAGATCCCGAGACCATGCTGGCGAACGACTGGGACGGCGCTGCCGATGCCGTCCTTGTGTCAGGCGACGCTGCCTACACGATCGTGGGCATGTGGGTCAACGGCCGCGCCCGCGACGAATTCGGCCTGGAGGAGGGCACCGATTACGCGCTCTTCCAGTTTCCTGCCCTTGGCCAGGGTTTTGACAACACGTCAAGCGTTGACGCAAAGGAGCTTCTTGCACTGTCTTCCGGCGGCAACGTCGCCGCCGCCGACGCGTTCCTGGCGCACCTCGCCAGCGCCGAGGCGGCGAATGCCGTGGCCGCGGGCGGCCTCCTCTCTCCGTCCAGTGCGGTCGATGCCTCGCTCTACGGCGCCGTCACGAAGACCGCAGCCGCTGCGGTCGCCCAGTCCGAGGTGCTGTTCGTGCTCGGCGACCTGCTCCCGGGCGATCTTGTCGACGAGTATCGCGTGCAGCTTCAGCGCTTTCTCGTGGACCCGTCCGACAGGAACATTGACGCGGTGCTCGCTGCCATCGAGGCGAAGGCCCGGCAATTTGACTGAGCCGGGCTGCGGGCTCGGGAAAGGTCATGGAATGCCGTGCAGAGGGTCATTCAGGGCATCGCGGGCGGCGGCCGCCCGCGATGCCCCGGCAGACACCCGAGGCGCTGGCTGCGCTGATCCTGGTATCCCCTGTCCTTCTTCTCTTCTCACTGACGGTTGTCTACCCGGTCATCGAGACGTTTCGGCTGAGCTTTTACGACATCCAGGGGCTGTCGCGGCCGAGATGGGTCGGTTGGGGCAACTTCACCGAGCTCTTCGGAGATCCCGATTTCAGGAACGCGTCCGTCACGACGTTGATCTGGACACTTTCCTCCACGGCAATCTCCGTCGGGATTGGGTTTCTGCTCGCGCTGCTGTGCTCTCAGGCGCCGCGCGCGACCTACCCGTTTCGCGTCGTGTTCTTCGCGACATACGGGATTTCCGAAGCCGTGAGCGCCTACATCTGGCTGGGCGTCCTCAGGTCCGGCGACGCAGGGCTGCTCAACGCGGTTCTTGGCCTCGCTGGCCTTGGGCATCTTGCCAACCCTTGGCTCGGTGACACCGGTACGGCCATCTGGGGCGTCGTGGCGGCCTATTCCTGGACGCAGGTGGGCCTGCCGCTCATGCTCTGCTTCGCGTCAATGCAGTCCATTCCCAAGAACCTGACCGAGGCGGCGTTCATTGACGGGGCGGGGCCGCTCTCGATCATGAGGTTCATCGTCCTTCCGCTTTCAATGCCGGGCCTGCGGGTGTCAGTGTTCATCAACCTCCTGGCTTCGCTCCGCGCCTTTGACATGATATTCGTCCTGACTTCCGGAGGCCCGATCCGCAGCACAGAGACGATCGGATACTTCATGTACAGGGAATCAGTCACCCAGTTCAAGCTCGGCTACGGAGCCGCATCGACGATGATTCTTCTGGGAACGGTCGTCATCGTGTCGCTTCCTGCCATCCTGAAACGCATGCGAGGGATAGGATGAGGTCCTCGGCCCGGGTCCCGTACTGGGTGGTCGGCCTGGTCGGCCTTCTTGCATTGCTGTGGACCGTGCCCGTCATTGGCGTCTTCGTCACGTCCGTGCGGCCCTATTCCGAGACGGCGATGGGCTGGTGGCAGGTCGACGAGGTGACATTCACGCTGTCCGCGTGGAGAACGGTCTGGAGCAAGTATCCCCTTGCAGAGGGCCTTGCAGCGAGCCTGAAGATAACGCTGGCTTCGACAGCGCTGACGGTTGCCCTGACTCCCGCGGCGGCATATGCGTTTCATTACCTCAAGTTTCCGCTCCGGCGCGTTTCGCTGATCGTTCTTGTCAACGCCTTCGTGCTGCCGCAGCAGGTGATCGTCATCCCCCTGTTCACGCTTTGGCGGCAGTTCGGGTTGATAGACAACGTCTGGGCGGTTATCCTGCCGTATGTCGGCATGTCCTTTGCGTGGTCCGTCTTTCTGGCGAAGAACTTCCTCGAAGACTTTCCCGGAGAGCTGATCGAGGCCGCCAAGGTCGATGGATGCGGGCCGATCGCGACCTATTTTTTCGTTGTTCTGCCGAATTCGTTGACGCCTCTTGCGGCAATGGCCATTCTCCAGTTTCTCTGGGCATGGAATTCCCTGCTGATTCCGCTCCTGTTTCTCCGGACGGACGAACCGATGCCGGTCCTGCTTTCGAGAATTGCCGGCACGTACGAGCCCAATCTCGACCAGCAGTCGGCCGTCGCCATACTGACGATGGTCGTGCCGCTCGTCGTGTTCCTTGCGCTCCAGCGCCATTTCGTTGCTGGAGGCCTTTCGCAAACGGGACTCAAGGGATGACGCCCGGGCTGCCGCAGGTCTCGCGGAATCCGGCTGCTGGCCGACAGGCCGTGCGCGCTCGCCCGGAGGGCCCTCAGGACGGTTCCCGCATGAGCGCGAACCCCGGCTGGAGGCGGTGAAGTGGCTGGTCTGGAGGGCGGCAGGGCAAAAAGGGCAACGATACACGACGTGGCCAGGATGGCGAACGTGGCTGTGGGGACGGTTTCGCGGTACCTGAACGGTCAGGAGGTGCGTTCCGGAAATCGTGCGCGCATCGAAAGGGCGATCGAGGAGACATCCTTCAGAAGGAATGCGTCGGCGGCCTTCATAAGACAGGACCGAAGCCAGTTTGTCGGATTCCTTGTCCCACGGTACGACGAGTTCCATGCCCGGCTTCTGGAGCGGGTCGTGGCTGCGCTCAGGAAGCACGGGCGTGCCGTCATTCCGCTCAGTCACGGAGACCGGGAATCCACCCTCAACGAGGCCTTCGGCTTTTTCAGCGAACAGCGTGTTGGCGCCATGATCATGTCAGGAGACCTGGACTTCCAGGAGCTGACGCGGAGAATCGCGGCCTCGGACTTGCCTGTCGTCCTGTACAACAATGACATTCGCGGGCTTCTTGTCGACCGTGTGCTGGTCGACAATGCCTCGGCCACCAAGGTCGCGATGAGGCACCTGATCAATCTCGGGCATGAAGCCATCGCCTTTCTGGCCGGGCGGGACGGCGATTCAAGCGCCGAGGAGAGGGAGGCCGGCTACCGCGCCGCATTGGACGAGGCGGGAATCGATTTCCAGGATCGGTACCTGGTCCGTGGAGACTGGCAGTTCCACGGCGGATATCTCGGAGCGCAAAGGCTGATGAACCTTGACGGTCCGCCGACAGCGCTTCTTTCGGCCAACTACCTGATGACCTACGGAGCGCTGGAGTGGCTCAAGCAGGCCGGAATCGATGTTCCGGGAAGCCTTTCGCTGATCAGTTTCGACGACTGCGACCTGTTCCGGCTTCTTGGCGACGGCATAACCGCGATCTCGCAGCCCCTGGACATGATTTCAGGGAGCATCGTGGAAATGGTGCGCTCGCGCATCAGCGATCCCGAAATTTCCGACATTCGAAAGGTCACCCTGCGTTGTGAACTGGTGCAGCGCGAGTCGACCGCGAGGCCATCCGCGAAACAGGTGGGCACCAATGGCAAGCATCTCGTTTGAATCCGTCGGCAAGAGCTTTGGCGCGATCGAAGTGATCAAGGAACTTGACCTGGAGATAAGGGACGGGTCCTTCACCGCCTTTGTCGGTCCATCCGGATGCGGGAAGTCCACCTTGCTCCGGCTGCTGGCCGGACTGGAGAGCATCACGCGCGGGTGCATCAGGTTTGACGGCCGCGTGGTGAACGAGATGGGCCCCGTCGAGCGGGGCATCGCGATGGTATTCCAGAACTATGCGCTCTACCCGCACATGACGGTTGCGCAGAACATCGGCTTTGGCCTGCGCATGGCCCGCATTCCGTCCGCCAAACGAAGGGAAATGGTCAGGAATGCGGCAAAACTGCTGCAATTGACGGAGTATCTCGACCGCAAGCCTGCGCAACTGTCAGGCGGGCAGAGGCAGAGAGTGGCGATCGGGCGGGCGATCGTGCGAAGCCCCTCCGTGTTTCTCTTCGACGAGCCGCTGTCCAACCTTGACGCGGAGCTGCGGGCAAGCATGCGGATCGAAATCGCCAGACTTCATGATTCGATCGACGCGACCATGATATACGTGACGCATGACCAGGTCGAGGCCATGACGCTTGCCGACCAGATCGTTGTCCTCCGTGCCGGAAACGTCGAGCAGAAGGGTGCGCCCGGCGAACTGTACGAGGATCCTGACAACCAGTTCGTCGCGGGCTTTATCGGCAGCCCCAGAATGAACTTTCTTTCCGGCAGGTCCCGGCGCGATGAATCCGGCAGGTATCATGTCGAGCTTGGGGACGGCCAGACGCTCCAGGCAGGCGCGATCGGTGGCCCTATCGAGCCGGAGGTGATCATCGGCATCCGGCCGGAACACTTCCTGCAGTCGCGGGATGCCCCGAACCAGATGCGGGTGCGCGCCGATTTCGTCGAGGATCTGGGTGGCGTGCGCCACGTTGTCGGCAGCTTGCCGTCAGGCGAGGCGGTCACCGTCGAGGTTCGCGGAAAGCGCGACGTCCGCAAAGAGGAGATGCCTGTCGGTGTCATGCCGGAGCACGTCTATCTGTTCGAGAAGTCAGGCAGGAGAGTTCGTTGACATGATCACACAGCGGGCGGACGTCCGGAACGTGAAGGTGCAAGACGATACCCCGGCGCTTGATACGGGGACGGGAGCCAAGGGCGCAAAGGTCAACTTCCCCGGCCGTCCCGGCAGGAGAGCGGGCTCCTGCGCACCGGAGACAGGAGCATGGACTCCGTGGCCGCGCAATGTCGTACGGCCGTTCAATGTCTCCGGCGGCCGTCATTCGCGACGGCGCGACGCACCCCTCCACGCGAAGGTGCGGATGCCGGCGATGTCGCCGCGACTGGCCCTGAAGGAAACGATGGATCGCAGCCTGTCCTCTTCCCGGCGCCGAAGCGGACGAGAATTTTCGAGAGCAAAAGCAGGACAAAGGATGCCGCCATGAGATTTCGCCAGGTTCATCTCGACTTCCATACATCCGAACTGGTGCCGGACATCGCGTCGCAGTTTGATGACAGGGAGTTCGCCGAAGCCTACAAGTCGGCCAGGGTTGACAGCGTCAACCTGTTCGCAAAATGCCATCACGGCCTGTCCTACCATCCGACGGACGTCGGAAGAACGCACCCCAATCTTGGCATCGACCTGCTTGGCCGCCAGATTGATGCGCTGCAGTCCGCAGGCATCAAGACGCCGATCTACCTGTCCGCCAACTGGGACGAGCATGCCGCGCGAACGCATCCGGAATGGCGCGTCATGTCGCCGGCGGGCGA
The DNA here is from genome assembly GCA_965221405.1 of Paracoccaceae bacterium. Lineage (GTDB taxonomy): Bacteria > Pseudomonadota > Alphaproteobacteria > Rhodobacterales > Rhodobacteraceae > JAPOUP01. The sequence goes on along the minus strand of CBDCSE010000002.1, from coordinate 1,228,009 downwards.
CCTTCCGCGGCAAACGGCGCCACCGAACGGCGCCGGCTGGGCCTACATGGACTTCGCCTCAGACTATCTCGACTACTTGTGCGCGCAGATCGATGAGGTTGCCAGCCGGTATTCGCGAGGGGACGGGTTCTGGATCGACATTGCCTGGCAGCCGGTGAGCGTTTCCGAGGCGTCACGCCGCGGAATGGCGCAGCTCGGCCTGGACTGGACGCGGGAGGCGGATCGGGAGGAGTTCAACTCGCTGACGGTGACCCGCTTCTTCGAACGGGTGCGGGACACGGTCAAGAAGCACGATCCGGACTGTCCGCTGTTCTTCAATTCCGGCCATATCAGGAAAGGCTTCAGGAGGCACTATGCCGAGTTCTACAGTCATCTGGAAATAGAATCCCTCCCAACCGGCGGATGGGGGTATGACGACTTCCCGCTCAGCGCGAGATACGTGGAAACCACCGGTGAGAAATACCTAGGCATGACCGGGAGGTTTCACACGCACTGGGGTGAATTCGGCGGCTACAAGAGGAAGGAGGCGATAATCTTCGAATGCGCCAGCATGCTTGCGCATGGTGCGCGTTGCTGCATTGGCGATCACCTGCACCCGACGGCAAAGGTCGATGGCACCTCGATGGCGATCATCCGTGCGGCCTACGAATGGGTGGAAAGCCGCGAGGGTTGGGTTGATGGATCCACCTCTGTCGCGGACATTGCCGTCCTGAGCAACGAGGCGGCTTCGGATCAGAGGATCGGTCAGAGGCCGGATGCCAATCACCCGTCCGACGTGGGCGCGGTGCGGGTGCTGCTTGAGGGGCACTTCCTGTTTGACGTCGTCGACCTTGAAACCGATATTGCCGGTTACAAGCTGCTGATCCTGCCTGACGGAATTCATGTCGATGATCGAACCAGGGATTGGGTTGACGCGTTCGTGGCCGGTGGCGGTCGCGTCCTGCTGACAGGAAAAAGCGGTATTTCGGATGGAGGGCTCGTCTGGGACGTCGGAGCGAGATGGCTTGGGACTTCAGGCATGGAAGGCGGGGATTACGCCTTGCCGGTTCCGTCCCTGCGGCCTGACTCGATCGACAGCCCGCTCTTTCTGTATATGCCGACGGAGCGGATTGTCCTGACCGATGGCCAGGGGCTGGGTGATGTCTACGCGCCATATTTCGACAGGACGCCAAGGCATTTCAGCGGGCATTTGAATGCCGCCAACCAGCCCGAACCATCGGGCTGCGCGATCGGTTCGGCAAAGGGATCATTCGTTTACTTTGCCGCACCGATTTTCTCGATCTACCGGCAGTTTGGGGCGATGGCGCACCATGAGATGGCGAGGAGGCTCATAGAGCTGGCCATGCAGAAGCCGAGGACCATTGAGGCATCGCTTCCCCAGGCCGCCCGGATCACCTTGCGGCGGCAGAGCCGCGAGAACCGGGACGTCCTCCATCTGCTCTATGCCACTCCCGCACCGGTCGGCACCTTTCGCGGAAAGGAAATCCTTCCGATCCAGGACCTGGTTCCATTGCACGACATTTCTGTTTCCATCCGCGTTCGTGGGGGAGTTGAAAGCGTTACCCTTGTTCCGCAGGCCGTGGAGCTTGAATTTATGGCCGAGGACGGGCGCGTGAGCTTTACCGTGCCACGCGTGCTCGGCCACGAAATGGTCGAGATCGCCTATGCATAGCGCCTGCGTACTGGTGCTGCTGGTTCCACGGAGTGCAGGCGTATTCTGGCGCGCGGGGCCTGCAGGTTGTCGGGAATGTCGGCCGGTACGGTGGCCGGGTGCGGGCGGAGGCTCCATCACCAGCCGTACCGCAGGGACGGGCAGCGCCTTCGTGACCGAAGGAATGCGAGGGCGGCCGTTGCCGCCGCGTCGGCCGCTGCGCTCACAGGCTGCCTTGCGCGCAATGCGCCGCCAGGAAGGGCACTCATTCGGACGCGCGAGAACTGTGGGGCCTGCCGCCCCTTATCTCCCGAATCTCGTAGGTGTGGTGAGACAATGAACCGTATGCAAGCGACGCCAAACAGCAACGAGGCCGCAATCCGTGCCGATGTAGCGGCGGCCCTTCGGCTCGCCTGTCGCAATGGATGGAACGAGGGGGTGGCAAACCATTTCTCCGCCGCGATCAGCGCGGATGGGAAGGAATTCCTCGTCAACCCCCGGTGGGTGCATTGGAGTCGTGTCCGGGCTTCGGACCTGATCCTCTGCAATTGTGACGATCCCTTGACGATGGAGCGGCCTGACGCCCCGGACAGGAGCGCTTGGTCGATCCACTCCGCTCTTCACCGGCATCTTCCGCAGGCGCGTGCCGCGCTTCACATTCATCCGCCCCACGCAACGGCTCTCGCAAGCCTGAAGGATCCGACCATCAAGCCGATCGACCAAGTGACCGCCCGCTGGTTCCGGCGATTGGCATACGATCTGGCTTTTGGCGGAATCGCGTCCGACACGGAAGAGGGTGAGCGCATCGCTCGAACCGTGGGCAACCATCGTGCGGTAATGATGCAAAACCACGGCGTCACCACCTTCGGTTCCAGCGTGGCGGAGGCTTGGGACGCGCTGTACCACCTCGAACGCGCTGCCCGGACGATGGTCATGGCCTACCAGACCGGGCGGGAGCTTGCCGTCATGCGTGACGAACTTGCCGAAGAGACGGCACGCGAATGGGGGGCCTGCAGGGACGCCGAAATTGCGCATTTCGAGGAGATGAAGTTGGTGCTTGACAGGGAGGAGCCCGACTATAGGGATTGAGGCTCAGGGAGTGCCAGAGGCCGCTTGCCGCCGGAGTTTCGAAGTTCCATCTTCGACCATATCCCTCACGTGATACCGCCCTTTCCAGGCCGTGTCAGTGCTGTAGGCGATGCCGACAAGACTGTCGCATTTGAACGACATAAACCTGATCAGCCTTGAGGAACGGATCGGCACGACATCCGCCGCCGGAGAGCTCGTGTTCCATGTCTTCGGCGCCATCGCGCATTTCGAGCGCCGCCTGATTGCGGAACGCACCAGGGATGGGCTGGCGAACGCCCGAAAGCGGGGCCGTGTGCTCGGAAGGCCGCCCTGCCGCCCGAGACGGTCACGGCGCTCCAGAACCTCGTCAGCGCAGGAAAATCCGTCTCGCAGGCCGCAAGACATCCCGGCATAGGCAGATCAACGGCCTATAAAGCGCTGAGAAACGCCACGCGGTAGCCAGCGTTCATGTTTCGTTCTTCCTTAGCGTGGTTCTACGAATAAACCTTCCGACGGGGCCCAAAAGGGCCTCGACGCCATTCCATATAAGGAATATAGGGAATCATGGTCTGGTGCGTCGAGTATACGGACGAGTTCGGGGAATGGTGGGAAGTGCTGGCGCTGGGCGAACGGGAGGACGTTTCCGCGTCCGTGCGCCGACCGGCTCTATGACGAACATCTGGAGGAACTCAGGAAAGAGGGAGCGATCTGATGGCGGGACACCATCCCTTTGCGAGACTGACGGAAGGGCTGCCGTCCGCGAGCCGGGCCCGGATAGAGGCGCGGAAGGGGGCGCTTCGCGCCGCCATGCCGCTTCATGAGCTTCGGCGGGCGCGGGCCATGACCCAGAGGGCGGTTGGCGCGGCCCTGGACGTGCAGCAGCCGGCCGTCGCGAAGCTGGAACGCCGCACAGACATGTACGTGTCCAATCTTCGCGCCTACATCGAGGCGGTGGGCGGCCGTCTCGACATCGTCGCGCGGTTCCCCCAGGGCAGCGTGACCATCACGAACTTCTCCGAGGTCGGCGGGAACGGTCCCGAGGCGGGGCTGGCCCCAGAGTCAGCAAAGCCATAATGTCGGCCTGAGTGGGGTATGCCCGGGATACGCGTGAAAAGCCGTCATGGGGTCCCGTTCGGACGGTTTCGGGCCGCCAGCCGCGGCGAACGCGGTTCCGGCGGCACGGGCATCCGCTCCATCCCCAGAAAACATCGGCTAGTGCGCCGGACGCACTCCCGCATGTAGGGTCCGGGGCGGGCGGTGCGCCGCCGTGCGGGGCTTCGCGGAAGCGTTTGACGCCGGATCCGCGATGTCCAATAATCACCCTTAACGGACTTTCGGGGAGAGGGCAAATTGGGGGTATTATCGTATCCGGATGTCGATCTTCGTGGGTGAAATTCGATCATTCCCCAAGGCCTGTCGGAGGGCACGGAAAGCGCAACGCCGTGGCTGCGAAACAGCTGGATTGTTCCGAAGGCCTGCTTCATACCATTTTCCGAAAGTCTTGACTCATCGTAACTGCTCATCCCTCGGTGGGATCGATCGAGATTGTCGCCGTGCATCTTGATCATGTGAGCGGCGTTTCCGGCGAACGCGATCTTGATGGCGGCGAGGGAATTGCAGCCGAGCGCGGCCATGGAGCTGAGGTAGCCTGAGATCCGGCACCAAGCCTCAGCGTGCGTCCGGATCCTGGAGCATCCGGACACCTTGATCTTCGCCTTCTCCATCCTAATCTTCCGTTCCGCGGCTTTATCCCGGTGACCGGATTATTCCGGAATCGCTCCCCACCCTTTGGATCGCCTATGGTGTCAAGCGAAATCTCGGGAGAATGTCGATCCCCGGTTCAACGCCACTCGGATGGTCCGCCGTACGCGCCGGAATCCGCCTCCGGGCCCGTCATAAGAACAGAAGTCCAGCTAACGGGCACACCGGAACGGGGATTCCCGTTTATGCCAACGGGTTAAGCGAAAGGCCAGAATGAGGTTCCGTCCAAAGCGTAAACCTCCCGAACCTCCCGTCGACACCACCGTGCCGCAACCGGAACCCAAGCCGCTCACGCAATTCAGGGAAACCCTTGTCCACAGGTTCCCTCACCTTAAGCTGGAATCAGGGGTGAGCCATTACGATAACATGAGATCAACATCCGATGCAGAGCCGATTCAGCGGCGAACACCCCGGCGGTTCTGGCTGCGGAGCTATTAAGAAAGGGGATCCGACCTTCACGGTCGGTCACCGTCGCGCCTGCCTGGCGAGCGATCAGCACACCGGCGGCGATATCCCATTCCCATGAATCCTTCAGGGTGATGACGGCATCGAACCGGCCTTCGGCCAGCAGGCAGAACCGATACGCAAGAGACGGACGCCAGTGGCGTTCCAGAATGGGCGGCTTCCGGGCCCACATCCGAGGATCCAGACTTGAACTGGAGCCCAGAACCTTCGCAACCCCGGCACCCTCCCTTTTACCGGTCCTTACCTCCACACCGTTGATCCGCGCACTTCCCCCTTTCACCGCAGTGTAGGACTTGCCTCTTGCGGGCAGATGGACAACGCCGACCACGGGCTCGTTATTCCTGACCACCGCGATCGAAATCGCCCAGGTGGGATGTCCATCCAGATATGCGCGTGTGCCGTCAATCGGATCAACGACGAACACCGTCTCGCGGGAGAGCCGGGAAGGGTCGTCCTCGCTCTCCTCAGACAGCCATCCATAGTCAGGACGTGCGGCGGTGAGAGTGTCATGCAGATGGGCATTCACGGCATAATCAGCTTCGGAGACCGGTGAGCCTCCGTCCTTGCTTTCGACCCGCATATCGGTTTTCCAGTATTTCAGCGCGATTTCGGAGGCGCTTCCGGCGGCCTGCATCAAGAGCGGGAGATCAACCTCCTGCAAGTGTCAGACCTTCCACGACAAGCGACGGAACCACCTTGCTCAGGTGCGTGCGGGCGTCATTGGCTGGAATGATGGTCTTCAGCATGTCGCGGAGATTCCCGGCAATCGTGCATTCATTGACCGGATAGGCGAGTTCCCCACCTTCGATCCAGAATCCGGCCGCGCCACGCGAATAGTCTCCGGTGGTGGGATTGATCGAACTGCCCATCATGGAGGTCACGAGCATACCGGTTCCGATTTCCGCCATCAGTTCCTCCCTAGATCTCTCGCCCTGGGTGAGCGCGACGTTCGTCGCCGAGGGACTTGGCGGAAACGAGGTTCCGCGGGCGGCGTTCCCCGTGGACCGAAGACCCAGCTGCCTGGCGGTGGCGAGATCGAGGATCCAGCCGGACAGGATGCCGTTCTCAACAATCCTGCGCTGGCGACCTGCCAACCCTTCCCCATCGAACGGCCGGCTTCCAGGCACCCTCGGGCGCAGGGAATCCTCCGTAAGGTCAAGGCCGCCGGGAAGGATCCGGGCTCCCATGGCATCTCGCAGCCAGCTGGAACCGCGGGTGACGGATGTGCCGTTGACCGCCTGCAGCAAGTGGCCTATCAGGCTATCAGCCACCCGCTGGTCGTATACCACAGGATAGGTCCCCGTAGGAGGCTTCCGGGAACCGGAACGGGCGCTGGCCCGTTCACCCGCCTTGCGACCGATTTCACCGGAACTTTCAAGCTCGGCAGCATGGGTCCTCATGTCGGCATAATAGTCACGCTCCATTTCGGTTCCCTCACCCGAAATCGCGACGCAGAGGATCGAGTGGATGGTGCGCGAATATCCTCCCGAGAAACCGTTGGTCGCGGCGAGGTATATATGGCTGCGGGAGAAACCGGCGGTCGCAACATCAATTCTCGTTATCCCCGGGACGGACATTGCCCCGGCCTCCGCGTCGCGGGCGGAACACTCCAATGAGGCGGGATCAGGTTCCCGTGAGAGATCCTCCAGATCAAGCGTTTCAAGATCCCACCCGTTTGCCAGCTCCTTGGGGTCAGCGAGGCCAATGTAGGGATCGACTGGCGCTTCAAGAGCCATGGCAACGGCACGCTCCGCCATCGCAGTCAGCGTGCCGTCACTGGTTTCAGAAACGGAGACACATGCCTGTCGTTGCCCGACGAGCACACGCAGCCCAAGATCGATCCCCTCCGACCTCTCGGCCTGTTCAAGCCGTTCATCACGCACGTCGATGGAAACGGAAGTCCCTTCGGACACGATCACGTCCGCCGCATCGGCACCGGCCGAAGTCGCGGAGTCGAGGAGGCGGGCTGAAAGCGCCGATAGATTTTCAGGCATGGGATCTCCATTGTCCGGAACCTGAACGGGTTAATTCCTGCGATGCGATTACGCAAGGCGGGATACGGTTCACTTGGTCCCTTACATCTTCATCCTGCGCAAAATGGTGAAGACCTTATGGCGCACCGCGGGGTGTATCTCAATTTGTTGACGGTGGCGTTTTCCGCCCGCACTTTGCGGAGAAGGCGCGTTGTACGAAGACCGGATGAACCAGCCGAGGACGCACCGCACGCCGGTTTCCCCGGCCGTTCGAGGGCACGCCGTTCGCACAGCATGGCATGCGGGAACCATAATCGCCCCAAAGTCGAACTACACCCGAGATAGTGGTGCGGGCACTTCCCCGAAGTCGGGCGCGGCGTCGTGGCGCCGGTCTTCGGATCCCGCCAGTGGCGGAACGATGTACAGCTCTCCATCGCCGAAAGGATGTGCACGAGGCCCGGCGCGTCACCGCGCCCTTCGAGGACCCTCCTGCCCCGATCCTCCCCGCTAAAGGCCCTGAGCCTGCGGATGGACCCGGTCCCGACGCCGACCTCCGCGGCAGCCTTCATGGCTCTGTCACGGATCTCCCCGCGCATCGACCCGGCCCGGGCAGTCCGCCAACCGAACCCGGTGGATGCGCGGCCAGCTTTCCATCGCCCGGGCATGGCCGATGTCCGGCACGGAGCCTGTCAGGACAGCCCGGTCAGAACACGAAACCACCCCGGTGATGCCCGACGAACGGACATGCCATGATCCAACTCCCTCGCAGGGACGCAGGATCCAGCATATCATGCCCGGAGAGTTTTGGTTCCGGCTATGCCGGGTTAAGGCTATCGCGTTTGAAAGCAAAGCCAATGCGTTTCCATTTTCTGAAGCGTGAAATGGAAAACCAAAATGAAGCCCTTCTCGTCACCCCTTTGGGTCGTTCAGGGCATTTTCGGGGTTCAATGCAATGTCTCAGGACCAGACTCGATAGCCCTACGGTTCGCTGAACCGCTCCATATCAACGGGAGATTGGATCCAGCGGTTCCGGTTCGGGCCGGTGGTATCGCGGATGACGTCTGTTGGGCAAATCCGGACTGTCTCATCGATACCATGGCAACCGGCTGAGAAGAGCCGGATACATTCGCGGTTCGCACTGACCGCCCATTTATCCACAGATTTTTTCGCAACCTTCCAGGATTCCACTTTACAGGACAGAAGTCGGAGGTATACGATATTTAGTATCTTAGGCGGCGCAAGATCGCCGAACCTGTGAAATTAAACAAGCTGTTGTAACAGGTTCTGATTTACAATCAAGTGGCGACCCAGAAGGGGACAGGCATGTCACTATCCGAGCGTTTCCTGACCGATGATCTGCATCCCATAGATATCGTCGAGAATGTCGCTGAAAGTCATGAATGGCATTTCGATCGGGTCACTGACGACCAGATCGCGATGGCGGTTGATGGCCAGTGGCGCACCTATTCGATAACGCTTGCCTGGTCGGCTTACGACGAAACCCTGAGGCTGATCTGCACATTTGAGATGGATCCCCCGAAGGATAGGCTCTCGCAGGTCTTCGGCGCACTGAATTTGGTGAACGACAAGTGCTGGACCGGCGCGTTCACATACTGGATGGACCAGCGGCTGATGGCATTCCGCTACGGACTTGTTATGGCGGGAGGCCAAATTGTCGTTCGCGAGCAGATCGACCGGCTGATCGCTTCCGCGGTGACGGCCTCCGAACGGTTCTATCCCGCCCTCCAGCTTGTCGCCTGGGGCGATAAGACACCGGAGGATGCGATGGGAGTGGCGATTGCGGAAGCTTACGGTCGGGCATAGGTCAAGTTCGACAGATACGGAAAACCCGCATGTTCAAGGATATTGAAGATAGCGGACTTGTCCTGTTTGGCTGCGGCAGGATGGGTTCCGCGATACTGGCGGGTTGTCTGGACGCGGGATTGATGCCCGGTGCGGTCTGGGTCGTGGAACCCGATCCTTCGGATTGGCTTAAGGATTCGGGAGTGCTTCTGAACGCGGGCCTGCCCCGTAGGCCGGCGGTCGTGCTGATTGCCGTCAAGCCACAGATAATGACCAAGGCGCTTTCGGAACTAAAGGTGCTCGGCAATGGCGGCTCACTGATCGTATCCGTTGCCGCCGGCACACGGATTTCAGTTATCGAAGCCGCGCTGGGAACGAACACAGCCGTGGTCAGGGCCATGCCGAACACGCCTGCCGCCATCGGGCAAGGAATCACCGCGATTATCGGCAACACAAAGGCCAGGGCACGGGAGTTCGGACTGGCCGAGACATTGCTCTCCTCAGTGGGACAGGTAATCAGGCTTGAAGACGAGGATCAGATGGATGTGGTGACGGCGGTCTCGGGGTCAGGACCCGCATATGTGTTTCACCTGATCGAGGCATTGGCCGCCGCCGGCGTTTCGCAGGGGCTCTCCGCTGATCTTGCCATGGCGCTCGCCAGGGCGACGGTCGCCGGGGCGGGTGCCCTCGTCGAGAGTTCGGCCGACACTACCCCCGCCCGGATGCGTAAGGACGTCACTAGCCCTGGCGGGACAACTGCCGCCGCACTGGAGGTGCTGATGGACGAGAGGACCGGCTTTCCGGCACTTCTGCGTTGCGCTGTCGCGGCCGCAGCCGAAAGATCGAGGGAACTCGGTAATGTCTGACCTGACATTCGAGGAATTCCTTCGGGTAGACATACGTGTTGGGGTCATCCGACATGCAGAGCCCTATCAGGAGGCCCGAAAGCCCGCGATCAAGCTTTGGATCGATTTCGGTCCGGAGATCGGCGAAAAAATGAGCTCCGCCCAGATAACCAGGCATTACACGCCCGAGAGCCTTAAGGACCGCCTTGTGCTGGGAGTCGTGAACTTTCCGCCGCGCCAGATCGGCAGGTTCATCTCTGAGGTTCTGGTGCTTGGCGTGCCCGACGAGGGGGGCGAAGTCGTGCTTCTCGTACCGGATGAAGATGTTCCCATTGGTGGCCGAGTATACTGACACCAAACCGTAACGAATCTTACAGTCAGATCTTTTTGCCGTAACCTGGGGTTCACTCCCGGGTCCGTAAACGAATTCCTGGGGCCTCTGACCATGTCGGTACCGCGGAGAGGAAAATGCATAGGCTGTAGCGCCGCATCGATACCTTCCGGAAGATCCTGCTTGATCTGTTCAAGGAAAGTCAACTGCGGCCTTGGCTTTCGGCGTACGCAGGAATCGACGTGTAAGACCTTTTTCCGGTTATCCAGAGGCGTTTCTTTCTGGATTATGGGCGGTGGAATCCCGAAGCAGGCGGCGGAAATCCCTTATTGAAGGCACCGATCAACGGTTCCTGGCCCAACCCGGTTCGCAATGAGGGAAAATGACTGTATGACAATTCCATGTCATCCAAGATGAAGATGGAGACCAACGTATGGAACTCGACAGAAAAAGGGTCGCGAAGTTCAGGAAAGGTTATTCTTGGGAGGGCATCGAAGAGCTTTTCTACAAACAGGATGAAAAGGTTTCATTCAAGGACATATCGCGACAGATCCTGCATAAGGACAGCGGCCTTTCCTGCGAACTCAGGTTCTTCGACATAAAACCCGGTGGATATTCGACTTTCGAACGGCACGAACATGTTCATGCCGTAATGATCCTGCACGGTGCGGGAAAATGCCTTGTCGGTGACGAAGTGCGCGATGTCGGGGCTTATGATCTTGTAACAGTTCCCTCGATGACCTGGCACCAGTTCCGCGCGGCTGCGGACAGACCGATGGGTTTCCTGTGTATGGTCAATGTTGATCGGGACAGGCCCCAGATCCCTACGGAGAACGAAATGGAGGAATTGAGAACAAATCCCGAAATCGCCGCATTCCTGGACTGGTCCGGCGGGGAATCGAATCCATCTGATGAACTATCCGGAAAGGTTTTGTCCTGACACGGCACACATGATGGAACATAGGATCACCCCGTTTGCCATGCGGTCCCAGGGCACGGGCCGACGGTCCTTCCACGCGGCGCCCTGACGCGGCGGCCCGCAGGCGGTCCGCGGCGGGCAGCCTGACAGGACGCTATGCGAGAAAACTCTTCGGACACAGCAAACCACGCGACAGCAAACCCCGGCGAAAAGTCACTCACCGGAACGGCAGGTCCATTCAAATGCTGTTGCGCCATATCCGGGGTCGGGTGAATCCATGTCGATTCACCGAAGCACTTCAGGCCCGGTCCGGGCAACAGCCCCGTATGCCATGCCGCCGGTTCTCCATCACGTTGTCTCCAGAAATCCCCTCAACGGCAGACAGGGCCGCCGCGCAATGACCGGAACGCGCTCAGGAAAGGGCACGCACCGAAATTCCGGCGGATTCGAGTCCCTGTCGGACACCGTCGGCCAACGCGACCGCTTCGGCATTGTCACCGTGGACACAGATGGTATCGATACGGTTGGGAATGCGCTTACCGGTCTCGGTGATAATCGCTCCGGCATTAACCATTCTTACCATGCGGTCGGTAGCATATTCCACATCGTGGATTACGGAACCGGGGACCGTGCGGTCAATCAGGGTGGCATCGTCGTTGTATGCGCGGTCGGCAAAGATCTCGGCGGCGTAATGGCACCCGAGATCCCGCACGACCTCCTCCATGACCGTAGCGGCCAGAACCATGATAATTATGTCCGGATCGACCGACAGGGCGGCCTCGTAGCAGACACGTGCGAGCTCCGCGTTCTCGGAGCACATGTTCGACAGCGCTCCATGAAGTTTGAGATGCCCAACCCGACCTCCCGCCACCCGCGCCAGTGCCTGGGCCGCGCCCAATTGGTACCTCACCCAGTTGGCAAGCGTCCCGTTCGGGACGTTCATGCGCCGCCGTCCGAATCCCTGTAAGTCGGGAAACCCCGGGTGCGCACCGATTCCCACCCCGCGTTCGACCGCCGCCGCCATCGTCCCGCACATCACGTCGGCGTCACCCGCGTGGAACCCGCAGGCGATGTTCGCCGAGGTGACGATATCCAGTAGACGTTCGTCACTGCCCAACCGCCATGCGCCGAAGCTTTCGCCCATATCGGCGTTAAGGTCGACGGAATCCGTCATCCTCCACCCCTCCTTGGCTCTCCTCCTCTTTGCCGGTTACGGCACCGCCGACGAGCTGATACGCCAGTAGATCCGGAATGTCATGCGGATCACGGACATAAGGCCTCACCGCCCGGGGCAGCGCGTTGAGCAGGCCCCGGTAATCTCTGTAGGCAATCATCGCCTCGGCGCGGTCAACGAAGCGAAACTGTATGGGATCTCCTGGGCGGGCCTGGGCGATCAACGTGATGTCAGGTGGAATCACCGTCCCGATACGGGGGTAGCCCCCGGTGGTCTGGCATTCACCGAGCAGCACGAACGGCTCGCCTTCACCGACGATCTGGACATCACCTGGCACAACCGATTCGGATAGCCTGTCGAGCTGCCGCCTCGCGTTGAGGGGCGCTCCCTCAAAAGCCAGTTTCACGCCCATCCGATTGCCATGCGGATGCCGCGTGAACCTTGTCTCCCCCAGTCGCGCGAGCATCTCCACATCGAACTGTTCGGTCTGGAAGCCGGGGACGATGCGCAGGACACCACCGCCGTATCGCTCGCGGACATCGAGCGCCAGACCGATCCGGTCCCCGGGATCCCCGGCGACGGGTAGAAGCGAGTCGGGCCTGACCGGCCCACCTACGCGGGCGGCAAGATGGGTGGAGCGGGACCCCAGAAATGGAGGCGTGTCAAAACCGCCGCCCACATGGAGATAGCTGTAGTTGCCGCGAACCGCATAGCCAATAACGAGGGTTTGGCCGCTTCTGAGCAAATGGGAGGTGTTGAAGGTTATGGGTTTGCCGTCGATTCGGGCCTGCGCGGGGGCGCCGGTCAGGGCGATGCGGATGTCAGCGGTAGCCCGCAGCGTCGCGTCCGTTCCCGCGAGTTCGAGAGCCGCCGCCGCCACGGACTGTCCAAGAAGTGCCGCGCCCTCGCCGAGCGCGAGCCGGTCCGCAGCGCCACCCTCCGATAGGCCATCGTTAAGCCGCCCCACATGTCCCGCATCCTGGACGGTAACGCCAGGCCCGCATCGCAAAATATGCAAGGCCCGGATCATTCCATTTTCTCACGCGTCGCGCCGCCATTGCCGGAGAGATCGGTCGCGCGGATGTAATCCAGCTCCTCGCCGGAGACTTCATGAAAGGTTACCTCGTCGCCCGAGGACAGCGGAAAGGACGGCTCCGATTCCGGACGGAAGCAGTCAAAAGCCGTCTGTCCGATGTGTCGCCAGCCAGTCGGCGCCGAACGGGAGAATATGATGAGCTGGCGTATGGATACCACAAGCGAGCCGCCGGGAACCTGTGGGTTCAGCCGCGTCATGCGCGGTATGTTCCAGCGTTCGGGCAATTCGCCCATATATGGCTGGCCCGGAGCGAAGCCCACGGTCAGCACGCGCAGACGGGTCTCCGTTATGTCCCGCCGCGCCTGGGTGACGTCGATACCCGCACAGCGCGCCGCCTCGACGAACTGCGGGCCGCTCGGGCCGCCGATGACAACGGGGATAAGCCAATGCGTTCTGCCATGCGGAAAAGGCGTGGCGCACCAGTCCTTTCCGTCCAGAAGGGCCGCAAGCTTTTCATCAAGCGCGTCATCGCTGAGCCGACAGGGATCGTAACGCAGATAAACTGAGACGAGCGTTGTAGCGGTCTCCTCGATCCCGTCCCATCGCTCGGCTTCCACAGCCGCCCGAAAACCCAGCGCGGCCCTGTTGGCGGAGTCGGACAATGTGTCACCGAAGCTTACCAGTTTCCCGGTCAGCCCAATGTCACGGATCCTGGGCCATCGCTCAGCTTCGGCCATAGTATCGTCGCATCAGGATCGGCGTGAGATACATCGGCACCTGATAGCATCCGATAAAGGTGAGAAGTGGGTCGGTCGCCCCGGCGGGAAGCGCGACCAGGAAAAGGGCGATGTTGCGGTTACCGGCAACGACCGAGATGGCGACCTCGGCGCCAAGCGCGCGGGCGGCGGCCTGCATACCGAAACTTGCCAGGAACGCAAGGGACAGCCAGCCGACCAGCGCCATGGGATCATCGCGGAGCATCGGTCCGGCAGCGGCCATAAGGCCAATCACGATCACGGCGAGGGTCAGCGCGGCGAGGCCGTCAAGCGCATGGACCGTCTCGGGCCGCGGGTCGGGAAAGAGCCATTGGCGGACGGCGAAGGCGGTTCCCACCGCGACAGCGATCGCGAGAATCAGGCGCAGGGCCGCGTCAACCACATCGCTCGGTGCGCCTAGAGTCGGTAGTAGCGAGAACACCGGGATCACCGTCAACGGCAGCAGTGCGGTTCCGATAACCAGGAGCCTCATCGCGGGTGCCGGGTCGTGGCCCAGCATCACCGTGAAAGCCGGACTGCCGGAAATCGATGGCGCCGCCATCGCCAGCACCAGTGCCGCGCCCGCCGCGCTCCCGTGCAGACCGGCAGCCACCAGTCCCAACGCCAGAACGCATGGAACGGCCAACTGCAGGGCAAGAACCTGGACGAGATCCTGCCGGGCGTCCCGGAGGCTTCCGAGAATGGCGTCAGCCCCAATACGCATCGCGCCGATAAATACCAGGAACACGACAATCGCGGGCAGCAACGGCTTTAGCTCAGCGGCGAGTTCCGGCAGGGCGAAACCGGCCACAAGTCCGACGACAAGCAGGACCCGCCCATAATGCGCCGCGAGCCGCAGAACGTACATTCAGGCCCGAACCGGACCGTAGCGCATATATCCGTGGTGAGACCCGGAAATATCGACCGCCCTCATCCGCCGGGTCCCTTTCGCAGGTTGTCCGGGAGCCAGGTTGCGATCTCTGGAAAGGCAATCAGAAGGAAAACCATCAACACCATGATCAGGAACATCGGAAACGCGGCGCGTGCGATGAAACCCATCTCATGGCTTGTCATGCCCTGAAGCACGAACAGGTTAAAGCCGATCGGCGGGGTGATCTGCGCCATTTCGACGACCACGACGATGAAGATTCCGAACCAGATCAGGTCAATTCCCGCCTCGCGCACCATGGGCTCCACCACCGCCATCGTAAGCACGACCGAAGAGATTCCATCAAGGAACATTCCGAGAATGATATAGAACACCAGAAGAACCATGAGCAGCTGGAAACGTGAGAGCTCCAGCTGCGCGATCAGGTCCGCGAGCCCGCGCGGCAGACCCGTGAATCCCATCGACAGGGAAAGGAACGCAGCGCCCGCAAGAATCAACGCTATCATTGCCGATGTGCGCGTCGCCCCCATCAACGATTCGGAGAAGGTCCTCCAATTCAGCGATCCCTGGGATGCGGCAAGAATCAATCCACCGACCACTCCGAAGGCCGCCGCCTCGGTGGCGGTCGCGTAGCCCAGGTACATCGAGCCGATCACCACCAGGATCAGCGCGATCACGGGCAGCAGAAAACGCGAGTTGGCGAGACGTTCGCTGAAACGCATCGGCGATTCGGGGCGGGGATTCCAGTTCGTGGATATCCGGCTTGTGATGGCCACATAAGCCATGAACATCGCCGCGAGAACCAGGCCAGGAAGGATGCCCGCAAAAAACAGTTTCGAGATCGATTCGTTGATGGTCACACCGTAGACGATAAGCGTAAGCGATGGCGGTATCATCAGTCCGAGCGTCGCGGCACCGGCGAGCGTGCCGATGATCATGTTCTCCGGATATTCCCGTTTCCGGAGTTCCGGAATCGACATCTTGCCGACCGTGGTCAGCGTCGCCGCGCTTGACCCGGAGACCGCGGCAAAGACAGTGCATCCGACGATGTTGGTATGCACCAGGCCACCCGGCAGTCCGGCCATCCAGGGCGAAAGACCCTTGAACATATCCTCGGAAAGCCTCGTGCGGTAGAGGATCTCACCCATCCAGATGAACAGCGGAAGCGCGGTCAGGGTCCATGACGAGGAGGCCGACCAGATCGTTGTCAGCATCACGTCACCGACAGGGCGGTTGGTGAACAGCTCCATGCCAACCCATGCGACACCCATCAGCGCGAGACCTACCCAGACACCGGTCCCGAGAAGCAGGAAGAGAACGAACAGGAAGAGGAAAATGATCGAGAAATCTTCCATCAAGACTGCTCCCCGAAACTCCGGTCAACCTGGTCACGCCTGATCCGGTGCCTGCCGGTGACGATCAGGTGGATCAGGTGATCGGTCAGGGCCACGGCGAGGAGCACGGCCCCGACCAGCATCAACGACTGCGGTATCCATAGCGCCGTCTTGTCCTGGCCTTGACTTATTTCATTGATTTTCCAAGAGAAATGAACGAATTTCTGTGCATAGTAGACAAAATACCACGCCACCACGGAGCCGATGGCGAAACACCATGTCTCGATCGCGCGTCGAATGCCCGCCCCCACCGCGTTCAGAAGAATCGAAACGCGGATATGGTTACCGCGGTTCAGCGCGTTGGCGAAGGCAAGGAATGATGCGGCGGCCATGCAGTAGCCCGCGTAGTCGGGCGCTCCGGGGAAGACCTCTCCTGTCCAGCGCGCCAGCATCTGCAGGACAATGAGCGTCAGAATCGCGACCAGACACATTGCGGCGAGCACGCCCGCGACAGCATACAGAAAATCCAGAAAGGAGCGAAACGCTTTGAGGGGCCGGGGCATGGCTGCCTCCCTGAATAAGCGGCTTTGCCCGCCCCGGAGGGAACCGGGGCGGTGATGTCATTGTTGTGACGGAGGGCCGATCAGGATACGTTCCAGCCCCGTTTCACTGCATCTCCTTGAACGCATCAACGATGGCCCGACCTTCGGTGCCCGCTGCTTCCAGCCACTCGGCCGTCATGACCTCGCCTATCTGCTTCAGTTCCTCCGTCATGGTCGGATTGGCCCGCTCTACGGTCATTCCGCCGTCCCGCAGTCCCTGGAGGGTGAAGCCAGTGTATTCCTTGGCGCGCCAGTTACCCGCGTACTCGGCAAGACCGGCGCAGCCCTGGACCACGTTTTTGTTGGCATCGGACACGTTGGCCCAGGTATCCGAGTTGACCATAACGTAGTTACGCGGCAGCCAAGCGTCGACCTCATAGAAGTAGTTGAGGGATTCCCATACCTTACGGTCATAGCCTGTCGATCCTGACGACACCATGGCGTCGGCCACCCCGGTCGCGAAAGCCTGGCTGATCTCGGCGGCCTCGATGGTCACGGGCAGCATTCCGGTGAGTTCGGCAAGCCTTGACGTGGCGTTGTTGTAGGAACGGAACTTGACGCCGTCCATATCGGCGACCGATTTGACCTCATCGCGGAAATACAACCCCTGTGGAGGCCAAGGCACTGAGTAGAGCAACGTCAGATTCTGGCTGGCGAGCAGTTTCTCAAGCGAAGGTCTGGCGACCTGCCAGAGTTTTTCGGCGTCGTCGAATGACGTCGCGAGAAACGGCACCGAGTCCAGTCCAAACAGAGCGTTCTCGTTCTGGTGTCCGGAAAGAAGCCGTTCGCCGATCGGAACCTGTCCGGTCTGGATGGCACGCTTGATCTGGGCTCCCGGAAACAGGGAGCCGGAAGGATGTGTCACTATCTCGATGTCACCGCCGGTACCGGTGGTCACGCATTTCGCGAACTCAGCGCCGGTGACCGAATGGAAGTTCGAGCCGGAATAGGCCATCGGCATATCCCATTTCTCGCTGGCCTGCGCGGTCGCGGCGACCGCCGTGATCGACGCGGTAGCGATGATTTTTGCCAGATTGCTCATGATTTCTCCTCTCGCGTTTATGTTTCGCGGGCCAGAATCACCCGAACCGCTTCGTGAAGCGTGCAGGAGAATAGGGGGTGAGGTCAATGTTCGGTTTTCTGCCGGCAATCATTTGTGCGAGCAGACGACCGGTCTTCGGTCCTCCGGTCAATCCGACATGATGGTGACCGAGGCCCGCGAACGCGCCCTTTATCCCGGGAATCTCCCCGATCACCGGAATCGAATCGGTGATCGCCGGGCGGTGACCCATCCATTCCGTCCTCTCCGACCAGCTGAGTCCCGGAATGGCGGCGGCAAGGCCGCGCTCAAGCAAACCGAACGGCTCACGAGACGGAGGGGCGTCGAGACCTCCGAACTCAAGGGTCCCCGCGGTGCGCAGGCGTCCCTCCATAGGCGTGATGACGAATTTGCCGCCCGCGATCATCACCGGGGATCTCGGGGTCACCGACGGCGACCAGAAATCAATGTGGTAGCCCCGCTCCGATTCGACCGGAATCCTCATACCTAGCTGCCTGCCGAGCGGCGTCGACCAGGCACCGGTGGCAAGCACCATGGAATCGCACGGGATGATCTGGCCGGACGCCCTGACACCGGTCACCGCACCGTCCACGTGCATGACCGCCTCCGCATCGGCTTTCAGTATGCGTGCGCCACCAGCCTGCGCCTCAGTGGCAAGATCCTTCACGTATTGCGCCGGGTCAGAGATCCGACCGTGATTTTCCAGCCGGACGGCGAATTCCAGGTGCCGCGAGAATGAAGGGTCGTAGGCATGCAGATCCTCGCCGTCCAGTTCTTCCCATTCGAAACCGGCGTCGCGCCGGACGGACCAGCCGAACGCGTCCCGCTCGAAGTGGGGGCGGCTTTCATAGATGAACAGATAGTCGGAAGGAACGATCCAGCGCTCGGCACGGGTGCCACCCGCGAGTGCCTGATGTTCCGCGAGGCTGTCTCTGACGATTGGAATTAGAGCGGCGGCGATTCGGCGCACGTCCCTTTCGTTCGCGTGGCTGAGATATCTTGACAGCCAGGGAACCATCCGCGGCAGGTAGGCCCACTTGAGGAAGAGCGGTTGATCAGGGCTCATCAGCATCTGCGGGGCCTTGCGGATCAGCCCCGGCACGGTGACGGGCACGATGGAGCAGCAGGCGAGCACGCCACCATTGCCGAAACTCGCTCCCGCGCCGGGCCCCGATCGGTCGATAAGGGTCACGCTGTGGCCATCGCGGACCAGCCACAACGCCGTGGAGACCCCGACGATCCCAGTCCCGATGACCACCACGGACATGGTCATGCACGCCTCGCATAGTGCCTGATCCTGTCAAGATCAGGCCGAATTCCCAGTCCGGGCCCTTCTGGAACGATAACCTTTCCCTCACTGATCGGGAAAGGCTCCTCAAGAATGTCCTCCACGAGATGGTAGCACGCATGGTAGAATTCGCATCCCAGGGAGATCTCCGGTGTTGCCGCGAGCATATGGATACCGGCAAGATGTCCAAGTCCTGACTCGAACATATCGCCGCCGTAGGCGCACATCCCGGCGGCGGCGGCCATGCGGGCCACTGTCTGGGCGCGCGTAGGCCCTCCCGATTTCATGACCTTGACCGAAACACCGTCGCAGATTCCCTCCGTAACCGCACGAACCATATCCTCGGGGCCGAAGACACTTTCGTCGGCCAGTAGCGGCAAGTCGATGGCGGCGCGGATATCCGCCATGAGGCGGAACCGGTCCGCCCGAACCGGCTGTTCGATGAAGGTGGGAGCGAACTCGGCGATACTCCGGGTCCGGCCGATGGCCTCGAATGGCTCGAGTCCCTGATTGAAGTCCACACGGACCTCGAATTCCGGAAAATCCGAAGCGATCCGCTCCAGCCGCCTGACGTCGAAGGCGTGGTCGGCGAAACCGGTCTTGAGCTTTATGATGCGGACGCCATCGTCGCGGAGACGCCGCATCAGATCGATATCCGCGTCGAAGTCGGGGTTGGCGATGCTGACGGACAGCGGTACCGACATATGCGCCCTACCGCCGAGCAGGGTGTAGACCGGAACTCCGATGATCCGCCCCTGCAGATCGAGGAGCGCCGACTCCAGAGCTGCCTTGGCTTCGGTACAGTGGGCGACCGTTCGGCGCGCGTCGGCCATGATTGATGCCGAGTCACTGACCCTTCGCCCAACCGTAATTGGCTTCAGGTAGCGGTGGAGGGCAGCGCAGCTCGCCTCGGGCGTTCCCGTGAAGACCGACCAGGGCGAAGCCTCGCCCCATCCCTCGGCTCCGCATTCGGCGGTGAGGCGCAGCGCTATGGTCTCGATAGCATTCTCGATCGAACCGATGCCATGGTCCCGACGGGAAACCACCGGCAGGTTCAGGTGCCAAAGGTCAAATCCGGTTATCGTCTGGATAAGGTCGGAAGGTATCGGTTCCATCGGTGGCGATCTCTTTCCACCCGACATATCTCTCCCATTTGGTATCGAATTTCAAGTCATCGTCGAGTGAAGGCCGCAGTTGGTTCGGGAAGTGGTTTCCGTTAGGCTCTTCTGGCGGCAATGTGCTGCGGACAGGTCCGGGCCTCTCCAGCTGGAATCGCGGTTTCCGGTTTGTTTCCCCCCGTACCATACCCGCCCCGGCTTTCCACAGCCACATCCCCGGGTCATCGTCGCTTTTCTGAGCATTAGGAGAGCGACTGACGTTTTGATATCCCGTTCCCTGTAGTTGCGCTGCCCCACGGCCGATGTTAGCGGGAAAGCGGCTGGGGTCGCCTGGACCCTTTTGCGGCACTCGGGGGAAAAGCATTGGATCTGAACGGCTGCCACGCTTTGGTGACGGGTGCGGGAAGCGGTCTCGGGGCGGCGACAGCGATGTGTTTCGCGTCCGCCGGGGCGTATGTGTCGGTGCTGGATCTCTCCCGTTCGAAGGCGGAGGAGGTCGCCGGTGCCTGTGGGGGAACCGCAGTGGTCGCGGACGTGGCGAATGGCACCGCAGTCATGGAAGCCTTCGCCACTGCAGGACGGAACCGAGGCGCTCCCCGGGTAGTGGTTAACTGCGCCGGTATTGCGGCTGCCGCCAGAATCGTGGGTCCCGGAGGTGTTCTGTCGCTTGAGATCTTCGAGCGTACGCTGCGCGTCAACCTGATCGGGACATATACGGTGATGGGTTACGCCGCCCGCGCGATGATGGATCTGGAACCATGCGGTTCTTCCGGAGAGCGCGGAGTGATCATCAACACCGCCTCGGTGGCGGCGGAGGACGGCCAGCTCGGTCAGACCGCGTATGCGGCCTCCAAAGGTGCGGTCGCTTCCATATGCCTGCCGGCCGCCCGTGAATTCGCGAAGTTCGGAATCCGTGTCGTCACGATTTCTCCCGGACTGTTCCACACTCCCATGATGGAGGAACTTCCCGCTTCGGTTGCCATTAGCATCGCCGAGAGCGTGCCCTTCCCGCAGCGTCTTGGCACCCCGGAGGAATTCGCCCGTCTGGCCCGGGATATCGTTGGAAATCAATATCTTAACGGAACAAACATCCGACTGGATGGCGCGGTGCGTCTGCCGCCGAAGTGACGACGCGCCGCACGGGACTGGTTGACCGTCACGGCGCATCCCGGGATCCGGTCGGCAGCGACAACGCGGTATCGCTAGCCGAGGGCAACGGGTGCGGGCGAGGAACTTCGACAGGGGCCGTTTCCTGAGGGAATCACTCTCCGGCAACGCCGGAGCGGCTGAACCGGAATTGATATCGCGCCGCTATCATACGACGGAAAGGGACGGGCCGGATTCGTCTCGATCCCGGAATCCGTGTTTTCGAATCGGGATTGGATCAGTTAGATCACAAGACGGAGGCGAGACGATGAGCTTCAATCAATTCGGCCATCTGTTTCGGGTGGCGACCTGGGGAGAGAGCCACGGACCGGCGCTTGGCGCGATGTTGGATGGGTGTCCGCCGCGGGTTCCGCTCGAACCGGAGATGATCCAGCATTGGCTTGATCGGCGGCGGCCCGGCCAGAGCCGATACACGACCCAGCGGCGGGAGCCCGATAGGGTGGAGATCCTGTCAGGCGTATTCGAGGGCCAGACCACGGGAACGCCTATCCAGCTTTTGATCAAAAACATGGACCAGCGTTCCAGAGATTACTCGGAGATCGCGGAAAAATTCCGTCCGGGCCACGCTGATATTACCTACTGGCAGAAATACGGTATCCGGGACTATCGTGGAGGCGGACGTTCCTCAGCGCGGGAAACCGCTGCGCGTGTCGCCGCTGGTGGTGTGGCACGCGAGGTGATAAGATCATTGGTTCCCGGAGCCTCGATCACGGGTTACATGGTCCGGATGGGACCGCACGCGATTGACCGGCGGCGGTTCAACCGGAGCGAGATCGAGCGCAATCCATTCTGGACGCCAGACGCGGTCGCGGCGGATAGATGGTCCGCCTATCTGGATGGACTTCGCAAGGCGGGCAATTCCACAGGTGCCATCATCGAGATCGTCGGGAGCGGTTTTCCCGCCGGTCTTGGCGCACCGATATACGCGAAGCTCGACACGGAGCTCGCGGCGGCAATGATGTCGATAAATGCGGTGAAAGGTGTCGAGATAGGCGACGGCATGGCGGCGTCGGAACTGACCGGTGAGGACAACGCGGATGAGATTTCGATGGGTCCGGACGGACCTTTGTTCTCGTCAAACCACGCGGGCGGCATTCTCGGCGGCATCTCGACGGGTCAGGATATCGTTGTCCGGTTCGCGGTTAAGCCGACATCATCGATCCTCAGGCCGCGCGGGACGATCACACAATCGGGTAATGAGACGGTTATCACGACCAAAGGGCGGCATGATCCATGCGTGGGGATTCGGGCCGTTCCCGTTGGGGAGGCGATGATGGCATGCGTCATGCTCGACCAATTGCTGCTTTGCCGCGGGCAGATCGGTGAGATCGGCGGCGGCGGGACAGGCTGATCTTCTCCTGGATAACACGGCGATAGCGTCTCAGGAGATCGCGGCGGATAACGCCAAGTTCATAAGCTCTCGGATCACGGACTCGGACGTGGCGGCAACGACGCGCCCGAGTTCCATATCGCCTTTCAACACGACGAGAGTTGAGCGGCGCGGAATGGCGAGCGAACGTGTCAGCGGAGCCTTCCGGTAGCGGTCCCAATCGATGTCAACGAATAGGATATGGCGGTCGTAGTCCGGGTTGCTGGAGCGCAGTGTATCGATCACGCGTTCCTGTATGGCACACGTCGAACACCAAGCGGCCTTGAAATCCAGGAATAAGGTTTCTCCCGCAGCGAGCTCCCGGTTGACGAGCCCGGGCGCGTAATCGACCTTTTCGGCTATCGCCGGTGTCGCAGCAACGGCCGCTACGGAAACCAGAAGAAAGTCACGGCGGTACATTTCGGTATCCTTTCGTCAGAGTGAGACCGAGAGTTCGATCAACCAGGAAGGTAGAATTCTTACGGCATGGAACTCAAGTATGTGGTGGGCGCGGAGCAGGATTGCCGTGCCGACAGCGATGAACGCCAAGCCGAGAATTGGACGGACTCCAGCGGAGATGTGGCGCAGCCATGCCTGTCGCCGTTGGACCGCCGAGCGGGTACCGTAGCCAAGTGCGACCATGATGGTGGAGACGCCCAGTGCGAAAGCGCCCATAATCAGGCCGGAGTACGCGATCCGCTCACCTTTGCTGGCAAGCGAAATCGCGCCGCCAAGTGTGGGACCGATGCACGGACTCCAGACCGCACCCAGAAGGAGCCCAACGAGAAACTGGCTCGGGGTGCCGAAGCGGTCGAGCGCATCCAGTCCAGCGTTCGCGCGGTTGGATATGCCGACGGTGACGGTCGCGAAACCGGAGGAGAGCCTCGGGGTCACCAAAACCAGGCCGCACAAGATCATCAGGACCGATCCGGCGTCAGAAACGGTTTCCGGTGCCAGACCCAGGGACTGGCCCAGCACCGTCACGCCAAGACCGAGGATCACGAATGACACACTCATTCCCGTGACCAGAGCCAGAGGGCCATGTTTGTCTGCCTGCAGGGAAGCGCCAAGCACGATTGGCAGGATCGGAAGCACGCAGGGATTGATCAATGTCAGGAGCCCGGCACCGTATGCGAATACAAATTCCATGGCACTTATCACTGACCGAATCGTCGGGTGAGTTCGAGCGTGATATCGCACCGCAAATTCAAATCGACGTCATTGAAACACCTACCGGGAGCTACACGCTGAGGGAGTAGGTCGGGCCCGTCGTGACCGGCAATGACATGGTGATGCGAAACGTCATGGGTGGCGATGCGGCAAGCAAGCGAGCGGCGGCCCATATTTAGGGCTCAGCGGCCGGGGAGCTGCAACGTTGTAAAGATCGATGCTTGAGGAGATTACGATAGCCTTGAAAACTTCCTTTTCCGGGGATCTCTCTGGAGTGGCTGCGGGAGCCCGCGACCATCTGGACCCCCATTTTTTGAGGTCGCGGTGACCGGAATCCGTCTAAACGGGCGTGATCGGCGTCAGTATTCAATTCAGTATGATGACCGCCCAGACAGTAACGTAGGGTCATATCAACCTTGGTGAAGAAGAGCCGCCAAAAGGCGGCTCCGTCCTGAGACCAAAAATCTCGGGCTTAACCGTTCACGCTGTCTCTGAGAGCTTTGGCGATGGTGAATTTGACCGCCTTGTCGGCCTCTTTCCAGAACTGTTCACCCGTCGATGGATTGCGGACCATACGCCTCGGACGTTCGCGGCATTGAATCTTTCCGACACCTGGAAGGGTAACGGCACCACCCGCGGACACTTCTCGGGTGATTATGTTGATGAACCCATCAAGCGCCGTGTTCGCGGTTTTCTTGTCTGATCCCATTTCTTCGGCTAGGGCGGCTACAAGCTGAGATTTTGTCATAGGTTTGGCCATTTATAGTCTCCTCTCTATGTGGGAAATATCTGATCGAAACCAAACCTAAGTGAATCATTGGGTGATATGCAATTCCAAATGCCTCGAAAAATTTCAGACGTCCTGACCTCAGAGCCGGTTTCCTACCAGAACGTGATGCCTCCTGCCCGGTGGTCCGCGCGACCCCCGGCAGTTCTTAGACCATGCGCAGGCCGGTTCCGGGGAAGACCGTTCGGATCCGGTTGAGCTCCCCGGGCAGCCCGGCAATGGCTGCGGCGCCAGCTTCGCTCACGGTGCCGGGGACGCACACCCTCAGGACGCCGTTCTCCGGTTCGGGGATGATGTCAGTATCCGACCGGAACAGTTCGGCGAGGTGGCACCGCCTGACGCCCTGGGCCTCGGCGACGGACGGCATCATCCCGGTCCCGCCACGGCAGGCGATCATTCGGACCACGTCGATAGGCAGCCTCTCGCCGGAGAGCAGCATGTCGGGCCGTGCGCGAGGTCCTCGTAGTGATAACTGCGTCATCGCGGGCAGGCTCCGCCCGGACAGGGTACCGGCATACCACACGGCCTTGGAGCATACGAGGTTTTCAGGCTACGTAAAAGACAATGGTTGCCTCTGGACACGCTCACCGATGACGCGGAGGTGTCGCCAACATTTTCGATGCGATCAGCTTTCCGCTGGCGGCGCCCTGGCCGGAAGCTTGCAACAGCCCACACCTATGCGTGAATCTCAAATCCGCCTCGTGTGCTCAGCGAATCAGCACTGATCAAGGGAGATGGCTGTGGAAAAATGGAAGGCGGATTCCTATGGAAAAGCCGCCCCTTGCTCCCGCCGCCCTCCCGATGGATGCCGGGTCCGGGAACCGGACCGTCACGGGTACGGGAGCGGGAGACCATGACCACCACAGGCGCGGGAACCGGCGTGAGCAGGCACACCCTGAACATCCACCCGACGGGCGGGACGACACCGCCACGAACGACACGGACGGGTGCCGCGGGGTCGCCCGCCTCCTCAGGGACGGCGGCGCCGAGCGGGTCGTCATGGAGGCCACGGGGCGGATGCACCGGGGCGTGGCGCGGTCGCTGCACGACCGGGGCTTCCGGGTCGTCACCGTCAACCCCCGCCAGTCCCGGGACTTCGCCAGGGCCAGCGGTGCGCCGGGGAGGACCGACAGGGCCGGTGCGAGGGTGCTGGCCGCATTCGGGGCCGCGTTCCCGGACATGGCGGCCACGGCACCGGCCGATGTGACCGTCGACAGGCTCCGCGACATGCTGGTGCTTCGGGAGGCACCGTCGACCGGCGCACGGAGCTGAGGGCCGTTCTCGGCCGTCTCCGGAACCCCCTCAGGCGGCGGGACCGGGGCACCCAAGCCGGGCAGGACCGCCCTTGCAACACTTCATATCTGTATCGGTGATCCGGATGGCCTATATGGCGGGCCATGCTGACCCCTGCGCGTCGCCCTTTCAACACATCAGGGACCGCACATGACCCTCTCCGGAGTAGGCAAGGATGAGACGGTCGCGTGTGATGATGGTGAGATCCAGATGCCTGGCTGTGGAAATGATCATCCGGTCAGCAGGGTCGCTTGGCGGCGAGCCGGGCAGAAAGCAACTATCGGCCAGTATTTCAGCTGTGAGCTCCGCATCGGTCAGTCCACCTCCTTCGACGGCCTGTCGAAACCAGCGCACTGGGGATATGGGCAAACGTAACCTGTTTTTTGATACAAGGTGACCAAGTTCCCAGGCCGTTATGAGTGAGACGTGGACTGGACGATGACGCTGTGCGGCGGTGTCCAGCGCAGCTATCGCACCATCCGACAGCGAATTATTCCATGCCAGCCAAAGCAAAGCGCAGGTATCGAGTAGATAGTCGCTCATCGGGAAACCGCATCGGGAGACCCGCCCCACCCCGAATCCGAAGGCTCGGTTAGGTCAACGCCATCCTCCAGGCTTCCGATCCCCTTCATGCAGCCGAATACAGGGTGACGACGCGCCGGGTAGCTTTTTTCGATGTCGGCGCGGTCGCGTACGAACACGAGGCTCTCCGCTTCGAGATCAACCCGGGAAGTCCTGTAGCCAGCGGCGAGCCAGGCGTAGGTGATGACGCTATTGGACGGATTGTTTGACCACCACGCGCGGTGTTTCCGCGCGGAAGCCGGAAGGCGGTCCGCTATAACAGCCTCGATGTCGGCAAAAGTCATTGGGATGTGGCTTACGCTCCTGCGGGACAGGAGCTTCTCGAGCGGCTGGTATTTTGTCATGATGGATCTCCCTATTCCAGAAGATATGCCACAAACAATAACTATATGCAATAGTTACTGTTGAGCACCTTGCACAATTATCGCGGTTCCGGCGGCCGGCACGCCGATCCCCGGGACCGGCGCGAGGCCGGAATCCGCGCGGCCCCCGTCGTCCCGTTCCCCGCCGCCCGGCAGCGGGATCCGCGCGTGCTTTCGCCTGTCCGCCGCCGCCCCGCTGCCCGCCAGCGCCCGCGGTTCCGCCCTCTTCCCCTCCGAAAGGCGGATCCGATGGATCCCGCGCCCCCCGCCGGGGGTCCCCGTTTCCCGTGCCATTGCCCGCTCCGTTCCGATGGGCGGACCGGGGCGGTCTGGCGCCGCGTTCGAATGGCCCGCCGGTTGCCTGATGGCGACCGGCACGGCATGACCGGACCGGACGGCCAGGCGGAACCGTCACTTCTACGCTGGTGCTACACCAGGCGTCGCCTGCTAGGTGAAAGGTCGCGGCGAACATGCCCGTCGGCTCCGCGCATGTGCACTATGGATGGATAAGGCCAAGGTCTATCCCCGGGCGCCCAGCTTTCGGGCATCCGCTCCGGAGCCGTTTGACGCTGTCCCGCCCTGACCGGGTCGTGTCAGGGAATATACGATATGATATGGCTGCGATGCCGATGGCCGGAAATGGGATTCCGCAGTCCTACAGGAACGCTGTTTCCTCGAAGCTACGCAGTTTCCGCGAATGGATACGCTCAAGTGGCGTTTCGCGCAGGCGCTCCATCGCCAGGATTCCAATCCGTAGATGATTGGCGACCTGGGTCCGGTAGAAATCGCTTGCCATACCGGGTAGCTTCAACTCGCCATGAAGCGGCTTGTCGCTGACGCAGAGCAGCGTTCCGTAGGGCACCCGGAACCGGAATCCATTCGCGGCAACGGTGGCGGACTCCATATCGAGCGCGATGGCCCGTGACTGCGACAGGCGCTGAACGGGCCCGGATTGGTCGCGAAGCTCCCAATTCCGGTTGTCTATGGTCGCGACGGTTCCCGTGCGCATGACACGTTTGAGTTCGAAGCCCTCAAGTCGGGTGACCTCAGCCACACCTTTTTCAAGCGCGATCTGGATTTCGGCCAACGGTGGGATGGATACCCATACGGGAAGATCGTCGTCCAGAACGTGATCCTCACGCAGATATGCATGGGCAAGGACGAAATCGCCTAGCCTCTGTGAATTCCTCAACCCGGCGCAGTGCCCCACCATAAGCCAGGCGTGCGGACGCAGGACCGCGATATGGTCGGTGGCTGTTTTGGCGTTTGAAGGGCCAACCCCGATGTTTACCAGCGTTATTCCCGCGCCTTGCGGCCGTTTCAGGTGGTAGGCGGGCATCTGCGGCATTTTCTCGGTTGCGGGAAACGGCTCACCCGCGCCGCTGATCTCAACATTCCCCGGACCGACAAAACCTGTGTAACCACTGTTGGCGTCGGCGAGAGCGCCACGGGCGAAGTCCTCGAAAACCTCGACATAGAACTGGTAGTTCGTGAATAGCACGAAATTCTGGAAATGCTCGGGATCGGTCGCCGTGTAATGGTTCAGCCGTGCCAGGGAATAGTCGACACGCTGCGCGGTGAACGGCGCGAGTGGAGCCGTGCCATCGCCGTAGGGAAACCCGCAACCGTTCACGATGTCGTCGTTTGTGGTCGAAAGATCCGGAACATCGAATACATCACGCAGCGCAAACTGCATGTCCCCATCCTGTGGGACTGAAATGTCGGTTCCGGATCCCATAGCGAAGTGTAGCGGTATCGGTGTTTTGGAGGCACCTATGGAAACCGGTACCCGGTGATTCTCGATCAGCAGACCTATCTGCTGGATCAGATAGTTCCGGAAAAGCACGGGGCGCGTGACCGTCGTGGCATAAGTTCCCGGTTGGGTGACATGACCGAAGCTAAGGCGGCTATCGATGTGGGCGAAGCTGGTCGTGACAAAGCGGATTTCCGGATAGAATGCGCGGAAACGCTCTCGCGGGCAGCATCTGCCGGCGTTTTCCCGGAACCGCTCCCACAGGTATTCGGTACCGATCTCATATATTTCGGTCAACCGGTCGACCGCGCGGGTTGCGTCTGAGAAACGTTCCGGCGGTGGAATATCCGGGGTCGATATCGACAGTCTGCGCGGTGAGACGTTCATTGCGCTGGCACGAGCACATCGGTGACCCCGAATTTCGTGACGTCGACAAGACCCATGTCGGAAATGCGGAGTTCGGGAATCACAACCAATGCAAGCAGCGAATGCTGCATGAAGGCATTGTTAAGCCTACAGCCACACGTGCTCATCGCCTTGGCTATCCGTTCGGCTTTCGCGGCCACTGTGGGCGCGGGATCGTCGGACATCAGACCCGCAATGGGCAGTTCCAGCAACGCGAGTTCCCTTCCGTCGCGCCAGACCGTGACGCCCCCCCCGACCTCACCCAGCCTGTTCGCCGAACGCGCCATGTCATCGCGCGAGGTGCCGACGACGATCATGTGATGGCTGTCATGGGCGACGGTTGAGGCGATCGCCATCCTCCCCTCATATCCGAATCCCGATACGAAGCCGTTCGTGACTCCGCCGGTGGCCCGGTGTCGTTCAACCAGCGCGATCTGGCAGATGTCGCTTTCCGCGTCGCCTTCCACCACACTGTCACAAACACGGAGATCCACGGAAAGTGACTTGGTTGGCGCCTGGTTTTCCACGACACCGATGACCTTTACCGATATCGTGCCCGACCGGGTCGGCGCATGGATGACGAAGTCCCTCGCCTCGAGGGATTTGCCGAGATGAACGGTGCTGCGGGTGTCAGCTGGCCAGTCGAGATGTGGACAGTGAACCTGGATCTTACCATCCAGCGCCACGCTTATGCCGTTGGCGATAACGCGGTGTATGGGAAGGCTGCTTAGGTCTGACGTGAGAATCAGGTCCGCCCGACGGCCCGGAGAAATGGACCCCAGTTCGCGCTCCAGCCCAAAGTGCGTCGCCGTGTTGATTGTCGCCATCTGAATGGCTATCAGCGGTTCACAGCCGCATTCGATCGCGTGCCGGACGACCCGGTTCATATGGCCCTCGTAAACCAGTGTGCCTGAATGGCAGTCATCCGTGCACAGGATGATACCGCGGGGGTCCAGCCCCATCTGGGTCACTGAAGTGATCTGTTCCTTGACATCATGCCATGCCGAGCCGAGCCTTAGCATTGTGCGCATACCCTGGCGAAGGCGTGCCACGGCATCGGACTCCCGCGTGCCTTCGTGGTCGTCCGCCGGTCCACCGGCGGCGTAAGCATGAAATGCATGCCCAAGATCCGGCGAGGCATAATGCCCGCCGACCGTTTTGCCCGCATTCCGTGTAACCGCCATCTCTTCCAGTAACTTGGCATCGCCTGCGATCACGCCCGGGAAATTCATCATTTCTCCCAGTCCCACGATGCCTGGCCATGACATTGCCTCAGCGACATCCTCCGGGTTGATTTCACAGCCAGAGGTTTCAAGTCCCGGGGCGCTGGGAACGCAGCTAGGCATTTGGGTGAATATGTTGATCGGCTGCAGCATAGCTTCGTCATGCATCAACCGAACGCCCCTGAGGCCCAACACATTGGCGACTTCGTGCGGGTCCGTGAACATCGTTGTGGTTCCGTGAGGAATTACGGCGCGGGCGAACTCGGCGGGTGTCAGCATGCCGGATTCGATATGCATATGCCCGTCGCAAAGACCCGGGACCATGAACATATCATCCGCATCGATTTCCCGCGTCTCCGTCCCGACGCAGTGCGAGGCATCGGGACCGCAGTAGGCGAACCTGCCATCGGCAATCGCGATATCGTGGCTGTCGAGGATTTCGCGGGTATGGACATTGACCCAGACACCGCGGCGTATCACCAGATCGGCGGGCTCACGACCCGCGGCGACCGCGACGAGCCGTGGGGCGGCATCTGTATATGACGAAATTGAGTGAGCCATGGTGAAATGTGCCATCGGTTCGCGGCCCGCGCAAGCCCGGACGTTTGGAACGCGGGACAGCGGGCGCGACGGTGTATTGCCGACGGTCCCTGCGGTTCCGAGGCGGGGCTGGGGCTCCTGGGATAATATGCTTTCGCACAAACGTGCTGAGGCGTTGGTTGGCTGCGGGCCAATGGATCGTCCGCCCAAGTGAGTGGCCCATTACCTCAAGGCCCCGAGCCGTCAGGGCCGGGCGGGAAAGTATCGCGCTTCCCGCATGTCGGCGCCAATCCCGGAATTGGATAACGCTAGACTCCTCGCACATCTGGTCACGCGGCGGGTCGGCTACGTTTCCCGGAAACCGCGCTGGAGGCCAGATCGCGGTTCTGTCATTGGCAAGGGACCGGGTGTTGCGCTCCGCGCCTGATAAGGCATTATGGCGACGATCCATCTGAATTATCGAATGCCAGCCGCGCAGAGCGCTTCCCGGGCATGTCGTCGATCATCAATGCGAAGTCTCCTATGCCCGAACGAATTGCCCTTGTTGGAGCGGGTCTGATTGGCCAGCGGCACCTACAGGCCATTGCCCGATGCGGGAAAGCCGAACTTGTCGCTATCGCCGACCCACAGGCATCCGTCGCCGAGATCGCGGCGCACCAGGGAGTCCCCTATTTTAGGGGAGTTACGGCGATGCTGGATGCGCTTGCGCCATCAGGGGTCATCGTCGCGACACCAACCGACAGCCATTACAGGCCGTCTCTGGAAGCCCTTCATCGCAAATGTCATCTGCTGGTCGAGAAGCCGTTGGCGGCCACGTTGGATGAGGCCCGGACAGTCACCTCCGTGGCCCGTGAGCTTGGGCTGCATATATTGGTGGGCCATCATCGCCGATACTATCCCCAAGTGGAGAGGGCTCGCGAAATGGTTCGGGGCGGTGTCTTGGGCAAACCTGTTGCCGTGTCCGGTCAGTGGTGCGTGCGCAAACATGAATCCTACTATGACATTGATTGGCATCGCCGCTGGCAGGGTGGGCCGGTAATGACCAACCTCGTGCATGAAATCGACTGTCTGCGCTACATCCTGGGACCTGTGCGTTCGGTGCAGGCGGAGAGCAGTAATGAGCTCAGGGGTTTGGAGAAGGAGGATGCCGTTGCAGTGATCATGTGTTTCGCGGGCGGTGTTCTGGGCTCGTTCATCCTGTCCGATCAGGCTGACAGCCCATGGGCATGGGAGTTCGCAACCGGTGAGAATCCATCCTATCCGCATTCCGGGCAGAACTGTTTGAGGTTCATGGGAACCGAGGCCGCGCTCGACTTTCCGAACCTGCGGCTCTGGAGCTCGAACGGCAGGCCAGGGACATGGCACAGCCCCAAACGACCGCAGGACATACCGATGGAGTCAGGTGATGCCTTCGTTCGCCAAATCGGGCATTTCGCCGACGTGATCGCCGGCCGTACGCCACCCCGCATCACCGCCGATGACGCCACATGGTCTCTGGAAGTGACCCTTGCGGTTCTGGAAGCCGCCAGGTCCGGTGTGCGCGTGAAATTTTGAGCGGGCACCATTCCAAGCCTTCCAAAGCCCTGTATCGCGGTGCCTCTCGTCTCGCTCTCCCTGTATCTCAAAACGTCACGGGCGGGGCGAGCTTGCAGCACTTCGACCGGAGACATCCGCAACTCCTCAACCGAGAAGAGCAGGTGATCGGGCTTCGATTCCGTAAGGTCGCGGATATCCATCAGTCCCCATCCCGCCCCTATTGGGGTCGATTCCGGTAGGGGCGAAATAGGGTGTTAGGCGATTTTCCTGGTAAGTGTAGCGGCTTGCGATCATCCGCGCCCGCCTGCCGTCACGCCAGAGGCCCTCAGACCCGAAAATGGCCCTGCGTCCGACCGACGGCTCTTTGACACCCCGGCGCCACTCCGCAGGAACGCTCCGCCGGCGTCAGGCCGGCCAGGACCCGGCGCGGACGCCCGTCCGAGCGGTCCTGGACGGCGCTCACCTCCGCGTCCGTCACCCTGCGCAGGTCCGTGCCCTTGGGCAGGTACCCCCGCGCCAGCATCCATGTTTCGGTTCAAGCCCGGATCCGGGCTTTTCCTTCGGTCTGCGGGCCACCGGATCCGGGTTCCGCGCACCGCTTTCCACCGGCGGTGCCGTGCGGGCATGCCAGTACAGTCCGGCCACGGTGCCGTGAACGGCCATTGATCCGTTCCGGGCCCGGCCGGGCGGGCGCCGACCTGTCCTCCCACATGCGCCGGTCGCGCGGGAGGACGTCCGCGGTCACGCCCGGCCCGCCCATGACCGCGGTCACGGCGGCCCCGGGTGCCTTGCCCTTTCCCTGAGCCGCCCGTACAGCGCCTTCATCTCCGGGCCGGACATGCAGGCCGCCATCGCCGCCATGCGAGGCACATCCCCGGGCCGCCGCCGTCCGCCGCCGATGTGGCGCCCGCCCTTCAGGGTGCCGCTGTCGCGGGCGATCGGCGCCACGCCGCCCGGCGCCGCGGCCTGGCGGCTGCCGGTCGCGCCCGGCCCGCCCGTCCAGGCGACCGGGGACGCCGCCGTGACAGGGCCGATGCCCGGCACCGGGGCCGGGATGCGGTGGCTCTCCGCCAGGCCCTGCGAGCCCCTGACCGGCTCCCCGGTCCGCCGGTCATACCCGCTGACGGCGGCGGCCGGTTCCTCCAGCACCCCCGTGACCGGCCCTTCCGGATCGGGCTCTCCGACCCCGGCGGGAACCGCCTCGGCCCGGTGCGCCGGTCGACGGGCGCCTCGCGCAGGCCCGGCATGTCGCGGAGCCTGCCGGCGGTCACGTCGGCCGGCGCCGTGGCCGCCATGTCCGGGAACGCGGCGCTGGGGGCGGCGGGCACCCCCGCGCCGGCCCTGTCGGTCCTCCCCGGCGCACCGGCCGCCCTGGCGAAGTCCCGGCACTGGCGGGGGTTGACGGTGACGACCCGGAAGCCCCGGTGCATCCGCCCCGTGGCCTCCATGACGGCCCGCTCCGCGCCGCCGTCCCCGGGAGGCGGGCGGCCCTGCGCAGGCCGTCGGTGTCGTTGGTGGCGGTGCCGTCCCGCCCGTCGGGTGGATGTTCAGGGTGCGCCTGCTCACGCCGGTTCCCGCGGCTGCGGTGGTCATGGTCTCCCGCTCCTGTCCTCGTGACGGTCCGGTTCCCGGACCCGGCATCCATCGGGACGCGGGAGGCATCTGACGGGAGGGCGGCGGGAGCAAGGGGACGGTTTTTCCACAGGAATCCGCCCCCGACTTTTCCACAGCCACCTCCCCTGATCAGTGCTGATTCGCTGAGCATACGAGGCCGTTAGTTACGTCATTTGTCGAGCCTTCGACGGAATGGGGAATGATGTGCGCCGCTTCGATGATTCCAAGCTGGCAGCCGTACACACAGCATGTTTGCGTGTACAATACAAAAGGGTGACCGACTGGCCGCCCCGTGGGTGGGTTGATCTGACCGCGGTCAGGTCATTGGTTGCCGCTGGTCTTCTCGCCCCATTCGTTGACCCGTGCGCAGCCCTTGCCGCCCATGAACAGGAAGTAGGCCGAGCCTGAGACTGTCACCTGGCTTGAGCTGCCTGGTGTCAAGATATGCACCACCAGCTCGCCGGGCCCCTGCTGGGGATTGCTGGCATTGCGGTTGCTCCAGACATGGGCACCGGCCGTCGGCCGCACCTCGAAGATGTTCTCGCCTAACCGCTGCGCAGACAGGCCAAATGTAGCGCCGCCTGGCGGCGGCGCCTGCCATCCCCCGGCTATATCCACATTTCGCCACTCCCATTCTGAGAAAGTGGTGGCACCCCTGCTCCGGTATTCATTGCTTGGGGTGATGAAAATAACGGTCGGAAAGTCGGATCGAGTGATGCTGCTGTCGGTGCTCGAGAGGGTGATCTTGAAGCGGCCGGGCGCGGCGTGCTCGCCGCAGCCGTCCACGACAGGTTTGACCGTTTCGAACGTCTCGGAGCATTTCGCCCGGGTGCAGTTGGACTGCGCCTGCGCACCCGTGGCAAGAAACAGGGCGGTGATGGCGGCCCCGAGGACGGCGGTGCGGAGGCGGATACGCCGCCCGGAGCCGCGCCGGCGGCGGTCCCGGCGCACGCCCGCCACGCGGCGGTGCCGGGCCGGCTCAGGGGGATCGGCCCGAACGACGCGCTTCTGCCGGGAGCGGAGCTCCTGTACCGCGACCTGCGGAACCGGAGGCGGCTGGCCGGCATGGCCGGGCCGGGGCCGGGCGGCGCGGTGGACCACGCCCGGGGCCCGGCAAGGCCGGCAGCCCGATGCCGCCAAGGCATCTGGCGCGGATGGCCTGGCGCTGGCTCCACCACCAGCCGCACGGCGCGCTGTCGGGGTGGTCCGTGCAATACGTGAGCGCCCGCGACGGGCGTCCGGGCAGGCGCGGGATCGTGGCGCTGCCCGGGAAGCTGCTGGTGGCGCCGGTGCGGTTCGCCACGACCGGGCTGGTGCCCGAACGGGGCGCCCTGGTCACGGGGCCGGCACAGGCCGACGGCCAACCGAACCGGACAGGAGCCTGGACGCGCCGTCGGGTGTTAGGCGCTCCCTGGAAAGCGACGTTCCGCCTAGAGAATCCCCGAGCGGCGCCAAGCCGCCCCCGAGAGGAGACGGATCGATGTGACACGTCATGAAGAAAGCGCTTGACGGGAGGGGGGCTCATAAGAGCCCCTGCCCGAATTGAGATCACTAGGGCTCGTCCGCATCGAAACAGTCGTCGTCAATGCTCTTCACTTCGTGGGTCTGGGTTACCCGCACCCCGATGTTGTGCCTTACCAGCAGGGAGGCGAGCATGCCGCCGTTGATCGGGACTATGCGCTTCGGGATTCTCCTCACGTAATCCATCGCGGCGGGGGGGTGAAGTCGGACGTCGTGACGAACACGCCCTTGGACGTTCCCGCCGCGTCGATCGCGCCCGCGAAGTTCCGCAGGTCGCCCTCGCCGACGTTGTTGCCCTCCGCGTACCTCTTGGCGTGCACGCAGACCTGGTCGAGGCCCAGGGCGTCCTCATTGATGGTACCGTCTATTCCATGGTCTCCGGTCACGCGGGTCATTCTGGCGTCACCGCCGCCATACCCCATGGCGCTCAGGAGCTTCAGGACCAGCCGCTCAAGAAAGGCCGGCTCGGCGGCGCGGACGCGGTTCAGGAGATCGGCCCGCAGTTGGCTGGTCAGTGCCGCCGCGACCCGCTCCAGGGCATCCTCGGGCGTTTCGGCGTCCTCCGGGGTCCGTCGCGGAGTCACCTTATCGCCCGGCGCCGGCGCTTCCGCAGTCCGCTTCCAGTTCACGTAGGTGGGATATTCCCGAAGCACGTTGATGTCTATGTGCGGGGGATCGCGGGCCAATAGCCGCCCGCCGTCCTCCGTCAACTCATAGGCTCCCCGGCCAATCCGCCTGAGAAACCCCGCCCTTTCCATGTAGACCACGGCCCAGGAAACGCGGTTGACCAAGGTTGACTGACGCCCGCTGGGAACCGTTTCCCGGATGTCCCCGTCGGTCAGGCCGGCCACCCTGGCGACGGCCCGGCGAACGTCCGCCAACGAGGGCCGCGCGCCATCGGCGTACGCGCCCAGGGTTGGCAGCATTAGCGTATGGAAGTCAGGAACCGGCATCGTCGTTTTGTTGCATGGCTGTAGCGGCCCTTGCGGTAGTTGGTCGACCTTTCAGGCGCAGACGAAATGGCGAAGTTCGGCCCTGCGCCGCCTGAAAATATGGTCCCTGACGGTCAGGCGAATCTCACCGTCGTCAAAAGGCTCCACTTTGCCTGCGATGGATGTATCTCTGAGCCAGCGATCCTCGTCATTGTTTTTTCCAGAAAAGAAATGAACAAAACGCGCCCCTCCGGTTCCGGTGTCTTTTGATTTAAGCACCAAGGTCACGCCCTCTCCGCCGTCCGTCCCTTCCATGGTCATTCCCTCCGAACATGAAATTCCGCGTCAGCCAAGCCGGAATCCGCGATGATCCTAAGCGCTGGCGCGGATGGTCTCAAGCCGCTACACTTAGCGTAGTTCAGCGCACAAACCATACGATGGCCCCAGTTATGCCCGGATCCGGGCCTGTTTAAATCTGAAACAAGTGCCTTCCCGAGATCACCAACTGGTCTGGCTTGATGTCCGAGTATTGGTCAGCAAGACGCGCCGCCTCGTTGATCGCCTCCTTTTCCTCCTTGCTCATTTCGCTGTCTTCAAGGAAGTCGGAAAGGTCTCCGGGCATCCTGGTCAGCTTGCGGGCGATTGTTTCGGTGACTGACATGAACGGTCCCCTTAATTTAGTGGTTTCGATGCATCAGGGATTCGCGGGCCTTATGACGGCTTTCCGTCCGTTCCGGCCCTGAAGCCCTAGTCCCGGACATTTCTGTTGTGGAGGTAGAACCCCAATCTATTCCGATCAATGTACCCCGTCATCGGGTCATTGTATCCGCGAATGGCATCACGCAATCCGTCATTGTCCGAGTAGTCGTCAATCTTGATTTTGAGAGATTTCAGTTTCCCGAGGTCAAGGTTTCTGCCGTGCGACCGCCAGCGCCTATGGTCCGAGAGCGCGACGGCGATCTCTGCGTCGTGCGCCTCCCGCTCCTCGTCTGTAACGGGTGTCCCCGGGTTCGTTGTGCGGTGCTCCTTCCAATCCTTGAACTTGTAGTTGACCAGCCAGTCTTTCAGCAGGTCAATCGAAAGATCGCGACCCTGCTCGAACAGCGCAAGTTTCGCCAAATCGATGCTCTTCAGCATGACGACATCGGCAGGTGACAGCTTTTCCTTTACCGCGATCTCGGCCACCTTGTCGATATACCCGAGCGCCGGCACAAGATCTCCGGTGTCTGGCAGCTGAACCTGTGGGTCGATGGGCCCCAGGCTACTTGCATAATCCATGAAGATGCGGTCACCGGACATGCAGAAGATGGTCCCTGCCGACATTGCGACATCTGGAACAACAAA
The DNA here is from genome assembly GCA_965221405.1 of Paracoccaceae bacterium. Lineage (GTDB taxonomy): Bacteria > Pseudomonadota > Alphaproteobacteria > Rhodobacterales > Rhodobacteraceae > JAPOUP01. Next base: position 1,190,339 of record CBDCSE010000002.1, on the reverse strand, counting down.
GTTCACGGTTTGGTAGTGATTTCTCAAGACACGAACCATCTGCTCCGTTGTTTCCGCGGACTCTCCGGCGGTCCTCAACACAACAGAAATGCAATTTTCGTCACGCTCACTGCGCGCTTTGACGTCTTCAATGAAATCGCGAAATGTGCGGAACAGTGCGGGATGAATTTGCCCGTGATATCACATCGCACTGGAGCTTATCCTCCAGAACCTTTGCTCTCTCGTTAATGAAAGAGAAGACCGATCGATCCAAAAAATCAGGCGTCATCTAGCTATCGGGCCCTGACCAACCTGGCATTCGCAATCACCCGAACACTTTCTGTCCGACCGTGTGGCCCCAGCCGTTTCGAAGCTGAATGTCCTCGCTCGCATCGGGGAAGTCAATCGGTCTAGCGGGACTCAATTTTGATCGGTCAGCCATCATCGAAACTCCCTATCGATCGCCGAGACCCCGGCGGGTATCCGCGGCGGCATCTGAAGTGTCCTTACTAACCTTACCGGACGCCGCCGGCGGGGGCAAGGTGGCCCGAGCCCATCCGCGCCCGCGTTATCAAGTTACCGAGCGTCGGCCTGACGACAGAGGGCGGTTTTTCGTAGGTTGGCGTGACTTTCCCGCCGCTTTCCCGCGATGATCCCAGGCACGGGCGCGGATGGTCTCGGGCCGCTACATCTAGGACTTCGCCCCAAGGTTGCGGTTCACCCAATCCTCGGCCTTTTCGCCGTGTTCCGGCTTGATGTGGCTCGTGATCGCTTTAATCGCGGCGAGCAGCACTCCCGCATCGTCCGTATATCCAATGGAAACCATAACGTCGGGAATCGCGTCAATCGGATTGATGAAGTAGGCCAGCGCGGCGACGATGAGGGTTTTCGCCCAGATCGGGGTATCCGTGTCACGAAGCGCGTAATAGAGCTTCAGGACCGCTTCGATTACCTCGCGTCCGGCTTTTCCGGCCACCCCGAGTTTGTCTCAGAAAGACTTTTCATCGATGTCCGCCCCTTCGTTTCCGTTTGGCCGAAAGTTGTTTTGATCTGTCATCGATCTTTCTCCCTCTTTCTCAGGATTGCCATTCAGGTTCCGTCTCTCCCGGACCCACCGGTTTGGGCATTTCCTCCCGGTCCGGGACCAGAACGTCCTTCAGTATGTCCGGCGTGTCGTCCGGCCACATGTCCGGCCGGGGCTCCGTGAAACGGTCCCGTTGGCCCGCCGTCATCGTCTCCGTCCCCTCTTTCGCAGGATTTCCATGTCGATCCGGCTCTCCGGATGCGGCGTGTCCTTGAGCGCCCTGCGGAGGGCCTCCAGCCTCGCCTGGGCCTCGCGCTCGTCCCGGACCTCCAGTTTCCAGTCCAGTTGTCTCGCGCTCCCGGACGGCGCGTCGTCGCGTATCCTGATCATCATCGCGCGATCCTCCGGTGGTTCGGGCTTTGTGTGTGGATCCTACACGTCCGACTCCCGATGCGCAATTCACGCGCATAAAGTGTAGCGGCTTGAGACCATCCGGGCTCGTGCTTGAGATCATCGCGGATTTGAGGATATCCGTATGCGCGATTTAAAGCTGAAAACAATTTCGGGCTAACGGTTCGACTACGCGACGTGTGCCGCTCGCGGGACGCCACCCCGGCGAGCGGTTCGGCCCGGCCGGCGTCCGCCAGGAACCCGCGCCCACTTCAGCCTGATCGCCATGGCGCGGCTCCTGTCCGGGCATGGCGACGGCCCGCGCGCCGACATCCGCGCGGAGGGAAGGGAACGGCAGGCCGTCAGCCTCTCCAGCGCGGTCGCCACCGTGGCCGCCAGCCTCGGGGAGACGCCGCGCGCGCAGGCCGACGCCGTCGCCCGGATGGCGGAGGGCATCCCCAGGGCGCGCGCCCGGCTCCGGCCGGGACGGAAACATCCCCGGAAATCGGTGAAGCCGGCCAGCAGGCGGAGCCGGCGGAGAAAGGCCGCGGCCTGAAGCCGGAAGATCCCGAAACGGCGGGAACCAACCGCCACGGCGGGTCCGGCGCCAAATATAAGAGCGAATGACATGGATCCTGTAACGCCGGGGCGTGTCCCGAAGGGTGGCATCACCTTCCCCGGCGGCGGCGGACCCGGCGGCGTCCGGCGGGGCTTGACGGGACGCGGACGGGGGCCTAGGTTGTCGGCATGGGCGACGCGCCGGACATCCAGCCGCTTTCGGAGCGCCTCGCCGTGCTGGAGGAGCGCATGAAGACGATACGGGCGGAGAACGAGACGCTGAAGGCGGACCTCGCCGCGACCCTGTCCGGGTTTCGGATCGACATGGCCGCCCACCGCGAGGACGCGGCCAGGCGCGACGCGGCCAGCGCGGAGCGTGACGCGGCGCGGTCGGAGCGTGACGCGACCGCGCGCTGGTGGCAGACCGCCATCATGATCGCCGCCGTCGCCGCCCTGATCACCTTCGCGCCCGACCTGCAGCGCCTGGCGCCCGGACCCTAGATCCGCCGCCCCGCCTCTCCGGAAGCGTCGGGAGCCCGGGCCCCTCCAGGCGCCCCGGCGTGCGCAGGCCGGCACGCGGTGGCCGCCCTTCGGCGTGCGCCAGTCCAGGTGCCCGCGGACCGTCCGCGCCGGCCCGGTGCGGCTGTCGTTGGGCAAGAGCGCCACCGTCTCCTGGATGTCGGCGATCCGGCGCCGGGTCAGGCGGCGGCCGAAGAAGGTGGTGGACCCGAGGTCCGTGATGCGCGGATCCATCGCGCCCTCCGGAGGACGGAGTGTCCCGCAGCGTGCGTCGCATGGACCGGGGCCGGTGTCCCCCCGCGCCAAAAAATCCGCGCGGGCCCGCCATGCCATCAGGACAGGGCCGCGCGGGCCCAGAATAAAGTCGGGCGAGCCCCTGCGGTCAAAGGAAATGCCATTGGGCGCACTCCATCCGGCGGAAGGGCCTGTCGCGCAGCACTAGGGCGGGGAACGGGCGGAATGCGTGGTCGCAGATGGTGGCGTCGGTCCTGTGGAGGACGGGGCGCGTGTCGGGCAGGCCCTTCGCGGTGCCGAAGACCCGCCCGGCCATCCAGTGCCGCCTGTATTTCAGGGCGACCCCGAAGGCCGGGAGCGCGGTGTTGGCGCGCGGCACCCACATGCCGTCGAGGCGCTCCTCCCCGAGCGCCTTGCCGCGGTCGACGGACAGGGCACCCCTGCCGGCCCTGAGATGGCGCCTGTAGCCCCTCTGCCGGCGGTCAGGTCCTTCGCGCCGCCGCGGAGCTTTTCCTCGAGCGAGGCGAGCGGCTCCGCCCGCGTGGCCGCGTCCCCGGCGGCCCGCCCGGGATTGTGGCGGACGACGTGGCGGCGCGACCCCTTCCCGTGTCCGCCGGGCCTGACCTCCCTGACCCGCGGCTCCATCGGGTCGGGACTGGTGAACAGGTCCCGGCGGCGGGCGGGGCTGCGGGAACCCGAAGCGTCGGGAGGCTCGCCGGGCCAGCCCGCCGCGCGTTGCATGTGATGCGGGTCCAGGCCGCCGACGCCCCCGATGGCCCGGTCGCGGCACCAGCGCATCGCGCCGCGGCACGGTCCGGAGACCATGAGCCGGTGGAGCACGGTCATGAACACCGCCCGCCCGGCGTCGAACCGGCGCCAGCGGCCGGATCGTGTCGCGGCATCCGGTCTCCCGCCACAGCAGCCCGAAGACCGGGGCCGGGCTGATCTGGAGGCATTCGTGCGGGCCGGACCCCTTGACGCGGACGAACATGGCGACGCCCCTCCCAAACCCCATACATCCTGAAGGAGAAAGCCTGTTATGCAGGGGAAAACGCAACATCCGAAGCCGCTTTCCGCGCTTTCGTGGCACTGCAGTTTCGCCCACCGTCGAGGATCCGGAATCCCGGGACGCTGATTCCATTGAGATCCGGTCACGCAAAACTTTAGGATCAAGGATTTACTGTTGAAGACGGGTCTAAGCGTTTTTGGGCACCATTACGAAAGACCCTAGCTAGCCGAAGTAAACTGGTTTAAAGATCTGAAAAAAGATCTTATCTGGGTGTCTGAGCATGAAAAACAAGAAAGCCGAACCACTGCGCCCCGAAGAGCCTGCGCCTGATTTGCCGAACGTAGTAGGGGGGGTTTCTACTGTTTTGGCCGACCCGCCTTGGCGCTTCACAAACCGGACCGGAAAAGTGGCACCTGAGCACCGTAGACTTGATCGCTACTCCACTATGACGCTAGAGGCGATTAAATCGCTTCCTGTCGATAAAGTTTGTGCAAAGGATGCACATCTTTATCTCTGGGTACCTAACGCGCTTTTGCCTGACGGATTGGCCGTAATGGAAGCATGGGGTTTCAGGTACGTTTCGAATATTATTTGGGCAAAACGTCGTAAAGACGGTGGCCCGGACGGAAGGGGGGTCGGCTTCTATTTTCGAAACGTGACTGAGATCTTGTTGTTCGGAGTTAAAGGTTCGATGAGGACACTGGCTCCTGCCCGTTCTCAGGTCAATATGATTGAAACTCGTAAGCGTGAGCATTCACGCAAACCAGATGAACAGTATGACTTGATTACGTCCTGCTCGCCTGGACCCTACCTAGAGATGTTTGCGCGGCACCCTCAGGATGGTTGGATCGTTTGGGGAGACGAGGCTGCAGAGGAAGTTGCACCAAGAGGGAAGGTCCACAAAGGCTATGAGGGCGGAGCGATTTTACCGCCTCTTCAGTCAAACGAAACCGTCCCCGAAGCCGTTGCTCTCGAAATAGGCCAAGAAGTGAGGCTGCGTTACGAGAGAGGTGAGAGTATCCGAGATCTTGCTGAACACACCGGCTACTCGATCCAACGGGTCAGATCTTTGCTTAATCTTGTAGAAACGCAGATGCGGCCAAGAGGCAGACCGGCGATAGAGAAGTCCTCCTAAGGGCTCGTGTATGGTGTGCCGTCCCAAGTGCTCTGATCGGCCGCAACAATCAAGACAGGGCAGGGACCCATGACACCACGTCGAACCCGCATTTGGGCTTTGTCAAACGCTGTTACGGTCGAAGTCGTTAGATCGATTGGAAGTTTCTTCACCCTTTCTTCCTCGGGTATCGTATCTTGGTAGTCGGCCCAGATTTTACGCGCCAACTCCAATAATGGGCGACGATCTTTGGTAATGATAACCCCAGCCGAAATAACACCCGTTTCATATCAAGAACGATACGAAGCCAAGTCTCTATCGAGGTTGCCGTCCTTAGCATTCCACTCGACATCAAGCACAACCCTATTTTTGAAATTGTCTACAAGATAGCCCTCTTGATAGACCTCCGGGAGTTCTCCGATTTTTTCACCGTCTTTGGAAAATAGGAGGCCTTTTGTCGAAAGGTCGAGCCTGGCCTCTCTCCAGCCCCTCTCGCGGAAGGCATTGTCAATCTGCTCTGCTATGTCGCCCCTGTTGCCACCAGCTCGGAGCCAATATTGGGGATCTAATCGATAGCTCGACAGAACGCCGATAATGTCAGCCCATTCGTCCGGGCACACAGCACTCATGACTGCTGAGGCCGAATTTGTTTCCATGAACGACCAGCGATCCCGTGCTTCACTGGGCATCACGTTAGGATCATCGTAAGTACTCGTCTCAATCAACCTTCACACCTTCATAGTTCGAAGAAACACGTAACACGGCTCTTCCTGCTCGTGCGGCGGTGTTACGCCTTGATAGGGTTAACAACGGCTAGATTCCTAAATTTATTGACAAAATCTTTATCATTCAACGTGATGAGAACAACGCCTTTTGCATATGCAACTGCACCGATCATAAAATCGTGCAATACGCCATCCTTCTTCCCTGTGCCTCCGCTCCGCCGGTATTCTTTGTACACTTGGCCTGCAGAAAAAAGACCTTCATCATTTGCCTGAAGATCTGAGATGCCTGGCTCGTCCAGTGCCAGCCGAAGCTCTTCCGCAGAATTCATCCCCGCAGAGGCTTCAGCGAAAACCACTTCAGTGATAAACACCATCCCGCTCGATTTATATTTCCCCCCGTTCCACAGTGAGGCGCAACACCCTATGTGGGTGAATGGTGGTCGTATCGACGCATGATGTTGCGAATCGGCCGGATGGCGGCGACAGTCCCTGTGATGAAACTGGGAGACCGCCATGCCCGAGGGCCAGCGCCACCTGACCCATACCGGGAGATCCCGGATCCACGCCCTGATGAAAAGCGGGCTTTCGAACGCGGCGATCGCCCGCCAGCTGGGGCGCAGTCCGTCATCGGTCCCGCGCGGGATCCGGCGCAACGGCGGAGCCCGGGGCCAGCGGCGCGCCCAGGCGCAGCGCAGGGCGGAGGCGCGGCGCAGCGCCGCCCCGTCGGTGCCCAGGAAGATGACGCCGGAGCCGGTGGCGCTGGTGGAGGGGCGGCTGGTGCGGGGCTGGAGCCCGGCGCGGGTCGCCGGGCGGCTGCACCTTGAGGGCCATCCGGTGGCGGGGCGGCAGTGGACATGCCGGCACGTCCACGCCGACCGCAGGGCCGGGGGCGGGCTGTGGCGGCACCTGCGCCGCCGTGGCAGGAGGCCGAACCGCAGGGGCGGGGCCCACGCTGGCCGGGGCCACATCCCGGGCCGGGTGGACATCCCCGGGCGCCCGGCGCTGGTGGAGGGGAGGGAGCGGACCGGCGACCGGGAGGCGGACACGATCGTGGGCGCCGGGACCGGGGGCGCCGTGGTGTCGCTGGTGGACAGGGCGTCGAAGTATACCCTTCTCCAGAGGCCCGGCAGGAAGACGGCGGCCGCGGTCGGGGCCGCCATGACCGGCCTTCCGGGGCCGCACCGCGGCGCGGTGCACACGATCACCGCCGACAGCGGCAGGGAGTTCGCGGACCACGCCCGCGTCCCGGCGGCGCTGGGTGCGGGGTTCCTGTTCGCGCGCCCCTACCACTCGTGGGAACGGGGCCCGACCGGGCACACCAACGGTCTGGTGCGGGGATACCTTCCCAAGGGCACGGACCTGCGCAAGGTGACGGACGCGGAGGTGAGCGCCGTCCAGGACCGCACGGACGCGCGTCCGCGCAGGGTCCTGGCCTGCCTGACGCCGGCGGAGGCGTTCCTGCGGGCGCGGCCTCCCTGAGGGACCCCCCGTCCGGCCGGATCGTCCCCCACGCGCCGCGGGCCGTCCCCGGCGCGCCCGCAGGCATGTCTTGCGCCGCCCGGATCCCTCGCTTGGTCTCGTTCCGAATGGGACAGAAGCCGTTTCCGTGCGGAATCGGGGGGTCGGAGGGCGCGGAAAGCGCAACGCCCGGCCCTTTCCTCCGCTCGGGCTCCGCCCTCGCTCCGGAAAGGGCCGGGCGTTGCGCTTCGGAGTGGCACCGGGGTCCTGACGCCGGAGCGGCGCGGGGCGCTTCCGGCGGTAATGCGCGGACGCGGGGCCGGGGCGCCGAGGTGCGGCGCGCGAACGCGCCGGTGGCGCCCGGTGACGGAAACGGCGTCGGCCAGGTCCGCGGGTTCCTCCATCCCGGTCCCGGCACGGTGCGCGGCCGGCCGCCCGGGTTCCGCCGGACGGGCCTGGCCCCGGTGGATCCGGCGGCGTATCAGGAGCGGGAGGGAAAGCCGGCGCGGGCCCGGGAGGCGCCGCTCCGGGAGACGCCGCCGGCCAGCCCGCCGCGCGGCACCAGCGGGGTGCGGGACACCATCCAGCGGCTGCACGGCGTGGAGTACACCCGCGGCGGCGCCATGGGGCCGACGCACCGGCCGGGTTCCGGTCACGTCAGGCCGGAACCGCTTCCGGGGCAGGCCGACAGGGCGGCGCGGGAGGCCTTCATGCGGAAGTGCGGGCGGACGGTGCGGGACGCGCCGCCCGACGGGGCGACCGTCCTCCCCGACGCGGCGCACCCCGGATGGCAGGGCCGTCCGGCGCACGGCCGGGTCCTCCGGTCGGACAGGCCCGCGGTCAGGCCTGTGACGGGAGGGCGGCGGCCGGACCCGCACGGGGCGCCGGATCCGGGGACGATGGGGGGCGACGGGCGGGGGCGGGCGGACCGGCGCCGCCACGGCCCCGCGGCTTCCCGGGAACCGGAGCGCGCCCGTCCCGGCGGCGCGGCGGTCCACGTCCTGCCGGACAGCGCCCGCCACCGTCACGCGAGGGCGCCCGTGCCCTTCCTGGAGAGACCCGACTGCCGCGTCCGGCCGCGCCTCCCGCCGCCCCACGCGCCGCACCCGGCCCCACCGGGCGCCTGTGGGGGGTCATGCACCGCCACGTGAGGCGTGACCGGCTCCACGCGGACCCGCGCCGGTTCACCGGGGCGGTCCTGAGGTTCCCCGACGGGGCCCTTCCCCGTGAACGGGAGGCCATCGCGGAATCCGTCACCGGCGGTTTCCGGGTGGTCACCCATGACGGACACCGCATGGCCGGACAGCGGATCCGGCCATGCGGCGGAGGGTGAACCGGGCCGGAAAGTACGGCCCAGTTCAGTTCAGCGAGTATAATTCCCTTTGCTTTTGCGTTTTCAGGGGGCTTCTGGCATTAATGAGAGTATGGTCACTGGGTTTGACCGCGGCGGTGCCGAAGGCCGGAAAGGTTCTGGCAGAACCGATCGGCGGGTTAAGATACTGGTGTCCGGAACTGGAAGGTTTGCTGGAAGGGTATCATTGCCTTGGTCCGATACGGTGGTTTCGCCCGATTCCATGGACAGTGTGGGGTCTGGCCGTGAGACAGACGCGGCAATCACGTCAATGGAGTAAGCCGGTGGATCGGGTGCGATCGGAATCCAGTTCCTCTCAGAATCAGCCACATAGAGGATTGCCGCGATCCGCGTCGTACGGGGCGTCTCCGGAAATCGCCGCATTCTGCCAGCACTTGGGACACCGATTCACTTGGCCGGGTCTTCTGGTCGAGGCTTTGACACATCCGTCGGTTTCCTCGGTAACCCGTCCCAGCAACCAGCGGCTGGAGTTTCTTGGAGACCGGGTACTGGGACTTGTGATCGCCGAAGAGTTGCTGACCGCCGATCCGGACGCCAGCGAGGGCGATCTCGCGCTGCGTTTCAATTCTCTCGTGCGCCGGGAAACCTGTGCCGATGTCGCCCGCCAGCTCGGACTGGGCGACGCGTTGCGGATGGGGAGGGCGGAAATGCTGTCCGGTGGACGGCGCAAGGACGCCGCACTCGCTGATGCCATGGAAGCCGTTATCGCCGCTGTCTTCACTGATGCGGGGTTTTCCGCCGCTCGTTCCGTGGTGCTCGCCGCTTGGGGCAATCGAATCGAGCGGTCCAGACGGGACGCGAAGGATCCCAAGACGGCTTTGCAGGAATGGGTCCAGTCCCGGGGCCATTCACGTCCCGAATACAATGTGATAAGCCGTGACGGCCCGGACCACGCCCCGGCATTCACGGTTCGGGTATGCCTGGAAACAGGTCAGGCCGCGACAGCGCACGCGCACTCGAAAAAGCTGGCCGAGCAGAACGCGGCGAAAGAACTCCTGCGAAGCCTGACCGAGCCGTCGCCATCATGACGTTTGCGCATCCGAAAACGCTTGTGAATGATCGGCCGTTCGGTCCGGGTCGGCGGCGCATCCATCGAAACGGCCTGCGATCAGACGCTCTGCGTCAGTCCCGGCTGCGGACGGCACTGCCCTGTCCTCCCACCAGGACGCGGCGGACGATGTCCGGGTCAAGTAGGACGGCCGATGCAGGTCTCCGCCGGAGGCACGTATCGATCATGGAGGTAACTCCATGGTATCCGATATGACATCCCGTGCCGGTTTCGTCGCCTTGATCGGGGAGCCAAACGCCGGCAAGTCGACCTTGCTGAACGCCATGGTGGGAACCAAGGTTTCGATTGTTACCCACAAGATCCAGACTACCCGCGCACGTATCAGGGGCATCGCCATCGAAGGTGCGTCACAGATCATATTTGTCGACACTCCAGGCCTGTTTCTTCCTAGGCGCGATCTGGATCGCGCGATGATCGCCACCGCGTGGAGCGAAGCCGCGGATTCCGATCTGGTGCTATTGATGGTCGAGGCCCATCGCGGCGTGACCGACGGAACCGTCCGGATCCTGGATGAGATATCGGCTCGAACCGGCGGTGTGCGGTTGGCGCTCGCGATCAACAAGGTCGATCGGGTTAAGGCTGGATCCCTGTTCCATCTCGCCGAAGATCTCAATGGTCGGTTCGACTTTGTCCGCACCTTCATGATATCGGCAACCAAGGGCAGTGGTGTGGTTGGCTTGCGCAAGTGGTTGGCGGAACAGCTTCCGGCGGGTCCCTGGCTCTATCCCGAGGATCAGGTGGCGGACATTCCCATGCGGACGCTCGCTGCCGAGACCACGCGTGAGAAACTGACGCTCAGGCTGCATCAGGAATTGCCTTACCAGATAACGGTGGAGACGGAGCGATGGGAGGACCGTAAAGATGGCTCCACCAGAATCGATCAGGTGGTCTACGTAACGCGGGAGGGACACAGGGGAATCGTGGTGGGCAAGGACGGACGGACGGCGAAAGCGGTTGGCAAGGCCGCGCGGCGGGCTCTGGAAGACATGCTCGGCAGAAGAGTCCATCTCTTTATCCGGGTAAAGGTGCGCCCCGGCTGGATGACCGAGGCGGAACGATTTGCCGCCATCGGACTGGAGCGATGCGATTCGGGCGGGACGCAATGAGCGTCCTTACCGTCGCGCTTTATGGCGCGGCGTCACGTACGCGCCCAAGCACGGGCCGCGACCGGGATCGGGAATGACTTCATGCCGCGCGTGACAGCAGGGTTATGGGTACAGGCCTATCTTGCGCGTCTCGGCCAGGCTGCCATTCCCGGATTTGTCACCGCCAAGGGAGACGCCACCGCTGGCGCCGTTCTGGTGAAACAGAACCCGATGGACGGCTCCGCCTGTGTATACCAGCGGAGTGTCGATCTGATCACTGGTCAGCGCACCTGGGTCGTGCTGGCCGAAGGTGCCGAATCCGACGTTGACGCGACGATCGTGCATCAGCGTAGGCACGATCCTGACCTTTGGGTAATCGAGGTGGAGGACCGCGAGGGACGGCATCTGCTGGGGGAACCCGGCCTCGATAGCTAGGTATGCACAATGGAGTGGCAGGATACGGGAACCGTTCTGAAAAGTCGTCGTCACGGTGAAACATCGGCGATCGCGGAGATATTCACGCGGGCGCACGGTCGCCACGCCGGGCGCGTGCGCGGCGCATTCAGGCGTGGGTCGGCTCCAGGGCTGCAACCCGGAAATTTGGTTGACGTGACCTGGCGATCACGGCTTGACGAGCATCTGGGCACATTCATTGTCGAGCCGGTCAGAAGCCGGTATCACACCGTCCTGGGTGGACGGCTGGAACTGGCGGCGCTGAATGCGGTAACGGCGCTTCTGTCATTCGCTTTGCCTGAACGGGAACCGCAGCCCAGGCTTTATGAACATACCGTCACGCTTCTCGATATGATTGGCGAGACCGATCTCTGGCCGCTCGTATATCTGCGTTGGGAACTCGCATTGCTTGAGGAGATGGGCTTCGGTCTGGATCTTTCCGAATGTGCCGTGACCGGTGCACGCGACATGCTGGCTTATGTGTCTCCTCGATCGGGTCGGGCTGTCAGCGCCTCCGGCGCGGGAGACTGGAAAGACCGCCTTCTGCCACTTCCACCCTGTATGCTCGCCCCGATAGGCGGAACGCCAACCGAAATCGCGGAGGGGCTTAGGACCACTGGCCACTTTCTGGTGCACCGGCTGGCCGGATCCTTGGGGGAAAGACCGCTGCCACGGGCGCGCCAACGTTTTGCCGACATGTTCAGCCGGCGGTCGGGCCAATGATATCAAGCGCGTCGGCGCACCACGGCGGTGATCTGAATTCGGATGTGACCCGCGCCGGTGACGGTAATTCCGGTCCGCTACGTGCTTGTCTCGGGGTCACCGCCTCTGTAGGCATGTCGTGGAGAGTCTGAGAGGCAAAAATGGCGAATGACAATCCGGGCACATTGGTTTCCACTACATGGCTAGTCGAGCATCTGGGGGATCCTGACATACGGATTTTGGACGCGTCGTGGCACATGCCCGATTCGGGACGTAACGCACGGGCTGAGTACGACCGTGCACACATCCCCGGAGCACGCTTTTTTGACATCGATCATGTCAGTGACCCGGATTCAAATCTTCCGCATACGGCGCCGCCACCGGAAAAGTTCATATCATGTGTGCGGGCAATGGGTGTGGGGGACGGGCATCAGGTTGTGGTTTATGACAGCGTCGGACTGTTCTCTGCGGCCCGTGTCTGGTGGCTCTTCCGGCTCATGGGAAAGTCTGAAGTCGCGGTTCTTGACGGCGGCCTGCCGAAATGGATGGCCGAAAATCGTGCGACCGAAGATCTGCCACCGATGACCTGCGACCGTCACGTAACGGTCAGCCGCCTGAACCACCTTATCAAGGATGTCACCCAGGTCGCTGCCGCGTCTGAACTGGGCAACCATGAAATTCTCGATGCCCGTTCCCCGGCGCGTTTCAGCGGTGCAGAGCCGGAGCAACGTGAAGGCCTGCGCTCGGGGCATATTCCTGGATCGAAGAACGTGCATTACGCGACGCTTCTCAACCCGGACGGGACCATGAAGGAGCCTGACGCGCTTCGGAGCGTATTCGATGCGGCCAATGTTGATTTGAGACAGCCAGTGATCACCACCTGCGGCTCTGGCGTGACCGCGGCGATTCTAAACCTGGCCCTGGAGATCATAGGTCACAGGCAACACGCTCTTTACGATGGATCATGGAGCGAGTGGGGAATGAACGTTGATCTCGGGATTGAGACGGGAGCGTAAGTCATGCTTGATCGCATAAACGAACGGCCCAAGGACAGGATCCTCGAGGTGATGAACCTGTTTCGTTCCGATCCCCGTGCGCACAAGATCGATCTGGGTGTTGGAGTTTACCGGAATGCCAAAGGCGTTACGCCGGTCATGCGTGCCGTCAAGACCGCTGAGCGGAAACTTTGGGAACAGCAGGAAACCAAGGCCTATACGGGCCTGGCAGGCGATCCGGCCTTTACCGAAGCCATGGGATCGCTGGTCCTGGGCGATGCCGTGGATCCGCTGCGTGTCGCGGCTGCCGCCACGCCGGGTGGGACCGGAGCCGTGCGTCAGGCGTTTGAACTCGTTCGTATGGAAAATCCCGATGCCGCCGTATGGGTTTCGAACCCGACCTGGCCCAACCATGTATCAATTCTGCATCACTTAGGGATGGAGATGCGGGAATACCGCTATTTTGACGGCGATACGCGTTCAGTGGATTTTCCGGGTATGATGGAGGATCTTGCCGATCTCGGGGCCGGGGATGTCGTTCTGCTGCATGGATGCTGCCACAACCCGACTGGAGCGGATCTCAAGCTCGCCGAGTGGCGGGCTGTCGCTGACCATATCGCCACAGTTGGCGCGACACCGATGATCGATATCGCGTATCAGGGCTTCGGTGACGGCGTCGAGGAGGATGCGCTCGGTCTCCAGACCGTCGTGCGCTCGTGTTCCGAGGCGCTTGTCGCCGCAAGCTGCTCCAAGAACTTCGGCATTTACCGGGAGCGAACCGGACTTCTGATCGGAGTCGCTCCGAGAGCGGACAGGCGGTCAAGCGTTCAGGCGGCCCTCAATCATCTCAACCGCCAGAATTTCTCTTTTCCTCCGGACCATGGTGCCCGCATAGTGACGGAGATTCTGGCCGATAACGGTCTTCGGGCCGAGTGGCGGTCGGAACTGGAGGAGATGCGCCTTGGCATGCTTGGTCTGCGGGAGCGGCTCGCAAGTGAGCTGCAGCGCGTCACCGGTTCGAACCGTTTCGGGTTCATAGCCGAACACCGCGGGATGTTCAGTCGTCTAGGAGTCGCGCCGGAGCGGGTTCAACGGATGCGTGAGCGTCATGGCGTCTACATGATAGGCGACAGTCGCATGAACATCGCCGGATTGAACGACCACACTTTGCCTATTGTGGCTCAGGCGATTGCGGAAACATGCATGAAAGAGTTCTATTGACGGACGACCGCGCGTCAGGAACTTTACGTCCAGGGATGTTTCCCGGAAAAGGGCGGCTCGAAGTCAAGGGCGGCGTCCCGAACGGGTGCAGTTCAATCTGGTTGGTGATTGAGTTTCCCTGATGCCACGATGACGTTGCGGTGCCATGATGCCAAGGAACGCCCGATCGCCTCCAAGGGCGGTAAAGGGCGACGATCACTCCCTGAGCAACAAAGGTGAACCACACCCGTCCCGAACTCCAGATAACGGATAAACCCCCAACTACTCATCCCGTATCGGTTTTCTGCGCATGATGACTTTAAGATGATCATCAGTGGCGATGAACTCGGGCTCGGTTCTGTTATGCTTTCTCAGGAGCGGAATGATTTTGTTGCGTACCCCCATGCCTCGAGCATCCACGTAACCGTAGTCGCGCAACACCTCAACTATCAGCGGATTTCGCGGGGAACGCTGGCCGGCGACCATCTTTTCAATTGTCATTGAGTTTTGAAGGGCACCCGGGCTCGATACCTCCAGACTGTCCACGTATCTCACAATCTCAATTTCTTCGTGACGCGTCCAATCGCGATGGGCGACCGCGTTCACAATCGCCTCTCTGAGGGCTTCCACCGGATACAGCCAATAACGCTCTCTCCGCATTGAGATATCCATCTCGGCGGATTCTTCCATCACAAATGGCCGCATTGCGTCCACTAAACCTTCGATCAGTCCGCTTTCAGCGATAGATCTGCCGCCATGCGGAGGTGCACTCCGCAGAGCGACTAGTGGGCCATCGATAAGCCTGTCATCCAGTGCCTTATAGCTCTTGCTGGCCCCTTCAAACGCCATCCACCGGACGCCCGCCTGAAACAGCAATCGACGCGGTGCATAACCAAAAAGAACCAACCCTGCGATGGAGCAAAGCGGCGGCCCGTCCTCGCGCCCAACCATAAAGCCCAAGCCAACCAGGCGTCTCTCCCATCCCTCCTGGTCTTTGTCAGTCGGAAGGGTTTCATCTCCCACGATCGTTGACAGATAATCTTTCAGCCGCTCTAGGCTGAGAAGGCTAAGACCGCTTCCGGGCACCGGCAAAAGCTCTGTGTGCAGCATGCCGCCCAGTGAGTACAGCCGAGCCTGCTGCTCCCGCGTCGCCAGCCGGGAAGTACTTCCCACCCTAACATATATGTCCTCACGACTCCGGCTACGGACCACATATGGCTTGGTCACGCCCTGGCTGAGGCTGACGACCGCAACCCGGTGTCGATCGTCGATTTGGATCTCCTCATAAAACGGAAGAATCATGGGATGCACATATCGGCCGAACACCGTGTCCATTACCCACTCCTCCAAATTATGCCGCTGTATTCCGCTAATGGTCCCGTCATCTTCCACCCCGAGCAGAATACGGCCACCATGAAAATTGGCGAGCGCCACTATTTCTTTGGCTAGCTGTTCGGGTTGCAGGTCATCGCGCTTGAACTCGACGCCGGAGTTTTCGCCGTTTGCGATCAGCTCAAGTAGTTCGGATCTGGTCATCAGAAATCAAACCCGTACTTATTTCTGCGTTGCATGAAAGCCTCCTTTCCGCCTTCCAGAACACTGGCTGCCCGATCGCGAATTTCTGGAATGTCGGTAGAGCCTTGCCCGTTAGTGGGCAGTATAGCCTGATCCTGAGCATCAGAAGAGCTCACCCCGATCCACTCCGCATCACCGCGATGGGAATGTTGGCATTGTGCGTGGCGAACGGGAACTGGCGTCCAGGCTTCGCGGTGCGCAGCTCCCGTACCATGCGTTCGGCAATGGAGGCATTATCGAGATTGTCCCCAGACTGATCCATGATCCCCTAATAGCTTCCGAATGCAACCCCACTTCCAGTTTGAGGTGCCACTCTAGAGGGCCACTTCGGAAGCCGCCCGGAGGGGCGGCCCTCCGGCACCCCCATTTGCCCAAAATTTCGATTTCCGATCCGTTGACAGTCCGGCCTCGTGAATGGCAAGCATAGTGTGGTCCTAAGGGTCCAACAAGGCCACTACGGATGCGCTGCATGGCACGGTCTTTTGCGACTTACGCATATATTACCGACTTACGGAATTATTGCCGCAGGAACCCGTGCGCAGTTCAGTCGTTGCCGCTCTAAATGCGCATAGTGGCGGGATCAAGACGAGGATTGCGGCTCTCGGCAGTCGCGACGACTGATCTTTCAGGTAAGTTACGCCCGACATCCGATCGGGTGCGGGAGAGTATGTTTAACATTCTGGTTGGAGGCAAATATGGCGATGTTGTGACTTGCTCCCGCGTGCTTGACCTGTTCGCGGGTACCGGTGCCCTGGGACTGGAGGCGCTGTCGCGCGGTGCGGCACATGTTACGTTTGTTGAGCACGGAGCCGGGGCGCATTCCATCATTGAAAAGAATGTATCCCTAATGGGTGTAAGTGACATGGTCATGCGATATCGCCGAGATGCCACCAAGCTTGGAATTTGCCTCAAGGAGCCTTTCGGGCTTGTGTTTCTTGATCCGCCATACGGCGGAGATCTCGGTCGTCTGTCTCTTTGTTCCGCGCTTGAGGGTGGTTGGTTGGAAGCGGACGCAATGGTCGTTTGGGAGGATCGCGCTCCGCAGGCCGTACCACCAGGGCTCGTGCTCTGTGAACATCGGCGCTATGGCGGAACCTACATCACCTTGGCTCGGAAAGTACCGACATGAATCCAAGGATCAACCTGTGCCGCGGGAGCGTTAAACTGGGATACACTTTGTGAACCGGGGTTGACCGGCCTGGTCCCGCCGTACATTCGGCATCTGACGGTTCCGCAATTCCCCATCAAGGCTGTCACGGCTTATTCCATGGCCTGAATTTGCGAATTACTCGAAGTGTTGTCCGCATCAGACTATCCCCGCCCATAAACCGGGCCTCAACGGGTCACGCGCTATGTCGGTAGAGTTAAATCCTGATTGCGGTTACAGATACTCATGCGAGACGGCCCGGAAAGTCCTGGGTTTCGGAATGAGTCTGCAAGAAACGGAGTTTGGATGATCCTTGGAATCGGTGCGGACCTCACTAACATAGAACGTATAGAGCGTACGCTCGAACGGTTCGGCGATCGATTCCGCAATCGGGTTTTCACCAATACTGAAAGAATGAAAGCGGAGCGCCGCCGCGATGTGGCGGGGACGTACGCCAAACGCTGGGCGGCGAAGGAGGCTTGTTCCAAAGCACTTGGTACCGGACTGCGCATGGGTGTAGCGTGGAAAGATATGGGAGTAACCAGTCTTTCAACCGGCAAGCCGCGGATTGAGGTCACCGGTTGGGCTAAAGAGCGTTTGGAGCGGATTACACCTGCAGGCCACGAGGCGGTAATCTATGTTTCGTTGACAGACGAATATCCTTGGGCGCAGGCATTCGTCGTGATCGAAGCGCTTCCGAAATCCGGCGGTGATACAGTGGGAAGTCCCGGCGAACACTCCTGACAGATTTCGGCAGGGGTGTGTGTCCGTTTGAAAATCTCCAAATGTGATGGGCCCAAAAAAGGCGAGATGATTTCAAAAAGCGCAGACCTCTTGGTTCAATGCTGCATATGGTGGATTAAGCGTCGCCCAAGTGTTTCAGGACAAATTTGCTCCGACAAAACTCCAATGAAGGTCAGACTGTTCGCGATCTGTCACAGTGATAGTGAAGTCCGGAGCAACGCTTTCCCATTCAGAACATAGCTCATGATATGGGGTATTATAGAACGCTCTAAGCACAAAATTGAGAAATCGATGAGGCGTCAACGGACTAATTACAGGTATCCGGCAATTCCTGTACTGTCCTAACGTAAAATGTGATGCCGGATGCACGTAGTCTTCAAAAGCTTCAATGTCGAAGTCAAATCTGACTGGAGTCGCAACGATGTCTTTCATGATAACTTCGGCAAAAAGAATCTCGTTTTCATAAACTTCAGGGTCGTTCTGATATTCGATCAAGTCTGGTGATGGATAAAATGAAAGCACGTGCTTGAGCAACCCTCCATTCCTAAAACGATACCGAAGCTGGACCAGTGCGCCATCAATAAGGAGCATGTTGAACGCGCGTTTCTCCAGAAGGACTTTATAAGTCTCCGCATATGGCCTGTTGCGAAGTGCAACTGATGTCTCTTTCAGTCCGGCAATCGAAATCTCGTCCATAGCGCCATCGTCAGCAGCCTAGTATCCCAGCCTCATTGAATTGCCGGGTATAGGGACTTCAGCCTGATCCGGGCGTCCTCGGTCCTGAACCGCCAGTCGACGGGTTGCGCCGAGCCGTTGCGGTGCCGCTGCCATGCGGCGACCTCGCGCACCATCGTCCCCCGGTCCGGGATCCGGCGGTCGAGGCACTGCCGGGAGAGGACGTTGATCTCGATCTCGGCCATGTTGAGCCAGGAGCCGTGCTTCGGCGTATGGTGGACCTCGAAACGGTCGGCAAGGCGCGACGCCTCCGCCGGCTCGAAGGCCTCGTAGAGCGTCGACAGCCTGTGGGTGTTGAGGTTGTCCATCACGAGCACGATCCTCCTGCCGGGGAAGTGGACGTCGGCGAGGTCCTTCAGCACCCCGGCGAAGTCCCGCTTCGTGCGGCGGTCGGTGACCTCCACATGGCGCCAGGCGTCCAGTGGGGCGTAGACCATGAACAGGTTGGCCGTTCCGTTGCGCTCGTACTCGAAGTCGTATGCCGCCGGCCGCCCGGGGCGGGTCGGCAGCGGCGTCCGCGTCTCCTTCGTCTGCTGCTTCGACGTCTCGTCGAGGCATACCAGGACGGTGTCGTCGTCGAAGTCGCGGGCGTAGGTCTTCAGCACGTCCTCCATGGCGGCGACGAATTCGGCGTTCGCCTTCGGCGGGATGCACCAGCATTCCTTAAGCCAGGGCCTGATGCCGTTTTTTTTTAGCGCCTGCCGGACCGTCTCCCGGCCGATGCCGTCGACGACCTCCAGCTCCACCAGCCGGTCGCCCGGCAGCTTCAGGGTCCATCGCGCCTGCCCCTCGGGAGGCTCCGAGCAGCCCGGCATCGCCAGCGTCGCCTGGCCCTCCCCGTCGAGCCGGGGCCTCCTGCGGTTCTCCTGGACCCTGCGGTCAAGGGCCGCGTCAAGGCCCTCCATGACGCACTGCCTGCGCGTCCGCTCCGCCGTCGCCACGCTGACCCCAGGCGCGTCCGCGATCCGCGCGTCGGTCCAGCCGCCGTTCGGACGGCCCCCGTCGCCCGGCAGCAGGACATGCGCCCGCCTGCGCCGTTCCTTCGAACCCCCGCCGCCGTCGACGATGTCCTTCAGCCGCGTGCGCTCGTGCGCCTCGAGCCGCACCCTGTAGATCTTCCTGCCTGCCTGTTCCATCCCTGTTCCGCCCCTGATATGCCCCCTGACGCCACCCAGGGTGGCCGGAAGGTCTGTTGTCCAATGTTGCGGTCGGGAGCGTAACCCGTCCCGGGCAGGGATGGAACCGGCAATTCAATGAGGCTGGGATAATAGGTTGCCTGTCTGGGAAAGTTCGAATCAACACAAAGTCCGACTTCGATCATTTTCGATGTCAAATTTCGGATTTCTGAGGCTATCGATTTTATGTCGGCCATCAACTCCCGCCCAGCAGTTCGCGAAGTGTTTGAAGGTCTCTTTCAGGTAGATCATCTAGTTGTACGTCCCCTGCTGCGAGGTGTTGAACCAGCGTGGACATAGTTTGCTTCGCAGATTTGACCTTCCGCTTTTCTTCAGCGGACCTGTCGCGATTTACCACACGCAATCGCGCCCTGAGTTCCTCGTTCGGATATACGAAGTCCAGACAGTAGTCGTTGTGTACTATCGCATTATACTCTTGAATAAGTGCTTCCATTTTTGGGCCGTGTCCCACGACACGAACCCAAGCCTTACTTCGCGTCATAGCGGTAAAGAGTCTATTCCTCACTTTCCCGATTTCGCCAAATGAACTATAGCAATCTTGGGCGTTGACAACATAGACCATCCCTGCCTCATTGCCTTTGGCGCGGAAAATTCCTGTGAAGGCGATAGAGCCCTCGTCAGGCTTGAAGAATACGTCTCCCGATGTATCAACTCCCGCTAGGTGCGAAGGGATTTCTTCGTCGAATAGGATTTTCCTTATTGGTCCCAACTGCCTTGCGGTGCTGAGCGGGTCGGGATTGATAACGATAATGTCTTCTGGCCGTAGCTCGTCTTCTTTTAGGTTCTTGATAATCTTCCGGGCGACCCAGTATGCCTGTTCCTTCTCATTCCTAAAGTTACCAAAGATGATTAGGTCCTCGACATTACCAGGGTTTTCGAGGAACTCTGGACTTGCTGCCCTCGTTCGGCCCAGCTTGACTCTCTTGTTGCCTTCAAGTTGGCCATCAAGGACTTCGTAACCAACGTCAGTCCAAAGCTCCGCACGATCAAACATTTGGGTCAGGCCGGTACCCAACTTCTCGTCCGGTTCGCGATAGATACCAAAACCTAGCGCATGTGCAGAAGCCAGCACGGGGCGGGAGTTGCGATAGCATTTGTCCAAGATAATGTCTTGGCTAGGTACCGAACCATCAAATGTAACGAGAGACTTACCCTGATCGTCGTGGCCAAAAATTTCCTGAGGTGCGGGCAGACTGGCATCAGTTAATGACTGCAATTCATCATATGCGTAAACTAACCGCTTTTCTGGAGTCAGCGAATGGTAGCATAATTGCAAAAATGACGGATCGAAGTCTTGAGCTTCATCTATGAGGATCGCGTCATAAATTGGCGCAATCGAATTCACTTCGGACATTGCGGCAGCGGTAACACCAGCGAACGCTTTTTCGGAACCGAACTTTGCCTTGGCCTGTTGGAAGTCAAAATATGAGGCACCATTTTCGACACAGAACTGGTAGTATATTCCTGTGCGACTAGCTCCTCCTGGAGCACCCCACGCATTAATGACCTTTATGTTCTCGTTTGGCTGCTCACCGGTTTGTTCAACGACAAAAGTCTCAATCAATCGAATAAACTGTTCTTTGAGTGACCGCGTATTGAATGTTACCGCGATTTTCCAATCAGGGTTTTGCGAATGGAGGTAAGCAGCTTTCAAAGCAAGGACGATTGTCTTCCCTGATCCAGCAAGCCCCCTTATGCGTTGGACGCCCTTTACTGTCTCAATGACAGCCTTGCTCTGCCGCGCATCTAGATTCGCAATCGAGTCCTCTAGAGCTTGCAAAGCAGCGCCATGAGAGTCCACTCGTTTGTTGGTCCGACGACGTCGATTCCTGCGAATAGTGGAAATCGACTGAATCACGGAAAGCACGGACTCGTAAAGCTCCGGAGCATCCCACTCAATGGATTTGATCGTATCAATGACATTTGTGTCATTTACCAAGCGATGTGCGTCGTCATCCGTGTCGGTATCAAGCAGAGGGGCGTAGGTCAGTGTTTCAGGCACGGCAAACAGCTTTCGGCCCTTACGCAGCACCTTGTGCTGCATGAACTTAGCATCCAAAAGGCTGGCGATATCGTCTTGAAGTTCGCCGTAACCATGCGCGTCCCTTCCTTCGATAAGGTTGATTGCGACGATACCGTGGTCTCTGGAAATCATAAGTGCATCAATGGAAACAGACTCGTTAGAGGACGACAGCACCGGATAACCGGTGTATAAGACGCCTTCCGATTCCGCGAAGTTGTTTTCAAAAATTTCGACAAGTGTATCGGTTGAGACTGGTTTCCTTTCTGACCCTCTGATGATTTCCATGTGATTTTCCTTCTACAAGTCGCACTTTCCTGGTCTGGTTGTCACGAAGATAATGAACCGCGAACTCAAGAGAGAGGCGTTTCCGTTACAGCCTTTCCTCGACATGATATGCTGCCGTCCCGGATGCTATCGCCCTTTCACTTGACAGCCTTGGGCGCGGCCGTCAGACAGCCGGAAACCATACGGATTGAAGATCATATGGCAAGCAAGAACTCGTTCATGGACAGTGTTCTCGAAACCGTAAAGACGATCGTTTACGCGTTGCTGATCGCCGGAGTATTCCGCACACTGCTCTTCCAGCCTTTCTGGATACCCTCCGGCTCAATGAAGGACACATTGCTGATCGGTGACTTTCTGTTCGTGAACAAGATGGCCTATGGTTACTCCCGCCATTCCTGTCCGTTCTCCATGTGCCCATTTTCGGGAAGGATACTCGGCCGCGAGCCGCAGCTAGGCGACGTTGCAGTGTTTCGCCATCCTGTCGGCGGCGCTGACTTTATCAAACGCATAGTGGGACTGCCCGGTGACAAGATCCAGATGAGGGAAGGCATACTGTTCATTAACGATCAGGAAGTGCGCCAGACCTCGAATGGTGTATTTGAGGAGATAATGGAACGGCAGGGACCGCTCGGCGGTACTCCGAACTGCGTCAACCGGCCGGTAGCCCCAGGTGGGATCTGCGTTAAGCACAAGGCGGTCGAACAACTGCCCAACGGTGTCTCGCACTCGGTGCTTAACATAGGCCATGCGTCTTCAATCGATGATACGGGAATTTTCACGGTCCCCGACGGTCACTACTTTTTTATGGGTGATAACCGGGACAATTCCACAGATAGCCGCGTCCGCCAGCCTGGAGGCGTGGGTTTCGTGCCGTTCGAAAATCTTATCGGACGCGCTGACCGAATCATGTTCAGCTCCGCTGGCCGATCGTTACTTTATTTCTGGACCTGGCGCCCGGACCGGTTTTTCAAGGCGGTCGATTGAGAGGCGGGGTATGGAGCGGTTCCAAAGACTGTGTTTCGGCATGTTGATTTTTGACGACGCTTTGCGCCGTTCGCGCAACCCTCGCCTTGGTAGGCTACATATGCAGGCAGCGCTGAAAGGAGCAGACAAGCGACGAGTAGTGCCGCCTACACCACCGGTATTCCGGTAGGCCGTTGTTCCATAATATCCAAAGGACATTGTCCCAAAATATCCAAGGGTCTTCGGCGGCGAGATTTCCTCCGCTGAAGAAACCGAAAATCCAGGTCAGGAACGCGGGGAAGGCGACCGCGGGGGTGCCCCTGCCGATCACCGTCGTGATGACGGTCACGATCGGCAGCCGGGTCTCGCGCCTCGCCGCATCCCTGCGGTGCGCGGCCATGTCTGCCCGGAGCCGGTCCAGCGACGCCGGAAGGCCGCCCTGTTTCAGGAACAGGGCCTCGGTCTCCCCGCCGACCAGTCGCGGGCCATTCCGAAAGTTGGTGCGCATGGCGGGCAGGTCCGCCGCGGTGCCTGACGGCGCCTTTCCCGCCGAAAACCGGTTTCTTCCAATCCGTGCGGGACGGGAACGGTACCGCTCGTATGCCGGTGACCGCCGGAAAGCGAACAACGGAAGAACGAACGCGTTCCCGGCCCGCGCCGGAATCCCGGGACCGGCCCCGTCAGGCCGTTGGCCGGCATCACGCCCGGCCCGGAATCCGGGCCATCAGCGCGAAAACGGGAGTTTTCTGGCGGACACTATCTATGAGAAGGCCGGTCGCCGTATGAACAACTCTGGGTTCGTTATGCTCGTTTCTGGGTCTTGGGTAGGCACGATCGAACAATCCGAAATGCCTGGACAGTTGATCCGCAAAGTGCTGGCGACCGGGAAGACGGCCACAATCGCGATCCGCGATACGGTTGAACCGGATGGGGCAACGATGGCGGCGGCAGAGTGACCAACACGCAGGATGTTTCCATTCGTCCGCGTCGCGAAGGCCCGGTGCGCCGGGCTTGCCGCCATCGGCTCAGAGAAGTTCAAGTAAATCTCCGCCGCCAGCGTGCTTTGCTGTCGGCAAAACGTTGTATGCGGGTGGGTTCCGGATGTCCAGAGTTGATGGCGTCTCGGGGTCAGGTCCGACTGCCCCGCCGTATTTCCGTTTTTCGTATACTGAGACGATGTGCCGACTGTCCCAGACGTAGCAGAGATGCCGTTCCTGGCGCACGTTCGATAGCAGCGGCGGCCGAAACACGGCGACACACTCGCCGCCTGGCCGGCGGACGCTGTCATAGGCGATCCCGTTAGACCCGACCTCGCGTAGCGTGTGCGTCAGATGCTGGCCCGCCGTATAATCGTTCCCGTGGTACACCAGCGGCAGACTGTCGGACTGGCCGCGCAGGTCTTGCAGGTCACCGTCGAGGTCGACCAGATAGACCCGCATGTCGAGTTCCATGCGCCCCTGGGCCGTGGCGCTCATGAAGCGCTCGCGATGGTGCTTGGTCTCGGCGATAGCCGTGTCGAGATCACGCGCGGCATAAAACACGCCGTAGCTGCCGTCGGAGAACCGGCTGCCGTCCGGATTGAGGTGGGTAAAGGCGGCCATGATGACTGCGGTGCCAGGCCCGGCGATTCGGTCACTAAGCGGCACGAGCCCAATCAGGCCGGCCTCGTCGCGCAGCCGGGGATTAGTCAGCGCCTCCAGTTCGCAGACCGCTTCGAGATCCGCCGGATCGGTCACGCGCTCGAAGACTTGGATTGGTGGAAACCGGCTGGGAACGATGAGCCGGCATGGCCTCCACTGGACGTGGACGACCGGCGGCGTCACGCCCAGCTGCCCCGTTGGGCGTCCAGATACTGTCGCACGACCAAGAGATCAGCCACCTGGCCGGACAGCATCCGGTCAAGCGCCGACCGGCCCGCAAAGACCTCCGCGGTGTTGGGGCGCCTGATCCATTCGTCGGCTGCGGTTTCGTCAGGCAGCAGGATCTGGAGCGCCTTGTAGATGCCCAGGATGTAGGAAATCCGCTCCAGCGTGTCCTTCGGCAAGGCGGCGTTCGGATCCTTTTTCCACTTAAAGAAAGTCGACCGGGCGGTCATGCCGAGCAGGGTCATCTGTTCCTCGACCGAGAGGTACCATAGTCCGGCGATGCGGGAGAAGGTGCGCATGGCTGGGCCCGACAGGCCCTTGCGATCGAACGCCGCCGCGGGACGAGGCTGCACGGTCATGGTTCCTCCATATGTGTCCATTTATTGCCCCCGTTCCACAGTGAGGTGCAACACCCGATGTGGGTGAGGCCTGGCTGAGGCGACGCATGATGTTGCGAATCGGCCGGATGGCGGCGACAGTCCCGGTGTTAAGCCGAGGAGACTGTCATGCCCGAGGGCCAGCGCCACCTGACCCACCCCGGGAGATCCCGGATCCACGCCCTGATGAAAAGCGGGCTTTCGAACGGGGCGATCGCCCGCCAGCCGGGACGTGACCGCACGACGGTCTGGCGCGAGGTGCGCCGGAACTCCGGAAAGCGCGCCTGCCGCCACGCCCAGGCGCGGCGCAGGGCCGAGGGGCGCCGCAGCGCGGCCCCGTCGGTTCCCGGGAAGATGACGCCGGAGCTGTGGCGCATGGTGGAGGAGCGGCTGGTGCGGGGCTGGAGCCCGGCGCGGGTCGCCGGGCGGCTGCGCCTTGAGGGCCATCCGGTGGCGGGGCGCCAGTGGACATGCCGGCACGTCCACGCCGACCGCAGGGCGGGCGGCGGGCTGTGGCGGCACCTGCGCCGCCGTGGCAGGAGGCCGAACCGCAGGGGCGGGGCCCACGCGGGCCGGGGCCACACCCCGGGCCGGGTGGACATCCCCGGGCGCCCGGCGCTGGTGGAGGGGAGGGCGCGGGCCGGCGACCGGGAGGCGGACACGATCGTGGGCGCCGGGACCGGCGGGGCCGTGGTGTCGCTGGTGGACCGGGCGTTGAGGCACACGCTCCTGAAGCGTGCCGGCAGGAAGACGGCGGCCGCGGTCGGGGCCGCCATGACCGGCCTTCCGGGGCCGCACCGCGGCGCGGTGCACACGGTCACCGCCGACAGCGGCAGGGAGTTCGCGGACCACGCGCGGGTGGCCGGGGCGCCCGGCGCGGGCTTCCTGTTCGCGCGGCCCTACCACTCCTGGGAACGGGGCCCGACCGGGCACACCAACGGTCTGGTGCGGGGGTACCTGCCCAAGGGCACGGACTTCCGGAAAGTCACGGACGCGGAGGTGAGGTCCGTGCAGGACCGCACGGACGCCCGTCCGGGGAAGGCGCTGGCCTGCCTGACGCCGGACGAGGCGTTCCTGCGGGCGCGGCCTCCCTGAGGGAACCTCCGGCGTCCGGATCGTCCCCCACGCGCCGCGGGCCTTCCCCGGCGCACCTGCCTGCATGCCTTGCGCCGCGCTTCGGAGTGGCCCCGGGGTTGGAAGATAATCCAAATATGGGACTTTAAACAAGGCCAAACGAGCCGGTCGGACGTGACGCTCATGAAGCGGTTGCGGATAGCGGAGGAGGCCGTCCGGAAAACGCACGGGCGGATCGGAAGGCAGGCCAGAGAGTCGGGAAAGGCCACGAAGCCGAAAACCTTCGAGCGCACCAAATACGTGATCCTGTTCTCGACCCTTCCCGACGACCGTTTCGACGCCCACGCTGTCACGCAATGGCGCCGGCCGAGTGGGGTATTCCAATTACTCTGTTTAGGCGGCGGCGATAGCTTGTGCTTTCCAGAGCGCAAAGTCATCCCATCGCCTATTTGCCCAGCAATCCTTGAGTGCCAAAAGCGCATTTGCGCCCGGTTTTGACCAGCGAGCCCGGGGTTCATCTCACTCTGACGGAAAATGGCGGGCGTGGGCGGTGGGTAGCGTGCGCATCCTCGGACAACAGGCTGTAGCTGCCCCGCCGCAAACGTGTCGGCAGGAACCCGAACCTGGAGCAACGATCCCAACAGATCTGGAAACTATCTCGGAAAGATCTGCTTCAGGATGGTAATCGACCCGGACATGAGAATCAAGTCAGATACCCATGAAGGGAACGAGCGGGTTCTTTGCCTTTGGCGGAGCGCGGCAGCAAATCCGGGCATGCCTGTGCGATGAAGGAAACTCATCGGGCGACTGGATGCGGAATGGCCGCGATGGCTATACCTATATACTCTCGGCAGCAGTGCAGGAACCGAGCTGGCATACACGACGGACTGACATGCCTGAAGGCAGCTTGACGGACAGGGGAGCCGGTCATCGCGCCACTCTTCCATGAGGAAACGCATGCTCGTCAACCTGATCCACTACCGATTTCCAGAACTTTCCGACATACCGGTCGTCGCGGAGTCCACGACCGAGTAACCAAGATTCCGGTAGCCGCTGATGCGCTTCTCTGCCATGCGCCTGAGAGTGGGAACAGCGTTATCTACATAGTCGAAGACCAACACCTCGCGCTTATCCGGATACAGCCGATGCAGACGTCCAACGTATTGCGCGAGTGTTTCCCGCCACGCGACCGGCATCGCGAGAAACAGCGTATCAAGGCGTGCGTCGTCAAATCCCTCGCCAATATATCGGCCTGTCGCGACAAGCACCCGTTCCTCTGTATCGGGTATGGTTTCAAGGCGCTCCATGACGCCGCGGAATTGTTTCGCCCCCATTCCGCCTCGGAGAAAAAGCACGTTCTTCGCGAAGCGTGAGAGCCGTTCACTGAAATATCGCGCATGGTCTATACGTGCTGTCAGGACAAGCGGTGAGCGGCCCGCCTCAAGCGTTGATAGGATATCATTGAAAATCACATCGTTACGGGTCTCATCGGCTGCCAGGGCACTGTAAATTGTATGGATCGGGGGACGTTCGCAACTGGCCTCGGCAGGGAACTGAAATTCCGTCTGCCTTAACAGTGCCCGATGCAGGAATGGACGTTTCATTGCCTGGGCTTTCGCATTCGCCCGGAAACGCACCGGACCGCACTGCATGAACACGATTGGATGGTGACCGTCGCGGCGCGTCACCGTTGCTGAAAGGCCCAGGAAATAACGCGCCTTGGCCCGGCGCGCGACCCTTTCAAAGCTGACAGCGGACAGATGATGACATTCATCAACGATGACCTGCCCGTAATCGGCGACGATATCGTCGACTGTGTCCGCACGCACCAAACTTTGGATGATTGCGATATCGACCCCCCGTTCCACAGTGAAGTGCAACACCCTATGTGGGTGAATGGTGGTCGTATCGACGCATGATGTTGCGAATCGGCCGGATGGCGGCGACAGTCCCTTCGTTGCGCGAAGGAGACCGCCATGCCCGAGGGCTACCGCCACCTGACCTACCCCGAGAGATGCCAGATCCACGCCCTGATGAAAAGCGGGCTTTCCGGCGGGGCGATCGCCCGCCAGCTGGGGCGCAGTCCGTCATCGGTCCCGCGCGAGATCCGGCGCAACGGCGGGGCCCGCGGCCAGCGGCACGCCCAGGCGCAGCGGAGGTCCGAGGCGCGGCGCCGCGCGGCGTCGTCGGTGCCCAGGAAGATGACGCCGGGGCTGTGGGCTCTGGTGGAGGAGCGGCTGGTGCGGGGCTGGAGCCCTGCGCGGGTCTCCGGGCGGCTGCGCCTGGAGGGCCACCCGGTGGCGGGGCGTCAGTGGATTTACCGGCACGTCCACGCCGACCGCAGGGCCGGGGGCCGGCTCTGGCGGCACCTGCGCCGCCGGGGAAAGAGGCCGAACCGGAAGGGCGGGGCCCACGCGGGCCGGGGGCACATCCCGGGCCGGGTGGACATCTCCGAGCGCCCGGCGCTGGTGGAGGCGAAGGCGCGGGTCGGCGACTGGGAGGCGGACACGATCGTGGGCGCCGGCCACAGCGGGGCCGTGGTGTCCCTGGTTGACCGGGCCACGAAATACACGCTCCTGCGGCGTGTCGACAGGAAGACGGCGGCCGCGGTCGGGGCCGCCATGACCGGCCTTCTGGCGCCGCACCGCGGCGCGGTGCACACGGTCACGGCCGACAACGGCAGGGAGTTCGCGGACCACGCGCGGGTGGCCGGGGCGCTCGGCGCAAGGTTCTTCTTCGCCCGCCCCTACCACTCGTGGGAGCGGGGCCTGAACGAGCACACCAACGGCCTGGTGCGGGGGTACCTTCCCAAGGGCACGGACTTCCGGAAAGTGACGGATGCGGAGGTGAGCGCCGTCCAGGACCGGCTGAACGCGCGTCCGCGCAAGGTCCTGGGTTACCTGACGCCGGCCGAGGCGTTCCGGCTGGCGCGGCCTCCCTGAGGGAACCTCCGGCGTCCGGATCGTCCCCTACGCGCCGCGGGCCTTCCCCGGCGCGCCTGCCGGCATGCCTTGCGCCGCCCGGAGGTGCCGGTTAGGCTCGGATCCGAAGGGACCGAGCCGTTCCCGTGCGGAATCGGGGGGGTCGGGGGGCGCGGAAAGCGCAACGCCCGGCCCTTCCCTCCGCTCGGGCTACGCCCTCGCTCCGGGAAGGGCCGGGCGTTGCGCTTCGGAGTGGCGCCGGGGGACGATACCTGTGGGTTTGCGCTTGCCGCCCCCGATCTGTCCGATGCTGGTCGCCGGTAAATCAAGAAATGTATCGAGCCGGGCTTTCCATTGGTCAAGAAGTTGGCGGCGATGCACGAGAACAAGCGTGCTGCAGTCTCTCGCGGCAATCAGCGATGCCGCGACCACGGTCTTGCCAAAGGCGGTGGTTGCTGAGAGCACACCGGTGTCATTGGCCAGCAATGCCGTCTTGGCAGAGAGCTGCTCAGCTGTCAGTTTTCCAAGAAAACTGGTTCTGACAGCCTGTCCGACCACGCGTTTATCCCGAATTTCGAAGTCAATCTCGAGTTCCTGAAGCAGGTTCCTCAGCGCTTCAAGATTGCCGCGCGGTAACGCGATATGCTTTGACAGAAGTTCGGCGCAGGCGATGACACGAGGCGTTCCATAAGTGGAACGTCGCATCGCCTGCGCGACGAAAAAGGCTGGGTTCTGGAATGCGGCAAGTCGTATGATCCGGTTGACAAGAGCTGGTGGAATGCCCTCACGCTCAATATATATCTGATCGGCGATGACGACATCTATACGATCGGGCAGCGTACCGATGATCGGGGATTGTGGCCGTCGCCGAGATGGCGGGAGGGTCCATGGCTCCCGATCATCGTCCTCAGTCGGCAGCCGAAGGCCGACAACAAGCCCTTTCCGATCTGCATCCTCCACGATCTCGGCGACATGCGCGGCGGCAAGGCGCCGAAGTCCGGACATGAAAGCCCACTGGTCTGGCCATGGTTCCATATTGTCATTCAGGAACAGACTGTTGCCGTTTTTCCTGGGCCCACCTTGCAGAGGCATCGCGATCAGGTTCCCGAAACCGCCGTGTGGCATCGTATCCTGACTCGGAAAGAAACGATCATAGGATCGAAAGCCGATGTCAGGGTACCGTTCCATGGCCTCAGTGAGAAGATGTGCGCCCAGGCGGCGGGCGAGTCCGGCGGCGACAGGCTCCTCGAAGAATATCCAGACATGCGCACCGTTTCCCGAGCGTGAGCGTTCCAGCGCCGCGGGAACATCCTTGGCCTTGCAGGCCGCGAGAAAAGCGTCCGCGTCGCGGCACCATGTCTGTTTGTCGAAATCGGCCGCAAGAAAGTGGCAGGTATCGTCAGGCAGCATTGGATAGATGCCAATGGTGGCGTGACCCCGCAGGTGATTTTCGATGGTTGCGTCCGTTACCGGAAGAAATTTCTGGTTGGGGCACAGACCGCACGATACGGAAGGTTTGCGGCAAAGACCGTGTTTCCATTCGTTGGCACAGGCAGGTGCGTAACCCGTCCTTCCTTTCGCGACGTTCTCCCAGCGTCTGGGATAGACATCCATTCTCCCGGCGAAAAGGGTGCGGAAAAACGCGACTTTGTCCCGTGTTGATGAGCGGTTCGTTACGGTACCGACGCCGTCGCCTCCCTTCAGGTCAATGGAAGGTTTTTCCGTCAATTCGACGAGTCGGCTTCTCAGCTTGGCCCGTTCAGAATCCAGAAGTTTGAGGCGATCGCGTATACGCTTGACTTCTTCGGTATGACTGTCCGCGGGTCTCATCGGGCGCTTCCGGAAATTTCAACCGGGTGTGATCGAAACTGCGAGGCGATTACGGTAGGAGTGGAGTGCGACCGGCGCAAGTGGTTACTCTCGGTTTCATTCCGCTCCGCTCTTCCGGTGAATGTCCATTCCGGCCGGGTATCTATCTGTTCAGATGAAGGGTTTGCCACCCGTTCTGCCCGTGTTGGGCAGCGGCGGGTTTCCGGTTCGCCTGACCAACATGTCTCAGGCCTGCTTTGGATCGATGCATACTGCATCGTTGGGGTTCAATTCGGGACTATGCGATGACCTGTTCCCCGTGGTTTGTGCTGACTCACGGTTGTGATGCGTCTGGACTTGGATTGACCCAATCTGGAATGATGCTCGCCGGGAAGGTCACAGGTTCTACGAAAGGTGGTTCACCAATCCCCTATCGAGAAGCCAATTCCCTGCGGTGCGCTTTCACCAGGTCTGCCAGTGAGTCAAACCTCAGGTCGTAACCAGGCATTTCAGCGGGTTCCATCGTCGCACCGAATCCCCTCTCAGCGTGGCGTCTGTAAATCCAGCAGTTTGCGACGTCACATGCCCTTGCCGGAACGTGGTCATGGAACATGCTCTCGGCGACATGCAGGATTTCATGTTTCTCGATGCCACGACGTGCGAGATTCTCGAGCATGTAATCGAAATTTCGGAGGGCCGGCTTGTAGCTGCCTATATCGGATGCCAGAAACGTGGCGTCAAACTCCACATGGAGCTTTGCATTTGAATGGGCGAAACTCTCGTTGTCGGTGTTCGAGAGCACGGCAAGCCTGTAGTGGCGCTTTAGATACCGCAATGCACCAGCGCTGTCAGGGAACGCGGGCCAGTCCCTGACGGCGTGGCCGTATTCCAAGCACTCGTTCCAGTCGACGGAGATTTCCCATTCCTCGGCGAGCCGTTTATAGACCAACGCAAGAAGCGCGGCATAGCTCTTTGTTGGGGTGAACCGTTGCGACGTCGATTCATGGAAGGCATGGGCCTCGAGAATCCGGTTTCGGTCAAGCTTTTGTGGCAGGCGGTCGGTCAGTTTCCTGAGGGCGGCGACCATCCCGCTTTCCCAGTCGATCAACGTGCCGTAGACGTCAAATGTGAGCGCTTTGAATTGGGTCAGTTTCATGTCGTTCCAGGTGGTCAATCGTTGCTAGCCGATGATCCGATATTGGAGAATCGCGTGCGTCCGCGCTCGTCCAGAACGGACGGGCCGGTACGGAAAGACCAAGCAAAATGGATTGTGCATGCCACATGCATCTGGCTTGCCTGATCGGGGTGTCCGTAGGCAACAAACCTCAGATGGGGTCATGATGGCGCATTTTGGGATCCTGACATCGCCGCGTTCCTCAAGGCACATATGTTTCTGCCGTATCCGTCCGGTTCCGATACTGATCCACCCCTGAAGACCGAGGAACCTGCCACCAGTACGTTGGCGCCAGCCCGCGTGACATGCGGCGCGGTTTTTACATCAATGCCGCCGTCAACCTGGATATGTATTGGGCGGTCTCCGATCATGCTGCGTATAGCGATCACCTTTGAGGTCATGTCAAGGAACCCCTGACCGCCAAATCCCGGATTGACCGTCATCACCAGCACCAGATCGGCGACGTCCAGAAGGTGACTGACCGCAGTGGCGGGGGTTCCCGGATTGAGAGCGACACCCGCCTTGGCCCCTGCGGCACGGATCGATTGCATGGTACGATGGACATGTGGCCCGGCCTCGATATGAACGGTCAACAGATCCGCACCAGCCTCGGCGAAAGAATGGACATACGGTTCCGCGGGAGAGATCATCAGATGGACATCAAGGAAGGTTGTGACGTGACGTCGGAATGCGTTGACTGCCCCAGCCCCGAACGTGAGGTTGGGTACGAAGTGTCCATCCATCACGTCGACATGCACCCAATCCGCGCCCTGTGCCTCGATGGCCTGGATCTCGCGGCCGAAATCAGCGAAATCGGCCGAGAGGATCGAAGGCGCGATCTTTAGTCCGCGGTCAAAAGCCATTGCATGCTCCTGTTATAATTCACACGGATTATTCGACTGCATTGTTGGCGTCCAGAGCGCATCTTGAATTGAAGGACCTGCGCTGAGAGCAACCAGTTGACAGGCAAGCGTTTTCCAAAGGTCCCCTGTTTTTCGTTACCCTGTTCCAGATGGCTGTTGCCACCATTCCATGGCTCTTGGCGAGCTGTGCCGGTGATGATCCGGGGAGACCCGGCGGATGTCCGTGCGAGCCCGTCTCGCTGCCTGTTGCCGCCCGGTTTTGACGCCTTCGGAGGCCTCAGGGCGCGGATGGGTGGCGTGGTAGAAGGATGCCGCCGGCATCTGGTGCCTGTCCGCGAACACACCGAGGGCGGATACGGATTCCCGTGAATTGGACAGTGCGCCGCTGGCGCGGTATTTTGCATCCCAGGAAATGGGGGTATCCATGACCAAGCTGGTCTACTTGATTAACGGTCCGAACCTGAATCTTCTAGGAACGCGCCAGCCCGAGTTATACGGTTCCGCCACGCTCGCGGATATTGAAGCCGGTTGCGCAAAACGCGCAGACGAACTGGGGCTTGGTCTGCGTTGCTTCCAGTCGAACTCGGAGGGTCAGATTGTCGACTGGATTCAGGAGGCACGCGGCGATGCCGATGCCATCATTTTGAATTCGGGGGCCTATTCGCACACTTCGATCGCGGTTCTTGATGCGCTTATCGCCTTTGATGGGCCTGTAATCGAAGTTCATATGTCAAATATCCATGCCCGTGAGGCTTTTCGCCGCCATTCATACGTTTCCCGGAGGGCTGACGCGGTTATCGCGGGTTGTGGAGCCGACGGGTATGAATTCGCCTTGCTGCGGGTAGCGACATTACTGGGACAATGAAACCGGGCCTATGTGACACCGCGCTCCGGTGCGTGCGCGGATGCACGTCCGGACCGGCGCATCTATGACGGTGATTGACCAGATATTCCGCTGCAAATCGTCCACTGACTCCAACCCAGCGTTCATGGGCGGGGCCGATCACTGAATGTGGATGCGCTTGCCATTGGTATCTACCCAGTCAATTGGCCGGAACCGTGCGCCGATAGTCCCGTGTTGCTTTCGGCCAGTTAAATGGAAGGCTCAACTTTTCATGCGGGAATGGTAGCCGTTACTGGACTCCCGTCACCGCGCGAAATGCATGTTCTGAGGCTTTTGCGCAGTCCGTAAAGGAATGATTCGACCACGCGGCCTGTCGCGGATGGGTGGCATCATCCTGTTTTCCATGAATGTCCTGACGCGGTGAAATGCTGCCATGCAAGTGACAGTTCGGGTCCGCTGGAATCCGCCCATCAGGCAACCGAAAATGAACAGGATTCCTGTCTGACACCCTCGGGAAGTTCAGATTGACCGCCGTTATCGCGATATTGTGAATCGTGTTGTGGTCGGGTGACCGTCGGATAGCGGTGGAGCGACCTTGCCCGGGAGTCGGACGCTGTGCCAAGGTATACATCGCAGGACAGGTGTCGGGCCATGGTTGGGCGTTTCAACTCGGTGGCCTCCCTGACCTGTGTCGCCCCGGCGACCGAAAGGGGGAGGAAGGTGCTTGCGCCGTTCGGATAACCCGGTTACGTCTTTGGTCGTTCCCGTGCGGAGCCAGGGCAGCCGTGCGTGCGCTTCGGGTCGGAACCGTGGTGTAAATATGCAGTCGGGGCCCGTCCGGGCCCAATTTGTCAAGCCCTACCCATAATTCTTAGGAGAACAGATGCGCAGTTTCGCTTCCGTCTTTGCATTTCCGCTCACAGTCGTGCTGTTTGGCCTCTCGTGCACCGCGCCCTGGAGCGCAGAGCATGTTCCGGCTCCGGAAATGAACGTGGACGTTCCGGCGCAGGGTTCGGTTGAGAGCGCCCTGAACGCCGCCGTGTCCCTGTTTACCCAAGGTGAGGTAGAGGCCGCGATCAATGCCATTCGCCCGTACCTGTCCGAGGATGCCAGGGCTGTTGATATGCTTTTCGAGGTCGGCATGATTACCCTCGACGCGGCCCAGACCGTCCCTCCTTCGGACGTGACTGGCCGCGACGCTCTCCTTGATTCATCCATAGCCGTCTTTCGGGCCATTCTTGCCGCGCATCCCGATTTTATCCGGGTGCGACTGGAACTGGCCCGCGCGTTTTTTCTGAAGGGTCGTTACGGATTGGCGCGGCGAAATTTCGAACTCGCCCTGGCGGCCAACCCGCCGGCACCGGTCGTCGCCAACATCAACCGCCACCTGGCGATGATTCAGGCCCGCAGGCGCTGGAGCGGGTATTTCGGCATGGCCCTCGCGCCCGATACGAACATTGGCGCCGCCGAGGACAATGAGAAGATCTATATCGATACTATTATTGGGCGGGATACTCCTTTCGACCGGGATCAAGACTCGGGAGTCCAATCGGGCATTGGCCTTTCGTTATGGGCCGGTGGTGAATACCAGCAACCGCTCGCGCCGAACTGGCGGCTTCGTCTGGGTGGCGACGTCTCCCGGCGTGAATACGAAGGATCGAGATTCGACAGCATGCGGCTTGGCGGACATGTCGGGCCACGCTGGCTGGTCGACACACGTACGGAGGCGAGCCTGCTGTTCACGACGCATCGGGACTGGACAGGAAATGACCAGCCCTACAGCAGGAGCCTCGGGCTTCGTCTGGAAGCTTTCAGACGTCTTTCTCCACGCCTCTCTGGGCAGCTTGGCGCATCTTGGAGCGCGAGGCGCTATGATACAAGCACGCACCGCGACGGTCCGGCGAGTGACCTCTCCATAGGGCTTCGTCGGGCGATGACACCGACCCTGCAGGCGAACGCTCGCGCCGGTTTGGGACACGAGCGACCAGACTATAAAGATCTGCGCAACCGCACGCAATGGCTCTCGCTCGGGGCGAGTTCCACGCTTCCGCGGGGCTTCAACGTCTCGGGAACACTCACCGGAAGATGGACCGACTACGAAGGACCGGGCAGGTTACCAAATAATGTGAGGGACGGAACGCCGCGTAAAGACGTCACGCGCTCCATACGTCTTTCGGCGCTGAAGCGGGATTTCACGATCAGGGGGTTCAGCCCACAGGTTTCCGTCATCCGGGAGCGGCGTGACAGTAACGCGCAGCAAAGCGATTTTCGCCGCACCGGGGGTGACCTGAGTTTCGTCCGGCAGTTCTGAGCGGGTCGGGCGATCTCCTGAAATCCGCGTCCGGTTGTCCGCGATGTGCCCATAGCTTGAAGGGTCGGCGACGGTGGTTGGCCGACGCTGTTCCGGGATGTGCGCATACGCGCACTGCGGCTTTTCCGCCCGAGCGTGCGATCCAGGTTTGTTGGCGATTCCGTTGGCCGGTTGATTCGCGATGCGGTTTGCTCGCGTCGGGGTCGGATCGCATGTTCGGGGGTCCGAGACGCCGTAGCAACGAAATAGCGGGCCTCATGGCTCTGAATCGCCCAAATCAGGCTACCTGGGAATCCTATGTCAGACGGGGAACACCAGGAGTAGAGCAACTACGGGTGAGGTTATGGGCCGTGAAACACTTGGGAAAAATCAAACCATCGCCTGAACAGGCACTGGTGCGGATCCCGACGAGTCCCGCCCCCTGGTGGACGTGGGGCCGCGGGCGGTCATGGCATCAGCTTGTGTCCATCCGTCTCCAGAGTCGGAATGCCTGATACGTCGACCCGGCGGGCGGCGTGCCAGGCGTCATGGGCACCCTGCATCCGAACCCAGACCAGGGACGCATTCCCGAAGAGTTTGGCAAGACGTAGGGCAGTTCCGGCGGTGACAGGCTTGCGTTCCGCAAGGATGTCATGAAGGTGCTGTCGGGAGATGCCGAGCATCCTGGCAATCTCGGCCTTGGGTTTGCGGGTTGCCGGAATCAGATCCTCCCGTAACAATTCTCCCGGATGCGTCGGGCAGCGGTCAGGGTTGCGGGTCAATGTCGCCTCCTGGGGATATTGTCCAAGCCCACTGAATGGGCATTGCCGTCGTGGAATTCAAACGTGATGCACCACGGGCCATTGACATGGACAGAGTAGCGCTTTGTCTTGTGACCCCGCAGGGCATGAAAGCTGAAGCCAGGAAGGTTCATGTCATCAGGTGTGGCGGCTGCATCAAGAACGTCCAGACGACGCAGGATGCGACTGTGAAGACGCGCATCGATTTTTGAATGTCCCGTTTCCCAAAATGCTTTCAGTTGCTTGTGTGCGAAAGTCCTCATCATCGACGCCGATCTACATTCACCTGTCCCGGCTGTCAACAGAATGCTGACAGATAGAGGGTTTGATCACGCGTCGACGACCCATGAAGACAGAAAACGCCAGATCATCCGCAAAACCTTGCAGTGATGTGTTTTCACGTTCTACCCGTAGCCAGACCTGCCCGGAGGTACGCCCTGGGATTGATTCGGATGTAGTTCAGATTTTTGGACCCAGCGGTTCCGGTCCTCAAATGGAACGCGAAAGCCTGCACTCTGTTACGGAACTTCGTCAAGGGCCCTGCCGACGTCACGATCAAGCGATCAAGGACGACGGCCTCGACGTCCGGCCCGGCTCAGGGTGCCGCTCATCCGTCCATGGAGATGACCGCGCGCGTGCGGGGTCGCTGCCGGCCGTCAGCACCGGGAGGTCGCCGCGGTGCCGCGACGGTGCCGTCAGTGGGAGGCGGGTTCTTCCGTCCAGGGATCTATGACGGTGATCCCGCAGTGCCCGAAGCCGGCGGCGTCATGGGTGGCGACCGCCGCGTCCCGCGCATGGGCGATGGCGGCGATCTGGCAGTCCGCCTCCAGGATCGGGCGGCCCCGGGAGCGGCGCGTGGCGGCAATCGCGGCGTAGGCCCGGGCGGCAGCGCCATCGAAGGACAGCACCCGCCCCGCGAAATCCTGCCGCACCACGGCGTCAACCTCGGCCGCGAGGCGGTCGCGGCGACGGCCCATCGGCAGGATCGCCGCGCCCGCGCGGAGCTCCGCCTCGCTGACGGCGGTCAGGTAAAGGTCCGTGGAGCGCTGCCGCGAGAACCACGCGAGGACTGCGGGCTCGGGTGCCGGGCGCATCAGCTCGGAAACCACGTTGGTGTCGATGACCACCATGGCGGGGCGCTCAGCCGAACCCGGGCGGCGGGCGCATAGGGCCGCGCTCGGGCAGTTCCAGATCGACACCGCCGAGCGCGGCGAAGCGCGTGTGGATGGCGCGGCCGAGATCCTTCGGCGGCGACGCCTCGCCGACGGTGCGGCGCAGGATGTCGCGGGCTTCCTCCTCCATCGAGCGGCCGTTCTCGGCCGCGCGCACGCGGAGCCTGCGCTTGATCCCGTCGTCTATGTTGCGGATGGTGATGCTCGCCATGGGCAATGTCCTCCGTATAGGTACGTTGCGCGAAACTATGCAACGATTGCAGTGCGGTCAACTGGCCGGAGCCGGTGACCGGCGGCGATCCGGATGCGCTCGCCCCGGGGCGCGGGATGGCGGGGGGATGTCACGCAGGTCCACGGGATCGTGCGGCAGGGTGCGGACATCGACATACTGATGCCCGGCCTCTTCCATTGCCCTCGAATACGCGTCCGACGCCGTGAAGGCGCTCCTTCCAGCCGGGGAGGAGCGGGACCGGCATCGAGGTGGGCCGCGGGGGCCGGGTAGGGGGGGTCGTTGCCGGGCCCTCCCCCCACAGGGCCGGACGTGCCCGCATCAGGGCATCCGGTTCCCCGCATGCCGGGCTCGCCCGGGAAGCGTGGACCGACCGCCTGGCCCTGGCCCGCGGCAGGGGGAACCGGGCCGGGATGGCACTGGACCTCTCCCGGCCGGTCGATCCGTCGCGGTGGCGCCGTCCGGGCCGGCGCCGCCGGCTTCCGGGCACGGCTGTCCGGAAGGCGGAGAGCCGTTTGCCCTTGCCCGTCAGGCCGCAGTGGGCGCGGTGTCCCCGGATCA
Source organism: Paracoccaceae bacterium (assembly GCA_965221405.1). GTDB lineage: Bacteria > Pseudomonadota > Alphaproteobacteria > Rhodobacterales > Rhodobacteraceae > JAPOUP01. The sequence continues at coordinate 1,151,806 of CBDCSE010000002.1, read as the reverse complement.
CGCCGGCGGGATGCCGGCATCGGTCCCCGGGCGGCATGTGCCGGCGCGCCCCGCACCGGTTCCACACCGGCCCGGCGTCCCCTCCGTGACCTGCCCCAGGGGTGGGTGAGGCCGGGAAAGCCGGACCGGTCCCGCGTGCCATGTCCACCGGCCGTTGGCCGCAGGTCCACGTACCCGCGTCCCGGCCGGATGGAGCGAGAGCCCGGACCCCGCAGGACGCGCACCCGGCACGGCGGGCACGCGCCCGCCGTCACCGCCGCTCCGGAAGGCGACGGCAAGGCCATCCGCATGGCGCGCGGGCCGGAAGGCCCCCACTCCGGGCCGCGCCGTCCCCATCGTCCATCCGTCCGGCACGTGGCGCGGGAAGACGTCCGGCAGGACCGGTGACACTGCCCCGCCCCGGGGCGTTCCGGTGTCCGGGCACTGGGGGACGCCCGGATCCGGAACCCCCGCCTCCAGCCACCCGCCGGTCACGCGGCGCATCACGCCGTCCCCGGCCCGCGGGCCGGGAACGTCCCGGAGGCGCCGGTGACCGGTCCTGTCAGGGCAGGACCCGGCGTCGGCGCCGGTCACCCGTCGCGGACCCTCCACGGCCAGCCCCTCCCGCAGGCCGCCGGGTGCGCCGTGGGCCGGTCGGCCGGGCCGGAGGCCGTACGGGCAGGGCAGGAGGTCCGCCCCGCGGACCGGCTCCGGAACCGTCACGGCGGCCCGCCGCGCCACCCTGTCCTCCAGTGCGGGGATGCCGGGCGGCCGCTGCCTCCCGTCCCCCCTGGGGATGGAACGGCGGCGGGCCGGGGGCGCGCCGTGGCTGCCGGACCTGATCCGGTCCGGGAGGTCCGGAAGTCCGGCCCCAGGGTCCGTCCCGTATCCGGCCGCCGTCACGCCGTCCACGCCCACCGCCCCGTCCCTGCGGGTGAGGCGCCGGGCCATGGGCATCCACCCAGGGTCGATGTGGTGACGCGGTGCGGTGGACACCAGGTCCGGGCAGGCTCCCGCCCTTCCGGCTGTCCGCTCCCGTTTCGCTGGCACGTTGGCAAGGCTCCGCGTCCTCACGTGTTTCCCCCCTTCGGTCCCGTCCATGCGACGCCCCGCTTCCCTCCGCCGGGTCCCGGTGGACACGGTTCCCCGGCCCCGGCGGTACTGCCAGGGCGCCACGGCTCCCGGCTCCGCCTCCCTTGGGCCTGTCGCTTCGCCGTCCGGTACCGTGCGTTCCCGCATCGTTCGTGCTGCCGCCCGCGCGCTCCCGGAGCGGGTACGGGTCCGCGCCGGGCCAGGGTCCCGATCGTTCACGCTGGCCAGTCCCGCTCCAGCGATGCCCCGCGCGGACGGGGCCGGGCCTCCCGGGTTCCCCGGTGATCCATCCCGTGGCCTTGCGACGTTCTCCGGCCCCGGTCGGCCCGGTCCGCCTCGCCGGTGGCGGCGTTCCCGGTGCTGCCCCCGCCAGCACGGCCACGAAGGCGCCGGCACCGGGAGTTCCGGGACCCGTCAGGTCGCTTCGCCACCCGCTGCCTGCGCTTCACGGCGCACGTTGCCACGCGCCATGCAGGGCCGGCTTCCGGCCGGCGGGCCGCGCCTTTGCCGGACGGGAGCCGGACCCGCCGGATCACGGTGAAAGGTTTCAGGTCATCCTGTCCTCCTTTCCAGGGCTTGGCCTGGCGCAATGTGGTTCCCGTATGGCGGACTACCGTTTTTGCAATATCCTGGAATCAAACGATATTTCCCAAGCCGGCTCCGGAGATCGCCACTGATCCGGCGGATTCCGCGAAAATCCGGGTCGCGGGCTGCGGTTTTTCCACGGCCGCGGGGTTTGCCGCCGTTCCCGGGCCTGGATCCGGGGTGTGGCAGGGTGCTCCTGAAACCCGTTCAGAACGAGCCCCTGTGCGTGGGGCGGAAAAGGAGCACTCCGATGAGGAACCTACAGCCCGGGAACCCGATCGCCGACATCGATGGCGGAGGCGGATCCGTCGCGGCGGCGGCGGAGCGCCTGGCGCGGGCGGGCGCCGCCCTGGCCGGGCGGGCCGCCGGGGCCCTGTACCGGGACGGTCCGCCGAGGCCGGGGCCGCGTTCCGCGACATGGTCCTCCGCATGGCCCGTTCGGTCCTGACGGAAGCGTTCGGGGCGCCGGGCGGCCACGGGCCGTCTCTGGAGGCCGGCGGCGGGACTTACCGGAAAGCGGAGGTCACGCCGGGCCGGGCGATGACTATGTTCGGCCCGGTCGACTTCCTCCGGTCGCGGTACCGCCCCTCGGGGACCGGCGCGTCGCTGGTCCCTTCCGAGGCCGTCCCCGGCCTGACGGCGTGCGGAATGACGCCCGCGGCGGCGGGCCTGTCGATGTACCCCATGGGCGGCCTGACGTCCCGCGGGAGCGGGGACGCCTGGAAAAGGCTCTGCGGGAGCGGCCCCCCGGCGGCCTCCCTGGTCCGGCTTTCCGGGGAGGCCGGGAGCCGTATGGAGGAGCGTTCCGGCGGGATCCTGCCGGACCTCCGGGAACGGGAGGACATGCCCGGGGGGGGGGGGGGGCGGTCTCGCTGCTGGTCCCGCTGGACGGGCTCATGATGCGCATGAACGCCGGGGCGCCGGTCCTTCAGTCGGGTGCCGGACCTGGGGTTTCGGACCACGTCTCCACGGTCCACCTCCTGCGGTACCGGCCCGGCACGGTGGCGGCGCGGGCCCCGTCGGACCAGCCGATCCAGCGGTCCCGCGCCGCCAACATCGGGCGGGTGGTCTGCAACCACCGGTTCCTCCTGCTGCCCGGCGTGCGGGTGTACGGGCTGGCGTCGGAGGTGCCGCCCATGGCCGCCGCGCGGGTGGCGGACGACCGGGAGGCCCGGTATTCGGTTATTCGGTCCGTCCCGTGGCGTCCTGCACCCACGTCGGCCCGGAGCACTCCGGCCACGGCCATCACCGGGCGGGCTGGACCTGCGCCGGGCGCGGCAGCGGCCGCCGGGCGGCGGCGGGCACGGTGCGCGTCCTGGCGCCGGGGACGGCTGGCGCGGGGCGCTGCACAGGACAGGGCGGCGGCCGGTCGGGGAGGCGGCGGGTGCGGACGCCGGACGGCGGGGAGATGTGCCTGTGGGAGCGCGCCGCGGCCCTGCCCGCGCCCGCGGTGTCGGAACTGGCGATCCCGGCCTCCGGAGGCCCGGGGGCCCGAAAGGGGCGCGTGGCCCGCCCGGGGATCCGGGCGGCGGAGGTCACGGTGATGCCGCCGGGGGAGGAGGAGGGGCGCGCGGAGCCGCTGCACTGGCTGCCGCTGACCTCCGGGCGGCCGGAACCGGGCGTGGCGGACGCCGTCCACGCCGCGGAGGTGCTGGACCGGTACCGCAGGAGGTGGACCGTGGAGACCTGGTTCAGGACCCCAGGTCCGGCACCCGACTGAAGGACCGCAGGCCCGGCGCCGCCGACGGCCTGCGCGGGTGCCTCGCCTCCGGCGCCGTCACCGCCCGGCCCGCGTCGCCGACCTGGCCATGCCCGCGCGCGGGCGCCCGGAGACGCCCGCGACCGATGTCTGTCCGGAGGGGACATTGACCTCCTGCACACCCTGCCGGGGCCCAGGGCCACAGGGAGGCCGTCCGGATGGAGGGAGACCGCGTCCCCACCGTCAGGGACCCCGTCACCGGCATCGGGCGCCCCGTCGGCGCCCACCCGTTGAGGCGGCAGCCGCCGCGCGGGGTGAAAAAGGTCTGGCAGGGACCCGGGAGGCTCAACCGGGCCAGGGCCGCGCCGGTCCCGGGCACGGGCCGCCACGGCGGCTGGAAGCCCCCGGGATGCGCCAACGACAATCGCCCGGTGGCGCAGGTCGCGCGCACCGCGTGATTCGCGGGAGAAATGCCAGGGAACCAAAAGTTGACCATATGGGAATCGCACCCGGAGCGAATCGGTATCTTGAAAATCAAAAATGACAGCGCATTAATGGGATTTGCGGCACAAGCGTTGCGAAGATCGTGAAGCCGCATGTCATACGGACCTGCATCGGAATGCACGCGAAACCAGAACTTCTCGACGGTACCATTCGAGGCGGGGGCGTCCGACTGCGGTGACGGAAACACCCAGCGCGAAATCCTCGGTAACGCGGCCAGCTCGTTCTGGGGAGGCGTCGAAAGCCACACGGTTCAGGGGCCGGTCTCGCTGTCGCGGAGGTGCAGGTGCCCGTCCCGGAAGTTCCGCCACTGAAGGATTCGGATCTCGCTGGTCCAGCAATCTGTCAGGAGCGGCAGCTTGATTATGGCGGCGGGCCGTAAACGTTCCTTCGCACGCTGCGAGAGGACGTCTCCCAGACGCCGCGGTTCGGACTCCGACAGGAAACGTTCCCAGCCCTTCCGCCGGTAGCGCCTGATGCCCCTGCACGGGTTCGTGCCTGCCTGACGATGGACGAAGACCTCGGTCCGGGCCATGATGACGGACAGAACCGGTGCCGAGCGGTCTGCGACGAAAGGCATCGCATGCAGGGATATGAGCCAGTCTTGGACATCCCTCCGCGTGATGTCGGCGATCTGCCACCCCCTGAACCATGGCAGGATCTGGTTGTTCAGGTACCACCTGTTTGCCTTCAGGGTGGAGGGCTTCCTCGGCAACAGTTTCGAACCTGGTGTTTTCCGGAGAGCCCGCGGCGGGCAGGACCGCCCTTGCCGCCTCGCGCATGTCGGCAAGGCTTATCCGATCCGCGTCGCCGACGAGCTTCCAGATGCGCTGCCCTTTGAACTGCGTATGGATGAAATGCCGTTTCTGGCCCGATGCGGGGACCCTGACGCCGAAACCTCCCAGGGTCGCATCACGAACGTCCCGCGTCTTCCGCTGCTGGCTTTAGTGCCTTGATCTTTGCGTCAGTGAGTCGTATTGACGTCATATGCTCCTCCCGCATTCAGTTGCAGGCGCGGACCAGATGGGTTCGAAACCAGTCCGCGGCTGCAGTGGGAGGAAGGGAAACATCGCTTTTCAGAGCGTTAGAACCGCAGGTGCGCATAGGGGTGTAGCTCAGTCGGTAGAGCATCGGTCTCCAAAACCGAGGGCCGGGGGTTCGAGTCCCTCCGCCCCTGCCATGCGTTCCCGTAAGTCGATTGGATCCAGCTTCCATCCTCTGACATGGTGGTGGAACTCCGGTGACACAACCTGACCCGGTTTCGCAGATTGCCCGGAATGGACCGTATCGGGGCTTGCGTGCGAGACGCGGTTTACTCTATGCCGCCAGTGTCGGCCGCGATGGGGAGTCGATAGCCCGTCTGTGATTGAAACATGGCGCGGGATGTGGGTCGCCATCGGGAGAGCCGTGGCGATGCGCCCGTCGGATCCAGACAGTGGTTCGCGAGGCGCAAGCCAGCCGTAGTCATGCCGGAATATCGGGGAACGCGATGAGTCAGATTCAGGTTATGGAGTTTCTGGGCGGCACCATTCCGTATATCCTCACCGCATTATTCATCGTCATCGTCATCTTTCGGGGACTCCGGATCGTTCCGCAGTCGGAAAAATATGTCGTTGAACGGTTCGGGAGACTGCACTCGGTTCTATCGCCGGGGATAAATTTCATCATCCCGTTCCTGGACGTCGTGAAGCATCGGATCTCCGTTCTGGAACGCCAGCTGCCGACCGCCAGCCAGGATGCCATCACCAAGGACAACGTACTGCTTCAGGTGGAGACGTCCGTATTCTACCGGATCACGAATCCCGAGAAGACAGTGTACAGAATCCGGGATGTCGACGCCGCCATCGCCACCACCGTGGCCGGCATTGTCCGGGCGGAGATCGGAAAGATGGATCTCGATGAGGTGCAGTCGAATCGGTCCGATCTCATCATGACCATCAAGACTTCGGTCGAGGATGCCGTCGATGAATGGGGCATTGAAGTGACCCGCGCGGAAATCCTTGACGTGAATCTTGATCAGGCGACCCGCGACGCGATGCTGCAGCAGCTGAACGCCGAACGTGCGCGACGCGCTCAGGTAACGGAGGCGGAAGGTCAGAGAAGGGCGGTCGAACTGGCCGCGGATGCCGATCTCTATTCAGCTGAGCAAGAGGCAAAGGCGCGTCGGATCCAGGCGGATGCCGAAGCATATGCGACGCAGGTGGTCGCGAGGGCAATTCAGGAGAACGGTCTTGAAGCCGCACGGTATCAAGTCGCCCTCAAACAGGTCGAGGCACTCAACGCGCTCGGAAACGGAAAAGGCAACCACACGGTGGTCGTCCCCGCACAGGCACTTGAGGCGTTCGGCGACGCATTCCGGATGCTCAAGGGGAAATGATAATGGAGGGCGGTGCGTTATGGCTCGTCTGGTGGATCTGGCTATGTCTGGCAATCATACTCGCTCTGCTTGAAATATTCGTGCCGGGCTTTGTCTTCCTCGGCTTTGCGGCCGGGGGTCTACTGGTTTCACTCATCCTGCTCGTTTCGGGTGCCCTGCTTCCGCTTCCCGTCCTGATCCTCGTGTTCGCGATCCTGTCCCTGGCCGCTTGGTTGACGTTTCGTCGCCTGTTCGCGCTTCGGGACGGTCAGGTGAAGACATTTGACCACGACATCAACGGCTGAACACCGAACCCGCCGGTTGTCCCTTCAGGTGAACTTCAGACAGTCACTTATATCCGCCGCTCAGTCCAGGTCGTCGCCATGAGTCCGGTGCCACGAGTCCGGTGCGGGTGAAACCGACTGTCTGGCCGGATTCAGGCTGGAGCGCGATCCGTGCTAGAGGCCCTGGCCCAGCAGCACGCCCAAAAGCGCAATGCCCGCTCCGAGGGCCATCAGCAGAACTGACCGGACGACAGGCCACTGACTCCGCTCCTGCGGTTCTGCGGCGCTGCGGATGAGCGCGGCCTCAGCGAGTTCCGGAAACTTTGGACCGACCCGGGCAATCACCTGCATGGATTTCGCAAAGTCTCTCAGCAGGCCCCGGGGACCCACGTTCTTTTTGATATAGTCCTCCACAATGGGTTTCGCCACCTCCCAGATGTTGACATGCGAATCCAGTGAGCGCGCCACACCTTCAACCACAACCATCGTCCGCTGAAGAAGAATCAACTCCTTACGCGTTTCCATCCCGAACCTTTCGGTGACCTCGAACAGATGGCTCAATAGGCGCGCCATCGACAGCTGGCTTGCGTCCAGCCCGAAAATCGGTTCGCCCACCGACCGCAGGGCCCGGGCGAAATCGTCGATATTCTGGTCGGCCGGAACATAACCAGCCTCGAAATGCACCTCCGCGACGCGGCGGTAATTCTTGCGGATGAACCCGAAGAGTATCTCGGCGTAGACACGGCGGGTGTATTCGTCAATCCGTCCCATGATACCGAAATCCACGGCGATGATATCACCGTTATCGGCGATTTTCAGGTTGCCGTGATGCATGTCGGCATGGAAATAGCCGTCCCTGAGCGCATGACTCAGAAAAAGTTTCAGTACCCGTTCGGCCAATGCGCATCTATCGTGGCCCGCCGCGTCGATGGACTCCAGATCGTGCGCCGGTATTCCCTCAGCCCAGCCAAGGGTCATGACCCGCCGCGCCGAAAGGGCCCACTCGACCCTCGGTACCTGGAACCCGGTGTCCCCCTCGGTGCTCGCGGCAAATTCAGCCGCCGCCGAGGTCTCCATTCTCAGGTCCAGCTCTCCCGCCACGACGCCTTCGAAATGCTCTATGACGTCGTGGGGTCGCAGGCGACGCGATGCCGGTGAAAAGAGTTCTATGGCGTCAGCCCCGAAATAGAATGCGTCGATGTCTTTGCGAAACGCTCTCTGGATGCCCGGCCGAAGCACCTTCACCGCGACTTCCCGCCCGTCCTCCACGAGACGGGCGCGATGCACCTGGGCAATCGACGCCCCCGCGACGGCTTCGCTGAACTCGGAAAACAGTTCCTCGATCGGATGACCCAGTTCCGAGGCTACGACAGTCTTCGCCTCATCAACGGGAAATGGCGGAAGTTTGTCCTGGAGCACCTGAAGCTCGCGGGCCAGTTTCTCGCCGATCACGTCGGGTCGCGTCGACATGAGCTGGCCAAACTTTATGTATGCCGGTCCCAATGCGGTCAGGGCCCTCGTCAAAGGTGGCCGGGAGGGCTCCCCACGATATCCAAGCCACAGGAACGGCAATGCCAGCGTGCGTGAAGTCAGGCGCAGTGTCAGGGGCGCATTGAAAGCGTCCAGAACTACACCCATCGCGCCGGTGCGTTCGAGCGTTGCGGCTGAGCGCAGCAACCGCCAGATGTTATGCGGTCCCCTCAATTCAGAGTTTCCAGCCGGAATGCAGCGCGGCCACGCCCATGGTCAGGCTCCGGTATTTCACCTGATCGAATCCGGCCCTGCGGATCATGCCGGCAAAGGACTTCCGGTCAGGAAAAAGGCGGATCGACTCCACGAGATAGCGATAGCTCGCCCGATCGTTCGCGATCATATGGCCCATTGCCGGAATCACGTTATACGAGTAGGTGTCGTAGAGTCTCTGCAGGCCCTCATGGCTGAGATTGCTGAATTCGAGGATCATGAGGCGACCACCCGTACGTAGAACCCGCAGCGCCTCGCTGAGCGCGTCCGCGGGACAGGTGACGTTGCGGATACCGAAGCTGATCGTGCAGACGTCGAAACAACCGTCCCCGAACGGCAGGGATGTCGCGTCACCGATGGCCCAGTCAAGCATGCCCGCAAGCTTGCGGGCGTCAGCCCTCCCGCGACCGACCGCGAGCATTTCCCCATTGACGTCGCAGACAACCGCGCTGGCGCCCGGCGCGCGCTTTAGGAAACGGAAAGCGATGTCCCCTGTTCCTCCCGCAACGTCAAGGAGCCGCTGTCCGTTCCGGGGGGCGAGCCAGTCCATCATCGCACTCTTCCAGATGCGATGAATACCCGCCGACATAACGTCGTTCATCAGGTCATATCGCGACGCAACGGACGTGAACACGTCCTGCACGCGGCCAGTCTTGTCGGACTCGGGGATGACCTCGCTTCCAAAATGTGTGGTTTTTCTGGTTGGTTCGGCCATCAAACCTTGTCTCCGGCTGGACTTGCCCATTTATAGTATACCATTGGCGGGCTGCAATCCGCCCGGAAACCGCGGGAGAACGCCTTGCCCGAGCTGCCGGAGGTGGAGACGGTCCGCAGGGGCCTTCAGCCAGTGATGGAAGGAGGCGTGATCGCTCATGCCGAGGTGCGGCGGCCCGACCTTCGATGGCCGTTTCCGGAGCGTATGGCGGAGCGGCTGGAAAGCCAGCGCGTCGAACGACTCAGACGGCGGTCGAAGTACATTCTTGTCGACCTCGGCTCCTGCGAGACGCTGATTGTCCATCTTGGAATGTCCGGACGGATACTTGTCTCAGGCGGCCCGATCGGACATTACCGTCACATTGAACCGATGGCCAAACGCCATGACCATGTGGTGCTGCACATGGCGGATGGCGCGGCAGTGACGTTCAACGATGCCCGAAGGTTCGGTGCCATGGACCTGACTCCGACCGAATCGCTCGACCGGCATTGGCTTCTCGCCGGTCTCGGGCCGGAACCGTTGGGGAACGAGTTTCATGAAGACTGTCTTCTGAAACGCTTCAAAGGCAAAAAGGCCTCCGTAAAAACGGCGCTCCTCGACCAGAGGCTCGTTGCGGGACTCGGGAACATCTATGTCTGTGAAGCGCTCCACCGCAGCGGCATCTCGCCAAAGCGGATGGCGGGGCGTATCTCCCGCCGCGGGCTCCGCGACCTCGTGGTTTCGATCCGGCAGGTTCTGCGTGACGCGATCGATGCGGGCGGGTCGAGTCTGCGTGATTTCAGGCATTCCGACGGCGAAATCGGGTATTTCCAGCATTCGTTCAAGGTTTACGGCCGCGCGGGGAAACCCTGTACCCGATCCGGATGTGAAGGCTGCGTCGTCCGAATTGTCCAGTCCGGGCGATCGACCTTTTATTGTCCTCAATGCCAAAGATGACTTGATGCGCGGGACTCGGATGATATGGATTCAAGCCGACCCGTAACTTCCATGGAAATGATCATGGCCTTCAAGACGCTTATCGTCGAGATAGAGGACCACATATCGGTAATCAGGCTAAACCGGCCCGATGCGCTGAACGCCCTGAATTCAGAAATGCTTGGAGAACTTACCGCGGCACTGCGCGAGGCGGAAACCAGGGAAAAGATCCGGGTTATCGTGATTGCCGGATCCGAAAAGGCCTTCGCCGCCGGCGCTGATATCAGGGAGATGTCCGGCAAAGGATTTGTCGATGTGGTGTCCGAGGATATGTTCGGACCGGTTAACGCGGAGTTCGGTCGCATCCGCAAGCCGGTTATCGCGGCCGTGTCCGGTTTCGCGCTCGGCGGCGGCTGCGAACTGGCGATGATGTGTGATTTCATCATTGCATCGGAGACGGCCAGATTCGGCCAGCCTGAGATCAATCTCGGCGTCATGCCCGGAATGGGAGGGTCGCAGCGGCTGACCCGACTTGTGGGCAAGGCAAAGGCTATGGACATGAATCTGACGGGCCGTTTCATGGGTGCGGATGAGGCGGAGAGAGCAGGATTGGTCAGTCGTGTGGTGCCGGTCAAGAATTTGATGGAAGAGACGATGGCTGCCGCGAATCGAATTTCCGAGAAGTCCATGCTTTCCGTGATGGCGGTCAAGGAGGCGGTCAACCGCAGCTATGAGACCACATTGCATGAGGGTCTCCTGGTTGAGCGGCGGCTGTTCCATAGCCTGTTTGCCACCGAGGACCAGAAAGAGGGAATGGCGGCGTTCCTTGAAAAGCGCGAACCGCAGTTCCGCGACAGATAACGGCGGGTGTAGCCCGGGTTATCGCGAAGGATTATACGGCCCTGGCGATACCTGACAGCGTAGGGGCGCGAAACGCGTTCCGATGATGGATTGCGCCCTATGACACGGGACGTGATGTCGGCAGCGCACGTGGCGATTGCCCGCCTGCGGGATGGAGCCGGACAGACCCGTCAGGGACAGGGGCCGTCGCTCGTGATCGTTACCCAGCGATGGAACGGCATCTCCCAGCCATAAGGATTCCAAGCCCGGAAAACATCGATCTGGTTCTGCCGGCCATCGGTCGGGAGCGGAGCGGTGCTGGCGTCCAGAAGGTGACCTTCCCGCGGATCCCGTCGCCTCGATGCCCGCAACGGGGGAATGGGGTTTTCCCGGCCGCCCGGTTTGGTTATATACATCTTCCGAACATGCGCGTGCAGCCCGTCCAGGCTTGAACGCTTCCCCGGGAGCGGCTCCGGTTACGGAAGGTTTGCCATGCGTCCGATGTAAACCGAAGCTGATTAAAGGACTGAATACAATGGCAAATTCTCCCCAAGCAAAGAAGCGGGCGCGTCAGAATCTGCGTCGGCTTGCCATCAACAAAGCCCGCCGTTCGCGGATTCGCACCTTCCTTCGCAGAGTCGAGGAAGCCATCGCGGCCGGTGACAGGGAAAAGGCGGTTGCCGCTCTACAAACCGCCCAGCCGGAACTGATGCGTGGCGTCACGAAAGGCATCATGCACCGGAACACCGCCTCCAGAAAAATGTCACGGCTCAACGCTAGGGTCAAAGCCATCAGCTGATGGCGCCCGCAGAGACATTGTCGCGAAAAAAAATTCGGCGGAATCCAGAATCGGTACTCCGTCACATCAAGAACTTATCTGATTCGGTATCGGTAATTTCCGCTGTCAAGCAAACAATCCTGTTGTCCGGCCGCCGTCCGCTTGCTAGCTTGATACCCGCGAGTCACCAGTCCAGTTCAGGGGGAGCGGTGAAGGGGAAATTCCGACGGCTTTGTATTGAGTGCCGGACGTTCTGATCCCACTTCATCTCGCCTGAGCCATCGGCCAGCAGTTGCGCTGATCAGTGTGCCCGAAGCATCGACGCGGTTCGCCGGAATCCTGCCATCCGGCAAGCCGTTTGATGAAACGTACCGCATTCCGGGAGAACCGGATGGCGGCGGGCTGATCGTCTCCTGCGGGTACGGCATTGATCCGGCCGTGGTTCGAAGCAATCGCCGTGATCGGGGCGATTCGATGACTCCATAGCGCTGCGCGTGTTTTTGGGCCGCGTGGATGAGCGGTCGTTTGATTCCCTCTGCCGGGAACTCGGCCCCTGGAATGGACCGGAAGCAAGGAATGGGGGTCGGACAACGATATGGACAAAGACACTTGGGGGGAACTGCGCCGTACGCTCGTCAAGACGGTCGGTCCGGAAAATTTCGTCAACTGGATTGAGCCAATCGAATTTCTGGAACTGTGTGGCCAGACAGCTGTATTCCTGGTCCCAACGCAGTTCATGGGGGATTGGGTGCAGCGTAACTTCGGCGATACGATCCTGCGGACCCTGTCTTCGGCCGACCAACCCGTAACCCGCATCAAGTTCACCGTCTCTGAGGGCGCCGCACCGTCGCTGCCGGTTTCACGTCCACGCCACAAGTCAGCCCCATTGCTTGCCGTCGACCTGGATCTGCCCGGTGCACCCCTTGATCCCAATTTCACGTTTGACAGGTTTGTCGTTGGCAAGTCGAATGATCTCGCGCACGCCGCGGCCCGGCGTGTGGCTGAAGGCGACAGCACCATGTTCAATCCACTCTTCCTCTATGGATGCGTCGGACTTGGAAAGACGCATCTGATGCATGCCATCGCCCACGAACTCCTTGCCGGGAGCGCAAAACCGAAAGTCGTCTACCTCTCGGCGGAGCAATTCATGTACCGCTTCATCCAGGCAATCCGTGACAAGCGAATGATCGATTTCAAGCAGCTGTTCCGGTCAGTTGACTTCCTTATGGTCGACGATGTGCAGTTCATTGCCGGTAAGGACAGCACTCAGGAGGAGTTTTTCCACACGTTCAACGCATTGGTGGACCAGAGAAAGCAGATAATAATCTCGGCTGACCGCGCTCCCGGCGAAATCAGGAACCTCGAGAACAGGATCAAGTCCCGCCTCCAGTCCGGCCTTGTCGTCGATGTTCATCCGACCGACTACGAACTGCGGTTGGGGATACTGCAGCAGAAGACCGAACGGCATCTCAGCCAGAACGGCAGAATCGCCATTTCCAATGGCGTGCTCGAGTTCCTCGCCCACCGCATCACGACCAATGTGCGCGTTCTGGAGGGTGCATTGATGCGGCTCTTCGCCTTCGCCTCGCTGATGAGGCGCGAAATCACTCTGGATCTAACCCAGGAATGTCTTGCCGATATTCTGCGCGAAGCCAGCCGCAAGGTCACCGTGGACGAAATCCAGCGCAAGGTCTCCGAACATTACAACATCCGGCTAGCTGACCTGATCGGACCAAGACGCTACAAGACCGTGACCCGACCCCGCCAGATCGCGATGTATCTGGCCAAACAGCTGACGTCCCGTAGCCTGCCCGAGATCGGTCGGCGTTTCGGTGGACGTGATCACACGACGGTCATGCACAGCGTGCGCAGGGTTGAGGAACTCAGGAACGAGGACAGTCAGATCGCCGAGGATATCGAACTCCTCCAGCGCGCTCTGGAAGCATGAGGGTGCCGCCGGCCCGGTTCGAGGGTGGCTACGCCGCGGCAGAAACGGCTTGTGTCACAGCCCGGAAACGGTAGGTTGCTCATTCCCGGGAACGTGGAGGAGGTGACGGCCGATGAAAGTCAGTATTGAGCGGGGAACGTTGCTGAAAGCGGCCAGCAACGCGCAATCGGTCGTCGAACGACGGACAAACGCCCAGATTCTCGGGAACGTGCTGATCGTCGCGGAAGACGACACGGTAAGTTTTCGTGCCACAAACCTTGAAGTGGACCTGATCGATCGGGTTGCCGCCAAAGTCGAACAGCCGGGCTCGACCACGGTCAGGGCACAGACCTTGAACGAGATCGTCCGCAAATTGCCCGACGGGGCGCTGGTGCGGCTTACCGACGACGAGGTCAAGAGCCGGATAGCGATTGAGGCCGGACGCTCCCAGTTTCACCTTATGACGCTGCCAGCCGAGGATTTCCCTATCATGGCCTCGTCGGATTTCACGGCCAATTTCGCGATTCCAGCCAAGGAACTCAAGCGGCTGTTCGGCAAGACCCGGACCGCTGTCTCAACCGAGGAGACCCGCTACTACCTGAATGGGGTCTATATTCACGTGGCGGAGGTGGATGGTGCGAAAGTTCTTCGCTGTGTGGCCACGGACGGCCATCGCCTCGCCAGGATTGACGCCGACCTGCCGGAAGGTGCTGAGGACATGCCGGGTGTCATCGTTACGCGCAAGACCATTGTCGAGCTGGGTAAACTTCTTGAGGGAGACAGTGACGACATCGCCGTCAGCGTGAGTGAGACCAAGATACGTTTCGCGACCCCCGAAGTCACGCTGACATCCAAGGTGATAGATGGCACCTTTCCGGATTACGTTCGTGTCATCCCTGTTGGTAACGAGCGTAAGATGGAGGTTGACGCGGTGGAGCTTACCAAAGCGGTCGATCGGGTGGCGACCGTCAGTCGGGAAATATCGCGTGCCGTCAAGATGACGATCGACACCGACAGGCTTGTGCTGTCGGTGAATGACCCTGAAATCGGCACGGCTCAGGAGGAGCTTGCCGTCGCCTACGGTGATGACAGACTGGAGATTGGATTCAACGCGAGATACCTTCTGGAGATCTCCAGCCAGGTGGAGCGGGAAAATGCCGTGTTCCACTTCAACACCTCAACCGATCCGGCGATTATATGCGAGAGTGACGATCCGGGCGCTCTCTATGTCGTTATGCCAATGCGCACCTGAAGCCGGGGTTGAGCCCGAACCTGGCAGGGCTTCCACACGGAGAACCGGAACATGCCGGGACTAGCTGTGACTGGCCTGTCCCTCTCCCGTTTCCGCAACCACAGGATCCTGAGACTGGACCTCGACGGAAGGCCGGTCGCGCTGTTCGGGCCGAATGGCGCAGGCAAGACGAATCTCCTTGAGGCCGTATCCCTGCTGTCTCCTGGCCGCGGCTTCAGACAGGCTGTGACGGACGAGGTTGCGTTGCGTCCTGAATGCAGTGGCTGGAAGGTTTCGGCGATTGTCCGGACGCCCTACCGAACACATGAGGTCGTGACATGGGCCCGGATCGGCGGTGCCCGTCAGGTCGCCGTTGACGGGAAAGCGGCACCTCAGGTTGAGTTGGGCCGTATCTTACGTGTTATTTGGCTGGTCCCGTCAATGGATCGGCTCTGGATGGAAGGCGCCGAACAGAGGCGCCGTTTTCTCGATCGGATCGCGCTGAGCTTTGACCCTGAACACGCTGGGCATTCCTTGATCTATAACCGGTCACTGCGTGAACGAAACCGGCTGCTGAAGGATCAGGTGCGCGATCGTCACTGGTACGGAGCGCTGGAATCGCGGATGGCCACGGCAGGATGCGCGATCCAGACTGGAAGACGCATCGCGTTGGACCGGCTGGCTGACGCACAGGCGGCGGCCGAGACGGCGTTTCCCGCGGCGGAGCTGTTCCTGACCGGGGCGGAGGGAAGTCTTACGCCGGATACCGAGGACGGATTTGCGTCCGCGCTGGCGGAAAGCCGCCAGCGGGATCTGTATGCCGGACGCACGCTTGTGGGACCACACCGGGCTGATCTGGAAGTCACTTACGTGGCCAAGGGAATTCCGGCCACGCAATGTTCGACCGGTGAGCAGAAGGCGTTACTCATTTCGGTTGTGCTCTCGAACGCACGTGCCCTCATCCGGAACTCTGGCATTCCGCCGATCCTGCTTCTTGATGAAATCGCGGCGCATCTCGACTCAGACCGTCGTGCGGCGCTCTATGACGAGATCTGTGCGCTCGGTACCCAGGCATGGATGACAGGAACGGGATCCGGACTTTTCGATGGACTTGCCGACCGTGCACGTCATCTGGAGCTCTCCGATACGGGTGGCGTACCCATGATCAGCGAGGCAGGTCCATGATTAACCGCGCCGCCGGTCCACAGTCGTCCGGAACCGTCGTCTATCGCAACGGCGGAAGTGGTCACGTGGATTTGCCCGGCGCGGCTCCGGTCGGTAACCTGATCGAGGAGATCGATCGATGAACCGTCTCCCTGACCGGACTTGCCATGCATACATGGGCGCGCTTTTCGTTCTGTTCCTGACGCCCGGTCCCATGCGGGTCGCCGGGACGCTCACCGGCGGTTTTCGGGCAGGGTGCCCGCTGGTGCCGGGAGTGGCGGCCGGAGATTCGGTCTGGCCGCATTTGGCGGTGCTGGGGTCTCGTGACCCGTCACCGTTTTCTCGGGCTTGGTGACATTCCGGAAATGGGTGTCGGTTCTGACATTCATCGGCATGGGAGCCCCGATTCCACGCCATGCTGACAGACCGGTCGAGGGCGGAGGTCGGTTGACCTGCCGGGGATCCCGTCCGGATTCGCGGCGTGAATTGCCGTTATCGTATCAAGTCCGAAGGTGGCGCCGTTCTATCCGGGTTCTTCCCGGTCTTTCGATCTGTAGGGGGTGATCACCGCTGACATCATCTGCATTCCCGTTCTTTCGGCCATCGTTCCGCTCGTCGATAGCCTGATGGTGGCGCACCTTTTCGAGCGGGTGCGCCGCCCTGAGGAGGGCCAATATCATCGCGGGCCGCCCTCTCGTCTGCGCTGGTTTCGCGGTCGCTGCGACCTGTCCGCATCAAAATCCGGCAAATCACAAAATGTTGTGTTTGATGGGTGACATTCATGCCATTGGTCTGTATGTACAGATCATGATCGTCAAGGAATCCACTCATGGTTGAGACTGCCTTGGACAATGGGGATTACGGTGCCGGATCCATAAAGGTTCTCAAGGGACTGGAGGCCGTCCGTAAGCGTCCCGGGATGTATATCGGTGACACCGACGACGGCTCCGGCCTGCACCACATGGTCTACGAAGTCGTCGACAATGGAATCGATGAGGCATTGGCGGGTCACGCCGATAGGGTAACTGTAAGAATTCACCCCGACAGCAGCGTGTCGGTCAGCGACAATGGCCGCGGGATCCCCGTCGATATACATCCCGAGGAAGGGGTGAGTGCGGCCGAGGTTATCATGACCCAGCTTCACGCCGGCGGGAAGTTCGACAGCAATTCATACAAGGTCTCGGGTGGCCTGCATGGAGTCGGCGTATCGGTTGTGAACGCGCTTTCCGAATGGCTGGAGCTACGGATCTGGCGTGATGGAAAGGAGTATGGAGCGCGGTTCGAGAACGGCGAGACGGCAAGCCATGTCAAGGTTCTGGGAGACAGTGAAGGCAGGAAGGGAACCGAGGTCAGGTTTCTCGCGTCGACCGCGACATTCTCGAATCTCGAATACAGCTTCAGGACTCTGGAAAATCGGCTTCGCGAGCTCGCGTTCCTGAATTCCGGTGTCCGGATCGTACTTGAGGACATGCGTCCGGCGGTGCCGATGCGGACGGAGCTTCACTATCGGGGAGGGGTGGGCGAATTCGTCCGCTATCTTGACCGGCACAAGCATCCGCTCATCGACCGGCCCGTCCTGATCGGCGGCGATCGGGACGGTATCACGGTGGAAGTGGCCATGTGGTGGAATGACGGATATCACGAGACCGTTCTTCCTTTCACGAACAACATTCCCCAGCGTGACGGAGGAACCCATCTGGCCGGCTTTCGGGGAGCGTTGACACGGACCCTGAACCTCTACGCCAACTCTTCCGGACTCACTAAATCCGAAAAGGTGAATTTCACCGGCGATGACGCGCGTGAGGGGCTGACCTGCGTGCTTTCGGTGAAGGTGCCCGATCCAAAGTTCTCGTCCCAGACAAAAGACAAGCTTGTCAGCTCGGAGGTCCGGCCCGTCATTGAAGGGTTGATGAACGAGAAGCTGGGCGAATGGTTCGAGGAGAACCCCGGCCCCTCAAAGGTGATCGTCACCAAGATCATCGAAGCCGCGCGGGCCCGGGAGGCCGCACGCAAGGCGCGCGAAATGACCAGGAGGAAGTCAGTCCTTGACGTCGCTTCGTTGCCCGGAAAGCTCGCTGACTGCCAGGAGAAGGATCCCGGAAAGCGCGAACTGTTCCTCGTTGAGGGTGACAGCGCGGGCGGGTCCGCAAAGCAGGGCCGGGCGCGCGCGAATCAGGCGGTGCTTCCGCTCCGCGGAAAGATCCTCAATGTCGAACGCGCCCGGTTTGACCGGATGCTCGCGAGCCAGGAGATCGGGACGCTGATTACGGCACTCGGCACCGGGATCGGGCATTCGGAATTCGATATCGAAAGGCTTCGCTACCACAGAATCATAATAATGACAGATGCGGACGTGGATGGAGCCCACATCCGTACGCTGCTGCTGACGTTTTTCTTTCGCCAGATGCGGCAGATCATCGAGGGGGGATACCTGTACATCGCACAGCCGCCGCTATTCAAGGTCAGCCGGGGCAGGTCGGAGGTATACCTTAAGGACCAGCAGGCACTTGAGGATTACCTGATCGGACAGGGTGTGGATGGTTCCATCCTACGGCTTGGAACAGGCGAGGAAATCACCGGCGCGGATCTCGCCCGGGTCGTGGACGAGGCCCGGGATCTGCGCCGGGTTCTTCAGGCATTCCCCACGCACTATCCGCAGAGCATTCTCGAACAGGCCGCTGTCGCCGGCGCGTTCGTTCCCGGCCGCGTCGACGCCGACCTTCAGGGCACGGCGGAATCCATTGCGGAGCGGCTCGATCTGATCAGTGAGGAATACGAGCGGGGCTGGACGGGACGTCCGACACAGGACCGTGGGCTGCGCCTGACCCGAAGCCTTCGTGGGGTGGAGGAGGTGCGCACCTTGGATGGACCGGTACTGCGCTCCGGTGAGGCCCGCAGACTCGGCGAATTCACCAGAAGTCTTCAGGAGGTCTATTCGCGCCCGGCTGAGCTGACGCGTCGCGACAGGACGGGCGCGGTCTTTGGGCCGGTTGGCCTGCTGGAAGCGGTTCTGGAGGAGGGGGGAAAGGGTCTCACGATGCAGCGCTACAAGGGGTTGGGTGAAATGAATCCGGACCAGCTGTGGGAAACGACGCTTGATCCGGAGGCGCGAACGCTTCTTCAGGTCAAGGTTGAGGATGATGTCGAGGCCGATGACGTGTTCACCAGGCTAATGGGTGACATTGTCGAACCCCGCCGGGAATTCATCCAGCGGAATGCGCTTAGTGTCGAGAACCTGGATTTCTGAGGCGGGCGGGGTGATTCGGGTCAATATGCGCGAATCGAATCAAGACGGCCATCCGGCTTGATCCCGACGACAATCTTTTCGGCGTTATACTCGCTGAAAAGTGGATTCCATCCCTTCGCGAAACGTGATGCCGTCCTCCCGGCCCCGGTCATGTGGTGAACGAGTGGCCCGGAGATCTCCTCAACGGTCTTCATCTACGGCCCTGACGACAATGGTTCGGGGCCGGATCCAGTTGGGCTGAACTTTCCAATCAATACCATCGGGCTGAGTTCCTATGAACCCTCAAATGGCCAGATCATATGGCATATCCGCGTCCCTCACGATTTCCGACAGTTCCTTCCGCCCGTCTTCCGTGTAGGGCCTCGCGCCGAACTCCTCGATCGCCGTAAGCGCTTCATTGTCGCCCGGAGACAGCGATGCGTTGCCGCGCTCCCTTTCGTCGATCCTGAATTTCCGCAGGCTCAGCATGCCATCGGTGATCTCGATCTCCTGCCTGTCAGGATAGCCGAACGTCATCAACCGGCTTTCGAGTTCGTAGATCTGGTTTGGGTCCTGGGCGGTTTGGACGGAGGCGACTTCATAATTGGGGCGAAAGGCCTCCTGAATGTCCCCTCAATCGTGTTATGGAAATCGAGCACGAAGGTCGTCTTCTTCCCCGATCCGACCCGGTTCAGGCGAGAAAGCGTCTGCAAGGCATGCAGGCCCGCCAGCTTCCTGTCCACGTACATCACGCACAGCTTCGCCCGGTCTCCCATTTCCCCATGACGTGTCGGCGGAAATGTTCGACAATGACCTCGACCTTCTGCCCGATCGCGGTGGGATGCAGGGACGCGTACCGCACGACCCTGCGCTGTCCCGCGCGGCCGCCCAGTTCGGCATGGTCCTTGATGGACTTTTCCGGCGTTTAGTAGGCTTTGTAGTTCCACAGCACGGCGAAGGGCAGGATAATCCGGCCATATTTCGACTGCCTGAAACCGCTCCGCAGGATTTCCGCGATGGACCAGACAAACCCGCCCAGACTCTGAACGTCAGTATCCATCCGGTTCATCTCGCGCCATCAGCTTCACTCGAGAATCGTCGCTGGCGCAGCCTGTCCCGTCTGATAGCTCTTCATCCATTTTGCTGCCGCTCCTCGATTTGAGCAAGTTTGCCGTCGGCGCCGTCAAAATCAGTGCCGATTGATTTCCCTGTCTTGGCGCCGAGAGCTTTCAGGCTTTCTACCTGTGATAGAAGATTACCTCGTCCCCGCGACAACTGACCAAATGCATCATTATACGCGTCTTGTGCCTGACCGAGGCGCCTGCCAACATTTTCCATGTTTTCGACGAAGCCGAAGACCTTATCATAAAGCAGTCCGGCTCGCTTGGCGATTGCTTCCGCGTTCTGGTTGCGCCGCTCGACCGCCCACACATTGGCAACCGTCTTGAGCGCCATCATCAAGGTAGTGGGCGTTGCTATGGTGACGTTCTTTTCGAGTGCAGATTCTGTTAGTTGTCCGTCTTCACGAAGCGCTTCCGATAAAGCCCCTTCGATAGGAACGAACAAGATCACATAATCAACCGTCGAGTCTTCCGCAGCTTGATAGTCCTTTTCAGCCAGCCCGTTTATATGTCCCTTCAGTGAAGAAACATGCCGTCTTCGTGCATCGACGGCTTCCTGCTCTGTATCTGCGTTAATGGCATCAATGTAAGCGACCAGCGACACCTTGCTGTCGATGATCAGGGTTTTGCCGCCCGGGATGTTGACGACAACATCAGGGCGTAACCGCTCGCCGCTCTCCCCGATACGATGCGGTTGGGTCTCGTATTCGACGCCTTCTCGAAGACCTGACCGCTCAAGAATGCTCTCAAGAATTATTTCTCCCCACGCACCTTGCTTTTGCTGATCGGCTTTGAGAGCGCGGGTGAGGGCCACTGCCTCTTGAGAAATGGTTTCCGACCGCTGGCTAAGCTGATTGATTTCAGCTTTGAGGGTGGCCCGGTCTTCGTTGGCCGCCTTGTAGACAGCCTTGAGTTCCTTCTCGAAATGGCCAACGTGTTCCTTAAGTGGCGTGAGGGTTGCCTGCAGTTTTTCGATGTTGGATTTCGAGAATTGCTCACCTTGAAACTCGAGCGCTTCAGCTGCCAGCTCTTTGAATTTCAACTGCATATCTTCGCGTAGCTTGGATAGCATCCGGATCTTGTCTTCAGATGTTTTCTTCTCAGCTTTCATTTCAGCCTGTAGGCGCGATACCGTATTGGATAGCTCCTGGCGTTCATTTGCCTCGTTTTCCAGTTTGCCCCGCAACTTCGAGAGGTCACCATACAGGCGCTCTATCTCTGTTTTGCGCTCAACTGCCAGCGCTTCGAACTTATTCGCATTTTTCCAGGCTTCACGAAGTTCATGATCCTTGGTTTCAGCGGCTTTCTTAATTTGAGCGATCTGAGCTGGGAGAATAGTGCCGTCGCCTTTCGGCTTTCGGAGGAAAGCCCAGCCAAACAGCAGCGCAAGAACCAAGCCAAACGCAGACAAAAGGATATTAGATTCTTCCAGAAGGTTCATGGTTTGCCCGAATATGAATTTACCACCTATGACAACGGCACGGGGCCGGATCCAGCTGGGCCCAACTATCTTTGTTTATTAGGGCTCCGCGATGACCAGTGTTGTACCATAACCTCCATTCCCTGGAGCATCGGCGGCAGAAAACGGCCCGAACCGGCAGGTTCCGGTCACTTCCGGCCGGTGCGAAACGGTCAGATAAGCCGATTGTCAGGAAAACAAGTTAGCGCCTATGGGGTAACCCGGTTCCCTACCGCAGTAAGTCAGTTGCGTGGTCATTCGGATGCGTCTTTGCCAGCTTCCCTGCGTTTGCGGCCTGCCTTGCGGCGGATGTGGACCGCCCCCGACGGAGCCCTGCGGATCTCGAATCCACCGGATTTTTCCACCAGCGCACTCAGGTTCGCGCAGCCGTAACTCCTCGGGTCGAAATCGGGTTGTGCCCCCTGAATACGGCTCCCCACCCGGCCGAGATTCTCCCATCCCTCATCGTCCGGCTCGCCGACGGCGTTATCGATGAGTTTCCGGGCCTTGACCGGCGGGTGTTTGCTCTCCGCCGCGACCGCGTGAACCCCGTCTCTTGCCGCCGCTCCGGTCTCCAGAAGGTTCTCCACGTATATGAACCTGTTGCAGGCATTGCGGAACGCCTCTGGCGTCTTCTGCTCGCCAAACCCGTAGACCACCAGGCCTTCCTCACGCAGCCGTTGCGCCAGGCGCGTGAAATCGCTGTCTGACGAGACAAGGCAGAAACCGTCAAGAGTGCGCTTGAACATCAGATCCATGGCATCGATGACCAGCGCTATGTCCGAGGCATTCTTGCCGACGGTATTGCTGCGCTGCTGGTGCTGAAGGATCGCCAGCGACCCGATCGCACTGTTCCAGCCACCAAGACGGGATCCGGAAAAGTCGCCATAGATGCGGCGGACATTGGCTTCTCCCAGCGTGACGATTTCCTCGAAAATCGCGTGAGCGTAGGTGGGTCTTGTATTGTCCGCGTCGATCAGCACCGCGAGACTTCTCGTTTCCGTACCTGCCGTCATCCCTCTTCACCTCCATGCCGTGCCTTGGTCTGCAAACCGGTCGCCGCACTGCCCGTTTCGAACCATGAATGGACGATTTGGGTCCGGTTCGGAAGCCCGTTTATCGATTTCCGGGAATAAGGGCGCGACCGTGACCTCGATACGGCCCTGAACCGGGGTCCCTGCCTGCGGGCATATCGCCTCGGAATGACCGGGTTACCGGAGTCGGGCTGACCGCCTGTGTCAACGGCGCGGTAGCCAATGAAGATTCCGGACGGCATCGTTCCCGGGTTACCCGCGCAGTCTGTTGACCGGTAGGTACGGTTCATTATGGGGATTCCCGGGGACACCACCAACTTCTGATGCCGATGATTTCGCATACCGCCATTCCCTGAAAGGCCGGGACGACTGGTGTGGTTGCCAAAGCACGGTGGTATGAAAGAATTGGGACGGAAAAGTATGAGCGCCATGACCGGCATTATCCTTGGTTCCCGTTTCCGTGATCCGGGGATGAAGCCGCCTTCGATGACCGCTGCGAAGACCTGCATCGCGGCCAGCGAGGCGAACCTAACCGAGTTGCCATTCCCCCACGCCACCTGGCTCGTTGCCGTGCGCGACACTCATGCCCGGGTGATCCGCGTCACCGCAGGTTCATAGATAGCGGTTTCCGGTCCCACCGCTTCATCATTTCGTCGCCTCGGCGCGTTCCATTTGGATTCTCTCCGCCTCTTTTCCATGCAGCTCTTCGTAATGATCGAACCTGGATTCCACCCAGGCAGTTCCATGGGTCATGCCGCCAAGCGACTGGAAAAGCTCGTCCTGCATCGGACCTGGAAGCAGGGCGCGGAAGATATCCCAACCCTTTGCCGTAGGGTGTGGATCGAATCCCAGCACCTGCCCTTTTAGCGACGAAACCAAAGCGACCAGACCTCCGGTATACGTCGAAGGTACATGGATATCGACTTGATCGATAGGCTGCAGCAGAACCGGGCCGGCTTCCCTGAGAGCCTCCCGCATTCCCATGAGACCTGCGGTCTTGAAAGCGAAATCCGAACTGTCAACCGAATGGTGCTTGCCGTCCGTAAGCGTGACCCCGATATCAACGACCCGGAAGCCGAGAGGGCCCTTCGTGAGAGCCTCCTTGCAGCCGGCCTCGACGGACGGGATGTAGTTCCGTGGAACCGCCCCGCCCTTGACGGTTTCGTCGAAGGCGAAACCCTCGCCCCGCGCCAATGGACGAAGCGTGAATACGATATCCGCGAACTGACCGGCGCCTCCGGACTGCTTCCGATGACGGTAATGCCTTTCAACCTTTCTTGAACACGTTTCGCGATAGCTGCCGGACAGCCTGCGCTCGGACACCTTGATGTCAAAATCCTCGGCCAACCTGTCGCATAGCCGACGCAGATGCATGGGGCCCTGAAGGTTTGCAACAAGGAATCCCGTGTCCCCGTCATGCGAGATGGTCAGTCCGGGATCGATGTCCGCACATTTCGCCAGGGCACCGGACAGGCGTGCGTCGTCACGGTCATTTTCGGGGGTCAGGATTCTGTGGTAGCTGGGGTTATGTCCCCTGCTCCAGTCCGGAAGATCGAAGGAATCGGTGTCGGAATAGGCTTTGCCCGGCACAAGATGGTCCGACTTTACGGCAATCGCAAATCCGCCCGCTTCGAGCGCGATGCTTATTGGCTTGCCATCAACGCCGTTAAGGCTACCGATCGTTCCACCACCAAGCGATGAACCCTGCGAAAGGCTGCCTTTCAGATCACGTAACAGCAGCGATTTTCCAACATGTCTGCGGTTGTCGGCGTAGACACCGATGGCTCCGGCCGCGCCGTTCAGGCCCAGTCTCGCGGGGAGATCGGAAGCGGCGGACGATTCATGCCGCAGTGACTTCATCAGACGGAACACACCGTTTCCGCGCACCGCCACTCCGAGATAGGCGGAAATGAAGGCGTTTTTACGGTGCATGCCGCTGACAAGATCGAACACGCTTTCAGAAGCGGGAGTCCTGTCCTCGATCAACTGCTCCAGAAGGGCGTCGTCGAAATCGGCCAGATGTTCCAGCAGCTCGGATCGGGCTTCCAGCTGACGGTCGCGTATACCGTCAGGAATCTCGATGAGGTTGGATGGCTTGCCTTTCTGGTATTTCCAGGCGCGCTCGGAAATCAGGTCGATGGAACCGGTAACGGACTCTCCCTCGCGGATCGGAACCTGTCGCAGGATTATCGGAAGCCCGGCATATGCCTGAAGGGCCGCAACTGTATCGCGCACGCGGCTCTCGGCAGTATCCATCCGGTTGATGAAAAGGTAGCAGGGTACGCTGGCCTCCTCAACCAAACGTAGATACGGGGCCACCTGCTCGGCGCTGTCAGGATTCGGCGGTACGCAGAGTACCACGCTGTCACTGGCGGCCAGGGCGTGACCCGCTGCGCCGAGGTTGTCGGTACCGCCGGCCACGTCGATAGCTCCCCACGACTCCCCGATATAACTGAAAACACGGAATGATAGCCGGTCGGAGAAAGACGATTCCGCGCTTCCACCCTCCAGTTCGCCAAAAGCTTTCACCAATGTGGTTTTTCCTGAATGCGATGGTCCGATAACGGTGAAGCAGCGCATGTATCCCTCCTAACAGATTTTGCCGGCGCGTCCGCGCACCTGCCCGATTGATGACGGTTGGCATAACCCAAGCCCGCGAATGTCCGCCCCTCGCGGGATTGGGCACCTGGCTTGATGGTCTGCGCAACTGCCGACTGCCGTCAAGTGAATTTTGCAACTCGAGCCGATCCGGTGATTGGTGACGACCTCCAGTCGATGGCGGCAGTTCTCCTCACATGGCGAACTACATTTTCGGCTGTGTGCTGGAATATACTCGGAATCATAAATCCGCCCTTAAGGGCTGGCATGGTTCGCGGAACGGTCCACCTGTCCCGGAAAAGAGCGGTCAGAACAGGACACGGGCGGTGGCATGTCCGGGACAGGCTGCATCCCCAGCGCCGTGGAGCGCGGGGCGCTTCTGGCGATAATGCGCGGACGCGGGGCCGGGGCGCCGAGGTGCGGCGCGCGGACGCGCCGGTGGCGCCCGGTGACGGCAGGAGCGTCGGCCTGGTCCGCGGGATCCTCCATCCCGGTCCCGGCACGGTGCGCGGCCGGCCGCGCGGGTTCGGCGGGACGGGGCTCGCCCCGGTGGACCCGGCGGCGTGTCCGGAGCGTGGGGGAAAGCCGGCGCGGGCCCGGGAGGCGTCGCTCCGGGAGACGCCGCCGGCCAGCCCGCCGCGCGGCGCCAGCGGGGTGCGGGACATCATCCAGCGGCTGCACGGCGTGGAGTGCACCCGCGGCGGCGCGATAAGGCCGACGCACCGGCCGGGTTCCGGTCACGTCAGGCCGGAACCGCTTCCGGGGCAGGCCGACAGGGCGGCGCGGGAGGCCTTCATGCGGAAGTGCGGACGGACGGTGCGGGACGCGCCGCCCGACGGGGCGACCGTCCTCCCCGACGCGGCGCGCCCCGAATGGCAGGGCCGTCCGGCGCACGGCCGGGTCCTCCGCGGGGACAGGCCCGCGGTCAGGTCCACCACGGGACGGCGGCGGCCGGACCCGCACAGGGTGCCGGATCCGGGGACGGTGGAGCCCGCGACGGGCGGGGGCGGGCGGACCGGCGCCACCACGACCCTGCGGCTTCCCGGGAACCGGAGCGCACCCGTCCCGGCGGCGCGGCGGTCCACGTCCTGCCGGACAACGCCCGCCACCGTCACGCGAGGGCGCCGAACCCTTCCTGGAGCGGCCGGGATGCCGCGTCCGGCCGCGCTTCCCGCCGCCCCACGCGCCGCACCCGACCCCACCGGGCGCCTGTGGGGGGTCACGCACCGCCACGTGAGGCGTGACCGGTTCCACGCCGACCCGCGCCGGTTCACCGGGGCGATCCTCAGGTTCCCCGACGGGACCCTTCCCCGGGAACGGGAGGCCATCGCGGAATCCGTCACCGGCGGTTTCCGGGTGGTCACCCATGACGGACACCGCATGGTCGGATAGCGGATCCGGCCATGCGGCGGGGCGAACCGGGCCCGAGTACGGTCCAGTTCAGTTAAGAGAGTATAAAATGACATTTTCCGGGCCCGAGCTGGAGATTCGCCCTGATCCGGCGGGCTTCGCCAGATTCGCGGCGCGGGCCGCGGTCCTTCCACGACCGCCGGGTCTGCCGGCGTTCCTGGCCTTGGATCATGGGTGCGCTGGAGCGCTCCCGATGGACTGTCCGGAATGTCCCTCGACGGGGCGGTGCGGCCCCTCGACCAGGAACCCTGGGCCCGCTGTCCCGGCTGACGATATCGATACCCCAACCCTACCCGTGGGCGAAACCCCCTTCCCGGTCGGTGAACTTCCGACTAAGGTGCGGGCCGGGGCCGGGAGACGCCATCGGCGGTGAGGCCCTGCCTGCGGGCCCGATCCAATGATGGGCCGTGTGAAGGTGGTGAGGGCCCATGTTTCGTCATTTGCCCCTGACAGGTTATGGAGTCGCTGGAGGCCGCCGCGACTGCCCGCTGTGCGGGTCGGACGAGTTTTCCGAACTGAGCGACTGGGACCGCAGGCTGAAGCGGCTCAGGCATGTGACATGCTCCGGATGCGGGCTGGTCCGGCAGGATCCGCTGCCATCCGAGGCTTCTCTTGCCGCATACTACGCGACCGCGTACCGGCGGGACTACCAGGGGGCTTTGTCCGGCCCGTCCCGACGGCACCGGAGAAAAAGACTCCGGGAAGGCCGACGCCGTCTTGAAAAGCTGACGCCCCTGCTTGCAGGATGTGTCCGTATCCGGCAGATTCGAGGTTCTCACGGCGTTCCATGTCTTCGAGCACCTTCTGGATCCGCGCTCGGCGCTGGAACGCATGACCGAGTGGTTGGCCCCCGATGGCCTGATCTTTCTCGAAACGCCGAATATCGGAAACGGGCTTATCGAGAAAGGATTCGGCGCCCTGCACTTCGCCCACACGCTTGGCTTCACCAGGGCAACCCCGGAGGCTTCCCGCGGTCCCCGTCGTAAACAGGGATGCTTCGGTAGTTTTGGGAGTGTAGACGATGCGATTTGTTCAACGCCTGAAGATGCATGGCCTTCTCTCCTTCCCTCCGGACATGGAACCGATTGAGTTGCGTTCGCTGAACGTTCTCATCGGTCCCAATGGTTCAGGAAAGTCCAACGTCATAGAAGCCCTGGAGCTCCTCAGGTCAACGCCTACCGACTTCGCCACCGCAATCCGTGATGGCGGAGGAGCGGCAGAATGGATATGGAAGGGCGAAAATCGGCAAAATAGGGCCGCCATAGATGTCGAAACCGGCGTGTTCCGCGATGGCCCAAACCAATCACCCCCCACCGGGCGACCGTTGCGCTACCGTCTCGAGTTCGCTTCGGCGAACAGCCGGGTTGAAGTGCTTGACGAGGCGATTGAAGAGGTCGAGCCGATTGACGGTCATGCCGAACCCTATTTCTATTACCGCTTCCAGAAAGGGCGTCCGGTTATCAACGTCAAGGATCAGGGCCAGAATGGCGGTTCTCCGGATCAGTGCGGGGCGAGGAGGGTGGAAAGACACCTCCAGCGAGATAATCTGCTGCCGGATCAATCCGTTCTGGCCCAGCGCAGGGAACCGGAACTCTATCCGGAACTGACATGGATAGGGCGGAGCTTTTCGCGCATACAGATGTTCCGCGACTGGACTTTCGGGCGATCCGCGCCGTTGCGGCAGCCCCAGCCCGCCGACCTGCCTGAAGACCGTTTGCTTTCTGACTGCCGCAACCTCGCCGTGTTGCTCAATGAGCTGGAGCATCGGGATCCAAAGCGGTTCAATCAACTTCTGAGACGCTTTCTCCCCCGATT
The DNA here is from genome assembly GCA_965221405.1 of Paracoccaceae bacterium. Taxonomy (GTDB): domain Bacteria; phylum Pseudomonadota; class Alphaproteobacteria; order Rhodobacterales; family Rhodobacteraceae; genus JAPOUP01. The sequence goes on along the minus strand of CBDCSE010000002.1, from coordinate 1,123,334 downwards.
CGAGCGGATGTCCACCCGGATTTCCGGCGGTACGGTTCAGTTCTATTTGCACGAACCGGGCTTTGGTTCCCCAATCCCCACCACCCGGCTATCGGATGGGACAATACGTTTCATCGCCATTCTCGCGACGCTGCTTTCCCCAACTCCGCCGCCGTTGGTCTGTATCGAGGAGCCGGAGCTTGGCATGCATCCTGATGCGGTGGCCTTGATCGGCGAACTCCTGGTCGAGGCGTCCGAACGAATGCAGCTTGTCGTTACAACACATTCAGATGCGTTGGTCTCGGCGCTGACTAACGACCCGGCGACGATAGTGGCCTGCGAACGGCCCGGCAGCGGTACGGTCCTGCGAAGACTCGACGCTGGAAGATTGGCCCATTGGCTGAACGACTATCGGTTGGGTGACTTGTGGCGGATGGGCGAGTTGGGAGCCAATCCTTGAACGGTGTGACGATCTATATGGAAGGCGGAGGCAAGGGGCCGGACGCCCGAGGAGCCTTGCGCCGTGGCATGGATGCCTTTCTGAGCGAACTCAAGAATGCGGTACGGGCGAAGTCCTGGAACTGGAAGCTGGTCTGCTGTGGCGACAGGGAAGAAGCGTTTCGGGCGTTCAGGAAAGCACTGGAGCATGATGACAATGCCATGATCGCGCTGCTGGTGGATGCCGAGGGTCCTGTAAGTGGATCGCCGGGCGAACATCTGCAGAGGAGGGACGGATGGGGTTTGGACAGGGCGGCGGAGGACATCGTTCACTTGATGGCTCAGGTCATGGAAACATGGATCGTCGCCGATTCAGAAACTCTGGTCGACTATTACGGAAAAGGATTCAACGGAAACGCTTTGCCGAAAGCGCCGGATCTGGAGATCGTCGCCAAAGCGGACATCGACAGGGCTTTGGAAAGGGCCACAAGGGAAACGCGGAAAGGCCGTTACCACAAGATTCGTCACGCGAGCGACTTATTGGCATGCATCGATTCAAGCCTGACGCGGCAGAGATGCCCATTTTGCGAGCGACTTTTCGCCATGATCGGGAAAGCTATCGCTGAAGGTTGACTTGGTTTGCATGCTAGACGATGGTGGCGTGAGGATCCGATACTTGATCTTTTCGACGCGTTTCACCGGGCGCGGGCAGACGCACAGCTCAAGAGGAAGCGCACCAGGAAGGTGATCCTGTAGTGCGTGCCCCGAAACAGCCGCGGCACCGGAGGCGCGGCCACCTCAATCGACGAGGAGCCGCATGCCCTGATCCGGCGGGCTTCGCCAGATTCGTGGCGCGGGCCGCGGTCTTTCCACGACCGCCGGGTCTGCCGGCGTTCCTGGCCTTGGATCATGGGTGCGCTGGAGCGCTCCCGATGGACTGTCCGGAATGTCCCTCGACGGGGCGGTGCGGCCCCTCGACCAGGAACCCCGGGCCCGCTGTCCCGGCTGACGATATCGATACCCCAACCCTACCCGTGGGCGAAACCCCCTTCCCGGTCGGTGAACTTCCGACTAAGGTGCGGGCCGGGGCCGGGAGACGCCATCGGCGGTGAGGCCCTGCCTGCGGGCCCGATCCAATGATGGGCCGTGTGAAGGTGGTGAGGGCCCATGTTTCGTCATTTGCCCCTGACAGGTTATGGAGTCGCTGGAGGCCGCCGCGACTGCCCGCTGTGCGGGTCGGACGAGTTTTCCGAACTGAGCGACTGGGACCGCAGGCTGAAGCGGCTCAGGCATGTGACATGCTCCGGATGCGGGCTGGTCCGGCAGGATCCGCTGCCATCCGAGGCTTCTCTTGCCGCATACTACGCGACCGCGTACCGGCGGGACTACCAGGGGGCTTTGTCCGGCCCGTCCCGACGGCACCGGAGAAAAAGACTCCGGGAAGGCCGACGCCGTCTTGAAAAGCTGACGCCCCTGCTTGCCGGGCGACGGAGCGTCCTCGACTGCGGATGCGGGTCAGGGGAGTTCGTCGAGCTTTGCGGTGGCCAGGATCTGGTGGCGACGGGCTTCGAGCCGGGCATCGGGTATGCCTCCTACGCGCGCGAGAGCCGAGAGCTGAACGTTGTCTGCGGCAGTTGGGAGGATGTGTCCGTATCCGGCAGATTCGAGGTTCTCACGGCGTTCCATGTCTTCGAGCACCTTCTGGATCCGCGCTCGGCGCTGGAACGCATGACCGAGTGGTTGGCCCCCGATGGCCTGATCTTTCTCGAAACGCCGAATATCGGAAACGGGCTTATCGAGAAAGGATTCGGCGCCCTGCACTTCGCCCACACGCTTGGCTTCACCAGGGCAACCCTGGAATATCTTGGAGCCCTGTGCAATCTGAAGATCGAGGCCGTGTTTGATGAATACGACATCGGAATTGTCTTCTCTAGGCACTCCCCCCCCCCCCCCCCCCCCCGACAACATTGCGGCCGAGGCAAGGGAGAAGACAGAGAGATGGACCAAGGCCATGGTTCATAGGCAGTTCTGGCTGTACAATCTGGCCAAGTTGCCGGGTTTCCCGCGACGAACCGCTGGGAGCTCTCCAAGTGTCGACGGGTGATGGCTGGACAGCTACGCCCGCGCCCGCCCCATAAAACGACTCCCGGCAAGACGCTCGCCGGAAGTCGCGTCTGGAAGATATCGTCGGCCACACCGACCGGCTGCGCAGGGGCAATTCCAGATCCATCCCGTTATACGGCCCGAAGTGCGAATGGATGATGCTCAAGAGGTTCCGGGACCTCGATCTTCGAACGGCCGCATCTCGCAGGATCCGCCGTGCCTCCTGCTCCATGGACAGGCCGCGGATCCGCCGCCCGAACCCGAAGGCGGGTTTTCACATAGTTGTCCGGGTTGTGAAGCGTGACGCCTGCCATGGGTGATGTCCCCCCGCTCTTTTCCGGGGAATCGACGCAGTCGTCCGTCGATTGCGATGTGTTTCAGGCGAGTTCCGAGCTGCCGCTCAGGCGAGCCGTCTCTCCCGGTCTGCCCCAGGACAGCGTGCAGCTCCTGAGCTCGCCCAGGCACTGGAACCGGGTGCCATCCACGACGGCAGACGCCGAGCGGTGCCAGTGCCCGAAGATCCAGGCGTCCGGGCGATGCGCCTCGAACATCGCGTCGAAAGCCTGCGTCGTCCGCGATAGCGGACGGAACTGCTGGATGCGAGGAAACACCGCCTTGACCGCCGCCGACGGTGCATCATGTGTCACCATGATCTTGGGCTTCACTTCGGCGTAGCGGTCAACGATCCTGTTCAGCTGCGCGATCGAGCATTCCTCGTCCTCCCACCAGTCCAGCCCCTGGGTGCGCAGGTGCCGGTCGACCGAGAGTGCGCCGCCCACGAACATGATGTCCAGGGCCGGGTCATGGTGCCCGTCCGGGATCCAGCCTGGCATCATGCGGCAGGCCTCCGGGTCGTCGTGGTTGCCACGGATGAAGCCGCAGGTGCCGGCATTCTCCCGGAAGAAGTCCCTGGCCCCGGCCGCAGTGCCGTCATCGAGGAACCCGTGGCCGAAATCGCCGATCTGTACGACGGCTGCCCCGCCGCCCAGCACACGCTGGGCTAAAGCGTGGAAAGGCGAGAACTTCCCGTGGATGTCGCCCACGAGCACGAGCCTCCTGATTCCGGCGAACTTGATCATGCGTCCCAATCAGGCGTCAAAGACGACCTCGCGGCATCAGTTGATGCTGACCAGAAGGCACTTGTTTTCGGCTGGGCCGAGAGCAGGCCGACTTCACGGTCCCGGACGGCCGCAGGAGCGTCCTGAAAGGCGAAATGCCGTCTGAAGCCCCGGATCCGCGTGACTTGTCGAACTTCACCAGGAAGTCCGCGGCACTCGTTGCCGGATCGAATTCGTCCCGTGCGCGGCCAAGCCGCAGACTTCAAGCCGCAGCGTGCGGTGGCTGAGGCATAATCTGGCGATCTCACCCTTCTAAGTCGCAATCGCCGTTCTTCCCCGCACGGCCGGTGAGTGTCCCGTCGCCTACATGGCGTCCCGGAGTCGCGCGTTCCACGACCTTTTCGAGGACGCTTGCTCCGGCTCCCTGAACGGCACTGCGCACGCGGAGGCCGCGCTTGAGTCCGTCGTCCATGTTGTGAGTGGTGATGCCTGCCATGGGCGATGTCCTCCGTATGGGCATGTTGCACAATGAAGCAGTTGTTTTTGCGTGAACCCTAAACGGGACATGCCGGTATCGGCATAACGGGGGTTTCGGCACGCTGACGGTCCACTCCGTCCCGCCTAGGGTTGACCGCCAGAGGGAAATGTCCGCGGATTCTCGGTGCCCGACCGCACACCTGTTGATCGGGTGGAATCAGCCTTGGCCCGCGGATGCGCTCCTTTCAAGATCGATCTGGCGCTGCCTTTCCCGAAACCGCTCCCGATCGAAAACGCTGTACTCGTCAACACATGACGGACACTGGACACCCTCCTCGTATTCGGGGCGCGAACGGTCAACAGCGCCCACCGGCCTGCCGCAGGCATGGCAGAGACTGTGGGTCCCCTGTGCGAGACCGTGCCTGACACTCACCCGTCCATCGAAAACGTAGCATTCGCCGCGCCACGCACTTTCGTGTTCCGGCACATCGTCCAGATACCCCAGAATTCCGCCCTTGAGGTGATAGACCTCCCGGAACCCGCGTCCGATAAGATAGTTCGTGGCTTTTTCGCAACGGATTCCCCCGGTGCAGAACATGGCGACCCGTCGGTTCCGGAACCGCTTTTCGGCGGTTTCCCACCATTCAGGAAACTCGCCGAATCTATCCATTCCGGGATTGATCGAGCCTTCAAACGTACCGATGGCTAACTCATAACGGTTTCGTATGTCGATCACCGATACATCAGGGGAGCGGATGAACCGATTCCAGCGTTCAGGATCGACGTATTTTCCAACGGCCGTGCACGGATCCACGTCCGGGCGACCCATTGTCACGATCTCTTTCTTGATCCTCACTTTCATCTTTCGGAACGGCATCCTTGCGGCATGGCTCTCCTTCCATTCCAGATCATCGCATCCCGGTAGGCCCAGAATCTCCTCAAGCACGTTGCCGATATCCGCGCGGTCGCCCGCGATGGTTCCATTGATTCCCTCGTGCGCAAGCAGTATCGAGCCCCGAACGCCATTCCTTAGGCAGGCATCGGAGAGAACCGGTTTGATGGCGGCGGGGTTCTCGAAAGACGTAAAACGATACAGCGTGACGACGCTCAGCATAACATGCACGTATGACAGGTCGGGCCGTGACCGCAAGCCCCGGCATTGACGGTCCTACTCCGGGGGCTTACCCCATGTGCGAAATTCGGAACTGACGAATGCGAAACCGAAGCGAAGCCCTGATAGCCATTGACGTGCAGAACGACTTCTGTCCCGGGGGCGCGCTTGCGGTACCCGATGGTGACGGCATCGTGCCATCGGTCAACTCACTGATGGCTGACTTCGCAACCGTGGTCCTGACGCAGGACTGGCATCCGGCGAACCATTCCTGTTTCGCTTCACGGCACGAAGGTTCGCAGCCATTCGGGACCACCGAGATGTCTTACGGTCGACAGGTACTCTGGCCCGATCATTGCATAGAGGGCACCTATGGCGCCGCGTTCCATGATGGACTGGAAACGGCGCGGGCTGACCTTGTCATCCGTAAGGGCCGCAATCCGGACATAGACAGCTATTCGGCATTTTTCGAGAACGACCGCAGAACTCCCACAGGTCTGGAAGGCTTTCTGCGAACGCGCGGAATTGACACGCTCACATTTGTGGGGCTCGCCACCGATTTCTGCGTCTGCCACTCCGCGGTCGATGCCGCCAGACTCGGTTTCACCGCAAGTGTCACCCTCGATCTATGCCGTGCCATTGATCTCGATGGTTCACTCTCTGCCGCGAGGAAGTGCATGGCGGCTGTCGGCGTCGAGGTTCGCTGATCCCATGGTGGACATCGCCACCCGTGTCTATAACCACAAATGGAAGATCGATCCGATTGTCCGTTCGCTGATCGACAACGATTTCTACAAGCTTTTGATGTGCCAGTCGGTGTTTCGTAACCGACCGGATGCGACCGTTACCTTCAGCCTGATCAACCGTACCTGTTCTGTGCGGCTTGCGGAGCTGGTTGACGAGGGCGAGCTGCGTGAACAGCTCGACCATATCCGTTCACTGTCGCTGACCCGGGGCGAAAGTACCTGGCTGCGTGGAAATACCTTCTACGGCAAGAGGCAGATGTTCACGCCGGAATTCATGGAATGGTTCGAGCGTCTCCGTCTGCCGCCGTACGAGCTTGAGAAACGCGACGGCCAGTACCGGCTGGCTTTTGAGGGTTCCTGGCCGGAGGTGATGCTTTGGGAAGTCCCGGCGCTCGCGGTACTCATGGAACTGCGGGGGCGGGCCGTGCTGAACTCCATGCGCAGGTTCGAGCTACAGGTTCTCTATGCCGGCGCGATGACGAAACTCTGGCAGACGATCGAGAGACTGCGTTCGGTCAAGGATCTTCGTATCGCCGATTTCGGTACCCGCAGGCGGCACTCTTTCCTCTGGCAGGACTGGTGCGTGCAGGCGATGATAGAAGGGCTCGGCGAGAAATTCGTGGGAACCTCCAACTGTCTGATCGCCATGCGCAGGGATATCGAGGCTATAGGCACCAACGCACATGAACTGCCAATGGTATACTGTGCGCTCGCTGACAGCGATGAAGCGCTCGCCAGCGCTCCCTATGATGTGCTGTCGGACTGGCATGAGGAGCATGAAGGTAATCTCAGGATCATACTTCCCGATACATATGGTACCGAGGGCTTTCTCAGGAACGCACCTGACTGGCTGGCGAGCTGGACCGGAATGCGGATTGATTCCGGGGATCCGATCCAAGGTGCGGAGGCCGCGATACGCTGGTGGCGGGAGCGTGGAGAGGATCCACGCGAAAAGCTCGTGATCTTCTCGGATGGTCTGGATGCGGAACGAATCGAGGAACTGCACAGGCAGTTCCATGAACGGGTGCGCGTCAGTTTCGGATGGGGTACGCTCCTTACAAACGATTTCCGGGGGCTTGTCCGCGGCGACTCGCTTGCTCCATTCTCGCTGGTCTGTAAAGCGGTCTCCGTCAATGGACGTCCGACGGTGAAACTTTCCGACAATCCGAGAAAGTCCCTTGGAGCTGCAGACGAGGTCAGCCGTTACAGACGGGTGTTCCAGGTCGGGCGCCAGAAAAACCTGGACGTCCATGTCTGACCTCTACGATTTTCCGACGTTGCGATGGCGCTCGCGGCCAATTCGTTTGCAAAGGCGTCGAGCGAATGGACATCGCATCGAAGCCAGCGTAGGTCTGGACAGATGTCCACCTCGCTTCGGGGGTGGAAATCTGGCGTGCGGATATCCGACGTGACTGCCTCATATGGAAGTGTGAGGGTCAGCTTGACTCGAGTGCTGCCGTTGTCGATCCACGACCGGCCAGTATGGATACAGTCATGAACCTTTTCCGTGATATCCGTGCCTCCGTGATGGAAGCTCTGGAGACGATGACGTCTATGGGTGAACTGCCCGAGGGTCTTCCGGCCGATGAGGTTACGGTCGAACCTCCGCGCGATTCCGCTCATGGTGATATGGCTACGAATGCGGCGATGGTGCTCGCGGGACGGGCGCGATCCAGGCCAAGGGATATCGCGGGGATTCTCGCCGGACATCTGGTCAGAGATCCGCGTATCGAATCAGCCGAAGTCGCGGGGCCGGGCTTTCTGAACATTCGTCTCGCCGAAAGCGTCTGGTCAGGGCTCGTTGATGCGGTAACGAACTGCGGGCACTACGGCCGGTCTGACATGGGCGCGGGCGAGCGGATCAATGTCGAATATGTCTCGGCAAATCCAACCGGCCCGCTGCACGTCGGCCATGGCCGGGGCGCGGTTTTCGGAGACGCGCTCGCGTCCCTGCTTGAATTCGCGGGCTATGACGTGACGCGGGAATACTACATAAATGACGGAGGCGCACAGGTCGACGTTCTGGCGCGGTCGGTTTTCGAACGCTACCGCGAAGCCTGCGGTCTAGCTCCGGAAATCGCCGATGGGATGTATCCGGGCTCCTATCTGACGTCGGTGGGGGAAGCTCTCGCGGAACTATATGGCGAGACACTCCTGAACCAGCCTGAGGAGATCTGGCTTGGCGATGTCCGTGACTTCGCGACGGATCGCATGATGGATATGATCCGTGAGGATCTCGCCGCCTTAGGTGTCCGGATGGACGTGTTTTTCTCCGAAAAGTCACTTTACGGTTCAGACCGCATCGACGCCGCACTTGATGGTCTTTCCGAACGGGGCCTGATTTACGAAGGCGTGCTGGAGCCACCCAAGGGCAAGATGCCCGATGACTGGGAACCACGTCGACAGACACTTTTCCGGTCAACCGGCCATGGTGACGACATGGATCGGCCTGTCAGGAAGTCAGATGGCTCCTGGACCTATTTCGCAAGCGATATTGCATATCATTTCAACAAGATATCAAGAGGTTACGACAAACTCATCAATGTCTTTGGCGCCGATCACGGCGGCTATGTGAGGCGGATGAAAGCAGCGGTCTCCGCATTGTCCGATTCGAATGTTCCACTTGACATCAAACTCATACAGCTGGTGAAGCTATACCGGAACGGTGCGCCATTCAAGATGTCCAAGCGGGAAGGCAACTTTGTCACCCTCCGTGATGTCGTCGAGCGCGTCGGGCCAGACGTGACCCGCCTCGTGATGCTGATGCGCCGAAACGATGCGGCGCTGGATTTCGATCTCGACAGGGTGCTTGAGCAGTCACGCGACAATCCCGTTTTCTACATCCAGTATGCCCACGCCCGGGTCCGGTCTGTCCTGCGCAGGGCGGAGGAACTCGGCATTCCGGCAGACCAGCCGCCGAGGATCGAGGACGCCGCGGAGCTGGCGGTTGCCAGAAAGATCGCCGAATGGCCGCGGCTGGTCGAGACCGCCGCACGTTCCCATGAGCCGCATCGGGTCGCTTTCTATCTCCGTGAGCTCGCTAGCGAGTTTCACGCTTTATGGAACAGGGGAAATGAGTTTCCCGACCTGCGTTTCATACAGGAGTGCGATATCGTGCGGTCAGCGGGAAAGATCGCGCTCCCGAAAGCCGTCGGTATTGTAATTTCCTCCGGACTTGGTATTATAGGGGTCACTCCGGCAGAGCATATGCACTGAACCAGAAGGCGAGGCGGGCTTTTCCGGAGCTACGGGCAGGCAGTATGGGGCGGTGGGTTTTCATGCCCCTCCGCGACGGGGCAGATATGGCAAGTGTCGGACTGAGCGTGGAATCCGGGAATTTCAGGGGCGGGGAGGACAGCCGATTCTCCCGCGTTATCAGCTGGGCTGGAGCCCTTCTTTCGCTGGCACTGATCGCCGCATTATGTGTCTGGGGCTACCGTTTGGCGACACGGGACGTATCTGACGTGCCCGTGGTCAGGGCGTCTCAAGGCCCGATGCGTGTCGCTCCGGATGATCCGGGAGGAAAAACAGCCGAACACCAAGGGCTCGCGGTGAACCGCGTCGCGGCCGGCGGTGGGGTCGCGGCTCCTGCCGAGAGGCTCGTGCTGGCACCTCGCCCGGAAGGGCTGGCAGACGAGGACCTTCCGGTATCCGAGCTGGGAGTTAACGGTGAAGCGGGTCAATCCAAGCTATCACGGTACGATGGACCGGGCGGGACCCTGGACCCCGCTGTCTTCGGTGTTGATGCCGGACATCCCGCCGCGGCCGGAAATCCCACGTCAATGGCGGGATCGGAGTCGGTTGGAGAGGGTGCTCCGCTGGACGATACCGCTCGGGATCGGCGCGGGGGGCTCGTGAGGTCACCTGTGCCGTTGCCACGCCCCGCGGTGGATCTGGTGGCGCAATCGGTCGCAAGGGCGGTTGCGAAGTCCGTCGAGAGCCGATCCGTCGAAGTTAAGCCATCAAGTTTTCCTGTTGGCACGCCTTTGGCCCAGCTCGGCGCGTATGACAGTCCGGAGATCGCACGCAGTGAATGGACCAGGCTTACGGAGCGGTTTCCGGAGTTCCTTCGCGGCAGGAACTGGTTCGTGGAGGAAACGGTTTCAGGTGGAAGGTCATTCTTTCGGCTACGCACATCTGGATTTGACAGTTTTGACGACAGCAAGAGGTTCTGTTCGCTGTTCACTGTGGAGGGTCAGGACTGCGTTGCTGTCCGGTCGCGCCGATGAGTGCGCCGGGCGCATGCATACTTGGATGCGCCGGTCCGGTTCTTCTGCCCGAGGAAAGCGCGTTTTTTGGTGATTCCCGGCCTTGGGGTTTCATTCTGTTCGCCCGAAACTGCGTGGAACCGGATCAGGTCCGTCGTCTGGTCGCAGCGCTTCGGGACTCGGTGGGTCGAGATGCGCCCGTTCTGGTGGATCAGGAAGGTGGACGGGTCCAGCGCATGTGGCCGCCGCATTGGCGGCAGTGGATGCCGCCTTTGGACCAGATCCGGCAGGCGGGTTCGGGAGGGCCACGCAGCATGTATCTGCGCAGCCGGCTGATCGCTGAGGAACTGCGCACTCTGGGAATCGATGTAAGCTGCTCCCCCGTAGCTGACATCGCCAGCCCGAAAACCCATCCATTCCTGAAGAACAGGTGCTACGGTAAGGATGTGGGAACGGTTACGTCGGTAGCCCGTGCGGTGTCCCGTGGGTTGATGGACGGTGGGGTTCTGCCGGTAATGAAACATATTCCGGGGCATGGTGGCGCGTCTGTCGACAGCCACAGCGAACTGCCTGTCGTCTCATCTTCCGGCGAGTGTCTGCTGGCCCGGGATTTCGCACCGTTCAGGGCGCTCAGCGACCTGCCGATGGGAATGACCGGGCATGTCGTATATCCAGCGTTTGACGCCATGCATCCTGCGACCTGTTCCGGGAACATGATCAGGATCATTCGCGACGAGATTGGTTTCGAGGGGCTGCTGATAACGGACGACATCTCCATGGGAGCGCTTGAGGGCGATCTGACTCGACGGTGCCTTTCGTCCCGCGGGGCGGGATGCGACCTGGTGCTGCATTGCAACGGCCAATTCGAGGAAATGCGGGTCGTCGTCGATGCAAGCGGCGTGCTGGAGGGCGCCAGCCTCGCGCGGGCGGAAGCGGCGTTGGCGCATCGCCCGCAACCAGGGGCCATTGACATCCGTGCCCTGGAATCGGAGCTTGACGGGATATTGAGTGGCGGTGCCGATGGCTGAACCGGATTCCGCGAACGTAACGCGTATGGATGCCCACCATGCCGCGGACAGGCTAATCGTTGATGTCGACGGGTTCGAGGGGCCTCTTGATCTCCTGCTTACATTGGCACGAGCCCAGAAAGTCGACCTGCGCACGATCTCGATCCTCGCGCTTGCCGAGCAGTTTCTCGCTTTCATCACGCGCGCGAAGGAGCTCAGGATCGAATTGGCCGCGGACTATCTGGTAACCGCCGCCTGGCTCGCATTCCTTAAATCGCGCCTTCTGCTTCCTCCCGAACCCACAGATGATGGACCCGACGGGGAAGAACTCGCCGCCTATCTGGCGTTTCAGCTGGAGCGTCTTCAGGCCATGCGGGATCGAGCGGGCCAGTTGATGGCGCGCGACCGCAAGGGGCGTGATTTTTTCGTCCGTGGCATTCAGGAAGACGTCAACGAAATCCGGCGGATCAAATACACGGCGACATTGATGGACCTCATGCAGGCCTACGCACGTATTCGTACCAAGGACGAGTTCCGCCCCTTTGTCGTTGACCAGTCCCGGTTCCTCACGCTTGAGCAGGCACTGAGACGGATGAGGCCGCTGATTGGTCTGGCCGGAGACTGGACCGAACTGTCGAGCTATCTTCCGGAAGGCTGGGATGCCGAGCCCGAACTTCTCAGGTCCGCTACGGCAGCCACCTTCGCGGCCTCGCTTGAACTGGCCAGGGAAGGTCGTGTTGAAATCAGGCAGGTAGGGACCTACGCGCCGATCCAGATTCGCAGGAGAGGTCCAGATGGTTGAGAGGGAAAGGGAAAGTCTTTTTGAGCCTCCCCCCATTCTGGAGCAGGAGCGAATGGCCGAGGCCGTTCTCTTCGCTTCGGCGGAACCGATAAGCGAAGCGGACCTCAACGCGCGCCTGCCACATGGATCAGACGCGGCGGCCGCGCTGGCGGGATTGCGCAGGCGCTACGAGGACCGCGGTGTGCGTCTCGTGAAGGTTGGCGACCGGTGGGCATTCCGGACCGCGCCGGATCTCGGATTCCTGATGCAGCGGGAGCGGGTCGGGACACGCAAGCTATCGCGTGCGGCGGTTGAGACCCTGGCGATCGTTGCGTATCACCAGCCAGTGACGCGGGCGGAGATCGAGGAGATCAGGGGAGTCACCGTGAGCCGCGGGACGGTGGACCAGCTTATGGAGCTGAACTGGATTCGTTTCGGTCGAAGGAAAAGAACCCCCGGGCGTCCAGTCACATTTGTCGTGACGGACGAGTTCCTCGATCATTTCGGGCTTGAGAGTGTGCGGGATCTTCCGGGGCTGAAGGATCTACGGGCCGCGGGCCTGCTTGACAGCCGTCCACCGCCTCGGCAATCCCCATCCATCGGTGAGGAACAGTCAGGGCTTTTCGACGAATGACGGCGCGGCGCACGTGCGGTTGAGTTCCAGGCCAAGCCACGTGGGCAGGAGAGTGCGGCCATGGCACCGACCTGATCGCGAGACGGCCCCGTCGCAAGGGCCGCAGGGCGCGGCTTCGCTCCGGAGTTCCCACCCGCATCATGTCGTCCCGTCAACACCGGAATGATCGGCCCTCCCCCTTCAGGACGGTCTTGCTGAATGGAGCGACACTTTGTATCCGAACGGCGGCGTGATAGTGAGGCCGGGATTACCGCGACCGGTTGTCCGCAGGAGAATTCCAGGGTGACGGATCCCGATGTCGTCATTGTCGGAGGCGGCAATGCCGGGCTCTGCGCAGCGCTCTCAGCTGCGGAAGCCGGGTCCCCGCGTGCTGGTCCTTGAAGTCGCGCCAAAGCCTCTGCGGGGCGGAACTTCGCGGCATACCCGGAATTTCCGCTGTCGCCACGCGGAACCCCTTGGTCCATTGATCGAGAGTTACGGCGAGGATGAGTATTTCGCTGACCTCCTGAAGGTCACGGACGGAAAGACAGACACGGACCTTGCACGTCTGGTCATTCGCGAATCGGAGAGCTGTCTGGCCTGGATGGACGCACATGTTGCCCGCTTCCAGCCACCGTTGGCAGGCACCCTGTCGCTTGCGCGGACCAATGCGTTTTTCGGGGCGGCGGCAAGGGACTTGTCAATGCCTGCTACCGGACGGCTGCCGCGTTGGGTGTTGATCTGCTCTATGAGGTATGGGTTAGGCATCTTGACCGGGTCAGCGATCGGATCGTGGCTGTGGAGTACGAACACGGCGATACAGTCCACCGTATCAGCCCCAAGGCGGTTGTGGTGGCCGCGGGTGGCTTCCAGGCCGACCGCGATTGGCTGGCGCGGGCCTGCGGCCCGGAGTTTTCTGATCCGGGGAACACCTTACAACCGGGGCGAGGTGCTTGCCGATCTGTTTGGCCAGGGGATTGATCAAATCGGTGATCCGAGATCTTTGGCGAGCCTGTCTTGCCGCAGGCCGCATGCAAAATCTCGCCGGCGGCTACGGGGATAGGTGCAATTTCGAGGATGAAGACCATTTCAGTCAGTCCTGCCGGCATTGCCATCAGGCGACCCTTTATGGCTTCTTGCTCTGTTTCGCCGCAACCACGAGCGGGACAGTCCTGCATTACGGTTTCGGTCTGGAAGTGCCATACGGACCTTTCAGTCTTCCCAAGCTTCTCGGCGTCCCCGATGGCATCCTGCTCTGCCTCGGCTGCGGGGGACTGGCGGCACTGAAACTCCGGGCTGACCGTGCCCACGGCGTCGCCCGCATCTGGGGTGGAGAGATGGCATTTGTGCTGCTGCTGTTCTTTGTCAGCGCCACCGGTCTGCTCCTCTATGCCGTGACGGGTTCGGCTGCCGTCGCCTGGCTCCTGCCGGCTCATCTTGGCAGCGTGATGGCATTTTTCGTGCCGACACCGTATTCCAAAATGGTGCATGGCTTCTATCGCATGGCCGCCCTCACCCGGGATGCCGCCAAAATACGCACTGTGGGCAGTGAATGACATCGAACCCGCGTGGATTTTGCCACAGGCACGACCGGCCGGGTAAGGCGAGAGTTCATCGGTGCCTGAATGCCGGCACCTTTCGGGTGATTTATTGACTCACCATCCACCTCTACCGATGTGGCGAGTGTCCGAAGCTGGCTGCGAATTGACGACCCTGCCGCGTCGGCCACCCTTGCCTGTCTCCCGGCACCGGGTGTATTCGCGTTATCCATGAGCAGTCCCACCGACGACCGCGATATCCAGCCTTCCGTGAGTCTGGAGCCACTGAGCCGCGCCATCGGCGATCGATACCTCACCTATGCGCTGTCAACCATCATGCACCGTGCGCTACCGGACGCGCGCGACGGTCTCAAACCAGTACATCGACGCATCCTGTACGCAATGCGGGAACTTCGGCTCTCGTCCAACGGCGGCTTTCGAAAGTCGGCCAAGATCAGCGGTGACGTGATGGGAAACTACCATCCGCACGGGGACGCGGCGATTTACGACGCCATGGTGCGGCTGGCCCAGGAATTCAGCGTCCGCTACCCACTGGTCGACGGGCAGGGAAATTTCGGCAACATTGATGGCGACAACGCGGCAGCGAGCCGCTACACTGAGGTGCGCATGATGGAAACGGCCGAGGCTCTCATGGAGGGGCTCGACGAGAATGCCGTTGACTTTCGGGACAATTACGACGGAACACTAAAGGAACCGGTGGTTCTGCCCGCGACCTTCCCGAATCTACTGGCGAATGGTGCGAGTGGCATTGCCGTGGGAATGGCCACGAACATCCCGCCGCACAATATCGCGGAACTCTGCGATGCCTGCCTCCACCTGATCAAGTCACCTGATGCCCGCGACGACACCTTGCTGAATTTCGTTCAGGGTCCTGATTTTCCGACCGGGGGTGTGATCGTCGATCCGTGGGACAGTATCGCCGAGACCTATCGAAGTGGCCGCGGCGCGTTTCGTCTGCGGGCAAGACACAGTATCGAGACACTGGGGCGCGGCCATTGGCAGATCGTCGTCACCGAGCTTCCGTATCAGGTGCCTAAGGCAAAGCTGGTCGAGCGGATCGCGGAACTCATCCAGAACAAAAAGATTCCGCTTCTGGCGGATGTCCGCGATGAGAGTGCCGACGATATCAGGCTTGTACTCGAACCGAAATCGAAGAACGTGGACGCCGATGTCCTGGTGAACATGCTCTATCGGAACTCGGAACTTGAGATAAGGTTCAGCCTCAATATGAACGTCCTTGTTGACGGGCGTACGCCCAAGGTCTGCTCGCTCAAGGAAGCACTGCGCGCATGGCTTGATCACAGGCGTGAAGTGCTGCTTCGCAGGGCGCGTCACCGGCTCGGGAGGATCGATCTGCGGCTTGAGGTGCTGGAAGGTTTCATTGTCGCCTTCCTGAATCTCGACCGTGTGATCGAGATCATCCGCTATGACGAAAACCCGAAAGCCGCACTGATGCGTGAAGACTGGTCGCGTGACTTCACGCGCGCCGATTCGGAGAACGACTATGTCAGCCCATCCACCTCGGATATGGACACCGATAGCCTCACGGAAGCGCAGGCCGATGCCATCCTGAACATGCGTCTGAGATCTTTAAGAAGGCTCGAGGAGATGGAGTTGAGGCAGGAACGGGACGACCTGATGCGGGAACGTGCTGAAATCGAGGATCTGCTGGAAGACGGGAATGTCCAGAAAACCAGGATTGCCGAACAGCTGCGCGAGGTCAGGAAAAGGTTCGGAAAGGATTCCAGGGGTGGTGCCCGCCGCACCCAGTTCGCTGAGGTGGTGGAGATCGCGGATGTGCCGCCCGAGGCAATGGTCGAACGCGAGCCGGTTACCGTTGTCTGCTCCAGGATGGGCTGGATCCGGGCCATGAAGGGGCATATCCCTCCCGATCAGGAGCTGAAGTTCAGGGATGGAGACAAAGGACGGTATTTCGTTCACGCCGAGACAACGGACAGGCTTCTGGTTTTCGGAACGAATGGCAGGTTTTACACACTCTCCGTGTCCAATCTGCCCGGGGGCCGGGGCATGGGCGAACCCGTTCGTCT
Organism: Paracoccaceae bacterium; assembly: GCA_965221405.1. Taxonomy (GTDB): domain Bacteria; phylum Pseudomonadota; class Alphaproteobacteria; order Rhodobacterales; family Rhodobacteraceae; genus JAPOUP01. Next base: position 1,107,206 of record CBDCSE010000002.1, on the reverse strand, counting down.
GATGATCGACCTGCCGAACGAGGCGGATATAACCGCGATTGTCATCAACAGGCCCGGGCGAAAGTTACTGGTGGCATCGAGCGCCGGTAACGGGTTCATCGTGCCGGAAGATGAAGTCGTGGCCCATACAAGAAATGGCAAGCAGATCCTGAACCTGCGGGAGGGTGATGCCGCGCGGGCCTGCAGGCCTCTTGATGGCGATCATGTCGCGGTTATCGGCAGCAACGGCAGGCTTCTGGTCTTCGCCGTTGACGAATTGCCGGAAATGTCGCGCGGTAAGGGAGTGCGTCTGCAGAAATACGGCCGCGCAGGCGGAAAGAATCGAGCGCCGGGATCAGGGGAAAGCCTTTCGGATGTCGTGACCTTTGACTTCAGCGAAGGACTGACTTGGTCTATGGGTGGTGGAAAGGTGCGCCATCAGACGGATATGTCCCAGTGGAAAGCCCGGCGGGCGAGCGCAGGAAGTCGGCCACCGTTTGGGTTTCCGAAGAGCAATCTATTCTCGTGAGCGGGCCATGACTGGCCAGAGAAGCTCCTTTTGCAGCCGTTAGACGAACCCGTGATCGCTGATTGCGTCGAATCCAGGGGCGGGAATCAGGCAGGGGAAGCCATTCCGTAAGGTGCGCGGCGAATTCTCGCGGACCCGTCCGGATCAGGGCCGGAAAATGATCCTCTCTCGTTGAGCCTGTGGGCAACTGCACGCGCCACCGGTGCCGCCCTCGACGAGAATTGACCCCAGTCAATATGCCACCAATCGGCAGAGAGGCTCTTAAGTGAGCCGTAGTTGGGGAATAGTCCAGAAGATGGGGATCCCAGGTTTTTGACAATTGGCTCATATGACCTGTTCGTACCGGCCGGAAGTCCCCGTTTTGCCGGCCAGGCGGGGAATGTGAAGGGTACAGCGCGGGCAGGTGTCAAGAATCTGGGGGCACCCTGTCACGGCAGTGCCCTCGCCCCCGCGCCATCCGTCCGGAAAGCCGCATGCGTCATCCGCCACATCGTTTCAGACAGCCCGGATCGGTTCCCGAAGCCACCGCCACCACCCTGCCCCGTGCGCGTGGCGGGAAACGGCTGGATCCGTGCGGCGGAACGGTGTAGGACGCTCCTGACGGAGACGGAAAGGGAACCGGACCCATGGCCGGGGCCGCCTTCAACATGATCGCCGAGACCCAGCGCCTGCGCGACGTGGGACTCCCGCACGGGCAGGCCGAGGCCGTCACCCTGGCGATCCACGCCGGCGTCACCGGAGGCGTCGCCACGAAGGCGGACCTCGAGGCCCTCAGGGGCAGGGTCGACGCGCTCGACACGAAGATCGACAGCCTCGGCGACAGGCTCGACACCAGGATTGACCATGTGGCCGACGGCCTCCGCAAGGACATCAGGGCGCTCGACGCCAGGATCGACGCGCAGTCCGACAGGATCACCCTCCGGCTGGGGGTGGTGATGGCGGCCACCGCCGCCGCGCTGTTCGCCGCGCTCAGGCACCTGCCGCCACCGGGTTGACGTCCCCGCCCTCGCGACGTATCCCGCCATGAGGGTCAGGAACCCCACTCCATTCGTCCTACGCCCGCAGCCGCCGGACCGAAGCCGATCCCGCCGAGCTGGACGCCTGGCTTGAAACCGTGATCTGCCCGGGTGGCGCAGGAGGCGATCGGGCACCGGTGTTTCGTGCGGCAATTCCGCCCTGCCAGTGCCCTGATCCCGCATGCCCTGGCAGAGAATCACCTTGACCGCTGCCAGTGCTGGCAGAGGAACGCACACATTGCCGGCCGATGGTGCCGACACATCCCCGTTGTCACGCATACGCGCGGCTATGGCTTCCTCAAGCGCGTATACGGACCAGGCCAGTGCCTCCTGCCGGTTATCACCGACGGTTGTGAGCTCCGGGACATCCGGCGACCTCGCCATTGACCCGCGGTCATCTTCCTGCACATGGGTCGGATAGAACGGCATCGCGTCACTCCAGTCCGGGATCCCATCTGATCTTTTTCGTGAGCCCGGTGCCAAGCCGCTTTCTGGAGCCGTTCACTGGCAGCTGCAATATCCGTTCTCCCAGCCGGACCGTAAGGTGGCCGCTTCCCCGCCGTCGAATCCCATGCCGCAGTTTGTCTTTGCCGGGATGAACCCAATTATGGCTTTGCGGACTCCGGGGTCCACCAAGCCCCGATACGGTCCTCGCCGACCTCGGAGAAGTTCGTGATGGCCACGCTGCTTTGGGGGAACCGCGCGACGATGTCGAGACGGCCACCCATCGCCTCGATGTAGGAGCGGATATTGGACACGTACATCATGTTCGTGCGGCGTTGCAGTTTCGAGACGGCCGGCTGCTGCACGTCCGGCACTTCACCAACCGCTTCTGGGTCATGGCCCAGGCCTGCCGCAGCTCATGAAGCGGCGTGGAGGCGCGAAGATCCCCTTTTCGGGCCTCGATCCGTGCCCGGCTCGCGGAATTGGCGCAAAATCCGGCAAGAGGGCCGCTGAGTCTGGTCGATGCCATCCTCCGCAGCAGCATCCAAGGCGTCAACGCACCCATATCCGCGATGCTGACGTTCAACGGCTGGGACTTTCGTGTTGTTTGCCGCGAGAACAAAGTCGAACTGCCCAGCGTCGACTGAGGTCGCCGACACGTTGTCGGCGTGAGCATCTGCTGTGATCCTTCCGCGTTAGCGGTTAGGGCCCGGTGACAGTCGTGTTGCGGTCGGTCCGGTTCCATGCCATTTCTGTCCGCTGATGACCGCCGGAACGGCGGCGCGGGCCGGGAACATGCTTCCGGGCAGAAAATCCGGCCCCGCCGGAACGGAACCGGACGGTGCCCCGGGAGCATGTACGGGTGGTGCCACCTGGTGACGCATTCTTCGCGGAGAGCGGGGAGCTCCGGGCAGTCGCGACGCGCCGTGACAGGACGGACTATGCGTCATTCATAATCATGTCAGCGCCCTTTTCACCGATAGCCATACTGATCGCATTCAGATTGCCGGATGGGATTTGGGGGATGATCGAACTGTCAATGACGCGTAACGCGTCCACGCCGTGAACCTTGAGGCTAGGGTCTACGACGGCCAGGGCGTCGATGCCCATCCTGCAAGTCCCGCAAGCGTGGTAGACGTGGCTGGCAACGCGTCGGGTATAGGCTTCCCATTCGTGGTCTGTTTTGACAGCGTCACCGGGCGAAAGTTCGCCGACCAAATGTGGCGCGAACGCCTTGGTCGCCAGCGCCTTCCGGGCGATCTTGGTGCCCGCGATCAGTGTCTGGATATCATAGGGATCGTCAAGCATGTTCATCTGGATGATTGGCCTATCCTCTGGGCGGTTGCTGCGCAGTTTCATCCACCCACGTGAGCGTGTTCGATTTACGTTGGGCTGAAGTGTCACCGCTGGGCGATCAAGCATTTTGATCCCCTCAGGCCCGATTTCATAGGCGAAGGCACCAAAGTGAAACTGGATGTCAGGATATTCAAGGCTCGGGTTTGACTTCACAAATGCAACGGCCGCCTGGACATAGGTCGCCGGACCACCTTGGGTGAGGGCGAAGCGAAGCCCGTGTTTGATCCGGCCGAAGAGATTGGCGTCTTGATTGATCGTGCGTCCTTTAACCAGAGCCTGAACATTGCTAACCGGATGATCATGGAGGTTCTGCCCAACGCCCGGTGAATGGTGGAGAACATCAACGCCGATCTCTTGAAGGTGTTCGCCGGGGCCAATGCCTGAGAGCATGAGAATCTTGGCCGAATTGAAGGTGGAGGCGGAGAGTACCACCTCGCACGCCGCACGTTCGATCCGTGACGTTCCGTTCTGAGAGATCTCCACGCCTACCGCGCGTTTTCCGTCCATCACCAGCCGCTCGACAACGGCACCTGTTTCAATTTTGAGGTTCTTGCGTCGACGGATCGGGTGCAAATAACCCGTGGCCGTAGATGACCTCAGACCCCGGCGCTGCGTGCCGTGCGCGATGGCGGCTCCGTCGGTCGGCTCGGCATTGTAATTCCGGTTCCGCGGAAAACCGAGCTCTGCCATGGCGGCGACGAACACATGGGCCATGGGATGGACGCCGCGCAGCTCTTCTATACTCACAGGGCCGTCTTTCCCGTAAACATCCGATACGCCGTCGCTGTTGCGCTCTACCCGCCGGAAGTAACCCAGCATTGTGTCGTAATCCCATCCGGTGTTGCCCATCTGAGCCCAGCCATCATAGTCGCCTCGATTGCCCCGTGCATAGATGATGCCGTTAATCGATGAGGACCCACCGAGAACCCTGCCGCGCGAAAGAAGATCGACCTTGCCGTTCCTCGTGGGGTCTGGCTCGGCCTCGAACATCCAGTCACTCTCATTTCTGCCGATGCAGTCGATGCACATGGCGGGTAGTTTATAGCGCAGGTTTCTGTCCTCGCCGCCCGCCTCCAGTAACAGAACGCGCTTGCTGGTGTCCGCAGAGAGCCTGTTGGCAAGAACCGCTCCTGACGATCCGGAGCCGACGATGATGTAGTTCCAGTCAGCCATGTCCTCGCCTATCATGAAAGAGATTTAGCCCCATTGAGTGCTTCTGGCTCACCTTATTATTGGCGGATCACCTGAGTGTAGCGAAAATCGGTCGCATCGTGCCAATTGAACGAGATAATGATAGGCTGGTCATCAGCCGCGAGGTAGCGGCGCAGAAGAAAGACGGTGAGGCTCCCTTCTTTGATCCCGAGTTGAGCGGCAATTGCGTGTCGTGCCGATTCCATTGAAATCGTCTGCTGGACCTGAGCTGTGCTCACCCCGAACCGTTCCTCGATGAAAGGATGGATGGCACCGTTGAGCATGGGTAATTCGGTGGCGATCCCGGCAAACTCGTCGTGAACGAATATGTGGGAGACTGAGATCATTTCGCCGTCCAGAGTGCGCCTGATTCCCTCCAGGAGCAGCCACTGCCGACCTTGGGCGCGACCGAGCTTGAGAGAGAGATCTTCGTCCGGCACGACGATCATCGAGCGATCAATCTCCAGTCTGGTTTCCTGAGCGTAGCTGAAGAGCTGGGAGAAAGACGAGAGCGACTGCCGATTCCCCCTTCTGGCCGTCAAGGATACAACTTCTGTCCCGCGCCCCTGGCGACGGGTGACAAGCCCCTCCTCCATCAGCAGGCGCAGCGCCTCGCGGACAGTGAAGCGACTCGTGGAGTACTTGTCGCAAAGCTCCTGCTCGGTGGGCAGAAGCGTACCGACCGCGAACTCCCCATCGGTGATACTGTCACGCAGCTTTCCGGCGAGCCTACGGTAAAGCGGATGGCCTGCTTCCTCGCGATCTTTCATGGTTTGCCTCGTCGTGCGTTTCGGGAGCGTCTTGCGCCGCGCGTAAGTTGACAGCCTTCCATAAGAAGAGGCTTAGCCCGTCAGCCTCGCTTGCAAGGCATCGCGGTGTTCTGGCTCAGCGATGGCGATGAGGGCTTTGGCCCGTGCGCTGGCATCCTTTCCCCGCAGATCGGCGATTCCATATTCCGTTATCACAATTCCTGCGTCCTGTGCGCCCACGCTTACGCGCGACCCCGCATCGAGCTCCGGAACGATGCGACTCTTTCCCCTCGCAGTTGACGGCAGAGCGAGTACGGCGCGGCCCTGCTCCATCGCCAGCGCGGCGCGGTGAAAGTCACCGAGCCCACCCAAGGCTGAGACAGTCCTTCCGCCAATGCTCTCGGCGGTTGCCTGACCGCTCAGGTCGACCGCGATCACAGAATTTACCGATACGAACGGGCCCACGCCAGCCAGAGCAGCCGCGCCGTGTGTCTCTTCGACAGTGCGCAAGGTTATCTGCTCGAAATACGGAACGTCTTTGTAAAGCGCTTCGGTCCCCACAATGACACCCACATCGGCGCGATTCACCTGACCGTGCTTCAGCAGCGGCAGGGCAGGGCCTGAAATCATCCCACCATGAAGACGCAGCGAGATTGGCGCATCGCGCAGGGCGTTGAGCACCCCCGACTGCACTTTACCAAGTCCGAGTTGGAGAGCGTCGCCGTTCTGTACGATTGATGCGATATGTGCGCCAATTGCATCAAAGACCGGATCGGGCGCGCCGGTTTCATGGGTGATGAGCGGGCTTTCCAATTCCACCAATTCCGCGAAGGCCGACGCAGGATAGACGTGTGCGTTGGGTAGGCTCGGCAAATTTGGGTTCACCTGGGCGATAGCGGGTAAGCCCAAAGCCAGCAGCCGCGGCACAAAGTCTGCCGTCAGACCAAGTGTGTAGCCTCCTTTCGCAGGGGCGACTTGGCAGAGCACGGCACCGATCTCAGCCCCTTCGCCAAGCCAGCGCCAGAAGCCGCTGTAGTGCATGGGCAGAAGGACTTGACGCCTTGAATCGCACCCAGAAAGTGGAAAGATCGTTTGAGCCAATCCGCCGGAGGCACCTGCCGTTGGATCAACGTGATTGATCCCCGGGACCATCGACGTGACGACGCGCCTGTTCGCGAGCGGGCCGGGATCAAGCGCGAGCATGTTGAGGAGCCCGGTTGGTTCCGCCATGCACCCAGCGACAAAGACCGCCTTCTCGTTGGGGAGGCCCGCCAGCAGGTCGCGCCACCGAGCACCTTTCACTTTCCTGACCCCCATCCATTGAATTGGTCCGGACAAATCGGTAGCGGTGTCTGCCATGATTTGCTACCCCGATGAGCGATAAATCCGGTGTCAGGGACCAAAGCCCCAGAACCGCTTCTCGTCGCGCTCGCCGTCCGGCTCGCGCGGGAGCCGAGCTGCGCAGAGCGTGAACGCGCGGCTCTTCATGTTGCTGACTGGATCGACTGCGCTGTCGCCGGGGCGGTGACCCCAGCCGGAGAGGCGTTTCGGCGTGCACGCCTTGCCGCCTCCGGCACCATCCATACTTTGGGGAGCGCACCGCTTGCACCATCGGCGGCCGCATTCATGATGGGTGCTCTCGGCAATCCCCTCGAAATGGACGACATTGAGCGTGAAGCGATCTTGCACCCGGGTCCGACGATCGTTCCAGCGGCACTCGTGGCCGCGCAGATGTCCGGCGCGACCGGGGCACAACTTCTCGACGCAGTGACAGTGGGTTACGAGGCAACGATCCGTCTGGGCCGCTCTGTGGGGCCAGGCCATTATGCGAACTGGCACAATACGGCAACATGCGGCCCCATCGGTGCGGCGGTGGCGGCAGCCAGGCTGCTAGGACTCGGCGAGCAGCGCACCGTTTGGGCCATGGGCAACGCGCTCACCCAGTCCTCGGGCCTTTGGGCGATGCGTCACGAAGACGTCATGACCAAGCAGCTTCACACTGCCCGCGCCGCTGAGGCGGGTTTCACGGCCGCCTGCCTCGCTGCTGATGGCGTCAGTGGCCCGGCGTGCATACTCGAAGGCCCACAGGGATTTTACGCGGCGCTCTGTCCTGATCCAAGGTCAGAAGCGATACTGGATGAGGCCGATGGCTGGGCGGTTCATGATGTGAGCTTCAAGCCCTGGCCTGCTTGCCGCCACGCCCACGCCGCCATCGACGCGGGCCTGGCCCTGCGCGACCGTGGTCTCGATCTGGCACGCATCGACGGTATCGAGATCGCCACTTATGCCGATGCCGTCAGATTCTGCGACAGAGCTCGGCCGACCACGACACCTGAGGCCAAGTTCTCGTTACAACACGTGGTTGCTTCTGCCCTGATTGACGGCCCGCCGAATCTGGAGACATTCGAGGCCGCTGCTCGCGAACGAGAGGATATCGCCCGGCTTCGGATGTGCGCGACCGTCCGGGAAGACGCGGCCCTGACCCGGGCCTATCCGAGCCACTACGGCACCCAGGTCACCATTCGGATGCCTGATGGCGAGATCAGCGAATTGCGGACTGATGCTTTTGGGGACCCGGAGATGCCCATGACTGACGAGGCACATATACGTAAGTCGCATCTCCTTTTTGGCGCAGCCTCGCTGACACCAGACGTCGCTGACCATGTGCGCGCCGCCTGTATCGCGCTGCCAGACGCGCCAGATCTCAAAGACCTGTTATACGCCCTCCCCAGCCGTGAGGCCCTATCATGACCTACAGTTCCTATTTCGACCATCTCGACATTTCCGCGATCCGCGCCGATCATCCCATCGGCCCGGACTTTGCCGCTACATTCTCTGGCATGTCCCGCGACGTCCTTCGTGCGCGGCAGGAAGCGCTCTTCGCGAAGGCAATGGCTGCAGCATGGAAAGTGCCCTTCTATCGGCGCCACTGGGGCGCTGCCGGCATAGAACCGGGCGAAATCAAAGGGCTCGAAGATCTGCCGAAGTTGCCGACCTACGACAAATCCGATCTCATGGGTTCTGTGGAGGCGTATCCGCCAATCGGCGATTTTCACGGGCTGCCTGACGACGGCCCCCGCATGCCGCTGATTTTCCAGACAACCTCTGGCACCACGGGCAGGCCGCAGCCCTTACTCTTCGGCCCCCGCTCCCGCGAAATCCAGTCGCTGCTCCTTGGGCGTCTCTATCTCCTTCAAGGGCTCACGAACCGCGATGTGCTTCATTCGGTATATGGCCACGGGATGGTCAATGGTGGTCACTACGTGCGCGAGGCCGTCAATCACTGGCTCGGCGCACCGCTCCTGTCTGCGGGCACGGGGATAGAGACGCGGTCTTCCAATCAGGTGAAGCTCATGCGCGATTTCGGAGTCACCGCTATCATCGGCTTTGGCGACTATATCAGACGCTTGGGAGAGGTTGCCGCCAATGAGGGCCTCACGCCGGGTGAGGACATCCCGATTCGCGTGATCTCCGGCCATTTGGGTGCCGAGACGGCCGCGGCCATGGCCGCGGTCTGGCCTGGTGCCGAGGCATTCGACTGGTATGGCGTGGGAGATACCGGGATCATCGCTGGCGAAATCACCTCCGGCGGTGGGATGATCATCTGGGAAGATGCGCAGTTCCTCGAGATCTTGGACGTCGAAACCCATACGCCCGTGGCCGCTGGAGAGATCGGCGACATGGTTTGCACATGTCTCTACAAAGACGATGTCTTTCCCATTATCCGCTTCAATACCCATGACGTGACCCAGGAAGTTTCCGCTTCCAATTCGCTGGATTTGCCGTTCCGCAGCATCGCGGGCTTTATGGGACGCTCAGACAACATGGTCAAACTGAGGGGAATCAACATATACCCCCAAGGTATCGGTACACTTCTTACGGGCGAGTATTCGGCTGCCACCGGGGAGTTTTACTGCGAAGTACGTCGCGAGGGTGCGCGTGAGGAGATGATAGCTGTAGTGGAAGCCACTGATCGGGACGAGGTGCTGTGCGGGAAGATGGAAGCCACGCTCCGAACAAGGCTCGGCGTCGCGATCGAAGTGCGCCTGGTGTCACCGGGGAGTACGGCTGAAGTGACTGGCATTGAGACGCGGCAAAAGCCCATCCGTCTTGTCGGTACCTGATGAAAAGCTCCGAGCGGCTAGAGGCGGCACTCAGCAGGATCACTGCAAAGAATGGTGACTGGCACATCGTGACGTCGCTCGACGAAGCGCGAGCACGCGCGGATGCCCTTGTCTCTGACGACCGGCATGTTCGCGGCGCGGCTCTCGGCCCGATTGACGGCATCCTTGTCGGCGTCAAGGACAACCTTGCCGTCGAAGGCCTCCCCTGGACCGCAGGGACCGAGGCCTACCGGTCACGCATCGCCACCGGCGACAGCGCCGCTGTTGCCCGGCTTCGCCATGCGGGTGCGGTGATTGTCGGGATGCTCAACATGCACGAGGGTGCACTTGGTGCCACCACCGACAATCCTGCCTACGGCCGCTGCGCCAATCCACTTGCCCCAGACCACACACCGGGCGGTTCTTCGGGCGGTTCCGGCGCTGCAATCGCGGCGGGCTTCATGGAAGTTACCTTAGGCACCGATACAATGGGCTCTGTTAGGATACCGGCGGCGTATTGTGGCTGTTACGGCCTCAAACCCACCGATGGGACTGTCCCTCGGGACGGTCTGACACTCCTGTCGCCGAGTCTCGATACTATCGGATACCTAGCTGCGGATCTGGAACTCCTTTCAGCCGCGCATGCTGTTCTTGCCGCGCCGCCCGGCTCCATGGCGCGGCCGGTACCGGCGCACCCGCGCGTGGGCGTGCCCCATCAAATAGCCCTCTTGAAGTGTGAAGCCGCTGTAATGGACGCGTTCGCAGGAGCGCGTGACGCTATCGGTGCCCATGCGGACGTCATCGACGTCGATATGCGCACCTGGAACCCAAGTGTAGCCCGGCGCGGCGGGCTATTGATCGCGGAGGCAGAGGGAGCTGTCGCTCTAGGCGAACTGCTTGAAGCTGATACTGGGTTGAGCCCGGGTTTTCGTGGGCTGCTGGAATATGGTTGCCGGGCAGAAAGCGCCCGCATCCTCGATGCTTTCGCGCATATCCGATCCGCCAGGGAGGCAGCCCTGGGGGCTTTGCGGGAGGTCGATCTCCTGCTCTTGCCCACCGTGCCGCAGCGGGCCTTCAGGCACGGTGATCCGATCCCGGAAAATCAGGCGGATTTCACGTCTTTGGCGAATTTCGCCGGATTGCCTGCGATCTCATTGCCGGTTCGGACCGATGATCTCCCGACCGCCGTGCAGCTTATCTCCGCTCCCTACGGCGAAATGACCCTGCTGAAACTCGCTGCCGATGTAGGCGTAATTGCCTGACGGCACGTCTTAGAATGACGGTGTGCGCTTCTGTCGGAAAGCCGCTTTGCCTTCTTCGAAGTCGGGGCCGGTAAAGAGCGCTTCGAACATGTCATGCAGCGCAGGTTCGGCCCTCCCCGTCAGCACGGCCTCCACCATTTTCTTGCCAACGGCATGGCTTGCGGATGAGAGCGCGGCGACACTCTCGGCATAGTTCAAGACGGCATTCCCGAGCGCGTCATCTATTCGGTCCACGAGCCCGATCGACAGGGCTTCATCCGCGTCAATCTTCCGGGCAGAGAAGATGATATCCTTGGCCGTCGGGCCGCCCACCGTTGCCACGAGTCGTGCGGTGTCTTCGTAGGAATACGCGAGTCCGAGCCGGGCGGGTACCACGGCAAACCGGGCCTTCGGTGCAGCAAATCTAAGATCAGCATGGAGCGCGAGCGCCAGCCCCCCGCCCACGCAAGCACCTTCGACCGCCGCAATGACCGGGCATGGGATCGCGGCCACCGCGGCGAGTCCGGCGCGCACGGTGCCGTTATAGGCGCGTATGCTGTCCGGGGTACCGTAGACCTCGTCAAACTCGTTGATATCCGCGCCGGCGGAGAAGTGGCCACCGGCGCCGGTGATGACGACTGCCCGCGCCTTTATTTCGTCCACGATGCGCGCGGCCTTTGGTAAAGCGGCCCACATCGCGTGGTTCATCGCGTTGCGTCGTTCGGGGGCGTTCAGCGTGATCCGAGCGATACGATCAGGGCTGACCTTGAGGGCACCCGCCGCTAGCCGAAGATCAGACAGGGTTTCGCGCCATGAGCTGTTTGGCGATGATCATGCGCTGAATCTCGTTCGTTCCCTCTCCGATGCACATGAGCGGGGCGTCACGGAAATAACGCTCGACGTGATATTCCCTGGAATAACCGTAGCCACCGTGGATACGCATGGCTTCCAGCGAGTTTTCCACTGCCGCCTCAGAGGCGAAATACTTCGCCATGCCGGCTTCCATGTCGCACCGCTCGCCCGCGTCGTAGGCCCGGGCGGCATCATAGGTCAGCAGCTTTGCGGCCTGAAGCCGAGTCGCCATCTCGCCCAGCTTGAGCTGGATCGCCTGATGCTGCCCGATTGTCTTGCCAAAAGTCTTGCGTGTCTGGGCATAGGCCACGCTGTCGTCCAGGGCCGCCTGGGCGAGGCCGCAGCCCCGTGCCGCGATGTTGATTCGACCGAGCTCAAGCCCGCCTAGTGCAGCTTGCATGCCCTTGCCTTCCACTCCGCCGATGAGCCGATCGGCAGGAATACGGTAGTCCTTGAAGACGAGCTCGGCGCTGTCGATGCCCTTGTATCCGAGCTTTTCCAGCTTGCGCGAAACGGTGAAACCCCCGCCTTTTTCGGCGATGAACATCGACATGCCCTTATGGCGCGGTTCGGCCTGTGTGTCCGTTTTGACGAGAAGCGCGAAGCAATGCCCCTGAATCCCGTTGGTGATCCAGGTTTTGGTCCCATTCACGACGTAGTTGTCGCCGTCAAGCTCAGCTTTCGTGCGGATCGCCTGGAGATCGGTGCCGGCATCGGGTTCGGTGAGCGCCAAGCCGCCGCGAAGTTCGCCGGAAGCGAATTTGGGCAACCAGTATTCTTTCTGGTCCTCCGTGCCCTGGCGCGTCACACAGGCGGCCATGATCAAATGCGAGTTGATGATGCCAGACAGCGACATCCAGGTTCCAGCGATCTTCTCGACGATTTTTGCATAAGTTGTCGCGCTGAGTCCGAGGCCGCCGTATTCCATTGGAATTGTCGCCCCGAATAGCCCCATCCCGGCCATCTGATCGGCCATGTCCCCGGGATACTCGTCGGCATGCTCGAGCTTGAGAACATGGGGTTTCACGTCGCGCTGGAGCCACTTTTCGAGCGATGCCAGGATCATGCGGTCTTCGCTCGTTGCGTCAGTGACGTGCCGATTCATAAGAGCTTCCTCTCAGGACCTAGTAGCCAGCTTTCTCTTCGTTTTCGAATCCGGTTTTTGCGATGAGGATGGTGCGGTCAAATACACAGACTTCTTTGCCGTCCTGGTTAAAGCCGCGCGTACGCGCCGTGACGATGCCGGCGTGTGGCCGCGATCCGCTTTCCCGCATTTTAAGGACCTCGCTTTCCGCCGTCAATGTGTCCCCCACAAAAAGCGGGAATGTCATCCTGATGTTCGACCAGCCTAGATTGGCGATCGCCTTCTGGCTGAGATCAGTGACACTCATTCCCACCATCAGCGCCACGGTGAATGGTGAGCAGACGATCGTGCGGCCAAATTCGGAGTGTCTGGCATATTCGGTGTCGAAATGCATCGGGTGGGTGTTCATCGTCAGCAGCGTGAACCACGTATTGTCCGTCTCTGTGATGGTGCGACCGGGCCGATGCTCATAGACATGGCCAATATCGAAATCCTCGAAGTAGCGGCCAAACCGCTCGCGGAATCGACCGGGGCTCACTTCGTGTGTGTAGCCTACCATGCTCCTATCCTTTTGTTCGTTCGGTTTGGCGAACGACCGTTTAGCTTCGCGCGGCCTCAGCCGCGCATTGTTTCAGGTTTATCCAGATGACCTGGTTCATTGCCGACATATATTCATAACTCTTTCCCGGGTGCGGTCCAGATTTGTTGAATCAGGCGGCACCCTGCCAGTGCAGGAAGTCCGTGCCCCGGTTGTTCATCCGGCGGCATTCGCCGCCACGTATCCGGTATGGGTCCGGCCGGCGGTGGCGGACCAGCTCCGCGACCGCTTCGCGGCTCCCGTGCGGGGCAGGCTCCCCGACCGCCACCGCCCCGCTGGAGGGAAACCGCATCGCGAATCACATGGCAACCGGATTCAGGTGAAATTCCCTACAAATCTGGGCCGCATCCATATAGGCAGGGTGGACATAGATGATAAGTGGAGCGCAATAAAAGACCGTAATACGCTCCGACTCCGGCATGGTCACGGCAAATGATGAAGTGCGTGGCTCCCATGTTTTGCCGGAAGATAGCAAGCAGGATCGCTTCCCGGGGCTTCACCGTGCCGCTCGCCAGACCGGCGTTGATCGTCGACTTCCGCATCTCCTCGCCGCCGACCGCCCCGATGCGCTGGCGAAACCGCGTCAGACCGCTCGGGTCGACCGGCGGGCCGTGCTGGAAATACTCCTCGCTGCAAAAGTATTGCCAGTAGGGGTTCTCCACCCAACGCACGACCACCGCCTCGGCCGACAGTCGGTACACCTTCTTGAGATACTCTAGTCCCTCCAGAAGCCAGTCCGCGCCGGACGCCCTGTCGCCCACGAGCGCCCCGAACGCAAGGCCGCGCGACAAGCGAATGCAGCTTGCAGGAGAGATGGCGCGGCTGATGGCGACTGAGTCGAAACAGTGGAGCGCTGGAGATGTAGGCTGCTCACGTTCCGCGGTGCAGGTTTGGTGGTCACCCGGCTTCATGTCCGCGCACCGCTTGCTTATGCAGTCCTTGAGTGGCATTCAGGCCACCGTTACGGCCGTCACTGTCTGGTGAAGGTCAGCCGGACAGTGACGCCTTTAGGAAAGAGCGCTGAATTCTTGAAGTAAGTTCATGCAGCCAGACAAAGGGATGCACATGGCAATGAAAATAGATCTCGACGCCCTGGTCCGAGGATGCGCCGACACCGCGACGGACAGTGGCATCAGGCTCAATGCGGAACTCGTGCCCCTGACCGGACCAGGCGGTCCCGTCAAGCCAGCGGTCTATGCCGGGCTCCAGTTTCAGGAAGACCGACGGTGGGAAAGCGTGGCGGACACGGAACCCACGCATGTGATCGTGATCGACAACGTGCCTTCACAGGCCAATCGTCTGGAAGACGCGCTGCGCAAGGAACGCGAATCTGCCGGCGTGCCGGAGCTTGTCCTTGATATTGCCGACATGTCGCACCTGCCGCCGCATCTTCCGCGAAAGATATCGAGCCTGCAGTTTCCGCACCGCAATGCCGACGCATACCTGCGCGATGCAACGCTGGACGAAATGGATTTCCTTGAAACTGGCATGGGCAAGGACATCTTTGGGGCGACCGCCCAGACATGCGGCCCTCTCATGGCATGGTTCCCGCAATCGCTGCTGTACGGGTTCTGGCAATCCCATCTTGGAAGGAAACGTAGCAACGCAAAGCATGCACGGTCCTGGGTGTCGGAAATCGTCGGCTGGAAACCGGCGACAGCGGGTACCCGAACGCACGCGATCAAGGGCGATCCGCTGAATCTTAACATAGACGCAAAGCTCCAGATCGATCATGACGACCAGACGAAATGGGACATCACGGCCGGATCGAGCAAGAGGGGCGGTTCCGAAGCAGGAAAGGGCGCGAGGCTGTCCGAAATCGGACACGGCCAAGCGCTGTCATCTCGCAAGGATGAAGGGGCACCGTCAGCCGTGTCGTTCGCGCGCATAACCCAGCAGGCCACCATCTCGTTTGCTCAGCTCCGTCGCGTATGTCTCGGTGACGGCCGTCCGAACGCGGATGCGGCGGCGCGCGCCCTGCTTGTCGCGCTGGGCCTGCATGCTCACAACCTTGCCTTCGGCCGCGGCTTTGCCCTGCGTTCGGGCGCCGAACTGGAGCCGCGCGGGTCGACGGGCACATGGCTCGGCGGAGGCACGGACAAGGACTGCGAGACCGGCGACGGACAGGCGACCGCAAGCCTTCTGCAGGAAGCCAGGACGCACGCGGCGGAGGAAGGCGTTCCGCTGGACGGATGGGACAAGCAGGTCATCCTGAAGCCAAAGCCCAATCTGAGGAAGGCGATCGAAGCAACCTGGCCGGATTTGGACGGCTGATGTTCACGATTTCGCTGGAGTTCCTTCATGGCATGTTCCGGGGCGACCCGGACGGCACCGCGAACACCGACCGTCTCGTTCGCGGCGAGTGGCCGCCTGCACCGGCACGCCTGTTCGCGGCATTTGTCGCCTCGGACGGAACTGGAGAGAACTGCCGTGTGACGGACGGCAACGAACTTTTCTGGCTCGAGAGCCTTCCTCCGCCTGTGATTCGCGCCATGCCGGACATTCACCATCAACCGCTTCGTCCGCGTTACGTCGTCAGGCACGACGGGGTAGCGACGAGGCACACCCACCAGGAATATGTCGGGCGCACCGGCACGCTTGTCCGGGAAGGCGTTCGCGTCGCGCTGCGCAACCCGCGGGTTCACTACGAATGGGACGATGAGCCACCGACGGCCGTGCTCGAGGGACTCAGACGCCGCGCAGCCCGCATCGGGTATCTGGGGACAGCTGACTCGCCTGTGCGTGTTGCGGTCACCACCGGCGAAAGGCTTCATGGCCCGTCGGATGCCTTCGTTCCGGATCCGGACGGCGAAACAAGGATCGCGGTTCCGAAGAGTGGAGATCTGCTGGTGCTCGACCAAGTGCACGCCCAATGGACGGAGCGCGGCGCATCGGCCAGCCGTTCGCAGTTCCCCGCGTTGCGTCACGATGCATGGTACCGGTCGCCGGCGGCCGTCGAGGAGTCCGATCGGGGAAGCGCGGTAGCATGGCTGGCTCTTCGCCCAGCACAGTTGGGACGGCGGGTATCCGCCGTGACTGCACTCTTCAAGGAAGCGGTTCTGAGTCGGCACCAGCGCATGCATGGCGAACCGTCGCCGCTGCTGCACGGCCACGGTTTCAAGCAGAAGGGCTACGAGCTTGCACGATACCTGGCGCTGCCCGACGTCGGTGGCCGTTGGTCTCGCGGACGGCTGCACGGCCTAGCTCTCTGGCTGCCTCCCGGCACCGACGCCGACACTCGAAGGAAGGCCCGCGATGTCGCGATGGACCTGAGGCGCCTCTCTGGCCGTGGCGTGGACGTGTCGCTTGCGCCTAGAAGCAGCGAGGATGCTTGGGCGACCGCTCCCAGGCGTTGGTGCTGCCCGTCGAAGATCTGGGTTACGGCGATTCCCGCCATTCATGAGCGGCGCCGGTCCCTAGATCCTGAAGAGATTGCGCGCTGGTGCCGCCATGCAGGCGTGCCTGCGCCGGTGAAATTCCGCTCGTCACGCACACCTTTTCGACCCGGAGCGCTCGACCTTGCTCCCGTCGAGGTGAACCGCCCGGGCCAGCCGGGACTTCCCTACTCGCATGTCGAGCTGCATTTCGAGGAGCCTGTTACGGGTCCGGTCGTGATCGGATCGGGCCGGCAGCGGGGCTTCGGGTTGTGCGAGCCGGTCGCCGGAGGCCCAGGATGACTGGTCGGCTTTCGTCCCTGCAGGGATCCGACCTGCCGCCGATGCCAACGTTTCCGGACTTCTACCGCGCGATCAACGGCAGGACTCCCTTTCCGTGGCAGGCCCGTCTGGCTGAAAATGTCACAACAGACGCGCGCTGGCCAGGCGAAGTCGGCGTGCCGACCGGACTCGGCAAGACCGCCTGTCTTGATGTTGCGCTGTGGTGGCTGGCGTTGGAGGCCGATCTCGAACCCTCAAAGCGCCGTGCGCCGACACGCATCTGGTGGGTTGTCAACAGACGCCTGCTCGTGGACGCGACAGCGGAACACGCCGAGCGTCTGGCACGAGCGCTTGGGGAATCCCGATGCCTTGCGCACAAGGGCGCGAACAGAATCGTCGCGGATGTCGCGAACAGGCTGCGCTCTCTGTCCGCCGGGCACGCCGCGGCGCCTCTTGAAGTGATCCGGCTGCGGGGCGGCGTGGCGTGCGAATCGCCGACCGATCCTTCCCGCCCGACAGTCATCCTGTGCACCTTGCCCATGTACGGCTCCAGGCTCCTGTTTCGCGGCTACGGATCGAGGCTGCGGCCTGTTGATGCGGCCATGGCGGGCACCGACAGTCTCGTCCTGCTTGACGAGGCCCATCTTGCGCCGCACCTCACGAGACTGATTCCTGCACTCGCGGAATGCGCACCTGCAGCCCGCGACGTGCTTCCCGCCGCGCGGTCCCATCCCGTTCTGGTTTCGCTGACTGCGACAGGAAATCACGAGTCCGGATCCCGCCTGGATCTTGATGAATCAGACCTTCGCGAGCCGGTCGTCAGGCAAAGACTCGACGCGGCGAAGTCCCTGGAGATGCGGAACCTCGCGGACGCCAGCCTTGGATCCAAGCCGGGTCAGGTCGCGCGACTGCTCGCGGACGCCGCCCGGGAACTCATCTGTGAAGCCGCCGGTCCGGCATCTTTCCTGGTGTTCGCCAACACTCCGGGCACCGCGCGCGAGACTTTCGACCGAATGTGCCGGATGGAGGCGAAATCTGGAACGGAAGTGCTCCTCCTGACCGGGCGAATGCGCGAACGCGAGGCGCAGATGATGCGCGACAGGCTGCTCGATCCCGTGCACGGGATGGCGGCGACGCGTGAAGCCGGCCTTGTCCGCAAACGGCACCTGATGGTCGTCGCGACACAGACGCTCGAGGTTGGGGCCGACCTTGATGCGGAGTATCTGGTCACCGAACAGTGCGGCGTCCGGGCGCTCACGCAACGGCTCGGCCGGCTGAACAGGCTTGGCAGGCATTCTCACGCCCGGGCGATTTGCCTGCATCTTCCGCCCCCGAAGGCCGGCCAGCGACATGCAGGCAAGGCTGCCTGGCCGGTATATGGCGCAGAGCCCCTGGCGGTCCTGAAGCGCATCGAGAATGCCTGCAGTGCCGATGCCCGGGTTTCCCTCTCACCGGGGCGGATAGCCGAAGTCCTGGGGGCGCCATCGGACGATCCCGGACAGGCGCCGGAAGTCATGCCCGAGATTCTCCGGGAATGGACAAAGACCTCCGTCCCTCCAATAGGCGAGGCTCCGGTCGAACCGTACTTCAGCGGCCTGAAAATACCGGGGTACAGCGTGTCCCTGATCTGGCGCGCGCACGTCCCGGACGAAGGAGGGAGGCTATGGCCCAGGGCGACCGACAGGGAATCCATTTCGGTTCCGATTGGTGAGGTTCGCGAGGCGCTGAGAAATGATGAAGGCATTTTCCGCCTGGCCAGCGATGGCGTGACCGTCGAGCGAGCCAGTAGCGCAAGCGCGCTAAAGCCGAATGACTGCGTAGTGCTCCTGTCCAATCGCGGACTGATGGACGAGTTTGGCTGGAATCCCAAGGCATGCGATCCTGTCGTGGACATCTCCCTGACCGGCAAGGGCTTGCCTCTCGACCCGGCTGCACTCGAACGGCTGTGCGGCGTCACGAACCTGAACAGCCGGATCGAAACGGCGACAGGGCGGATGCGTGACGAGGACGAACCTGATCAGGCGGACCGTGACGAGGCTGCCGCGGAAATTCTCGAAGCGGTCCGTGCCGCGCCTCAACCGCGCGGCTGGCACGCTGAGGAATGGCAGGAGTTCGTCGGTTCCCTGACCGCGGAGGTGGTTTGTTCCCGCGATGAGGTCGCGCGATTGCGGACCGCTCGGCCGCTTGCCGAAACCAGGCTGGACGGGCTCGACGAGCACTCGATCACGGCCGAGGTGCAAGATCTCGCCTCGCACGGCCGGGCGGTGGCCGAACGGGCGCTCAGCATCGCCGATTGCATCGGCATTGCCGACGACCTCCGTGACACAATTGCGATGGCTGGCAGGTATCATGACATCGGCAAGTCTGATCTTCGCTTCCAGAGATGGCTGGATCCCGACGGGGTCGCGGCTTCGCCAGTCGCGAAGTCGAACGCACCCCCACATCTCTGGGAGTCCCGTCGGCGCGATTCCGGCTGGCCAAGAGGCGGACGGCACGAGGCGCTTTCAGCCCGGCTTGTGCGCGCCCGACTTGACACGGGACGCGATATGTCGGGTGGCGATGAACTGGGAGAACTGCTGATCCACCTGATAATCAGCCACCATGGCAAGGGTCGGCCGCTTGTCGCACCGGTTCGTGATGAAACCAGCCGGACGCTGGCCAGCGAACTGGAGGGGGTCGCCGTTGAGGTTCCGGCCAGTCTCGAGGATGTCGACTGGGACCAGCCGGGCCGCTTCCGCTGCCTTAGCCACCGTTTCGGGCCATGGGGACTGGCCCTTCTCGAAGCCATCGTCATTCGCGCGGACCACGCGGTGTCTGGTGGAGACCGCAACGAAGCAGAGATGAAACCATGCCGGAAGTGACCTGCCCCGGACTGCCGGCTGACTGGGTCAACGCATGGCTCGGAGCCGTCGGAATCACGGTTCTTGATTCCCGCCTCAGGCTGCACTGGTCTCAGGACGCGACACCGGTCGCGGTCGTTTCGTCCCGTGATGGCGATCCTGTAGACGCCCTCGTCTCGGCCTGGCCGGGCAGCGCCATGCTGGCCGACATGCCAGTTGCGGAGAATTGGACAAACGGCAGCAGGAAGAGCGGGGTTCGGCTGCAGCGAAAGGTCTTGGTCGAGACATTGCAGGAGCGCATGCGGGAGGCGCGCAGGCACCCCTCTTCCTGGACGCTGACTTCGACAATGACGGATCTCTGCGTGGACAAGGCGGGCGAAGCCGGACATGCCCCCTTCGATCCTGCCGGACCGGGCACGATCAAGTGGTTGCATCATCGCCTGACGAAGGCACACGCACATGTCGATTCGCCACGGGACTGGATAGTTGCGAGCCTGGAAGGGCGTGGTCGGCGAGTGAAAGACAACGGGCTTGGTTTCGACCAGACCCGTGTCGGATCTCAGGGGGATGATGCGGGAAAATGGACCGATCCAGTCGTCGAGGTCCTTGCTTTCTTCGGGCTGGCATTGCTGCCCGCGCGGGGTGCTGGCGTGGACCTGCGAGTTTCACCGTCTGCCGAGCTGATCGTGCGGCAAAAGGGTTGGCTTAAGCCGGGGACCGAACACCGCTTCTTCTGGCCGGCCTGGAATCAGCCGCTTGACCGGCACGGCATCGATGCGCTGCTCGATGCCTGGAGCCCGGAAGAGCAGCGGACGTGGCACCGGCACGGCATCCATGCCGCCTGGAAGAGCGTGGAGTTCAAGAGGACGTCCGATGCGGATGCGACCCGTGCATACGGCGCGAGACGACTTTGACCCTGGAACCCGTCATTCCGATCTCCGCCATCGAGCACTTTGCCTATTGCCCCAGGCAGTGTGCTCTCATTCACTGCGACGGGATCTGGAGCGACAACGCCCATACCGTCACGGGAACCCGGAAGCACCGCCGGGTTGACAGCGGACAAAGTCGCAAGGAGCGGGGCCGGGAGGTTCTCAGGTCGGTTCCGTTGTGGTCGGAAGCGCTTGGGCTCACGGGACGCGCAGATGTGGTCGAGATGACTGATGGTGCCGTCCGCCCTGTCGAATACAAGTCAGGAGTGCGGCACGGCATGGCTGCGGACATGCAGGTTTGCGCCCAGGCGCTCTGTCTCGAGGAGATGCTGGGCGTCGATGTTCCACACGGCTTCGTATGGTACGGCGGACCCAAGCGCCGTTTCCGGGTGGAGTTCACGCAGGATCTGCGCGCCCAGGTCCTGGAAGCGATCCATGCAATCCGCAGACAGATTCTTGAAGCCGAGCTGCCCCCCGCGGTCGATGACAGTAGGTGCAAGGCATGCCAGCTGAATGCGCACTGCCTGCCGATGCTTGTTCATGCCCCGGGCAAGGTGAGACTCTATGTCGACAATGTCGTGTTCTCATGCGCCACCTGAGCACCGCATACATTCGCGACCATGCTGCCCGCATCAGTCACCGGCGCGGCTCGCTCCACGTGAACTTGTCCGAGAGCATGCAGAGGATTCCGCTTGAGTCCATTGACGCCCTGATCCTCATGGGAGGTGCGCAGATAACCACCCAAGCGCTCGACGCCTGCGTCCGGCGCGGCGTGCGTGTTGCCGCCCTGCGAAGCAACGGGGCCGTCAGGTTCGTTGTGAGCGGACCAACCAGCGGCAACGTGCACCTGAGGCTCGCGCAACACAGGGTTGCGTCCGACTGCAGTCAGGCACTGGAGATTTCGAAGACGATCGTCGGCGCGAAACTCCAGAGCAGCAGGAAGGTTCTGGAAAGATGGTCAAGAGACGCGAAGGACGCCGCGCAGGCCGAGTGGCTGGCCGCACGGGCAGGCCGCATCGGGCAGCGTGTCATGCAGCTGGGCAACGCCAGCACGAGCGATAAGGTCAGGGGCATCGAAGGCGATGCCGCCCGGATCCACTTTGGCGCAGTTGGAAAAGTGGTTGAAACGAGAGAGTTCACCTTCTCCGCCAGGTCGCGACGGCCTCCTCGCGACCCGGTCAACGCCATGCTCGGGTTTTGCTATGCAATGCTGGTTACGGAGTGCATCGGTGCGGCCGAGAGCGTCGGGCTCGACTACCAGATCGGGTTTTTGCATCGCCCGCGCTCCGGCCGCCCGTCCCTGGCCCTTGACCTGGCGGAAGAGCTGCGCGCCGTGACCGACCGGTTCGTCGTTTCGAGCGTGCGTCGGCGCCAGGTTTCTCCCGATGACTTCGTTTCCACTCCCGGTGGCGGGGTGTATCTCAGCGACGACGGACGGAAGCGCCTGATCGCCAGATGGGAGGAGCACAAGGAAGCCTCGCTGCAACATCAGTTGCTTGGCAAGCGCGTGGGCCGTTGGGCGGTGCCGTCAATTCAGGCGACACTGCTCGCACGGCACCTGCGAGCCGACCTCCCCGCCTATCCTCCATTTGTCCTGAGTTGAAACATTGGACATACTCGTCACCTACGATATCGCCGATACAGACGGAGATGGCGCCAAGCGGCTGCGGCGCGTTGCCGACATCTGCGGCAAGTACGGCCAGCGGGTCCAGTTTTCCGTGTTTGAATGCCGACTCTCGGCTACGCGAATGGCCCGAATGAAGGGAGAGATCGAGGATGCCATCGACAAAGAGCGGGACTCAGTCATCATGTACCGCTTCCCAGGAAGGATTCAGGACTCCACAACCCGACTGGGAACGAACCAGGGGCATGTGCTCGGGCAGCCATGGATCCTTTAGACTCGAATGTGCGAACCTCCGCTGATCCAGAAATGGTCGCTCATCCGCCCGAATTTGGCGAGAATGGCATGAAAAGACCAAAGAATCCAAGCGCGATAGCCTCTGACGTGAACCAGAGAATGGATTGCCGCATACGCCAATTGCACATTTTGGTTCCAACCATGTATCACGGCCGAAATGTGGGGGTGTCACCGGAGTTTGCGCTCCGGTCTTTGTTGAGCGCGAATGGGAACGATGTGCGCGGTCCTGCACGGGAAGTGTCACCGGAGTTTGCGCTCCGGTCTTTGTTGAGCGCGTGAAACGGCCGATCCGGTTCTCGCGGTCAAGGTCGGGTGTCACCGGAGTTTGCGCTCCGGTCTTTGTTGAGCGGACTGCCCGTTCGTCAAGCCGGTTATGACCGTGCTCGTGTCACCGGAGTTTGCGCTCCGGTCTTTGTTGAGCGCGCCCCTGCTGCGAGATCGTCCCGCCGCCCTGCCGCACGTGTCACCGGAGTTTGCGCTCCGGTCTTTGTTGAGCGCCCGTCTCGATCCACTGGCGGATCTCGGCCTCCGTGTGTCACCGGAGTTTGCGCTCCGGTCTTTGTTGAGCGAGGCGGCGCTGGTCGCGGTGGCGGATTCCTACGCGGTCGTGTCACCGGAGTTTGCGCTCCGGTCTTTGTTGAGCGCCCTCGGCGGAATCAAGCTCGATGACGGACTCGAACGTGTCACCGGAGTTTGCGCTCCGGTCTTTGTTGAGCGCTGTACACGTATACACCCCGATTGACCGAGGCCAAGGTGTCACCGGAGTTTGCGCTCCGGTCTTTGTTGAGCGCGCACACGAACCGGTACTACCTTTCGACGACGACCCGTGTCACCGGAGTTTGCGCTCCGGTCTTTGTTGAGCGTTGATCCTTCCGTAGCCGATCCGCGCCACCATGACCTGGTGTCACCGGAGTTTGCGCTCCGGTCTTTGTTGAGCGCGCCTGTTGTGGGTATGCCCGTTCTGCGTGAAGCTTCTGGTGTCACCGGAGTTTGCGCTCCGGTCTTTGTTGAGCGGCTTGGCCTGAGTTGACTGCTAATCAGGCTGCGGCGGGTGTCACCGGAGTTTGCGCTCCGGTCTTTGTTGAGCGCTCGCGACGGTTCTGCGGGGCGACAGCAACAGCCTCGTGTCACCGGAGTTTGCGCTCCGGTCTTTGTTGAGCGATTAAGGAAGGTCCGGATACTTCTAAGTCTCCCACTCTCGTGTCACCAGAGTTTGCGCTCCGGTCTTTGTTGAGCGGGGCACGCGAGCCTGATTTCCCCCAAGGGGATTGACAGGTGTCACCGGAGTTTGCGCTCCGGTCTTTGTTGAGCGGCGGGACATGGCCAGGGTCAGCGTGAACCTCGACGAGTGTCACCGGAGTTTGCGCTCCGGTCTTTGTTGAGCGACCAACCAGCCGAGATCCTGGTCGCTGCTTGGCATCCAGGTGTCACCGGAGTTTGCGCTCCGGTCTTCCCCGGTGCCATCGACCGGGAGAGGGACGCGGCGGGCAGCTTCGCGGAGGATCCCGCCAGGGTCCACGGCCGACTGGAGCGGCGCTCCAGCCGCGTCATGACGTCGGCCGGGGGCGCGGTCAACCATGCGGGCGTCCGCCAGGTCGCCCGCGCCACCCGCTACCGGGAGCCGCTGAAGAAGGGTCCCGACGACGCCAGCGAGAGGGACTACACCGGGACCGTCTATCTCAGGGTGTATCCCAATTTTTGGGAATTATGCGGCCATGGCCTGATTCGCCCGCCATTCCAGGAAGTCGGGCACCCTGAGGTTCATGGCGCGGGCATGGCGTTGGCGCCCCTCTCCGACCAGCGGGTGCCCGAGCGCTCCGTCCGCGGCGTGTTCCAGGGCGTGGAACATGCCGGGCGCGAGGGTGACCCTGCGGCCCCCAAACATCCCGTCGCACGTGCTCCGTATCCACTCCGCCCCGTCGGAGACGGCCACGGGCCCACCGGCACCGTGCGGCCCGAGCCGCCTCGCCTCCCGCTCCAGCCGCGCGGCGAAGCCGGACGGCACCGCCGCGCTGCCGGTCAGGCAGGTGAACGACCCGCCGCCCCGGTCCTCGGCGCCGCGCCGGTCTCGGGGTCCCGCCCTACCATGTAAACAGAAAAAGGACTGAACAACGCGAATCCGGCATGCTACCGGTGCCGCATGGAACGGTCACAGATCAGCCGCACGCTGCGGCAGGAGGCGGCGATCTCGCGCGTTGCGGCGATCCTGTCGCGGGAGAGTTTCGACAGCCGAAGCGCGCTGGGCCGCCGCGTCTGCGCGGAGTTCGGGTTCCCCGACGCGCGGGGGCGCCCCCGGCTCGCCGGCTGCATGAAGGCTCCGGGCGTTCTGGCGGAGAGGGTCCCGGGCATCGCGCTTCCGCCGCCGAAGGCTCCGGCGGCGAGGGCCGGGCCGCGCCTGCTGGACGCCGGCGTCCCGGAGCCGGAGGGTGTTCCGGCGCATCCCTCGCTGGTCGCGGGGCTGCGCGTGGCGCCGGTCGCGGCGCGGGGCGACCGGGCGGTGTGGAACACGCTGATGGCGCGGGAGCATCCGCACGGGATGACCACCTTCGCCGGCCACCAGGTCCGCTACCTGGTCGGCTCGGACCACGGCTGGCCCGGCGCGGCGGGGTTCTCGGCCGCGGCGCTGCGGGTCGCGGCGTGGGACCGCTGGATCGGGTGGGACGACGCGGCGCGGCGGGCGCGGCTCGACCGGGTCACCTGCCTGAACCGCTTCCTGGTCCGGCCGTCGGTGCGCTGCCCGCACCTGGCCAGCCACGTGCTCGGCCGCGTCCTGCGCCGCCTGCCCGGCGACTTCGAGGCCCGCTACGGGTTCCGTCCCTGGCTGGTCGGGAGCTTCGCCGACGAGGGGTATGAGGGCATCTGCCTGCGGGCCGCGGGCTTCCTGTGCGTCGGCCGGACGGAGGGCCGGGGCCGGCAGGACCGGGGGAAGCTGCGGGCGGCGACCGTGAAGACGGTGCTCATGCGCCCGCCCGAGCGCTCCTGGCGCCGCAGGCTGGGGGTCCCGTTCGTGGACCACGCGCCCTCGCTGGAGCCCGGCGAGGGGCCCGGCGCGGAGAGCCGGGCGGAGAACGGGTCCGGAGGGGCGCCCTTGGGGGACAGACGGCTCTCGGCGCGGCTGGCGAAGAGCGCCGGGCTCCTGGCGGCGCATCCCGGCCGGAAGATCAACGCCTCCAGCGACAGCGGGACGGGCGAGATCGCCGGGTTCCACCGCCTGGTCGAGGCGTCTGCCGGGTCGGAGGTCACGGTGCCGAACATACTGGCGCCGCACCGCGGGCGCACCGTCCGTCGCATCCGCGGCCAGCGGACGGTCCTCGCGGTCCAGGACGGCACGGACCTGAACTTCGCCCGCCGCCCCGGCTGCGACGGCCTTGAGACGGTCGGAAGGAACCGGGCCACGTCGTCGACGCTGGGGCTGCACATGCACGCGACGCTGGCGGTGACGGACACGGGCCTGCCGCTCGGGCTCCTGAAGCTCGGCTTCGACCCGCAGGCGAAGGACGCGGGGAAGGCGGAAAAGGCGAAGGAGGCGGAGAGGCGCCGCAGGACGGAGCGCTGGCTGGAGGGGTTCGACGACACCGCCGACGCCGCGCGCGGGGTCGGCGGCAGGACCCGGGTGGTCTCGGTCTGCGACCGGGAGGGGGACATCTTCGAGCTGTTCGACAGGCGGCGGCGGCGTCCGCGCGTCGACCTGCTGGTGCGGGCGCAGCACGACAGGTCGCTCGGCGGGGGCGGGCCGAAGCTGTTCGCGGCGATGTCGGGCGGCGCCCCCGACGGCATGGTCGACGTCGAGATCAGGGCGCTCACGGCGCGGCCGAAGGACAGGCGCCCGGCACGGACCGGGCGGCTGGCGGCCTGCGAGCTGCGGTTCCGGCGCGTGACCCTGCCGGCGACGGAGACCTTCCCCGACGCGGACCCGGTCACCGTGAACGCGGTCCACATCAGGGAGACCGCGCCGCCCGAGGGGGAGGAGCCGGTGCAGTGGCGGCTGCTGACCACGCTCGGGGTCGGGAGCGCGGAGGACGCGGCCGGGGTCGTCGGGCTCTACCTCCAGCGCTGGCGCGTCGAGGACTTCTTCCGCGTCCTGAAGTCCGGCTGCCGCGTCGAGTTCCTGCTGTTCCGCACCGCGGAGCGGCTGCGGCGGGCGATCGCCATCAACGCCGTCATCGCCTGGCGCATCATGACCATGACCCTGCTCGGGCGACAGGTCCCCGACTGCGACCCGCGGCTGATGTTCACCGACACGGAGCTCGCCTTCCTGCGCGACTACGCCAGCAGGTACGGCCTGAAGGCGCCGGAGCGCCTCGGCGACGCCCGTGCGCCTGGTCGCGCATCTCGGCGGATGCCGGCCCCGGAAGGGCGACCCGGAGCCCGGGAACCAGGTCATGTGGCACGGCCAGACGCGCCTGACCAGCGCCTCGCTGGGCCACGAGATCGGCTTCCAGGCCGGCCGGAGACACGCGCCGCGCGAACCGGAATAGCCCATTGTCATGCAGACCTGTGTATACTCGGTAGGTCCCGCCCCCCGGCGGTGCACATCACTGCGGGCCTCGCTTCCCTGGTCTCCGGGGTGCCGTCAGCCTGCCTGCCCGCGACCTCCTCCCCGCGCATCGCGATGCCGGTCCCGTCGATGGAGAGATACATGCGCGGTTCCGGCGGCGCCCGGCACCTCCTCCCGCCCGGACCGTCCCGCCCTCCAGCCCCAGCGCCCGGCCCGGCGGCAGGCGTCCCCCGCCGCAGGACCGGCAGCGGAAATGCGCGCGCCGCACCCCAGCCGGGTCGAGGCAAGGACTTCGGCGCCGCCCTCGACCCGGTAACGGGTGAACCCGCCGTCATGCGCGCGCACCAGCGGCGGATGCACGGCCACCCCGTCCTCCGTCAGGCTCTCCAGATACGCCACCGCGTCCGGAGGCCGACGCACATTGCTGCCGTCGCTTCCCGTCACGGCCCGCGCTCCTTCGGTTGCCCCGGACAGTGCGCCGGCCGGTTCGCCCGGTTTTGGTCCCACGCGCCCGCTTCGGAAAGTGCAGACGAAAAACGCGGATGTCAAAAAATTGGGATACACCCGTCTACCGGATCACCCCGCTCGGCGAGGGAGACGCGTCGCCGGAGGAGCTTCTGGCGCCCAACCGCGGGCACCGGGCGGTGGAGAACCCCAACCACCGCCCAGTGCCCGCGGTCGGGCGCCAGCGGCCCCTCCGGCGACGCTTTCTCCGCGCCGGGCGAGGTGATCAGGTAGACGGTTTCTGTGTAGTCCCTCCCGCCCCCGCCGGCGTCGTCGGGGCCCTTCTTCAGCGGCTCCCGGTAGCGGGTGACGCGGGCGAGCTGGCGGACGCCGGGATGGCTGGCCAGGCCCTTCGGCGGGGTCAGGACCCTTATCGAGCGCCGCTCCAGCCGGCCGTGCACCCTGTCGAGGCCCTCCGCGAAGCTGCCCGCGGCGTCCCGCTCCCAGTCGATGGTGCCGGGGATGCCGAGGGTCTCCGGGGCGTTGCCCCTGCCGGCCAGGACATGGTCCGCGCGTTCCGTGACCAGCCTCGCGGTCCTGCGCGTCGTGTGCAGCGCGCCGGGGGTGATCACCCTGCCGCCGATGTCGCTGCGCTCCAGGAGGTCGTGGACGGCGGCGGCCCCGCCGCCCCCGTCGTCGAGGTCCAGGAGCGCGAAGGGCGCGCCGGTCCCGTGGCCGGTGAGGGCCACGGTCCCGTGGTGGCCCTCTCCGTCGCCGTTGGCGCCGCGGATGCGCCTGGCGACGGCGCGGGCGCCCTGGCGGGCGGGAGCCTGGGCCGGGACCGGCGGCCGGGCACGTCTTCCAGCGCCTCGGGGCCGGCCTCCTGGACGACCCGGTGGAGGGTGGACCTGGAGACCGGCCCGCGGAGCCCCGTCCGCGGGTTGCGCCACGCGCCGACCGCCTCAAGCTCCTCCTGCGACAGCGGTTCCGCGGACCGCGCGGCGGCCAGGCAGCCCTTCATGCTGGCGGGCTCCGCGCGCGCGTGCACGGCGGGTACGCAGGCCACCGTGTGCTTCATGCCCTGGGCCCGGCGGAAGTCGGGGACCGCGCCCGGCCCGGCGCGCGGCGGGCGGCGCCACGTCGGGCGGCAGCGGCCGCGGGCCCGGGAGCAGCGCCCGGGCGTCGCGCCGCAGCGCCCTGACGGGGATCTCCTTCGGCTTGCCGTGGGGGTCGGTGTAGCGCCCGTTGGCGCGGGCGTATCCCTTCGTCCGGCCCAGGCGCTCCCAGCCCGCCGCCCGGCACATCGTGCCGGCAAAGACCTCCGGGCCGCGAGACACGTCTCCGCCAGGAGCACCCTGTGGCCGTGCGCCGCCAGCCAGTCGTCGGCCAGCCGGCGGGTCATGGGCGACAGGAAGCGGGAGGCGGGGTCCGGCAGGACCCCGGGCCCGGCGAGGACCGGGAACCGGGTGTCGTGCGCCACCATCCCGGGCCGCCCGGACCGCCGCTCCGGCCGCCAGCCGATCCACCTGTCGCGCGGCCGGCACCTGAGGCGCCGTTCCGCCACGCCGCCAGTCCCAGCCAGCGGCCCCGGAAGGCCGCGGGGTGGCGCAGGCCCCGTCCCGCCAGCCGGCGCAGCCCGAGATGGTGGTGGCGGTCCATCAGCGCGTCCCGGAGCGGGCGCTCCTCCGGCGTCGCCAGCCGAACCCCGGACCCGGACGGCGGGAACCCCCCGGGAGGCTCCCGGAGGATCGGGCAGGCCCGCATGCGCCTGCGAACCGGCATGCCGGACCGTCGCATATCCAGCGCGGGAACGCCAGCGGAAAGTTCCCGGCACGCGCCCGCGCGCGTGCCACGGAAGGACACCCGGCGTCAACGAAAATCGACCGGAACTGGCGTGGGATGCCCCTGCTACACCCGCGATTATGATTGCAGATTGCTACAGATAGCGATACCATTGCATCGGAACGATTTGCTGATGCGCTGGGGTACGGTACTGGATGGATCGGCTGTGCAGGCATGTGGTTATCGCGGTTGCTCTGGCTCTCACAGTGACGGGCTGCGTTGGGTCCGGGGGCGGGTTCTACTACATTCGTGAAGGTCCGCCCGAACCCGGGACGCCTGGGTCCGGAGAGGAGCGGAGGCGCGCCTATGCCACGCACCCGGAGTTCCGCAACCAGTACGGGCTGGAACAGGTCGGGGCGCACCATGCTTACGTGCGCGGCGCGACCGGCGAGGGGGTGACGCTCGGTATCGTCGACACTGGGGTGGACCCCAGCCATCCGAAGTTTGCGGACAAGCTTGAATCGAGCAACGTAGAGGGCTACCACCCCGATTTCGGCACATGCGACAAACGTGCCTCCGATGGTTCCTGCCTTAGTCTGGTCGGCCATGGAACCTTCGTCGCGGGCATCATGGCGGCGAGTAGGCGGGCGACCCCCGACAGTGGTTCAGGCAACGCTTCGGCTATCCATGGGGTCGCGTTCGACGCCAGAGTGGTCTCGGTGGGGTTTCGCGATACTGGGGAAACCCTCGAAGATATTCTCGGCGAGAACCCGACCCCTGAGCAGGTCCAGGATCTTCCGAAGCTGATCAGCGACATCGAAACCGGTCTTGAGAAGCAGTTCGCCTCGGCTTTCAAGCGGCTGAATGGCCGTGTGACGGCAGTCAATGCGAGTTTCGGGCTTCCCGGGAACATCGAAGACTTCGATGCCGCGGCGCTGCGCACACGCTTTCCCAACGTCATCGAGGCCATCGCGCAGGCCGATACTCCGGTGGGTGAGCGCACGATCTATGTTTGGGCGGCCGGCAACTCGAACGGCGAGATCGCTTCCGACGGCTCCGTGATGTCGGCCACGTCGGTCGATGTCACGGCCGGACTGCCGGTACGCATCCCGGAGCTTCGCGGTCACTCGCTCGCGGTTGTGGCAACCGACCGGCAGGGCCGGATCGCGGAGTTCTCCAGCCGTTGCGGCATCGCGAAGGAATTCTGCCTGGCCGCGCCGGGGGTGGATGTCACCGGTCCGGTTCCGGGATTTTACTGCGCCGATGGTGCGGCGGAATGCTACCTCTCGCTGGACGAGTCCGGGACATCGTCGGCCGCTCCGTTCGTCACCGGCGGAATCGGGCTGCTCGCGCAGCACTACCGCAACCAGCTCGGTAATGACGAGATTGTCGGGCGCATTCTTGCGACAGCCGACAGGACCGGTAAGTATGCGGCCTCCGAAGTCTATGGCCGGGGCTTCCTCGATCTCGACGCCGCGACCCGTCCGGTGGGCAGGACACGAATGCTGACGGGTCGGTCACTCACCGGCCCCTCGGCTCCCAGCCAAGCCAGCATATTCCACTTGGGTGGAGCGTTCGGCGACTCGCTGGCTCGGGGTCTGGCACAGAGCGAAGTCGCGAGCTTCGACGAACTCGGCGCACCGTTTTTCCATTCACTCGGCGATCAAGTCCGGTTCGGCGCTGTCGCTGCGCCCTCGTTATCGGCGCGTTTGCGGACGCTGGGGCACGACCCCCGTGGGGCGGCGTGGCGCACCGACGACGTCGGGTTCCGGCTACGCCTGGATGCAGCGCCGATGGCGGATCAAGACCATTCAACGAGGGGTTCGCTTGGCACGCTCTCGCTTTCTCAAGACATTGGAAGGGGGCGATTGTCGTTCGGATACCGCACTCACCCGGGTTGGCGGTTCGGGCTGCACTCAACCGGCGGCATGATGGATCGTGACTTCGTGGCGATCGAACCCGGCACATTCACGGATGACGGCGCATTCGCCAATCCCTTCCTGGCCTTCGCTCGGAATGGCGCCAGCATCGGTTATGCGGTGAGTGCCGGGCCTGGTGCATTCCATGTCGCCACACTCCATGGCACGGCGCAGTATGGCGAGCGTCGCGATCCCGATGCGGGCGTGGTGACGGGCGTGGTGACGGAGTACCGGTTCGACAAAACCGGCCTAGCCTTGCAGGCCGGTTGGCTTGCGGAAGCGGAAGCCGCAGTCGGTACCAGCGTGAGCGGCGCCTTCGGCGCACTGGCATCGGATTCCGTCATCCTGGGACTTTCTTCATCGCGACGTCTGGGCAATGGCTGGAGCCTGCTCGCGAATGGCTATGCGGGCATGAGTCATGTGGAGACCTCACGACATGGCATGGTGCGGGACCTGTCGGGATTGATGGCCAGTTCTTTCGATGTCGGTCTCATCGGCAACGAGGTTGACCGTGTCGGTGGGCGGCTGGCGCTTCGCCTTTCCCAGCCTCTTCGCGTCGAGGCGGGACAGGCGCGGGTGCGGTGGGTCTCGGGCCGAACCCCCAGCGGCGATGCCGCACTCGAGGAGGCGACCTTGGACTTGGCGCCCAGCGGCCGCCAACTTGATCTGGAACTGACCTGGTCCCGTCCATGGGCAGGCGGAGAGGCTTTTCTGGCCGGCATGGTCTCGCGCGACGCGGGACACGTGCGGGGCAAACGCGAGGCAGCACTGTTGATGCGCTACAGTCGGCCGTTCTGACCCCGCGAGGAACGCTGCCGAAGCCCCGGTTCCGACGGCTCTGCCTGTAGGCTTGCTACCAATCCCCGGCGCCACTCCGGAAAGTCCTGTCCGTCCCCCTTACACGGGGACAGCGCCGCAGGGAGATCAAGTTTGAATTACTCAAGAGAGGCGCTCTGTCTCCTCGTGAGGAGTCGGTAGGTGGCCTTACCGCCCCCAGCCTTTTGGCTGGTGGTAGGTGTCCGCATCCCGTTCGAGGTTTAGCTTTCGGAAGACAAGGGTTCACTTTCAACGCTCAACACTACCTATCGCCAGCATATATTCATGGCTCTTTCCCGGTGTTGCCTATGGAGCTACCGTCAGTCGCGCCAAGACGGCAACGTCATCCAAATCCTCAATACCCTCAACCGCCGTCACGAGATCATCGCCCTGTCTGGTCTCGAGCATTCTAGCGCCAAAGGTGATGCAGCGGCGAAACTTGGCCTCATTCTCCGCAGCGGTGAGCGGCACATCGGGATGGCCGTAGACCTGCTTGAGTTCAACGGTCTCCTTGCGCCCATCCGCGAGCGAGAACGTGAATCTCTGCGGAACCAGGGTGTTCTCGTCCGGATTGTCGTCCTGTCTGAGCGAAACCATCGCGGCCGCCTTATGGACGGCGGGGTCGGTGAGCACCGGTGCGCGGAATTCCGGGACATCCACGTCGCCGCGCGCGATCCAGGCACCGGCCACGTAGGCGAGACAGAGCTTGGCATAGTTTGGAACCGGATCAGGCCGGTCAGGACGCGAGACGAGCCGGTAGACGAGGGGCGGGACATCACCGTTGATGCCCACGATGTCCTCGCGGGCGATCCCTTTCGCCTCGAGCTGGCGCAACGCATCGATGACCCCATGCGTAAGGCGCCCAGACGGAAACGGCTTGTGTGCGAGCTGCGCGATTTGCCACTCCCTCCCCAAACGCAGCCAGATCGCCTCGAGGTCAAACCGGTTGTCTTCGAACATCCTGAAATAGCCGTAGGCCCCGTCAAGGATTTCATGCGGTCCGCGAAACCCCGCTTGTGCCAAGGCAACAGCTGTAAGGGCACCACGGGCATTAAAGCCGATTTGCATGCCCAGAACCGGAGAACCCTCGGCATGGGGCTGCAAGGTGCCCGAGGTTTGTCCGTAGGTGATGCCGAGGGCATCTTTCACAGCCTTCCCGTCAAGCCCTTCCAGCTTGGCCAGGGCGGCGGCGGCACCAAAGCCGCCAGCGGTAGCGGGCCGAAAAAAACGCACTGGTCCCTCGGCGGCGACACCGAGCAAGGTCGCTACGTCAACACCCACGGCAAGGGCAACGAGAAAGTCAGGGCCACAGACGGGATTCCCGGCCGCGCTCCGCTTTTCGGCATGGGCGAGCAGAGCCGAGAGTACAGTTGCCATGGGATGCACCACAGCACCTTCATGAACGCAGTCATATTCCAGGCAGTGAAGTTGATAGGCATTGACGATCGCCGCGCTGGCGGCGGGTAGCCGCTCGCCGGTTACCCAAACGGTTGCCTCATCGCCGTCGCCAAAACTCCCTACAGTTTTTGTGAGCTCGACCACGCCCTCTCCGGAGGAGCCGGCGATGCCTACGCCCAGGCTGTCGAGGAGAAACACGCGAGCCTTGTGGCGCACGGCATCGTTCATGTCCGCGAGCTTGGCCTCCACCACATGGGCCGCTATCCGATCGAGCGGTGTCATGGCCCTCCCTCCGGGCAGCATTCAGCGAAACGGGCGGCAATCTCGGCGCGGCGCGCGATCCAGACATCGTCATGGCCAGCCACGTAGTCGAGGAGATCGCGCAGGGCACCGATGCGGCCCGGACGACCCACGATACGCAGGTGAAGTCCCACCGACATCATGCGCGGCCCCTCCGCGGTGGCTTCGGCCCGCATCCAGTCAAAGCTCTTCTTGGCGTAGTCGAGCCAGTCATCGGGTGAAAGCGCGGGGGCAATCCACATTTTCATGTCGTTGGTGTCAAGTGCGTATGGTACGCACAGGAGCGAACGGTCGGCGCCTTCGGGCCTCTCCCAAAATGGAATGTCCCGGGAATAGTCGTCCATATGATAGTCAAAGCCCTCTTCGGCCAGAAGTCGGCGGGTATTACCGGTGTGCAGATAGCGCGAGAGCCATCCAGTTGGCCGGACGCCACAGGTCTTCTCGATACTGTCGGCCGCGCGGCGGATCGTGATGCGCTCGGCTTCTTCATCCAAATTGAAGGTATGCGTCCAGCGCCATCCGTGCGAGCAGACCTCATGCCCGTCGGCAACGATCTCTGCGGTGAGGTCGGGTGCTGCCTCAAGGGCCTGCGCTGCCGCGGTGACGGTCGAAACCATTCCGCGTTCGCGCAGGAGCTTCAGGATGCGCGGGCCCCCGGTGGTGATGCCGTAGCGGTAATTCGATTCATTGCCGTAGTTACGGATCGGCATGCCGAGGGCCACGCCGAGCTCGTCGACAGGTTCCGGCTTCTTATCGCCGCGCGCCACCGACATCTCGGAGCCTTCCTCGACATTGGTTACGATGGAGAGCGCGAGTGTCTTGCCCCCCGGCCATGAAAGCTCAGGCATTGGCGGGCTCCTCTTCTTCTTCGGGGTCGAACGCTGGAAGCGGTGCGCGGCCAAGCATCATGTCGGCTGATTTTTCGGCGATCATCATCGTTGGCGCCGCGGTATTGCCCCCGATGATGCGCGGCATCACCGACGCATCGGCGATCCGCAGACCTTCAAGTCCCCGGACGCGTAAGACCTCATCAACAACCGACCCTTCATCAGTGCCCATTCGGGCTGTTCCCACGGGATGGAAGATGGTGTTCGCGGCCGAACGCACCCAAGCGTCGATTTCCGCATCGGTCTCAAGAACCTTTTCCGGTGAAATCATCCCGGCGTTTCGGCCCGCCAGCGGTGACTGGGTGCCGATCTTCTGCGCAAGCCTATAGCCCCCGCGGAAACATTCAAGATCGCTCGGGTCGCTGAGATAGCCGGCGTCAATCATCGGCGCCTGCGACGTCCCGGCTGAAGAAACGTGGACGGAGCCCCGGCTCGCGGGTCTGAGCTGATAGAAGTTGATCAGATATCCGTGCTGCCCCTGGCCTGACTGTGTCGTCTCCAGATTTAGCCCGGGAACAAAGGTGATGTGGATGTCCGGGCGGTCGAGGTCGGGCCGCGTCCTGAGAAAGCCACCCACTTCCAGCGGGACCGCTGAAGCTGGCCCCTCTCCCATCACATAGCCCCTAATGCCGGCCAGGAGCGCACGGTCCGGGCGCATAAGTCCGTAAAGCGTGATCGGGTCCTTGCAGCGATACGTAAGATAGACTCCCAAATGTTCCTGCAGGTTCCTGCCAACCTCGGGGAGCGCATGCGCCACGTCGATCCCCGCTGCCTTTAGTATTTCCGGATCACCGATCCCGCTGAGCTCAAGGATCTGGGGGGTATTGATCGCGCCTGCGGTAAGCACCACTTCCCGGCGCGCCGTGACCGTTTCCCGTCCCGCTGGCCGCCAAACGGTCACGCCCGTGACGCGCTTGCCCTCCAGCACTACCCGGTCCACCCGGGTATTCTTCCAGATCTTTAGGTTGGGACGGCCCTTTATCGGCCGCAGGAACGCTGTTGCCGAGCTTTCCCGCCGCCCGTCCCGGATGTTGAAATCATATGGCCCGAGGCCTTCTTGCCCGGGGCCGTTATGATCATCCACACGCGGATGCCCGGCGGCCTCCGCGGCTTTCAGGAAATCATCGTAAAGCGGGTTTTGGGCTTTGGCGGTTACGACGCGAAGCGGGCCGGCTTTGCCGTGGTAGGGGCTGTCACGATCGACATGATCCTCGGAGCGTTTGAAATAGGGGAGAACATCCCGGTAGCCCCAGCCCGCCAAACCCATCTGGCGCCAATCGTCATAATCACGACGATTTCCGCGCATATACATCATGCCGTTGATGGAGGAGCAGCCGCCCAGGACTTTACCCCGGGGCCAGGCGATCTCACGCCCGTTGAGCCCCTCTTGGGGTGTCGTCACATAGCCCCAGTTTGTGGGCCTGTGGAAATAGGCCAGCCCAGCCGCAAGAGGAAGGCGCAGGATGGGATGGGCATCTCTGCCCCCCGCCTCGATCAGGAGAACCTTGCTTCCGCTGTCCCCGCTCAGCCGATTCGCGAGCACGCAACCGGCGGAGCCCGCGCCTACGACAATGAAGTCAAACTCCGCCATCAGTAAGGAAACTCCGCTCCGTTCATCGCGATTGCCTGGCCTGAGACATAGGAGGCTTCATCTGTCGCCAGCCAGCTCACGGTTGCCGCCACATCCTCGGGACTGCCAAAACGGCCCATGGGCACGGATGCGCGAAAGCTCTCAACGACCTCCTCGGGCGTGGCCCCGGTGATCCGGGCGAATCCCTCTGATATCCCGTTCCAGAAGCGTGTCTTGATGTGTCCCGGCGCATAGGCGTTCACGCGAATACCGTGCGGTGCGAGCTCAATGGCGAGCGACTGAGAGAACATGATGATCGCCGCCTTTGACGCGCAGTATGAAGAGATGTTCTGAACCCCGCGTCGGCCTGCACCTGACGCCGCATTGATGATCACGCCCTCCCTGTTTCCCGCCACCATGCGTCGCGCCGCTTCCCGGCTGCCGAGAAAGACGCCACCCATATTGACATCCATTACACGGCGCCAGTCCTGCCAGGAGGTCTCGGCCACGGTCTCGACGCGAATGATGCCCGCATTGTTGACCACGATCTCCGGAACTCCGCGCGCCGCCTCAGCGGCGTCGAAGGCAGCTTTGATGTCGGCTTCGTCTGTGACGTCGATGGTCACAGCTGTGCCGTCAATCTCGTCTGCAACGCGAGATGCGCCAGCGCGGTCGAGATCAGCGACGACAACGTGGGCGCCGTCCCTCGCCAGGCGTCGGGCTATACCCTCACCGATCCCGCTCGCCGCGCCCGTCACGATGGCGCATTTGCCTTGGTGTATCATGCCGTCCTCCTGGTCTTTGCCCGCTCCCGCCGCTTGGTGGGATCCGGGTAAAGGTACGCGCCAAGGAGCATTTTGGAGTAATCGTGTTGGGGATCCTCGAATATCTGGTCGGCGTCCCCCATTTCGACGATCTCGCCGAGATACATGACCGCCACCCGGTGACATAGAGACCGTGCGGTCGTGAGGTCATGGGAGATGAAGAGATACGAAAGGCCGAACTGGGCCTGAAGCCGGTGCAGAAGCGTGATGAGCCCGGTTATCGCGTGCGGCGCCAGTGCGCTCGTGGGCTCATCAAGCACGATGAACCTGGGTTCTGTAGCGATAGCCCGGGCGATGTTGAGCCGCTGGAGCGCCGCAGCGCCGAGGGTCCGCGGCTTCCGGTCGATCCAGTCAGTCCTGAGCCCCACGAGATCGAGTAATTCACGGATGCGCACGTCTTTCGCTTTCGCTGAGAGGCCACTGTGAAGGTCCAGCGGCTCCCGCAGGATGCGCCGAATGGTCCAGCGTGGGTTGAGTGCGTCGAACGGATCCTGAAAGACGATCTGCATCTTTGAACGCAGCCCACGCAGGCTTGCTGCCGGGCACCCGGTGATAGCCTCTCCGCCGAAGTAAACCTCGCCGGCCGTGGGCTCCTCGAGCCGCAGGAGACAGCGTCCTACCGTCGTCTTGCCCGAACCGCTTTCACCCACAAGACCGAGTGTTTCGCGCGACCGGATTACAAAGTCTGCACCTTTGATCGCCTCCACGACCACATTTGTTCCGCGCATGGAAAACACTTTGCGCAGGCCTTTCACCTCAATCCTCGGCCGCTCTGCGCTGAGATCGTCGCCATGGGGTCGACCTGCCGTCGCCGCCTTCTGCAGCCCGAGCACATCGCGCGAATAAGGATGCTCTGGGTGGGCAAAAAACTCGTATACGGGCTTTTCTTCGACTATACGCC
This sequence comes from Paracoccaceae bacterium, assembly GCA_965221405.1. Classification (GTDB taxonomy): domain Bacteria; phylum Pseudomonadota; class Alphaproteobacteria; order Rhodobacterales; family Rhodobacteraceae; genus JAPOUP01. The sequence goes on along the minus strand of CBDCSE010000002.1, from coordinate 1,069,382 downwards.
CACCGTGGAGCACTGCCACGCGGTCACAGTAATTGGCGATGACGCCCAAATCTTGGGAGATCAGCAGGATGGCCGAGCCCGTACGCTGCACCGTTTCCCACATCTGATCGAGAAACTGGGCTTGGATCGTCACGTCCAGCCCGCTCGTGGGCTCATCGGCGATGAGAAGGCGCGGTGCGCAGGACAGGGCCATTGAAATGAGCGCCCGCTGCGCCATCCCGCCCGAAAGCTCATGGGCAAACGCTGACACCCGCTGTTCCGGATCGTTGATGCCGACCATGCGCAGCATCTCCACGGCGCGCTCATCGGCGTCAGCCTTGCTGGCGTCAGAATGTGCGCGAAAGACGTTGCCGATCTGATGCCCGACCTTGAGCATGGGATTGAGGGCCGCACACGGGTTTTGCACGATGAGTCCGATGTCCCTGCCGCGGATCTCGCGAAGCCGGTCCTCGTCGGCAGCCAGGAGCTCCTCGTCTCCGAGTTTGACCGAGCCGGCCTCTAGCTGCCCAGGCGGGCGGATGACACCCATCAAGGCGAGAGCGGCCGTGGATTTACCGGAGCCCGCATCACCAATTAGGCCGACGACTTCGCGTTCATGGATGTGGATGGAAAAGCCGTCGAGCACATTTACCTTCCCGTCGGCGACGGGGTAGGAGACCCGCAGGTCGCGGGCGACCATGATCACCGGGGCGCTGACAGTCTCATCCGTCATAGCGTCGCTCCAAGGCATTGCCCAGCACCGCGAAGCCAAAGACCGTGATCGAGATGGCGATGCCGGGGAAGACGGAAGGCCACCATTCTCCCAGAATGATCTGATTGGCTCCCGTAGAGATCATGAGGCCCCACTCGGGTGTCGGGGGTCTCACACCAGCTCCGACGAAAGAGAGTCCCGCGGTGAGTAGGATCGCAAAGCCAATCGTCACGCTAGCCTGAATCAGCGCGGGCGCCAGTGAGTTTGGCAATACGTGGCGGAGTGCGATGACGATTTCCCGGTTGCCCATGGCCCTTGCCGCCTCGACATAGCCGCGCACCCGTTGGGTCAGCACTTCGGAGCGTGTCAGACGTATGTAGATCGGTGTATAGAGCAGTGCCAGGGCAATCACGATGTTTCCGGTGGACCGACCGGCCAGGGCAACGAGAATCATCGCGGAGACAAAGACCGGAAAGGACTGCAGCACGTCGGAGACACGCATCACTCCCTCGGTTACGAAATTCCGGTAATATCCCGCCACCAGCCCCACAAAAACGCCCAGGACCAGTGACAGGGCATTCGCTGCGAGCGCGATGGTGAGGTCAATGCGCGGGGCTGATATAACCCTGCTGAAGACGTCAAAGCCATTGGCATCCGTGCCGAACCAGTAAGGCGGCGTGTCAACTGTCCCGGTCATCCGCCCCCACCAGAGCCCCGGCACCTCGGCCAGTGGCAGCGGCGGCACCGCCGGCGGATGGACCGCAAGTGTCGGATCGTAAGGTGCTATGGCTGGCCCAAACAGCGCGAGCAGGCAGGCCAAGGCCACAATCGTGACGCCAAGCCACAGGAGCCAGTCAATCCGGTGCCGGGGCCCGGTTTTCCTGGCCTCAGTGCGCCGCGCCGAAGTCTCTGCTTGAACCACTAGTGTCTCACCGATTCTGGAGTGATGGTGCTTCCCTCTCTTGGGGGGCTGGGATACCGTATGCCTGCCGCAACAACAATCGACATGCCGTCCGGACGGCGGCGTCCGTGGGCGGTGCCTGCGCCGCTTCAGGACGCACCACACGCCGAGGCATTGCTCCGGGCCGGCATTGCCGAGACCGGGATAGGCGGCTGTCCCGGCGTTGCCTCGACAGGCGGATCCCGAGCCGGGAGACAATGGTGCGGGAGGTCGACACCCGGCAGGGGATACTAGAACGCCACCCTTGGATCGAGCGCCGCATGAATAAGATCGAGCGCGAGATAAACGAGAAGCGAGATGGCGGTGATCACCAGGATCACGCCCTGGATCGCGGGATAGTCGAAGGCCAGCACCGAGCGGATTGAGTATTGCCCGAGCCCGCCAAGCGAAAACACGCTCTCGACCAGCACCGCACCGCCGAGCATGAACCCGAAGAGAATGCCGATCAGCGTGATCGACGGCGCCATCGCCGCCCGCAGCGCATAGCGCGCGATCTGGCCTCTGGGCAGCCCGGCGCAGCGCGCATAGAGTACGAACTCCGACCCAAGTGCGCGGACCATGTTCTCCCGTACCATCTTGATGATCGGTCCCGACAGGATGAACGCCATCGTGATGACTGGCAACATGTAGTGATGCAGCGCTTCGAGTAAAGTGTCCACGCGCCCCGCGAACAGGGAATCAATCGTCAGGAACCCCGTCACCGAAGGGGGTTCACTTGAAAGCGGCGACAGTGTGCCAAGTGGCGCAGGTGCCCAGCCGAGCTGGAAGAAAAAGACGAAGACAAACAGGAGCCCCCACCAAAATTCAGGCTGGGAGCCCGCAAAAAGCGAATAGACGAAAACCCCCCTGTCCGCCGGACCCCCGGGCCTGAGTGCGGCCAGCATGCCCACCGGCACTGACACCAGCAGGGCCAGGGCGAAGGAGAAAACGAGAAGCTCGATCGTTACCGGCAGCGCCGTGGCAATCTCGGAGGCTACCGTGGACCCGGTGACCCATGAGATGCCGAGCGACCCTTGGATAAGACCGTCACCCTCTTCGGGCAGGACGCCCAGATAGTGCCCTAGCTGCGTCATGACCGGCCGGTCCAGGCCCAGGTTGCGCTCCGCCTGGGCGTAGGCTTCTTCGCTCGGGTTCAGGCCCACAAACCGGCTTACCGGATCAGCCGGCAGGAGACGGATGACAAAGAAGACAGCGATTACCAGGAAAACGAGCTGCACGGCTCCGATTCCAAGACGTTTGATCACGTAGCGAGGGACCATGACGGCCTCTTTGGGTTAGGGCTGGATGCGCACGGAGACGGGGTGCCGCAGGGCCGGGCCCGCGACACCCGCCGAGGATCGTGATCACTCGAATCTCAGATCGAAGAACCTGACGGAGTTGTCGGGATGCCACCGCATGCCTTTCAGGTTGGCCGCGTATGCCCACTGCGTGGCATATTCGACCACAGGCGCCCAAACGACCTCTGTCATGAGCGTCTCCTGCATCTGCGCCAGAATTGCGTCGCGGGCTGCCATGTCCGGCTCCACCCTCGCCTCGGCCCATTGGGCGTCAAAGGCCTCGTTCCGGAAGTTGACCATATTGTTGAGGCCGCCTGCTTCGGGAGAGACGAAGAAGAGTTGCATGGCGTAGCCCGCATCGACGCCGATGGGTTTTTCCTGATCGTTGATCGCGAAAGGCAGGTCCCGTTTCACCAGCTGGCGGTCGCCATACTGGGTCTGCGGGATCGGATTGAGTTCAACCGGCATGCCGACCTGACGCAGGGCTGTCGCCAGCGCATTCACCACTGGGCCGAGCGTCGTCTCCTTTTCGGACACGTAGGAAAGCTGAAGGTTTTCAGCGAATTCCGAAAGCCCCTCACCCCCTGGGAAGCCTGCCTCGGCCAGGAGCTCCGCCGCACGTTCCAGATCAAACGAATACCGCGTGTCCGGCGCGACATAGCCCGGGTAGGAGGACGGCACGTGGCCGTTCCACGGGGTAGCTTGGCCGAAATAGGCATTCTGGATTATCTGATCGCGGGGGATGGCATGGGCCACGGCCTGCCGCACCAACGGATTGTCGAAGGGCGGCATGTCGAAATTCATGTGCACAAAGAGATTCTCGTTGCCCGAGACCGCACCGACCTCAATGCCATCCTGCCCGCGCAGGGAGTCAAATTCGCGCGGTGTGAGGCCTTGGACGAGCTGCGCCTGACCGGTGCGCAGTACGACCACGCGGTTCGATGATTGCGGTACCCGTTTCATGATCACGCGGCTGATGGCGGGCGCACCGAGGTAGTACTCCTCGTTGGCGGTAAAGACAATCTCATCGTCTTTGGTCCAGCTCTCCACGCAGTAGGGACCAAACGACGCGACATTGGCGTTGTTTGCGTATTCGTGGCTCCAGGGATCGTCTTCGGTGGCGTTGGCCTCCATGAGCTCTTTGTCAAAAATGTGAAGGCCGAAGATCGTCAACACCGGCAGGAAAAGCGCGTTGGGATTGCTCTGACGGATCCGGACGGTAAAGTCGTCGACCTTCACCACTTCATCACCGAGTTCCTTCGCGGCATCGTCGCTGAACACGTCGGGTGTGAAGCCGTCGATGGAACCCACATTGGAAAGGAACCAACCGATGGGTGCCGCGCCGGACACGGATTTTGCCCGCGCGAAGGTATAGAGCACGTCGTCGGCGCTTAACTCCGCCCCGCCGCAGCCGCGCACATCCTGTCGAAGATTGAACGTCCAGGTCAGCGTCTCCTCGTCAAAGTCCCAGCTCTCCGCGAGACGCCCCTCGAAGGTCGAAAAATCGGGCTTGATGACCCCGCTCCCGTTCACCCCGGCTACCGCATAGCTCACGAGTGGCTCCATTACGTTTACCATGCCGGTCTGGGAGGTGGGGATCGCCGCAGCGGGGCCATCATAGTTAAGCCCCGCGGGCACGTCAGAGGCCAGGAACAGGAGATCCTGTGCCGTTGCCTGTCCCGCGATGAGCGCACCCAGCATCGCGGAAACGAAAATCGATTTCGGTTGTACCATGACAGTAACGGTCCCTTCTTGAGATCCGGGAGGATGTTGGTCACCCCAGAAATTTGTCCGGACATAAGGATGGCTCGCTCCAGCGCGGTGTCAACCGGGAATCGTCATCACCAATCGCGAAAATATTGATGATCGCCTTCAGGCGGAGGGGAAATCACGTGTTCTCTCGGCAAAACTTGACAATGCGGAGTGGGCGGGTTTGGTATTTGTCCGGACAGCATTGCTGAAGGATTGGCGCCGATGCCGCGGATCATCGTTCTCTTCAACCTCAAGCCCGATGCGGATGAGGCCGCCTACGAGGCATGGGCGCGCGGAACCGACGCGCCGGCCGTGAACGCCCTCGGATCGGTCGTCTCCTTCTCCGTTCACCGCGCCAGAGGTCTATTGGGAAGTGAGGGAAAACCGCCTTACCAATATGTTGAGGTTCTGGACATAAGCGACATGGACACGCTCTTATCTGAAATCTCCGTTCCCCCAATGACCGAAATCTCCAAGGCATTTCAGACCTACGCTGACAATCCGGTCTTCATCGTCACAGAAGATCTGGCCTGAGCCATGGCCGCCACCAGATCCTTTTTGTTCGCGCCCGCAAACCGGACCAAACTCTATGCCAGGCTCTCCAGCAGCGGCGCCGACATCGTTTGCCTCGACCTGGAAGACGCGGTGCCGCCCGATGAAAAGGAAATGTCGCGCGCCCCGGCACTTCAATGGCTCGGTGCCGGGCCGCGGATGGGGCCCGTCCGCGCGGTTCGGCTCAATCCACTCTCGACCCGTGCCGGTCTCGCCGATCTCCATGCCGCTTCGGCGGCCTCCCTTACACCAGGGACACTTCTGGCACTGCCGAAGGTGGATGATCCCCATGAGCTCCGGCTCGCCGATGCGGTTTTGACCGAGACCGGATCCCACGCGGGGCTCATGGCGCTCATCGAAAGCGCTGCCGGACTTGAAAACGCGGCGGTGATCGCCGCAGCTACCCCACGCCTTCGCCTTTTGCTCTTTGGGGCCGCGGATCTCGCGGCCGAGCTCGGCGTTGAAATTGCTCGGGAGCCGCTGCTCTATGCGCGCGCCAGAGTAGTCCATGCCGCCCGTACGGCGGGAATTCCGGTGATTGATGTCCCGTCGCTCAATTTCCGGGATATCGACGCCGTAGAGCGGGAAGCCCGCGACGCACGTGCCCTCGGGTTTGCCGGCAAGGGGGCCATCCATCCGTCCAACATCGCACCAATCAATGCCATCTTTTCGCCATCGCCGGAGGAAGTCGCCAAAGCCAGAGAGATCATCGCTGCCCATGAGGCCAGCCCGACAGGGCTCGCCGTCATCGACGGGAAACTCATAGAAGGCCCGGTTATCCGCTCCATGCGGGCGACCCTCGAAGCCGCGCGCGTCGCGGGGCTCGAATGACCGCGCTACCGCTTACAGGGCTCAGGGTTATCTCCGCGGAGCAATATGGCGCGGGTCCGTTTGGCTCGATGTATCTGGCGGCGATGGGAGCCGAGATCATCAAAATCGAGAAGCCGCGGTGCGGCGACAGTTCCCGGGCGTCAGGGCCCCATCTGCTTGGGCCCCACGACAGCCATTTCTTTCAGACATTCAATCAGGGCAAACGATCACTGACGCTTGATCTCAAACAACCCAAAGGTCAGGAGATCCTGCACCGGCTCGCGGAATCAGCCCATGGCGTCATGAACAATCTGCGCGGGGATCAGCCCGCGCGGCTCGGGCTCGACTACCCGGCGTTGAGTAAAGTAAACCCCGCTCTCGTTTGCCTGCATCTTTCGGGATATGGCCGCACCGGTCCCCGCGCGGCCTGGCCGGCCTATGATTACCTGATGCAGGCCGAGGCGGGCTTTCTCCACCTCACCGGAGAGCCGGATGGACCGCCTACGCGCATGGGTCTATCGATTGTCGATTACCTGAGCGGGATCACGGCCGCCTTTGCGCTCACGGCAGCGGTCTGGGGCGCGGGGCGCACCGGTCACGGTCAGGATGTTGATGTGCCGCTCTATGATGTGGCCGTTCATCAGCTTACCTATCCGGCCACTTGGTACCTAAATGAGGGGACAGGCGTCGGTAGACAGCTGCGGTCGGGTCATCCCACTGTTGTGCCCTGTGAGCTCATGCCCACCGCCGATGGGCATGTTTTCGTCATGTGTGTACTGCCAAAATTCTGGGAGGCGCTGGCCCATATCCTGGGTGCGCCAGGCCTCATCTCCGACGACCGGTTCGCTACACCGGGGGGACGCCGCAAAAATCGCGATGCTCTCATGGACATCCTCGACGCGCTCACGCGGCAGCACAGCACTACCGAGCTCATCGAACTGTTGGCGGGCGAAGTGCCTGCTGCCCCGGTGCTCGATATGGTGGCCGCGCTCGAAAATCCGTATCTGGAAGAGATCGATGGAATCGCGTCGGTCACGCATCCCGAGCGCGACGGCTTACGGCTCCTGCGCTCACCGATCCGGCTGGGCGGCGCACGACTCGACCCCGCCACGGGACCTGCGCTCGGCGCTGATACCGATGCGCTTTTGGAGAGCGTGGGCTACTCCGCTGATGACCGTGCCGCGCTCCGTTCAGAGGGAACTATCGGATGAAGCTCGACGGTCTTAAGGTGATCGACCTCAGCCAGTTCCTCCCTGGGCCCTGGCTGACGCAGGTCATGGCCGACAACGGCGCTGACGTCCTCAAGATCGAACCGCCTTCGGGAGAGCCCGTTCGCAATGTTGGCTACCGCACAGAGGACGGTACAAGCGTCTGGTTTCGCAACACGCACCGCGGCAAGCGTGCGCTGACGCTCAATCTCAAGGATCCCGACCATGTCGCGGCGCTACTGGAATTGGTTGACGAGGCTGACGTGTTCCTCGAGGCGTTTCGCCCTGGCGTCATGGCCCGGCTTGGCCTCGGACCCGAAATGCTCCGCGCCCGAAATCCACGCCTGGTCCATTGCTCCATCGCCGCTTTCGGGCAAACCGGGCCGGAGGCGCAACGGCCCGCGCACGACCTCGCCATTCAGGCGCTTGCCGGCACGCTTTCGCTCAATCTGGGCAGCGATGGAGAACCCACAAATACGATGATTCCCGCGGCGGATGCCTGCGGGTCCATGGTGGCGCTCTCAGCGATCCTCATGGCGCTCTTGCGGCGCGAGACCACCGGACGCGGCGATGCGATCGATATCTCGATGATGGATGCGTTGCTGTCTTGGTTGCCCAATGTCACGGGGCCGGTATTCGCCGAGGATCGCGCGCCGGTGCCGCAAAACGAGCGGAGCTTCGGGGGCTATGCATTCTTTCGCCCCTATGCCTGTTCAGACGGTCGCCACATCGCGCTTGGCGGGGTCGAGCAGAAGTTCGTCACCAATCTCCTTAACGCTCTTGAACGTCCTGATCTCATTGAAATCGCCATCGGCCCGCCGGGACTGCCGCAACGGCCGGTTAAGGCGTTTCTCGAAGCCACGTTCCTGACTCGAACGAGGGATGAATGGGCCTCGTGGTTTGCGACCCTTGATGTGTGCGCCGCGCCCGTTCTGGATCTCCATGAAGCCTTTCATCACCCGCAGGCCGCAGCGCGGGAAATGCTGGTCACCGATGCCGGGGGTCACAAGCATATCGGGCTGCCGATCAAATTTGCCGAAGAGCCGGGAATGCTTAACCCAACTCTCCCGTCATTTACCCCATTGCCAGACAAAGCCACCTGACCCGGACCATCACGGATAAAGCGCCGCTTCTGATGTTGGCGAGCTTGGCGATTGGTGGTCTTGCGCCTCCCCTTGCGGAGGCCTTTCGCCCGTTTGTGGTGCCTGCCTCGGTGATTATGGTGGTGGTCTCCATGCTCCGGGTCGACCCGACAGGTCTGCTGGGGGCATTCCGTCGCCCGGCCTTTCTGGCCTTTGCCTGTGGCGTCATCCTGCTGGTGCTTCCAACCGCAACGGCGCTCACCTGCTTTGCCTTTGCGGCACCTTTCTGGCTGGCAACGGGGCTCACCTACGCAGCTGCAGCCCCACCCCTTTCTTCCGCAGCGGCCTTCGCGGTCTTGGTGCGAACCGATCCCGCCATGGTCACGGCGATCTCTCTTCCAGCAACGCTCATTGCTCCATTTTCGGTCTGGTTGGTCACGACGAGCCTCCCGGGTCTCGGCAGCGGGGTCGCGCTCCTGCCGCTCGTGACGCGTCTTGCGGTGATCGTTCTCGGCGCTCTCGCCCTCGCGCTCCTGGTGCGGCGCCTGCTCGGCGAGGATCGCGTAGCGGGTTGGGCCGAAGGGTTCGACATGACCACCGTGCTCCTCGTGGCGGCCATGGGTATCGGCGTCATGCACGACATCGGCCTAACCCTGCGGTCTGACCCGCTCCAGTGGCTGGGAATCCTGGCGGCAACGGCCCTTTTGTCATGGATCTCTCTAGGGCTTGCCATCGCGCTCTTCTGGTGCGCCGGCCGCGAAGCGGCCATGGCTGCTGGTCTCTGCGCCTCGGTCAAGAACATGGCCGTCATGGTCGCGGCGGTCCTTGGCACGGTCGACCCCCGAATTTCACTTATCGTCATCACTGCGCAATTCCCGATTTTCGTCTCACCCCTCATAATGCGTCCTCTATTCGCGAGGTTAACCCCGCTGTGAGCCCCACACTTTCCCCCGAAGATTTTGGGAAAGCGGCCGAAGTTGCAATCGCGGCCGCATCCCGCGAAAGCCAAACCGAGGTGGCCCTGACCCACCTGACCCGATTCGCCCACGCGGCCTTGGGCGATCATGCCGCCGCAAAGCGGCCGGGCGCGTTACTGCCCGGTGAGCGGGATTACCGCGTCTCCGGCGTCTTCGTCGTGACGCCCGACCGCCGCTACAACATGCTGGTCGCGAATCATGGCTTCCCGCCTGAACAGCGCCGTCTGGCAATCCCCATTGAGTGGAACCACCCCGGCGAGGTCGTCCGGACATCCAGGCCGATCCATCTGGCGAATACCGATGAGCACGGGACGTTCCGGCAGTTTCTGAACACATCAAGAATGGGGTCCTCGATCTATTTCCCAATCCTCTCGCCCTCTGGTCTCGTTGCCCAAATAGTGGCGGCCGCCCAGTCACGATGGACCTATTGTGAGGAAGATCTGGCTCGATTAGGCCATCTGGCCGCCGCCGCCGGAGCGGTTTGGCGGAGGACGGACGGTGATGCCTGGGTCGCCGCTGACTACCCCGCTGATGACATTTGGCGGGCAGAGGATAATGCATAGGCCCCATTTTGTCCGGACAAATCTTGACAACCTGTCGCATCCCGGAGACAAATACCACGAGACGAAAACAAGGACGTTCCGTGTTCCGGCTTCAGCCGCCATTGACAGATCGCGTACGCGTCAGCCCTCCACTTCGAGGAAATTTTCGAAACTGTCCACCACAGACACGAAAGGACGAAGCTTATGACCGCCAGATTTTCCCTTGCCGCAGCGTTTTCCGCAGCGCTTGCACTGCCCGCCGCTTCCGCCGAGATTCAATGGGACGTGTCGATCCCTTGGGGGGCCTCTGAATTCCATACGCAAAACGCCATGGCATTTGCCGAGCGCGTGGCGGATGAGACGGACGGTGAAGTGGTCATGACGATCCATCCGGGCGGCGCGCTCGGTATCCGCGCGAATGAATCGCTACGCGCCGTCGAGGACGGTGCCGTACCGGTGGCCGAATACGCGCTCTTTCAGAACGTGGGCGACGTGCCGATCCTCGGCATAGAGTCGATCCCGTTCCTGATCCAGGACTATGCCGATTTGCGCCGGATGCACGAACTCGTCCGCCCGGCATGGCAGGAGGCCATAGGCGCGCGTAACCAAAAGGTCCTCTACATCGTGCCGTGGCCCAGCCAGAACTTCTTCACGTCCGAGCCTCTGGAAGGGCTCGCGGATTTCGAGGGGATGCAGTTCCGCACCTATGACGCAAACACCACGACCATGATCTCCAACCTCGGCGCCGTCCCGAACCAGATGAACTCGGCAGACGTCGTGCCCGCTCTCGCAACCGGTCGCCTCGATGCGGTCATGACTTCCGGCACGACCGCCGTAGCCCAGAGCTACTGGGAGTTCCTAAATCACACCTATACGACCAATCACCTTTGGGCGTCGAATGCCCTAGCCGTCAACCTCGACGAATGGAATGCGCTGAGCCCCGAAATCCAGTCCAGGATCGAAGCCATCGCCGCTGAAATGGAGCCAGGTTTCTGGGAGATTTCCGAAGCGGAGCACGCCAAGCGTATGCAGCAGCTCATGGACAAAGGGATGACAGTTCAGGCCCCCACGGCCGAACTGGCGGCTGCCATGCGCGAGGCGACCGCGACAATGGCCGACGACTTCGCTGCGCGCGTTCCCGGCTCAGGGGAGATCATAGAATCATTCATTGCAAGCGGCGGTTAAGCGCGATCAATCGGCGCCCGGGGCGCGGAGGATACCGCGAATTCGATGTCCAGATTGCTCAAGCTCCTGGACGGTCTCTGTGTTGCGGGCGCCGGATTTGCGGCGCTATGTTGCCTCGCTTTGGCGGTGATGCTCATCATCGAGGTCATCGCGACCTCCTTTTTCAGTTACTCCCAGCCCTGGGCGGTGGAGTATTCCGGCTACCTTCTGGCACCGACGCTATTCGCCGGAGCGGGCTGGACGCTGTCGCGCGGTGGACACATCCGCGTTGCCGTCATCATTGACGCCCTTCCCGAGAGGGCGGAGCGGTGTCTCGATCTCTTGATATCGGTCTTTGCCCTGAGCGTAACGCTCTATGTTTGCTGGGCCGTCTCCGAAAACGCAATGCGTAGTTTTGAGCGCGGTTCTTTCTCCACCTACCCCACGGCCACGCCGATCTGGATCCCACAGACCGTTCTCGCGGCGGGCTGGTGGCTCTTGACGGTAGGGCTAGTGACCCGCGTGATCCGGCGTTTTCAGGGCGTGGACGTGGAAGACACCGACACTCCAGCTGCCAGAAGCGCTTAGCAAGGATCGCCGTGAGCGCGCCCATCGGACTCATTTCGCTTCTTCTCGCGATCTTCCTCGCGGGTGGCCTTTGGGTGGGTTTCGCGCTGATGTCCGCGGGAGTGATCGCGCTCGAGGTTTTCCGTAACATGCGCGTAGACCGGTTTCTGGCCGGTGACATCTGGTCTTCCGGCACGGCACTGGAGCTTGTTACCCTGCCGCTCTTCATCCTGATGGGAGAAATCCTCTACCACACACGGTTGAGCGAGAACCTATTTAACGGGCTCGCGCCTTTCGTGCGGCGTTTGCCGGGGCGGCTTTTGCACGTGAACGTTTTGGGCTGCACCCTCTTTGCCGCCGTCTCGGGTTCATCAGCCGCCACCACTGCCACGGTGGGGCGGATCACGCTCACGGAACTCCGGTCGCGCGACTATTCCGAAAGCCTAACCCTCGGTAGCCTCGCAGGGTCAGGCACCATTGGGTTTCTAATTCCGCCATCGATTCCACTCATCGTCTACGGCGTGCTGGCTCAGGTCTCGATTCTCGATCTCTTTGTGGCGGGCATTATCCCCGGACTTCTCCTGGCACTTCTTTTCATGGTCTATATCGGGCTTCGCTCACTGATGGAACCGTCGGCAACCCAAGAGCCCGAACCGTCGACGACGCTGGGTCAGAAGCTCCGCGCCCTTGGTCTCCTGCTGCCTACCGTGCTCCTGATCGGGTTTGTCGTCGGATCGATGTATCTGGGTTTCGCTTCGGTCACCGAAGCCGCGGCGATTGGTGTGTTCGGGGCATCGATCCTGGCGGCTTTCGAGGGCCAGCTCACCTTCACCATGGCAAAAAAGGCGCTCCTCGGCGCGGTCAAAACCTGTTCCATGATCGGTCTCATCATCACGGGAGCGCTTTTCCTGTCCAAAGCCATGGCGCGGCTGGCGATCCCCACGGATGTGGCCGTCCATATCGAGGGCCTGGGTTTGGCGCCGCTCACCCTGATTCTGATCCTCACGACCTTCTACCTGCTGCTTGGCTGCTTCCTCGACGGACTCTCCACAATCGTCATGACCCTGCCCGTGACCCTGCCGCTGGTGGTGGCCCAGGGCTTTGATCCAGTCTGGTTCGGTATCTTCCTGATCCTGACGATAGAAATGGCCCAGATAACTCCGCCCATTGGTTTCAATCTCTTCGTGATCAAAGGCCTCACCGGCTATGGTATAGCGAGGGTCGCGCGTGCAGCGGCACCGTTTTGCCTGATCATGGTTGTCCTGGTTTTGCTGCTCATCATTTTCCCGGGAATTGCCACCTGGCTACCGGCGACGATGCGCGGATGACCCATGGTCGCGATGCACGGGGCTACCGGGCCAAGATCGCTGTGACGGCCCCGTCGACCAATACGATCCTGCAGCCCGATCTTGATGATCTCAGGCTGCCCGGGGTCACCAATCATCTGGCGCGGATCCGGGTACCTGACATGGCACTCGCCTCCGACGAGGATTTTCGCGCACTCGTCGCGGCATTGGACAATGCCAATGGGCGCGCCGTTGAGGATGTGATGACAGCGAGACCGGACCACCTTCTAATCGGTGTCTCGGCTTTGTCTTTCTGGGGTGGGGTGCAGGCGGCGCAGGCGCGTCGGCAATCTCTAGAAAAGCAAACTGGTTTGGGTGTCACCCTGGGCGCATTCGCTTTCGACGCCGCCCTCACCGCGCTGGGTGCCGAGCGTATAGCGGTGCTGTCTCCTTACTTTCCGATAATGGACGCGGAGATCAAAAAGTATTTCGAGGAAACCGGTCGCAACGTTTCAACCATCCGTTCGCTCAAGGCCAAGAGTCCCACTGCTATCGCTGAGATACACGCGGACGAGGTCGAGACCGCCGCCGAGGCACTTACTGCCGTGCCGGTTGATGCGCTCCTTATCGTCGGCACAAATCTCTCGGTCCTGGAGGCTGGCCCCCGCCTCTCTCAGTCGCTGGACTGTCCGGTGCTGACCGCCAATGCCACGGCCTACTGGCACGCCCTTGCGAGATTGGGGCTGGAAACATCCAGGCTACCGCCGCCGCTCAACGGGTTGGGCACCCAGCCCGGAAATCCCGGCGCGCCATGAAACGGCGTGTCGTCCTGACGGGCGTGAGTTCCGCCGGACAACTGTCACTTCGACCCGCAGGCAGATGTCGGAGTGGATCATGGAGGCCACGCTATGGTTTGAGGTACTCCGGACGGATGTCCAGATCGGCGGTGATCCTCTTTAGTCTGTCTGTCGCCGCCCAGGGTGGGCGCGGCTCGAGCCGGTCGGGGGACTGGAGCCCGTCAGGGGTGGCCCGGATCGCTTTCTCGAACCCGATCCACGCCGGAGATGTCGCCCCGTCCCATCGCCAGGGCCAGTTGCTGTCGTCGCGAAGCCGGTCCTGGTCGTTCACGTCCTCGTCCCCAGCGCGATTCCCGTAACCCGCCGGGCCACGAGGCTTGGCAAGCTATGCTCGATAAGCGCGTGGAGCCGACCGGGATGCCGCAGCCCGTATAAGCATAGGTCTTTTCACCGCCCATATGTAACCTGCTGGAAATCTTGTATATATCACGGGTCACGGTGCCATGCAGCCAGATATGCTGAAATATATGGGCGAACTCCCGACCGTTCCGGTTCGTGGTCCATGACGTGACGATGGCTGTTTCCGCGGGCGGGAGGGGGGATCCCAATTCGCAGCCGCGTTGCCTCCGCTCAGCGTTTTCTGCGTCGCGCCTTACCGCTTCGCTGCCCCGCCCGTCCTGAGGTGGAGCGCCCGGACGCGGTCAGGCTCGCCGCTTCGATAGCGCTCTGGCGGGCCATCGGATCGTCGTGTACCGCGAGATCAACCGCCTCGAGACGCTTGATTTCATCGCGTAAACGGGCGGCTTCCTCGAATTCAAGGTTCTCTGCCGCCTGGGCCATGTCGACGCGCAGTGCGTCCAGATGTGACTGGAGGTTGTCTCCGATCGCGGGCATTTCAACCGTCGCGGTCACGCGGGCCATGTCGGTGTCGCCTTTGTACAGGCCGGCTAGAATGTCCTTGACATTCTTCTTGACCGTTTCGGGCGTAATGCCGTTGGCTTCGTTGTAGGCGATCTGCTTCGAGCGCCGGCGTTCGGTTTCCCTGAGGGCCCGGTCCATGGAACCCGTCATGCGATCCGCGTACATTATGACGCGACCTTCCGCGTTTCGTGCCGCCCGGCCGATCGTCTGGATGAGTGAGGTTTCCGACCTCAGAAACCCCTCCTTGTCCGCGTCAAGGATCGCGACAAGACCGCATTCGGGAATGTCCAGTCCCTCACGCAGCAGATTGATCCCCACAAGTACGTCGAACGCGCCAAGCCTGAGGTCACGTAGGATCTCAATTCGCTCGATCGTGTCGATGTCTGAGTGCAGGTAGCGGACACGGATTCCCTGCTCGTGCAGATATTCGGTGAGATCCTCCGCCATACGCTTGGTGAGGGTGGTGACCAGGGTGCGGTCACCCCGTTCAGCGACTCTGCGAACCTCGTCCAGAAGATCATCGACCTGTGTCTCGACGGGGCGGACGTCGACTTCGGGATCCACCAGGCCTGTAGGGCGTATCACCTGTTCGGTGAACACGCCGTCCGTCTGGTCGAGTTCCCAGGCGGCCGGGGTCGCGGAGACGAAAATCGACTGGGGTCGCATGGCGTTCCACTCCTCCGCTTTAAGCGGGCGGTTATCCATGCAGGACGGCAGACGGAAGCCGTGCTCCGCGAGCGTGAACTTGCGACGGTAATCGCCCCGGTACATGCCTCCGATCTGGGGGATCGACACATGGGATTCATCCGCGAAAACAATGGCATGGTCGGGAATGAATTCAAACAGGGTGGGAGGCGGCTCACCGGAGCGGCGGCCGGTGAGATAGCGGGAGTAATTCTCGATTCCGTTGCAGGATCCGGTGGCTTCGAGCATTTCGAGATCGAAGTTTGTGCGTTGCTCGAGCCGTTGGGCCTCCAGGAATCTCTTTTCGGACACCAGCTGGTCCAGGCGCTGGCGGAGCTCTTTCTTGACATTGACGATAGCCTGCTGGAGTGTTGGCCGTGGTGTCACGTAGTGACTGTTCGCATAGATGCGGATGCGGTCGAACCGGCCGGTTTTCTGGCCGGTAAGTGGATCGAATTCGGCGATGGACTCCAGCTCCTCTCCGAAGAACGACAGTCGCCAGGCGCGGTCCTCCAGATGGGCGGGGAATATCTCGAGGATGTCACCACGCACGCGGAAGCACCCTCGTTGGAACGCCTGGTCATTGCGGCGGTACTGTTGGGTGACAAGATCCGCCATTATACGGCGTTGGTCGTAGGGCCTGCCCGCCACGAGGTCCTGCGTCATGGCTCCGTAGGTCTCTACCGAACCGATTCCGTAAATGCAGCTGACCGATGCCACGATGATGACATCGTCGCGTTCCAGAAGGGCTCGCGTCGCGGAGTGGCGCATCCGGTCGATCTGCTCGTTTATCTGGGATTCCTTCTCGATGTAAGTGTCCGAGCGCGGCACATAGGCTTCCGGCTGATAGTAGTCGTAGTAGCTCACGAAATACTCGACCGCGTTCTCCGGAAAGAACCCCTTGAACTCGCCATATAGCTGGGCCGCGAGTGTCTTGTTGGGTGCCAGAACGATCGCCGGACGCTGGGTCTCCTCGATGACCTTGGCCATGGTGTAAGTCTTGCCGGTTCCGGTGGCGCCGAGAAGGACCTGGTTCTGTTCTCCGTCGTGGATGCCCCGGGCGAGTTCGGCAATGGCGGTCGGCTGGTCGCCTGCCGGCTGGAATTCGGTATGCATTACAAATCTGATGCCGCCCTCGAGCTTCCTGTCTGGCTGAAGGTCTGGATCATGCTGTTGCTCGGAGAGTGACATTCTGGCGATTCCTCCGGACCAGTTGGTTAATGAACCCCTTCCTTCAAGGCTCTCAATCATGACACATCCTATGTATGGGCTATCAGGGCAAGGATGAAGAAAGCGCCGACGGCATATTGCTGTGACAGTGGCACGCGCTCCAATATTCTGGGCCTTGCGCATAGGTTTGTCCTGCTGCGATACTCCGGTGTGTTTCGTGGGGTCCACACCGGGAGGGACGATGGGGGCGCGCATCCACCAGCCGGCGCGGTCGGCGATGACATCGGGGGCCGGGGGGACCCGGCGCTGGGTCCTTGAGTTCGCTCCGGAGGGTGTCCGCGAGCTGGACCCGCTTATGGGCTGGACCGGCTCGTCGGACACGCGCGCACAGGTGCGGCTTTCCTTCGCCAGCCGGGAGGAGGCGGAGGCCTACGCCCGCGCCCGGGGCATCGACGCGGCCGTGCGCCTTCCCCGGCCCCGCGGGCCGGGCATCCGCCCGCAGGGCTACGGCGGGAACTTCGCGGCGGACCGGCGGGTCGCATGGACCCACTGACGCGCACCGATGCCCAGACGGCCCCTTAGCTCAACTGGATAGAGCGGCTGACTTCTAATCAGCAGGCTGAGGGTTCGAGTCCTTCAGGGGCCGCCACATAAAACGAATAAGGTCAGTGGTTTAATGGAAACGCCGGGAAACGCCGGAAACGGCGTTCCATCCCGTGTCAGCGCTATGTCAGCAAACGGCGCGGAAACCGCCGAACCGCCCCTGATCTGCCCGGTCCGCGAATCACCGGCAAGTCTCCGCGCCGCCGTTTTCCCCTATGAACCATCCGTGTTCCGCTGTAGGCCGCGTTCGCGGGGCGATGCTGGCTGATGCGGTTGTTTCTCGTTTCCCTCAACACCGCCGCTTCCGCGAAGAGGCCGGAGGACCGGGATGATACCCGTATTCGTCATATCGCTTCCCGACTGCCGCGACAGGCGGACGAGGATCTCCGCCGCGCTTGACGGTCTTGGCCTGCCGTTCGAGTTCGTTGACGCGGTGGACGGGCGGCAAGGTTTTCCGCCGGAACGCGAGAGCGAGATCGACAGGACGGAAGCCTGGAGAAAGGGCAACTTCCTGACGGATGCCGAGTTCGCCTGCGCCCTTTCCCACATCGACGTCTACCGCAGGATCGTCTCGGAGAACATCGACCACGCGCTTGTGCTGGAGGATGACGTCATTCCCCAGCCGGATTTGGTCCGGTACCTCGCGGGAAGGCACTACGAAGACGCTTCGCTGACGCAGCTCGGCCAGTCCAGCCCGAAAATATACGTGAGAAGGTTGGGCGCGAAACATCTTTTTGACGGCTACAGATCCCATCTGCGCGCGCCGATGATGAAGGTCGCCGGGGCGACCGGCTATGTCATATCAAACCGGGCAGCGAAACATTTCGTTGAAAACGCCCTGCCCGTCACCAGGGAAGCGGACTGGCCGGACTGCATCGAGGCCCTGATCACACTCCGTGAATGCTGTGTCGTCACCCCCCCCCCCCCCCCCCCTCACGCTTTGGTGCTGCATCAGGACCACGGAATGTCGATTATCGATAAATCCGGGAGAAGGGGTGAAAAGGAGAAGCGGCGGTTTCTCGGCGTCTACGTTCCGCCGTTCCGAAAAACGGTGGATGCCTGGAAACGCGCTCCGATGAAACTTCTCTGCAAGCGCCTGCGGGCGGATGGCCACTGACGGGACCGATGGAGTCCGCGATTTATACGAATTTGACAATCCGTACGGCGCGTTAAGGTTTGCGGAAAGACGTTGCCCTTTTGAATTAATTTGCCCTCGATGTGAACATACCCTCAAGCACTGTCGCGCCGCGGTGATCAAGGTTTTCTCGCGCCTTGACTGATCGCAATGACTGACATGGGGCATGTATCGTTGCTTCCGATTTCTACCATGCCATCCTCTCCTCTCGGACCATGTTTGTAAGTGAGACCCCAATCCGCCGCCGCGTTCCGGTGCACTGAAGGCAAAGAGCGGTTGCACAGTGCAGTGCAGTGGAGCGACCGGGCGTTCTATTCGGAGCAGGTTCCCGACGCGCCGGAACCGAATCCACTCCAGCGTCTGAGCGCCTGTTCGTCCGCGTCTTTCGCCTCGACCCAGCTCTCGATTTCTTCCGTAACCTCCTTTTTCCAGAAAGGGGCCCTGGATTTCAGGTAATCCATAAGGAACTCCGCTGCGGCGAAAGCGTCGGAACGGTGAGTGGCGGCAGTCGCGACCATCATGATCCGCTCTCCCGGAACCAGCCGTCCGTAACGGTGGATCACAAGGCTGGCCCTCAGTCTCCAGCGGGCAACAGCCTCCGCCTCGATTCCAGCGACGGCCTTTTTGGTCATTCCGGGGTAATGCTCGATCTCGATATGCCTGAGCCCGGTATTGTCGTCACGCACGATTCCGGTGAAGCTCACCTGCGCACCGATATCGGTGCGGTCCCCGGTGAAGCGGGCGAGTTCCACGCCAGGGTCGAACGGTTCCGACTGGATGCGGATCACCGGGTCAGCCTCCTGTCATGGGCGGGAAAAAGGCTACCTCCCTGACACCGTCAAGCGGGTCAGAGAATTCCGACAGTTCCTGGTCGAGCGCGACGCGCAGGGCGGACAGATCGGAGAATGCGGACGCGTAGCGGGGCTCCCGCGCTCTCAGCTCCGCGACGAGGCCTCTGACGGTCGTGGCATGGGTCTCGACCAGTTCCCGCGGCAATCCGATACGTTCGCGCACCCAGGCGAAATAGAGCACCTCCACACTCACGTCATACTCCCCCTGTCGCCAAAGAAAGGTCGCGCTTTGCCGAAGTATTCCAGTCCGGTTACCAGCGTCAGAACGGCCGAGATCCAGAGCAGCACGGTACCGAACCACCAGGACCAATGCGCTGCCAGCGCGTATACGGCACCTACGCCCGCGACGGCACCTTCGTCCAGTCTGACCCCGCGGACCGCCGCGCTGTGCTCGAACACCCCTGTGGCGAATAGAACTGTCAGCGCGATCATCTGGGTAAAGGTCTTGTACTTCGCCAGAGATGTGACCGCAAGTCCGCCAGCATGGCCTCCGAGAAACTCGCGCAGGCCTGAAACGGCGATTTCACGGAATATGATTACCGTCGCGGGCAGAAGGATCCATGGGTTCATTCCTGAAAAACCGGTGATGACAAGTAGTGCGATGACCACCATCGCCTTGTCCGCGATGGGGTCAAGCATGGCACCAAACCTTGTTTCCTGTTTCCAGAGCCGGGCGAGATAGCCGTCAAAGTAGTCCGTGACCGCTGATCCAATGAACAGCAGCATGGCGAACCAGTCAGCCCAGGGGCGTGCGAAATAAAGGAACATTACCACCACGCCGGGAGCGGCGAGGAGCCTGAACGTTGTAAGAACGTTGGGAACCGTCCATTGCATGGCGTTGCTTCTAACGCGTCATAAGACATCGGGAAAGATACCGGATAATGTAATGGTGGAAGAGTCTGGCCCAATTTTCTTTGCCTGGATCCCGAGAGGGAAACCGTCTTGCGCCGTCAACAGGCACCCAAAAGTCTTGCGCCCTTTGGTCAATACGATCCTTGGAGGCTTTTGCGTAGTTCGTAACAAATTGAACCGCAATGGCTTTTCAAGGGATGCCGAATTCCTTTCACCCGGAAGTGGGCGATTCGCACGCCCTTTCCGTCGCCGACGGGCCCCATAGTGCCGTTTTCGGGGCTTGCGGCCTTCCGCGACCACCCGGGCCGGCGCCGCATGCCGCGGACGCGGAACGGCGCGCGTTGCGGCGCGCCGGGATGTTCCGGCCTGGATGGGGCGGGTGCCGCATGGCATGAGGACTGTGCCACCAGACCCTGTTCCCGGAGGAATCCATCATGGCACCCGAGTCCCGTATGCTCTTTTCCCGGGCCGATGCCGGGACCCGCCCCGGGCTTCAGCGCCCTGAACCCGCGCCCGGCGCGCTCCCCGACTTCCCGGTCGCGGCCATGTGGCGCGCGGTGACCGCGGGGACCGTGTTCCGGCACCCGTCGGTTGAATCCCCGCTCCGCGGGCCCAGCCGCAATCCGGCCCCGCCCGGCCCGTGCGGCTTCAACCCCCTGCCCGTGCACCGCCGCGGCGGGGACATTGCGGACACGGTCCCGAACGGCTGGAACGTCCCGCGGTTCCTGAAGGCGCTGGCGGGCGTCGGGGAGGAGCGGGGCCTGGCCAGCGCCATGGTGGACGGCCCGCGCACGGCGCTGATGGCCGCGCTCCCGGACTTCGGGCGGCATCCCGGCCACGGCGGCAAGGCGACCGGGAGCCACCCGGCCGGGACCGGGGACCGGAAGACCGGCACGACGTCCGGTCCGGACGCGGACCGGGGGAGGCGCGGGACGTCAGGGGTCGGCCGCGACGGCAGGCTCCGGGCGAAGGTGACGTCCCGGTCCGGCCACAGGCTCCACGTGACCGCCGACACGCGGCACGGGATCCCGGTCGCGGTGTCGACGGCGCGGGCCCCGGCGCCGGAGGTGAGGGAACCGGAGCGCATGGCCCCGGGGCTGATGGAGAGGGATCCGGCCCTGGCGGAGCGCCGCTCCGAATTCACCGCCGGCCGGGGCCCGGACAGCGGGCCGCCGAGGCCGCGCTCCGGGACCGGTGGCGGATCCGGCCCCTGACCGGCACCCGCCCCATGTGGCGCGCGGAAAGGGACGGGCCGGGGCACGACCCGTCCCTGACGGTCACGCGCCCCCTGGATCCGGGCCGTGCCGATACCATCGTCCACAGCGGGCGCGGGGAGCCCTTCCGCGCCTGCCCGGAGACCGGCGGGCGGCGGAACATGGCTTTCGAAGGGTCCGGGCGTGACCGGGAGACGCTGAAGTGCCGCTGCCCTGCCGCCGCGTACGGGTCCGGCTGCGCGGGCCGCGCCTCCTGCCGCCGCATGGGAGGCGGCAGGGCCGGTGACCACCGACGGGTCGTGCGCATCCCGCCCGGGGACGCGGACACCGACCGGCGCGTGTTCACGCCGGTCCCCTGGGGCAGCCCGTCCCGGAAGCGCGGCTGCAGCCGCCGGAGCGCACCGGAACGCGTCAGCTCCCGCATCGACCGGGTCCACGGCATGGAGACGCGCTTCGTCCGCGGCCGGACGGAGATGGCGCTTCGCCGCAGCCTGGCCGTCGCGGTGATGACGGCGA
The DNA here is from genome assembly GCA_965221405.1 of Paracoccaceae bacterium. Taxonomy (GTDB): domain Bacteria; phylum Pseudomonadota; class Alphaproteobacteria; order Rhodobacterales; family Rhodobacteraceae; genus JAPOUP01. Next base: position 1,047,770 of record CBDCSE010000002.1, on the reverse strand, counting down.
CCGCGCCGGGCCACGTCCGGGCCGGACGTCCGGAGATGATGCGCTCCCCTGTCCGGGGGCCCGACCTGAAGGCCGCCTGGGACCCGAACCCGACAGCCCGGAAACCGTGCCGGACCCGACGCCGGGCGCCCCGGCATGCCTGGGATTCCGTTCGGGACGGCGCCCGCGACGCGGAGGGTCGCTTCCGGGCACCCAAACAGCCGGCCGGGCCGGGATTCCGATGCGCGGGCCGCGTTGGCAGCCGCCGGTGCCGTCAAAAAACGCTGCAGCGCAAACGCCTCCCTTGGAGTGACTCTGGGCAAAGATCTTGACTCAAGATACCATATATTGATTTGACATGGCTATTTTGGGGAATTATGGAACAATATACAGTGTTCAAACTTGACTTTTAGGTCAAGTTCCAAGGCCCATTCTCCGAAGCGGACTACGTGGAAGCGCTCGATGAGGCCGCGTTTGGGGCAAATCGAGATCCCTTCCGCCTCCTGTCTGACACATATGGAGCCTGGACAGGAACGGCACTGGAGCCATTCCGGAGTTTCCGTAACCGCTGGGGGCTGGTCAATCGGACAAGACGCCAAGGACGGTAATGGCGATGACGATCATCCAGATGACCCAAGTCGGGGTCCTGTTCCAGCGTGTGTCCATATCGACTGGAAAGCTTTCAGGCGTGGCCCTCAGCCGCACCCGCGCCGATTTCATCTCCTCCCATTGAGCGGCGAAATGTACCCGGTCCGGGTTAACGGAAGAAGGCGTATATGGTCTCGGCGAGGTTGCCTGAAATCCCGTCAACCGCTCTGAGATCCGCCAGGTCGGCGCGGCCGACGGCCTTCGCGCTGCCGAAATGCTGCAGAAGCGCGCGCTTACGCGCCGCGCCGACTCCGGGAATTTCGTCCAGTTGTGTGGTGCCGACGCCCCGGGCGCGGGTCTGTCGATGCGCACCAATGGCGAAGCGATGGGCCTCGTCACGTAGGCGTTGAATAAAATAGAGCACCGGATCGTTATGGCCGAGCGCCATTGGCCTTTCGCCCACGCGATGGAACTCCTCACGGCCCGCGTTGCGATTTACGCCTTTGGCGACACCGACGACGGGAATGTCCGAGACGCCAAGCTCGGACATTATCCCATGCGCGGCGCTGACCTGCCCCGATCCGCCGTCGATCAGCAGGAGGTCCGGCCAGTTGGTGTCTCCCCGATCCGGATCATCCTTGATGAGCCTCCGGAACCGGCGCCCGAGAACTTCCCTCATCATTCCGAAGTCATCGCCAGAAGAAAGCGCGGGATCCTTGATATTGAACCTGCGGTACTGGGATCGGAGGAATCCTTCGGGCCCGGAGACGACCATACCGCCGACCGCATCGGTGCCCTGGATGTGACTGTTGTCATAGACTTCGATTCTGACGGGTGGGCGTTCAAGGCCGAAGGCGTCCGCTATCCCCTTCAGCAGCCGCGTCTGGGTCGCGGTATCGGCCATCCTTCGGGCCAGGCTCTCACGTGCGTTACGTAACGCTCCAGTGGCCAGTTCAAGTTTCTCGCCACGCTTTGGTACGGTGATTGCGACCCTGCGGCCAGCCTTTTCGCTCAGCGCCTCCTCCATCAGGACCTTATCCTCGATCCGATCGGAGAGGATCAGTTGCCGTGGTGGTGGTTTGTTTGCGTAGAACTGGCCAATGAATGCCTGCAGCGCCTCGGCGGGGCTCTCTGCTCCTCCAAGGCGCGGGAAGTAATCCCGATTACCCCAGTTCTGATGGGCCCGGATGAAAAAGACCTGAACGCACGCCTCGCCACCTTCCATATGGATTGCGATCACATCGGCTTCGGGCACGCGGCGGGGATTGATCCCCTGCGCACCCTGCACCTGGGTCAGGGCATGGATACGGTCCCGGATGGAGGCCGCGCGTTCGAACTCAAGTGCTTCGCTGGCCTCACGCATCTCCTCAGCCAGTTTTGTCTGGATATCGGTCGTCTTCCCCTGGAGGAAGCGTTCCGCATCATGAACCAAAGCGGAATAGTCCGCCTGACTGATTCTGTTGACACAGGGTGCACTGCAGCGCTTGATCTGATGGAGCAGGCAGGGACGGGTGCGGCTCTCGAACGTCGAGTCCGGACAGTTGCGTAGGAGAAAAATCTTCTGAAGATGATTCAGGGTCCGGTTGACGGCCCCCGCGCTGGCGAACGGGCCGTAGTAACTTCCCCTGTCGTTCCTCGCGCCGCGGTGCTTCCTGATCTGTGGGAAGGCGTGATCCTTCGTGACGAGGATGTTCGGAAACGACTTATCGTCACGTAGCAACACATTGTAACGGGGCTTGAGCTGTTTTATGAGGTTCTGCTCAAGAAGCAGAGCCTCGGTTTCGGTGCGCGTCGTCAGGAACATCATCGAAGCCGTTTCGCGGATCATCCGTTCGATTCGCTTGGAATGCCCTGTCGGTCTCGTGTATGCTGAAACGCGTGCCTTAAGATCCCTAGCCTTGCCGACATAGAGCACCCGGTTCCGGGCATCCAGCATTCTGTAAACACCCGGTGAACCGTCCAGCGTTCTCGCGTATTCCCGGATCAGCTCAAATCCGCCGGATTGGCGTTCGGTGTCATTTCGGTCAGTCAATCAGATCAGCCGAGCGTCGGTTCCCGCTTCTTGGATGGCTGCACTCATCCGTACGCGAAAGCAAGGATAAAGTAATCCACGATTTATGTGGATAAACCTGGTGACAGTATTCTGACTTACCGGAATTTAGCTTAGATTCCATCCGCTTCCCCGAATTGCCCAATTTTTAGGCGTCACCATAACGTGCTGATTCTATTGGATAAATAAAATAATACGTGTAAGCGCTTGATTTTTCCGACTAAACTGTAACAAAATTACGACAATTTCGCCGCCGGTGCAAAAGTCGGGTGTGGAGTCGCGTTCCCGACGCGTCCCAAGCGGTTTACGCGGTACCGTCTTCAGGCTCGGAATCCAGGTCATCAGAGGCGGCCCATCCGATGTGCTGGCCACCGTCAACGCAGAGCAGCTGGCCGGTTACGGCGGGGGCATGCAGGAGATAACGGAGCGCTTCGACGATGTCCTCGGAATTAGCGCCGCGCCCCAGGATCGTCGTGGCGCGCTGCCGCGCGAAATGTTCGGCTGACTGTCGATGGCCCCGCAACGTCGGCCCCGGGCCAATTGCGTTGACGCGGATACGTGGGGCAAGCGCCTGCGCCGCAGACCGTGTGAGAGTCCATAAAGCCGCCTTGGCTATCGTGTAAGTCATGAACTCAGGTGTAAGCTTCCGGACCCTCTGGTCGATCATGTTGACCGCCAGGGCCTCGGCCCGGAGCTCTCCCATTTCATCTCTGGTGGGTGCCGGTGCCTGCGCCGCCAGCGACTGGATGAGCACGAATGGCGCGCGCAGATTCGATTCGATATGCCGGTCCCAGCTTCGGCGTGTAGCGGTTTCAATGCTGTCGTATTCAAAGATCGAGGCGTTGTTCACCAGAACGCTGATCGGTCCGCCAAGAGCCTCCGAAGCGGACGGAAGCAGGTTCCGCGTCTCCGACTCGTCCAGAAGGTCGGCCTTTATGGAGATGGCCCGGCAACCTATGGCACGGATCTCCGATACAATCTGGTCCGCAGGCGTATTGAGATGATGGACCGCGACGTTGAAGCCTTCCCGCGCCAGAGCCCGGGCCATATCCCGTCCAAGCCGCGCCGCGGCACCGGTCACCAATGCGTTTGGTTTCCGCGTCGAGCTCTCGTTCCTCTGACTGTTCGGTACTTTCATGCCAGCACGACCGTCACATAGGCGAGATACAGCACGAACAGCACAATGCCTGTAATCCTGGAGATCCTGTAACCGGCAACTGCGAATGGCGCAAGAAAGAGCGATGTCGCAACCATGACCCAAAGATTGAATTCCAGGAACGACGGTTCTACCGGAATGGTTCCGAGCATAGATGAGACGCCGATTATTGCCAGAAGGTTGAAAATGTTCGAACCGATCACGTTGCCAAGGACGACATCGGCGCGACGACGGATGGCCGCGACGATGGTTGTGGCGAGTTCGGGCAGGGAGGTGCCCACCGCGACCAGAGTCAGCCCGACAGTGGATTCACTGAGTCCGAAAGTGGCCGCGATGCTAACCGCCCCTTCGATAAGAAGACCCGCCCCGAATGGAAGTCCGACAAGGCCAATGACCATCAACGACGTCAGCCTGATCCCGGATATGGCAGGATCGGCGCACTTGACGTCCTCCGCCTCGCCAACGGGTATGCGGTAACCGCCACGCGCACGGTATAACTGGTCGAATGTCACCGCGGCCAGTAGCCCAAGGAGTAGCAGACCATGTGTCCAGGTCAGGGGACCAAGGAAACACAGCGCGATGAACGCGACGGTGGCGGCCATCATCAGGAGGAATGACCGGCCTGTGCCGGAAACATTGGCATCGATGCCCGATATCAGCGCTGGAAGGCCCAGAACCAGCAGCACGTTGGAAATGTTCGATCCCACGACATTGCCCAGCGCAATGCCAGGCGCTCCGTCAAGGACAGCGCTGGCCGAGATGAAAAGTTCCGGCGCCGAGGTTCCGAAGCTGATGATCGTGAGACTCACGACAACTGCCGGAATCCGCAGCTTGGTGGCAAGGCTGACCGATCCACGCACGAGCGCGTCACCGGCCAGGAGCAGAATGGCCAGGCCAAGGGCGGCATAGACGAAATCCAAGGGGTCAGACCTTACCGCAGTGGCATGGTCCCTTACCGAACATGTACCGACCGCAGCGGGGACATCTGCGCCAAACGATACCGTTCTGCCCCGGAAGCCGCAGGCGCCCGAAAATGGCCAGTATCGCCATAACTGCCAGGAAAACTATGATGATCTTGACAATCAAAGGCCAAACCGGCCGAATTGCGCACGTTCGTCAGCAACGCTGAGAATGTCGTCAAGCATACGCGCACCGAGACGCTGGAAGAGGCCGCGCTTCGGGCCGTACTGCAGGAAGCGGACTTTTTCCCCAAAGATCTCCTTCATCTTCGGAACGATATGGCCGACCCCATCGGCGAGGCCCCTTTCCACCGATACGGCGCCTACCCAGACGTCGCCGCTGAACAGCTCCCCATCATCCCTCAGTCGGCGACCGCGCGCTGTCCTGACATGTTGAATGAACGCGTCGTGGATCTGGGTCTGCCAACTCCTGAGTTTCCGTATGTCCTCCTCCCGCTCAGGACGGAATGGATCGAGCATCGACTTGGAACTGCCGGCCGTATGCACGCGGCGCTCGACGCCGAATTTTCCTATGAAGTCCTGAAGCCCGAAACCCGCGTAGATCACACCGATCGATCCGACAATGGAACTGGCGTCGACCCAGATCTCATCGGCGGCGCAGGCAAGCCAATAGCCGCCTGAAGCCGCTACGTCCTCGACGAACGCGTAGACCTTGACGTCCATCTCCTCGGCCAGCCGCCTTATGCGGGCTGCGATGAGGCTCGACTGGACCGGGCTTCCGCCTGGGGAGTTGATCGCGAGGGCAACAGCCACAGGACTGCCTTTCCTGAACGCCCGCTCAAGTAGCGGAGCGAGGCGCGAATCGCATAGGGCGTCGCCCCGCCTGCCGCCTGCGATCACGCCGGAAAGCCTTATCACGGCGACCGAGGGTCGCCTTCTGTATAGTCTGGTGAACGCGATTTCCATGCGCTGGATGTAGTGGCTCGGGACCGTCTGGACAAGGTTGGAACCGATCCCGTCAGGTCTTGAGTCGCCATCCTGTCCTGAATATCCACCAAACGACGCCCATACAGAGCCCGGTGAAACCCAGAATCGCGGTCAGACTTATCCCGGGCGAAACGTCGGCGAGGCCGAAGAATGCCCATCGGAACCCCGAGACGAGATAGATCATGGGGTTGAACAGCACGATTGTCTGCCAGGCGGGCGGAAGCATCGAGACCGAGAAAAACGCGCCACCGAGAAACACCAGAGGTGTTATGACCAGAAGCGGGATCAGCTGGAGCTCCTCGAAGTCCTTTGCCCAGATGCCGATAATGAAACCGAAGAGACTGAACGACAGACAGGTGAGCAAGAGGAAAGCCAGCATCCAGAAGGGATGCAGGATCTGCAGTGGAACGAACAGGAAAGCGGTCGCCAGGATAATGAGCCCGATGATAAGCGACTTCGTGGCCGCCGCGCCAACATATCCGATCACGATTTCGACATGGCTGAGCGGAGCGGAGAGCAGTTCGTAGATCGTGCCGATGAATTTGGGAAGATAGATCGCGAGGCTGGCGTTGGAGACCGATTGCATGGTCGCTGAGAGCATGATCAGCCCCGGCACTATAAAGGCACCGTAGCTGACGCTCTCGACCTCGGTGATCCGGCCGCCGATGGCGGTTCCGAACACCACGAAGTAAAGTGACGTTGAGATGACCGGCGAGACGATCGATTGCCAGATCGTGCGCCATGTACGCGCCATCTCGAACCTGTAGATGGTGAATATTCCGAACCAGTTCATGCGGCGTCTCTCAGAAGGTCGACAAAAATGTCCTCAAGGCTTGATTGCCGGGTCTGCACGTCGCGCAGCACGAAACCCGCCGCCGATATATCTGTCAGCAACGAGGTGATCCCGGGGCGCTTTCCCGCCATGGAGACGTAGGAATAGACCAGCGAGCGCTCGTTTCGTCCTCTGCGGAGGCCGTATGCGGAAAGGCTTTCGGGAATTTCGTCGACCGGTTCCTGCAGTTCGATGATCATTTCCTTCCTGCCCATCCGGTGCATCAGCGCCTCCGTTTCCTCGACAAGCAGTATCTCACCGTTTGATATGACACCGACCCGATCCGCGATAGCCTCGGCCTCCTCTATGTAGTGCGTGGTCAATATGATCGTTGTGCCCTGTTCCTTGAGGTCGCGCACCGTTCGCCACATGTCCTTGCGCAGTTCAACGTCGACACCGGCTGTAGGCTCGTCGAGAAAGAGCACTTTCGGCTCATGGGCCAGAGCCTTACCGATCAGGACTCGGCGTTTCATGCCCCCCGAGAGTTCATGAACCCTGCTGTTGCGCCTGTCCCAAAGCGAGAGCCTCTTCAGAATTCCTTCGATGAAAGAGTCGCTGCGCGGCAGGCCAAAAAGCCCGCGAGACAGTCGAAGGCAGTTTCCGACCCGCGCGAACGGGTCGAGGCTGAGTTCCTGTGGAACAATGCCTATGAGCTGCCGCGCGGCGCGGAAATCGGTGACCACATCATGGCCTCCCACCTCGACCGAGCCGGCGGTCATCGTCGAGATCCCGCAGATGATCGAGATAAGTGTGGTCTTACCGGCGCCGTTTGGGCCCAGCAGGGCGAGAATCTCGCCCTGCTCGATCTGAAGCGATACGCCCTTGAGCGCGTCGGTCCCATTTGGGTAAGTCTTGCATACGTCGCGCAAATCAAGCATCGGGGGCATGGATTATCTCCTGTTGGCCGCATGTATACAATCTGGAACTCGAAGCGAAACACTTTCATGGTCCGACCGGAGTTTCATCTCTCTCCCCCCCGCCGGGGGTTCATTTACGACAGGTCACGGCGTCCCGCGTCCGGTGCTGGAAAAAGCCGATCGATTGGTCGATGCCCTGTGTCCGATGCCCTCATTTGAGGCTCCGACCTTCGAAGCAGCCTGTGGCGGCGCGGCGTCTCTCTGAAGACCGGACAGAATACCCGATCTCGAGACGAAGTTCGGCTCGCTTATCGCGGATCCCGATCGTGCGGAGATCCGGTTATCTGACGAAAATGCCGCGCGGGCAAACGCCGATCGCGATCTGATGTCGGTAACGGGCGGTTCGGAAGTCGCCGAGCTGGTCGAACGCCGCAAGACATTGCAGATGCAGATCGAGGACGCGGCGTTCGATTACCCCGGAAAAGTCCTCGATCCGAGCCCCACGGAGCAAGCCATTCGCGGTTATCGTGACAAACACCGAGGCCGGATGGATCATCCGGAATCCTGGGCGCACTCGACACCGGCGGAACTCCGGAGCAGGTCGGGGATATGTCTAAATAGGAACAAGGATACAACCATTCCCTTGCCTTTCGTGCCGCAGCCCACGAACAGGTGGTATCCCAAGGCGTCCGGCTACCGCTCTTCCGGGATGATGCGTTCGAGACATTCGACGAGAACCGGACCCGGAGGGCCTGCGGGCCCATGGACGGGATCGGCCGGAACGGTCAGGCGATCTATCTGGCGCATCACTGCCATGTCGTTGAAATCGCAAATGAGGTATGTGATGTCCAGCCCGCCCACACATGCTGTAGTCGGACGTTCCCGATACGGTCGCAATAGCTGTCGGCAGCTCGCGGAATGGTCGTTTGATTGGAAAGGGCTATTGACAATCCAGGGGCCGGATAAGGGTTATGGGCAATGGGTGGCCCGGAGTCCGATGGCTCCATCGAGCCAGGGGTCGGCGCTCCGTGAGAGCGTTTCGTGCAGGGCGAGCACCAGTCCACGGCAATCCTCTCCGCACCATCCTTCGGGCATGACCTCCAATGGAAGATCGGCGTGGCGCAGCAGCAAGCGCCGCCAATGGTGAATGATCAACGTACGCAGTCCTACGGCGTCCAGTGGCTCGGGTCCAGCGGCCGTCCGGAGCGTGGCCATCTGTTCCGAGAGTACTGAATGAAGTCGTTGGTAGTCCATTTGCAGCGGTTCCGGTGCGAGAGCCGAACGGGCCCAGTCCGGAAGGTGCCGGACGTCGCCCACGATCGCCTCCCCGTTTGCGGGCGGCTTTCCGGCTTGCCGTGGACCCAGGAACAGCGTTGGTGAGATTTGCAGAAAACCGGCCTTGGACATTGCCGTTTCCGGGAGGGGAGGCTTCCTCAGCGCCACAAGCCTCCAGGGCCCGTTGAGGACCGGAGCGACTGCGTAGATACGGCGTGAGGCTGGAAGGAATTTGGCACGACCCCTGTCCGAAAGAGCGTAATGGCTATTGCGACCGAACCTGTGCCGGACAATCCAGCCATCCTTGGCGAGTCTGTGAAGCGCCACGCGCAGGGCTTCCCCTCTGATCGAAAGGCGGTGGAATATGGACGACAGCGCGCTTGCGGAAATAACGCCACCGCGAGGCATTACCGAGTCGCCGAATACCGTGATGACCAAAGACCAGACCGGGGGAGTCCCGAGCTCACCCAGCATGTCGATCATCTCGCTTGAAGGAACTGCCTCAATGTACGTCATGGCGACCTATGTCCGTTGAAAGCGGACATTGCTGATTTGGCGGTGGATGACGGGCGGGCGCACTGGGCGGAGAACGAGCGGTTCTGTCCATCGGTGGCCCGTCCGTGGCGGTTTCGGTTCCTCCGAACCTGCGCCGTTCCGCGCCGGTGCCGCCCGGCCCGGCTCGGGCGGCGCTCAACGGGCCACCATGGTCAACAGTTCGTATTCCGCGCAGATATCACCGTTCTGGTTGGTCAATGTGACATGCCAGCGGACCTCGCCATAATCGTCGTTGCGTATGGTTTTGTGTTTGACGGTCAGCTGCGCGGCGATCCTGTCTCCCGGCGAGACCGGTTGCATGAAACGAAGCGAATCCAGCCCGGTGTTCGCCAGCACCGGTCCCGGTGATGGCTCGACGAACAGGCCGGCGGCAAAACTGAGAAGCAGGTAGCCATGCGCCACCCGTCCCGGGAAAAACGGATTGGCCGCGGCAGCTTCTTCGTCAAGATGGGCATAGAACCTGTCACCGGTGAACTCCGCGAAATGAACGATGTCCTCGATCGTGATCTCGCGCCTGGCGGTATGAATTGTCTCACCTATGTTCAGGTTTCCGAACCGCCGACGGAATGGATGCCCATGACCTTTGATTTCCGCACTTCCGGGCACCCAGGCACCTCCGACCGCGGTGAGAATGTCGGGTGAACCCTGTATCGCGGTGCGCTGCATGTAATGTGTCACGCCGCGGATACCGCCCTGCTCCTCACCTCCACCCGCACGTCCGGGTCCACCATGTATCATATGCGGAAGAGGTGCGCCATGACCGGTTGCTTCCGTGGCCGAGTCCCTGTTGTTGAAATACAGCCGACCGTGATACGAGGCCGTTTCCAACGCCAGCTCCCGGGCGATATCGCCGCAGCGGGTGAACACCGAAGCGACCAGCGAGCCGTTTCCGCGATTCGCCAGAGCGGCGGCATGCGCCGTGTCCCGGTAACCCATGACGGTTGCCACGGGGCCAAATGCCTCGATCGCGTGAACGGTGGAAGCGGCGTCGGGATCCGCGCAATGAAATAGCATGGGCGGCAGAAACGCGCCTTTCGACCGGTCTGCGCCCTCGACGGGGAATTCCGTGGGATCGCCGCAGATCCGCTCGGCTTCCTTTGCGATCAGGCCGGCTCGCTCCAATACATCGCCGCGGTGATTTTTCGAGATAAGCGCACCCATCTGGGTCCGTTCGTCTGTCGGGTTGCCGATGCGGATCGCACCTAACCGCTTGGAGAGCGATTCGATCACTGCCTGCATCCGTGTTTCGGGCACGATAAGACGCCGCATGGCGGTGCATTTCTGACCCGCTTTCACGGTCATCTCTTGCGTGGCTTCCTTGATGAATAGATCAAACTCCGGCTCCTCGGGAGCCGCGTCCGCGCCAAGGACCGCGGCGTTGAGGCTGTCCTGTTCGGCGATGAACGGTACGGCACCGTCAAGGATCGCATGTGTCGCCTTGAGTTTCAGCGCGGTGCCGGCGGAGCCGGTGAAGCTGATGATGTCCTGTCCGTCCAGAAAATCCAGCAGGTCGCCAATGCCGCCGGATATGAGCTGAATGGCACCTTCAGGAACAAGTCCGCTGTCGAGGATCTGCCTGAACGCGAGCTCCGCGACATAGGCGCTGCTGGTGGCTGGCTTGATGATTGCCGGCATCCCGGCAAGCAGCGTGGGCGCGAGTTTCTCGAGCATGCCCCAGACAGGAAAATTGAAGGCGTTGATATGTAGGGCGACTCCGCGCCGTGGCATGGCGATATGCCGTCCCAGAAAAGAGCCCCCCCGGCTTAGCCGCTCGACCGGTCCGTCAAGATAGACATGGGCATCGGGCATTTCCCGACGTCCCTTTGACGCGAACACGAATGTTGCGCCGATGCCGCCATCAATGTCGATCAGGTGATCCTTCCGCGTTGCTCCGGTCGAAAAGGAGAGATCGTAGAGTGGCTGCCTACGGTCATTGAGATAGAGCGCCAGCGCTTTCAGCAGGCGGGCCCGGTCGTGGAAAGTCATGGAACGCAGTCTGGGGCCGCCGACCTCTTTCGCGTAGTCCAGCATGGTGCCGCAGTCAAGGCGAGGGGATCCGACCCGGGCGATCGTTTCACCGGTTACGGCACTTTCCACCGGTCTGGCATCCGGGCCGGGAGCGAACCACTGGCCAGCGAGGAAGCTTCCCACTTCGATCACGTCCATTCCCGTTTCTCCTCCCGCGCTCATTCCACTGGACCGGAATGACCGATTTATGTAACCGAAAGGCAGCCAAGGACGCAATTCCCGTAACGGACTGGCCCGCACCGGGACACCGGTCAAGGAGGTCGCACGACATGAAAACGTCAGCACAGGAATGCGCGGAGCGCAGCGCCAGGGCCATGTGGGTCGGCGACGACGCCAGCAGGTGGTTCGGCATGACACTGGAGGAAATCGCCCCTGGGCGGGCGGTCCTGGCGATGAAGGTCGAGCGGCACCATACCAACGGGCATGACATATGCCATGGTGGGGTGATTTTCTCACTGGCTGACAGTGCCTTCGCCTTCGCCTGCAACAGTTACAACAGAATCGCCGTCGCGCAGCATAACATGATAAGCTTCATCGCTCCGGGCAGTTTGGGTGATGTCCTGACCGCTACGGCCCGTGAAGTCAGCATGAAGGGGCGCACCGGCATATACGACGTTAAGGTGACACGGGGAGACGGTGAGGTTATCGCTGAGATGAGGGGGTGTTCCAGAACGATCCCGGGGGCGCATTTCGAACAGGGAACATGACATGAGAGACGTTACGCCGGACCGTTCGACTCTGGAACCCATAGAGATCGCGAGCCGCGACGAGATCGAGGCGCTTCAGCTTGAGCGGCTCAAATGGTCGTTGCGCCATGCCTACAGCCGGGTTCCGATGTACCGCACGAGGTTCGAGAACCATGGGATGCATCCCGATGACCTGAAGTCGCTCGCGGATCTGGCCAGATTTCCGTTCACGTTCAAGGCTGATCTGCGCGAAGGATATCCGTTCGGGCTGTTTGCGGTGCCGCGTGAGAGGATCGTGCGGATCCATGCGTCATCCGGCACCACGGGTAAGCCGACCGTCGTTGGATACACCCAGCGGGATATCGACAACTGGGCGGCGCTCGTCGCGCGGTCGATGCGCGCGAGCGGGACCCGCCCCGGTGATGTGGTGCATATCGCCTACGGTTACGGGCTGTTCACCGGCGGTCTCGGGGCACATTACGGAGCCGAGAGAATGGGATGTACCGTTGTTCCGGTTTCCGGTGGAATGACACCACGCCAGGTGATGCTGATCACGGATTTCCGGCCAAAAACGATCATGGTGACACCGAGCTATATGCTCAACATTCTGGAACAGTTCCATGAGCGGGGTATCGATCCCCGGCAGTGTTCTCTGGAGGTCGGGATATTCGGGGCCGAGCCCTGGACCAACGCCATGCGGGCGGAGGTTGAGCGGGCATTCGATATGCATGCGGTGGATATATACGGACTGTCGGAGGTGATGGGTCCCGGGGTTTCGAATGAGTGTGTCGAGACCAAGGATGGACTGCATATCTGGGAGGATCATTTCTATCCCGAGATCATCGATTCCGACACGGGTGTTCCGGTCGCCGATGGCGAGACAGGGGAGCTTGTGCTGACGACACTCACCAAGGAGGGAATGCCGTTGGTCCGTTACCGCACGCGGGATCTGACAAAACTGCTTCCCGGCACGGCGCGGTCTATGCGGCGTATGGCCAAGATCACCGGTCGGACGGATGACATGATAATCCTGCGCGGCGTCAATGTGTTCCCGACCCAGATCGAGGAGCAGGTCCTGGCCACGGAGGGTCTTTCGGCGCATTTCCAGCTTAAACTATACAAAAGAGGCAGTCTGGACGCACTTCAGGTTCAGGTGGAAACGAGTGTCGGACATGAGGCCCGAAAGGCGGAGGCGGAGCGCGCGCTATCGGAACGGATAAAGGGAACGGTGGGTGTGACGGCCGAGATCAAGGTAGGGGACCCCGGCTCGGTGCCGCGTTCGGAGGGAAAGGCGATCCGGGTCGTTGACAGCAGGTCGATGGGGTAGAGTTGCGCGAAGTTCCGATGACTGGGTCCGCAAGGCACAATGGCGGCACGAGGCTCTGCCGTTCCGTTCCATATCCTGTCATCTTTCCGTGTCGCGCTTCATTTCGTATGGCATGGACTGCGGGCGGTAGTGTCTCAGTTTGAAAACCATGCATGTTTGCACGGGAAAAGGGTGGCCCGTCGGCCACCCCTTGTGTTTGTCTGTCAATGGGCCGGGCCGTTGCCGGTTATCGTATGCGCTTTCCGTTCTCGTCATAAACAAATCCGTGCGGCTCGTTGTAGCCGCGCGGCAGGCTGCACCCGCAGCCCTCCCCGCCCATTAGGAAGAAGGTGCGTTGAGTGTTTTCAACGGCGTAGAGCGGATGCGAGAATGGATTGTATTCAAAGTTCACCCGCACCATGCCGGTGCCAATTTGGGCTCGCCCCAGTAGCTTGTCGTGCGCGGGCCGCACCTCGGCCCCGGGTTTCCGGAGCCGACGCCTTGGCGCGGGCTGCACGACGCGCTCGCGGGGTTGCTTGGGGTGGAGCGCGGAGACGCGCCGGAGCGGAGACTGGTCGCCGGGATCGGGATGTGAGGGGAGATGGCGCACCGGCCGATGTTTCCGGCGGACTGGCGGACCTGTGACCGTGCTATGCGGGCGGACCAGGGCACCCGAGCCCCATTGTCTGGCACTTTTCCTGTTTGCGTGGTGGCCCGCGGAGTATCCGTGCGCTCGAGGATCAGGCCGTCACGAAGCCGAAGATCGTGAGGCCGATGCCGACAATGGCGATCATGGCGAAGATCAGGCGTGTCTCGCGCTTGGCGGCATCGACATCACGTCTGGCGGCATCCTCGCGATGCGTTGCCATATCCATCCGCATGCCGGCCAGGGTTGCGGCAAGGTCTGCTCTCAGGGTCTCGTTTTCGGCTCTCACAGTCTCCATGCGCTCCTCCAGGCGGGCGATCCACTCTCTCGGGTCACCGTCCGGGCTCTCGGTCGTCATGGTCGCAAGGGTAGGGGGCACGGCAGGCGTCGTCAAGGTAACATGTTATCCTGACCAGGGCTAATTGGTTCTAGAGCCCGCTGACGCGGGGGTCCGCCCGGGCACGGGCGGGCGTTGTCGGCCGTCTTCAGGAAGCCGGGCACGCGCCGCGCGTCCCGGCCTGCGCGCCGTCTCCGCGACGGCGCGCCCGCGGGCCCTGACGGGTCCGGTCGCGAAGCGCCGCGGCAGGGTCGTGCCGTCCGGCCAGCACGGCGAGGAACCTGCGGTGCATCCTGCCCAGCGGGCCGACCTCCTCGGCGAGGGCCGGAAAAAGTTCCCCCTGGAGGCGGTGCCAGGCATCTGATACGAACTCTCCCACGGACATGGGGCCGTCTCCCTGCATGTTGTGGCTTTCTCACCTTCATCATACCGGAGGGACGGCTCCATATCCAGGCCGGACGTCGAAAAAAAAGCCCGTTCCAGGGCAAAAAACCGCTCAACCGCGGAGTTCTGCAAGAGGCTCATAGGAATAATCATGCACGCCCGTGTCCTGCGGTTCGACCAGATATCGCATGGCCGAATTCCGTCAGGCGAGGGCGGGGCGGTTCACCCGGATCCGTGAGTCCGGAGGCGCTCCGCGATCCAGGTGCGGATCAGGTCCTGGGGGGACATGCCCCGGTCCTGAGCCTGCCGATCGAGGCCCGCACGGATCCAGGCGGGCAGGGCCACCGTCACCCGCTGCGTCGCGCGGTTGGGACGGCGGACGGTGGACCAGTCCACATACGGGTCCAGATCCTCCCCGGCATCAAAACGCCGGTCAAACTCAGTCGCTTTCATAAACCTCGATCTCCCGTTGGCGGGCGCGCCGCACCGAAATGATCCGCACACCGCCGCCGCGGTACGTCACCACCGCCGTCCAGTGTTGTGCCCCGATCAGCCCTGTCACAAGAAAGCGGGGTTCGTCCTGGGTCCGGGCAGCGATTTCGACAAGCTGCGGATCCGCCCAGAGGGCCTGGGCCGCCACAAAGTCGATTCCGTGTTTATCACGTTTCACGGCGCTCTTGGCGGGATCATACGCGAAGTTCAGGCCGAGACAAGCGGAATCCGTGGGCATCCGGTCAGTCGAGGGTGGGGGCGCAGCGCGGGTCGTCGCATTGGATGACCATGAAAGTGTCGTTCGGCCATTTCCGGTGAACCGCGTATTTGCGGGCATTCTGTCGCCGGAAAAACGGACGGGTGAGTTTGTAGTAGATGCGGCCAGTCTTGGCCTTGCGCCACACATGATAGTGCGGGCGGTTGGGCTACGGTTCCATGGTTCTGCCTCATTGGGGGTTCAATTGCATCCCCGGTCTCTTGCGACCCCTCTTGACTGGGGGTCGTGTCTCGGTTTGACAATTGCCGGAACACCCGGTGTGGACACGCCAGCCCGGCGACCGCCCGCCGCGGGTTACGGGCGTGAACGCGGCGCAGGGCTCCCGACGGACGCCGCGCTCCGACCGTGCGTGGAGATCCCCGGTCACGGATTTTCCGCTTCCGTACGTCTCCCCGGTTCCCCAGCGGCCGTGATGGCGGCCGGACAGCGCCCTGACGCCGAAGCGGCCGCCGTCGGTCAGCGACGTCGCCAGGCGGAACTCCGTGTCGCCGGCGACGTACCTGACCGGGCGGACGCGGAGCGTCCGGCCCCGCGGCGCGGCCGCCTGAACGCCCGCGCCCGGCCCGCGCCGGCGGCCCGGGCTCCCCGGCCTCCAGCCCCAGCGGGCGCAGGTCCGCGGGCGGCGCGGCGATCTCCGGCCCCGGGTCCGGGGCGGACGCCCAGGCCGGCCTGTCGGCGTCCCGCATGTCGCGGACGCACTCCTCACGCCTCGGCGGAAGGGTCAGGATCCCGTGGCTCTCGAGCGTCCCGGCATGCCCAGGCACGCCCCGACCCGTCAGGCGCCCGTCGCCGTGGTCCAGCCGAGATGCCCGCGAATGGTCTTCGCCGGCCCGTTGCGGCTGTCGTTGGGGAAAAGCGCCACGGTTTCCTGGATGTCGGCGATCTGGTGCCGGTTCACTCGGCGCCCCGGGAAGGTGGTCGACTTCAGGTCGATGATTCGCCGGTCCATGGGCCGCTCCCGGAAATCCGGGGACAGACTGCGAATCACGGGTGGCTTGACAGGGGGGGTGCGGAAAAAATTTGCCGGACGCGGAAAAGCCGCGCCCCGCCAGCGGGTTGCGCGACGGAAAAATATCACCCGCCAAGCCGCAAGTCTATCCGAATGCCATTGCCCGGCCATCCGGCCGGGGTGATCGGCCCTGACCGCGGCCTGACAGACACTCACAGGGGCGGCCTCCGGGTCGCCCTGTCCGCCCCGTGTCTGGCGATTTCAAACTGAGACACCACCGCAATCCCCGCACATCGCACCATTTGCGGAAATCATATCGCTTCGTCTAACCTGGTCACCACACGAGGAAATTGCCCGTATCGACCCGCTTTCTACTGATCGTAGTCCACGACGATCCTGTCACCCAGAGGTACGGCCTGGCATGTCAGCGTGTATCCCGCGCACACTTCGTAGTCCTCCAGAGCATGATTGGCGACCATTTCCACCTCACCGTCCAGGATCCTGGCCCTGCAGGTGGAGCAGACGCCCGCCCGGCAGGCATAGGGTGCGTCCATCGAGTGGGCGTTGAAGGCATCGAGCAGTCTGGTGCCGTCACGCGGGATTCGGAAACTGCGGGTGCGGCCATCAAGTGTGACGGTGGCTTCGCAGTCTCCGGAGCGCTTCTCCTGACGGACGCCCGCCACTGCTTTGGGAAGACGGCCCGGCTGGGCTGACCTGAATATCTCAAGCTTGATCCGGTCCCTTGGCATTCCGCTGGTTGCTAATGCCGCGGTGACGGTCCTCATCATCGGCTCCGGACCGCAGATGAAGGCGACGTCCGCGCTCTCGGCCTTGATCCAGCGGCTGAACAGAAGACCGCATTTTTCCGCATCCATGCGACCGGTGAAGAGTTCGATGTCCTGACTGTCGGATTCAAGGACATGGATCACGTTAAGCCGGCCGATATGGCGGTTCTTCAGGTCTTCAAGCTCTTCGCGGAACATGATCGTTCCGACCGCCCTGTTGGCGTAGAGCAGCGTGAATGCGGACTTGGGTTCGCGAACCAGCACGGTGCGCAGGATGGACAGCACCGGCGTAATTCCGGATCCCCCCGCGATGCCCAGATAGTGTCTGTTCGAATTTGGCTCGACCGGAACGAAGAAGCGCCCCGCAGGCGGCATTGCCTCCAGCCGGTCACCGGGCTTGAGTTCGGTGTTGGCCCAGTTGGAGAACGCGCCCCCTTCAACGCGCTTGATTCCGATCTGTATCCCGCCGTCATCAATGCCCGTGCAGATGGAATAGTTCCGGCGCAGTTCCGTGCCGCCGAAATCATGGCGGAAGGTAAGGTATTGGCCCTGCGTGAAAGCGAATGGTGCCGGATCGTCCGGTTCGAGCGTGACCACGACGGCGTCGCGTGTGGTTTTCTGGATATCCGTGACCGTCAGGGGATGGAATCGGGACATTGGTCAGATGCACTTGAAGTACTCGAACGGTTCAAGACAGTCCCTGCAGCGCCACTGCGCCTTGCAGGGTGTCGATCCGAACCGGCTCACGAGTTCAAGGTCGACAGCGCCGCATCGGGGGCATTTTTCGGGTTCGCCGGCGTTCCGTGGTGGTGCGATGCCGTAGCGTTCCAGACTGTCGCGGCCTTTGTCTGACATCCACTCGGTGGTCCACGGCGGAAAGATCCGGCGCTTAAGCGACACCCTGTCGATACCATGCCCGCGCAGGACCCTCTCGATCTCCATTTCGATCGCGGATGTGGCCGGGCAGCCGGAATATGTTGGAGTGACCGTTATCTCGCACTCGTCGTCCCGCCAGCGGACATGGCGAACGATGCCGAGGTCAACCACGCTGATCACGGGTATTTCCGGATCCGGCACTTGGGCGAGCAGGTTCCAGATTTCGCTCACCTGGGTTTCCGTCCGGCTCACCACTCGGCTCCGGGATAGGCGCGCTGAAGCCATTGCATTTCGGCGAGAACATATCCCAGGTGCTCGCTGTGGCGACCTGACTTGCCGCCTAGATGCGCGAAGCCAGTTTCAGGCATGACCAGGCCGCCCTCCGTTCGGAGCCGCTCCGTAATTGCGAGCCACTCGTCGCGCAGTTCGGTGGGATCCGGTGCCGCACCGATTCCGGCGAGCGTTCGCTCGGGGTTGGCTGGAGTGAACATCTCGCCGGTATATGGCCACAGTAGGTTCAATGCGGCCTGCATGCGATTGTGGCTTTCCTCAGTGCCGTCGGCCAGACGGACACATAGGTCGGCGGAGCGTTCGAGGTGGTAGGTGACCTCCTTTCCGGCCTTCCGCGCGATGTCCGCGATGCGTTTGTCACTCGACGCCTGAAGCCGTTGAAGCATCAGCGCCGACCAGGCGTCATAGAGGAACTGCCGCATTATCGTATGGCCGAAATCGCCGTTCGGGCGCTCGGCGATCAACAGGTTACGGAACTCAAACACGTCGCGCAGATAGGCCAGCGTATCCGCGTCGCGTCCCCGGCCCTCGACTTCCCCCGCCAGTCCGAGCCACAGCCGCGTCTGGCCGATGAGGTCGAGCGCGATGTTGGCGAGCGCGATGTCCTCCTCGAGTACAGGACCGTGTCCGCACCATTCACTGACGCGATGGCCCATGATCAGGGTGGTGTCACCAAGCTGAAGCAGGAACCCGAAAAGCGCCTCCTCACGGTTCAACTACATGGCTCCCACTTCGTCGGGAATGTCGAAGAATGTCGGATGGCGATAAACCTTGTCGTTTGACGGTTCGAAAAGCGGACCTTTATCAGAGGGTGCGCTGGCGGTTATGTCGGAGGACTTCACCACCCATATGGATACGCCTTCGTTACGTCGTGTGTATACGTCACGCGCATGGCGCAGGGCCGTTCCGGCGTCGGCAGCATGCAATGAGCCCACGTGACGGTGGTTAAGGCCGTGCTGGCCACGGATGAACACTTCCCAGAGGGGGAGTTCGGCTGCCATGGAACCTTATTCCGCCGCTGTCCGCATGGCCTGTTTCGCCGCGTTCGCCATCAGCCCGTCGCGGACCCAGGCGTTGTCTTCCCAATCCCTCACGCGGGTTCCGAGGCGCTCGTGGTTGCATGGCCCGTTGCCGCGCAGGACTTCGTGGAATTCGTTCCAGTCAGGTTGCGAAAATTCATAATGGCCTGTTGCCCGGTCGAAGCGCAGCGCGTCGTCTGGAATCCTCAGGCCCAGATATTCCGCCTGTGGCACGGTCTGGTCGACGAATTTCTGGCGCAGCTCGTCATTGGAACTGATCTTTATCCTCCAGGCCATGGACTGCGCCGAATGTACGCTGTCCCCATCACCTGGTCCAAACATCATGAGTGAGGGGTACCAGAAGCGGTTGAGCGCGTCCTGCGCCATATGGCGCTGCGCACTGGAGCCGTTCGCCATTTTCATCATAATGGAGTAGCCCTGCCGCTGGTGAAAGCTCTCTTCCTTGCAGATGCGAATCATGGCGCGGCTGTAAGGTCCGTAAGAACTCCGCTGCAGAGGGACCTGGTTCATGATCGCGGCACCGTCCACGAGCCAGCCGATTGCCCCGATGTCGGCCCATGTAAGGGTGGGATAGTTGAAAATGGAACTATACTTCATTCGGCCTTGATGCAGCCGTTCCAGAAGCCGGTCCCGGCTGATACCAAGGGTTTCGGCGGCGCAGTAGAGATAGAGGCCATGTCCGGCCTCGTCCTGAACCTTGGCCAGTAGGATGGCCTTGCGTTCAAGGGTCGGCGCCCTGGTGATCCAGTTGGCTTCCGGAAGCTGGCCAACGATCTCGCTGTGCGCGTGCTGGCCTATCTGGCGGATGAGCGTCTGGCGGTATCCATCGGGCATCCAATCCTTCGGCTCTATCTTTTCGCCGGCGTCTATCCGGTCTTGGAAGCGACGCTCTTCGGGCGTCATTTCCTCACGGGACTTGACCGCGGTTCCGGTTGATCTGACCATCTGGGCATACATTCGGCTGCCCGCCAATTGTGGTGTTCGGGTTCGATGAACCTTAAAGGCTTGCCGGTCGTCGGGCAACCGGAAACGTTACAAATTCGGCGATTCCCCCGTTTTTTGTAACGTTTCACCGAGGCGGGGCGATTTCACGGTATGACCGCCCGGTAGGACGGCTCCCGGGAGCGCGCCGGACTTAGACGCCATTGCGAAGCGGTTCGGGTTGCCGGGCACGGCACCAGCCCTGATGCTGGGAGTTCCTTCCTTCGCTGGAGTGCGGCGATGGCATTCGAATAGAACTACCGTTCCGGGAGCGACTTTTCCGCCGGACGCCTGACAGGCGGTCCGTGTTCTTACGCTGTCTTCGAACCTCTGGGAAACGCGCCATGGACCGTCGGACCGCCGATCTGAAGTCGACCGTCCTCTTCGTCCGCCACCTAATCCGGCGGCGGATCGCGAATATTCAGGAGACCGTCAGGCTATTAACCAACGACGGCCTCAACGAGCTCGCAAAGAGGATCCGCGGGCACCTAGTATCCCAGCCTCATTGAATTGTTGGTTCCATCCCGGCCCGGGACGGGTTACGCTCCCGACCGTGACACCGTGCAACAGACCTTCCGGCCGCCCCGGGCGGCGTCAGGGGGCATTTCGGAGACAGGCTATGGAACAGGCAGGCAGGAAGATCTACAGGGTGCGGCTTGAGGCGCACGGGCGCGCGCGGCTGAAGGACATCACCGGCGGCGGCAGGGGGTCGAAGGAACGGCGCAGGCGGGCGCATGTCCTGCTGCCGGGCGACGGGGGCCGTCCGAACGGCGGCTGGACCGACGCGCGGATCGCGGACGCGCCTGGGGCCAGCGTGGCGACGGCGGAGCGGACGGGCGGGCAGTGCGTCATGGAGGGCCTGGACGCGGCCCTGGACCGCAGGGTCCAGGAGAACCGGAAACAGCCCCGGCCCGGCGGGGAGGGCCAGGCGACGCCGGGGATGCCGGGCTGCCCGGAGCCGCCCGAGGGGCAGGCGCGATGGACCCTGAAGCTGCCGGGCGACCGGCTGGTGGAGCTGGAGGCCGTCGACGGCATCGGCCGGGAGACGGTCCGGCAGGCGCCAGAAAAAACGGCACCAGGCCCTGGCTGAAGGAATGCTGGTGCATCCCGCCGAAGGCGAACGCCGAATTCGTCGCCGCCATGGAGGACGTGCTCAAGGTCTACGCCCGGGAATTCGATGACGGCACCGTCCTGGTCTGCATGGACGGGACCCCGGAACAGCAGACGAAGGAGACGCGGACACCGCTTCCGGCGCGTCCCGGGCAGCCGACGGCATACGACTTCGGGCACGGGCGCAACGGAACGGCCAACCTGTTCATGGCCTGCGCCCCGCTGGACACCTGGCGCCACGTGGAGGTCACCGACCGCCGCAGGAGGCGGGACTTCGCCCGGGCTCCCCGTGGACATGGCCGACGTCCACCTGCCCGGCAGGCGGATCGTGCTCGTCATGGACAACCCCGACACCCACAGGCTGTCGACGCTCCACGGGGCCTCCGGGCCGGCGGAGGCGTCGCGGCTCGCCGACCGCTTCGAGGTCCACCACACGCCGAAGCACGGCTCCTGGCTGAACATGGCCGAGACCGGGATCAACGTCCTCTCCCGGCAGTGCCTTGACCGCCGGATCCCGGACCGCGGGACGATGGTGCGCGAGGTCGCCGCATGGCAGCGGCACCGCAACGGCTCGGCGAAACCCGTCGACTGGCGGTTCAGGACCGACGACGCGCGGATCAGGCTGAAGTCCCTATACCCAGCAATTCAATGAGGCTGTGATACTAGGCTGGACGACGGCCAACTTGTTGCGCCGGTCGAGGAGCGCAGCACCAGCATGTTGCGGAGCCGGTCGACGCCATGTCCGGTAACGCGGCCAGAAAGCGGCCAGCACCCTCGCGCCGATACGTAGAAGGTCCCGGGACTGGCGGGAGTTGACAACGCTTACGGCGAAACCGCGGTCACGCGGAGACCGCGGGAGTCCACGGCGCGTTCGCCCCGTGGACTCCATAACGGCCCGCTCCGCATTCCTGTCCCTCGGAACGCAGGCGACCTCGCGGAAGCCGTAGGATACCAATGAAGCCAACCATTACAGGCGAAATGGAATATGGAATTGCTTATGGCGGATTCGGCACTTATTTTGGACATAGGCCGACATTAGTGGGCCGGGCGACGGTCCGTCAGGGCGGGAGAACAGAACCATGCCTGAATTGAACCGCGAACTGCCTCCGTTCCTGAGCCAGGGCGAGCCGGCCCGCTTATTTCCCGTGCTCTCGAACACATCCAAGGAGGGGCGAACCACAGCGATCCTCCTCGCCTGCATGGCGCGGATCGACGAGCTTTCAAAAGCGCTCCTGTCGAGTGCCGGACAGCGCATCGGCGTACGCACGAGGACAGAGTGCTTTACCGAGATTGTGCCTGCGAACGTCCCGGTGAAAACACGCGATCGCCCTGACGGTCTGATCGTCGTCCGCACCGGCAAGCGTGAATGGAAGGCATTTGTCGAAGCGAAGATAGGCAGCAGCGAACTCGACATAGACCAGATCGAACGATACCGCAATCTGGCTAGGGACAACGACGTCGACTGCGTAATCACCGTCTCAAACCAGTTTGCGACGTCGCCGACTGCGCATCCACTTGAAGAGGTCCGCAGGAGCCGCTCGAAAATTCCGGTCGTCCACTGGTCGTGGATGCATGTTCTCACAACTGTCGACCTTCTGATCAGCGAGGACACCATCGAAAGTTCCAGCCGGCGCGTTCTCCTGAACGAGTTCCGGCGTTTTCTGGCCCACGAAAGCGCAGGTGTGCGTGGCTTCGACCGCATGCCCAGAGAGTGGACTGAGCTGAACAGGCTGGTTTCCGCGGGTGGCGACGTACCGGCCGGCTCGCCTGAAGCGATCAGCGTGATTGAGGCATGGCATCAAGAAACGCGGGATCTCTCGCTGGCATTGAGCCGCCTGACTGAAACCCGGGTCACGCAGCGGCTGCCGCGCCGCCATCTGCACGACCCCATCAGGCGCCGGAAAGACGAGATTGGGAGATTGCGAAACGACAGGCAGTTGTCTGTTTCCCTAGAAATCCCCGATGCCGCGGCTTCACTCGACGTCGTGGTCGATCTCGCGCGCCGCTGCATAGACGTCGGTATGACCCTAGCTGCGCCTGAGGATAGAAAGTCCGCCAAGGCTCGTGTGAACTGGCTCCTTCGCCAAATCAGAAAGGACGATGTGACTGATCTCTACCTGCGGATCTTTTGGCCAAAGCGAAGTGCAACGACTCAGTATGCCGTTGCGGACCTGCGGGCCGACATAGGGATTGTTGCCGAGGGCAAGGAGCGCTTGGCGCCCAAGTCCTTTTACCTGTTTGAATCGAAGCGTCTTGGATCCCGTTTCACCCAGCAGTCGAACTTTATTGCCGATCTGGAACAGGTCGTTCCGGCATTTTATGGTAGGCACGGAGCCGGACTTGTCGCTTGGCAACGGCCGGCCCCTACGATCAAGGTTGATAGGCCTTCCGATGTCTCGTTGAGCGCGGTTTCACAAGATGCAGGGCCGCTGACTACATGAGTTTCAGTTCCCACGCCGTGCAGTTTGGGATTGGTTGGTTCCCATGGTCAACTTCAGTGCATCCGATGGAGCCAAGAAGAGCAAAGGCATGTCGCTTGAAAGTGGCTGTGTCATGATCTCTCTTTGAGAGCTTGAGCGCTCGCACGTAACCCCAAACTTTGATGATTTACGACCGACACTTGGAAGCACTCGTCAGGCACCGTACCACATCGTCCCTCGCGGGATTTCCGGAGACCGGTCTCTTTTCTGGAGGACAATGGAACTCCTGATCGGCCCGGTTCCGGGACGATGCGGGTCCGCCAGAGATACTCCTGGGTTTTTGCGGCCTGCGAACGATGCGCCTGGAACGTCCGCGGTTCCCGCCCGAAAACCCGGTTGCCTGTCGTGCCGGTTTCCGGCCCATCGGCGTGTCTCACCTTTCTCTGGCCGCATGACGGCGGCGGGAGGACGGAATCACGCCTCAGGAAAAAAGCATACGAGGGGATCTCTGGCATTAACCACTAGGCACGGCCCTTCCAGGGCACCAGTATCCTTTCGGCGACGCGCATCAGGATGTCAATTCCGTAGCCAATGATGCCGATCAGAATTATACCCATGATGACTATGTCGGTAAGCTGGAATTTCGAGGCCACCATAATCATCATTCCCGCGCCCTTTTCGGCGGCGACAAGTTCGGCGGCCACCACTGTGCCCCAGCAGACTCCCATTGCGACACGGGCGCCGGTGAATATCTCCGGAAGCGAGTTCGGAACTATGACATGCCGCATGATCTGCCAGCGCGAGGCTCCGAGGGAGTATGCCGCATGCACCTTGGTGATATTCACGCCGGAAACGCCGGCTCTGGCGGCGATCGTCATGATCCAGAGCGCCGCGAGGAACAGTAGGATCACCTTTCCGAGCTCGCCGATACCGGCCCATATGATCACAAGCGGAATCAACGCAAGCGGCGGCACCGGGCGCATGAATTCCACGATCGGATCGAACCATCCACGGAACCAGCCGGACAGTCCCATCGCATAGCCGAGCGGAATGCCAACGAGCGCACCGAACACGAATCCCGCCACCACGCGGATCAGTGACCAGCCCAGATGTTCCAGCAGTGTATGGTTCTGGTAGCCTTCTCCCGATATCCCGACAATCCGGCCCCAGACCGCTTCAGGAGTCGGCAGCCAGATCGGCTCCATCTGCCAGCCCTGATAGGGTGTGATCAGAAGCGCACCCTTGTCGGTCATGGTGACGGTTCCGTTGTCGATCGTGAACCTCGGCCGATCCTGGAGCAGGTTGCCCTTGTCATCGCGGAGATTGTGGTTGAAGTCCGTTGCCTGGCCGTTTACCTCCACGATCCGGGCCCCGTCCCCCCGCTTGATCTCGTCATTGCCGTCCCATCTCAGCTGGCCGGAACGGTATTTTATGATGTTGAGCGTGTCGTTCCGTGCGAATCCGTCGCCCGGGTCGACTTCCAGCTGCTCCTCGGCACCCTTGCGTTCCTCGACCTGCCAGAATGCGGTGGCGGTGTCACGGCTTCCGTCCGGTGCCTCGACCACATAACTGAACTGACCCGCGCCAACGTAAGGACCGGGCGCATGGATCGGGGTGAGAACGGAGCCGGTGAAGGCACCCCAGATGAGGAATATCGCCAAAATCGAAATGATCGATGCGGTCCGGTTGGCGCGTACCGCGCTCTCGTCACCGAATGTCACCGTCTTGAGCGAGATGAAGTCGTGGCGGTCACCCAGCCGGGACGCGACGAAGCTGACCGCGACGAAAGAGACCAGGAAGATCGCGACGTAGATCAGGAGAATCGTCATGCGGCCGCCTCCGTCCTGCCCATAATCTCCTCTTCCATGTTCCAGATCATGTTGAGTATCTCCTCGCGGGTGACGTTGTATTCGGGATGGTGCTTGATCTCGCGCAGGTCAGCGCCGACGCCCAAATCCGCGAAGGGAAGGCGATATTCTTTGTGGATGCGGCCCGGCCTCGGGGCCATGACGAGAAGGCGTTCGCCGAGCAGGAGGGCCTCTTCCACCGAGTGGGTGATCAGTATGATGGTCTTACCGGTCTCTTTCCAGAGCCTCAGAACCAGTCCCTGCATTTTCTCGCGCGTCAGGGCGTCAAGCGCACCGAGCGGTTCATCCATCAGGATCACGTCAGGTTCGTTCGCGAGACACCTCGCGAGAGCCACACGCTGCTGCATGCCGCCCGAAAGCTCGTAGATCGCCTTGTCCGTAAAGTCACCAAGTCCAACCACTTTGAGCAGGTGGTCGACCTTCGGACCATATTCCGATTTTGGTACCCTGTTCATTTTTGGGCCGAAGGAAACATTTTCCCGGACATCCATCCACTCGAACAGGGCGCCTTTCTGGAACACCATGCCTCTTTCCTGGCCGGGCCCGGACACCGGGTGGCCATTAAGTGTGACGGTTCCTTCCGTAGGGGCCAGAAAGCCGGCCACGATATTGAGAAGGGTTGTCTTGCCGCAGCCGGAGGGGCCGAGAACACTCATCAGTTCGCCCGTCTTGATGTCGAGCGAAACATCCAGAAGCGCCTGAACAAAAGATCCATTGGGCAGATCGAAGCGCATCGAAACACTGTCGAGAACCAGACCGGACATCGGAAATTTCCCCTCCCCTGATGGTGACCCGGCGCGGCTATCGCGCCGGGTCGCGAATTCGGGCTACATTTCGTTTGCGGCCTGGAGCGGGCCGATGTCAACGGCAGCGTCATAGCTCTCAAGCGCCGCATCGATGGAGCCGGCTTCGACGAAGACATTGGCCACACCCTTCATGAACGATTGGGCGCCTCCTCCAAGCCACTTTCCGGACAGTTGGTCGTCAATGGAAGGGAACTTGAACCTCGCCAAAGTCTGGGCCGTGTCTTCAGGATCCATGCCCGCGTCCTTCGCGATGTCGGCGATCATGGCCGTCGCCGTGTCTCCGCCGGCGTTCCACATCGCGTTCGCGCCGGCGGTGACTTTGAGGAACTTGGCGAGAAGCTCGCCTTCCTCGGCAACGAAATTCGCCGGGGCGGAAGTTACGTCGAAGACAAGAATGCCCAGTTCCTCCTTCTCGGCACCGGTCAGCAGGGTATTGCCGCTTTCCATCATCCGGCGCAGGGCACCACCCCAGCCGCATGCCATGTCCACAGCTGCCTGGGCGAGCGCGGCCTGGCCCTCGGCCGGCGGCATATCGACAATCTCCATGGTGGAAACATCAACCCCGAAATGCGACATCTGCCTCAGAAAGCCATAATGGGCGGCGGTTCCGAGAGGCACGGCGGCTTTCTTGCCTTCGAGCTCGCCAGCGCTGCTCTGGTCGATCTCAAGGTCGCTGTGAACGACGCAGTTGTCGTTGTCCGAATAGCTTACCGCCACGTCGACGATCTGGATATCCTGGCCTGCCGAGGTTGCGACGACGAACGGCGGCACACCCTGGCTGACGGCGATATGCACGTCACCGGCCGCCATTGCCGCGCTCATCGCGGTGCCGGTGTCAAAGCTGACCCAGTTGACCGTGACACCCATTTCCTCCTCGTAGGTGCCGTTCACTTTGGCATACTGGAACGGCATCGGCCACTCCAGAAAATAGGCCACGGTGATCTCGTCCGCGGCCATGGCCTGGCCACCTGCCAGTATCGCCGCGCCTGCGGCAAGGGACTTCAGTTTAAGTTTCATCTAATCCTCCATGTGATGCTCATAATCCCCGAAAGGGGCCGGTGTAATTTGAGCTTCATCAGTATGACCGCATTTTCCCGTGCACAACAGGTTAGTTTCGGTCTCGGCTCAAGTTTCCATGAGTTGAACCGGTGAGACCGCGCCAACTCCGCGGGGGCGCACCGCGCCTGATAGGCCCCGGCGGGCCCGGATCCCGGGGAGTATCGCTCCGCCATGATCTTCCGTATGGAGGGATGGCCGGCAGTCTGAGTGGCGGTTCGGGACAGTGCGGGTAAGCGGCCCGGTGCGACGTTCCCGAAGCCGCCTCCGAGATTTTCAGGGGACCCGCCGCCAGAGAATGTGTAAATCCGCGAAAACGCTACAGCAGCGGGCCGGTAATATGAATGCGTCAATTGACCGATACGGTGTCGATCGGGTCAAGTCGCACCATCCTACGCGCTGTCCCGAACCCCGTTTAGCCCGCGGCCGTTCCGCAGGCCATGGGAATGCCGTTGTCCGCCCGTGGCCGCGAAAGTCGCCAAATGTCCTCTCCGGGGACGATTGCATGTGCCGCGACGGTGAGCTAACAATATGCTATCAATCCAGGAGACAAGCCGATGGCAGCAATCCATGTACGACAGCTCGACGACGAGGTGGTGGATCGGCTCAAACGGCGCGCCTCGTCGAACAACCGCTCCTTGGAAGGTGAGGTGCGCCACATCCTCGAATGCGCCGCCGACGACGACATGGCGGCGAAGCGGGCCAGATTCCTGGCGGCCTCGCGCCGGTTGCGGGAGAAGACCAGGGGCCGCAGGCACACACCGGCGGAAGCGCTGATCCGCGAGGACCGCGACCGTGGCCATCGCGACGGGTACTGATGCGCTTCGTCGTCGACGCGAGTGTGGCGGCCAAGTGGCTGGTTGCCGAAGATAACGCGGATATTGCGGATAAACTGGCGGAGAGCGGGCGGGAGCTGCACGCGCCGCGCCTGATGGCTTCCGAGACTGCCAATGCGCTGTGGTGCAAGGCGCGGGCGGGGGAGATCGAGCGCACCGAAGCCGGTGCCGCTGCGCTGGAACGACGACGAGACCGTCGGCGCGGACGCGGTGCGTCCGGCGCTGGCGCTCGACCACCCGGTCTACGACTGCGTGTATCTCGCACTCGCGCATCGTATCGGCGCGACGGTGGTGACGGCGGACCGTCGATTCATGTCGGCGGTTGCACCGACGGAGCACGGTGAATCGGTCGTGACGCTGGCGGATTACGCTGAGGCGCGATGATCGCCAAAATGTTCGCCGAGAACACCCCAGGGTCCGTTGGGGGTCGATTTGATTTCAAGATCCAGGGCTAACAGGGCTGCTAACGCCCCGAAGCCCATGCCGCATGTCACTGGGGTGTATCTGTAATTCTGCTGCGCCTGTGCAGGGTGAGGGCCGCCAGCAGGGGTGTCAGGCGTTCAGGGGGGCGTCACCGTGAACCGTGTCATGGTGTGTTTCCTGTCCAGCTGTCCGTTTCCTGTCCAGCTGTCCGGTTGCACGCCGGGTGGACCGGACGGCCGCCCGGCAGATCCTGACCGATGGGACGAGGATGCCCGGATGGTGGGGGCATCTGTCAACCCGTCCCTGACCGGAACCTCATGGGCCCCGGACCCGGCCGCGACGGATCGTGGAGGGAACGGTGTAGCTTCACCGTGACAGCCACGTGAGCCAGCCGCACTCCCCCGTGCGCGGGGTGGCCTTCGGATCGCCCCTTTCCACGGGGAAACCCATGGGTTTCAAGCTGAGCCACTGCCGGAATGTCGATGGCGTAAACGATGTATCGGGGCCCTCCGTCACCGGTAAATCCCAGATCTGGATTTATGGACTGGATATATCTGGCCCTATCCGCCTTGCGTTTTCTGTGGTGTGATTTATGAAATCTGGAATCTTTACCCGGCCGCCAAAATCCGGCCGACGCACGGAGTTTGGACCATGAACCTTCAGTTCGCCGAAAACGACGTTTCCCACGTGATCGAGGCCGACCGCGCTCATGTCTGGCACCACCTTACCCAGCACAAGCCGTTCGAGGTCGCGGATCCGCGCGTCATTGTCGAGGGTAGGGGACTGCGGGTCTGGGACGCCCGGGGCAAGGAGTACCTTGATGCCCTGTCCGGCGGCGTATGGACGGTGAATGTGGGGTATGGCCGTGAGTCAATCGCCAGGGCCGTCTACGAGCAACTTCTGAAGCTCAACTATTTCGCGGGTGCGTCCGGCACTGTGCCAGGTGCGCTGTTCGCGGAAAGGCTGGTAGCCAGGATGCCCGGAATGAGCCGCGTTTACTATACTAATTCCGGCTCCGAGGCGAATGAGAAGGCGTTCAAGATGGTTCGCCAGATCGCCCACAAACGTTACGGTGGACGTAAATTCAAGATCCTTTACCGCGACCGGGATTACCACGGAACCACGATCGGTGCCCTGAGCGCCGGAGGTCAGGATGAGCGAAACGCACAATATGGCCCGTTCGCTCCGGGCTTCATCCGGGTTCCGCACTGTCTTGAATACCGTGCCCAGGACGGCTGGGATCCGGCGTCCGGGTCCTATGGCGAATACTCTGCCGGGCTCATCGAGGACGTGGTTCTGCGAGAAGGACCCGATACCGTCGGCGCTCTCTGTCTGGAGCCGGTCACGGCTGGGGGGGGTGTCATCACCCCACCTGACGGATACTGGGACCGGGTTCAGGAAATCTGCCGCAGGCATGACATTCTGCTCCATATAGACGAGGTCGTCTGTGGTGTGGGCCGTACGGGAGAATGGTTCGGCTATCAGAACTACGGCATCGAGCCCGATATGGTGACCATGGCCAAAGGCGTCGCAAGCGGCTACGCGGCGATCGCGTGCCTGGTGACCACGGAGGCGGTATTTGATCTGTTCAAGGACGATGCCGAGGATCCGCTCAGCTATTTCCGAGACATCTCTACTTTCGGAGGTTGCGCCGCAGGTCCGGCGGCCGCGCTTGAGAACATGCGTATCATCGAGGATGAGGGACTTCTGGAAAACGCGTCGGTCATGGGCGAACGGCTTATGGGCAACCTCCATGACCTGTCCCAGAAACATGCGGTGATCGGCGACGTGCGCGGGAAGGGCCTATTCTGCGGGATTGAACTGGTCGCAAGCCGTGAGACGCGTGAACCGGTTGACGAGAAACTGGCCCAAAGGGTCGTGGCCGAGTGCGGTGCCGAGGGTGTGATTATCGGTGTGACGAACCGGTCGGTTCCCGGTTTCAACAACACGTTATGTTTTTCGCCGGCACTGGTCGCCAGACCGGATGATATCGACCGGATCACCCATACGGTCGATACTGCGCTGGCCAAAGTGTTTCCGTAGGCTGCCAAAAGTCCGTGATACCATGATCGGACGGCACTTGCCTTGAACGGGCGTATGCGGCGCACGAAGCGTTCACCATGGCCGGGATCGTGGCCGCTTATGATGAAGCCCGGGCCGTACGGGGGCGTGACGTGACAGTTCCTGCCGAGAGTTTCTTTCTTGATCCCGGATTCAGCGGAACGCTGCAGCAGCAGATCCGGCAGCTTGTAACCGAGGGGATCCTCGCGGGACGTCTGCAGCCCGGGGACCGGATGCCCTCGACACGCAGGCTTGCCTCCCGCCTCGGTGTCAGCAGGGTGACCGTGACCTTGGCTTACACGGAACTGGTTTCCAATGACTTTCTCGATGCGCGTGACAGGTCGGGATACTATGTTTCCGCCCGTGTGCCGCCGCCGCCCGCCGTTCGGCCAGTGCGACGGACGGATGCGGACGCGGTGGATTGGAGCCGTGCGATCGGGCAACGGTTCTCGGGTTACCGGAGGCTCGCACGGCCATCGGATTGGCATGGATATCGCTATCCATTCATCTACGGGCAGGTGGACGCCTCACTGTTCGATCACCAGAACTGGCGGCTTTGTGCGTTGATGGCTTTTGGACAGCGCGAGTTCAGCGCCTTGACGGCGGATTACTACGAGCGTGATGACGAACAGTTGGTCGGGTTCATAACCCGCCACATACTTCCAAGGCGCGGAATCACGGCGGTGCAGGACGAGGTGCTCCTGACCCTTGGTGCCCAGAACGCCCTCTGGCTCGCCGCTCAGGTGCTGCTGAACCAGCGGCGGGTCGCGGCGATCGAGAATCCCTGCTACCCCGAACTGCGCGAGATACTCCAGCAGACCCGCTGCAGGGTTGCCTGCGTCGATGTTGACAAAGCGGGCCTCCCGCCGGAGGCGCTACCGTCCGCCCTGGACGTGGTTTTCACCACAACCAGCCATCATTGTCCCACCAACGCGACCATGCCTCTATCGCGCCGGAGGCAGTTGCTGGATCTCGCCCTACACGACGGGTTCATAGTTGTCGAGGACGACTATGAGTTTGAGATGTCATTGGTGCGGTCTTCCCCGCCTGCGCTGAAGTCGCTGGATCGGGCGGGAGCCGTGGTATACATAGGATCGTTTTCGAAATCGGTCTTTCCCGGTCTGCGCCTTGGATATCTTGTCGGGCCCGCGCCGTTCATCCGTGAGGCGCGGGCACTCAGGGCGCTCGTGCTCAGGCATCCGCCGGGACAGATCCAGCGCACGCTTGCCCATTTTCTTGCTCTCGGCCATTACCACGCCCAGCTTCGCCGGATCGGTGAAGCCTATGCCGGAAGACGGAAGGTGATGGACCAGGCGATCCGCGAGTATGGGCTTGATATGGCGGCGCACGGCGCTTTCGGCGGGTCGAGTTTCTGGATGAGGGCACCGCAGGGCGTGAACATGACGGAGCTGGCGCTCCGCCTGCGCTCGGAGGGAGTCCTGATCGAACCCGGACGGGTTTTCTTTGGTCCGCTGGAAGAGGACCATTCCCATTACCGTCTAGCCTACAGTTCGATTCCGGAAGCGCGGATTCCAGAAGGTATCGAGCGGATCGCGCACTCGATCCATAGCGCCGTCTGACCTGCTGATAGCTATCCGGTCAACCGAGTCACAACCCGGCAGAGACTTGGTAGTGGATATCTGGACTTATTGGATGCCGGAAGCTGGCTCTATTGGCTGAAACCGTCGCGACGTAGTAAGTCCGAACGCGGGCACGTACCGTTGCGCCTTCACTTTTCTACAGGAGACGTTCGATGAGGATGACAACAGAGGAAGCTTTTGTCAAAGTGTTGCAGCGGCATGGGATCGAATGTGCGTTCGGTATCATCGGCTCGGCGTTCATGCCGGTCTCCGATCTGTTCACCAGGGCTGGAATCACGTTCTGGGATTGCGCCCATGAGGGATCCGGCGGAATGATGGCGGACGGCTATACCCGTGCCAGCGGCCGTATGTGCATGATGATCGCGCAGAACGGCCCGGGAATCACGAACTTCGTGACGGCGGTGAAGACAGCGTACTGGAACCACACGCCGCTGCTGATCGTGACGCCGCAGGCGGCGAACAGGACGATCGGGCAGGGAGGGTTTCAGGAAGTCGAGCAGATGGCGGCCTTCAAGGATATGGTCACATACCAGGAAGAGGTTCGGGATCCCGTGAGGATTGCGGAGGTGCTTAACAGGGTGATCGTCAATGCCCGTCGGGCCAGCGCTCCCGCGCAGATCAACATTCCACGTGATGTATGGACACAGGTGATCGACACTGAACTGCCGGCGGTTGTCGAGTTCGAACGTCCCTCAGGCGGAGAGGCGGCCTTGGCGCAGGCGGCCGGACTTCTGAGCGATGCGGAGTTTCCGGTGATCCTCAATGGCGCCGGTGTGGTTCTCGGTGGAGCGATACCGGAGTCGATGGCGCTCGCAGAACGACTGGACGCGCCGGTCTGTGTCGGCTACCAGCATAACGACGCTTTTCCGGGTTCACATCCTCTGTTCGCCGGTCCTCTGGGGTACAACGGAAGTAGGGCGGGAATGGAACTGATTTCGCGTGCTGATGTCGTTCTGGCGTTGGGAACGCGGCTCAACCCATTCTCTACACTTCCCGGATACGGAATCGACTACTGGCCAGACGACGCGAGGATCATCCAGGTTGATGTCAACCCCGACCGGATCGGGCTGACCAAACGGATATCCGTGGGTATTGTCGGCGACGCGGCCAAGGTCGCGCACGGAATCCTGACACGTCTGTCGAACGATGCGGGAGACCGTGGCCGGAGCGAGCGCAGGGCGACCATCGCGCAGACGAAATCGGCCTGGGCCCAGCATCTCTCGAGCATGGATCATGAGGAGGACGATCCGGGAACGAACTGGAACGAGCGCGCGCGTGCGGCCAGGCCTGACTGGATGAGTCCACGCATGGCCTGGCGCGCGATCCAGGCGGGACTTCCGAAGGAGGCGATCATTTCCTCCGACATCGGCAACAACTGCGCCATCGGCAATGCCTATCCAACCTTCGAGGAGGGCAGGAAGTATCTCGCTCCCGGGCTGTTCGGACCGTGCGGCTACGGTCTTCCGTCCATTATCGGGGCCAAGATCGGCTGTCCGGACGTTCCGGTCGTCGGCTTTTCGGGTGACGGAGCGTTCGGGATCGCGGTGACGGAGTTGACGGCGATCGGGCGGGCGGAATGGCCAGCGATTACCCAGATTGTGTTCCGCAACCACCAGTGGGGCGCGGAAAAGCGGAATTCAACCCTATGGTATGACGACAATTTCGTTGGAACGGAACTCGGTGAGCGGGTAAGCTACGCTGCCATCGCTGAAGCCTGCGGATTGATCGGTGTGGTCGCGCGAACCATGGAGGAGCTGACCGACATGCTGATGCAGGCGATCAGGGACCAGATGGCCGGAAAGACAACACTGATAGAGGCGATGATCAACCAGGAACTGGGTGAGCCGTTCCGCCGCGATGCCATGAAGGCACCGGTCGAGGTGGCGGGAATCGATCCGGGCGACATGTGTCCGCAGCCAATGGCATAGCCGCGCCGCGATGGTGGGTTCATGCCGCATGATCCTGGATCCGGCATACCGTCATCTATCCCGTATGGTGGATTTCGGGCCGGATCGGAGCCGGTTCATGGACAACGGGCGCGCATCTGCTCCGGCTCGGCCCTGCGCCTGAGAGTCCGGTCCACGCATATGGGGCGGGAACTCCTAACGAAGGCCCGTGATTCGGAACGATCGGGTCAGCACAGGGCGATGGTGACCGCTGTGGCCGCAACGATGTCATCGGAACGTGCGCCGCGCGAAAGGTCACAGACGGGTTTGCGGAATCCCTGCAGCACGGGACCTATTGCCCGGGCGCCGGTCAGTTCCTGGACGAGTTTGTAGGCGATATTGCCCGAATCCAGATTGGGGAACACCAGCACATTGGCTCCGCCGCCGTCGACACCTTTCTTTGTCGCGATGGAGTGATTTAGGGCGGCATCCGCCTGGATTGGGCCGGTCAGACCCGTGGCTTCGGCGGCCTCACGGACCAGCTCGACCGATGGGCCTGTTCCGGATGATCCCGTCGAATACGAGAGCAACGCGACTTTCGTCGAACCCAGCAGGGTGTCCGCCGACCGTTGGGATGCCAGAGCGATATCGGCCAGTTCCCGCGCGTTTGGGGTGGTGTTGACCGCGCAGTCGGCGAATATCATTGCGCTTGCGTCCGGGAATACCATCAGGAAAAAGCTGGACACCGTGGAAATGCCATCCGCAAGGCCGATTCCGATTGACGCGGCCTCGATCACGCGTCTGGTCGGAGCATTCGCGCCGGCGACCATCGCGTCCGCCTCCCCGGCACTGACCATAGCGGCAGCCCGATGTAGCGGGCGGGTCAGCAACCTACGGGCAACCCCTTCCCTGAGCTTCCGGTTTGCCGACAGGGCAGTGACGTGGGCCTCGCTGGGTTCCTCGACCACCGGAACCGGTTGTGCGACTCCCTCCGAACCCAGGCGCGCCGCCGCGTCCTTAACCCTTGGGTCGTCCAGTTCGGGAAACACAACTCTTGCATTCCGTGATCTCGCCGTATCAAATATATTCCCGAGAACACTCACATTTTCCCCCTGCGCTAACGGAAACAGGAGACCCGGATGTCCGACGGCGTCAAGATAAATCGCGGCCTGAAGGGCATCTATTTCGAGCGATCCGCCATTTCGGAAATCGATGGAGCCGCGGGGCGGTTGAGCTATCGTGGATATGATATCGACGATCTCGCAGAGCATGGATCGTTCGAGGAGGTGGCTTACCTTCTCATACACGGCGACCTGCCGACAGCGGAGCAGCTGGCTGAATTTGACTCCGAACTGAAGGCGGTTAGGGAACTGCCCAGGGAAATCCACGATATCATGCGTGCGTTGAAATCCGGCCACCCAATGGATGTGCTGCGCACGGTTGTGTCCGCTCTGGCCGCTCTCGACCCCGGAAGCCGGGAAACTGATGAGGCTGGATTCGTCCGTAACGGGACGAGACTTACGGCCCAGTTGCCTGTGGCTATCGCCGCATATGAACGCATCAGAAACGGCCTGGAACCCGTAATGCCGGATCCATCGCTCGACCATGCCGCGAACTGGCTCTGGATGCTGACCGGAACGAGACCCTCGACAGATGCCGAGCGGCTGGCGGACCTTGACATGATTCTACATGCCGAGCATGGTTCGAACGCATCCTCCTTCGCTGCACGGGTTACCATCGGGACCGAAGCGAACCTGCATGGCGCTGTCGTTACCGCCCTGTCCACTCTGGCTGGCCCTGCGCATGGCGGGGCAGCGGAGGACGTTATGCGGATGGTGCGTGAGATTGGCTCGCCTGACCGCGCTGCGGACTACGTCAAGGTGAGGCGCGCCAACCGGAAACCCGTGAGCGGTTTTGGCCATCGTGTCTATCGAACGGAGGATCCCCGGGCCAAGCATATGCGCACCGGTGTTGAGCGGCTCTCGCGGGAGATGGGGCGGCCTGAGTGGTATGAAATCCTGCAGGCCGTGGTGGAGGCGATGAAGCCTTACGCCCGGCATGGGCTGAACGTCAATGTCGACTTCTATTCTGGAGTGATTTACCAGCTTCATGGCATTCCGATGGATCTCTATGTGCCGATTTTCTCGATCGGCAGGATGCCCGGCTGGGTCGCGCAATGTCTTGAGCAGGTCCGTCAGAACATTTTGATCAGACCGCTCACGCACTACAATGGTCCTGGACCGAGGGCCTGGGTGCCGCTGCATGAGCGCTGACTTTCGGGTCCTGCCTGTCCGGGCGCGGAACTCGATCCGCGAGGTGATGGTGACGATGAACGCGCCTCAGCGTCCCGGTACGCTTGTGTTAAGCATGTCATTGTCCCGCTACGCGCGTTACCGGGTGGAGTAGGTGTCCGGGTCCGCCGGGTCGTCGCCGACCCGGACGGCGATCAGGTCACCCTCGTCGACCGGAGCGCTCCATCCGGCAGCCGGCCTCCATGACGCCGCTTCCGAACTGGATGCCCCGCTTCCGGAACTCCCTGTATCCCGTCCGGTCGAGGTTGTTGGCGAAATAGCGGCAGCATGTCTCCACCTCCCCGTGCCGGTCCCTGAAGGGCGCCGGCCCGCGGACAACCTTTCCGGCCCGGCCCTTCTCGATGTCCGCCCTGATCCCTTCAAACCGCGGGTCCCGCTCCTCCCCGGCCGGCAGGAGCGCCTTCACGGCGTCGGACGCGTATTCAAGAACTGGAACATGCCGGGCACGAAGGGGACCTTCCCGCCCCCGAAGGGCCCGTCGCAGGTGCCGCGTATCCACTCCGCCCCGCCGGTGGCGACCACTGGCCCGGCGATCCGCTTTCCGGATTTCCGGGCCGGGATGGCGGTTCGCAAGAAAAACTGGCGTGGGATGATCCTGATCTGGAGGGGCTTAGGGGTTCACATTGATCGAGCCTGGGCCTAAGGTTTTCCCACGCTTCCTGTGGCCGATTCTCCCCGCGTTTCGGGCATGGTTTCCCCTCCGGTTACATGATAGCGGGCGTATTGAGGAGACTGCCATGAGGTCATCTAATCCCTTCTCATCGGGGAAGGTCGCGGTGATCACCGGAGGTGCTGCCGGAATCGGTCGTGCCGTTGCCAAAAAATGCGCCGCAAGCGGCATGTCCGTTGTCCTGGTGGACATTCGGGACGCGGATTTCGCGGAGGCTGAACAGTCCATACGGGACGCCGGGGCCGCCGACGTGATGACCGTGAATGCGGATGTAGCGGACCGAAGCGCGGTGGACGCGATGCGTGATGAGGTATTCAACAGGTTCGGACGCGTTGATTTCCTGATGTGCAATGCGGGCATACAGCCCGGTAGCGATATCTTCGACGGATCAAATACCTGGCGGCGGGTGATGGACGTGAACCTGGGTGGGGTCGTTAACTGCTGCCAGTCCATCGTACCCTCGATGGCGGACGGCGGGACGGTGATCTGCACCGGCTCCAAACAGGGTATTACGACGCCGCCCGGCGATCCGGCCTACAATACGTCGAAAGCGGGCGTGAAAGTTTTCACCGAAGCGCTCTGCCATCAGCTGCGTGAAAGCGGGTCGGGGGTTTCCGTCCACCTGCTCATACCGGGTTTTGTCTTCACGGATATCAACCGAAGGGGACGTACGGAGAAGCCGGATGGGGCCTGGACACCCGATGAACTGGCCGATTTCATGATGGAGCGCCTTGCTCTGGGAGACTTCTACATCCTCTGTCCGGATAATGAGGTCACACGGGAGATCGACGAGAAACGTATGGTATGGGCGGCTGGCGACATGATCAACAACCGTCCTCCCCTTTCGCGATGGCACGCAGGCTACAGGGATGCTTTCGCTGACTATATGCACGGTAATGTGCCGATAGTTCCCTAAGCTGGTTCTGGCCGGGCTCCGGTACTTCCGCGCATGCCGGGGGAAGAGCCGTTCATTCTTTGTTCACTTTCCACTCGCTGGTTTGAAGCCTCCGACTTCCAGTCGGATATCGCTTCAGCGAGAACGAATCGTGTTATGACCATATCCTCCCGGAAATGAGCCGTCGGCTCATTTCCGGGAGGATATGGTCATGCAGTTTCGTATCCGTACCCCCCCAAAGGCCGCCATCTACGGTCCCGTCCGCAGGATGGAAGCCCGTCCGTCCCACAGGGTCCGGCGCGGGTCCCCCGAAATCCGGAAGAGGTGCCGGGGACGCCGGTTCCGGGGCCACTTCCCGGCGACCACCGCCGCCATCACGGACGGACCCGTACTTCAGTATCCTGACAGTCACCTCCCTGACGCTACCGGCGCCAGCCGGTAGTTATTCACTTTCCGGGTGTCACCGGCGTCATCCGGGCAAGGAGGTATCGTTTCCCGCTCCGCGCGGCGGAAGGTGGCGGTGACGCGTTACTGGCCACGGTTCTTCGCAGCGTGGTCCATCTCACGCATTGGCCGCTCTTGCGTAGGTGTCGACGGATCACCTGTACCAGTGCTGGTAGGCATTCACTGATGGGTATTGCGCATTTTCCCGTAATCGATCCCAGCTGTGGCCGGGAGTCGATTTTCTCGGCAAGCCATGCCTTGATCAGTGACTGGTGGGGCATGTCCCGCCTGTTGGCGGCAATCTTTATCCGTCCAAGCAACGGCACGGCGAGCCCTAGGGATATCGAGGCGGTCGAGGGCCGGAAGTTTGGCAGGCGGACCCATTCGGCCCTCGACCAGTCGACACAATTGGTGGGATCCCGTTCCCGTAAGGCCCGCTCTTCCGTCTCGGTCTCAAATTCAGGTATCCGGTCAGGCTTTCGTGACATGGAAGCTTCTCTCCCTACGGCTCATGGTATGCCCCGAAATCACACGGATAAGAGTTCCTGCATTCCTTAGGGTCAAACTGATGCGCGGAAACCGCCCGCTGCCTGAAGCTTTGCCTGTCATGTGGGTGGTGTGGACCGGAACCCTGCCGTGTCGAAGCTAAAGGGTAGGGTCCGGAACGCCGCATACCTTTCCGCGAGTGCCGCGCACAGGCTTTCCTCGGGTTCAATGGTTGCGAGCATGGCCGGTAGGTGCTCGAGTATCGCCTTGCGCTCCAGCGGGTAGACTGCGGCCCGGGCCAGCCGTGCGGCCCCAAGACAGGCCGCGATGCCACCGTCCTTTGGGATAGCGATGGGGCGGTCGAAGAGTGTCGCCATAAGCTTGACCCATAAGGCGGAGCGCGTGCCGCCGCCGACAGCTGTGATCTCCTCCACATGCACGCCGGCTGCGAGCTGTGCCCGCATCCCGTCATGGAACTGAAACGCCACGCCCTCGAGAACGGCATAGGCTAGATCCGCAGCGTCGTGCGCAGCGGTAAGTCCGCCGAACCAGGCACTGGCATCCGGGCGATTGTCAGGAGTGCGCACCCCGGTTATGCTGGGGCGCGAGACGGGCCGATCGGCAATACCGGCTTCCGCAATACGTTTTTCGGCAAGGCAGGCGAGCTCAGCGGGAGGCCGACCCGTGACTCCGCCGATCCAGTCCAGCGACTGCGTCGCGCTCATTACGACTGCCATTGACAGGAAGGTTCCGGGGACGGCATGCGGGGTTGTGAGAAGCGCACGTTCCGGGGCTGGATGAAACGCGCTGTCGACTGCGCTGAGGACGCCTGAGGTGCCAATGCTGAGCGCGGCCCGTCCTGGCCGCGCGGCCCCGATCCCAAGGGCGCCTGCGTAGTTATCGCCACTTCCAGCGGCCACGGTAACATCTTTCGGGCAGCGCCATCGCCTGCGGAGCGCTGGAAGAAGCGTTCCGGCGGATTCATGGGAGTTCAGCAGCGGTGGAAGCCTGTCCATTTCCCACCCAGCCGCCGCTACAAGTTCCGTGTCCCAGACACCGGTGGCGCAATCGACCATCATCGTGCCCGATGCATCGGTGACTTCGCTGAATCGTTCACCGGTAAGCTTCAACCGCACGTAATCCTTCGGCATGAGAAGCATCTCGGCGCTCTCCAGCGCCGCAGGTGCGTGTTTGGCGAGCCACAGGAGCTTTGGTGCGGTCAGTCCTGGATCGGGTTGGCCGTTGGTACGGCGGCCGATATCCGGCACTAGAGCCAGAAGCTCGGCACATTCGGCGATCGCGCGCTGATCGTTCCAAAGAATGCAGGGTGTGGTCGGGCGATCCTCCGCATTGATCAGGACCTGTCCCAGCATGTGACCTGAGAACGAGATTGCCTCGAGCCGCTCGAACAGGTGCGGATGACCTGCCGCGAGATCGTCGAGTATATCGAGTGTCAGAGCCCACCATCGTTCGGGGTCCTGTTGGCTCCAGCCGGGTCTGGGGATATCAACCGGTGAGACCCGGTCGGCGGAAGCGATGCAGGCGCCGTCTTCATCAACCAGCGCAACCTTGATCCCGGAGGTGCCGAGGTCGATCCCCGCAAAGACGCTCATTGTGCGAAATCACCAATGGAGGTTGCAATGGTCCCTGGGACGGCTGGATCTCCGGTGCGGCACCGAGTTCGGGTCGGGTCCGTGATCGGCGGTTTGTCCAGCCCCCCAATGGTCGCTGCACCGTTCGATGGTTCACTGAAACCTGCGCGGTCGATGCAAGGCACCGGTTCGCCCGGACGGCCCCCGGCCAGCGCACTCTCCGAGAGCGTGCCTCGGATGCAGATTCTCCCATGCTCCAGAAGGCGTGCGGAGAAACGTCCCAGAGTGGCGGCGTTTGTCCTGTAACCTTTCGGACCCGCGACGTCGGATCGGGCGACCGTCGCATCGACAAGGCCGAGGCGTCCGGGAAGCCAGCGGACCATTTCAGTGCGGACGCCGCGGCGCGGATCGATCAACGCCCGGATGTCTCCCGGTGAATTCGCTTCGGCCGCCCCCTTTCACTTCACCGCCCCCATTGTTAGCCCGCGCACGAGCTGCCTTGATGCCAGAAGGGCGAAGATCAGGACGGGAATGACGATCAGGGTCGAAGTCGCCATGATCTTGCCGTAGGGCAGGTTGTAGCCTTCCATGAAAGACACCGCCATGGCCGGCGCGGTCTTCGCTTCATTGCGGGTGAGGATCAGACCGAACATCAGTTCGTTCCAGGAGAAAATGAACGAAAAGATTGCGGAGACCGCAATGCCCGGCATCGCCAGAGGCAGGCAGATTCTGGTCATGATGGTGAATTGCGACGCGCCTTCCAGGCGGGCGGCCTCGTCAAGGTCGTAGGGGATGCCCCGGAACTGGTCGGTAACGATCCAGATCACTATAGGAAGGTTGAACGTCAGGTATATCAGGACCAGCGTGACGTGCCTGTCAAGTAACCCCAGGTTCTTCGCGATCAGGAAGAACGGCAAGGCAAGGACGATGGGTGACACCATCCTATTCGTGATGAACCAGAACCATAGATCCTTTTTCCCGCGAAACTCGAACCTTGCCAGCGCAAAGGCGGCGGGCACCCCGAGCATAAGCGCGAGCGCGGTCGTGCATATGGCTATTATCAGCGAGTTGACCAGAGTTCTGAGGACCCCGTCCTCAAACAGCGCGTCACGGTAATTGTCGAGCGTGGGTTCGAAGATCCAGACCGGCGGCGCCTCGAGCGCGACCACCTGGGTCTTCAGGGACGTCGTGACCATCCAGTAAAACGGAAAGACGCAGACCAGCATTATGACGACAAGAAGAAGGCACTGCCAGAGAAGCGCCCGCGCGGTGGCGGCGGAGCGCGGGCGGGAGACGGTCGGTGCGCACGGATGCGTCATTGGAGCGGAGGCGGTGCCCATGCTCAGACTTCCCTGTAGAAGACGCGGATGTATATCTGCGCCAGAACTATGGTGCCGACCAGCAATATGATCGCCTGCGCGGACGCCAGGCCCTGATCGAACGCTCGGAAGCCCACCCTCTGAATCATCAGTGAGATGAACTCCGTCGCTGATCCGGGACCGCCACGGGTCAGCGTGAATACCATGTCAAACAGCTTGAGGGTGTCGGCGGTACGAAGGATCAGCACGGCGACAAGACCGGGGATCAGGAACGGCAATTGAACGTAGCGCAGGATCGTCCACCAGTTCCTGGTTTCAAGCCTTGCGGCTTCCTCGATCTCCTCGGGTACCATTGTCAGGCCCGCAAGAAGGACAAGCGCGACGAAGGGCGTCCACTGCCAGACATCCCAGAACACGATCATGATGAACGCGTTTCCCGGATCACCGATCCAGTTAACGTCGGCGCCGCCGAGGAGCTGGTTCACTACGCCGAACTTCTGGTTGAACATCACCTGGCCGAGGAGCCCGACCACCGCGTATGTGGTTGCCATGGGCAGGACGAGGCTGAGACGGGCCAGCGTTTTCAGGAGACTTAGGCCAGGACGGTGCAGCACGAGAGCCATTCCCAGGCCAAGCGCGACCTGCAGGGGCAACGCGGTCGCAAGCAGAAAGAGCGTGCGCCCCATGGCCTGCCAGAACACCTCGTCGGTCAGCACCGTCCAATAGTTGTCGAGACCGATGAACTCGACGCGCCGAAGCTTGGTCAGATTGTAGAAATGCAGGCTGGTCCAGAACGCGTAGAGAAGCGGTGCGATGCCTACGAGTAAAAGGGAAATCACCGCCGGGCCGATGAAGGCCAGGATTGTATATCTGGAGATCTTGCCGTGCACGATCCGTTTTCCCTGTCCTGCGTGTCCAGTCAGCCGGGGCGCGTAGGGTCGGGGTGTAGGGTATGGCGCATCCGGTTGCCCTTCGCCGGATGCGCCCTGTTGCCTACCGGCTTTGCCTTACTGCGCCAGAGGCTTGTCTCCAGAATAGTATCCGGCCGCTTCCAGAACCTCTTCCATTCTGGAACCGATTTCCTGCGCCCCCTCTTCGGTGGTGACCTCTCCGAGCATCATTTTCGTGCCCCATTCCTGCACGATCTCTGTAATCTCAGGCCATTCGGCGAAGCGTGGCCGGAATTCCGGCACGCCGTCCTGCCAGCTTTCCACGAGAGCGGGGATGAACTTGTAGGTCTCGGCAAGGGCCGGGTCCGCGTAGGCTGACTGTCGCGCGGGAACGCCGCCGCGCTCAAGGTATTCCCTGGCGTTCGCTTTCGAGGTCGCCCACTGGATGAACAGCCAGGCGGCAGCCTGTTCAGCCTCGTCGGCCTGGCTCGCCACGGCAAGGGA
Source organism: Paracoccaceae bacterium (assembly GCA_965221405.1). Lineage (GTDB taxonomy): Bacteria > Pseudomonadota > Alphaproteobacteria > Rhodobacterales > Rhodobacteraceae > JAPOUP01. The sequence continues at coordinate 1,004,314 of CBDCSE010000002.1, read as the reverse complement.
GAAGCCGCCAAGGGCGGGTTTGCGACCCGCCGGGCCCATCGGTTCCGGCGCGATTTCGACGCAGTCGGCAACGGCCGATGTCTCGGAGCTGACCACGGTCGAGTAGAAGGCCGACCACTCGGTGATCATCGCCACGTCACCCTGAGCGAAGGCATTCACCGTCTCAGCGTGATCATAGGCGACGATTCCCTCCGGCATGTACTGCATCAGATCCTGCCGGAACTTGAGACCCGTCTGGCTTTCCTTGCTCAGCAGGTTCGACCGGAAGTTCTCGTTCAGGAACGAGCCGCCAAATGGCCAGAGTACACGGGCAAAGCTGTCCGCCGACTGAGTTTCGTTCCGCTTGGACTGGAGCGCGAAAGCATGTTTGCCGTCCTTAGTCAGCGCCGGCCCGTAAGTGTCTTTCAGTTCCATCCAAGTCTCTGGAGGCCCGCCGAGGCCGGCTTCCTCGATCATGCAGCGATTGTAGAACAGAAGACCCGAATAATTGTCGAACGGCAGGCCGTAGACCTGACCGTTCCAGCCGCCGAACGCGTTCAGAACGAGGGGAAAGAAGTCGTCGATATCAAGGTCGGGATCGACGATGTCCGGGTATTTCGAACGAATCTCCTCAATGGGCAGGATCCATTCGTTCTCGGCGAAGTTTCCGATCCAGACAAGGTCTATCAAGGCGAGGTCGAGATCGCCGTCGGCCACGAAGTCGCGTACCTGTTCGCCGAGGGCGTTCTCGTAGGGATGCTTGATGATGTTTACGTTAATGCCCGTTTCGTCCTGAAAGGCCGGAAGCATTGCCTCGATTGCCTCGTATCCGGGGCGAAGCAGGAACACCACGTCGATTGTGGTTCCCGCATAGGGCGCTGCAGCCTCTTTCAGGCTCCATGCCTTGGCACCAGTCGTCCCGCCGACAGCGAGCGTGGCCGCGACCACCCCTGCGGTCACGGTTCTCATGAATGTTTCACGGTGCATATTGTTCCTCCCTGAATAGGTGTTGATGGCCGTTTCTAGACATGATTATGCGGGTTGCGCAACAGGAAGCCCGGAATTTCCCGTCAGAGTGCCGGTATTTTCCCTCCCCCTGTAAATCGACGGCCTTTCCCATGATTCCTGATAGGACATATCTCCCGGAAGACCACCTTGCGGAGGCGGGGTACGGGTGCGATCCGGATTTCATCGTGGCGGTCTACACGATCAGACAAGGCGAACCGGGAGCCGACCGCCCCGGGACGGCGGCTATCTGGCAGGTCGGCTGCCTCTCATCGCGACGCTGAATGTCGGGAAGCTCAACAAGGCGGGACAGACGCCAGAGCTCATAGCCGTTACATTTGGTGGCACGATTCCGGGCGCGGGCAGTTACACCTGTCCCCCAGACTACAGGGGTCTTCAGGCCAACACGGACGACATGGTTATTGTCTACGCGTGGAATTCTGTCAGCTGGAACAGGCCCCTCGCCCGGCGCGGCTTCCGTGCCCCGAAACATCCCGGCGCGAATTCGTATTGCGGGTAGCCCTGACCGTTCATGGAGCGCGTAGGATCCGGCCCGTCTGGACCGGCGCGGGAAGTAGCGGATGAAAGGGCGGCCCGCGGGCCGCCCTCTTTCCGTGCGGACACATCATGATCTTCAAGCTGGGACACCGCCCGGTGTTGCGAACCATGCGGCGAGACTGCCTGCCCGGGTTAGGTAACAGACATTCGGAACGGAGGCGGGAAACTTTCCGGATGCCGTGACGTGGGAATCGCGGAGGCGTTGCTCAGGCTATGCCCCGGTGCGGCGACGCATGGGTTCACCACGTCAATGACGGCGGGACGGTTGAGGTCCGGGAGGTCTGCCCGATCTGGCAGATGATCACGATTCTCTTTCGCCACAGCGTGTCCGCGAACGGTCAGGGTGACCGGCGGGTCCGGCGAATTCGGTCACCACGGTGCTGGGTCGGAGGACGCTTCGGAGTGGTGCCGGGGGTAAGTGATATAGTTCCCAATCCTATCGTGACGCATGCGCCTTCGCAGATGTCTTCAACGGGTCCGGGCCATGAGTCCGCAACCTGCGTGTGGACGGCTGCGGGCAGGGCCAGTGCCACCAGCGCGGCGGCGAGGGCCGTCCGTCTTCTAAGACCTTGACCTAAAATGTGGATGGCCTCTCCCCGGATGCGGCATTTCCGTGCCAGGCATCAACCGGACAGGGAGGTTACCATGGCCTGGGACGGGACCGTCTGCGAGGAACATGAGCGCAACACGTCACGAAATGAAACCGGCCGGCCGACGAAGAATGGTTGGTGGTCGAGCCGCCGCCTCCGGCCCCGGCGCATGCCGGACGCCGGGCCGTGCGCAGGCGGGGCGCGATGCGCAGCCGACGGCAGCCGCGACCAGCAGCCGGCCGGTTCCTGGTGCGCCGTGTGCCGTGTGGCGCGGGGCCAAGCGGCTGGAATCAATCAACATGATGATATCAATGACTTGTGATTCAGGCCCTAAGGGGAGGGCGCACAATGGCATGCGGCCAATCGTCCGGGCCTTCAGCCACGCGCATCATTCCTGGATTCTGCGTCGCCGAGACCAGAAATCACCTACATCAGGTGGTGAGCGTCATTGCGAATCGGGGGCGTCGTCAGTTAGGAAGCACGTGCGGTAGAAGTGCTTGGCGTGATCAGAACCATAGATCACCATGGCGTAGTAGTGTTCCGGCTGAAGGCCGCTGAACGAAAGACGCCAGTTGGTCAATCCTCCGGAATGCGGAAGAGTGCCCAGCTGCCGTGTAACAATCGTCATTGGCCCCAGGCGGGAATCGTTGCTGATGACCGCCACGTGGACAGGCCCCTCGTACCCCGGGTGGTACCAGTCAATGACGGAGGATTTCGCGGAATTGTGGGTCGGGAAGAGACTGATGAGGCAGTCCGGAAAACAGCGTTTGTAGATTTGAGTGGTCTGCAATGTGGTCACGCCTTCGTGGTATGAGCGGCATGATCCGACAAGCCATGCACCGGCAGGTGTTGAGGCCAGCACCACCATTGCAGCCGCAACAATGGCAAGCAGTTCCCGTGATCGTGACATCATGGCCGTGCTCCCAAAAAAATCCTCGTGTCGAGACGGCAGCTGTGTAGCAGAGATCCATCCTGTGGTCAAGCCCATCTTTAACAAAATTTTGGGAAAATTCGCCAAATCTCATCGTTCCTGCGCTTTTCTAGAATTTTTCATACTCGCTGAACTGAACTGGACCGTACTTCCCGGCCTGATTCGCCCTCCGCCGCATGGCCGGATCCGCTATCCGGCCATGCGGTGTCCGTCATGGGTGACCACCCGGAAACTTCCGGTGACGGATTCCGCGATGACCTCCCGTTCCCGTGGCAGGGTCCCGTCGGGGAACCTGAAGATCGCCTCGGTGAACCGGCGCAGGTCCGCCCGCCCCCGCCCGTCGCCAGTTTCATCGTCCCCGGATCCAGCGCCCCTTGCGGGTCCGGCCGCCGTCGGCCCGTGGTGGACCTGACCGCGGGCCTGTCCCCGGGGAGGACCCGCCCCGCCGCCTGGCGCACGGGAAGGCGGGCGCGGACGGCGGCCCGCTGCACTGGATGCCGCTGACGACCGGGGGCGGGGCCGGCCCCGGGACCGCGCGCACGGTCCTGCGCCGGGACGGGCTGCGCTGGCGGACCGGGCGGTTCCCGCACGCGCTCGGGCAGGGAACCCGGACCGGGGACCGCCGCCCCGGCCACGCCGACGGCCTGGGCAGGTGCCTCGCCTCCGGCGCCATCACCGCGTTCCGGGTCCGGGACCTCTCCCTGCTGGCCCGCGGGAGGCCGGACGACCCGGCCAGTCGCACGGGGACCGCCCGACATGACCGTCGCGCGCTTCGTCACGCTGACGGACGGGCCGGGCGGCTTCCATCCGTTGAGGCGCCAGCCCCTGCCCGGCACGCGGAAGCTATGGGAAGGGGTCAGGCTCCTGTCCTGCGCCGTCACCGCCATCCAGGCCATGCGGGACCGGGAAGGAAACGGAACGGAGGGAAAGGACACGGAGTCAGGTGTGATAGATTGATAGGGACCGGCCACCGCAGCGTGTCGGCGACGTCGGCATCCCGCGCGAGGTCGCCGACACCGGCCTGGAGGGAATGGCATGAAGCTCCGGGACGCAATCGACGCCCATGTCGACTGGCGGCGCCGTGGAGCCCGCGCTACCGGACCTCGCGGTCCAGGCGCACGGCGAAGTCCGAGGGCTCCGCGCTTCCGGGGGCCGCGGCCGCGCTGTCGATGAGGCAGCTGAAGCTCTCGCCGCGCCGGTCCTTGAGAGCCGCGCCGGTCTCCGGGTCCCGCCCCTCGGCGGTGTACACCACCGCGAGCTTCGCTTCCCTGGTCTCCGGGGTGCCGTCAGCCTGCCTGCCCGCGACGCCAGCGACCTCCTCCCCGCGCATCGGGATGCCAGTCCCGTCGATGGAGGGACACATGCGCGGTTCCAGGGGCCTGGCGCCCGGCACCTCCTCCCGCCCGGAGCGCCGCGCCGCCTCGCCGAGCTTCAGGGACCAGCGCTGCAGGGAACTCGACGAGGCGTCGAACCCGGCGAGGTTCGCGACGTGGCAGCCGGCCGCCCCGGAGCCCATGAAAGGAACGGTCTCCGCCATGACGCTCTCCATCCCCAGGGTGACGGTGTCCCCCTCCAGCCCCAGCGCCCGGCCCGGCGGCAGGCATCCCCCGCCGCAGGACCGGTAGCGGAAGTGCCCCCGCCGCCCCCGGCCCGGTACCGGGTGAACCCATCTGCGCGCCTGCGCACCAGCGGCGGACGCGCCGCTGCCTCGCCTTCCGGAAGACCCTCCAGATACGCAACCGTGCCCGGATGCCGGTGCGACCGTTTCCCTTCGTCCCGCGTCATGGCCCATGCTCCTGCCTTGTCCCGCGCGGCGCGCCGCCCGCCGGGTCGTCCGGCACCGGTCCGACGCGCCCGCTTCAGAATTTGCAGGCGGAAAACGCGGATGTCAAAAAATTGGGATACACCCTCGGTGACGGGGCTTGCGACACGCCCGGGAAGTGTAGGATATTGCCTGTGCGTCAAGGTCGACCCCTCGGGGCGGGTGCGGTTTGTGGCGCCGGGAATGACCATGGGGGAAATCGGACGTGGCAACCGTAAGCCTTTCGCGCGTGACAAAGAATTACGGGGCGGTTCAGGCGCTCTCCGACGTGTCACTTGTCGTGCCCGATGGTGCGTTCGTGGTCTTCGTCGGTCCGTCGGGATGCGGGAAGTCCACGCTGCTTCGCTCCATCGCCGGTCTCGAATCCATCGACAGCGGCACGATCTCAATCGATGACCGGGATGTGACCTGGCTTGAACCGTCGGACCGGGATCTCTCGATGGTGTTCCAGTCCTATGCGCTCTACCCGCATATGACCGTTCGAGCGAACATGGAGTTTGGCATGAAGGTCAATGGGACCGGGCCCGCCGAACGTGCCAGGCGGGTGGATGAGGCCGCGCGGGTCCTGCAGTTGAGCGAGCTTCTTGACAGAAAACCGGCGCAGCTCTCCGGCGGTCAGCGCCAGCGTGTGGCGATCGGACGTTCGATCGTGAAGAACCCGAAGGTGTTCCTGTTCGACGAACCGTTGTCCAACCTCGACGCCAAACTTAGGGTCCAGATGCGGATCGAGTTGGAATCGCTCCATAAGGAGCTTGGGGCGACGATGATTTACGTCACTCACGACCAGGTTGAGGCGATGACCATGGCCGACCAGATCGTGGTACTCGATCGCGGGCGCGTTGAGCAGGTGGGCAGGCCGATGGAACTGTACCATAGACCCGCGTCGGAATTCGTGGCGGGTTTCATAGGTTCGCCCGCGATGAACATATTCGATGTGGACACATCAGTCGGGCATGCGGTGGGTGCGCGGGAGGGCGCGGTGCGGGTCGGGATCCGGCCCGAACACGTGGAGATCGTGGCGTCGGGCATCGGGGCGGCCGTCCGTGTGAAGGAGCAGCTTGGTGGGGAGAGCTATCTTTATGCTAGAACGGAAGATGGCGTGGACCTCGTGGTAAAGACCGATGGTGACGACACCCATACGGTGGGCGAAACGCTTTCCCTGAACCTGCCCCGGGATCGGGTACATCAATTCTCCTCCAATGGCGTAACGCTGAAATCCAGTGGATGACAGAGCGGCGGATGGTCCTTTGGGAAACACAGCTCGATGCCCTGATCGCGCCCGCCGTGGCCCGTTCAGCGGCGATACGCAAGGTGCATCTCGCTTCAGGCGCGATAGGGCGGACGGGGGAGGTGGCGGCAAGCGTTTCACCTTCCCGCCGTGCGCTGGTCATGGCCGACGAAGCGGGATTCGGCGCGGCGGGAGCTCAAACCGTCGCGGCACTGGAATCTGCCGGTTTTGAGGTCCGGATGATCGTCAAACCTTCCGTCCCGCTACCCGCGGCATCGGTCGAGGAGGCGGAGGCGTTCCGCGCGGCCCTGGCGGAGAATGCCGATATCTTCCCTGTATCGGTTGGATCCGGTGTCATTAACGACCTCGTGAAACATGCCGCGTTCGAAACCGGCCGTCGCTACCTTGCCGTAGCGACGGCAGCGTCCATGGACGGGTATGCCAGCGCGGGAGCATCCCTCGCTTGTGACGGATTCAAGATAACGGTTCCGGCGCGTGCGCCAGTTGCGATTGTCGCGGATCTTGACGTGATTTCGGAAGCTCCAGCGGAGATGAACGGTTGGGGCTACGGGGATCTCGCAGGCAAGGTTCCGGCAGGTGGAGACTGGATCCTCGCCGACCTTGTCGGAGCCGAACCTCTGGACGGGATCGCTTGGGGTATCGTGCAGGATGGGCTGCGGGGCTGGCTGAACGGCTCCGACGGCATCGCGCGTGGCGACAGGGATGCCGTGGCCGGTCTTTTCGTCGGTCTGACCGCCGCAGGCTTCGCGATGGAGGCCCACGGAAGTTCCCGTCCGGCCTCAGGTGCGGAACATCAGATCGCGCATCTATGGGAGATGCATGGCAAGAGGTTCTGTGGCAGGAAAATCGCCCACGGGGAGGCCGTCGCCGTCAGTACGGTTGCCGTCCTCGCCCTTTTCGACTGGCTTCTGGAACAGGATATCGCCGCGTTGTGTCCGGCGGATGTCGCGTCGCACGCACCGAACCTCGCGTGCAGGGAGGCGGCGCTTGGCCGTTCAATCGCGGATACCGCGGTCGCGGAAAGGTCCCTGACGGAGCTGCGCGCCAAGCATGTCGACACCATGGTCCATGGTGCGCGGCTTGAACGCATGATCTCGGGCTGGAACGAGACCCGAGAGAGGCTTGCCGCGCACCTCTTACGGCAGGACGAGATGGTTGGGATACTGCGTCGGGCGGGAGCGCCGGCTTATTCAATCGATATCGGCATTACGCTAGCGGATCTCTTGGCGACCATGCGGGCGGCGGGCTATATCCGGCGTCGCTACACCATTCTGGATTTCCTGCACGAGACAGGCCTGACGGAGGCGGCTTTTGACGCCGTGGCTCCGCACCTTGCGGGTGACGCGGCGTTGGAGGCGTCGGCATGAGCATGAATGAAACCGCGGTGAAGGCGCTGGCGGAGGTGGGCGCGGTACTTGACTGTGCGCTTCCCGATCAGGTGGAGGCGATGGCCGGCCCGATCCGGCGGGCGCGGCGGATCGCGCTCTATGGCGTCGGGCGTGAGGGTCTGATGATGAAGGCGCTCGCCATGCGGCTCCATCACATGGGCCTGGATGCCCATGTTGTGGGTGACATGACGACACCTCCCCTTGGCACGGGCGACCTTCTGATCGTGAGCGCTGGGCCGGGCCGGTTCTCGACCGTGTCCGCGCTCATCGGCGTGGCGCACGGTGCGGGCGCCACTACAATGTGCGTTACCGCGGAGCCGGAAGGCGCGTCGGCTGCCGAGGCGGTTCACGTTGTCCACCTTGCGGCCCAGACAATGGCGAGTGATCGGCTTGACGCGACTTCCGTTCTGCCGATGGGATCGCTCTACGAGGCCGCGCAGTTCATGCTCTTCGAAATACTTGTCCTGCATCTGCGCGACACATGCGGCCTTTCCGCCGAGACCATGCGTGCCAATCACACCAATCTGGAGTGAGCATGGGCTGGAAAGACCGCTTCTCGATCGCGGGAAAGGTCGCGCTTGTGACCGGAGCGTCCTCCGGGATCGGAGCGGAGATCGCGAGGGTGTTCGCGGATGCCGGAGCAACCATGATCGTCACTGGACGATCCGGCGCGCGCCTGTCGGCGGTCGCGAAGGAAACAGACGCTGAGGCGATAGAGGCGGACCTGTCCAGTGTTCATGGCTGTGAGGAACTCGCGCGGGAGGCCTTGGCCCTGCATGGCCCTATCGACATCCTGGTGAACAGCGCCGGGGTGGCTCTGGTGGGACCTGTCCTGGACTGTTCAAACGAGGACTGGGACATCACCATGGCGGTGAACCTGCGCGCCCCGTTCCTTCTGGCCCGGGCGCTGGCACCGCCGATGATCGCCGCAGGAGGCGGAAAGATCATCAATATATCGTCCCAGACCGGCGTGATCGCGCTGGCCGATCATGCCGCCTACGCGACTTCTAAAGGTGGTCTCAACGCGCTCACCAAATCCCTGATGGTGGAGCTGGCCCCGCACGGCATCCAGGTCAACGCGATCTGTCCTACGGTCATCCTGACCGAGATGGGCCGGGAAATCTGGAGCCCGCCAGAGAAATCCGGGCCGATGATCGCGAACACTCCTCTTGGCCGCTTTGGTGAACCAGTGGAGATCGCGGATATGGCGCTTTATCTCGCTTCGCCTGCCTCTGACCTCGTGAACGGGGCCGTGATGATGATCGAAGGAGGGTATTCAAGCATATGAAGCGCCTTGGCGTTCATCGTCAGTACACGCATCGGGTCCCTGAAGCGCGTAACGGTCTGTCTATCTCGCGACATCGGGGGCTGACGCGGGTATTTTGACGTGGGTCAGGTGGATTCCGCGTTCGCCGCGAGGGTCTCCCGGATCGCGTCCAGCCGCGACTCGACATTCTTCAGCTTGTCCCAATATGGGCCAAGCGCTCGCCATGACCATCGAGGCGGGTCTCGGCCTGGCCGAAATGGCTGTCAGCGCGGCCTTCCAGCGCGTTGATCTCGTTCCAGGCCAGCCCGAACGTCCCGCCACGATCGCGGCGGCGATGCCCAGTACCCATTTCGACCTGAAAGTCCCCTGAGGCCGCTCACCCTGAAGCAGAGCCGCCAGTACCGCCGCCTAACGATGGTCAAATCCAGCCGCTTCCAATTGTTCTGTCGCGTTGGCTACGACCTCCCGATGCCTATGTATACTGTGGCATCGGTCTCCCGTAAACATCGGTCTCCCGTAAAACAGTATGCCAGCCGCATTGGCTCTACAGCCTCACCACTCTTAGACGGGTACGGGACGAGCGGCGGTGCGTTTCAGGCCCTTGGCCCGCTCCAGCCCGGTTTTGGCTGCCGCACGCGGGCTAATCAGCTCGAAGCCAATTCTCGCGGACACGGTTGGCCAGTTCAGCCACTTTCGGGCCCAGCTGTTCAACGATAAGTGCGACACCCTCGCGGTTAGGGTGGAGCCCGTCCGCCTGCAGAAGCTCGACCGGTGGTCGACCCTCATCGCCTTCGCGGATTATTGGCTCAAGGAATCGGTCAATGAAAAGCACGCCGAATTCAGTGGCGAGGTCGGGGAATATCGCATCGAAATCGTTTTTGTAGTCGGGACCGTAGTTTCCGGGGGCCGCGAATCCAGCCAGAAGGACAGGTACCCCCGCTTCCACGGCGGCGTCGAGAATTCCTTCCAGATTCGCGCGTACGACCGATGGCTCGATTCCCCTAAGAACGTCATTCGCTCCGAGCGCGACAATCAAGGCATCGGTTTCCTCCGTCAGCGTCCAGTTCACCCGAGCAAGCCCGCCCTGAGTGGTATCACCGCTCACGCCAGCGTTCACGATCACCGTGTCCGCGCCTTCTGCATCCAGCCAGTCCTGTAGTTGCGGTATGAGTCCTTGATCGGGCGGGAGCCCGTAACCTTGGGTGAGGCTATCTCCAAGCGCCGCGACAGTAACCGTCTCGGCCTGTGCGGAGCCCAGTCCGACAAGAACCGCAAGGGAAAGGTTGCGGAGTTGGCGCAGCACACCATATCCAAGTGAGTTAATCTTCATAAGAAAGCCATCTATGCCAGAAACCGTAGTGATGCTTAGGAGTGCCCGGTTCGATCTCGACGGAAACGCCGGTCGGGTCGGAATCCTGAAATCCATCGATCTCGATGTCACGAGAGGTGAGTCGCTTGGTCTCGTGGGGCCGTCCGGGTCTGGCAAGTCTTCTCTCCTGATGCTCATTGGCGGACTTGACCGCGCTACTGGTGGAACTGTCAATGTACTGGGTCATGACCTGACCGGAATGGACGAAGACGCGTTGGCGCGGATGCGCCGCAGGCATATGGGCATTGTGTTCCAGTCTTTCCACCTGATTCCGACGATGACCGCTCTCGAAAATGTAGCGACTCCTCTGGAGCTGTCGGGGAATCGTGACGCATTCGCCCGCGCCGAGGCCGAACTGGAGGCAATGGGCCTCGCTGACCGGGTGCGGCATTACCCGGCACAGCTGTCAGGTGGTGAGCAGCAACGCGTAGCGCTCGCCCGTGCTATCGCGCCGCGGCCGGACATCCTTCTGGCTGACGAGCCGACTGGCAATCTCGACCGCACGACGGGTGAATCGATAATGGATCTGCTCTTCAGTCTGGCCGGTCGCCATGGTTCCACGCTCATCCTCGTCACGCACGATCCGGACTTGGTCATCCGCTGCGACCGGGCCGTCAGGCTGGTCGACGGGTATCTGGAGACGGAAAGATTTGGGGACGTGGCGGAATGAGCCTTCCCGTCGCGTTCAGGATCGCCCGGCGGGAACTTCGCGGAGGCGTGCGCGGGTTCCGTGTATTAATTGCCTGCCTTGCGCTTGGAGTTGCCGCCGTCGCGGCTGTAGGTCATGTCCGGCATTCCATCGAGGCCGGGTTGCGGCAGGAAGGTGCCACGTTGCTTGGTGGCGACGCCGAGATCCAGCTGTCTTACCGCTTCGCGACGGCGACCGAGCGCACATGGATGGAAAGGAACTCCTTAGCGATGTCGGAAATCGTTGACTTCCGATCGATGGCTGTGGTGGACAGGGATGGGGGATCGGAGCGGGGACTGACACAGGTCAAGGGCGTTGACGATGCCTATCCGGTCTTCGGCACGGTTTTTCTCGAGTCTGAACTGACCCTGGACGAGGCGCTGAATGGTTCCGGAGGTTTGCCAGGCTCGGTCATGGACCCGGTTCTGATCGATCGGCTGGGGCTCGAAATCGGTGAGTCGTTTAGGCTGGGCACACAGGAATTCATCCTTTCCTCGGCGTTGTTGAGGGAGCCTGACGGAATTCCGGGTGGTTTTGGACTTGGGCCTCGGACGATCGTAAGAACAGAGGCACTGGCGCTTTCCGGCCTTCTCCAGCCGGGCACGCTGTTCAATGCCTCATACCGCCTCGGGGTTCCCGCCGACGGTGACTTGGCGGAGTTGAAAACGGAAGCGACCGAAATATTTGACGGTGGACTGCGATGGCGGGACACCAGGAACGCGGCCCCGGGTATCAGTGAATTCGTGAACCGACTTGGGGCTTTTCTCATATTGGTTGGTTTGTCAGGTCTTGTTGTCGGCGGGGTCGGGGTAGCAGCGGCTGTGGGGAGCTACCTTGACGAAAAAATCCATGTCATCGCGACGCTGAAGACGATCGGCGCGGAGACCCGCACCATATTCATGGCCTACGGACTGCAGACAGCTACGCTGACCTTACTTGGCATCGCGCTTGGCCTAGGGGGCGGGACAGCCGCGGCCTTCCTCCTTCTGACATCTGCCGGGAACTTGCTGCCCCTTCCCGTCGTTCGCTCGTTTCACGTCGGGCCGTTGGTCGAGGCGGCCATCTACGGAACGCTCACGGCCGCATTCTTCACACTCTGGCCATTATCGCGAACCGAGCGGGTTCGCGCGGCAGCCCTGTTCAGAAGCCGGACATCTCCGGGAGTGAGCCTTCCCGGATGGCGCTACCTAACGGTTCTCGCGATTGTTCTGGCTGCCCTCGTCGCCACTTCAATGGCTCTTTCCGGCGTTCCGGTGCTGGCTATGTGGTCATTTGCGGGTCTGGCGAGCGCCTTCATTGCACTATTGTCGGTCGCGGCGGGACTGCGGCTGGTCGCGCGCCGTGCCGCGCGCATCCGCATGGCGCGTCGGTTCGGTGCGCTGCGACGTGCGCTAGGTTCAATAGGCGGGGCGGGTGGAGATGCCGATCCGGTGGTTCTGTCCCTCGGGCTGGGACTTAGCGTGCTCGCGGCCATTGGCCAGATCGATTCCAATCTTCGCGATGCGATCGCCCGGGAGCTTCCAGAGGTCGCACCAAGCTATTTCGTGGTCGACATCCAGACTGACCAGCTCGGGGATTTCGTGGATGGTCTGCAGCGTGATGACGAAGTTCGTCGGGTGGAAACGGCACCTATGTTGAGAGGCGTGATCACGCGGATCAACGGACGCCCCGCAGAGGTGGTTGCTGGCGATCATTGGACATTGCAGGGTGACCGGGGGATCACCTATTCCGCGGCTCCACCCGAAGGCGCAAGGATTACCGCGGGTTCTTGGTGGCCGGATGACTACACCGGCCCGCCGCAGATAAGTTTCGCCGCCGAAGAGGCGGCTGAATTGGGGCTGGTGATCGGCGACCGGCTTGGCGTCAATGTGCTTGGGCGCGAAATCGAGGCTGAGATCACCAGTTTTCGTGAGGTTGATTTTTCCTCAGCCGGAATCGGTTTCATCCTTTCGATGAACCCCACGTCACTTGCGGGCGCTCCGCATAGCCACATCGCCACAATCTACGCGGAGGAATCCGCGGAAGCGCGTCTGCTAAGGGAAACGGGTAGGGCATACCCCAATATCACGATGATCCGGGTGCGGGACGCGATCTCAAGGATGGGTGAAGTTCTTGATGGCGTCGCTGCCGCGACCTCTTACGGTGCGCTTGTATCGTTATTGACCGGTCTGGTCGTTCTGGTCGGTGCCGCCGCGGCCGGTGAGCGGGCACGACGTTTCGAGGCAGCGGTCCTGAAGACTGTCGGCGCGTCGCGCCTCACGATTGTGCTGGAATTTGCCTTGCGGTCATCGCTTTTCGGGCTGGCCGCCGGAGTTGTTGCTGTTGGAGCGGGCGGCGTGGCCGGGTGGGGTGTGATGACGTTCGTGATGGGAAGCGGCTTCTCATTCGATCCCCTGTCAGCCTTGGTCATAGTTCTGGGTGGAACATTTACGACGCTGCTCGCTGGTCTCTTGTTCGCATGGCGGCCGTTGTCCGCGAGACCGGCGCATGTCCTGCGGACAGGTGAGTGAAAGGGCACCGTGGCGTCAACGATGAATGAAAACCGGAGTGGTCACTCAAGCTCCATGATCGTCAATGAAATACGGGTACGTGACCCGCGCGAGGCTCATGCCGTCCGTAACACGGAATCGGCCGCGGTGCTCCGGTTCCTGACAAGTCTGGCGTTCGGAAGATCGTTCACTTCCGTCCGACGGACAGCGCTTTCCGAATCGAGACCCTGGTCCAGCCAACGCTGGATAAGCCTGTGCCTAAGCACTTCCATCGGAACGTCCAGAAAGACACTGAAGTCCCAGAGATCGCCTAACCCCTGCCAGGGCGCGATCCCGAGAAGCAGATAGTTTCCCTCCACTACGGCGATGGATTGCTCCGGCCCGACGACCTCCGCGCCCGCCACCGCCATGTCCTTTGTGCGGTCAAAGGTCGGTATGTAGACCTCGTCGTCCGCCGCGAGGCGGAGCACCGTCGCGATAAATCCTGAGGAGTCGAATGTTTCCGGCGCACCCTTGCGCATCAGCAGTCCATGTCGTTCAAGGATGCGGTTGTCAATGTGAAAGCCATCCATCGGAACGAGTGCGGCGGTTTCCCCCAGGGCGCTTACCAGTGTTTCGGCAAGTGTCGACTTGCCGGCACCGGGAGGTCCGGCGACTGCCACCAGCGTCCGCCGTCCTTTTGGTTTCAGGACGGAGATCCGAGAAAGCAGGGCACTGGGATCGATCAACTGCGAAGCCCAACGATAGTCATGACGTCTGGTTCCCGCTCTCGCAGCCATACAGTTGGGCCTGTGATATATCCGTTGGCTATCAGTTGGGATGGAAAAGATATCCGTACGATAGTGCTATTTGGGTTCGATGGCATGAACAATTTCCTCGATAGTCTGACATCGGCCGCGGACGCCATCAAAACATGCAATGTGCAGACGTAGGGTGCCGCCTCTGGACTGTCAGGCCCACGCCCGGTTCGTCCATCCGTCAATCAATATACCGTCAGCGTTCGTTCAAGTCTGAATTCTTCCAGATTCCGGGTATCACCGATCCTGTCAACGACCGCGAACAAACCGTTTCCCCGCACCGGCGCCAGAACGCCATGCCAGATGCCGCGGTGAAAATTTATGCCTTGTCCGGGCGCGGTGAGAAAAGCCAACGGGCCAGCGGGTCGACCGTTCTCATGTCGTGCGACCGTTACGAGGAAGCCGTATCGGTCCAGTGGAAGGAATGCCTGGCTACCATCGGGATGCCGCTCAAGTAGATCCAGAACATGGGGCAGAGGTCTCGGTTCGGAATGGAAGATGCTGATCCCGGCGCGGCCACCGGGGCCGAAGTCGAGTCGCGCCCTATCATGGTATCTTCCACATCTGCCCTCATTGATGAAACGGTCGGGTTCGCCTGAGGCATCCAATACATCCCCGAACGGCGCGAACGCCGCCGCAGTCAACGGCTCCGCCTTCATTCTCAAGCTGCAAGCGTCAGCGCCGGATGGCGGTTGACGTCTTTATAGAGAAGGTACCGAAATGGCTCAGTGCCTGTGGCGATACAGGCTTGGGGGCAGAATGCCCTCAGCCACATGAAGTCGCCCGGACCTACCTCCACCCAGTCGCGGTTCAATAGGTACCGCGCCGTGCCCTGAAGCACATACAGGCCATGCTCCATGACATGGGTTTCGGCGAAAGGGATACGTCCTCCCGGGAGCAGGGTGACTATGTTGACATGCATGTCGTGCGCGATGTCGTCAGGGTCGACGAAGCGGGTGGTGGACCACTTATCCGTGCCCGGCATATTGACGGGCTGTGTCTTCCGGTCTGACGTAACAAAGGATCTTGGGGGCGGGATGTCGTTGGCATGCCGGTATATCTTTCGGATCCAGTGAAGCTGCAGATCGCCGGGGCCTGGATTCTGGAGCGTCCAGTCGGTATTCGGAGAGACGTAGGCATAGCCTCCGGCACCCAGTTCATGTGGAATGCCGTCGATCCGGATCCGGGAATGGCCCCGTGCGACAAACAGCACCGCTTCGGCTCCTGCCTCGGGCTCCGGGCTAGAGCTGCCGCCACCTGGCGCAACCTCAACGGCGTACTGCGCGAACGTCTCGGCAAAGCCTGACAGAGGTCTGGCCAGTACCCAGGCGCGTGAGCCATGCCATCCGGGCAAGAGGCTTGTGACGATATCCCTTTGGGTCACGGCTGGTAGGACCGCGTATGCTTCGGTAAAGATGGCCACGCCCGCGGGGTCGCAGTCCTGATCGGGAAGGCCTCCGGGCGGAAAAGCGTATCTCACGGCAACAGGTCCTGCAGGCGGAGTTCGGCGATTCGCTCGACCTGACGGCATGCTTCCGTGAATTCGATGTCGGTTTGATTTTCGGTGCGTGCGGTGAGTTTCGCCAGAATCTGCGCCTTATTGTGGTCCCTAACGGCGATGATGAAGGGAAATCCGTGTTTTCCGGTATATGCGGTGTTGAGTTCCGTGAACTCCGCCCGTTCCCGATCGGTCAGCGCGTCAAGTCCCGCTCCTGCCTGTTCCCGGGCACTTTCATCCGTAAGCCGTTGCGCCACTGCGAGTTTTCCCGCCAAATCCGGATGGCTCAAGAGCACTTCGAGGCACTCGTCACGGTTTGCGCGGCGGAAAACCCGGCAAAGTGCGTTGTGCAGTCCTGCGGCGGTGTCGTGGGCGGGGCCGAGTTCAAGATCGTAGGCACGTTCAACGATCCAGGGCGATCGCTCGAAAACGCCGCCAAAGGAGGCGACGAATTCCTCGCGGTCCAGTTCGCTGGGGCGCACGCGCGGCTCGGGCGGGTGGATTTTTGCCCAATGCGTCGCTATGTCGATCCGGCGCGGAAACCAGACGTTCTCATGGCCCATGGCATACTCGATGAACCTCTGGAGCGCCCGCGCTCTGCCGGGACGACCGACAAGCCTGCAGTGCAGTCCGACCGAAAGCATTCCGGGTCTTCCCGAACATCCTTCGCAATAAAGCACGTCAAAACTGTCTTTCAGGTAGCGTTCAAACTGGTCGCCTGCGTTAAACCCCTGTGCGGTAGCGAACCGCATGTCGTTGCAGTCAAGAGTGTAGGGCACAATGAGCTGGTCACGGTCGCCCGCGCGGATCCAGTATGGGAGGTCATCGGCGTATGAATCCGCGATGTAGTCCATGCCCTCTCTCGCGACAAGCCGAACGGTGTTCATGGAACACCTGCCGGTATACCAGCCGCGGGGCCTTTCCCCGGTGACCTCCGTGTGGAGCTGGATCGCATCGGTGATATGACGGATTTCCTCGTGTTGCTCGAAGTTGCGGTATTCGATCCATTTCAGCCCGTGGCTCGCTATTTCCCAGCCCGCCGACTGCATGGCCCTGACCTGTTCAGGGCCGCGCGCTAGTGCCGTGGCGACGCCATAGACCGTGACCGGGATACCGGCATCCGTGAACAGTCGATGAAGGCGCCAGAATCCGGCACGCGCACCGTATTCGTAGATGGATTCCATGTTCCAGTGGCGCTGCCCCTCCCACGGCGCGGCACCGACGATTTCGGACAGGAACGCTTCGGATGCTCCGTCACCGTGAAGGACGCAGTTCTCGCCGCCTTCCTCGTAATTGATGACGAACTGCACGGCGAGCCTGGCATCGCCAGGCCATTTCGGGTTGGGCGGTATGCGCCCGTAACCGATCATATCCCGTGGATAGCGGTCTGTCGGGTCACCTTGTCTTCCCGATGACGGCTCGCCCATGGCCGACTCCTCTGGGTTCGTTCCGACATACTTGGGATTATGGGGGGCGATGTCAATTCGGTTACACACCTGGCCGGATATCTCAGCGGCAATTCCCACTAGGGCCTGTTGACACTCATAACGCGGCCACCACGCCGGCGACGAGGTGAATCCCCGCCGCGAAGCCCGCGGCGGTCCTGTCGTACCGCGCCGCGATCGCCCGGAACTCCCCGGGCTTCGGGAGGAAACTGTCCACCATGTGCCGCCACCCGTACATCTCCCGGTCACGCGCCCGTCCAGGTCGTCCAGCAGCCAGTCGGCACCGGACGCCCTGTCGCCGAAGAAGGCCCCGAACTCCAGCCCGCCCGGAAGCCCCGGCACCCCCTGAAGGTCATGCGCCCGGGCGGCAGGGATCCTGAAGCGGACCAGGTAGCCAAGCGCGTCCACGACGGCGACGGTCCTGGTCGTCAGGCTGCCCCGGGAACGTCCGATTCCCTGATTTTGGCCCCTTTTTTTCGATGCCTGGCCAAAAGCGGTGAAGTCACGCCTGCCGGGGCTTTCGCGCTGTTGCGATTTGGTCAGAAAGCGGCGGGCGCCCTTCCTGCGCGACGCGTCATCCAAAGCCGCCTCCTGGCCGGCCCAGTCAAATCTCTTTCTCTCAAGAAGCTTGCTTCCCTTGATTTCGCTGCCAACCTCGCCCAGCCTGATGCCAAAGCAGCGTTCCCCGGCCTTTTGCAGGGATTTCACGAAACTCCAGACCCTGCTCGAATGCAGGGCCACCCCACCGCGCACCTCCAAGGGCGCGTTTCTGTGATCCTGTCCGCTTTCGTCCTGAAAGAAGAGCCAGCTCATGCATGGCCCATAGTCCCGGCATGACCGGAAAACAGGCGTCACCGCCCGGGCGGAGTCACGTCATCCCGTCTGGGGATTTTGACTGGCGCTCCGGAGCCGCCGTGCGCAAAACGGCGCGACCCCCGCGCATCGAATCGGCCAGGGAGCGGGGATCCCGGGTCGACTACAGATGAGTGCAGAATAGCTGTAGCTGTAGCGACCTGCAAACATATATGCAGCTTCGGGTCGTTTGTGTTTTCAGGTCGCTACACTTAGACCAGATGAGCGTGCAGTTTTACACGATTCTCAGCGAAACCCTGATGAGGCCAGAAAGCCTCCAGGGCGATTTTTTAGTCCGCCGCTGGCGGCACGGTGATCCGGCGATCCAGACTCTGGCCATTTGATATTGGATGTGGCAATGTCGGGCCATGGTGATTCCCGCGACGCCGGATTCGTCCATTGACCTGCGCGCGGTCACGGTGCGCCCGACGCACGGGGCGCGCGAGCACCGGCTCCGGGACCGTCTGGCCGGGGAGCGTCACTACCTGCGGTTCCACGGCATCGTCGGCAAGGGCCTGCGACATGTCGCGCTGCACGGCGGGACCTGGCTGGCGCCGGGCGGCTGGCAGCCGGGCGCGTCCAGGCCGGGCGCGCGCGACCGCTGGATCGGGTGGTCGCGGGCGCGGAAGTTCCGGCGCCTGCACCTGGTCCGCAACAACTCCCGTTTCGTCATCCTCACGCCCCGACGGGTGCCGGACCTGGCGTCCCGCGTGCCGGGACCGGTCCTGCGCCGGCTGTCCGCCGACACCGGGGCCGCGCACGGCCATCCGGCCCTGCCCGCGGAGACGTCCGTCGACGTCCCGCGGTTCACGGGCGCCTGCCAGCGCGCGTCGGACTGGCGCGCGCTGGGGCTGACGCGCGGCTTCGCGCGCGGGTCCGGCGGAACGGCGCGCCTGCACCATCACGGCCAGCCCGGGGAGATCCTCATGTACGGGCCCGCCGACGCCGCCGCCGGGGCGACGGGCCGGGACGGGATCCCGGACGCGTGGAACGCTCAGCGGCACGGTGACGCGGCGCCGATGGCCGCGCCCCGGCTGCGCAGCCTGTTCGAATGCCTGGGCGAGGTGCCCGAGTTCCGCAAGGCCCGGGGAAAGCGGTATCCTCTGGAGACCGTGCTGACGATCGCCGTCGCGGCCCGGCCCGCCGCCTGCCGCGGCGTCACCGCCTTCGCCCGGTTCGCCGCCCTGCTCCCGCAGGAGCGGCTCAAGGCGGCGGGAGCGTTCTTCAGCCCGGGCAGGCAGCGCCACACCGCGCCCCCGGTCACGACTTTCCACAACATCCTGGCCGACCTGCCGCCCGACACGCTGGACGAGGCCATCGGCCGGTGGACCGCCCAGAGGGCCGGCGCCGGTACGCCGCCCGCCATGGACGGCAAGGACATCCGCGGCGCCTCGCGGCAGACGGAGGACGGGCGGCGGATGACGGTCGCGGCGGGCGGGCACGGAACCGGCCTGGTGCTGCGGCAGGTCGGGGTGGAGGACAAAAGCAACGGGATCCCCGCGGTCCGGGCGCTCTCCGGCAGCCTCGACGTGACCGGACGCGTCGTCACCGTGGACGCGACGCGCGCCCGGCACGGGACCGCGCGCAGCCTTCCCGGACGCCGCGCCGACCACCCCGTCACGGCGGTCAGGGACAGCCGGGAGACCATCCACGACGATCCCAGGGCGATCGACCTCACCGGCGCGCCCTCGCACGAGACCGCCGCCAGGGGCCACGGACGCCCCGGGCGCCGCCGCTGCGCCACCGTCGACCTCACCGGCGCCGAATGGGACGGCCAGTCCGCGCTTCACGGGCGCCGCCAGGCCATCCGCGCCGGGCGCGGGCGCGAGGTCCCCAGGACCGGCGGGCGCAGCCTTGAGGTGACCCTGTGCCTCACCTCGCTGGGCCCCGAACGCGCCGGGCCGGAGGCGCCTGCCGGGCTGGTGCGCAACCACTGGACCATCGGGAACCGCGTGCACCACCTACGCGACTTCACCTGTGACGGGGACCGGTGCAGGGCGCACGTCCGCAACCCGCCGCGCAACCTCTCCCGCCTGACCAACGCCGCCATCGCCATCGTGCGATGCGACGGTCGCTTCGGCCACATGCCCGAGGCCAACCGGCACCAGTCCGCCCGCGCCCGGGAGGCCCCCGGCCTGATCCCGGGTCCGCCCGGCACATGATCCTCCGGTCCCGGACGCGTGAGGGGCACGCGGAACGCGCCGCCAGACGGCGCGGCGGGACAACCGTGCCCGGACACGCCGAAAACCGTGTTCGGAAAGCTCAGGAAGGCAAGCGAACATCGTCACAACCGGTGCGACGGTGGCTCGAACCGCCCGGACACGCCCGCCTGCCGTCACGTCAGGCGCCGGAACCCGAAAATAAAATGGTCCTGAGAAAGCCTCCGTTCCGAAACGGAGGCTTTTCATGCCGGTGGGTGATCCTGGGACACCGAGCCCGCACGAAGGATCGATTTGCTACGGGGCCGACACTATCATACGGAATTAAGACCGCAACAGGAAACGTGACGTCCATGCCGCTCATATTCGGTTTCGACATTGGCACGACCTCGGTCGGGTTCGCCGTGATCGAGCACGATCCCGAACCCGCCACGGGAAAAATCCACCGCCTCGGCGTGCGGATCTTCCCCGAGGCGCGCGATCCGAAGGGCGTGCCGCTGAATCAGGGACGGCGGCAGGCGCGCCTCCGCCGCCGCCAGCTGCGCCGCAGGCGGGAACGCCGGCGCCTGCTCGGCGACCGACTGCTCGATGCCGGACTGCTGCCACCGCGCGACTGGCCGGACTGGGACCGGATAATGAGGCGCGGTCCCTACGATCTCCGGAAGCGCGCGTTCGAGGGCGAGACGCTCTCTCCCCATGAGACCGGCCGCGCCATCTACCATCTCGCCCAGCGGCGCCATTTCAGGGGCCGCGACATCGACGAGGTCTCCGACACCGCCGACAGCCCGCCCGACGAAGCGGACGACAGTAAGGCGACGTCCGCGCGGGAGCGAACCGCCGAGGCGCTGAGGCTCCGGGGCAAGACGCTCGGCGCCTGGCTCGCGGACTCATGCTGAACACCCGCACTCCATGTCGAGCACGGGCATCTTCCATGGCGCTGTTTAGCCTTTCTCCAAGTTGGTGCGTCGCAGGGCGCGGGGGACATGATTGCCAGGGGAGGCCTGGCGGTCATTCAAGGGTCAGTCACCACCGGATCGAGACAGGTGTCGTCTCCAAAAAACGCGATGGCGGCATGTTTGGACGGCTGGTCCCCGGCATCGAAATAATCGTCGAGCGATCCTATGAAGGCCTGTCGGGCGCGGTCAACCGGCAGCGCGACTGGCGCCCCCGTCAAAGCAAGAGAATCGATGGCCGCTTCATCGTAGTGGGCTTTGACGGCGGCATACTGGCTGGCCAGGAACAGGTAGTGCAGGACGAAGAAGTCTGAGCGGGTGTGTCCGGCGGCGGCGTGCATCGTCCGGAGCAGGTCGATGCAGTCGTTCCAGCGGTCCCGCAGGGCGGGCGGCAGGTTCTCGCATTCGGCGGGCGTGCGGTTGCCGTTCAGATAGGAGCTGCACATCTCGTAATACCGTGCGGGGGTGGTCACCTCCCGTTCGGGCTCCGACCCGTGCGGCCGTCCGTCGGGGTTTCCGCCATTGACGGGAGCGCCGGGATTACCTTCCCCACCGCCGCCGCATGCCGCGAGAGCCGTCATCACCGCGAGAGCCGCGGCGAGCGTTCCGTAACGTGTCATCGGTTATGTCCCTCCAATGGGTCGCGCCCGCACGGCGAAAGGCATCCGTCACGGGGGAGCCTCACGCCGCCAGGACCTCGTCGCGCACGAAGTGCAGGCGGATCAGGCGCGGGTGAACCATGCTGTCATCGAAGTGACAGTCCACCGCTTCCCTGACGTTCCGGCGGATGTCATCCATGGTGTCGCCCTGCGTGTGGATGCCGGGACCCACCGCGCTGGCCGAGTAACCACCGTCCAGCCCGTCCTCGCTGACCTCGAAAACGGTTTCTGTTCCGGACACCGCAATCCCTCCCTGGACCGGCTCCGCCGGTAGGTATTGGAGCCCAGGGTAACGCAGGCGGCGGTCATGTGAAAGGGCAGGTTCCGGGAGGGGACGCCCGGGCCTGCCCCGCGCCGTTTGCGGCCTGTCGGGCCTATCCCAACAAAGGTTCCAGAGATGGCCGCGGACAGTCCGAGTTCGTTCTCAGGCAATTAGAGCGGAACGCCGGTCAAAGCCTCAGATAATCCGAGCCGAAATCCGCCATGGTCCCGGGCCGTCACACGTAGTCCGCCATCCCGTATGATCCGCCTAACGGGGGATCGAGGCTGCTCACACCATTGGCCTTCCGCTCAGGTCAAGCTCTTCGGCCCTGCGGGGCGGGGCGAGCGGATATCCGGGTCGTGACGGGTCACGGAAAGTGATGGCGTCGTAGTGGTCGTCCAGGGAAACGAAGACACCGTTTCCCTCCGCCCATTCACGCATCTGCCTTTTGCAGGAATGGCGCCAGGAAAGCACCTCCGCTGAGGTTGTGGGCCGGTGCGGATCACGGTCGCAGGGACACAATGCCCTGCAAGGCGCGCAGTGTCAACCGGCCTTTGCGGATGCCATTGCCGAGGTCGCGCGATTGCCCCTGGCCCAGCGTGAAAGACACATCAAGCCAAAAGATCGGCGCCTGGAAGCCATCAGCCAGGAGGGCGACAACACCCTGATGAATTTCACGACACTCACCTATTACGGGCCCGGACGAATAAAAAGTGGTGAGGAATCAAGATCTTTTGAACTTGAAGATGACGAATTCCATGGTAATGAAACAGCAATGCTGTATGATGCCCAGAGGCACTACCTGTTTTTGGAGGCGGGACAGGGTGGCATGGCGGCAGGCGCAACGGCACGGTATTCTGCAGGCTTTGTCGGACGCAGTGCGGCCTATGACATGATCCCGGTGCCTGGTCCTGATGCCGCTGCACGGGCACGACGATGCCGCCAGTTTCGGAAGCTTGAGATGCGTGTTGCCCTTGGTCAGGTTGGCGAGTTGGATCGGCAAGCTGGACTGGGTGCCAATGCGGCCTTCAGTGAAGAATTGGGAGCGGGAGTTGTGGACATATCGGTGAATGTTGGCCCCGCCCGCCCGGGCAGTTTGTTGCCCGAGTGCGTGCGTGCCCTTTTCGACCGCATCGGGCGCGACGGTGATGCTGTCAAGAAAATGCAAGTGAGTGCCGGGGAAAATGACGGCGATCCCCTTGAAGTCATCGACCTGTTGCAGCACCGGGAACGGCGCGAGCACGTACTGGGGGTTGATCCAGAGTCCCGGAAGGTCCCGATCGATGACAGGTGGGCGGCCTTGCGCGACATCCATGCCGATTATTGCAACAATGTCGCGTAGCGGCGAGCGTCTGTGGCCGCTTGTTGTGGCCGTTGTGGCCGGCGGTCTGGCGAGCGTGTATCTGGATCACATCCCCAGCCCGGAGCATATGGCCACTGCCACAATGGCGCTTGGGCTGATCGTTGCAGGATTCACGGAAACCCAGCGCAGCGTGCTCCTGAGCATGAGCGGTTCAAAGGTGCTGAGATTTGCGGCCACGTCTGGATACTACAAGGACATCCTGAACTATCTGGCTGACTGTGTTTGTGCTGGCCTGTTTGCTGCTTTTGTCTCCCTGATCGGGATTTTCCTGGGGAGCCATGGCATGTGGCAGTCCGTTTGGTCGGCCTTCTGGATTGGGTCCATCCTGCTGATGATCCTTGTCCTAGTCAGGAACCAGTGGTTGATGCACAGGGTCTTCACCCGCTTCATGGAAGAGCAGAAGAAGCCTTGACCCAATAAGGCATGAGTTCTTCTCCACGAAGACTCGATATGCTCTGTCATATCGAGGGCTGTTGTCCGGCAATCCAGTCATCGCCCGCAATGTGGTCCAGATTGTCTCTGATTGAACTGTTTGGATTGCCACGCAGATGGGGCTTTGCGCCTTTTCGGTGGACGACGTGAGCGTTCGATATTCTACCCTCATCAGCCATCTTTATAGCCCGATCCATGTCTGTGAATCTTGAGTTGCCGGCAAACTTGACCGCGGTGATATTGCCGTGGTTGTCAGCCCTTGCATCAATAATCCTTTTTTGTTTTGGCATGTCTTGTGCCTCCTCCGTGCCAATCCCCGTCACCCCGACCCTGACCCCCGCAGGGACTGCAGGTAGTTCACATACGCCGAGCACATCACCAGCATGACCCGGGCCTCGGCCCCCGTGGGTTGATGGGCACCGTCCATCAAAGCGTGCCGGATGCCATCGGATCCGCTGGTCCAGCCATAGATCTTGGAAAACCCCGCCTTGAGAGAGGGGTTCAGGACATGCCCCGATTATCCATATCGAGAACCCGCCTTCTCATAACGGATACCGGGGGCGTCTTGCGGGTCGGACTGGCCCGGAATCTGCCCGCCCCCGGCCAGGGCCGGAGGCGCCCGCCGAGGGGTGCTGCGGGCGTGTGGTGAGGTCCCTTGCGGTGGGATCCTGCACCCAACCCCAATCGGCCCGCACCCGCGGACGCGCTGTGGGGCCATCGGCCTCCCCACGCCACCGCCCTGTCCTTGCGATCGGACCACAGGGCACGATCTTGCCGTGATGCTCCGAGGGCAACGAGAGGGCTTCCCATGGCTTCCCGCGGGGAGCGATTTCGCTATGGCGAACTGCGCTTTTTCCAGCCATCTGAAATCAAGCGATTTTTCCCAAGCCGGATCCGGTGATCGCCCCTGATCCGGCCGATTCCGCGAAAATCCGGGGCGCGGACCGGGATTTTTCCACGGCCGCCGTGTCCGCCGCCGTTCCCGGGCCTGGATCCGGGGTGTGGCAGGGTGCTCCTGGCGAAAACCTTCAAACGCCTCTGGACGGGGGCGGAAAGGAGCACTCCGATGGAAAGCCTGCATCCCGAATCCCCGGTTGCCAGCATCTGCGGCGGAGGCGAAGCCGTCACGGCGGCGGCGGAGGGCCTGGCGCGGGCGGGCGTGGCCCTGGCCGGGCGGGCCGCCGGGGCCGGCCTGGCGGCGGACACCGCGGCCCTTTGCCGGGACGGCCCGCCGGGGCCGGGGCCGCGTTCCGCGACATGGTCCTCCGCCTTGCCCGTCCGGTCCTGAAGGACGCGTCCGGGGCGCCGGGCGGCCACGGGCCGTCCCTGGAGGCCGGCGGCGGGACTTGCCGGAGGGCCGGGGTCACGCCGGGGCGCGCGATGGCGGTGTCCGGGCCGTCCGGCTTCCTGCGGTCGCGGTACCGTCCCCCGGGCACGGGCGCGTCGCATGGACGGGACCGAAGGGGGGAAACACGTGAGGACGCGGAGCCTTGCCAACGTGCCAGCGAAACGGGAGCGGATAGCCGGACGGGCGGGAGCCTGCCCGGACCTGGTGTCCACCGCACCGCGTCACCACATCGACCCTGGGTGGATGCCCATGGCCCGGCGCCTCACCCGCAGGGACGGGGCGGTGGGCGTGGACGGCGTGACGGCAGCCGGATACGGGACGGACCCTGAGGCCGGACTTCCGGACCTCCCGGACCGGATCGAGGGCCGGCACCCCGGCATGAGGACGGCGATTCGGTGATCGGCCGATCGATGGTGGCGGGGTGGACGTTGCCCCTGGGCGCCGCGGCCGGTTGACCGGGGGCGGCCTAGGGATTAACGGACGGTGATGACAGATGGACCCGGGTGACCCCCCCCCCCCCCCCCCGCGATCAAGGCCCGCTGGGTGCGCATCACCCCCCGATCCGGGGCCGCGTCGGCCGGTCTGTCACTGGCAACACGCAACGGAGGACTTATCCTGCGCTGTCTGACAATCCTGGCCGCCGGGCTGGTGGCGATCGCAATGGCCGGCCAGGCGGGCGCGTGGTGCCTTGCGGTCGCTGGTCATTCCGGTGCGCATCACCCGAACGGCGGCGGCTGGGTCGAAGAGACAGCAACGGTTGCTGACTCGGTTCATGTCGGGCCGAGAGCGCGGATCTGCGATTCTCCGGAAGTGTCGGGAAATGTGCGGATCGATGCCAGGAATTATGGCGCCTTTGTCTACAACAACGCGCGGGTTTACGGCAATGCCAAAGTTATCGATGCCCTGGTCACCGGCAACGGCAAGGTAGACTGCGGAACATGGAAACAGATCTCCGTTCGAACGGATCGCACGGGCGAGTGCGGCCTGAATGGTTCACATCCGCGCCAGCCGCGCGTCAACGACCTGCTCGGCACGCTCGATCTGTCGAACACCCAGTCACCGGACGTGCGGCAATGGGGTGACGGCTCCCTTCTCAGCAACCCGCTCGACCCCGGCGACACCGGCCTCGGCGAGTGACCGTCTCGATCCCGACGACGACGCGTGCCACCGCGGGCGGCACCCGGTCGTCCGCGGTGCATTGTCTTGTCCAATACAAACTCCACCACCCTCACGCGTCCCGCCTGACCCGGGGCCGGTCGTGATGTGTTGACGCCTGGCGGCGACCCGCGGACGCCTGCCGTGCTACGATGTGAAAAAACGGGGCAGGGAGTGGTACAGACATCCGCGATCGAGTGGACGGATGCGGCCTGGAATCCCGTCACCGGATGCACCAGCATCCATGTTTCGGTTCAAGCCCGGATCCGGGCTTTTCCTTCGGTCTGCGGGCCTCCGGATCCGGGTTCCGCGCACCGCTTTCCACCGGCGGGCGCCGTGCGGGCAGGCGCGGGCGGGCCGGCCGGCGCCGGGCGTCAGCCGGCGGCGGGCGCCGACCTGTCCTCCCACATGCGCCGGTCGCGCGGGAGGACGTTCGCGGTCACGCCCGGCCCGCCCATGACCGCGGTCACGGCGGCCCCGGGTGCCTTGCCCTTTCCCGGAGCCGCCCGTACAGCGCCTTCATCTCCGGGCCGGACATGCAGGCCGCCATCGCCGCCATGCGAGGCACATCCCCGGGCCGCCGCCGTCCTCCGGTGACGTGGCGCCCGCCCCTGAGCGTCCCGCTGTCGCGGGCGATCGGCGCCACGCCGCCCGGCGCCGCGGCCTGGCGGTTGCCGATGGCGCCCGGCCCGCCCGTCCAGGCGACGGGGACGCCGCCGTGACCGGGCCGATACCCGGCACCGGGGCCAGGATGCGGTGGCTCTCCGCCAGGCTCTCCGAGCCCCTGCCGGGTTCCCCGGTCCGCCGGTCATACCCGCTGACGGCGGCGGCCGGTTCCTCCAGATGCCATGAGGCGCACCGTCGTTTGCCTTTGCGGGTGATTCGGTGCAATGGAATGTGGTGGCTTCAACATCTGGTGGCAAGGGGGCCGACAGGCGGCACCCCTTGCCGATCGAAAGGAGAGAATGATGATTGATTCAAGCACCCCCTTCGGCGGGGACGTCAGCACGGTGTACGCGGCGCTGGAAGTGAGCGGCCGCAGTTGGATCCTGGCGGTCGGAGACCCGTCCGACGCCTCGAGGGCGGGCCTCCACGGGCTGGAGCCGCACGACGTGGACGGGCTTCTGCGAAAGCTGTGGCGGGCGCGGTCGCGGGGCTCCTGAGGCTGCACGGCATTCCGCCCGGGGATCCGGCGCGTAAGGGATACCGGGCGCGGCTCGCCGGGCTGCGGACCGCCTGCGGCGCGGGGCTGCCGCCGGGGCTCCTGGCGGAGATCCACGGCATCCCCGGCCGGCTGGAGCTGGTGGTCGCGGAGCTGCGGACGGTCGAGGCGGACAGGGCGGCGGCGCTGAGATCGGCGCGGGAGGCTGCGGCACGCGAGGCGCGTGAAGGTCCCGCGGAGGAGGCCGCCACACCCGCGCCCACGGCACCGGCGCATGCCCGCCACGCGGCGGTGCCGGGCCGGCTGAAGGGCATCGGCCCGAACGACGCGCTGCTGCTGGGCGCGGAACTGTCCTGCCGCGACCTGCGCAACCGGCGCTGGCTGGCCAGTCTCGCCGGGCTGGCGCGGGTGTAGTTCAGTTTTTTTGACAATCGGCTTGCCGAACCGGCTCGAACTGACGGAGTCGACCGGAAATTGCCATTAGAACCAACCAAACGGGAGTGAAAATGGTGCAGCGTGAGCATGCATCAAAAAATCTGAACTGCACCCGGCTGGCGCCGGTGCCGTGGGCGGGCGGCGCGGTGGACCACGCCCGGGGCCCGGCAAGGCCGGCAGCCCAATGCTGCGGAAACACCTGGTGCAGATGGCCTGGCGCTGGCTGCGGCACCAGCCGGACAGTGCGCTGTCGGGGTGGTTCAGGGAGTACGTGAGCGCCCGCGACGGGCGGGCGCGCAAGCGCGGGATCGTGGCGCTGCCCGGGAAGCTTCTGGTGGCGCCGGTGCGGTTCGCCACCACGGGGCTGGCGCACGGGGGTGCCGTCCTGTCGAAGGCGCCGGCGTAGGGGGAGGCGAACACCGAACACCCGGGCGGCCCGACGGGGCCTCCGGGGAACCCGGGCGAGGGCGTGTGACCGGCGGAGGGCATGGTTCGCCGCGGAACGCGGCACCGTCCGTCCGGATGGGTCCCGCCCGCCCGGAACGTCGCACAGGCCCGAATCGGGCACCATGGTCACGGGGCCGGTGCCGCCGGACGGCCGAACCGGACAGGAGCCTGGGTGCGCCGTCAGGCGCTCCCCCCACCCGCGACGTTCCGCTCGGAGCGTTCCCCGGGCCGGCAACGGTGCCGCCCCCGAGAGGAAATCGACCGATGTGACGCGTCATGAAGAAAGCGCTTGACAGGAGGGGGGCTCATAAGAGGCCCTCCGGGTCCCTGACCGGCTCCCCGGTCCGCCGGTCATACCCGCTGACGGCGGCGGCCGGTTCCTCCAGCACCCCCGTGACCGGCCCTTCCGGCTCCGGCTCTCCGACCCCGGCGGGAACCGCCTCGGCCCGGTGCGCCGGTCGACGGGGGCCTCCCGAAGCCCCGGCATGCCGCGGAGCCTGCCGGCGGTCACGCCCGCCGGCGCCGCGGGCGCCATGTCCGGGAACGCGGCGCCGGGGGCCGCGGGCACCCCCGCGCCGGCCCTGTCGGTCCTCCCCGGCGCGCCGCCGGGCCGGGGGAGGTCCCGGCACTGGCGCGGGTTGACGGTGACGGCCCGGAAGCCCCGGTCGTGCAGGGACTGCAGGAGGGCCCGGTGCATCCGCCCCGTGGCCTCCATGACGGCCCGCCCCGCGCCACCCTCCCCGGGAGGCGGGCGGCCCTGCGCAGGCCGTCGGTGTCGCTGGTGGCGGTCCCGTCCCGCCCGTCGGGTGGATGTCCGGCGTCTTCCCGCGCACGTCCATTCCGGCGCCTGCGGCGGTCATGGTCTCCCGCTCCCGTGCCCGTGACGGTCCGGTTCCCGGACCCGGCATCCATCGGGACGCGGGAGGCTCTGGCGGGAGGACGGGCCGGTCACGCTGGCGCACGGATCCGCGAATGCGATTGTGGCCCGCGCCCACGATCGTGTCGGCCTCCCAGTCGCCGGTCCGCTCCTTCGCCTCCACCAGCGCCGGGCGCTCCGAGATGTCCACCCGGCCCGGGATGTGGCCCCGGCCCGCGTGGGCCCCGCCCCTGCGGTTCGGCCTCTTTCCACGGCACCGCAGGTGCCGCCAGAGCCGGCCGCCCGCCCTGCGGTCGGCGTGGACGTGCCGGCATGTCCACTGGCGCCCCGCCACCGGATGGCCCTCCTTCCGGAGGCGCCCGGCGACCCGCGCCGGGCTCCAGCCCCGCACCAGCCGCCCCTCCACCAGCGCCACCGGCTCCGGCGTCATCCTGCTGGGCACCGACGGGGCGGCGCTGCGCCGCCCCTCGGCCAGCCGCTGCGCCTGGGCGTGCCGGCAGGCGCGCTTTCCCGGGTTCCGGCGCACCTCGCGCCAGACCGTCGTGCGGTCACATCCCGGCTGGCGGGCGATCGCCGGGCTGGAAAGCCCGCTTTTCATCAGGGCGTGGATCTGGCATCTCTCGGGGTGGGTCAGGTGGCGCTGGCCCTCGGGCATGACAGTCTCCTTGCTTCATCACAGGGACTGTCGCCGCCATCCGGCCGATTCGCAGCATCATGTGCCGCCTCAGCCAGGCCTCACCCACATAGGGTGTTGCACTTCACTGTGGAACGGGGGTCATTTACTACACAACGGGCACGGCCTTCGGGGAATCCAGCCCCCTTTCGGTAAAGTGCCTCATGACGGGCCGACGGCCTGCGTCAGCCGGGCGGGGCGATCAGGAATCCCAGAAAAGCCAGCCCGAAGCCGAGGACGGCGACGGCGAGGCCAATCATTCCGGCGACCCAGAGCAGTATGCGGGTCTCGCGCCTCGCCGCGTCCTCGCGATGCGTGGCCATGTCGGCCCGCAGCCGGTCCAGCCCGCCTTCGTATTCGGCCTGCATCGTCTTCATGCGCTCCTCCAGAATGGCGAGGCGCTCCGAAAGCGCGTGGATGTCCGGCGCGTCGCCCATGCCCCGAACCTAGACGCTCCCGCCACCCAGGTCAAGCACGGCGCCCCAGGGCCATCCCACGCTAGTTTTTCTTGACAAGGAACCACCGCTTCGGCCTGGGAGACGGATTTTCAGGCGCTGGCCAGGGCCTGGAGGACTGAGACCGTCTCTGGCGGCGCCAGACACGGGTCGATTCCGGTAGAGGGCGAAAACGTACGCTAAGCCCTTGAAGCCATCGTTTCCTCCACCGGTATTCGCCGGTGAGGAGAATGTGGGCTTGGGCGGACAGTTCGCAACATCGTTTTTCCATCGATCCGGTTGGTAAGGGGCACTACTGGAAAAACGATTTTACCTGCGAACGTCGCAGTTGATCCGTTCTACCAGATGCCACCTTTCCTACCTGTAGGCTGGGGCAGGCGACGTGCCGCTGTGTGACTGGATATCCGTCTGCGGCCAGGTTTTCGGGGATGTTCTTCAGATCGGCCACGTTGTGGAGCATGATCGCGTTGGCCACGAGGTTCATGCACTTGACCTGCCTGTTCTGTTCGACGGGATCACCGCTCTTGATGACGCTGCCACCGAAGCTGATCCAGTCCAGAAAGGCGTTGCAGGATTCAATCTTGTTGGCTTCGGCGCGAATGGTCTGCCGGAAGTCAACTTCGGAGATCCCTCGCTCGCCGCAAATCCCGCCGTTCCCGCAACCATCTATCAGTGCGTGCGCGACTGCCGAGTTCGCGAAACGTCGCATTGCCGTCTTCGCCGAATATGTGCCGGTACTCAAAGGGCGGGATGTATCCAAGCTGTTCCAGTTCGCTTAGTACGTCATCCGGCCTGAGCCAGTAATATGTATCGCCCAATTCCGGGTGAGTAGGTCGGTAGCCATTGGTTTCGAATATGGCATAGCGCCCGTTTTCCTCGCCCCGGGCTCTCCACGCGAGGCGATGTAGGGAATTGACCCATTGGCGCAGCGCTCACACCTCGGAAACCGTCGCGCAGTTGCGCCGGAGGTATGGCCAGCCTCCGCGGGCATGAACCATCCGAAGCATCGGCTCCACTGACGGCTCCCCGCAACCAGGACCATAATCCCAATGCCCCCCGATGCAGTACAGACGTTTCACGGCTCTCCTCCCTTTTTCCCTGCGACGATCCCGGTCCCGCCCCATCACTGAGCGGTCCTGAAGGGGTTCAAGACCGACTGGAGATTGGGAAGGGGATCAGTCGGGCAGTCCGATCAGGACGGCAAGAAACGCGAAGCCCGCGCCCAGAACGCTGATGGTGAGGACCATCTGGGCGATGCCGAAACCGACGACCCAGCGCTGGTTCTCCTTGTCGCGTTTCGCCGCGTCTTCGCGCCCCTTGGCTATATCCGCGCGAAACCCTTCCAGCGTTGCGGCAAGATCGGCCTTCATGATCTCCATATCCTTCTGTACGAGCGCCGGCCGCCTCTCCAGCCCGCGGGCGTCGGGTGTGTCGGTCATCCGCCCACCCTAGGCCCCGGATCGCGCGCGGTCAACGGCGCGGCGCTCACCGACAGGTCTTGTGGAAGGCCGCCCTGGCCCGCGGGGTCGCGTTCGGGCGGCCCGCGAAGCTCCGGGACGACCAGAAAGAGATTGTTCACGAACTCGTCAAGGCCGGACGGCCGATCTCCTCAATCGCCAGGACCTTCGATGTCCATCCCGCGACGGTCTATCGGTGCATCAAGGAATCCCGATCCTTATGACGGTTTTCCGTTCCTCTCAGCCTAACCTGGATATCTCACCGTATGCGACTTTTCCTGTCCGACGGCTTCCGGCGGCGCGGTTTCCGGGGCGATCCGGTGGACTCCGCGCGAATCCCGGCGCCTGAGGGTCGCCCGGAGGCCGGACGGGGTGCCGGCGACGGGAACATGGGGCGAACGTCCACGGCGGCGGCGCGGTCCGGCGGACCCGCGGACGCGGCTGTCCGGCGGCCGGCCTCCCGGCACCCTTTTCCGGCGATGCGGGGAGGCGCCGCGGCTAGGGCGAGGCGCGGGCGGAGGCCGGGGCGGCCGCGGTCGGGGTGGCGGCGGTCGGGGTGGCGGCGCGCGGCGCGGCGGCGGCCCGCCGGAACACCTCCCTGTAGGGATGCACGGAGGACAGCGGCAGGCGGACGCGGCGGACGCGGCGGACGCTGACGGTGACCCTGCAGGCGATCCCGGGAAGCATGGCCCGGACCGTGCCGAACCCGGCGCGCGCCGGCGCCGTGCCCGCCAGGCCGACCGTGCGCGGCCGCGGCGTGATGACTCCGGCGAAGGCGGAGAGGTGCACCCGGAGCCGGTTCGCCCGCATGGTCGCCGTGGAGGTCCGGTCGGCGAACGGTTCCGTCCGCCGCTCCCTGATGCGGTTCTCCATGCCGCCACGGGCGCGGTAGAGGTCCCCGTGGAGGGCGCGGGCGTCGAATTCCGGTCCCGGCGGGCTGGTGACCACGAATCTGGGGCTGTCGCCGCGCGGGCCGGGCAGGGCCCCGGCCCTGCCCACCACCCGCCGCGCCCGGCTCCGGCTGTCGCGCGTCCGGTGCCGGAAGGACCGGAACCCGCCCGACGGCGCCCCGGTGGCCGCGCACCGGTGCCGCGGGCGCCGCATCCGGCGGGCGGTCCGCCGTTCCGGCCGCGGGTTGCGGGCCAGGCCGGAAACGTGGTCCACGCCCCGGTCCCCGCACCAGGCCATGACGGCGTCCCGGCGGAAGCCGGAGTCGCCCCGCACGGCGATCCGGACGGACGGCCACGCCCGCCGGACGCCGGCCACGATCCGCTCCGGCTCCTCCGGGGCGCCGTCGGCGGGACCGGCGTCCGGCGGGCGGAGCCCTGCGCAAGGCACCGTGGCCGCCGCAGGTCACGTACGGCGGAAGGTGGCGGCAATGGCCGTGGTGGCCGTGCAGGAAACGGCCCTCCCGCCTTCCGTGAAGCGGGCCGTCGGTGGCGTCCATGCCGGGGACGGTCCCGCCGGGCGCCTCCGCGTGGGCCCCGGCGAACGGATCCGGAAGCGGCCGGTCGGTCGCGCGGGGATCGGCGGTGATCCTTTTGCAGCGGTCGGTCGCCGCCGCCCCGGGGGTGCCCGGCCCAAGCCGGTCCGGCGTGCCGGAACCGGCCAGCGGATGGCCCCGGTCGCGCTTCCGGACCCGGTCGGCGCCCGTGATGCCGCCGCGGCCCACCGCCAGCGCCAGGACGCTGCCGTCGCGCGGCCGGCCGTGGCCGTTCACGTCCCCGTGGCCAGGCGCGGTCCCCATCACCCGCCGGGCGACGGGGCCCCGCAGGCCGTGCTCCACCATGCCCTGGTTCCGGTGGTCGGTGAAGCACCCGGCCAGATGCCATGAGACGCGCCGGGGTTTGCCTCTGGGGGCGATTCGGTGCAGGTGAATGCGATGGTTCCAGCATATGGTGGCAAGGGGGCCGACAGGCGGCACCCCTTGCCGACCGGAAGGAGAATGCGATGACCTGTCCGACCACACCCTCCGGGGGTAACGCCAGCACGGTGCACGCGGCGCTGCAGGTGAGCGGCACGGGCTGGATCCTGGCGGTCGGCGATCCGTCCGACGCGTCGCGGACAGGCCTGTACGGGCTGGAGCCGCTACGGAGGTGGACGGGCTGCCCGCGAAGCCGGTGCGGGCGCGGGCGCGGGCCGCCGCCGGCGGGGACGTCCGGGTGATGCCGGTCCACGGGGCCGGGTACGAGGGTTTCTGGCTGGCCCGCCGGCCCGGGAGGCGCGTGACGTCCCCGGGGAGGACGGTGGCGCACAGGCCGCCGTGACGGAGGCGGCCGGTGCGGAGAGGGCCGACGCACCCGGGACGGGACTGGGCGGCGGATACGCCGCCCGGAGCCGCGCCGGCGGCGGTCCCGGCGCACGCCCGCCACGCGGCGGTGCCGGGCCGGCTGAAGGGCATCGGCCCGAACGACGCGCTTCTGCTGGGGGCCGAGCTGTCCTGCCGGGACCTGCGGAACCGGCGGCAGCCGGGCGGCATGGCCGGGCTGGCGCCGGTGCCGTGGCCGGGCGGCGCGGTGGACCACGACCGGGGCCCGGCAAGGCCGGCAGCCCGATGCTGCGGAAACACCTGGCGCGGATGGCCTGGCGCTGGCTCCACCACCAGCCGGACAGTGCGCTGTCGGGGTGGTTCAGGCAATACGTCAGCGCCCGCGACGGGCGGGCGAGGAAGCGCGGGATCGTGGCGCTGCCCGGGAAGCTGCTGGTGGCGCTGTGGCGGTTCGCCACGACCGGGCTGGTGCCCGAAGGCGCCGTCCTGTCGAGGGCACGGGAGGGGGAGACCTGAACACCTGAACACCTGAACACCCGGGCGGCCCGACGGGCCCCCGGGGACTCCGGGCAGGGCGTGTGACCGGCCGGCGGCATGGTTCGCCGCGGATCGCGGCACCGTCCATCCAGATGGGTCCCGCCCGCCCGGAACGTCGCTTCGATGCGGCGTGGAAAATTCTGGGTCCGTACCGGCAAAATCACGACGGCGCGAGAAACCCCGAAAATGTCCCCATATGAGAATCGGTCCCTACACGGTCCCGTTTGGCTGGATCATCCTCGACCAGGTCGGCGATCTTGATGATCCGCCCTTCAGGCATTTTCACCAGATGAAAGCCAGTAACCGAGTCGGTTTCCTGCCATTCACCCAGGGCGTCGATGATATGGTCAACCTCCTTGTGCTTGTCCCCGGTGC
Source organism: Paracoccaceae bacterium (assembly GCA_965221405.1). Taxonomy (GTDB): domain Bacteria; phylum Pseudomonadota; class Alphaproteobacteria; order Rhodobacterales; family Rhodobacteraceae; genus JAPOUP01. The sequence goes on along the minus strand of CBDCSE010000002.1, from coordinate 969,369 downwards.
TTTCCCGTGCGTTCACGTTTGGAATGTGGAGGATCGTCTTCTCGGCAGGATTTAGAACGGCCATAAGGTCATCAGCGTAGCTGCCCGTGTAGAAGAAATACCCCGATGTCAAGCGTCTTCAGGTGCTCGTAGCCGTTCAACTGCTCATAGTATACCCGTTGAACTGAACTGGACCGCGTACTTCCCGGCCTGATTCGTTCTCCTTCGCATGGTCGGATCCTCCGTGCCGACGGATATCCGACCATACGGTATCGGTCGTGTGTAACGTTCCAGATACGGTCGGTGACGGAATTCCGCGATGGCCTCCCCACTTCCAGAAAAGGGTTTCGCTGAAGAACCTGAAGACGGCGAATCAGGCCGGGAAGTACGGTCCAGTTCAGTTCAGCGAGTATAGTTATAGGTGACCTTATCGAACCTGGCCTCGTCCTCAGGGGCCAAAACCGCCTCCGCATCACCACGGAAATAGCTGCCAGTCATCGCAACGATGTGCACCCTGTTCCGCGCGATCAACTGACCCAGATGCGCCCCCAGCTTGTTGTCCGGGTTGGCGCTGACGTGGTGGAATTCATCTACCGCGATCAGTCGATCATCGAAAACTTCGATACCGAACTTCTCCACGGCGAAGCGGAATGTGGCATGGGTGCAGACCAGCACCTTGTCGCCCGTCGCCAAGAACTTGCCGACCGATCCGACCTTGCCATCATCCCCGCTAGTGGTTATTGCGATACAGATGTTTCCATCTCTTCCAGCCGCCGGTGGCCTCGCTTCCACGATGCCACGAGGTCGTCCGGATCCCGGCGCCAGCGGAAGGGCCGGGCCTCGTGGGCGTTGTGGTGCGCGATATAGGCCTCCACTGCCGCGGTGCACGCGTCAAGCGAGTTGAAGATGGCGTGCCTGGGCCGCTGGCGGGCCAGTTTCGGGAAGAAGCCCTCGACGGCGTTCATCCACGACGCCGAGGTCGGGGTGAAGTGGAAGCTCCAGTTGGGGTGGTCGGCCAGCCAGGCATGGACACGGGCCGACTTGTGGGCCGAGAGGTTGTCGAGGATGACATGGACCCCAGCATCAGGATCCAGGCCGGCCGCCACATGATCGAGGAAGTCACGGAAGTCCTCGGACCGGTGGCGCTGGGTCATCCTGCCCACCACCTTGCCGGTCGCCACGTCAAGGGCGGCCAGCAGGGTGGTGGTGCCGTTGCGCCTGTAATCATGCGTCCGGGTGGTCGCATGGCCCGGCACTGGTGGCAGGGGCGTCCGGGTCCGGCCGAGGGCCTGGATCTGGGTCTTCCCGTCCACCGGGAGGACAACGGCATGGTCGGGCGGGTTGGTGCAGGGTCCCACCACATCATGGACCTTGATGCCGAAACGGGGGTCATTCGAGACCTTGAAGGTCCTGGCCTGGTGGGGCTTGAGGCCATGGCGGCGCAGGATGGCACGGACGGTGGAAAAGGCCACGCCCCCGGTCGCGGCGGCCAGGGCCTTGAGGGTCCAGTGACTGCGGTTGGGCGGGGGTGGCGACATGGCCAGGTCAATGAGGGCCCGGACCGTGGCGGCCGGGACGGGTGCCTTGCCCGGCGGCCGGGTGGCATCCCGCAGCAGGCCGTCCACGCCCGCCGCCAGGAAGCGGTCCCGCCAGAGCCGGGCGGTGGGCCGGGCGACCCCGGCCTGGCGGGCCGCCGCCACGAGGGTGGCGCCGGCCCCGAGGGCGAGGATGATGCGGGCCCGCCAGACATGCTTCTGGGGGCTGGCGGGGGCCGTGGTGATGGCGGTCAGGCGGGCGGTGTCCGCCTCGGTGAGGGTGACATGGGGTCGGGTGGGCGTGTGTCCCTGCATGATGGCTCTGCCTTGGATGGTGTTTTCTGATGGGTTGGCCCCCATGGCGGGGGCGAGGTGCGCAGTGGCAGACAGGGGCAAGGATGTCAAGATATGTTTTGCAATATACACTAGGGGCATTGCAGAGGTTCCATTCGGGCGCGACAGACCAATCGGCCCAGAACCCAAACTTCGACAGTGGTTCGTCGTTGAAGCTCGACCCGATGGACTTCTCCGGCACCACCACGATGGCCTGCTTCAGCCCCTGGTTATCCAGCTTATCCAACGCGATGAACATCAATGCACGGGACTTACCCGATGCAGGCGGGGACTTGATCAGCAGATACTGCTCCCCCCGCCGCTCATACGCCCGCTCCTGCATCGCACGCATCCCAAGCTCGTTGGACGTGGTGGAGGCCCCGCTTTGGGCATAGGTGACGGAAACTGAAGGAACATTTTTGGTCATATTCAAATCCTGAAGTCTTCTAAAATATTCATCGCCCAGACAGGCGGCCGCCGCCAGGAGCGAAAGCCCTTTTTATGCCACGTCACGCTGTCCGCTCCGATGAGGTCATTCGCCTCTATGTGAGCGACAAGTCTGTCGTGTTCATAGAGAAATGCGTCCTCACCCAGCAAAAAGGCAATGTGGATGCTCTTCCCGCGATACTTCCTGTCGATGACCAACCGACCCTTCAGTTGCACCTTGAGGAAGGTCTAACCGTCGACGTGACAGGCAATGAAGTCCGCCCCCTGCCAGTCGTCCGTTACCCGGAAGGAATTGAAGCCATAATTCGCGAGACGGGCCGCGATCTGATGGAAGTTGTAGTTTTCCTTCTGGCGTGAGTTCAGTTCGGCATAGGGGATCGGCTGGAACAAGCTCATGCACCGTCCTCCCGCACATCGAACTCCTCCTTCAGATAATCGACCGTCTGATGATGGCGGATTTTGCAAACCACGTTCTGGTTCGAGAAAATGCCGCTGAACGTTCGTGCGTCATTAACCGCAACGGTTTGTTGCCAGTCGACACCCACGACGTAAGCGCAAAGATCAGGATCATCGAGATCATCGGTCAGATACCGCTTCGGCAGCGCGTCGATCAGCTTGGTCCCGTCATCCAGGGTGTATTCAGCCGCCGCGACCTTCTCTGATGTCACCAGACCAAAGCCAAGGTATCCATTCTTCTTTTGATAGTAGAACACCTTATCCCCGACCGAGAGTTGATCGAGGCGCTTCGCATAGAACTGTCCGCCATTTGCCGAGAAAAACCCGTGGTCTCGCAGATCGGCCCAGGGGCGGTCCTCCTCTGACCCGCCCGTCACGTAGTAATATCCAGACCACGGGGCTTGGGCCTTCTTAACGGCTCGATCCTTGACCTCCTCCTGATCCAGGAGGGCGTCAGTCGTCAGCCATTCCTGGCCGCCAGCCTCGAAGACGTTGAAGAAAGCTGCGTTGATCCCAACGTCGTGCTCTTCAGACAGGTATTCGATGATCCGTTTCGTGCCCTCATCGACCTCGCTGGCGACAACGACCATCTGGTGCGACGCATTCAGCGTCTGAGGCAGGCTGGTGCCGAACTTATCGTGGAAGGCTTTTGCCAGGGACACGTCCAAACGCAGCGCTAGGGTGTGGACATCGCCTGTGCTCAGATGCCGGACCCATGACGCATAGTCGAGCACCTGAGCCACGATATCCCGTGGGCTCCTGTCCCGCTTCAACTCGATGATGATCAGGTTGGCGTCTTCATCCATCGCTAGGATGTCGATGAACTTGCCATGGCCCGTCGCGATCTGCCGACCGATCACGAAGCCATCGACCCCGATCAGGGTCAGGTCATCCGCGACCCAGGCCTCGATTTTGGTCTCAAGGTTCAGCGGCTTGCGCTTTGCTGGCGTGAGGGTCGATCCATTGATCTGAAACAGACGCGTCATGCTGACCCCCCAGAGTCAAAGTGGGCCTCAAACGCAGCGACTGAGCCGTAATGATCTTTGATGCGAGACGACGCTTGGTGCATGTATTGCTGCCCGTCTTCGAGCACCCAACCATGCGCCTCGAACATCGTTTTGTAGCTGCCACCGAAGTGCTCTTTGGAAATGCGAGAGATTGCTCTGGCATCACCGCCGGGTTCGTAAGTCCCATTCATGACACAGGCACCTTCTTCGTCATCTTCGTATACCCATAGTGACGGCGCGACTGAACAGTCAGACTTGCTCATTTGGTTTCCCCGGCGCCACTCCGAAGCGCAACGCCGGGCCCTTTCCGGAGCGAGGGCGGAGCCCGAGCGGAGGAAAGGGCCCGGCGTTGCGCTTTCCGCGCCCCCCGACCCCCCCGATTCCGCACGGGAACGGCTTCAGTCCCTTCGGATCCGAGCCTAACCGGCACCTCCGGGCGGCGCAAGGCATGCCGACAGGTGCGCCGGGACGGCCCGCGGCGCGTGGGGGACGATCCGTCCGGGGGGTCCCTCAGGGAGGCCGCGCCCGCAGGAACGCCTCGGCCGGCGTCAGGTAACCCAGGACCTTGCGCGGACGCGCGTTCAGCCGGTCCTGGACGGCGCTCACCTCCGCATCCGTCACTTTCCGGAAGTCCGTGCCCTTGGGAAGGTACCCCCGCACCAGGCCGTTGGTGTGCTCGTTCAGGCCCCGCTCCCACGAGTGGTAGGGGCGGGCGAAGAAGAACCTTGCGCCGAGCGCCCCGGCCACCCGCGCGTGGTCCGCGAACTCCCTGCCGTTGTCGGCGGTGACCGTGTGCACCGCGCCGCGGTGCGGCCCCGGAAGGCCGGTCATGGCGGCCCCGACCGCGGCCGCCGTCTTCCTGTCGACACGCCGCAGGAGCGTGTATTTCGTGGCCCGGTCAACCAGGGACACCACGGCCCCGCTGTGGCCGGCGCCCACGATCGTGTCCGCCTCCCAGTCGCCGACCCGCGCCTTCGCCTCCACCAGCGCCGGGCGCCCGGGGATGTCCACCCGGCCCGGGATGTGGCCCCGGCCCGCGTGGGCCCCGCCCTTCCGGTTCGGCCTCTTTCCCCGGCGGCGCAGGTGCCGCCAGAGCCGGCCCCCGGCCCTGCGGTCGGCGTGGACGTGCCGGTAAATCCACTGACGCCCCGCCACCGGGTGGCCCTCCAGGCGCAGCCGCCCGGCGACCCGCGCAGGGCTCCAGCCCCGCACCAGCCGCTCCTCCACCATGCGCCACAGCTCCGGCGTCATCCTGCTGGGCACCGACGAGGCGGAGCGGCGGCGCGCCTCCGCCCTGCGCTGCGCCTGGGCGTGCCGGTAGCCGCGGGCCCCGCCGTTGCGTCGGATCTCGCGCGGGACCGATGACGGACTGCGCCCCAGCTGGCGGGCGACCGCCGCGGCGGAAAGCCCGCTTTTCATCAGGGCGTGGATCTGGCATCTCTCGGGGTGGGTCAGGTGGCGGTAGCCCTCGGGCATGGCGGTCTCCTTCTCGCAACGAAGGGACTGTCGCCGCCATCCGACCGATTCGCAACATCATGTGCCGCCTCAGCCAGACCTCACCCACATCGGGTGTTGCACTTCACTGTGGAACGGGGGTTTGGTATAACTGGAGAGCCTCTTGCACAATGGATGCCGGGCCGGCGGGCACCGTCCGCGCACGGGTGCGTGCGCCGTCCCCTCGGGGGGGCGTCGGCGGCGTCCGGCGCTGCCGGAACCGGTGGTGTCAGATGGTGCGCCGCATCAGCTGGTGGACCGTCAGGCCGGGCACGCCGAAGAACAGGTGGCAGGCCACCTTGGCGCACGCCCGCACCCGCACATGACGTGCGCCGTATGAATCCTTCAGGGCGGAGTTCATCCGCCCGCCGCTGGAGCGCTGCCTGCAGTGCGCGCGGCCGTGGCGGATGTGGCCCCGCCTTCCGCTGCGCCAGCGCCTCCATGGCCAGGCGTCCCTCGGCGCCGCGTGCCGGCGCGGGTTGGTGCTGGTGACCGCCACCCACCCCGCCAGATGCCATGAGACGCGCCGGGGTTTGCCTCTGGGGGCGATTCGGTGCAGGGGGTGGCGCCCCTTGCCGAATGAGAGGAGAACGGGATGATCTGTTCGACCACACCCTCCGGAGGGGACGTCAGCACAGTGCACGCGGCGCTGCAGGTGAGCGGCACGGGCTGGATCCTGGCGGTGGGCGATCCGGCGGCCGCGTCGCGGACGGGCCTGTACGGGCTGGCGCCGCTACGGAGGTGGACGGGCTGCCCGCGAAGCCGGTGCGGGCGCGGGAGCGGGCCGCCGCCTCCGGCGGGGATGTCCGGGTGATGCTGGTCCACGGGGCGGGGTACGGGGGGTTCCGGGTGGCGCGCCGGCCCGGGGGCGAGGATCTCGGGGTGGTGGTCCGCCACCCGGCGAGCCTGGAGGTCGTGCGGCGCAGCGGGAAGGGGAGGACCGACCGGACCGGCGCGCGGGGGATACCGGGCGCGGCTCGGGGGCATGCGGACCGCCTGCGGATTTCGGGGAACCCGCGCCGGACCCTGTGGGACGGACGGCCTTCCATCCTGCGGACGGGACCGGAGATGGCGGGTTTTGGGGGGTACGGATACGAAATTGCATGACCATATCTGACTGGAAGTCGGCGGCTTCAAGCCAACGAGTGGAAAGTGAAGTTACATATTGGTCTTGAATGTGGTCTCATATATGATACCATTCAGGTAATGGGAAAAACGCGGAAACTCATCGCTCGCATGCGAAACAATCCGCGTGACGACTGGAGTATTGATGATCTCAAAGCGCTTGCGGATCGAAAAGGCATCGATTGGCGTCAGCCGGGAACCAGCCATGTTACGTTCAGCTACCCCCACATTGCGCCGCTGACAGTGCCGGGCCACAAGCCAGTCAAGGCCGTATATATAAAGAGGTTTCTCGACCTGATGACGTTAACCGAAAAAGATGATGGTGAATGACCTTCCACGTTTTGAAGTGCGTCCGCTGGATGAGGCGGAAGGCGGCGGATACCTGATCGAGTTTCCCGATTTCCCCGGCTGTATAGCGGATGGAGAGACCCCTGAGGAGGCGATGCAGGAAGGCGCTGATGCCCTGAAATCCTATCTGGAAACCCTGCATCAGCTTGGACGGCCTGTTCCCTCGGAGGGAGAGGTTTTCGGGGGGCAGTGGCGGCAGCGTGTTCCCCGGTCGCTTCATGCCGCACTGGTGCGCCGTGCAGACCGGGAAGGGGTGTCTCTCAACATGCTGGTGACGACTATGCTAGCGGAAGGCCTCGGGCGCGGGATTTGAGATTGAGACATCTCTATCGGGAACATGAAATGAATCCCCGGCGTCACTCCGAAGGAACGCCTCGGCCGGCGACAGGCCGTCCCGGGCCCGGGACATCGCGCGGGCGAAAAGGCCCGCCAGGGAGTGGAAGGATTGGGGGATGGAGAAAGTGACGTATGCTCTCCATGACACCGCCGACTGCCTGAAGGGCGAAGAGGAGATCGCGGCCTGTCTTGAGGCGGTGATGGAAGAGGGCGGCGATGACCCCGCCCATGTCGCCCACGCCCCCGGAACCGCCGCACGGGCACGGAACATGACGGCACGCGCACGGGAAGCCGGGATGGGCCGCGTCGGCCTGAAGGCCCTGTCGGCAGGGGGAAACCCGACGCGCGCCACCGTCCTGAAGGTTGCCAGGGCTCTTGACCTGAAGGTCTCTCTCGAGCCGGATGCGGCCAGGGGGACTGTCGGGCCTTGACCCGGCGCGGCATCTGGAACGGCCAGGCACGGCCTTTGGGAGATCCGGGGGAGACGGGCCGCGGGTCCGGAGGATCCGGTGTCCGTCCGGCGACACCGGGACGCCGGGGCGGGCGCCGGAAGCGACGGAAGTCCGGTCAGCCGTTGCCAGCCGCCGGGTGAGCGCATATGGTAGGGCGATGATTTCGTCTTTCCGTCACAGCGGACTGAAAGCCCTGTACGAGGGGAGGACGGTGCGCCGCGTGGCCCCGGCGCATGTCGCGGGGCCGCGGGACATCCCGGCGGCGCCCGGTCCCGGGCGGGGATGGACCTGCCCGGGTTCCGGCTTCACGGGCTGAAAGGGCCGCTGGAGGGGCATTGGTCGGTTCGGGTATCGGGAAACTGGCGCGTGACGTTTCGGTTCGAGGACGGCGCGGCGGTCGACGTGAACTACGTGGACTATCACTGAGGAGACTGAGATATGGCGATGTACAACCCGCCGCATCCCGGCGGCGTCGTGAGGCGGCAGTGCCTCGAGCCTCTGGGGTTGACGGTCACACGGGCCGCCGAAGGGCTGGGCGTCACGCGGCAGGCACTTTCGGAACTGGTCAACGAACGCGCGGGGTTATCCGTGGAGATGGCGATAAGGCTGTCGAAGGCTTTCGGCTCCACTCCCGAAACCTGGCTGGGGATGCAGATGGCCCATGACCTGTGGCGGGCCCGCGACCGGGCCGGCCGGATCGCAGTGGAGCGGTTCGCCGCGGCGTGACCCGCGCGAACGCCACGGGGACGGAGGCGCTGGATGCTCCCGGGCGGCAGGGAGCGCGGGCCACGCATTTCCGGCACATGTCCGCGGGGCCCCGGCACCGAACGCTCATGCCCCGCTTCGCGATGGCGGCGGCACCTCTCATGCGGCATGGGTCGGGACGGGTTCCGCCGGATTTGACGGCAAGACCGGGACGGGGCTGGCTTGCGGCACGCGCACGAACCCGCGGAGCCTCCGTATGCGGACATGGTGGACGTGCCGTTCCGCTTTGTGGCCGGCGACAGGCCGTCCCGGGCCCGGGACATCGCGCGGGCGAAAAGGCCCGCCAGGGAGTGGAAGGATTGGGGGATGGAGAAAGTGACGTATGCTCTCCATGACACCGCCGACTGCCTGAAGGGCGAAGAGGAGATCGCGGCCTGTCTTGAGGCGGTGATGGAAGAGGGCGGCGATGACCCCGCCCATGTCGCCCACGCCCCCGGAACCGCCGCACGGGCACGGAACATGACGGCACGCGCACGGGAAGCCGGGATGGGCCGCGTCGGCCTGAAGGCCCTGTCGGCAGGGGGAAACCCGACGCGCGCCACCGTCCTGAAGGTTGCCAGGGCTCTTGACCTGAAGGTCTCTCTCGAGCCGGATGCGGCCAGGGGGACTGTCGGGCCTTGACCCGGCGCGGCATCTGGAACGGCCAGGCACGGCCTTTGGGAGATCCGGGGGAGACGGGGCCGCGGGGAGGACGTTGCGCCGCGTGGCCCCGGCGCATGTCGCGGGGCCGCCGGACATCCTGGCGGCGCCTGGTCCCGGCCGGGGACCGGAGGGGATGGACCTGCCCGGGGTCCGTCTCAGGTGTCAGGGTGTGCATTCCATGCCTCCACGCCCTTGCCGTCGGGGCGGGACCCGGAATGCGGAGCGCTCACCCGCCGGAAGCCAGCGCGGCGATCCGCGCGTTCATGTCGATCAGCATGCTGAACGCGAAACCGGACAACGCAAGCAGGATCGCGACGATTGCCGCGCCGATCCGCTTGACCCAGAGAAGGTCGTTCCTGATCTCCGCCATTTCTCTGCCCAGTTTCGCAAAGTCGCCGCCCAGTTCCGCAAGATCGGCTTTCGTCGCGACCCCGCCCGTCACTCCGGCGCGGACGGCCTCGGTGATCGCCTCGGCCTGGTCGGCGTCAAAGCCCCTGGCCTTGAGCTGGCGCGTCACCGCCAGTGTGTCGAATGCCGTATCCACCATGCCAGGGAGGTAGCATTGTCCGCCTGGTGTTTCAACCGGGCCGATAGAGGGGTGGCGCAGTTCAGTTTGGTTGGCGCATGATCGGCGACCTGGCCAGCATGGTGGATGTAGTGACCACACCGTCTGGCCTGTTCGCCGAGATCGAGCGTGACCCGGGCGACGGCCGTGGCCAGAATCATGGGCCATGGAAGCTAGGGCCCGTTGACAGTCATGACGCGGCGACCACGTCGGCGACGAGGTGAATCCCGGCCGCGAAGCTCGCGGCGGTCCTGTCGTACCGCGTCGCGATCACCCGGAATTCCTTGATTTTCGGGAAGAAACTGTCCACCATGTACCGCCACCCGTACATCTCCCGGTCGTGTTCCCGCGGTGCCGCCGGGGTCGGACTTCCTGCCTGGCAGCATGTCCCTGATCCGCGCCTACATCCCGTCCGTCAGTACCGTCCTGTCAGCATTCATGATGTCACCTGTATGTTGTCCTGCCGCGCCGCCGTTCCGGCGGTCGCCGGGGCGGAAAACGGCACGGAACCGGGCGATTCGCAACCCGAGTGTCAACAGGCCTTAGATTGATAGCAATGACTTATGATTCAGGTCTTCAGTTCTCCGTGAGGCGAGCGATCTGGTTCAGGAGGCTGCTGCGGGAGTGAGGCACATAGACAACGATGATCGCCTCTGACGTCTCAATATGGACCAAGAAATGCTCATCGACACGGATGTAGGACGTCCCCCGCCCTTCCACTGCAAGGATTGGGCAATCGCGGTTGTGAGCCTTGCCTTCCGCTATCGCGTGACAGCGATCCAGCAACCCACGTTCATAAATCTCCCTCTGACGCTCCACGTTTCTGGTCCGGTTGACATGGACGGAGGAGTGATGGCGGCCGCACCGGTGGCGGTTCAGGTCCGATGCGCGTTCAGCGACGGCCAGCTCGAAATGGTCTTTCCATCTGGTGGGCATCCCCGTGGAGGGTTCCGCCGAAGAAGGTCAGGCAATCATTCGATTCCCAGCCAAGCGACTGCGTCGCCCGCGTCAACGTGCGGGACACGACCGCGTGTCCCCCAGACGCGCAGGCGGATGAATGTGAAGGCAATGTGCGCGGCAGCACTGGCCTTGCACAGGGATCCGTGTGGAAAGCCATGGCGGTTCGCAGGGAATGTGAGTTACAGTCAGTGCGCTAAACTTGGGACTGCACCTTCCGGTCAGCCGTTCTGTGCAGTCCCAGATGACGCTCCCGAAGCACGATGCCAATTCCCGCGACGATCACGAGCGTCGTCCCGCCAAGCATTGGCCAGGTCGGCCTCTCATCGAATACGAAATACCCGATAGCCAGCGCCCAGATCATCGACACATAGGTGAAAGGCGCCAAGGTCGAGGCATCGGCGAAACGGTAGCCGGCGGTCAGGAGTATCTGGCCCAACCCGCCAAACAGACCCGCACCCACCAAAAAGATCCACTCGATGCCGGAGGGCATTACCCAGCCGAACGGCAACGTCAGCAACGAAAGGCAGGATGCGGTCGCCGAGAACCAGAAGACGATCGCCGTCGTGCTCTCGACGCCCGCCATCGATTTTATGAACACCTGGGAAAGCGCGGCGAGAGTGGCGGAGCCGAATGTCACGACGGCACCCAGGAGGGCCAGATCGCTGAAGTCGAGGCTCAGCCTTGGCCACATCACGATGGTCACGCCGACCAGACCGGTAACCACCGCCGTGACCCTCACCAGCCGGATCCGTTCCCCCAGGATCAGCGCTGCGAAGACGACGATCAGGATAGGTGTGGCGAAACGGATAGCCGTGACGTCCGGAAGAGGCAGGAGTTTCAGTCCAAGAAACCCAAGTCCCATGGCGGTTGACCCACAGGTTGCCCGCAATGCATGGCTGCGCCAATCATGCACGCGAAGACCTGTTTCAAGTTCACCGCGCAAGGCGAGCCAGACGCAGATCACCGGGAGCGCACAGAAGGAGCGGAAAAAGACCGTCTCTCCGGTCGGTATGCGTACCGCCGCCTTGACCAGGCTGCCCATGATCACGAATAGCGAGACGGCCGTCACCATCAATAGAATGCCGCGGAGCGGAGACATGCGAGGGAACCCGGGTTCAGACAATCCTCCCCCGCCTAGCAGTGCCCGAGGCGATTGTCAGGTGGTAATCCGGCCAGGGTCGCCAAATCTCACTCTTCGCGGAAATTTCTCTGTCGCTGCCTCTCGGGTGGGATACCATGGCGTTTTTCTGCCGATAGGTCACAGGATTGGCGGAAGGTGACCACCACCTCTCCATCATCCCAGATGCAGTTCGAGAGCACAAAATTGAGCACGCGACGTTTTTCCCGCGCATTCTGGCGTTCAAACAGGGACTGGGTGTTTTGGGCCAGTTCGAGCAGGGCCGCACCTTCGTTCATGAAGGATTGCTCGGCGTGCTGATGATGCTCGATGGCACGGAGGCAGCGCTGCTGTTACTTGCGCCAATGTTGCGACATTGTGTCGAAGAACGCAGTATCCACGCGACCATCGAGCTTGTCCATGTACATGGCATCAACCCGTTCCCCAAGACGCTTGTGTTCCGCCTCCAGAGCCCTTGAGGGCGAATTCAGGCCTCCGAGTATAACACGATGGTTTAATCTCCCCCGTTCCACAGTGAAGTGCAACACCCTATGTGGGCGAATGGTGGTCGTATCGACGCATGATGTTGCGAATCGGCCGGATGGCGGCGACAGTCCCTGTGATGAAACGGGGAGACTGTCATGCCGAAGGGCTACCGCCACCTGACCCATACCGGGAGATGCCAGATCCATGCCCTGATGAAAAGCGGGCTTTCTGGCGGGGCGATCGCCCGCAACCGCTACACCCACGTCGCCTTCGGTGGCAGCTGGGTCGAGGTGCGCCAGCACGCGGCGATCCGGGCGGCTACCGGTTCGATCTGAGGCGCGTAAGCGCCCATTGCGCCGCGTCGGACACCGCCGGATCCGGATCCTCAGACAGTCTCGATGCCACGCCTTCCAGCTCCCGCCTGCCGGAATTTCCAATCGCGTATAATACGTTTCGCACGAATCTGTCCCGTCCGACCCGTTTGATTGGAGAACCGGAGAACTTGGCGCGGAATCCCCTGTCATCCAGTTCCGCCAGTTCAGCGAGTCGTGGTGCCATCAGATCCACCCTTGCCATATAGCGGTTCTCGCGCGCGGCCACGGCGAATTTGTTCCACGGGCAGACCGCCAGACAGTCGTCGCAGCCAAATATCCGGTTTCCGAGTGCGGGGCGCAGTTCCCTGTCCACAGGTCCACGGTGCTCGATGGTCAGATATGAGATGCAGCGGCGCGCGTCCAACTGGAACGGTTCCGGAAACGCATTCGTGGGACAGATGTCGAGACAGGCGGTACATCTCCCGCAGCGCTCGGTTTCCGGCAGGTCCGGCTCCAGTTCAACGGTCGTGAATATCGCCCCGAGAAAAAACCAGTTTCCGAGATCGCGCGCCAGCAGGTTGGTGTGCTTTCCCTGCCAGCCGAGGCCCGCCGCCTGGGCCAGGGGTTTTTCCATGACGGGGGCGGTGTCAACGAAGATCTTGATTTCGCTCTCAGGGCACATCTCCAAAAGCCAGCGTCCGACCCGCTTCAGGCGCTTCTTGACCAGATCGTGGTAGTCTCGGTTCTGGGCGTAGACCGAAATCGCGGCCCGCTCCCGCCGCCGAAGCACATCCAGCGGGTTGTGGACAGGCGTGTACGCCTCCGCGAGCATCACGACCGAACGGGCTTGCGGCCACAGCACCGCGGGGTGTCCACGCCGGTCGGCCCGCTCAGCCATCCATTGCATCTGGCCATGCCTTCCCTTCGCCAGAAACGCCGCCAGTCGTTCGGCAGCCCGGACAGCCGAATCGGGTCGCGTCACTCCTACTTTCGAGAATCCCTCCTTTAAGGCGAGATCGGCAAGTCTCCGCTTCAGATCAGCGGACACTGGCCCTTCCTCTTCCGGCAGGTTCGGAAACTGCGCAGTTTGCGGCTCTTTCCGTTACGGTGCCCGCCGCGACATCCTCAGAAATCAAGATTCGCATAGTGGGGCGACCGTGTGAAGCCGGGCACGAGATCGGTGAGAATCCCGCGAAACGCCGGGCGCGACTTGATCTTGGCGTACCAGTCCTTGACGGCCGCGTGCCGGTTCCAGTCAACATCGGATGCGTAGCCAACGTCGGAATCATTGTCCCCCGAGGGGAGATGGAGGTAGTCCAGTGACGAGAAATGCGCCGCTGCGGCGAAGTCAGCGAGCGTCATTATATTACCGGCCACCCAATTGCGATGTTCAAGAAGCCAACCCAGATAATCGATGTGATACCTTAACGCCTGTTTGCCGGCCCGCAGGTTTTCGGTGACCGGATCACCACGGCCTGACAGTTTCTTGTAGATCCTTTCATACAGCAGTTTTGAAGTCACCTCATTGTGGAACTTGTCGTCAAACCAGCTGACCATCCGCCGCACCTCGTGGCGTGCGAGAGGATCCGACGGCATCAGGGAGGGTTCGGGATACACATCCTCCAGGTATTCGCAGATCGCGCCGCTCTCGGAGAATATCAGGTCGTCGACTTTCAGGACGGGAACCTTGCCTGCGGGATTGCGGCGCAGAAACTCGGTGTTCCGTTCCCAAAAGCGTTCCTCAACCAGTTCCACCTGGAGCTTCTTTTCAGCGAGCGACAGGCGCACCTTCCGGCAGAATGGCGACAGCGGTAAATGGAAAAGGCGGATCATCTGAGACCGTCACTGTATCGGTTGTGGCCTCAATGCAGCGAAAGCACCGGCGATTCAACCGCTGAAACAATCATCACGGCCATCGGACTGGATTGTCGCGGCCCCGTCGGCGATCGCGGCGGCGCGGCGCTCAAGAGTGGCCGAAAGGTTGGCGGGGGAGCGACCTTTTGGATCGGGAAGGACGGTAGCGAGGCTGGCCGCCTGCGCCGCGTTCAGATTTGACGCGGGAATCCCGAAGTACTTTCGTGAGGCCGCGTCCACGCCGAATATGCCCTCGTCGAACTCAGTTACGTTCAGGTAGACCTCAAGAATCCGGCGCTTGGGCCAGACAGCCTCGAGCACCGGGGTGATCAGCCCTTCCAGTGCCTTTCGAATCCAGCTGCGGTGCTGCCAGAGCAGGACGTTCTTGACGACCTGCTGGCTTATGGTCGAAGCCCCACGTCCGGCACCTTCCTCAAGTGCCGCGCGAATCTCACCTACGTCGAAGCCCCAGTGCCGGCAAAAATTGGCATCCTCGGCCGCGACGGCGGAGCGGGCCATCACTGACGCGATTCCGTCCATTGATGTCCAATTTCGTTCAATTCCACCCAGACGCAGGCGCTCCGAGAGCATGTATGGAGTGAATGGGGGGTTCACGAAACGATAGACGAGTACCATCAGCAGAACCAGACCCACCAGTCCAAGGATCGCCCGAAGCGCCCAACGCCGGGCCATTCGCAGCGATCTGGCCCACCACCTGGTACCGGTTGGCTTGCTGTGTTTTGCCATGCATCAACCCAAACCACACGCCCTGTCCGCCGGTCAACCCACCATACACCACCATACAGCGGACTGGTCATATATGCATGACCAGTGATTTAGATGGCGGTAATGTCCAAATGTTGAACGGATCCTTCCAGCGCGTGCGGGCTCGGATCCGAAGATGATGGACTCGATTCGTGATAGTGGACCGTTTGTGCCTGTGGAGCCATCACGTCAGGCTATGCGGGCGTTCGCGGAATCATCCAGGGGATATGCCAGATGGGGCAGCATTTCCTCAGGGCAGACCTGCAGGAAATGTCCCAGCTCCACATCCCAGTTCTGCAGGATTTCCCCAGCCTTTTGGCTACCGGTCTGCTCCAGATGACGTTGCAGGAGTTCTGTCAGCTCCGCCTGCCAATGTGCCGCCGCCACGCGGCTGACCACTAGGGTGTCCATATTCATGTAATCCTGCGCCGTTCCCTCCGGATCATGAATATAGGCCATTCCTCCCGTCATTCCCGCCCCGAAATTGGCGCCGATCCGACCAAGGATCACGGCCACGCCCCCGGTCATATACTCGCAGCCATTTGACCCGCAGCCTTCGACCACCGCGTGTGCACCGGAGTTGCGCACGCAGAACCTCTCGCCTGCCCGTCCTGCCGCGAACAGGGCACCGTCGGTCGCGCCGTAAAGCACTGTATTGCCGATTATAGCGTTCTCAGATGCGATGAGTTGACTGGCCATCGGCGGGCGAACGACGATAATACCGCCCGAAAGGCCTTTTCCGACATAATCGTTCGCGTCGCCGGACACTTCGAGTTTCAGTCCGCGCACAGCGAACGCGCCCAGCGACTGACCGGCGGAACCTGTCAGTTTGACCGTCAGATGGTCAGGTTGCAGCGGGTTGTGCATTCCGAAGTTTCTGACGATGTGGCTCGAAACCCTGGCACCCACCGTACGGTGCGTATTCCGCACCGAATACTGGAGCTGCATTTTCTCGCCGTCGGTCAGGAACCGCGCCGCGTCATCCACGATTTCGGCGTCAAGCGTATCGGGGACCTCGTTGCGGGGTCTGCTGCGGCTGTACGCGGGTTCCGAGGTGCCGTCGACCGTGATCAGCATCGGATTGAGGTCAAGGTCATCCAGATGCGCGGCCCCGCGGCTGACCTGCGACAGTAGATCGGCGCGGCCAATGACCTCGTCGAGCGAGTGTGCGCCGATAGACGCCAATATGTGGCGGACTTCCTGTGCGTATAATGTGAAAAGGCTTACGACCTTGTCCGCCGTTCCGGTGAATTTCCCGCGGAGCCGCTCATCTTGGGTACATACGCCTACCGGACAGGTATTGGATTGGCACTGCCGCACCATTATGCAGCCCATCGCGATCAACGCGGCCGTGCCGATTCCGTATTCTTCGGCTCCCAGCATCGCGGCGATCACGATGTCCCGACCGGTGCGAAGGCCTCCGTCGGTTCGCAATGTCACCCGATCCCTAAGATTGTTCATGCTAAGCACCTGGTGCGTTTCGGCCAATCCCATTTCCCAGGGAAGCCCTGCGTACTTTATGCTGGTCGCCGGAGACGCGCCGGTGCCGCCGTTATGGCCGGAGATCAGGATCACATCCGCTTTCGCTTTCGCCACGCCGGCGGCGATGGTACCAACCCCGCTGGCCGCGACCAGCTTTACACAGACCTTGGTGTGCGGGTTGATCTGCTTGAGATCGTAGATCAGCTGAGCGAGATCCTCTATGGAATAGATGTCGTGATGAGGCGGCGGAGAGATCAGTGTGACTCCAGGCGTCGAATGCCGTAGCCGGGCGATCAGTTCCGTCACTTTCATTCCGGGAAGCTGTCCACCTTCACCTGGCTTGGCGCCTTGAGCGATTTTGATCTCAAGTTCTTCGCAGTTGTTGAGGTATTCCGCCGTCACGCCGAAGCGGCCTGAGGCCACCTGCTTGATTTTTGCGGATGGATTGTCGCCGTTGGGCTCGGATGCTGAATGCGCCGGATCCTCTCCCCCCTCCCCGCTGTCGGACTTCGCGCCAATGCGGTTCATGGCCACGTTTAGGGTCTTGTGCGCTTCCGGTGAAAGCGCTCCAAGGGACATGCCGGGCGTGACGAACCTTCGTCGGATGGAAGTGATCGATTCGACTTTCTCCAAAGGTACGGGCGCACCGAGAGGATTGAAGTCCAGCAGGTCGCGCAAATGAATGGGCGGATTCGATCGCATGCCGGCGGAGTAGCGCTTCCAGAGGCTATAGGATGCCTTGTGGCAGGCCATCTGCAACATGTGCATTGACCGCGCTTCCCAGGCGTGTGTTTCTCCGGAGGCACGCGCCTTGTAGAAGCCGCCCACCGGGAGTACGTCCTGGCCGCGAAGCCACCCCTGCGCATGCACCTCGAGAAGTTTCCTTTCGATTCCGCTCACGCCGATGCCGGAAATCCGGCTGGTCATGCCCGGGAAATAGTCGGCTACCATGGCGCGGCTCAGGCCAACAGCCTCGAAATTGAGTCCGCCGCGGTAGGAACTTACAATCGAAATGCCCATTTTCGACATGATCTTCAGGAGTCCCAGGTCGATGGCGTGTCGGTATCGCTTGACCGCCTCCGTCAGGGGCATGTCCAGTAAGCCGCGGCCAATGCGGTCGGCCAGACTGTCTTCGGCCAGATAGGCGTTGACGACGGTCGCACCGCATCCGATGAGCACGGCGAAGTAGTGCGGGTCGATACATTCGGCGGACCGGACGTTCAATGAGCAGAATGTCCTGAGTCCCTTGCCGGTGAGCCATGAATGGACGGCGCTGGTGGCGAGGATCATTGGCATTGGCACGCGATCCGGGCTCTGGTGCTGGTCGGTCAGCACGATATGGCCCGCACCGGAGCGGACAGCGTCCTCCGCTTCGGTCCTGATGCGCTCCAGACCGCTACGCAGTTCACCCATGCCGTCCGCCTCAAAGGTGCAGTCGATTTCGATCACTTCGTCACCGAGTCGCTTTACCAGAAGGTCGAACTGCGCGTTGCCCACGAAAGGCGATCCGAGAGCGATGATCTCGGTCTGGCTGGAATTCTCGTCAAGCACGTTCTTGAGATTTCCGAAACGGGTCTTGAGGCTCATCACCCGGTGTTCCCGGAGTGAGTCTATCGGTGGGTTGGTGACCTGACTGAAATTCTGCCGGAAGAAGTGGCTGAGTGGGCGGTAACGTTGGGACAGGACGGCGCTCGGCGTGTCGTCTCCCATTGATGAGACCACTTCCTTTCCGTCCTCCACCATTGGCGCGAGGATCTGCTCCAGATCCTCCAAACTGTATCCGGCCGCGATCTGCCGCCTGCGGAGATCGTTTCCGGTGAACATCGCCTGTTCGGTCACGCTCGCCAGATCATCGTCAAGTTCGACGATCCTGCCAACCCATTCGGTGAATGGCTGGCTGGCTGCGAGGCTGTCCTTGATTTCGGTGTCGTGAAACAGCTTTCCGGACTTCAGGTCGATGGCTAGCATCTGGCCTGGCCCCAGCGCACCTTTCTCGACCACCTCGGCTTCATCCGTAGGCACCATGCCGACCTCCGACCCGGCGCAGACCAGGCCGTCCCCGGTCACGACGTATCGCATGGGTCGCAGTCCGTTGCGGTCCATCCCGGCGCAGACCCAGCGGCCGTCCGTCATGGCCAGGGCCGCCGGTCCATCCCAGGGCTCCATAACGCTGTTGCAGTAGGAGTACATGTCCCTCCATGCCCGCGGCAGTTCAACCGCCTGCTTTGACCAGGATTCCGGTACCAGCATTGTCTTTGCCATCGGTGCGGTGCGGCCCGCCCGCACAAGAACCTCGAAGACAGCATCGAGAGCGGCCGAGTCCGAGGCTCCGCCGGCGATTATTGGCTTGATGTCTTCCGCTTTATCGCCGAACGAGGAGCTCGCCATCCGAATTTCGTGTGATTTCATCCAGTTGAGATTTCCTCTCAGGGTATTTATCTCACCATTATGCGCGAGCATCCGGAAGGGCTGGGCCAGCCACCACTGCGGAAACGTGTTGGTGGAGTAGCGCTGGTGGAATATGGCGAAAGCGCTTTCGAACCGCCGGTCCTGGAGGTCAGGGTAGAATTCCGCGACCTGTTCGGCCAGCATCATGCCTTTGTAAACGATCGACTGGCAGCTCAGGGAGGCCATGTAAAAGCCCTCCGCCCTGGCGGCCAAGGCGGCTTTTTCAATTCGACGCCTGATCACGTAGAGTTCTCTTTCGAATGCCTCGTCACCGATGTCTTTTGAGTTCGAGATGAGTATCTGCTCGATTTCGGGCCGGGTCGCGTTCGCCTTTTGTCCGAGACATTCAATGTTAACGGGGACATGGCGCCATCCATAGATCGCGTGTCCCATCCGAAGCACTTCGGTCTCGACGATCGCCCGGCACGTCTCCTGCGCCCCGAAATCCGTGCGTGGAAGGAAAACCTGACCGACCGCGATCATCTCCTCATCCTTCGGCCGGTGTCCGGTGCGCTCTATCTGCTCGAAAAAGAATGGAGTCGGTATCTGCACGAGAATTCCGGCGCCGTCACCGGTCCTGCCGTCCGCGTCGACCGCTCCCCGGTGCCACACCGCCTTGAGCGCCTCGATCCCGTTTTCCACGACCCGGCGGCTGCGTTGGCCGTCGATCGATACAACGAGGCCCACTCCGCAGGAGGAGCGCTCGTCGGAGGCTGAATACATGCCATATCTTGAGAGCCGGTTCCGTCTGGCCGCTTCCCGCATGGCCCAGCTACCGTTAAGTGCCATCGTTTCCGTTCCTCCCTCCTGGCAGCCGCTCCCTCGCCCGTTCAGGCGGCATGGGCGGCGTCCATCGTCAGTCACTGGGCGGCGATTCCAAACGCCGGCGCGTTGAAGCGCTCCAGTATGGCTTCCGCCGCCTCCCGCCCGTCCCGGATCGCCCAGACCACGAGCGAAGCCCCGCGCACGATATCTCCGACAGCGTAAACGCCGTCCAGTGAGGTCGCATGGGTCCGGAAGTCCGCCTTGACGGTGCCCCAGCGTGTCACCTCGAGGTCCTTGAAACGCCAGAGTTTGGGCAGGTTTTCCGGCTCGAAGCCGAGTGCCGTGATCACAAGATCCGCTTGCTCCATATAGTCAGCGCCCTCGACGACCTCCGGGGTTTCCCGTCCACTGGGGTCGGCGGCGCCGAGGCGCATCCGCTGCACCATCACGCCCCCGACCGGGTTTCCGGTGAATCCTTTCGGCGTGGTGAGCCAGGCGAATTCGACGCCTTCCTCTTCGGCGTTCGCAACCTCACGCTGCGACCCCGGCATATTGGTGCGGTCACGGCGGTAGAGGCACCTGACGCTTCTGGCGCCCTGGCGGACAGCCGTGCGTACGCAATCCATTGCCGTGTCTCCTCCGCCGATGACGACGACGCGCCTGCCGTTGGCGTCAAGGGTGCCGGAGTCGAAATCGGGAACTTCGTCTCCGAGACCTTTCCTGTTCGAGGCGGTGAGAAAATCGATGGCCCGCACGATCCCGGCGGCGCCGGCGCCCGGGCCGGAGAGTTCCCTGGATCTGTAGACTCCGGTGGCGACAATGACCGCGTCATGCCTGCGGCGGATATCCTCGAAGGAGCGGTCTTTTCCCACTTCGCAGTTCAGCTTGAACTTGACGCCGCCCTCCAGGAGCTGCGCGATCCGGGCCAGAACCACGTCCTTTTCCAGCTTGAAACCGGGTATGCCGTAAATCAGCAGACCACCGGCGCGGTCATGGCGGTCGTAGACCGTCACCTGGACCCCGTTCCGGCGCAGCGCCTCGGCAGCCGCCAGTCCTCCTGGCCCGGCACCGATCACACCTACCGTCTCCTCCCGCTCCACGCTCGCCTGAATCGGCTGGACCCATCCCTCTTCCCAGGCAAGATCAGTCAGATACCTCTCGATCGACCCGATCGTCACCGTGCCGTGTCCGGCCTGTTCGATGACGCAGTTGCCCTCGCACAGACGGTCCTGAGGACATATCCGGCCGCAGATTTCCGGGAAGGTATTGGTGGCCTGGCTCTGCACGTAGGCTTCGCGCAGCCGTCCCTCAGCCGCCAGAAGCAGCCAGTCGGGGATGTTGTTGTGTAGCGGACAGTGTGTCTGGCAGTAAGGCACACCGCATTGGCTGCAGCGCCCGGCCTGCTCCGCCGCTTTCCTTGCGGCATAGTCGCCGTAGATCTCACGGAAGTCCTCGCGGCGCGATATCGGGTCGCGCTTCTCGGGCATGTCCCGAGCAACATCGACGAATTTCAGCATTTTCCGCGACGCCATGATCGGAGATACCTCCAGAATTCGTGCCGAAACGGATGATAGCCGAGCGGGAGCTGGAGATAAAGTCAGAATTTTTGACCTTTATCGGCGGTTCCGTACATTCATGTTCGGAAATTCAGGCGAGGCGATCAAAAAAAGTTCATAATGACTGACCAAAATTCCGCCTTCTCACCGAATCCACACGGTTTAGTCTAGCGCCACGAATCGGGCGGGTCCGGACATGCCACTTTTTCACCTTCTCATGGTCGCCGTGATTCAGGGGCTTACGGAATTCCTGCCGGTGTCATCGTCGGGTCATCTGGCGCTTCTTCCGAATCTCGCGGGTTATGAGGATCAGGGCCAGTTCATCGACGTCGCCGTCCATATCGGCACGCTCCTCGCCGTGACATTCCATTTCCGGGCTGACGCGCTGCTCGCCTTGCGGGGGGCCGCATCGCTTGTGCGCGGACGCCGTGACGCGCCGGGAGCCACCCTGGCGCTCTGTCTCGCGGCCGCGACGGTTCCGGTCGTTTTCGTTGGCGCCGTGCTCGCCATCACGGGGCTTGATGACCTGATGCGGTCTGTCGCGGTGATCGGCTGGACGACATTGGTTTTTGGGCTGGTCCTTTACTGGACGGACCGCACCGGTCCGGTTCACAGATCGGCCGGTGACTGGTCCGTTCGCCATTCGGTGATCATGGGACTCTGGCAGGCGGTGGCGTTGATTCCGGGCGTTTCGCGATCCGGCGTCACCATATCCGCGGCGCGACTTCTCGGATACGGACGTCAGGATGCCGCCAGGCTGGCGATGCTGATGTCGATCCCGGCGATTTTCGCGTCCGGGGTTTACAGGGGCACCGAGGCCGCCATCATTGGCGATCCCGGTGTTCTTCGCGACGGTGCGTTGGCTGTCCTCTTCTCGTTTATCGCCGCTCTGGTCGCGTTACGCGTGATGATGCGTCTGCTGCTGCGGATCAGCTTCACGCCCTATGTAATTTACCGTGTGGCGCTTGGCCTGATGCTGCTTTGGGTCGCCTATTTCACGCCCGCAGGTTCCTGGCCGAGTTCTTGATCGCGGCGTATTGTCCGGACGGACGGAAACGCCAAAGGTATTCCGGAATCACCGCTCCGACGGGCGCGGGATCGATTCCAAGGTCGGCGAGTGTCCGGCTTCCCGGTGACACGACGCTGTCATTTTGCAGGCTGCTTACCTGGTCGCGGGTGATTGGTGCCCTGAGCAGGCCACCGGATAGTGCGGAGCCGACCCGGAACGCTCCGGCCATGACCCGCGCGGTCCAGAAAGGGATGTTGACGATCATCCGCCGATGCTGGATGGTCGCCAGCATGTCGGCCATGAGCTCCCGAAAGGTCTTTATCTCCGGGCCACCGATTTCGTAGACCCCCGAATGCTGCTGGAGAACGCCGGCGGCGGCGGCCCGTGCGAGGTCATCGACATGGACTGGCTGGAACTTTGTATCGGCGCCTACAATGGGAAGCACGGGGCCGTATCTCACCATGCTGGCAAATCGATTGAAGAACATGTCCTCCGGCCCGAACACGACCGATGGCCGCAGGATCATCGCGTCCGGCTGGTGCCGCAGTACCTCCCGCTCACCCTTCGCCTTGGTCCGGGCATATTCGCTCCCACCGGTTTCATCCGCTCCGATGGCAGAGATATGGACCATGCGGAATATGCCGCGTTCAGCGGCGATCCGCGCGATACGTCCGGCACCATGAACGTGCACCGGTTCAAAGCTGTTCGCCCCGCTGGCGTCAAATGTTCCGACGCAGTTCACCACCGCATCCGCGCCCTGCATTGCCCCGCCCGTGCCTGTATCGTCGCGGATGTTGCAGAACGTTGGTTCGACCTGTCCGGGCACGCCGTAGGGTTTGACGAACACCGCTTCGTTTGGCCTTCTGCAGGCAACCCGGATCCGCCAGCCTTCCTTTGCGAGGTGCCGTGCGATGTGGCGTCCGACAAATCCTGATCCACCGTAGACCGTGACAATTCCTGACATCTACCGACTCCGCAGTGTGTTCGGCTATACCTAGCCTGACGTGCCCGGTAGAACAAGCCACATGCCGTAATTGGGCAAGGCTGGTTTGTTTCTGGATCGGCCGGTGCCTGGGTCCGTCGCGCACGGGGCGTTAGGGTTATCCGTGCGCCCGGCGGCTCGGGTTCCGAAGACCTTCGCCATTGACGGGATTCTTGGCTTCCCGGGATACCGAAGGGTGTGTTGACTTCGGGGATTTGCCCGCGTACACAAGGTTCCGCGACACTGGCCCAGGTGGCGGAATTGGTAGACGCGCTAGCTTCAGGTGCTAGTGTCCTTTATGGACGTGGAGGTTCGAGTCCTCTTCTGGGCACCAGACCCATGTTTCCCGCGTTCCCGGAATGTCCCGAATCGCCGCCTAAATCCCCTTTATGTCAGGGCGTCGTTAAACGTGAGAATGCGACCGGTGATGATGGCATTTGTCTCCGAGGTCATTTCGGGAGTCAGGTGGTTCCATTCATGTTCAACTTCCTGTTCCAGAATGGTTGACATGATGAAGCTCCATGTGGTTCCCGAGAATCCTTATACGCAAATATCCTTCTGTACAATGGGTTTGAAGGATTTGCGCTATCGGGAAGCCGCACGCGCCAAAGCCGGCGAGGTTTCAGCGACGACGAGGGGCGGGCAACGAGAATGGTCGGTGTTCGTGCTTAACGAAGACGGCAACAATAACCTGTCCACTCCGGATAAACGCGACCGGTTTTCGTCCCGGACAGGGATTTCGCCTTACGGCACGCAAGCAATCTAAGAGCGCACCTTAACGGATTGAGGGACAGGGACGCTGGACCCATTGAGGAAAAGCCCAGATGGGCGGTGTGGGTCATGGAGCCGAACTGGTGGGCCATCGAGACATTTAGGGACGAGAGGCAGCGCCTACAGGCGTCTTGGCGCTCGCGTTCCGCCCGGAGGGTATGCGAAACGGCGCGAAACCGGACATGGTCAGGGAAAGAACCGAATGCCGCCAGACGAGCAACCGATATGCTTCCCGATCTACTGAAATCCAGCCTCGCCGTGATCGTCTGTTGCATGGCGGCGGGCCGGCGCTACGCCGAAATCGGCCATTAGTACGCGAATGCCGGGAACCGCTTCATGCTACTGGCCTCACACCGGTCAGGCTGGTTCCGGAAGAGGACCGGGCCGCGCTTCGGTTCGGGATCAGCCTGACCGATCTCGTAAAGGGCGAGGCTGACAGGGACCGAGAGATCGGGGATCTGTCCCAATGCGAGGTTCTCTCCGCCAGTCTCAGGAGCATTATTCGCGAATACGCGCTTCAACGGATCGCGTTCAACGGCAGGGCGGAGGGAATGGAGGAGCCGTGAGCCGTGCGCTGGAATCAAGTTCTGAGGCTGGAGCCGACAGCCCGGCCTGCCGGATTTCCCGAACACCCAAATCTGGGTATTGCCGTCCATCTCCGGACTGAACGGACACTTTCCCAAACTGCGCCACCACTGGACCGCTTTGGCGGAGGATATGCGCGTTTAAGCCGGTCCATTACGTGTGGCTCTGGCAACCTATTTGCCCTACCCAAATCAACTTGGCCCGACCACAATTCATCCGACCTTGAATTCCATGATAGATATGATTGGGAGTTGACTATGGATTTGCGGAATCCTCACGAATCGAGCCATAAGATTGCAACTTCATGATATGGAAACAGTGATATGCTGTTACGCTTTGGTGTTGAAAACCACTTCTCCATCCAGAAACGGCAGGAGCTGTCGTTTGCCGCCTCGTCATTGAGGGATAACGAGGACGGCCTGATCCGTTGTCCCGACGTAAGCGGCGGCGCCGTGATTCCGTCCGCCATCATCTATGGTGCCAATGCGTCGGGCAAGACGAACTTTCTGAATGCCCTCAGAACGATGCAGCAAATGGTGTTGTGGTCACAGATTAAGGGTACTCCCGGCGGTGGTGTCCCGCGTCACGAATTTCGGCTGGACCCGGCCTGGTCCGGAAGACCGTCGTGCTTTGACATTGACTTTGTGCTTGACGGCGTCCGCTATCACTATGGATTTGAGGCATCCGATGAGGCATTCGTGTCGGAATGGCTCTACGGGATTCCAAAGGCGCATCGGAGGAAACTTTATGAGCGTGATGGGGACCAGTTTGATTTCGGGCGTCATTTGCGGGGCAGGAACACAAACGTTGCTGAACTGACTCGCCCGAACAGCCTGTTCCTGTCAGCGGCGGCGCAGTTCGGACATCCCCAGCTGTCGGGGGTCTACGGGTATTTCCGGGACATGGCGTTCATGCTCTCGCCTTCGGTTAACAGCAATGCGGCATCTAGCACCTTTGCAGAGGCGGACGAGGCCAATCGTGAACAAGCGATCCGCTTCCTGCGGTCGATCGATGCGAATGTTGTCGATTATAAGCGATACGAGTCCGAAATCTCTGATAAGGATTTGGAGGTGAAACGCGAATTCTGGGCTCTTGTGCAAAGATTTTCCGGGAGTCAGGATGAAGATCCGCCCAAGTCATTGGATGAAAGGAATGAGGTTCGTATTGAACTGAGCCATCGTGGATCGGGAGGGGAAAGCATCTCCCTGGGCTTGGATTTGGAGAGTGCGGGAACGATCAGGCTCCTGCCGCTTCTCGTGCGGGCATACCGCGCTTTCGATCGGGGCCGGCCAATAATCATCGATGAGTTGGACGCAAGCCTGCACACCCGTGCCGCCGAGGCGTTGGTCAAGCTGTTTTCGGGCAAGGGGAACGGGAAAGGGGCGCAGCTTGTCGCGACGGTTCATGATACCAATCTCCTGCGCTCGGCTGCGCTGCGTCGCGATCAGGTCTGGTTTGCCGAGAAGGGCGCCGAGGGCGCCACCGAAATCTATCCGCTGACCGACATCCGGACGCGCGAGGGAGACAATCTTGAGCTTGGCTACCTGCAGGGTCGGTACGGGGCGGTGCCGATGAACGATCCTCTTGAAACGATTCCCGGGACCCTGTGACATGCCAAGGCACCGGACCGGGAAGATAAGGCGCAGGAAACCGGAAAGAGAGCCGAAGGCCAGGTTCTTTCTTTTCTGTGAAGGGCAAAACACCGAGCCGGCTTACTTTCGCGCCGTCAGGGATGAATTGTATGGAGACGTCCTGCTTGAAATTGAAGGCGGCGCCGGGGAACCCCGCACGGTCGCCGACAAGGCGCGTGCCCGTATCAAACAAAACGGATTGGACAGGAAACGACGGAAGGATTCGTTTCAGGAGAAAGACAGGGTCTGGGCGGTCTTTGACCGTGATGACCATCACCAATACGATGAGGCCGTCGGTGTTTGCCGGGCGAACGAAATCGGAGTGGCGCGTTCTAACCCCTGCTTTGAGCTTTGGCTGGTCCTGCACGAAAGGGAACAGTTCCGATGGACCGAACGGGGTGCAGAAAGAGCTGGCAAGGCTTCGACCGGAATATGGTCGGAAAAAGGGTAAAGTCCCGGATTGCATGGAAATGGTGAAACGACTGCCCACTGCGGAAGAGCGAAGCTTTCGGCAGCTCAGGGAACGATGCAGGGAGGGCAATCGTTTCGGGCGGCCTTCCACAACCGTGGGCGAGTTGACAAGGGAAATCAGAGATGCGCACGAACGGGCGCGCAGGAACAAGTAGCTGTGACGGCCTGCAATCAGTGCGCCGTGTCTGGGATCATCGCGGATTCCGGCCCGGATTGCCCGAGACCCTAACCGGCGTGGCCTGCCTTGCGTCACTTTCCACGCGTTGGTTTGAAGCCTCCGACTTCCAGTCGGATATTGCTTCAGCGAGAACGAATCGTGTTATGACCATGTCCTTCCCGGAATGAGCCTTCGCAGGCGGCTCATTCCGGGAAGGACAGGGACATGCAATATGCGCCTCCAGGAAAACGCCGGGTCAACAGTGTCCCATTGAAAGACCGGGGACGCCGGTTTTCCGGGGCCGGGGCCATTTCCCGGCAACCACCGGCGCCATCACGGACGGACCCGTGCTTCAGCACCTGGAGAACACCTCCCTTCTGCCATCTCACGCTTCATGTGCATGAACTCGCGAAGCGTTCCTTCGAGACTTGACCGCCGTTCCTCTTTCTGGAAGCGGCCAATCGCCTCAAGCCCCTCCGATATGGTGTCCAGCTTCCCGCTGATGTCGTGCAGGTGCTTCTGGGCAAGGGCAACCGATGCAATGGTCCATAACGCCCCAATGGAAACCATTCCCGTGAGCAAATCGGGCTTGAACAATTCGGCATGTTCCTTGATCTTTCCACCGTCGCGCAAAATGGCCCTCAATCCATTCTCACTGACCGATGATTTGGACAATCTTTCCAGAGGAACGCTCACCCTCGCATAGTTCGCCGCACCGACGCGTCCGGCAACTCCCAGGTTGGGGACCGCCGAAAGAAGCGGATTCAATCTGGACAGCTGGCTCTTTTTCCCCTTGTCGCCCTTAACGTCTTCCCACTCGGCAAATTCGGGATCAGGGACTTTGGCTATCGAGAGAACCGTCTCACCGGATCCGTCCGTCACTTCCAGTGCCGGGGAATCCTGAGCCTGGAATTCGGGATCCAGCTCACCTTTACCGGGAAAGTCTTTGCTTGGTCTCTGGTGATGAAACTTACGCCGTAACTTTCGCCACTCGGCTATTTCAGCTTTCCTGATCGCGGCATTTTTCTCTGTTTTTCGGACAGTTTCGGCGTCTTCCCCCGCAGCTTTCCCCTGGCCCTGGCGATCGCCATGCCCTCGCGGGTGCGCGTCCGGATGAGGTCGGCCCCGAACTCCGCGAAGGTGGCGACGATGTTGAAGAACATCCGGCCCATCGGATCGGAGGGGTCGTGGACGGTTGGGCCGAGGGCGAGAGTGACCCCTTTCCGTTCGAGATCCCCGGCAATGCCGCGGGCGTCCCGAACGGAGCAGGCCAGACGGTCCAGCTTCGACACGACCGGCGTGTCGCCCTCGCTCAGCGCCGCTGCCAGCGCCCGGGCGAGGCCGGGCCGGTCCCGGCCGGCCCATGGTCCGTGTGGATCCGGTCCTCGGCCACACCCAGTTCGAGGAGCGCCTTCCGCTGTGCCTCGAGATCCTGGGCGTGGGTTGAGCAGCGGGCATATCCGATCCTGATCGCCATGGCGGGATTGTACGGAAAGGCCCTCTCACTGCAACATTCATCGTACCAATCCATTGAGACACGTTCCGGCCCTGTCCCGCAGGGCGGGCGTTTCGGCCGGAGGCCATCCGCTGAACGACCGGCTACCGGACGCCGAACAGGCGGCGGACCGCCTGGAGCGTCATTTCACACCGAGCCGGAACCGGCCCCTCATGGGCAGCAGCCCCCTCCGTTCCATTCGACTCTCCCCGGACCGATCGGTGAAATCCGGGACGTGGAACGGCACGCTGAATCAAGCCAGGGACCGTCACCCCGAGGTGTGGCTACCATGATGAAATCGGATGGCTGCCTTTGGTGGAATTTGGCACTAAAAAATATTTTTAAAAAAGATTTGTTATTAAATGTCATCTATTTTATATTTTTTGCGAACCGCGGCGAAGGAATGAGATAATGGAAACGCAAACACGACTTACCCGCCACGGCGAAACCAGGATGTCCCAGCGGGGGATCCCGCACAAAGATATCTCCGTTATCCTCATGCTGGGGACGGATATCGGCCGTGATAGAATCATGCTGAGAAAGAAAGACGCGGAAAGGGCGATCGATGAGATCAAGGGAAAAATCAGGGGAATGACGAACGGTTCGGACATCCGGAACCTGAAGAGGCAAATATCCACCATCTCGCGGTTAACGAACAAGGTTCTGGTGGTTGCGGGAGGGCGTCTCATCACCGCATACCATTACACCAGCCAGCCGGGCTTAGGGACTTTCCTGCCATAAGCCCTTCGTCCCGCATCGGACGCGTCCCTTTCGCCAAAAGTATGACCCGCGGGTCTCCAGCCCGTGCAAGATGGACATGGAACATAGCATGACGATAGAACCGGACCGACTTCGTGAACTTCGCAACCAAAGGAAAATGAGCCGCGGGCAACTGGCGGAGAGGGCGAAAGTCTCCGTCCGCCAGATCGCGAGGCTCGAGGGCGGCGCCGACCCGTCCGGCACCGTCCGAAAGAAAACCATCGGCCAGCTGGCCAGGGCGCTCGACGTCGAGCCGGGAGTCCTTTCCGGGGATCTGCCGGTACCGGAAGCCGAACGTTCCGAGAATGACTGGCAGGCGCAGGTCAACGCGCAGGTGGATCCACATATCCACCTCTTTTACACCCTGATAAAGAGACGTTACGGTGTCGGCTTCACGACGCTCGCCACCATCGCTCCGCTCATGTTCGTGCTGCTCGCGGAAGGAAGCTTCCTCTGGCGCCGCGGAAAGCTGGGGGAGATCAGGGATGCGCTCGAGCGTCTCACCGACCTCGGTTCAGGGCATTTGACGCGGGAGGAGGCCGAACGCACTGTCGAGGACGGAAACCCGCTCACGGACCCGTCTTCCGGGCATCTGTCTTTCGCGTTCGCGACCCGCCACGTCCGGGAGGGCGCCGATGACGAGGAAAGGTCGATCGGGAAATGTGACCTGTTTGGACGCGACGCCGGCCGTGCCGCCTTTGACAACGGCTACAATCCTTCGACCAACAATCCGTTCGCCGACTACCTGAGATCCCTCGGGAGAAACATCAACAATCCAGATCTTGTCGAGGTCGACGAGGGTTTTCTGGGACATATGTCAGCCCTGGATTTCCCGGAGTACACCGTCTGCGGGGGGGATCTCGAACGGATCACCGGCGGCCCGACCAACGACAGCGACAACGCCGCGGTCCTTGCCCTCATCGAAGGTGTCGTACGCCTCCGCGACATTCCCGAAGAGCTATGGGCCGACGGGCGCACCGAAGAGAGGAGGGAATGGCTCAGGGAAAGGTACGAACGAACGCTCACCGGCCAGACATACTGAGGAAACCCCAAGGGAGAACTCCATGCCAGGGACAGACAGCCTGAATCCTCCAGGCAACCGTGTCGGCGGCCCGAGAGGGAAAAAGATTCTGCGATTACCCGACAATGCCGCATTCGACCTGGGCGGTCTCGATGAGGGAGAGGCCGCCCAAATCATGAGACGGGCCGCGTCGGACGTCATGGACCTCAGGACCGATGCGGCAAGAAGCCAGATGGACATCGATACCCTGGACGCGGTCCTCGACACCTCCATCGCCCGAACGCAAGAAGGGAAACGGATAGGGGCCAGGGTCACGGTCTCCGCGGAAGTGGAAGGCCGCGCCGGCAAAACCAGGGTCACCGTGAGCAACACGGAAGACACGAGGCCGGACAATACGCTGGCCATCGCCGGCATCGTGGCGGCTGTCGTCGTGATCGCCATCCTCGCGACCGGGAATTGATCTCCCGCTCCCCGCCGAACGGATGGAGACATCGCCGGAACGGGGCCCGCCCGGTTCGCTTGCGGTAAGCGAAGTGGACTGCCCCTGCAGGTGAAACCGGAAGTGCGGAGATGCGGGGAGTGCGGCCAGCGGGTGCGGTATCCCGCCGCGCGGCGGTTGAGGATCACCTGTCCGAAGTGTGGCGCGTCATGGATCCATAACGCGGGCCCGCGACAGAGCGGTATGGACAGGACCCTCGGGTACGTTCGCGGAGGCAGGAACAGTTCCCGGGCCGGCTCACGGCTTCCGGGAGGGGCCGGCAAAATCGTCCAGAACCACTTCCTCTCGCTGCGGCCCGACGGACTTGACCCCATACTCACCGAGTACGGGAGAATACATGGAAGCGGAGCGGAGAGGTACGCGAGGAAAATCCTCCCTGAATGGCGGGGCGGCAACGTCAGGATGTCCGGCACGGTGACGCGACGGCTATTCGCGCTGCTGCCTCCCCGGATGCCGCCGGAAGACAGGTACCGGCTAGCCGAGAAGGTTTGGCGCCATTTCGCACCCGCCACATACCATGAATTCACCATTGGCCCGGAAGCCGACGTCAGCGCCGTCACGAAACTTGTCTCGGAAAGGCTGGAAAGGGAGGTCACGCCATTCACGATACCCGAAAGTGTCCGCAAGGAATTCGATTGGCTCTCGGCGGATGACGTAAGACTTAGGGAACGGCTTCTCAACCATATCAGGGAGCGGCGGAAAAGGCTCGCCCTGACGGAGGTGCGCCTCCGTCTTCAGGCCCTGCGGCGGCATGCGGCGGGAAGGGAGGGAATGGCGATCCGCGCGAAATCGAGTTTTCATATCGACGGGCATACGGTGACTGTCTGGCTGGACGACGAAAGCGGCGCGAACGTTTCCGAAGGCCGCCCAAACCCGACGGGTGGAGTGGAAGCCCATCCCCTGAAGTACGTCATGGTCGCACTTGGGGTGGTGGCTCTACTGGCGATCGCCCTGTGACGGATCGCCTTTGACTTCAATCCACCGATCCGTCATCGTCCCCCAAATTATCCGGATCGAACCCGGGGGTGCGAAATCGTGAAACCGCGAAGCATCATAGCCGCCGCCCTTGTCGCGGTCCTTCCGGCGCTAGCCAGTGGGGATGAAAGGCGTCCTCCGGATGAGGTCTGGCGATGCGAAAGCGTTGCGCTGGGATGGGGCGCGACCCTGGCCTCTTACATTTTCACCCCCAAGGAACGCGAAAGCGTTGTCGGCGCGTGGGGACAGCGATCTTCTGACCCCTACCGTATTCCACCGCCCGGCCACCCGCCTCCACCTCCCGATGGCTTTGGCACATTCCAGGCGGACACACTGCCCGCAAGGCGCACCTGGTATCGCGTGGACGGCGTAATGCGAGTCTGGTCTTGGGATCGCCATCGTTTTTCCATCGATCCGGCTGGTAAGGGAGGCTACGGGAGAAGTGTGTTTACCTGCGAACGTCGCAGTTGATCCGTTCTACCCCCTCCACCCTTCCTGCTTGTGGCGTTCCAGGGCACCCGGAGCCTCTAACGCGCTCTCGGCCCACCCGGCATTGCATGGAGAACCGGAACGAAGATAATAGGGTCCAGCCCAACAAAGAGCAGATCGTGGGTCTACTGGACCGGTTGGTCAGGTGGGGCGTCGCCGTCATCGCGATCAAGTAGAATATCCGCGACCGAGCGCGACCTGATCTTGAAGCGCACCAGGGAAGGGAAAATCCTGAAGTTCCTCATCGCTAGGCTTATCGGCGTCATTTGCCCGCGTGATCGATGCCGCGACCACGGGACATCCGTCACTCCAAGCTGCGCTTTCCATCCGGCGGTGCCGCCCGCTCGCCCCGATTTCATAACCCTTTCTCTCCGACGTTCCCGCCGCGCGTGACGTCCGGGATCCGGGAGCGTTTCTTCTTTGGGACGACGGTTTTCTACAGCGATCCGGCCCTGTGTTAAGTACACTTGTTAGGGCCCGTTGACAGTCATCCTGCGAATCGCCCGGCCTGATGCCATTTTCCGCCCCAATGACCGCCGGAGTACGGCGGCACAGGCAAACGGGCGGGTGACATCATGAACGCGGACAGGACGGTGCTGACCGACGGGATGTGGGCGCGGATCAGGGACACGCTTCCGGGCAGGAAGTCCGACCCAGGCGTCACGGCGGCGGACAACCGCCTCTTCGTGGAGGCGGTGCCCGTGCGGTTCCGAACGGGATCTCCGTGGCGCGACATCCCGGAGCGGTTCGGCAGGAACGACTGCGTGTCCAGGCGGTTCCGGCAGTGGGTCCTTTCGGGCGTCTCCGGGCGCGTTTCCGACACCCTGTCCGGGGAGTCCGGCCCCGGGTGCGTGTCCGGCGGCGGCACGGTCGTCCAGGCGCACCGGAAGGCGGCGGGCTCAAAAGCATACGAGGGGGCCCGCGCCCAGGGGATCGGACGCTCCCGGGGCGGCCTGACCACCGGCACCGTGGCCGTGGTGGACGCGCTGGGATTCTCGTGAGGTTCACGATCCTTCCCGGCCAGGCGCATGACCTCGTGGGGATGCCGGAGCTTCCCGGCGGGCTCCCGTTCGGGACCCTCGTCGGGGACAGGGCGTCCGGCGCGGACTGGCTGCTTGAGGACCTGGCGCGGCGCGGCGCGGAGGCCGGGATTCACCCCGTCGCCGGCGTGGTGGCGGCGAGATGAATGTCAACGGGCCCTAGTGTATATTGCAAAACATATCTTGACATCCTTGCCCCTGTCTGCCACTGCGCACCTCGCCCCCGCCATGGGGGCCAACCCATCAGAAAACACCATCCAAGGCAGAGCCATCATGCAGGGACACACGCCCACCCGACCCCATGTCACCCTCACCGAGGCGGACACCGCCCGCCTGACCGCCATCACCACGGCCCCCGCCAGCCCCCAGAAGCATGTCTGGCGGGCCCGCATCATCCTCGCCAGGCCGGGGTCGCCCGGCCCACCGCCCGGCTCTGGCGGGACCGCTTCCTGGCGGCGGGCGTGGACGGCCTGCTGCGGGATGCCACCCGGCCGCCGGGCAAGGCACCCGTCCCGGCCGCCACGGTCCGGGCCCTCATTGACCTGGCCATGTCGCCACCCCCGCCCAACCGCAGTCACTGGACCCTCAAGGCCCTGGCCGCCGCGACCGGGGGCGTGGCCTTTTCCACCGTCCGTGCCATCCTGCGCCGCCATGGCCTCAAGCCCCACCAGGCCAGGACCTTCAAGGTCTCGAATGACCCCCGTTTCGGCATCAAGGTCCATGATGTGGTGGGACCCTGCACCAACCCGCCCGACCATGCCGTTGTCCTCCCGGTGGACGGGAAGACCCAGATCCAGGCCCTCGGCCGGACCCGGACGCCCCTGCCACCAGTGCCGGGCCATGCGACCACCCGGACGCATGATTACAGGCGCAACGGCACCACCACCCTGCTGGCCGCCCTTGACGTGGCGACCGGCAAGGTGGTGGGCAGGATGACCCAGCGCCACCGGTCCGAGGACTTCCGTGACTTCCTCGATCATGTGGCGGCCGGCCTGGATCCTGATGCTGGGGTCCATGTCATCCTCGACAACCTCTCGGCCCACAAGTCGGCCCGTGTCCATGCCTGGCTGGCCGACCACCCCAACTGGAGCTTCCACTTCACCCCGACCTCGGCGTCGTGGATGAACGCCGTCGAGGGCTTCTTCCCGAAACTGGCCCGCCAGCGGCCCAGGCACGCCATCTTCAACTCGCTTGACGCGTGCACCGCGGCAGTGGAGGCCTATATCGCGCACCACAACGCCCACGAGGCCCGGCCCTTCCGCTGGCGCCGGGATCCGGACGACCTCGTGGCATCGTGGAAGCGAGGCCACCGGCGGCTGGAAGAGATGGAAACATCTGTATCGCAATAACCACTAGTGATGTCGAATAAATTGCAATGTGGGAAGGGGCTGTCCTATCCAGTTCTTTCCCCACAAACCGGATCACGGCACCGCCGGGGTATTGACAGTTTCGTGCCGCGCACCAATGTTAATCGGTTATTTATACTCGCTGAACTGAACTGGACCGTACTTCCGGGCCTGATTCGCCCCGCCGCATGGCCGGATCCGTGCATGCGGCTATCCGACCATGCGGTATCCGTCATGGGTGATCACCCGGAAACTGCCGGTGACGGATTCCGCGATGGCCTCCCGTTCCCTTGGCAGGGTGTCGTTGAAGAACCGGAAGATCGCCCCGGTGAACTGCCGGAAATCCGCGTGGAACCGGTCACGCCTCACGTGGCGGTGCATGACCCCCCACAGGCGCCCGGCGGGGTCGGGTGCGGGGCGTAGGGCGGCAGGAAGCGCGGCCGGACGCGGCATCCCGGCCGCTCCAGGAAGGGCCTCAGCGCCTTCGCGTGATGCTGGCGGGCGTTGTCGAGGAAGACATGAATCGCCCGGCTGCCGGGACGGGCGCGCTCCAGCCGCCTGAGCAGCCGCAGGGTCGTGGTGGCGTCGATCCGCTCGCCCTCCACCATCGTGAGCCCCATCGTCTCGAGGTTCAGCGCCCCTTGCGGGCTCAGCCGCCGACGGCCCGTCGTCGACCTGATGGCGGGCCTGTCCGAACGGTGAAACCAGCCGTGCGCCGGACGGCTCTGCCATTCGGGGTGCACCGCGTCCGCGAACACGATCGCCTCGTTGGCGGGCGCGTCCCGCACCGTCCGTCCTTTTTTCCGTATGAAGGCCTCCTGCGCCGCCCTGTCGGCCTGCCCGGGCAGCGGCTTCGGCTTCACGTAACCGAATCCCAGCCGGTGCATCGGCCTTATCGCGCCGCCGCGGGTGTACTCCACGCCGTGCAGCCGCTGGATGATGTCCCGGACCCCGTTGGTGTCGCGTGGCGGGCTTTCCCGAAGCGTCTCCCGGAGCGACGCCTCCCGGGCCCGGGTCAGCTTTCCCTCCCGCTCCGGATACGCCGCCGGATCCACCAGGGCGAGGCCCGTCCTGCGGAACCCGCGCAGCCAGCCGCGGACCTGGCGGACGCTCCTGCCGTCACCGGGCGCCACCAGCGCGTCCGTGCGCCGCACCTCGGCGCCCCGGCCTTGCGGCCGCGCATTATCGCCAGCAGCGCTTCGCGCTGATCAGGTGTGAGGATGGAACCTGTCCCGGACATGCCGTTTCCTGTATGCCGTTTTTTCCGCTCGTTTTCCGGGTATCCGGGCCGTTCCGCGAATCATGTCAACCCTTAAGGGCGAATTTATGATTCCGAGTATATAAGCTATTATAAACCATTCTGGTTATAGTTTCCTATAGCCTGCTGGATAGCGCCAAAGAAGCCGCGCCATTTATCGCTGAAAGTCACACTGCTGATCCAACGTGATCACGCTCGGGAGGATGCCTTATATGATACAGTGCTGCCGCTCGTGCCAAAACGGAGTTCCGGGTGGTCCGGACCGTGAAATGATGCCCCGGGGCCGTCCCCGATGGGTCGCGAAATCAAACTTGCCGTTCTAGAAGCATTTTCTTAAGGTGGGAGATCGCCCTTGCCGGGTTGAGGCCTTTGGGACAGGTCTTTGCGCAGTTCATGATCGTGTGGCATCGATATAGCCTGAAGGGGTCTTCCAGATCGTCAAGGCGCTCGCCCGTGGCTTCGTCACGACTGTCGATGATCCAGCGGTAGGCATGCAGCAGCGCTGCGGGACCCAGATATCTGTCCCCATTCCACCAATAACTCGGGCAGCTGGTCGAGCAGCTCGCGCACATGACGCACTCATAGAGTCCATCGAGTTTCTTTCGGTCCTCAATCGACTGGCGCCATTCCTTGCCCGGTTCATTCGTTGTGGTCTCCAGCCAGGGCATGACACTGGCATGCTGTGCGTAGAAATGGTTGAGATCAGGCACGAGATCCTTGATCACGTGCATATGTGGCAAAGGATAGATCCGCACGGTCCCCGAAATGTCATTGACTCCATGGATACAGGCAAGGGTATTGATCCCGTCAATGTTCATTGCGCAGGAACCACAGATGCCTTCACGGCACGATCTGCGGAAGGTTAATGTCGGGTCGGTCTCGTTCTTTATCTTGATCAGCGCGTCCAGAACCATCGGGCCACAGCTGTCCATGTCGACGTAATACGTATCGACGCGAGGGTTCCGATCTTCATCGGGACTCCAGCGATAGATCCGGAACGTCCGGATATTTCGGGCGCCTTCCGGTTTTGGCCATGCCTTTCCGTTCCGTACTTTCGAATTCCTGGGAAGCGTGAACTGCACCATTTTGTATCCTGTCGATTCTAGGTCCAGAAAAGTCCTCGGGCGGCACTTTCTGCCGGAACGTTTGCCTCAGTCCGTAGGGTTTCCGCAATGCAGTCAGCGGGCCCGACCCGTTCCAAGCACCGGCCTTGCGGGGTTCTCGGCGCCAAAGTGCGGGTCGTGACGCGGGCGGATGCCGACGGGACCGAGGAGCGCATCAGTAGACCCGCGCCTTCGGCGCGATCCTCTCAGGATCGATACCACCCTCTTCCACGGGAGTCAGGGGATCGATATGCACCGGTCGATAGCCCAGTCTGACCCTGGCATGGCCATCAATCCATGCTAGTGTGTGGCAACGCCAGTTCGTGTCGTCCCGATCGGGATAGTCCTCGTGAGCGTGGGCACCTCGGCTTTCCCTGCGCGCCTCGGCGCTGACGACCGTCGTGATGGCGTTCGGCATCAGGTTAGTGAGCTCAAGTGTTTCCATCAGGTCGGAGTTCCAGACCAGACTTCGATCCGTAACCGATAGATCGTCCATCTTTCCCGCAATGGTTTTCATCCTTTCACAGCCCTCGTCGAGTGTCCGGTTGGTACGGAAAACCGCGGCGTCCGACTGCATGGTCTTCTGCATTTCAAGCCTTAGATCGGCAGCCGGGACTTCACCCGAGGCATTGCGGAGTCCATCGAACCTGTCAAATGCCTGATCGACCGATGCGGTATTGAGGTCCGGATTCGGTTCATCGGCCCTTACGACCCGCCCGGCGCGGATGGCGGCGGCGCGCCCGAAGACGACCAGGTCGATAAGCGAATTGGACCCAAGGCGGTTGGCGCCATGAACCGATGCGCAGCCTGCCTCGCCTACCGCCATTAATCCCGGAACGACGGCGTCGGGATCCCGCTCCACAGGGTTCAGTGCCTCTCCCCAGTAGTTCGTTGGAATTCCTCCCATGTTGTAATGGACGGTCGGCAGAACCGGGATCGGTTCCCTGGTGACCTCGACGCCTGCGAATATACGGGCGGATTCGGAAATGCCCGGGAGGCGTTCGGCCAGGGTCTCCGGGGGAAGGTGATTGAGGTGGAGGTGGATATGGTCGCCCTCGGCACCTACGCCGCGGCCCTCCCGGATTTCCATTGTCATGCAGCGGCTTACCACATCGCGGCTTGCCAGATCCTTGTAGGTCGGAGCGTAACGCTCCATGAACCGCTCACCTTCGGAATTGGTGAGATAGCCGCCCTCGCCCCGGGCACCTTCGGTGATCAGGCATCCTGAGCCATAGATCCCGGTCGGGTGGAACTGGACAAACTCCATGTCCTGCAGCGGAAGCCCGGCACGGGCCACCATTCCGCCGCCGTCCCCAGTGCAGGTATGTGCGCTCGTCGCCGAGAAATACGCGCGGCCATAACCTCCAGTAGCCAGCACCGTCATCTTGGCGTTGAACACATGCATCGTGCCGTTATCGAGATTCCAGCAGACGACGCCCTGGCATGCGCCATCCTCCGACATGACCAGATCGATGGCGAAATATTCGATGAAGAACTCGGCGTTGTTCTTGAGCGACTGGCCATAGAGCGTATGCAGCATTGCGTGGCCGGTGCGGTCCGCTGCCGCACAGGTCCGCTGCACCGGAGGGCCTTCGCCGAATTCGGTCGTGTGTCCACCGAAAGGTCGCTGGTATATCCGTCCTTCCTCGGTTCGGGAGAACGGGACCCCATAGTGTTCGAGTTCGTATACGGCCCTAGGGGCCTCGCGGGCGAGATACTCCATCGCGTCGGTATCACCTAGCCAGTCGGAGCCCTTGACCGTGTCATACATATGCCATTGCCAGTTGTCCGGTCCCATATTGCCCAACGAGGCGGCGATGCCACCCTGTGCCGCGACAGTATGGGAACGCGTCGGAAACACTTTCGTCACGCAGGCGGTTCTCAGGCCTTGCTCGGCCATTCCAAGTGTGGCGCGTAGACCGGAACCACCGGCGCCAACCACCACAACGTCATACTCATGGGTTTCGAAATCATACGCCGCCATAAGCCGTTCCTCAGAGTGCGATTCTTGCCAGCGCAAAAAGTCCGCATGCCATCAGGAACCAAGACAGAGCGATCACCGCTATGATCGCTATCTTTCTTCCCGGGCCATGCAGGTAGTCCTCAATGGCCATCTGCGCACCCCGGCGGAAATGGTCCAGTCCGACGAGAAGCGTGACCGCGGTGATGATTGCCGCGAGTGGATGGGAGAAGATCGAATGGGCCCGTTCGTAACCGCTTCCGAGCGCGTGCCCGAAGATGAAAACGTATGCGGGTGCCAGAATGGCCAGCCCAGCCGCACTTACGGTCATTCGCCAGTGGTGCTCGGTTCCAGTTCCGGACGCACCTTTGCCGACGGCGCGCTTGCGGTCTGTCAGGTAACGCATACTCGCTCCGTCAGATCAGAATCAGGGTCATTACAGTGAGTAAGAGGGAGCCAATCACGCAGATCCAGCCGAGAAGCTCCGCCGTCGGCACATCAAGCGCCAGACCCGCATCGAAACAGAGGTGCCTAAGCCCGGCGAGAAAGTGATACCATACCGCGACAAGTGATAGCGTGAATACGATGTCGCCGAACCATGATGTGGCGATCCGGTTGACGAAGCCATAATATTCGGGCCCGGAGGCGACAGCGAGCAGCCACCAGATCGAGAGCGCGAAACCAACGATAAGGGCATTGCCGGTAATGCGTGTCAGGATCGAACTGATTGAGGTCATCTGCGGACGGTAAATCTGCAGGTGCGGAGAAAGTGGCCGCTTCAAAGTGTTCCTTGTACTCACCATGCCAATAACGCTCACCAAGTTAATCCCTGAAGCTCCCCTAGGTTCCAATCGCGGTGGATACCAGGCAGCGTGAACGGGAAAATAGCGTTTTAATCCGGAATGGAAAAGGCGAAATCGGTGCGTCCGGACGTCGGTTCACGATGGATATCTACCAGAACTCCATGTGATCCGGTGAGTGGGTCATAAAGGACTTCCGGCGCTCCAAGGAGAGCGGGAGTGAATTGCCCAATTCGGTGTCTGCCTGTATATGCTGGACGCTGGGAGCCCCGAGGTTCGGGTGGTGCCGCTGCGCGCGGGTTTCATTCGCACGCCCCCGGGATTGTCGGATAAACCCAACCCCGGCGCCACTCCGAAGCGCGACGAAGCGTCATCACCGAAAGAGAAGGTGGTTCCGGAAATGCGCCGTCACGGCCGTCCGAGCCGACCCGCGCTCGGGTCATCGACGGTCGCAACGATCTCGGCGCACTGCTGAAGATCGGTCAGATTGTCTGGTATGCGGCCGATGGGGGCTGATAACGGCAGCGGTCCCAAGTTGGTTTCGGTTCGAAATCAGGAGATGACAGTAGTGTTGTTTGCGACTTCTGACTCTCCCAGCCACAGGCCGAGAATTGTGACGGCCAAGCCGATCGTCTCCGCCATTGACAGGATCGGCCGCACTTCCCGTTTCGATGATTCCGCGTCCCGCATGGCCATGTTGTCGTCCGACATTTGCCGTGACGCTCATTCATCGTGTTCATGCGTTCCTGCAGTGATCCGATCGGACAGGCCATGATTTGGAGAACCTCGCTAATGGATTCAACACGGTCGCACGAAAGGCTCCGGTCAACCCCGCAGCCTTTGCCCGACGGCCTGAATGTGCGTGTCCTGTGGTCGGGTACTGGGCATAAACCCGGTAAAACGTCTGCCGGCCGCCCCCCAGCGACCGGCAGACCAAAGGAGGAGATCACGAAACGCGACCATTACCCGGGACTGCTGGTAGCGTAGCGCACCACCCGCCGCAAGGGGTAAATTGTGGGTAGACGCCAGATTTTTTAGTTTTTTCTGGTTTGACCAGAATCCGTTCTCCATGCCTGCGCGAACGCGCTGCTGGTGCTGGGGAACTGCTGCAGGAATCTGCGGTGGGAATGGTTCGCACTATGGAAGGTCCTGCGGACCGCCACAGCCTGACCGGAAAATCTGGCGTACACCCATGAATCGTTGACGGGTGTGGTTCAACTTTTGGGCATCCGCTTTTCCGGTCCGTCGCCAACCGGCGCATCTGAACGGTTCGCGCCGGCCGGAAGCCACCGGAAGTCACCGGCCAAACGGGGAGAACGGTGCAACACGAGTCCGCGTATAGATCCCGGTCGCAACCAGCGGTGCCAGGCGCGGTCCCCGCGCGATTCGCTTTCCGGATCCCCCGTGATGCCATCCCTGGGCATGAGCTAGGACGGCATCACGGGTGGCGAAGATTGATCCCTTGGCGGCGGACGCGTTCATCACGGTCTCTGGAGCATGCCCGTTACATTGGCATCAGCGCCCAATAATCCAGGTCGAGAAGCACTTCCGGAAGGTATTTTCCGTCTGTGTCGCGAAGGGCAAAGGGCGCTCCCGTCGTCGCGACAAGCCGCAGACGGACCGCACCGACCCCGGGAGCGGTGGTTTCGGTTTTTCCCATCACCTCAGACCATGCGCGTAGGGTATCACCCGCGAAACACGGGTTTACATGGGTGCCGGAATTCAGTGCGGCGATCATCTGGGCGTTGGCGAGACCGTTATGGCTAAGCGCCCGCGCCAGCGAGATCACAT
The DNA here is from genome assembly GCA_965221405.1 of Paracoccaceae bacterium. Classification (GTDB taxonomy): domain Bacteria; phylum Pseudomonadota; class Alphaproteobacteria; order Rhodobacterales; family Rhodobacteraceae; genus JAPOUP01. The sequence continues at coordinate 927,996 of CBDCSE010000002.1, read as the reverse complement.
GGCCGCCGTATACGAGACGTCTGCCGTCCGGTCGCGTGGTTGCGTCAAAATGCACCCGGGCCGTGTTTTGCCAAAGCCTGGTGGCCATCATGTGCTCGGCTTCCTCGATGGTATGACCATCGATATGGTCGATGGTCTCGCCGGGCCGGTAGTCGCGCCACCGATGGCGTTCGCCGGCCGCGCCGAAGTCGTAGCGGCGGAAGTCGAGTCCCTCGGGTACGACGATCCGGTCCGCTGAAACAGCCTTTCCAAGAACGGGGACAACCGCGGGCGGCGCCGGTAGCCCGGGATCGCGCTTTCGCACCATCACCCAGCGGACGTATTCCAGAACCGGTTCGTTCCGTTCGTTCAGCCCGGTGGTACGGACCCAGACTATGCCGGATTTTCCGCTGGAGTTTTCCCTGAGTCCGATCACCTCGCTGGCCGAGCGCAAAGTGTCACCCGGCCAGACTGGCAGTAGCCAGCGACCTTCCGCGTAGCCAAGATTCGCCACGGCGTTTAGCGAAATGTCGGGGACCGTTTTTCCGAAGACGACGTGAAACACTGTCAGGTCGTCGACCGGGGACCGCTTCAGTCCGCAGTTCCGCGCGAATGTGTCCGACGAGTGGATCGCGTGGCGTGTGGGATACAGGGCACGGTAAAGGGCGCACTCACCGTCGGTGACGGTTCGTGGCGTTGCATGCTCGATCGTTTCGCCGATCCTGTAATCCTCGAAATACCGGCCTGTGCAGGACTTGTTCATTCCCGTTTCCATTCCCTGGGTTGACGCATGATCACCGGTTGCCATGGGTTTGCCCTTCAGGTCAAACCGTCTGGCCCGGGGTCTCTTGATAGCATAGCCACTCTTCGCCACCATCCGCCGCTCTCCGTCGGGGGCATGATTTGTTGTCCCGATCCATGAAATTCCCATCCCGCAACTCGCTGCCGGTTTTCCGCCGAGTACGTTCTCACCATTCGCTCAACCACTTGGAATGCGGTTACTTGAAGTCCAAACGCGCATGGTCGGCTCTCGCTTCGCCCTGGCGCATCACCATAACGTCGGCCTGGAGATCGCTGTGCCAGACAAAGTATCCGGAGGCTGCGCCACCCTCAGTTGCGCAGGGCCATAGCACCGCAGCTCGCCGCCTGGCTCGGCTGTGGCTTAACCTGCCAGCGCCCGCCCGGGGCACACAAAGAACACGGATTTGCGGTTACCATCCGAATAGGCGTCACAGGATCGGTATCGTTCGATGTCACGGCAGCCGCCTTGAACAACCCGTTCCAAGCGCCATTGAGGAGATGCGTCGTCAGGTTCACGTCGGAGCCCCTTCATTGCTTGAGGTGTCGAGAAGGGTGTGGCCCAGATTTGTTGAATCAGGCAACGATCCGCCATTGCGGAAAGCCCACGGCCCGTATTTCGCCGTCCACAAAGTCGGCCCCAGACCATGCATCCGCGACGGCAGAAACACCATCGCGAAACGGCCGACAACCGGATTCAGCCGGAATCCTCTACAAATCGTGGTCGTGCCTGCCTTTGACTTTTTGCAGTCTTGCAGAGCCGTTCACTGTAAACCATACTCGAAAGCAAATCGTGGAGAAATGCCATTACCGGAAGGTTGATGCAGAATCTTCTGCAGCCTGTGGACGTGTTCGAGAATGTGGCAAACATGTTCCGTCGAATACGGGGCGAGGAAGAGATCGGCAGAGCCTTAACGGCACGGCCTCCGCGAAAGAAAGCGAAAGCCAAGTCGAACGGCAAGAAGGGCAAAGGGCGGGGGTAGGTCTGCGAAGAATTCACTCCGGCCCACACCTTCAGGAAACCTTGCACGGAAGGTAGTAGAAGAGATAACTGAAGCCACCCCTTCTGTGTTTAGATACTGAGTATGAAAACTCCCCCGTTCATCGTTATATGGAACGCTGACAGGAAATCCATGCCGAGAAGAACGTCACATTCTCCTAAATCCTGTGGCATGACGACAACTTCCATTTCCTTGCCGGACTCCATAGCGATTTGGCCGCCCATATTGATTGGAATGTCTACGCGAGCCTTATATTTGGCAACATGTTCCTCAACGCCAGTCACGCCCCTGATAGGCGTGTGACCAGCTTGTGGTAGAGCGGTATCCGCGATTACTTTCGAGGATACCATCGTCGTCTGCGCCCCCGTGTCAACAATTGCAGAATACTTATTACCGGGTACCGTTAAGTCAGGGTTGGCAACTCCAGCGATGATGACGATTTGGTTGTTCGTGATTTTCTGTAGAAAAGTTGGCATTAGGCAACGTTCTCGAACATAGGTCCGTGAGTCGCCAAAAATCCGAGAGATTTTGGCGCTTCACCAAACTTCTGCACTGAAAACTTGCCCGCCCCAAACTTCTCGACGCCGATTTGATACGCGTCATCACTGTCGTTGTAGATAGCGACCAGTTCCCCTTCATGGAGCAATGCCGTTCGACCCATGTGTTTGGGATCGATGGTATTCTGCAGTTCCTGAAACTTTTCCCAATTCACGTTAAGTGGATCATCGCTTGACATGTCATTCTCCTGTTAAACGCCGTAAAGCCACTCAATTACACCCAGAGATATTTGTGCCCCAAATAGTGAAGTTTGTATCGAGACGAGCGGTTACAGGCTAGCAGGCGTACTGGCATGCCCGTACGCCTGCTAGCAATCCACAGTCTCTCAAACGCCGTTTCAACCCTTCATGGACCGCTTTCGGTACTTCGTTCCGACTTTCGGCCCCCGTTTCTTAGCCCATCTTTAACATCTTGTGTAAAAAAACCTTTACATTCAATCCATTAAAAATCTAGTGGCACTACAAACTTCGATTCCGGGCGTTTTTTTCGTGAGACCGCCTGTCGACGGACCTGGACCCTGTCCCCCTCCCGTCGGCTCTCGACCGGACGGTGGGCGAAACAGGACTCTCCGCTCGATGTGGTCCGTGTCCTGGCCCCGCGGATGAACGTGCGCCGAGCCTACCGGAGGGGAGGGGCGCGGCGCAAGATATTCTGTTCATTTTATGTCACTACACTGGAGAATCAGGCATCGGGAGAATGGAAGTAGCTGATTTAATTCGATAAAAAAGTTCGCCTTACCGAAAAAACGCCCGGATTTGGGCGTTCTTCGAGAAATTTTGTTAAAGATGGGTTAGGCTTGGTCGCGTTGGCATCGATCAGCCCGATGATCCACGCCAACCGCGGGGAGGCGCTGAAGGCCACCGGGATCACGTGGGGCAGGAGCGCGCTGAACCACGGCGCGAAGTTGGCGGCCATGTCCGCCGGGTAGAAGGCGAATCTGATCGGACACCGCTCTGTTCCGGATGTGCTCACGCCCTGAACGGATTGGGACCAATCCATATGTGGATTGCCGCAATTATCGCGAATCCCACGGCCGATATTGCGAGAAGTCGGATATCACCAGCCAAAGTGCCGCCTTCGAACCGTTTCCAGACCGGTTCAGCACGATTGATGATCAGCATTTCCGCGATAGCCCAGGCACCGAGACACCCGAACATCGCCACAGAGGCACTATCGCCGTTGACCAGAAGATGAGCGATGGCCCATAGCAGGAAGCCGGTCAGCATGGGATGACGTATCCAGCTACGGGCGCGGCTCTTGGAACCACTCAGGCCGAACAGCACGACCGCGATCGCCATCAGCAGATTGTTGGCGTGCCAGGTCCATGCCGGTAGATCATAGAGCGTTACCGCGTCCGCGCCGCGAAATCCGGCGACCATCAGGACTACCGATATTACTATCACGAACGCGACGATGCCGCGGGCCGCTTTGCCGATCCGTTCCTCCATCGCTTTGCGGCGCACTGGATCAAGTCTTTTGAACAGATGTGCCAAACACCAAAGCGCGATGCCAAGGTATAGGATGAAATGCCAGGTCATTTCGCATTCTCCAATGCTGAGATGGTCTCGGCTTTCGCCAGGAGGGCGCGATCGGTTTCGATATGTAGGTTTTCCACGATGCTGCCGTCGACCACGGCAACGCCTTCGCCGGCCGCTTCCGCCATTTCGAACGCTTCAATCCGGCGTTTGGCGAGACTCACCTCTTCGGCGGCTGGCGCGAAAACCTCGTTCGCGATGGCCACCTGCGCCGGATGGATCAGTGTCTTTCCATCATATCCCATGTCGCGTCCCTGAATGCACTCGGCCCGCAGCCCCTCTTCGTCCCTGAATGCGTTGTAGACGCCATCAACGCAGATCACATGGTGCGCACGTGCCGCGAGCAGTGCGAACTGAAGGCTGGCCAGTAATGGCATCCTGTCCGGATGTGGTCGTGAGTTGAGGTACCTGGCGAGATCGTTCGTACCCATAACGAATCCCTTCAATCGGGGATGCGCGGCGATTTCGCTGGCGTGGATGACTCCGGCTGGCGTCTCGATCATCGCCCACAGGTCGATGTCATTTACCATTTCCGCGAGTCCGTCGACATCGGCGGCAGATTCCACCTTGGGTAGCAGGATAGCGTCCGCACCCGCATTTCCCATTGCCGCCACATCATCCGGTCCCCATCGGGTGTCAAGCCCATTGATCCGGATGATTTTCGTCCGGTTACCGTGGCCGCATGCATTAAGGGTGTCGATGACCAGTTTGCGCGCCTGGGACTTCCGGTCGGGCGCCACCGCATCCTCAAGGTCCATGATGACCGCGTCGACCCGGAGTTCCTGCGCCTTGCCCAGGGCACGTTCCTTCGATCCCGGGATGTATAGCACTGAGCGAAACGGTCTGTCGCTAATGTTCATATGTCATTACCTCAGGACCGCGCGGCATCGCGGAAAGTTACCGGGCCATTAATGACCGGGCCTTCGGCTGACACGCTGACGGTACTTTCCGAATCGATTGAATCGATCTCACGTGTAGGCATTATCGCATAGCTTCAATGAAACACAGGTCAATGTCCTCAAGCACGTTCGGGCTTTCACAGTACGCCGATTTCGGCCAGGGCGGCGTTCAGTTCCGGAGGAAGGGCTCCGCTGCCGGTATCACCTACAGGCAGGTCGGGCGGCGCGTCCTCCGGCCGAAGATACCGCCATCCCTGAAAAGGGCGTCTCGGCACCTCTGCCACACGGACGAGCTTAGGGTCCAGCACGATCGCGCAGCGATTGATGCCGTCATCACCTGTGACTTCTTCCAGTCGCAGGATTCTCTGCCGGCATGAAATCATGCCACCTATTACCCAGTAAACGCTTCCACCGTTCACGAGCTCGTCGCGTCGCTTTGGCCACATCCGGGTGATATGGCGGGGAAGGCCATCCCGACCTGTGGCCGCCGCCGATCCCTGCCACTGGCCAAGGCTCTCCACGCTTTCCGAACCGACTGACAGTTTGAGTAGGTTGACTTGAGTTGCCAACTGGTGGTCTCCGGTAACTCTGTCTGGCGGCGTGACGTCTCAGGCCTCTCGCATATGAATCGCCATTGTCCGGGATGAGCGGTCATGCTTCAACCCTTGGCCGGTGGAAATCCGGCGTCACCCGGTTCGGGTCATGCTCCGAACGAACTTTGAGCCATGGACATCGCCGCGCTGTCGGGGAATGCCGCGCCTCGGGCGCGGATTGCCGGATGGTTTGAGCGCGTGCAAGACGGCAGCCTCTGGCGCATCAAGTGCCTGGGCGACATCAGCCATATTCGTATCCGACATGGATCCGGCCACAGCGTATATTTTGGTCCGGAGGCGCATTCATCCTCCTGTGCTATGGCTACAGGAAATCCTGCGAGTGCGATCCGGATCACACCCGAGAAATGGCGGAGGTGTTGAAGGATGGACCTCAAAAAAGCGCGACCTTGAATCGCATCCGTTTGATGCAATCGAGTATCTTTCCGCTACTTTTGAGACTGTTGATCCGTCGTGGATCAGGAACGCGCTGGCTACGCTCGCCCGGCCGCACGGCATGTCCGCAACCGCCGAGACGCGGACGTGGCCAGGGGTTCTTCCCGGCGCTTCTGGTTGGGGGTCGGCGGCATGCATCAAGCCCGCGATGCCCTTGTCCGCTTCCGCCTCACCTCGGTATGTTGACATGGCGTCTTTCTGAAGGTACGCGCTGTCCGTCCCGGTGGCATGCGCCTGGACACACATTTGGTGTTGGTGGCCCTCGCGAGAGGATACCTGTCGCCCGAACGGGAAAGGACAACGCCCTTCAATCCCGCGTCCCGTGATTTCATCGGGGCGCCTGAGACTGTGAAGGAGATCCAGAGGTGACAAAACGCACCGCTGCCAAATACAAGATTGACCGCCGGATGGGCGAGAATATCTGGGGTCGTCCAAAGTCCCCCGTGAACCGGCGGGAATACGGCCCGGGCCAACATGGCCAGCGCCGCAAGGGAAAGATGTCGGACTTTGGCATCCAGCTTCGCGCGAAGCAGAAGCTGAAGGGCCATTACGGCGACCTGACGGAGAAGCAGTTCAAGCGTATTTATGCTGAGGCCGCCCGAATGAAAGGCGACACCGGTGAGAACCTCATCGGCCTACTCGAGCGCCGTCTGGACGCCGTTGTCTACCGGGCGAAATTCGTATCCACCGTGTTCGCCGCGCGCCAGTTCGTGAATCACGGTCATGTCACGGTCAATGGGCGTCGGGTGAATATCCCGAGTTACCGCGTTAGCGAGAGTGATGTCATAGAAGTGCGTGATCGTTCCAAACAGCTCGCTTTTGTGCTTGAGGCCGCGGAACTCGGCGAGCGCGACGTTCCGGATTACATAGACGTGGATTTCTCCCGTATGGCCGCCACTTTCGTGCGCACGCCTGGTCTGGCCGATGTGCCGTTCTCAGTGGCGATGGAGCCGCACCTTGTCGTCGAGTACTACGCCAAGAACTAGAATCCCGACGTCTTTCCCTAGCCGGACTGGATTGATCAGCGTCGCCCAAGCAAATGCTGGGGACTGGCTTACGATCACACCCGCCAAAACGGGCATATCCACGGAAGAAGATAACCTGAAAACCGATTGAGGAAATCACCGTTCCTTGCGATCCAGTGATCGCTCTCAAGCGGTGGAGAGCGTGATATTCCGTTCGTGTCCTTTACGTGTGAAACCCCCGGCCATGCCTGGCCGGGGGCAGTGGTTCATCATCCGTGGTGGAAGGTTCAGGCTATTCCAGCTCCGTTCCGAACGCTCCGCGCATCTCGTGCGTCGATTCAAACTCGGAATGGAAGCTTCCCGCCACGAAATCCGGGGTCGTGGTGCTGGACCCGGATCCGGGCCCGTACATCCTCGCTTCCCACGTTCCGGAAGCGTCCCCTTCGGCGTCACCGATATCCCATTGGGTCATGCTATCGGTCCACTCGGAATCAGAGTCAGAGTATGTGCTGGTTTCCTTCAGCGTGACTTTCCATCCCGGATCTTCGCTGCCATCCTTCAGCCTGAAATTCTCGATGGAGCCGCTCAGCTTGCCATTGGCAGTTCCATCCCCGAAATCAGCCGACAGCGACGCGTCCGCGGTGAAGTGTCCGGAGTCGTCCTCAGCTGGGTTCCTGCGGTTGTGGATGGCATACAGCCCAGCGGCCTTGCCCTTGTAGGTGGCCTTGCCCTGAAGGCGCTGAATCGCACTCGCATTCGCGGGCTGGCCTCCCTCGCGGTGATAGTGCGTGAACGCCCGGACCGGATCGCCGTCCTTGTCCTCGATGGACCACCAGCCGAAGTAAAGATAGTTGCTTTCGGCGGTCTGGACGGTCGCTCCGGCGGGAGGCGTGAAGGTCCACATGCCGACGAGCGTGATGCCTTCGCCTGCAACCTCCGCTGTGCAGGTATTACCGGTACATTCATACGTGCCGGAAACATCGTTGTACGTACCCGTGAACTTGCGGGCCGCACCGGTGAAGGTCTTCAACCCACTTGAAGGAAACTCCGTCCCTCCGATGTTTTTGTCAGAACTACCTTCGGCTACCGGGTGACCTCCAGAGGCGTTCGGCGCCGCGGTCAGGCCATTGGTCTGAGCCGCGTAGGCGGCGAAGCTTATCGGCTTGCCGGTTTCCTTGTTGGAATAGATCCGGGCCTTTCCGGTATTTTCCAGAGTACCCGTCGCCGGAACGCGGCCTTCGTACTCCGCCCCTTTCCAGTCTCCCAGGGCAGAGACGGTCGCGGAGGTTTCCTTGAGGGTGATGGCTTTTGAAGCCGGATTCCCAGTCTGCGCTGGAATGGTCTTTGGCATAAGCCCGGCTTTTACAGAAAATCCGGTACCAAGAGCCGTTTTGAGCGCCTTGGCTGTGTCGGTCCTTTCCTTCATCGCAGCCTCTGTCGCGCCCGCAGCGTCCAGCGCGGCCTTGCAGCCCGCAGAAGTCGCCGCCGTCACGCTGCCGTCAGCGTTGCAGCTCACCGGGGAAGGCGACGGATCGTCCATTTCCTCCTTTTCGTCCATCTTGTTCCCGTTCCCCCCGCCGCAGGCGGCCAGGGCGAGCGCGCCCGCCAGCGTGACCGCTGGCACCATAAGTCTCGATATTCCCATATCCATGTTTCCTTTCGTGTCCGGGATCAGAAGCTGAACGTCACGCCGAGGTCGGCGGTCTGCTGGTCTTCCTTGCCCTGTTCCTGCGCGGGCCAGTTGGTGAAGCCCGCCTTGAGGTGCGCGCCGCCGCCCAGGCTCCAGCTGAACCCGGCCCCCGCGGCCTCGTCACCACCGAACTCCGTGTCGTCGGCGTAGAAGACCGTCACGCCCATCTGCCCGGCGCTGTAGCCGGCGGAGACGGCGAACTGCTCCCGGTCGCGGTCCTCGCCGTCCTCGCCCGCGTCCCGGCCCTGCATCCCCGCGACCACCTTGCCGGTGAACCCGGAGAGGGACGCGCCCGCGCCGAGGACCAGGTGCCCGTCGGCGTCATCGTCGGTCACGGCCTCGAAGCCTCCGCCGATCCACGCGGAACCCATGTCCGCGATGGACAGGTCGGCCTTCGCGCCGACGGAAAGCGCGTCGGCGGAGATCTCCCTCCTGTCCCCGACGGCGTTCCCGTCGTCGTCCGTCACGGGCGCCATGCCCAGCGAGGCGTACATCCGCACCGGCCCCATCATGGGGAGCGCGTACTGGAGCGCGGGCTCATCCGCGCCGCCGCCCCTCTGGTAGCTGATCTCGTTCGGGTCGCCCTGGTTCACGTATCCCACGCCGGACACGTGGCCGACGGCGGCCTTGGCCCCGGGATCGACGTCACCCATGGACAGCTTGCCGAACGGGCCGGCGAGGAAGACGTTTCCGGCCGTGCCGGAAGCCCCGCCTGACGCGTTGTCGGCGCGGATGGACCCGCCCGCCGTCAGGCCGCTGTCGAGCGTGGCGGCCGCCGTGAACGTGACGCGCACCCGGCTGCTGAACTTCAGGTCATCGTCGCTGTCCGAGATGATCCCCATGCGCCCGTCGCCGCTGAGGGTGATCGACGGCCCCATGTCCATCATCGCGTCCTGTGCGAATGCCACCCCGGCGCCCATGCCGAGCGCGGTGGTGGCGAGCAGTACTCTTCTCATAGCAGATTTCTCCGTTTGATACGTGAGGCACCGATCGCCTCACGGACCCGAATCTATGCGGAGCGCTGTACTAGGTAAGGTACTGGAATCGGATTTATATCAATATGTAGTAGTTCTGCAACATATGACGTAAACGTAACGGAAACGAGACGTAAACGTAACGTAGCACGTGGCAGAAACATAACGACCTCCCGTTTTTCACGAAAAAATCCGCGCTTTACATCCTCACGCTTTGTTCTAATCTGACTTCCGCAAAGTTTCCCAAAGACCCGCTCTGTCGGGTCGCCCGCCGAATACAACAGCCCTTAGACCTGGCAAGGGGTAGCTCCCCAAGCCCGGCGAATAGGCGGGGCGCTTCTCTATTCTTTGGGAGCTTTGCAACGGCCCGGCACCAGCCGGGCTGGAGCGGGGAACCGGCGATGTCAGAGAGCGACGAACAGAATCTAACCGTCCGATGGCTGTGGAACTGGATCGCCGAGGAACGAAAACGGCGAAACATAAACCGTTCCGAGTTCGCCCGCCGCATCGGCATACGCAGGGAAAGCCTGTACCGGATAGAGGAAGGCCGGACAGGGTCCAACGCCTCCACGCTTCTGGACGCGCTTGACCAGCTCGGGGCTCTCGGAGCGGTGGCGGAGATCAAGAAAATGAACTGGCACGGGGCGTTGCTGTCGCTATCGAAACATGAAACGGAACGGTATGACGCCATAGCGGAGCGCTCAGGCATCACCCGCGCCACCGTCATACGGCAACTGGCCGCCGAAGGACTGTTGGCCAGAAGGAGGCCTCACGCGGTGAGGGAGCAACCAGGAACGGCTGGTTTCGAGGATTGACGGGATTTCGCGCCTCATTTCGTAACTGTCGATCACTTCTCAGGAATTGTGGCTGACGGAACGTTCGGCAAGTGTCAGTCGGGCGCGTTGAAGGGACCGATCGTGGTTCGAACGACGTTGGATGATGAGGATCGGTACCTCTTTACGCTTGACTTATAGGACTTAAGGGCCAGTGCGGATTCTTGTTGATACGCGGTCCTTGCCATGGTGGCTGGTTTCGGAGCAGCCGCCCCGCACGCCAGCGGCGGCCCTGTCGCGAAAGCAAATCAGGCCTGCCTATCCGGCGGTGGGACGTTTTCGAACCGTGATCGCCCCGCCAGGCAACCGGAATATCGACTGCGTCAGGTCTGGAACCTGTATCAGTGCGCAGAGTATCCCACGCTACGCTGAAATTTCGTTCATGGTTGGAAAGGGGACGGGAAAGTCCCGGAGATATTTTTTCAAGGATTCCGGACGGGCTTGAAGGATTTCCGGTGATGGGGGGTAGGTCCCAGACGCGCGAGCGCATCTAGATGTGCGCGAGTGCCGTACCCGGCGTTACTCTTCCAGCCATATGCCGGATACTCGCGCCCGAGACGGCTCATGATCATGTCCCTGAATTGTTTCGCGACGATAGAAGCCGCCGCGATCGACAGCGAACGTCCGTCGCCCTTGATTAACGCCTCGGCGGGAATGGGCAGCCCACGCGGGATCATGTTGCCGTCCACCAGCGCATAATCAGGTGGCGGAGATAGCCGGGTGATCGCGCGTGCCATGGCCAGCTGTGTGGCACATAGAATGTTCAGCTCATCGATTTCATCAACATTTGCGTGGGCGATGGATGTTCTTGCACAGGCATGGATTTCGGCGCTAAGTCGTGCCCGCTGGTTCGTGGAGAGTCGCTTCGAGTCGTTCAGGCCAGAAGGAATATCGTTGGGATCAAGTAGTACCGCAGCGGCGGTTACCGGTCCTGCGAGCGATCCGCGCCCGACTTCATCCACGCCGCAGACGGTCGTATGACCTCGGTTGAACGCAGCCCGTTCGTATGAAAAATCCGGATAGTGGGTCAGTTTAAAATCCCCGGCGATGAGTGGTTACGGGTTTTCGGTTCGGGGCCGATCAAAATCCTTCCAAGAGCCTGGCTTTCAGCTTCTCCATCAGAGACCGTTGCGTTTTCGTGTTTCGGTAGCTGGAAAGCGAGAATGTATCTTCTTCGCCCCGTTGTAGTTGAAAACGCAATCGGCCAGTACGTCCCTGCCAATGGGAACATGAATTCCCTGTCGTGAGAGAGGGGCTTCGATCACGGGCAGGTTTCTGACAATCAACGGGCGCTCTGTCTTGGCCCTAAATCTGCGATCCCATGTCGTATTGCACGGCCGGAACCGGACCTTCTTTCGTTGAGGGTTTCGATATATCCATCTCACCTTTTGACGGCGAATTTCTGTCAATTCCGGGTCGAAAGCATACAACCGCTCATTCCGCTCACTTTCGACGAACTCACTGCCGAAATTCAAGCCAAGGCGTTGGGCACTATTGTACATATTCCCGGATTCCCGAATTCGCCCATAAGTGCTGGCATGATTCGCGGAACGGTCCAGATATACCGAAAATGGGAGATTTCAGCCAAAGCCCCGACTCATCGGCGAAGCGCACGGATTATGGTCCGCGCCGCATCACATAATGAGGGCTCGACCGCCGCGAGGAGCCTGATCCGGTCGAACTCACCGATGCTGTCCGCGAGTTTCGCGCGGAGTGAGGCCCCGAATACCAGGCGAAGCTCGGTGCCGACATTGAATTTGCAGACCTTGGAGCCGAGGGCCAGCATCCGACGCTGGGCATGGGGTATTCCCGAACTGCCATGCAGGACAAGTGGAACGTCTGTAACGTTTTCTATGCGGCGAAGAAGCCCGAAATCGAGCTTGGCGCTTCGTTCCCGCTGCAGGTGAACGTTTCCGATGGAAATCGCCATCGCGTCGATACCGGTACTGTCCGCGAACATACGTGCTTCCTCGGGATCGGTGCCGTGGGATAGCGCACCGTCATCGTAGCCCACAAACCCGATCTCACCTTCCACCGAAACGCCTGACCGCCGGGCCAGACGGGTGACTTTCGCGGTCTCCTCGATGTTTCTGGCGAGCGCGAGCTGTGAGCCATCGAACATCACTGACGAGAATCCGCAACGGATGGCCTCCGCGCATTCTTCCACAGAATTCGCGTGGTCAAGGTGGGCCACCACAGGCACGGTGGCTGTTTCCGCGAGATGGCGGAACATGGCGGCAAGAACCGGAAGTGGCATATGCGCCCGACAGCTCGGCCCCGCCTGCAGGATTACCGGAACATCCTCCGCGCTGGCGGCGGCCACGTAGGCCCGGGCGTCCTCCCAGCCGAGCACGACCAGTCCGGCTACGGCATAACCGTCCCGCTTCGCGGGCGTCAGAACGTCCTTCAGGGTCGCTAGCGTCATCTGAACTTGGCGATCATGTCCTTGATTCCCGGAATCGTCTCCACCTGGTAGGCGTGACTTGGCTGGAAATACTGAACCAGAGGCCGCTGCGACGCACCGCCAAGGATAGTGAAATAGTACATCTCATAGCCCGGCAATACAGCGCATGGATGGTAACCCCTGTCGATACAGACGGTCGATCCGTCAACGATATGGTATGCGTCGCCTGACGATCCGTCCTCGCGCTGGAGTATTTGGATTCCGGTCCCATGGTCTGGTCTGAATCGGAAGTTATATGTCTCGTCGTGATGGGTCTCGTCAGGCAGACGATCGGTATCGTGCTTATGGCTTGGAAAGCCCGACCATCCGCCAGCGCCGACGGTGAACAGTTCGCTCACCAGCAGCCTTCCGACCCTTCCCGACTGCTTCTGTCCAAGTAAGTGTTTTATTTTCCGATGGGTCTTGGTCGCGTCAGATCCATACTGGACGAGATCCAGTTCATGGGACCGGACAGTGAACGGCTCAAGCACGTCCTCGAACGGGGCGCCCGCGACGAATACTTCGCATCCATCGGACACGCAGACCATCTCGACCCGTACGCCGGTTGGCGCGTATGCGCCTTCAGGCTCACCGTCCCAGACATCCCTGTTTCGGTTTCCCAGAGCCGCGACCTTATGGCCTTGGATATCGAGATTCACCGTGCCGGTTGCCGGAACCACGCAGGTCTCGATGCCCGGTGTGCGGTAGCTGAAGGTTTCACCTTTCCCGAGCTTGACGATGTTGAAATAGTTTAGCGGAACCGTGGGATTCCCGACGTCAACAATGGGTAGGTTACGGTTATCGAATGGTGGGATGTGCATGTTTCACTCCTCAGAGGACTTCGGGATCTGGTGGGTTGAGACGAAGCGGTCAAGTTCCTCAGCCGTCGGCTGCGCCTGAGCGCAGCCGACGCGTGTGACCACAATGGCGGCAGCCGCCGATCCCCGGACGATCGAGCCGCGTAGCGAGCGGCCACGGGCCATCGCAATCAGGAAGCCGGCCATGAACGCATCGCCAGCGCCGGTGGGTTTGAGGGCGTCAACCTTGAATGTGCCGGTGTGGATTTCGCGATCAGGGGTCAAGGCAATCGATCCCCGGTGGCCCATCTTGTAAATTACCGTTCGGCCGTCCCGCGCCAACCTGCGCGCGGTGTCAAGCCCATCGTGGAAGTTCGTCGCGAGCACTCCAAATTCATCGTCGTTTCCGACAATTATGTCGCAGTTCTCCGCGACCTTTGTATAGATGCGGGAACTTGTTTCCGCGTCTGGCCATGAGTATGGACGGTAGTCGAGATCGAACACGGTCGTGATTCCGGCGGCGCGGGCTGTCTCGATCGCCATGAGTGTCGCGGAGCGCGAAGGCTCGTCGGCAAGTGCGGTGCCGGTTATGACCAATCCGCCGAATCCCGCGATGTCTGCGCACCTCACGTCCTCCACGGCCATCCGGAGATCGGCAGCGCCGTTGCGGTAGATTACGACCCGGGTCCCATCGCCCCGGGTGTCGCACACCGCAAGGGATGTCCGCGCTTCACCGCCAGTCCTGCTTACATATTGCGTCTCAACGCCGAGTTCCGCGAGCTTTCCGAGGCAGAACTCGCCTACGGGATCGTCCGATACGCACGTGAGAAGCGCGGCCCTACCACCCTGTCGACACAGACCGGCCGCGATGTTGGCTGAGGAGCCGCCCAGCGCGGCGACGAACCGGTCACCATTCTGCAGACGCTTTCCCGGCGGATCGGCATAGAAATCCATTCCCGCGCGACCGATCACCAGAAACCTGTCGGAGGTGAACCTGGGCTCGCGATGAACCGCCCCGACTTCCCTGTCCAATGCACCACACTCCTATCAGCCATGAAAGGAAACCTTTCGGAGGTGTGTTTGTCCCCCAGCGGTAACTTGACGTCAGCAAATGTAGTGACGCAAGGGAAAGGAACCGAGTCTCAAGCGGATCATGTCAGGGATGAAAGAGATAGCGGTTGGCATTGTCGGCGGAGGCTATATGGGCAAGGCCCATTCGGTGGCCATGGCCGCGGTGGGCGCGATTTTTGGGACCCGACTTCGTCCGAGGCTGGAGATGGTCGCAGCAAGCACACCGGAGAGCGCCGAGCGCTATCGAGTCGCTTATGGATTCGTGCGGGCGACGGCGAACTGGCGCGACCTGGTCTACGATCCCGGGATCGAGGCTGTCGTCATTGCGTCGCCTCAGGCCACTCACCGCGAGATCGCTGTCGCGGCTCTCGATCGGGGACTTCCGGTGATGTGTGAGAAACCGATGGGTGCCTCTCTGGAGGATGCGTGCGCCATGGTGGCCGCGGCGAAGAGGTCGGGTTGCCCGAATATGGTCGCCTACAACTATATACGCACGCCGGCATCGCAATACGCACGCCGTATGGTCAACGAAGGTGCCCTTGGACGCATTACCTGGTTCAGGGGCGAGCACACCGAAGATTTCCATAACGAAACCGATGTCGCCGCGTGGCGGTATAGGGGCCGGGCCAACGGCTGCATCGGCGACCTTGCCCCCCACATCTTCAATGCGGCGCTGGCGTTGATGGGGCCGGTCAAGTCGCTGTCGGCGCGAATAGAGACCGTACATGAGCGACGCGGTGGCCGTGAAGTCACGAACGATGATCAGGTGCAGATGATGGTTCGGTTCGCGAACAGCGCGATGGGCCATCTGTTTGGCAGTCGTGTCGCGACCGGCCGCAAGATGGGTTATGCATACGAGATCGTGGGGACAGCGGGTTCGATCCGTTTCGATCAGGAGGACCAGAACGCGCTTTGGTATTACGATGCCTCCGATCCGCCCGGGCGGCGGGGATTCCGGAAAATTCTCTCCGGGCCTGCCCACCCCGACTATCTTCCGTTCTGCAGGGGACCGGGACATGGAACGGGATATCAGGATCAGATCATCATTGAGGCGAAGGATTTCCTGACGGCGATCGAGACAGGCACACGGATCTGGCCCACTTTCCGCGACGGGCTGGAGGTGCGACGCATAGTTGAAGCGGCATTCGCGTCTCACGAGTCGGGTTCATGGATACAGCTCGATGACATCATTTAGGTTGAACGCATGACGATCCGGATTGGCAACGCACCCTGCTCCTGGGGAGTTGAGTTCGCGGACGACCCGCGCAACCCACCCTGGAAACAGGTTCTCAGTGAATGCAGACAGGCAGGTTTCAGTGGAGTGGAATTGGGTCCGGTCGGCTATATGCCGGAGGATCCGTCCGAACTGGGAGACGCATTGGCCGAACATGAACTGACATTGATAGGCGGCGTTGTCTTCCGCGCGTTCCATGATCCCGCAAAGTGGGAAAGTGTGCGGGACGGATCAGTGCGTACCTGTAAGGCACTTGCCGCACATGGCGCCGAGCATCTGGTCCTGATCGACGCGATCTCCCCACGGCGCGCTAACACGGCAGGTCGCATTGACGAGGCCGAACAGATGGAACAGGCGGAATGGAGCGCTTTCGTAGAGCGGTTCCGGACGATCGCCCGGATTGGCAGCGAGGAATACGGACTGACCGTCGGGGTCCATGCTCACGCCGCAGGATTCATGGATTTCGAGCCCGAACTTGAGCGGCTTCTTGGAGAGGTCGACGATTCCATTCTCAAGATATGCTTGGACACCGGTCATCACAGCTATGCGGGCTACGACCCACTTGCCTTCATGAGTCGGCATATTGGCCGCATCAGTTACGTGCACTTCAAGGATATTAATCCAGCGGTGAAAGCGGATGTCATTGCCCGGCGCACCGGATTCTATGACGCCTGCGCACAGGGTATTTTCTGCAGGCTAGGATTGGGACACGTGGATTTTCCGGCAGTGCGCGCGCTTCTGCTCGAAAGCGGCTTTCATGGGTGGTGCACGGTCGAGCAGGACTGTGACCCGCTCGGCGCGACGTCGCCACTCAATGACAGCACACATAATGGCTCTTACCTGAAATCAATTGGATTCTGAGGTCCGAATGAAAAGGCTCAACTGGGGCTTGATAGGTGGTGGCAGGGGAAGCCAGATCGGTTCCGTTCACCGAATCGGGGCGCAGGCGGATGGTAATTTCGCTTTAGTCGCGGGGGCGCTGGATCACAGGCCTGATGAGGGCCGTTCATACGCGATCGAACTTGGTGTGAATGGGGAGCGCGCTTACGGAACCTGGCAGGACATGCTTGAGAGTGAGCGAAACCGCCTCGACCGCCTCGACCTGGTTACCGTGGCAACGCCGAACTCCACCCATTTCGAGATCACTAAAGCGTTCCTTGAGGCCGGATTTCACGTTCTCTGCGAAAAGCCCATGACGATGACCGTGGAGGAGGGTGAGGAGATCGTTCGGGTCGCTGAACGGTGCGGTCGAACCTGTGCCGTGAACTATTGCTACTCTGCCTATCCGATGGTGCGGGAGATGAGGGCGATGGTGCGACGCGGGGATTTGGGCGCCATCCGGCTTGTTGTCGCGAACTTCAGTCATGGGCATCACGCGGATGCCGGGGATGTCGGCAATCCCAGGGTGTGCTGGCGGTACGACCCGGCTCTGGCGGGAGCGTCCGGGCAGATGGCTGACTGTGGAATCCATGCGTTGCATCTGGCGAATTTCATCACCGGGGATGATGTGGAAACGCTGTCCGCGGATTTTGCCTCCTGCATCCCGTCCAGGGCCCTCGAGGACGAGGCAATGGTCTGTTACCGCACGGCGGGAGGTGTTGTGGGCCGTCTCTGGACATCGGCCGTCGCGGTCGGTCGGCAGCATGGGCTGGACATCCAGGTGTTCGGCGCGGGGGGCGGTTTCAGGTGGGCTTCCGAACAGCCCAACCAAGTGATGTGGACACCGTTGGGGGGGCGGACGCAGATTATGGAGAAGGGCGAGGCGGGACTGTCCGGTGAGGTGGCGGGTCTAAGTCGTGTCGCCATCGCGCATCCCGAGGGATTTCCGTTGGCTGTCGCCAACATCTACATGGATTTGGCGGCCACGATCCGTGGCGACACCCGTGAAGCGCTGCCAAACGCGGTCGACGGCCTCAGGTCTATGGCCGCAGTGCATGCGGCTGTCGCCTCCGCCAAGATGCATGGTGTCTGGATGGATGCGCGGCCGCCGATGTTCCGGTAGCCGACCGGGCTCGGGGTAGGTCGCTTCCCGTCGGGTCAGGTAGCGTAACCTCGCTGTCACTGCGGGGCGGAAATCGACCACCAGTGGATCCGGAGGTTCCTGTCATACGGGCTATGTATGCGGCGCGATCCACCTCAGCGACGCCGTTTGCCCGCCGCGCCTGCGCGTTCGCCGGGCACGGAAAGGAACGCGCCCGTGCGTCGTGCGCGAACACCGGAGATGGACCGCCACCCCAACGAACCGGGCGTTCGAAAGCATGGATCCATGTCAGGAGGGCTCTGTGGAACAGTTGGAGGGCGGATGCCGGCAGTTCGGGCTGCGGATCAAGCGCTCCGGCACGCGCTGGCCTGAGAGGGGCGCCAACGCCATGCTGGCGCTTAAGAGCTGCATCATGAACTTCAGGGTGCTCGACCTGCTCGAATGGTGCGCGAACCAGGCTCTCACGGCATGACCAAAAACTTGGGCTACGCCCGGTATGTTATCATGGGTCTATCCAAAATGACAGGTCGAGGTCGCCGGTCGCCCGATAGGGCGCGGGTGCCCAGAGGCTGAACAGCATGGCGCCTTTGAGGACGAATTGCCCGTTATAGGCCGAGACGCTCAGCCGGTAGAGAAGCCGCTCCATGGCATAGCGCGTGAGCGCAAGCTGGACGTTTTCCTTGCGTTCGCGCGCACGTCGGGTGAGGCGTGCCCTGACCGAGGCACCGACATTCTTGAGGGGAGGTTTCGGGTTCATACCATGGCCTCGATATAGGGCCGCATCACTTTCTGCACACGGTCGATGGCGGCGAAATGCCAAATGTCATCGACCGTGGCGCGGCGGCTTCGGAGACAGTCTCTGAGTGCCTCAATGGCGACATCGAGACCGACCTGGCTGCGGTATTTGAAGCAGTCGGCGACCGTCTTGGCGGGATTGGTGATGGGCACTTCCACCTGCGCGATTGTGGGCCGGTCCACGCCGGCGGTCAGGGCGTCGCCGGTGGCGCGGATGATGCGCAGGGATACCGGCGGGTTTTTTGGCGCCCACTTCTTGTGACCGATCAGCATCCACACCTGATGTGGCAGTTGCGTCGTGAGTTCGTGGAACCTGAGCGCGGAGAGCAGGCAGATAACACCGTGGGGTACGGCCCGAGCGGCTTCGGCAAGGCTGTGTGACTCGGGCCATTCCGCATCAGCAAGTTGATAGAGGCCGCGCCCCATACGCACCAGAAGCCCCTCGTCTTGCAGCCTCCGCAGGTAGGCGCGCGGAATGCCCGCCGCATCGAAATCGCGCGCACGCGCGATACCGCGCTCCCTGGCGACGGTGATCGCACGATCCTTCAGCGTTCCTTGAGCCGTTCCTGCCATGTTCCTTGTGCTCGGCAATAACACATAAATGCCGAGACTTTGTATCACACCCCCTGATCCCCTGCAACCAGAACTAAACAGCTCGACCACGAGTATGGCGCTCATACTGCTACTCCCGCCGCCTGTTCCAGACGAGCTGCGCCCGATCCCCTCCTCGGCGGGGAACAGGGCGGAGGCGAAGGGCTCGGGAAGGCTCGGGTCGTCGAGACGGACAAGGCGTGTCCACATTTTGTGTCCAGAGCGAATCGGTCCACGCGACTTTTTCCAGGCCTGACATGAAGCTGGCCTTGAATCCGGATACCTCCGGCGCGCGCCTGTATGGTTCCGGCGAACCGGTTGCGGGCGTCCGGGCGTGGATCTTTCGGAAGTATCGGCCGACATCGTCGCGGAGGCGGACGAGGTGCGCCCTGCCCATTGCCTACTCAGCCAATAGACAATCACGTCCTGCAGGATCGGCTCCCCGCGTTCCCGGCACCGGATTTCGCGGCCATGGGGGGGGCTTCGCCGGGGCCTTCGCCGACGATCCGGGGACAGGCCGTCCGTCCGCCTCAGCCCCGTTGCGCGAGATAGGGATGCAGCGCGCTGGCCTCGCCGTTCCCGGAGGATGTGGCCGACGCCCTTGACAGGATCGTCGGCGCTGACCAGGTGGCCCCGGAAAACAGATGGTGCCGCGACGAATGGGTGATCGGCGACGGCCCTGCGAACGAGGGCGGGGCGCGGCGGGAGTACCTGTTCCATCTCTGGCCACCGCGTTTCCGGTGCTGGGTGGTGGAGGTCGGCGCGGAAACCGGGGATCCGGGCGCAAGTGAGGAACCGGCGGCATCCAGTGCAGCGGCTCCATCCTTCCCGCCCCCCGCCCCGCGCGAGGATCCGCGCGCGGGGCGCCCGGCCGGCGGGGTCGCCGGGCACGGTTCCGGCGCCGCAAGAATCACCATGGACGGCACACTGCCACATCAGGAACAAAATGGCCAGCCCTGAAATCACTGCGCGTCGGTCACTGGACGGACAATAAAATGGCCCTGCCCGCACGATCGGTAGCACTTGAATGCGGTGCAAGATGAGGCTAGGATCGAAGAATGAACGACGAGCGTGATAATGCAATGGCGATTGCTTAGCTCCGCGGGGAAATCAAGGCAATCGGAGCAAGGAACGAAGCAATGGAAAGTCGCATTGATGCCAGCTTAGCCGAAAACAAAGGGGCTATGGATCGTCTTCGAGCTGATATGGCCAAGCGCGAGACACGGTTGATCCTGGTCATGGCCGGGATGCTCTCACTCGCGGTAGCAGTTCTCGGATTGTGGCTCGGCTAGCCGCCAGACCTGCGAAAACCGGTCACAATGGGGTTGATTCCGGCTCAGTGCGAAATGACACTCTAAGCGTTTTTGGCGACGGGGCAGGGACGCGGCTCGAAAGGCGGTCATCAGCACGATCAAGGGGCGCAAATCGTATTTCAACGAGCAATCGAGGATGCGGCGCAACAGCTTCATAGGCGGCGCGACCGAACTGGCGGGGCTGGCCGATCCGATCTACCGCCCCCCGAAAGCATGTCCCCGGTCCGCGCCCACATCCTGTCCGTAAGTACCGCATTCATGATGTCACCTGCATGTTCTGCCCGCGCCGTCGTTCCGGAGGTCGCCGGGACGGAAAACGGCACGGAACCGGGCGATTCGCAACCCGAATGTCGGGCGGCGCCGATCCCGAGGCCGTGGCTCAGTTCGACAACTGCCACAATCCATTGCCGACAGAGGCAGCCCAGAGGCCACCCTGTCCGGTATGTCTGGTTGTCCGGCCCGGCCTTCACGCGAAGGATCAGCTGTCGAGGTCCGGGCACCCCAGAGCCCGCCTGGTCTCCTGGCTCCGCTGAGTCACGCCGGCGAGGATCGGGGTTCCGCCGCGCGTGCCGTTGCACATGCAGTCATTGATGTCCTGCCGCATGCGGGCCACCCGAAAACATCCTGTTGTGCCGGACCTCAATGTGCCTAGATCGGTTAACGTCCCGTCGGAGTTAAAACCCTGCTTGGCATTCGAGAACTCGCCACGGGTCTTGAAGCAGCGACGGATAAAAGGAAATCAACCCGCCAGCAATTCCCGCTAACGCGACCGCATGGCAACAAGTGGCCTTTCACGGGTGAAGTCATTGAAAACATTCTCCCCCGTTCCACAGTGAGGTGCAACACCCTATGTGGGTGAATGGTGTTCGTATCGACGTATGATGCTGCGAATCGGCCGGATGGCGGCGACAGTCCTTTCGTTGCGGGAAGGAGACCGCCATGCCCGAGGGCCAGCGCCACCTGACCCATACCGGGAGATCCCGGATCCACGCCCTGATGAAAAGCGGGCTTTCCAGCCCGGCGGTCGCCCGCCAGCCGGGACGTGACCGCACGACGGTCTGGCGCGAGGTGCGCCGGAACCCGGGAGAGCGCGCCTGCCGGCACGCCCAGGCGCAGCGCAGGGCGGAGGCGCAGCGCAGGGCGGAGGCGCGGCGCAGCGCCGCCCCGTCGGTGCCCGGGAAGATGACGCCGGAGCCGGTGGCGCTGGTGGAGGGGCGGCTGGCGCGGGGATGGAGCCCCGTGCGGGTCTCCGGGCGGCTGCGCCTGGAGGGCCACCCGGTGGCGGGGCGCCAGTGGACATGCCGGCACGTCCACGCCGACAGGAAGGCGGGCGGCGGGCTGTGGCGGCACCTGCGCCGCCGTGGAAAGCGGCCGAACCGCAGGGGCGGGGCCACATCCCGGGCCGGGTGGACATCCCGGAGCGCCCGGCGCTGGTGGAGGCGAAGGCGTGGACCGGCGACCGGGAGGCCGACACGAATCAACGGCGCCGGCACCGGCGGGGCCGTGGTGTCGCTGGTGGACCGGGCGAGGAAATACACGCTCCTGCGGAGACCCGGCAGCAGGACGGCGGCCGCGGTCGGGGCCGCCATGACCGGCATGCCGGGACCGCACCGCGGCGCGGTGCACACGGTCACCGCCGACAGCGGCAGGGAGTTCGCGGACCACGCGCGGGTGGCCGGGACGCTCGGCGCGGGGTTCCTGTTCGCGCGGCCCTACCACTCGTGGGAACGGGGCCCGACCGGGCACACCAACGGCCTCGTGCGGGGGTACCTTCCCAAGGGCACGGACCTGCGCAAGGTGACGGACGCGGAGGTGAGCGCCGTCCAGGACCGCACGGACGCCCGTCCGCGCAGGGTCCTCGGCTACCTGACGCCCGCCGAGGCGTTCCTGCGGAGTGGCGCCGGGGGAGTATAACTCTCTCTTGAATCGAGAAGAACTTTCTCCGCACATCCAGTGCGATGTCGGTGAAGGTGCCGCCGAAATCGGCGCCAAGGCGGATGTCTTGCGTGCTCATGTTCTTGCTCCTTTCGCCGCGTCGCGCATCTGGCTAAGGGTCTGTCGTGGCGTCAGCGCCTCTATCGAAATATTCAGGTCGAGCACGGCGCCGGTGTCCGACGCCAGCGCACGCTCAAAAGCCGCCTCGAACTCCGCTGTCATCTCGACCCGCTCAGCGAGATAGCCGTAAGATTCTGCCAGCATTACAAAATCCGGATTCTCCAGCGTCGTGCCGGAGACGCGCTCAGGATAGGTTTTTTCCTGATGCATACGGATCGTACCATAGGTGCCATTGTTGAGGATCAGGATAATTGGCTGTGCGCCTGCCTGCATGGCGCTGCCAAGCTCCTGGCAATTCATCTGGAAGTCTCCGTCCCCGGCAAAACAAACAACGGTGCGCTCAGGGTGCGCGATTTTGGCGGCGATCGCCGCAGGTACGCCATAGCCCATCGCACCCGATTGCGGGGCCAGTAGGCGTTGGCCGGGGCCGTATTTGAAGAACTTATTGGGCCAGACCGTGAAATTGCCCGCGCCATTGGTCAGCACTGCATCTTCTGGAAGACGATCCTGCAGGTAGGCGATGACCTTGCCCATATCCACGGGGCTGGGCAGATTCGGCAGGTCAAAACCGGCATCGAACGCTTCCCGCGCCTCTTTCCGCCAGCTTGCCCAATCGCCGTGCACGGCCCCTTTGGCCAGCGCGGTACAGAAGGCGTTGGGACCTGCGTGAATACCTAGTTCCGGCACGTAAACCTTGCCCAATTCCCGGTCTGAGCCGTGTACATGGATCAGCCGCTGCGCCGGTTGCGGCACGGTCAGGAGTGTGTAGCCCAGGGTCGAGTTCTCGCCAAAGCGGGCGTTGATCGCCAAGATCGCATCTGCCTCACGCATCAGCGTCTGCACTGGCGGTGTCATGCCCACGCCCGCTTCGCCGCAGAAACTGGTTGAGTGGTTGTCAAACTGATCCTGATAGCGAAAGGCCGAAAGAACGGGAATATCGCTTGCCTCAGCGAAGGATAGCAGCGCGGCGCGGCCCTCTTCCGTCCAGTTGCAACCGCCATAAAGGACCAGCGGACGCTTCGCTGAAGCGAGGATCGCACGCGCTTGGGCAAGCGCGGTCTCGGTGGGCGCGGCTTCGCTTTGCGCTGCGGGGCCGCTGAGCGGTGTTGCGATGGTGGCCGAAGTCAGCATGTCTTCGGGCAGCGCAACAACCACTGGACCGGGGCGACCGGTCACAGCCGTGTGCCAGGCGCGGGCGACGATTTCGGGGATGCGGTCGACCTGATCAATCTCGGCAACCCATTTGGCGACCGTGCCGAAATAGGCGCGGTAGTTGATCTCCTGAAAGGCCTCCCGACCCATCATGTTCGTGCCGACCTGTCCAACAAAGAGGATCATTGGCGTGCTGTTCTGCTTCGCGGTGTGCACGCCGATTGAGGCATTGGTCGCCCCGGGCCCGCGGGTGACAAAGCAGAGTCCCGGCGCACCCGTCAGCGCTCCATAGGCCGCGGCCATAAACGCCGCACCGCCCTCGTTCCGGCAAATCGTAAAATCCAGCGGATCATTCGCCGCGCCACCCGCGCTGCCTGTGTCATGCAGCGCGTCCAGGACCGCAAGGTAGCTTTCACCAGGCACGCCAAAGCTGTGCCGCGCCCCAAGCGCCCTAAGACATTCGACCAGAAGCACTCCACCGTTTCGCTCAGTCATGTCGAACCCATTCCAATCGATTATGTTTTCGCCATACTAACCGCACTTGGTCCGTCCTGTCGGTGCAGAAATTCTGGCGAACGAAAAGAAATCGTTTCCTCAATGCTGTCCCTGCCTCGCTTCCCAACTGAACTTTCCGGCATGACATTTGCCCGGATGGCACTGAGGCGCAACGTCCGGCCGTGGGTGCGTCCGGATTTTTTCACGGATTCCCGAAGCCAGCCTTGATCGTTGATTCGCTGGCTGCCCTGTCCTCGGGGAAATGTCATTGCCCGGGCGTTGTCGACCGGCCCTCGAATCCCAGCCAGGCGTCCAGCGGGCGCGGCGTGTGGTTTTCAGGTTCGGCAATCGGTGTCCCCGATTGTTCTTGATGAAACCCGACTTTTCATTCCATCATCCAGAGGCGGGAGTTTCCTACCGCCGAAGCAGCCGAACGCGGGTCACCCGAACATATCCGGGCTGGCGACGGGCGCAGACATGTCCCTGGCCTCATGCACCGCCCCCCATCCTACCGCAATGGCATGGCGGACTGCGGGAAATCCCTCCGCTCATAGGGTTCGCCCGAGGTTATGGGTCTGTGTGTGTGGGAAGTCTTCCCCTGTCCTCGCCTTCCAGATCGCGATCTCTTGACTTCCAATCAGCGATCTCTTGACTTCCAGTCAGCCGAGATGGATAGTTCCAATTGTCGGGACTGGGGGATAGGATGTTCAGGCGGTTTCTGGAGCGCCGGGCTGAGGAGGCTCTTTCGGATACGCCTGTGATTCTTATCGTGGGACCGCGCCGGGCGGGCAAGACCACGCTCGTCAAGGGCATGGAGGAAGCCGACCGCGCCTATATCACGCTCGATGACCAGACAGTGCTTGATGTGGCCCGATCCGATCCAGCCGGGTTCATCCGGGGTCTGGACCGGGCTATAATCGACGAGATTCAGCGCGCGCCCGACCTGCTTCTGGCGATCAGGAAGACGGTCGATGAGGATTATCGCCCAGGCCGTTTTCTTCTCACGGGCTCGGCCAATGTGCTGACCCTGCCACGGATCGCCGACAGTCTGGCCGGCCGGATGGAAACGCTCCAGATGCTACCGCTCGCACGGGCCGAGGTCGAGGGGCGGGCACCCGGCTTTCTGGAGCGCCTCTTCGAAGGGAAACCGAAAAATCAGCGCGAAGCGGTTGTCGGTGACGATCTCGTCCACATCGTTCTGCTCGGCGGGTTTCCCGAAGCGATCGCCCGTGAAAGCGAGCGGCGGCGGCAGGATTGGGCACGATCCTACCTCTCCTCGATCCTCACGCGCGATCTCAGGGACATCGCGGAGGTCGGGAAGCTGGCCGAGCTTCCGAAATTCGTGCGGCTTCTGGCCGAGCATTCCGGCCAACTGGTTAATTATTCGCGATCCGGGGCGGGCATCGGTGTCAGCCACAAGACGGGGCAGCGTTACGTCGAGCTGCTTGAACAGATCTTTCTGATCGCAACGCTGCGGCCCTGGTTCACCAACGCACGGAAACGTATCGTCAGGACGCCAAAGCTGCATTTCCTCGACTCCGGTCTGCTGGCGAGCGCGCGCGGCCTGACCTTCGACAGGGTGAAAGCGGACCGCGGGACATTCGGAGCGCTGCTGGAGACTTTCGTGTTCTCGGAAGTGCTCAAGCTGATGATGGTCTCAGACCTGCGATTGACGCCGCATCATTTCCGCGATCGGGACATGCGCGAGGTCGACATCGTCCTGGAACGCGATGACGGGATGATCGCTGGCATTGAGGTCAAGGCGAGCGCCACGGTTCGGCCGGGCGACTTCGCCGGCCTTCGGGTGCTGGCGGAGGCGTGCGCCGATCGTTTCGCTTTCGGTGTCGTCCTCTACGACAGTACGGATGTCGTGCCATTTGGCGATCGGCTGGCGGCGGTGCCACTGTCCTGTCTGTGGAATTGGGCGGACGCACGGAGACCATGGGCTGGTGGATGCGGCGCGATGATGGCATTTGTGGGCGTGTTGGGACCGCATGGAAAGCGGCGCGACGCGAGTTGGTAAAGGGACAGGCGCGAGCGTCAATGGACCTGTGTCAATAGGACTGGCGGCCGCGACGGGCCCGTCCGGGGCCGTGATCACATCGTAAATCTCTCCGCTGGACACGAGATCAGCGTGCCATTCACGGTGACAGCCGTGACCGCGAAAGTGGATTGCCGTGTGTCGTATCGCCCGCGTGCGCAAAATTGACACAACGCTCATCACAAACCCGACGGAACATCGGAATGAAGGTGAACACCGGCTCTTCCGACTCTCCATAAGACACCTGATCTCATAGGCCCCGGTTCCGCTCACTGCGCCTGAATCCCGATAAGGCACTGTCATTATTGATGTTTGTTTCCCCCTTATTTGAGAGCGGGATTTTTCCCTTGCATTCCGATTTTCAATCAGGGATCGCCGAAGTGTGATAGGCGGAATTGATGGAACCCCATCCGCGATGAGATAAAATATGGCAAAGCGGCCGACCATTCAGGACATCGCGGACGAAGCCGCCGTCAGCGTCGCTACGGTGGACCGGGTGCTCAACGGGCGGCTCAGGGTCCGTGAGGAGACGGCGCGAAAAGTGTGCGAGGCCGCCCATCGCATAGGATACCACGCTACCAACCTGATCGAGCAACGGCTCCGCGCGGACATGCCCGAACTCCGGATCGGCTACGTCCTGCAGAAGGAACGGCAGGCCTTCTACAGAACTCTGGGAGAGGAGGCCGAGCGCGCGGTGCGCCTGCAAACAGGCATCCGCGGACGTGCGGTGATAGAATTCGCCTCCTCGCAGTCTCCGTCCGAAGTGGCCGGTCTGATGCGGAAAATGAACGGTCGGGTAGACGCAGTCGCGGCGACCGCGGTCAACCACCACCTGGTCACCGAAGCCGTCCTGGAACTGAAAGACCACGGAATGCCCGTCATTGCCCTGTTCAATGATTTCGCGCAGGGTGAGCGGCTTAGCTATATCGGACTGGACAACCTGAAAGTCGGACGAATCGCCGCGTGGATGCTGGCGACGGCGGCGCGTCGCCCCGGAAAGATCGCGATATTCGTGGGTGGTCACCGATGGCACGGACACGAGCTTCGTGAGACCGGGTTCCGCAGCTTCTTCCGGGAGTCCGGGCCCCAGTTCACGATACTTGACACGCTCGTGAACCTGGAAACACGCCAACTGACTTACGAGGCGACGCTCGATCTGGTCGCACGTCACCCAGACGTAGCTGGACTCTATCTGGCGGGCGGCGGGATGGAAGGCGCCATCCAGGCGCTGCGTGAGGTTCGACAGCCAGGCCACGTAGCGCTTGTCGTTAACGAACTCACCCCCGAGTCACGCGGTGCGCTCCGCGACGGATACCTTACAATGGTTATCGCCACGCCGTTACACCGGATCTGCTCTGATCTTACCGGGATGGTGAAGACGGCGATCCTCGGGAGAGACGGAAACGTACCGAGCCAGCTTTTTCTCGAACCGGTCATCCATGTACCGGAGTCCATATGAAATGATGGAAACACATCATTCGCGAGGCCCTGATTCTCGCATACATGACGCCTTATCACTGGCTGATGATTGACGCGGCAGGGCACGATCCTCCAGTCTGCCGTTCTGGTTTGGCGCCGCGTCATTCGGCGCAGGGAGGTACCATGGTGAACGGAGCATGCTGCCCCGTGCGCTGAATCATATGTCAGTACCCGGGTGGCGCTGGGACGCCCTAATTGGACTTGCACGCTCTACAGGCTGCACGGGGGTCGAGTTCCGAAACGACCTGTCCGGATCGCTTTTCGCAGGAGACGATCCGGTTCGGGTGGGGTTCACGGCGCGGGATAAAGGCGTGCGTATCCTGGCCCTCGCCGAGTTGAAGGCATTCAATGACTGGTCAGACCGCAAGCGGGCGGAGGCCGCGGAGCTGATAGGGACCGCCGCCGCCTGTGGCGCCGAAGCCGTGACGCTTATCCCCCGAAGCGATGGACTTGGCTGCGGCAACGGCGAGCGTCAGGCAAATCTGCGTGTGGCGTTGCGCGAGCTCGCACCGATGCTCGCGGAGCGCCAGCTGGTCGGGTTCGTGGAACCGCTGGGTTTCGAGATCTGCTCGCTGCGGCATAAGTCCGAGGCAGTCGATGCCATCGAGGCGCTGGGTTTGGCGGAACGGTTCCGATTGGTCCATGACACATTCCATCACAAGCTGGCGGGAGGCGGGCCGATGTTCGCCGGACATACTGGAATCATGCATGTCTCAGGCGTAACCGAGATGGAACCCGCCCTGCATGACCTGCGTGATCCGCACCGTGTGCTGGTCGATGCGCACGACCGGTTGGGCAGTGTCGTCCAGATGGGGGAACTGGGGAACGCGGGATATGACGGCCCGGTCTCGATGGAGGCCTTCGCTCCGTGCGTGCACGCGTCACGCGACCCGGCGGGGGACCTGGTCCGGTCGTTTGAATTCATCTTCTCGAATCTGGCCGATAGAGCCGCATGACATACGAGCAAGGTGGACAGCCGCCCGGAAACGGGCTTCCGGCAATTCTCATGAACGGTGCGCCGGACACCGGCAACAAATGGAGCAACGAAATGAAAGGAATTCTGATTGGCGCAAGCCTGGTCGCTCTCGTGGGCACCGGTGCCGTGGCCCAGACCATAGGAGCCACAATCGCGCGTTTTGACGACAACTGGCTGACAGTCATGCGCAATGGAATGACCGAACACGCAGCGTCGCTGAGCGGCGTCGACCTGCAGGTTGAGGACGCCGCTGACGATGTCGCCAAGCAGCTTGACCAGGTCACCAACTTCGTTGCCGCCGGCGTCGACGCGATCATAGTGAACATCGTCGATACCTCGGCGGGTGCGGCCATGTCCGCGGCGGCCGGCAATGTGCCGCTGGTGTACGTGAACCGGGAACCGGATAACGTGGACAGCCTTCCCTCGACCCAGGCGTTCGTGGCCTCGAACGAGATCGAGTCGGGCACTCTGGCGGCTTTCGAGGGCTGCAAACTGCTGCGCGCCGCGGGAAAGGCCGGCGGTGCGCGGGGATACCTGCTCATGGGCCAGCTTTCGAATCAGGCCGCTGTCCAGCGTACGAAAGACGTCGACGACGTCATTGGTATGGACATGTGCGGTTTCATTTCCATAATCGACAGGCAGACCGCGAACTGGGATCGTGAAGAGGCGCAGAACCTGATGACCAACTGGCTTTCGGCCGGTGAGGACTTCGATATCGTCTTCGCGAACAACGATGAGATGGCTATTGGAGCGATTCAGGCGATGAAGGCCGCGGGCATCGATATGGCTGACGTTGTCGTGACCGGCGTCGACGCCTCCCAGGACGCGCTGCTCGCGATGCAGGCGGGTGATCTGGATGTGACCGTGTTCCAGGATGCGATTGGACAGGGTGCGGGCTCCGTCGATACCGCGATCGCGCTCGCCAACGGAGCGGACGTCGACCAGAAAGTCTATATTCCTTTCCAGTTGGTCGTACCGTCCAACATTGACCAGTTCCTCGCGAAGAACTGAGCGCAAACGGGCGGCGCCACGTGCGCCGTCCGTCAGGTCATTCAGGCCTATTCCAGTGAATCTGGCCAAACATCGGGGGTACCGGAGCCATGGCGGAGGCGACGCACGGGACGGGAGGGTTGGCGTTCGACAGGAGCAAGCGCGCCTGGCCTAACGAAGTCAACATATTCATAGCGCTTATCCTGATCATTGCCATCTTCGAGGCGCTGGGACAGCTGCTACCCTATATGAAAGGCCAGAGCCTCCTGTTCGACACCAATGACCGTTTCGATTCCATCTTCAACGAAGCGCGCCTGAGGATCATCATCCTGCAGGTTTCGATCATCGGTATCATCGCGATCGGCGTGACGCAGGTGATCATCACCGGCGGAATCGACCTGAGTTCCGGCTCGATCGTCGGCGCAACAGCAATGATCGCAATGAGTTTCGGGCAGACGGAACTGGTTAACGGAAACCCCAACCCGAAGGCGATCTTCGGTCTTTGGGCCATGGACCTTCCCGTTGTCGTGCCGGTGCTTGTGGGCCTCGGCTGCGGTCTTGTGGCCGGGGGAATAAACGGACTCCTGATCGCGTATACCCGAATTCCACCGTTCATCGCTACCCTCGGTATGATGGTGTCCGCCCGGGGTGTGGCGAAATGGTGGTCACACGGAAATCCCATCAGCTTCCCCACCGAGCAGTATGCATGGATCGGTAGCGGCATGATGCCTGTCGTGTGGTTTGTGCTTCTGGCGCTGCTGTTCCACCTGATCCTGAAATTCACGGTCTACGGCAAGCACGCATACGCCATCGGCTCGAACGAGGACGCGGCCCGCATGAGTGGCATCGCCGTCGCCCGGCACAAAGTGCTGGTCTACACCATCGCCGGTATGCTGGCGTCATTCGCGGCCATCGTCCTGAGCTCGAAGAATCTCACGGCGCAGTCGGGAATGGGGCTGGTGTACGAGTTGGACGCGATCGCCATGGCCGTCATCGGAGGAGTCTCCCTTGCCGGCGGGCGCGGATCGATCGTCGGGACCGTACTGGGGGCGCTTATTTTCGGTGTGATCATTTCCGGTTTCACCTATCTGCGTCTGGATGCATTCTATCAGGAAATGGTCAAAGGTGGAATAATCGTCGCGGCCGTGGTGCTCGACCAGTGGCGCCAGCATCGCGCCGCAGTGAAATCGTGATCCGGGAGGACCCGAGATGAGTGATGAAATCGTCCTGAAAACCGAGGACCTGACCAAACATTACGGCGGCGTGCAGGCCCTTGAAGGCGCGGACTTTGAACTCCGCAAAGGAGAGCATGTCGCGATCATGGGCGATAACGGGGCCGGTAAATCCACCTTCGTCCGCCAGATCACCGGCGTGGAGCAACGTACCCGGGGCAGGATATGGCTCTATGGCGAGGACGTCAGCTTCGCGGGGCCGCTGGAGGCCAGGGAGGCGGGAATCGAGACCGTATTCCAGACCCTGGCGCTTGCCGATGACCTGGATGTGCCAGACAATCTTTTTCTCGGGCGGGAGATCACGCGCTTGGGCTTTCTCGGCCCGTTCCGCGTGCTGGACTATCGGGCCATGCGCGCTGCGACACTGGCCGGACTGAAGAAGACGGCGGTGAAAATTCCCAACATCCGCAATACCATACGCAATATGTCAGGTGGACAGCGGCAGTGCGTCGCGATCGCGCGAACGGCGACGTTTCATTCGCGGCTGACGATCATGGACGAGCCGACAGCGGCTCTTGGGGTGCAGGAAACCGAGCAGGTTGAGAATATCATCAGGACACTGAAGACACAGGGTGAGCCGCTGATCCTCATCAGCCACAATATGCGGCAGGTGTTCGATCTGGTCGATCGTATTGTCGTGTTCCGCCGGGGCCGGATCTGCGCCAACCTCCGGAAAAGTGAAACCGACGGACAGGATGTCGTCGCCTACATTACGGGTGCCAAGACGCAGCCCGAATATGCCGAGGCAGCTTAGGATGGATGCTCATCGACAGACCGGCGCCTTGGTGACCGGAGGTTCCCAGGGACTTGGCCTCGCCATAGCGCGTGAACTGATGGCGCAGGGGTGCCGTCGCCTCGTGATCACGTCCCGCGACCGCACGAAAGGTGCGGCGGCTGTGGCGCAACTCAAGGCGTCAGGCACCGACGTCCACACAATGCCGGTTGAGATGGGAGATGTGGATCAGGTCCGGACGATGGTCGCGCAGGCGTCCGAGCGTATCGGGCCGGTGACCGCGCTCGTCAACTGCGCCGCCAACACTGATCGCGGCTCGATTCTCGACACGACACCCGAGGAGTGGGACGCGATTATGGATCCCAACGCGAAGGGACCGTTCTTCGCTCTGCAGGCGTTCGCCAGGCACTGCATCGAGTCCGGTCACGCCGGCTCCTGCGTCAATATCCTCAGCATCGTGATACACGGTGGCCTTCCATTCCTTGCGCCTTATGTGGCGTCCAAAGCGGCGCTTGGTGGCGTCACCAAGAACGCCGCTGGCGCCTTGGCGAAGCACAGGATAAGGGTGAATGGCATCAACGTCGGCTGGATGGACACGCCGGGAGAGGATGCCGTCCAACGTAAATGGCATGACCGCGAGCCCGGCTGGCTGGAGGGCGCAGAAGCCAACATGCCGTTTGGAATGCTGGTGAAACCTGACCACGTGGCGAAACAGGCCGCGTTTCTTTTGGGCCCGGAGTCGGGGGTCGTGACCGGATCGCTTATGGATTTCGACCAGCATGTCGTCGGCATGTACCCCGATACAAACGAGAGTTGAGGATGGAAGCGATGCGGTTTGCTGTCCTGGGCGCTGGCCGGATCGGTCAGGTGCATGCGCGTGCGATCACGTCGGTCGACGGCGCCGAGTTGGTGGCGGTTTGCGATCCGGTGATGCAGGCTGCGGAAGCGCTGCGGGACCGTTTCGGATGCGATGTGCGGACGGCGGACGATCTGGTTGGATCATCCCGCATCGACGCCGTGGTCATATGTTCGCCCACGGACACGCATGCGGATCTGATCGAACGTTTCGCCCAGCGGGGAAAGGCCGTTTTCTGCGAAAAGCCGATCGATCTGGACGTGCGGCGGGTACGGGCGTGTCTTGATGTCGTTGACCGATGCGGGGCCGCGCTCATGGTGGGCTTCCAGAGGCGGTTCGACCCCGATTTCCGGGCGCTTAAGGAAGCGGTTGATCAGGGAAGGATCGGTGACGTCGAGATGGTGACCCTGACGAGCCGTGATCCTGGCCCTCCTCCCTATGAATACATCAAGCGCTCCGGGGGCATTTTCCGCGACATGACGGTTCATGACCTTGACATGGCGCGCTGGCTACTGGGCGAGGAGATCGAGAACGTCTTCGCCTCCGCTTCGGTTCTGGTTGACCCCGGGATCGGCGAACTGGGAGACTACGACAGCGCGAACGTGATCCTGACCACCGCTTCGGGAAAGCAATGTGTCATCACCAATTCACGCCGTGCTTCCTATGGTTACGACCAGAGGATCGAGGTGCATGGGTCCGGCGGTTCGGTCAGTGCCCGGAACCATAATGAATCAAGGATTGTTGTCGCTGACCGGCAGGGTTTCACGGAGCCTCCGCTGCTCGATTTCTTCATGTCCCGATACGCCGCCGCCTACGCCGCCGAAATCGAGGCTTTCGCGGTTTCCGTCCAGTCGGGAGTGAAGCCACCGGTAACCGGGTATGACGGGCTGCAGGCACTTCTGCTGGCGGAGGCCGCGGTGCGTTCGGTGGCGGAAGGCCGGAAAGTGAGGGTCGCGGAAGTGTCACGCTGATGAAAAGGGATCTTGACCTCATCACGATCGGGCGTTCGTCCGTCGATCTATACGGCGCTCAGATCGGCGGGCGGCTTGAGGATATGGGGTCATTCGAGAAGTATATCGGCGGGTCTCCGACCAACATGGCGGCGGGAACGGCGCGGCTGGGTCTCCGGTCGGCTCTGATCACCCGTGTTGGTGACGAGCACATGGGACGTTTCATCCGGGAGGAGCTGGAGCGCGAGGGGGTTGATACGACCTGCGTCATTACGGATCCCGAACGCCTGACGGCCCTCGTGCTGCTGGGCATTCGCGACTCCAATAGGTTCCCGCTGATCTTCTATCGGTCGGACTGTGCCGATATGGCGCTGTGCGATGGGGACATCGATCCGGAGTTCATCGCCCGCGCGCGCTGCGTGACGGTTACGGGAACGCATCTCTCACATCCTCGGACGGAAAGCGCCGTGATCAAGGCACTGGAGCTCGCGCGCGCATCAGGGGCACGGACGGCGCTTGACATCGACTACAGGCCGAATCTCTGGGGGCTGTCGGGACATGGCGACGGCGAGAACCGATATATCGAAAGCGCTCAGGTCACGGAGAAGCTTCAGTCGACGCTGCATCTGTTTGACCTTATTGTCGGTACCGAGGAGGAGTTCCATATCGTCGGCGGATCCGCGGATACGGTTGAGGCGCTGCGCACGGTGCGCCTAAAGAGCGGAGCCACTCTGGTATGCAAGCGCGGTCCGATGGGCGCGGCCGCGTTCCCCGGCGCGGTTCCGGACACGCTGGATCAAGGTGTGTCCGGCCCGGGATTTCCAATCGAGGTGCACAATGTCCTTGGCGCGGGTGATGGATTCATGTCCGGGCTTCTCAAGGGGTGGCTGACGGACCGGGGCTGGAGGACGGCGCTGACCTACGCGAATGCCTGCGGGGCTCTGGCCGTCAGTCGCCATGGCTGCACGCCGGCATATCCCAGCTGGGATGAACTGCGTTTTTTCCTTCGCCGGGGCGTGCGGGTCAGGGCGCTGCGCGATGATGCGGAACTGGAGCATGTTCACTGGGCGACCAACCGTAGGCGGGACTGGCCATCTCTCCGGGTTTTCGCCTTCGACCACATCAGGACGTTCGAGGGAATCGACGGGGCTGGCCAGGAGCGGATCGGACGTTTCAGGGAACTCTGTGTTGAAGCGGCGCTCAGGGTGGCGTCCGGCAGGCTTGGATACGGTATTTTCTGTGATGGGCGGTTCGGTAGGGATGCGCTTTACGCCGCGGCCGGAAGCGGTCTCTGGATCGGAAGATCGTCGATGGAGTTACCGGCGTATGGCCCGGAGACTTCCGCGGTCAGCGCCTGCATCGATTGCGGAGGACTTGATGAATGGCCGCTTGAACATGTCGTGAGGTTCCGCTGGCGGATTGGCGGTAGACGCGATGGGATGATGGAAGGGAGTTCGGAGTGGCGGCTCCAACAGGTCTTCGCCGCGGCCCGTCGCCATCGTCTGGAGTTCATGCTGGAATTGGATGGACCGGGTGGGGAACGGGTAAGTGACGGGAATTTGGTGGAGATCATCGCGCGATGCGGTGAAATCGGTGTCCGCCCCGATTGGTTGTTGCTGGCCCCGCCCGCCACGGGACAGGTCTGGTCGGACGTCTGTGACACAATCCTGGAGAACGATCCCTATGTGCGGGGCGTTTTGATTTCCGGTCACCATTCGCCACATGATGGCCCGGGAGCGGAGGTTGTCGGACACGACCTGGTGAAAGGTTTCGTCGCTGGCGAGAGGATATTCGGCCAGGCCGCCCATGCATGGATGGGGGGTGCGCTCGATGACGCGGGGGCTGTCGGGGAGATGGCCCTTGCATTCGGGAAGCTCTGCCGCGACTGGGACAGGCTGCGCACTTCGTCACGGGAGAAAGCCGCGTGACATATCATCCACGAGATGTATCCTCCGTGTCTGGAGGGCAGTTGGAATGAGCGTGATCCGGCTGACCGCGGCACAGGCCATGGTGCGGTATATCGTGAACCAGCTGAACGAGGATGGCGACATGTTCATCGCCGGCTGCTGGGCGATCTTCGGTCACGGAAACGTGGCGGCGCTCGGTGAGGCGCTGTATGGTGTGCGCGATCGGTTTCCCACGTACCGTGGCCACAACGAGCAGGCGATGGCGCATGCGGCGATCGCGTATTCCAAGCAGCTCAGGCGAGGTCGCGCGATGATGGTTACATCGTCGATCGGCCCTGGGGCGACTAACATGATCACGGCTGCGGCGACCGCACATGTGAATCGAATTCCCCTGCTGCTGGTGCCGGGAGATGTGTTCGCCACGCGTGGTCCCGATCCGGTGCTGCAGCAGATCGAGGAATTCGGTGACGGTACGGTCAGCGCCAATGACTGTTTCAGGCCGGTCAGTCGGTACTTCGACCGGATCACCCGGCCCGAACAGCTTCTCACCGCACTTCCGAGGGCCATGGCGACCATGATGGATCCGGCCACGGCCGGGCCGGTGACCCTGGCTTTCTGCCAGGACATCCAGGCCCATGCTTACGGCTATCCGGACAGTTTCTTCGAACCGCATGTCTGGCGGATGCGCCGTCCACGTCCTGACGAGAGGGAACTCGCGGCCGCGGTGGAGGCGATCCGTCAGGCCCGCAGACCGGTGATCGTGGCTGGTGGGGGGGTGCACTATTCCCGTGCGGAACCGGAGCTACGGGATTTCGCGGAGGCGCATGGCGTCCCGGTGGTCGAGACGCAGGCGGGAAAGTCGTCATTGCCCTGGGATCATCCGTTGAATCTCGGGCCGGTTGGAGTGACTGGAGCGACCTCCGCCAACTCCGCCTGCATGGATGCCGATGCCGTGATCGGAATCGGAACGAGGTTCCAGGATTTCACGACGGGTTCGCGGAGCCTGTTCCAAAATCCCGATCGAAAGCTGATTTCCCTGAACGTCCAGCCATATGACACGAAAAAGCATGGTGCGATACCCGTTGTCTGCGATGCCAGACGGGGACTGGAGGATCTGGGCGCCGCGCTTGGCGGCTTCAGGGCGGAGCCTACGGATCCGGCTGCGAAGGCGCGTTGGTTCGCCTCGGTCGACCCGCTGACAGACGCGCCGGACAGGGACGGGAACGCTCTCGCCACGGATATGCAGGTGATCGGAGCGGTACAGCGTCGGGCTGGCCCGGACACGGTCGTTATGTGTGCCGCGGGCACCATGCCGGGCGAGTTGCACAAGCTGTGGAAGGCGGGTCGGCCAATGTCATATCATATGGAATATGGCTATTCCTGCATGGGATATGAGATTGCGGGTGCTTTGGGAATCAAGATGGCGGAGCCCGGGCGGGACGTGATCTGTTTCACCGGTGACGGCACGTATCTGATGATGAACAGCGAGTTGGCCACGGCGGCAATGATGGGCATCGACTTCACGGTCGTGGTCACGGACAACCGGGGTTTCGGCTGCATTAACCGACTCCAGATGGAAACCGGAGGCGAGCAGTTCAACAACCTTCTTGACCACGCGATTCACGCAAGCCCCAGTCGAATCGATTTTGCCGCTCACGCCGGGGCTTTGGGCGCCACTGCGGTGAAGGTGGCCGATGTGGCCGGTCTGGAAGCGGCTCTCGCCCGTCGTGTCGGTATAAAGGGTCCGTTTGTCGTTGTCATTGATACGGATCCCCATGCCTCGACGTCCGAAGGCGGGCATTGGTGGGAGGTCGCGGTTCCTGAAGTCAGCGGGAGTTCGGCCGTTCGCGAGGCTCGCGGTTCCTATGAGGCGGCGATCGCCGAAAGAGACGCACAGTGAGCGGAAAGCGGAATTGGCTGGATGTTCAGAGTCCCGTTCTTCGGCCGCTATGGCTCCGGATCTTGATTGTCGGGGTTTGCGCCTTCTGGGCTATATTCGAGATTGCGGGCCAGAACTGGTTCTGGGCTATCCTATTCGGTGCGGCGGCTGTCTATCTGGGATACCAGTTGCTCGTGGCTTTTGACCCGGGTGACGGGCAGGGGGAGTGACCTGGTGCGGAACCATCCCGGAAACGGTCGTTTTCCGGACGGTTTTGGCGTTTCCGTTCGCAGGACGGGAAATAGGCTGTTTTCGTCCGTAAAGTGCATCTGGGTTGAAGTATCTGGATCACGCACAGCAATATCATTCGGAACGTCTGGAACAGAATGGTCAAGATCGGCGCGGTGTTTCACACACCTGCGGTGCTGAGGCAGGTTCCACGCCTTTGACATCACTTCGCTTTCTCCTGTCCAACCCGCGGCGCAGGACAGGGCCATGACGGCCTTCCGTTCCCCGCCGCAACTGAACGGGAGAACAGACCGATGGCCTCAGCCACCCTTGCTGACGTCCGAATCAGGGCGCTCAGACCCCGCAGTTCCGCCCGCGACATCCACGACGGAAGGCCAAAGGGCTTCGGCGTCCGTGTGGTGCCTTGAGCGCGGCCTGCAGCTCGGGGTCGGTGACGGAGTTTCGATCCGCACGTCCGTGATGGAGACGTGCCGTTCTTGGCTATCATATTGAAACTGAAAGGTAAATATAGGCTGATCTGCGAACCTTGGCAGGCTCCTCTTTGATATGGGACCCGCCGTCCTGCATCAGGTCTGGAATCCCTGTATTCCTTGACCAGCGAACCCTTCCAGATCCCGACGGTCGCTCGCGGTTCGCATCACGCAATCAGAAGGCCGTCGGGGTCTTCAGACAGTTTTGCCCCGACATGTTCGACGCGGCGGCGCCATTCCCGCCCAAGAAAATAGAATCTCAGGCTGTTCCTGCCCGGATCGATTGCATTGACCAGCCGTGCGCGCATGACAGTCCAGCGTGCGGGATCGACCTCGCATTCAAAAACGGAAAACTGCACGCGTTGCCCATGGTCTTCGCAGATTTTCGCTATCTTCCTCAATCTGTTCCGCCAATGGTGCCGCCCGCCCCGCTCATGCAGCCACACAGGCCATTTAACTGACGTTGCTTCTCGGGCTGCACCCCGTATGGCCGGTTTGCGCCGAGACTGCGTGGCTGGGGTGGTAGGATTCGAACCTACGATACACGGTACCAAAAACCGCTGCCTTACCACTTGGCTACACCCCAACACGCACCTTCGGTGCTAACGCTTTGAAAAGCGTCAGTTTCTCCTTCCTCAAATTGCAACTGCGGACTGGTTTCGAACCCGTTTCGTCCGCGTCTGCAACTGATTGCGGGAGGAAAACGTGCCGTCAATACGACTCACGGATGCAAGAATCAAGGCGCTAAAGCCGACGCACAGGACCATTTTATTTTCGGGTTCCGGTGCCTGACGTGACGGCAGGCGGGCGTGTCCGGGCGGTTCGAGCCACCGCCGCACCGGTTGCGACGGTGGCTGCCTGCCGTCCTGAGCTTTCCGGACACGGTTTTCGGTGTCCGGGCACGGCTGTCCCGCCGCGCCGTCCGACGGCGCGTTCCGCGTGCCCTTGGCGCGGCCGGACCGGTGCCGGCTGGCCTCGGGCATGTAGCCGAAGCGACCGTCGCATCGCACGATGGCGATGGCGGCGTCGGTCAGGCGGGAGAGGCTGCGCGGCGGGTTGCGGACGTGCGCCCGGCAGCGGTCCCCGTCACAGGTGAGGTCGCGTAGGTGGCGCACGCGGTTCCCGATGGTCCAGTGGTTGCGCACCAGCCCGGCAGGTCCTCGGGCCCGGCGCGTTCCGGGCCCGGCGCGGATGGCCTGGCGGCACCCGTGGAGCGCGGACCGGCCGTCCCGTTCGGCGCCGGTGAGGTCGACGACGCCGCAGCGGCGGCGCCCGGGGCGTCCGTGGCCCCTGGCGGCGGTCCCGTGCGAGGGCGCGCCGGTGAGGTCGACCGCCCCGGGATCGTCGTGGATGGTCTCCTGGCTGTCCCCGGCCGCGGTGACGGGGTGGTCGGCGCGGCGTGCG
This sequence comes from Paracoccaceae bacterium, assembly GCA_965221405.1. Classification (GTDB taxonomy): domain Bacteria; phylum Pseudomonadota; class Alphaproteobacteria; order Rhodobacterales; family Rhodobacteraceae; genus JAPOUP01. The sequence goes on along the minus strand of CBDCSE010000002.1, from coordinate 888,625 downwards.
GGAAGGCCGCGCGCGGTCCCGTGCCGGGCGCGCATCGCGTCCATGGTGACGACGCGTCCGGTCACGTCGAGGTCACCGGAAAGCCTCCGCACGGCCGGGATCCCGTTGCTTCTGTCCCCGGCCCCGGCCTGCCGGAGCGCCAGCATCCATGTTTCGGTCCAGGCCCGGATCCGGGCTTTTCCTTCGGTCTGCGGGCCACCGGATCCGGGTTCCGCGCACCGCTTTCCACCGGCGGGCGCCGCGCGGGCAGGCGCGGGCGGGCCGGCCGCGGGGCGCGGCCGGCCGGTCGGTCCGGTCCAGCGCCGGGCACCAGCCGGCGGCGGGCACCGACCTGTCCTCCCACATGCGCCGGTCGCGCGGGAGGACGTCCGCGGTCACGACGGGCCCGCCCATGACCGCGGTCACGGCGGCCCCGGGTGCCTTGCCCTTTCCCGGAGCCGCCCGTACAGCGCCTTCATCTCCGGGCCGGACATGCAGGCCGCCATCGCCGCCATGCGAGGCACGTCCCCGGGCCGCCGCCGTCCTCCGGTGACGTGGCGCCCGCCCCTGAGCGTCCCGCTGCCGCGGGCGATCGGCGCCACGCCGCCCGGCGCCGCGGCCTGGCGGCTGCCGGTCGCGCCCGGCCCGCCCGTCCAGGCGACCGGGGACGCCGCCGTGACCGGGCCGATGCCCGGCACCGGGGCCGGGACGCGGTGGCTCTCCGCCAGGCTCTCCGGGTCCCCGACCGGCTCCCCGGTCCGCCGGTCATACCCGCTGACGGCGGCGGCCGGTTCCTCCAGCACCCCCGTGACCGGCCCTTCCGGATCCGGCTCTCCGACCCCGGCGGGAACCGCCCCGGCCCGGCGCGCCGGTCGACGGGGGCCTCCCGAAGCCCCGGCATGCCGCGGAGCCTGCCGGCGGTCACGTCGGCCGGCGCCGCGGGCGCCATGTCCGGGAACGCGGCGCCGGGGGCCGCGGGCACCCCCGCGCCGGCCCTGCCGGTCCTCCCCGGCGCGCCGCCGGGCCGGGGGAGGTCCCGGCACTGGCGCGGGCTGGCCACGACGACTTTGAGGCCCCGGTCGTGCAGCGACTGCAGGAGGGCCCCGTTCATCCGCCCCGTGGCCTCCATGACGGCCCGCTCCGCCCCGCCGTCCCCGGGAGGCGGGCGGCCCCGCGCAGGCCGTCGGTGTCGTTGGTGGCGGTGCCGTCCCGCCGGTCGGGTGGATGTTCAGGGTGTGCCCGCGCACGTCCATTCCGGCGCCTGCGGTGGTCATGGTCTCCCGCTCCCGTGCCCGTGACGGTCCGGTTCCCGGACCCGGCATCGACCGGGAGGACGGCGGGAGCAAGGGACGGTTTTTCCACAGGAATCCGCCCCCGACTTCCGCACAGCCACCTCCCCCGGTCAGTGCCGGTTCGCTGAGCATACGAGGTCGTCCGGCGCAGCAGGAAGGCGAAGACCGACCGGACCGGCGCGCGGAGGATGGTGCGGGCGCCGCCGTCCCGGGACGGCGGTGACAGGGACGCGATGTCCCCGGTGCGGATCCCGACCGTCGCGGAGGAGGAGGGGAGACGCCTGCTGCGCAGGCGTGAGCGGCTCGTGCGTGAGCGGCTGCGGCTGGCGAACGCGGTCGCGGGACTCCTGAGGCTGCACGGCATTCCGCCCGGGGATCCGGCACGGAAGGGATACCGGGCGCGGCTCGGGGGCATGCGGACCGCCTGCGGCACGGGACTGCCGCCGGGGCTTCTGGCCGAGATCGGGGGCATCCCCGGCCGCCTGGAGCTGGTGGTCACGGAGCTGCGGACGGTGGAGGCGGAGAAGGTGCCGTGGCCGGGCGGCGCGGTGGACCACGCCCGGGGCCCGGCAAGGCGGGCAGCCCGATGCTGCGAAAGCATCTGGCGCGGATGGCCTGGCGCTGGCTCCACCACCAGCCGCACGGCGCACTGTCGGGGTGGTTCAGGCAATACGTCAGCGCCCGCGACGGGCGTTCGAGGAAGCGCGGGATCGTGGCGCTGGCGCGCAGGCTGCTGGTGGCGCCGGTGCGGTTCGCCACCACGGGGCTGGCGCACGGGGGCGCCGTCCTGTCGAAGGCGCCGGCGTAGGGGGAGGCGAACACCTGATACCGAACACCGAACACCGAACACCGAACACCCGGGCGGCCCGACGGCCCCCCGGGGAACCCGGGCAGGGCGTGTGACCGGCGGGAGGCATGGTTCGCCACATCCCGCGGCACCGTCCATCCAGATGGGTCCCGTCCGCCCGGAACGTCGCACAGGCCCGAATCGGGCACCATGGTCACGGGGCCGGCGATCGCCGGACGACCGAACCGGATAAGAGCCTGGACGCGCCGTCAGGCGCTCCCCTCAACCGCGACGTTCCGCCCGGAGCGTTCCCCGGGCCGGCGCCGAGCCGCCCCCGAAAGGAGACGGACCGATGTGACACGTCATGAAGAAGGCGCTTGACGGGAGGGGGCTCATAAGAGGCCCCTTGGCCTCACCCTGCCGGACAAGGAACGAGACGACATGTCATACACGGAGTTCTTTGACATACTTGATCTTGCAAGGCCGCTTGATGCCGACACCAACCTGCAACGGCGAGTCTGTGACTTGATGAAGTCCTGGGCACCCTCCGATCATCACGCCATGATCGTCGGATGGGCGAAGCGCCACCGTGCGCCAATCATCACGGTCAACTTCGACGAAAATCTCTCGAAGGCCGTCGATGCGGACTATTACCTTCCGAAAGTCCGGAAAGGGTTTACGGACTGGTACCCGTGGAGCTCCTATTTCTCTGATCGCGAGATCGATGATCCACGCCGCGATTTCGCAATCTGGCATGCCCACGGTATGATGTGTTACGCGCACAGCATCCGGCTTGGCCTGACCCATTACATGGGTTCGGTCCAGCGGGCACGCTCATGGGTCTATCGAGACGAGAATTCCTTGCGAGCGCTATTGGCGCAAAAGAGATCGCGTTGGCGGGGGCAGGAGGGCAGGATACCTGGCTTGACGTACTGTTCTTCTGTCCTCTGATGATTTTCGGCTTTGGCCTGAAGAGGGACGAGAACTTCCTGCGCTGGCTGTTTCTTGAGCGCACCCGGTTGCACAGGACCAGGCCGGACTGCAAGACCGAGACCTCGTTTGTCGACACCGCTCGCGACGGAAGCCTCAACAGCAAGCCATTCCTTGAAGGTGCCGGCATGGAGTTCGTGAGCGTTCCCGATTACGAAGACATCTACGAGAATCCGGCTTGGCGACCATAGGCCGTGTTGAGGACAAACGACACACGCCTCGGCCGTCCACGAGTTGCGGCGGTTCTGCCGCTCCGTCGGTCGGCGAACGTTGATGTGTGGTTTCGGGCCGGGCTCCCCTTCCCGTCTCACGCTCGGCAGCCTCCACAAATGTCTCGAGGGTATTGCGACTGTGCGAAGCCTCCGGTGCCCGCGCCTTTCGGCACCCCCTGGCGCGCGTCTTCTTGCGACGGTTTCTGGTGGCTGGCCGATGGCAAGCAGGTGCCATTGAAGAACGGAGATCCGGCTATTTTGGCTTCAGCCGCTCGATCCGATCACCCGACCTCATGATGTGCCGCGCAATTGCCTTGCCTCGCGAATTCGAGGAAGCCCACATCAGATAGTACAATGGCGCCCCTTTGGTGTTTCTGACAAGGCTTGGATCCACTGTATTGCCAAAGCACCTTTCCAGTCGCCGATGGTAGAGCAGCAGCAGCCGTGAAGCCGTATCGTCGCGCTTCCGGGACCGCACTTCGCCAAACAGGTCTCTCTGCACTTCATACCATTTCCCGAAAGTTTTGACTCATCAACATATAGTCTCATAGCCGTATATACACGATATATTCCGTTCCGTCGCGGATGGCGCGTGCGGCCAGCCGTCAATGTCGCTATGTTGTGGTTTCCGCAAACCAACACCGACAGGAGACAGGACATGCCCGCACCCCTGACGATCACCGACACCGGCCGCACGGCCGAAGACCTGCGCCAGTTCGCCGGCAGGTGCAAGGACCATCGCCAGCGCCGGCGCGCCCGCGCCATCGCGCTCAGGCTCGAGGGGATGCCGCCCGGAGAGGTCGCGGCGCGGCTGCGCACGACGGTCCAGTCCGTGAGGGACTGGACGGTCCGCTATAACCTGGCCGGTCTCGGGGGGCTGGCGGACAGCCCGAGGACGGGACGGCCCGGGCGCCTGGACAGGGACCAGCGAGCCCTTCCCGCGGAGCGGGTCGAGGCCGGCCCCGGTCCCGGGGACGGCGGTCTCGTGCGCTGGCGTCTGAAGGACCTCGCCGCCTGGGCGATGGCCCGGTTCGGCGTTTCCGTCAGCGTATCCGCGATGTGGCGGACGGTGCGCGGCCTCGGCTTCAGCCACCAGACCGTCCGTCCGCTCCATCCCAGGGCCGATCCGGGGCGGCAGAGAGAGTTCCGCAACGATTTCAGCGGGCTGGCGCTGGGCGCGGCGGGCGAAGGCGCCGCGCCCGAGCGGATCGAGGTCTGGTTCCAGGACGAGCTGAGGGCGGGCCAGAAGGGCACGAACACGCGCATATGGGCGCGCCGGGGCGTCCGGCCCCGCGCGGTGCGCGACCACCGCTACGGATACAGATACCTGTTCGCCGCCAGCCGCGCCGGGGATCCCTGCGCCGTCGGGCATGTCTGTGGCAGGGCGAACACCGACGAGATGAACGTCCACCTGGAGATGATCTCGGCGAAGGTGAAGCCCGGCAACCACGCGGTGGTCGTGCCCGGCGGAGCCGGCTGGCACCGGTCCAGGGCGCTCGTCGTTCCCGGCAACGTGTCCCTGCTGCACCTGCCGCCGTATTCGCCGGAACTGAACCCGGTCGAGCAGGTCTTCGACTACCTGCGCTCGAACTTCCTCTCCAACCGATTCTTCCCGACGGTCGCGGACGTTCAGGCCTCGATGCTCGACGCCTGGAACGCGTTCGAGGCCGACCTGGAACGCATCGCGTCGATCACCAAACGGTCATGGGCCCGTGTTTGCTGAAGCAACCGGTCAAATGGCGCTCCATAGGTCAAAACTTTCGGAAAATGGTATCATATGCCAGGTCATGCCAGTCGTGGGTGCCGAAGCACTTGTCCAAGAGGCGTACCCAGTTATCGGGGATGTCCACGTTCCTGGTGACAAGCCTGTTGATGGCCATGGCCAAAGGGAAGTTGATGATCACGTCGACCTTGCGGGTTTTGGCAAGGGCCTCGACGGTCGCCCAATGCAGATGCGGGCCATATGGATCCAGGAACGCCACGCCGCGGGCAAAGGGAGAAGCGCGAAATCTCCGTGCAAGCTTCTGAACGCCCAGGTTCGCGTCTTTGTCCTTGACATGCACTTCCTTGTCAGGGTGTTCATGCCTGAGTCGGCCAAGCAGCTTCGCCCGACGCTTGTCCTCATCGAAGAAATAGTACTGGTCAAATCCCCTGCCAGTCCTCAGGGCACGCAATGGCGAGCCCGCGATGAACTCTTCCTGGGCGGCCACCTGCTCGGAATCCAGCGGGAGACCGGGCCCGGCTTCTTCCTGACCTGAACCACGAATCCTTGACCAACCCGCTCCCGCGAACGCGTCAATGTAGATCAACTTGAACTTCTGGTTCTTCATTACCTTGTGGTAGGCCGCCAGGTAGCTTTCCAAGGCATCGAGCTTTTGCCTGGCCCACGGGCCAACGACGTTTTCGGCATGCGACTTCTTCACTTAGGCCTCCCGTGCTCCAAGATCTTCAGGCGACCAGCGACTCAAGAATGGCCTTCGGAACGACGTGCTCGGGAAACCCGTTCCATTCCACGTCGTCGAGCAGCCGGCCACTGGACTTCGGTCGCAGGCCGCCCCACTGCTTGAAGAAGAATTCAACCTTGTCGCGTTGGCAGATATCGCGGAGTTCGCGCGCCCAGTCGGGCTGCATGGCCCGGGCTCCCGGACCGCTCTCGCCACCGACGATCGCCCAGGCAATGCCGCGCAGGTCAACCTTCGTTATCGGACCGAGGAGCGGTTCGAACGAGATGAAGCGCGCTTCAGAGTTGATGGCCTTCAAGTGCGAGATTCGATTGACGTGAGCCGAATCCTCAACCGACACGCCAAGCCAGACATGTCGCGGAACCGGTCCTTCGTCATACCGCGCACGGACGTAGTTCCGCATGAGGGAGCTGCGCTTTGTCAGCACCTGGAAGACGTGCCAGTCGGCACGTTCCATGACGTCGAAGACACGGTCGATGAAGGAGCGGTCAACGTTCTTGTGGAACAGGTCGCTCATCGAGTTGACGAAGATCATGCGCGGCTTGCGCCACCGGGCGGGCTGCTCGAGCCGAGACGGCCAGAGCCTCAGGTCGAAGCCCTGCTCGTAGGGATGGCCGACGATGCCGCGCCAGCGTTCCGCGAAGCGCTCCGCGTAGCAGTTGTCGCACCCGGAGCCGATCTTGGTGCATCCGGTGACGGGGTTCCAGGTCGCATCCGTCCACTCGATTTCGGATTTCTGTGCCATTGCCTTGCCTCGTTTTCTTTGCATCATAGCACGGCAGGCGTGAAACGGACAATCTTTATCGCGGTAGGCAGGGATGTCTGGGGCAGCCTGATCCGATTCCAACGGCCATGAACGTGACAAGCGCCGTCGCGCAGCTAGCGCACGATCTTCCGGCGTACGGCACCCGATCCGACCTTGCATGAGGTTATGCGGCCGGAAAGCCTCCGGACCGACCGGCGACACCATCCACCGGCAATCTGTATCTGGCGAAGGAAAGGATTCGGAGCGTGAAAGCAGTCCCGTCAAGCGATCGAGAGATCGGGTCACGCAGACAGACCATGTGTCGGGACGAACCGGATGCTGCGGCCCGCATTCGGCTCGCAGTCGATTTCGGGAAAGCTACGGTCGTCGTAACGGAACGCAAAGGCAGGACAGCCAAACCATGTCGCGACTTGAAGACGTGAAGCGATTCTACGGTCTGCTGGACCGCCTTGAAGAGCGGCTGGGATGTGCGGCCAGATTGGCCGAATGCACCGGCCGATTGCCTTGGCCGGAGCGGGGTGTCTATTTCTTCATGGAGCCTGGGGAGTTCCGCACCGACAGCGGCTCGGGACTGCGGGTCGTTCGTGTCGGCACCCATGCCCTGAAGCAGGGTTCGGGCACGACGATCTGGACACGTCTGTCGCAGCACAAGGGCCGATTGCGATCCGGCGGCGGCAATCACCGGAAATCTGAGTTCAGGCGGCTCGTGGGCACGGCCCTTATCGAGAGCGGCAGCCTCGACTGCCCGACCTGGGACAACCGCTCCGTAACGGCCTCACGCGAGGTCCGAGACGCCGAGCGATCCCTCGAGACGGCCGTCAGCAGGACAATTGGCAGGATGCCCTTCCTCTGGCTCGCTGTCGAGGACGCGCCGGTGCCGTCCAGTCTGCGAGGTCACGTCGAACGCAACTCGATTGCGCTCCTCAGCAACTAAGCGAGGCCGGCAGTTGATCCTCCCTCCGCGTCGTGGCTCGGCAATCGTTGCAACCGCGAGAAGATACGGGGCTCCGGAATGTGGAACTCGAACCATGTGAAGGAACGCCACGATCCGGCATTCCTCAAGGAATTCGCAAGCTTGATCAGTCAAGCCGAGAAGCTCCAATGCTCGTCGTGATCCAATGTGCAGCCGGGAAGCAGCCTCATGCGGGGCACCTTCGCACGCGCGATGACCGGGAAGTCATGTTCGTCGCGCGACCCGAGTCCGCTCCGGCCGACGGTGACCGGGTCTACGCGAGGCCGGACGACATTTCCGACAGCGGGGAATCCTGGCGAACCATTCTCGAACGATGCAACGCTGAACCGCGCGAAATCCCTCTTGGATTGCTTCCCGCCTGGCGCCTGTACAGGAACCCGACCTACGAATTGCTGTTCCGGCGCATCGGTCCCGAGCGTCTTTACGTTCTGTCGGCTGGATGGGGGCTGGTCCGCGCAGACTTCCTGGTGCCAAATTACGATATTACCTTCAGCAAGGCCGGCAACGTGCCTAAATTCAAGCGGCGAGGCGGACAGGACGTCTACAACGACTTTGAACTGCCGTCCGGCATTGCCGATCCCCTCGTGTTCTTCGGAGGCCGCGACTACATACCCCTGTTCACGAAGCTGACCGCCAGGGCGAAGGACACCCCAACACGCACCTTCGGCGCTAACGCTTTCATAAAGCGTAGTCTTTTCCTTCCCAAAACCGTAGCTGCGGACTGGTCCCGGCCCCGGTTCGTCCGCGTCGGCAACTGATTGCGGGAGGAGAGCATGCCGTCAATACGACTCACCGAATCGAGAATCAAGACGCTAAAGCCGGCACAAAAGGCGCACGACGTTCGTTACGCGAACTGAGGGGATTCGGTGTTAGGGTCCTGCCCTAGATGCGGGTGGGGGCGGACTTGGCCAGACGGTCAAATTCCATGAGGTTTTCAAGCAGTTCCGGCATGTGGTCCAGAGCGATCATGTTTGGCCCGTCTGAAGGTGCCGTGTCGGGTGCCTGATGCGTCTCAATGAACACGCCCGCGATCCCTAGCGACACGGCTGCGCGGGCCAGGACCGGCGCGAACTCCCTCTGGCCACCACTGGCACCGCCCAACCCACCCGGCTGCTGGACCGAATGCGTGGCGTCCATGATTACCGGATATCCCGTCGATGCCATCTGCGGCAGGCTCCGCATATCCGTCACAAGCGTATTGTAACCGAATGAGGTTCCACGTTCCGTCAGCAGGATACGGCGGTTACCCGAGCCTTCGACCTTGGCCAAGACACTGTTCATGTCCCAGGGGGCAAGAAACGGGCCCTTCTTTATGTTGATTGCCGCACCGGTTCGCGCGGCAGCGGCAAGCAGGTCTGTCTGGCGACAGAGAAACGCTGGGATCTGAAGAACATCCACGGCTTCCGCCGCGGCGGCGCATTGGTCGGGAAGATGCACGTCGGTCAGTACAGGGATATCCAGCGCCGTGCGTAGCTCAGACAGGATTCTTAGGCCGGCATCGATTCCGACGCCACGTCTGCTGGACAGCGACGTTCGGTTCGCCTTGTCGAAAGATGCCTTGAACACATAGCCCGCTCCGACGGCACCACATAACTCGGCCATGCGTCCCGCAATCATCTGTGCGTGATCCGAAGATTCCAGCTGGCAGGGACCGGAAATGAGGATCAGAGGCAGATCGTTGCTGACGTTCAGCTCACCAATGTGAACTTTAATCATCCCCATCACGAATCCTGTCGTTTCAGGCGCATTTGCCGGTTAAGGCTTATCCCCTTGACCAAGGCATGTCCACATTCTGTGTCCGACGGGGGTTGACGTCCGTCTGTGTTCACCTTATGTTCCTTTCCATGGCCTGCCGCTGGAAACACGACCGCCCCATGTCCCGCCAGGGGTCCGGGGAGCGCTTCCCGGACGACGACGCCTGCGCCAGGCACCTTGCGGAGCTGCGCTGGGGCGGTGGCTTCGCGTGCCCGGCCTGCGGCTGCGCGAAAGGCTGGCAGCCGAGGGCGGGCGCCGCCTGCACGAGTGCGCGGGGTGCGGACGCCAGGCCCCGGTGACGGCGGGCACGGTGACGCGCCGCAGCCACCTGCCGCCCAGGACCCGGGTCCTCGCCGCGCATCTCGTCGCCACGCATTCCAACGGCATCTCCGCGCTGCAGCTCCAGGCGCAGCTTGGCATCGGCAGCTACAAGACGGCCTGGCCGCTGCCGCACAAGCTTCGCCGGGCCATGGCCGGCCCCGACCGGAGCCTCCTGCAGGGGATCGCGGAGGTGGACGGGACGTCCGTGCCCTGCCGCGACGGCGGCGGCGCGGAGGCCGGTGACGGCGCGGAAACGGACGGGGCGAAGCGCGTGGCCGGCAGGGGCCGCGGCGCCGACGGCAGGATCCTCCTGGCCGGCGCCGTGGAGCTGTCGGAGGACGGGGCGCCGCGCCGCATCCGGCTGGAGGCCATCGGGGACTATGGATCCGGGGCGCTGCACGGGTTCATCTCCGGGGCCGTCGCGCCGGGCGCCCGGGTCGTCACCGACGGATGGAGCGGCCACCCCGGCCTGCCGGAGAACCCGCGGGAGGAAAGGGTGGTCGGCGGCCGCAGGGCCCACGGGGTCCTGACCTGGGTCCACCGGGTCTTCTCCAACCCCAGGCGCTGGGCCATGGGCGTGTACCACGGCCTGCGCCGCAGGCATGTCCAGCGGTACCTGGACGGGTCCGTCTTCCGCTGGAACCGCCGCCGCCACCGGCGGACCTCCCGCGACAGCCTCCCCGGCATCGGCCTGGGGCTGCCGCCCGCCACCTACCGCGACTTCATCGACGGACACGCCTGATCCGACCGGATCCCGCGCCCGGATTCCGCCACGGGACCGGCGGGCGCACCCGCGCACCACCCGAATCCCCACCTTCCGGCACCGTCCGGGCCGCCACGCGGATTCCGCCGCAGATCCGGCGACCGGCCGCCGGCACAATATCTTGCGGTGCCGTAGTCAAAGGGATAAGCCTTTGCCGGTTAATGGACAGATGTGCCCGGCCTTTCCGTCCGGGCCCGTTGGGTCCACCTTGTCGGCGTCGAGATCTCCGTCAAGCCCGTGATCGGCATTCCGGCCCGTCGATACCCTATATGTCGCATTCGGCGACGGCGTTCAATTCATGCTCCGGGCGATCCCGTTATCAGGAATCGGCTGTTGACAGGTAATGTCAGGTTTTCGCGGCCATGGTCGCTGGCGCTGACGCTTTCGCCCGCATTCACCATTCCGGCCCTGTGGGACTGAAGTCACATGGTCTGCGGACAAACGCGGGCGATGCGTGCCGCTTGGACAGGTCGGCCTATATCCTCGACCGAGCGGATCCGGATGTATGGATCACCGCCTCACCGCGGGTAGTGCGTCAGTTATGGATCCTTTGGATACGTAGCATGCGTCCCGTCGCGATCGCGAGGACCGCGGCGAAGAAACTCAGAAGAGCGCCCATCTTTGCGGCCGCCTGAACCGACATTCCCTCGAGAACGACGGAGCCATCAAACGCGACGGCGGCGATAAACAGCGAGACCGTGAAGCCTATGGCGGCAACGATCCCGATCACGAACAGATCCGACGTACGCATGTTCTTGGGAAGACCGAGTTTCAAAGGATACGCGGCGAACCAGCCGAATAGCGCGATACCTATCGGTTTACCGATCAGCAGGCCCGCAAGCACCAGCCACGTCGGGGCACTTATCACCGAGAACTCGACACCCGCATTGAGAAGTCCGAAAAAAAACAGAATGATCTCGACCGGGTATTTCAGCAGGTGTTCGATGTGGTTCAGAAGGTCGCGCAGGTGCACTTCGGCTTCGCTGAATATGCCGAACGCGCGGTCGGCATGTGGAATTGCGGGAACGATCGGCAACAGACCCAGCGCTGGATGGAGCCCGCTTTGCTGAAAACCGTACCAGCTGAGTGCCCCGGCAAACGCGTAGGGCCAGAACGAAAGCCTCGCACGCATCCATGTCGATCGCCTGCGCAACTGATCGCCCCGGTCTAAATGGCGTGGGAGCCAGTTGAACAGAAGATACGCGGAAGCGGCGGCGCCGAATGACAGTAATAGCCACTGCGGAATGACGTCGCCGCTGGGATAGAACACGGCGAGAATCAGCAGTCCGGCGGCGTCGTCGGCGATCGCCAGCAGCAGGAGGAAGCGCACGGCCGGGTGACCCGCTCCGAATACGATGCGGCCGACGACATAGGAGAATGCGATGTCGGTGGCGGTTGGGATCGCCCAGCCCCGCTGCACGGCGTCGTAGGTGTCGGAGCCGAGGAGAGCCGCCAGACCCAGGTAGACCGTGATCGGTCCCAACATTCCACCGACGGTGGCGAACAGGGGCGTCGCGGCCTTGCGACCGCGCAGGCTTCCGTTCCTGAGTATCACCGCCTCCCAGACTTCCTTGGCGGCAATGGCGAAAAAGAAGGCCATCAGCACGTCGTTAACCAGGTAATGAAGCGTCAGGGTGCGATGTACCTTTCCGTGCTCGTCATAGTGTGCATGTCCGATTATGAAGTCATCGGCGAGTATGAACTCGACGAAATCGTGATAGGTGTGGGGAGAGGTGTTGGCCCAGATCAAAGCCAGAACCGCTCCTGCGATGAGAAGCACCGAATATGTGGTGACGAAATTCCAGATCCGATACATCAGCTTTCCTCCCCATCTCCCGATGCGGAGGGATAGGGCAACTCCAGGTTTGGGGCAACGGGGTTTTGCGGAGCTCTTTCGCCAGCCTGTCAAGCGATCGCGTTCCAGACAGTTCCGGCGATGGCGGCACCTATCAGGGCGAAGCGAAAATAGGCAATGAAGATCCGGGGTTTCACAAGAGCCCAGACAGCAATGGCGGCAATCGCAAGCAATACTTTGTCGATCCGGTTCCAGAACGACCGCGGGCCATGCAATTCCTGTGCCAGGTCAGTCATATGGGTGTAACCTATGATCGCATTTTCATCGACGCAGCATTCGGAAAGCAGGAACCTGGACAGGGTTTCCATCCTGCCATATGCCGCCGCAGCGCAGATTATCGAGCGTCCTGCACGGGTTTGTATGACGAGCCAGGCCCGGGTCAGATGTCTTCGCCCGGACGGCGGGCGGAACTGGAGCGTATGGGAGGGAAGCGACGGCGACCTTCTGGAAGCCATGCTTGAGTTCTGCCCTTCCGTGGATCCCGAACCGATCCTTGACTCTACCTACAATCAGGGAAGGTTCTGGAAGGGATCGACGCGCCCCGTGATTTCCATGGACATTGAACCCAGGTTCAAGCCCATGATCCTTAGCGACAACCGAAAAATGAACGGGGTACCGGACAAGTCGTTCGGTGTCGTGGCATACGATCCGCCACACGTCGGGCCGCAGGGACGCGACAAGAGCCGGAAACGGTTCGACGAGGATTTCGGCGCGATGGTGGCCTGCGGCAAGGAGCACGGCTGGAAACTGTCGTATCTGTATCCACCCTTCCTTTCTTAGGCAAAGCGTCCTGAAACCCAAGGGACTGTTGCTTGCCAAGATAACCGATATGGTCAACTGTCACCGATCCCAATGTGCGCACTGCGGCTTCATGGAGATGGCCGCCGACGCGGGTTTCACGGTCTGCGACCTGATCGTGAAGGTGCGGAAAGGACCGATGGTCTCAACCAAATGGAAGACCACGCACCATGCCCGGAAACGGCACTGTTTCTGGATAATCTGCCGGGACGGAACAAGCTGCGAGCGTAAGGCTATGCGGTATCACAACCCGCTGACCCTGGAGGAACTTGGAAGGAACGCGGCCAGCGCCATCAGGAACTGGCCCGCCGTCAGTATGCCTCCGGAGCGGTTCGATGGGGCCGGAGTCTACGCGATCTATTTCAGAGGCCGTCATCCGCCCTATCCAAACATCAGCATACCGGAAGACTATCCCATCTACGTGGGAAAAGCGGTCAGTTCGTCAAACAACCGGTATCCTCTCAACCGCCGCCTGAACGACCACACGGGATCGATTGAAAACGCCGAAGACCTGAATCTGCCGGATTTCTGGTGCCGGTGGATCGTTCTTGATGACGTGTGGATTGGCATGACTGAACAGGTTCTGATAGACGCTCACGAACCCATCTGGAACCTTTCCATCGTCCGGGGATTCGGGAACCACAATCAGGGAGGAACGCGAAACACCCAGGAACGTTCGCGCTGGGATACCCTGCATCCAGGCCGCTCCTGGGCGGCGTCGCAACGCGACAACAGGGCGAGCGCGGAAAGGATCAGGGAAGAGATCGCCGCGCATTACCGCGAAAGGCGACGGGAAACACGGGTGAAGGAGACCAAGCCATGACGAAACCCGACAGGCCGACCGTCAGGGTCAGGCCAAACAGATTCCAGCCGACCAATGCCGAGCTGGAGAGACCCTTCACGGTACGCAGGGCGGACGGATCAATGCCGACGCCGGAGGAACAGGCCAGGACCGCGCTGCGTCCGGTAAACGTCGTTGAGGATCTCGAAGCGTAGAGGCTGAGGTCATGGGTCAGGTCATTCCTTTTCCAGATTCCGTTGAATCGTCTCCGCAAAGCGGACCAGAAGATCCCGGGGCCATCTTCAGGTTCCGCGACGGGACTCTTCCCCGGGAATGGGCGGCCATCGCGGAATCCGTCACCGACGGATTCCGGGTGATCACCCCTTACGGATACCGCATGGTCGGATAGCGGATCAGGCCGGGAAGTGCGGTCCAGTTCGGTTCAGCGAGTATAGGGAATGACGGGATGTTGACCGAAAACGATGTTGTCGAAGCCGTGGCCGGACATCTTGAGGACCGGGGCTGGGAAATCATCGAAACGGCCCGCACCGATCGACGGGGGCACGACATCCTGGCCCATAGGGAAGGAACCAGCCTCGCGGTGGAGGCGAAGGGTGAAACGTCAAGCAAGTATACTTCCCGACGTGGCCAATCGTTCAGCAGTAGCCAGAAGCACGCCCATGTAGCCAAGGCGCTCTATATGTGCGCCCGCGTGTCCAGTGAGGGGCGTCACCGGCCGGGGATGGCGCTGCCTGCAAGTGACAGGCACCGGGAGCTGGTAAATGACATTCTTCCCGCGCTGAAGTCCCTTGGGGTATCAGTGTTCTTTGTTGACGGGGACCGCGCCGTTCAAGAGACCTCGATCCCAAACTGACCCACTGTCCGTAGGCGACATCAGTTGACATGACCATTTCAGCACTCGAAGACGAAATCGCTGCCTGTCGCCTTTGTGTCGCAAGGTTTGCCATGACGGTTACGGGCCATCAGCCCCGCCCGGTGGTCTGGTTCGGCCCCGACCCGCGCATACTGATCTGCGGGCAGGCGCCCGGAATGCGGGTGCATACGTCAGGCATTCCGTTCGACGATCCATCAGGTGACAGGCTCAGGGGTTGGATGAAGGTAAGTCGTGACGAGTTCTATGACCGCAGCCGTGTCGCGATCGTTCCGATGGCGTTCTGTTTTCCGGGCTACGATGCCAAAGGCTCGGATCTTCCGCCGCCGAAAATCTGTGCGGACACCTGGCACGGGCGCGTCATGCGGACCCTGCCGGAAATACCTCTGGTTCTACTGGTCGGCGGTTACGCGCAGCGCTGGCATCTGGGTGGATCCGCCGGGGTGACCGAAACGGTCTCTGACTGGCGCCGGCATGCGCCCCGTTGTTTCCCGCTCCCACATCCCAGCTGGCGCAATACCGGTTGGCTAGGGAAAAATCCATGGTTCGAGACCGATCTATTGCCCGTGCTTCGCAGGCGTATACGGGACGTATTGGACGATTGAGTTCCCGCCGGTAGTCACGCTCGTGGGTGCCATAGCCGTTAGGACGGTTATAGCGCAAACCGGTTGCGCATCGGCGTCTAGTCTGTATCATCCCGGTCACCGCACCGGTACCCAGAACAGCCGGAACGAGACAATGGAAGCCCCTGAGACTGAAATCGTTGAGACCATGCGGATCGCCTGCGATGGTGGTGAGGGTGCGCTCGGGCACCCTCGCGTATGGCTGTCGATCCCACCGGACAGGGGGTGGGTTGAATGCGGCTATTGTGACAAAAGGTTCATCCACAGGGACTTTGTCGAACGGGTCGGATCCTGACTCCGAGATTGCCTGTGGGGGCGTGTTTGGCGCCGGGCTGGAAGGGAAAGCGGCAATGGGCTTCGGAAATGGGTGCCACCTTCACCTGATTGACGGCTCGGCTTTCATCTTCCGTGCCTATCATGCGCTGCCACCGCTTACGCGGAAGTCAGACGGGCTGCCGGTTGGCGCCGTCAGCGGCTTCGTGAATATGCTCTTCAAATTCCTGAATGAAAGCGGTGGACCTGACGCGCCCACGCACGCCGCCGTTGTGTTTGATCATTCAGGAAAGTCATTCCGCAATGGTATTTTCCCGGGCTACAAGGCCCATCGTCCCCCCGCGCCCGAGGATCTGGTACCGCAGTTTCCACTGACCCGTGACGCCACGCGCGCGTTCAATGTCGCCTGCGTCGAGGTCGCGGGATACGAGGCCGACGACATCATCGCCACCCTCGCCCGGCAGGCCCGGGAGGCGCAAGGGCGGGTGACGATCGTCAGCTCGGACAAGGATCTGATGCAGCTTGTGGGTGGCGGTGTGGAGATGCTTGATCCGATGAAGAACCGCCGCATCGGCGCGGAGGAGGTTGAGGAGAAATTCGGGGTGCGCCCGGATCGGGTGATCGACGTTCAGTCGCTCTCCGGAGACAGTACCGACAACATACCCGGTGCGCCTGGCATCGGACCGAAGACCGCGGCTTTACTGATCAACGAATACGGCGACCTCGATTCACTGATCGAGCGGGCCGGCGAAATCCGCCAGCCCAAACGACGCCAGGCACTGATGGATAACGCTGACCGGATCCGTATGTCGCGAGAGCTGGTCACGCTCGACCAGAATATGTCCCTCGAGTTCGGTTTGGATGACCTTGAGTTAAAGGATCCTGAACCTGACAAGCTGCTTGAGTTTCTTACGTCCATGGAATTCCGCACGGTGACCAGACGCGTGGCGGAGGCTCTGGGGGTCGAGGTGCCGGAAGATCCTGTTCGCGGGACGGAGTCGCGTGAGGCCACGCTTGGCGCCATTCCATTCGATCGGGATGGATATGAGTTGGTGAACGAGGTGGCGGCGCTGCGGGCCTGGATCGATCGCATTCGCAGACGTGGCTATGTCGCGGTCGATACCGAAACCACCGGTCTGGACGAAATGCGTTCGGAGCTTGTGGGAATTTCGCTGTCGGTCGAACCGGGGCAGGCCTGCTATATCCCGTTGACCCATAAGGTGAGCCAATCCGATGACCTGTTCGGCTCCCGGGAACTGGCACAAGGGCAGATGCCGCTCACGCAGGCACTTGAGATGCTCGGTCCGGTCCTCGAGGATGAAGCGGTCCTGAAAATTGGCCAGAACATGAAATACGACGCCAAGATCCTTGCCCGTCACGGAATTGACGTTGCCCCCATCGACGACACGATGCTCATGAGCTACGCGCTCCATGGAGGTAGCCATGGCCATGGTATGGATCTATTGAGCGACCGCTACCTGGGCCACAGGCCGATCTCGATCAAGTCCCTGCTCGGAAGCGGCAAGTCCGCCGTGACATTTGATTGCGTCGACATCGACAGGGCTACAGAATATGCCGCTGAGGACGCTGACATCACCCTGAGGCTCTGGAAGGCATTCAAGCCGCAGCTACACCGTAGCCGCGTCACGACTGTCTACGAGACGCTGGAACGTCCTATGGTGGCTGTGCTGAAACGTATGGAGATGGAGGGCATCACCGTCGATCGCGCGGCCCTTTCCCGGATGTCGGAAAAGTTCAGTCAGGAAATGGCGCGGCTGGAAGGGGAAATCCACGAACTCGCGGGCGGTGCTTTCAATGTCGGGTCACCCAAGCAGCTCGGAGAAATTCTTTTTGACAGGATGGGCCTTCCCGGCGGGAAACGCGGCAAGACCGGCGCCTATTCGACCCCGGCGATCGTGCTGGAAGATCTTGCCACCGAGCATGAGTTGCCCGCCCGCGTCCTTGACTGGCGACAGCTTGCCAAGCTGAAGTCGACGTACACGGACAGCCTGCAGGAACATATCAACGCCGATACGGGTAGGGTCCACACAAGTTATTCGATTGCGGGCGCTTCGACCGGTCGTCTGGCTTCCACCGATCCCAACCTGCAGAACATTCCAGTTCGCACGGAAGAGGGTCGCCGCATACGCGAGGCGTTCGTCGCGGCACCTGGGAAAGTCCTGGTGTCGCTGGATTATTCCCAGATCGAACTCAGGATTCTCGCCCATGTCGCCGATATACCCGAACTGAAAAAAGCCTTCGCTCACGGATTGGACATTCATGCGATGACGGCGTCCGAGATGTTCGATGTGCCGCTCGACGAAATGACGCCGGACATCCGCCGCCAGGCCAAGGCGATTAATTTTGGGGTGATCTACGGCATTTCCGGCTTTGGTCTCGCCCGCAATCTCCGTATTCCTCGGACGGAGGCGCAGGGATTCATCGACAGGTATTTCGAACGGTTTCCGGGTATCCGGAAATATATGGACGACACCGTGCGGTTCGCCAAGGATAAGGGTTATGTAAAGACTCTCTTTGGCAGGAAAATCCACACACCAGAGATCAACGCGAAAGGTCCCCATGCGGGTTTTGCCCGCCGCGCCGCGATCAATGCGCCAATTCAGGGCACGGCCGCCGACATTATCCGTCGTGCGATGATCCGCATGGACGCGGCGCTTGAGGGCCTGTCGGCCAGGATGTTGCTGCAGGTGCATGACGAACTGGTTTTCGAAGTTGGGGACGGTGCTGTCGAGGAGACGGTTTCGCTGGCCTGCGACGTGATGCGGGGTGCGGCCGGTTCGGCCGTTCATCTTGATGTCCCTCTAACGGTTGATTTCGGGAGTGGCCTTAACTGGTCGGAGGCGCATTGAGCGCGTTTCGTGAACCTTTCCGTCCGGCTTCACGCGGCGTCTGTCCCGAATGTCCCGTGCACCGGTTGGTCAGGCCATTTGAAGGATGTGTCCCCCGGGTGCGATGGACCTGATGGCACCGGTCTCCGAAAGCGCCGCATATATCGGGAAGGCTTATCCCTTTGACTACGGTACCGCAAGATGCTGTGCTGGCGGCCGTAGGGCTATCGCATTTGAAACGGGTGTGGTTCTCGTATGGCGGATCGCTCTTTTCGCAATGCTCTGGAATCAAACGATATTTCCCAAGCTGGCACCGGAGATCGCCACTGATCCGGACGATTCCGCGAAAATCCGGGCCGCGGGCCGCGGTTTTTCCACGTCTGCCCTGTCCGCCGCCGTTCCCGGGCCTGGATCCCGGGTGTGGCAGGGTGCTCCTGATGCAAATCGTCAAGAGCCCCGAAGCGGGGGCGGAAAGGAGCACTCCGATGAAGAATCTACAGCCCGGCACCGTCAGCCTAGCCTCGCCTTCCCCATCCGGCAGACGCGCCCTGCGGCTGACTTGGACCCTGCGCTCCAGTGCCGCCCCGGCACCCTCCATCACACATTGTCCGCGCACCCGCCCGCCCGTCGCGGTGCCCACGCCAGGAACATCGGCGATGCCGGTGTCGGTGCGCCGGCCCTCCGCGCGGTCCCTGTCCGCCAGCAGAAGGATATGCGCCCGCCTGCGCCGCGCCCTCCGACCCCCCTGATTCCGCACGGGAACGGGCTTCAGTCCCTTTGGATCCGAACCTAACCGGCCCCTCCGCGCGGCGCAAGGTCCGGCACCGGGCGCGTCGCCCGGCTCTGGCCCCGCCGGACGCGCCCTGAAAGTCCTGTCCGTCCCCCTCGTATGCTCAGGGAGGCCGTGGACGGAGTGGTGCCGGGGAAGGAATATCTGCGTGTGAACGCGGGAGCGTGCTGATCGGCGGATGATTCGCGTCTCGCCAGACGCCCTCCAGATTTGCGAGGCACTACTCCCATAGTGCCACATACCTGCGAGGTATGACCGCGCTGCTTCGGTCTGTTCAGGTCTCGTAAGGACGCGAAGACCATGGCAGAATGGTAGGCGTCGGGGTAGAGTGGTCAGCGCCGAAAGTTTTCGGCAAAACCCGAATACGGTTGGCAGGAGGCTAACGACATGGACATCAACGCCGAGGAAACCGTTGAGACTTGGCTTGTCGCGGACGGGCGGACTCTGGTCGCGCCGCAGTATGCGCTTGGCATCGGCACGGATCCTGAGATCAAGGATCCATACCGATGGCCTGACATTCTCGCGGTTCGGCCAAAGGACAGGGAAATACTACTTTGTGAAGTAACGTGGTCTAAGGGTTGGTCAGATCTTCGCAAGAAAATATCTGGCTACCGCAGCCACTCGAACAATATCCGCGCGGGACTGAAACACTGGCTGGGGATCGGCGACGAAAAGTGGCGGATAGAGATATGGTATTTCGTGCCGCAGGAGAATGTCGGGCATTTCATGTCAAACGTCATACATCACAAGACAATTGAGAATGACGATGGAATGGCCGTCAAGGTGGTGCCACTGGAGGAAACGGTACCGTGGAAATACGTCTGGGGATGGCGCGAGAGTTATGTCCCCGAATGACCGGACTGCAAGTAGAGCGTTATTGATTAAAGGGTGCACGCCAGATTTTTGGGTCAGGCTGTGGCGATCCGCTCGGCCTTCCATGGTACGAACCTTTCCCACCGCCCAGTTTCCTGCAGCAGTTCCCCAGCACCAACAGCGCACTCGTGCAGGTATGGAAAACGGATTCGTAACTATTCAGCACCACAATTCGTTCCCGACGCTCATGAAAACCAAATGCTGTGGTTTCTGAGACAAAAATCTGTCGCCGGTGACTGTCAGGTCCAATAAATTGAATACGAAGCCCGCGCCCGACCACCATATGTGCACAAGAGCCCTGCATCAGAACAATATTTAGTAGCTGAATAGTTACACGGATTCAGGTCAAACCAAAAAATCTGGCGTGCACCCAGCGTCAAGGGGTGTGTCCGGAATTTTGCACCCGATTTCCGGCTTGTGCCGAGACTTTACGCCGTGTTAACGGCACGAAGAACCTTGACCCGTTCTGTGTCGGTGTAGAAGGGAGGGTGTGGCGATGCCTATTGGGCCGGACGGGAAAGATACCCCGCATCTATGGATACCGTCGTAAAACCGGTGCCTGTGACGGAAACCGTGACGGGCGAGAGGGTATCGGGCCCCGAAGGCATGACCTGATGGGTTGGGCGTTCCTTCTGGCGGCAATTGCACTGGAAGTCGTCGGGACGTTGTTTCTCAAACTTTCCCACGGTTTCGAAAGATGGCATTGGGGTTTGGCTTCAATTGGCTGCTATGCCGCCTGTTTCGGCATGCTTTCGCCCGCGATGAAGTATCTGCCTTTGGGGATTGTTTACGCGATCTGGGCCGGCGTCGGAATCCTGGCGGCTGCTGTAATCGGCTGGTTCGCGTTCGATGAGCGGCTGAGTGCCGTGCAGTTGATGTTCGTGACGATGATATTGGTCGGTGCGGTCGGATTGCGGCTGTCAACCAACGCCTGACGGGTGATCGGATCCGGCGCGGCAAGATGATTGCTAGCCGACCGGGTCAAGGCTCGTTCCCCCGGATAGCTCCTGCGCCGGAATGATCGGAAAGAACGCGCCTCCGGACCATAGGCCGAACTGCTCGCTGCCTTCGAGGTGTTCCACCGTTCCGATGTCAACAAGGCGGTAGAAGCTCTTCCGGTCTATAAGCGCCTCAAGATGTGCCCGGACAAGAACATAGGGTGACGGTTCGCCGGTCCGCTCGTCACGCTCAACCCGGATCGGATGATCCGGGCCGGACGCGACGCTGTCTTCCACATTGGTGGTGAACGTCAGGATCTGATCCCGACCCTTTCCCCGCACATCGAAATCAACCGCGACAAATGGCGCGTCATCGACCGTGATTCCAACCTTCTCGACCGGTGTAACCAGAAAGTACCTGCCATCATCACGGCGCAGAATGGACGAAAACAGCTTTACCAGCTCTTTGCGTCCTATCGGTGTGCCGAGGTAGAACCACGTTCCATCACGTGCGATCCTGATGTCGAGATCGCCGCAGAATGGCGGATTCCACAGATGAACCGGTGGGGGTCCCTTTCTGGATGCGGCTCTCGCGGCGCTTGCAATGCCGTCCGCAGACGGTTTCACGATCATTTGTGCCGTTCCGTTCCCGGTTATGTGTGCTTGACGTGTTTGCTTCTATATTGGCAGGTATAGCATGCGCAGGAGTGAGGTCATGGAGCAAGCTGAAAACCTCGTTATCGAAATCGAGGCCCTGGGCGCTCGTCTAGCCGAAGCGGAAAACAGTATCACGAGACGGTTCATCGGGCAGGGACAGGTGGTCGAGCTTGTGCTCGCCACTCTGCTCTGCGGTGGACACGGGTTGCTGATTGGTCTGCCAGGGCTTGGGAAGACGCGCCTTGTTGAGACGCTAGGCACAGTCATGGGGATGTCGGAGGCCCGCGTGCAGTTCACGCCGGACCTGATGCCTGCCGACATACTCGGTAGCGAGGTTCTGGAGTCCGGTGCGGACGGAGGACGGGGATTCAAGTTCATCAAGGGGCCCGTTTTCTGCCAGCTCCTTATGGCGGACGAGGTGAACCGCGCCAGCCCGCGGACGCAGTCGGCGCTTCTGCAGGCAATGCAGGAGCGCTCGGTAACCATCGCCGGACAGCTGCATAGGCTGCCCGAGCCGTTTCACGTTTTCGCGACCCAGAACCCGATCGAACAGGAGGGTACCTATCCATTGCCCGAGGCACAGCTGGACAGGTTCCTGCTTCGCATCGATGTGGACTATCCCGCGCGCGATGCAGAGCGCGATATCCTTCTAGCCACTACAGGCCTCGATGACGCAAGGTCGCAACAGGTATTCACGGATGGGGAGCTGTTGGCTGCGCAGAAGCTGGTCCGGCGTATGCCGGTTGGTGATTCCGTCATGGAACTTATTCTCGATCTGGTGCGCGCCTGTCGCCCCGGGGCGGTGGAGGCTCCGGAATTCGTAAATGGTTCGGTCAGCTGGGGGCCCGGACCAAGGGCGACGCAGGCGCTGATGTTGAGCGTGCGGGCACGAGCGTTGCTCAAGGGGCGTCTGGCGCCGTCCGTTGAGGATGTGATCGGGCTGGCACGGCCGGTTCTTGGCCATCGGATGGCATTGACCTTCGCGGCGCGGGCAAGGGGCGAGAGCGTCGGTGCGCTTGTGGGTCGCGTCGTGGAGCGGGTGACGCGGGTCGAGGCGGTGGCTTGACCGCCGCCGCCGTTTTCTATCGGGCTGGCGATGTGCGCGTGCGCGCATTGAGATACGCCAATCATCATGAGGGGATTCCATGAACGCCCAGATGGGGCTTCGCGAGCGAGCGGAAGCTCTCGCCGCTCGGCTCCCTGATCTTCTCGCCGAAGCGGAGCATCTGGCGCGGACACTGCTGCTGGGTTCACACGGACGCCATCGCCCGGGCGTGGGTGACGAGTTCTGGCAATACCGCCCTGCCCGTGCCGGAGACGAGGCGCGGCTCGTCGACTGGCGCCGTTCGGCGAGGTCAAACGTGCATTTCGTGCGTGAGAAGGAATGGCAGGCCGCCCAGTCGGTGCTGATCTGGGTCGACAGGTCGCATTCAATGGAGTTCTCCTCAGATCGTGACCGTCCGACGAAATGCGACAGATCCCGGCTTCTGGGTCTAGCGGTCTGTGCGCTCCTGATCCGGGCGGGCGAACGGGTCGCTTTGGCCGACCTTGGAACGCCCCCAAGGTCCTCAAGGCTGCAGCTTCTGAGCATGGCGGAGCATCTTTCGGCGGAAAGACCGGGCGTGGATTACGGAATTCCCGATATCAAGGTGCTGCCGCCACATGCGCGGGCGCTGTTCATATCTGACTTCATGGGAGATCCCGAACCGCTTGAGAAGCAGCTGGCACGGGCCGCTGACCGGAATGTAAGGGGAGCGCTCGTTCAGGTACTGGACCCGGCGGAGGAGGTGTTCCCCTATGACGGGCGAACGGTTTTTAGATCCATGGGAGGAACCGTGACGTATGAAACCCTGAAGGCGGGCGATCTGCGTGATCGCTATCTCGACCGTCTCTCGGCGCGGAAGATGCGGCTTGAGGAGATGGCGGAGGCCGCTGGCTGGCAGTATCATTGTCATAGAACGAGCGGCACCGCGCAATCAGCGCTTTTGTGGATATATTCAGTGCTGGAGCGGCGGCAATAGATGTTTTCGATCGCGGGAATTGGTTTTGCCGCACCGTGGCTTCTCGTGGCACTTGCGGGACTCCCGGTCCTATGGCTCCTGCTACGCGCCGTGCCACCGGCCCCGGTGCGCAGGCGCTTCCCGGGTGTGACACTGCTTGTTGGGTTGGCGGATGACGAGGCGCAGACGGACAGAACGCCCTGGTGGCTGCTATTTCTGCGCATGCTCGCGGTCGCGTCGTTCATCGTCGGTTTCGCCGGGCCGGTCCTGAACTCTACCGTCGATGATCCCGGGACAGGACCGCTTTTGGTTCTTGTCGACGGCACCTGGGCCGATGCGCCGGATTGGAAGAGGCGGATCGAGCGCATCGATGCCGCATTGGCGGATGCTGCGCTGGCGGCGCGTCCGGTGGCGCTTGTGCGCCTCACTGATCCGCCTGTCGGTGAGATTCCGTTCCAGGTGGCGGATGCATTGGCGAGACAGTTGCCAAATCTGTCGCCCAACCCGTGGGAGCCTGAGCCGACCGCAGTGGAACGTTGGGCCGCAAACCTTACAGAGGAAAGATTTGACACGTTATGGATGTCGGACGGGCTGGACCGCGAATCCCGCGCCGAACTTCTGCGAATACTTGAAATGCGGGGAACCGTCACCGTTATCGAGGACGGTCGGCCGGTCTTCGCCCTACGTCCCGCCACGTTTGGCCAGGATGGAATCACGGTTTCGGCCATTCGAAGCCGTCCCGGCGATACCGAGGTGATGACCGTCGTTGCGAAAGGTGTTGATCCGCGTGGAGTCGAACGCCAGCTCGCCTCCGTCGATCTGCAGTTCGTGGAAGCGGCGGGAAACTCCGAGGCAACTCTGTCGCTTCCGGCAGAGCTCCGCGACCGCATCTCACGATTTGAGTTATCGGGCATTCGCTCCGCCGGCGTGGTGTCGCTGACTGACGATGCGCTCAGGCGCAGGGAGGTTGCGCTTGTCGAGGTTGGCCGTGGCCAGGAAGGTCCTGAGCTCATTTCGCCGCTCCATTACCTGGAACGGGCGCTTCAGCCCACAACGGACATGATCAGGGGGTCGTTGCCCGACCTGCTTCCAGCCAATCCAGACGTGATCGTGCTGGCGGACGTGGCCGCGGTGAGTGAGGCCGAGCGCCAGCCGGTTCTCGAATGGATCGGACGCGGCGGCATGCTTCTTCGGTTCGCCGGTCCGAGGCTCGCCGCCAGCGATGTCAGCCGCCGCGAGCGGGATTCACTGCTACCGGTGCGTCTGCGCGCTGGTGGACGGGCCATCGGCGGCGCGATGAGTTGGGGAGAGCCTAAAGCCCTTCGGGCATTTCCCCCGGGTTCGCCGTTCTTCGGCCTATCGGTGCCGGAGGACGTGCGTGTCTCCAGTCAGGTGCTGGCCCAGCCTGAGCCGGATCTCGCGGAACGTGTCATCGCGTCGTTGGAGGATGGGACGCCGCTCGTGACCCGCGAGCGGATCGGGCAGGGACAGGTGGTGCTGTTCCATGTCACCGCCAACGCCGAGTGGTCGACCTTGCCGTTGTCCGGTCTGTTCGTTCAGATGCTGGAGCGTCTGGCGGTTTCGACCCGACCATCCGATCGGGAGCCTCCTCTACTTAGCGGAACCGTCTGGTCCGCTGACGCTGCCCTGGATGCATTCGGTGCCGTCGCGGACGCATCCCGACTGGCGGGTGTCCCCGGCGACCGGATCGCCGATGGCAGGCCCGGCCTGGGCATGCCACCGGGGCTGTATTCGTCCGGAGAACGGCGCGTTGCGGTCAATGTGATCGACGCCGATATGTCGCTCTCCAAAGCGGTCTGGCCGGAGCGTCTTGATGTGCTCGGTCTGGATGTGTCACCGGAAACGGTGCTGAAAGGCTGGTTTCTGGCGCTTGCGGTCGTGTTGCTGGCGCTGGACGTCATCGGTTCGCTCTGGTTGACTGGACGGCTTGTCCCCGCGTCGCGCGTAATGGCAGCGGTGCTTGGCGTGATGTTGATCGGTGGGGCGCAGGCGGAGGCGCGATCACCGGATGAATTTGCCAGGCAAGCCGCCTCAAAGGTATCGTTCGGTTACGTGACAACCGGTGACGCGCGGGTCGACTCCATAACCAGGGCAGGCCTGAGAGGTCTTTCGGACGTGCTGGCGAACCGCACGTCGGTGGAGCCGGGAGACCCGGTGTCCGTCGATCTCGAGAGTGATGAACTGAGCGTTTTCCCTCTACTCTATTGGCCGGTCACACCGATGCAGAAGCTGCCATCGGATGCAGCATACGATAGGCTCAACCGCTTCCTGCGCGGTGGAGGTATGATAGTTTTCGATACCCTGGACGCCGACATCGCCGGCTACGGTCAGATAAGTCCGAACGGACGCAGGCTGCGGGAGCTCACCCTTCCTCTCGACATTCCTCCGTTGGAGGTTCTGCCCCGAGATCATGTACTGACCCGCGCATTTTACCTTCTACAGGATTTTCCCGGGCGGCATTCAGGTCGCGAGGTCTGGGTCGAGGCGGCTCCGACCGACGCGAGAAAAATCGACGGGATGCCATTCCGGAACCTCAACGACAACGTGACGCCTGTATTGATCGGTGGCAACGACTGGGCTTCCGCCTGGGCTGTGGATGAAGCGGGGAACGAAATGTTTCCGGTCGGCCGCGGGATGGCGGGAGAACGGCAGAGAGAACTCGCGAGGCGCTTCGGCGTGAACCTTGTCATGCATGTACTGACTGGTAACTACAAATCGGATCAGGTTCATGTTCCGGCTTTATTGGAGAGGCTTGGCCAATGAAGTGCGCCAGCTACGGAACTGACCTTCGGGTCAGGCGATCCCGCCGTCGTCGATCCCATGCGCCCTCCGGCGAGGAAATTTCGGCATGACAGCTACCGTGATATTCGATCCGCTTCTGGAATGGTGGCTCGTATGGGTGGTTTTCGGGTTGGTCGCGTTCTACGCCATCGTGGCGTTCGTGCGCGGCCTTTCCGGATGGTGGCTGCGCGGCCTTGCCGGGCTTCTTCTCCTATCGGCGCTTGTCAACCCTTCACTGCAGCGCGAAGTGCGGGAGCGGCTGACAGACATCGTGATCGCTGTTGTGGACGGTAGCTCAAGCCAGACCGTTTCCGACCGTCCGCAGCAGACCGAGCGCGCCCTTGACGCGATCGAAGCCGGTGTTGCGGGACTGGAAGGCACCGAACTTCGGATCGTTACCGTCGGTGACAGCGAGGACAATCACGGAACGTTGCTGATGGACGCGCTGTCGCAGGCCATGGCCGAAGAGCCTCAAGCCAGACTCGCGGGGGCCTTCTTGCTATCGGATGGCCTCCTGCACGATTTGGATCGGGCCCCGAGCATGAACGCGCCCCTGCACCTCGTAATGACGGGGCGGGCAGGTGATTGGGACCGTCGAATCAAAATACTGAACGCTCCGGCATTTGCGATTCTTGGTGAGCCAGTGCGGTTTCGGCTGCGGATCGAGGATCAGGGCGCGGTGCCGGAGACCGTGGATGGCGTTGCCGAGCTGCGGATCACATTAGATGGTGGAGAGCCGGAGAGCCATTTCGTGCCGGTCGGTGAGGATATGGATCTCACGCTGACGCTATCACACGGCGGCGTCAACGTGATCCAGTTCATGCTCGCGGTGGCGGATGGCGAGATCACGGGCCGGAACAATGCCGAAGTGGTTCGGGTCAATGGCGTGCGTGACCGGCTTCGCGTCCTGTTGGTCAGCGGCAAACCGCACCCGGGCGAGCGTACCTGGCGCAATCTGCTGAAGTCCGACAGTTCCGTTGACCTTGTGCATTTCACGATCCTTCGCCCGCCCGGCAAGCAGGACGGCACGCCGGTGAACGAACTTTCGCTCATCGCCTTTCCGACGCGGGAACTGTTCATCGAAAAGATCGAGGAGTTCGATCTCATCATTTTCGACCGCTATGAACGACGGGGAATCCTGCCGGCTCCATACCTCGAGAATATCCGGAGATATGTCGAAGGCGGTGGCGCGGTCCTGCTGGCCGCGGGACCTGATTTCGCGCGGGTGAGCAGCCTTTACCAGACGCCGCTCGGGGAGATCATGCCCGCCCGTCCCACATCGCTGGTCCTTGAGGCAGCTTACCGTCCCGTGATCACCGAACTGGGCCAGCGTCATCCTGTCACCGCCGGACTGCAGTCCGAAACCACCGTTGACGGGGATGGACCTGGTTGGGGTCGGTGGTTCAGGCTCGTTGACCTCGAGGTGACCCGAGGAACAACCGTGATGCAGGGAATGGACGACAGGCCGCTGCTCGTGCTTGATCGCGTGGGGGACGGACGGTTCGCGCTGCTTGGTTCGGATCAGGCGTGGCTATGGACCCGCGGTTTCGAAGGCGGAGGGCCACAGCTGGAGCTTCTGCGGCGTCTGGCCCACTGGATGATGAAGGAACCGGAACTGGAAGAGGAGGCGCTTTCGGCGGTGGTGGACGGCCAGACCATCACGATAACCCGCCGCACGCTGGGTGACGGCGTTGGTGCCGTCGAACTGACCGCGCCCGACGGTACGACAGACCCGGTTGTGCTGGAGCGGGTTCGACCCGGACGGTTTGAGGCTACCGTCGACGTGCCCGGGCCCGGCCTTTATCGGTTGAGGGAGGGGAGTGAGGAGACCGTTGTGGTACTTGGACCGACAGCGCCGCGGGAGTTCGAGCAGACCATCGCCAGTCCCGAGCGACTGGCCCCGTTGATCGGGGCCACCCGTGGCGGTATCGCCAGTATCGAGGCGGGCGTCCCCGATATTCGCAGGGTGCGCATGGGGCGTGTCGCCGCGGGGCGCGGCTGGCTCGGAATAACGCCGCGCGAAGCATACGTGACAACGGATGTGACGATCTTTCCGCTGGTACATGCATGGCTGTTCCTGTTGGTGGGATCGGTTCTCGTTATTGCTGCGTGGCTGCGAGAGGGAAGGCGCTGATGGATCGTTGCCATCCTGTAGCAACGGGTGAGCACCGGTTCATGATTCGCGGAGGCCTAGCGTTGCTCCGCTGCGGTTCGATCTTTCGTATCCGCGTTCAAGGCCTTTGAAGCCGCACCACTTATGATGGGCTGATGTTCCACGGGGCAATCCAGGGATGGCGACGGGGGTTTGCCAACGCCATATGCGGCACCATGGGGCCCACGGCCTTTGATCGAGGTTTCGATCAATACAGGGTCAGCCTGCTGGTTCACCCCCGGGACAGCACTTCTAGGGATGGCCGGCTCAACTATATGCCCGTCATGATGAAGAACCCGTTCAGGCTGGCACGGATTCGTCGCCTCATAGACGGCGAACACAACCCGTAACGGCCCACATGGATGCGCAAGGATATGGGAGACGCGTGATGCCCGTGACGGGCCGGGAACGCGCGCGGATCTGCAGAGGGTCCGGCCCGTCACGCAACAGGCGGCCGTGCGTGTGACGCCGGCGGCAGGCGGGATCATCGCATGATATACGCGATCGTGATGGGGGCACACAACAAGAGGCTGTGGCTTTGCGACGCTGCAGGCGATCAGTCGGATCGCCCCCGCACCGGCGCAGAGCCCTGACGCCTGCGCCGTCTCGTCCGGCGGTCAGCGCGGCGCCACCCTGACGTCGCACCATTCGGCATAGGGCGGGCCACCGGCGGCCTGCCACTCCGGTGTCGGCCAGCGGGCCGGACCGCAATTGGGGCCGGGGCCGAAGGTGGCTAGGTAGCCGAATTGATTGACGACCCCGGGCGTCAACAGGGTCTGCCCCGCGCCGCCCTTGAGGGAGGCACATCGGGCCCCGCCCGCCAAGCAGACATTGCCCCAGATCCGCAGGGTGAACACACCCCCGCTGGCCGGCGTCCAGCGGCCATCGACCCAGGAGGTGCAGGCCCGGGCAATCGGCTCGCCGCGGGAATAGCGGTCATCGGCGATGTGGTAGCGAACGAGCGGCCGGGGCGTCCCGGACCGCTGCCATTCCCAGCCCTCCGGGTTGAGGGTGGTGACCTTGTCGGGATTGCGGACCCAGGTCCCGGTGGTGCCGGGATCGTCACCGCCGCAGCGACCGGCGGTGCCGATGGCCACGGTGGCGGTCCAGTTGGTGGCCGCGATGTCCAGGTTACGGGCCACGTTGCCCACGCGATTGTTCCAATTGGGCGGTTGGGCGATCAGGTTGTTTGGCAGCAGATGGGTGACCTCCGCGGGGGCGGCCGCCCCAACCCATGAAAAGCGCAACGCATAATCCAACACCGGGGTCTGCGCGAGGGCCGGCAGCGCGGGCGCGGCGAGGGCCGCGCTCAGGAGGAGGGCGACGCAAGACTTAGGAAGGGGGGGGGGGGGGGGGGTAAAGTGATTGAAGTTCTGGTCATGATCGAAGCCTCAGCTGTGTCACTGCTCTCCTCATATCGGATGTGCGGCTCGAAGGCAAATTCTATTTTCAAACTGAGACAGTGCCAGCCGTTGGCGTGTCTTGAAATGATCGAATGCCTTGCTTAAAATCTCACCCAAAGGAATGGTGCTGCCAGCGGCCAGTAACGGAGCCAAATGGGTGCAAATCTTGTCACGCCCCGAGTTCGGTGCCTTCCCCTGCTCAGGCTTCGTTATCGTCCTAAAGGGGCCGCGCTTTGCACTTCAGATCGAAAACGGGGAAGCAGGGTTGAGGTAGACCAAGATGACCGGCTCCGAGCAGCGTGCGGAACTTCAGCGCCGGATCTGGCAGATAGCCAATGACGTTCGCGGCGCGGTCGATGGCTGGGACTTCAAGCATTATGTCCTGGGTACACTGTTCTACCGCTTTATCAGCGAAAACTTTGCCGGCTACATCGAGGCCGGTGACGACAGCATCAGCTACGCCGATCTGCCTGACGATGTGATCACCCCGGAAACCAGGGATGACGCAATCAAGACCAAGGGATATTTCATCTATCCCAGCCAGCTCTTCTCCAACACTGTCGCCAATGCGCACGGGAACGACAGCCTGAATACCGACCTGGCCAGGATTTTCCGCGAGATCGAAGCTTCGGCCAGTGGGTACCCATCAGAGGAAGACATCAAGGGCCTGTTCGACGATTTCGATACGACCAGCAATCGTCTGGGCAATACGGTTAGAGACAAGAACAGCCGTTTGGCCGCCGTCCTCAAAGGGGTTGCGGAGTTGGAATTCGGCGACTTTCAGGGCAGCCAGATCGACCTTTTCGGCGACGCCTATGAGTTTCTGATCTCCAACTATGCCGCCAACGCGGGAAAGTCCGGCGGCGAGTTCTTCACGCCCCAGCACGTGTCCAAACTGATCGCCCAACTTGCCATGCACCGGCAGACCAGCGTGAACAAAATATACGACCCGGCCTGTGGTTCCGGCTCGCTGCTGCTGCGAGCCAAAAAGCAGTTCGACGCTTATATGGTGGAAGAAGGCTTTTTCGGGCAGGAGATAAACCACACCACCTATAACCTCGCCCGCATGAACATGTTCCTGCACAACATCAATTACGACAAGTTCAACATCCAGCTAGGCGACGCCCTGACGGAGCCGCGTTTCGGCGACGACAGACCCTTTGACGCCATTGTCTCCAACCCGCCCTATTCGGTGAAATGGATCGGGTCGGACGACCCTACGCTGATCAATGACGACCGTTTCGCGCCCGCGGGTGTGCTGGCCCCGAAATCGAAGGCTGATTTCGCCTTCGTGCTGCACGCGCTCAGCTATCTGTCCGGTAAGGGCCGTGCGGCGATCGTCTGCTTTCCGGGTATTTTCTACCGGGGTGGTGCCGAGCGGAAAATCCGCAAGTACCTGGTAGACAGCAACTATGTGGAAACGGTGATCTCGCTGGCCCCGAACCTGTTTTACGGCACGTCCATCGCAGTGAACATCCTGGTTCTGGCCAGGAACAAGACCGGCACGGACATCCAGTTCATCGATGCCAGTGGCAAGGACTTCTTCAGGAAAGAGACCAACAACAACGTCATGTCCGACGATCATATCGCCAGGATCATGGAAATGTTCGACAGCAAGGCAAAGGTCGAGCATGTGACTGAGACCGTGCCATATGGCGGGATCGTGGAGAATGACTACAACCTGTCGGTCAGCTCCTATGTGGAGCCCAGGGACACGCGTGAGGTGGTCGATATCAAGGCTCTTAACGCGGAACTGAAAGAGACCGTTGGCAGGATCGACCGGTTGCGCTCCGATATCGACGCCATCGTCGCGGAGATCGAGGCGTGAGCGATCCAGGGTTCATCGAAAGGCTTCTGGATGGCGCTGAGGTGGCGTGGAAGCCGCTGGGGGAACTTGGGGAACTTGTTCGTGGGAATGGCTTACCCAAAAAAGACTTTACAGATACCGGAGTTCCCGCGATCCACTACGGTCAGATTTATACTCACTATGGCCTCTCAACTAGATCGACGATCTCGTTTGTGTCGCCCGAGACAGCGGCGAATTTGAGAAAGGTCAACACAGGCGATGTCGTGATCACTAACACAAGTGAGAATTTTGAGGATGTTGCGACACCACTAGTATATCTAGGTCAAGAACAGGCCGTAACCGGCGGACACGCGACAATCTTCAAACCAATTAAGACTGTTTTAGGCATGTACTTTGCCTATTTCACCCAAACCCCTACATTCGCGAAAGCAAAGAGACAATACGCAAAAGGGGCCAAGGTAATTGACGTTTCCGCCAAGGATATGTCGAGAATCCCAATCCCTGTGCCATGCCCCGATAACCCTGAACGGTCGTTGGCGATTCAGGCTGAGGTTGTGCGCGTTCTGGACGCTTTCGCCGAGCTTACCGCCGAGCTTACCGCCCGCAGAAAGCAGTACAATCACTATCGGGATAAGCTTCTCACTTTTGGCGGGGATGTGGAGTATAAGCCGTTGAGGGAGGTGGCGGAATTATCAAAAACGCGTATCAGCTTTGATCAGTTGGATAAGTCCAACTACGTTGGTGTGGACAATCTCTTGCAAGACCGTGGGGGAAAGGTTGAATCAAGCTATGTGCCGATGTCTGGAAACTTGACTGAATATCAAAAAGGTGACGTTTTGATCGGCAATATTCGCCCTTACCTGAAGAAGATATGGTTTGCTGACGGAAATGGCGGCGCTAACGGTGATGTTCTCGTCATCCACGGAACTGATAGCAATATAGATTCTCGCTACCTCTATCAGGTATTGGCAGACGAAAAATTCTTTATCTACAACATGAAGTATGCCAAAGGCGCGAAAATGCCGCGTGGCAGTAAGCCACAAATATTACTTTACCCAATCCCCATTCCGTTCCCCAACAATTCCCGGAAATCGCTAGCTGAACAGGCCCGCATCGCCGCCATCCTCGACAAGTTCGACGCGCTGACCACCTCCCTTGCCGAAGGCCTGCCACGCGAAATCGACCTGCGCCAAAAGCAGTATGCCCACTACCGCGATCTACTACTGGACTTCCCCAAGCCTGACGGGGAAGCCGCGTAAAATGGGCCAAACGCTTTTGGATACCGCCGAGCAACTCAATTGTTCTCAAATACCAAGTGCATATGAGAGAAAATGCGTCAGATGATCGAGCGCACCAGACCCATCGCCGAGTCGAACAGCTTCATTGTCCTCGACAGATACACTGAGCGGGAGGTCGGGGACACCTATCAGAGCGAGAGTGACCTGGAGCGGGAACTGGTCGAGGATTTGATAGATCAGGGATATGAGCACCGCCCCGATCTGACCACGCCCAAGGCCATTCTGGCGAATGTGCGGGTTCGGTTACAGGCGCTGAACGACGTGCGGTTTTCTGACGGGGAATGGTCGCGCTTTGTCGAAACCTGGCTGGACAGACCCAATGAGGGTATTGTCGCGAAAACCCGCAAGATCCATGACGACTTCGTTCATGACTTCACGTTCGATGATGGCCGGATCCGGAATATCCATTTGCTGGACAAACGGAACATTGCCCGCAACAGGGTGCAGGTGATCAGACAGTTCGAGCAGACCGGCACGCACGCCAACCGCTATGACGTGACCGTTCTGGTCAACGGTTTGCCTCTGGTGCAGATCGAACTGAAAAAGCGCGGTGTCGCCATCCGGGAAGCCTTCAACCAGATACACCGCTACAGCAAGGAAAGTTTCAACAGCGACCATTCGCTCTACAAGTTCCTTCAGCTGTTCGTGATCTCGAACGGTACCGACACGCGGTATTTCGCCAACACCACCCAGCGTGACAGGAACAGCTTCGACTTCACCATGAACTGGGCGAAAGCGGACAACAGCCCGATAAGGGACCTGAAGGATTTCACGGCGACGTTCTTTCAGAAGAACACCCTGCTGAATGTGCTGTTGAGGTATTCGGTGTTCGATGTGAACGACACCCTGCTGGTCATGCGTCCATACCAGATCGCCGCGACCGAGCGGATCCTGTGGAAGATAAACGGTTCGTTCGAGTCGAACAACCTGGGCAGGCCGGAGAGCGGCGGATTTGTCTGGCATACCACGGGATCGGGAAAGACGCTGACCAGCTTCAAGGCGGCGCGTCTGGCGACGGAGCTTGAGTTCATCGACAAGGTGTTTTTTGTCGTGGACCGCAAGGATCTCGACTACCAGACGATGAAGGAATACCAGCGGTTCTCGCCCGACAGCGTGAACGGGTCCAGAAGCACGGCCGCCCTGAAGCGCAACCTCGCAAAGGACGACAGCAGGATCATCATCACGACGATCCAGAAGCTGAACAATCTTATGAAGAGCGAAGGCAACCTACCTGTCTATAGGCAGCGGGTCGTCTTCATATTTGATGAATGCCATCGAAGCCAGTTTGGCGAAGCCCAGAGGAATTTGGGAAGTAGATTCAAGCGGTTCTGCCAGTTCGGCTTCACGGGTACGCCGATCTTTCCGGAAAACGCGTCGGGCGCGGAAACCACGGCCAGCGTATTCGGCCGCGAGTTGCATTCCTATGTCATTACGGATGCCATTCGTGATGAAAAGGTACTCAAGTTCATGGTGGATTACAACGATGTCCGGCCCCAATTCAGGGGTATCGAAAGCGAGCGGGACGAGGATAGGCTGAACCCCGCGGAGATCAAGCAGGCGTTGCGGCACCCGGACAGAATTCGTGAAATCTCGCGGTATATCCTGGACAGTTTCCGTCGGAAAACGCATCGCCTTCAGGGCGGAAGTGGCGGTTTCAACGCCATGTTTGCCGTTAGCGGCGTGGATGCCGCCAAGCTGTATTACGAAGCCCTGAACGAGTTGCAGGCGGAGAGTGACAGGCCCCTGAAGATCGCGACGATCTTTTCGTTCGCGGCCAACGAGAAACAGGACGCTGTGGGCGACATTCCGGACGAAAGCCTTGACGTCACGGCAATGGGAAGCAGTGCCAAGGAGTTTCTGAACGCGGCCATCAATGACTACAACCGGCACTTCAAAACCGGTTTCGGCGTGGATGGCGACGGCTTTGAGAACTACTATCGCGATCTGGCCAAGCGGGTTAGGTCCAGGGAAGTGGACCTGCTGATCGTAGTGGGCATGTTCCTCACCGGCTTTGACGCGCCGACACTGAACACTCTCTTCGTGGACAGGAACCTTCGCTATCATGGCCTGATCCAGGCCTATTCGCGGACAAACCGCATCCACGACGCCACGAAGACATTTGGCAACATCGTCACCTTCCGTGACCTGGAGGAGGCGACGGTCGAGGCGATTACCACGTTTGGTGACGCGAACACCACAAACGTGATCCTGGAGAAAAGCTACAGGGAGTACATGGAGGGCTATACCGATGCGGTGACCGGTGAGGCCAGGCGTGGGTTTATTGATGTTCTGGCGGAACTGAAGCGCCGTTTTCCCGATCCGGCGGCCATTGCCAAGGAAGCCGACAAAAAGGATTTCGCAATACTGTTCGGAGAATATCTGCGCGTCGAGAACATTCTTAGGAACTACGATGAGTTCGCGAGCCTGACGGCCCTGCAAAACGTGAACGCAGCCGATGAGGCGGCTCTCAGGGCCTTTCAAGTGGCGCACCGCCTGAATGACGATGATCTGGCTGCTCTACAGGGCATACCGATGCCGACGGAACGAAAGGCGCAGGATTACCGCTCAACATACAATGACATCCGGGACTGGCTGCGCCGGGAGAAAGCAGCATCCGAAAAGACCGAAAGCGCTATTGATTGGGACGACGTGGTGTTTGAGGTGGACCTGCTCAAATCCCAGGAAATCAATCTGGACTACATTCTTGAACAGATTTTCGAGAGCAACAGAAAGGCGAAAGACAAGTCCGCGGTCGTCGAGGACGTGCGGCGCATGATCAGGGCCAGTGTGGGCAATCGGGCGAAAGAGAGCCTGCTGGTCGATTTCATCAATCAAACCGATCTTGACGGACTTGGCGACAAAGCCGACGTGATCGAAGCCTTTTTCACCTTCGCCCAAGCGGAGCGGGATCGTGAGGTCGAGGAACTGATCAACACCGAAGATCTGAACGCGGAAGCCGCCAAGCGTTATATCGCCACGTCGCTCAAACGCGAATTCGCCACCGAAAACGGCACGGAGCTAAACGAGATACTCCCTAAAATGAGCCCGCTAAACCCACGGTATTTGACTATGAAGCAGAATGTATTTCGGAAAATCTCCGCTGTTGTGGAAAAGTTCAAGGGTGTTGGTGGTCAGTATCAACGTGGGGACGCCCAATGATGAGCCAGCGCCGTGGCCCTTGCTGTCGCACCACAGAAAAGCGGTCTGTTCGGACGGATACGTTAACTGGCGCGGCATGTTTTGAGATCGGGCCGGGCGTCTTTCGGCAGGTTGGACGGCATGAAAGGCATGCGCCATGACCCGCAAGCGCCTGCCCATAGGCATCCAGGACTTCGCCAGGCTGCGGGAAACCGACAGCTACTACGTCGACAAGACGCCGCTGGTCCGGGATCTGGTCGGGCGGGGCGACCACTGGTTCCTCTCCCGCCCCCGCCGGTTCGGCAAGAGCCTGCTGGTGGACACGATCGGGGCGCTGTTCGAGGGTCGGGAGGCGCTGTTCCGGGGACTGGACATCCACCGTCACTGGGACTGGACGGCCAGCCATCCGGTGGTGCGCCTGAGCTTCGGCGGAAAGTACGGCGAACCGGAGGACGTCAGGCGCAGCGTTCTCACGCAGCTGGAACTGATCGGGCATTCCGCCGGACTTGATCCGGACCGGGCCCCGGAAACGGGTCCGGAGCGCCTGCAGGCCCTTCTCTTCCACCTGCACCGGACCACCGGCCAGCGCGTGGCGGTCCTCGTGGATGAGTATGACAAGCCGATCCTCGACGCGCTCGGCGACCCGGCCCTGGCGCGGGCCAACCGGGAGTACCTGCGCGGCCTCTACGGCATCGTCAAGGACAGCGCCGCGCATGTCCGCTTCGTTTTCGTCACCGGCATCAGCATGTTCTCGAAGGTCAGCCTGTTCCCGGGCCTCAACAATCTCAGGGACATCAGCCTGGACCCCCGGTACGCCGCGCTCTGCGGCTACACCGACGCGGATCTGGACACCGTGTTCGCCCCGGAGCTGGACGGGCTGGACCGCGACGGGATCCGCGAATGGTACGACGGCTACAGCTGGCGCGGTGAGGCGCGGCTCTATAACCCTTTCGACGTTCTGCTGCTGCTCGACAGCCGGGAGTTCCGTCCCTACTGGTTCGAGACCGGCTCGCCTACATTCCTGTTCGAGACGATGAAGGAGAGGTCGGTCAGCCTGATGGAACTGGAGGGCCGGATGGCCGACAGGTCGCTGGTCTCGAAGTTCGACGTGGATGACATCGGCGTGGAGGCGCTGCTGTTCCAGACCGGCTACCTGACCATAGCGGACGAGCGCCGGGAGGGCCACAGGACCTTCTACCGGCTGGACTATCCCAACCTGGAGGTGAAGCTGAGCCTGAACGACCAGCTGCTGGCCCATTTCGATGAAAGGGACCGGGTACCCCTTGAGGAGGGCAGGAGCCTGCGCGACCTGCTTGAGGCGCGTGACTTCGGGGGGTTCGCCCGGGAGCTCAGGACCTGGCTGTCGGGCATTCCCTACCAGTGGCACAGCCGGAACGACCTGGCGCGCCACGAGGCCTGGTACGCCAGCCTCCTGCACATGTGCCTCAGGGCCGTCGGGGTGGAGGTCCGGCCCGAGGAGGCCTCCAGCCACGGCCGCGCGGATATGGCGGTCGAGCTTGGCGGACAGATCTTCATCCTTGAGTTCAGGATGGCGGAGGGCCCGGACGGCGCGGAGGCGGCGCTTGCGGCGGCGTTCGCGCAGATGCGGGAGCGGGGCTACGCCGACAGGTATCGCGGGCGGGACGTCCATCTCGTCGCCGTGGCCTGCGGGCGCGAGGCGCGTAACCTGCTCGAGGTCAGGGCCGAGCCGGTGGAGGGACCCTGATATGTGCGACGGCCCAATCTTCGGCAAACGCTCGCGGGCGCGAACGGGTGGCCCGGCTCCAAAAACGGAAATCCTGAATCCAGGCGCCCCTTGAGGCGACGTGGATACTGCCGCGGAGGGCGGAACTGGTCACGCGGTAATGACCATACTTGGAGCCGGAACCCCGATTCCGGGGTACCTTCGATAGGTTGGGCGATGTTCGCCCGGTTTCAGACGGGCCCCTATGCACGCTTTGTGAAAGTCATTGGCATGGTCTTGAAAGATCATTTGCCGCTACCTAAGTCGGTCTTGTCGGCAGCCAAATAGGGGTCGGCAGTATCAAACGGACCGTCCCGAACGGGAGGGCCATACACAAGTTGTCGCTCAATGGAGGATGACAAATGCACAATCTTGACTTTTCCCCGCTTTTCCGGGCCACCGTCGGCTTTGACAGGATGGCTGACATGATGGACCGTGTTCTCTCAGCCGATGTCGCCGAGCCGACATATCCGCCTTACAACATCGAGAAGAAGGCGGGCGATGCCTACCGGATATCCCTGGCGGTCGCCGGCTTCTCCGAAGACGAGCTTAATGTGGAGCTGCGTGAGAACGCGCTGATCGTTTCTGCAAAGAAGGGTGCTGAGGAGAAGGGTCTTTCCTATCTTCACCGTGGTATCGCCACACGCGCCTTTGAGCGTCGGTTCCAGTTGGCTGACCATATCCGCGTCACGGGCGCCAGTCACGAGAACGGCATGCTTCACATCGATCTTGTTCGCGAGATTCCTGAGGCGCTAAAACCGCGGCGGATCGAGATCGGCCGTGGTGAGACAATGGACGTAAAGTCCGTTGAGGCGGATCCGGCGAATGCGTCGGCAAAAGCTGCCTGAGTTCCGGTCAATCCGTAACAGCTATGGCGCGCATCTCAAGATGCGCGCCCTTCCCGGGATTCGGTAGTGAGTTAGTTTGAATTTCGCGGTTCGAATAAAGGTGTTGCATCGAATTCAGTCCCAATGATACCAAATCATGCACAAATCGTATATTAAAGTGTGCCATATTGGAGATGAAATGGACAATGCCAACGGGACAGAAGCGGTCGGCGGATATTATCGGCGACGCGGTCCATGTCATGAAGATCGTCACCGGAGAGATCGTGGAAAATCTTGAGATGCCGCCCAAGTGCCGGCCCGGCCGCGCCACGAGCGGCAGGGCCGGGCCGGAGGTAGGGCGCGGATCGACAGCCTGATGCCGGAACGCCGGAGCGAGATCGCGAAAGCCACCGCCGAGGCGCGGTGGGGGGAACCGGCCGAAGCTGGCTGACATGCCCAGAAACGTTCTATGGCCCGTATTGGCCGGATTCCTGTTCGCCGCTCTTTCTGTTGGCGCGGAGGAAGTGACGGATATAGACCGTTTCCAAATTTGGAACGATTGCGCGCCGGTAGATTTAGTTGTCGAAGATTTAAGCGAAGACGCCGGAAAGATCGGCCTTATCAAAGAAGAGATAGAGAACGGCGTTCGTCTCATTTTGGACGCGAAAGACATATATGGCGGAAGCGTAAATATTCCAAATCCTTACTTCTATGTTCGGGTCAATATTGGAGTTAAGGCGTTTTCGGTAGAAGGGAATTTTGTAAAGGTAATGATCGATCAAGCAACAGGTATAGTGTCGTACGCAGAAACTTGGGATTCTGGCACAGTCGGATCTCATCCAAAAATGGGCAAAGTCTTAATACAAACCACCGCCATTGGTAGAACCTTCGAATTCATTGACGAATATATCCGTGCGTGAATGCGGAGGCGTGTTGAGAGATGGACGCTCTTGAATCATTTGTTGATACCACGGCAGCGGCCGCTCAACTTGGGAGGTTAGATTAATTTCATCTCTCTTGGCCGGAATCGGGATTATCTTGGTTCTTGGGGG
Organism: Paracoccaceae bacterium; assembly: GCA_965221405.1. Classification (GTDB taxonomy): domain Bacteria; phylum Pseudomonadota; class Alphaproteobacteria; order Rhodobacterales; family Rhodobacteraceae; genus JAPOUP01. The sequence goes on along the minus strand of CBDCSE010000002.1, from coordinate 848,773 downwards.
TCTGTTCGCCTTTTTCAATTTTCGCGCGATTGCTGGGAAGGAGGCAAGGAATGAAGCCAGTAAGATCGCAAAGGAAATAGCGGAACGGGTCGCCAACGAACATATGCAGAAAGAACTTCCGAACATAATCCGCGCGTATCAGACCATGATTATTGTTGACGGTGATACGGACGAAGAGGCGGATAGTCTTGCCGAAGTTCAGGAAAGAAGGGAGATGGATCGATGAACCTGGCGGATGAATTAAAATTCCTGATGACAGTTCGCGGATCGGCCCCCGTGCCAGTTCATGTAATCCCGGAAGCGATGGGTATTTCTTTCAAGGAAGCATATCTTGAAGATGAGATTTCAGGTATGATTGAACGGGAAGGTTCAGGCTTCGCTATAACCATCAATGCAAAGGATCCACACACGCGCAGACGCTTCACGCTTGCACATGAGCTAGGCCATTATATGCTGCACAGGCATTTGATTGGCGATGGTCTGGATGACGACAGACTTTATAGAAGTTCGAGGGGCGGAAAGTACCATAACACTGCGGTTGGCCCTAAAGAGGAAACCGAAGCCAACAGGTTTGCGGCAAATCTTCTCATGCCTAGGGAATTGGTTGAGTTTCACCGAAAGGAACTCAGCAACAACGTCTCGGAAATAGCTAAACTTTTTCAGGTCTCCGAAAATTCAATGTCAATACGCATGGGGATTCCACTAGAAATAACTGTTTAGAAACAAAATAATTCTGAGCCACCGACTGCTTCCAAGCTGGGTTCGCGGTCGTGCTGACTGCAATCTTGAACTGACCCTTGAGGTGTTGCGTGACATTGTCCATCGCGCCGGGGAATAGTTTAACGACCTTCCCGCGCACCTCCGGCATGACCGCAGCTTCGCGGTTGATGAAAACGACGAGGGATGCTCCGCAAGATTTGGGGTCAGGCCAGAACCAAAGACGGAGCATCCACTGCAAGTGTATTTGAATTCTCATGCCGCCATACGGGTCAACGGCGGCGGGAATGTGTTTCCGGCTTATCCTGAATGGGACGGAACGCGGTGCCGTCTAAGGAAACAGAACGACGGATGTTATGAACCTTGGCAAATCAGCCAGCTTGCGCCTGGCAGATTGATGTTCGAATCCTGGCCTGACGATCCGATGATTTGAGTGTTATCGGTGGTAGGGTCCGAACCCGCCGCCTTCATGTGCTCAGGCAGACGTATTTCATCTCAAGATAGTCATCGATGCCATGGCGCGAGCCCTCGCGACCAAGCCCGGACTGTTTCACGCCTCCAAATGGCGCGACCTCCGTCGAGATGATTCCGGTATTGACCCCGATGATACCGTATTCCAGCGCCTCCTGAACCCGGGTGATCCGGCCGATGTCCCTCGCGTAGAAATAGGCGGCAAGGCCGTAGATCGTGTCATTCGCCATGGCGATGGCTTCGTCTTCCGTCCCGAATCGAATGAGCGGCGCCAGAGGGCCGAACGTCTCCTCCCGCGCGATCGCCATTCCCTGTGCGGCGTCGGTGAGCACCGTGGGCCGGAAGAAGAGGCCGCCCAGATCATGCGTATCGCCGCCAAGCGCGACCGCCGCACCTTTGGATGTCGCGTCGGAGATGTGGGTCCGGACCCTGGTCACCGCCGCCGCGTCGATCAGCGGTCCCAGTGCAGTGTCCCCATCCAGACCGTCGCCCACTTTCATCTTACTGATGGCCTCGCAGAGCCGTTCGGCGAAGGAGTCGTATATTCCCGCCTGCACGTAGATGCGGTTGGCGGACACGCAGGTCTGGCCGTTATTGCGGAACTTGCAGGCGACCGCACCCCCGACCGCCGCGTCAAGATCCGCATCGTCAAACACGATGAAAGGCGCGTTTCCGCCCAGTTCCATCGAGCATTTCATCACCTGGTCTGCGGCTTGGCGCAGCAGGATTCGCCCCACTTCAGTGGAACCGGTGAAACTCAGTTTCCGTACCGCGGGATTCTCGCAGAACTCCTTCCCGATGCCCGACGAATCGGTTGACGGGATAATTGAAAGCACGCCTTCAGGCATACCTGCGCGGTCGGCGAGCACACCGAGCGCCAGGGCTGACAGCGGAGTGAGTGTAGGCGGACGGACGATAATCGGGCAGCCGGCGGCCAGGGCCGGTCCCACCTTGCGCGTTATCATCGCATTGGGAAAGTTCCACGGTGTGATAGCCGCGCAGACACCGATTGGCTGTCGCAGGACTGTTATCCGTTTGCCCGGCAGGTGGCCCGGAACCGTCTCGCCGTAAACCCGCTTGGCTTCCTCGGCGAACCATTCAATGAAGCCCGAGCCGTAGATCACTTCGCCCCTGGCCTCCGCCAGCGGTTTGCCCTGCTCCGCGGTCAGTATTGTGGCGAGGTCGTCCGCGTTCGCGACCATGAGGTCAAACCAGTCCCTCAGTATGTTTGAGCGCTCCTTCGCGGTACGTCCGGCCCACCCATGCATCGCCAGGGCGGCGGCTGAGATGGCGCGGGCGGTCTCCGCGCGGCCGAGATCGGCCACCCGCGCGATGATGTCCCCCCGCGCGGGATTGACCACGTCGAATTTGGCGGAAGTATCGCCGTCAGTCCATTCGCCGGCAAGATACGCCCTGGTCTCCAGAAGCGATGGGTCTTTTAGACGGGTTGACAGGTCGGTCGGGGTGTCAAGCATCTTGGCCTTCCTTATCTGAACGTGCGCGACCCGGGCCGTTCGGCAGCACCGACGACTTCAGGAGCGGAGTCACTTGATAGATGCGTGGGAAAAGTTTCAAGTCGTAAACCGTCTTGTTCGGTCCTCGGTTCATCGATCATCCGCGGGTTGATCGCAAGGCTGTTTCGCACTGTAGTGGAGCGAGCCAGTGGTGCCTGTGGAGACGAACCGCGCCGGGGCATGATAAAACAGGGAACAAAATGATGTTGATTCCATAGAGACCGGCGTACCGAGCGGGGATTTCCCCGCCCGGTTCACGTTTTCTTTCAGCCCAGGAACCTTGCGCTATACTGGAGCAGGCAGATCAGGTTGGAATGCGAAGTCGGTTTGCCATGGCGATGGTACTCACGCCTTCCGCCTTTAGGATATACCTGTCCTTTATCTCCCCGCCCGACTTGAGGAGATCTCTGTGCAGGAAATAGTGTCCGAGTTCATGAGCGGCCGTGAATCGCTGCTTTTCCGTGGCTTCATTCCTGTTGACAGCGATCTTGAAACTGTTTTCCCCAGCTTTCGCCAGAATTCCGGAAATTCTGGGTTCAAGGTCTATTTGCGAGAACTCTATTTCAGGAAGTTTCTTGATGAATTCGTTGACGTCAACATAGCCTTCATCGCTGACACACTGAGCGTAAAGAACGCGGCATTCTTCGGGAAGATCGACTCTCATCCGGATATCAGCCATTTTCCCCTCCGTTTTTCATCAGGTTTTCGTGTAATTGAGAAACAAACGCTTTTGTGGAGAGATTGGCCACTTCACGACGGACCAGTTTTTCAAACTCCCCGCTCTACGGCATTCCCTGCAATTTCCCTTGCGACGGAGCCAGCGTGCCTTTTGATCGTTCGAAATCCGAATAGATTCAAGACGCCGACAAGCACGCTCATAAGCACCACGACAAATGAACATGTCGCGATAGCGACAACGATCGCCGCTGGAACCAGATGAGGCGCGTTTTCAATGAGCCATTGAATCATATCAGGAATACCCATATTCTTCTTGACAGCGGAGCAATCAGACTCCCTCCTTGCCAGCGGTCCTTCGGCGACTTGCTGCCGTATCACTGATACACAAAAAACCCCATTTTCCTCCGCACACACGCCCCGTACTACAATTTGATCTCCCTATCCAGCCCTGATTTCTGGGAAACTGCACAAACCCCAGAACCTCCGGCATATCCGGACGTAGAACACGGAAAACCCCTGAAATTCCTTCCAGAATCCGTTGCGAAGCGGGTGTCCACGCCTACATCTACGGCATGCATATAAGAACGTGTGAAAGGATACCGACATGCCTCGGAAAGCCTCCTTGAAGAGCCCCTTCGCCAAGTCAGTGCGTACGGTGGGATCCGGGCGCCGCGACGTTTCCTCGCGGCCGCAGGTCGGGTTCGGCGAACGTGTTCCATCCATCCGGAATATATGGGCCCGTCCAACGGACGAGCCGACCTGTTTTGCCGTGACTCACCTTCGGGAATGAGCGGAAACGCCCGCGCCCGGGTCACCGGGTGAGAGCCTGGATTCCGGTAGATCGCCCGATCGGTCCTCGCGTCCCGTCACCGATGGTCGAGGTACCGGACACTCCGGTTCACCGGCGGTAGCCCATGTCAGTGGAATCGTGGAATCGCAAATGGAATGTGTCCATAACTCCTACATGGCGCTGCATTCCGGCACCGGTGTCACGGCCTTGCCGGTCGCGTGGAACTCAATAAGGTTGTCTACGGCGAGATCTCCCATGGCGTCCCTGGTCTCCACCGTGGCGCTGGCGACATGCGGCAACAATGTGGCGTTCTCGAGAGCCAGTAGTTCCGGTGGAACCTCCGGTTCGTTCGCGAACACGTCAAGTCCTGCCTTTCCAAGTCGGCCCTGCCGTAGTGCCGAGATCAGTTCAGGTTCGTCCACGATCGACCCGCGGCCCACATTTATCAGGATTCCGTCCGTTCCTAGGGCGTCGATTACATCCCGCCCGACAATTCCGCGCGTGGCATCGCCTCCGGGCGTGACGCAGATCAGGATATCGCAGTCACGTGCCATCTCCACGAGGTCGCCGTAATATCTGTACGGGACGTTGCGCCGATTCCGGTTGTGATAGACGGTTTCAACCCCGAATACCGACAGTTTCCGCGCTACGGCCAGACCAATGCGCCCGAGCCCGAGGATGCCGACCGTCTTGCCGCGCACGGCACTTGAGAGCGGGGCATCGCCCCCGGTCGGCCACCGGCCCGCTCGGATATGGTCGCTGTCGGAGAGGAAATTCCTCGAGGTGGCCAGCATCAACAGGATCGCTGTATTGGCCACATCGTCATTCAGGACGTCAGGTGTATGGGTCACGATGATGCCACGCCTGACAGCGGTTTCGACATTCACCGTGTCATACCCTACGCCGTAATTCGAGATCAGGCGGAGCCTCGGCAAGGACGCGATCAGATCCCCGGGAACACCGCCATGGCCGTTCACGTAGATGTACTCGATCATGGCCGCATCCGCGATGGCGAAAGTTCCACGGCTGTCAGTCATACGGTGGATTTCGAACACTTCTGAGAGTCGGCGTAGCATCCGTTCCGTCGCCGGGCCTATCATTAGAAGCCGGGGATCGCTCACGGATCCTCGCGTACGATCTGGGTCTGCTGCCCGAGGCCATCGATCCAGACATCCATGCGGTCGCCGGCCTTGAGATAGGTCGGATTGGCCATCCCGAGCGCGACACCTGGAGGCGTGCCGGTGGAGATCACGTCACCGGGGTGCAGTGTCATCAGCTGCGACAGATGCGAGACTATCTGCGCGACGCTGAATATCATCGTCCTGGTGTTTCCCGTCTGCATGCGCTTTCCGTTCACGTCGAGCCACATGTCGAGGTTCTGTGGATCGGGGACTTCATCGCGGGTTACCAGCCAGGGACCGGTCGGGCCGAACGTGTCACACGATTTACCTTTGGTCCATTGCCCCGAAATCCGCGACTGGAAATGACGTTCGCTTACGTCATTGCAGACGCAGTAGCCCGCGACATGGTTCAACGCGGCTGACTCGGGTATGTATTTCGCGGTTGTGCCAATGATAACGCCAAGCTCCACCTCCCAATCGGTATGTGTCGAGCCGCGCGGCATGACGACGGCGTCGTTAGGACCGGAGATTGCGGAATTGGCTTTCATGAACAGGATCGGATGATCCGGCGGCGTCGCTCCGGTCTCGGCGGCGTGATCGGAATAATTGAGCCCGATGCACATGAATTTCCCGATGTCCGCGACACAGGGGCCAATGCGGGGACTGCCCGGGACGGTCCTCAGCGAGGATACGTCGATACTGCGTAACCGTTCAAGGCTCGCGTCGGCAAGGACCGTGCCGGATATATCGGCGACATGGTCGCCGAGATCGCGGATCCGACCACTCCCGTCAATAAGGCCCGGGGCTTCCCGACCCGGCTCTCCATAGCGGACGAGTTTCATTCACGTTCTCCTTAATGGTTATCGCGCGGCCTGTAGCGGTTCGCGATGTCCCGGTATGCGTCGGCACCGGTGAGGGTCATGCCGTCGCTGAATGGCCGGACGAGGCTGCGGAAGATTTCCTGCCACGGGGTCTGGCTTTCCGGAATGGCGGGCATGGCATTCTCACCCCGACGCCGTTTGAGTTCATCGTCACTGACCAGAATGTCCGCCGTGCATTTCCTGAGGTCAATCCTCAGCCTATCGCCCGTTCTGACGAGGGCGAGACCACCATTGGCGGCGGCCTCCGGCGAGGCGTTGAGTATTGAGGGCGATCCCGAAGTACCTGACTGTCGGCCGTCACCGATACACGGTAGCGAATGGATGCCCCGTTTCAGCAGATGGGCGGGTGGGCGCATGTTGACCACCTCGGCACCACCTGGATAGCCGATCGGTCCGGCTCCGCGCATCACGAGAATCGAGTTCTCGTCCACTCCGAGGGTTTCGTCGTCAATGACCGCATGGAAGCGCTCAGGGCCGTCAAAGACGACAGCGTGGCCTTCGAAAGCCATAGGGTCGTCGGGATTCTCAAGATAGCGTCGGCGGAATTCAGCGCTGATGACGCTTGTCTTCATGATTGCGCTGTCGAACAGGTTGCCCCTGAGATGCAGGAATCCGGCGTTGTCCAGAATGGGACTGTCGGCTGGTTTGATGACATCATGATTCCCGCTGCTGGCGTGCCCGCAGTTCTCCGCCACTGTCCTGCCGTTCACCGTGAGGGCATCTGGGTGTGGTAGAAGTCCGGAGCGAAGAAGCTCTCCGATCACTGCAGGCACTCCTCCCGCGCGGTGATAGTCTTCTCCAAGAAACTCTCCGGCCGGCTGTAAGTTGACAAGCAAAGGCACTCCGTAACCGATGTTCTGCCAGTCATCGTTGTTAAGCGGAACACCAAGGTGTCGCGCGACCGCGTTGAGATGGATAGGCGCGTTGGTGGAGCCACCGATAGCCGAATTCACCACGATGGCGTTCTCGAAAGCCTGACGGGTCATGATCCGGGACGGAGTGAGGCCATCGCGGACGGCTTCCACAATCCGAATGCCGGTTCGGTATGCCATTTGGCCGCGTTCCCTGTAAGGAGCGGGAATTGCGGCCGCTCCCGGAAGCTGCATGCCGATTGCTTCCGCGAGCGAGTTCATTGTGGTTGCCGTCCCCATAGTGTTGCAGAAGCCCGTGGATGGGGCAGAGGACGCAACCAGATCCAGCACCCCTTCGTCGTCAATCTCGCCGGCGGCGTGCAGTTCCCGCGCCTTCCACACGATGGTTCCCGATCCGGTACGTTTTCCTCGGAACCAGCCATTGAGCATCGGGCCGACCGAGTGCGCGATCGCGGGGATCCCTACGGTAGCCGCGGCCATAAGAAGTGCGGGTGTGGTCTTGTCGCATCCGATGTTTAGCACGACACCGTCTATCGGATAGCCGAACAGCGTTTCGACAAGGCTCAGATACGCGAGGTTACGGTCCAGCATCGCCGTTGGACGTTTGCCGGTCTCTTGGATGGGATGGACAGGTATCTCGATAACCGTGCCGCCAGCGGTGGCGACCCCGTCGCGCACACGCCTCGCGAGCTCCATATGGTGCCGGTTGCACGGGGCCAGGTCACTTCCTGTCTGGGCGATTCCGATGATCGGTCTGCCGGACTGAAGCTCCTCGCGCGTCAGGCCGTAATTCAGGTAACGCTCCAGATAAATCGCTGTCATTTCGGCATTATTGGGATCGTCGAACCAGAGTCGGCTCCTGAGCTGTCGATTCTCTCTCATGTAACTTACCTAATTCCTTACTGAAGCTGGTCGGATCACGGCATTAAGGTTATCCGCCGTGCGCCGAAAATCGGAATTAAATCGACGCGGACGGGTTCATCCATCCTTCATCCGGACCATCCGCCGTCGACGATATGCGGCTGCCCTGTCGTGAACGCGCTCTCGTCCGACGCAAGGTAGACAACGAGGGCGGCGATTTCCTCCGCGGTCGCGATACGGCCCATCGGTTGGCGCGAGATGAACTCGTTTAGCGCCTTCTCATAGCTGCCGACCTGTTTGCTGAGCGCTCGGACGCGTTCGTGCCAGCTAGGGCTTTCGACGGTGCCGGGGCAGATGCAGTTACAGCGGATGCCCTGAGTGATGAATTCGGTCGCGACAGACTTCGTCAGGCCAATCACGGCCGCTTTGGTCGTGCCGTAGATAAATCGGTTCGGTGCGCCGATTACGGAGCTTACGACGGAGGACATGTTGACGATCGAGCCGCCGCCGCGTCCGATCATGCCGGGAAGCGCGGCCCGTATCGTCCGGAACATTGAACGCACGTTCAGATCGAACGAAAAATCCCAATCCTCGTCGGTGCAGTCGAGGATCGAGCCGTGATGCACGAATCCGGCGCAGTTGAACAATATGTCCGGCGTGGCCCGCTCGACGCCGGCCGCGACGCTGCCTTCGTCCCGGACATCAAGCCGGAAAGTTTCGATATTCGGGTGGTTCAGTTCGCCAAGAGCGGTCTCGTTCACATCCGTGGCGAACACCAGCGCACCCTCGTTCGCCATGGCCAGCGCTGAAGACCGGCCAATCCCCTGGCCCGCGGCTGTCGCGAGGACACGCTTTCCTTCCAGCCTCTCACATGACATGGACTTACCTCCTGGCCTTGGCGGACGAATGTTCTGAAGTGCCTGTGGTGGCGCGACTGTCCTGGCGTCGCAATCTGCCTTTCAGGAACTCAGGACTACTGGACAGTGTCCGGAAAAGCTAGGGTCGTCTCGCATAGAAACGGATTTTCCAGGAGGGAACGTTGCTGAAAGTGCTGGTGACCGGTGGAGGAGGCATGCTTGGCCAGAAACTGGCCATTCATCTGGGTGAGCACGGTCTGCGGGGCGATCGCGACCTTCAGGTAACGCTGGTGGATATCGCTTTTCCCGAAGACGGGGCGCCAGGGACCGAGGTGGTGGTGGATATGTCCGTACCCGGGACGATGGCGAAGCTTGCCGCTGGCTGTCCGGACGTGATCTTTCACCTCGCTTCGGTTGTCTCCGGGGAGGCCGAGGAGGATTACGTCAAGGGCTGGCGCACGAATATGTCGCCTATGTGGGAGTTTTTGGAGGCCCTGCGTGAGCGCCACGAGGCATGCGGCGGAGAATATGTGCCGAAAATCGTGTTTACCTCCTCGATCGCGGTTTTTGGCGGGCCGTTTCCCGCCCGGATCGACGATGAGTTCCTGACCGCGCCGCAGACCAGTTACGGGGCGCAGAAGGCGGTGTGCGAGCTGATGCTGGGGGATGCAAGCCGTAAGGGTTGGGTCGATGGCATATCGATTCGGCTGCCGACGATCTGCGTGCGTCCCGGAATGCCCAACAGGGCGGCGAGCGGTTTCTTCTCGGGGATCATCCGTGAGCCACTTAATGGAGAGCAGGCGGTGCTTCCCGTTGAGGATACTGTTCGGCACTGGATGTCGAGTCCCCGCTCGGCCGTGGGTTTCATGGTTCACGCGGCGTGCCTGGATACCGCCCTTCTGGAAGGCCGGCGCTCGCTGAACATGCCGGGTGTATCCTGCACGGTGGCCGAGCAGATCGAGGCGTTGGGACGCGTGGCCGGGGCGGGCAGGGTCCGGCTCATCAGGCGTGAGCCGGACCCGGTGATCATGAATATCGTTTCCATGTGGCCGCGTGACTTCGAACCCGCGCGGGCGCTGGCGCTGGGTTTCAGGGCCGAGCGTGATTTTGACCGGATGATCAGGATCTATCTGGAGGATGAATTGGGTATCGAATGAGGGCTTGCGGGGGAATTATATACAACCCCGGCACCACAGTGAAGTGCAACACCCGATATGGGTGAGTTTGGGTCGAAGCGGCACATGATGTCGCGAATCGGTCGGATGGCGGCGACAGTCCCTTCGCTGCGACAGGGAGACCGTCATGCCCGGGGGCCAGCGCCACCTGACCCGCCCCGGAAGATGCCGGATCCACGCCACGGGGAAAAGCGGCCTTTCCGCCGCAGCGGTCGCCCGCCAGCCGGGGTGCGACCGGTCATGTTCAGGATCCGCATCATCTCTACGTGCGCATCGGCCAGTGGGGCGAAGTTCTGGTTCCATGGACCGCGCAACCGCTTAATCACCGTCGCCGGGCGCGAACTGATGCTGCCGCCTTCGCTCACCAAGCGGCTGGTCAAACACGCCCGGTCCGACGATGTGACCAAGGTGTGCGCCGCTGACCGGACGGTCAGCCAGCCTCGCAAGCCCGCTCAGTGGATCGCTGATCGGATTGAGACCTTGATGATCGGGAACCGGGCCCCGTAGCCTGGGAGGACATTGCGCTGTGAGTCCACATATCATAACAGAGCTTTTGCACGCTAACATTGATAGTGTTAGTATGCGTCATGACGTTAGTAAGAAGTCGTAAAATACCAGAAATGCCTATCGCCATCGGGCTCCAGCGCTATCTCGAGGATACGCTCCACGAACCGGCAAGGATCGCTGCGCTCGACGGCGCGACGAGCCTCCCCTCGTTTATTTCCCGGATGTACAGTCTTCACGAAGGCTACATAGCGGGAAGGCGATGCATCTTCCTCACGACCACAGACAACACCGCTACGCCGTCCGACATCGCAAAGCATATTGCCTTGGTCCGTCCCGCCGCCGACGCGATCATCGTCTTCGTCGCCCCTTGGCTGAGCGCGCACAACCGCTCGCGCCTCATCGGACAGGGGGTTCCGTTCGTCGTACCCAGCAAGCAGCTCTACATTCCCGACCTCGCGATGGACTTGCGCGAACGCTTCCGCACGCCGAAGCCGTCCCGTGCAGCCGGCCTCTCGCCGGCGGCTCAAGCGGTACTGTTCCATCGCCTTCTGCGGCTCGACCAGGCCGCGACAACCCCATCCCTGGTGGCGACGCAGTTGCGCTACTCGGCAATGTCGATCAGCCGCGCGTTCGACGATCTGGTCAGTGCGGGGCTGGCCGAGACCGAGCAACACGGTAGGCAGCGGCGTATCCGGTTCGAGGCCGAAGGCAGGCAACTGTTCGATGCCGCCCACGACCTGCTGCGCAGCCCTGTGCGCACTGAGAAGTTCATCCGGAACGTTCACGCCGCTCCGCTGCTGAAACATGCTGGTGAGAGAGCGCTTGCCGAGCTGATCGACCTATCTCCGCCGCCGCTACCGGCATTCGCGGTCGCGGCGAGTGATTGGAGGATTGTCGCCCAGACCCATGAACTCGCCGAAACCGATCGGGATCGAGCTTCCCATATCGTGGAAACCTGGTCATATGACCCGGCTACCTTTTCTACCGCGCAGACAGTGGATCCGCTCTCGCTCTACGCGCAGTTCCACGATCACCACGACGAGCGCGTATCCATGGCGGCTGAGCGACTGTTGGACGGAATGCCGTGGTAACCGGAATCGACAGGTTTCGCGAGCACTTCGCGCCTCACGAAGGCCAGTACGCCATCATCGGCGGCACCGCATGCGATTTGCTTTTCGACGCAGCGGGTCTGGATTTCAGGGCGATCAGGGCGATCAGGGATATCGACATGGTGCTCTGCGGCGAGGTGGTAGACGCCGAATTCGGACGGGCCTTCCACGCATTCCTTGACGCAGGCGGATACCAAGCTCGCGAACGTAGCGACGGCCGAAGGGAATTCTACCGCTTCCACCGTCCGACCGACCCGAACTTCCCCTTCATGATCGAGCTCTTTTCACGGCGGCCGGTCGACCTGGATCTGTCCGAAGACGCGATCCATGGACGGATACCGGTAGAGCAGGACATAGTCAGCCTTTCGGCAATCCTTCTGGACGATGCCTATTTCGCGGCGCTCCAGGCCGCAAAGCGTCATCTCGACGGCGTCACGATCATTTATGAGACATTGCTCATACCCTTCAAGGCCCACGCGGTTCTCGACCTCACCGCTCGGTCCGAGGAAGGTGCGAACGTCAATCGAAAGGACATCAGGAAGCATCGCAACGATGTCATCCGGCTGGCGCAGCTTCTTCCCCAGGATGCACGAGTTGCATTGCCGGAGCTCGTCCGCCGAGATCTTCGCGCTTTCGTCGACCTGACTCATGCCGACCAAACTCTGGACCCCAGAGCGTTTGACGTTCCTTTCACCCGAGACGAGGCAGCCGATCTGCTCCGCACGGTCTACGGGCTATCGGTCAGCCTCGAAGCCGAAATGGACACGCCGCCGGACATTTCCGCCGTCCCGTGACCCGCGCCCTCTTTCACTTCGCCTGCTTTCGGCATACGCCACAGCCTGACGCTGATCGGCAACCGCCACGTCCACCGTCAGCCGCAGGCACGCGGCTGTCCGCCATTCCATGTATAGATGCAGACGTCCGTCGCCGACCGTCGGACGCGCCACATCGTGCATAACGGGTTATGTTCCGAAACAACAGGTTATCAGATATGGATTGTGTCCGCCTTAGTCCCGAAGACAATGTCGTCACCGCCACCCGCTCACTTGGAACTGGACATGAAGTCGAGGGAGTCAGGGCACGATCCCCAATCCCCGCCGGTCACAAGATCGCTACGAGAGCCATCGCGAAAGGCCAGGAAGTGCGGAAATACGCCCAGTTCATAGGGCTGGCGCGGGAAAACATAGTGGCTGGCGATCATGTGCATACCCATAACCTTGGGTTCCGCGGCACGGAAGTCGAGTACCAGTTCGGCAATGATCTTCGCCCGGTAACGGAAGTCGCGGCGGGGAAAGGGGATCTGTTTATGGGCTACCGCCGTGCGGACGGGCGGGTGGGGACGCGGAACTACATCGCTATCGTGACGTCGGTCAACTGCTCGGCCACCGCCGCACGACGCATCGCGGATCATTTCACGCCGGATCGGCTGGCCTGTTATCCGAACGTTGATGGCGTGGTCGCGTTCGTGCATGGCACCGGCTGCGGGATGGCCGGGTCCGGCGAGGGATTCGAGGCGCTCCAAAGAGTGATGTGGGGCTACGCGCGTCATCCGAACAACGCGGCGGTTCTGATGGTTGGGCTAGGCTGTGAGATGAACCAGATCGACTGGTTGCTGGAGGCGTTCGGACTCAAGCAGGGGCCGCTGTTCAAGGTGATGAACATCCAGGACGTTGCGGGCCTCAGGCGCACCGTTGAGTCCGGGATCGAAAGGATCGAGGCCATGCTGCCCCTCGTCAATGAGGCGAGACGCGAGCCGTGCCCCGTGTCCGGCCTGACGGTGGCCCTGCAATGCGGCGGCTCCGACGCCTGGTCGGGTATCACGGCGAATCCGGCGTTGGGCCATGCCTGCGATCTGGTTGTGGCGCAGGGCGGAACCGGCGTTCTGGCGGAGACCCCGGAGATCTACGGTGCCGAACATCTTCTGACCCGGCGGTCGGTCAACCGTGCGGTGGGCAAACGTCTGGTCGAGATCGTGGAGTGGTGGAAAGACTACACGGAACGGAATCGGAGCAGCATGGACAACAATCCAAGCCCCGGTAACAAGAAAGGTGGCCTGACCACGATTCTCGAGAAATCCCTGGGAGCTGTCGCGAAAGGGGGCACGACCCCCCTGACCGGGGTTTACCGCTATGCCGAGAAGGTGACGGACAAAGGATTCACGTTCATGGACTCGCCCGGATACGATCCGGCGAGCGTCACGGGGCAGATCGCCGGCGGCTGCAACATCGTAGCGTTCACAACGGGCCGCGGTTCGGCGTTCGGCTCAAAACCGGCTCCAACGATAAAGGTTGCCACGAACACGGGCATGTATTCCCGTATGGTGGAAGACATGGACATCGATGCCGGTGACCTATTGACCGGAGCCGCGGACGTGGAGGCGAAGGGGCGGGAGATCTACGACCTGATCCTGCAAGTCGCTGGCGGCAGGCCGTCGAAATCCGAGGCCCAGGGACTCGGGGACTACGAATTCGTCCCCTGGCAGATCGGTGCCGTCATGTAGGCTTCCGGCGCTCTTTGGCCCAGACCCTGGTTCGGAAATCAGGAACGTTTGGGCCGTCGCCTGGCGTGGGATGTCGGCGCCGCCCGAGCCGGGTTGTCCGGCCATGGGTGCTTGGGGTAACGGCCCCTCATGGTTTTTCGGACCTCACCGTAGGCGCCGTTCCAGAAACCGGGAAGGTCAGTGGTCACGGCGAGCGGCCGTTCGCCGGGAGAGAGCAGGGTGAGTCGCAGCGGAATCCTTTCCGGTCCTACGGATGGATGGCGGGTCACCCCGAACATTTCCTGTAGCCGGACGGTGACCGCCGGGCTTTCGTCCCCGTAGTCTATCGGCCTGCGCTTTCCGAGAGGCGTGTGAAAGTACTTCGGTGCCTGTCGGTCGACCAGATCCATTTCCCGTCGCCCAAGCCGCGCCCGTAATGACGCAACCAGATCGACCCTGTCCAGATCCGCCGCGGTTCGGAACCCCGCGAGCCAGGGCAGGAGCCACTCCTCAAGCGAGCCCATCAGTCCACTGTCCGAGCAGTCGGGCAATGCGGCTCCCCGCGTTCTCAGGAATTCGACGCGCGCCCGCAACCGCCGTGCGCTGTCTGACCAGGGCAGGCCCTTGACTTCAGACATTTGCGCCCGGTCGTGATCTGCAGACCCCTATATCGCTGGCGTTTGCGGTGGTTCCTTCCGCAAACCGGAATGTAGTGCCCTTTGGCAGTATTTTCCCTGCGGTTCCCGGAGATCCGCTGTAGATCCTCCGGATCGTGTTCGTTCGCGGGAAACCCCTCGGTGAGAACCGTACCAAGGTGCAGATCGTCACCTCCATCCGCGATGGCGCCAGGGTCCGCCAGCGGGTTGTCCGCCATGTCGGCACCGCCACCTCGGAGGCCCAGCTCGACCAGCTGATGTCCCTGGGGCGCCTGATCATCGAGGAGATCACCGCGGAGGAGAGCCGACAGCCGGCGCTGTTCTCGCCCGGGCAGTTCCACGATCTTCTCGATCAGGTGCCGGCCGCGCGGACGGCCGGGACCGGTCCCGATCCGTTTGGCGTGGATCTCGCGGACTGTCGCGAAGACCACCGTGTGGGCATCGGGGTGCGCCAGGCCTTTGGCGCGGTCTACGACCGTCTCGGGTGGGAGGGCCTGTTTGGCTCCCGACGCGGGAGTGCCAGCCGGATGATCCGGGAAATGGTCCTGGCGCGGGTCGCGCGGCCGCAGTCCAAGCGGGCGATGGTGGCCCGACTGCGGCAGGAGGGGGTGCTGGCGCTGAACCTGGACTCGGTCTATCGCAGCATGGACGCGATCACCGACGCGCGGGTGGACGCCATATGCGCCCTTTCACGGGAGCGGGCGCGGACCCTGTTGCCCGATCCCATCACGGTGGTGTTCTACGACACCACGACGCCCTACTTTGAGAGTGAGCGGGAGAACGGCCTCCGTTTCAAGGGATACAGCAAGGACGGCAAGCCGCATCGGGTCCAGGTGGTGCTGGCGCTTCTGATCACGCCGGAGGGGCTCCCGGTCGGCTATGGGCTGTTTCCCGGAAACCTCTATGAGGGCCACACGCTGGTCAAGGCCCTGGCGGCGCTGGAGCGGCGCCATCCGGAGACCCGGTTCACGCTGGTCGCGGACGCCGGCATGCTCAGCCGCGCCAACCGGCAGGCGCTGCGGGACCGGGGCACCCCGTATATCCTGGGCGCCCGGCTGAAAGCCTGTCCGAAGGCGCTCAGGGCGCGGATCCTTGACGTGGCCGCCTACGCGGCGTGGGGACGGTCGGAGTACGCGGACTCGGTGGCCGCCATCCGGGATCTGCCCCTGGAGGACGGGGGCCGTCTGGTGGTCACCCACTCGCCGCGCCGGGCCCGCAAGGACGCGCGGGACCGCGCCCGCCGGCTCGAGAAACTGCGCAGGAAACTCGACAGGGGCGCCACCCCGGCCGCGCCCGTCGCGTCGGCCACCGCCCGCTTCCTGGACTTTCCCGAGGGACGCGTCACCATCAACGAGGACAGGATCGCCGCAGCCGCCTCCTGGGATGGATTGCGCGGCATTGTCGCGTGGGGCTGTGACGCGGAGGATCCACGGGACCTTATAGGCCAATACCGGCGACTGGCGGAGATCGGGGCCTGCTTTCGCACCAACAGGCACGACCTGCGCATCCGGCCGGTGTTTCACTGGCAGGATCGGCGCATCCGGGCGCACATCGCGATCTGCTACATGGCCTTCTGCTGCGTGCGGCATCTCCGCTACCGTCTGGCGGCCCGCGGCGTTCCGTTGAGCCCGGCGCGCATCCAGGACGCGCCCGACGCACTGCAGGTCAGCCTTCTCCACGAAACCAACGGCACGCGCAGGTTCGGACTGCCCAGTCGCGCCACCCAGGACGCGCAGACCATCTACCGCACGCTGGGCCTGACATGGAACACCGCACCCTTTCTGTACACACCGCCCCGGAAACCGCATCGCACATCACGCAGGACACAGGGAAAGACCAAACCCTGACGCACCGCAACCCGCCGAGCCGGTCCGGCGACCATCCACCGGCGACCAAAGCCCGCCAGGGGCCGAATGTAGTGCCCTTTCAGAAACTGGAAATCAAATGGAATCAGAATCTTGCGCCAGAATATGTCTGAACTCAAGAAACCGGGAAGGTCAGTGGTCACGGCGAGCGGCCGTTCGCCGGGAGAGAGCAGGGTGAGTCGCAGCGGAATCCTTTCCGGTCCTACGGATGGATGGCGGGTCACCCCGAACATTTCCTGTAGCCGGACGGTGACCGCCGGGCTTTCGTCCCCGTAGTCTATCGGCCTGCGCTTTCCGAGAGGCGTGTGAAAGTACTTCGGTGCCTGTCGGTCGACCAGATCCATTTCCCGTCGCCCAAGCCGCGCCCGTAATGACGCAACCAGATCGACCCTGTCCAGATCCGCCGCGGTTCGGAACCCCGCGAGCCAGGGCAGGAGCCACTCCTCAAGCGAGCCCATCAGTCCACTGTCCGAGCAGTCGGGCAATGCGGCTCCCCGCGTTCTCAGGAATTCGACGCGCGCCCGCAACCGCCGTGCGCTGTCTGACCAGGGCAGGCCGAGGTGCCTGACGCCATCGAGCATCGCCTCTGCCAGCGCTTCGGAGGGCGCGTCGTCCCAACGCCGGTCATCGAGTACCAGCGCCTCGAACCGTTCCTGCCGCCGTGTCACCACCCGGCGCTCGGGCTTCGACCACTGGCAAACGTCGATCCATTTGATTCGCCTTCCGTGAACCGCGCGCAGTTCGGCTTCCGTGATGGCAACGGCCTGCCTGATCCGGGCATCGCGTCCCGACCCTTCCAGATCGGTCGCGACAATGAGGCGCTGCCCGGCGAGGGAATCCGCTTCGTCCATCGTGGCGCCTGATCCTCCGGACAGAATCCAGCGGGCGGCGATGCCATCGCGGCGCATACCGATGCGGTCGGGATAGGCGAGCGCGGCCTGCTGGGGTGCGGACAGGGGCGTGCCGTCATCCACGGCCAGGAACCGAAGCCGGCGTGCCTCGGCGGCAACCCGCTCGAGGTTTTTCCGTGCGGAAGGGTGGCGGCCCGGTTCCTTGATGGCCGCGATGCGAAGCCGAATGTCCGTTCCCGCGTTGCGCAGCGGGTCGCGATCGTTGAGGAGCGCCGCCAGTTCCGACGCGGCGGGTCCGGCGACGGACAGCATATGGGCGATTCTCGGGTGCAGTGGCAGGGTGACGATCGACCGTCCGTGGTCCGTGATCCGTCCCGTATCATCCAGGGCGCCCAGGCTATGCAGCAACGCCCGCGCCGAGGCCCATGCCCCCGCGGGCGGTCGGGAGAGGAAAGCCAGGCCGTCAGGTTCCAGCGCGCCCCAGAGCGCCAGTTCAAGGACGAGTCCGGAGAGATCCGCGGCGGCGATCTCAGGTGGCGGAAACGCCTGCATGCCGCGCTCCTCACCCTTGGTCCAAAGGCGCTGGCAGACGCCTGGCCCAACCCGTCCGGCCCGACCCGTTCGCTGGTCCGCTTCGGCTCTGGTGACTCGCTCGGTGATCAGTCGCGACATTCCGCGTCCCGGATCGTAGCGCGCTCTCCTCGCGAGACCGCAGTCGATCACCGTTCGGATACCTTCGATGGTCAGCGCCGTCTCCGCGATCGCGGTCGCGACGACCACCTTGCGTCCGCGCGATGCGGGTACCACGGCGGCGCGCTGTTTGGCGAACGGCAGGGCACCGTAGAGCTTATGCACGGACACATCCCCCGGCATGCGGTTCAGTCGGGCGGCAAGCCCGTGGATCTCACGTTCGCCCGGTAGAAAAACCAGAATCCCCCCGTCCGTCCCATCCAGCGCGGCTCGGACCGACGCCGCCGCGGCGTTGAGCAGGGACTCCTTTGGCGCCGGGCGGGGCAGCCATCGGACGTTCACTGGAAAGTTGCGTCCGTCGGAGACGATCAGGGGCGCCTTATCCATCAGTTCCGCGACGGGCCGGGCATCGAGTGTGGCCGACATGACGACCAGCCGAAGGTCCCCGCGGAGCGCGCAGCGCACCTCCCAGGCGAGAGCCAGTCCGAGGTCAGCGTTGAGCGAGCGTTCATGGAATTCGTCGAAAATCAGGACATCAACCCCGTCGAGCGTCGGGTCTGACTGGATCATTCGCGTCAGGATGCCTTCCGTGACCACTAGAATGCGGGTGTCGCCGGACACGCTTGCCTCGCCGCGCATTCTGTAACCTACGGTCCGGCCAACGTCCTCACCAAGCAATTCCGCCATCCGTTCCGCGGCGGCGCGGGCCGCGAGTCGGCGGGGTTCCAGAACCACAATACGTCCCGAGCCGAGTTTCGCCCGTAGAATGGCGAGAGGCACGCGTGTGGTTTTTCCGGCGCCGGGCGGTGCCTGGAGGACGGCACGGCCGTCGTGGCGCAGCGCGAGCAGCAACTCTGGCAGACAGTCGTCAATGGGTAGCGGATCGATCATTTTTCCTCCGTCCCACTGTCGGATATCCGTGCATTGAATCAAGGGTGGAATCGGTCGTTTTCGACGGTTTCCCGGAGATCCGCGCGCGAGCTTCCCGCATCGCTTCTCACAATTGGGCGTGGGTATGCCGAAACAGGTTGGGTCGCGGAGGTCGTGGTGGTTCCGTGATCGGTGCTATACTCGGAATCATAAATTCGCCCTTAGGGGCTGGCATGATTCGCGGAACGGTCCATCTGCCCCGGAAAAGAGCGGTCAGAACAGGACACAGGCGGTGACATGTCCGGAAACATCCTGACGCCGGAGCAGCGCCATGCGCTGCTGGCGGTCATGCGCGGGCGCAGGGTCGAGGCGCCGAGGTGCGGCGCGCGAACGCGCTCGTGGCGCTTGATGACGGAAAGAGCGTCCGCCAGGTCCGCGGGTTCCTCCATCTCGATCCCGACACGGTGCGCGGCTGGCTGCGCGGGTTCCGCCGGACCGGTCTGGCCTCGGTGGACCCCGCAGCGTATCCGGAACGGGAGGGAAAGCTGACGCGGGATCAGGAAACCTCGCTCCGGGAGACGCCGCCGGCCAGCCCGCCGCGCAGCACCAACGAGGTGCGGGACATCATCCTGCGGCTGCACGGCGTGGAGTACACCCGCGGCGGCGCGATAAGGCCGATGCACCAGCCGGGATTCGGTTACGTCAGGCCGAAACCGCTTCCGAGGCAGGCCGACAGGGCGGGGCGGGAGGCCTTCATACGGAAATATGAACAGCTGATGCGGGACGCCCCGGCCAACGGGGCGACCGTCCTCCCCGACGCGGTGCATCCCGAATGGCGGAGCCGTCCGGCCCACGGCCGGGTTCTCCGGTCGGACAGGCCCGCGGTCAGGTCCACCACGGGCCGCCGGCGGCCGGACCCGCACGGGGCGCCGGACCTGGAGACGATGGGGTCCGCGACGGGCGGGGGTGGGCGGATCGGTGCCACCACGACCCTGCGGCTTCCCGGGAACCGGAGCGCGCCCGTCCCGGCGGCCGGGTGATCCATGTCCTGCCGGGCAACGCCCGCCACCGTCACGCGAAGGCGCCCGTGCCCTTCCTGGAGCGGCCGGGATGCCGCGTCTGGCCGCGCTTCCCGCCGCCCCACGCCCCGCACCCGACCCGACCGGGCGTCTGTGGGATGTCATGCACCGCCACGTGAGGCGTGACCGGTTCCACGCCGACCTGCGCCGGTTCACCGGGGCGATTTTCCGCTTTTTCAACGACACCCTGCCACGGGAACGGGAGGCCATCGCGGAATCCGTCACCGGCAGTTTCCGGGTGGTCACCCATGACGGATACCGCATGGTCGGGTAGCGGATCCGGCCATGCGGCGGAGGGAGCTCAACTCCGGGAACGACCACGACAACCGTAAACAGCACCACGCTGACGATTCAACCCGGAGACACTTCACTTTCCACGCGTTGGTTCGAAGCCTCCGACTTCCAGTCGGACATTGCTTCAGCGGGAACGGACCGTGTCATGTCCCTGTCCTCCCGGAAACGGGCCGCCCGCTCAGGGCAAAGGCCCGTTTCCGGGAGGACAGGGACATGCAATATGATCGCTCCGCGCATCGCGTCCATCACCACCGGTACCATACCGTCCGGGCGACGGGGTACCGCCACAGGGTCCTGACCGGAGATCCGGGCCTGCGGGTGCGCACCGTCCGCCGCCAGGTCCGCCGCGGGAACGGCGTTTCCATCCTGCATGGGGCGCTCCCGGGCGACCACGTGCATATGTCCGTGTCGGTGCCCCCAGAACCCGCCATCCCCGGTCCCGTCCGCAGGGCGGAAGGCCGCTCCTCCCGCAGGATCCGGCGCGGGCTGCCCGGAATCCGCGGGCGGTGCCGGGGACGCCGGTTCCGGTTCCGGGGCCACTTCCCGGCGACCACCGGTACCATCACGGACGGACCCGTACTCGGTATCCTGACAGTCACCTCCCTGACGCTACCGGCGCCAGCCGGTAGTTATTCACATCATGCCGGTTATAACTACACCTGCGACGAAGACAGAACCGCCGCATGCGTGATCACGATCACCAATGGCGTGATACAGACCGGGGCGGAGGGCGTCACTCGGGAAGCGGCGAATGCCCTTCGGGAACTTCTCAGGGCAGCCTGTCTCTGGCGGCGCTCGAAATAGCTTCTGGGGATAACAAGGGTCTTCTGAACTGGGCAGACCAGGGCAGCAACACATACGGTTCTCACGTGTTTATTTCCGAGGCTGATTACGGCAAACTGACCGAGGAGAACAGGATTCACCGCGAAAGCGTCAAGGGTGGCCAGAAATGGCATGAAGCTCTGGGAATCACCGCGAAAACCGCTCTGGTCAACCCGCTGGGAGGAGCGGCGTCCACAGAGTACGCTCTGGCGGTGGAGAATAAGGATATTTCCGATTTTGGCTCCTCTCTCACTGTTGAAGAAACGGATACCGGAGAGCCTTTGACCGCTGACGGCAGTGCAGCTTCTGTAACCTACATGGGCATTGACGGAAACCTGATCTGTAACGACGCCAGTGCCTGTTCATCGTTGGACGGCAAGCTGACGGGCGATTGGTATTTCGTCGCAACGGGTACAGACGCTACCGCTGGCCTGGTGAAGAAAGGGAAAGTGTACGTTCCTCGAAGCGAAGTCGCCTACGCCGACTGGGGTGTGTGGATTGAAGCCGATTCAGGCACCGGTGCCGGGTCCGGCAGGGAAATCAGGTGGCACGCATCCGGGAATGTGTTCGGGACGGACAATTCTGGAAACCTGAACCTCGCAGCTGACACCACCAGCAGGCGTACACTGAATTCCGCGACCTATAAAGGTGACGCGCATGGCGTGTCGAGGTACGGGAAAGACGTCGGTGCCTTCAAGGCCACCGCTTCGCTGACAGCCACTTTTAACGACACCCCAATGCTCAAGGGAGAAATCTCTGGCTTTGAGGGAGGTAACGCCGTTAACGAAACCTGGAAGCTGGTTCTTGAAAATACAGAGGTTTCCGCCGCTACTGGAAGGCTATCGGCAGCCGGTGAGACAGAAATCGGCACGGTTGGCGAAACAAACGACGTAAGCGGCGAGGAAACGTGGAACGCCCAGCTTTACGGAGAGGCCGGCAAGCGTCCCGACGGAGTCGTGGGTAATTTCGACGGCCGCTTCACAGACGGACAGGTGGTCGGAGTGTTCCAGGCCAAATAACCTTTCCCGCGCATAGCGGACAAACAAAACAACAGCCCCGGCCAGCGATGGCCGGGGTTTTCTTTACCTAGCGGCCGCCAGCCTCACGTGCCGTTCACGCCGGAACGCGGAAGGGACCGCGATTGGGGCGAGCCCGGATCGAGACGCTACCGAATCAACGGGACGGACGGCAGCCCCACGAATTGGCATGCCATGATCCATCTCCCCCGCAGGGGCGAAAAATCTCGCATTTCATCTCGCAAAGTTTTGGTTCCGGCGATGCCGTGTTAGGAGTCTATCGACGGTTCAGTGTGCCCGACGGTGCAGACATAGGAAGTGCATTTTACATATTCTTCAGTTTCTTAATACTTCACGCCAATAATTATTGCTTAACAATGTTGACATGATAAATAATTGCAATCTAGATAAACCCCGCCGTCCAAAGGGAGGAAGATCTTGGCAGAGATCGCAATGAGCGCTCAAGTTTCAGCTCAGGGTGTGAGATATACGCGACGCGGTGCCGGACGACCGATTATCCTGCTCCATGGCTGGTGCCTCAACCGGAAAATGTGGGCCTATGCCGAGCAGGGGTTGAGCGCTTGCTACGATGTTGTGACGCCGGATCTTCCGGGCTTTGGCCTGTCGTGCGATCTAGCCGGACCCTATTCCTTTGACCGTCTGGCCGCGGATGTCGCCGCCCTGTTGGATGAGCTTAGGCTGGAAGACGCGGTGCTGGTTGGGTTCGCCCTTGGCGCAGCGGTCGCCCTGAAGGTTGCCGCGGCTCGGCCCGTGCGTGTAACAGGGGTGGTCTCAGTCGCCATCCCATCAGGCGAAGCCTCACCCTATGACAAATTCGCCAAGGCCATGCGACGTGATTGGCCGGGTTTTGCGCAGAAATCGGCAGAGGCTCTTTTCCATAACCACCATAGCGCCGCCGAGATTGGTTGGCTGGAACGGATGTTTTCAGCAACCGAGCTTGCGGTCGCTTTGGAAGCGGTGGATGAGCTGGCGCGCTTGCAACCCGAGAGTCTGGCCAAAGACGTCAAGGCGGTACAGCTTTTCCTCCACGCCTCCCACGACACGGTTGCCCCCATCGCGCTTGGCGAGGCCTGCGTGGCCAAGGCCCCGAACGCGCGTCTCGCCGTGATCGAGGATTGTGGCCATCTGATCGTCCTCGATGACAAAGCCGCTTTCCAAGCCGAGCTAGAGAACTTTCTCAACACGCTCTGACCCGCTAGCCCATTCGACAGGATCCACCATGACAACAGAGGCCAGTCTATTGAACATCACCACGGAGAACGGCGTGCAGGTATGGAGCATGAATTTTGCCCCGGCGAATGCTCTGCACCCCAACTTGCTCGGCGTGCTGAACACCGCGATTGATGATGCGACACGGGATGAGGGTGTCTCGGTCGTGATCCTGACCAGTGAGCTTGGCCTGTTCTCGTCGGGCGGTGACGCCAAATGGATGCGCGGGCAATTGGAGGAGCTTGGCACGGACGGGTTGGTCAATGCGTTCAACGAGACAATGGATGCTTTCCGAGCGGTCTGTATGCGGCTGCGCAATGCACCTTTCTTGGTGGTGGCGGCGCTGAACGGGCACACGCTGGCCGGTGGATTGGAACTGGCTGCCGCCTGTGATCTGCGGTTCAGCAGCGACAAGGACCGTCTGATGATTGGCGTGCCGGAGATGGATCTGTTCGGTGCCGTGCCTTCGGGCGGTGGGGGCGGTCAGCTTCTGGCGCGATTGCTTGGTCCGGCGAAGGCGCTGGAATTCATTTTGGAGGCCAAGCCGGTTTCGCCACAGAAGGCTCTGGAGATTGGGCTGGTGGAGCGGCTCTACGCACCAGACGACCTGATGCCCAAGACGCAGGAGTTTGCGGCGGAAGTCGCCAAGAAGGCCGGGCGCCTTGGGGTAAGCGCGGCCAAACGGCAGCTTCTGGGCGGAGCGGAATTGCCACTGGCCAATGCCATGGAGCTCGACCGCTCGGTCCATTGGGACAATATGCGGCGCGGGAACTTCCCAAAAAATGTCGGTGCCTTTGTCGAGAAATACGGGGGCGATTCGTGACCAGCTCCAACGCTTTGGTGGTTGGGGCAGGCATGACTCGATTTGCCAAACACCCTGACCGCTCGCTGAAATCGCTTGGCGCGGAAGCAATCAACGCAGCCTTGGCCGATGGTAATGTTGAACCAGGCGAGATCGACATGGCCTTTGTCGCCAATTCGATGTCAGGCACGATCACCGGGCAGACCGCCGTGGTCGGTCAGACGATCCTGCGCCAGATGGCATTTTCGGCGATCCCGGTCTTCAATATCGACAATGCCTGCGCCAGTTCGTCCAGCGCATTCGCTCTCGCCGTGCAGGCGATCCAATCAGGGGCGGCCAAGACCGTTTTGGTTCTTGGGGTTGAGAAGCTGGTGGTCAAAGACGACAGGTCGCGCGCCTATCTGGCTCTCAACGGTGCGGCAGACCCGGAATTTCTTGTCGAAAGCGGTATCGATCCGTCCGAAGGCTCGCTCTTTGTTTCTGCGGTCTATCCGGAAAGACTGGAGCGCTATGCGAGCGTCTATGAGCTGAAACAGGAAACATTGGCGCAGATTTCGGTCAAGAACCGCGCCCATGCCGGGCTGAACCCGCAGGCGCAATATACCGATCCGCTCAGCCTTGAAGATGTTCTTTCTGCGCGCCAGGTTGTTGGGTCGGTTACCACATTGATGTGCGCACCCATCGGCGATGGTGCCTCGGCGGTGATCCTTAAGCGCGCGGATCAGGTTGATGACCGATCGCGCACTATCGGAATCCTCGCCGCCCAGGTCGGTATGGGCATGTCGCCCGATCAGGGCACGGCCATCGGATATACGGCGAAACAGGCCTATGCGGCGGCCGAGATCACACCCGGCGATGTGGATTTCGCAGAGGTGCACGACTCGATCTCCTTTAACGAATTGCTGGCCTATGAGGAGCTGGGCTTTGTCGAGCCAGGCCAGGGGCATTTGTTGGTTGAAAGCGGCGAGACCGCGCTTGGCGGCAGTACCCCGATCAACACAAGCGGCGGGCTTGAATCGCGCGGCCATCCGGTCGCGGCGACGGGCCTCGCGCAGATCATCGAATTGATGGAACAGCTCCGCGGTGAGGCGGGCAAACGGCAGGTTGAAAACGCGCGGATCGGCTTGGCCGAAAACGCGGGCGGCTTTGCTAAAGACGATACGGCAGCAATGGCAATCACCGTTCTGACCAACCAGATCTAAGGGGAAGTATTCATGTACGATATTGCAATAATTGGCTTTGGACCGGTTGGTGCCTGTTTTGCGGGTCTGGTTGCCAAGTCTGGCCTGAAGGTTGTGGTGATCGAAAAAGACAAAGAGGTCTTCCCCCTTCCCCGAGCCGCCCATGTTGACCATACCGGTCTGCGCACGGTCCAGGAGATGGGCTGTCTAAATGAGGTTCTGGTCGATGTTGTGCGCAATAAACGACTGGATATCGTGAATGCGGATCAAGAGGTTCTGGTGCGGACACCTGCTGATCAGGAAAGCGTGTCGGGTCTTCCCACCAGCATCTATTTCTACCAACCGAATTTTGACCGCGCGCTCCGGAAGCAAGCCGCGTCTCATGACAATGTGACAGTCTATCTGGGCAGCGAGATGACCCGGATCAGGAACCATCAGGATCATGTGGACATTGATCTGAAGGACGGGGATGGAACCGCAAGCACAATCCAGGCCAAATGGGTCGTCGGTTGTGACGGGGCCTGGAGCCCGGTCCGCGAAGCGCTGGGCATTAAACTGGAAAGCCTGAATTTTGACGAGCAATGGCTGGTGGTTGATGTGGTGCTTGCTTCTCCGCAGGACAATCCGTGGTCCGATCACGCTGTGGAAGTGTGCGACCCGAGCAGGCCCTATCTGTCGACCCCCATCTGCGGAAACCGACATCGTTTCGAAGTGATGTTATTGCCGGGCGAGACGGCGGAAAACATCGACAAGGAAGCTCTGGTGCGCGAACGTCTCAGCGCTTGGTTCCCCGAAGGTGGCTATAAGATCGAACGGGCCGCTGTGTATACATTCCACGGCGTGGTGGCCGAGAATTGGCGCAAAGGACGTACATTTATCGCTGGCGACGCGGCACATCAGACCCCGCCGTTTCTGGGTCAGGGGATGGTCGTGGGCTTCCGCGATGCGTCCAATCTGGCCTGGAAACTGGTCTCGGTCCTCAAGGGCGCGCATCCCGAAGCCTTGCTGGATAGCTATGAAGGCGAACGCAAACCCCATGCGATCAAAGTGATCGAGGCGGCCATCCGCATCGGCAAGGTGATCTGCGTGCTTGATCCGGAGAAGGCCAAGGAACGCGACAAGCTGTTTTTGGCCAATGATCCGACAACGCATAAGTCTTTGGTCTTCAAGAACCCGCCATTCAAGCAAGGCACCTATATCCTGCCGGGTGGCGGCAAGTTGTTCGTCCAGCCCGAGATCGACAGTAAGCGGCTTGATGACATTGTTGGAACCCGTTTCTTCGTGCTTGGCCGCGACGAGGACGCTTTGGGTGATGCTGGTGATTGGTGGCGTGACCAAACTGGTGCAATGGTGACGACATTGGCAGACATGAACTCACCCGACCTCGCAGCGTGGATGGACCGGAAATCCGTGGATGTGGTTGTGGTGCGTCCGGATCGTTATGTTCTGGGGGCCGGCAACTCTTTGCAAGAGATCACTGATAAGGTCGCGCCGCATCTGTAAAGACCAGCCTCGGCCAGTTCGCAAACACCATATGGATGGTCACATCCATTAATTCGACACAGGTTCAGGCGAGTATCTGCTATGAAAGACACCTATCCTCAGCTCGACACGCTTCCGACGAACCATCTTGTCGTGGACTCCCTACAGCCGGAATACAGCGAAGCGCCGCTGCCGGATTGGGTGACGGAATGCAATGTCGGGCATGCGCTGTCGGATGCGCAGGTTGCCCTAGGGCGTGGTGATCTGATTGCGGCATTGCAAGGGGATGGTGACGCGGCGCTGACCTTTGCCGAACTTGCCGAACAGAGCAGGGCACTGGCCAGAGGACTGGTGAAGATGGGGCTTAAACCTGGGGACCGGGTGGCCTATCAATCCCCAAACGCCGTCGAGCTTATCGTCGTCATGCTGGCGATCTGGAAGGCTGGCGGCATTGTCGTACCGATCCCGACCTATGCCGACACATCGGGCATCTATTTCTTCATTGCCGATACCAGCGTGCGTTTTGTCTTTGTGAACAAAAAGGTTGAGACGCTCGACGTCTGGCAGGACATCTCCGATGATACCAAGCTTGACGGTGTGATCTATTTCGGCGCGGCCAATGGCAATATTGCAGGGCTGGAAGAGTCAGGGTTCCTGTCCGGTGCCGAAGGCGAGGTCCTGCCCGAAGTGTCCCCCGACCAGCCCGCCATTATTTGGCATACGGGTGGCACGACCGGCCAACCCAAGGGCTGTTATCACACCCATCGTCGTTTTCTGCTTGGGGGTCTGTCTTTCGGGAAAACCGCTAAGATCCAACCCTTTCTGCGTGTGGCGGTCATGTCGCCCATGGGCCATGCTTTGGGGCTGATCCACAACACGATCTTTTGCATGTTGCATGGGGCGACGCCGGTTCTGTTGGAGCAATTCTCTGATGCAAATGTGGTGCTCAACGCTATTGAAACCCATAAAATCAATATGATGACTGGCCTCATGGCGTCCTGGGGCAAGCTCGCCGCGCATATCGAAGAGAATACGCCAGAGGCGGATACATCCTCGCTCAAGACCTGCTTTGCCATGTGGCAATCGGCTTCTTCGGCCGAAGTGTTCGACTTCTGGCAGGATCGCGGCGTGGAGCTATTGAACAATTTCGGATCAACCTCATTTGCCACCTGGGTGCTGATCCCGCCCGCCTCGAGCCAAGTGCCACGAAGCGCCGTGGGGATGGCCGCAGAGGATTTTCAAATCGAAGCCGTCGAACTGCGCGATGGCAAGGTCCACCCGCTGCCGAAAGGAGAGGTAGGTGTTCTGGCGGTCAAAGGACCGACCGGGCTGACCTATTGGAACCGCCACGATCTACAGGAACGCGATGTGCGGGACGGCTGGACGCTGGCCGATGACCTGATCCGTTTTGATGAAGACGGTTTTGTTCATTACCTCGGCCGTTCCGACTACCTCATCTCTACCGGTGGTTTCAAAGTCGTACCGGGCGAGGTGGAAACCGTTCTCTCCCATCATGACCTTGTTCAGGAGGTTGCCGTGGTACCGGCCCCCTGCGCCAAGATGTTGCAAAAGGTTGTGGCCTATGTCGCGGTTTCCAAGGGTGCCACGGGCAGCAATGGGTTGAAACGGGAATTGGTGGAGCGGGCAAAGTCGGAACTGTCCTATTACAAAGTCCCGCGCGAGATCGTCTTTGTCGACGCCCTGCCGCGGGATGCGTTGGGCAAAGTCCAGACCAAGATCGTGCAGAACTGGGCCAGCGAGGCTTTTGCGCTTACGTAACGACGCGCCAGTCGTGTCAGTGCAATTCGCCGGTCACCACCTTACCGCGAAATAGGCTGAGGCACCGCCGTTCAACGTGTCGGCCAACTCATTGAACAACGTGGTCGCCTTCGAGCGCCGCCAATTGGTGTCGATGAACTCGTCAGGGATATGGGGCGTCTGGCTCCAGACCTGGCGGAACACCTCGATCAGCCGCGTGCGGAGTTGGAAAGCGGTGACGGGTGTAGCCCAGATTAGTTGACGACCGCGATTCTCTTCTGCCACGCTTTCCCTGCGGCGCACCGTGCAACGGCCGGACGAACCGGCCGGCGGTGCGCGTTGAGGCAGATGCAGGAGTGCGTGTCATGACGAAGAGCGAAGGGAGCCGGGTGCACCGCCACCCGGACGCGGTGGACTGTCTGGAGGGCCTTCCCGAGGACGAGGCGGCCGTGCACCCGCCGCTGGTCCGCAGGCACGCGGACGGGCTCACCCGATACTGGACCGGGGACGGCCAGGTGCGGAGCCGCGACGTCGCGGGGGACGGCACGCCGGATGCGCTTCTGGAGGCGGTCCCGTCGGAGTTCGGTCCGCTGCTGCCGCGGCTGGCGGCGGACCTGGGCTCGGGCGCGCCCGACCTGGACGGCGGCGGGCGCGCGCTCCGGGACGCCTCGCCGGGCGGCGGCGCGGCGGCGCTGAAGCTTCTGCCGGGCGGCTGGACGCGACGCTGCCGGCGCCGGAGTGCGGGGCCTGCGGCAGGCCGATGGCCCGGCACGGGACGAGGAGGAAGGCCTGGCTCACGCGGCTCGGCCGGGCCGGGGCGGAGCGCGCGCATTTCCGCTGCCGGTCCTGCGGCGAGGGATGCCTGCCGCTTGACCGGGCGCTGGGGCTGGAGGACGGGACGGTGACGCCGGGGATGGCGGGCGTCATCGCGGAGACGGTGCCGCTGATGGGCTCCGGGGCGGCGAGCCGGCATGTCGCGAACCTCGCCGGGGTGAAGGCCTCGCCGGGCGCGCTGCAGCGCCGGGCGCTGGAGCCCGTCGGGGCGGCGGCCCGCTCCGGGCGCGGGGAGGTCGTCGACGCCAGGCCGCTGGAACCGCGCATGTATCTTTCCATCGACGGCACCGGCGTCCCGATGCGCAGGGAGGAGACCGGGGGCGTTCGCGGCAGGCAGGCCGACGGCACCCCGGAGACGCGCGAGGCGAAGCTCGCGGTGGTGTACACGGCCGAGGGACGTGATCCCGGGACCGGCGCGGCGGTGAAGGACCGGCGCGGCGGGTCGTTCTCCTGCCTGATCGACAGCGCGGCGGCGCCGTCCGGAGGCCGGGAGGCCCCGGACTTCGCGGCGCGGCTCGACCGGGAGGCCCGGCGGCGTGGGCTGCACGACGCCGCCGGGCCCGTCGTCGTCTCCGACGGGGCGGACTGGATCCCGAACGCCTGCGACGGGCCCTTCGGGGGCCGCAGGGTCACGTTCGTGCCCGGCCTCCTGCACTGCCTGGAACGCGCCTCCGACGCGGTGAAGGCGATCCTGCCGGCGGGGGCGGAGCGGGACCGGCGGTTCGCGGAGGCGAGGCGGACGTCAGGGCGGGCCGGGCGGCGAAGGTGGTCCGGGAGCTGGCACCCTTCAGGGACCGGCACGGGGAAGTCGAGGCCTGCTGCCGGTACTTCGGGAGGAACCCCGGCCGGATGCGGTACGACGGGTTCCGGGAACGGGGCGTCCAGGTCGGGAGCGGCGTCGTCGAGGGCGGATGCAGGCAGTTCGGGCTGCGGCCCAGGCGCTCCGGCGCCCGCTGGCCGGAGAGGGGCGCCAACGCCATGCTGGCGCTGAAGGGCTGCGCCATGAACCTCCGGCTGCCCGACCTGCTCGAATGGCGGACGAATCAGGCCATCGCCGCATGAGCAACTAATCTGGGCTACACCCAGCGGTGACCAGATCAAAATCATCCGGAGACTTCCCGCTGAGATGCTCGATATCCTTGACCAGCTTGTCATACCTGGTCTTGGGCTTTTTCAACTGCCACGCCCGGCTCGCGATTTCCGAGACATCGAGCGGGTCTTCGAAGCGGCCGACGAAAATTGCAACTGTGTCGATGAAGCCCAGCTTGCCAAACAAGCTCTCCAATTCCTGGGGCTTGTCGCCCGGCGCGATCCAGATTCCGTCCCGATGACTGCCAAGGCCTCGAAAGCTCAACCGACGACTGAGACGACCTCCGCGCAACCGACCATCGGTGGTTTCCCTGGAAGAGACAGTTGTCCACTGGCCATCATGCTCGAACGTGCTTCCGGAAGAGAAAATGTACCTCCGCTCTTATCCGTGGATCAATCCGCCATCCACGACAAAGGTCTGGCCACTGACGAATGCGATGTCGGGCGAGGCCAGATGTAGCGCGGTGGAGATCAGATCCTCGGGCGTTCCGGGGCGTTGAACACATTGAGCCGCCACGATTGTGGCCTTCTGTTCGGCATTGACCGAATCCCGCGGAATCTCGGTAAAGATCGCGCCCGGAGCCAGGCTATTGGCAGTGATCCCGAAGGGCCCAAGCTCACGCGCAATCGACCGGGTCATCGCCTCAATCGCGCCTTTGGATGTGATGTAATGCAGATAGCCCGGACGCCCCATCCGCGCTGCGCCAGAGGCAACGTTGATAATCCGTCCGTAACCGGCCTCTTTCATGTATGGAGCGGCCTCTTTGCAGCAGAGGAACACACCCGATATATTCACGCGCATTACCTTGTCCCATTCGTCAAAGGGAATGGTGTCGAAGGACTTCATCTTGAGCTGCGAAATCATCGCCGCGTTATTCACCAACACGTCGACGCGTTTGTAGGTTCTGATGATCTGGTCGAACGCGGCTTTGACCGATTGCTCATCGCCGACATCCATCCGCACAGCTTCGGCTAAGCCGTCCGCATCGGCTATCTCTGACGCGACTGCTTCGACCTTATCCATATTCACGTCGGTGACGATAGACAACGCACCGGCTTTTGCATAAGCGCAGGCAAAAGCACGGCCTAGCCCCTGCGCGGCGCCCGTGATTACGGCGACCTGGTTTTTCAGTATCTTGTTCATCTGGTCTGCCTTCTGGGCTTGAAAGGCGTGTCGCCAATCGTGGCCGTCCGCGCGCTTACCGTTATTGTGATCTCGGGTCAGCTTGGGACGTGAAAGCGGAGATCACGAGGTATTGAGTATCCGTCCTTTGTCACCCATGCCCCCGAGAACCGAGGAGGTCAAATCCCGTGTTGAGCGAGTGTTATGGAGCCGGCGCCTACCGGCAGTTCATTTGTTTCCGGGTCTTGGCCGCGAAGTACTCGGTAGCCCTGTACCCAAATTCAGTCTTGATCGCTCGGATGACTTCGGCCGCTTTCTGGCGTTGCCAATCGATCCCAAGTACATTGCCGGGCAGGCGCGGATCAAGCTCTGAGATCTGACGAAACTTTTCGATCGCATAGGTGCGCAGAACGAAAGCATCGCATGCTTCGATCGGGGTTGTATTTGCAAGTTGATGAAGC
This sequence comes from Paracoccaceae bacterium, assembly GCA_965221405.1. Classification (GTDB taxonomy): domain Bacteria; phylum Pseudomonadota; class Alphaproteobacteria; order Rhodobacterales; family Rhodobacteraceae; genus JAPOUP01. The sequence continues at coordinate 816,638 of CBDCSE010000002.1, read as the reverse complement.
GCCTCGAATTGCGAAACATAGGCAGCATAGCGTGTCGAGAGCGCATCGATATCCCAGACCCGACCGACCAGATTGGACAACTGGCTTTCATCACCAAGCGCGCCAACCAAGGCGACCACATGGTCCTTTAGTCCAAGACTCTCCGCGATCTCGTGAATGTCGCCCGCCCGATCATTGGGGGCAATCCAGACACCGTCCTGAAGGATCCCGAAACCACTGAACTTGAGCCATCTGCTGAAACGGCGGCGCGCCGAGACCATGCCTTCGGGCACAGAGAAGGTGACGAATGTCCAATTTCCCTGCCATTCCACGCCGAAAAACTGGAAGTAGGTGTGGCGGCGGCCTTCTTTAATGATTTTTCGCAATGCGCCGCTCGCTTGATAAAAGACATATCTTCCGTCCTTGCAGCATTCGAACAGGTCCCGGTTATGCAGGCGGCTGACCGCAACGCGCGCGGCATTCGATGTGATTCCAAGATCGCCAAGAAGTTCCACAAGCCCACCGACCCAAACCAAATCGCTCGCTTCGGCGTATTCGCCAAAGAGCGAAATCACGACCTCCTGTGTCCGAAGCGTTCCGGACCACTGAGTCAGATGCGATCGAAAGGGGATGTCATTTTCGATGGCGGCAAGCATGGATCGTCTGTCGTATTGAGCGATTGTTTTGGTAGCACACGTTAATATCTATTACTTTTTAATTGTGTCAACTGTAATGTTTGTGTGATCGATATATTGTTTGGTATTCAATATGTTCGGTTTTGATCAGGCGCCATATGTTCGCCTGTCCGTGTCAATCCACGCCGATGGGTCATCGTTCGGGCCTTCCAGGCCGACCCGTCGGCTTCCCGAATCGTGCCGTTCAATGCATCGGGAGTGATGGAATCGGACCGTCCCGCCACGATTCCGGAGAGCCGTCCCGTTGCCTTGCGCGAGGAACCCGTCCATCTCTTTCCGGGGCAGCATTCCGAAGTGTTCATGGCGAACATGGCGGGGACGCGCGGGCGCCTGGAAGCCTTTTCCCGGCAAGGATCCTCCGAGATCCCCGGGAACGGCGGCGCCTCCGTCGGTAATGACGCGGAGAGCTACGGGCGTGCGCCGTCGGTCTCCGGCGTCATCGGCTATCCCGTCAACAACCGGGAACGCATGGACTGCGCGGCGTACAGGGCCGGGAACCTCTGATGGTTGGGAGCGGAATCGTGGAGGCCACAGACAGGGTTCCCGTGACGCAACGGCTCAAGGGGTCGGGCATGACCTAGAGCATGTCAGGCCGCTTCGACGCGGCGTGGAAAATTCCGGGTCCGTACCGGCAAAATCATGATGGCGCGGAAATCCACGAAAATGTCCCCATATGAGCCTCTTGCACAATTATCGCGGTTCCGGCGGCCGTGGCCAGTCTTCGGCGTCCGCCGGGGCGCCTGAGCCGGGCGCGGCGGGCTTCCGGGGCGTCCCGGCGCGCCGGAGTGTGGCGGAATGTCGCATTCGGTCGCCCTTCGGGCGCCGTCCGCGCACGGGCGGGCGCGCCGTCCCGTTCCGGGGCGGCGTCGGCGGCGTCCGGCGCTGCCGCAGCCGGGGTGTCAGACGACGGGCCGCATCAGCTGGTGGACCGTCAGGGCGGGCACGCCGAAAAACAGGTGGCAGGCCACCCTGGCGTGCCCCCGCACCCGGCCGTGCCGCCCGCCGTACGAGTCCTTCAGGGCGGAGTTCACCCGCCCGCCGCTGGAGCGCTGCCGGTGGCGTGCGCGGTCGTGGCGATCGTGGCCCGCGCTGCGCCGCGCCCGCGCCCCGGTGGCGGGGCGCTCCCTCAGCTCCGCGTCGCGGCGGGGGTCTGTGCCGATGACCGGCACGCGGCCCGCCAGGCGGGCGCGCGGCCCGGTCTCCCGGGAGTCACAGTCCGCGTCCATCAGCCCGTGGCAGTGGTCCACCCGCTCCGCGGTCATCCGGGCGAGGGGGATGGCGGCCTGGCTGTCATGCAGAGAGGCCGGGGCCGGGACGCGGCCCACCGGGACATCCCCGTCCGCCGCGTCGATATGCGTTCTGTACCCTCTCCAGCTTTCCCTGTACCCTTTCGCGTTGCGCCTGGTGCCCACGTCGCGGGCTTTCGGCAGTTCCCCGACCATCTCCGCCGTGGACATGCCGCCCCGGAGCTGCCGCTCGAGGCGGGTCGGCTCCCTGACCGGCCCCCCGCCCCTGCGCGGGCGTCCGCGCCGCCGCTTCGGCGCGGGCCTCTCCCGTCCCGTGACCGCCGTCGGGTCCCGGGATACGTGGCCGACGACCGATCCCTCATAGGCGGCCCTGACCGGCGCCCCGTGCATGCGTTCGGGCAGCCGCGTCTCCGCGAACCACGCGAAGGCCCGGGAAAACGCCGGTTCGCCGGGGACCCCCGACACGCGGCGACCGGCCGCAAAGCCGCCGCGGCGTGGGATCGTACCTGAGCCTGCCGGCCGGCGCGGCCGTGGTCGGGAGGTCCCACACCGCCTTGGCTAGAAGGGCCCGCGCCAGCGCGCTGCGGTCGGAGGGAGGGTGCCCGACGCCGCGGTGGTCGTAATGGAGGTGCCGCTCCACCTCCGCCAGGTCGAGGACCGCCACGAACCTGCGGTGCATCCTGCCCAGCGGGCCGACCTCCCCGGCGAGGAAGGGGAAAAGCTGCCCTTGAATGCGGTGCCAGGCGTCTGATACGAACTTTCCCAAGGACATGGAGCCGTCTCCCCGTATGTTGTTGATTCAACACCGTCAGCATACCGGATGGACGGCTCCATATCCAGGCCCGGCCGTCGAAAAAGCCCGTTTCACGGGAAAAAACCGCTCGACCGCGGAGTTCTGCAAGAGGCTCATATGAGAATCGATCCCATACAGTTGACAGTGGTCGCCTGTAACAATACCAGATCCTCCCAGGCGCGCCACCACGGGCGGGGCGCCAGATAGTCGCTGATTCCGTGCGCTTGGTGGGGGGACGCCACATGCTTGATGCCGAGGACCGTTTTATCGCCGAGAAAGACGTCATGGTGCCCATGCGCGATGGCGTGGAGCTGGCCGCTGACATCTATCGTCCGGAGGGTGAGGGCAGGGTCCCGGCCCTGGTGGGCGTCAGCCATTACGGCAAGGAGGTGCAGGCCATGGCCCTGACCCTGCCGCCCCATAAGCGGCCAAGCCCGGTCTGGGATGGCTGTATCGAAGCCGGTGACATTCGCGAGATCGTGGGCCGCGGCTATGGCCATGTGATCGCCGACGTGCGCGGCTCTGGCGGGTCAGGCGGCGAGATGATCGGCAATTATGATCTGGGCGGCGACAGCATTGGCAGGGACATCTATGACCTGGTGCAATGGCTGGCCGAGCAGCCCTGGTGCAATGGCAATGTGGGAATGGTGGGTATTTCCTATTTCGCCACGGTCCAGATCATGGCCGCGATCGAGAAGCCGCCTGCCTTGAAGGCGATCTTCTGCAATGGCGGGCACTTCAACATCTATGAGTTTGCCTATCATGACGGGGTCTGCTGGCTGATGCCGCGCGCCTCCTTTGAGGGTCGGGGCGGGGATGCCGGGGTGGCTGTGGGCAATGTCCAGATGAAGACCAGAAATGACCTCTCGGAAGAAGACTACGAGGCCCTTGTGAGAGAGCGGCTGGAAGACCCGGACATCCGCAACTGGCCCAATGCGATGCATGTGCTCCACTACCCCAAGGCGCGCGAGATGTGGGCCGATGTGCTGCTCAATCCCTGTGACGGCCCGTTCTGGCGCGAGAACTCGCCCATCGAGCGGATCGAAGAGGTCGACATCCCGGTCTATCTCCAGATGAAATGGGGCCGCGGCTGGAACATTGACGGCAATCTGGAAGTCTATGAGCGCCTCAAGGGTCCAAAGAAGATGGACTTCCTCCCCCTGCCACCGATCGTCGAGCGCCCCTTCCACGAGCATCACGACGAGATGTTCCGCTGGTATGATTACTGGCTGAAGGGTGAGGACACCGGTATCATGGATGAGCCGCCCCTCAGCATTCACGTGGAGGGCGAGAAATACACCCGGACCGCCGATCAATGGCCCCTGCCCGGGACCGACTACACCAAGTTCTATCTCCGCCCCATCCAGCGACTGCTGGACAAGCCCGAGCCGCTCAGCCCCGCCGGCGCGCCCCCTGACGGCTTCTACCAGCCGCCCCTCACTGTCACCACCAAGGTTGAATCCCTCACCTGGACCACGGATGCGTTCCGCGAAGATGTGGAGATGATCGGGCCCGGTGCGCTGACACTGTTTGTGGAGCTTGACAGCGACGACACCAACTTCATCGCCAAGATCTACGACGTGGACCCCCAGGGCAAGCGCCACAATGTAACCTCGGCCATCCTCAAGGCCTCGCATCGCGAGCTTGACGAAGACCGCTCCGAGCCCTGGCACCCGATCCACCCCAATACGCGCCGCATCCCCGTGCCCGCGGGCGAGATCATCGAATACAGGCTCAAGGTCTATTCCTTCGCCTGGGTCTTCAAGAAGGGCCACAAGCTCGAACTGCGACTCGCCTGCAACGAGCCTTTCGAGGACCCCGAATTCCTCACCTCCGCCCCGGAAGGACAGCACCTCCCCTCAGGACGCGCAACTACCCACAAAATATACCGCGATAACATCCACCAGTCACACCTGTTGCTTCCAATCATGCCGAAGGACTAGGTGCGCTGGCGCAGGTGACTTTCTGCCCAAAAGGAAAAATGATATGGCAGCCCGCAAAATCGTCGTCCCACCGGGAATGGAGCATATGTATGATATGTTCCACTACGCCCCGGCGATCCAAGCGGGCGACACGCTCTATTTGACCGGCCAGATCGGGCGGGACAAGGATCTGAACGTCGTCGAAGGCACGGAAGAGCAGTTTATCCAGGCCTTTGAAAACGTGAAACTGGTGCTTGAGGCGGCGGGGGCGACCTTCAGCGATGTGGTCGAATTGGAGACCTATTTCAACGCAGAAGGCATGGCTGAGTTGAAAGCCTTCCTGAAGATCAAGGATCGTTATTTCGGGAACAGCAACCAGACTTGGACGGCGCTTACGGTTGCGGGCTTCACCACGCCGGGCATTTTGGTTGAGATCAAATGCACCGCCGTGATCGGGCTGGAGCACCCATGATCGCAACGATCAGGTCGCTGAAACAGATCGAGCCGTTATCGTTATGAAGACGGCTTTGGTCACCGGCGCGGCGCGTGGGATCGGTTTGGCCACGGTGCGTCAACTGGTGGACCATGGCTCGCATGTGGCCATGGTCGATCTGGATGCGGACGCCTTGACAGATGCGGCGAGCGATCTGGATCGGGTTCGGTGCCATGTGACGGATATCTCAGACCCGGCGCAGGTTGAGGCTTTGGCTGAGAGTCTGTCGCGCGACTGGCCGCATTTGACCGGGTTGGTCAACAGCGCGGCGCGGGTCCATTACGGGCCGGTTTCAGAGACCGATTACGAGGATTGGCGCGCCGTGATGCAGACCAATCTCGACGGGCCCTATCTGATGACCCAGGCTTTCACGCCGATGTTGAAAGCCACGTCTGGGGCCGCTGTGGTTAACCTGACCTCAATCTCCGGTCTGCGCGCCTCGATCTATCGGCTGGCCTATGGCACGTCCAAGGCGGCGCTTGCCCATTTGACCAAGCAATATGCGATGGAACTGGGAGAGTTTGGCATTCGGGTCAATGCGGTGGCGCCGGGGCCGGTGCGTACCAAGCTTGCGATGGATGTGCATACGCAAGAAATCATCGACACCTATCACGACGCCATTCCACTCAATCGTTATGGCACTGAAGACGAACTGGCCAATGGTATCCGTTTCCTACTGTCGGAGGAGGCCAGTTACATCACCGGACAGGTGCTCGCCATCGATGGCGGGTTTGACTGCGCAGGCATTGGATTGACTGACCTTCGCAAGGAGGAAATCTAAGTGTTAAGGCAGGTGGTATGGTTAGTATTTGATATACCATCAAATATAATTGACTCTCTATCAAATACTGTGACGCCAAGGCCGTGATCAAGGAGGATCAACGTGGCATCGCTAGACAAAGAGCCCCTAGCCGGGTTGCGCGGCGCGCAATGGGAGCCGGCGCGTCTGCCGTCGGACATGAAAGTGTCCGTCCATACTCTGACCACCTTTGATGGTGCCATTGTCACCGGCTATCTGTACCGGCGCGGCCATGAAAAGGCGGTTTGCTGCCTGATGCATCCCCGCGAGATTCTGGCGACCCATTATCTGGTTCCGCATTTGCTAGAAGCGAACGCCGCGGTCTGGGTGCAGGGGTCGCGCGCGGCGGGCAATGATCTTCGGCTGGAACATGAACTGGCGCTTCTCGATGTGGATGCGGGCGCGCATTTTCTGAAAGACCGGGGCTATGACCAGATTGTCCTCGTCGGCAATTCGGGCGGTGGCGGGCTATACACGTACTATGCCGAACAGGCCAATCTTGCCCCCGAGGCACGCGAAGAGAGAACACCTGCGGGCCGTCCTGTCAAATTGGGCAAGGCCCCAATGGCCCCTGCGGATCTCTTGGTTCTGGTCGCGCCCCATCCCGGACAGGGCACGTTGCTGATGAACTCGCTTGATCCTTCGGTTACGGATGAGGCCGATCCCCTTTCGGTGGATGAAAGCTTGTTTCCCTTTTCAATCGCGAACGGATTTTCTTCGGATGGCGCGGCCTATGCGCCAGATTTCGTGGTAAAATATCGTGCAGCGCAAAGGGCGCGCACCGCAAGGATCGATACGATCGCACTCGACATGGTCGCGGCAAGAATGGATGCTCGTCGTGCCGCAAAGGAAGATCGTGCCGAGATTGCCGACCAACTTCTGTCAGGATGGCAACAGATTTTCACTGTGCCGCGCACAGATGCGGATTTGCGAAATTGGGATCTGTCATTGGACCCGACCGATCGGAGCCTCGGATCCCTATGGGGCAAAGATCCGTTCAAGACGAATATGAACGGTGTCGGTTTTGGCAAGGTTTGTACGCCCGAGAGCTGGCTGTCGACTTGGTCGGGGCTGAGTTCCAAAGCCGGAGTGGAGCGCTGTGCCGCCTCTATCACCCAGCCCACGTTTATCGTGCGCTACACGGCTGATGCCTGTGTCTTCCCAGACGATCTTGATCGCATATTCGATACCTTTGCGACCAGCGACAAGGCCTGCACATCCATCCGCGGTACGCATCACGGGCAACCCTTGGCAGAGGGTGAGCCGAGCGGTCAGGATTTGGCCGGAGATGCCATTCGCGGTTGGTTGAAAGACCGGCTTGTTACCTGACCGCATCTCTAAGGAGCCAAGAGGTGTTTACGCCCCAGACTGAGTTGCCCGGCGTTGTCTATCCGGACCCGACCGATACGGCCCGTTGGGTCAATGATGGGGCACTGACTGACGAAACTCTGGCAGAAGCGTTTCGCAAGTCCGCGCGCCTGCACGCAGACAGCGTCGCTCTCATTTGGCCCGAAGGGCAGCTGACCTATACGGAGCTCGATGCAGCAACGGACAAGATCGCGGCCGGGTTTTTGCAGCTTGGGCTGCAACCCCATGACCGGGTAGTCTTTCAGCTTTCCAACACGCCCGAAACCCTCATGGCGTTTCTGGCCTGTTTCAAAGCGGCCATTATTCCGATCTGTACCTTGGCCCTTCACCGGGAGGCCGAGATTGGCTATCTGGCGGATTTTGGCGGGGCCAAGGCGCATATTATCGAAAGCGATGCGCCCAAGTTCGACTTTCACGATTTTGCCGAAACGATGCAGGGCAAGGTCCCTGGCCTGAATCTGATCATCTCCACCCGTGACACTGCGCGGAATAGTGCCTTGGATATGGCGAGCTTTCTCGACCTCGATCTGGAGGAGGCGCGTGCGCAACTGGTAACCGTGCCCCAGGACCCATGGCAAGTCGCGGCCTTCCAGCTTTCGGGTGGGACTACCGGCGTGCCCAAGATCATACCGCGCATGAATGCAGCCTATGTCTATAACATGCGACAGGTCTGGAACGCCAAAGGCTGGACGCCAGAGGATCGCATGCTGGTGCCCATGCCCTTTGCCCACAACCTCGCCATGGGGTGTTGCTGGGGACCGTTTTTGCTGAATGGCGGTTCGGTGATCACGATCACCAAGACAGACCCCAAGGCGATGCGGAACGTGCATAACGACCTTAAGCCCAGCGTGATGGCAGCGGCCAAACCGATCATCATGCGGATGAAGGACGATATCGCTCAGGGTCGGATTTCGGTCCGCAACCTCAAGGAGATCTTCTCCACCGACGGTGCCGAAGTGGTGACCAAACAGCTTGGGGTCGCGGGCCACCAGCAGTTTGGCATGACCGAAGGCACGATCATGGTCACTAGTGAGGGCGATTCCGAATTTGTTCGGTTCCATACCTGCGGCAAGCCAATCTCTGAATTTGATGAAATACGTCTGTTGAAGCCCGGAACAGAGGAAGTTGTGCAACGAGGCGAGATCGGCGAACTTGCCGTCTTTGGTCCCTATACTTTGCGCGGCTACTACAATGCACCCGAGCGTAATGCCGAGGCTTTCACATCCGATGGGTTCTATCGCTCGGGCGATTTGTTGAAATGCCACCGTATCGACGGGCGGGACTATTATTCCTTCGAAGGCCGCATCAAGGATGTGGTCGATCGGGCCGATGAGAAAATCAATTGTGAAGAGGTGGAACGTGTGGTCATTCTTCATCTCGCTTTCACCGATGTGGCGATTGTCGGCATGCCCAGCCCGACCCATGGCGAGAAAGTTTGTCTCTATGGTGTCCTGGCCGAGGGTCAGACCGCGCCGGATGTCAAAGATCTTGGCGCTTTCCTAAAGGACAAGGGTCTCGCCATTTTCAAATGGCCGGAGCGGATCGAGATCATCGACGCCTTGCCCCTGACCAAGGTCGGCAAGCTCGACAAGGTCGCGCTGCGACAACGCATCGCGGAAACGTTGGCGGCAGAAGCTAAAGCCGTCGCCAGCTAACCCATTGGGCCCCATTCCAAGTTAAAGGCAAGGTGTCTCTTCCATTACAAAGACCTATCGCATCGGTCAGATCGTTCCCTCGTCCAATATCTCAATTGAAACCGAAATCCCGGCCATTTTCTTTTCTTTCCGCACGCGAGGTGGTGCGGTCTAAGCGCTTTACCTTTCCCCGGCGCCACTCCGAAGCGCAACGCCGGCCCCCCGATTCCGCACGGGAACGGCTCGGTCCCTTCGATATGGAGCGTAGCACCGCCCGCCAGGCGGCGCAAGGCATGCCGGCAGGCGCGCCGGGGAAGGCCCGCGGCGCGTGGGGGACGATCCGGCCGGACGGGGGGTCCCTCAGGGAGGCCGCGCCCGCAGGAACGCCTCGGCCGGCGTCAGGTAGCCCAGGACCCTGCGCGGACGCGCGTTCAGGCGGTCCTGGACGGCGCTCACCTCCGCGTCCGTCACCTTGCGCAGGTCCGTGCCCTTGGGCAGGTACCCCCGCACCAGCATCCATGTTTCGGTCCAGGCCCGGATCCGGGCTTTTCCTTCGGTCTGCGGGCCACCGGATCCGGGTTCCGCGCACCGCTTTCCACCGGCGGGCGCCGCGCGGGCAGGCGCGGGCCGGTCGGTCCGGTCCAGCGCCGGGCGTCAGGCGGCGTTGGCCGCCGACCTGTCCTCCCACATGCGCCGGTCGCGCAGGAGGACGTTCGCGGTCACGACGGGCCCGCCCATGACCGCGGTCACGGCGGCCCCGGGTGCCTTACCCTTTCCCGGAGCCGCCCGTACAGCGCCTTCATCTCCGGGCCGGACATGCAGGCGGCCATCGCCGCCATGCGGGGCACGTCCCCGGGCCGCCGCCGTCCTCCGGTGACGTGGCGCTGGCCCCGGAGCGTCCCGCTGTCGCGGGCGATCGGCGCCACGCCGCCCGGCGCCGCGGCCTGGCGGCTGGCGGTCGCGCCCGGCCCGCCCATCCAGGCGACCGGGGACGCCGCCGTGACCGGGCCGATGCCCGGCACCGGGACCGGGATGCGGTAGCTCTCCGCCAGGCTCTCCGGGTCCCTGACCAGCTCCCCGGTCCGCCGGTCATACCCGCTGACGGCGGCGGCCGGTTCCTCCAGCACCCCCGTGACCGGCCCTTCCGGATCCGGCTCTCCGACCCCGGCGGGAACCGCCTCGGCCCGGTGCGCCGGTCGACGGGGGCCTCCCGAAGCCCCGGCATGTCGCGGAGCCTGCCGGCGGTCACGTCCGCCGGCGCCGTTGCCGCCATGTCCGGGAACGCGGCGCCGGGGGCCGCGGGCACCCCCGCACCGGCCCTGTCGGTCTTCGCCAGTGCACCGCCGGGCCGGGGGAGGTCCCGGCACCGGCGCGGGTTGACGGTGACGGCCCGGAAGCCCCGGTCGCGCGGCGACTGCAGGAGGGCCCCGTTCATCCGCCCCGTGGCCTCCATGACGGCCCGCTCCGCGCCGCCGTCCCCGGGAGGCGGGCGGCCCCGCGCAGGCCGTCGGTGTCGCTGGTGGCGCTGCCGTCCCGCCCGTCGGGTGGATGTCCGGCGTCTTCCCGCGCACGTCCATTCCGGCGCCTGCGGCGGTCATGGTCTCCCGCTCCCGTGCCCGTGACGGTCCGGTTCCCGGACCCGGCATCCATCGGGACGCGGGAGGCATCTGACGGGAGGACGGGCCGGTCACGCTCCACCACGGATCCGCGAATGCGATCCAGGATGCTTCCGGTCCGACCCGTCCTGCGGGGCAGGCCCCGCTCCGCCGCCGCCAGGCCTGGCGGCGGCGGCCCCGGCACCAGCATCGACCGGGAGGGCGGCGGGAGCAAGGGACGGTTTTTCCACAGGAATCCGCCCCCGACTTCTGCACAGCCACCTCCCCTGATCAGTGCTGATTCGCTGAGCATACGAGGCCGTTGGTGTGCCCGGTCGGGCCCCGTTCCCAGGAGTGGTAGGGCCGCGCGCACGGGAAGTCCGCGCCGAGCGCCCCGGCCACACGGGCGTGGTCGGCGAACTCCCTGCCGCTGTCGGCGGTGACCGTGTGGACGGGGAGGGATCCGAGCATGCGCGTCATGGCCGCGCCGACCGCCGCCGCGGTCTTCCTGCCGGGCCTCTGGAGAAGGGTATACTTCGACGCCCTGTCCACCAGCGACACCACGGCGCCGCCGGTGCCCTTGCCGTTGATTCGTGTCGGCCTCCCGGTCGCCGACCCGCGCCTTCGCCTCCACCAGCGCCGGGCGCCCGGGGATGTCCACCCGGCCCGGTATGTGGCCCCGGCCCGCGTGGGCGCCGCCCCTGCGGTTCGGCCGCTTTCCCCGGCGGCGCAGGTGCCGCCAGAGCTGGCCCCCGGCCCTGCGGTCGGCGTGGACGTGCCGGCATGTCCACTGGCGCCCCGCCACCGGGTGGCCCTCCAGGCGCAGCCGCCCGGCGACCTGCTCGGGGCTCCAGCCCCGCGCCAGCCGCTCCTCCACCATGCGCCACAGCTCCGGCGTCATCTTCCCGGGAACCGACGGGGCCGCGCTGCGCCGCCCCTCCGCCCTGCGCTGCGCCTGGGCGTGGCGGCAGGCGCGCTTTCCCGGGTTCCGGCGCACCCCGCGCCAGACCGTCGTGCGGTCACGTCCCGGCTGGCGGGCGATCGCCGGGCTGGAAAGCCCGCTTTTCATCAGGGCGTGGATCTGGCATCTCTTGGGGTAGGTCAGGTGGCGCTGGCCCTCGGGCATGGCGGTCTCCTTCCCGCAACGAAGGGACTGTCGCCGCCATCCGGCCGATTCGCAGCATCATGCGTCGATACGACCACCATTCACCCACATCGGGTGTTGCACTTCACTGTGGAACGGGGGTTTCATTCCAGCCGCATACGGATGAAGAAAGTCACTGCCGAAGAACTGGCGGTGATGGACGCAGATTCTCTCCGCTGTGCGGCCGAGTTGAGCGACGCCAATGTGGATGTGATTGGCTATGCCTGCTTGGTGGCGATCATGAGCCTGGGCCTGGGCTATCACCAGAAATCGAAAGAGAATCTGGAAGCTGCTGTAGCGAAGGAAAGCAAATCAATTCCGGTTGTATCCTCTGCCAGGGCTTTGGTGGAAGAATTGAACCTGATGGGCGTGAAGAAGGCCAGCTTGCTTATGCCCTATATGAAACCTCTCGCCGCATGAGTGACCGAATATGTGCGGAGCGAAGGGTTCGGGATCGGGGACATTCCGGACGTTGGCGCACGCAATCCATTGGTGCCGATCAAGGACGTGAAGCACCTCGATGCCTCTGGCGCAGATGCGGTCGTTCTGTCGGCCTGTATGCAGATGCCATCGCTCGCGACTTTGGATCCTGTTCAGGATCGACTGGGCCTGCCGGTCACGTCGGCTGCGGCCTGCACCGTCAAATCCATGCTGCGGCAGATGGATATTGATCAGGTTCTTCCCGGTGCCGGTGCTGTTCTTACGGAGCGTGAAACTGCATTCACCTGATGGGCTGTGTCTCCACTAGTCCCGCCCTTCGCGGAGCGTAGCGAAATGCTCGATCAAGGCGTCGAGGCCAAAGGCAAAGGACTCGTCCATATTGATATGGGCGAAAGCGGGCAGCGCAAATTCCAGCCCCGGCATCGAACCCGCAGTATAGGATGCCGCGCGTTTCTTTAAAAACGCCTCATGGGCTGAAGGTTCAAATTCACGCCGTGTGAAGGCGGCCGTGGCCCGGCAATACATGCTGATCATGTGATAGGCCAAAGCAGTGCTGCGTGAATCAAACCCGACCCCTTTGAGTAGGGAGAACACCAGATCCAGATACATCGCACCGTAGTCGGTTTCGCCCTCGCGCACTTTCTGAAAGACGCGGAACTTGGCATTCATGGTCACATATTCCGCTACGCCCACATGGCTGTTCTGAAAAGCCAGATAGACATTGGCAAATTCGCGCAGCAATTCCCGCCAGGGCAGTCCCTGGTCAATCTGCTTCAACTCGACTACCAGATCCCGGTAATAGCTGTTGATGATGGCGCTGGTCAGATCATCCTTGGGACCGATGTGATAATGCAACGCGCCGGGTGCCACGTCGAAATGTTTGGCGAGCTTGACAAAGGTGACCTCATCCAAGGAGCGTTCCTTGGCCCAGTCGCAGGCCAGATCAATGATCCGCTCTCGCGTGACAAGAGTTTTGCCCGCCGCCCCACTGCCCTGCGGGCGTCCGCGTTTGCGTTTGGTCATGCCTGATCCCCTTCGCTGCAGATATTGGCACAGGCTCAATTTCCCTTGCAACAGAGCATTATTTGATATAGTCTCAATTAAATGCCGTAACAGGCTAGGAAAGCGAGACAAACCAATGGATGAAACGCAAGGATCTCGAGAGGATGCGTCCTCGGGCAGCACGTTGAACGATGCTTATGGTATCGGAGATGGAAGCCTCGCGGGCACCAAACATGCGGATGGTGATCAGGTGCAATTGACTTTGAACGGCGTCGATCACACGGCCCGTCCAACATGGAAACTGCTTGAAACCGTGGAGTTCTATCGCGACATTCTCGGCTTGCCGATGGTACATGCGATCAGTGCGCGCGGCTGGGGCCCCCCGGGTCACCATGACTTTTTGCATTTCTTCTTTGATGCGGGGAAGGACGCGTTGATTGCGTTCTTTTACTATATCGGCAGCGACCGGCCTGAACGTTATGAGCCGAAGCAGCATCACTTCTATTTCGCCACCCACACCGCCTGGGCGGTGGAGACGGAGGAAGAGCTGAAACAATGGAAGGAAACCCTGGAAGCGCGCGGCGTGAAAGTCTCGCCCTATACGCGGCATGAAATTCTGGAATCGATTTATTTCAATGATCCCAACGGCTATCCGCTGGAAGTCACGCTGCGCCTGCGTCAAACCGAGTTGATCGACCATGTGGATGCGAAACTGACCATGCAGGCGGCCATAGAGGTTGAACAAGAGCACCGCGACAAAGGCATCAAGATTCCCGATATCGACATGGTCTGGCGGCGCAAAGCCAAGCTGGTGGATGCGCATAAGAAGGCTGGCTCATGATCGAAGTGCATGTAATCGATGTGCCCGAATTTCGGCCTATGGTCGAAACGCAACGGGAGAATCCGGAGGTCTCGATCTCCGGTCCAGTAAACGGCTATTGGACCGTATCGGCACCCACATCCCTGACTTTCTCGCGCAAGGCGATGAAGATGAAACCGGCCGTCTGGTACGGCATATTCACCGGTGGCCTGAATGGCGAGATTGCCGATTGGGGACGCGAGACGGTGACGGTTGTCGGAACCAACAAGCCGCTTTGAGATAAGCTAGGTCGCGGCGGGTTACACCGCCGTGGTCACCGCGCCGCGGTTCTTCCCAATCGCGTGTTTCCGGAAATGGCGCAAGGCGGGCTCCCGCAAGGCGGTCTGCACGGCGAGAAAAGCGTCAATCGCCTCTTTCCGGCACCAATCGACGCCAAGTAGTTCGTCCGGCACTTTCGGATCCATGACCATAAGTTTGCGGAATTTTTCGATCAGATTGGTGCGGATGACATATTTCTCCTTGTCATCCAGCCCGTTTAGTTTCGACGTTTCAAGATAGGGCGCGGCCTCCGCCAGAAACCGGTCAAATAGCGTGGTCAGATCGTCGATCTTCCAGGCATGACGGGAGAGATGGGGGATCTCGCGCTCCAGACCCAGTTCTCCCACCACGACCGAGACATATTGTTCGATCTCCAGACGTTTCAGGATCTCGTAAATCCGTACGCGATTATCCCCCGGCGCGATCCATGTGCCGTCTTGTAGCGACCCGAACCCGCCAAGACTCAACCACCGCCCAAAACGGCCCCGATGCAATCGCCGCGCTTCGGGAATGGAATACCAGACCAGCGTCCATTGCCCGGTCCAGTCTGGTTCGCTACTTTCGGGAAAGGTCCGGCGACGCCCCTCTTGCAAAATGAGGTCGAGCTGCTTCGTCATGCTGTAAAAGACCAACCGGCCTTCGCGGCCCGGCGAGAGAAGCCCCCGCGCGATCACCCGATTGAGCGAGAGCCGCGCCGCGGGGGCCGAAAAGCCCAGATCTTCCAGCAAAGAGACAAGCCCACCTGACCAGGCTAACTGGTCCGGTGCAACATATTCCCCAAAGAGGCCAAGGATTATCTCTTGCGGCTGGAGACAGTCGAATTGATCGAGGGATTTAGACATAAAGGTTCAGGGTGCGCCGTTTTGTGATCCGTATTATAAGGTACTCAATACCGCAAAATTGTGCAAATGATCCCGAATCTGATGCACCTCGGAAATGAACACTGCGGAAGAGGCAAGCCAATACCTCTTCCGCCTAGATTGGGCGCACCTATTGCATCGTGTTTGGCAGATAGGTCGCAATGGTGGGCTGCCACATCAAGAGCAGTACCAACCCGATCGTGGCCAGAACATAAGGGAAAGCCGCCGCACTGACTTGCCACAAGGTCGTCCCTTTCGGCGCAACCCCCATCAATACGAAAAGGCCGAGGCCAAAGGGTGGTGTGATCAGGCTGACTTCGAGGGCAAGAAGCATGATCACGCCAAACCAGACTAGATCGAAACCAAGGGTCGGGGCCAAGGGCACAAAAATCGGGATGGTCAGCATCATGATCGAGATCTGCTCCATCAACATGCCAAGGAAGAGGACGATCAGGAACAGGGTGAGCGCCACCAGCATCGGTTCGACATTCAAAGAGGTGACCCAGTTCAAAATGCCGGAGGTCGCTCCGGAGATTGCCAGAACCTGACTGAAAGTGCTGGACCCGATAATGATCAGAAAGATCATGCCCGTTGTCTTGAGCGTGCCATAGATCGAGGCTTTGATCGCTTCCCATGTCAGCGAGCGGAACGCGGTCGCCAAGATCAACACGCCAAGGACACCGAACGCCGCCGCCTCGGACGGTGTCGCGATTCCGAAGAGGATCAAACCGATCACGACGAAAATCACCGCGCACATAGGCAGAAGATTGACCGACACCAAAACGATCTTTTCCTTAAGTGAGATTTTTCGCACGTCATAGCCCGGGGCGGCATCGGGATCGAACTTCACCCGGAAGAAGATGATTAGGATATAGAAACTCGCTAACACGACACCCGGGATCAGCCCGGCGATTAGCAGCTTGCCGATGTCGATATGGGCCAAGCTGCCATAGAGCACGGCGAGCGCCGAAGGTGGGATGATCATCGCCAATCCGCCCGTGCCTAGAATGGGCCCAAAGGCCATGCCCTTTTTGTAGCCGCGTTTCAGCATCTCCGGCACCATGAGCGAGCCCAGCATCGCGGTATTGCCCATGCTCGATCCTGAAAGGGTCGCAAACACCGTGCCCCCAAACACCGTCAGGTAAGACAAGCGCCCCGGCAGACGGCCGAGGATGGCGTCAAAGGCATCAAAGACCCGCGTTGCGACGCGCGTGTGAAAAAATAACTCTCCCATCAAGAGGAATAGCGGGATCGGGATCAATGCAAAGGTGGTGATCGAACTCGTCGCATTTGCCACAAGCTGTTTCAATCCGATCATCCGCGGGAAAAAGATTACCATGCCAAGGCTGCTGACCGCGATAAATACGAAAGCCACCGGCATACCTATCGCCATCAGCATGATGGCCACTCCTATCAGGAGCAGCCCTGCTTCATACCATTCCATCAAATTCCGTCCTGATGCGACTGGCCAACGCTGTACATATCGCCGTAGCCGAACAGATACTTGAGAAACTCAACTCCGGTCATCCCCATGCCGAGTGCCAGCACGGCAAAGAGCAACCAGGTCGGCATTTCTATGGATCTGTAGTCGATTTCGTTTCTAAGGAATGCGTCATATCCCATATTCACCGCGAACCCGGCAAAAGTCAGGCAAATGATGGCGCAGACCAGATAGACCAGTTTCGCGGCAAAGGCGCGAACGGTCTTGCTCATCACCAATGTCAGCGCCTCGACATAGACATGGGCCTTTTCCCGCGTCAGCCAGGGAGCCATGAACATGCAGATGAAGAGCATCGCATATTCGGTCGCGGCGCTGGTCCAATAGGGCGGCTGCCATCCGATGGTCCGGACCACCACGTCATAGACAATCGAGGCAAACACCACGATCAAAATGACGCCTGCGGATACCGCAAGCGCCAAGGTAAGAAGATCGTATCCTTTGTTCAGGATACGACCCGCCCTCACAGGGAAACCGTCATTCATAGAATTTGGCTCGCAGTGCGTCGTAGTTTTCCGGCGCTTTTTCTTTCAGCCAATTCCAGTTGATGGAATGGGCGTTCTCGACATAAGCGTCTCGTGCAGCACCCTCAAGTTCGAGGATTGCGCCGCCAGCTTCAACGATTATTGCCTCTTCTTTGGCGGCACGTGCCGAATAGGAAGCCGCTGTATTTGCCTCGTAAGTGATGCCAGCTTGCGCGAGATACTCTTGTGCTTCGGGGCTCAGCTTGTTCCACGCATCGAGATTGATCACGATCACCACATCCAGGCTCCAGACCGAGGGCGCAATCTTGTATTTCACGAATTCATGCACACCGGTATCCGTATAACCGATATCCGACCAGGCAAAGCCGTCAACGATTCCACGCTCAAGGGCCGTATAGGCTTCACCCGAGGACATCATCACATTGGTGGCGCCAAGCGAGGTTAGCCAATCCTTATACGGGGGTGCCGATCTCAGTTTGACACCACTCAGGTCGATGCCGCCATCTTCGGTGCGCTTGGGCTCGTCTTTCAGGAAGATGCTGAAGCCCACACCGCCCGTACCCCAACCCAGGATGCGGCTGTTGATACGCTCGGCGAAGAATTCGTTCAGAAGGTCAAGACCGCCATTTTCACGCGCACGTGCCGGTGTCACGTTGGAGCCGAACAGCACATTGCCTTCTGGTGCCAGACCCAGATAGTAACCCGGAGGCCCCATCAGCATGTCATAGGCGCCATTGCGGATCGCATTGCCCTGCTGGTTCGAAGGGATCACTTCCGGCCCACCCTGATAGGCGATGCTGACCGGGGCGTCTTCGTCACTATTGATCTCTTCGATCAGCTTGATGAATTCCTCAGTCAGGATGAATTGCGACGGCCAGGACGAGATGGCGCGCAACTCGGTCTTTTCTGCGCTGGCCGTTGTACCCATCAGCAAAGCCACGGATGTGGTCGCAGCCGTGATGGCAGCCCGATACCCGGTGAGTTTCCATTTCATGATCTTCTTTCCTCCCATGATTGAAGTCTGAGTGTTATGGAGCCGGCACTTACCGGCAGTTCATTGGTAGCACACGTTAGTATCTATTACTTTTTAATTGTGTCAACTGTAATGTTTATATGATCGATATATTGTTTTATATTTAATATGTTAAGTTTTGATCAGGCACTTTCCACCAGAATACAGTTGACAGTGGTCGCCTGTAACAATACCAGATCCTCCCAGGCGCGCCACCACGGGCGGGGCGCCAGATAGTCGCTGATTCCGTGCGCTTGGTGGGGGGACGCCACATGCTTGATGCCGAGGACCGTTTTATCGCCGAGAAAGACGTCATGGTGCCCATGCGCGATGGCGTGGAGCTGGCCGCTGACATCTATCGTCCGGAGGGTGAGGGCAGGGTCCCGGCCCTGGTGGGCGTCAGCCATTACGGCAAGGAGGTGCAGGCCATGGCCCTGACCCTGCCGCCCCATAAGCGGCCAAGCCCGGTCTGGGATGGCTGTATCGAAGCCGGTGACATTCGCGAGATCGTGGGCCGCGGCTATGGCCATGTGATCGCCGACGTGCGCGGCTCTGGCGGGTCAGGCGGCGAGATGATCGGCAATTATGATCTGGGCGGCGACAGCATTGGCAGGGACATCTATGACCTGGTGCAATGGCTGGCCGAGCAGCCCTGGTGCAATGGCAATGTGGGAATGGTGGGTATTTCCTATTTCGCCACGGTCCAGATCATGGCCGCGATCGAGAAGCCGCCTGCCTTGAAGGCGATCTTCTGCAATGGCGGGCACTTCAACATCTATGAGTTTGCCTATCATGACGGGGTCTGCTGGCTGATGCCGCGCGCCTCCTTTGAGGGTCGGGGCGGGGATGCCGGGGTGGCTGTGGGCAATGTCCAGATGAAGACCAGAAATGACCTCTCGGAAGAAGACTACGAGGCCCTTGTGAGAGAGCGGCTGGAAGACCCGGACATCCGCAACTGGCCCAATGCGATGCATGTGCTCCACTACCCCAAGGCGCGCGAGATGTGGGCCGATGTGCTGCTCAATCCCTGTGACGGCCCGTTCTGGCGCGAGAACTCGCCCATCGAGCGGATCGAAGAGGTCGACATCCCGGTCTATCTCCAGATGAAATGGGGCCGCGGCTGGAACATTGACGGCAATCTGGAAGTCTATGAGCGCCTCAAGGGTCCAAAGAAGATGGACTTCCTCCCCCTGCCACCGATCGTCGAGCGCCCCTTCCACGAGCATCACGACGAGATGTTCCGCTGGTATGATTACTGGCTGAAGGGTGAGGACACCGGTATCATGGATGAGCCGCCCCTCAGCATTCACGTGGAGGGCGAGAAATACACCCGGACCGCCGATCAATGGCCCCTGCCCGGGACCGACTACACCAAGTTCTATCTCCGCCCCATCCAGCGACTGCTGGACAAGCCCGAGCCGCTCAGCCCCGCCGGCGCGCCCCCTGACGGCTTCTACCAGCCGCCCCTCACTGTCACCACCAAGGTTGAATCCCTCACCTGGACCACGGATGCGTTCCGCGAAGATGTGGAGATGATCGGGCCCGGTGCGCTGACACTGTTTGTGGAGCTTGACAGCGACGACACCAACTTCATCGCCAAGATCTACGACGTGGACCCCCAGGGCAAGCGCCACAATGTAACCTCGGCCATCCTCAAGGCCTCGCATCGCGAGCTTGACGAAGACCGCTCCGAGCCCTGGCACCCGATCCACCCCAATACGCGCCGCATCCCCGTGCCCGCGGGCGAGATCATCGAATACAGGCTCAAGGTCTATTCCTTCGCCTGGGTCTTCAAGAAGGGCCACAAGCTCGAACTGCGACTCGCCTGCAACGAGCCTTTCGAGGACCCCGAATTCCTCACCTCCGCCCCGGAAGGACAGCACCTCCCCTCAGGACGCGCAACTACCCACAAAATATACCGCGATAACATCCACCAGTCACACCTGTTGCTTCCAATCATGCCGAGATCTTAACCCCAAACGCTACCAGAAGAGCTAAAACATGCAGGATAGCTATACTGGCGAACTGCTTGTCACCACGCTTGAGCGTTTTGTGAATGGGGTTCTGATCCCTGCAGAGGAAGAAGTGTCTGAGAGCGATCAGATCCCCGCAAGCAATGCCCGCGCGGACTTTCGCGCGGGCATTCAGGAAGGTGCCAAATCAGGCCAGACAACAAAAATGGCTTACACCCCCGGGCGTTGTGATCGTTTGCGTTTCGCCGCTAATCAGCGTAGCTTTGCCGGAGCCGTCTTTGCCGGGTTTGCTGAATTCCAGCGTGTAACCTTCTGCAATCGCCGTCCCGATGACGTGCGCGTTGTTGCAGCGGTCTCTAAGCCGCGCGGGCAGCATATTCGATCCGTAGGCAAAATAGACAAAGCTCATCGGAGGTCTCGTGTCTCTAGATTTTCTCCGGGAACAGTCCCGGCATCCAACGCGGCGCGAGCGCAGCTGGGAAGTTGAGGCGTAGCGGTGTGCGGGTGCCATCAGAGGTGATCACTTCGCGTTCCAGCAGGGTTGACGTGATGCGTCGAGCATGACGGTCAGTCGCGCCCAGTAGAGCGGCGACATCGCCTCGCGGTAGCTCGCCTCGGAACAGAACGGCTTCGAGAACCCGGCCTGATTTCTGTGGCAGGCGATCGCCGCGAATTTCCTCCTCGCACCAGATCAGCATCCGGTCCCGCAGGCGCTCAGGCTGTACCAGCTCTTCCATGAACTTCACCTGATCAATGCAGGTCTCCAGGAAGAAGCGCGTGAAGCTTATCAGTGCATCCTTACTTAGTGTGCCGCGGCCATCGAGATCGCCGCGGCGCGGTCCATCACACGCCGCGAGGCGGATTCTGTATTCTTCGACATCGCGCGCGAGACCCCGGGCGATCGACCAGATGCCACCTGTATCCAGTATTTCGCGCAGCATGGCGTAGGACATCAGCCGCGCGACCCGGCCATTGCCATCCAGGAACGGGTGAATCCAGAGCAGGCGATGATGCGCCGCCGCCGCCGCCAGAATCGCGGCTGTCCTGCCGCCTGCGCTATAGGCCTGCTCGAACCGTTTGAGGAACCGGGGCACGGCCCCGGGACTGATCGCGACGTGACGACCGACCTTCACATCACGCTGGCGCCATTCACCCGGGACCATTATGATCGTCTCGCCGGTATCCGGATTGGTTACGCTGAGCAATTCTTCGGTGAGCAGTTCGCCGAAGCGGCGGTGGGTCTCACCGATGCCGTCCGGTGAGACGGCGCGGCCATCCAGTCCGCCATCATCGATCCATTGCTGGACGGCAATATGCGCACGTGCCTCGATCTGCAGGTTCCGCTTTTCAGCGTCCCCGCTATAGTCGCTTCTGAGCGCACGCTCGATATCGACCGGGTGCGTGTCATGGCCCTCGATCAAATTGCTGTAGTAGCAGTTCATCGCCCTGACGAGATCAGCAAGCGCCCGGGTTACGCCGCCGGGCAGGCTGCGCCGAAATCCCGCTGAGCGTGCTGCAAGATCAATCGCAAGGTCGGTCAGCGCCGTGCGCTGCGGAGCCTCTTCGGCGATCATCATCGGCTCCATCAGGCCGATACCTTCACCGCGGTCTTCGCCGATGTCCGCTTCCGCGTCCGTTTTGGTGTCCGCATCTTTTTTACTCATAACCACATATATGTCATATATTTATAACTTAGATCAAACTCCGGCTTGCCGCTCAAATGTCCGCTTCTATGTCCGTTTCCTGTGCCGCTCTTGGATGAGCGTGTTTGGGAGGGCTGTCGCGCAGATGCGCGAGATGGACTTGTTCGGGCTTTCGATCCCGAAGGAATATGGCGGGCTGGGCCTGTCGATGTCGGATGAGGTTCAAGTGGCGAAGGTTTTGGGCTGCGCTTCGCCGGCTTTTCGGTCGATGGCCGGGACCAGTATCGGGATTGGCTCCCAGGCGATCATCCTTGGTGGTTCTGATGGGCAATAGCAGACCGATTTGCCGGCCATGGCCACGGACGGTCTGATCGGATCCTTCGCACTGACCGAGCCGAGGCCGGTTCGGATGCGGCCTCGGTCAGAACCGGCGCGAAGAAGGTCGCGGGCGGCTATGCGCTGAACGGCGCTAAGCGCCATATCACCAATGCGCCGGAGGCGGGCGGACGTCTCCCGCGCGATGCCGCTGGCCCTTCGCCGGTCATGAATCGCCTGAACCCGTCGGCCTCGTCGGGTCGAATCCGAGGACGGGCGAGTGGCGAGGCTTGAAGCGGCCGCGCGGGGACGGCGCGTTTCAGGCTGGAGCGTCATCCGTTCCATTCCGGCGCCTCCGCGCGATAGAGATAGCGATCGATCTGCCCGAAATTTGCGGTCGTTTTCTGCAACAGGAGCGCGAGGTTCGGGTTTGCGGCGCGGTGCGTCCAGAACAGGGCGTAGACCCCCACCAGTCGCGAGGACCAGGCGGGCAGGACCGGCGTGAGCATCCCTGCCGCCACTTCCTGACGCGCGAAGAACGTGGGCATGAAGCAGATCCCGTGCCCGTGCACGGCGGCCAGCTTGACGATCCATGGATCGTTGCTGACGAACGCGCCCCTGGGTTCGAACGCGGTCTCCGCCTCGCCGTCAGTGGTCCGCCAGACCTGGGTTTCGCTCTGGCCGAGCTGCACAAGGAGCTTGTGGCCCGCCAGATCGTCGGGCGAGGCGGGTGGCGCCACCGTCTCCAGGTATGCGGACGAGGCGAACCACTTGTAGTTGAAATGGCCCAGCGCCCGGCGCGTCATCTCCGGGAAATCATCGGCCAGTGGCTCGCCCAGATGGATGATGCAGTCATACTGCGCCCGAAGCTCTGAAAGCACGTCCCGCGGATGCGTCATCGCGCGGATTTCAAGGTGCGTCTGGTCCCGTGCGAAATCCATGAAGATCGACGACATGATGTTCGATGCGAACTCGCTCGTCGATGCGATGCGCAGCTGCCGGTCCCGTGCGTCGCGGGTGGCGCACATCGACTCGGTTGCCGCCTCACAGGCCCGGCGGATGTCGCGTGCGTGCGCCATGAACATGTGTCCGGCCTCGTTCGGCCGCATCCTGTTGTTCTCCCGATCAAGCAGCGACATGCCCAGGTTCCGCTCAAGGCGCCTTAAATTGTGGCTGACGGTGGCCTTCGGGCGATGCATGAGCTTGGCCGCGCGTGACAGTGATCCACTCTCGGCCACCTGCAGGAAAACATTGATGTCATCCAGATGCACGGACACTCTCCCAATGTTCATGATTCCTGAACGCTAGTATCAATATTTCGGTCTAGCAACCCCCACGCGTTTCAGGCATGCTGGTATCAGGCATGCGGAGGCATGGATGGAGCCAGCCGAGACGCCCGGCGTCGCGATCGCCATTTCCTGCAACGTTCCCGCCGGCGAGGTGCACCCCGTCGTCGTGAACGGCATCGAACTTGCCGCATGGCGCGGCCATGACGGCGCCGCGCACCTCTGGGAAGACCGCTGTCCGCACCGCGGCATGCGCCTGAGCTTCGGTTTCGTGCGCGGCGACCGGTTGACCTGCATCTACCACGGCTGGGAATACGGCGATGACGGTGCCTGCAGGAAGGTTCCCGCCCACCCCGAGATGATTCCGCCGGCCAGCCTCTGCGCCACCGTGTACCCGGTCAGCGAGAAACACGGAATGATCGTCATGGGAAGCGCGCCCGGAGCCGGTGTGGGAAACGGGCCGTGGCACGGCGTCCGGACCGTCTTCATCGACCTGCCGGCTGCCGGGGTTCGCGATGCGCTGCCGGAAATTTCCGACGCTGGCTGGACGGCCCGCGACGAGATGTTCGTGGGCCGGTGTCAGGGGCACGTCATATCCCTTGGCGTGCAGCCGGTCAGCGACGCCTGCACCGCCGTGCATGTGACCACCACCAACCCTGATCGCGATGCCCGCGTTGCGTTGGCGCGCGATCTCGTGGCGTATCGCCAAGACCTGACGAAAGGGCCTGCCTGATGCCCGTCACAACCGACCGGGCCGCGCTCGACCAGTGGTTCCCCATAGCTTATGCTGGCCAGGTTGCGCCGGGCGGGCATCTCGATACCCAGCTTCTGGGCCAGCCGCTGCGCCTGTCCGCCGCGGAAGACGGCGGGCTGTCGGCGGCAACGGTCAGGAAGGGTGGGGAAGGCCGCAGCCTCCCGGTCAAGCGGGCCTTCACCGCCGTCTTCACGACCCTGTCCGACGATCCCCGGCCGATGCCAGTCATCCCCGAGTTTGACGAAGTCGATCGGCGCATTGTCAACTGCGGCTCCGTCGGCGTGAACACCAGCCCGTTCCGCGTGGTCGAGAATTTCCTCGACATGGCGCATTTCTGCTTTGTCCACACAAACATACTCGGCTCCGTCGATGAGACCGAGGTCCTGAGCTACAGGACCGAACTGCGCGGAGACGTGGACGAAATATGGGCCACGGATTGCAGGTTCTTCCAGCCCGCGGCCTCCCAGTCAGCGAGGGACGCGGGTGCCGGGCAGGTCACCGAGTACACCTATCGCGTCACCTCGCCCTTCAGCGTCATGCTCTATAAGAGCGCCATGGGCTACGACGGTGGACGTCTCGACGCGATCTGCCTCTTTATCCAGCCGAAGGCCGAAACCGAGTGCATCGCATTCATGCCGATGGCCCTTCTTGACGAGGTGTCGACGGTCGAGGGCATGATCGATTTCCAGCAGACGATTTTCATGCAGGACCGGATCATCCTGGAAAACCAGCGCCCGAGGCTGCTTCCGCTTACACCGCGCAGGGAGATGCCCACCCGAGCCGACCTCAGTTCCATGGCCTACCGCCGCTGGCTGAAGTCCAAGGGCCTTCGGTTCGGCCTTCTGCCCGACGAGGCGGCCTGACGCGTGATCCGCCTGCATGATTACACGCTGTCCGGCAGTTGCTACAAGGTCCGCTTGCTGCTTGAATTCCTTGCCCTTGAGCACGAACTCGTCGCCGTCGACTTCCATCCCGGACGCCGGCACAAGTCCGCGGAGTTCCTGCGGCTGAACCCCCTGGGCCAGCTTCCCGTTCTGGAGGACGACCAGGTCACCCTGCGCGACGCCCAGGCCATCCTCGCCTACCTCGCCAGACGCCACGACCCGGATGACCGCTGGCTCCCGCATGATCCGGCGCTTTTCGGGCAGGTCATGATGTGGCTGTCCTTCGCGGGAGTCGAGATGATGCCGGCCTCCGCCGCCCGTCTCCATGATTCGCTGGGCCATGATCTGGACATCGACAGGGCCCGTGCCGACGCACGCGCCGCCTTTGCCGTTCTCGACGATCACATGGCCGAACGCGGCATTCTGGGCAAGACTTGGCTTGTCGGTGATTTCCCGACCATCGCGGATGTCGCCTGCTTTCCCTACGTCGCGCTTTCGGGCGACGGCGGCATCGGGCATGAGCCGTACCCCGCCCTGCGCAAGTGGATGCGCGCGTTCAGGCGGCTACCGCGATTCCGCGCCGTCTCCGGCATACCGGAGTTCGTGTAGTGGGTCTTCTCGCGCTTTCCGGGATATCCAAGGCCTTCGGCGAGGTCGTTGCCGCGGAAGGCCTGGATCTCTCCATTGCGCCGGGCGAGATACATGCGGTTCTTGGGGAGAACGGCGCCGGAAAGTCGACGCTCATGAAAATGATATACGGCGTCCTCCAACCGGATTCCGGGCAGATGAGATGGAAGGGAAAGCCGGCGGTAATCGAAACGCCGGCACAGGCCCGCGCTCTTGGCATTGGCATGGTGTTTCAGCATTTCTCGCTGTTCGAGACCTTGAGCGTGGCCGAGAATGTCGCCCTTTCAAACAGCGTGAGCGTGGCCGAGGCCACCGGGCACCTGCGCGCCGTCGGCACGGAGTTCGGCCTTGAGATCGAGCCTGATGCGCTCGTTCACGCATTGTCCCAAGGTGAACGCCAGAGGGTTGAGATCGCCCGCGCGCTCATGGGCAATCCCGATCTCATCATCATGGACGAGCCCACGTCCGTCCTTCCGCCCACCGCCATCCCCGGCTTCTTCAGGACCGTACGCGACCTTGCCGCCTCAGGATGCGCCGTGCTCTTCATTTCGCACAAGCTCGCTGAGATACGTGCGCTCTGTGACCGCGCCACCGTCATGCGCCGGGGGCGCGTGGTGGCCACGGTTGACCCGCGCGAGACCAGCGAGAAGGCGCTCGCGACCCTGATGATCGGGCGCGACATCCCGCATCCGCGCCGCGACGTCGCGGCGCTCAGCGCTGCGCCCGTCCTGCGCGTCACCAACCTTTCGATGCCCGACGACAACCCCCTCGGCATCGCGCTCAAGGATGTCTCGCTTGACGTTTACGGCGGCGAGATCGTCGGCATTGCGGGAATTTCCGGCAATGGCCAGCAGCTTTTTGCGTCCGCCCTGTCAGGCGAGGCGTTCCTGCACGGCGCCGCCGCTGGCGAGATTCTCCTGAACGGCCGGGACGTGAGCCGGAAGAATGCCGACGAGCGCCGTGCCCTCGGCCTCGCCTACGTGCCCGAGGACAGGCAGGCGCGCGGTGCCGTTCCCGAGCTGAGCCTCGCCGAGAACGCGCTGCTCACTGGACACCGCAGGGGGCTCGTCGCATGCGGGATGGTGCGCAAGAAGGCCGCCCGGGCGTTTTCCGAGGCCTGCATTTCGGACATGGATGTTCGCTGCGCGGGCCCGGAGGCCGAGGCGCGCTCGCTCTCCGGCGGCAATCTTCAGAAATTCATCGTTGGCCGCGAACTTTCCCTCAAGCCCGCGCTTTTCATCGCCGCACAGCCCACCTGGGGCGTCGATGTCGGTGCTGCGCAGGCGATATTGCAAAGGCTGGTGGACTTGCGTGGCGAAGGCGCGGGCATTCTCGTGCTGAGTGATGAGCTTGAAGACTTGCTCGACATTTCCGACCGTATCCACGTGCTGTTCCGGGGCCGCCTGTCGCCGTCGATCCCCAGGGTGGAGGCTCGTGACGACCTGATCGGATCCTACATGTCGGGCACGTTCGTCGATGACGCGACGGTGGCCGTCTCATGACTTTTCCCGTATGGATCGAGCAGCGTACCTCGTCGCCTGGCGCCCTCGCCCTCGTGCCGCCCCTTCTCGCCGTCATCGCCACGGTCGTTGCTAGCGCGGCCGTCCTAACGTCGCTTGGCGTACCGGTCACCGATGCGCTCTACTACTTCTACCTGTCTCCCTTCGCGTCGCGTTTCAACATTGGCGAGGTGCTCCTGAAAATGGCGCCGCTTCTCCTGATCGCGCAGGCCCTCGCCATCGGGTTCCGCGCTCGGATCTGGAACATCGGCGCCGAAGGCCAGCTGATCCTTGGCGCCATCGGCGGCAGCCTTCTTCCGGTTCTGTTTAACGAGAGCTCAAATCCCTTCATGATCATCGGCATGGCCTTCATAGGCATGGGCTTTGGCATGGCCTGGGCCGCCATTGCCGCCTTTCTTCGCGCAAGCCTGAACGCCAACGAGATCCTTGTGACGCTGATGCTCAATTCCATTGCGCTGCAACTCCTGTACTACCTCGTCTCGGGGCCCATGCGCGACCCCTTCGGCTTCAACTTTCCGCAGTCCGCCCTGTTTCCCGACGTGGCGATGCTGCCCACGCTCCTGGGCGGCACACGGGCCAATGTCTCGCTATTCGTCGGCATTGTCGCGACGCTGTTCGCGTGGACGCTGACACAGCGCAGCTTCGCGGGCTTCAAGTTGAGGGTCGGCGGGCTGGCGCCCGGGGCCGCGCAATATGCCGGCTTTTCCGAGCGCCGCGCGGTCTGGCTCGCGCTTCTCGTCGGGGGAGGGGCGGCCGGGCTTGCCGGTGTCTTCGAGGTAGCCGGCCCCCTTGGACAGTTGCAGCGCGTTGTCACGCCGGGCTACGGCTTTGCCGCCATCATCGTGGCCTTTCTCGGCGGGCTCAGGCCTCTGGGCATTCTTGCGGCCTCGTTTTTCATGGCGGTGGTCTATGTGGGTGGCGACATCGCGCAGACGGCTGCCAACGTACCCCATTCCGTGAACCTACTTCTACAGGGCATACTGCTCACCACCTACGTGGCGTGCCGCGTGTTCACCGACTTTCGCCTGACGTGGCGAAGGGCCCGGAGCGCGGCATGAACGAAACCCTGGTCTTCCTCATGAGCGGCACGCTCTTGGCGGGCACCCCAATCCTGATTGCCGCCCTTGGCGAACTCGTCGTCGAAAAGGCCGGTGTCCTCAATCTCTCGATCGAGGGCATGATGGCCCTTGGCGCAATCGTTGCCTTCATGGTCGTGACCTGGAACGGATCCTACTGGGCCGCCCTCGCCGCCGGTGGCCTTGCCGCCATGGCGCTTTCGGCAGTTTTCGCGTTCGTGGTGATCGTCGCGCTCGGCAACCAGGTGGCCGCCGGGCTCGCCGTGGGTATTCTCGGGATCGGTCTTGCCGGGCTGCTGGGCGACCCGTTCGAGGCCCAGACCGTGCCGCCCATGCCGCGTGCGCCGCTTCCGGGCCTCTTCGATGTGCCGGTTCTCGGTGAAGGCCTCTTCGATCATGTGCCTGTGGTCTATCTCGCGCCCGTCTTGGCCATCTTGACATGGCTTGTTCTCGCACGCACTCGGCCGGGCCTTCTCCTGCGCTCGGTCGGAGAGGATCCCGATGCGGCGAACTCCATCGGTATCAAGGTGCGTACCGTGCGTTATTGCGCCACGCTTTATGGCGGCTTTTGCGCTGGGGTGGCGGGCGGTTTCATCTCGGTGGTTTCCGCGACACTCTGGGCCGACGGCATCATCGCCGGACGCGGCTGGATCGTGGTTGCGCTTGTCGTCTTCGGCACCTGGCGCGCGGGCCGGATCGCCGTGGGCGCCTATCTTTTCGGCCTTGCCACGCTCGGCGGGCTTCTGGTGCAGACCACCGGAGTTGCGATCCCCTCGCAGCTTCTCACCGCCATTCCCTACATCGTGACGATCGTCGCCATCGCGCTCCTGTCGATGAATCCGAGACTGACTTGGCTCAACGCCCCGGTCTCGCTCGGCGCACCCTATCTTCCAACCAGATGACAGCAGAAAGGAAAACTGATGATGAAGACCATATTCGCAACGCTCGCCGCCATGTCGCTTGGCGCGACGGCAGCGGCGGAAGAACTGACCGTGGGTTACATCTACCCCGCCCCCGTCGCCGACGTGGGCTGGGCCAAGCAGCTCGATCTGGGTCGGGAGGCGGTGGAAGCGGCCTATGGCGACCGTGTCGCATCGGTCGTGGTCGACAGCGTGTCGGAGGGCCCTGACGCGGCCCGCGTGATGAACCAGATGGTTTCCGACGGCGCCGAATTCCTGATGCTGGGATCCTTCGGCTACATGAATGACGGCATCAAGCTCGGCCGCGCCAACCCGCAGATCGGGATGATCCATGCCTCCGGCTTCAAACAGACAGACAACTTCGGCACGTTCACGGCCCGGAACTACGAAGGCTTCTACCTTGGCGGCATGGCTGCGGGCATGAAGACCGAGAGCAATGTGATCGGTCTCGTCGGTGCCTTCCCGATCCCCGAGCTTGTGGCCGAGGTCAACGCGATCACGCTCGCCGCCCAGTCGGTCAACTCCGATGCGCAGGTCAAGGTGGTCTGGATCAACACGTGGTTCGACCCGCCCAAGGCCCAGGAGGCCGCCCGCGCGCTGATCAGCCAGGGAGCCGATGTGCTCTTTTCGTTGCATCAGGACACCCCGTCGGTTGTCACGGTGGCGGAGAACGAGGGTGTCTGGGTTGTCAACACCGGCTCTGACATGAGCGAATACGCCCCGACCTGGCTTCTCGCCTCCGTCACGAATGACTGGACCGCCTACTTTGTCCGCGAAGTCGGCAGGAAGCTCGACGGTTCCTTCGCCGGAGCCGACGAACGCGGCGGTCTGGCCAGCGGCATGGTCAGGGTCGTGGCGTGGAGCGACACCCTGTCCGAGGAGCAGCTCGGCATGATAAGGTCCAAGGAAGCGGCTTTCATCGAGGGCACCGATCACGCCTTCACCGGGCCCATCGTGGATCAGTCGGGTAGGGAGCGGGTGGCCGCAGGCGAGGTCTTGCCCGATTCCGAGATCTTCGGGATGAACTGGCTCGTCAGCACCGCTGACGGAACGCTTCCGCAGTAAGCGCGGGCCGCGATGCAGGAATCCGGCGAGTTCGGACGTGGCGGTCACCGCCACGTCCATGCCCGCATGGTCTTCGAGGGCGAGTTCACACAGGCATTCGAGACCTTCATGCGGGACAAGGCGCTGCGGCTCTCGCTGCCCTTTCGGTACCATGCGCGGAAAAAAGGTTCCGTCACGGTCGAGACCAGCGGTGCCGAGGCGTTGGTCGGCGCCCTGGAAATGTCCGCCATCGTCGGCCCGGGAGACTGCATGGTCGACGCCTGGCAGGTCGAAATGCGCCCTTCAGACCCGCCGGACGACGCTGCCGGCTCGTAAGCCGTCGCCATCAAATTGGGCTCGTATACGCAGCCACGAAGCTCCGGCGTGACCTCAATCTAAATCTGAGCCGCGCCGACCCGCAGCACAAGTTTTGTCGCGACGCCCTTGGGGCGCAGTCGGCCCATTGTAACTCGCGCTCGGGGAACGCGTGGAGGCGTGTAGCCAAGCGTTGAATGGCCGCGTCGATCCCGGCGAGCGAAGTCCCTTGATCTTTGATCGGCAGGTATGGTCAGGTCGATATCGACAGAGAGCCGCGGTACGTCGCGCACGAACAGGTTGATCGCAGTGTCACCCTTCAGCGCGAAGTCTGGTTCCTCCGCGATATGGGGAAGGGCCTGGACGAGTGGCGCTACATGCTTCCGATAGATCTCAGAGATCGCCACCGAGAGCCTTCAGCACGGTGATCTGGTGCTTCGAATCGAGCCTTGCGCCCTTCACGATCATCCGTTTGCCGCTGCCGATGTCGATCAGCCAGCCACAGGAACAGTCTGTTGACCTTAACGCTGTCGCAGCGTTCAAGAAGGTGCTGGAGGCGGTTTAGCTTTTGGCCTCGTTGCGTATCCATGGTAGGAAAAACGCGCTTTCTTCAAACCGAATGCAAGTTTGGTATTGTGAAGCTTTCGGCATAGTCCGGTTTATGCGCTAATGCTTCACTCCGGCTGTCGGCTGAAACTGCCTCTGGCCATTCTGGCCGGACGGTTGCAGGATCGCCCATGCCCGACGGAGCGGCGGTCCGCGGTTCTGTCGGCGGTGTCGGCGGGATGGGATTTTGAGACATGGTCGAGTCGTATGGTCCGGACCTTGCCCGGCGTGTCCTGTCCGGGGAAAGGCGAGCTTTGGCGCAGGCCATAACGCTGGTGGAGAGCGGCCGGGCCGACCACAGGGAGAAGGCGCTGTCACTGCTGGAGCAGCTGGCACCACCAAGCCGGGAAGCCATGCGCATAGGGCTCTCCGGGGCGCCGGGAGTCGGCAAATCGACCTTTGTGGAAGCGCTCGGGATTATGCTCGCCGAAGAGGGGCTCCGCGTGGCGGTGCTGGCGGTGGATCCCAGTTCAGCGCGCTCGGGCGGTTCGATTCTCGGAGACAAGACCCGGATGGAGCGTTTGAGCCGTCACCCGAAAGCTTTCATTCGCCCTTCACCAAGTCAGACCCGGCTGGGCGGAGTGGCGCGGCGCACCTATGAGGCGACGGCTCTCTGCGAAGCCGCCGGTTTCGATGCGGTGCTGGTCGAGACGGTTGGCGTCGGCCAGTCCGAAACACTCGTGGCGGAGATGTCCGATCTCTTTGTCCTGCTCATCGCTCCCGCCGCCGGCGACGAACTTCAGGGAATCAAGCGTGGCATCATGGAAATCGCCGACCTCATTCTCGTCAACAAGGCGGACGGAAACCTCAAACGCTCTGCCATGGGAACGTGCGCGGAGTACGCTCAGGCCCTGCGCCATCTGCGTTCGCGTCAGCAAGATCCTGAAGGATTCCCGAAGGTCATGACCGCATCGGCGCTCAACGGAGAGGGCCTGCCGGAAGTCTGGTCCCAGATTCGCGCACTTGACGAATGGCGACGCCGACACGGTCACTGGCGCCGACGTCGCGCCGCTCAGGCACGGCGGTGGTTCGAGAGCGAGATCCACCGTGGCTTGGTGGAGCGGATCACCGCTGACCGTGCGGTTCGCCAGCGCATGACTGACCTGGGAGATCTTGTTGCCGAAGGTAAGCTGTTTCCGGTGAATGCCGCAGAGGAGCTGCTGCGCTGGATTCCCGCAAAATGAGTGCGGCATCGATAGTTGCCGCGGACCTTTCAACTCCGGGAGAGACCGCCCTGCCGTTCACGGCGCGGGGGTCGTGTGGCGCACCCGCCTTGAGCGTCCACGGCACCTCATTCGCCGTAAGGTATCCAGACCGACTTGGTTTCCGTTGCGGCGGAAAGAAACTCCTGGCCCTCGCCGTCCGCTCCCGTCCAGTCTCGCGACCGCCCGTCGTTTACCCATGTCCGCTTGAGATTGGTCGCCGCCTCCCTTTCGACAATGGTCGAGAGCTCCGTTGATGAAAAGCTCCAGACCGCGTCGACATCGGCGTGTCCGGCAAGATGCGGCGCGAGCTCGGAGTGGCTTCCGGTCAGAATGTTGACGACACCGTCCGGAATGTCCGATGTCCCCAGAACCTGATAGAAATCGGTCGCGACCAGCGGAAACGGTTCCGATGCGACGAGCACGCAGCGGTTTCCCATGGATATGGCGGAAGCCATGACACTGACTATTCCGAGAAGGGGCATTTCATCCGGGCAGAACGCACCGATGATTCCGATCGGCTCCCTCATCGACAGAACGATACCCCGGAGTGGGACGCCTCTCGCGGCTCCGTCGAACTTGTCGGACCATGCGGCATATGTGAATAACCGTGCCACGGCGGCGTTGATCTCGGCTCGGGCGGTGTGTTCCGCCACGCCGGTAAGTCCTCGGATCCGGTTGGTGAACTCATCCGCCCGTGCCGAAAGGTTCTCCGCCACGAAAAACAGTATCTGCGCCCTGGAGTGCCCTGTCGACCTCGACCAGGCAGATGCCTTCCCTGCCGCCTCAACCGCATTACGGATATCCTTGCGGTTGGCTGCACCGACATGGCTGATGAGTCGGCCTCTCGGGGAATGAACGGCTGAAGAGTACCCGCTATCGGGTCTCACCTGCCTGCCGCCGATATACATCTTTGCCGTGCGGTCAATTCGATCGGACCGGACGGACCCGCCTTTACCGAAAGGTCCAAGCCGTTTCAATGGTTTCGTTCGCCGCCTCGGCCTGGTATATGCGGACAGGCCTTCCCAACCACCCTCACGCCCGAACCCGCTCTCGCGAACCCCACCGAATCCGGCGGCCGCGTCGAAGAGATTGCTGGCGTTGATCCAGACAACACCAGCGGCGATCCTTGGCGCCACATCGAGCGCCAGATTGGCGTTCTCGGACCATATGCTCGCCGCAAGGCCGTAACGGGTGTTGTTGGCGAGCCGCACCGCTTCGCCGTGGGTGCGGAAGGTTATTGAGACGAGGACCGGTCCGAATATCTCCTCCTGCATCAGCCGATCCGACTGGCTTAGCCCGGTGACCAGCGTGGGCGGGAAGTAACAGCCGCCGTCAGGAAGGGGTGTTGCTGGCTGGAAGACTTCGCCGCCGCTGTTCTCCAGCAGGTCGCAGACGTGCCGTAGCTGCTCGGGGTCCACCATTGCGCCGATATCGACGCATTTGTCCAATGGATTGCCTACGCGCAGTTTGGCCATGCGACGTTTCAGTTTTTGGTGAAACCGCCCGGAAATGCTCTCCTGCAACAGAAGCCGTGAGCCGGCGCAGCAGACCTGTCCCTGGTTGAACCAGATGGCGTCCACCAAGCCTTCGATGGCGCTGTCGATATCGGCGTCGTCAAATACGATGTATGGGGACTTGCCGCCGAGCTCGAGCGTCAGCCCCTTTCCGCTGCCCGCGGTTGCCTCACGAATGCGCCGACCGACCTCCGTCGAGCCGGTGAACGCGATCTTGTCGATGCCGGGGTGACGGACAATCATGTCGCCGACCAGGCCATCTCCGGTGACTATGTTGATGACGCCCTTGGGGATCCCCGCTTGGTGACACAGATCGGCGAACAGCAGGGCGGACAGGGAGGTGCACTCGGCGGGTTTCAGGACTACCGTATTGCCCATTGCGATCGCGGGAGCGACTTTCCAGGCAAGCATCAACAGCGGAAAGTTCCATGGAATGATCTGGCCGCAGACTCCGAACGGTTCCCGATCCGGCAGTTCCCGCTCCTGAAGCTGGGCCATGCCCGTGTGAAACTGGAAATGGCGGGCGACCAGCGGGATGTCGATATCGCGGCTTTCACGGATTGGTTTGCCGTTGTCCAGTGTCTCCAGGACCGCGAGAAGCCGCGAATGTTTCTGGATCAGCCCCAAACATCAAACGATCAACCTGGGCTGCCCGTGTGGCTTGCGGAGCGCTGACAGTCCTCACGATCCATCCCAGCCGGTGGCAGGTCCACTTTGATGGCAAGACCGTGTCCCTTGCCGGGCCAACAGGCGGGTCAGTCTGGGCCAATTCCGGCTGCGGGTTGGAAGTGCGGGCGGTGATCAGCTGGATGGACGGGGTGGGAGTGGCCGGCGGTGCGGCTGCGCAAGCGTCCGCGGCGCCGTTTGCGGGAGGGACAGGTTTCACGGAGCGCCGTGAACCCACCGTCCGTGCCGGAGTCGTTGGGCTCCAGAACCAACGGGCTCGGCCCATACCATCAGTCGGTGGCGGTCGGCTCCGCCCGGACCTCCAGCAGGTTGCGCGCGTCGCGCCCGCAGGCGATGGCGACCAGATGGACGGGCTGGCCGCGGTATGTGTCGGCATACCCCCGCGCCCGCATCTGGGTGAAGGCGGCGTCGAGCGCCGTCTGGGTATCGTCGGGTTTGTCCGCCATCTTGAACTCGAGGATGAACACCTGCTCCCCGAGATGGACCACCATGTCGGCTCGTCCTTGGCTGGTGGCCGCCTCACTGCGCACATCGACCCCGATGGCGCGGAAACACATATGCAGCAGGCTGGCGTACCACGCCTCGTAGCGCGCGAGATCCCCCGTGGCGTGCCACACATAGGGAATACTGGCGAGGTAGGCCTTGAGCGTCTCCGTGAAGCCGGCGAAGTCGTTGGCCTCGAGAAGGGTACAGAGATTGCGTCCCTGTCCCGCGGCTTCCGCGACCGTCTTGCCCAGATACCGCAGCAGGCCCCGGTTGAGGCTGATCCGGACTTCCTGATTGGGGTAGTCGAGTTGATAGAGTGTGTCGAGATGATCCCGTCTCTCGTCTGTGATGGTCAGATAGCCCGTCTGGAACAGCAGGGCCTCGGCCTCAATATCATTGACATCAAATCTTGAGATCAGGGGCCGGTCCACTGTCCGGTTCTCCAGTTCCATCGGGCTGATCGACTTGGCCTTGAGGGTCTCGAACAGGAAACGCGGCGAACCGGTCTCGAACCAGTAGGGTTCAAACTCCCGCTTCCGCAGCAGCAGCAGCACGTCGAAGGGATTGTAGAGGCGCTCCGCACCCCGCCAGCTGTAGCCGTTGTACCAGGTGCGGATCTCATCCCGGTCCAGCCCGTCCAGTTCGGGCGCGAACACGGTGTCGAGATCCGCGTCGGTGTAGCCACAGAGCGTGGCAAAGCGGGGATCCAGGCTGATGTCCTCGAGGTTGTTGAGATCCGGGAACAGGCTGACCTTCGAGAACAGGCTCACGCCCGTGACGAAGACGAAGCGGACATGCTCCGCGCTGTCCTTGATGATGCCGTAGACACCGCGCAGGTACTCACGGTTGGCCCGGGCCCGGTCGGGATCGTGGAGCGTATCAAGGATGGGCTTGTCATATTCATCGACGAGGACCACCACCTGCTGCCCGGTTTTTTGGTGAACGCGCCGTAAAAAGTTGCGCAGCCGCAGCGGGCCGGTATTGGAGGCCTGCGCGGGTGTGAGGCCATACCTGTCCTCGACAGCCTCCAGTTGCTCAAGAACGTCCCCTTCGATCTCCGTGGGCGTGCTGTACTTTCCGCCAAAGCTCAGGCGCACCACGGGATGGGTGACCGACCAGTCCCAGTGATCATGGATGGCCAGGTCCCGGAACAGTTCCTCCTGCCCCGTGAACAGCGCCCTGAGCGTGTCCACCAGCAGACTCTTGCCGAACCGGCGCGGTCGCGAGAGGAAGTAATGGCGGCCCTCGTCCACCAGATGCCGGATGAGCGGTGTCTTGTCGACATAGTAGAAGCCCCCGCTCCGGATGGTCGCGAAGTCCTGGATACCAATGGGCAAAGACTGACGGGTCATGGGTCGTGATCCTTCATGGAAAGTCGACATTTTCCTCGCGAGGGCACCGGTCGCCTGCGGCCGGAGCCTTGGGTGCCACGCATACCGGAGGCCCCGGTGTTTCTCCACGCGGCTGTCGTCAGGGAGAGCGCCGCAACATGGGGGACAATTGAATTGTGTGATGATGTCAAGGGCTGCGGATGCAACCTGGCCACCATTGACAATGTATGCCTTTGACTTTCCACGCGTTGGTTCGAAGCCTCCGGCTTCCAGTCGGATGCGGATTTAGGGTTGTATCGACCAGCTAGGATATTTAGTTCGACATGAGAGTGATAAAAGGCGCAGTCCAATGTCCGTCTACGCCGTTTTCGGCCTGAATGATGTTTTGACGATGAGAAGCAATATCAGTACGTATTATGATGCTGATTCATACTACGATGCGGGAAACGGTGTATTCTTTATTTTTAGCGAAACGGAAACAACACAGGAGGTTGGCGAGAAAATCGGTTTTGGAAACAACCAGAAAACTCGAAGAACGTCCGGTATCATTGTCCCCGTTTATAATTACTGGGGAGTATATACGCCGCACTTGTGGGAATGGATAAA
This sequence comes from Paracoccaceae bacterium, assembly GCA_965221405.1. Classification (GTDB taxonomy): domain Bacteria; phylum Pseudomonadota; class Alphaproteobacteria; order Rhodobacterales; family Rhodobacteraceae; genus JAPOUP01. Next base: position 779,741 of record CBDCSE010000002.1, on the reverse strand, counting down.
CGCTAAGCAGCGTGTATGATGGTTGCTAAACAGCCCCCCAAAACCGTGCCGCAAAGGCAACCAGTCGCCTCGCCGACTGATTGGGTTATGTTTAGCTTAAAGGGAGTCCACGACAAATTGGATTCCCTGAAGGATGATACTGAGGGTTTAAGAATACGGATACGGTCTTTGGAAAAGAAAGCGAGTTATGCATTGGGCGGATTTGCCTTACTTGCAGTATTGGTCCCGCTTCTCCTAAGCCTCAGTTCATTTGATTTTGAGATAAGGATCGTCCCGAAGGTGAGTGAAGCGGAGGTATCAAGTGGCGGACGATAGTATTTCTGTCGGGTCAGTCGTCAGACTGAAATCCGGAGGGCCGTCAATGACGGTATTGGAAATTAATCAAGAAAGCCCTACTGATGTTCAACTCGCCCAATGCGTTTGGTTTTCTCCTTCAAATGAAACCAACTACGGCGTGTTTCCAACCAAGACATTACGGCTTCTCGATAATTAAGTTGGACTTGAACGAAGGCCGCTTCGGTTCCGTCCCTTAATTCGAGAGAATGGCGGCGGCACAAATCCGGCATGACACCAAGGCCCCGCAACCCGCTTGGCCGCCTGAGTTGCCCCACACCTTGGCGCGCTCTCCAGCACACCCTCCGATATCCCCAGCCAGATCCTTATTTTCGCTGGCTAGGGCAGTACGCAGCCACCTCGTGGCTTATTTCGAAACTGTTCTTTTCATTCAGAGAATAGTTCTCAACGTAAAACAGGACTGGTCTGGCCGCTCCGGCGAGGAAGAGAAGTGGCCCGCAGGCCGCCTCGCGGTGAAGAGGAAAGACACATATGCCCTTGACAGGGAACCCGGAAAGCCACCATGCCTGCAGAATGCCTGAATTCCGACCTTGGGTCGGACGCGTATTATTGGGGACCTCAACGCTGACGATGCCACAACGCTTGCAGACCGCGGATAGCCGGAATATGACTCCGCCAACCGACCGGTACACTTCCGGCATATGGGCGCAGGAGGCAGGTGAATGACAGATCCATTTGAGTGGCCCAGGCATTACATGAACGATCTGGTTCCGATGGTCGTCGAGCAGACGAGCAGGGGTGAGCGGGCGTACGACATCTTCTCCCGACTGCTTAAAGAACGGATCATCTTCGTGAATGGGCCGATCCACGACCTCACGGCAAGCCTTGTGGTCGCGCAGCTCCTGTTCCTGGAGTCCGAGAATCCGAAAAAAGAAATAGCGATGTACATCAATAGCCCGGGTGGCGTGGTGACGTCAGGGCTGTCCATCTACGACACCATGCAGTATGTGCGGCCGAAAGTTTCGACGCTCATCGTTGGCCAGGCAGCCTCGATGGGCTCACTTCTGGCCTGTGCGGGCGAAAAGGGACTGCGCTACGCGCTACCGAATTCACGGATCATGGTTCACCAGCCTTCCGGTGGCTATCAGGGTCAGGCGACCGACATCGCGATCCACGCGGAAGAGACGCTGAAACTCAAACGGCGCCTTAACGAAATCTACGCGAAACACTCAGGTCAAACCGTCAGGAATGTCGAGAAAGCCCTGGAGCGCGACAAGTTCATGTCACCTCAGGAGGCTCTCGACTGGGGGCACCTCGACGAGATCGTCGCGCATCGCGCGAGGGATGACGATGAGTAGCGAACGTCGCCGCCCGGTCGCTGACATCGGTGCACGCGATGCGGCCATGGCGTATGAAAACCATGTGGCAGCGACCAGCGGGTTCCGTGACCCGAAACGGACTTTAGGCTCCAAGAGGATTGAGAATGGCAAGATCTTCCGGTGGTGACGACAAGGATACCCTCCACTGCTCGTTTTGCGGCAAGAGTCAGCATGAGGTCCGCAAACTGATCGCGGGACCGAATGTCTATATCTGCGACGAGTGTATCGAGCTGTGCACGGACATCATACGCGAGGAGACCAAAACGGTTGGCCTAAAGGCTGCGGATGGCGTGCCGACGCCAACCGAGATCTGTGAGGTGCTGGATGACTACGTGATCGGTCAGGAGCACGCCAAGCGGGTGCTGTCGGTGGCGGTCTATAACCACTACAAACGCCTGGGTAATGCCGGGAGGACAGGGGACATCGAGCTCGCGAAGTCCAACATACTTCTTATCGGCCCGACAGGCTGCGGAAAGACCCTGCTGGCTCAGACGCTGGCGCGGATCCTCGATGTACCGTTCACGATGGCGGATGCGACCACCCTGACGGAGGCGGGATATGTCGGCGAGGACGTCGAGAACATAATCCTAAAGCTGCTCCAGGCAAGCGAGTACAATGTTGAGCGCGCCCAGCGCGGCATCGTCTACATCGACGAAGTCGACAAGATCACCCGAAAGTCGGAGAATCCCTCGATCACCCGTGACGTGAGCGGGGAGGGTGTGCAGCAGGCCCTTCTGAAGATCATGGAAGGCACAATAGCTTCGGTTCCGCCACAGGGCGGTCGCAAGCATCCACAGCAGGAATTCCTGCAGGTTGACACGACAAACATCCTGTTCATCTGCGGCGGCGCGTTCGCTGGTCTTGAGAAGATAATCTCGCAGCGCGGGCGAGGTTCGGCGATCGGGTTCGGTGCTGACGTCAAGGGAGAGGAGAAACGGGCCATAGGCGAAATGTTCGCTGAGCTGGAGCCGGAGGATCTCCTGAAATTCGGCCTGATTCCCGAATTTGTCGGGCGGCTGCCCGTGGTTGCGACACTTAAGGATCTTGGCGAGGATGCCCTGGTGACGATCCTGACCCAACCCAAGAACGCGCTGGTAAAGCAGTACCAGAGGATGTTCGAGCTTGAAAACACGCGACTGACATTCACCGAAGGTGCGCAGAAGGCGATAGCGAAACGTGCCATCGTTCGCAAGACCGGCGCTCGTGGACTTAGATCGATCATGGAGGACATCCTTCTTGATACGATGTTCGATCTTCCGGGAATGCATTCAGTGGAGGAGGTGGTCGTGAACGAAGAGGCCGTGAACTCTGACGCGGCGCCTCTGATGATCTACTCCGACCGCCATAGCGAAGAGGCGAGCAGCGCGTGATCGTTCCGGTTGGGCTGAAATCCCGCGACCGCTGTCATGTGGGGCGGAAGTCGTAAGGGACGCCGTGCGGCGGGTCTCTCTCGATCTGGCCTGGCATCCGGACGGGCAAGCCTGAGGGAGACAGGGAATTTCCGATGTGGGCATTCCCGCGTGACGGTGGCTATTGGCGGTTAGACCGGTGTCGGGAGGTCGGGTTCTGAGGTGCGCGACACGGAGTTTCGCGGGGGATACCGATCCAGTCCCCGGGTAAGGCTGTCCGGTGACATTGCGCTCCAGTCCCCTTCAGGGACGGATCCCATGTGCGCCTGACGTCCGGGAGCGACCAAGGTGCCATATTCGGGTTCGTGTCGCGCCCGAACCGTTTCCGTGGAAATGCCGGCGCGATAGCCCCCCCGAATCGCCAATGCCCTGCCCTGACCCTTTGGGCGGCGCGTCAAACGCGCCGTTCATCGGGCGGGATCGGCGCATCTACCACCCCTTCGTTATCCGGTGATGAGCGAAATGACCGGGTGCCGACGGTGTGACCATGTTGGACTTCGCACGGCATTTCCGCTACGGTCATCAACGGCTTCGAAGGAGGTCGCGTTCACCGGGCATACGATATTCCAATGTCTTGTCGGTGCGGTACCGGGGCTATGGCTCTGGACGTCGCGGGATACATGGTTCATATGGGATGCGGGAATTGATGAGGCGCCAATGAGCATTCTCAAAGCGGTTCTGCGGCCATTCATCTGGTGGGAGGGTCAGACCCTGAACACCCAGATCCACACATGGCTGAATGGTACGGTCGTCGGGAAAGACGATCAGGGTAACGTGTTCTACAGGTCTCGGGATGGCAGACGCCGTTGGGTGATCTATAATGGTGAGGCGGAGGCAAGTCGGATCGGGCCTGACTGGCACGGTTGGCTACATCACACTTACGATGAGCTGCCGACCGAAGCGCCGCTTCCCAGAAAGGCATGGGAGAAGCCGCATCAGCGAAACCTGACCGGTACCGCGCTGGCCTATGCGCCGCCCGGATCGATCCGCAGGGGTGAACCAAAGTCGCGTCGCGACTATGAAGCATGGGAGCCCGAATAGCATGGCGAACCAGGCGACGGAAGTACTGGTAGGTGCCGGGGTTCTGGCGGTTGCGGCGGGCTTCTTCATTTACGCCGCGCAGACCGTCGGTGGCGGAACCTCCGGGGACAGCAGCACCTACACCGCGTCATTTGCCACCGCTGAGGGAATCTCCGTCGGCACCGACGTGCGGATGAGTGGTGTCAAGGTGGGCATCGTGACCGCACTCAAACTGAACTCCGAGACCTTCCGTGCGGATGCCACATTGACCGTAGACGATGAGTTTCGGCTGCCGGACGATACTTCCGCACTGATTTCCTCCGAAGGCCTGCTCGGCGGATCATTTATCGAACTGCTCCCGGGTGGATCGCCGTTCGATCTTGAGCCCGGTGCCGAGATCGAGGACACGCAGAGTTCCATGAGTCTGGTGCAGTTGCTTCTTCAATTCGTGGGTGGTGGATTTGGCGACCAATGATCCGCATGGTACTGATTTGGCTGGCCATGCTGGCGTCTTTCCCGGTGCCTTTCCTGGCATTGGCGCAGCAGCCGGAAATCGGTGCGGATGACAGGCCTGTCGTGGAAAACGTTTCCGGTGCGGATGATCTGATCGAGGGCGGCGACCTCGGCGAGGTCGAGGAAGTGGCCCAGCCCGACGCGGCGATCGCCGGGGGGGCGTTGCTTCGCGGACTTGATCGGGTTTCCGGCGCGTTGACCGATATGACGATATCCAATGGCGAAATCCGTAGTTTTGGTCCTCTGGCGGTGACTCTCGGGGAATGCCGTTATCCGGTCGACAATCCGTCAGGGGACGCCTACGCTTACATGGTCATTCGCGATGAAGCCAGCGACGCACCGCTGTTCGAAGGATGGATGATCGCCTCCAGTCCCGCCCTGAACGCCATGGACCATCGCCGCTACGATGTCTGGGTGTTGCGCTGTATAAGCTCATAGGGGTCAATTTCCACGGGTTGCGAGAGAAAGTTCGCATTGTCCCGCAATGCGTCGCGCAGAAGCGCGTGATAGGCGTCTCGTGAGATGCCGATGCAGCCGAGTGACGCCAAATGCGACGTGACAAACTGGGTGTCAAACAGCCGAAAGCCGGTTCGCCTCAGATGATCGACGAGATATGCGAGCGCGATTTTCGAACCGTCGGTCACGCGAGAGAACATGCTTTCACCGAAGAACGCTCCACCGAGCGTAACTCCATACACCCCGCCAGCCAGCCGGCTCTCTCTCCAGACTTCAAGTGAATGGGCATGACCGCGGCGATGCATCTGCCGATACAGGGTGAGAATCCTATCGTTGATCCAGGTTTCCTCCCGGTCGGCGCAGGCATTGACGACACCTTCGAAATCTCCGTTCACGGCAATGCGGTAGTCCAATCTGCGCAACCGGCGTCTGAGTGATCTGGATATGTGGAAGCCGGACAGGGGGATTATTCCGCGCTCCTGTGGATCCACCCAGTGCACCCATGGGTCGTCACGGGATGTGGCCATGGGAAACACGCCAGCGGCGTAGGCCCTTAGCATGAGTCCGACGGTCACGCTTCTGTTGTGCTGTATCTTCACTCTACCGGTCACCCGCGGGCATTGCCTGTCCCGGGTTTCGACCCGGCAAGCGCGTCCGCTCCTCGACCCATGCGTATACAGGCGTGTTCGGGCATTCACGAGATGCGAACGATGCCCGATGGACCGGAGCGGTCAAGAGGTTGCCCACGCGCATCGGGGGCGCGCCTCGACCTGCCGGTGCCGATGGCTGCTGGGTCGAGCGCCCTCCTATACGTTCAGGCGTCGTCCGCGCTGGACGCCAGCCACTTTTCCAGCCAATGGATGTCATAATCCCCGCTCATAATATCGGTCTCCCGCACAAGCCGGTCAAAGAGCGGCACGGTGGTGTCAATGCCGTCGATGATCAGTTCTCCAAGAGCTCGCGATAGTCTGGCCAGCGCCTCATGTCTGTCGCCGCCGTGCACAATCAGTTTGCCGATCAGGGAATCGTAGTAGGGCGGGATCGAATAGCCATCGTAAAGTGCCGAATCCATCCTGACGCCGAGACCGCCCGGAGCGTGGTATTGCGTGACCCGGCCCGGTGAGGGCGTGAAGTGCGGCAGTCTCTCGGCATTCAGGCGCACTTCGATCGCATGACCGTTGATCTCCAAGTCTTCCTGTACGAAGGACATCGGAAAACCGCACGCGATACGTATCTGTTCACGTACGAGGTCAACGCCAAAGATCGCTTCAGTCACCGGATGCTCGACCTGGAGGCGGGTGTTCATCTCGATGAAATAGAACTCGCCGTCTTCGTATAGGAACTCGACGGTCCCCGCACCGATGTAGCCGATCTTCGCCACCGCCTCGGCACAGATGCCGCCGATTCGCGCCCTGGTTCTGTCATTGATAGTGGGACCGGGTGCTTCCTCGAGGACCTTCTGGTGGCGCCGCTGCAGCGAGCAGTCGCGTTCTCCCAGATGCACCGCGTTGCCTTTCCCGTCGCCGAAGACCTGAATTTCGATGTGGCGGGGATTGCTGAGGTATTTTTCGATGTAGACCTCGTCATTGCCGAATGCGGCCTTTGCCTCCGCACGGGCGGTGCCGAAAGCGACTTCAAGGTCATTCCGGTCATGCGCGAGCTTCATTCCGCGTCCACCGCCACCTGCCGTGGCTTTAATGATTACGGGAAAGCCAATGCCGTCGGCTATGTCACGGGCGGCATTGATGTCGGGAACTCCGCCGCTCGATCCGGGTACGCACGGGACTCCAAGGTCGGCCATCGTCTCCTTGGCGGTGATCTTGTCACCCATGATACGGATATGTTCGGCGGCCGGGCCGATGAATGTGAGCGAATGATCCTCGGCGACCCGCACGAAATTCGCGTTCTCCGACAGGAAACCGTACCCGGGATGTATCGCCTGGGCACCTGTTATGTCGCAGGCCGAGATTATCGCCGGGATGGACAGATAGCTTTCCATCGCGGGCGGCGGGCCGATACAGATGGCTTCGTCGGCCATGCGGACATGCATCGCGTCACTATCGGCGGTGGAGTGGACCGCGACTGACCTGATTCCCATGTCCCGGCAGGCACGGATGACGCGTAGCGCGATCTCACCTCGATTGGCGACCAGTATCTTGTCGATCATTCCATCTACCCGACGATCATCAGCGGTGCACCGTATTCCACCGGCGAGGCGTCCTCGACGAGAATACGTTTCACCACTCCAGACGCGGTCGCATGGATCTGGTTCATGGTCTTCATCGCCTCGATTATCAGCAATGTCTGGCCTTCCGTAACGCTATCTCCCGGGTTGACGAACGGCGGGGCTCCCGGTTCTGGGGCCAGATAGACGGTGCCGACCATAGGTGAGACAATCGCGCCGGGAAGCCTGGCCGGGTCTTCGCTGGCGGTGTCGGGCGGCGTGGGTTCATGGGGCGCGACATGAGGGACGCTGGCGGCGGGAGCGGTGGCGGGGGTGTCCTCTGGCGTGGCGAAGGTTGCGCGCGCGCTGCGGCTGATGTGCACCTTTAGCTTCTCCATGCCTTTCCGGTACCGCTCGACTTCCAGTCGCTCTAGGCCGCTTTCGGAAAGAATCTTGGCAAGAGCCCTTACAAATTCGACGTCCCCGTCACTGTCCGGTGTTACCGGGTTGATATCCGAGTCTTTTTTCATTCCGTCCCCGATCGCAGCCAGTATCCGTCTCAGGCGGAGGCGCCTGCCCCCAGCGTATATGCCTACACATCGAATGTTGAAAGGGAGTTCAATTTCGGAAAGCTGGCGTCGTCGACCGGGTTTTGACCGGATCGGCGGCCATGCCTATCCGTCAAGGACGGGCAATGCGCTGGACAGTGACGAACTCGACCGGCGGCTCGCCGTTCTGGAGGAACGCATGAAAACGATGCGGGCCGAACTTTCGGCGGCGGTTGACCGATTCCGAACCGATATGGCCGCGCGGGAAACTCGGCTTATCCTCGCGAGATCGCAGTGATCGGACTCATGCCTTCTGGCTTCGTGACGGCTCCCGTAGTTTCGGTAAACCCGAAAGTGGCTGGCTTTCCCATATATCGCGGCGGCAAAGCCCGCATCCTCGGCCAAGACTCAACACAACGCTCGCCGGACTATGCCGCTTGACCTGCGGAAAACCGCGCTTTCCCGAGTTCAGGCGCACCCCGCGCCACCGTGGTCCGGTCCCAGCCAGGCCGACGGGCGATCGCCGCGTCCGAAAGCCCGCTTTTCCCCGTGGCGTGAATCTCGCATCTCCTGGGGTGGGTCAGGTGGTGCTGGCCCTCGGGCATCGCGATCTCCCAGTTTCAGCACCGGGACTGTCGCCGCCGTCGGGTCGATTCGCAACGTCATGCGTTGCCCCGGCAATGATTCACCCACATCGGGTGTTGCACTTCAATGTGGAACGGCGGAAAGGCTGATGAGGGCCGGAAAACGCGATGAATGGTTGCCGCAGTTCGGGCTTCATTCAACGGACCAGGGAATGGATGCGTGAGGATTGGTCCGATCACAGATGATGGGATGGGCATCGATCGCCTTCAGCTTCTTGGTTCTGAGCTTTTGCAGTAACGAGGCGGGGTCGATGGGCGTTGGTCGAAGTCTCGATTTGGTGGAAGGTTGTTCCAGGTGAAGGATAACCCGCCATTTCCTTGACTTTAAGGAGTCCTTGGCGTGCCGCTGTTCGTTTGCATTGCCTGCCACATTTGCCGCTGCCGCCACGCCCGCCAATGTATCCCTTACCTTGATGGCCAGTTCACCAGCGATGCATGTCGGCTTGACGCGAGGGTGGTGCCGATAGTCCTTCACCTCAATGAGCCAGGATATACCATCGTCGACGCATAGGATATCAATGGCCTTGCACCCACCTGCGACGGGCTGGAATTGATTCCGATAGAAGGACCACTCATCATACTGACTGGCCTGACAGGAAGGTCGAAAACGGAAGGTGAGATTTCCTTCCTGGATTGTTGTCATCAGCCGGTCTCCGCGCTCGACATGTAGTTCTCAACGTACCGGTCCGACTGTCCCAGATCCTCATCCAGCAGGAGCAAGGGGTCGACATCCTCAATATCCCCGGCCTGAGACACAACGACGGCATCATCATTTCGGTGGAGCGCAAAATAGCGGTCGTCAACGCTGTCGAACTCACGGTTGAGCAGGATTCCGAATTCCCGGAGCAGAAACAGGCTGTGGGTGGCCAAGATGACCTGGATGCCCGCTTCGCAGATGCCCAGGATTGCCCGCGCGACCTCACGGATGAGCCGGGGATTGAGATTGGCTTCCGGCTCATCCCAGAACAGGCATCCTCTGTCAGGAAGGGAGCCGGTGGAAATCAGTTGCACGAGCATGGAAAGCTTGCGCCACCCTTCCGCGACGAGCGACATCTCCAAATTGCTCGCATTGAACGGGACCAGGTAGAATCGACCGTTCCTGTCAAGAACCACGCGCCCGCCGAGCTGGTTCTCCAGGGGTTCAATCAGACGTGCGATGGTCTCCTCTCGCTTTCCCTTCAGTGCCGGCGCGCCGAGCAGGAGACAGGTGTCCCGCCACGTTTCGTCGAATTCCAGATGGCGTGTTTCATAGAGCGCCACAAATCCGGGATAAATGGTGAGCAGTTCCCGGGTGGGAATGAACACCGGAGGCCTGGTCTGCCATTCGGGGAGTGCACGCTTCACAGTGACTTCGGATTTGGCGAGAGAGGAAAATGCAAAGGACAGGCCTGACTCAGGATGCCTGAACCGTAGGTTCACTTCACAGCTTCCGCGTCCTTTCTGACGGTGAACGAGACGCCCCAGGCGATCTTCCGGGCGGAAGACGCTGTTGAGCTTTTCCGCAATCCTGGTCTGCAGCAGTGTCTTGGTTGGTGGCCCGTTGTGTTTCCTCGATTCCTCGGCACTCATTGCCATTACAGCGTAAGGGAGCTTGAGCAGGTGGGTCTTTCCTGCCCCATTCGCGCCAACAATAACGTTGAGACCTCTGGAAAACTCCAGATTGGTATCCCTAAAGACAGTGAAATCCTTGATTGCAAGAGAGTCGAGCACTGGAAATACTTCCCTTTGGGAGTGCATTCATTGTCTGGCGGGTAGACTACGGCTGAGTGAAGAATACCACTTCAAGGGTCTTTGGAGCGGTTTTCGGCATGAAAATCGGGATTTCAAGCCCGAAAGCGGGACGAAACGATCCGGTGACCGGCAAGATACCCAGGTTTGAAGCGGGGGTCTTGAGGGGTTCCAGGCCCTCTTGCGTCGCGCGGGGGCTTACTCCTGTCCGCACTCCGGGTCGGTGGAGACAGGGGACGTGTGTCGCGTTTCCAGGAACCTGTCCAGTGCGCCTATGGCCTGCGGTTGCCATCCTGTTCCGGGTCCTGACAGTCTCCGCCATCATCATCTCCAAGCCTAGCGTCGTGACGGCATCTTTCCAGAATCCTGTCCAACAATCAATCTGTCCAGGATCCCATCAGAAACAAGGTTTCTGGACGGCTTCATCGCGCGTCCGGCAAACGGCCGTTAGTTGGACAGCGGGGCAGGGAACGGTGCGTCCGGTGGGTTTGGAGTGATATTCCGCACTCAGCCGTAGTCTACCCGGATCTCTTCGATCCAATGGCCGCCCACCTCGAACGGCGCGCCTCTGGGTGCGGCGATGCGCCCGTCGGCATCCGCCTCGTATTGCTGGAGCGCACAGACGCCGCCGGGCTTGCCGCGGCGCTGGATACCCCTTTGAAACTGACAGGGTGGCACCGGATCCGCTCTGGTTTCGTTCAATGCCGTGCGGGCGAGCTCCCGGCAGCGGCGGACAGGAACGGGTGGCCATGCCACTCGGCTATACCGTAACGCGGCGTCACGTACCGAACGTCCGGTCGCGGGTGATCACCAGTTCCGGCAGCTTTGTATGATGGGTCGTTTTCATCAGCACCTGCGCGGCATGAAAGCCATGTACCGAAATCAGATCGATCACCTCGGGAGAGAGGTCATAGGTCATCAGGAAGCTCACGTTACCGTTGGCAAGTATCCTGAACAGCGCTGCATGGTCGATCTCGTTATGCTTGTAGAGACGCTTGCCGGCACGCTTGCCCCGGGCGGTATAGGGTGGGTCAACGAAGATAGCGGCATCGGATATCCGGGCAGCGACGACGGCTTCCAGGATACGGGCACCATCTCCGGTGCAGAAGGCGATCCGGTCGGCGTGTTCACCGATGGCGCGAATGCGACCGACCAGTGTTTCGGGATACCAGCGCGAGGTGACCCCGCGCCCGTTCTCGCCGACACGGGGCAGCGATGCCCCTGGCGCGAGGATTCCGCCGCGGCGGGTGCGGTTGAGGACCAGCGTCCGGAAACCATGGTCGAGCAGGGTTTCCGGTTTGGTTTCCGCCAGATGGGAGACCGCCTCTCTTGTGGGCTGGAAGTCTATGATCCTTGCGCATAGTTCGGGGCCATGGCGCAGTGCCGATTGCCAGAAGGCGGCTACGTCCGCATCGATCTCGATCATCAGGCAGCGGTCGACGAAGCCCTCCATCACCGCGGTCAGCGACACGATGCCGCCGCCCGCGAAGGGCTCGATGAGAAGGCTGGGAGCGCCGGCCTTTCGCAACCAGGCACGGATATGGGGAACGAGCCAGGTCTTTCCGCCGGGGTGCCGCAGCGGGCTGCGTTGCGGCACGCTGCGGCACCCCGGCGGAATCGGGGAAACCGGGAGGCGATACACAGGATCGGGTCCAGGAAAACGCGGTGTTTCGCGCGGCGTCGGATAGGCTGGCATGTCGGCCATCGAATTCCTTCCCTGCGATGCCGGACACATGTTCGCGTCACGCGCCCAGAGGCTCGCACATTCCATTGTATATTGTACGGTGGTAGCGGTTGGCTGACAATAAATTGACTGAAATTGGCTTTTGCCGTCAATTTCGGCTGGCGTCTCGGATTTAGGGAAAGGCGGAGGTGGCAGAGAAGAAAGCTCTCGCGTTGCCGTCTCCTGACGTGTGCCAGACGGAAAGCGACGAGGAGGAGCGGACCGAAGCCGAAGCTCCCGAATACCCTCGTTCGCGCGAATGACATCGTCGTCACGCCCGCCGGAAGGGACCGGCCGGATCCCGATCGGTTTTTCGAAACACGATATCTGCCCACCTTGCGGGGTATCATCGAAGCGACTGTCCGCGAGAAAGGCCCGATGAGCATGGATGTTCTGGTGCGCGAAATCGCGAGAGCCCATGGCTGGCGGCGAACGGGGAGAAGGATACTGAAGCGGGTGCGCAGGGCAGTGGATGGGACCGCGGTTCGCAGGGAGTTTGGGCGCGAGTTCGTCCGGAAAGTCGGTGACGACAGGGACAGAGTTCCTTACCGCGGCCTGGACGGGCGGCCGGCCACCGATGATATCCCGAGGGCTGAAATCGCCACCGTTCTCGATGGGCTGGGCGACGACATTCAGCACTCCGACGATCCGGAGTCCGATCTCGCGCGCAGCCTCGGAATACAGCGCCTGAGCGGCAGCGCCCGTCTTCATCTTGGAAAGGTTCTCGGCTGGCACCGGAACAGCAAAGGGTGACACCCGTATCTGGTTTCATCCCAGCAGAAGAGCCACAGGATTTCCCGCACTGAGCCGATGTGACGGGCTTTCCGGCGCTTTGGCTTTTCCCGACGGCAGGAGCGGTTCAGGCGTCCGCTTTCAGGGGGAGGATTTCGCGCTTTGAGCCTTTGTCGGGACATGCCCGTTGCCGCATTCAGGCCCTGTGCCGGTAGGCCCGCTCCACCGCGCCATCGTCGGTGAAGGAAACCCCTTCCGCCGCAAGACGCCCGCGGGCCCCGGGCGGTTTCCGGGTTGGCTTCCAGTAGCGATTGACAACCCGCCACCATGGGAAAACGTCGGGTTGGGAGCGGGTTGCCTTCCTGATCGCCGCCGCGACGGACGGCGCCGCGCGGCGATGACCATATACCCTGCCGGAAATGTCTCCATAGGTGATGGCTCCGCCGCGTGGTATGCAGGCAACGATCGAAACGATTTTCCGCGCATTGTCCTCTTTGAGGCCTGAATCCGCCATTGGTCGCCTTTCCTCTCCATGTAGATCCGCCCCATCATCAAGGAGCGGAAGACCTGACCGGAGGCGTTCGGGGGCCGGTGCGCGTGTTCGCAGTAACACATCGGTGTCAGCCAACTCCCTCACATCGAAAAAACCCTTGCGCGGTGCGACATAGACAGCCGCCCTCTTGCCATTTCGAAGCATCTCACGCACATTGTTGAGTGATCCCGGGCTGCGACCATCCCAGACAACCAGGCCGTAATCCGCCTGTGCGGCCATGGCCCTGTCTTTCTCTGTATGGAAGGCGCGGCCCCTGAGTTTCGGGTCCACATCGATTTTCCGTGTAACCCATGACCCGACATTGTTCCGGCAGGTTTGCCCGGAACAGTAGACGGTGACGTTCCGGTATCCCCTTTCATTGAGGTAGGACTGCATGGCCGTGTCCGCCCCATGCGCATCGCCGACAAGCACATGGAACCCCTGGTCGATAATGTTCTGGAGGCGCGTGCGCACGGCCTCACTCAGGCGGCTGATCCTGCGGGATCCAGACAGAAAAACGGTCGTCATCGGTTGGTCCGTGTCCCGGTCATCGTCAGGACGCACACTTTCCTGACCCTGGCCTGCCGTCTGAGGAGTTCGCAGCAGGCATTCAGTGTTGCGCCAGAACGGTGGAGATCATCCAGAACCAGGATATCCTGGCCGGAGATATCCTCCCTGCCGGAGATCTGGATGCTCTTTTCAAGTAGCCTCTTTCGCTCGTCGGGATCATCAATTCCCTTCAGTTCCGCGCCACTTGCCTTGCTGAGATAACCCGTCCGTACACGAACATAGCGCTGCCGCCCCGATGTCAGTGCAATCTCATGAACCGGTTGAGGCCGCCTCCTTTTGGATGATGGCATCAAACTTCTCGATTCGTAACTGTTCAGGTTCTTGCCCGGCCGACAATTGTTATCCGCCGGTATTCCGTTTGACAATGTGCGCCGTTTCCCCCGCAAGCCCGCCAACCAGGACGGCTGAAGCCGCGGTGACAGGCAGCGGACAGGGCAGGCAGGCATCCCGTGTCAGGAGCGATCGACGATCCTGGGTCATTGGCCAGCCGGGTCTCCGGCCTGACGGCGGCCCTCGCGGAACGCGATGCGATGATCGCCGGTTTCCGCGCGACGGTCGCGGCCCGGTCCGTGCGCATCGCGGAACTGGAGCGCCGGCTCGGGCTCGACAGCTCCAGCAGCGGAAAGCCGCCGCCGGGCGACGGGCTGGCGAAGCCGACGGCGAAGGTATGAACGGGTTCGCAAAAAGCACTCCTGACATTCGAGATAATGTGTTTCAGCGCACAGCCTTTGAGATGGGATTGCACAAAGCGCTTGAGGAAATTACGGGAATTAAGTCACGGCTCGACATAGGGCGGTCAAGCTGACCCCCAATTGGATCCGGCACTATGCTGGCTGGCACCGATTTCCCTTACCGCGCCGATCAAATTGAACCGGCCGACGTCAAGGTGGTCCTATGTTGCGTCCACATATGTGATTTCAGGGGCTGGAAGCGCGGTTTCGGATCCGCTATATCGGTTACTGGATTGGCCGTATGCGCATACGGACCCACCAACCCGATGCGCTGATGGTGCGAGTGCGCGATCACGGTGTCCCTATCAAGTTAGGGTTTCACGCGGGTGTCCGGTGACTCCCGATTGACGCCCTATATATTCAAGGGTTACGAACCGTCCACGGTGCCGATTTGGCGGCTGTTCGGGGCTGGCGAAATCGCGATACGGGTCAGGTTGCCCTGACGTGCGGGACTTTAGGGTTTCGCGGGTGTTTTTGGAGGAATGATGCGATATCATACGCCAGAAAGTTTCAACGATGCATCGGCCATCGCGGCGAGAGCGACGGGCACTACGCGATTTCTCGCGGGCGGTACCGATGTTCTGGTCCAGCTTCGATCAGAGTCGGTCAGGCCCGATGATCTGATCGACATCAAACGTATAAGGGGCGCTAATTCGATCACGCGGCCCGACGATGGGGGCTGGCGCATCGGTGCGGCGGTGTATGGTGCCGCAATGTCCGAGAATCGTGAACTTTCCCGAGACTGGCGCGGTGTGGTCGAGGCGATGGATCTGATCGGCTCGGTCCAGATTCAGGGTCGCGCAACGCTGGTGGGCAATCTCTGCAATGCGTCACCGGCGGCCGATTCGGTTCCGGCGATGATCGCCGCGTCCGCGAGGGTGGAGATTGTCGGCCCCGAGGGCACACGCGAGATTCCGGTGGAGAAGGTCCTGGCGGGACCGGGGAAGACCTCGCTGCGCAGAGGCGAACTTATCGCCGCCGTCATCCTGCCGCCGTGCCCTAAGGGCGGTGGTGACGCCTATCTTCGCTTCACCCCGCGAAGCGAGATGGACATCGCCGTTGTCGGCTGTGGCCTCAGTCTGGTTCGTGACGGTGAACGGGTTATTTCGGCGAGGGTCAGTCTTGGTGCTGTCGCACCGGCCGCCCTTCTCATCGAGGAAGCCGGAGCGGCCATCATTGGCTCCTCGCTGGAGGATTCCGCGCTTGACGCTTTGGCGAGCGCCTGCGGGGCCGCCTGCAAACCGATCGACGACAAGCGGGGTACGATCAGGTTCCGCACTCAGGTGGCGGGTGTGCTCGCGCGACGTGCGGCAAGGATTGCTTACGACCGTGCGGGAGATTCGGAATGACCCAGATTCACGTAACCGCGACCGTCAACGGCGATCCCGTGGAATTCCTGTGCGACCCGCGTGAGACGCTTCTTGATGTCCTGCGTGACCGACTGGGTCTTACGGGCACCAAGGAAGGCTGTGGCACGGGAGACTGCGGCGCGTGCTCCGTCACGTTAGGCGGGCGGGTCGTCTGTTCCTGCCTCGTGCTCGGCGCGGAAGCGGACGGCGCGGAAATCGGCACCATCGAGGGAATGGCTGACAGCGAAACCCTGCATCCACTGCAGAGAAAGTTCATCGAGCATGCTGCCCTGCAGTGCGGCATCTGCACGCCCGGTATTCTGGTCGCCGCCAAGAACCTGCTGGAGCGCAGCCCGAACCCGACCGAGACCGAGGTGCGTTACTGGTTGGCGGGGAACCTGTGCCGCTGCACCGGTTATGACAAGATCGTTCAGGCTGTGATGGACGCGGCCGAGGAGATGAGGGAGATCCCGTAATGGCATTGGATGACACCAGGATAAAAGGATTCAAGGTTGTAGGGACGCGGCCCGATCGTCCGGACGGACTCGATAAGGTTACCGGGCGCGCGAAATACGGTGCCGACGCCACCGCGCCGGGAATGCTGTTCGGTGCCATTGTGCGAAGCCCGCACGCCCACGCGCGGATTCTCGGCATCGACGCCTCCCGGGCCGAAGAGATGCATGAAGTCAAGGCGGTTGTCACCAGAGCGGATTTCGCGACGGGACTTACGGGCGAGAACCTGAACGTTCTCGAGAATGTCATGGCTGGGGAGAAAGCGCTCTACGACGGACATGCGGTCGCAGCAGTCGCCGCCACCACCGCACTCGCCGCGCGGGATGCCGCAAGGCTGGTTGAGGTAGAGTATGAAATTCTTCCGCATGTGACGGATGTGGACGCGGCGATGGAAGAGGGCGCTCCGGTGATCCGCGCGGATGCGGCGGACGGTTCCGTGCCGGAGGGGATGCACCCGAACGTGGTGCGTTACCATGAATCGGGACATGGCGATGTCGACGAGGGATTCGCCGAAGCGGACCTCGTCATCGAGGAACATTTCACGACCGAGGCCACGCATCAGGGATATATTGAGCCACATGCCTGCCTCGCCACCCTGGGGGCGGACGGAAAGGGCGATCTCTGGTGCTCCACACAGGGTCACTGGATCGCTCAGAAGACCTGCGCGGCGTTGCTTGGCCTTGAACAGTCAGCCCTGCGTGTGACCGCCTCCGAGATTGGCGGCGGGTTCGGCGGAAAGACGACCGTATTCATCGAGCCCGTGGCGCTGGCGCTCTCGCGCAAGACCAGCCGGCCCGTAAAGATCGTGATGTCGCGCTCGGAGGTGTTCCGGGCGACTGGCCCGACCTCTTCGACTTCGATGGACGTCCGGATCGGAATGAAAAAAGATGGCACCATCACGGCGGGGCAAGGCGTATTCCGGTTACAGGGAGGGGCTTTTCCGGGCGCTCCCATGGAAATGACGGCCATGTGCGCTTTCGCGCCCTATGACCTCAAACATGTCCATCAGGTCGGATACGACGTGATCTGCAATCGCCCGAAACAGGCGGCCTACCGGGCCCCCGGCTCACCGATGGCCGCTTTCGCCGTGGAAAGCGTAATTGATGAGCTTTGCAACCGGTTGGGGCTGGATCCCATCGAGGTCCGTCTGAAGAATGGTTCAAAGGAGGGTACGAGGGCGAGTTTCGGGCCGACCTGGGACCGGATTGGCCTTATCGAGACGCTCGAGGCGGCGCGGGACCATCCGCATTATTCCGCACCGTTGAATGAAGGTGAGGGACGGGGCGTCTCCTGCGGTTTCTGGTTCAATCACGCCGGTGAGACGTCCGTCACGCTGGCGCTGTCGGAGGACGGTACCGTGCAGCTCATGGTCGGCACGCCCGATATCGGCGGTTCGCGCGCGTCCATGGCGATCATGGCCGCCGAGGAACTCGGGGTGCCTTATGATCGCATCCGGGTCACCGTCGCCGACACGGCATCGCTTGGATACAATGACGTTAGCCATGGAAGCCGCGTAACCTACGCCAGCGGACTCGCCACGATCCAGGCGGCCCGTGACACCATCCGAAAACTCTGTCAGCGCGCCGCGGCGAAATGGGGAATCGACCCGGAGGCCGTGGAATGGCGTGACGGCTGCGCTGTGCCTTCAGGGCCTAACGCCGGTGCGTTCGATCCGATGCCGATCGCCGAGATCGCGGCCAGGATGGGCCGGACCGGCGGACCGATCGTCGGGCATTATGAAGTCACCCCGGAAGGGGCTGGAGTGAGCTTCGCAACGCACATCGTGGACGCTGCGGTTGATCGCGAGACCGGCGCGACGAAGGTGAGCCGCTATACCGTCGTTCAGGATGCGGGCAAGGCAATTCACCCGTCATATGTTGAGGGTCAGTATCAGGGCGGTGCGGCGCAGGGTATCGGCTGGGCGCTGAACGAGGAATACGTCTACGGTGACGACGGGCGCCTCCAGAACCCGGGCTTCCTCGATTACCGTATCCCTGTGGCGTCGGATCTGCCGATGATCGATACCGTTATCGTTGAGGTTCCCAATCCTGGCCATCCCTACGGAGTGCGCGGTGTCGGCGAGACCTCGATCTGCCCGCCGCTGGCGGCGATCGCGAATGCCGTCTCGAATGCCACGGGTGTTCGGATGCGTGATCTGCCAATGCGCCCGGCACGGGTACTCGAGGCCCTTCAGGATCGGACTGAGGAATAGGACCGCCCTCGGAAGATCCGGTGCCTTACGAACCACCAGCCGTCCGGCCGTCCGCCCGACTTCCGGTGCGGCCGGGTTTGCACGCGTCCGGATCTCACCTCGGTGCATACCTCTATTCGCGCAGGTTCGGTGCGTGACCTACAGGCCGCTCATAAAGGTCCATCTCTGGTCGGGCCTCCGGTCGTTGGCGGACGGGCGGGAGATCGTGGAGGTCCGGGCCTCGACCATCGCTCAGATGCTGGATGCTCTGGTCGTCGCCTATCCCGGTCTCGCGGAACCCATTGAGGCGGGCGTTTCCGTCAGCATTGACGGAAAAATCTATTCCCAGGGACTCACCCAGAAGGTCGCGGAGGAGAGCGAAATCTATCTTCTGCAGCGAATCAAGGGCGGATGAGGCCTTGGGTATTACGGGCGTTGTTCCCGGATCGGGGGATTCTGCGAGCGGTCTCCTGTTGAATCCGTGAATAGGGGAAGTCTTCGCCCTCCGCTCCAGCAACAGTGCACTGAGCGCGGTCAGGCGGACAGCGGGGGTCGTCGGTAATGGGTGCCCGGCCACGGCCAGGATGACCGCGGTCGCGCAATCGAGCTGTGGCAGCAACAAGCCGGGTCCACTGCCGATCGCCATCGTCGGGCTTGAACCGGAGGTCGAGCGCCGATACCGTGCCGCGCAGATCTCCCAGATCCGTGATTTCGAGAATCTTCCTGAAATACGTGGCGCGGTCCTGCGTCCGGGTGAAGAAAAGGTAGCCGAGCGTATGTTGGGCTAGCACCGCCGCGGCGACTGGTGATCTGGTGCCCCAAACGTACCCTTGGGCAACGCTCGGGTCGGCCCGTAGATACAGGCGCTAAATAGATGCAGTGATCGGGTCACAATAGGGCGGGATTTACCAGAGGCTCCCGGAGGGATTTGAAATTGGTGTCCTGCGCTTCCAGTGATCGGGTAATCGTAATCCGGCGTCGGCGTCCGTGTGCGAACGGCCGCGGACCTGCTTACCCTGCACTCTATGGGATCGAGATGAGCTGCCCCCGTTTCAGAATCCGACGCTGTTTCCGCCTTTCAGTCCCAAAAGTCCGCGGGCCTGATCGGGGGTGGCGGCGCTCCGACCCAGAGCTTCGACGATACCTCTGGTCTTTTCCACCTGCTGTGCGCTGGATTTCGCGAGCTGTCCGGGACCAAGCCATAGCGAATCCTCGAGCCCGACCCGGACGTGCCCGCCCTGTGCCGCCGAGATCGCGGCGATTCCCGTCTGGTTCCGCCCGGCACCCAGCACTGACCAGAGATACTCCGCACCGAACAGACGGTCCGCGGTTCGTTTCATGTGCGCGACATCGTCGGGATGGGCGCCGATTCCGCCCATAAGGCCGAATACCGTCTGCACGAGAAACGGCGGTTCGACCAGCCCGGAGTCAGCGAAATGGGCGAGGTTGTAGAGATGCGCGGTGTCGTAGCATTCGAACTCGAATCTGGTCCCCGCGCCACGCAATGTGGCCAGTATGAATTCGATGTCCTCGAACGTGTTGCGAAAGATGATACCCTTGTCGGCGAGATAGTCGCGTTCCCAGTTATGCCGGAAGTCGGTGAAGCGGCCGAGCATGCCGAAAAGGACGAAATTCATCGATCCCATGTTCAGCGAGGCGATTTCCGGCTTCCACTTGGCCGCCGGGCGGACCCGTTCCTTGACGCTCATGGTCGGAGCGCCTCCCGTCGTGATGTTGATCACGGCGTCCGTGCGCTCCCGGATGGCTGGCAGGATCGGCGCGAAGGCCTCCGCTGACTGATCGGGGCGACCGTTCTCCGGATCGCGTGCGTGAAGGTGTACCACCGCCGCGCCCGCCAGAGCCGCATCGACTGCGTGCCGGACGATTTCCTCCGGGGTCACCGGGAGGGCATCGGACATGGAAGGTGTGTGAATCGCGCCCGTGATGGCGGCTGTGATCATGCAGGGTTCTGACATTGTGTCTCTCCTCCGGCCGAAGACTGCCAGATTGACTCTGGCCATTCCAGAATATTTGCTGGCGGAATGGATCTTAAACTGACCGGACATCGTGTGATTGTCACCGGCGCGGCTGCCGGAATTGGTTTGGAGACCGCGCGCGCGTTCGTGGCCGAGGGTGCGCGGGTGGCGGTCTGCGACGTCGACAGGTCGGCGGTGGTGTCGCTGGCGGATTCCGATCCTGCGATACTGGCGGATGTCTGCGATGTCGCCGACCGAAAAATGACAGCGGAGTTCGTCGACCGATCGATACGGAAAATGGGGGGTCTCGATACGCTGGTGAACAACGCCGGCATCGCCGGACCCACCGGAGCGGTCGAGGATATCACACCCGGGGAATGGGACCGGTGCATCGCGGTTTGTCTTACGGGCCAGTTCAATGCGGTACGCGCTGCGGTGCCGTCTCTGCGCCTGAGCGGTAACCCGTCGATCATCAACATGTCCTCACTCGCCGGTCGGTTGGGCTTCAGGCTGCGCACGCCCTATTCTGCGGCGAAATGGGGTGTGATCGGCCTGACCAGGTCACTCAGCATCGAACTCGGTCCGGCCGGCATCCGGGTAAATGCCGTCATCCCGGGGCTGGTGGCCGGAGATCGGCAGAAGCGTGTGCTGGAGGCCAAGGCCCGGCGTCTGGGCAGTTCCTTCAGCGAGGTGGAGTCACAGGCGTTCAGCTATACATCGATCCGCGAATACGTGACCCCGCGTCAGATCGCGGACCAGATCCTGTTTCTGGCGAGCGCAAGGGGAAGGATGGTTTCGGGGCAGGCGATCTCGATCTGCGGCGATTCACAGATGCTGGCTTAGTGGTCAGATAATCAGTTTCCAAATCGTATCCCCAGCGCCGAATCGACTTCGTGATCGGCGAAGTCTCCCTGGATGAGCGTGCGCGGATGGAGGTGGTGGTATTCCTGGGGCCGAACGTTATCAGAGGTGGCCTTGGTGCCATTGGCAAAATCGTATGCGCAGGCTGCTCGTCTCGGCCTCTGCACTGAGCGGAGCCACCCGCCATCACGGCTTGCGTCCCTTCAACCTTTCAACCCATTGCGAGTCCGATAGGGTTTGCGCTCAGGCGACCCGCCGTTCCAACGGAGCGAGATCAATTTCGCCCGCACGCTCGCGGGTATGGGCGATGTGGGCGATGTCGTGGCTAATCTGCATCCGCAACAGCGTGTCCATCGACACGCCGGACACCTTCTCGATCCTGAGCGCCATTTCGGGCGAGAGACCCGCGCGTTCGTTCAGAACCGCGGACAACGCAGGGCGCGCAACCCCCAATGCCCTCGGCGCCCGAGGCCCGGGGCCTTACAAAAATCCAGACCTGTATCGGTGATCCGGATGGCCTGTATGGCGGGCCATGCGGGCCGGTCTCCGCCATTCCGGTTCGCGGACGCCTGGCTGGCTGGCCGGGGCGCTCCGCTCCGGCGGCACGGGCCGTCACGCGCTGGGCCGCGGCCCAATGGCATTCGGATAGGGATTCCGTGCGTTCGGACAGGAAAGCCCCCGCGCTTCGGGCGTGAGCCGGAAGCCGGGGGCCTTGTTTTGGTGGCCTTTCGTGATGTCAGGCGGCCTGACGGTTCTGCCACCTGCTCCCTGGCCGCATTGACCGGTGCGGGTAGCCGCGTCCGGGCCGCTCGCGCTGGAGGCACCGCGACAGCCCCGTCATGATCCGCGCGACGGAGTCCCTGACCGCGCCGGCCTGTTTCAGGAACAGGGCCCCGGTCTCCTTTCCGGCCAGGCGCGGCCCGTTCCTGGAGCTGCTCCGCATGGCGGGCAGGTCCCCCTCTCCGCCGCCGGCGTCGGGGTCGCCGTCGCGGCGGTTGGACAGCCGGCGCGTCAGGGTGCGCGGGACGAAGGCGGCGCAGGGTTCCTGGCGGACGCCGCGCTCCGATCTGGCGTGGAACCATCCGGTCACGGATTTTCCGCTTTTGTACATCTCCTCCACGCCCCGGCGGCCGTGATGGAGGCCGCACAGTGCCTTGACGCCGAAGCGGCCGCCGTCGTGCGGGGATGTCGCCAGGCGGAACTCCGTGTCCCCGGCCGTGCACCTGGCCAGGCGGACGCGGAGCGTCCGGCCCCGGAGCGAGGGCCCGTCCCCCGGCGCGCCGGGGGTCACGGTCCGCTCCGTCCCGCCGGAGGTGTCGGAGGCGTCGAAGGTCGGGTCCGCTCCCTTCCTGAGGCGGAACACGAAGTCCAGCCCCCGCTCCCGGTGGCCCGGCGCCATCGCGAAGGAGTAATGGCCCCTGTCGCAGACGATCACGTCGCCCTCGGCGGCGCGCCCGGGGTGCGTGAGGGCCGCCAGCCGCCCGTTCCCGTGCCCGAACAGGTGGAGGTCGACGGGGATCCGGTCGCGCGGCCGGCAGGGGACGCTGGCCATGCCCTGGGCATGGTGCGCCCCGTCCGGTACGCGGAAGCCGCGGGCCGCGGGTTCCCTGGGCAGGGTTGGCCTGGAGCCGTCCACGGCCAGGATCCTGCGGCCCTTCCAGGACGGGCACCCGGGGCCGGTGGCGGGATCTCCGCGTGCAGCCGCCTGAACGCGCCCCCGGCCGGCCTGTCGCGCGCCGCGCAGGCCGTCGACGCGGCCGGGTGCCCGTCCTGGGGCAGGTCGGCACCGGCGGTCGCGCACCGTTCCCAGGGCCCGCACAGCGTGGTCCGGTATCCCTGCCCGCGCGCGAGCGCCCGGAGACGCCCGCGACCGATGTCTGTCCGGAGGGGGACATTGACCTCTCGCACGCCCTGCCGGGGCTCAGGGCCACAGGGAGGCCGTCCGGATGGAGGGAGACCGCGTCCCCACCGTCAGGGACCCCGTCATCGACATCGGGCGCCCCGTCGGGGCCCACCCGTTGAGGCGGCAGCCGCCGCGCGGGGCCAGGAAGGTCTGGCAGGGACCCGGGAGGCCCAACCGGGCCATCCAGGTGCGTGACGCCCTCGGCGGGAGAAGGCGGATTTGAGATTCACATATAGGTGTGGGCTGTTGCAAGGTCAGGGGGGGGCGCTGTCAAGAGGGTGGGGCGGCCTTGGGGACGGGACTGCCAGGTGTGATCATCGGGCCCATACGCGGGCAGACTGCGGCTGCGTGCAGAATACCACGCCAAGCCCGCCTGACACACGGATCCCGGGCCTGGCCCCACAGCGCCCGTGTCGTGGCCTCTCGTGGCCGGTATCGCACGGACACAGATCAGGACACATCGGGTCCATCCCAACAAAAGAACAAAGTGCGACATAGAATCCGGCATCCAGTCGCACCGTTCCAGAGGTCGGGTTGTTCTCGTTGCAGCCTGCGGGAATCGACACCTCCGCGGCCCGCGGCGACCAGGTATTTTGTGTCTGAGCCGACGTTGCCTGTGCCATCACGGCCAGCGCGGCGGCCAGCGTCATCATCAGTCGTGTCATGGAGTGTCTCCTTGTCCAGTCCACCCGCCGGGCGGACTGGACGACCACCCGGCGGGATTGATCAATGGGGCAAGGATACCCCTGGGGGGGTGTCAAGAACCCCCCATATCGATCGACTCCGGCTGCGTGCAGACTCTCGCTTCAAGGGTCCATTCTGGCCCGCAAGACGCCCCCAATATTCGTTATGAGAAGGGGAGTTCTCGATATGGATAATGGGAGTGTCTCTTGGGCTGTTTTGGGCGGGGGAATTGGGGACCGAAGATGCCCGATAACCGGACTTCTCGATATGGATAATGGAGGCATTGCTCAGACGGTTTTGAGCAGGACAATTGGGGCTTGGGAAGGACTGGTTGCGGGGGCCCGAAAAACGATGTCTTCCTTCACGAGTTGCCAGCCGGCTCCACCCGCACCTCCAGCAGGTTGCGGGCCTCCCGCCCGCAGACCACCGCGATCAGATGGATGGGGTCCTCGCAGTCCCGATATCGGTTCGCATAACCCCGCGTGCGCATCTGGGTGAACGCCTCGGCCAGTTTCGTCTCAATGTCCGCGTCCGTGTCGGCCATCTTGAACTCGAGGATGAACACCTGCCCGCCGGTGTGCACCACCATGTCCGCCCGGCCATGGCTGGAGGCTTCTTCCGTGCGGACATCCATCCCGATCGTCCGAAAACACATCTGCAGCAGGCTGGCATACCAGGCCTCGTAGCGGGCCAGATCGTTGTTGTGCCACGCATAGGGAATACTGGCTAGGTAGGCCTTGAGCGTCTCGGCAAAGCCGGCAAAGTCGTTGGCCTCGAGACGGGATTGCAGGGTGTCCCCGTCGTCCAGAGGAACCCGGTCCTGTGGGGTCAGTGCGGCCAGCAAATGATCGTTCAGACTGAGTTTGACTTCCTGATTGGGGTAATCCAACCGGTACAGGGTGCGGTGGCCCCTGCGGATCTCCTCCGTGATGGTGAGGTACCCCGTCTGGAACAGCAACGCCTCGGCACCGATATCCCCCACATCGAACTTCGCGACCCGCGACCGGTCGATCGTCCGTCCTTCCAGCTCCCGCAAACTCATCGACCGCGCCTGCAATGTCTCGAACAGGAAGGTGGGTGATCCCGTCTCGAACCAGTAGGGTTCAAACTTGCGATCTTCGAACAACAGCAACACATCAAAAGGATTGTAGAGCCGCTCCGTGCCCAACCAATTGTAGCCATTATACCAGTGACGGATCTCATCCCGGTCGAGACCCTCCAGTTCCGGGGCAAACACGGTGTCGATATCGGTATCGGTATAGCCACAGATCGTGGCAAAGTGCGGATCCAGGCTGATATCCTTGAGATTGTTCATGTCCGAGAACAGGCTGACCTTGGAGAACATGCTGACCCCGGTGACAAAGACGAAGCGGATATGTTTAGCGCTGTCCTTGATGATGCCGTAGACACTGCGCAGCGCCTCCCGGTTGGCGCGGGCCTGATCGGGGTCAGGCAGCCCATCCAGGATCGGCTTGTCATACTCATCGACGAGGACCACCACCTGTTGTCCCGCCTGGCGATGAAGGCGATCCAGAAGGTTGCGCAGACGTCGGGGGCCGGTATCAGAGGTCGGGGCTGGCGCGAGGCCGTATTCCCGTTCGACACCCTCCAGTTGTTCAATGACGTCCCCGTCGATCTCTTCGGGCGTGCTGTACTTTCCACCAAAGCTCAGCCGCAGCACGGGGTGGGTGACCGACCAATCCCAGTGATCATGGATGTCCAGCCCCCGGAACAATTCCTCCTGCCCCGCGAACAGGGCGCTGAGCGTGTCCACCAGCAGACTCTTGCCGAACCGCCGCGGCCGGGAGAGAAAGTAATGGCGGCCCGCGGACACAAGCTGCCGGATGAGCGGCGTCTTGTCGACGTAATAGAATCCCTCACTCCGGATCGTCGCGAAGTCCTGGATCCCGATGGGCAAAGACTGACGGGTCATGTCAACTGTCTCACAGCTTATGATACTCTCCTATTTTCTCGTGTGCCTGTTTTTGATCTCAATTTCATTTCTTCGATAAAATCATGAATAGCCTTTACCTCTGTGACAAGATCTTCATGGGATACTTCAGCCGGATTTAGAGCGCTGGCGGCATTGTGTAAGTTCTCAGACAGTCGTCCGCGGGTGGCAGTAATGGTATTGACATCGGCTTGTGTCAGCATAAGGAGTTTGTAAAGGCCTTTGCCTTTGATCTGGTTGTCAAATCGACCAAGAACCGGTGCGATGAAATCTGCAATGACTTGATCCCAGGCTTCACGAAGTTGCTCAATCACCCCTTTGACCAGTATCTCGCGTCTACCCTCGTTGACCGTGTCTATCTGGCCTTTGAGGTCTTTCAACTCGGTGCGCAGACTAACAACCATGGTCGCCGCGGTTTTGGCCTTAAGGGGTAGATCAGCGATGATGTGGCCCGGCGTTGTGCCACGGCGTTTTACGTGCTGGAAGTGAAGCGGTACATTGATGGCTTCGCATTCGCGGATTACCTCGAACAGAAACCCCAGATCATGCGTAAAAATCACCACTTGACGATGCTGAGCTTCTTCGGCCAGCCGTTTCGCGACCCGTTCCCTGTAAATGTGATCCAGAGAGGACATTGGATCATCAAAGACAATCCCAGAATAATCCTTCGATGTATACTCGGAATCATGAATTTGTCCTTAAGGGTTGACATGATTCTCTGAGCGATCCATATGCCCCGGAAACGAGCAGAACAGACGGGAAACGGCATGTCCGGGACAGGCTGCATCCTCACCGCCGGGGAGCGCGAGGCGCTTCTGGCGATAATGCGCGGACGGAAGGCCGGGGCGCCGAGGTGCGGCGCGCGAACGCGCTCGTGGCACTTGACGGCGGAAACGGCGTCCGCCAGGTCTGCCGGTTCCTCCATCTCGACCCCGACACGGTGCGCGGCTGGCTGCGCGGGTTCCGCAGGACGGGCCTGGCATCGGTGGATCCGGCGGCGTATCCGGAGCGTGAGGGCAAGCTGACCCGGGCCCGGGAGGCGTCGCTCCGGGAGAAGCTGCGGGAAAGCCCGCCGCGCGACACCAACGGGGTGCGGGACATCATCCAGCGGCTGCACGGCGTGGAGTACACCCGCGGCGGCGCGATAAAGCTGATGCACCGGCTGGGATTCGGTTACGTGAAGCCGAAGCCGCTGCCCAGGCAGGCCGACAGGGCGGCGCGGGAGGCCTTCATACGGCAGTACGAACGGACGGTGCGGGACGCGCCGCCCGACGGGGCGACCGTGTTCGCTGACGCGGTCCATCCCGAATGGCGGAGCCGTCCGGCCCACGGCCGGGTTCACCGTTCGGACCGGCCCGCGGTCAGGTCCACCACGGGACGCCGGCGGCTGAGCCCGCACGGGGCGCTGAACCTGGAGACGATGAAACTGACGACGGGCGGGGGCGAGCGGATCGACGCCACCACAACCCTGCGGCTGCCCGGACGGCTGGAGCGTGACCACCCCGGCAGCGCGGCGATCCACGTCTTCCTGGACAACGCCCGCCAGCATCACGCGAAGGCGCCGAAGCCCTTCCTGGAGCGGCCGGGATGCCGCGTCCGGCCGCACTTCCTGCCGCCCTGCGCCCCGCACCCGACCCCACCGGGCGCCTGTGGGGGGGTCATGCACCGCCATGTGACGCACAACCGGTTCCACGCCGACCTGCGCCGGTTCACCGGGGCGATCTTCCGGTTCCCCGACGGGACCCTTACCCGTGAGTGGGAGGCCATCGCGGAATCCGTCACGGACAGCTTCCGGATCGTCACCCATGACGGATACCGCATGGTCGGACAGCGGATCCGGCCATGCGGCGGAGGGCGAATCAGGCCGGAAAGTACGGTCCAGTTCAGTTCAGCGAGTGTAACAAGCTCGGCGAGAAAAGCCGCCAGCGCTACGCATCGGTGTTCGCCCTCGCTCAGGATTTCGCCAAGTGGTTGACCGGGATATTCGACAAACTCAACCCTGAAGAATGACTGTGCCTTGCGATCACGGGCTTTGTTCAACTCCATTGGGATGGTATGCAGATTGAGCTTTGCAATTTCACGGGCAAATCTGTCGCGTAGTGCGCCTGTCACCAGCAGTTCAGACAGCTCTTTGTTCTTATTGGTAATCGAAGTGCGTGCTGTTGTCTTCACCTTGGATTTGAGCCGGGCGATGTCTTTAAGGCGTTCAATCTGAGCTTGAATGTCTTCTCTGATACTGGCAAGCAAGATGCGGTCTTCCAGTTCCTGTTTTTCACCCTCCAATTTGGCACGGCTTTCTGGATCTAGCACAGATTCAGCACGCACAATGCGATCACAGAACTCCTGAGAGAGCTTGTCCAGCAGGTCCTTCGGAGATTCTGCGTTAACTGATTGTGTGTTTTTTTGTTCTAGCAATGCCAAGAGCTTGGCGTTTGCAGCAGTCATCCAATCATTGAGTTTTTCTGCAATCTCAGGCTGAGATAACTCGTCATTCAACAAGGACTGGGCGGCAGCCAATGAGTCTGGAGACACAATTGTCGCTCCCAGTTCCTTTTTTCGATCGTCCAGTGCGGTAAGCGCTCTTTGCTCTTTTGCCTTGGTCTCACTCTTTATGAACTTTTCGAAGGTCTCGAAACGTTGTGTAGCATCCTCACCAAGGGGCTGCTGACACAAAACGCAAAGATCCTCATCAGTCCGAAACTCTGGGAATTGCTTTGAGGGATATGCAGCTCCATCAGAAAAATCTCTTGCAGCTTCCCAAAGTGCCCGCCACGTATCAGACCCGATTTTTGGCAGAGGAGATGCCTCAAAAAGCTCTCTGGAGGCCAAGTCCGCCGCGTTCTTTGCATGGCTGTGTGTCTCGACAAGTTTTTTCAGACCCACAATGCTTTCTTCAGACAGGTTCATCATTAGGGATTGCACCTGCCTGGAGATCGTATCAACCCGTTGTTTTTGCGCTTTGAGCGAACGGATGACCTTTTGAGGATCCTGAGCCAGATCAGTGCGTAGAGTTTCCAGCTTCCGCTGTTCCTCATCTTTCATCTCACACAGCAAAGCAAGCACATTCAGATCAGATTTAGACGTCAGCCCGTCCAGATATTTTCCGGCAGCGGTTCCATCGGTCAGTTGATGGTTGGAAATCGCCAGGGGAGTCTTATCCTCCCCCGTTCCACAGTGAAGTGCAACACCCTATGTGGGTGAATGGTGGTCGTATCGACGCATGATGCTGCGAATCGGCCGGATGGCGGCGACAGTCCCTTCGTTGCGGGAAGGAGACCGCCATGCCCGAGGGCCAGCGCCACCTGACCCACCCCGGGAGATGCCAGATCCACTCCCTGATGAAAAGCGGTCTTTCTGGCGGGGCGATCGCCCGCCAGCTCGGGCGCGACCGCACGACGGTCTGGCGCGAGGTGCGCCGGAACCCGGGAAAGCG
Organism: Paracoccaceae bacterium; assembly: GCA_965221405.1. Taxonomy (GTDB): domain Bacteria; phylum Pseudomonadota; class Alphaproteobacteria; order Rhodobacterales; family Rhodobacteraceae; genus JAPOUP01. The sequence continues at coordinate 750,437 of CBDCSE010000002.1, read as the reverse complement.
CGCCTGCCGCCACGCCCGGGCGCAGCGCAGGGCGGAGGCGCGGCGCTGCGCCGCGTCGTCGGTGCCCAGCAGGATGACGCCGGAGCCGGTGGCGCTGGTGGAGGGGCGGCTGGCCGAGGGATGGAGCCCGGAGCGGATCTCCGGTCGCCTCCGGAAGGAGGGCGAGCCGATGGCGGGCCGGCAGTGGATTTACCGGCACGTCCACGCCGACCGCAGGGCGGGCGGGCTCTGGCGGCACCTGCGCCACCGGGCAAGGAGGCCGAACCGCAGGGGCGGGGCCCACGCTGGCCGGGGCCACATCCCGGGCCGGGTGGACATCCCGGAGCGCCCGGCGCCGGGGGAGGGGAGGGAGCGGGTCGGCGACCGGGAGGCGGACACGATCGTGGGCGCGGGCACCGGCGGCGCCGTGGTGTCCCTGGTTGACCGGGCGTTGAGGTACACGCTCCTGCGGCGTGTCGGCAGCAGGACGGCGGCCGCGGTCGGCGCGGCCATGACCGGCCTTCCGGGGCCGCACCGCGCCGCGGTGCACACGGTCACCGCCGACAGCGGCAGGGAGTTCGCGGACCACGCTCGGGTGGCCGGGGCGCCCGGCGCGGGGTTCCCGTGCGCGCGGCCCTGCCACTCCCGGGAGCGCGGGCCGACCGGGCACACCAACGGCCTCGTATGCCCAGCGTCCCGGGCATGCCCCGACCCGGTAACCGCCCCTCGCCGTGGTCCAGCCGGGATGCCCGCGGACCGTCTTCGCCGGCCCGTTGCGGCTGTCGTTCGGGAACGGCCCGACGGTCTCCCGGCCGCCGGCGATCCGCCGCCGGGTCAGGCGGCGTCCCGGGAAGGCGGGCGGCCTGAGGTCGGTGATTCGCGGATCCATGGCGCCATTCCCGGAAATCCGGGGACAGCATACGAATCACGGACGGCTTGACAGGGGGGGGGTGCGCAAAAAAATTTCCGGGCGCGGGAAACCACGCGATATCAGGGGGTTGCGGCCAACGGAAAAATCGCGCCCGGAACGGTAGGCCTATACGAATGCCATTGGGGGGCCGGAGGGCGCGGAAAGCGTAACGCCTCGTCACCGACGGTGGGCGGAACAATTTCGTCATGAGGTCTTGGCGAACGGTGGAGCGGGCATTAGGAGGGTTCGGCGGGCAACCGAAAGGCGCATGAAATGGGCGGCACCTACGAACCTCCTGAGATCTGGACATGGGATCGCGAAAGCGGCGGTAGATTCGCCAGCACGAACCGGCCGATCGCGGGGTCAACCCACGAGAGGCCGCTGCCTGTGGGCCGACACCCGCACCAACTCTACTCACTGGCCACGCCGAACGGAGTGAAAGTGACGGTCCTGTTCGAGGAGCTTCTCGCTCTCGGTATCGAGGAAGCGGAATACGACGCGTGGTTGATTAGAATCGAGGAAGGTGACCAGTTCGGTAGCGGCTTCGTCGAGATAAATCCGAACTCCAAGATTCCGGCGCTTGTGGACCGATCCGGATCGGAACCGGTGCGTGTCTTTGAGAGTGGGGCGATCCTGCTCCATCTCGCGGAGAAATTCGACAGGTTCATGACCTCTGATCTGTCCGATCGGCCCGAATTGCTCTCGTGGCTGTTCTGGCAGGTGGGGTCCGCCCCTTACCTGGGGGGCGGATTCGGGCATTTCTACGCCTATGCGCCCGAGAAATGGGAATATCCGATCGATCGCTTTACGATGGAGACCAAACGCCAGCTGGACGTTCTGGACCGACATCTGTCAGGTAGCCGGTTCATGGTTGGCGCCGACTACACCATCGCGGACATGGCCATCTGGGCGTGGTATGGACAGCTCGCGTTGGGGCGGTTGTATTCGGCCGGCGAATTCCTCGACGTCGGAAGTTACGGACATATCCAACGCTGGGCGGGGGAGATCGACTCCCGACCGGCTGTCCGGCGCGGGAGAATGGTTAACCGGATATCCGGTGATCCGGAAACGCAATTGCCCGAACGCCACGATGCGGGTGATTTCGCTTCGGAGAGGGAATGAGTTTCCGGTCCCATATCTGAACGTAGGGAAACACCTCCTTGGTCGGCAAACAGCCAAGCCTGACCGGAGTCGATTCACCCAGCTGTAGCGTAGCGCGTCTGTGGAAGGAGTTAACGGGCTGCGGATTGAGAGGCTTCCAACGTCGCCCGGAAATCCTCGTGATCCGCCATCGACATCGTTCGGGCTCCGCCGGTTCAACACCCAAGAAACCAGCATCGGTGCGTTTCTTTCGCATGGGGTATCGGGAGAGACATTCCATCACGTCTGGTCAGCACGACGGCCAGACAGCGCTACGTTCCCAATATATTCCCGGGCCCCGAAAACCGTGATGCAGAGCAAGAAGAGTACGGGGAAATTTTTTTTTCAGTAACGGTACCTTGGTCAGGTCAGAAAGATCACCGTCCGAACCGGGGCGTGGATGATCACCGACAAACCTGTCGAGAAACGCGGGAAGGGGAAGGGTACCACGACTTACGTCTGGCCAATGTCGACCAATCCCGATTGGATACGCGAACACCGATCTTACGCACGGGACGCGGAACCGATGGCGTTGCAGCAGGAACCTCGCCGATGCAGGCACCCCAGGCTGTCGGACAGGGGTAACTATACCCCCCCCCCCCCCCCCCCCCTTCGGTGGGGAACGGTCTGGCCGCCCTTCGCGCTATTTCCTCGCCGCAGCCTTCCGGTAGAAGGTTGCGGACGAACTTTTCCTCAGTAGCGGGGGTAAGCGTCCGTCCCTCGGCGGCGGCTACCGCGGCAGCGTTCGTCCGCGCCGTGACGGCTTTCAGTGTGCGCTTCGCAACCGCGTCCATGTCACCGCCCACAGCGACCGCCAGCCAGTTGCACAGGATGTCGATCTCGGTGCGTAGCTCCCGGTTCCTGGCTTCGGTGGCCATGACCCGCCGTGTAGCCTCCTTGGCGGCGGTCTCGTGCCTGGCGGCCATGTCGCTCACCTGACCCAATATCGCCCGCTGGCTGGTCAAGCGGCCCTCCAGTTCGTCAAGTTGGGCTTGAAGGATGACCCGCGCCGTCGGGTTCTGGAGCCTGACGCACGTTGCCACCAGCTCGCGCATCGCGATTGCGATTCCATCCCGTCGCTCGGATGGTCGGCCCGCGCCCGCGTCAAAGAGAATCCTGTTGAGCCTCCTTAGTGATTCGAGCTGCCCTCGCCTGATTCGCACGCTTTCCGAGGCTTCGGCGGGTTTTTCGGCACCGTTTTCCGCTTCGTTCATCATTGTTTACCCTTTTCCCGTGGTATCGGTCTCCGGTCATGTCGACGTGGAAGCCGGTCGTTTCGATCCCCCTCGCCGGGCTTTCGCCGGAAACGTGGTAACGACCCGTTGCGCGGCGGCACCAATTCAGGGGCCACACGTGTTTTTCATTGTTGGCCCCATCCCAGAAATCGATCCTGCCCATACGCGCATTGGAGCGCGTTTAACACAAGGAGGATCCAATGGGGATCAGAAAAATACTTCTTGCCACGACCGCGCTGGGCCTGATGTCCGGGACGGCGGCGGCGGAGATCACGCTCAGCGGCGACGCGGAGATGGGCGTGGCGGGGTCCAAGGACGACAGCGCCAGGCTGCACACCGACGTCAACGTGAAGTTCACCCTGTCGGGCACCACCGACGGAGGCGTCACCTTCGGCTCCGCGGTCGAGCTGGCCGAGAGCGGCGACGGCTCGAGGGCCGTCGACGACGACGACGAGCACGGCGGGATCTCCGTATACATGAAGGGGCCGTTCGGCAACCTTGAGATGGGCGACACCGACGGCGCGTTCGACTGGGCGATGGCCGAGACCAACGCGGGCGGGCTCCGCGACGACGCCGAGCACGCGGCCTGGACGGGCAACAGCGGCCTCGACGGCACGCACGACGGCCAGATCCTGCGCTACGACTATTCCTTCGGCGGCTTCGGGTTCGGCGCGTCGGTGGAGCTCGACGACAAGATAGCCGGAAAGGATCCGGCGCAGGACGATGACGGCAAGCCCGTCTTCGGCGTCGGCGGAAAGTACTCCATGGGCATGGCCGACGGCCTCACCGTCGGCGTGGGCGCGGGCTTCCAGATGGGCAGCACGGCCACCGAGGACCGGACCATCCTGGGCGGCAGCGTGGAGCTCGGCACGGCCTACGGGCTGAAGGCCGTCGCCAACCTCTCCAGCCAGAACCATGAGGCGCGCGCCGAGGGCGACGGTTCGGAGACCACCGTCACCCGGGCCGGGTTCGGCCTGAGCTACGCGACGGGCCCGTTCGAGATCGGCGGCAACGTCGGGGCCGTGGAGAACGACCATCCCGGCACGGAGAACGACAGCGACGTGACGGGCGTCGGCCTCGCGGCCTCCTACGACCTGGGCGGCGGCGCGAAGGTGCTGTTCGGCGTCGGCAGCGACGAGACCGACCATCCCGAGGTCGAGGGCCGGGACTCCAGGGACACCGACGGCAACAGGTGGTCGCTCGGCGTGGCGTTCAGCTTCTGACCGCTGACACGAAAGGAAAACACGATGAGAATATCGAGACTCTACATGCCCGCGGCCACGCTCGCGGGCGCGCTCGCCCTGGCCGCTTGCGGCGGGGGGAGCGACAGTCCGGGGACGGTTATGCTGACGCCCCAGAAAGCGTGTGAGGATGGCGGCGGGACATGGGACGGGGATGCGAACATGTGCACCCGCACGCCAGTCTCGACGCCGACGCAGCTCTCCATAACGGCGGAGGCCGACACCGCGAAAAGCGCCGCCGACGCCGCCTTCAAGAAAGCGGCGGACGCTTCCGACGGTGGCAATAAAATGCCCAAGACCGGCTTCGCCGCCGTTCAGGGCGTGTCGGCGGACGCCACCGCGAACGCGATGGCCATCCTTGACGCCGAAACGGAAATAAACGCCGCCCTGGCCGACGCGAGGGCCGCGCTTAAAAAGGCGGAGGCGCTTCCCGCCACCGCCGTCGGCAAGGTCAGGCTCGTCGAGTCCCTTGAAGGCGACATCAAAACGATAGAGGCGAACCAGAAAACCGTCATGGCCCTGGCCAAGGAGATCAGGGGCAAGAGCAGGACCAAGCCGCATGACGCCGCCCACTGGGGGACTGAGGCCGCCAAGGGGCTTGATGGAGCGCTATTGAATAGCAATGGCAACATTAAGTCCATATCTGCTAGAATGAACACGGAAATCGCGGACGCTTCCGGCGTCCTGTTCCACGGCAGCACCCGCCCGGACGGCGCGCGGAACTTCAACAACGTGTTTGTGAAGGGCGAGAAACTGGGTGATACCGGTGGCGCTGTGGCTCTTCCGAAAGCGGAAGCTGGCATTTCCGTCTCAACAGAAGTCTCCCTTGAAAACGGCACCACCGACCTCGAAGGTACTTTCACCTGTGTTAGCGAGAGCGGCTGTGCGGCCGTTGCCGTAGGCGGGGAGATCGGGGACGGCTGGAAATTCATCATTGCCGCCGCTGACCAAAACAAATGGTACGTCAAGGATGGCGGCACCTACGGGCCGGTGAATTATCTCGAATGGGGCATGTGGTTTGACGCCAGTGATGGAGTAAAGGCATGGGCCAGCCGGGGCGCCGGATCCGCCGCTCTCGTCGCCACAGATCGCGGTGTGATCGGCGCTAACGCTGCCCTGGACGAAACGGCGACCTACACCGGCGACGCCCACGGGCTGTCGACGTTCAGGGCGTCGACCGCCGGCGAGGACGCCAAGGCGGTGCGGTCGGGGCACTTCATGGCGGACGTCGAGCTCAAGGCGACCTTCGGCGATGCCCCGATGCTGGAGGGCATGATCGACAACTTCCGGGGCGACGCCGTGAACGCCGGATGGAAGGTCGAGATCGAGAAAGGCACCCTCAGTGCAGATGGCATGGGCGATAACCTTCCTGCTGTCAAGGACGGCGGACGGTTCTCCCACCAGAGCTACGGTGAGGCCGACAGGCGTCCGGACGGCATCGTCGGGGAGTTCGGCAAGGACTTCTCCGACGGCGCGGTCGCCGGCGTCTACCACGCCACGCAGTGACCCTGACCCGTCAGTGACGGACAGGAACCACGACCCCCGGCCAGCGATGGCCGGGGTTTTCAACGGGAGCGAAAGGATAGGGCGATGACTGGCCAACCAATCAAAGCCGGTGACGTGGTGAAACTGAAATCCGGCGGGCCGCAAATGACCGTCGAGGACACCGACGGCCAACGCGTCAAAGTCGTATGGATGGAAAAGGGAAAGGTAATGACCAGAACGTTCGAAACCGCCATCCTGAAACACGCGGCGAAAGACGCCTGACAGAAAAACAGAAGGGCGCGGATCGGAGACGACCCCTGGCAAAGGCTCGAAAGGATAGGGCGATGCCCAACGTTTGTGTTGTGAATAATGTGACCAGGAAAAAGGTTGAAATTGAAATCAGGGACGAAGCCACCAATCGTCTTGTCCGTCGTGTTCGGGCTTCAGTGGCTGGCGTTGCCGTGAAGAATCCGCACGAGCGGTCTTGGAGTGGAACAGCCGAATATGACGAAATCTTTCCATCGCCCGAATAGGCCGGTTCGGGGCCCGGCGGCGGCGGACAGCCGACGGACCGGCCGGCGGTACCGCAGACCCTCAGCGGCGGGGACGGTTTCCTGGGGTGGACCTGGACGACGGCCGCGGGGCCAGGTGGCACGACCACGTTTCCGGCGACTGGGGGGATTTCACGTACCGCATGGACTGCGCGCGCAACGGCTGCTCGGGCGGGGGCGCGGAGGCGAGATGGTACGCCAGCGACGCGGGCGACCCCGCCGGCTGGGTCGGCGGCGCCGTGGAGGACCGGGAGAACAGCTATGTCGGCTCCTTCGTGGCGGAGAGGGACTGAGCCGACCGTACGGTGCGCCGGAAGGCCGCTGGAGCGCCTTCCGCGCCCCGGGCGGACCCTTCCGGAGAGCGGCCCGCGCCCGTGCGGGCGGTTCCCGGAGCCAGGGACGCGATGGCGCCGCCGGACCCCGACCGCGGACGTCCACCGCCTGCCGGGACGCCGTCACCACCCTGATGGACTCCCCTCCGGTGCCGGACACCCGGATGGCATCGCGGGAGACGACGGGATGGCGGTAGCCCTCCTGGCGCAGCCACGCGAGGTTGGCCTTGGTGGCGATGCCGCGGTCCATGATGGCCATGCCGCCTTGGGGCGCCCCTAGGGAATCCGGCATTGGGGCCAGTGGGCGCGGACAGACAGCGGGGACGGCTATAAGTATATAATGGATGCCGCTTGGCGAACCAACATGGGCTGCACGTCAAACTGACCGGTCGGACGGCTTCCGGGCCGCCGCGCAGCGCACACGTAGCGAAACGGCTGGAACCGCGCGGCGGAACGGTGTAGGACGCTCCTGACGGAGACGGAAAGGGAACCGGACCCATGGCCGAGGCCGCCTTCAACATGATCGCGGAGACCCAGCGTCTGCGCGACGCGGGACTCCCGCACGGGCAGGCCGAGGCCGTCACCCTGGCGATCCACGCCGGCGTCACCGGAGGCGTCGCCACGAAGGCGGACCTTGAGGTGCTCAGGGGCGACTTCAAGGCCCTCAGGGGTGACGTCAGCAGGGACATCGAGGCGCTCAGGGGCGACATCAGGAGGCTGGACACGGACCTGAAATGGATCAAGGCCATCGGCGGCGTGATCGTCGCCATTCTGGTCTTGCCGTGGCTCGCCGGGATCCTCGGAGTGGCCCTGCCAGGACCGTGACGCCCGCCGGGTGCGGTTCGGAAACGGCGTAGGGCAGTCCCGACGGAGACGGAAAGGGGACCGGACCTATGGCCGAGGCCCGCCTCGACATGATCGCCGGGATCCGGCGGCTGCGCGACGCGGGACTCCCGCACGGGCAGGCGGGAAGAGCGTCACGCCGCAATCCCGGCACTGGTACTGCCGGTGCATGACCGCAATCGTGCTGAACCGCGTCATCAACCGCCTCTCCCGCGTGCCATTCCCGTATGTTCGCTTTCCGCATTCCAGGTATTCGGGAACCGGAAGTCGGGGTAGTGGAAAGCGCAGGATGGTGGCTTAGAGGAAGAGGCGTAAAGCTGGCGGAGCGCTGGAAATTGATGTCGCAGTGTGGCACGAGGCTGATAGACGCAGCGAACAGGGCCACGTTCTACACACCTGCTACGGTGATCTCCTACACCGGTGAGAATGGCGCTGGCTTGCTGGGGAGAAGAGGCAGAAATGAAAACGAACATTGAGATCGATGGCACAGAACACGAAGTAACAGTCGGCTTCGTCAGCGCTCAGGTAATCCATGACTTAGCCGGATGTGAGAACGGAGGTCTTTTTCTTAACCAACAGGATGATATCGATATTCCACTCGACTCCGCTAGCTTTCTTATTATCAGAGGACACGAGTCGTTTGTGACCGGAGAGAGTTCGATAGAAGACAATCCGCCACTACGAAAGGCAATCCAGCTACAGCTGAATGGCGAACCGGGCCCGTCTCTGCCGAAGGCAAAAATTACTGGAAAAGAGCTCAAGGCGTTTGACTCTGAACACCCGGAAGGTCGTCTCTTTGCTGACATTGGCACTGGGCCAGATGCAGAGATAGCAGACGACACGAAAGTTCTGGTGCAGGAAGGAAACGCCTTCTTCGTGATACCGGCAAGTGACGGTTCCGGTGTTGGAGATCCGATAGACATCGAGGATTGCAGCCGACATGGCCGCCCTCCACCTAAGGGGCAAAAATATCGAATCAGGATTGATCGAGATAAATACACCGTGGAGGAAGAAAAGATCACGGGTACACAAATTTTGGCACTGGCTGAAAAAACGCCGGAAGAGTGGGCGTTGAATCAGAAGTTAGGGGGAGGAAAAAGGGAACGGATCAAGGAAGACGACTTCGTCGACGTCTCACAACCCGGTTTAGAGCGGTTCGAGACCGTTCTCCGTCAGGCGCAGCAGGGACGTGAGTGACGCCTTTGAACTGCTCCCGGAGGATGTTGAGTACCTTGATGCGAATCATCGAGGTCGATGGCGAAAACTCAATGAAGGGAGTGGCAAATACGGCCTTCTAATTGAGGGTTTTGCTGTTCCGGCTGGGTTCACCCAGTCAACAGCAGACCTTATGGTTCTGATACCTGCAGGGTATCCTGCATCACCATTGGATATGTTCTATTTCGATCCACCACTAAGCAAGGTGAATGGCCACGATGCGGGAGCGCTTTCAATAGAGGAACACTTTGCGCGTCGATGGCAGCGGTGGTCCAGGCACTATGATTGGAGCCCGGGGGAAGATGACCTTACGCGCCATATCGAATATGTCTGGCACGAGCTACACGTAGCCGGCGCAAAATGAAGCTCCTGACATTAGCGATGACTAAACGAACGCATGAATTGGCGTTTCGATACCTCTTTCCCGGAGATGGATTGGAGGCTGCGGGTGTCTTCATATGCAATCAAGGATCTGGGAAACATCATCAGAAACTTGTGGTCGCGGAGTTTGTCGGTCTGTCTCACGAATTGTCTGACAGGCGCGTGAACAGGGTTACATGGCCGTTTGAAGCATACTTTTCGCCAGACACGATCACCAACATTGATCGGTTGGGCCAATCTATAATCACCGTTCACTCCCATCCGAATGGTGGCAACGAATTTTCAGAAGTTGATAATGCGAATGATCGGGAGTTATTCGCCTCGGTGAACGCGTGGTTTGATGACGCAAGAATTAATGGTGCAGCGATTATGTTGCCGGATGGCTCGATGGTCGTGAGGTCAGTAGGGGAGCGTGGACAATTTCGAGGCTTTCGATCAGTCAATGTTGCGGGCGACAACATTATAATTTGGAACAGCACGGAACAAGGGCATTCAACTGCATATGAGAGGAAACTGTCCCAAACGTTTGGAGGCGAAACATTAGATCGATTGCGCACAATGCGAGTGGGAGTGGTGGGCTGTTCAGGAACTGGAAGTATTGTGATTGAGCTACTGGCTCGCAACTGTGTTGGACAGCTCGTGATTGTTGATAATGATGTTCTTGAGGAGAAGAATCTTAACCGGATCGTAAATGGTTCAATGGTGGATGCAAGAAACAAACGATCAAAGGTGGAAGCGATTGGTGGAGCGATTGAACGAACAGGACTTGGGACCCAAATCGATGCTTATGAAGCGTTGACCGACTCTCCAGAGGTCGTATCGGCACTAATCGATTGCGATGTACTCTTTGGCTGCGTGGACTCGGCCTTTGGGCGGTATCATTTGGAGTGTTTAGCCAGCGCGTATCTGATTCCTTATTTTGATGTCGGAGTGCATATAGACGCCGACGGAACAGGAGATATCGGTGCCGCCGACGCGGTGTCTCATTATGTCCATCCCGATGGGCGCGATTTGTGGTCTCGTGGTGCATATCAAATGGATCAGGTAACTGCGGAGAATTGGCAACGAGCGGATCCAGAGCACTACGAACGGCAGCGCGTCGCCGGATACCTAGCGGCAGTAGGAGAGGAGCAACCGGCAGTAATGTCGGTGAACATGCAGGCGGCATGTATGGCGTTCAATGATTTTGTCGCGCGAGTGCACGCATTTCGGCTCGACCAGGACCGCGAGTTTTCCACTCAGCGGTTTCGTCTGGTTCACGGTTGTTTTGAGTCCGAAGCCGATGACGGGAAACCGCATCAGCTGTTTGAGCGGTACCGAGGCACCGGCGATAGCAGTCTGCTTGTTTGGAACAATATCCGCCGTGATTAGATGGTTCTTCAACCAACTGGCTAAACGGCATCCGTATAGGACAGAGTGGGTGGAGGATCTGCCCGAACGCGTAGCGAAGGATACGATCTACATCATAGGAGGAAAGAAGTATCCATTTCAGGCCGCAGTGGTATGTCCTCGACGCCAATGCCGACAGATCATCCATTTGGACATATCAGCCGAGTTGCAGGGACGGTGGTTGGTAACCGAGCACCCGGGCGGCGAGTTATCGTTGCATCCATCCGTGCACGTGACGGGACGTCGGTGCAAATGCCACTATTGGCTTCAGCACGGAAGGATCCGCTGGAGTGATACACCGAGCATTTTCGTGCCGAAGGAGAACAGGGATGATCCGTAGGGTGGCCGTAAGCCGCTTCAAGAAGTTTCGGCTCTTGGAATTCGACTTGGAGGAACGGGCGCTTATCGCCGGTCCCAACAATTCAGGAAAGTCGACGTTGTTGCAGGCTCTGGCAACCTGGGCCGAGCTGGGCGGGATCTGGTTGCGGAGTAATGCTGAGCTAGGGCGTCAGGATTACAATAGCTTGCACCGCGTGGAATTGAACGTTGCCAGTCTTAGGACATTGGCGGTGTCTAGCTTTGACGGGTTGTGGCATAATCAGAACACGAGAGAGCCGATCACCATTACAGTATCGGCGAACGACTGGAAGGTGGGTTTCGAACTCAGCTTTAAGGACGCGACAAGCGCCACCGTGGGACCGGTAACAGACATATCGATACCGGACCTTGAAGCTTATGCGAAGAACGCGCCGAAGGCGCTCTACATTCCCTCACTATCAGGATTGGATATTGAGGAACCCGAATATAGCGCAGGAGTGGTCGCAACACGACTGGCTCACGGCAAAGGCGGAACGGTTCTTAGGAATATGGTTAAGGCCGCAAGCCGTGAGGGTGCAAAATGGAGCACACTGCAGAATACAATAGAGTCGTTCTTTGGTTTTGAACTTGCAGTACCAAGTGGTGTCGATCCGATAAAGGCGCGGTACAGGCACTCGGTAAGGGACCACTGGTACGATCTGCTAAACGGCGCCTCAGGCTTCCTGCAAACGGTGCTGGTGCAGTCCGCTCTCTTACATTCCGATGCGACGCTGTTTCTTATTGATGAGCCGGACGCTCACTTGCACGCATTGCTAAAGGCAAAGATGTACCGCCTCATACGCGAGCACTGCGAGGAAAATGGCTGTCAGGTGCTGATCGCAACTCACTCGGGCAGGCTGATCGAAGAAGCAGCGAGGGAAAAAGGAGAAAAACTGTTTCTTGTCACGGCAAGCGATCTTAGGCCAGTCCGCCGGCAGGACGCGGAGCAGCTGTCAACTATCCCGAGCGAAGAAATCGTACTGGCGGAAACGACGGAGCGCGTGCTCTATCTGGAAGGAAAAACCGATGTTGATATTCTACGGGAATGGGCAAAGGTATTGGATCACCCGGCGCGACAGTACTTGGATACAGGTTTCTGGGTGCCAACCGCGGAAGGGAAGGGCCGGACTTTTGCAAAAAGGCACTATCGTGCGCTAAAGGCACAAATCCCGGCTCTGCGCACGTTGGAGGTGTGTGATCGTAATGGAGGCAAAAGCCAACGCTGGGACGGCCTGGGACTGGGAGAGTTGCGTATAGAGGAAGGACGCAAGAGTACACCGGAAGGGATGAAGGTAGTATACTGGACCCGCTATGAAACCGAAAACTATTTGATTCATCCGAATGCGATATTGAGGTTTATTTCTCGGCTGGCAGGAAAAGTGGCGGAAGAAAAGGCGAGCGAGTATATTGAAGAGTACTTGCCTCGTGCGCTAGTGGAAAGGCCATTCGAAAGCACAGACACCGATCAGATCAAGGGAAAGATGACAGTTGGCAGAGTTCTGAGCGCGGCCGGGGTAGAGCTTGGCGAGTCAGACTATTACCAGCTTGCTGCTGTGATGTCGCCTAACGAAATTCATCCGGACGTCGTTACTATGCTGGACGAAATAGTGGCTCAACTGGCTAATCATTGATTCCGGAATTGTTTCGCGAGGAGTCAGAAGGATAGGCGAGTTTGCACGTGCCGGGAAAGTGGATTTGGTTGTTCAGCGAGCAAAGCTTGGAATGCACGGTGCCCAGCGGTAGATGCAGGACGATGGTTCGGGCGGATGGCCCGGTCGCCATGGTCGGTGCCAATCCTGTGTCGGGCGATGGGTTGCGGGGGATGAAGGGGAGTTCGTCATCACGGCTCCTGTTGTCGCTGGCGATGTTCGCTGTCCCCGGCTCGTCGGCTATGCGCAGATGAGTGGTCGACGGAATGATCGAGTTCGCCCGGATCGTGTTGCACTCTATTTCGCCGTCGCGCTCGAACCAGTTCCTGCAGTTCCGATGGAGACGGCGCCACCGTGCTGCGTCCTCGCCGGATCCAATAACGTCCGTCTGTGTTGAATGGCTCGTATCCGCGCTGATGACGCCGCACTTCAATCCAATGCACCCAGTTGCTTCCGACCGGCTGACGGCCAAGAACTGCCGTTACGGGTCGGCCGCAGCCATTCTGCAGGAAGCTCGTAAACTTCTCCTGCACGGTTTCCGCATCCTTATCCAAGCCCACGATGCCGCCTGAATCATCGACACCGACCACAAGCAGTCCGCCATCACCGTTGGCGAATGCGCATAGCGTTTTGTGGATTGAGGAAAAATCGCCGAGGCCGCTCTTGAACTCCGTCCTCGCGTCCTCGCCGGACTCAATGCGGCGCAATATATCGATCCATTCCATGATGGACGCTCAGAAGCCGTATTTGTGGCGGCGGAGGCGGAACGCTTCCTCGCCGCCGTCAACGGTGCGCCCGATCGCGTTCCTGACCGCTGACTCTTCAATTGCGCCGGCGCAGGCCACGCGCCCGCGGTTTGCCTCCGCTTCGAGCTGAATTACCATGTCGGCGTCTCCATTGACCACGATGTTTGCGTTGTGTGTGGCCAGGATGACCTGCCGCCGCCCGCGCAGCCTCTTGAGGACGGGCAGCATCGTGTCGAACAGGAAACGATTGTCCAACTCGTCTTCTGGCTGGTCAATGACCAATGGACGGTTGTCCGCGGTTTCGAGCAGCAGGGAGAGTAAAACCCCGACTCTCCGTCCACCGGAGAGTTCGTTCAGAGACCGGTAGCCGCCTTCATTAATCCGGCATTCCAGCACGTAACGATCCGGACAGCGCAAAGCCGCGAGTTGCCGCCTTTGGAATCTGGTCATATTTTCCCGGAATGTCTCTTGGACCGCATCTGTCATACCGACATCGCCCAGCGTATCTGATTCAAGATTATCTCCTAAACTTTCGGGCGAGGGTTTCCGGTCTTCTGGCAGCTCGTTCCACCATCTTGTCACGCCTCTCTGCCGCAGGTTGGCCATAAATCGTTCAAGAGATTCGGCACGTCCATGGTCGACGCGCCGTACGCGGATCTGTCCGTGGAATTTCCGTTCAATCCATCGGCCCACGCGCTCGAAGGCACGGCGATGCTCGATTTGAAGATTCCTGCGATCGCTCTGGGCTTTCTCGAAAAGCTCTTTGTGATGCACTTGAGCCCGGCGGCTCTCTTCCAGGACGTCCCTGTAGCTACTCGAAAGTGAAGCTTGCCGCTCGAGTTCCTGGAATTCCCGGAGTTTCGCTGCGCCGATGCCCTGTCCACCGAGAGTGCGTTCCACTTGCCTGCGCAAATCAGTTTCCCTCTTCGCCAAGGACACGACAATCTTCCGGGTATCGGAGATCCACCCCTCCGCCTCGCTCATTGCGGCCTCAAGATATTTTACGATTTTTTGCCGCCGACCATTCAAGTTCATATCACCGGAATCAACGTTCGCCGACGGTACATCCGGCGCATCCGCTAATCGGGTTAACGCTGCCTCAAGGGCGCTTCGCAGGTCGGTGGCAACCGAGTGCTCGTTTTCCCACGCCTGATGCTCCCGGCCGGTTCGGTGAAGACGGCTGACACCCGCCGCCGCAAATTTCGTCAGTTCCGCTGCGGCATTCTCAGCGCGTTGAAGCGCCTGCTCCGCTTCCGCGACACGTCCGTCCGAACTTTCGAGCTCCTTCGCGATTTCGGACAAACGCCTGTCCAGATCGTCTAAATCTTTGGTGTGCTTCTCTACGCCCTCCGTTTCAGAGGAAATCAGCTTGGCCAGAATCTCCTCGACAACCGCGTCGTCTTGAGTGAGACGCTGCAGTTCGTTCTGGGTAAAGAAACGGGCGGGCCAGCGTTTATGTGTTGGAGCTGTGGGATCTTTGCCGGGGCAGTCCAGTTCAATCCGCGCCGCGCCCGCAGTGAGAAGCCGTCCACGGGCCTCGACCTGCTCACGGACGGATTCGCCATCGGGCAGGTCAGCGCCTATGTGGACACGAAGGCCATCGAGGAAGGTGCTTTTTCCGGTCATGCTGCCGCCGATTATGCAGGTCAGATCCGGACTGAGGCGAAACCGGGCACCTTCCTCGCCGCCGAAGAAAGAAACGCCGCCTTCTATCTTTGCCTCCCGTAGCCATGGACGCGCAATGGAATCTGCCGCCGGTGGCTCGCTGATTTCCCGCAGCCCACCATCCGGCCCCCGCTCGAAGCCAATCCGCAACCGAGAGTCTTTCGCGATGAAAGCCTGACGCAGGGCTTCGATGCGCGGCGATGCTAGCTTGATCCAGCTGTATCTTCGCCCGATTTCCTCCAGATCGTATGCGTCGCTGGAATGGAAGAATGCCTGGCGGTGTTCCTGCATTCCCTCATGGAGCCACGGTCGGCGTCTCAGAGCCTGTTCCGGCAGTTTGTCGTCCCCGAGTTCGAGACCGGCGATTTCACCGTGGGTGAAAAGCTGGGTGTAGCCCAGATTAGTTGCTCATGCGGCGATGGCCTGATTCGTCCGCCATTCGAGCAGGTCGGGCAGCCGGAGGTTCATGGCGCAGCCCTTCAGCGCCAGCATGGCGTTGGCGCCCCTCTCCGGCCAGCGGGCACCGGAGCGCCTGGGCCGCAGCCCGAACTGCCGGCATCCGCCCTCGACGACGCCGCTCCCGACCTGGAGGCCCCGCTCCCGGAACCCGCCGTACCGCATCCGGCCGGGGTTCCTCCCGAAATGGCGGCAGCAGGCCTCGACTTCCCCGTGCCGGTCCCTGAAGGGCGCCAGCTCCCGGACCACCTTCGCCGCCCGGCCCGCCCTGACGTCGGCCTTCACCTCCGCGAACCGCCGGTCCCGTTCCGCACCCGCCGGCAGGATCGCCTTCACCGCGTCGGAGGCGCGTTCCAGGCAGTGCAGGAGGCCGGGCACGAACGTGACCCTGCGGCCCCCGAAGGGCCCGTCGCAGGCGTTCGGGATCCAGTCCGCCCCGTCGGAGACGACGACGGGCCCGGCGGCGTCGTGCGGCCCACGCCGCCGGGCCTCCCGGTCGAGCCGCGCCGCGAAGTCCGGGGCCTCCCGGCCTCCGGACGGCGCCGCCGCGCTGTCGATCAGGCAGCTGAACGACCCGCCGCGCCGGTCCTTCACCGCCGCGCCGGTCCCGGGATCACGTCCCTCGGCCGTGTACACCACCGCGAGCTTCGCCTCGCGCGTCTCCGGGGTGCCGTCGGCCTGCCTGCCGCGAACGCCCCCGGTCTCCTCCCTGCGCATCGGGACGCCGGTGCCGTCGATGGAAAGATACATGCGCGGTTCCAGCGGCCTGGCGTCGACGACCTCCCCGCGCCCGGAGCGGGCCGCCGCCCCGACGGGCTCCAGCGCCCGGCGCTGCAGCGCGCTCGGCGAGGCCTTCACCCCGGCGAGGTTCGCGACATGCCGGCTCGCCGCCCCGGAGCCCATCAGCGTCACCGTCCCGTCCTCCAGCCCCAGCGCCCGGTCAAGCGGCAGGCATCCCTCGCCGCAGGACCGGCAGCGGAAATGCGCGCGCTCCGCCCCGGCCCGGCCGAGCCGCGTGAGCCAGGCCTTCCTCCTCGTCCCGTGCCGGGCCATCGGCCTGCCGCAGGCCCCGCACTCCGGCGCCGGCAGCGTCGCGTCCAGCCGCCCGGCAGAAGCTTCAGCGCCGCCGCGCCGCCGCCCGGCGAGGCGTCCCGGAGCGCGCGCCCGCCGCCGTCCAGGCCGGGCGCGCCCGAGCCCAGGTCCGCCGCCAGCCGCGGCAGCAGCGGACCGAACTCCGACGGGACCGCCTCCAGAAGCGCATCCGGCGTGCCGTCCCCCGCGACGTCGCGGCTCCGCACCTGGCCCCCCGGTCCAGTATCGGGTGAGCCCGTCCGCGTGCCTGCGGACCAGCGGCGGGCGCACGGCCGCCCCGTCCTCGGGAAGGCCCTCCAGACAGTCCACCGCGTCCGGGTGGCGGTGCACCCGGCTCCCTTCGCTCTTCGTCATGACACGCACTCCCGCATCTGCCTCAACGCGCACCGCCGGCCGGTTCGTCCGGCCGTTGCACGGTGCGCCGCAGGGAAAGCGTGGCAGAAGAGAATCGCGGTCGTCAACTAATCTGGGCTACACCCTGAAAAGCTGCAGGACTTGCGCCTTTTGTGAACCGAGCAATCCTTTTGCCGAATCGATATGGGGCGCGAGAACGAGGTGGCTCCAGGCACGGCCGTTCCCATCGATCGGACACTCCCGCTCCCGCCAGCCGCGCAGTTCACGGAAGGCCTGTTCCGCGCGTTTGTTCGAAATCTTCAGCTGGCGGTCCTGCCACGGCGCGATCCCGCCCATGACAATCTCGAACGCCTTCAGATAGTGTTCCCGGCCGATTTCGGGATCGAACAGGAACAGAATGTGCAGCCCTTCCCTTCCGTCTCTGAACGAAACCTCGAAGCCGGGGAACAAGGCGTAAACCTTCTCTCTGAAAGGGATGCCATCATCGTCGTTCCCCTCATTCCATTCTTCCACCACGCGCCAGACCGCGCTTGTCTCGGGATCGTCTCCGGCCCGCGGAGAATGTGGCGTAAGACCCGCGACATGGATATCCTGTGTTGCCAGAGCCCGAAGAAACCGCCGCGCATAGTCCGCTAGCATTTCGGGCGGAACATGGTCTTTTGAGAGGCCCGTCGGCATCCTTACGCGACCTCCGGCATGGTCGTCGATAGTGTGTATGTGCAGATCTGCCTTGAACCAGCGTGCCCCGGGTATGTCTTCTTGCCATTTGTCTGCGGCTTTTCTCTGGAAGTTCATCGTTTGTTTAACCTTGTGGCAGAAGCGTATGCAGAAAAAACGAACGTCCCAAGCAAACAGAACGGGAGTCGAAGCGGTTCCTGAAGGCTTGGGTCATAAGTCACTGTTTTCATCATTCTTTATGAATCCAGACAGAACGGTACTGAATTACGGCATGTGGGCGCGGATCGGGAACATGCTGCCGGGCGGGAAATCCGACCCTGGCGGCACGGCGGCGGAAATCCGTCTCCGGGAGGCGGTGCCGGTGCGGCTCCGCACGGGATCGCCGTGGCACGACATTCCGGAGCACCTCGGTAAGTGGAGCGTCTCCAGGCACTTCCCGCGCTGGGACCTTTCGGGCGTTCTCAAACGCGTTTCCGACGCTTTGTCCGAGGAGTTCGACCTCGAATGGGTGTTCGTCGACGGCACGGTCGTCCAGATGCGCCAGAAGGCGAAAGACACGAAAAAGTAGGGTCTCTGGCCAGGGGATCGGGCGTTCGAGGGGTGGCCTGACGACCAGGGCCGTGGCCGTCGTGGACGCACTTGGTCACCTCGTGAGGTTTACGGTCCTGCCTGGCCGGGCGCATGGCCTGTGGCGGCCTCAGGAATTTACATGACAACGCGGGGTGAGCGGCCCGGCCCAATCACGAGCGTTTGGGTGCGCGGGCGGTCGCAGATACTGAGGATCCGGTTATGGGGAAGGGATTCCGTCCCGAGGTCTTTCACCGCTGACCCACGTTGATGTCACCGACAAGTTTCGCGCCTCTTTCGGTCGTAAAGGTCTCAGCTGAGATCTTTGACGCCACCTCCGACTGTGGCCCCAGTGACAGGTTCTGGCACGCGACACTGCCTTTCTGGCGACCAAGGATGCTGATCGTCTGTGCCTTGATCGTCCCGCTGACTTCACCTTCATGGTCGATCTTCACCGACTTCGCGGTGATGTCGCCGATCACGCGGCCTTTCACGCTGATATCCGCGTTTTCCGACGTCATGTTGCCATTGACGATCAGATCTTCCTCGATAACGGTATCCGACATTCACTTTTCTCCCGAGAAATCGCCGCAGGCCGGATCGGCCTGATGCATGTGTTCACAGTAACTCATAGCATGGTCCGCCAGTCGGATGCGAGATCTATTTCGGGCATTCGCAAGGGCGAAATTAAGGCGCGGTCAATGCCTGATATGTAACGAAAGGGACCGAAGTCGATCGGGTTTCCGTTGATCGGGGAGCGGCGCTTGGTTGAGGGATCGAAAGGGCCGTCCATGGTGAAGGTTTTCCGCGACACCCTGCCGTCATCGCCGTAGAACTCGTCGTCGACTGATCCGGGCGCGCCATCGGGACGCGGATGCCGGTCCCCGGGGGGCAGAACGGCTGGTCCGGCTGGGATTTCGGCGTGCGGATCGTGCTGGTGGCCGCCGGGGCCAGCCACTGACCCGCAGGGATTGAAAAACGCTGCAGCGCAAAAGCAGCACCTGCAGGTGACTATGGACGTTGCCAATCCGGCTTTCTATAGGTGTTTTCATGACCTTTGCCGCCGCAGCCATATCCTGAACCGCACATCCAGCGCCCCGGACTATCGGGTCGCCGGGGCAACATGCGATCGGTTAGGCGCCAGACCTGAAAATGAGTTCAAGACAACCCGCCCACGAGGACAATAGGCATGTGCGCCGATACGCCTGACTACAGAGATACGCTTAACCTTCCGGTAACCGAGTTTCCGATGAGGGCTGGGCTACCCAAGCGTGAACCTTCCTGGCTGGAGAGATGGGATAGGATCGGCGTCTATGAGCGGTTGAGGGAATCCGCGCAGGGCCGTGAGCCTTTCGTGCTTCATGATGGTCCGCCTTACGCCAACGGCCACCTGCATATCGGGCACGCGTTGAACAAGATACTCAAGGACATGGTAGTGCGTTCCCGGCAGATGATGGGAAGGGATAGCCGGTATGTTCCCGGCTGGGACTGCCACGGTCTGCCGATAGAGTGGAAGATCGAGGAACGGTACCGTGCCAAGGGGAAGGACAGGGCCGGAGTCGATGTCGTCAGTTTTCGTCAGGAATGCCGTGGTTTCGCCGAAGGCTGGATCAATGTCCAGCGCGGCGAGTTCAAGCGCCTGGGCATCACCGGTAAATGGGACTCCCCATACCTGACGATGGACTTCCACGCCGAACGCGTGATCGCGGAGGAGTTCCAGAAGTTCCTGATGAACGGCATATTATACCAGGGATCGAAACCCGTCCTGTGGTCACCCGTAGAGAAGACGGCACTGGCTGAGGCTGAGGTGGAGTATCACGACAAGGAAAGTTACACGATCTGGGTACTGTTTCCCGTGATCCACTCGGACCATCCGCTGCTGTCAGGCGCGAAGGTGGTCATATGGACCACTACACCCTGGACCATCCCGTCGAATCGCGGCGTGGTGTTCAGCAAAGAGATTTCCTATGGCGTATACGAGGTGACCGGCCGTCCGCAGGAGTGTTGGGCATGCATCGGCGATAGGTACGTTCTCGCTGACCAATTGGCCGCCGATGTTCTAGCCAAGGCACGGCTTGATGAATCGATGTATCGTCGGTCAGGCGACGCGCCCGTATCCGAACTCGCGAAAATCAGTCTCCGACACCCGCTGGCGGAGGCGGACGGTGCGGAAGGCGAATGGGACGCGCCACGAGACTTTCGTCACGCCTCTTTTGTCAACGACGATGAGGGTACCGGGTTTGTGCATTGCGCTCCATCGCACGGAATGGAGGAGTTCGAGCTTTACCGCGACGCCGGGATGCTGTCCGAGGTGATCACCTACAATGTCGAGGAGGATGGTTCCTTCCGTGCGGATCTCCCTCTGTTCGGCGGTGCCCGCATCCTCAGGCCGAACGGTAAGGAGGGCGACGCGAACAAGCGGGTCATGGACGCGCTGGTAAATGCCCGGGGGCTGCTCGCGCGAGGGAACCTCAAGCACAGCTACCCGCATTCG
The DNA here is from genome assembly GCA_965221405.1 of Paracoccaceae bacterium. Classification (GTDB taxonomy): domain Bacteria; phylum Pseudomonadota; class Alphaproteobacteria; order Rhodobacterales; family Rhodobacteraceae; genus JAPOUP01. Next base: position 729,678 of record CBDCSE010000002.1, on the reverse strand, counting down.
TGGCGGTCCAAGGCGCCGCTGATCTACCGTAACACGCCGCAATGGTTTGCCGCGATTGATCGGGCTGTCGGTGATGGCAGGAACGAATACGGAACGACGATCCGGGAGCGTGCGCTGGCCTCGATTGACGAGCTTATCGATTGGACGCCGATGACCGGCCGGAACCGACTCCATTCGATGATCGGATCAAGGCCTGACTGGGTGCTCTCGCGCCAGCGCGCCTGGGGTGTTCCTCTGTCGTGTTTCACGAGGAAAGGCGCACGACCGGATGATCCTGATTTTCTCCTGCGCGACCCCGGGGTTAACCTCAGGATCCTTGAAGCCTTTGAAAATGAGGGCGCGGACGCCTGGTATAGGCCCGGTGCCAAGGAACGCTTCCTCGGGGATGGCTATGATCCTGACAAATACGAGCAGGTATTCGATATTCTCGACGTCTGGTTCGACTCGGGCTCAACCCATTCCTTCGTGCTGAGGGATCGGGCGGACGGAACCTCCGATGGCATCGCGGACCTGTATCTGGAAGGTACCGACCAGCACCGTGGCTGGTTCCATTCGTCAATGCTGCAGGCCTGTGGAACCATCGGCCGTGCCCCGTATCGTGCCGTGCTGACCCATGGGTTCACGCTCGACGAGAATGGCAACAAGATGTCGAAGTCACTGGGCAACACCATAGGACCCGATGAGGTGGTCAGGCAATATGGCGCGGATATCCTGCGCCTTTGGGTCGCCCAGACGGATTATACGGGCGATCAGCGCATCGGGCCCGAAATCCTGAAAGGCGTGGCGGACAGCTACCGCCGTCTACGTAACACGATGCGGTACATTCTCGGCAACCTGTATTGGTTCACCGAGGACCAACGGGTTGAACCCGCGGAAATGCCGGAGCTGGAGCGGTGGGTTCTACATAGGCTGGCCGAACTCGACCGTCTGGTTCGCGCCGGATATACGGCTTACGACTTCCAGGGCGTGTTCCGTGCGCTTTTCGACTTCGCGACGGTCGACCTTTCAAGCTTCTACTTCGACATACGGAAGGACGCGATCTATTGCGACGGGCCTTCGTTGCGGAGCAGGTCGGCGCGTACCGTTCTGGATCTCCTCTTCCACCGGCTAACCACGTGGTTCGCGCCCGTTCTCGTTTTCACGATGGAAGAGGCATGGCTTGAGAGGTTTCCCGGAGACGCCTCATCCATCCATCTCGTCGATATGCCTGGCACTCCGGCGGATTGGCTTGATGAGCGACTGGCGCTGAAATGGGCCGAGGTTCGGAGGGTACGCTCCGTCGTGACCGGTGCCTTGGAGATCAAGCGGCGGGAAAAGGCCATCGGTTCCTCGCTCGAGGCGGCACCGGTGGTCCATATCGAGGATCCGGAGATCCTGCAGGCGGTGAGATCGGTCGACTTTGACGACGTGTGCATCACTTCGGACCTTACGCTTACATCCGCTCCCGTGCCGCAGGAGGCTTTCCGGCTACCCGATGTCGAGGGCGTCGGCGTGGTTTTCGAAGCCGCGGATGGCAGGAAATGTCAGCGCTGCTGGAAAATCCTTCCCGATGTCGGGGCGCACTCCCAACCAGAGGTCTGCCGCCGCTGCAACGCGGCGTTAGGATGAGGGTTCGCTGTTTCTGTTGGCGCTACGTCCCGTTCGGTGGTCGCCGGCAGGACGCTGCACATTCAGGAAAGGGGATCCATACATCTCCCCGCGAAACCGGCGCACGGATAGCTCTGGTGCGCAGGAGGATGCGCCCGGGGCCGAGGTCCCGCGCCGTGCCGGATCCGGCGGTCCCGGCCTCCGGAGGCCCGGGGGCCCGGAAGGGGCGCGTGGCCCGCCCGGGGATCCGGGCGGCGGAGGTCACGGTGATGCCGCCGGGGGAGGAGGAGGGGCGCGCGGAGCCGCCGCGCTGGCCGCCGCTGGCCTCCGGGCGGCCGCAGCCGGGCGTGGCGGACGCCGTCCACGCCGCGGAGGTGCCGGGCCGGTACCGCGGAAGGTGGACCGTGGAGACCTGGTTCAGGACCCCAGGTCCGGCACCCGGATCAGGGACCGCAGGCCCGGCGCCGTCACCGCCTGCCGCGTCGCCGACCTGGCCATGCCCGCGCGCGGGCGCCCGGAGACGCCCGCGACCGATGTCTGTCCGGAGGGGGACATTGACCTCCCGCACACCCTGCCGGGGCCCGGGGCCACAGGGAGGCCGTCCGGATGGAGGGAGACCGCGTCCCCACCGTCAGGGACCCCGTCACCGGCATCGGGCGCCCCGTCGGCGCCCACCCGTTGAGGCGGCAGCCGCCGCGCGGGGTGAAAAAGGTCTGGCAGGGACCCGGGAGGCTCAACCGGGCCATCCAGGTGCGTGACGCCCTCGGCGGGAGAAGACGGATTTGAGATTCACATACAGGTGTGGGCTGTTGCAAGGTCTACGACCCGCGCGACCACCGCCGCCACGGCGAGGGCCCGCATGCGCCCCGCCCCGCGTCCGAGGATCCGGACCATGCCCAGCGCCCGGAGCGTGCCCAGCGCGGCGGCCACGTGTCCGTGGGGGAGCGGGCGGCGGATCGCGAAGGCCGCCTCCACGGAGGGCAGCACCGTCCCTCCGGCCAATGCGGCGCGGACGGCGTCGACGGGGAAGGGCGGCATCCCCGGCAGGTTGGCGACGGTGCGCCTGCGGACGCGCCAGGCCTCGCGCAGCAGGACGGCGGGCGGGGAGGAGCGGTTGGGGATGACGTCGACGCTGAGGGCCAAGGGCGCCGGGGTCCGGAAAAACCGCGCGTTTCCAGTGAGTTGGATCCGGTCGGAGGCTGATTGTCAGTCGGAAGTTCCGTCTAGAGGTTTTTTTAAAGGAAGGGCAGGCCGCGACAACCTCGCTTCCCAGTGCCTGCAGGGCTATGTGCAGGTGCCGCGGCCAACCCTCAGACGGCGCGGCGAATCGTTTCAACAACTCCTCATGCCCGTCGGACTCAATCCCGAAGTGCTTGCAGACCCCCAGCATCAGGTCGAGGGGTTCATCGATCCCGCGGTCGGGATCGAACTTCAGGGCTCCGACAGGCCTCGCATTCATGTCCACCCGAGTCAGGCCCATCCTGCGTGCCGTGGCTTTGGTGTCGCCCAGATGCCATGAGACGCGCCGGGGTTTGCCTCTGGGGGCGATTCGGTGCAGGGGAATGCGATGGTTCCAGCATATGGTGGCAAGGGGGCTGAAAGGCGGCACCCCTTGCCGATTGAAAGGAGAATGCGATGACCTGTCCGACCACACCCTCCGGAGGGGAGACCAGCACGGTTCACGCGGCGCTGCAGGTGAGCGGCACGGGCTGGATCCTGGCGGTGGGCGATCCGGCGGACGCGTCGCGGACCGGCCTGTACGGGCTGGAGCCGCTACGGAGGTGGACGGGCTGCCCGCGAAGCCGGTGCGGGCGCGGGAGCGGGCCGCCGCCGTCTCCGGCGGGGATGTCCGGGTGATGCCGGTCCACGGGGCGGGGTACGGGGGCTTCCGGCTGGCGCGCCGGCCCGGGGGCGAGGACCTGGAGGTCGTTGTCCGCCACCCGGCGGGCCCCGGGGTGGTCCGGCGCGGCAGGAAGGGGAGGACCGACAGGACCGGCGCGCGCGGGATGGTGCGGGCGCTCCGGGCCTGGGACGGGGGCGACCGGGACGCGATGTCGCCGGTGCGGGTGCCGACGGTCGCGGAGGAGGAGGGGAGGCGGCTGCCGCCCAGGCGCGGGCGGCCCGAACGACGCGCTGCTGCCGGGTGCGGAACTGTCCTGCCGGGACCTGCGCAACCGGCGCGGGCCGGCCAGTCCCGCCGGGCTGGCGCCGGTGCCGTGGGCGGGCGGCGCGGTGGACCACGACCAGGGCATCAGCAAGGCGGGCAGCCCGATGCTGCGGAAACACCTGGCGCGGATGGCCTGGCGCTGGCTCCACCACCAGCCCGACAGCGCGCTGTCGGGGTGGTCCGTGCAATACGTGAGCGCCCGCGACGGGCGTCCGGGCAGGCGCGGGATCGTCGCGCTGGCGCGCAGGCTGCTGGCGGCCCTGTGGCGGTTCGCCACGACCGGGCTGGCGCCCGAGGGCGCCGTCCTGTCGAAGGCGCCGGCGCAGGGGGAGGCGAACACCTGATACCGAACACCGGACACCGAACACCCGGGCGGCCCGACGGGGCCTCCGGGGAACCCGGGCAGGGCGTGTGACCGGCCGGCGGCATGGTTCGCCGCATCCCGCGGCACCGTCCATCCAGATGGGTCCCGCCCGCCCGGAACGTCGCACAGGCCCGAACGGGGCACCCTGGTCACGGGGCCGGCGTCCGCCGGCCAACCGAACCGGACAGGAGTCTGGACGCGCCGTCGGGTGTTAGGCGCTCCCCGGAAAGCGATGTTCCGCCTGGAGAATCCCCGGGCGGCGCCGAGCCGCCCCAGAGAGGAGACGGATCGATGTGACACGTCATGAAGAAAGCGCTTGACGGGAGGGGGGCTCATAAGAGCCCCGCCAGGACCAGGGTCAACGGCAGTCTCTGATCCGCATCATGCAGATATTGCAGAAAACGCACATGGTCGGTCTCCCCGCTACCGGAGAAACGCTGGGCCTCGTCAATGGCGACGATGACCGGCGCCTGCCACCTCTCGGGTGGAAATCTGACCATCGCCTCTGAAAGGTCCTCCGGCTCCGAAGGCCCATCCCCCATCCGACATGGACGCCGAGGCTGGCTATGGCCGGCGCGCTGAACGAAACACCCCCGGACAGGCCGTGAATCGTTTGTATGAACTTGGTGCGCTGGGCAACGCCCAGGGAGATGGCCGCTTTCAGAACGCTCTTCATGTTCTTCTCGACATGCTGACCTGAGAGGATCAGGACCCGCGGATGGCTGCTCTCGTCCGCTCTCTCCGCCGAGCGTCTTGCTAGCTCCGCCAGAATGGAACTCTTCCCGGCACCGGTGCGCCTTGGATGACGCGGGTGGCCTTGGGGCTTCCGTGCTCCGTGGCACCCTGTCCTTTCCAGGCAACGCCCGCCCTTCCCTCGATGTCCTCCATGACGTTCCTGCGGCCCACGAAGACTGGCGGTGGGGCGCCCTCGTCCGCGTTCACGAATGCGCGAAGCGCGTCCTTCCGGAATCCGCTCTTCGTCATCGGCAGTCTCCCGTCGTGCGGCACTGACTTGTACCGTAGCATGCGCGCCGTTCCTTCCACCAGCCGACAACCCGAAGGTTGCCGCATCTGGGTGCCAGGGAGGTGAAATAATGGCTTGAGAGGAATGAGATGGTGCCCCGGGCCACCCCGCTGACCTGATGGCGCAGACAGTGTGCGGACTTGTCAGGCATGCTCCGTTCGCCGTTCCGTCCTAAGGTCGGATATCCGCACAGCCGCGGTGAAGGGCCTGATGCGGCGAGCGGATCCCGATACCGATATCCGGACGGTCACGTTCTGTCAGTTCCTGCCCATGAAGTCCCGCAGTCGCTCAAGCCCTTCCCGGATGTCCTCAGTGGAGCGTGCGTAGGAAAATCGAATGGTTTTCCGACCCCGTGCCTCGTCAAAGTCCAGACCCGGGGTGACTGCCACGCCGGCGTGCTCGAGAATCTCCGCGGCGAACTCCCGACTGTCATCCGTAAGACTGTCCACTGCCGCATAGACATAGAAGGCGCCATCGGGCGGCGCGAGGTTATCGAAGCCGGCAGTTGGCAGCCCCTCCAGCATCAGTTGGCGGTTCTCGGTATATACAGAAAGATTTGCCCTCAGTTCGTCATCACACTCCATGGCCGCGAGCGCAGCAACTTGGCTGACGTGCGGCGCACAAATGAACATGTTCTGCGCCAGACGCTCCAGTGTGCGGATATGGGTGGCGGGAACCACCATCCAACCTATCCTCCAGCCGGTCATGCTGAAATATTTGGAGAACGAATTGATCACATAGATATCGTCACTGATCTCAAGTGCGCTGATTGCCCCACGGTCATATTCAATGCCATGATAGATCTCATCGGAGATGACTGACATGCCGCGTTCCCGAGCGGCGAGGATCATTGAAGTCATCGCTTCCCGGTCCAGCATCGTTCCGGTTGGATTGGCCGGCGACGCGATCAAAAGGCCCGACAGCCCGTCCGTCAGGTTTTCGGGCGTGGGCTGAAAGCGATTCCCGGCGGTAGTGTTGACAGTGACCGGAACAAGTCCGAGCGCCCTGAGGATCTGCCGGTAAGACGGATATCCGGGCGCACCGAGGCATACCCGATCGCCGCTATCGAACAGAGCGGTGAACGCCAGAACAAACGCCCCCGATGAACCGGATGTCACGATGACCCTGTCTGGGTCGAGGTCAACGCCATGGCGGTCACGATAAAGCTTCGCGATGCGCCCGCGGAGTTCCGGCAAGCCAAGTGCCACCGTATACCCGAGAGCCTGCCTCTCCATTTCACGCGCGGCAGCCGCCCGCGCTTCTGCGGGTGCGGGAGTCCCGGGCTGTCCCACCTCCATATGGATGATTCTACGGCCCGCGGATTCGGCTCGGCGGGCCGAATCCATCACATCCATCACAATGAAGGGATCGACCTCACTTCGCCTTGAGTTCCGCATGGCATGATCCATATGATATCCGCGTATTGAACTGCATTCGTAAAGGCGGATGTCAATGGCTACTGGATGGACCGGTTTCATTAGTTCGCTGTTGGTGTCCGCGTTCGTGTCACTGGCCGCGCCCGCCCACGCAATCACGATCCTGCGCGATCCTGACATCGAGAACGCGCTCAAACAGCTTTCCCTACCATTGATCAGAGCCGCGGGACTCAGTCAGGACCAGATCACTCTGCTGGTTGTCCGCGATAGCTCGCTTAACGCGTTCGTATTCGACTCAGCACATGTGTTCATACACTCAGGTCTCATTCTAAAGATGAAAAGCGCCCGCGAATTGCAGGCGGTCGTCGCCCATGAACTGGCTCACATCGCGAATGGTCATATCCCGCGCCGCCTGTCAAACCTGCGCTCGGCCGGTGGAGCCACCAGGATCGGTTTTCTCATGGCTCTCGCCATCGGTGCCGCCACTGGCAATGCGGAAGCGGCCGCGGGAGTCGCCGCCGGATCCGCCAGCAGCGCCCAGCGGATCTTTTTCGGTCACACCCGTGCCGAAGAGGCGTCAGCGGACCAGGCAGCTCTACGCTATCTATCGCAGGCGGGCGTGGATCCGAATGCCATGGCGGTCCTGCTCCAGCGCTTCCTTGGACAGGAAGCGCTTTCAGCCGCACACCAGGATCCCTATGTCCGCACCCATCCTCCGACCCGGGAACGGATTCGTGCCGTGAATGGCTATGTTGCCGCCTACGGTGGCGCAGACACCGCTCCTGCGCAGGCGGATCGATGGTTCGCGCGGGCGCAGGCGAAACTCGGCGCGTTCATCCGTGCTCCAAGCCATACCCTGCGCACGTTGGCTGGGGAGGACAGTTCGGACCTCGCGGTAATGCGGCGGGCCATCGCGTATCACCGACTACCGGATCGCGGCAAGGCACTCGCCGAGGTCCGGGCGCTGGCGGAAAGGTTGCCCGATGACCCATATATCCAGGAACTTCGCGGGCAGATCCTGCTCGAGGTCGGGGAAACGGAGGCGGCTGTCCGGGCCTATGCCCGCGCTGCCGGCCTAAAACCGGACAACGCGTTGATCCTCGCCGGGCATGGCCGGGCGCTTCTAGCGCTTGACACGCGTGATAGCCTCGCTCAGGCATTGAAACTGCTGGAGCGGGCCTATTCACGTGACAGCAGGGATCCCCGCCTGATGCGCGATCTCGCGGTTGCCTATGCGCGTAATGGCCAGAAAGGGATGGCATCCGTCGCGACAGCGGAGCGTTTCGCCCTAGTCGGCGATCTAGGGAGCGCAGGTATCCATGCAACGCGTGCTCTGGAACTGCTGCCCAAAGGATCTCCCGGCTGGAATCGGGCGCAGGATGTGCTCAGCGCGGCCAAGTCCGCCGGATAGAAAGGAAGGGATATGCCAAAACAACTCGCGACGGCGGCCGCAATGGCTCTGTGTCTTGTCGGCGCACCAGCTGCCGCCCATGACTTGGGTGTGATGACAGCCCAGGAGCGGGAGGAGTTCCGTGCGGAGATCCGCGCCTATCTCCTTGATGACCCGCAGGTTCTTCTTGACGCCTTCGCGATACTTGAGGAACGCGAACAGAAAGAACGTGCCCGCGCCGACATGGAACTGGTCCAGATGAATGCCGACCAGCTGTTCAACGATGGCCTCAGCTGGATTGGCGGAAACCCTGACGGCGACGTCACCGTGGTCGAATTCATCGACTATCGCTGCGGATTCTGCAGACGCGCCCATCCCGAGGTCGGTGAATTGATCGCTTCCGATAGCGACATCCGCTATATCATCAAGGAATTGCCGGTCCTCGGAGAGCAGTCGCTTGTCGCCAGCAGGTTCGCACTCGCGGTGAAACACATCCATGGCGACGACGCCTATGCTGAAACCCACGATGCCCTGATGACGATGCGGGGCGATGTCAACGACCTTAGCCTTACCGAACTTTCAAGACAGCTTGGCTATGAAACCGAGGCGGTCTTCAAGGCAATGGACGACGAAACCGTCGAGCGCACCATCAGAGAAAATCACGCGCTTGCCCAACGGCTCGGGATCAACGGCACTCCGGGTTTCGTGTTTGGAGACCGGATGGTCCGTGGCTATGTTCCGCTTGAACAGATGCGCGGCATCGTGGCGGAACTCCGGGACGGATAGACCCGGAAACACCGTCCGGCACAGTCTATGCTTTTCCCGAAACGTGACCGCGTGGGGACATCATTCCACGTATTCCGCCCGTTGGCGTTCCGCGTCGATCTCCGTCGCCTTAGCCTCGACCTGCGAAACGATATGGTCGATCATTTCTTCGTTGGAGAGCTTGTGGCTCTGCTGTCCTCCAAGATAGACCATCCCATGACCCGCACCCCCGCCGGCGAACCCGACATCCGTCATGAGCGCCTCGCCGGGTCCGTTCACCACGCAGCCGATGATGGAAAGCGTTATCGGTGTCCTGACATGGGCCAGCCGCTCCTCTAGGGTCTGGACCGTGCCAATCACGTCGAATCCCTGCCGGGCACATGAGGGACAGGAAATTATGTTGACACCCCGGTATCTCTGCCCGAGCGATTTCAGGATTTCGTAACCGACACGTACCTCTTCCACAGGGTCGGCCGATAAAGAGACCCTCAGTGTATCTCCGATTCCCATCCAGAGAAGGTTTCCCAGACCGATCGCGGATTTGACCGTTCCCGAATTTAGGCTTCCCGCCTCCGTAATTCCCAGATGGATCGGTGCGTCTGTGGTTTCGGCTATTCCCTGGTAGGCGGCCGCCGCCATGAAGATATCGGACGCTTTTGCGCTGATCTTGAATTCATAAAAGTCATTTTCCTCGAGAAGCCGGATGTGGTCCATGCCACTTTCGATCATGGCTTCGGGGCAGGGCTCACCGTACCTGTCCAATAGCCGTTTTTCGAGGCTACCGGCGTTGACCCCTATACGCATCGAGCAACCGTTGTCGCGCGCCGCGGCGATCACTTCGCGGACACGTTCCGAACCGCCGATATTGCCGGGATTGACACGCAGGCACGATGCCCCAGCCTCCGCCGCCTCGATGGCTCTGCGGTAATGGAAATGGATATCCGCGACAATCGGCACGGGGCTTTCCCTTACGATCTCCTTGAGGGCAGCGGTCGACGCCTCGTCCGGGGTCGAGACACGGACAATGTCGGCTCCGGCCTCCGCACAGGCCTGTATCTGGGCAACGGTTGCCGCCACGTCCTTGGTATCGGTATTTGTCATGGTCTGCACCGAGATCGGCGCTCCATCGCCAACAGGCACATTGCCCACATGGATCCTACGCGACTTACGGCGCTCGATGTTTCGCCAAGGGCGAATGCTGTTCAGTGACATTGGCGCAACCATTTGCTCATGTTGAGAATTGAAGTCGACTCCAAAACGAATTCGGGGCGATGTGCGGTCACCCTAACGAGAAGCATCCAGCGAGGTCTCAAGCACCGACGCCAGAACGGCGAATTCCGCAAGCTGGCTGTCTCCGGCAGGATCGGCCACCACGAGGCTTGCGACAACCTCATCCGCTCCCATGATTACATCATCGACGACTGTGGGACCTTCCCCGAGCGGGCCGTAAATCTCCTCATCGACAAGGAAATACACCGAACCAGCGTTTCCGGTCCGCAGAATCGGAGGCTGTTCGGTTTGTGGCACAACGTAGCGTTCGCCACCATCCAGGATTTTCTCCAGCAACACCGAACCGTCATCGGATCTGATCCTTACCCAGGAAGGTCGCACGGCCAACAGGACAACTTCCCTAACCCTTTCCTCAACGTCCCGCACGGTTACATGAATGGGCGGAGACGTTTGGATGACCTTATTCTCCTTCACCGAAAAACTATCATCTGGCGCCCCGTCTGGGAGTTTGAACTCGGCAACGGTTCCCATCCGCTCTGGGTCCAGAGTGACGATCGCTGGATCCCGCGGGATCACGACCGGCACCTCAAGGGCTGGCGGAGGTCGATAAAGTCGGGCCAGTTCCTCCCCTCGCGGATTGGACACGGCGGTATCATGCGTTCCGGGCGAATCCGGAGAGTGGGTCAATGCGAGCGGTTCGACAGCAACAGACGCATCAGCCACCTGATCGTCCCGTACGAACTGTATACGCTGCAATTCCTGCAGGATGGCCCAGCCACCATAACCAATTGCGAGAATCAGTGCGCCAAGCACAACCGAGGAGAATAAAGCCGACGGGTTGAGCTTCGACAGGTAGCTTTCCGATTCGGGTATAAACGGTGTGCTGGGAGACTTGAATGGATCACTTTTCCTGTTTCTCCGCTTGACCGGTTTTTTCTTGCGCGAGAGTCCTGCCGACACCCCGGGACAGTTCCCGAAGCGATGGTTTCCTTCCTCGCAGAATTTCCTCAGAGCCCATTCCGGATCAAGTCCGAGGTAGCGGGCGTAGGAGCGTATGTAACCGGGAATGAACGCAGGAACATCGAAAGCGTGCGGATCACTGTTCTCAATCGCGGTAATGTGCGATATCTTTATCTTCAGCGCACCCTGAACGTCGAGAAGCGACTTTCCCATTGTCGCACGCTCGGCGCGCATGACGTCACCAAGACTTAACGTGAAATCGTCGAAGCCTTTGAGCTTCACCTGTTGCGCTGCCTCTTCCGACTGCAAGGCACGGCGTCCGATCATTCTACACCTTCATGGCCCAAACCGGTCCTTAGCTTCCCCATCCGGTCTCAGCTTACTGGATCCCAAGCCTGAATCCACACCTCGCGGGCGATCGCGCACATTGCACATTACGCCGGAGCATACCGTTACAATCCGGACCAGATGCGGAAAAACTATCGCAAAGCTCACATCCAGTGTCAAGAAAAAACGCTCCGGCGACCCAGGATCGCCGAAAAGAGATTCAGAGCCAGCACCGGTCATCCATGTTACCGAAGTCAGAAGCGGTGGATATCCATGCTCGGGCGAACGTCCGTCGAGCAGGTAAGGCGGCTTGATGGCGTATCGCACACCAGGACCAAGATATCGAGTGCCGGATCACGGTGAGCGTCGGCCTGCTGCCGTCCTCCGTCCATCCGTGACGGGACTGTTCCGCCGGACGGAAAAATCCCTCGAGGTGAGATATCCGGGCCCTAGACCTGATTGTCCGATGGCTGCGAGCGCCACGCATCCGAAGATCTCGGCTACCGGGATCGCGGGCGGAATAGTGACAGGTAAGCAATCAAGGCTGTTTGCGAATTTGAGCCCTCCCATGCACGCACCATAAGGCCATAGGTCAGGAGCCCCTCCTGGAGGCGACTTCATTTGCATCGGCTATTGCGGCGGTGATGGGACCCGCGTGGGAATGTCGGTTTCAGCGAGCGGCACTGACCCAGCCAGCCGCTTCATATGCCAAGATGCACCGTGCACGGAGCGGCTTGTGGCCTTGGACCGTCAAATTCCATCCCTGATGTCCCGACAGGGGATCGACGCCTGGATAAGCGGTCTGGCGGGAATCCCTACCCCTTATGCCCGGTATTTCCCCTTTTCCTGTCAATCGCGAGCAGGAGCGGCGGAAACAGAAGAAAGTCCGCCACGAGCGCGATGACGACCGTCATGCCAACCAGCAGGCCGAGCGTTTGATTGGCTACAAGTCCCGATGCACCGAATACAAGGAAGCCCAACGCGAAAATCAAGGTTGTCGTAAGCAACGGTCTCCCCACGAGTCTGAAGGTCGGCAGGATTGCCGCAGAGGGTGAGTTACCCTCCGCACGGGCTCTCAGGTATTTCGACATCAGGTGAATGGTATCATCGACGACAATGCCAAACGCGATTGCGGTCACGATGGAAGCCGCGACGCTGACGTGTCCGACCGCATAGCCCCAGACAGCCATCGACATGATTGCCGGCAGGAAATTGGGGACGAGGCTGAGAAGGCCCAGGCGCACGCTCCTGAACACGAAGACCAGAATCAGGGAGACGACGGACATGGCCACCATTGTTCCGATAAGCATGTTCGTTATGTTTCTGATCACAGCATAGGCGCCGACAATGATAACTCCAGTTGCGGCGGTCTGGATTTTCGGGGCGTTTTCCTGAAGCCAGGCCGAAGCACGTTCATCGAATTCGATCTGCTGCCTCGACGAGAGTCCTTGAATCGCAACCGTCAAGCGACTGGCCGAGCGGTCGAAGCTGATGAGATTGTTAAGGTCAAGTCCAACAGGAAGGGACAGCTCGTAAAGAAGCAGATACTGGGCTATGCGATCGGGGTCCTCCGGGAGGCGTTCAGAACCGTCCGCCTCGCCGCTCAAGGTCGCGTTCAATTGTTTCAGGACATCGGCAATCGAGGAAACATGGTTGACTTCAGGTTGCTGGCGGAGCCAGTTCGCGAACATCTCGACCTGTCCCATGTATTCGACATCGATGATCCCGTTTTCCTGCCCTGAACCCAGGGAATACTCCAATGAATCCAGTCCTGAGAAGTTTTCGTTGATGAAGTCCGCGGACTGGCGCAGCTGGTAGCTCTCGTTGAGTATCTCGGCATTGTTGTCGTCCAGTTCAATTCGGGCGATTCCGAATGCGCTCGCAACCGCCAGGGCCGCGAAAATCCAGAGCAGCTTGACATTGTGGGAAATCACGAAATTTCCCAGGCGTTCGGAAAAAACCGTTTTCCCCTCCGTCTCCGCGGATGCCTTCCTGGGCGCTCTCATCGGCACCATCGACATCAAGGCGGGCAAGAGCGTGACCGAACAGGCAAATGCGATCATGGATCCGAACGCGACTATGTTGCCCATCACACGGAACGCCGGCATTTCCGAAAAGTTCAGGCTGAGAAACCCGATCGCCGTCGTGAGCGATGTAAGGAAAATCGGACGGGCATTCGTGCTCAGTGAATGAAGCGTTGCGGACTTGCGGTCCATTCCGTCCCGCATTCCATTGATCACGCCGTGAATCAGGTGGACCGAGTGCGCGACGGCAATTGCCATCAGGACGAATATGGCGGCGCCGCTTGAGGCGTAGAACTTCAGTCCTGACCAGCCGGCGAACCCGAAGCTGGAAGCCATCACGGCAATAATCATCGACAGGATTCCCAGGACGCCCCAGAATGAACGCAACACGATGATGGCAACCAGCAGCATCGTCGCGAAAGCAATCGGCGCGAGGATGGACATGTCGTCATCCACCGCATTGCGAATGTCCTCACCAAGAAGCATCTCGCCATATGCGTAATAGGCGAATCCCGGGTTTGCCGCACCCTGCGCACCGACAAGATCGTAGAGGGTCTCGACAACCTCTGCCTCCACCTGTTCCCGATCTTCTTCGGGAAGGACGAGGCTGACGATCAGGCCGGCCAGACGACCGTCGCGCGATACCAGGCGGCCAGCCGTGTTCAAATTGGTAAGCGCGATCGATCGAACCTCGTCGATCATGGCGTCATTGAGCGAGATGGCATCATCGACCAGCGGTTCAACGATCAGGCTATCCTCGGTTCCCTCGATATGCAGGTAATTCGTTAACGAATCCACACGGACGACGTAGGGTGTCTGCCACAGCGCGTCCGTAAGCCGCTCGACCGCAACCAGCGCGTCACGCGTGAAAATGCTGTCGCCCGGCGGCTCAAGAACGACGAGTGCGCTATCCGATACGGCGTAGGTCGCTTCGAACTCCTCCAGTCTGACCAGATGAGGATCGTCATCCTGAAACTGGGTTCGGATGCCCACGCCCGCAGTGTCAAAATGCTGGAGCCCGGCCGCAAGAACGGCGAGGCACAGCAGCACTGCAAGGATCGCAGGCACGTATCGATGCACAACCGCCTCGAAAAACCCGGATATGAACTTATCGATCAAATATGCCACCATAGCTTGACGCAGCCACTACCCGGCGGGACACGAGGACTCACGCCAAGACTTGTGAGCGCGCATTTCCGAACCGCATCTGCGCACCTGACTTGATGCGCTGCAGCGGAACACACCCTAATAGGCCTGGCCAGGATCCGCAAGACTCGTTTGCGCAGGTCGGTTGAGGCCCGGCGTCTTTTGGTAGTGAGTGACGCCGGATGGCAGGACGTCGGAACGATCGCGCGAGAGCAGTGCCGCCTTTTCCACGGGCTCAGGTTCGTGTTGGGCCCCGCAGTGTCCTGAACCGTCGGCTCCGGGTCGGTTGGTGGTCAATGCCCAAATCCATGGTACGCCGCATCGCATGGCATCGGGTCTGGTGCTTGTTCCAGGCTGTCGGGTTCGCGCCCGGGGTGGTATCCAAGGCTGAATCTCAGGACTGGGGGAGCGCATCATCTCCAACCGTCCGGCCAGGACAGCCCTACAGGGTAACGTCGGCCCTGATGGAGGACCTTCGTCGGGATCCCGTGTCCCGACGGGGCGGTATGCAGGGGGACGTGTTCATCAGGCCTCCAGATGGATCCGTATTCGGCGCGGTCCCGGGACGGGGCAGGTAAGACAGCAGGAGCGAACGGGCAAAGCCAGGGAAGGACATCTGGTCCCGCCCGGTTCCACAGGGTAGACACTTATGACCGGGTTGCCGGGGCCATTCGACATCGGGTGTCACGATCACACGAGGCTAACCATTGAGGATAGGCCGATCGGGGGCTACCGTCCTTCAGGTGAATTGCCCAGCCCGCGGAAGTCCTCGGCTTAAAGCTGCGAAAAGTAGCCTGAGCGCATAGTCAGAACCTGCGGTCAGGTTAGTGGCCAGAATAACAGTCTTTACGCTACGACGGGAAATCTTCACGTCGTCTCCTTTGAGATAGGCCGGGGTTGCATGGATTCGACGTAACGTCAGAACCGCCATTCCCAGCGCCCAAAGACAGTGACGTCGTATGCCGGTCTCGTAAGCCGGAATCATCAACACATACCGCAATGCGTCATTCAGATGCTGCCGGGTGACCCCGACGAGCTCCCGTATTCCCGGCACCATTCTGGCATTGTCTCGCCCGGCCACAATCGAACCGAGGTCGAGTCCCGTCTTTCCGAATACATCCCTTGGCAACCAGCAGGCGCCGCGCCGCCGGTCCTCCCACATATCCTTGAGAATATTGGTCATCTGCAGTCCCGCACCGAAGGACACGGAAAGGGGAAGCAGTTGGTCACGATGGGAACCTATTTCCGGGGAATGATCGCAGAAGAGTTCTGTCAGCATCTCTCCGACGACTCCGGCGACAACGTAGCAGTACCGGTTCAGGTCATTCATGTCCCGGAGACCTTTCGTTCCGGCGTTGCGCTGAAACTCCATCATTCCATGTGTCATGATCCTGACGCAGCGCTCGATCGCCCCTCTCTGCGACGCGGAAAGACTGTTCGTGATATTGATCACTCTAGCCGTATTGGAAACGAGGTCATGCTCACCCGGACTCGCGGAAGAGGAGAGGCATGTGCCCAAATCCTGCGCGAATCCGTCGGGACTTTCGCTTCCACCGATCACGGAAATGAGGCGCTCGCCGAATTCCGTCTTCTGTGCCGATGTCATGCCCTTTTCGTCCTCGATCGTATCGGCAAGCCGACATAGCAGGTAGGCATTGCCGACGGAATCCCGGAGCGGGTCGGGAAGCTGCGGAATGGTTAAGGCAAATGTCCGCGAAACGTCTTCGAGGATTGCGTTCTGGTAGGCGATGCATTCCGTCAGGTCGAAAGATTCAGCACTCGACGTCGACATATCGAGATCTCCAGCCTCGCAGCTTATCGGCCATCAACCTATATCGGCGCGTATATTCGGACAAGTAGTCAAATTAATTTTGCTGATGCCGCGTCCGGACTTCGGCCTTCGACCTGCTCGGCCCGCGAAATTTCAGTAACCTTGCCTCCCCTCGCATGGCTGCGTTTTCCGTTTATGGCGGCGTTCACGTAGACCGAACACGGCAAACTGGATCCGCTTTACACCGTTTTCCGAGGTGCCGAAGTAAGGACCTGATCCGCCACGGCATATGTCCGGTACCTTAACGTCATGCGGCCTCCCGTCGGATCGGCGTGGATTCTCAGGTCACGGGCGGACCTGGTTGGCGTTGGCGAGGTGTGTTGCAGAAAACCCCGCCACGCATGCCCTTATGGCTGGGCTTCCGGATCGGGTGCGCGGGCCGCTCCTGTAGGTGAGACGACCGAAGGCCATGCACCGGTACCGGTCCGCGCGGGTGAACGCCTTTTGCGCACCGGTCGCCCCGTTCGCGGGACACGGCGGCGGAACACGTGACCACGGCAGGTGCCGCATGGGCCGGGCGAGAACCGGGCTGCCGGAATACATCGCATTCTCCCCCTTGATGTCGCGCGATGGGGAGGAAGAGTGATTTGAGCGGAGGCCAGGTTCAAGTCGGTAATGTTCCGAAAACCAGATTCATCCATTTATGTCAGCATGTTATGGAATGTCAATCTGATTTTCACGGAAATGGCGGCGGTCCCTGCATTCAGTAGTTGAAGCTCAGGTTCACCAAGACATGGTCATCATCCCTAACCTGCCAGGTCGCTGCATCTCTGTAGTCGGTATCAAAGAATGTGAGCCCTTCGACTTTCAGGGACACGTTATCGTTCAATCGTCGAGTGAATTCCAGATTCAGTGACTTGGTTTCGTAATCCAGGTCATGCAGCAGGGCGACAGTGAAATCGGTGTCCTCGACATCGTTGAATGTGTAGCGGGCGGCAAGGAATATGTCATCCTGGAAAGAAGTCGTGGCTCTGCGCCCCCGTCCATCCCGGTTGTATTCGCCGAAAAGGGTTATGTCGGCATCGGAATCGAAAATACCGTAAAGAGTGTACTCGCCGCCGATGACGAACGCATTATGCGATGTCTTGCCCGGGCCTTGCCGGTCAAAACCCTTACGGTTGATGATTTCGGCTTTTCCGATAAACGCGTCCTGAGTGAACTGTAAATCCAGGCCGAGCTGGCTGATCTGGTTATACTGTTGCCGAAAATAACAGTCTTCCCGGGACCGCCCGCAGCCTCCAGTGGGTACCAAAAGAGGCTCACGGCTGGTACCGTTGAAATAACTGATCCCGAAATCAACCGGCCCTACGGTATGGCTGTATCTGGTTGCGAAATCGACATGTCGCTTACCCGAGCCATCTTCATATCCGATGCTATGGTCTTCCAGCAGAACGGGATTTTCGGTGCGCAATCTACCGGAAATACCCGGATAGGTTCTAGGTCGGTGAAATGGCAGCGCGAAGAGATCCAGAATTCCCCAATCACCCGCGAGGGTTCCATGTAGCATTGGCTGGCCAAGTTTCTCGTTTCCACCCGGATGTTCCACCAGATCGGTTTGATTGACGATATTGACCGGGTTATTGGACTCAGTGGTTCCCCAGAAGATTTGATCGATACCGATCCTGAATTCCCATTCGAGGCCGCCGATATCTCCGAAAGTCAGGAAGTACGCTTCCCTGATATCGACATGTGTTCTCTCACTGTCCGATGCGTCGAAACGCAGGAATGGGGTCAGCGTGAAGCTGCTGCCGGCCTGGTTTTCGAAAAAGACGGTAGGCTCGAACGTCAGACTGTGGTCATGGGTTTCCTGCTGCGGATAAAGTGGTTTGGTCGGATATATCCGCGACTCAAGCGCCACCGTTCCCCAGGTGTCGGCTGTCCAGTCACCAGCGGCCTGCACATACCCTGTCGAGGCCGCAATCAAAGGAACGCATCCCACGGCCGCCGCCGTGAGTTCCCGCCAACTTACGAACTTCCCTAGCGTACGCGCCGCAGCCCGGTCTGCGAAAAGTCCCGGGCGTCCAGGCCTGTATCGAAGCTGTAGTTTTCCCAATTTAATTCCGTGCTTTTCCCCGTGATATGGTTCACCATATTCAACTTGCCTGATCTCCAGTGTTTGCCCAGATACTGGTTATAATCCTCGTAAGTCAAGGTCTTCAGATGCGCGTTCCTGCGGTCATAGTACTCGACCTTCCTGGGAAGAGACTCACTTGTGTCATGCCAGACAAGCAGGCGGGAATATCCGGAGCCGCTCTCTACGGGAATCCATTCGGTGACCGTGCACGACAGGCTCCCACACGGCTCTTCCCGAAGCCACTCATATTGATATTTCTCGACTTCGGCAGTGCTGAGGTCTTCATAGGAGAATTCGCTTCCCATGAAAGAGCCTGAACGGTTCGAGGAACTGATGCGCTTGACCCGCTTCAGCGCCGGCAGATAGAGCCACTGGTCATCGGGCTTTGTCTTGTGGCCATGTACCAGGAACGCCGTTCCCTTGACATCGCGCGGGTTGTCAAAGACAAACAGGGTTTTGTTCCCGTCACCGGGAACCTCAAGGATCCTGATTCTAATCGCCCTCCGGGATTCCTGCCCCCTCTTGTTTCGGAGGATCATCGACATTTCGGCGGTGGAATCCCCGAAGCCAATTCCGGTATCGTAAGCTGCCTGGGCGATCCTCAGACCCTTTTCCTCGGCTGACTGGGCCAGCGTTGGCTGGGCTGGAAACACCAGGCTGAGCACCAAAAGGCACGGAAACAACAGGATGCCCTTGAGGACGCTTTTGGACGGAACCGCATTTGTCTGGGATGGCCGATGGGCGGAACCGTCGATGCAGCGAGAGGCCTGAGCCTGAGGTGTCCCGGGGCTCCGGTTCCGCCATCGGCTCTCCATGTCGACATGCGGTTTTTCAAAGGTGTCCATAACGATACTGACCCTCGCCTGATACTGTTGCGTCATGCGGCGCTTTTTCCATAATCTTGCCGGTGGGTCGAGTCCATACCGCTTCGGGTAGTGGGTCAGTTTGAAATGTTCGGAATTTTCCGGCGACCTTCAGCAAGCCGCGGCGGCGCGTCCCGTCCGTTTTCAGGCCACAGGCGGTCGTCGAGGTCGGCGTAGGGATGCCCTGGTCACTGTCACCGATCCCAGTCGTAAGCGCACTCATACGGAGTTTGTTGCGTGTCAAGGTCGATTTGACCGGCCTGTAGGTTCATTGTGACCCGGTAGCCACCTGTCTGCCACATGTTGTTTTGTTCCCCGCAGCGGTAGAAAACTCCCGCCCCTTGGTTGAACCTCGTGGCACCTCCCGGCAGTTCACACTTGCAGTTGAAATGCGGTGCGGAAAACTGCAGGTAACCGCGAATGGGTTTATCGTAACCATTCGGTTTTGTGGTTACTGGACACACTTCCTCGCGACGCTCTCTATAATGACAGCTGATCGAGCATCCGGTGACCGGGTTGGGGTTGACAATGTAGCGACCAATGCCGAACAAGCCGTCCGTCCTGGCGTTGTTGCCGTTGTGCTGCGATGGCACACTGCATGTCTCAGCCTGGGCCGCACCCGCAATCAGCGCGAGGGCAAGGATGGCGGCGGCGAGACAGGTCGGCAGTGCCGTCAGCCGAACTCGGTTGGGGGGGGGGGGGGGTAACTATCGTTCTTCTCATCATGAATACTCCGCTTGTATGGATGACTGTTCGCCTCTCATTCTAGCGGTTTTGTTGCGCACATGCAAGCGAAATGTTCAAACTGCGACACTACCCCGCTTCGGGGGAGTCCGATAATTCGCGGTAACTTTTTTGCCAGCGCACCGGTGGCCGGCTCTGGTTCATGGCCTTGGCCGAGGGATGTATCCCATCTTTGCTGGTCGTGACGGCCAAACGCGCCAGTCATTCGATGAGGTTTGTCAGCCTCCGCCGGTGGTATGGTGGGGTGCCGGAACGCCATCGTGGGCGTCCGCGAATCGCAGTCATCGACAGAGTTGGGACCACATCTGGACCGGCTTGTCAGCGACCACCCCCGCGCGGCCTTCCCGGGGCCTGGCGCGTCGGTCGGGTCGGGGAAGGTGCCGTGGCTGGGGATTCCATGCCCCGGGGATACCGGCGGCCGCGCGAATCCCTCCCCCATGCGCCCGCAACGCTTCGTAACGGTGTGGTCCCGCCCGAAAGGAAACACCGGAATGCTGTCATGGGCATCTCCCGGAGGCCATGTCTCGTGGCGCTTCTGTGTCTGGATTCGTTAACACCCTTGAAGATAAAGCATATATCCTGCATCCCTTCCGCCCCATTTCCGTGTTTTGCGGGACGGATACACCGCTTCCAGGAAGATGGAAGGCGGAACTTTCACAAGCGATCGCCCCGTCCCGTCAGGACTGAATTGCTTGACTTTGAAATCCTGGCGTCGTAGCATGATCCCGCGTTTTGGGTTGCTTCCTGAGAGAGGTGCTGACGGAAATTGATGGAATCGATCCAAATCAGGCACAGGGACTCTCGCTACGACAGGCTCTGTAACCTTGGTCCAGACCGGGAATTGATGCGGTTAAGTCCTGACGCTTTCTCTGGAAGGCCTGACCACCCGCATTTCTCCGCGTTCCGTTTAGTAGGGCGTCCATGACTTCTGAGACGAGCACAGTGAAAGGTGCGCCTGTGGCACCAGTATTCGTAACCGGCTCGGCCGGACATGTTGGAGCAAATCTGGTGCGTCGGCTACTCGATGACGGTATACGTGTCCGGGTACTGCTCAGGCATGAGGACAACAACGAGGGCCTGGATGGGCTTGATGTCGAGCGGGTATTCGGAGATCTCCGTGATCTGGACTCGGTCAGACGGGCGGTCGAAGGATGCCGGGGAGTCTATCATGTCGCGGCCAAGATCTCGACCATAGAAGGCAACAATGCCCATCGCCGCGAGGTGTTCGAGTGTAACGTGATCGGCACCCGCAACATGCTGCTGGCGGCCCGGGAGGCTGAGGCTGGACGGGTGGTTGTGACCGGTTCCTTCAGCGCGGTCGGTTATCTTCTGGACGATCCATCAGCGCCAAGCGACGAAACCATGCCGTTCTTTCCCATGGAGCGCACGATGCCCTACGAGCGCAGCAAATCGCTTGTCGAGCAGGAATGCTGGCGCGCGGCGGCTACGGGACAGGAGGTGATCGTGGCGACCTGCTGCGCGGTTGTGGGGGGTGCCGATTTTCTCCCCTCTCGGCTGGGCAGGACCCTGTGCGACTATACCAACGGCAAACTCCACGCCTATGTCGACGGCGGTTTCGAGTTTGTCGCGGCGCGTGACATCGTCGAAGGCCACCTGCTGTGCATGCGTAATGGCCGCCCGGGTGAGAAATACATCTTCAGCAGTGAATACAAGACCATCTCGGAGATCGTGGGGCTTTACGAGGAGGTCTCGGGGGTTCCGCGCCCACGGCGGCGGATCCCGGCGCAGCTCATGCTCGTGTTCTCGGAAGTGGCCAGCGCCTATCTGAGTCGGTACCATCCTGACTTTCCCCAGCGTTTCACACCCGGCGCCATACGCCTGCTGAAGAAATGCCGCCACGCCAATCTCAGCAAGGCGAGGCAGGAACTCGGTTACCGCCCGACCACCATCCGTGACGCTGTTCATGAAGCGTATGCGTTTCACTACAGCCGCGACGCGATCAGGAACCCGCTCGCGAACCGCCCGCGCGAGGACGCTCCGGACGGCGGTTATGTGATAAAGTCCGGGAACCTTGCCGCCGAGTAGCTTTCAGACAATGCCAGAGGGAACTGAAATGCAGTCAGCACTACTAAATGCACCGAATACGCCGCCGCCCGGATTTGGCGAAGCGAGCACCTTACGCCAGCAGGCTCGTGCCGCAGGTCTGGATCCGAACTACTGGTATGCGGTCGAGGAAGTGAAGCGCGTAAAGCCCGGCACGGTGGTGGAGATCATTTTCTGGAAACACTCGATCGCGCTGTTCCGTAACGAGGAAGGCGAATTCGAGGCGATGGAGAACCGCTGTGCGCATCGTCAGCTCAAGCTTTCCCTGGGCCACGTCGAGGGATGCCGGCTGATCTGTGAGTACCACGGCTGGGAATACGGTGGAAAGGATCGCCCCGCCGGGGTGCCGTACGACGGCGAGCGCAGCTTTCCTCGACTGGCCCTCCGGACCTATCCGGTCAAGGTGCGCTATGGCCTGGTCTGGCTCTTTCCGGGTGACCCCGAGATGGCGGAGCGGCGGACGATCCCGGAGATTCCCGAACTCGAGGGCCCCGACCGCTGGACCTGCGTACCGCTGCGCTTCGAATGGTCGGCGCACCACTCGATGGTCATCGACAACGTGAGCGACTTCACGCACGCGCACCTGCATCGCCGTTTTCGGCCCTTCGAGGACGCTACGCTCACGCATTGCGAGACGGTGGGTGACGATGTTCACCTCGCATACGACACCCGGGTCGGCCGCGGGCGCGTATCCGGCCTGTTCGTGGATCACAAGAAGCTGAACACCAATCACATGAAGCTCTGCTACGAATACCCTTACCAGTGGTCGAACACCGACGACGCGATCAAGCACTATCTTTTCGTTCTGCCGATGAACGAGCGCATGTCGCGGGTGTTTTTCCTCTTCTATTTCAAATCGCTCAAAATTCCGCTCATTCCGGTGCACATTCCGCGTTTCGCCATGGATGCGGTCATGAGGATATCCAACCGCGTCCTCATCGGCCCGCTGCTCTCCGAGGACCGCTTCGCGCTCGAAGCTGAGCAGGAGGGTTACGAGAAGCACTGGGACGCCTTTCCCGTTGAGACCAATCCGGTGGTGAAGGCCTTTCAGGAAGTGACCGTCCGAAAATGGCGTGAGCATCTGGAGAGCACAGCGGGAAATGACAATGCCAATGCTGTTGCCTGAGTTCCCCGGCCCAATGCTCAGACTGTCGGGATCGGCTTTTCTCGAGGGGGCCGTGATGCTGCTGGCGTTCATCGCGGCCCTGTTTCTGGGATCGATGGTCATTCGTGGCCGTCGTATCACCGGGCCGGACGCTGATGGCGGCGAGCGTGTCTACACCATCAATGGACTCGCGCTTTTCCTTGTCACCGCGGCCGCGGCCGCGCTCGCCCAGGTTTCAGGCTGGTTCTCGCTTTCGGCCCTGCATACCCATTTTGCCGCCCTGTTCATATCCGCCAATCTCTTCGCCTTCGTTTTCTCGGGCTGGCTGTATGTCCAGGCCGTACGGGTGCGCCAGAATCCGCAGGGATTCTGGCGGGGTTACTTCTACGGTGTTGACGCGGTTCCGACCTGGTTCGGGGTGGATCTGAAATTCTTCAGTTACCGCCCGTCACTTATCGGGCTGGCACTGCTCAACGCGTCCTTTGCCGTCGTTCAGTACGAAACCTATGGCGGACTCACGACGGCGATGATCCTCTATCAGGCATTCACTTTCCTGTATGTGCTGAACTATTTCCAGTTCGAGCATGGAATGGTCCACACCTGGGACATCATCAGCGAGCGCTTCGGTTGGATGCTTGTATGGGGCGACTACGTTCTGGTGCCCTTTTTCTACTGTCTTCCCGCGTGGTGGTTGGTTCATGCCCAGGATCCGCTTTCGCCTTTGGCGGCTGTGGTGATTGCATTGCTGTTCCTTTTCGGTTTCTGGCTGTTCAGGACGGCAAACCAGCAAAAGCACAGCTTCAAGCGGGATCCCAACGTGAAAATCTGGGGACGACCCGCGCGGACACTGGACGGGCGGCTTCTGATCTCGGGTCTCTGGGGCATTGGACGGCATCTCAACTACACTGGTGAGATATGTGTTTACTTCGCAATAGCGCTGACGACGGGGCTCACTTCATGGGTGCCTTACCTTCTGCCGGCGTGGCTTGCGACCTTACTGTGGCACAGGTCGAGACGTGATGAGAGACGCTGCCGGGCAAAATACGGTGAGCTATGGGACCGGTACTCACAGAAGGCGCGTTTTTCCATGGTGCCATTTATCCATTGAGGGCAGGGATGGCGAACAGGACTCAAGGCTTGGCGAAACTGGAAGCCGCGGAATATCCGCCGCAGGATCTAAGGCCCGTGCCCGAACTCACGGGCAGTTGGCCGCTGATCGGCCATCTTCGGGAGTTTCGCCGCGATCCGGTCGCGATGCTGAGTCGCGGCTTTCGCGAAAACGGTGATCTCTTTCGCTTCAGGATCGCGCGGTTCAATTTCGCGCTTTTCACCGGGCCGGAAGCGCACGACTTTTATTTCCGCAGACCGGAAGAGCAGCTGAACGCCAAGGCCGTATACCGCTTTACCGTCCCGGTCTTCGGGCGTGGCGTGGCCTACGACGCTTCTCCAGAGATATTTGACGAGCAGCTGAAGTTCCTTTTCCCCGCACTCAGGGAAACCCACATGCGGAGGTTCGCCGAAATCATGTTTGATGAGGTGAGCCAGTTCGCCGATGCCCTAGGTGACGAGGGCGAGATCGACCTGCCGCACGAAATGAACGAGCTTACCGTCAGGATCGCCAGCCGCTGTCTGATAGGGCAGGAGGTTCGCGACCGGGTGGATAGCGGATTTGCCGAGGCTTACCACGACCTGCAGAACGGTATTAACACGCTTGGATTTTTCTTTCCGACACTTCCTACCCCGGCGCATCGGGGCAGGGATCGGGCCCGGCGGAAGATCGCGGAGATTTTCAGCGGTATCATGGCCGCGCGGCGAAAGTCCGGAACCGCACCCGAAGACTTCATGCAGACGCTCATGAATGCCCGCTATAAGAGTGGACAGTCGCTCAGCAATGACGAGATCACCGGGATACTGCTTACCGTATTGTTCGCGGGCCAGCACACGAGTGCCGTGCTCGCGACCTGGACCGGCCTTGAACTCTTCAGGGCACCTTCGTACCTGGCCCGGTTAAGGGATGAGATCACGGAGGTCTACCGCGAAGCCGGTTCAATGAGTTTCGAGGGCCTCCAACGCCAGACTCTGATGGAAAACGCTGTCCGCGAGGGCGAGCGACTGCATCCTCCGCTGATTCTGCTGATCCGTAAGGTGCTCGAACCTCTCCAATATAAGGATCACGTCGTATCCGCCGGCACTATGGCCATGGTATCACCTGCGGTGTCTCACCGCTTGCCGGATATTTTCCCCGAACCGGAGCGTTTTTTTCCTGACCGCTTTGCGCCCCCGCGCTCTGAGCTCAGGCAGCACCATTACGCACTTATCGGGTTTGGTGGTGGCAAACATGCATGCATGGGCAAGAATTTCGCAATCATGCAACTCAAGGCGATCTGGACCGTTCTTCTCGATCGCTTTGACTTTGCGGCGACGTCCGGGTTTCCGCGTCCGAACTACGGCAGCTGGGTGACCGGACCCGTGCTTCCGTGCCGGGTCGCCTACCGCCGTCGCGGGGAGGGGAGTGTGTTCCGATGAGCGGTACGGTTGCAGGTCGCTATGATGTGGCCATCGTTGGTGCAGGCCCGGTGGGAAGTATGTGCGCAGTCGCCCACGCCCGCAGAGGTGCCCGTGTGGCGCTGCTTGAGGCGAATCCGAAAGCGTCCACCCGCCTGGCGGGGGAATGGCTGCATCCACCGGCGACGAGAATGCTGCGTGACATCGGGATCGACGTTGACGCTCTGCCGCACAGCACGCCGGGCATTGGTTTCGTGGTCTTCCCTGAAGACGGTTCGGAGCCAATCCAGCTTCCATATCCAGATGGATCGCGCGGTCTTGCCTGTGACCACGCAGCGCTCGTGTCGAGCCTACGCGAGGCTATTGAGGCCGAGTCCGGGATCGATTTCATCTGCCATGCGCGGGTAAATGCCATCGAGGGCGAGGCGATCAATTTTTCGTTGAACGGATCGGAACGCTCGATAACCGCCTCGCGAATTGTCGGCGCGGACGGTCGCGCCTCGATCGTGCGAAAGTCCCTGGGTCTGTCGATGAAGCCGGTGCTGAGCTCGCGAATGCTTGGCGTCACGCTGCACGACGCGAATCTGCCATTCAAGGATTACGGGCATGTCGTGCTTGGTGGGCCGGGTCCAATTCTCATATACGGACTGGCGAATGGCTGTACCCGGGTCACTGTGGATGTGCCGCTTGACCGCTGGAAACCCCGCGATCGGATCGGCTACCTGTCGGAATCATGCGCTAGGCTGCTACCGGGAGATCTTGGTCCGGCTTTCGTTGATGCGCTGCGGGCCGGAAGGTTCCATGCCGCAGCCAATCAGCTGCGGCCCCGCGTTACATATGGAAACACGCGCATGGTGCTGATCGGGGACGCGGCCGGGCATTACCATCCCATGACGGCGGTCGGTATGACACTTGGTTTCGGTGACGCGGTGGCGCTTGCCGAGAAAGAGAATTTCCGGGAATTCGCCACCGAGCGGTTCAAGGCAGTCCATGTACCCGAGCTCCTCGCGATGGGGCTCTACGAGGTGTTTGCCGATTACCGCGGGGAGGCGGTCGCACTCAGAAACGCGGTTTACCGGGGTTGGCGGGCGAATTCGGCATATAGGGACCGGACCATGCGGATACTCGCCTGCGAGAACCGGTCTTTGGCTGGCTTGGTCCATGCATTCGGCGGAACCGTCGTGAGGGCGGTGGGCCGTGAAATCCCTGCTTATCTCCGCAGCCTCACCTCGTCCCAGACCCGAACCGTTTTTCGTTCGCTGGCCACTCGACTGTGGTGGTTCCAGCGCGGCTTCCGCCAGCTGCGTAGAGCGATCAGGGAAGGTCGGGAGGAAAACAGCCAGACCCGGGAAGCCCTTGCCCACGCTTTCCTTTATTCCATACCCTCGGGAGACGGAGCCTCGAAGGCGCCGCGCCCGAAGGAGATCGAGTCGCCCGACGCTAGCCGGACATTGAGCGCCGCGGCCGCGCACCTGCTGGAACTGCAGGGCGATGATGGCGGCTGGGAAGGCGAGATGGTCTGGTGTCCGATGCTTACCGCGCAATATGCGCTGCTTCTCCAGATTATCGGCCAACCGCTGGAGCCAGGCAGGCGCCGCCGCGTACTGCGCTCATTCGAGCGAACCCGCCTCGAAAGTGGACAATGGGGAATGCACGAGCATTCGCAGCCTAATCTGTTTGTGACCGCCCTCGTGTATGTCGCGGCGAGGATGCTTGGCGTGGAGCGGGACGATCCCCTTATCGTTCCGGCCCGACGCTTCATCCAGGCCGAAGGCATTCTCGGCATTCCGAGCTGGGGTAAATTCTGGCTGGCAATTCTCAATCTTTATGACTGGAACGGGGTGAATGCCGTACTGCCGGAATTGTGGAGCCTGCCGAAGAAGATACCCTTCCATCCCTCCAACTGGTATTGCCATACACGGCTCATCTATATGGCGATGGCATCGATTTACGCACGCCGGTTCCAGGTGACGGTTACACCGACCATTGCTTCGTTGCGGGAAGAGCTTTATCCGCAGGGTTATTCAAAGGCCAATTTTTCCGCAACCCGGAACCGTCTTCGGGGTGCCGATCTTTTCGCGCGGCCATCCGTCTGGCTCAGGATCGGGTACGGCGCTGCGCGGCTGTTTGAGCGGTTGCACAGCAAACCTGCGCGTGCGCGGTGCGTGAACGCGATTCTGGAGCAGATCAGGTGGGAATTGCGTACCAGCAGCCACACGAGCATCTCGCCGGTCAGCGGTATTCTCAACATTCTGTCGTTGTGGCTGAACGATCCGGACGATGTTGATTGCAGAAAAGCGCTATCGAAGATGGATGGCTGGATCTGGGAAGATGAAGACGATGGCGTGCGGGTCACTGGGGCAAGAAGCGCTTCCTGGGACACCGGGTTCGCGCTGCAGGCTCTTGCGGCCATGCCGGATACAGCCAGTGTTCGGGGCGCTCTCCGACGTGGCGCCGATTTTCTGCTTGGCGAACAGATCAGGATCAGTTTCGAAGGGTTTCGTGAAGCTTACCGCGCCGATCCCAAAGGTGGCTGGTGCTTCGCTGGCGGATGGCATGGCTGGCCGGTGAGTGACTGTACGGCGGAGGCGGTGACGGGGCTTGTCGCAGCTGATGGCAATGGCGTGGATCCGTCTGTCCTCGGCGATGCCGTTGACTTCATATTGCGAAGCCAGAACCGTGACGGCGGTTTCGGCAGTTATGAAGCCAGACGCTCGTTCATTGGTCTGGAGTGGCTTAATCCGGCTGAGATGTTCGGCGAATCGATGACCGAGAATTCATTTGTCGAATGTACCGCGTCCTGTCTCGCGGCACTGGCCGTTTGCCGGGACCGGTTCCCGGGAATCGGTGACAGACCGGCTGTCAAGGATTCCATGGTTCGGGGTGCGATGTGGCTGCGCCGCAACCAGGCGGCTGACGGCAGTTGGCGCGGTGTATGGGGGGTACAGTACATCTACGGCACCCTTTTCGGCGTCCGGGGCCTCATCGCGCGTGGGGCAAGCCCAAGCGATCCGGCGCTGCGTATGGCGTGCCGTTGGCTTCTGGAGCGCCAGCGGCAGGATGGTGGATGGGGCGAGCACCACAGCGGCTGCCTGAGCGGTCGCTATGTTCCGCATGAAGAGAGCCAGATCATACAGACCGCGTGGGCGCTGATCGCGCTACTTGAGGCCGGCGATACGGACTGGGGCGCGATATCGCGGGGTATCGATTTTCTGATCGGTGCCCAGAACCCGGAGGGGATCTGGCCGAAGCAGGACATGGCTGGCGTATTTTTCCGGACGGCGCTTCTGGATTACAAGCTCTATCATCAATATTTCCCGTTGCATGCGCTCAGCCTCTATGAACGGCGTCGCCGGAGCCGGCTGGAGCTTGTGTCTCCCGTCTGCAGCGATGCCGAACCTATACGGTTAGTCGCCTGAACGCTGAGGTTTACGGGCCAACACGAAATACATGGGCGTGAAAATGCCTGACTTGCCGCCTTCGACCAAGGCGTCGGCTGCCCTGTTCAGCAGCGTGCTGACCGAGCGGGAGCCTTTAGGAAACGCACGCACGGTCTCTCCCACCCGCAAGGTCGCATTGACCAGGACGCGGCCAAGGGGCGTGCGCGGAATGCTCGAAAGGGTGAGGTCGCGGCCCTGCAAGGCGCGGTACCAGGGGGTTTCCTCGTCCGATTCATGCGCCCGGTCGTGGGCGTCCAAGAGATCGAAGCCGGCTGATTTCAGGGCAGAGTCCGTTTCTTGCGTGGTCAGGATGTTTGGCATACCGTCCCCGACAAGAATGGTATCCTTGATCCGCTGATGCTCGGCGTTGCTGGCGTCGTAGGCATCGGTCAGGCACCATTCGTAGCTGGCAAAGCAAGATCCAGGGCGCAGGACGCGCAAGACTTCCCGGTACAGTTCCGTCTTGCTGGGTGCGTGGGGTGTGGCTTCAATTGCGTATACGGCATCGAAGCTGTCATCCTCCTCTGGAATCTGCATGTAGTCAGCTTTGATGAAACGGCAGAGCGAAGCGACATCCTTGGTATGAAGCTTGGCGCGACCGATCTGATAGGCGTTGTTGTTGATGCCGATCAGGCTGGCTCCCGAGTGGTGGGCAATGTTGCGCATCGGTCCGCCAACCCCGCAGCCCAGGTCAAGCACCTGCATCTCTGGGCCCAGCTCCAACCGGTCGGCAAGAAAATGCTGGTGCCTGATCAGGGAATTCCTGAAGCTCTCGCCACGGCGGCGGGGAGCGAAGTGAAACGAGCTACCCCATCCGAACTCGTAGAAGTCGGTTACCAGATCGTAGTAGTGATTGACGAGCGACGTGTACTGCTCTTTTCTTTCATCCCCGCCGGCGTCATAGATCGCCTGGTATCCGTCGACTGCGGATTTTACTTCAGCCCGGGAGAGATTTCCGAGCGAGCGGGCACTATTTTTGGAATTGGAGCGTAACATGTTCATAAGAAGTCCAGACTACTGTTAGGGTCTAGCAGGGCCACCGTTAAGTCATTTGTGCACCCATCACTGACCTTACCCATCTGGTGACCGCAAGTCAAACGGAATCACGTATTACGGTTTGTCCCGTGAGCCTCTTGCACAATTATCGCGGTTCCGGCGGCCGTGGCCAGCCTTCGGCGTCCGCCGGGGCGCCTGAGCCGGGCGCGGCGGGCTTCCGGGGCGTCCCGGTGCGCCGAAGTGTGGCGGAATGTCGCATTCCGCCGCCCTCCGGGTGCCGTCCGCGCACGGGCGTGCGCGCCGTCCCGTTCCGGGGCGGCGTCGGCGGCGGAGGGTGGTGCCGGAACCGGTGGCGTCAGACGACGGGCCGCATCAGCTGGTGGACCGTCAGGCCGGGCACGCCGAAGAACAGGTGGCAGGCGACCTTCGCGTGCCCCCGCACCCGGACGTGCCGACCGCCGTAGGAGTCCTTCAGGGCGGAGTTCACCCTCCCGGCGCTGGAGCGCTGCCGGTGGCGCACGCGGTCGTGGCGGACGTGGCCCGCCCTGCGCTGCGCCCGCGCCCCGGTGGCGAGGCGCGCCTTCAGCGCCGCGTCCCGCCGGGGGTTGGCGTCGATGACCGGCACCCGCCCCGCCATGCGGGCGTGCAGCCCGATCTCCCGGGAGCCGTAGGCGGCGTCCATGGGTTCGTGGCAGTGGTCCACCCGCTCCGCGGTCATCCGGGCGAGGGGGATGGCGGCCTGGCTGTCGTGCAGCGACGCCGAGGTCAGGATGCAGCTGACGGGGACGTCCCCGTCGGCGGCGTCGATATGCATTCTGTACCCGCGCCAGCTCTCCCTGTAACCTTTCGCGTTCCGTCTCCTCCCGACGTCGCGGGCCTTCGGAAGCTCCGCCACCATCTCCGCCGTGGACATGCCGCCCCGGAGCTGCCGCTCCAGCCCGGTCGGCTCCCTGACCGGGTGCTCGCCCCTGCGCGGGCGTCCGCGCCGCCGCTTCGGCGCCGGCTCCCGCTTCGGCCCGGGCGCCGGCCGCTCCCGTCCCGTGATCGCCGTGGAGTCCCTCGATATGTGGCCGACGACCGAGCCGTCATAGGCGGCCTTTACCAGCGCCCCGTGCATGCGCCCGTGCGGCCGGGTCTCCGCGAACCACGCGAAGGCGCGGGAGAACGCCGGTTCGCCGGGGACCCCCGACACGCGGCGACCGGCCGCACAGGCGGCGCAGCGTGGGATCGTACCTGAGCCTGCCGGTCAGCGCGGCCGTGGTCGGGAGGTCCCACACCGCCTTCGCGACGAAGGCCCGCGCCAGCGCGTTGCGGTCGGCGGGCGGGTGCCCGACGCCGCGGTGGTCGTAATGGAGGTGCCGCTCCACCCGCGCCAGGCCGGGGACCGCCACGAACCTGCGGTGCGTCTCGCCCAGCGGGCCGACCTCCTCGGCGAGGAAGGGGAAAAGCTGCCCCTGGATGCGGTGCCAGGCGTCTGATACGAACTCTCCCAAGGACATGGGGCTGTCTCCCTGTATGTTGTGGTTTCCGCACCTTCATCATACAGGAGAGACGGCTCCATATCCAGGCCCCGCCGTCGAAAAAAGCCCGTTTCACGGGAAAAAACCGCTCGACCGCGGAGTTCTGCAAGAGGCTCCCGTGAGCTGAATTAAGGCCCATTTTGACCGGTCAGCACCGTTATGGATCCTGAAAAGGTGGACGGAACGGAGGCAATGGTTTAGGGGAGAGTTCAATCGGGAGTGCGGCCCGGGCATTCGAAACTCCGGATCGTGGGTTTCTTTAGGGGACAGGAGTTTATGCTCGAGGATCAAACTGACCGAACGCAATCCGGTGCCGATTCAGGTCGAGTCCATATGGCGGTCTCGGTGGCGCTGATCACCCTGCTCGTAATCGCGGCCCTGACTCTGGCAGGTATCGGTGCCCGCCTGGCGTTTCGTGGAGATTTCAATCTAATCCATTCTCTTCTGATTCTGTTTTTCGCGATCAATCTCGTGATCTGCTATTGGGAATGGTGCCTGTTCATCAGACGCGACTACATCGAGCGACGCGCTGAATACTGGAACCGGCGATGGAAAAAAACGAACCGGGTGCCGCCTGTCGAATTTCTTACTGAGAGGGTGCCACTGAAAAAATCGCTTTCACCGACTCTATGGGCGGATGTCTGGGCCTCTTACTGCCATGTAGATGGTTCTTACGCTGACCGGCGGACGTACGGTTATAATGTGGATGTCGGCAACGGTTTCGTGACTCCCGTTCCGATGCTGATACTTTTTGCCGCCTATACCTTTGATCTGTTGTCAGCGACTGTTTCAGGAATCATTGGAACCATGCTTTTCTGGCAGCTGCTGTATGCGACTTCGGTTTATTGGTTCAGCTTCTTTATAGCCAAAAGACATACCAGGATCAGCCGCCGTGACCTGTGTATCTATATCTTCGCCTTGAATTCACCCTGGATCCTTTTCGCATTGCTCGGTCTGTATGTTTCGGTGCGCCTGGTTCTGGAAGGCAACTACAGCGTGCTCGGCCACTGAACGCACATGGGCGTTTGGTTAGGGCATTGCGGCCTTTGCATAGGGAATTTGACGACCGTCTCTCGAGGCACTCTCCGTTCCACCGACTACACCACGGCGCATCCGCCGTCCATGCCGCATGTCGACCTGCGGAGAGAGAGCCCGACGGTTCGGCATCGTAACGTGCCGGACGTTCTCATGTACAACGACCTCACCTGTCCCGGGCGGATCCGCCGTGATCACGTGATAGGGCGGAAGTGTCTGGTCTCGTTCCTGTCGGTTCGCTGCCTGCGGTGCGCGTCCAGACGGCGGACAGGCTCTGTTTTCCGCTCGAAAGTGATCCGTCTTCCGGATTTTGCCCTAACGCGACAGCTGGGTGTCATGAAAGAGATTAGGCGCGGGACGGCTCCCTGAACCCAAATAATTGCTTGACCTGAAGATTCCGCCCAGCTAGAGTTTCAGACCACTAGCCTTGAAATAAAGACGGTAGCAATGAGCACTAAAACGCCTAAACTCATCCGTTGGGGTGAAGCTCGGGGTTTCCATCGTTTTCGTTCGGGCCCTGGTGGGGAGCGTTCGGTTCCATTCGACCCATTCCCGTCAATGTCACCAAGCCGCACGATGAAGTTTGTTATAACCGAGGCGCGGCGCGAGCTTCCCGCTCCTGTGTAGCGTGACATGGGATTTTCCGCCTACGAAACCAAGCGGGAGAGTCGGCGACGTTTTTTCTTGGCGCAGGTACTCCAACCAGTGGCATACGTAATCCCATGAACGGCTTTTCCAACAAGCGGTCGCGCATCTGCCCTTCATTCCCGCGGTTTCAGAATGTTTTCAATCGGGTGAGTATATCCAAGTGAATGAAGATCCAGCACAGCAAGGCTCCCATGGGGCGGCGCAGGGCGCGGCGTCGGAAGCCCGAAGAATTGCAATCGTCGGCGGCGGCGTCTCGGGGCTGGCTGCCGCCTGGGCGCTACACCAGCATTCACGAAAATTCGATTTCCAGCTGTTCGAAGCTGCCTCCAGGCTTGGTGGCAATGCCATCACGGCCGATATGCCACAGGACGACGGCACCTCCATTCCCTTCGATATCTCCGTCACCGCATGTATTCCTACTGTCTATCATCATATCGTTCTTTTCATGAAGCAGCATGGAATCAATGTGATCGACACCAAATTCAGCTACAGCGTGAAATATCATGGCGAGATCTATGCGCACGACTTTGACTCCAGCATTCGGGCGCAATTGCAGACGGAAATCGCGAGATTTCAGAAGCTTCTTCGATTTCTGAGAAGGGTTGGTTGGGTCAACCGGACCCGGTCGAAGTTCCTCAGCGCTCTCAATCCGTTCAACTACATGACGATGGGCATGCTCCTCGATCTGGGGGGATTTTCCGGAGATTTCCGTTACAAGATACTCAAACCGATGTTCGTCAACTTTCTTATGGCTACCAATGTGTTCGACATGCCTGCGTCTCTGTTCGCGCGCTATCTGGAATTCTTCGACATCGAAACGGCGACGCCAATGCAGACCTGGGACCAAGGCTCGCGGCGTATCTATGAAGAAATGTCGGCCGCCTTCAGGGACAGGATCCATCTTGACTGCCCGGTTCGCAAGGTGCGTCGCGAACCGTCCGGTGTTGTCGTCGAAGATGCGAACGGCGGCAGGCATGAGTTCGACGATGTCATTTTCGCGTGCAACGCGAATCAGACCTTGATGATGCTGGACAAGCCGACTTTCATGGAGAGGTTTCTTCTATCTTCGATCCGCTACGAGAGTGAGCTGCATAACCATACGGTCGTGCATTCGGACGCTTCGCTTCTTCCGGACAACGAGGCGAAGCCGCTTGCAACTCGAAGCAACCACATCGAGCAGTATGGCGCACGGCCAGACAATTATGAAATCACCTATATCATGCATAACCAGCAGCCATGGGCGAACAGGTCTGACAAGCCCTGCCTCGTGACTTACAATCCGATCAGCGATATCGATGAGACCAAGGTTGTCAAGAGATGGTGGTTCCAGCACGTCGTGCACGATGTTCGCCATATTGCCCTTCTGATCCACCTATTCCGTTTCATTCAGGGCCGCCGACGGTCCTGGCATTGTGGTGCCCATACCCTGATCAACAGTCAGGAGACCTGTTTCATTACTGGTCTGGTAACAGCGCGTCAAATGGGGGCAAATTACCCGTTTCGCGACGACGAAGCGAGAAAGTGGTTCAATTTCTACGGGCGCCTGATGTATGGCTGGCGCTTCAGGAAGGCGTAGGGCGCGGTGGCTGATCCTCATTCTGGTCTTCAAGATCGGGGCTGGATAATCCGTTCCGGTGGACGCGGCCTTCCGCCACCATTCCGGCACCGACGACCCGAGGCGGATGGCACTTGAGAAACCGGACGACGGTCTAGGCCCTCTTGGGTTTGGCCCTCGTTGCCGCAGCACAGCACGATCCTTGCCTGCGGCACGCTTACCGCGATAGGAAATCTTGCCAACAGGCCGTGACTGACGCCTTATGTCAATTCGGTCGAATTGATCACGAACCACCTCCACAGCGAGGACCAGGGAGGCGGGCGAACCGATCTTCAATCCGTTCATCGACGACCCGGGAGCGTTTAAGCGATGCTGCGCTGGATCGGATCCGGCTGATAATGGCGCGTTGCCGGCAGTTTATTCGGGCAGCCGTCCGGTTTGTCCCCTCAATCCAATGATGGCCCCGCCTCCACATAAGCCTTCACGGCCTCCACATCGGCGGTAATGCCCTTCACGGCCGCTGGCCGGAGAAAGGGTGTGACCAGCTTGCCCATGAAGCTGACGGGCTCTATGCGGACCAGCATGTCGAGCCGGGTCTCGTTGCCGTTTTCATTGGGCGTCACGGTAAAGGTTGTATGCCAGAGGGCCCCTGCCTCTTCGGTCAACAGGCGAACCATCCTGCCATCCTCGAAGCCGGTCACCTCGCTCTCGGTCGCCGACAGGCCAAAGACCTTCGCAAAGAATGCCTGCACGCCGCTGAAGCGACGCGTCTCTCGGAATCGCGCCCCTAACCCGGTTTCGTTGTCGGTAAGGAACTCCACCGTGTCAATCTCCGGAATCGCCATGCCGTAGTTGCGGCCATTGGCGACGACATCGAATACGGCCTGCGCTGTTGCGGTGACAGTCCGGCTGATCTTGACTGGCTTCATATGCGATCGATCTCCTGTTCCTCGTTGTCGTTGCCTGACTGAAGACGCTGTGCGCGTGTCAGCCTTGACCCATGTCAGCCACTTTGGCGCGAATCCACTTGCGAATATGAGTCGCGGTCAATGCAGACACAATCGGTATCAGCAGGGCGGCGATGATCAGAATTCTGAATCCCATCAAGCCCGCGGGGCTCGCCAGCAACTTGACCTGCATCGCGCCCCCGGGAATCGGCGGGATGAAGCTGGGGAAGGCTGTGACCCAGGTCAGCGTGACCGGACGAAAGCGCTCCTTGGCACCCGGAATGATCATATCGTGCCCGGTCTCCTCCTCGTCGAGCTTCTGGTAGACGGAAGTCGGTCGTGACCGACGAATGGTCCATCACCACGCCGCTCACGCCGAGAAATCCCGTGGTCGAGGTAAATGTGGAGCGTATCCCATGAACGGACGGCCCAGAATGGTGGCGACCCGGGATGCACCACCACCGACACTTCGACTGTAGTGAGGGCAAGCGTAGGTCACTCATCCTGCTCCAGAGCCGTCGGTGATAACGAGTCCCACTGCCACTATGCCGACCATGTACGCAATCGATCCGGAATTGTTGGGAGAGAAGTCATGCAGCTCCCGCTCCGGTAACAGGACATGTGGCGGCCTCGGAAGGGGACTGGTCGGCGGGTGGACGGGGCGCACGGGCGCGGGACGGATTCAGCTCATGCCTCTTTTCCGCAATCCGGAGTTTCATCTTGCGGGTAGGTGACATCGTCGGGAAGGGATTGATCCGAAGCCGGTAGTCGGCGGGTGCCAGCTCGAAGCGGAAATAGTGGACGAGCAGTAGCAGATTGATCGCCAGATGAAGCTCTACCCACTGGAATCCCAGACATTTGTGGGTGCCCAGGCCGAAGGGGGCATAACTCGAACTCCGGTCGGCCCTGTCGCGCTCCACCCGGTGACGTTCGATGTCGAAGGAGAAGGGATCGGGGAATAAGTCTTCCATATAGTGCGTGGCCGCCTGGACAAGGTAGATCTTCGAGCCCACCGGGATCTCGTAGCCCTCGACCACGCAGGCGTTCATCACCGTTCTGATCTGCATCGGGATGATCGGGTAGAGACGCTGGGACTCCATGAAGAAGCGGTAGGTGAGATCGATCTCCGATTTGCTCAGGACATTCGCCTCGGGGTCGCCCTCCGCAAAGACCCTGTCGGCCTCCTCCTGGACCTGCCTGTATAGCTCTGGCTGACGCAGCAGGTTATAGAACGCAAAGCTCAGCGCTTTGCCCATGTAGACGCTGACGATCAGGGGAGAAACCAGGGAGAAGGGGAGATCCGTCTCAGGCAAAAATTGTGGATCGGCAGCATGCAGGGTCAGCATGTCGTCCACAATATCGCGAGGGCACCCGACGCGCTGGGCTGGTGTATGTGCAGCCTGAATGCGGTTCACCAGATCGCCGATCTGCTTTTTGCGTCGGTTCATGCCCGGAGTTTTCAGCATGAACTTCGGGAGTGCCCGCTGAACATGCGTAATCAGCGAACGCTCCTTGAACTTGAGCAGATCCTGAAACTCCCTCTGGGTGTCGATGCCAATGGAGAGCTGCGAAAATTGTGCATTGACGAAGCTGTTTAGCGTCTGAACCGCAGGCAGAACATCGCCAGCCTTCCATGTCGCAATATGTTCGCGGGCGTGATGGTACAGTTCGTCGAGACGACCGGCCAGCGCGGCGCGCGAGTAGGTTGCATGAATGGCCTTGCGCATGCGGAAGTGATCGGCACCATCCATCGAGGGCAGAATGCGCGATGCCCCGTACACCTGCTCGAATCCCGAGAGGTAGTCCTTGGACCGCACGTAGCTGCGGCCGACCTGCTGCAGCCAGCGGTTGGCCCCGGGACCCGCTAGAAAGAGCATTCCCTCCTTCTGGAAGGGCACATTGAGCCTGAATACGGGTCCGTGCTTGCGGGCGCAGTCGGCAAAGAGAGCGGGAATATTGCCGGTTCGGAACTCCGGACTGAAAAGCAGATCACGCAATGGAGCCGAGGGAATCGGTTTCGTGCTCAGGGCACGGTGAAACCTCGGCTGGGCAATGCTCTTGGCGGTTGCTTCGCCGATGGAGCGGCCGATGACATCGAGTTTACTGACAAGGTCGATGCGTTCGGTGACGTCTTCGTCCAGAGGGAAAATGAGGTGAAGGACCTTGCACGAATTGGCGAGTGCGACCAGAATTGCGTCCTTCGGATGGGGGATTTCACCCCCAAGCAGAACCTCAGCGATCCGCATCTTGACGAAATCGCTCGGTATATCGCTGGGCGTGGAGTAGGCGTCCGGCCGCCAGGTTCCATGGGCGAGCGACCAGAATCCGCCGGAGTGATGGGTCAGGATGCCACTGTCCTCAAGGCTATCCAGGGTGGCTGCCATGATCGCTTCGGAGTGCGGCGAGAGGTGTTCGATCCAGTACTGGGTGTTTCGCTTCTCCGGCTCGTCGCCGATCGCCTTCAGCATGGAGTCCAGGTGAGGATCTTCGGTAATGGCCGGGTCGGCAATGAAGAGGTGGTCCAGGTCCATGTCAATGCGACCCGAGAGCGCCAGTTCGGCAAGGCCGGCGCCCGCAACGGCACAGTTCAGGTTCCAGCCGGGAACCTGATGGAAGTAGCCGCTATCTTCGTTGAGGAGCAGCAGTACCAACTCTTGCATCAAATTCAAGGAAGAACCTTTCGCCTCTGGAGCATCGATTTAAATCGATCGAGGATTTATGATGGACTAGATCGCCAGTAACGTCAAGTATTCCGCAGCAATTCTCGGTAGCCTTTCCGCCGGTCCTCGCAGCGGCCGTTTCTGGTGGGCGACGGGGCCGTTCCGATCGTGCGAAGCCGACGGCCGGGCGGCTGCCCGGGATTCCGAAACAGCGGCGAAGGGCGGGATCGGGGGTGTCCGGCGCGGCTACGGCGTGTGGGGGAGTGTCCCGGAGATGGAGGATGCGCTTCCGAGATGTTCCCGCGCATCGGAACAGCAGACGGCAATGCTGCTGAACCCGGGGTCACGAGGGCGAGCATGGCGCGCGTCGCGAAGATGTCCGACAGGTGGTTCTTGCCGTGGCCCTCCCGGCGTCCATACCGCCAAAACATTCGACCGCTGCCGGATACGGAGGCGCCGAAACAGACCTCTCTGTCCTATTCACGTCTTTCCCGTTCCCTTCCAGTGCGCCGCTGGCCGTTCGTCGGCCGTTGTCATCCGCGCTGGAATGTCGCACCGGACCAGGCACCTGCGGATGCCGCAATCCCGCAACCGGCTGAAACACGGTAATGAAACCCGGTGCCGCGCATAAGGGATGCTCCCATATTCCGGTACTCCGGCTACACCGCCCGGTTTTGACGGTGAGGGCGGGGTGATCTATAAGCGTTTGGCGTAAAGAGGGCCGTGCATGCTCCGTTTCATCCTTTCCTTCCTCGGCGCGATTTTCGCCGTGATCACCAATGGCGCCATCCTTATCGGTTTTCTGTTCGGGGCCGTGCTGTGGACCTATGGTCAGGATCTGCCTAGCACGGCGCAACTGGAACGCTACACGCCGCCAACCATCAGCAGAATTTACTCGGGCGAAGGACGGCTCGTGGACGAGTTCGCGCACGAACGCCGCCTGTTCACGCCGCCCGACGAGATTCCCGATTTGGTGAAGCACGCCTTCATAAGCGCCGAAGACAGAAACTTCTATTCCCACAAGGGTTACGACCTGCGTGGTATGGCTGCCGCTGGGATCGAGGCGATACGCGGCGGTCGACTGCGGGGGGCCTCGACAATAACGCAGCAGGTGATGAAGATATTCCTGCTATCCTCCGATCGGACAGTGGAACGGAAAATCAAGGAAATCATTCTCGCGGCCCGGGTGGAGCGGGCATTGAGCAAGGACGAGATACTGGCATTGTACCTCAACCAGATTGACCTCGGGGCGCGCAGTTTTGGCGCGACAGCCGCCGCGCAGACCTACTTCAACAAGACGCTGGCAGAGCTCAATGTTCAGGAGGCCGCGTTTTTGGCGATCCATCCGAAGGCACCTTACAGCTATCACCCTGTCAACGACCGTGACGCGGCCATAGAGCGACGAAATTTCGTTCTCAAGGAAATGCGGGAGAATGGATACCTGACTCCTGCCGCGGAGCGGAAAGCTAGCGCCGCGCCGCTTCTGACCGTGCAGGGCGGCGATTACGAAAGCTATCGGGCCAGCCTGCCGCCGCGCGGATACTTCACGGACGAGATTCGCAGGCAACTGAGCAGGCATTTCGGAGAGGAGGAGTTCTACAATGGAGGTCTGTCGATCCGGGCGACAATGGATCCAGACCTACAGAACGAGGCATCGGAAGCGTTGCGTCTGGCGCTCGAAGGATATGACCGGGATGCTGGTGTCTGGCGTGGCACCGGCCTAAGGCTCGAGGCGGAGGTTCTTGAGGATGAGGCTGAGTGGCGGGAAGCGCTGTACCGGATGGATGTGCCGCGTGATATCCACGGCTGGTATCCCGCGGTCGTGCTGGACGTGGAGGCCACAGCCGCGCGCATCGGGATCGAAGGGGTGGCCGATGACGGCAATGGCCATTGGATTCTGGCCGAGGACGTGACGTGGGCGCGTAAACGACTTGCCAATGGCGCACTTACGCGAAAGGCCCGCGTAGCGGGCGACCTTCTGGAGGAAGGCGACGTCATCCATGTTCGGCTGCTCACCGATAGCGACGGATCGTCGGTGCGCTGGTCGCTGCGGCAGGTGCCTGAGATCCAGGGCGCTTTCATGGCGATGGACGTGAACACCGGCCGGGTTCTGGCCATGCAGGGTGGATTCTCCTATCAGGTCTCGGCTTTCAATCGCGCCACGCAGGCGACGCGGCAGCCCGGATCGTCCTTCAAGCCCTTTGTATACGCCGCAGCCCTGGACAGTGGATTCTCGCCGGCGACCATCGTGATAGATGCCCCGATCAGTATCGATACGGGTACCGAGATCTGGAGACCCACGAACGCGACGGACAGGTTCTACGGCCCCACTCCTCTTAGAACCGGCATTGAACGGTCGCGGAATCTGATGACGGTGCGCCTGGCCCGTGAAGTCGGGATGCAAACCGTTGCGTCATACGCTGAACGGTTCGGGGTCTATGACCGGTTGCAGCCCTATCTCGCCAACGCGCTCGGGAGCCAGGAAAGTACGTTGTTCAGGATAGTGGCCGCTTACGCCATGTTCGCCAACGGCGGTGAGCGGGTGGAACCGACACTGGTTGACAGGGTCCAGAACCGTTGGGGCGAAACGGTTTACCGCCATGACCGTCGCGTCTGCGAGGACTGTAAGCGCGCGGTCCTCGATCCCGGAGCCGGACCGCTGATCAAATCAAACCGCGAGCGCGTGATGGACGCGATAACCGCCTATCAGCTCACGTCAATGATGCAGGGCGTGGTCGAGCTTGGAACCGCGTCTGGACGTATCGATCTCGATGTGCCTGTGGCGGGGAAAACCGGTACCACCAACGACGCCCGGGATGTCTGGTTTGTCGGTTTCACCAGCAACATCGTGGCGGGGTGTTATATCGGCTATGACCGGCCCCGGTCCATGGGCAGGAACGCGAGCGGTGGTAGATTGTGCGCACCGGTTTTCAATCAGTTCATGCACAGGACCACGGAGAGATATGGCGGTGGTCCGTTCGAGGTGCCGCCCGGAGGGACTTTCATCAAAATCGACCGCTATTCCGGAGCACGGCTTTCCGAGAACGAGGAAGGGCCGCATGTGGTCGCGGAATATTTCCGGGAAGGTGAGGAAACGCGGTTCGGGGTTACATTTGACGGCGGGTTCGCGATGGGATCGGATCTGCCCATTATCGTGCCCGGCGATGCTGGCGCTGGTCAGGCAAGCGAGTCCGGAAATGAAGATGGGAACGCGGATTTCGGGACGTTGAGTTCGGGCGGACTGTATTAGATCGTTGGTTCATCAGCCGGGACGCCATATCACCAACCTAATTTCAGGGTTCACACGAATGGTTGACAGAATACAGCATGATGTGTCTTTATTTGAAGAAACCCACAACACAATGCGGCATATCCCCAACGTTTGGAAGTTTATCTGAATTCCGTCCGATCAGGGGCTGGAAACCGTCCCGAGCCGTAGGCGAAGGGAGTGCCTCAACTCTCGCGTCCCTATGGCGGAGGCGGGGCCTAAGTTGGGTCAAGGCCGACTGTCTCATAGGATCCAACCGCCCAAACTCCACCATCACCGACCTCTTCTCGATTCCATTGTGGCGCAACTGGGATAAACCTCTACGCCTTCTGGTCAGGGCCGGAAATTAAAGCTATGTTTCATTCCAGTCGAAGACGTAGGAAGCATTGATGACACGGGTGACATCACGTAGAGGTTCCGTACAGGTGAACATCGCGATATCCCCACCGGTATTTGACTGGAACGGTGTACCATCACGGTTCTTTGCGATGATTCATGATGTTCTTTCAGTTGAGATCACCGTTAAGCCCGGGCATTTTAGTGAGGTTCCTGCGGTCAATCTGGGCGAAGTAGTGGCAAGGTACGACATTTTCGGAGGTCCAAGCCACATTGCCTTGCGCCCTGATGGACTTGTTATGGAGTTTCCGGTTCTGTTGCCGGAAGACAGTGGTTTGGTTCAAGGAATTATCGAACATATCTTTGTAGCGTTCCAGCAGACATTTCCTGATCACCAATATATGACGGTTCAGGCTAACCTCTCGCATCACGCGGAAATTCTGGATGGAAGTGCCGTCAATGACTATCTGGCCGGCTACGCGATACCGTCAGTGGGCGGCGCTTTCGGAAGGAAGGTCCTGCATCTGCCTGCCGCACGGTTCGGTGTGGTTGACGCGGCCGCTGCCTGGGATGCACGCTGCATCGTTGAGAAGAGCGATTTCCTGCAGAACGGCCTGTTCGTCGGTCTCGACATGACTTTCCGGAAAGTCAACGAAAATAACAATAGCTTTCAATATTTGTTTAATCTCTACAATACCATAGCTGGTTGCTGCTCGACCGCTTTGGAACTGGAGTGGGGAAATTGACTCTTGGGACTTTATCCAGACCGTCTGATGGATTGCTTTCGGCAAAGGCGCTCCAACCGAATCACACGATGAACTTTGGGCGGCATACCGCGCTCCAACAGGTCGCGATACAGCCGGATCACTATGGCGGTTCGCTTTCTAGGTCTCGCAGGAATATGCGACCGGCCCGGGTAGCGTCCGATATCTCACAGGGTCCGCGTGAATCTGACGAGATTCGCGGTATCGTGAGGATTTTCGGCGAAACCTGCCAGCGCTGGAAACTGGGTCGGAAAGATCAGTTATACCATTTCCCGAAAGTTTTGACTCATCAACATATAGTCTCATAGCCGTATATACACGATATATTCCGTTCCGTCGCGGATGGCGCGTGCGGCCAGCC
The DNA here is from genome assembly GCA_965221405.1 of Paracoccaceae bacterium. Taxonomy (GTDB): domain Bacteria; phylum Pseudomonadota; class Alphaproteobacteria; order Rhodobacterales; family Rhodobacteraceae; genus JAPOUP01. The sequence goes on along the minus strand of CBDCSE010000002.1, from coordinate 686,602 downwards.
GTCAATGTCGCTATGTTGTGGTTTCCGCAAACCAACACCGACAGGAGACAGGACATGCCCGCACCCCTGACGATCACCGACACCGGCCGCACGGCCGAAGACCTGCGCCAGTTCGCCGGCAGGTGCAAGGACCATCGCCAGCGCCGGCGCGCCCGCGCCATCGCGCTCAGGCTCGAGGGGATGCCGCCCGGAGAGGTCGCGGCGCGGCTGCGCACGACGGTCCAGTCCGTGAGGGACTGGACGGTCCGCTATAACCTGGCCGGTCTCGGGGGGCTGGCGGACAGCCCGAGGACGGGACGGCCCGGGCGCCTGGACAGGGACCAGCGAGCCCTTCTCGCGGAGCGGGTCGAGGCCGGCCCCGGTCCCGGGGACGGCGGTCTCGTGCGCTGGCGTCTGAAGGACCTCGCCGCCTGGGCGATGGCCCGGTTCGGCGTTTCCGTCAGCGTATCCGCGATGTGGCGGACGGTGCGCGGCCTCGGCTTCAGCCACCAGACCGTCCGTCCGCTCCATCCCAGGGCCGATCCGGGGCGGCAGAGAGAGTTCCGCAACGATTTCAGCGGGCTGGCGCTGGGCGCGGCGGGCGAAGGCGCCGCGCCCGAGCGGATCGAGGTCTGGTTCCAGGACGGGCCGGGGCGGGCCAGAAGGGCACGAACACGCGCATATGGGCGCGCCGGGGCGTCCGGCCCCGCGCGGTGCGCGACCACCGCTACGGATACAGATACCTGTTCGCCGCCAGCCGCGCCGGGGATCCCTGCGCCGTCGGGCATGTCTGTGGCAGGGCGAACACCGACGAGATGAACGTCCACCTGGAGATGATCTCGGCGAAGGTGAAGCCCGGCAACCACGCGGTGGTCGTGCTCGACGGAGCCGGCTGGCACCGGTCCAGGGCGCTCGTCGTTCCCGGCAACGTGTCCCTGCTGCACCTGCCGCCGTATTCGCCGGAACTGAACCCGGTCGAGCAGGTCTTCGACTACCTGCGCTCGAACTTCCTCTCCAACCGATTCTTCCCGACGGTCGCGGACGTTCAGGCCTCGATGCTCGACGCCTGGAACGCGTTCGAGGCCGACCTGGAACGCATCGCGTCGATCACCAAACGGTCATGGGCCCGTGTTTGCTGAAGCAACCGGTCAAATGGCGCTCCATAGGTCAAAACTTTCGGAAAATGGTATTAGTCCTCCTCGGTTATCGATCCGGGGATAGTGTCGGCGCACGGATTCTGGATGGCCGCGTAAGGTCGCTTTCCCAGGACATCGAAGACCGTTCCGGATATGTCATTGCAATCAGCATCGGACTCGGAATCCATTACGGAGAGAACATTGACGCGGAGAATGAATGGCTGAGGCGCCCCCGGGAAACACTTGGTGGCAGATCACCGTTGGATTACATGCTCGGGGGCCACATGATTGACTTGATTGCCATTAACCGGATGGTCGAACGCGAAAGAGGTCTTTAGCTTTTGATTGACGAGTGTCCGAAAACCCGGGAGAGCGCAACCGTCTACCGGCTCGCTTCCATTCTCCGGGAAACGGAATCGCTTTCGACCCGGTTACTCGGTCGCGGGAGCAATCCAGCAGATGTTTCCGATACTGTTTCCGTCGTCAGAGGGAAGACACCGTTGTCCCTTGAGGAGGCCATAGACAACACGTTCCGCGCACGTGAGCACGCGGCCCTTCCATTCAGTAAGGGCCGCTTCGGGGATGGGACAATCGCCGTTTACTATTCGGCGACTGAAGAAAACACCTGCAAGGAAGAGATCGCTTTTCACCTGCGTGAACGGATTAAGGATTTGGATCAGGATCCGCATGTTCGCACATACCATTCGATCGTATGCCGTTACGATGGCACCACGGTCCACCTGCGCGGCAAGGAGCGAGAACACCCCGAACTGGTAAGCAAGACAAAGACGGGATACCCGTTTTGCCAGAGCCTTGCACAAATGGCTGTCGATCGCGGTATTGATGGATTCTTTGCGCCCTCCGCCCGTAATCCTGGTGGAACATGTGTTCCTGTCTTTAGCCGGGTAACTCTTTCTGGACCACAGACCGGACGTGCTTACTTTGCAACCGTGATATCTGGCGGCATGATCTTCCGGGAAGCGTAATCTGAGAATCTTGCTGAGGCCGAAGCTGGGGCATTATTTGCGATCCTTCATGTGGCTGCCACACCTAAAGCTTCGAGCTCATCACCCTGTCGGGATTGACCGTGAAGCTGAGTCCGATCGCCATAAACGCGGCGCCGCTTGGGGAAACCGTCCACAGTAAGGACAAGGGGTTTGTAAACATCGGTTGACATACTTCATTATGGTGGTTGTCTTTCGGCGTTAACTCATCATATTGTATTCCTTCAACTATTCGTTGTAAGCTCCTTTGGTCTTGCTGGTCTGGCCGCTGCGTGCGGAGTCCGGATGCGCCTGCCCGTTCGTACAGGTTGCGATGATCCAGCTGCGCAAGCTCGGGATTGGCGCTGTCACCTCCATACCTTTCTCTTCGATGACGCCATGGTGAAGGATATGGCGGTAGTAATCCCGCACGGACATTCCCTCAGGGAGATGCCAGCCAGAGTCGGACGATTCCGGATCCGCATTTTCCCCGATCAGGTTCAGGACCTCCCTGATCCGCATGCCGTCCCGAAAGCCTTTCATCACAGCGCCGAGAAGAAGCTCTGACTGTTTCATCCAGGGACTCATGCGAGCCTCGTAGTATCCCTCGCGCCGCTCCTCCGCCCCGGCCTTGACCCGGGTCATGTCAAGGCTCTTTTCGTCGCCCTTTACGCGCACGATCTCCTGGGCGAAGGCCGCGAGCGTGTTATGGACATGGGCGGGCCAGAAGCTCCCCGTGCGGGCTAGGTCCAGAGCGGTTTTCTGCCAGCGCCCGTCCGGAACGCCGAACCTGTCGCTCCAGCCGGCGACGAGATCGCGGGTGGTGTCCTCTCCCAGACCGCCAAGCGCATGCGCGGTCCGGAGCGCGCGCCGCGAGACGCCAAGCGCCTCGATCGTCGCGGGCGTGTCGCTCAGGCCGGCAAGAACCGCCATGACAGGTGCCTTGTAGTCCTGGGCATGGAGTTTGCGCAGCACCATGGCTTGGGGCGAGGCCTTGTCTCCGACCGCGGTCTGGAACTCGTCGATGGCGATGACCACGGGATAAGTCCAGATCTCGCCCGGAACATGGGCCAGGACGGCGTTGACCGGGTCGTCGGGAACGTCTGTCACCATGCGCCGACCATAGCTTACGCCGCCTAGACCCGGCGCCTTTCCGGTCAGGTTCCAGCTTTTCTCGATCTCGGCGCGGATCTCCGCACCCCTGCCGGGGCGCAGTAGTTCAGCCAGCCGTTCGGCCAGAGCCTTGCCGTTCATGAAGTCCGCCGGATCGCCGAGCCGCAGCATCGCTGGCGCACCTCCGCCCGGGCCGCACCAGCTGCGCTCGAGGTGCATCAGGAGGGAACTCTTGCCGGCACCGGGCGCACCCAGTATCATGCGGGTAGCGCCCGGCGTCGCCTGCTTTCCGTTCCGCCAGGCCCGCCAGCATTCCCTCGCGGCCTCCGCGATGTCTTCGAGGACATTCGCGCGTCCCGCAAAGTAAGGAGGCACATTACGGTCACCGGTTCTGACAAAGCTGCGCAATCTTTCCAGATCGATGCCAGCCATCGCTTTCTCCTTCCGTACGCGGATGACATGGAAACGTGCGGGGCGCAAGCCGATGCGGCAGATTCTGGATCTCGGGCGCGGATCCCGAACTGACTGTCCGAAACCATTGGCCGCGCCGCCGTCATCGCCCTTCGGGCTGGCCGAGACCTACGCGGAACCGGATGCCGCCTCCGAATTCGCCCGTCACGCGTGATGCTGCGGAGCGGACTGTCTACGCACCGTCGGCGAGACGCGATCGGGCGGGTGGATCGCCACAGCCCGGGAAGATGATCCACGGCGGCTTCCCACACCCTCTCGGGTACGATAGCATCGTATTCATGGTTGAGGAGGTTTCGTAGATCGACGACTTTCGGCAGATCCGGAAGCCGTGTGGCCACGCTGGGCGAGTCGCCCCTGAGCTGGACCAGAGCCCCGCCAATTGTTATGAAGCGGCGCTCGACACCATCCTGAAGCAGGGAATTGGAGAGATACCCGTCGAAGTCGGTGCCGGCGACGTAGTGCGCGATCACTGCCGCCGACCGGATGACGTCCTCCAGGCAGACCCTCGGATCACACTTCATATACGAGCTCCCGGCACTCGTTGATGCTGTCCAGGAGGTACCTGTTCTCCGGCAGGCGCTCGAGAAGATCCACCTGTCGGCCCAGGACGGCGGCAAGGTTGTCCTTGAGATCGAAGTAACGCCCGAGGAATCATACTGCACCAGGAAGTCCGCGTCGCTCTTCGCCGGATCGAAGTTGGTCGCGCGCGCGGCCGAGCCGAAGATCTCAAGGCGGACCACGCCGTGTCTACGGCACACCATCGCGATCTCTTCCCTCCTGCTGGCGATCTCCGCGTGCACCGCGTCCCGGTCCCCGAATTGCCGACTGGTGTCCGGAGCGACTGTAGCCCGGACGCGTGTTTTCCATACCCTTGACGCGAAACATCCATCCTCCCGCTCAGATCCCGATCTCCGTGCCCGGCCCGCATCCGCGCCGAATCGTCGGGCAGGGGCCGTAGCCGTGCGACCATGGCTTTCCGCTCCCCGCGCATGTCGGGAGCCGCCGGCACCGTCCCGCACTCCAGAGCCTTCGCCATGGCCCAGCGCCAGCCCGTGCCGCCCCCTGCCGTATGTGGCGATAATGGCGCATGCGCCACGCGGCGCTGGCGAAAGTTTCCGTCAGAGGGTCGTCGCCGTCCTTCGATTCTGTCGCGATGTCCGGCCACGTGCCTCAATTTCGGCAAGTACCGTTCCTCAAGGCGTCACGCATCCGCGCACGTTCGCGGACGGCCTCCGCCAGGGACAGGGCGATAACGGGAGACGCGACGGCGAGACTTGCCAACAATCTGCGGATTCAATAGGGACGGGCCTGTCCAGTCTATCGGAAACAGGTCCTGGGATAATGCGTGCCGAGACGCAGAACACTGTCGAAGCAATAGGTAAGTCGCTGGCATTGCTGCGCCAGCGTATGGATTTCGGCACCGCTGAGTTCAGGCTGGAGGAATTCAACGCCCGGGTCGAGGATCCGGCGCTGTGGAATGATCCTGACGTGGCACGCAAACTCATGCGCGAGCGGCAGATGCTGGTAGACGCCATAGAAACCTGCAAGAGCATCGGTCGGGATCTCGCGGACAATGTCGAATTGATCGAACTCGGCGAAATGGAGGGAGACAGCGATGTTGTCAGCGACGCCGAAAACGCGCTGAAGAAACTTGAGGCCTATGCCGCGAGAAAGGAAACGGAAGCGCTTCTGGATGGCGAAGCGGACGGCAACGACACGTTTCTCGAGATAAATGCGGGTGCGGGTGGCACCGAAAGCTGCGACTGGGCCGAGATGCTTGTCAGAATGTATCTCCGCTGGGCCGAACGGAAGGGATATTCGGTCGAGCCTCGTTCCATCAGCCCGGGTGAGGAAGCGGGTATCAGATCGGCCGCGTACCGGATTTCCGGACCTTGCGCCTATGGTTGGCTCAAGACCGAGTCGGGGGTCCACCGACTGGTGCGGATATCGCCATACGACTCTGCGGCGCGCAGGCACACTTCCTTCAGTTCGGTTTGGGTCTACCCGGTTATCGACGACGGTATCGAGGTCGAAGTCAAACCGTCGGATATCAGACTCGATACGTTCAGAGCCTCCGGAGCGGGTGGACAGCACGTAAACAAAACGGACTCCGCGGTTCGTATCACTCATCTGCCGACCGGAATCGTGGTGACCTCTTCCGAGAAGTCCCAGCACCAGAATCGTGACATCGCGATGAAGGCGCTTAAGTCACGGCTTTACCAACTGGAGATTGACAGGCGCAACGCCGCGATATCGGAAGCGCATGAGGCCAAAGGGGATGCTGGATGGGGTAACCATATACGTTCATACGTTCTGCAGCCCCACAGGATGGTGAAGGATCTACGCACCGGATACGAGACCTCGAACACGCAGGGCGTACTCGACGGCGATCTTGACGCATTTATGGAGGCGGCGCTGGCGCTGGATGTCAGTGGTAAGAACCGGGCCGAGACGACCGCGGGTGGCTGACGGACGCGGGCGTCATTGACGCGCTCTCTCCGCCACATCGCTGAACGGGAGATCGCATGACCGCATTGACGGAGTATTCAGCCCGGGAACTGTCGGCGATGCTCGCCGCAGGGGATGTGTCGGCAGTGGAGCTGATGCGGGCGACGCTGGACCGGATCGCACGGGTGAACGGGAAGCTGAATGCTGTCGTCAGTCTTCTTGACGAGGACTTGCTCACGCGGCAGGCCGAGGTCGCGGACAGGGAGCCACGACGCGGTTGGCTCCACGGAATTCCCCTTGCCGTGAAGGATCTCGTTCTGACACGCGGTATCCGTTCCACAATGGGATCGCCGGTCTTCGCCGATTCCGTCCCGTCGGATGATGACCTTCCCGCCACGCGGTTGCGGGAGGATGGCGCGATCCTGATTGGAAAGACAAACACCCCGGAATTCGGGATTGGTTCCAATACCTTCAATCCCGTGTATGGCACTACGCGCAACCCATATGACACTGACCGTAGCTGTGGCGGATCCTCGGGCGGGGCCGCTGTGGCCCTCGCCGCGAGAATGGTCAGCGTGGCCGATGGATCCGACATGATGGGTTCGTTGCGCAATCCAGCGGCCTGGAACAACGTATACGGGATGCGGCCAAGCTTTGGACTCGTCCCCGACGAGCCGCGGGGTGATATGTTCCTGCATCCCCTGTCAACCCTTGGACCAATGGCGCGCGACCCTCTGGATCTCGCTGGTCTGTTACAGACCCTTGCCGGTTCCGACCCGCGTCAGCCATGGGGTAGGGAATTCGACGCCGAGGAGATACGGATATCGACGGACATCCGGGGATGGAGGATTGGCTGGCTGGGCGACTGGGGCGGTGCCTACAAATGCGAGGATGGCATCCTGGAAGTCTGCGAGGCCGCGCTTGCGACATTTGAGGAACTTGGAGCGGTGGTCGAACCGCTGCGACCGCCTTTTCCAAGCGAAGAGATCTGGGAGAGCTGGACCACGCTCCGGTCCTGGGCGGTGGCTACGCGGCTGGAACCGGTCTGGAGCGATCCAGAGCGTCGTGGACGGCTGAAGGAGGAGGCTCTTTGGGAGATAGACCGGGGACGGGCATTCAACGCCATGGAATTGCACAACGCATCACTCTGCGCCTCCGCATGGTTCAGATGCTGCTCCGGGCTGTTCGCCTCTTTCGACGCTCTCGTGCTGCCTTGCGCCCAGATCTGGCCCTTCGCGGCGGACGGCATATGGCCGAAAATGGTCGCGGGGCGGTCGATGGACACTTACCACCGATGGATGGAGGTATCCGTTCCGGTCAGCCTGATCGGGATTCCGGCCGTTGCGTTGCCCGCGGGATTTGGTGCAGATGGGCTGCCGATGGGAATCCAGGCGTTCGGGCCGCGGGATGGCGATGCCAGGCTTCTGGGACTCGCGCAGGCCTATCATGAAGCGACGGACTGGCCGGGAGCGCGTCCACCTGAATGCTGAACGGCCGGGGGACCGTTCAGGTTTCCATCGGCGGCGAGTGGGGAACAGCGATGCCTGTCGACGACAATATGCCGCCATCGGCGCTGCCTCGTGTCGAAAAGATCACTTTGCGGGATCTGGCCGCATCACTTCGTTCGGGGTGGAGGGACTTCAGGCGGGCTCCCGCCTACGGAATCTTTTTCAGCTCGGTCTACGTCGTCGCGGGTATTCTTCTGGTTCATTTCGGCGCCGGCACGCTGGCCTGGACGCTGACGGTATCGCTCGGCTTCCCGCTTGTGGCCCCTTTCGCCGCGGTGGGGCTATACGAGATCTCCCGAAGGCTCGGGAATGGCGAGAGCCTGAACTGGTACGGAATTCTAGGCGTGGTCCTGCGGGAGAAAGATCGCCAGCTTCCTTGGGCGGGTGCCATCATTGTCATGTATTTCCTGTTCTGGACCTTTCTGGCGCATATGATCTTCGCGCTCTTCATGGGGCCCGGGGCGATGACGAACGTCACCACCTCACTGGACATCTATCTGACCCCGACCGGAATTGCGATGATATTGACGGAACTCGCGATCGGGGGAATCCTCGCCTTCGTCCTGTTTGCCCTGACCGTCGTGAGTCTGCCACTGCTCCTGGAAAGGGAGGTGGATTTTGTCACAGCGATGCTGCTCAGCATATCGGCGGTGCGCAACAACCTCATGGTGATGACGGTTTGGTCCTTCTCCGTAGCGGCCCTGCTGTTTGCCGGAATGCTACCCTATTTTCTGGGGCTTCCGTTCGTGCTTCCTGTGCTTGGGCACGCGACATGGCACCTCTACCGCCGGACACTCAGGGACAGCGCGTGAACACGCGAAAAATCACCAACGTCCGTGCGGTATCGACGACATCCGGTCTCGGGCCGCTCGGCCACACAATCATGGATGGAGCGGCGCACTTTAGCCTACTGGCCGACCGCTGTCGCCCTCGGCGTCGTCTGCGGTTGGCTGACCGCAGCAACCGCTGCCTGCTTCTGCGTGGGCTGAGCGACAACGGGAGTCTGTGCACGCCTGTCGCTCTTGCTGTCGCTCAGCGGGTCATCCTGTCTCACGACCGAGCCTTCGAAATGGGCTCCGGATTCAATCGCCAGCGCTTTGTGAACTATATCACCCTGAACCTGGGCCGTCGAGGTCAGCCTGACCTTCAGTGCCCGGACGCGGCCCTTGATCTTTCCGGTGATGATGACGTCGTCACCGACCACTTCGCCTGTGACAATGGCGTTCTCGCCGACAGTCAGAAGATGGGCGTGTATGTCGCCCTTGACGGTGCCCTCGACCTGGATGTCTCCGGTTGTCTTGAGATTGCCGGTGACAACCAGATCGGCTGACAGGACCGAAGCCGGTGGCTTCGGCTTCGCCGACTGTTGTTTGGCGACGGATGTCGCCGATGGCGCGGCAGCATTGGTAGGGGTGGCTGACGTGTGCCCCTTTTCCTGCGGTTCGTCGGTTTTTGCGTTGAGTTCGTTGATCCTGCTCTTAGAAAACATTATTTGACGCCTTGATGTAGATCATTGGGTTGATGGCCTTGCCGTTTGCGCGGACCTCGTAGTGAAGGTGAGTGCCGGTTGAGCGGCCAGAAGTCCCCATATCACCTATCCTGTCGCCACGCGATACCCTTTGGCCTTTATTCACCCGAATTTTCGCCAGATGTGCATAATATGTTTCCAGGCCATATTCATGCCGGATTTTCACGATCCGGCCATAAGCTCCCAGCCAACCCGCGAATGTCACGGTACCATCGGCCGTGGCGAGGATCGGCGTGCCGTAATCCGCAGCCAGATCCAAGCCCTTGTGCATGCGGCCCCACCGGGGACCAAACCTGCTGGTGACGCGGTAATGCCCCTTGACCGGCATGGCCAGCGGGATTTTTTCCAGCGCGAGCCGCGAAAGGTTAAGATCGTCCAGTTTCGCCAGTATGCCCATGGCACGGATCGTTTCAGGGTCCGCCAGCGGCGTATCGTCGGGGAATCTGATGGCGGTTAACGGACCACCTTGACCGGAATATCCGCGCCTCACCGTGTCCAGAACCGATTCTGAAGAAAGTCCGACGGCTCCGAAAACCGAGTCGAGCGGTTCCTTTGAAATGGTGATGGCTTCTTCGATCTGGCTGAAGATTCGATCGTTTTTCTGCTGAAGGAGACGGATGTCGTGCCTGGCCGTGTCCGCGGTGCGCCGTGCCTCGGCCGCCTCCACATTCAGGGCGTCACGATCATCCGCTACATGTTTGAGGGCCGACGCCAGAAATGCCAAGGACTCCGCGTCCAGTGACCCTGCATCACCGGTCACCCTATCTCCGGAGGAGGGGTTGCGGAAGGCATCGACTTCGGCGGCGGATGCGGAGGGCGATCCGGCCGACCCACTCCAGTTGGGTGTGCGCCGCAGGGCGGCCTGCATCGTCTCCATGCCTTTTTCAAGCTCCCTTCGGCGGTCCTCCGATTCCAGAAGCGCCGAATGGATGGCTGAAATTCTCTCCGAGGCGACGTTCAGCCGCTGCCGTGCTTCCTGCGCCTCGGCGAGACCGAGATCACGCCCACCGCGGAGCGCGTCAATTCGTTCCTCATAAATCTGACTGTCCCGCGCGATCTGGTCGCGCAGGTCGCCAGAAGTGATCGTATTGGTGAGCGCGACAGCTGAGGCGATCACCGTCCAGCCCGCCAGAAGCGCACAGCCTGTCCATCCCGCCGCCTGTGTCAGCGGTGAAAGGCTGATGAATCTCGTGTGTGAATCAAAACGCAGGAAAACCCTTAGTCTTGGAAAGATCCTTTCCAGTCTGGAATTCATCCAATCCATTGACCGCAACATTGCGCCGCGTTTCTCCTCTGCCCGCCACCCGCGGTTAGCGCTGGCTCCCTGGCCATCTTTACAAGATGGACGAATCATTATTGCCTCGCACGGTTACAGGATATTTCACGCATTCACGAGACTTGGGACCGGCCGGCCGGGGAATCGGCGGATTTTCGCCGATTCCCCGGCCGGCCGGTCCATGCACCGTCATGGGTGGCAGTTGCGGTCGAGGAACCGGTTGGCATTGAACCTCCCTCATCGGTCCGCAGGTGGGGAGCCTGATCTTCACGGATGTCGCGTCCGCTTCCGTAACCTCTCGATCCCCGGCGCAGCAATTTTGACGGATCTGGCACCCATGCCGTCCGTTGTGTGCGGCTGGAGCCGGACACGCACCTATTCGGGAACCTGATTTTCGGCATCATGCGGGGTGTACGCCAGATTATTGGGTCAGGCTGTGGCGATCCGCTCGGCCTTCCATCGTGCGAACCTTTCCCACCGCCCAGTTTCCTGCAGCGGTTCCCCAGCACCAACAGTGCGCTCGTGCAGGTATGGAAAACGGATTCAGGTCAAACCAAAAAATCTGGCGTGCACCCTATCATGCGTCTCCTTTTGCGTTCCCCCGTTCCACAGTGAAGTGCAACACCCGATGTGGGTGAATGGTGGTCGTATCGACGCATGATGTTGCGAATCGGCCGGATGGCGGCGACAGTCCCTTCGTTGCGAGAAGGAGACCGCCATGCCCGAGGGCCAGCGCCACCTGACCCACCCCGGGAGATGCCAGATCCACGCCCTGATGGAAAGCGGGCTTTCCGGCGGGGCGATCGCCCGCCAGCTCGGGCGCAGTCCGTCATCGGTCCCGCGCGGGATCCGGCGCAACGGCGGAGCCCGGGGCCAGCGGCACGCCCGGGCGCAGCGGCTGGCCGAGGGGCGGCGCAGCGCGGCATCGTCGGTGCCCAGCAGGATGACGCCGGAGCCGGTGGCGCTGGTGGAGGGGCGGCTGGTGCGGGGCTGGAGCCCGGAGCAGGTCGCCGGGCGGCTGCGCCTGGAGGGCCACCCGGTGGCGGGGCGCCAGTGGATTTACCGGCACGTCCACGCCGACCGCAGGGCCGGGGGCCAGCTCTGGCGGCACCTGCGGCGCCGGGCAAGGAGGCCGAACCGCAGGGGCGGGGCCCACGCGGGCCGGGGCCACATCCCGGGCCGGGTGGACATCCCCGGGCGCCCGGCGCCGGGGGAGGCGAAGGCGCGGGTCGGCGACTGGGAGGCGGACACGATCGTGGGCGCGGGCCACAGCGGCGCCGTGGTGTCGCTGGTGGACAGGGCGTCGAAGTATACCCTTCTCCAGAGGCCCGGCAGGAAGACGGCGGCGGCGGTCGGCGCGGCCATGACGCGCATGCTCGGATCCCTCCCCGTCCACACGGTCACGGCCGACAGCGGCAAGGAGTTCGCCGACCACGCGCGGGTGGCCGGGGCGCTCGGCGCTGACTTCCTGTTCGCGCGGCCCTACCACTCCTGGGAACGGGGCCTGAACGAGCACACCAACGGCCTGGTGCGGGGGTACCTTCCCAAGGGCACGGACTTCCGGAAAGTGACGGACGCGGAGGTGAGCGCCGTCCAGGACCGCACGGACGCGCGTCCGCGCAGGGTCCTGGCCTGCCTGACGCCGGCGGAGGCGTTCCTGCGGGCGCGGCCTCCCTGAGGGACCCCCCGTCCGGCCGGATCGTCCCCCACGCGCCGCGGGCCGTCCCGGCGCACCTGTCGGCATGCCTTGCGCCGCCTGGCGGATGGCGCTACGCTCCGATTCGAAGGGACCGGGCCATTCCCGTGCGGAATCAGGGGGGTCGGAGGGCGCGAAAAGCGCAACGCCGGGCCCTTTCCTCCGCTCGGGCTCCGCCCTCGCTCCGGAAAGGGCCCGGCGTTGCGCTTCGGAGTGGCGCCGGGGGTTCATTTTTCATATGTGGTTTCAAGGAAGGTGGCTTGGCCGACAATTGCTGGCGGCCAACGCCGCCGAAACCGAAGGCTGGGCTAGGGCATGTCTGAGACGGAGCCCCGGAAAGGTGTGGGACGTTACCGTAGGTATTACGGTCGTAGCCTGGTGGCGGCAGGGCAACTGGTGCTGGGCATTGTCGTGTTCGCAAGCCTGGCGCTTCTCACGCTTTCACTTGCCGGTTCAAGTCTACCGGTACCTGTCTGGCTGGCCGAAAGGATCGAGGCACGGGTTAACGCCGGGCTGGAAGTCGGGCGGGTCGAGCTCGGAAGCGCCAGCCTCCTGTTCGGTCGGGATCAGAGTCCGCAGGTTCTGCTTGACGACATCGGGATATTTGACGGAGATGACGCACAGATCCTGCGGATGGGAGCGGTACGCACGCGACTGGCCGCCCGCCGGTTACTGCGAGGTATCGTAGCGCCCTACGAGATCCGGATATCCAGTGCGGATGTCACAGTCACAAGGGATCGGGACGGTGGATTCGCGGTATCGCTCGCGACAGGCGTTGCGGGGGAGGGCCTCCCCGGCCCACTCGGCGGTCTGGACCGAGTACTGGATGTCGGGCCGCTGGCGCAGCTCTCCAGCGTCGTCGTCGATAACCTTACCATAACGGTTCGGGACGCATTGGCGGATCGGCTCTGGCGGTCCGTGGACGGTGGGCTATCGATGCGACGGGCCACGGATGGTCTCGAACTGGAAATGGCGGCGGCCTTCCCGGGCGATGCCGGGCAATCGATTTCCATTATGGTTACACTGCGTACCACCCCGACCGCGCACGGAGGATCGGTTACCGCGAGCGTCCGGGATGCCGTGACCGCGGATATCGTGGACTGGTTCCCGGCGCTTTCGGTTCTGGAAGCGGTGGACGCACCTGTAACGGGAATCCTGACGGCCAACCTTGGCGGTCAGGGCGAGATTACCGACGCCGCCGGGAAACTGTCCATTGGCCAGGGGGAGCTGCGAACCGCCCGGGACGCTCCCCCCGTCGGTTTCGAGGGGTGCGAGATCGAAGTCTCATATAAGGCCGCTACAAGGACGCTGACGTTAAGCCGGATTGACATGCGCAGTGACCCTTTGACAGCCGTGGCGGAAGGAACCGCGATATTGCAGGAGTCCCGCGAAGGGGCGCCTGATGCCATCGTCGGGCAACTTTCATTGGCCGGGATTTCGTTGGGTGGACGGTATCTCGACACGACGCCGCTGGGATTCGAGACTGGTTCGGTGGACTTCCGGGTTCGCTTCGCACCGCTCCGGATCGAGGTCGGGCAGATGACACTTGGAGACGCCGGATGGCGTATGAACGGCCGGGCGGGCGCCATCGCTGGTGACATTGGATGGGACATCGCGCTTGACGTTGGCATTGACACGTTGCCTTTGGGCCGTCTGCATGAGTTATGGCCCGCGTCAGTTGCCCCCGAGATCCGCGAATGGGTCGGAAAAAACGTGGTTGACGGCGAGTTCTCGGATCTGGAAGGCTTCATCCGGATCCCGCCGGGCCAGTCGCCGAAAGTTGCGTTAAGCGGCTACTTCAGTGGTTTTGGCACGAGAGCGTCCGGAACCATGCCGTCTGTGGAAGGTATTGGCGGTTACATGAGCCTTCTGGACGGTTCCTATACACTTGCTATCGAGAAAGGCGTGATCGTTCCCCCTTTGGGAGGGGATATCGTCATTGACGGATCGGTTCTCGCTATCGATGACGTTTTCGTCAAGGACCGGCGTGCGGAGATCACGGTCTTTACCGACAGCACGATCACGTCGGTTCTATCCCTTCTGGACCTTCCGCCGCTCGAACTTCTGGATGGCACGGACCTGAGGGCTGATCTGGCGAAGGGACGCGCCGTTCTGACTGCACGGGTCACATTCGATGACCTTGGCATGGAGTTGTCAGCCGTTCCGTCCTTCGAGATCACCGGCCAGCTGCTGGACACGGTCAGTGAAACACTGGTCAGGAATCGGCGGCTGGAAGCGAAAGTTCTGGAAGTGCGCGCAGACGCCGATGGGATCGAGATTGGCGGGTCGGGCAGCTTAGGCCAGGTGCCCGTAGACGCCGTCTGGTCGCAGGGTTTTGGCCGCGGGAACAAGGGTAGGAGCAGCGTTACCGGCACTGCCGAGCTGAGCCAGGTTTTCCTCGATGAGTTCGGTATCCGACTGCCGCCCGGGTCGGTGAATGACGCGGGTATCGCGAGGATTGTCGTTGACATGAAAGGAGACGGGTCGCCGATGTTCCGTCTGGATTCCGATCTTTACGGAATAGGACTTGATGTGAAGGCGCTCGGTTGGTCCAAGTCGCCGGATCAGGCGGGAACGCTCGGGATCACCGGTCGTTTGGGTGAACTGGCGGCGGTGGAGCGTCTTGAGATCAGCGCACCCGGTCTGATGGCCACGGGATCGGTTGAATTCGCGTCTGGGCTTAGGCTGCGGGAGGCCCGGTTCGATCGGGTGGAGGTAGGTGATTGGCTTGACACCCGGGTGACATTGACTGGCATGGGCGTCGGGGTAGCTCCTGCGGTTGCCATCGATGGCGGTACGGCAGACATTCGCTCGGCCCAGCTGAATCCGGGCGATGACGTTGGTGGTCCCCTGACGGTTGCCTTGGACCGGCTGATTGTTTCTGAACAGGTCGCGTTGACGGATTTACTTGGTGAGTTCGTGACCGGCCGCGGTCTCAAGGGCAGTTTTACCGCTCGGGTCAATGGCGGTCCTGCTGTCAGCGGTACCGTAGAGCCGGGGGAGTCCGGAATGACTGTCCGGATCGTAAGTGACCAGGCCGGAGCGGTGCTTGCCGAACTCGGTCTGTTCCGGAACGCGCGTGGCGGAAATATGGAACTCACGCTAACCCAGGCGGGGGAAAAAAGTGTCTACGATGGACGGATGAACGCGGCGAACGTCAGGATCATAGAGGCGCCCGTCATGGCGGAACTGCTGAATTCGATCAGCATAGTCGGGCTACTGGACCGGCTGGCGACCGGCAGTATAACCATGTCGAGGATCGAAGCGGAGTTCCGGCTTGGCCCCGGATCGCTTACGCTTTATCCCTCCAGTGCGGTCGGCCCATCGCTTGGAATCTCACTGGAGGGCGTGCATGATTCCAGAAACAATATGCTGGACATGCAGGGCGTCATCTCCCCGGTCTATTTCCTCAATGCGGTCGGCCAGCTGTTCACGCGTGGTGGCGAGGGCCTGTTCGGGTTCATATTCCGGCTGAAGGGGGATTCGCGGAGTCCCCGCGTAAGCGTGAATCCGATGTCGATCCTCACACCGGGAATGTTCCGCGAGATCTTTCGTAGGCCTCCGCCGACAAGACCCTGATGAAGCTTTCGGATTTCGATTTCGACCTGCCCGATGAATTGATCGCGCTGCGTCCGGCGCGGCCCAGATCCTCCTCGCGTCTACTGGTGGCGGGGCCCGCATCCGTCCGTGACGCCCATATGGTTGACCTGCCGGATTTCCTGAGGCCCGGTGACCGCCTCGTCCTGAACGACAGCCGCGTGATTCCGGCCCGCCTGGTGGGACACAGGCGGCGCGAAAGTTCCCGGGAATCGGCCGGGGTTAGGGTCGAGGTCACCCTTCTGGGCGTCAGGACCGACGGAAAGTGGAATGCGCTTGTGAAACCGCTGAGAAGGTTGAAGACAGGGGATACGATCCGTTTTTCGGATGGTATGCGCGCGACGTTCATGACAGGCGCAGGCGAGGTGGCCCTGCTCGCCTTCAATCTTACCGGACCCGAGTTTGACGCTGCTCTGGATGCCTGCGGAAGCATGCCTTTGCCTCCATACATCACCGCCAGGCGCGCCGTGGATGAAGAGGATCGTGAATGTTACCAGTCGGTTTGGGCAGAGCGCCCCGGATCGGTGGCGGCGCCGACCGCCAGTCTGCATTTTGACGGGATCCTGCTCGGGGCTCTGCAGGCCCGGGGAATCGCCACCAGCCGCGTGACCCTACATGTTGGAGCCGGCACGTTCCTTCCGATCCGGGACGAGGATGTCAGTGGGCACAGAATGCATGTGGAATGGGGCGAGGTGCGGGAGAAGGCGGCGTTCGAGATCAATGCGACACGGAATTCGGGTGGCAGGATCATTCCGGTAGGAACGACAGCGCTTAGGTTGATCGAATCCGCCGCCACAGGTCCCGGGCGGATCGCCGCCTGGCGCGGTGAGACGGATCTGTTCATCAAGCCCGGCTTCGGCTTTCAGCTTACCGACGGGCTGCTGACCAATTTCCACTTGCCCAAATCGACCTTGATCATTCTCGCCGCGGCATTGATGGGTCGGGAGCGCCTTCTGGAAATCTACTTTCACGCGATCGACTCAAGGTATCGCTTTTTTTCCTACGGTGATGCGTCGCTCCTGCTTCCGGAGGTATAGAAACGACAGGTTCGGGTCGCCAACAAGCGTACCGTCCCGCGCCGATACCCTCACATGGTGAACCGGTTTTGGGGAGGTCACCATGTTTCAGGTTATCGTGACGTCATGGGCGCTGCTTCTGGGCATGGCCCTGCTGATGATGGGAAATGGCGTTCAGGCCACGCTCATGGGGGTTCGCGGCACGCTTGAGGGGTTCACCACGTTCGAACTCTCGATCGTCACGTCGGCCTATTTCGCGGGTTTCCTGATCGGCTCCAGAGCGACGCCGTGGCTGATTCGGCGCGTGGGGCACGTGCGTGTTTTCGCTGCTCTCGCCTCGCTCATATCCGCAACCTTGATCCTGTTTCCGACGATTTCCGACCCATGGTTCTGGACGGTTCTGCGCGTCGTGATCGGTCTTGGCTTCTCGGGTGTATACGTCACGGCCGAAAGTTGGCTCAACAACGCGGCCAGTAACGAAAACCGGGGCCGAACGCTGTCGGCCTACATGACAGTCCAGATGTTCGGAATTGTTTCAGGCCAGGCGATTCTCGCTATGGGCGATCCCGCAGGTTTCATAGTATTCATCATTCCATCGGTGCTCGTGTCGGTTTCCTTCGCTCCGATCCTTCTTTCGGTCTCTCCCACTCCGGTTTTCGAGACAGCAAAGCCGATGGGTCTTGGGACGCTGTTTCGCAGCTCACCTCTGACCTTCGTCGGCATGGCCCTGCTGGGCGGTCTGTTCGCGGCGCTGTTGGGTATGGGGTCCGTCTATGCGACCCGTATCGGACTCGGTGTCGGCCAGGTTTCCGGTTTCGTTGGTGCGATTTTCGTGGGTTCGATGCTTTTCCAGTATCCCATTGGCTGGCTGTCGGATCGCCTGGACAGGCGGAAACTGATTCTCCTTCTGGCCGCCATGGGTGGATTGACCTCATTCATCGCATTTCTATGGGATGGTGACTTCACGTTCCTTCTCATTGTCGCGCTGGTCATGGGCGGCACCGTCAATCCGCTCTACTCTCTGTTCATCGCGTACCTGAACGACTATCTCGCCACCGATAGCATGGCGGCGGCGAGTGGAGGTCTGGTTTTCGTGAACGGTCTTGGTGCGGTCAGCGGCCCGGTTTTCACGGGCTGGCTGATGGAATTGGTGGGGCCAAGGGGTTTCTGGCTGTTCATCGCGGGGCTGCTCACCGTGCTGGTCTGCTATGCCGCCTACCGGATGACGCAGCGTGCGGCGATTCCTGTGGATGAGACGGGAGTCTATGTCAGCGTGCTGCCGACGGCCTCGCCTGTCGCCGTGGAGGCAGCTCAGGAATGGGCGATCGAGCAGTCGGATGATACGGATAACGGTTGAGGGCGCCGGGGAGCCTAATGAATCAATGACTTGCGTGGCCAGATGAAACATGTGACACTGATCTCCGCTTGGGGTGGCCTCGTTGAGGAGCAGGCGGATGGAAGACCCGGAAAGCATTATTGGGTTTTGGGTTGAGGAAGTGGGTGAAAACGGTTGGTATGGCGGGGGCGAGGAACTGGATGCGTCGATCTGGGAGCGCTTCGGGATGGACTGGCGCCGGGTGATGGACGGAGGTTTCAGGGACTGGCTCTCCTCCGTGCGCGGAACGCTTGCCTACCTGATTCTGACCGATCAGTTTCCGCGAAACATGTTCCGGAACACGGCGAAGGCGTTCGCGAGTGACCGGATCGCTTTGTCCGCGGCGAAATCGGCCATCGACAAGGGGTTCGACAGGCGTATCAACGGTATGGTACGCCAGTTTGTCTATCTCCCGCTCATGCACAGCGAATGCCTGCCGGATCAGGACCGTTGCGTGCGGCTGCTCAAGGAGCGCATGCCGGATGGTGGGGCCACCAATCTCGCCCATGCGCGTGCGCACCGCGAGATAATAAGGTGGTTCGGACGGTTTCCGACCCGGAACGCCGCGCTCGCGCGATCATCCTCCGCGATGGAGGTGGCGCATCTGGATGGCGGTGGATATGGCAGTGTTCTGGAGATGGTCAGGCATGCGTAAGGAAACCCGCTATGGGTGAAGCGGCTTTTTGCGATTGATCTGGCTGAAACGGTGCCTGTCGCGCACATCGCGGCGATAATGGATTGCCTTGGCGATTTGCGGTTCGGCCCGCGGGGCCATATCGCGTCGATGTGCTGGCTATGAACTGGTCTCAAGGTGGACTGAGGAGAGAGATGGCTTCAAAATCCTACGACATGATCGTTATTGGTGCCGGGCCGGGAGGCTATGTCGCCGCGATCCGGGGAGCCCAGCTTGGCTTGAGCGTGGCGATCGTAGAGCGCGAGCATATGGGAGGTGTTTGCCTCAACTGGGGGTGTATCCCGACGAAAGCGATGCTCAGGTCCTCCGAGGTGTTTCACCTGCTGCGCCGTGCCGGTGAGTTCGGGCTCAGGGCCGAAGCGGTCGGATACGACCTTGATGCGGTTATCGAGCGCTCCCGGAAAGTCGCGAAGCAACTTAACGGCGGTGTCGGACATCTGATGAAGAAAAACCGGGTCGCGGTTGTGATGGGCGAAGCGGCTCTTTCTTCCAGTGACACCGTCAGCGTCAGGACGGAAAAGGGGACCGAGCGGCTTTCGGCGAAGGTGATCGTATTGGCGACGGGAGCCAGGGCAAGGGAACTTCCCGGACTGGAAGCTGACGGTGATCTGGTCTGGACGTATCGACACGCACTCAAGCCGCCAAGGATGCCGAAGAAGCTGCTGGTCATCGGTTCGGGCGCGATCGGTATCGAGTTCGCGAGTTTCTACAACACTCTCGGAGCCGCGACGACGGTGGTTGAGGTTATGGAACGTATCCTGCCGGCCGAGGATGAGGAAATCAGTGCCCTTGCCAGGAAAGCGTTCACCGCGCAGGGAATGACGGTGATGGAGGGTGCCACCGTCAGGCGGATCGATCGGGACAGCGGTCGCGCGGTGGCCCATATCGAATCGGGTGGCAAGGTAGGGAAGCATGAATTTGACACGGTAATACTGGCTGTTGGCATTGTCGGAAACGTGGAGGAACTTGGTCTGGAAGCGCTTGGCGTCGGAATGGACCGGACCCATGTGGTGACGGATTCCCACTGCCGTACCGGCGTCAACGGTCTTTACGCAATCGGCGACGTGGCGGGTCCCCCGTGGCTCGCGCACAAGGCATCGCACGAAGGTGTCATGGTTGCCGAGATGGTCGCGGGCCGCAATGAGGTACATCCGGTGAGGGTTGAGTCCATCGCAGGCTGCACCTACTGCAATCCGCAGATTGCGTCCGTAGGATACAGCGAGGCGAAAGCCAGGGAACTGGGCCATGAGGTGAGGGTTGGTCGGTTCCCGTTCATCGGGAATGGAAAGGCGATCGCGCTCGGCGAGGCCGAAGGCCTGATCAAGACCGTGTTCGACGCAAAGACGGGTGAGTTGCTCGGAGCGCATATGATTGGCGCCGAAGTCACGGAACTGATACAGGGATATGTGGTTGGCCGCACGCTCGAGACGACCGAGGAGGACTTGATGAATACCGTCTTTCCACATCCGACGCTAAGCGAAATGATGCATGAAAGCGTCCTTGACGCCTATGGGAGGGCGCTGCATTTCTGACGGTCGGTCAATGTGGGAGGGGTCCCGGGCCGGGCTATCCGAGATCGCTGGCAGTTGACCGAAACGCTGCCCTTCCACCGGAGTTCAGCCATACGTTGGTGCCACCAGGCGGGATCTTCACCGTGCCTTTGCCGGCCGCTCCGGACACCGTAACGTCTTCCAATGACAGGGCCTATGCGCCAGACCCTGATATCCCTCGCCGGATCCATGCGCGCACCGTCGATCTGTAAGGTCGCGGCAAAAGGGTCATAAAGCATCTGGCACCGGTGCTTTGGTGGCGCCGCGCCAACAGTTCCGATAGTTTATTTCGAACACCCTTTGTGGAGGACCGAGGTGCAGCTTTCGCAACGCATTCGACGGGTCCGGGTTTCGGGCACGATCCGTCTGGCTGATATGGTGCGGAAACGAGTGGCTTCCGGCGGAAAAGTCTATAATCTGGCTGAAGGAGAGCCGGACTTCGACACGCCGGCTTTCGTCGTCGATGCGGCCCACAGAGCCGCTCTCGCGGGACAGACGCGCTATACGCCAGTGGCCGGGACACCGGCGCTGCGGGAAGCCATCGCCGCCAAGTTACGAAACGAGAACGGACTGGTATGCGATGCCGATGAGGTCATCGTCGGAACCGGCGCCAAACAGCTGATCTTCAATGCGCTGCTGGCTGGCGTCAATGATGGTGACGAGGCGATCATTCCCGCGCCCTATTGGGTCAGCTATGGCGATATGGTCAGTATGGCAGACGGTAAGCCGGTAATCGTGGATTGTTCCGGAACCGGTCTGAAGATCACACCGGATGCGCTTGCGGCGGCGATCACGGTGCGCACGCGCTGGTTGATCCTGAATTCACCCGGAAATCCGGGTGGGGCGGTCTACTCCGCCAGCGAGCTGTCCGCATTGGCCGAGGTGCTCAGGAAATACCCGGATGTGGCGGTCATCTGCGACGATATCTACGAGAAAATCCTTTTCACCGGAACGCCTTTCGCGACGATGGCGCAGGTCGCG
Source organism: Paracoccaceae bacterium (assembly GCA_965221405.1). GTDB lineage: Bacteria > Pseudomonadota > Alphaproteobacteria > Rhodobacterales > Rhodobacteraceae > JAPOUP01. Next base: position 665,251 of record CBDCSE010000002.1, on the reverse strand, counting down.
CCCGACCTCGCGGATCGGGTGCTGACCGTGAACGGCGTCTCGAAATCCCATGCCATGACCGGCTGGCGGATCGGTTATGCAGCGGGTCCGAAGGAGTTCATCGCCGCAATGACAAAGCTGCAGGGACAATCAACGACAAATGCCAGTTCGGTCAGCCAGGCGGCGGCCTTGGCGGCGCTGACCGGCCCGCAGGACACGATTCGCGAGTGGGGGCGCATATATCTTCGGCGGCGTGACAGGGTGATCGCGGCGATCGCGGCGACCCCCGGCCTCCATGCGGGTCCACCGGACGGCGCGTTCTACGTTTTCGTGGATTGCACCGCCCTTCTGGGCAGAACGGCCCCGGACGGTACGGTGATCGACACGGATATCGTCCTGTCGGAATACCTGCTGGCCGCGGCCGGGGTCGCGCTGGTACCCGGAACCGAGTTCGGCGGCCCCGGGCATCTACGCCTATGTTTCGCCAAATCGGACGATGAGGTCGCTGGAGCCTGCGCCGAAATGGGCAAGGCGGTTGCCGGTCTGACCTGATACCGGTTTCGTGCGCTACGCGCTTTCAGCCTCAGTGAAGCAATGATGGCAACGCTCCCGCCGTCAGACCGCGCATCCATGCCAGTACATCCACGATCCCGGCACGCCTGTGACCTTGCAACAGCCCACACTCATATAAGTGATTCTGTTCCCGCTTCCGGAGCCCGTCTGATGGATATCCGCTCTGCGGACTTTCCTGTCCGGCACTTGGGTCAGACCGCGCCGCCTGATGTACATCATACCGTGGCGCAAACCACTCCCGTTGCATTTGCCGCCCGCTTCTATATGAGCGGTGTGGTCAGGAGACCGGGGCGCTGGCATGGATCATTTTCAGTATCGCGACGGTGTGCTGCATGCGGAAGGTGTGCCTGTACCCGTTGTGGCGGCGTCCGTCGGGACACCTTTCTATCTCTATTCCGCCGCGACCCTCGCCCGCCACTTCAGACTTTTGGACGAGGGACTCGATGGTCTCGACCATCTCATCTGTTATGCCGTGAAAGCGAATTCCAATCAGGCTGTTCTGAAGGTTCTGGCCCGACTGGGAGCTGGAATGGACGTCGTGTCCGGTGGTGAGTACCTGCGTGCGCAGGCGGCCGGAGTGCGAAGCGACCGGATCGTCTTTTCCGGCGTTGGCAAGACCCGGTCTGAGATGGAACTGGCGCTGTCGGGCGGCGTCCGACAGGTCAATCTTGAGTCCGAGCCCGAGATGGAGCTGCTGTCACAGGTGGCGGCGTCAATGGGTGTGACCGTTCCCGTCGCATTCCGGATCAATCCCGATGTGGACGCGGGGACGCATGACAAGATCTCGACGGGCAGGGCGGAGGACAAGTTCGGCATTCCGGCCTGCCGGGCACCCGACGCATACAGGGCTGCCGCTTCCATGCCCGGGCTTAAGGTCGTCGGGCTGGATATGCACATCGGAAGTCAGTTGACCGATCTCGCGCCTTATGAACTGGCGTTCAGGGTTATCGCCGAACTCACCGCACGGCTCCGCTCGGACGGACACGAGATAAGCCGTCTGGATCTTGGCGGGGGACTCGGCATTCCCTACCGCCGCTCAGACGCGGCGCCGCCGCAGCCCAAAGAGTTTTGCGATCTGATCAGGACAACTTTCGGAAACCTGGGCTGCGAGATCGAGATCGAGCCGGGAAGGCTCATCGCCGGCAATGCCGGTATACTTGTTACCCGCCTAATTTACTGCAAGTCAGGCAAGGACCGGGAATTCCTGATTCTCGATAGCGCGATGAACGACCTCGTGCGGCCGGCGCTGTATTCAAGCTATCATGAAATCGTTCCCGTGGCTGAACCCGCGCCCGGGGAGGCTGAACGGCCGTTTGACATCGCTGGACCGGTCTGTGAGTCCGGCGATACGTTCGCGAGACAGCGGCGAATGCCACCGCTCGCGTCAGGCGATCTATTGGCTTTCCGCAGCGCGGGGGCTTACTGTGCGGTTATGGCGAGCGAATACAACACACGTCCCCTGGTCCCGGAGGTCATGGTGCATGAAGACAGGTTTGGAGTCATTCGGACCCGACCGACATTTGACGAAATTCTCGGCCGGGATATGGTTCCTGAATGGCTGTGACGCGCCGTTTGGCGTATGAATGGATTGCGTGACCAATGACTGACCCGTCCATACTGCGGCATGAACGCTTGGGAAAGCTGCGTCTGGCGCTGCTTCTGACCTGGGGCGGGATGTTCGCGGAGCGGCTTACCCACGCATTCTGGCCACTTTGGTCATCCTTTTTCCTCGTGCTCGCAGCCTTGATGATGGGGCTGCACGAATTGGTTTCATCCGACGTTGTCTGGGGCCTCGCCGTCCTGGCGGCTGTAGTGTTGGTTGGCGCGTTTTGCTGGGGCATCAGGCTCTTTCGCTTTCCAACGAGGCGTGAGGCCAGGGAACGACTGGACCGGTCTCTTCCGGCGCGTCCGATCGCCGCGCTCGACGATACGATGGCGTTTGGTGCGGACGATCAGGCCACACAGGCGGTATGGAACGAACATGTGACGCGCATGGCCGCGGCCGTGAGGAATGTCCGGGCGGTCGGGCCGGATCTCCGAATTTCGGACCGTGACCCATTCGCCCTTCGTTACGTGGCGGTGCTGTTTCTCACGCTGGCCGCGCTGTTCGGCTCCATCGTCAAGGTGGCGTCCGTGAGTGAGGTTGCGGTGGGCAGCGACGAATATCCTTTTACTGGCCCCTCATGGGAGGGTTGGGTCGAGCCGCCGGAGTACACAGGTAAACCCTCTCTCTACCTGAATGACATAAGTGCGTCAGGCATCGTTGTCCCTGAGGCCAGCACGGTCACGCTCAGGCTATACGGAGATGTCGGCGCACTTACCGTAAGCGAGACCGTTTCCGGTCAGGCAGTGCATCCGGATCGTGACCTTGACCCGGCGCGGAGCTTCAAGGCCATGCGGAACGGAACGGTTGTGATTGAAGGACCCGGAGGAGCCGGATGGACTTTCGGGATTGTCGGCGACCGACCGCCCACGGTCGAGGCTGTGGGTGAGCCGACGCGTGGCCTGATGGGTGAGATGCGGCAGACATTCCTGGCGAGAGACGACTATGGTGTAGTCAGTGGACGCGCCAGGATCGCGCTGGATCTCGCTGCGGTCGACCGGCGCCACGGGTTGTCGGTGAGTCCTGAACCGAGACCGCCAATCGAACTTGATATTCCGATCACCGTTTCCGGTGACCGGACGGAGTTCACCGATACGCTGATTGAGAATCTCAGCCAGCATCCATGGGCGATGCTGCCTGTCGAGATCGAGTTGTTCGTTCTGGACGCGCTTGGGCAGGAAGGCTCTGCCGTCCCGGCCGGCGCCTTTCTGCCCGGACGCCAGTTCTTCGATCCATTGGCAGCGGCGATCGTTGAGCAGCGTCGGGACCTGCTCTGGAACCGCGATAACGGTAGCCGTGTGGCGAAGGTATTGCGTGCGGTTAGCCACAGACCGAAGAACCTGTTCGATACCGACGCAGCTTATCTAAAGTTGCGGTACGCTCTAAGGCAATTGGAACAGGGCCTTTCGGACGGACTGACCGGAGAGCGGCGTGACAGGATCGCCGAAGCGCTGTGGGATATCGCGGTGTTGCTTGAGGATGGAGATCTATCCGATGCCCGTGAACGGCTGCGCGAGGCGCAGGAACGGTTACGCGAGGCCATGCGCAAGGGAGCCACGGATGAGGAAATCGCGGCTCTGGTACAGGAACTGCGTGAAGCGATGCAGTCATTGATCCGGCAGCTTGCGGAGCGTGAGCTTGGGCGGGAGCAGGAGGGGCGCCAGCAGGCGCGGAGCCAGCAGGAAATCACCGGAGACCAGCTTCAGGCGCTGATGGAACGGCTCCAGGAACTGATGCAGCAGGGTCGAATGGACGAAGCCGGTGACCTTCTGTCCCGCCTCGCTGAAATCATGGAAAACCTTCAGGTGGCCCAAGGCCAGCAACCCGGCCGACAGGCAATGGATGGATTGGGTGAGACCTTACGTCAACAGCAGGAGCTGAGCGACGATACGTTCGGCGAAATTCAGGAAAACTTCGGTCGGTATGGCAGCGAGGGCGATGATGGCCGGTCTGGTCGGGAGCAGTCGGAAAACGGACTTGGCCGGGAGATGCCGGGGCGGGGCGGTGGGCCCGGCATGGCTTCGGATGAGCTCGCTGAGCGTCAGCGCGCGCTGATGCGGGAACTCATGCGCCAAACCGACAATCTGCCCGGTGCGGGCACCGCCGAGGGCGATGCGGCCCGTGAGGCGCTCGACCGTGCGGGGGAAGCGATGGACGATGCCGGAGAGGCGTTGTCGGGCAGCGACCTTTCGGGTGCCCTCGATTCCCAGGCGGAGGCCATCGAAGCGTTGCGGGAAGGCATGCGAAACCTCGCCGAGGCGTTGGCGCAGCAACAGGGTGAACAGCCCGGCGGGCCGGGGGGTGGATTAGGGGGCCAAACGGCCAGAGGTCCGCTTGACCCTCTCGGCCGTGAGCCCGGTGCTACCGGGCGGCCGGGAACCGATGACCTGCTTCTTCAGGATGAGAACGCTTACCGCCGCGCTCATGAGTTGATGGACGAAATACGCCGCAGGTCGAGCGAACGGAACCGGCCGGAGGACGAACTGGAGTATCTTCGGCGTTTGCTGGAGAGGTTCTGACCGGTCTGGTTCGGAAGCTGGGGAAGGTTCCTGGCTTCCCGGGTGGTTGCCTTACCGTAGCGTGACGTTCAGGAACTGGACTCCAGAACACCAAGCGCGGCATCTATCATGGCCTTGATCAGTGCCCGCAGTTCATTGGCGTTATCGACGTAAACGATCAAGAGGGACTCGGTCTCCGGCATGAGCTTCACGATTTGCGGCGCGAATGAATAGATGAGCAGGGCGGCCAAAGCCGTCAGTACGATAGCGCCTGACAGCAACGTCGTAGCGCCGCGCCTGGTTTTGGGAGCCTCCCCCGTCCTGACCGGATCCTCGCGCTGTTCCGCACCGCTCCCGCTCCCGTCATTTGCGCGAGCCGTTGGCTTGGGGCCGCCGCCGCGCCGTGCGCTGTCGTAACCGTGCGCCGCCTGAGCGGTCATGGCTTCCTCTCGCCGCGCTCTGGTTTCCCGTTCGGCCTCTTCCCTGAGAACGCGCAGCACTTCCGGGCGTGGAGCGGGTCTTATTGGCCGCGGGCCGTCCTCTCCCGGTGGAATGCCCGATTCGATGCGTTCCGGAGTGATGGGAGCCTCGCGCCAGACCGCTCCGCAGCTGGGGCAATGCACCCCGTTTCCTGCGTTCCGCACCAGGGTATCGTCCACCTCGAAGCCCGTTTCGCATTTCGGGCATGTGATCCGCATTCCGAGACCTTCCTTTTCCCGAGCCGCGTTACCCTGCCGGTTCTCTCCGACGGCTTGTACCATTATGGTCAGGCGTTTCAATCATGCCGCATCGGCAAGCCATTCAAGCCCGATTTTGGACTGTCGTGCAGAGATGGGCGGTGAATTTCCACGAGACGCTTGAGACAGTCGGGCGGGAAACTGTATCCTGTTTTTCGATAGGCGTGAACATTGTCGTGACAATCCCCGTCTAGGTGGAATTCCGCGCCGCGGTTCAGGGTCGTCGCACGTGAGGTTGGGGGCGGTGGTTGGAAGAGGATGGAATGGCGGTAATGAAAAACGGATTGAGGTGCCGTCACAGTTACGGGACAAGCCCATCCTGTTTGCCCCAGATGCCCGTGCGACGGTCGGCAGCTCCTTTCGGAGGATCGTCAATGAACCGGACAATGTTCATGGCGTGGCTGCCGGCGTTCATTCCAGTGATACCGTCTGGCTCCGGTGCGCGGGTCGTTTGCCGGGCAAGCCCGGAACTTTCCGGATTTCCGGTTCTGGGTGGATGGACATGATAATCGAATGCGGACGTCTGGTCATCTCTTTGGCCTTCAGTGCGCAGATGTATCTTTCAATGGCGTTATTCGCGGGGATTTTCGCTCCGCTCGCGATCGCTGACCGGAAGTTCGCGTTTCAGGCCGTGCATTTGTATTCCCGCTGGGTTCGATGGACGGCCCGCTGGATGGTTGGGTTGCGGTCCGAAGTTCGGGGTGATGTGCCCCTGGACGAAGTAATTATCGCCTCCAAGCACCAGTCATTCTTCGACATCATTCTGCTGGTCAGCGTCTTGCCGCGTCCCAAGTTCATCATGAAGAAAGAGCTCCGGTGGACGCCGATTCTCGGCTGGTTCGCGAAGCGCATCGGCTGCATACCTGTAGACCGCGGGAAGCGTGGAGCGGCAATCGCGCGGATGAAGGATGATGTGTCCAGAAGTCTGGCGCTACCCGGCCAGCTGGTCATCTATCCGCAGGGTACACGGGTCGCGCCCGGCGTGCGCCGCGCATACAAAGCAGGTGCCGCGGTGCTGTATCTGCAGCTTGGCCAGGCATGTGTTCCGGCGGCAACCAATGCCGGTCTGTTTTGGCCACGCCGGTCAATCATGAGAAGGCCGGGACTGGCGGTTCTGGAGTTTTTGCCGCGGATCCCGGCAGGTAAGGATCAGGCCACCTTCATGGCCGATCTGGAGGGCATGATCGAGGCGCGGTCAGACCAACTGATGACCGAAGCAGGGTTCGGTAGGTGATGACGTGTTCGCGCCCACTATCCTGATTTCCATGGGTTCAGGCGGTCAGGCCATGCGCTCCCATCGACAGGAATTTTTCGCGACGTTCCCTGACCAGCGCCTCACGGGACATACCGGAGAGCGGTTCCAGCATCTCCATGATTATGGCTCCGACCGCCGCGATTGCCGTTTTCCTGTCACGCTGGGCTCCGCCTGGGGGTTCGAAAACTATTCGGTCTATGACTCCCAGCTTTTTTAGGTCGGCTGCGGTCAGGCGAAGTGCCTGAGCAGCTTCCCGCATCTTCTCGGAGTCTTTCCATAGAATCGACGCGCAGCCTTCCGGACTGATTACGGAATAGATTGAATGTTCGAGCATTGCCACACGATTAGCGGTGGCGAAGGCGACCGCGCCGCCGGAGCCTCCTTCGCCGATCACGACGCAGACGAACGGGACACCGATCTGCAGGCATTTCTGGGTCGCCCGTGCGATTGCCTCGGCCTGTCCGCGTTCCTCGGCTCCTTTTCCCGGATAGGCGCCGGGCGTATCGACCAGAGTAATGACCGGCAGTCCGAACCTATCGGCAAGCGTCATCAACCGAACCGCCTTACGGTAACCTTCGGGGTTGGCCATCCCGAAATTGCGCTTGATCCGGCTTTTCGTGTCATGGCCCTTTTCGTGTCCGATCACGACGACCGGTCGGCCATCTAGCCGCGCAAGGCATCCCAGCACGGCCTGGTCGTCGGCGAAGTTGCGATCGCCGGCCAACGGCGTGCATTCGGTGAACAGAGTTTCCAGGTAGTCGCTGCAGCGTGGCCGGTCAGGGTGGCGGGCCACCTGGCATTTTCGCCAAGGACTCAGATCTCTGTAGAGATCCACCAGGAGGCGGGCGGCCTTTGCGTCAAGTGCCTCTGCCTCCTGCTCGACGTCCATTTCCCTGTTCCCGCGTGCCAGAGCGCGCAACTCCTCCGCTTTGCCTTCGATCTCGGCAAGCGGTTTCTCGAACTCAAGGTAATTGGTCATCCAGCGCTTCCAGACCCGTGCCCATTGCCGTGAGACACATATGATTGTGGCATCTGCTGGATGCAATGCGTATTTCCGGCGCAACGGAAACCATATATCAATGTGCTATGTGAACATTCCAGGACCGTAACTTTAATCCCAACCCGGTGTTGCCGACTTTTGACTTCCGTGTTCGTCACGGGTTTGATCGGCCCGGCGAGGTAAGCCTACCCTTGGAGCATGGGCGCACACCGTATATTCACGCGCTTTCGGAGCGCATCGCCGTTCTGGCGGAACGCATTATGACGCTGAACACCGATCTTTCGGCATCCCTTGAGCGCAGCGGCGCGGCCTTCGAGAGACCGTGGGCCGACATGGCCGTGCACCACGAGGACGCGGTGAAGCGCGACAGAGACAACCTGCGTCGGCGGATCGGTCTCAGGATCGCAGCCGTTGCCATTCTCGGGTTGCTGATCCACCTCTGAAGAGAGCCGTGTAGGGACATAAAGCCCCATGGAGGCCAGGCGTGATCGGCGCGGCACTACCAGGTGCGATACCCGGAGTGTGCGGTCCCTTTCCGCTTTCGCCGGTTTGCCGAACAGGCGTGGATGACCGCAGCCAGAAACCGGATTGGTGCTTAGGCCGCTCATGAACTTTCCCAGCGCCCGCATCCCGATCAGAAGCTCTCTTGGTGTCATACCATTGGTATCTGTCACGGATCGCGGACCTGAGTGGTGTTTGGGCTGGGTGCCGATCGGGGCATGATGAGGGGTGCCCGCGGATTGAAGTGGATTTTCGGCGGTCCCATGCCGGCAATCGGCATTGGCGGGGGCCTCGATGGGCCGCTGGCCTGACCTCATAGAAGAAATGACTGGACCGGCTTTCAGGTGAAGACAGCCTTCGGATCGAATCAAGCGGGGCCAGTGATAGCCGGTCTACCCGGTATTGCGACCGCAAACCCGCCCGTGGCGACCGGCCCGTGGAAGACGACAGCCATATGCCAGACCTTATCCCGGCCGTCCAGGATCAGTGGACCTCACAGTCAGGGTGCCGCAATCAAAGTCACCAATTTTGACAGTGTTCATGGGGCATCAAAATAGGCTTTGTGACCGTAACTCTCCAAACAGGATTTTATGTCACAGATGGCATCTTCTCCGGATGTCCGTCGAAATTCCGATAGTGGCGAAACGAATTCCCAACCGTTCACTTGCCGGCTGGCTTAAGGCGATAGGCGCCTTCAGGCAGATCAAGCGCGGCGGCGAGGTCGTTGAGCTGGGATATCGAGAGTGTGATCCTCGCCATCCGGTGGTTGCGCGGGTCGTACTGTTCGATGGTGACGCATTCCTCGAATGCATTGACCGTAACGTCTTCCTGAAGATGCGCGCCGCCTTCGTCAACCAGGGTTACGACGGTGACGTCGAACTCATGCTCGATGGTAAACAACTGGGATTGCCTTTGGTATCCGTTTGGTTGATTCCCCTGTCCGGAAAGCTGAGCTAGTGGACCCCGGACGTTTCATTAATCTGCGGTGGTGTCGTGAGACGGCACCTACTCGACGGATAATCTCGGAAAGCGCACAGCGCTCCTCGAAGTTCGTGATGGAGTCGACGGAGGCGGTCGCGTCCCCAGCCAGTTTTGACTGCCGGTATTTCGGAAGCGGTGAGGCATTCCGCGAGTTATGTCAACCCGCGGGCGATTCCATGATTCCGTCAGCGCGAGCCGCGCAGTCAATATGGAGTGATCGGCTTTTGAGTGCCCGCCCTTGATCGATGATTCTCCGACTCGCTTGATGTCCTCAACGATGCGACTGCGTTATCTGGGCTGGTTCCGGAAATGGCGGACGTGTATCCGGAGGCGCTGATGCGATGCGGCGGAGCATGATTTTACCAGAGCCGCTACGACGGGACGGTCGAGATAAGGGAGGTGTAATGAAACAGGCCGCGGCAAGGGAGCCTGAGACGCTCAAGGCCTGCATGGAGCCATTGCCTGATCCGTCCCGTGATCCCGGAGCATGCTGAAGCGGGAAGGCGCTGACACATGGACATATCGCCCGCGGTGCGGCGGGGGAGCCCTACCGGCGCCGGTCACGCCGCGAATTCGGCGGTTGGAACGCCACCGCGATATGTGCCTCGCAATAAGGTTTGCCCGGCTTGGCCGCCAGCCCACAAAACCAGAATTCGTCTGTAGCGGGGTCACCGATCGGCCATTTGCAGGTGCGCTCCGTCAACTCCAGCAAACTGATTTTCGGGGCGTTCATCTCCACTTCACGAATGTTCGCGAGCGCCTCGGCACTGACTTCGTTCGCCGAAGGCTGCGGTGGAAGTGGCTGGTCAGCGGACAGAATTGTCTTGCGTGAGGGACCGCCGGACCCATTTGCGGAGGCCTGGCCGGAGTCGCCTTTGGCGGTTTCCTGCGGCTCCGGACCATTCTTGGCTTCCTCACTTGTGCCCGACGCCTCAGCTGACTGGTCCGGGCGGCTGGAAAGGCCGAGCCGGTGTATCTTGCCGATGACGGCATTGCGTGTCACGCCGCCAATCTCTTTGGCGATCTGGCTGGCTGTCATGCCATCGCGCAGAAGTTTCTTCAGGAGCTTGACGCGTTCTTCGGTCCAGGACATCCGATATTCCCAATTCGGGGCGGTTCCGCCACACCGGACGTAGCCGCGCCCGGTCCGGCCCGCGTTGGATCACCGTCCATCCGTCATGGTCGACGAATCCCGGCATAGAGACAGGCATGGCGGATCTTCGCGCCCGGCAAAACATACATACCTGAGGTTCGGCCGGATGCGCTTCGGACACCGCGGTAAACGACGAGGTAAGGCCGTATCCTCCGGAATTCAAGGGTGTGTGCGGAATGCCATGGGAGATCCGGCACAGCGGCGGCCACAGACATGCTCCTATTCAGTCCGCCCGAATCCGGGCTTTACATATGCTCGGGAACCGGATACGCATCGCTTCAATGATCATGACCGAAAATACATCGATGCCGCGCCGACGAGGGCATTGCCGCGATTGTCAGTGATTCGCCACGCGTCAGCGTGATCCCGATTCCAATTATTGACCCAGCTATTGATCTGTTGCGCCGATACGGCGTTTCCCCGGAGCCAGCGGAGGGATTCGAGCCATGATTCCGTCAGTATTACCAACCTACAGTCGCGCCCCGATCGCATTCACGAAGGGCGAAGGCACCTGGCTCACAGCGAAAGACGGCACGCGCTATCTTGATCTTGGATCGGGTGTCGCGGTGAATTCGCTTGGCCACGCCCATCCCGCGCTGGTGCAGGCCCTGACCGATCAGGCGCGCGATCTGTGGCACGTCTCGAATCTTTACGATATCCCGAACCAGCAGGCGCTTGCCGATGCGTTGGTCGCGCATACTTTCGCCGATACCGTATTTTTCACCAATTCCGGTACGGAAACCTGCGAACTGGCGGTGAAGATGGCCCGCAAACATTTTCACGACAGGGGCGACCCGGGACGCAACGGTATCATTACATTTGCCGGTGCGTTTCACGGTCGGTCCGCTGCCGCTATCGCGGCGGCGGCATCGCCCAAGATGACAGAAGGTTTCGGCCCGCTACTGCCCGGATTTATCAATCTGCCCTGGGGTGACCACGATGCACTTCGGGCCGCGGCCGATGATAGTGTTGCGGCGGTCCTGGTCGAACCGGTTCAAGGCGAGGGTGGCATCGTGCCCTTGCCTGACCAATGCCTGCGGGGGCTCCGGGATCTCTGCGACGAGCGCGGGATCCTTCTGATTCTTGACGAGGTTCAGTGCGGTATCGGACGTTCAGGCCGTTTGTTCGCTCATGAGTGGGCGGGCATCACGCCCGACATAATGATGGTGGCGAAAGGTCTCGGCGGTGGATTTCCCCTGGGAGCGCTGCTGGCGACGGAGTCAGCGGCGAGAGGAATGACCGTCGGCACGCATGGTTCGACCTACGGTGGCAATCCCCTTGCCTGCGCCGTTGGACTGGCGGTCATGAACGTAGTCTCCGACTCCGCGTTTCTTGATGGGGTGAACAGGAAGGCTGGCCTCCTCCGGCAACGGCTTGAGGGTCTGGTTGCGGGACATCCGGACGTGTTCGAGAAGGTACGTGGTATCGGTCTGATGCTGGGAATCGTGTGTAAGGCGACCAACACGGATGTCATCGGCGCTTGCTACGATGCCCGACTGCTCACCGTACCTGCGGCCGGGAATACCGTGCGCATCATGCCACCGCTCATAATCACCGAAGAAGAGATCCTGCAGGCGACCGAACGCCTCGAGCAGGCCGCAGGTGTGGTGTCCCGAAATGCAGCGGCCTGACTACTGCTTCAAAACGGTGACCCGCGCGGACTTCCCTTTACTGCGGGGCTGGCTGGCGATGCCACATGTAATGGCCGTGTGGGGCGATCCGGACGAGGAGCTCGCCCTGATCGAACGAGAGGTGGACGGCGGTGAATGCCGAATGCATGTCGTTCATTGGGGCGTGCCGATTGGATACATCCAGGATTGGGACGCAAGGTCGGAAAACCACTTCCATGACCTTCCGGAGAGTTCGCGCGCTGTGGACACGTTTCTGGGCGAGAGTCGCTTACTTGGCCGGGGGCATGCCAAGGCCTATGTCCGGAAATACGCCAGCGACCTGATCGCCGCAGGTGCGCCGTTGGTGGCCACGGATCCAAGGCTTTCCAACCCACGGGGCATAGCGATGTACCTCGCGGCGGGATTCCAGAAAAGCGCGATACGACCATGCGAGACCGGTGAGGACGTCTGGATACTCACCTATCCCGACCTGCCCGGGATGCGAAACCGGGCTTAAGGCGGACGTCCTGCCGCCGATATCGGATTTCCGGAAAAGCGACACACGATGAACCATTTTCTCGATATCTCCAAGACCGATCCATCTGACCTGCGGAGCATCATCGACGCTGCCCGGAGGATGAAGGTGGCCCGTGGTGGCCGCCCCAAGGCCATGCCGGACGACGATACTCCACTGCTGGGTCATATGGTGGCGTTGATATTCGAGAAGCCATCGACGCGCACACGTGTCAGTTTCGATGTAGGCGTACGCCAGCTTGGCGGTCAGACGATGACACTTTCGGGCAATGAAATGCAGCTTGGGCACGGCGAGACAATCGCGGATACCGCGAAGGTTCTCAGCCGCTATGTTGACCTCATCATGATACGGACTTTCGAGGAGGCGACGCTGCTCGAAATGGCCGACTCCGCAAGTGTTCCGGTAATCAACGGGCTGACAAACCGCTCACATCCCTGCCAGGTTATGGCGGACGTCATGACATTCGAGGAACTCCGCGGTCCCATTGCCGGACGTAGGGTCGTCTGGTCGGGTGATGGCAACAACGTCTTTACCTCCCTGGCGCATGCCGCGCAGCGGTTCGGCTTTGACTTGACGTTCTCCGGGCCGGAAGCGCTTGATCCCGAGGCCGCGGTAGAGGGCATGTACCGAAAGGTGCGCGATCCGATCCGGGCGGTCGCGGGTGCGGACATGGTTATGACCGACACCTGGGTTTCCATGCATGACCCGCGGTCGGCCCGTGAGCGTCGGCACAACCAGTTACGTGGCTATCAGGTGAACGCCGAACTCATGTCAGCGGCCAACCTCGACGCTTTGTTCATGCATTGCCTGCCGGCGCATCGGGGAGATGAGGTGACGAGCGCGGTCATGGACGGCCCCCAGTCCGTGGTGTTCGATGAGGCTGAAAACCGGCTGCATGTGCAGAAGGCGATCGTTAGATGGTGCCTTGGCTTGTAGTGGGCGGTGTCAATCGATCACCCGACGAGCCACATTATCAGGTTGGATCACTTTGCCGATCCGGGTCGGGACCGGGCTTTTGGCTGCATCGGTAGATGCGTCGGTTGTGGTGTGGTGGCCGTGGGCCCGGCTGTGTAAACCGCTTGAATCTCCACGTTACGCGATTACGCTGCCGAATACCCGTTTGGGAGGGGTGGTGTATGGCTGAAGCAGTGATCGGGTTGGTGGGGCTTGGCGTTATGGGGTCCAGTCTGGCGCTTAACATCGCTGAAAAGGGATTTTCCGTCGCTATCCATAACCGCACCGCTTCCCGGATCGACGGGTTCATTTCCGAAGCTGGTGTTCTCTCCGACAGATTTTTTGTGGCTCCGACACCTGAGGCATTGGCCGCTGCCCTGCCACGGCCCCGGGCTGTCATCATCATGGTTAAGGCCGGCGAAGCCGTCGATGCGGTGATCGATGTATTGAGGCCTCATCTTGACGCTGGGGATATCCTGATCGACGCGGGAAACGCCGATTTCAGGGATACGCGAAGACGCGAGGCGGCTCTGCTGGCGGAAGGGTTCCGATTCATCGGTATGGGAGTATCGGGTGGTGAGGAGGGGGCCCGGAACGGTCCTTCAATTATGGTCGGTGGCTCCCAAGAGGCTTACACGGCCATTTCGGAGATCGTCGAAGCCATCGCCGCGAGGTATCAAGGCCTGCCGTGCGCCGCGCGTTTGGGTTCCGATGGCGCGGGACATTTCGTGAAAACGGTGCATAACGGAATAGAATACGCCGATATGCAGATGATCGCGGAAATCTACGGTCTTCTAAGCCAGGGCGAGGGGCGCAGTGCGGAAACGATCCTGGCACTGTTCGGGGAATGGAACGGAGGGCCGCTCAAGTCCTACCTGATTGAGATCACGGCCCGGGTTCTTGCTGTCCGTGACCCGGAAACCGGCCAGCCTATGGTCGACGTCATTCTTGATCGGGTTGGCCAGAAAGGAACCGGACGCTGGACGTTGATCGAGGCTCTGAGGCTCGGGCAGTCGGTTTCCACGATCGAGGCGGCGGTTGGTGCCCGATCCTGGTCGGCGGCAAAGGATCTCAGGGAGATCGGTGCGCAGTGCCTTACGGGGCCCCGTGCCGGCGAAATCGGTCCGGCGCTTCTGGACGCGGATCTGGAGCGGGCGCTTCTCGCCGCGCGGGTTATCAGCCATGCACAGGGGTTCGCGTTACTCTCGGAGGCGTCTGTCGAATTCGGCTGGAACCTGGATCTAGCCAGGATAGCGGAGATCTGGCGTGCGGGATGTATAATCCGTTCGGCGTTGCTGGACGACATCGCTGGCGCGTTCCGTGATCCACCACCAGGCAACAGCCTGATACTGGCGCCCGCATTCGTGCGGCTCCTCAATGACGACGTTGGCTCCCTGCGCCGGGTGGTTGCGCGGTCGGTGCTTGCAGGCCTGTCCGTGCCCGCTCTATCGGCCGCGGTTGGATATTTCGACACAATGCGCAGGGCTCGTGGCACGGGTGCGCTGATCCAGGCGCAACGCGACTTTTTCGGCGCTCATGGGTTCGAGCGCGTTGATCGCGACGGTAACGGTTTCCACGGCCCGTGGACCATGGTGAAAAGCGTATAGTAGGGGACACCGGGCTTTGCTCGCCGGAAATTATTCCGGGGCGCTGTCTGGGCCCAATGTAATGGGACTGGTGACCTACAGGGGGTTTGCGGCGGTCGAGCGTAAACGGCTCACTACCGGCCTGGGGTCCATAGTATCGAAACCGGTAGGGCCTGGAGCCTATCGCCGAAAGGAAGCGCCCTTTCGCCAGTATAGAACACGATGCCTTTCCTGAACGCCATTCCAGTCACCGATTGAAGTCGTTTAAGGCTTTTGAAGTCGTCCGCCCTGATGGTGGCCGATGCCTTGACCTCGACGCCAATGAGACTGTCTGGAGAGCGCTCGATGACGAAATCGACCTCGACCCCATCCTTGTCTCGATAGTGATGAAAATCATAGGTGTGTCCTGACCATGAGGCATGTTTCAGCAGCTCGGAAAAGACAAAGGTTTCAAGCAGGGGCCCGAATAGACTCCGATCCCGGACCAGCCGATCCGACGTGATCTTCCTGATCGCCGCGAGCAGACCTGAATCGAGAAAATGCAGTTTGGGTGTGCGGATGAGCCGTTTCAGTTCATTCCGATGCCATGCTGGAAGAAACCGTATGAGATACGTCTGTTCCAGCGTTCTGACGTAACGCTGAACGGTTGGAACGCTCAATCTGAGATCGTTTGCGATATGGGTATAGACAACCAGTTGAGCTGACTGAAGCGCCGATGCCCGCAGAAGATCTGTGATATCCTTGAGATGATAGGCGTCCATGATTTCTCCGATGTCACGGGTCAGCAGCGTTTTTATGTAATTGTCAGCCCATGCCCGCCGACGCGCTTCCGTTCGCCTTGTCAGAATTTCGGGGTAGCCGCCCGTGAGCACCCGATCAGCTATCGCTGAAACATCATAAGGTCCGGGAGGGAAAGGCGTTGGGGTTTCGAAGAGACGGTCCAATGGATTGTCCTCACACCGCTCAATCTCGATTTGCGATAATGGCAGCAACTCGTTGACCGCCATGCGTCCGGCGAGCGATTCACTGACGGTCGGGATTGTCAGGATGTTTGTGGAGCCAGTCAGGAGAAATCGTCCGGCTCGTTGGTCCCCGTCCACCGATATCTTGATTTCACGGATCAGCTCCGGTACCCGTTGAATTTCATCTATGGTGACATATTCGAACTGTCTTATGAAACTGACCGGGTCCGAGAGGGCCGCCTGGTAAACACCCCCGTCATCGAGGGTCACGTAAGGTCGCCGTTCGTCGGCAAGCCTTTTGGCGAGTGTTGTCTTGCCGGCCTGGCGAGGGCCTGAGATCAGAACGACGCGCGTGTCGCCCATCGCCTCCCTGATTCCGCGCTCCAGGTAACGGGGATATCCAGGTTTATTTCCGTCGGCCATTCTCAATTCCATGTTCGTCCAATCTAAATCCTGTAGCCGTCCAATCTTAATTTTTCAAGCGTCCGATCCTAATTATGATTGGCTGGGCCGGTGTGGTTTACCGTTTTCGGAAAAAAGCCTTGTCTAGAGACGGAGACGAGGCCATATTTACCGAATTCAATAAAGGGCTTTCTGATGGGTAATGATACGGGAGAGAGCCGGCTCGCGGGCGTCGGCGGAAGGATTCGGACGCTGCGCGAGAGCCGTGGCCTGAATTTGCACAAGCTTGCGCGGCTGTGCGGAATCAGTGCGTCTGCCCTCTCGCTCATTGAAACCGGCAAACGCGACCTGCGCATCACCAGTCTGTACCGGATCGCTGACGCTCTGCGGATTCATGCTGGCGAGCTTTTGGATGGATCCGACCGCGACTCCGTGCGGATTCCATCCGGCGGGAACGGGGGATACGATCTTGGGGACTATATGTGAGTGCGGCGATTCCGGTCTGGTTTGACGAGCTGCATGTTGGCGATGTCACCGTCGCCACCGACGGTGCCCCCGGATTTTCCTATACCGAAGCCTGGCTCGCGACACGCGGTGCCTTTGCCCTTTCGCTGACCCTTCCGCTTGCTGACACAATTTACCCGTCCAGAGTGATCCTGCCCTGGCTTGCGGGGCTTTTGCCCGAGGAGGGACAGCTTGCCGTTTTGACCGGATCACTCGGCCTTGATCAGGCCGATATCCTCTCGGTTCTTGGAGAAATCGGTGGGGATACGGCAGGTGCGCTGTCATTCAATCTTCCATCGAGGAGGACCGAATGGAGCTACACGCCTTTGACGGAGTTCTATGGTCTCAATGATCCGGAAAAGGCGTTGGAGCGCCATTTCGAGGATCTGGCGAAACGTCCGTTCCTGGTGGGCGAGGAGGGTGTCAGGCTCTCCCTCGCGGGTGGCCAGCGGAAATCGACCCTCGCCGTTCTGGACCGATCCGGCACCCCTGTCCTGCGGCTGCCCCATGAAGGGGATACTCTCGCCATCCCGCGCCATGGCGCACCATCAACCATCATTCTGAAGCCTAACAATCCGGTCCTGCCGGGCATTGTGGAGAACGAAACCTATTGCCTGTCCCTGGCGGCCGCGATCGGCATCGCCTCGGCGCGGGCGACCATCCTACGGGCCGGGCCGCGCAGCGCGATCTGCGTGCTGCGATATGATCGGCGTGTCAGCCGTGGCGGCGCACCGCAGCGCGTGCATCAGGAAGACTTTGCTCAGGCGAACGGCGTACCACCCGGGCGCAAGTATGAGCGAGGGACACTGCCGGGACCTGATCTTGGAACGCTGATCGCCACCGGACGGCATCTGCCTCCCGCCGACGCGTTGGCGTTGCTGGACCAGCTTATCTTCAACATTCTCGCCGCCAATACGGATGCGCACGCAAAGAACTATTCACTTCTGTTGCCGGTGAGCTCAGGTGCGCGGCTTGCGCCGCTCTACGATGTTTCCACCGTGCTGCCCTGGCCGGAGGTCGTTCAGTATTTCGCGCAGAACATCGGTGGCAGGAAACGCAGGCCCGGTGACGTGGACGCCCGCCACTGGGATGCCATTGCCAAGACTGCCGGTTACCGTCCCGCAGATGTCCGCAGGCGGGTTCAGGAACTGGTTGATGGCGTTGTCGGTGCGCGTATCGGCGTAACGAATGCGGTTGCGGCTCTTCCTGGCAGTTCAGAGGGGTATGTCGAGGAGACCGCAGGTCTGGTGGAACAGAATGCACTGCGGATCGCGGGGCGACTCCGTTCATTGACATAACCGGCAACCAGAAACCCGAGTCCGTTCAACCAGCCCAGTTCTGAGCTGTCCTCAAGCCGGCGTTTGGATCTGGAATGATCCAATTCCTGAAGGTGGAAACATCAAGCCCCGGGTTCAACCGCGAAGCGCGATGGCCAGAAACGAAAAGCTTTTCAGTGGAGCTTCTTGCAGAACTCCGCGGTCGCGCGGTTTTTTCCCCGCGAAACGGGCATTTTTCGACGTCCGGGTCTGGATATGGAGCCGTCCCTCCAGCATGAACGGGGTGTGATATCCACAACATACAGGGAGACGGCCCCATGTCCGTGGGAGAGTCCGTATCAGAGGCCTGGCACCGGTTCCAGGGGGAACTTCCGCCGTTCCGGGCCATCAGATCATCTGGGAAGGCTACATGCGGCCTGTCGCCATCGCACAGGGTGACGGACGCATCGAGGCGATCGGAGACGGGAGTGCGCACAACGCCTTTGCCGGGGAGAGGAAACGGCAGGGAGCGGCGCGGTCGGGGACCGGATCATGACGCCCGCCGCGACTTCCTGTGGCGTTCGGGTCGGAACCGCCATGCCGGTACCTACGGGACGACACCTGAAACTGTCATTTGTCCAGCAGGAATTTGCCTTATGGGCGGGCCGCGAGGCAGCCCTTCATGTTCGCCAGCTCCGCGAGCACGTGCACGGCGAGCGTGCAGGCCACCGTGTGCTTCCTGCCCTGGGCCCGGCGGAAGTCGGGGACCGCGGCCAGTTCGGCGTGCAGGGAGCGCATCGTCCCGGGGTCACGGGGCGCCAGCCCGGGGTCCGCGGGTGGCGCCACGTCCGGCGGCAGCGGCCGCGGGTCCGACAGCAGGTCCCGGGCGTCGCGCCGCAGCGCCCTGACGAGGATCTCCTTCGGCTTGCCGTGGGGGTCTGTGTAGCGCCCGTTGGCGCGGGCGTACCCCTTCGTCCGGCCCAGGCGCTCCCAGCCCGCCGCGCGGTACATCGTGCCGGTGAAGCGCTTCGGATCCACGAAGGTCTCGGCCGCGAGGACCCGGTGGCCGTGCGCCTCCAGCCAGTCGTCGGCCAGCCGGCGGGTCATCCGCGACAGGAAGCGGGAGGCGAGGTTCGGGAACGTCCCGGGCCCGGCGAGGAGCAGGAAACGGGTGTCGTGCGCCACCATCTCCAGCCGCCCGAACTGCTGCTCGGGCCGCCAGCCGATCCACCTGTCGCGCGGGGCGCACCTGAGGCGCCGTTCTGCCATGCCGCCAGCCCCAGCCACACGCCGCCGAATGTCGCGACATGGCGCAGGCCGCGGCCCGCCAGCCGGCGCAGGCCGAGGTAGTGGTGGCGGTCCATCAGAGCGTCCCACAGCGGGCGCTCCCCAGGCGTCGCGGGCCGGACCTCGATCCCGGAGAGCGGGAACCCCTCCGGAGGCTCCCGGAGGACCGGGCAGGATTCCATGCGCCCGCCAACCGGCATGCCTTCAGTATCGCACACGCTGCGCGGGAAGGCCAGCGGAAACTTCCAGACCCCCTGCACGCGCCCGCGCACGTGCGACGGAATGCACACGGTGTCAACGAAAATCGACCGGAACTGGCGTGGGACACCCCCTGACAAATCGACAAATCGCGGGATCCTTGTAAACGGCCCGCCCCTCTGCTACCCTTGCCGAATGGCACTGACACAAGGAGACCCATTATGCAGCGACTGGCAATTATAAAGGCAACAGCGCTCATGGCCCTGCTGGCTGTGCCGACACTGGCGCAGCAACGGCCGACGGTCGGGTTTGAGAAGTGCACGGACACGTACGCCATTGCCTGCAAGGCTCCCATCTGCCTGAAGGTTCGCACGGCGGGGTGGGACCAGTTTCCGTCAGACATGACAGAGTTCCCTGAGGTGTCGATTCAATTCAGCCGCAAGATTCGTGCTCACGATGGACAACCCATGCCCGGCAACCGGTTCAAGGTCGCCCTGGAGCCGGGACGCAACCATGAGGAAACGCTCTGGTTCCAAACGGATGACGGCCCCCTCTTTCTGGCCTTCGTTGATTTCACGGTGCGCCTGAAGCCTCCCTACTCCCCCACTGGGTTTGTCTCGCCAGATGCTCTGCCTTTCGACATTGCGCCCGCCCGGAGCGAGGTCTCCTACCGGATGTCAGGGGACGCCTGTCGGAGTTATAATGGCTGGTTCTGGTAGCATCCCGCTCCGAAAGCTGCGACTAACTGCCCTAACTGAAGCCCTTGGAAATAGGGCTGGCGTATCCGAGATCACCCTGGAGCAGACAGGCATCGGCGCCTCCATGAGCGGAACGGCGACCATCAAAGAAGGCACGGGCAGCAGAGGCACATGGAACGCCGGGTTCCATGGTACGGCAGTCGGTGGGGAACCTGGCGGGATCGCGGGCGATTTCGCGGCCAACAGGCCATTGTCCGATACGCAGAGCCAAATCCAGATACAGGGCGCGTTCGGCGTCCATAACTAACGTAGCCGACCTTCAATAATAGTCGCTTCACGACCCAGACCACGACCCCTGGCGGGAGATCGCCGGGGGTTCTCTTGCCCTCCCCAACCCTTCCTGACCCCTGACGGCGCGTGAGCGGGCCGCTGGAGCGCGTTCGCGGCTTCAGGGCAAGTTGTGGCCGGAACGGACCATGCGTCCCAACGCCGCGACCAGCGTTCCAGCGGCGTTTTCCGCCCGGAATGTCATCTGGTGGGTGTGAAACCGCTACATGTTCCGGCGGCCCGAGTGAAAACACGGACGGGAATACCCGGATTCATGTCGCCCGCTCCCACGGTGGCGGACGCGCTTGTCCTGCCGGATGCGGCGCAGCAAACGGCACGGCCGAAGTCACGGACAGCGACGGATCCGTCGCCCTGACGGTTCAGGGTGGCTTCACCTTCACAGACGAAAGCGAAGGAATCAATGAAACACCGGGCGCTGACGACAGGTTCCACTGACAACTCTCGCTACGGGAGGGAGAGCCGTCGCGGAAAAGGACAATGGATTATTGGAGCGGGCGATGAGATTCGAACTCACGGCCCTTACCTTGGCAAGGTAATGCTCTACCCCTGAGCTACGCCCGCGCTCCAGATCGGGATTATAATGGACGACCCGGCAGTCTGCAAGGGAAAAAAGGGACTCTCCCACGCCACTCGAATATGCCGTATTGGCGGTCGTCCGCAGTCTGGGCCGGTAACGCTATCGATATCCTGTCGCATCCATCCTGGACTACCGTCGAGTGGCAGATAATCGATTCGCCGATAGGCGTGGCGTGGCGTGTTGGCTGCTGCATCCGCGCGGATACGCTCATCCCGCAACCCCTGTCTCTTTCAGTCGCACCAGATCTTTCGCGCTCAAACCAAGCCCAGCCAGAACTTCATCGGTGTCACCGCCCGGCGCGGGAATATCATGGTGAAGGCGCGCGCGTGCACCATCGATCTCGATAGGCAGGTTCGGCAGATCGACCGCCTCGCCGCTATCAGGCAGACGCAGGCTCTGCATACCACGCTCCGCAAGATGCGGATCATTGGATAAATCCTCCGGTCGCCGGATCGGCGCATGTGGCAGGCCTGCTTTCGCAAGTCTCGCCATCAGATCATCCGACGTCCTCGTCAAGAACATCTCGCGCAGGCGCGGCAGGATCACCTCCCGTGCGGCAACCCGCCCGGAATTGGTCGCAAGCGCGTCATCTTCCGCCCAGTCATTGAAGCCGAAGGCCCGGCAGAAAGCGCACCACTGCCCGTTGCTCACGACACCAACAAAGACCTGACTGTCGGCGGTGTCGAACACATCATAGACCGCCCAGGCGGAGACGCGCTCGGGCATTGGAGGTGCGGCGCTGCCGGTCACGGCTTTCTGCGCTATATGCTGGCCCACGAGAAAGGCGGTCGTCTCGTAGAGCGCGGAGGTGATATGCCCACCCCGCCCGCGTCCATGCAGGGCCGCGAGGATACCGATGACGCCGAACATCGCTCCGGCGATGTCGATGACGGAGCTACCCGCCCGCAGGGGACGCCCGCTTGGCCCAGTCATGTAGGCCAGCCCGCCCATCATCTGCGCGACCTCGTCAAGCGCGGTCCGATCCTCGTAGGGACCCGACAGGAAACCTTTGCAGGAATGGTAGATCACTCCCGGATGGCGTACTTGGACCGCCTCGGGACCAAGTCCCAACTCGTCCAATGCGCCCTTGCGGAAATTCTCGATCACGACATCCGCCGAGCCGATCAGCCGATGCGCGAGTTCAGATCCCTCGTCCGATCTCAGATTCAGCGTCACTGACCTCTTGTTGCGGTTGAACATCGCGAAATAGCCCGCTCCCGAGCCGGACAGTGCCCGCGTCTTATCCCCACCGATGGGTTCGATCTTGATCACCTCGGCCCCCAGATCGCCGAGAATCATGCCCGTCGTCGGTCCCATGACCATATGGGAAAATTCGATCACGCGGATATCGGAAAGATAATCCATGAATGCCCTTCAGCTTGAGAAAAGATGATTGGACGGGATATAGACATATCGATGGATCAACGGAAAGCCTGTGCCGATGCGCCGCAGAATACTGATCAGCGAGGTTGGTCCTCGCGACGGATTGCAATCACTTGCAGAACCGATCCCACTTCAGGTCAAGAAAGCGTGGATCGACGCCGAGGCAGGGGCAGGCGTGCGCGAGATCGAAGTCGGCTCCTTCGTGAATTATCAGGCGTTCCCGCAGATGGCCGACACAGCGGAGCTCGTTGCGCACGCCCGTAAAATCCCGGGACTCACCGTCGCGGTTCTGGTGCCTAACCTGCGCGGCGCTGTGGCGGCCATCGCATCTGGCGCACATAAAATCTCGCTGCCCCTCTCCGCCTCGGAGACGCATTCCCGGCGCAACGTCAATCGCGGCCATGACCAGATGATCGAGGAAATCCGAGCCATCCGCGCTGCGGTCGATGAGGTGGCCGTAGAGGTGCGCCCACGTTTCGAGGTCGGTCTCGCCACCGCTTTCGGTTGCTCGATTGAGGGGGCGGTGCCATTGGATGGATTGCGGCGTCTTGCGGTGCGCGCGACAGAGGCGGGAGCCGCGGAAATCGGACTGTCGGACACGGCTGGCTACGCGACTCCCCTGGCGATCGGCACACGGCTGCGCGCCGTGCGCGCTGAGATCGGAACGGAGCGTTTAACCGGCGTGCATCTGCACAACACGCGCGGACTTGGTCTCGCCAATGCGCTGGCGGCTCTGGACGAGGGTATCGATACCCTCGATGCATCCCTTGCCGGGCTCGGTGGGTGTCCCGCAGCCCCTGGCGCAAGCGGTAATGTCGTGACGGAGGACCTCGCTTTCATGCTTGAGGCGATGGGTTATGACACGGGGATCAACCTCGACCGGCTGATGCGGGTCCGCGATATCCTGCGCATCGCCCTGCCGGATGAGCCGCTTTATGGCTTTCTACCCGATGCGGGCCTGCCCAAAGGCTGGCCCAAGTTGCAACGGGCCGCCTGACAAAAGCTGGTCTACTTCTTCGGAATCCCTAACGCGTCGGACCAAGCCTTTCAGGAGGCCTCAAGAGAGCTGCCCCATTCCGGGACGCCACCGTCCGGATCATCGCCCATGAAAGATACCGGTCGGATAGCGGCTGAAACGTCCTGACTTCGACGGTTTATTTTAAAAAAACATTTATTTTCAGTAAGTTATAATTTTTGCCAGGCACTACATTCGAAATTTGGGAAAAGACGTGGATCCAGTCTCCTTGTGGCTTGCCATCCGGTTTCCTGATCTCAAAAGGACGCGTCGTTGTCGCCAGCCCCAGCGTTGCGTAAATGGCTTTCGCTTCTGCACCCGGCATTGAGGGGATCGCGTGGTGTTTGCTGTTTTCGGGATCGTGCAAGACCGAGAACTGGCGCTGTCTCAGTGCGGTTTGGATCACTTTCGGCGACATGGGCTGTTTTTGCGCCGCGACGCGGTAGGCAAGATGACGCACACAGGCGTAGGCCATGAATGAAATCGCAGGATGGGCCCGGATACGACGTTCGGTCCAGTGGAAGACTGGGCGTGCCCGTAGATCGTGTTTGGTAATTCGGAAACTTTCCTCCACCTGCCAGAGTTGGCGATATTGGTTGAACAGTTCCGCCACGGGCATGCCTTTGAGCCTGGTTACCACGCCGTGCAACCCATCCCAGGCTTCCTCGGCTTTGATCCTGTCCGTATCCAACTCAATATGCGCATCGCCAGCAATCCGAACGAAGCGGTGATAGCCACCCTTCCCAGGCAACTGTTCAGGCGCATCGCTGTTCCTTAACCGGCGTAACAGCCTGGTAAGCGCCTTTTCCCGGTCCCGGGCGTCCTTGCGAGCACGCTTGGGGTTATAGGAAACCACAATCCGGCGTCCATCATGACGAAAGACACCGACCTTGATGGTCTCCCCCATGACGTTTCGATATCGGTTCACCTTGAGAACGCGGTCTTTCACAGCCTTTGGAAAACCCCGCAGACGCGCTCCGACAATGTGGGAACAGCCCCGGTTCCCAAGATCGGTGAGATTCCTGTCGCTGGACATCCCGGCATCCGCAACAATCACGGCCTGACGTGTATCCGGATGCAGTGTCCGGAGCGCCGGGAGAAAGCCATTCCCTTCCCACATATTGCCGGGAAAGACCTCATACCCGATGGGCAAACCGCTCCGCGTTACCGCCAGGGCCAGGAGAACCTGCACCTCGCCATGTCTGCCATCCTTACCATATCCAAGGGCGCGGAGCGTATCTTCGCAACGGGACCCGAAAAACAGCGTTGTGCAGTCAAATGAGACGAGATCAATGGGGTCCGGAAACAATGACCGTGTTGTCGCCGCGGTCCGCTCACGAATACGCCCGATCGCGGCTTCGTCGAGGAGGTCCATCATGCGATAGACCTTTTCCAGGGCAATGCTGACACCGAAGTCCTGCTTGAGAAACCGCACGCCCGAACGCCTGCCCTCAGGATTGGCAATTCGGGCCAGCACCGTGTGATACAGAATTCGATTGGATATCTTCTGTTGTTTTGCCGAGAGAATGTGATCGAGCCCGATAGCGCGGTAGACGTGTCCATAGACCTCGTGGATGCCGCTGATCACCCGTTGCTCTTCGTATAACGAACCCAGGTCGTCAGTCGGAAGGGCGTCCTTTGGCTTACGGCTCGATTCAATCGCCATCTCAGCGACATGTTCTGGCGGGAAAAGACCGGGCTGTCGCTCGTGGAGCATTTTGGCCTTGATATGCTCCGCGATTTTCCAGAGCGCCTGTTTTTCCCGATCGTCGTGAGCGACACCGGCATGACGCAGGATGCGCTGGCGTATTTTTCCGTCGACACGAACGGATTCGACGATCTGCACCGATTTCCTGGGTGAGTTTGGAGTGGATTTAACGCGAATGAACATACGTTCAGCATGGCCATCCGGCCGGCTTTGCCAGGAACATAAATCGCCGCCAGGCACTACAGACCGCCAAATCGAACTGAAAACATGAAAAGCGTTTTTGTTCAATGCGTTACATTTGACGCCGCGCTCAGAATTCCGGTAAACCGTCGAAGTCAGGAGCTGCCCCATTCCGGGACGCCACCGTCCGGATCATCGCCCATGAAAGATACCGGTCGGATAGCGGCTGAAACGCCGGACCTGATGTATGCGACCGTACCGCGGCGGGTGAACAATGAATCAGAACCGTGACGCGGTCGAATTGAGTTCACCCGATAAACTTGGGCCGAACCCAGGGCGCGTCAGGTCCGAAGCTGCCCCGGAACAGGCAAACCTCCGTCATTCCATCTCGACCAGCAGATCCTTCGCGTCTATCTGTGTTCCAGGCGTGACATGGACGGTTCCAATGATTCCGTCGCGTTCCGCGTGCAGTCCGGTTTCCATTTTCATGGCCTCAACGGTCAGCAGCAGTTCCCCTTTGGTAACCTCGGCGCCCGCCTTCACCGCGACCGATGCGACGACGCCCGGCATCGGTGCTCCGACATGTAATGGATTCCCGGCATTGGCTTTCGGACGCGCCACTTTCCCTGAACTGGCCTGATGGTCGGAGACCCGCACGACGCGGGGCTGTCCATTGAGCTCGAAAAAGACTCTCACGTATCCGTCCTCATGGGTCTCGCCAACAGCCTGAAGCCGGATTTCAAGCGTTTTTCCGGGATCGATCTCGGCGGTGATCTCCTCACCGGGCTCCATTCCGTAGAAGAACGTACGTGTCGGTAGCGTTCGCACCGGACCATAGACCGAATGACGCTCCATATATTCGGTGAAGACCTTCGGATACATGAGATACCCGATCAGGTCCTCGTCATCGATCCCGACACCAAGTTCCGCGGAGATCTTTGCCCGCCGGGCCTCCATGTTCTCCGGCGCGAGCAGTGCGCCCGGGCGTCCCGTCAACGGTTTCCGGCCTTTCAGTACTTTCCTGACCATACCCGGAGGAAATCCACCCTTTGGCCTGCCGACCTGTCCCTCCATCATTTCGATCACGCTATGAGGGAAACTCACCTCCGTTTCGGGATCCTCGACGTCTTTCCGGGTCAGACCCTGGCTGACCATCATCAGCGCCATATCGCCCACCACCTTGGAAGTAGGCGTGACCTTTATGATATCGCCGAACATGCGGCTGACATCAGCGTAGGCCTGCGCTACCTCATGCCAGCGCTCCTCCAGTCCCATTGAGCGCGCCTGGGCCTTTAGATTCGTGAACTGCCCGCCGGGCATCTCGTGCAGGTAGACTTCAGAGGCGGGTGCCTGAAGACCTGATTCGAATGCCGCGAGGTGGTTCCGGACGGCTTCCCAGTAATTCGAGATCCGCCGAACGGCGTTTATGTCGAGACCGGTATCTCGGTCAGAGCGGCGCAACGCCTCGATAACGGTTCCAAGAGTGGCCTGGCTTGTGTTGCCGGAAAGGCTGTCCATGGCGCAGTCGACGATATCGGCGCCAGCCTCGCTCGCGGCGAGGATCGTGGCGCAGGCAATTCCCGCGGTGTCATGGGTATGCAGGTGCACGGGAAGTCCGGTCTCCTGTTTGAGCGTCCTCACCAGCACGTCCGCGGCGGCCGGTTTGAGGAGCCCCGCCATGTCCTTCAGGCCAAGAATATGTGAGCCGGCGTCCTTCAGTTCCCTCGCCATACCAACATAGTAACCGAGATCATATCTGGAGCGTTCAGGATCCAGAACGTCTCCGGTGTAGCAGATCGAACCTTCAAGGAGTTTGCCCGATTCCAGCACCGCATCCATCGCCACCCGCATGTTCTCCACCCAGTTAAGAGGATCGAACACGCGGAAAACATCGATGCCGGTCTCCGCCGCCCGTGCGACAAACGCGCGCACCAGATTGTCGGGATAGTTGGTGTAACCGACGCAGTTCGAGCCGCGTAGCAGCATCTGAGTCATCAGGTTCGGCATCGCCGAGCGCAGATCACGAAGTCGCTGCCACGGACACTCCAGAAGGAACCGGTACGCCACGTCGAACGTCGCGCCTCCCCAACATTCGACCGAGAACAGCTGCGGCAGATCGGTGGCGTAATTCGGTGCGATCCGTATCATGTCGAGTGACCGCATGCGCGTGGCGAGCAGCGATTGATGCCCGTCACGCATGGTCGTGTCCGTGACCAGCAGCTCCTTACGGCCCGCCAGCCATTCCACAACGGCTTCTGGGCCGGATTCGTCCAGGATCCGCTTCGCGCCCGACGCGGGCCGGTCGTGGGTCGGCGGCGGGGGAGTCGGAAGTTTCAGTCCGCCCACCGGACGCGGACGGCCCGCGACGTCGGGATGCCCGTTCACCGTGACATCGGCGATGTAGGTGAGAAGCCTCGTCGCCCGGTCGCGCCGCGGGGAAAACTCGAAAAGTTCAGGCGTCTGATCAATGAATCTGGTGTGGTATTCGTTCGAGAGAAATGTCGGATGCCGTAGCAGGTTCTCGACGAAATCGATATTCGTGCTGACACCGCGGATCCTGAACTCGCGAAGGGCGCGTTCCATGCGGGCGATTGCCGCCTTTGGCGTCGGAGCCCAGGCGGTTACCTTCTCAAGAAGGGAATCATAGAAACGCGTGATCACCGCACCTGAATAGGCCGTGCCGCCATCAAGGCGGATACCCATACCGGTCGCGCCACGGTAAGCCGTAATCCGTCCGTAGTCCGGTATGAAACTGTTGTGCGGATCCTCCGTGGTGATCCGGCACTGTATGGCATGTCCGTCGAGCTTGACGTCGTCCTGGGAGGAGATTCCCGTGGCCTCATCGAGACTCTCGCCCTCGGTTACGAGGATCTGCGCCTGCACGATGTCAATCCCGGTGACTTCTTCGGTGACGGTGTGTTCCACCTGGATCCGCGGATTCACTTCGATGAAATGAAACTCACCGGTTTCCATATCCATAAGGAATTCAACCGTGCCCGCGCATTCGTAGCCCACCGCCTCGGCGATTCTCCTGCCGAGCCCGCAGAGCCGCTCGCGCTGCACATCGGTCAGATACGGGGCTGGGGCGCGTTCAACCACTTTCTGGTTGCGCCGCTGTACCGAGCAGTCACGCTCCCACAGGTGGTAGATGTTTCCGTGACGATCACCGAGAATCTGCACCTCGACATGCCGCGCCCGCTGGATCATTCTTTCCAGATATCCCTCGGAACTGCCGAAGGCGGCTTCCGCCTCACGCCGTCCTTCAAGTATTCTGTCCGCAAGCTCGTCCGGGCCGTAAATCGGGCGCATGCCCCGACCGCCACCGCCCCAGGACGCTTTTAGCATCATTGGGTAGCCGATTTCCTCGGCCTGTCGCCCGATCTCGTCCATATCGTCGCCAAGAATACCAGTCGCCGGGATTACCGGCAGGCCGGACGCTATGGCGACTTTTCTGGCTGACGCCTTGTCGCCCAACGCTCTCATCGTCTCTGGTCTGGGCCCTATGAAGGCGATGCCGTTAACCTCACATGCTTCGGCAAAAGCGGGATTTTCCGACAGCAGACCATATCCGGGATGGATCGCGTCCGCGCCGCAGGCCCTGGCGACACGGATGATCTCTTCGATCGACAGATAGGCCGTGACCGGTCCCATGCCGTCGCCTATCATGTAAGCCTCGTCGGCCTTGAAACGATGAAGGCTCAGCTTGTCCTCGGTGGCGTAGACCGCGACGGTGCGCTTTCCCAGCTCATTCGCCGCGCGCATAACGCGAATGGCGATCTCGCCACGGTTGGCGACCAGGATCTTTCGGAATTCGGTCATCGGAGAAATCCCGGAAATGATGCGCGGATCTGGAATCTAGGCATTCACGGCACCCGGGTAAAGCGGATAGATCATGATGGAATACCCGGAACCTTTTATCCACATCCCTGGACTGAATCTCGGGAGAGCCGCTCTGATCGATCGCTGCCGGTTTCCCGAACCTGCAGGAGAGTGATGCGCGGCACCATTGCGTGATCTTGCCCGGGCGGGCGTCAACCGCGAACGCGTACGGGCAGGCCGTCGAATCCCTCCAGCCCCAGCTGCCCGAGGTTCGACAGGATATCCTCGCGCAGTATGTGCACAACATGTGCCGCCCCCCGCTGACCGAATGCCGCGAGACCGTAGAGAAACGCCCGGCCCAGCATCACGAAATCCGCGCCCAGAGCCAGAGCCCGCAGGATATCGAGCCCGCTGGCGACTCCACCGTCGAAGATAAGCGGATAGTCGGGCCCGACAGCCGCCCGAATGTCCGGCAGTACGTCGATTGACGCGGGAGCCGCATCGAACTGCCGCCCAGCATGGTTCGAAACCCATACCGCATCAACCCCCGACGTTTTCAGCCGAACGGCATCCGCAGCGACAAGCACGCCCTTTACCATGAGTGGCCCGTCCCAATGGTCGCGAAGCCATTCAAGATATTCCCAGTCGGGTGACGTGCGGATCAGGTGGCCGATATGTCTGGTGGACGACATCGCGCCGTGGTTGCCGGTGTATTTCTCGATCGTCCTGAGCCGTGGAACACCGGTCCTGAGCGTTGCCAGCGCCCAGGCCGGGTGCAGGGCGATCTGGCCAAGAATGCGGGGAGAGAGCCGCGGTGGCGTGCTCATGCCGCCCCGCTGCTGCCGTTCCCTCCGGCTTGTGACGGGAACGTCCGCCGTCAGCACAAGCGCCCGAAAGCCGGCGTCCTTGAATCGTTTCAGCATATCCTTGCGGATTTCGGGGTCATGCGGAGGATAGAGTTGGCACCATGCGTGTGGTCCGAGGTGGGGGCTGACGGTCTCGGGCGTCTGCGCGGCCACCGTGGAGAGCGTGTATGGAATGCCCTCGTCGCGTCCGAGGCGCGCCAGAGCACGTTCGGCATCCGGCCACACGACGCCTGACATTCCAACCGGGGCAATTCCAAACGGCAGCGGAAACCCGTGCCCAAGAAAGCGCCGCGAGAGGTCCGCGTTCCGCTCCCCTGCCAGGATCGCGGGATCGAACAGGACCGCGTCCAGTCTCTCGCGATTCCGGCGCGTCGTGGCCTCGGTTCCGGTGCCACTGTCGAGATAATCCCAGACAAACCGCGGCACCCTGCGCCGTGCACGGGCCGCGAGGTCGGATATCGCCGGATAGGAGCGGTCAAGGTCCATTCAGGCTGTCCTTAAGCCCACTACCTGAAATCGCAATGATTTTCGAAAATTCCACTTCCAGCGGATCCGTTCGGTGGCGCAGGTTCCGTGATCGTTAGCGAATGGGCTGTGCGCTCTGCATGACCGAAGGAAGCGCCCGCGTGAAGCTTCTCGGGCCGTTCGGGCATGGTGCAACCGATGCGTGGAGCAGGGTGCGCGGTGCCGGGAACATTTGAGTGGGTGTAGCCCAGATTTTTTGACAATCGACCTGTCTGGCCGGTTTGCGCTGGCCGGAAGCGACCGGAAATCACCATTTTGTCGGCAAAACGAAGGTGAAAACGATGCTGTACGAACCTGCGTCAAAAAATCTGGGCCACACCCCACTTGAGTGCGGTGGCTTGATCCCGTGCGGCCTTCGACTATTATGAGCTGATGGGCGGATTAGACGAAACCGGAACCACAGGTGGCGTACCGGAACGGTCGCTGTCGGCTCGGGCGATGGCGATGCGCCCCGTTCCCTATCTCGACGAGCTAAATCCGGCGCAGCGTGAGGCGGTCGAAACACTTGCAGGACCCGTGCTGATGCTGGCCGGAGCCGGTACCGGAAAGACGAAGGCGCTGACGTCACGGATCGCCCATCTCCTGAACACGGGAACGGCGCGCCCGAACCAGATTCTTGCGGTCACTTTCACCAACAAGGCGGCGCGCGAGATGAAGCAGCGGGTGCAGCAGCTGCTTGGCATCACAGTCGAGGGCATGCCATGGCTTGGAACCTTTCACTCGATCTGTGCGAAACTCCTGCGGCGCCACGCCGAACTCGTCGATCTGAAGCCGAATTACGGCATTCTCGACACCGATGACCAGAAAAGGCTCCTTAAACAGATCATAATCGCGGAGAACATTGACGAGAAAAAATGGTCGGCGCGGCTTCTGGCGTATATAATCGATCAATGGAAGAACCGCGCCCTGACACCGGCAAATGTTCCATTGTCGGAGAGCGATGCGTTCAACCATCGTGCGGTACCGCTCTATGCCCTTTATCAGGAACGGCTAAAGACGCTCAATGCCGTGGATTTTGGCGATCTGTTGCTTCACATGCTGACGGTTCTGCAGGATCACGGCGACGTACTGGAGGACTGTCGGCGGAGGTTCCGCTATATCCTCGTCGATGAATACCAGGATACCAACATCGCACAGTATCTCTGGTTGCGGCTTCTTTCGAGCAGTCACCGAAACATCTGCTGCGTCGGTGATGACGACCAGTCGATCTACAGTTGGCGGGGTGCGGATGTGGGGAACATATTACGCTTCGAAAAGGATTTTCCCGGCGCGAAAGTGGTGCGGCTCGAGCAGAACTACAGATCGACGCCACATATTCTCGCCGCGGCGTCCGGCCTGATCGCCGCTAACAGGGATCGGCTGGGAAAGACGCTTTTCACCGAACTGGGTGGCGGCGAGAAAGTGCGTCTGGCGAGTTTATGGGAAGGTGAGGATGAGGCCCGCTGGATCGGCGGGGAGATCGAGGCGATGCAAAGCGGCACACGGGGGCTGCGGGCCTTCGGACTGGACGAAATCGCCATACTTGTGCGCGCGACGCGCCAGATGCGCGCGTTCGAGGATCGGTTCCTCGCCATCGGGCTGCCCTACCGCGTCATCGGTGGTCCCCGCTTCTACGAACGTCTGGAAATACGTGACGCTCTGGCCTATTTCCGCGTTGCGTGCTCCCCCACCGACGATCTGGCGTTCGAGCGCATCGTCAACACACCGAGGCGCGGAGTTGGCGATAAGGCGCAGCAGGCCATCCAGCTTGCGGCAAGATCCGGCGGGATATCGTTGCTGGAAAGCGCCCGTATCCTGGCTTCCAGCGGGCAGCTGAACGCGAGGGCTGCAGGCGCGGTATCCGCCCTGGTCGAACAGTTCGACCGCTGGCACCGGATGGCACTCAACCCTTCCTGCAGCCATATCGAGCTGGCGCGGGAGATTCTGGACGAGTCCCGCTATACCGAAATGTGGACGCTCGCGAAGACCCCCGAGGCGTCCGGGCGCGTCGAGAACCTGAAGGAACTTGTCAAAGCGCTGGAGCAGTTCGAGAATCTTCAGGGATTTCTGGAACATGTCGCACTCGTGATGGAAAACGAGTCCGGGAGTTCGGAGCAGAAAGTGTCGATCATGACCCTTCATGCCGCCAAAGGTCTTGAGTTTCCGGCGGTATTCCTTCCCGGTTGGGAAGAGGGTCTGTTCCCGCACCAGCTTTCAATGGATGAGAATGGGATCAAGGGTCTCGAGGAAGAGCGTAGGCTTGCCTACGTGGGAATCACCCGTGCCGGGGAGCTCTGCACGGTGAGTTTCGCGGAGAATCGCCTTATCTACGGTCAATGGCAGGCAAACCTCCCATCCCGGTTCATCGATGAACTGCCGGAAACGCATGTCGATGTGCTGGCGGCACCAGGGCGTGGATGCGATGGAAGCGGCTGGTCAGAAGCGGTGGAGACCGGGGTCGCGGAGCGGGCGGCGCGCGCTGATGTCAATAACTCGCCTGGCTGGAAACGGCTGCAGGCCCGTAAAGCCACAGGCCGTCCTGCTGCGGGCGGACGGGCTGCGGTCGACCTTGAGGCGACGGTCGAGTTCACCTGTGGTGACCGGGTGTTTCATGAAAAGTTCGGCTACGGTTACGTGATGGAAGTAACGGGAGAGAAGCTCGACATCGAATTCGAGAAGGCGGGCGGCAAGAAGGTCATCGCCCGGTTCGTCGTTCCCGCGGAGCGCGCCGGTTGACGCCTGCCTGCGCTTTGCGGCGGAGTCAGTACCGCTCGGGCTCCAATGCACCGGAAGCAGGTACCCCCGGCTTGGTCCACGAACTCCTTACCGTTATCCGCCGTGACCGTGCGCGGCACTGCATCGCGGCCTGCAGATCCGAATGCCGACGTCGCCGTCATCGGGCCGGTCGGCTACATCGCGTGGTGGCTGCAGGGGGATGCCCCCGCATCGGGTGCCGCGCTTCACCTTGGAATGGGAGCTTCCCGTCAGGCTAACGTACGACTTCCAGACCGCTCGATGCGCACCGCTCATAGACGCGAACCACATAATCCTGGACGAGCCAGGCGAAGATCAATGTCCAAGACATTTCCCGGTGCCATCCAAATGGGACTGACAGCGCATGCGCCACGCCACCACCTTTATGCGGCCCTGATCTCCATCATCCGGTCAATCCGAGAAACGGACACGCTGTTACAGGGACAGCTCCCCGACCCAAGAGACGGAACGCCGTCACGGCTGGATGCCGTCATCTGCCTGCGCCATCGGGCCAGAGCGCGGCGAGCGGGAAGCTGACCGCGTCAAACGGAGGCTGCGATACGGGCACGTCACCGGCCAGCGTCGCCATCAGCGACCAGTGTCCCCCGTGCGGCACAAACACCTCCAGCGTCTTTGCGGCGGGATCCACGAACCAGAGATGGGACACGCCCTCGCGGGCATAGATGGCGCGTTTCTCGTTGCGGTCAATGCGCCGGGTGGACGGCGAGAGCACCTCACAGATCCAGTCGGGCGCGGTTTCGCAGTAGGCGGTGTCGGGATAGTCCGGCATGGTCCCGCGCCGCCAGCCGGCCAGGTCCGGCACCACGATGTCGCTGCCCAGATGCAGTTCCGGCTCGTAAACGATCCACCAGCCGCCGGGACCGCCGCGGCCCCTGTCAAATGGTCCGACAAGTTCTCCGCCGAGAACCGAACTCGCCCGTGCATGGCGCATTGCCGGCCTTGGCTGGGTGTGGAGCGTGCCGGCGAGCACTTCGGCCACCATATGGGGCGGCGCGTCGAGAACATCCTGGTACGTGGCGGCCCGTTGCGCCCGATCAAGTGCGGCCATGGGCATGACACCTTCCTTGGCATGTGATGTGATCGCTTCTCCGACCAATAACATCAGACTTCCTGAAGAACTGATGCTATACATATGAAGAGTACAGGAACAGATCGGAATAAGCAAAGAGCGGCCAAATTTAGGGTGTAGTTCAACTTTGTTGGTCAGGTGACGAGAGCCTGATTCGCCCGCCACCCCAGGAAGTCGGGTAGCCTGAGGTTCATGATCAGGGTTCTGGGCGCGGGCATGGCGTTGGCACCCCTCCGGGACCAGCGGGTGCCGGTGCGCTCCATCCCAGACCGAACGTGCGGCATCCGCTTTCCATGACGCCGCTTCCGACCTGGATGCCCCGTTCGCGGAACCCGTCGTATCCCATCCGCTCGAGGGTGCCGACAAAATGGCGGCAGCATGTTTCCACTTCCCCGTACCGGTCCCTGAAGGGTGCCAGCTCCCGGCCCACCTTGTCGAAGCAGCGGAAAAGGTTGAAGCAATCATCGTTACCGCGATAGCTGGCTCGGACATCGCTCCAGTTCCGCCCCGGCTTGCGGCGCAGCGATTCAGGGTCTTGGAGATTTGACAGCCGAGGCCGTTCCTGCAATAGTGCTGCACCATGCGCCTCAATGAAACACGGTGCTCACCAAGCCATGCCCTCGAAACACCGCGTGTCGCTGAACCTGACCCGGGAAGAATACCGGGAGATTGCCGCGTTGGCTGAACATGCGCGAGTCTCTAAGGCGTGGATTGGCCTTCAGGCGCTAATCGAATTTCTGGAACGCTACCGCGAACGCAGCTTACAGCTTCCGCTCGACTTCGCCAGAACATCATCCGGAGCGAGCCAAACATGATGGCAAACACTATCAGTTCATTGGAGCTTTGCGCCGGCGGCGGAGGGCAAGCACTCGGCTTGGAGCAGGCCGGATTCGGCCACGCGGGGCTGGTCGAGATCGAGCAGGACTACTGTGACACCCTCAACCTCAACCGACCCGAATGGAAGGTCTTCGCGAAGGATCTGCGCGAGTTCGTCGAACACGGTGCAGAAGCCTTCAAGGGCGTCGAGTTGCTGGCGGGTGGGCTCCCGTGCCCACCCTTCTCGATAGCAGGCAAGCAACTTGGCCATAGCGACGAGCGCAATCTGTTTCCCGCCGCCCTCGACCTTGTCGATATCACGCGCCCCCGTGCGGTCATGATTGAGAACGTAAGGGGAATTCTCGGTGCCGTATTCGAGGACTACCGTCAGCAGCTCAAGACCCGCTTCGAGAAGTTGGGATATCACGCCGAGTGGCATCTTCTGAACGCTTCTGACTACGGCGTGCCTCAGCTTCGGCCGCGCGTCGTCATTGCCGCCATGCGTAAGGACATTGCGCATCACTTCAAATGGCCGACCGGCACCGGGCAAAACCCCCCGACCGTCGGCGAAGCCCTGTACGACCTGATCAAACAACGTGGCTGGAAGGGTGCGCGCGCATGGAAGAAGCGCGCCGACGACATCGCGCCAACCATCGTTGGCGGCTCCCTGAAACACGGTGGACCGGACCTCGGGCCGACCCGTGCGAAACGGGCTTGGGCGACCCTCGGGGTCGATGGCATGGGCATCGCGGACGAACCGCCCGCGCGTGACTTTGTTGGTATACCCCGCCTCACCGTCCCCATGGTCGCCCGCCTGCAAGGGTTTCCCGACGACTGGAGATTCTGCGGTCGCAAGACCGTTGCGTACCGGCAGGTTGGCAACGCCTTCCCACCCCCGGTCGCGCGAGCCGTTGCCAAGCAGATCCATGACTGCCTTTCCGTGCGCCACTCCTTACAGGTCACGAAACTTGCGGGATGAGCGGCGAGGTATTCTTTTCCGAAGCCCGCCGCAGCTTCCATGCGGCGTTGCTGGCTTCGGTGCTCCGCACCGACGAAAAAGGCATTCCGAGCAACGCGGACAGGCATAGCAGGCCGAGCGTCAGCATAGCGGTAGGCATCTTGGACCGTCTTGGGGCTGGTGCCGTTGGCGCACGCTTGGCCGGCCAGATGGCCGGAAGCAAGTTTGAGGAAATCTGCAAGGAATACCTGGAGCACACGTTTCTTCGCCTCAATCATCTCCGGCCCGGAGAGTGGGAAGTTAGCAAGGGAATCGGCGGACGCTCCGCTATCGCGCAATTCGACCAGTACGAGCACCTGGCCGCCCTTGAGTCCGCTTCGAAGGCCGATCCCGAGCTGGCGGCCGCCCTCGGGAGCGACTACCTCATCAAGCCCGATGTCGTGGTGATTCGCTTTCCCGAGAAAGACAAGGCTATCAACGCTGACGAGGCGCTGGTGGACAAGTCCCAAGCGCGCCTCACGCCCCTGCGGCGTGAAAACAGCAAGCGTCCGATCCTTCATGCCAGCGTGTCGTGCAAGTGGACCTTACGAAGCGACCGCGCACAGAACGCTCGGTCGGAGGCCTTGAATCTGGTTCGGAATCGCAAGGGCCGACTTCCTCATGTCGCTGTCGTGACGGGAGAGCCAACACCCAGCCGCATTGCCTCGATCGGGCTTGGAACCGGCGACATAGACTGCGTGTACCATTTCGCCTTGGAGGAACTGGTGGAAACCGTCCGTGACCTCGGTTTTGCCGACGCCCAGGATATGTTGGATACTATGATTGAAGGCAAGAGGCTCCGTGACATTGCCGACCTTCCCCTTGACCTTGCAATTTAGGGACTGCTCATGCCGCGTTCGGTGAGCGCCCAACTTGCAATTGACATGTACGAAGCTCTGCGGGCGGAGTGCGGCTGGAGCGCGGCAAACGCATGGCAGGGCATCGCCCGTCTACTCCTATCCTGCGATACATTGCGGCATACCTGGCAGCCGTTCCATGATGTTGTCGCGTACCGGGCGGCTAACGACTTCAAGACAGGTGTGCGCGGCCCGAACGTCGTAATACGACGCGCTGAGGCGCTTACCGGGTTTCTTGCTGGCAAGCTTGGTGTTTCCCGCACCGATCTGTCCAACGAGATATCCGCGTATTGGTGGCATCCGGATGTCACCGGCCTTCAACCGCACCACCGTCCGGCCTGCTTTGATGTCCGCCCGGAAAGCCCGGATCCGGGCTTGAACCGAAACATGGATGCTCCCTGAACCGCCGATCGCGTTCCGCCCCGGCCGGCAGGATCGCCTTCACGGCGTCGGACGCGTGTTCGAGGCAGTGGAAGAGGCCGGGCACGAAGGTGACCCTGCCGCCCGCCGAAGGGCCCGTCGCAGGTGCTCCGTATCCACTCCGCCCCGTCGGAGATGACCACGGGCCCGCCGACGTCGTGCAGTCCGCGCCGCCGCGCTACCGGTCAGGCAGGAGAGGGGCCCGCCGCGCCGGTCCTTCAGCGCCGCGTCGATCTCCGGATCACGTCCCCCGGCGGTGTGGATGACAGTCGGCCTGGCCTCCAGGGTGTCGTCCTCCCGCCTGCCCGCGACGCCCGCAACCTCCTCCCCGCGCATCGGGATACCGGTCCCGTCGATGCAGGGATATATGCGTGGTTCTAGCGGCTTGCCGTCCAGCACCTCCTCTCGCCCGGAGCGCTGCGCCTCCTCGCCAAGCTTCAGCGTCCAGCGCTGCAGGGAGCCCGGCGAGGCATCCGCCCCGGCGAGGTCCGCGACGTGCCGGAGCCCATGAGCGGAACTGTCTCCGCCATGACGCCCGCCATCCTTGGCGTGACCGTCCCGCCCTCAAGGCCCGGGTGTAACCCGGATTAGTTGCCAGTTGCGGTTTCCGCGGTCCGTGACAGGGGCATCCAGGCTGGAAGCGGTGTCGGGGAGGATGGCTGCCGACGGTTCGGGCTGCGGCTCAGGCGCTCCGGCGTCCGCCGGTCGGAGAGGGGCGCCAGCGCGATGCCTGCCCTCAAGGCGCAGCGCCCGGTCCAGCGGCAGCCATCCCCCGCCGCACGACTTCCACTATGCGGCAGGTGGTGGAGTGCGCCGGTCACCTTGCCCGCCCGCCCCTCTCCCCTTGGGGCTATGGCTAAGGACATGGCACCATCTCCCAGACCGGGCGTCACCTTCCGCACTGTCCGGCTCGAAAGCGGCGTCTGCGACGACCTTCGGATACTGCGCCGCGTGCCATTTCCGGCATTGCGGCTACGTGCCCGGGATCTTCCGGCATGTTCCCTCCTGTCAGGGTTCACAGTTAGGGGGGCCAAAGATCCGAAACACGTTACAGGCCATATCCTCAAGTCCCCGTTCCATCAGCGGCGAGGATGATCCACTGACGAAAATCTATACCCCCGGAGGATTATGATATAGTTCTCTCCGTCAATGGATGTCTCGTGGAAAGCCGGATCGTGGAGAGAACACTCACGGTGACGGGGGACGGTAACATACGCGGTCTCCGGACCGGATCAACAAGGAGAAACATCATGCCTGATCTCGACGGCGGCATCACCCGCGACGGGGATGGAACCAAACTCAATATTCTTGGGCAGACCTATTACGTCAAGGCCTGGTGTGAGAGCGCGTTCGCCTTTGAGACCAATTCGGGGCCCGGCCAGCATGTTCCGGTGCATATCCATCCGACTCAGGACGAATTCATCCTTGTCCAGGAAGGCACGCTGGACCTAAAGCTCGACGGGGTCTGGACCAGGGCCCGTGCGGGTGATCTGGTGCGAATGCCCAAAGGCGTGCCGCACGGCTATTTCAACAAGTCAGATAGACCGGTGCGTGCTCTCTTCTGGGTCTCTCCAGCGGGCAGGCTCAAGGAACTGTTCGATAAACTGCACGAAATGACGGACGTCGAGGCGGTGGTGAGGATTTCGGCGGAGCATGACGTCGAATTCCTCCCGCCAGAAGCCAATGAGTGAACATGAAAGACTGGGATGACGCCTACGCGAATATGGCCCACATCGCGGACTCCGCGGCCCTGCCTGCCCGTTGGGCGTCCGAAGCGGCGGCCTACCGGTCCAGCGGAGTCGTCGTGGAGGAAGACATAGCCTATGGTGACGCGCCCAGGCAACGGCTCGACCTTGTCTGGCCCGACGGCACCCCCAAAGGGCTTGTCGTATTCGTGCACGGCGGCTATTGGATGCGGTTCCACAAATCCGACTGGACCCAATTCGCCGAGGGTGCCCGCGCCTCCGGCTGGGCTGTCGCGGTGCCGGGATACACCCTGACGCCAAATGCCCGCGTCGCTGGCATCACCGGCGAGATCCGCGCCGCCGTCAGTTGCGCCGCAGGCCGTGTGGCTGGACCGATCAGGCTTGTCGGCCATTCCGCTGGAGGGCATCTCGTCAGCCGAATGGTATGCGCTGACATGGACATTCCCTTCGGCGATCGCATCGCCCGTGTCATGTCGATCAGCGGTCTCCATGATCTACGCCCTCTAATGTGGACAGCAATGAACGATACGCTGGGGCTTGACCTGACCGGGGCCCGTGCTGAAAGCCCCGCTTTACTCGAGCCACGTGTCGGCACCCGGATAACTGCCTGGGTCGGCGGCGGCGAACGGCCGGAATTCATCCGACAGACACAGTTGATCGGACTTGTCTGGAACGGTTTTGACGTCGAGACACACGTGGTGGTCGACAGCGCCCACCACCACTTTTCGGTCATCGAGGGCTTGAGGAATGTAGATAGCGCTATCCTGGGCGCATTACTCGCGAACTGACCGGATCGGTCAGGTATGAGCGCTGTCCGCCGGGGCCGAATGGATGCAACCCGACCGCCCCTGGTCCGAAGGTCTCGGCACCATCGCGTCGCGCATGGGTCACTCGGCCAGTAAGCGGGGCACGTAATCGACTCTAGCCATGGTGCTACGGAATTTGACTTCGTGGACACCTTCGTCCCGATAGATCATGGTTCGGAAAACATTCCGGAATATGGCGGTGAGGCCAAACTCTCACCCGAGCCGATTAAGTGACACGGCCCACCCATTCCAGCATACATCGAGGTTCCGATCTCCGGCATTGGCTGGTATCCGCCGTTTCCGCCCCCGGGTGCACGCCGCGCAACCCACCTGTGCTTTCCGCCGCGGAAATGCAGTGTCCGTTTCAAAAAAAGTGCGGCGGCGCCCGGGAGGAGGAATGGCGCCGCCGCGATTGACTCAGCCAATGAGTGCCCCAGGGAGGAGAGGGCAGGTGGCTGGGCCGAAAACCGTCAGCCGCTTACAGCGATCGTGACCGCATCGCCTGAGACGTCACGGCGCGTGGCATAAACGTCACTGAGGCTGCGACCGCCGTTCTTGGTGGCACTTGGGTGCGCATATTCCGGTTCAGTGTGCACGCAAGGAGGCGGAATGACTTCAAATCCCTGAATGTCACCGATAAAGGTCACATCGATCACCTTTCGCATCACTGCCTTATGGCCTTGCAGATCCACCAAGCCGCTGTCACGCCATAGATAGCGGAATGCTGCAGGTGCACAACGAAAAACTTGGAATTGCCGCTATGCGGAAACCGCATATGTTCCCGTCGAGGCGGATTGGCGAAGGTATCTGGTCCATGGACCATCGGGAACCCGGCTTGTGTTCAGTGACCGTTGGCGCGAACTGCGGCGCGAACCGTGCGGCCAGTCAGGGAGTGCGCGAATGACGGAAAATCTCGAACGGATTCGACAGGTGCTTTCCACCGTAAGGTTACCGGACGGTGGTGACCTGATAAGTTCCGATCTCGTGCGGGCACTGAGTTTCAGGGACGGGCAGGTTCGGTTTGTGATGGAAGCGGAAAACCCGAAGGTCGCCAGGGAACTGGAGGCGGTACGGAAGGAGGCGGAACGAAAGGTCGGAGAAATGCCGGACGTCCGCAATGTGTCGGTGGTGCTTACGGCGCATGGCCCCGATGCCTCTGGCAAGGCACCCGGCAAGGTGTCGGAGCCACCCAACCTCAGGATCGGGCGCCATCCCTCACCGCAGAATCAACGGATGGAGCTCAGCGGCGTTGACAGAATTGTCGCTGTCGCTTCCGGCAAGGGTGGTGTCGGGAAATCGACGGTCGCATCCAACCTGGCCGTCGCCCTGACGAAACAGGGAAGGCGCGTCGGACTTCTTGACGCCGATATCCATGGCCCGTCCCTCCCGAAAATGATGGGTATAAGCCAGCGCCCCGGATCGCCGGACG
The DNA here is from genome assembly GCA_965221405.1 of Paracoccaceae bacterium. GTDB lineage: Bacteria > Pseudomonadota > Alphaproteobacteria > Rhodobacterales > Rhodobacteraceae > JAPOUP01. The sequence continues at coordinate 623,704 of CBDCSE010000002.1, read as the reverse complement.
GAAAGACGATCATTCCTGTCACGGCGCACGGCGTGACGACGATGTCTATCGGTCTGATGGTTGACCCCGGCCAGGCCGTGATCTGGCGTGGTCCGATGCTGATGGGGGCGCTTCAGCAGATGCTCGGTCAGGTTAAGTGGGGACGGCTTGACATTCTCGTCATTGACCTGCCGCCGGGAACGGGTGACGTGCAGTTGACGCTGTGCCAGCGCACGGTACTCACCGGCGCACTGGTGGTCTCAACGCCGCAGGACGTCGCGCTGCTCGACGCACGTAAGGCGATCGACATGTTCGCGAAGCTCTCCGCGCCGGTGCTTGGTCTCATCGAGAACATGTCTACATACGTCTGTCCACAATGTGGCAACGAGGAGCACATATTCGGTCACGGTGGCGTAAGAGCCGAGGCCGAAACGCTCGGCATCCCGTTTCTGGGCGAGCTTCCGCTTGCGCTCGAAGTGCGCGCGGCCGGTGACAGTGGCATCCCTGCCGCCGTCGGCGAAGGTCCGGTCGCGGACGCATACCGTGCGCTGGCCACGCGTCTGATTGAGGATGGTGTGGCATGAACGGGAGGGTATGCTGCGGCTGGATCCGGCAGCGGGGATGTCCGTTATGGGAAATCATGGGACTTTCCGCCAACCGCCGCGTGGATCTGCGGTGAGATCCCGAAGTGATTCGAATCACCACCGGGCGGTACCCTAATATTAGGTCCCGATAGCCAGTGATGCGTGGCTGAATCATCCAATTTCACGGATTTTCGGTCAGATTCCGGACGGTTCCCGAAAAAATTTCTCCGTCTCTGGGCATGTCTTTATTGGTATATATGGTAGGTGGTCTTCGAGATCATCTCAGAAAATGTGTCTATGGTCGCCAGAAATCGTTGAGCGAAGATCAGGTTTGCACATTTGTGGCATATATTCCCATTAAAATCCATTGACGAGGCATTTGATCCCGGCTACTTCCTGTCACTGCGATGAAGGCGGGATAGGCTGATGGGCAGAAGATTCACCTCCCTCCGCGATGCAGGTTTCATGCGGGTGACGCTGGAATCATACAGGCTCCGTCTTCATCGCCAGAGAACGACCAGAGCGCCTGCAGGCTTTCCCCCAAGTGGCCTGCGCGGCTGGACAGCCCGGAAACCGGGCAGGGCGGCGGGTCGGTAGTGGCAGCATCCGGCTCGCCGTTTCCCGTTCGCGCCAACGCGTTTCGCGCGACGTGGTCCGTGAATGGGACGAAGCGAAGGGGTCGACAGGAAATTGACTCAGTGGTTCGCAGGTCAGTTCCTCCAGAAAGTCGATGGAAAGGGCAGGGTCTCGGTTCCAGCGGAATTCCGGCGCGTCCTGGAGAGGGGCGATCCGGAATGGTCGTCCGACCGCCATCCCCAGTTTGTCATCGTTTTCGGTGACGAGCATCCGGATACCCCGACGCCTCTGCGCCGGTCGTTCATGGAATGCCATACCATAAGCCTCTATCAAGAGATCGTTTCGTGGATCCGCGATCAGGATGATGTGCCTGAAACCGAAGCGCGGGTGGAACTCTACTCCACCTTTTCGCAGTTGGTTACCGTCGATGATACCGGGCGCGTCGTGATCCCTCCAAGGCTCCGGAAACGTTTCGGTCTCTCCAGCTGCGCACTGTTTGTCGCCGTTGGGACCACCTTCCAGATCTGGGCGCCCGGAACCTATGAAGCCTACAAGAACGCCAAGCGGAAGGACTGGTCGGAAAGTCTCCCGAAAGACTTCAACCCACGGGTTCCGGTCAGTAGGCTGGGCGGAACCTAGAACGATGGCACCGCTACCGACGGCTCTTCCCCGCTCCATTGAGGCTTCCACCCTACATAAGCCTGTCCTGCTGCGTTCGCTGATGAGGGAAGTGCGCCCGGTCTCAGGGATCTGGCTTGACGGGACGCTCGGGGCAGGTGGCTATTCAAGGGCACTGCTCGAGAGCGGGGCCGAGCGTGTGATTTCCCTCGACCGGGATCCCGCCGCCCTCGCGGCGGCGGCGGGCTGGGCCGGGGATTACGGTAACCGGCTGCGGCTTGTCGAGGGAGAGTTCGGATGCCTTGACCGTTTCGCCGACGGGCCACTGGATGGAGTCACGCTTGACCTCGGTGCTTCGTCGATGCAGCTCGATGACGCCGAACGGGGCTTTTCGTTCATGGCTGACGGTCCACTTGACATGCGTATGGCCCGGAAGGGACTGACGGCCGCCGACTTGGTCAACCGGCTCTCCGAAGCGGAACTGGCCATGGTTCTTCGCTCCTGCGGAGAGGAGCGGGCGGCGCGGCGCATCGCGCGGGCAGCGGTTCACCGAAGGACCCGGACACCGATCACGCGCACACTTGAACTGGCGTCGGTGGTTCAGGCTTGCCTGCCTCGTGCCAGACCCGGGCAGTCGCATCCGGCAACCCGCACGTTCCAGGCGCTGAGGATTGCGGTCAACGGGGAGTTCGACCAGCTCGTGGATGGACTTGAGGCCGCCGAGCGGGTGCTGAAACCCGGTGGCATCCTGGCGGTGGTGACCTTCCATTCGATCGAAGACCGGCTGGTTAAGCGTTTTTTCCGCCAGCGCGGCGGTCTGGACAGGCAGGGAAGCCGCCATGCGCCGCCGCGGGAGAGAATGGAAGCCCGCTTCCGCCAGAAAGCCCGCACTCCCATCCGGCCCGACACCCACGAACTTACCGACAACCGGCGTTCTCGGTCAGCCAAACTGCGGGTCGGCGTCCGGACCTGTGCGGAGGCCGGTCAATGTGACCGCACGGAACTCGGACTACCGCTGCTCCCGGCGCTTCCGGTGCGGAGCTCGGGACAATGAGGCCCTTTCTCTGCCTGCTCTCGGTTCTCGGGGTTATTGGCTTCGCCTTCTGGGCCTATCAGGAGAACTACAGGACGCGGGCGGCGCTTGGCCGACTCGAGGATCTTCAGCGCGAGGTCGGCAATCTGATGGAGGTACGGGCGGTGCTGCGGGCGGAATGGGCCTATCTGAACCGACCTGACCGGCTGCGGGAACTCGCGGACCTGAATTTTGAGGAACTGGGACTCTTCCCACTGCTTCCGGAGCAGTTCGGATATGTTGACCAGATCGCCTTTCCGCCACCACGGCATCACGAGACCGCTGTTGCGACCGGTCTGATCTTGTCAGGTCCCGGCTCCGGTCAGGACGTACCGTGATGAGAGGTGCGGCCCTGCGTCCGCTGGCCCGGATTCTTCTGGCCCGCCAGAAAGGCGAGACGCCCGACGGGATCGAGCGCGAGAGTGCCCGTCTCCGTATAGAGGAGATGCGCGATAAGGCGCGTTTCCGCGCCGAGGGGCGTTTGGTGGTTCTGGCGCTGCTGTTTCTCTGCGTGTTCATCGCCGTCGGCGGGCGCATGACCTTGATGGCCGCCACGGATCCTGAGGAACCACGCTCCGCCGTCTCGGCTCCCGGAATCGTCGCCCAGCGCGCCGACATCGTTGACAGGCGCGGACGCATACTTGCGACAAATCTCGACACCTATTCGCTTTACGCGCAGCCGCCCCAGATGCTGGATACGGCGCGGGCCGCCCGGGAACTGGTCAGGATATTCCCCGAGCTTGATGGCGAACGGTTGGTCCGCGACTTCAACGGCTCGCGTAAATTCCTATGGATAAAGAAAAAGATTTCCCCTGAACAGCGGCAGCAGGTGCACGACATCGGCGAGCCGGGACTGCTGTTCGGCCCGCGGGAGATGCGCCTTTATCCCAACGGCCGGCTCGCCGCCCACGTACTCGGCGGTTACGGCTTCGGGCGCGAGGGCGTCTATGCCGCCGAGGTCATAGGGACAGCAGGGGTTGAAAGGACCTTCGACGAGTTCCTGCGTGACCCTGCCGAGCAGGGGCGTCCATTACAGCTTTCACTCGACCTCACGGTGCAGGCCGCTGTCGAGCGTGTGCTTAGGGGTGGAATGCAGATGATGAACGCGAAAGGTGCCACCGCGATTCTTCTTGACGTGCATTCGGGAGAGATCATCGCGCTTGCGAGCCTGCCGGACTTCGACCCCAACAACCGGCCGGTTCCATTGCTCAAGGGCGATCAGTCGGACAGCCCGCTATTCAACCGGGCCGTGCAGGGAGTCTATGAATTAGGATCCACCTTCAAGATTTTCACTGTGGCGCAGGCGATGGAACTTGGGCTCGTCGATGCCGAAACAAAGGTTGACGCGAGAGCGCCCCTAGTGTGGGGGCGCTACAAGATAAAGGAATGGAACAACAGGAACTACGGTCCGGAACTTCCGGTCCGCGACGTGATCGTGAAGTCGTCGAACGTCGGAACGGCTAATCTGGTCCTGATGATTGGCGAGGAGCGCCAGCGCGAATTCTTCGCTGAGCTCGGGCTTCTGGAACCCTCTCCCGTCGAATTGTCCGAGGCACCCGGTTCGCGCCCCTTGGTGCCGGAGAATTGGTCGGAAATCGTAAGTATCACGACATCCTATGGCCATGGCATGTCGGCGAGCCCACTGCATCTGGCGGCGGCCTACGCGAGTATCGTCAACGGTGGCACGATGGTGACCCCAACGATCGTGAAGCGTCGGATGGCTCAAACGGGTGTCCGCGTTGTCAGCCCTGAAGTGTCGGCCCAGATCACTCAATTGCTCGGAGAGGTGGTTCGCGAAGGTACGGCGACGATGGCGGAGGTTTCTGGATATCGCGTCGGGGGCAAAACGGGCACCGCGGACAAGCCGCGCCCGGGTGGCGGTTACTACAGGGACCGGGTCATCGCCACTTTCGCCAGCGTGTTTCCGTCCGACGATCCGGAATATGTTCTGATCGTGTCGCTCGATGAGCCGGTCGAGACGTCAGGATCCAAGCCGCGCCGCACCGCGGGCTGGACGGCCGCTCCCGTGGCGGCGGAGATCATTCGCCGGGCGGCTCCGCTTCTTGGACTTCGCCCAAAGGTTGGGATCGGACATGACGATGGCTAGCAGTGTCCCGCGATGCCACGGTGGGTAGTGACGGGTGGGCATATGGGCGACAGGGTAAAGTCACTGGCCGAACTGGGTCTGGTCGCGCGGGGCGGGCGTGATGTGTGCGTCACTGGCCTTTGTGTCGACAGCCGTTCGGTCGGAGCGGGCAACCTGTTCGCCGCACTTCCGGGAATCGGGACACACGGTGCGCGATACATCCGATCGGCGCTGCGCGGAGGCGCGGCGGCAGTTCTGACGGATCCCGATGGCGCACGGATGGCAGAGCAGAATCTCGCCGCTGCCGATGTCGCGTTGGTGGTTTCGCAGGATCCCAGACAGACCCTTGCCCTCACCGCCGCTCTTTGGTTCGGCCAGCAACCCGAGATCGTGGTGGCGGTGACCGGTACGAATGGAAAGACCTCCGTCGCCACCTTTACCCGCCAGATCTGGTCCATTCTCGGGTTGGCGTCGGTGAACATCGGCACGACCGGCGTGGAGGGCGCGTGGAGCGCTCCGCTGACCCACACCACTCCCGAGCCCGTCACGCTTCACCGGGTGCTTTCGGACATGGCGGGGATGGGAATCCAGCGCGCCGCGATAGAAGCGTCCAGCCATGGGCTCGATCAGCGTCGGCTTGACGGAGTCCGGCTGACGGCGGCCGCCTTTACAAACCTGGGTCACGACCATCTCGACTATCATGCGGGATTCGATGAATATTTCGCCGCGAAAGCGGGACTGTTCGACCGCATACTCACGGAGGATGGAACCGCGGTTATCAACGTGGACAGTCCGCACGGTAAGGCGATGGCGAATGTCGCCGAGCGCCGGGGGCAGTTTCTCATGAAGCTGGGCCGCGGACCCGATGCCGACCTGCGCATCCGGGCACAGCGGTACGATTCAAAGGGGCAGTTTCTTCGGTTCGACTGGAATGGCCGGACCCGGCAGGCGCATCTGGATCTGATCGGAGGTTTCCAGGCGGAGAACGTGCTGGTGGCGGCCGGATTGGCGATCGCCTGCGGTAGCGACCCCGATGACGTGTTCGGGACGCTGGAGCGCCTTCGATCGGTGCGCGGGCGGGTCGAACTGGCGGCGATGCGCGACAATGGCGGCGCGGTGTTCGTTGACTATTCCCATACGCCCGACGCGCTGGGGGCCGCGCTCAAGGCGCTGAGGCCGCATGTAATGGGTCGGCTGATCGTGGTTTTCGGCGCTGGTGGTGACCGAGACCGCAGCAAACGTCCGATGATGGGTCAGGAGGCCAGGTTGCATGCCGATATGGCGTTTGTCACGGATGACAATCCCCGCAGCGAGGATCCCGCCAGCATCCGCGCGGCAGTCCTTTCCGGCTGTCCTGAGGCTACTGAGGTTCCCGACAGGGCTGAGGCGATCCTTCGTGGGGTGGATGTGCTTGAACCGGGTGACGCGCTGCTGGTGGCGGGCAAGGGACACGAGACAGGTCAGATTGTCGGCGATGACATTTTCCCCTTCAACGACGCCGAGCAGGCCAGCGTGGCGGTCGCGGCGCTGGACGGTAGGCCGACATGACAGCGCTCTGGACGGCAAAGGAGGCCGCCGCCGCCGCGGGAGGGCGCACGACATCCGACTGGCGGGCTACCGGCGTTTCGATCGATACCAGAACGCTTGAGCCGGGCGACCTGTTCGTTGCCCTCAAGGATGTCCGTGACGGCCATGATTTCGTCGCCAATGCCTTCGAAGCTGGCGCGGCCGCCGCTCTGGTCAGCCATGTTCCGGAGGACGTTCCGGCCGATTCCCATCTTCTTGTCGTCGATGCCGTCCTTCCGGCGCTACGAAGGCTTGCCGCTGCGGCGCGGCGGCGGAGCGGCGCGAGGATCATTGGCGTCACAGGGTCGGTCGGCAAGACCTCCACAAAGGAAATGCTTCGTGCGGTGCTGTCGTGCCAGGGTCGTGTCCATGCGTCCGAGAGGAGCTTCAACAATCACTGGGGCGTACCCCTCACATTGGCGCGCCTGCCGCAGGACGCTGAGTATGCCGTCATCGAGATCGGAACCAGCCATCCCGGAGAGGTCGCTCCGCTCGCACGTCTCGTGCATCCCGACCTCGCGCTTGTCACAATGGTCGCTCCGGCGCATCTGGAAGCGTTCGGGAGCATCGAGAGCATTGCCCGGGAGAAGGCATCGATATTCGAAGGCCTGAATGCCGGAGGGGCCGCGCTGTTCCATGGTGAGCTTGAAGTCACGCCGGTGCTGGCCACTGCGGCAGCGCGTGCAGGCGCGAGGTGCTACGATTTCGGCCATGGCACGAACAGGTTCTTCCAGCTTGTCGACCTGCATGTCAAAGCCGGGGTCACCGTCGCGCGCGCACGGATCGGGGACAGGCCGGCACTGTTCAAGCTGCCTGTCCCCGGACGCCATTTCGCCCTCAATGCCTTGGTGGTGCTCGGTGCGGTCGATCTTCTGGATCTGGATCTCGCCCGTGCCACACAGGCTCTTGGGAACTGGCGGCCGCCAGAGGGGCGCGGCACGCATGAACGGCTGTCACTGGATCCGGGCGATGCGGAGGTCTCGTTCGAGCTGATCGATGACGCGTTCAACGCCAATCCCGCGTCGATGGTGGCCGCGCTCGAGGCGCTTGCCGCGGCGCGGCCCGTCAATGGGATCGGCCAAGGCGGACGGGGACGCCGCATCGCGGTTCTCGGTGACATGCTCGAGCTCGGGCCTGACGAGCATCGGTTACACGCCGAGCTGGTCGACTGCCCTTCGATTCAGTCGATAGATGTCGTCCACTGCGTCGGCCCGCGCATGCGCACACTCTACGACCGGCTTCCGCCGGCGATGCGCGGGCGTTGGGTCGAAACTGCGGTCGAGCTGGCGAATTCGGCACGTGGCCTGGTTGGCGCGGGAGATGTTCTGCTGGTCAAGGGTTCAAAGGGCAGCGAGGTTTCCCTTGTTGGTGACGCCGTCCGAGGATTGGGTCAGCCGATGCCCGGCAATGAAAGGCAAGCCTGATGCTGTATTGGTTGACCGAGTTTTCCGATGGAGGGGATTTCTTCAATCTCTTCCGCTACATAACCTTTCGATCAGGCGGCGCTTTCTTTACGGCCCTGTTGTTCTGTTTCGTTCTTGGTGGGCCGATGATCAGGCTTCTCGGCAGATTTCAGGCCAACGGGCAGCCGATACGGGAAGACGGGCCGGAGAGCCACCTTGTGGCCAAGAAAGGCACGCCGACCATGGGAGGGCTAATGATTCTCGCGGCCCTGATCCTTTCGACCCTGCTCTGGATGCGGCTCGACAATCCCTTTCTCTGGATCACGCTGTTCGTGACGGTTGGCTTCGGCCTCATCGGCTTCGCCGATGATTTCCTGAAGATCAGGAGCGATTCCTCAAACGGCCTTTCGGCCCGTCAGCGCGTCGTGATCGGATGCGGTATCGCCATTATCGCCGGCTATTGGGCCAGCCTGCACCATCCGGATGCGCTGCGGAACATGCTGGCGCTTCCCGTTCTCAAGGACACGTTGATGAACCTCGGCCTGATGTTCGTACCCTTCGCTGCGGTGGTCATTGTCGGAGCGGCGAATGCGGTGAACCTGACCGATGGGCTTGACGGGCTTGCCATCATGCCGGTGATGATCGCCGCCGGTACGCTCGGCGTCATAGCATACGCCGTCGGCCGGATTGACTTCACCGAGTATCTCGACGTTCATTATGTTCCGGGAACCAGCGAGATTCTGGTTTTCTCTGCGGGACTGATCGGCGGGGGGCTTGGATTTCTCTGGTTCAACGCGCCGCCGGCGGCCGTGTTTATGGGCGACACGGGCGCACTTGCCCTGGGCGGAGCGCTGGGAGCGATCGCGGTGGCGACCAAGCACGAACTGGTTCTGGCGATTGTTGGGGGGGTGTTCGTGGCTGAGACCCTATCGGTAATCGTCCAGGTGATGTATTTCAAACGGACGGGCAGGCGTATACTCCGCATGGCACCACTTCATCATCATTTCGAGAAACTGGGCTGGGCGGAATCGCAGATCGTGATCCGGTTCTGGATCATCGCGTTGATTCTCGCGCTGGTAGGGCTGGCGACCCTGAAGGTTAGATGAAGGCCCGCGGCGATTATCGGTCGGGAGGGGTGGACGCGGTCCGGATTTTCGCCCGTCCACGCGGTGCACAGGGAACTCCTGATCCGAACCGCCACCTCGCGTGGGCCGGCCGGTGATCCCGGTTCTCGGCTATGAGGGGAAGAAGGTTGTGGTACTCGGCCTTGGCCGATCCGGTCTTGCTTCCCTGCGTGCGTTGCGTGCGGGAGGCGCTCAGACATTGGCGTGGGATGACAGTCAGGAGGCGAGATCCCGCGCTGAGGTCGAGGGTTTCACACCACATGATCCTTCCCGGCAGGGTGTGCTGGATGGAGTTTCCGCGCTGATCGTGTCGCCCGGTATTCCGCATCTTTACCCCGAACCCAATTCCCTCGTTGCAGACGCATTTTCAGCTGGCGTCCCCGTCGACAACGATATCGGACTGTTCTTCCGGAGCCTATCCGTTTCCTCGTGGGAGCGGTTCGAGAGCGTTCCGCGTGTGATCGCGGTTACCGGTTCCAACGGCAAGTCGACGACGTCGGCCCTCATTCACCATATCCTGGGGTATACGGGCAGGCACTGCCAGTTGGCTGGAAATATCGGCCGGGGTGTGCTTGATCTTGATCCACTCGGCGATGGTGAGATCGTGGTGCTCGAGCTTTCCAGCTACCAAACGGACCTCGCCAGGGCATTGACGCCTGACATCGCGGTGTTCACCAACCTTTCACCCGACCACCTTGACCGGCATGGAGGTGTCGGCGGTTATTTCGCGGCCAAGCGTCGCCTGTTCGTCGAGGGGGCTCCGGACCGCGCGGTGATTGGCGTGGATGAACCCGAGGGACGGTTTCTGGCCAACCAGCTTTCGATGGGTCCGACGGATGACCGGGTTATCCGAATATCCGGTGGAAGCGGATTCTCCGGCCCGGGATGGACAGTGTCCACACGGAAAGGGTTTCTGTCGGAGCGCCGCAAAGGTGGGCAGATCGCATCGATTGATCTTCGCGGGATCGAGAGCCTTCCCGGCCGCCATAATCACCAGAATGCCTGCGCCGCTTACGCCGCGGTTCGATGCCTTGGTGTCGGGCCCAGGATGATTGAGGAGGCTCTGCACGCGTTCCAGGGACTTCCGCATCGCAGCCAGGTGGTTGCCCGGGCCAATGGCGTGACCTTTATCAACGACAGCAAGGCAACCAACGCGGACAGTGCCGCCCAGGCGCTTCAGGCGTTCGCGAGTATCCGCTGGATCGCGGGGGGGCTGGGCAAGGAGAACGGGATCGCGGACCTCAAGGCCCATATGGGTTCCGTCGTGAAGGCTTACTTCATCGGCCACTCGGCGCGCGAATTCGCGTTGCAGGTCGGTGGGACGCCGAACGAGATCTGCGGAACGGTGGAGCGGGCGGTCGCGAGAGCTTTCGAGGAGGCTGGAGCGGGTGATACTGTGCTTCTCGCTCCAGCCGCGGCGAGTTTTGACCAGTTTCCCGATTTTGAGGCGCGTGGAGAGGCGTTCATGGCCGCGGTGCGGGACTGTCTCGAGCGCTGACTTACGGATGGATCCGCCGGGCGAATGCGTATGGAACGGGGTATATGGATCGTGGTGAGGGGGTCAAGTTTTCAAGGTGAGCCGGAAGTGATTCCCATATGGTGTACTTCTGTTCATTGTCTGGACTTTCTTCCTGGCTGATTCGAATCAGGCGGCCAGCGCAGGTGGCGGTTAGTCGCGGTTCGCGCATGTTCCCGGATAAGGTGTTCGTCAGGTGTCGGCGATGATTTTCCATGCGCTGTCGAACCGGTCGGATTGGGGAAGGCGCGGAATGTCAGCACGCCCTGGCTGCCGTCCCGTCCCCATCGCTGCCCGGCGCGTTTCATCCAATGCCGGACTTCCTGACTGATCTGCGCCTCAAGGCGCACCTTCCCCGGTTCGGGAAGGCGGGCAAAATACCGTGTCCGCAGCATGGCACCCGTCGCATCGATCTGCGCGACGACGCCGTAGGCGGCCTCGCGCCAGCCCGCCGCCGACAGGCTGACCAAGCCGCTCACCGCCGGGCCGGCGCCGCATAGCCGCCGCGACATATCCGCGCTCTCACGTGCCGCCAGACAACTCATGAAATTGACCGAAAGCCCCGCCGCCGCAGGCATCAGGCGGCCCCCGGTCAACCCGATCAGCCGCTTCACCGGAACCACGGTCGCACCGCGCCCGGAAGGGCGGTAACGCGCCCGGCGGTGAGCCATGATGGCGGGGAGGGGTTCTGGCCCCCCCCTGGCGAGGGCCTTGGGAGGGTGGTGCAGGCCAGGATGCGGGACGCCTGACCCGCGTTCGCCCGCGCCAGGGCCGGATCATGACAGCTGGCGCCGTCTCGTTGGCGCTGTCTAGCAGGTCGGTTTCCATTGCGTGTACCCCATGTCGAGGTATCTCTGGGAGAGGGTATCGTCATCCGTAACTTCGATCATCAAGTCAAGTTGGTCAGTGAGATTCAGGTCGCCGGCGCCAAGGTTGACAATCCGCGTTGAAATAGTCATTCGTTGCACTGTGGCACCCACATTGCGGCAGTTATTGTCCTTGCTGGAGATATTGAATTCGATCTCACAGCCACTGCTCTCCAGGCATTTGCCGGTCATCTCGTCACCATCACCGAAACCGTCTCGTTCCGAATACCCGCCCCGAAAATCCACGGTGTCAACGCGGTGATGGCTCGGTCTGATGATGCTGATGGCCGGTCGTGCGCCCGTGGCCACGCTAGTGCATTTGTACGTCAGCGGGAAACTAACGAAGTGGCCCTCCTTGGGGGTCAGCTTGTTTGCCTGGAAACTGTAGGTTCCCTCCCCCGACCAGACGTTACCAACGGTGATGCTGCACTCCGTCTGCGTCTGCGCTAGGGCCGGCGCGGTCAGCGTCACCGCGAGAATGGCGCCGCAGGCGGCGAGAGAGAATAGGGGGGGGGGTGAAGCGGGTCATGTTGAATCCTTCCTGTTGTGTTGATCTTGCCACTCTACAGTCTTGGCTGTCGGAAGGCAAGCGGGATTTCGGAGTGAGGGCGCACCCTTTATTCAACCACCGACCCGGCCGCCAGGAATGCTGCGGCCGTTCCGGGAGTCTTCAAGGCGCGCGACCGGCGCCCTCGTTCCTCGCAAGGGCGCGCCGCGCGCCGTCCGGCTACTGGGTGCCGCCGATCTTCTCGCCCCACGCGTTGACACGCGCGCAGCCCTTGCCGCCCATGAACAGGAAGTAGGCGCTGCCGGCGGACGTGTATTGACCGGGGGCTACGGGCGGACTGACGACCGGTATCACCAGCTCGCCGGGACCTTGGATGGGGTTACTGGGATTGCGGTTGCTCCAGATGTGGGCGCCGGCCCTAGGCCGCACCTCGATGATGTTCTCGCCAAACAGGCCGCCAGCGAAGTTGATGGGTCGCGCTGGTCACTGGCGTCCACCGATTCTGGTTCTGGCTCTTGTTCCGCCTGATGTTCGGCCTGCTTGCATTCAGAGCCGGTCGTCCGCCCTGTCATGAGAATTTCTTATGGGTTCCATGATAATTCGGTCTTGGACCTGTGCGCCTCACCGGCCCTAACCTTGTGCCATCCCTGGTGCGGGGACGCACCGCAGAAGGAGGCAACAATCATGAACCGTGCAATCCCCCGGATGGCCGCACTGGCGTTCGCTGTGGCCGGCGTGCTGACCCTGTTCTTGCCGCTGAAAGCGTAGGCCATCAGCGAATACTCCCGCCATGTCGCCTGCAACGAGGCCTGGAGAGCGTCACCTGCCGCAACATGGCAGCAATGCAGACTGCGCAGCGTCCACTGGGATTCGTTCCTGTGGTCGCTGCGAACGTGGCACAGGACCGACCTGCGGAAGACGATGGAGCACTCGAAGTGCTGGGTGCATATCGAGTGCGATCACGGGGCGCCGTTGTTCGAGCAGGGCGCACATCTCGGCAAAATCAACTACACCGAGGTGCGCAAGCTCCGCCGGTGCCGGTCCAATCCCTCGGTGGTGAACAGCACTTGCGAGCCCCTGACGATGGAAGAGGTGCAACAGGTCTCCCAGTCGACCAGTGGCAATCACCGTCTCACGGTCTCGGATGTCACGGTGACGGAAGGCGGCTACGCGACCTTCCGGGTCAAGCTGAGCCGGCCCGTCGACTTCGCGGTCCGGTATTACTACTTCACCCGTGCCGGGACCGCCGAGTCGGGAGAAGACTACGAGCACAAATCGGGCGCGGTGTATATCCACCCCGGTCACTGGAGCGCGAGTGTGCGGATCAAGACGGAATCCGACTATCGCAGGGAGGGCGACGAACGGTTCTTCCTGGATTTCAAGAGCCTGCATACGCTTGGACGGAAGCCGGGAACCTGGACGTGGGTTTATGACCCCGGCGCCGGCCTGCCGCAGACTCTGACGGCGTGCGCGACGATCCGCAACGCGGTCTCCCAACCGGGCGGATCCGTGAATGGCTGCCATCACCCCAGATGTCGTCGATGAGACAGCGCTGCTGACGTCATACGGGCGGGCCCGAAGCAAGGGGAGGCCCTCATGGGCCGTCCGCCCGGTTTTTCCCCTGACTGGAGAGCCTTCCCGGAGGGCTCACTCGCTCTGGAGCCCGGCGATGGGGTCGAGGCGGGCGGCCTGGCGGGCCGGCTGGAAGCCGAAGAACAGGCCGGCGGCAATGGCGGTGGCAAGCCCGCTCGCCACCGAGGCGCCGGAGACCATGAACGCCCATCCGAGGAGGAAGCGCGCCGCCACCCAGGTCGCGACCAGGCCCAGCACGACGCCGAACAGGCCGCCGACCAGGGTCAGGATGACCGATTCGATCAGAAACTGGCTCTGGATGTCGCGCCGGCGGGCGCCGAGCGCGCGGCGGATGGCGATCTCGCGGCGCCGTTCGGCAACCGAGACCAGCATGATGTTCATGATCCCGATCCCGCCGACGATCAGCGAGATGCTGCCGACCGCGCCCAGCAGCAGGGTGAAGATCCCCATCTGCGTCTCCATCTGGGCGATCAGTTCCTCGGCGGCGACGATTTCGAGATCGGACACGTGGCTCTCGAAATAGGAGCGCGCGTCCGCGACCGCGGTGCGGTGGTCCACACCCTCTGCCGCGCGGGCGACGACGACATCGATCTTCGGCTCGCGGGTCACCCGGTGCGCCGCCCCGATCGACACGAATATCGACCGGTCGGCATCTACATGCAGAGGCAGGGCGTAGGTCTCCGCCCGCGGCGCCAGCACGCCCACGACGGTGAAGAGCAGCGCGCCGACCTCGAGGGTCTCGCCCACGATCCGTTCCGCCCCGCCCGCATCTTGTCCGCAACCATGGCGCCGACGACGCAGAAACGGCGGTCGACGTCGAGCTGCGAGACGAACCGGCCCGTCTGCAGGGACAGCTGGTTGATGCTCGCAAAGGCGGCCGTGACGGCCTGGACGCTGCCCTGTCCGACCGTCTTGCCGGCATGGCGGAATTGCTCGTTCCCGGAGATTCTGGGCGCCGCCAGGGCGATCGTGGGCAGCGCCTCCGCCATCCCGAGCGCGGCGGCGGTGGGAATGTCCCTGGCGCGCCCTCCATAGGGCGGGCGGATCAGCAGAACGTCCGTGCCGAGGGTCTCGAATTGCCGGCGCGCCCGGTCCCGGGCGATCTCGCCCAGCGAGACCATCGCGACCACCGAGGAGATCCCGATCATGATCCCGATCAGGCCGAGGATCGAACGCAGCCGCGCCCGGGTCAGGCTGTCGACCGCCTGCCGCACATTGGCGCCCAGGATCGAAAGCGTGCCCATCACCCCGCCTGCTCGCGGAGCCGCCCGCCATCGATGCGCACCCGCCGCACGCACTGGCGCGCCACGGCGGGGTCGTGGGTGATGATCAGCACCGTCACCCCCCCTGCTCGGCGTTCAGTTGCAGCAGCAGCCCCATCACCTCGTCGGCGGTGTCGGCATCCAGCGCCCCCGTTGGCTCGTCGGCGAGCAGCAGCGCCGGCTCTCCCACCAGCGCGTGCGCAATCGCCACCCGCTGCTTCTGACCGCCCGACAGCTGGTCCGGCCTGTGATCCAGGCGGTCGCCCATGCCGACCTGTTCCAGAACCGTGCGCACCCGCCGCAGCGCCTCCCGGCGCCCCATGCCCCGGTAGATCATGCCCCGGTAGATCATGCCCCGGTAGATCAGGGGCACGCAGGCATTCTCCGCCGCCGTCAGACGTGGCAGCAGATGGAAGGCCTGGAACACGAAGCCGATATGCGCGTTGCGCAGGCGCGACAGCCCGGTCATGATCCTGGCGACGGAGTTCCTGACCGCGCCGGCCTGTCTCATGAACAGGGTTCCGGTCTCCTTTCCGGCGAGGCGCAGGCCGTTCCTGAAGCTCGCCCGCATGGCGAGCCGTCCCGGGACGCGCACCGACGTCCGCGGCAGGTTCCGTCTCGACCCGCCGGAGGGGTTCGTTCCGCTCCGGTAGGCGATGCGGCGCCTTGGTGTCCCGCGCAGGACGGTCTGGCAGAGGGCCGCGTCCGGGAAGCTGTAATCCTATCACGTGAGGCGCAGGGCCTTCCGCGGCCTCTGCGTCTGGCTGGAGGCGGACGGGCTTCTGCTCTTCGATGGAGTGGCTCCGGACCGGGAGCGGGACAATGCGTGACGGCGCGGCTTCAGTCCCACTCCTTAAAGCGCGTCGCCGACGGTGCCCGGAAGCGGTTCCGGCCGCTGCCAGGCCGGGAGCCTCGCCGAAACCCGGCGGCGCATGCAGCTGGACCGCGGCGAGACCATCGCTGCCCTGAGCCCGCCGCGTCCCGGCGCCGCCGGAAAGCCGCCGGAATCCGCCCGGAACACGGCCTTCCGGCCGCTTCCGGCGACCGGAACGGGCCGAAAAAAAGCGTGGGAAAGTCCTGCTCGAGCGGGTGCACTATCTTCATCTTCCGGGCAGCGGGTTTCGTCCGCGTATCGCCAGCATGGCGAAAGGGACCGGATGGACTGAACCGCATGAAACCTGCTCGAAGCACTCACGCCGTGTGGAAAGGACGCGGTATGCCTGGCGGGCGAATGTGGCGGCGGTCGCTGGCGGCAGGGACTCTTGATCGAGGCGTCGGTTTGGGTGAAAGTGGGTGGATCGAAGATCGCCCGCGAACGTTCGGAACAACGTTCCGGTTTGTGGCGGCGTAACAGCTATGGGATGCGGTATTGACGAAGATGGATGTGCTCCGGCCCGTTGATGCAGCCGTTCGGCGTGCGGCGAAGACTTTCCTGCGAACCGCCCGCCACGGAGCCTTGGCGACGGTCAATCCCGCCGCCGGCATCCCCATGGCGAGCCGGATTTCCGTGGCAAGTGACAGTTCCGGTGCCCCCGTATTCCTGATCTCACGTCTTTCGGGCCATTTCAGCGCCCTTGAGAGAAACCCATATGCCTCTGTCCTGCTTGGCGAGCCCGGGAAGGGCGATCCATTGGCGCATCCACGCATTACGGTCTTTGGTCGTGCGCACCCTGTCGCGGACGGGGACCGCATCCGTATCCGGCGGCGCTATCTGGCGCGCCACCCCAAAGCGGAGCTATACGTTGATTTCGGCGATTTTTCCTTCTGGAGTCTGGCAATGGAGGGCGGTGCCTTCAATCAGGGTTTTGGAAAGGCTTACCAAATGACCGGCGACGATCTCCTGACTCCGGTTGACCCGAAGCTCCAGGAGATCGAGCGCGAAGCGGTCGAGCACATGAATGATGACCATGCCGACGCGATAACGTTATACGCAGGTGGATGTACCGGCCGCCCGTCCGGAACATGGACGCTTGCGTGCATTGATCTGGAGGGGCTTGATCTGATTTCCGGGGACGACGTCGCCCGTGTCTGGTTTGACCCACCGCTGAACGGTGCAGAGGAACTGCGCCCGCGCCTCGTCTCGCTCGCTAAGCGGGCGCGTTCCGGAAAATCCCAGTAGAAGACCGCAATCATGTTCCACTCATTCTTCCCGAACCCGAAACTCTTTCTCATCTCGGCTATTGTATGGGCTGTCCTGTGCATCGTTCTCTGGCATCTGGCATTCAGCGGCTGGGAGGATCCGCTTGGCGTCGCGGTCCTGTTTGGATGGGATGCGGGCCGCGTCTGGCTCTATGAGTACACGGCGGTCTGCTACGTGTCTTTCTCGGCGTTCTGGCTCCGCTACTCCCGTCATCGCTGGGCGCGTTGGTCAGTGGCGGGCTCAGCCCTGATCGTCTTCGCGACATGGTTCCAGGTGCAGCTGGACGTGATGATAAATGAATGGTTCGGCACATTTTACGATACCATTCAGCAGGCGCTGGCGGAGCCGAATTCCGTCAGCGCGGGAGATTACTACACGCAGCTGGTCACCTTTCTTAAAATCGCGATGGTGTTCATCATCACTGCCGTGGTTGTCGCGTTCTTCACGTCGCACTACGTCTTTCGGTGGCGCACGGCGATGAACGATTACTACGTTTCGTTGTGGCCGAAAGTGCGCCACATCGAAGGCGCGTCCCAGCGCATCCAGGAAGACACCATGCTGTTCGCAAGGATCATGGAGTCACTTGGTTCGCGCCTTATCGACGCGGTGATGACGCTTCTGGCTTTCCTGCCCATCCTATGGGGGCTCTCGTCTTTCGTGAAAGCACTGCCCATTGTCGGCGAAGTGCCCCAGGCCCTGGTATTCGTTGCGATCCTTTGGTCAATCTTCGGCACGACCATTCTCGCGCTTGCCGGCTGGCGGCTTCCGGGGCTCGAGTTTCGGAACCAGCGTGTCGAGGCCGCGTTCCGTAAGGAACTCGTGCTCGGTGAGGACAACGCGGATCGTGCGCGGCCGCCGACATTGGTTGAACTTTTCGCGAACGTGCGGAAGAATTACTTCAGGCTCTATCTCAACTATCTTTACTTTAACGTCGTGCGTTACTCGTACCTGCAGGCCGGTGCGATCCTGCCCTACATCGCGCTCGGCCCCACGATCATCGGTGCCGGGTTCACTCTTGGGGTCATGCAGCAGATCCTGCGGGCTTTCGGACGGGTCGAGTCGTCGTTCCAGTTTCTGGTTATGTCGTGGACCACAATCGTTGAGCTTATCTCGATCTACAAGCGGCTGGCCGCTTTCGAGCGGGCCATAGCGGGTGATGATCAGGCTGCGATCGAATTCGAAACCGGGGATTCATACGGGTGAATACGGCTTGATCACGATCTCCGGCGTCGCGGTGCGCTCCCCGTTTCCGAACAACGGCAACCGGCCAGCGTTCCTCCGGCGAAACGGACAGGCTTGCCCGCACCCGCGAATCATAATGCCGCGGCGGCACGCGCTGGACGGAAACGGGAATATCAAGATTTCGCGAGGCGATCATTTGGCTTCACGAGCGACCATCGCTCCGCAATCAGATTGGCCGGATCGATGATGGCATACGAATTTCAGGATCGGGACGATGGCCATCGCGGTGATCGACAATTCGGTCACCCTGCGTTGATGCGCCGATGGACAGTCGGCACTGTCGCTGTCGTGATTGGCGGCGTCCTCGCGGTGCATGGTGCTGTCAATGTGGAATCCTCAGGGCGTCGCCGTAAGACCGGCCTTCGGATCGCAGGCGGCGCAGGCCATCGTCGCCCCACAATGATGGAGCCATAACCCGTCGGTCCAAAACGGGAACATCACCCGGCGGAGCTCCTTTCATGGCAGGCGTGCCGGTCGCGCCCGACATAACCGGGACGTCCACGGTAAACTTGGCATCCCGGTGAACTGGGGTTATCTGGCGATGGGTGGCTCGTGCCACGCCCGAAACAGAATCCCGGATCGACAATGCGTCTGCTTCCAATACTGACCGCACTTCTGGTTTCAGCCGGTCTGTACATGCTGGTCTTCGAAAGGGAGGCGGTCAAAGCGATTTCGTCGGAAGACGTTCCAACGGATGCCACGGGAGCCACCGGTGCGCCGCCGCCGGAGGAGACGGCCATAAGACCGGTATCCGTGGTTGCCATAAGGTCATCGGAACGCACCATCCCACAGGCTGTGGTGATCAGTGGACTCACTGAGGCCAATCGGCAGGTGGAAGTACGCGCGGAAACCGCAGGCACGGTGATTTCCGAACCGCTGCGCAAAGGCGCTTCGGTTGAGGCGGGAGAAATTCTCTGCAAGATTGACCCCGGTATACGGCAGGTTTCTCTGGCTGGAGCGGAGGCGGCGCTGGCAGAGGCCAGGTCAAGACTGCCGGAAGCGGAGGCAAGGGTAAGTGAAGCCGAGTCGCGCCTTGCGGAAGCGACCCTGAACCTGAACGCGGCTTCGAGCCTCGCACGGGGTGGATTCGCCTCGGAATCCCGCGTGGTCGCGGCCGAGGCGGCCGCCGACGCCGCCCACGCTGGCGTGAAGGCCGCACAGTCACAGCTCAAAAGCGCCAAGGCAGGCGTGCAGACGGAGGAAGCCAACGTCGCGTCCGTCAGGATGGATATAGAGCGGCTGGAGATCCGTGCGCCGTTCGCGGGATTGCTGGAATCGGATACCGCCGAACTTGGTTCACTGCTACAGCCAGGCGGACACTGCGCGACCGTGATCCAGCTGGATCCCATCAAACTTGTCGGTTTTGTCGTTGAAACCGACATAGACAGGATCAGGCCAGGCTCCCGCGCCGGAGCAAAGCTCGCGACAGGCCTCGACATAGCCGGGCGGGTGACGTTCCTCTCGCGTTCAGCTGATCCGCGAACACGAACCTTCAGGATCGAGGCAACGGTACCGAATCCCGATCTGGCCATACGTGACGGCCAGACAGCTGAAATCGCCATTGAGGTCGGCGCACGCAGAGCGCACCTCGTCCCGCAGTCAGCGCTTACCCTTAACGATGACGGGGCACTCGGGGTGCGCCTCGTCAATGATCGGCTCACCGCGAGTTTCTACCCGGTCACCATACTCCGCGATAGCCCGGACGGGGTGTTTGTCGGGGGTCTCGATGAGGCGGCGAATGTCATCGTCGTTGGTCAGGAATTCGTGACCGATGGTGTCCCGGTCATCCCGACGTACCAGGAGGACGGACAATGAAAGCCATCGTTGATTGGGCGGCGAGCCGGGCGCGGATGGTCCTGGCCTTCATTGTGATCTCGCTGATCGCGGGCGTCGTGTCTTACGGTTTTCTTCCCAAGGAAGACCAACCCGAAATCGACATTCCCGTCATTTTCGTTTCGGTGGAATTGCCGGGTATTTCGGCGGAGGACAGCGAGAGGCTACTGATCCAGCCGATGGAAACGCAACTCTCCGACCTGAATGGCCTCACGGATATGAACGCCATAGCCTCAGAAGGCTATGCGGGTATCGCGCTCGAGTTCGAGTTCGGATGGGACAAGGCGCAGACGATCGCCGATGTCCGCGACCGGATGGACAAAGCCGAGTCCATCCTGCCACAAGGTGCGCAGAAGTATTCGATCAACGAAATCGTCTTCGCTGATTTCTGGGTCATGCTGGTCAATACAGGAGCCGTTCCGGAACGTACCCTGCTTCGCCTGGGCAAGGAGCTCCAGGACAGGCTTGAAAGCCTGGAACCGGTTATGGAAGCCGCCCTCGTCGGACACCGCAACGAGATGCTTGAAGTGGTGATCGATCCCCTTCTGCTCGAAGCCTACAATGTCACGGGGGGAGAGCTCATCAATGTCGTCACCAACAACAACCAGCTGATCGCGGCCGGTGAGGTCGAGAGCGATCAGGGCGCGTTCAGCGTGAAGATCCCAGCCACCTACGAGGATTACAGGGACGTCTACGAACTCCCTGTGAAGGTGGAGGGTGACAGTGTGGTCAAACTGGGACAGCTCGCCGACATCCGCCTCAACTTCGAAGACCGGAAAGGCATCGCCCGACACAACGGCGTCAACGCAGTGGCGCTTTACGTATTCAACCGTAGGGGCTTCAACCTGATCGAGACGGCACAGCTCGTTCGTGATGAGATAGAGGCGGTGCGTCAGACATGGCCTGCTGAACTGCAGAAGGCGGTCGAGGTCCGTATGTCCAATCAGGGTTTTGTCATCGCCTCTATGATCAATCAACTCGAATCCTCGGTACTGACCGCGGTCGCACTGGTCATGATCGTCGTTATCGCAACGCTCGGCACCCGCGCCGCACTGCTTGTTGGCTTCGCGATTCCGACATCCTTCCTGCTATGCTTCGTCTTTCTTGCGGCCATGGGTGTCGCTATCTCAGGTATGGTTCTATTCGGTCTGATACTTGCGGTGGGAATGCTGGTGGATGGTGCGATCGTCGTCGTGGAATACGCCGACAGGCGGATCTCCGAAGGTTCGGGACCAATGCATGCTTACGTGGATGCCGCCAAACGAATGTTCTGGCCTGTTGTCAGTTCGACCGCCACGACCCTCTGCGCGTTCCTTCCGATGCTGTTCTGGCCGGGTGTCTCGGGTGAGTTTATGGGAATGCTGCCGGTGACGCTGATCTTCGTGCTCTCGGCGTCCCTGGTCGTCGCGCTGATATACCTTCCCGTGATGGGCGGCGTCGCAGGACGCCTCGACCGCCGCATTGACGAGATGTCGCGGGCGTTGCGCAAGGCGATACCCTTCTGGGGGATGCGGGCGGCTCTCGTGGCGGTGTCCGTATATGTCGTCTTCCTCGGCGCGATGCAGCTGCTCAACCCAGGGTACCTCACCGGAATGCAGGTTGGGGGTTCAGGTGGGCCGCTTGCCTATCTGCCTGGGGTCGTTCTGTTTCTTGCCGGAGCTGCCCTGACGGCCGTAACCATAGGCTCGGTTCGGATCACACGTACCCGAAACCGCATCCGCGCGGGCCGCCGCCGAACATTGTTCGGCGGGTTCATAAGGTTCATCGTTGGCAACCCGATCATGCCCATAGTTACGATCTGCGTTGTTATCGGCGTGATCGTGGCGACCTTCAGCCATTATACCCAGAACAATCTCGGCATCGAGTTTTTCGTTGACACGGAACCGGAACAGGCGACTGTCTATGTCCGTGCCCGTGGCAATCTGTCGCTCGCCGAGAAAGATGCCCTCGTCCGGGAGGTGGAGGAGATCATCCTCGCCACGCCCGGCATCGATAGCGCCTTCGCTTCCGCCGGCGATAACGAAATGAGCCGGAATGCGCAGAACACCGTTCCGCCGGGCGACGCCATTGGCCAGGTACAGATCGAACTCATACGCTGGGAGGACCGCCCCCGCGTGGCCGGCGATCCGTTGCTTTTCGGATTCTTCGAGACCGCGAACATAGCCGAGGAATATGACGGAAACCGGATCCTGGATGACCTTGAGGCACGCCTGGCGGAGATCCCGGGCATCAGGACGGAAATCCAGAAAGCGGAGAGTGGCCCGCCAGTCGGGAAACCGGTTCATCTTCGGCTGAGAAGCAATGACTTCGATGCGTTGCGTACAGCGGTGGAAATCACTCTGGAGAAATTCTCCGAAACCGAAGGACTTGTCGACATTGACGACTCGCTACCCCTACCGGGCATTGACTGGCAGATTGATGTCGATGTCGAGAAGGCCGGCCTTTTCGGCACCAATGTCGCGACGGTGGGTGCCATGGTGCGGCTGGTGACACACGGAATTCTGCTTGACACGATGCGTGTCGACTCCTCCGATGAGGAGATCGAAATCCGCGTCCGCCTTCCCGACGACTATCGGTTACTCGCGACACTCGACAACCTGAAGGTAAAGACAAGCGACGGGTACGTACCGCTGTCGAATCTAATAACCCGCAGACCTGTCCAGAAACTGGACGAAATCGAACGTTCCAATCAGGAACGGTATTTTGACGTCAGGGCCAACGTCACTCCGGGCCTGCGGAAAATCGTCGATGCCGCATCCGGGGAAACCGTGGGATTCGCGTATCAATCGGACATGGAGGCGGATGACGGGAACGACACATATCGGAGCGATCTCGGCCCGCGGGAAATCACCTCCGGGCTTGCCGAACAGACTTTGCGGCTTGTTCCGGTCAATGGCGCGGAACGCGTCGCCACCTTGACAGAGTGGCTTGAGACAGGACCTTTTCCATATGGGGTCAGGGCGGAATGGTCGGGAAACCGGGAAGATGAGGTCGAAAGCCAGACGTTCCTGATGAACGCGTTCGCAGGAGCGCTGGGCCTGATGTTCGTTATTCTTCTGGCGCAGTTCAACAGCTTCTATAACTCGGTCCTGGTCCTTCTCGCGGTCGTTATGTCGACCACCGGAGTGCTGATCGGAATGCTGGTGATGCAGCAGCCGTTCTCGACAGTCATGACGGGAACCGGAATCGTGGCGCTGGCTGGAATCGTGGTCAACAACAACATCGTTCTGATAGATACGTACCAGGAATATAGACGATATATGCCGGGCATCGAGGCGATCATCCGGACCGCGGAGGTGCGTATCAGGCCCGTTCTGATGACCACGATCACGACGATGGCGGGACTGACACCGATGATGTTCGGTGTTTCCCTGGACTTCATCAACGGTGGCTATACGATCGACTCACCCACCGCGCTCTGGTGGAAACAACTGGCCACCGCTGTGGTTTTCGGCCTCGGTACGGCAACAGTCCTGACTTTGCTGTACACACCTTCGATGCTCGCGCTCCGCGTCTGGATCGTCACTTACGCAAACGCGCTGGCACGATTTCTTGCATGGCTATCCATGCCCCGTGGCAGCCGGGTGGCTCGGGACTGGGCGCTGAAACAGACCATACGCCAGATGGAAACGCCCGAAATCGTCTGGGAGACGGGTGGGGCCGAAGAGCGGCGGTTCGTCGCGGCGTCTACCGAGGAATCCGATGGCGGGCCCGGCGGCGCTCCGACTCCATTGCGCGCGGCGGAGTGATCGTCACGATGACGCATCGGGTTCAATGGCTTCAGCCGGTTCGCTTGATCGCGTAATCCCGCTGACAACGCGTCAGGCATCCCTCCCATCGAGATCGATCACTCGGCTGCGACACGGTCTCCGGCCGATGCGAGAATCCGTCTCAGGTAACGCCCCGTATGGCTTGCAGGATGTTCGGCGACATTTTCCGGCGTGCCTTCGCACACGATCTGCCCACCACCATCACCCCCTTCGGGCCCGACATCGATAATCCAGTCGGCTGTCTTGATAACATCCAGGTTATGTTCGATCACGATGACCGTATTGCCCTGGTCGACGAGTTCATGCAGAACTTCCAGAAGCTTGCGTACGTCCTCGAAATGCAGACCTGTCGTCGGTTCATCAAGTATGTACAATGTCCGGCCTGTCGAACGTCGGGCCAGCTCCTTTGACAGCTTGACCCTCTGCGCCTCGCCCCCGGAAAGGGTGGTTGCCTGCTGACCGACCTTTATGTAGCCGAGACCCACACGGTTCAGCGCATCCATTTTCTCGCGGATCCCCGGTACCGCCTTGAAGAACCCGCGCGCCTCCTCGACCGTCATATCAAGTATATCGGCGATTGACCTTCCCTTGAACCTGACCTCGAGAGTCTCGCGGTTGTACCTGGCGCCGTTGCAGGTCTCGCAGGTTACGTACACATCCGGAAGGAAGTGCATCTCGATCTTGATCACGCCGTCACCCTGGCAGGCTTCACAGCGGCCGCCCTTGACGTTGAAACTGAACCGTCCCGGTTTGTAACCGCGGGTCCTCGCCTCGGGAAGTCCGCAAAACCAGTCCCGGATCGGGGTGAAGGCACCTGTATAGGTCGCTGGGTTCGATCGCGGCGTGCGGCCGATCGGACGCTGATCAATGTCGATCACCTTGTCGAGATGCTCCAGCCCCCGAATCGTCTCACATGGCGCGGGTGTCTGCCGGGTACCGTTCAGACGCATCGATGCCGTCCTGAACAGCGTTTCGATGACCAGCGTCGACTTGCCACCGCCGGAGACGCCAGAGACGCAGATGAAACTTCCCAGCGGGAATGTCGCGGTCATTGACTTGAGGTTGTTACCGGTCGCGCCAACGACAGCGAGTGTCTTGCCATTCCCGTTACGGCGGTGGGCCGGGACGGGAACCGCGCGAAGACCGGCCAGGTACTGACCGGTGATCGACGAGTTGTTGGCTGCGACCTCGCCCGGTGAGCCCTGGGCCACGACGCGCCCTCCGTGCGCACCCGCGCCCGGCCCGATGTCAATGACCTGATCGGCTACCCTTATCGCCTCCTCGTCATGCTCGACCACGATGACGGTGTTTCCCTGGTCGCGTAGGTTCTTGAGCGTATCGAGAAGCCGGCCGTTGTCCCGTTGGTGAAGTCCGATCGAAGGCTCATCGAGAACGTAGAGAACGCCCGTCAGTCCACTGCCGATCTGGCTTGCGAGCCTTATTCGCTGGCTCTCGCCACCGGAAAGTGTTCCCGCGCTGCGGGAGAGCGTCAGGTATTCCAGACCGACATTCCTGAGAAACCCGAGCCGTTCACGGATTTCCTTCAGAACCGCCCGCCCGATCTCATTTTGCTGCTCGGTTAGTGAAGAGGGCACGGCCTCTATCCACGCGAACGCCTCACCGATCGACATTCTGACGACGTCACCGACATGCCTATCCCCGATCCTGACCGCAAGCGCTTCCTCCCGCAACCGGAAGCCGTTGCATGCGCCGCACGGTCGGTTGTTCTGGTAACGCTCGAACTCCTCTCGGATCCAGTTCGAATCCGTCTCGCGGTAGCGCCTTTCCATGTTGGGAATGACACCCTCGAATGCCCGGCTCACCTGATAGACCCGCCCACCGTCATCATAGCGGAACCGTATTTCCTCCTTGCCGGAGCCGTATAGGAACACCTTGCGCACATTCTCGGGAAGATCTTTCCATTGCAATGTCTTGTCGAAGCCATAATGGCGGGAAATCGCATCGATCGTCTGTAGCAGATATGGAGATTTTCCCTTCCGCCACGGTGCCAGCGCACCGTCGGCGAGCGTGATTCCATGGTCCGGGACCACCAGCCGCTCGTCAAAGAACAGCTCCACACCCAACCCATCGCATTCGGGACAGGCGCCGAACGGTGCGTTGAAACTGAAGAGCCGCGGCTCGATCTCCGGAATGGTGAACCCGGACACCGGGCAGGCGAAATTCTCGCTGAAGGTAATTCGCTCAGGCTCCCCTTCCGTTGGTGCCGTTTCGAGAACTGCTATTCCGTCCGCCAGATCAAGCGCGGTACGTAAGGAGTCCGCGAGCCGGGTCTCGATCCCGTCGCGTACGACAATCCGGTCCACGACAACGTCGATGTCGTGGCGGTACTTTTTGTCAAGTTTTGGCGGCTCGTCAAGGTCATGGAATTCCCCGTCGACCTTGGCGCGTGCGAAGCCCTGTTTGCGAAGCTCAAGAAATTCCCTGCGGTATTCGCCTTTCCGGTCGCGCACGATCGGGGCGAGAAGGTAACCGCGCGTGCCCTCGGTCAATGCCATCACCGCCTCGACCATATCCTGCACCTGCTGCGCTTCGATAGGCAGGCCGGTGGCGGGTGAGTATGGCGTTCCGACCCGGGCGAAGAGCAGTCTCATGTAATCATAGATTTCCGTGACCGTGCCGACCGTGGACCGTGGGTTTTTGGAGGTCGTCTTCTGCTCTATCGAAATCGCGGGGCTCAGACCCGTGATCTGGTCGACATCCGGCTTTTCCATCATGTCAAGAAACTGCCGCGCGTAAGCCGAGAGCGATTCGACGTAACGCCGCTGCCCTTCCGCATAGATCGTGTCGAATGCGAGCGATGATTTGCCGGACCCGGACAGACCGGTGATGACAACCAGCTCGTCCCGGGGAATATCCACATCAATGGACCTCAGATTGTGCTCGCGCGCCCCGCGTACCTCAATCTTTTTCATCTCCGCCATGAAGTACCCCTTTGCCGGCTGGCCAATGAACGGAACAGACCGGGCCGTCAGGCCGTCATCCGGGAGGCCCGGAACACACCTCCAAAATCCACTACGAAATTCGGCGAACCGCACGAAGGGCCAGATGGATCGCCGCGCCCGTGCAGAACACGAGGAACAGCGAAAGCATCAGGCCTCCGTAACCGAATGGTCCTATCGTCGCCAGCATAACCGGCGTCCCGACCGTGTTACCGAGATTGCCGACCTGTGCCAAGCCGCCATTAGCGAGGGCGCGATCAACTGACGTCTCGTTAAGCTGCGGAACAGAAGCGAATGTAGCGCCCTGCACAAGCCCGAATCCGACGCCGAGCGCGAGGAGGGGAAGCGTTGAGCCCGGAAAGGCCGCAATCGACAATGCCGCCGCCGCACAAACGGCGAATCCGGTCACGATGACCGATACGGCCTCAATCAGGCGCAGCAGCAGAATGCCGAGCGTCATGGATGACAGGATCGAAACCAGTGGCATTGCCCCGAGGATGACGATACGTCCACCTTCCGGCAGGAAGAGCGGGAGCACTGTCAGGATACCAACGTAGCAGAATGTGTAGGAAAACCAGCCAAACGCGGGTGCGGCGATCCGTGCGGAAGAGTAAATCCGGCGGTGCGCGAGCGCCAGTTCGGCCAGACGCGGCGTTCGGGTTACAGATTCCAATGGCGGCGGCAATGCCAGAAGCGCCAGGGCGACAGTCACCATAAACACCGCGTGCGCCAACATCAACGCCTCAAGACCGAACGATTCTGCGAACGGTAGACCGGCCCAGGCCAGAACCGCGAAGGAAACGCCAAAGAAGGTACTCCAAAGTGTCAGTGTGTGGCCGCTGTCCCCTGAGGCGCTGTTCTGGGCGATCAGGGTCGGTGCGGCAACCACTATCGCGAGGTGGGCGGCACCTTCCAGGACGCGGCTTGCAAGGAAAACCGTCATCGGGGGAAAGGTGGCCTGAAGCACTGACATGGCGGCCCCGACGGCAAGCGCGGCCAGCACCGATCGGCGATAGCCGGCCCGCGCCACGAATACACCTGCGACGACCCCGAGCAGGATCCCAAGGAAGCCGACGAGGGACACCGCGAAGCCGAGCGACGCATCCGCGTCCGGATAGATCTCTGAAAGCCGGTGGAAGGTAACGCTCAGTTTGCCGTATTGAGCGCCCGCGCCCAATCCCGCCGCCCAGAGCAGCCACACCAGAAGCCAGTTGGTTCGAGAATTCATGAAATATCCAGGCCAGCATATTGAACAGGCTGCATTCAGCCAACGCTAGCGCAGTCGCGCAAGAATCACGACCTGCAGCCAATTGCGGCAAACAGTTGGGCTTCCCTCGGGTATCCACGATAGGAGCCCGATGTGGCATGAGTCCGTTTAGGGGGTTCGGTAGCTGACATCAAGGCGGCGGATGAGGTCCGAATCGAGATCCACGCCGATGCCAGGCAGGTAAGGTGCGCGGACATAGCCATCCCCTGACTTGACCTGTCCGGGGATCTGGTGAGATGCGGCACGGAGATGGTGAGCGCCGGGCGGCGGACCGGACG
Organism: Paracoccaceae bacterium; assembly: GCA_965221405.1. Classification (GTDB taxonomy): domain Bacteria; phylum Pseudomonadota; class Alphaproteobacteria; order Rhodobacterales; family Rhodobacteraceae; genus JAPOUP01. Next base: position 595,461 of record CBDCSE010000002.1, on the reverse strand, counting down.
GTGGCCTGGGGAGCGCGACCGGTGAGCCCGCAAGTGCCGGCATCCGGTCAGAACCTTCCCGAGGCGCAGGGAGTTCCGGGCAATCGTGACGCGCTACGAGGGATCTGTGGACGAGACCTTCACGGCGGTGATTCACCTCGTCACCGGTCCGGTCGCCGCGACATGACCCGATCCTAGCGCTCTCCCCTTCTATAGGGGGTCATCAACGCCGCCGGTACCCGCGCGTGACGGGCCACCAGAATGAGTGCGACGATGGACAGGAGATAGGGTGCCATGAGAAACAGCTGGTAGGGGACGCCATCCACGACAGTCTGCAGGCGCAACTGGTAGGCATCAAAAAATGCGAAGAGCAGGGCGCCAAGAAGCGCTTTTCCCGGTCGCCAGGATGAGAAGACCACGAGGGCGATGCAGATCCAGCCTCGTCCCTGCACCATTTCCGGGAAAAAACTGTTGAAAGCCGCTGTTGTCAGGAACGCGCCACCCAAGGCCATGAGCGCGGAACCCGCCATGACGCAGCCGATGCGGATGAGCGCCGGATCAAGCCCCTGGGACTCCACCGTGTGGGGGTTCTCCCCGGTCATACGGATCGCGAGGCCAAGTGGCGTTTGGGCCAGCACGTATGCCATGACCGCCACGGCAATGAGTGCGAGGTAGGTGGGCGCTGCCTGCGCGAAAAGGACGGGACCGAGGAACGGGAGATCCGACAGGATCGGGATATCGAGCGGACGGAAGGGATCGATCGTCGGGGGAGATTCCCCCACGGTCACGATCAGGCGGTAGAGGTAATAGGCCAACGCTGAGGCAAAGAGCGTTATGCCAAGACCTGACACATGCTGCGACAAGCCAAGCGGCACGGTCAGGAGCGCATGCAGCAGCCCAATGAGTGCCCCCGCCGCCGCTGCGATCAGGAGACCTGTCCAGAGATCCGCGCCGAGGAACACCGAGAGCCAGCCGCTCATCGCGCCCATGGTCATGATTCCCTCAATCCCTAGGTTCAGGACACCTGACCGCTCGCACAGAAGCGCACCCAGCACTCCGAAGATAAGCGGAGTGGCGATGCGAAGAACCGCCGCCCAGAGGCTCGCATTGAACAGGAGATCGAGCGCATCGATCATCGGCGGATCCTGTAGGTGCTGAAGAGGAGCGCGACCAGCATCGTCAGCAGCGCCAGGGCCACGATAACATCGGCGATGAAGGACGGCACGCCTGTAGCTCGACTCATCGCGTCCGCTCCAACGAAGATCGTGGCAACAAAAACAGCGGCGGCAACAACTCCAGCCGGGTGCAGCGCGGCCAGCATCGCCACGACAATGCCCGCATAGCCGAAGCCAGGTGACATGGTGGTAGTCACGCCGCCCGTCACACCCGTGACCTCTATAACTCCAGCCAGCCCCGCCAGACCGCCTGACAGAAGGGCCACGCCGATGATCGTTCGTGGAAGGGAAACACCTGCGAATCCCGCAGCGCGCGCGTTGAAACCCACCGCCCGCGCCTCCGTCCCAAAGACGGTTCGCGCGAGAACCAGCCAGACGGTACCCGCCATGGCCAAGGCGATCGGAAGACCCATATGAAGCCGCGTGTTCGGGATCAGGTCTGGCAGGCGGTATGCCATGTCCACTGGCACCGATTGTGGCCAGCCGAACGCCAGTGGATCGCGCAGCGGTCCCTCGATCATCAGGCCCACGAACAGGATGACGACGAAATTCATCAGAAGCGTCGTGACAACTTCGTCCACGCCGAACCGTAACCGCAGGTAGGCCGGGCCGCTCAGCAGGAGCGCACCTGCCATCATGCCGACGGCGATCAGGACGGTGATCCCTATCGCTGAAGGCAGACCCGAGATCAGGTCATGGCCCACCCAGGCCACGACCAGTGCGCCGAGGTAGAACTGCCCTTCTCCCCCGATGTTCCAGAAACGCGAGCGAAAGGCGACGGCGACCGCTAAACCGGTCAGCATGAGAGGGACAGCGCGGGTCAGGGTCTCCGTCACTGCGAGGCGGGAGCCCAGTGATCCGCGCAGCATCTCAACGTAGGCCAAAAGCGGGTTTGCCCCGGCAGCAAGGATCAGCGCGGCAGAGAGAGCCAGGGCCGCCGCGATGGCAGCGAACGGCGCGGACACCGCCAGTGTCCAAGGCACGCTTGCGCGTCTTTCAAGCCGCATTGTCAAGCTCTTCCCATACACCTGCCATCATCAGGCCGAGGAGGCGGGAGTCGGCCCTCTCCGCTGCCACAGGTTGCGACAGGCGTCCGCCGACGATGGCCTGCAGCCGATCGGACAGGCCCATGGCCTCTTCAAGGTCTTCCGATACAAGGATTGTCGCCGCGCCCGCCGCCCGCGCGGACAGGAGTTCGTTATGCACAGCGGCTATAGCACCTTCATCAAGGCCGCGTGTGGGCTGATTGGCGATGATGACCTTTGGCGCTGCAGCCAACACGCGGCCGAGGATCAGCTTCTGTATATTGCCGCCCGAGAGTAGTCGGATACGCATTTCAGGTGTGGCGCCGCGAATGTCGAACCGCTTGATGAGATCCGCAGCATGGCCCTGCGCCACGCCGCGCCTAATGAAGCCGCGGGAGGAAAACCTGGGGGTTGCCAGACGTTCCAGAACGCCGTTTTCCCAGACTGACAACTCTCCCACAACCCCCTCCGCGTGGCGGTCCTCTGGGATGCGCCCAACCCCCTCGGCGACAAAGGCGCGCGGCCCCTGCCCGCCGATCTCACGCCCCTCCAGCGTGAGCCGCCCAGTCTCTGGTGCCGCGACACCCGACAGGAGGGCCCCAAGCGCCACCTGTCCGTTGCCGGAAACCCCGACAATGCCAAGGATCTCGCCAGCGTGTGCCGCGAAGGACACACCTTTCAGGACAGGCTTGCCGTCGAGACGAACCGTCACGTCCTCGGCCACCAGCAGTGGTGCACCAATTGCATGGGCCTCCCGTCTGGGTCGTGTCACCCGACTTCCGACCATGAGTTCGGCCAGTTCATCGGGCGAGGTCCCGACGGTCGTCCGTTCGGCCGCTTTCCGGCCTTCTCGAAGGACGGCTATCCGGTCGGATGTGGCCATGACCTCGTTTAGCTTGTGACTGATGAAGATGATCGACAGGCCCTGTCGGGTCATGTGTCGCAGGGTATCGAACAGGCGGTATGCCTCGGGTTAGGTAAGGACGGCGGTGGGCTCGTCCAGAATCAGGATGCGCGCGTCGCGATAAAGCGCCTTCAGGATTTCGACACGCTGGCGTTCTCCCACTGACAGACCCGACACGCGGGCGTCGGGGTCGACTGTCAGGCCAAATTGCTCCGAGAGCGCAAGCAGCCGGGCACGGCCCTCCTCACGGCGGCTCCTGACGCGCAACAATGATTCCGATCCCAGCATAACGTTGTCAAGGACGCTCAGGTTGCCGGCGAGCGTGAAATGCTGGTGCACCATGCCGACGCCAGCCTTGATGGCGGCGCGCGGGTGGCCCGGCGGCAGCGTTTTCCCGAAGACCTTCACCGTGCCCCCATCGGCGGCGTAGTGGCCAAAAAGGATGTTCATCAACGTTGTCTTGCCGGCGCCGTTTTCTCCCAGAAGCGCGAGAATCTCGCCTTCCTTAAGCTCCAGGGTCACGTCGTCATTGGCTGTCACGCCGCCAAAGCGTTTGGTGATCCGGTCGAGGCGCAGCACTGTGCTCATTCCGGCATCCCCGCAACGGGAAAAGGATAGAGGATCCGTGGCAGAGCCGGGACGATCCGCGAGACAAGGGTCAGGAGCGCACGGTCGGAATGCGGCGGCCCGATGATTTGCACCCCGCGCGGGAGGCTATCCGACATGGCCGCCGGGATGGCCAAAGCCGGAAGTCCCGCAAGATTGGCGAGCGCCGCGCAGGGCGCCATGACCTCCATCCGTTCCAGATGCCCGTCAAGGTCTGCATGGTCTGTGGGAAAGTGCCCTATTCGGGGCGGAGGACCGGACAGGACAGGCATCAGAACCGCATCGCATCGCGACAGAAGCGCGGTATGCGTGGCGTCTGAAAGTTCCGCAAGCCGGTTGGTCATGGCGAAAACCTGGGTCCCTGACATCGCGCGACCCCGCGCCCGGCTGGTGGCGGCGAGAGGGCTGATCTCGGCATCAGGGACATCAGCCGAATCCAGAACGGCGGAGAGTGCGATCGCAAGAATCTCTCCGATCAGGCGGTGGACATCTTGCCCCAACGTCTCCGGTGCCTTTATGTCCACGATCTCGCATCCTGCATCAGCCAGATGGTCCGAAACGAGCAAGGCGGCGCCAGCCTCGCCCGATCCGCACTCTGACGGGATTGCTAGCCCGATCACCGGCGCTTCCGGCAGCCGGGCCTCGGCCGTTGTCGAGCGTGTCAGCGCGTAAGCCGCCGCGACATCCCGGAGCGACCGGGCCAGCACCCCTTCGGATGCGATGCCCATCAGGTGGTTTGCAAAGATCGGTCCGGACACCGCCGCCCCACGTGAGGATTTCAGCCCCCAGAGCCCGCATGCCGCGGCCGGCACACGGAGGGAGCCTGCCGCATCGGTGGCATGAGCGACTGAAACGATCCCGCCAGCCACTGCTGCCGCAGCCCCGCCGGACGACCCGCCGGGCGTTCGATCAGTATCGAACGGATTGTGCGCAACGGGCCCACATGGAGGTTCGGAACTGAGTGCGAAGCCAAACTCAGGGACGGTCGAAAGACCGATGGGCGCCAATCCACCGGCCCGGAACGCACGTGTCAGACGACCCTCGCTCTCCCGATCTGTCGCGGGCAGTCGCAGTCGCAGCGCCTCAGACCCCAGGCCCTGCCGTAGATCGGCCGCCGGGGCGCCGAGGTCCTTGGCCAGCATTGGGACGCCAGCGAAGGGGCCACCCGTAGCTACACCCTCCCTGACCGTTCGCGCGGCCACGCACTTGGGAAGCAAGGCGACGACTGCACCGAGATCCTCACGCGCCTCGGCCGCGCCATATGTGGCGTCCACGACTGCCTGCGGGCTGACCACGCCCGCCGCAATCGCTTCTGCCAGCGCCGTTGCATCCGCCACGCGCCTGAAGCTTCTCAGGCCGGCTCGGCGGGATCGATGGGAACCTCGAAATCGCCGGCCTCGATCATTTCCCTCCTGGCCTCCATATCCGGAACGGCGTCCGTCGGCACCATGTCGGCCACGTAGACAAGTTCGTTGCCGCCATGGGCCATAAAAGAGTACCCGGTGTAGTCGCGCCCCACCTGTTTGCCTGCCTGCACATCGGCCACGACCGCAGCGATGGTGGGTCCGTAATTCCAGATCGCGTTGGCGAAGACCGTGTCGGGATAGCGCGGGGTGTAGTCGATCAGACTACCAATGGCCTTTACGCCGCGCGCCTGCGCTCCGTCCGCCGTCCCAATCCGCTCGCCAAAAAGGATGTCGGCACCGGCATCGATCTGGGCAATCGCCGCTTCCTGCGCACGTGCCGGGTCGAACCAGGCACCGATGAAGCCATTAAGGAATGTCGCGTCGGGATTCACCTCGCTGACCCCCATTCGGAAGGCGTTGATCAACAGATTCACCTCGGGAATCGGATAGCCGCCGACCGAGCCGTAGACGTTGCTCTCGGACATGGCACCGGCGAGCATACCGGCGAGATAGGCTGCCTCGTGGTTTCGGGTGCCGAATACGCCAAAATTGCCGCCCTGCGGCCCGCCCGAGGATCCCATGAGGAACGCCGTATCGGCATAGTCGGCAGCCACTTCACGGGCCTCACGCTCGACTGCGTAGGACTCGCCCCAGATCAACTGCATTCCCGCTTCCGCGTATTCGCGCATGGCCCTGGGATAGTCGGTAGCCGTGACACTTTCAGAAAACGCGTATTCGATCAGGCCCGCATTGGCGGCTTCCTGCATGGCAAGGTGAACGCGGCTGTTCCAGGCGTTCTCGACTGGGCTGGCATGCACGCCGGCAACGCGAAGTGCGGCGTGCGCATTCGCACGGCGGAAATAGGCGGGAAGCGCCAGCGTGGCGGCGGCCCCTGCCATCAATGTACGGCGGGTGGTTGTGATGGTCATGGCAATGTCCTTTCTTTCTGACCTGGTTGGCTTGATCTCTTTTCCGGGGGCGCATAGTCCGCCGGATCTAGCGTGGATGGCCGCCCTTTAAGCGACAGTACGGCGCGGCGCGGAGGCATTTGTGACAGCACGCGACCTTCGCGGATCACTGCAAGGCGGGTGGCGCGCAGTCGGATGGCTTCGATCCGATCGCGGGCCTGAAGCACCACCATGCTGGCCGGCCCGCCCTCCCGCAGGGTTGGATCCGGCAGGCCCATGGCCGCCGCGCCCCCGAGCGTCACGCTGTCGAAGGCCCAGGCCATCGCCGCCCGCGAGGTCATCGGGACGGCGTGAATTCCCATATGGGCGACTTCCAGCATGTCGGCGGAACCCAACGGGTACCATGGGTCCATGGTGCAGTCCTGCCCAAATGCCACGTTTACGCCCGCCGCAAGAAGCTCCGGCACACGGGTCAGGCCGCGCCGCTTCGGATAGGTGTCCGACCGCCCTTGCAACGTGATGTTGATAAGCGGGTTCGAAACCACGTGCATGCCCGATTCGGCGATCAGCGGGATCAGCTTCGTCGCGTAATAATTGTCGTACGAGTGCATTGCGGTGACGTGGCTCGCCACAACGCGGCCACCGAGCCCCAGCCGTGTGGTTTCCGCCGCCAGCGTCTCGACATGACGCGACATTGGATCATCGCTTTCGTCACAGTGCAGGTCCACATGAAGATCCCTGTCCGCCGCGATCTGACAAAGCCGTTTCACCGATCGCGCACCATCCTTCATGGTGCGCTCAAAATGCGGGATACCACCGACAACGTCGACGCCCATGTCGAGCGCACGGATCAGGTTTTCCTCAGCGCCGACTGCGCGATATAGCCCGTCCTGGGGGAAGGCGACCAGCTGCAGGTCGACATAGGGGGCGACGCGTTTTTTTACCTCCAGCAGCGCCTCGACGCAGACCATCGGCGTTGTGGACACGTCCACGTGGCTGCGTATCGACAGAAGCCCTTGTGTGACGGCCAGATCACAGTACCGCAAGGCCCGGTCCATGACGGCCTCGGGGGTCAGGAGCGGTTTCAGCTCGCCCCACAGGGCGATCCCCTCCAATAGCGTTCCTGATTCGTTGAGGCGCGGCTGCCCAACGCTTAGCGTCGCGTCCATGTGGAAGTGCGGATCGACAAAAGGCGGCGCCACCAAGCGGTCGGTTGCGTCGATCACGGTGGTCGCGTCGGCCTGGATCTCCCGGGACATTTCAGCAATGCGGCCGTCCTTGACGGCGATGTCGATCGGTCCGTGCCCGTCAGGCAAGTTCGCCGAGCGTAGCAGCAGGTCTATCATCCAGCATTCCCGCCATAATTTTGACCAAATGGTAAAACGTAATGTGCGGCAACACAACACTCAATTTGAACCGCCACGCTCTTCAAACCCAGAAGCGTGATCGCTGCCTATCGCTTGCATGAAACAGTAGACACTCGTAAGCGGGTCAGTCCGTGATCGACGAAGGTCCCTTGCCTGTCTTGCCGAGGTTGCGCCGTCACCGCGGTTCCGCGATGATCCCTCGGTACGCGTATGTCGCGGCCCTTGAAGTTCCGCAAAGCGCTCTACGCAGCGAAAGGTTAGGCAAACGAAAACCGCCGCCCCGGCAAAGGGACGGCGGTTGCGATCAAGCGCCGTTCAGTGTCCGCGCTCGGTAGTCAGTTCGTTTCGATCTATCACGGGTTGAGGCGGTTGCCGTTGCTGTCGATGTACCGCCCCCATTCGTTCTTCAGGGGTGCGTCGCCCGGCTCCGGAAATCTGTTGCAGGGTCAATGGCCTGCGCGTGTTCGGCCCCCTTTTGTTCCCCCTGAAGTTCCGTCTAGAGGTGGCATGAGTCCGGTACGGGGTTCAGTAGCTGACTTCAAAGCGGCGGATGAAGTCCGAATCGGGCTCCACGCCGATGCCTGGCTGGCGAGGTACGCTGACATAACCATCCCCTGATTTGACTTGGCCTAGGATATTCAGCGGCTCAGTCAACAATTGGTCCTGGAACAGGTTGTGAGTGGTGTCGAACTCCAACATCGGCTCACAGGGGTTGAGCGCCCCGGGCAAGGCGGGCATTGCGGCAAGCAGCTGCAAATTTGTGGCCACGGCGATGGCTGAACCCCAGACGTGATTTACGACCGGAGTGAAATGCGCATGCGCTAGCGCCAAAACACGCAGATATTCGCTGATGCCTCCCAAAGCGCAGACCTCCGGCTGGGCAATGTCGAGGCCGCGGTTCTCGAGTATCTGCCGCCAGCCCCATCGGTTGAACTCGGCCTCGCCACCCGAGATATTGACCTTGAGCCCGGCCCGTAGTTCCCGGTAGCCGTCAAGGTCCTCGGGAGCGACCGGCTCTTCAAACCAGTAAGCTCCGAATTCCTCCAGTGCGCGGCCTACATAGAAAGCATCCGACGTGGTGTAGCAGCGGTTTGCATCAACCATGAATCGTCCCTTACCCGCGACGCTTGCAGCGACAGCTTCGCACAGCTTCACATCTCGTCCTGGGCCCAATCCAACCTTCATCTTGGTGGCGCGAAATCCCATGTCGAGGATGCTGGCGGCTTCGTCACCAAACCGCATGATGTGGTCTTCTAGACTTTCATGCTTGAGCATCATGCCGTAGCCATAGGCAGGGATTCGGGTTCGATGGGCACCGCCGATCAACTGGTGCAGTGGCAGACCGGCAACCTTGCCCGCTATGTCCCAGAGCGCGATGTCTACTCCCGAGAGCGCCTGCAGCGGCATCCCCTTCTGTCCATGATCGCGCAGGAGATTGTAGACCTTGTGCCAGAGTACGTCCCGGTCAATCGGGTCATGACCCAGTATGATTGGCTGGATCACCTTCTCGACGATTCCTTTATTTGCGAGCGCGACATTGCCGGGGCCGAAACACTCGCCCCAACCGGTAACCCCCTCGTCGGTCTCGACCTTGACTAGATGGGCGCTCCGGCATGCGTAGAATTGTTGGGAAAATCCCAATTCCTCTGGCAGATCATATTGCAATACGTGGCTGACTACACGGGTAATCCTCATGTAATCACCTCATCGTATCCAAGCGAACAGCGCACCTCCTGCACCTGGCCCTTGCCAAAACGGCCTTGATGCGCCAGTAGGATGGACCCACCGCAGACCGGGTTATTCAAATATACATGGCCGGCGGCTCCCTTAACGGCGATCCCGACGAATCCTCCCGAGACTGAATCCGCGCTCACCTTCCTTTTCAGGCCATCAGAGGGCTTGCCAGAATGTCCTGTTCTGGGCGGAAATTCCATGTGCTACCTCACTCGAAGAGATTCGTGATATTGGTCTTGATCCGGTCGCCGATATAGAGAGCAAGCGCTTGGATTGTGGAGGTCGGATTAACTGCACCCGCAGTCACGAATATCGATCCATCGACGATGAAGAGATTCCTCACGTCGCGGGATCGTCCCCAAGAGTTGACAACCGAGGTGTCAGGATCGTTACCCATTCGGCAGGTGCCCATCTGGTGCCAGCCGGCGCGCCACCAGACCTTGTCGCTGTCATTCGGCAGAATCCGCTTGGCTCCTGCCGCCAGCAGCGCTTCTCTGGCGCGGTCTTCACCATGCCTGAGCATCGCACGTGTGTTGTCGTTCAACCGATAGTGTATCCTTGGCGCGGGAATTCCATCGCTGTCGACTAGATCCGGATCCAGCGTGACACAATTGTGCGCCTCGGGAAGATCCTCCGTGACGACGGTCAGTCCGGCAAGATTGGGATAGACATTGTCCATGATCTCTCGGTGCTCGGCGCCCCAAGGAATCGGATTGTCGATACCGAAGCCACCGAGTGCATAGGTCATCGGCGTGGTGGAGCGACCGGAATGCAGGCCATATCCACGCACAAAGCCGCGAGTGGGATCGGTTTCATAGAATTCCTGGCTGACGATCGAACACGCCATAGGGCCCTCGTGCCCTTTCATTGGTTCATCAAAGACACCGGCGACACCCGTCAGTGGGTGGAACATCAGGTTCTTGCCAACCAGTCCTGAACGGTTTGCGAGACCGTCACGAAAAAGTGGCGACGTCGAATGCAGGAGCAAGCGCGGTGTCCCGATACCGTTACAGGCCATGATGACGATTTCAGCCTGTTGTTCATGTAGTTGCCCATCGGCGCCGTGGTAGAGGACGCTCCGGGCAAGACCGCTTTTCTCGTTGATAAGGATTTTCTCTACCCGTGCGTTGGTTCGCAATTCAACGCCTGCGCGTTCAAGCAATGGCCAGTACGTGAAGTTTGTACCGCCCTTGGCCCCGGCCGCACAGCCCAGGTCACACGTCCCGGCATTGACGCATTGTTGACGCCCATCGTGGTCGCGGCTGAGTATCGCGGCGTCCGAGGGCCACCAATGCCAGCCGAGTCTGTTGAATCCCTTTGCGAGTGTCTGACCTAGTCTGCCGATGGGAATGGGGGGCAAAGGCGGAGAGTAATCTGGGTAAGCGGGATTGCCTCCCAGGCCTGACACGCCTGTATTGGCGTCATTAATGTGATAGAATGGAGCCAGGACATGGTAATCGACCGGCCAGTCAGCGCCTACCCCGTCCAGCGATTTCGTGCGAAAGTCCGAGGGCTTCATTCGTGGCCAGTGGCCCAGGAAGTTGATTGTAGATCCTCCCACACCGTTCCAGTTCACCGGTGTTATGCAGCTATCCTCCGAGTTTACCGGGTAATCTTGTGGCAGGCCCCGGACATTTGGGTCGCAGGAAAACTCCGCATAGCGGGCCAGCTCGTAATCTTCACGTCGCGAAGGGAAATCACTTTCGCGCAGGTGATCGCCCTGTTCCAGACACAAAATCCGCATGCGCGTCTCAAGAAGCGACCAGGCAATTGCCGCACCCGAGGCGCCGGCACCTACGATCAGAACGTCAACGGGATCGTGCGCCATATTCAGCCACCTCCGACATTGCGTGGGTCGCGGTAGATTGGTCCTCGGGCGCGGACGGGCTCTGTGAGACCGTCAAGAAGTTCCGCGCTTTCTTGCGCAACCTCATATCCCTTCGGATGTACCGGTTGCGTATTGACCCCAACCTTGGTGCGCATATGCGGGAGGCTGTAATATCCCTTATATGTTTCGGTGAGAACCTCGATGAATTCTCTTGGCATCGCTCGCTCAAGCTTGCGAATATTGGCGGGATCCATACCGCCTTCCAACCCTTCAGCTAGGGCCAGTAGCCGTCTCAGCGCGACGTAAAATTCGGGTCTTTCCTTAGCCAGACGGTTAAGGTGGTCGGCGATACCGATCTCACCGGCACCGGGAATGCTCTTTCCGTGGTTGCCCGGGATCAATTGATCAAGGATCTCGTTCAACAACAGATGCCTCTCCTGCGAAATGGGATTTTCGGCCATTTCGAGCTCCTAGTGCGTTACGCCGCTATCAGTTCTCGACAGCGCGTCTATCGCAACGGCAAGGATCAGGATCGCGCCTGAGACCATTAACTTGTCTGCGGCGCTGGCACCGGTCAGATCCAGTCCGTTGCCCAGCGACCCGATCACCAGTGCTCCGAGTATCGCGTTCCAGACCGAGCCGCGCCCGCCAAAGAGGGAGGTTCCTCCAATGACTGCCGCTCCGATAGCTTCTAGGAGGAGCGAGCCGCCCGCAAAGGCGGTGTAGGACACCGATCCAAATCGTGAGGCACCGAAGATACCGCCTATGGCTGCCATAAGCCCAACAATGCCGAATGCAGCTACTCGGATACGGTTGACATTGAAGCCGGCACGGCGTGCGCTTTCCGCGTTGCCACCAACGGCAAAGAGCGAGCGCCCGAATGGTGTGGACGTGGTAACCCAGCCGAGGAGCGCGGTGATTCCGACGAGCATGATCAAAAGGAGTGGCAAGGAATGGTAGGCGTTGAGGGTCAAGATCACGGCAATCAAGATGGTGCCAAAGGCCAGAAATTGCGCCCAAAGAGCAAGTGATGGTTCAACTTCCAAGTCAAGGGCGCGGCGTCGAGCGTGCTCGCGTAGGCTCGCGACGGCGAAGAGAAGTATGCAGAGAAACCCAAGCGCCAGTCCCCAGAGATCCGGGATCAGCACGCGGGTGATTCCGCGAACAAACGGATCGCCTACGTTCAGGTTCCCGGTTGGCAGGATTTTCTGCATCAGGCCCTGATAGCCTATCAACCCCGCGAGCGTGACAACGAAAGAGGGAATGCCGATATAGGCTACAAGCAGGCCTTGTGCGGCCCCCATAACGATGCCGATGGCCATCACGATCAGGCAGGCGAGCCATCCAGGTATACCTGCCAGCACCATCACACCCAGAAGTGCCGCACACACCCCAGCGGTCGCAGCTGCGGACAGGTCGATTTCGCCCAGGAGGAGTACGGTTGTGATACCTACAGCTAGCGTTGCGATTAGCGCCGACTGCATGAACAGATTGTAGATGTTGCGCGGGCTAAGAAAGATCACGCGAAAACTCTCGGCATCGCCTGACAGCAAATTCCAGAGCGGCAGCGCAACTCCGAACCAGGCCCAGATTGCCGTCAATGCCAGCAATACTGGCACGAATGACCCGATACGGGTCTGGCGCATGGCCCTGAATCTCTCGAGGAGAGAATTCCTTCCGTCAAGCCGCATCGGTGGCCTGACCGCGTGTCATAGCTACAACAATTTCGTCAGGACTTGTCTCGATACGTCGGTATGTCGCAACATTACCACCGTGACGAAGAACGCAAATTCGGTCAGCAACCTCGAAGATGTCACGCATATTATGGGAAATATAGACGACTGCGTGATCCGTTGCGCGCAGACGTCTGACCACTTCCAGCACCTGCCGGGTCTGGACCACACCGAGGGCCGCGGTGGGTTCATCGAGCATGACGACGGTGCTGTCCGCACCGACCGCGCGGGCGATTGCGATGGCCTGTCGCTGTCCACCGGACAGGCCGCCAACTTTTGTGCGCATCGACTGCATTGTCCGGACCTCCAGTTTGTCGAATGCGTCCCGCGCCTTAACCTCCATCGCAAGTTCATCCAGCGGCCGGAGAATTCGGGGAACGAGTGACCAGCCCAGCTTTACGGGTTCAGCCCCGAGCGACAGGTTTGCGGCGACATCAAGATTCTCGCAAAGCGCGAGATCTTGGTAGACGATCTGAATTCCCAGATCGGCGGCATCGTTCGGGTTAGCAATGTTGACGCGGTTCCCGTCAAGGAAAAACTGTCCATCGTCGGCGACGTAAGCTCCAGCGAGCACTTTCATAAGCGTTGACTTGCCGGCGCCATTGTCCCCGACCAGCGCCATCACTTCGCCGCGAGCGACTTCAAAGTCCACACCACGCAACGCATTGACGCCTCCGAAGCGCTTGTGGATACCACGAACGCTTAGATGTGCCAATGGGGCAGTCTGCCCCAACTGGCTTTGTTCTGATCCCATCGATGGTCCTGCTACTGGCAGAAGTCAGTCGCCGCGGCTTCGCCTTGGCAAACCATTTCCTTGGTGATTGAGGGATCGTTTTCGATCACATAGGCGACACCCTCGGCACCCACTGCCGAGTAGGAACCGACCGGGACATAAGCCACTTCCGCCCCTACGCCGTTCACGACGGTTTGCGGTGCGAGATCCGAGAAGTCCTCGCCGTTTACAAGGCGTACCGTTACCTTTGCGGCGGCATCGGCCATGTCGGCGAGCGGGCGCCAGCCACACTGCGTCTGCTTGCCGAGCAACATCAGTTGCTGTGCCTGCACGGTGCAGTCGAGGCCCGAGACCGGGACGGTGCCGGCCATGCCCTGTTCCTCCATTGCAGCAATGGCGGCGCCCGCGTTGCCGTCATTGGAGGAAACCACGCCCTGTACATTGTTGCTGAGCTGCGTTAGCGCCTGGTCCATGGAGCGGCGCGCAATCGCTGGATCCCAGCCTGGAGTCCAATTTTCGTAACCCAGTATCCGTTCACCGCTATCGAACAGTGCCTGAAGTGCACGAATCTGTCCGTTATGGATGACAGCGGCATTTGGATCAGTGGGCGCGCCTTTCAGAAGTACCAGAGTGTCTCCGTCGTTTGTGTTCTCGATCACATGCATCGCTTGATCGTAGCCCATACCCTCTAGATCGGCCTGAACCCAGAAAGTCGTGTTAGTCGAGTTGATCATGCGGTCATAAGCGATCGTCGGTACGTCTTCATCCGCTGCGGTGTCGGCTATGATGGCTGAGCTTTCGCCATCGATAGGGATCACCACAAGCACTTTCGCACCTTGGGTCAGGGCTTGTTCCGCCTGACGCTGCTGTGTGGAGGTGTCGTTATTCGCATTAAACACCTCAACCTCGATATCTGGCGCGATCTGCGCCATGGTTGCGAGGAATGCAGCCGCATCCTGCTGTTCCCAGCGTGGGTTCACATTCTCCGGCAGTAACAACGCAACCATATCCGCTGCCGTAGCGGTCCCTCTCCAAAGCGGCGCTGGGCCGCCTGTCCCGGGAGTAACAACGCAACCATATCCGCTGCCGTAGCGGTCCCTGCCGCCGTAAGCGCAGATGCTACGATTGTTCCGGTCAGGTGGCCTTTCGTCAGTTTGGGAAACATTTTATTCTCCTCTTTGATATTCCGGCATTTGCAAAGCCGGATTGTCTGGTGGAACGCTCCCTTTCCTAGGGTGATCTGGCGGTTCGATCCGGTTTTCAGGCTTGGCGCGAACCGCCACCACTAGCCTGACCACCAATCAGGCGCGTGATTCTTTCGAGCTTTCAAGGCTAGCCCGCAACAGTCAGTGGCCTCCCATTTTGTCGGTGCCGCGCATGGTTCTGGCGAGGCGTGTGCGCGTATCTTCGAGATGCTCTTTCATCGCTTTCGACGCTGCTTCTTCAGCGTGTGCTTCGATGGCATTCAACACCTTGCGGTGCAGCGGCGCGGAACGCTTGTTGTCGCGTGGGTCCGCGTTGGTCAGTCGGATTGAGCTGAGCAGCGAGGAAAAGATGACCCCCTCCATCGCCATAAGCACTTCGTTATTCGCCGCGCGGAGCACGGCCCTATGGAACAGCGCATCGGCGACCACGAAGTCCTGTACGGAAGGGGCCGCTTCCATCTTACTTTGTGCCTCGCAAATTGCATTAATCTGCGCTTCGGTTGCAGACCTCGCCGCCCAAGAAGCCGCGTTTGGTTCGATCACCTGCCGTACATCCATAAGCTGACCGAGAAAGTCCGGCCTTGGCGCTACTCCTTGGTGCCAGGCAAGTACATCGTCGTCGAGAAGGTTCCAGCTTGCCCGCCAACGCACCCGGGTTCCGTGGCCTCGCCGCACCTCTAGCATGCCTTTGCCAACCAGCAGCTTTACGGCTTCTCGAATTACTGATTTGCTGACCCCAAACCGCTCGCAGAGCCTGTTTTCGTCGTCGATCAACTCACCTTCACGCAGGTGGCCCGCCACGATCCGTCGCCCGAGCTCACGACAGATCTGGGTTGCGAGGCTTGGAGCGACCCCAGCGGCATTCTTTAGGTCGTAATAGAGAAACTCACTCATTAGCGCCAATCTAACATCAGATGTATTGTAAGTCCAGATGTTTTGCCTATGTATTTACGAAATCCCAGCGGCAGTTGCCAAATTGGTCCCCCCCGAATGAGTGCAATCCGGGAGCGACTCTCTTTCGACAGGCTATATCGAGGCGGTTAAGCGCCCGGCCTGCAGAGCCCGGATGCGCGCATCGATCCTTTCTTTCAGCAGGCTCCTGTCACTCATCCTAACCAGATCCCTAGGCTCTCGCCGAGTGATCCACAGGGGTGGGTTAGGGCTGGAATGGACAGTTCCCTCCGGGGAGGGTCTTTGAAACCGGAGATCCCTCAGGTGAAAGCCGATACCGCGTCCGCGAAATCGGGAAATCGGCCACCACCATCATTCAGTTTGCGGAGGTCGGCCATAGCCTCTACCCGCTGGACGGGAACACCCTCCGCATTGACTGGAAGTCCACGGAGTATTTCCTCCGGCACGCCTAAGAGAAATTCCTCCGCCATGTCGAGGCATTCAAGCACGAAGCGTTTCACCGTGGCGGCATTCCAGTTCTCTGGCAATCCGCGCATAACGCCCATTTCAATGTTGGACACCGACACGGCCCTCTGCCGCGCATTGTCCAGAAGCGCTAGAGGGGAAAGTGATCCTATCTTGATGGACGCCCCTAGAAACAGCGGCCCGAGCGGGCAGAAATTCCGGCGGATCAGTGCAAGGTCAAGCACATCGCGCGTCTGGCGACGGGTCGATGCGGCCAGAACCTTGTTCACCGCGAGATCGGACATGTGCAAACGGAGGCCCCAAAGCGGATCCACTTGCAGCGGGAAGAACCGCATCCGGGTTTCACTCATCCACCGCACGCGAGTTTCGTTGGCACCCTCCCTAACCATCACTTCGGTGCGGCCGTGAATCTCCAGATCGACGGTGACTTTGAGACCGTCACGCCGAAGCGCCCCTAAGTCAAGATCTACGACATCCGGGATGATTCCGTCGACGTCAGTGAATACATCAAGATCGTCCGATAGTCTCACCGTATGCTCATTGAGCACAGCGCCACCGGCGAAATAACTCTCCTCCGACCGGTTTACGGCCATGGTCCGCGCCACCCGGGACTGGAGTTCCGTCAGCATTCCGGAGTCAGGTCTCCCGCCCGGGCGATGAGTTTGCGGCCAAGCGCATAACCCTCGAAATCGGTACGGTATATCAAGGCGTTGCCGATGATCGCGAGACGTTGGGCAAGAGGGAGCCGTGAAATGGCACTCTCTGAGATGTTCTCGAAGACTTCAAGGTGGTACCGGCTCTCCAGCTTATGAAGCAAATTCTCGAGATCTTCCGGCTCGAGGCATTCCGGTTCCATGACTGCTGCTCCGATCCGTCCGATTTCCGGTATCGGCCAACTATACATAAACCCTGTCGTTATGGGAAGTGGCTTTGTCGCTATGAAGGGTCACAGCGACGCTGAGGGTGCTACCGATATACACGATCCACCACTCATAAACGGATCGCGTGATCGAACCGGTTACGCGGGACGGCTGGATCCAATAGCCGTCGGCGATGCCGCGTAGGCCCGCATCCGGTGCGCGCCGTGCGGCGACCGGAGTGGGGCAGGGGGATCCGGACTTGCGCCAGGACACTGGCGCCACGGGCCGGACACGGGTATGGGTTCCGCCATTTCCTCATGCTGGACCGGCGGATCGTACAGAGGCCAGGCTCCGGCGGCCCTAGAGCACATAGCGACTGACATCCATCGATCGAGCGAGCTCGCCGAGGTTCGATTCCACGAATACCTCGTCCACCGTCACCTCGTCGCCCGCCCGTTCCGGCGCGTCGAACGAAAGTTCCTCGAACACACGCTCCATGACCGTGTAAAGCCGCCGCGCTCCGATATTCTCCACGCTCTGGTTGACTTCGGCGGCGATCTTCGCCAGCGCCGCGATGCCGCTGTCGGTAAAGGAAAGCGTCACGCCTTCGGTCTCCATCAACGCGGAATACTGAAGCGTCAACGCATTGTCCGTCTCCGTCAGGATACGTATGAAATCCTGCTCCGTCAGTGCCCTGAGCTCGACCCGGATCGGCAGACGTCCCTGAAGCTCGGGAAGGAGATCCGATGGCTTCGCGATATGGAAGGCGCCCGAGGCGATGAACAGAACATGGTCCGTCTTCACCGGCCCGTGCTTCGTCGAAACCGTGGTTCCCTCGATCAGGGGCAGGAGGTCCCGCTGCACGCCTTCCCGGCTGACCTCGCCACCCCGCTGGTCGTGGCGTGCGCAGACCTTGTCGATCTCGTCGAGGAAAACGATCCCGTTCCGCTCTGCGGCGTCCAGAGCCTCCCGGGTCACCGTTTCGTCGTCGAGAAGCTTGTCCGCCTCCTCGCTGACCAGTACCTCATAGCTCTCCGCCACCGTCATCGACCTCGATACCGTTCGCATGCCGAACATCTTGCCGAACATGTCCGAAAGATTTAGCATGCCGACGCTCGCGCCGGGCTGGCCCGGGATTTCCATCATTGGCATGGGACTTGAACTGTCCGCGACGTCGAGCTCGATCACCTCGTCATCAAGGTCCCCGTTTCTAAGTCTCTCCCGGAATTTCTCCTTCGTCGCCGGCCGCGCGCCGTCGCCGGCGATCACCTCGATCACGCGGTCCTCGGCAGCGGTCTGGGCGGCGGCCTGAACCTCTTCGCGCATCCGCTCACGGGTCATCGCGATTGAGACGTCCACCAAATCCCGCATGATCTGCTCCACGTCCCGCCCGACATAGCCCACCTCGGTGAATTTAGTTGCCTCAACCTTCAGAAACGGCGCTTTGGCGAGACGCGCGAGCCTGCGACTGATCTCGGTCTTCCCCACACCGGTGGGGCCGATCATCAGGATGTTTTTCGGGAATACTTCCTCACGAAGCGAATCAGGTAGCTGCTCGCGCCGCCAGCGGTTGCGCAACGCTACCGCGACGGCGCGCTTGGCATCCCTCTGGCCGATGATGAACCGGTCCAGCTCACTGACGATCTCGCTGGGTTTCAATGTGGTCAAGCGCTGATCCTTTCCACCGTAAGGTTGCCATTCGTATAGACGCAGATATCCGCCGCGATCGCCATCGCCCTACGCGCGATCTCCTCAGCGCCGCAGTCGCTGTCCATCAGCGCCCGCGCCGCCGCAAGGGCGTAATTTCCACCGGAACCGATGGCGGTCACGTCATGCTCTGGCTCGAGCACGTCCCCCGCACCGGTAATCACATAGAGCCCGCAACCGTCGCTGACGATAAGCATCGCCTCTAGTTTCTGTAGAAACTTGTCGGTCCTCCAGTCCTTTGCCAGTTCGACCGCCGCGCGCTGGAGATGTCCCGGCGTCGCCTCAAGCTTGGTCTCAAGCCGCTCCATCAGAGAGAACGCATCCGCCGTGGATCCGGCGAACCCGACGAGCACGTCATATCCGCCCGGCGAAAGCCGACGCACCTTGCGCGCCGTTCCCTTGATCACTGTCTGGCCAAGACTGACCTGTCCATCACCGGCGATCACGATCTCGCCGCCCTTCTTGACGCCGATAACGGTTGTGCCGTGCCAGCCCGGGAACACGTCGTCCGCCATTCAATCCTCCTTAACATCGGGACCTATATGGACACCGACATGCCGGCTGGCAACCCGCCACGAGCCCGCTCCTGTAACGGATCCGTCCGTTCCCTGTCCACGACGGAATGGAACGGCGCCAAGGTCCGGAACCCTCTCGCCAAATGTCGGATATCCTGTGACCGAGCGGGCCGGAAATCATCGGCGGACAAACGGAATCCTGATCCATGCACAGCCGGACCCATGCTCCGTGCCTGGCCGACCGGGCCGGAAAGTATCCTGTATCCGGAACCGCATGTCCAATATCCGTTGGCATCTTCCTGCCAGGGCTCAAGAGCGGTCTTGCCAAAGATCCGGGTTTCCTATTAACGGTTGCAAGCGTATTCAGGACCACGCCGACCGATGCATTGCCCGCAGGCGCCCCGTTATCCTCCACAAGGATCTGGTCCGCGCGGGGCGGCACGGACGGTGAGCCCTCCGCGCATCGCCTGGCATGGCGTGGCAGGTGAAACTCGGACGTTCTATGAAAGGAAAGGAATCCATGGATATCATCAAGGGACTGGCGGCTGGAACCGCTTTCGCAATCTGGGTCGGTAGTGCGGCCCACGCTGACTGCGGCATCGCAGCGGGCAACATCAGTGTGCTGGCCAACGATTTCCCGGCGCTTCGTGCCGTGGTGGACAAAGCCGCCGAATGCGCTGGCGGCGATGTCACTTTCTCGACGAACCATACCGCGGAGCACCGCGATATCCAGGTGGCGGCGTTGACGGCCGATCCGGCGGAATACACCACCGCGATAGTGGCGAATTCCTCGATAGTGCCGCTTCTGAATGACGGGCTGATCCGTCCGCTCGATGATCTGGTCTCCAAACACGGCCAGCATCTAAAGAAAAACCAGCTGATCACCATCGACGGAAAGGTGATGGCCATTGCCTTCATGGCGAATGCCCAGCACCTGGTGGTCCGAAACGACATCCTGCAGCAGCTGGGACTCGGACTCCCGTCCACCTATGAAGAGGTGCTCGCCGCCGCGAAAGCGATTAGGGATGCCGGAATCATGGAACATCCTTTCGCGATGCTTACGAAGTCCGACTGGAACCTCGGCGAGGAATTCGTCAACATGTACCTCGGTCACGGCGGTCAGTTCTTCAAGCCGGGCACGGCCGAGCCGAATGTCCGTAACGAAATCGGCGTTGCGACGCTCAACATGCTCAAGTCACTTACGGAATACTCCAATCCGGATTTTCTGACCTACAACACCGCTACGGTGGCGCCGATCTGGGAAGCCGGCAACCTGGCCATGGCGCAGATGTGGGGATCGTCCGTGGGCCAGTTGCTCGACGACGAGGGCTCAACGGCCCAGGTTATCGACAACACCGTTCCGCTGGGCGCGATGACGGTCGCCGGCGGCAGTTCCCCGGCCTCGAGCCTGTGGTGGGACGGCTTCACCATCGCGACGAAAATTTCCGACGAGAACGCTGAAGCGACCTTCATCGCCATGGTTCACGGAATTTCCGACGAGATGGTCATGGAGGGTGACAACAACGACAAAGCGGTCTGGTTGATGGACGCGTTCAGACCCGGCCCCGCGGCCGAGGGCATATCCGCCACCGCCACTGCAGGCGCGCAACCCTATCCGATGCTGCCATACATGGGACTCCTGCATTCCGCGTTCTCCGCGGAACTGCCTGATTTCCTGCAGGGCAGCGAGAGTGCCGATCAAACACTCGCGGACATCGAGGCCGCCTACATCACGTCGGCCAAGGAGTCGGGTTTTCTGCAATAGGTCAATGCCTGAAGACCGAGTCATCGTGGCCGGAAACCCGGCCCCGCTTACGTGAAACCACTCCGCGGGACACCAAACCCGCGGAGCCTGATGGACAGGTCACCATTGTGAAGCACAGAACCTTTTTCTGGTTCATACTTCCCTCGCTCGCCGCGATGTCACTGTTCATTGCGCTACCGGTCGTATCAACAGCGCTGCAGTCCCTTTTCGTCGAGCACGACCAGGTGATGATCGAGGTGGAGAACTGTACTCCCTTCAAGTGCGAAACGTCGCTGGCCGTTGACCGGGAGGCGACGGCGGCGCTGCGCGCGGAACGTCCGCTGGGTCGTTTCAATGGACTCGGTACCTACACCAACCGCAGCCACCTCGCCTTCGCCGAGGTCGCGGAAGCATGGCGGGAGTCGTCTGGTTTCAGCGAATTCGGATCCAGGTTAATGAACCTGCCTTTCTACAAGGCGCTGGCCTTCACGCTCACCTATACCGCGGTCGTGACACCCTTCGTGATCGCTCTCGGTCTGGCGATCGCCCTCGGCGTGAACGCCCTTCCCCGAATCGTGAAGGGTCCGACGATTTTCGTTTCGCTCCTGCCAATGATCGTCACACCGCTCATCGGTTCGCTCATCCTGTTCTGGATGGTCGACGCCGACGGAATCATTGGCGCGACGTTGCAGCTGATCTTCGATAACGACCAACTGTCACTGAAGGCATCCCACTCGCTCACCTGGATAATGCTGATCGTCTACGGAATCTGGCATTCGGCGCCATTCAGCTTCATCGTCTTCTACGCCGGCCTTCAGACGGTTCCGACCGAGACACTGGAGGCCGCGCAGATCGATGGCGCCTCGCGCTGGCAGCGGGTACGCCATGTCGTGGTACCCTACATGATGCCGCTCGTCGTCTTCATCACACTCATGCAGCTGATGGATAATTTCCGGGTTTTCGAACCAATCGTGGGATTCTCCGCATCCGCGAAGGCAACCTCGCTTTCGTGGATCATCTTCAACGACCTGCGCAGCGGAGACGTGCAGCTGTTCGGTAGCGCGGCGGCGACCTCGATGTTGACCATTTTCGGGGTCGTGATCCTGCTGTCTCCGGTACTGGTCCGCACCTGGCGCGACTTCAACAGAAAGGTTCGGTGAACCATGGCATCCGCTGCACGGCGCCGCCCGGCCGGTCTCGCCTTCCTCGCTACGGCTTTCGTCGCGTTTTGGCTGATGATCGCGGCGGGGCCCTTTGTCTGGACGGTCTGGGGCTCCTTCAAGGTCGAGAGCGACTTTTTCTCGAAAGCTGACTGGCGCTACGCCATATACGGCGTGCGGACCGTGATCGAGACGGGCGACGCCTTCACCGGAGACGGTTATTTCGGCGCCTGGGTTCAGGAGAGTTTCTGGAGAAACGCGCTCAATACCCTGGTTGTCGTTGCCTGCACCGTGATCATCTCGCTGACCTTCGGCACCCTCGGCGGCTATGCCCTGGCCCGCTCGGGCTTCCGCTATGCGTTCTGGCTTCTGATGGCCGCACTCGTTTGCCGGGCGATGCCGCACATAACGCTGGTTTCGGGCTATCTGCTGCCGTTCTTCCAGTGGGGTCTCTGGGGCCATCTGTCCACCGCGATCATCGTTCTCGTCGCGATCAACCAGCCCTTCACCCTTTGGATGCTGCATTCGTTCTTCCTGAACATACCCAAGGATATGGACGAAAGCGCGATGGTCGACGGATGCACCCGGCTGCAGGCGTTCCGCCACGTGATCATCCCGGTGATGTGGCCGGGGGTCATAACCACCGGCCTGTTCAGCTTCCTGCTCGCATACAACGACTTTGCCGTGACCTCGATGCTGCTCAGTCAGGAAAACCAGACCATGGTACCCACCATCGCAGGCTTTCTTGGAACCGTCCGCCAGCAGGGCCAGGTCATGTTCGCGGTCGCCGCGGTGGTCTCGGCCATAGTGCCGCTGTTTTTCCTCGTCCTTTTTTTCCAGCGGCAGATCGTCAGCGGCCTGACTGCGGGAGCGGTGAAAGGATAGACACGATGTCACGCGACCATCACCCGGCCACACCCCTTGCCCGCCGGCACATGCCCACCGACCATGACATTTCGCTCGGGCGCTACACCTATGGACGGAAAGTGCGCATACCGGAGGACCGCGGTCCCGCCCAGAGCCTCCGCGGCTTCGACGGCTACCGAAACATTGTCGACTATATCGTCAGGATCACCCATAGGATCTGGGAAAGCGCCGATCATCGCGACGCGCCGCGCGACATTGACTACATAGGTGCCTGCTATTCGCCCAATTCAATGGTTTACGACGATTATGGACTGCAGTCAGGTAATGTCAGGATCATCTCGGACACGCAGCATACGACACGTGCCTTTCCCGACATAGTCCTCGACGCGGAAGAGGTGATCTGGGCAGGTGACGACAAGGTGGGCTTTCATACATCGCACCTGACCAGAATCGCCGGAACCAACACCGGGCCGAGCCGTTACGGGCCTCCGGGAGGAGCCCGCGTGAATGTCCTCGCGATAGCCAACTGCGTGGCGCTCGGGAACGATATCTTCCTCGAGCATGTACTCTACAACACGTCCGCGATGCTGAAGCAGCTCGGCCGCGACATCTGGGACGAAGCCGCGAGGCTCGCGGCCGACCCTCCGCCGGGATGGCCTCGGAGCCAGGAAATCTGGGAGGGGTTGCGCGCCGCCGCGGCACCCGCCCGACCTTTGCGGGAAACCGAGCCGGTCGATGGCTTTGACCCAGATGCCTTCACCCGCGACGTCCACGACAGCATCTGGAACGGTGATCGCCCGGCGGTTGAGGCGCATTACGTAAACGACTTCCGGTTCGAAGGGACAACCGACCGAAAGTCCGTCGGGACCGAAGCATACCGCGCCTACGTGGCTGAACTGCGCTCGGCGTTCCCTGACCTGGCGCTGCAGGTCGATGAGGTCTATTGGATGGGCAATCCGGATGACGGATGGTTGATCAGCACGCGCTGGAGCGCCGAGGGGACACATACGGGCGGAACGCTCTATCGGGATCCTACCGGCATCGACTGCCAGATCTGGGGTATCACGCAATGGCGGGTCGAAAACGAAAGGATCGTTCGGGAATGGCAACTGTTCAACGAGTTTGACGTGATGATGCGGATCGCGGGGATGGGCAATGACTGATTCCCTTCAGGTGGCGAAGCGTCTGGTGATCGATCACTATCAGGCTATCGATGCCGCCGGACCGGACGGGGCAGCCGCAGCCTTTGCCCGCCATACGGCTCCGGATATTCTGTGGCGCGGAACGCACCCGTTCGATGAGCGGACGGGCGCGGACGCGGTTGCCGCGACTTTCCTGGTGCCGCTGAAACGCGCCATGGGTCCGCTCCAGCGCCGGCCCGACATCTTTTTCGCCGGAGAGAGCCGGACCGCGGCCTCCGGTCTCTGGGTTGTCCAGATGGGCCACCTCATGGGTCTCTGGGACGGTGACTTCCTCGGGCTGCCGCCAAGCCGCCGGATCGCGTTTCTGCGATACGTGGACTTCCATCGCATCGAGAGCGGCCGGATAGCCGAAACGGCCTGCTTTACCGATCTCGTCTCGCTTATGCACCAGACAGGCCTGCGACCGTTTCCGCCGCAGACCGGTGCGGCGGTCCTGACCCCGGGCCCGCGCACCCATGACGGGCTGCTCCATGATCCACAGGATCCGGCTGAGGGCCGGAAAACCATGGAACTGATCGCGGGAATGATCGACGAACTCGTGGCGCTCGGCGCGAGATCACCGATCAATCACCTCGAGCGGTGGTGGGTTCCCGATATGTGCTGGTTCGGGCCCGGCGGGATCGGCACCAGCGCCTTCCTGAAGGGATACCAGCGCGGCCACACCGAACCGTTCGAGGCGGGGCTTGAGTTCATTCGGCACAATGGCCATGTCACGCGGCTCGCCGAGGGTTGTTTCGGCGGCTTCTTCGGCTGGCCGAGCATGACCATGCGCGCCACCGGTGGTTTCATGGGCATGCCCGCCAGCGACCGTCCGGGCGACATGAGGATTGTCGACCTCTACCGGCGTGACGGGGACAGGCTCGCCGAGAACTGGATATTCATCGATCTACCGCATTTCTTCGCCATGCAGGGACTCGACGTTCTCGGGCGGCTTCGGGAAGTCCCGCGCACATGACCGATCTTCAGGACGCCAAATCCGTCGTCCGGATGTTCTACGATTCGCTCGACAGGGCGGCCCCGGACAACTGCGCCCGGGTCATGACGGACCATTGCGCCCGGGACCTTATATGGAAAGGGTTCCATCCTTTCGGTGAAATCCGTGGACCGGAACCGGTGGCCGAAAGGTTCTGGGCGCCACTCAAAGTCGCGCTCACCTCGATGCAACGGCGTCTTGACCTGTTTTTCGCGGGCCATAACCGGATCGACGACGGCCAGACCGTATGGGTCGGAACCATGGGCCACCTGATGGGACTTCTTGACTCCGCGTGGCTCGGGATTGGGGCCACGGAAAAAATCGCGATGCTCAGATACGCCGCATTCCACCGGGTGGACGGAGACCATATCGCCGAGACCGCGATGTTTTTCGACATTCCGCATCTGATGATCCAGGCCGGTATGGATCCATTCCCTCCGCAGACCGGTGCGCACTTGATCCAGCCGGGCCCGATGACCCATAACGGTCTGCTCTTCGACCCGCAGCCACCGGAGGAGGGTGAGGCCACCCAGGCCGCCATTGACGCGATGATCCAGGACATCGCCGGCTGGAGCGGCGGACGAACGGAGCCTTTGGTCGAGGAGCTTCGCCGCAGCTGGAACGAGGATATGATCTGGTGGGGACCTGCCGGCATCGGCGCGACCTACACGATACCGCGTTACGCCCGTCAACATTCGGGACCGTTCCGAAAAGCCTTCGGCACGCGACGGTTCAACGCGCACATCGCAAGCATTTCAGAAGGCCATTTCGGCGGCTTCTTCGGCTGGCCGAACCTGACGCTCAGCCATGGGGGTGGTTTCATGGGGATGCCGGCCAACAGCCAGGAATCCGACATGCGCGTGATCGACATGTACCGGCGCGAGGCCGACAGGCTCACCGAAAACTGGGTCTTCATCGACTTACTGCACTTCTGGAACCAACAGGGCCTCGATGTTCTGGGTCGGATGACAGGATTTCGTGCAGATGACGGGATCCTGTAATGGCCATCGGAACCGAGTGACCTCGTGGACCGGCCATATGCGCCCTTACACCGACCGCAATTCAGCACACGTGGGGGACCCGGTGCCGGGAGAAGTCCCGGGTGGTATCGGCCCGATCCATCTTCGGGCCGGAAGCTCCGCGCCGCCTGCGCCGTCATGGGGCGCTATGGCCGCTACGTCGCCCGAGCGCACGGGTACCGGAGGACCATCGGCTCCGCATGAGCATAGGATTAGCGCGGACAGGGCACATGTGACCAACGCCCTCATGCCAGAATCTCTTTCCACCGCATGATCTCCTCCCGCACCCGCTCGGGTGCCGTGCCGCCGAGGCTCGTTCTGCTGGCCACGGACATTCGGGGTTCCAATACGTCGAAGATACCTTCGTCAATATCTGCGTATACCGACATCATCTCCTCGACCGAAAGATCCCGCAGGCCACATCGTTTTGATTCGGCGAGTGCCACAAGTGCACCGGTGACGCGATGGGCGTCCCGGAACGGCAGGCCCCGCTCGCGGACCAACCAGTCGGCGAGGTCGGTCGCGGTGGAATGGCCGACCGCCGCCGCGGCTTCCAGTTCGACCACATTCACGCTCATATCCCGCACTATTCCCTCCATCGCCGCGATCGCGAGCATAAGCGAGTCGGCCGCGTCGAAGACCTGTTCCTTGTCCTCCTGCATGTCTTTCGAATAGGTCAGTGGAAGGCCCTTCATCACGGTGAACAGGGAAACCGTTGCCCCAAGCACGCGTCCGGATTTCGCGCGGACCAGTTCGGCTGCGTCGGGGTTTTTCTTCTGTGGCATGATTGACGAGCCCGTCGAGAACCGGTCCGACATCTGCACGAAGCGGAACTGGGCCGTGGACCAGATCACCAGCTCCTCGGCCAGACGCGAGAGATGCACCGCGCAGATCGATGCCGCCGAAAGGAATTCCAGCGCGAAATCCCTGTCGCTGACCGCGTCGATGGAGTTGGCGCTGGGCCGGTCAAATCCCAGCGCCTCGGCCGTCATTTTCCTGTCAATGGGAAAGGAGGTGCCCGCAAGGGCAGCCGCGCCAAGAGGGCATTCGTTCATCCGCTTACGCGCGTCCGCGAACCGTCCCATGTCCCGGGCGAACATCTCGACATAAGCCAGCATATGATGGCCCCACGTGACCGGCTGTGCGACCTGGAGATGGGTGAAGCCAGGCATCACCCAGTCGACACCCGCCTCGGCCTGCGAGACCAGGGCAAGCGACAGGCCGGTGAGTGCACTCTCCAGCGCGTCCAGCTGATCGCGCACCCACATCCGGAAGTCGGTGGCCACCTGGTCGTTACGCGAGCGGGCGGTATGCAGTCGCCCCGCCCGTTCTCCTCCTATGATTTCCCTCAGCCGACTCTCAACATTCATGTGGATGTCTTCCAGAGCCGCCGAGAAGGTGAAGTCACCGCTTTCGATTTCTGACAAGACCGTGAGCAGGCCTTCCCGGATCGCCTGCGCGTCGCTATGCGGGATTATGCCCCGTGCGGCGAGCATCGCGGCGTGGGCGCGGGAGCCACGTATGTCATGGCCGGCAAGTCGCCGGTCGAATCCGATCGAAGTGTTTATCGCCCCCATGACCGCGTCGGGACCTTCCGAAAACCTGCCGCCCCACATTGCGTTCGGGGTATCTTTGGACATCTGCAACCCTCCCGGGAGCATCTTCATGGACTGGATCAAGCGAGTCATTCTCTACATAGCGCTGCCGCTCGCTGCAAACACCGGCGTGGCCGGAACTGGCGTGGCCGACATTTCGGGACTGGAGACCCTGCGGCAGGGAGACATGCGGAGGCTGGTCATACACGCCGAGCCAAAACCGGTTTCCGGCGTCACGTTTCTGGATGAGGACGGAAAGGAACTGACGCTTGAAAGGTTCAGGGGGCGACACCTGCTGCTGAATTTCTGGGCCACCTGGTGCGCACCCTGCCGTGAGGAAATGCCCGCGCTTGACGCGTTGCAGCGCGAATTCGGCGGTGACCGCTTTCAGGTTGTCACCGTCGCGACCGGCCGCGACCGGCCGGCGGCGATCCGTCGGTTCTTCGAGAGTGTTGGTGTCACGACGCTACCCCGTTACAGGGACACCGGTCAGGCACTTGCGCGCGAAATGGGAGTTTTCGGTCTTCCGGTAAGCGTGATCGTGGACGCGCACGGGGAGGAAGTGGCTCGTCTCCAGGGAGGCGCGGACTGGTCAGGTCCCGATGCGCGTGCCATCGTGAGCGCACTGGTTGGACCTTAGTGATAGATTTCCGTAACCATATGCTTTCCGATACCGATGGCCGAGAAACCCGTAGTCCCTTCGGCGCCGGCGATGGTTGACGGGGCCCTTGCCTGTAGCTTCGCGCCGGGACGGTTTCGTCCACCCATTTTCATGAACTGGCAGAAAAGCGTGTGCTTGGCGGTTCTGTCTCGGGGCAGCCGCTGCGCCTCTTCGATGGCGATGATCACCGGTCCCTTCCACTTTCCGGTAGTGGCCCGGTCTGGAATGTCCGGAACTTTCCGGTGAAAATCCGGAAGCCGCGCGTCCTGACCGGTCGCGGTGCGCCCGCTCCATCGCGCATGTGCCGCAGCGCGGGCAAATCCTGCGGCGCTCACGCGACGCCGCCCCCAGCGCCCGCGCCGTGCCGCCGCGCGGCCCCTGGCGGTTCCTCTCCCCCGCAGGCCGGGTCAGGCCGGGGTCCCGGGCGGCGCGGTAGGGGTCTCAGCCAGGCCAGCCGGCGGCCGCGTGTCCCGGCCGCGTCACTGGTTGCCGCCGAGCAATTCGCCACCCGGCCCGACTCGCGCGCAGCCCGTGCCGCCCATGAACAGGAAGTAAGCCTCGCCCGAAGCCCGGTATGGAGTTGTCGTTCCAGAGGGCAGCTCAAATGTCTGCACCACCAGCTCGCCGGGGCCCTGAATGGGGTTGGCGGGATTGCGGTTGCTCCAGACATGGGCGCCGGCCTTGGGGCGCACCTCGATGATGTTCTCGCCGAGCACGCCGCCGGCCCAGCCGATCCGATTGTTGGCGGGGTCACTCCACCGGTTGCCGTTCAGGAGCTGAGTCCGCCACTCCCAGTCGGAGAATGCCGACGGCCGCCGGTGTTCACTGGCAGCTTGGATTAAATAACCGGCGACCGGAAAGCTCGCCCGCGTCACGCTGGAGTCGGTGCTTTCGAAGATGATCTTCATGCGGCCCGGCGTGGCGTGCTCGCCGCAGCCGTCCACGACCTGGCGGTCCGGGGCTATGCGGACGGTGCAGATGCTACTGTTGCAGGTGGTCTGCGCCTGCGCCGTGGTCGCGAGGGCCAGGGCCAGCAGGGCGGCGGCGAGACGTGCCGGGCGGGCCGTCAGCCGAGTAAGGGGGGGGGGGGGGGGGGGTGGAGAGGTGGTTCATGGGAGATCCTCCGGTTGAGTGACTGCCCCATTCTATTGGATGTGCGGCTCGAAGGCAAATTATATTTTCAAGCTGGGACACGACCGAATTTTCGGTCGTGTCCCAGCTTGAAAATCTTCCTTCTTCTGGAACAGATATCCACTATAATAGCTCATCAACAACCATCATTGAGGAACATCATTATGACAAACCCTGCCCCACCTTGAACGCCTGACCGCCCTTGCCACCGCGCTGGCGGCGATGACGCTCGCCGCGTCCGTAATGGCGCAGCCCCCCATCACCCGGACCATTGCCTTCAAGACGGGAGGCATAGTGGCCAACCCGACGGTGAAGTGGGTCAACCAGCACGGCGTCATTGTGACTTTCCGCTACAATCCCAAAAAAAGGAGAAAGATATGTGTCATCCAGTCATCATGGAATACGTCAAGGGCAAGGCCCTGAGTCGGCGAGATCTGTTTCGCGGATCGGCCGCTACGGGTGCGGCGATTGTCGCGGCGGGTTTCTTGCCGCCCAGGCCATTGATGGCCCAGACCCCCAGCCAAGTGATCGATGTTACCCACACGCTCACATATGACTTTCCAACCTATTTCGGTGAACAGCAGTTCTTCGACGAGCAGATCTTCAATTACGCGGAACACAGCTTCAATCTCAGGGAGATCCGTGTGAACGAGCATACAGGTACGCATATTGATGCGCCACTGCACTTTACCGATGGAGGCACGTCGATCGACGAGGTTTCGGTCGATTCATTGGTCTGCCCTCTGGCAATTGTCGATATTCGTCAGAAGACGGATGCCAACCCGGATGCTCAGGTGACACCGGACGACCTGACCAATTGGATTGCCGCAAATGGTCCGATCCCACCGGGTGCCTGTGTTGCACAGAATTCTGGGTGGCAAGCACGACTTGGAACATCGGGGTTTCGCAATGCCGATGACGAAGGTAAGATGCACTTTCCCGGCTTCCACGTTGAAGCGGTCCAGATGCTTCTGGACGAAACCGAGGCGGGCGGTGTCGGCGTGGATACGCTGTCCATCGACTACGGGCTGTCCACTGATTTTGCTACCCACTATAGATGGCTACCGGCCAACCGCTGGGCAGTCGAGAACATGGCAAACCTTGATCAGTTGCCCGCAACCGGCGCAACTCTTGTCGTTGGTGCGCCCAAGCATCAGGGCGGAACGGGTGGACCCTGCCGCCTGATTGCGCTGGTCTGATGGGCACTGTTCCATTGCTGGACGACGACGCGCTCGCGCCGCGTGCGCGAGCCGTCTTCGACGATATCCGTGTGACACGGAGCACGGATCGGATTAATTTAAACCGAGACACCACACCCGGTTATCTGGTGGGATTGATCCAAGGATGGCCTTAACCCCCAGAATAGGTACCGATATGCCTTGGGCCGGATGAGCGCCTGGACACGATGAGCGCGGCGCGGACGGCGACCGCCCGCGGGAGGGGTAATCCACCCCGGCGCTTTCCAGCAGATCCGCAGGTAGCGCCGTCGGCAGCAGCTCCTCCCGGCACATGCGGCGCATCCTCTGCGCCGAATACCGGGGAGTCTCCTTGAACCGCGCTAGGGTCTCGAGGAGCCCGCCCGCGTCAACCTCCCGCGCCGCAGCGGTGCGGAGCAGATCCGGCGAGAGGTCTCTGGATCGGTCAGATCCGGAGACTCGCCGGCGGCCTGGCGGTCAGATCGGGAATTTTCGGGTAGACAGGCATAAGACAAGGTAATTACGATAGATTCGTGGGCGATTGTTCAGGACCGCGCCCCGTCGAAGTCGGAGAGACCACAGCGGGCTACCGGTATTCTGAACATGCGTTTGTTTAGTGGAGGATACAGATGATCAAACCAAACTTCTCGCGCCGTTCGTTCCTGGCGACTGGGGCCGCCGCAGGCGCTTTGGGCGGTGCCGGTGCCGGAGTCCCGAAAACGGCGCAGGCCGACGGGCACCTGCCCGACCCGCAAAGCGTTCTCGACAGGATCTCGGTCGAGGGCTACGTGCGGCAGGACTACCGCGAACTCTATAATATGGGCAATGCGCCTTTGTGGGATCCGAACAAGGACTGGATCCGCACGGTCGATTGGGAAAGGGTGCGCGGCGAACTCGCCGGTTCAACCGTCCGCTTCGCTATCGGAGCCGCGGATACGGAATCGGCGGCCGAGGGCCTGGAGCCCTTCAAGCAACTATCAGGCATAGAAGTGGAGCTTGTACCTATCCCCGACGACAGCTTCTACGACAAGGCGCTTGCCGAGTTCATTTCGGGTAACGCATCGTTCGACGCCCTTCAGTTCTTCTCGCCATGGCTTGGCGATTTCGCGGCACCTGGCTTCCTCCATCCGTTGGATGAATTCGCCGCCAAGTGGGGCCTGCCACTGGATGACTTCTATGACACCTATCGCCTGAACTACGGCTTCTTCAACGGAACCATGTACGGGATTCCGTTTGATTGCGACATCCAGATGGTTCATGTCCGCAAGGGCTATATGGAGCAGCTCCTGGGCGGTCCCGTCGACAGGGTCAACTCGATCCCGACCTACGACGAGCTGATCCGGATTTCGGGCGAACTGAACAGGATCGAACCTGGTGTGGCCGGTGTGGGCCTGATGGCCGCGCCCGGCTTCTGGTCGACATATACGTGGGAGCACGTCTCGGCCCAGGCCGGCATGATGCTGTTCGACGAGAACTGGGAGCCGATCTTCAACGGCGATGCGGGCATGAAGGGGCTGGAGATAATCCTCGAGCTGACCAGGAACGCCAACGAAGGTCATGCCGGAGCCGGCTGGCCGGAGAACCGTGCCGCCTGGCTCGGAGGGCAGGTCGCGACAAACATCTCCTGGCAGGATTCCGGAACCCAGGCGATGCGCCCCGACCAGTCGCAGATTGTCGACGACTTCGTCACCATCTACGAACCGCGCATCGACGGCGGACGCTTCGCGCCGCCTAACATCGCGGGATCCACGTCCTGCGTCTCGGCATCGGCCCAGAATCCGGAAGGCGCATTCCTGATGCTCGGCTTCCTGACCACCGCCTCGATCATGGCGATGAACGAAGCCAACGCGAACGGCGTGGCGCCGGGTTACAGATCGGTGCTCGAAAACGACGAGTTGCAGAAGGTCAGCCAGCCCGCGAAAGTCTGGGGCGACAGCCTCCATCACGCATGGTGCAGCCCGCGCCTTCCCGGAGCTTTCCCGATCGAGCAGGCCATCGGTAACGAGATAAACCGTGCCGTCGTCGGTCGGATCTCCGCCAGGGAAGCGCTCGACAACGCGGCTGCGGCGGTCAGGCAGATCATGAGCGACAACGGCTTCTACGCGGGCAACGACCCCGTCGATTACTCCGCGGCGGCACCCGGTCTCTACGTCGGAGAGGGCAAGCCCCTTCCGATCTAGGACCCGCGACGCTATAGTGTCATCCCCGCGGGCACCGCCCGCGGGGAGCCGATGAGGGGTCAGGGACCTGCCTGATGAATGAAACCTCACTGTCAGATGCCGGAGCGGCCGCTTCGGTTCTGTCGGCAAGGCCGGGATTCCGGCGCCGCAGCAGACGCATGAAGGCGCTCTTCCCCTATTTGCTGGTCGCTCCAGCGGTGATCTACCTGCTCGGGATCACCCTCTATCCCGGTGTCTTCGCCATAGTGCAGAGCTTTCATGCGGTGAAATTCGGCCCGTGGAAACCGGTCGGAATTCAGAACTACACGAACCTGTTCAACGACTACCAGTTCTGGGGGGCGCTCTGGAACACGTTCGTGATGGGTTCGCTGTCGCTCGCGCTGCAATGCGTGATCGCGCTTGCTCTGGCCTTTTACGCCTACCGCGATCCCTGGGTGAAGGGCTGGCGGATCGTGTTTCTGGTCCCCATGCTTTTCATGCCGTCGGCCGTCGCGTTCATCTACAAGCTCTTCTTCCTTGACGCGCGGGTGATCTCGGACCTCCTGATCCGCGTGGGCCTGATCGAAAGCAATCTCGCGATCCAGTCCTCCGTCTGGATGAGCCGGTCACTCCTGATCCTTGCGGATGTCTGGCAGTGGACCCCCTTCCTGTTCATAATCTTCGTCGCCGCCCTGCAGGGACAGGACGAGGAGGTCGAAGAGGCCGCGCGGCTTGACGGAGCGTCATGGTTTGCGGTCTTCTGGAACGTCTCGATGCCGCAGATGAGGCCAGTGATCGCCGTGGCGCTGATCCTGCGCGGGATAGACATAACGACAATGTTCGCCAACGTCTTCATCGTGACGAAGGGCGGCCCAGCCTTCGGGACCGAAACGATCAGCTACTTCATCTACCGGACCGGATTCAAGTTCTTCAACTTCGGCTACGCCTCCGCCGCATCTGTGGTTATGTTGGTCCTGACCATCGTGATCGCTCAGCTTGTCGTGAAGCGCGCATTCGTTTCGTCGAGGAACTGATTCGTGGCAGGAGCACGCAGAAGCCGCACCGAAAGCCTCTTTGTCCGCTACCTTGTCCTCGGCACATGGGCGCTTTTCTGCCTTGCGCCGGTGCTGTGGTTCCTCTCGATCGGCCTTCGGCCACGGATCGAGATCATCACCCCGCAGCCTATCTATATACCGACCCTTTCGTTGGATGCCTGGCACATGATCTGGGAAGACTGGCCGATGGCAAAATACCTCAGAAACTCTGTCCTCGCCATTATCGGTTCGGTGATGATCGATCTTGCGCTGGCGATTCCCGCCGCCTACTCGCTGGCCCGCTACGAATACCGCGGGCGGGATGATATCGGCTTCTATATCCTTTCGACCCGCATGATGGCGCCCGCCATCGTGGCGATCCCGATCTTCTTCCTGTTCCGCAACATGGGCCTTCTGGACACGATCTGGGCCCTGATGCTGGTCTACGCGGCCGTCAATATGAGCGTCGTGACGTGGATCATCCGGTCATACATGCTGGACATCCCCAAGGAATTGGAGGATGCGGCACGGACCGACGGGGCGTCGGACCTGCGGATTCTTTGGGCAATCATCATTCCCGCGATCCTGCCAGGCATCATCACCGCCGCGGTGATCGCGATGATATTCGCGATCAACGAATTCCTGTTCACGCTGCTCATCGCCTCGACCCCCAACGCCTACACCATGTCGGTGGCACTCGCGAACTTCACCGGAGGATCGGACGGGGTGATCTACAACGCCATCGCGCTTGTCGCCTTCATTGCCTTTGTGCCGGTCTTCGTCGTGGTGGTCGCGATCCAGAAACATCTCAGCCGTGGCTTGACCATGGGCGCAGTCAAGGGGTGAGCGATGGCCAGCATCGAACTTGAAGGCGTGGAAAAACGATGGGGTACCGTCGTCGGCGTCAGGGACTTTGATCTGGGCATCGCGGACGAGGAACTGGTGGTGTTCCTCGGGCCGTCCGGTTGCGGCAAGACAACCACCATGCGCATGATCGCAGGCCTTGAAGAGCCGACCGAAGGCGAAATTCGCATGGGCGGCGAGGTAATGAACGGCGTTGACGCGCGCGACCGCGATGTCGCCATGGTGTTCCAGGGCTATGCACTCTATCCCAACATGACCGTCTTCGAGAATATCCGGTTTCCGTTACGCATGCGCGGCGTGCCGAGGGACGAACAGGCGAGGCTGGTCCGCGAGGCGGCCGAAATGGTGGATCTCGGCGAGTTTCTGGACCGCAAGCCGGGTGTGCTCTCGGGCGGGCAGCGGCAGCGCGCGGCCCTGGCGCGCGCGATCGTGCGCAAGCCGCGGTGTTTTCTCATGGACGAGCCGCTGTCGAACCTTGACGCCAAGCTGCGGCACGCGATGCGTGTGCAGATCAAGCATCTCCAGCGGGAGCTGAAGACGACAACCGTCTACGTGACCCACGATCAGATCGAGGCGATGACGCTGGCCGACCGAATCGTCATTATGGAACACGGCGCGATTCAACAGGTCGGCACGCCGGACGAGATTTACGACAACCCCTCCACCACCTTCGTTGCCGGGTTCATCGGCGCACCGCCGATGAACCTGATCCGGGGACGGGTGGAGCAAGGGATGTTCACGGCACCCGGCATCAAGGTGCCGGCGGGAGGAATCGACAGCGACCGGAACGTGACGCTCGGCGTGCGTCCGGAGGATTGTCATGTCCGCCCGTCGGACACACATCTGGACGGTACCGTTTTCGCGACCGAACCCACGGGCGATCTTACCTATCTGACCGTCAAGACGGGTGGGCAGCTCATTGAAGTGAAGGCTGACCGCGCCTACCGGGCCGAGTTGAACGCGCCCGAACATGTGGCCTTCAATCTTGACCGGCTGCATTTTTTCGATCCCGGATCCGGAATCCGGATACGCTGATGCCGAGCTTCGACTACACATCCATCGGGTTCATCACCTTCGATTGTCTGGGCCGTCCGGTCGAGAACATCCCTCCGAACGGCGACACATACTTTATCGAGGAACTCACGCTGGCGGTCTCGGGCGCAGCCGGGTCCGCAGTGATCGTCGCGGCCAAGCACGGCCTGAGATCGCAGGCCGTAGGCGGTATCGGGCCGGACGATATGGGAGCCTGGGTCATGGATAGACTCGCGAGCTTCGGAATCGATACTGATAACATGGAGATGTGTCCCGGCTTTGCGACCTCCTCATCCATCGTTACGACGCGACCCAACGGTTTGCGCCCGGCCCTGCACAAGCTTGGAGCGACCGGAGGCTTCACCGTCACTGACGACCGGCTTGAGCGGGTGACCGACACCGGGATCCTGCATGTGGGCGGCGTCGGGCTGATGAACCGGATGGACGAAAGCGGGCGCACGGCGGAGGTGATGAAGGCAGCAAAGCAGCGCGGGGCCATCACGACGCTCGACGTGTTCGCGGCCACCCGGGACGATATGGCCCTTGTCGCTCCCCTTCTGCCCCACACGGACTACTTCATGCCATCGGAAGAGGAGGCCATGGCGCTTTCCGGCCTCACGGATTTCGAGGATATCGCCGCGTTCCTGCTCGATCAGGGGACGGGTGCCGTGGTTCTGACGCTGGGCGAAGATGGGGCGATGTATCGTGACAGCCAGGGCGTTGCCTTCGACATGCCCGCTTTCAGGATTGATGTCGTGTGCACCTGCGGATGCGGTGACTGCTTTAACGCGGGCTTTGCCACAGGGCTTCATCTTGGCAGGTCGACGGAGGACTGCGTCCGTCTTGGACAGGCGACGTCCGCGCAGAACGCGACAGGCCTCGGATCTCAGGCCGGCGTGCGGGATCTCGAGACAACGCTTCGCTTTATTGACGAGAACCCTACAAGATAGTATGCCCTTCCTGATGGTGCCACCACGGTCACTTTCCTCGGTCTCCCCATGTAATTCGGCAATACGGATATGGGGACGATCCGGGAAGACGCGATGTCTTGCCCGTCACGTGCCCGATTGCGCCATCCTACCGGTTTTATGCTGGCGCATTTCCGCCAGAGGCGGTCTCGATGAGAACCCGATCACCCGCGTTAAGCGCCGCACCGCTGACGAAGCTATGGTGTTCGCGCTTGCCCGAAGTCCGCAGGATATGCATCGAGTTCCGCCCTCCCGGCGGCGTGCCCTGCGCTGACCAGACCGGAATCCTGGCCCGGGTGTAGCCGACCGAAAGGTGCGCCGATCCCCTGAGTTCGTATTCGACCGTAACGCCGCGTCCCCCGGTGTGAATGCCATTCAGGCGTGGACGTTCGCCAAGCACCTTCCGCAGGACGGTCAGGCCATACCGCGCCTCGGCAACCTCGACCGGGCAGTTGAATGTATCACCGTGACTGGTCGAGAACATCGCGTCCACGCCCCCACGCTCCCTGGTTGCGCCCCAGCCCCCCATCTGCGGCTCGACCATAGTGTAGCGACGCCCGGTGTCGGGATGCCGTCCGGCGATGACCGTACCGAAGATCGAGGAGAACGATCCTGAAGGCAGCCTGCCGGGCATTGCCCTCGCCATGCACTGCCAGAGTAGGTCGAAGAGACGGATCCGGGTTTCGAAATAATAGCCCTGTGGTGCGGTTGGGCCAGCATGGAAAACGGTACCTTCCTCGGTAATGACCTCAAGTGGGGCGAACGATCCCGCATTGGCGAAGCGATCCGGGTCACAGAGTGCCTTGAAGATCATCTGCGACGAGACCACCGCCCCGTCCCGGCTGGTATTGTAAGGTGCGTAAAGCTCGGACGGAT
The DNA here is from genome assembly GCA_965221405.1 of Paracoccaceae bacterium. Taxonomy (GTDB): domain Bacteria; phylum Pseudomonadota; class Alphaproteobacteria; order Rhodobacterales; family Rhodobacteraceae; genus JAPOUP01. The sequence continues at coordinate 557,918 of CBDCSE010000002.1, read as the reverse complement.
TGCTCCGAAGATCGACCGTGAAGCGCTCGCCGGCGATCAGGATGGCCGCGCGCCAGCATGTGCCATCATCCTGCTCCTCCTCGATCTCGAAACGCCCTTCCGGGAGCTTACGGAGACCGGCGATCGCCCGTGCGCATCCTGTCCGGAAAGACTCCGCGATCGCCTGCTCGACGGCCTCATGTCCAAACTTCGAGAAAAGTGCGCGGATCCGGGTTTCCGCCGTGTTGCTGGCGGCGACCTGCGCCCATAGATCGCCATAGACGAATTCCGGCAGACGCGAATTGGTCGTGATTATGTCGAATACCGCCTGGATCGGTTGCCCGCGCCTGAACAGCCGAACCGCGGGCAGGCGCAGCCCCTCAGCGAAGATCTCGGATACATCGGTCGCCATCGAACCGGGTACCTTCCCGCCGATATCGCCCCAATGGGCGATTGAGGCTGACCAGGCAACGCATGCGCCTCCGAAAAACACCGGCTTGGCGATCACGACATCGTTCAGATGTGTCACGCCGCCGTGGTTCGGATCATTGGTTACGAAGACATCGCCCTCCTCGATGGTGTCGCCGTACCTCGTGACAAGAGCCTTAACGGCCTTGTCCAACACGCCGACAAAGGTCGGAATTCCCGCACCCGAGCTGACAAGGTCACCGGTGGCATCCGTCACGCCCGTACCGACGTCGAGCACCTCGTAGATGATCGGACTCATCGCCGTCTTGCGAAGTACGGTAAACATCTCTTCCGCCGCACTTTCCAAACCCGCCTGGATAACCGAAAGCGTGAATGGGTCGGGCATCAGATCACCTTAGGATCATGGGGCAACCCCGACAGGATTTCCGGTCCGTCTCCGCGCCGGATCACGATTTCCTCCAGACGGAGGCCAAACTGGTCCGGCTGGTCGAGGATGACGTGTATTTCGAGATAGCCCTCCGGCGGCGCATCCAGCAAGGCCATACGTTTGATGTCGCTGGAAAAGCTGTCCATCCCGGTACCGATATCCATTACCACCGCGTCCCCGTCCCGTAACACGGTTTTGCCGATACGGTGTGACCGGGATGGCACCGTTGCCGCCAGCCCCGAAGATAGTGCGGAGCGGCGCGGAGAAAAGCGCACGGATGACCCCAGTGACCTCCAGTTCCGTCATACCCGGGTTCGCCGCGGTCCAGCCCGCCCGCATCGCCTGATCGGCTAGCAGCGCGTTTCGCTTGAGCACGGCATACTCATCATCCTTGCGCATTTGCAACAGGCCGATGGTTGGGACCATGAAACGCCACTTACGGCCAGGCCGCATCGGACCATTCGCGGAACGGTGGATCGATGCCGCGGCGCGACCCCTCCGCATTGAGTTCCGGCATAAGCGGCGCGGCTCTCGACATGCTGGCACAGAGCAGACAGGGACGCCCGTCGGTGCGGGGAGCGAATCCAGGCAGCCACTGCATGTGCGCTCCCGACACAATTTAACCGGATGGATGGCCTCCAGCCGTATCCGTCCGCGAAGCGCCGAAATCCGTTTCTCCGTCCGTGACATGTCTTCTCCCTATCGCGCGGGCACCACGATACGTCCACCGAAAGCCTCACCCCGGTCGAAACCTCCAATAGCGGCGATCTCGACTTCAGGCGGCGCCTCGCAGGACCAGCGGCGCGAAGGTCGCCAGCCGCAATCGCGTTTCAGGACAGCACCGTATTCGGCCCGCTTCAGGGCCGCGATGGACGGGTCTATGACCGGAACGCCGAGCTTTCGCTCCAGTTCCGCGTAAAATCCGACCTCCATGGTACAGCCGAGGATCAGCGCTTCGGCATAGTCCTCCTCAACCGCCCTCCTCCCGGCGTCGATCAGCATGCGCCCGGTGTGCGCATGGTCCTCCTGAAACTCCGTCACGCCCAGCTCGACATGGTAGAATCCGGCCAGCCGGTCACGATGGCCGAGCGCATGGACACTCGCCTGCATCTGGTCCACCCATTTCCGCCGCCCGACGATCACGCCGAACCGATTGCACAGGCTTGCCGCGATCTCGCAGGACGCGGCACAGGGCGCGGTCACGATCATCCTGCCCGAAATCTCGCGGGCCTCGGCCAGAGCCGTGTCGTAAAAGCAACCGATGGCCAATGCATCGAAGCCCTCACGCGCGGCCTGCCGCACGGCCCGGATGATGCCGCAGGTGACCATGCCCTCGTAGCTTCGGTACTCGATATGACTGAAGCGGCCGACATCGTCAGGAAGGGAGGTTACATGCACCTCGGTTCCGTCCAGCTTGTAGTTCCGCGCCATCTCGGCAAAAAGCTCGTCATGCCCCGCTCTATGCGCGACAGGGCTGAGATACATGATCCGGACCATCCTTCCCCCCTTCAGAACACTGATCCATAGACCTCCGCCGCCCTTTCGGCCGACAGCAAGCCGTTCCTGACATCCTCGCGCACCCTCGTGACATCCCGCTCTTTGGGATCGCCGTAACCGCCGCCGCTGGAGGTCACGATGCGGATCACGTCGTCGGTGTTGACCGGTAGGCCAGAGACGAAGGAATACCTTTGCTCGCTGCCATCGGTCTTGAGTACCTCAACATAGTTCCCGGATCCTTCCACCCCGCCTTCGAGAGCCCACGGCCGGACGCATGACCGCGTGTAGCCAGCCGTCAGAAAACCGTTGCTGGTGCGGATCCGGTATTCGAGCCGGAGCCCTCTGCCACCGGCGAACTTCCCCTCTCCGCCCGGCTCGGTGTTCAGTTCCATCCGATCGACGAATAGCCCGTTGCGACTCTCGGAGATCTCGACCGGCGTATTGTAGGTCTCTCCATGAAAGCCCGAAAAGACGCACGGATTGCCGTCACGCCCCTCCCAGGCCCCCCAACCGCCGAGCTGGGGTTCGATGATCGTGTATTGCCGCCCGGTGTCGGGATGAATGCCGCCGATAAAGGTGCCGCAGATGGAGGCGAAGTGTCCGGCCGGCAGGCGTTCGGGTACGTGCGGCGCCAGACAGCGCCAGATCAGGTCATAGACCCTGACCTCCGTCTCGAAATAGAATCCGATGGCGGATGGTTCCCTCGCGTGGAATACCGACCCTTCGCGGGTAAGAACCTTCAGGGGCCGGAACGATCCGTCATTGGCGGGCGTGTCAGGATCCGTGAGCGACTTGAAGACCATCTGGGCGCAGACCACTGTGCCGTCACGGCTGGTATTCGTCGGACCCGGATCCTGATCGGGGTTGTCGCGCAGATCGACGGTAAATTCATCATCCGAGATCGTGATGCTGACGTTGAAGACCCGTCCGTCATCCTGCTCCTCACTGAGCGCGAACGTGCCTTTCGGAAGCTTGCGGAGTTCGGCCCTGGCGGTGGTTTCCCCAAAGGCCGAGAAACTCTCCATGGCGGCGTTGAAGGTACTCACGCCGTACTTCAGTGCCAGATCCTCCAATCTCCGCGCACCGATACGGACTGAGGCCACAGCGGCCCAGACGTCGCCCAGGAGAAAGTCGGGCATGCGCGAATTGACGGTGATGATATCCATCACCGCCCCGTCGGTCTCGCCACCATTGATCAACTTGACACCGGGTAGGCGCAGTCCTTCCTGAAAAATCTCGGTCGCATCGCCGCTCAGCGAACCGGGGGCCATACCGCCAACATCGGAATTATGCGCGATGTTGGCGGCCCATGCGATCAGGTCGCTCCCGGCGAACACCGGCATGGCCAGCACGAGATCGTTCAGGTGGGTGACACCGCCGTGATAGGGATCGTTGGTGATGAACACGTCGCCCGGCTGGATGTCCCCGGGCCCGCCGAACTTCCGGAGCAGCCGTTGGACGGACTTGTCGAGAACCCCGACGAAAGCGGGGATGCCGGCACCTGACGAAGCGATGCGCCCCTCGGCATCGGTGATGCCGGTGCCCATATCGAGTACCTCGTAGATAATGCTGGACATCGCCGTCTTACGCATCGCCGCGAACATTTCGTCTGCGGCGGCCTGCAACGAGTTCTGGATGATCTCGAGCGTGATCGGATCGTTCGCGCCGGTCATTTCCGCCTCCTCAGCCGTGAAGTGCGATGTGGATGTTGCGATAGGCGTCAACCTCCACCGCGTTGCCGGGATGGATCACGGCGGTTGTGCCGCTGTCCTCGATTATCGCCGGGCCCCTGAATGCCATGCCGGCGCGCAACGCTGCGCCGTCATAGAGCGTGGCCTCGTGCCTGCCGTCCGGTGTGTAGTCGACCATGCGCCGCCCCTTGACCGCGCACGAGGCGTCGGACCCGCCGGACGGCTCAGGGCGCATCTCGAGCTTGCCCACCTCGGCCTTTGCCACGAGGTGGATACCCACCATCTCGACGGGAGCGCCCAACCGGTAGGTGTATTCGCGCTCGTAGGTCTTGTGGAAATCCTCGGCGATGCGCGCGAGACCCACGTCGGTGACCGCGCCCTCCCGGAGCAAGACCTCGGTCGTGTGCTCCTGGTTTTGGTAACGGAACTTGCCGTAGCGCAGAAAGCCGATCCGCTCCGCACCGACACCCTCGTCAGCGAAGGTTGCCAGGGCTTTGGCCTCCGCTTCGGCGAAGGCCCCCTCGATCTCGTCGCCGGCGTCCTGGCCCAGTTCGACAAGATGCGTCACGAAATAGTCCCGGCGCAGGTCCGACATCATCATGCCCCAGGCCGAGAAGACGCTGGCGGCGGCGGGCACCACAACCTTCCTGACCTGCAGTTCCTGGCCCAATGCCACCGCGTGCATGGCCCCGCCGCCGCCGAAGGCCAGAAGCGTGAAGTCCCGTGTGTCGAAGCCCCGGTTCAGAGACACCAGTTTCAGCGCATTGACCATGTTGTTGTTGGCGATTCGGATAATGCCCTCGGCCGCCTGATCCGGTGCGACGCCGAGCTTCGAGCCCAGTGACCTGATCGATCTCTCGGCGGCGTCCATGTCCGCCTGTATGGCGCCACCGCAGAAATAGTCACGGTTGATCCGTCCGAGCCAGAGATTGGCGTCGGTCGTCGTCGCCTCGGTGCCGCCCCTGCCGTATGCCGCCGGGCCGGGTAACGCGCCGGCCGATTGCGGCCCGACGTGGAGCTTGCCGAAATCATCGACCCAGGCGATCGAGCCACCGCCATTGCCAATCTCGACCAGGTCAACCACGGGCACCATGATCGGGTAGCCTGCCGACTTGCGGCTGCGCTCGATCCAGTAGTCCGTCATGATACGGACCTCGCCGTTCTCGATAAGCGAGCACTTCGCGGTGGTTCCGCCGATGTCGAGTCCCAGCACGTTCGGTTCGCCGATAAGCCGACCCAGTTCCGCCGCCCCCCAGAAACCCGAGGACGGACCGCTCTCGACCATGGTGATCGGCGTGCGCGAGGTGGCGTCAAGCGAGTCCACCCCGCAGTTCGATTGCATGATATAGGGGCGTCCGCCGAAGCCCCGCGATGCGAGGCTTTTGTCGAGCCTGCGGAGATAACGTGCCGCCACCGGCTGCACATAGGCCGACAGAACGGTGGTGTTCGTTCGCTCGTATTCCCGCCATTCGCGGGTGATCTGGTGCGAGCAGACTGCCGGGATTCCGGGCCAGAGACGTCCCACCTCGGCCAGCGCGGCCTCCTCGTGGGCGGTGTTGGCGTAGGAATGAAGGAAACTTATCGCCACGGCTTCGACCCCCTCCGCGCGGAAGGCGTCAAGGATCGCGGGTAGGCCCGAGAGATCGAGTGGCGTGCGCTCCGCACCGGTATAGGTCATCCGGCCCGGCAGCTCCGCACGCAGGTGGCGTGGCACGAAAGGCGGGGGCTTTTCGTAGTGCAGGTTAAAGAAGTCCGGTCGGTTGCCGCGCGCGATTTCCAGCGTGTCCCGAAAACCCTCGGTGGTGACGAGCCCCACCCGAACGCCCTTGCGCTCCGTTAGAGCATTGATCACGACCGTGGTGCCGTGTGCCAGGAAGTCGACTCCCGAGGGGTCAATCCCGCCTCTTTCGAGAACGTCCAGCACGCCCTTCTCGAAATCGGGTGGTGTGGTGTCGGACTTGGCCATCACGATCCGGCTGGTACCGGCGTCCACATCTGTCTCGATGCAGACCAGGTCGGTGAACGTGCCGCCGACATCGGTTGCCACGCGGCGGGTAACCCTACCCATTGGCACCTCCCTCGTTCCGGATTGTTTCCGCCATCAGAAAGGCCAGTGCCCCGGCGGGTTTCAGCGACCGCGCGACCTCGACACGGTCGGACGTGTAATGTCCCGCTTCGTGCAGGCAGTTCAGTGTGCCGCGTAGCCTACCCCGGATGACTATGGGAAGGTTCAGGCAGCTTTCGCATCCAATCGACCGGATCAGCTCGTGGTCCGCGAAAACCTCCGCGATCTCCTCGAAAGTGTTGGCGACGAAGATCTCATGACGCTGGTCCACGATTTCGGACCAGCGGTTCCGCATTAGAGGTTTTTCGCCCTCGATAGGATAGATGTCCGGCATGTTGGTGTAACTCCGCCGGGCGACATCCCGATTATGATCGATCTCCATCAGCGTGAAGAGCTTGACGCCGATCGTCCGGTCGACCAGCCGCTCCAGCGTCCGATAGGTCGTTTCGGGCTGGTCCCGGGCGACGGCGAGGGCATCGGTGATCTCCATCATGCAGCCAATCCTCCTGACAGCGATTTCCTCAAATCCAGTTCCGCATCGGTGATAACCGGTACCGCGCGGATCAGCTGGCGGGTATAGGCCACCCTCGGGTTCTCGAAGATCGCTCCGGTCTCCGCGCACTCAACCAATTCGCCCGAGTGGAATACGGCAACTCTATCGGCCACGTTGCGCACGACAGAGAGGTCATGCGTGATGAAGACGTAGCTGAGGCCCTTCGTGCGCCTCAGACCGTCCAGGAGACTAAGCACGCGCGCCTGCACCAGAACGTCAAGCGCGGAGGTCGGCTCGTCGAGAATCACCAGGCGGGATTGGCAGGCGAGTGCGCGGGCGATCGCAACGCGCTGGCACTGGCCACCCGACAGGGCCGCTGGCGGGCGCCGCCGGAAGCTACCCGGCAGACCGACCTCTTCCAGCGCGTTCTCGACCAGACGCCAGCGATCCGAGCGTCTGCCGATGCCGAAGACATCAAGGCCAAGCCTGACTGAGGCCCCGACAGACCGCTTGGGGTTCAGCGACGACAGCGGGTTCTGCTGGACAAGTTGAATCGCGCTGCGGTGCTCCAGCGTGCGGCGGGCGGGCAGACAGTTGCCATCTAACCGGATCTCGCCCGAGGATTGTTCGAGGACGCCGAGGATGATGTTGGCGAGCGTGGTCTTGCCCGACCCGCTCTCGCCCACCACGGCCAGGCATTCACCCTGCATCACGTCGAAACTGACATCACGAACGGCATGTACCGCGCGGGATCCGGAGCCGAAGGTCTTGCTGACATGCCTTAACGAGAGAAGAGGTGTCATGCCTGGCCTCCCTCATGCACCACCACCGGGTCGAGGAACGCCGCCTCCCTGCCGTTGAGTTCCGGAAGTCCGCCGCCGGTGATGCGCGGCACCGCCGCCATCAGCGCACGGGTATAGGAATGCCCGGGAGCCTCGAAGATCGCCGACGTGGGTCCCTGCTCGACGATACGTCCGCGATAGATGACGAAAACCCGGTCTGCGAATTCCCGCACCACCCCCAGATTGTGCGAAATGAACAGGACCGCGGTTCCGCTCCGCTCGACCAGATCGTGCATCAGTTTCAGCGTCTGCGCCTGTACGGTCACGTCGAGCGCCGTTCCGGGTTCGTCGGCGATCAGTAACGCCGGATGGTTGGCCAGCGCCATCGCGATTGCAACCCTCTGGTTCATGCCACCCGAAAGCTGGAATGGATAGGCCCCAAGAACCCGGGCATGGTCGTGGATCGAGACCGACCTCAGGAGTGCGCTCGCCCGACTGTCCACAGCCTCGCGTGCGAGTCCGGGGTCGCGGCGGCGAAGCACCTCGGCAAACTGGGTTCCTACGGTGAAGACCGGATTCAGCGATGAGGTCGGATCCTGGAAAATCATCGAGATCGACGTCCCGCGGAGTCCTTGCCATTGGCGGCGGCTCAACCGGTTCAGGTCGACGTTCTCAAGGAAGAGCCCGCCGCTGACATCTGCGTAAGGCAGTTCCTGAAGGAGACCGAGCACGATCCGCGCGGTCACCGACTTGCCCGATCCGCTCTCGCCCACCAGCGCGACCCGCTCGCCGACCCGGATATCAAGCGAAATGCCGTGCAGCACCTCGGATACTCCGGAATAGCCCCGAAAACGCAGGTGAAGGTCGCGAATTTCCAGAACCGCGCTCACTGATCCGCCCCAAGGATCTCGCGCAGCGCATCGCCAATCAGATTGAAGCCGAACACCGCGATCAGAATCGCGAGGCCCGGAAACACCGTCAGCCACCAACTGTCCGGCAAATAGCGTGCCCCTTCGGCCACCATACTGCCGAGATCCGGCGTGGGCGGCTGTACGCCGAGGCCGAGGAAAGAGAGCGAGGAGGCGATTATGATGACGAAGCCCATATCGAGAGTCATCTTGGTGATGATGGCCGGCAGGCAGTTCGGCAGGATTTCCCGGAATGTGATGTGCAGTGTCGAGGCTCCTATGACCTCCGCCGCAAGTACATAGCCCTCCTCGCGCTCGGAGCGTGTAATGTTATAGACGAGCCGCGCGTACCAGGGCCACCACATCGCCGTGACCGCCAGCATGGCATTCAAGAGCGTGGGCTCCAGTACGCCCATCATGGCGATTGCCAGCACCAGCGGCGGAATCGAGAGAAAGACATCCGTCAGGCGCATGAGCGCGAACTCGGCGCGGCCACCAATGTAGCCGGCGAGAAGCCCGACAATGGTGCCGATCGGCGGAGCGATGGCCAGCACCACCGCGCCCAGAAGCAGCGAGATGCGGAAGGCGTAAAGGATGCGGCTGAACAGATCGCGGCCCACGAGATCGGTACCCATGATATGCCGTGCCGTTGGACCCTGGTTGAAGTGGACGAAGTCGACCACCGCCCCCCGATGTTCCGGGAAGGGCGCGATGTAATCCGCGAGAACCGCCGCAAGCATGACCGCCGTCACCAGAGCGGCACCGAGCAGCGATAGCGGGTTGCGAAGCAGGATGATGGCCGTCCGTCTCATCGGGCACCCCGCTCCGAATGACGGATGCGCGGATTGAGGAACGCGATCAGCAGGTCGACGATCAGGTTCACGATCAGAAAGGTGGCAGAGATGATCAGCACGGTCCCGATGATCGCGTTCAGGTCCTTCCTGAGGATCACGGCGACGCCGTAGCGGCTGAGACCCGGCCAGGCGAATACGGCCTCAACCAGAAAAGCGTTCCCGAGCATGGCGGCGAAGTCGAGCCCGATGATGGTCAGCGAGGGAATCAGCGACGGTTTGAACGCGTATTTCGTGGCGACACGCCACGCCGCGAAGCCGTAGGCCCGGGCCATCTCGATATAGGGCCTGTCGTAGGTTTCGACCATGTTCGCGCGCGTCAGCCGCGCCGCCTGCCCGATACCGGAGACAGCCAGCGCGAAAGCGGGTAGGAAAATGTGCCGTAGCGCATCGACAAAGGCCGCGCCGTTACCGGCGAGCAGCGTGTCGATCAGCAGAAAACCGGTGACGCGCGTGATCTCGAAGCTGTCGGTGATCCGTCCGGCGACTGGAAAGATGGGCAGGAAGAACGCGAACAGGAGCATCAGGATCACTGCCCAGACGAAGCTCGGCGCGGAGACACCGAGGAGCGCGACAACACGTATCAGATGGTCCGGCCAGCGCCCTCGATGGCTCGCCGACCAAATGCCGAGCGGCAGTCCGATGCCGATCATCAGAACCCCTGCAAAGAGCACGAGTTCCAGCGTCGCCGGCAGGAACTGCGCGATGTCCAGCGTTACCGGGCGGTTGGTATAGAGCGAGACGCCGAGATCGCCCCTCAGAAGATCGGCCACGAAATATCCGTATTGAACCACGAACGGGTCGTTGAGGTGCAGTGCCTCGCGTAGGTTGGTCACCTGCTCTTCGGTCGCGTTCGGCCCCAGCGCGATTCGCGCCGGATCGCCGGGAATCACCCGTGCGATGCCGAAGATCAGCACGGAAACACCGGCGAGCACGATCAGGGAGATGCCGAGCCGCCGCGAAAGAAGACGAAGGATAGCAGACATGGCCGCGGATTCCGGTAGTGTCGCCGCCGGGCTCCAAGGAGCCCGGCGGGGGAACTCAGTCGTCGGCCACTTCCATCAGGCGGAAACTGAAGCCCATACCGTCGAGCCCAAACGCGTAGGCTGGATCCGAAAGGGCGGGTGCCTTCACCCGGTCGCTGGCGGCGAAGACTGACTGTCTGTCATAGCCGTAGATCGTCGGAGCGATTTCCATGAGGCGCGCGTTCAGCATCGAATAGGCTTCCCGGCGCGCTTCGGGCGCGGAAGCGTTGCGTCCGGCCTCCAGATATTCGTCCACCCTCGTATCGTTGAGATGCTCTGGCGACTGCCAGGTTCCCGGGGTCGAGGAATGGTACATGCCATACAGCAGCGTGTCGGGGTCACCCGTCACCGCATTGACGAAAAGCTGGCTGATATGCGGCGTATTCTCCGGCTTGCTGACCTGTTCGGCGAAAAGCGCCCAGGGCAGCTTCCGGATGTGTGATTTCACGCCTATATCGGCGAGGTTCGACTGGAAGAGCAGCGCGAACCGTTCCTCCAGCGGCACTTCGGCAATCCAGCTGATCTCTATGTCCATTGCCGCCGGATCATAGTTGCAGTCCGCGAGGTATTCACGGGCTCTTTCGAGATCCTGGGCCTGAACCATGGAACTGTCGTTGGCGCCGAACATGCCGACCGGAATCGCGCCTGTCGAGGGGCTGCCCGCTGAGACGTCTTCGGTGATCGCGATCATGCGGATTGCGGTCTGATAGTCGAAGGCGGCGCTCAGTGCACGGCGGCAGTTCATGTCATCAAGCGGTGGTTTGGTGGTGTTCATCTTCAGATAGAACGCCCCGGTTCCGCTTTCGGTGAATAGCTGCGCACCTTCCTTGGCCAGCGCACCCATCACCTCGGGAGGCAGCCATTGGGACGAGATGTCGTGCTCGCCCGTGGCGATGAGCGTTCGCACTGTCGCCGCCTCCAATCCGTAGCGTAGGCGCACGATGTCAGGAGCCGTCTCTGCGATGTCGAGGAAGTAGTCTTCGTTCCTCTCCATTACGGTCTCTTCCTGCGGGTTGTGAGAGACCACCCTGTAGGCTCCGGTGCCTGCACCGTTCGCCGACAGGAAAGCCTGCCCCCAGTCCCTCATCCTGCCATCACCCTCACCGAGGTTCTCCATGACCAGTTTCCTGTCGACGATAGGCAACCGCACCAATGACGCCACGAATGGGGCATAGGATGAGGAGAGATTGAAACGGACCGTCGAGGGGCCGATCGCCTCTGTGCTCTCGACCACGCCGAAGAGATAGGAGAGGCCGGCGCCCAGCGCCTTCATCCTTTCGACCGAGAAGACGACGTCGTCGGCTGTCAGCGGGTTGCCGCTCTGGAATTTCGCGTCGCCTCTCAGCGTGAAGGTGAATGAGTTACCATCGCTTTCCCAGCTCTCGGCCAGGTGCGGCGCGTGGCCCGGACCTCCCTGTACGGGCAGAACCAATGTATCGTAGACGTTGAACATCAGTATGCTGTCGGCATAGTCCGACGCCTTGGCCGGGTCGAGTTCGCCGACCGCGACCTCGTCGAGGCGCAGAGTGCCTCCGGCGATTGCGGGTGCCACCAGACCGGTCGCCGCCGACAGGCCGATGGCCAGGGTTGTCTTCAACAGTTTCATTCTCGGTCTCCCTCTATGACAGAATGGGCGCTCGCGCCTCGTGTATCGTTTCTTTGGATGTGTTCGTTGGTATCCTCGCCGAAGACGTCCATGGTGCCGCTCCAGAGGATCGAGGCCACACGGTCGGTGTGGTTCCAGGTGGCGTGCTTTCTGCGGGATGCGAAATGCGTGGAGTCCCCCTGCCGCAGGATCTTGCGCCCGCCTTCGATCTCGACAGTGATTTCGCCCTGCAGTATGTAGAAGAGTTCCTCGCCTTCGTGGCAGATCGGCTCACTTCGATGCCCGGGGGGCTCGTGCAGGATGACCGAACGCAGCGTGCTGCCGGGGAAGTTCGCCGACAGCCGCTCGTAGGAAATCGACCCGTCCGCGATACGATAGCTGACGCGGCGGCCTTTACGGGTGGTACCGGTGCCGCTACCGGGCTGCTCGAGAAACTCCGAGATCGGGCGCTGCAGCACCCGCGCGATGGAGCGCAGCGAGGACAGCGATGGAGCCGTCAATCCACGTTCGACCTGCGAGATGAACCCGATCGAAAGGCCAGCATTTTCAGCCACGTGCTGCATTGTGAGCTCCGCTTCCTTGCGGCGGAGCCTGAGCTGTTCGCCAAGATGGAAAGCCGTATCCTCCCGTTGGAGCCTTGGCTGTTTTTTTAGCATAAGTAAAATTCTAGTGGCCCGATTCGTACCTGTCAAATCCAAATTTCGGGGCGGGAGCAGCCCAGATTATTGACGCCTGCCCGTGCTGTACCCTTCACAATCCCCGTCTGGCTGGAAAAGCGGGGACTTCCGGCCGGTACGAACGGGTCAGATGATCCGATTGTCAAAAATCTGGAATACACCCTCGGGCAAGCGGAGTCGGTAATGACGCACGGATCGTGGCGACCTTTCCGTTGCCGCGACGATACAGCGAATTTTTCGGGGCGGAGGTGTCTCCCGGCGCAGAGCGACGGGGCCGCTCCTTCTTTCCCGATCGATGATCGCGTCCGGCTGGCTCGGAAACGTCCTACTCGAAGTCATGGTATGCGACGGGAAAAGATCATTTCCGCAATCATTCACGCCAGCCGATTCGTTCCGTCAGTCGGATCCCGGGTGAGGTGGTTCGTGTATAGACCGAGAAAGCGATTTACAGCGAAAAACGTTTTTCATACACTTCCGGCGGAGGGAGTGCATATGGCTGAGGTTGGCAGACCATCCATACGCGATGTCGCGCGAAACGCTGGCGTGTCGCCAGGATGCGTGTCAAACGTGATGAATGGCCGCAGGAGCCGGGAGGATCCCATCGGACTGGCCGTGATGGCTGCGGTGCGGGAACTGGGTTACCGCCGAAACTCCATGGCCTCGAATCTGCGGCGCAGCAATAGCCGGATTGTAGGCTTGGTCATCCCCGATTTCGAGAACCCCTTTTTCGCCGAACTGGTGGTCCGGCTCGAACTGCATGCCGAAGCCTCGGATTACCGCATCGTCACCACCTCCAGTCGGGAGATGCCAGCGATCGAGGCCCGTGAGATAGACGAACTGATCGGCTGGCGGGTCGCGGGAGTCTTTCTGATCCCGGCGGTGGGGTCCGAGGCCGGCGTGACCATTCGCGCGAGCGGAACGCCTTTCGTCGTTCTCGACCGGATTTTCGCCGAGGCCGGATTTGACGAGATTGGCGTGAACAACGCGGAGGCGACGGCGGACGCGATGCGTCGGCTTATCACGCTCGGGCACCGACGCATTCTGGTCGCTTACCTGGACAACTGCATACGCAACGTCGCCGAACGGCTACGGGGTGCCAGAAGCGTCGCTGCCGGTTCGGAAACCGATCTGGCCGTTGATTATGTCCCGACCGGAGGGACAGTGGTGAGCGCCCGCTCCGCGATTGCCCGACATCTCGATAACAATCCTGAACCGACAGCGATTCTTACCCTATTCAACACCGCAACACTGGCGGCCTTCGGTCTGCTTCACGAGCGGGGGCTTTCCGTAGGCCGCGACATAGCTCTTGTGGGATTTGATGACAGTGCGTGGATGTCCCATGTCCATCCTCCCGTCGCGGCGATCGTCCAACCGGTCGACGAAATCGCCAGTATGGCCTGGAATCGGCTGGTGACGAAAATCCGCGGCGGTAACGAACCCACCGGTACGTTCAGGGTCGCCTGTCGATTTAAGCCGCGTGACACCATGGTGGCGGCACTCAGGCCAGGGGAAAGACCGGAATATGGCAGGACGGTAGCGTGACCACGTCAGGCCAGCAACAGGTGAGTGCCGTTGTAGGCACTCTTGTAACAGGGCACGCGAAAGAGCAAACAAGGAGAGTGAAAATGCTGAAGAAACTCGTCGTGACCGCGATTGTCGGTCTGGCTGCGGCCCCTGTTCAGGCCGAGACATACGGCGTTCTGATGAAGACGCTGTCGAACCCATTCTGGGGCGCGATGGAACTTGGCGTGCGGGAGGGTGCGCAAGCCGTCGGCGTCGATTACTACCTGCAGGCTGTCGAGAGCGATCAGGCAGCGGAGCCTCAGCTGAACGTCTGCAACACAATGTTGGAGCGCCAGCCCGATGCCATGATCACTGCGGCGATTAACTCCACGATCCTTTTACCTTGTCTGAAACGCGCCAATGAGGCGGGAATTCCGGTCGTTGACCTTGATGGTAACCTCGACCATGCGATCGCCGCTGACGCTGGTGTTGAAATCGCGTTTTCAATCGGATCCGACAACGTTTCCGCTGGTGCCCAGGGCGCCGAGTGGCTGGTCGGCCAACTTGGGGCCGCCGCGAGCGGTCCCGTGCTTGTCATCGAGGGACTTTCAGGCAATGTCACTGGACAGAAACGTGCGCGCGGCTTCGCCGAAAGGCTAGCGGCCCTGGCTCCGGGTCTTGAGGTCGTGGCCTCCCTTCCCGGTGACTGGGACCGCGGCAAGGCAGCCAACATAACCAATGATATCCTGACCTCGAATCCGGATCTCGTTGCGGTCTTCGCGGCAAACGACGGGATGGCGCTTGGTGCGGTGGAGACGGTTTACGCCGCCGGTCTACAGGAACAGGTCACGGTGATCGGAGTTGACGGCAATTCCGACGCGGTAAAATCGATCAAGGCGGGCCGTCTTAACGCGTCGGTCGCGCAGTTGCCCTATCTGGTGGGCAAGCAGGCTGTCGAGATGGTGAAGGCGCTGAAGGAGGGTACGCCCCCGGAAGGTGACTGGATCTACGTACCGACTCTGGTGCTCACCAAGGAGGTCCTCGACTCCGGCACCGAACCGATGCTTGAATACGTGAAGTGACGCAACCGCCCGGGCTGGCGTCGAGCCTGCCCGGGCACCCGGGACTTTCCCATGCTGAAATTTCTTGAGCGCACCCATATTCGGATCGAGTCCCTTGCCGTGCTCGCGGGCCTCATCGTGATCATGGCCCTGTTCTCCCCGACGACAGGAAGCGGCACCCGGGTCTTCCTGACCGCCAACAATTTCTTCAACATAATCCTTGCCACGGCGACGTTTGGGATTCTGGCCATCGGCGCGACTTTCGTGATCGGCGCCGCGGGAATCGACCTCTCGCTTGGATCGGTTCTGGGACTGGCTTCGGTCACTGGCGCCGCGCTTGTCGTCACACTCGAAATGCCATGGTATTTCGCGATCATCGGGGCTCTGGCGGCGGGAACGGCGGCCGGTGCGGTGAACGGATTCCTCGTGACGCACGGCCGGGTGCCCGCGTTCATCGTGACGCTTGGCATGCTGGGAATCGCCCGAGGGCTGGCATTGATTATTTCCAGCGGGCGCGGCATCTACGGTCTTCCGGACGAGGTGCTGTTCCTCGGTCAGGCCCGCCCGTGGGGTGTGCCGACACCGGTGTTCATTCTCGCCGCAGTGGCTTTTGTCTCGCATTACGTTCTCGCGCATACCCCATTCGGCCATCATACGCTGGCTCTGGGTGATAACGAGAGTGCGGCGCGTGCCACGGGCGTCAATGTCCGTCGGCAGAGGATGTTGCTATATATGATCTCGGGACTGATGGCAGGTATCGCGGGGCTGATCTTCACGGCGCGGGTCAACACCGGTGATCCGACCGCTGGCCTGAACTACGAGCTTCTGGCCATCACCGCCGCGATCATCGGCGGCACGAACCTTTTCGGCGGTCGCGGTTCAATTCTGGGAACGATGATTGGTGCCCTGATCATGGGTGTCCTGCAGAACGGCCTGAACCTCATGGCTGTGCAAGCGTACTACCAGCAGATGGCGATCGGAGCGGTGCTCATCGCCGCCGTCTGGCTTGACCAGGTCCGCGGTAGGGGGAAACAGGTACATTGAGCATCCTTGAACTGTCCGGGATCGAGAAAAATTTCGGCGCTGTGCAGGTGCTGAACGGCGTGGATCTCAAGGTCTCCCCCGGAGAGGTTGTCGGTCTTGTCGGCGACAACGGTGCCGGGAAATCAACGCTCATGAAGTCGATCACCGGCGTCTATTCGATTGATCGGGGCAAAGTGGTATTCGATGGCAGGGACATCACCGGATCCGAACCGGGAGAGCGGCGTGACCTCGGCATAGAGATGATCTATCAGGATCTGGCGCTGGCACCGCAGCAGGACGTCGCCAATAACATCTTTCTCGGCCGCGAGCCTACAAAACGCCTCTTCGGGATACTTCCCTACTTCGTCGATAAATCCAGAATTGACACTGAGGCCCAGCGGATGCTCGATCGACTCGGCGTTCATGTTCCTGGAATAGACATTCCCGTCGGCACGCTCTCTGGCGGGCAACAACAGACCATAGCCATCGCCCGGGCCTTGACTTTCAGGCCTAAGCTCGTGATCATGGATGAACCGACCGCAGCGCTCGCCGTGCGTGAAGTCGAGAGTGTTCTGAAACTGATTGGACAGATGAAAGAGGGCGGAATCGCGACGATTCTCATCAGCCATCGACTTAACGACGTCTTTGAGGCGTGTGGACGGATCGTGGTTCTTCGCAGGGGCGATGTGATCGCAGACCTCAGTCGGAGTGACACGGACATGTCCGAAGTCGTCTCCTACATTGTCGGTGCCCACGGATAGGAGCGGAAATGTCCGTACTTGGCGTTCATTCCCTGGCATTCATGCCCCTGTGGGATCCAAATGGGGCGCGGTGCCTCCTGCCCGGCCTTGTTGAGCATGGGGTTGGGGTGATCGAGACTCCGCTGCTCGATCCAGCCAACTACGATTCCGATGGCACCCGTGCGTTGGCCGAGAAGCACGGGATGGAGATCGTCTGTTCCCTCGGTCTGCCCGAACATCTGGACGTTCTGCACCGAACGCAGGAAGCGGCGGACTATCTTGAATTCGTGATGGGTATCGCGCGGAAAGCGGGTGCGGAGCGACTCTCGGGCGTCACGTATGGCACGATCGGCAAGACGACCAAGGCACCTCCAACCAACGCGGAGCGCGACGCTGTCTGCCGACTTGTCGAGAGCGCCGCGCGAAAGGCGCACAACCTAAACATGCGCCTGGGTCTGGAGCCTTGCAATCGCTACGAGACCCATCTTCTGAACACCGCGCGCCAGACCGCCGAAGTCATTGAACGCGTCGGAGCCGACAACATCTTCATCCATCTGGACACTTACCATATGAACATCGAGGAAGCTGGCATGGCAGCGGGCTTCGCCGACGCTGGCGAGCATCTCGGCTACGTTCATTTATCCGAGTCAAACCGCGGTGTGCCTGGACGGGGCGCCATCGACTGGAAGCGTGCGCTCGAGGATCTGAAAGCGGTCGGTTACGACGGTGCCATGACGCTGGAGAGTTTTGTCTATCTGGCACCGGAGATCGCGTCCGGCCTCGCGATATGGCGACCTGTAGCCGATCGGGCGGAGGACGTCATCGAAGTGGGGCTTCCGTTCATAAGGGACAGGGCTGTCGAGGCCGGCCTGCTGGCTGCGGCTTAAATCGGCGACGACAGACGGCATCATCGGCCATGGTGTCGCGGGCGTCGCGGGCGTCTGCGAGGCGAATTCGATCATGCCGCGATTACCCGGCGTCCATCCGCCCGAAATCCGGTGCTTTGGTATCCTGGCCCGCCTCAATAATCCCACGCCTGATCGCGCGGGTTCGCGTGAAGTAGTCGAATAACCGATCGCCGTCGCCAGTTCGTATGGCCCGCTGAAGGGCGAACAGTTCCTCGGTGAACCGTCCAAGTACTTCCAGCGTGGCGCTCCTGTTCGCGAGGAAGACATCACGCCACATGGTAGGATCGCTGGCGGCGATTCGGGTAAAGTCCCGGAACCCGGCCGCTGAATAGTTGACCACTTCGGTGTCGGTCACGCGCTTTAGGTCATCCGCGACACCGACCATCGTGTAGGCGATCAGATGGGGTGCATGGCTGGTAACGGCTAGAACCAGATCATGGTGGTCTGCCTCCATCTCATCTACGCTGGCACCCATAGCTTCCCACAGAGACCGCAGGCGACGGAGCGCGTCGGGGTCGGTGCCCTCATCTGGAATCAGCAGGCACCAGCGGTTCTCGAACAGAGAGGCGAAACCGGAGCGGGGACCGCTCTGCTCTGTTCCCGCCAAAGGATGGCCGGGAATGAAGTGGACATGTTGCGGAATGAACGGCTTGACCCGCTCTATGACATGTCGTTTCACCGATCCCACATCGGTAACCGTAGCGCTCCGCCTCAGGTTCGGACCGATCCGTCGCGCCACATCACCCATCGCTCCTACGGGCACCGCCAGCACCACTAGATCGGCCTTTTTTACGGCGTCCTCCGCCGTATCCACCACCCGGTCACAAAAGCCGATGTCCCTCGCGATTTCCCTTGTCTCGACGGATCGTGAGGTCCCGACAATTTCTCCCGCCAACCCGCCGCGGCGAATGGCGTGCGCCATCGAACCGGCTATAAGGCCCAGCCCGATCAGGGCTACCCTTTCATAGATCATGCTCATCGACGATCCATCCTGAATGCACGTACGGTCTCGGCGACGCGCCGGCACGATGTTTCATTTCCTACGGTGATCCGGAGGCACTGGGGCAGGCCATAATTGCCGACCTTGCGCACGATCAGACCGTTATCGTTTAGCCAGGCGTTGCAGGCGTCCGCCTCTTCGGCGTCAGCGAAGCGCGCAAGTATGAAATTCGCATGGGACCTGTCGGATGGAACGCCTTCGGCGGAGAGTGCGCCCGCGAGCCATTCGCGCCAGCGCGTATTTTCCTCAACACACTTTCCGGCGAATTCGCGATCTTGCAATGCGGCCTTAGCTGCGGCCAGCTGTCCGGCTCCCAGATTGAATGGAGCCCTTATCCGGTTCAGGACCTCAATGACTTCCCGATGGCCGTAGCCCCACCCGACCCTAAGACCGCCAAGTCCATAGAGTTTCGAGAACGTGCGGGTCATGAAAACGCGATCGTTCGAATGGGCGAGTCCGGCCCCTCCGTCGAACCCATTAACGTACTCCGCATAGGCGCCGTCGAGCACAAGCATCGCGTTTTTGGGTATTCCGTTGGCCAGGCGTGACAGTTCCCCGTCATCGATCATCGTTCCCGTGGGATTGTTGGGATTCGCGATGAACACAAGTTTGGTGCGCGTCGAGCAGGCCTCCAGAAGAGCGTCAACATCGGTTACCCGGTGCCGTTCCCTTACGGCGATTGGTGTCGCGCCGGAGGCGAGAGCCGAGATACGATACATTAGGAACCCGTGCTCGGTGTGGAGCACCTCTGTGCCGGGTCCGGCATAGGCATGGCAAAGCAGACCTATAATCTCATCGGAACCGGCCCCGCAGATGATCCGGTCGGGTTCCAGCGCATGTAAGTCTCCGATGGCGGTGCGCAGCGCGTGATGATCCGATGGGGGATAACGGTGTAGGTATTGTGCGGCGATGCGGTATGCGTCGACAGCATATGGCGAGGCTCCAAACGGATTTTCGTTTGACGACAGCTTTACCGCTTCATCGCATCCGGGCAGCGACGATCGCCCACCCACGTATGGGTCGATCTCCATGATTCCCGATTTCGGCGCGACCACTGTAGCCATCCCGGTTCCTCACACTGTGATTGTCTTCTATCCATCGCGGGAATGGTTGACTAGATGCGGGGGGCCGAAACCCGCCGCCGAATGCGTTTCCACAGCGGAGGTATGGGATGGGATTGCGCGTGAACCCTCTTGGATTTCTGGCCCTTGGCGCGATCACCGCACTCCGTGTGACCAACCTTACTGACCTTGCCCGGAAATGCCGAGTTACCAAGGGTGGCGCAGGCCAGCGGGACGTTCAGAGGATAGCTGACGGAAAGTTGCCCGACGCATACGGGAGTTCGTCATCGATCTCGGGCATCTCGTCGCATCCTGTCCCTCCAGAGCCGTTCCTTTGAGGAAAGAATATCCGGTTGGGATTCTGGTATGAAAGAGCTTCGATCCGTTGCCAGCCCTGTCCTGGGCCTTTCTAGGCTCTTTCTATTTCGAAAGCTCGTTACCCCTCGTGACGGAACGCTCGCAAGGCGCGATGAAATCCGGGAGTCGTTGGTGAATCTGGCTTGGTTGACGTCGCGCCTTTCCCTCGCCGCTGGCGCGTGGCGCCGATCAAAAGGCGCATAATCGCGGATTATGGTCCGTCCCCGGACGCGCCCGGAGACCGATTCGCGGACGGCGGACGCGTGGCGTCCGGCTCCGCCGGAGAGGTCCCGACGCAACAACAGGAGAACAGTCATGAAGAGAGTACTGCTCGCCACCACCGCGCTCGGCATGGGCGCCGGGGTGGCATTCGCACAGGACGCGATGATGGACACGGGGCCGTCGATCACCCTCAGCGGTGACGGGCGCATGGGGGTCATCTCGGACAGCAAAGATGACCTGAAGTTCAGCAGCCGGGTACGCGTCACGTTCACGGCGGCCGCCACGCTCGACAGCGGGCTGACGGCGGGCGGGTCCATCCGCGCCGACAACGCCCCAGGCGGGGCTTCCGGCACGGCCGGAAACGTCTTCCTCGCCGGCCCGTTCGGCAAGCTGTCCATGGGTGACGTCGATCCCGGGGCCAAGGCCGCCGTCGGCCACGTGTCCGGAGTGGGATACGTGAACCAGGGCGACCCGAACGAGATCACGTACCTGCGGGGAGGTACGCCGGATGAGCCCGCGCTCCAGTACGCGCTCCCGAAGATGGGGCCGGTGCGGATGTACGCCTCGCTGGGCATGGCCGACGTCGTTGCCGACGTCGTTGAGGACGGAGTGGCACAGGCGGACAGGAAGGAGATTTCCGCCGACACCCTGTCCATAGGCGCGAAGGCCGACCTGGCGATCGCCGACATGGGCTCCGCCTGGATCGGGGGCGGCTTCGAGGCCTCGACCGCCGAGGACGAGGACGGGCACCTGGTCCTCGGCGCGGGCGCCTCGGTTTCCGGCTTCTCCGGCAAGGTGGTCGCCGGAATGCAGGGCCGGGACGCGGGCGAGGACGGCGAGGACCGTGACAGGGACCAGTTCGCCGTCTCCGCCGGCTACAGCGCCGGGCAGATGGGCGTGACGGTCTTCTACGCCGACGACACGGAGTTCGGTGGTGACGAGGCCGCGGGGGCCGGGTTCAGCTGGAGCCTCGGCGGCGGCGCGCATCTCAAGGCGGGCTTCACCAACTGGCCCGCGCAGGAACAGGGCAAGGAAGACCGGCAGACCGCCGACCTCGGCGTGACGTTCAGCTTCTGATCCCGGACACGAAAGGAAACATGACATGACAGTATCCAGACTTATGATGCCCGCCGTCACGCTGGCGGGCGCGCTCGCCCTGGCCGGGTGCGGCGGGGGCGGCGGTGCGGGGCTTTCCCCGGCGGAGATCGCCGCGAACGAAGCGGCGGACGCGGCTGCGACCGCCACGAATGGAGCGGTTGACGCGGCCTTCGCCCTTGACCTTACGGCGGATGACGCCGGCGACAAGGTGAGCGCGGCGGCCGGTTTGATCACCGCCGCCAGAACGGCGGTCGGTCGATTGACGGAAGGCCAGAGCGGCCAGGCGGACGGTTTGACCGCCCGCCTCAGCCAGGCCAACCAGTTCGTCACGCTCGCCGGAGAGCTTCTGGCCCAGAAGGCGAAAGCCGCTATGGAGGCGAAGGAAGCCGCTGACGACTTGAAGATGGCCATGGACAACGCCGAACAGGCTGCCAGGGACGCCAAGGAGGCCGCTGAGACCGCGGCGGCCAGGGCCGCCATGGCGCAGGAAACGGCTGTCACGGAAGCCGAGGCGGAAGTCAGGCGAGAAGCCGCGGCTGAGGCTGAGAGGGTGAAACAAGCCGCCGACGCGCTCCTGGAGGCCGAAAAGGCCAAGGTGACCGCCGCCCAGAATGAACTGGACACGGCCAACAGCAGGATAACGGCTCTCCAAGGCGAAATCCGCACTCTCAATAACCAGATAACGGAAGCCAAGAACACCGAGGAAGCGGAACGGACGGCGGAGGCCACGGCGGAGGCCAAAGCCGCGGCGACGGCGGTTTTCCATGCCATTCGCAGCGACAGTAGCGATGCATATAACGACGCCGCAACTTCCATACCGAACACTTACGCCGATTTCAAGAAAGCCAAAGGCGAGAAGCACCACCAGAAGATTACGGTGCAGGGGCACATGTTCGAGAAGGTGCCCGGCATCGGTACCGCTACAGCCGAAGTAGATGCAGCCGCGGGCGATCCGGAAGGAGCCTATGACATCATGGACGCGGGTGTCTCCAATAGCCTGAGCCGCGATGAGGCGACCTCGGCGGCCTTCGCTCCGGGACCGAGCCAAAAAGAGCACGAGGTTCCGGAGAATCAAGTCGCGTTCACGACTTCCGGCGAATGGATGGGCGTCAGCGGTACGTTTTACTGCGCCATGAATTGCACTTCGCGGAACGGACATCCCGAGGGGAATAACTGGCGCTTCAAGCCAGGCGACCCAAAGAGCCGCGTCACGGGCGCGGACGTCGTGTGGGGCTGGTGGGCCGCGCTCGATAGTAATGACGAACTCAATCATTTCGAGGTGTTCACGCACCAGGGCGGCGCTCCGGCTCAGGGAGATTCCTCCTCTATCGAAAGCGGCTCGGCCACGTTCGAGGGTGACGCCACGGGCAAGTACGCGATACGCGCCGAGGAGTCCGGAGACTTCACCGCGAAGGCGACCCTGACGGCGAAGTTCGGTGCTACTACGGACACCCTGTCCGGCGAGATCACAAACTTCAAGGACGGAGACGGCAACGACAAGACCGGATGGTCCGTTTCGCTGGAAGAGAATAACCTGGATTCAACCAACGCAGCGCTCAATTCAGCTGCCGTTATTAACAACACCGCAAAAGGGTTAAGGCGCGCCACTGTCTGGACCCGTGACGGCGTAAAGGGCGATGAAGAGTGGGATGCATGGGACGCCGATCTATACGGTGGTTCCGAAAATGAAGTTCCATCTCATATCTTGGGAACGTTCGAGGCCAAGCATGACGGCGCACGCATGATCGGCGCGTTCGGAACCAAGAAGACAGGCGAGTCGGCGGAATAACCTGACCCGCTCATAACGGATAGCGCATCCGCCACGGCGGGTGCGCGGAACAGGAAGGGGCGGTCTTCGGATCGCCCCTTTTTCTACGGAAAGAGAGGAAGAGCGTCATGAGGAAACCGAACAAGATAGCGGTGGCGGCCGCGCTGTCCCTCGCCGCCTGTGGCGGGGGAGAGGACGGCGGAGAACCGATCAGGGAACTGATCACTCACGGCTGGCTGCCGCCGCTGGAAACCGCGCAGGCGCAGAACGAAAGGGCGCTGGTTGTACTGCCGGAAGTGGATTCGGAGTTCATCTCCACCACCTACTCCGAAAACAGCGTTCCAGCCTCGCCGAGAACCAGGATACGTCACCGATGCACGGGCACGGAAGCCGGATGCGTGAGAGTCCAGGTCTCCAACGGGCGGGAGTCCGAGACCCCGGCCACCCGCGTTCCGGCGGACGGAAAGCTGGTCATCGAGGGCACCCAGACACCGTTCCGAAGCAAAAACGGGGTGACGCTGGTCAGGACGATACGGAACACGGTGTCCCCCACTCCGGGAGACACGACAGCCGGACGCGGGACCCGGCTGGGCGCGTGGATGGAGCACGGCCATTTCCGGTTCCACCAGGCCTCCGCCGAACGGCTCTCGCCCACATACTACGGGGACCGGACGAGCTTCGCCTACGCCTACGGGGACCTCGCCGGCTCCGCTCCAGCCGCTTCGGCGACGTGGAAGGGGGTCATGGTCGGCGGGCAGGCGTTCGGCGGCGGCGTCGGCTCCGGCGGCCACGCGCTCATCGGGGACGCGGAACTGGTCTTTGATCTTGAAACCGCTTCGCTGGCCGCCCGTTTCTCGGGCATCGTGAACGCCGACGATCCCGGCGAGGCGCATTCGGTCACGGGGGTGGTTTTCCCGGACGTTCCGGTGGACGCCTCGGGCACGTTCCGGCAGGGCGGCGACGACGACCGCATCCAGGGCGGGTTCTACGGCCCGGACCACGCCGAGACGGTGGGCGTGTTTGAGAAGGCCGGCATCGTCGGTTCCTTCGGGGCGCGGCGCGAGTGACGGGGGCCTCCCTCGCCTCACTGGAAGCGCCGCAGGGGGATACGGGAATGACTGACGGCGAAGCCGCTGGAACCCTCCGGATCGTGAGGCGCACGCGTCCCGGAACGGTCGTCACCTACGGCGATGTCTCACGGGAGGTTTTCGGCCATACCCAGGCCGGGCGGCGCATCGGGCAGGTGATCAGGGCCGAAACGGACAGCGCCGAACGCGACGGCAGGCCGGGAAGCTTTCCATGGTGGCGGGCCGTGTACAAAGGCCTGCGTCCTCACGGAGACGCGGGCGAAACGCTCGGGAAAGAGGGCGTCAGCTTCCGTCCCGACGGCTCCGTCGATCCCAAACATCACGCTCCGGTACGATGCGGGCCGAACGACGGAAGGGGCGTCCCGAAAGGGCGGAAATGACCGACAGCGGGCGGATACTCCGGGAGATCCCGGAACGGACGGGCGAAATCCGGCGACCGCTCGACGGACTGAGCGACGCGGAGGGCAGATACGCCCGTGTCAGGACGGCGCTCGTATGCCCAGCGAACCGGCACTGACCGGGGGAGGTGGCTTTGCGGAAGCCGGGGGCGGATTCCCGTTGAAAAGCCGTCCCCTGCTCCCGCCGCCCTCCCGGCCGGTGCCGGGTCCGGGGCCGCCGCCGCCAGGCCTGGCGGCGGCGGAGCGGGGCCTGCCCCGCAGGACGGGTCGGACCGGAACGTCCCTGGACCGCATTCGCGGATCCGTCATGGAGCGTGACCGGCCCGCCCTCCCGCCAGATGCCATGAGACGCGCCGGGGTTTGCCTCTGGGGGCGATTCGGTGCAGGGGAATGCGATGGTTCCAGCATATGGTGGCAAGGGGGCCGACAGGCGGCACCCCTTGCCGACTGAAAGGAGAGAGGAATGAACGGTTCGACCGCCCCCTCCGGGGGGGACGCCAGCACGGTGTACGCGGCGCTGCAGGTGAGCGGCACGGGCTGGATCCTGGCGGTCGGCGATCCGTCCGACGCGTCGCGGACAGGCCTGTACGGGCTGGAGCCGCTACGGAGGTGGACGGGCCGCCCGCGAAGCCGGTGCGGGCGCGGGAGCGGGCCGCCGCCGTCTCCGGCGGGGACGTCCGCGTGATGCTGGTGTAATGGATCAGGCCACGGAAAGTGGCCTACATATACACTACATGTTAGACTCTCGCTCTCGCATGTGCGTTTTCTTACAGCAGGTTAGTAGATGTAGCAAGCGGATTCCGCGAACCGATATCGGGCATACGGAAGTCGATGCCGTTGCGGCCAGTGACATCCGGGTGCGTCCGGGAAACGCCTTCAGACGCGGGTGATGCGCCTGGATGGCATATGGACAGCATGTGAAACAACACGACGCGGCGGATGTTCCCGGCCCGGTTGAAGCCGTACTCCGCGCGTGTATGATCGGGCGGACGTGCCGAAAACGGAACGGGAGACCCCGCCATGGCCCGGACGCCCAGGGAGAGGACGCGGCGGCGCTGCGTCATGACGACGGACAGCGAGTGGGAGATGACCGGCGCACTCGCCGGGCGCGCGGGCATGTCCGTCTCGCGCTTCCTCGTCGGGCGCGCGCTGGAATCCCGCGGTCCCGCGCCGGAGGCCGGATCACCTTCCGCGCTCCCGCCGGAGGTCCGGCGGCGCACCGCTCTGGCGATGCTGGTCCCCGCCCGGGTCGAGGAGCGGCGGATGGCCGACGCCGGGGCGGCATCCTTCTGGGACAGCGTCGTCGCCGAGGAGGGCGCGTGGCTCGACGCGGAACTCGCGCTGGAGGACGCATGACCGTGGGTGCGGGACGCGTCAGGAAGCAGCGCTGCGTGACGTGCAGGCCGTCCGAGTGGCGGGCGATCGGGAAAAGGGCCCGGGCCGCGGGCATGGACACCTCGGCCCACATCCTGTCCCGTGTCCTCGACGGCGAGGCGCCGGACGGCCCGCCCCATCCGGAGGCGGGCTACCCGATGGCGCTCACCGGCGCCGGGCAGCGCCGGCAGCTGGAGATCCTGGAGCGGTGCGTGGCGGGCTGCGGCCCGCTGACCGGTGCGCCGCTCGTCGCGGGGCGCCCGCGCATGACGGTCGGGCGGGCCATGAACTTCATTCACCGTTCCCTGGACCCGGGCCGCCCCGCGTCCGGGGACCCGTCCGGCGGGCGGCGGGCGCCCCGGGATCCCGGGCCGGAGACCCCGGCGGCGGAAGGGGCGGGCGGTGAGCAACTCGATGTCGTGCGCCGACGGGTAGTGGGCGCGGACCCGGGCCGCGGCGGAGGCCGCCGGCGAGGCGATCGGCCGCCACGTCGTGCGCAGGTGCCTGACGGACGATCCCGCGCCGGGCGCGCGGCCGCGGGCGTCGCAGGCGCCCAGCCCGGAGCGGCAGCGGCACATGTGCGACGCGGTCACCGGGATGGCGCGGACGAAGCCGGACCCGATGCTGCCGGAGCATCCCCGGCCCTGGATCCTGCGGCTGGGCATCCTGCAGGTCTGCGTGAGGCGCATCGAGGCCATGGAGCGGGAGGGGCGGACGGAGGAGCTTCATGCCCTGCTGCGGGAGGCCTTCGGCGCGGACGCGGCCGAGGCGATCCGCGGGGGCCTGAGGCGCGCATTGGGCTGAACGTCCCCGGCGCGGGAACCGTGGGCCGCGCTCCTACCGCCCGATGTCGATCTCGATGCCCATGCCGCCCGGCCCCACGACCGCGTGCCCGCCCAGGCCGTCGACCCAGGCGCTGATGCATGCCGAACGCTCGGGAAGCATCGTTCGGGGACGAGGCTTCTGGTTCACCGAACGGCAGCGAGACGAAGTGCCTGTTCGCGACCGTTCCGGAGAGGAGGTGCCGACGACGAAGCCGGAGTACCTGTCGGCCATGGAGATAACGGCGGCCGCCGACATGATCCGCAGGGAGCGCGGACACGTCGGGACCGACGATCTCGTGCGCGCCATTTCGCGACTGCTCGGGTACGGGAGAGCCGGTCACGAATTCCGGGCGCGGGTCAGGGACGTTCTCGACGGCTGACGTCAGGGACCATGCGGGTCCGTGGTTTGCCGCGCGCATCCGTTTCATGTCGGTGCAACGCCATTGGCAGGAGAGCGTGGCAAACGGGGTTGAACTGGAAGAACCGCTCACGAACCGCCCGACGCCGTACCACGGCGAAGGAAATGCAGCGGAGGAAGCCGAAGACCGCGCCTGATGCTGCAGGCCGGAAGCCGCGGAGTTTCGCTCAATCTGGACCGTCCAGCGCCCGCGAGACCGCCGCGCCGACCCTTTCCGCCGCCTCCATGACGTCACGGTCGCCGACATGGGCGTACCGCATGGTCATCCGCACATTCCGGTGGCCGAGCAGCCGCGCCACGACCGGCAGCGGCACGCCCTTCATGACGGCCTGGGAGGCGTACGTGTGCCTCAGGTCATGGAGCCGGACGTCCGCGAGTCCGGCCCGTTCCCGGACCCTGCGCCACAATGCCAGACGCTCGCCGTGCGGCCTGCCCGGATCGACGGGTGAGGGAAACACGAACGGGCCGCTGCCCTTCCGCTGCCGGTCGACGACGGCGCGGGCCGCCGCGCCCAGGTGCACGGTCCTCGGGCCGGTCTTGCCGTCGGCGAGCCGGAGCGTGTCCGCCTCCACCTCGGACCATTTCAGGTCCTTGATCTCGCCCTTGCGGCAGCCCGTGTACAGGAGAAGCCGGATGATTCCGGCCTGCCCCTCCCATGCCGGCCGCCCGGCGACGCATCCGTCGAGCGCCTGATGGAGCCGGACGATCTCGTCGGCGGACAGGAACCTCGTGAGCCGGGGCCGCGGGTTCATCCGCGTGCGCCGCGCGGGGTTCGCGGCGACCAGGCCGCCCGCGGCGCCGTGGCGCTGCGGCGGTCGAACCAGGCGTCCACGTCCGCCGGGGCGATCCGGTCGAGCCGCAGGTGCCCGAACGCCGGAAGCAGCTGGCACCGGAGAAGGGACCTCACGGTCCTGAGTGTCGAAGGCTTCCAGCGGTGACGGTGACCGGCCATCCACGGGCCGGCCACGTAGTCCCGGAACCCGGGAATGCCGTCGCCGGACCCCGGACCCGTGCCGGACCCCGCGACGCCCCCGTCCAGCTGGATCGCAAGGCACGCCCTGCGGGCTTCCGTGACCGTCTTCAGCGCCGCCGGGCCGAGAGAGACCCGGCGTCCTCCGCCCGGCCCCCTCTGGTGGAAGACGTAGCCCCGGAACCCGGACGCGCGCACCCGGACGCCGAGGCCGGGCGTGACCGTGTCCCAGACCGTGCGGTCCCTGCGGCCGGGCCTGAGGCGCGCGATGCCGGCGTCGGTCAGGCGTGTCCTTCGTGCCATGGATCAGCCCTCCCCGCCCAGGACCGTGGCCACGGCGTCGACGGCGCCGCGCACCGAGGCGTCCTCGAGGTGGATGTACCTGAGGGTCGTCTCCGGCCTGCCGTGACCGAGCAGGCGGCCGACCGTGGGAACGGTCTCGCCGGACCTGAGCGCGAAGCTCGCGTACGAATGCCGCAGGTCGTGCAGGCGGACGTCCCGAAGGCCCGCCCCGTCCCGCAGGGCCTGCCAGAACGTGTCCAGACCTTTTGCTGACGCGTCGCCGGATCTCCCGGGGAAAACCCAGGCCCCGTTCCGCGGCAGGCCGTCAAGGACCCTGCGGGCGGCGGAGGACAGCCACACGGTCCGCGGCCCCGTCTTGCCGTCCCGCAGGAACAGGTGGCCGTCGCGGCAGTCCCGCCACTGAAGGGTCATGATCTCGCCCCTGCGGCAGCCGGTCAGGACCAGCAGCCTGACCGCCGCGGCCATGGCGTTGCCGTCATGTCTCGCCAGCGCCCCGCCCAGCCGTCGGGCCTCCCCGGAGGACAGGAACCGCTCGCGCCCGCGCCGCCGGTGGCGACGGATGTTCCGGCACGGGTTGCTGCCCTCCGGACGGAGGCCGAGCGTCTCGGCCTCCCGCATGATCACCGACAGCACGGGCAGCGCCCGGTCGGCGGCGGCCGGTGTCGACCGCAGCGAGGCGAACCAATGCCGGACGTCCGCGCCCGTGACCGCGCCGACCGGCTTTCCCCGGAACCGGGTAAGGATCCGGTTCCTCAGGTAGCTGCGGTTGACCCTGAGCGTCCCGGGCTTCCAGTGCCGCGCATGCCGGCGGAATGCGGCCTCCGCCACGTCCTCGAACGGCGTTTCCGCCGAGGGGTCCACAGGTCGGTGCGGTTCGTCCGTCCGGACCGTCGCAAGATGCGTACGGGCGAGGGCCCGGGCCTCGGTCAGGGACATGGCGCCGGCATCGCCGACGGTCTTCCACATGCGCCGGCCGCTGGACTGCGCGTGAACGAAGAAGCGCCTGCGGCCGGAGGGAAGGATCCGGATGCCGAAGCCGCGGAGTTCCGTGTCGCGGATCTCGCGGACGGTCCTGCAGGGCCTGAGTGTGTCGACCAGTCTCTGGGTCAGGCGGCGGCTGGCCATGGGTTCTCTCCCGAATCAGCTGCACCGGCGGACCGGAAGCGGGCGGAACGGCCCCGTTCCGGTTCAGGACGCGAGAGAGGAAATCTTTCCATTCCAGACCCTTACGGCCTTCACAGCACCGCAGGTGCGGAATGCTGGTGTACGGGGCCGGGTACGAGGGCTTCCGGGTGGCGCGCCGGCCCGGGGGCGAGGACCTGGAGGTCGTTGTCCGCCACCCGGCGGGCCTGGAGGTCGTGCGCAGGAGGAAGAAGGCGAAGACCGACAGGATCGACGCGCGCGGGATGGTGCGGGCGCCGCCGGCCCGGGACGGCGGTGACCGTGACGCGATGTCGCCGGTGCGGATCCCGGCCGTCGCGGAGGAGGAGGGGAGACGCCTGCCGCCCGGGCGCGGGCGGCTCGTGCGGGAACGCCGGCGGCTGGCGAACGCGGTCGCGGGGCTGCTGAGGCTGCACGGGATACCGCCCGGGGATCCGGCGCGCGGGGGATACCGGGCGCGGCCCGGGGGCATGCGGACCGCCTGCGGCACGGGACTGCCGCCGGGGCTTCTGGCGGAGACCGCGGGCATCCCCGGCCGCCTGGAGCTGGTGGTCACGGAGCTGCGGACGGTGGAGGCGGACAGGGTGGCGACGCCGGGTCGGCACGGGAGGCGGCCGGGGCGGCGAAGGCCGCCACACCCGCCGGGCCGGCACGGGAGGCGGAGACGCCGCCCGGAGCCGCGACGGCGGAGGTCCCGGCGCACGCCCGCCACGCGGCGGTGCCGGGCCGGCTGCGGGGGATCGGCCCGAACGACGCGCTGCTGCCGGGGGCCGGGCTGTCCTGCCGGGACCTGCGCAACCGGCGCGGGCCGGCCAGTCCCGCCGGGCCGGGGCCGGTGCCGTGGCCGGGCGGCGCCGTGGACCACGCCCGGGGCCCGGCAAGGCCGGCAGCCCGGTGCCGCCAAGGCATCCGGTGCGGATGGCCTGGCGCTGGCTGCGGCACCAGCCGCGGAGCGCGCTGTCGAAGTGGTTCGAGCGCTACGTCAGCGCCCGCGACGGGCGTCCGGGCAGGCGCGGGATCGTGGCGCTGGCGCGCAGGCTGCTGGTGGCGCCGGTGCGGTTCGCCACGACAGGGCTGGCGCACGGGGGCGCCGTCCTGTCGAAGGCGCCGGCGCAGGGGGAGGCGAACACCGGACACCGGACACCCGGGCGGCCCGACGGCCCCCCGGGGAACCCGGGCAGGGCGTGTGACCGGCGCGGGGCATGGTTCGCCGCATCCCGCGGCACCGTCCATCCGGATGGGTCCCGCCCTCCCGGAACGTCGCACAGGCCCGAATCGGGCACCATGGTCACGGGGCCGGCGATCGCCGGACGACCGAACCGGACAGGAGCCTGGACGCGCCGTCAGGCGCTCCCCCCACCCGCGATGTTCCGCCTGGAGAATCCCCGAGAGGCGCCGGGCCGCCCCAGAGAGGAGACGGACCGATGTGACACGTCATGAAGAAAGCGCTTGACGGGAGGGGGGCTCATAAGAGCCTCCCGCGTCCCGATGGATGCCGGGTCCGGGAACCGGACCGTCACGGGCACGGGAGCGGGAGACCATGACCGCCGCAGGCGCGGGAACCGGCGTGCGCGGGAAGACGCCGGACATCCACCCGACGGGCGGGACGGCAGCGCCACCAGCGACACCGACGGCCTGCGCGGGGCCGCCCGCCTCCCGGGGACGGCGGCGTGAAGCGGGTCGTCATGGAGGCCACGGGGCGGATGCACCGGGGCTTCCGGGTCGTCACCGTCAACCCCCGCCAGTGCCGGGACCTCCCCCGGCCCGGCGGCGCGCCGGGGAGGACCGGCAGGGCCGGCGCGGGGGTGCCCGCCGCCCCCGGCGCCGCGTTCCCGGACATGGCGGCAACGGCGCCGGCGGACGTGACCGCCGGCAGGCTCCGCGGCATGCCGGGGCTTCGGGAGGCCGCCGTCGACCGGCGCACCGGGCCGAGGCGGTTCCCGCCGGGGTCGGAGAGCCCGATCCGGAAGGGCCGGTCACGGGGGTGCTGGAGGAACCGGCCGCCGCCGTCAGCGGGTATGGCCGGCGGACCGGGGAGCTGGTCAGGGACCCGCAGGGCCACCGCGTCCCGGCCCCGGTGCCGGGCATCGGCCCTGTCACGGCGGCGTCCCCGGTCGCCTGGACGGGCGGGCCGGGCGCGACCGCCAGCCGCCAGGCCGCGGCGCCGGGCGGCGTGGCGCCGATCGCCCGCGACAGCGGGACGCTCAGGGGCGGGCGCCACATGGGCGGCGGACGCAGGCGTCCGGGGGACGTGCCGTGCATGGCGGCGATGGCGGCCCGCATGTCCGGCCCGGAGATGAAGGCGCTGTACGGGCGGCTCCGGGAAAGGGCAAGGCACCCGGGGCCGCCGTGACCGCGGTCATGGGCGGGCCCGTCGTGACCGCGGACGTCCTCCCGCGCGACCGGCGCATGTGGGAGGACAGGTCGGTGCCCGCCGCCGGCTGACGCCCGGCGCCGGGCGGACCGCCCGCGCCTGCCCGCGCGGCGCCCGCCGGTGGAAAGCGGTGCGCGGAACCCGGATCCGGTGGCCCGCAGACCGAAGGAAAAGCCCGGATCCGGGCCTGGACCGAAACATGGATGCTGGTGCGGGGGTACCTGCCCAAGGGCACGGATTTCCGCAAGGTGGCGGACGCGGAGGTGAGCGCCGTGCAGGACCGCACGGACGCGCGTCCCAGGAAGGCGCTGGCCTGCCTGACGCCGGCGGAGGCGTTCCTGCGGGCGCGGCCTCCCTGACCGGCGCCGCCCCGTCGCGGGGGGCACGGACAGGACTTTCCGGGCGCACCGGGGTCACCGCCGGGCGACGCCCCCGGTAGCGCCCCGGCGGACGCGTCACGCCCGGCGCCGGGCCTTGCGCTGCCCGGAGGGCGGCGCTACGCTCCGATTCGAAGGGACCGAGCCGTTCCCGTGCGGAATCGGGGGGGTCGGAGGGCGCGGAAAGCGCAACGCCGGGCCCTTCCCTCCGCTCGGGCCAGTCCCTCGCTCCGGGAAGGGCCGGGCGTTGCGCTTCGGAGTGGCGCCGGGGACTGGAAATAGAGGACTATGGAAAGGACGGGTCCTTACAGGATGTTATCCGACAGTACTACGATCTGTTCATTGATTATTGCGGTAAGCGATCCTGCGATTACGCGATTCACACGAAACGGAGACTTCTGCTACTCGGGAGGGGGTCATGACCAGCGCAAAGAGCCGAAAGGATTTCGAACGCGAACTTGCCGAGATCCGAAAGATGCTCGGTAACGGGAACTTCGGGCGGAACGGAAACGACCATGGCCTGGAGGCGGGGATAAGGGGGGATTTCGAACTGCCGTATTCGACGCTTCCCAGGCTGAGGGGCGAGCCCTGGAGTGAGGCGGAACCATTCACCTTGTAAGCGCCATTAGTCAACTATATCAAGGATATGGACAAACCGTCCACAAGTGCGCCACCGTGCCATGACCCTCGGCACGCTGGCCGAACGCAGGTCCATGCGCCAGATTCTTCCGCGCGGACGGAGTTTCGATCAACACGGTTTCGGGGCTTGCGCCGAACACCTTGACCGTGGCCGGAAGCGGAATTGAAGCCGCCTCCGGCAAAAGGGGAACTCCCGCTTCCGATGCGGCTTCCAAGTGGTCTGCCCCCACGGTCGCGCCCGCCGTCGGCGGCGGCTGGACGGCCAGGGGGTACGGGCCGGAAACGGATGACGGGGAAGATAACGCCGTCTTCTACAGCAGCAGTGAGCCGTTCGTTGACCAGCCTCGGCTCCCGGCACGTACGGATTCTCCGGAGCCGCGGGATCCGGCCATTGCAACGCGAAAGCGGGCGTGAAGGCGGCACCCGTGGACGCGTCTTCCACGGTTACGGGAAGGACCCGCACCCTCGCGGGGCCGACGCGCGGACGGGCGGAGGTCGGGACATGAATGACGCAGTCGGAATGCGGGTTCCACATGGGGACGCCCGAATCGGGCGCGTTTCTGGTATGGGGTGGGTTATTCCCGGTCTGTTCCTCTTTCCCACGTCACATGTTCTCCTGTCCGTGCCAGTCCGCACCGTCGGGTCGCGGTTGCGGCCTTCCGGGCCGCCCCGGCGGCTTCCCGGGGCGTGCGGTTCCATGCATCGGGAGTGATGGATTCCGATCGCCACGCCACGCTTCGGGGGAGCCGTCCTGTCGCCTCGCGCGAGGAACCCGGCCCTCCCGTTCCGGGGCATCCGCCGGAAGGGTCCGTGGCGGGTGTAGCCCAGATTAGTTGCTCATGCGGCGACGGCCTGATTCGCCCGCCATCCGGGCAGGTCGGGCAGCCTGAGGTTCATTACCAGGGTCCTGGGCGCCAGCATGGCGTTGGCGCCCCTCCTTGACCAGCGGGTGCCGGGGCGCTCCGTCCGCAGCCCGAACATGCGGCATCCGGCTTCCACGACGCCGCTTCCGACCTGGATGCCCCGTTCCCGGAACTCCCTGTATCTCATACGGTCGGGGTTTTTGGCGAAATAGCGGCAGCACGCCTCCACGTCCCCGTGCCGGTCCCTGAAGGGCGCCAGATCCCGGATCACCCTCGTGGCCCGGCCGGCCTCGATGTCGGCCCTGACCTCCGCGAACCGCCGGCCGCGCTCCGCCCCGTCCGGATGGATCGCACTCACGGCGTCGGCGGCGTATTCCAGGCAGTGCAGGAGATCGAGCACGAAGGTGACCTGCCCGCCCGCCGAAGATCCCGTCGCAGGCGTTCGGGATCCACTCCGCCCCGTCGGAGACGACCACGGGCCCGCCGGCACCGTGCAGTCCGCGCCGACGCGCCTCCCGGCCGGGCCGCGCCGCGAAGTCCGGGGGCTCCCGGCCTCCGGACGGGGCCGCCGCGCTGCCGGTGAGGCAGCCGAAGCTCTCGCCGCGCCGGTCCTTCAGCGCCGCGCCGGTCTGCGGATCACGTCCCCCGGCCGTGTATATGACGGCCAGCTTCGCTTCCCTGGTTTTCGAGGTCCCGTCCTCCTGCCTGCCGCGGACCCCCTCCGTCTCCTCTTTCCGCATCGGGATCCCGGTCCCGTCGATGGAGGGACACATGCGCGGTTCCAGTGGCCCGCCGTCCAGCACCTCCTCCCGCTCAAAGCGCCGCGCCGCCTCGCCGAGCGCCAGCGCCCGGCGCTGCAGGGAACTTGAGGAGGCGTCCAGTCCGGCGAGATTCGCGATGTGCCGCCGCGCCGCCCCGGAGCCCATGGACGGAACGGTCCCGGAGATGACGCCCGCCATCCCCGGCGTGACGGTGTCCCCCTCCAGCCCCAGCGCCCGGCCCGGCGGCAGGCACCCCCCGCCGCACGACCGGCAGCGGAAATACGTAAGCGGTTAAAGCACGACGTTCCGCCCGCGTCTTGATTTCGCCGGCCCTCGCGCGAGAGCATCTTCCGGTCCATTCACCCTGACCGGAGGTTACTTCATGACAGACGATGCACCGACGATGGCTGTTGGCGGCTTCGCCCGGAAGCTTTGGAGCGAGGCCGATCGCCTGGCCCTGATGGCGGAGTTCGGGCATTGGGACGGCACGCAGGCCGACTTCCGCGAAGCCAGGGGGGTGCCGGCCGGGACGTTCCGGAGCTGGCGACAAAGGTACGGTCCCGCCGCCGCGGCGACCGCGGGCAGGCCCGGCGGCTTCGCCGGGATCGCGGCGGGGGCGGGGCCGGGCTGGGACGCCGGGCTTTCGCCCCGCGACGGCGTCACGCTCCGCGTGCGGCGGTCCTGATGCCCGGCAGCTGGCCGGCGGGCGGCATCTGGCTGGCGGTGGAGCCGACGGACATGCGCCGCAGCTTCGACGGGCCGGTCGCGCTGGTCGCGACCCGTCCCGGGGAGAACCCCGCCAGCGGGCGCTGGTACGTGTTCGTCAACCGCCGCCGGACGATGGTGAAGGTTCTCGGCTCCGGGCATGGCGGGTACCTCGTCCGGGCCAGGCGCCTGGAGCGGGGCCTGTTCGCCTCGCCCCCGGCGCCGGCGCCGGGGCGCAGGTCGCTGTCGCTGTCGCGGACCGGGCCCGCGGCGCTCCTGGACGGGACCGGCCGGCATCACCGTCCGGCGCCACCGCAGGCGCCATGCCGTCCCCGTGGCGGCCTGAAGCCGCAGTCCGGCCGTGGCGGCCGCGACGTCGGACGTCATCGGGGCGTGGGCAAACGGTTCCTTCCAGCGCCTCGGCGTCAGCCCGCCGGCCCGGCTGGCGGGGTGGCTGTCGATCCGCAGCGGCACGTCGATCAGCCAGACGCGGGCGTCGACGCCCTGCATCCGGCAGGTGGCGAACATGGCGTTCATGATCCCCGCGTGCTCCGCCCCCAGCTCCGTCCAGCAAAACAGCCAGTTGCGCTGGCCGAGCTTCGCGCCGCGCAATTTGTTCTCGACCCGGTTCGTGTCCGGCGGCACGTCGGGATCGACCAGGAACGCCTCCAGCGTGGCCCGTCGCCCGACGGGGTGGGCGATCGCCCTGCGGATCGGGTGCCTGGGCGCCGTCGCCGGATCCTCCAGCGTACGCCCGCACCGGTCCCGGAACCTGTCGACCGCCGCGCGCGAGCGGGTCCGCCGCGCCACCAGCCGCCCGTCCGTCGGACGGCCCCTGATCCCCTCCCCGGTCCGGTGGATGGCGCCGGTCAGCGCCAGCGCCTCCCCGGCCATCTCCGGGTGATCGTCCCTCCGCTCCCGGAAGTTGCGGCGGGTGTGGACCCGGCACCCCTGGTGGGTGACCGCGCCGCCGCGCGCCGCGAAATGGGCCCCGCAGGCGCCGTAGCCGTCGCTCACGAGGGTTCCGGAGCACCCGACGGGGAACCCGGCGGCGTGCCCGTGCCGGCGGGACGTGGCGAAGGGGAACACCACCCCGCCCCGGTCGCCGGGCACCGGCCACAGGTATCCCCTCCTCATGCTTCCCGGCCTGCCCGGGTGCCGTCCGGCCCGGATCAGCGTCCCGGCCGTCTGTATGACGGCGCTCCCGGCACCGAACGCCACCGCCCGTCGTGGACCGGCCCGGGAGCGCGACCGCCCGGTTGGCCCACTGGCCCGTCGGGCCGCGGCTGACGGTGATGCCCGCGGCGGCCAGCATCCTGTGCTGGCGGTGCGGGGGCAGGTGCCACTGGAACCTGTCGATGGGCATCCCCGCGACGAACGAGACGTCGGCGCGGCCGTTCCTGGACACGCTCCCGCGCGCCGGGGCGCCGACGGGGGCGCCGGTCCCGCGGATCCTCGCCCTGAGGTGATGGTGGCGGATGACCACGTGCCGCCAGCCGGGCGCGGCGACCCGGCAGTGGACGCGCCCGGAGATCACCCCGTAGCCGTCCTCCGGCAGGCTCCCGGTCTCCGGGCGGCGTCACGGTGATGCCGGTCACGGGGGCGTTCCCGTCGAAGCGCAGTCCGGTGCCGTTGGCCGAATCGCCGCGCCCCTTCCTGCGGCCGGGCCTGCCTCCGGGCCGCCTGTCCCTGGCCCCGGAACCTTCCTCGCCGTCGGCGCCGTCCCCGCCCGCCCCGTGCCGTTCCGGGCGCGGGCCGTACAGGTCGCGCCGCGGCTGCGCGATCCGGGCGGTCAGCGCGGCGGGCTGCGCCGCGCGCCCGGCGATCCGCCTTTCCCGGGCGGCGACCGTCCCGGCCATCCCTGCGTTGTCCGCCGCCAGACGCCCGGCCAGCCCGATCAGCGACGCGGGCGGCTTCCCGGCCTTGGGCGGCAGCGCGCCGTCACCGATCAGGCGGGACAGGTCCCGGACGGGATCCCCGGCCGCGCGGACATCGGACGACGCGCCCGTTCCCCGGCCTCGACGGCCATGACGGCGGCCGGCACCGCGAGCCGCCCGGCCGGCGGCATCGCG
Source organism: Paracoccaceae bacterium (assembly GCA_965221405.1). Taxonomy (GTDB): domain Bacteria; phylum Pseudomonadota; class Alphaproteobacteria; order Rhodobacterales; family Rhodobacteraceae; genus JAPOUP01. The sequence continues at coordinate 520,420 of CBDCSE010000002.1, read as the reverse complement.
CGGTAGCGCCGCGCCCGGCTCGCGGCGCTGCGCCTGATCCTCTGGCGGTCGGTGAAGTTCCTGCCCGCGCAGGTGTGCCAGTGCGGCCGGTCCGGCCCGAAGTCGGGCCACAGCTTCCCGGTGACGGCGCAGGCCTGGCTGCTGGCCTGGACCTCGGGCGGGCGCCAGCCGTCCAGGTGCGCGTCGCAGAGCGCCGAGGGATGGCCGGAGACCATCACCCGGCAGGGCAGCGACCTCAGGATGCCGGCAGGCGCGACATGGTCGTCGTCCGTGCAGTCGAAGCGATGGCGGCGCGGCCCCCTGCGCGTCGACAGCACGTAGGGCGGGTCGCGGTAGACCGGCTCGCGGCCCTGGAAGGGGAACGTCCCGGGGAAGCGCAGCGCGCAGCCCTGGTGGAGCTCGACCGGGTAGCCGCATCTGAAGCCGTCGACCGCCCGGCGGTCGGGGTCGACGCCGATGCTGCGCCGCGCGGGCGGCCTGCGCCTCATGATCGCGCCGCCCCCGGGGAACGGCCCGATGTACACGTCCAACGTCCCGGCATACTGCCCATGATCACGCTTCCGAGCTCACGATTCATTACCGCTTTCATCCCTGTGCCGGCGAGAAGGTGGAGTTGATGCAACGCCGCCCGTCCCCGTCCGGCGACAATCTTTATGTCCGCCTGCTGTCAAGCGGCCGTACGTTGGCGGTTCGCGAATGGATGACCCGGCCGGAATCGGCCGTCTGGGCGGTGCGTGACCATCCGAGGCTCGCGCGCGAGGCTTTGTCGGACCTGCGCATGATCGTCGATACTGTCGTCTCCAACCCTGCAGACGACGGAGGCGACGATGAAGCGAGACAGGCGAACGACACGACAGGGGCGGCTGTTCGGGCCGGACGGCCCCCGCAATGTCCTGGAGGGGGACCGGAAGACGGAACTGCTGGCGCTTGTGGCGCGGCTGGTCCGGGAGGCGGCGACGAGCCGCGCGGCGGGCGAGGGAGGCGGACATGAACAGGATAACGCCTGACCATCTCGCGCGAAGGGCGATCGTGTACGTGCGCCAGTCTTCCGAATATCAGGTGCGCCACAACACGGGGAGCCGGGAGTGGCAGTACGGGCTCAGGGCCCGCGCCAGGGCACTCGGCTGGGCCGACGTCACCTTCATTGACCAGGATCTCGGCCTGTCGGGCAGCGGCGGCGCCAGCCGGCCCGGCTTCAGGACCATGCCCGACGCCGTCTGCGCCAGGGAAGTCGGCATCATCCTGTCGGTGGACGCGACAAGGCTTTCCAGGAACGGCCGGGAGTGGCATACCCTGCTCGAGTTCTGCGGTGTCGTCGGCTGCCTGCTGGCCGACGAGCAGACGGTCTACGACCCCCGCCTGCCGACGGACAGGATGGTGCTCGGGATGCACGGAACCATGTCGGAACTTGAACTCGCGAACATGCGCAGGCGTTCGATCGAGGGACGCAACCGCAAGGCGGCGCGCGGCGAGCTGTTCCTGGCGGTGTCGGCGGGATACCGGCGCGTCGGCGGGAACGCGGTCGAGAAGGACCCGGACCTGCGTGTCCGCGAGGCGATCGGGCTCGTCTTCCGCAGGTTCGACGAGATGCAGAGCGTCCGGCAGGTCCATCTCTGGTTCCACGACGAGGGTCTCGAGCTGCCGTCACGGCCGACGGGCGAGAGTGAGCTGCGATGGCGGTTGCCGAACCATGCGCGGGTTCACGGGATCCTGACCAATCCGGTCTACGCCGGCGCCTATGCGTACGGCCGGACCGAGAGCCGGGTCGAACTCCGCGGCGGGGAGAGGAGGACCGTGCGCAGGGTGGTCAGCGACCGGGACGGCTGGCAGGTCTTCATCCCGGACAGCCATGAGGGCTATATCAGCCTGGAGACCTACGAACGGAACCGGCGCGTGATCGCAGACAACAGCACGAAGATGATGCCCTCGGGAAGGCGCGGCGCGGTTCGCGGCGCCGTGCCGCGCTACATCTGCAGCTCGGGGGTGATCGACCACAACGAGCCGAAGTGCATCCCGTTCGGCGGCGCCCCCGCGGACGATGCGGTCGGCGGGGAGATCCTCCGCGTTCCCGGGCCGGTCGGCCTGGAGGCGGCGCTCCGCGTCACCGAAGACGATGCCGGGACGGGGTCGGAGGCGGTTCGCCAGCACGGGATCGCGCTTGAGCGCGCGCGCTACGAGGCCGATCGCGCGTGGCGGCAGTACGATGCCGTCGATCCGGCGAACCGGCAGGTGGCGGGCGAACTGGAGCGCCGGTGGAACGGGCGCCTGGTTGCGGTGCGGGGCGTCGGGGCCGCCTTGGAACATGCGCGCGAGGCCTGCGCGGACATGGGAATGGATGAAGGGGAGCGGGAAGCGTGCCTGCGGCTCGGCGCCGATCCCGAGCGGGCCTGGAACCATGAGGGCGTCACCGCGGAGACCCGCAAGCGCATCCTGCGCGCCGCGATCGAGGAAGCCGTCGTCTGGTGTGGGGACAGGCGGGTCAGGCTGCTGCTGCACTGGCGCGGCGGCGACCATACGGAACTGTTCGTCGCCAGGAGAGCCACGGGCCGGCATCGCCACGTGACCGATGCCGGGACCGGAGCCCTGATCACGGAACTGGCGCGACATATGCCGGACATGGCGATCGCGGCGTTGCCCAACCGGCTGGGACGTCGTACCGGCAAGGGCAACGGCTGGAGAAAGGCAAGCGTCTGCGGCTTCCGCAACAGGCGCGGCATCCCGTTCTACCGTGAGGGCGAGCGGGAGACGCGCGGCGAAATGACTTTGAGCGAGGCCGCCGCGGCCCTGGGGGTCAACTACCAGAAGGCGCGCCGCCTGATCCGGGACGGACGCCTGCCCGCACGGCAGCCGTGCCCAGGGGCGCCCTGGATCGTCTCCGCCGCCGATGTCGGGCGCCTGCGCGCGGGCGAGCGGCCGGAAACGCGTCAACTGGCGCTGTTCGAAGACGAGGAACAGCCACCGCCAGGCCGCGGGGAGTCCCGCAAAAGCTGAAGGAGCCGTCATGTCGCGGAGTCCAGTGGAGTTGGGCAGGGGTGCGGCGACCGTCGCGGCGAATTCGGCCGCCGCCGGGCCGGAAGCACCCCGTCGAAGACCGCGTTCGGCGATCGGAAATCCGCCCGGACGCAAAATCCTGACCCCGGATCGCCGGGGAGATCGGCCAGAGTGTCGAGAAAAGGAGCGTTATCACAATGTGCGGCAGAAAACTACACTTGAAATCAACGACATACTGAGGTGGTCATTATGAATCAACGTAGTCATGGGGCGGCATCGCCGCGACGGTCGCCTGGCTGAGCCCCGTCGTCCCCTTGGGCCCGTACCATGCCGCCATCGCCGCCTCCGAAGTGATCCGCCCCGACGGCAGGTGGATGGAGCGGGCCGGCCATAGTGTCAAACGGAAATCCGGCCCGGCCCGGGCCGTGACGTCGTGCTTTAACCGCTTACGTTCCAGGTGGCAGGTGGAACTTTTCTTCAGGTGGATCAGGCAAAACCTGAAAACCAGGTCGTTCTCCGGAACATCGGAAAACGCCGCCAGAAGCCGGATCCGGATCGCCGTATCCGTCCATGTCCTGGCGGCGATCATTCGCAGGCGCCTCAAACTGGACGCGGGCCTCCACACAATCCTACGGATCCTGGGCGTTACCCCGTTCGGGAAAACACCGCCGAATCAACTGCCTGGAAATGACCCACTTCAGAAACCACAGCCTGATCTCGATAAGCAGCTGAAATTGTTCGACTAACATTGGGACACTAGTGAGTCGCATCATCATTTGTCCTTCACCCCTGTTGTTCATCTGGCCGCGCCGAACACGCCATCGAGCGTCGCGCTTGAGAACCTGCCGGCGACGCCCTGATGCTCCGCGCCGTAGAACGCGCCGCTGATCGCCGGCGTCGTTGACCGGTCGGGGCCCTGGCTGAACTCTCCCCGAGGGCCGATCCGCACCAAGCTCCAGGACAGGTCCGGATGCCCCCGGCTGAATCCGGTGAGATCGGCCGACAGCGTGGAGCCGCCGAAATCGACGGACAGGCGGGCCGTGCCCTCGACGGGCGTCCCGTAGGTGTCCGGATGGGCCTCGTAGGCCCGTACGTGGCCCGTCCAGGTCGCCGCCGCGCCGCCCGTGGGGCGGGATCCGCTCCTCGATCCCTCCACGTGCCGGACGTTCCCGGGAGAGAAAACGTCGTCGGAGCGCCTTATGTCCGCGCGGAATAGGGTCGCCCCGCCGACACGCGCCCAGAAGCCCCACTCACTGTAGCCGTAGGCCGTCCGGGTCCCCTGAAAGGTTCCGGGGAACCGGTTCGTGCACGGGCCCGGCACGCATACGGACGTTGAGGTCTGGGAATATGTCGCCGTCCCCGTTCTTCTATAAGATCCATGGTCGGCGAGGGTCGCGGGACCCGACAGATTCACCGTTTCGGCGGCGTCGCCCGGAATGGTATCGTCTTCCTGGCATTGCGACAGGGACGGAAATCGGTCGCAGAATGAGGGGATCGGATCGAAAATGACGGTGGGAGAATTGATTTCCGGCCGGCCGTCGGGGTTTTCCTCCCGGTTCGGGAGCGGCTCGGTCTCTGGGGGCTCCGCCACCTCCGCTTCGGGCGGCTGGGAAACCGGACCTCCGGGAGGGACGTCACCCTGACCTGGAGGTGACCCGGTCTCGGGCGCCTCACGCTCGGGCACTGAAACTCCGGGAGACGCGTCAACTCCACCGCCGCCGCCTCCCCCGCCGCATCCGGCCAGGGCCAGCGCGGCCGCCAGCGTGACGGCGGGCATAAACGCTTTGGGGATTCCCATCGCATCGCTCCTTTCGTTCCCCCATACGAGGGGGCGGCGTGACCGCCGCCCCCGGACCTTTCGCCTCCCGTCAGCTACCGTTGCTTTGCCCCACCGAAAGAGCCCATCACGACGCTGCCCTGATAGCACAGGCCAGCGCCTCCGTCCCCGCATTGCCGTTGATAGGGACTCGTGCCGTCGACGAACCACGTTCCCGCCGCTTCCTGGCTGTCGGGCCCGTAGAACCCTCCATTGATGTATCGGCCCCCGGATTCACGGCTGAATTCCCCGTTTCCACTCATCGGGACTCCCGAAAAACTGACGCCGTTCGCGAGTTCCGCCGGGGTGTTGGTCCCCCTCGCCCTGAAATTACTGAACCGGGCGTCGACTGAGCCGCGGTCAAAGTCGACGGTCAGTCTTGCGTCCCCCAGGAAGGTTGATTCCCGTTCCAGGACGTAATCGGCGTTGGGATTCGCGTCGGCGCGGATCACCGAAGCGTAACTGTGGCCCTCGTATGTCGCGGTTCCGCCCGGGACGCCCTCATAGAGGAGGCCGTCGCTCAGCGCCACGACGTAATGCCGGTGGCATGAGGCCGGACTGTCGCATCCATCCCCTTCGGTGATCCGGAAAACGCCATGCCGCTCCGTTGGCTGCGATCTCCCGCTCTGGGAGACGGCCTCGCCCGTCGTCGTGTAGAAATAGGACCACTCGCCCCATCCCCCCAGCGTATAGTCGATCTCTTCCGACTGGAACGTGCCGACGAGATTCCGGAGGTTGACCTCATTGGGGCGAACCCAGCCCAGGTCTCCCGGATGCCTCAGCCCCACGTTGGCGACGAAGATCGTCGGACCGGAATCCCGGCAGCTGTCCTGATCGGCCGCGACGCAGCCCGAAATGGCGCCGAGCGGTCTGGGCGCTCCGAAACTCCGCGCCCTGGCGTCAAGGGCCGTCAGGGCGTCAAGGGCCTGTCCAAGATTGTCCGTGTGGCCCGGCCCGCGCCGGGCCTGTTCCCCGGACCGGCAGTCCGGCGGCGTGCCGGTCTGTCCGGCGGGGCAGGTCTGGCTGCCGTTTCCGTTGCCGCCGCCACCGGCGTTCTGGAGGAGGGGCAGCAGCCGCCGGTACAGTCTTTCCTCCTGGGGGGATGGCTGAACGCGAACCAGGCTTTCGACCAGGTCAATGGGCCTTTCGCCGCTGGAGTTGCGGGCGTTCGGGTCCGCGCCCGCGTCGAGCAGCAGGCGGACCACGTCTATCAGGACCTCCAGGTGTCCCAATCCCAGCGAGAATTCCGGGTCGACTTCAAGGACCGCAATGGTGAGGACGTTGTGCAGTGGCGTGGTGTTAGCCGTGTTGGGGTGGTTCAGGTTCGGGTCCGCCCCTCCGTCTAGCAGTTCCCGGAAGACGGCCACCGCGTCCTCCTCCTGCCCGGGGATGCGCGTCCCCAGAAATGTCGACGCGGCGTGCAGGGGCGTGCCGCCGAGAGAGTCGCGCCCGTCCGGGTCCGCCCCCGCCGCGATCAGCCGCCGCACCGCCGCCGCGTCCCATCTGGTGATGGCGGCGATCAGGAAGTCGTGCGTGGCCTCCCCGTCGGGGTCCGGGACGAGGTCTCCGCCGTTGCCGTTGTTGCCCGTGCTTCCATTGTTTCCTGTATTGCCTGTGCTTCCATTGTTTCCTGTGTTCCCGGTGTTTCCATTGTTCCCCGTGTTCCCGGTATTGCTGGGGGTGTCGCCGGTGTCGCCGGACCTCGCGGGAGGTGCGAATCCCCCGCCGCCGCATCCCGCGAGAACGGCGGCCGCCGCGAGCGCCGCCGCGATCGTTCCAAAACGTGTCATCGTCTCCCTCTTCGCTTGCGTGAATTCATGGGGCGGAGGTCACTCCGCCGCCTCGCCGGTCTTCGCCGCGCCGAACGCGCCGATCATCCGGCCGCCCTGGTGCCGTGCCAGGAAGGAGCCGAGCGCGTGCGTGGGGACCGTGACCGGGCCTCCCCCGTACAGGTCCGCGAACCACGCCCCGCCCATCTCCGGGCCGGGCACCCCGCCGCGCGTCCAGACGGTGACGCCGTCCCTCCCGTCAAATTCCCCGTCCCGGTAACTGACGCCGACCTCCCGCAGCGCGACGGACCAGTCGAGTTTCCCGCCGTCCGCGTCCGTGAAGTCCGTGATCCCGCCCGACAGGGTGCCGCCGCCGAACGTGGCGTTCAGGCGGACCTTCGCCGTGAACTCCCCTTCGCGGTCCGGCAGGACGTACTTTCCCGTCGCGTCGCCCGCGTACGCCGCCGATCCGGGACCGGCGAGGATGTCAGAGTGATCGCCGTTGCCGAGGCCTCCCCGGTGATGGAAGGCGTCAACGTTGGTGATCGTTCCTTCGGCGTCCCTCGTGATCCACCATCCCCAGGCCGCGTCCTCGCCGGCGGTCCGGTCCTCCGCGTCCTTCGGCCGGAAGGTCCAGCCGTCCCCCGCCGGATGCCCGTACCGGGACGTGCAGGCGCCCGCGCAGTGGAAGGTGCCGCCGACGCCCATCCATTCGCCCTCCGTCGAGAAGACGCCGCCGGCGTCCGGCTCGTGCTCCACCTGGCTCGGGCCCGCGCCGAAGACGGGGGCCGTCGCCCCGCTGCGCCTGAGCGCGTTGAACCCGTCATCGTCGGCTATGTCGTACGCGCCCTCCGGACGGCCCGGGGACGCGGTGTCGTTTCCGCTTCCGTCGGCGACGTCCCCGAACGGCTCGCCCGGCACCGCGATCCTCTGGCCGTGGCCCTCGCCGTCCGCCGCTTCGCCCGTCGCCGCCCCGAACTCCCGGTACGCGGCGGGGCCGCCCCGCTGGCGCGTGATGGAGGGGGAGGCGGTGAACGCCGCGTAGAGCGCCCCGGCGGCCGCCCGCGCCTCTTCCGGGCCCGCCCCCGGCCCCTCGACGGAGACCCTGATTCCGCCGCCGCCACCGCCGCCGCAGGCGGCGAGGGACAGCGCGGCCAGCATGGAAACCGCCGCCGCCGCTAGAGTTTTCATTTTCCGTTCCTCCGTTCCCGACGGAAAAGGGGGCGGTCGTTTGATCGCCCCCTTCCCGTTCCGCGCGCCCGCCGCGGCGGACGCGCCGTTCTCTGTGGAGTGAGGCTATTGCTGGCTGGCCCCGAACGCGCCCTCCAGATGGTGCGTTCCGCCGATCCCGGCCTCGAAGCTTCCTATGACGGAATCGGGGATGCTGTTGCCGTCATCCTCGTCCTCATAGAACGCCGCGTCCCAGCCTCCCCCGGCGGCGCCGAAGTTCGTGCCGTCAAGGGACCATTTGGTCTTGCTGGCGGTCTCTTCTGATCCCCTTTCAATACCAGCCTGAACGAGGGCCTGCTCCTCCAGGGACACGACCCACGGTCCCTTGGTGGTGTCGTTCAGCGTGAAGTTGTTGATGGTGCCACTCAGCTTGTTGTCATCGAAATCCGCCTCAAGCGTGGCGTCGGCGGTGAAGTGGCCGGAACTGTCCTCGGCGGGCCGCGCGCCGTTGCTGATGGCGAACTTGCCGGCCGCCCCGCCCCTGTAGGTCGCCCCTCCGATAGGAGCGGTGGCGTCAATAGGGGCGATACCGCTTACGGAACCGTCGCTGTCTCTAGAGAACGCTCCCGCGTCAACGGGCTTGCCGTCCTTGTCCTTGCGGACCCACCAGCCGAACTGGAGATGTGCGGCGGCGGCTTTCGGCACCATGGCGCCTTCGTCAGGCGTGAAACGCCAGAGGTTGCTTAGGGCGGTGACCTCACCGTCCTTGTTGACGTCCGCGGTGCAAGACCCGGAGCACTGGTAAAGGCCGGCGGCGCCGTCGTAGGAGCCGCGGAACGACTGCGGACCTTCAAAGGTCTTCCTCCCGCTTGTCCCGAAATCGCCGCCGCTGACCCTGTCGTTGCCCCACGCGAGCTGTCCAGTACTGTTATTGGCGCTTTCCGCAAGCGTGTAGTGCTTCATTGCGGAAACCGGTCCGCCATACCTCGCGGAGAAGGCCTGCGTTCCCGCCATCCCCTGGTTGCTGTAGACCCTGGTCTCTCCGGTATGCGTGAGCGTGCCCGACGCCGGAGCGCGGCCCTCGTAGTGCGCCCCCTGCCAGCCCGCCAGAGCGGCGACCGTAGCGGAGGTCTTCTCAAGATTGGCTATGGCTGGGGAAGTAGCCGCGCCGCTCATTCCTTGGGAAATCATCGTCGGCGTCACACCACCTGAGGGAGGAGCGACTTTCAACGCGCCCATCAGAGCCTTGGCGTCGGCGGTCCTCGCTTTCGCGTCCTCGGCGTTCCTTGCCGCGATGGCCGTGTCGCGGTCCTTCTTGCTTTCGGTAAGGATCCCCTCAATCGTGGCGATCTCCCCGTTGAGAAGCTCCCTGTCGTCCTCGGTAAGGTGCTTAAGGTCCATGACCCTCTTTCTGGCGGTCTGGATATTGCCCTCGGCCGTTTCCACCACTCCGATTTCGGAGTTGTCCTTGACCGCGCCGACCGCCGTTCCGGCGGCGCTGATGGCCGCCCTCGCGGTCGCGAGGTCAAGGCGGCGCTCGTGTTTGGAAACCGCCGCCTCGGCGCTGGCCAGTTGCGCTCCGGTCGCTCCCGTCGTGGAGGCCGTTCTTATCAGCGCACGCGCATTGGCAACCGCGTCAGCGTCCGAAGTGTCGCTGAGGTCGCCCGCAGCGTCGTTCGCTTTGCCCAACGCCGTCGCGATGCTCTTTCCGGTCGTCACGCGGTCTTCCTGCTTCTTTAGGTCAGCGATTGAATCGGCCAGAGCCTCTTCGTCAGCGCCCAGATCCTGCGCCGCCGTCACCAGAACACGCGCCGCCATGACCGCAGCCTCGTTCGATTCGTCGGTGAGGTTGCCAACGGCCGTGGTCGCCATAGAGATCGCCTCGTCGAGTTCCTCTTCGTCCTCGACGCGCTCTTCCTGGCGCATTACCAGCCGTATCGCTCCGACAAGCTGACTGTCCTGCGCTTCCTGCTCGGTGCCGGGCAGGGCGTCGATCGCCTCCTGCGCCGCCGTTATCAGACCCCTGGCGTTTTCAACCGCGTCAGAGTCGGACTCGTTGGTGAGCGCCACGGCGGCCGCGTTCGCCGCGCTGATCCTCTCCGCCAGCGTGGGCGTGCCGGACATTTCCGTGTTCTGGTTGGCTCCCATGTCACCGTCGCCACCGCCACCGCAGGCGGCGAGCGCGGCGACCAGCGCCATCGCGGCTCCGGCGCGAAGGATGGTACCCGCGCCTTTCCGCTCTCTCATGCTCTCATGTTCCATCTGTATCTCTCTTTCCATTTAGGCTTCCGCCTCAGAATCCGAACGTCACGCCGAGATCGGCCTTGCGGATGTCGTCGGCCCCGTTCTGCCCGACCACGGTAACGACGCCGGTCTTGATCGCGGCACCGCCGCCGAGCGACCAGCTCAGGCCGACGCCGAGCGCCTCCCGGCCCTTTTCGCCCATCTCCGTGTCGTCGGTGTAGTAGACCGTCGTTCCGATCTGTCCCGCCGAGTAGCCGGCGGACAGGCCGAACTGGCTGGCGTCGTCCCGCGAGCCGGCGACCAGCTTTCCGGTGAACCCGGACACGCTCGCGCCCGCGCCGACGACCAGGTGGCCCTCGTCCGGGTGGCTCTCGAATCCGGCCCCGAGCCACGCGGTGCCCACGCCCATCGTCAGGTCGGCCTTCGCGCCTATGGCGAAGGTGTCGAAGTCGACTTCCTGCGTCGCGTCGTCGCCCTCTCCCATCGTCGCCTGGCCGACGGAGGCGAACGCCTGGACGACGCCCATCTTCGGCAGGGTGTACAGCAGCGCCGGCTCCTCGGCCCCGCCGCCGCGGAGGTAGGTGATCTCGTTGTCGCTTCCGACCTCCGTGTAGCCGACGGCCGAGGGATGCCCGACGGCGGCCTTCGCCCCGCCGTCCACGTCGCCCATCGCGAGCGTGCCGAACGAGCCCGACAGGAACACCTTGCCCGCCTTGCCTCCGGTTCCGTCCTGGTCGGCGCGGACCTCGCCGCCCGCCGTCAGCCCGCCGTCGAGCTCGGCGGACGCCGCGAACTTGATCCGCACCCGGCTGCTGAAGTGGATTTCCTCGTTGTCGTTCGAGACGACGCCCATGCGCCCGTCGCCGGACACGGTCACGTCGGCCATCGCCATGCCCGCGCCCAGTCCGAGCGCGGTCGTGGCCATCAGTACTCTCTTCATCATGTTTCTCCTCAATGCTGCGTTGGGACCTCTCCGGCGGGCCGGGACGCGATGCGTCCGCCCCCGCGAATCGGCCTCGGGCGCGGCCGGGGACGGACCATAATCCGCGATTATGCGCCTTCCGGATTTTCCGGTTCGGTCAGGGGGGTGGAGAGCGGCTGTCTATTGACGCACCGTGCGGCTTCGGGTAGCGTGCGCGGGAATTGGGGGATCATGGCGTTGAGGCGCGGCGAACTCGAGGCGTTTCTGGAGCGGGATGAAGGTGCCCGACCGCCGGTCTTCGTCGGGCGGGAAGACATCCTCAAGGACATCCTGTCGCGATCCCGTATGGCTTGGCGCGCCACGGACCCAAGAGACATGGCCAAGACCACGCGCGTGCTCCAAGGTGCGCCAGGGGCGGGCAAGACGTCCTGCCTGGCCGAACTCTGGGCCCGGAGCGCCACCCGGGTGATCATGGGGCGGAACGATACGGATCCCGCACCGCGTGTGCTCATATTAGGGTCGGGAAGGATCAAGGGGCCGGAGACGGTCCTCCTACCCCTTGCACGGACGCTAAATCCAGATAGGGCCCCGGACTTTCTGGCGAAGGGATCCCGTGTGCGCACCGTGTCCGGCGGAATCAACGCACCGATCATTGGCGTGAACGTCGAGGGGAGTGAGGGAACCTGTCCCGCGACACCGGATCCGGACTGGGACGCGTTCAGGGTCTGGGTGGAAAGCTGGGCCGGTCCCCAGGGTTTGCCGGCACCCGTGATCCTGGCCATCGACGAAGCCCAGCGCCTCAAGCGCACAGATGAGGATCCTCTGGCCAAACTGTTACAGTCAGTCCACGACGGCGACACCGGTCTACCGGTTACGCTTGTCCTGGCGGGGCTTGGCGGCACATTGGATGCGGCCCGGGCGATGGGCCTCACCCGCGTGAGACACCATGAAATCGGCGCCCTGGCACCGGAAGAGACCCGGGCCCTGATGATAGGGTTCCACCACACCTTCGAAATCGATTCAGAGGGCCACGTTGCCCATCTGGAGGCACTGGCCGAACCGACCGAAGGCTGGCCCCGGCACCTGCATATCGCACTGCAGGCCATCGGTAGGGCGGCGCTCACCGCAGGCGGTGACCTGAAGCGCGTGAATTGGGACCGGGTCAGTCGTGAGGCGGCTGAAGGCCGCAGGCGCCACTACGAGGACCAGCGCAGCCCTGAGATGGAGGATAGCGAAGATCTGGTCGCGAAGGTGATGCAGGCCATCCCCGGGGCGAACGCAGCCACCCCGGGCGCGAGGCTGAACGACATCCTACGGATTATCGAGGCCAGTTTGGCCGAAGATCCCGGACACCGTTTGCCGAGGGGACAGGATCCCCAAGCGTTCCTCACGCATCTCGTTCAGCAGGGTGCCCTGCAACGGAAGGCCAGAGGTCTTTACCACTGCCCGATCCCGTCCTTCCGCCGCCACCTCGTGGAGGCCGGCGGGCTGGACCCGGATGTCACGCCTTCGCTCGGATCCCAAAGCGCGGCGGAACCGGAAAGCGGCACGGATTTCTCCACGGTGGAACGCCGAGGGCGAGGCACCGGGTCGTTCTGAGGATCTCCGTAAAGGCTCCGCAGACCGGAATATTGGTGAGAGGGTTGAGGGACGCCGGTTTACTCGGCATTATTCAGCGCTGGCGACTCCCTAGCCAGAACGTTACGGACAGACACGGGCGTGGAAAGCCGTGCGGCGGGTGGCGTTGATCGCTCGATGTCACCGACACTTGAAAATGGTCCTCTCTGGCCATTACATCCCTCCCGAGCCGACTATTGGGCTTCGCGCCCGGAATCGGGTGCATGATTTTCCGGTGGCCAGCAATCAGGTTCGGCCACCGCCACCAGAGCCGAGTGAACTATCCGGGAATGGCCATTTGATCGGAGACCGCGGAGGTAGGTCATCATGGAAGACCTTTATCATCACATAAATGGTAAAAGAGTTAGCGGCGGTTCCGGCCGCTTTGGAACCGTGTTCAACCCTGCGACGGGAGAGACGCGGACGAGAGTGCCTTTCGCCTCCAAAGGTGAGGTCAAAGCCGCCATTGCCGGGGCCGCGGAGGCCCAGCCCGCGTGGGCCGCCACCAACCCGCAGCGCCGTGCGCGGGTCATGATGGAGTTCGTGAGGTTGCTGAACCGCGACATGGACAGTCTCTCGGAGGCATTGAGCCGCGAGCATGGCAAAACCCTCCCCGACGCCCGCGGCGATGTCCAGCGTGGTCTTGAGGTTGTCGAGTTCTGCATCGGTGCTCCGCATTTGATGAAGGGGGAGTTCACCGACAGCGCCGGCCCGGGAATCGATATTTATTCGATGCGTCAGCCTTTGGGCGTCTGTGGCGGTATAACACCCTTCAACTTTCCGGCCATGATCCCGATGTGGATGTTCGCTCCAGCTATCGTCTGCGGTAACGCTTTCGTCCTCAAGCCGTCCGAACGTGACCCCTCCGTCCCGTTGATGCTGGCAGACCTACTGGTTGAGGCGGGCCTGCCCAATGGCATCCTCCAGGTCGTCAACGGCGACAGGGAAGCGGTCGACGCACTGCTGCATAGCGACATGGTGCAGTCGATCGGTTTTGTGGGATCGACACCCGTCGCAGGTTATATCTATGCCACCGGATGCGCCAACGGAAAGCGCGTGCAGTGTTTCGGTGGAGCCAAGAACCACATGATCGTAATGCCCGACGCCGATATGGACCAGGCTGCGGACGCCCTGGTAGGCGCCGGATACGGGGCCGCCGGCGAGCGTTGCATGGCGGTTTCAGTCGCGGTGCCGGTGGGCGACAGCACAGCCAACCGTCTCATCGAAAAGCTTGCGCCGCGCGTTGAGAAACTAAAGATCGGACCTTACACCGCCGGCGAGGATATGGACTTTGGCCCGGTCGTGACGGCCGAGGCGAAACAGCGCATTCTCAACCTCGTTGACTCCGGTATCGCGCAGGGCGCAGAACTGGTGGTTGACGGCCGTGGATTCTCCCTGCAGGGCTATGAGAACGGCTTTTTCGTCGGCGCACATCTCTTTGATCATGTCACGACCGATATGGACATCTACCGTCAGGAGATCTTCGGGCCTGTTCTCTCGACTGTGCGTGCCCGGAGTTACGACGAGGCGCTTGGGTTTGCCATGAACAATGAATACGGGAACGGAACGGCGATATTCACCCGGGACGGCGATACCGCCCGCGACTTCACCAATCGGGTCAACGTAGGGATGGTTGGTGTCAACGTGCCAATTCCGGTCCCGCTCGCCTATCACACTTTCGGCGGATGGAAGAAATCCGCGTTTGGCGACCTAAACCAGCATGGACCCGACTCGATCAGATTCTACACCCGAACCAAAACCGTGACCTCGCGTTGGCCGAGCGGCCTCAAAGAAGGGGGCGAATTCCATTTCAGGGCGATGGATTGATGCCGCGCCATGAAAATGGTACCTGGCTGGAACCCGGCAGCTACGGGCATTGACGCGGGAGGGGATAGAGCAGGCTGACAGTCGGGATGCCCATGAAGGGCCTTGACCGGCGGAGGCTACGGAAACGGAGGCAATTGCCGGTCGCGCACATGAGCGCGACGCATAGGTGCGGCCGGGCTCAAGGGTTCCGGTAGCTTTCCCGTTGGCGGTTTCTGCAATCCCGAGGCCTGTCGATGAGCTGCCGGATCACGCGAGCCATACTTTCCCAGCCGATGGATCGGGCCGAGAGCCACGGTCCCGCAGTCGCGCTTTCGCTTGCCAATTCCTCCTGTCTCTGCGATTCGGAGTGTCGCGAGAAAATCATCGGAGCGCGGTATTGCTGACTTCACCCAGCTTCACGATGGGAATCGAGGAGGAATATCTTCTTGTCCGCAGAGACACTCTCGAACTAACCGAAGTACCGCAGGAACTCATGGACGACTGCGCGGCGGAACTAGGCAATCAGGTGTCGCCCGAGTTCCTGCGCTGTCAGGTCAAGGTCGGCACGGCAATATGCGCCGACATCTCGGAGGCGCGTGAAGACCTGGAGCGGCTATGGGGCGCTGTGGCGCTTATCGCGCGGCGATACGGTCTGGCCCCTCTTGCGGTAAGCTGCCATCCTACCGCGAGCTGGCAGGACCAGCATCATACCGAAGGCGAGCGCTACAATGCCCTGCAACACGATCTTGCCGGGGTTGCGAGGCGTCTCATGATTTCCGGAATGCACGTGCATATCGGTATCGAGAACGACGATCTCCGTATCGACCTGATGAACCAGTTCACATACTTCCTGCCCCATCTGCTTGCGCTCAGCACCTCGTCTCCATATTGGCAGGGACAGGACACCGGCCTCGCAAGCTATCGAATGATCACCCTCGATAACCTCCCGCGTACCGGCTTGCCGCCACATGTCAAAGACCACGCGGCATTCCGGCGCTCCGTCGACACGATCATCGCCACCGGGGCGATAGAAGACGCAACGAAGATCTGGTGGGAGCTGCGCTCTTCCGGCCGATTCCGACGCTCGAGACCAGAGTCTGCGACAACTCTCCCCGGCTGGAACATACGCTCTCCATTGCCGCACTTAACCAGTGCCTTCTCAGAATGCTCTGGCGACTCGGCACCATGAACCAACGCTGGCGGCATTACGACGCGTTTCCCGTGGGAGAGAATCGCTGGAGAGCGATACGTTATGGCATGGATGAGGGCCTGATCGACTTCGTCCGCGGTCAGGTGGTGGCATTCACGGATCTTCTTGAGGAAATGATCGAACTCGCGGGGGAGGAGGCGGATTTCCCGAACTGTTCAGCGCCGATCTTTAGGCGCTCGGGCCTGTCCGGCAGCGAGCGTTGGAACAGACAGAGCCCAGAACTCATACCGTAGCCATGGAGCATCCCGCATGGATTTCGCGCTAAGTGGAGAACAATCCGCCATCTTCGAAATGGCGCGGTCGTTCGGCGAGGAACATATCGCGCCCTTCGCACACCGGTGGGAGCGCGAAGGAACGATCCCCAGGGAACTTTGGCCGACGCTGGCGGAACTCGGCTTCGGTGGCCTCAACGTGACCGAGGAGTTCGGCGGATCGGGGCTTTCGCGGCTTGACTCGACGCTGGTTTTTGAGGCGCTCGCTATGTCCTGCCCGTCGGTCGGGTCGTTTCTTTCGATCCACAATATGGTCGGCGGAATGATCGACAGGTTCGGTGATGACGGTTGTCGCGCCAGATGGCTGCCGGATCTGTGCGCGATGACAAAGGTGTTCTCATATTGCCTCACCGAACCGGGTAGCGGCTCCGACGCCGCCGCATTGAGAAGCGGTGCCGTGCGCACAGATGAAGGCTATGTGCTCAACGGCGTGAAATCATTCATTTCGGGAGGCGGCTACTCGGACGCCTATCTGGTCATGTGCCGGACCGGTGGGGAAGGCCCCGGCGGCGTTTCCGCCCTTGTCGTTGAAAACGGAACGCCGGGACTTTCGTTCGGTGCGCCGGAGGAAAAAATGGGATGGCGCGCGCAGCCGACGACCGAGGTGCGCTTCGACGGCTGCCGGATACCCGCCGAGAACCTGATAGGCGCCGAAGGCAAGGGCTTCACATACGCGATGGCCGGTCTCGACGGCGGACGTCTCAACATTTCAGCCGGCTCCCTCGGCGCGGCACAGGCGGCCCTTGACGCAACCGTCTCCTACATGTCCGAACGCACGGCGTTCGGAAAACCCATCAGTCAGTTCCAGGCGCTGCGGTTCCGGCTCGCTGATTTCGAGACCCGGTTGCAGGCGGCCAGAACGTTCCTGCGACAGGCCGCCTGGAAGCTGGATACGGAGGCTTCCGATGCGACAAGGTTCTGCGCGATGGCGAAACTCATGGTGACCGACATGGCCTTCGACGTCGCGAACGGCTGCCTCCAGTTGCATGGCGGATATGGGTATCTAACGGATTACGGCATCGAGAAGATTGTGAGGGATCTTCGCGTGCACCAGATACTCGAAGGCACCAACGAAATCATGCGACTCATCATCAGCCGCTCAATGCTGGCCGTATCGGCATGAAAGGGATCCATATCCGAACCGCTGGCCGCGCGGGCCGGATCACCATTCGTCGCCCCGAGGCGCTGAACGCACTGACACATCGGATGATTCCCGCCATAGATGCGGCGCTGGGCGACTGGGCAGCCGACGGGAACGTCGATCTGGTCATGATCGATGCCCAAGGCGAGAAAGCGTTCTGCGCGGGTGGCGACATCGCGGTCATGTACAGCGCCGGCAAAAACGGGGACTTTGAATTCGGCCGCAGGTTCTGGCGCGACGAATACCGGCTGAACTCGCGGCTCGCCGGGTACACCAAACCGATCGTCAGCTTCATGCAGGGCTTCGTCATGGGCGGCGGTGTCGGACTGGGTTGCCACGCCAGCCACCGCATTGTCGGGAACTCCAGCCAGGTGGCGATGCCCGAATGCGGTATTGGGTTGGTTCCCGACGTTGGTGGCTCGCTGATTCTCGCGACAGCTCCGGGCCGACTGGGCGAATATCTCGCACTGACCTTGGCGAGGATGGGTCCGGGGGACGCGATCCACGCGGGTTTTGCGGATTGCTACATTCCCGAGGGCTCCTGGCCGCCGCTGGTCGCCGCACTCGAGGATTCCGGCGACCTGGCCCTAGTCGAAGCCGCCTCACGTCCCTCACCTGAATCTCCGCTTATGGCGGCGCAGGCCGAGATCGATCGCCTGTTCTCGGACTCCTCATTGGTCGGCATCCTCCACCGGCTGGAGATGTCAGCCTCTTCACTCGCCACTGACGCGGCCAGGGCCATGGGCCGCAACTCCCCGCTCTCCATGGCCTGCGCACTGGAACTCCTGAGCCGTGTCCGTGCGGAACCCAAGATCCACAATGCGTTGAGGCAGGAATACCGCTTCACGTCACGCGCAACGGAACACGGTGACTTCATGGAGGGAATCCGTGCCCGGATTATCGACAAGGACCATAGCCCGGAGTGGATGCACGGCCCCGAAACGGTGACGCGGCGCGACGTGACCGCTTTACTGGCGCCACTTGGCGACGCCGAACTGATCCTGGAGGAAACATCATGAGCATCGCATTCATCGGCCTGGGCAATATGGGCAGCCCCATGGCGCGGAATCTGGCGGCGGCCGGGCTGGAGGTAAGGGGCTTCGACATCTCCATGCCGGTCCCTGTCGGCGTCCAGGCAGCCGCTAGCGTTGCGGAGGCGGTCAACGGCGCAGAAACGATAATCACCATGCTCCCCGACGGCGAAACTCTCCGCACCGTCGCGACGGAGGCCATTGCCGCGGCTCAGGCGGGCACATGCTTCGTGGACTGTTCAACGGTCGAAGTCGAGAACGCCCGGGCCGTGGCACTCGAGGCCGAGGCGGACGGACTCCTGCCCGTCGACGCGCCTGTCTCGGGCGGTACCGGGGGAGCGGCGGCCGGCACGCTCACATTCATGGTCGGAGGCAGCGAACTGGCGTTCGGGAAGGTGAAGCCACTCTTTGACATAATGGGCCGGAAGGCCGTGCATTGTGGCGGGCCGGGCAATGGTCAGGCGGCGAAAATCTGTAACAACATGATACTCGGCGCCACCATGATAGCGACCTGCGAGGCGTTCGTACTCGCCGACAGGTTGGGCCTGGACAGGCAGGCGATGTTCGATGTCGTCAGCACGTCTTCCGGCTACAGCTGGTCAATGAATGCCTATTGTCCGGCCCCCGGTATCGGGCCAAACTCGCCATCCGACAACGATTACCGACCCGGCTTCTCCGCTGATCTCATGCTGAAGGATCTCAGGCTGAGCCAATGCGCCGCCGAGGCGGTAGGCGCCGACACACCGATGGGCAGGGCCGCGACCGAACTCTATCGCGGTTTCGTCGAACGCGAAGGTGGTGCCGGAAGGGATTTCTCGGCCATGCTGCCCCGCTTCGAGGCCCGGACCCGCGGGTCCTGAGTGGCGCGCGGGGCTTGCCCGGAGACCAGGGGCGTGGACGGCAACGAGGAACGCTACGGTGATTTGCCGCACGTCCGGCAGCCGCCGACAGACCCGGACTTTGTCCAGAATCCCTATCCATTCTATGATCGGGCGCGGCAACTGGGTCCGCTTGTCTACTGGGAGGACTACGGGCTGCCGGCAACCACGACCTTCGAGGCGACCAACGAATTCCTGAGAGACCGGCGCTTCGGAAGGGAAGAGCCGATCGAAATGGCTACCCCGCCGCCATCCCATATGACACCCTTCCATGAGGTCGAGACCCACTCGCTCATACAGGCTGAACCGCCACGCCACACACGTCTACGCGGGCTTGTACTGCGCGCCTTCACATCCCGGCGGATAGGCGGAATGGAATCCGGCATCGAATCGCTCTGCAATGAGCTGATCGACGCCTTTCCCGATACCGAATTCGATATCATCCCTGCCTATTGCTCCCCGATTCCAGTCATCGTGATCGCGCGTCTGCTCGGCGTGCCCGAGGAAATGGCGCCGCAGTTACTGGCCTGGTCGAATGCCATGGTCGCGATGTATCAGGCGCGTCGCGACCGCGGCATCGAGGATGCCGCCGCCTTGGCGGCCGGCGAGTTCAGCGCTTTCCTGCGCGGTTACGTGGAACAGCGTCGAACCAATCCCGCCGACGACCTGATCACCCACCTGATCGCGGTTGGGGAGGCCGAAGACAGGCTTTCACCCGAGGAGCTGATCTCGAACTGCATTCTTCTGTTGAACGCTGGCCATGAAGCGACCGTGCATACCCTGGGCAATGGCATACGCGCACTCGCCAGCCGGGGACCGGATCCGGAATGGCTGTCAGATAAGTCCATCGAGTTCACGGTCGAGGAGATCATGCGGCATGATCCACCGCTGCACATGTTTACCCGCTTCGCCAATGAGGAGGTCAGGAAATTCGGCCATCGGTTCCGACGTGGCGATCAGGTGGCGTGCCTGCTGGCCGCCGCGAACCGTGATCCTGCGGAGTATTCCCGGCCCCGGGATTTCGATCCCGGACGATGGCCCGGCAGGCACCTCGCGTTGGGTGCAGGCATACACTTCTGTGTCGGTGCCCCGCTGGCCCGGCTGGAGCTGCGCATCGCTCTCGGAACGCTATTCAACCGGATGCCCCGTCTGCGGCTCGCCAGACCGGTGCGCTACGCCAACCTTTACCATTTCCATGGCCTGGAACGCCTGACCGTGACAACCTTCTGATGCTCCCCGAGGGCATGCCATCCCGTCGGTCCCGGCGTGCGGAACCATCGGAAATTCCGCCGGCTCCGGGAATTCCCGGGATCTCAGAGGGGCAGCATCGTCGTCGACTTGATCTGCTCCATCGACAGCAGTGCCGTCACGTTATAGATCCTCACTTCGGAGATCAGCGCCTGATAGAACGCGTCATATGCCCGCGCGTTCGGCACCAGGACCTTGAGGACATAGTCTATGTCCCCGGCCAGTCGATGCGCCTCCATCACCTCGGGCCGCGCCCTCACGGCCTCCAGAAACCTTTCCTGCCACCCGGCGTCATGCTCGGCCGTCCGTACCAATACGAAGAAGCAGGCCTCGAAACCCAGCGCCTCGGCATCGAGAATCACCGTCTGCCGCTCGATCACCCCCGCCTCGCGCAACCTGCGGATCCGGTTCCATACGGGCGTCTTCGAGGACCCCACCTCCCGAGCGATTCCGTCAAGCGACCGGCCCGCGTCCCGTTGGAGCGCCGCAAGGATTTTCCGGTCCATCGCATCCAAACGGACTGACATCCGCGCCTCCTTTCAGGAAAGTAAAGATTGTCCTCATTATTTGAATAATCTGGGATTATATTCTTTTAAGAAATAGGCAATAGCAATTATGCAGGAAGATTTCCTATATTGTCACAATCTAATCCGCGCCGGTGCGGAAACGGAGATAGTGGCCATGCCAAGGATCTTCACACCGAAAGTCATAACGGCGAACGCCCTTATCGAAGGCGATGTCGTCTACCTGACCGCCGACGATCTCTGGACCCGGCATCATCGGGAAGCTGAACTCATCGAGGACGAGGCGCATGCGCAGGTCCGCCTCATCGACGCCGAACGGCGCTGCGCAGAAGTTGTCGGGCCTTACCTCGCCGAAGCGCGATCCACGCCTGATGGGCCGGCTCCAGCGCATTTCCGGGAAGCACTCCGTACCAGGGGCCCTTCCAACTACAGGCATGGCAAACAGGTCGGGTTGGTCTGATGTATCGATACACCGAATTCGATGAAGCTTTCGTACGTGAGCGGGTGGCCCAGTTCCGCGCCCAGGTGGAGCGCCGCATCGACGGTTCACTCACAGAGGATGAATTCAGGCCGCTGCGTTTGATGAACGGACTGTACCTGCAGCTGCACGCCTACATGCTGCGTGTCGCGATTCCCTATGGCACTCTGAGTGCGGTACAGATGCGTCGGCTGGCAACGATCGCCGAGCGCTGGGACAAAGGCTATGGCCATTTCACCACGCGCCAGAACATCCAGTTCAACTGGCCAAAACTATGCGACGTACCGGACATGCTTGATGCGCTGGCCGATGTTGAAATGCACGCGGTGCAGACATCGGGAAACACGATCCGTAACGTCACCGCCGATCATTTCGCCGGAGCTGCCGACGACGAGATCGAGGATCCCAGACCTTACGCCGAACTGTTGCGTCAGTGGTCCACCGACCACCCCGAGTTCCAGTTCCTGCCGCGGAAGTTCAAGATAGCCGTGACCGGTGCGCCGACGGATCGGGCGGTCACCAAGGCGCATGACATCGGACTTCGGATTGTCCGGTCCGGTCGGGATACGGGGTTCCAGGTAATTGTCGGTGGCGGTCTGGGCCGAACGCCCATGATCGGCAGTGTGATCCGCGAATTCCTGCCAAAGGCTGACCTTCTGCCCTATGTCGAGGCGATAGTCAGCACCTATAACCTGCTGGGACGCCGCGACAACAAATACAAGGCGCGTATCAAGATCGCCGTCCATGAGGAAGGGCTCGACAGGGTCCGCGAACTTGTCGAAAGGCGCTTTGGCGAACTGCGTCCCCAGTTTGCGGGCGCTGACCAGAGGCTTCTGTCCGATATCAGGGCCATGTTCGCTCTTCCGGCCCTGACCCGCGCTCCGGTGATGCGTTTTGAGACCGCGAGACGCCGTGATCCCGTGTTCCGTGCCTGGACGGATACGAACCTGGCGACACACCGGGATCCGGACCATGCGATAGTCACCGTCTCGCTAAAGGCGCACGGCGCGACCCCCGGCGACGCGACCGCCCCTCAGATGCGCACCCTGGCGGACATCGCCGATGAATACGGATACGGGGAGCTCCGCGTCAGTCACGAGCAGAACATAATCCTGCCCCACATCCACAGGTCATACCTGCCGGAGATCCATGGGCGGCTTAAGGTCGCCGGACTGTCAACCGCGAACGTCGGGCTTGTCTCCGACATCATCGCGTGCCCCGGTATGGACTATTGCTCATTGGCGACCGCCCGCTCAATTCCTGTCGCTCAGTGGATCGCCACCCGCTTTGAGGAACTGAAGATCGAGCATGACATAGGCCCGCTCAAAATCAAGATATCGGGCTGCATCAACGCCTGTGGCCACCATCATGTCGGCCATATCGGAATACTCGGCCTCGACCGTGCCGGAGTGGAAAACTACCAGATCACGCTTGGCGGCGACGGGACGGAGGATGCGGTGATCGGCCAGCGCGCTGGTCCGGGCTTTTCCAGCGAAGAGATCGTACCCGCGGTCGAACGGCTCGTGTTCGCCTATCTGGAACTGAGGAAAAGTGGCGATGAGACATTCCTGCAGACATATCGGCGGATCGGCTCCACACCATTCAGGACAGCGCTGTATGGCGGGGAACGGGCCCGTGCCGCCTGAACCGTCATCCGTCATGGTCGCAGGGCGCGTGAATGGGCTGAACCGCCGTTTCCGTCACCATAGCGCATTCTCCCTGCTTGGGCACGTGCTCACCGATGCATCCGTTGGCCGCACCGCGCTCGTAAGTTCTTTCAGTGCCGAATCGGCTGCGCTTCTACATATGGTCGCGGCGCTGGACCGCTCCGTGCCGGTTCTGTTCCTCGATACCGGGCCGTACCTTCCGGAGACCGTTTCCTACCAGAGCCGGATATGCGAACGGCTGGGGCTTACCCGCGTCCGGACGATCCGGCCCGACCGGGAGCAGATCTTTCTGCGTGATCCTGACGGAGTCCTTCATTTGTTCGATCGGGATGCCTACCGTCGGCTCCGTAAGACCGAACCCCTGCAGGCCGCGCTTCGGCCGTTTGACGCGTGGATCTCCGATCGAAGGAAGGGCGGGAATGGCGTCAACGGCGAAACGGAATATTTCGAATGCGGGACTGACGGGCGTATAAGGATAAATCCATTGGCCTTCTGGGACCGGCAGGATGTGCGGGACTACATCGACGGCAACGACTTACCGCTGCATCCACTTGTCGCCGATGATCCGCTTGCCACCGACGACCGTTTCCCTCTAGGGTACCGCGTCCACGCCGACGGGATGAATCCGTGCGGCTGGATGTGCGCGGGTCTCTGACGTGATCGAAGAAGCTGGATGTCGCGGTCATCCCGTGGACGGCGTCTCCGGGCATGGCCGTTTGGATTGGCATCTTGCGGGCTGGCCCTGGTTGGGGAACGGCCGCGCCGGTGATGGAGGTGGAATTGGGCGTGATCGTAAGAGACACGGGATTTGAGGCAGAGGACTGGCACGGCGACATTCTGGACGTGCCACCCGACGCTGATCCGGCGGAACTCGGTGCGGCCATCGGGATGGCGGGAATGATACGGGTTGAGTTCCCGAGCTTTTCCGACGGGCGCGGGTTCACGATCGGGCGGCGGCTGCGCCTGATGGGATTCAGGGGACGGCTTCGCGCCCGGGGCCACGTAATCGCCGACCAGTACGCGATGATCCGGCGTGTTGGCTTCGACGAAGTGGAGATCTCCGACGATCTTGCGGCCCGCCAGCCGGAGAGACAGTGGCTGCGGCGCGTGGGCTGGCGCGCGAACGACTATCAGTCGCGGTTGAAAAACTGCGCCTGATCTTATATTCCGCACGCAAGGGTGTTAGATGGGGACGGCGCATCGCGTCTGCAAGGGCATAACAGTTCAGATGAGCATCGCCACAGAGCCACCGGAAGCCGTTCCCGCCCTGCCCGACGCCCAGATCGTGACCGAGGTGCAGCACTACACGGGCAGCCTGTTCCGCTTCCGCACCACGCGCCCGAGGTCGCTGCGGTTCCGTGCGGGCGAGTTCGTGATGATTGGCCTGATGGGCGATCCGGACCCTGCGAACGGAAAGCGCAAACCGCTTCTACGCGCCTATTCCATCGCATCGCCGACCTGGGATGACGGGCTGGAATTCTATTCGATCAAGGTAAAGGACGGCCCACTGACGTCCAGGCTACAGCATGTCCAGCCGGGAGACCAGATAATCCTCCGGCCCAAACCTGTGGGCACACTGGTTCATGACGCGCTTCTGCCGGGAAAGAGACTCTGGTTTTTCGCGTCTGGAACCGGCATCGCTCCGTTCGCGTCCCTGCTTCGCGAGCCGCAGACATACGAGGACTACGAACGGGTCATCCTTACCCATACGTGCCGCGAGACCGCTGAACTGAAATACGGCGCTGACCTGATCGAAACCATTCGAGACGATGAACTGCTGCGGGACCTGATTGGCGACGGTTTTGCCGACAGGCTGACCTACTATCCAACCACAACCCGCGATGACAGCCCGAAGACGGGTCGGGTGACCGAGCTCCTGAGAAACGGCAGGCTGTTCGCGGATCTCGGCATTGACCGAATGGATCCGGAAATTGACCGCGCGATGGTCTGTGGCTCATTGGGCCTGAATATGGACATGAAAGAGATTCTTGAGGGCTTCGGGCTTCGGGAGGGCGCGAATGCCGCTCCCGCCGAATACGTGGTCGAGAAGGCCTTTGTGGGTTGAGCGGTGGTGACTGCGGCAGCCGCGGACCCGCGCGGGCGCGGTTTGGGCCGGAGTGCGCCTGAACCGGCCGCGGCATTCATGACACAGAACCTGTCGGCCTGGTTTCAGGCGCTCCGGGATGGAGAATCGGGTTGAATCAGGTGCGCCGCGCCCGTAGCGTCCGCAGCCTGATATGGATGAAACAGTGAAAGGAACACCGTCATAGCTCGCAGACCGCACCATGCGCCTCCGGTTCGTGATACCGGACCACGTATAAATGACCGAATAAAGGCCGCCGAGATACGCCTAATCGGTCCTGATGGAGAAAATGTGGGCCTCGTTCCGCCCAGTCACGGGATCGCCATGGCCGAACAGGTCGGTCTGGATCTCGTGGAGATATCGCCCAATGCCAGTCCGCCGGTCTGTAAAGTCATGGATTTCGGCAAATATAAATATGACCAGCAAAAGCGCGAATCCGAAGCGCGGAAGAAACAGAAGACATTCGAGGTCAAGGAGGTGAAGTTCCGCCCCAATACCGATACCCATGATTACGGAATCAAGATGCGTAACGTATTCCGTTTTCTGGGCAACGGCGACAAGGTGAAGGTGACCCTGCGCTTTCGCGGCCGCGAGATGGCGCATCAGGAACTGGGCCTCGAACTGCTCAGGCGGGTGGCGGCGGACATAGATGAGGTCGGCAAGGTCGAGAACATGCCGAAAATGGAAGGCCGTCAGATGGTCATGATGATCGGTCCGCAGAAATAGGCAGTGTCGAAATCCAGTGCGGGAGGATGGAAAGCAAGGGGGCGGACGATGGTTTACGCGGAATTGTCGGGCCGAAGCCCGGGCACGACGGATGCGCGGCGACGGGCCAACGGCTCAACGCGTGGATCGGCGATCCGTCCACCATACCGACTGGCCAGCCGCCTCCGACCACAGATGGCATGCCATACCGCACCGTATCAAGGAACGATGGGGGACAGACCGGCCCTGGCCCCGGCGTCGCCCGCACCGATGAGATAGGCGCGGAACGAGGGAATCGGGCAACTGAAATTCCCTTCGTCATCCTCCTGCAGCGCACCCTGATGAATCAGGTGATGGACGAACTGTCCGACGTCCATTCCGTCGGGCAGGTCCCAGCAATCCTCCTCGCGACGGTTACTTCTGATTGATGACATGACCTTGATGATCGTGTCCCGGTCACCGAGATCCCGCATCACCCTGGCGATCAGGTACGCGGAATTCCTCATCGCCGGACTCTGCTGGCTCCGGTAATGGCGGACGCGGCTGTCCGCCGCCTTCCTACCGGCATGATCCCAATCGACACGGGAGAGATCCCCGTTCACGGCAAGGGTCTCGCTTCCCAGAGCCCGCAGGGCGAAATGGAGATGCTGGGGCCAGGCCGCGCAGGGGGCGGCCAGGGCGTTGAGCCGTTCCTCGTGGCCCGAGGGTTCGATGCCAAACTTCAGGCAGAACGCCGTCATGAGGGACGGGACATCCCGGGGCCTGAGACATCCGATTCCGTGGATCGTCCTGCCTCGGGTCAGATCCATTTCGCCCGCACGGGCGTCGGTGTCGCCAAGGCCTGCGAGCACGAGCGTCAGTGGAAGGCCCGTCCTGCCGTCATGGGGGCCATGCAGAAAACGTGCATGTGTGGTTTCCGGGCCACCCCTGAAGCGTTGGGCCTCGTCGATGGCAATGATGACCGGGGCCTTCCAGCTTCCTGGCGGGAATTTCGCCTTGAGGCCGACGAGACTGCGCGGAGCGTCACCCGGGGACCAGCCCAACTGTGCGGCTAGGGTCGCGACCCCGACCGATACGCCGGCGGACATTCCCGATAGAAGGGAACGCCACTTCCCGCTTTCCAGGCCGGCCGCTCCGGCGATGACCGTAAGAACACCCGGAAGGTCATCAAGAACCATCTCCGGTGAGAGATCCACGACACGCGGTGTCCCGGATCCATCTCTGGACTTGAGCGATCGATGCTGCAGTTCGGCCAGAATCGAGCTCTTGCCCGCACCGGGCGCACCCTGAATGATACGGGTCGCCTTGGCGATTCCATGGGCGCCATCCGGTTTCCAGGCACGCCGGGCGGTATCCTCGATGTCCTTGATGACATCATGGCGTCCCGCGAGGACCGGCGGTGCGGCTCCCTCGCCACCATCGATGAACGCCTCAAGGCCGTCCCGATCCAATGCCATTCACGCTATCTCCCTGCCGCTCACCATACACCGTGAACAGGTGCCTGTCAGCGGCTTCCTCGCGTCGGCCACAATACGTGCTGGCCCCCGCTCCAGACGGCATTGAGCGTCCGCCAGCTTCCCGTGTGAGACCCGCGGATTCCGGAGCCATCCGACACCCCGAATGACGGCTGAAGGCATGTCACCGATATCGGGATTCCGCGATGTCGACGCGGTTTCCGTCACCGCGAACCGGTTAAGGCGGCGCATCCGGCCTGCTGCGGCTGACGATGGGAAAATCCTGACTGGAACGAGACAGTGGGTATCGGGGTGCGTGGGCGGCGCTGGCGCCCCCGGTGATGGATGGCTCGCTTTCCATCGCCCTCAGCCAAGTTCCAGCGTCGTAACCGCGTACAGAAACGATGCCGGACGCGATGTATCACCTCTGTACATCCGTGCGGTGCGAAAGCAGGGCGTTAAGCCGAATCGCTGGCAAAGCGTGTCCAGTGGCGCGGACGTCGATGGCACGTCAATCATGATACCGGTGTCAAAAACGGCCGCCGCGTGAGCGATCAGGCGCTCGGCGACGCCCGGGCTTTCCGCAACGAGCGGACCGATCTTCGCTCCGGCACGACAGCGCCGGACAGTGACGCATCCGGCAATGCGGCTTTCCGCTTCCAGTACGTAGGTGATCCGAGTGTCCGTGGGGCTGAACCAGGTCGACATATATGTCTCTTTCGCCCAGCCGCTCGCCGCCGCCTCAAGGACCACAAGCGTCTGGATGTCCGCCTCCTCCGCACGCCGGACCGCGGGGTCGACCCGCCCGGGCACACGGCCGGAGTAACGGATGGTGGCACCGGCGTGGGCAAAACCGGAACGCGCGTAGTTCTCCTGCTGGTCCGGCACGCCGTCCAGGCCAATCGTACGGTTGCCGGCGTGCGCGATGGCCGTCCGCCACACCCCAAGACCGATACCACGGCCCCGGTATTGCGGCTTACAGAGATAGAGTCCGAGAAAGGCGAAGCCGGGCGAGTGATTTACGACGGATATCGCCGCTGCGGGAGTTTCGCCGTCAAGTGCGATGACGAACCCGTCGGGGTCGACCGCCCGGAAGGCCTCAGCGTCATCCAACCCGGGATTCCAGCCCTCATCAGCCGCCCAGTCCAGCACGGTGCCCAGTTCGACCAGGGACATGGTCCGGTGGCTTATCATCCTGTCCGCACCTCATCGATCAATGGCACGATGACCTTTCGGCGGCACGGCTCGAAACGCGCCATGGTTTCGGGCGAACGATACTGCATCGGCCGCCCGGCCGTATCGCGGGCGTGTCTTTGTCGCACTGCCCGCGACAAGAAATGAACGCGGCCTTCACGCATGGTGCCGCCTCGTCGGTCGACTGCGATGGCTTCACCGGCTTCGCTCCCGAACCAATTCATTCCCTGAAGCGCACGATGCCCATGCATCGCTCCGGAGGGCTTTTTGGCAACCGTCCCTTCCACTGGCAACCTGTATACGGGTGATTTCATATCGACCGGCACGTTTTCTCTTGACCGGAAACTGCCAGAACCCGGGGTCGGAGGCAAGAACGCGCTCGTTGCCGGCGCGTGTGCCGCTGGCCTGTCTACGATATGCGCATCTCCGTTTGGCATTCGGTGGATTTCCCGCCCATATTCGCGTCACAATCCAACGCGGTAAGGCCGCTTGGATGAAATTTGATTGGAATGTGCCGTGCGGGTGGTTAGGTTCGGCTCGGGCGAGTGTGGAGGTCCATGTGCGGTCCGATCTCTATCTGGAACTTGTGAGCCTGACAAAGCGCTACGGGGACGCGGTCGCGGTTGACGCAATCAACCACCTCTTCGGCCATGGTGTATATTCCTGCATTCTGGGGCCATCGGGATGCGGTAAGACTTCCACACTGAGGATGATCGCCGGGCATGAATCGGTGACGGAAGGTTCCATTGTCCTGGGTGGCCGGGACATCTCGAACATCCCCCCGGCGAAACGAAGCACGGCGATGATGTTCCAGAACTATGCGCTGTTCCCGCATCTGAGCGTCATGGACAACGTCGCCTTCAGTCTTCGGATCAGTGGCGTTGACGCCGCGACCCGCGGACGCCGTGCGCTTGAAATGCTCGATCTCGTCGATATGGACCGGTTTGCCGACCGTTTACCGTCCCAGCTCTCGGGTGGCCAGCAGCAGCGCGTCGCCCTCGCCCGTGCGCTGATCACGAAACCACGGATCCTGCTTCTCGACGAACCCCTGTCGGCCCTGGATCCGTTCCTGCGCGTCCGGATGCGGGGTGAGCTGAAACGGCTGCAGCGCGAGCTTGGCATCACGTTCATCCATGTCACCCATGGCCAGGACGAGGCGCTGGCTCTGGCGGACGAGATCGTGGTCATGAACGAGGCGCGGATCGAACAGGCGGGATCGGCGCGTGAGGTGTTCGAGGCCCCAACGACCGCTTTCGTGGCACGCTTCATCGGTGCCCACAACGTCATCGCCTTGCCGGAGGGAAAGGTCGCGCTGCGATCCGACGAACTGAAGCTGACCGTTCCGGAGGGTGCCCGGCTGCAGGGCAGGATCACGGGGGTCGAATACCAGGGAACGCATGTCGCGTTGACCGCCGCCATAGCCGACGATCAGGAAGTCACGGCGCTTCTCACAGACAGGGATTTCTTCGGCGCGCCGAAGGATATGGGCGAGACGGTTGGTCTCGACTGGGACAGCATGGCGGCGCATCCGCTGCGATGCTGACGAAACTTACGGTATCAGAAACAGGAGTCTGACATGAAGACGATCTCCAAGGTCCGCTATTCGCGGCGGACAATGCTCAAGGCGGGCGCCGCCGCGGTCGCGGCCTCGGCCCTGCCGGCGCCAATGGTGTGGGGCCAGGAAACCAGGGACATAACATTGCGCCAGTTCGGCACCGGCGTGTCGAACCTCAACGAGGTCGCGCAGAAGGTCAAGGAGGATCTCGGCTTCACGCTTGAGATGACAGCGCTCGATTCCGACAGCGTGACCCAGCGCGCCGCGACCCAACCGGATAGCTTCGACATCGCTGATATCGAGTACTGGATATGCAAGAAGGTCTGGCCAACCGGCAACCTGCAGGCGATGGATACCTCGAAAATCGCGAACTATGACAGGATCGTGGGAATTTTCCGCGACGGTAAGCTGACACCGGATTCCGTCATCGCGCAGGGCACCGCGCCGCATACCGTGGGCTTCGTGGATGGACCCGGCGGCACCAGCTTCGCCGGTGAGGAAACCGGCTGGATGACATTGATTCCGACGATCTACAATGCGGATACGCTGGGCATCCGTCCTGACCTGATCGACAGGCCGATAAACAACTGGCACGAGCTTCTGAACGCCGAGTTCAGGGGAAAGGCATCGATTCTCGACATTTCCTCCATCGGGATCATGGATATGGCCATGGTCTGCGAATCCTTGGGCGAGATCACATACGGCGACAAGGGCAACATGACCCGGGAAGAGATCGACAGAACGATCGAGATCTTCACGGAGGCGAAGAAAGCGGGCCAGTTCCGCGCTTTCTGGAAGACCTTCGACGAGAGCGTGAATCTGATGGCCTCGGGCGAGGTGGTGATCCAGTCAATGTGGTCGCCGGCGATCACCGCCGTCCGTGCCCGCGGCATACCCTGCGTTTACCAGCCTCTGGAGGAGGGATACCGCTCATGGGGCGGCGGCATCGGCCTTTCGGCCTCACTTTCGGGCATGGAACTCGACGCGGCCTACGAGTACATTAACTGGTATCTCTCGGGCTGGGTCGGCGGTTTCCTGATGCGTCAGGGTTACTACTCGGCGGTGCCCGAGACCTCGAAGCTTTTCATGAGCGGGAACGAGTGGGGCTACTGGTTCGAAGGCAAGCCGGCGACCGATACCATTACGTCTCCCTTCGGTGATCCTCTGGCTGAGGCGGGGGCGGTCCGTGACGGCGGATCCTTCTTCGACCGCATGGGTGCGGTTGCCTGCTGGAACGCTGTCATGGACGAGAATCAGTACATGGTCCGTAAATGGAACGAGTTCATCGCCGC
The DNA here is from genome assembly GCA_965221405.1 of Paracoccaceae bacterium. GTDB lineage: Bacteria > Pseudomonadota > Alphaproteobacteria > Rhodobacterales > Rhodobacteraceae > JAPOUP01. The sequence continues at coordinate 489,353 of CBDCSE010000002.1, read as the reverse complement.
GTGACGCAGTCCCGAGGCTGAACCACGACGCCCCGGCCGCTGTCTGCGGCCGGGGCGTCAAACGGTGCCGTGAACACCCGTATGATCGATCAGGCCGTGTCTCCGACCGCCACGCCGGAACCCGGTGCCATACCCGGCAATGGCCCCCGGGCGCGGCATCTGTCCAGCTGGCTTCTGGCCGCGCCGCTGGCATCGGTGCTCGCCGTATTCCTGGTGCTACCCATCGTCATGATCGCCATCGTGAGCTTCTGGGGCGCGACGGAGTTCTCGATCTACCCGGATTTCCGGTGGGACAACTACGAATTCCTGCTCACTTCCGAAGTCACCTACCGGGTCTTCCTGAATACATTCAAATATGCCGCGATCACATGGGCCTTCACGCTGGTGATCGGCTTCACGATAGCCTATTTCCTGGCTTTCCATGTCCGCACGCTCGGCTGGCAGGTCGCGCTTTTCCTGCTGTGCACCATCCCTTTCTGGACGTCCAACATCATTCGCATGATATCTTGGATCCCGTTTCTGGGCCGGAACGGGCTGGCAAACTCGACGCTTGTCTCCTGGGGCGTGGTGGATGAGCCGTTGGAATGGCTGCTCTTCAGCGATTTCAGCGTGATCCTGGCTTTCGTGCATCTCTACACGCTGTTCATGGTTGTGCCGATCTTCAATACCATGATGCGGATCGACCGATCTCTGCTCGAAGCCGCAAGCGACGCGGGCGCGAGCGGCTGGCAGACGCTGTGGCACATCGTCATTCCGCTCACCAAGCCGGGCATAATGATCGGCACGATCTTCGTGGTGACCCTGGTAATGGGAGATTTCATCACCGTCAGGTTCATGTCCGGCTCGCAGTCGGCGAACGTCGGACGGCTCATTTCCAATGACATCGGGCTTCTGCAGTATCCGTCAGCTTCCGCCACGGCTGTCGTCCTGCTGGTCACCGTACTGATGGTGATCGGGATTCTCCTGCGCTTCGTCGACATCCGAAAGGAGCTCTGATGGACCCGCGCCCGCGTTCCTTCTACTTTCTGGCGGCCTTCTTCGCCCTGTTCCTGATTTTTCTCTACGGTCCTACTTTGACCATCGCGATCCTGTCCTTTCAGGGACCGCAGGGAGGACTGACCTTTCCGATGAACGGTGTTTCGCTGCACTGGTTCCGCGATCTTTTCCGGGAACAGGCGGTGGGTGACATCTGGGGATCGTTCAGGCGCTCGTTCGCGCTGGGACTTCTGGTCATGGTCACCACCATCATCGTCTCGGTGATGGGCGGGTTGGCGTTCCGCAGGCGCTTCGCCGGATCGACGTTGCTGTTCTATCTGATCGTCACCTCACTGGTGATCCCATCGATCCTGGTCTCGCTGGGGGTCGGACTGATCTTCTCGCAGTCGGGCCTGAAGATACATTGGGCGACCAGCGGTTACGGTGCGCAGCTCACGTGGACACTGCCCTTTGGCCTGCTGATAATGCTCGCCGTCTTCAACCGGTTCGACCGGGCCTACGAGGAGGCCGCCCGCGATCTAGGCGCGTCACCGTGGCAGACGATCCGCCATGTCGTCCTACCGATAATCGCACCCTCCCTTATCGGCGTGGCCCTCTTCGGTTTCACGCTCAGCTACGACGAATTCGCCCGCACACTTCTGACCGCAGGTAGCTATAACACCCTGCCACTCGAGATTTTCGGCATGACCACCAACGTCACGACACCGGTGATCTTCGCGCTCGGCACCATGACCACCGCGTTTTCCCTCGTGGTGATCGGCGTTTTCTTCTCGGTCCTATGGCTGAGCGGCCGCCGCCGCGTCAGGCAGGGCTCCGATTCCGGGAAGGGGATGGTCTGAAACATTGACTGTCGTGATCATCAACCCCAACAGTACGGAAGCGATGACCGACGCCATGCTGGCGACGGCGCGCGCCACCGTGCCATCGCTGGAATTCGAGGGCTGGACCTCCCGTGACGGCCCGCCGTCGATCCAGGGCGCGGAGGACGGAAACGCCGCCGCCGGACCGCTCCTGAAACTGGTCGTCAAGGCAGGGGATGCGGGCGTGGACGGCATCGTGATCGGCTGTTTCGACGATACCGCTCTTGAGGAAGCCGCAACCCTCGCTCCATGCCCTGTCATTGGCATCGGTCAGGCCGCCTTCCACCTCTGCGCCCTCCGCCAGTGGCGTTTCAGCGTGGTGACCACACTTTCGGTCTCGGTGCCGGTGATCGAAAGCAATATCGCGTGCTACGGCCTGAAAGGGCTCGTCGGACGCGTCCGCGCCTCGGAGGTGCCCGTCCTGGATCTTGACCGGTCTCCTGAGGCCGCCATCCCGCCAATCCTCAGGGAGGCGGAGAAGGCTGTGGCGGAGGATGGCATAGGCGCGATCGTGCTCGGCTGCGCCGGGATGGTTCGCGTTGTATCGTCACTACGGGCCGCTCTACCGGTTACCGTTGTCGATCCGGTCGAGGCCGCCGCCGCGGGTATCGCATGGCTGGGTGCGTCCACGATCCGGCCCCCGCCCCGGTGAGGGTGGAGCCAAAGGCGCGGAAGCTGGCGAAAGCCGCGAGGGATCACGGGTATTGACCCAGACCGCCAGTGTTGATTGACCGCGGCGGTGGCGTGGGGTCGATCTGGAAGGGTGCCGCGCGGCTCTCAGCTTCCGTCGACGAGACCCTCCGCCTTGGCCCAGCGATAGGTCCTGTCAATCGCCGCCCACGCCCGTTCAATCAGAGTGTCTATTTCGTCGGGCGTCACGACCAGCGGCGGACATATGACCATCCGGTCTCCCACATGCCGCATCACCAGCCCATCGGCGAAGGACGCCTCGCGGCACCGAAGTCCGACCGTTCCCTTCGGCGCGTCGAACTCCGCGCGCCTGGCCTTGTCGGGTGTTAGCGCGAGGCTCGCCATCAGTCCGAGGCTTCCTGCCTCCCCGACCATGGGATGTTCGGCCAGTCCGGACCATTTCGCCTGCAGATAGGGTGCCGCCACATCGCTCACATGCCCGATAAGATCTTCCTCCTCGATGATTCGAAGGTTCTCCAGCGCGACCGCGCACGCCACCGGGTGACCGCTGTAGGTATAACCATGGGCGAACTCACCGGCACCGTTCACCACATCCGCCACTTCCGTCGAGACGATGGAACCTCCCAGAGGGAGATAGCCGCTGGTCACACCTTTCGCTATCGTCATTATATGCGGACGGATGCACATGGTATCGCAACCGAACCAATCACCGGTCCTGCCGAAACCGCAGATCACCTCGTCAGCGATCAGCAGGATTTCATGATCGTCGCATATCCTCTGGATTTCGGGCCAGTAGGTCCCGGGCGGGATGATGACCCCTCCGGCGCCCTGGACCGGCTCCGCGATGAAAGCCGCCACCCGATCCTCGCCAAGCTCGGCGATCTTTCGCTCCAGTTCCCTCGCGCACCTGATGCCGAACTCATCGGGCTCCATGTCGCCGCCCAGCGCGTACCAGTTGGGTTCGCGGATGTGCGCAACTCCCGGGATAGGAAGGCCGCCCTGTGCGTGCATCGCCGCCATGCCACCCAGACTCGCCGAACCCACGGTGGAACCGTGGTAGGCGTTTTCCCTGCTTATGATCACCTGCTTGTCCGGCTGTCCGTGTGCGGCCCAGTAATGCCTGACCAGACGGATGTTGGTATCATTCGCCTCCGATCCCGAAGACGCGAAGAATACGTGGTCAAGTCCGGCGGGCGCCAGCGAGGCCAGCCGTGTGGCCAGCGAAGCAGCCGGTATGTGTGTCGTGTTGAAAAAAGTGTTGTAATAGGGAAGCCGGCGCATCTGGGATCTCGCGGCCTCGGCCAGTTCGTCGCGTCCATATCCGATGTTGACGCACCATAGGCCAGCCATCGCATCCAGAAGTTGGTTCCCGTCGCTGTCCGTCAGGGTCACTCCGTCCGCGCGGGTGATCACCCGCGCGCCTTTTCGCGCGAGATCTTCACCGTGGGTAAAGGGATGCAGGTGATGCACGGCGTCGAGCGCCTGCAGTTCCTCCGTGGGCGGATGGTTGGATAGGACGTTCATACGACTCTCCCGGCTCAGTTCGGAGCGATAGCGGAACATAGGCAGGCTGTCTCATAACTCCCACGACAGGGTTTCGTCGACTTTCCGGTCCATTCCGCCCAAACCTGTGATCGGTCACCCCATATACCATCGCGACGGAGCTTCGCTACCAGAATGGCTCTCCTCCGGTCGGTTTGACCCGGACGTCCAGCAGGTTGCGGGCCTCAATCCCACGGGCAACGGCGACCGGTTGGACGGACTTTCCGTGATACCGGTCGGCATAGGCCCGGCCCCGCATCCGTTTGGACGCCGCCTCTCGCACGGCCCTGGCATCCTCGGACGTTTCGGCCATCTAGGATTCCAGCACAAACACGTGCCCACCCGTGAGTACAACCATGCCGGCACGGCCATGGCCCTTGCATAGCCCGCATATTTCTGGGCCGTTCGCGCTGACTGGCAAGCGAGATGTGCATGGAGTCAACTCCACCTATATCTTTGGCAATAACCCTAAATCGGCACCGGATCCACTATAGAGGACCCCATGATCGACGCTGCGGATGTGGCTGCCAAATCGAGCCTAACGTGAACAGATAGACGTCTGGACGGGCTGAGGCTGCATATAGGATTTCTGGCGTTGAGCCCTGGCGACACCTATCCTTTGAGGCAAATATGCGCGAGGTTTCGGTTCCCGTTCCGCCTCAGAAAATGGAAATGCATCGGCTCCGCTTCGCAACGTGACAGCCCTGGCGATATCGGGGGTATGGCTGGACATGGAAGCCGACCGCGGCCATACTGGAGACCAGCTGGCGTGAACTGGTGGCCCCGGGTGGCCAGGGACAGCCGGAGCAACGTCTAAAGGAGTGAAGGAGTCCACCATGCATCGCATTCTCGCACCGGCTCTTGCCGCGTCGTTTGCCGCGGTTGCGGTTCAGGCTGAGGAGGTCAGGGTCTATAACTGGTCAGACTATATAGATGAAACGCTTCTGACCAAGTTCGAGGAGGAGACGGGACTCGATCTGATCTACGACGTCTACGATTCCAACGAATTGCTCGAAACCAAGCTTCTTGCCGGCGGCTCCGGTTACGACGTCGTCGTTCCGACCGGCACCTTTCTGATGCGGCAGATCTCCGTCGGAGCGTTCCAGCCACTCGATCTGTCAAAGCTGCCGAACCACGGGAACCTCTGGGATGTCGTCGCCGAGCGTGCCGCCGCCTATGATCCCGGAAACGCACATTCGATAAACTATATGTGGGGCACCACCGGGATCGGGGTGAACATCGGAAAGGTCAGGGACGTCCTCGGCGCGGACGCACCCGTCGACAGCCTCTCCCTGGTCTTCGATCCGGCAAACATGGAAGCCCTCGCGGAATGTGGGGTGCATTTCCTGGACGCGCCGACGGAGATGATCCCGGCGGTGCTGAAATATATCGGGGAGGATCCCAACAGCCACGATCCGGAGGTCATCGCGAAGGCCGAACCCGTTCTGCAGGCGGTGCGGCCCCACGTCCAGAAATTCCACTCGTCCGACTACATAAACGCGCTCGCCAACGGCGACATATGCGTAGCGGTGGGCTGGTCGGGAGATGTGCTTCAGGCGCGCGACCGTGCGCTGGAGGCGGACAACGGTGTCGGGATCGAATACAACGCGGCCAGGGAAGGCTCGCTGATGTGGTTTGACCAGATGGCCATCCCGGTCGACGCACCGAATCCGGACGGTGCGCACCTGTTCCTGAACTTCATGCTTGACGCCGAGAACATGGCCGCCGCATCCAACTACGTCTACTACGCCAACGGCAATCTGGCGAGCCAGGAGTTTCTGGCGGAGGACGTTATCGGTGACCCAGCGATCTATCCGACCGAGGAAATGCTTGGGACGCTGTACACCACGACCCCCTATCCACCGAGCGTGCAGCGGACCGTCACGCGCATGTGGACGCGGATCAAGTCGGGTACCTGAAAGGGAAATGGAAGCGGCCGCCCATTCGTCACGGCGGGGCGGTCGCCCGCGGGATCTCCGTAACCGGAAGGTCCGGACAGGTCCCGGCACCGGGGATGTCTCCCGATGAGCGAACCCGCCAGGTTCGCTCCCTGGGAGGATCCTGATGCGAGGCCCCTTATCCGGTTCAGGGGCGTCACCAAACGATTCGGCGCCTTCACGGCCATTGACAGGATCGATCTCGATATTTTCGAGAGCGAATTCTTCGCGCTACTCGGCCCTTCCGGCTGTGGAAAGACCACGCTCATGCGCATACTCGCCGGTTTCGAGGATCCAACCGAGGGCTCAATCCTTCTGGACGGAAACGACCTCGCCGGCGCACCACCAAACAAGCGCGCGACCAATATGATGTTCCAGTCCTACGCTTTGTTTCCCCACCTGTCCGTATTTGACAACATCGCCTTCGGCCTCAGACGCGACAGACTCCCCACAGGCGAAGTTCGGGCCCGTACCGAGGAAATGATCGCGCTCGTCAAGCTTCAGGGCCTCACAGACCGCAGACCTCACCAGATTTCGGGCGGCCAGCGGCAGCGGGTGGCGCTCGCGCGGGCACTCGCCAAGGCACCGAGACTTCTGCTGCTCGACGAGCCTCTCGGCGCACTCGACAAGAAACTGCGGCGCGAAACCCAGTTCGAGCTGATGGACATACAGGAGAGGACCGGAACGACTTTCGTCATTGTCACGCATGACCAGGAGGAGGCCATGACCGTAGCGACCCGGGTCGCTGTCATGGATCACGGACGAATCGCGCAGGTAGCCGACCCGACCGGGATTTACGAAGCACCCAATTCCACGTATGTCGCTGACTTCATCGGTGACGTGAACATCATGAAAGGCCGCGCCAAAACGGCGAACGGAATGGTAAGCATCGAATGGGCCGAGGGTCAGCCAGCGCTCAGATGCGCAACCGGGCTCAGGTTGGACAAAGGCGTAACGGCGTTCATCGCCATCAGGCCGGAAAAGGTATCGATCTCGTCCCGCCGGCCCGGGAACGCACCGAACGCGGTGCCCGGCAGGGTGCTCGACATCGCCTACCTGGGCAACGTGTCGACATACCATGTTGAGATCGCGGGCGGGCAGGTGATCAAGGCCCAGACCGCCAATACCGATCGCGTGACCAGGCAGGAATTCACCTGGAATGACCATGTCTGGCTTCACTGGTCGGAAACCGCGGGCATAGTCCTTGAGCACTGAAGCGTGATGGAGGCCTCCATCCCGAGAATCCGCGGGGACGTCCGGTGATGCGGCGGTTCCTCATTATCGCGATACCCTACCTATGGCTGCTCGCGTTTTTCCTGGTGCCGTTCGCCATCGTCCTGAAAATTTCCCTCTCGGACACCGCCCTCGCCCGTCCACCATATTTTCCGCAGCTTGACCTGTACGCCGGCTGGACAGGCGTGCGCGACTTCCTCTCCGGTCTTGACCTGGAGAATTTCGCATTTCTCGCGACCGATGTCCTCTATTGGAAAGCGTATCTCTCCAGCCTCCGGATCGCGGGGGTCTCGACTGTTCTGACCCTGCTCGCCGGCTATCCCATCGCCTATGCCATGGCCCGCGCCAGCGAACCCTGGCGGCCGACGCTTCTGATGCTGGTTATCCTGCCGTTCTGGATCAGCTTCCTGGTCCGGGTCTATTCATGGATGGGCATTCTCAGTCAGGAAGGTTACCTTAACCAACTCCTTATCGGTGTCGGTATCATCAGCGATCCACTGACGGTTCTGAACACCAATGTCGCTGTCTACATAGGCATCGTCTACACATATCTTCCTTTCATGGTGCTGCCGATCTACGCCTCACTCGGCCGCATGGATGAATCACTTCTCGAGGCGGCCAAGGATCTTGGCTGCTCGCGGTTCCAGGCATTCTGGCTTGTCACGCTGCCACTTTCCCGTCCGGGAATCATCGCGGGCTGCTTCCTGGTGTTCATTCCCGCGATTGGGGAATTCGTGATCCCGTCGCTACTGGGAGGCTCGGAGACTCTGATGATCGGTAAGGTGCTTTGGGAGGAATTCTTTTCCAACCGCGACTGGCCCGTCGCCAGTGCCGTCGCCATCGTCCTTCTGCTGATCCTGATCGTTCCGATCATAATTTTCCAGCGCAACGAGCAGAGGCGGCGGGAGGCGGGGCTGTGAGACGCTTCGGCTGGTTCAATGCCACGTCGCTGACGCTCGGACTCGCATTCCTGTATCTTCCGGTAGTGATTCTCGTGATATACAGCTTCAACGCGTCGAAGCTGGTGACTGTCTGGGCTGGATTCTCCACGAGGTGGTATGGAGAGCTCTTCCGCAACGAGGCTTTCCTTGACGCCGCGTGGGTGACGTTGAAGGTCGCCTTCCTTTCCTCGACCCTTGCAACGGCGTTGGGCACCATGGCGGCCCATGTTCTGGTCCGGGCGGGCCGTTTTCCCGGCAGGACACTTTTTTCCGGCGTCATATACGCGCCCCTGGTGATGCCCGAAGTTATCACCGGACTCTCGCTGCTCCTTCTGTTCATCGGCGTGGGACTTGAGCGTGGAATCCTCACCATCGTTCTGGCCCATACCACGTTTTCGATGTGCTACGTCTCGGTGGTTGTCTCGTCGCGTCTGGTCACTTTCGACCGCTCACTTGAAGAGGCCGCCCTCGACCTGGGCTGCACACCATTCGATGCATTTCGTCTGGTTACCCTTCCGATCATCGCACCCGCGGTTGCTTCAGGTTGGCTGCTGGCGTTCACGCTGTCACTTGACGATCTGGTTATCGCGTCATTCACTTCGGGCCCTTCAGCCACGACGCTTCCCATCAAGATCTTTTCGTCCGTGCGACTCGGCGTCTCGCCCGAGATAAACGCGCTTTCCACGATCCTGATCGCTATCGTCTCCGTCGGTGTCATCGCGGCGTCATTGGCAAGCAAACGCAATGTGATCCGTGGCCGGCAGGACCGAAGGTCAGCCTTGAGGGCGCAGTGATCCATCGTGGTGCCTGGACATGCGCCCCGGGGTTGGATCTTGGGTCGACGGCACAGGAACTCCGGAGCACCTGTCAGGCGTTGCGATCCGGATACGTTTACGTATCTATCGCACCCTGACGGACATGGTTTCAATTCGCGTCCATGGACATTATTGGACAGCAGGTGGCAGGGAGGCGGTCAGGCCGTGCGGATTCTCATTACCAATGACGACGGAATCAACGCTCCGGGTCTAAAGATACTCCAGATAATCGCCAAAGAGGTCGCCGGACCTGGCGGCGAGGTCTGGACCGTCGCTCCGGCCTTCGAGCAATCCGGGGTCGGCCATTGCATCAGCTATACCCATCCATTCATGGTCGCTGAACTTGGCCCACGTCGCTTCGCCGCCGAAGGTTCGCCCGCCGACTGCGTGCTCGCGGGAATATATGACGTGCTCGACGGGCAACGTCCTGACCTCGTACTGTCAGGCGTGAACCGGGGAAACAACGCGGCGGAGAACGCGCTTTACTCAGGTACGGTCGGCGCCGCCATCGAGGCGAGCCTCCAGGGGATTCCGGCGATCGCCCTCAGCCAGTTCTACGGTCCAGGAAACTCCCGTCTCGAGGATCCGTTCGAGAGCTCGCGTTCCCACGGCACCGAGCTCGTGCGTAGGCTGATCGAGGTTGGCATCTGGGATAGCGGCGATTACGGTATATTCTACAATGTCAATTTCCCACCTGTAGCGGCGGCGGCCGTGAAAGGGGTCAGGGCTGCCGCTCAAGGATACCGCACCGGAACGCTGTTCGGTGTGGAACCATACAGCGCACCCTCCGGGCGCAGGTTTCTATGGATCAAAGGGGGACCGCAGCATATCCCGACAGCACCCGGTACGGACGCGCACGCCAATCTCTCGCATTATATCTCCGTCACACCGATGCGCTGCGATCTCACGGCCCATGATGTTCTGGCGGAACTGGGGGAGCGATTGGATCAATCCGATGACTGTCCATAACTCCGGAAACGAAACGCGGATCACTGTCTCGCTACCCACCATGGGCGTAACCGACAGGCGTACCCTTGAGGCAATGAAGGCGATTGACCGCAAGGATTTCATACAGGGAATATTCGCGGATCGTGCCTATGAGGACAGGCCGCTTCCCATCGCATGCGGTCAAACGATCAGCCAACCTTCCGTCGTGGGAATAATGACCCAGGCGCTTGACGTGCAGCCGCGTGACAAGGTTCTGGAGGTCGGAACCGGCTCGGGCTACCAGGCGGCCATCCTGAGTCGGCTCGCCCGACGGGTCTACACCATCGACCGCCATCGACAGCTGATCCGGGAAGCGCGCGGCGTGTTTGAACGGCTCGCCCTGCACAATATTACCGCGATGACGGGCGACGGCAGTTTTGGACTGCCTGAGCAGGCGCCATTTGAGCGAATCATCGTGACGGCCGCGGCGGAGGATCCGCCAGGTCCTCTCTTGGCACAGCTCCGGCTACACGGTATAATGGTCCTCCCGGTGGGTCAGTCCGATACGGTACAGCATCTGATAAAGGTCACACGCATTGAGACGGGCTTTGACTACGAAGAGTTGCTTCAAGTCCGTTTCGTGCCGCTCGTTGAAGGTCTGGGGCAGAACTGACGGGGCTGTGGAAATGTGCGCAAAGCAAGAAAAGTCGATGGAGCACGTGTTCAGATCCGCCATAAATCCAATGATTCTATGTGCCGGCCTTCTTGCCGTGGGAGCGTGTTCCGGCAATTTCGATGTTGATCTCCGTGATTCAGCGACGGGACTGGACACATCGAATGCCGCGCGCCAGGCCGCCAGCGGTTACTCGCAGGCCGATGGGCGGACCGTCATCGCCAGACATGCGGAGACCGTGGCGGATTTAGCCAATCGGCTTGGAGTCGATGCCGAGGAACTGGCGCGCCATAATGGACTTGGTCAGGACACGCGCCTGAACGAGGGCGAAATCATCGTGTTGCCGGAATCGGCCAACATCGAGAACGGCGCCGATCCTTTGACGGAAGAGGTGGACATAACCACGCTGGCCGCAAACGCACTTGACCGAGTGGAGGCGGAATCCGGCATTGACCGGGACCCGGGCACCCAAATGGAGCCGTCTGCCGGAACCGAGCCGGTTCGCCACCAGGTGGTCCGGGGCGAAACCGCTTATTCCATCGCCCGAATATACGATGTGTCCGTTCGTTCGCTTGCGGACTGGAATGGCCTTGGCCCGGAAATGTCGGTACGGGAGGGTCAATACCTCATCATCCCAGTCACCAGCTCTTCAGCCAACCCGCCGGAATCCGAACCGACCGCGCCCGGGCAGGGCAGCTCCACGCCCGTGCCGCCCAGTGCCGCACAGCCGTTACCGGAAGATAGGTCGGCACCGGTATCGGTGGCGCGGGCCGGGCCGGGACCGTCTCCGGCGGGCGAAGGCGGTTCGGCTTCTGGAACTCCAAGACTGACAATGCCCGTGAACGGTGGCATCGTCCGCGCCTATGAGAAAGGCAGAAACGAGGGAATTGACATCGCCGCCGAGGTCGGCACACCGGTCGCTGCCGCGGCCGATGGCACTGTAGCGGTGATTACCGCTGACACCGATCTGGGAACGATCCTGGTGCTTCGTCATACCGACAACCTGCTCACGGTCTACGCCAATGTCGACAGGCTCAGGGTCCAGAAGGATGACTCGGTATCACGTGGCCAGACAATCGCCGAGATCGGCAATGAAGCCGATTATCTGCATTTCGAGGTCCGGGAAGGGGTCGACAGCGCCGACCCGATGGCGTACCTAAACTGAACTCCCGGGTTCGCAGTTTCAAGGCCCCCCGCCTATCCTTCCGCGACAGTCTTTCCACACGTTCCGGAGAACGTCGACCGGAGAACGTCGAAAGCGAATTCCCGACGGTCTCCCGGACACGCGGCATCCGGTACCGGAACGGGCGAAAGCCAGTGGGAACGCGACTCCCGCCAAGACGCGGGAACCGACGCGCTCAGGAACCGTACCGGTCGGAGAAATAGTCCACCATCTGCGGAACCATCAACTCGCCGCGCCCCTGCGCGACAGCGTCTGAGAGAGCGCCAAAGGCGCTTTCCGCCATTACGCTGGGCCCGCAGGCATTCAGGGCCATTCGCCGGTAGTATCCCACGTCCTTCAGCGCATTCTTGATGGAAAACGCAAGCATATCCGGGTCGCCGCCGACAGCGTAGGCCTTGATGAAATCCATCATTCCGGATTTCAGCGGACCGGCCGACATAACCTCATAAAGTGTCTGCCTGTCGACCCCGGTGCGATCCGCCATCACGAAAGCTTCCGCCATGGCGTTGGCCACGCACTGCGCGAAGAAGTTGTTGATCAGCTTGACCGTATGGCCCGTCCCGAGCGGGCCCAGGTGAAAGACGTTCTTTCCAAGGTCATCAAGCACCGGTTTGACGCGGGAAAACGCCGCCGCGTCTCCAGCCCCCATTATGTTGATCATTCCCTCCTTGGCGTGTGCCGGCGTGCCCCCCAGTGGCGCGTCCAGAAATTCTCCGCCTGCCCGTGCGACCTCGTCACCGAGCGCTCGGGTCGATTCCGGTAGCGACGTGCCGAAGTCGATCACGACCGCTCCCTTCCTGAGCCCGGCAATCACCCCGTCGGGTCCGCGCATCCGGTTTTCGACCTGTTCGGAAGTGGCCATGCACAGCATCACGATATCGCTCGCGGCCGCGACCTCCCGACCAGTCCTGACCTCAACCGCGCCTCTGGCCACGGTCGCCTCGACGCCCGTGCGCGCGACATTGGCGGCCACCGTGAGTGAATGACCCATTTCCTGCAGCCGTCCAGCCAAAGCTGAGCCCATAAGGCCCAAACCAATGAAACCGATTCTGGCACCGTTCATTGCAGATCACTCCAATTCCATCGATAAATTAAGTCCGAAACGTTCCGAAAGAGCGTAACGGAATCGGGGGCAGGAAATACGGCGTTCCGATAAACCACGCGATTTCGGCCCTTGAACGGGTGAAAGCGTGAAGGCGCTTCCATCTGAAACCCCGCCTTTAGCGAACCGGCCGGACCGATCTTTTCGATCAGCCGGTCTCCGCCATGTCCCCGGCGCAAGGGGCTCGATCCAGAGAAAGGTTTTCAGGACACCAGCGCGAAGTCGTGTCCGAAAGCCACCTCGCGGTGATCCAGAGGTTCCGCCAAACCATCTCCGTGAATCCGACCGACTCGTTCCCGCACCTGGAAAGGGGCACCTATTTTATCTTACCTTCCCGGTATTCGACATGTCTGCGCACTACGGGGTCATATTTCCGCGCCACCATCTTTTCGGTCATTTTGCGCGAATTTTTCCGGGTGACGTAAAAATGGCCGGTATCGGCGGTGGAGTTCAGGCGAATCTTGATTGTTGTGGGTTTTGCCATATCTCTTGCTCCATGGAAGGACGGCACGAGACCGACCCGAAATCCTTCAGGGCCCGTGGATTACCCGGCCAGACACCAAAGTCAACTGAATTCGTGCCGACTTCGGCGGTGCCGAACCGAGCGCTGGCTTCCGGTCAAACGCACGGATGGCCTGTAAGCCGGATTCTGTCCCCGGCGGCGGTCACCGCCGTTGGACGGCCATTCATCTTCGACACCTGTCTCCAGATGCCTGTCGCTGCCTACCCGGATCCCTGGAGCCAAAGCCTCTCCGCGGACACGCCGCATGGGATCCCTATTCGGCATTGCTCCCGGTGGGGCTTGCCATGCCGGTCCGGTTGCCCGGCCCGCGGTGGGCTCTTACCCCACCGTTTCACCCTTGCCCGGTTTTCCGGGCGGTCTGTTCTCTGTGGCGCTTTCCCTCGGATTGCCCCGGCCGGGCATTACCCGGCACCGTCGCTTTGTGGAGTCCGGACTTTCCTCCGATGGCGGTTGTCCCGACCATCAGCGGCCGTCCAGCCATCCGTGCGCCGTGGATACTAGAATCCGGCTCAGGACCGGTCAACCGGGAATCGGCGAACCAGGTTCCTGATGGCCGTCAGGTCCTCTGCGGCGACGCTTCCGTCCATATGGGGACGGAAGCGTCGCCGAAACGCCGTGAGCAGGGTTTCGGTCGCCACATCCGGATACCCGAATTCCAGCGCGGCCGCACGGAACGCCGCATCGGGCGACCCGGCTTCGAACCGCCTTTCCGGCAAGGCGGGGGCTGAGTGGGTCGTTTCCTCCGGCCAGATCGAGAGATCGGACAGCGCCAGCCGTCGCCAGTCAAACTTCGGTCCGGGATCCCTCTTGCGTGTCGGGGCCATGTCAGAATGTGCGATAACCCGTGCCGGAGAGATCGACCACCGTTCCATGATTCCGGCAAGAAGTGTCTCCAGCGCGGCCATCTGTCGCTCGGGAAACGGCAATCCGTCAACGTTGTCCAGTTCGATTCCGATCGATCGCGAGTTCACGTCCGTAACTTCACCCCAACTTCCCGCACCTGCGTGCCACGCCCGCAGGTCTTCATTGACCAGACAGAATGTCTCACCACTTCCCGCGATCAGGTAGTGGGCAGAAACCTCGAAATCCGGCACGCAGAGCCGCTCCAGCGCGGCCTTGGCACTCTCCATCGCCGTGCCGTGCAATACGATCATGTCAGGGAGTGCATTGCCGCGGCGGCGTCCGAAGTTCGGCGACGGGTGCTGGATCAACGGGCTGCGGCCACGCTGTCACGGAAAGGTGATGGATCCCACCCACACGCGAAACCGTCGCCGTCAGGGTCGAGACCCTGCCAGTTTCGCTCTGGACCTCCGTTCGCGAGAAACGCCTCCTGCGCGAAATTCTCATTGGCGTAGACGGCGCAATTCCTTTCATACCGTTTTTCCGGCATTATCCCCAAGCGGGGCCAGATCCGTTCCCCGACATCATTGCCGGTCGACAGCGCGAACGCCACAACGTTCGGGACGACCAAATCACCGCGATCCGGCAAGTCACCGTATCTGATCTCAATATAGGCCTCACGCCGCGCCTTCAGCCGGGCCGCATCGCTCTCAATGGTCTGCCGGTTGGAGACCGCGTCGAAATCCTGCTCATCCGATATCCGGTTCGAGCCGACGTCTTCGGTCCCACGCTGTGGCGCATCTGCGGGATCTCCCGGCGTAACAGCCGTGGTTTCGGCATCTCCCGTCCGGCCGTGCCCCGCCGCTGGATCGATGCGCTCCGCTGAAACCCGGTCATGTGCGGGGTCATCCGCCAATGGGACATCCGGGGCCTCCGCGACATGCTCGTTGTTGCCATCGCCATTCGCTGGCATGTCCGCACCCAACGCGGAAGCCTGATCCGCAGGGTCTACGTCAACCGCTGCGGGATCCACCTGACACGCCGCCAGCGCGAGAGTGCATACGGCCAGCACGGATCGAAACAGGCACAATCCTACCCGTTTTTGGATTTCAGCGGTCATTACCACCAGCGGTCTGGCTTGAACGCACCGCCCGCCGCCCTTTCCAGAACATAGGCATGATTCAGCAGATCACCCTCCTCCCACGGCCGGCCGATCAACTGTAGCCCCAGCGGCAACCCCTGCGCGTTCAGGCCCGCGGGCACCGAGATTCCGGGAAGTCCGGCAAGGTTCACGGTTACGGTGAAAATATCATTGAGATACATCCGCACAGGGTCCAATTCGGTCAATTCGCCCAGCTCAAACGCTGCCGAAGGGGTTGCCGGTGTGAGTATCGCGTCGATTCCATCGGCGAATACGGTGTCAAAGTCGCGTTTTATCAGTGCCCGCACCCTACGCGCCCGGTTATAGTAGGCGTCGTAGAATCCGGCGCTCAGAACATAGGTTCCGATCATTACCCGTCGCTGCACCTCAGGGCCGAAGCCCTCAGCACGGGTTCTCTCGTACATATCCGTCACGCTGTCGCCCGCGCATGTCCGTGCGCGACGACCGTAACGCACCCCATCGAAGCGGGCCAGATTCGAGGAGGCTTCCGCCGGGGCGATCACGTAGTAGGTCGGCAGGGCGTATTCAGTGTGCGGAAGCGAGATGTCAACGACGCTGGCGCCTGCATCGCGCAGGATTTCCTTGCCTTTCGCCCACAGGTTCTCGATATCCGCCGGCATGTCCTTGACACGGTACTCTTTTGGAATCCCTATCCTCCTCCCCCGGACATCGCCGGTCAGCGCCGCCTCGAAATCGGGAACGGGGAGATCGGCCGAGGTCGAGTCCTTAGGGTCATGCCCCGCCATCGCACCGAGCATGATAGCGGCGTCGCGGACGGTCTTCGTCATCGGACCCGCCTGGTCCAGCGACGAGGCGAAGGCGACGATACCCCATCGGGAACAGCGCCCGTAAGTGGGTTTGAGCCCGGTAATTCCGGTGAAAGCGGCGGGCTGCCTGATGGAACCGCCGGTATCGGTGCCGACTGCGCCGATACATAGATCCGCGGCCACTGCCGCCGCCGACCCGCCGGACGATCCGCCGGGGACGATTGACGCGGTATCGCCCCGGCGTCTCCAGGGGCTTATGGCGCTGCCGTAAATCGAAGACTCGTTGCTGGAGCCCATGGCGAACTCGTCCATGTTCAACTTACCCAGCATGACGGAGCCCGCATCGAGAAGCTTCCGCGTGACCGTCGACTCGTATTCCGGACGGAAACCTTCAAGAATGCGGCTTGCCGCCTGGCT
This sequence comes from Paracoccaceae bacterium, assembly GCA_965221405.1. GTDB lineage: Bacteria > Pseudomonadota > Alphaproteobacteria > Rhodobacterales > Rhodobacteraceae > JAPOUP01. Next base: position 472,784 of record CBDCSE010000002.1, on the reverse strand, counting down.
TGGCACGCCCTTGGTGCAGAACAGATCCTTGATTCCAAGTGGAATACCGCACATTGATGGGGCGTCGCCGCCCGCTATCCTCGCGTCGGACGCTCTCGCCTGCTCCAGCGCGATTTCGGGTGTATCGTGGACGAAGGCGTTAAGTACGCCGGCGGCGCGTATCTCGGTCAGGCAGGCCTCAGTCAACTCAACCGACGTGATCTCACCCGTCCGCAGTTTCGAGCGTGCGTCCGCCAGGGTCAATTCCGGTAGATGCGCTGTCATTCAACGACCTTCGGTACGATGAAGAAGCCCTCTCGGGTGTCCGGCGCGTTCGACAGTATCCGGCTGCGCATATCTCCGTCCGTAACCTTGTCGGCCCGACGCCTGAGCGGCATAGGAGTGACCGATACCATGGGCTCGACGCCTTCCACATTGACTTCACTGAGCTGCTCGATGAACCCGAGTATATCATTGAATTCCCGAGCCAGTTCGGGAAGCATTTTGTCCTCGACCCTGATGCGGGCGAGTTTGGCAACGGCGGCGGCTTTCTGCAGATCGATTGACATTCATGATCCCCAAGGAGAGTGGCAGGCGAATACCGCCGGACGGAGTGGCTTTCAAGTCACTGAAATGGGCTGACTTCACATCAGTTCATTGGATTGACTTTCCTTCGCGATGATCAGCGGAACCGGGACGGTGACGTTCCCCTTCTTTGGCGTAAGGTCGGGCGGAAGGAGGCTGTCGCCCAACGCCGCACGAATGCATAAAGCAGGGGCAGATATCAAGACGCGGGAATATATCGCCTGCGGAGGCCGTCTCCTCCACACAGCCTTCCGGTGAGCGGTTAAGGGAGTTGCGTTAAGGGCAGGGCATTAAGGAGGTAAGCCCGTCCGGCGTCCGGTTTGAGGGGATCGCCGGACGGTCCCGGCCCTCGGGAGCGCCCTGCGTCGCGATACGGCCGACGAACTTTAGCATGCCCAGGCCGAGGCCATCACGCTGGCGATCCATGCCAGTCCGTAAGGACGGAATCCTTCGGGCGGGCCACCGCCGTTCGGTAAGACGGCCAGTCTCTCCTGAGGAAGATGCCGATCGTCATGAGCGGGTTGCGGGGGCCAGTCGGCAAAGCCCGGTTCGAACTGACATCGCGGTCGATCGCGGCTACCGGCGTGATTGACCGTATCCTCCCTGCCCCGCCGGATCTTTCATCTTTGGGTGGCCGAGAGCGAGGCCCGGGATGCCCGGGAACCCGAAAGCCCTTGCCCGGTCCCGACGGTTATATCCGGGCTTTCGGCCCGCGGCGCCGATGGCGGTCCCGCCCGGTTGCCGTCGCCCGCCGATCACGTTCATTGGCGGCCGCTCGTTCATCCGGCCTTACCGGCCCGCGGGATATGCGATGGAGATCCCGCGGGCACGAGGTCAGGGCTCGCGTCAGCCCATAAGGCCACCATCCTCGCGGCTTATGGCCACGATTGCCGAGCGCGGGACCGAATCCACACCGCCTGGGAAATGCGAGTTCCCACGTTCGCCGGGATGCTGCACGCCCACGAACATCGTCTTCCTGTCAGGCGACCAGGCAATTCCGGTTATCTCGGCCTCGTTGGGACCCACCAGGAAGCGGCGGATCTCGCCGGTGGTGGTATCACCCACCAGCATCTGGTTGTTTCCATGGCCTTCGAAGTCACCCTCGTTCGAGTAGTTGCCATCGGTTTGGATCCATAGGAAGCCGCGTTGGTCGAACACCATGCCATCGGGTGAGTTGAACATGTTTCCGGCATTCACGTTCGCGGAACCGGCATTCGCGTCGGTGTGGACGGTCGGGTTTCCGGCGAGGGCGAACAGATCCCAGGAGAAAGTATCCGCCGCATGATCCCCACCATCTGGCCGCCACCGAAGAATCTGGCCATAGACATTGGCTTCACGGGGATTTGGCCCTCCAACCGGAGTGGCGTCACCACCGGCGTTTGGCTTCAGGCCACGGTTCTTGTTATTTGTCAGCGCGACGTAGGCTTCCGCCTGAAATGGATTGGAGGCGACCCATTCGGGACGATCCATGGTTGTCGCACCAAGCCGTGATCCCGCCATCCTCGTGTTGACCGCGATCTCGTCGGCATCCATGCCGGTCGTTTCGGGTGTCATCGCCATCCATACCCCGGTCTGGTCATCGGAGAACCTGGCGACATAGAGGGTGCCGGAGTCGAGAATTCCGGATTTGTCTCCTCCTTCAATGTAGCGGTTTTCCGTTACGAAGCGGTAGAGGAACTCACCGCGTTCGTCATCGCCCATATACACCACCACACGACCGTCCTCCGCCAGGACCACATCCGCGTTCTCGTGCTTGAACCTTCCGAGCGCTGTGCGTTTCTTGGGAGTGGAGGTGGGGTCCAATGGATCGATTTCCACCACGTATCCCGCCCGATTCGGTTCGTTGGGATGGCGGGAGATATCGAACCTTTCGTCGACGCCGGCCCAACCATATCCCCAGTCCTCCAGGTTGATGCCGTATCGCTGCATCGATGGTGAACGCTCGTAGTCAGGATCGGACGACGAGAAGTATCCGTTGAAATTTTCCTCGCAGGTCAGATACGTGCCCCAGGGCGTCTGTCCGTTTCCGCAGTTGTTCCAGGTTCCCCGGGAACGCGTAGCTGTCGGATCGGCGGCGGTCCGGAGAAGATCGGAACCGGCGGCGGGTCCGGTGATCTCCATTTCGGTCTCGGGCGTGATGCGCCGATTCAGTGGACTGTCCTTCACGATCGACCAGCCGTCCCCGTCCCGCGCGATCTCGAACACGGACACGCCGTGTGCCATCAAACCCTTGAGAATGTCGTCGTCGTTGGCGGGTCTGTCCTCAAGGCGGTTCCCCCATATGATTCCACGGTTGGTGTATTCGTTGTTGACCGCGAAGACGGTGCGCCCGCCGGACTGGAAAATGGCCATCCCGTCGTTGTTGTCGCCGAACGCCCTTTGCTGGCTGGCCGCGGTTCCACGCGTGCTTTCGTCGAAGTCGGGCGAATCCGACCAGAGGGGATCTCCCCAGCGGATCAGTGTCTCCCACCTGTAGCCATCGGGAACCCTGATCGTGTCCTCCGTTCCCGTGGGTATCTGCCGGAAGCCAAATCGATCGGTGGCGGCTTCCGCACGGGTCGTAAGAGACGTCGTTTCCAGAAGAAAGCCGCTGAGTCCCAAGGTCAGCGCTCCACCGACAAACCCACGTCGGTCGATTGCCGCCTCGATCACACGCTTAAGATCGGTCTGGCCGTGTCGAGGTGAGCGAATTTCGTCGTATTCGTCAAAGCTAACGGAATTGTCAGGCATTACTGGATTCCTCTCTGCCTAAGCATCGGTTCCTGGCGATGAGTGCCGCCAGTACGCACAGGTTAAGATTGGTTTGTTGCAGAAATGTGAATGTTCCGTATCATGTCTACCAACCCGAAAAGCCCGCCGCATGTAGGCTGCGGGCATACCGGTCCAGCAGGTCCGGTGACCCGCATGGAAAAACAACCGGAGTCCAGTATCATGGCTCAGTGGCTATCGCGTGGACTGCCATCGAAACAGCCGGGGATTCGGCAAATCCCGCTCATCATTCAACGGCTTCGGAACGCGGCTTCGCGATCTGATACAATCCATCGCTGTTCTTTGGTCCACTCAGGGTTGGCAATCCGTAAAGCCGCCATGATCGTCCCAACGCGATGGTCCGAACCCTTATTTTGGGGATCGGTTCGATGAATTGAGAGGGGAAGCCGCATGGCTGGCCTGAAGCGAACGGCTCTATACGACCTTCACATCGAGCTCGGTGCGGAAACAGTGCCGTTCGCGGGTTACGAGATGCCCGTGCGGTACGCCTCAGGTGTGATGAGGGAACACCTTCACTGCAGATCGGCCGCGGGACTGTTTGACGTAAGCCATATGGGACAGATTCTGGTTCGTCCGAAATCCGGTGATCTCGTGGACGCGGCCCGGGCATTGGAAACGTTGGTGCCCGCCGATGTGATCGGGCTCAAGGTCGGTCGCCAGCACTACACCCTGTTTACCAATGAGGACGGGGGCATCATCGACGACCTGATGGTCGCCAACCACGGTGACTGCCTGTTTCTGGTGGTGAACGCCGCGCGCAGGGAGGTCGACTTCGCGCATCTGCACGAGCATCTCGCCGACACGTGCGCGATCGATGAGGTAAAGGACCGGGCTCTGCTCGCCGTTCAGGGACCTAAGGCGGAAGCGGCGTTGGAGAGCATTTTCCCTCGCATCACTGACATGCGGTTCATGGATGTCGAGACGCTTGGCTCGGAATTCGGCACGCTCTGGATATCGCGCTCGGGGTATACCGGCGAGGACGGTTTCGAGATTTCGGTGTCCGGGGAATATGCCCGGCCGCTCGCGATGGCGCTGCTGGCGCAGGACAGTGTCGAACCTATCGGCCTTGGCGCCCGCGACTCGCTCAGGCTGGAGGCCGGCCTGTGCCTTTACGGCAGCGACATCGACGCCTCGACAAGCCCGGTGGAGGCCGCTCTCGAATGGGTGGTGCAGAAAGCGCGCCGCATCGGCGGAGAGCGTGCAGGCGGATTCCCTGGTGCAGGACGGATCCTGCGTGAATTCGAGCACGGTGTCCAAAGGCGCCGTGTGGGCCTGCTGCCGGAAGGACGCGCTCCGATGCGTGCCGGTACCCGGATCTACGGCGAACTGCATGGCGGCGACTCCACAGGAACGGTGTGCTCCGGTGGATTCGGACCCGCTATTGAGCGGCCGGTGTCCATGGCGTATGTCCGATCGGAGCACGGTCATGCTGGCACGACGGTCTACGGAGAGGTCCGGGGGAGGCGTCTGCCGGCGACGGTCAAGGAAATGCCGTTCAGGTCACACGATTTCAAACGTTGATATAACTAACGGGAGGAACACATGAAGTTCACTGAAGAGCACGAATGGCTTCGCGTCGAGGGCGATCTCGTGGCCGTCGGGATCACCCGGCATGCCAGTGAACAGCTTGGCGATGTGGTTTTCGTGGAGTTGCCCGGCGCTGGCACCAAAGTGACCAAGGGTGAGGAGGTGGCGGTGATCGAATCGGTCAAGGCCGCTTCCGACATTCTGGCGCCCGTGGACGGTGAGATTGTGGAAGTGAACGACGCGATCGTGGAGAGCCCCGGGAAAGTGAACAAGGATCCCATGGGCGATGCCTGGTTCTTCAAAATGACCGTGACTGACCTCTCGATGCTGGATAGCTTCATGGACGAAGCCGAATATGGGGAACTGGTGGGCTAGGTCCCCGCCAAACCGGTTTCCAGGCGGAATTCAGGCCCGGCGTCACCCTGACCCTGCCTGCCGCCCCCACTCGCCGTCGCATCGTGTCTATCGAACGGAGCGAGACATGCCATTTACGCCCACGAATTACTCACCCTATGATTTCGCCAACCGCCGCCATATCGGGCCGTCGCCTTCGGAAATGGAGGAGATGCTCGCCACGTTGAACGTGGAATCCCTGGATGAATTGATCGATCAGACGGTTCCGCAATCCATTCGTCAGAAAGAACCTCTCGATTTCGGCAAGCCCAAATCGGAGCGCCAGCTTCTCTACCATATGCGCCAGGTCGCCAAAAGAAACCGGGTGTTCTCGACAATGATCGGCCAGGGCTTTCACGGCACGGTCACGCCGCCAGCGATCCAGAGGAATGTTCTGGAGAATCCAGCCTGGTACACGGCATACACGCCTTACCAGCCGGAAATCAGCCAGGGTCGGCTCGAGGCGCTTCTGAATTACCAGACCATGATCTGCGACCTTACCGGACTGGAGATCGCCAATGCCTCCCTTCTCGACGAGGCAACCGCGGCGGCGGAGGCCATGTCCATGGCGCGGCGCATTTCGAAATCGAAGGCGAAGAGGTTCTTCATTGACCGCAACTGCCATCCCCAGAACATAGCCGTGATGAAAACCAGGGCCGCGCCTTTGGGCATTGACGTCGAGGTAGGCGATCCCGATGAAATGTCGTTCGGGGAACTGTTCGGAGCGGCTTTCCAGTATCCGGGCACTTATGGCGATCTCCGGGACTTCACCGACCAGATCGCCGCCCTGCACGAGGTCGGAGCGGTGGGAATCATCATAGCCGATCCATTGGCGCTGACTCTTCTGAAAGAACCAGCGGAAATGGGTGCTGACATAGCTGTGGGCTCGACCCAACGTTTTGGCGTGCCCATGGGATACGGTGGCCCGCACGCCGCCTACATGGCCTGCCGGGACGCATACAAACGGGCCATACCCGGAAGGTTGGTCGGCGTCAGCATCGATTCCCGGGGGAACAAGGCCTACCGATTGTCACTGCAGACGCGGGAGCAGCACATCCGGCGGGAGAAGGCGACATCGAACGTCTGCACGGCGCAGGCACTCCTTGCCGTGATGGCGGGCTTCTACGCCGTGTTCCATGGGCCAAAAGGGCTGCAGGCCATCGCGCAACGGATCCACCGGAAGACGGTACGCGCTGCAAGGGGGTTGGAAGAGCAGGGTTTCAAGGTCGAGCCCGAGGCGTTTTTTGATACGATCACCGTCAGGGTGAACGCCTTTCAGGGCGCGATCATCGATGCCGCCGCACGTCAACGTATCAACCTGCGCCGTATTGGCGATGATCGGATAGGCATCACGCTCGATGAAACCACCCGGCCGGAAACCATTGAACGTCTCTGGAGCGCCTTCGGAATCCATGACCGCAAGGCGGGAGTCAGGGAGGAATACCGGGTTCCCGAGAATCTGCACCGCAGGACCTCCTATCTGGAACATCCGGTGTTTCACATGAACCGCGCCGAAACCGAAATGACGCGTTACATGCGGCGTTTGGCGGATCGCGACCTGGCGCTTGACCGCGCGATGATTCCACTGGGATCCTGCACGATGAAGCTCAACGCGGCGGTTGAGATGGTCGCGGTCACATGGCCGGAATTCTGCAACATACACCCGTTTGCTCCCTCGGACCAGGTCGCGGGTTACATTGAAATGCTGGATGACCTTTCAGGGAGACTCTGCAGGATTACCGGATACGACGCCATGTCGATGCAGCCGAATTCCGGGGCACAAGGTGAATACGCTGGCCTGCTGACCATCTTGGCCTATCACCGCGCGAACGGCGACGGGCACCGTCGTGTCTGTCTCATTCCGATGAGCGCCCACGGCACAAATCCCGCAAGTGCCCAGATGGCGGGAATGGACGTCATTGTCGTGCGGTCCGCGGATAACGGCGACATCGATCTTGAGGAGTTCCGGGTCAAGGCGGAAGCCGCCGGTGACACTCTTGCCGCATGCATGATCACCTACCCCTCTACCCATGGCGTGTTCGAGGAGAAGATACGCGAGGTATGTGCGATCACCCATGAATTCGGTGGGCAGGTCTATCTTGACGGAGCGAACCTGAATGCCCTCGTCGGGCTGGTCAAACCCGGTGATCTGGGAGGTGACGTCAGTCACCTGAACCTCCACAAGACCTTCTGCATCCCACATGGTGGCGGAGGGCCTGGAATGGGCCCTATCGGGGTCAAGGCGCATCTCGCGCCGTTCCTTCCCGGACATCCTGCAACCGGCGACCCCGCGGTCGCGGGGCCGGTCACCGCGGCGCCATTTGGATCCGCTTCTCTTCTCCCGGTCAGCTGGGCATACGTGCTCCTGATGGGCGGTGAGGGCCTGACACAGGCAACCAAAGTGGCGATTCTCAACGCCAACTACATTGCCAAACGGCTAGAGGGCGCCTATGATGTCCTGTTCACTGGAGAGAACGGACGCGTAGCGCACGAATGCATACTTGACATGCGGCCTTTCGCTGAGAGAGCAGGCATCACTGTGGATGACATCGCGAAGCGCTTGATCGACAACGGGTTTCACGCTCCCACCATGAGCTGGCCAGTTGCTGGCACCTTTATGGTCGAGCCTACGGAATCCGAGACCAAAGCGGAGCTGGACAGGTTCTGCGACGCGATGCTTGACATACGTTCGGAGATTGGCGCCATTGAATCCTGCAGTATTGACGCCGGGAACAACCCGCTAAAACGTGCGCCGCACACCGTTGAGGATCTGCTTGGGGAATGGAACCGGCCTTACAGCAGGGAGCAGGGATGTTATCCTGCCGGTGCGTTCCGGGTCGACAAGTACTGGCCACCGGTCAACAGGGTGGACAACACCTATGGTGACAGACACCTGGTGTGCACGTGTCCCCCGCTTGAGGAATACCTCGCAGCAGCTGAGTAGGGCGGGAAGCGTTCGATGTACCGGCACTGTTGCGGCCAACCCGGGTATGCCCGAGGGCTGGTTCCGGGACGGACGCCCTCCGTCCCGTCATCGGCGCCGTTGCGGGGATCCGGGCAGCCCCTGCCGCCGCGGAGCCGGCGGAGGTGCCGCCATGGGAATCCACGGGGCGGGGCTCGCGTTCCGGCCATAGGCGGTGGCGGCCCGCTGTGGTCCGGTCCCGGATCGGGGAACGGCCCCCGGGCGCGCCCGCTCGGCCGGCGGCGCCCGGGAGCGCGGGCTCCGGGCATGGGGTGCCGTCCATCCGGCCCGGGCCGCGCCGGACAGCGGGCCCTCCAGCGCGCGGGGAGACGGAATTCGCGGCGTCCGCCTGGGGAGGGGCCGGTGGGAGTTTCCTCCGCCGCGCTGGACCCCGGGGTGTGGCGCCGCTATCGTGGCGGGCATGGACGACAGCGAGACCCCTTCCCCGGGCGGGACGTCCGGTCCCCCGGAGACGGGCGGACGGCGGGGCATCACGCCGACCCCGCATGACGCGCTGTTCCGGGCCCTGGTCGCGGACCCGGCGCGGGCGCGGGCGCTGCTGCGCGACCACCTTCCTGACAGGATCGCGGGACGGCTCGCGGACAGGCCCCCGAGGATCCTCGACGGCAGCTTCATCGACGAGGCGCTGCGCGGCAGCCAGTCCGACCTCCTGATGGAGGTGGAGACCGCCGCGGGACATCCGGCCCTCGTCTACGTGCTGGCGGAGCACAAGAGCACCCCCTCGCCCGGCGTGGCGCTGCAGCTTGCCGGGTACATGGTCCGCGTCTGGGAGCGCCACGCCCAGGGACGGGCGGAACGGTTGCGCAACCTGCCGCCGATCATCCCGCTCGTGCTCTACTCGGGGCAGTCCCGCTGGGCGGCGCCCGAGGGTCTGGCGGAGATGATCGCCGGTGACGATCCCGAGCTGGTCTTCCTGCCCGGCGAGCGGTTCCTCTTCCGCTGGCTTGCCCGGATGGCCCCCGGGGATCTCTCCGGCGACGCGCAGCTGCGGGCCGGGTTCCTGGCGCTGACGCGGCGGGCGCTCGCGCTGCTGGAGGAGCTTGACGCGGCGCTGGCGGAGAATCCGGCTTTACGGAAGGCGGTCGCGGTGTATATCTTCAGCACGAGCAAGGGCCGCGAGCGCGCGCGGCTCGAGGACCGGCTGGCCGCCCTGGCCCCGGAGGAGACGGAGGGAATCTTGGGAACCATCGCGGAGACACTGAGGGCCGAGGGCGAGGCGCGGGGGATCGCCAAGGGTGAGGCCAGATCGCTGGTCCGCCTGCTTGAGAGGCGGTTCGGCCCCCTGCCTGACGCTGACAGGCGGCGGATCGCCGGGGCGACCCTTGACCAGCTGGATCGCTGGTTTGACCGGGGACTGGACGCCGGGACACTGGAAGCGGTGTTCGCGGGCGGGTGACGTGGGGTGCCTTCCCCCGGCCTGCTGGCCCTGACCCGCCATGGGTCCCGGAGCCGCCCATACCCACTCCCGTTCCCGGCCCGTGGGCGGCTCGGCTGCCGGCATGGGGTTCGGCTGGTTTTTCGCCACCCGGTTTTCCGCGGCGGTTCCCCGCCCGGATTCAGGGGTGGTGCGGCCAGATCAGCGGCCCGGTTCAATGAAGAGGGTCGTTTTTCATGTGCCGTCCGCTCGATGGAGCGGACTGGGACATTTCATACCGAAAATCCCCGACGATCACGTCTTCCCCGACTTCTGGCGCGACAGGGTGGCTGGAAACCGTCCCGAGTCAAGGGCGAGGGGACATCATTCCAAGCAGGTAGAGACTCACGAACGAAAGAGGGATGCAAAATCTGGCGACCTTGACCAAGGTTCTGGAAACACTTGACGGGTGTTCCGGTAACATCTGATGGGCGTTCCGAAAGCATCTGACGGCCGACGGACGCGGTAACGCGGAATCCGCCTTTGTGGCCCCTCTTCCGGCAATACCCTATCGGTTCATTTGGTCTGGGACAGTCTGGAAACGGGCCCGAAAGTCCGCATGGAAAAGCGTCCTCCCGCCCTCTTCCGCGCCCGAAGGACTACCATGTCGCGAATGGCCGGGGAAGTCCGGACCTCATCGCCGGCCCCGGAACCGGCCGGTCGGGGAGCCGATTGGCGGCCCCGGGAATTCACATGACGGCGCGGGGTGAGCGGCCCGACCCGATCAGGGTGTTTGATGTGAACAACGGGAATGAGAACGTCATACCTGCGGAAGTGATGGTTCCGCGCACCGGCCACATGCCCGGACATCCACGCGGACTGGCGTCGGGGCACAGGTTCCGCGGCCGCCGTCACCGGCCGCGGACCATCGCCCGGGTGATGGAGGACGAGCCGACGCCGACATCCGAATGCGGGATCAACAGCAGGCCCTGCAACTCCTGCGCATGTGCGCCGCACGGGCCGGTGTCTCAGACAGCCGGGGTCTCCCATACGCCATGCCCCGGGGGCCCTGCGGTGTGCCACTACCTTCACCCGCAGGGACGGCGGAACCCTCTCTCTTAAGAAAACATCCCTACGCCATTGATTCCATGACTTTTCCAGGACTCCGTCCTTCGGGCATTCTGACCAGCCGGCAGCCGAGCCGTCCCACGGGCCGGGAACGGGAGTGGGTATGGGCGGCTCCGGGACCCATGGCGGGTCAGGGCCAGCAGGCCGGGGGAAGGCACCCCACGTCACCCGCCCGCGAACACCGCTTCCAGTGTCCCGGCGTCCAGTCCCCGGTCAAACCAGCGATCCAGCTGGTCAAGGGTCGCCCCGGCGATCCGCCGCCTGTCAGCGTCAGGCAGGGGGCCGAACCGCCTCTCAAGCAGGCGGACCAGCGATCTGGCCTCGCCCTTGGCGATCCCCCGCGCCTCGCCCTTGGCGATCCCCCGCGCCTCGCCCTCGGCCCTCAGTGTCTCCGCGATGGTTCCCAAGATTCCCTCCGTCTCCTCCGGGGCCAGCACCTTGCAACATTTCATACTTGTATCGCCGATCCGGATGGCCTATACGGTGGGCCATGCAGGTTGGTCTCCGTCACTTCGATTCGGGTGCGTCTGGCTGGACCGGGCCCGGGAGCTCTCCGCCGCCTGCCCGGACACGCGGGTGGTCTGCGACCGCGAGGGCGGGGACTGGGTGCAGAGATCGGGATCTGAGCGGGCGGGTCACTCGGTGACCTGGCCGTCTTCGCTGTCGGCTTTCGGTTCGAAGAGGACGAGCTCGCCATTCACCGGGTTTGCGAATAGCTGGATGGTTATGAAGGACTTGGCACCTTCGTTCTGCGGGAAGGCTACGCCCACCTTGTGGAAGCGGGTCTTACCATCCTTGCCGGTGTCGGGGTGGTGACGGTGTAGTATTTGGTCATATCGGTTCTCCTTCGTTTTCGATGCAAACTGGAAACCGTGACCGACCGGACCGACTGTCAGGCTAAACTTTGATCCGCGAGGAATGGCCGCATCAGCGGACAGGGAAAAGTTCTGCTTGAAGGGCGCGCTCGCGTGACCGTCAGACGGACCAGGTCACGGAGATTGCATCAGGAAGAAAGCGAGAGGAAACCGATTGACCGAGACATGGCTTCAACACCTCCCGCCCGGCAAGATGGTTTGCGCATGATTCAAGAAGTCAAACGTTCATCCGCGAGATGTGACCGTCCGGAATGACACCCTCACCCACGATCCAGCCCTGCGGGATATGTTCAATGTTCAAACTCCGCAGTTTTGCCGAGCGTCGGCATGCGCAGGACAAGACCTTCAATCGGCAGAATGGCCGCGTGCTTCGACTATCGAGCCAGACGCGGGTTTCTGACGGAGAGAACAGAACACGAGTATCCGGAAAACTCGACGAGTTCACCCGGGCAAGTGGTGACATCGATGCCGCCGGCGTGCTCTACAAACCGAGCGCCGTCTCCATTCGCTCATGTTCAAACGCCGGTGCGCATCGCTTCAGCGCAGCCCCTGTTATGCCATGCTGGCGGAGCGTTTCACTCCAGGTCTTGGCAATCGCATGGGCCATGTCTTTGGCCATAGCCCTGGCATCGACTTCCTCGATATCAAAGAAGGGCGCGGCATCAATCACTGCTTCGACAGACGGCTCAAACCCATGAACGTTGCTGATCCCGGTTTCCAAGGTGGGTTGACGTCTTGGCTGCGGGTTGACGTCAAACATGGGTGACAGGCGCCACCGATTGTCGCGCACATAGAGAAGTCCATGGTTTTTGAGATGATCATCGGTGTTTGTGATCAGCACGGTGAACAACAAGCGTTGCCACAGCTCCAGAATATCCCTTCCTGGCAGCACGGACATTTGCCGCAAGGTATCCGCGATATCGGTGTAGTATCCGTGAGCGGATCCTTTCTTGCCCAGGGCCGTACGTGCCGACATGTAAGGCAAGCGGCCACCTGCCCGGCGATCGAAGCGCTTGATGCGGCCGACAGGATGCTTGCTGGCTGCCAGTTCAAGGCGCGCGTCAGGTGTTCGAAGACCTACTGCTCGGGCCAATGCAAGTGTGGCTATCTCCAACTGCTCAACCGGCCAAGCGTCGTCAATTGAGGTGAACTTCGCGATCCATAGGTCCTCGCCATCCACGACATTGGCTTTTGGGCGCGCGCCGCCCAGCGAACCCGCTGCGCCGACAAGATCACGCGCTTCAGCTTCCGCGCTTTCCGGATCCCGCTCATACCGTGCTGCGATCGCGCGCAACTCTTCGATATCGGCCAGGCGTGGCACGGGGGGCTGATTGAGATGGAATAACTCTCCCTCCTCATTCAGAAGCCGCAACGCGCCGTGGCGGGCCTTATCATCGGCTGCAACAAGATAGTCGAACTCCGTCGCGCCCTCGCCATGCACGCGGCGTATGAGCTTACGCCCCCAACTATCGGGCGCTGTATCCGTGAAAGGCCCCGCCAAGACATCTCGTCGACGGCTTTCGCGCCCCTCCGCCGATGAATGAAATGGCGCACGACTGCGCGGCATGTCCGGTGCGAGATCAAATCCTATCGGGTTTTCGAGCCAGTTCTCGTCATAGATGAATGTGGAATGTGACCGCCGACCGTCGGTCTCAAAAATCAAGCGCCCGACAGGGATACAAGCGTCGCCGAGAACAACTGAAGCTTCAGGCATCAGAATGCTGTCCCTTCATCATCATCGAGCACGGTCAGTTCCTGTGACGCGACACTTTGCTTGGCGGTGACGGTCTTTGTGCCCTTTTGCCCACGCCGCCGAATGCGCTCCGGGAGTTTGTCCTGGTCCAATCCGATACCGATGGCATCCGAAGCTGGATCGGCGATCTCAGCCAGCCTGTCCAACATGCCAAGAGCCAGAAGCGCCATGGCAAAGGTCTCAAGCCTGACGCCACCATCGCCCCGCTCAAGCTTCGCGAGGGTCTTGTCACTTACACCAATCCGGTTACAGAAATCCGCAACTGACATGCGGCGTCTTTTGCGCGCTGTTTGGATATCGCGACCAAGCTGCGACAATGCGGATTTAACCTGTAACGAACTCACGACATTCTCCAAGTTTACATCGGATATTTGTCCGATCTTTAAGTCCTAAGACGGAATATTATCCGATATAGACGCTTGCAGTGTAAAATACAAGATTCTCCACCGTAGATCACCCTAAACTCGAAAACGGCTGATAAACACACTTCCGGATCCGGCCCACCGGAAGGGAAACGCCTATGTGTCCGGAAGAACCGAAGCTGGAATGTCATCCAAATCCGGCTGCCGAGATTGAAGCCCTCCACGAATTCCATATCGTCGAAAAGGCTTATCCCTTTGACTACGGCACCGCAGGATGTTGTACCGGTGGCCCATCGCCGGATCCCGGAATTTCCGGTGGAATCCGCGCCGTTGGGGCGGTCCGGCGGTCCGGACGGTGCCGGAATGCGGGGATTCAGGTGGGGTCGGGCGCACCCGCCGGGCCGTTGGCGGGGTCCGGGCGCGTCAGGCGCGCCCGCCGGCGAAGTCGCGGTACGTGGCGGGCGGCATCCCGGGCCCCAGGCCCGGCAGCCGGTTGAGGGAGGCCCGCCGGTGGCGGCGGCGGTCCCGGCGGAAGACGGATTCGTCCAGGTGGCGCTGGAAGCGCTTCCCGCGCGGTCCGTGGCACACGCCCATGGCCCGGCGCTTCAGGCTGGAGGACACCCGGTGGATCCAGGTCAGGATCCCGTGGGCTTTCCGGTCGCCGGCCGCCTTCCTGTCCCGGGGATTCCCCGGCAGGCCGGGGTGGCCGCTCACGGCATGCCCGGCCCGCCGCGGTACGGCACCGGCCTGCAGGCCTTCATCGTCAACCTGCCCGTCGCCCGCATGCTCTCGCCGGACCGGGCCGTCGCGCCGGGCCACGCGACCTGCGGCCTGAGGCTCTCCGGGGCCACCTGCCTGGGCTACGTCCGCCGCCTGCACGGCCCGCTGCGGGCATGGGAGGAGGCCGCCGTCGCGCGGCTGCTGAAAGCCCCGGCCCTGCACGCCGACGAGACCGGCCTGCGGGTCGACGGCGGGACCCGGTGGCTCCACGTTCTCACCGACGGGTCCCTGACCCTGAAGTTCCTGCACCGCAGGCGCGGCCGGGGGGTCGACGCGACCGGCGTCATCCCGCGCCACGAAGGCGTCCTGGTCCACGACTGCCGGGCGACGTACTTCGCCTACGACCGGTGCGCGCACCGGATCTGTGGCGCGCACCTCCTCCACGGATCGGCCTTCGCCGTCGACCCCAACGACTGCCGCCGGGCGCGCCTGATGAAGGCGCTGCCGCACGGGGCCTGCCGCGCGGCAGCGGGAGCGGGACCAGGACCCTGTCCGGGGCGGATCGCCGCCGCACCGTCAGGAGATACCGGACCATCCTGACACAGGGCGCCAGGGAGCTGCCCGCTCTCCCGCCGCGCCCGAAGGGCCGGCGGGGGCGGGTCGACAGGTCCGACGCGCACAACCTGCACGGGCGCCTCGTCAGGCACGAGGCGTCCGTCCTGCGCTTCACGGCCGACCCGGCGGTGAGCTTCACCAACAACGCCGGGGAGCGCAGGATCAGGATGGCGAAGGCTAGGATCAAGGTGAGCGGGTGCTTCCGGACATGGCCCCAAGCCGAGGCATGGTGCCGGATCCCAGGCTACCTCAGCTCCATGTCCGCGCTCGGATACAACCCACTCGTCGCCATCCAGATCGCTCTGGCCGGAAACGCCGCCGACATGGTCAGGCTCCACAGGACCAAAACCGCCAAACCCGCCGCCAAGGGGTGAGCAGTTACAAATTGTGCAACATAGGCAGGGTGCGCCAGAAGGCGGCGGGCGCAAAAGGGGAGTCTGGAATCAAGGAACCGGACGTTCCCGGGGCGGCCTGACGGGCAGGGCCGTGGCCACCGAGGACGTGCTCGGGCACCTCGTGCGCTTCAGGATCCTTCCCGCCCGGGCGCACGGCCTGCAGGGTGTTCCGGGGCTTCCGGGCGGCCTCCCGTTCGGGGCCTTCGTCGGCGACAGGGCGTCCGGCGCGGACTGGCTGCTCGGGGATCTGGACGCCCGCGGCGCGGAGGCGGTGATTCCCGCACGGCGGAACCGGACGGCGCCCCGGCGCGTGACAGGGAGATGTACGGATGGCGGCACCTGCTGGACAGTTTCTTCGCGAAGCCCGGGGAGTTCCGGGCGGTCGCGACGTGCCGTGACAGGACCGCCGCGAGCTTCGCGGCCGGGATTCACCCCGTCGCCGGCGTGGTGGCCGCATCATGACTGTCAACAGGCCCTAGTTACCGTTCCTTTTCTTCTCCTCGTAGCGGGTCACCACTCGACAGGAATCCTTGACGAACTCGCCGGCCGCAAGCCGCCCCGATTCAAAACAGCCCGCATCGAGATTCATCTTGCCATCGCGGGGACCGTGCATTGTGACAAGATCGGTCCGTGGAGCCTGGTAGTTGAGGATGAAAGCAGGCGTATGGCCATGTACCACTGTTATTGGATCGAGGTCGGCCGGCTTGTATAGAAACGGGTAGCGAATCCATACCCAGTGCTTTTCAACGAGAAGATCCCATGGCTGCGAGAGATGCTCCTCCAATGTGATCTCCTGATTGATTCCGGCATGGACAAAAAGGAGATTGCCGAAAGTCCTGTGATGAAAAATAGAGTCGAGAAACGATTTCCTCTCCGCACCCCAGGCCTCCCCGATTTCCGTCGAGAAAACATCGGGCTCGGCCTCTGATATCCCGTAGGGTATACCCAGCTCTTGGAGCACTGAGTCGCCACCGTTTTCCAGCCATAGCCTCTGACTGTCTCCCGGCCCGGCCCGTAGTGCGATGCGCATCAATTGTTCATGGTTGCCCATCAACGGGTAGAAACTGTCAAAACTCCTATGAGCCGCGCTGATGGCGGCGTCAACGGCACCCAGACTGTCCGGCCCGCGGTCGATATAATCGCCCATAAGGACAAGAATGTTCCTATCATATTCCGCATTCCGGCTTTCGAGATCGTCAAGCAGGCGCAGAAACTGTCGGCTGCACCCGTGCACATCACCGACTGCGCATATCCGCTGTCCGTCCTCAAGGCCGGTATCGAGCGGCATCCAGTCCGACATTTCAACAATCGATTCCAAGACCATGTAATTCTTCCGTCCCACCCCGATCACCCAAACAAATGGAATGACGGAGTCAGTGTTTGCGACTGAATATGGATGCTCCGGGCCTGGCATCCGGTTTCGTACCGCGGAAAATGAACGACTGACCCGGAAGCATTGCTGCGGTAAACTGCCTTCATGTTACTCCCCAGGCTCGAAGAAGAAGGAATTTTCGCCGAAAGCCGGTTCAAGCTGGTCGAGCCATGTCGCCTCCGGATCATATCTGGCGAAAAACGGTTGCCCGACCCACTCGGGATCGCGGCCCTGCAGGAAGCGCAGTACGAAAACCCTTTCGCCGGCGACCTCCCGCACGCCAACCACCTCGACCTTACCGGGCGTCGCGCTCATGCTGGGGCCGCGGACTGTGCGGCCCAGGCCCGAGACCTGCCGGATGGCCTGCCGGAACACTTCCCAACCCCGCGCCAACGGCACCTCGAAATAGCGTCTCGCGCCGGTGTCCCGTTCCACGAACATATAATACGGAATGATGCCCATACCGACCTGCGTGCGCCACATACGCGCCCAAACGTCCGGATCGTTATTGATATGCTCGAGCAGCGGTGCTTGGCTGCGTATGACCGCGCCGGTGTCGCGAATTCGGCGGATTGCCTCACGCGCCACGTTGGTCCGCAGTTCCTGCCAGTGGCTGAAATGCGCCATTATCGCGACGTGACGGCCCGAGCGGACAATACCCTCCAGCAGGCGCAGCAGGTCGTCGGCGTCACTGTCGTGGATGAAACGGTGGGGCCAGAAGCCGAGTGCCTTGGTTCCGATCCGGATGTTGCGCACATGGACGAGCGCCGGATCGTTGAGGATGGGTCGGAGATAGCGTTCGAGCACCTGCGTTTTCATGATCATCGGATCGCCGCCGGTGACCAGAAGGTCCGAAACCTCGGGATGGGCGGCGAGATAGCGATACAGATGCCCGGTGTTCTTCGACGAGATTTTGAGCTCGCTGTCGCCGACAAACTGCGCCCAGCGAAAGCAGAACGTGCAATACGCGTGGCAGGTCTGGCCCTTGCTCGGAAAAAACAGGACGGTCTCGCGGTACTTGTGCTGTAGTCCCTCGAAAACTGTCCCATCACCGCTGGGAATGTTGAACTCGCGCTGCCCGGACGGATGGGGATTGAGACCGGCGCGGATCTCCGCCGCCGCCCGTTCGACCTCCTCTTTTGGCGCGTCCCGGACCATCAGGTCGGCGATGCGTCGGAAGTCCCCGTCGGCAAGCATGCCTCTCTGGGGGAAAACCAGTTGGTAAACCGGATCCTCGGGGATCCTGTCCCAGTCGATAAGGTGTTCGGTTACGTAACGGTTGGTTCGGAACGGCAGTACCGCGCTGACGACACGCATCGTGAAAAGATCGTCGCCACCTATCCCGTATCTGCCAAACCTGTTGAGGTTCCTGACGGTCAGGGCCCGGAACCTGCCGAGCGGCCGCTCCATTCCGTTAGCCGCTCCCAAACGGCGGATACCGGGCAGGTGCTTTGTTTCCGCCGTTTCCGGATTCACCGAATGTCTCCCTGACGTGGTTTCCGGATTAGGGCCTGTTGACACTCATGACGCGGCCACCACGCCGGCGACGAGGTGAATCCCGGCCGCGAAGCTCGCGGCGGTCCTGGCGTACCGCGTCGCGATCGCCCGGAACTCCTTGATCTTCGCGAAGAAATTCTCCACCATGTGCCGCCACCCGTACATCTCCCGGTCGTGCGCCCGGGGCGCCGTCCGGTTCCGTTTCGGCGGGATCACCGCCTCCGCCCCGCGCCCGTCCAGGTCGTCCAGCAGCCAGTCGGCGTCGAACGCCCTGTCGCCCACCAGGGCCCCGAACTCCAGCCCGTCCAGAAGGCCCGGCACCCCCTGAAGGTCGTGCGCCTGGCCCGGCAGGACCGTGAAGCGCACCAGGTACCCGAGCGCGTCCACGACGGCGACGGTTCTGGTCGTCAGGCCGCCCCGGGAACGTCCGATTCCCTGATTTTGGCCCCCCCTTTTTTGGCGCCCGCCGCCTTCTGGTGCGCCTGGACGACCGTCCCGTCCACGAACACCCACTCAAGGTCGAAATCCTCGGATAAAGCCTTGAAGACACGCTCGAAAACGCCAGAGAGGACCCAGCGCCGGAACCGCTTGAACACGCTGCCCCACTTGCCGAACCGCTTGGGGAGGTCGCGCCACGGCGACCCCGTGCGGAACCGCCACAGCACCGCCTCCACGAAGAGACGGTTGTCCGCCGCCGTGCCGCCGGGATCGGACTTCCTGCCCGGAAGCATGTCCTTGATCCGCGCCCACATGGCGTCCGTCAGTACCGTCCTGTCAGCATTCATCATGTCACCTGTATGTTGTCCTGCCGCGCCGCCGTTCCGGCGGTCGCTGGGACGGAAAATGGCACGGAACCGGGCGATTCGCAACCCGAGTGTCAACAGGCCCTAAATCAAACATGTCGATTTGAGAAAGTAAAGACAAGGAACATAACGGGAATTTTATGGCCGCTGTCTGCGTCGGAGCATTTTTGCGGGGAGATGGACATCCAGCCAGACTTCTGGATGCCCTGGAGGGTTCTGACGACATAGCTTATGCGATGCGGTGATGAGCCAGGTGATTTCGAAAGGTGTTCCGGTTTTCCTGGATCCGGCACTTGGCCTGAAGTTTTCTCCGGAGCCATCGGTTCGATTGACTGGTTCCTGTGTTTCTGAAACGGTTCGCCACCTCGTCGGGGTGGGAATCGTGCATCTGGTCGCAACCCATGTGGACACCTCTCCTCGGACGCCGTGGCGTCCTGTCCGGATTACACCAATGCCTGGATATTTCCCGGAATGGTGTCGTTACCTTTACGACGCTGGATCGACGCGGGAATTCGTAATCCAGGCTATGGGGAACGCGTGATCTGACTGTAGTGGCTTCCGTTGGTGTGCAGGCCAAGCCATATGCCGGACGTAGGTTCGGCCGAAACATTGCCTTATGAACGAACTCAGGAGAATTCATGTTCGTCTGAAGCCATTGGAGAACTTCTGGTCTTACGGAAAATTCCGGAAAACGCTCCTCGCATGGTTTCCCGGATACGAGAAACCGCGTATGGGCCGATCGTGAAGAGCCCCTGACCGGATCGAAGAATACCGGATAAGCCTGTTTACATGTCTATCTTGGACAGTATGGTTTCAGGCGATCAACCGGGCACCCACTTTGGCCCTCATATGACCGATGGTAACCTGATGTCAGCAAGACACCCGGACAAATTAATGTCTGGACATAGCCGAGAATACGGGGAAAACCATAGAAGCACGGTTGTTCGGTAAGGGGCAATATAGATGCTTGTGGATCAGATTCTCAAATCCAAACCCAGTCACAGTGTCATCTTTACCGAGCCGGATTCAAGTGTGAATGCGGCTGTGAGACTTCTGTCCGAGAATCGAATAGGCGCGGTGATCGTGTCCAGTGACGGAACGGTGCCTTCCGGAATCCTCTCCGAACGGGACATCGTACGCGAATTGGGCCGCCGGGGCACGTCATGCCTGGACGATGCTGTAAAGAACCTGATGACAAAGGAGCTTGTCGGATGTGCGCGTGACGATGCCGCGGATGAAGTGCTGTCAATTATGACGGAGCGGCGTTTCCGCCATATGCCGGTGATGGAAGATGGAGAAATGGTGGGTCTGATTTCCATCGGTGATGTGGTGAAGGCGCGCCTCGCCGAACTGTCGATGGAGAAAGAGGCGCTACAGGGCATGATCATGGGGCATTGACTTTCGCGTTTCCGGAGAAGCCTCGCGCCAAAAGTGAACGGAATGATTGGCTACGGGGTTGGTCTGGCGCTGGGCGGATCCGGTATTGGACGTAAGATGAGGATGCCCATATTGTCAAAGAATCCCGACAGTGCCGGTGGAGCGGCCGCCTTGCCGTCAAGCCGCAGGGAGTGGTAAATGCGCACCGGACTTTATGCCGGAACCTTCGATCCGCCGACATTGGGACATCTCGATATCATTGGTAGGGCGTGCCAGCTCTTCGATCGCTTGGTCATCGGGGTATCGGTCAACCGTGACAAATCACCTCTGTTTGACCTTGAAGAACGTGTCGCGATGGTCGGCAGGGAATGCGCTGGGTTGGCCGGAAATACCGAGGTTGTCGTCCATCCTTTTGAGACGCTTCTGGTCGACTGTGCCCGGGATACGGGCGCGACTGTGATTGTGAGGGGACTGCGGGCGGTGGCGGATTTCGAATATGAATACCAGATGGTCGGCATGAACCGAATGATGGACGACACCTTTGAGACGGTTTTTCTCATGGCTGACCTGAAATACCAGTCGATCGCGTCGAAACTCGTGAAGGAAATCGCCCGTCTGGGTGGCGACGTTTCCAAATTCGTGACGCCGATGGTCCAGCGCGAGCTTTCCCGCAAGCTTGGCTGACCGAACTGGCCGATCGGTCGGAAAACCTCGTCCCGGTACCGACCAAACGGGCCGATCTTCATGACAGTCCTGTTCCGGGCGCTCGATGTCGGTCACGCTAGCCGACCCAGCGCCACAGCCGTGTCAATCATTCTGTTCGAGAAGCCCCATTCATTGTCGTACCAGCTCAGGATCCGGCACAATGTGCCCTCCATGACCTTGGTCTGATCCGTGTGGAACACCGACGAACGCGGATCATGGTTCAAGTCCACGGACACCAGCTTCTCGTCGGTGTAGCCCAGAACGCCCTTAAGCGGACCATCGGCGGATTTACGTATGCTGTCGTTGATCTCCTCGACCGTTGTCGGCCTTGCGGCCTCGAAGGTCAGGTCGACGACCGAGACATTCGGGGTTGGAACCCGGATCGCGACTCCATCAAGCCTGCCTTCAAGCTCCGGTAATACCAGCGAAACCGCCTTGGCCGCGCCGGTCGAGGTTGGAATCATCGACATGGCGGCGGCGCGTGCGCGGTAGAGGTCCGTGTGCATTGTATCCAGTGTCGGCTGGTCGCCGGTGTAGCTGTGTATCGTTGTCATGATTCCCCTAACGATGCCGATGGAGCCATGCAGCACCTTGGCGACCGGGGCGAGACAATTGGTGGTACAGGATGCGTTGGACACAATGATATCCCCAGCGGTCAAAACATTGTCATTCACGCCATAAACAACTGTTTTATCTGCATTCTTTCCTGGAGCTGAGATGAGCACGCGGGATGAACCGTTGTCGAGATGCGCCCGGCACGCTTCTTTGGACGTAAAGAATCCGGTGCATTCCATTACCACGTCGACATCGCTCCAGGGCAGATCGGTGGGGTCACGCATGGCGGTAACCCGGATCGGACCTCGGCCAACGTCAATAATGTCTTCGGTCATGGTCACCGTGGCGGGAAACTTCCCGTGGACGCTGTCGTAGCGCAGAAGATGCGCATTGGTAGTGGTGGGCGCAAGGTCATTGATCGCCACTACCTCGATATCGGTACGTCCCGACTCGACCATTGCGCGCAGGATGGTTCTTCCGATGCGCCCAAACCCGTTGATTGCGACCTTGACGGCCATTTGTCTCTCTCCTTGCTCAGATTTACCGCGATGGGGTGCGCACCGTAGCGCCGCCGAGGAAAGGTCAATCCAGAAGTTCGCGGATTTTCCCTGCCGTGGCGTCGGCGGTGATGCCGAACTTATAATACAGGACGTCACCGGGTGCCGATGCTCCGAAGCCAGACATTCCGATGAAACCCGACCGGGCCTCGCGCCCGCGCTCACCCAAAAGCCAGCGGTCCCAGCCATGCCGAACTCCCGCTTCGATAGCGACCCGCACCGGGCCACCGGGAAGGACCCGTCGCCGGTAGCCGGCGTCCTGTTCCTCGAAAAGTTCCCATGATGGCATCGACACAACCCGAACGCCGATACCGTCCGTCTGAAGAATCTCCCGAGCGGCCAGCGCGATAGAAACCTCGGAACCTGTGGCGATCAGGATGGCCCGACGTTTGCCTTCGGCCTCGGCGAGAACATAGGCGCCCCGTGCGGTCAGGTTGCTTGTTCTGTGCCGGGTCCGAACGGTTGGCAGGCTCTGGCGTGTCAGCGAGAGAACTGTTGGGCGGTTCGACTGGCTAAGTGCGATTTCCCAAGCTTCCGCGGTTTCGATGGCATCGGCGGGACGTATCACGACCATGTTCGGGGTGGCGCGGAGAATGGAAAGGTGCTCGACGGGCTGATGCGTCGGGCCGTCCTCCCCCAAGCCGATCGAGTCATGCGTCATGACGTAGACCGGCGAGATGCCCATCAAGGCGGAGAGCCGCATTGCGGCCCGGGCGTAGTCGGAGAAGACCATGAAGGTTCCGCCGTAGGGCTTGACCCCACCATGCAGCGCCATACCGTTCATGACGGCGGCCATGCCGTGTTCGCGGATGCCATAGTGAATGTAGCGGCCTTTCCGAGATTCCGGCGAATGCACCTCAAGATCCAATGTCCTGGTATTGTTGGATTCCGTCAGATCGGCCGAACCGCCCACTGTCTCGCCCATGATCGGATTGATAGCGGCCAGTGCCAGTTCACTGGCGGAGCGGGTCGCGAGCTTGGGGGCGGTTTCGGCCAGCCGGGCCTTAAGGCGCCGTATTGCGGGGGAAAGTTTCCTGGATACGCCACCCGCCTGTTCCATAAGGAACCGTGCCCGACGCCTCTCGGAAAGCGCCGCGAACCTCTGTTCCCAGGCCTGACGCTCGTTGACTCCCCGTCGGCCGATCTCCTCCCATTGCGCCTTGATCCGGGAAGGGACGGTGAATGCTTCCTGGTTCCAGCCGTAAGTCTTTTTGGCATCAGCGTTCTGTTCGGCGTCCACGAGCGCGCCGTGACCCTTCGCGCTGTCCTGTGCGGCATGCCCCAGAGCGATGTGAGTGCGGCAGGCGATCATTGAGGGTCTGTCGCTGGTTTTGGCCACCGAGATGGCGCTGTCGATGGCTTCGGGATCGTGCCCGTCGATTTCCTGAACATGCCAGCCAGAGGCTTCGAAACGGGATATCTGGTCGGTGATGTCCGTGAGGCCAACATGGCCGTCGATGGTAATGTCGTTGTTGTCCCAAAATACGGTCAGTCGCCCAAGCCCCTGTTTCCCGGCAAGGGATATGGCTTCCTGGCTGACTCCTTCCATAAGGCAGCCGTCGCCCGCGATGACATAGGTGCGGTGATTCACCACGGCCGGACCATATCGGGCACGAAGCACCTCTTCGGCGAGCGCGAATCCCACCGAATTCGCGAGCCCCTGGCCAAGAGGGCCGGTGGTCGTCTCGATCCCGCGGGCATGACCGTATTCAGGATGGCCCGCAGTGATCGATTTCCATTGGCGGAAACCCCTGATCTGCTCAAGCGTCATGTCCGTGTAGCCGGTCAGATGTAGCAATGAATACAAAAGCATCGAACCATGACCGGCACTCAGAATGAACCTGTCCCGGTCCGGCCAGTCGGGCGCTGAGGCATCGAATCTCAGATGCTGCCCGAACAGCACTGTGGCGACATCCGCCATGCCGATTGGCATACCGGTATGTCCTGACCGGGCGGCGGCGACCGCATCGATGGCGAGAGTGCGTATCGCTGCCGCCTTCATCCAGTGATCGGGATGTCGTTCTTTGAGGCTGGTTAGCTCCACGGACGGAACCTTTTGGGCTGCATGTATGTCTCCGATGCGTGATAGCAGCGTGGACGGGAAGTGCAAGATAGCGGAAGGGTGCAGGAGCGCTCTCCCGGGATAATGCGCTCTAAAACGTGTTTTCGGCGCTGGCCGCCCTAAAGTATGGGATCCGGGGCGTGTCAAGAACCTTCGCGGAAATCTCTGATGGAATGGCGGGGCCGTATGGCTCCGGGGTCCACGCCGTCGGCAATGAGACACGGGCCGCAGTGCAGGTCGGATGACAGATGACAGAGGCACTGTGCTCCATCCGGGGTTCCCTGTCCGGCATGGAGGTTCGCGCTTTCCCTATCGCCGGTAAGGCGGTGGGATGACAGTGACGGCTGTTCCGGAAGAGGACCTTGCGGCCGCCGCCTGTCGGGCGATAGCGCGACGTGGTGTGAACCTATAGTCCCGCGCCGCTCCCTCCCATTGATGGGTGTAGCCCAGATTTTTTGGCGCAGGTTCTTACCGCATCGTTTTCCGGCAAAACGGTGATTTCCGGTCGCTTCCGGCCAGTGCGAGCCGGTCAGACAGGCCGATTGTCAAAAAATCTGGGCTACACCCCTATTGATCTATGGCTGGCAGGTTCGGCAATTTTGGGCTATTGTGTGACATTGATGCGGCATCGTATCACCTGAATGTCAGCCACGGGAAACCCAGCGAAGATTCGGCAAGGGAGTGTTTTATGGACGGTTTTGAAGATCTGGAACGGCGCATAGGGCATGCGCTCGACCGGATTGGCACGGCGCTTGAAGCTGTACACTCCATGGCCGATGTCTCGGAAATGCAGAAAACGCTCGCGGCAGCGACGAGGGCCAATGCCAAACTGGAAGACCTGATGGAGTCGCGGGACGAGACAATAAAGTCCCTCCAATCACGTATCAGGGACATGGAGTCGCGTAACCATGATCTTACTGTGTCAGAACAGGTGGCGCGGGAAGAGCTCGAGCGGCTGAAGGCTTCCGTGGAGTCTCCACCGGACGAAGCCGCCAGTGCCGGCAAGGCGGAGGAGTCCGACAGTTCCATGAAAGCCGAACTGGATAAACTGCACTCCATGCGTGAGGCTGACCGGGCTGAGCTTGACGGAATTATCGGAGAGTTAAGAAAACTTGAGCTTGACGGTGTTCTCGGAGATATCAGGAAGCTTCTGGAGGTGAACGCCAATGCCTGATATTCCCATCACCGTTTGCGGACGGGAATTCATCATTTCCTGTGGCGACGGTGAGGAGCAGCACCTGCTGTCCGCGGCGGCGTTGCTGGATGCGGAGTCGAAGGCGCTGCTTAATCAGGATGAACGCCTAACCGAGCAGAGAATGCTGCTGATGGCGGGTCTCATGCTCGCGGACAGGACCACAGGCCTTCAACGGGATTTGCATCTGGAGAAGGAGAGGGTGTCAGAGTTGCAGAAGTCGGTTCCCGATCCGGAGGATGCGTCCGGACCCACGGTTTCCCGGGACGCAATGGAAAGGCTTTCCGAAATAGTGGTGCGGGCCGAAGCATTGGCGAAGGAGGCCGAGACGATTGCCGAAACGATGGCTGAGGAGAAGACCTCGCCATAAATTCGGGCACTCCCGGATGGCCGCGGCAATCTCGCCTCGTCAGGACACGATGGTCGGCGTTGATTTCCAGATGCCCATCCTAAAGGTGCTTCCCGCCACTATATCCCGGCTGTCCGCGCTTAATGAAACGGGATGCGAGAGGGCTGCCTGTGGCAGCAGGTGAAAGCTTTCCGCGCCTCGATCCGGATTAACCCGCCCGCGAACTCGACCGGTCGCCCGGATTCCGTATCCGGGCGTGTGGAAGGCGTCTGAGAGCCGGATGTCAGGCGTTCGCCTCGCGTATTTTTTCGGAAGCGTCCTTGTCGTAGGATACGCCCTTGCCATCAAACAGAGAGTCCAGCTCCCCCGACAGCGCCATCTCCGTGATGATGTCGCAACCTCCGACGAACTCTCCCTTGACGTAGAGCTGCGGTATCGTCGGCCAGTCGGAATACTCCTTGATTCCCTGCCGGATGCCGTCGTCGGCCAATACGTCTATGTCCCGGTAGTCAACGTTCATGTAGCCAAGCAAATTTACGACCCTACTGGAAAAACCGCATTGCGGCATTGCCTTGGTGCCTTTCATGAACAGCACCACGTCGTTGGCCACTACGGTATCCCTGATCTGGTCTTGAACCTGTGACATAGCTTTACTCCGGGGCTTTGGTTGTCAGGGCCAGGGCGTGAAGCTCGCCGGCCGGGCCATCCATTTTGCCTTTCAGCGCCGCATAAACCATGCGCTGCTGCTCCACACGGTTCATGCCACGAAAGCTCTCGTCGACAACCATCGCGGACATATGCACGCCATCTTCACCCTGCACCATGATCTCGGCATCAGGAAACCGTTCGCGCAGAAGATTCTCGATTTCCTGAGCAAACATCGGCATGCTATCCGACACTCCCCGCATTTACGTTGGGCCTTTGACGAGAGATAGGTTGCCCCGGTCAACTTCGCAAGACCGGTGGTTCAATTGGTTCGTGGCGTGGTCCGGGCCATCAGCCGAACACCTCTGACAGGGTGGAGCGGAACAGGGCGGAAAGCTCCTCAAGCGGTGCCGAACTTGTTCCCAACCGGATCGCCTTGCCGCCAAACCGACCGACGCTGGTGAGGGGAACGTCCGCGCGTCCGGCAGCTATCATAAGTGCCTCGGCCTGGTCGAAATTGCAGGCCAACAGATACCGGGCCTGATCCTCACCGAACAGTAATTCCATTTCGTCAATGTTAATCACGACGCCGACACCGGCCGCCTCGGCCAGTTCAAACGCGGCCAGAGCCAATCCGCCGTCCGAGAGGTCGGTGCAGGCGCCGATCAGTCCAGAATGCTCGCGGATGAAACTCCCGTTCCGCCGTTCCGCCACCAAGTCGATGGTCGGTGCGTCGCCATCCTCACGGTTGAACGCCTCCGCAAGCAGTGCGGATTGGCCGAGATGGCCCTCAGTGCTTCCGACAACCAGTGCGACATGCCCTTCACGGATCTGCCCGGCGATCAATCTATCGGGGTCAGCGATCAGTCCGACCGCGCCGATTGTCGGCGTTGGTAGGATCGGTAGGCCATCCGTTTCATTATACAGTGAGACGTTGCCTGACACTATTGGCATATCCAAAACGGTGCAGGCGGCCCCGATTCCCTTTATGGCCTCAACCAGCTGCCCCATGATTTCAGGCTTTTCCGGGTTGCCGAAGTTAAGGTTGTCGGTAGCGGCAAGCGGTTTGGCGCCGACGGCGGACAGGTTGCGGTAGGCTTCCGCTACCGCCTGCTTGCCGCCCTCTTCCGGACAGGCGCGGACATAGCGGGGTGTCACGTCGGAAGTGAAGGCAAGCATCCTGTCGGTGCCATGCACCCTCACCACCCCTGCGCCCAGTCCCGGGCCCTGAACCGTATCAGCCATCACCATGCTGTCATACTGTTCATAGATCCAATGACGTGAAGCGTGGTTCGGCGACGAGATCAGGGTTCTAAGGCCATCGATCGGGTCGATTCGCGGAATGTTCGCCGGCGGCCCGCCCGCGGCGGAGGGAACCCATGGTCGATCGTATTCCGGGGCGGCACTCGACAGACGCGACAGCGGAATGTCCGCTCTTACCTCGTTTGCCTGCACGACGATGAGACGGTCTTCCGCAATGGTCTCGCCCACAATCGCGAGGTCAAGTTCCCATTTTTCGAATATCTGCCTCGCCTCCGCCTCCCTTTCTGGATGGAGGGTCATCAACATGCGTTCCTGGGATTCCGAAAGCATGATCTCATAGGCCGTCATGCTCTCCTCACGTAGGGGCACATCGTCCAGCCGCAACCTTATGCCCAGACCTCCCTTGTCTCCCATTTCGACGGCCGAACAGGTCAGCCCCGCGGCTCCCATGTCCTGGATCGCGATGACCGCGCCAGACCGCATCAGTTCGAGGCACGCCTCGAGCAGACGTTTCCCGGTGAAAGGGTCACCGACCTGAACGGCAGGCCTCTTTTCCTCCACCGTATCCTCGAATTCCGCGGAGGCCATCGTCGCACCGCCAACTCCATCGCGCCCGGTCCGTGCGCCGATGTAAACGACGGGCATTCCGACTCCGGTGGCCGCCGAGTAAAATACACTGTCAGTATTCACGAGTCCGGCGGCGAAAGCGTTGACGAGGCAGTTGCCGTTGTAGGACGGATGGAACCTGACCTCTCCGCCGACCGTGGGAACGCCGAAGGAGTTCGAATAGCCGCCGATTCCCTCGACGACACCATTCACGAGGCGGCCGGTCCTGACGTTTTCGGGCTCGCCGAATGAGAGCGAATTCATCACTGCGATTGGTCTTGCGCCCATAGTGAAAATGTCGCGCAGGATGCCGCCGACGCCGGTGGCCGCGCCTTGGTATGGTTCGATGTAGGACGGGTGGTTGTGGCTCTCCATCTTGAATACAACGGCCTGTCCGTCACCGATGTCCACGATGCCGGCGTTCTCGCCCGGCCCGCAGATCACCTGCGGCCCGTCGGTCGGGAGGGTCCGGAGCCATTTCCTGGAAGACTTGTAGGAACAGTGTTCATTCCACATGGCCGAAAAAATGCCGAGTTCGGTGAATGTTGGCTGGCGGCCGAGGATTGCGACAATACCACTGAATTCCTCGGGTTTCAGCCCGTGGCGGGCCACCAGCTCTTCGGTGATTTCCGGATCGGTCATCATGCGCTCTTGCGTGACAGCTTCTCAATTGTGCATGTCCTGATCAGTCTAGCATGCGGGTGAGGGGAAGTAATACCAAACCAAATAAGTAATCACAGACAGGAATCCCGGATTTCACGGCACTGCCCGTTCTCCTTCCGCCTGTTTCCAGACACAGGATACGGGACGGCCGCGCCGGTCACACGCAAAATAACGGGGTGCCTCACAGCATGGCGCTCCCATCAGTCTATCTGTGATTACAGTAGTGTCCCATTAATAGTCGAATAGATTCAACTTCTTATCAGGGCCGTCCGGCTGGATGTGACGTGCCGCAGTGTCAAGCAGTTGATTCAATGGGGGGTTTTCCCGGAAACCGTGAGGTCCGGAACCTGCAGGATTGTGTGAAGGCTCTCCCCGGTTCCCGTGCGCTTCCGTATGACCGCAGCGATCACGTGGACCGGCACGGCGATCCGGATCCGGCTCTTCACGGCGTTCTCCGGGGTCCCGAAGAACGACCTTGTCCGAAGGTGCTGCCTGATCCACTTAAAAAAAAGTTCCACCTGCCACCTGGCACGGTAGATGTCCGCGACCGTCATCGCCGGCAGGGCGAAGTTGTTGGTCAGGAAGACCAGGGTCCTGTCGCGTTCCCGGTCGCGGAATTTGATCCGCCGCATCCTGTCCGGGAAATCGGTCGCGCTGCTGACGCCGTCCGGCCGCACGACCTGGTCGCAGACGAGGCCGGTGCCGCCGTCCACGGGCCGGGAGGAGAGGCGGCGAAGCCTGGTGTCCGGCTTCGCTCCCGGGACAAAGAAGCCGCCACGGAGATGGAGGTGATGGAGGCGTGCGAAGCCGGGACAGGCCCGGTCCATCACGTAGAACGGGCCGGCTTCCGGAGCCAGCATGTCGAGGACGTTGACGTCATGCAGCTTTCCGTCGGATACGTGGATGAAGGCGGGAATGTTCCCGTGCAGGTCGAGTAGCGTGTGCAGTTTGACGGCACCCTTCGCCCTGCGGAACCGCGCCCACGGGAACAGCGACAGGCAGAGGTCGACCGTCGGGGAGTCGAGCGCGTATACGGTATCCCTGCCGTCAAGGCCGGGAAGCGCGTCATCGGCGTGGGCGTCCCGGGCAACGTGGACGGGATGCTGCGCGAAGTCGGCGTGGATCTTCCAGTCACGGGCCTGGTTGGCGTTGGCGGGGGTGTTGCGGGAAACCCCGCCGCGGATGCCCATGTGACACGGCTTTCCGGACTGGGTGCGCAGGCAGGTCCCGATGTCGCGCGGGCCGCTCCTTTAGGTGAGCCGGGCAAAGGCCATGCACCGGTACCGGTCCGCGCAGCTGAACGCCTTTACGTACCGGTCACCGCCGTATCGGGAGACGCACCGGCTGGACACGTGCCACGGGAGATGTCCCATGATCCGGGCGAAGACCAGGCTGCCGGAATACATCACGCTTTCCTCCCTGCCGTTGCGGCTCAGGGGGGAAGTGTGAAGGCGGGAGACGCAGGTTCAGGTCGGCAACACCGAAAAAGCCCGATTAATGTATTTGCATCAGAAAGTTATGGAATGTCAATCCGATTTTCTTGGGACAGTAGTGCTGTGATTACTTATTTGGTTTGGTATAAGTGCGGCGTTTTCCGCGCCAGTCATCGATCGGTTTCGGCCCGATCGCTCCCGGGGTTTGCGCCATTGATGAAGATCCCGTATTCCGTGGATCCCATGTTCCCGCCATTATTCCGCCGACCGGGGAACGGCCGCCCGATGTCCGATCCGCTGCTGAGCTATGGCCGCAAACCGGGCGGCGGGGACGGTTCTTCCTCACGTGATGCCTCGCCCTCCGCCACCAGACCTTGCCAGATCCGGATTCCGGTGCTCGAACCGGATCCGCGGGTCATTGCCGACGCACCGCAACCCGTGTTGCGGTTTCCGTAGGAGACCGTTTTCGCGAATGCCCGTCTTCAACCTACCGGTCGGCCGTCTACCCGTACGTCGGTCGCCTACCGCCGCTTTTCCGCCGACGGTAGGCGATGATCTCCTCCATCACAAAATCGCGGAAAGCCGCTATTCGCTTTGAGTTCCGCAATTCCTCCGGATAGGCGAGAAATACCGGGACTTCGTTCGATTCAATATCGTTGAGAACGCGTACGATTCCGGGAAAGTCCTCGATTACGTAATCCGGCAATACCCCGACCCCCAGGTTGTTGACGACACCCTGCAAAACTCCATAATAGTTGTTCACGGTAAGAAGTGACTTGGGTCGATGGGGTAGCATCAGTTCGACGAGGTTAGCGCCTTCGCTCACCTGGAAACTGGTCGTGTTCTGGCAGATCAACCTATGCGTGGAAAGGTCAGCCGGAGTTTCCGGCGTGCCGCGTTCCTCCAGATACGATGGAGTGGCATAAAGACGCATGCGTACTCCCATAAGGCGGCGGCGTACGAGATCGGCCTGGCTTGGTTCCTTCATACGGATCGCGACGTCAGCTTCGCGCATGGGAAGGTCGAGGACCCGCTCTTCCAGCATCAGGTCGATTCTCAGGTCCGGATAGACCGCATAGAGGGTTGCCAGCCTGGGGGCGAGCCAGAGCGTTCCGAAGCCTGTCGTGGTCGTTATCCTGAGTTCACCATACACCTCTTCCTTGCTGTCCCGGATCCGCGCGGTCGCCGTTTCGATACGGCGCGCCATGGTTTTCGCCGCGTCGAAAAGCAATTCACCCTGTTCGGTGAGGATCAGGCCCCTCGCGTGGCGGTGGAAGAGGGTGGCGTTCAGTGACTCCTCAAGCGCACTGATTTGCCGCGACACCGCCGACTGGCTGAGATGTAGGGTATCACCTGCGTGTGTAAGGCTTCCCGCATCGGCCACTGCGTGGAAAATCCTTAGCTTGTCCCAGTCCATTTGCCCATCCGTTTTACAGGGTATCGCGCCGTCAGACAGGTGATTACGTTTTGTGTTGGCAAAGGCAAGGAGTGTCTCCGGTTTTAACCGGGTGTGAAGGTTAAGGGGCAGGGCGGTGACGTGGAGCTTCCCGACCGGCCGGTTCCGGGGCTGACGATGAGGTTCGGGCTTCCCCGGCCGTTCGCGACGTGGCAGCCCTTCGGGCGCGGGCGCGGGCCGGAGGACGCTTTTCCATGCCGTCTTTCGGGCCCGTTTCCAGACTGTCCCGGGCCAGCGGCTTCGTTTGTTCCACTGGCCAGAAATTTACACGGCAAAGGTCAGATCTGCTGAACCCGTGAGGTGCGACAAGTTCGAGGACGATCCCCTGAACGTCGTGTGCCCCTCCGATGCCGCCAAGGTGACGTTGATGGGCGGGAATCCGAGAAGGCCAGCCGGGACGATGGCTTAATCCCGAAGCCGGTCGGTGTCACGTTGCGCTTCCCGGAGGATGTAGAACCCGTGTAATCCGGGCGCGATAGCTCTCCACGCTTTCCGTGCCCTTCAAAAGTGGCATGCGACTTAGTATGACATACCGCAGGCTCGCTTTGGAAGGTGCTGGACATGCGGCAGGACGTTTCGCTCGCAGACCGCTTCGATCTGGATAAATCTCCGGTGCTTCTGAATGGAACACAGGCGCTTGTGCGTCTGATGCTCATGCAAAAGGCGCGGGACCGGGCCGCCGGGCTGAACACCGCCGGTTACGTATCCGGTTACCGAGGTTCACCCCTTGGGACGGTGGACGTGACGATGGAGCGGGCCCGAGGGATTCTGGAAGCCAGCGACATCCACTTCCAGCCGGGCATCAACGAGGATCTCGCCGCTACGGCGATCTGGGGCACCCAGCAGGCGGAGCTTCGCGGTGAGGGCCGTTTCGATGGCGTCTTCGGTCTCTGGTACGGAAAGGGTCCGGGGGTCGACCGCACGGGCGATGTCATGCGCCACGCAAATTTCGCCGGCACCTCCAGAAACGGCGGCGTTCTCATGGCGATGGGTGATGACCACACGGGGGAAAGTTCGACAACCCTGCACCAGTCCGATTGGGCGATGGTGGATGCATACATACCCGTTCTCTCGCCAGCCGGCGTACAGGAGATTCTGGATTACGGCCTCTATGGATTCGCGCTTGGCCGGTTTTCCGGGCTCTGGTGTGGCCTGAAGCTTATGAAAGACACCGTCGAGACGACCGCCGTGGTCGACGGTCGGCCCGACAGAATGTCATTCGTCTCGCCGCAATTCGATATGCCGGACGGCGGGCTCAACATCCGCCTGATCGACGACCGCATTCCGCAGGAAGCGCGCATGATCGATTACAAACGGTTCGCGGCGGAAGCTTTCGCTCGGGCGAACCGAATGGACCGCCGGATCCTCGGAACATCCGGAGCGAAAATCGGATTTGTGGCCGCCGGCAAGAACTGGCTGGATCTTGTGCAAGCCCTCTCGCTTCTCGGCATCGGGTCCCGCGAAGCCGAACGGCTAGGTCTCACGACCTATAAGGTCGCCCAGACCTGGCCACTTGATTTAGAGAGCTTAAAGGAATGGTCCGACGGACTCGATCTGATCGTTGTCGTTGAGGAGAAACGCAAACTGATCGAGGTTCAGATAAAGGAAGCGATCTTCGATGATCGCCGCGGGTGCCGGGTATTCGGCTGGCATAAGGGAGACGTCCGGCGGGATCGCCGTAGGGTCCAGTTATTCCCGACCCGCTATTGTCTCGATCCCGTGTTCATTGCCGAAAGGATTGGCGAGATCCTTATCGAGGAAGGCCGCGGCACGGACAGCATACGTGCCGGGATGGATGCCCTGTCGGAGAGCCGGAAGACCGGCAACGTTCCCGACATTGTGGCTCGGCTGCCTTATTTCTGCTCGGGGTGTCCGCATAACACCTCAACCAAACTACCGGAGGGCGCCAGGGCGTACGCGGGTATCGGCTGTCACTTTATGGTGCAGTGGATGGACCGCGAGACCGTCGGGTTCACCCATATGGGAGGTGAGGGAGCCAACTGGATCGGGGAAGCCCCGTTCTCCACCCGTCGCCATGTATTCCAGAACATCGGTGATGGCACCTATAACCATTCCGGTGTCCAGGCGATCCGCTTCGCCCTGGCGGCGGGAACCAACGTAACCTACAAGATACTCTTCAACGACGCCGTGGCCATGACCGGTGGACAGAGTAACGACGGTGGGTTGACGGCCGACCGGATCGCCCGGGAACTCGTTGCGATGGGCGTGCCAAACATCGCGCTGGTGTACGACCGAAAGGAGAATGTCGATCTGTCGGCGTTTCCGCACGGGGTCACGCGCCATGAGCGCGCCGATCTGCAGAACGTCCAGGAGCGGATGAGCCAATGCGAGGGCGTTTCCGCGATCATTTACCTGCAGACCTGCGCGGCGGAGAAGCGTCGCCGCCGTCGGCACGGGCAGATGCACGATCCGGAACGGCGAGTCTTCATCAACACGGATATCTGTGAAGGCTGCGGCGACTGCGGTGCCCAGTCGAACTGTGTCGCGATCGTTCCCGTCGAGACCGAGTTCGGACGCAAGCGGGCCATCGACCAGTCAGCGTGCAACAAGGACTTCTCCTGCATCGACGGCTTCTGTCCGAGCTTCGTGACAGTGCAGGGGAGCGGGATACGGCGCGGGCCGACGGTTTCGCTGGACGTGGGAAACCTGCCATTACCGGATCTGCCGGTAATCGACGGTACCCATAACGTGGTTATAACCGGGATCGGCGGTACGGGTGCCGTCACGATCGGTGCCGTGATGGCCATGGCTGCCCATGTTGACGGCAAGGGTGCCGGTATGATGGAAATGGCCGGCTTGGCGCAGAAGGGCGGTGCCGTCCATGTCCATTGCCGCATTGCCGAAAGTCCATCAGCCATCAGCGCCGTGCGCGTCGCCGTGGGGGAGTGCGATGCCCTGATTGGCGGTGACCTTGTTGTCAGCGCGGGTGCCGCGACTCTCCGCTTGATAAGGACCGGCCGGACCGGAGCCGTCGTCAACTGTCACGAAACCATTACGGGTGACTTCACGCGGGATACGGAATTCACCCTTCCGTCGGAGCGGCTCCGGCTCGCGCTTAGCTCAAGGCTCCGAAACCGTATCGCATTCCTCGACACTTCCGAACTGTCCGGGAAACTGCTCGGCGATGCGATCTACTCCAACATGATTGTGTTCGGTGCCGCCTGGCAGGGAGGGTTCATTCCGCTGGGTCATGAAGCGATAATGTCGGCGATCGAGCTCAACGGAAACGCCGCGGATCGGAACCGGCTGGCATTCGAATATGGACGCTGGGCGTGGCTCAATCCCGAGGAAGCGAACACCTTGGCCGGGTCAGTGGTGGAAAGACTGCCGAAATCCCTCAACGAACGCATCGGCATCAGGGCGGAGCATCTCATTCGGTATCAGGGCGCAGGCCTCGCGAGGCGATATCGCCGACAGGTGGACAAATTCAGTGAGCCTCGGCTGAAGGAAGCTGTCGCCAAAGGGTACCACAGACTACTGGCCTACAAGGATGAGTACGAAGTCGCCAGACTGCTTCTTCAGACGGAAGAGAAGGTGCGCGGTGCGTTCGGCGGCGAGCCGAGGCTGACTTACCATCTCGCTCCCCCTTTACTCTCGAAGACAGGCCCGGACGGCAGACCCGCGAAACGGGAGTTCGGACCTTGGGTGGTGCGCCTGTTCAGGGTTCTGGTAAGGCTCAGGTGGCTTCGTGGCACACCGCTGGATCCGTTTGGCCATTCCGCTGAGCGCAGAACGGAGCGTGCGCTCATCCGGCAGTTTGAAGCCGATATGGCTTCATTGTCGGAACTGAAAGGCGATCGGATGGAAGCGGCTGTGGCCCTCGCGGAACTTCCCTTAAGCATCAGGGGATTCGGGCCGGTCAAGGCCGCAAACGTGGCGAAGGCAGCGAAACGGCGCGAGGAGCTGCTGACCGTCCTTCATGCCCGGTTCGAGCTTGATCAGGCGGCCGAATGAAGGCCGAAACGGTCGTGCCTGGAGGACCGCTGTCAGGAATCCGGAATCCCGTGAGGATTAGGCCGCGGCCTGTCCAGCCGCTCCGACGAACCGAATGGATGCTTGCCTGATACCTGACCAAGCGGAAGACCGGCTATGCCGGTTGCTCGCGGTCGCGTCGGGGAGCGCCATAGGTGTATTTCCCGGTGGAATGGTGACGGCATCGCGTGCTCCGTTCGCCCGCCGGATAGATCCGGTTCGGCCACACCCTCGCTGTAAGGGCGATCATGAAGTCCGGCACCGCTGTATCCCAATATTTCGGGGGCATAGCCCGTGTCTGTTTCGGATCGCCGCCCCATCCGCGCCGTGCGCTCGGGGTCGCGCCAATGATCGGTGAGTTTACGGCGCGGGTGGACGGGCCGGTTCACATTGTCGGCGAACCGGCCGAGCCCATCGCGCGTGAAAGCGATTCGATGTCCCTGATGGCGTTTCCGGGCCAACGCACGTATTCCCTGTCGGCGCGGCCTCTACAAACCATGGGTTATGGGTTCGGGTATGAGGAGCGTTGGAAGACATGAGGTTCGCATGGCGGTTGGGATCTTTGATTCAGGAATTGGAGGTCTGACGGTACTTGACGAGGTGGTCCGCGCACTTCCGGACGTTCCGTTCGTGTATCTCGCCGATCACGCGCACAATCCCTACGGCGTTCGTGAGCCCGAGGATATCTACACCCTCACGACGGCGGCCGTGGCTCGGCTGTTCGAGGCGGGCTGCGACCTGGTGGTTCTGGCGTGCAACACCGCGAGTGCCGCGGCACTGCGACAGATACAGGAGAGCTGGGTACCGCCGGAAAAGCGGGTGCTCGGGGTTTTCGTTCCGATGATCGAGGCGCTGACGGAGCGTCGATGGGGAGATAGCTCTCCACCCCGCGAGGTCAAGGTCAGGCATGTGGCTCTTTTCGCGACCCCAGCGACCGTTCGTAGCCGTGCCTTCCAGCGGGAACTGGCGTTTCGAGCGATCGGAGTGGATGTTGAGGCCCAGGCCTGCGGCGGGGTTGTCGACGCGATCGAGGAAGGCGATCTCGAACTTGCCGAGGCATTGGTCCGTAGCCATGTCGGCGCACTCAGGCGGAAAATGCCGGACCCACAGGCCGCCGTATTGGGCTGCACCCACTATCCACTGATGGAGAACGTGTTCACGGAGACACTGGGTTCGGGCGTGGCTGTCTATTCCCAGCCGAAACTCGTCGCCGCCAGCCTCGCCGACTATCTTGTGCGCCATCCGGAGATGCTGGGCTCCGGGACGAATGCAGCGTTTCTGACGACGGGCGACCCCGCTAGGGTTTCCGACCAGGCCACGCGCTTCCTGCGGCGCAGGATCGCGTTTGCCCCTGCCTGATTGCGCCTTCAGGTGGATCGACCTAAATGGCCTTCTGGAAAGGACGGGAATAGGATACCATGCCAAACAATATCGCCATTCTCGGCGCGTCCGGCTATACCGGTGCGGAACTGGTTCGCCTTGTCGCCACCCATCCTTCGATCAGGATAGCCGCTCTCGGCGCCGACCGCCGTGCGGGAGTCGCGATCTCGGAAGTTTTCCCTCATCTGCGTCATCTCGATCTGCCGGTTATGGCGCGGATCGGGGAGATTGACTTCAATGGCATCGACCTGTGTTTCTGCGCGTTACCGCACGCGACCAGCCAGTCGGTGATCCGTGGCCTGCCCGGGGCAGTCAAGGTCGTTGATCTATCGTCGGATTTCAGGTTTCGGGATCCGGAAGCCTATCGTGTCTGGTACGGCAAGCGGCACGAGGCGGCGGAGCTTCAGGGCGAGGCGGTCTACGGGCTGACCGAGTTCTACCGCGATCGGATCAGGACCGCCCGATTGGTCGCGGGTACGGGCTGCAACGCCGCCGCGGGGCAGTTCGCACTGCGACCGCTGATCGAGGCAGGTGTTGTCGATCTCGACAGGATAATCGTGGACCTCAAGGTGGGCGCTTCCGGTGCGGGCCGGTCAGCGAAGGATCATCTGCTGTTCTCGGAACTGTCAGGAAGCGCGAATGGGTATTCGCTTGGAGGAATTCACCGACATCTCGGTGAATTCGACCAGGAGCTGTCCGAAATCGCCGGCCGACCGGTCAGAATCATGTTTTCCCCGTACCTGGTTCCCGCGACACGCGGGATTTTACTGTCCGCATACCTGCAGGGTGAGCCCGAGGCCATTCACCGCTGTCTTCGTGAGGCATATGCCGGGGAGGCGTTCGTGGTGGTTCTTCCCTATGGCGTAACACCGGCGATGAAGGATGTGCGCGGGTCGAACTTCGTGCACATTGGGGTGGTGGGTGATCGTGTTGAGGGGCAGGCCATGGTGGTTGTGGCACTTGACAATCTGGTCAAGGGGTCGTCGGGTCAGGCCCTGCAGAACGCCAATCTGATGTTGGGTGAGGAGGAGACGGCCGGGCTGATGTCCACGCCGTTGTACCCGTGACCCGGATCGGGAAAACCGTTCGGTGTTCCATGCGTTTCCCGAACGCGTGGGACGAACCCGCGGGGTTCCCGCCATGATGGGACTGAGGAAACGGCGGCGCGTGCAGGTGATCGTTATCGCGGCCGTAGCTCTCGCCCTTGCTACCGGACTGATCGGTTATGCCATGCGGGACGGAATAAACTTCTTCCGCTCGCCGACCCAGGTCATGGATCGCCCGCCTCCGCCTGATGAGATATTTCGTTTGGGCGGACTTGTTGAGGAAGGCTCACTTGCTCAGGGGCAGGGTGGGGCCGTGACATTCTCGGTAACCGACGGCGGTGCGTCTGTCGGGGTGTCCTTTACGGGCGTGCTTCCCGATCTGTTCGGCGAGGGCCAGGGTATGATAGGTATCGGCAGCCTTGTGGACGGAACGTTCCGGGCCACGGAGATCCTTGCGCGGCACGATGAGACATATATGCCTCGGGAGGTATTGGACGCGTTGAAGGAGCAGGGTGTCTACCGGGATCCGAACAGCTAGGCCCGCCATGGAACGGGTGTCCGAATTCCGCGGGATAACGGAATATGTCACAAACCGGGCTCAGGGAGGTCCCATACCGGTCATTCAATGCAGGTTTTTCCGTCTAAACCTTTGGCATGAAACGGGAATCCCCCGTTCCGTGGTGCCCGTAGCGGGATTCTTGTTCCCGTGACAGGCCCGGAGGCGGATTCAGGCACGTCCGGCGGGCTGTCCATGCCTCGTTGTGTCCGTGTCCGATATCTCTCCGGGAATCCGCGTTACCACAGATGAGCCGGGCTTCCATCGGCGTGGCCCGTTCCCGTAGCGGGTGTCCGCCGTGGCTCCCGACATCGAATCCGTCCCCGCCCGGGACGGAAAGCCCGCCATGCCGCCGCGCGGGGCTTCGGCCCCCAGCGCATCCCCCACCGCACACGCGGCCTTGCGCGACCCGGCGTGGCGTCCGTCGTGGTCAGGGTGCTTTGCCTGATTTCCGGGCCCGCAACCGCCCGGCGGCGGCTGTCGCCGGAGACCGCGACGGGCAGCCCCGGTGCGCTGTCCGGGCCCGGCCCTGTCACCGGTGACGGGGCCGGGTATCCCCGGCTGGTGGCCCGTGCGCCAGATCTGGATCGGGCGGAGCCTGGCCAACAGGCACCTTAGGGGCGGGAACACGCCGATCCTGCACGATGTTCCGTCCAGCCACCTGGAGGGCACCTGCTGCCCGCTCGCCGGGTTTGGCATCAGCCGCGACGGCAGGAAGGGCGGGCGGCAGACCGTGTTCGGGCCGCTGCGCACCGCGCACGGATGCCCGGTCTCCGTGGAGGTCTTCCCCGGCAACACGTCCGATCCCTCCACGCTGGTGCGCCGGGTGGATGTGATCCGCGGCCTCCGGGACGGCATTGTCGCGCTGGACCGCTTCAGCAGGCAGGGACTTGGTGGTCTGTTTCCCGAACTATAGGCCGACACCGTATTTGCGGCGAGCGGGAAGGCGTCCGCTTCGGTTGTGGCACGCACTTCCCGTCCCGTGTGATGGATGTCGACCACGTCCCGCGCCGTTTCCGGAGCGGGACCGATCACGTCGAGAATCTCCAGCTGATTCGCTCTGTCCGCAACCGGAGCAAGGCCAGGCGCAAACGCCAGAACATCTTTTCCCGCCTGACACTTCCGGTACGGTGAAGCAATCAAGAAACCGGAAATTTGCGTAGGATGGTCCCGTCCGACCAAAGCCGGTAGGTTGACCCCCCCGAGCGCCGCCTCTATTCTCCATGGCGACACTGGGATTCGCAGCCCGCGCCGATAATGGGAGAGCGCCGTGGAATCGATCGCTTCCGACTATCTCCCGATTCTCGTTTTCCTCGCCCTCGCCGTGGGTCTTGGCGTCATCCTGGTCGCCGCGGCACTTGTCATCGCCGTACGTAATCCGGACCCCGAGAAAGTTTCCGCCTATGAATGCGGTTTCAACGCGTTTGACGACGCGCGGATGAAGTTCGATGTCCGGTTTTATCTTGTGGCGATTCTCTTCATCATATTCGATCTGGAGGTCGCTTTTCTTTTTCCCTGGGCGGTCGCATTCAAGGATGTCGGAACCGTGGGCTTCTGGTCAATGATGGTCTTTCTTTCCGTACTGACCATCGGTTTCGTCTATGAATGGAGAAAAGGTGCTCTGGAATGGGAGTGATTGTCGGTCCGAACACACCGGAGCGAGACGAAATGGCGGTTGACGGAACCACTGTCCCGGAAATCGACCATGAGCTGCGGGACAGGGGATTCCTGCTGACCTCGGTCGAGGACGTGATCAATTGGGCACGGACAGGAAGCCTGCACTGGATGACCTTCGGTCTCGCCTGCTGCGCGGTCGAGATGATGCACACCGCGATGCCCCGCTACGACATGGAGCGTTTCGGGACAGCGCCGCGGGCGTCCCCCAGACAATCGGATCTCATGATAGTTGCGGGTACGCTCACCAACAAGATGGCGCCGGCTTTGAGGAAGGTATATGACCAGATGCCCGAACCGCGCTACGTGGTCTCGATGGGGTCCTGCGCGAATGGTGGCGGATATTACCACTACAGCTATTCGGTGGTGCGTGGGTGTGATAGAATCGTGCCCGTCGACGTCTATGTACCGGGCTGTCCTCCGACGGCGGAAGCGCTGCTCTACGGGCTTATGCAGCTACAGCGCAAGATCCGGCGCACCGGTACAATCGTGCGCTGAACATCATGAACCCTTGACGGCGAGAACGGATGCCTGACGAACTTGACGAGCTGGGTGCTCATATCGAGCGGATGCGACCCGAATGCGTATTGGGCTGGAGCGTCGATTTCGGCGAACTGAACGTCGAGGTGGCGCCAGCGTCGGTTGTGGCTTTCGCCGAATTCCTTAAAGCCGACATTACCTGCAGGTTTTCCACCCTTGTTGATATCACTGCGGTTGACCATCCGGGTCGGGACGCGAGGTTCGAGGTCGTCTACCACTTTCTCAGCATGCACCGGAACCAGCGTATCAGGACGAGATGCGGGCTTCGGGAAGATGACATGATCGCCTCTATCACCGGTGTCTTTCCGTCCGCCAACTGGTTCGAGCGCGAGGTATACGACATGTTCGGCATTATGTTCACCGGGCATCCTGACCTGCGCCGAATCCTCACCGATTACGGCTTCACCGGCCATCCTCTTAGAAAGGATTTCCCGACGACCGGCTATACCGAGGTACGCTACGACGACGCCCTCAAGCGGGTTGTATATGAGCCGGTGAAGCTCACGCAGGAATACCGCCAGTTCGACTTTATGTCGCCATGGGAAGGCGCCGCGTATATCCTACCCGACGAGGGCGGAAGCGGGGCAGGAGACTGATGGCGCATGGTCAGGCCAGTACGCGGGCCATCGCGCCGCCATCGTGCCGGAACGCCAGGAACCGCGGGGTGCCTGAAGTCCGTATGCGCGGACGGTACCCCATATTCCTACCCGTTCGCACAGAACCAGTACGGATCATGATGTGTCGCGTGGCATGTCGTACGTGTCGGCGGTCGACGGGGGGGTGAGATGATGGATGGACATTTCGACGACGTCCGGACCGGAGAGCAGAGAATCCGGAATTTCAACATCAATTTCGGACCCCAGCACCCGGCCGCGCATGGCGTGCTGAGGCTGGTTCTGGAGCTGGACGGCGAGATCGTCGAGCGCTGCGACCCGCATATCGGCCTTCTCCATCGTGGAACCGAAAAGCTGATGGAGTCACGCACATACCTGCAGAACCTTCCGTATTTCGACCGGCTCGACTATGTGGCGCCGATGAATCAGGAACACGCATGGTGCCTGGCGATCGAGAAACTGACCGGTACCGGGATCCCGCGCCGGGCCTCCCTGATCCGCGTGCTCTATTCGGAGATCGGGCGTATCCTTAATCACCTTCTGAACGTCACGACCCAGGCGATGGACGTAGGTGCCCTCACTCCCCCGCTGTGGGGTTTCGAGGAGCGCGAGAAGCTCATGGTCTTCTATGAGCGGGCGTGTGGGGCACGGCTGCACGCGGCATATTTCCGTCCCGGTGGCGTGCACCGGGATCTACCTCAGGAGCTGATTGACGACATCGACCGGTGGGCCGTCGGATTTCCCGGGGCGCTCGACGACATCGACGGGCTGCTCACCGAAAACCGGATATTCAAGCAACGCAACGTCGATATCGGCGTGGTCAGCGAGCAGGATGCGCTGGACTGGGGTTTCTCGGGGGTCATGGTACGCGGCAGCGGACTTGCCTGGGACCTCCGAAGGGCGCAGCCTTATGAATGCTACGACGAGTTCGAGTTCGGCATTCCGGTTGGCCGGCATGGGGACTGCTACGACCGCTATCTCGTTCGAATGCAGGAAATGCGCGAATCACTGAAAATCATCAGGCAGGCCTGCGACATGCTGCGGGCCGAGAAGGGCGATGTGCTGGTCCGCGGCAAGCTGACACCGCCGCCGCGCACCGAGATGAAATCCTCGATGGAGGCGCTTATCCATCATTTCAAGCTCTACACAGAGGGTTTCCATGTGCCCGAAGGTGAGGTCTATGCCGCCGTGGAGGCACCCAAAGGCGAGTTCGGCGTCTATCTGGTCGCGGATGGTTCCAACAGGCCCTACCGCGCCAGAATCCGGGCTCCCGGCTTCCTGCACCTGCAGGCGATGGATCATGTCGCTGGCGGTCACCAGTTGGCCGATGTGGCCGCGATCATCGGCACTATGGACGTGGTGTTCGGGGAGATAGATCGGTGACAGCGATCCGTCGGCCTCCCGGTTCCGGATCCGCGCCGAAGGTCTTGCCGTTCCGGGCGGCACACCGTACCTGTCCCGCTGCCGCTGGGTTATGGGGCGGGCCCGTGGCTTTTGGTACATGGTACATGGTACGTAAAGGGATGACCGCCGATGCTGAGGCGCCTTCATCACGATCAGCCTGATAGCTTCTCGTTCACTCCTGCCAACGCGGCATGGGCCGCCGCGCAGATCGCCAAGTATCCGGAAGGAAGGCAGGCGAGTGCGGTCATTCCGCTGCTCTGGCGGGCGCAGGAACAGGAAGGCTGGCTCCCGAGAGCGGCGATCGAGCATGTGGCCGACATGCTCGGGATGGCCCGTATCAGGGCGCTGGAAGTTGCGACGTTCTATTTCATGTTCCAGCTGCGGCCGGTCGGTAGCGTCGCGCACATCCAGATCTGCGGCACGACCTCCTGCATGATCTGCGGTGCCGAGGATCTGGTCGCGGTCTGTCGCGAGAGGATTGCGGAAAGTCCGCATACGCTTTCCGGGGACGGCAGGCTTTCATGGGAGGAGGTCGAGTGCCTCGGCGCCTGCGCGAACGCACCTATGGCGCAGATCGGGAAGGATTACTTTGAGGATCTGACAGCCGAGCGGCTTTCCGGGATCCTGGATGCGATCGTTGCCGGAGACCTGCCGACGCCCGGACCGCAGAACGGACGGTTCGCATCGGAGCCCGAGCGGGGACTGACAAGCCTGAACGGCCATGCAGGCCAGTCCCGGTCAGTGCGCAACGCGAGCGCGCAGCTGGCGGCGGACGCCGGCGATACCATCAAACGGATCGACGGCACCGAAACGCCGCTGGTCACGCCGTGGCTTGACGGTGACGGGCCTGACGGTGACGGGCCTGGCGGTGACGGAAGCGCCTGAGGATGGTATGAACGTACCAGCTGAGAGGAACCGGGACGGACACGCGCTCGCAAGACAGGGGCGGCAGGTCGCGCTGGTCGTCGCGGCGGTGATGCTGGTCTGGATTGGTGCGCAGTGGTTGGGCCCGGCACTGGATCTGTGGCCGGGATATGTCTTTCTCTTCGATATCCTGGCGCTGGCCGCGTTCGCCTGGGCCATTCTCATATCCTATCGGATCTGGCGGAAACGCGGAGGCGGACGGGAGTAGGACATGCTGAACGACAGCGACCGCATATTCACCAATCTTTACGGGATGCATGACCGCACGCTTGCCGGGGCGATGAAACGCGGTCATTGGGACGGCACCGCGGAACTCATCGCAAGGGACCGTGACTGGATCGTCGGCACGGTGAAGGCATCCGGGCTCAGGGGGCGGGGAGGAGCGGGATTTCCGACGGGACTTAAATGGTCATTCATGCCAAAGGAGTCGGACGGACGTCCGGCGTATCTCGTGGTCAAT
Organism: Paracoccaceae bacterium; assembly: GCA_965221405.1. Lineage (GTDB taxonomy): Bacteria > Pseudomonadota > Alphaproteobacteria > Rhodobacterales > Rhodobacteraceae > JAPOUP01. The sequence goes on along the minus strand of CBDCSE010000002.1, from coordinate 428,220 downwards.
GCCGACGAATCAGAGCCCGGGACCTGCAAGGACCGGGAAATAATGCGCCACGACCCGCACACGCTCGTCGAAGGGTGCCTTCTCGCCTCGTTCGCGATGGGTGCCCATACGTGCTATATCTACATCCGCGGGGAATACGTCCGAGAGCGCGAGGCGCTGCAGGTCGCGATCGACGAAGCCTACGGCGCCGGGCTGCTCGGGAGGAACGCTGCGGGTTCGGGATGGGATTTCGACCTCTTTCTACACCACGGGGCCGGAGCCTATATCTGTGGCGAGGAAACCGCGCTCCTGGAAAGCCTCGAGGGCAGGAAGGGCATGCCGCGGATGAAACCTCCGTTCCCCGCCGGAGCGGGGCTCTATGGCTGCCCGACCACGGTGAACAACGTGGAATCGATCGCCGTCGTTCCGACAATCCTCAGACGTGGCGCCGAGTGGTTCACCTCATTCGGACGACCCAACAATACTGGGACCAAGATCTATGCCGTCAGTGGACATGTCAACAATCCCTGCGTGGTTGAGGACACGATGTCCATTCCTTTCGAGGAACTTATCGAAAGGCACTGCGGCGGCGTTCGCGGCGGTTGGAGCAACCTCAAGGCAGTCATTCCGGGCGGTGCGTCCGTTCCCTGCGTGCGGGGTGAGGACATGCGCGGCGCGATCATGGATTTCGACGCATTGCGCGAGGTCGGATCGTCACTGGGAACCGCTGCTGTTATCGTGATGGACCGCTCGACCGACATCGTCAAAGCGATCTGGCGGCTGTCCAAATTCTACAAACATGAGAGTTGTGGCCAATGCACGCCCTGTCGCGAGGGAACGGGCTGGATGATGCGGGTGATGGAACGGCTGGTCAGGGGTGAGGCCGCACTGGAGGAAATCGACATGCTCCTTGATGTGACCAAGCAGGTTGAGGGACATACGATCTGTGCGCTTGGTGACGCCGCTGCCTGGCCCGTGCAGGGGCTGATCCGTAATTTCCGGGATGAGATCGAGGAGCGCATCCGCTCGCGCCGGGGTGGTGCCGCCGTCGCTACCGCCGGGGAGTGACGCCAAACCTTTCGTGATCCGTCCCGACAGGTCCGCTGATCGGGCTTGCGCATTGCATTCCGGACATGCATCACTCCCTGTGGCTGTCCAGAGGCCCGGAGAGTGTGGAATGTGGCCGGATTGCTGGTTTCGTGTTTCCGAATGCCCCGCAGCGGGTCACGCGCCCACACGTTAGGCATCGGAAGATGAGGTTGATCGGAGGAGGGTACGGCAATGACTTTGGCGCGGACAGTGTTCCTTGTGCTCGCCGTCGCGGCTGTTTCCTCGTGCGGGCCTTCTCGGGGCGGCAGGGAAACCGTCGAGGTACGCGACGGGGACTCCGCCGGTACCGTCGAGGTCCGTAGCGTCCGTGTCCGTGCGTCGCTCAGCAGGGGGACGGACAGACGGGATTTCAAGGTGAGCGTGTCTCCATTCGCCGCAATTTCCGAACAGGCGCTTGCGTCGGCGCACCATAGGGCGATCTCCTACTGTCTTGAGACCTACGGCGGCTCGGATATAGCATGGATCGTCGGGCCCGATCAGCCGATCGCGGAACTGCCGGTCGACGGTGAGACCGACACGGTGACGCTGGACGGAAGATGTATTCAGCGTTGATGGTTCCCTATGGAGGTTCGCCTTAGGCTGGAAGGACATATGGACTCCAGCCCGTGTCCGGTCGGCTGGAAGCGTTGGGTGTCGAGAGAGATGGTGAGGGGCCGGAAAATGCGGCTTGACGGTACCCTGAGATGTATTGTCGTGGTCCTTCTGGTTCCCGCCGCGGCATTTGCCGGTAAGGAGCTGCCACCTCTTGAGGACAACCAGCGGGTACAGCACGAGTTCCTGGCCGCGGCTATCGGTGACGCGATTCGGAAGAACTGCCCGACGATATCATCTCGGATGTTTCGGGTTATCCGTCGCCTTCACGAACTGAGAAACTACGTGTTCTCACTTGGCTACACCCGCGGGGATCTCGACAGGATGCGCAGGAGCCCGGAGGCGAAGGCGCGGCTGACTGGTATGCGCGACGCCTATCTGGAGGAACATGGCGTGACCGAGGGAGATGCCGGGAGTTACTGTCGCCTCGGACGTGAGGAAATCAACAAAAACTCGCTGACAGGCTGGATTCTGCGCGCGAGATAGAGCAATACGATGTGCGGTGCGGTGCACGAGCGCCCGCGAGCAGCAGGACCCGCCATGAGTGATTTGCGGACCATTATCATTGACGGTCAGGAAGTCATTGTCGACGGCGCGATGACGCTCATCCAGGCCTGCGAGCAGGTCGGGATAGAGGTGCCGCGGTTCTGCTATCATGAACGGCTGTCCATCGCCGGGAACTGCAGGATGTGTCTTGTCGAGGTTGTCGGCGGACCGATGAAGCCAGCCGCCAGCTGCGGGATGCAGGTGCGCGACCTGCGACCGGGACCGGATGGCCAGCCTCCCCAGGTAAGGACCAGATCCCCAATGGTCAGGAAAGCGCGTGAAGGCGTGATGGAATTCCTGCTTATAAACCATCCCCTTGACTGCCCGATCTGTGATCAGGGCGGCGAATGTGACCTGCAGGACCAGGCCATGGCCTACGGAGTCGACTTCAGCCGGTTCCGTGAGCCGAAGCGCGCCGTCGACGACCTGGATCTCGGGCCGCTGGTGGAAACCCACATGACGCGCTGCATTTCCTGCACCCGCTGCGTTCGGTTCACCACCGAAGTTGCGGGAAGCTCGCAGATGGGCCAGACGGGCCGGGGAGAGGACGCGGAGATAACGTCCTATCTCGGCGAGACGCTCAGTTCAAACCTTCAGGGAAACATCATCGATCTCTGTCCGGTAGGGGCGCTCACCAGCAAACCATACGCGTTCACGGCCCGCCCCTGGGAGCTGACCAAGACCGAATCGATCGACGTGATGGACGCGCTGGGATCGAATATCCGCGTCGATTGCAAGGGACGTGAGGTCATGCGGTTCCTGCCGCGCAACAATGACGGTGTGAACGAGGAGTGGATTTCCGACAAGACACGCTTCGTCTGGGACGGTCTCCGACGGCAGCGTCTGGATCGTCCTTATATCCGCGAGAACGGTAAGCTCAGGCCGGCCCCGTGGGCGGAGGCCCTTGCCCGGGCTGCGGAGGCCATGAAGGGCGGCAAGGTGACCGGGCTTGTCGGCGACCTCGCGCCGGTCGAGGCGGCTTTTGCGCTGAGGAAGCTGGTTGAGCGTGATGGAGGTTCCGTTGAGTGCCGTACCGATGGGGCCAGGCTGCCGGCGGGAAACCGATCAGCCTATGTGGGAACCGCTTCCATTGAGGATATCGATACGGCCAGGTCGATCCTGTTGGTCGGCACGAACCCGCGGGATGAGGCTCCTGTTCTCAACGCGCGGATCCGTAAGGCGTGGCTTTCCGGCGCCGATGTGTCGCTGATCGGTGAGGCGGTCGATCTGACCTACGGCCACACACATCTCGGAAACGGGCGCGAGGCATTGTTCAGAATGGCGGATGAGGCCGGTTCCGGCGGATATCCGGTCCCGGATCTTGTCATCGTTGGCCAGGGGGCGCTGACAGGCGACGACGGCGAAGCGGTTCTGAGTCAGGTCATGGGGATTGCCGGAGCATCGTCGGCCAGGCTGCTTGTGCTGCACACGGCCGCCGCGCGCGTCGGTGCGCTGGACGTCGGCTGTGTCACCGAAGGTGGCCTCGCCGCCGCCCTTGACGGTGCGAGCGCGGTCTACAGTCTCGGCGCGGACGAGGTCGAAATTCCTTCCGGACCGACCGTCATCTACCAGGGCAGTCACGGTGACCGGGGCGCCCATCAGGCGGACATCATCCTTCCGGCCGCCGCCTATACCGAGGAGAACGGGCTTTTCGTCAATACCGAAGGACGACCGCAGCTGGCGCTGAGGGCGAACCACCCGCCCGGCGAGGCCAAGGAAAACTGGGCTATCCTGCGGGCGCTCAGCGCCACACTCGGTGAGGCGCTGCCCTATGATACGCTGGCGCAGCTACGCGGGCAGCTCGTGGAGGAGGTTCCGGTTCTGGCGGCGATCGACCAGGTTCCCGAGAACGAGTGGAAGCCCATACCGCCTGAACGTCCGGGCGACGCCGATTTCCGCAACGCGGTCAAGGATTTCTACCTGACCAATCCGATCGCCCGTGCTTCGGCGCTGATGGCTGAACTGTCCTCCCGCGCCCGCACCGGAATTCCGGTCGCGGCGGAGTGACGCCGATGACCCGCCACCGCAGAAGCCGTAGGCCACCGACACCACCCGTCCGTGGGTTGCCGTCCAAACGTAGCGAGAGCCTGACCTCTCCGCGATCCCATTCGTTCCCCGGAGTCTTTTGCCCGGCGGTCTCCCATACCGTTCCGCAGGCCGGATCCCATTCCGTCAGGGGATACGCCCGCAGTTCCCCGGTGGAAGACTGGCATTTCTGGTCTGAATGCGGTTTACACCGGATGGCATGCGATAATGCTGGGTCTGCCGGAGACCGGATGGCGGCGCACCGCACGTACGAGGAACCATGACTGACTTCCTTTCCTCGGGTCTGGGCATCGCCCTGATCATCGCCGCCCAGTGCCTGCTGATGATCGGTTTCGTGATGATTTCGCTGCTCTTTCTGGTCTACGGTGACCGCAAGATCTGGGCCGCCGTTCAGTTGCGCAGGGGACCCAACGTCGTAGGTGCATACGGGCTGCTGCAGTCGGTGGCCGATGTGCTGAAATACGTGGTCAAGGAAGTTGTGGTTCCCGCGGGAGCGGATCGGGCGGTCTTCATGCTGGCTCCCCTGGTTTCCTTCACGCTCGCGCTGGTCGCCTGGGCGGTCATTCCCTTCAGCGATACCTGGGTTCTGGCCAACATAAACGTCGCCGTTCTGTATGTATTCGCGATTTCCTCACTCGAGGTCTACGGCGTGATCATGGGAGGCTGGGCGTCAAATTCCAAATATCCTTTCCTGGGATCGCTCAGATCGGCCGCGCAGATGATCAGTTACGAGGTTTCCATAGGCTTCATCATCGTCGGGGTCATAATTTCCACCGGTTCGCTTAATCTCGGCGATATCGTGCGCGCGCAGGACGGTGCCTATGGGCTGTTCAGTTGGTACTGGCTGCCGCACTTCCCGATGGTGGTGCTGTTCTTCGTCAGCGCCCTCGCCGAGACCAACCGTCCGCCGTTCGATCTGCCGGAGGCGGAATCGGAGCTTGTGGCGGGATATCAGGTCGAATACTCATCGACGCCGTTCCTGCTGTTCATGGCGGGGGAATACATCGCCATCTTCCTGATGTGCGCCCTGATCAGCCTTCTTTTCTTTGGCGGCTGGCTTTCGCCGATCCCGTGGCTGGCCGACAGTCCGCTGTGGATGGTGGCGAAGATGGTGTTCTTCTTTTTCCTCTTCGCGATGGTGAAAGCGATCGTACCGCGCTATCGCTATGACCAGCTTATGCGGCTGGGATGGAAGGTGTTTCTGCCGACGTCGATCGCCTGGGTCGTGATCGTGGCGTTTTTCGCGCATTTCGGCGCTTTCGCCGGCGCTTACGCGCGCTGGACATTTGGAGGCTAGACACTTGGAGACTGGGTCATGCGGAGAACCACGGGTCCGGAGCGGCCGGATCCGGGATATGGCTGTCCCGGGCGCGGATTCGGATCGCGGGACGGAATTGGATGCGTATGGTGCGCTGGCGTACGTTCCGGCCGTGCGATAGGAGCGCCCGTATGAGCCAGATCGACTGGATCCGCGCAGGGAAATACTTCCTGCTATGGGACTTTCTCAAGGGATTCACCCTTGGAATGAGGTATTTTCTGGCACCGAAAGCGACGGTGAATTACCCGCATGAGAAAGGCCCCTTAAGCCCCAGGTTCCGTGGTGAGCACGCGCTTCGGCGCTATCCGAACGGTGAGGAACGCTGCATCGCCTGCAAGCTCTGCGAGGCTATCTGTCCGGCGCAGGCCATCACCATAGACGCCGAGCCGCGCGAGGACGGTAGTCGCCGCACGACGCGCTATGACATCGACATGACGAAATGCATTTACTGCGGCTTCTGTCAGGAAGCCTGTCCGGTCGACGCGATCGTAGAGGGCCCGAATTTCGAATTCGCCGCGGAAACCCGGGAAGAGCTGTTCTACACCAAGGAAAAGCTGCTGGAGAACGGTGAGCGCTGGGAGGCCGAGATCGCCCGCAACCTCGAACTGGACGCACCTTACCGATGACCGATACCCCGAAAAATCCGTTCGATGATCTGATCAGGCTTGGCAGCGACTGGGCCAAAGCCATGGTCCCGACGATGGAGCGGGTCGATCCCGCCGCCATCGAGAGAATGTGGCCAACCATGCCCAGGGAGGTTATGGAGGCTTTTTTCGGAAAGACGCTGAATCCTGACGGGCTGAGCGCAAAGGCCAGACTGCTGCTGACGCTGATGGGACTGACCGTCATCGGCGCCAACGCGGAGCCACAGATCAGGATGACGGTCCGCCACGCGCGCATCGCCGGAGCGACGGATCGGGAGATCGACGAAACGATCGCGCTTGCGGGAATGTTCGGTGGCGCACCGGCCATGGCCAAGGCGATGCAGCTTGCGTCCGAGGCGCGTGACGGCGAGGAGAGGGAGTGACAGCGTTGGGAGTCGCGGATTTCGCCTTCTACGTGTTCTCGGCGGTGTCGGTCTCCGCTGGCCTGTTGACTGTGACCGCCCGAAATCCGGTGCATTCGGTGCTCTGGCTGATACTGGCGTTCCTCAGCGCCGCCGGCCTGTTCGTGCTGCTGGGCGCCGAGTTCGTGGCGATGCTGTTGATAATTGTCTACGTGGGTGCCGTGGCTGTACTGTTCCTGTTCGTGGTCATGATGCTCGATGTGGATTTCGCTGAACTGAAAGCGGAAATGGCACAATACCTTCCCCTCGCGCTTCTGGTCGGCGTCGTGCTCCTGATGGAACTCGGGCTTGTCATCGGGACATGGACGTATTCAGAGCACGCGGACGGGCTTCGTGCCGCAGTGACACCGGCCGTATCGGAGGCACATAACACGGCGGCTCTCGGAAGGCTGCTCTATGACGATTATCTCTTGCTTTTCCAGCTGGCCGGTCTGGTGCTGCTGGTTGCGATGGTAGGAGCGATCGTGCTGACCCTCAGGCATAGAGTGAATATCAAGCGGCAGGACATCATAGCCCAGATCTACCGTGATCCAGCTTCGGCACTTCAGGTCAGGGATGTCAGGCCGGGGCAGGGGATATGACCGGTCCGCGAAAAGTGACGGGCCTGTGGAGACTCCCATGACGGCAGGTCCGGGAACGGTGGGGCCCTGGGACGGCATGTATCCGTCTCGGGGAATGGGACCGGGAACAGAATGGTGGGTTTCCCGGGGTTTGGCGGGCGGCCGCCGGCGATCCGGGGCCAAGCCCTCTCCAGTGCGCGGTCCCTGCCGGACCCGTCGCGGGCATACGTTCCGCCAGCCCTCGCCCGTGTCGTTCGGAGAGCGCGAATGATCGGTCTGGAGCATTATCTGACCGTTGCCGCGACCCTTTTGGTCATCGGGATTTTCGGGATATTTCTCAATCGGAAAAACGTTATCGTCCTGTTGATGTCCATCGAGTTGATCCTGCTTGCGGTCAACATCAACCTTGTCGCCTTTTCCAGTTTCCTCGGTGATCTGGTCGGCCAGATATTCACCCTGTTCGTTCTGACCGTCGCCGCGGCCGAGGCTGCCATCGGCCTCGCGATCCTGGTCTGTTTTTTCCGTAACCGGGGCACGATCGACGTTGAGGACGTTAATGTGATGAAGGGGTAGGAGTTCATGGAAGCCACCATCGTACTCGCCCCCCTGGTCGGCGCCATCCTCTGCGGTTTTGGGTGGAGGCTGACCGGCGAGACAGCCGCGCAATGGATCGCCACAGGCCTGCTTTTCCTGTCCTGCCTGCTGAGCTGGGCCGTATTCCTAGATTTCGATGGCGAGACCCGGCGGATCGTCATTATGCGGTTCATCGAATCGGGAAGCCTCGCAACCGATTGGGCGATCCGTCTGGACCGGCTGACCGCGATCATGCTGGTTGTGGTGACGACGGTTTCCGCGCTCGTCCACCTCTACAGCTTCGGCTACATGGCGAACGACGGCAACTTCCGCGAAGGCGAGAGCTACCGGCCGCGGTTTTTCGCCTATCTGTCGTTCTTCACATTCGCGATGCTTGCGCTGGTGACCTCTGATAACCTCGTTCAGATGTTTTTTGGCTGGGAGGGTGTTGGTGTCGCCTCGTATCTCCTGATCGGATTTTACTTTCGCAGGTCCAGCGCCAACTCCGCGGCGATCAAGGCGTTCGTGGTCAATCGGGTGGGGGATTTCGGGTTCGCGTTGGGCATTTTCGTACTCTTCCTGCTGACCGACTCGATATCCATGGACGTCATCTTCGAGAAGGCGCCGGAACTGGCCGAGACACGGATCCCTTTCCTTTGGACGGACTGGAACGCCGCCAATCTGGCAGCCTTCCTTCTGTTTGTCGGTGCGATGGGAAAGTCCGCCCAGCTGTTCCTGCACACCTGGCTGCCGGACGCGATGGAGGGTCCAACACCAGTCTCCGCTTTGATCCATGCGGCGACAATGGTGACGGCGGGTGTGTTCCTCGTCTGTCGCATGTCGCCGCTGATGGAATTCGCGCCGCAGGCGAAGACCTTCGTCGTCTACATCGGTGCGCTTACCGCGTTTTTCGCGGCTACGGTGGGGTTGGTCCAGAACGATATCAAGCGGGTGATCGCCTATTCAACCTGCTCCCAGCTTGGCTACATGTTCGTCGCCGCCGGCGTCGGCGTCTATTCGGCAGCCATGTTTCACCTGCTCACCCACGCTTTTTTCAAGGCAATGCTGTTTCTCGGGGCGGGATCGGTGATCCATGCGATGCATCATGAACAGGACATGAGGAACTACGGGGGCCTGAAAGACAGGATTCCGTACACTTTCCTTGCGATGATGGTGGGTACACTGGCCATTACCGGCGTCGGCGTTCCTCTTACGCATATCGGCTTCGCGGGTTTTCTCTCCAAGGATGCGGTCATCGAAAGTGCCTGGGGTGCGCAGACGGGCGCCGCCGATTTCGCGTTCTGGATCCTGGTTGTGGCTGCCGTGTTCACGAGCTTCTATTCGTGGCGATTGATGTTCATGACCTTTTACGGCGCACCGCGTGGCGACGGGCAGGCGCATGAACATGCCCATGAAAGTCCATGGACCATGCTGGTGCCTCTCGGGGCGCTTGCGCTGGGCGCAGTCCTTGCCGGCGTGGTCTGGTTTGGGCAGTTCTTCGGCGAACATGAGACTGTTGACAGGTTCTTTGGCATCCCCCCGCATCATGACCGGGCGGAACATGGCGCGGGTGACGGTCACGGCGCGGATGGCCTTGGACAGGCTGGGGGCGCGGACGGTGGAACCCATGCCGGCAATGCGCAAAAGGCCGCCGGATGGGTGCCGGGGCAGGGGGCTTTGTTCTCGCATCCGGACAACCATGTGATGGACCGGGCGCATCATGCGCCCATTTGGGTGAAGCTCGCGCCGTTCATCGCCATGCTGCTCGGACTTGCCACCGCCTGGCTGTTTTATATCCGTAGACCGGATCTGCCGGGCAGACTGGCCGAAAACCAGCGCCCGCTCTATTTGTTCCTGCGCAACAAATGGTATTTCGATGAGATGTTCGACGTGGCGTTCGTGCGTCCCGCGGGATCGATCGCCCGCGTCCTGTGGCGGCGCGGCGACGGTAGCGTGATTGACGGCACCATAAACGGCCTTGCGATGGGTATCGTTCCGTTCCTGACGTCGGTCACGGTTCGGGCGCAGTCCGGCTATATCTTCACCTATGCCTTTGCCATGGTTGTCGGGATCGTGATCCTCGTCACGTGGATGATGCTTGCCGGCGGGACCGGCTGATGGAAAATGTTCTCTCCATCGTGACTTTCCTGCCGATTGCGGCGGCGGGAATTCTGGCGCTGTTCCTGCGGGGGGATGATGAACCCGCCCGGCGGAATGCCAGATGGCTGGCGCTGACCGCGACCTCGGTGACATTCATCATCTCGCTTTTCCTGGTCGCGAATTTCGAGCCCGGCGATACCGGATTCCAGTTCGTGGAGGAACGCGAGTGGCTGCTGGGACTGAAATACAGGATGGGTATTGACGGCATTTCGATGCCGTTCGTGATTCTGACCACTTTCCTGATGCCGATTACGGTCATCGCCTGCTGGGGCGTGACGCACCGTGTGAAGGATTACATGATCGCTTTCCTGACGCTGGAAACGCTGATGATCGGTGTCTTCACGTCGCTCGACCTCGTGCTGTTCTACGTGTTTTTCGAGGGTGGCCTGATTCCGATGTTCCTGATCATCGGCATTTGGGGAGGTAGGGAACGCATCTATGCCGCCTTCAAGTTCTTCCTCTACACTTTTCTCGGTTCTGTGCTGATGCTGGTGGCGATGATCGCGATATACCAGGATGCGGGAACGACGGATATCCGGGCGCTTCTCGTACATGGTTTCGCTTCCGACGGTCTCCCGATACTTGGAATCAATGTCGTGGGCGGTCTTCAGACGCTCCTCTGGCTCGCGTTCTTCGCGAGCTTTGCGGTCAAGATGCCGATGTGGCCGGTGCATACCTGGCTGCCCGACGCCCATGTCCAGGCGCCGACCGCAGGTTCGGTGGTGCTGGCGGCGATCCTGCTGAAAATGGGTGGCTATGGGTTCCTGCGGTTTTCCCTGCCGATGTTTCCGGTCGCGTCCGACCTGTTTGCGCCGATGGTGCTGTGGCTGAGCGCCATCGCCATCGTCTACACCTCTCTGGTCGCTCTGGCCCAGGAGGATATGAAAAAGCTGATTGCCTATTCCTCGGTCGCTCATATGGGCTATGTCACGGCGGGCATCTTCGCGGCGAACCGGCAGGGGATCGACGGCGCCATCTTCCAGATGCTCAGCCACGGCTTCATTTCCGGAGCGCTGTTCCTGTGCGTAGGCGTGATCTACGACCGGATGCATACCCGGGCGATCGATGCATACGGCGGTCTGGTCAGCCGGATGCCGGCCTACGCACTGATCTTCATGCTGTTCACCTTGGCCAATGTCGGCCTGCCCGGCACATCCGGGTTCATCGGTGAGTTCCTGACGCTGATAGGCATCTTCCAGGCCAATACATGGGTCGCGGCCCTGGCGGCGACAGGTGTGATCCTGAGCGCGGCCTACGCTCTCTGGCTCTATCGCCGCGTGATGATGGGGGAACTGGTTCGGGAAGCGCTGAAGTCGATCACGGATCTCAGCTGGCGCGAGCGCCTGGTCTTCACTCCTCTGGTGGCCATGACGCTTCTGCTAGGTGTCTACCCAAGCCTGGTGACCGACATTATCGGTCCGTCCGTACAGGCACTTGTGGCCGGACACGATGCGGCTGTCGCTGAATGGTCGGAACGCCCGCTCCGGGTTGCCGAAAGCACGGGCCGTTGACATGATCCAATCCGACTTTCTGATCCTTCTGCCCGAGATCATCCTCGCCGTCACCGCCATGATGGCGCTCATGGTCGGCGTCTACGGTGGCCAGGACAGACTGGCCCCCATGATACTATGGGCGACATCCGCCGCGTTCATCGCGCTGGCGGTATGGATCGGTTCGGTCGGACAGGGCGCGAACGCGGCTTTTGGCGGCATGTTCGTGGATGATGCGTTCGCGCGCTTCGCGAAAGTGGTGATCCTTGTATCCGCGGCCTCGGTCCTTGTCATGGGCGAGGGTTACATGGTGAGGCGCGGGCTGCTGAGTTTCGAGTACCCGCTGCTTGTCGCGTTCGCTGTCTGTGGCATGATGGTGATGGTGTCGGCGGGGGATCTCATCGTGCTCTACATGGGACTCGAGCTCCAGTCGCTGTCGCTTTACGTTGTGGCTGGCCTGCACCGTGATAGCGTGAGATCGACTGAGGCGGGCCTGAAATATTTCGTGCTTGGCGCCCTTGGTTCCGGGTTACTGCTTTACGGTGCTTCGCTGACCTATGGTTTCGCAGGCACGACGGGGTTCGAGGGCATTGTCCGGGCGGCGTCGGAGGGAACGCCGCTTGGCCTGCTCTTCGGGCTTGCGTCCATCCTTAGCGGTCTTGCCTTCAAGGTGTCGGCGGTGCCGTTCCATATGTGGACCCCCGACGTTTACGAAGGTTCCCCGACGCCGGTCACCGCATTCTTTTCAACCGCGCCCAAGATGGCGGCCATGGGGCTGCTCGCTCGGGTTGTGCATGACGCCTTCGGCGGCGCGGTCGCCGACTGGACCCAGATCGTCGCCTTCCTGTCGGTAGCGTCCATGTTTCTTGGCGCGTTCGCCGCGATTGGCCAAAGGGACATCAAGCGCCTTATGGCTTACTCGTCCATCGCGCACATGGGATTCGCGCTCATGGGTCTTGCCAGCGGCACGGTTTTCGGTGTTCAGGCGATGCTCGTTTATATGGCGATCTATGTCACGATGAATGTCGGAACCTTCGCGTTCATCCTGTCGATGGAGCGGGACGGGCAGGCGGTGACCGATATAGGCGCGTTGAGTCTCCATTCCAGACAGGAGCCACTGAAGGCGCTCGCGATTCTGGTCCTGATGTTTAGCCTCGCCGGCGTACCGCCGCTGGTCGGGTTTTTCGGCAAGTTCTACGTGCTTCAGGCGGCGGTTCGGGCCGATATGGCGTGGCTGGCGGTCGCCGGGGCGATCGCCAGCGTCATCGGCGCTTTCTACTACCTGCGGATCGTATACTACATGTATTTCGGTGAGGACGCCGGGACCTTGGACAGTACTATGGGTCCGACACAATGGGTGCTCCTCATGGCGTCGTCGGCGATCATGGTTGTCGGCGTGATAAACCTTTTCGGCATCGAAGGCCCGGCGGCGGCGGCGGCGACGGCTCTTGTCGACTGAACGGGCATGGCATGGCTGGCCCTCCGGTTATGGTCGTGTGATCCTGACCGAGACCGACAGCACAAACGAGGAAGCGGCGCGGCGGGTTCCTTACATGGATTCGCCGACCTGGATTCTCGCTCTGCGCCAGACTTCGCCGCGCGGCCGGCGCGGACGCGGCTGGGTGTCCCTTGAGGGAAATTTCGGTGCGACGCTGCTGTTATCTCCGAAGGGAGTGTCCAGCATGTCCGCGCTATATGGATTCGTCGCCGGGCTGGCGCTGTTCGACGCGCTTGTGGCGGTTGTTGGGAGAGATGGTCCATTCGCGCTGAAGTGGCCGAATGACATGCTTCTCCATGGGGGCAAGCTGGCGGGCATACTTCTGGAAAGCGTTGGCCAGGGAGCCGCCGCTCGGCATCTGGCGATCGGGATTGGCGTGAACCTGGCGGACGCTCCAGCGGCCGCGGATATGGCCGCGGACGCTTTGAGACCGGTGTCCCTTGCCGGTGCTACCGGACAGGCGGTAAGTCCGGCGGAGCTTCTCGCGGCTCTCGCTCCGGCCTTCGCAACCTGGGAACGCAGGTTCGCGGAACGTGGTTTCGCTCCGGTTCGCGAAACGTGGCTGACGCGGGCCGCGGGGCTTGGGCGGACGATCACCGCGCGTACTCCGTTAGAGAACATCACCGGGGTGTTCGAGACAATCGACCGGTCGGGCGCTCTCGTACTTAGAACACCGGAAGCATACCGCGTCATCGCCGCCGCGGACGTTCATTTCTGAGGAAGGGTGCAATGCTCCTCTGCATCGACTGTGGTAACACCAACACTGTCTTCGCGGTCTGGGACGGAAGCGAGTTTCGCGCCACGTTCCGCACCATGACCGCACACCAACGTACCGCGGACCAATACTATGTCTGGTTCTCGACGCTTCTCGGACGTCTGGGTGTGCCGATGGAGATTGACGAGGTTATCGTTTCCTCGACGGTACCGCGCGTCGTCTACAATCTGCGGCTGCTCTGCGCGAACTATTTCGATACCCGACCCTATGTGGTCGGCAGGCCGGATTGCCTCCTGCCAGTGGCGCCACGGATCGACGAGGGAACCATTGTCGGGCCTGACCGTCTGGTGAACGCGGCCGGGGCGTTCGACCGGCACGGCGGTGACCTGATCGTCGTGGATTTCGGCACCGCAACGACTTTCGATGTTGTCGCCGATGACGGTGCCTATGTGGGCGGTGTGATCGCACCGGGGGTAAACCTCAGTCTGGAAGCGCTTCACGCCGCCGCTGCGGCCCTTCCGCATGTGGATGTGACAAGGCCACGGCAGGTCATCGGCACGAATACGGTCGCATGCATGCAGGCGGGAGTATTCTGGGGTTATGTCGGGTTGGTACAGGAGATCACAGCCCGGATCAAGGACGAGTACAGAACCGGTATGCGGGTCATTGGCACCGGGGGCCTCGCCCCATTGTTTGCGCAGGGTGACGTGCTCTTTGACCTGATCGAGGAGGACCTGACGATTCACGGACTTACCGTAATCCACCGTTACAACAGGGAAAATATATAGGGCATGGCGAAGGACAGATTGATATACCTCCCGCTTGGAGGTGCGGGTGAAGTGGGGATGAACTGCTACGTCTACGGATACGGGCCTGAAGGTCAGGAGCGGCTGATCGTGGCGGATCTCGGCGTTACGTTTCCTGATATGGACACGACCCCGGGGGTCGGTCTGATCCTTCCCGATATCGGATGGTTGGTGGAGCGCAGGGACCGGATTGAGGGGATATTCGTCACCCATGCGCATGAGGATCACGTCGGTGCCCTGGGGCATCTCTGGGAGAGCCTTCGGGCACCGATCCATGCCCGTGCGTTCACGGCCGGTATCGCGCGGATGAAGCTTGAGGAATGCGGAATCTCTCCGGAGACGGTCATGACGGTCTCGACCTGGCCGGAAACGGTGCGGGCGGGGCCGTTCAATGTGGGAATGCTGCCGGTATCGCATTCGATTCCCGAAAGTTCCGCGCTGGTGATCGATACGCCTGCCGGCCGGGTTCTTCATACCGGCGATTTCAAGCTGGACGGGACGCCGGTGCTGGGAGATCCCTTTGACCGCTCATTATGGAAAGAGGTGGCGGCATCCGGAGTGCGCGCGCTGGTATGCGATTCCACGAATGTCCTTTCCCCGAATCCCGGCCGTTCGGAGGCGAGCATCGTCAGGGAGGTCGAGGATCTTATGTCCGCGTCCACGGGGATGGTGGCAGTCACGACTTTCGCATCAAACCTCGCGCGCCTCAAGACCTTGGCCGAAGCCGGTCATAAAGCGGGGCGATCCGTGGTGCTCCTGGGTCGGGCGATGCGGCGAATGGTTGGGGCCGCGAGGACGGCTGGGGTTCTCGAGCGGTTTCCGGGAGTTGTGGATCCGGAGGTCGCCGTGGACATTCCGAGGGAACACCTGCTTCTTCTCGTGACCGGTAGCCAGGGCGAGCGCCGCGCGGCGACCGCCAAGCTAAGCCAAGGAAAATATCTTGGTTTCGAATTGAAGGAAGGTGATACGTTCCTGTTTTCCTCCAAGACGATTCCGGGCAACGAACGCGATGTGATCCGCATCATGAACCGCTTCAGTGAGAAGGGCGTGGAGGTGATCGGCGATGCCACTGATCGGTACCATGTCTCGGGTCATGCGAACGGACCGGATCTGGAGGAGATGCATGCGCTCGTTGATCCTGAAATGGTGATTCCCATGCATGGGGAACACCGGATGCTGCGCAGTCACGCCAGTCTGGCCGAGAGGGGAGGGCGTTCCGCCGTCGTGGCGACCAACGGCGTTGTCGTGGACATTTCCGGAAGTTCGCCCGACGTGATCGAACGGATAGAGGTGGGACGAACCTATCTTGACGGCTCGGTTCTGGTTGATTCGCAGGCATTCGTTGTGCGGGACCGGATCCGGATGGCGCTCAATGGCCATGTGTACGTGGATGTGCGGATCGGGGATGACGGCGAGAAGGTCGGAACGTGGAGCGAGACTAGGGGGGTGGCGCGGACTGGCCGGTCAGGCGAGCCACTCGATGAAGTGCTGGACCGTGCTCTGATGGGTGTCCTCAGCCGTCAGAAACGGTCGGTTCTCACGGACGACGAGGCGGTGGACGCTCTGGTTCGTTCGGCGGCCCGGAAGACGGCGATGGCGGAGATCGGTAAGAGACCTGAGGTCACCGTGGCGATAGATCGGGCGGGCTGAAGGGAGGCCGCATTTCCCGGTCTGGAGATGAATCGGTTGGATGCATTGGTCGCCGCTTACCGCATCGTCGGCCCGTGATGTGTCAGGATATGCTCTACGGGCCAGGTCCAGAATTGGGACGTGTGGTGCGCCCGAACACTAGATCGCCAGCCGTTCGTCAAAACTCATGGCGATGAACTGGGGTGGGTGCGTCCCCAGGCCGACGACATTTTCCTCGGCCGGAATGCCGTGCGGTTTTCCGCGCGGGGATTCATTTCGGCGGCGGCGCGAACGGCGTCTGGCGGATTTTGGCTCGTCGGTCATGTCGGGTGCGGACTGCCTGACCGAATCCGCGTTCGTTCCGTTCGCCTTGATGCGGGGAATCTTTTTCCCGATGAGGCGCTCGATGGCATCCAGCGCCTTCTCGTGCCTCGGTTCACAGATCGTGATCGCCTTACCCTCGCGCCCCGCGCGTCCGGTTCGACCGATACGATGTACGTAATCCTCGGCATTGACCGGCACATCGAAATTGAAGACATGGCTTACGGACAGTATGTCCAGACCGCGGGCCGCGACATCCGAGGCGACCAGCAGTTTCAGTGAACTGTCACGAAAGGCGTCGAGCGTTCTGGTTCGCTGGGATTGATCGAGGTCTCCGTGGATCGGAGCTGCTTCGAACCCGTGTTTCTTGAGGGAACCAGCGAGAATGTCGACGTCGGTTTTCCGATTGCAGAATATGATCGCGTTGGTGCAGCCTTCGCCCTCGGCCTTGATGACCGAACGTAGGGCCGCCCTTTTTTCCCTTGGCGCGAGATCCCGGCAGGAGGCCTGGAACATTATCGCCGCCTGTTCAATCGTTTCGGAGGCCGTTGCCCGCCGTGCCACTTCGATCTTAGCCGGATTTGACAGGAAGGTGTTGGTGATTCTCTCGATTTCCGGTGCCATGGTGGCGCTGAAGAACAGCGTCTGGCGGGTGAACGGCGTCAGCGAGAAAATGCGTTCGATGTCAGGGATGAACCCCATATCGAGCATCCGGTCGGCTTCGTCGACCACCATTACCTGCACGCCGTTGAGAAGGAGTTTGCCGCGCTCGAAATGGTCAAGAAGGCGTCCGGGCGTGGCGATCAATACGCTTACACCCTTGTCGATGAGTTCGTCCTGCGCCTTGAAGCTGACTCCGCCGATCAGAAGCGCCTTGGTGAGTTTGACGTGTCTGGAATAGGTTTCGAAGTTCTCGGCGACCTGAGCCGCGAGTTCACGGGTGGGGCAGAGAACGAGGCTACGGGGCATTCTTGCGCGGGCGCGGCCCCGCGCCAGCATGGTGATCATCGGCAGCGTGAAGCTGGCGGTCTTGCCCGTGCCTGTCTGTGCGATTCCGAGTACATCACGGCCCTCGAGTGCCGGGGGGATGGCCCCCGCCTGGATTGGGGTAGGGGTTTCGTAACCTGCTTCCGATACGGCTTTCTGGACTTCCGGGGCAAGACCCAGTTCGTGGAATGACGTCATGTGTGCCTTTCGGATTGTGGCCTGATCCAGCCACGTCTCCTTTTGCGGCCCGGCGGGCCGGATTGCCCGCCGCGACACTGCCTGACAATTATGGGGTCGTCCGGCATTCGTCAAGGTCTGGCATTTGACATGGGTGTAGCCCAGATTTTTTTGACGCAGGTTCGTACCGCATCGTTTTCACCTCCGTTTTGCCAGCAAAATGGTGATTTCCGGTCGCTTCCGGCCAGTGCGAACCGGCTAGACAAGTCGATTGTCAAAAAAATCTGGGCTACACCCCATTCGACGGAACCCCGCCGTCTGAACAGTTTGGTTTATACTCGCTGAACTGAACTGGACGGGGCTTCCTGGCCTGATTCACCGTCCGCCGCATGGCCGGATCCGTGCCGACGGCTATCCCACCATGCGGTATCTGTCATGGGTGATGATCCGGATCTGTCGGTGACGCACGGGGACAGGGCCATGATTCGCTTCCGTCCGGCAGCTCTTACAGGAGCTTGACGAGAGCGACGATCAGTCCGCCTTGGGCGACCAGCGCACCGAAGATCCACTTGAGGATCTCGGACTTCGCCTCCTCGATACGCCCCCCGACCTTCGCGATGTCGGCCTTCGTCTGCTGCCGCAGCGCCTCGATGTCGGCTTTCGTCTGCTGCCTCAGCGCCTCGATGTCGGCTTTCGTCTGCTGCCTCAGCGCCTCGATGTCGGCCTTCGTCTGCTGCCGCAGCGCCTCGATGTCGGCCTTGATCTCCGCGACATCGACCTTGGTGGCGAGGTTGGCGTTGATCAGGGCGACATGCTCTTCGGCAAGCGTCTCGGCCTGCCGTTCGGTGAAGCCGGAGTCGGTCAGCCGCTTGACGAAGCGGTGGGTGTCGAACGCGATGGCCTCTGACATGATTTGATCATAGTGGCGCCAGAGCCGCTCTGCAAGCGCCCCTGTCGTGAAGGGTGCGATTCTCGTATGGTTCACTTTTTGAACCACTGATGTTCTGCCCGCGAATCACGCGGCGCGCGCGATGCGCTCCACCGGGCGGCTGCCGTTGGCGGGTTGCGGCTTCCAGCCGCCGTGGCGGCCCGTGCCCGGGACCGGCGCGGCCCAGGCCCGGTGGAGGCGTCCGGACCCGGGGACGACCGGAAGGTCAGGACGCCCCGGGCGCCGTCGCGGCCCCGGCCCTGCCCCGATCGCTTCATCCGGGCCGTCACCAGGACCCTGTTTGCGGATTCCACGGAGCCCGATCCGATCGGGTGGCCCGCGTCGGCGGCGTCCGCGCACTCCATGCGGCGGCGGTTGCTGCGGAAGTAGCCCGGCTCCCTCCGGACGTCGTCGGCCCCCTTTCCCTTCCGAAGCAGGTGGCGCATGGCGCCGGTCACCCTGCCGACGCCCCCGGGATCGTGGGGCGGGACGTGCCGCCACCTCCCGGACCACGCCGTTCCGGCGGCCGTGTCCGCGCCGAAGGCGGCGTCGGCCGCGGCGCCCGGATGCCGGGCGGCTGCCCGGTTCCGGGTGCGCACGACTGATGGCCGGACGGCTGCCCGGTTCCGGAAACTGGGTATCGGCGAAGGGCGGGATCGTGGCGGTTCGGGCGTGGTCCGGGCGGCTACGGGCCGTGGGGGAGTGTTCCGGAGGGTCCGGGTTTCCCCATCTGCCCGGACATGGCGGGATACAGGGCCCGCCAGTCCGGGATGACGAAGGTCCGGGACAGGCTGCGCAGCCTGTTCCACAGGCAGGGGCTGCGCTTCCGGGGCCGCCGCGCCCTGCCGGACAGCGCGCGGCAGTGATGCTGCACCCGGGCGGTCAGGAAGGCGAGCATGGCGAGCGTCATGAAGACGTCCGCCAGATGGCCGTGCCCGAAACTGTGTCCGGATCTGTAAGGGTCCCGCGCCTTCAGTGTCTGGAACGTCCCGTTCCCGGTCGCCCACCTGCGGCGGCCGCACCGCATGACGGACATCACCATGTCCCGGCCCGGCGGGAGGTCGGTGGCCCACGGGAACGTCCTGGTCTCCCCGTATCCGGGCATGCTGGCCTTGAGTTCGAAACCGGCACCGTCGGGCGGCAGGCCGCGGTTCCACCCGGACCGCTGGACGGTGCCGGTCTTCCCGTCGCGCCTCTCCCATGTCTCCCGGGTTTCGCCGGCCCCGAACCGGCCGGACAGCGGCCCGTGGCCGCCCGGCCTCCCCCCGGGCATGAAGCGGAAATCCTTTTCCGCTCACGCGGCCTGACGTGTGGCCCGTTGGATGACAGACCGTCCTCCACGACGGTCGGCCTTCATGTGCGGGTGCTCCCGGCGGAGATCCTCCAGAAGCCGCTTCGCGGCGTTCCTCCTGGATCCGTCCTCCTTTCGTATCGGCTCCGGCGCCAGCGGCAGCACCTCCCCGATGTCGGGGTGGACGACCGACGCGCCGAGGGCATCTGGAGGAACCGGCCGCCGCCGTCAGCGGGTATGACCGGCGGATCGAGCGGCTTGTCCGGAGCTCCGCGGATCTCGCGGAGAGCCACCGCATCCTGACCTCCGTGCCGGGCATCGGCCCGGTCACGGCGGCGTCCCCGGTCGCCTGGATGGGCGGGCCGGGCACCATCGCCAGCCGCCAGGCCGCCGCCCCGGGCGGCGTCGCGCCCTTCGCGCGTGACAGCGGCACCCTGAAGGGCGGGCGCCACATCGGCGGCGGACGGCGGCGGCCCAGGGACGTGCCTCGCATGGCGGCGATGGCGGCCTGCACGTCCGATTCCGGGATGTCGGCCCTCTACGGCCGGCTCCGGGAAAGGGCAAGGCACCCAGGGTCGCCGTGGTGGCCGTCATGCGCAGGCTGATCGTGACCGCGAACGTCCTTCCGCGCGACTGGCGCATGTGGGAGGATAGGTCGGCGCCCGCCGCCGGCTGACGTCCGGCGCCGGGCGGACCGCCCGGCCGGGCCCGGAACGGATCAATGGCCGTTCACGGCACCGTGGCCGGACTGTCCTGGCATGCCCGCACGGCACCGCCGGTGGAAAGCGGTGCGCGGAACCCGGATCCGGAGGCCCGCAGACCGAAGGAAAAAGCCCGGATCCGGGCTTGACGCGAAACATGGATGCTCCGCCTTTAACGATATGGGCCTTGGAGTTGAGCGGGGAAAGGCAGTTTTGTTGAAAAACGGACAAGATGCGGGACCGACGGCTCCCCAGACCGCGTGCAAGGGGCGCTACGGCGCGATGACGGAATTCGGGCGGCCCGGACCGCCCCAACCGGACGACGGCGCCGCCCCAGGGACATCAGCTGGTCGAGCTGGGCCTCCGAGGTGGCGGTGCCGACATGACGGACAACCCGCTGGCGGATCCTGGCGCCATCGCGGATGGAGGTGACGATCTGCACCTTGGTACGGTTCTCACCGAGGGGTTTCCCGCGAACGAACACGATCTGGAGGATCTACAGCGGATCTCCAGGAACCGCAGGGAAAATATCACTAAAGGGCACTACATTCGGGTTTGCGGAAGGAACCACCGCAAACGCCAGCGATATAGAGGTCCGCAAATCACGACCGGGCGCAAATGTCTGAAGTCAAGTGACGCACGGGGACAGGGCCATGATTCGCTTCCGTCCGGCAGCTCTTACAGGAGCTTGACGAGAGCGACGATCAGTCCGCCTTGGGCGACCAGCGCACCGAAGATCCACTTGAGGATCTCGGACTTCGCCTCCTCGATACGCCCCCCGACCTTCGCGATGTCGGCCTTCGTCTGCTGCCGCAGCGCCTCGATGTCGGCTTTCGTCTGCTGCCTCAGCGCCTCGATGTCGGCCTTCGTCTGCTGCCGCAGCGCCTCGATGTCGGCCTTGATCTCCGCGACATCGACCTTGGTGGCGAGGTTGGCGTTGATCAGGGCGACATGCTCTTCGGCAAGCGTCTCGGCCTGCCGTTCGGTGAAGCCGGAGTCGGTCAGCCGCTTGACGAAGCGGTGGGTGTCGAACGCGATGGCCTCTGACATGATTTGATCATAGTGGCGCCAGAGCCGCTCTGCAAGCGCCCCTGTCGCGAATGCAGGACCATTTCATTGTCCCCGGTGACCGGTGCGCGTTGATTTTTGGGCTGGCTATTCCGTTTTCCATGTTGCGGCGTGCGGTCCAAGGTGATTCCTGCGACAACGGATTCGTCCATCAGCCGGTGGACAGCGCCGGGGGCCCAGTTCCCCATCGTTCGGGACACCTGCGAGACGAAACCGTTACACTAACGCCAAGGCTGGACTTCAGCTTGACACCTCGTTGACGGACAATGTTGTCACGGACGCCATGAACGCCTTGGAGTCATGCTCACACCCGCGCTATCATTGCCAACATGGTGCGGGGCGAAGACCGCAGGCGGGGCCTGTTCGGCGGTGCGCCGGTTCGGGGGCTGGCTGTGGATAGCGCGGATCTTCTGGCCAGGGTCAGGCATGACCGGGCTTTCCCCAACGGACGGAGCCTGTTCGTACGAATTTGGAACGCGCCGCTGGCCATACATTCCGTTGGTCAACCGGAAACCGGGATCTAGGCCATCATCTCCTTGGTGGGGTTGAGGATCACGTCCGGGTAGTCACGCTCGACGCGGTCAATGTCCCATTGAAGGCGCGTGAGGTATACGACGTCACCGTCATGGTCATGGCCTATGTGCTGTTTATTGGCTTCCACGAACCGCTCGACGGTCGTTCGGGGTCCGTTGACCCAACGTGCCGAGGTGAACTGGAGGGAGTCGAAACTCACCGGCAATCTGTATTCCAGCTTGATGCGACTCGCCAATACGTCGAACTGAAGCGACCCAACCACACCCACAATGAAACCGGAGCCGATCATTGGCCTGAAAACCTTTGCGGCCCCCTCTTCGGCAAACTGCATCAACGCTTTCTCAAGATGCTTCGCTTTGAGCGGATCCGAGGCGCGGATACCCTTGAGCAGTTCGGGCGCGAATGACGGAATGCCAGTGACCCTGATCAACTCGCCTTCGGTGAGCGTGTCGCCAATGCGCAGCTGACCATGGTTGGGAATGCCGATGATGTCTCCCGCCCACGCCTCTTCCGCCAGTTCGCGGTCCGAAGCGAGAAACAGAACCGGATTACCTATTGTCATGGGTTTTTCCGTCCGGACATGCACCAACTTCATATTTCGCCTGAAATGACCGCTGGCCATGCGAACGAAGGCAACTCGGTCGCGGTGCCGTGGATCCATATTCGCCTGCACCTTGAACACAAATCCGGATACCTTCCGTTCCTCGGGAGCCACCTGGCGTGGTAGGGCGCTTTGCGGCTGGGGAATGGGGCCGAACCGACCGATTCCGTCCATAAGCTCCTTGACACCGAGCGAATTGATCGCGGAGCCGAACCAGATCGGCGTCAACGCGCCGTCATGGAACGTCCGCATGTCGAAGGGCTGCATAAGCGCCCGGGCCAGTTCCAGTTCTTCCCGTAGCGTTCCAATCAGCCTGGAAGGCACATGTTCGGCAAGTTTCGGATCGGCGAGGCCTTCGATCGCGATCGATTCGGCAACCGTGTTTCGGTCGGCGCGGTCCATGAGTTCCAGACGGTCGTTCAGCAGGTCGTAACAGCCCATGAAGTCCTGCCCGGTCCCGATTGGCCATGAAGCTGGCGTTACGTCAATCGCGAGTGTCTCCTGAATCTCGTCAATGATCTCGAAAATATCCCGGCTTTCCCGATCCATCTTGTTGCAGAATGTCAGGATCGGCAGGTCGCGGAGACGGCAGACCTCGAAGAGTTTTCGCGTTTGGCTTTCAACGCCTTTGGCGCCGTCAATCACCATGACTGCGCTATCGACGGCTGTAAGTGTCCGATACGTATCTTCGGAAAAGTCGCTGTGACCGGGAGTATCGACCAGATTGAAACGGTAGGAACCGTAATCGAAGGACATCGCCGAAGCACTAACGCTGATACCCCGGTTTTTCTCTATGGCCAGGTAATCCGAGCGCGTTCTCCGTGCCTCTCCTTTGGCGCGCACATGACCCGCCATGCGGATCGCGCCGCCATACAGCAGGAACTTCTCGGTCAGCGTGGTCTTGCCTGCATCTGGGTGGGAAATTATGGCGAACGTCCGCCGACGGGCGATCTCGGGCGGAACCTCGGCAACGTTTGACATGCGATCTGTCATCGGTGCGCATATAGGACTGTCACGCGGAAAGGGCAATTGGCCCCGGAACCGGTCCATTCAGCACTTCAGGTCCTTTCGGGTGAGTGATAGCTCTTCAGGCGGACCAATTCGATTTTGGAGAATGAACGGTGGATCTGGGAATAAAGGGTAAGTCGGCGTTGGTGTGCGCCTCGTCGCGCGGGTTGGGTCTTGGCTGCGCGAAAGCGTTGGCGGCGGCGGGCGTCAACCTAGTGATGAATGCGCGGGAAGCCGGGACCCTCAAAGCTTCCGGAGCGGCAATTCGGGAGCGATTCGGGGTCGCGGTTGCGACGGTTTCCGCCGACATTACGTCTGAAAGCGGGAGGAATAATGTGTTGGATGACTGCGGTCCTATCGACATTCTCGTCACCAATGCCGGAGGGCCACCGCCGGGACTATGGACTGAGTGGGAGCGCGAGGACTTCATCCGTGCGCTTGACGCCAATATGCTGGCGCCTATCGCACTTATGAAAGCGTTGGTTCCCGGTATGATGGATCGGGGATGGGGGCGGGTCGTCAACATTACCTCCCAGTCCGTCAAGGCACCGATTCCGGTTCTCGGTCTTTCCAATTCGGCCCGGGCCGGGCTAACGGGCTTTGTCGCCGGGACATCCCGGCAGGTCGCGAAGTCAGGAGTTACGATCAACAACCTCCTGCCGGGAATTCATGCCACTGACAGGGCGGATGCGCTTGACCGGGATGTCGCCGAGGCGGAAGGAATCGTTCTGGAGGAAGCGCGCGCCAGACGCGCGGCGACCATTCCGGTCGGACGCTACGGTACGTCCGAGGAATTTGGGGCAGCCTGCGCCTTTCTGTGTTCGCGGTATGCCGGCTTCATTGTCGGACAGAACATCCTCCTTGACGGAGGAGGAGTGAATGTAACGCTGTGAACGCATAGCCGTGCCGCGCCGGGTTGTAATCCGCAGAAAGACCGATCAAATTTATCAGGTTTGAGGTGGAGCGGGGCGTGGCGGGCGACGTTCATCGATTGGAAGTCCAGAACCTGGTTCGTCACTATGGTGGGCGTGCAGTGGTTGATGGTGTCTCGCTGCGTGTGATGTCCGGGCAGGTGACCTGTCTTCTTGGGCCGTCGGGATGTGGCAAGTCGACGACGCTACGCTGTGTCGCCGGTGTGGATCGTCAGGATTCGGGCCGGGTTCTGGTTGACGGAAAACTGGTCTGCGACGGCAGTGTCAGTATACCGCCGGAGGCTCGGCCAATCGGGTTAATCTTTCAGGATTACGCGCTATTTCCGCATCTGAGCGTCGTCGATAACGTTGCGTTTGGCCTGCGTGGCCCAAAGGCATCCAGACTCGCTGAGGCGGGCGATGTTCTGGACCGCGTGCGGATGAAGGGGCACGCCAACCGTTTTCCCCATGAGCTGTCCGGCGGTGAGCAGCAGCGTGTCGCGCTGGCTCGGGCGATCGCACCGCGGCCGAAGATCATGCTGATGGATGAGCCGTTCTCAGGGCTGGATAACCGCCTACGTGACGGAATCCGTGACGAAACGCTTGAAATCCTCAAGGATGAGGGTGCAGCTGTCGTGCTCGTCACCCATGAACCCGATGAAGCGATGCGTATGGC
Organism: Paracoccaceae bacterium; assembly: GCA_965221405.1. Classification (GTDB taxonomy): domain Bacteria; phylum Pseudomonadota; class Alphaproteobacteria; order Rhodobacterales; family Rhodobacteraceae; genus JAPOUP01. The sequence goes on along the minus strand of CBDCSE010000002.1, from coordinate 402,930 downwards.
GGATGAAATCGCGTTGATGCGCGCCGGCCGGATTGTGCAGCTGGGGGTGCCCTATAACGTCTACAATGCTCCGGTGGACCGGGACGCGGCAGCGTTCTTCAGTGACATAAATGTCATTCGCGGGAAGGTTTGCGGAGCGTTGACGGATACGCCATTCGGCCAGTTTCTGGCACCCGGAGTGCCCGACGGTACCGAAGTGGACATCGTCATTCGCCCACAGCATCTGAAAATCGATCTTGACCGTGGCGGAAAAGGTCCGAATCCGACAGCGCGGGACGGCACACCGGCGCGGGGAACGGTTCTGCGGGCGCGCTTCATGGGTTCTGAAAGTCTGGTGGAGATGAGAATGGATTACGACGGTTCTGTCCTTTCGGCGACGGTTCCGTCAGTCTTTCTGCCAAGTCCCGGGAAAGCGCTCTGGCTTATGATCAGACGTGACCGTTGTTTCGTGTTTCCGAAGGCCTGACGACCTGTGCCATCGCTTCCCTGTTGGTGCTGTGCCAATCGCTGGGAGCGTTCAGGAATACCTCGACCTGCTTCAATGTCTCGATATCGAAGGATTTCCGTTCTCTGGCTACGGTTAGCACGTCCCACCACGTGCAGAGATGGTGCAGTGTGATGGAGTGGTCCTGAAGCGTTTTGTCGGCATGGGGGAAAATGCCGTAATAGAAAAGCACGGCCGTGTGTCCGCAGATCGCTCCGGTTTTTCGGATTGCGTCCGTGAATTCGAGTTTTGACCCTCCGTCGGTTGCGAGATCCTCAACGAGAAGTACCCGCTGGCCCTGATCCATCACGCCTTCGATCCGGGCATTGCGGCCGTAGCCTTTGGATTTCTTCCGCACATATGACATGGGGAGGCCCATCCGTTCGGCGACCATCGCCGCGAAGGGGATTCCGGCGGTTTCTCCGCCGGCAATGTTGTCAAACGCCTCAAAGCCGGCTTCCCGCATCACGGTGGCGACAAGAAAATCGATCAGGATCGATCTGATGCGGGGAAACGAGATAAGCCTTCTGCAGTCGATATAGGCCGGTCCCCGCATGCCTGACGCGTAGACATAAGGTTCATGCGCATCAAAATGTACGGCACCGGCCTCAAGTAGCATCGCGGCGGAATGCCGGGCTATTTCCTCTTTGGAGGGAAAGTATGGAGCGATCATTCCGACAGCTTCGTTTCCGACATTGAGTTCATCCCGTGGCTTGGGACTTCGCTATTTCTGCCGCGCCCGGATACGGACCAGTGCAGAGGGAAACCGGGATTGAACACAGTGACCGAGCCATCGGCAGTCTCTATCTTTTCAGGATATGAGACCGTCGCGCCTTTGGCAAGCTGGATGGTGCCCTCGTTGGCTGGCAGGCCGTAGAATGCTGGTCCGTGCAGCGAGATGAAGCCTTCAAGCATGGAAAGCGCACCCTCACACTCGAAAATTTCCGCGATTATGGAGATGGCGTTCATCGCCGTGAAGCAGCCAGCGCAGCCACATGCCTGTTCCTTGAGGGCGTCGGTATGCGGTGCGCTATCCGTTCCAAGAAAGAAATGAGGATCGCCTGATGTCGCGGCCGCGACAAGTGCCAGCCGATGTTCCTCACGCTTGGCAACGGGCAGGCAATAGTAGTGGGGTCTGATACCGCCAGCCAGAATGTGGTTCCGGTTGATCGCGAGATGGTGAGCCGTGATCGTTCCGCCCATATCGGAACCTTGGGCCTTGACGTATTCGACGCCCTCGCGAGTGGTTATGTGCTCCATGACCACACGCAGGCCGGGCATGGCGCGTCGCATCGGATCGAGCACATTTTCGATGAACGCCGCCTCTCTATCGAATATATCGACGGTCGGATCGATCACTTCGCCGTGAACACAGAGCGGAAGCCTGATCGCCGCCATTCTCTCCAGCACCCTGTGCACGCGTCTGTAATCCCGCACTCCCAAGGCCGAGTTCGTTGTCGCGCCGGCCGGGTAGAGCTTCACGGCATGTATCAGTCCGCGTTCCGAGGCAGTGGTGACGTCCTCGGGGTCCGTTTCCTCGGTGAGATAAAGTGTCATGAGTGGCTCAAAGAACGTGCCATCCGGTAGTGCGGCGAGGATTCGGTCGCGGTAGGCAGCGGCATCCGCTCCCGTTGTGACCGGTGGCACTAAATTCGGCATGATGATTGCCCGTGCGAAATGCCTTACCGTTTGGGGCAGGACAGCTCCCAGGATCGCACCGTCGCGTAGATGCAGGTGCCAGTCGTCGGGGCACCGGATGGTCAGCGTGTCGGTCATTGCCGGGACGCTATCGGGTATCATGCTTACCGAATCCTACCGCATTCGGCATCTGGGGATTCCGGTGCGTTCCTGTCGGATATTTCAGTGATTGCGTCCATTGGCTTCCCCATCCCGGTTGGTTTCGGATCCGGATGTCTCGATGTTTCACCAGATGCCACTTTCCCGTATGACAGCATGTATCAAGGCGGCTTTGAGTGGAGCCTATGGCGTCCCGGACGTCAACCCGTGTCTCCGGTGCGCAACGCCGCGGTTTCCGCGTCGATAGAGAGCGGCAATGGACCATTCGCGAGTTGCCGGAACAGATGCCCTCCACTGAGTGCGGGCGGAAGTGGCTCTGCGGGTCTGGTGGCCGGGGCTTGGGGACTGCGCTTACGATGCCGTTTCCCGAGACAATCTCCATACCGGCAATAGATGTCACACCCGGGACAGCGCGTCCATATCGCCGACGTCGCTTGGGGACGCGAGGCCAGAAACCTCCCGGAGATCAGGGTGCAGTCCGCCCGACCAAGGACGCATGGAGCGCTGGAGCGGAATACCAGCCTGGTTAGCCTTGAATGGGGCGCTGTTACCTCGAAGGGGTCCTGACCCTTAGATCCGGCGGCGTCGCTTCGTCACTGAATTGGTCAGCAATTTCGCCAAATGCGCTTACCCGGGTCCGTTTTTCCCCTAGGCGCCGCACCGATACGGTGCCGTCCACGGCTTCCCTCTCGCCGCAGGCCAGAATCGCTGGGACCTTTGCCAGGGAGTGTTCGCGAACCTTATAGCCGATTTTTTCGTTTCGCAGGTCCGATTCGGCGCGGATCCCCCGTTTCCTCAGAGCTGCGGTCACTTCACGGACGTATTCATCCACATCCGATACGATCGAAGCTACAACCACCTGCCGTGGGGAGAGCCAGAAGGGTAGCCTGCCAGCATGGTTCTCTATCAATATGCCGATGAACCTCTCGAATGAACCAAGGCAGGCGCGGTGTAGCATGACAGGTCGGTGCCTGGCGCCATCGGAGCCAATGTAGGAAGCCCCGAGCCGCTCCGGCAGCACAAAGTCCACCTGATGCGTCCCGCATTGCCAATCGCGGCCGATGGCGTCGGTGAGAACGAATTCCAGCTTGGGTCCATAGAACGCTCCTTCGCCGGGATTCAACTCGGGCTCGATACCCGCTTTGCGCGTGGCTTCGAGTAGTGCCAGCTCCGCCTGGTCCCATATTTCGTCGGTTCCCGCCCGGACGTCGGGTCGGTCGGAAAACTTTACCCGGAAGTTCGGAAAATCCAGCTCCGCATACACCTCGGTGAGCCATTCGATGTATGTGGAGGTCTCGCTCCCGATCTGGTCCTCGGTGCAGAAAATATGGGCGTCATCCTGAGTGAATCCACGCACACGCATGATACCATGCAGCGCACCTGATGGCTCGTAACGGTTGCAGGAGCCAAACTCCGCCATGCGCAGTGGCAGGTCGCGATATGATTTGAGACCCCGATTGAATATCTGCACATGGCACGGACAGTTCATGGGTTTAAGCGCGCTGACAGACTTTTCACGCGCATGTTCCTCGTCCACCTCAACGAGAAACATGTGTTCCTGGAATTTTTCCCAGTGCCCTGAATCTTCCCATAGCTTGCGGTCGACCACCTGGGGCGTGTTCACTTCCACATAGCCGCCCCGGGTCTGCCTGCGACGTATGTAATCCTGAAGCGTCGTAAAAATTTTCCAGCCGTTCGGGTGCCAGAATACCTGACCGGGCGCTTCCTCCTGCATATGGAACAGGTCCATCTCACGGCCGAGCTTGCGGTGATCACGCTTTGCGGCCTCCTCCATCATCGTCAGATGCGTCTTCAGGTCCTTCCTGTTTCTGAAGGCGACGCCGTAAATACGCTGAAGCATCGGTCGCGAGCTGTCGCCGCGCCAATACGCGCCGGCCACACCGGTAAGCCTGAAAGCGTCAGCAGGGATCTGGCCCGTATGCTGGAGATGTGGCCCGCGGCATAGATCCTGCCAATGACCGTGCCAATACATACGGATCGGCTCGCTTTCCGGAATGGTCTCCACCAGTTCGACCTTATAGGATTCATGGTTCGCGGCGTAATGTCCCACGGCCCGGGAGCGTTCCCATATCTCGGTGGTGACCGGATCGCGTCGATTGATGATCTCTTTCATCTTGCCCTCGATCGTACCGAGGTCTTCAGGAGTGAAGGGTTCATCTCTGTCGAAATCGTAGTACCAGCCATGTTCGATGACAGGTCCGATCGTGACCTTGACCTCGGGCCAGATCTCCTGCACTGCGCGGGCCATGACGTGTGCGCAGTCATGGCGGATCAACTCCAGTGCCTGGTTCTCGTCCTCCAGGGTGTGGATTGTGATTCGGGCATCCCGATCAATAGGCCACTGCAGATCGAAATGTTGGTTGTCGACAGTTGCCGATATGGCCTTTCTTGCCAGTGATGGGGCAATCGACTCCGCGATCTGGGCAGGGGTTACGCCAGTCTCGAACTGATGGATGCTTTCATCGGGAAAGGTAAGGGAGATCTGGGTCACAATGAATTTCCTCGTCGGTTCGGCGCCCACGAAACGCCCGGTTGCGGGTATGTTTTGGGTTAGGCTAAATGATGGCCGTGCCTGACTTTGTCAACAGATTTTATGGTGGGGCTTTCGCCGTATCCGTCGATGTGGGAGTTCTCGGGTTCGAATTTGGGGGAGGTATCCGTGCCTGAGCCAGGCGTTCTGGAAACTCCGCATGGGTCCCGTGTCGCCTACCACCGAACGGATGGCAGGGGACCGTGTGTAGTCTTTCTCGGCGGACTTCGGTCCGATATGTACGGAACAAAGGCGGTATATCTGGAACGCTGGGCCAGCAAGTGTGGCCGTGCCTACCTACGGTTCGATTATTCCGGGCATGGACGGAGCTCGGGCGCTTTCGAGGATGGCTGTATCGGTGACTGGACCGAAGATGCCGTTGCGGTAGTGTCGAAGCTGGCGGGGAACGAGGCTGTCCTCGTAGGCTCGTCCATGGGTGGCTGGATCGCGTTGAATCTGGCCGCCCGGTCAAATATGTCTGCAAGGATTCGGGGATTCGTGGGAATCGCCGCCGCACCGGATTTCACGGAGGACTCAATTTGGGCGGGGTTCTCGGAAGAGCAGCGACATGCGCTTAAGCGACAGGGTAAGATCGCGCTTGCAAATGATTATTCGGACGAACCATATGTCGTCACCCGAAGGCTGATCTTGGATGGGCGCGACAACTTGGTGCTCCGGAAGCCGCTTATCCTTCCGTTCCCCGTTCGCCTGCTGCAAGGCACCGCCGATACGGATGTGGACATTTCCGTCGCTATGCGGTTATTGGCACACGCTGACGGTGACGACATCCGCCTGACACTGGTGAAAGACGCTGACCACCGGTTTTCGACGGAGGACTGCCTCAGGCTTATCGAAGCGAACGTTGAGGATGTGCTTGGACTCCATGATGGGTAGTTGCGGGGGGCGGGACGGCGCCATGGCGCTCCCAGGCAAATTATGGGCATCGGACGAAGCCTCCGGCGCACGGTTTGTGGACAATGGATTGGTCTTTATGTGGTACTATGGATTCTCCACCGAACTGACAGGCGGGGAGGGCAGCCATGCAACAGCGCGTTAGCCTGATAACACTCGCTGTCTCTGACCTGGATCTGTCGGCGGCATTTTACGAGGCTTTGGGTTGGAAAAGGGTGGAAAGTCCCGACGGAGTTGTCGCGTTCGACCTTATCGGTCAGACGCTGGGTCTCTATTGCAGAGACGCGCTCGCAAGAGACATGGGAATCAAGGTTTCGGACATCTCGGGTTTTTCCGGCATTACACTCGCTCACAACGTGGCCACGAAAGAGGAAGTGACGCTGGTCTACCTGTCCGCGCTGAAGGCAGGGGGCCGGGGTATCAAGGAGCCGCACGACATATTCTGGGGTGGACATATCGCGTATTTCGCCGATCCGGACGGTCATGTCTGGGAGATTGCGCATAATCCATTCTCACCGCTCGGGCCCGATGGGGAGTTTCAGTGGAACGGGGTGGCGTGAGACGTCCGGGAAGCCGCGTGGCACTCGAAGAGCTTGGAAGGAAGCGCCTGTCACGTCACTTCGAGATGCGTAACTTTATGACAGGCGAGATAGCGAACGTTCACGGTCTCCGGAATTTTCCCGTCTGGCCCGAACGCGCTCTCGATGTAGATAGGCAGTTCGCCGTTTGGCTGCTTGAGCCACTGGTCGAAATGTTCGGACAGCTTGACATCCGTTCCGGTTATCGCAGTCCGGAACTGAACCGGTCCGGAGCGACATATGCTGAGTCGCAGAAATGCGCACGGAGCGAGGCGAGCCACGCCAATCACATCTGGGGCCGATGTGATTCCAGGGGTCGTAAGGCCCGTGTTACGGTTGGCGTCCCCTGGTTTGCTCCGCAGTATAGGGATGGCCGGGACTGGCGGAATCTGGCGTGGTGGCTTTACGATCACCTCGATTTCGGGCGGTGGTTCGGTTTTTCCCGGGAAACGCATTCAACCTGTCCTGGCGGAGTGCGGATCGCGAGCGCCGCATCATGAGCCATATCCATCCCCGAGGCGCTCTCGCCGCACCGGGAATGACACCGGATCCCGGGTGGACGGAACGCTATGCCGATTTTCCGCGGTTTCGCGGAATGAACTATCCCAGCATTCCCGGAGAACGGCCATGAAACTGCCAAGAACACCATCATTTCGCCTTGATGGTCGGCGTGCCCTCGTCACCGGAGGTTCGCGCGGAATTGGTCTTGGTTGCGCCGTGGCGTTGGCGGAGGCCGGCGCCAAGGTAGTCCTCGCGGCGCGCGGTCGGGACGGACTGGAGATGGCGGAGGGCGCGATGCGCGAGGCTGGTCTCGATGCGCGCGGTGTCGTTTTGGATATGACGGACCTCAACGCCATGTGCGCCCTGTTTGCCGATCACGGACCATTCGGGATTGTCGTCAATTCCGCCGGTGTCGCCCGTCATTCACTTGCACTGGACACCGGACCGGAGGATTTCGATACCGTTACCGCCGTCAATTTCCGCGCTGCCTATTTTCTTGCGCGGGAAGCGGCGATGCATATGAAACAAGGCGGTTCGATCATCCAGATATCAAGCCAGATGGGGCATATCGGCGGTGTCGAGCGCACGGTTTACTGTGGGACCAAGCATGGTGTTGAAGGGTTCACCAAGGCCATGGCGATCGAATGGGGTGAGCGCGGAATACGTGTGAACACGGTTTGCCCGACATTCATCCGGACTCCTCTGAGTGAGGCCACTCTGGATGATCCGAAGAAGCGTGACTGGATCATGTCAATGATCAAGCTTGGACGCATCGCTGAAGTCGAGGACGTAATGGGGGCGGTGCTATTCCTCGCATCGGACGCATCGGCGATGGTGACGGGTAGCTCAATTCTGGTCGATGGGGGTTGGACGGCCCATTGAAGCTCGTTTCAGGGCGATGCGCACCCGATCACGAGCCGTATGCATACACGGCAGATGCCGTCAGTCCGCCGGATCGGTACTGCCCCACGCAGATGCGTGGGCACCAAGACACTTCGCCATAAACGGGCAGGACGCACTTCACCGTCCGCGAGTTCGGTGGGTGCCATCTGCCATCGTTACATGGGACTCAGACCGAGCCGGAAAGAGACTTTCGGACGGTTTCACGTTACGCTCCTTACATGAACCTCTGCGGGGTTTGAGCCGCTTGGTGTCGGCAACGGGAAGTTCATGCTGAAGAACTGTGAGGCGGCGCATTGCTATGTGTCCTGGCGTGGAGGGTTGCTCATACGTGCATTGGCACGGCGGTTTCGGGAACCGTCACGCTGCCGCCGGACCTGAGGTGCCTTACGGGTCGCGGGCTTCATCGACCTGGCCGGTCGCCCCTTCGTGGCTTCGTCCGATGCGGGAGCTGAGTTGCCGTCGATGAAACCGAGGACAAGCGGACGGATGTTCTCACGCCATGACCTGCCAGCGAATATCCCGTAATGACCGGCACCTGGTTCAAGGTGGCTCGCCTTCCTTTCGGGCGGAAGGCCGGTTAATAGCTTGAGTGCCGCATGGCATTGCCCGGGAGCGCTGATATCATCGTCTTCGCCTTCAACCACCTTGACCGCCACGTCGGTTATCCTGCCAAGGTCGATGGGGGCACCTCTGACCGTGAAGCTGTTGCGGGCGATCTCGCGTGACTTGAAAATACGTTTGACGGTCGAGAGATAGAATTCCGCCGTCATGTCCATCACGGCCAGATACTCGTCATAGAACCGGTTGTGCCGGTCGTGGTCGCTGGCCTCTCCTTTCGCGACACGAAGAATCTGCTCCGTGAAGGCTTTCGCATGGCTCTCCGCATTCATCGAAATGAAGCCTGCCAGCTGCAGCATTCCCGGATAGACCATGCGACCGGCACCAGCGTGCTTGAGTCCCACCCTCTGGATGGCAAGTTCCTCCAGTTGGCCCATCGTCATGCGTCGCCCGAAATCGGTGACTTCCGTAGGGGCCGCGTCGGGGTCGACCGGTCCTCCGATCAGGGTGAGTGTGCGCGGTTGCGCCTCTGGATCGTGCTCGGCAAGGAACGCGGTCGCCGCGAGCGCCAGCGGAGCGGGCTGGCAGACGGCGATGACATGGGTGTCTGGACCCAGTGTGCGCATGAAGTCGATGAGGTAAAGCGTCTGGTCCTCAATGTCGAATTTGCCGACCGAAGCCGGAATGTCACGTGCGTTGTGCCAGTCCGTAACATAGACCTCGCAGTTCGCGATCAGGCTTTTGACTGTCGAGCGCAGTAGCGTCGCGTAATGACCCGACATAGGCGCGATCAGGACGATCCGGCGCGGCTGCGGTGAGCGTTCCTGGACACGGAAATGGATGAGATCTCCGAAAGGTTTTTCGACCACGGTGACGATGTCAACCAGATGGTCGCGTCCGTCCTCACATGTGATCGCGCGAATTCCCCAGTCGGGTTTTGAGACGATGCGGGAGAAAGCGCGCTCGGTAACCTCACCCCAGGCCGAGATGAGCGGAAAGACCGGATGGGCGAACATCCTCGTCACGGGATATGATCCGGCGGCCAGCGCGGTCGCACCGAGCCATTGGTTCGTGTTGCGAACCGTCTCCATAAAGTCGTAGGTTGCCATGTACCGCATGTGCACTGCCTTTTGCTGTTCCGCGCATGTTAAATGCCACGTTTGCCGTGCGGGCAATACGCATTATGCTGCACTTGCAAAATAGACGGATTCTTGGCGATGACAACAGATGATGGCGCTTCAGGGCGAAATATTGACAGGCTTCAGGCGAATCTTTCCCGAATCGAGGAGCTGTCCCAGCGCATGGTCACCGCGCTCGCAAGCAGGCGGCGGGTAAGCCCCGACCTGCAAGGCCCTGGTATGGATCTTTATTTCAGGGCCGCCGGAGCCTGGTGGGCCCAGATGATGGCCGACCCCGCCGGGATCATGGAGCGCCAGGTCGGTTACTGGGGCAAGACGCTGGAGCATTACGTCGAGGTGCAGAAGGCGCTTGCGACGGGTAGAACCTCGAAAGACGTCGACGACGCGACGGGTGACCGCCGTTTTGCCGGTGAGATGTGGAGTGCGCATCCCTATTTTTCCTTCGTCCGCCAGCAATATCTGCTTAACGCGGAAGCGGTCAGGGCGTCGCTTGAAGGGTTGGAAGGTCTTGACGACACGGAACGTCGCAGGGTGGAGTTCTTCGCGGGTCAGATAATCGATATGTTCGCTCCGACAAATTTTCTGGCGACAAATCCGGAGGCCCTGTCGAGAGCGGTTGAGACCGAAGGCCAGTCATTGGTCGACGGTCTTGAGAATCTCGTGCGTGACATGGAATCCAGTAAGGACGGTCTGCTGGTGACATTGGCCGACAGGGATGCGTTCACCGTCGGCGGCAACATCGCGACGACCGAAGGTGCCGTGATCTACCGTAACCGGATGTTCGAACTCATTCAGTACACGCCGACAACCGAAACCGTGCACAAGGTGCCGCTGGTCGTGTTTCCGCCCTGGATCAATAAATTCTACATCATGGATCTCAGGCCAGACAATTCGCTGGTTCGCTGGATCCTCGACCAAGGTTTCACATTGTTCGTGGTCAGCTGGAAAGATCCTGACGAATCCTATGCCGATGTCGGCATCGACACATATATCGAGGAGGGTTATCTGACAGCAGTGGAACAGGTTCGCTGCATCACCGGCGAGCGGCAGGTCAACGCTGTAGGCTACTGCATCGGCGGAACGGCCCTCGCGGTTACGCTTTCCTACCTGAACAGGAAAAGGGACAACCCGGTCAGATCCGCGACTTTCTTCACGACGCTGACTGACTTCTCGGACAAAGGTGAGTTCACCCCGTTCCTGACCGATGATTTCGTTGACGCCATCGAGGCTGAATGCGAGCGCAATGGTGTCCTCGATAGTTTTTTCATGGCGAGGACGTTTTCGTTCCTCAGGGCAAACGATCTCGTCTACGGGCCCGCGGTTCGTAGTTACATGTTGGGTGAGCCGCCACCGACCTTTGACCTGCTGTTCTGGAATGGAGATGGTACCAACCTTTCGGGAAGGATGGCTGTTGAGTACCTACGCTGGCTCTGCCAGGAGAACAGGTTCTCCGACGGTAGTCTGGAGATACTTGGAGAGAGGCTCAGCGTGCACGACGTCCGTGTGCCGCTCTGCGCCATAGCCTGCGAAACCGATCACATCGCCGCCTGGACTTCCAGTTTCACCGGGATCTCAAGGATGGGGTCGGAGTCGAAAACCTTCATCCTGTCCGAATCAGGGCATATCGCGGGCATCATTAACCCACCGGCGAAGAGGAAATACGGACACTTCGTCAATGATGATCTCGGACTGGAGCCAGCAGCCTGGCAAGAGCTGGCGGAGCGTCATGACGGCAGTTGGTGGCCGCGATGGGGTGAATGGCTCGCCATGCAATCCGGCGAACGGATTCCCGCGCGGCGGTTGGGTGATGCGGAGCACCCCGTTCTCGCCCTGGCTCCGGGAACCTACGTTTTTTCGGAGAAGGCGCGGGAAACGACGGCTCTCGGATAAAATTTTCTGCGGTGCGGCAAAATATCCCTTGAATTGCTGCAGCGCAGCATAAATATGGATGGCAGATGCAGAAGCGTACTCATGCGCTGCCTAACCGATGGAGATTCTGAAATGGCTGTCAACGCACAGGACTATACGAAGCTCATGAAGGACATGCTGGGTGTGTTCCCGGTCGACATGACCGCGGTGCAGGATGTCATCAAGACACAGGCCACACTGGGCGAGAAGATGTCGAAAGTAGCTGTGGAAGCTGCTGAGAATTCGGCTGAGGTATCTTCAAAGTGGACGAAACAGACCCTCGCGAAGGTGGCTGAGTTCACCAAGGTCAAGGATGATCCGGCTGACTACACCAAAGCCATGACCGACCTCGCGTCGGCGCAGGCCGAAATCGCCGCCGAGTCGATGTCCGCTTTCGCCGAGATCGCGAAGAAAGTCCAGATGGAAACGGTTGAGCTCATTCTGGCCGCCGGCAAGGACGTGTCGGAAGACGCCACCGCCGCCGTCAAGAAGGCAACGGCGGAAATGACCGCCGCGGCCAAGAAAGCGACTGCGGTGGCCAACTAAGGCGACGCACCGAACTTCCCGGCACCGTGTCTCCTCCTGCCGGTGCCGCAAACTGGGGCAGGCCACGCGCCTGCCCTTTTTTGGTTTCGGGATCCTCAGCGCTGCTGCCTCTCTTTGGTGCGCGATGGCGCACCGCGCCTTTCAGGGTGTCTGCGGAGTGGGGTTTCCAGATCTTCATCGGGGTCCATAAATCGCCGGGCCGGGAAAACTCCGATGCCTCCCCTTTTTTTCCCAACTGCAAGGTCGTAGGATTCCCGTATGCCACCGGATCGGAGTATGCCCATGGCAGATCAATCGCAGCCGTTACTGATCAAACGTTATGCCAGCCGAAGGCTGTACAACACCGAAACCAGCGATTACGTGACGCTGGACGACATCGCCCAGTTCATCCGGTACGGCCGCGACGTGCAGATTGTGGATCTTAAGTCCGGTGATGACCTGACCAAGCAGTATCTTCTTCAGATCATTGCCGACCATGAAAGCCAGGGTGACAGCGTGCTGCCCGTCAACGTGCTGACTGACCTTGTCCGAAGCTATGCCACTGGAGTTCATTCAACTGTGCCGCATTTCCTTTCGGTCAGTTTCGATATGCTGCGCGAAAGTCAGTCCATGATGATGGAGAACTTCAATCCAATGGCGGCGGTGCCGGGTTTCGAGGCGGTGAAAGCGCAGCAGGAGGCTTTCATGAAGGCGATGGCCGGAGTTTGGGCCGGTAATCAGGTTGCGGCGAAGCCCGGGTCCGGGTCGCCGCAACCCTCCACCGGTGAGCTTGAGGAAATCAGGAGGCAGCTGGCCGACCTGCAGACTAGACTGGCGGAGTTGGGTGGGTGAACCGTTGGCGGTTTGGGCGCGCGCGGTTGGTTTCACGTATTGTGAAAAGTACCATTGACTGAGATTCGTGACATAGGCGATGCCAAGCAGCGGAATATGCCTTGATCTCCGGGCAAGGTCATTTCCTCATCGATATCTTTTCTGGATGCCCGTGAGGTCAATTTGACCCTATGGACTGCCAACGTGTTGGGACGGGTGATCAGACGTGCCGCGCATATTTTTCTCCTGCCGATAACGGTGCCCACAAAACCTTGCCCTCCGCATCGCCGACCAGCACGTGAACGCCTTGGAACACATAGCGGTCGTCTTGGTCGGCGAAGTCCAGGATGCCTTTCGAGCGCAGAATGTCCTGACCGCGCCGCCGTAGGAGCTGGCCAAACCAGTCCTGAAACCTGTCAAGATCAGGCGGCGCGTCCGAGACAAATGAAACGCTTGTGACCTCATCGTCATGATCGTGGCCGTGATCCGAGGTCAGGAAGTCGGGCTCGACTTCCAGGACGCGGTCGAGGCTGAACGCGTTCAGTCCGACGATTTCGTCAAGCGCGGCCGCGCAGTGCGTGGTACGGATGATCTTTGCGTAGGGATTGATCTTGCGGATGCGCATCTCGACGCGTTCAAGGCCATCCGCTTCCACCAGACGTTATGGAAGGTTGGACCAGGGTTCTGCCCGGACGGCGTGACGGCACCAATAACGACTCATTCACCCAGAGTGACTCATGTCCTGGCCGACAGGGCCACGCTTCGCGGTCGTCAGTCGCTTATCACAGCAGATATCCAAAATTTACCAGAAGTCACCGTGAATCGCCTGAGCGGTTGGTACAGCGCCACTCTGTATTGGGGCGTGAGGGGTTACGGGTACGCCGCAAACGACCGAGACGCCCGGAGCTTCGGGGACACGGTTGTCCAGGTCGAGGACGGCGATCTCATCCATGGGGCCTATCCCCACGCGGGGCGATTCCAAGGTACCGACATGGTCCCCCAAACCATAACATTCCACAGCCTGATCCCCTCGACCAAATATGTGGTGGAGCTGGTTGTCGGTGAGTTCAGGAATTCTCAGGGCAAAGTTGTGACGAATGACGTCGTGAGCGGCACTGCCAACGAATTCGGGAGAAAGCCCTTGCCCGTGCTGGGCCGAAACTGCTTCGAGACGCCCGCCGATCCCAGTTAGCTGTAGCGACCGCGCTTGCGCGGGACCTGCGGGGCCCTTCGCGTTCTGACCGCGGTCAGATCAACCCACCCACGGGGCGGCCATTGTGCCGCCCCTTTGTCTTGCATGCCCAGGGCGTCTCGGCTATTCTCTTCCCATTCAGACTCGCCGGGTGGTCGTCTAGCACCATCCGGCGGGCAAGCTAGACAAAGGACATCTCATGACATATTGGACACCCCCCCCCCCCCCCTTGACCGCCTGACGGCTGGTCTGGCGGCCGCCCTGGTGGCCGCGGCCCTCGCCCTGACATAAGTGCGGCGGCATCCCGGCCATCCTTGTCGTCGTGGGCAGCCGGCCGCTCCGAAGCGTGTCGACGGTCCCAAGCGAAGGCCCGGCGGTCAGAAGGGCCATGACGGGACCACGTTGCGCCGGACGGTCCCCATCTGACCAGTTTGGCGGTCTATCTGAGCACCGATCAGCTCATTCCGACGAAACGGCTGGTGGAGACCTTTCAGGATCTGTTTGGTGTCCCGATGTGGCAGGGGATGATCGTCAACCTGGTGTCCCGATGTGCGGATACCGATCAGGGCTTCTTGCCGGTGCCCGCTGGACAGTGGCCGTGGTGGCAACTACCTCGTCACGCGGCCGCTCTGGGATCCCATGCTCTGGACGGCCGATTCCCGCGTTCAGTGTTTCACGCCTCCCTTCCTCATGAGTGCTGCGAGCCGAGCATTTAGCCACTTTGGAAGCTCCTACGCGATTGCACCTGCGAGCGTTATCCGATGTGAATATTGAAAGCAATGTCATAACATTACAAAAATCCGGCTCTTATATGGCTGATCGCTGTTTTCGTAGTGCGCTGGAGTCAAACGATCCGTCAGCAGACTTGAATGCCCGATTCCGTTCTTTCGCGTGTTTCTCCTCAAGGAAGTAGGTTTCGTCGGTCCAGGCGAATGAATTGCGCGGCGGTGAGAGAAGCATCGGAGTCGTGCGGTTGACAGACAATGACTGAAGAGGTGTCTGTTCCCTTACGGAATTCCTCGTGGGAGCATTCCCCGGAAGCGGCATAGGTTGGTGTGGAAACACCCGATTTGGCATCGATAGTCCACGGAGAGCGATCCGTGGCTGTTCCTCAATCCCCCTGATTTTCAGGGACAAGACAGATTGCCGGTAACCGCTCCGAAGGAATATGCCAGCATGGCGGGTAAGATATCCCGGAAGCCAGTGGCAAATGGCGGGGTAACGCTCCCGGCGGTAATGTGCGTGTGGCGCAGGATCACATACTCGAAGGCCTGCAGCACAGTGCGCCGAATCGGATCACGTCTGCCCGCGACGGGTATGGGAGCGCGTAGACCTCTATTGATCCTTTCGGGTAACCCGTTGGAGCCTGCGCTTCTTGGAGCGGCCTGTTTCTGTATCGGCATTCCATATGCACCTATCAGTCCGGCCTACTCACTGGTTTCCGGGGATCACGCGAAGCTGAGGGATATCGCCGTCCTGATCTTACCCGGTGTGGTTTTCGCTGATGGTCAGGAACTGTTCGCGCTGGCGATCGCGACGGCCGCCGGATCCGGAACTGAGACCATCACGCTGGGTGACGGCGGCACGTGAGCGTTTGATGACCTGTTCTCAGAAAAGCCTGCATTGGCCCTTACCGCTCGGGCCAACATCACGCCCGATACGGTCGTCAAGCACCTCTTCACGCCCGGTTCCACGGGTTTGCCCGAGGCGGTGATCAACACCAACGGCATGATCTGCGATGCAGGCCATGGTGCGGGACCGCTATTGATTTCTGGAAAGCATTCTCCTGTCGTTCTCGACTGGGCTCTGCGGAATCATAGGAGCCGCCGGAAATAAGGTATCCTACCTCGCCCTGACAAACGGGGGCATATCGATGACTGCAGGCCGACTCCCGGAGAATTCGACGAAACCGTGCGCAACCTGCGTGACATGGCGTGCGCCTGATCATTGCCGATCCTCCGGAGATACGGAACCGGTATCGCGGGGCCTCAAGCCAGTCGGGTGACTCCACGATGAGCCCTCAAAGGCCGTCCACTAACCGAACGAGCCAGAGTGTGACCGCCGGAAAAGAGGCAAGAATGACCACTCGGCCGATGTCCGTAACAACAAACGGTAGTGCACCTCGATAGGTTTCGGATATGGGAGTGGTTCTGGCCATCGCGTTGATGATGAAGAGGTTCAGCCCCACGGGAGGCGTGATCAGTCCCACCTCAACGACTATCAGCACGAGGATACCGAACCACAGCCCGAAGTCGTTATGGTCCATCCCGAAGTCGAGGCCTGACATGATCGGGAAGATGATCGGCACGGTCAGAAGAACCATCGACAGGCTATCCATCACGCAGCCGAAGAGCAGGTACATCGTTAGCACAATGGAGAGCACCAGCCAGGGCGAGAAGTCCTGTGCGCCGACCCATGTGGATGCCTCCTGCGGCAACTGCGTGAGCGAAAGGAAATTGTTGTATAGGCCTGCGCCAAGGATGATGAGGAAGATCATTGCGGATGAACTCGCCGTCGAGAGGATCGCTTCGCTCAATCGAGGCCAAGTCATCTCGCCATTACACAGGGCGACAAGGAAGGTTCCGGCCGCACCGACTGCCGCCGCCTCGGTTGGGGTGAAGATACCCGCGTAGATGCCGCCGACCACGGCGAAGAATATCATGATGACCGGCCATATACCGCCAAGCATAACAAGCCGCTGTCCCCAAGGTACGCGCGGTGTGACTTTCGCCGCGTTCGGAAGTACCCGGACCCAGATCGAGATCGCGATCATGTAGCCGACCGCCGCGAGAATTCCTGGAATGAAAGCCGCCACGAAAAGCTTGGCGATATTCTGCTCGGCCAGTATCGCGTAGATCACGAGGATCACGGACGGAGGGATCAGTATGCCGAGCGTCCCGCCCGCGGCCAGCGCTCCAGTCGAAAGCGAGTCCGGATAGCCATAGCGGCGCATTTCGGGTAGCGCGACCTGTCCCATGGTGGCTGCGGTCGCGAGGGAGGATCCGCATATGGCTCCAAAGCCCGCGCAGGCGCCCACGGCGGACATGGCGACGCCGCCCCGGCGATGGCCGAGAAAGCTCTCGGCTGCCTTGAATAGGGAAGTTGACATTCCCGAAAGCGTCGCGAACTGACCCATCAGCAGAAAGAGCGGGATGATCGAGAAGGAATAGTTGGAAAACGTGCCGTAAGTCAGTGTTTTCAGCTGGTTCAACGTCATCATGGGTGTGCCGGTGACGATATAGGTACCGGTCACGCCCACGCCGATCATCGCCAGTGCGATCGGAGCCCTCAGAAATACAAGGACAAGGAGTGCCGGAAAAGACCAGAGCGCAAGCTCCAGATCGCTCACGGCTCGATGTCCTCATACCCCGCGAGGCGCCGTGCGGCGCGTAGCGTGCAGAAGCAGGCCACGAGCACGAAACCGGTCGCGCCGATGAACCCCGCCGCGTATCCCTGCCAGACCGGGATCTGCGCGATCAAAGTCGTTTCCCCGTAAGACAGCTTGTCCCGCATCCCCAGATACAGCCGGTAAGTTCCGACCGAAGCGGCGAAAGCCATGGCCACGTTGAACAGCAGATCCAGAGATTGATCGGCTTTCACGGGAATCGCCCACTGGAAAAGATCGACCCGGGCGTGAGCCTCACGCAGCTGTGCCCAGGGCAGAAAAGCGAACACAGCAGCCGCCACACCGATTTCGGTCATGTCATAGATGCCCCGGATCGGCCCCAGACCGATGTCGAGCGAGATCAGCGCCCGCCCGACGATCGAGATGCATGTAAGGAGCGTGAGGCTGATGAGGACAGCACCGCCGGCCAGTGCGAGGAAACGTGCGAGCACCTCGGCGATCGTGTTAAGGCTACGATACATATGGGCGTCGCGGCACGAGCGACGGGATGAAGCGGGGGGCGCGGACGCCCCCGGAGAGATTGTTCTCAGGATCAGCCGCCATGTTTCCGGATCAATCCGCGGACCCGTTCGATCAAGGCGGAGCCATCGATGCCCATGGCGTCCATGCCGGCGATCCAACGGTCCACGACCGGCTTCGCGGCCTCTTTCCAGCGCGCGACCTCCGCCTCATCGAGGGTGACAATCGTATTGCCCGCCTTCTCGGCCACTTCCCGTGCGGGGGCGTCCATGCTCCACATTACCTCTGACGCGAAGGTGGAGAGTTTGGCCCCGGCCTCGGCATCGAGAATGGCTTTCAGGTCATCCGGCAGTGCCTCGTATTTCGCCTTGTTCATCACCAGCACGATAGCCGCGGTATAGAGTGCCTCGTCGCCGGAGAATTCGGTATGGTTTTCCACGAGCTCTGACAGGCGGATCGCCGTCGTGACTTCCCATGGAACAACGGTTCCGTTGACCACTCCCTTCGAAAGCGCTTCGGGGACCGCCGGAAGCGGCATGCCCACGGGTTCCGCTCCGAGCTCTGCGAGAAGATCGTTGATGATCCGGGTCGGCCCGCGCACGGTCAGGCCGTTCATATCCTCAAGTGCGCTCACGCCGTCCCTAGTGTGGATCAGGCCGGGGCCATGCACCCACGCTCCAAGAACCCTGACGTCTTTGTATTCGCTCTCCTGCCAGTCGGTTTCGACCATTTCCCAATACGCCGCGGCGGTCGCAACGGGACTGGTCATCATGAAAGGAAGCTCGAACACCTCGGTGCGCGGGAACCGACCGGGTGTGTATCCCACAAGCGTCATGGCTATATCAACCACGCCGTCGCGGGCCTGGTCGATCAGTTCCGGAGGGCGTCCACCAAGGGACATGGCGTCGAAATGCTGGATCTTCAGTCGCCCGCCTGACGCCTCCTCCAGCCCTTCAGCCCATGGTTTGAGGATCATCGAGGGCAGGGGTGCGGGTGGCGGCAGGAACTGGTGCAGGCGCAGTGTCACATCCTGCGCAGTCGCTGCGCCACCAAATACGGCCGATGCGACGGTCACCGCTGCCAGCGCTATAATGACGTTACTGTTTTTCATGCTATTCTCCTTTATGTGACCTACGCGACGGCCGTGCCGTCGCGGCAGCGCCGCCGTCGGATCTGGAGCGTCCGCCGAAGTCGGGTGGTCCTTTCCAGGAACGCGCGCATCCCCTCCCTGGCGCCATCAGACGTCTGCGACACGGCTGCCGCGAGGCTTTCGGTGAAAAGACCCTCGGATCTGGACATGTCTCCTGGATGCGCGAAATCGCCGGAATCACCAGGTAATTCAAGCCCCGGCGCGTTATCAGCGATTTGGCAGGCGAGTCCGCGGGCTAGAGCAGCGCGTTTCCCCGCATCGACTGAATAGTGGGTCAGGCCGAGTTGCCCGTCATCGTCAGCCCTGTAGCTGCGGCTGGTCAGCATCATTTCCCGCGTCCGGGCCGCACCCGGGATCCGACCCAACCGAACAGTCACGCCGCCACACACGAAGATATACCGGCGGTTTTCAGGCAAACGGAACCGCACGTTGGGCTCGGCAATGCGCGTATGGGTCGACGTGGCGATTTCCGGTCTGCCGCCGGTTACCGCGCCCGTGAGAACCGAGATGGCAGGCAGGCCGCCGGACTCGATCAGATCGAAGACGCGATGCCAGTTGCGGGAGTGATGGACACCGTTGTTCGGAACCCGCTTCTCCTGCTCGGTTGGGTCAAGGCCGGAGCAGAGGTTGCCGCCCTCTCCCCTGAGGATGACCGCGCTCACGCCCTTGGACGGTTTTCTAAAGAATGCGTCAAGCGTGGAGATGAGTCTGTCATCCATAGCGCTCCGCCTCTCGGGGCGGTCGAAAGTGAGAGTCGTGATATCGTCCTTGACATCAACCGGCATTACGTCTTCCGCACGGTTCCATCCGCCATTGAATCCATCTCGCATGAACCCGGTGACTTTGTTGTAGTGGATCACGGTTTCTCTGTATAGCGTTATAGGCTGGATGCCCTCAAGCGGCGGCGGTATGGTGCTCGGGTGCTCGGGTGCTCGGGTGCTCGCCACGGGATCGTGAAGGGAATCAACTGTGAACATTGGGCTCGCTCAAGGAGTCCAGATCAGATAATCGAGAAATTCGGCGCGGAGAACGTTAGTGTCGAGCGGGCGGATGGCGGAACGGGTTTGGCTGACAGCGGCGAGATTTTCATTGCCCCGAGTATGGATTACAGCAGCCTAAGCCCATACTTGGCTGACCCTGGATCCTAAGTTGGGGCGGCGGTTTCATTGCGATGGGTTCATCGACGTGAAAGGTGACAGGGGCGCGGAATGTCTGCTAACGATACCGAATAGCTTGAAACGGGAGTGCGGGATGGCCGATCAGGACGGACGATCTGAAGCTATGGATGTTTCAGGGCCGGGGGTTTCCGGCGCGACATACAACGCCGTATGGGATGGCCTTCTGGAAGTCGCGCGCGCCGGGAGATACTTCGCCGCCCAGGAGCGCGGGCTTGAGCGGTGGGTCAACGCTCTCAGGTTCGTTCTGGCCCTGGCCGGTGCCGGGGCGTTAGCGTCGCTGGTTGATTCATTGCCGTTGGCTTTGGCTGTCCCGTTGCCGCTAGGATGGCTCGCTCCGGTTTCGGGCGCTGCTGTCGCCGCTCTGGTCATCGTTGATCTATACTGGGGCGGCGCCCCCCGGGTCGCCCAGCTCGAGGTCGCCAATGTCGGGTTGGCCGGGCTGGAGACAAGGTATCGGTCATTCTGGGAGAAAACGCGGAACGGAGCCTTCGCCGACGGCAAGGCGCAGTCGATGAGGGATAAGATGCTGGACGCGCTGAACCGGATCGCGGCGCATGTGGACGTGACTCCCAACGACAGAATCGTCTTACGGACCCAGGACGCGGCCTTCACGGCGGAAGAACAGCGCTATGCGGCGTGACTCCGGCGGTCCCTTTGGCAAGGTGCTTCCATTGCGCGAACCTTCCCGGCCTGCCCCGCCTCCCCCGCTACCGAAGGATTCCGGGGAATAGCATGCCCGCGAACCGGTATGGGATGGCCGACCGGGGGTATCGAAAGTAAGGGGATGCGACATGGTTGATTTCAGCAAGGTGGGGGCAATTGATTTTCACACCCACGCGGAAGAACCCTGCAATCACGCGTGCGATGGCGGCTACAATGAGTTTCAGGCGGGCATGGCCGTCCATTCCGGAAATCCGGCTGGAGCCGAGGGGATGCTTCGGGACACTGCGGTCGTCATATTCCCGGATGATGCCGAACGTGAGACAGGGTTCCGCCGCTATTCGAACGGAGAGGTTGCTGGGCTCCGCGCTGGGAACGACGACGTTCCGGTTCCATTTTCCTCGATTGATCCGCACAAAGGCAAGGCGGGTGCAGGGGAGGTTAGGTGCCCGGTGCGTGATTTCGGTGTAAGCGGCTTCATGTTTCATCCGACCGCGCAGGGATTTTTCCCTGATGACCGCACGACCTGTTACACCGTGCTGGAGGCCTGCGCCCCGGAGTGCGTGATCACGCTCTTGCACACCGGACGGACCGGGGTCGGATCCGGCCTGCGTGGCGGTAAGGATGACGCGGCCGTGGACTTTCCCGATATGCCAATCATTCTGGCGCATCCATTCTTTCTGTGGACCGAAGAGGGGCTTGCGGTTCGCCTGCACAAGCCGAACGTGCATTACGACATGAGCGGCTGGAGTCCGAAATACTTCCCCGGGATTTTAATCCGTTATGCCAACTCGATCCCGAAGCGCAAGATGCCGTTCGGCTCGGACTGGCCCGCGATCACGCCCGACAGCCGACTGGCCGACTTCGCGAAAGTGCCGTTCAGGGATGACGTGCGGTCGCCGATTCTCAGGGAGAACGCGATGCGGCTTCCGGGAGAGGCGGATGGCTGATCCCGCGCCGCAGGACGTGACGATTACGCTGGAGGCGCTCGACCGGGATCCGTTTCCGATCTATCGCCGCCTACGTGCGGAGGCTCCGGTCTGTCGGGTAAGGGCGGTCGGGCGCACGTTCCTGACAAAGGCCACGGATACCAGATATGTTAAGGACACGCCGGATCTTTTCAGTTCAGACGATCCGAACACGCCGATGAAGCGGGCGTTCCATGCCCATACGCTCATGCGTAAGGACGGCGAGGCGCATCTGCGCGAACGTATGGCCATGGCCCAGGCTTTCGCGCCCAGGGTGATCCGCGATGAATGGATGCCGCGGTACCGGAGGATTGCGGAGGACTATGTTGGAAGTTTGCCGAGGGGTGAGACGGTCGATCTGTTTTCCGCCCTGTCCGGACCCTATTCCGCCCGTGGTCTGGCGGTTCTTCTGGGGCTCGAGGACGCGACGGACGGCGAGATGCAGCGCTGGTCCCAGGCCCTGATTGACGGGGCGGGGAATTTCGGTTGGCATGATGGGCCATTCGCCCGCGCTGACAGGGCCAACCAGGAGATGCACGCCCTGTTTGACCGTCTTCAGGACCGCCATCGTGCGGCACCGAACAGTTCGGCTCTGTCCGTGATGCTCAATTCAGCAGATCCCATTCCCGAGACACAGATATACGCGAACATGAAGATCGCCATCGGCGGCGGAATCAACGAGCCGCGTGATGCCCTTAACACGACACTCTACGGTCTCCTGACGAAACCGGACCAGCTTGAGGAGGTCAAGAGGAATGCCGATTGGGACATGGCTTTCGAGGAGGGCGTTAGGTGGGTGGCTCCGATCTCGGCCTCGTCCCGGCTGGTCACCGACGATACGGAGATCCGGGGCTGCCTGATTCCCAGGGGTGATACGGTGATGACCATCCAGGCCAGCGCCAACCGTGACGAGGAGCTGTTTGAGGACGGCGAGGTGTTCAACGTGTACCGGGATAGAGTTCCGCATCAATCCTTCGGGAACGGGCCGCACTTCTGCCAGGGTGCACATGTGGCGCGGCGTGCGATCGGAGAGGTGATGCTCCCGGTCCTGTTTGACAGGTTTCCTGAAATGACCCTGCCTGACGCTGACGCTGTTGTCTGGCGCGGCTTCGGATTTCGTGGGCCGATCAATCTGCCCGTCCTGCTGAACTGAGGACCCCTGGAACCGTTCGTCTCCTTCCCGGGTCTCGCGGGCGATGTCCTTTCTTTCCGGGCATCAGCAGCCGGATCGGACAGTCTACCCGAAAGTCCATGCGGGATTCGACCCGCGCGTAATCCGCGACAGGGTCGCGGATCCTGGAATGACGTCCGGTGCCGTCCTGGGATGATAACTTACGCTCGATCCGTCCCGCCCGTAAGCCGGGGCCCGGAATCCCGCACCGGGAAACCATGGGCCGTCCGATTGCGGCGATTGATCTTATTGCCGTCACTGCTCCGGCAACACGATGTCGACAGTGCGCACAAGCGCACCGTCAGCGCGGTTGAAGATCAGGATCTGGTCGGCATCGGTCACCACGGCGTACCAGCTGTCTGCCTGGGTGAATGCGATCGCCCCGACGTTCTCCGGTAGGTTGATCCGGTCAGGCAGGACAAACCCCGATGTGTCGGGAAAGCGCGTGACAAGGAGAACGATCAGGATTATGAATCCGACAATCATCACAGAGGTCAGCGCGGTTACGAGCGTCCGCAGGAATCGCAGTGATCCGGCACCATGATCGGAAGCTTCACCCATGCCTCTCTCCCGCCTTACCGTTGAGGTCGCGGCTGACCCCCCACCGCGCCTTGATAGGGCATTGGCCCGCGACGTTCCAGAGAAGGTGGCGCTAAGTCGGTCGCGTCTGGCCCGACTGATCGCGAACGGAGCGGTGTCGCGCAACGGGATCCCGGTGGTCGACCCGAACGCGAGGGTGGTTGCCGGTGACGTATTTGAGATTATGGTTCCCGAGGCGGTGGAAAGTGATATCGTGCCGGAGGACATCCCGCTGGACGTCGTTTTCGAGGACGCGGATCTGATCGTTGTGAACAAACCCGCTGGAATGGTCGTGCATCCCGCACCAGGGAACCCCTCGGGGACGCTTGTGAATGCGTTGATGGCCCATTGCGTAAGCGTTCTGTCAGGTGTGGGTGGAGAGAAACGTCCCGGAATCGTTCACAGGATCGATAGGGATACGACCGGACTTCTTGTGGCCGCCAAGTCTGACCGTGCACACCGGGGGCTGGCGGCTCAGTTCGAGAACCACTCGGTTGAACGCGTTTACTCAGCGGTCTGCCACGACGTACCCGATGCGGCGGACCCCCGATTAAGGGGGCTCTGGGGCGTTGACTTCGAGGCTGGTGGCATACTTAAAATCGTTACCCGGCTTGGTAGGCACCGGACTGACAGGCAACGCCAGACGGTAAGGATCAAAGGGGGACGTCACGCGGTGACCCGGGCGCGGGTGGTGCGGAAATTCGGCTTTCCTCCGGCGGCCGCGCTGCTTGAGTGCTGGCTGGAGACCGGACGGACCCATCAGATCCGTGTACATCTCGCCCATGTCGGCCATGGTCTGATCGGAGATCCGGTATACGGTCGGCGACGCGGGCTTCCCGTCGGTTCCGTGGGGATGACCGCTGCGAGACTTGCCGCTAAGTTTCCGAGGCAGGCGCTGCATGCCCGCGGCCTCGGCTTCATCCATCCGGTGCACGGGGGGTTCCTCCGGTTCGCTGCACCCGTTCCGCGTGATATGGGGGCACTTATCGGGGCATTTCCCGACTCACCCCATGACATATGAACGTGAATGGCTTACGGTTTCCGAACGTCCGGCGAAATGGCGCCATGCGCGAATAATCGCGTCGCGCTCCTTGAAAACCCGTGGTGCCGTGACCAGATCAATGTTAACACAATAAACATAATGCGCTGAACATAAGGCATGGGGAAAGCCATGGGCAATTACGCGAATCTGCCGGCTCCAAGTCCGGAACAGGGACTGAACCGCTATCTGCAGGAAATCCGAAGGTTCCCGATGCTGGAGCCGGAAGAGGAGTATATGCTGGCGAAGGCCTGGGTGGACCGGCAGGATTCAGGTGCGGCGCACCGTCTGGTGACCTCACATCTCAGGCTCGCGGCGAAGATCGCCATGGGCTACCGCGGCTACGGTTTGCCGCAGGCGGAGGTGATTTCCGAGGCCAATGTGGGCCTGATGCAGGCTGTCAGGCGGTTTGACCCGGAGCGGGGTTTCCGGCTCGCCACATATGCAATGTGGTGGATTCGTGCGTCCATTCAGGAATACATCCTGCGGTCATGGTCTTTGGTCAAGCTTGGGACCACGTCGGCGCAGAAAAAGCTGTTTTTCAATCTCCGTAAGGCGAAGGCCCGTATCGGTGCCCTGGAGGATGGTGACCTGCATCCCGACAAGGTCAGCAGGATCGCCACGGATCTCGGTGTTTCGGAAGATGATGTCATCTCGATGAACCGTCGAATCTCCGGCGGTGACGCGTCGCTCAATTCCCTCGTCGGCGGAAGTGATGGCGAGAGCTCGACCGAATGGCAGGACTGGCTGGAGGATGAGGACGCGGATCAGGCCGCGGCGTATGAGGATAGGGATGAACTTGAAGTCAGGCGCGAACTGATGGCCGAGGCGCTGGCCGTTCTGAACGAGCGTGAACAGGACATTCTCACCCAAAGGCGTTTGCAGGACCATCCGGTAACGCTTGAGGCGCTTTCCGGCCTGTATGGTGTCAGTCGTGAACGGGTTCGGCAGATCGAGGTCCGCGCATTTGAAAAGCTGCAGCGACGTGTGACGGAACTTGCCCGCGAGAGAGGTATACTTGCATGAGGCATGAGCGCGTCCGCATCGCGGCTGGTGACGCCCTGACTTTCCCGGATTCCTTGGGTGCGGTGGGTGTGGTGATGCCGGTCATCACGTGGATCCAGGCTTACCGGATTGTGGGTTGGCCGCAGGCGCAGGAGTCGCGCGGCGTATCGTGGAGGTGAGTACCGGATTCGAACCGGTGTACACGGATTTGCAGTCCGCTGCGTATCCTCTCCGCCAACTCACCCTATAAGGATAGGGATAAATCAGCCACTTTCGGGAAGCAAGTCGGACACTCCCGGAATTCTGGCATTTTAAGCGTGATTTGATCAACTGGATTTGGGAGGGATTGGGGATACATGCCCCTGGTTTTGGCACCGGGGACCAATACTTCCACTATTTGCCACTTCCCCGCCCGTTAACCCTGTCAGATGCCTCCTGCCTGGCCAGCAGCCCTTCGGCGGCAAGCTGTTTGACGACCTGCGCCCTGGATATACCTGAGTCCTCGGCGATGGCGTCGTACCGTTCCCTTTCGCGCTTCGACAGTGAAACGGCCGCGCCGTGCCAGTTCAGTTCGTCAATCTCGGCGACGGCTCCGAGCGCTCCCAGCTGATCAAGTGCATCCAGAAGCGTGGACGCGGCGGAACCGGTCTGTCCTTCCTCTATCCTGTAAAGGCTTTCCCTGCGAATGCCGATGCGACGGGCGAATTCGGCACGGCTGATCTTTCTCCGTTTCCGTTCTCCCTCAACCCAGTTCCACAGCCACCGGGCGGTCAGGCTGTTTTCCTTTTTCCGAGGCATTCCCGTTTCCCGCTGCTCCAGTCCGGCTGGTGCCGGGCCGTTGCAACGTCACACGAGTAGTGATGCCCCGCCTGTTCGCCGGGCACGGGGAACTACCCCCCTGCCGGGTCCAAGGGCTGTTGTATTCGGCGGGCGACCCGACAGAGCGGGTTCGTGTAACGTTGCGGGAACCATGTTTAGGCGATCAGAAAATGGTGTCAAGCTCCGTGATCCATATTCCAGATCGGCTGGCTCAAGAAATGTCCGGGAGGAGAACCTTGAGATATATGACATATATGGACACATATTTTCCCGTTTCATGGTATCTACGTAACCGATTCGTCAATTTCCGTTACATAACTGTTATATGTTGCAGAACCACTACATGTTGGGATAAATCCGATTCTGGTACCTTCCATAGTATCGCGCTCCACATAGATTCGGGTCCGTGAGGCGATGCGGCCTCATGACCAAACGGAGAAATCTGCTATGAGAAGAGTACTGCTCGCCACGACCGCGCTCGGCATGGGCGCCGGAGTGGCATTCGCACAGGACGCGATGATGGACATGGGGCCCTCCGTCACCCTCAGCGGTGACGGACGCATGGGGATCATCTCGGACAGCAAAGATGACCTGAAATTCGACAGCCGGGTGCGCGTGACGTTCACGGTGGCCGCCACGCTCGACAGCGGCCTGACGGCGGGCGGGTCCATCCGCGCCGACAACGCATCAGGCGGGGCTTCCGGCACGGCCGGAAACGTCTATCTCGCCGGCCCGTTCGGCAAGCTCAGCATGGGCGACGTCGATTCGGGCGCGAAGGCCGCGATCGGCCACGTGTCCGGCGTGGGATACAGGAACCAGGGCGACCCCAACGAGATCACGTACCTGCGGAACACCGGAGACGAGGACCCGACACTCCAGTACGCGCTCCCCAAGATGGGGCCGGTGCAGATGTACGCCTCCATCGGCATGGCCGACGTGGTCGAGGACGGAGTGGCGCAGGCTGGCAGGAAAGAGATTTCCGCCGACGCGCTTTCCGTCGGCGCGAAGGCAGACCTGTCCATAGCGGACATGGGTTCCGCGTGGATCGGCGGAGGCTTCGAGGCCGTGACCGAGGATGACGCCGACGGGCACCTGGTCCTCGGCGCGGGCGCGTCCATCTCCGGGTTCACCGGCAAGGTGGTCGTAGGAATGCAGGGCCGCGATTCCATGGAAGTGAACGGGGAAACCGTTGACCGCGACCGGGAGCAGTTCGCCGTCTCCGCCGGGTATTCGGCGGGCCAGATGGGCGTGACGGTGTTCTACACCGACGACACGGAGTTCGACGGTGATGGAGCGGCGGAAGCGGCCGGAGCCGGGTTCAGCTGGAGCCTGGGCGGGGGCGCGCATCTCAAGGCGGGCTTCACCAACTGGCCCGCGCAGGAACAGGGCGCGGAGGACAGGCAGACCGCCGACCTCGGCGTGACGTTCAGCTTCTGACCGCCGGAACGAAAGGAAACATGACATGACAGTATCGAGACTTATGGTGCCAGCGGTCACGCTGGCGGGCGCGCTCGCCCTGGCCGCTTGCGGTGGGGGGAACGGGAACAAGATGGACGACGATCCTGTAAAGGACGATCCGACGCCGTCAACTTCACCGGTGAGCTGCGGGGGCGGCGTGACGGCGACGCCTCCGGAAACCTGCGCGGAGGCCGTCCGGAAGGCGGATGCGGCCACAGAAGCGGCGAAGGAAAAGACCGCGGACGCCTCGGCGCTCCACGCAAGGCTCGTCACCGCGACAAGTGTAAGTGGCGGCGTCCCAGCAGGCAATGTGGCAGTAGCTCCTGGAGTGAAGGCGGAGCACAAGGGCATAGAGACCCTTTACGGCGAAGGCCAGAACTGGCTTTACGCCGTAGATGAAGATAACGCCGGTGCTGAGATCGGCGCTAAGATCGGCGATGAAGTGACGACCGGGCCCAATGCGGGCTACTATCCTCTGGCGGGAGCTGGCTCGCATGCCGTGAAGGCGTCCGCCTTCACCCAGCGCGTCGGCCAGAAGCACGGCACGGGCGCGAGCTTCGCCGGCTCCTACATGGGCGTTGAGGGCATGTTCAAGTGTACCGCAACCGCCGGATGCATTTCCTCGCCTGCTTCCGGAGAGGACATGTTCACCCTTCCCGACAGCCAATGGCACTTCAGGCCTTCCGACAGGATGGCGAAGCTCCAGGGCGCCAGGGTCGCCGAATGGGGCTGGTGGATGGCCGGTAGCACAGCCACTCCTTCCGTGGCCGGGGCCGGACCCGTCAACCTGCGCTATGAGGTGTTCGATGCTGCTAGTGGCCGTCCTGAGAATCCACAGCAATCGTTCCCGACAGCCGGTGAGGCCACCTACACGGGCAAGGCCCTGGGCCAGTACGCCATCGTTGACGGGGCGGACAGCGAATCCGGCGCGTTCGAGGCCACGGCCTCGCTGACGGCCAGGTTCCGTGGCGTGGATGGCGCGGATACAGAGCTTTCCGGCAGGGTCCACGATTTCGACGTCAATTCCGGCTGGGAAGTCATGCTGAAAGAGAACGCGTCTAACAGAAATGACGCCGGACTCTTCGCAGGCAAGACCGTATGGAAGACGGACGGCGAGGACGGCCTTGGCGAAGGCGACTGGAACGCCAGCATGTACGAAGGAGGAACCGCTGAGCCTACTCACGTCGTGGGCGGGTTCACCGCGACCGACGCCGGCGCCCGCATGGTCGGCGCGTTCGGGGCCGAGCCTCCGAAGCAGGAATAGCCTGAACCGTCCACCACGGATGAAAAACACGACCCCCGGCCAGCGATGGCCGGGGATCACCTAAACACCCGGGTCGGAAAATAGGAGAACCGGCAGGCTCATGTTCCACAGAAAGATGGCGATGGCCCACTTGCGCAGCGGTATTTTCGATCCCTGCATGACGGTTCTGTAGCGAACGCTGAAGTGGCCGCGACAGTGGCTGCAGAGGTACGGCACCAGCTTTCCGTTTTCCAGCGTCGGCAGCCTGTCGGTACATCCGCACCCGGGACATTCCGAAGGATTCCCTTCCTCGCCCCACCGTTGGCGTTTAAACTAGGCCTCGGCCGACTCATCGGGGGTCGGAAACATCTCAACTATCTCAACAAGGGTGAGTCCCCTTCGCCGGAACTTTCCGGGCACTCTCTGGGTCATGTCGCTATCCTTTCAGGCGTTTGCGTCAATGCCTTCGATATAGTGCTTTCCAGCGCGCCTGATGACTGACCGGAGTGTGGTCCGACGGGTGGTCGGGGTCCGTCTCTGTCTATTGTCGCATCATCCAATCTGTGGCACAGTGAAGGATGATACCGCAGTCCGAAACGGCCGGGGGCAAAATGGTTGAAGTTTCCGCCCAGCGCATGACCATGGTCGATACGCAGATTCGACCCTCCGACGTTACCAAGTTTGCTGTCATCGACGCCATGCTATCGGTTCCGCGCGAGGAATTCGTGCCGGTCCGCGTGCGTGGAACCGCCTACTGCGACGGGCAAATTGTTCTTGGGCCCGGGCGTGTCATGCTGGAGCCCCGAACGCTGGCGAAGATGCTAGACGCGCTCGACATCCGGCCCAGCGAACTCGTTCTGGATCTGGGTTGCGGATTGGGCTATTCCTCAGCTGTCGTCGCTCGACTCGCTGAGGCCGTGATTGCGGTGGAGGAAGATACAGAAATGGCTGCGGAAGCGGAGGCCCGGCTCGTGATGACCGGTGCCGACAATGTGGCGGTTTTCCCCGCGCCGCTTGCCGAGGGCGGACCCAGGCACGGTCCTTACGACGCGGTTATGCTTCAAGGCGGGATCGAGATCCTGCCGAATGCCATTATGTCCCAGATCAAGGATGGTGGGCGCATTGCCGCGATATTCGTTCAGGGAGCGCTTGGTGTCTGCCGGATGGGTTTGAGGAACGGCGGTTCCGTTGACTGGCGCGACGCGTTCAATGCCGTGGCACCGGTCCTGCGGGGTTTCGTTCGTGAGAGAGAGTTTCAGCTTTGATCAGATTTAGGTGCCGCCTCCCGCGTGGAGCATTGGGGTGTAAACGACCGTTCCGTCATGGCCTTAAGACATTTCTGCTGTCCGGGGCCATCGCGTCGGGATCTGTCCTCGTCCAGGACGCCACGGCTGAAACGCTGGCCGACACGCTTGTTGCCGCTTATGGAAACTCGAACCTTCTGGAGCAGAGACGGGCCCTCTTGCGCGCGGCCGATGAGGATGTGGCCCAGGCATATGCAGCCCTTCTGCCTGTTGTGAACTTTGTCACACAGGCAAACACGTCCGGCCCTGAGCGCAACAATGACGGCAGGCACTGGTCTGGTTCGGTGGCACTGTCCATGGACTTGACGGTTTTTGACAACGGCGTGACGGATCTTGCCGCCAAAGCTGCCAAGGAGACCGTACTGGGACTTCGCGCGGCACTGGTTCGGATTGAACAGCAGATCCTTCTGGATGCCGTTCGGGCTTACATGGATGTGATTCGGACGGCGCAGTCCGTCGCCCTGCGTGAAAACAACGTGGAACTGATCACTGAGGAGCTCCGTGCCGCCCGGGACAGGTTCGACGTAGGAGAGGCTACCCGCACCGACGTTTCGATCGCCGAGGCGCGCCTGTCCGCTGCCCGGGGCAATCTTGCCGCAGCGGAGGGCGATCTAGCGGTTGCGCGCGAGACTTACAGAGCCGTCGTGGGTCGGCAACCCGATGATCTGGAATGGCCGGTTCCGGTGCCGGCGACGGCGGATTCCGAGAAAGATGCAAAGGGCGTTGCCGTAAGAACCCATCCTCAAATCAAGGAGGCGCAGCGCAGCGTAAACGCAGCCGAGGCCAATGTCCGGCGCGCGCATGCGGCGCGCGGATTTAACGTCACGACAGGCCTCAATCTTTCCATTGACGATCAGTCCGATCATAGCTACGGAGCGGGGCTTCGCGCCACTCTTCCTCTTTACCGCGGTGGTTTGAGGCCCGCTCTGCGGCAGATGGAGGCCCGCCGGGACGCCACACGTGCTGCGCTCCTCCAATCCGTCATAGATGTTGAACTCGGAGTGGGAACCGCCTGGGCCATGCTGCAGGTGTCGGCCGCTCGAACCGAGGCGAGCAGGCGACAGGTAACCGCCAGCCAGCTCGCTTACGAAGGCGTGCGTGAGGAAGCCCGGTTCGGTTCCCGTACAACTCTTGACGTGCTGGATGCCGAGCAGGAACTTCTGGATGCGCGATCGATTCTCATTGGTTCCGAGGTTGAGCAATACCTCTCGCGGTATTCGCTTCTCTCGGCGATGGGTGTGCTCACGGTGAAGGATTTGGGTCTTGACGTGGTCACTTACGATCCGGCGGATCATTACAGTCCAGCCAATTCGGGTCCACGTTCAATCGGATCGCCGAGCGACCGCGGCCGCGATCTTGACCGTGTCCAGAGGGCTCTCAACGGGCAATAGACTACCACTGAAACGGGCGAGGCCGTCATTGAGCGTGATGGTGACCTCTCGATCTGGAGTGTCGCGTGATATGGCTCGATTTATGGCGGTGCGGTCGAGCCGTTGCCCAGTGCCGCGACGGATATGAGGGCGTCGACATCCATATGCGTTTCCAGATGCGACGCCAGTTCCTCAAGCGCTGTTTCGATCATCGCCTCATGGCAAAGCCCGCTTCCCGTTCCGCCAAGTTCGGCCAGAAACGAGTTTCGAAAGCCGTCTGACGTGAATAGTCCGTGAAGATAGCTTCCCCTGACGCGCCCGTCCGGGCTTGCCGCCCCTTCGGTCCGTCCTCCGATACGCAGCCATGCCCGTTCCCGGTCCGGGCCCTCCGTTCTGCCGAGATGAATCTCGTATCCGTTGACGTGATCACCCGTTTTCGTATAGACGGCTTCGGTTCTCGTGGTCCGTTTGTCAGGATGCATCGCGGTTACCACGTCCAGCAGGCCAAGGCCCGGAAAACGTCCGGCTTTGCCTTCGATGCCTTCCGCGTCAACTATTTCCTTGCCGAGCATCTGGTAGCCGCCGCACAGGCCGAGAACGTGGCCGCCGCGCCGCACATGGGCCCGCAGGTCTATATCCCATCCCTGGGTTCTGAAATCGGCAAGATCCGCGATGGTCGATTTCGACCCCGGGATTAGCACCAAATTAGCGTTGCCCGGAAGCGCCCGCCCCGGCTCCACGATTTCGACGCTGGCATCGGGTTCCGCCGCAAGCGGATCAAGGTCGTCAAAATTCGCGATCCGGTTCAGTCGTGGCACAATGACCCTAAACGGCCCGCCATTGGTTGAGCCGATGTCCATGATGTCTTCGGCCGGCAGCTTCCAGGCGTCGTTGAACCACGGCACTATGCCGAGCCCTGTCCAACCTGTCCGGCGTTCCATTTCCGGCATCGCCCTTTGGAACAGGGAAACGTCTCCCCTGAATCTGTTGACGATGAAAGCCGATATCCGGTGGCGATCCGCACGTTCCAGAACCGCGTGAGTTCCTACCACCTGCGCGATTACACCACCCCGATCGATGTCGGCTACGAGAAGGACCGGTATTCCGGCCGCCTCCGCAAAACCCATATTCGCGATGTCTCCTGCCCGCAGGTTTGTCTCGGCAGGACTGCCCGCGCCCTCGACCAGCACAAGATCCACCGATTTCGCGAGCCTTCCGAAACTTTCCATAACCTTTGGCAGAAGTGCCCGCTTCATTCTGGCGTATTCGCCCGCCCTGACGGTTGTCATCCGCTTGCCTTGAACCACGATCTGGGAGCCGGTGTCGGACTCCGGTTTCAGCAGTACCGGGTTCATATTCACGGTTGACGGATGTCTGGCGGCGCGGGCCTGAAGGGCCTGTGATCTGCCGATTTCCCCTCCGTCGACGGTCACAGCGGAGTTATTGGACATGTTCTGTGGCTTGAAGGGGGCTACTGAAATGCCCCGGTTCGCGAGTGCTCTGGCCAAGCCAGCCACAATCAGCGATTTCCCCACGTTCGAGCCGGTGCCCTGGATCATGATCGCCCCTGCCATGATCAGCTCTTCGCCGCCTCTTTCCCCGCGCCGCTTTGCCTTCGAGTGAATTGCGGATCCGGACACGTGGGACCGGACGGGGGGTGGAAACGTTGCGTCATGATCTCCATGGACCCCGCCAACAGCGTCTGTCACCAATTGATTGGGCCCGACTATAAGGTCTATGCAAGTCCAATGCCAAACCGAAGGGCGGAAGGGCATAACGCTCATCGGAATCGTGGACATGTTTCCCAATGGATCGGCAGGCGCGGCGACCGCAAGACCGCTCGGGCACGTCACGGTGAGATACTGGCGGGTATCAAGGAGTTACTTTCCCGCATGGAACAGATGCCCGGAAAGCCGGAAGACGAGCAGCGGCGGATCGTGGAGAAAGCCAAGGCCATGCCGATAGTCATGGAGCTATCAGCCGGGAGGCCAATAGTTGGCGACCTGAATGTTGCTATCAGGAAAAACCCTAAGTCCGATAGCCGGGATACCTGACCCTGCTTCGGTCATACGGCGCGTCAGAGACACCCTACAGCGCCGCAAGCCGTTCCGGCGGCAACCACCAACCACCAACCACTGCCCGCGCTCTCACGTCTCAGGGCGTTCTGCGTGGAGAACGGGAATGAAGATCGGTCTGAACGACCGGCGCGGGCGGCGCGACCCGACCGGATCACTCCGGTTCCCTCATTGTCGGATGCCTCCGTCGGGGCCTCGGACGCCCCTTTCCCGATCCGGACGGTAGACGGTCAGTCGGATGGACGCAATCCCTGTAGGGGGCATGGGTGCGATTCTCGTATGGTTCCCTTTCGATCCCCTGGCGTTCCGTTCGCGAATCACGCGGCGAGCGGGAGGTGCGCCATCGGCCGGTTGTCGCTGGCGGATTGTGGCTTCCGGTCGTCGTGGCGGCTCAGGCCCGGGAAAGGCGGCGGGCGCGGAAAAGCCGCGGCCTATGCCCCGGATTTTCGCGGAATCGGCCGGATCGGGGGCAATCTCCCGATCCGGCCAGCAGAATGTCGTTTAATTTCAGACTATTGCAGAAACATCAGTGCGCCATACGAGAACCACACCCGGGGGCATCGTATGGTTTGTGCGCTGAACTGCGCCAGGGGGCCGGTACCGGCCCGGCGCAACGCTACCCCGGGGGTTGCGCCGCCGTCTCCGCATGCGCTAGGCTGGCCGCGCATGCTCCCTAGCCCGCCGGTTCCCTTCCGTGGCCGACGGGCCAACACATGGAAGGAACGCCAAATGAAAGCATCGATCACCCCCCCCCCCCCCCCGATTTGAGGGACTAACCGCCGCCGTTGCGGCCATCGCCCTTCTGACGGCGTGCGGCGGTGGTGGCGGAGGCAACGGGAACGGCGACGGGAGGCAGCTCCCGCAGCCGCGGCCCGACAGAGCGGATGCCGCCATCGTCGCCAACACCGAAACGATAGCGGCGGCCGCCGAGGCAGCGGAGGACGCGGAGCCCCAATTCGGGAGCGTTCACCAGTCTTTCGGCGTGAACGTCGCCGCCGTCACGGGCGCGGAGATCACGCGTGAGGGCAACGGCAGCTTCACCGCCCGGATCCGCCGCTCGGACGGAAGCCAAACGGCGCTGAACTCGGCGCGGCACAGCTATGACGCCTACGACACGGCCTCCCCCTCCGGGCGAACCGCCGAGCTCGCGGAGATGGTCCGTTTCGATGCCGGGTCCGTTACGATCGCCACCGGGCTGGCGGACTACGACCCGAACGACCTCAGCGACTGGATGGCGGGTGGCTACTGGCTCCACATCGATGCGGACGGCGCGGAGATCGGCGCCGTCGTGGACGGCCCGGAGCTCTCGCGCCCCGCCGTTCAGGGGATCGGGTCCGCCAAATACAAAGGCGTCGCCGGCGGCGTCTACGTGGGGGTCGCCGGAACCGACGCCCCCGCCGCCCCGGAGGGAGCCGTTGAGGTTGGGGCGTACTCGGGCGACTTCACCGCCACCGCCGATTTCGACCGGCGGACAATATCAGGAAGCGTCCATAATATCCGGATCGAGGAGGCGGTGCGCGTTCTCCCAAACACCGCTATCCAGCATTTCGTCTCTGAGCCGTACGGAGGCGCGCGCCTCGTCCTGCAGCCAGCGGACATCGACGGCGACGGGAGGATGACGGGGAGCCTGACATATATCGATCCGAGGTATACCGGGCTGCGCACGCAAGGGTCCTGGGGAGCCAGCCTGTCATCGATGCCCGACGGCGAGGGCGATCCCCGGCTGGTCGCCGGCACCCACGCGGGAACGGCGGAAACCTCCGGGGGGTCGGAACTGACCTTCACGGGCGCGCACTACGGGGCGACGGGGGATTTCTGACGGTGCCGAAAGCGTTGGTGCCCGCCGTCACGCTGGCGGGAGCGGTGGCCCTGGCCGCCTGCGGTGGCGCGGGGCCGGGATCTTCGAGCGGCAAGGCATCGTGGGCGCGTTCGGGGCCAGGAAAGAGGCGGAATAGAGGCAAACCGGAACGCCCGACGGTCCCGCGCCCCGTGGATGAATGAATGGCCGGTAACGGGCGGATGCTCCGGGAGGTCCTGGAACGGACGGACCAAATCCGCGAACCGCTCCACGCGCTGAGCGACACGGAGGGGAGACGCACCTGCCTGAAGGCGACGCTGGCGACGCCGGGAACGCTCGTCCGGATCGAGCCGCCGGAGGACGGGGACTGGGAAACGGCGCGTCGCCGGCGTAAGGCCATACTGGAAGCGCCGCAGGGGGATACGCGAATGACTGACGGAAAAGCCGCCGAAATCCGCCGGACCGTGAGGCGCCTGCGCCAGGGAACGGTCGTCACCTACGGCGACATCTCGCGGGAGGTTTTCGGCCATGCCGGGGCCGGTCCGGCCGTCGGGCAGGTGATCAGGGCCGAAACGGACAACGCCGAGCGCGACGGCAGGCCGGGAACCTTTCCGTGGTGGCGTGTCGTGGGCAAAGGTTTGCGCCCTCACGAAGGCGCGGGCGAATGGCTGATGAAAGAGGGCGTCACCCTCCGTCCCGACGGCTCCGTGCCGGGCGTTCGGACGGAGATTGACCGCGGCCATTCATAAGGTAAAGACGGACGCGAAACGGGGACGAAAGCCGGGAAAGTGACGAAGACGGCCCATTACGGATTTACCGGCGCGATCGAGCCGGCGACCGCGACGCGCATCGCCGCCGCGCTCAACCACGCCGTCAACCGGGGGTGTGAAGAGAGATTTACCTTTGCCTGAGTTCGACGGGCGGCTACGTCGCGGACGGCCTGTACCTATACAATCACATCCGGGGTTTGCCCGTGAAATTCACCGTCAACAACACCAGCACCGTCATGTCGATAGCGACCGCGGTCTACGTGTCGGCGGAGGTCCGGCATTGCTCCAGGCACGGGATATTCATGCTTCACCCGACGCAAATGCCCGCCATAAACAGCAGTATGCCGGCGGAGCAGCTTCAGTCAGCGCTTACCGCCGCGCTGGCGGATGACCAAAGAACCGAAGACATCCTGCGCGAGCGCGCACGTATTCCCGCCGCGACCCTGAACGACAGACGTTTCAGGGAGGTTTACATCACTGCCGATCAGGCGGTCGAATTCGGTCTCGCCCATGACATTGTCGAGTTTGCGCTCCCAGAGGGGAACGAAATCAAATCTGACCGCGGAAAGCGCTGCATGGTGACGGTCTTACAGCCCCTGCCCGCGTCGCGCAACCGCCTGGCCCGATCGCGGCGAACGGCATGGCCATTACCGGTATGCCGATGCCCGCCCGGGCGACCTTTCCGGTTGACAGAGCCCGCCGCCCGGGCGGGAGGCCCGCGTTGACACAGAGAAGGAGACTGAAACCATGGCGAAACTGATCGATACCGAACCGGACCAGGAGCCGCGGCCATCGCGGGCGTTGCCCTTCCCGCCGCCTGCGGAGGTGGAGGAAACCGGAATGCCGGGCTCCCATCGTGAAATGCGGGAAGTCCATTTCCGCCTCGCGCGGGCCGTCCTCGTGGGGGCCGCGGTCGCGCTTTCATGGGGCGGCGCGGTCCGGTCGCAGGGCGACCCGGCCTGCGTCGTCTACATGGAGGCGGACGCCGCTTTTTTTGAAAGCCGGGAGTGGCGCGAGATGGCGGACCTGGTCAACGACCCGGAAATCGCGCCGGTCGTGGACGTGATTGGCGTGCCGGCGGGAAGGAAAGGGTTCAACGAGGCGGTGGACGGCAGGCGCCGCGCCTACCTGGGGGCATACGATGGCTCGGCAAGCGACCATGGCGGGGTTATGTCGGAGATCCTCATGCGTGAGCGCCGTGGCTGCCGGAGAAGGGGTTTCCCGATGGACGGGCCGGACGCGTCGCTCAAGCCCGTTCCGGAGTGGACGTCGCGTGACCGCCGTGCGGTCGCCCGGTTCATGCGGGCGCGTGCCGGTCAATGATTCGTGCGCACGGGTGAAAGGGGCTGATGATGTCCGATGACGCGCAAGACTTCGTGAATAAGTGCGGCGGGAGGAAGGCCACCGCGGACGGATTGCTCGCCGAACTGGAGTCCGGAACGGCGGAAACGAGACGGTCCTGGTATTCTTCTGATGGTCCCGATACGGGTTTCAATGGCGCGCGGTTCGAGTTCGGGGACGGGACGGCGTTAATCATCGATAACCATGGCTGGGGTTTCGGTTTTCACCGGGATCATTGCCTGGATGGTCCGCCGGAGGATGACGGCGTTTCATGGCCGCCCCAGGGCGGTGTGCCCCGCATGTTTCGGTGCAGGCTGCGGGTCGGCCGACGAGGCCCTTTCTCCATTTTCCATGCGCCGAAGGGGGCTGGTGACGGGGCGTAGGGAATGGAAACCGGACGGGATGGCCGCTGAAACGCTCATCCGGCCTAAGGATTGGGATGCTCCCATTACAGCTTTTTTACATGTGAGCCTCTTGCAGAACTCCGCGGTCGAGCGGTTTTTTCCCGTGAAACGGGCTTTTTTTCGACGGCTGGGCCTGGAAACGGGGCTGTCCTCCTGGTATGCTGGAGCTACCATACACACAACATACAGGGAGCCGGCCCCATGTCCCTGGGAGAGTTCGTATCAGACGCCTGGCACCGCATCCAGGGGCAGCTTTTCCCGTTCCTCGCCGGGGAGGTCGGCCCGCTGGGGGAGACGCACCGCAGGTTCGTGGCGGTCCTCGACCTGGCACGGGTGGAGCGGCATCTCCATTACGGCCACCGCGGCGTCGGGCACCCTCCCGCCGGCGGCGCCGCGCTGGCGCGGGCTTTCGTGGCCAAGGCGGTGTGGGACCTTCCGGCCACGGCCGCGCTGACCGGCAGGCTCAGGTACGATCCCACGCTGCGGCGGCTTTGCGGCTGGTGCTGCGTGTCGGAGGTCCCCGGCGAACCGGCGTTCTCCCGGGCCTTCGCGTGGTTCGCGGAGACCCGGCTTCCGGAGCGCATGCACGGGGCGCTGGTCAGGGCCGCCCATGACGGTTCGGTCGTCGGCCACATCTCCCGGGACTCCACGGCGGTCACGGGACGGGAGAGGCCGGCGCCGAAGCCGAAGCGCCGGCGCGGACGCCCGCGCAGGGGCGAGGGGCCGGTCAGGGAGCCGACGCGTCTGGAGCGGCAGCTGCAGGGCGGCATGTCCACGGAACGGATGGTCGGGGAACTGCCGAAAGCCCGCGACGTGGGGAGGAGGCGCAACGCGAAGGGGTACAGGGAGAGCTGGCGCGGCTACAAAATGCATATCGACGCGGCGGACGGGGACGTCCCCGTCAGCCGCGTCCTGGCCCCGGCGTCGCTCC
The DNA here is from genome assembly GCA_965221405.1 of Paracoccaceae bacterium. Classification (GTDB taxonomy): domain Bacteria; phylum Pseudomonadota; class Alphaproteobacteria; order Rhodobacterales; family Rhodobacteraceae; genus JAPOUP01. Next base: position 363,923 of record CBDCSE010000002.1, on the reverse strand, counting down.
ACGGCAGACAGGCCGCCATCCCCCTCGCCCGGATGACCGCGGAGCGGGTGGACCACTGCCACGGGCTGATGGACGCGGACTGTGACTCCCGGGAGACCGGGCCGCGCGCCCGCCTGGCGGGCCGCGTGCCGGTCATCGGCACAGACCCCCGCCGCGACGCGGAGCTGAGGGAGCGCCCCGCCACCGGGGCGCGGGCGCGGCGCAGCGCGGGCCACGATCGCCACGACCGCGCACGCCACCGGCAGCGCTCCAGCGGCGGGCGGGTGAACTCCGCCCTGAAGGACTCGTACGGCGGGCGGCACGTCCGGGTGCGGGGGCACGCCAGGGTGGCCTGCCACCTGTTTTTCGGCGTGCCCGCCCTGACGGTCCACCAGCTGATGCGGCCCGTCGTCTGACACCCCGGCTGCGGCAGCGCCGGACGCCGCCGACGCCGCCCCGGAACGGGACGGCGCGCCCGCCCGTGCGCGGACGGCGCCCGAAGGGCGACCGAATGCGACATTCCGCCACACTCCGGCGCGCCGGGACGCCCCGGAAGCCCGCCGCGCCCGGCTCAGGCGCCCCGGCGGACGCGCCGGCGGCTGGCCACGGCCGCCGGAACCGCGATAATTGTGCAAGAGGCTCGGCAGTAACTTCCTTACGGCTTCCCGGGTGCTGGACATCTAGCCTCAATGTCCAATGACCGCAATTCATGTGAATCGGCCGGCGTGCCTGCACCGCCGGCCCGGTCCGGCGCCGTCCAGCGAGCGGCCCTTGCAGCGATTTTCCCGACGAACTGGCTCCCCGGCGGGCTGCCGGCACCCTGAAGATTCCGTCCCGGCCGGCACTGGATCATCGCATTCACGGTTTCTGGCTTCAATTGTCAATGTTCCACGCAAGGACGCGGTGCGGACATCCGGCGTCGCACCCGCGCCTGGCCGGGGTCTCCACCTCCTCCTGCCAGCCATGCACGGCCCTCGTTCCGGACGTTCTCGGCCGAATCGTGGCGTCGGCCGGCATGTCCGGCATGAATCCACGCGATTCCGGCTTGCGGCGGGATAGATGATGTAGTATCTTGGGATCAATATCCAAACTACATGTATCGCAATGACCGACCTGGCCGAACTCTTCCGCAAGCCCGAATCCCGGACCCACCTTCAGTACGAGGCCCTCAGGGCCCACTTCCTGGAGGGGCTCTTATGAGCCCCCTCCCGTCAAGCGCTTTCTTCATGACGTGTCACATCGATCCGTCTCCTCTCTGGGGCGGCTCGGCGCCACTCGGGGATTCTCCAGGCGGAACATCGCTTTCCAGGGAGCGCCTAACACCCGACGGCGCGTCCAAGCTCCTGTCCGGTTCGGTTGGCCGGCCTGTGCCGGCCCCGTGACCAAGGTGCCCCGTTCGGGCGGTGCGACGTTCCGGGGGGCGGGACCCATCTGGATGGACGGTGCCGCGGGATGCGGCGAACCATGCCCCTCGCCGGTCACACGCCCTGCCCGGGTTCCCCGAGGGCCCCGTCGGGCCGCCCGGGTGTCCGGTGTCCGGTGTTCGCCTCCCCCTACGCCGGCGCCTTCGACAGGACGGCGCCTTCGGGCACCAGCCCCGTTGTGGCGAACCGCCACAGCGCCACCAGCAGCCTGCGCGCCAGCGCCACGATCCCGCGCCTGCCCGGACGCCCGTCGCGGGCGCTCACGTATTGCCTGAACCACCCCGACAGCGCGCTGTCCGGCTGGTGGTGGAGCCAGCGCCAGGCCATCCGCGCCAGATGCCCTGGCGGCATCGGGCCGCCGGCCTTGCCGGGCCCCGGGCGTGGTCCACCGCGCCGCCCGGCCACGGCACCGGCGCCAGCCCGGCGAGACTGGCCAGCTCGCGCCGGTTGCGGAAGTCGCGGTAGAACAGTTCCGCGCCCAGCAGCAGCGCGTCGTTCGGGCCGATGCCCTTCAGCCGGCCCGGCACGGCTCCAGGCGGCGTCCCCGCCTCCGCACCGTCCTCCCCGGGGCCGTCACGCGCCTCCCGCGCCGCCGCCTCCCGGTCCGGCCTGAGCGCCGCCGCCCTGTCCGCCTCCACCGCCTTCAGCTCGGCGGCGCCCGGCTCCAGGCGGCCGGGGATGCCCCCGATCTCCGCCAGGAGCCCCGGCGGCAGCCCCGTGCCGCAGGCGGTCCTCATCCCCCCGGGCCGCGCCCGGTATCCCCCGCGCGCCGGATCCCCGGGCGGCACGCCGTGCAGCCGCAGGAGACCGGCGACCGCGCCCGCCAGCCGCAGCCGCTCCTTCACGGGCCGCCCGCGCCTGGGCGGCAGGCGTCTCCCCTCCTCCTCCGCGACCGTCGGCACCCGCACCGGGGACATCGCGTCCCGGTCGCCGCCGTCCCAGGCCCGCAGCGCCCGCACCATCTTCCTCGCGTCGATCCTGTCGGTCTTCGCCTTCCTGCTGCGCCGGACCACCCCAGGGCCCGCGGGGTGGCGGACCACCACCTCCAGCTCCTCGCCCTCCAGGCGGCGCGCCAGCCAGAAGCCCCCGTACCCCGCCCCGTGGACCGGCATCACCCGGACATCCCCGCCGGAGGCGGCGGCGGCCCGGTCACGCGCCCGCCACAGCTTTCCCAGCAGCCCGTCCACGTCATGCGGCGCCAGCCTGTGCAGGCCTGTCCGCGACGCGTCCGCCGGATCGCCGACCGCGAGGATCCAGCCCGTGCCGCTCACCTGCAGCGCCGCGTGCACCGTGCTGACGTTCCCCCCGGAGGGTGTGGTCGGACAGGTCATCGCATTCTCCTTTCAATCGGCAAGGGGTGCCGCCTGTCGGCCCCCTTGCCACCATATGTTGAAACCACCACATTCCCCTGCACCGAATCGCCCCCAGAGGCAAACCCCGGCGCGTCTCATGGCATCTGGAGGCCGGGACGGTCGCGGAACGCTTCGGATACAGCCTCGGGTCCTTCCGCAGCCTGTGCGCCAGGCCGCGCGGCAACCCCGACCTGTCCTCCTTCTTCGCCGAGCGCAGGCCGGGCCCGAAGGCGAACCCCGAGGAGCCTGTCAGGCTGCGGCGGGACAGGCGCATCCTGGAACTGCGCAGGACCGCGGCGCTCTCGGTCGGGGAGATCAGCCGGAAACTCAGGGAGGAGGGGATGCCCGCAGGAACGACGGCCGTGCAGCGCACCCTTCGCAGGAACGGTATCGGCAAGCTGCCGCGCCGGTCGCCAGGCGAGCGCGGAAGCGCCCTTCAGCCTGTCTCCGCGCCGGTCGCCGACGTCCGGGAACCCGGCCTTGCGCCGCAGCGCCTGCGCACCGGGTTCGGCGGACTGTTCCTGTTCGTCCCCGACCTTGTCCGCATCGATCTCGAACGGATCGTCGGCGACAGCGGCATGCCGGGCAGCACGATGATCCCCGCGGGCCATGCCTTCCGGGCCCTGCTGGCGCTGAAGCCCTGGGGGGTCGGAAGGCCGCCGCATGTCATGGCCGACATCCCCGATCCCGGCATGGCGCTGTTCGCCGGGTTGAACGTGATGCCCAAACGCTCAAGCCTGACCGAGTATTCCGGCCGCGTCGATCCGAAGCTGTGCGCCGGCCTCATGGACCGCTGGCACCGGGCACTGAATGCCCTGGAGACCGATCTCGGCGGCGACGGCTCCTTCGACCTGGACTTCCACACCATCCCCTGGCACGGAAAGGATCCGGAAACCCCGATTGAGAAGCACTATGTCTCCAAACGGAGCCGCAGGCAGAAGGGCATTCCCGCCTTCCTCGCCCGCGACGCGGATGCCCGACTGCCCGTCTATGCAAACGCCCGGGTCCGCAAGGAGGACCAGAACGGCGAGGTCCTCCGGTTCATCGAGTTCCGGCGGGAGCGCAACGGTGGGCTGCCGCGGGAGCTGGTGTTCGATTCCCGGCTGACGACCCATGCCAATCTCGCACGCATCACCGCGATGGGCATCGACTTCCTGACCCTTCGCAAGCGCTCCGGATCCCTGCTCGACGCCATCGCCGCCGTTCCGCAGAGCGACTGGAAGCAGGTGCGCCTGACCAATGTCGGGCGCATCTACCGCACGCCCCGGATCCTCGACCGGCGCGTCCGGATCTCCGGCTATCCGGACGACATCCGACAGCTCGCCGTGCAGGGCCTGGGCCATGAGCGGCCGACCCTGCCGCTCACCAACCAGATGAAGACCCCAGCCGGCCAGCTCGTCGACCGCTACGCCCGGCGAATGGTGATCGAGAACGCCATCGCCGACGCGATAGACTTCTTCCACATGGACGCGCTGTCCGCCGCTGTGCCGATGAAGATCGACCTCGACCTCCAGCTCACCCTCATGGCGAGCGGCCTGTATCGGCTGCTCGCCGTGCGCGTCGGGAACGGAAAGCAGAACGCGAAGTCGCGAACGCTGTTCCGGGACTTCGTCAAGGCGCCGGCCGACATCATGATCGAAAACGACACCATCAACGTCCGGATCGGGCGACGCGCAGACAACCCCTTCCTCCTCAACGCATCGTACGACGAGACCGACGTCGCCGTGCCATGGCTCAGGAACCGCCGGCTGCGGATCAGCTTCCTGTGATCGGATCCGAACCTGGCCGGATTCACATCATTTGTGGCGGTTGGGAATCGAGGCTAGGCGGAACCGCTGTCCGTAGCCGTGGGCAATGTCTTTCTTGCCGGAATCCGTGAATCCGGAAATTCCGTGACGCGTGGTTTGCAGTAACCCGATGGTATAACGGTTTTCCCGCCGATTCCGTTTCAGCCGGTTCTGTCTGGCCGATACACCGGCTGGTTTGGCGGTGGCCGGGCGGTCGGCTGCGGCGGGTATGGTGCGTCGGATCGTCGGGAGGTGTGGCATATGTATGGCCAAGAATGCGGAGAGAAGGCCCGACCGTGAATACGCCCGCACATCTTATCTTCGGGGTGGCGTTGTTTGGACACCCGGATCGGCCAAAGCTGACTGCGGCGGCGATCGCAGGTGCCTTCGTGCCCGATGCGTCCCTCTATGTGATGGCTGGGTATTCGTTATTCATTATGGGCATACCCGCTGACACGGTTTTCCGCGAACTCTATTATTCCGATGCATGGCAGCGGGTTTTCGCCATCGACAACAGCTTCATATTATGGGGTCTGCTGTGTGCGGCCGCCGTCTGGCGGCGATGGCCGTTACTTTTTGCGTTTTCCGGAGCCGGGCTGCTGCATCTGGCATTCGATTTCCCGTTGCATGGCCATGACGCGAGAATGCATTTCTGGCCAGTGTCGGACTGGGTGTTCGAAAGCCCTCTCAGCTACTGGGACAGCAGGAACTGGGCCGATGTGATCGGGCCGATCGAAATGGCCGTTTCGATGGCCCTCAGCGGGTTCCTGCTGGTTCGGTTCAGGTCTCTCGCGATGCGCATGGTCACAGCCGCGCTGGTGGCCACCGAGCTTTCCGCGGGCGGAGTCTGGCGGTTTGTTTTCTGAGTTCCGGATGTCGCTGCCCTGATCGGGACCATGCGCCAGATACGATGTTTCAGGCCGCCTGGGGCTGTTGCGCCGCTGCCTTGCGGCGCTCGCTCTCCTCACGGCTTAGTGCGACAGACGTCCGAACGCCTTTGGCCACAAACTCCATCAGACCCTGCACGACCGGCTCGTTCGGGTCTAGCCCCGCACATGAGAGAACCTCGCGTCCATCACGCGATCGGGCCCAGCGGGCGATCTGCTCAGGCCCGTTGCCGTATTTCTTGTCGTCTGCGATCGCGTCATCCAAGGCTGCCAGGACCACGGCCGCGAAGAGCTTGCGGGATCTCTGGCCCTGTTCGAAATTGAACGCCGTACCGTCAACGAAATCACTCATTTCACGTCCTTGTATTATTGCTCTTTTGATGTTGCAGACAATATTACCGGATTGGGTGATTCGGGGTTTCCGATTTGGAATATCTAGTATGCATTAAATGCATATCAATCGGATCACTTGCGTCATTTGGATGCGATGCCCGCGTTTTACGACATGGGTATTTATAAATCCGACTTTCGGTCAAGCCAGTAAACGGATCCGACACTATGCCGAAAATCAACGGGAACGAGATTCGTCCGGGAAACGTCCTGGAGCACAATGGCGGACTTTGGACCGCCGTCAAGGTCGAGCATGTCAAACCGGGAAAGGGTGGGGCATTCGCGCAGGTCGAGTTGCGTAATCTAAGGAACGGCTCGAAACTCAACGAAAGGTTCCGCAGCGCAGATCGTGTCGAGCGTGCCCGGCTTGAGCAGAAGGACCAGCAGTTTCTCTACCAGTCCGGCGAGACTCTTGTGTTTATGGACAACGAGTCCTTCGAACAGGCCGAGCTTCCCGTCGGGATTCTCGGTGAGCGGCGTCCGTTCCTTCAGGACGGGATGACGGTCCAGATCGAATACCATGGACAGGAGGCCCTGAATGTCAGGCTTCCCCAGAAAGTGACCTGCAGAATCCGGGAGACCGAACCGGCCGTCAAGGGACAGACGGCGGCCAACTCGTTCAAGCCTGCGGTCCTGGAGAACGGCATCAGGGTCATGGTGCCGCCGTTTGTCGGTGCGGACGAGGAGATTGTCGTCAACACCGAAACAATGGAATACGCCGAACGGGCCTGAGGGAATCGACACCTATCCTTCGTGGCGTACCACCGCATCGCCCGCCTTCATGTCGCCCACGGCTCGGTCGAACCTCAAATATGCGATTCCGCGGCCCCCTGACTGGGTGAAAAGGACGCCTGCCGGCCTGCCGCACGCATGGATTTCCGTTCCCTGAGGGGCGTGGCCCTCGACCCTGACGGACGCGAGGCCCTTGCGGAGGCTTGTTTTGTGCTTCATCCTGGCGGTTACCTCCTGACCGACATAGCAGCCTTTCGCGAAGTCCACGCCGTTAAGCCGCTCGAAACCCGCTTCGAGAATGAACGAACTGTTGGGGATCAGCTCGATGCCCGATTCGGGTATGCAGGCGGCTACGCGCAATGCATCCCAGTCGAATTCCGCCGCATCTATATTCAGCCTGCCGTAGTGCCGCCAGCCGAGGCTGACGTCCCGGGGATCAGGCAGGCTCCCGTCCGGACCGACTCCGAGGCCACGGCAGACGGGGATATCGGTCATGGTCAAAGTGACGTCGGCACGGAGGGTGTACATGCCCAGGCGTTTCGCCATATCTTCGGCGAAACCGCTTTTTACGTCCAGAAGGATCGCGTCACGAGCGGCCACGAGAAAGAAATCCGCCAGGAATTTACCCTGCGGCGTCAGTAGAGCCGCATACACAGGACCGTCAGCCAGCCTGCTGACGTCATTGGTGACGAGGCCCTGAAGAAACCGCTCCCTGTCCGCTCCTCCAATCCGTAACACTGTCCTATCCCGGCATATCTCGCCTTTCATCTTTCGTGTCCTTTCCGATCGGCAGGGGTAATATAATGCGCGGGGGTGCGATCAAAAGGGGAAGTTCGGGACAGTTGTGTCCCGCCATCAATCCGGGTCGTCACCGAGGTATGACCGATACGCCTGGTCTCCTATGCGTATCGGCGCGGCCGGTGCGCGGATCCTGTCATGCCCGCGCTTAAGTATGCGCGAATTCGGTCCCGGGATCCGGATTTATGATCCACCGGGTTCCACTTTGACACCACGGATCACACATCTCGGTATGGCGGCGTATTCTCTTCGAGGGTTGCGGTCAGTTTCGGTCCATGCGTGGGCGACGGATGTGACGGTAAGTTGGATCACTCTTATGCATTTTTCAGTCAGGAGATGTCGGTGCGATTTCGCCAGTCGCTGGATCTGTCCATGCCGTAGCTGATACGGGGGCGTCGGGTTGGGGATTTGGGTTCGCGTGGAGCGCACCGGATCGCCAAAAGCGGTCCCATACTCAGTTACGGGGCGGAAAAACCTTGTGTGGTGCGATATTCTGGCGAGTATTGAGCTTTCAGGAGCAATTGTTGATCAAAGGGCAAGGAATGCGTGCGCCGGTGTCGATTGTCATCCCGACCCTGAACTCGGCGGAGGATTTGCCGGGGCTTCTCGCGTCACTTGGTGCGGGTTTGCGCGCAGGACTGGTGCGTGAGCTTGTGGTGAGCGACGGTGGGTCGGAGGACGGTACCCGATCATTGGCTGATTCAGCCGGAGCGTCGGTAGTGTCGGGGAAAGCGGGGCGGGGCGGACAGCTCGCCCGGGGAGCCGCCGCTGCTGGAGGCGATTGGATACTGTTCATGCACGCCGATACCTGGTTGGACGATCACTGGCCGGATGCCGTGACAACGCATCTTCGCGATTGTCCGGAATTGGCGGGATATTTCCGGCTCGCCTTTCGCTCGGAAGGTATTGCGCCGGGAGCCGTCGCGGCCTGGGCCAATCTCCGATCAAAGATATTTGGCCTTCCCTACGGTGATCAAGGACTGCTGATTTCGCGGGCTCTGTATCGGGAAACGGGTGGTTACCCGGATATCCCGCTCATGGAGGATGTGGCTATGGCCCGTGCGCTCCGCGGGCGTTTCCGGGCGCTGCCCGCTAAGGCGTGGACAAGTGCCCTGCGTTACCATCGGCGGGGATGGTTCCGGCAGGGAGCGCGCAATCTCGGCATATTGATACGGTTCCTGCTGGGAGCGGATCCTGAACGGCTCCTGCGCAGATATACGGGATAGGCGGATCCCGGCGCCCCGCAGCTCCCAGCCGCCGGTTCCTCGCACCGCTCACCCGCGTTTTTCGAACTGCAGCCAGTACAGGTGGGCGTAGATGCCGTCGCGGCCGATCAAATCCTCATGGGTACCCTCGTCAACGACCCGACCCTCGTCCATCACGATGATCTTGTCAGCGGAGCGGATCGTCGCAAGTCGGTGCGCGATCACCAGTGTCGTTCGTCCGGCGCTCAACCGATCGAGCGCTTCCTGGATCAATGATTCAGACTGTGCGTCCAGCGCGGAGGTCGCTTCGTCAAGGAGCAGGATCGGCGTGTCCCGATGAAGCGCGCGCGCAATGGCGACCCGTTGCCTCTGTCCACCCGAGAGTTCCGAACCGCGCGTGCCAACCCGCGTGTGGACGCCATCGGTCATTTTGTCGACGAACTCAGTGACGTGCGCGGCATCCATAACTCCATCCAACCGCGGAGTGTCGCGGTCAAGCACGATGTTATCGCGGATCGATTCGTCAAATAGGTGCGCATCCTGGGTCACGACGGAGAAAAGCCCGCGCAGGGCGGGAAGATCCAGCCGCCTGATGTCCGTATCACCTATGGTGACCCGTCCCGCCCCGGGATCGGACAGTCGGGTGAGTATCCTGAAAACCGTACTTTTCCCTGCGCCCGAAACTCCCACCAGCGCGGTTGTCCTGCCAGCTTCTGCGCGGAAGGTCGTGCCGCGCAGTACCGGCTGGTCGCCATACGCGAACTCAACGTTTTCGAGTATCAAATCGGCTGTTTCCGGCGCCACCGCGAGCGCTTCCGGGTATGCGGGTGCCGTGATGGTCGGCCGCTGGTCGAATGCCTCGCGGAGCCGCGTCAGGGATGTATGCGCGGTGACCCACTGACCCGAAACGTTTCCCACCCGCCTCAGCGGTTCGAAAACAAGGCCCATCGCGGTGAAAAACGACATGAACTCACCGATCGTCTTCTCGCCGCCAATGATCTGGAGACCGCCGTAGATCAGGACGCCGAAGAAACCGATTCCGGCCACGATATCCGTGATCGCGGGGATTCCGGCCCGGCCCAGTTCCGACTGCACCTCCTCCTTTACGTACAGATCGAGATCACGGGAATACCTCCTCGAACGGTGATCCTCGATGCTGTTCAGCTTTATCGTGTCGATACCATGGAGAATCTCATTTAGCCGCTCCGCCAGCGTTTCCGCCGCACCCCGGGCTCGCCTGGTTCGTCTGGCTACCTTCCGGTGCAGGAGTTTGACCGGCCATAGCAGTGTCGGGACGGCGGCCACGGCGATGGCCGTCCAGATCCAGTCGATGGAGATCGCCACGGCGAAAAGTGCGATCAGGGCAACGACGTCCCGACCTATCGTCGAGAAAAGTGTGGGTAGCATTCCAGAGAGAATCTCAGTGTCGCCACGCACCAGCTCGCTGAGTTTCCCGGGCGAGCGCAGATGGAAGAACGCGCTGTCAAGTTTCAGCATGTGCTTCAGGACATCCGCCCTGAGGGCCGCAGTGACTCTCTGGCTTACGGTGGTCATCAGCACGCGGCTGCCCAAACCGGCCGCGGCCCGGGTCACGAATATGCAGAGTACCGCGGTGGCGACCCAGCCGACCGCCGCACGGTTACCCGCGACGAACACCTGGTCAAACATCGGTTTTACGATCCAGCTCAGAAACCCGAGCGTCGCGCCCTCGACCGCGAGCAGCAGAACGGCGGCGGAAAAGCGGCGGACGTGCTTCCGCAGATAGTTTCTCCAGAGCCAGAGCCAGGAGCCGAAAGGGCCACTGGAACTCACCTGCGGGGCAGTCAGTGATTTGAGGTGCCGAAGCATTGAGTCGCTCACCGCTCTGACTTCGTTCCCAACGCAGGGCCTGACAGTCTCTCCGATTGACTGTCCGGGTAACCGACCGATGACATGCGCGGACCTTGGGCTACCGGGTGGGACCGCGATCCTATATCTGGCCGACGAGCGGTGGTGTCGGCCCGGCTGAAGGTTTCCGTCCAGATTCCGGTTCGATGGTATGATCCGGGTGCGCCGGTATTCCATGTCCGGTTCCGGGGTGGCTTCGCGAATTGACGGGTAATGGGCCGGGTGCGCAGGATATGCTGTCTCCACCTTCAGGATATTCGCCGTTTACATGAGTCGGGCGGAAGTGGCAAGAGTGGCGGAATGTATCCGAGCGATTGGAGCCGCGGCATCAAGTGTCAAATATCGGGAGACAGTCGAATGCCCCTCGAACAGGGTCGCCACTATCTTGCCATTCCCGGACCTTCGGTCATTCCCGACAGGGTTCTTCAGGCAATGCACCGGTCGGCACCCAACATATATGGAAGTGAGCTTGTCGAACTGACTGAAAGTCTGGTTCGCGACCTCAGAACCGTTGGCCGTACCAGATATGATCTGGCTATATACATCGCCAATGGGCATGGTGCATGGGAGGCGGCGATTGCCAATACCCATTCGCGCGGAGACCGTGTGCTGGTGCTCGCGACCGGGCATTTCGGTTTCGGCTGGGCGGAGATGGCCCGGCGGATTGGCGTTGAATGTCACATCGTCGATTTCGGCAGGTCGTCGGATATTGATGTGGCAAGGCTCGATGCGGAGTTGGCGGCTGACAGGGAACGGGCATTCAGGTCGGTTCTGATGGTGCATACGGACACATCCACGGGCGTCCGGAACGATGTCGCCGCGGTTCGGGCGGCGCTGGACCGCGCCGAACATCCCGCGATCCTGATGGTGGACTGCATCGCGTCTCTTGCCTGTGATCGATTTGAAATGGACGCCTGGGGTGTCGATCTCATGGTCGCAGGCAGCCAGAAAGGGTTGATGACACCGCCTGGCCTGGCATTCGTCTATTTCAGCCCCGGAGCGGATCGTGCGCGGGACAGGGCCGATTGCGTAACCGCCTATTGGGACTGGAGGCCTCGGGCGAATCCAGTCGAATTCTACCAGTATTTCGGCGGTACCGCGCCGACCCATCACCTGTTCGGCCTGAGGGCCGCTCTTGACATGATCATCGATGAGGGCATCGAGAACGTGTGGGCCCGGCACGAGCGGCTCGCACGGGCAATATGGGCGGCGTTCGATGCCTGGGGGGCCGACGGCCCGATGACGCTGAACATTGACCGCCCCGAGAAAAGATCCTGTGCGGTGACGAGCGCCCATGTCGGTGCGCCTGACGGCAAGCGCCTGCGCGGCTGGCTGGCCGAGACTCTGGGGGTGACGCTCGGCATAGGGCTTGGAATGGCGGAGCCTGACGATCCGGAGGGACAGGGTTTCTTCCGTGTTGGCCATATGGGTCACGTGAACGGGCATATGGTTCTGGGCCTGCTCGGCGCCATCGAAGCCGGTCTCGCGGCATTGGAAATCCCTCACGGCAGGGATGCGCTTGCGGCGTCCGCGAGGATCTGCGCCGAAGGGCGTGGGCGCTGACAGGTGGAGGTCTCCGGCGGCTGAGGTTTGTCCGTCTTCCGTCACTACCTGATCCATCGGAAGTGATCAGGCTCCCGCTGCTGAAGGCCGCGTGGTCATGCGCCAGGACGATCCAAGGTCACGTGATTGCCGACATACGCTTGAGGGCGTCTTTTAGGGTCGCCGTCTCCTCTTCTTTCAGGGTCGCGGTCTGGCGGGTATTGTCGATCACGTCTGCCGGAGCCGAATTGAGGAAGTTTTTGTTCGATAGCCGTCCCTTCAGCCCCGCCAGTTCCATTTGAAGCTTGGAAAGTGACCTTTCCAGCCGTTCCTTTTCGGCGGCTACGTCGATGATATCGGACAGCGGGAGGCAGAAAGTGCCTCCCTCGACCGTGATCGTGATCGATCCCTTGGGACTTTCGTCCGCCTCCCACATGGAATCAATACGCGCCAGCCGCTTTATCAGGGTCTCGTTATTGGTCCACGCCGTTCGTCCGGCCTGGTCCAGTTCAAGTTGAATCATGGGAACGTGTAGACCGGCGGGGACGTGCATCTGCGCTCGGGCGGAGCGGATGGCTTCGATCAGCGCTATTACCCAGTTCATCTCACGGTCCGCGACGTCATCGACGAGTATGGATGCGTTGTATGAGGGCCAGTCGGCGTGGATCAGCGCCTTTTCCCGATCGGCTGTGGCCTGCCAGAGCTCTTCGGTAATGAATGGCATGATCGGATGCAGCAGGATCAGGCACTGATCCATGACCCAGCCCATGACGGCGCGGGTTCTAAGGGCAGTCGCCGCATGTCCGCTGTTGAGAAGCGGCTTGGAAAACTCCACATACCAGTCGCAGACCTTGCCCCAGACGAAGGCGTGGATCGCGTTGGCGGCGTCGTTGAACCTGAAACCAGTGAGTGCCTGGTCAATCTCCTCCCGAGCCTTTGCGGTTTCTCCGACGATCCACCTGTCGGCTGGATGGAGTTTCTGAAAGAAGCGACCAAGGCTTTCACTCTCCTGGTCGGAAAGGGTGTCGATGCCGGTATCCCTGTCGCCACGGTGCCGTTCCGGGGGCCGGAAGCCGATATGGGCGGCCACGTTCGGTTCGGGGATCGCATTGCTGCGAAAATCAATGGCTGTTTTGTCGAAGGCTCCGTTCATTTCGGCGAAACGAACCGCGTTCCAGAGTTTGGTGCCGAAATTCCTGTAGCCGGCTATCCTCTTGGTCGAGAGTCTCAGATCGCGGCCCATGGCGGCCATGGCGGCCAGAGTGAACCGCACCGCGTCGGCGCCATAGTCATCGATGAGATCCAGCGGATCCAGGACATTGCCGAGCGACTTTGACATTTTCTTGCCGTTTTCGTCGCGCACGAGCGCATGGACATAGACTGTATGGAACGGTTTCCGGCCCGCGACGGCAAACTGCATCATCATCATGCGGGCGACCCAGAAGAAGATGATGTCGAAGCCCGTCACCAGGACGCTGGTCGGGAAGTATTTCCGCAGCGCGTCCGTATCCCCGGGCCAACCCAGTGTTCCCAGCGGCCACAGACCCGAGGAGAACCACGTGTCGAGAACGTCCGGATCCCTCCAGACCGGATAGACGAGTTTGGCTGGATCCCCGCTGGTACGGTAGTCAGTGAGACCGGCCGCGATGGCGCTGATGGCCTCGTCCCGGTCGGCGACCTCGACGACGCGTGCGTGTCTCAGGGGTGTGGAAAGCGCTTCAAGCGCGGTGCGGAACTGCTCTGTGACGATGTCGAAACCGGCCGCGCAGCGGCGCTCGCCACCTTCGAGCGGGGCCCGTTCCGAAAGCTGTCGTGACAGCGCCTCGCGATCAGGTGGTTCGGGCGCGGCGCCCCCCGTATCGTGCAGAAGGCTTCCGTCCGAAAGTCCGAAGCCATACCAGACCGGAATTCGATGACCCCACCACAGTTGACGCGAAATGCACCAAGGCTCGATGTTTTCCAGCCAGTGGAAATATACTCTCCTGTCCGCCTCAGGCAGGATCGCCGTTTCCCCGGCCCGGACAGCCTCGATGGCGGGGCCGACTATCCGGTTCGCGTCGACGAACCATTGATCGGTTAACATGGGTTCGACGACCGTTTTCGACCTGTCACCCATCGGCAGCATGATCTGTTTGTTCTCGACCATAGGAACGGAATTGCCGTTTCCGTCCGGCACAGTCACGGCCAGACCTTCATCGGTGATCTTCTGGATAACCTTTGCACGGGCTTCATACCGATCGAGGCCACGCAGGTCATCGGGTACGAGATTGACCCTGTCCGTCTCCGCCTCGGTCAGTGCGCGCTCGCCCTTCGCGACCGAGAGTGCCAACGCCGCCGCATCGGAGTAGGGGGCGCCATCGTCACGCATACGCGCTCTGGTATCCATCAGACGGTAGCAGGGAATGTTGGCGCGTTTGGCGACGGCATAGTCGTTGAAGTCGTGGGCACCGGTAATCTTGACCGCACCGGAGCCGAAGGCGGGGTCCGGATATTCATCCGCGATAATTGGAATCAGACGACGGTGACCCTTTGGCCCTAAGGGTATTTCACAGAGTTTACCGACAATCGGCGCGTAACGCCCGTCGGACGGATGTACCGCGACGGCCCCGTCGCCCAGCATCGTTTCCGGTCGGGTGGTCGCTATGGAGATGTAGTCGCGCCGCTCTTCGAGCACAATGTTTCCCTCGGCGTCTTTCTCGACGTAAGGATATGTCTCACCATCCGCGAGTGGATATCTGAAATGCCACATCTGACCGGGCGTCTCGACGTTTTCGACCTCCAGATCCGAGATGGCCGTCTCGAAGTGTGGATCCCAATTCACCAGTCGCTTGCCTCTGTAGATGAGATCCTTGTGGTAAAGGTCCACGAATACCTGGATGACCGCATCGTGGAAATTCGGGGCACCGGAATCCGCGTCCGGGTCGCCTGGGGCGCCGCCCATGGTAAAGGCCTCGCGGCTCCAGTCACAGGACGCTCCGAGGCGTTTAAGCTGGCCGATGATGTTGCCCCGGGACCTGGTTTTCTGCTGCCAGACCCTTTCGATGAACTTCTCGCGGCCGAGTTCGTTTCGGCTGGTAGAGCCTTCTTCCGCCAGTTCGCGTTCGACAACCATCTGCGTCGCTATGCCCGCATGATCGGTTCCGGGCTGCCATAGCGTGTCGAAACCGCGCATTCTGTGCCAGCGCACCAGGATATCCTGCAGCGTGTTGTTGAAGGCGTGACCCATATGCAGGTCGCCGGTGACGTTCGGTGGCGGGATCATGACACAGAAAGTTTCACCTCGGGACGCGTTCGCACCGGCCTTGAACGCGCCCGCATTTTCCCAGGCGCGATATATTCTCGGCTCCGCCTCTTTGGCGTTGAAGGTTTTTTCCTTCAGCATGGTTTCTCGTTTCGTGGTTCGGGTCCGCGCGATGTCTAACGGAGTGGAGCCGCGAGTGGAAGCTGGAATCGGTTTTGTTGCGCTGTGATGCCGTGACGGCCGTAGGCGTCAGTGTTCTCCGCCTCTTGATGCCTGGACTTTCGTGGTCAGGAACAGGGTGGGAAATCTGTATCCGAGCACAGCCCAGGGCGGATTTTTTCTTTGAGTGATCGGCCATTCCTGCGGGGTTTTTCCTGAACCGGGTGGACAGCCCCGCTCAGGTCGTCCATGAAGGCGCCTGACCGAAAGCGGACCGGGGCCGCAACGGATCTTCCGGGGCTGGCCGTGACGCCGGTGGCGCGGGACGGGGAGGCGCGCTTCCGCGCGCTCATGGAGGGGCACCACTGTCCCGGCGCGCCGTCCAGGATCGGCGGGACCGTCCGGTACGCGGCCGATGGCGGCGGCGGCGCATGGCCGGCGCTGGCCGCCTTCCCGGCGGCGGCGCCCGGTGCGGCGCGCGCGCCATCATCATCCGCCGCCGCTCCCGGAGACGTCCGTGGATCCGGACCGCCTGCACGGGACGGCCTGCCGCGCCGCGAACCGGACGCCCGTCGGCGGGACCGGGGGCCATCGCCGCCGCCGCGACGGACACGTCGCCGGACCGGCCCCGAAGCGGGTCCTGCCGCTGCCGCCCGGCGGCGGCGCCCGGAGCCTGCTCCGCGCCCCCGGGCTGGCGGCGGAGCGCCAGCTGCATGGAGCCGGGAGGATGAGGAGGATGAACGTGGCCGGGGCGTCCGGAACCCTGGCCTGCCTCAAGGGCGCCGTGGACGGCCCCCGCGGGGCCGGCGGGCTCCGCCACCGCATCGGGTCCCTGCTGGCGCCCTGCACGGCCGCCACGCCCTGCGGGGCGACGGGATGGCAGTCGGTCCACGAATGGATCCAGGGCCCGGCCCGGCGATGCCGGCCCGCTTCAGGTGCCGCAGGACCGGCGGCGCGCGCCGAAGGCCGGGCGTCTGCCGCCTCCGCAGCATCATGACCGAGGTCGAGCCCGACCGGCCTGCCCGGGCCACGGCCCGCTTCCGCCGCGGGCATGGCTGGGACCAGGGCGCGGGCATCGCCGCCGACGCCAGGACGGTCCGCGGCGCGGTCGGCGGCGGGGGACGCCAGACGCATGCGCCCGGAGCCGGCACCCATGGCGCCTCCGCCCCGCTGGCCCAGAAAAACCGTCCTGACCGCCGACGGCGACGGGGAGAGGGCAGCCAGCGGGACCGGCGTCCCCATCCCGGCCATGGACCTGGTCCCGGACATCGCCGGACGCACCGTCACCGCCGGCGCCCTTCCCGCCCGGACCGGAATCCCCGCCTGCCCGCATGGCCGGGGCGCCCGCTTCATGCTCCTCGCCAGGGGCAACCGGAAGAACCCGCCCGGGGAGACCAGGGCCCGCTTCGCCCCGCGGTCCCCGGGACCGGCGGACTTCGCGACCCGCCCGCCGCGGCCGGGGCACGGGCGGACCGGGCGGCGCGGGATCCGGGTCTCCACGGATCCGGTGGCCGGGATCCCCTTCCCGTGGGCCGGGCAGGTCCTCATGGTCAGGCGGACCGTCCGGGAATACCGCCGCGCGCGGAACGGAAAGCCCGCGACGCTTGGCAAGCCCAGCGTGGAGACCGTCCACGGCATCACGGGCCACACGCGGGAGACCGCCGACGCCGAGGCGCTTCCTGCCTTCAACCGCGCGCACTGGTCATGCGGGAATCGCGTGCACAGGATTCTGGACGATCAGGCGACGTGGAACGGGGACAGGTGCAGGGTCGGCGGCGGACACGGCCCGGAGAACCCGGCCGCCCGCGGAGACCGGCGATCGGCCCCATCCCCGGGCGCGGCAGGCCGGTCGCGCCGACGGTCAGGAACCTGAACCGGAACCCCCGCCCCGTGCCCGGCTGGCTAAGGCCCGTCCGGAACACGCAGCCACGCGCGAAGTCCACCGCGTAGCCCCGCCCGGCCGCTCCGGATCAGGCCGGCGGAACCCGCCCGGCGGCGCCGGGCGGGCCAATCGGCATGCCCGCGATCACGCGCATGGCCGTCCGGAGCCGGAAAATCCCGCCGCGGCACCCGATTCGGCGCACCGCCCCCCGGATGCCCCGTCAACGCCGCCTCTCAGGATCAGGAAGAAAAAATCCGCCTTGCATTCGGAGCCATCTTAGCTGGTCTTCTCGCGGAGCGGCCGGTAAGATATCCCCTCCTCATCGCGACAACGTTCCTTCCGCATTGTCGGAAAGGAACGTCGCGCATACGCGTCGGCTGATATCGCGCTCGCAGGCCAGAATCGACGTAGGCCTGCGAAAGCCGAGGCCCGTCAAAAGTGCGCGTGGAATCGAAATGCCGCCTGACATGCCCGCACCGTAGCAGGCAGGTTACGGCGAGTTGGGTCCTGTTTGTGTCCTATGAGCAGAGGGCGGGTCCGGGCGAGTTGGACCGGCTAAGTGGTGAGTATCCCCATTTCGTCCCTGCTACCTGACCTTGCCGGAGGGATTCAGGCCGGAGTGTTCAATGCGGACATTGGGCGCAAAGGCTTATCCCTTTGACTCCGGCGCCGCAAGATGTTGTGCCTGCGGCCGGTCGCGGGATCCCCTGATCCCCGGCGGAATCCACGCCTTCGCCGCCGCGCGGCGGCCCGGACGGTGCCGGAATGTGGTGATTCGGGTGGGGTGCGGGCGCGCGCGTCGGCCCGCCGGCGGAGTCCGGGCGGGGTTTCCGGCGCCTCAGGCGCGTCCCCCGGTGAGGTCGCGGCAGGTGGCGGGCGGAAGTCCCAGCCCGATGCCGGGCAGGCTGTCGAAGGAGGCCCGTCGGTGGCGCCGGCGGTTCCAGCGGAACACGGACCCGTCGGGGTGGCGCTGGAAATGCCTGCTCCGCAGGCCGTGGTACACGCCCATGGCCCAGCGCCTGGGGTTGGAGAACACCCGGTGGACCCACGCCAGGACCCCGTGGGCCGGGCGGCCGGCGACCACCCTGCGCTCCCGCGGGTTGCCGGGCAGGCCGGGGTGGCCGCTCCATCCGTCGGTGACGACCCGGGCGCCCGGCGCGACGGCCCCGGAGATGAAGCCGCGGAGCGCCCCGGATCCGTAGTCCCCGATGGTCCCGAGCCGGATGCGGCGCGGCGCCCCGTCCTCCGACAGCTCCACGGCGCCGGCCAGGAGGATCCTGCCGTCGGCGCCGCGGCCCCTGCCGGCCACGCGCTTCGCCCCGTCCGTTTCCGCGCCGCCACCGGCCTCCACGCCGCCGTCGCGGCAGGGCACGGACGTCCCGTCCACCTCCGCGATCCCCTGCAGGAGGCTCCGGTCGGGGCCGGCCATGGCACGGCGAAGCCTGTGCGGCAGCAGCCACGCTGACCTGTAGCTCCCGATCCCCAGCTGCGCCTGGAGCTGCAGCGCGGAGATGCCGTTGGAATGCGTGGCCACGAGATGCGCGGCGGGGAACCATGTCCTGAGCGGCAGGTGGCTACGGTGCATCACCGTGCCCGCCGTCACCGGGGCCTGGCGCCCGCACCCCGCGCACCCGGGAGGCGGCGCCCGCCCTCGGCTCCCAGCCTTTCGCGCAGCCGCAGGCCGGACACGCGAAGCCGTCGCCCCAGCGCAGCCTGGCCAGGTGCCCGGCGCAGGCGTCGTCGTCCGGGAAAAGCTCCCCGGACTCCTGGCGGGACATGGGCCGGTCGTGTCTGCATCGCGATGCCATGGGAAGAACATAAGGCGAACGGAACGGATCGTCAACCCCTGTCGGCCACAGAATGTGGACATGCCTTGGTTAAAGGGATAAGCCTTTGGGCGCAAATGAGGCGATCCGGTGTGTAATCCATTCGACTCGGTATTGAAACCCATCACATGATGACGGCGGGCTCAGCCCGCACCTCCAGCAGGTTGCGCGCCTCGCGCCCGCAGACCACCGCGACCAGATGGACAGGCTCATTACGATCCCGGTATCTGTCTGCATAGCCCCTTTGCCACATCTGGGTGAACGCCGCCTCCAGCGCAGCCTCGGTGGCGTCTGCGGTGTCGGCCATCTTGAACTCCAGCACGAACACCTGCCCGTCGGTCCGCACCACCATGTCGGCGCGGCCGTGGCTGGACGCCTCTTCCGCGCGCACATCGACACCGGTCGCCCGGAAACACATGTGCAGCAGACCGGCATACCAGGCCTCATGACGCGCCAGATCGTTACTGTGCCATTGGTAGGGAATGCCGGCCAGGTAGGCCCTGAGCGTCTCCGCGAAGCCGTCGAAGTCGTTGGCCTCAAGCAGGTCACGCAGTGTCGCCCCCTCATCCGGAGGCACCCGGTCAGTCGGGCTCAAATGGGCCAGCAGCGCGTCATTCAGGCTGAGCCTGACCTCCTGATTGGGATAGTCCAGCCGGTACAGGGTTCTATGGCCCTCGCGGATCTCGTCCGTGATGGTGAGGTAGCCCGTCTGGAACAGCAGCGCCTCGGCGCTGATATCATCCACATCGAACTTCGAGACCAGCGACCGGTGGGCCAGACGGTTCTCCAGTTCCATCGGGCTGATCGACTTGGCCTTGAGGGTCTCGAACAGGAAGGATGGTGAGCCGGTCTCGAACCAGTAAGGGTTGAACTCCCGCTTGCGCAGGAGCAGCAGCACGTCGAAGGGATTGTAGAGGCGTGCGTCGCCCCGCCAGTTGTAGCCGTTGTACCAGTTGCGGATCATGTCCCGGTCCAGCCCGTCGAGTTCCGGCGCGAACACGGTGTCGATATCCGCATCGGTATAGCCGCAGATCGTGGCGAAGCGCGGATCCAGGCTGATGTCCTCGAGATTGTTGAGATCCGAGAACAGGCTGACCTTGGAGAACATGCTCACCCCGGTGACGAGGACGAAGCGGATATGTGCAGCGCTGCCCTTGATCATCCCGTAGACACTCCGCAGGGCCTCCCGGTTTGCGCGGGCCCGATCTGGGTCGTGCAGCCCGTCCAGGATCGGCTTGTCATACTCGTCCACGAGGATCACCACCCGCTGTCCGGTCGTGTGATGGAGACGATAGAGAAGAGTTCGCAAACGCTCGGGAGGTGCTTCTCGAGGGTGCACCGGATCCAGTCCGGCCGCATGTTCCATGAGGCCGAGCTGGTTGGCAATGTTGCGTTCAATATCCTCTGGTCCGTCATACTTCCTGTCAAAGCTCAGCCGCAGCACCGGATGGATGACCGACCAGTCCCAGTGATCGTGGATGTCCAGCCCCCGGAATAGGGCCTCCTGTCCCTCAAACAGGGCCTTGATCGTGTCCACCAGAAGGCTCTTGCCGAACCGCCGCGGCCGGGAGAGGAAGTAATGGCGTCCACCTTCCACCAGCTGCCGGATGAGAGGCGTCTTGTCGACGTAGTAGAAATCTTCGCTCCGGATTGTTGCAAAGTCCTGGATGCCGATGGGCAGGCGTTGACGGGTCATGTTTTCCCTTCCGAAAGGCAATCCACAAAAACGTCCCCCGGCACCACTCCGAAGCGCAACTTCCGGCCCCCCGAATTCCGCACGGGAACGGCTTCAGTCCCTTCGATACGGAACTTAGCGCCGCCCTCCGGGCGGCGCAAGGTCCGGCGCTGGAAGGGTCGCCACCGCCGGGGCGCACTGGGGCATCGCCCGGCGGTGGCCCCGGCGGCCGCGTACCCTGAAAGTCCCGTCCGTACCCCTCGCGACGGGGTGCGCCGGTCAGGGAGGTCGCCCCGCAGGAACGTCGATGTCAGTTAACCCAGTACCCTTTGGTTGGACGGGAACGGGGAACATCTGGGCTGACCGATGGATGTGGCTCAGCTGCGTGACGGATCAATTCTGGTTTCAGATGACCTTGCCGGTGCGCTCTACCGCATCAGCTACGGCGAATGACACGAATTCCAACACTGGTGCTCGGCGGGGTTTTCCCGGCCGGGTCTGTTCTGGCTCAGGAAATGCCTACGGGCGATCTATCCGCCGGAAAGTGCCGAGTCTGCCATGGGCTTGACGGTTATGCGAGGATCGTGAACGCCCCGCACTTGGCGGGCGAAGCCAACATATATCGAGATCCAACTGAAAGCCTATGGATCGGGAAAGCGGTTCCATGTCGTGATGCCTGAAATCACTGCCGATCTGACGAACGATGATATCAGGGAGACCGCGAACTGGTTTGCGGCGGTCGAACTTCAGGTCGGGGTGCCGGAGTGGACGGTACCTTGACCTGCGGTCCAACCTGTTTTCAGGATAGGCCTCCCGAATATTCAGCGTCGGTGACGTGCTCCATCCAGATTACGTTGCAGCCGTCAAGCGCTTCCTGAATGGCGAGATGCGTCATGCCCATATCCGGTCCAGCGCCATGCCAATGGCGTTCGTCAGGCGCGAACCAGACCACGTCTCCGGGTAGGACTTCCTGGATTTGACCGCCCGCTTTCTGGACCAGACCCTTACCGTCCGTTACGATCAGAGTCTGTCCAAGCGGATGCGTATGCCACGCGGTGCGCGCGCCCGGCTCGAAGGTGACGTTCAGGGCGTGGACACGGGAGGGGTCCGGCGCCATGATCATAGGGTCGATTCGAACCTTGCCGGTAAAGGATTCCTCCGGCCCAATTCGGGATGGACGCGATCCGGGCCGCATAATTTCCATTGACTCAATCCTTTCTTCTGGGACGTCGACCTTGCCTGCCTGCTCTGGTGCCGCCACCCGTGTTGAAGCTCGTGTCCGGCAGGTCAACCAGCTTACGCAGTTCCGGAAAAGGGGCGCTCGCATGCGGGATCGCGTTGGCGGCGACGAAATGCTCCTGGAACCTCGGCTCTATGGCGGTCTCAATCTTATGTATGCGGCGCACTGTTTCCTGGATTTCGGATCGTGCGGCGCGGTTGCACAGCGCGATGCGCGCGCCGGTCCCCGCTGAATTGCCCGCGGAGGTAACCCTGTCGATGGGGCAGTCTGGAATCATGCCAAGCACCATCGCGTGCTTTGGCGAGATATGGGCGCCAAACGCTCCCGCGAGAACGATGCGGTCAACGGTTTCGGTCTCTAACTCGTCCATTAGAAGGCGTGCGCCCGCGTAGAGCGCCGACTTCGCCAGCTGTATGGCGCGAATGTCCGCCTGTGTGACGGTGATGCGCTGGGTTCCGTCATATATGAGGTACGAATACGTTCGCCCGTCGGGCACCGACTGTTTGGTGCCGGTCTGTTCGGTTGATCCGATAAGGCCTGAAGTATCGAGGATACCAGACATGCGCATCTCGGCGATGGCTTCGATGATGCCGGACCCGCATATGCCCGTAACTCCTGTCGAGGCCACCGCCGCATCGAAGCCCTCGTCGGTCGACCAGAGATCGCAGCCTATGACCTTGAAACGGGGTTTCCCGGTGGCCGGATCGATCCGGACGCGTTCGATCGCCCCCGGCGCGGCCCGCTGGCCACACGTCAGCTGAGCCCCCTCGAAAGCGGGGCCGGTCGGCGAGGAGCAGGCAAGAACCCTGGTCCTGTCGCCGAGCAGTATCTCCGCGTTCGTACCGACGTCGACGATGAGAACGAGATCATCGGACTTCTCGGGCCTTTCCGACAGCGCGACCGCCGCGGCGTCGGCACCGACATGACCTGCGACACAGGGCGGTATGAACACGCGGGCTGACGGATTTACGGTGGATAGGTCCAGTTCCCTCGCAGGCATGGAAAGTGGATCGGAGGTTGCCAGGGCAAAGGGGGCCTGACCCAGTTCGATGGGATCGATACCAAGAAGAAGATGGTGCATTACGGGATTGCATACAAAGACCAATTCCACGATCTGGTCAGAATCAATGTCTCCAGCCGCCGCCGTTTCTTCCGCGAGGTGGTCGACTGCCTCTCGCACGGCCGAGGTCATTTCGGCGTCGCCACCGGGATTCAGCATCGAGTAGCTTACCCGGCTCATGAGGTCTTCGCCGAACCGGATCTGCGGATTCATGGTTCCCGCGCTTGCGATAACGTCACCGTTGCGCAGGTCGCAGAGATGCGCCGCTATCGTGGTGGAGCCCAGATCGACGGCCAGACCGCACAGGCGTCCTTCCCAGAAGCCTGGGCGGACGTCGAGGATGCGTTCGTATATGTCTGCGTGGCCACGATGAAGTGCGACGGTGACCGCCCAATTGCCCTTGCGTAAGACGGATTGCAGTTTGCCGAGCACCGGCAAATCGACACGGAGCATACCGGTGTCTACGCCCCATTGTTCCGCGAGGGCGTTCCCGAGTCGTTCCAGATCACCCGAAGGTTCATGCATGTCAGGTTCCCGCACCTCGACAAAGTACTGTCTGGTTGCCGGATCCATTTTGATGTCACGAACCTCGGCTGCCTTGCGGATGACCTGTTTATGGACCTGGCTGTCCGGAGGGACATCGATCATGACGTCCGACTGGATCTTCGCCTGACAGCCGAGCCGCCGGTTCAGGTCCAGACCCCTAGCACGTCCATAGCGGTCCTCGACCGTGTTCCGTCCAGACAGGGCATCTTCCGTCGCGGTGATTCCGTGCTTGGGAAAATCTCCGTGACTTGGCGTGATCTGGCAGCGCCCGCAGATTCCGCGACCGCCGCAGACACTGTCAACATCAACTCCGAGCTGACGTGCCGCGGCGAGGACGGACGTTCCCGCGGTAACGCGTCCGCGTTTCCCGGAAGGAGCGAAAATTACGAGCGGTTCCATGTTGCTTCCGAGATTGGGATCGTCGCTGCTCACGCTGGAATTTTCCTCATCTCCGTGCCGTTTGCTGTCGGCTTGCCGTGCTTTCCGGACAGGGAAGCATTCCTCGAAGACCATTCTGGAAGACCTTGGCCGCCACCACAATGGTATGTCGCATGCGCTGATCCTGACGCCATTTCGGCACCCTTCATTTCATTGTCGCGGTATTATCGTCGGCGGATCCGACGGTTCATTGCTGGTGATACCGAACGCGGCGCTAAATCGGCTATCTCGTGAGAACCAGCGTGCCGTCAGATATCTCGATCCTTTCGAATTTCTGAAGATAGTCCATGCCCAAGAGCGAGTCCTCCATTTCGCCCTCATTGATCCACACGGAAACGTCGCGTTCCATGATAGGGCCAAGGCTGAGGCTGGGGAGGACCGTTCGGGCCATTCGGGTCCGACCGTTAGCGGTATTCGCGACTCCGAGATACCGCAGGCTTTCCGGATCGATGCCGATGCGTCCCGCGTCCTGACGCGAGAGCACGATATTGGTTGCGCCGGTGTCGACAACGAACCGGATCGGCACTTCCTCGGCCTCCAGCGTGAGGTAGTAGTGGCCGTCCACCGCACGGGGGATCTCGATCCGGCCCGTATCCGTGACTCTCGCCTGGCGGGCCACGAAATCGTCACGGATATCCTGCCAAAGCCCGATCCCGGCGATGCAAGCTATAAAGATGATGCCCCAGAGGACCGCGTGCCTGAACACCCGGCCAGGACGGGCTCGGTTCGCGACAATGAAATACGTGACCAGCGCTCCGCCTAGGATGACAAGGTAGACCAGCCGCCCGAAATCGTCGCCATCCATACTTTTCTCCTGATCTGCGGATCAGTTAGTTTCTCGGTCCCGCGATTGTAAGGGGCACGTCATCAAGTGTACCCAAACTGGCTGGATCGGTTTCGGGTGGACTGTTATTCCTCACGTCTCCGACCTTTCCTCCACCGCGCTTTCGGCCGCCTCAAATCTCTCCTGTGCAGTGAGCCAGAGTGTTTCGGCGCGGCTGATAGCTTCGCAGACCTCGGCGTATTTCCTTTGCAGCGCATTCAGGTCTCCGGTGGCTCCGGGTTCATACAGGGCTGGGTCCGCGAGTTTTCCGGTGAGTTTCTCGCGCATTTCCATGAGTTTCGCGACCCGGGATTCGCATCTGGTCAGTTCGGATCTCAATGCCTGAAGGCGCTTTTCGGCACCCTGCGCCGGCCTGGCCTGTCTGGTCGTGGTTTCCCGGCTGTCGGCTGCAAGAAGATCGCCGCGATAGTGGTTCAGATCACCTTCATAATTCGTCACGGTCCCATTCTTCACCAGCCACAACCGATCCGCCACCATGCCTAGAAGATGCAGGTCGTGACTGATGATGATGACCGCGCCGGAATAGGATGCCAGTGCGCTTATGAGCGCCTCGCGGCTTTCGACGTCAAGGTGATTTGTTGGTTCGTCAAGGATCAGCAGGTGTGGTGCGTCGAGCGTGGCCAGTAGTAGGGAAAGGCGGGATTTCTGGCCGCCCGAGAGCCTACGAACCGGCGTGTCGACCCGGTCGGCGCTCAGGCCGAATCCCGCGAGTTTCGGCCTGAGCGTGGATGGAGAGGCGCTCGGCTGTCTTCGCATCAGGTGATCGAGCGCGGTGTCGTCCGGATCGAGCTCGTCGATCTGATGCTGGGCGAAATATCCGACGCGCAGTTTTCTGGCGCGGACCACGTTGCCGCGGATCGGTTCGAGTCTGCCGGACAGGAATCTGCATAAAGTGGATTTTCCCTCTCCATTCCTTCCCAGAAGCGCGATCCGGTCATCCTGATCGATGCGAAGGTTGAGATTCCGGAGAACCGGGGTTCCGTCGTAGCCGGTGCTGGCATTCTCGACCGCGATGAGCGGTGGGGCGAGCTCCTCGGGTTCCGGGAACAGGAACGCCGTCTGGGCGGCCTCTTCCGGGGACGATACGAATTCCATCCGCGCAATCATCTTCAGGCGAGACTGCGCCTGTCTGGCCTTGTCCGCCTTGTAACGGAACCTGTCAACATAGGACTGAAGATGGGCGCGGCGGGCCTCCTGTTTCCTGGCGAAGGCGGCGGCATGCGCGGCGCGCTCAGCGCGTTGGCGGACGAACCGGTCGTAGCTGCCCCGGTAGGATGTGAGCGTCTTTCGCTCGAGGTGCAGGACTGTATTGACCGAGTGATTCAGCAGGCCGCGGTCGTGGCTGATGATTATCGCCGTATGAGGATACTTCGCCAGATAATCGTACAGCCAGAACGCGCCTTCAAGGTCAAGATAGTTTGTCGGTTCATCCAGCAGGAGTAGGTCCGGGCGGGAAAACAGGGTGGCCGCCAGGGCGATTCGCATGCGCCAACCGCCTGAAAGGGCCGAACAGGCCAGGTCGTGCTGGTCTTGGGAAAGCCCAAGTCCCCTGAGGATCGCGCTTGCCCGCGCCTCCGCCGACCATGCATCGATGTCCGTCAGGCGTGTCTGGATTTCGGCAATCCGCGCATGGTCGTGCGACTGCTCGGCAAGCAGGTCGGCCCGCTCCGTATCCGCGGCGAGTACGGTGTTGAGGACGGAGGTCTCTCCACCCGGCGCTTCCTGCTCGACACTGCCGATACGCGCTCCCCGGCGCAGGTCGATACGGCCTGACTCCAGTGTCAACTGGCCTCGGATCAGGCGGAAGAGCGTGGATTTGCCGGTGCCGTTTCTGCCTACCAGGCCCACTTTATGGCCGTCGGGAACGTAAGCGCGTGCGCCCGTGAACAGCGGAGTGCCGTCAATCGCGTAATGTATATTGTCAATTCGTAGCATCGGGGCGGTTTGACGCATCGTGACCACGCGGTCAATCGCGGCTTTAATCGCCGAAAGGCGCGTGCTAGTGCGCTCGCGGAATAAGCATGGGTCGGAAACGCATGGGGCGACGACCCGTTCTCCGGGACAGGAAAGGCAAGGAATGGCTGTGCAGCGCACGTTTTCGATAATCAAGCCCGACGCTACGAGGCGCAATCTGACCGGCGCGATCAACGCAAAGATTGAGGCGTCCGGTCTCAGGATCGTGGCCCAGAAGCGGCTTCGTCTGACGGAAGCGCAGGCGCGGGTTTTCTACGAGGTTCACAGGGAGCGCCCGTTCTACGGCGAGTTGTGCGTATTCATGGCGTCCGGTCCGATCGTGGCGCAGGTGCTTGAAGGCGAAAATGCCGTCGTCACATACCGTAATGTGATGGGCGCGACCGATCCGGCAGACGCCGATGCGGGGACGATCCGAGCGGAGTTCGCTGAGTCGAAGGGGGAGAACTCTGTGCATGGTTCCGACGCTCCGGAAACAGCTGAAGTCGAGATCTCCTATTTCTTTTCGGGACTTGAGCTTGTCGGTTGAGGCTCCGTCCGGATTTTCGCGCACCTAGTATCCCAGCCTCATTGAATTGCCGGGTATAGGGACTTCAGCCTGATCCGCGCGTCGTCGGTCCTGAACCGCCAGTCGACGGGTTTCGCCGAGCCGTTGCGGCGCCGCTGCCACGCGGCGACCTCGCGCACCATCGTCCCGCGGTCCGGGATCCGGCGGTCAAGGCACTGCCGGGACGGCACGCTGGTCCCGGTCCCGGCCATGTCGGGCCAGCTGCCGTGCTTCGGCGTGTGGTGGACTATGAGGTAGTCGGCGAGCCGCGACGCCGGCCTTCCGGTGACGTGGCGGGGGCGTTCCGGGCCGCACCGCCACAGTGAGTCCGCCGCCAGCGTCATGCTGCACCTGAGATCCGGCTTCCGCCACGTCGGCTCCCGCGAACGCCGCCGCATGATCCACGGTCCTTTTGCCGGTGAGTGGCGCGACCCGGAGGTCGCTTGACGGACGCACCGCGGCCCATGGGCGGGGATGGCCGGATCAAGCCCGATCCCGCTTAAGGCTTCGGGCCTGGACACTTGCGGCTGTCGCGGCGCGGTAGGATAACGCGCAAGGCCAAGGCACCTCACTCACCGTTCCGGGCAGTGTTGGCGGTTTTCCGCCCGAAAATGTGGCCCCGGTAATTCCACTGTTGTCGGAACCGGGTACGCTTTGCTATAGACGGTCAGGTCGCATTCCGCTCACCCGGAACGGCCATCGTGCGAATGGCGGCCATTATGGAAATCGCGCCAATGAAAATCGGGATTGTTGCGGGAAAGCTGTCATCGTGGCCCGTCTTTCCAGACAGGATCGATGATTGGGCTCCACGAGCCGCCGGTGCGTGAGCTACCCGAGTCATGCGTATCGGGTCACTCAACCTGATCAC
Source organism: Paracoccaceae bacterium (assembly GCA_965221405.1). Taxonomy (GTDB): domain Bacteria; phylum Pseudomonadota; class Alphaproteobacteria; order Rhodobacterales; family Rhodobacteraceae; genus JAPOUP01. The sequence continues at coordinate 335,643 of CBDCSE010000002.1, read as the reverse complement.
CGATGTACCCAACCTGCGTGTGGGCAACGCACAGGACGAGAGGTTGAAGTCTGGTGTCACCGTCGTGACCGCGGATGCGCCCTTTCTGGCATCCTGCGCGGTGATGGGTGGGGCACCGGGGACACGGGAGACCGACCTTCTGGAACCCGATAGGCTCGTTCACGAGATTGACGCCCTGGTTCTCTCTGGAGGTTCGGCGTTCGGTCTGGACGCCGCTTCGGGCGTGATGGCCGGACTGCGCAACGCGCAACGGGGATTCCGGGTCGGAGAGGTCCGCGTACCTCTGGTGCCCGCCGCAATACTGTTTGACCTTCTCAACGGTGGCGACAAGCACTGGGATATCAATCCCTATCCGGCTCTGGGACTGGCGGCTTTCGAGTGCGCGCGCGAGGTATTCCAGATCGGCAGCACCGGCGCGGGAACCGGTGCGCTGACGGCGACGTTGAAGGGAGGGCTTGGCTCGGCGTCCGCAGTGCTGTCGAACGGCGCGACCGTCGGTGCGCTTGTGGCCGTGAACCCGACGGGAACGGTTACCACGCCTGGCGAACGGCATTTCTGGGCGGCACCCTTCGAACGTGAGGGGGAATTCGGAGGGCTTGGCCCGGATCCCCGTGGAGGACTTGGCGCGGCGCTTCCGCGCCCGAAACACGCCGGATCAGGTGAGCGATCAAACACCACAATCGCTGTGGTCGCCACCGATGCGCGGCTTACCAAGATGGAGGCGAAGCGGATGGCTGTCGCGGCTCATGACGGAATTGGGCGCGCGATCGTGCCCGCGCATATGCCCGAAGACGGTGATCTCGTGTTTTCGGTGGCGACCGGTTACGTCGAGGTCGAAGGACCGGACCTTCCGCTTCTGTGTCACGCCGCAGGGGTTTGCCTTTCACGGGCGATCGCGCGTGGCATCTATAATGCGACGCCCGCGTCCGATGACATACTGAATTGCTGGCGCCACCCGGCAACCTGATCCGCGATTCCGGTATTTGGCAGGCAAACGACCTAATCGCGCATAGTCCATTTAGCGGGGAGTCCGTTGGCTGATGGATCGCCTCCATGGTGGCGGGATAGCTGTGACCCGGATGACGCCACCACCCGCCCCCGACGGTTTTCGTTCCGCCATCGCCGCACTGTTCCGGCCCGGCTTGCCGGGACCGACTGACAGGGGGGTCGCGTCGATCGCGCGGTAGGGCCCGTGTTGCGTGGCAGGTTCGGTGTGCCTGATATGGTCCAACCAGTCCGCCTGTTCCTCCCGGTCAGCGGTTCATGTATACGTGCCATCCGGGATGTTCCGTACATCAGTGTGGTTCACGCGTTCCGTAACGCGATCTCCTCAAGAGCCGTGAGTTCGCCCGCTCCGCGGAATCCGCCCAGCGCATATCCGTCCGGCCGGATAACCACGCCGGTCACGCCCCGCTCCTCGATCCAGCGATCCGCGCCCGTGAAAACCGGTAGGCGGGATTTCGGTGCGTCGCCAGTGGCCAGTATGTAGAAGCCATGTTCGGCCGCATCATCCGCCAGTCTGCCGTCCCTGGTCCGGATCTGCGGCGCGAGCGAGCCCCCTACACCGTCGCGCGGGCCGAGCCCCGGGCCAAGATCCGGCCAGATCGACTCCATGCGTCCCCTCGGAACCATCTCGGCCCCGGTTCGGTTGATTAGCCTGCCCAGAGCGACCGATTTCTCGATGAACGCCCTGACGTTCCTTTCGCGTTCACTCCGGTAGGTCTCGAGCAGGCCGTCCCCGACACCGCGCAGAACGGCGCTGAGCTTCCACCACAGGTTTCCGGCGTCCCGTATTCCTGCGCACATCCCTTGGCCCATGAAGGGCGGCATCTGATGTGCCGCGTCCCCCGCCAGAAGGATGCGCCCGGCGCGCCACTCAAGGGCGATACGCGAACGGAAAACGTAGACGGCGGAGCGTTTCAGGGTCGCCTGGGTTGGCGTGATCCAGCGCGCCAGCCTTTCCCATATCATCGATTCCGGCCATGCGTCCGGATCCTCGTCACAGACGCGGATCTCCCAGCGGCGCCAGTTGCCCGTGCCACGTACGTAGGTCGCGGGAGTTTCGGGATCACAGTATTGAACCGAATGGTCTCCGAGATCGTCGCGGTTCCGCTTAAGCAGGAGATCGCATACCAGCCAGCGTTCCCGGAAACCGAGATCCTCAAGCCCGATACCCAGCGCACGGCGCGTGAACGATCCCGCTCCGTCGCAGGCGACCGCGAAACGGGCCGTGACCGCACCGCCATCCGCCAACCGGAGGACGACACCGGACCCATCCTGCGAAACGCGGGTCACTTCCGTGCCCCAGACCAACCGGGTACCGTCGAACCGGTCAAGTGCCCTGCGCAGCTCGAGTTCCAGCCCGGGCTGGAAAAAGCGGTAGCTTTCGTGCCAGCCCGTCAAACCCGGGGTCCGGTCGCGTGACCAGTCCACGATTGTATTGCCGTCGCGGTCCTTGAACAGCATGCCGCGACCGACATGCGTGTGGGGCAGGATGGCGCGGGCCAGTTCCGCTGCCTGGAAACACCGCATCGCCTCTCCGTCGAAATGTATCGCCCGGGGTATAGGGTAGGGGCCGGACCGTCTTTCGAGCACCACGGCGGTATGCCCGGCGCGGCCCAGAAGACCGGCAAGCAGCAGACCGACGGGACCTGCGCCGATTATCGCGACGTCGGTCTCTATGGCTCTTCGGTCCGGGTGCCTTCCATCCGCTCACCCCAGGCGCTGACATGGGTGCCGTCGGTGTCAATGGTGGCCAGGTTGCAGAAAACCTCGATCCGGTGTCCGTCGGGATCGAGAATATACACCGCCTCGTTCTCGCCCCAGCTTCCGTCCCCCCGGAACTGCACGAACGAATGCAGGACCGGCCCGCGTACGATCTCCGCCCCTTCCTGGTGAATCCTGTCCAGCATATCCAACCACTCGTCCCGGCTGTCGCATTCGAGTGCCGCGTGATGGAAGTTGGGCGGACCGTCGAGATCGTTCTCGGGAAGAGGTTTCCTGCGATAGGTCTTGGCCGGGTTATGGACCAGGACGATCTCGTGGTGGACGTCCCCGAGTCTCATGAAGGTCAGCTCCACCGGGATCTCGGCCACTTCATGCGCGGCGTGTCGCTCGGTGACCTTGAACCCAAGCACGTTCCGGTACCAATCCACGGAACGGTCGGTGTCGCTTACCTCGATCGCGAAATGCTGCATTCGTCGGGGCTTGGCTCGGGCCATGGGCGCGGTCCTTCAATGGGTGGTGACGTGGAGGCGCCTTACTTCCCGGAAGCGAAGCCGGGACGCCATTTCAATGGGGGCGGCCAGCTGTAGATCGGGAAATCGGGCGAAAAGTCTTTTGAACGTGATCGCCGCCTCAAGACGGGCGAGGGAGTTACCTGCGCAGATATGAACACCGAGCCCGAAGCTAAGATGCCGGTTGGGGCGCCTTGAGATGTCAAAACGGTCCGGTTCGGGAAACTGGGCCGGATCCCGGTTCGCGGAAGCGACGATCACATGCACGGTGGTTCCGCGGGAGAGGCGGACCTCTCCGATCTCGGTGTCCCGGGCCGATCTTCGGTTATTTATCTGTATCGGCGCCTGATAGCGCAGGACTTCCTCAACCATGGAGTCGATCAGCTCGGGGTTGTCGTTGAGACGTCGGATTTCAGCCGGATTGCGAAGCATTTCGTGAATTCCGTGTGACAGCATGTTGGTCGAGGTCTCATGGCCCGCGTTCAGCATGAAGATGCACTGGTGCAGCAGCTCACGTTCGGTCAGTCGCTCCCCGTCCGCCTCCGCGTCGGCGAGGACGGTCAGCACTTCCGTCGGCACCGCTTCATCGGGGCGGGAGCGGCGCCATCCAATCAGTTCGCGGAGATAGTCCTTGAACTCGGACACCGCCCGGTTTCCCGTTTCGAGCTGGTTCCGGTCTATGCTCGGCTCGAGCGCGGTCAGGATTGCCACGGCCCAATCGCGGATCAGCAGCCGGTCCCGGCGGGGAACCCCGAGCATGTCGCAGACGACCTCTATAGGAAGCTTGAAGGACAGGTTCTCGACGATCTCCATTCCGCCCTGTTCCTGTAACCGGTCCAGATACCCGTCGACCAATGCGGTTATGCGTGGCGCGAAGGCCGCGAGCGCCCTACGGGTGAAAGCCGCCTGAAAAAGCCTGCGGATGCGCGTATGGTCCGGTGGATCGATGAACACGACAGACGTGGTGTGATGCTCGTATAGAGGTGACGAGGTTCCGAACCTGACGCTGAAGTCGGCCTTCTTGTCGGAGGACCAGACACTTGGATCCCGATAGGCGGCGACGCAGTCATCATATCTGGTCAGAACGAAGGTCCCGTCCGGATTCCGGTGTATGGGAGAGCGTTCCCGAAGCGCGCTGAAATATCTGTAGGGATCGACGATGTAGTCCTTGGGAACATCAAGAAGATCGAATTCGCTGATGTCGATGTCGCATGTCATGCTATTTCGGTCTCCTGGGACTTTCCCGGGGATCTCCTGGAGCCGCCTCGCTTCCCGGCGAACCGGACTCGCCGCGTTCCGTCAGGGCGAAACTAACGGATTGGCGTCAATCGGTCAAAAGACCGGTGAGCGTGGCCTTCAGGACCGTGACCTCCGCCGCAGTGTATTGCCGCAGAACTTTCGCTTCGTGCGCACTGGCCATAACGGTCAGGCGATCCGCCAGCGTCCTGCCGGACGGAGCCAGCCGGACTTCCACCCTTCTGCGGTCATCCGCACCGGCTGCGCGTGTTACCAGTCCGGCGGCGGCCAGTCTGTCAATCCGGCGGGTCATGGTGGATTGCTTGGCAAGACAGCTCTCGGCGAGCTCCCCTACGCTTGCCGGTGAGTCGGGATAGAGCGTCGCGAGAATGCGCCATGTGGAGACGGTCACGCCTTCGGCCGCGAGTTCGGCATGGAATGCGGCGCTGGCCCTGCTGCTGGCCTGCGCAAGAAGATAGAGGAGATAGTCGTCGATAAAGCGTGTCATGGTATGTGATCCTAGTCCAAGAAATATGATTTTGCATCAAATGAATTTTCATGCGATAAGTCTGCCCGGCGGAGGATGCGGTATGCTCGTGGATAGGGTGGAAAGCGCATGGATAGACGCGTTCGTGCGGGTCTTCCGGCTTTGCGCGATGCGGCCGGACGAGGGCATCGTCGTGCTGGCCGAGACCCAATCGCGACCGGTGAGTCTTCAACTGGCGGAACTGGCGCTCGGCCAGCTCCGGTTGCCGCATTACCGGATCACTGTGCCGACGCCCGGACAGCCAGAAGGGCCGGTCGTTCGGTCCTCCGGCGCGAGCCAGGCGCTGAACGGGCATCCTGGAGCGGCGGCGGCGCTGGCGGCGGCGGATGTGGTGGTGGATTTGACGCTTGAAGGGCTCATGCATTCGCCCCAGACCTCCGCGATCCTGAAGACGGGCACCAGGATCATGACGGTCTCCAATGAGCATCCCGAGGCTTTGGCGCGTCTGGTTCCTGGACCGGAGGCCAGAGAGCGTTGCAGGGAGGCTGTCGCCCGCTGTCGAACCGCGCGCACCATGACCGTTCGTTCGGATTCCGGAACCGATCTGGATGTCGGAATGGTCGATTCCGTTACCGTCGGAGTCTGGGGTTGGACCGATAGGCCCGGTACGCTCGCGCACTGGCCCGGCGGTGTGGTGGTCAGTTTCCCGCCGGCCGACGGCGTCAATGGAAGGCTGGTCTATCGGCCCGGCGACATCAACCTTACGTTCAAGCGGTATTTCGAGTCCGTGGTGGAACTGGTGATCGTGAACGATTACGTCACTGAAGTCGTTGGCAAAGGCCTGGACGCGGCCCTGATGCGGGAGTACTTCGCGGGATTTGGGGAAAAAGACACCTACGCAACCAGCCATGTGGGTTGGGGATTCAATTCCGCGGCCCGCTACGAGGCGCTGACCATGTACGACCGTCGCGACACAAACTGCACGGAACTTCGTACCCTAGCCGGTAATTTCCTCTTTTCCACGGGTGCGAACGAATTCGCAGGCAGGTTTACCCGCGGCCATTTTGATCTACCGATGATGGGCTGCGACATCGCGCTTGACGGGATTCTGGTGGTTGAGGATGGGCGGCTGGTGTGATTGCGGCGGGCATCCAGTATGAGCTCGCTGGCACCGGATCGCCGGTCGTATGCCTCCACGGAATTGGAGGCGGGCTGGAAAGCTTCCGGCCCCAGCTTGATGACGCCGCAGGGAGCGTTTGCGCGTCGGGGCGGTCCAGTGGCGCAGGTAAACTGTCCGGGCTTTTCGGACTTACCGTGATCGCATGGAGCATGCCGGGTTACGGAGCGAGCGAGGAGGGGCGCTGGCCGCCGACTTTCGGATCCCTGTCGGCGTCGCTAGACCGCTTCATAGAGGAGTTGGGCCTCGGCCCGGTCAGCCTGATCGGGCAGTCAATAGGTGGAATGGTCGCGCTGGAACACGCGCTCAGGCGTCCCGAACATGTTTCCTCACTTATACTTCTCGCCACGACCCCGGGCTTTGGCGGTCGTGATGGCTCGTTTGGGGAGGCTTTCCTGAGAGAGCGCCTGGCGCCTTTGGACGCTGGCGTTGGAATGGCGGGAATGGCTCGGGATGCCGCGCGGAATCTTGTGGGTCCGTCCGCGGCGAAGGAGGTGATCGAGAGCGTTGAAAGGCCGATGGCTGCGGTTTCCGAGAGAACATGGCGGGGCATTCTTGAGTGCCTCGTGACATTCGACCGCCGGAGCGATCTGGACCGTGTGACGGTGCCCTGCTGCCTGATAGCTGGCGGGCATGACCGCAACGCGCCCCCGCGGACGATGGCGCGCATGGCCGAGAGGCTGAGGAACGCGGAATACCACCTGATTGAGCAGGTCGGCCATATGGTCAACCAGGAAGCTCCCGTACGGGTGAACCGGATCATGGGCGAATTCGTGAGGAGGGTCGTGGGATGACCGATGCGCCGATTTTTTTACCCGATTCCTGGCAACTGACCGATAGGCAGACCGCCTTGGCCGATTGCGCGAGAACGCTTGCGGCGAAGCGGTTCGCGCACCGGGCCGCGGGATATGACAGGAATGCGGAGTTCCCGACCGAGAATTACCGGGATCTCGCCGAGGCCGGGCTGCTTGGAATCTGCATTCCCGAATCGGAAGGCGGTCTTGGCGCTGACCTCAAGACCTATATGCTGACCGCCGCAGAGATCGGACGTTATTGCGGCGCGACGGCACTTACGTTCAACATGCATGTCTCGGGCTGCCTTTGGACGGGCGATCTGCTTGACCGTCTGGAAATGGATCCCGCCACACGGGCAATGCATCACGAGATGAGGCGTGTCCATTACCGCCGGATTCTTGACCATGGCATTGTCTATGCCCAGCCGTTCTCCGAGGGCGGGGCATCGGCGGCGGGCTTCAAGGCTTTTGGTACCACGGCGCTGAAGGTCGATGGTGGATGGCGGATCAGCGGAAAGAAGATATTCGCGTCCCTTGCGGGACATGCCGACTATTACGGCGCTTTATGCACGGCCCTGCAGACGCCCGAGGATCCGCATTTACGACGCAATACGATGTATCTCGCCGTGCCTGCGGATGCCGACGGCGTGCGCGTCGAGGGGCCGTGGGATCCGTTGGGCATGCGTGGAACGGTGTCGCGGACGCTGATCTTAGAGGACGTATTCGTGTCCGAGGCGGAGCAGTTGATGCCGCAGGGTGTCTACGCCGCCGCCGCCAACCGTTGGCCTCATATGTTCATGACGCTCACGCCGACCTACATGGGCATCGCGCAGGCCTGTTACGATTTCACGGTCGCCTATCTCCGGGGTGAGATCCCGGACACTCCGCCGGTGAAACGCCGGATGTATCCGACGAAGCAGATCGCTGTGGCGAACATGAGAGCCATGCTCGAGCAGACAAAGGCGATCTGGTTCCAGGCAATATCCGAAGCGCGACCGGATCCGGACAAAGACTCCCTGATGCGCGCCTGGGTGGCGCAATACACCGTAATGGAGAACGCCAACGAACTCGCGCGGCTGGCCATCCGGACGTGCGGTGGGCAGTCCATGCTGAGGTCGCTTCCTCTGGAACGTCTTTACCGTGACAGCCGCTGCGGATCACTGATGCTGCCGTGGACCGCCGAACTCTGTCTGGACAAGCTTGGCAAGGGCGCTCTCTATGAGGCTGGAGAGACGGATGACGATTGATCGCTGGATCATCGATGCTGCCACCCTGACACCCGCGAAACCCGCGATCGAGTTCGGCGCACGGACCCTGACCTATTCCGAACTGGCGGCCCGCGTGCGGGAACGTGCCCGGGCATTGGTCGCCGCCGGCATCGGGCACGGCGACCGCGTCGCCTGGTACGGGCTGAATCACCCGGAGGTATTCGTGCTTCTGTTCGCCTGTGCGCGTGTTGGCGCACTTCTTGTGCCCGTCAATTGGCGGCTCTCCGATTCCGAGGTTGCGGAGGTCATCGCGAAATGTAGGCCAGGTCTTGTGATCCATGACCGTAACATGCGGCTCAGGGCCAGGGAACTGCCGGATGCGCGTATCGTGGAGTTTGATGGGACATATCCATCGGGCACTGGTGGCAGGATCGAAACGGTGCGCCAGGAAGATCCGGTACTTCTTGTGTTTACCTCAGGGTCCACCGGTCATCCGAAGGGGGTCGTGTTGACGCAGAAAGCGCTGGCCTGCAATGCCGCCATGAGCGTTGAGGCACATGGGCTGACGCCTGATGACAGAGTGCTGAACGTGCTTCCGCTGTTTCACGTCGGAGGACTCAACATTCTGCCGACTCCCGCGTTCTCGGTCGGTGCCACTGTAGTCCTCCACGAGCGTTTCGATCCAGTCGCGGCCTGCGCTGGGCTGGAGGAGGTGACACACGCGGTCACCGTGCCCACCGTGCTGCGGGCGGTGATCGAATGTTCCGGCTGGAAAACGGTGGATCCGGGTCGTCTGCGGGCGATCTCGATCGGATCGACTGACGTGCCGGTGCCCCTGATCGAGACCGTGCAGGAGCGGGGCATACCGGTGGTACAGATATATGGCGCCACGGAGACCGGTCCACTCGCGATCCATCAGCGTGTTGACGAGGCGATGGCGACGACCGGAAGCATCGGTCGCGTAGGGTCGCATTGCGATGTCCGGCTGGTCCGGGACGGCGGGGACGTACTGGACGGTGAGACCGGCGAGATATGGGTTCGGGGTGACAACATTCTACGGGAATACTGGGAGCGGCCCGAACTGACCTCGGAGATCATTCGTGATGGCTGGTTCAGGACCGGAGACGTCGCGCGACGTGATGGCGCGGGGCTCTACTGGTTCTCTGACCGCATCAAGCATGTCGTGATTTCCGGCGGAGAGAACATCTATCCCGCCGAGATCGAACGTATTGTGCGCGAGGTTCCCGGGGTGGTGGACGTCGCGGTGGTAGGCCGATTCGACCACAGATGGGGCGAGGTTCCCGTGGCGGTTGTCGTGGCGCCGGACGGTCTGAAGGCGGAAGTGGTCCTTGCGCCGCTGCGGGGTCGCCTCGCGCGCTACAAGCACCCCAAAGACGTCGTTTTTGTCGACAGCTTGCCGCGGAACGCGATGGGTAAGGTGGTTGTCGCCGATGTCCGCGCGATGCTCGACGATGTGAGTGCGTAGCGGTCAGGGTATCTTGGCAAGCCATATGCGGCAGGTTGGTAAGAAACCCGGCGGTATACGGTTATTCCGGAAGCTATACTCGGAATCATAAATTCGCCCTTAAGGGCTGGCATGGTTCGCGGAACGGTCCATCTGTCCCGGAAAAGAGCGGTCAGAACAGGACACAGGCAGTGGCATGTCCGGAAACATCCTGACGCCGGAGCGGCGCGGGGCGCTGCTGGCGGTCATGCGCGGGCGCAGGTCCGGGACGCCGAGGTGCGGCGCGCGGACGCGCTCGTCGCGCCCGGTGACGGCAGGAGCGTCCGCCAGGTCCGCGGGTTCCTCCATCCCGGTCCCGGCACGGTGCGCGGCCGGCCGCGCGGGTTCCGCGGGACTGGCCTGGCATCGGTGGACCCGGCGGCGTATCCGGAGCGGGAGGGAAAGCCGGCGCGGGCCCGGGAGGCGTCGCCCGTGGCCACGCTCCGGGAGCCGCCGCCGGCCAGCCCGCCGCGCGGCACCAGCGGGGTGCGGGACACCATCCAGCGGCTGCACGGCGTGGAGTGCACCCGTGGCGGCGCGATAAAGCCGATGCACCGGCCGGGTTCCGGTTGCGTCAGGCCGGAACCGCTTCCGGGGCAGGCCGACAGGGCGGCGCGGGAGGCCTTCATGCGGAAGTGCGGACGGCCGGTGCGGGACGCGCCGCCCGACGGGGCGGCCGTCCTCCCCGACGCGGCGCACCCCGGATGGCAGGGCCGTCCGGCCCACGGCCGGGTCCTCCGGTCGGACAGGCCCGCGGTCAGGCCGGTGACGGGACGGCGGCGCCGGACCCGCACAGGGCGCCGGATCCGGGGACGGTGGAGCCCGCGGCGGGCGGGGGCGGGCGGACCGGCGCCACCACGGCTCCGCGGCTTCCCGGGAACCGGAGCGCGCCCGTCCCGGCGGCGGGGCGGTCCACGTCCTGCCGGACAACGCCCGCCACCGTCACGCGAGGGCGCCCGTGCCCTTCCCGGAGCGGCCGGGATGCCGCGTCCGGCCGCGCCTCCCGCCGCCCCACGCGCCGCACCCGGCCCCACCGGGCGCCTGTGGGGGGTCATGCACCGCCACGTGAGGCGTGACCGGCTCCACGCGGACCCGCGCCGGTTCACCGGGGCGATCCTCAGGTTCCCCGACGGGGCCCTTCCCCGTGAACGGGAGGCCATCGCGGAATCCGTCACCGGCGGTTTCCGGGTGGTCACCCATGACGGACACCGCATGGCCGGACAGCGGATCCGGCCATGCGGCGGAGGGCGAACCGGGCCGGAAAGTACGGTCCAGTTCAGTTCAGCGAGTATAGTATCGTAGTCGCTTTGGAAGAGGGCCTTGCGCTGTCCGTAACGGGCTGAAAAAGCGACGGTTTTCCGGGGCCGGAATCTTTCCTCACCCGGCCTTGCGTGATCCGCGCCGCCTTTCGGTCGTTTTCCGGCGCCGTACCGCCGCTATCCGGCATGGGGCCGCATCCGACCGCCCGGCCCCGGGAGGCGGCGCGCCGCGGCGTCGCCGGGCGTTCCCGGAATATGGGCCTGGATGGGGTGGGTGCCACATGGTATGGGTGAATCACCGGGACAGACCCCATCCGCGCGGAGGCGGCACCATGGCACCCGCATCCAGAACGCTCCTTTCCCGGGACGGTGCCGCGAGGCTCCCGGCCCGAGGCGCCTGGAGCCCGCCCCCGGCACCCTGCCCGACGGCCCGCTGCCGGGGGAACTGCCGGAACGCCGGGGCGTCGGCCGCGGCGGCTGTCCCGTGGAGGCCATGTGGCGGGCCACCGTCGCCGGCGTGGTCCTGCGGCATGAACCGATCGGATCCCTGATCCGCGGGCTCCGGCGCAACCCGGCGCTTCCGGACATCCGCGGGTCCGGGCCGCCGCCCGGGGCGGTGCGGGCCGGCGACGGCACGGCGCGGATGGTGGACGCGGTGCCGGACCCGTGGAACCTCACGCGCTTCCTCCCGGCCCTGGCCGGGGTGGAGGAGGATCCCGGGCCGGTGTCGGGGATGGGGAGCGCGATGCGCACGGCGCTGATGGCGGAGCTTCCCGGCTCCGGGCGGCATCCCGGCCATGGCGGCGAGGCCATCGCGGGCCACTCCACCGGCCGGAAGGACGGCGGGGCCGGCAGGACCCCCGGCCCCGGCGCGGCCCGGGGCAGGCATGGGACGGCCGGTGCCGGCGCGAAGACGGGCAGGCCCTGGAGGAAAGTGAAGGGCCGGTCCGGGTACACGCCGCACGTCATCGCCGGCACCACCTGCGGGATCCCGGTCGGGATATCCGTCCAGCCGGCCCCGGTGCCGGAGGCCGGGGAACCGGAGCGGATGTCCGGCAGTCTGATGGCGGAGGCGCCGGACCTGGCCGGGAGGCGCGGGACGTCCAGCGCCGGCCGCGGCCCCGGCAGCGGGCCGCTGAAGAGGACGTTCCGGGACGGATGGGAGACAAGGCCGGCCATCGGCACGCGCCTGATGTGGAGCGTGGAGAAGAGGGAGCCCGGTCCCGGTCACCCGCCCGCTGGACCCGGAGCGCGCCGGCACGACCGTCCACGGCGGGCGCGGCGGGCCGTTCCGCGCCTGTCCGGAGACGGGCGGGCGGAGGGACATGGCTTTCGAGGGCTTCGGGCGCGACCGGCAGACGCCCGGATACCGCTGCCCGGCGGCGGCGTACGGGTTCGGATGCCAGGGACGCGCCGTCTGCCCCAGGATGGGCGGCGGCAAGGCCGGTGACCACCGACGCGCCGTGCGCGTCCCGCCCGCGGACCCCGACACCGGCCGGCGCGTGTTCACGCCGGTCCCGTGGGGCAGCCCGGCCTGGCGGAAAGACTGCAGCCGCCGCAGCGCCCCGGAGCGGACCAACGCCCGCGTCGACCGCGTTCACGGAATGGGGACGCACCTCATCCGCGGCCCCGGCAGGATGTCGCCGCGCCGCGGCCCCATCGCCCCCGTCATGATGGCCATGGCGCCCGGACACGTCCGGGCCGGACGCCCGGAGATGATGCGCCCGCCGGTCAGGGTGCCCATACCCGGGGCGGCCTGACGCCGCACCCCGACAGCCGGACCCGGTGCCGGGTGGCCCGGCGTGCCCGGGATTCCGTCCGGACCGCCAGAATGTCGCGGCCGACGGCACTGGGGCGCCGGAACGGCCCTTCCGGCAGGGATTCCGGTGCCTGACAGCATGCGGACCAGGCCGGCAGCCGCTGTGGCCGGGTGCTGATATCGACGGCGCCGGCCCAAAAAACCCTGCAGCGCAATCGCCTCTGGAAGGATGTCTGTTGCGCTGACCGTCAGGATACCATAAGCCGTCCGCAACGACAGTCAGTTCGCTTTCCGGGCCTGGCATTGGCCGCGGGTGACGTTCCGGCTTTCCCGGTTCCCGCGTTTTCGGAAGGCCCAATCAGGTGGCGGGCAATGAATCCCAACGGTGGGAAAACCATCACGTACGGCAGGACGATGGCGAACGGGCGCTCCCGCGGTCGCCGCGCGACCAGGGCTTCCGGGTCGTCGTAGCCAGTTCCGGGATCTCCCCGGGGCATCTGGTGCGTTTGGGAGGACCGACAGAGTCGGCGCGAGGGTGCTGGAGGCATCTGGACGTCGGCGTCAGAGAGTATAACCGGCGGATCGGGGAGCTAGTCGAGGGCTCCGGGGATCCCGCCGGGAGCCACCCGGTCCTGGCCCCGATTCCGGGTATCGGCCCGGTCACGGCGGCGTCCCCGGTCGTCTGGACGGATGGGTCGGGTGCGACCGCCAGCCGCCAGGCCGCGGCCTTCCAATGGGACACTGTTAACTCGGCGTTCGCGTGGAAGCGCATGTGCAGATTGTGTCCGGGGAAGCGGCAGGAGCGGATATTCCTTCCCGGAGCCGCGTGATTCCGGCATGTTCTGGCGCTCCGGGGCATGAATCCGTCGGAGCGTGTGGTGTCGTGCCGCGAACTTGGCATCCGTCTGGACCGGTTCAGCCAGGCCTGGCCGATTCCCGTGTTTGGTCAGCCGATGTGAAAGGCAGGGACACCGGGTTAACAGTGTCCTGTTGAAAGGGCCTTGGTGCCGGGCGGGCGTGGCCCCCATAAGCGTTAACTTGTTTGGCCGCGGCACGATTTTAGAGCTTGACCTAAAATGTGGATGGCCTCCCCCGGATGTGGTATCTCCGTGTCAGTTTTCACCCGGACAGGGAGGACACAATGGCCTGGGACGGGACCACCCACGAGGGGGATGGCCGCAGGTCGAAGCGATATGAAAGCGACCTGACAGACGGGGAACGGGCGGTGATCGAGCCACTGCTTCCGCCGCCCTCGAAGCTGGGCCGCCGCCTGAAGACCGACCTGCGCGAGGCGTCCGACGCGATCCGGTACATGCCCGCGGCGGGATGCCGGTGGCGGGCGGTTCCCAGGTGCTTTCCGCCCTTTACGACCATCCGGAACCACTTCCACGCATGGCGCGGCAGCGGCGTCTCCGGGCGCATGCCGGACGCGCTGCGGGTCCTGGCGCGCGCACGGGCCGGTCGTTCCCCCGAGCCGACGGCGGCCGCGACCGGCAGCCAGTCGGTGAGGACGGCGGAGGCGGGCGGGCCGGCGGGATACGACGCCGGCAGGAAGGCCAGGGGACGCAGGCGGCACCTGACGGTGGACGTCGGGGGGTTCCCGGTCGCGCTCCGGGTGCACGGGGCGGACGTGCGGGACCGGGACGGGGCGCCGGCCGTCATCCCGGCGATGCCGGGAAGGCGCCGCAGGTGACGAAGCCGTTGGCGGACGGCGGCTACGCGGGTCCGAAGCCCGGGGCCGCGCTGGCGGAGCACGGCCTGGGGCCGGTCATCGGGATCGTGCGGAAGCCCGATGGAACCAGGGGATTCACGGTCCCGTACCGCCGCCGGGTGGTGGAACGGACCTTCGCGTGGATGTCGCGGTGCCGGCGCCTGGCGAAGGACTCCGGGCGGACGCTGGAGAGCTCGCTGGCCTGGGCGCGGCCCGCGGCGTGCCGGTTCCTGATGCGGCGGGTGGCGCGAGGCCAGGCGGCTGGAATCACGTAACATATTGATATAAATGAATTATGATTCAAGCTCTTAGGCATTCCAACTGCCGAAACGGGAGCTGACCAACCAATTCAACCGGGAATTTTGATGATTTTGCCTCGCTTCCCGGGCATCCGGGCCGTCAGCAAGGCGAAATCGGTGTCCGAACCCGATCCAGAGAACAGGTTAACGCTTATGGGCGTGGCCCCCTTCGCCCGCGACAGAGGAACCCTGAAGGGCGAGCGCCACGTCAGCGGTGCCCGGAGTTGACCGAGGGGCGTCCTATACATGGCGGCCTGCATGTCCGATCCCGGCATGAAGGAGATGTACGGGTGCCTCTTCGAAAAGGGGCAACACCAAAAGGTCACCCCGGTCGCCGTCATGCGCAGGCTCGCCGTCACCGCGAACGCGCTCCTGCGCGACCGGCGCAGGTAGGGGGACCGCACGGCGGGCACCGCCGTCTGACAACCGGACGGGCCGCGCTCCGCGGCGGATCCTCCGGCACCGGGCCGCTTCCGCCTGCCTGCACGGCACCAAACGGTAGAAAGCGGTGCGCGGAACCGGGATCCGGAGGCCCGGAAACCGTCCGGAAAGCCCGGATCCGGGCTTGACACGAAACATGGGTGCTCCGCCGTTTGGTTCCCTCCGGTAGTCCCGGGCGCTCCCGGGGTGGTCTGGTGGGCGGGGCCGTGACCGTCGACAGGCCCCGGGTGGTCGTGGAAGGCCGGAAACCCCGAAAGCGTTACGATGCGGCCCGTCGGTGCCGGAACGGGCGTTCGAATCACCCCATTCCGGGTGGAAGGAATTCGATTCCACCTGAAAAAAACCTTTGCATTCCAGTATTTTATAAGCCGCTCAGGTGCCTCCCATCCGGAAATATCTTGACTTCCATGTTCCATCCGCGCTAGAATACAGCAGTCATATGGTGCGGGACACGAAGCGGGACACGAAACAGACCGCCAAACAAGGAGGACGCAACATGAAGAGGTATCCAACCAACAAAGGCGTCGGCGCAGCATCCCTGTTTTCGCGGGGAGCGCTAGCTGGTCTTGCCGCCGCGGTGCTGGCGGCGCTGGCCCAACCGGTTGCGGCAATGGAAACAAGGCCTGTCGAGGGCGTCACGGCGGAGCTGAAGGCGTCGAACATCCGGGTCAGGGAGGGCGAGGAAGCGGTTTTCACGTTCGTCCTGTCCCGTCCGTTCGATTTCAGTCTCCGGTACGCCTACCGCACGCAGGACGGCAGCGCCAAGGCCGGCAAGGACTACCAGGCCAGACAGGGCTATGTCGTTTTCCCCGCGGGGAAGCGGCTTGCGCAGGTCCGGGTCAGGACTCTCAAGGATGACATCATCGACAACGACCATTTCAGGCTGGTGCTGTCCGGCGCTGAGACGCACGGCTACGGAATGGTCTGGGGCCAGTATGTGTGGACCGGGCGCTGGGTGGTCAGTGGCCTTCCCGAGACGAGGACAGTACGCGCCTCGATTCGGAACGTGTGGGGTGCCAGTCAGGGTCGGCGTGCGCCTGGTGGTGGAGGCCCTGAGGGGTGAGGCGCAGGACGGCGGGGGCAGAGAGGTTCTCCTCCGGGTTCGCGGGCGGCCACGGTTCCTGATGGGGCGCGGTTCGGTTCGCCTACCGGGCGACCCGGTAGGCGAGCCGTGTCACCGGTCCATAGGCTTCCGCACTTGTCTGACGCCATCATGCGGATCACGGGTGGCCTGTCAGGCGGTTTTCGGGGAACAAGGTGTCGACGCGGAAAAGCCACGCCCTGCCAACGGGCCGCGTGACGATAGAATATCACCCGCCAAGCCGCAACTCCATCGGAATGCCATTAGTGTGCCCATCGGGACGAGACGGGCCATGACACGGGAAACGAGGACTCCCGGCGGGGGACGCAGGAAGGAAGCCGGACGCTCCAGGAGCTGGCCTTACGGGCAGGGCCGTCGCCGTCGTGGACGCGCTCGGCTACCTGGTCCGCTTCACGGTCCTTCCTGGCCAGGCGCACGACATGGCGGGGGTTCCGGAGCTTCTGGACGGCCTTCCGTTCGGGGCGCTGGTGGGTGACAGGGCGATTGACGCCGACTGGCTACTGGAGGATCTGGAGGGGCGCGGCGCGGAGGCGGTGATCCCGCCGAAACGGAACCGGACGGCACCTCGGGCGCGTGACCGAGATGTACGGGTGGCGGCACCTGGTGGAAAGTTTCTTCCCGAAGGCCAGGGGGTTCCGGACGATCGCGACGCGCTGTGACAGGACCGCCGCGAGCTTCGCGGCGGGGATTCACCCCGTCGCCGACGTGGTGGTCGCGTCATGACTGTCAACAGGTCCTGGGAATGTTTTTAGTCAAATATACTCGGAATCATTAATTCGCCCTTAAGGGCTGGCATGATTCGCGGAACGGTCCATCTGTCCCGGAAAAGAGCGGTCAGAACAGAATACAGGCGATGACATGTCCGGAAGCATCCTGACGCCACCGCCATCGGGACCGACAACGCCGTATGGGCGTACAGGAACCTCGCCCGCGTGGAGCAGGCATTCCGCCATGCCAGAAGTGATCTGAAAGTCCGCCCCATCCATGTCCATTCCGCCGACCATGTCCGTGGACATGTCTTTCCCTGCATGCTCGCCCTCTACATTGAATGGCACATGAGTCGGCGCCTCGCCCCCATCCTGTCCGGGGATGATGACGGGGAGGGCGCACGGGCGCGACGCAGCTCACCGGTGAAACCGGCAAACGTCTCCGGCGGCGCCAAAGCCAGGGCCGATACCAAACGCACCCCCGACGGGATGCCGGTCCACAGCTTCGCGACGCTGCACGGACCTCGTCACCCTCACCCTCAACACCGTCACGCTGCCCAGCAATCCAGACCACATCCTCCCCCTGATGGCGACGCCCACCAGGACGCAGGCCCGCGCCCTTGACCTGCTGGAGATTGATCCCGGCAAACATGTTGCCATGTAAGTGACAGGTTGAACCAACCCGAACTGAACCCCAAACCCCTGCCATGACAGGCCAACAGGGACCATTGCCGGGACATCAATGATGTTGGTATAATAGGGTGGTCGGTGGAGGAACCGCCGTTGGTCTAAAAACCGGGTTGGCATCCGCCGGAAAATTGGTGAGTTCTGTTATGTCAAATGATTGAGGAGGGAATCATGAAACACTTCCTGAAAGCCTTTGCCGCCGCTTCGGCAGTTGCCGTTTCGGCGGTCTCGTCCCATGCGGCCGACGTGACCCTGACGATTTCGTCCTGGGCCCCGCCGACCCACGGAATGAACGCGATCTACTGGCCGAAGTTGATCGATAGGATCGAGGAGGCGACCGACGGACGGGTAACGGCCGAGATAAAGTACGGGCTTGCCGCTCCACCGGCGCAGTACGATCTCATCCTTGACGGCGCGGCTGACATCGCCTGGATATTCCATGGTTACACTCCGGGACGTTTCGTCGCCACCAAGATGATCGAGCTTCCGGGTTATGAAGGCAATGCCGAAGCCGCGTCCGTTGCCTATTGGCGGGTGCACGAGCGGCACCTGGAGGCCGCTGACGAGCATAGGGGCGTGAAACTGATCGGTCTGATGACCCATGGGCCCGGCGTGCTGCACTCGGACACCCTGGTTGAGGGGCTGGACCAGATCTCTGGAATGAAACTTCGCCTTGGCGGCGGGGTCTCGGGCAATGTGGGCACCGCGCTTGGCGCTACCGGAATCCGTGTTCCGGCTCCAAAGGTCTATGAGACGCTGGCGTCGAATGCGGCGGATGGAGTGATGATGCCAATGGAGGGCAAGGCGAGCTTCAAGCTGTATGAAGTTGCCAAGCACACCTACCGCGTCCCCGGTGGATTCTATCGTGGATCCTTCGCCCTGATTATGAACAGCGATACATTCGAAGGCCTGAGCGACGCTGATCAGGCGGCACTGGAGGGTGTTTTCGGCGAGGCCGCCTCGCGGCAGGCCGGTCGAATGTGGGATGCCATTGACAAGGTCGGCCATCAGGCGCTGATGGACAACTCCGACAATTCATTGACGGAAGCGAGCGCTGCGGATGCCGCCAGATGGAATGAGCTGACCGGCCCGATCATCGCCGATGTGCTGGCCGAAGTGTCCGCTCTTGGGGTCGATGCTGCGGCGGCGCAGGCATACATTCAGGAGCAGATGGACGCGAACTGAGCCCATACCGAGGTTGGACGGTCGGATCGGCGTGGATGGTTCGGCCGTTCTCCGGTTGACGGCGAGTTATCAAAATGTCCGAAAAATATGATGATCCCGGGATTGGGGCTGTACCGGCGCGGAAATCCGCCACCTTGGATCGTGCTTTGGGTTGGGTCGTGATGCTCCCCACCTGGCTGGCGGCGTCGACGCTGTTCGTGCTGATGGCCATGACATTCATGGATGTCATTCTGCGGTCGGTTGCCAACGATCCCATTGAGAGCGCCACTGAACTCACCCGGCTGTGCATGGCGATCATCGTGTTCGCCGCGCTTCCTATGGTATCCTGGAACGGCGGGCACATCGTCGTGGACTTGATGGACCCGCTTTTCGCCCGCCGTGCGGCACGGGTTCGGGATCTCGTGATCGACCTGCTCTGCGGCGCGATTCTGCTATGGCCGGCCAAGCGTGTATGGGATCTCGCGGAGCGCGCAAGGGATTTCGGTGACGTGACCGAATATCTTGGATTCCCCCAGTTTGTCGTCGGCTGGTTCATCGCCGCCTTCACATCTATTACGGCCGTGGTGTTTTTCGCCCGAGGTCTGACACGCCTGTTCTTTCCGTCAAAGTTGCAGGGCCGATGCTGATTTCGATCCTGGGCTTCGTCGCCGTTCTCGCGCTCGTGTTCCTGCGGATGCCGATTGCCATCGCGATGGGCGTGGTGGGGTTTGTCGGTTACGCTGAGCTGAGGGGATTCCGCGCCTCAATCTCCATGGTCGGCCGACTGGTTATCGATACGGCGCAGAATTATGGGCTGTCCGTCGTTCCCCTGTTCATCCTGATGGGTCTCTTCGTTTCCAAGGGCGGCCTGAGCCGGGAACTCTATCAGGCCAGCTACGCGTTCCTTGGCCATCTGCGGGGTGGGTTGGCCATGGCGACGATCTGCGCCTGCGCGGGGTTTTCGGCAATCTGCGGCAGCTCCCTGGCGACTGCGGCCACGATGTCGAAAGTGGCGATGCCGCAGATGCGGAAATACGGTTACAACGACAGGCTCTCGACCGCGTCGATCGCGGCC
Organism: Paracoccaceae bacterium; assembly: GCA_965221405.1. GTDB lineage: Bacteria > Pseudomonadota > Alphaproteobacteria > Rhodobacterales > Rhodobacteraceae > JAPOUP01. The sequence continues at coordinate 315,797 of CBDCSE010000002.1, read as the reverse complement.
GGGGGCACTCTGGGAATCCTGATTCCCCCTTCGGTGATCCTCGTGATTTACGGACTGCTTACAGAGACCTCGATCGGCAAGTTGTTTGTAGCCGGCATCGTGCCGGGACTTCTGGGTGTGGCGTTCTACCTGCTCGCCGTGCAATGGACCGTCGCCCGCGCCCCGGACGCGGGTCCGGCGGGCGAACGAACCCGATGGGGCGAGCGCATGGTGGCGCTACGGGACGTCTGGGCTGTGCTGCTGCTCTTCTTTCTTGTGATCGGAGGTCTGTATGGGGTGCTTGACGTGTGGCCCCTGAACCTGACGTTTTCGCCCACGGAGGCTGCGGGAATGGGCGCGGCCGGCGCGTTTCTGATCGCGCTGTTCCGGGGGACGCTTAACCTGAGTGGTACCGTGCAGGTGCTCGTGGAAGCGACCCAGACCACGGCGGCGCTCTTCGCGGTGCTGATCGGCGCGTGGGTGTTCTCGAATTTCGTGAATCTGGCGGGGCTGCCAGAAGCGCTCCAGGACATGGTTACTGGAGCCGGTCTCGCGCCAATGGCGGTGATGGCGATGATCCTTCTGGTCTATGTGGCGCTGGGTTGCGTGTTCGAAAGCCTGTCGATGCTGCTGCTGACCGTTCCGATCTTCTTTCCGCTAGTCATCGGGCTGGGTTTTGACCCGGTTTGGTTCGGGATCGTTGTTGTCGTGGTCACCGAAATCAGTCTGATCACGCCACCCGTTGGCCTGAACGTTTTCGTGCTGAAAGGTGTGGTGGGTGACGTTTCGACGGCGACGATCTTCAGGGGCGTGACGCCTTTCTGGGCTGTCGACATCCTACGCCTCGCACTGCTGGTTCTGGTTCCGTCCCTGGTGCTGTTTCTGCCGAATTCCATGTGACGGAAGGTGAGCTGAAGTGATGCCGAGTGATAACAGGTATCCATTGGAGTATCGAAAGCTGACCCGCGCATCAGATCGCCGCGAGGCTTGCGGGCTTTCTCCGGTCGAACGGTCCCCGATAAGGCTCGGTCTACCTGGGCGCGACCCATCGCAGACGCATTGCGTTAGAGACCACGAAGACGCTCGACAATGACATTGCTGCGGCTGCCAGCATCGGCGACAGCGTCAGGCCAGTGACGGGATAGAATATGCCCGCGGCCACGGGGATCAATAGCGTGTTGTAACCGAACGCCCAGAACAGGTTCTGCCGAATGTTGCGCATGGTGCGTCGGCTCAACTCGAGCGCCGTCAGGATTCCGTGCAGGTCATCAGACATCAAGACGACATCCGCCGCTTCGATCGCTATATCGGTTCCGGAACCGATGGCGATTCCAACGTCCGCTTCGGCGAGTGCGGGAGCGTCGTTGATGCCATCCCCGATGAAAGCCACACGCCTCCCGCCCGATCTCATTGCCTTCAACGCCGAGACTTTTTCATCCGGTAAAGCACCGGCTATGGTCCGATCGATGCCGATCTGGGCGGCCACGGCCTTTGCGGCCCCTTCGTTGTCTCCGGTTACCATTGTGAGTTGCATGCCCAGTGCCCGTAATCTGGCGGTTACGTCAGGGACGGAGGGCTTGACCGGATCGGTGATCGCAAGCACCGCAGCGACCTTGCCGTCGACGGCGACAAATACGGCGGTGTGTCCATTTTGGCCAAATTCCTCTCCGACCGAGCGCGGTGCCGTCGTGTCAACGCCCGCCTCAGCGATGAATTTTTCCGCGCCGATCATTACCGTATGGCCTTCAGCTGTTGCGGTAACGCCAAGTCCCGGACTGGAATCGAATCGCGAGGCGGCAGGCAGGGTCAGGCGCTTGGTTTCGGCGGCCCGGACGATGGCCTTTGCGATCGGGTGTTCTGACTCGGTCTCGACCGCGGCCGCCAAACGCAGGATTCCTTCCCACCCGAAGCCATCGATCGGCCTCAGGTCCGCCAGTTCCGGCTGTCCCTCGGTTAGGGTGCCCGTTTTGTCCATTGCGATTGCCCTTACGTCATGGAGCGCTTCCATTGCGTCTCCGCGGCGAAAGAGCACGCCCAGTTCCGCGGCGCGTCCGGTGCCGGCCATGATGGAGGTCGGTGTGGCAAGTCCCATCGCACATGGGCACGCGATGATCAGAACCGAAACGCCCGCGACCATAGCGGAACCGAGCGCCGGATCGGGACCGAACGCCAGCCAGCAGACAACCGTAAGCACCGAAACCGCGATGACCGCGGGAACGAACCTGGCCGTGATACGGTTGATCAGCGCCTCAACCGGCAGCCTGGTTGCCTGAGCCCGCTCCACCAAGTCCACGATCTGCGCCAGGATGGTCTCCCGGCCGACCGCCGTGGTCTCAAACCGCAGCGCACCGCTACCATTCAGCGTGCCGCCAACGACATTGTCGTTTCGGGATTTGCCGACCGGTGACGGCTCGCCGGAGATCATGCTCTCATCGACGAATGAATTGCCTGAAATCACCCTGCCGTCGACCGGGATCCGCTCTCCGGGACCTACGGCGACCACGTCGCCTGTCATGATCTCATCGATAGGGACTACCTTAACCGCGCCGCCACGTTCGACGCGCGCGGTCCCGGGCCGTAGGCCGATCAGTCTTTCAATCGCGTTCCCGGCCTGATGTCTGGCACGTGCCTCCAGCCAGCGGCCGAGGAGTACAAGAGCCACGATGACGACGGTCGACTCGAAGTAGACGCTATCGGTGCCGGGCGGAAATAGCTGCGGCGCGAAGGTTGCGACGGTCGAATAGCAGTAGGCGGCTGAGGTGCCGAGAGCGATGAGCGAGTCCATTTCGGGCCGCCCCCTGGCCAGAGCCGGAACGCCTCGGGTGAAGAACTGGAGACCCGGGCCGAACAGCGCGAGAGTGGCGAGTGCGAACTGCAGATATCGGCTCCGCTGCGGGCCTATGTTTCCGGCGATGATTTCGTGGCCTCCGGGGATGAGATGCCCCCCCATCTCCAGGGCGAATACCGGCATCGCCAGAAAGACGGCGAGCAGGGTGGATCGGCCGGAGCGCGTGCGTTCCCTTGCCCGGAGACCATCGATTCCCGTGTCAGGATTTTCCGCATTTGCTGGATATCCGAGAGCGGTCACCGCCCGTACCAGTTTCGCGGGGGTGGTCGCGCCGGAAAGAAAGCGTATGTTGGCGGTTCCCGACGCCGGGTCGATGGTGGCTTCAATGATGCCCGGAGATGCGGTCAGGAAGCGCTCGACCTCACCTGCGTGACGGGCGCATTCGATCTCATTGATCCTTATCTTTGCCTGCGAGGTTTTGGCGGGATAACCCGAAGCCTGAAGGGCCGAGACGACAGAGGGGACCGCCGCGCTGCACTCATATTCGATCTGGGCCGATCCGGTCGCCAGGTTCGCGGAAATGTTTGATACTCCCGGTACCGAGGCAAGGGCATGCTCAACGTGGCCAACGCACGAGGCGCAGTGCATCCGTTCGAGCTGCAATGAGAGTCTGTGTTTGGTGGTCACCATAGCGGTCGTTCCCGATCCGCATGGGCGCACGGGGTTTCCGCGAAGCCGAACGTCGTGGTCTTTCGCTGGGAGCGCATCCCGAAACCCCATAGTATAGGTTATCCGAGAGTCGCAGGATCGGACTGACTTGGCAAGTGGAGAAAGACGAACTGGCAAGCCCCGAATTTAGGGCTGACCCGGATCCAGCCGCCCGCTCCCGGGGTGGTGGGACATTTCATGGTGCCAATAAATTCCGTGGTATCGGACATTATGGGTAACGGACTCCGTCAGAAAGCCCATGGATGTCTTGAGGAGGCTATGTGCATTGGTTTTCGGTTGAGGTGGCTCCGGCGGTAGGGATCGAACCTACGACCAATTGATTAACAGTCAACTGCTCTACCGCTGAGCTACGCCGGAACGTCGTCAGCCATACCGCAATGCCTGTTGGGCTGTCCAGAAGAAATTACCTGTCTCGCTTCCGGGCGTGGCGGGGTGTCGTCCGGAACGACCGCCCATGATCCGTGCTGAATTACGGGGGACATTCAATGGTCCTTGGATCCTCGGGCTTCGGGAGCGGCAGGAAATGGCGTCTCTTGAGACCATGCTCTTGACTTCCTACATTGCCGGATTCTGGCGGTGCGTAACTGACTGTATTTGTGGTCCATTGGGTCTCGATTCCCCGGGACGGCGATGTAGTGCCCACGGGGTATATTCCGCTTGACCCTCCGGCCCGTCCGGTCCATACTTCCGGCATGTTCGTTCGCCACAAGAAGAGCGGAGACCGAATCCGCGTCCAGGTCGTCAGGTCGGTGCGCGACGGCGACAGGGTGCGCCAGAGGGTCGTGCGCCATGTCGGCACCGCGACGAGCGACGGGCAGCTCAGCCAGCTCGACCGCCTCGGGCGGCTGATCATCGAGGAGATGAGGCAGGCGGAGACGGCCCAGCTTCACCTGCTGACGCCGAAGCAGTACAGCGATCTCATCGCCCAGGCCCGTCTGGCGGTGGCGGATCCGCGGCCCTTCGGGGTCGACCTGGCCGAATGCCGCGAGGAGGCGCGGATCTCGGTCGGGCTGCGCGAGGCGCTTGGCGAGGTTTACGGCCGCCTGGGGTGGGATCGGGTGCTGGGCGCGCGGCGCATGAGCTCCAACCGCATCCTCAAGGAGATGGTCCTCGCGCGCGTCGCGCAGCCGCTCAGCAAGCGCGCCACGGTCCGCGAGCTCGACCGCCATGGCGATCTGTCGCTGAACCTCGACCAGGTCTACAGGACCATGGACTTTCTCGACGACGGCCTGATCGACGCCATCCGCGGCCAGTCCCACGCGGCGGCCCGCAAGCTCTATGACGAGCCCGTCAGCGTCATCTTCTTCGACACCACGACGCTGTATTTCGAGAGCGAGGTGGAGGACGGCCTGCGCGCCAAGGGCTACAGCAAGGACGGCAAGCACCACCGCGTCCAGGTCGTATTCGCCCTTCTGGTCACCCCCGACGGCATCCCGCTGGGCTACGAGCTGTTCCCGGGCAGCAGCTACGAGGGCCACACCCTGATCTCCTCTCTCGCGGGGCTGGCCGAACGCTACCCCGCCGCGCGCTTCACGGTGGTGGCCGACGCCGGCATGATCAGCGCCGACAACGAGAGGCTGCTTCAGGAACGCGGCATCCCGTACATTCTCGGTGCCCGGCTCAGGTCCCAGACCGCGGAGTTCCGGAACCGGGCGCTCGAGCCCGACGGCTTCGTGGCGTGGCGGCCGATGAAGGAGTTCCCGACCTCGATCGCGCGCTACAAGAGCCTCAGGAAGGGCTCGACCAGGGTCATCGTCACCTGGTCGCCCAAACGCGCGCGCAAGGACGCGCGCCAGCGCGCGCAGGGCCTGGAGCGGCTGCGCAGGCGTCTCGCCGGGAGCGACAGGCCCGCGTCGGTCGCCGGGCGCGGGTACGCCCGTTTCCTCGCCTTCCCCGAGGGCCGGATCGAGATCGACGGGGACAAGGTCGCCGAAGCGGCGCGGTGGGACGGGATAGGCGGGATCGTGGCCTGGGGCCACGATGACGCCGACGCCCGCTTCCTCGTCATGCAGTACCGCCGGTTATGGGAGATCGAGGCGTGTTTCCGCGTGAACAAGCACGATCTCCGCATCCGCCCGGTCTTCCACTGGGTGAAACGCCGGGTGCGCGCCCACATCGCCATCTGCTACATGGCGTTCTGCTGCCTGCAGCACCTCCGCCACAGGCTCGCGCTGTCCGGCCACCCCATGAGCCCGGACGTCATCCGGCGCGAGCTCAACGCCCTGCAGATCAGCGTGCTGCACAGAAAGGGCACGGAACAGAAATACGCCATGCCCAGCCGGGCCTCGGCCAAGGCCCGGCGGATCTACCGGAGCCTCGGCCTCGGATGGAACGAAGCCCCGTTCCGGCTCCAGCCGACGCGAAAGACCGCAGCCCGGCGGGCAGGCGGGTGACAGAGCCCCGAAACCGGCGGCAATGAACGCGGGAACGTCCCGCGATGTAGTGCCCATTCGAAATCCGGGCCGCCGAAAATCAATGACTTACAGCCGAAAATGTAGGAAGTCGAGAAATTACCTGTCTCGCTTCCGGGCGTGGCGGGGTGTCGTCCGGAACGACCGCCCATGATCCGTGCTGAATTACGGGGGACATTCAATGGTCCTTGGATCCTCGGGCTTCGGGAGCGGCAGGAAATGGCGTCTCTTGAGACCATGCTCTCGCGCACTGGCAGCCCGTAGGGGAATCGAACCCCTCTTTCCAGGTTGAAAACCTGGCGTCCTAACCGATAGACGAACGGGCCGCCGCGAAAACGCGCACATCTGTTTACGCATGGTGTATTGGATTGCAAGCCCTATGTGCGGGGTCGCTGGCGAAATCTCAACCCGCTCGTGCGGCGTCCTCCAGTCGCAGCTGAGGGGTTTGGCGTCCGCGCCAGTGATTGATCTCCAGACGGCCGGCTAGATGGAATGGCGCACCGCCGTGCGCTTCCAGAGCGGGGCCGATCTCACTGTCATGTGCCCCGAACGCGATCGCTTCGAGTGCGGCTCCCGAACAGTCGCCGCTCCTGAGTTTCAGATGCCTGTCGCCAATCCGCCGTGAGTAGGCGATCTGGATTGATGGAAACACGAACCTGGGTGCGGGTGCCCCCGCCCCGAATGGACCCGCGTCCTCGATACGCTCGATCAGTTGCAGTGAGACGCCTCCCGGCATCAACACGCCGTCCACTACCAGATCACGGCGGCCGATTTCCGACGCACCTTGATTTTCCAGCAATTCTCCGAGGCGTTCCATTGCCGGTTCCAGTTTCCCGCGCTCGATGGTAAGACCCGCGGCCATCCTGTGCCCACCGCCTTTGAGAAGCAGCCCCTCCGAAACCAGTCTGCGCACCGCGAAGCCGAGATCAATTCCGCTTACCGACCGCCCGGAACCCTTGCCGATGTCTCCGTCAAGACCGATGACGATTGCGGGCCGGTTCGTACTTTCCTGAAGTTTGGAAGCGACAATACCGGCGACACCCGGATGCCAGCCGTTTCCTGCGGCCCAGACCAGTGGGCCATCCATCCCGCGCCGGATCGTCTGGTCGAGCGCAGCGGCATGCACACGATCCTGGATTTCGCGGCGCTCAGAGTTGAGCACGTCCAGCCGTTGGGCAAGGGCGGCGGCTTCGTGTGGATCGTCGGTGGAAAGAATCCTTGCGCCCAGATCGGCCTTGCCGACACGACCTCCCGCGTTGATGCGTGGACCAATCAGGTAGCCCAGATGATAGGGGTTGGGCGCAGAATCCATTCTCGCTATATCCGCGAGCGCCGCAAGTCCCGGGCGTTGGCGTGCGGCCATCACCTTCAGGCCCTGCCGAACGAACGCCCTGTTGACACCCACGAGTGGCGCGACGTCCGCTACGGTTGCCAACGCGACAAGGTCGAGTAGCTGGATGAGATCAGGTTCTTTGGCTCCGTGCGCGCGCAGGCGGCGATTGACCTCGACCAGAAGCAGAAACACCACGCCTGCCGCGCAGAGATATGAAAGTTCTCCCGATTCGTCCTGTCGGTTGGGATTTACCACTGCGAGGGCTGGCGGCAGGGTCTCGCCGCCCAGATGGTGGTCAAGAACCAGAACGTCCACACCCGTCGCGGCGGAGAGGGGCTTGTGTGCCAACGTGCCGCAATCGACGCAGATGACGAGATCATGGTCCTTCGCCAAGGCTTTGACGGCCGGCGCACTGGGACCATAGCCCTCATCCAGCCGATCCGGAACATAGAGTGTGGCCGCAAGGCCCACGCATCGAAGCCATGATATCAGAAGTGCCGCCGATGCGCCGCCGTCCACGTCATAATCGGCAAAGATTGCGATGCGTTCGCGACGGTTGACGGCCGCGATGAGTCGTTCCGCTGCGACGCCCATGTCGCGTAGGGTCGTCGGGTCTGGCATCAGGTCGCGTAATCTGGGAGCGAGGTAATGTTCCGCCTCCTGCGCACGTATACCCAGTCGCGCGAGAGTCGAGCACAGGGCTGGCGGAAGGCCGGTCGCCTGTTCCGTTGCCGCCGCGAACCGTTGCCGTTCGATTGAAGGACCGATCCAGCATCGTCCGGTGAGGGAGGAATCAACTCCAAGAAACCCGGTCATATCCCGTCCCTGACCGACGCTTCGTCCGGAACGCGCGGGAGTGTCCAGCCGATCCTGCCAGAGCCAGATATGCCGTCGGAACGGTTGCGCTCCCTCTCTGGGCTCCGCTCGCTCCCCCTAATAGGGCCGGACAGGGCGGTTTTTCCGGCATAGGATCGCCCGATCCCGTCCATCCCGGCAGCGTCCAGGCCGTGAACACCGATATCGGGGTAGACGAAAGATATTCCGGAACTCTCCGCTGACGCTGCCATGGTGCTTCCGGAACGAAATGTTCGCCCGTCCGGGTTTATGGCCTTGCGCCGCGGCGGTGGGGCGCGGGGTTCCGGATCGTCGATTTCGATTCTCCCTCCCCGGCATTCCCGCGTACTTACTGACCGCGATGATGTCAGGTCGACCGGATGATCGGATTGAGCGTTCCGAAAGTCCGGATGCTGTAGCGAGAGATTCCCATGCCTCCGGGCCATGACCGGGTTGGGTACCATGAAGGACTTCCGTCCGCGCGCCGGACAATTCATCCAGTAGGATTCCGGTAGCTCATCCTGCGAACCGAACCGGTCTTGGAGCGCATGAGCAGTGTCTCGGTTTCCAGAAAACCCGGCTGGCGCTTCATGCCGCTGACAACAGAGCCATCGGTAACCCCGGTCGCGGAGAATATCACGTCCCGGGTAACCATGTCGTCGCGGGAATATATCCGGTTCAGGTCCGCTATTCCCGCGTTCGCGGCCCGTTCGCGTTCATTTGAGTCGCGCAACAGCAGCTTTCCCCACATCTGCCCACCCATACATTTGAGCGCCGCCGCGGCCAATACGCCTTCAGGCGCTCCCCCGGCACCCATATATATGTCTATACCGGTCACATGGGATTCCGCACAATGAATGATCCCGGCGACATCGCCATCGGGGATCAGTCGGATCGCCGCACCGGTCTGGCGCAGTTCGGCTATCATGTCCCTGTGCCTGGGCCGCTCCAGAACGCAGACAGTGATGTCCTCCGGAGCGCATCCGCGGGCTTTCGCCAGCGTCTTTACCCGCTCCGCAGGGGACATTTTGAGACTGAGCAAATTTTTGGGAAATCCCGGCCCGATCGCAAGCTTGTCCATGTATACGTCGGGAGCATGGAGGAGCGTTCCACGGGGTGCCATGGCGATCAGCGTAAGGGCGTTTGGCATGTCCTTGGCCGCCAGCATGGTGCCTTCAAGTGGGTCTAGGGCGATATCGACCTCTGGGCCGCAACCGCTACCGACTTCCTCACCAATGTAGAGCATAGGGGCGTCGTCACGCTCGCCTTCGCCGATCACGACAACTCCGCGGATGTCCAGCATGTTCAGCTGTTTTCGCATGGCGCTTACCGCGGCTTGGTCGGCCGCTCTTTCGTCGCCCCGCCCGACCAGCCGCGCCGAGGCCATCGCAGCCGCTTCGGTTACTCGCGCAAGGCCCAGGGAAAGCATGCGGTCATGGAACACGATGTCGGATATTTCGCGTGGCATGTCGGTGATTCCCTTGGGTCCAGCATTCGCTCTCCTGCATGAATAACGCCGGTCCTGATCCATGCAAGTGCGTTGCCTTGCATTCACGGATGTCCGACAATCCGGTCCCGGATCCATATCGGGTTTTCATTGACGCTCGATACGCTAGCGTTCTTTCAACCCGCAAAGCGACCAGACCCCACGCGCTGTATCCAGCGGATGTAAATGTCCCGGTTCGCGGGGCTTCCATACGGATTTCACGAGCTTGTCGGAAAAACTGTCCGGGCGACAGGATTTCAGGCAGGCAATGTATTGGGAACCCTCCCTGTGGCGGCCGTGATATATGGCAGGATGACCCGGAACGCCGCGGCGTGCGCAGCGAATGCCTTGCTGCGGAGAACAATGCGGCACATCGGGCCCAGGGCGCTCACACCTCCTCGATCCGGATCGCCACCGGCTTGCCTTCGATTACATCGGTGGTTTCCATACCTGAAAGAGCTGTTTCAAGATCCTCGTGGTTGGTTTTGTGGGTGACAAACAGGACCGGTGCGGTCGCGGCGTCGTGGCGGTATTGCCGCATCCGGTCGATCGAAACGGATGCATCTCCCAGCACGCCAGCGACCTCGGCCAATGCTCCGGGTCTGTCCTGGATCTGCATTCTAACGTAATATCTTGCGGTCGAGGCGGATTTGGTCGTGGGGACTTTTCTGAGCGAGTGCGCCGACCGTCCGAATGTGGGTATGCGAACGCCACGCGCGAGATCGATAATGTCGGAGACAACCGCGCTCGCGGTTGGTCCAGGGCCAGCCCCAGCGCCGCGCAGTACGATCTGGCCAGCGCTGTCTCCTTCAAGTACCACCATGTTGGTTCCGCCCTCCAGCTGGCCCAGAGGACTGTCGGCGGGAACGAGGCAGGGCGACATCCGTTGTTCGAGGCCCCGCTCGGTAATCCGTGCGACGCCCAGAAGTTTGATGCGGAATCCCATATCCGCGCTTTGGTGTATGTCCTCAATTGTTATGCGCGAGATTCCCTCCACTTCCACGCCACCAAAATCGACCTGGGCACCAAAAGCGATCGCAGAGAGGAGGGCCAATTTGTGTCCCGCATCTATCCCACCGACATCCAGATTCGGATCCGCTTCCAGATATCCCAGGCCGTCGGCTTCCGAGAAAGCCTCCTGGTAGGTAAGGCCAGCGCTCTGCATCCGGGTGAGGATGTAGTTGCAGGTGCCGTTCATGACACCCATCACCCGGATGATCTGATTGCTGGCCAGTCCTTCCGTCAATGTCTTTACAACAGGGATCCCGCCAGCCACAGCCGCTTCGAACCTGAGGGCGGCACCTGCCGATTCAGCGGTCTCGGCCAGGATCTGACCGTGATGCGCGAGCATCGCCTTGTTGGCGGTAACCACATCCCGGCCGTTCGAGATAGCTGTCTCCACCGCGACCTTCGCCGGACCATCCGCACCGCCGATCAACTCGACAAGGACGTCAATGTCGTTGCGGCCTGCGAGAGCGACTGGACTCTCCTCCCACTCATACCCGTCTAGCTGCACCTCTCGATTCCTGGTGCGGTCGCGGGCGCAGACAGCGGTTATTTCAATCGGCCGTCCGGCGCGGGAGGCCAGAAGATCCGCGTGGCGCTGAAGGATTCCGATTACGCCGCTGCCAACGGTGCCAAGACCGGCTACGCCAAGACGAAGTGGAGTGGTCATGTGTCTCTCCATTACCGGGACTGGGCTCTGGTCCGGCTAGTGGAACGGCACTCCGGCCTAAACCGCCGGTGAGTCATTGGAACGTCCGTTCGGCTGCCGGGCTCAGATATCCCTATCAGCCATTTCCTCAAGAGTCTTTCCGCGTTCACGGAGGCGCTGGACCCGTTCCATCAGAATGTCGTCTTCCGGTTCCGTAGGCCGCAGTCCGTCCATCGCCGCCCGCAGGTGCGTGGAGGGAACCAGTTTGGGATAATCCTTTTTCCTGCCCTCATCCGTGATCGCGGCGTCGAGTTGTGGAAACTGATCGCATGCGCAGAGCCAGATCGGAAGGAGTACGCAGATAAGTGCCTGTCGCATCGGTTTGGCCGTCCCGCTTTTCCGCCAACCTAAGCCCGGGATCGGCTTGAGACAACTGCGTGGTGCAATGGTTGCATACGGCGATACTGCGTCAAGCTTATGGAAACACAAACGCCAGCGGTGCCTGCCCGTTCCGCTGGATTCCGATCCCGAGAATCGCGTCGGGGAGTATAAGGGGGATAGCGCCAAAGTCTTCATGAATTGAAGCCAATTAAGTCGAAACATCTGTGTGAACGTTTGGTTCCGTTCCGATCGCAGGCTGAGCCTTGAGGGTGTGGCCGATGTGGCCGATGTCTACAGGAGCATGGTGCGCAAAATGGCCGGTGCCTGAACGGGACCGGTTCCCTTTAGGCCCGCATGACCCAATCCAAATGCCGGTGGCTGAGTATGCCGAGCGGAGTCGATGTCTGGGGCCTATGGGGGTCCACCGGCTGGCGGATCGATTATCGACAGTCTCGGGCCCTGTTATGCGGCATACGGTTGCGCATCGTAATCGATTGGGTAAATATCGTGACTGTCGATATTATTGACCCCCCGCCAGCGAGAGGCCGATGAACAGGAGTTCAAAGGAGCCGACGTTTCGCGAATCCGTGGACTTGATGTTCAGCAGAGCGGTAGCGCTTATGGATCTGCCGCCAGGACTGGAAGAGAAGATCCGTGTCTGCAATTCAACCTATATCGTTCGGTTCGGGGTCCGGTTGCGGGGCCAGATCCAGACATTTGTCGGATATCGTTCGGTCCATTCCGAACATATGGAGCCCGTAAAGGGGGGTATCCGTTATGCGACGGGAGTCAATCAGGATGAGGTCGAGGCGCTTGCGGCGCTAATGACCTATAAATGCGCTCTGGTTGAGGCCCCATTCGGAGGATCCAAGGGCGGGCTCCGTATCGATCCAAGGTTGTATGAGGATTACGAACTGGAGATGATAACGCGCCGTTTCACCTACGAACTGGCAAAGCGTGATCTGATCCATCCCTCACAGAACGTTCCGGCACCCGATATGGGGACTGGGGAACGCGAAATGGCATGGGTCGCGGACCAGTACGGACGAATGAACACGACCGATATCAACGCACGAGCGTGTGTTACCGGTAAGCCAATAAATGCTGGCGGTATCGCGGGGCGGGTCGAGGCGACCGGACGTGGTGTTCAGTACGCGCTGCGGGAGTTCTTCCGACATCCCCGGGATGTTTCCAAAACGGGCTTAAGTGGTGGACTGGACGGCAAAAGGATCGTTGTTCAGGGACTTGGCAATGTAGGTTATCATGCCGCGAAATTTCTCGGTGGTGAGGATGGTTCCAGAATCATCGGCGTCATTGAGCGCGACGGTGCGCTTGTTGACGAGAGCGGGCTTGACGTGGATGCGGTTCGTAACTGGATAGAAAGTCACGATGGCGTCCGCGGATATCCTGATGGAAACTATGTCGAGGATGGCGCGAGAGTGCTCGAGCACGAATGCGACATCCTGATTCCTGCGGCGCTCGGGGGTGTGATCCATGCGGATAATGCCGGTGCGATAAAGGCTCCACTTATCATTGAAGCGGCGAACGGGCCGGTGACCGCCGGAGCGGACGGGATCCTCAGGAAGAAGGGAACGGTAATCATTCCAGACATGTACGCGAATGCCGGTGGTGTCACGGTGAGCTACTTCGAGTGGGTCAAGAACCTCTCGCATATCCGATTCGGTCGTATCGGTCGACGTCAGGAAGAGGCACGCCACCAATTGATCGTGGACGAACTGCAGAGGCTTTGCGAGAATCTTGGAGATAACGGTTCATTGACCCCGGACTTCAAGGAAAGATACCTCCGAGGAGCGGATGAACTGGAACTCGTTCGTTCGGGGCTCGACGACACCATGCGTATCGCCTACCAATCCTGTTCACGGGTCTGGAACGAACGCGAGGATGTGACCGACCTACGAACTGCCAGCTATCTGGTGGCCATTGACCGTATTGTCACGAGTTACCGCGCCAAGGGTCTCTAGGTAAGGATGGGATGAGTTTCGTCGGTATGGGATTTTCGTGCCGATGCCGTAAGGTGCGGATGGAACTGCGCGGGGCTTCGGTTCGGAACTGTAGCCACGTCCCCTGTCATTGCGCTGACTTTCAGGCATTCGCCAAATTCCTGCGGCTGGTGGGGGCGCTTGATCGGAACGGAGGAAACGGGATTTACCGGCCGCTTCCGGGGAAGCCCCGGCGGGCACTCGCCTGGCTGCTGATTTCGGTCTGTCCTGCGTTCACCGCCGTACCTTTCTTCGGTATCCGGCGGTTTTGGCAGGTGCTTTAGGTCCTGCGCCCGGCGGTTCGCCGTTTTTCAACAGTGGCAAAACTGTCGTGGCCACGTATGTCCTTACAGTCGACCGGTTCCGCACGGCTCATTACGCATGGATTCGGAAGCCTCCATTGAAGCAACGGAGGCTCATCCGCTCCCGGCCGAATCCGAGAGCCGCGGACGACGGCCGGCTCCGCGTGATCGCCCATTTGGTTTGGCATGATCGCGCGTTGGTCGCCCCGCGCTTCTCGCTGTCCCAAAGATTGCGTCGGCCCGCGGCCAATGCGCCCCGAATCCGGCCCGTAACGATCCGAGGCGCGGCCGGACGTTCGCACCGCTGGCGAACGGAGCGCACGGCGCTCAAGTCCTCGATGCACGTCTTCTCCCCTCGCCATCCACGCGTCCTATCCCAACAGCCCGGCGACGGTGGGCAGCCAGAGGCTCAGCGCGGGAACGAAGGTGATGATGAGAAGCAGAATGACCAACACCGCGATGAACAGCCAGATCTCGCGGATCATCTCACCCAACGGAATGCCATTCAGCGCCTTGATGATGAACAGCAGAATTCCATAGGGCGGGGTTATCAGCCCGATCATCATGTTGAAGACAATGACGACGCCGAAGTGGTGAAGGTCGATCCCCAGAGCCGCCGCCGTGGGGATGAACAGGGGCGTGATGACCAGCATGATGGTCGAGACATCGAGGAAGCAGCCCAGCACCAGGTAGAGCGCGTTGATCATCAGGAAGAACATGACGATGGAAAGCTCGAACTGGTCGAAGAAGCCAAACACCGCCTGCGGGACGCGCTCAACCGTCACCACGTAGTTGAAGACGAACGCGCCGCAGAGGACGATCGTGACGACAGCTGTGGTCCGCACGGTCGCGACGACGACGGCGATGAAGCCCTGCGCGGACAGCGACCGGTAGGCGAAGACCGCCAGCAAGAGGGCGTAGAAGGCCGAAACGGCAGCGGCCTCGGTCGGGGTGAATGCTCCGGTGTAGATTCCGCCGAGCAGGATCACCGGCATCATCAGCGGCGGAAGCGCGCGCAGGATGATCATCGGGATGATGCGGAAGGGGATCGCCTCTTCCACCGGCAAGCCCCGGACCTTGGCTGCGATGCCGACCACAATGCCAAGCGTGATCACCACCAGCAAGGCCGGAACGACGCCGCCAAGAAATAGCGCCCCGACCGAGGTGGAGGAGATCAGCGCGTAGAAGACCATCGGGATCGACGGCGGAAAGATCGGCCCGACAACGGAAGAGGTGGCGGTGACCGCCCCGGCGAACCCGCGTGGGTAGCGATCGTCCTCGGTCATCATGTTGGTGAGGATCTTGCCCACTCCGGCCACATCGGAGACCGCGCTGCCGCTCATTCCGGAGAACAGCAGCGAGGTGAAGATGTTCACCTGCCCCAGTCCGCCCGGTAGCCGCCCGACCATCGCCAGCGCGAACCGCAGCAGCCGGTCCGAGATCTGCGAAGCGTTCATGATGTTGGCGGCAAAGATGAAGAGCGGCACCGCAAGAGCGACGAAGTTGCCGAAGACCCCGTTCAAGACCGTCTCGGCGGCCAAGCCCACGTCCCGGCCGGCCATGATGAGGTAGAAGATCGACGAGACGATCATCGAAATGCCAAGAGGCATTCCCATGACCGTGGTGGCGATCAGAATGGCAATCATCAGCGGAAGCGCGATGGAAGCGAGCATGCCAGGTCCCGGCCTTTAGATCTGGTCACGCCATTTTGGGCGGAAGAGTTCAGCCACCCGCCAGGCGGACTGGACTGCGAAGGCTGAGATGAAGAGCATGTAGCAGCCGTAGATCCAGTGCATCCCGACCCTTAGGACCGGAGATTTCTTGCGCGTCAGGAACTGGAGGTAATCCCATGTGTAGGGTACCAGCCAGAGGAAGGCGACGGCGATGGTCGCGAGGGTGACCATGCAGAAGGCCCGGCGCGTCTGCGGCGTCACCACGTCATAGACCACGTCGAAGGAGACGTGCTCGCGCACCGGCACCATGAAGGCCGCAGCCCAGAACACCGTCCAGATGAAGCAGATCATCACGAACTCTTCGGTCCAGGCGAGAGGGTCGTTCAGCACGTATCGCCAGAAGACCTGGATGATGAACCCGCAGAAGGCTGCGAGAAAAAGAAGGACGCCGACAGTGTCGGCGCCCCGCTTGAGCCAAGTCAGCAGGCTGACCCGGACGGGAGTGGTCTCCCGCGTCATGGCTCCTCAGTCGGCCAGAGCGTTGATCTGCTCAACCCAGCCCTCGGGCCAGTCCGCGGCACGGTCTGAGCTCATGTAGGCCTCCAGGACGTGGCTGCGGAAGGCGTCCACGTCCGGCGTGGTGACCGTCAGCCCCTGCTCTTCGAAAAAGGCGACAAGGCGATCCTCTTCGGCGTAGCGCCGTTCATTGTTCCAGTCGCAGGCGGCTTGGGCCGCGGCGGTCATGCTGGCCCGCTGCGCCTTGTTCAGCTTCTCCCATGTCTGGGAGTTGACGGCCATTGGCAACCCGTCCACCAGGTGGCTGGTCAGGGTGATCTGCTCGGTCACTTCGTAGAACTTGGCTGCCTCCACGGTCGGAAGCGGGTTGTCCTGCGCGTCCACGGTTCCCGTCTGAAGGCCGATGTAGACCTCGGAGAAGGGCAGCGGCGTGGGGTTCGCGCCGAGGGCTTCGCCCAAGAACAGCCAGGCGTCCGAGCCGGGCATCCGCAGCTTCAGCCCGGCGAGGTCCGCGGGGGTCTGAACGTCCATTGCGGAGCGCAGGTTCAGCTGCCGGGTTCCGAGGTAGCAGACCGACAGGAGCTCGATTCCCATCTCCTCGCGAACGGTGTCCTTGAACTCGGCGCCGAGGTCGCTTTCCATGAAGGCGCGGTAGTGGCCGGCGTCCTGGAATAGGTAGCCGGCGGTGAGCAGGCCGAACTGCGGGATCGCGTCAGCGATCGACTGGAACGAGACGTAGGCCATTTCGGCGTTGCCGCGTTGGAGTGCGTCGAGGTCGCCTTTCTGCCCGAAGAGAGAGCCCGAGTCGTAGAGCTGGATGTCGAAGGTTCCAGGCTCAAGCCCGTCCAGGGCCTCCTTGAAAACGTCCATCGCCCGGGTGTGCAGGTCCGTAGGAACGGAGACGGTGGTGAACTTCACTTCGATCGGGTCCTGGGCCAGTGCGGCCCCGGCCGCAAGGGCTGCGGCGGATGCTGCGGACAGCGCAAGACGTGCGACATTCAGGCGTTTCATGGGGCTCATCCTCCATTCTGGGGCTTCCGGGGCACGGGTGCTCTCCCGTGCGTTGTGCACCGGCCAGCCTGTTTCACGCGACGGACCTTGCAGCATCGCCAAACTGATGTAAACACTAATGACATGAAAAATCGTATGACTGATCTTATCAGTTGAACTGAGGGAGAAACCCGTTGCCGGGCATGGCTGAACTGAACGGAATCGTCTGTGCGGCGGTGACGCCAGTCACACCGGAATACCGCATCGACGTGCCCGCCCTGGCGCGGCACTGCAACTCGGTCCTTGACGAGGGCTGCTCCTACGTCTCCGTTTTCGGCACGACGGGGGAGGGAGTGTCGTTCTCCACCGCCGAGAAGGTCCAGGCGATGCAGGCGCTGGTCGGGCCAGGCGTCCCTGCGGCGTGCCTGGTACCCGCGATCATGACCCCGGCCCTGTCCGAGGCCGCCGACATGCTGGCCGCGGCCGAGGCGGCCGGTTGCCGCGCCGCGCTGGTGCTGCCCCCGTTCTTCTACACCGATCCGGGCGACGCGGGCGTCCTCGCCTTCTTTGACGCGCTTCTGGATCGGGCGGCCAGCACCCGGATCGACCTCGTCCTTTACAACATCCCCCGCTTCTCGGGCATCTCCTACACCGTCGGGCTGGTCGAGGCGCTTGTGAACCGTTTCGGAGAACGCATAGTCGGGATCAAGGACTCGACCGGCGACCTGCAGAACTCCCTATCCCTGGTCCGGGCGTTCCCTGACCTGTCCGTCTTTACCGGCGATGACCGGGTCATGCCGACCCTGCGGCAGGCTGGCGGGGCCGGGATGATCGGCGGGATGCCGAATCTCTTCGCCGCTGATGCCTGCGGGATGCTGGCAGCGCCCGATGCGGCAGGAACCGAGGCGCTGCGCCGCGCCGCCGGGCGCCGGATCGCCGCGGTGGACGGCAACGGAGGCCTTGCCGCGCTCAAGGCGATGCTCGCCCGACGCTACGACGACCCCGGCTGGGCCCGCGTGGTGCCACCCTTGACCCCGCTGGGCGGCACGGGCGAAAAGGCCGTCCTCGCGGCACTGGCCGAAACCGGATACGATCCCGCGACGGCCGCCTGACGGCGACAGTGGGAGGAAAGACATGAGCAGCGCCGCCATAAGATCCGACACGGCCAGCGTGCCGCTGAAAAGGGCCGCCTACGAGAGATTCCAGGAGGCCCTGCTGCAAGGGCGGCTGCGACCCGGCCAGTTGGTGTCGCAAAAGGAACTTGTCTCGCTTCTCGACATGTCCATCGGCGCCCTGCGCGAGCTTCTGCCCCGACTCGAATCCGAAGGCCTGCTGCACGTGCTGCCCCAGCGCGGCATCCAGATCACCGTCATCGACCTGCCGATGATCCGCCACGCTTTCCAGATGAGGATCGCCCTTGAACGGGAGGCCGTGCTGGCGGCGTTGCACAGCATGAGCGACCATGTTCTGGATGAACAGGAGCGGCGGCACCGCGACATCCTGAACCGTCTGGCCGCCGAGGGCGCATCCCCGCCGGAGCTGTTCGAGGAGGGGCAGGCCGTGGACAGCGCCTTTCACGACCTGCTAATCGGATCTATGGGCAACGAGCTGATAGCTCAGACCTACAACGTCAATTCGATCCGTATCCGGCTGATCAGGCTCGACCGCATCCTCCTGACCAAGCTGACCCTGCCGTCGGCCTTCGCCGACCACCTGGCGGTGATCGACGCGCTTAAGGCGCGCGACCGGGAGGCAGCCGTCGCCGCGATGGAAGCCCATATCCGGAATGCCCGGGACCGTGCTGTCGAGCTATGACGGCATCGGTCCCCGCCTGCTGGAGTCTCCATGAAAGACACCGATAGCGACGGCCAGCCGATGCTGCACATGATCGGCAACGCCCATCTGGACCCGGTCTGGCTCTGGCGCTGGCAGGAGGGCTGCGCCGAGGCGATCGGCACCTGCTGGGCCGCCATCGACCGGCTGGAGGAGGGCGACGGCTTTGTCTTCACCAAGGGCGAGGCGCACATCTACGCATGGATCGAGGAGATGGATCCGGGCCTCTTTGAACGCATCCGCCACAACATCGCGGAGGGTCGCTGGGTCGTGGTCGGCGGCTGGTGGATCCAGCCCGACTGCAACATCCCCTCGGGCGAAAGCGTCATCCGGCAGGCGCTCTACGGCAAGGGCTATTTCAGGTCCCGGTTCGGGATCGACGTGCACACCGGCTATAACGTCGACAGTTTCGGTCACCCCGGCACCTTCCCCATGCTGCTGCGGCACACCGGGTCGGACAGCTACACCTTCATGCGGCCCAATGCCTCCGAACTGAGCTTGCCGGGCGAGCTCTTCAGCTGGCGCGCGCCCGACGGCTCCGAAGTCACGGCCTTCCGCATCCAAGGCGCGTACAACACCTCCAAGCGCGAGATGCCGCTACCGGAAAAGACCGATCTGCACTACGAAAGGATCGGCGCGGCCGGTCATCCCTTCATGTGCTTTTACGGCGTCGGCAACCATGGCGGCGCACCGACCAAGGCCAACATTGACGAGATCGAACGCCGGATCGCGGCGGGCGAGCGGCTGAAATTCTCGGACCCCGAGAGCTTCTTCGACGAGGTTCGGGGCGGCGACTGGCCGGTCTTTGACGCCGAACTGCAGTTCCACGCCGTGGGCTGCTATGCGGCGGCCTCCAGGCTCAAGGCACTTAACCGAAAGGCCGAAAGCCTGCTGGAGCAGGCTGAGGCCATGGCTACCCTGGCCACGCGTGCGGTCGGTGCGCCCTATCCCCGCGACGAGTTCGAGAGGCTCTGGCGCACCCTCCTGTTCAACCAGTTCCACGACATCCTCGGGGGCACATCCCTGGAATCCGCCTGCATCGACAGCGAGCGCGAGCTGGGCGGGGTGATCCACGGCGCCGAACTGGAGCTGAACGCCGCCACCCGCCACCTTGCCCGCACCCTGGCACCCTCACCGGTTCCAGAGGATGCGACCATGTTGCTGGTCAACACTAACGGCCAGCCCGCACGGCTGCTGATGGAGGCGGAGCCTTGGGTGGACAAGGACATCACCTCCCGCCGGATCGTGGTGGACGAGAAGGGCACGCACATCCCGTTCCAGTATGCCGACCCCCACGGCAAGACGACTGGCCTGCAACGCATCGTCTTTTCGCTGGAACTGCCGCCTTACGGGTGGCGGATGCTGCGCTTTTCCGTGGACGGCAGCGGGGTCCGGGCCCCGCCGGTCGGTTTCGGCGCACCGACGGAGGACCGCGTCTTTGAAACCGCAGGTTACAGGATGGAGATCGGCGCGGACGGGGCCATCGCCTCCCTGCGCGGCGCGGATGGACAGGAGATCTTCACCGCGCCCGGCCACCGGGCGATCCTGGTCGAGGACCTCAGCGACACCTGGGGTCATGGGCCGGAAGCCTTCGGTGTCACGGGGCGAGAGATGACGCTGGACCGGGTACGCCTGATCGAGGACGGCCCGGTGCGCAAGGTGATTGAGGTGACGGCGCGCGCGGGGGGCTCCCGCATGACCACCGCGATCCATCTGCCTCGGGACGGCAGCCTGCCGGTCGAATTGCGGGTTCACCTGGACTGGCGTGACCAGCGGACCCTTCTGCGTTTGGCCTATCCCTTGGGGGCGACGGAGATGGAATGTGAAGTGCCCGGCGGCTGGCTGGAGCGGCGGATGGACGGCGCTGAGGTGCCGACCCTACGCTGGATCAGGGCGACGGGGGGCGGCCGCGAGACCGCCCTCGCCAACGACGCCAAGTATTCCTTCGCCGGCATAGACGGCACCGTCTATGTCACCGCCGTCCGCTCGCCCGTCTTTGCGCACCACGAGCCGATCCCGCTTGAGGACGGGGCGCGCTATCGATTCATGGACCAGGGCGAACAGGCCTTCACGTTCGTGATTGCCTCCGGCGCCAGCGTCAGCCGCAAGGCCGCGGTGACCTTGGCCGATACACTAAACAAGCCCCCGGTCATCATGCCCCATGTGGCCCGCGGCGGGCAGGGCGCACCGAGCGGGCAATGGCTTGAGGTCGAGGCGCAGGGTGCCCATGTCTCCGCACTCAAATGGGCCGAGGATGGCAGTGGCGCGGTCCTGCGGCTGTGTGAACTGAACGGAACTTGGGGACAGGCCACGGTGAACGGGCACCGGGTCGCGCTCTCGCCGCGCGGGTTGTCCACACTTCGCTTGTCGGACGAGGGAGCCGAACCTCTCGACGGGCTCGAACGGCAGCCCGACTGACATCGGAGGGCCAAACCGTGACCCCGGCACTCGGCCGCGACGACGCTGGCACGCGCTGGCTGGATGACCCGCAGCGGCATTGCCGGGATATTTCAGTTATCCGTTTGGTTTGGCGCTAGTGGCTGGTTCGAAACAAGAGATTCCAATTTTTCCTGCCGCCGTCACGCGGCCAATGACAGGGGACACAGGCAGATGGCAATGGGAGGGATGAGTCATGCTTTGGGAAAGAATGGAATCTTCTGTATAGAACCTACCACTAGCTCCCTGTCCGCTGGATCGTCTTCGCCGTTCATATGCGCGTCTGCCCTCGGCGGGCGGTGTGCCGCCCAGAGCCCGAGAAGTCGGAATCACGGCAAGGCCCGTCGGCGTCTCGGACATGTATATGTCCGACCGGCGAGTCGGCGGCCGACCCATGAATCTTTGCAGCGGCATCCCCTATCTTACCTGTCACATCGGTTTCGCCGTCCTGCCTTTCCGCCAACCTAAGCTTGGGATCGGTTGGAGACAAACGACCGAGGCGAACTGGGGTATGTGCCGGATTTTTTCACGGATTCCCGAATTCCGCCCTGATCGTTGATTCGCTGGCTGTTTTGATATCCCCAACGGGGCGGCTTTGCTCCGGATCCGCCGGTAAGTAGGGCAATCAAGCCGGGACCGAGGAGGATGGCAGCCATTCGGAACGAAGGCGGGGATTTTTCCCGGTGCCGACCCGCGGGTCATCGGCGTTCGATGGCCGTCTCAACCGCGAGGCCCGGCGGCGTCGGGCGCATGACGCCCGGGAGGTGGCGGTCGTTCCGGCCACCTTCGCATCCAGACAGCCAGCACCGTCTGCGGGCGGTACACCCGGGTCGGTATCAAGGTTAGGCTCTTGCGCCGCGAGTGACGTGCCGTCAACCGGTTCAGGCCGTGATTTTCACCGCACGGCGGCCGCACGCTCGCCCCATTCATTCATTGATCGTGATCCTTGTGACGGTTTCCGGACTCAGTCCTGTATCCCTTCCCCGCTTCTGCGTCCGGCGCGGCCTTTGGCCGCCCGGTTCTCCCTTTCGCGGACATCCTTGTCCGGAAGGCAACAAGGGACGCGATTGATGACCGGAGCAGAGAGCGTTGCATTGGAGTGGAAGGTTAAGTATTCGCTTGCTTGACCCAAGGTGGAGCGGACTTGGCATGAACGCCCGTGTAACCCGATTGGATTTTCATTTTGATGCTGTTTTCGCTCGACCCGTCTTAAGCCGGGTTGCCTCATTTGCGCAAATAATCGAACCGATCTACAACGCATTCGATGCTGGGGGCATACGGATTCCTTCCGACGCTCTTTTTTTTGAGAACGGCAATTCCATTGCCACGGCAAAGGTTTTCTTGTCCCTGTTCTCCGGGTCGCAGACATTCGAGGCACGGCTGGACGGATTTGAGGCGCGCGCTCTCGACCTGCGGTCGCCCGAGCTTATTGAGCGGACCAGGCACCTGACCCAGCTGTTTGGTGATGCCGTCTGTCATTTTTTGTCCGGCGGTTTGCCGGATCGCCACACAATCAGTACCCCGACCTGGTTGACGGTCGATGGTGGGTGCGACGCCGCTGAATCTCTTGTCCGGCGTCTTGGATGGCGGCCGGAATCGAGTGACCCGTTCGGGATCGGAACTCAGAAGGTAGCCTCACCGGCAGCCTTTATCTGCGAGAACCTTGATGGAAACTGGACTGCGTCCATCAAGATCGAACGGTCACAATTGCCGGATGCACACCTGTTCCTTCTGGTTGCCGTGGAATACGGGCAGGGATCCGGATTTGAGACATTTTTCGACAGGGCTGAACATGTCGATACGATCCGACGTACGGTTGCCGAAGCAGTCGGTTTGACGGTAAGTTGAGCGAGACAGACAGTGCTGTCCTCTCCTTTCTCCTCTCATGCATTGAGTTCGCGTCACGGCGAGGCGCATCATAGGTCCAGTAAGCAGGAACGGGGCCGGGCCTATCGCGCCGCTCGCCCGGCAGCTCTGGCGCTGAACGAGGGGGCCTTCCGCGATAGGAACCCCGACAGTCCCCCCGTGATCCGGTCGACCAAGAACGACCAAGACACTTTCCTCGGATATTTTAATATTGTGATGCATTCGTCCGGCAGTTTTGGCGATTCTGACGCAGGGCTAGCTGGATGGAGAGGGCGCGTTCGTGACTACAACGCGGATGTCAGTCCTTTTCCTGCCCGTCGAAATGCCCTCATCCAGTTTCAGGAATGGATTGCCCTATCCCGACCTGCTTCCGTGCCAACCTCCGAATCTTCACGGGCACTCGGGACATGGCTTCGCGAGGCCCTGCAACAACTGGAAGAGAGTCAGGAATGTGCCATCGATGAGGAACTGTCCCCTCCTTCGTCTGTCGCGATTCAGAAAACCGAAACGCTTTTGCGTGAAATGTCAAAATGCATTGAGTCCGCCCCCGACATCTACCCAATGCGCGAGTCGAGCCTGGCCATCGACTTTCGCGTGCCCGATGGCCGAAGCGGGGTGCTGTTTGTCATTGAGCGGGATGGATCGGGTGCACTGTTTTATCCGACACGGGGCCGGGATGGTTGGACTTCGGTTGAGGATGCCGCAAGCCTGTTCAAGAAGCATGGCGCTGACGAATTGAAACGGGCGGGTATTCGGTAGTGGATGCTGGGGCTGGCCCGGATGAACCCAAATCCATGGCTGACGATGAACGGCTGGGGCGGCATGAATGGTCGGAGTCCTCGGCGCGAAGGGCTTGCCGACAGTTGAGGCTTGGCAAAAGGGCGACCATACGGGCCAGCAAATTTGAGCCGCAGACAGGATGCAATGATGTTTCCGTCGACCGAATGGACCTCGCCTCTCAAGACGAGCTTGCGGAGCTGGCCGAAAGGAACACCACTCGTGTGGGCAAGTCCTTCAGAGGTTGGTACACGCTCACCGCACGCGATGTTTCCGAAGCCGGTTGTCGTACAGGAGCCACTTGGTCGAGCGAGAATCCATACCACGCGGACATAAGGTTTCCGGTGCCTCTGAGTTCCGACAACCGGCGAAACGAGATCCGGAAGCGCGCCATGGAACTGGCGTGCCGCGCCCAATATGAGCCTTGGGGAGATTGGCAGGACGAGGTCACGGTCGACAAGTCGACGTAATCAGGCCTCGACGGCCCGAAACGGCAGAGATAGGCATCTGAAAGGGGGCATCGGATAGTTTGTTCGTAGATATACGTTAGGAGGGTACAGGGACATGATTCGCTTCCATCCGGCAGCCCTCACAGGAGCTTGACGAGAGCAACAATCAGCCCGCCCTGGGCGACCAGTGCGCCGAAGACCCACTTCAGGATTTCGGACTTCGCCTCTTCTATGCGCGCCTCGACCTTTGCGACTTTGGCCCTTACCCTTTCGACGTCAACCCTAGTTGCGAGATTCCCGTTGAGCAGCGCGACATGCTCCTCGGCGAGCGTCTCGGCCTGCCGCTCGGTGAAGCCGGAGTCGGTCAGGCGCTTGACGAAGCGGTGGGTATCGAACGCGATGGCCTCTGACATGACAGAATCATAGTGACGCCGGTGCCGTTAGACAAGCGCCATCTCGTTGCGAATGCCGCCGCGCTGGTCTGCGTCATCTCCGCAAACCAACGACATTCGAAGACATTGATGGACATGGCTGCGCAAGCGCCCGTCCGGTCCTTATCCCTTACCCGGCAGCGGGTGTGTCCGGATTTATTCCGCTCAGGCGGCCCGGCGCCAGTCGAATAGGTCGGTCATCCGGTTGTTGAGCGAGCGGCACCTCAGCGCCATGATGCTGTTGGCCCCCTTCATTGACCATCGGGTGCCGCCTTTCTTCATGCGCCCGCAGATCACCAACCTGCATCCTCCCTCTTGACCCGATCCTCCTTGCGAATCAACTCGATCCTGAGACCGGTGTCCGCGGCAACCTTCATGGCGTTGTCGCGGGTCTCCTCACGCATCGGCTCGGCCCAGCGCGGGTAGTCCGCCAACCAAACCTGGTGGAGGCGCAGCCAGCTCTCCATCGCCCGGGCATGGCCGATGTCCGGCACAGAGCCTGTCAGAACAACCCGGCCAAAACACGAAACCATCCCGGCGACATCAGCCTGGTGACGCTTGACGAATGGGCATGCCATGATCCAGCTCCCTCGCAGGGACGCAGGATCCAGTATATCATCTCGGAGAGATTTGGTTCCGGCTATGCCGGGTTAGGGGGAACAAGCCAGGTGGGTCATCTTATACAGTATGTCATCTCTAAGGCTTGAAGCGGGTTGGAGGCATTCGCATGTCGTGGGACGAACCTGTGTTTTGTGTTGGCGGTCGATGCCGTGACCGCATCTCTATTGTTCTTGCCCGTTGGCAACTGCGACATTACGCTCGTCGTCGTGACCGAGGGAGTTTCGGGATAGGCTGATCCGGGACTGGCAAAGTTGGCCCTGTGTGGATGTGCCGCTTCTTGGCCACCCCGACGAGGAATTCTCGCGCACGACGAACCGGCGGACCGGACTGGCTTGCATCGTGGCGCGTTCCGGGGCATCGGTTGCGGCATGGACGGACGTGGATGGATCGCGCGGAACGGTTTCCGGATGCTGGCGCCGCTCTGGCTGCCGGCTGGGGTGGTGGTGCAGGCGGTGCTCCGGTTCGGGGCTTCGGGCGTTGCGTTCGCGGATGTCGGGGAGGCGATGGTGGCACTTGGGTCGCTCGCCGTCACAGTCCCCTGCGGCCTGCCGCTCGCGCTCGGCTGCCGCCGCCTGTGGCGTCTCGGCCATCGGCGCGCGGCCTGGACGGCGGGTGTCGGGCTGGGCGTGCTGACGGTTCCTACCGTGGTGGTTGCCGGGTTGCTCGGCCCGGTGGTGATCGCGATCGGTGCGGCGGTGCTTAGCCTGCCGGTGTGGATCGCCTGGCTATGGCTCGCGCGGCGCGGCTGAGCGCGGCTGGCGATGGGTCGGCACCGCAGCAAGCCAGTGCGCTGATCGGGCGACGGCGATACGAATCCTGCCGCCGGTCAGATCGCCGTATCGTGCCGTCGCAGTAGGGATACCGTCCGGCTCAGGTTGAGTGGTTCGAGGGCAGCCAGATAGGCACCGACCGACCGGGGCGGGCGGCGCAGCGCCGCGCGGTGATCGCGAACGGCGTCCAGCACGGCATCGGCGTCGGCCTCGAACAGTTCGGCGACGAAGGCGTCGGGGTGCAGTGCGACAAGCCCGTGAGGCGCCAGCCGCTCGGCGGGGAAATCACGCAGGTTGCGGGTGACGATGATATCCGCGCCGCCAACGACGGCGGCAGCCAGCACATGGCGGTCGCCGGGATCGGGCAGGTCAAGGTTGGCGGCAAGGGCCTAGTAGCCTGTCACAAGTGCGCCGGGGAAATGGCCGTCCATGACCGCGCGGGTCCTCTCCAGCACGCCGGCCTCGATATCCGGCCGGTCGTCGAGCAGGCTGCGCATCCATTCTTCATGGATTACGGCGCTCCAGAGCGGCGTATGGAGATGGCGGTCGGCAAGACGCAGCAGAAGGTCGCGCAGACCGGCCGGATAGAGGACATTGGCGTCGGGCAACGCCGTGGGAGGGGGCATCGGCTATTGCAGGCCGAGTTCCTGGTCGCGCGCGGTCAGTTCATCGAGCGCCTCGCGGCGGCGGGACTCCGTCCCGCGGTGCCAGGCGAGGATATCCTCGGCGCGGACGCGGCGGTGCGAGCCGACCTTGCGGCAGGGAATCCGCCCAGCGTCCAGAAGCTGGACCAGATGCGTTCGCGACACCCGCAACAGCTTGGCCGCCTGCCGCGTGGTCAGTTCAGCGTCCAGGGAGGCGAGCGCGACGCCCTTGCCATGCGCCATGCGGTCGAGGATGTCCCGGAGCAGCCGCACCGCCGGCGTCGGCAGTTCGACGGTCTCGTCGCCGAACCGGGCGGATACCGGCCGCGTGCCGTCGATGAGCGCCTCAAGCGCCCTGCCCGCACGCTCCGCAAGCGCCGCGTCGCCTTCGCTAGGGATGTCATAGGGTGTGTCCGCCAACGTCTTCGTTTCCATTCCGGTCTCTCCTTCGCCTTGGCGGACAATGACGCATAAGCGCCGTAAATGCAACAAGTGGTGCAAATGACTCTTCGGGCCCCCGGCTTGACGCGGCGCCCGCGTGCGGTCGCGGCCGGGCCGGTCGCGCAGCATGGGGGCGAACGCGGCCCCTATTGACGACGCGATGGTTGGGTCTCCCGGGCTTGACGCCCTGCGCGTTGACCTTCGCGTGCCTCACGATCCTGATGGCGTCCAGATCGGGCAGTTTCTCCACGGGCTCCCCGCCGAAATGGAGAACACGGGCCGAGTTCGAGCGAGTCCGAATCGAAATACAACCACTCGACGTGGCCCGACGGTTTCCCGGCCAGCAAAATACCTGATCCCGAAAGGTTCCCGTTGGGCGTCGGACGGATCTCGGATCAAATGCCGGAGTTTCCGGTCCCCGGCAGCGATAGCGGCCAGCACTTCATGGGAAGACAGGGCCTGATCGCACCCGGCTTCATCGATGAAAGGCGCCTGGCTCAACGCTTCGCTCTCCTTGCCTTTGAGACCGACGCGGTCGCATGGCGGCGCGGAAAGGGAAAGTCAGGGCTGGAGTGGGTTCACGGACAGCGTCCTGCAGTCGGGTTCGTTGGCTGTGGTCGGCCCGATCGATCGTGACCCGCACGAGAAAGGCGGTCATCCGGTAGTGACATTCAGCCGACTCCCCTGAATCGTCCGTCATTTCGGGCCGTCGTTCCCCGCTCCGGCTCTCCACGCCGCAGCGTAACCCGGGAGCGCCTTGACACTGCTGATTGGTCGCCAGCCAGTTCTCGTCCGGCTGCCGGCGGTATCCACCCTGCCGTCGCGCCGCCTGTGATGCCTGAAACAGACTGTCACGCCGTCAGCCCGGTTCCGCATAGAGTCCGTCCTTCATGCGCAGGCAAATTTCCGATAATTCCACATATACCGCCGAGCGCGGTTCCATTCAGCCAGATATGGCGAATATCCGCGCTAGAGTGCCGATAGAAGGGCTTCCGTCGGCCAGGCGTCTGCGGGCAGGTCCAGCCGACGCTGGAGGTCTCGCACGGCCGCGCGGGTTTTCCTGCCAAGAATTCCGTCGATCTCGCCAACGTCATAGCCAAGCGCGGCAAGGCGTTCCTGAAGCTGGATCATCTGCGCCTCCGTGAGGCCAGGATCCGGGGAACCGGCCTCGAACGGTGGAGCGCCGATAAGCCGTTCCGCAAAGTGGCCGACCGTCAGGACGTAGATGAGGGACTCGTTCCACTCAAGGAGAACCCGGAAATTCGGATAGGCCAGAAAGGCCGGTCCCTTCCTGCCCTGGGGCAACAGAAGGTTCGCCGGCAGTTCGGTATCCATCGTTCCCCATCGCGGCCTTACGCCCATCTGCGCCCAGTCCGTCTCCGGCAGGGTCGTATCGAGGCCGGTGATGGACCAGTCAAGGTTACGTGGCACGCGTACTTCCCGGAGCCAGGGCTCCCTCGGTCGCCACCCCAGATGGCGAAGCAGGCTGGCACCCGAAAACAGTGCGTCGGCTTCCGATCCCTTCAGATCGACTTTGCCGTCCCCATCGCCGTCAACGCCGTTCACGAGAATGTCTTCGGGTAGCATCTGCACCATCCCGTACTCTCCGGCCCAGGCGCCTGTGGTCTCCCTTGGACTGAAGTCACCGCGTCGGTGAAGCTCCAGCGCGGCGAAGATCTGCGGGCGAAACAGTCCCGGTCTACGGCAATCGTGGCTTAGGGTGACCAGCGCGTCCAGCGTGTTGTAATCGCCCTGCACGGCACCGAAGTCGGATTCGAATGCCCAAAGGGCCAGCAGGATACCGCGGCTTACGCCGTAAGTTTCCCATATCCGATCAAAGAGTCTGTCGAACTCTTCCGACTTCGCGGTTCCAACACCTAGCCGGTAGGCGCTCATCAGCCGACCGGAAAACTCAATGAACGGGAGCTGGAACACGCCCTGTCTGCGGTCGGCCCTGATCACGTCGGGGTTGTGGTGAACGTTTGCGAAGAAGTTCCGGGTTATCGCGGGATCATTCCCGTTGCGGATGGCTTCGTTGCGCAGGTCGTTGACGAATTCACCGAATCCGCCGCCGCACTTGGCCGCCGCCGTACCCGCGAAAATGCATGCCGCGATGGTTAGGAAATGAAGTTGCATCTGGTTTCAAGCCGCGCGGATCCGGTTGCGGTCCTCATCTTAGATCATGGTGACGGTCATTGAAATGGCTGACCTCCCGGTCGACGGCTGTGGAGCAGGGACCTGTGGTGCCGATGCGTCCCGAGCGCTGGTCCTGCAGCGGAAACCGGCAGGTGGGAGTTATGCGGCGGTATCGGGATCAGGGTCATTCGGGAAGCGTTCGGGAACAGTCGTGCCGAACTAGCGGAACAGAAGTGACGGATCCGCTCGGATCCGGTCGTCCGGTGCGGCGACCGGGTGAGTTTCGATAAGCCCTCGGTTCCGTCCCGGATGGCGTTCCCGGGACTTGACGAGGAATTCAGCTATCCGATCGGCTAATGCCGGAGAGTCAACAGGCTGCCCAAGTCTGTCCAACGCGTCGTCAAGCAGCCTGTCGGGAACGGTCCCGCGTCCCCGGACGGTGATGAGGTCTTTCAGGTAGGGGTCATGGAATTCCGGATGCGCCTGTATGGTTAGCGCCTGGTTACCGTACGCCAGCGCCGCAATTCCGCAAAAAGGGTTTTGTGCGATAACCTCGGCACCGTCCGGGACCGAGACAACCTGGTCCTGATGCCAGGCGTTCAGCGCAAGTCGGACATTCCCGTCGAATTCATATACCTGACGGCCCACCGCCCATCCTCCCGGGAACTTCTCCACCCGCGCGCCCCGGGCCCGCGCGACCAGCTGGTGGCCGAAGCAGATTCCCACCACAGGCACCCTGGCGGAGAATGCCGCGCACACCAGACGCTCAAGCGGCGCAGTCCAGGGATGCCCGTCATAAACGCCGTGACGGGAGCCGGTGATCAGCCAGCCGTCGGCAGCGTTCGGCCCCTCGGGAAAGACCATGTCCACAACCGGATAGCTGGAGAAGGTGAATCCGCGCCCACCGAGAAACGATTCGAACATCGCGTCATAGTCGCCGTATGTCGGGATAAGTGGACCGGCCACATGGCCAGTGAGCAGGATTCCGATATGCATGCCGTATCCGTTCCGTACGTATATTTCGGGAACCTATGTGTGTGCTGGCCGGTCGGCAAGACGGGTCTGTGTCGTGGCCGAAGGGAAATTGCGCCAGACAATCAGGTTCGGGCGCGGCCGTAACGTCCCACGACGCTCCGTCCGAAGACGGAGTTTGGGCGCACCGGAGTGTCCGACCGGCGAATCGCGGAGCGGAACCGCGTGACGGAGGTCCGCGGGAGTTGCCCGACAGGCATTCCGTGGACCTTCGGCGACACAGGATCCGGGTTGGGGACAGAGGTGGAACCGTTTCGTGTGGCCCGCGGTCGCGCCCCGGCCGTGCCCTGGTCCCTGGGCCGGTCCCGCTGCAGTCGGCGAGCGCCGCGGCCCGCTCCTTGCGGCCGTCGCCCCGCGTCCCGGCGCGTCCGCGCCTGCCTGACGGCCGCTGCCGGATCCCTGACCGGCAGGAGAGGGGGTCCGTGGCCAGCCGCAGGCGTGCCCCCTGACGCCCGCCGGCCCCGTGTGCGGACGCCGCCGCTGCAGGTCCATGGCGACCGGGGACCCGGCCTCGCTTCTGGCGGCCCGCACGGGGACCGCCCTTGCAGCCAGGCTGCCGGGGAGGCCCGCCCGAACCGGGCGTCCCGGCGCCGCCGCAGGTGCGGGGGAAGGGACGCCGCCGCTCAGCCAGGCCCGGGCAGGCCCTTGTAGGGCGATTCATTGCAGTAGAGGTAGGACGGGTCGTGGAAATTCCGGGCAAGTGATTTGAGAAAATCCATGCTCGCTGGGGGCGCTTCCGCTGTGCCGTCGTCGTCGGTGCGGTATCGCCCATCTGCGCCGGGCGTGGGGTAGGTGCGCTCCAGCGCCCGCCGCACGTCGAAAACCCGGCTCTCGGTGGCGCAGGTGCAGGACCGCCCGTTGGCGTCAACTATGTAGATCGCCCCGCCGTTGCGGGCGATCGCGCCCGAATCGCTGCACGTGTCCGTGTCGATGACCTGACAATATCGGTACCGCTCGCGAAAGCAAGGGAAATTTCAAGCTGAGCCACTATCGGGGCCGGGGGTTCAGTCACGTTCCTTGGATCCGGGAAAAAGGCGCTCAAAGAACGGGATGCTCGCCGCACCGATGGGGCCATTCAGGTCTCCCAGCCGCGTCGCGCGAATCGGCGCGACCTGAAGCCCTCGGGACGGGCCTTCGATGTTCCGGACTTCCAGCCGTGCGCTGATATCCCTGAGAAGTCGCGACGGCAAGGCGCCTCCAAGCACGATCAACTCGGGGTCGAACATGCCGGTGACGATGCGCGCCGCGAGCTCCACCTGACCGGTCGCCCGTTCAGTCCAGCCCTCGATTCGCGACTGTCGATCCGTGTCGTTCGGGTCGGCCATGTCCGCCCTCCACGACCGGCGGCCAGACGTGCCGACGGTGGTCTCGAAGTCCTGAAGCGTGGGCCGTGGCGCGTTGTAGGGAAACAGAACCCCCGGCAGGCATGCGTTGCCATGTGCGCCTCGATAGGGTCGGCCGTTCAGGACCGCGCCGCCGCCCAGACCATAACCTATATGCAGAAGGAAGAGCGTCTCGACGCCGTGGTTTCCGAACAGGAATTCTCCGAGCGCGACCGCCGTCCCGTCATTCTCGAGAAAGATATCCCAGTCGGATTGTGCCTGGATCGCCTCCTTCAGTGAACTCCCGTCCAGTTTCATGAAGCTCTCATGAGCCTTCAGGCATTTTCCGACCGATCCGAAGTTCGCCGGAAGGCAAAGCCCGACACCGGCGAACGAGCCTACCTCAACTCCTGGATCGTTCAGGAAATCACGGGTGATTTCCCGGACTGTACCGACGATCCGATCCGCGGACGCCGGGGCGAGGGGAATCGATCTGTGACCGAGTACCTTTCCGTCAAGGTCAACCAGCACGGCCTCGATGCCGTCAGCCAGCGTGTAGAAACCCGCGGCGACCAGATTATCGCGCCTGAGCGACAGAATCTTCCTTGGCTGCCCGCGCGCTCCGTCCTTGAGGGTTTTCTCCGTCAGCAATCCTTCCTTGATCAGTCCGGATATCAGTCGGGTCACGCTCGCTCCGGTTAGCTTGGCCAGTGACGCCAGTTCCACACGCGCGATGCCACGTCTGCGGAAGATAAGCTCCGCCAGACGCCGCTCGTTGAAGGATAGACCCCGCATGGACATACTCCCTGAACTCGCGGATTCGATCTTTCGCAGTTTGGCACGATAATATTACTTTACACAATGTAATTTAAACGAGTAGACTTGGAAATGGATTCCCGGGCGCTCGTGCCGCGCAATCCCTCTATCAAGGAGACCACCCGAATGAATATCGTGTTCAATTTAACTGCCATATCAGCGGTCGCCGTTCTGTTCGGAACCACTGCTCCCGCCGCACCGATCACCGTATACTCTCCGCAGGGAGAGGATCGTGCCGTCTGGATCACCGAACAGGCGCGGGCGGCGGGGCATGACATCGCCATGCTGTCCGCAGGCGGCGGAGAGCTTTTCGACCGCATACTTGCGGAGCGTGAGAACCCCCAGGCGGATGTCGTCCTTGGCCTCATCGACGCGGCGATGGTGACATTGAAGTCCGAAGGGCTGTTCCAGGCATATGTGCCAAACTGGGCGGACGGACTTCCGGCCATCTATCGCGATGATGCCGACAATATGGTCTACAAATTCTGGCAGACACCGATCGTGCTTGCCTACAACGCTGATGCGATGTCCGCTGACGAGGCGCCGAAGAGCTGGCTCGACCTGATCGAGCCAGGCTACGCAAACAGATACGTCATCGGCCCGATCGGGTGGCAGACCACCAAGTCCTATCTCGTCGGCATTCTGGTGCGGTTTGCCGACGAAAGCGGCCGGGTCACCCGGGAAGGCTGGGACTTCGTTCAGAAGCTTTTCGATAACGCGATCGTTGTCGACAGTGCTGATGCGAAAACCGCCGCCTTCGTCAACGGTGAGGCCGTCATCGACCTGAACTGGTTCGGTGGTGTCGGGCGTCTGGCCGAGAGTGTTGGCTACAAGGCCGTGATGGTGGACACCGAAGGCGGCACTCCGTTCATCTCCGAAGGTATCGCAATCGTTGACGGCACTGACCAGCTTGATGAGGCGAAAGCTTTCGTCGACTGGTTCGGCAGCCCGGAGTTCATGGCGGCCTATGCCGCCGAATTCGGGCAGGTTCCGGTGCATCCCGAGGCGGTCGCGCTGTCGCCCGCCGAAGTGCGGTCAAACGCCACGGTCGTGGCGCCTCAGGCTATAGACTGGGACGGCGTGGCGCCCATGATAGACGGCTGGATGCAGACCATCGAGCTTGACATCAAGTAAGTCCGGAGCCTCTTTTCGGTCGGGCGCGGTTCCACGCTCCTCCACGCCCGACCCTCCAGTACGGGAAAACGCATGATCGATCTCGACGGTGTCAGTGTGAGTTACGGAAGCGTTCAGGTCGTGCGGCCTATGTCGCTAAGCGTAGATAAAGGTGAGTTCTTCACTCTGCTCGGCCCGTCAGGATGTGGAAAGACCACCGTGCTCCGTGCCATCGCCGGGTTCGCTCCCGTCGCCGGAGGAAGCGTAAGCATTGACGGAAAGGACGTGACCGCGCTGCCGCCCGAAAGGCGCGACGTCGGTATCGTGTTCCAGAACTATGCGCTGTTTCCACATATGACCGTCTCGGACAACGTCGCGTTTGGCCTGAAAGTCGCGGGAAAATCGAGAGCCGACAGAGCCCATGCCGTCGACCAGATACTTGAAATCACCGGCATCTCGGCGCATCGGGACAGAAAGCCCGCGGAACTGTCGGGCGGTCAGCAGCAGAGGGTGGCGATCGCGCGCTCGCTTGTGACGGGCGCACAGGTTCTGCTTTTCGATGAACCCCTATCCAACCTTGACACCAGGATCCGTGAGGACATGCGGCATGAAATCAAGGCGCTTCAGCGCGAGCTTGGATTCACCGCCGTTTTCGTTACCCATGATCAGGAAGAGGCCCTCTCCATGTCGGATCGCCTCCTTGTTCTGAATGTGGGGCGCGTAGAGCAGATCGGAACGGCACACGACCTTTACGAGAATCCGGCCACGCCGTTCGTCTGCCAGTTTGTCGGAAACGCCAACCGGATCGGCCCCGGGCTTGCTGAACGATTGGGCCTGGGTGATGCGGGTCCGCTCTTTGTGAGAGCCGAGCATGTCAAACTGGGCGATCCAACTGGATCCGGCACCTTTGACGCCATCGTAAAGGATCTGGACTATCTCGGATCGATCACGCGCATCATGATCGACGTCAACGGCGAAGTTCTGCGGATCCAGAGTTTCAGCGGCCCGGAAACGGCGGCACTGAAGCCCGGAGATGCGGTTCCGGTGAGTCTGGACATCGCGAAAATCCATAGGTTCGGGACCTGATATGGGGGCCCTTCTGAACGATTTCCGCCGGTCTCCGATCCAGGCCTTTCTGTTCGTCGCCGTTCTCTGGCTGGCGATCAGTTTTATATACGGCCCGATCTGGTCGGTTCTGAAATTCGCCTTCGCGCCGGAGGGTACGGTGAGCTTCGCGGCTCTGGGTGAACTCAGCGGGTCGCGGCGTGTGCGGTCGGCGATCTTCAACACATTGCTGGTGACGGGTCTTTCGATCGTGACGGTCAATGTCGTGGGGTTGTTTCAGGTCGCCGTGCTGGAATACCTGAAAGTTCCGGGTCGCGGCTTTCTGCGGCTCGCCTACTCCACGCCCCTTGTTTTCACCTCGGTGGCTGCCGCGACGGGATACGGATTTGTCTATGGCCAGACCGGAGTCCTGACGCGTATATTGCAGACATTCCTGCCTCATTTGCCGAACGACTGGTTCTCGGGAACGCTGGCCGTGGTTTTCGCCCACAGCTTCCTGCTGTCGAGCTTTCACTTTCTGTTCCTGCGCGCCGCGATCCGGCGGGTGGATTATTCGATCGTCGAGGCCGCCAGAAGCCTCGGTGCGGGAAATGCCAGGGCCTTCGTCCAGGTGGTGCTGCCGGTTCTTATGCCCACGGTTCTGGCGACGACCCTGCTCGTCGCGTACAAGTCGCTCGGGTCGTTCGCCATTCCCTCGGTTCTGGGTGGCCAGCGCTACGATATGGTTACCGAGCTGATCCTAACCCTGAACTCCCTGCGTCGGCAGGATATGGCGGCCATGCTCTCGATCGGTCTTGGGATTGCGGTGCTTTTCTGTATCGTCTCAATGCAATATGTCGAAAGACGGATCGACTATACAGGCGGCGCGAAGACACCGATGCCGATCCAACGTGTGCCGGTCACCGGGTTCGCACTGCGGCTTCCGGTCTACGGTTTTGCCTATTTGACAGCGATGATCCAGCTTATGCCCGTGTTTCTCGTCGTGCTGTTCTCGTTCGCGCCGGCGAAATCCATAGGGACCCAAGTGATCCCGACTGAGCTTTCGTTCGACAACTACATAACCGTTTTCTCGCAGGGCAACGCGTTCGTGCCGCTGAAGAACTCCGTCCTGATGGGACTGTCCGCCATCGCGGCCGGAATCGCCATTTCACTGTTTGTGGTGACATTGGTCAGCCGCGTTCGCGGCCGGATCGCGAACGCCCTGGATCTGACCTTCATGCTACCCTGGATTCTGCCGGCCCCGTTTATCGCGATTGGCCTGATCCTGGCTTATGGCGGACCGAGTCCCCTGGTCTTCGGCTCAACCCTGCTCGGCGGCTACTGGATATTGCCGATCGCGTATTGCATTGGTGCGATTCCCCTGATGATCCGCTTCCTGAGGGCTTCGTTCGTTTCACTCGATCCTGCCCTGAGCGAAGCCGCGCAGTCGCTTGGCGCTCCCGCGCACTATCGTTTCCTGCGAATTACCCTCCCGTTGGTTCTGCCGGTGATCCTTCTGGTTTCCTGTATGACGCTGAATACGCTCATGAGCGAATATTCAATGTCGGCGTTTCTCTTCAACGTGAACAACAAGCCGCTTTCCATCGCGCTGTTTGAGGGTGCGCGTTCGCCGAACCCGGAGCAGGCCGCGATCAATATGGTATATATCGTCCTGATCATGGCGCTGTCGCTGGTCACCATAACCCTGGCGGATAAATATGGTCTCGGCGGCCCGCAGGACAGGAGGTGAGCATGCCGAAACGCCGTGATCGGCGGTTGCGCGAGCGGTTCCGTGACCCGAACGGAACTCCGGGTGAGGTTTTCGTCGTCGCGCATCGTGGCGTGTTTCTTGACGAGGGGTTCGCGAGGCTGCCGGAGAACTCCGTTTCCGCGATCGTGAGGGCGCGACAGCTGGGCGTCGACATGGTGGAGATAGATGTCCATATGACGGCCGATGGAGAGCCGGTGGTCATTCACGATCCGACTCTCGGGCGCACGACGTCCGCGACAGGCGACGTCTCGGATCTCAGGCGCGGGGACATCGAAAGCATTGAACTGGTCCACCCGAGTTCCAGAGCGCCCTACAGGGAAAAGCTTCCGACCCTGAGGGATGCGCTCCACGCGCTCGGTCCGGAAATGTTGATCAACGTGGAACTCAAGTCCGGGATCGACATGATGGGAGACGTTGCGAGGATTGCGGCTGAATGCGGAGTGTCTGAACAGCTCACGATCAAGTCAAACCTGCGGGACGGTACCGATCTCGGTCTGGTGCGCCGGTTGTTGCGTGATTGCCGGGATCCGGTGGATTTCATACCCGTAGTGATCGACAGTCGGGACGGCATCAGGGGTTTCGAGAAGGTATGCCGTGAATTGAGGCCCCATTGTGTCGAATGTGTCGTGGATTACGGGTTCGGGGTTGATCCGGGCTATGATCTTCTGGCGCGCAGGGGCATGACAATGGATGGCGGTGTCCTGTTCTCCCGCAGGGCGCGGCGACTCGCGGCGGAACTGGATATCCGCCTCTTCGTGAACACGCTATACGTGAATCCTGTTACGAACGGGAACTACCAGTGGAACGGTGGCCGCAGCGATGAATTCGGCCGTGCCGCCCCGGACAGCGTGTATGGCTTCTGGATCGCGCATGGCGCCACGGTTATCCAGACCGATGACGCCCCATTCGTACTGGATTGGCTGCATCGCGCGGGGTTCAGGGCACGGGGTGTCGGGTGAACCGGTCGGCTGCGCGGCGATTGAGGGTGCCTTTCTCCCGCTTGTGCCGGGAGGGATCATGATACGGGTGCCAGGGTGGAGTTTCAGCAGTCCGAAATGGGGAACATGGAAAGAACAAAGCGTCGTCTGTCGCCATTTTCCCGATTGTTTGAGGCATTCTCGACCCCAATCGCAGTCTCTTGGGCGCAAAAGCGGTTGCCCTGATACGGGTGCCGTTCTCGGTTGACAATGACCCTGTGCACCGTGAGAATCCGAGGCCTTGGATCATGGCCCGCGAACCGAAATCCCTCCTGACGACCGGCAACTTCGTCACGTTCCTGATCGGTGCGGTCGCAGGAGTTTTGGTGCCGGTGATCGGTGTTTTCGTAGGCTTGCAGGTCAGTTCCGCGTGGGGAACGGTTCTTGTGGCACCGTATATCGCCGTCGCCGCGCTGCTGGACACCTATCTCGGCAATATGCCAGGTGCCGCGCGTCTTCTCGGTCTGGGGCTTTCGATTCTGACATATGTCCTGCTTGCCTTCGGTGTACGTAACCTGATTCGCCTTGCGGTGCGACGTTAACCGGACGCTCCGGGTGTCCGGCGGATTACGGCTCCCGGATTGGGCAGATGTAGGCGGGCCGACTCCTGCAGCGGATGTCCGTCAAAGAGTTTGGTCACGTCCGCACTGTCGCCGGGCGGATCGTCTGACGGCTACGGAACAAGGTAGCGTTTTTCGGGTTGTGTTGATGCCCTCCCGGCAGGTTCCGCAGCCTCCGCTTTGGGAGGCGAGCGTGAGCGGGATTGATTATGGGGCACGCGGACGTGTCGTCGAGACCTTTCCATCGGAAACTGGGATTCCGGGCTCCGGGGCCTTGGTACACAGGACGGTTCGGGAAACGGGCGGCGATCACATCGGTGGGATTCCGTCCTTCCGGTGACTGATGGAGCGCACACGACCACCGTTTCCCATTCACGCCATCATCGGGATCCCGGGTTAGGGTGCGTCCGCGCCCTCAAGGTAACGGTTGGGGGGAAATCCGGACAACTCCGTTAGGTTCCAGTATGAACCGGTCTCCCGATCGAAGCCTGGAAAAATGGTGTCACGAAGTGCCTGCCGGATCAGATCCCCGTTGCCGTTTATGGCGGCGATGTAGGGATGCCGGTGTCGCTGTCGTTTGCGCAATTGTCCGAAGACGCTTGGCATAGTGATCCCAACGTTTGATCATCGTCCAGCTAACCGCGTCTATCTCAGCGCGACCGTGGGCCACCGCGTGGCAAGAGGCGGCGTGCGAACCCGTGAACGGCGCTTTCCCGAAACCGATCCTGTTCCCGTTCGCCCACTCCATGGGCGCGGTCGATCCACTTTGCGAGCATCTGTCGTTGACCGCGATCCGGCAGCCGTCGAACTCCATGGGTATCGAGCGAATGCCGTCTTTTCGAATGGCGATTGCGCTGAAATAGTATCCCGGCTTGCAGGGCAGGCCGTGAGCCGGTGTCGCGACAAGCCGAACTTTTCCGTGAGGCCGGGTGCGGTAAGGCAGTCCGCAGATCTGCGCCAGCACCAGATCGGGGCTTTACCAGACTGTCCATGGGTCGATCCCGCGGGTTAGCGGCTTTGGTGCCGCGAGGCCGCGCACGGCCAGAACTCTTCCCTGATCAGGCTCCAGAGTCGATCGCTCGCCCCGAAAGTCTCGGGTCGATCATACATCGGAAGGTCCGCGATCACGCCTTCCGCATTTCCACTCGCCTGCGCGCGAGGGCGCTGTCGCGGTCGTTCACGCCGAGCAGGTTGGCCGCCAGTCGGAGAAACGCATCCTCCTCATGATCGCGCACCCCGTCGGCGAGCACCACTTCCCAGAGCGCCTCGACGACGCTTTCACGGTCCTCATAGGGAACCGCGTCCTTGATCGCGCGGGTGAAACGCACGGTATCCGGCGCATGTTCCTCAAGTGCCTCGGCTGCGGCGCGAAGACGGGGTGCCTCGAAGGGTGACAGTCCATACCGCGCCGCAAGTATCCGGTCTATCCGGGCCCCTTCGCTGTGCGCGTAGGTGCCGTCTGATCGCGCCGCGCGCACCAGAAGCGCAGCCAGAGCCTGACGTGCCTCGGTTTCAGGGAGTGGTTCCGGAGCAGGCTGCGTGAGTCGTGCGAGCAATTCGGCGAACATATATGGACAATAACCGTCTCTGGCGGTGAGCGAAAGGGCGGCATGACGGGGGCCGTGAAGGGTACCGAAAACGAATTAGGCCTATGTCGGCATTCGGTGCCCGCAGGACTGCCAGTGACGACCCTCGGTCTGAGGTTATACGAGTCTTGACATTTCCTTCGCGGCCCGAATGAAATCCGCGAAAAGCGGATGCGGTTCGAATGGCCGGGATTTCAGTTCCGGGTGAAACTGCACGCCAATGAACCACGGGTGGTCTGTCCACTCCACGATCTCCGGGAGCGTGCCGTCAGGTGAGTTTCCGGAAAACCTCAGTCCGGTTTTCTCCAGTGCGTTCCTGTATTTTACGTTGACTTCATAACGATGGCGATGACGCTCGTCAATGGAGGAGCAACCGTAGATCGATGCGGCCCGGCTTCCCTCCGCGAGCGTGGCCCGGTAGGATCCGAGCCGCATCGTGCCTCCTTTGGCATCGTCAACGCTACGCTCGATTCTCTCGTTATCCTTTATCCATTCCTTGAGATGATAGACCACCGGTGTGATGCTCTTTCCCTCAGCTCCAATGTCAAACTCCTCGGAGCCCGCGTCCTCCATTCCCGCCAGGTTCCTTGCCGCTTCGATCACAGCCATCTGCATTCCAAGACATATGCCGAGATATGGAACCCTGTGCAGGCGCGCGAACTCCGCCGCCTTGATCTTTCCCTCCGTTCCACGTTCACCGAACCCGCCCGGAACCAGAATCGCCTGGTAGGGTTCCAGATAAGGTACGGGATCCTCGCGTTCGAAGATTTCCGCGTCGATCCAGTCGGAATTCACGCTGACGCGGTTGGCCATTCCGCCATGCATGAGCGCTTCGGCGATGGATTTGTAGGCGTCCTCGAGCCGTGTGTACTTCCCGACTATCGCGATCCGCACCTCGCCTTCTGCATTGTGGATACGATCCTCGATATCGACCCAGCGGGTCAGGTTTGGTTTTGGCACGGGGTTGATGCGAAACGCGTCCAGAACAGCCTGATCGAGTCCGGCCTCGTGATAGGCCATCGGTGCCTCGTAGATTGACTTAAGGTCATAAGCCGGAATCACCGCTTCGGGCCGGACGTCGCAGAACAGCGCGATTTTC
Source organism: Paracoccaceae bacterium (assembly GCA_965221405.1). Lineage (GTDB taxonomy): Bacteria > Pseudomonadota > Alphaproteobacteria > Rhodobacterales > Rhodobacteraceae > JAPOUP01. Next base: position 274,997 of record CBDCSE010000002.1, on the reverse strand, counting down.
GCCTTTTCCTTGTCGGGAATCCGCGTTTCGGATCTGCAGACGAGAATGTCCGGCTGTAGCCCGATCATCCGCAACTCCTTGACCGAATGCTGTGTGGGTTTCGTTTTCAGTTCCCCGCTCGCGGAAATGTACGGAAGCAGTGTCAGATGCATGAATACGCACTGTTCCGGGGGGCGGTCCTGCGCGAACTGTCGAATCGCCTCGAAAAACGGCAATCCCTCGATGTCGCCCACAGTGCCGCCGATCTCGCATAGCATGAAGTCCGACTCGTTCTCGCCGGTGGAAATCCATTGCTTTATTTCGTCGGTGACGTGGGGGATTACCTGTATTGTCTTACCAAGGTATTCACCGCGCCGCTCCTTCTCGAGCACGTTGGAGTAAATCCGGCCTGACGAAACGGAGTCCGCCTTGTGCGCGGAAACACCCGTGAAACGCTCATAATGCCCCAGATCGAGGTCGGTTTCAGCCCCGTCGTCCGTGACAAAGACCTCGCCATGCTCGAATGGCGACATAGTTCCGGGATCCACGTTCAGGTAAGGATCGAGCTTTCTCAGCCGAACGGTAAATCCCCTGGCCTGGAGCAGCGTGCCCAAGGCAGCGGACGCAAGGCCCTTGCCCAGACTCGAAACCACACCGCCGGTGATGAAAATGAAGCGTGCCATCTAAGCCATGGCTCCCGTGTCTGCCTGCCTGCGCCATATCCCAGGTCGCCGAGCGAGTCCGCATGTTCACGGGAGTCAAGAACTAGCGCCGATCGAAAGGGAACGCAACCCGGATACGAGCCATGGCCACCCGAATTTTGACCTCTTCACTTTCCACGCGTTGGTTCGAAGCCTCCGACTTCCAGTCGGACATTGCTTCAGCGGGAATGAACCGTGTCATGTCCCTGTCCTTCCGGAAACGGGCCGCCCGCTCAGGGCAAAGGCCCGTTTCCGGAAGGACAGGGACATGCGGTATGATCGCTCCGCGCATTGCGTCCATTGCCACCGGTACCATATCGTCCGGGCGAGGAGGTGCCGCCACAGGGTCCTGACCGGAGATCCGGGCCTTCGGGTGTGCGCCGTCCGCCGCCAGGTCCGCCGCGGGAACGGCGTTTCCATCCTGCACGGGGTGCTCCCGGGCGACCGCGCGCGCATGTTCATGTCCGTGTCCCCAAAGCTCGCCATCTCCAGTCCCGTCCGCGGGACGGAAGCCCGCCCGTCCCACAGGGCCCGGCGCGGGCTGCCCGAAATCCGCAGGCGGTACCGGGGACGCCGGTTCCGGTTCCGGGGCCACTTCCTGGCAACCACCGGCGCCATCGCGGACGGACCCGTACTCGGTATCCTGACAGTCACCTCCCTGACGCTACCGGCGCCAGCCGGTAGTTATTCACGCTGAACGACACGACCAAAGGGCCGTGGGCCGTGAAGCTTGAAAAGCGTAACCTCACCACCGCTTCCCTCGCTATGCCCTTCCGTGACAGGACGGAACCGGGATTCCAACTCGCGCCGACCGTCTTCCGTCTCCATGTGCGCATGGATCTCGGCCATGATCCGGGTCCAGATCTTCCCCAACTGCATCGCGCGCAGGTCATCGACAGGAACACCGACACCGACCGACAGCCGTTTCAGCACCGCGTCCGACGGGTTGGACAAGGACAGGGCCTCCCGATCCGTGAGGGGAATATGCAGGGCGTGTCCGCAGAACAGATAAAACGACACATCGTAGAAGCGGGCGAGACGTGTCACATAGGTCCGCAAGGGCTCGTAAGGGCCGGGCGGTGGATGCAGGGGCCAGGCGGGCGGCGCGGTCATGACCGCAATTCGCGTTCCATGATCTGACGTCGGGTGGCCGGGGGTGCGAAGGCACAGGACACGATGTCATCGCCGGTGATGCATTCCCGCCCGCTCTGCAGCGCCTGGCCACTGGCGGTGGCCAGCAACTGATGGATTTCGCCGATCAACCCGTCTGTTCGACTCACGATCAGGCGGCGCAATTCCGGCAACCCCAGGCCCGACGGTTCCCGCAAGGGCAGGACCGACTCGAAACTGGCCAGAAGTCGCCCGGTTTCGGCATCGTCACGCCACGGGGGGAGCAGGATCGGTTCGAAACGGTTCTCCAGCTGATCGTCCAGGCGCAACGCGAGATAGGCCTCCCGGGTCCCGAGGGCGACAATGGGAATGCGCAAATCGTTGCCCAGATAGCGCAGCAGTCCCAGCAATTCCCGCTGGCGGGAGACAGGACCGCACAACAGATTGTGAAGCTCATCGACAAGCAGCGTCTGGACCGCGCACATCCGCATCAGTTCGCGGGCGAATGTGCCCCGCCGGTGTCCGGTGCGCGGGTCTGCCCGACCGGTGCGCCGAGGCTGTCCAGAAGGAGCGCATGGAACCGCCCCACGGTCGCATCGGCGGGCATCTGCACGGACAGAACCGGAAAGATCTGGCGATCACCCGCGGGGGATGTCCGGCGCGGATACCGGCGCATGAATTTCTCCGCAATCGTGGATTTGCCGTTGTTGCTCGGCCCGACCAGAAGCAGGTTGCGCGGGCGGATCCGGCCGGCCTGTGTCGCCAGGAGCTGTTCGAGGCGGGCCCGCACATCCAGCGCCCGGGTGTAGCCAATCCAGCGGTCCGCTCCAAGAGACTCCAGCCGGGCGGCGGCGGGCCAGGCGGCCACGTGCCGTGCATCCGGATGAAGGTGGTTCATGGGCCGGACCAGGCTTCGATATCAGGAAACGGCAGCGGCGGCGCTGAATCCGGTTTCGGTGGGGGATCACGGCGGCGTGTGTCCGGTTGCACCGCCGGGGATTCCCGGGCGACACGGGCGCGGGCGCGGGCGCGGTTGCGCCGTGCGGCCTTCGCTTGACTTCCTACATTGCCGGATTCTGGCGGTGCGTAACTGACTGTATTTGTGGTCCATTGGGTCTCGATTCCCCGGGACGGCGATGTAGTGCCCACGGGGTATATTCCGCTTGAACCTCCGGCCCGTCCGGTCCATACTTCCGGCATGTTCGTTCGCCACAAGAAGAGCGGAGACCGAATCCGCGTCCAGGTCGTCAGGTCGGTGCGCGACGGCGACAGGGTGCGCCAGAGGGTCGTGCGCCATGTCGGCACCGCGACGAGCGACGGGCAGCTCAGCCAGCTCGACCGCCTCGGGCGGCTGATCATCGAGGAGATGAGGCAGGCGGAGACGGCCCAGCTTCACCTGCTGACGCCGAAGCAGTACAGCGATCTCATCGCCCAGGCCCGTCTGGCGGTGGCGGATCCGCGGCCCTTCGGGGTCGACCTGGCCGAATGCCGCGAGGAGGCGCGGATCTCGGTCGGGCTGCGCGAGGCGCTTGGCGAGGTTTACGGCCGCCTGGGGTGGGATCGGGTGCTGGGCGCGCGGCGCATGAGCTCCAACCGCATCCTCAAGGAGATGGTCCTCGCGCGCGTCGCGCAGCCGCTCAGCAAGCGCGCCACGGTCCGCGAGCTCGACCGCCATGGCGATCTGTCGCTGAACCTCGACCAGGTCTACAGGACCATGGACTTTCTCGACGACGGCCTGATCGACGCCATCCGCGGCCAGTCCCACGCGGCGGCCCGCAAGCTCTATGACGAGCCCGTCAGCGTCATCTTCTTCGACACCACGACGCTGTATTTCGAGAGCGAGGTGGAGGACGGCCTGCGCGCCAAGGGCTACAGCAAGGACGGCAAGCACCACCGCGTCCAGGTCGTATTCGCCCTTCTGGTCACCCCCGACGGCATCCCGCTGGGCTACGAGCTGTTCCCGGGCAGCAGCTACGAGGGCCACACCCTGATCTCCTCTCTCGCGGGGCTGGCCGAACGCTACCCCGCCGCGCGCTTCACGGTGGTGGCCGACGCCGGCATGATCAGCGCCGACAACGAGAGGCTGCTTCAGGAACGCGGCATCCCGTACATTCTCGGTGCCCGGCTCAGGTCCCAGACCGCGGAGTTCCGGAACCGGGCGCTCGAGCCCGACGGCTTCGTGGCGTGGCGGCCGATGAAGGAGTTCCCGACCTCGATCGCGCGCTACAAGAGCCTCAGGAAGGGCTCGACCAGGGTCATCGTCACCTGGTCGCCCAAACGCGCGCGCAAGGACGCGCGCCAGCGCGCGCAGGGCCTGGAGCGGCTGCGCAGGCGTCTCGCCGGGAGCGACAGGCCCGCGTCGGTCGCCGGGCGCGGGTACGCCCGTTTCCTCGCCTTCCCCGAGGGCCGGATCGAGATCGACGGGGACAAGGTCGCCGAAGCGGCGCGGTGGGACGGGATAGGCGGGATCGTGGCCTGGGGCCACGATGACGCCGACGCCCGCTTCCTCGTCATGCAGTACCGCCGGTTATGGGAGATCGAGGCGTGTTTCCGCGTGAACAAGCACGATCTCCGCATCCGCCCGGTCTTCCACTGGGTGAAACGCCGGGTGCGCGCCCACATCGCCATCTGCTACATGGCGTTCTGCTGCCTGCAGCACCTCCGCCACAGGCTCGCGCTGTCCGGCCACCCCATGAGCCCGGACGTCATCCGGCGCGAGCTCAACGCCCTGCAGATCAGCGTGCTGCACAGAAAGGGCACGGAACAGAAATACGCCATGCCCAGCCGGGCCTCGGCCAAGGCCCGGCGGATCTACCGGAGCCTCGGCCTCGGATGGAACGAAGCCCCGTTCCGGCTCCAGCCGACGCGAAAGACCGCAGCCCGGCGGGCAGGCGGGTGACAGAGCCCCGAAACCGGCGGCAATGAACGCGGGAACGTCCCGCGATGTAGTGCCCATTCGAAATCCGGGCCGCCGAAAATCAATGACTTACAGCCGAAAATGTAGGAAGTCGAGAAACGGCAGCGGCGGCGCTGAATCCGGTTTCGGTGGGGGATCACGGCGGCGTGTGTCCGGTTGCACCGCCGGGGATTCCCGGGCGACACGGGCGCGGGCGCGGGCGCGGTTGCGCCGTGCGGCCTTCGTGGTCTGCTTTGCGGTCCGCGCGATCTCCTGCAGCTCCGCAAAGGCTGCAAAAATCATCTCCTCGTTCGCCTGCGTGGACCGGATTGCGCGGGCCCGTTTGGTGGCCGCGCGGTGTTCCCACAACGTGATGGCGTGGCGGGACAATGTGCGATACGGAACCTCGAGATAGGACCCGTCAAACGGATCGAGCACATAGATGCGGGAGAGATCGCGCGGGTCACGGCGCAGGACCATCGGACCCTCAACCCGCGCATCGCGCGCCGCAATCCACGGTTTCAGGGCGTTCGAGAAATACCGGATATGATCGACGGTGAACCCATCCCGCTGCAACGTGCGGCGCAACACCGGAAGAAAATCGATCAGATACCGATGCGCATCGCGCGGCGCGGCGAGATGTCCGCCCGCCCGCTGCAGGGCCTCCAGACCCGAGTCCAGCCGGGCCATGGGGGTCGCCCCCTCCAGTCCGCGATGCCCGGATTGATGATAATCCTTGCAGATCGCCACGGTGAGCCAGCGCTCCAGCTCCTCGAGCGTCAGACAGGCCTGCGCCTCACTGTCATAATGGTCGCGTTGCGCGGTGTTGGAGAATGTCGTCCCCGGCAGCGTGTGGATGCGCTGCATCAGGGTGCCGATCAGGCGTTCGACGGTGCCCCCGAACCAGGGTTGCCCGGGCGGGCGCCAGTCAATGGCGATACCATGTTGGCTGCAACCGCGCGTGAAGGCTTCGGCATGAAACTCCGCCGCATTGTCCACACCCAGGGTCCCGGGCTTGCCAACCAGCGGCCAGGCGACATCTGTGACACCGCGCGCCGCCATCCAGGTCTCCTTCTCGGTCGCCATATGGGCCAGACACAATCCGACGCTGGTGGCCGAGGGGGCCTCCAGGCTCAGATGAAAACCGGCAATGGCCCGACTCAGGACATCAATGGCGACCGTCAGCCAGGGCCGGCCAATCGGATATCGCTCGATGGGATCCACCAGAATCACATCCACCCGCGTATGATCGATCTGAACAACATCAAGCGGATAGTCGGGCCGCGGCGTCTCCCCGCAGACCGGCTGGGTCCGGGGATCCGTGTCCCGGGACCGGGACATCGCCGACCTGTCGACATGGCGCAACCGGCGGCGAATGGTGGACTCCGCAGGGGCCACCACCCCCGCTTGCCGGCACCGGGCCTGCACCGATCTGACAATCTGCGCCGGACGCACCTTCTGGCTTGTCAGATATTCAGCCGCGATCACCGCGGCGGTGATCGCCTCACGATCCGCCGCAATCCGCGCCTGGCGCGGGGCCCCCCGACCCGGACGTGGAAGCAACGCGGTCAATTCTCCACCCTGCGCCCGGAGACGATCAATCAGGATATATGTCCACCGCTCGGACACACCCAGCGCCCGCGCTGCGTCCCGCACACGATCCGCCGGAACCACGGGCAACGCCGCCAATGGACGCAACACATCCGCCCGCGTCTCCGCCGCACGCCACACCGCCCTGGGGACGTTCCCCATGTCCATAATCGATCCTGTCCACTGCAACAGATTGACGTCATATCTGACCGAAATGCAAGATACTGAACGCATTTGTGACAATTCACTGAAGTGATTTGTGACAGAACACGAGAAAAAAAAATGCGCAAAATCAAGGGCACCCACTGAAGTGATTTGTGACAAACGACAGCTGCGACCGCACCTCCGGCATCGTGTGCTCGTAGCGGTGGGGCAGAAGAATTTTTTGGCGGAACCGGGAAAGAGACTTGACATCCTCCGGGGATGTAACGAGGATCGCTCGTGGAGGCTTTGGGGCGCTTCGGCGCTTCATTGCCTTTTTGCTTCGTCACTCCTCCTCGTCGCGTTCGGCCTGCGTCCGCAGGTCGCTGATATGCGCGAAACTCCAGATCTCAAATTCGGGATTGCCGAGCCTCTCGCGCACTGCCCGATAACGCAATTGGGCGATCTGGTTCGCGAACGGTGACAGCTCCTCCCGGGCGGGCTTGGTCATGCGGGGCATGCGGAAGCCCCAGGAGATGATGTAGGCGACGAGATCGGCGATCTGCACACCCGTGGTGAGATCGCTGTGCACGAAGAAGGGCTCGGGGATGATGCGGCTCGCTCGGTGGCGGCCTACCGCCGTCTGCGCGAAGTATCGATGCATCTGGTCGATCAGCAGGTGACTCTTCGATTTCTCGATCTCGTCGAACACGACGATTCCCTGTTCCCCGGCGGCGTTGTCCTCCAGAAAGTAGAAGAACCTCTCGAACAGATAGGCGTAGTCCTTGCGCAGGCCGCCACCCGCCGTCTGAGGGGCGTCGGTTTCGACGATGCTGGCAAACACACGGCAGTCGAAGTGGGCGCAGGTGTCGAACACCGAGGCGACATAGCGCAGCTTCGCCACGGCGAGGGCCTGCAGCATGGGGGCGTCGGCACGGGCACCGTCATCGAGGGCGGCCCGGGCGAGCGCGGGAACGTCGGCCGGGTCGAGCCCGGAGTTCAGCTCCCGGTGGCGAAAGACCTTTCTCTTCAGCAGAACGGAGCCCTTGAGCTCGCGGTGTCCGTCGCTGTAGCGGCGCCCGAAGGCGCCGAACTCGGCGTCGTGGAGCCGGCCAATAAGTTCGCGCAGCGCTCGATCCCGGATTGCAACGCCGGCCAGCACCTCGTAGGGCGATGCGACGCGGTCGTGACCACTTTCGTCTATGAACAGGAACTAGGCCATGAGACCAGCCTACAACAGGTGATCGGCGCGTTCGAGGGTCGAGGCGAGTGAGCATGCCGTGCCGGAGTCGACGGCATGCCTTGAATGGAAAGAGTGTGCCCGGAGTCCGCATGAAGGATCTTCCTTCATGGAACGAGTGCAACGCCGTTTCGTCGACTCATGCTGACCTGTGCCTGCGGCCTCGTCCTTTGCTGGCCGCCAGCGGGCTGTCGGACGGGAAATAAGCGCGGTCAGGAACTGCGCCGCTCGGGGGTCGGTCGGCGAGGTGTCTGGACAGTGGCCTTCTGCAGCAACTCCATGTCAGGCCGCAAGTGCTCGGTTGGCGTGCTGGGCACGGCTGTGGCTTCCGCCGGATCTACGTTGGCGATGACCGCCCACGTATGGCGCGGTTCCGTCCTTGAACTGTAGTGGACGTATCGGCGTAGGTGTAGCGGCCTGGGAATATCCGCGCCCGTGCCTGGGATCATCGCGGATTTGGGCTCAGATTATCTGAGCCTATTGATGCCCGCGGTTACGCTCGCGGGCGCAGTGGCCCTTGCCGGTTGCGGGGGGAGCGACACACCGGCGAACACGACGTCCAACAACAATAGCAACATGGATGATCCCTGTCCCACTGGAGAGGGAAGAAACGCTCCCGGAGGCGAATGCATGGAGTTCGCCACTCCGGCACCCGCGCCCGATCCGAAACTTCCTGAGGGGGTCACGACCTCGACCCTCCTTGCCGATGGGGAATTCAGGGACGAAGTTACTGTGAGTGCTCTTCGCGATCCCGCGGGACGAACACGGGCAAGTGCCATAGCATACGGTCACTCGAACTCCGGAATGTTCTGGGACGAGATCCTGACCGTGGTCGAGAAGGACATTGAGGGCAAGGGCCTGAAAGACCGCGTGGTTTCGGCAAGTGGCGTAACTCTCGCTGACGCAGTCGGTATCCCCTCCAGCGGAACTATTGCGGCAAACGTCTCCTATAAGGGAATTCCCGGAGAGTTCACCTGCTCAAGCAAGACGACCTGCGCATCAACGGGTCAAACCCTCGGGGCCGGCTGGTACTTTAAACCGACTGCGGCTGCCGAGGGTTTCCGCTATAAGCTGAGGTCGGATTCCTCCGGTACCTATGAACAGTCCGATACAGCCGGTCCTTACGCGGAATGGGGATACTGGATAGTCACTACCGGTACTCCAAAAGCATCGACCGTGCATCGGCTTGCTGGAGTTCGGGATGGCAGTTCCGCCCTTATGCTGGCAGAACACCCTGTAGCATCAAACAACAAGGCCACCTACGCGGGCAAGGCGCACGGCGTTTCCGTTATGGGCAACAACGCGGGCGACTTCACGGCGGACGCGTCCCTCACGGCCACGTTCAAGGGCGCTGCCGGTACGGAACTTGAAGGCATGATTTCCGGGTTTGAGGGACATGCCGTCAACACGGCATGGGAACTGAAACTCAAGAAAGGCACGCTGGATAGCGGACTTGCTGCTGGCAAGACATCGGGCGGCGCCAACGTCAAGGAAGGCGACTGGGCCGGCACGCTTTACGGCAAAGGCACAGAACGTCCGATGGGGGTTGTCGGCGACTTCGACGGCTACTTCACCGACGGACAGGTTACCGGCGTCTATCACGCCGACAACAAGTGACCTTCCCCGTCCACAACGGATGATGAACCGTGACCCCCGGCCGGTACCGGCCGGGGGTTTCCGCCTGCCTGCGAACGGAGGCCGGGTGTCTTTCCGTTCAGCCGGGAAACATGGTCAGGTGGACCGAGCGCTCGACAGAGCGCGGGCCTTCGTCAAGGCGCGCGCGGTCCATGTCCTGTCAAGATCGCTCGCCTCTCGTTGTGGACACGGGGCGAGTGAGCGTGTGCCGTCAGTCCGCGCGCGGCGGTGTCTCGGCCCCGTCTCCGGTCTCCAGCTGTGGCGGGAGCAGTTCGTCGCCGGAGGGCAGGGAGGGCAACGTCTCTCCGGACTCAGGGGTTTCGAAACCTTCGATTACGGACAGGTTGCTCCCTTCGCGCGCCGCGAGGACCGTCATCACCAAACTTATCGCCATGAATACAGCGCCAAGAATCCATGTCAGCTTTCCGAGCGCCGTGGCCGCGGAGCGATTTGAAACGACGCCGCCTCCACCTCCGATACCGAGACCACCGCCTTCGGAACGCTGGAGAAGTACGATTCCGATCAGCGTAAGCGCGAGTATCAGTAGGACTACAAGGAGAATGTTTTCCATGTCAACGGGCCTGTAGGAGAATTGGCAGAGCGTATCTAACGGTTACTCCCAATCCGTGCAAGCGGGAAGGCGGAGACATCGTGCAGCCGATTGTCCGCGCTCGGCGGTTCCCGGTTACATTTTCCGGGAAAGTGTATTGGTCGAACCTTGATCAGGGTGGCCGTGACGTTCGGCGCATCACCAGAGGAGAACCGCCTGCCGCACCACGTTCCCCAAGTAAGCGAGCATTGCCCATCTTCGTCGGTGGGAGCGAGAATTTACGGCTTGGTACCGCCGCCTCGTAGGATCCAGCACACGGTTGACTTTCCACTCGTTGGTTCGAAGCCTCCGACTTCCAGTCGGATATTGCTTCAGCTAAAACGAATCGTATCATGTCCCTGTCCTTCCCGGAATGAGCCGCCTGCGAAGGCTCATTCCGGGAAGGACATGCAATATGCGCCTCCAGGCAAACGCCGGGTCAACAGTGTCCCATTGAAAGACCGGGGACGCCGGTTTTCCGGGGCCGGGGCCACTTCCCGGAAACCACTGGCGCCATCACGGACGGACCCGTGCTTCAGTACCTGGAGAATCACCTCCCTGACGCTACCGGCGCCAGCCGGTAGTTATTCACACCGCGCTCAGGCATCCAACGATGCGGGGGACGCGCCGCCTTGACAGACGGTTGGGTTGCGCGTGATGGCGATTCCCAGGAAGGCCTATCCCGATCCTGAAGCGTACGCGGTTCGGGGTCGGGACTCCGATGGAAAGGCTCGCACCGGCCGGAGGCAGTTCGTCGGAAAGGAGGCATTCCACCGGTTGGGAAACCGTGTGGAGGTCTGTGGCGCTCTCATGGTGAACTTGGATGTTGAAGTTTCCGGTCCATCCAACCGGGCCTCCTTCAGGATCGGGGGTTTCGAATTCCCGATCTCAACCGCCATCTTCATTCCCGCCTCTCCTCTATTGCTTGTTCCGGCTGGAAACTGCGGTTAACTTCCGGCGCATCCCGGGGTGAACCCGCCAACCTATACGTTGCGGCAACGGCAACCGGCCAGAACGAAAGGCTATTTGATGATGCGACCGCCTGTCGAAAAGTCCGCACCCGCGTGCCCTTGGAGACGCGTGAGCGAGGGAATCATGAAACGTCTTCTCGGTGTCGCCGTGATTTGGTCTCTGGCGTTACCGACCATGGCGCAGGACAGAATGACGTTACTTCTGGACTGGTTCATCAATCCCGACCATGGGCCGATCATCGTCGCGCAGGAGCTCGGGTATTTCGAGGATCAGGGTCTGGTAGTGGAAATCGTCGCACCCGCCGATCCGTCGGATCCACCGAAACTGGTCGCGGCCGGAAAGGCGGAGCTGGCCGTCTCCTATCAGCCCAGCCAGCATTTGCACGTGGCCGAAGGGCTGCCCCTCATCCGGGTGGGCACACTTGTGGCCACACCGCTTAACTGTCTGCTTGTCCTGAAGGATGGCCCGATCCGGCAGATTTCAGATCTTGACGGGAAAAAGATCGGCTTTTCCGTCGCGGGCGTGGAAGAGGCCTTACTGACCGCGATCCTGGATAATCACGGCGTTAGCCTCGACAGTGTCGAGCTCGTGAATGTCAATTGGTCGCTGTCACCGTCCCTGATGTCCGGCCAGGTCGATGCGGTGATCGGTGCCTACCGTAACTTCGAGCTAAACCAGATGGAGATCGAAGGGGTCGAGGGGCGGTGTTTCTTTGTCGAGGAAGAAGGGGTGCCGACCTATGACGAGCTGATCTATGTCGCCAACAGGAACACCATGGATCTGGCCTTGATCCGCAGGTTCCTGAGGGCGACCGAGCTTGCGACGCAATACATCGTCAACCATCCTGAAGAAAGCTGGGAGATCTTCAAAGGCACGTCGGCCGAACTCGATGACGAACTCAACGCAAGGGCCTGGGTCGACACGCTCCCGCGCTTCGCGCTTCGACCCGAAGCCTTGGATGAAGGCCGCTACGTTCGGTTCGAGGAATTCCTTTCGGATGCGGGTTTGGTCGAAGGCAGGCGCCCCGTCTCCGACCTGGCGGTGGATCTGGGCGCGGAATGAGTTACGGCACGGTCTTTCCGCTGTGGCGCGATGCGGTGGGCCGTGCATGGTCCGCCTATACCGAACACGCGTTCGTTCAGTCCCTGGGCGACGGTACGTTGCCGCCCAAGGCGTTCCTGCACTACCTGGTCCAGGACTATATCTTCCTGATTCATTTCTCGCGCGCCTGGGCCCTCGCGGTCACCAAGGCCGAAACGATCGAGGAAATGCGCAGCTGCGTCGGCACCGTGAACGCGCTTATAAACGACGAGATCGCCTTGCACGTAAGTATTTGCGGTGCGCACGGAATAAGCGAAGCCGATCTGCAGGTCGCCGACGAAGGGCGCGCGAACCTAGCCTATACCCGATATGTCCTGGACGCGGGGCATTCCGGCGATCTGGTCGATCTGCTGGCTTCCCTTGCGCCATGCGTGATGGGATACGGAGAAATCGGCCTGCGCCTCTCCAAAACCGCAACGTCCGACCGGTATCGGGAATGGATCGGCACTTATGCCGGGGCGGAGTATCAAGCGACCTGCCATGACGCGGGTGCGTTGATCGACTCGGCGGTGAACCTGCGGCTGGGCGATCAGCCGAAATCCAGTCCGCGATGGGACGGGCTTTGCCGCCGGTTCAGGACCGCGACCTGTCTGGAGGCGGATTTCTGGGAGATGGGACTTGATCCGTGACACCCTCACCGGCCCTTAATCTGCGAGGAACCGCCACAGTTGGCGGGATGCCGGTGTTCGAAAATATCGCGCTAAACGCCGAGGGGGGCGAGTGGACCTGCATCCTGGGATCCAGCGGGGTCGGTAAATCCACGATCCTGAAACTGTTCGCCGGGATAGATGACGAGATCCGCTTGAACGGTACGGTCCAGGCGGCGGACGGGCCGCTTACGGGCCGGGTCGCCCTGATGGCACAGGATGACATGCTGTTGCCGTGGCTGTCGGTGCGCGAGAACGCGCTGCTCGGAGCCCGATTGCGCGGGTCGAAGCCGGATCGGGACAGGCTTGAGAACGTTTTGGTTCGGGTTGGTCTTGCGGATATGGCTGACCGACGGCCGCGGGAACTGTCGGGTGGGCAGAGACAAAGGGTCGCGCTTGCCCGGGTCTTGATGGAAAACCGGCTGATCGTCCTGCTGGACGAGCCGTTCTCGGCGCTTGACGCCCGGACCCGTGCGCAGATGCAGGAACTTACGGCGGCACTTCTTCATGGCCGGACCGTTATATTGGTCACCCACGATCCTGCCGAGGCCGCGCGTCTTGGGCACAGGATCCTGATCATGTATCGAAACGGAATCGTCGAAGTCCCGGTTCCCAACGGTCCCATCCCTCGCGCCTGTGATGCGCGGGACGTCTTGACCGCGCAGGCGGATCTCCTCGCACGTCTCAGGGAAGAAGAGGCATGACCGGGCTGGAATATCCGAGAACCGCCGCACTTAACCATTGGAGGGAGGCGACGGTAAACGCCCTGATGAAGGCGCTTGGCCGCAGTGACGCCGCACCCCCGAGAATGGCAGGCTACCCACCGCGGACCCGTCTTCGCCGACCGGCTCGTGCGGCTTCCGGCCCGGATAATCGGATCGAGGAACGCCTCCTTCCGGTGCGGCGTGGAGGCGCGGCAGGCGCCCGTCGACATCCGTGGCCCCAAACACTCCCAGCTTCCAGGATCTGATGACAACCGCATTCCGGTTAGGTCAATACAGGTGTGCGCTGGCCATGTCTGCCGTCTTGGAGTGGATGCACCTGGGCGGTGCAACTTCGTTTGGGTACCGGCAGGACGACCCGCCGTTCTCGCGGGGCAGGAGGAACACGCTTCGCGGAGTTCCCGAATTCGGAACGCGGTTGGTTACCCGCGTGGCCAACTCGATAAAACTTGTGAGACGCCGGGCATCGAACGGTTCCAGGACTTTGAAGGGGTTTTCACCAAAGCCGGGCACCGGGAAAGCGGATTCTTTGATGCGGCCCGACCGGTGCCAGTGGTGACGTAATGGCGGCTTGGAAAGCGGGACTTGCTTCGGCGATCCTGGCTATCTCCGTTTGGCAACTGGTGGTGTGGGGCACGGGCGTCCCCCGCTTCATTCTGCCGGGTCCCGGTCTGGTCGCCCAGACCATCTGGACAAGCCGGGCCCTTTTGGCCGAACACGCGATGATCACCATCGCCGAGGTCTTGATCGGATTGGGTCTTGGGGCCATTTTGGGAGCGGTGTCGGCCGTGGCGTTAGCCGCGTCTCCCCTAGCACGCGCGCTTGTCCGACCTATGCTCGTTTTCAGCCAGGCCATCCCGGTCTTCGCTCTCGCTCCGCTTCTGACCCTTTGGCTCGGCTATGGTCTCGGCTCGAAAGTGGTCATGGCCCTGATCATAATTTACTTCCCGGTCACGTCGTCATTTTTCGACGCGCTCATGCGCACCAACCCGGACTGGCTTCGCCTGGCCCGCGTCATGGGTGGCGGTTGGGGGCGGATCATGTGGCACATTCGCATTCCCGCGGCGCTTCCCGGCTTCGCGTCCGGGTTGCGGCTGGCTGCCGTCTACGCTCCGATCGGGGCCATTATCGGAGAATGGGTCGGCGCATCGAAGGGTCTCGGTTACCTCATGCTTCTGGCAAACGGGCGCGCGAAGACGGACCTGATGTTTGCTGCACTCATAGTTTTGGCGGTTTTCACGATCCTGCTTCATGCCACGATCAGCGAGCTGGCGAAGCGACTGCTTGAAGACCGGTGACCATCGGTCACGTTTGTCTCCCGCGTCGTTGCCCTCGGGGTCGCCAGGCAAGAACCGATGCACGTCAGTGTCGGTCGCTGTCGGGACGCGCACGTCCGTCAGAGGCCCTGATCCCCGAAGTGCCCGCCTTCCCGCACGGTAATGACTTTCCCATGATCGGGAATACCGGGACGGTCCAGTGATAAGGATTTTCCATCCCACGTAATGGCTGGCGATGCCAAAGACAAAATCACTCTAACGCCGAAAATGTCAGGTGATCGATCACTTATGCGTCTCCAATGGCAAGGAGTGCGATGTCTCCTGACCAGTTGCCCGATAATACCTCGGCACCTTTCCACGCACGCAGCCCCGAACGGCAAACAAAGACGACACGCTCGATATTGCCGGGATCAAGCCCGTTTTCCTGTATGTCTTTGAGATCAAAACGCGCCGCGCCGGGAACCTCCGCACCCGGTTCGTCCGGGCCGCGCAGGTCGATGACGAGGTCGTTCGTCCTGATTTCCCGGGTTGCGATAAAGCGCGGCTCCGGGGCGGGGTTCTTGGCACCGTCAAAGCGGAACTCTCCGAAGCGAAGCGTCGTCGCATCATAGGTCACGAGCTTGCCGGCGGGTGACGGACGGGCACCCACCAGCAGCGCCAGCGCCATCTGCGCCTGGAGGGCCCCGATCACGCCAACCGACGGACCCAAAACGCCGTCGCTGGCGCAGGATCCCAGACGGTCCGGCAAATCCGGAAACACGGCGCGTAATCCAGGAGCGTCCCTGCAATAGCCACCACAATATCCCGCAGTGCCGACAACGCTTGCACTGACCAGAAACTTGCCGGCACCCAAACAGTGATCCGACGCGATATAGCTGGCAGCGAAGCTGTCGGCGCAGTCCAGCACCAGATCCGCTCCCGAACAAAGTCTTGCCGCATTCGCCGGGTCAAAGCGTTCGATGCATGGCTCGATGGATATATCGGAGTTCAGTCGCGCCAGATTCCGTGCCGCCACTTCGGCCTTCGGAGCACCGGTATCGGATTCGCGAAACAGGGTCTGCCGGTGCAGGTTGCTCAAGTCGATCGTTTCGGGATCCACCAGACGGATATGGCCGACGCCCGCACCAGCCAGATACTGCAGGACCGGAACCGCCAAGCCGCCCGCACCGATGACCGTCACCTGTGCCGCCTGTAGCCGGCCCTGGGTTTCCCCGCCGAAGCCCGGAACCGCCATCTGTCGCGCATATCGGTCTAGGCGCATGTATCCAGCCATGCCCTTACCCGGTTTTCCGGGCTGCTGTGAAGCGTGATGTCCGTGATCGCCGATATCGCGTCCGCTCCTGCCGCGAAAGCCGCCGCGGCCCGCTCCACACTCATGCCGCCGATCGCGACCAGCGGTATGTTGCCTACCTTCGCCTTCCACTCGGTCAGTTTGCCCGGGCCCTGACGCCTCCATTTCATTTCCTTCGTGATCGTCGGATAGATCGGGCCCAACGCGACATAGTCAGGCCATAACGCCAGTGCCCGGTCAAGCTCGGCGTTATCGTGAGTCGAAATTCCGAGCTTCAGGCCCGCTCCTCGGATCTCGTCCAGATCGGCGGCATCCAAGTCCTCCTGTCCGAGATGCAGCCATTCGCACCGTAGTTCGATCGCGAGCTGCCAATAGTCGTTCACGACCAGAATGGTGCCATGTCCGGCACAGAAGTCCCGTGCCTCGGTGATCTGACGGCGCAGATCCTCCACGGAACGATCCTTGATCCGCAACTGCACGGCCTTGATGCCGAGTGGAACAAGGCGCTTCACCCAGGACACGTCGTCGAAGATCGGATAAAACGCCGGAAAGCTCACAGGATCGCCTTTCCCGCTATCGGCGTGGACGGCACTGCCATATCGCGTGGGTCCATGGGATCGGCTGAATACGCGAGCGCTCCCGCCTCGACGGCCTGGGCGAACGCCTCGGCCATGGCCGCGGGCTTACCGGCCCGCGCAACAGCCGTGTTTAGGAGAACCGCGTCGTAACCCAGTTCCATCGCGCTCGCCGCATGGCTTGGCTTGCCAAGTCCGGCATCGATCACCATCGCGACATCAGGAAAATGCGCCCGCAGTGACCGCAGGCCATATTCGTTGTTCAGTCCGAGACCCGTGCCGATCGGCGCTGCCCATGGCATCAGCACCTCGCAGCCCAGGTCCAGCAGGCGCCCGCAGAGCACCAGGTCCTCGGTGCAATACGGAAAGACCTTGAATCCATCCTCGATCAAAACGCGTGTCGCTTCGACCAATCCGAAAGGATCGGGCTGCAGCGTGTCGGCATGACCGATCACCTCAAGTTTCAGCCAGCGGGTATCGAATAGCTCCCTGGCCATCCGCGCGGTCGTCACCGCCTCCCGCACTGAATGGCATCCGGCGGTGTTCGGTAGAATATCGACGCCAAGCTCCTGGACCAGCGCCCAGAAATCCTGACCCGCCTTGCCCGAGCCCGCTTCGCGGCGCACCGCCACGGTTGCGACACCCGCTCCCGATCTGCGGAACGCGTCGGCGAGAATCGCCGGGGAAGGGTACTGCGCCGTGCCCAGCATCAGACGGGACGGCACGTCCCTTCCATAAAACCGCGGCATCTCAACCTCCCTGCCGCGGCGCGACGATCTCCACGCGATCCCCGGTCGTGAGCGTATAGGTCTCGCGCCTGTCCGCCGGAACGAACGTTTCGTTCACGGCTGTCGCGACCTTGGAGCCCCCATGTCCGACCTGCTTAAGAAGATCGGCCAATGTCGGTCCCAGGGCATCGAGCGGCTCACCGTTCACGAAGATCCTCATACCAATCCTCCGGCCTTGAACCTTGCAAAAGCAGATCTGCGGTCATTCGCGCCAGCGCTGGCCCTAACAGAAACCCATGCCGGAACAAGCCATTAACGTAGATTCGGCCGTGATCTTGTCGAATCCGGGGAAGGTTATCGGGAAATGCCGGCCGCGCGTCGGCGCCGATCTCCAGAATCTCCGCCTCGCCGAACGCAGGGTGCAGGGCAAATGCGGCGTTCAGAAGTTCCATGACCGAGCGGACGGACGGCCGCCCGCGCTGATTGCTTTCGATCTGTGTCGCGCCCAGAAAAAAAACTCCGTCGCCACGCGGGACGATATACAGCGGAAAGCGCGGATGCAGCAGGCGCACCGGCCGGCTGAATTCGACATCGGCGCTTCGGACCATCACGACCTCGCCCTTTACTCCACGCAGATCGCTTAGCGTGTCAGCTGCGGCCAGTCCCCGACAATCGATGATCTCGCCGTCAGCATCTCCGTCCATGATAAACGGTACATCCATCTCTTCCAGGGAACGATGGAGCATCGCAATCGAGACGCGTGGGTTGATATGCGCCTCGTCAGGGATGAATACGGCCCGTCCGAACCTATCCTTCAGTATCGGCTCAAGTTCCGCGATGCCCTCCGCGTCCAGCCAGCGGGCGTTGCGGACGCGCCGGGCAAATGTGGTCAACTCACCTTGATCGCGGCCTAGAGCGACGACAAGCGTGCCGTTCCGCACCACCTCCGCTCCCTGCGCCGCCCACCAGCCGGCGGCACTGCGCCCGTGACTGACGATGGATCGCTCCGCAACGACACTTTCACATTCCGGCGCAAGCATGCCTCCGGCCCACCATGAACAGGCATGGGTTCCCGGCGCACCTGCCGGGTCGATCATTTTAACCGCGGCGCCGCGTCGGGTCATTTCGGCCGCGACTGTCAGGCCGGCAACCCCACTCCCCAAAATCGTGAATGAGCGGCTCACGTCCATATTCCGTGGAAATGGTGCACGGGTCCGTTACCGCCGCCGACCCCAAGCCCGTCAGCCTCCGAAATGGCCTGATGCAGCCATCCATGAGCGGTCTGGATGGAATCCTTGAGGCATTGACCTTTGGCCAACCCGGCCGCGACTGCGGACGAATAGCTGCACCCCGTTCCGTGGGTATTACGCGTCTTGATCCGATCGGCCGCGAACGACATCTCCCTGCCTTCCGCGATCAGCCAGTCCGTGCAGACCGGCGCCTTACCATGACCGCCCTTGACCAGAACCGCTTGAGCCCCAAGCGAGAGAATACGTCGTCCCTGGGCCCGGAGCTGGGTGTCTGAGGCGGCCTCTTGCGTATCAAGCAGCGCCGCAGCTTCCGGGATGTTTGGTGTGACGATCGTGGATTTGGGCAGCAAACCGTCGCGAAGCGCGGAAACCGCCCCTTTGCTCAACAGACGCGCACCGGATTTCGACACCATGACCGGATCCAGAATGATGGGGCCGTCGAAAGACGAAAGCGCATCCGTCACTGCGCCGATAAGGTCGGGGTCGCCCAGCATCCCGACCTTGACGGCATCGATGTCTATGTCGCTGAAGACGGCATCTATCTGAGCGACGACGATGTCTGGCGGAACCGCGTGAACGGCGGTAACGGCGGACGTGTTCTGGGCGGTCACGGCCGTAATCACGCTGCAACCAAAGACACCGAGGGCCGAGAACGTTTTCAGGTCCGCCTGGATCCCCGCACCGCCCCCGCTGTCGGAACCCGCGATGGTCAAAGCTTTAGCTACCAAGATGCAACCCCGTATCTACGAAATCCCGTGGGAGCCGCCACGCGTGAACGGCACCAAACGGACCAGGTCCCAGACTCCCTGATGGACTCCACCCGCTATCGGCGATAATGGCGAGCGTCGGATCAACCAATTCCCTTAAGTTACGATACAGTCATTGCCAACCGATGCAATCGCCTCAGGTGTAGCCCGGTCATTGACATCAGGTGGCGACGGCCTCGCCCGCCAATCAAGGAAGTTGGGTAGCCAGCGATTCATGACCAAGGTTCCGGGCGCGGAAGGCCGCCATTCCGGACGGCGCGGCCATCAAACAATCCCGCGAAATGCCCGGTGCCGCCGTCGGCCTGTTGACCGACGCGTCAGGCGCGGAACCGTCTTCGGCGAGGTTGGCGTCGGGCTACCGGACGAGTCCATTGCTTGAGAATTCTGGGCCCGGGATTTCGTCCGGATTCAGGCTGTCACGCCTATGAGACCGTGAGTCCGGTCTTGCGCTCGAAATCCCGCATCACAGGCATATAGTCCCTAAAGGCCCGGCGGCGCTGCACATATCCCCAAAGCCTTTTCCACGGTTTCTTGGCACCCATGTAATGCCAGAGCTGTGGATTGTCCGCCGCCACGTCCATCTGCGCCATGAATTCCTTTGAGGCGTATCTGAACTTACGCCTTCGGCGGCCAACATCGGCATAAACCCCCGGTCGGACGTTCCATTTGAGAGGCAGTTTCGCCCAGCGACCGCGGAAAAACTCATTCAGCCGATCCTGATCCGGCATCATATGAAAATGCGGGCGCAGTCCCTCGATGCTCGCGAGACTCTCAAAGGGCGTATCCGACCTGATGGCGGCGCAGTCCATGAGCAGGACACCCGTGTTGAAATAATCCTCGCCCGGCAGGAATCCGAGGTTCAGGACGCGGTTGAACTGCGCTTCCCGTTTGCGGCGCGCGTAGGTCGGGCGAAAGATATCGGAAGGGCGGACCCGCAGGAACCGGTCATCCAGTATGGCCGTCTGCCCGATATCCGGACAGGCCCCGATCGGCATGCCGCCGAGATCGAACGAGAGCAGCTCGTGCACATCGCCCAGCACCAGCGTGTCGGCGTCAAGAAACAGGCAGCGTCCCTCAATGAGGCGCGGCAGAGCCAGCGGCACGAGACTGGCCGCCGGAAAGCCCGTTTTCGTGGCGCTAACATATTCATTGAATTCGCCTGGGTCAAAATCCCGCACGGAGACCGCAAGGCCGCACGTTTCGCTCGCCCGCTGGATATGGCCAATGTCCCTATCGGTCAGCCTCTCGCCGAATATCGTGAAGTGGGGGGGGGGGGGGGGGGGGCTTGTGTGGCAATGGACTGAATAGGCCGAAACCAATGCCGGCAGCACATAGCTTGAATCAACGCCGTAGACGATCTGCATGCCTTGCCTCCGCTTGTTCCCTCTTAACGTATATCTACCCCCGCCCGTTGAGCCTGTATGACAGGAGATCGGCGAAGTCGAGGGTTTTCCCGTGTAAGCGGAAATCCCGCCGATGACACCCCATGGACGGAGGGAAACCGTTGCGTCCCGGCGCGTTGGACGGGAGAAGGGGCGCATTAACGGCCGGAAGTTCCGTTCAAGGTTCCGGTGGAATGCATGGCGGGGTATAACGTTGCCGATTTCCATTAGCCTGAGGATGGCCCATGGCCAATGTTGTCGTTGTCGGAACCCAGTGGGGTGATGAGGGAAAAGGTAAGATCGTCGATTGGCTCTCCGATCGGGCCGATGTCGTAGCGAGATTCCAGGGAGGGCATAACGCCGGTCACACCCTGGTCGTCGACGGCACGGTCTACAGGCTTCATGCGTTACCTTCCGGTGTCGTTCGCAAGGGCAAGCTTTCCGTAATCGGCAGCGGTGTGGTCCTTGATCCCTGGAGTTTGGTTGCCGAGATCGACGAAGTCCGTTCCCTAGGTGTCGAAATCACGCCGGAAACGCTGAAAATCGCCGAGAATACGCCGCTTGTGCTGCCTTTCCATGGGGAACTGGACCGCGTCCGTGAAGGACAGGCTTCGGTGGCCCGGATAGGGACCACCGGCCGCGGTATTGGGCCGGCCTACGAGGATAAGGTCGGGCGGCGGGCGATCCGTCTGGCCGATCTGGCCGACACCGCCACCCTGGAGGTCCGCGTGGAGCGGGCACTGATTCACCACAACGCGCTGCGTAACGGTCTGGGGCTGGAACCGGTGGACCGCGACGCGCTGCTGTCGGGGCTTTTCGATGTCGCCCCGCGCATCCTTCCCTATGCGGCCCCGGTATGGAAGGTGCTGGCGGATGCTCGGGAACTGGGAAGGCGGATCCTTTTCGAGGGTGCGCAGGGAGCGTTACTTGACATTGACTTCGGCACCTATCCGTTCGTCACCTCATCCAATGTCATCGCGGGCCAGGCCGCCACAGGAGTTGGAATCGGTCCCGGGGCGCTCGACTTCGTCCTCGGTATCGTCAAGGCCTACACTACCCGGGTGGGCGAGGGGCCGTTCCCGACGGAACTGGATGATCCCGATGGCAGACGCCTCGGTGACCGTGGGAATGAATTCGGCACCACAACCGGTCGGCAGCGGCGCTGCGGCTGGTTCGATGCCTGCCTTGTGCGCCAGACCTGTGCGTTATCGGGAGTCAATGGTATCGCGCTCACCAAACTCGACGTGCTGGACGGCTTCGGTACCCTGAAAGTGTGTGTCGGCTACGAACTTGATGGTGAGCGTCTGGATCACCTTCCGGTGGCGGCCGACCGTCAGTCCCGATGTGTGCCGGTTTATGAACGTGTACAGGGGTGGGCGGAATCAACCGCGGGCGCACGGTCATGGACCGATCTTCCGGAGGCTGCCGTGAGATATGTCCGGCGCATTGAGGAACTGATCCAATGTCCTGTCGCGTTGCTCTCCACCTCGCCGGAACGGAATGATACAATTCTGGTGGACGATCCATTCGCGGACTGATTTCGCAGGAAGTTTCTCGCAACCGCCGTGAGGGGTTTCCTCTGCGGGGACGGTCTGCGGATAGCACGGAGGAAGACCGCCAATGGCGCTCAGTTACAGAACCCGCCGTCGGTGGTCTTTGGCGATCCTTCTCGTCGGCCTGCCACTCTACATCGTCGCCGCCGTGACCGTGATCGGATGGTTCGACCGGTTTGGTGTCCTCGTGGAACTCGTGCTCTATGTCTGCCTTGGGGTGCTATGGGTGGTTCCGTTTCGATCCGTCTTCCGGGGGATCGGACAGTCCGATCCGGACAGGAACGGGCCTAAATGATCCGCCTGCGCTCCGGTAGCCCTGCGTGCGCGTCCTCCGCTCAGATCTTGCGGGCATATGTTTGCATGTCTTTGGCGAGGTTCGGGCGATGTTGACGTGACTGCCATGATTATCCGTTCATCGGAACCGGTTACGCTGGTAGGCGCTTCGATCACTTCAGGTGCGGATCTTGAGCAGGCACTGGCGGCTGGGCCGCGGCTGGTCGCCGCCGATGGAGGTGCGGAGATCGTGCTGTCACGGGGGGTTATTCCCGATGCCGTCATCGGGGACTTTGATTCACTGGCGGACCACGTGAGGGAACGCTTGCCGCCGGACCGGCTCTGTCATGTTCCCGAGCAGGAGAGCACCGATTTCGATAAGGCGCTGCGTCACATAGATGCGCCTCTGGTGTTGGCTGTGGGGTTTACCGGAAGGCGAATCGATCATGAACTGGCCACATACAACGCGTTGGTACGCCACGCCGCGCGAAGGACCATTGTTATCGGCGGGCATGATATATGCTTTCACCTTCCGGCGGAGCTGGAACTGGATCTCCCGGCGGGTACACGTCTGTCGTTGTTCCCGTTGACGCGGATGCGTTGTTTCAGTTCCGGCCTGACCTGGCCTACGGAAGGACTGACTCTTGACCCTATCGGGAGAGTGGGAACCTCGAACAGCGTGGCTTCCGATACCGTTGTCCTGCGCCCGGACGCGAGCGGCATGCTGGTAATCCTGCCCCGTTCGGCGCTTGGTTCGGCGATCCGTGCGTTACTGGTTTGAAGCGGTAACCGTCGCTCCAACTCCCGCGGCCCTCGCTTGTATCCCGTTTACCGCGGCACCGAAAACGAGGGCGGTTGTGTGTAGTGGTTCGCCACATCCCATATCTAGACATCTCCCCTAAATGTTCATTGACGAACCAACGGGTGTCTATAGTGTACGCCCAACCGACAGAGTGGGGGCGGCATGAACGAATTGCAGGGGAAAGTTATCGAAGTCAGGCCATCTTTGGACGCCGAAGTCACGGGGAAGATCGGAGAATCGCTCAAGGAGATACGCGGCCTGTCTGGATTGACCCAGGCCGAATTGGCGAAGCGCCTTAGGATAGGCCGGGCCGCCGTATCAAGACTCGAAGCTGGACGGGGGAACATGCATATCCCGTCCGTTCAGAAGTTCGTCGAGGCCTTGGGCGGCACCCTCAGGGTCGTCGCGACATTCCCCGCCGGCGCTTCGCTGTCCCTGCGCATTTGTGACGCCTTCGAGGTCGGGCTTGATCATGGGGACCAGCCGGTGCTCCCGAGGTTCGACGGCGACGCCTTTCGTCCGCATCGGGATGTGGTGCTCAGCATCCGACCGAAATTCGCAAGCCGCATCATGGCTGGCGAAAAGACCGTCGAACTCCGCCGTCGATTTCCGGTGTCCGCGCCCAAGGGCACCATAGCGTACATCTACTCGACGTCTCCTGAGCGCGCCATGGTGGGTCACGCCGAGATTTCCTGCGTGCGCAAGCTCGACATGCAGGAGATCTGGCAGCGTTACGCCGATGCCGCCTGCATGGAACGAGCGGAATTCGAAGGCTATTTTGAAGGACTGGATCACGGATTTGCCCTGGAGTTCGCGAACGTGCGTTCCTTTGCGGAACCGCTGTCACTCTGCGACCTCAGGGAACGATTCGGATTCAAGCCACCCCAGTCATTCCTTTATGCAAAGAGGGATTTGAGAAGGGCGCTCAATGATGACCGCTCAATCGCATCTCATTGACACGAACGTACTGATCGGCGTTTAGGACAATCACTCCGTCCAGCCGGCGTATGCCAGTTTCTCGAAGCTGGCTGCCAAGCACAAGGTCGATGTGTTCGTCCACGAAGCCGCAAGCGATGACATTCTTCGCGACAAGGATGCAGTGCGCCGCGGGATCTCGCTCAGCAAGCTCGGGAAATTCCAGAGACTGGACAGGGTCAGGGGCCTGACCAAGGAAGAGCTTGAGCACGCTTTCGGGCGAATCCAGAAACCCAACGACCTTGTGGACGCCACGCTTCAGATACCGTTTGTCCCGCGCCCGGACGCGAGCGGCATGCTGGTAATCCTGCCCCGTTCGGCGCTTGGTCCGGCGATCCGTGCGTTACTTGGCTGAGGCGGCAACCGTCGCTCGAACTCCCGCGGCCCGCGCCTATATATCGTTGCCGCGCCGCCGAAAACGACCAGGATTATCCCACGCTCCCCGTTTTTGCGCAGCCGGACTGTCCGAAGCGGCTGAATCCCGGGCCCTCGCACGGAATCCGACTCTGTCAGGCCGACTATTGGCGGTCTGGCGGGTGCGGATGGGCACCAGGTGATTCGTTTGCGTGGGCAAGTTACGATCCCCGCGGGCCATCAACAGCCTACGTCTGGGCCGCTTCCGCCGATTCGGGAGAAATCCGTTCCATAATAACAGCCTGAACACTTGAAAGATGCACGCGCATGCAGTTTTCGGCGCACTCCGGATCGCGTTCGGCGATAGCGCGCGCAATCCGCATATGCTCGGCATCGCGCGCTTCACGGCGCTTGGAACACATTGGCCTTCGGGAAGGCAGGCGCACACGCGCGTCCGCTCCAACCTGCCGAAGAATATTGTAAAGTTCGCGACCCAGAGCGTTGCGGGAAGCACTTGCAATCTCAAGGTGAAATGTCAGGTCAGGCGCACCATAGTCCACGTCCGGTCCGCTTGTCGCAGCCTTGGTGATCCGCGCAATCTCAAGTGCCGATGCACGGACGGCTGCGAGCCGCGCGAACTGTGGTTCAAGGATCAGCCGCAGCTCTATGACATCGGTCGGGTTGGCGAGGCGTGCAAGAGCGTCGGCCTGCATGCTTCCTTCCCGCGTTGTCCTGCGTCCGACCTGCGCCGGCGGTAGGCGTCCGGCCTCGCGCATCTCCGCCAATACCCGTCGTAGACGGGACCGGGGAACGCCAAGCTGTTCGACCAGTTCGCGCTCGGGCGGAAGCGTCGTGCCCCCCGCAGCAAGCTCTGCCAAAACGGCGCGAAGACGGGCGGGTGTCGGCCCGCCGTTGCCTGATACCGACTGCGAAGATGTCTGCGTCAATACCCGTCCTCTGATCAGTCAACCCAACGGCGCATCAAAGCCCGGAAAAGGTGTTATGCCCGTTGAACTGAACTGGACCGTATTTCCCGGCCTGATTCATTCTCCTTCGCATGGTCGGATCCTCCGTGCCGACGGATATCCGACCATACAGTATCGATCGTGTGTAACGGTCCAGCCAGATACGGTCGCTGACGGAATTCCGCGATGACCCCCCCCCCCCCCCCCCCACTTCCAGGAAAGGGTTTCGCTGAGGAGCCTGAAGACGGCGAATCAGGCCGGGAAATACGGTCCAGTTCAGTTTAACGAGTATAAATTGTGCTCCCGGATGGCTTCTTGCCTGCATTCTTATAGCTGAAGCGAGACTCTTGGACAAGACCATTGACATTAACGGTTCGCATATGGTTTGCTTTTGTCCTGTGGCAGGGGCTCCTCCTGCTATCTCTGTTACCGTCTATGGGGCGCGCTGAAATCGAGGAATATGACTACATCATCGTGGGCGCCGGTTCCGCCGGGTGTGTTCTGGCCAACCGGCTGAGCGCGGGAGGGGGCCACCGTGTCCTTCTGCTGGAGGCAGGCGGCTGGGACCGCGACCCACTGATCCACATTCCGCTGACCTGGGGCAAGATGTTCGTCGAGCGTCGGCATGATTGGGGGTATGACTGTGTCCCCGAAGAAAATGTCGACAACCGCGAAGTGGAATTCGCCCGAGGCAAGGTTGTCGGAGGGTGCTCATCTACGAATGCTATGGCCTATGTCCGGGGCGATCGCCGAACGTACCGACGCTGGGCGGTCAAGTCGGGGCTTGATGACTGGGGCCCTGACGCAATTCTGCCGTACTTCAAGAAGCAGGAGCGCTGGGTCGAAGGCCCGGACGACTGGCGGGGCAGCAATGGCCCGCTGAATACCCAATATTGCAGGTTCGAGGATCCACTCGTCGAAGCATTTGGCGCTGCGGGTCGTGCAGCATTCGGCTGGACGGATGACTACAACGGTGTCGAGCAAGAGGGGTTCGCCCGGCTGCAGATGTCCATTCGGAGAGGGCGACGGGAAAGCGCATCGAATGCCTATCTGCGTCCGGCTCTCTATCGGAAGTCACTGATGGTCAGAACCGGCGCACTCGTTGAGGCGCTGAGCTTTCAGGGTGACAGGGTGGTCGGCGTTCAATGGCGCAACAAGGGTACGCGGAACGAAGCGCGCGCTGCAAAGGAGGTCATTCTAGCGGGTGGCGTTGTTAACTCTCCGCAATTGTTGATGATTTCGGGTATTGGAGCTGCACCGCACTTGAAGAGTTACAACATCAAAGTGCGGGCCGACCTGCCAGGTGTCGGCCAGAACCTGTCTGATCATCCGTCGATTATTGTGATGTACCATCGGGCCATGCCCCAGGGGCCGTTTCACCGGATGATGCGGTACGACCGTATCCTTCCCGACCTTGCGCGGACGTACTTGGGTGGCGAGGGCTTCACCGGAGATGTACCAGGTGGGATCACGGCCTTCCTGCGGTCAAGCCTGGCTACCGATGTTCCTGACATCCAGTTTCTGTTCACTGCGGCTCCGCTCGCCGCGTGGCCGTATATGTCACCTTTCAAGGAGCCGTTCGCAGATGGCTTCGCGACGCGGCTGGTCCTGACCCAGCCCGAGGCTCGGGGAAAAATCTCACTGGCTGCCACCGATCCAACGCGAGCGCCTCTTATCCGGCAAAATTTTCTGACCGCAGATCATGACTGGACCGTTCTGCGCGAAGGGTTCCAGATTGCGCGCGAACTTGCGGCCAGCGATGACATGCGCCCCTTCGTCAAAGCCGAGATCGTGCCCGGACCGGATTGCACCGACCGCGACGCGATAGATGCCTACATTCGGAGAAGCCTGATCACAGTGCACCACCCGGCGGGGACGTGCCGGATGGGGGCTGCGAGCGACCCACGTAGTGTCGTGGGTCCGGATCTGCGGGTCCATGGAATCGAGGGACTCCGGGTTGTCGACGCGTCGGTGATGCCGGATCTGCCGAACGGAAACATCAATGCCGCCGTTCTGATGATTGCCGAGAAGGCGTCTGATATGATTCTCCCCAGTTCTGAAGGGCACTGAGTCTCTGCCGAGTGACGACGCTATGTGGAATCATTTGACAGGTTAGATCTGAACCATTTTTAATTTAATGGTTCACATTGCAGTCTTGTTTCCATGAAAATTAAATAAAAACAGCATCTTATGTGAGTTGATCTGCGACGGTCGATAAGAGCTAATGAAATCTTTGCCAAAAATATGAGACCATTAATGTATCTAGAATGGTTGATTTGGTTCAATTCTGCCGATAGACTTCGCTCAAATTGACCGAAACGAGCCCGATCGAGAAGGACCACCTGTCATGTCGGACGCCTCTGCCAACACCCAGTCAAATCGCGATGCCGCTCTTGCCAACATGTACGATGCCATTGCGAAAAAGAGCATGTTTCCGTTCTGGGCGACATCGGATGATGTAACCAATGACGAAGTGCGTCAGTTGATGGCTACCAAACGCGCCGTCCCGTACCTTTGGACCTATAACGACGATATCGAGCCGCTGCTGCGCATGTCGGCGGAGCTGATAACCATGGATGACAGCGAACGGCGCAGTCTGGTGCTGGTCAATCCCGGCCTTGCGCCAAAGCGCGCGACAGTTTCGACAATGTATACCGCCTATCGCCTGAATGATCCGAACGAGATCATGCCGCCGCACAAGCATTCACCGTCAGCCATCCGTTTCGGCCTGACGGGCAAGGGGAACTTCACCGGTGTCGCGGGCGAAGACATAACTTTCGGACCGGGTGATATGGTTCTGACGCCAAACGACACATGGCATAATCACGGGACAATGGGCGATCAGGAGGCGGTTAACCTTTCGGTCCTGGACCTCCCGCTGGTCGAAACGCTGAACGCGATCCATTTCGACCACAACTACACTGAAATCGAAGACGGCAAAGAGTTGCGGCGCAAGAAGCAGACGGCGCGGTACCCGACAGACTATTCGCGCGCGATCTACGGGATCGGGGGAATGACCCCACGTTGGGTGGACCATTACCGTGGTGGTGGTCTGTCCTCGCCAATGTATGTCTATCGCTGGGACGCGATGATGGAGATCTTCCACCGCTTCCGTGACGAAGAGGGCGATTCGCACGAGGCGCTTATGGTCGAATACACCGATCCGACGCGTGGGGAACCGGTGTTCAAGACCATCACATTCTTTGCGCAGATGCTTCGGCCCGGTGAGAAGACACTGCCACTGCGTCAGACGGCCAGTCTATTGGTCGCCCCATTCCAGGGGAGTGGATATTCCATCGTTGACGGGCAACGCTTCGACTGGAACGAGTTTGACACGCTTGCCGTGCCCGGGGGGGCATGGTGCGAGCACCACAACGGGTCAGAGACAAAGTCGGTTTATCTGTTCGTCGCGTCCGATGAGCCGACACTCAAGAAGCTGTCACTCTTCAAGTCCTGGGGCCAGACCGAGGGCGGGGATGTGATCCGTCGTGCCTGAACTGGGGTGGGGCGTCTAGAATGGCAGACGCACTAAACACCAAGCTTCTTTCGCATATCGACTGCCCTGGTGGGGGGCAGGTCTGGGTTGAGGGCACGACGCTTTACATCGGGCATATGCGCAATCCTTCGGGAACGACGATTGTCGATGTCGCGGATCCGCGTGCCCCGAAAATACTCTCGCGGATCGATGTTCCTGATGGCTGGCACTCGCACAAGGTGCGGACGTCCGGTGATATCATGATCGTGAATCACGAGAAGATCGGTCAGGATGGTGATCAGAATTTCGGCGGCGGTATGGGCATCTACGATGTGTCGAAGCCGGCCGAGCCAAAGCCGATCACAAAGTGGCGGACGGGCGGTCGCGGTGTGCACCGCTACGATTTTGATGGACGCTACGCCTATATCTCGCCAACAGCGGATGGCTATATCGGCAACTTCGTAATGATCCTGGACCTTCTGGATCCGGTGAAGCCGACGGAAGTTGGCCGCTGGTGGATACCGGGTCAATGGCAGGCCGGAGGCGAGGAGTATCCTTGGGACAACTGGGTCGCGCCACGCTGCCATCATCCAATCCGCCGTGGGGACAGGCTTTACGTAAGCTATTGGCACCATGGATTCTATATCCTCGATATCTCGGATATGTCGAAGCCAAAGGCGATATCGGGCTTGAACACGAGCCCGGTCTATCCACACCCGACCCATACCTGTCTTCCCATGGCGCAGCCGATTGCCAGTCGGGATATCATGGTGGTGGCGGATGAAGATGTGGCCAAGCTTTATCCCGCGGCGCCAGCGTTCACGTGGATCTATGATATCACCGTTGAAACTCATCCAACGCCGATTGCCACATGGCAGGTCGAGGGCCTGCACGGCGATGGCAGCCCGCAAAACCCGATGATGGGCTGTCACCAGCCGTCGGAACGCCCGGCCGGAACGATCATCCCCTTTGCCTGGTTCGCGCAAGGCATGCGGCTTGTGGACATCGCCGATCCCTATAACCCGTGCGAGGTGGGCCATTATACACCTGACGCGCCGAAGGGCGGCAGCCGCCCGTCATCGAACGATGTGACAATCGACGATCGCGGCATCATCTACCTCATCGATCGGGTTCATGGCGTGGACATCATCGAAACGAGCGCATTCTAAGGAGCCTCCATGGCCAAGATTTCGGATCAACACTACGCAATCGGTAAGAAGAACCCGAACTTGCCATTTCACCCGGCCGTGCGCGCGGGGGATTACATTTATGTCTCCGGCCAAGTCTCGAAGGATGAGAACGGCAATATGATGGTCGGCTCGATAGAGGAAGAGACCGCAGGTACGATCAAAGCGATCCAGCGCATCATCGCCGAAGAGGGCGCAACGCTGAAGGATGTGGTTCGCGTGACGACCTACCTAGAAGATACGCGCGATTTTGGCCGCTATAACGCTGTTTTCAAGAAATATTTCGATGGCTGCGTCATTGCGCGAACGACGGTCGAGGCAAAGGCCGCGATTTGTGTTCGCGTCGAGATGGAAGCCATTGTCTACAAGCCGCTCGGGACCTGAGTGAAATAAGGAGAAGAGAAATGCTGAAGCTGCTGGGTCGGAACACTTCGGGGAATGTCCAGAAGGTGTTATTCGCGCTGGAAGAGATGGTCGCTGAATACGAACGCGAGGACTATGGCCGCTTGTTCGAGAACACCAAGACCCCTGAATACCTGGCGATGAACCCGACCGCCAAGGTTCCAACCCTCGTGGACGGTGATACCGTGATCTGGGAAAGCAACACGATTCTTCGATATCTCGCGGACACCCGCGCCAAAGATATGACTGGCGCGACACCTGCCGAACGCACGGAGGTTGAACGCTGGATGGATTTCGTTCTGGCCGCGGTGAATCCCGGCTACATGGCTGGCTTCAAGGGCGCAAAACAGGGTCCAGCGGACAGGCCCGGTTTCGATGCGCAAATCGCCGACCTGCATGCGCAGATGCAGATCGTCAGCGCTCATCTTGACGGCAAAGACTTCCTCGCCCTCGGAAAGTTCACCATCGCCGATTGCGCCTTGGGGCCGATCCTGGGTCGCTGTCTGAACTTCCCCTACGAGCGGCCGTCTATGCCCGGACTTGAGCGGTGGTTTGAAAGCATTTCGGGAAGGGCGGCATTCAAGGCCGCAACAGGCTGACCGATGAAGATTGCGATCATAGGCATGGGGTCCATGGGATCCGGAATGGCCGCCCGGTTGGCGCGTGGCGGACACAGGGTACGTACGTTCGATGTGGCCCCGGCCGCAATCGAGCGTGCAAAGGCCATGCTGCCCTTGATCGGAAACGCGCTTGATGGGTTGGAAGTCGCTGATCAGGGAGGCAAACTGACATTCTCGGCAACCCTGCAAGAGACCGTCACCGGGGCCAATCTGGTGATCGAGAATGTACCGGAGACTGTTGAGGCCAAGGCGGAGGTCTATGCCGCTCTCGATGCTCTGATCGGATCGGATGTCCTTGTCGCCAGTGATACGTCCGGCATTCCCATCACGAAGCTGCAGGCGCATATCTCGCACCCCGGCCGCTTCGTGGGCATGCACTGGTCGAATCCGCCGCATATCATTCCGATGATCGAAGTGATCGCCGGAGAACAGACGGAATCTGCCACCGTCGCCACGATACAGGATCTGATCCGGTCGCTTGGCCTGCTGCCAGTAACACTCAAGCGCGACTTACCGGGATTCGTGGAAAACAGGGTGCTTTATGCCTTGCTGCGCGAATGTGTGGATCTTGTGGAACAAGGCGTGATCAATCCGGAAGATCTGGACATCTGCGTGACATGGGGGATCGGCTACAAGCTCTCGGTCGTTGGGCCGATGCGGCTTCTGGATATGGCTGGTCTCGATATCTACCAGTCGGTCGCCTCTTTCCTGAATGCTGAATTGTGTGGCCGGACCGACGTATCGCCAATTGTGACGAAGTCGACAGAGAAGGGCCATATCGGCATGAAATCCGGCCGCGGTCTGTTCGACTATTCGCCGGAGGATCTGGCGAACTTGCCGCGTGAGCGTGGCGCCAAACTGGTTGCCGTGCGCCGGGTGCTGGAGGGTAAGGTATGACCGCGGCGCCCCTTCTCATCCGGGTCGAGGCAGTCGCTATCTTGGCGCTGCGAGGGCTTCTGGGGCTCGGTCTGGTTGCTATGGTACTGGTCAATATAGCGAATGCGGGGGGACGCTATGGCGGTTTGCCGACACTGACCGGCGCCGATGAGCTTTTGGTTTTCGCGATGATCTGGATCGTGATGGTGGGTGCGATACTGGCCACGCGGGACCGCACACATCTGAGCATAGATCTGTTCCCGCAGCGCCTGCCGCCGCGTTCGCGTCGGGCCCTGACGGCGGCCACGGGACTTGTGACAGCCGCCGTTTGTGCTTTCACCGCCGTTCACGGCCTGACCTTTATCGAACGGATTGCCGCCATCGGGCAGACTAGCATGGGGCTGGGCATTCCAATGGTGATCCCACATCTGGCCGTCTTCACGGGTTTTGCGGGTATCGCGATCGTTGCCGCTATCCTCGCCGTTATTGATCTGCGCGGATGTCTTGCCGGGAGAGGGGAATGATATGGGCGCTTGCGCTTACCATCGTGATCCTGACAGCGCTTGGCGCACCGGTCTTTGTGGCGCTTTTGTCCGGGGCGGCCGTGGGTCTCTTGTTCTTCCACGGTCCGCCGCTTTTGGCGCTGCAACAGACGATCTTCGGTGGGCTCGACGCCTACGCGCTGTTGGCAGTTCCGTTCTTTGTGTTCGCCGGAGAGCTGATGGCGGCGAGCGGTATTGCCGACCGTTTGATCGCATTGGTGCGGGCGTTGTTCGGTCGGGTTCCGGGTTCATTGGGGATTGCAGCGCTCGGCGGCTCAACGCTGATCGGCACAATCTGCGGGTCATCTGCGGCTGCAGTCGCGGCGGTAGGGCGGAACATGTACCCGCGACTATTGCAAGGTGGCTATGGTGTGCGCCGAGGCGCGGGCTTGATTACGTCAGCGGGGGCGATCGACATCGTAATCCCGCCCTCAATAGCTATGATTCTTTATGGCGCGGCAGCGGAGCAGAGCATTCCCAAGCTTTTCATCGCAGGGGTTGTACCGGGTCTTGTTATCGCGACTCTAATGGCAGTCTATATCAGCATTTCGACTTGGATCGCAGGCTTGCCGACAGAGCAGCGGTTCGAGGCGCGGCAAGCGGCGCTGGCTTTCCGGCGCGCGCTTGCAGCCCTCTCGATGCCGGTTTTTGTGCTTACGGGGATCTATACCGGGGCGTTTTCGCCGACCGAGGCCGGTGGGTTCGCCTGTGCCTACGCGATCCTTTTGGGGCTGTTCGTCTATCGCAGCCTGACACTTGTCAGCATTCTTCAGGCGGCGACACGCGCCGCGATGACCACGGCGCAGATTATGGTCGTTGTGGCTGCGGCCAGCGTGATCGCCTGGATTTTCACGGTCGAGGGCCTGCCACAGGCACTGATTTCCGGAGCAGCCAATGCGGGATTGTCGCCCCTTGGGTTTCTGCTGACGGTGAACGCGCTTTTGCTGGCCATCGGCTGCTTTCTCGATCCGACCTCCGCCATTCTGGTTTTGGCACCGCTCCTTGCGCCCATCGCCATTTCGCTGGGTATCGATCCCATCCATTTTGGCGTCATCATGACGGTGAACCTTGCCATCGGAATGTTCACACCACCCTTCGGGCTCAACATCTTCGTCGCGCAATCGGTTTTGGGCGCGTCGGCGGCCGACATCTATCGCGGGGTCCTGCCTTTCGTTGCGGTTCAGGTCGTGGCGCTGGCGATCATCACGCTCTTGCCCGCACTATCCCTTTGGCTTGTCGAGACAATGTCCTGACCCCTTTGTCGTGTTCTTAGGAGGACCAACCCATGACCATTCTTTCCCGTTTCTCCCGCCGTGCCGCGCTCGGGGCAATCATTGCCTCGGCGCTGGCATGTGCGCCGTCTCTCGCCTCCGCGCAAAGTACGATGAAACTGGCCAGTGCCACGATCAACGATGTCCAGCATGAGTGGCAGAAGGTGTTCGCCGCCGAGATGGGCGAACGCATGGGTGATGCGGTAACAGTCGAAATCTATCCGGCGTCGCAGCTGGGGGCGATCCCGCGCATGACTGAAGGGGTGCTGCTTGGCACAATCGAAGCCTTCACAACACCATCTTCGTTCGTGACAGGCACCGACCGGCGCTTTCAGGCATTTGATGTCCCCGGCCTGTTCCAATCGCCCGAGGAAGTTGCCGCGGTGATCCATAACCCGGAGTTCCGCGATCACCTTGAGACGCTTTATCTCGACAAGGGAGTTCGGGTGATCGGCGCGATTTACAACTCGCCGATGCTGATGCTGACGCGCGAACCCGTGACCGAACTGTCTGGTGTCAGCGGGCTGAAGGTGCGCACCTTCGCCTCGCCCCTGCAGATGGAGCCAATGAAGGAAATCGGCGCGATCCCAACGCCCCTTGCGCTGTCGGAAGTCACCCCGCAGCTTCAGTCCGGCGGAATCGACGGGATGTTGGCCGGCATGCCGATCCTGACGGCATTCAAGTTCTACGACACCGCACGGCACGTGACCGATCTGAACTTTTCCCATCTCGTGTCGATGACGCTGGTCAACGAGATGTGGTTCCAAAACCAGAGTCCTGAGGTGCGGGAAGCGATCCGTGCTGCCGGTCGCGCCGCCGAAGAGGCTGTGTTCGATTGGGGGGTCGCCAATGTCGAACGCGCCAATCGCGCCTGGGTTGAAAACGGTGGTGAGATCCACAGGTTCAGCGATGGAGAGCAAGCCGACATGATGACCCGTTTCGCGGACGTCGGTGTGGCGACGATTGCCGATCAGCCCGATGTCGTCGCCGAATACGAGCGCATACTTGACCTCCTTAAGGCGCATCGGGGCATGTGATCCGATGTCAGCCTTCGGCTTCTCCGCAAGCGAAACGCCCATCGGAACTGGCTTTGCAGTTCCGCGTGATCTGCTCAGGTGCGGGGCCAGCGGCGAAGGGGAGGGCGATGCGTCCGCGAGTGGCGGTCAGATTGCCCGCCGCACCGCACCAGATCGCCTCGATCGGCATGCGGTCGTCGGTTGCGTTCATAAGGTTGGTCACACCCGTTTCGGGGTCATGCCACAACGTCACCTCAAGCGAAGTGCCCGGAGCCGCCTGACCCAGATCCTCGGAATACCAATGCGCAAGGGTCGCGGTGCAGGTCATCGCGTCGCCGGTCCCGTTCGATACCGAAAGCCGCACCCGTTCGGCATCCTCGGTGCCTTTGATGATTCCCGAATAGGGCACGTAGACATTTCCTTCGGCCAGCGCCATCGCGCCAGCCAGAGAGCAGAGAAGACCCAAAAGAACCGCCCCAAGGCGGCATCTGACACAACCCAACAGAGGGAGACCTGACAAATGAAACATCTATTTTGCTCCATGTCATTTGCGGCGATCGTCGCCGCATCGGGCACTGTTGCCCAAGACATTGATACCATAGCCGTTCTGACCCCAGAAGTGGGAACTGACTTTGGCTGGAATCAACAGGGCGTCGACGCGGCCCGGGCCGCTGCCGAGGCCATGGGGCTCGAGATCGTGGTGGCTGACGGGCTTGGCTACGGTGACGTCCGTGCGCCGATGCGGGAGCTTGCGGCCGAAGGCGTGGACCTGATGATCGCGCACGCGTCGGGCTACAATACCGCCGGTCCCGAGATAGCTGAGGAGACGGGCGTGCCGGTGGCCATCGTCGACAACCCGGACGCACTGAAGCAGGGCCTGATCGCTGACTACACTCTGTCCGGGCACGAAGGGGCCTATCTCGTAGGCCGGATGGCGGCAAAGATGACGACAACTGGCACCGTCGGGATTGTGGTTTCGGGCGAACCGCCTTCGTGGAACTCTCAATCCGCCGGGTTCGCCCAAGGCGTGCGGGCCGAGAATGCCGATGTGAACGTGCTCTACGCGGTTATCGGACCCGCGGCCTATTCCGACGCAGCGGGCGGTAACCGGGTGACGACCTCGGTGATCGCTGCCGGCGCGGACATCATCTTTGGTCAAGGCAACGGATCGTCCTTCGGTATGATTCAGGCGATTGAAACCAACACGGCGACCGACGGGTCGGACGTTCTGTTCATCGACGTGATCGGCGACAAGTCCTCACTTGATACCGGGCACCTTCTGACCTCGGTCGTCTGGGACATGACGCCAGTGTATTCTGAAATGATCGCCGATCTGAAAGCCGGGACCTTCGGTACCAAAAGCTACGCGATCAGCCTTGCGGGCGACTCGGTCAAGCTTCTGAAAACACCGCAGGTTCCTGACGACGTTTGGACCGAGATCATGGCCCTGCGAGACGAGATCGTGTCGGGCAGCATGAGCATGGATCCGATCTTTGACGCAGAAGCAGTGCGCGCTCTTGTGACGCTGGCCGAGTAAGAAAGGGGATGCGCGACCTCGCCCGGACGCCCCTTGCTCCGCTCCCTGAAAGGGCGGTGGAGGCCGTGGGGCTCGTCAATGTCACCAAACGCTTTCCCGGCGTCGTGGCCGTTGACGATGTCTCACTGGGGATCCGGTCGGGCGAAGTGCGCGTCCTTTTGGGTGAGAACGGAGCCGGCAAGTCGACAATCGTTGGAATGCTTGCCGGTCTTCAACTGCCTGACGAGGGACATCTGACGGTAAACGGCGCGCCCGTGTCGCTCACGTCCCCATTCGAAAGTATCGCGGCAGGCATCAATACGGTGTTCCAGCATGTTATGCTAGTGCCGACCCTTACGGTTTTTGAGAATCTTGTTTTAGGCGATGCATGGTGGCACAGGCCACCGCGTGCCGTGATCGAGGAGCGTATCGCGGAACTCCGGCGTGATTTTGGTCTGCGGGTTCCGCTGGATGCCATCATCGGTGATCTGTCCCTGGGCGAACAGCAGCAGATCGAGATTGCGCGCGCGCTTCTACGCGACAGCCACGTCCTGATTCTGGATGAGGCGACGTCGATGTTGACGCCGTGTGGCGCCGACGAGTTGGGCGAACGGATGCGGCGTCTGGCCGAGCGTGGGCTGGCGGTCGTGTTCATCACCCACAAGCTGGGAGAGGCCTACCGGTTTGGAGACCGGATCAGCGTGTTGAAACAAGGCCGGTTTGCCGGAGAAATCTCGCCGGACGCCCTTGGTACGATGTCGGAGAAAGACGCCGTGGACGAAATGGTGCGGCTCATGTTCGGCTTCAGCGATATCGGCGCGCCTCCTATGGCCCGCCCAAGCCGTCCGCGCGGAGCGTGCTGTCTGAAGGTCTCGGGCCTTTCGACCCGGGGCGGGGTCGAGGAAATGGCGTTGTCGGATATTTCGCTGGAGGTGTTTGCCGGAGAAATCCTTGGCGTGGCCGGGATCGATGGCAACGGCCAGAAACAGATGGCCGAGGCAATTTCCGGACAACGTCCGGTAACGGCGGGCATAGTCGAGCTTGAGGGGCGGAACGTCACGCGGGACAGCGTCGGTAAGCGGCGCGAACTTGGGCTGAGATATCTGACCGATGATCGCCTGATGGAAGGCTCTGTTGGCCTATTTGCGGTCTCCGAGAATACGGTTTTGAAGGAGATAGGCGCGCCTCCGTTCTGGAACTATGGGCTTGAACGACCCACCCGAATTGCCGCCCATGCCCGTGATCTGATTCAGCGGTTTTCCGTCCGGACGCCGGGAGAAGCGACACCCATCGGGTATCTGTCTGGTGGCAATATCCAGAAAGTCCTGCTGGGCCGCGAGTTGTCCGGTGCGGCAAAGGTTGTCGTGTTCAACAAGCCAACCTATGGATTAGACATGCAGAATATCGCAGCCTCGCGTCAGCGCATTCGCGACATTGCCGAGGGCGGAATGGCCGTCTTGCTGATCTCGACCGATCTCGACGAACTGCTCGAACTGGCAGACCGGATCGCCGTGATGGATCGCGGGCGTATCTGCGGCGTTCTGGATAACGATGCCGACCGTCCGTCGGAGATGCGCGCCGCCATAGGCCGTCTTATGGTGGGTGAGGCACCCGCCGAGGTGGATGCATGACTGCAAGTGATGCACAGATCGCCGCGACACATTCCGAAGGGCCGACCGAGGTTCAAAGAGAGGCACGGTCGGCACGTTTCGTGGTAATGACGCTTGGCCCGATAGTTGCCGCAGTCGTGACCTCCGGACTGATCCTTATCGCGTTCGGGACCAACCCAATAACCTACTATATATTCGTGATCGAGCGTGGCCTGTTCTCCGGTTTGGGGTTGGAACAGACGCTGACGCGAATGGCCCCGCTTCTGTTTCTGGCCGCAGGTCTGATTGTGGCGTTCAGGGCGGGCATCTGGAACCTGGGCGTCGACGGTCAGTTCCTTCTGGGGGCTGTTGCCTCGGCTGCTCTGGCACCCGCATTACTTGGCGTATTGCCCGGATGGTTCGTCCTTTTGGTTGGTTTCGCACTGGCCGGGCTGGTCGGAGCTGTCTGGTCGGTTCTTCCGGCTCTCTTGCGCGCCTATCAGGGCGTGAACGAGATTATCACGACGCTGATGATGACCTTTCTAGGTGTTTCGCTTGCGAATGTTCTAGTGAAACTGGTCTTCCTGGATTCGGAAACCACCGTCCCGCAGACGCGCACGATCCCCGTCTCGGACCGGCTGCCGCGCCTGTTCGACAGCACGATCTCAACCGGCCTCATCTGGGCCGTCGCCGCAGTGCTGCTGGTCCATGTGGTGATGACCCGGACGGCATTTGGCCTGAAGCTTCGCACAGTTGGCGCCAACCCCCACGCGGCCGCTCACGCGGGACTATCGGTTCCGCGCCTGACCGTTGCGGTCTTCGCGATCTCTGCGGCCTTCACTGGACTTGCGGGCGCCTCGGAGATTCTGGGTGTGAATGGCAACGTGCGCGCCGACTGGAATCCCGCCTACGGGTTGATGGTGATCCCGCTTGTCTTCCTTGCCCGTTTTCACGGGATCGGGTCCATCATCCTGATCTTCTTTTATTCCGTGCTTCTGATCGGTTCGGAAAGTGCGGCACGGCGGGTGGGCGTTCCACAGGATTTCACCCTTGTTCTGGTTGCCACTCTGCTGATCTTCTTGGGGCTCGCCGAATGGCTGGATCACCGCCGCCGCAAGGGAGGGGGGTGAGCCATGGAAGCCTTGCTGACAGCTGCCTTTCTGTCGTCGCTGCTGACCGGC
Organism: Paracoccaceae bacterium; assembly: GCA_965221405.1. Lineage (GTDB taxonomy): Bacteria > Pseudomonadota > Alphaproteobacteria > Rhodobacterales > Rhodobacteraceae > JAPOUP01. Next base: position 235,807 of record CBDCSE010000002.1, on the reverse strand, counting down.
GCAATTGTAGCCGGTATCCCGCTTCTGCTTGCGGGCCTTGGTGAGCAGATGTCGGAAAAAGCCGGTGTCCTGAATATCGGGATCGAGGGGATGATGATCTTCGGTGCCTACCTCGGTTTTCTGACGGCGTGGAGTACTGAAAACATCTGGCTGGGTTTTATGGGCGGCATGACGGGGGGCATGATCGTTGCGGCGCTCATGGCGCTTCTCTGTGTGAGGATTGGTTTGAACCAGATCGTTGTCGGCATTGGCCTGACACTGGGGGCCGAGGGGTTGACATCGCTTCTGCACCATTTCCAGTTTTCGCGAACCTACCCGCGCCTGCCCGCCCCTTCGCGGATTGATCTGCCGATACTCACCGATCTGCCGGTGATCGGGCCGTCCCTGTTCGGGCGCCATCCGATGGTCCATCTCGCGCTGATTGGTGTGATAGTCCTCGCTTGGGCCTACCGCCGCACGAACCTTGGCCTGACACTGCGCGCGGCGGGCGAGAAACCGGCCGCACTGGATGTGGCGGGCGGTCATGTGGTTCTGATCCGCATGGCCGCGGTCCTGTTCACTGGCGCCATGGCGGGCCTCGGCGGTGCGTATATGGCCAATGTCGCGGCAGGGTTATTCATCCCGTTCATGACCGGTGGGGCAGGGTTCATCGGGATCGTTCTGGCGATGCTGGCCCGGGGTCGCCCGGTCTGGGTCCTAATCGGTGCGCTGATCTTTGGTGCGGCATTGTCGCTGACCACCGCACTTCAGGTCGCTGGCTCGAACGTTCCAACGGATGTGATCCAGATGCTTCCCTTCGCCGCCGTCATGCTGGTGCTTGTCATCTGGGGCCGCAAGGCGCGCCTGCCCGCGGCACTTGGGTTACCATACGAACGCGGGGCACGCTGACGCCCCAAAAAAACAGGGAGAAAGATCATGACCGAAACCAAGGTTTACCTGCTCGATGGAGGATCTCTGGTCCTCGACGGGTTCCACATCTGGTGGAACAAGGGACCGGGGGGCGAGGTCCGCTTTCCCGTCTATTCGGTTCTGATCGAACATGCCGAAGGCAACTTCCTGGTCGATACCGGCTATGACTATGACCATGTCCAGAAGGTTCTGCCCTTCGAGAAACCGATCCAGACCGAGCAACAGACGATTCCGGGCGCGCTCGAGCTTCTTGGGATGGAGCCCAAGGACATCGGCGTGGTCTTCAATAGTCACTTCCATTTCGACCATGTGGGCGGGAACAAGTTCTTCCCCCACGCGAAGAAGATTTGCCACAAGGACGAGTTGGCCCAGTCGGCGACTCCGCAGCCGTTCGAGGTGCTGGGCTACTCGGACATGACCTTCAACGCCGAAGCCGCCGAGGCGCGGGGGATGGCGGACCAGCTTACCGCAGGGCAGTCATCGGCGAACACGAAGTACGAGTTTGTCGATGGCGATGTGGAACTGGCCAAGGGTGTGAAGCTGATCTTTACCCCCGGTCACGCGATCGGTCATTACTCACTTTATTTAGAACTGGCGAACCGCAAACCAATGCTCCTTACGTTGGACGCGGCCTATACACGCAGAAGCTACGAAGAACGGATCAACGCGGGCTTCCATATAGATCCGATCGCTGGCGTCGAAAGCATGAAGAAGCTCAAGAAGATCGAGGAAGAGACCGGCGCGGAAGTGCTCTTTTCCCACGATATGGAGAGTTTCCAGAATTACCGAATCGGCGTGAACGCCTATAGCTAAGGGATGCTGCCATGCGTTACCCCGAGACACGACCACCTGCCTTCACGCTGACCGCCGGACCGGTGGATGCCTATCCCGAAGTGCTTCGCGCCATGGGGGCGACGGTTCTCTATGACTACGACCCGGCGTTTCAGGCCTATTACGAGGCCGTGGCCCGCAAGGCGCAAAAGGCGATGGAAACGGACGAGCCGCCGGTGATCCTGCAAGGCGAACCTGTGCTAGGCCTCGAGGCCGCCGCAGCGTCGCTGATCGCCAAGGACGATGTAGTGCTCAACCTAGCCTCGGGCGTCTATGGTAAAGGGTTCGGCTACTGGGCCTCGCGCTATGCCGCGCGTGTCGATGAGATCGAGGTCGCTTATGACGACTGCATCGATCCAGAGGCGGTGCGGGAGCATTTGAAGGCGCATCCCGAGACGAGGGTCGTCGCGGTCTGCCATCACGATACGCCCTCGGGCACATTGAACGACATCAATGCAATCGGGGCCGTGGCCGCGCAGGCGGGTGCGCTTCTGATCGTTGATGCGGTATCCTCTTGGGGCGGGATGAAGAGCTCGCCCGACGCCTGTCTCGCCGCGATCTACGTGACCGGTCCGAACAAGTGTCTGGGCTGCCCGCCGGGACTGACGCTTGCCGCGGTGTCTGACGCCGCTTGGGCCAAGATGGAGGCGAACAAGGACGCACCTTTTGCCTCGATGTTGTCCTTTATCGACTGGAAGAACGCTTGGAAGGCAGGCCGACCCTTTCCATTCACCCCGTCGGTGGCTGAAATCAACGGATTGGGCGCAGCGCTGGACCGCTTTCTTGACGAGGGACCCGAAACCGTATGGGCGCGCCATGCGCTGACGGCTGCGGCAACGCGTGACGGTGTGCGGGCAATGGGCATCGACATATGGCCGGCTCGGGAAGAGATTGCCTCGCCCACCTGCACGGCGGTAAAGATGCCGGGCGGGACCGACGCCGGCCCGATCATCGCCGAAGCCCGCGCGCGTTATGGCGTCAGCCTTTCGGCGGGCCGAGGCGAAACCCTGGGCAAGCTCATCCGTATCGGCCATATGGGGCCGACCGCGCAACCGATGTTTGCGCATGTCGCTGCCGCTGCGCTGGGCGGTGCCTTGGCTGCTAACGGGGTGGCCGTTGATATCGCCGCGGGTCTAGCGGCGGTTCAGGCCCGTCTCGATGCAGAGCACTGAACAAACGAAAGACATACGAGGGGAGACAGACCACATGTCAGGAAAGCTCGACGGGAAATCCGCAATCGTCACCGGTGCGGCGCAAGGCATCGGCAAGGCCATTGCCAAGCGGCTCGCCGAAGATGGCGCCAGCGCCGTAGTTGCTGATATCAATGAAGGTGGTGCCAAGACCGCGGCTGCCGATATCGGTCATGGGGCTGTAGGGGTAGCCTGTGACGTGTCCGATCCTGCGGCAGTCGATGCGTTGATCGAAGGTGCGGCTCGAGACGGAGCGCCCGATATCCTTGTAAACAACGCCGCGATCGTGCCGTTCATCGCATGGGACGATGTTGACCTCGATCACTGGCGCAAGATCATCGATGTCAATCTGACCAGCGTCTTCCTGACCTGCCGAAAGGCGACCGATATGATGCGCGCTGCGGGCCGAAAGGGCACCATCGTCAATATCGCGTCGAACACGTTCTTTGCGGGCACACCCAACATGGCGGCCTATGTCGCCGCGAAGGGCGGGGTAATAGGGTTCACACGGTCCCTTGCCACGGAAGTGGGCAAGGACGGGATCAACGTCAACGCGGTTTCGCCCGGCCTGACCGAAAGCGACGGGGTCAAGGCAAGCCCCCATAACGAAGCATTCGGCTTTGTCGAAATGCTTCAGGCCATGCCCGGTAAGGGTCAGCCCGAGCAGATTGCGTCTGTCGTGTCGTTCCTGTGTTCCAAGGATGCAGGCTGGATGACCGGACAGACCGTCAACGTCGATGCGGGAATGGTGCGCTGGTGATGCGCATGTACCGTCCTTCAATGTTCCCCTGAACAGGAGAGACTCAAATGACTTATCTGCCCAAGGAACTGTTCCGCGGATTGCCCGCGATACTTATGGCTTCTGCGTTATTTTCAGGGCCGGCCCTGTCTGAGGATACGCCCGTCTCTGGCGGTACGCTGGTTGTCGCCAACGACACGGAACCGCGCAACCTCAATCCAGCCATCGTCGCATCGAACGGCGTGTTCTATATCTCATCGAAGATCGTCGAACCGCTGGCGGAGATGGACTATGATACCGGGCTGCGACCCCTTCTGGCCGAAAGCTGGGAGGCATCGGATGATGGTCTGTCCTTTACGCTGAGCCTTCGGGAGGGCGTTAAATGGTCCGACGGAACGCCATTCACTTCCGCCGACGTGGCCTTTTCCGCCATGCAGGTCTGGAAGCAGAAGCAGAATATCGGTCGCCAGATCTTCCGCAATCTTGATGCGGTCGAGGCACCGGATGACACGACGGCCATCCTGCGGTTTTCCGAACCGACACCGGGCCAGCTTATCGAAAATGCCTTGCCTGCGGTGACGGCAGTGTTGCCTGCGCATCTGCTTGAGGGCGAAGATCTGGACGAGACACCCTACAACGTAGCACCTGTCGGAACCGGACCCTTCATCTTCGCCGAACATAAACCCGGCGAGTTTTATCGCCTTACCCGGAACGAAAACTACTGGCAGGACGGTCAGCCTTATCTTAACCAGATCGTCTATCGCGTTCTGCCCGATCCGGGTGCCAAAGCGGCGGCGCTAGAGACGGGCGACATCCACGTCACCGCATTCTCCGCAGTGCCGCTGACGGATATGGCGCGTCTCGACGCCATCGACGGGATCAGCGTCATCCCAGGTGGATATGAGGGGATCACCTATAACATCACGCTGGACTTCAATCACCGGCGCGAGGAGCTGGGCAATCCATTGGTCCGCCAGGCCATTGCCCATGCGATCGATCAGGATTTCCTCGTGGATGTCGTTTTTCTTGGCTACGCGACTCCGGCCACTGGTCCGGTGCCGCCAACGGCTCGGGACTTCTACACCGATGATACGATGACATACCCGTTCGACACGGCCCGTGCCGAAGAACTGCTGGACGAGGCGGGATATCCGCGCGGCGCGGACGGCACCCGCTTCAGTCTGAGACTGCGCCCCGCTCCGTGGTTCCAGCAGACGCGGGACACCGGTGATTACGTGCGTCAGGCCCTAGCAGCCGTCGGTATCGAGGTCGAGATTGTCACAGCCGACCCCGGCGGCCACATCGCGGCCGTCTATACCGAGCATGATTACGACATTGCAATCGGCTCTCCCGTCTGGCGCAACGACCCCGCGATTTCCACGACGATCCTTTATCAGGGCGGTCTTGATGCCGGTGTGCCCTTCGCCAACCAGTGGGGATATGACAGCGCCGAGATGAACGATATCATCGCACAAGGCATCTCGACACTGGATACGGAAGCGCGCACCGAAGTCTACAAGGACTTTCAGCGGTTGGCACAGAAAGATCTGCCCATCCTTTTCCTGACCCATTTTACCTTCATAACGGTGGCACGGGACGAGGTTCGGAACGTTGCGAACAACCCGCGTTGGGCCACGTCAGGCTGGACCGATACCTGGATCGCCGCAAATCAGTGATGACATCCGGGCCTGACACGCCCGGGGACACCAATTACGGGTCGCCTTCAGGGGCGGCGCGCTTCGCGATTTTTCTGTTTCGGCGGATCGTACAGGCCATCCCTGTTCTGATCCTTGTGACGATCGGCGTGTTCGGATTGCTGGAACTGGCCGAGGGCGACGCGGTCGATGCCTATCTTGCAGGTCTCGGCGCGGGGGACGCGGGTCTCGCCGCGGAACTGCGCGACCGCTACGGAATCGGTGACGGTCCGGGCGCGCGGTTTCTGACTTATGCGACTCGGCTTGCGCAGTTCGATCTGGGCTATTCCATTGCATTTTCGCGGGACGTCAGCGCCGTGATACTCGAACGGCTGCCGAACACGCTTCTGATGATGATATCGGCGATCCTGCTGTCCGCCTCGATGGGCGTGCTTCTTGGCGGGATCGCGGCCATGCGCAAGGGTGGGGCATTGGACGCTGGCATCACTATTGGTGCCTTGATCCTGAACGCAACGCCGGGCTTCTGGCTGGGGCTCCTCGGTATCATCCTTTTTGCCGTCAAGTTGCGTTGGCTGCCCATCGGCGGGTTGTCGACGCTCGACGCCGATTACGGCCCGGTCCGCGCGACGCTTGATGTGGCTCGTCATCTGATCTTACCCGTTTTCACCCTCGCGCTGACATATTTGGCGCTTTATGTCCGGCTGATGCGCGGCGCGATGATCGAGGTTGGTGAAAGCGGCTGGGTGCTGGCCGCCCGCGCCCGCGGCGTGCCAGAGCGTCGGGTGGTTCTGCGCCATATCGGGCGGCCCGCGCTCTTGCCCGTGGTAACGATGATCGGGCTCCAGTCGGGTACGCTTCTGGGCGGATCCGTGGTGATCGAAACGGTCTTCTCGATCCCCGGACTGGGTGCGCTCGCTTTCGAGGCGGTCAGCCAGCGCGACCTTCAGCTTCTGGCCGGGATCCTTCTGGCTGGAACACTGCTTGTCGTCGTCGTGAATATCGCCGTCGATCTGGCATATGGCCTGCTTGACCCCCGTGTCCGGCTTGACGCCGGGGAAGTGACGTGAGGCCAGGACGCTTTTATGGGGGTCTGATCGGTGGCCTTGTCCTTCTGGTCATGGCGGTGATGGCGCTTTGCGCGCATCTGATCGCGCCGGGCGATCCGCTGAACATGGTGGCGCGTCCCCTCACGCCGCCCTTCACCGATCCGCGCTTTCCGCTTGGAACCGATCACCTCGGGCGCAGTGTGCTTGCCGGTTTGGCGCATGGCGCGCGCGTGTCGATGACGGTGGGTGCCGCAGCCGCGGCCGCCGCGATCAGCGTTGGCATTCTGGTGGGAACGTTGGCCGGATTTTCCGGGCGGATCATCGATGACGCGCTGATGCGGATCGCCGAGGCGTTCCAGACGGTTCCCACGTTCCTGTTGGCCCTTGCGCTCGTCTCGGTTCTGGGAGCGTCGGCGGCTAATGTGGTTATCGCCATCGGCATCTCCTCCTGGCCCCCGACCGCAAGGCTTGTCCGTGCAGAGGTATTGCGGCTGAAGGGCTCCAACTATGTGGATGCGGCTCGGCTCGCGGGCCGCAGACCGCTCGCCATCGCATTTCTCGAAGTGTTGCCGGGGGCGCTGCAGCCCGTGGTGGCCCTGATTGGGATCACGGTGGGAGAGGCCATTCTGGTGGAAAGCGCGCTGGCGTTTCTGGGTCTCTCCGACCCCAACCTTGTCAGTTGGGGCGGCATGGTGGCCAACGGGCGCGCACTTCTGCGAACCGCGTCTTACCTCGTGATCCTGCCAGGCATTGCCATCGCCATGGCGGTACTGGCGGTCACCCTTTCAGGCGACGGGCTGGCGCGACGCCTGGGCATTCTGGGGCGGCGATGACGGAACCGGTGCTGACACTCGATGGCCTTTCGGTGGCCTTTCCCGGGTCCGAACGGGCGGTTGCCGATCTGTCGCTGACGGTCTCGCCCGGTGAGGTTCTGTCACTGATCGGCGAGAGCGGATCTGGCAAAAGCACGATACTGCATGCCATTGCGGGTCTCCTTCCGCCCGATGCCAAGGTTTTGGGCGACATGCGACTGGCCGGGCGCGACTGCAACCTTCTTGCGTCGAACGCTGATCGTCAAGGGGTTGCGGGACGCCAGATCGCGATGATATTTCAGAACCCGGGTGCCAGCCTTAACCCGGTCCTGACCATAGGTGCACAGCTTGATGAGGTTGTTCGCGCGCACCGCACGATATCACGCACCGAGGCGCGCGGGGTCACCGAAGAGTTGCTTGATGCGGTTGGATTGCCGCGTACCGAACCGCAAGCCAAGGACTGGGCCCGCTTCTATCCGCATCAGCTTTCGGGCGGTCAGAAACAAAGGATCGCGATTGCCGCGGCTCTGGTCGGTGACCCGGTCCTTCTTCTGGCCGATGAGCCCACGACCGCTCTTGATGCAACGGTTCAGGCCCAGATCCTCGATCTCCTGCTGCGGCTCGTGGATGAGCGCGGTATCGCGATCATCTTCGTTACCCATGATCTTGCCGTCGCCGCATCCATCGGTGACCGGATCATCGTCCTCAAGAACGGAAGGACACAGGAAGAGGGCGCGGCGCGGCAGATCACCAAGTCACCAAGTGCGGACTATACCGCCCGCCTCGTCGCGGCGTCCCTGCCATTCACGAAAGAAGCCGGTGCGGGGAATGACAACGTGTCGATGGCTTTCAGAAGGGATGCTTTGGTGCTCGACGACATCCATCGCAGCTTTGCCGTACGGGGTGGTGGCCGGGTTCAGGCCGTGGGTGGCGTGTCCCTGAAGGTCAGCCCGGGTGAAATCGTTGGTCTGATCGGGGAGTCCGGATCTGGTAAGACGACGCTCGGCCGTATCGCCGTAGGGCTGGAACGGGCGGATCTGGGGCGCGTGACGGTTGGTGGCAAAACCCTTGATTTCGCGAGAGACCGGCGCGCGGTTCAGATGGTTTTCCAGGATCCTCTGACCTGTTTTAATCCACGTCAGACGATCGCGCGCGCCCTCAGTCATCCCTTACGCTGCCTTCGTGGATTGGAGGGAAGGGCGCTCAAGGAAGCCTCGGAAAGCCTTCTTGAAGATGTGGGACTTGACCCCGCACTTGCAGCGCGCCGACCGCACCAGCTTTCGGGCGGTCAACTGCAGCGCGCCGCCATTACCCGCGCCCTTGCCGCGGACCCGCGATTTCTGGTCTGCGATGAGGCGGTGGCATCGCTTGACGTCTTGGTTCGTGCGCAGGTTCTTGAACTTCTCACCAAGCTGCGCGATCGCGATGGCCTGGGTCTCCTGTTCATAAGCCACGACCTTGGGGTGGTGCAGCGCATTGCGGATCGCACCATTGTCATACGCCACGGTATCGAAGTGGAAGCGGGGCCTACCGCTGCCCTGTTATCCGCTCCCGGGCTGCCGTATACCCGTCAATTGCTTGCCTCTGTTCCTAGCGGCGAACAGCCGTGGCGCGTTGCGCGGCTGGCAACGGTTATGGATGGCTGAAGCCATCGCTCGAAGACCGCACCCCCCAAATCAGGGTGCCTTACCTGGCCGACTGACGTTACCCGCAATTCAAGGCCCGCATCCCGGACCACTTCCGAGATACGCGCCAGTCGCACACCTATGGGGCTGGCCATGCGCCAGATCATGCCGATGCTCCGGGACTGGCGCAGGTTGCTGCGGCGAATTCCGAAACCGCGACCGGGGCCGAGCGCGTCTCAACCTCGCGTGCCATTTCGGGGATCAGCGTTACCCCGATCCCAGGGCCGACTATCTGAATGAACATCTGAACCAACGCGGATAGCGAACTGCCATCAAGGCCTTCGCGTGGGAGGTTCGTGCCCGCATTGCAAGACGAAAGAGCCTGATCGCGAAAGCAGTGCCCTTCTTCCAGGAGCAGCAGCCGCATTTCGCAAAGCTTGTCGCCGCTCGGAACGGGAATTTCAGCGTCATGGTCTGGTCTGACCAACAGGAAGTCTCCGAAAAAAAGAGCAAACTCCGTCAGCGATGGCTCCGAAACTGGCAGGGCGGCTATCGCCGTATTTCGCTGCCCGTCTGCGAGTTCCTGAAAAAGGCGCGGCGTTACCGTTTCCCGTAAGTGCATCATGCCTGAAGGTCTGCACCTTCAGGGTCAGCCCTGAAAGGCGCGGGATCAAGCTCGGAAAACTGCTCCTCAAACAGGTGTTCTGGCTCGCGAAGAAAAACGACTACGACCTGACTGACATACCTCATTACTGAACCTTCTCGTCGTCGCCAGCCCGAACGGGTCGGACAAGTCCACCCTGACGCGCACGACCTGGTTCGGTGACGTTGACATCATCGACCTCGATGCCCCGGCAGTGGACGTGAGGCGGCGAGCGGGACTGGCAGTGGACGCAGGTGTTTCGGGCCGGAAGGAAGTTCCGCTTTCAGAACCCGCTTCGGCAGAACCACCGCCACGTCAAGGCGCTGGAGGCTCCGCTTGCCGGGACGTCGGGCAAGTGCCTCATGTGTGGAAAGGACATGGTGCGGCTTACAAAAAGCCGCGGGCCGACCGCAGGCCACACCCTGTCGCAATCCCCGCTCGGCAAGGTCACTCAGCAGTTGGGGACGTTCACCGCAAGTCCGCCCAGAGCGGTTTCCTTATAATTCTCATGCATGTCGTTTCCGGTCTGCCGCATGGTCGCTATACAGGCATCCAGCGGTATGAGATGCGTTCCGTCGCCGCGCAGCGAAAGCGATGCCGCGCTGACCGCCTTGATCGCACCCAGTCCGTTGCGTTCGATGCAGGGAACCTGAACGAGTCCCATAACCGGATCACAGGTCATCCCAAGGTGGTGCTCCAACGCGATCTCGGCCGCGTTTTCCACCTGTTCCGGCGTGCCGCCCATCACAGCGCAAAGTCCGGCCGCCGCCATGGCCGACGCACTTCCCACCTCCGCCTGACAGCCGCATTCAGCACCGCTGATCGAGGCGTTATACTTGATCAGGCCTCCTATCGCCGCGGCCGTCAGCAGAAACTCACCGACCTTCGATGGTATCGCGCCGGGCACATGGTCAAGCCAGTAGCGGATGACCGCGGGTACGACGCCGGACGCGCCGTTCGTCGGCGCGGTCACGACCTGTCCACCGGCGGCATTTTCCTCGTTTACCGCCATTGCGTAGACGCTGATCCAGTCGTTCACGGTATGTGGTGCCGTCAGGTTCATGCCGCGCTCGTCCATTAATTTCTGGTGAATATGTCCGGCGCGGCGTTTCACTTTCAGTCCGCCCGGCAGCACACCCTCCGTTTGGAGGCCCCGATCCATGCACTCGCGCATGACCTGCCAGATTCGGGCAAGTCCGCCGTCCAGCTCCTCCGGTGTCATTCGGGTCAGTTCATTGAGGCGCTTCAGTGCGCCAATGGATTTGCCATGGGCGGCGCATGTCTCCAGCATCTCGCACGCGGAACTGAAAGGATAGGGTACCGTAGGCCCGTCATCCGCGTTTTCCCCGGCTCCCAGTTCCGCCGATGTCAAAACGAAGCCGCCGCCGACAGAATAATAGGTTTCCTGCAGAATCTCATCGCCCTGGGCGTCACGCGCTGCGAAGAACATTCCGTTCGCATGGCCGGGCAGTGGGCCATCGAAGTTGAAGACCAGATCCATGGCCGGGTCAAAGGCAAGCTCCGATAGTCCGTCAGGCCGCACCGTCCGGGTCGTCGCGACTTCGGCGAGAGCCTCGCGAGCGGCGTCCGCGTCGTAATCTTCGGGTCGGAAACCCATGAGACCGAGAATCGTCGCTCGATCGGCCGCATGGCCCGTACCGGTGAACGCCAGCGAGCCGTAGAGTGTCACTCTCAGCGCCCTGAACGTAAATGGAGCTGCCCGAAGCATGTCCAGGAAGCGCCCCGCCGCCACCATCGGTCCCATGGTATGGGAGGAAGATGGGCCTATACCCACCTTGAACATGTCGAAGACGGAAATAAACAAGTCGGCGTTCCTTCTGCCCTGTCCGACCAACCTATCCTTCGATATCGACCGGGGTATCGCCCGAAGCGACGTTTGTTTACGCGAATCCGTATTCGCGCGTCGACTTCAAAATGAGCCGATGCGGATGTTATCGCTGCCACCAAGTGATGGGCAACACCGCATGCGCTGCCCGTCGCTTGACCGCACAGCGGTTCCGAGTTTCGCCGAATCCCTGAATGTCCCTACGGTGAAGAACCGGCTCGGCGTGGGTTCCGGTGGTTGATCCGCCCGGCCCGGACGCCGCAGTTCCCAGGTTCCGGCAGGATAAATCGGGTGAGTTGCGCGAGATCGACGCGCGGTTATCAGGCGGTCAAGAGCGCGGTGACGGCCGTGCGATCCGTTCATTGCGGTGGATCGCGCCGGGGGACAGGGCGACAGGGTGCCGAATGGGCACCCTGTCCGTTTCCGGGTTCCTCAGCCTAGGGGAAGGGCGACGAACATCGGTGAACCATCACGCCGCACCAGAAGCAGGATTGAGTTCCTGCCCGCCTCCTTCGCTTCGGAAATGCGATCCTCAAGGTCGGTTACGGTCAGGACTTTCTCCTGTCCGACCTCTGTGATCACGTCACCGCTGCGGAGGCCTTTGTCATAGGCGGCGGCCATTTGATCGACCTCGCTGACCACCAATCCCTCGATATCCTGGGCCAGTCCGAGTTCCTCGCGGAGTTCGTCCGTTATGGCGGATACTGTTAGCCCAAGTACATCCGCCTCGGCAGGACCGTCATCCGGAGCGCTGGCCGGCGTGAGTCTCTCGACGGCCTCGCGTCGTCCCAGCGTCACAGAAAGTGTCTTCATTTCACCATCGCGGAATACGACAACGTCGACTTCCTTGCCCACAGGAGTGTCACCGACGCGGCGGACAAGCTGTCGGGTGTCCTGAACCTCTGCGCCGTCAAACGAGATGATCACGTCACCGGCCTTCAGACCGCCGTCCAGTGCCGGACCGTCCATGACCTCAGAGATAAGCGCACCGGATACCTGGTCGATTCCGAGCGCGTTCGCGACGTCTTCATCGATTTCCTGAATCTGGACACCGAGCCAGCCGCGTCTTGTCTCGCCGAAGTCCTTCAGCTGTTCGATTACTGAGGACACGACCGCCGAGGACATCGCGAAGCCGATTCCGATCGATCCTCCGTCGGGCGAGATGATCGCCGTGTTCACGCCGATGACCTCTCCGTCCATATTGAAGAGCGGACCGCCCGAATTGCCTTTGTTAATGGCGGCATCGGTCTGGATGTAGTCGTCGTAACTGCCCCTAAGCGTCCGGTTCCTTGCCGAGATGATACCGACTGAAACCGAAAATCCCTGATCCAGCGGATTTCCGACGGCCATGACCCAATCGCCGACGCGGGCGATGTCGCTGTCTCCGAAGCCGACGTGGGGCAAGGAGGTCTCACTCTCAACCTTCAGCAGTGCGATGTCGGTATTGGGATCGCGGCCGACAATCGTGGCGGGCAGCGTTTCACCAGAATAGAACTCGACCTGAATCCTGTCAGCGGCCTCGATGACGTGCAGGTTGGTGACGATCAGACCGTCGCCGGAGATCACGAAACCGGCGCCCAGGTTATCCGAGCGCCTCGGAACGTCCCTTCGGTTCGGGTTGCGGTCGAGGAAATCCCTGAAAAACCTTTCGTAGGGCGAACCTTCCGGAAGTATCGGATTGGCGTCTGTCGATGCGGCCACCCTCTTCGACGTAGTGATGTTGACCACTGCCGGGCTGACCTGTTCGGCCAGTTCCGCGAAGGATCCCGGTATGGTCTTCGCGGTGGTCATCACGGTCTGCGCGAACAGGACAGCCAGAGTCAGTACGATCATCCAGATCGCACGGGTTGGATTGTAGGTGGAAATTGCCTGGGTGTTCACGATGGTACTCCGTTTGCAATTGTTGCGAGCGGCGCGGGCCGCCGGGGTCTGTACAATACAGAATCCAGATAGGTTCCCCTGTGCGCAATACCAGTAGCTGTAGCGTTTCCTCAAAGCCGCGTGAAGCCGTCGTTATTTCGGTCCCTCTGTGGGCCCCTTCATTTCGCCCAACGTTCGGGACTTAACCTATCATCATAAAGGACAGCGGAAATTGCGGGCCGCTTCAAGTTTGTGAGCGATTGGGCCGTGTCCCAGTTTGGAAGGGTGTGTCCGGATTTATCCCGCTCAGGCGGCCCGGCGCCAGTCGAACAGGTCGGTCATCCGGTTGTCGGGCGAGCGGCGCCCCAGCGCCATGATGCTGTTGGCCCCCTTCATTGACCATCGGGCGCCGCCTTTCCCCATGCGCCCGCGGACCACCGGCCTGCAGCCTCCCTCGATGACCCCGGATCCCACCGGCATGCCTTTCGCGCGATAGTCGCCGTAGCGCATCCCGTGAAGGTTTCTGCGGAAGTGCCCGACGCGTTCCGCGACCTCTTCGTGCCGTTCCGCGTGCCGCGGCAGCTCCCGGATCACCGGCCCGGCCGTCCTCCCCCTTGCCCGCACGGCCCCCGGGCGCGTTCCCGCGCATCGGGACGCCGGTGCCGTCGACCGGGGCGTGGATCCGTTCGGGACGTTCCCCGCCCGCCGGCGCGACCTCTTCCCGCCCGAAGCGGACGGCATCCCCGCCAGGCCCGACGGCCTTCTCCCAAAGGCGCGGACGGCCTGCCGACAGGCCCGAAAGCTCCTTGAGGAGGCCCTGCGCCCTGCGGACTGGCACTTCTGCCGCAGGCTCCGCGATCATCCGCTCCGCCCCCGGGGACATCGACGTCCCCTCCAGCTCCGGGAAGTCGCCGGGCGGGACCCTGCCCCCGCGGCGGCGGCAATGACAGTAGGCCCTTCTCAAGGTGACCTCGCCCACGCGCGTCAGGAAGGTCTTCGGGACCTTCCGCCGGCGCCGCTCGTCACCCGCCCGCATCCCGGGCACCCGGGGGCGGGAAGCTCCGCGTCCCTGGCCTCGGGAACCGCCCGGTAGATCCCGGCGGACCCCGACAGCGCGTTGGCCCGAAGCCGCGGCTCCATCGCGCCGGGATCGGGGTGCGCACCGTCCAGTCCCCCGGGCCCGCGGCCGAAGTCTCGGCCGAAGGCCCTTGCGGCATCGGCCAGCGCCGCGCCCTTCAGCGCGTCCCCGCTTTCCGCGTCTCCGGAAGCCCGGGCGGGGGCAGGCAACGGCTCCATGCGGTCCCGGAAGTCCCGGATGCGGACCTGAAGCGCCCCAGGCTCCGCCCCGGAGACCTCCCGGACCCCGACCGTCCCGCCGTCGCAGACGTGATGGACCCATGTGCCGCCGCATCGCGTCAGGCGTAACGCAGGGGTCAACCGGCTGCTTCGCGATCAGCCCCCTCACCCAACAGGATGTCCGCAACTGCTGGTGCGGGCATGAAGAAACCCTGCCCCTGTTTACGTCAGACCAGGCCAATCTCGATTGGCTGAACATGTGGAACTGCATATAGCGGCCCTTGCCGGACACGGGTGCGGCGGCGGGCGCACAGTCCCGGTCGGTGCGGACTGCCACCGCCCGTCGTCCGGAGGCTGACGGTGCCTGCGGGCGCATCTGTGGATGCGCCGCAACCCCATCGACACAAACCCTGCAAGAACAGTTTCAAACTGAAACATTGCCATAGATTGTAACATGGGATGTTACGATTTTGGCAAGACGTGGGGCGTCAAGAACTTTGAAGACCGCGTCCAGCGTTAGATTGCGATCGCCCGAAACCTTATAGAGACTCTCCCGTGACAGGCCTGTCACGCGCGCAACCTCCGACATACCGCGTGCCCGCGCGAGATCACCAAGCGCTTTGGCGATAAAGACCGCATCGGAAGGCGCCTCCTCCAGACAGGCCTCCACATAGGCCACCCTCTCATCCGCGGTACGGAGATGTTCCGCGACGTCATAAGACGTGGGGATTGTTTTGGACATTGTCACCTCCTACAGGTTCCGTGCCAGCCGTTGCGCCGCCCGGATGTCACGATTTTGCGATGTCTTGTCTCCGCTGGCCAGCAAGATGACGATCATTCCTTCTCACCGAAAGAGACTTGAATGTGTCCAATGCACCGCAAAACCTTTTTCTTCAGGGCGGGGAATGGTCACGACGAACCGGCGTCATCACGAAGCGACACAATCCGATCCCGCGCCAGCGCGGCAAAGAAGGCCAAACGTTTGTTGGTGATGGCATCCATGCGTGCGATCAGAGATTTCAACAGTGCGATCGAAATACGATCCGCGGCACGGGAGACCATGACCGGGACCGCTTGTATTTCAGCAATACAGACGCTATATCGAGGAATAATTACCGATGGAGAGTCGCCATGCCCATCACGCACTTCGCAGACAGCGGACACTTTGAACCCCGTACGATCGCCGCGATCCTGCGCACGTCCACCGCGGAGATCGCCCTGACCGTGGGCCTTGGCAAGGACGCCGTGCAGCGGCGCACCCGGATCCACTCGGACAAGACCCAGCGCCGTCTCCGGGAACTCGTCGAAGTGCTCAACAAGGTCGAGCCGCGCTTTGGCTCGGAACTCATGGCGTATGCCTGGTACCGGTCCGAACCTCTGCCCGGATTTGACGGTCGAACCGCGATGCAGCTTGTGCAGGACGGCAAAGCCCAGCAGGTCCATGCGTACATCGATGCCGTGGATGCGGGTGTCTTTGCTTGATGGTGCTGAACGACGGGCGTTATACAGGACCGCTCTACCGTGCCTTAAATCCCGTCTATGCGCGGGATCCTCTGTCAGGCCACGGCGCGGAACGTTTTGGCGGCCGCTTCAATGCAAAAGGCACACCGGCCCTCTACACGGCACTTGATGCGGCGGGGGCCCTTCGTGAAGCCAACCCGGTGGGAGCCCTGCAACCCACGGTCCTGGTATCGTACCGGGCTGATCTCGGGCCGATTTTTGACACCCGTGACACGGATGAACTTCGACGACGGGATCGATCGGAGAGCATACTTGCCGATTCAGGCTGGCGCGTAAAGATGTTGAATGGGGATCAGGTTCCGACACAGGATTTCTCCGGTCGCCTCATCGCGGAGGGTTTTTCCGGCCTTCTGGTCCGAAGCTTTACGAAGGGGGCATCTGAAACCGACTTCAACATCGTTTTGTGGCGCTGGACAGGCTCGGACTGCACCCTGACGGTCGTGGACGACGAACACCGTCTGTCTCGGATGTCGGCGGCCATCGACCCGGAACGACCAGCCTGACATGCCTGACATCAACCGATAGGTGAGCGGATCGGGATTCGCGGAGCTCCATACCATGCGCCCGCTCATCCAGACCGTCAGACACCATACGATCGTCTTCGCCACTTGGGTTGATGCGCACAACATGGCCTGTGCCCGATAGGGCAAGATCAGGCCACCGCAATCCAACGTTGGACACCGTCCTCGAAATTCTGGGCGCTCTCGACCTTCGGTTCCGCGCCGAAACCATCAAGCGGGTGTTGACTATCATTGATCCCGGTAAAACAACAATCCTCGCACCGCCGAACGTAAGAGAGAATTCCACGGGTTTTTCCATCCAAATTTCATTGTTTCCCCCGGCGCCACTCCGAAGCGCAACGCCGGGCCCTTTCCGGAGCGAGGGCGGAGCCCGAGCGGAGGAAAGGGCCCGGCGTTGCGCTTTTCGCGCCCTCCGACCCCCCTGATTCCGCACGGGAATGGCCCGGTCCCTTCGAATCGGAGCGTAGCGCCATCCGCCAGGCGGCGCAAGGCATGCCGACAGGTGCGCCGGGACGGCCCGCGGCGCGTGGGGGACGATCCGGCCGGACGGGGGGTCCCTCAGGGAGGCCGCGCCCGCAGGAACGCCTCCGCCGGCGTCAGGTAGCCCAGGACCCTGCGCGGACGCGCGTTCAGGCGGTCCTGGACGGCGCTCACCTCCGCGTCCGTCACTTTCCGGAAGTCCGTGCCCTTGGGAAGGTACCCCCGCACCAGGCCGTTGGTGTGCTCGTTCAGGCCCCGTTCCCAGGAGTGGTAGGGCCGCGCGAACAGGAAGTCAGCGCCGAGCGCCCCGGCCACCCGCGCGTGGTCCGCGAACTCCCTGCCGTTGTCGGCCGTGACCGTGTGGACGGGGAGGGATCCGAGCATGCGCGTCATGGCCGCGCCGACCGCCGCCGCCGTCTTCCTGCCGGGCCTCTGGAGAAGGGTATACTTCGACGCCCTGTCCACCAGCGACACCACGGCGCCGCTGTGGCCCGCGCCCACGATCGTGTCCGCCTCCCGGTCGCCGACCCGCGCCTTCGCCTCCCCCGGCGCCGGGCGCCCGGGGATGTCCACCCGGCCCGGGATGTGGCCCCGGCCCGCGTGGGCCCCGCCCTTCCGGTTCGGCCTCTTTCCCCGGCGGCGCAGGTGCCGCCAGAGCTGGCCCCCGGCCCTGCGGTCGGCGTGGACGTGCCGGTAAATCCACTGGCGCCCCGCCACCGGGTGGCCCTCCAGGCGCAGCCGGCCGGCGACCTGCTCCGGGCTCCAGCCCCGCACCAGCCGCCCCTCCACCAGCGCCACCGGCTCCGGCGTCATCCTGCTGGGCACCGACGGGGCCGCGCTGCGCCGCCCCTCGGCCAGCCGCTGCGCCTGGGCGTGCCGCTGGCCCCGGGCTCCGCCGTTGCGCCGGATCCCGCGCGGGACCGATGACGGACTGCGCCCGAGCTGGCGGGCGATCGCCCCGCCGGAAAGCCCGCTTTCCATCAGGGCGTGGATCTGGCATCTCTCGGGGTGGGTCAGGTGGCGCTGGCCCTCGGGCATGGCGGTCTCCTTCTCGCAACGAAGGGACTGTCGCCGCCATCCGGCCGATTCGCAGCATCATGCGTCGATACGACCACCATTCACCCACATCGGGTGTTGCACTTCACTGTGGAACGGGGGTTCGTATATGAGTGCCAAGGCGGTCAATAGACATGATATGATCGCGGGGCGGTCACTCTAAGCGGAACATAGCAATGTCGAGCAGGACCTATTCAAGACTTACGCGGCAGGCTCTGGATCTGTTGGGCGCACAGATCAAACTGGCCCGCAAGGAGCGCCGGATGTCTGAACGCGATCTTGCCGAGCGTATTGGAATCGCCCGCAGTACACTTCAAAAAATCGAGAAAGGGGATCCCCAGGTGGATATCGGCTTCGTGTTTGAAGCGGCCGTGCTGGTGGGACAGCCTCTTTTTGAACCCGAGGCCACATCATTGGTCCCGCAGCTTGAACGGGTTCGCGAAAAGCTGGCGTTGGTGCCGGGGAAAATCAGAAAGCCGAGGACCAAGGTGAGCGATGATTTTTGAGAGAGGGGCACCGGACGAGGTCTTCGTCTGGGTTTGGCTTCCTCAAGCGACGGAGCCGATCGTGGCTGGGCGTCTGGAGCGGGATGGAGGGTTCTACGTCTTCAACTATGGCCGATCCTACCTGGAAGCGGAGGGTGCAATTCCGCTTTTACGCTCCCGAACTGCCCCTGAGGGTGGGGCGGATCGATCCGATCGCTCCACTTCAGATCGCGAACGCATTGAGAGACGCTGCCCCGGATGCATGGTGACGGCGTGTGATCATCAACCGACTGACGGGCTCCTCGGGTGCGGATGGTGTCGAACTCGATGAGCTGACCTTTATGCTGGAATCGGGATCGGATCGCATTGGATGACTCGATTTTCAGAGATCGTCCAGCGACTACACGGCACGGGAAACCAGTACGGCTTCTCTCGATGAATTGCAGGAAGCGGCGGCTATCGTAAATGACGGTATTCCGCTGATCCCGGTGCTGGCCGAGGTTCTCCAGCATGGCACGGCAATCGGCGGTGCGCGTCCAAAGGCCTTGGTCGATGACGGTGACAGAAAATACATCGCCAAATTCTCCTCTTCAAATGACACCTACAGTGTTGTGAAGGGGGAATACATCGCCATGCGGATGGCGGAGCTTGCCGGATTGAACGTGGGGTCTGTCAAACTCACGAAATCACTTGGCAAGGATGTTCTGCTGATCGAACGTTTTGATCGGCAAATAACCGGCAGCGGTTGGTCAAGGCGAATGCTCGTCTCGGCCCTGACGATACTGGGCCTTGATGAAATCATGGCTGCGCATGCGAGCTATCAGGAATTGGCGGAGTCGATACGTGCCCGGTTTAGCGAGCCCAGAAAGACCCTGCACGAGCTGTTCGCGCGAATGACTTTCAACATACTGGTAGGCAATACCGACGATCATGCGCACAATCATGCCGCATTTTGGAACGGGAACCAGCTGACCTTGAGCCCGGCCTATGACATTTGCCCCCGGGCTCGCGCAGGGCGCGAGGCTTCGCAGGCCATGCGAATTGTCGGTACCGAGCGCCGCAGCCTGCTGTCTCTCTGTCTGGCTGCGGCACCGGAGTTCCATCTCTCAGTTGAAGCGGCGCTTCGCATCATGACCGGCCAGATCACGCTCATCCGGAACCGCTGGGACGCGCTCTGCCGGGAGGCGGGTCTGCGCGAGGTCGATCGGAGTCTGTTATGGCGTCGGCAGTTTCTGAACGATCTGGCCTTTGAGGGCATGGACGACCAGCTGGCCGAAGCGATTGCGGGACTGGACTGACCCACCCCGTTCTCCGGGCGGCCTGATCGCTTGATAGTGTGTCTGGGATGAGAGACCGGATCGAGGGTTATTCGTTTCGGCGCCATCATTGCGTTTGCCGGTACGGGATATCAGCCTGATCCTCGTGTAAACGGTCATGAATGGGATCATCCTGACCGAGGCCTTTGGCACCGATCTCCACCCTGCCATATCGAGCCGACGCACGGTGTCGGCAGCCGGGTCGACGTGGCCACGGTTCCGGAACCCGTCTTCGGAGGGCGTGCGGGGCCTTTATCCCATGCGCTTTTGCCCGACGCGCGGCGCATCCGGCGCTGTTGCAGGCGATTCCATTCTGCGGCGGTGTCCATGATGTAGTGACGTGGCGGTTATGTCCAAACCATGCACATCGCCCTGTCCGCAGGCCAG
This sequence comes from Paracoccaceae bacterium, assembly GCA_965221405.1. Taxonomy (GTDB): domain Bacteria; phylum Pseudomonadota; class Alphaproteobacteria; order Rhodobacterales; family Rhodobacteraceae; genus JAPOUP01. The sequence continues at coordinate 215,589 of CBDCSE010000002.1, read as the reverse complement.
TGCCGCCCGCGCCGCATCCGAACCGTCATGGCGGTCGGGTTGATCAGGGTTCATCCGCCGAAGCCGCCCAGTCCTCGCTGCGCGATCCACACCAGGAATACGCCGATGGCCATGGCCCCCAGACCTATGGCCCGCCTGGTATCGACAGGGATCCGGCTCAGATGTCTCAGGAGATCCTCAAGACGTGCCGGGGCCAGCGCGAAGGCCAGCCCCTCAAGACAGAGCACAAGGCCGATCGTCAGGACGACCGTCGCCATTACCGGGACGTACCGCGGCCCGTCGCGCTGTCAAGGTAATTGAAGAACTCGCTGTCCGGCGTGATGACAAGCGTCGAATTCGTACCCTGCAGCGACCTGGAGTATGCCGAAAGGGATCGGTAGAATTCGAAGAACTCCTCGTCCTGGCCGAAAGCCTCGGCATAGATGCGGTTTCGCTCCGCGTCCGCCTCGCCGCGCACGATTTCAGCTTCGCGCCGCGCTTCGGAGGTTAGCTCCACAACGGTTCGGTCAGCCTGCGCCCGCACCCGCTGCGCGGCCTCCTCGCCGCGCGCGATCTCGTCGGCCGCTTCCCGCTCCCGTTCCGCGCGCATCCTCGCAAAAGTCGCGTCGAGGTTTTGGGCGGGAAGGTTCGTCTGCTTGAGCCGCACGTCTATCACCTCGAGTCCAAGCGGCCGCGCTCGATCACGCGACTGCTGGGTGATACGCGTGGTCAGAACGGCGCGGTCCGCCGAGAGAATCGTGTTTGAGGTTACGCCCTCGGAACCCAATACGGCGCGGATCTGCGCATTGAGGATACCTTCGAGTCGGTCCTCGCCGCTCCGAACGCCGCCAACACCCACGGCCTGCCGGAACTGCACCACATCCGCTATGCGGTAACGGGCGAAGGCGTCAACGACCAGACGCCTGTCATCCGACGGTGTTACCTCTGTAGGCGGCGTGTCGAGCGAAAGGATGCGGTCATCGTAGCGGACGACTTCCTGGATCAGCGGGATTTTGAACGCCAGCCCCGGGTCTTCCTTGACCGACCTGATCTGGCCAAACTGAAGGACCAACGCCTTTTCGCGTTCCTCCACGATGAAAACCGAACTCAGGACCGCGATGGCGACCACCGCGATTACCGGAAGCAGAATCGTTAAACGACGCATTGCTCAGTTCCCTTCCGTCGTGTTACGCCGAAGTTCGTTCAGGGGCAGGTAGGGCACGACGCCCTGCCCGGAACCGCCTCCGGAGACGCTCTCGTCCAGAATTATTTTTTCGACATCGCCGAGAACCTGCTCCAGCGTCTCGATGTACAGGCGCTTGCGTGTCACTTCCGGCGCGTTCCTGTATTCGTTCAGAACCGAGACGAAACGCGCGGCCTCGCCCTCGGCTTCGTTGACGACCTGGGCGCGGTAGGCCTCGGCCTGCTCAAGGGTCTGGGCCGCCTCGCCGCGCGCTCCAGCGAGCACCCTGTTGGCGTAGGCGTCGGCCTGGCGTTCAAGGCGGTCACGCTCCTGCTCGGCGGCCTGGACCTCGCGGAACGCGTCAATGACCTCTCGGGGCGGGTCGGCCTTGTCGAGATTGACGCGGACGATGTTCACCCCGGCATCATAGCTGTCGAGCGTCTCCTGGATGAGTGTCTGCGCATCCTCCGCGATGATCGCCCGGTCCCTGTTGAGGATCGGCGCAAGTTCCGATGCCGCGATGATCTCACGCATCGCCGATTCCGAAACCGCCCGGATCGTCGCGTCCGGGTCGCGCAGGTTGAACAGGAATTTCGCCGGATCGTTGATGTTCCAGACCACCTGGAAATCTAGGTCCACGATATTCTCGTCGGTGGTCAGCATCAGCCCGCTGTCGTTGCCCCGCGCCCCGGCAACGCCGATGGTTTCGGTCTGCTCGCGGGTCACGGGGATGACTTCCTTGGTCACGAGCGGCCACGGCGCGAAATTCAGACCGGGGTTGCCGGTGGCGGAATAGCTGCCAAGGAAAAGCTCGACCGACTGCTCTTCCGGTCTCACGGAATACAGGGAGGCGTACAGCCAGAGCGCGACGACGGCCACGGCCGCGATGGCCACGTTGCGTCGGCTGAACCGCGGGCCGCCATCCCGTCCGCTGCCGTTCTGTCGCCCGCCACCCTGTCCGCCGCCAATGATGGCGCGGAGACGTTCCTGCCCCTTACGGAAGATTTCGTCGATTTCGGGTATCTGTTGGCCTTCTCCGTCAGGTCGGGGTCTGCCACCGCGCTCCCCGCCATTGCCGCTGCCGCCCCAGGGTCCGCTTCCTCTGTCCGCCATCTGGCCGCCTCTCCGTTTCGTTTCCCGTTTCGCTTCGCTGCGTCCTGTCAGCCAAAATGTGTTCGCCAACCCGAGAATTCAAGCCGTCCGGACAGGACTGTCCATCAATACGATCTCTTCGGCCATAGTGGGATGCACCGCCACCGTAGTGTCAAAGACCTCCTTCGTGGCACCCGCCCTCAGAGCGACTCCAGCTAGCTGTATCAGTTCGGCCGCTCCATCCGCAATGATGTGCACCCCAAGAATCCTGCGGGTGGCCTTGGATACGACCAGCTTGAAAAACGCCCGCTCATCCCTGTCGATGAAGCTGTTCTGCATCGGCCGGAAGGCCGTCGAGTACACCTCGATCCGTTCCTGTTGGGCCGCCTCCGACTCGGTCAGCCCCACTGTGCCAAATTCGGGCTGCGTGAATACCGCGCCCGGAATGTTCGAATGGTCCACTTTCGTGGGATTGGCGTTGAAGACCGTCCGGACAAAGGCCGCGCCCTCGCGGATCGCCACCGGCGTCAGGTTCACGCGGTTGGTCACGTCTCCGACCGCGTAGATCGACGGAACCCTGGTCTGGCTGTAACCGTCCACCTCGATCTGTCCGTTGCCTCCCAACGGCACGCCAGCACGCTCCAGCCCCAGTCCCGCGGTGTTCGGGCGCCGGCCCGTGGCGTAGATCACCCGTTCGAACATTGCCGTGCGCCCGTCAGTGGCCTTGACCATGATTCCGCCGTCGCGCCGCTCCATGCCCGCTACGTCAACATTGACCTTGAGATCGATGCCACGTGCGCCCATCTGGGCAGCGATATGCTCACGCGCGTCGTCGTCGAATCCGCGAAGAATCTGCGCACCACGGTAGTATTGGGTGGTTTCTACTCCTAGCCCATTGAGAATGAACGAGAATTCGCAGGCAATATACCCGCCGCCCACGATCAGGACTGACTTTGGCAGCTCCGGCATAAGGAATACATCGTCTGAAGTGCCGACGAGGTCGATTCCCGGCGTATTCGAAGGGAGGAATGGCTTGCCACCGGTGGCGATCAGTATGTGCTTGCAGACGAACTTCCGGCCGTCCTCCAGTTCAACGGTGTGCGGGTTCCCGATCACGGCTCGTTGGTCGAAGATCGCGACACCCGTTCGCTCCAGGTTGGCTCGGTAGACACTTTCCAGCCGATCAAGCTCCGCGCGCAGGCGTGGCCAGAACCTCGACCATTCGAATCCGGCGGCGCTGACATTCCAGCCAAAGGCTGCGGCGTCCTCCATTCTGGCCGAATGACTGGACGCGAACATCATGATTTTTTTCGGCACGCATCCCCTGATGACGCAGGTTCCACCGATCCGGTATTCCTCCGCCAGCGCGACCTTAGCGCCGGTCTCGGCGGCCATCCGTGCGGCACGCACGCCCCCGGATCCTCCTCCAATGACAAAAAGATCATAGTCGAACGTCATGTTTCACTCCTGTTTCCGGCCGCGAAGCCGTGCTTTCCGCGACATCCCGCGTGCGCACCCGATCCTGCGTGCGCCCGCTAGATGATCAATATCTCGTGAGCCCGGGGCGGGTCCAAACCCATCCCTGCTCCCCCGTCACCATGCCCGAACATTCCGCCAAATTGCCCGTTCCCGATGACGTCGGGAAGCCCGTCCGTTTCCTGGTCCAGTCTTTGGGAGTCGTCCGCGAGTTTCAGGCGGAGGTCCGGGATATTTTTGCCGTCGCCGGTGATGAACGGCGGACCGCCGAATATCCCAGGCGTGACCTCACCGACGGGTATTCCGAGTTCCGCAAGCGTTCCCTCGACAAGGGCGCGGGTCGTCAGGCTTGCGAACGTTAGAATCTCGACGGGCAGGGGAGATCCCCCAAGGTGCCGCACCGGTTTGGACACGTCCGCGATGACCACCATTCGTTCCGATACGGTGGCGAAAACCTTCCCGCCCGGCAGCGCGACGCCTCCCTTGGGGAAGCTGGGTTCCGGATCAACGTCGTCGGAGCCGTCGATGGTGACGTCCAGTCGGCAGGCGCTTTCCGGCGGGGCGGTCGGGATACGTACCTGCCGCGCCGGTTCCGCAGTCGCCTCAGATCTCGGAAATCCGCGGATGGTCAGTCTTTCATTGTCTATCCTCCCACCTACCCCGCGCACCGGCCTGTCTGCGGCCGACCCCGTTCCGGAACCGGTCCTCGTTGCGTCCTTCACCGAATCCCCCGCGTATCCGGCGGCGACGCATTCCGCTGCCTCTTAAGGCGGTGACCCATCGGTCATGGGATTCCCTTGGCAGATCCTGGATTCGTGTATCACCGTGGTGCGCACGTGCGAAGGGGAATCTAGCGCCGCCGTCTTTCATCGGGCTATGGTGAATTAAATGCGACCGTCTTGGGGAAAATGGCTGGCACATTCCTTCCGAAGCGCTTATTTCGCATCGTCGTGAGTCGAGACGGCAAAGGGATGTTCATGGCTAGGATCACCTATATAGAACACAGCGGCACCCGCCATGAGGTTGATGTAGCGAATGGAATGACCGTCATGGAGGGTGCCCGCGACAACGGCATCCCCGGAATTGAGGCGGACTGCGGCGGTGCGTGTGCCTGCTCCACCTGCCATGTCTACGTCGATCCTACGTGGGTCGACAGACTCCCGCCCAAAGAGGACATGGAGGAGGATATGCTCGACTTCGCGTATGAGCCGAATCCGGACCGGTCTCGACTCACCTGCCAGATCAAAGTGACCGACGCGCTTGACGGTCTGGTGGTGCAGATGCCCGAAAAACAGATCTGACGCACGAGGCATCGTTCGGGGAACCTAAACTCCGGATCGGGTGATGTCCGAGGCGGTCATGCCCGGATCTGGCGGCGGGAAAGAGGTTCCGGGTCCCGAACCGGCCCGCCGACCCGGATCGGATTGATCCCGGCGGGTTGGCCGCGAACGGAGCCGATAGCCTTTGCGTTTCGTCCATTCAGCGATAGTCTCAGCCTCCCAGCGAACGCCAACCGATGTCGCGCCGGTAATAGCCTTCTGGCCAGTCGATCCCGTCCGCCAGCGCATAGGCGCGTTCTGCCGCTTCTGCCAGGGTGTCTCCCCGAGCGGTCGCGTTCAGAACGCGTCCGCCCGTCGCCACCGTTCCACCATCCCGTAATTCCGTCCCCGCGTGGAACATGATATGATTGCTGTCCCTGCGGGACTCCTCAAGCCCGTGGATCCGCGAACCCGTCATATAGTCGCCGGGGTAGCCCTTCGCCGCCATCACGACCGTCAGTGCGTGATCCTCGGCCCAGTTGACCCTCGCAAGGTCGAGCTCACCTGCGGCGCAGGCATACATCAGATCCAGCGCCTGCCCCCCAAGGCGGGCCATCAGCACCTGGCACTCGGGATCTCCGAAACGGACGTTGAACTCCACCAGCCGGGCCATGCCTTCACAGACCATGAGACCCGCGTATAGCACGCCCTGATAGGGTGTTCCACGCCGTGCCATCTCGTCCAGGCATGGCCTGACGATCTCGTCCATGGCCTGCCGCTCAACCTTTGGATTCAGGATAGGCGCGGGTGAGTAGGCTCCCATGCCGCCGGTATTCGGTCCCGAGTCCCCCTCATGGGCCCGTTTATGGTCCTGCGCCGTTCCTATCGGAAGCGCCGTCCTGCCGTCACAGAGGACGAACAGGGAAGCTTCCTCACCGGCCATGAAATCCTCGATCACCACCTCGGTGCCGGCGGCTCCGAGAGCTCCGCCGAACATGCTGTCGACCGCGGCGAGAGCCGTCTCCCTGTCCTCCGCCACGACGACGCCCTTGCCGCCCGCAAGGCCATCAGCCTTGATCACGACGGGGGTGTCCGTCACCGCCACATGGTCCCTGGCGCTTTCGGCGTCGGAGAAATGCGCCCAAGCAGCGGTCGGCGCACCGCACGCATCACATATTTCCTTGGTGAACCGCTTCGAAACCTCAAGCTGGGCCGCCTTACGGCTCGGGCCAAGGCAAAGCAGTCCGGCATCGCGCAGCAGGTCGGCGACGCCTGCCGCAAGCGGGGCCTCGGGACCGACAATCACGAGGTCAACGTTGTTTGAAACGGCGAACTCGGTGACGGCGCCACCGTCCTCCGTGTTCAGGGAGGCGCATTCCGCGACCCCAGCGATGCCCGCGTTGCCCGGCGCCACGATCAACCGGTCGCACCTGGGATTCTGCGTCACGGCCCAGGCGAGCGAATGCTCCCGGCCGCCGCCGCCCAGTATCAGGATGTTCATCGCGCTCTTTCCCTCAGGGTTGCGGCGTTCTAGACTTGCGCCGCGGATCGCGCAAGGTGACGACATGTCCGAGATGCCCAAAGACCTCGAGGAGATGCCCGGGACGGGCGGCAACGCGCCGGAATTCACGGTTTCGGAACTCTCCGGCGCGGTTCGGCGCCTTGTGGAGGGAGAGTTCAGCCATGTTCGGGTGCGCGGAGAGATCGGCCGTGTCAGCCGTCCGAGATCGGGCCATGTCTATCTGGATCTCAAGGATGACAGAAACGTTCTCTCCGGCGTGATCTGGAAGGGTACGGCGACGCGGATGCGCACTAAGCCAGAAGAGGGTCTCGAAGTCATCGTCACCGGAAGGATGACCACGTTCGGAGGTCAGTCGAAATACCAGATCGTCATCGATGACATCCGGCCCGCGGGCGTTGGCGCGATGATGGCGATGCTGGAGCGGCGGCGCAAAGATCTGGAAGCGGAAGGGTTGTTCGGGGAGGAAAGAAAAAAGCCGCTTCCGTTCCTGCCCGACGTGATTGGGGTGATTACGTCGCCTTCGGGTGCAGTTATCCGGGACATCCTACACCGGTTGCGCGACAGGTTTCCCCGTAGGGTGCTGGTTTGGCCGGTTGCTGTGCAGGGCGAGCGCTGCCCAGCGGATGTCGCCCGTGCGATCCAGGGTTTCAACGGGCTTCCGGAAAACGGGGAGATCGCGCGTCCCGATCTTCTGATCGTCGCCCGCGGCGGTGGATCCATCGAGGATCTGTGGGGTTTTAATGAGGAGTCTGTGGTGCGCGCGGTCGCGGCATCGGACATCCCGCTGATATCGGCGGTTGGACATGAAACGGATACGACGCTAATTGATTTTGCCGCAGACCGCCGCGCACCGACGCCCACGGCGGCGGCCGAACTGGCGGTACCCGTGCGTCTGGAACTCGTTGCCCGCCTTGAGGCTGTGGACGCCAGACAGACCCGTGCGATGACGCAGGCGGTGAACATGCGCTCGCAGAGGCTTCGGGATGTCAGCCGTGTGTTGCCTAGGGCGGAAGCGCTGATGTCCGCGGCGTCGCAACGGCTCGATCTTTGGTGCGGGCGGCTTCCACGGGCGCTGGCCACCACGGCGAGGGAAAGGCGGCTTCGGCTGGTCGAGGCGAATGCCCTACTGCATCCGGCAACGCTGGCGCGTTCGATTGCAGATCGTCGGCGACTGATCGAGCAGGCTGGTGGTCGGCTCGCGCCCGGGTTGCGAGGTTCACTTCGGGACCTTCGGCGTGTTCTGGAGCAACAGTCGGTGTTTCTGCGGAGGTTGAGGCCGCGACGTGATATCGAGCGTAAGCGCGGCTCGTTGGACCAGTTTTCGGCGCGTCTGGAAATAGCGGCATCATCGAGGATCGATGGCTGGTACGGACGGCTGGATGCACTGGAGCGGCTCCGTCAGACGCTCGGTTACGCCGCCACGCTGAGGCGAGGCTATGCGGTCGTCCGCGGAAACGGTGTGGTGATTGCGACAAAGGCCGAGGCCCAGGCGAGTGTCGGCCTGGAGATCGAGTTCAGTGACGGGAAGCTCCGGCTTGGTGGCAGGCGGGGACACGGTAGAAAACCCCCTTCAGGCGAGCAGGCCAGGCTGCTCTGAAACCGAGGACGTCAGGTGATCTGGAATCGATCGCGGTTGGGTGCATCCCCGGAAGTCACGGTCGGCGGTCATGCCTTATATCCGTGTTCCAGCGATGACGTTCACCGGATCAGCACGGATTTAAACGGTTTTACCCTTGCCAAAAAGGACGAACATAGGCGAGAGCGGAAGCCGAATGCAGACGCTGCGCCGACGGTCAGATGACACTGGTACCGCCACGCGGGCCGTTGTCGGTCTCGGGATCGCCGTTCAGGGGCCGGCGACGCAACATTCCATGAATCATACGCGGGGACTTCTCCAACGCGCTCCGGCGATGTCCGACTGACCCCGATCCCGCTCCGCACAGAACGACAGGAACCCCGGGTGACCGTCCGGCTGGAACATCCACAGCGATGGCGTGACAGACCCTTGGGCTGGCTGGCCCATGTTGGATCATCCTCTCCGAAAAGGCTATCCCTCAAAGATAAATGCTGGAGTTTTCTTCAATTGGCCGATACATAAACTTGCAATCAGACGCATCCTGAGCTTACATTCGGCCGATGTCGAAGCCGGTCCTATATCCCCGGTTCGCTGAGCGTCGGCTTGTCGAGGCGCTTCAGGATTCACCGGTCGTGCTGATTCACGGCCCCCGTCAGTGCGGCAAGACAACGCTGGCTCAGATCACCTGTACGCCTGACCACGCGACCCGGGGCGGTAACGGACCCGCATGGGGGTACTTGCAGGAAAACCGTGACTACACGTATTTCAGCCTTGACGATCCCGTCACGAGAGATGGTGCCCGGGCTGACCCGACGGGTTTCGTCGCTGACCTGCCGGAGCGGGCAATCCTGGACGAAGTCCAGCGTGTTCCCGAACTGTTTGAAGCTATCAAGATATCCGTGGACCGCCAGCGGGTTCCGGGACGTTTCCTACTTACGGGCTCCACGAACGTCTTTCTGGTTCCACAATTGTCGGACTCGCTGGCGGGACGTATACAAATCGTGCCGTTGCATCCCTTAACACAGTTTGAGCTTACGGATCATTCAGGTCCGACCCATCCCGAGGCGGACTTCCTAAGCGCCTTGTTCGGCGACGGTTTCCCGATGTTCCAGTGCGCGCGTCTCGGAATCCGGCTTGTCGATAAGATCGTCGCCGGCGGCTATCCTGCGGCGTTGGCGCGTCCGACCTCAAGACGCTCGGCGAACTGGTATCGCGACTATGTGGAGGCGCTTGTTCAGCGTGATGCCCGAGACATAACCCGGATCCGTTCGCTCGACGTGTTGCCAAGGCTTCTTCGCGCCGCGGCCGCACACACGGCCCAACTTTTCAACCTCAGCGACCTGGCCTCCCCATTCGAACTCAGTCGGCCGTCGATCGGGGATTATGTCACGCTCCTCGAGAGGCTTTTCCTGCTGGATCGCCTCCCCGCCTGGCACGGCAACCGACTGAAGCGGCTGGTCAAGAGCCCGAAGTTACATCTCACCGATACGGGCCTTGCCGCAGCATTGCTCGGCACCGACTCCAAGGCGCTGGCGGGAGACAGAGCACTCTTGGGACAGTTCGTGGAAACATTCGCGTTTCAGGAATTGCGAAGACAGGCCAGTTGGCGGGACACTCCCACCGAATTCTTCCATTTTCGGGACAAGGATGGCACGGAAACGGATATCGTGATGGAGCAGGCTTCCGGTGCAGTCGCCGGTGTGGAAATCAAGGCGGCCGCGTCAGTGAATTCAAGAGACTTTCGTGGACTGGGCAAGCTCCAAAGAGCGGCCGGAAGCCGTTTTGTCCGTGGCATAGTGCTGTATGACGGTGAAGCCAGCATCCCCTTTGGTGATCGTTTCCACGCGGTTCCAATATCCTGTTTGTGGAGGATGCCGTGAGCGTCTACACCCGTCTTTGCCGAGACGCGTCGGGCGCGTGCGCCGCTGTCCTCGAGGGCTGTGGGGCCGCAACAGGTTTGCCGCATTCCTCATGACCGGGGCGTATCCGATATCCGGTTTGCCTGCGCTCGACATGTGAGCGCTTTCCCGCTCGCTTGTTGAGCTTATATCACAGGAGATCGGCGAAGTTGCGGGCTTTCCTGTGTAAGTGGAAAGTCCGCCGATGACACTCCATGGAGGCGGAAAAATCTTTGCGGCTCAGAATGTTGGATGGGAGGAGGGACGGATTGACGGCTGGAAGTTCAAACTGAAGCGCACATTTCGGACATTCTGACATCCATTCGAGACGCTATCGCTTTGGGGCTTACATACATGATAAAACAGTGACTGGAATCGGGTCGGGGAGGATGAAATGCCGAAGAATCGGCAGCATCCTCCCCGACCCGATTACATGCCCGACAGCTTTCTTCAATATGCCTCGCACCCTTTCTCCCAGTTCATTTCACCCGTTCTCGGGAAGCGGTACAATCACCCCTGTAGCGAGAAGGAACCTGTCCCTAACGATTCAAGATGGAAGGCCCAGCTCAGATTCCCTAACCAGTAGAACTTCTGACTGGTGATGACCAAGGCGTTCCGGGTTTTTCTAAGAAAGTCCATTCCGATCAGGACTGGAGCGTCGGAATTGAATGGGATCTGACAGAGGCCGACTGCTTCAATTGAACCGGCGATGACTTTAGAATCACATAGAGCGATTGGCATTGTGCTTCCATCAGCGATTCGCGAACTGCTGACTCTTGCCTATTGTCTCTGCCAGCCAAGGAAGAAAACGATTTCAGATGGAATCTGAACAAATCCGTCGAAACCCGTGTCAATGATTGCCGTTATGGTTACTAAAGGGGATCCAGTCAGGGGGTTTGAAGCGGGAATCTTCAGACTCAGGCAGGCGTTATGCTGTCTGTAGAACCCCTCCAGCATTCATTTTTCCTCCATAGCTGACATGGAATGCGGCGGAAGAACCGATCCGCTTCAAATAGAACTTTCCATCCGGGTTCGCCTTCTCAGCGGCGTGCAGCGCATCTTCCGGATACTGAGCCAGATAACCGATTTTGATTTCAATGTCAATAGCCAAAAAATGCTCTGTCTTTTTCCCTTCGTACCTTTTCCTGTGAACTTTTTCATAGATTTCTTCGCCAAGTTCGGCGATCCGGTCTATGGTCAGAACGGTTTCCATGGATTTCTCCCCGCAAAATACCTGATGCATGATCTAGAATATGGTTCACGTGAGCCAGGAACACAACATTTTCCATTTTACGGAAGGGCTATTTCCGCAAAACTAGCCCGTTTTCGATTGCCCGTCAACCCTGTCCGCTTCCCTGACGCATACAAAGTCATCCACGGCTCAACCGCCCTCATCGGCAAGTTGGATAAATTGCGTCACCTGTCAGAGCTTTCTTGGCTGGCTATAATTGCAGGCAACTTTGTAGAAACACGGAGCACGGCCCCAGAGGACTCATCTCGGCGAACTATGGCGCCAAGCATCAGGGCCGCGTTATCTTCATTGACGCTGCCACCGTCATTGGGTCGGAATGGCCAAAATCCAGCCCGGAACGGCCAGAGTTCAAAAAACGGATTCAGGATATCGGTTGCGGGGCCGGAGAGGAAGGCTGGGACGGTGAAAACGCGGCGGCGGTATCTCCATTGGCGGTGCGGTAGGCCCTGAAGCTGGCCGACCTTCTGCCCCATGGTATCGACGGTCCCGAAGTCGCCCCCAACCCGCATGGCGAAATTGATTTTGATTGGATGAACGAGGACCGGGAGATGCTGACGCTGAGCGTTGATGCGGACGGAGCGGTGGCATGGGCGGCGGAATTCAACGGATCCTCGAGTCGCGGGACCTTTGCGGAAGTGAATGAACTGCCCTGTTCGTTGCAATGCTGCCTGCGGCATTTCCCTTGACCGCAATCGTGGTCAGCCAAGGACGTTCTGACAAGGAAACCTGCGAACTGGGAATCGAGCGGGTCGCAAAACCAAAAGGGAGAAGATTGCATGGCTGGGGCAAGATAACCCTAACGGATATCGAAGCGGTTGATCTGGAAATTGACCGCGATGACAACCCGCTCGGTCATGCTAATGTCGTGCGTTGGCCAGAGGACCGCGCCGACAGGAAAGCAACGTCACAGAAACTGGCCCGGCTTGTAAAATGCGCCGTCAGGATCGTCCCTCCAGCCAAGACCTGCGCCGACTGCGGAACATATGATCTCCGGCCACTGCTGTCCCAGGAAAATCGGATTAACATCACGTAACTTACTGAATTAAGGCCATTGATGTGGCCCTGTCGGCGTTGCCGACCTGAAACCGCGTCTCCGGCCGTCACACTTTCCCCGCACCGCAACGTCAGGGAGGGAAACGCGATGTATTCCGGCCGCCCCGTCTTCGCCCGGATCATGGGACATCTCCCGTGGCACGTGTTCGACCGCCGCGTCGACCGGTACGGCGGCGACCGGTACGTGAAGGCGTTCAGCTGCGCGGACCGGTACCGGTGCATGGCCTTTGCCCGGCTCACCTGCAGGAGCAGCCCGCGCGACATCGGGACCTGCCTGCGGGCCCGGTCCGGAAAGCCGTGTCACATGGGCATCCGCGGCGGGGTCTCCCGCAACGCCCCCGCCAACGCCAACCGGGCCCGTGACTGGAGGATCCACGCCGACTTCGCGCAGCGTCCCGTCCACGTCGCCCGGGACGCCCACGCCGATGACGCGCTTCCCGGCCCTGACGTCAGGGATACCGTATACGCGCCCGACTCCCCGACGGTCGACCTCTGCCTGTCGCTGTTCCCCCGGGCGCGCTTCCGGAAGACGAAGGGCGCCGTCAGGCCGCACACGCTCCCCGGCCCGCACGGGAACATTCCCGCCTTCATCCACGTGTCCGACGGAAAGCCGCATGGCGTCAACGTCCTGGACATGCCGGTCCCGGAGGCCGGATCCTTCCACGTGATGGACCGGGCCTGTCCCGGCTTCGCGCGCCTCCATCATCTCCATCTCCGTGGCGGCTTCCCTGTCCCGGGAGCGAAGCCGGACACCAGGCTTCGCCGCCTCTCCTCCCGGCCCGTGGACGGCAGCACCGGCCTCGTCTGCGACCAGGCCGTGCGGCCGGACGGCATCAACAGCGCGACCGCCTGCCCGGACAGGCTGCGGCGGATCAGGTACCGCGACCGGGAGCGCGGCAGGACCCCGGTCTTCCTGACCAGCAGCCTCGTCCTGCCGGCCATGACGGTCGCGGACATCCACCGTTCCAGGTGGCGGGTGGAACTCTTCTTCAGGTGGATCAGGCGGCACCTTCGGACAAGGTCGTTCTCCGGCACTTCGGAGAACGCCGTGAAGAGCCGGATCCGGATCGCGGTCTCGGTCTACGTGATCGTTGCGATCATACGGAAGCGCACGGGAACCGGGGAGAGTCTTCACACAATCCTGCAGATTCCGGGCCTCACGGTTTTCGGGAAAACCCCGTTAAATCAACTGCTTGACACGACGGTACATCAGATCCGGCCGGACAGGCCGAGTAAGCGGTTGAATTTATTTGATTTTTAATGGGACACTACTGATCTCCGGTCAATCACACGCTCTCGGGGCGTATTGAATGGAGAACCGGAATGAGCGACGGGAAACGCGTCAGCCGCGGGTTCGCGGAGCGGGTCTGGGGATCCTTTCCCCGGAAGCTGGAGTGCCGCGCGGGATGGCTCGAAAGGGACGGCGGCGGCTGCGGGGTATGGCCGATGGCTAGGATGAACGACCGGTGCGGGCACTTCCGTCCGGCGGAACGGGCGGTGAGGTAGGGCAGGGCGGACAGGATATCCGAAAAGCCAACGTAGCGCCATCCGGCGCTTTCGGGCGTGATCTGATGGACCCTGCCGCGCCTCCCGAAGGGTTTCCTCGGAAGATTGGGCATATCCGTTCCTTTCGTGCCGACCGGTTCAAGATAGGGCGGTCATGTTTGCGTCGCGTTTCGGTCGGGCGGCCTGTCGGTTTTTCAATACGCGCATGGTATCTGAAAACACTTTTCCGGGCGTGGCTTCATCCACCGCTTTCGTCAGTAGCTCCGCCTGGCTTACCGGCGCGTTACCGTCAACCGGAGGATCCGTGTCAAGGTTGGTCGGGAAGGGATAGCCCTCGGCGGTCGCGGCTATTGCCGCGCGCAGTTTCGTTTCAGACAACCGGTCGGCTTTCTTCAGGGAGATCAGGACCGGTAGGATCGCTTGCGCCATGGCGATGCGGTCTACGGACTCCATCGCACGGCCAAAGGCGGAGGAGACCTGTAGCAGATTGATCATCCGCTCAATGTCCGAACTACGGTTTTCTCCGGCCGCGTGAAAAAGAGCGGGGTTGAAGAATACGGCATCGCCTTTTTCAAGCGGCAGCTGGACATGTGCCTCCTCAAACCACGCACAGTGGTCATCGTGGTGGAAGGCGAGATATCCGGGACGGTAGAGTTGCGAGAACGGCAGGAGCTTGGACGGACCGCTTTCGACTGGCATGTCGCAATGGGCGATGCCGCCCTGCAGCGTAAGAGCTGCGGAGACCTCATGGGCGTGGACCGGATAGTGCGCCGCGCTATCCGCGCTTTGGAACCCTAGATGATAGTCGCGATGGGACCGTTGCGCTTTCCCACCCGGACGTATCTGATTGACCTGAGCGGTCATTTGATAGTTGGGACCTAGCCACGCCTCGCAGGCCGCCGCGATGACCGTATTGCCGAAGTAGAGCGCGAAACCCTCGGGGTCCCGCAGACATTGTTTCTGCAGCGAGTTCCAGATGCGATCGTTCGCGCCGCTGGCCGCGAAGTGATCGCCCTTGTCCGCACCTCCAGCTCGCTCGTCGGCGATTATGGAGCGGAACACGTCTGAAGCGCGGTCGACGGGCGCTGTATCGGCGTAGGCACCCTTGAGCACGATAACCCCCGCCGACCTGCCCAGCACCCAGGCCCATTCCGACAACAGCGCCCGGCGTCTGTTTCCGTCCTCCAGAGACGCCGCGAGCGCCTTCATGTCATAGAGCGGCACCCTGTTTTCAACCGTGGCCGCATGTGGCACCGCCGATGTCTCAAGGTTTTGCGACGTCAGCGCCTTGAATTCATCAAGATCACAGGACCCGGGTTCGAAATACCCGATGTATCGAGACTGACACTTTGCCATCATTGCCTCCCGGAGCATTTTCCGCATCGCGGCCCGCTTGGGGCCGGTCAGCCTATCTTCCAGTGGTCGGTCCCGATTTATGGTGGATCGGGACGATATGCTCATATCCCGGTTTTCAATACTCAAAGGGCGGCGCCTTGGTCGAATACGCCCCGCGTCGAAAACGATCCCGTCTGCATAGTCAATTGCCTTGAGTATGTCGATCACCGCGTTGAAATCCTGAAACCAACACGGTCAGCGGGATTGACCTGGTGCGCTGTGGGCACCGCTTATCGCCACAATGAGGAAGCCGCTGTCCTTGGCGCGGACGTTCGATCAACTTTCACCGCGCGTTCGGCCGTGGAACTCGCGCCGATCAGTACCGTGGTCGGCTCCCTCGGTACGAATCCGCCCGTACACATCGCCGCGAGATCGAAATGCTAAGCGGTGGACTGGCCGCGGTAACGGACCTCTTTCAAGTCAGGCCAAATTGAACTACGCGGATTCACGGACCAAACGGGGCGTGGACGCATGGCGTTTTTCAGTAAGCTGCGGGAGCGGCTTGTCCGGTCGTCTTCCAGGCTCGGAACGGGCCTTGAGGAGATCATCGGTGACGGGGGTATTGAAGAGACCGTCACACCGGACGGTGGTTCCGTTCCCAGTGCACCGCGGCAGCCGCGGGAGACCCAGGCCCGTGAGTCTGTTCAGCGGCAGGGATTGGCCGGGAGGATACTGGGTCGCGGCGCACGGACGTCCGTCAGCAGGCGCGTTCTTGACGATGAGATGCTTGAGAGTCTGGAGGAGCTGCTGATCACGGCGGATCTCGGAGTTGACACCGCGCTCAGGGTGACTGGCAACATCGCTGAACGCCATTCGGGGAAGCGACTCGGCGTTGAGGAGATGAAACGTCTTCTCGCGGATGAGATCTCCCGGATCATGGAACCGGTCGCTAAGCCGATGCCGCTCTACGCCAGGAGGCCGCAGGCGGTGCTGGTTGTCGGGGTCAACGGCTCCGGGAAGACCACGACCATCGGCAAGCTCGCCAGCCAGTTCAGGTCTGCCGGCAAGTCCGTGGTGATCGCAGCGGGCGACACGTTCCGGGCGGCGGCGGTGGAGCAGCTCCAGGTCTGGGGTGACCGCGCCGGTGTTCCGGTAATGGTCGCTCCGGAGGGTTCGGATCCCGCCAGCCTTGCCTTTGACGCGATGGCGCACGCGGAGGCCGAGGGCGCGGATCTGCTGATGATCGATACGGCCGGTCGGTTGCAGAACCGCGCTGACCTGATGGAGGAGTTGGCCAAGATCGTCCGTGTTATCCGCAAGAGGGATGACTCCGCGCCCCATAACACGCTTCTGGTGCTTGACGCCACGACAGGTCAGAACGCGCTGCGGCAGGTTGAGGTTTTCCGTGAGGTCGCCGACGTTTCCGGCCTGGTCATGACCAAGCTGGACGGAACGGCCAGAGGCGGGGTGCTGGTGGCGCTCGCGGACCGTTTCGGTCTTCCAATCCATGCCATAGGCATAGGTGAGCGGATCGACGACCTGGCTCCTTTCGATCCGGACGAGTTTGCCCTTGCCCTGACAGGTCTTGACGCATGAGATCGCGGCGTTACTGGCCGCCAACACCCTACGCGCTGGCGGGGAACGGGTATGCGAGCGGGAACGGGGAATATGCGGGTTAAGGCCGCCCCCGTTTCCGGAAGCGGCGTTCCTGCCGTGGGCGTTTGGTTAGTTTCCCTTCAAGGCACGGTGACCGACGAACGGCTGGTGCCGATGGTTGCGGCTGCTCGGCTGCCTGCCGTGTTCGACATTCCGCGCAAGGGACGCCCATGATCCATGACTGTCCCGCGGAGCGATTGACCGCTGCCACGGGCCTGGATCCGCGCCCGTCGCGACCTTTGCCGGTCCTTTCCCGGAGCCGCATATGTGGTCGATCTTCGCTGGTGTTCCTGTTGATCCACGCCGGCTAAAATCCCAAGCCATGGCCTGCCCGTGCGGTGCCTATGCAGTGGTTTACCCGGTCATGTGCGGTATCGGCCCGATGCTGACTGCCAATGGCGCATAATTCCTGTTCGGGGATATATTCACGATCACTCAATGGTTTGGCGTTCTGGTCCTGCCGGCGGGCATGCCCGGACTGGCGGCATACAATCTTCGATACCTGACGGTGGACCGCGACCTTACGCCGACCGCACCCGGTCACCGCGTTCATCACCGGCGGTTTCTTCGCAGTGCTCAAGACCTGTGACGCCTATGGCATCCGTGCGACAGCGGACCCGTTCACGCTCCTGGCCTGGTTCTTACTGATTGACAGCTTCTTGATGTCGGTGGTCGCACTCGCGCGTTGGCACCGCCTCATGGACCATCCGTCGGTGGGTCCGCACATTGCCTGTGGTGCATAGGTGGCGTAGTGGCGATTTTCGGTTTCGGCTCTGTTATGTTCGCGACCAGACTCGACAAAGTGGGTGAGGCAGCCGTACTTCCTTCGTGAGATCTCGCCCGTGTGCGCGGCCGCCATTGGATGGCTGTTTATGGGGGAATCCATCGGTTCACGGCGACTGGCACCGATAGCCCTGATCGCGATCGATGCGCTAATCGTTGAGCCGGGAGGCATCTGAAAGGGAATTGTATGGCAGGCAATCAGACGACATCCGGGCTGAGAATGACACTTGAGTATGGACCGATCGTCGCGTTCTTCGTGGGTTACATGCTGATGCGTGACCGGACGGTGACCGTTCTGGGAACCGACTATTCGGGTTTTGTCGTCGTCACTGCGTGTTTCGTTCCGCTGCTGGCCCTGGCGACCTGGGTAACCCGGCGCGTGACCGGTCGGCTCAGCGGCATGCAGGTGGTCACACTTGTTCTGGTGACGGTGTTTGGCGCGCTCACGGTCTGGCTTAACGACGAACGCTTCTTCAAGATGAAGCCTACCATAATCTACGCGCTCTTCGTGGGAGGTCTTGGTTTCGGTCTCCTGCGAAAGCGGTCTTATCTCCGGTTCGCGGTCGGCGATAGCCTGCCGCTGAACGATGAGGGCTGGATGGTTCTGACCCGTCGCCTGACATTGTTCTTCGCTCTGCTGGCGGCGCTCAACGAAATCGTTTGGCGTAGCTTTCCGACAGATGTCTGGGTAAGTTTCAAGACTTTCGGCCTGACGATCGGCATGTTCGCGTTTTTTCTGGCGCAGTCCCGGTTGTTCAGGCGATACGGACTTCCTGCTGAGGGTGCCGACGACTGACGGGTGGAGGAGGGTGCCCGTCTGACCGCCGTGCGCGGCCGCGTCAGAATCTTGACGAATGGTTTCCGGCGTCATGATAGGATATGTACATGACCGGAGCGTTCTCGGGTCATTCGCGTTCCGCCAGAAGAGCCTTAAGCGGCGGGTTGACGTTAAGGTTCTCGCGACCCGCCCTGATTCGCTCTGGCAAGTCGGTGAGCGGGCAATGCCGGAGCCATCGCCCCTCCGGGCCGACCGCAACGCCCGACCCATAGTGCGGCCTGATCCGGCGTCCGGTTGCCCGGCTTAACGAATCGCCCGCTTCCGGAAACTTACATAGACTTTCCGGACCCTGTGCCTGTCCCTGTTCATGTCCGGCGATCCAAACATCCGCCTGGACGATCCGCACCGGCGTCGGGACGCCGCGCGAGCGGTGGTCGATTTCCATGCCGCCAATCCCTGTTTCGGAGGCCGGAACGCGATTGACATCGAGGGAAAAGGGCGTTAGCGATTGTTCCGTGGAGATTTGTTAACCGGATTGCGGGCCACGTTAAACAGCCGCTAAAGAGGTCAGGGACATGGACCCCCGGCGCTCGGAGCGGCGGGGGTTTTATTTTACACCGGAACGGGAGCGCGGACCATGGCGAATAAATGGGGCGCACGCACGGGACTCGTGCATGATGGAATACGCCGCAGTCAATACGGTGAGATGGCCGAGGCCCTCTACCTGACGCAGGGCTTCGCCTACGACAGCGCGGAGCAGGCCGAATCCCGCTTCATCAAGGCGAACGAGGATGAATATATCTACGCCCGTTACGGCAATCCCACGGTCAGGATATTCGAGGACCGTATCGCCGCGCTCGAAGGCGCGGAGGACGCTTTTGCCACGGCAAGCGGCATGGCGGCCGTCAACGCCTCGCTCATGTCCATACTTAAGGCGGGCGATCACGTCGTCAGTTCCCGGGCGCTCTTCGGATCATGTCTCTATATCGTGGAGGAGCTTCTCCCGCGCTTCGGTGTCGAGGTAACCCTTGTCGATGGAGCGGACAATTCGCAGTGGAAAGAGGCTGTCAGACCGGATACGCAGGCTGTCTTTCTGGAAAGCCTGTCGAATCCAACTCTCGAGTTGGTCGATCTGGAGGCGGTTTCCAGGATCGCCCGTGCCGTGGGCGCGAGGGTTATCGTGGACAACGTGTTCACGACACCGATCTATTCGAATGCGCTCAGGCTTGGCGCGGATATCGTCGTCTATTCCGCAACCAAGCATATCGATGGTCAGGGTCGATGTCTGGGCGGTGTGGTGATGGGATCACGCGAGTATATCCGTGGAACACTTGAACCTTACCTGAAGCACACGGGAGGGGCGGTTTCGCCGTTCAACGCCTGGATCCTGCTTAAGGGACTGGAGACCCTTGACCTGCGGGTTCGCGCAATGTCGGCCTCGGCGCTGAAGATCGCTCGGGAGCTGGAGGGACACGCGCGGGTCGCGAAGGTCATCTATCCGCATCTGCCATCGCATCCGCAGCATTGCCTGGCCAGATCGGTGATGGAGCAGGGGGGTACGGTGTTCTCGCTGGAGATCAGGGGCGGACAGGCGGCGGCATTTCGGGTTCTGAATGCGCTGGATTTATTCACGATCTCCAATAATCTGGGCGATGCGAAAAGCATCGTCACCCATCCGGCGACCACGACTCATCAGCGCATCGGCGAAGAGCGGCGGGCGTTACTTGGAATCACGCCGGGGCTGATCCGCGTCAGCATCGGGATAGAGGATGCGGACGATTTGCTGCGGGACCTTCTTCAGGCGTTGAGCCTTGGCTGATTGATTGGCCCAGTCTCGATATGCGAAACTTGCGAAAGCCGCGGAGTGTTGGAAGGATGTCGCCGATGAAGCGATCCGACGGTCTCGCCCCCGCTTACGGACGGGAGGCGGACATAGTATCCTGCCGTGCGGGATCGGCGTTGTCTGACGCCAGTTATCGGGGCGTGGATGTGGAACGTCTGGAGCCGCTCACCGGTAGGCTGCGGGTGCCATAATGAAGGGGACCGCGATGGATGTTCACGGGAAGCGGGTCGGGGAGTGCCCGGGAGGCCTTTCACGCGGATATCCGGAGGGGTTTGAGGTTAGCGAGGCCTATCGGGCTTCGCTTCCCGACCCGCAGAATGATCCCGAGGCCATTGTCAGGGGCGCGAGGCGAAAAATCCAGCATGTTGGGATATCCGGGTTTCGTCTGCCGGTGCGCTATCAGACGCGGGACAATGGAATTCGGGAACTGGAGACGTCAGTGACCGGTACGGTATCCCTGGATGCCGGGAGAAAGGGCATCAACATGTCGCGCATAATTCGGACGTTTTACCGGCATGCCGCATCGGGTTCAGGCTATGAGGTGATGGACGGGGCCCTCGATGCGTACAAGACCGATCTCGATAGCCTGGATGCACGTATACAGATGCGGTTCGCGTTCCCGATGCAGGTTGCGAGCCTGCGGTCCGGGCTGGAGGGTTTCCAGTATTACGATATCGCTCTGGAACTTGTCGAGCGGTCGGGAACGCGGCAGAGGATGATGCATCTTGACTATGTCTATTCCTCCACCTGTCCGTGTTCTCTGGAGCTATCCGAGCATGCCCGGCTGGCGCGTCATCAATTGGCGACACCGCATTCGCAGCGTTCCGCGGCACGGATTTCCGTTGAACTTGCCGAGGGGAAAGGGTGTCTCTGGTTCGAGGATCTCGTCGAGATCTGCCGTGCCGCTGTACCGACCGAAACCCAGGTGATGGTCAAACGCGAGGACGAGCAGGCATTCGCTGAACTGAACGCCGCGAACCCCGTTTTCGTGGAAGATGCGGCGCGTCTGTTCTGCCAGCGGCTGGAGGTCGACGGTCGGATAGGAGATTTTCGGGTGATCGCCGTTCATCGCGAGAGTCTGCATAGCCATGATGCCGTAAGCGTCATTTACGAAGGTGGGACGTTCTCCGGAAATAGCCTCGACCCGCTGCTGTTCGATTCGCTTCGGTGATTGATCCGGTTCGCGTCCGGGTATTCCATATGACCGACCTGCCAGGAAAATCATGCGCCGGAGACCCTGATGGGGATGGCGCCGATACCGCACTTGGCTGGAACCGGAGTTGCGTCCATGCCGTGATGTCATGCTCGACCTACGTCCAGTAGGATATGTCACAGGCCTGCTCGTCGCCGCCCTGGGAGCGGCGATGCTCCTGCCGATGGCCGTGGACATCTTCTTCGGCAATGATCATTGGGTGATTTTTCTTGAGTCGGCGGTCGTGACGGCGATGCTGGGGATCACGACAGCTCTTGCCTGCGCCAATGGTGTCGGGGAGCGGCTGAAAATCCAGCAGGTCTTCCTGATGACAACCGGTGTATGGCTTACGCTGCCATTCTTTGGCGCGGTTCCATTCCTTCTGGGAGATCCGGATACGCGTTTCGTTGACGCTTTTTTCGAGGCTATGTCCGGACTTACGACCACCGGTGCCACGGTGTTCACCGATCTTGAGACCTTGCCCGAGAGCGTGCTCCTTTGGCGTTCGATGCTGCAGTGGTTCGGCGGGGTCGGGATCATCGTTGTCGCCATGGTGTTTTTACCCGAACTCCGTATTGGCGGCATGCAGATATTCCGTAGCGAGAGTTTCGGGGGCGAGGGCAAGGTACTGCCGCGCGCCGCCCAGATTGCATCAAGCATATCAGGTGCTTACATTGCGCTGACCGTTGCCTGCTATTTCGCCTATTTTGCCGTAGGCATGCCGAGCTTTCATGCGTTCAACCATGCGTTGACAACGGTGGCGACCGGAGGTTTCTCCACGTATGATAGTTCCTTCGGAGCGTTCAAGGGAGGGCCGGAATACGTCGCCGCCATATTCATGGCCCTCGCGAGCCTGCCGTTCGTGCGTTACGTGCAGCTCATGGGAGGCAGCGCGGGGCCGCTGGTGAAAGACCCGCAGATCAGGGGATTCTTCGTGATCGCCGCCGTATTGGTCGCGGTTGTATGCGGTTTCCGGGTCATGGAGGGGACCGGCCTTGAGGTTTCGCTCCGCGAAACGCTCTTCAACGTCATATCCATCCTGACGGGAACCGGTTACTCCAGTGCGGATTACCAGACATGGGGTGCGTTTGTGGTCGTGCTCATTTTTTTCACCGGCCTGGTCGGTGGCTGTGCGGGTTCCACGAGCTGCTCCATCAAGGTCTTCCGTTACCAGTTGCTCATCGCCACCATCCGTGCTCGGATCCACGGAATTCACACACCGCATGGGGTCTTCACGCCTAGATATGACGGCCGTCCGGTGAGTGATGAAGTGCTGAACTCGGTCATGGTTTTCGTCGTGGCGTTTGTCGTCACGCTAGGTGTGCTTTCCGTTCTGCTCAGTATGACCGGTCTTGATCTGATCACGTCGGTGTCCGGGGCGGCGGCCGCGTTGGCGAACATCGGTCCCGGACTGGGTGAGCATATCGGGCCGTCCGGCAATTTCGCGCCGCTTAACGACGCGGCGAAGTGGCTGCTCGCGGCAGCGATGCTTATCGGGCGCCTCGAGCTTATGGTCGTATTCGCGATACTGACATTCAATTTCTGGAGAGCGTGAATGACCCATTGGTCAGGAGGGAGACTCCCGAGCTGCGAATAGCATCAACCGCAGGATGCGCGGCATGGGCTGTCCGGCGGGTAGCTTCGCCCCTGACGACGACAATATCGGGGGCTCCTGTTCCCTTTACAACTCCAACTGACGGCAGGCGGACATAATACGGCGCAGAGTGTTGCCTGCTGGCCGCCCCCTCTCTTTGCCGGTGCACTGCAAGTCCATCGTATCCTTGGATCCCTGACGTCCTCCCGACACTGTTGCGAAGAGCCCGTCAGAGCGTCAGCGGACGATACCGCTTGATTCAGCGGTGGTGTGGCTGTATCGGAGTCATTGGCATATCTCATTCTCCCCGAGAAACGACGCCTTTTCTTTCAGGATGTCCTGATATGCCGCAGTCACCCACTCACGGGCATGACTCAAATTGTGGAGGCCGGATTATGAAGATCAGGATGTTTGCGCTCATCGTCTTGATCGGGGCGCTCGCCGGACGTGCCTGGGCCGAACAACCGGGCGTACCGAATGGAGAATGGTCTGGAGACATCACCCCTCGATGCACGGTCAACGATACGGACACCGACCTGGTTTTCCGGTATCCGCACATTGATGTGCAATGCTTGTCAGGCCGGTGTTTCGCGCAGCTGAGTTTCGAGATGTATGAAAAGGATACGGATGAGATAGTGGAAATATCGATCCCGGGCCTGGAGAATTTCGGAAACCGCCTGACAATCATAGGCTGGGGCCCCATCATCGGCAGAAACATCGAAAATGGGAACATACAAGGTCGTGACAGCCACGAACAGGAAGATGCCGAGTCGTACCTTGATGGTTTGACCGTGGTCTTTCTGCCGAACGAGGATCTGAGTATCAGTATTGACCACGCCAGGCTGAAGTGTAGCGGAATATTGCTGCCGAAAATTCCGTAGCCCGTATCCATGATGAAAGACTCCCCTCGAGCCTTCCCCTTCTTCATCAACCTTCCGGCAACTCGTTGAGCCGGTTCTCCATGTCGCCGCGGATGCGCCGGAGATTCTCCGTCTGTCAGCAATGATTTGTGCTCTCCATGTATCGTTCAATACCGCACCATGCGACCAGATACGGTGATATATGCGGGCTAAGGCCATTTGCGGGGAATGGATCCTGGATAGTTTTCGCCGCCCCGAGGCCGGCCGTTTCACCACTTCGCGGGTCTCCATTCGACCGGTCACTTCCAGCTTCACACGCCGCCGGATCGCCGGCTTGATGACAGGCTCATTTCATGGAGTCCGTCGATAGGTTTGTGTGCGCCGAGCCTTTCGCGGAGCGTGACGACGGTTCCGATAATGATCATTGCCGGTCCCTTGATCCGGGCGAGTTCGGACTTCGTTACGATGTCGGATAGATAGCCTGTGACAACCACCTGGTCCGGACGTGTTCCATTCTCGATCACCGCGACCGGAGTGGCCATGTCGACACCATGGTGCCCGAAGCCGTCAACAAGCTGCCTCAGGTTCGCGAGTCCCATGTAGACCGCGACCGTCTGGAAAGGGCGAATCATGACTTCCCAATCCAGATCGAGCACCCCATCCTTTCCATGCGCGGTGATGAATATGCAGGTCTGCGCGTGATCCCGATGTGTCAAAGGGATTCCGGCATAGGCGCCGCATCCCGACGCGGCGGTAATTCCGGGAACGACCTGAAAGTCTATTCCTGCCGCCGAGAGGGATTCGATCTCCTCTCCGCCGCGGCCGAATATGAATGGGTCACCCCCTTTCAGCCGCAATACCCGCTTCCCTTCACCCGCCAGCCGCACCAGAAACCGCGAGATGTCCTTCTGCGCCATTGTGTGGGCTTTCGGTAGCTTTCCCACGTTGATCCGCTCGGCATCCCGTCGCACAAGAGACAGGATACCCTCGCCAATGAGCCGGTCATAAAGAACGACGTCGGCGCGCTGCATCAGACGAAGCGCCCGGAAGGTAAGCAGGTCAGGATCCCCCGGCCCGGCTCCCACGAGGTAGACCTCTCCTTTCGGTCCCTTCTGTCCAGTGGCGACTGAGGAGATGTCCGCTTCGATCTGACCTCTCGCCCGATCCGCTTTGCCGGCAAGGAAAAGGTCACCCGCCGGGCCGTCAATCATCCGTTCCCAGAAGCGGCGCCGTTCAATGCCATCGGAAATCGATACGGCGATGCGTTGGCGGAACGCAGCCACGAATTCGGCCAGTCTCCCGTAGGATGCGGGAAGCGTCGCCTCGACGCGCGCGCGCAGGATCCGGGCAATGACCGGCGCGGCACCGCCACTGGAAATCGCGACCACCACCGGAGAGCGGTCAACGACAGAAGGCGTTATGAAGTCGCATTTGTCAGTCACATCGGCGATGTTGCAAAGCGCCCCCGTCTCCCTCGACCATGTATGTAGAGCGGCGTCACGCCCGTCATTCTCCGAGGCGCCATAAACCACGGCGCAGCCCTCGACATCATCCCGTTCGGGCAGGCGGGCGTGATACTCAAGACGATCCCGCGTGTCGCACAGGAGTCGCATTTCCTCGGATGGTTCGGGATCGAAGATGGCCACACGGGCACCCGCCGAGAGCGCGCGCTCCGCCCGCCGTGCGGCAATCGTGCCGCCGCCGTCGATCAGCACCCTGCGACCGCGAATGTCCAGAAATATGGGAAGATAGTCCATGGAGATGTCCGAGTTGGGGCCCGGGAAATCCGGGCGTATGACAGGTTATATGACCATGTCGCGTAACCGGCGGCGGCACATTCGGAAAGAGGCGCCGAACGATGCCGTCACCGCCGGTGCGCCGGATCACGGACCGGTTTCATATCGTATGGTTTCGTGGTGGGAGCTGGGTTTCAGGCACCTCATTGGCTGTTGTCAGGATGTGGCGGTCCTGGACTTCGTTCCTTCTGGCGAAGGCGTTCCAGACGGCCGATCTGATCCTGTTGTCGATGGATGTCCCTTTCACTGGGGCGGACGGTAACCTTTGGATGGCTTTAGCCAAGAGTGGCGAGTGCAGGGATATATTCCAGCAGCCAGAGAGAAAACGCGCTGAACTGACCTGTCAGCATCATCATTCCAACCGTCCACAGAAGCAGTCCCGTGATTCGCTCTATTCGGTCCATGTGACGCTTCATCCAATTCATGAACCGGGTTAGCCGCGTGAAGAAGGCGGCGACGAGAAGGAAGGGGATGCCGAGGCCAAGCGCGTAGACGCCTAGCAGTGTCGTCCCGCGGACGAGGCTGGACTCAGTGGCCGCCAATGTCAGGATCAACCCGAGTTGCGGACCGATACAGGGTGTCCAGCCAAAGGCGAACGCCAGGCCAAGAGCGTAGGCTCCGAGCGCCGTGCCGCCGCGGTCGCCGGCGTCAAGGCGTAGTTCCCGATCCATTATGCCGATCCTGAAGATGCCGAGAAAGTGTGCGCCAAATGCCATTATCACCAGCCCCGCAATGACGATGAACCACTGCTGGTTCTGCAGGAAAATCCGTCCGAATGCCGAAGCGGTGAAGCCCAGGAACAGGAAGACGGTGGAGAGGCCAAGGACAAACGACAACGCCGAAAGCAGGACACGTCGCCGCGCGTCCATGTCCTCAGCCAGGTTTCCGACGGAAATTCCTCCCATATAGGCGAGATAAGGCGGTACGATCGGAAGCACACAGGGGCTAAGGAACGACAGGAATCCCGCGATCACCGCGACAGTCATGGCCGGGATCAGACTGGCGTCGATTATGTCAATGCCGAACATTCGCTCACCATATTTGATACGGTGCCAGGATCAGATGCTGTGTCTGGGTCCTGCCGGAAATCGGTAAGTTTTCGTCCGCGCTTCCATTGGGGTTTCCGGAGCCAGCTATTATAGAGAGGTGCCGGTCGCTTTTACGGGAACCTGCGAGAACCCATCTGGAACCCGTGATGTCCTGCGGACGGCCTCCATCTCGGAAAGCGCATATCGGAGGCGATGCCTGGCGGCAAGGCCGCTGCGACCCAGCAGATACCGTGTTCACCTTCAGGTGTGGTGCGGGACTTTCCTGTCAGGATTGTCGGTGAGGTCGAAACCGCAATCCGGGTACGCTATATCCCCACACCGGATGATTCTGAGCTCTGCCCCGATTATGGGATCGGCTTTGGCGAGCGGCTTTCGCAGTAGGGAAATGTCGGTGTTTCTTTCTATTGCCGCATACTCGCCAACGACTTGCGTGCGATCAGGAATGCATAGGGCGGGTGAGTCTCCATGCTTCTTTCTATGTCTGTCCCGATATATCCGGTGGACAGGGGGGTGGAGGTTCGCCTAATTCAGGCCTTGATGGAATTTGACGCTGAACTCGACACACGCGGATATCTGTGTCCTTTGCCCGTTCTGAAGGTGCGCAAGCGGCTTCAGGGCCTGCCGTCAGGTTCGGTTCTGCGGCTTGTGGCGGATGATCCGGCGGCTGTTGTGGATGTCCCGCATTTCTGTCGCGAGAGCGGGCATGAGTTTCTTGGCGTGGAGACAGACGGGGATGCGAGCGTCTACCTGATCCGGAAGTGCGCGAAGACCTGAAGAAACTCCGTGCGAATGGTGGCGTTCGGACGAAGGGACTTATGCCACCGGGGCTTGTGCCAATTTTTCCAATCCGGACTTTCGCCGAATTCGTGCGAAATGAACTCCGGGCCAGATTTGGTGATCCCTGCCAGGGCCTGTTGACACTCATGACGCGGCGACCACGCCGGCGACGGGGTGGATCCCTGCCGCGAAGCGCGCGGCGGTCCTGTCGTACCGCGTCGCGACCGCCCGGAACTCCCCGGTCCTCGGGAGGAAACTGTCCACCATGTGCCGCCACCCGCACATCTCCCCGGATCCATCGTACACGGCATGCAGCGCGTTCTTCCGGTTGGCGGGAAGGCCTCCCCTCCCCTGAGGATGGCCCGGCCCGTTGACGGGCGTCCCGCGGTCGTCCGGCATCAGCCGGGCGGGGGCGATCAGCGTCAGTCCGGCGCAGGGTTCCTGCTGGACGCCCCGCAGGCTCCGGGCATCCAGGAGCGTGGTGAGCGGGACCCGGTCGGATCCAGCCCCATGCCGGACAGCGACGGAAAACGACCGAAAGGCGGCGCGGATCACGCAAGGCCCTCACATCGTCAGCTTCGAGAAGAACCCCTCGACGGCGTCCATCCACGAGGCCGATGTGGGCGTGAAGTGGAACGCCCAGTCCGGGCGGTCCTTGAGCCAATCGCGGACCCCGGCCGACCTGTGCGAGGACACGTTGCCGGGGACGGCGTGCCCCACCCTCGTTCGCAGGGCGGTCGCCGATCACCCATTCGTCGCGGCGCCATCTGTTTTCCGGGGCCATCTGGTCAGCGCCAACGATCCTGTCAAGGGTGTCGGCCACGTCCTCCGGGAAGGGCGTATGGCTGCTCGCCCAGCGCCGCACAAGGCGGGGACTCTGGTTGACCGGGCAAACGTGACGTGGAATGGCGGGATTTCCGGAAATCCCGCCATGCGACGGGAACGCGGTGTCGCTCCCGCCAAACCGCCCCGTCAGGGCCCGTGGAGAAAGAATCGGCCGTTGGGTTGTTATATGACGGTATTGTCGTTACAGTCTTAGCGTGACAGAGTATCGCTTCACATGGGACCGCGCCAAGAACCTGAGCAACCGGCGCAGGCATGGCATTGACTTTGAACTGGCGACCCGTGTGTTTCTCGATCCGTTGCATGCGTCTGTGCAGGACCGGATCGAGGGGAGAGAGATGCGCTGGCAGACCATGGGCGAGGTTGACGGGATGATGATCGTTGTGGTGGCGCATACGTCCGCCGAGGAGGGGACGGTGGAGATCATCCGCATTATCTCCGCCCGGCGCGACCCGCAGGGAGAGGAAAAGGTATGAAGACGGTTGAATATACACTTGATACGCTTCCTCCTTTGACGGAGGCGCAGAAAGAGGATCTGAAGCGCCTGGCGGCGTTGCCGGAGGAGGAGATCGATACCAGCGACATCCCGGAGATGGCGGATGGCCCACGCGAAGGGATGAAGCGGGGGCTGTTCTACCGACCGGTCAAGCAGCAGGTCACGGTGCGCGTGGATGCGGACGTGCTGGCCTGGCTCAAGTCCGCAGGCAGGGGCTATCAGTCGCGCATGAATGCGATCCTGCGACAGGCCATGCTGGGTGTGAAGTGATGTCACCATCCCCGGTGTCGCATCCATGCCATGACAACTTTTTACACATATCCCGAGCACACCCATTCTACGGGTAATGGGCTCGAAGCTGCATATTTGGCCACCCCCGTTCCACAGTGAAGTGCAACACCCGATGTGGGTGAGACCTAGCGGGGCCGACGCATGATGCTGCGAATCGGCCAGGCAGCGGCGACAGTCCCGGTGTTCAACAGGCTCCGCGACATGCTCTCGCTTCGGGAGGCCCCCGTCGACCGGCGCACCGGGCTGAAGGCGGTTCCCGCCGGGGTCGGTGAGTCGGATCCGGAAGGGACGGTCCAGAGGGTCCTCGCCGGGCGGGCCGGGCGCGGTCGCCAGCCGCCAGGCCCGCCGCCCTGGGCGGCGCCGCGCCCTTGGCCCGCGAGAGCGGGACGCCGAAGGCCCGGCACCACATCAGGCCGGACGGCTGGGTGGGCGCCATGGCGCCGCCTCCGCGCGGATGGGGTTTATCCCGGTGATCCACCCATACCATGTGGCACCCACCCCATCTAGTATCTCATCCTCATTGAATTGCCGGGTATAGGGACTTGAGCCTAATCCGGGCGTCCTCCGCCCTGAACCGCCAGTCGACGGGCTTTGCCGCCGCGTTGCGGTGCCGCTGCCATGCGGTGACCTCGCGCACCATCGTCCCGCGGTCCGGGATCCGGCAGTGCCCCGATCGCCGGATCCCCGACAGGGAGACGCTGGCCAGCGAAGTGGCGGCCTGGCAGAAGCGGCGCAACGCTGACGGGACGCCGGTCAACTGGCGGTTCAGGGCGGAGGACGCCCGGATTAGGCTCAAGTCACTGTATCCATCAATACAATGATGTTGGAATACTAGCCGGGCTCTCAATTGGAACTTGAATTCCGGGTTTGGCCATGTGGTCGTTCGATGTCGCCCGCCCGGGCAAGGGATCGGTGTTGCGCGCCGGGTAGTGGAGTACATCCCGTCGCGCGGCTTGACGCCGAAAGATGTGCGGGCGAATGTTCAGTGTATTCACCTCTGACCGGAACCGACCATGACCCACATTCTCGCAATCGACCAGGGAACCACTTCTAGCCGGGCCATCGTTTTCGACGGTGACATGCGGGTAAGGGCAATCGATCAACGGGAGTTTCCCCAACACTACCCGGAATCCGGTTGGGTCGAGCACGATCCGGAGGATCTATGGAACTCCACGATGCAGACCTGCCTGCGTGCGATAGAGAAGGCGGGAATCGATGCCGGTGAACTCCGGGGCATCGGGATCACGAACCAGCGGGAAACCACCCTCGTCTGGGATCGAGTGACCGGGAGGCCCGTGTACAACGCCATCGTCTGGCAGGACAGACGGACATCGGAACATTGCCGGGAGCTCAGGCGTGAAGGTATTGAGCCAATGGTTGCCGAGACCACAGGTCTGTTACTGGATCCATACTTTTCCGGAACCAAGATCAGGTGGATACTCGATAACGTCGGTGGTGCGCGGGAAAGGGCCGAGCGGGGTGACCTGCTGTTCGGCACGGTAGACACCTATCTGATATGGCGGCTGACCGGCGGCGGCTCCCATGTAACCGATGCCACAAACGCGGCGCGGACACTTCTCTACGACATCAGGAACGGCGAATGGAGTACGCAGGTCTGTGAATGCCTGGATATACCGATGGGAATGCTACCCAAGGTCAGGGACTGTGCCGCGGAGTTTGGAGCGACCGGGACCGAGGTCCTTGGAGCAGCGATTCCGATCCTCGGTGTCGCGGGTGACCAGCAGGCGGCGACCGTCGGTCAAGCCTGCTTCCAGCCGGGAATGCTGAAATCCACCTACGGAACGGGGTGTTTCGCGTTGCTGAACACGGGTGAGAAACCCGTAGCTTCGCGAAATCGACTGCTGACCACGATCGGTTACCAACTCGACGGAAAGCCGACTTATGCGCTTGAGGGTTCGATCTTCATGGCCGGAGCGGTTGTGCAGTGGCTGCGCGACGGGCTCGGTGTCGTTAAGGCTGTGGAACGGACGCAGGAAATGGCCGAGGCCGCCGACCCGACCCAGGACATCATCCTTGTTCCCGCCTTCACGGGCCTCGGTGCGCCATACTGGAACGCTGATTGCCGGGGAGCGGTGTTCGGGCTTGCGCGGAACTCGGGTCCGAACGAACTTGCACGCGCCGCGCTTGAGAGTGTGGGCTTCCAGACGCGTGATCTGATGGAGGCGATGCACGCAGATATGGGAGGTGTCGGCAAATCCCTGCTAAGGGTTGACGGAGGAATGAGCGCCTCCGACTGGACCATGCAGTTTCTGGCGGATATCCTGAACGTACCCGTCGACCGGCCACAGCTGCTGGAGACGACAGCACTCGGGGCGGCCTGGCTGGCAGGATCGTATGCCGGCCTATATCCCGGTAAGGAAGGTTTCGCTTCCCGATGGGCGCTTGACCGACGGTTCGAGCCGGGAATGGAGACAGAGTCGCGTGACAGACGCTATGCGGCCTGGAAGGAAGCCGTCCAGCGGCTCATCGGACATGATTGACTTCAGGGTATGCCCTGCCGGTTTATGGGCCTTCTTTCCGGCTTTCGGTACTGGCCGCGCTGGCCCGTGTGACAGGGACACGTGACTGGTCCGCGGGAACCGCTGGGCCTTCCATCCGTCTTTGGCTGGGTCATGGAAGCGGGCTCCGGTATTGGTATCTGGTAGTGGCTCGGTTTGGAATCATGTTTGCATGGGAAAAGGGCGGCCCGCAGGCCGCCCCTCGAATGCGTGTTGCCGGACGGAAGTCAGAAGCGCACGTCGACCGTGACGTCGCACCATTTGGCATAGGCCGGCGCACCGGCCGCCTGCAGCTCCAGCGTGGGCCAGCTGGGCGGGCCGCAGTGGCCGTCGGTCTGGAAGGTGGCCCCGTAGCCAGCCGCATTGGCAAGGAAAGCAAAGGCCGCGGGCGGCGTGGGGTCTTTCAGGTTCCAGCAGCGCTGCACATTGGAAGTTCCTGCATGGCACACCTTGCCCCAGACCCGCACCCGGAAGATGCCGTTGCTCGGGGTGAACGTTCCAGGGGCCGTCTGCTGCTGCGGTGTGTTCCCGGTGTACTCGCCAGTCAGGGGCGTCGTATCTCCCGTGCACCGCGGGTACCCGCGATTGGCGGTGAACGTCCGGCCCATGAAGGTCACGCTGCGCGAGCACTTGCGGGTCGTCCAGGTGGAGCAGGCGATGGCGATGGCCCCGCCAAGGGAATAGGTGCCGGTCGGGTTGAGGAATTCGACCCCTCCGCCCCTTCCCGCACTGTGGGCGCAATGGGAGCCGGGTCCCACGCCGAAGGTCGTCCTGTCGTGAGTCATCCCGCCCGGACTGTCCAGGGCCTCGACCGTCAGGTTGGTGACCGCGCCGGACAGGGTCCGGCTGTTAACTCGGGGGGCAGGCCAGGTTCTGGTTCAGACGGGTAACGTAGCTGTACCCGGGGTCCGACACCTGTGAAATCCTGGCCGACCGCTCTATCTGTTCTATCTGTGCCGATGCCGGCAGGGCGAGGGCCGCACCCAGCAGGACGGCGGCGAAAGCCTTAAGAAAGAGCGGGGGGGGGGGGGGGGGGTAGCAACAAGCGTCTCATGATGGATCCTCCAGATAGCATTCGGATCTACCCCTATCAGATGCGCGGTCGGAAAGCAAGGGCATGATTTCGAATTTCAAACTGGGACACTACCTGGTATCTGGACGCGTTCATGAATGCCATGTAGACAAGGTTCCATGAGATCGATTCGGGGATTTGCGGTTACCTGCGCCACGGTGTTTTGCCTCATCGCATTGCCGTCGTTCCCTGTCCAGGCAGGTGAGAGTCGCTACGAGGATCTCATGTCGAGGCTCGCCGCCGCGCGGAGCCAGTCGGAGGCCGATACGCTGTCTTCCGAAATATGGCGGATCTGGCTCACCGCACCTGATGAGGTGGCGCAGGAGGTACTTGACGCCGCGTTGGTGCGTCGTCGGAGCCAGGATTATCTCGGAGCCATCCGGCAGCTTGACCGCCTCATCAGCGGTTGGCCGGATTACGCGGAAGGATGGAACCAGCGGGCCACGGTGCATTTCCTGCGTGGCGACTACGACGCTTCCCTGGTAGATGTGGCAGAGGTTCTTGCGCGCGAGCCGCGGCATTTCGGTGCACTCAGCGGCAAGGCACTGATCCTGTATAGGCAGGGCAGGACGGCGCTGGCGCAAATCACCTTGCGCGAGGCGCTCAGGCACAATCCGTTCCTGCGTGAACGCGCGATGCTGGAGGCGCTGGGAGGGGTCGAGCTCTAGGCTTCGGCCAGAGCTAGACGGGCCGGTCCACCCCACCATACCGGAGCCGCCGGTCGACGGGTCCAAAATAATCTCTTGTGGAAAGCCCGAATTTCTGATTGGCTGGAAGATGGAGCTTCGGCACTTGCGCGGAAGACCGCCGCAGACGGGAGGAACCGCTTGGTATCGTCCGATACAGATAGCGCATTCGTGGAATTCGACCAGGTGCAGAAAAGCTATGATGGTGAGACGCTTGTCGTCAAAAACCTGAATCTTTCCTTGGCGAAGGGCGAGTTCCTGACGATGCTCGGACCCTCAGGGTCTGGAAAGACGACCTGCCTGATGATGCTGGCGGGATTCGAGACCGCGACCCATGGAGATATCCGTCTGGGCGGCGTCAGCATCAACAACATCTCGCCGCATAAGCGCGGCATCGGGATGGTTTTCCAGAACTACGCACTCTTCCCACACATGACCGTTGCCGAGAACCTCAGTTTTCCGCTGGAGGTTCGCAGGATGCCGAAGGCGGAGAGAGAGCAGAAGGTCCGGCGCGCGCTGGATATGGTGCAGATGGGCGAGTTTGGCGGACGCCGCCCCGCGCAGCTTTCCGGCGGACAGCAGCAGCGCATCGCACTTGCCCGTGCGCTGGTGTTCGAGGCCGAGCTGGTGCTCATGGATGAACCGCTTGGAGCGCTGGACAAGCAGTTGCGCGAGCACATGCAGTTTGAGATCAAGCACATCGTGGATGGGCTCGGCATCACGGTCGTCTATGTGACACATGACCAGACGGAGGCGCTGACGATGTCAGATCGTGTGGCGGTCTTCAATGACGGAGTCATCCAGCAGATCGCCGCGCCGGACGAGCTGTACGAACGTCCCCAGAACAGCTTTGTGGCGCAGTTCATAGGAGAGAACAACACGCTCACCGGCAGCGTAACGAAGATCGAGGACGGCACCGCGGAGGTGACGCTGGATGACGGCGAGGTCATCGACACCGTTCCGGTCAATGTCTCGGCGGTGGGCGAGCGCACGCGGGTTTCCATTCGTCCGGAGCGGGTGGAATTCGACCAGAGCCGGCTTCCGCCGGGAGCGCATACGGTTAATGCTGAGGTGATGGAGTTCATCTATATGGGTGATACGTTCCGCACGCGGCTCAGGGTGGCGGGAAACGAGGAATTCATCGCGAAGACCCGTAACGCGCCGGGACAGAGCAGGCTACAGCCGGGCGCGAAGCTCAAGATCGGCTGGCACCCTCAGGACTGTCGGGCGCTGGACGCCTGATCGGGGGATTCCCTTCATCCAGGCCTTGCCCCGAGCCATGAAGGGATATGGACACGGGGAGAATAAAGAGGAGAATCGCAATATGAAGAAGAGCAAAACCCTTATGGTGCTTGCCGGCGCGGCGATGGCCGCCGGGTCGGCCTACGCCCAGGATATGGTCGACGAACTTACGGTCGTCAGCTGGGGCGGCGCCTACACCAAGTCCCAGCAAAACGCCTATCACGATCCGTATATGGAAATGACGGGCGTGACGATCATCAATGATGATAGCTCGGCCGAAGCCGTCGCGAAGCTGCGGGCGATGAACGAGGCCGGAAACATCAGCTGGGATGTGGTCGACACAATAGCCGCGGATGCCATCCGCCTTTGTGACGAGGGACTGGCCATGGTCATCGATCATGACACGATGCTGGAAGCGGCCCCGGACGGAACGCCTGCCACTGAGGATTTCGACCCGTTCATCGTCAGTGACTGCTATGTTCCGAACATCGTCTACTCGACGACATTCGGCTATCGTGTTGATATGGTCGGTGACACGCCGCCCACGGACGTATGCGCCGTTTTCGATACGGAAACCTACCCGGGCAAGCGGGCGCTCGAGAGGCGACCGATCAATAACATGGAATGGGCGCTTCTCTGCGACGGTGTGGCAAAGGACGATCTCTATGACGTTCTCGCCACCGAAGAGGGGCAGGACCGTGCGCTGGCCAAGCTGGACACGATCAAGGACGATGTCATCTGGTGGAACGCCGGTGCGGACACGCCGCAGCTTCTGGCCGATGGCGAGGTCGTGATGGGCTCGACCTACAATGGCCGCCTTTTCTCGCTGATTGAGGAGCAGGAGCAGCCGGTCGCCATGCTCTGGGACGCCCAGGTCTTCGATCTTGACGGCTGGATCGTTCCGGCGGGTCTCAGCCCTGAGCGTGAGGCGCGTGCGCTTCATTACCTCCGGTTCGCCACCGACACCCAGCGTCTGGCGGATCAGGCCAAGTGGATCGCGTATGGTCCGGCGCGTAAGAGTTCCGCACCGCTGGTCAGCACGCATGCCGATCTTGGCATCGAGATGGCGCCACACATGCCGACAGATCCCGAAAACGCGAAGAACACCATATTCTTCAACTATGAGTTCTGGGCGGATTACCGGGACGACATCGACGCCAAGTTCCAGGCCTGGCTGGCCCAGTGAGCGAATGAGTTCTGGGCGGGCCGCCGCGGCCCGCCCAATACCGGGGACCGAACGATATGCCCAGTGGCTACATCATCGCCCATATCAGGCTGACCGACCCGGAAGGCTACCAGGAATACGTCCGTCGCGACACGCCAATACTGGAAGGGCAGGGAGGCAGGTTCCTCGTTCGGGGTGGAAGGAGCGAGGGCGTCGAGGGCGATTGCGGTGACCGGCATGTGATTATCGAGTTTCCCAGCTACGAGGAAGCGGTCGCCGCCTACCGTGACCCGGAATACCAGAAGGTGGCCGAAATCCGCCGACGCTGTGCCGAAAGCAGCGTCATCTTGGTTGAGGGCACCTGAAATGTCCGACGCCACCCAAGCCGGACCTGTGCTGGCGGCCGACGGCACCCCGTTGAAGCGATCTCTGGCGCGCGCCCTGCGGATGCAGAAGATCAGGGCGCTGCTGCTGATCGCGCCACTGCTCGTCTTTGTGCTTATCACGTTCGTGACGCCGATCGGACAGATGCTCTTCCGTTCGGTTGAGAACGACCTCGTCGCCGATACGTTGCCTCTCACGGTCGTGGCGCTGGCTGACTGGGATGCCTCTGCCGGCGAACTTCCGGAGGAGCATGTATTCGATGCCCTCGTCCGCGACATGATCGTCGCGGTCCGGGAGAAGAACCACACAAAGCTCGGTACGCGGCTCAACTACGAGCGCACGGGAATGTCGTCACTGTTCCGCAGATCGGGCCGACAGATCAGCAGATGGGATCCGGAGGAGGACGCGCCGTTCAGGGAACGGCTCATCGACGTGCACGAGGGCTGGGGAGAGATCGAAACCTGGAAAACCATCCAGACCCATTCCATACGCTTCACTCCCGGCTATTTCCTCAATGCCGTCGATATGCAGCTGACGCCGGACGGCCCCATGGCGCAGCCCGAGAGCAAGCAGATACTGATCAAGCTGTTCGGGCGAACCATCTGGATGTCGCTCGTCATCACGGTCACCTGCATAATACTGGCGTATCCTGTAGCTTATCTTCTGGCGAATCTGCCGCTTCGCAAATCCAACCTGCTTCTGATCATGGTACTCCTTCCATTCTGGACGTCACTTCTGGTGCGGACATCGGCCTGGAAAGTCCTGCTTCAGCAACAGGGGGTGATAAACGATACACTTGTCTGGCTGGGCCTCGTCGCGGACGAGGCGCGGCTCGTGATGATCAACAACCAGTTCGGTACTATCGTGGCGATGACACACATCCTGCTTCCGTTCATGATCCTGCCGATCTATTCCGTGATGCAGACCATCCCTCCGGCCTACGTTCGCGCGGCCAAATCCCTTGGCGCCACCGACTGGACCGCGTTCTGGCGTGTCTATTTCCCGCAATCCGTGCCGGGGATAGGTGCGGGATCGATCCTCGTGTTCATCCTCGCGATTGGCTATTACATAACGCCGGAGATCGTGGGGGGCACAAAGGGTGTCTTTATCTCCAATAGGATAGCCTATCATATTTCCTTCAGCCTCAACTGGGGTCTCGCCGCCGCGCTGGGGACCATTCTGCTCGTGGCCGTGCTGATCCTGTATTGGTGTTATGACAGAATTGTCGGTATCGACAACGTGAAGCTGGGATAGGACGATGGACGACTCACGCGACGGTTCCATCGGGGTTTCCATACCGTTCACCCTGACGGTTGTCGGGACGGTCGCTGCGGTGGTCGCGCTGCTGGTAGGCCTGTCCGGTTCGGGGGAACCGCAATATATCCTGTCGATAGCGCTGGGTTCGGCGGCTGCCACGGTACTGATCGCCTTGACACTGCTGAAAGCGATTGGCCCGGGCAACAGGAGGTACGCTGTTGCCGCGGGCGCGGTGGTTGGTGCCGCTCTGGGTGCCGTCGCGGGCGGTCTGGGTGGTGGTGTGGCCGGAGTGCCGATCGGCGCGGTCGCGGCCTGGTTCGTCTATTGGATTCACTACCGCAGGTATCGGGATGGCCTGCCGCCATACCTCTCCTCACGGCAGATACTTTGGTACTATGCCTATCGGCTGATCTGCGGATTGGTCTTTTTCTTTCTGATCGCGCCCATTCTCGTGATACTGCCGTTGAGTTTCAACGCCGAGGATTTCTTCACCTTCACGCCGGAAATGCTGCGGTTCGAGGCTGAGGGATATTCCCTCAAGCATTACCGTGATTTCTTCACCAACAATGAATGGCAGCGGAGTTTCCGGAACTCACTGATCATCGCTCCGATCGCGACCGTGATATCGGTCTCGCTCGGGACGCTCGCGGCGATTGGCCTGAGCCAGAGCCACGTCCCGTTCAAACGGTCGATCATGGCGATCCTGATCTCGCCGATGATCGTGCCGCTGATCATTTCGGCGACCGGCATGTTCTTTTTCTACAGCCAGGTCGGCAACTGGATGGAAGGTTCGCTGGGACTGGAAAAGACGTTCGTTGGGTACGTGAAGATCGTGCTGGCACATGCGGTTCTGGGAATCCCGTTCGTGATCATCACCGTCACCGCTACGCTTGTGGGTTTTGACCGTTCGCTGACCCGTGCCGCGGCCAATCTCGGAGCCAACCCGGTCCGGACTTTTTTCAGCGTCCAGATGCCATTGATTCTCCCTGGCGTGATTTCGGGTGCGCTTTTCGCGTTCATCACGTCGTTCGATGAGGTTGTCGTGGTTCTCTTTGTCGGCTCGGCAAGCCAGAAAACCCTTCCCTGGCAGATGTTTACGGGACTGCGCGAGCAGATATCGCCGACGATACTTGCCGTGGCCACGATCCTTGTGGTGATCTCCATCGCTCTTCTGACCACGGTTGAGCTTCTGCGACGGCGATCGGAGGCGCTTCGCGGCATGTCGCCTGGATAGGGTCTCTGCACTTCCATGTCGTGCGGCTGCCGGATTTCGTGGCTCGGTGCTGACGACGAGGACATGCTATCGCAGTTTATCAAAAGAGGGGCCACCCGCAGGCCGCCCCTTTGTGTGTGTCTGACCGTGGTTATCTTTTCCCCGGCGCCACTCCGAACTGGGTGCGCAGGCAGGTCTCGATGTCGCGCAGGCTGTTCCTGCGGGTGAGCTGGGCAAAGGCCATGCACCGATGTACCGGTTCGTGCGGCTGAACGCTTTTACGTACCGGTCATCGCCGTATCGGGAGACGCAGGTTCAGGTCGGCAACACCGAAAAAGCCCGATTAATGTTTTTGCATCAGAAAGTTATGGAATGTTAATCTGATTTTCTTGGGACAGCAGTGACTGAAGTTATTTGTGACGGATCACACCAAGGCCATTCTCTTCATCTCGTCTCCCTCTCAGGGGCGCGGGGAGAGTCCCGCCCACTGGATGGCAGCTGGCCCGGATCCAGATCGCCCTGCCGGATGATGTAGCTCTGAAAGCTGGGGATGGGGCACGTCATGCTCCGGCTGTGTGAATCCATCTGCAGCGCACCGCAATGAACGAGATGCGTGACATACGACTCCGAATCATAACCTTTTGGAATGCGCCATCCCGCCGCGTCTTCTGATCCGGCATATGTTTCAACAAGCGTGACAACTTTATCGCGCGGAAGAGACTGGCCCAATCGTTGGGCCTTCCCCACTGCGAACATCACGCGGCCCACCAACAAACGGGAGGAGTCCATGTCCGTGCTGAACTGGGTGGCATAATAGCCATGTCGAAGCCCATCACTGCGGGCCTGCACCTTATGCCAGTCCGTGATCCTGTCGAGATCACCCTCCACGTCTGGCGCCAGCGCTGCTTCGGCGAGCGCCTGCTGGGCCCAATGCACATGCCGGGGCCAGCCATCAGTGGTATGCACCACCGCCAGCACCCGTTCACGGCACGCCCCCATCTTCATACCGAAACGTGCGCAAAACCGGTCCAGGAGTTCGGTATATTCCGCAAGGGTCAAGCAACCGAGAGCATGTGCGCGAACCCCATGGGTCAACCCCAGATCGCGCAGACGCGATTGTGTATCACCAAGGCCGGCGCACACCAGCGTGATGGGAAGTGACGTGGCTGCATCATGAATAATCTGCAGAAATAGGGCATGCGGCGTATCTGTCCCGAGAGGCAATCTCTGCGCTTCATCCACGGCCAGAATCACCGGCATCTGCCATGTCTCCGCCGGAGCCTGTTCTTCCAGGGACAGGAGATCTTGGGGCGGTGTCGTGTCAGGACTGTCTTTCAAACCGACTCCAAACCCGAAGGCGCTGACCTGGCCAATTTTTTGAATCCAGCTATCCCCGTGTTGGGAAACAGTGCGCAACCAGTTCTCCTGGGTCGCGGCTCCGGCAAAAGCCAGGGCGCGCAAGACATTTGGCAACGCCCGCTGCAAATGGGCGTTCGAGATCACGACGGTGCGCGACGTGTCCCTCTCGTCTGAACGGGATTTCAGTTCATGCAGGACCGAACTCTTGCCCGCACCGGGCGCACCCTGAATAATGATGGCATTCCCCGGCGCCGCCTGTTTTCCGGCTTGAACCCGCGCCAAGGCGCGCCGTGAGTTGGTGAGAATTTCCCCAAGAAGATCCTCACGCCCCACAAAAACCGGGGGGTGATCCTTGGCACCGTCATCGACAAAATCCTGCAGCGCGTCCCGTTGAAACGCAGTCATGATGTCACCTCTTCAACAGCGGGACGGATGGTCGCCACGCAGAATAAGAAAGGGCCGACTGTGGTTCAAGGTTGGGTTCCTTCCAACAAGCGGAGTCCCACAAAATGTGGGGGTGCGTCAGGCTCACTGATGAGGTGTTGCTGGGCGTGCACGTCCCGGCAGAAAGAGCAGTTCACCCGTCACCTTCTCCGTGAACCATGCGCCGGTCGTTGTGAGGCGGCAGGCGACGCGTTGGTCAGCGGAGACAGTTCACCCAACGCGAATCAGCCGCAAGCGAAACCATAGGATCTTTGTTGGGATGGACCCCTTGATGGGCGCGATGCCGGAGGCCTGGACTGCTGGGCGCGGATGCGCCGTTGGGAGGCAGCCGAGAGAGGGGCGGCCACCTGAATGGCTCCAAAGGAATGGGCGGTCATTCACGGAAAAATCCGCCCTGCTCATTCCCAAACTGCCTCCCAACCGTGCGCCCGGTTATTCTTCCACGTATTTCAGCACGGCATGAAGGGCTGGGGGCTCACAACCGGATTCCATGCAGTTCAGGGCGGCTGCGGCGGTTCCGAATGCGAGAGCGTTCTCCACGGATGCCCGATCCAGCCGATCAAGCGCCTCGACCGTCAGATGCCCTGAGCGTGACAGGGCCGCGAGCACGCCGGCATGGAAGGTATCTCCCGCGCCGACGCTGTCCCGAACCCTCACCGGACGTCCCGCCATATCCAGTCGGCCTTCGGGCCACCAGGCCGATGCGCCATCCGCTCCCCGCGATACGATCACCAGGCGCGTCTTCCCGTCAAGGAGCCCTTTCACCACTTCCTCCTCGCTCGCCGCGGGGTGGAGGAAGGCGAGATCCTCGTCCGATAGCCGGATTATGTGGCTTACGGCCGCGATCCGGGCGATCCGGTCGCGATACGCGTCCCCGTCGCGTATCAGACCCGGACGGCAGTTCGGATCCAGGGATACGACCATGTGTCGCGATGCCCGCCCGGCGAGAGCCGCGTAGGCGCTCGCCGCAGGGTCGGCAATCAGCGTGACCGAACCCACGTGCAGCGCTTCGGCCATACCCAGCGGCTCGGCCATACCCGTCCAGAGACGGCTTGCCGAGGTCCTGTCATAGAACGCGTAGCGCGCCTCGCCGCTCGCCAGGCTGACGAAAGCCAGGGTGCTGTCGTCGTCACTCCGACGGACATTCGTGGTATTGATGCCCTCGCGGACCATGTGGTCGTGAAGCATACCGCCGAACAGGTCGGTGGAAAGTGCGCCGACAAAGGAGACGTCCCGCTCCAGTCGGGTCAATGCCGTCGCTACATTCAGCACCGCACCGCCGGGTTTCGGGCTGAACGAGACCGAACCATCCACATGTTCCAGTGGCATGAAATCGATCAGAGCGTCACCACCGCAATAGATCACCGGATCTCTCCATACTGGTCCTGCATAAGGTCAAACGAATAGATGACGCCATGTCATCTGACAATTGGTACTGTTCAAATCGGATGCCGGACTTTAAGCTGTGGCGAACGGAAACCGGGGCGGTTATTGAATTCCGCGGGGTCAGGGAGACGGCAGAGTGCCTTGTGGGCCGCAGAACATCGGATTGATCGACCGGCGATCGGCTTCGGACAGTTGAGACACCTCCATGTGTCGGTCTGATTATGCTGGACAGCATGGAGCATGGGTGCGCCGTTGTCCGCACGTGGCAGTTCCCGGAAGGATGGTCCGTCCACTTCGGGGAGCCGTTTCCAACATTGAACCTGAACCAGAAACCGGTTTCCGTTTCGGCGGGAGTGTTCAATCCAGCGACCTAATTGTGATTCTCCGTTACGCTGGGCATACAGACACGACTGACCTGCGGCAGAGGCGGTGGAGCGTGACCGCCAGAACGGACAGCCCAATGGTGCATCCGAAGGAGAGCGGCGCCTTTATCGGGTCGCGCCGCCTCCCCATGGACGCACGAAAGCCAACCATTCTGCGAACCATCGGTGCGAAAGTGAAGCCCCTTGCCTAAATCCATCCACATCGATCCCGTCATAACCCGTGCTTCGACCGAACTTGCGCCATCACGGATTCCGGTCCACAGCTATTCGCGCCCCCTGACGGAGGAATGCCGGATGCGCGGGCCCGATGCATTGATCGAGGCACTTCGCCAGATGACAGTTATCCGGGCGTTTGAAAACGGCATCGCAAGCCTCAAGTCAAAAGGCAGCTACGGGGACCTCACCTACGCCTACAGGGGCCCCGCCCATCTTTCGATCGGACAGGAAGCGGCAGCGGTCGGTGCGGCGATGGCCCTGACACCAGAGGACCATATATTCGGGTCGCATCGCTCGCACGGCGAATTTCTGGCCAAGGGGCTGTCCGCCATCCAGAAGCTTGGCGACAACGCGCTCAATTCGGTCATGGAGGCTCATGGTGACGGTGCCCTGTTACGCGCCGTGGAAACGCGCCTTCCAGCCGAAAACCCACGGGGCATGGCGGAAAACTTTCTGCTGATGGGCCTTCTTTCCGAGATATTCATGCGTGAGACCGGCTTCAACGGTGGCATGGGAGGC
Organism: Paracoccaceae bacterium; assembly: GCA_965221405.1. GTDB lineage: Bacteria > Pseudomonadota > Alphaproteobacteria > Rhodobacterales > Rhodobacteraceae > JAPOUP01. Next base: position 172,655 of record CBDCSE010000002.1, on the reverse strand, counting down.
AGCATGCATGCCTTCTTCACGCCATTCGGAGCCTATCCCAATAACGCCATTGTCGGAGCGTCGGCGGGCATCGCGACGGGAGCGGGACTCTGGATGAAATCCGAGGGCCGCGATAGCATCGCTGTCTCCATGACAGGCGATGGGTCGACGGGGTGCGGCCCGGTTTGGGAGGCCCTCAACTTCGCGGGTATGGCGCAGTTCGAACGGCTCTGGGACAGCCGTGGCTTCCTGCCGGTTCTCTTTTTCTTCACCAACAATTTCTACGCCATGGGTGGACAGACCAGCGGCGAAACCATGGCGTGGGACCGTCTCGCGCGGATCGGTGCCGGGCTTCGCGACGACGCCTGTCATGCGGAGACGGTTGACGGAACGAACCCGCTCGCGGTCGCGGGTGCCGTCCAGCGTAAGCGCCAGCTGCTGCTTGACGGCAGGGGACCCGCCATTCTCGACGTGGAATGCTACCGGTTTTCGGGGCATTCCACGACGGACGTCAACGCGTATCGCACAAAGGACGAAATCGCGGCATGGGATGCGATCGACCCGATCCGAACCTACCGAGACTCCCTCGTTACGGAAGGTATTCTCGCCGCCGCCGCCGCGGACTCGATCCAGATGGCGGTTGATACGCGCATGAAGGCGGTGTTCGCGGCAGCGGCTGATCCCGAAGTCGCTCCGCCTGTCCATCCTGGAGATGACGGTACCCGCATCGGCGGGAAAATGTTCGCCGACAGCGAGACGCCACCCGCCGGTAGCCCTCCGGAACCATTGACGGATCCCGCGAAGGTGGCCCGCATCCGGCAGAACGGCAAAAAATCCCGTGGTGGAAGGGATCCTGATGGCGCACCGCTCTCGCCGCTGAGGGCGATCACCCTCCGCGATGGTCTGTTCGAGGCGGTCCTGCAGGCCTTGCTGTCCGACCCACGTGTCATCATCTACGGCGAGGAATGCCGGGAATGGGGCGGTGCGTTCGGTGTCTACCGGGGCCTTTCGGAACTCTTTCCGCATGAGCGGGTCTTCAACGCGCCGATTTCCGAGGCCGCGATAGTGGCGACGGCGATCGGAGCCTCCATGGAAGGCGGTCGCCCAGTGATCGAGCTCATGTATGCCGACTTCATCGGACGGGCGGGGGACGAACTGTTCAACCAGCTCGCCAAATGGCGGGCCATGTCGAACGGATCGCTCAGCGTCCCGGTCGTTGTCAGATGCTCGGTCGGCTCCAGGTACGGTGCCCAGCATTCCCAGGACTGGTCGGGGCTGGCGGCGCATGTTCCGGGGCTCAAGATCATCTATCCCGCCACACCCTACGACGCCAAGGGCCTTATGGCGTCGGCTCTTGCATCGGACGATCCCGTCATCGTTTTCGAGAGCCAGCGGCTCTACGATCAGGTCGAGCTGTTCCGGGACACGGTGCCGAACGGCGATTACAGGATCCCTATCGGCGCTCCAGACATCAAGCGCGACGGCGGCGATGTTACGGTGCTGACGGTCGGGCCCACACTTTATCCCGCGCTTGAGGCCGCGAAGTCGCTCGAAACACGCGGCGTCTCAATCGAGGTCATTGACGCCAGGTCGCTCGTCCCGTTCGATTACGGCCCGGTTCTGGAATCCGTGTCGAAAACCGGACGGTTGCTGCTGGTTTCCGAGGCATGTGAACGCGGCGGTTTCACGATGACGCTGTCGTCCAACGTCACGCGCTTCGCCTTCGATGCGCTCAAGGTTCCACCCCGCACGCTCGGAAGCCCGAACTGGATAGTGCCGGGCGCGGATCTGGAACATGGTTACTTTCCGCAGTCCGTCGACATCGAGGACGTCATTCTGACGGACCTGATGGGTGACACCGGACACAGCCGGAAAGGCGGCAGACGATGGGATGACCTGGCCCTCGCCAGGTCCGGGCTGTAGGAGAGGACGCGATGGCGCGTGTGGAACTAAGGATGCCGGAACTCGGCAATGAGATCACCGAAGCGCAGATTGACGCCTTGCTCAAGGACGTGGGTGACGGAGTCTCCGAGGGTGAGGAGATGATCACCATCACGACTCCCAAGGTCACTATGGACCTTGAAGCTCCCGCATCAGGTACCGTTGCGGAAGTGTTTGTGGAGGAGGATGAGATCGTGGCCGTCGGGACCGTCCTGGCTGTCATTGAGGGATGACGCGCACGGTATTCCTGCATGGATTCGGCGCCGACCGGCTGACCTGGGCCGGAACGACGCCGGCGATCAGGGGAATCGACGCGGTCACTCCCGATCTTCCGGGTCACGGAAATGCCATAGGCAATCTGGGCGACGGCTCGCTGGAGGACATGGCCTCCCGCCTGATGGCGGGTCTTGGTGAAGGGTCACCGGCCTGGCTTGTCGGCCACTCGCTGGGAGGCGGTCTCGCGCTCAGGCTCGCCGCGCGGGCGCCGCAACGTTTCCGCGGTCTTGTGCTGCTGGCTCCGATGGGGCTCGGCCGGGGTTTTGACCATGAATCCCTCGCGCGGTATTCCGCCATCAGGGACAGGCAAGAGATGCGCACGTTCCTCGAAGGGCTTGTGGCGAGGAAGGGAGTGGTCTCGCAGGCGTTCGTCGATACCGCGTTCGGGCAGTTGGAGCGTCACGGCGCACGCGCCGCACTGGCGAGGATAGCGGGCCGACTTCCGGTCATTGAGGCCGAACTCCCCGGTGTGCTGCCGGAAGTGGCCGAAAGCGGTCTTGACATCACGGTGATCTGGGGATCTGAGGACCATATAGCGGGCCCGGATCGGGACAGGATCAAGACGCTTGGTACTTTGGTGGAGCTTGCCGGTGTAGGCCATATCGCTCATGTCGAGGCGCGTAAACGGGTAAACGCGCTGCTTGCTGACCGTCTCGCCAATGTCCGGTGAGGCCGAGGACGCGACTCGCCCCGCGGACGGCCTCCCGGAGGAGGAGGGTGCCTCCATGAGTGGAAAGCCCGCCCGCCGCCGAAATCCACCCGAGACACCGTGACGCCCGAGACACCTGTAGCCGACCTGAGCCCTGTCCGACCAGCCGTCGTGACGGCTCCAAGCCCATGAGACAATGGCACCGCAATCCAGTAACGGTGTATAGGTCAGTTCCGATCATCCGAGCCCCATGGGGTTCTGGGCTCACGTGCCCGGGAAATCGCCGTTTTGAATGAATCCGGGGCAGGGCCTCCGGCTTTCTCTACCCGGATCTGCTGAGCACGGCTCCACTTTCGCCATCAAATATATGGATGTCCTTTGGCGCGGCGTTGAAGCTTACCTTTTCCCCAAGCTCCGGCGGCGAACGTCCGTCCGCCTTGGCGATCACCTCCTCCGAACACCGTGTCGACATAGATCAAGGTTTCATGCCCCAATGGCTCGCGCACGTTGACCACGCCGCTGAAGAGGGCGGGGCCATCGGTTGGGTGGAGGTCCTCGGACCGAATGCCCACCATTATGTTGTGTGCGTCGACGCCGTCTATGCCAATCGGTAAAGGCACCCCTCCAACCAGATGCACATTGCCTCCAGAAACAACGCCCGGGATCATATTCATTGAGGGCGATCCTATGAAACCGGCAACAAAGATGTTGGCTGGCGCGTGGTAGAGTTCGGACGGCGTCCCGATCTGCTGTATACGGCCATCCTTCATGATAACGATCCGATCCGCCATCGTCATCGCCTCGACCTGATCGTGAGTGACGAACACAATCGTGGCGCCTACGCGTCTGTGGAGCTTCTTGATCTCCAGCCGCATCTGGGTGCGCAGCTGGGCATCGAGATTGGAGAGCGGTTCGTCGAAGAGGAAGACGGCCGGATCCCGCACCATCGCCCGCCCGATCGCCACCCTTTGCCGCTGACCGCCGGAAAGCTGGCTGGGCTTTCTTGGAAGCAGGTCCGTCATTCCGAGAATGCCCGCGACCTCTTCGATTTTCGCGTCTCTTTCGGCGCGGGTTTTCCTTGAATTGCGGAGGCCGAAACCGATGTTCCTGCGTACTGTCATATGCGGATAGATCGCATAATTCTGGAACACCATCGCGATATTGCGGTCCTTTGGTTCAAGGTCATTCACGACATGTCCGCCGATCTCGATCGTTCCGCCCGTAACCTCCTCAAGGCCTGCTATCAGCCGCAGAGTTGTCGATTTGCCGCATCCCGACGGTCCAACCAGAACGACAAACTCCCCGGCCTCGATTTCAAGATCGATGTTATGCAGCACGGCGGTGCGGCCGTATTCCTTGACGAGATTCCTTATGGCCAGACCCGACATGCGCTATGTGCTACATCAGGTCGGCGAATGCGGTGGTGCGCCGTTCGTCCGCCTTCGAATGGCGCTCGACTCTCGCGCGGTCGCTGGCACGCAGTTCCGCGAGTATGCCGGCGTAGCCGTCAAGGGCCACCCGAAGCGCCTGAGGACCGGGCCCCCCCGGTCTTTCACGCCGGGCCACGAATTCCTTGGCGGAGACGGCGGCCTGGAATGCCGTATCATCCAATGCGGTATCACGCCCGGTCTCGGCCGTGAAAGCAGCGGCAAACGTATCGTAGGCCTCCGCAAGCGCCTTTTCGTCTCGAATGACTGCCTCGGCGATGGTGGCGGCGACAGAGTGCGCCTGCCGCGGGTTCAGGCCTTCTTCACGAACCAGCGTATCGGAAAGCTCCGTGATCGTTATGCAGGCGGCATCGGTGCCGCGCGAGACCCTGTCCCCATTGATCCGGCAGGCCGGGACAAAGGCGGTCAGCAGTCTCAGGGTCCGGCTACCGCTTTGAAATGCCGCGTAACCGGCTTGCTGGACTTCGCCCTCGCTGTCGTTCATGTCGGTGAAGGGCGTATTGTGCATGGTGCCGACAATCATGTCGCAGCGCCCTACAGTCGTGCTGGCGAGATGGCGTAGATGCTCGATCGGTACCGGGTTCCTCTTCTGCGGCATGATCGAACTGATCTGAACGAGGCTGTCCGGAACGTAGAGCTGGCCGACTTCGAAGGCTGACCAGAACTGCAGATCCTGAATCAATCGGCCCAGATGGATGAACACAAGCTTGATGGCCGAGTAGAGTCCGGTAACGTAGTCGACTGCGGCAATGCAGCCATAGGAGTTCAGGAGCGGCTTTTCGAACCCGAGCAGCTCGGCCATTCTTTCGCGATCGATCGGAAATCCTGACGTGGTGATCGCGGCCGCTCCCATCGGGCAACATTCAAGTGCATCTGCCGCGGCGTCAAGTCGTTGGGCATCGCGAAGGATCACCTCAATTATCGCACCAAGATAGTGACCGAACGTGGTTGGCTGGGCCGGTTGGCCATGCGTATAGGCGATGATCAGTGTTTCCGACTCGCTCGCGGCCTTCGATATCAGTGCTTCGGCCAATCCATGAAGCTCCCCGAGCATCAGATGCGTGCGTTTCCGCAGGGCCAGCCTGAAGAGCGTATGGTCGATGTCGTTGCGGGATCGGGCGATATGCAGGGCGCTTCCGCGATCGCCAAGACGCTTCAGCAACTCAGCTTCCATCTGAAAGAAGAAATCCTCGTGCTCGCCGGAATAGGTCAGGTCGCATACGTCGGTTTTCGCCTCGATGTCGTGAAGCGCGTGCGCAATCGCTGATGCATCCTCCGCCGGGAGAATACCGGTTTCGGCCAGCATCGTAAGATGCGCCTGATTGATCGCGGCCATTCCCGCCGCATGGTTTGCCTTTGTCCCCTCGAAGAGCGGTTCCAGCACTGTCTCCCGATAGACCGGGTCCGGGAAAACGGAACTGTCGGTCATTTCACGCCGCCGCCAGTCAAGGTCCGCGTGACGCCCGTCATGGCATTGCGTACCGAGGGCGGCCGGGCCAGAGCGTTGCGGTGTTGTGCAGGTTGCCGGAAATGCGCTCCGCTGTCTCTTGCGGGCGTATCCATATGTACGGCGTTCCATAGCCGTTCGCCAATCCGATGCGTCGAACCGTTCCCGTGCCGGTGGCAGATATTGACGCGACCCGGCCTCACCCTTTCAGCCCGGCCATTACCACGCCGCGGATGATGAAGCGCTGGAGGATCAGGAAAACGATGAGCGTCGGAATCGTTGAAATTGCGGCACCTGTCATCACCAGTTCCCATGCCACGTCAGCCTCATCGGCGAATGTAGAGAGGCCGACGGGGAGTGTGTACATTTCCCAGGAGTTGGTGACAATAAGTGGCCAGATGAAAGCGGTCCAGTTCCCCAGAAATACGAATATCGCCAGAGCGGCGAGCGCTGGCTTGACGAGGGGCATCGCGACGCTCCACCATATCTGGAGCTCGTTCTGGCCGTCGACCCGCGCCGCCTCGATAAAGTCGTCGGGAACGGTTTCGAAGAACTGCTTCATCAGGAACGTACCGAATGCCGTCATCAGTCCCGGAAACATAATGCCCCAATGTGTGTCGAGCCAGCCGAAGGACTGGCTCATCAGGTACCAGGGGATGACCAGCATTTCGGTAGGGATCATCAGTGTCGAGAGGATGGCGATGAAGACGAGATAGCGCCCCGGGAAACGGAACTTGCAAAGCGTGTAGCCGACCAGGCTGTCAAAGATCACGTTCGAGATCGTAGTAATCGTCGCGATGACAAGCGAATTCACGAACCAGTCATAAAACCGCCCGTCTTCGAGCACGAACGTGTAATTTTCGAGATGGGGTTCCTCGGGGATAAGCGAAACGTCATAGATCTCGTGTGGCCATTTGAGCGACGTCGATATCATGTAGACGACGGGCATCACTGTCAGGAGGCCGCCGAAGAACAGGATGCTCCAGCGTATGGATTGCGCGAGACTGGCCTTGCGCCGCGTGACGCGTCTCTCAAAGACGGTCCCTGACGAGGCCCGGATGTCGTCGAGCGCGGCCACTAGCGGTCTCTCAGAAGGTAAAGCTGCAGCAGTGAGACCATAAGCAGGATCACGAACAGGACGACGGTTTGTGCCGCCGCGTAGCCCATTTCGAAATCCGTGAACGCGCTTTGGTAAATCATCAGGACCATCGGCTTGGTGGAGTTAAGCGGTCCCCCGGGATCGTTCGTGGTCATGTTGTAGACCTGATCGAAAATCCGCAGGAACCCGATCGATGAGAAGACCGTGAGAAACACGACTGTCGGGCGCAGGAGCGGGATCGTGATCTCGAACAGAACCGTCCATTTCGATACCCCGTCAATACGCGCAGCTTCATAGTAGCTTTGCGGAATTGCACGGAGTCCGGCCATGAAAATGATGATCTGAAAACCGAGGCCAGCCCACACCGCCGGTGCGAGGATGGCCGGGAGCGCGTTTGTCGTGGAGCGAAGAAAATCGATCTGTGGAATGCCGAACTGTGCGAGGGTGTTATTGAAGAGGCCGATCGGGACGGGTTGGTATAGCCACCGCCATACCCAGGCCATCGCGACGGCGCTGGTCATGAACGGCAGAAAGTAAAGCATCCGGATGAACCCGTGCATGAAACGTGTCCTGTCGAGGTGATAGGCCACGAAAAACGAGAGCACGAGGCTAACTGGCGTGCCGAGCAACAGGTACACGAAGGTGTTCCGGAAGACCTGCCAGAACACTGGATCGTTCCAGAGTTTCGCATAATTCGCCAAACCGACCCAGGCGCGGTCGCCCAGGAGATTCCACTCCTGAAGCGAGATCAGCATCGCGTTTCCGGTTGGGTAGAACCGGATCACGACGTAGAAGAGGACTGGGATGGCGAGGAAGGCCCATGCCCAGACGATCTGTTTCTGTCGGATCGAAAGCCGTTTGTACATATGTAGCCGCAGAAAGGCCGAAAGGCGGGCCGCGACAGGCTCGCGGCCCGGGCACAGGGTCAGTTCGCGGTGTGATACTCGTCAAGGAGCTTCTGCTCCGCCGCTGCGGCCTCGGTCAGGGCATCCTCGATCGAGACGCCTTGCAGGTTTACCCGCTCGACCAGGTCGATCATTATCTGGCGCTGGGCGCTTTCGTTGACGAATTTCGTCGTGTTTGCGTACTCGAGACCGCGGATGAACGGGCCGAAGATCGGATCGTTCGCGTTTGCCTCCGTCAGGCCCACTGATGGCTTTGCCGGCAGTTCACCAACGACATCGAGCCAGATCTGCATCGCTTCGTCTGAGGTGATATACTTCATGAACCTGACGGCGGCGTCGTATTTCTCGCCTTCCGCTTTCGACGTGATGGCATTGACCCAGTAAGATGAATAGTTGGAGCGCGTGCCCTCCGCCGTCGCTGGCAGTTCGGTCACGCCCCATTTGAGTCCGCGTGTCTTGTTCAGCGATCCGATCCGGAAGGATCCGTCGATATGCATGCCGGCAAGACCAGCCTTGAAGGCGGCCTGCGGTTCGTCCATGAAGCCAAACGCCCCTATTCCGTCCTCGGCACCCAGGCCGAGGTAAAACTCCATCGCTTTCAGACCGGCTTCAGAGTTGTAGTTTACGGTTCTGTAATCGTCGAGATACGGCTCGCCGCCGAACTGCCTGACGAGGCCTTCGCGGAACCAATGGTGGTCCTGCGCCGTCATTCCCATGGTCAGTCCGGCCTGTATGATGTTGCCGGCGCCGTCACGCCTGGTGAGCTTGCGTCCGATCTCGACCAGTTCATCGAGGGTCTCGGGCGGACCTTCGATCCCCGCGTCCTCGAAAAGCCGGGTATTGTAGAACAGCGCGAGCGATCGGACAGCGGTCGGAAGCGCCCAGTAACTGTCGCCTTCGCGCATCGCGCTCACCATGGGGAAGAACGCCGCGTCGATCCGGTCTGACGGGAATTCGGAAGATGGCAGGGGCTGGATGAGATTCGCCGCCTTGTAGTCATTCAGCCACCCATAGAACAGCTGGACGACGTCAGGTCCCTCTCCGGAGGGGATCGCTGCGGCAACCTTGGTGCGGTAGTCGGCGTACGGGAAGTGCGTCATCCTGACGGTTGTGCCCGGATTCGCCGTCTCGAATTTTTCGATCAACTGTTCCATGGCCGTGACGCGGGCGTCGAAGAAATATTGCCAGTATTCGATCTCCACGGCGTTGGTTGCCGTGGAAAAGGTCGCTAAGGTACCGGTGGCTGTTGCGAATGCAATCGCCCTGAGTCTATTGAAGCACATATCGTTTCTCCTTGGGGTCGTGTATGGATCATGCCGATCACCCTGCCAGACAGGCTGCGAACCCATTTAACTGTTGGGGCCCGCTGACAATCATATTGCCGTGACCCCGCCAGTCACATCAGGTGAGTCGCCGCCGCGAAGCCAGGGTATCCGATCCTTGCTGCGCCCGGAACCGATGTTTTCGTTACCGGTTCGATTCCGCCTTGCAACCGGGGAGGATATGGCACATTCACAGACGGAATACTCACGGCCGCGCTAATGATGGGGGCCATACCCGTTCATGCAGAGCGTATCCGCGATCAGGGCAATGCGCAATGACCTTGTGGCTTGTGGCCCGCATATTAGGGAGAGATACGATGAAACGAATGAAGCGGCTGGCAGGACTTACCGCGCTGGCCCTCGCTTTCGGGGGGGGGGGGGGGGGGCAGGCGGTGGCGCAGGATCCTTCCCCCTTTCCTGCCATCATTGTTGACTGCTGGGATGTGCCCTACGGCGGGCATGTCGTGTGCCGGGTCCATACGGAAGGCTTCACCGACATCGTGAGCGGCTCCGTGGACATCCGCTGGGAGTTCGCCTGCGAGGATGGCCGCTGTCCCCCCAACCTGGGCCAGTTTCTGCGCCGCGGGCGGACGACCATTCCCTGCGGGAGCGCGGAGAGCGGCCCAGTGAACTACGAGATCCGACATTTACCCGCCCGGCCCGCCATGTCCATGGGAAACACCCAGACAACAGTCACCCTGAAGATCACGGCCATCACGTTTACTAAATGGGACGATGACTTCGTCGATGACGTCAACCGGCGCTACGGCTATGACAGCCGCAGCTACAACCGGGACGGCACCTATGAGACAGTGCGGGTCGATCCGTGCGGGAAGGGAGAATACACGGGTTCGCCCGAGGCCAGCGTCGGCAGTTTAGACACCACGCCGGTGATGAACTGATCCCACGCAGCTCACGAAAAGGAGAAAGACCATCTGACGTACAGATGCTCCGGCATCACGGGCATGGCCGCCTACCAGCCGTGGACCAGCATCAGCGACCCGTCCGGGAGAAGCTTTGACACAACCGATTTCCGGGGCAGTCTTTCGGAAAAAGACAGCTTCGCCAACGGGGACGCGATGACCGGGAAGGGCAGGGGACACCGGATGCGGGATCCTCTTCTTCGGTGCCAGAAAGGCCAGCAAGGACAACAACTGCCACAATGTGGGCAGGAGCCTGCAGAGGATGACGATCACCACGCGCATTAGCAACCGGGGGACGGCGGGCATGAACCTCATCGATAAGCGGACCTTCACCGTCGAGGCGAGGGACGACGATACAGTGGAGGCCCTACTGCCAGGCGGCGCGTGCAACGGACGGGGAAAGCAGGACATGCATGCAAGGCCTCACCAGACCGACCGGCGGGATGCCGTTCGTGCCGTGAGAAAACGGATTTGAAAACCGGCATGTGGATGGGACCAGTCTTCCGAACATGCACTCCCGTTCCCGCAGCGGACCGTGCATCCGCGACGTCCGGGAGATCAATGTTCCGGGCGGCATAGCCAGCCGTGGCGCGGCCCTGGAACGACGGATTCTGGGTCGGCACTGGTGACACCGGGTTTCACATCGCCATGGACCTGCAATGGTGGGAACCGGCTAAAGTGAGGCTGAAGAGCGATATATACGTCTGCGAATGACTGCGTCCGTCAGGCAGACTTTCCTGCGCATCGCGCCTACGGTTCCCGGACGGGCCCGCTCCTTAACGCGCTCCGGGCCGGTACTTGCAGTGCTGTCGGGACCGCTGGCCACCTCGCGGCTCGTCCCTGCCGGACCTGCCGGATCATCTGGCAGGGACCGTGAAGTCGCACGATTTCGGAGCAGGCGGGTCCGTCCGCCTCCTTCAGAGCCCTAGTGAGCCATTTTCCGATCCGCCGTTCCAGCGGCGACCGACTGATTCCGCCACCGAGATCATCGGTGACGAACGGTTCGTCGAGGCGTTCAAGCCAAAGCGCCTGTTCCGGGCGAGCCGGTCCAAGACCACGGTCGAGCAGGCGATGCCTGAGGATGCTATCGTGGCCCGGGAGTGGAACGTGAAATGCCGACGCCAGATCAAATACGCCTCTGCGAAGACCGGACGCGGCCACGGCTTATGGAGCTGTGGTGGGCGCTCCGTCCACTCAAAAGCGTGCTGCGCTTTATGCAGACCGGCGCACACCCCGATGACGAAATCTCTGACATGCTTGCCGCTCTCGCGCTTCGGGACGGGATAAATATCTCGTATGCCTGCTCAACCCGCGGCGAGGGTGGACAGAATGACATCGGAAGTGAGGAGGGCCGGGATCTCGGTGCGCTCCGGACACGTGAGATGGAACATGCGGCGGATGTTCTCGGAATGCGTCTCTACTGGCATTCGACACATCCCGAAGACTCGATCACAGATTTCGGATTCTCGAAAAGCGGCGATGAGACACTTATGCGGTGGGGGCGGGATCGGACGGTCCATAGATTTGCCGAGATTGTCCGCACGGAGCGCCCGGACATTATCTGCCCCACCTTCCTCGATGTGCCGGGACAGCACGGTCACCACCGGGCGATGACGGAGGCGGCGCAGTCTGTCATGTCAGCCGCCGCCGATCCAGATCTCCGGACGGGCCTGCCGCCCTGGCAGGTCAAGAAACTTTATTTACCGGCATGGTCGGGAGCCGGCCGCTCCTATGATGACGAAGTGCCGGCACCTAGGGCGACACTCACGGTCCTCGGCACCGATCTGGAGCCAATGAGTGGCTGGACCTGGGAGCGGATCGGTCAACAATCCCGTGCCTTTCACCGCACGCAGGGCATGGGACACTGGGCATCTATCGGTGGACGACGCGATTGGCCATTGCACCTGTCGGTCAGCCATGTCGAAGGTCCCGACACCTCGCTCCGGGCCGGCCTTCCGGAAACCCTCTCCGATCTTGCGGATCTCACCGGGGCCGAAACCATCGCAATGCCCCTCCGCGCGGCCCATGCCGCGACCAGGCGCGCGATCGACGCATTTCCGGATTTCATCGCTGTCGCTGCCGCCTCGGCTGATGCGCTCAGGTGGTTGCGCAACGCTCGGGATGCCTGTCCGGTCGCCGTGGCCGAAGAAGTGCTCCACAGGCTGGAGACCAAGGAAAACCAGCTGGCAAATGTCCTTCGCCTTGCCTTGGGCATTCAGGCGCTGACAGCCATCGGCACGAGATTCATGGAAGTGGGCGAAACAAGCCCCCTGTCCGTCGAGCTCGAGAGGGGCGTCGCGAATGTGGCGCAGATAAAATGGGACTTGCCTCGAGGGTGGGAAGTGTCGGGCCGTAGCCTATCGATAGACGCTGCAAGTGCACCTCATGATCCATACAGGGCATTTTACGACCCGTGCGCACCCGATGCGCCGCGCATGCTCGCGTCCGTTGAGATCCAGGACTTGACCGTAGATGTTCCGCTCGCACTTGAGACCGATCCTGTGGTGCTTCCCCCCAGTCGTGTTACCCTCAAACCCGGGGCGCTGCTTGTGAATACATCGAAACGTAAGCGCGAGTGCGAGATGTCCGTCTCAGACCTATTCCCAAAGGATGCGTCACTTGACTTCGACATGCCTGACGGCTGGCATGCGTCACGTTCCCGATCGGGATTCACACTGACCGTCCCCGATGACGTCTCGGCCGGCATCTACGGTGTCGCGGCAAGGGTTAACGATTGCCATGCCAACTCTGTCCGCCGCATCGACCACGAACATATTGCGCCGACCGTTTGCGCACGACCTGCCAACGTAAGAGTGCGCGTGCTTGATGTGGCGGTCCCGACGGGCCGGATTGGCTATGTTGGAGCCGGGAACGACCGGGTTGACCATTGGTTGGCGGCGATGGGTGCGGATATATCCTGCGTCGGTGATGAAGAGTTTACAAGTGAGAGCGCACTCTCCGCTTATGACGCGATTGTGGTTGGAATTTTCGCCATGCGCCTCCACCCGCATTTGGCGAATGCGATGCCGACGCTGCACCGTTGGGTCGGTGCTGGCGGGACGCTCGTGACGCTCTACCACCGCCCCTGGGACAATTGGATTCCCGATAGAATCCCTCCCCGCCGCCTTGAGATCGGACAGCCGTCGTTTCGCTGGCGTGTCACGGACGCGTGCGCACCGGTAACGAGGATCGCCGACCATCCGATACTTGAGACACCCAATCACATAGGATCCGAGGACTGGGACGGCTGGGTCAAGGAGCGCGGACTCTATTTCGCGCGGAGCTGGGATCCCGCCTACACGCCACTCCTCTCCATGTCCGATCCAGGTGAGGCTCCATTGACCGGATCTCTCCTGGTCGCGGATATAGGAGAGGGGCGCCATATACATACGTCTCTCATTCTTCACCATCAGATGGAAAAGCTTGTACCCGGTGCCTTTCGACTCATGGCGAACTTCATCGCCCGGCGTGCGTGAGCGTGGCCCTTTATGGAGCTGCGCCTGAATTCGGTGTTTCCGAGGACGAATGTCCGATTTCGATGAAAATCCACATCCGGTCCTGTTCCGCTCTCCCTGAAGTTTCGCTTAACGGCAGTGGTCATATCTGGCTTCGGTTCGTTTATGCTGAGTCTGGAGGGGGGGGGGGCGAAGACGATGAATGACCCTTGATCAGCCCGTTCCGGTTACGGGGCATCTCCAGACCACCTGGATCCCGTTCCAGTAACAGGAGTGCACCGCTCACGAGGACATCGCCGCTCTCATATTTCTGGAATGCGTTCGGGCCGCCACCGGCCAGCCGTCCCGCCGCCTTCTGTAAAAGACCGAGGCGCCTACGGATCCGTGTGAATGCCTGTGGGGGCAAGGCGATCCTCGACTTTCGCCCTGAGGGCGGTGAGCGCCCTGTCGGAGACCTTCATGTCATATCGGTCGTGGACGCTATCCCCGCTCGCGTCACAGGACCTGCCGGCATGTCAATTGTGACCGACTAACTCTTTTAGGCGATCGTCATGGGACATGGCGCTGCGATACATCGGCACACCTGTTTCCGGGTAGACAGGACTACCCATTCCATTCTCCCTGAACGACAGCGGAAGGAATCCGTTGACGGCATCGGCCGTGAATTTCAATAGAGCGGATCCGCTTCCGAGTGGGCATGGTAGCCATCCTGACAGACGCGTTGGTCCGCATGGGACGTCATGGACTTCCGGAAGTCGCGCCTCTCCATTAACTGGACGGCTCCGACAATCCCCTCGCGTCCGGAACCCAGTGCGGCGGCGGTGCGGATCGCGGTGCCCGTCGCCCTTAGACGCGGCGGCGTCTTGAATGTTGACCTGATCACATTGGGGATTTTCGGGGGGGGGGGGGGGGGGGGATATTTTCGGGTTCCCTATTCTCTTCTTTCTCTGTTGGGTTCGCGCCCTGCCAGCGGCTCTTCCTGCGGCGCCGGGAATAGATGAGATCAAGAGGAACCTGGTTGCATGTTTGCTTCAATTTCTCAAGACCGTGATCCCGGAACTATTCCGCTCCCGACCGCCCGGCGGCCCTGTCCGCCTCCCGCCTGACCATCAGCCCTTCGGTGGCAAGCTGCCGTATGACCTGGGCGCGGGTGATGCCGTTGGTCTTCGCGATGGCGTCATACCTCTCCGCCTCATCCTTTGACAGCGACATCAGTACCGCTTCGTCCCAGTCCATGCCGTCTATCTCCGCCACGGCCCCGAGGGCACCGAGCTGCTCCAGCGCGTCCAGAAGCGTGGAGGCGAGGGAAGCGCCGTTCCGGACCTCCTCTATCTTGTAGAGCGTCTCGCGGCGTATCCCCAGAATGCGGGCGAACTCGGTGCGGCCGATCCCCCGTCTCTTCCGCTCGCGGGCGATCCATCTCCACAGCCCCTGGGCTGTCAGGTTCCGTTCCCTGCTTCGCGACATCTTCGTTTCCCCGCTCCAGTGCAGCCCGGCGGGTGCCGGGCCGTTGTAACGTTCCCAAAGATATGGAGAAGCCCCGCCTGTTCGCCGGGCGTGGGGAGCTACCCCGTGCCGGGTCCAAGGGCTGTTGTATTCGGCGGGCGACCCGACAGAGCGGGTCTTTGGGTACGTTACGGGAATCAGATTAGGGGAAAGCGCGAAGGGATGTAAACCCCGATTTTCGCGAACGGTGAAACCGTTCCGCACGTTACACATATCGTTACCTGGAGTCCACATATTGTTGCCTAAAGTTCATGAACAGTTGCCTGAAATTCACGTATTGTTGCTCAAAGTCCATATGTTGCAAAACCACTACATATTGATATAAATCTGATTTCAGTACCTTCCATAGTATCGTGCTCCGTCTAGATTCGCGTCCGTGAGGCAGCGAAGTCTCACGAAACCAAACGGAGAAATCTGCTATGAGGAAGATACTTCTTGCCACCACGGCGCTCTGCATGGGTGCCGGAATGGCCGGCATGGCCGCGGCGGACGTCGCGCTGAGCGGCGTTGCCGAGATGGGCGTGGCCGCGTCCAAGGACAACAGTGTCAGGCTACACACCGACATCGACGTGACGTTCACCCTGTCGGGCACCACCGACGCCGGCGTCACCTTCGGCTCGGCCATCGACATCGACGAGGCGACCGGGGACAGCGTGAACAAGGACGGAAATCCCGTGGACCACGCGACCAACAACGACGACGACGACGGCGGCATCGCGGTGTTCATGAGCGACCCGGACGGGTTCGGAACGCTCACGATGGGCGACACCGACGGGGCCTATGACTGGGCGATGGCCGAGGTCGGCTCGGGCGGCATCCGCGACGATTCCGAGCACGGGGCCTGGAACGGCAACTCCGGCCTTGACGGAAAGCACGACGGCCAGATCCTGCGCTGGGACCGCGACATCGCCGCAGGCTTCGCGTTCGGCGCCTCCGTGGAGCTGTATGACCACGCGGACAACGCGACCTCATACGACCCGATCCTCGGCGTCGGCGGCACGTACTCCATGCCCATGGGCGCGGGGACGGTGGCCCTCGGCGGCGGCTTCCAGGCCGGAAGCTTCGACCACACCATCAAGGGTGGCCTCACCGCCGCCCAGAGGACCGCGGACGCGGACGAGCCGGTGCTCTGGAACGGGCACGAGGTCGAGGGGGCCATAGCCGGCGGCAGCGCGAGGATGGACTTCGGCGGGGCCGGCGGCGGACTGTCCGTCACCCTGAACGCCTCCATGATGGAGGCCGACGGAAGCCACACCACCGGCACCGGAAGCGCGGCCACCACCATGACCGCCGACGTGGAGAGCACCCACCTCGGGCTGGGCCTCGGCTACACGGTCGGCATGATCTCGCTGGGCGTCAACGTCGGCAGCATGGCCACGGAATCCACGGTCGACCCGGACAGCCGGGCGAACGCGGCGACCGACACGCGGTACATGGTCGAGGAGACCGTCAACGGCGTCGGCTTCGACGTGGCCTATGACCTGGGCGGCGGCGCGACGCTGAAGTTCGGCGTCGGAAGCTCCGAGACCGAGTACGACTACACCTACGCCCACGACAGGGCCGCCTCCGGGGCGTCCGGCACCGGCGCGAACGCGGCCGGACATGACCGCTCCACCGACACCAACAAATGGTCGCTCGGCGTGGCGTTCAGCTTCTGACCGCGGACACGAAAGGAAACATGACATGAGGATATCGAGACTTATGGTGCCCGCGGTCACGCTCGCGGGCGCGCTCGCGCTCGCCGGATGCGGCGGCGGGAGCAACAACAATCCGGGGACGCCGGATGACGATGACCTGAAGTCCTGCCCGGCCCCGAACGGGAAGCTCATGGTCGAGGACCTGGCGGACTGCCCCATGCCCCCTGATCCAGCAGGATCGGACGCCCCTCTGACGGGTGACGATCTCGCGGAGGCCGAGGCGCTCAAGACGGCGCTGGGGGCCGCCGGCCTCACCACTGATCTGACCGTGGCAGGCGGTATTATGGAAACCGCCTCCGGCAAAAAGGGAACTCCCGCGGAGGACAAGGACGATCCCTGGAAGGATTCCACGGTCGCGCCCGCCGTCGGCGGAGGCTGGACGGCCAGGGGGTACGAGCGGGAAAAGGATGACGCGGAAGAGAACATCGTCTCCTACAGCAGCGGCGAGCCGTTCGTTGACCAGTCCCTGGCGGCCTTTGTTAGCGGGATGAGTGTCCTCAATCTGAGAGCCACGGCTACCGGTAGTGATCTTAACTCCGGAGATGATGCGGACGTCAGGACCGCGGAATTCCTGCATTTAGCCGCCGCAGATTACGATGCCGATCTTTTCCCGTCCGGCTTCGTGTCCGCGAAGGACGCCGACAGCGATAAGGACGGCACACAGATAGAGGGCATGTTCGCGGGGATCGCCGGAACCTTCAGCTGCGCGGCAACGTGTAACCGCAGTACTGACCAAGACGGCATGATAACCCTTGACCAGGCATGGACCTTCGAGCCGGACGGACGGATACACAGGCTGGACGTTGCGGCCAAGTATTCCGAAAATCCGAACCCCGGGTTCATGACCTTCGGCTACTGGTGGAGCGAGGAAGAGGGCAGGGACGGCAAGCCCGTGTTTGTCGTAGACGCGTTCGCGGACGGGGAGGTCGCGCGCGGCGCTTCCAGTGCCCTTCCGGGTGCCAACGGAGTGGTCTCCGCGTCCTACAGCGGCAAGGCGTCCGGCGCCTACGTCCGTGAGGTGCTTGAAGGTGGCAAGAAGGTTCCCGCGGCCGCGGGCCTGTTCACCGCTGACGTGACCCTGAACGCCGTCTTCGCTGCAAGCGACAAGACCGTTCAGGGCTCGGTCCATGACTTCATGGACGGCTCCACGCCGATCAGTGACTGGAAGCTCGCCCTCAAGGGCGTCGTAGCCAGGGCCGATGGAGCCTTTAACGGTACCGCTGGCGATGGCGGAACCTATAGAGGACAGTTCTACGGCGGGGAGGCCGCCAAGGCGCCCGCCGGCGCGGCAGGGGTGTTCGACTCCGGCAACACGTTCGCGAACGGCAGGGCCGCCGGCGCGTTCGGGGTCGGGCTGGACGACTAGCTTTCCCGTCCACCCTGGATGATGAACCGTGACCCCCGGCCGGATACTGGCCGGGGGTCAATCTTTGGGGTTAACCCGAATCACCATTTATCGCGTCTGTTTCAGCACTCTGCGGGTGGAAAACGGTACCTGTTCCGGTCCATCACACATTGAACAACTGCCGTGAAAGTGGCGGAAAAATAGACGGTCCCATAGCTCGATTGGAAAGAGCAGGACAGTCGCATGTTCAGGACACAGGTTGGGGTCATAGGTCGGTCGCCGCCTTTCCGTCGTGGGATCCATACAGAACCATTATGGTGTTTCCTCAAGCGGAAGCTGGCCATATTGTTTCATTTTCACCATGCGGTTCCGCATATGGTCGGGGATCGCTCGGTCCTCTCGTTGTCCTGCGGACACCCCTTGACTGTAGGGAGAATCATTGGTTTCAATGACTCCCGTCAAAATTGGGAGGAAACTCTATGATGAAGAAAGCATTCACTGGGCTTGGACTCGTCTCGGCCCTCGCGTTTTCGGCACCCGCCGTCGGTCAGGACTACAGCGGTGTGACCGTCGAGATCCTGACGCGTCCGGGCCCCGTAATCGCCCAGCGCCTCGTTGAACGCGGTGAGGAGTTCACCGCAATGACCGGTGCCGAAATCCGCGTGAACGAAGTGCCGTTCGCGGAACTTTTCCAGAAAATCCTCACGGATTGGGCGACCGGCACGAACTCGATCGACGTCGGTGTTTTCGCGTCCGGATGGGCGACCGAACTGGTTGACGGCGGGCTGGTGGAGCCACTCGACGACTATATCGCGCGGGACGACAAGATCGACATCGATGACATCGCCCCCTACTTCCGCGAATACAACCAGAAGATCGGTGGTGAGACCTACCTCATCACCGTCGATGGCGACTTCCAGATGCTCTACTATCGCCGGGATATCCTGGACGAGATGGGTCTCGAGCCTCCGCGTACCTGGGATGAGTATATGACGGTCGCCTCCGCGATGCATGGCAAGGACCTGAATGGAGACGGCGATGCCGACTTCGGCTCGTGCATCTTCAAGAAGCGGAACGCCCAGTCTTACTTCGCGATGGGATCCATCGCGGCGGGATTCGTCCAGACCAAGGGTACGGGCGAGGGTATTTTCTTTCACAACGACACGATGGAGCCCAAGGTCAACAACGAGGCATGGCAGGAGGCGTTCCGGGTCTACAAGGCGACCGGCGACTTCGGCCCGCCTGACGAGCTGAACCATGATATCGGCGATACCCGCGGGCTGGTCCAGGCGGGCCGATGCGGACTCGCGATCGACTGGGGCGACATCGGCCCGCTGTCGATCGATCCGTCCGGAGCCGCGATCAAGGACAAGATGGGTGCCGTGATCATGCCCGGCTCGCCCAAGGTCCTGAACGTGGAAACCGGCAAGCTCGAGCAGTGCGACGCGGCGCTTTGCCCGCATGCGACCGACGGTATCAACTACTCACCGTTCGCCGCGTTCGGGGGCTGGGCAGGCGCGATCAACAAAAACTCGGACGCCAAGGTCAAGCAGGCCGCCTACGACTTCCTGTCCTACGTTAACCAGGCCGCGCAGTCGAATGTCGATGTCACCATCGGCTGGACGGGTTATAACCCATACAGGAACTCACAGCTTGAAAACACCGAGAACTGGATAAACGCCGGATTCAGCCCTGAATTCGCCGAGAACTACCTCGGTGCGATCAAGGACAGCCTGAACCATCCGAACATGGCGTCGGATCTCAAGATCCCGGGTGCGCAGCAGTATACCGGCGTGGTCCTCGATCGCGAGCTGGCCCGCTTCCTCGCGGGCGAGATCACGGCCGAGCAGGCCACCGAGAACATCGAGGAAGCCTGGGAGGAGATCACCGAAGACTTCGGCCGTGATAGCCAGAGAACCATCTACAATCTTTCGCTCGGCATTACGAACTGAGTCTTGACCGGTTCAGAAGAAGCAGTGTGGTCCGGGAGTCCCCGGGCCACACCTTTCCTGACGGTGCGCGAGCGGCTGTCGGACTGGGTTGACCGTCACTCGGCTCAGGTTTTCATATGGCCGGCGGTCATAATGATCCTGGTCTTCTCGATCTTTCCTCTGGTCGCATCGCTCATTATGGCGATGAGCCGCATCCGGATTAGGGGCGGCACCTACAATGTCCGCTTCGTCTGGTTCCAGAATTTCGAGAAGCAGCTCTTCGGCTCCGAACAGTTTCATTTTCTGGGGACCTTCAACGGCATCGGTCCCTTTGGCTGGGCTGTCGGCCTTGCTGTCACGCTACTGACCGTCTGGCTCGCCGTAAGCTATCTACGTGGCCCGGTCACCGCGGTCGGGTTGGTCGGCCGCCTTTTCACGTGGGGGTTGGGTCTGGGCATCGGCTGGCTCTTCGCGGCCACGCTGTTTTCGGGCCACCCGTTCGGTACCCTTGGCACGACCCTGTTCTACGTCTTTTTCGGCTGCGGGCTGCAGTTCCTGATCGGGCTCGCGCTGGCCTTTATCTGCTCCCTGCCGATTCGCGGTAGAACGTTCTTTCGCGTGGTCTTTTTCATTCCGCTCATGATCACCCCCATTGGCGTCGGCTATGCTTTTCGCATGATGGCTGATACGACAAAGGGGCCCTTCTCGCCCGTCTGGCAGTGGGCCGGTCTGGGCGATTTCTCCTGGGCGGCGGATCCATGGGCCGCGCGGTTCTTCATCGTCATCGGCGACAGCTGGCAGTGGATTCCCTTCATCTTCGTCGTGATGCTTGCCGCTCTCGAAAGCGTGCCGCGCGACTACGTCGAGGCGGCGCAGGTCGATGGCGCCACGTCCTGGGAGATCTTCAAGGACATCACATGGCCCCAAGTCGTTCCCGTCGCTGCAACCGTCCTGCTCATCAGGGTGATCGAGGCGTTCAAGATCGTGGATCTGCCCAATATCATGACTGCTGGAGGACCGGGCATCGCGACAGAGTCCATGACGCTTCACGCATTATTCGCATGGCGCTCGCTTGACCTCGGCCAGTCGGCAGCCGTCGCCTATCTTCTGCTCTTCGTTACCGTCGTGACCTGCGTGTCATTTTTCAATCTCGTGGTGTTGAGGAGGGTGCGGACGTGAACAGAAGCGTGACGCAATGGCTTTTCGAGCCGCCGTCAATCCGCGACATGGCACCGGGAACCAAGTTGATCGTCTACGCGATCCTGGCGTTTTGGACGGCATTCGTCCTGTTCCCGATCTACTGGGTGTTCATCACATCCTTCAAGGATGCGGTCGACGTGAACTCGGGGCCGGTCTATCTGCCGTTCATTGACTTCCAGCCAAGCCTGCATGCCTGGAAGGACCTGTTCGTCTTCGACTTCAAGGATACGCTCAGCGCTTACACGAACTCGCTCATCATCGCGCTCTCCGCCACCGCGGCGAGCGTCATCATCGGTTCGATGGCATCCTACGCGCTGGCCCGTTTCCAGTATCAGCCACGGTTCGGGGTCGTCGTCATGTTCGTCCTCGTCATGATAGGTGCCTTTGTCGTGGTTGGCCGCTATGGCGTTGACTGGCGGCTTGCCTGCGCGACGGGCGTGGCGGTGTTCTATTTCCTCGCACGGGCACTCGGGCATCATTTCAGGATGCGCCTCGGCAATGGTGACATCCTCTTCTGGATGATCTCGCAGAGAATTCTCGCGCCGATCGTGGTCGTGGTGCCGATCTACATGATGTTCCAGCAGGTCTCGCTTCTCGATACGCACATCGCGATCATCCTGACCTACACGGTCATCAACCTGCCCATCGTGATCTGGCTGATGTACGACTTTTTCAGTTCGATCCCCATTGATCTGGAGGAATGCGCACAGCTCGACGGAGCGACCCGGTTCGGTGTCTTCTGGGATATCGTGCTGCCGTTATCACGGTCCGGCCTCGCGGCGACCACGCTCCTCGTCATGATCCTGAGCTGGAACGAATACCTTCTGGCACTCTTTCTCTCCACCTCCCGCGCCCAGACCATGCCCATACTCGTCGCCGCGATGAATGCGGGCGAGCGCGGCATTCTCTGGTGGACGATGTCTGTTGTCATAATCGTCATGATCATCCCGGTCGTGATCCTCGCGATAATCCTGCAACGCTACATTTCCAAAGGCCTCCTGCTCGGGGCTGTCAAAGGATAGGCCATGACTGTCGTACTTGATGCCGTCTCGAAGTCATTCGGGAATGTGAAGGTGCTGCACGAGCTTTCGCTGGAGGTCCATGATGGGGAGTTCCTCGTCCTGCTTGGCGCCTCCGGCTCCGGCAAATCAACGGCGCTGAGGATGATCGCTGGACTGGAGACCGTGAGTGCGGGGCGCATCTCGATTTCCGGAAGGGACGTGACCGACGAACTTCCGAAGAACCGCGATGTGGCCATGGTGTTCCAGTCATATGCTCTTTACCCCCACAAGACCGTGGCCGAGAACATCGGCTACCCTCTCAAGATCCGGCGCATGAACCGCACCGAGATTGACGGCCAGGTTCGCGAGGTCGCCGCCCAGGTGCGCATCGACGAGCTTCTGGAAAGATACCCCCGGGAGCTCTCCGGCGGGCAGAGGCAGCGGGTGGCGCTCGCGCGGGCGATGGTGCGGCGGCCTTCGGTTTTCCTGATGGATGAGCCCCTGTCGAATCTCGACGCGAAGCTCCGTGGGCATATGCGCGCGGAACTCAAGCACATGCAGCACGAACTCGGTATCACGACGATCTATGTAACCCATGACCAGGTCGAGGCCATGACGCTCGCGCATCGCGTCGCCCTTCTGGAGGGCGGGCGACTCCAGCAGCTGGCCGCGCCTAGAAGGATATATGAGGATCCGGAAAACCTCTTTGTCGCCCAGTTCATCGGCTCGCCTCCGATGAACGTGGCCCACGGGAGGCTGGATGCGGGGACTTTCGTGATCGGAGAGGACCGCGTCGCGACCGGGGGAACGGAGACGGTCGCGAACGCCGTGATCGGTCTCCGGGCCGAGGACTGCCGGGTCGTGGTCCCGGAGGACGGCGCGATCCGCGCACAGCTCTTCGCAAATGAACTGATCGGGGACCATACCCTGGTTACCGCCAGGATCGGCGATGACATGGTTTCGATCAAGGCACCCAAGGAATTCGAGGCCGGATTTGACGAAGCCATCGGAATTGCCTTCGATACGGACAGGCT
Organism: Paracoccaceae bacterium; assembly: GCA_965221405.1. Lineage (GTDB taxonomy): Bacteria > Pseudomonadota > Alphaproteobacteria > Rhodobacterales > Rhodobacteraceae > JAPOUP01. Next base: position 149,497 of record CBDCSE010000002.1, on the reverse strand, counting down.
ATATCTGTTTGACCGGGATACAGGGATGAGAATCCGTCGTTCCTGATCGCCATCGCGACAGAACGCGGGTTTGTTGAACAGCTGTGGTATGACATCGCGGGAATGCGCGAGGAACAGGGTATGAATGTTCGCGCTGGTGTCCGGCGCGGTCGTGACGTGCATCATGCTTGGGCCTATGATCGCGCTCGCCACCTGATCCCGGGGTACCGACGACGCATCGGACATCCATGGCCCCGTAACACGCCCGCCAGAGCGCCGTAGGGCGCAACGGGCGGTCGCGAGTAGGGTGTGGTTCCCGTATGGCGGATCGTTCTTTTTGCAATAGGCTGGAACAAAACGACATTTCCCAGGCCGGCTCCGGAGACCGTCCCTGATCCGGCGGATTCCGCGAGAATCCGGGGCGCGGACCGGGATTTTTCCACGTCTGCCCTGTCCGCCGCCGTTCCCGGGCCTGTATCCCGGGTGTGGCAGGGCGCTCCTGAAGCCAATGTGAGAACGCCCCTGGACGGGCGGAAAGGAGCACTCCGATGGAAAGCCTGCATCCCGAATCCCCGGCTGCCAGCATCCGCGGCGGAGGCGAATCCGTCACGGCGGCGGCGGAGGGCCTGGCGCGGGCGGGCGTGGCCCTGGCCGGGCGGGCCGCCGGGGCCGGCCTGGCGGCGGACACCGCGGCCCTTTGCCGGGACGGCCCGCCGGGGCCGGGGCCGCGTTCCGCGACATGGTCCTCCGCCTTGCCCGTCCGGTCCTGAAGGACGCGTCCGGGGCGCCGGGCGGCCACGGGCCGTCCCTGGAGGCCGGCGGCGGGACTTGCCGGAGGGTGGAGGTCACGCCGGGGCGCGCGATGGCGGTGTCCGGGCCGTCCGGCTTCCTGCGGTCGCGGTACCGTCCCCCGGGCACGGGCGCGTCCGCGGTTTCCGCCGGGGCCGTCCCCGGCCTGACGCCGTGCGGGACGGCGCCGGCGGCGGCGGGGCTGTCGATGTACCCCATGGGCGGCCTGACGGCCCGCGGGAGCGGGGACGCGCGGCGGCGGCTGTGCGGGAAGGGCCCCCCGGCGGCCTCCCCGGGCCGGCTTTCCGGGGAGGCCGGGAGCCGCATGGAGGAGCGTTCCGGCGGGATCCTGCCGGACCTCCGTGAGCGGGAGGGGATGCCCGGGGGGGCGGTCTCGCCGCCGGTCCCGCTGGACGGGGTCATGATGCGCTTATGTTGCGGTCAGGGATATGTTGCGGAGCGGTCGCATCGGCCTGCCACGCACGGGAACCCTCCATCCGGCCGCAACATGGTTTCCTGACACGCTGCCGATCGCCATTGTGATGTCTCCAGCCACCAGGGAGACATCACAATGTTCGGGACTCCCTTCACCCGTCCCGACATCGTCGGGCGCTGTCGCGCGGCCCGGCTGCCTTGAGCACTGCGCCCAGGGCGGCGCCAGTCGGCGTGCGTTGCGCGGGACCGCGAGGCATCAGGTCAGCCCGGTTCGTCTTCTGGACCTGCACGGGGGCGGGCGCGCCAGCGTGGCGCGCGTGGAAGCCGCTGCCGATGAGCTGCCTGACGGGCACCAATCCGGCCAGCCTGCCTCGCCCAAGGCGTGTCAGCAATCCATCGGCCACGCGGAGCGGTGGCTGCGCTTCGCCGGCCTGCCCGGCGAACCGGCCAGGGTGCGGCACGCTCACGCCGGGGAGGCCGCGGCCCTCAAGGCCTGGATGCGCGACGGGCGCGGGTTGTCCGAAGCGACGGTTCGCGGCCGCCTGCACGCCGTCGACGGCTTCCCTGACCGCCCCGACGGCCGCGGAGTGGCCCTGGCCGGGACCGGGATCGCCGACATCGACCGGGAGGCCGCGCGCTGGAATGCCCGCAACCGCGGCCGGATCACGGTCCGCAACCACGCGGAATGTCTCCGCACCTTCTTCCGGTCCGCGGAAGGCCGGGGCTGGTGCGCGCCGGGACTGGCGGACGGGATCATGCCGCCGAGGTTCCATCCCGGCACGCCGCTCCCGAAGGGGCTGGACCGGGACGGGGTCCTGCGCCTGCCCGCGACCTCCGGGGGCGACCGCCCTTCCGACGTTCGCGACCGCGCGGTCCTGATGGTGCCGGTCGCCTGCGGCCTGCGTTCCGGGGAGGTCGCCGGCCTGCGGCCCGACGATCCCGACCGGACGGAGGAGATCCTGCAGGTGCGCCGTCCGAAGCCGGGGCGGACGCATCTCCACCCGCTTTCGCGCGGCGTCGGGCAGGCGATCCCGCGCTACGTCCGCGACGGCCGTCCCCGACGCCCTGAGGGAGCGCCGTTCCTGACCCTGAAGACCCCGATCCGGCCGATCACCCCGGGCGCGGTCGGGCACGTCGTCAGGAGACGTCCCGACCGGGTCGGCGTCACGGGCAAGCGTCGCGGATCCCATGCGTTGCGCCACGGCACGGCGCGAGGCTCGACGCCGGCGCACACGTGCCGCATCGCTTCGGAAGGCATGCCGGCGAAAGCGCCGGCTGCGGTTCCGTCACCGCCGCGGACGTCCCCGCCTTCCCTGCCGGCGGCGGCCGTCCCACCCGGCACCGGGCCAGCAGGCACGGCGCGCTGAACGGGTTCCACCGCCACGCGGTCAGCCCGGGGCCCCGTCGCCCGGTCTCCGCTTCCGGCACCGGAGGACGGACCGGGGAAGCCGCGCTCCGCACCGCCGCACGTCTTCTCCCGCGAAGGGCTGCGGCGGCTGTTCGGCGCGGTCGGCGCCAGCTGCCGGCGCCCGGTCCAGCTCGGGGCGGACACCCTGCGGGCGCCGCTCCCGCTTCTCTACGGCGCAGGCCTTCGGCTCGGCGGGGCGCAGCGCCTGACGCCCGACGGCGCCGGCCTGGCCGGGGCGGTCCTGGCCATACGCGGCACGAGGTTCTACAGGTCCCGGCCCGTACCGGTCGGCCCGCAGCCCGTCGATGCCCTGCGGACCCATGTCGCCAGGCGCATCGAGCGCCCGTTGCCGCAGCGCGGGGCCTCGGCCGTGCCCGCGAACCCCGACGGCACCCCCCTGGCCGGAAGCGCCGTCCATGGCGCGTTCAAGAGGCTGCCCGGTGCGGCCGGGCTCCGGCATGACGGGAAAGACGGACGACGCGCGCCGTGCCCTCACCCACCGCGGCACGCGGCTGCGGCACACCGGCTGGAATCCCGGTACCGGCAAGGAGCCGGCGTGCAGCGCCCGCTGCCGGCACTCTCCACCTGGCCCGGCCACGCCCATCCCGACGGGACCCGGGTCCACCTCACGATGACGCCCGGACCGCTGCGGGAGGCCCCGGTCCGCTTCGACCGCCATGTCAACGGAGGCGGCCATGAGTGATCCACGCGCGCCCGGCCCCTGGCTGCGCCGGTTCCTGGCCGGGCACGTCGTCACCGAGCGCAATCCCGCGCGCAGCACCCGGCCCAGCTGCCGCGACACCTTCAGGCCGCCGGTCCCGTTCCCCAGGGCAGGGACCCGCAGGCCGGCCGGGCGGACCGCGCCGGACGATCCCACGCCCCGGCGCGTGCCCGGGTTCCCTGCCCACCTGGAGGAAGGCCGTGGCCGCTCCGTGCGGACCCGCAACCAGCGGCTGGCCGCGGCCCGGGCCTTCGCCCGCTTCGTCGCCAGCCGCGACCCCGCCCGCCTGGAATGGAGCGCCGGCATCCGCTCGACCGCCCTGAGGAAGGCGACGCCGCAGCCGGTCGGCTGGCTGGGCAGGGCGGAGATGGAGGCGCCCATCAAGGTCCCGAACCGCGGCGCCCGACGCGGCCGAACGGAACACGCCCCGCTGCTGTTCCCCTTCAGCTCCGCCGCGCGCGTCTCCGAGGCGACCGGCCCCGTGAAGGGGAACCTCCGGATCGGGCGGCGCGACGGTCGCCATGCGCCCGCGATGATCCACGGCAAGGGCGGAAAGCGCCGGCGGTGCCCGCTCTGGCCACGGACCGGGCGCGCTCTTTCCGGGCTCCTGCAGGGCCGGGCCGACGGCGATGCCGTCTTCCTCGGCCGGCAGCGGAGACCGTACACCCGGTTCGGGGTCTACCGGCTCGTGGCACGCTGTGCCGCCCGCGTGCCGGAGCTGGAGGGGAGGAAAGTGACGCCGCACATGGTTCGCCACACGGGCGCCTGCCTCATGCCCAGGTCCGGGATCGACCTGGACACGATCCGCTCCTGGCCGGGTCATCAGAGCCCCGGCACCACAGACGTCCACGCCGGGATCGATCCCGGGACGAAGGCCAGGGCGATGGCGCTGTGCGGCGCGGCGGAAGAAGGGCCCGACCGTCCCTGGAAGGAGGACAGGGGGCTGATGGCCTTCCTTGACCCGCCCTGACCGCAAAAGACTATGGTGCGGCCGGATGGAGGGTTCCCGTGCGTGGCAGGCCGATGCGACCGCTCCGCAACATATCCCTGACCGCAACATAAGCGCATCATGACCCCGTCCAGCGGGACCGGCGGCGACACGGCCCCCCCCGGGCATCCCCTCCCGCTCACGGAGGTCCGGCAGGATCCCGCCGGAACGCTCCCGCAGAGCCTTTTCCATGCGTCCCCGCTCCCGCGGGCCGTCAGGCACATCGGGAGACCCGGTGCTTCGGGCGTCTTCCCGCATGCCGTCAGGGCGAGCCTCAGGCCGCGGCCTTCCAGTAGATCCTGCCGTCGGCCTACAGCGACGGCCCGTGGCCGCCGGGCACCCCGAACGCGTCCGCCAGGACCGAGCGGGCCATGTCTAAGACCATGTCGCGAACCGCGGCGGGTCGTCCCGGTACAAGGCCGCGACGTCCGCCGCCAGGCCGGTCCCGGCAGCCCGCTCGACGAGGGCGGTGCCCGCCTTCGCCAGGCACCGCTCTGCCGCTGTGATGCAGTCGCCTCCATCGTGGACGTTGGCAACCGGGTTCCCGTGCTGTAGGGTCTTCATCAATCCCGCGCGAAGGTTTCAGACCGCTCCCGGTCTTGTCGCCGGGGCTTCATTTCGCGAAGGAGAGAGATGGCGTCCCTGAGCCTCCCGGAGCGTTGAGGGAAAGCTCATGTCAGGCCGAAATCCGGATGCGATTGTCCCGCTCGTCGGGCAAGGTTCAGCCACCGCTCTCAGCGAGAAACCGCTCCGCCTCCAGTGCCGCCATGCATCCCATGCCGGCACTTGTCACGGCCTGCCGGAATTCGCGGTCGGTCAGGTCTCCCGCCGCGAATACGCCCGGAATCGACGTGGCGGTGCTGTCAGGCCCGGTCACGACATACCCGCCCGAGTGGGTTTCCAGCTGGTCCCTTACCAATTCACTTGCGGGCGAATGGCCAATGGCGACGAAAAAACCCGCACATGGCACGACCGTGGTCTGGCCTGACCGCACATGCCTGATCCGGACTCCCTCAACGCCGGGAGGGGAGTCGCTGCCGAGAATCTCGTCGACCGTGTGATTCCACAAGATCTCGGTTTTCGGGTTTTCGAACAGGCGATGCTGCAGGATCCTGTCGGCGCGAAGTTTGTCCCGGCGGTGTATCAGCATGACCTTGGTGGCGAAGTTGGTCAAGAACAGCGCTTCCTCAACCGCCGTGTTTCCGCCGCCCACGACCGCTACCTCCTTCCCACGGTAGAAAAATCCGTCACACGTCGCGCATGCCGAGACCCCGAATCCCTTGAATTTCTCCTCGCTTGGAAGCCCGAGCCAGTTCGCTTGGGCGCCGGTGGCGAGAATCACGGCGTCCGCCGTATAGGTCGCGCCGCTATCTCCCTTTGCGCTGAAGGGGCGGGCCGCCAGATCGATCGACGTAATGTGGTCGCTGACGATTTCGGTTCCGACGGCACGTGCGTGATCCTCCATCCGAACCATCAGGTCAGGGCCCATGACTTCCCTGTCACCAGGCCAGTTCTCGACGTCGGTCGTGATCGTGAGCTGGCCACCGGGCTGGATGCCCTGCACCAGCAGAGGTTCAAGCATCGCTCGGCTCGCGTAGACCGCGGCGGTGTAACCTGCTGGCCCCGAGCCAACGATCAGAACCCTGCTGTGACGTGACGTCTCCATGCGCCTTCCCTTTCCGAATGATGCGAGACGCGTATAGACCGCGCCCGCGGGAACTGGAAAGGGCAGTTACGCATTGCCTTGCGGTTCGCCGTATCCCACGCGGACGGCGACCCGCTTCCCATCCCGCGGATCGGCGACAATGGATGCGGTGGTCACATGAGGCCAATGCCGGATGTCGCTGCGGATAAGAGGCGCTTCGGCTCCGGATCCTGGATCTGCGACAGCGAAATTTCCACTTTCGCATACGCTTTCCACTGGAATAGCGCGTCCTTACCGCTTCGAAACGCATTGTCTCAACCCGGTGTCTCCGGCCAAAGGTCCGCCAGACTGAAGGTTATGGCCTCAAACGGCCGCAGGTTCACCTGGTCGTCATCCTTCAGGGCAGCAACCAGCAGCCAGTGACCGTCCTTGAGCTCGAACACTTCGAGTTCCCGCTCGACCGGATCGACAAGCCAGAGGTGGCTGACATTCTCACTGGCGTAGAATGGCCGCTTCTCATGGAGGTCGAGCCTTCGTGTTGTCGGAGACAGCACCTCGCAAACCCAATCGGGAGCGATGGTGCAGTAGGCGGCATCCGGGTAGTCGGGCATCGTTTCCCGTCGCCACCCCACCAGATCGGGCACCACGATCTCGCTGCCCAGATGCAGCTCGGGCTGGTCGATGATCCACCAACCGCCGGGGAGAGCAGGCCGGACCGCGGTGGCGCCCTCAAACATCCTACCGCCGTTGACCCCGCGGAATCCGGGATTTAGGATAGGAAGATGGATCAACAGCAAAACGCGATCGTGATCGCCGAGCTCAAAGGCAATATGACCGCGATGCGCGCGGAGATGGACGCGATGGAATCACGGATCGATGCCAGCCTTGCCAAGAACGAAAGCGCGATGGACCGATTGCGCGCCGATATGGAACGGCGCGACAAGGAGGCTGCGCATCGCGAGACGCGACTGATCCTGGCCATGGCTGGCATGATCGGCCTTGCCGTTGCCATCCTCGGTCTGTGGCTCGGCTGAAAAAACCAATCCCCGAACCACCGCGTCCGGACCTTGCAACAGTTCACACCTGTATATTTGATTCCGCTCGCCTATATGGCGGGCCATGCGGGCCGGTCTCCGCCATTCCGGTTCGCGGACGCCTGGCTGGCTCGCCGGGGCGCTCCGCTCCGGCGGCACGGGCCGGGCCGCGGGCTCTGCGAGCGGACCGGCTGGCGCGAAGACGGTTTCGGACGGCCGCATCGTCGTCGACCGGGGCATCATGCCGCGCGCGCTCTACGGCAACCTGGGCCGTTTCCGGGCGGCGGGCGACAGTGTTGCGCTCGTTGCGGAATAAATCAAGTGAATCTTGACTCCAGAGCTGAGAAACTTCTAGGCGAGGTCTGGAACCGCTACGGGAGCATGTCGGCACTGCAGCTTTCCGGCCGCGGGCAAGGGTGTTGTCAGGAACGCCCAAGGTCACGGCAACCGCCGGGAGAATGTCGACTTTCCATGAAGGATACAATTGATGACCCGCCAACGCCTGCCCATCGGCATCCAGTCCTTTGCCCGCCTGCGGGAGACCGGCAGCTACTACGTCGACAAGACCCCGCTGATCCGGGACCTGGTCGAGCGTGGCGATCACTGGTTCCTCTCGCGCCCGCGGCGGTTCGGCAAGAGCCTGCTCCTTGACACCATCAAGGCCCTCTTCGAGGGGCGGGAGGCCCTCTTCCGGGGGCTGGCCATCCATGGCCACTGGGACTGGTCGGTGCCCCACCCGGTGGTGCGCCTGAGCTTTGGCGGCAGGTATGATGGGCCGGAGGATATCGAGCGCAGCGTTCTCGTGCAGCTGCAGGCGATCGAGCGCGCCGCAAATCTGTCGGCAGGACCATGGCAAACGGCGCCGGAGTCTCTGTTCGAGTTACTGGACCGTCTCCATCACAAGACAGGAAAACGGGTCGTGATCCTCGTCGATGAATACGACAAGCCGATCCTGGATGCCCTCAGTGATCCTGACCGGGCCCGGGCCAACCGGGAGTCCCTGCGCGGCGTCTATGGCATCATCAAGGACAGCGCCGCGCATGTCCGTTTCGTGTTCGTCACCGGCGTGAGCATGTTCTCCAGGGTCAGCCTGTTCTCGGATCTCAACAACCTCAAGGACATCAGCCTCGATCCCCGCTATGCCACCCTCTGCGGCTACACCGAGGCCGATCTCGACACGGTGTTCGCGCCCGAGATCAAAGGGCTGGACCGGGCGGCGACCCGCACCTGGTACAACGGCTACAGCTGGCGCGGCACGGAGCGGCTCTACAATCCCTTCGACGTGCTGCTGCTGTTGGACAATCGCGAATTCCGCCCCTACTGGTTCCAGACCGGCTCGCCGCGCTTCCTCTTCGAGACGCTGAAGAGGAAATCCGTCAGCCCGCTGGAACTGGAAGGCATGCTGGCCGACGAGTCACTGGTCTCGAAGTTCGATGTCGATGACATCAGCGCCGAGGCCCTGCTGTTCCAGACCGGCTACCTGACCATCACGGACGAGGTCCGCAAGGGCCACCGCACCCTCTACCGGCTCGACTGTCCCAATCAGGAGGTCAGGCTCAGCCTGAACGATCAGCTGCTGGCGGCCCTGTCCCCGCAGGACCGGGTGCCCCTGGACGAAGGCGAGGCCTTGCGGGACCGGCTCGAGACCAACGATTTCACGGGCTTCGCGGACACACTCAAGGCCTGGCTGGCCAGCATTCCCTACCAGTGGCACACGACGGGGGATCTGGCCCGCTACGAGGCCTGGTACGCCAGCCTGCTGCACATGGCCTTCCGCGCCATCGGCGTCGATGTGCGCGCCGAGGCGGCCACCAGCCACGGGCGGGCCGACATGGTGGCGCATCTCGGAGATCAGGTGTTCATCCTCGAGTTCAAGATGGCCGAGGGGGCCGGAGATATCGAGACGGCACTGGCGACCGCGCACGCCCAGATGCGCAAGCGTGGCTATGCCGACACCTATCACGGCAAGACCGTCCATCTCGTCGCCATCGCCTGCGGGCGCGACGCGCGCAACCTGCTGGAGGTCCGGGCGGAGCCGGCTGTTCTCTCCTGAGGGGGGCGGGTCATGTCAATTGGTACCGAAACACCTGGGTTTCGGTCACTCCGACCCATCGACGGATACAGCGGGGTGCACGGGCCGCCGGGCCGCTGCCGCCCGGCGATGACGCCCGCCATCCCCGGCGTGACCGTCCCGCCCTCCAGGCCAAGCGCCCGGCCCGGCGGCAGGCATCCCCCGCCGCAGGACCGGCAGCGGAAATACGTGCGCTCCACCTCGACCCGCCCCAGCCGGCTCGAGGCAAGGACTTCGGCGCCCTCAGGTGCCGGGCCATCGGCCTGCCGCAGGCCGCGCACTCCGGCGCCGGCAGCGTCGCGTCCAGCCGCCCGGAAGATGCTTCAGGGCGGCTGCGCCGCCGCCCCGTCCTCAGGAAGGCCCTCCAGACAGTCCACCGCGTCCGGATGGCGGTGCCCCCTGTTCCCTGCGTTGCTTGCCATGGCTCCCGCTCCTGTGTCTTGCCTCAACGCGCGCCGTCAGCCGATTCCCCCCGGCACTTCCCCGGCACGCCTGCCAGGACAATGAACCAAAAACGCCAGAGTCAAAAGAGTTGGGCTACACCCTCCCACGCACCTTCGGTGCTGGAGTGATTCGCAATCCATTGATATCACTTCGATCTCTCCTGATCAACCCGCGGCGCCGGGCAGGTCCGTGACAGCTTCCTGTTCCCCGCTGCAACTGCATGGGAGAACGAATCGATGGCGACAGCCACCCTCACCGACGCCCGGGTCCTGGCGCTCGATCCGCGAAAGACGGCCCGCGACATCCGCGACGGCAGGCTGAAGGGCTCCGGCGTCCGGGTCATGCCTTCGGGCGCCAGGCGCTGGTTCGTCCACTGCCAGCACGAGGGCCGGCGCGTCTGGAGGACCGTGGGCGACGCGTCCGCGATGGGCGCGGAGGAGGCGCGGGCGGCCGCGATTCTGGCGGAGATCAGGCAGGAGGGTCCGCCGCCGGCAAGTCCGGAAGGAACGGTCTTCGAGGCCGTCGCCGAGGCGGCGTTCCGCCGGCACGGGCGGTCCTGGAAGTCTGGCACGCTGAAGGTGAACCGCTCGTACCTTCGCAGCCGGATCCTGCCACGGTTCGCGGGCCGCCAGGTCGGGGACATCACGCGGACGGACGTCGTGCGGTGGTTCGCGTCGCTGCGCGCGGTGCCGGGTGCGGCGGACCGGTCCGTGCCCGTGCTGTCGGTGATACGGAATGGCAGGGCCTGGCGCTGGCCATGGCGGAGGCCCTGGAGCGCGGGACGGTGCCGGCGGCGGACGACATCAGGAAGGAGCGGAAGGCCGTGGTCGCACGGCTGGGCGAGGGGACGGAGGGGATGGGCCCCTACGCGGAGCGGACGTTCCTGCGGCGGGTCTACGCGAACTTCACGGACGCGGAGATCAGGGGGATCTCGGAGGGGCGGGGGCCGCTCCTGGAGCGCCTGCCGGACGACGCGGCGCGGGCAAGGGTCCGGGAGACGCCCGTGCGCCTGCACCGGGACACCGCGTATCCCGAGCCGTCGCCCTGGCGGGGGCGTCACGACGCCGTGGCGCGGGCGGCCGGGCTGGACGTGGAGCGGGGGCGCGGGCGGGGACTGGGCGCCGGGACCGGGATGTGAGCGGGCGGGCGGACGTTCCGCGTCAATGCTCCGGACGGAGCGGCACGATTCGCGACGCCATTGCGGCATCCGTCCGGCCTCGTATGCTCAGCGAATCAGCACTGATCAGGGGAGGTGGCTGTGGAAAAGTCGGGCGCAGGCTCGGTAGATGAACAGAGCTCCGCCCGCAGCGCGCTTTCGAGATCGTCCCGCCGATCCAGGAAGGCCAGCCTGCAGACCTCCGGAAGCGACGATGCCGTCAGTCCCGGAAGAACGCGCGACGCCGGAACCGAAGTCGGGCCGGAGGAAACCTGCAGGTCAAGGATATCCACGGAGGAAATGCGTCCGTTGCGGTCAATCACCCCACGCCACATTTCCGGAATGCCGAGCCGCGCGTATTTGGCCGGCTTGTCGGGATCGGCGTGCGTGTCGTCGATCTCCACGACGAGATCCGGCGGCGTTGCCTCGGCGAACGCCATGCCCAGTCCGGGATCTTCCCCCCATGCCTTCCGGAACGCGGTTGCCTTTTCGCCAATATAGAACGAGGCGTCCGGCTCATGCCCGGTGCCCGAAGGATCTTCGGGGCGCTTCCAGCGCGTGCCGCCGAGCTTCTGCGGGTCCGACCCAAGGATCCGTCCGGCAAGAACGACCACATCGTCCGCCCCGCGGCTCATTCCTTCATGGGATACCGAAGGGCTCATCCAGGATACGATGCCGGAGAGCGCGTCAATGGACACGCGGCGTCCCATCTGGTTCCAGTCCAGACTCGCCAGGCGGACAACGAGGTCCGGAGCGGCCCTAAGGGTCCAGATGCGCGATCCGGTCCGGCCCCTGACCGGAGAGGGAATGGCAAGCTGGTTGTTCATGCGCCGAACCTTGCACGGGACGGGATTTCATGCAAGGCGCTGCGTTGGCCACGGACAAACGCCGGTAGCGCGTCGTGAAAACGCCGCAGCCGGGACAGGTCTGCAGAGCGCCTCACTCCGTCCGACCAAGGTCATCCCAGGCTGGTTTTTCTTGACAGTGAACCGCTACATCGGCGCGGGAACCGGGAAAACGAATCGCCTTTGAAGCCGGAAGGAAGCCGTTCCGGTGTCCGGACGGCCGCCTCTGACGGGGAATCGGCCAAAACCAGCCACCCTGGATACCCGATCCGGCCCCCAAACGACACGTTCACCATTGCGATGCTGACAGCATGTGTGTACAGTGTGCCATGGCGTTTGAATGGGATGCCGGCAAGAACCGGGCCAACTGGATCAAGCATGGGATTGATTTCGAGACCGCAAGGCAGATTTTCGATGGACCGGTGCTGACGCGTTCCGACAGGCGCCGCGATTATGGAGAGGACCGGCATGTCAGCATTGGCCAGGCGGGCCGGGCGGTCATGGTGGTGGCGCACACCATGCGGGGCCGGCGCGTGCGGCTGGTCCCGGCGCGCCCGGCCTCACGGCGGGAAAGGAAGGATTGGCATGAGTGGGTACGATAGACCGCTGTCCCTGCAGGACATTGCCGCTGTCGATGACAAGGATATCGATTTCAGCGACATTCCGGAACTGGACGCATCGTTCTGGCGCGAAGCCCAACGGGTTGAACCGGACACAACGGAACGGATCACCCTCAGGGTGAAGAGTTCGGTGCTGAGTCACTTCCGGCAACAGGGCCGCGGCTACCAGACACGGATCAATCGTGTTCTGGAAGCCCACGTCCGGGGCCGCCGCGACCGAACTGGAACGGGCCTGAGAGGTCATATCCCAGTGACGACCCTGCATAGGCGTGCCGCATGGCGGGTCTGGGATGGGTATGGAGGGTTCCCCAGATGATTTCCGCAACCATCCCGGGCGGCGCATCAAGCACGTCCCTATAGGTTGCGGGCGTCTTCTTCAATGACTGGGCGGGCATAAGCGTTCGCTCCCTTCAGTGTGCCACATCTCCATTCGAATGCTGGCGGTATTTCCGCTCAACGAGTTCCGCTGCGGCGGGATCATACAGGAATCGTGTAATCGTCCCGTCCCGGATCCTGTCCACAGCAGAGTCTATGGCGGCGAGCGGCACCAGAAACCACTGGGGTGCGCCCCGACCAGGCGTCCGAGGTCGGTGACGATGGTCCAGATGTCGAGTAACGTTCCAGCGCTTATCCGAACGCCCTCCCCGGTGGCCCCGGGCCTGCAGCAGGTCGATGTCATTCTCTGGAAACACCTGAAACCCTGAAGCCGTTCCGCTCCATGAATCTGGACCTGCGGTAAGCCCGCCTCAAAGCCTGATCGATGAGAGAAGACGCCCATAATCGTCCTCTTGGCGGTGGATGCTGCGGCGGTAGGAATAGAAACGCGCTGCATCCGAATAAGTGCAATGACGGGTCCATTCGGCATGGGCGACTCCGGCCTTGTGGAGGCGGTGCAGGCTGTATGCAGGTAGGTCGAAGCGATATCGATCTCTGGCACCATCCGAGAAAAACCTAGTGCTGTCGGGCGCACCGGACACGAATTCATCAAGGAATTCAGGGCCTACCTCGTAGGCTGACTGGCTGATCGCCGGTCCGATGACGGCAACAATCCGCTTCCTGGTGGCACCGTTCGCCTCCATTGCGTCGACTGTCGCCTCCAGTACACCGTTCAGTGCACCTTTCCATCCAGCGTGGGCGGCACCGATCACGCCGGCCTGCCTGTCCGCGAACAGAACCGGTTGGCAGTCGGCGGTCAGCACGCAAAGCGCGATTCCTGTTTGACATGTAACCATCGCATCCGCCTCGGGACCCGGGTCATCCAATGGATCCGTGACATGGACCGCGACGGCAGAATGCACCTGATGCACGTTCACCAGCCTGTCCGGACTAACCTTCATCGCCCGCGCGACCCGGGTACGGTTGACCGCCACCGCATCCGCGCGGTCCGATGACCCTTTCCCGCAGTTCAATCCCTCATACAGGCCTGACGATATGCCGCCGCGCCGGGTGAAAAAGCCATGACGCACGCCGCGCAACGCCTCGGAGGTGATGATCTCAAGCGTCATTGGTCCAGCCCCGGAAAACCCGGTGCGTCCTTCGGCGTAAGGCCAAGAACTTTGAAGATGCCTCCCATTTCCTGCGGATGGGTCAGGCGGCGATGCGCGGCGGTATGCGCGTCAAGGCTGTTGCCGCGAAGAGACCGTGCGAGTCTGTTCGCCCGGGCGGTGATGCCAAGCCGCTCAAGAAAGACACCTTGTCGGGTGAGCGGGCTGTGAATTACGTCGGCAGCCGCGTCGGCCAATGCCCCAAAGTCCACATGGGCCGTCAGGTCGGCAAGTCCCGGTTCGGCCAAAGGATCGACATTTCGGTGCCCCTTGACCGCCTGTAGCGTATCCCCGAGCGAGCACCAGTTACCGTAATCGATCACCAGGACGGCCCCGCCATGATCTGCCAGCCGGGAAGCCACGGAGGTGATCACCGTCTGCGCTGACGGGCGTAGTTCCACGATATCCCCCGGCCGGGTATTGGCCATACGCCGGTCCAGATCCGCTACCACCGCCGCTTCACCAAGGCCAAAGACAAGCATGTGATCGCGCATGTCGATCAAACGTTCACGCCAACCGGAGCCTGTGCGGACGAACTGGCGGATCGGAAGAGCATCGAAAAACTCGCTTGCTATAAGGAAAAGAGGCGCCGTCGGAAGGTCGGAGACGCTGGCGAGCCATGTGATCCGTTCCGCACCCAGTTTCCGGCTTTGCATCCCGCGCATGGAAGCTGAGGCCTCGACCAAATGGATCCGGGCCGCATCCGAGAAGCCCGTAACACCCCTGGACGCGCGCAGGATGTCGGCCATGCACGTCCCTCGACCGGGACCGAGTTCGGCGAGAACGAACGGGCGCGGCCGACCTTGGTCGATCCAGGCCTGCGCCAGCGCAAGGCCGATGATCTCACCGTACATCTGGCTGACTTCGGGCGCGGTGATGAAATCCCCCGGGATACCGAACGGGGTTCCTTTCATATAGTATCCATGCTCTGGGTGCAGCAGGCACTCACTCATGTACTCGGCGACAGTGATTGGACCGGCTGCCGAGATCCGGTCGGCAAGCAGTCCCATCAGTGGCGTCATTGAGTTCGCCGTCGGGCAAGGATGACGATGACGGTTCCGGCCGCCAGCATCGGCAGCGACAGAACCTGGCCCATCGAGAGCCCGAGCTCACCCAGGCTGATGGCATGGCCATGCGGATTTTCAGGCGAGACGAACCATGCGTCCGCCTGCCGGAGGAACTCGACCGCGAAGCGCGCCGCACCGTATCCCGCGAAGAACGCTCCGGTAATCGCCCAGGGTGACTTCAGCCAGCCGCGGCGAAAGGCGAGAACCAGCAGCAGCGCCCCCAGAAGCAACCCTTCCAGTACGGCTTCATAGATCTGGGAAGGATGTCGTGCGCACGGACCGGTCACGCCGGGACAGTCCTGCGCGGCCTCTCCGGGAAAGATGACGCCCCACGGAAGTTCGGTCGGCAGGCCCCAGAGTTCCGCATTCACGAAATTGGCGATCCTTCCCAGAAACAGCCCCGGCGGAGCAGTGAACGCGAGCACGTCCGCGATGCCGCCAAGTTGAGCGCCGGTGCGTCTGCTGAATATGAGCAGAACCACCACAACCCCAAGGAATCCGCCATGAAACGACATGCCGCCCTTCCATATCATCAGTATTTCGGCCGGAGCGGTGAGATAGTGGGCGGGCTGGTAGAACAGGACGTAACCCAAACGCCCGCCGACAACGATTCCGATGATGATCCAGGTCAGTAGGTCGTCGAGCTGCTCCCGCCGCATTGGTGCCTGGCCGCGCCATATGTCCGGGCGCGACAGTGCCCGAGCGGCGATTGACCACCCGACAAGTATCCCGGCGATGTAGGCGAGCGCGTACCAACGGAGCGAAAACCCGGCACCGCCAATCTCGATCGTGAAAATCTCGGGCGAGATGTTCGGAAATGGAATCGCGGCCAGCATGATGGAACCCATGGTCACGGCGTGGGGTGCGAGTCAACCTTGCGTATGGATTTTGGCACGTTCATATTGAAAGAAGGAAGTCAGGAGGTACGCAATGCAGACGCGCAGCAGGATATTCGATGACCTTGGCCAGTTGATGACTAATGCCGTGGGCGTTGCGCAGGGTGCCAGGGAAGAGGCTGAGGCCGCGATGAAGGGATGGGTCGACCGATGGCTGGCCGACCGTGATTTTGTTACCCGCGAGGAGTTCGAGGCCGTTCAGGCCATGGCCCGCAAGGCGCGCGAGGAAAATGAGGCGCTGCGGGCGCGGATCGAATCTCTGGAGGGTTCGGTTGACAAGGGGACCTAGCTACAGTTCAGTCCCGGTGTGGGAGGCCGCCGCTTCCGGATCTGGCCTGGTTCCGCTGGGGAGTGCGGGGATGGTGGAATGACCATCACGATTGCCACCTGGAACATCAATTCCGTCCGGCTCCGCGAAACAATCGTGCTCAGGCTTCTTAGGGAGGAAGCTCCGGATATCCTGTGCCTGCAGGAATGTAAGTCGCCGGTCGAAAGCATTCCGACCGAGAGTTTCCGGGAGTTGGGCTACGGCCACATGGTCGCCCGTGGACAGAAAGGATACAACGGGGTCGCGGTGCTTTCGCGGTTGCCGATCACTGACATCGGAGACCTCGACTTCGCGGACCTTGGTCATGCCCGTCACGTTGCCGTAGGTTTAGAGAACGGAACTGTCGTGCACAATCTCTACATCCCGGCCGGTGGTGACGTGCCGGACAGGGAGCTGAACCCGAAATTCGGCCAGAAGCTCGACTATATCGTTGGGATGCGTGACTGGGTGCTTGACCAACGGCCGAAACGGTCGATCATGTTGGGTGACTTCAACATCGCACCGCAGGAAGATGACGTCTGGAACCACCGACAGTTGCTCAAGGTAGTCAGTCATACGCCCATTGAGGTTGACCATCTCGCCGAGGTGCGGGAAGCGGGTGGCTGGGTTGACATAACGCGGCAGGACATTCCTGAGGGGAGGCTCTACAGCTGGTGGTCCTATCGCTCTCCAAACTGGGATGCGGCGGACAAGGGTCGTCGGCTTGACCATATCTGGGCCACGGCGGATATATCCGCCGCGTTTCATTCCAGCCGCATTCTTCGCGATGCCAGGGGATGGGACAGACCCAGCGATCACGCGCCCGTATTCGCCACTTTTGACCTTTAATCCGGTGCGGTCCGCGCACATATATTCGCGTCGATGAAAGCTTGGAGCCGATGATGCTGGAAATGGGTATGAATTCCGCGGTGCCTGCCGCGGATCTGATCAAGGATACGACGGAAGCCACTTTCATGGCCGATGTGGTGGACGCCAGCCAGAAGGTTCCCGTCATAGTCGATTTCTGGGCCACTTGGTGTGGTCCCTGCAAGACACTTGGCCCGATGCTGGAAGACGCGGTCAGGAAAGCGCAGGGAAAGGTGCGCATGGCGAAGGTTGATATCGACCAGAACCAGAGATTGGCGCAGACGCTGGTCAGACAGGGCCTTCCGCTTCAGTCGGTTCCCACCGTTGTCGCCTTCTGGCAGGGCCGTGTCGCCGACATGTTTCAGGGCGCTCTGCCGGCATCGGAGATAAAGGCATTTGTCGACCGGGTCGCACGGTTGGCGGGAGACGGCGGTATGGCCGAGGCTCTGGAGACCGCCGAAGCCCTGCTGACGGAAGGTGCCGCGGTCGAAGCCGCGCAGGCCTTCGCGGTCATTCTGGGAAAGGAGCCGGAGAACGCCTCCGCATATTCCGGCCTGGTGCGCGCGCATGTGGCTTTGGGCGATCTTGACCAGGCGGAAGCGGTGCTGAACGGCGCTCCGGCCGGAATCAGTGAATCACCGGAGCTGGAGGCCGCATTCGCCCGGATCGAACTGGCCCGGCAAGCCGCCAATGCGGGACCGGTCGGAGAGCTCCGCGCAGCGGTGTCGGGAGATCCCGGCAACAGTCAGGCCCGGTTCGATCTCGCACTGGCGCTCCACTCTTCAGGTGACATTCAGGGCGCGGTGGACGAACTTCTTGAACTGTTCCGCCGTGACCGCGAGTGGAACGACGGTGCGGCGAGGACGCAGCTGTTCACGGTATTCGATTCAATGAAGCCACAGGATCCGATCGTGCTCAGCGGCCGCCGCCGTCTTTCATCAATGATATTTGCCTGACATGACGAACGGGCGATCTTCAGGTCATGTTCTCCGAGTTTGATCTTCCGGACATGATTCCGGTGTTTCCTCTGCCCGGCGCGATTCTACTGCCTCGGGCGCGCCTTCCGCTGCATATATTCGAGCCGCGCTATCTCGCGATGCTCGATGACACGATGAAGACCTCCCATAGGTTGATCGGGATGGTTCAGCCCAGCGGCGGAAACGGCGAGGACTGTGACCAACTGCATGCCATTGGCTGCGCCGGTCGGCTGAGTTCGTTCTCGGAAACCGAGGATGGTCGTTACATGATCACGCTTGGTGGAATTTCCCGGTTCCGGCTCGAGAGGGAGGAAGGCGGGTTCGCTCCCTATCACCGTTTCACGGTGTCTTGGCGGGGATTCTCCCGCGATCTCGGCACCGCGGAAAAGGATCCTGAACTTGACCGCGAGGCGTTTCTGGAACTTCTGTCCCGTTTCTTCCAGGATCGGTCGCTGAAGACGGACTGGGACTCGCTTCGCGAGGCTGATGACGAACTGCTGATCAATTCCCTTAGCATGCTCTGCCCGTTCGAGCCGGAGGACAGGCAGGCGCTCCTTGAGGCACCGACACTCGGTGGCCGCCGCAAGACGCTGGAGACCCTGATTGAATTTGAGCTTCACGGTGGAGCGGGTGAGGAGATGATGCAATGAGCGAAACTCGGCAGCCGTTTGACCGCAGGATGCTGGAAGCGCTGGTATGTCCCCACACCCATGCGGTGCTAAGCTATGATGTTGAACGCCAGGAACTTGTATCGAGAGCCGCGCATCTGGCCTACCCGATCCGTAACGGCATCCCGGTGATGCTGGTGGACGAGGCGCGTCCACTTGACTGATTAGATCGGTCTGCCCTGAAGTAGCCTCGGAAGATCCCCGGTTAGCCCGGCCGCTTCCCGCATTAGGCCGCGCCGAAGGGCAGGAACCGCGTTCACGGCACCCATGCCAATATCGCGCAGGCTCCGTATCAGACCGTGGTCATTGGAGAATAGCCTGTTGAGCGAGTCCGTGGCCGCGGCCAGTGTTGCGGTATCGAAACGGCGCCAACGTTGATATCGCTCAATTACGTCCAGTGCACCGATGTCCTCGCCGCGCCGGTGTGCCTGCACCAGGACCTCGACCAGCGTGCCGACATCCTTCAGACCGGCATTGAGCCCCTGTCCGGCGAGGGGATGCACCCGATGTGCCGCGTCGCCGATGAGCGCTATGCGGCGTTTGGCGAACCGGTTGGCGACCGACAGCGCGAGAGGATACGAATACCGAGTCCCCTCGAGCTGGATTTCGCCGAGGAATCCACCTACTGCGGGACGCAGGGCATTGATGTACCCATCGTCCTCCATCATCTGTATCCGCTCGGCGGTTTCGCTGGATTCGGTCCAGACGATGGATGTGCGGTTTCCCGGGAGCGGCAGTAGCGCCAGTGGACCGCCAGGCATGAAAAACTGATGTGCCGTTCCTTTATGGGGCCGTTCATGCCTGATCGCGCAGACGAGGGAAGTCTGCCTATACGACCAGCCAGAATGGGTGATCCCCTCACGGTGTGCTACCGCGCTGTTCTGGCCATCCGCCGCGATCAGGACAGTACCCCGCGCAGTACTGCCATTGTCGAGTTCGGCGCGTACGTCGCTGTCGGACACCTCGTGCGCGATCACGTTATGTCCGTGGAGCCGCGTGAGGTTCGGGCACTCCGCCAACGCTTCGTTCAGGATGCGCCTTAAATGGCGGTCCTCCAACATGAATCCGACAGGTCCCTCATCCAGCTCGGCGTGGTTGAACTCCAGCAATAATGGCGAGGGGCCATCACCGGCGCGTCCATCGGTAACAAGGATCCTGAGTATCGGCTGCGCCCTGTCGGCTACGCGATTCCATATTCCCAATGCCTCAAGCATCCTTTTGGAGGCGAGCGCCAGCGCATAGCCGCGCCCGTCAAACTCCGGTTTCCGAGAATCATCGTGCCGCGTGCGGTCGATCACGGTGGCACTCAGGCCGGCGCGCGCGAGCGCCAAGGCCATCGTGCAGCCATTCAGACCTCCCCCGACAATCAACGCGTCGCATTGTTTAGCCATGTAGGCAATATGGATGACGACGCGGGATTGTCCAAGGCCATTCAGCCAAATGGCCCTGTTTCCTTTAGGATCCGCCAACTGGAATGAATACGGCTGTCCGATGTGGTGTGGCGGCAGCCAAGGGATTCCCTGGGCAGAAAGACATTGATCCTGGCGGATCCGCGCCAGAGCGACGGTTTCGGCCGCCCCTGCGTGTCCTGCGATTTTGCCAGCCAGTCACGGCACCGGACTGTTCGTGTCGGTTTGCGGGTTCCGGTAACGGCGCCGCGGGGGATTTTCCGACCCGAGGGGCCGTGCGATGAATGCTGGCCACGATCCGGGCGTCCGGTGCTGCCATCACCGCCATCCGCTATGTGTTGACAGGGCTACGTTCTGGGTGGGGGCCGCCGCTGCCGGTACGCATCTGTCGGCGGGCCTCCGGTCCAAGGTACCGACGGTCAGGAATGTACCCGTGAAATCGGTGTACGGCCATACCAACAATATCTTGTGGCACCATGGCCAACGGGATAGGCATCTTACCTGATACCATCATGGTGGTGGATGGGAGGCTGGTATGACGCCGGAATGGCTCCGGATGAGTGCGGGTGACCTCGGGCGTGGAATCGAACGGCGCGAGATAGATCCTGTGAGCCTGACCATGGCCTATCTGGATGCTTTGGAGGCGCATCCGCTGACAGCGCGCATATTTGCGCACCTGACCCCGGATCGGGCGCTGTCCGAGGCGAAAGCCGCGTCCGGCCGCGCGAAGGCGGGATGCAGGCGCGGTCCTCTCGACGGTATTCCGGTCTCATGGAAGGATCTCTTCGATACTTCGGGCACCGCTACTGAAGCCGGTTCGCGACTTCTGGCGGGCCGTGTCCCGGAACGCGATGCGGTGGTCGTTCGCAACGCCGCGGCCGCTGGCATTGTATGTCTTGGCAAGACCCATATGTCGGAACTTGCGTTTTCCGGTCTTGGCCATAATCCCGTGACCGCGACGCCACCTTCGGTAAACGATGCGGAGGCGGTTGCCGGTGGCTCCTCGTCTGGCGCGGCGGCATCAGTGGCGTTTGGACTCTCTGCCTGCGGCATTGGTTCGGATACGGGCGGCTCGGTTCGGATTCCCTCTGCCTGGAATGATCTGGTGGGGCTGAAGACAACAGTTGGGAGACTGCCGTTGGAGGGCGTCGTTCCGCTCTGTCCCGGATTCGACACGGTAGGGCCGCTTTGCAGGAGCGTTGAGGACGCGGCTCTTATGTTGGCGGCACTCGAGGGAACGGTGGTGCCTGATCTGGCGGGCGCCAGTCTGCGTGGGGCGCGGTTTATGGCATTGGAAACAGTGGCGCTGAGTGATCTCCGGCCTGAGCCGAAGACCGGATTCGATCTCGCCGTGGCACTCTTTCGCGATGCGGGCGCAATCGTAACGCCGGTGGAGGTTCCCGCAGTTGCAGAAGCGATGGATCTGGCGTCTATCCTGTTCACGTCGGAAGCTTATGGAACTTGGAAAGACGACATTGAGGTCGCGCCTGAACGGATGTTCAGCGAAATCCTCGCTCGTTTCCGGATTGGACGGGAGCATTCGGCGGCCGATTATGTGGCTGGATGGCAGTCTGTTCATCGAATCCGTCGTGAATGGCGTGAGGCGACTGCCGGCTTTGACGCCGTGATCCTGCCGACTGTGCCAAACCTTCCGCCGAAAGTCGCCCGACTGGGAGAGGAC
The DNA here is from genome assembly GCA_965221405.1 of Paracoccaceae bacterium. Taxonomy (GTDB): domain Bacteria; phylum Pseudomonadota; class Alphaproteobacteria; order Rhodobacterales; family Rhodobacteraceae; genus JAPOUP01. Next base: position 127,946 of record CBDCSE010000002.1, on the reverse strand, counting down.
GGGGCCTATTTCGCGGCTGAGAACCTCCTTGCGCTACGAAACACCAGGATCGGCAATCTGATGGGGACTCCCGCCCTGACCTTACCAACTGGCGTTCCATCGACGGGATTGATGTTGATGGCACCGCCAATGCAGGAGGAACGGCTGCTGCGCATCGGGGCGGCGGCCGAGGCCGCACTGGCAAAATGACCTGAGGCGACAGGCGTGGAACCGCGAATTCCGGTGTATTTTCCGTGACCCGTTAGAAGCGCACAGGCGGGTGCAGCCCAACTTTGTTGGTGAGGCGACGACGGCCTGGCTCGCCAGCCAGTCGAGAACGTCGGGCAGTCTTTGCTGCATGGCGTTGCAAGGCCATCGCGCGCGTCTGCGAATCGCGGTCGCCAACAAAGTTGGGCCGCACCCACTTGAAATTACGCTTGCTTTCCGGCCGCGCATCTGGTGGAATGCGGAAAGTTAATTCAGGAGTCCTTAAGCATGAGACACTTGCCCCCCCCCCCCCCCCCCCCGCTAGACTAGCGGCTATCCTGCTTCTGGCACTGCCTGCCGGCCCGGCGATGGCCGAGCAGTGCAATGCCTCCCACATCGAGTTAAGCCAGGCCTTCCCGTTGGTGGGCATGCCGGCAACAGAAGGCGCCCCTGGCGGAGTGATCATCTGGTTCACACTGGAAGGCTGCGACAATTTCGGCAGTTTCGAGACGCCCCGGGAATACCGGATTCCCTTCTGCAGCGAGTTTTTCGACACCACCCCGTGCGATACCACCGCGACCGACTGCCTGAGCAACAATGTTGCCGGGGCCAGCGGCCTTAATCCGGCCGGCCGCTGGCGGGATGCCGGCGAGTTCAAGCGGTGCAACACCATGACCGAGGCCGAAGGCTTTACGTCTGCCCTGCTGACCCCGCACGACAACGGGTTCCCGGACAAGGGGCAGAATTCCCTGTACGTCATCATGTACAATCCGACACGTCATCTGCGCATTCCCATACGGGACAATGACTGATCACGGACATGACCTTCCCTGGCATGAGTTTGCCGAGTTCGGAAAATTCATGCCAGGTGAGCCTCTTGCAGAACTCCGCGGTCGAGCGGTTTTTTCCCGTGAAACGGGCTTTTTTTCGACGGCGGGGCCTGGATATGGGGCCGTCTCTCCTGTATGATGAAGGTGCGAAAACCACAACATACAGGGAGACAGCCCCATGTCCTTGGGAGAGTCCGTATCAGACGCCTGGCACCGCATCCAGGGGCAGCTTTTCCCCTTCCTCGCCGAGGAGGTCCGCCCGCTGGGCGAGACGCACCGCAGGTTCGTGGCGGTCCCCGGCCTGGCGGAGGTGGAGCGGCACCTCCATTACGGCCACCGCGGCGTCGGGCACCCGCCCGCCGACCGCAGCGCGCTGGCGCGGGCCTTCGTCGCGAAGGCGGTGTGGGACCTCCCGACCACGGCCGCGCTGACCGGCAGGCTCAGGTACGATCCCACGCTGCGCCGCCTGTGCGGCCGGTCGCCGCGTGTCGGGGGTCCCCGGCGAACCGGCGTTCTCCCGCGCCTTCGCGTGGTTCGCGGAGACGCGGCTGCCCGAACGCATGCACGGGGCGCTGGTAAAGGCCGCCCATGACGGCCCGGTCGTCGGCCACGTATCCCGGGACTCGACGGCGGTCACGGGACGGGAGAGGCCCGCGCCGAAGCCAAAGCCGGCGCCGAAGCCGAAGCGGCGGCGCGGACGCCCGCGCAGGGGCGGGGGGCCGGTCAGGGAGCCGACCAGGCTGGAGCGGCAGCTCCGGGGCGGCATGTCCACGGCGGAGATGGTGGCGGAGCTTCCGAAGGCCTGCGACGTCGGCACGAAACGGAACGCGAAAGGGTACAAAGAAAGCTGGCGCGGCTACAGAATGCATATCGACGCCGCCGACGGGGACGTCCCCGTCAGCTGCATCCTCACCCCGGCGTCGCTCCACGACAGCCAGGCCGCCATCCCCCTCGCCCGGATGACCGCGGAGCGGGTGGACCACTGCCACGGGCTGATGGACGCGGCCTGTGACTCGCGGGAGACCGGCGCCCACGCTCGCATGGCGGGCCGCGTGGCGATCATCGACGCCAACCCCCGGCGGGACGCGGCGCTGAAGGCGCGCCTCGCCACCGGGGCGCGGGACCGGCGCATGGCGGGCCACATCCGCCACGACCGCGTGCGCCACCGGCAGCGCTCCAGCGCCGGGAGGGTGAACTCCGCCCTGAAGGACCCGTACGGAGGGCGGCACGTCCGGGTGCGGGGGCACGCCAGGGTGGCGTGCCACCTGTTCTTCGGCGTGCTCGCCCTTACGGTCCACCGGCTGATGCGGCCCGTCGTCTGACGCCACCGGTTCCGGCACCACCCTCCGCCGCCGCCGCCCCGGAACGGGACGGCGCGCACGCCCGTGCGCGGACGGCGCCCGGCGGGCGACGGAATGCGACATTCCGCCGCACTTCGGCGCGCCGGGACGCCCCGGAAGCCCGCCGCGCCCGGCTCAGGCGCCCCGGCGGACGCCGAAGGCTGGCCACGGCCGCCGGAACCGCGATAATTGTGCAAGAGGCTCAGGTGTTTGTTCAAATAATCCGGCCCCGGCGCCACTCCCGAAACTTGGCTGGGGACGCGGATGGCCCATGACCTGTGGCGGGTCCGTGACCGGGCCGACCGGATCGCAGTGGAGCGGTTCGCCGCGGCGTGACCCGCGCGAACGCCACGGGGACGGAGGCGCTGGATGCTCCCGGGCCGCAGGGAGCGCGGGCCACGCATTTTCGGCACACGTCCGCGGGGCCCCGGCACCGAACGCTCATGCCCCGCTTCGCGATGGCGGCGGCACCTCTCTTGCGGCATGGGTCGGGACGGGTTCCGCCGGATTTGACGGCAAGACCGGGACGGAGCTGGCTTGCGGCGCGCGCACGAACCCGCGGAGCCTCCGTATGCGGACATGGTGGACTGAGGTGAGGAAAGCGCCCTATAGACTGACGGAACGCGACCTGGACCTGATTCTCCTGGAGGAGCTTTCCGGAGACACGGGATTTCTTGCGTGGTTTGCCGACCGGATCGGTCTGGGCGAGTGTGCGCTTCTCGCCGCCGCGCATTCCGCAAGCGCCGATGGTCAATGAATCCGGCGAAAAGACAACGTCAACGGCCAGTGGCTTCGTTTCAGGTGTCAAAGTGCATTCCATGCCGCACGGTGCCCCACCACCGCGGCTCCGGCAATTGTGTAACCGGTCGCCCGGCCCTTGCCCGACACCTTAAGCCGGCCCCCATCGACCAGACGGCGAAGTGCGCGCCAGACCGTGGAGGGATCGTCAGCCGGTGAAACCGCCCGCCGGATCGCCGCCCAGCCTGTGCCGGGGTTTGCCGCTATATAGTCCAGAAGCGCTTGATCGGAGCCCGCCACTCAAACTGAGCCACTACCGTTCCGTTCACGACCTTGCGGGTGTGCAGCCCCCAATATAGGGTACGCTCGGGCCATGACCGTGCAAGGCAAACCCCAATGCTCCTGGACAAGACCAAAATCCGTTCCGCCCTGACGACATTGCCATCGCTTACCGCCGCGGTGTCGGACTGGAAAGTGCGCACCGGCACTGATTCTGCCGATGAACCCGCCGTATGGATTCTGGCCGTACTGCCCAACGATGAGACCGATCTCGATCAACTGATCGAGATCCGGGATCACGTTCTTGACCATCTCCGCAAGACAATCGATACGCTTGACAGTCCTCTCGGGATCTATGTGAGTTTCAGAACCGTTGACGAATTGAATGAAATGCAGGCCAATGAGCTTGCCCACTGACCTGCTCAGGCAAGCCTTGCGCCCGGCAACACGGGAACGGCGACGTCCCGCCCAGGCCAGCCTGCGCCGCTCCATATACGCATCCTATTATGCACTGTTCCATCGCCTTGTGGACGACGCCACCCGGACCCTGATCACGGGTCAGGGCCGCGCACCCCTGCGCCAGACCATCGCGCGGGCCTTCCACCACAGGGACATGCTGTCAATGTCCAAGTCTCTCGCGGGCGGCACACCGCCCGACAAGATCGCAGCCGCATTTTCCCCCATGCCTATCGATCCCAGGCTGAAGAAAGTTGCCCGAGCGTTTGTGGACCTGCAGGAAGCCCGCCATCAGGCTGATTACAATATGGCGAGGACGTTTATCCGTCGGGAAGCACTCTATTACCACCGGCTTGCATCCCAGGCCATCCCCGCACAGGCGCGGGATAGAGAATGTTGGCGTCGAGGAGGGCCGTGAGGCCATTCACCGGGAGCCATATCCCATGTCCCGTATCTGGGCTTCGCGGGTCAGCCCGGCGAGCGCCTCCCGGCGCTCGCGGTCGATCGCATGCCTGTAGGCCATAACATGCTCCATGCGAATGCGGCGATGCCTGCCGACCTTCCGGTGCGGGATCGCCTTCCGGTCGAGCAGCTTGATCAGGTAGGGACGGGACACGTTCAGCACGTCGGCCGCCTGGACCGTCGTCAGTTCCGCGCTCTCCGGGATCAGCGTGACGCCCTGTCCCTCGGCCATCGCCTTCAGAACATGGACGAGCAGGTCGACCGCAGCCGCCGGGAGCTCGATGGCCCGCTCCCGGTTCCGGACGCGCAGCTTCAGCGGCCGGTCCATCCCGCCGTAGGGAAAAAGGGCCTCGTAGGTGCTTCCTGCGATCTCCGCATCCCGTGGGGTGGGCGGGAACTGCCTGTGGGCTGACATGTTCATGGCCATCTCCGAACCGGATGCGCTCGGTTAAATCAATCGAAACAAACGTCACTGGGCGCACGGACGCAGCCCAACCCTGCCGACCGGGCGCCGGCAGTCTGGCTCGCGCGCCATTCGAGTGCGTCGGGCAGCCTTTGCTGCATGGCGCCGCAATCGCGATCACCAACAAAGCTGGGCTGCACCCCGTACAGGCGGGCTTGCTTGACCTGACAGCGTGAACGGGTTATCTGTCGTGAAAATGATGCGTGGATCAATCTGCGCTCCGAGGCAGATAGTATGTAGCAATGAAGAATTCCGGGCGGTTCTCAGACTTGCCAGAATACGCGTTTACGCGACTGCGAGCGCTTCTCGATGGCCATGCGCCAGGCGGTGAGGTGATCCACATGTCGATTGGTGAGCCGCGGCACGGCTTTCCCGATTGGGTGGGACAGGTCATCGCGGAACATTGCGAGGAGTTTGGGCGCTACCCTCCGAACGATGGCGCACCCGAGCTTCTGGAAGCGATCGCGGATTGGATATTCCGGCGTTACGGGGTCCACCTGTCGGCGGATCGCCAGATAATTGCGCTGAACGGAACCCGCGAAGGGCTGTTCAACGCGTGTCTGGCGCTGTGTCCGGTTGATGGCGGCGATCGGAGGCGGACCGCAGTGCTGGTTCCCAATCCGTTCTATCAGGTTTACGCTGCCGCGGCATTGGCCTGCGATGCGGAACCTGTCTATGTGCCCGCCACCTCTGGAACTGGATTCATGCCGGACTATGCAGGCCTGGCGCCCGAGATCTTGGATCGGGTTGGCGTGGCATATCTTTGCTCGCCGGCGAATCCGCAGGGAACCGTCGCGCCCCGAGACTACCTCTCAGATCTCATCGCGCTTGCCGAAAAGCACGGATTCCTGGTTTTTTCGGATGAGTGCTATTCGGAACTCTATGCCGGTGAGCCGCCTGTGGGAGCCCTGCAGGTCGCGGACGAGACAGGTGCCTCCCCTGAGCGGGTAGTGGTCTTCAACTCGCTCTCGAAGCGTTCGAACCTGGCGGGACTGCGCTCGGGTTTCGTCGCTGGCGGGCCGAAGGGAATCGCACGCCTGAGGCGGCTACGCGCGTATGGCGGCGCTCCGCCGCCGCTGCCGCTCCAGAGGGCGGCCGCCAAAGTCTGGCGGGACGAAGCGCATGTCGACGAAAACCGTGCCCGTTACCGGGCGAAATACCGGCTTGCCGACGAACTGTTCAAAGGGGTGCCGGATTACGCGTCGTGCCGCGCCGGTTTCTTTTTGTGGCTGCGAGTGGATGACGGCGAGGCGGCCGCCCTGAAACTGTGGCGCGAAGCCGGTCTCAGGGTCCTTCCCGGCGCCTACCTCGGTCGGGAAGTGGACGGCTTCAATCCGGGAAGCGGATACATCCGGGCCGCTATGGTCGCGCCGATTGACGAGCTTACATGCGGTCTGGGCAGGCTGCGCGACTGCGTTTACAGCTAAGGCGGGAGTCGAAATGGCGATATATCAGGCGAATGTCCGTAGGAGGCTTCTGGACCGGGAAACACAGGAGATGCTGGAACGCCGCTTCAAGTCTTTGGTTGGACTGATGATGGTTGCGGCAGGTGCCGCTCTGGCTATGGCGTTAGGGTCTTACGAGGCCGGAGATATGAGCTGGCTGTCCGCCACCGACGCTCCCGCACATAACCTGCTTGGCTGGTTTGGCGCATCGGTCGCGGCGATACTGTTCATGGTGCTCGGCTGGGGCGGTTGGGGATTGGCGCTTCTGTTGTTTGTGTGGGGTATTCGCTTCATGGTGCATGTTGGATCGGGTCGGTTGCCGGTTCGGATCATTATCGCTCCGATCTGGATCGCCGTGACATCGATATTCGCGGCCTCGCAGATCCCCGCTGGCGCATGGATGCACAGCTTCGGCCTGGGTGGAATGTTTGGCGATATGGTCCTGGGCATGGTCCTCAGCGTTATGCCGTTCACCGTCGTGGAAGCGTTTAACACGATATCTCTCCTGCTGGCGTTGGGCACGTTCGTCCTCGGCCTGTATGTGTTGGGATGCTCGGTGGCGGAGCTTGGCGTTGCCGTCCGGTTCCTTGGCGGATGGGTGCCCAGAGTCGTCAGGGCCCCGATTCGTCTTGCCAAGGAAAAAACGTCCCTGGAGCCTCGGCGCAGGGAGCCTCCAGTCTCTTTGGCTCCTTCGGGTTCCGGTCCCTCGGACCTCTCCACCGCCGTGCCAACTGGCCCGGAGCATCGTCATCTGGAGCCACCGGTGCGCCCCCCCGGAGAGGGCGAGGGGGCTGACATGGGTCTCGAAGTGCCGCCCATCCGGCAGTTTCCCGAGCTTCCGGACGCGGGAAGTGAAATGACTTTGAATGCTTTTGAGGCTTCCGGTTCCGTCTCGGTGGTGAAGGTTGCTAAACCGCCTTCCTACAGGCAGTCACGGCAGGCCAAGGCCGAGGCGCAGCCACGGCTCGGTTTCGCGGATGAGAAATCGGTGCTCGAGAGACCTCCGCTCTCGCTGCTTGAGGATCCGGTGGGCCGGGAGCGTCATCAGCTGAGCGAAATGGCCCTGACCGAAAACGCGCGCATGCTCGAAAGCGTCCTGGACGACTATGGCGTAAAGGGCGACATCGTAAGCGTCCGCCCAGGCCCGGTTGTCACGATGTATGAGCTCGAACCGGCACCGGGCTTGAGAGCGAGCCGGATCATCGGACTGGCGGATGATATCGCGCGGTCCATGTCGGCGCTGGCCGCCCGTGTATCGACCGTCCCCGGCTGCAGCGTGATCGGCATCGAACTGCCAAACGCCAGTCGCGAGAAAGTCATGTTGCGCGAAATCCTGGCGTCCAAGGACTTTGGTGACTCGGGCATGGTCCTTCCGCTCGCTCTCGGAAAGGACATCGGTGGCGCCTCCGTTGTGGCCAATCTCGCCAGGATGCCGCATCTGCTGATCGCGGGAACGACGGGTTCCGGCAAGTCGGTTGCGATCAATACGATGATCATGTCGCTTCTCTACAGGCTAACGCCTGAGGATTGCCGATTGATAATGATAGATCCGAAAATGCTCGAACTATCCGTTTATGATGGCATTCCCCATCTTCTCTCGCCCGTTGTCACAGACCCGAAGAAAGCCCTCGTGGCGCTGAAGTGGGTCGTCGGCGAAATGGAGGAACGCTATCGCAGGATGTCGCGGCTGGGTGTCCGCAATATCGAGGGTTATAACGGGCGGGTCAATGACGCGCTCGCGAAGGGCGAGATGTTCAGCCGCACTGTGCAGACCGGTTTTGACGGCGAAACCGGTGAGCCCATGTTCGAAACCGAGGAGTTCGATCCCGAGAAACTGCCCTACATTGTCGTGATCGTCGACGAGATGGCCGATCTGATGATGGTTGCGGGCAAGGAGATCGAGGCCTGCATACAGCGGCTCGCGCAGATGGCGCGCGCGTCCGGGATTCATTTGATCATGGCGACACAGCGTCCGTCCGTCGATGTCATCACCGGTACCATCAAGGCGAATTTCCCGACCCGGATCTCCTTCCAGGTGACGTCCAAGATAGACAGCCGCACGATTCTCGGCGAACAGGGTGCCGAGCAGCTCCTAGGCATGGGCGATATGCTGTATATGGCGGGTGGAGGGAAGATTTCCCGCATACACGGGCCATTCGTCAGCGACGAGGAAGTGGAGGAGGTCGTGCGTTTCCTGAAAGGCTTCGGTTCGCCGGAATACGTCAGCGGCGTGATCGACGGTCCCGACGAGGAACGCGAAACCGATATAGACCTCGTTCTCGGACTCGGCGGAAACACTGACGGCGCGGACGCGCTCTATGATCAGGCGGTGGCAATCGTGATCAACGACCGGAAGTGTTCGACCTCGTATATCCAGCGCAAGCTCGCCATCGGCTACAACAAGGCGGCGCGGCTTGTGGAGCAGATGGAGGAGCAGGGGTTGGTTTCGGCTGCGAACCATGTGGGAAAACGCGAGATTCTCGCGCCCGATCCGAACTGACGTTCGCTTCGGCCCCGAAGCGTCTGGCGGGCACCTGAACAAAAATAGGTGACTCCGTCAGGCCCGACATGTGAAAGTCAGCCGTGATCGTTATATGGAGTTACATGAAACTCACGCGCCGCTCCTTCGCAGTTCTCTGCCTGGCCTCCGTCGCGCCCGTTGCGGGACAGGCGGCGGAGATACTGTCTCTCGACAGGATATCGGGGTACCTTAATGGCCTCTCATCGGTGAGAAGCGCATTTACCCAGATCAATTCCGACGGCACGATCTCCACCGGAACCCTGTATATGAGGCGTCCGGGACGCATGAGGTTTGAATACGATCCGCCCGAGACCGCGCTCGTTCTCGCCGGCGCCGGTCAGCTCGCGATCTTCGATGGAAAGTCAAACCAGGCGCCGGAGCAGTATCCGTTGTGGAGAACGCCGCTTCACCTGATTCTCAAGCGTCGCGTCGATCTTGGCGAGGAGACCATGGTCGTCAGCCATGTGTTCGATGGAATCGCGACCAGCGTTTCGCTGCAGGACCGCCGCCGCCCGGATCGTGGCACGATCCGTCTGGTTTTTTCCGGACCACCTGTCGAACTGCGTCAATGGGTGATCACCGGTAGCGACGGTACCGAGACGACAGTGGTTCTGGGCGATCTCGACAAGGACATCGATCTCGCCGCGTCGCTGTTCAACATCGCGCTGGAGGTCGAGAAATGGAAACGGTGATCAGACCGCGCGGCAGTTGCTGAGCTGCCTTCGGTAGGTGTTCGACCGCTCCTGGACCCGTCTGGCCTTATTCAGAAGCCAGCGTTTGCCGCGATGTGAGCCGCGCAGATATCCCGCCTGTCCCTCGTGGTAGGCCAGATACTGATTGCGGGCGTCGGTCAGGGAAACCCCGGTTCGCCTGCGGGTGTTGTTCATGTACCAGCCCATGAAATCCGTCGCGTCGCGAATGTTGTCGCGTGTCGCGAAGCGCCTGCCCGTTTCCCGCTTGTATTCCTTCCAGGTTCCGTCGAGCGCCTGAGCGTAGCCGTAGGCCGTGGACTGCCGACCGGCCGGGATGAAGCCCAGTCTGTAACGCATCGGAGTCCGCGCCTTGGCGTTGAAGGTGGATTCATAATAGATCGTCGCCATCTGGACATGGACGGGAACCCCCCACCGCCGCTCGGTGCGCTTGAACGCCCTCAGGTAGGCGGGTCGCTGTTTCACGATGCTGCACGCGTCGTCCAGATTGCGTGGCGTTGAGGAATGCGAGCCACAGCTGGTCACGAGAACGAGGGCCAGAAGGATTCTGAAAAACTTGGCCATCTCTCACCTCCTCTCGCTACCGCCTTTATCCGTGAAAGCTACAGCTGATCCCATGCAGATGAAAGCTGCGCACCCTTTCCCCCTGTCTCCATGCTCCAAGGGTGCCGCCGGACCCTTTCCGGGCCCTCCGCGTGCCTGCCGAACCGCCACTCCGTTTCAGTTAAGCTGTACCTGCAGCGGATAGTACCCATCCTCGAATTCCCCGAACAGCGACGCCAGATCGGGATGGTCCACCGGTTCACCCGAGTTGTCCGCTTCCAGATTCTGCTCGGAAACATAGGCCACATAGTAGCAGTGTTCGTTTTCGGCGAGAAGGTGATAGAACGGCTGGTCCTTCTTGGGCCTTCCTTCCTTCGGAAGGGACTCGTACCATTCCTCGGAACTGGAGAATTTCGGATCGACGTCGAACACGACCCCGCGAAACGGGTGCTTCCTGTGGCGTACGACCTGCCCCAGACCATACTTGGCGCGCTTTTTAAGCATTCCGCGATTACCTCCTGAAGGAGTGATCCGACATGACTGCGGTAGAATGCCCACGAACGGATGCGAAAATCAAGCCGATTCAAGGACCAGCCCGCAAGGCGGTCGCTGACTGACCGGCGACCGCTCCGTGCGCCGCGGCCGTCCGGAAAGAGCCGCGCGGGCGGGAGTCCACCGCCAATCCATTGCGGGCCGGCTGATGCCGGACTTCGGACGGGCGGTATTGTCCGGCACGATTCTTTCCTCCCGCACCGTCGGATCCGACATCGGGGTCCCGGTGTCCGGGAGCTGGCCGGGAGCGGGCAACCCGCCGTCCGCGCGTGGAACGCCGTCTTTTCCTGTCCGCCGGAAACGGGTGGAGTGGCCAATGCGGCTTACCGGACATAGGTAGCCGCCCGTCACGGGAGTCACCGAGCGGGACGTCGCCGGTGTCGGCTCAGTACCCTATGGCGCAACCGTCTTTTCTTGGGTCGGATCCGCCTTCCAGGACGCCCAGCTCGTGATCCATGCGGATCGCCTGCGCTCCGCCGATGCCGGTTTCGGGCCTGACTATGCGATGTCCAAGCTCCGTCAGGCCGGAGAGCGCGAAATCGGAGTAGCCGTTCTCCACCTGCAGGTCGCCGCCATCGGAGAATGACCGTGGTGCGTCGATGGCGGACTGTAGATCGAGGCCGAAGTCGACCAGGTTCGTGACAAACCGCGCGTGACCGCAGGCCTGGTACTGTCCGCCCATCACTCCGAATGGCATCAGAACACGATCGTTCCTGTTGAGTATCGCCGGTATGATTGTATGCATCGGGCGTTTTCCGGCCATGGCTTCGTTCGGGTGGCCGCTGGCGAGCGTGAAACCGGCTCCGCGGTTGTGGAAAAGGATCCCGAACCGTTCAGACGCGATACCGGACCCGAAGCTATGGAAAAGCGAGTAGATCAACGAAACGGCCATTCGCTCCCTGTCCACCACGGTTATGTAGACCGTATCGCGATGCACCGCTTCGGCGATGTCGGTGGTTGGGGGCATCGCACTTCCCGGGTCTATAAGCGCGGCGAGCTTTTTCGCCGTCTCCGGGGCCAGCATGTGGTCAAGGCGTATCGAGCTGTCGAAATCCGCGATGAACCGATTTCGGGCGTCGTAGGCGAGTTTCGTCGCTTCCGCTTCGATATGGGCACGCATGGCTCCTAAGGGATCCATCGCCGCAATGTCAAACTCGGCGAGGATATTCAGAAGCAGTAACGCCGTAGCGCCCTGTGCGTTCGGAGGGTGCTCCAGCAGTTCGAGGTCTCCGTATTTCCCGGTGACGGGCTTCGTGTATTCGCATTGTGTCCGCGCGAAGTCGTCCAGCGTGTGTGTGCCGCCCAATGCCCTAAGGCTATTGACCATGTCCTCGGCGACCTCTCCTTCATAGAAGCCTGAACGATCGTTCCGGGCGATACTCCGAAAGACGTCGGCTTGCCTCGGATGCCTGAACATGACTCCGGCTTTCGGGGACCGACCGTCATAAGTATAATAGCTGCGGGCCACGCCCCGTAGCGTCGCCGCCGAACGTGCCCAGTCGAATGCGACGCGGGGGGCGGTCGGCACGCCGGCCTCCGCATAGAGGATCGCCGGAGCGAGCGCGGCTTCCAGCCCTAGCCGGCCGTAATCCGCGGAGAGCGTGCAGAACGCGTCCACCGCGCCGGGAACCGTCACGGCCTCCGGGCCGTTGACCGGGACGGAGTGATGGCCGGCCTCGCGCATGGATGCCGCGCTGAGTCCAGCCGGGGCCCGGCCCGAACCGTTTAGCGCGACAATCCGTTCCTCTCCGGCCGGTTTGATGAGCGCGAAGCAATCGCCGCCAATTCCCGCCATGTGCGGTTCGCAGATGCCCAGCAGTGCCGCACCCGCGATCGCTGCGTCAACGGCGTTGCCGCCTGCCTGAAGCGTTTCCACCGCGACTTTCGCCGACAGCGGATGCGACGTGGCGCACATGCCGTTGGCGGCGAAAACGGCGGAACGGCCGGGAAGATGAAAGTCACGCATGGGATTCTCCAGGATTTCCAATGTTTTGATCACAGTCATTACGACAGATGACGCGAGGCCGGGAGATTTCGGGAATCACGAGTTCATTATCTATATGGTCCCCCCGTTCCACAGTGAAGTGCAACACCCGATGTGGGTGAATGGTGGTCGTATCGACGCATGATGTTGCGAATCGGCCGGATGGCGGCGACAGTCCCTTCGTTGCGGGAAGGAGACCGCCATGCCCGAGGGCCAGCGCCACCTGACCTACCCCGAGAGATGCCAGATCCACGCCCTGATGAAAAGCGGGCTTTCCGGCGGGGCGATCGCCCGCCAGCTGGGGCGCAGTCCGTCATCGGTCCCGCGCGGGATCCGGCGCAACGGCGGAGCCCGGGGCTACCGGCACGCCCAGGCGCAGCGGCTGGCCGAGGGGCGGCGCAGCGCGGCCCCGTCGGTGCCCAGCAGGATGACGCCGGAGCCGGTGGCGCTGGTGGAGGGGCGGCTGGTGCGGGGCTGGAGCCCGGAGCAGGTCGCCGGCCGGCTGCGCCTGGAGGGCCACCCGGTGGCGGGGCGCCAGTGGATTTACCGGCACGTCCACGCCGACCGCAGGGCCGGGGGCCAGCTCTGGCGGCACCTGCGCCGCCGGGGAAAGAGGCCGAACCGGAAGGGCGGGGCCCACGCGGGCCGGGGCCACATCCCGGGCCGGGTGGACATCCCCGGGCGCCCGGCGCTGGTGGAGGCGAAGGCGCGGGTCGGCGACTGGGAGGCGGACACGATCGTGGGCGCGGGCCACAGCGGCGCCGTGGTGTCGCTGGTGGACAGGGCGTCGAAGTATACCCTTCTCCAGAGGCCCGGCAGGAAGACGGCGGCGGCGGTCGGCGCGGCCATGACGCGCATGCTCGGATCCCTCCCCGTCCACACGGTCACGGCCGACAGCGGCAAGGAGTTCGCCGACCACGCGCGGGTGGCCGGGGCGCTCGGCGCTGACTTCCTGTTCGCGCGGCCCTACCACTCCTGGGAACGGGGCCTGAACGAGCACACCAACGGCCTGGTGCGGGGGTACCTTCCCAAGGGCACGGACTTCCGGAAAGTGACGGACGCGGAGGTGAGCGCCGTCCAGGACCGCCTGAACGCGCGTCCGCGCAGGGTCCTGGCCTGCCTGACGCCGGCGGAGGCGTTCCTGCGGGCGCGGCCTCCCTGAGGGACCCCCCGTCCGGCCGGATCGTCCCCCACGCGCCGCGGGCCGTCCCGGCGCACCTGTCGGCATGCCTTGCGCCGCCTGGCGGATGGCGCTACGCTCCGATTCGAAGGGACCGGGCCATTCCCGTGCGGAATCAGGGGGGTCGGAGGGCGCGAAAAGCGCAACGCCGGGCCCTTTCCTCCGCTCGGGCTCCGCCCTCGCTCCGGAAAGGGCCCGGCGTTGCGCTTCGGAGTGGCGCCGGGGCTCTGAATTCGCGGTATGGTATGTCAATGATCCTCAGTCCGGGTTCACGCGGCCCGCGACGGGTGCCCACGATCATTTACCCCAGGGATGGCGCAGTGAATGGCGGGGGCCTCGGGTCCATAGGTGGCAAGGCTTCCGCTGAGTGGATTTTCGGGGTGGCGAATTGCAGGTGCCACCGGTGAACGAGGTGGCGATTGGGCTCGGCGCCGCATCCGATCTGGACCGCGATGGCTGCACGGCTCCTGACGGTCTCCGCCTGTCGGTCGGTCGCCCCACCTCGGGGCGTGTCCCGGCCGTTCACGTTGGCCATTATGTTCCACCTGCCGGATCTTTCTGTCACAGCGGCTCCCGTCATCCTCATCGGTGCTCCCCTATCGGTTATGGGATATGACAGAGATAGCCTGAGTAGTTAACGGAAAGCTGCCCGGAATTAACCGGGGTCACCTTTTGCCCGCGTACCAAGGGATTCAAGCTTTGCAAGCCATTTAGCAAAGTGCGGACACCTGTCCCGGATTTTAGCCAGTCCGATTCGTTCAACCGCTTGGACGCCGACCGTTACTTTGTCGCCTTCATACCGGGGCACGGATTGGATAATTCGCTTTGACGGCGCGGTTTGCGGCCCGTCGTCGATCAGTTCCGGATTGTCCAGGTGTTTGATGCTCCTGCGCAGTTTCTCAATTTCGGGGGCATTATAGAACCCCGAGAGGATCGATATGTCCGCGAACAGATATGCCTCGTATTCGTGTAGCTGAATATGGGGGATGAACCTGCAGTCGTTGGTTGTTTCGGCCCACGATCGCTCAAGCTCATTTACACGTTGATACGGATCTACACGTTGATACGGATCTGCGATGGACTCCCGCGCTTTGCCGGAGCCGGGAAAGTCTTTAGGTAGTGCATAGAGGTCGATCATTGATGTGAAAAACGCATCGTGCCCCTGATCCTGAACAAGACGGCGGTGAAGGTCTTTCTGCATGGCGGCAAAACTGTTTCCGCCTCCGCGATGTACCCTTCCGCGCTTGTGAGAATTGGCGATCAGCACGGGCTTGTCCATAAAAACCCCGTGATTGGCTAAATGAGGTTTCAGGATTTGGTTTGCGAAAGTCTGCTCGCTCAGTCCCTCCACGAACATATGCAATCGTGTCATCAGTGTGGACCACCGCCAATGACGTTCTTTTCCCAGATTTCGCCGAGTGAATAGTCATCCAGCCATACTTCAAGAGCATTCCTGTCAGGACGTGTCAGATTGGAGGATCGGTTATCACCCTCGACGACCACGATGTTCTCAGGGTCGAAGCAACTCACAAACGCACTCGACTGAGTGCTGACGAGGATTTGCGCACTCACGCTTGCGGAATGACACAAGGACGCGAGGATTTGCAGCGCATAGGGATGAAGTCCCAGTTCCGGCTCGTCAATGACGATCAAGATCGGCAATTCCTCGATCGGCAACATAAGCAGGGAAACGAGACAGATCGCCCTAAGCGTGCCATCGGAGAGTTGGTGTGGGCCAAATACCATGTCACTCTCGCAATGGTACCAGTTCAGTATGATGTCCTTAGCCTCTGAACCGCGCGGTTCCAGTGCGAACTCGCGGAAGAACGGAGCAATCTGCCGGATGGTTTCGACGATCCTCCGGTAAGTGTCCGGGCTCTCCTTCTCCAGCCGATGGAGAACGGCCGCGAGGTTGCCGGCATCCGGCATGAGCGGCTTGTTGTTGCCTACATACCCGGTATTGCGGACCCGCGCCGTGGAACTAGTGTCGTGAAAGTGAAATACACGACAATTGTTGAGCAGATGCCGGAATACTCTTGCCGTTTTCCCGGACGGGCTATCCGTGGATGCCGTCGCCCCGATAAGTGTTTCGGTGTGACCGGGGCCCAGTTGCTCCTCCCTTGCTTCCGGAAACCCGGGGTTATGAAATGACAGGCATTCCTCGGTGAATATCAATTTGTCGCCTGAAGCATGGCCGAGGCGCATTCGATACGTGTTGATGACATCCGTTTCCGACTCAAACCTGAGCCTGGCCTCGAGTTGTGGAGTGACCCTTGGGCCGAAGTGCAGGTTGGAGGTGGCATGACCCGTCGACGCCACATATTGCTGAAGGCGGCCGGCCATCAATTCGTTGAGCATCCTGAAGAACGAGACGAGATTGCTCTTACCAGTCCCGTTGGCACCGATCAGCACATTGAGTGAACGAAGTTCCAGTGCCGCATCCTTGAATGAGCGATAACCGCTCAGCGCTATCGATTTGAGCTTTGGCATCCTGTTACCGGGTTTCCTATCGGAATATCCATGGTCTGGTCGGATCCTCTTCAGCCGATCAGCACATAATCGGTATACATAATTCGGGGCTCCTGAAACCCCAGTTGGGTTATACCATCGTCCGTCAGGACGTTTGTCAGGTGATGCCCCGATTCACTCCCGGGATTCACCATGCCGGGTTTGCGTGCTGCGCGGAATGATCCATGTGTTCGGAAAACGGGTGGTGGACATCAATGACATGCGTGGTGGGGCGCGTCCGGGGCCTCTCAACAAAATATGTTCAACAGTGCGCTGTCCGGGGCGGTTCAGCCCCGGATGGCTTCCAGAACCCGGTGCACGTTCGATGGATCTGCTTCCGGTGTCACGCCGTGCCCCAGGTTGAATACGTACGGGCCTTCGGAAAATGCCCTCACGATTCGACGTGTCTCCTCCACCAGCGCCCGACCGCCGGTCACAAGATGGATGGGATCAAGATTTCCCTGCACACATCCATCCACCTGCACATGCTCCGTCGCCCAGCGCACGTCCACCCAGGAGTCGAGCGCGATACAGTCCGCGCCGGTGGCGCGGGCGAAGCCGGCGTAACGGTTCCCCGCACCGCGTGGAAACACGATGACCGGTACCTCTGGCCATCTCGACTTCAACGAAGTGATGATCTTTACAGCCGGTTCAATGGCGTAGCGCGTGAATGCCGTCCCCTCGAGTGATCCGGCCCAACTGTCAAACAGCTTGATAACCTCGGCTCCGGCTTCGATCTGGGCGGAAAGATATGAAATCGTCGCTTCGGTAAGTAGCTGAATCAGCGCGTCGAAGGTGACGGGATCCGCGATCCTTAGCGCATGGGCGGGACGCTGGTCAGGTGTTCCGCATCCCGCGACCATATAGGTCGCTACCGTCCATGGCGCACCTGCGAATCCGATAAGTGAGGTTCCAGCGGGCAGTGCGTCCGACAGGATACGGAGCGTCTCGTAGACCGGGGCCAGGGTCAGGTGGATCTCTTCCACCGGCTTCAGGGATGAGAGGCTCGTGCGGTCAGTAACTGTGGACAGTCTTGGCCCCTCTCCGGGTTTGAAACTTAGATCCGCACCAAGCGCATGGGGAATCAGTAGGATATCGGCGAATAGAATCGCCGCGTCAAAGTCAAAGCGCCGTATCGGCTGTAACGTCACTTCCGCCGCCAGATCGGGAGTGTAGCAGAGCGACAGAAAGTCTCCCGCAAGTGATCGCGTCGATCGATACTCAGGCAGGTAACGTCCGGCCTGGCGCATTAGCCAGATCGGCGGTGTCTCCTGTGGCTCTCCCTTCAGAGCCCGCACGAGTTTCTTGCCCTGCGTCACGTTCTTCCTCCAGATTTCCCATAGCCGTCAAACGGTGGCGTGTCCGAGTCAAGCCAAATCTGTTTGATGGCGGCATTTAGGAAGGGTAGGTAGCCGCTATGGATATCAAGCGACCATTCAGGATCGGAACGCGTGGTTCGCCTCTGGCTCTCGCCCAGGCCTCCGAGGTCCGTAACCGAATTTCGGTTAGTGCCGGTCTCGGGGAGGACGCGTTCGAGATCGTGGTGATCAAGACAAGCGGTGACCGCATCCTGGACCGGTCATTGAGGGACATCGGCGGCAAAGGCTTGTTCACAAAGGAAATCGAGGAAGCCCTGTCCGCCGGTGCCATCGACATCGCCGTTCATTCCGCGAAGGATATGCCGGCTGTCCCGCCCGATGGCCTGCTGCTCGACGTCTTCCTGCCAAGGGAAGACGTAAGGGATGGGTTTGTATCGCCGCGATATTCCCGAATTGCGGAACTGCCCGAAGGCGCGGTCGTGGGCACGTCCAGCGTGCGTCGTAGGGCCCAGCTTCTCAATCGCCGCCGTGATCTGAGGGTCGTGGAATTCCGCGGCAATGTCCAGACCAGGTTGGCTAAGCTGGCTGACGGTATCGCGGACGCGACTTTCCTGGCGATGGCGGGACTGAACCGGCTCGGGGCAAAAGACGTACCATGCACGCCAATCGATTCGGTGGATATGCTGCCAGCACCGGGGCAGGGAGCCATAGTTATCGAGAGACGTCAGGGCGATGTCGGCTCACAGGCACTGACGGAACCGCTCCGTGATCGCGCGACATGCCTGCGACTCGCCGCGGAACGTGCGTTTCTGGCCGAGTTGGACGGCTCCTGCGACACACCGATCGCCGGGCTTGCGGAAATAAAGGGCGATGTCCTTCACCTGCGTGGGGAAATCCTGCGCCAGGACGGTTCCGAAGCGATTTCGGATGAGATTCTCGGGCCGGTTGAGTCCGGAGGCGCACTTGGGCGGGAATTGGCGAAGGATCTGCTCGCCAGGGCCGGTGAGGGTTTCCTGATCCGGTCGGGCCGATTGTGAAGTCCTGATCGAAAGCGTCGGTAAGGACCGTCGGTGCAACGGTGTCGCCCGTATTCTCGACTTCCTACATTTTCGGCTGTAAGTCATTGATTTTCGGCGGCCCGGATTTCGAATGGGCACTACATCGCGGGACGTTCCCGCGTTCATTGCCGCCGGTTTCGGGGCTCTGTCACCCGCCTGCCCGCCGGGCTGCGGTCTTTCGCGTCGGCTGGAGCCGGAACGGGGCTTCGTTCCATCCGAGGCCGAGGCTCCGGTAGATCCGCCGGGCCTTGGCCGAGGCCCGGCTGGGCATGGCGTATTTCTGTTCCGTGCCCTTTCTGTGCAGCACGCTGATCTGCAGGGCGTTGAGCTCGCGCCGGATGACGTCCGGGCTCATGGGGTGGCCGGACAGCGCGAGCCTGTGGCGGAGGTGCTGCAGGCAGCAGAACGCCATGTAGCAGATGGCGATGTGGGCGCGCACCCGGCGTTTCACCCAGTGGAAGACCGGGCGGATGCGGAGATCGTGCTTGTTCACGCGGAAACACGCCTCGATCTCCCATAACCGGCGGTACTGCATGACGAGGAAGCGGGCGTCGGCGTCATCGTGGCCCCAGGCCACGATCCCGCCTATCCCGTCCCACCGCGCCGCTTCGGCGACCTTGTCCCCGTCGATCTCGATCCGGCCCTCGGGGAAGGCGAGGAAACGGGCGTACCCGCGCCCGGCGACCGACGCGGGCCTGTCGCTCCCGGCGAGACGCCTGCGCAGCCGCTCCAGGCCCTGCGCGCGCTGGCGCGCGTCCTTGCGCGCGCGTTTGGGCGACCAGGTGACGATGACCCTGGTCGAGCCCTTCCTGAGGCTCTTGTAGCGCGCGATCGAGGTCGGGAACTCCTTCATCGGCCGCCACGCCACGAAGCCGTCGGGCTCGAGCGCCCGGTTCCGGAACTCCGCGGTCTGGGACCTGAGCCGGGCACCGAGAATGTACGGGATGCCGCGTTCCTGAAGCAGCCTCTCGTTGTCGGCGCTGATCATGCCGGCGTCGGCCACCACCGTGAAGCGCGCGGCGGGGTAGCGTTCGGCCAGCCCCGCGAGAGAGGAGATCAGGGTGTGGCCCTCGTAGCTGCTGCCCGGGAACAGCTCGTAGCCCAGCGGGATGCCGTCGGGGGTGACCAGAAGGGCGAATACGACCTGGACGCGGTGGTGCTTGCCGTCCTTGCTGTAGCCCTTGGCGCGCAGGCCGTCCTCCACCTCGCTCTCGAAATACAGCGTCGTGGTGTCGAAGAAGATGACGCTGACGGGCTCGTCATAGAGCTTGCGGGCCGCCGCGTGGGACTGGCCGCGGATGGCGTCGATCAGGCCGTCGTCGAGAAAGTCCATGGTCCTGTAGACCTGGTCGAGGTTCAGCGACAGATCGCCATGGCGGTCGAGCTCGCGGACCGTGGCGCGCTTGCTGAGCGGCTGCGCGACGCGCGCGAGGACCATCTCCTTGAGGATGCGGTTGGAGCTCATGCGCCGCGCGCCCAGCACCCGATCCCACCCCAGGCGGCCGTAAACCTCGCCAAGCGCCTCGCGCAGCCCGACCGAGATCCGCGCCTCCTCGCGGCATTCGGCCAGGTCGACCCCGAAGGGCCGCGGATCCGCCACCGCCAGACGGGCCTGGGCGATGAGATCGCTGTACTGCTTCGGCGTCAGCAGGTGAAGCTGGGCCGTCTCCGCCTGCCTCATCTCCTCGATGATCAGCCGCCCGAGGCGGTCGAGCTGGCTGAGCTGCCCGTCGCTCGTCGCGGTGCCGACATGGCGCACGACCCTCTGGCGCACCCTGTCGCCGTCGCGCACCGACCTGACGACCTGGACGCGGATTCGGTCTCCGCTCTTCTTGTGGCGAACGAACATGCCGGAAGTATGGACCGGACGGGCCGGAGGGTCAAGCGGAATATACCCCGTGGGCACTACATCGCCGTCCCGGGGAATCGAGACCCAATGGACCACAAATACAGTCAGTTACGCACCGCCAGAATCCGGCAATGTAGGAAGTCAAGAGGAGTCCGCGGCCGGTTGAGTCCGGAGGCGCACTTGGGCGGGAATTGGCGAAGGATCTGCTCGCCAGGGCCGGTGAGGGTTTCCTGATCCGGTCGGGCCGATTGTGAAGTCCTGATCGAAAGCGTCGGTAAGGACCGTCGGTGCAACGGTGTCGCCCGTATTGATTGTCGCGTTTTCCGGCCCATTTTTCCGGGTGCCTCAACCTTTCCGGAGGCCGCGCCTTTCCTGACGCATGGGCGACGCGTCGGCCATCCACACGCGTTCGGAGCGCGTTGCCGTGTCGGAGAAGCGCATGAAGACGATGAAGGCCAGATACGAAACCGCGCTGGATCGGCTTTCGCGGTGGTTGGGGTCCCAATGGTGGAACAGTGTCTCCCGGAATCCGGTGCTTACGCGATCACGGCCGCCCGGATCAGGGCTGGAACTCCGGCACAACTTTACCCGGATTCAGGATTCCCTTTGGATCCAGAGCGGATTTGACCGCCTGCATAACTTCGATGGCTATAGCGTCCTTTCGGCGTCGCATGGATGACAGTTTGGTCAGGCCAATTCCGTGCTCGGCCGAGAAGCTGCCCCGAAGCGATCTCACGACCGCCTCGACTTTCTCGCGGATCAGATCAAGATCGGCCGGATCTCTTGAGGCCGGAAACACGACATAATGGATGTTGCCGTCACCCAGATGAGCCACAGCCATGGTTTCGGCATCCCTATCAACATCCGCAAGTACCCGGTCCATCTCCTCGAAAAACTCCGGCACCCTGTCGGTCGGGACGGCGACGTCGCTATCGACCATTGGCAGGCGTCCGAGAATGATCTCGGCGGCGTCTTCCCTTCTTTTCCACATCTCGGTCCTCTGCGCCTCGGTCTGCGCGACCACCGCGTCAAGTACGAGCCCGTCGTCCATAGCGTGAGCCAGTTCATGCTCGAGTGCGTTTACCACCGGTATGCTGCCGTCATTCGCGGGTTCCGCGTCGCGTGACGCGGTCGCGGCGACCTCTACCATGACGTTGACGTCATACTGTCGCCCGAATGGAGCGCGGGCACCGTTGATATGGGCGATATGGCGTTCAATATAGGCGCGCGGCATATATTCGAACGCTTCCACGCTGCCTCCGGTAACGGCCTGTAGCCGGTTCAGCAACGTAAGCGCTTCGCGAAGGTTTCCGGTGGCAACCATCGCGGTCGCATAAGCTTTGGGCTTGGGGAACAGCCGTAGTACTGCGCCGGTGATGACCCCAAGTGTGCCTTCGGCGCCGATGAACAGGTCGCGAAGATCGTAGCCGGTGTTGTCTTTATGCAGTTCCGTCATCAGATCCATGATCCGCCCATCGGCGAGAACGACTTCAAGACCCAGGCAAAGCCCACGCGTGGACCCGTAACGCACGACGTTTGAACCGCCGGCGTTTGTGGAGAGTGCGCCACCGACGAGTGCCGACCCGCGTGCGCCGAAAGTCAAGGGAAAGACCAGGTCATGCGCTTCGCAGGCCTCATGAAGCGATGAGAGAATGACGCCGGCCTCCACCACCGCGATGCGCGCATCAGGGCGGATTTCGCGGATCCTGTTCATTCGGGCGAGTGACAGCATTAAGGCACCGTTGGCATATGTGCCGCCCGCGAGACCCGTGTTGCCACTGACGGGAACTACCGGTGTTCCGGACTGATGGGCGATCGTGATGATCGCCGAGACCTCTTCGGTTGATCCTGGACACACAACGGCGATAGGATCCGAGATATACTGTTTGGTCCAGTCGGTCGTGTAACTTGTGCACGCGTCACCGGTCATTACATGATCCGTTCCGACCGCAGCGGCGAGCCTTTCAGTAAGTCTCATTGTCAGCCCCTTGGTGAGATACGCGTCAAAATGCCCGGTTTTCGGCTTTCGGGCAAGTGCCAGAGTTTGGCCTAAAACGTTGATGGCTTCCTCCAGATGCGGGTCTCTCCGTGTCAGTGTTGACCCAAACAAAGAGGCACACCATGGCCCGGGACGAGACCCCCCGTAAAAGGTGAATGCGTAATTCAGGGCGATACGAAAACGACCTGACCGACGGGGAATGGCTGGCGATCGAGCCACCGCTCCCGCCGCCGTGGAGGTTGGGCCGTCACCGGGCCACCGATTTCCGCGAGGTTTTTAACGCGGTGCGGTACATATTGACGAAGGGATACCGGTGGCGGGCGATCCCGAGTGCTTTCCGCCGTTCACGACGGTTCGGAATCACTTCCAGTCCTGGCGCGACGGTGGCATCTCCGGACGCGTTACAGACGTACCGCAAGCACACTGGCCCGCGAGCGGGCGAGTCGCTCTCCCGAGCCAACGACGGCTGCGAAATACAGCCTTCGGAATATGACGTCAGCAGGAAGGTCAAGGGGCGCAAGTGGGACATCGCGGTCGACGTTGGTGAAGCCCGGATCCGCGGTTCGAGCGCACGATGCGGACGTGCGGAACCGGGACGGTACGCTGGACGTCATTCTCGATATGGCCGGAGAAGGCACCGAAGTTAGGGGGTTATGGGTGGACAGTGGCTAAAGCGGCGAGACGCCGCGTGCAGGGCTCGCAGGGATGGGTGCCTCCGACGCGTTGGAGACGGGTGGTGTGTGTCAGTTTGAACGTGATCGCCTGGTTGTTTACCATCCCCCGTTCATCCAGTACTTTTGGGATCTAGCCGCGGTTCGGACAAGGATCCAGTGTTCGGGGAATTGGGAATGGACAGAGAAGGGAAGTTTGAGTCCTGTGCCGACTGTCCGATCAGGTTCAGCGCGGTCTGTTCGAGATGCGAGCTAGAGGAAATGGTGCGGATGGAGGCGGCCAAGCGCTACCGTATTTTTGGTGCGGGTGAGCGGATACTCTGGGCCGGTGGTGAGATGGACTTTGTCGCTTCGGTAGTGAGTGGCACGGCAACGCTCAGCCAGACGATGGAGGACGGGCGCACACAGATGGTCGGGCTGCTGCTGCCATCGGATTTTCTCGGTCGCCCAGGGCGTTCCGTTGCGCCGTACGATGTGATCGCGGCCTCGGATCTCACCCTATGCTGCTTTCGGCGAAAGCCGTTCGAGGAGATGATGCGTCAGTCACCCCAGATAGGACGGCGCCTTCTGGAGATGACCTTGGACGAACTTGACGCGGCGCGCGAATGGATGCTCGTTCTCGGACGAAAGACGGCGCGTGAAAGGATCGCCAGCCTTTTGTTGAGTCTTTCCCGGCGGATCGCTGCGCAGGACAGGGAAAACGCGGCTGACGGAGTGGTTCTTGATCTGCCGATTTCCCGTGAGGCCATGGCTGATTACCTCGGCCTGACATTGGAGACGGTAAGCCGACAGATAACTGCGCTTAAGCGTGATGGGGCGATCAGACTTGAGGGAACGCGCAAGGTCGTGATTCCGGAACTTGACGCGCTCGCTCAGGAAGCGGGCGCGAGTTGGTCTGACGCTTCATTTAGCCCGGAAACAACTGTGCCGTGCCGTTTGACCAGTTTGGCCTGAGCGCTTTGCCACCTGGTCATCCCGGATGGAATCGCATCGACGCCTGCGCGGGATGAATTGTCACGGTCCAGTGGTCGGTAACGCCGGCAATGGGTCGGCCTGAAAATCGGCCAGTCTTCCAGCCTGACCGGAGATCGGCATCCGTGGTCCTCGCCGGTTTCCCTTGATGGCCTTTGCCAGGCAATTCCAGTGTGCGGGACCAAGGCCAGACTGCCGCGTAAGGTTGGGTGTGCAACCCCGCAGGCAAGGCCGTGTCCCCGTTAACCACCACGACATTTAGGGCGAAGCATGGAAGGATTGACATCGCTTCCTGCCCGAGAAGTCGCCGAGTCGCCGCCGACATGCTGACGGTGACGGTCAAAGGCTTTGGGCTGAGACGATTGACGGCGCACACCCGACAGTCGTGGGCCTGACCATCGGTTGGCTCGTGAAGAGGGACATGGAGATCATGAAAGCCGGCCTGGGCGCGCGCCGGGAGGATTTCGGATCGATATTGCAAAACGCGGGATCCGGTTGATCCTGGTCATGGCCGGGATGATTGCCCTTGCGGTCGCCGTGTCCGGTGTTCTAAGTCTCTGGCCCGCTCCGCCGGTCTGAGCTGATCTGAACGGCCTCGCGCACCGTGAGCGGTCCCGTAACATCAAGGGTCAGGGTGTGCATCAGGGGAGCATGCGGAAATATTCCGGATTCAGGCAGAGCCGGTTGACCCAATCGTGGACCGCGTTCTAATGGGGCTAGCTGGGGCAGCTGTAGTCCCCCGCCGTAGGCCACGACCGTCGCGCTGATGGGCGTGTTCACGGCCACGCCGCCGTGCGTGGAGGATATCTTCATGTCCAGCGGTTGATTGACGGTCTGGTCGCCGTTGAAGTCCGCAAGCCGCAGGGGCATGGACACGCTTGACCAATGACTGGGGACGGGATCGGCCCGCAACGTGACCTCAACGCTTTTCGGGGTTCCCAGAAAACGCTCCCAACTGGTCCCGTTGCGGACTTCCCACTGTGCTTTGTTGTCGGGAGGGGTGAGCGTCAGGGTTACGGTGAGATCATTGTCCTTGAAGTAGGGTCCGGAACCGCGCATCAGAATCTGGCCCTCGTTGCTGCAAATGTAATGGATGCGGGCGCCGGATTCCGTTCACACAAGAGACTGCTGCGCCGTCGTCGGCGCGGCGAAGCCAAGAGCCAACAGCATTGCGGTGAACAGCTTGCATGAAAAATTGAGGGGGAGCAAAGCGGGTCACGATGATCATGACGGATCCCCTAAGGTGGATTTGCCCTCACGATATCGGTTTCGCATGCGAAAGGTAAAGAGATTTTCAAACGAACCCACGGCACAGATTTTGGGCAATCGGTTCATTTGACCATTCGCATTGGTCCGAATTGACCCGAAAATCGCAGTTTACCGGCCAAAGTGGAAACGGTGCAACAGGGGCACGCATCAAAAATCCGGGCTACGCCCGTAGAAGATACGGCTTCTCATTGACAGAGTGGAAGACATTGAATATGATCTAGATGGAATCGGCACAATCGCCACATCCATACCGGGAAGTGCTGAACCAGGCCTGCACAGAAAATAGACCCAGGCGCATGGTAGCCAGGCACGAAAAAAATTTGGAGAACGGGAACATGAAAATGAAACTCATGGCATTGCTTGCCGCATTCATTCCGGCTTTTGGTGGAGCAGTTCATGCAAACTGTTTCAAATCTCTCTCTCTCGGTGAGTATCCACTCGGTGAATGGTCTGATGCCGGTCGAACCTGGGTCGTGACCGATACTGTTGGGTCATTTTCCGATGCCTTCACGACACTATCCGCATTGCAGACACAGAGAGACACACTCATTGACCAGTGCTCCACAAAGGGAAACGCGGTCATTGCCGAGGTCAGAAAGCGTCTGAACGAACGGAAGGCCGGCCTTGGTGCCGAATTTGACAAGACATGTACCGATTTGGTATTCTGCCCACTGGTTCGTGACATTTCGATTCAGTCACGTGAGCGCGAGATTGATCAAGAAATTGGCAGAATGCAGGTATGGTATCAGGCAAGCATCAGCCGGTGTGAGGGACATTTCAATTACATGTTCAATACCCTCTCGCCTCGAATATGCTCACAGTGAAACGACAGAAAGGGTGTGGGCTCAAAGGTGTTTTTACGGGCGCGGAACATGAGAGTGTTGCGGAGACGCTTGAAATTGGTGATCTGGCCGCGGCCTTCGGTGCGCATAGGAAATAGTTGGCACGGGGAATATTTGTCTTGAGCGTGCAGGGTCATTTTCCGTGAAGGTCTGACATGACCTTGTGACGGGTTTCAGTCCGGCCCGGCCGTGAGGCCCGAATTCTTCTCCGTGGGGGTTTATCAATATTGGGCTAAACCCGCCCTCAGGAATGGCGTCAGGATTCCAGTGCATGGCAAAGACAGCGGGTCGCCATACGAGCGCTACGCCCTGTCGGTATCCTTCGAAGCCCGCCGGGAACCACTGACATCCCGGCCAGGTGGACCATCGCCGTTTTTGTGCGTCACCGGCACCGGCAGCTATGGTGGCCGGGCCGTTTGGGTGGCCTCGCTGTCCAAGTGCGCCGTTTCTGTTCGTGACTCGTCCAGACCCGCCCCGCTGCGGTGCCTCCAATGGTGCGAACCGAAGACACCCTGATCAACCCGGCGGCATAAAGTAAAAGGTAAGCGCCCTCTACGAAGACCCGAGATCCTTGGGCCGGGTCAATAGCATTTCCGGCGGGAACGACCCTGCGCCTGACAAGCCGCCTGACTGTGTCGATGTTGAACCGCAGACGTTGGTCAAGGGCGTCGGCGTACATGAAGTCCCGCTCGAACAGGATCCCGCCGGTGGCGGTTCGTCAGGTAGTAGTATCCGGTCGCCGCAATGGTTATGTTCAGTTGAACCGGATCGATTCCCTCATGGAATGCTCCGTTCGCCACACCACGGTCCAGCAGGTTGCGCACCATATCGACGAGTCGGCGGCTTGCCGCGCGGATGCGGTCGGATTGCTGCAGATGCCGCGCCCGACGCATATTTCCGCCGTTGACAAGTGTGATGAATTGAGGATTATTGAGATAGTAATCCCATGTGAGCCGAACGAGCGTTTCCAGAGCGTCACGCGGAAGATGGTCCAATGCCAGTTCCTGTTCCGCGCTCCGGATATCAAGATAGGCTTCTTCCAGAATCGTTTGTAAGAGCTGTTCCTTACTGTCCCAGGCGCTGTTGCATGCGTTATGGCGGAAGTGAGATTGCCGCGGTCCCGAACCGTGTCATGACCGTCGCTTGGTCTCAGTCCCACTCCGGTGCCCAAGGCACCAGATCCTTTGTCACGATCCGATAGCCGGTGTCGGTAAGCCTATCAATTCTGGCCATATCCGGATGGGACAGGGTGAAATCCATAATATCGAAATTGGCTTTGATGTTATCGGCTTTGGTGGACATGGTGTTCACGCTGACGCCTTTCTGGACAATCCAGCGAAGTACGACCTGCGCGGCGCTCTTTCGGTAGTTTTTTCCGATTTCGGCGAATTCCGGATGTTTGAAGACCTCGCCACGTGCAACCGAGCAGTATGAGGAGAGCGGAATACCGACCTCGCTCGCGGCCGCCATCAACTTTTCCTGGTTCAGAAGCGGGTGGAACTCGACCTGATTGGTGACGATCGGGGCATCGACGATTTTAACGGCTTCCCGCAGCATCGAGACCGTATAGTTGGACACGCCTATATTTTTCGCGAGACCTTTTTCCCTGCAGCCCTCGAGTAGACGGAGCGACTGCGCTATATTGCCGTCGGCTGGGGGCCAGTGAAGCAGCAGAACGTCCACAGCATCCAGCTGTAGCGCCTTCAGGCTGGCTTCGACCGAGGCGGTAAAACTGTTTCCGTCAAAGTTACTGGGGTGCACCTTGGTGGTTACGCACAGCTCATCGCGGGGAATGTCGGTATATTTGAGCGCCTCACCGGTATCCGCCTCGTTCCGGTACATCTGTGCCGTGTCAAATGCGCGGTAACCGGCTTTCGCGGCTGCGAGGATGGCGTTGTGCGCCTCCTCGCCGGTCAGGGGAAAGGTGCCAAACGCGCGTTGGTAACTCTTTTCGAAATATATGGTCATGCGGTTCTCCTCGGGCCTTTCGGAAGGGTAACTTACTGGTTACCGATTTCAAGGCGCTGGCGGCACTGACTCCGGTCGTAGTATTGTCGGAGCGTGCGCCGTCGGGTTTGCCGGGGGGCGTGGCGGAGAGGGAGGGGTCAATGCCGTTCATCGGGAGATTCATTGAGGCGGAGCGGGTACCGAGACAAAGCGGATGAGCGCCGTCGAGGCCGTTGCCCGTATTGCAGACAGAGTCAAGGTCGCGGTCAATTCATCGAGTGGGCCGTGCCCCGACGCCCTGCTTGAGGCACATGGCGAGAGGTATGGGACCTAGGGAAAGCCGCGTGAGCTAACCATGGCACACCCAATCGCGGCCGGTGATCTCTTCAGCACTAAAGATGTCGAACATGTCGCCAGGCCAGGCTGTATCTCCAGGATCATCGGTGGAAGCTATCCCCTCCGGGCCCACAAAGGCCGATCCTCCCCCCCGTCTGGCGGATGGTCACCGAGAATCGGATCAAGGCCTACAACGTGCCACCCGGAATCGTCTTCGCATTGCTCCGGAAGGGAGCCGGAAAGCGACCGGGAGTGCTTAACAAGGTCGAAATGGAGACAGGGTGCAGTTCAGATTTTTTGACGTATGCTCACGCTGCACCATTTTCACTCCCGTTTGGGTGGTTCTAATGGCAGTTTCCGGTCGCTTCCGCCAGTTCGAACCGGCCCGGTAAGCCGGTTGTCAAAAAATCTGAACTACACCCATGGAGACATTCGTTGATCCCGACCTTTACGGTTGCGCAATAGACGCCGCCGCCCGTGCTGAACCGATCGTGCGGCGGTGAAGTGTTTGGCGGCGACGAGTGGCTCTACTCTCCAGCGATCTGGCCTGACGTGGCGGTTGGCCAAACATTGTCAACACGCTGAAAAAATAATCACTCGCATAATTTTACGCCATAATTTTGCGAGTCCGGTGATTTTCCGGAAAGTCGACCGGGTCAATTCTTGCTGCAGTGCGGCATCGTGGGTCTTCTGCCCCGGCGGCTCCCGGTTCGCCGGGCGTCCGCGCCAGTTGGGGAAATGCCATGGTTTCAATCGAAGTATCCGTCAGACAGTCGGGATTCGACGGAACAGCACTTGACTGAACGGATAGGGAAACGGCTTTCCGGACGGTCACATGGTTAACCTGTGCCTGAAACGGAAGCCTGCACCAAGCCGCATCTCCTCAGCATGGTGGAAGCGGTGAACGAAGGCATCTCCACGGCGGCAGGGTCGTCCGATCCAACGTGCCGCGCACGTTTCGGATGGGTCCGCTGATGACGCGCATCGAAATGTGAGAAGAGGACAACCATATGAAAAACCGCACTCTATGTTGCATGGCAGTGTTGGCGGCATCCGCCCCAACGATAGGAATTGCCCAGGAATCCGGGCCGGATATCAATCCTTACATATTTACGACACTGCTTTTCCTGGTCGGAGGATTTCTCGTCTTCTGGATGGCCGCCGGTTTTGCGATGCTGGAAGCCGGTTTCGTTCGGTCGAAGAACGTAACGATGCAGCTGACCAAGAACGTGTCACTCTTCGCGATCGCTTCGGTAATGTACTGGCTGATCGGATTCAACCTGATGTACCCGGCCGATGCCTGGTCGGTTCCGGGTTGGCTTGGCATTCTGGTTTCCCCGGCCACACTTGAACCGGTGGGTTTGGAGCCCGTGGCCGCATCTCTGGACTACGCATCAGTCGGATCCGATTTCTTCTTCCAGCTGATGTTCTGCGCGACAACTGCCTCAATCGTCTCGGGCACTTTGGCCGAACGCATCAAGCTGTGGCCATTCCTGATGTTCGTCGCTGTACTGACCGGTGTGATCTATCCGATAGAGGCATCATGGCAATGGGGCGGTGGATGGCTGTCCGAGGCCGGCTTCAGTGACTTCGCCGGCTCCACACTGGTTCATTCGGCGGGTGGGTTCGCTGCGCTGGCGGGTGCGATCGTTCTCGGTCCGCGTCTCGGCAAATACAAAAACGGAAAGGTCAACCCGATACCCGGGTCAAACCTCGCGTTGGCAACTCTCGGTACGCTGATCCTCTGGCTCGGCTGGTTCGGATTCAACGGTGGCTCACAGCTGGCTGCGGGCACTGTGGGCGACATTTCCGACGTGAGCCGCATATTCGCCAACACCAATATGGCGGCCGCTTCAGGTGCCATAGCCGCGCTCGTCCTGACGCAGCTCATCTATGGAAAGGTCGATCTTACCATGGTACTGAACGGAGCGCTGGCCGGTCTCGTCTCGATCACTGCGGAGCCTTTGGCGCCCACACTCTTCGGCGCGCTCTGGATCGGTGCTGTCGGTGGCGTGATCGTCGTACTGGTCGTCCCGTTTCTTGACCGGCTCAGAATCGATGATGTGGTCGGTGCCATACCTGTGCACCTGATCGCCGGCGTCTGGGGTACGCTTGTCGTCCCTGTCTATAATGGCGATGCGAACTTCGCTTCCCAGATCCTGGGAATTGTCGCCATAGGAGCGTTCACTTTCGTCGTATCCTACATCATCTGGATGGTCCTTAAAATGACTGTGGGTATCCGGGTTGGAGAGGAAGTCGAGATGAACGGGCTTGATATCTCGGAGCTTGGAGCCGAGGCATATCCTGAATTCTCGAAACACTGATCCGATGGGTTCGGCCGGATCATCGTGATAAACCGGGAGAATCGACGGGACGGCGGTTCCAGACAGGACCGGAACCGCCGTCCGGACATTTGCGGACCCGAATGCCGCCCTTAATCCTGGCGCAGCCGCCAGCAAGATCCGGGAACCGCAACCCCATCAGCTGGAATCCATGTCCTGAGGTTTCCGCTGAAGCCCTGTCCGCAGGCGGGATGGTGATGGATCGATCCCGGCCCGTATTCCGACAGGAGGTCGGCGGCCTGAAACACCGACCGCCACTACATTCGATGTGAACCAAACCGCCGGGCGTCTGTATACCCCGGGTGGTCGACGAGCGACGGTGAGCCGACAGGACACCGGATCCGGGCCCGTGGGGCGGAGGCGGTCACGAATCCACCGGGAAACTCTCTCTCGTGGAGGAACGCACCAACATGTGTCAGGATGGATATCTGGCGGACACGGCCCCTGATCGCGAAACGTCTCTTTGACCGGAATGCACCCAAAGGATCGGGGATTACCTTCTTCAGATCCCGCGAGGCGCTAAGGGTCCGTGACGGTCAGTTGGTGACGCTTAGGACCAGCCGCATTGACCGACGTTGAGGGTGCTGACCAGCGCTCCCCAGCGCTCCACACCCATGTGGAATGTATGAAAAGCGTCAAAGCGTTATTGGTGTCGCCGAGCCGACGGGTTCCGAAACCTTTGTTACGACGAGAATCAGCGGTGTGGAACTGTGTGGCGCGGATGAGGCGGATGCGGAGGTGGTTACCGGGAGTAACGTGGAGTTCGACTTCAACATGCCCCGGCGCCACTCCGAAGCGCAACGCCGGGCCCTTTCCGGAGCGAGGGCGGAGCCCGAGCGGAGGAAAGGGCCCGGCGTTGCGCTTTTCGCGCCCTCCGACCCCCCTGATTCCGCACGGGAATGGCCCGGTCCCTTCGAATCGGAGCGTAGCGCCATCCGCCAGGCGGCGCAAGGCATGCCGACAGGTGCGCCGGGACGGCCCGCGGCGCGTGGGGGACGATCCGGCCGGACGGGGGGTCCCTCAGGGAGGCCGCGCCCGCAGGAACGCCTCCGCCGGCGTCAGGCAGGCCAGGACCCTGCGCGGACGCGCGTTCAGGCGGTCCTGGACGGCGCTCACCTCCGCGTCCGTCACTTTCCGGAAGTCCGTGCCCTTGGGAAGGTACCCCCGCACCAGGCCGTTGGTGTGCTCGTTCAGGCCCCGTTCCCAGGAGTGGTAGGGCCGCGCGAAGAAGAAGTCAGCGCCGAGCGCCCCGGCCACCCGCGCGTGGTCGGCGAACTCCTTGCCGTTGTCGGCCGTGACCGTGTGGACGGGGAGGGATCCGAGCATGCGCGTCATGGCCGCGCCGACCGCCGCCGCCGTCTTCCTGCCGGGCCTCTGGAGAAGGGTATACTTCGACGCCCTGTCCACCAGCGACACCACGGCGCCGCTGTGGCCCGCGCCCACGATCGTGTCCGCCTCCCAGTCGCCGACCCGCGCCTTCGCCTCCACCAGCGCCGGGCGCTCGGAGATGTCCACCCGGCCCGGGATGTGGCCCCGGCCCGCGTGGGCCCCGCCCTTCCGGTTCGGCCTCTTTCCCCGGCGGCGCAGGTGCCGCCAGAGCTGGCCCCCGGCCCTGCGGTCGGCGTGGACGTGCCGGTAAATCCACTGGCGCCCCGCCACCGGGTGGCCCTCCAGGCGCAGCCGGCCGGCGACCTGCTCCGGGCTCCAGCCCCGCACCAGCCGCCCCTCCACCAGCGCCACCGGCTCCGGCGTCATCTTCCTGGGCACCGACGGGGCCGCGCTGCGCCGCCCCTCGGCCAGCCGCTGCGCCTGGGCGTGCCGCTGGCCCCGGGCTCCGCCGTTGCGCCGGATCTCGCGCGGGACCGATGACGGACTGCGCCCGAGCTGGCGGGCGATCGCCCCGCCGGAAAGCCCGCTTTCCATCAGGGCGTGGATCTGGCATCTCTCGGGGTAGGTCAGGTGGCGGTAGCCCTCGGGCATGGCGGTCTCCTTCTCGCAACGAAGGGACTGTCGCCGCCATCCGGCCGATTCGCAACATCATGCGTCGATACGACCACCATTCACCCACATCGGGTGTTGCACTTCACTGTGGAACGGGGGATGGAAAAGGCCGTAGTGTTCGACCCGAAAACCGAGCTGAGGATTGTTCTGGGCCCCGATGTCGCGTGAGGTTGGAGACGTGGTCTGCCGGAACGGCATGGCTCCATCTTCACCGGTGCGGGAGATCCGGAAGCCCTGACCACGGCCTGGAAGTTTCTCCACTCCGGGTTGTCGTTACACGCACAGATCACGTCGGTAATCCCCCCTCGTTTTTCCCGACGCGTATCCCCGATAATGAAGCCGGGAGGACTGGTGGAGCCTAGGGGATTTGAACCCCTGACCTCTTGCATGCCATGCAAGCGCTCTCCCAACTGAGCTAAGGCCCCAGCGATAATGGCCAGATGTTGGGCCAGAATCGATCTATATGGACCGGGGCGCGATAGTTCAAGGAGGAATATCCACGGCTGATTTTTTCTCCGCGAGCCTTGACGAGGGCGTTTGGCGACCCGGCAATTCATCCTGCAGCTGATTCGGCAGCAATTCGGTGACCTGGCCCCCACTTTCCCGCCCTGTGCGTGATTGCGGGCAGGCCGACTGGCCCTCCTGACGCTGCCAGGCAGGCTCTTTCGACCTGATCCGGAGCGGCCGGTTGCGGAGCTGCGCGGCGGACCGGCGTGGCTGCGTGTTCCGGCCGGGCCTGAGCCAGCCGGGCACGGGGCGCGGGTTCCGGTTCAGGTCCCTGACCGTCGGCGCGACCGGCCTGCCGCGCCCGAGGATGAGGCCGATCGCCATTCTCCCGGGACAGCCGGTTTTTCCGGGCCATGTCCGGTGCGGACCCTGCACCTGTCCCCGTTCCACGTCGCTTGATCGTCCAGAATTCCGTGGACACGATTCCCGCATGATCAATGCGCACGGTTGAAGGCAGGAAGGGCCTCGGCGCCCACGGTCCCGGGCGTGTGGCCCGTGATGCCGTAGACGGTCTCGACGCTCGGCTTGCCAGGCTTGGCGGGCTTTCCGTTCCGGGCGCATCGGTACTTCCTTACAGTTCGCCTGATCATGAACACCTGCCCGACCCCCCAATGGCATTGAGTTTGGCCGGATCAGGTTTTCCTGATTTCCGCGATCTTCCAAAGCCCATGTCCTGAGGCGTTTCCGCGGTTTTGCGGATTTCTCCCGTTCGGGCCTGGCTCATGGCCCGGCCCGGTCCATCATACCATCGGACCGGGCCGTCCCGTGGGAGGCCACGATGGATCCGCGCACCGGGAACCTGGAGACCACCACCTTCTTCGGCAGGCGCCTGACGCGGAGGCAGGTCGCGCCCGGGCGGGAGACGGTGGAGCCGTTCCCGGACGGCAGCCGGCGGGAACTGGCCCGCACGCCGTTCGGGAACCTGCGGGGAGCGGTCCTGCCTGCGGGTGCCGGGGCATCCCGAGGGGCCGGGCGTCCTGACCCTGCCGGGGCGGCGGGTGACGGGCGGACGGCGCGGCCCCTCCGCCCGCACGGAGGCCGGCGGGCCGGTCGACGCGCCGCTCCGGGACCTTGGGCCGGTCAGGCTGGAGGTGGCGGCCGACGGGCGGGCCCTGGCCGAATGGACCGGGCCCGTGGACCGGTACCATCCGCGCGCCTGCAGGTCGCCCGTCGGCCGCCATCTTGCCTACTTTATCTTCGACCGGGCCGCCGCCGCAGGCTGAACCGGCAGTGCCAGCACAAAACCGGCCGGCACGGGACCTTCCACGCCCCGCCAGGTCAACAGCGCCGATTCCTTAAGTCAATGCCATTGGATGCCGGGGTGGACGGTCGCCGTGCTGAGGGCCTGCGCGGACAGGAAGAGGCCGGCCCGCGGGCACGGCCGGGAACCGTGACGCCGGCGCGATGATGCCCGGCACTGGAAACACGGGGTGGCTGTCCCCCCTGGCCATGTCCGCCCGGGAACGCCCGGGCGTTTCCCCGTTCCCCGAAGGTCGGGCGGCGGTGTCTCCATCCGC
Organism: Paracoccaceae bacterium; assembly: GCA_965221405.1. Lineage (GTDB taxonomy): Bacteria > Pseudomonadota > Alphaproteobacteria > Rhodobacterales > Rhodobacteraceae > JAPOUP01. Next base: position 93,120 of record CBDCSE010000002.1, on the reverse strand, counting down.
CCCTCCGGGACGGCAGGCCGTTCCGATGGTCCATGGCCGGCAGGGTTTTCCGGCGGGCCGGGCAGTCCGGAAAACGCCTCCGGGGCGGCCCGGGCCGGGAATTGCCCTGGGGCGGAAGACATCGCCCCACATCGCCCCTTGCCATTCCGCCCGGACCGCCTTACGGTGGCGCCATCAGTGAACCGCAACCGTACGGAGGTTGACAATGCCCAGGCTTACCATGCTTCCTTTAACCCCCCCCCGCTAGGCTGACGGCCCTCACGGCGCCCGCCGCCGCGATGTGCCTATGCTTCCTGCTGCTCGCAGGCACCGCGCAGGCGCAGACCACCTGCACCCGGGCGACCTGCGCCATGACGCTTAAGACCGTCTCGCCAGTCGTGGACGGCTGCGGCGACCACGCCAGGCCGGGCCGCCTCGCGCTCACCCTATCGAGCACCGACGGCCAGACCCGCACTCGAAATGACTTCCCGATCACTGTTTTTGCCGAGATTGGGAAGGAGTTCCGGGTAGCTGACACATTCACCGACTGGGAGTGGCGAAATGAGAATAGCAACAGAGGTGCATGGAACCGAGTACCCCCCGCGAGATGGGGCATCGCCGCCCCGGATATTGGGGAGAGCATCTACGAGGTGCGGCCCGTGGCCGGCGCCCACATCTGGAGCAACCGCAGTCGCAATGATATCCAGCAGGGGCCCGGCGAGCTGGCGGCAGGGCGTACCGGGAGGCGTTCGGGGACGGGGGGTCGCAATGATATCCAGCAGGGGCCCGGCGAGCTGGTGGTGCAGACCTTACGATTGACCTCCGTAGCCAACGCGACCAGCTCAGGCAGCGCCTACTTCCTGTTCATGGGCGGCAAGGGCTGCGCGCGGGTCGGGCCGGGCGGCGGATTGCTCGGCGGCAACCAGTGACGTTCTGACCGCAGACAGATCAGATCCACACATGGGGGCGGCCAGTGTGTCGCCCCTTTTTTTGTCTTGCACAATACAAACTCCACCACCCTCACGCGTCCCGCCTGACCCGGGGCCGGTCGTGATGTGTTGACGCCTGGCGGCGGCACGGCGCGGGCGCGCCGCGGCCGGGACGCGCGGCTTCCGGATTCCCACCGGAAGGTTCCGGACATTCCAGACCGGTCCATTGCCCGTTGCGGTGGTTCCTGCCGCGGCGGTTCCGACAGCTGACGCTGTGGGAGAAACGGTACCCGGTGCCGTCCACCGGGACCGGGAGATTGCCGCCGGGCACGGTCCAGAGCCCTCCAGCACCCTGCCGCGCCGCAGCGCCGCGTGGATTCCCGTGAAGCGGCGGCGCAGGCTGCGGGGGCCGGCCCCGTCCAGCCGCCCGCGCATCCAGGTGCCGGACGGCGCCCGCGCCGGATCCCCGCCGCCGCGCACCGCGGCAGGCATCCCGGGCATCGACAGATGCCCGCCGAAGGAATCCCCGGACATCTGGCTGCCCGGCTTTGCCTGTCTGGCGACAGGATGGTCGATCCGGCGAGGAAAGTCCACGAAAAGGAATCCCCGACAGACGCGCAACCAACTGATAAAGAACGAAAAGAAAATCTAGCGGGAATTGCTGGAGGAATACCGGCGCTTTCCGGTAGATTCGCTTCCCACAGGGCGGCGGCACCTTCCTGTGGCCATCGCTCTCGGCCGGGTGGACTGCCCGTTCTTCGCTAGCCTCCAGACAGGCCGCGCTTCCCGTTCTGGATCCCTGTCCCGTCCTCGCTCCGGCGCCCGGACCTGCCATTCCGCCGGAGGCTGGGGATGTCCTGTTCCAGAACCTCGGCTGTGGCCCTAAGGTCCCCTGAGCGCGTGGTGAACCTGTCGGTAGTGGCATTGCCAATACTGGAATTCCCTTTTCGGCACCCGCACGACAGTGCGGGGTACACAGTGGTCCGAAATGCTGTGTGCCACTTTAGGGCCAGATGGCCGCATTCCTAGTTTTCGTCCTCATCGGCCGCCACATCGGCGATCTCGTCCAGCGAGACATTGTCCTCATCGTCGTCTTCCAGAAGTTCGTCCTCGATCTGGACACCGCCCTTGCCGGTGCTTTCCGTGCTGTCGTCGCTGTCGTCCACCAGGGTCAGGGCGTCATCGTCCGAGTCATCTGACTTTACGGAAACCGCCACGCGGGTTTTCACGCCGGTCTCGAGTTCCACGACTTCCCCCGTATATGGGCTGATTACCGGATCCCTGCCCAGATCATAGAATCGCCTGCCTGTCTCCGGACAGACCCGCTTGGTTCCCCATTCCGCTTTGGGCATATAGACAATCCCTTCAGTTTTTCATGCCAGTCATTCAGGCCTGTGCCATCTGCCACAGCGGGTGGGTACTGTCAAAGCGATTGGACCCGAAAGGCACCATGGCGACGGCTCCCCCGTCCGTGCGTGTCGGCGCGTGCGGGGACAGGCCCTATATCGCCTGGGAAGAACAGCTCGCCGGCTTGCGTTCGCTCGTACGTCGTCAACTACCGCGCTCGCGGAAGCCTTCGGGGACCTTCTCGCCGGGCCAGCGCGAAAGGCGAGCACCGTCGCGGCCTACCGCAGCACCGTGTTCCGGGATCTCGGCGATTGGATGGGCCAGACCCTCGGCATGATCGACCACGGCGACATGGAGCGGCGCTTCAACCGGCTGACCGAGGCCGGGTGGGGCACAGGCTAGTATCCCAGCCTCATTGAATTGCCGGGTATAGGGACTTCAGCCTGATCCGGGCGTCCTCGGTCCTGAACCGCCAGTCGACGGGTTGCGCCGAGCCGTTGCGGTGCCGCTGCCATGCGGCGACCTCGCGCACCATCGTCCCCCGGTCCGGGATCCGGCGGTCGAGGACTGCCGGGAGAGGACGTTGATCTCGATCTCGGCCATGTTGAGCCAGGAGCCGTGCTTCGGCGTATGGTGGACCTCGAAACGGTCGGCAAGGCGCGACGCCTCCGCCGGCTCGAAGGCCCCGTGGAGCGTCGACAGCCTGTGGGTGTTGAGGTTGTCCATCACGAGCACGATCCTCCTGCCGGGGAAGTGGACGTCGGCGAGGTCCTTCAGCACCCCGGCGAAGTCCCGCTTCGTGCGGCGGTCGGTGACCTCCACATGGCGCCAGGCGTCCAGTGGGGCGTAGACCATGAACAGGTTGGCCGTTCCGTTGCGCTCGTACTCGAAGTCGTATGCCGCCGGCCGCCCGGGGCGGGTCGGCAGCGGCGTCCGCGTCTCCTTCGTCTGCTGCTTCGACGTCTCGTCGAGGCATACCAGGACGGTGTCGTCGTCGAAGTCGCGGGCGTAGGTCTTCAGCACGTCCTCCATGGCGGCGACGAATTCGGCGTTCGCCTTCGGCGGGATGCACCAGCATTCCTTAAGCCAGGGCCTGATGCCGTTTTTTTTAGCGCCTGCCGGACCGTCTCCCGGCCGATGCCGTCGACGACCTCCAGCTCCACCAGCCGGTCGCCCGGCAGCTTCAGGGTCCATCGCGCCTGCCCCTCGGGAGGCTCCGAGCAGCCCGGCATCGCCAGCGTCGCCTGGCCCTCCCCGTCGAGCCGGGGCCTCCTGCGGTTCTCCTGGACCTTGCGGTCAAGGGCCGCGTCAAGGCCCTCCATGACGCACTGCCCGCCCGTCCGCTCCGCCGTCGCCACGCTGACCCCAGGCGCGTCCGCGATCCGCGCGTCGGTCCAGCCGCCGTCCGGACGGCCCCCGTCGCCCGGCAGCAGGACATGCGCCCGCCTGCGCCGTTCCTTCGAACCCCCGCCGCCGTCGACGATGTCCTTCAGCCGCGTGCGCTCGTGCGCCTCGAGCCGCACCCTGTAGATCTTCCTGCCTGCCTGTTCCATCCCTGTTCCGCCCCTGATATGCCCCCTGACGCCACCCAGGGTGGCCGGAAGGTCTGTTGTCCAATGTTGCGGTCGGGAGCGTAACCCGTCCCGGGCAGGGATGGAACCGGCAATTCAATGAGGCTGGGATACTAGTGGTTTGATTCATTCATCTGATGCCATTTCCCGGAGCTTCTGGTGGCCCCGCTTCCAGGCTTCGACGAGGTCCTCCGGCCTGCGGCTCCAGCGGAACGGCCGGGCGTCGATGGCGTTGTGATGCGCGATGTAGCCCTCGATGGCCGCGACGCACCCGGCGGGCGGGTCGAAGACCGCGTCCTTCAGCCGCTGCCGGGACAGCTCCGGGAAGAACCCCTCGACGGCGTTCATCCAGGACGCCGATGTGGGCGTGAAGTGGAACGTCCAGTCGGGACGGTCCTTCAGCCACCCGCGGACCCCGGCCGACCTGTGCGAGGACACGTTGTCGAGGATGACGTGCACCGGGGTTCCGGGATCGATCCCCCCGGCGACGTGGCCGGGGAAGGCGAGGAACTCCGCCGAGCGGTGGCGCCCGACGGTCCGGCCGACGACCCTGCCGGTGGCGACACATCAAGGGCCGCGGGCAGGCATGTCGTGCCGTTCCGCCTGCAGGCGTGGGTCCCCGTCCCGGCATGGCCCGGCTTCATGGGCAGGGGCCTCCGGGTCCGCCCCAGCGCCTGGATCCGCGTCTTCTCGTCCACCGAGAGGACGACGGCGTGGTCGGGCGGGTCCACATGGAGCCCTACGACGTCGCGCACCTTGATCCCGGACCGCGGGTCGCGCGAGACCTTGAACGTCTTCACCTGGTGCGGACGGAGGCCGTGACGGAGGAGGATGTTGCGGACCGTCGTGGCGGCCATGCCGCCCATGGCCCCGGACAGGGCCACGGGCGTCCAGTGCCTGGCGTGCTCCGGCGGCGGCGACATCGCCAGCGCGACCAGGGCCTTCACCCGGTCCTCGGGGACCGGCTTCCGCCCCGGCGGACGCGTGGCGTCCCGGAGCAGCCCGTCGACGCGCTGCCCGGGGAAGCGGTCCCACCAGCGCCAGACCGTCGGCCTGGACATGCCCGTCCGCCGCATGGTCTCCGCCAGCCCGCAGCCCGAGCCCAGCTCCAGGACGATGCGGGCCCGCCAGACGTGCTTCTGAAGGCTCCGCGGGTTGCTGATGACGTCTCCGGGGCGCCCACGCTCCCCGTCCGAAAGCCCGATCCGCTGCCGTGCCGGTTTCCTGCCCATCCGCCTGTCTCCCGTTTCCGCTGTTTCCGCGGCCCGCCTGGCCGCGGCAGGAGAACGGTATCACGCCCTGCGCAATAATGGAATCTCTTGTTTTGTGTGAACCACTAGCCACGCGGTGAAGATGCTGGGCGCACTCTACCGCCCCCAGCGCATCGACTTCGGTGGCCTGCGCAACCCGGTAACTTGGTGGCGCACGGCGACTCCGGCTTCTGCCGCCACGGGATCATAGCCCGGTGCGAAGGCAATGGCTTGGCGTTCGTGTCCAGCCTGGCCCGCGACCCGCGGCGACATCGACTTCGGCGGGCTCAACGTCACGTCGCGGCCGAAACGTTGCGTCATGCCGCCGTTGGGTTCCCGGAGCTCAAGACGCCCCCGCCCAGAACCTCGCCCCCGCGATGGCGGCACGGCCGCTCGCGCGGCCCCGTCCGCGAATGTCGCCGGCTGTCCCGGGTCCGCCGCACCCGCACGGCCCGGCGTCCGCGGCACAGGACTATCCCACGCTCCCCGCTTTCACGTGGTCAGGGTGTCCGAAGCGGCGGAATCCCGGGTCCATGCGCGGAATCCGGCTCTGTGCGGCCGTCGGCGGGGCGGTCGGGCCGGCGCCGCCGGGTATCCGCGAGGCTCCCGGCCCCGCGGTGGCCGGGGAGGATCACCGCGGGGCCGGGGCTGCTAGGGCTTGCCCGGTTCGCCGGGCCGTTCCCGGTGCGGGTCTGGCAGGCGTCCCCGCCGAAGGCGCGGGCCCTCTGGCGGTGGTTCATGTTCTCCACCGCCCGGTGTTCGCGGTCCGGCGCCGGCGACCCCTCCGGCGACGCCCTGTCCGCGTCCAGCGAGGTGATCAGGCAGGCGGTCCCGGCGCTGGCCTCCCCGGTTTTCACCGTTTCCCGGTGGCGGGTGACGCGGGCGATCCGGCGGACGCCGGGATGGCTGACCATGCGCGGGAGCGGGGTCATGACGCCGACGCTCCGCCAGAGGCGCCCGGCGCCCCCGCCAGACCGCGACGTGGCGCAGGCCCCGGGCGGCCAGGCGCCGGAAACCGGGACAGTGATGGAGGTCCATCAGCGCGCCCCGCAGCGGGCGCTCCTCCGGCGTCGCCGGACGGACCCCGACGTCCCGCGGGCGGAACCCCGGGGGCGCCTCCCGGAGAACGGGATGGGAGTGGATGCCGCGAATCGCCATGCGCCGACCGTCGCACATGCGGGATGGGAACGCCGGCGGAAAATCACCGATGCCGGTCCGGCCCCGCGTGCGCACGCGCACGCGAACCACAGGGAAACGAAGGCTTTCAGGCGAAACCGATGGAATTCCAGCGGGGGATGGCCCTGTCCGCGGCACGATACCGCTTGCCGAGCGGCACCGGCGCCGGTATGATCAGGCCATGCCCGAGGCCATCGCGTTCGACACCCACCGCTTCGTCAAGCGGCTGACCGACTCCGGATTCACCGAGCGGCAGGCCGAGACGCTCGCCGAGGAGCATGTCGCCCTGCTCAACGGGAATCTCGCGACCAGGGCCGACGTCGCGAAGATCGAGGCGAAGATCGAGGAGCTGCGGCGGGGGACAAAGGCCGACATTGCAAAAGTCGAGGCGAAGGTCGAGGCGAAGATCGAATCGTCGAAGGCCGAACTTCTGAAGTGGATGGTCGGTGCGCTGGTCGCCCAAGGCGGGCTGATCGTCGCCCTCGTCAAGCTCCTGTGAGAGCCGCCGGACGTAAGCGGATCGTGGCCGTGTCCGCTTCTGTCGCCGCATGCGCGGACAGGGATGCGAGATGCGAATCCGGACCTTATGACGATTCAGTGTTGACCCGACGTTTTCAGCGCAAAGAAGATCTTTACATAAGATACTCAAATAAAACGACATAATCTGGCTCTGCCGCAGGTTGCAATTGAAACCGAAAGGCTTCGAGGGTTTAAGTTGGCGGAAATCACGGGAACGCTGTGGCGTGCCGAAGGGAGGTTATGGATCCGGGGAATGAGGCGAGTGGTACTGAAGAGTGATCCTTCCGTTGAGATCACATTGCGCCGGTCGCCGCGCGCCAAAGGGATCTCGCTGAGGGTCTCCGAACTTGATGGAAGGGTGACACTGACGGTTTCCAGGGCATCCGATGTCAATAGGGCTTTGGATTTTGCCGAGGAAAGGTCCGGGTGGATCCATAGACAGCTGTTACGTCGGATCCTGCCCGTCGAGGTTCGGATCGGCGCAACGATTCCGGTAGGGGGTCGGCAGACGGTGATTGAACCGGGTCCTGTCAGGAAGGCGGTGCTAGAGGGTGGTATACTCATTGTCCCCAATCGACCGGATATGGTTGCCGCTCATGTGAAAGCGTTCCTGAAGATCTCGGCGCGTTCGGAGTGTACCGAAGCTTGCCGACGTTACAGCGACAGGCTCTCCCTACGCTTCGGGAGGATAACCCTGCGCGATACGAGATCGAGGTGGGGTTCGTGCTCCTCCCGGGGCGATCTGATGTTTTCATGGCGTCTTGCAATGGCACCCCACGACGTTCTTGACTATGTCGCCGCCCATGAGGTGGCGCATCTAGCTGAGATGAACCATTCATCTGAGTTTTGGACAATCGTCGCACGATTATGCCCCGGTTACGAGAGATCGCGTGCTTGGTTGAGGGTTGACGGTCGAGCCCTCCATAGGTACCGGTTTGAGGCTTCCCGGAACGACAGAAGGCCCTGACGCGCTGTTTGCCATGTCGGCCTGAGCGGTGGACAGGTGCGCGGGTACACGTTCATCATGATCGCGACCGTCGGTTTCGTTCCCTCCTACCGGTGTTTCTCCGTTGTTGTAGTGATTGATGGCGATTTCAGTTTCACGCATGCGTCCTCTGTTCTGAACCGCCAGTGGACAGGTCTCGTGGAGCCGTTTCGATGCCGTTTCCAGGTGTCGGCTACGTATCGCATCGTCTCGCGATCCGGAACGCGTCGGTCGAGGCATTGACGGCTCGGCGTATTGCTCTCGATCTCCGCGATCTAAGCGTGCTTCCGTGATTCGGCGTGTGGTAGACCCTTGAAACGGTCGGCGAGGTGCCAAGCCTTGGTCGGATCGAAGAATATCTCGTGTGACGTTGACACCCTGTGTGTGGGCGCAATGGAACAGGTTACGGGAAGTGGCCTATAGATCACTTGTGGGACTTTCGTGACACGAAATGCGGCTACGGTGCCGTTGAGGCCGCGTCCCGCGCGTGTATAATCATCGGCTTGCCGGATCGGGAATCAGGCAGCCCCGCCATGGGTCGACGGATGGATGAGAGGGCCCGGCGGCGTTGGCGGCACCTGTCCTCGCCGTGATCGAGGAGAGGCTGTCGGCGGGCGCGAGGGGGATCTGGGAGTAGATCGTCGCCGGGGAGAGCGCGTGGCTCGCCCTGAGATCAATCTGGGGGAGGCGTGACCTGCGCCCTGTTCCATTGGCGGGCCATCAGCCAAGGCTCTCGCCGAGGATGTGGAGCCCTCCGCCTACATCCTGTCCCGCGTCCCGGACGACGAGGCACCGGAAGGCCCGCCGCATCCGGAGGCCGTATACCTGATTGCCGGATCGCGGCGCACGGCACCGGTAGGCTTGGGTTCCGCACCCACGCAGATCGATGCGCTCTTACAGGGTCCAGATCAATACACCACGCGAAGTTCTATGCGTGTATGGGGCCATCGCCGCATGCGAGGGCGGCTTCCCGCACGGCCTCCGAATATGTCGGATGTGCATGGCAGGTGCGCGCCAGATCCTCTGCCGCGGCCCCGAATTCCATCGCCACACAGACTTCGTGAATCAAATCGCCGGCAGCAGGGCCAATGATGTGACAGCCCAGAATCCGGTCAGTCCCGGCGTCTGCCAGCAGTTTCACCAATCCGTCACTGGAGAAAGTGGCTTTGGCACGACCGTTGCCCATGAAACTGAACTTGCCCACCTTATAGGCCCGTCCCCGTTCCTTGAGACTCTCCTCCGTCTCGCCGACGCTCGCCACTTCGGGGTGAGTATAGATCACACCCGGAATCAGGTCATGGTTCACGTGACCTGCCTGGCCCGCAAGGTTCTCGGCTACAGCCATGCCCTCGTCCTCAGCCTTGTGTGCCAGCATCGGGCCGTCAATGCAGTCGCCGATCGCATATATTCCATTGACATTCGTGGCGTAACGGTTGTCGGTGAGTATCCGGCCCCCCTTTGAGCTATTGACGCCAAGTCTGTCCAGTTCCAGCCCGCGCGTGAAAGGTCTGCGCCCTGTCGCGACCAGCACCGTATCGGTTTCGAGCATCACCTCTTCGTCGGATCCGTGCGGTCTGTAGGTGGTCCTGGCCTTCGTCCTCGTCGTATCGACCTTCCGCACCGCCGCCCCGGTGATGAATTTCAGGCCCTGCTTTCCCAGGATTTTCTGGAAAGCCCCGGCGATCTCACCGTCGGCTCCCGGCACGACACGATCCTGGAATTCGATGACCGTCACCTCCGATCCCAGCCGACTGTAGACGGAGCCGAGCTCAAGGCCGATCACGCCGGCACCGATCACGAGAAGTTTTCTGGGAATTTTCCGGAGCTCCAGCGCACCGGTCGAGGAAACGACAATCCGTTCGTCTATTTCGACCCCGGGAATCGTCGCGCTGTCCGAACCCGTGGCGATTACTATGGCCTTCGTCTTATGCACCTGCCCGGCGACTGACACCTGACCGGTGGCGGGAATCGACGCCCAGCCTTTCAGCCGATCCACCTTGTTTTTCCTGAACAGAAACTCGATGCCCTTCGTGTTCTGGCTGATGGCATCGTCCTTATATGCAAGCATGGCGTCCCATTCGACCTTCGGCACCGCAGCTTTCAGACCCATTCTGGCGAAGTTATGCGTTGCCTCATATAGCGAGTGGCTTGCATGCAGCAGCGCCTTGGACGGAATGCAGCCAACGTTGAGACAGGTGCCGCCAAGCGTTTCCCGACCTTCGGCGCAGGCGGTCTTCAGGCCAAGCTGGGCGCAGCGTATGGCGCACACATAGCCGCCGGGGCCGGCGCCGATTACGATGACGTCATAAGTGGACATTTCCTCTCCTTGAGCGGGCCCGGTCAGGGTGTCTGAATCTGTCAGCGACACATCATGGACGCATTTTCGACGCCATTCCCGAGTTCCCGATCCATATATGGATTCCGTGACGTCACCGAACGGTTACCGGGTAATGTTGCATGGCTAAAGATCCATCAGCATACGCCTTGGATCCTCAAGCGCTTCCTTGACACGGACAAGGAAGGTCACGGCACCCTTACCGTCAACGATGCGGTGGTCATAGGATAGCGCGAGATACATCATTGGACGTGCCACGATATCGCCGTTAACGACCATCGGCCGCTGCTGGATCTTGTGCATTCCGAGAATGCCGGATTGAGGTGGGTTGAGAATCGGTGAGGACATCAGAGAGCCATAGACGCCGCCGTTGGACAGGGTGAACGTTCCACCCTGAAGATCCGTTATGGTAAGCTTGCCATCCCGCGCACGCGCTCCCAGTTCGGCGATTCTCTTCTCGATGTCAGCGAAGCCGAGGCTGTCCGCGTCGCGCACCACTGGCACCACGAGGCCGTTCGACGTACCCACCGCGACTCCCATATGAACGAAATTCCTGTAGATGATGTCTGTGCCGTCGATCTCGGCGTTCACCTCCGGAACCTCTCTGAGGGCGTGGCAGCAGGCTTTGGTGAAGAACGACATGAAGCCCATTTTCACGCCGTGCTTTCTTTCGAACAGCTCCTTATATTCGCTACGGATGTCCATGACGGTGCCCATGTCGACCTCGTTGTAGGTCGTTAGCATCGCGGCGGTGTTCTGGGCGTCCTTGAGGCGGCGGGCGATGGTCTGGCGCAGGCGCGTCATGGGCACGCGCTCTTCCCGGGCGGCTTCCCCGGCCGCCGCCGACGCATGTGTGGAGGTTTCAGGTGGATACGTAGCCGACCGCGCGGCGTCCAGGGCCGGAGCGGTCAGTGCGGCGTTTACGTCCTCTTTCATGATCCTTCCGTCCCGTCCAGTGCCTTTCACCGCATCCGGTGTGAGATCGTGTTCGGCCATCAGCTTTCGGGCGGAGGGTGCGTTCTCCACATCCCTGCCAGTCGTGGGCTTCGCTGGCAGGACCGGAGTCTTTCCGGAAGCGAGTACGGCGAGTTTGCCTCCCGCTTCGACTGCGGTGCCCTCGGGTGCCAGGACCTCAGACAGTATTCCCGACGTTGGTGCGGGAACCTCGACCGAAACCTTGTCGGTTTCCAGTTCGCACAGTATCTCGTCCTGCGCGACGGGTTCCCCGATAGCCCTTAACCATCTGGATACCGTGGCTTCAGTAACGGATTCTCCAAGCGACGGTACGATTATGTCGGTCGGCACGGCTGTATCCGGATCATTTCTGGGTTCGGCGACCACGGTATCGGTGTCCTCGACCGTCGCAAGCAGTGCGTTGACGTTAACAGTGCTTCCCTCAACGGCTACGATCTTGCCTAGACGGCCAGAGGCGGGTGACCGGATTTCCACTGTCACTTTATCGGTTTCCAGTTCGCACAGTACTTCGTCGCGGGCGATGGTCTCCCCCGATCCCTTCAGCCAGGTCGCCACCGTCCCCTCGGTGACGCTTTCTCCAAGGGCGGGCACGCGGATTTCAATACTCATGGCGCGTTCATCCATTAAGGTCTAGCGCGGCGTTGACCAGCGCCTGTTGCTGTTCCTGGTGAGCGGAGGCAAGGCCCGTTGCGGGAGAGGCCGAAGCGGAACGGCCGGTATAGGCCAGGCGAGTGTGCCTGGCCTTGACCCGCTTCAGGGTCCATTCGATGTTGGGTTCGATGAACGACCATGCACCCTGGTTCTTTGGCTCTTCCTGACACCAGACCATCTCCGCCTGCCTGAAGCGTCCGAGTTCCTTCATCAGGCTCAGTGCCGGGAACGGGTAGAACTGTTCGACCCGTAGGAGATATATGTCGTCGATCCCTTCCGCATCCCGTCTGTCGAGTAGGTCAAAATAGACCTTTCCGGAGCACATGACCACGCGCCGGATCTTTTTGTCGCTTGCGAGCTCCGTGTCGGAGTTGCCCATCTGCGCATCGTCCCAGAGTACCCTATGAAAGGAGCTTCCCTTGACGAAGTCCGATGCTTCGGAGACGCAGAGCCTATGGCGCAGAAGTGATTTAGGGGCCATAAGGACCAGCGGTTTCCGGAAGCTTCGGTGCAGCTGCCGACGCAGTACGTGGAAGTAGTTGGCGGGCGTGGTGCAATTGGCGACGATCCAGTTATCTTCCGCGCAAAGCTGCAGGAACCGTTCCAGCCGGGCGGAACTGTGCTCCGGCCCCTGACCCTCGAAACCATGCGGAAGCAGCATGACGAGACCTGACATCCGTAGCCACTTGCGCTCCCCGGAACTGATGAACTGATCGAACATTATCTGGGCGCCATTGGCGAAGTCTCCGAACTGCGCTTCCCAAAGCGTCAGGGCGTTCGGTTCGGCAAGTGAGTAGCCGTATTCAAACCCAAGCACGGCATATTCCGAGAGCATCGAATCAATCACCTCGTACTTTGCCTGGCCATCGCGGATTTCGTTCAGGGGATAGTGCCGCTCCTCCGTTTCCTGATCAATGAACGCCGAATGGCGCTGGCTGAATGTGCCACGCGTGGAATCCTGACCGGAAAGCCGGACGGGGTAGCCCTCGACCAGCAGGGAGCCGAAAGCGAGCGCTTCCGCGGTGGCCCAGTCAAATCCCTTTCCGGTTTTGAACATCCGGCGCTTGGCCTCGATGAGCCGCCCCACCGTTCGATGAAGTGAATGGTCGTTCGGTACCCTGATGAGTGCGGCCCCGATTTCTTCCATGGTTTTCTTGGTGATCGCGGTCTTGCCGCGTTGGTATTCCTTGTTATCGCAGTCAAGATGGCTCCACTGTCCGTCCAGCCAGTCAGCCTTGTTCGGCCGGTAGTTCTTCCCGTTCTCGAACTCGTCGTCCAGGTGAGTCTGGAACACCGCCTTCATGTCCTCGATCTCACCTTCGGGAATCAGGCCGTCATTGACGAGTCTTTCAGTGTATAGGCTGAGTGTGGTTCGGTGTTTCTTGATCCGGTTATACATTATCGGATTCGTGAACATCGGCTCATCGCCTTCATTGTGACCGAAGCGGCGGTAGCAGAAAATATCGATCACAACATCCTTCTGGAATTTCTGCCGGAATTCGGTGGCGACCTTGGCGGCGTGTACCACGGCCTCGGGATCATCGCCGTTGACGTGGAAGATGGGCGCCTCGACCATAAGGGCGATGTCCGTTGGGTAGGGACTGGACCGCGAGAAATGCGGCGCGGTGGTGAACCCGATCTGGTTGTTGACGATCAGATGGATCGTACCACCCGTCTTGTGGCCGCGCAGCCCCGAGAAACCAAAGCATTCCGCGACAACCCCCTGACCCGCAAATGCCGCGTCACCATGCAGAAGGACCGGCAGGACGGTGATGCGGTCATCTTCGCCAAGCTGGTCCTGCTTCGCGCGTACCTTGCCGAGAACGACCGGGTTGACCGCTTCCAGGTGACTTGGGTTCGCGGTCAGGCTGAGGTGCACCGTGTTTCCGTCGAATTCACGGTCCGATGAGGCGCCGAGATGGTATTTCACGTCACCGGAACCGTCGACCTCGTCCGGTTTGAAGCTGCCGCCCTGGAATTCGCTGAAAATCGCCCGGTAGGGTTTGCCCATCACGTTCGCGAGTAGGCTGAGGCGTCCACGGTGCGGCATGCCGATGACGATGTCCTTCACCCCCAGCGCACCGCCGCGCTTGATGATCTGTTCCATCGCCGGAATCAGCGCTTCGCCGCCGTCAAGGCCGAACCGCTTCGTTCCCGGGTATTTCACGTGCAGGAACTTCTCAAAGCCCTCGGCTTCGACGAGTTTGTTGAGAATCGCCCTTCGCCCGTTCTGCGTGAAAGCGATCTCCTTGCCGTAACCCTCTATGCGTTCCTTCAGCCATGCGGCTTCATCGGGCTTCGAAATATGCATGTACTGGAGGGCGAAAGTGCCGCAATATGTGCGTTTGACGATGTCCAGGATCTGGCGAAGGGAAGCGACTTCCAGACCCAGAACATGATCGAGGAAAATTCTCCTGTCCATGTCGGTTTCCGAGAAGCCGTAGGATTGGGGATCCAGTTCCGGGTGTGGGGTTTCGCTGCGCATGCCGAGTGGATCGAGTTCGGCGACAAGGTGGCCGCGGATCCGGTAGGCGCGGATCAGCATAAGGGCGCGCACGCTGTCCATAACCGCCTGCCGGATCTGCCCGTCTTTGAGTTCCACGCCTTCGGCTCGGGCCTGTGCCCTGATCCTGTCCTCGATATGCCTGGGCCTGCTGTCCGGCCATTGTCCGTCAAGCGCTGCCGTCAGTTCGTCCGCCGGCTGCGGTGGCCAGTCAGCGCGTGCCCATGACGGGCCCAGTTCGCACCCGCCATTGGGGCGACCGTCCCGCATCTGTTCGAAAAACCGCCGCCAGGTGTCTTCGACCGTGTTCGGGTCGTCCATGAAACTGTTGTACAGCCGTTCCAGATATTCGGTGTTCTGTCCCTGCAGGAAGGAGGGCCCGTGAGAGGCGTCGCTGGGGATATGTTCGGTCATCGCAGGTTACCGCTATTGAAGGAATGGTATCCGGTTGACGGGCCAGGTGATCCGGTCATGCCCGGGTACGGGGGCGGGACCGCCGCCGTGTCGGTATGGGCGGTGGCCATCTGTCGGCATTGACGCGGGATTGAGTGGTCTCGCGTTATCCGATGGCATCGATCACGGCCTCCCCCAGCGCCGCGGGGCTTTCGGCGACAACAATGCCCGCAGACCGCATCGCCTCTATCTTGTCTTCGGCCCCGCCCTTACCGCCGGCGATGATTGCGCCAGCATGTCCCATGCGGCGCCCCGGTGGCGCGGTGCGGCCCGCTATGAAACCCGCAACCGGTTTGCTGCGTCCTTTCCGGGCCTCGTCTTTCAGGAACTGGGCGGCGTCCTCCTCGGCGCTTCCGCCGATTTCGCCGATCATGATAATCGACCGGGTCTCGTCATCGGCGAGAAACAGGCTGAGCGCATCGATATGTTCGATGCCCTTGATCGGGTCACCACCAATGCCAATGCAGGTTGACTGGCCCAAACCGACGTCCGTGGTCTGCTTGACCGCTTCATAGGTCAGGGTTCCCGAGCGGCTGACGACACCAACCGAACCCCGTCTATGTATATGGCCGGGCATGATACCGATCTTACAGGCATCGGGGGTTATGATGCCGGGACAGTTGGGGCCGATGAGACGGCTTGTCGAGCGGTCGAGCGCACGTTTCACCTTCACCATATCCAGAACCGGAATCCCTTCAGTGATACAGACGATAAGTTCAATCCCGGCGTCTATGGCCTCAAGTATCGAATCGGCCGCGAAGGGAGGTGGAACGTAAATCGCCGAGGCGTCGGCACCGGTCACCTCCACCGCCTCGTGCACGGTGTTGAAGACCGGCAGGCCAAGATGCTCCATTCCGCCCTTGCCCGGCGTCACACCTCCCACCACACGGGTGCCGTAAGCGATCGCCTGGTCGGAGTGGAACGTACCCTGACTTCCGGTGAAGCCCTGACACAGAACCTTGGTGTTTTCATCCACGAGCACGGCCATTAAATGTATCTCCCGTTACGTATGCCGCGGCCGCGGCGGTTCATATCCCGGACTTCCGATGGATGTGTTTGGCGCCGCAGCAGCCCGCCCGACATGTGTCCGCGTTTCATCCCCTGACTGCCTTGACGATCTTTTCCGCTCCGTCCCTGAGGTTATCGGCGGCGATAACGTCGAGATCCGACTGGTTGATTATGTGTATGCCCTCGTCAACGTTGGTTCCCTCGAGCCGCACGACCAGAGGAACGCCGAGACCGGCTTCCTTTACCGCGCTTACCACGCCGTCCGCGATGATGTCACAGCGCATGATGCCGCCGAAGATGTTAACGAGGATTCCCTTGACGTTTGGATCGGAGGTGATGATCTTGAATGCCGCCTTTACCTTTTCCTTCGTCGCGCCTCCGCCGACGTCCAGGAAGTTGGCGGGTTCGGCGCCGTAGAGCTTAATGATGTCCATTGTCGCCATGGCCAGGCCAGCTCCATTGACCATGCAGCCGATCTCTCCATCGAGGGCAATGTAGTTCAGGTCGAATTTCGACGCTTCAAGTTCCTTAGGGTCCTCTTCGGAGATGTCACGCAGTTCGGCGATGTCGGGATGCCTATGCACCGCATTACCATCGAAACCCATCTTGGCGTCCAGACATTGAAGGTCCCCGCCGTCCGTGATGACCAGGGGATTGATCTCGATCATCTCAAGGTCTTTCTCGACGAACAGTTTATAGAGTATGCCCATTAGACCGACGCACTGCCTGATCTGTTTTCCTTCAAGTCCGAGCGCGAAAGCTATGCGGCGACCGTGGAATCCCTGATAGCCGGTTGCGGGATCGATGTTCAGCGTGAGGATCTTCTCAGGTGTCGCTGCCGCGACCTCCTCAATGTCCATTCCGCCCTCCGTGGAGCAGATGAAGCCGATGCGTCCGGTGCCACGGTCGACGAGCATGGCGAGATACAGTTCACGATCGATTACACATCCATTCTCTATATATATTCGGTTGACCTGCTTTCCCGCCGATCCGGTCTGGCGGGTTACCAACGTTCGTCCAAGCATCCTTTTCGCTTCGGTCTCGGCCTCTTCGACCGATCTTGCGAGTCTTACGCCTCCCTCGCTTCCGGCCTCCGCTTCCCTGAACCGGCCTTTTCCGCGCCCACCCGCGTGGATCTGCGCCTTGACCACCCAGATCGGACCGTCAAGTGCGCTGGCGGCTGATTTGGCTTCCTCCGAGCGCAGCACGGCGCGGCCATCGCTGACTGGGGCGCCAAATGCCTGCAGGAGTGCCTTGGCTTGGTATTCGTGAATGTTCATGGTTTCCCACCCTCCACCGCTCTGTCGTGCAATTCCCGCGATACTTCTGACCGTTTGTCATGGGTTGCCCATGGAAATAAATCCCAAATTTGGCGTAGGAGGAGAGTTAGGGCGGGAATTCCGCCTTTGCCGCCGCGCGGGGTTCCGCGCGGCCACGATTCGGGACGTTTCTGCAGGTAGTGGGATAACCCAAGGGCAGTTCGGGCACGATCACCCTGACGCGCTCGCGTCCCATCCCCGGCGAAGGAACCGGAGCTATCCGGCAGTACGTCCCGCAGATGGCGCTGGTGACCCATTTCTCCAATACCCGCGGATCAACCCAGTCCTGGATCGATTTCCCTGCAGGCCGCCACCAGGCCATTAACGGCACCCACGGATTTGTCGAACATCATCCTTTCGTCCTTGTTTAGGTTGATTTCGATGACTTTCTCGATGCCGCCGCTGCCGATCACCGTAGGGACCCCGACGTAAAGACCGTCCAACCCATAGGCACCCCTAACGTACGCCGCACTCGGAAGTACGCGCTTCTGGTCCCGCAGATACGCTTCCGCCATCTCGATGGCGGAGGTAGCCGGCGCGTAATACGCGCTACCGGTACTTAGCAGACTGACGATCTCCGCGCCGCCGTCACGGGTGCGCTGAACAATAGCGTCCAGCCTGTCCTGGCTGGTCCAGCCCATTTCCACGAGATCCGGCAGCGGAATACCCGCAACGGTGGAATAGCGGGCGAGAGGCACCATTGTATCCCCGTGGCCGCCGAGGACACAGGCTGTCACGTCCCTCATCGAGACCCCGAATTCGAGGCTGAGGAAGTGGCGGAAGCGGGCGGAGTCGAGCACACCCGCCATGCCGCAGACCATTTCAGATGGAAGGCGGCTGTACCCCTGCAATGCCCAGACCATCGCGTCCAGCGGGTTGGTGATGCAGATGACGAAAGCGTTCGGAGCGTGGTCCCTGATTCCCTCGCCGACGGCTTTCATGACCTTCAGGTTGATGCCCAGAAGGTCGTCGCGGCTCATCCCGGGTTTGCGTGGAACGCCGGCGGTAACGATGCAGACGTCGGCTCCGGCGATGTCGGCGTAGTCATTTGCGCCTGACAGCGCGGCGTCGAAGCCTTCTGGAGGCCCGCTCTCGGCGATGTCCAGCGCCTTGCCATGCGGTACGCCCTCCATGATATCGAAGAGAACGATGTCTCCAAGCTCTTTCATGGCCGCGAGATGGGCGAGGGTTCCTCCGATCTGTCCGGATCCAATGAGTGCGATTTTGGGTCTGGCCATATATCCGTTCCTCGGTCAGGTTGCGCGATGCCTTTGGGTAGTCCCATAGAGTGCCTGACGCAAGTCCGGACCGGTGGGTGAAACCCGGATCGCGCGCATTCCGAAACCGGATGACATGGCCCGGCTCTCGCCGGGCGCTTTCCCGAGCTGCTCCGCCAACACTCACCGCCTGCCGTAATAGAAACCGACAACATGCTCCGCTTCCGCGAAGAACAGCCAACGTAGAACGAATACTCCGGCGACATGCGTACATATCGCCGCCGCCCCAATGGCCTGGCCGTCCGTAGAGGCGGCAGGTAATAGTGCGATCGGCAGGAGAAAGCTGAACAGGAATGCGGTGCGCCGAAGTTTCCGTGCGTGTCTGCGGGCGATCACATGTATCATCTCCCGCGTCAGATAGCTGTCACCGGTATGGGGGGGTTCGAACGCCCGCACGACGCCGGTCCCGCCGAGACCGGTCGCCGTGGCCGACGTCGTACCGCTTACCCGCAGACGGGTATCGCCGATCCTCCAGGCGTGGTATTGGACCAGGCCGGTCACGGCCAGCAGCGTGATGGCTATCCATGTCATTCCGGACAGTAGGGCGCCTCCGCAGAAAGCGAGGAGCACGAAGAGCGCGGTGGTGGTCCAGTGGTTCCAGCGTGGTACCGTCCTGAGCTGGGCATAGATCATCGATGTGGCGGTCACGGCGACGACACACATTATGGCACCCAGCCAGGCAAGTGGAGGAATCCGTAAGCCGGCGAATACGGCGAGAGCGGCATTCGCTCCAGTGATCGCGAGCGTCGCGCACGCCAGCCAGCCCTCACGTGAGAGCCATGAACTTCGCCACTGGGTGAATGCTTTGAGGGCGCGTTCCGGATGACCCAGGTGGAATGCCGAAGCCATCAGGCCGACGCCGGCGAGTGCCAGGCCTGCGGCGAAGCTGGCTACCGTCTCCAAACCGGCAACGGGTGGCGGCCCGACGCAAAGGAATGCGAGGAACCCGAAGCCGAGACCGGAGAGGGTGGTGAACAGAATGATGGACTTCGCGGGATGCATCAGAGGCGCTCAAGGGCGCTGTCAAGCCAGGCCATGAATCCCTTAGGTTCCTCGGCCACGGGTTCGAGGAACGGGGCGAGAACGTCGAGCTCTCCATCTTTCCCGCGGGGTGGCAGGTAGCGGTTGACCGGCCTGGTATCCTGTTCCGGCATCAATTCGATACCGCCCCGTTCCGCCACGAGTTTCGACACGTCCGAGGACGGGTCGGAAAGATCGCCGAAGTGACGCGCTCCTGTCGGGCAGGTTCTTACACAGGCTGGCTCGCGATCCTCCTCCGGCAGATTTTCGTTATAGATCCTGTCCACGCAAAGGGTGCATTTCTTCATCACCTTCTCGACCGGGTCCATTTCACGCGCTCCGTATGGACAGGCCCAGGCACAGAGGCCGCAGCCGATGCAGTCGCTCTCGTTGACAAGTACGATTCCGTCCTCTGACCTTTTGTAGCTGGCGCCGGTGGGGCATACCGTGACGCAGGGCGCGTCCTCACAGTGGAGACATGACTTGGGAAAGTGAACCAGTTGGGCCGGAGCGTCGCCATCGGGCTGGACTTCATAGGAGTGGACGCGGTTCAGGAAACTGCCGACCGGATTTGGGCCATAGGCGTCGCTGTCGGCCAACGGAGCGCCGTAGTGCTCGGTATTCCAGCCTTTGCAGGCAACGACGCAGGCATGGCAGCCAACGCAGGTATCCAGGTCGATGACAAGGCCGAGGCTGCGCTCGGTGAAGGCGGGAAGGTCCGTCACGTCCGGGGATCCGCGTTGCGCCGGCCCGGACCCGGTGTCTGTCCATCGTCTGTCACGGTTCCGTCTTTCTTCTGACATCGCGGGGTGCCCGCGGCACCGGCGAGTTGACCGGAGGGAAGGAGGGCTCGGAGTGCCGCGGTGCGCCCGAGTCGACCCTTTCGATCCGGACCCTCAGGTCGAACCAGGCGGCCTGTCCGGTGACCGGATCGGAATTGGCCCAGCGCAGTCCGTTGCCCTTCGCCGGCAGCAGTTCGTCGATCAGGTGATTTAGTATGAAGCCTTCGTTCGCCTCGGTGGCGTCGCTGTCGAGCGCCCATGCCCCTTTGCGCTTTCCGATCGCGTTCCAGGTCCAGACGGTATGCGCGTTCAGTGCCGCCATGTGCGCGACCGGGACGGTGATCTGTCCGCTGGGTGATGTCACCCGGGCCCAGTCGCCGTCCGAGAACCCATGCCGCTGCCAGATCGCCGTTGGCAGGTAAAGTGGGTTCCTGCCGTGAATCTGGCGCAGCCATGCGTTCTGGGATCCCCATGAATGGTACATCGCCATTGGGCGCTGCGTGAGGGCGTGAACGGGGTACTCGGACGTATCCGTCAAGCTATCGAGGAAAGGCGGATACCATATCGGAAGCGGATCCAGGGTTTTCTTCATGCGTTCGCGCAGTTTGTCCGGCGGCTGCCGATGGCCATGTCCGGTGGCCGCGAGCTGGAACCGCCGCATTGGCTCAAGATACAGCTGGAAAAGATAGGGGAGGGGAGCGTCGTAGAGGCCGGTCTCAACCGCCCAGTCCTGATATGAGGTGTTCCATGGTTTGAAGAACGCGGCGTCGGGCGGCACGGTCCTATGCCAGAAGCCTCCATGTTCGATGTAACGGCGCAACTGTTCGGGATTTGGCCGCCCCCGCCCGGTCCCGCCGCCTTCCCCGGGGGTTGCGCCCTCTCCGTCCAGGCGCCAGCCCGCCAGAGGGCCGATTCCCGGCCGACGTTCGTGTGTTGTGATGTAATCGGCGTAATCCCGGTATTTCGCGCCGCCGTTCCCGTCGACAAAACCCGGTAGTCCAAGGCGCGCGCCCAGTTCGCACAGTACTGACTGAAAGCACCGGACGTCCCGATCGGGTTCGACGACTGGCCAACGAATCGCGTCGGACGCGGCGTCCGCTTCGCTTATCGGGCGGTCGAGAAGGGAAATACAGTCGTGACGTTCCAGATAGGTGGTGTCCGGAAGGACCAGATCGGCATAGGCCACCATTTCCGACGCATAGGCGTCGGAATAGATTATGTGTGGAATTACATAGTCGCCGTTGCTGTCGCGGTCGGTCAGCATTCGCGCGGCGCCAGGGCTGTTCATGGAGGAATTCCACGCCATGTTGGCCATATACATGAACAGGGTATCGATTCTGTAGGGATCCCCGGCGTGGGCGTTTGCGATGACCATGTGCATCAGCCCGTGCGCACTCATCGGATTTTCCCATGAGAACGCCTTGTCAATGCGCGCCGGACTGCCGTCATCCCGGAGAGCGAGATCCTCGGGACCGTGAACAAAGCCGAGATGTGGGCCGTCAAGTGGCTGGCCGGGCCGTGCGCCGCAATGCGGTCTTGGATGCGCGTTGGACGGTTTGGGGTAGGGTGGCTTGAAACGGAAGCCGCCGGGCGTTTCGACCGAGCCGAGGAGGATCTGCAGCAGATGCAGGGCGCGGCAGGTCTGGAATCCATTTGAGTGGGCGGAAATCCCGCGCATGGCGTGAATGCTGACCGGGCGGCCGATCATTCTTTCATGCCGGACCCCGCGGAGGTCGGTCCATGGCCGGTCGATGGAGATCTCTCCCTCGAAAGCGGCTTCCGCCAGCCGGGCGGCGATCCGGCGGATCCGACCCGCCGGGACGCCGGTAGGACCCGCGGCGGCTTCCGGGGAGTATTCCGGCCTGATGTATCGCTCGGCCAGAAGATGGAAAACTGGCCGGTGCGTTATGCCTGCCTGTGGCAGGACGCCGGAGAGGTCCGGCTCGACCCCGGCGGCGGTCGCCGGCGCGGACTGTCCTGTCCTACGGTCGATGACCAGTTCGTGACCCTCGGAGTCCCTCAGGAAAAGCCCGTAACTCGGGCTCTCGGGGTCGCAGTTCAGCAGAACCGGTGCGTTGGTGTAGTGCGCGAGATACTGGAGATCGATTCTGCCTGCCCGCAGAAGTTCATGGACAAGCGCGAGGATCAGCAGGCCGTCGGTGCCCGGCGTGATGCCCACCCATTCGTCCGCGATCGCGTTATAGCCGGTGCGTATGGGGTTTACGGCGATAACTTTCGCTCCACGCGCCTTCAGCTTACCGAGGCCGATCTTGATCGGGTTGCTGTCGTGGTCCTCGGCCACACCGAAGAGCATCAGTAGTTTGGTTCTGTCCCAGTCGGGCTGGCCGAACTCCCAGAAGGCTCCGCCCATGGTGTAGATTCCGGCGGCCGCCATGTTGACCGAGCAGAAGCCGCCATGCGCGGCGTAGTTCGGGGTTCCGAATCCCTGCGCCCAGTAGCTCGTGAACGACTGGGACTGGTCGCGTCCCGTGAAAAAGGCAAGCATTTCCGGATGCTCGGCGCGAAGCGGCGCCAACCAGTTGACGGCGGTCCGCAGGGCCTCCTCCCAGGAAATCTCCTCGAATTCGCCGGTGCCCCGGGGCCCCTTCCGTCTCAGTGGCCCGCGCAGTCGCGACGGTGCGGTGACCTGCATGATTCCCGCGGAGCCTTTCGCGCAGAGAACGCCGCGGTTTACGGGATGGTCACGGTTGCCCTCGATATAGGCGATCTGGCCATTTTTCATATGCACGTCGATGCCGCAGCGGCATGCGCACATGTAGCATGTGGTGCTGCGGATCTCATCCGATACCTTGGGCGACATATCAAGGGCGGGATCTCGAACCATCGACCGCGTGTCCTTCCAGATGAGTGCGACCCCAGTGGATATTCGCCATTCGGGCAAGTGCCAACCGATTTTGGCCTGTCTGCACAACAACCGGAGCAAGTCAATGCGCCGCGATCATGCGGGGGCGATTTCCGGCACTGGCCGGCTTTTTGAATTCCAGGCGTTTTCAATGTGGATCAAGCGGTCGCCCCGGCGGCCGGAGATGCACTCCCTCGTCAGGGGATCCGACCCGAGGCCGCCTGACGCTGAGCCCCGACAGCCCGGAGGCGTGCCGGACCCGACACCGGATGCCGGGGCGTGCCCCCGCAACCACCCAGACCGACATTCCCGATCCGGGGTGCCGGTCGCCCCTTTCCCGCCGCTCCTCTCGCCAGGATCACTGCGATGCGCTCGACCAAGTCCCCATATGGCGTCCGCCACCCGTCCCGGCCGCGTAGGACGGGATCTGTCCAGGCCTCCCCTTGGGGCCGGGAACGGGGTTCGCTGGCATCCGGATGCGGTGGCGTATCTGGAGGGGGACTGAACTGATCGGGGCTGCCCCCAAGCGATCCGAGCGGTTTGGATTCAGAAATATTGGGGAGGTCTGGCACGTCGATCTCGGAAGCCGCCGTGCGGCGCAACGCTATCTCAGCCACAGCATCTTGACGGGCATCGCAAACAGTTTTGGCGCCACTCGCTGGATTCGGTCGCCGTCATGGATCAGGATTCCGCATGAGAACCCTTCGCCGACCGCATCTTTCAGCCGCTTCAAGCCCTTGAAGTCCTCGGGCCGTGCGGTGGCGCCCGCCTTCGTTTCGATTCCAACGACCCGGCCGGGTGGGCGCTCAAGCACCAGATCGACTTCGACCCGGTCCTTATCGCGATAGTGGCTGACATAAGTCGTCTCGTCTGACAGCCCCGCCGCTTTGGCAAGCTCTGAGTGTACGAAGCATTCCAGAAGCGTTCCCAACCTTCCACGATCCCTGACGATCTCGGCTTGATCTGTGCGTTTGAGTGCCGCAAGTAGCCCCGAATCCACGAACTGCAGCTTTGGAGCCCTGATCAACCTCTTGCTGTCACTGCGATGCCATGCACGGAGCCGTCGGACCAGGAACAGTTGCTCAAACAGTGTAAGCCAGCGGTCCACCGTTTTGCTGTCGACGCCGAGCGGCGATGCCAGGCGCGACAGATTGAGCAATTGGCCCGAGAGCGCGGCTGCGTGTTCGATCAACTGAGAAAGTTCTACGTCTTTGCTGATGGATGAAAGGTCGGAAACGTCCCGCTCTGTCAGCATTCGGGCATAGTTGCGCAGCCAGGCATTCCGTCGTTCGGGACGTGCGCGGGACAGAGCTTCGGGAAAACCGCCAGATAGGACTCTCCGGGTGAGATCGGCTGTCGGTCCAATGTCCTCAAATGACGGAAACTCGCCGGCGAACGCCCGGTCAAGAAATGCCGGTGCCCCGGAATTCGCGATTTCCGCCTGCGAGAACGGAAGCAGTTCCACGGTTTCAACCCGCCCGGCCATGGAATCCGGAGAAACGGAGCGCTTGAACAGATCAACCGATCCCGTAATCAGGAACCGGCCTGGACGTCGGTCCTGATCGACCGCTTTCTTCATTTCAAGGAAAAGATCCGGAGCACGCTGAATTTCATCGATCGTGGCGAACTGCATTCCGCGCAGGAACCCCGTGGGGTCGCTCTGGGCGAAGCGTCTGAGCTGGGCGTCGTCAAGCGTGGCAAACGTTCGTCCGTCGTCGGTTGAAATTCGGCGGGCAAGCGTGGTTTTGCCTGACTGGCGCGGCCCGACTATAGCTACGACCCGTGTGTCCGCGAGAGCCGTGCGGATCCGTTTTTCGGCATGGCGTACCACGAAATCCATTTATTGTTACCGTCCAGTTCGGAATCCTGTCGCGTCCGATTCGGAAAATATAGGCGTAACCCCCGGAATGCACGGTAAAATCCGGGAAACTCCCGAAATCGGGGTAGTCTGACGGTCTGGCTGTGATTCGGGCCGATCCGATGCCATGTCCGTCCTATGCTGCACGGGAGGCCGCAGCGGCTTTAAGGGCGGGTGACAGAATGAACGCGGCCGGAACCGAGGACATCTGGATGCTCGGATGGAGCTCTGCGGTGAGCGCGGGCAGGGCATATGACCGTGAACCGGCCTCGTATGCTCAGCGAATCAGCGCTGATCAAGGGATGTGGCTGTGGAAAAGTGGGCGGTGGATTCCTGTGGAAAACCTGGCTCCGATACCCCGGAAACCGTCCAAAAAGCCCGGATCCGGGCCTGGACCGAAACATGGATGCTGGTGCGCCTAAGTTGGTGCCACCGATTGTGCGCCGAGGGTTTCCACGGCTTCTTCAGGGGGTTTGGAAGGAGCCCGTGCACGACTGCCGAAAACAACAGGTTCTGGGTCCGCGAGCGGTCGTTGCTCCACGAAATACCGGACCGGACCGGACCGGGCGACATGGCTCAGGCCCTATCAAAAGGAGTTCGCCGTCGCGGACCATGTGAAGGGTGGTGCGTACGGTAACCGAAGCCGCGACCCGTCGCGCTTCATGGGTGCCGGGATCGATAGCGGGCGGTAGGCCCGCGGTTCGCACACGGCTTCCGGACGGGCACGTCACGCCCGTAACACCGGGAAACTGCGATGACCGTCCTATCGATGCCAGAGGCAGTGGTGGACAAGGACCAAGCCACCGATATTCTGGGAAAACCTCTGTAGACAACTCTTTGGAAAATCTACATATATAATGGATTACGGCCCCATTCAACCAGATATGGTGAGATATCCGGGCTAGCGGCTCGGATCCGGACCAGGATTCGACTCTTCTGGAATTATGTGATAGAATTTCCGCATTGACTTGGAGAGCGCTTCGTGTTTCGTCAATGGCTGGAGAGCATCGTGCGACCCGTTTCCCTGCTATATGCAGCTGGTTTGACCCTGATTATTGGTTTTACCCACTCGGCAGCTTCCGAGGCGTTGCTGAAGGGTACAGGGCAGGCCGTTGCCAAAATCGGCATCGTGCCGGATAGCGGTGCCGGAAAGATTCGTTCCGGCCCCCACGGAATGCGTGAATGGCCCCATTCTTCGGATCAATACGTGTCGGTTACCGTTGATTGGCTGGATTCACAGCCGCTAACAACGGGTGACGCTGACTGGAAGTGCCTTTCTGAAGCGATCTATTTCGAGGCCCGCAGCGAAAGTGTCGAGGGACAGCTGGCCGTGGCTGAGGTGATCCTAAACCGCGTTGACAGAGACGATTTCCCGGATTCCGTCTGTGATGTCGTACGGCAGGGAACGGATCAGCTATTTCAGTGCCAGTTCACTTATTTCTGCGATGGGCAGAGCGAGAGTATTGACGAACCCGTCCCATATGAGCGTGCGGGCAAGATTGCGCACCTTATGCTGGACTTGATTGAAAGGGGCCTCACGGGGGGAGCGACGCATTATCATTACATCGGTGTCAATCCTTCGTGGTCCAAGGTCTTTCGACATACCGTGACCATCGGCAGGCACAAGTTCTATCGTATGGCGGTCGGTCAAGCGCATGGATCGGCCGGAATTCTGGTTGCGGAAGACAGCCAGTGATTTTCCCTGTCGAGTGAACCGCGGCCGGCTCTCACGGCCCTAAAGAGAGACCGTGATGAGCGAAATTCCCGCCCATGCCCCAATGAATCCCGAAATGCGCGCCGCCGCGACGGCAGGTGCGGAGCCGCTCGACAGGATCAGTCTGCGCGGCTATGTCGACAAGGTTGAGATCGGTGCGTTCCAGGTGGAGCGCGGCAAGCGTCAGAGAGTTGAGTTCAACGTGGTGGCGGAGGTGGTGCCACGCGAGGATACCGATGAGGATCTCGACAGCATCGTGAGTTATGACCGGCTTACTGAGGCGATCACGCACGAGCTGGAACTGGAGCGTATCAACCTTCTCGAGACGTTGGCGGAAAGAATTGCGAACCGCATTCTTCGCGAACCCCGGGTGGTGCGGGTTTTGGTACGCATAGAAAAGCTTGATCGTGGCCCGGGCGCACTCGGAGTCGAGATCGTACGGTCACATGGTCGGTCATATCCGCGTTCGGCGGCGATTTCTGGGAAACCGTCTGTCCGTCCGACGGTGATTTATCTGACCGAGACGGTGGTCCTCTCCGCCAGACCGTCTGCCGTCATAGATCGGTTGGATACAATTGGCCGCCCGCCCGCCATCTTCTGTGTGGGTTTGAACGAGACAGCGGCACCGCCTTCGGAGGATCCGTTGGTATGTCGGCGTATCGGCCTGCTCATGATCGAGCAGACTGCGTGGCGTCTTTCCGCGCATGATCCGCGCTTTGTTGTCGCCGATACGCGCACCGAGATGGATTGGGCATTAGGGAACGGCAGAATTCCGATCTGGGCGCCTTCGAGAATGGTTCTCGGAGCTGTCGGGACTCCGGTAGCTGACTGGAAAGACCCACTTGGGATCGCCGTCTGGTTCGCGGACGAGATGAATGCGGCCGAGCTATTGACCGTTGGTGTCACGCCTCCTGCAGATACTGGCCTGCCAACCCGTGAACTGGTCCTGGAACGCGTGGAATGATCCGTCGTTGTCACCCCATCCCCCGAACGGGTCGGGATGCTCGGTCCGGAGTGCCGCCGCCCACCGCTCTGCCCCTGGCGGGAAGTGATCATGTCTGGTTCGACAGTGCCAGTGTCTGGACCCCTTCGGATGGATGGCGGTTCATGTCAGTGGGCGACCTCGATTCCGGGGACCGGAGTCGCCTGAGTATCCGGCGACCGGCTATCTGCGGGGTTAGCCTGGAACGCCCGGCGATCATGGGAATTGTCAATGTAACACCAGACAGCTTCTCGGACGGTGGTGACCGGATGGCGATGGACGATGCGCTCGCCGCGATCATGGCCATGAGGGATGCCGATATCATCGACGTTGGCGGGGAGAGCACCCGGCCGGGGGCGGAAACGGTTCCGGTTTCTGTGGAAATCGCCCGCGTGGTGCCCGTGATTAAGGCGGCACGCGGCGCGGGGATCGCCATCCCGATATCCATCGACACCCGCAAAGCCGCGGTCGCTGAGGCCGCTCTCAACGCGGGCGCGAATCTGGTCAATGACGTGTCCGCATTGACATTTGATCCTTTGATGGCCGGTCTGGTGGCTGGGCGCGGGGTGCCCGTCTGCCTGATGCATGCCCAGGGTGAACCGCTGACGATGCAGGACGCGCCATATTACGAAGACGTGCTGCTCGATATCCTTGAGTATCTGGAGACGCGGATCCGGGTCGCCGAGGCAGCGGGAATCGCGCGCGAGAGGATCATAATCGATCCGGGCATTGGATTCGGAAAGACTTTGCAACACAATTTGACCCTGCTACGGGCCCTTTCGCTCTACCATGACCTTGGGGCTCCGCTATTGTTGGGTGCATCCCGCAAGGGCATGATCGGGACGATCGGTGGAGCGCCCGGGGTCAGGGACCGTCTGCCCGGATCCCTGGCGGCGGCTTTATACGGATACGCGCAGGGAGCGCATATTCTGCGGGTGCACGATGTGAGCGAGACCAGGCAGGCGCTGGATATGAGGATCGCGATGGACAGTGGCGAATGGAATGGCGGCTAAGCTGTTCGGAACGGATGGTGTGCGCGGACGCACGAACGCATACCCGATGACGGCCGAAATGGCGTTGCGGCTTGGAGCCGCGGCCGGACAATACTTCCGGGGCGAAAGATCGAGCCGTCATAGGGTTGTGATCGGAAAGGATACCAGGCTCTCTGGATATATGCTGGAAAACGCGCTGACCGCCGGTCTCACCTCGACCGGCATGAATGTGCTGCTTCTTGGGCCGGTTCCGACACCTGCGGTTGGCCTGCTGACCCGGTCGATGCGCGCCAACCTCGGCATCATGATCTCAGCCAGTCACAACCCCTTCCAGGACAATGGTATCAAGCTATTCGGACCCGACGGGTTCAAGCTGTCGGATGAATCGGGGATAGAGTCTCTGGTTGCGGGGCACATGCATCCGGTTGAGCCCGAGAATATCGGTGGCGCGCGCCGTATCGACGATGGTCGGGGCCGTTATGAGGAATATGTGAAAACCACCTTTCCCGGGCAGGTGCGGCTCAGCGGAATGAAAGTGGTCATCGACTGCGCTAATGGCGCCGCCTATCGTGCGGCCCCAGAAGTGCTGTGGGAACTCGGCGCCGATGTGATTCCGGTCGGTATTTCCCCGAATGGTCTGAACATAAACGACGGCTGCGGCTCTACGGACACCGCACTTGCGGCGGAGACAGTCCGCGCGGAAGGCGCGGATGTCGGCATCTGTCTTGACGGTGACGCGGATCGCGTAATGGTTCTTGATGAGACCGGGGCCGTTGCCGATGGTGACCAGACCATGGCGCTCCTTGCGACGAGATGGGCGGAAAGGGGACGGCTGGCGGGCAACACGCTTGTCACGACGGTGATGTCAAATCTTGGTCTGGAGCGTTACCTTGACAGCCGTTCCATCGGACTGGAGCGCACGCCCGTAGGCGACCGGCATGTGATTGAGCGTATGCGGGCGGGCGGCAGAAATCTCGGTGGCGAGCAGTCGGGTCACATCGTGATGACCGATTACGTCACGACCGGTGACGGTCTGATCGCGGGGCTGCAGTTTCTTGCGGCGATGGTCGAGACCGGTCAACCCGCCTCCGAACTGGCGCGCCGCTTCGAGCCTGTGCCGCAACTGCTCAGGAACGTTCGGTGCCGCAGTGATCAGGATCCGCTGGAAAGCGCTTCAGTGCGCAACGTGATTTCCGATGCGGAGGAGCGGTTGAACGGACACGGCAGGTTGCTGATCCGCAAGTCCGGCACTGAACCCTTGATCCGCGTAATGGCTGAATGTGAGGACGAGGCTCTTCTGGCCCGGGTCGTTGACGGGATCGTCGCGGAGGTTGAGGCCGCGGTTGGGTAAGGCCGTGGACCGGGCCGTTCCGGGCGCACGTCGACCGGCGCCCGGACATCTCGGTGGACGTGGTCAATTCCTGGATCTGTCGACCATCTTTCCGGCACTGATCCATGGCATCATGGCCCGCAGCCTTTCGCCCACTTCCTCGATCTGATGTGCGTCATTCCTGCGGCGGATCGCCTTGAAGGCTGGCTGTCCGACCGTGCATTCCGCCATCCAGTCACTCACGAACCGGCCTCGCTGGATGTCGTCGAGAATCGCTTTCATCCGCTCCTTGGTCTCGCCGTAAGGCAGAATTCGCGGACCGCTTACATATTCGCCGTATTCCGCCGTGTTGGAGATCGAGTAATTCATGTTGGATATTCCGCCCTCATAGATGAGGTCCACGATCAGCTTGACCTCGTGCAGACATTCGAAATAAGCCATTTCAGGCGCGTATCCCGCCTCCACAAGTGTCTCGAATCCCAGACGGATCAGTTCCACGAGACCGCCGCATAGCACCGCCTGCTCACCAAACAGGTCTGTCTCGCATTCCTCCTTGAAATCGGTCTCAATGATTCCGGAGCGTCCGCAGCCGATGGCGGAACTGTAGGAAAGGGCAATCTCCAGCGCCTTTCCCGATGCATCGTTATGAACAGCCACAAGGCCCGGCACGCCCCCGCCCTTGATATATTCACCGCGTACCGTGTGGCCGGGGCCCTTTGGCGCGATCATTATGGTGTCAAGCGACCCGGGTGCCTCTATCAGGCCGAAATGAACGTTCAGTCCGTGGGCGAAGGCAATGGCGGATCCAGGGCGGATGTGATCCTCGACCTGGCTTTTCCAGGTCTCGGCCTGCAACTCGTCCGGCATGGAGAACATCATCAGGTCACACCATGCGGCGGCCTCCGGGATGCCCATGACACGAAGGCCTTCGGACTTGACTTTCTCGATGCTGGGCGAGCTCTCGCGCAGCGCAACCACGACGTTACGGGCACCGCTGTCCCGCAGGTTGAGTGCGTGTGCGTGACCTTGGCTGCCATAGCCGAGAACCGCGATGTTCCTGTCCTTGACAAGGTTTATGTCGCAGTCGCGATCATAGTAAATCCGCATGGTCTGTATCTCCAGCTTTCTGCATGACTGTAGGCAGGCTAGCGATTTTTCCACACTTTTCGAGGGTTTCCGGATCCAGATAACGGCGAAATTCGTGATATTCATTCGCGAATTTTTGATATATCGTAGTATTCATGCTGGATGATCTTGACAGGCGTATCCTGCGGGCTCTGCAGGAAGAACCGACGCTGGGTCTGCCGGATCTGTCCGACCGCGCCCGGGCCACGGTGTCGCGCGTCTCCCGGCGGCTTGAGAAGCTTCGTGAGCTTGGTGTGCTCAGGAAAGTCCGGGCATTGGTCGACTGGCGTGCGATTGGCTATGAAGTCGAGGTGAGCCTGCGTTTCACGCTCGACAAAACCCATCGCAACGCGTTTGATGAATTCATTCAGGCGGCGCGGAAAGTTCCGGAGGTCACCGAGATCCAGACCTTCCTCGGCAAGGTAGATGTTCGGCTGAACGTGATAGCGCAGGACATAGGCCACTATCGGTGGCTTTACCGGGAGCGGATCCTGACCCTGCCGCATATCTCCGACATTGAGGCATTGATGCACGTGGCGACTGTCAAGGAACAGGACCGACTGCCTATATGATTGTGCTGGACGACCTTGACAGATGTCTTCTGGGTGCATTGGCGGAAGACGCTACCCAGCCCGCAAGCGCGTTGGGAAGGCGCTTCGGCCTCAGCCAGTCGGCGGCATGGCGACGCGTCCGGCGGCTGGAGCGCAATGGGACTATCCGTGGCCACAGAGTGGATATGGACCTCGGGCGGTTGGGGTTTGGAGTTACGGTGTTTCTTGGAGTTAAACTTGCCACGAAAGGCCGGACCGGGCTTCAGGAGTTCGAACGCGCGATGACTGCGATTCCTGAGGTGCAGACGGTGCAGCATGTGCTGGGTCTCTATGACTTCCGTCTTCGGGTTGTCGCCCGTGATCTTCCGGATTTCGAGCGTGTGCTGCGACGCAGGATCATGGCTTTGCCGGGAATCGGGGATGTCGAGGCGAATGTGCTGCTGAGCGAGGAACGCAGGCCCGGCCCTCTGGGGTGAGGGAAACCTATCCATTGCCGTGCGCGGACGCCCGGGTTTGCGTGGACTTGATATCGGTGGCATGACGGACCTTCGCATTGAGATGCCCATGTGCGTGAATGCCCTGCGTGGTCTCGGCCCTGATCCTGACATGCCGGGTATTGATCGCGCCGTGCCTGTCAGCCCCGGATCCCGACCCTCATGCCGACTGCAGCCCGTCCATTCCCGTACGCATGATGGCCTGGCGCAACGGCACTATGCCATGTGTCGCGGCCAGTCCCAAGCGGCGCGCGCTCCGGACACCCGGGTTCGACGACATGCATGTGCGGTTCACCAGATCCACGGTGCGGACAAGCAGAGAAATTCTGGTGGCGCGCGCCCTGGCGTAGCAGTTGAGATGTCGTGGTGATCCGAGCGCACCCGGATCCTTTCTGGCGAGATCAAGTAGAACGGCGATGTCCCTAAGTGACGTGTTGAGCCCCTGTGCGCCAATGGGCGGCAGAACATGCGCGGCCTCGGCCACGAGAGCCGTGCGTTCGGCGAAAATGCGTTTGGCTTGCCGGGTGATTACGGGCCATGTGCGAACTGGACCCAAGCGTTCCATTGGACCGAACAGACCGCTGGATCTTACGGTCATTTCCCTGTCGAAATCCGCTTCATCAAGCGCGGCAAGGTCTTGCGCCCTCGCGCCGAAATCCATCCAGACGATGGCGCTGGATGGCTGTCCGGCGGCATCTGGCAGGGGGACGGTGGTGAATGCTCCGCCCGCGCTGTAAATCTCGGTCGATATGTTATGGTGCGGCGTGGAATGCCGCGCCTCGAAGGTCAGGGCTTTCTGGCCGTAACGGATTGTCGTCGTACCTATACCGACGGCATCACGGACCGGACTCCCGTGTCCATCGGCTGCGATCACGAGTCGCACGCGCAGGTGGCGCCCATTGGTCAGAGTGACATGTGCCCGGTCTGTTCGGGTCAGTATTGAGCGAAATCCGCTGCCGTAGACGGTCTCCATGTTCGCGAGACCGCCGGCCCTGCGGGCGGCCTCGTCCCGGACAACCCGGTTGGGGATGTTCCAGCCGAATGTCGTTTCGCCCAGATCCTCGGGCAGGAAACGATATGATCCGGTGACTTGAGGTGGCCATCCGGCGGTATCGACCACGTGCAAAGCGTTCAGGTATGTGGCGTGCCTCACAAGGCTGGACCATAGTCCGGCCGCCTCAAGGAGATTTCGTGACGGAAGCAGAAATGCGGTTGATCTTGGATCGGCGTTTGAGCCGTCGCGGATGTTCGGTGCCGGTGCGGGGTCGGCGAGAAGAACGGAGAAACCTGCGGTGCCGAACGCGGTGGCAGCGACAAGGCCAGCGATTCCGCCTCCCGAGATGAAGATATCAAAGTCGCGTTCGGCCACGCAATTTCTCCATGTAGCCTCGGGGAACCGAACCCGGTAGGTTTCGGAGCGTTCATTCGGGCGATCGGATTCCTTTGGCACCTTGACTCGTTTGGTCCCGCTTGGCCAGCGTTCGTAATTGCTATGGTCGTGGGATCCCGCAGCTTGTGGACAATGGCCGGGACTTGGTATCGGGAGATAGGGACCCGTTCCCTATCTCGGTAGGTGGAAGGTAAGCTGGGGATGAAATCCTTATGGAACGGGATCAACGGCACGGAAGACGGTGGAGGTGAGCATACCTGCAAACAGACCGCAGATGAATGATGCCTACGCGCTGATTCTCGCGGCGATCGACTCAGGCATATACCGGCCTGGCGAACGGTTGGTGGAAAGCGAGCTGGCGGAGCGTTTTGGGGTCTCGCGCACGCCGATCCGGGAAGCGCTTCAGCGGCTTGAGACCCAAAGCCTGTTGGCCCGTGATGGACGGTCGCTGATCGTGGCCTCACTCGACCATAACCAGCTCTCGGAACTCTATGTGGTTCGGGCGGAACTCGAGGCGCTGGCCGCGCGGCTGGCTGCCCGGCATGCGACCCCGGAGGAGGTCAGGGTTCTGAAGGAGCTGGTGGCTAACGACCATGCTCTTCTGGGTGATCCGGCGGCGATGAGCCGTGCGAACCGTCGGTTCCACAGGCAGGTGCATCTGGCCAGTCACAACCGTTATCTGGTTCAGCAGCTTGAATTGGTGCATCGGTCGATGGCGCTCCTGGCCACGACCTCCCTTGCCGCGGAAGGCCGCGATGAAACTGCGCTCTCCGAGCATATCGACATTGTCGGCGCGATAGAGGCAGGAGACGCCAGGGCGGCGGCCGACGCCTTGAGGATACACATATCGAACGCGTTTGAAACACGGCTGATGCATGTGGCGGTGGGTGCCGAGCGGTCATAGTGAAGTGGCTGCCATGGATTACCAGTCATTGCGTTTTCGCTGTTTTCCGCCGACCTTATCCGTACGCGGCTTCCAGTGACCACGATGATCGGAGCCGGTGCGCATCGCGACGCCATCAGGATTGATCAAGTTCCGCATCGCCGCCGTCTCTTCGGCGGCTGTCAATCCGTCAAGTCGCATGATGCGGGGATGCGGCAGGCGAAGCGCAAAGACAAGCGCCCCCTTCACGGTAGGTGACCATGTGCAGTGTCTGGTCCGAGGCATCGGCAAATCCGTTGCGCTTTCCGCACCCTCCGACCCCCCTGATTCCGCACGGGAACGGCTCGGTTCCTTCCCCTGGCCTTCAGGATGCCGCGCACAGTGTAGCGGGCCATCCCCAGCTTCCCCGCCAGCGCCCGCACCGCCCGGTGCCGGGCGTGCGGGGGCGGCGGCGGCATCGCCAGGCCGTCGGCCTCGACATGCCCGTCCGCCGCATGGTCTCCGCCAGCCCGCGGCCCGGGCCAGGCTCCACGACGGTGCGGGCCCGCAAGGCGCGCTTCCGCGGGCTCCGCGGATTGCCGATGACGTCTCCGGGGCGCTCCCGGTCCCCGTCCGAAAGCCCGGTCCTCTGCCGTGCCGGTTTCCCGCCCATCCGCCTGTCTCCCGTTTCCGCTGTTTCCGCGGGCCGCCTGACTGCGGTAGGGAGCACAGTATCATGGCTCGGGGAAAACTGGAATCTCCTGTATCGAACTAAACCACTAGCCAGCCCGGATTCGGTCAATTGGCCCTAGACAGCTATTGACCCCGGGACCGGGTTTGATCATTAATCGTGATTTCATGCAACGCGAGGACAGGAGACATTCCAATGGCATTGCGAATCGGCGACATTGCTCCAGACTTCACCGCGAATACCACCGAAGGTGAGATTTCTTTCCATGACTGGCTAGGTGACGGCTACGCGGTGCTGTTCAGCCATCCCAAGGACTTCACGCCTGTCTGCACGACCGAACTGGGAACGATGGCGGGGATGATGCCTGAATTCGCCAGACGGAATGCCCGGATAATCGGCATTTCGGTGGATCCCGTTGAGGATCATCACAGGTGGAAATCTGACATCGCCTCACTGACCGGTAATGAGGTGACTTACCCGATGATCGGTGACCCCGAGATGAAGGTGGCGAAGCTGTATGACATGCTTCCGGTGACCGAGACGCGTGTCGATGGCCGCACTCCGGCCGATAACCAGACCGTGCGGACCGTATTCATCATCGGGCCCGACAGAAAGGTGAAAATGTCGATGACCTACCCGATGACAACTGGCCGGAATTTTGACGAAATTCTCCGCGCTCTTGACTCGATCCGTCTTACCGCGGACCATCAGGTGGCGACTCCGGCGAACTGGAAGAACGGCGAGGATGTGATAATTACCCCAGCCGTATCCGATGACGACGCCAAAGCGCGATTTGGGGAATTCGAGCGGCCGCTTCCCTACCTGCGCAGGACCAGACAGCCGGACTGAGACCGGTCCAAAACGTCATCCTTCAGTTTTAGTCGAAATTCGAAAGGCGATTGACCACTGAGCTGAAATCATGTCGCGTTGGCGGGTTGGCATGGTATCTGTCCGGGATCCCTATTTCTCACTGATGAGGAACGATACGATTGGTCGCGGCTTCACGCCACAGCGGATGATCCGGCTTCGGCGGAATATCCCGGCGCCAGCCTTGGCCGCCGGCCGCACGATGCTCATGTGACTGGGCGGGGGCTTGGCTGCGTCCGACCCAGCCGTCGCCGGTGTTCTCTGCCAGTAACTATTCAGTCACGATATGTTGTTCTGATATAGGGTTTCTGTGGACATCTGGTGGTCGTTTACGAGCCTCGTATTCAATTTATTGGGCTTGACAGTCCCCGGCGACAGATTTTCTGTCTCGGAAACCACAGCATTTAGTTTTTTATGAGCGTCGGAAACGAATTGTGGTGCTTAATAGTTACCTCTGCCGAGCAAACGGTGATGGAAAACGACTCCTGAAACATGGAGTGCCGACAATCGCCAGATGTTCCGAGGCCGGCAACCGTCGAGGGAATGTCAGATAGCGGTGGTTCCATACGGGACCGGACATGGATCATACCCGGTTGCCGTCAATCGCACCGACGAATTTTTCGAACAGATAGTAGCTGTCCTTCGGGCCCGGACTCGCCTCCGGATGGTATTGCACGGAAAACACCTGCCTGCCCTTGGCCCTGAGTCCGCAGTTCGAACCGTCAAAGAGCGAGATATGCGTCTCTATCACTCCATCGGGTAGGGTCTGGCTGTCAACGGAAAAACCGTGATTCATTGACGTGATCTCAACCTTGCCGGTCTCGAGGTCCTTCACCGGATGGTTGGCGCCGTGGTGGCCATGGCCCATCTTTACCGTTCGTGCTCCCAGCGCAAGTGCAAGCATCTGGTGGCCAAGGCAGATTCCGAACATCGGCAGGTCCGTTTCGTCCAGAATCTCCCGGATCATCGGCACGGCATACTCACCTGTTGCCGCGGGGTCGCCGGGACCGTTTGACAGAAACACGCCCTGCGGGTCGTGCGTCAGGATTTCCTCGGCTGTGGATGCTGCCGGCATTACCGTAACGTCGCATCCGGCTGAGGCGAGGCAGCGAAGGATATTGCGCTTCGCGCCATAGTCGACCGCGACGACACGACGTCCGGATCCGGAGCGCGACGAGTAGCCTTTTGGCCAAGCCCAGCGGGTCTCGTTCCAGCGATAGGGATGTATGCATGTCACGTCTTTGGCCAGATCCTGCCCTTCGAGCCCGGAAAATCCCCGTGCGGAAATGATGAGCGCCTCCGTGTCGAAGTGGCCTGCTGGGTTATGCATAAGCGTGACGTGAGGAGCTCCCTGACGGCGGACGGCGCGTGTCAGCCGCCGCGTGTCGACGCCACCGATGCAGATGCGCCCATGTTTCGCCAGCCAGTCGTTCAGATGCTCGGTGGAACGCCAGTTTGACGGTTCCGTGGGATCCCATTTCACCACCATTCCGTCCGCGAAAGGTCGATCCGTCTCGTTATCCTCGGGATTCACGCCGACATTGCCCACATGGGGAAAGGTGAACGTCACGATCTGGCCCGCATATGATGGATCGGTCATGATCTCCTGGTATCCGGACATCGCTGTGTTGAAACAGAGTTCGGCTGTGGTCTGACCCACGGCACCGAAGCCCTGGCCAAAAAACAGCGTGCCATCGGCGAGTGCAAGACAGGCGGAAAATCCGTCCGCCCCCTGCGACATTGGCATTGACCGTACTCCGGTGTGGATTGATTTCGGGGAGCCTAGGGTCGGCACCGAAATTGATCAAGCGGAAAACGCGAGACACAGTTTTCAGATATCCCGCATTCGCGCGGCCATATTGCTTCCGTTATGGCCGGGCTCTATGCTCGATGCCTGGACTGGAATATGGAACTGGACCGCTGATGGATATGCGCCAACGGATCTTTTCTGGACTTAAGGAGGCGACGAAGACCCAGGACAGGCCTAGACTGTCCACCCTGCGCCTCATCAATGCCGCGATCAAGGACAAGGAGATCGCGATGAGGGGTACAGGTGCCGACCTCGGCGATAGGGAGGTTCTGGGGATTCTGGATAAAATGGTCAGGCAGCGCCACGAGAGCGCAAGGGCTTACGAGGAGGGCGGACGTCTGGATCTGGCGGAGCGCGAGCGGGCGGAGATAAAGGTAATTGAGGAGTACCTGCCGAAGCGGTTAAGCGGGGATGAGGTGGCAAGAGCCGTGGACAAGGCGATCCGTGCGGTCGATGCGACGTCGATCCGCGACATGGGTCGTGTCATGGGTGCGCTGAAGGCGGAATACATGGGCCAGATGGATTTTGTTAGAGTTGGCTCAATGGTCAAGGATCGTCTTGGATAGAGATCGCGCTACCGGACGGACGCTCAGGGGATTGCATCTCTCATGATCACTTGATTCCGAATGGAATACAGTTGTCCCCGGCCCAGTGTCCGATGTCAACCGAGGGAGCCTCGGAGTGGCGCGTTCTGGGATTCCCGTCGGGTTTTCCCTCTCCCGATTACCGGCCCCATACCTGGTGGGAACGGATTATGGGTTAGTCAGGACCGTCGTATGGATATGACGCCACCTGACATTCCGACGGTGTTCATCTCGGCGATCCACTCCGGTGACCCATGATAATGTAGCCGCATGGTTGAACTCCCTCTCCCTCCGGATGTCCGGAGAAAGGCTGCCCGTCGAGTGAGCTTCTGAATGATATCCCGACCTGATCCGAACTCCAGTCGGGGGGCGGTGCGCTATGGGTATGCCATGGGTATCAGTGGCCGCGAATGCGGGGATCAAGCGCATCCCGCAGACTGTTGCCGATTTAGTTTGGGCCCGGCACGGTCACGGAAATCGTGGATCCTGGCCAGATCACACGTTCAGGATAAGGCTTCATACGGTCGACGCTGTCGAACGGCAGCCCGCCCCGGGTTGGCAAGCTCGGCGGACAGCCGAAGCCAAGAAAACGGAATGCCCACTCGGTGATGATTGCGCTGGCGATGCCAAGCGTCGCGAAGACCAGGATTGGTGACAGAACGTTCGGCAGGATATGTCTCCGGACCATGCGGTGCTGTGTCGTTCGAGCGGGCGACGATTACGAACTCGCGTTCCTTCAGTGCCGGGACATCGCCGCGCACGGCACTCTTCAAGGCTGCCACTGTGATGCCGCATCAACGCGGGAGGATGAACTGGCCTGGCCCCGGGCGCTTCGCGGCGCGGGGAGGCTTGGCGGTGCCGGCTTCGCGGTCCCTGAACCGTGCAAGCCGTGTTTGGGCGCACTTGCCGGATCGACACCCGCGGGCCGGACTGGATCAGGCGTCATTCAGGTGGCCGACGGTTCGGCCATGGACAGAAGCGGGATGCCCGGCGGCGGACCAGAAGCGGACCTTCCCGCCCCGGCGCCACTCCGAAGCGCAACGCCGGGCCCTTTCCGGAGCGAGGGCGGAGCCCGAGCGGAGGAAAGGGCCCGGCGTTGCGCTTTTCGCGCCCTCCGACCCCCCTGATTCCGCACGGGAATGGCCCGGTCCCTTCGAATCGGAGCGTAGCGCCATCCGCCAGGCGGCGCAAGGCATGCCGACAGGTGCGCCGGGACGGCCCGCGGCGCGTGGGGGACGATCCGGCCGGACGGGGGGTCCCTCAGGGAGGCCGCGCCCGCAGGAACGCCTCCGCCGGCGTCAGGTAGCCCAGGACCCTGCGCGGACGCGCGTCCGTGCGGTCCTGGACGGCGCTCACCTCCGCGTCCGTCACTTTCCGGAAGTCCGTGCCCTTGGGAAGGTACCCCCGCACCAGGCCGTTGGTGTGCTCGTTCAGGCCCCGTTCCCAGGAGTGGTAGGGCCGCGCGAACAGGAAGTCAGCGCCGAGCGCCCCGGCCACCCGCGCGTGGTCGGCGAACTCCTTGCCGTTGTCGGCCGTGACCGTGTGGACGGGGAGGGATCCGAGCATGCGCGTCATGGCCGCGCCGACCGCCGCCGCCGTCTTCCTGCCGGGCCTCTGGAGAAGGGTATACTTCGACGCCCTGTCCACCAGCGACACCACGGCGCCGCTGTGGCCCGCGCCCACGATCGTGTCCGCCTCCCAGTCGCCGACCCGCGCCTTCGCCTCCACCAGCGCCGGGCGCCCGGGGATGTCCACCCGGCCCGGGATGTGGCCCCGGCCCGCGTGGGCCCCGCCCCTGCGGTTCGGCCTCTTTCCCCGGCGGCGCAGGTGCCGCCAGAGCTGGCCCCCGGCCCTGCGGTCGGCGTGGACGTGCCGGTAAATCCACTGGCGCCCCGCCACCGGGTGGCCCTCCAGGCGCAGCCGGCCGGCGACCTGCTCCGGGCTCCAGCCCCGCACCAGCCGCCCCTCCACCAGCGCCACCGGCTCCGGCGTCATCCTGCTGGGCACCGACGGGGCCGCGCTGCGCCGCCCCTCGGCCAGCCGCTGCGCCTGGGCGTGCCGCTGGCCCCGGGCTCCGCCGTTGCGCCGGATCCCGCGCGGGACCGATGACGGACTGCGCCCGAGCTGGCGGGCGATCGCCCCGCCGGAAAGCCCGCTTTCCATCAGGGCGTGGATCTGGCATCTCTCGGGGTGGGTCAGGTGGCGCTGGCCCTCGGGCATGGCGGTCTCCTTCTCGCAACGAAGGGACTGTCGCCGCCATCCGGCCGATTCGCAACATCATGCGTCGATACGACCACCATTCACCCACATCGGGTGTTGCACTTCACTGTGGAACGGGGGCCGGAAATGGGGAGGCAGGCACCTGAACGAAACCTGGATTGTGACGGCCCCGCCGGGAGCTGCCTGGCATCAATGCCACGCCCTGCCACTTGCGCGGGAATCAGTGCTTGACGTTGGAGATCCCATTGCGGAAGGCCCTGAAGCTGTCATTGCAGGCCGAAGATACCTTTGGGTAAGCCAGAACTTGGCTGAGCCCCGTCAATGCTCGCGTCGCCGTAACCGCCTTGCGCCGTAACCGCGATTGGTTCAGTCTGAAGCCTGAGAACACAGGGAGGGCGTCCATGCCTGTCAAGAACCGCTTCGCGGAGCTTCTGCCAGAGATTTCCGGCTGGCGTCGGGATATCCACCATCATCCCGAGCTGCTTTATGAAACGCACAGAACGTCGGCCCTGGTGACAGAAAAGCTTGGCGAGTTCGGTTGTGACGAGGTGGTCGGCGGAATTGGCCGGACGGGCGTGGTTGGGATCATCCGGGGCAGGTCGACCGCTTCAGATCGTACCATAGGGCTGCGCGCCGACATGGACGCTCTTCCGATCCAGGAGGAGACCGGGTTGGATTATGCCAGCGGAACCCCGGGTGCCATGCATGCCTGTGGTCATGACGGGCATACCGCAATGCTGCTTGGCGCCGCGAAATACCTCTGTGAGACACGGAACTTCGACGGAACGGCTGTCGTGATATTCCAGCCCGCCGAGGAAGGGGGTGCTGGAGGTCGTGAGATGTGCGAGGACGGGATGATGGACAGGTTCGGCATCCACGAGGTCTATGGCATGCACAACTGGCCAGGAAAGCCAGCTGGCAGTTTCGCCATCCGCTCCGGCGCGTTTTTCGCCGCCACGGATGTGTTTCGGATCGATTTCGGGGGTCGGGGCGGACATGCGGCGAAACCTCAGGAGACTGTTGATAGTGTCGTAATGGCATCTCAGGCGGTGCTGTCACTCCAGACCGTCGTTAGCCGTAACGCCGATCCGGTCGATAGGCTGGTGGTTTCGGTGACGTCGTTCGAGACCTCGAGTAAGGCGTTCAATGTGATTCCATCGACCGTTACGCTGAAAGGAACCGTGCGCACCCTGAGTCCCGAAATGCGTGATCTGGCGGAGGCTCGGATCAATTCCATCTGCGAAGGCACGGCCGCCGCTTTTGACGGAAAGGTCAACGTCATCTACGAGCGCAATTATCCCGTCATGTCCAATTCACCGACTGAGACGGGTTATGCCGCCGAGGCGGCCCGTTTGGTCTCGGGTGAGTGCGGCGACGCTGAACTGGTGATGGGTGGTGAGGATTTCGCGTTCATGCTTGAGGAGCGCCCGGGTGCCTATATCCTTCTGGGTAACGGTGACAGCGCACCTGTTCATCACCCGGAGTATGACTTCAATGACGAAGCGATTCCGTCCGGCTGCTCCTGGTATGCGCAGATGGTCGAGTCCCGTCTTCCGGTGACCTGAACCGCGCACCCGCGAACCGGAGGATTTGCCGTCATGCGGGCAGTTCCGACCGGTTGGCTATCCGCCTGTAAGGCTCATATGGCGGCTGACCTGCCCCGCAATCCGCTGTCTTGAATAGTCGAAGTCATGCCCCTTGGGTTTGCGGCCGATCGCGGCGTGAATGGCGCGGACCAGAGGGTCGTCACTACTCGGATGGTCGCGTAGGGGCAGACGCAGGTCGGCTTTGTCCTCCTGGCCAAGGCACATATAGAGCTCGCCGGTGCAGGTGAGTCTCACGCGATTGCAGGACTCGCAGAAATTGTGGGTAAGTGGTGTAATGAAACCGATCTGCTGACCTGTTTCCTCAAGCCTGACATAGCGGGCGGGTCCGCCGGTCCGATAGGCGAGGTCAGTCACTGTGTAGCGTTCCGAGAGCTTCTGACGGATGTCCGAAACCGGCCAATACTGGCCGAGTCGGCTCTCATTGCCGAGATCGCCCATGGGCATGACCTCAATCCAAGTGAGATCCATGCCCTCCGCCGCGCACCACTCGGTCATCGAGAACAGTTCGTCCTCGTTGAAGCCTTTCAGTGCGACGGTGTTGATCTTGACCCGCAGGCCAGCCGAGCGCGCAGCCTTGATGCCCTGCAGAACCTGCCGCAGGCGGCCCCATCGCGTTACGCGGGCGAACCTGTCCGCGTCGAGAGTATCGAGCGAAACGTTTATGCGGCGCACGCCGGCCGAGTGAAGGTCCGTCGCGAACCGGTGAAGCTGCGAGCCGTTGGTGGTCAGCGTAAGCTCCCTCATCGCGCCACTTTCGAGATGGCGCGACATGGACCGGAAGAACGTGATTATATCTTTCCGCACAAGAGGCTCGCCGCCGGTGACGCGGAGCTTCCGGACGCCAAGTCCGACGAAGGCCGTGCAGAGCCTGTCCAGTTCCTCAAGCGTGAGGAGTTCCCGTTTCGGAAGAAACGTCATGTTCTCCGACATGCAGTAGACGCAGCGGAAATCGCAGCGGTCGGTGACTGACACGCGCAGATAGGTGATGGCCCGGGCGAATGGATCGACAAGCGTTGGGGTCATTTCCGCAATTTAGGAAGCAATTCGGGTCATCGCAAGCTATCAGCCGGTGTTGAGGATACGCTCCCGTGGAATTATGATGGCGTCATGGGACGCTTCGTTTCAGTTTATCTGGCGCTATCATTGACGCTGGCGATGGCCGGATGCGGAGGCGTGGACTTCAGGCCCGTTTCGGATCTGTCTGGCGGGATGGGCCGGGACAGCGACATGGAACCGGGCTCGTCCGTGGCGGTGGCTGACGCCGTATCTTCGCTGCGTCCGGTCAATGTGCCTGAGGCGATCGAAGCCACGTTGGGAAGTGGCGGCGTGTTTCTTGGCACGACGGTCGCATCGCTTGGCGATCCGAATAGAGCCGGTCTGTGGGTCAAGACACCGCTTGTCGGCGATCAGGTTCAGGGCCATGTCCATTATTCCGCCGGTAACCGCAGCGTGCGTGTGGACCTGATTCCGAGCGGCGGCGCGGCGGGTACCGGTAGTCAGGTTTCGCTGATGGCCATGCGGCTTCTGGATGCGCCGCTCGGAGATCTTCTGGAACTGGCAGTCTACAGCGAGTGAAGATGAAACGGCGGAATGCTTCGGTTCACTGTGCGGCCTTCCTTGCTAAATATACGAATCTTGAAGCGGTTCCGCGGGCATCATGATACATTTGAGAGGAACTCAGGTCCAAGTTGAATGGCGCTTATGCAGGGAATGCGTTCAGTTTCGGCGATATACGTCTTCGTATCGGGTGATGTCATCCTCTCCAAAATATGTACCAGTCTGAATTTCGATCAAAACGGTGTGCGCCTTGCCCGGGTTTTCCAGTCTATGAATGGCCCCAAGCGGAACATACACGGACTGATTGCTTGAAAGGAGCCGCACTTCATCATCAATCGTGACGCGTGCGGTACCCTCGACAATCACCCAATGCTCCGACCGATGTCTATGGCTTTGAAGGCTTAGCTTAGCGCCGGGATAAACCACTATGCGCTTCACCTGGAATCGCTCACCTATGACAAGACTCTCATACCATCCCCAAGGCCGATACTCGCGGGGTAGCTGGACCGCCTGTTCGACACCCCTTTCGTTCAGTAAGGAGACCGCGTTCTTAACGCGCTGGGCATCGGATTTGTGCGCCACCAGCACCGCATCCTGCATCGCGACGGCAATGAT
The DNA here is from genome assembly GCA_965221405.1 of Paracoccaceae bacterium. Taxonomy (GTDB): domain Bacteria; phylum Pseudomonadota; class Alphaproteobacteria; order Rhodobacterales; family Rhodobacteraceae; genus JAPOUP01. The sequence goes on along the minus strand of CBDCSE010000002.1, from coordinate 48,929 downwards.
GCCCTCCAACCCGATCCCTACCAGTTCCAGACCCGGGGATTCAGAGCGCAGAAGCGTATCGGTGCAGTCGATCGCGGTCGTGCGCTCGGAGCAGACATTTCCAAGTGCGTCCGGACCACTTTCCCGCCAGATCGTGTTCCAGTCGCCTAAATCGGACCAGCCAGCATCAAATGGCATTACGGCGAGATTGCCCGCGTTTTGCATGATTGCGTAGTCAATCGAGATATCGTTAACCCTTGTCCAGGGATCGGCCTGCAGCCGGGTAAATCCCAAATCGGTTTCGGCTCCCGCAAGGGCGGCTTCCACTGCTGATACCATTTCGGGTACATGTGAACGGTACGCGTCGATTATCGTGGCCACCGTGAAGAGGAAAATGCCAGAATTCCAGAGATGCCGACCAGACGCTACCATTTGACTGGCGCGGGTGGCATCGGGTTTTTCGACGAACCCTTTGAGCGGTTGCGGCACTGAGCCAGACAGAGAGGTCAGTTCCAGATAGCCATAACCCGTTTCGGCATGCGTCGGTGTGATGCCGAAGGTGACGAGAGCGCCCGCCTCCGCGAGCGGCGCGGCTGCGGTTACCGTGGCGCGGAATGCCTGTGCGTCCGGGATAACGTGGTCCGAAGGGGCCACCAGCATAAGAGTATCCTGAACACGCGCCATGAGCCACAACGCGGCTGCGAGAATCGCGGGGGCGGTGTTGCGGGCCTCCGGCTCGATCAGGATGCCCATGGGTGCTTTTTCGACGGCAGCCAACTGTTCAGTGACGATGAAACGAAAGTCCTCTCCGGTGACCACCGTTGGCGCGGCGCAGCCCTGTCCCGAGAGCCGACGGGCAGAAGCCTGAAAGAGGCTTTCGTCGCCGATCAGTTTCGCGAACTGTTTGGGGTACGACTTGCGTGAGAGCGGCCAAAGCCGTGCTCCCGAACCTCCGCAGAGCAAAACGGGATGAATATTTGATGCCAACGCTTTCATGTCCTCATGTTGGTTTGGTCTCGGGGGGGCAGATCTGATGATTCAGGCTGCGACCCGCCGCGGCGGGGAGTCCGCGATCCGGTTGTTAATTCAGAGCGGTCCCGGATGGTCATGATCCCGTTTGCGCCGCCGCCTTATCGCGAGCGGTGGACGTGTGCCCCGTCGCTCCACCAGCTGCTTGAGCCGTCTCTCTATTACCGGGCCCTGATACCTTCCTTCATCAACCGCCTGTGTCATCCGGTTTCTATCTGCAGTAATGTTTCATTGTCCACGGTGTTGGCACCGGGCCATGCGGCCGCACCCGCAAAGTCAGGAAACACCATAGCGAATCAGCCGACAACCGGGTTCAGCCGGAAGCCCCTACAAATCTGGGGCGCACCCGGGTTGGATTTCGGGGCAGCCCGGGTGTATGAACGCTTGTCAAGAAAACGATCGATTGGAACCAGCGCTCCATGACACAGGTTGTTGTCTCTCTATCGACTATTCCCCCGCGGTTCCCATTCATTGGCCAGACACTACAAAGTCTTCTCAATCAGAGCATCAGGCCTGACAGGATCGAGGTCTGGATCCCCCGATTCTACCGCCGGTTCCCCGAACACGCCTTCTGCATACCCGATGTCCCCGATGGTGTTACGATTGAGCTCGTAGATGAAGATCTTGGCCCGGCAACGAAGGTTCTGCACTGTGCCAGGAAATATCGAGGTACCGATACGCGGATTATCTATGTCGATGATGACAGGCTTTATTGGAACCACTTCTTGGAAACGCGACTTGAGGCCGCTGTAAAGAGACCGAATATGTGCATTGGGGCTACGGGTGCCGATGTGGAATTCTTTCTTGATGGTGGCGGGGTCAATATCAAAGTTGACAGGCCAAAAGGAGGGGGGGGGGGGGGGGGGAATGAACTGTGGTCATACCCTGCTTCCGCGCAGTAAGACTAGGCGTGGGGGATTAAAAAACCTTCCCAGCAACATTCCCTATTGGATCAGGAGAGAGATTGCCTTCGCGAGACATAAGGGATCGCGGTTCATGCTCTGGCCGCCAGATTGTGGTTACGCAGATATCGTAGAGGGATTTTGCGGCGTCCTAATAGATCCGGATATGTTTGATGATACAGCCTTTGATATCCCATCGATCCTGTGGGCAGTCGATGACATATGGCTGTCCGGCTGTCTCGCCCGCAGGGACATTCCCATCTGGATTGAAAAGGTCGTTATAAAGGGCGGCTCGCGAAATAATGAATCGGACAGCGGGAATATCGCTACCCTCGCAAAAGCGGTAATCGATGGCCATGACAGACGGCAGGCAAACAGGGCAGCCATCCAGTATTTTCAGGATAATCATGGAATTTGGCTAACTGACGGGTCGTAGGTTCAGTCGCGCTCTTTCACTGCCTCCGCAATTCCTTTCGGCATCGATGCCCCGGCTTTACAGTCCTGCGCTGGGCGGCGGGATCATGGCTCATGAACCGGCATCGCGCCGATCCCGGCGTGGGCAAAGTGGTGACCGCCCTTCTGGACAGATAGGGTAATCTTTCGAAAATCGCTTCATGACAGTATTACACGGCAATATCGGTCACCCCAGTTAACTCCGACATTGAAAGGAGGCATTCGCTTGACAAATCGAATGAAAACACCTGTCGCCGAAGTCACGCCCAACACATGGGAGTTCCTGCGCGATCCCATGATTGCCCCCACCGGGTTCCGGGAATATGACGCACGGTGGAAATTCCCGCATGAGATCAACTTGCCTGGAATGACCGCGCTTGGGTTGGGTCTCGGCACCCAGATGCAACTTCGCGGACTAGCGCCAACAATTGTGGTGGGCAACGACTATCGCGAGAGTTCTCTGTCCATAAAACATGCGCTGATCATTGGGTTGGTGCAGGCGGGCATCCACGTCAGGGATATTGGGACGGCACTCAGTCCCATGGCCTATTTCGCGCAGTTTCACCTTAATGTGCCTGCACTGGCGATGGTGACCGCCTCACATAATCCTGATGGCTGGACCGGGCTGAAAGTCGGTCTTGAGCGCCCCTTGACCCATGGACCGGATGAAATGGCCGAACTGAAGGGAATCGTACTTGACGGTCGAGGCGACGCACGGCCGGGCGGCGCTTTTGAATTCATTGATGGAGTTAAGGAGGCATATCTCGACGATCTGGTCGGTGGCTTTCGCATGTCGCGTCCACTCAAAGTGGTCTGCGCCACAGGTAATGGTACCGCGTCGGCTTTCGCGCCCGAGCTTCTGGCCCGTATAGGTGTGGATGTGGTGGAAAGCCATAATCGCCTCGATTACAGGTTTCCCAACTACAATCCGAATCCCGAAGCGATGGAAATGCTGCATGACATGGCAGAATCCGTTAGATCCTCAGGTGCTGATCTGGCGCTTGGGTTTGATGGAGACGGCGACCGCATTGGAGTTGTTGACAATGAGGGAAAAGAGATTTTCGCAGATAAGGTTGGTGTGATTCTGGCCCGAGATCTGGCAAAAAAGTATCCCGGGGCGACCATTGTCGCGGACATAAAGTCAACGGGCCTCTTTGCTTCAGACCCGGAACTGCGGGCGCATGGAGTGATGGCGGACTATTGGAAGACCGGTCACTCACACATGAAGAGACGGATTCAGGACATTGGCGCACTCGCCGGGTTCGAGAAGTCCGGCCACTATTACTTCGCTGAACCGTTGGGTCGTGGCTATGACTGTGGTCTGCGCGCGGCGGTCGAAATCTGCAAGCTGATGAACCAAAATCCGGACAAAAGCATGTCCGACCTGCGCAACGCGCTCCCACGCACCTATTGCAGCCCCACCATGTCACCATATTGTGCCGATTCCGAGAAATATGGCGTGCTTGCGAGGTTGGTGGGGAAATTGATGGCCAAGCGTCAAGCTGGAGAGAAAATCGCGGGACGCGGGATCAAGGAAATCGTGACAGTCAACGGGGCGCGGGTCGTCCTTGACAATGGCGGATGGGGCTTGGTGCGGGCATCGTCGAATACACCCAATTTGGTAGTCGTATGCGAGAGTCCTGATAGCGATGCCGAGATGCGCACGATCTTTTCAGACATCGATGAAATAATCCGGACAGAACATCAAGTCGGGCGTTACGATTCATGCCTATCAGATAATTTCGGTTGTGGGGTTGCATCATCCTCAAGCACCAAGGCGTAGGGAATGTTGCCAGTTACGATACTCCGATAGACATTGATGTAGGACAAGGTGCGGGAGTAGCCCGCATCAGCCAACATGCTCCGGTGTCTGGGGTGTATTGAGACCGCGCCGCATGGCGTGGAAATCAGCACTCTGCTCCAGTATCCGGGAAGCGCAGAAAGCCCCGAGGGCACAACGGCTTGCGGCCGACATGGCACTGTAGCGCGAGCGTTCCGCCGTGTATTTTATGCAGTTTGATATTCGCCCCTCGCCTAGCGATAGGGTTAGCCTGGTGGATTTTGCGGTGAGAGAAATTCGCGATGTTGGTATGTGCCATAGAGTAGCGAGGGATGCGCAGCGCACTTATGCATTTGGACCGAAGGGGTATTCACCTTGAAGGAACTCTCTAGAACGGCAAAGATCGAAGTACAGGCGCTGGTTGATCGATTGGGCGTGACTGGCGAGAAAGGTTTTGATGGCTTCATGACCGTTGCTGATCTACGCCGCGGGAACCGGAACAGCATTCCCGCTTTGCCTGGGGTTTATCTTTCCCCCGTTCCACAGTGAAGTGCAACACCCGATGTGGGTGAGGTCTGGCTGAGGCGGCACATGATGTTGCGAATCGGTCGGATGGCGGCGACAGTCCCTTCGTTGCGAGAAGGAGACTGTCATGCCCGAGGGCCAGCGCCACCTGACCCACCCCGAGAGATGCCAGATCCACGCCCTGATGAAAAGCGGGCTTTCCGCCGCGGCGGTCGCCCGCCAGCTGGGGCGCAGTCCGTCATCGGTCCCGCGCGGGATCCGACGCAACGGCGGGGCCCGCGGCTACCGGCACGCCCAGGCGCAGCGCAGGGCGGAGGCGCGCCGCCGCTCCGCCTCGTCGGTGCCCAGGAAGATGACGCCGGAGCTGTGGCGCATGGTGGAGGAGCGGCTGGTGCGGGGCTGGAGCCCCGAGCAGGTCTCCGGGCGGCTGCGCCTTGAGGGCCATCCGGTGGCGGGGCGGCAGTGGATATACCGGTACGTCCACGCCGACCGCAGGGCCGGGGGCGGGCTGTGGCGGCACCTGCGCCGCCGGGGAAAGAGGCCGAACCGGAAGGGCGGGGCCCACGCGGGCCGGGGCCACATCCCGGGCCGGGTGGACATCCCCGGGCGCCCGGCGCCGGGGGAGGCGAAGGCGCGGGTCGGCGACCGGGAGGCCGACACGATCGTGGGCGCCGGCCACAGCGGCGCCGTGGTGTCGCTGGTTGACCGGGCCACGAAATACACGCTCCTGCGGCGTGTCGACAGGAAGACGGCGGCCGCGGTCGGGGCCGCCATGACCGGCCTTCTGGCGCCGCACCGCGGCGCGGTGCACACGGTCACCGCCGACAACGGCAGGGAGTTCGCGGACCACGCGCGGGTGGCCGGGGCGCTCGGCGCAAGGTTCTTCTTCGCCCGCCCCTACCACTCGTGGGAGCGGGGCCTGAACGAGCACACCAACGGCCTGGTGCGGGGGTACCTTCCCAAGGGCACGGACTTCCGGAAAGTGACGGATGCGGAGGTGAGCGCCGTCCAGGACCGGCTGAACGCGCGTCCGCGCAAGGTCCTGGGTTACCTGACGCCGGCCGAGGCGTTCCTGCGGGCGCGGCCTCCCTGAGGGACCCCCCGGACGGATCGTCCCCCACGCGCCGCGGGCCGTCCCGGCGCACCTGCCGGCATGCCTTGCGCCGCCCGGAGGTGCCGGTTAGGCTCGGATCCGAAGGGACTGAAGCCGTTCCCGTGCGGAATCGGGGGGGTCGGGGGGCGCGGAAAGCGCAACGCCCGGCCCTTCCCTCCGCTCGGGCTACGCCCTCGCTCCGGGAAGGGCCGGGCGTTGCGCTTCGGAGTGGCGCCGGGGTTTTATTGTGCGACTATGCTTCCCATCCTCAATTTCTTGACGTGGGAACAGGTGGCCACTTCAAGGACAGGGATCCAAACGTAACAATTTCCAGATTGAAGAATGAATGGGTGGAAGGGGCCGTGACCGTTTACATTGGCAAAAGCGAAAGAGCGTTGAAAGAACGGATCGGCGAACTTCTTCTTTTCGGTCAAGGCGGCCGTGTCAGTCATTGGGGCGGTAGGCTGATCTGGCAGCTTCGGGGAGCGGATAGCCTACTCGTTTGCTGGAAGGAGGTGCCGGATGAGGACCCGAGGGAATTCAAGAAGGAGTTGATCAAAGCTTTCAAGTCCGCACACTGCGGTAGGCGACCATTTGCGAATCTGCGCGATTGAGTTCGGGTCAATTCTTCGAACAGGAAATGAACGCTTTGCTTCTGACTACTGGCTGCCAAATGAGCATGATTGTCCTGTTGGTGTAAGGGGTCGAATATTCGAAAGGGAACGGAAATGAGGGTGGTAAATTTAACTGGCTGGGTCATCAACCTCGCGGACTCGCTTGGGCGGATGGAGCACGCAAGGGCGGAGCTTGAGCGCGGAGGTTTTACGGTGGCGCGGGTGGCCGCTTCCGACGGGCGCGGCAGGGCGCCGGAAGATTTCGATGGCTATGACGACGCCCTGGCCCGCCGCTTCATGGGCCGTTCCCTGAGCTCGGGCGAGTTGGGCTGCCATGAAAGCCACATGCTCGCCCTGACGGCGTTTCTGGACAGCGGCGACGATGTCGCGCTGATCGTCGAGGACGATTTCCATTTCATCGGGGGGGGGGGGGGGGGGGAAAGCCGCTCAGGCCGTCATCGCCTGGATGCGCCGGAACCCGCATTGGCACGCCGTAAACATCGGTGCCCACAGGCGAAAGATCACGACGCCGCTGACCGAACTGGCCGGGCGGGAACTGGTCCGCGCCCATTACTTTCCGATGCTCGCCCACGCCATGGTCTGGAGCCGCGAGGGAGCCAGGGCCCTACTGGCTCAACGTCATCCGATCTTCTGCCCCGTCGACAACATGTGCCGCTATGTGCTGACCCGTTCCGACCGGGGTCTGGCGCTCTATCCGCGGGTGGCGGTGGCGGACGCCTTCGACAGTGACATCATCGCCCGGTCGGGCGGGTCACGCGGGGAACAGGGGCGGAAGGCTCTCTATGGCTGGCGCAAACAGAAACGACTCTGGACGGCAAAACTGATCGCCCGGCGGCATCAAAAGGCCGCGTTGGCACAGGCTGCCCACTGCCCACAATTTCCGGCGACATAAACATTGCCCGGTTGGCGCGTTTGCCGAGCTTGATCAGTTCGTCCCGCGTGCAGTCGAAGCAGTCGTCGAAGGCATGAAATTGCAGGCGTTTCAGGATTCGCGTGACTTCGGACAGGTGATCCGGATCTTCGGGGCTGATCAGGAGGTGGATGTTCACGAAGCCCGACTTCGCTGCCGCATCGAGACGCATTTCGATATTCGGGAAGAGCAGCTTCACACCGGGCAATCGGCTGGTCGCCCTATATTTGAGAAATTCTTCGTAGATATCCGTGACGTAGCAGTCGGTGATGGCGATGGCCTCGATCTTGGGCGTCGCGTTTTCGCGTGAGGTAAGGTAGGCACCCCAAGGATCGGCAGCGCCAAACTGATTGTTGCGGATGGTGCCGGGCGCATGAATATGCGGCCCCCATCGGCGCCATTCTGAACTGCGACTTGTCATGCGCCCTCCACTTCGACTGGCTGCTCGCATTCGATTTCCAGGGCCCAAGCGGGGACCCGTTCACCCCCGCCGTGGCCCGGCGTCCGCCAGATGCTCAATCCGGGCGCTGACCTCTTGCAGGGGCAGGAACACCGTGTCGTCCGACTGCCACGCCTTGAGCGCCCGACTGAGAAGCGATCTGCTGCAAGCCTCCGCGGCCTCAAGCTCGTCGACCACCCAGAGCACGCCATGCACCCGAATTCCGCGTCCCGCGGCAACCCTGCGCAGCAGAGCGTCGCCCGTGAGCAGAATGCCGGGACAAGCCCTTGCCGTGACGAGGCAGAAGCAGTCGTTCGCAGAGAGACCCGGATGGCGCTCCTTCACCACGAACGCCTGACCGACCTCCTCCGGCGTCAGGTCGTGCGTGATCATGCCGGCCGCGTCGAGCGCCTGCCATTCGGCCTCCGAAAGGTCGAGCACTTCGGAGACCCGCACGGGCAGCGGGATCACGAGTCGATAGGGCAGATCGCAAACGACGCCAAGCAGGCCTCCCTTGCGGAGGTCGATCAGGCACGAGGCGTCGTTGACGATGGCGCGGGTCACCGGATGGCAGGACCGCTGATCTGCCGCTCGACCGATTCGAGCGACAGGTTGAGAAGCGCGGCCGCGCGCACGGGCGAGATCAGCTCTTCGCCCAGCGCGCGCGAGACGAGCCGCCTGAAACGACGGGGCTTCTCGAAGGCCGCGAAACCATGATCGGGCTGGATCGGGTCCGGTTCCGACCTGCGCCAGGACCGGGCGAAGGTCGCGAAGGCGTGCTGTACGGAGCCCTCTGACAGAACGCCCACCTGCCCGAGACGCATCAGCATGGCGGTGGCCGACACGCCGTAGATGTGCTTCAGACGGACGATCTCGTAGCAGGTGATCCTGTGCCGGTCAGCGCCGACTTCCTCCCGAAGGCTCTGGCCGGGAACCAGGAACGCGCCGGCGAAGCGGCTCATCGCCCGTTCTAGGCCGATCGCCGGATTCCCGGTGGAGCGGATGATCCTGTGCGCGAGCTCGTGGGCCAGCGTGAAGCGCCTGCGCTCCACATTGATCCGGCTGGACACGACCACGGCCTCGGCGACGATCCCGCCGCCCCGGAGAACGTGGCACGAGAGCCCGTTGATGCTCTCCGGGAGATCGGCCTCCACCACCTTGATTCCCTTGCCTTCGAGCAGCTCGCACAAGCTGGGGATGGGGTCGAGGCCGAGATCCCAGGCACCACGGAGCTCATCGGCCCTCCCGTCGATCTGGGATTCGCTCGCCACGCTGTCGCAGCGTCGCCTCTCCACCCAGTCGACGCTGGTTTCGATGTCGAGAATGCGCTCGATCGCCAGATACCGTTCCAGGTTGTCCATCACGACCGCTTTGGCCTTTGCACGATCGCGGGCCGAAGCGCGGGAATGCTTGCGGAACTCTACCGCTTCAAGCGCCTCGACCTGCGCACTCATCAGGAAGTCCAGCGAGACGTCGAGAGTCTTCCCGAGACCGACCAGCACGGCCGAGGACGGCAGCATCCTGCCCGCCTCGTACTTGCTGATCGCCTGAGCGCTCACCTTCGGACTCACCGCGGCGGCGAGCTCCCGCATTGACAGGCCTGCCCGCTTCCGGGCAAGCCGGAGTCGCTGTCCAAACATCCACCCTCCTCCCCTGTTAACCTCTGGTTCACAAAATATGCTTGCTTTGTGACATTGTAAACTTCAAGTTGGCGCGTGCCGCCGGATACCATCGCGTTCTGCAACATGGTGGCGGCCGAGCAGATGCGCATGCTCGTGCGCTATGCGATCGGCGAGGACTGGTGGCACGACGGAACCTCCACCGCTGGCCGGTGGTCATTCGAACATCGCTTCGGCGAGGCCGAGACCGAGCCGTTTGAGCACCCGGGCAGCTGCGTGGCCAGTTGCGAGTTCTCGCACCCGCGCCCGGGACTCAGCGAAGGCGGAAGGCCCAGATATCCATTCGCCGACGATCCGCAAGACAGCTGGACTACTCGCGTGAGGTATCGCCACCGGCAGCTCTGAATGAGGTTCGGCCGCGCGAGGTTCGCGCTATGCATCTGACCCAGAAGCCTTGCCGAACCACGGTGCTTCCGGCTGCCGCGAATCAAATAGCGGATTTTTGACGTTCGATTGCCGGGTTCCCCGGAGTAGCTTTGCTATCGCATACGGCTTCAATGGCAGTTTTCGTCCAGCAAATCCCATATATGTGTTCTTTGGTTTGCAGCTCTTTGATCCGTGAACTATAGATACCCGAGCCTCTTGCACAATTATCGCGGTTCCGGCGGCCGTGGCCAGCCTCCGGCGCGTCCGCCGGGGTTCCGGCACCGGATTCCGGGGCGTCCCGGTGCGCCGGAGTGTGGCGGAATGTCGCATTCCGTCGCCCTTCGGGCGCCGTCCGCGCATGGCTGTCCGCGCCGTCCCCTCCGGGGGCGGCGGCGTCCGGCGCTGCCGCTGGCGGGGTGTCAGACGACGGGCCGCATCAGCTGCTGGACGGTCAGGGCGAGCACGCCGAAGAACAGGTGGCACGCTACCCTGGCGTGCCCCCGGACGCGGACATGGCGTCCTCCGTACGGGTCCCTGGGGCGGAGTTCACCCGCCCGCCGCCGGAGCGCTGCCTGTAGCGCACGCGGTCGTGGCGGACGTGGCCCGCGCTGCGCTGGGCGAGCGCCTCCCCCGCGAGGCCCGCCCTCAGCGCCGCGTCGCGGCGGGGATTGGCGCCGGTTATCGCCACGCGCCCCGCCAGTTGGGCGTGGGCGCCGATCTCCCGGGAGTCGTAGGCCGCGTCCATCAGCCCGTGGCAGTGGTCCAGGCGCTCCGCGGTCATCCGGGCGAGGGGAATGGCGGCCTGGCTGTCGTGGAGCGACGCGGACGTCAGGATGCAGCTGACGGGGATATCGCCGTCCGCCGCGTCTATATGGAGCCTGTAGCCGCGCCAGCTCTCTTTGTACCCCTTCGCGTTGCACCTGGTGCCCACGTCGCAGGCCTTCGGAAGCTCGGCCACCATCTCCGCCGTGGACATGCCGCCCTTCAGCTGCCTCTCCAGCCTGGTGGGCTGCCTCACGGCCTCCCCGCCCTTCCCGGGGCGTCCGCGCCGCCGCTCAGGCTTCGGCGCCGGCTCGGGCTTCGGCGCCGGCCGCCCCCGTCCGACGGTCGCCGTGGAATCCCGGGAGATGTGGCCGACGGCCGGGCCGTCATGGGCGGCCCTGACCGGCGCCCCGTGCACGCGCCCGTGCGGCCGGGTCTCCGCGAACCACGCGAAGGCCCGGGAGAAGGTGGATTCGCCGGGGACCTCCGAGACGCGGCGACCGGCCGCAAAGGCGGCGCAGCGTCGGGTCGTACCTGAGCCTGCCGGTCAGGGCGGCCGTGGTCGGGAGGTCCCCGACGGCCTTGGCCACGAACGCCCGCGCCAGCGCGTTCCGGTCGGCGGGGGGATGCCCGACGCCTCGGTGGCCGTAATGGAGATGCCGCCCGACCGGCGCCAGGTCCAGCACGGCCACGAACTGGCGGTGCGTCTCCCCCAGCGGGCCGACCTCATCGGCGAGGAAGGGGAAAAGTTCCCCTTGAATATGGTGCCGGGCGTTTGATACGAACTCTCCCAAGGACATGGGGCCGTCTCCCTGTATGTAGTGGTTTACGCACCCCTTTCATACAGGAGAGACGGCTCCATATCCAGGCCAGCCGTCGAAAAAAGCCCGTTTCACGGGAAAAAACCGCTCGACCGCGGAGTTCTGCAAGAGGCTCACCCAAGAACGAATATCTTGGACCCACATCGAGTTTCGACAGATTGACTGCTCGATCCCCGGCCTTTTCAAAAAGCACGCCGGTAGACCTCCAGAACACGTGAGACCCGGAAAACCTTGGCCGGGTCAGAATGTCCATATAGAACACAGGTAGTCTCGTTCCGTCGCAGTACAGTTCAGTAGAAGGAGGTGAGGCGACTGCTCCGCGCTTGATCATGGGAACAACTGTTGGTGGACTTACAGGCGGGCAGGGAAAGCCGACTACCACCAAATCAGAGTCGAGGTTGAAGGATTCCATACTGTTAAACAGACGTTGCAGGTCATCCCGGCCATCTACCCAAGTGTTAAATGGCTCGCACGTAGTTCCTGGCACCGTGTGATAGCCCTTCGGATTCAGTTTCGACATGAGTGAGCGATATTCGGAGTCGATGTCCAGCGCAACCACATCACAAATCCTGCCCAACGTTGGATGCTCTACCCATCTTGGAGTGCCGTCATTGTATAGCGGAACATCTATGTTGCAGGGTTGCAGAAGAGGAGTCCGCCGTTCTGTCTCCTTACTCCCATTCGGAGTCTTTTCGAGCAACTTCCTTTAAACTTCACAAAGCGCCACGCTGATTCTGAGGCTAGTGGGCATGGACCTGCTTTCACTCAGGGACTTTCCCGTGAAGGCATCCTTGCCCGACACCACGTGCCAATTCGTCACAAGAGTGGTGCGGCCACTTGGGCAGCAGAGCAGACCTGTAGCATGTGCCAAAGGCTGATCACAATGAACTGGCTGGAGTTTCAATGGGTACTGTATCAACGACAGTCTTTGATCCACAGTGGCTCCCTATCAATGCATGCAGGTTATTCAGGTGAGCTCGCACACCAGAGGCGGTTCTGCTTCCCTGAACGGTTCGATGCAGAAATATGGTTCACCCCGATTGATCCGGTGCCCACGTCAAGCGGAATCTGCCAACGGTTCATGACGATGTCAACGGCGTCGGCGAGGCGGGGTGTAGCCCAGATTAGTTGCTCATGCGGCGATGGCCTGATTCGTCCGCCATTCGAGCAGGTCGGGCAGCCGGAGGTTCATGGCGCAGCCCTTCAGCGCCAGCATGGCGTTGGCGCCCCTCTTCGACCAGCGGGCGCCGGAGCGCCTGGGCCGCAGCCCGAACTGCCGGCATCCGCCCTCGACGACGCCGCTCCCGACCTGGAGGCCCCGCTCCCGGAACTCGCCGTACCGCATCCGGCCGGGGTTCCTCCCGAAATGGCGGCAGCAGGCCTCGACGTCCTCGTGCCGGTCCCTGAAGGGTGCCAGCTCCCGGACCACCTTCGCCGCCCGGCCCGCCTTGACGTCGGCCTTCACCTCCGCGAACCGCCGGTCCCGTTCCGCACCCGCCGGCAGGATCGCCTTCACGGCGTCCGACGCGTATTCAAGGGAATGCCACATGTCGAGCACGAACGTGACCTTCCGGCCCCCGAAGAGCTCGTCGCAGGCGTTCGGGATCCAGTCCGCCCCGTCGGAGACGACGACGGGCCCGGCGGCGTCGTGCAGCCCACGCCGCCGGGCCTCCCGGTCGAGCCGCGCCGCGAAGTCCGGGGCCTCCCGGCCTCCGGACGGCGCCGCCGCGCTGTCGATCAGGCAGCTGAACGACCCGCCGCGCCGGTCCTTCACCGCCGCGCCGGTCCCGGGATCACGTCCCTCGGCCGTGTACACCACCGCGAGCTTCGCCTCGCGCGTCTCCGGGGTGCCGTCGGCCTGCCTGCCGCGAACGCCCCCGGTCTCCTCCCTGCGCATCGGGACGCCGGTGCCGTCGATGGAAAGATACATGCGCGGTTCCAGCGGCCTGGCGTCGACGACCTCCCCGCGCCCGGAGCGGGCCGCCGCCCCGACGGGCTCCAGCGCCCGGCGCTGCAGCGCGCTCGACGACGCGTCCACACCGGCGAGGTCCGCGACATGCCGGCCCGCCGCCCCGGAGCCCATCAGCGGCACCGTCTCCGCGATGACGCCCGCCATCCCCGGCGTCACCGTCCCGTCCTCCAGCCCCAGCGCCCGGTCAAGCGGCAGGCATCCCTCGCCGCAGGACCGGCAGCGGAAATACGTGCGCTCCGCCCCGGCCCGGCCGAGCCGCGTGAGCCAGGCCTTCCTCCTCGTCCCGTGCCGGGCCATCGGCCTGCCGCAGGCCCCGCACTCCGGCGCCGGCAGCGTCGCGTCCAGCCGCCCGGCAGAAGCTTCAGCGCCGCCGCGCCGCCGCCCGGCGAGGCGTCCCGGAGCGCGCGCCCGCCGCCGTCCAGGTCGGGCGCGCCCGAGCCCAGGTCCGCCGCCAGCCGCGGCAGCAGCGGACCGAACTCCGACGGGACCGCCTCCAGAAGCGCATCCGGCGTGCCGTCCCCCGCGACGTCGCGGCTCCGCACCTGGCCCCCCCGGTCCAGTATCGGGTGAGCCCGTCCGCGTGCCTGCGGACCAGCGGCGGGTGCACGGCCGCCTCGTCCTCGGGAAGGCCCTCCAGACAGTCCACCGCGTCCGGGTGGCGGTGCACCCGGCTCCCTTCGCTCTGTCTGGTGAACCAGCGGGATCTCTGGATTGCCGCCTCCCTTTACATCCCGCCGAATTTCATCGACTTACAGCCTGAGCATCAGCCACGGTAGCCGGTTATGACATATGACCGGACGCGCGCGGCGGGAGATGCGAATACTACCTAAACGGGCGATTTACGACGCGGCCAATGGGTAGGGGACGCCAAGACCTTCGCTCAGCAGTCCCGCTCCCTCTCGCTGTCACCAAACCGCTGTAGGTCCGATGATGCTTCGACCGATATGGGCCAATTCGGGGCCGAGGGCAGCCCCCACCAACCGAAACGGTGAGGCAAGGCAGGTATCTCGGGGTAAGGCAACCATGGCGCGGAGTGAGCGGTTGCGCCGATGATCAGCGCCCCGCTGCCTTGAGGTAGACCAGACCACGCTTGCGCTTTCCAATAGCGATGACCCTCACGACATGCATCGTGTCATACACCTCATATACCAACCGATAGCCAGAGGCCCGCAGTTTGATTTTGTACCGATTACGCGCCTGATTGATCAATGCGGCTGGAACATGCGGCTCATTAAGCCGCTCCGCCAGCTTTTTCCTGAACTGCTCCTGAGCCGTCCTGCCAAGCTTGCGCCATTCTTTCAGCGCCGCTTTGTGGAACTGCAGTTCATAGCTCATCCAGCGAGACGCTCACGAAGGGGCCATCGGCGCGGGCATCAGCCAGCGCGTTCAACTCGGCATTCTCGAGACGTTCGATCATCGCAGCGTATTCATCGGCAGGGACACAGTAAAAGGCTGGGATATTGCGGTTGAGGATGGCGATGGCGGCACCGTCGCCACAGGCAACGGTTGCCATCGGGTTTTTCTTCAGTTCGCTCACGCTGGCGGTTGTTCTGGCAAAAATGTCATGTGTCACGATGTTACACTCCCGTTTCTAGTTTCATATAGACCACACAAAAGAGCCATTCAATGACCTTTTGACAGGTCCAAATATGGGCGGCCGGTTTTTCCGGTTTGCTGTCAGCGATGGCACCTCTGCTCGTTCTCCTGTCGTCGCTGAACTGATCGCCTCCACCGTGGCCCATCGATCCCCTGCCATTTCCTGAAACCTATGGCTGCCTCCTTTCCACATCTCAACGGGATACTCCGACTCCCCGCTCCACCGGAATAGTTGGGCGTCGCTGGCGTTTTGTGCGCAATGTAATCCCCGGCGCCGCGCCGCATACGAAGCGGGTCGCTGGCCGCGTTCTTCATATGCTTGTGGGAGAGGTCATGGGAGAAACCCTCGATGGCGTTCATCCATAAGGCCAAAACCGGGCTAAAAGAAGCTATCTGAAGCGGTCACTTTGAGATTTTCCGCTTCCCTAATGTATTGGTGCTCTGCGCACTGGCGAAGCGGCGCCAACCGTCGGTGTAGTCAAGATTTTTTGACAATCGACTTATTTGACCGGTTCGCACTCGCCGGAGGCAACCCGAAATCGCCATCTTTGCCGGTCAAACGGAAGTGAAAACGATGCGGCACGAGCATGGAGCACGCGTCAAAAAATCTGCGCCACACCCCAACCCGCCTGTTCCTTGACCACTTGATCGGATGCAAGGTAAACGGCAGCCGATCGACTGATGCGACATTTCCGGAAGGCGGAGAGGTTCCGAGATGAATGCGACCATGCCCGAAAGCGGGCTTGAGAGGGATCTGGTCAAGAAGCTAAGGGATCTCAAGTACGAGTATCGCCGTGACATCCGTGACCGGGCGGCGCTTGAGGCGAACTTCAGGGAGAAATTCGAAGCCCTGAACCGTGTCAGGCTCACGGATGGCGAGTTCAGGCGACTTCTGGAGGAGATCGTCACGGCGGACACTTACGAAGCCGCCCGGATTCTCCGCAACCGGGAAGCGTTCATCCGGGACGACGGCACGCCGCTCAACTAAACCCTCGTCAACATCAAGGACTGGTGCAAGAACCACTTCGAGGTCATCAACCAGCTTCGGATCAATACGGATTACAGCCATCACCGCTACGACGTCATTCTGCTGATCAATGGCGTCCCCGTGGTTCAGATCGAGCTGAAATCGCTCGGGATCAGCCCCCGGCGGGCGATGGGGCAGATCGTCGCCTGCAGGAACGACCCCGGCAACGGATACACGACCACTCTGCTCTGCTTCGTCCAGATCTTCATCGTCAGCAACCGTGCGGATACGTGGTACTTCGCCAACAACAATCCGCGGCATTTCGCCTTCGACACCGAAGAGCAGTTCCTTCCGGCCTGCCAGTTCGCGACCAAGGACAACGCCAGGATCACCCACCTCGACGACTTCGCCGACCTGTTCCTCGCCAAGTGTGCGCTCGGCCAGACCATCAGCAGGTACATGGTCCTCGTCGCCAGCGAGCGGAAACTCCTGATGATGCGCCCGTACCAGATCTACGCCGTCAGGGCCATCATTGACTGCATCGACCAGGACTGCGGCAACGGCTACGTCTGGCACACGACCGGTTCGGGCAAGACGCTGACTTCCTTCAAGGCCTCAACGCTGCTCAGGGCCAACGGGGCCATCCATAAATGCCTCTTCGTCGTCGACCGCAAGGATCTCGACCGCCAGACCCGTGAGGAGTTCAACCGGTTCCAGGAGAACTGCGTCGAGGACAACACCAACACTGCAGCGCTTGTCCGCCGCCTCCTGTCCGACGACCACGCTGACAAGGTCATCGTCACGACAATCCAGAAACTCGGACTCGCGCTCGACGAGAACCGCAGACGCGACAGGCAAAACACGGGTCAGGGACGGTCGACGTTCCAACGGCGGCTCGAACCGCTCCGTGACAGGCGGATGGTTTTCATCTTCGACGAGTGCCACCGATCGCAGTTCGGCGAGACCCACAGGGCCATCAAGGAGTTCTTCCCGAAATCGCAGTTCTTCGGTTTCACCGGCACACCGATCTTCGAGGCCAACGCTACGGTCAGGCGGATTCAGGGAGGTGTCGCCGCCCTTCGAACCACCAAGGATCTCTTCGAGAAACAGCTCCACGCCTACACCATCACGGATGCGATCGAGGACCGGAACGTTCTTCGCTTCAACGTTGATTACTACAGGCTAAGGGACGCTCCGGCTTCCAGGCCCGGAGATACTTTATCCAAGCAGGCGGTCGTCCAGGCGATCATCGAGAAGCATGATGCCGTGACCGGCGGACGACGTTTCAACGCACTGCTGGCCACCGCTTCCATCAACGACGCCATCGAGTACTGGCAAGTCTTCAGGGTGCTGCAAGCCGGGCGTCAAGCCGACGACCCAGAGTTCGTTCCTCTCAAGATCGCCGCCGTCTTCTCGCCGCCCGCGGAAGGCAACAGGGACGTCCGGCAGATCCAGGAGGATCTGCCTCAGGAGAAAGAGGACAACCGGCACGATCCCGAGGGCAAGAAGGCCGCGCTGAAGGCCATCATCAACGACTACAACCAGAGGTACGGCACGAACCACGACCTTAATAACTTCGATCTCTACTACCAGGACATCCAGCAACGCATAAAGGACCAGCGGTTCCCCAACCAAGACCTTCCAGGCAAGGGGGAGGAGAAGGTCGACGTCACCATTGTTGTCGACATGCTTCTTACAGGCTTTGACGCAAGGTTCCTCAATACGCTCTATGTCGACAAGCCTCTCAGGCACCACGGCCTGATCCAGGCGTTCTCCCGCACCAACCGCATTCTCAATGCCACCAAGCCGCACGGCCATATCCTCGACTTCCGCCAGCAGCGGGACAATGTCGACGAGGCCATCGCTCTGTTCTCCGGCTTCCAGGTCGGGCGCGCCCGTGAGATCTGGCTGGCAGAAAAGGCCCCCGCGGTCATAGACGATTTTGAGACGGCCGTCGAAGACCTTGGCCGTTTCCTCCGTTCGCAGCACCTTCAGGCCGCGCCCGCTCAGGTGCGCAGCCTCATGGGTGACGAGGCACGCGTTCAGTTCATCAACCGGTTCAGGGAGGTCCAGCGGCTCAGGACGCAGCTCAGCCAATACACCGACCTGACCGACGAGCAGCGGGACCGGATCGAGCGGATCCTGCCCGAAGACGACCTCCGCGCCTTCCGCGGGCAATACATCGAAACGGTCCGGCGCCTCAGGGAGCGTCAGGGTACCCCTGACGAGGGCGAGACAGTCCAACCCGATGTCGATCAGCTCGATTTCGAGCTCGTCCTGTTCGCCTCCGCCGTGATCGACTACGACTATATCATGAAGCTGATCGCCGGATACTCGGGTCAGGATCCGAAGAAGCTGAAGATAAGCCGCGAGCAGCTTATCGGGCTGATCCAATCCGACGCCAAGTTCATCGACGAGCGGGACGAGATCACCGAGTACGTCCGATCACTCAGGGAGGGCGAAGGCCTCGACGAGGCAGCGATCCGTGCCGGATACGAGCGGTTCAAGGCCGACCGGAGGGCCAAGGAGATCGCGGACCTTGCCCGAACCCACGGGTTGACGGAGGAGTCGCTCGCGGCCTTCGTCGACGCCATCCTTCAGCGCATGATCTTCGACGGCGAGAAGCTCACCGATCTATTGGAGCCGCTCGGCCTCGGCTGGCGGGAGCGCCGTGAACGGGAGCTCGCGCTCATGGCCAAGCTCGTTCCACTCCTGAACAAGCGCGCCCACGGCAGAGAAATCTCCGGTCTCGACGCTTACGGGCGGGGACAAGCACTATGAAGGCCGACAAGCCATCACACCTTGTGCCGCGCCTGCGGTTTCCGGAGTTTCGGGACAGCGCGGCGTGGAAGACAAGGAATTTGGGAGACGTTGTTTCACGGGGGGGTAATGAAACATTTGATCCGAAGACTTATAACGAAACCCCTTATTTGATTGAACTTGAAAATATCGAGTCGGATACCGGGCGGATACTTGGCATCTCTGAACTCAAAGAGCACATGAGCCTTAAAACGCGTTTCCAAGCCGGCGATGTCCTATATGGAAAGCTGCGTCCGTATCTGCGCAAATTCGCGCGGCCTACTTTCAATGGAATTTGTACATCCGAAATTTGGGTGCTTCGAAGCACAGTGGTTTCCAGCGCTTTCCTATTCCACTTTGTACAAACAGAACGATTTGCCCAATTGGCAAATATCTCTTCGGGTTCGAGAATGCCCCGTGCTGACTGGAACTTCCTCGCAAGTAAAGATTTCGGCATTCCCCAGCCTGCAGAACAGAACAGGATAGCTGACTGCCTCGGTTCGCTGGACGACCTGATTGCGGTGCAGGGAAGGAGGCTCGAAGTATTGCGGGGGCATAAGCGAGGGTTGATGCAGCGGCTGTTTCCCCGGCCCGGTGAAACGGTGCCGCGCCTGCGGTTTCCGGAATTCCAGCGTGCTGGTGATTGGAGACGCGACCAAATCGGCAATGTGGCAAGCATCAGAAAAGGAAAGGGTATCGCCAAGGCAGACATCACTAAGAATGGATCCATTCCATGTATCAGATATGCGGAACTTTACACACACTACGGCGAGGTAATTCACAAGGTGGTGTCCCAAACGAATCTACCACAATGCGATCTCATGCTCAGCTTGGCTGAAGATGTCATTGTCCCTGCCTCTGGAGAGACTCGGATTGATATCGCCAGGGCTTCTTGTGTCTTGATAGATGGTGTGGCGCTGGGAAGCGATTTGAATGTTCTGCGCTCAGACTTGCATGGCCCGTTCTTTAGCTATCTGCTAAACGGCCCGCTTCGCTTCAAGATCGCACGCATGGCTCAGGGCGATACTGTCGCTCACCTTTACCCGAAGCAGCTGTCGAAAGTCTGGTTGGTCTACCCTTCGCGCATCGAGCAGCAGAAGATAGCCGACTGCCTCGGCTCGCTGGACAAGCTGATCGCGACGCAGGGACAGAAGCTCGAAGCGTTGCGGCGGCATAAGAAAGGGTTGATGCAGCAGCTCTTCCCCAATCTGGAGACAAAATGACGGCTTTCGAGGACATTGCGTCCGAGATGCGGGATGATCCTTGCCAAATCCAGTTGCTCTACGGGTTCAATGCCGTAGGCAAAACCCGACTTTCGGTCGCCTACAAAGACGTGACCAAAGAAGACGATGGAACCCACACGTGCATTTACTATAATGCATACAGTGAGGACCCATTCGTCTGGGATAACGACATCGAACACGATGGGGCGAACGTCCGGCTTACCGTGCTTCCAGGCAGTCTCAGCAGGCTGCACGCCGACCTGAACGAGGACGTCATCCACGCAAAGCTGAGGGCGTACAGGCCCGGCTTTGACTTCCGCTTCTCGATGCATCAGGATGCGGAACAGGGGATCGAGTCCATCTCGTTCTTTCCCATGGGCAGGCAGCCCGGGGACGTTCCTCCGATGAAGATCTCCCGCGGCGAAGAACGGGTGTTCGTCTGGTGCTTCTTTCTTGCGATGATGGAAGTGGAAGGCTGGGCGGACGAGCAGACCCGGCACATATTCATCGACGATCCGGTCTCAAGTCTCGATGATCACAACATCTTCGTGACCGCATCGATGCTGCGCGAACTGATCGAGGAGCACTTCGGCGAACGGAAGATCATCATCGCCACCCATCACGTCGGACTGTTCTCCATCCTGTTCGACTGGTTGAAGAAGGGCGAGAAAAGCGACATGTTCTGGCCGAGGACAAAGGCGAGCATCCTGAGCGGCAGGCATGGCGAAGTTCTGCTGGAGACCCACAGGAGCGACGTGTTCCTCTATCACCTGCGAGGCCTTCAAACGCTCGAGCATGCCCGGGATCAGGGCGATGTCCGTGCGCACCACCTGGCTCTTCTCCGCCAGGTTCTGGAGACCGTGGCGTCGTTCCTCGGTACCGGCAGGATCAGCTATGCACTCGAGCGCGTCGGCTTCGAGGACGCTGAGGAGGTCGCCCGCATCGTGCACACGCTCGCCCACAAGAATGTCTACCATTATGAATCAGACCTGCTGGTCCCGGACAGCTTGGCGCTGTTTGACGAGATTCTTGAAAAACTGAACGCACATTTTGCGTTTGTCACCCACGCGGGCTAACCCATGACGGAGAACCAACATAAACAGCTTGGCCAGACGCTCTGGGCCGTCGCGGACCAACTCCGCGGAGCGATGAACGCGGATGACTTCCGCGATTACATGCTCGCGTTCCTGTTCCTCCGCTACCTCTCGGACAACTATGAGCAGGCCACGAGGAAGGAGCTCGGGCGCGACTACCCGTGCACGGACGGCTGCGGAGGTAGGCCGCCCCTGTCTGTCTGGTACGACCGCAATCCCGGTGACGTTCCGGCATTCGAGCATCAGATGCGGCTCAAGGCGCATTACGTCATCCGCCCCGAGCATCTCTGGACAGGCATTGCCGACATGGCCCGCACCCAGGACAGGGAACTGCTCAGCACGTTGCAGGAAAGTTTCAGGTATATCGAGAACGAATCCTTCCGGAGCACGTTTTCCGGGCTCTTCTCGGAAATCAATCTCGGCTCGGAAAAGCTCGGCAAGACCTACCCGGACCGGAACGCGAAGCTCTGCATGATCATCACGAAGATCGCCGAGGGTCTGGCGGCGTTCTCCACGGACAGTGACTCCCTGGGAGATGCCTATGAGTACCTGATTGGCCAGTTTGCCGCGGGGTCGGGAAAGAAGGCGGGCGAGTTCTACACGCCTCAGCGGATATCGGGCATCCTGTCCGAGATCATCACGCTCGACGGCCAGGAGCCCAAGACGGGCAGGCGGAATCACCTCGGGAGCGTGCTGGACTTCGCCTGCGGCTCGGGTTCGCTGCTGCTCAACGTGCGCAATCGCATGGGGCCGCACGGCATTGGCAGGATTTACGGGCAGGAGAAGAACGTCACAACCTACAACCTCGCACGCATGAACATGCTGCTGCACGGGGTGAAGGACACCGAGTTCGAGATCTTCCATGGCGACACCCTGACCAACGACTGGGACATGCTCCGTGAGACGAATCCGGCGAGGAAACCGCAGTTCGACGCGGTCGTGGCCAATCCGCCGTTCAGCTACCGCTGGGACCCGAACGGGGAGGCGGCTGAGGACATGCGCTTCAGGAATCATGGGCTAGCCCCGAAGTCGGCGGCGGACTTTGCGTTCCTGCTGCACGGTTTCCACTACCTCAAGGACGACGGCGTGATGGCCATAATCGTATCGCACGGCGTGCTGTTTCGTGGTGGCGCAGAGGCCGGAATCCGCCGCAGGCTTCTCGACAACGGGCACATCGACACCGTCATCGGCCTTCCTGCGAACCTGTTCTACTCGACCGGTATTCCGGTCTGCATTCTTGTCCTGAAGAAATGCAGGAAGCCGGATGACGTCTTGTTCATCAACGCATCCGAGCATTTCGAGAAGGGCAGGCGGCAGAACTCCCTGTCCGACGGGCATATAGTGGGGATCGTCGACACCTACCGGGAGCGTCCGGAGAAGGTTGAGCGGTACGCCAGACGCGTGATGATGGATGAGATCGCGGCAAACGACTTCAACCTTAACATCTCCCGCTATGTCAGCACGGCCGAGCCGGAAGCCGAAATCGACCTGCAAGCCACGCACCGGGAACTGGTCAGAATTGAGGAACGGATTCAGGGATCAACCGCGAAACACAACATGTTTCTGACGGATCTTGGAGTGCCTCCTTTACCATCCCGATGAACCTCCTGCACTCCCGGCCCCGAGTGCCCCCGAGTGCCCGTGCGGCCATTTCTCAGGCAGGTGAAGGTGAAACCCGGGTAGATTTCAGCGGCACGGCGGAAAAATGATCTTGCCTTCGATCACGCTCCGAGTAGGTCCGAGTCTGCGCTTCGGAGTCGTGCCCGGGCCGGAAAACCGATCAAGATCCGGGCGCTCGATTTTGCCTAACAATTCAAGATCGATACCAACACAGCATACGACCAACTTCGCGAGGCGCAAGAACGGTTGTGGCAACGGCATGTCCGTCATCTCGAATACTACGGTGCCGAGGGCCAAAAAGTAAAAGTCATCAGAATGCGCAGGATCTCAAGCGTCCAGTACATGGACCAGAAAGGGGAAATAGGCCGTTAATTTCACCCATGAGATCATGCCCCTTCCGGTTGCCCGCCAAAGGCACTTTACAACCTACCACCTCAGTCAGCCCGCGACGCTGTGCTCGCTCTATTCCTGGCGGCTATTCGAGATCGCCAAATCGCACCAAAGTGTTGGCGAATGGCGCGTAGATCTGGATCGGTTTCACAAAATCCCCGGCGCACGGTTCTGGAACCGGCTTATCGCGAGGTCGCGAGTGCGGGTTCGCGGTCAAATGAGCCCCGGAGAAGCGCGGCCGCAAAAGTGATCGGTCTCTACTTCACCGCTGACTTCGAGGCCGAGATCCATCTTGGCTTTGATTTCGATTGGGAGGGAGGCAACCGACACCCGGAAGCTAACACCGGCGGGCCGGATCATCTTCCCCGCGGAGGGCATTTCCTTCGATCGCTACTGGGGTCCGGTCTTCAAGAAGAACATCGTGAAGGTTCCAATGCCGGACGGAGACCTGGTCGCAGAGAGGTTCCGCGGCTGGTGCCGGGAAAAGGCCATCTCGCTCAATGCGAAGGGGACCGAGAAGACGTTCGTCACCTTCTTCCGGAAATATCGATGAGCTGCCATGCCGTTGACCCCACGGGATCTAGGGCTTAGGTTGGGAGGACGGATGACGACAAACAGAACACGATCGCAATCGCCGAAATCAAGGGTTAAATGAAAGCGATCCGTACGAAGAATGACGCCCTAGAATCACGCATAGATGCAAGCCTCGCTCAGACGCGAGCGGAGATGGCAGGTTTTCGCGAAGACGCGGCGCAACGCGACAAGCAGAACCAGCGCTGGATCATCGGGCTGGTCCTGGCCTACACCGCGATTGTCGTGGGTGCTGTCGCCCTCCTCTGAGCCCCACACTCCCAATCTCCAGGCGGTCTTGAAAGAGCTTTAAGCTGCTCGAAGGAATTCGCCGGGGGCCGAAATGAACCCGCCTCGGTGTGTTTTCGAAGGGGTCTCGGCCGGCGTCCCGGCGCACTCTGACATTCATGGGGCTGTCTTCGCTTGCCACGTAACTGAGCTTCTGGGCACCGGCCCGACCTTGTGGGATGGTTGGGGCAGACCTCATTTTTGATTTTCTTGAAATTTTATTATACCCCTGTCCAATCTCCGAGAACGCCTCCCTCAGGTGAAGGAAGATGTCCATTGAAATATCAAGGAGCATATTATGCAAACGGCCGCACTAGATCGGGCGCAAAGGGCCGCCACGTACCAGGATGTTCTCGACGCGCCGCCCCATATGGTGGCCGAAGTGCTCGCCGGCACGCTCCACACCCAGCCGCGACCCGCCTCGCGCCATGCGCGGGCGAGTTCGGTTCTCGGCGGAGAACTTGTCGGACCATTTGACAGGGGCCGCGGCGGTCCCGGCGGCTGGTGGATTGTCCATGAGCCCGAACTGCATCTGGGCAGCGACATCGTGGTGCCGGACCTGGCCGGCTGGCGGCGTGGGACCATGCCGGACTATCCCGACGCCGCCTACTTTGAAACCGCGCCCGACTGGATCTGTGAGGTGCTCTCGCCGTCCACCCGGCTCATTGACCGCAACGAGAAACGCGCCATCTATGCCCGCGAGGGCGTGTCCCATCTCTGGTTCGTGGATCCCGCCGCAGAGACGCTGGAGGTGTTTGTGCCGCACGGGGGACACTGGTCGCTGATGGCGACGCTGGCCGGTGACGTGCCCGTATCGCAGCCTCCGTTTGACGCGGTCAGCTTCCCGCTCGCCGCGCTCTGGCCCGATGGCGCGGGCAGGTGACGGCATCCAGCCGTGACGGCGTTCCGTCTCTTGGGTCGGGGAGCTGTCCCTGTAACAGCGTGTCCGTTTCTCGGATTGACCGGATGATGGAGATCAGGGCCGCATAAAGGTGGTGGCGCCGGGGTCTTGAAAATGAAAAGCGTGTATCAGGATGCCGTACCTTTCCCGGCGGGGATAAACCGCCTGACCGCTGAGTTTTGCAAGAAGCTCGAGTGAGTTGCCAAATACAATAGGCCGCATATCCATGCGTCTGGTACCGCCATGAACAATCACCTCAGCCGACCGAGTGCATGGGGTGACTGTCTCAAGTGGAAACGAATGGTAGCGGTGGCGACCCCCACCGGAAACTTCGGACGTCGGACGGGCGATAGTGCGAATGTTATGCGGATTTGGCCCGCAATGTCAGACGCCAAGCTCTCTCGGAATCACGAAGTCGATGACTGTTCCCGACCCCCAGTCGACATCCATCCACCGAGAGGCGGCGAATACGATGTCAGAGGTCGCGGCTGTCGGGTAGTCCCGGTACCGTGGATGCGGAGGCGGGTGTTCAACAAGCATGTTGGCGAAAATCGCGGTTCCCGGGTTATGACCGATCATCATGATTTTGGACGCGTTTCCCGCCGAACGTAGCGCTTCCAGCATGGTCTGTGCGTCGGCATGGTAAAGATCCCGAATCCAATGCTCTTCGGCACCCGACCTCAACTCTTTCTCGATAAGTCGCCATGTCTCGCGCGTGCGGGTCGAATCCGAGGAAAGTACCCGCTGAGGCACGCGGCCTTTCCCGCGCAGCCATGTGCCGATCATCAGCGCCGACCGCTCTCCCCGGCAGTTCAGCGGTCGCTTGTGGTCGTCGAGTTCACCGCTGTCCCAGCTGGACTTGGCGTGCCGGACCAGGATCAGGCGTCGTACCATGGCTCGGATGTCCTCAAATGAAATGTCGATCGGTCCTCCGGGCGACCGTTTTCCCGTATGGCGGACAGACCCGCCATGTGACGCACCGCCCTGATATGCCTGTCGTCAATGGTGTCGGAGAATCCATGGCCTGCCACGACATTCAATCCGGCACCGGCGTTCAATGCGTCTGCACAATGGCCTGGAAAGGCGGGGACGGGAGTAGGATCGGTCAACACCCGCTTCCAGCCCGTCGGATCGGTTCCATATCCGCTCATCGATCATCCATATCGCTCCATGTGGTCTTTTCTAGGGCAGTCCGGCTCCCACTGTCCGGAGCTGAGGTTGGCTGGGATATGTCACATCCGGGGAGACCGCCTGGCTCTTTGTTCAATCTCTCAACAAGGTGATTCCGCCTACGGTCTTGGTGTGGGTTGCTTAGGGAGTGCCAGGTCGGGTCTGGTCCACCGACTTGCCGCTCCACCGCGCTTCAGCCCTTGATCAGTGTTCCCGCACCATGTTCCGTAAAGAGCTCGAGCAGGCATGCATTTGGCACCCTGCCATCCAGAATCACCACTGCCCGTACACCGTCTGCCATGGCCTCAAGAGCGGTTTCGGTCTTCGGGATCATACCATCCGATATTATATGCCCTCTGACCAGCTGATCGACCTGTGCCCGGGTAAGCTGCGAGATCAGGTTGCCGTCCGCTCCTCTCACGCCTTCCACATCCGTGAGAAGCAGCAGTCGGTCCGCCTTAAGCGCGGCAGCGATCGCTCCCGCGGCCGTATCTCCGTTGACGTTGTATGTTTCGCCTTCGCGCCCCATACCAACTGGCGCGATTACGGGAATCACTCCAACATCCCCGAGGTCGCGCAGGATGGTCGGGTCGATCTCAGACGGTTTGCCGACAAAGCCCAGTTCGGGATCGGCCTGAGTGCAGACCATCAGGCATGCATCCTTGCCCGATAGGCCCAACGCACGCCCACCCTCAGCATTGATCGCCTGCACGATGCGTTTGCCGACAAGACCTGATAACACCATCTCGACCACTTCGACGGTGGCGGCGCAAGACACTCGTTTCCCGCCGACGAACTCCGATCGTATATCGAGGCGCGCAAGCTGTTCGTCGATCATGGGACCGCCGCCATGCACGACCACCGGCTTGATGCCTACCTGCTCCATCAGCACGATATCGCGCGCGAAACTCCGCATCGCCGCGTCGTCACCCATCGCGTTCCCGCCGAACTTGATGACCACGGTGGCCCCATCATAGCGCTGCAGGTAGGGCAGGGCCTTGTTCAGCGTTCGCGCGGTCGCCGACCGGTCGTGGTTCATCGCATGTCTTTCCGGGTGGAACATTCGGGTCCCGTGGTTTCTAGCGACCGTGCCCGTCCTATTCAATGTCGGCGATCACCGCGCGAAGGATCTCGATTCCGTCGCCTGTTTCGGCGGACGTGAGTACGATACCCGGAAACGACGCAGGATGTCGGCCGAGTTCGCTTCGCACGTTACCCAGGATGCCTCCAAGTGCGTCATGCCTGACCTTGTCCGTTTTTGTAAGCACAGCCTGGAATGTGAGGGCCGATCTGTCCAGAAGCCGCATGATCTCCTCATCCGCTTTCTTCACGCCATGCCGCGCATCGAGAAGGACGAAAGCCCGCCGCAGATTGGGGCGCCCGGCCAGGAAATCCCTCTGGAGCCGGTTCCACCGCTCGACGGCTTCTATCGGTGCCCGGGCGAAGCCATAACCGGGCAGATCGACCAGATTGAGCCGCCCGCCAAGGTCGAAGAAATTGATCTGCTGCGTCCGGCCTGGTGTGTTCGATGTCCGCGCCAGAGACTTTCGACCGGTCAGCGCGTTGATAAGAGATGACTTTCCGGCATTGGACCTTCCCGCGAAACAGACCTCGATCCGGTCGGCCGGCGGCAGGCCGTCCAATGTGGCGGCGCCCGTGACGAACGCGGCTGTCTTTGAGAACAGGCGTCGACCCGCCTCGATCTTTGCGGGATCCTCGATTTCGGTTACCGGGAAATCAATCTTCATCAGACAGGTTCAATCCTGTCGCCACAGCGCAGTTCGCCCGTTTGGGTCACCCTTGCGTAGACACCCATACTCATGTGCGCCCATCCGGCCTGCAGCGCACCGAGAACATCGGCGTCGCGAAGACCGGTACGGGTGCTCGCGGCGGTTGCCATGCATCGGACGGTGGGTTCCACGATTTCAAGTTCGGTTCGGCCCGCGACCAGCCTGCGGCCCGGCCAGCGCGTCTCTTCCCAC
This sequence comes from Paracoccaceae bacterium, assembly GCA_965221405.1. Taxonomy (GTDB): domain Bacteria; phylum Pseudomonadota; class Alphaproteobacteria; order Rhodobacterales; family Rhodobacteraceae; genus JAPOUP01. Next base: position 20,984 of record CBDCSE010000002.1, on the reverse strand, counting down.
GGGTCCAGTCCGTCGAGCACGATGTTCCCGCGCCAGCGAAGATGGGAGATTTCGCGGCCGACTTTCCGCGAAACCTCGGCGTGGCTGGCGAGATTGATAACTGAAACGGAGGGATAGTCCGTATCTGTCATGCCCCTTCCCGGCACCTGAACGAGGCGTTCGGGACGGGCTCTGTCTGCCGGACTGAGCGGCCGAACCCAGTTTATGAAGCGGTCCGCGTCGCGCCTGTCATCAGGATCGACCGTCAGATCGTCAAGGCGCGGGTGACTGAAGGCTATCCGATGTCTGACGACGTCGGAACGGGCTGTAACGGCCTGCAGAAGCGGCGCTTTGCTGGCCCTCGAGAAATTCGTGCAGGGTTTCCACTCGGGATTCGCGTCATCAAACATCGCAGTCTCATGCAGGACCGCCCAGCGACGGTCCCACGGAATGCATTCGCCTTCCGTCAACTGGACGCGCTCCAACTTCTCCCGCCCGTGGCCCTTTACCGGATGGCGCCAGATCTCCGCTATGAAGCCATTCATTTTTCCTCGATCTTCGGTTTTCGCCGGAAGCCTGCAATGATGTTGCCGAAGACGTCCGGTCGGTAGCCCTGACTTCTCATGATCAGATACTGCTGTGCGAACGTGATCATGTTGTTCGCGATCCAGTAGATGATCAATCCGCTGGCAAAGGTGCCCAGCATGAACATGAACACCCACGGCATCCAAGCGAAAATCATCGCCTGCGTGGGATCCGTGGGTGCCGGATTCAGCTTCTGCTGAAGCCACATGGAGATACCGAGCAGGATCGGCAACACACCAAGTGAGAAGATGAAAAATATGGATCCCTGATCAGGCGTCGAATAGGGCAGCAGGCCGAACAGGTTCAGGATTGACGAGGGATCAGGTGCAGAGAGATCCCGGATCCAGCCAAGCCAGGGGGCGTGGCGAAGCTCGATCGTGACGAAAATGACCTTATAGAGAGAGAAGAAAATCGGGATCTGCAGGAGAATGGGGAGGCAGCCCGAAGCCGGATTGACCTTCTCTTTCTTGTAGAGGGCCATCATTTCCTGCTGCATCTTCTGGCGGTCGTCTCCCACGCGCTCCTTAATCTTGACCATTTCGGGCTGCAGCTCTTTCATCTTTGCCATCGAGACATAGGACTTGAAGGCAAGAGGGAAGAGCACAGCCTTTATGATGAGCGTCAGGCCAATAATGGCCCATCCCATGTTTCCGATCAGTTCGTTCAGCCAGTGCAGTACAGCGAATATCGGCTTGGTCAGGAAAAAGAACCAGCCCCAGTCGATCGAGTCGATGAACCGGTAGATCCCGTTCTGTCGCTCATAGGCGCGGATCGCTTCCCATTCCTTCGCGCCCGCGAACAGCCGTGTCGTGACGTCCGCGGCTTCTCCCGCTGACAACGTGATGGTCGGATAGCGCGCTTCCGCTGTGTATACGTCCATATTGGCGTCATATTTCAGAACCGAGGTGAATGACGCCTCGTTTGGGGGCACCAGGGTGGTCATCCAGTAGTGATCGGTGAAGCCCAGCCAGCCGTTTCCAGCTATCTCCAGAACCTCGGAATGGGCCCCCCAGCGTTCGTCGCGGTCGAAATCGCGCAGATCGCCATAACTGAATTCGCTCATCTCCTCGCCCGACTGGCGGATCGGACCTTCCTGGATGATGAAAAAGCCGGTCAGATCCTGCGGTTCACCATAGCGACGCAGCATCCCATAGGGTGCCAGCCGGATATCGGTGTCGCTGCCATTCCGTACGCTTTGGGTGACGGTAAACAGGAAATCCTCGTCGATCGATATGGTGCGCGTGTATGTGATCCCTTTCTCGTTGGTCCATACCAGTACCAGTGGACTGTCGGTGGTGAGCACCGCTCCCGTTGGGGCTGACCAGGATGTCTGCGCATCGGGAACGTCATCCCAGTCAAGGTCTCCGCCTGGTGCCCAGCCGAACAGCGCCAGATGGGCGGCTTCGGTTTCCGCGGGTTTCAGGAGGGAGACGAGGCCGCTGTCCTCGGCGAGGTTGGCGCGGTAATCCCTAAGGTTCAGGTCGTCGATGCGACCACCTTTCAGGGCGATCGAACCCTCCAGTCTGTCCGTCTGGATCGGAATGCGGGGGGATTCCGGCGAAATGGCCGTTCCGATTTCGGGCGCTGTCCTAGCCGTATCATCGATGGCTTCCGCGGTTTGGGCGGTTGGCGTCTCCGCCCGTGGGGGGGCGACGGATTCCCGCTCGGCGGGTGGCTCCTCCGGTGGAAACAGGATGAACCAGACCAGGATAACCATGAAGCTCAGGGCCGTGGCCATGATGAGATTCTTGTTCTGATCGTCCATACGGCACCGCCGTTCCGCTACCAATGATCAGGGGAGGTTCAACAGTCCATATCGCAAAAGGTCAAGGGCAAAGCCAGACTATGCTTGGCCCGCGAGAGGGTATCTTTCCAAGCCGCGTGACGTTTTCGGGTTATGGCCGGGACCGGGTTTACCCGGTTCGGTCAGGCCGGCCCGTTACCGGCTGGTGAGAGGCCGCCCGCCGTCCGTGTCAAGCCCGCGAAATCAAAGAGACCTTGGTCGAGCAGGTGCGAAGGGCGGGCATTCATCAGCGCACGGAACAGCTTCTGTCTGCGTCCCGGATAGCTGGCTTCCCATTGATCCAGCATCGCCTTGATTTTTGGGCGTTCCAGTCCGTCCTGACTCCCGCAGAGGTCGCAGGGAATGACAGGATACTTCATTGCCCTTACGAACCGGTCGCAGTCGGCCTCCGCCACGTGCGCGAGTGGGCGATAGACGAACAGGTCACCGTCTTCGTTGACCAGTTTGGGAGGCATGGTGGCCAGACGAGCCCCATGGAACAGGTTAAGCATGAAGGTTTCCAGGATATCGTCACGATGATGGCCCAGCACGACGGCACTGCAGCCTTCCTCGCGCGCGATTCCATATAGGATTCCCCGGCGTAGTCGCGAACAGAGCGCACAATAGGTCTTGCCCGCCGATACTTTGGCCGTCACCACGGAATAGGTGTTTCGATATTCGATTCGGTGGGCGACTCCGGCCTTTTCGAGAAATTCCGGTAGCACCGTCGCGGGGAATCCGGGCTGGCCCTGGTCAAGATTGCATGCGAGTAAATCGACCGGCAGAAGTCCACGCCACTTCAGCTCATGCAGCACGGCCAGCATCGTGTAGCTGTCCTTGCCGCCAGAGAGGCAGACGAGCCAGCGCGCGCCGCGCTCGACCATTCCGTAACGTTCGATCGCCTCCCTCGTCTCCCGCACGATTCGCTTACGCAGCTTCTGGAACTCCGTTGTTCCGGGTGCTCCTCGCAGGAGCGGATGGATGTCGCGGGTTTCGACAGGCATGGTGCATTTCTAGCGCGGACATGAATTCCGGGCAAGGGCGGTGGCGTCCTGGGGTGTAGCCCAGATTAGTTGCTCATGCGGCGATGGCCTGATTCGTCCGCCATTCGAGCAGGTCGGGCAGCCGGAGGTTCATGGCGCAGCCCTTCAGCGCCAGCATGGCGTTGGCGCCCCTCTCCGGCCAGCGGGCGCCGGAGCGCCTGGGCCGCAGCCCGAACTGCCGGCATCCGCCCTCGACGACGCCGCTCCCGACCTGGAGGCCCCGCTCCCGGAACCCGCCGTACCGCATCCGGCCGGGGTTCCTCCCGAAATGGCGGCAGCAGGCCTCCACGTCCTCGTGCCGGTCCCTGAAGGGTGCCAGCTCCCGGACCACCTTCGCCGCCCGGCCCGCCCTGACGTCCGCCTTCACCTCCGCGAACCGCCGGTCCCGCTCCGCCCCCGCCGGCAGGATCGCCTTCACCGCGTCGGAGGCGCGTTCCAGGCAGTGCAGGAGGCCGGGCACGAACGTGACCCTGCGGCCCCCCGAAGAGCCCGTCGCAGGCGTTCGGGATCCAGTCCGCCCCGTCGGAGACGACGACGGGCCCGGCGGCGTCGTGCAGCCCACGCCGCCGGGCCTCCCGGTCGAGCCGCGCCGCGAAGTCCGAGGCCTCCCGGCCTCCGGACGGCGCCGCCGCGCTGTCGATCAGGCAGCTGAACGACCCGCCGCGCCGGTCCTTCACCGCCGCGCCGGTCCCGGGATCACGTCCCTCGGCCGTGTACACCACCGCGAGCTTCGCCTCGCGCGTCTCCGGGGTGCCGTCGGCCTGCCTGCCGCGAACGCCCCCGGTCTCCTCCCTGCGCATCGGGACGCCGGTGCCGTCGATGGAAAGATACATGCGCGGTTCCAGCGGCCTGGCGTCGACGACCTCCCCGCGCCCGGAGCGGGCCGCCGCCCCGACGGGCTCCAGCGCCCGGCGCTGCAGCGCGCCCGGCGACGCGTCCACACCGGCGAGGTTCGCGACATGCCGGCTCGCCGCCCCGGAGCCCATCAGCGGCACCGTCTCCGCGATGACGCCCGCCATCCCCGGCGTCACCGTCCCGTCCTCCAGCCCCAGCGCCCGGTCAAGCGGCAGGCATCCCTCGCCGCAGGACCGGCAGCGGAAATGCGCGCGCTCCGCCCCGGCCCGGCCGAGCCGCGTGAGCCAGGCCTTCCTCCTCGTCCCGTGCCGGGCCATCGGCCTGCCGCAGGCCCCGCACTCCGGCGCCGGCAGCGTCGCGTCCAGCCGCCCGGCAGAAGCTTCAGCGCCGCCGCGCCGCCGCCCGGCGAGGCGTCCCGGAGCGCGCGCCCGCCGCCGTCCAGGCCGGGCGCGCCCGAGCCCAGGTCCGCCGCCAGCCGCGGCAGCAGCGGACCGAACTCCGACGGGACCGCCTCCAGAAGCGCATCCGGCGTGCCGTCCCCCGCGACGTCGCGGCTCCGCACCTGGCCGTCCCCGGTCCAGTATCGGGTGAGCCCGTCCGCGTGCCTGCGGACCAGCGGCGGGCGCACGGCCGCCCCGTCCTCGGGAAGGCCCTCCAGACAGTCCACCGCGTCCGGATGGCGGTGCACCCGGCTCCCTTCGCTCTCATCAGTCATGACACGCACTCCCGCATCTGCCTCATGCAGCGCGCCGCAGGCCGGTTCGTCCGGCCGTTGCACGGTGCGCCGCAGGTAAAGCGTGGCAGAAGAGAATCGCGGTCGTCAACTAATCTGGGCTACACCCGGCGTCCTGGCGTCCCACCAGATTGGCTGGAATTAGGCTTTCGGCGGGCCGGGCAGCTTCGCTGCGGATAAGTCTGGATGATGGTATATGTCAGGAAATGACCGGTCACGCCGCTGGGCTGGAAAGGACGAATGCCGCTCCCCCGATGGCGTCCGGCTGCCTCAATCCGGCACCGGATCGGTCCCGGAACCTCCCCAGGGATGACAACGGGCGATCCGACGGAGCGCGAGCCAGCCACCTTTGAGCGCACCATGCCTTTCCAGTGACGCCAATGCGTAGGCGGAACAGGTTGGGATGTATCGACAGTTGAATCCCATCCATGGACTCAGGAAAAGCCGGTACGCCCTGATCGGGAGCGAGACAATGTATGCTGCGGGTGACATTGAGCGTGTAGCATAGGGTCGTCTGAAGGAAAGCGAAAGGGAGTTATATTCGAACGTCCTGTAGTTCCTGAGCATTTCCTGCCCGCACGCCGCCGAAGAACGGCCCGCGGGCGAATTTCACGTCAATGGCGGCGGGCCTCACCGTTCGTCTCTCTCCGCGGCCAATTCGTCGATACCTTTGAATTTGATCGATTCTCCGCAACCGCACGAATCCACGACGTTCGGGTTGCGGAAGGTAAAGCCGGACTCCAGCAGCGAGACCCTGTAATCGATTTCCGTTCCGAACAGGAACATCTGCGCCATTGGCGCAATCATCACCACGGCACCGTCCTGCTCGACCACCTCATCGTTTGGATCTATCTCGGAAACGCTGTCCATGGTGTATTCCATGCCGGCGCAACCACCTTTCCTGACGCCGATCCTGAGGCCCTTCACATCCTTATCGGCCATGAGTCTGGTAACCTGTCTGGTTGCTGCGGCAGTAAGTGTGACCGCCTGTTTGCCCGGAACCGCAAACATCACATGAACCCCAGTTCCAGTCGCGCTTCGTCAGACATCATTTCCATTCCCCATGGAGGATCCCAGGTCAGTTCAACGTCAACCTGCTTCACCCCCGGCAGGGGTTCGACCGCATCGGCGACCCAGCCAGGCATCTCACCCGCGACCGGACAGCCTGGAGCCGTCAGTGTCATGGTGATCCGCACCTCGTTCTCGGGGTTGATATCGACCGTGTAAACCAGGCCGAGATCGTAGATATTGACCGGAATCTCTGGATCGTAGACTGACCTACAGGCCTCCACCACGCCCTCATACAATGGATGGTCCGTGGTTGATGGCCTGATCAGAGGCGTGCCTTCCAGTCGTTCCGGGGTGCTGGTTTCCATTGTGTCCTCAATCAATCCTGACAGAAGATATAAGGAATGGATCGACAGACGTCCAGAGTGTTCGCGGTTGCGGAGCGGATCCGTTTCGGACTCCGGATATCCCTTCGGGTATTCCCCTCGCATTCTATTTTGATACCTGCTTCAGATTGATCGAAGCGCCTTCAAGTTCGTCAGAGCCATTGGAGTCCGTCTGCCGTATTGTGGATCGGCACGAACAGCCCAAGACGCGATTTCAGGGGCCGGAACTATCCTCACCACAGAGGACGTCGATGCCGCCAGTAAGGTGGATGGTCGTATTTTCGTCTCTGACAACATTAACTCCGTTGGAAGGGCATCTGGATAGTGTCTCAGTTTGAATTTATTCGGGTGCACGTCCTGATTTTGCGGGGTTGAGAAATACCTTGGTTCCGTTACGATATCTGTTTCTTATATGTGGAAACAGATGGAGGCGGACATGGCCACGGACGATCGGGACGGCCGCGTCGAGCGGCGCGACGAGCTTCTGGGGGAGATCGCGGGCATCGGCGACCTTCGCCAGGGTTCGCTCAGGGCACAGTACCGCAGGTGCGGCAAGCCCAACTGCCACTGCGCGGCCGACGGTGCGCAGGGGCATGGCCCTTACTGGTTGCTGACATGGACGGACAGGGATACCGGGAAGTCCCGCGGCCGCACCGTTCCCGCCGCCGCAATCGAGGGAACGCGGGCGCAGATCGCGGAGTACCAGCGGCTTCGCGGACTGGTGGGCGAGCTGGTAGAGGTCAGCAGTCGGATATGCGATGCCAGGCTGGACGCGGACAGCAAGCCGGCCGCGCCGGGAAAATGGGGGGTCTCGACGCGGCGATCGCGGAGGAGGCCGGGCGGCTGATCGGCGCGGGCGTTGACGACTTCCAGGCGATCGAGACCGAAGCGCGGCGGGTGGCGCTGCGGATCATGGGGCGGGCCATTGCCCACAGGCTCAACGCCGACCATTCCGATGACCGGGGACCGTGGCTGTCCTGCGGGTGTGGCGGCCGGGCGCCCAATTGGGTGCAAGCGCATTTGGTCTTGATTCTGGCCTGTTAAATCCGGGCTGCTCCTTGGATGATGTCGCAGCCCGCGCCGACAGACTTATGGGCGCACTGGCCAAATCGCGGGAGGTGAAAATGAGGATAGCAGTCGTGGTGGGTGGTACCGGGGGTATCGGCGCTGGAGTATCCCGGACACTTGCCCACGCCGGCTGGTCCGTCATTGCCGCCTCGGCGTCAGAAGCCGAGCGTGGGGCCTTTGAGCCGGAAGAAGGTATCCAGCTCCGAGAGCTTGATGTTACCGACAGCGCATCGGTATCCACATTTTTCGAAGCGATTGATCGCTTAGACGCTCTTGTGAACTGTGCCGGCATACTCCGCCGCGGTGAAGAGTATGACATAGAGGTTTTCCAAAAAGTCATCGATGTTAACCTGACGGGTACAATGAGATGCTGCCTCTCCGCAAAGGAACGCCTGGCGGAATCCCGGGGTGCAATAGTCAACACGGCATCCATGCTCAGTACATTTGGTGGTCCGCTGGTTCCGGCCTACTCCGCGTCCAAAGGGGGAGTTGCACAACTGACCAAAGCGCTTGCCGGCCGCTGGGCCGATGAAGGAATTCGCGTCAACGCCATCGCGCCAGGGTGGATCGAAACCGAAATGACCAAGGCGTTGCGTGACGATGCTGGACGGACTGATGCCATCATGGCGCGCACACCGATGAAGCGTTGGGGACAAGCCGAGGAAGTGGGTGCGCTTGTCCGCTGGCTATTAAGTGACGAGGCGAGCTTTGTGACCGGAGCGGTCTACCCGGTCGATGGCGGCTATCTCGCAATGTGAAGAGGGAAGATCATGACGGACAGAGATTCCGACCCTGGAATGCCCTACCAGTTGCCGTTCCCACCGGACGCGCAAGATGAGATCGTTATACCCGACGCGGTGCCGAACGACGACCGACTCTGGGTGCCCCAAGCCGATAACGTCTATTTCAGGCCACTCTGTCTCAATCGCTCGCAAGGGTACTGGATGAATCTCCTCAAGGTTCGGAAGGCCGGTGTCCTCTCGCGCCATCGCCATCCACAGCCCGTCCATGGCTTCGTTCTGAAAGGTCGCTGGCATTATCTCGAGCATGATTGGGTTGCAAATGAGGGCGGTTATGTCTTTGAGCCTCCGGGAGAGACCCACACCCTTGTTGTGCCCGACGATGTTGAGGAAATGATCACTTATTTCCAAGTGAACGGCGTCATGTGTTACGTTGATCCATGGGGAAAGGTACTCGGGTACGAAGACGTTTTCACCAAGATCGATTTATGCAGAAGACACTTTGCCGAAGTTGGTCTGGGCGAAGACTACGTTGCGCGGTTCATCAGATGACGCCTGAAAAAGGGGGCGGCGACAGCAGAGACTGACGCCACAACGTCCTGTTTCGGGGCGCACCGCGCTCACGCCGTGGCGGAACGAGTTCGACCGTCGCCGCCCCGATTATGGGACTGTACTGTGCGTCTTGGGAACGTGAGGAAAGCGACAACCAAGCCGCGCCTGCCAATCGCCGCTGCAACGATGGTCGTGAGCGTTCGGGTTTTCCGCCTGGCCGCGTTCGCCCACGTTTCCGCGTCGAATCCATGCTCGCCTGCTTGGCAGCGGGATCCTCCTCCAGGAGCTTGAACCGCTTCGCGAGTTCCCGATTGTCCGGCCCGTCGCACGGCCGCCGGCGATACGCACCGCCGTCGGTCAGGCCCGAAAAATGCACCGGAAGACGCGAAAGTCAAAAGTTGGGCCACATCCCCAGGTCTCCCGGTACTGGACAACCATCCATTGATCTGTGAATGCCGACGTATGGCTGAACACTATCGGTTTGATCTCCTGGCCATCGACGGAGAGGCCCGGACAGGGGTGCTTTCAACACCCAGAGGCAATGTCCGTACGCCTGCCTTCATGCCGGTGGGGACGGCAGGCACCGTAAAGGCCATGATGCCGGAGTCGGTACGCGCCACGGGCGCGGAAATCGTGCTCGGAAACACCTATCACCTGATGCTTCGGCCGGGGGCGGAGCGTATCGGACGTCTGGGCGGTCTGCACCGTTTCATGAACTGGTCCGGACCGATCCTGACCGATAGTGGCGGGTTCCAGGTCATGAGTCTGGCGGGTCTGCGCAAACTGACCGAGCGGGGAGTGACGTTTCGCAGCCATATCGACGGTTCCATGCATGAAATCACGCCAGAACGATCGATCGATATCCAGCTGTCGCTTGGCTCGGACATTCTGATGGCGTTCGACGAATGTCCCGCTCTGCCCGCGAGCCGTACCCAGGTCGAAGAAAGCATGCTGCTGTCGATGCGCTGGGCCGTGCGCTCCCGAGAGGCTTTCGGTGACAGGCCGACCCGGGCGATTTTCGGCATTCAGCAGGGAGGACTGGAAATCGATCTGAGAAAGGAAAGCGCCCGATCCCTGCGGGCCATAGGTTTTGACGGTTACGCAGTTGGTGGGCTTGCCGTGGGCGAAGGTCAGGATGCCATGTTCAGTGTTCTTGATCACGTTCCCGAGATGCTTCCGGCGGAAAGACCGCGTTATCTGATGGGTGTGGGAAAGCCGGATGATATCGTGGGTGCAGTAAAGAGGGGGATTGACATGATGGACTGCGTGCTCCCTTCCAGGTCCGGGAGGACCGGGCAGGCGTTCACTCGCCTGGGACCGGTGAACATCAGGAACGCGCGTCATGCCGACGACCCGCGTCCTCTTGACGGGGAATGCGGTTGCCCGGCCTGCAGGCGTTATTCGCGTGCCTACCTGCATCATGTAGTCCGCTCCGGTGAGATCATCGGCTCGATGCTGTTGACGTGGCATAACATTCATTATTTTCAGGAACTGATGGATGGTATGCGTCGCGCGATCTCCGAATCAAGGTTCGCGGAGTGGCAGGCGGCGTTTCATTCCGAGCGGTCGCAGGGAGACATCGAACCGCTGTGAGCGGATCTGTCCAACATCTGTGGACATGGAACGAAGCGATAGGTGACAGGCTGGTTGCCCTGGCATCCACAGATGGGCGGTCACCGGAGCCGGGCTTGAAAAGGATGCGCGGTTACCCCAATTAGCTGAACAGGAAATGCAAACGGGCGAGCGCTTCCGCATTGACAGCGCGGAGCCTGACCGTCCAGAGACCGGGACAAAAGCATGAAAAAGCGTTCAAGTCCATCCTATCCCGTTCTGCCGCTGCGGGATATCGTCGTCTTTCCGCATATGATTGTGCCGCTCTTTGTCGGCCGCGAAAAGTCGGTTCGAGCGCTTGATGCGGTCATGAACGAAGACAGACAGATCCTGCTTGCCAGCCAGATCGATCCAGGCGCCGACGACCCTGACGCTGACGGCATTTATAGGGTTGGCGTTCTGGCAAACGTGCTGCACCTGCTGAAATTGCCGGATGGTACCGTTAAGGTGCTTGTCGAAGGTCTGAAGCGTGTCAAGACCATGGATTATCTGGAGAACAGCGTGTTCTTCGAGGCTCGCGCAGAGGTTCTCGAGGAGCAGGAAGGCGATGCCTCGGTGCGTGCGGCGCTGGTTAAGTCGGTAAGTGAGGGTTTTGAGCGTTACGCCAAGACACGGAAAAACATTCCCGAAGAGGCGTTTGGATCGGTCGCCGAGACCCGCGAGCCGCAAAAACTCGCCGATCTGGTGGCGGGGCATCTGGGTGTTTCGGTGGAGCAGAAGCAGGATTTGCTCGAGACGCTTTCCATCACCGAGAGGCTGGAAAAGATCTACGGCCTTATGCAGGGAGAGATGAATGTCCTCAAGGTCGAGAAGAAAATCAAGACGCGCGTGAAGTCGCAGATGGAGCGTACACAGCGCGAATACTATCTCAACGAGCAGATGAAGGCTATCCAGAAGGAACTGTCGGAGGGAGAGGAGGGCGAAGGAGAACTCGCTGAACTGGAGAAGAAAATCAGCGAGATCAAACTCTCGGACGAAGCTCGGGAAAAAGTCGGCGCGGAGATCAGAAAGCTTAAGCATATGCCACCGATGAGTTCGGAGGCGACCGTAGTGCGCAATTACCTTGACTGGATCGTCTCGATCCCTTGGGGCGTCAAATCGCGTGTCAAGAAGAATCTGGACCGGGCGCAGAAGGTTCTCGACGACGATCATTATGGCCTTGAAAAAGTCAAGGAACGGATTGTGGAGTTTCTCGCGGTGCAGAAACGCTCTGCGAAACTAAAGGGACCTATCCTATGCCTTGTAGGTCCCCCGGGAGTCGGAAAGACATCCCTTGGCAAGTCGGTCGCGCGCGCGACCGGTAGGGAGTTCATTCGAATTTCACTTGGTGGGATTCGGGACGAGGCGGAGATCCGCGGCCATCGCCGCACCTACATCGGCTCAATGCCCGGAAGGCTGATCCAGGCGATGAAAAAGGCGAAGACCACAAATCCTTTGGTGCTTCTCGACGAGATTGACAAGATGGGGCGGGATTTCCGCGGGGATCCGGCGTCGGCGATGCTTGAAGTGCTTGATCCGGAGCAGAATTCGACTTTCGTCGATCATTATCTGGAGGTGGAATACGATCTGAGCGATGTCCTGTTCCTGACTACAGCCAACAGCTATGTGATGCCTGAGCCGCTGATTGACCGGATGGAGATCATACCGCTTGCGGGCTATACGGAAGACGAAAAGACCGAGATCGCGCGGCAGCACCTGATTCCGAAGCAGACCAGGAATCATGCCTTGAGAACCGGTGAGTTCAATCTGACGGACGCGGGACTTCGGCATATCATCCGGACCTACACCAGGGAGGCGGGCGTCCGGAGTCTCGAACGGAATATCGCCAAGCTCGCGCGAAAGGCCGTCACTCAAATCGTCAAGAAGGAAACCAGGTCGGTTGAGATAACCCCGGAGCGCCTTGAGGAATTTCTTGGTGTCGAGAAATACCGTTATGGACTTGCTGAAAGTGACGATCAGGTTGGGGTCGCCACCGGGCTTGCCTGGACCTCTGTCGGCGGAGATCTCCTTTCGGTCGAGGCGCTCCGCCTTCCCGGCAAGGGGCGGATGAAGACCACGGGCAAACTCGGCGAAGTGATGAAGGAGTCGATTGAGGCCGCGTCTTCCTACGTTCGTGCGATATCTACCTCGATAGGCTTGAAACCGGAGACGTTTGATCAGGTCGACATTCATGTCCACGTGCCGGAAGGCGCCACACCCAAAGACGGGCCCTCTGCTGGAATCGCAATGGTTACCGCCATCGTATCGGTGCTGACGCAGATTCCCGTCCACAAGGATATCGCGATGACGGGCGAAGTGACCTTGCGTGGTCATGTGCTTCCGATCGGCGGGCTGAAGGAGAAGCTTCTCGCGGCGCTTCGTGGTGGTATTGGAACCGTGCTGATTCCCCAGGAGAACGGTAAGGATCTGGCTGAAATCCCGGATAACGTTAAGGAAGGTCTTAACATCATTCAGGTCGAAACCGTCCGGCAGGTCCTTGACGCAGCGCTGGTGCGTCAGCCGGAACCGATCCGGGTCGATGATGAGGAGGAAACCGCCACTCCTGGCGCTACGACCCAGGTTGAAGATAATCTGGCAGGCGCAACGACCCACTGATCGCGGTCGACGGAAACCGACGTGAACGGTATCGGTTAATTCCGCGATCTGGGACGGTTGGCATGTGCTTGTGCCGTCCTGAAATACCGGTTGTGATTTGACCTTTCCGGTCTGTTCGTTGACTGTCTGCCATGTGGTCCCGCAAGGCCCATGGGAGTCGGGCGTTTGGGAGCGAGATGAATATCGCGGCTTCAGTTGATTCGGAAGATTCCGTCCGAAAGTCCTCTGTGCGTGCCGTAGTTTTCCCGTTTCCCACCGCTTTCGCTTCCGCACGGGCGGCGTAAGTGTTGGGTCGCGCCACTGTATCGTTCGCTGGGTTGGCCAGATGTCCGGAAAGCGGGCCATTTGAGAAGTGCGCCCCGCTAAATGACCTCCCCTTGTGCAAGTCTATGGCTGGCTGTACCTTGCTCTGGACGGGTGATTAGCTCAGTGGTAGAGCGCTTCGTTCACATCGAAGATGTCGGCGGTTCGAGTCCGTCATCACCCACCACTGGTCCGGGCGTGAAGGAGGCTCCATACGCGGTCCATGGAAACGGGAAGCGGCGGGAAGTGGTATATCCCGGCTCTCGCGCGAGCGGAACGGACCCCTTCACGCGGCGATAGTGCGCCTTAGTCGCCAGATTCACTTGATCCTGGCATTGCCAATGCGCTACTGTCACGGTGTTTGCGGGTGATTAGCTCAGCTGGTAGAGCGCTTCGTTTACACCGAAGATGTCGGCGGTTCGAGTCCGTCATCACCCACCAGACGCCCATGATTAGGTCGGGCATCTCATCCTGCGTCAGCATGTGAGCCCTTGACCGGTTCCAGAACCGGTGGCTTCCCCGATCTTCCGGGATGCGGCCCGGATTTTTGGGATACCTTCATTTGCGGTTTGCGTTGGTCAGGGTCTGTTTCCAGATCAGCCCGGGTGCGATTCTCGTATGGTTCCCTTTCGATCCCCTGGCGTTCCGTTCGCGAATCACGCGGCGAGCGGGAGGTGCGCCATCGGCCGGTTGTCGTTGGCGGATTGCGGCTTCCCGTCGTCGTGGCGGCTTAGGCCCGGGGAAGGCGGCAGAATGTCGTTTTATTTCAGACTATTGCAGAAACATCAGTGCGCCATACGAGAACCACACCCATCAGCCCGAAAGGACGGGTAAAAGGACGGTATCACGGCTATGGTGGGGTTTTGGCGATGAGGCAGTGGGTGGAACCGGGCCGGATCGGACTGTCGCTGCCGACCGCCTCAATGGAATGGCAGCCGCCGGTCAGTTGACCGTGCCAGCGCAGTCATGGCCATCCGCATGCCACCGCCAGATGAACAGCCGGATCGCGGATTTCCTCCACTGGTGCGTCACAGCATGAACCACAAATCTGGGCGGCATCCGATCTTCCGGGTCCTGCTTGACGGCGGTAACCACCTGGCGTATTGCTATGGCGCAAGCGGTTGTAGCTCAGTTGGTTAGAGTACCGGCCTGTCACGCCGGGGGTCGCGGGTTCGAGTCCCGTCAACCGCGCCAACTCCAAGACTCTCTCTCCCGAAAAATCGAAGACTTGGGTTTTGGAACAGTCGGCATCCCGCGCCTATCGCAAGAACTGGGATAAAAGGATGCATGGTAAACATACGCGATCCCGACCGATTTCCGCTCAAGCGTGGCGGGCGTTGATACTGCCAAGGCCCGCATACCCGAAACAATGCCGCATGCGACAATTGCCATGTTTGGATTGCCTATTCGGCTCTTGCTTGGTGGAGAAACAATCTGTGTCGGCGCGTTGCCCCCCGGCTGCCCAGAGACGCGGGTCCGTCACCTTTCAGTATCAATCATGATACCTGACTGCACCACGATGCACGGTTTTCGGCTTGAGCCAACCCTGGCCATAAGGGGTGGTATGTTTTTCCGGGCGAAGAGCTTGAAATGTCCCCATGGCCGGGTCAGGAACCGGATATGGGGAGAATGCCCCGGGTGCACTCCATAAACTCGATGTTGCGAGCCAGAAACAAATGCGGGGAATCCTCCGCCATCCCGACACTAATTGTTGACTCGGCCGCGATCGTCATCCATATGCCCGCCCGTCCGCGCGTATCTGCCGAAACTCGCGCGGAAGCCTGAAAGTCACATTTTCCTCCACACCATCCAGATTCACGACGGTCATGTCAAACAACTCGTCAAGGCGCTTCACAAGGCCCTGAACCAGAATCTCCGGCGCCGACGCACCGGCGGTCACTCCGACCGTGTTAACGCCGTCAAACCATTCGAGCTTGATTGCCTCGGCATCGGGGATGAGGAAACTCCTCGTGCCGCCCGACTCGCAGATTTCACGAAGCCTGTTCGAATTGGAACTGTTCTGCGCCCCGATCACCAGCACAAGGTCACATTGCTCTATCAGCTTCTTCACCGCATCCTGTCGGTTCTGGGTCGCATAGCAAATGTCTTCGGCGCTCGGGCCAATGATGTCCGGAAAGCGTTTCTTGAGTGCTGCGACGACCTCCCTGGTGTCATCGACGCTAAGCGTTGTCTGCGTTACATAGGCGAGTTTTTTGGGATCGGCAGGCGACAGGGTGTCAACTTCCTCCACAGTCGAGATCAGCAGCACGTTCCCCTCAACGCGTCCCATCGTGCCCTCGACCTCAGGATGGCCCTCATGGCCGATGAGAATGATCTGGCATCCTTGCTCGGAATACCTTCTCGCTTCGTTATGGACCTTGATCACCAAAGGGCATGTCGCGTCGATGACATGCAGATCCCTGAATTTCGCATCGTCCTCCACACGCCGAGAGACGCCGTGCGCACTGAATACGGCTACCGCGCCTATCGGAATGTCTTCAACCTCTTCGACAAACAGCGCTCCCTTCTCGCGAAGACTGTCGACGACATGCTTGTTGTGAACGATTTCATGGCGGACATAGACCGGAGCGCCATAGATATCCAACGCCTTCTCAACGATATCTATGGCCCGGACAACACCCGCGCAAAACCCGCGTGGCTGCGGAAGGACAACCCTTATAGGCCTTTTTGCGTCTGCCGCGGCCGGGTCCGTTCTGACCATAGTTCCCTCCATTGACGATGATGAGTATCCGTTAACCCACCAGAGAAGGTGGGTTTTCCCTTCATTGCGCTAGCTGCGGTTACCAAGCTAGTCGAACCGCTCGACCCCGACAACGGGTTTTTGCGTCGCCATCGCCACTTTCCGGCACTTCAGCCCGGTTCCATCGGCTTCCATTAGTGAATTCCTTCTCTCCGAAGAGACAGACATGCGATCACGGCCCCAGGCGTTCGGCCGTGCAGCGGCGACGGTTTCGCGAGACATTGTCTCAATACCATGGAATCGTCATCGGTGACGATCGCGCCGACGCGCGGCCGCGTTGCGTATGGACCGGCGGGTCGACGAACTCGTGGAGAGGCTGCGCCGTTGAGCGCCGAGCGGATCCCGATCGCGAACGTTTACTACCTGCTGTGCTACGCTTGGCGTGACGTGGAGGAGCGCGACCGGGTACGGATGGACGGTTTGGACGAACTGGACCGGGTGCGCAATCCGCTGGGCACGGTGCTTGCCTGGGGCACGTTCCGGCTGACCCGTCAGGGCATTGACCGCGGGCATCGGGAGGTGCGGGAGTATCTTGCGGGCATCAGGGGGAAGGTGGACGTCGGACGGACGGCGAAGCGGGCGGGCGTCCGACGGGCGCACGGGAAACTCGATGGCGTGACGGTAGGGCATGGTTCGCCGCAGTCCGCGGTACTGTTCTTCCAGATGGGTCCCGCCTGGAACGTCACACCGCCCCGAACCGGGCACCATGGTCACGGGACCGGCGATCGCCGGTCGACCGAGCCGGACAGGAGCTGGGACGCAAGGTTGAGTGTTGGGCGCACCGCTGAACCGCGACGTCGATCCGCGCTTCTGGCCCGCCATTGTCGTTCGCGGCAACGCGGGGAACTCTCTACCCTTGCCTGCCGCTTCCGTCTCTCCGCCTCGCGTCGCTTTCCCGGATTCGGTGGCCCTGGAAGGGGGATTTGAACCTGCTGACAAGGCTTGTCAAGTCATCGGAAAAGAATATTTTCCGTATGGAATCAACAGGTTGACTGGTCCTGTCCACCCCCGTCACCGCGTGGCCGGACATGGCATGACAGGCGTGCGATGAAAAATTCATTACCCAAGCTCATGAACCGCGATCGCAAGCGGATGACCGACAAGGAGCCTGTCCACGGTCAGTAGCCGGAGGCCTTCCTCCTGGGCCTGGACCATCAGCAGTTCGTCGGGGTGTGGTTCCCGTATGGCGGATCGTTCTTTTTGCAATAGGCTGGAACAAAACGACATTTCCCAGGCCGGCTCCGGAGACCGTCCCTGATCCGGCGGATTCCGCGAGAATCCGGGGCGCGGACCGGGATTTTTCCACGTCTGCCCTGTCCGCCGCCGTTCCCGGGCCTGTATCCCGGGTGTGGCAGGGCGCTCCTGAAGCCAATGTGAGAACGCCCCTGGACGGGCGGAAAGGAGCACTCCGATGGAAAGCCTGCATCCCGAATCCCCGGCTGCCAGCATCCGCGGCGGAGGCGAATCCGTCACGGCGGCGGCGGAGGGCCTGGCGCGGGCGGGCGTGGCCCTGGCCGGGCGGGCCGCCGGGGCCGGCCTGGCGGCGGACACCGCGGCCCTTTGCCGGGACGGCCCGCCGGGGCCGGGGCCGCGTTCCGCGACATGGTCCTCCGCCTTGCCCGTCCGGTCCTGAAGGACGCGTCCGGGGCGCCGGGCGGCCACGGGCCGTCCCTGGAGGCCGGCGGCGGGACTTGCCGGAGGGTGGAGGTCACGCCGGGGCGCGCGATGGCGGTGTCCGGGCCGTCCGGCTTCCTGCGGTCGCGGTACCGTCCCCCGGGCACGGGCGCGTCCGCGGTTTCCGCCGGGGCCGTCCCCGGCCTGACGCCGTGCGGGACGGCGCCGGCGGCGGCGGGGCTGTCGATGTACCCCATGGGCGGCCTGACGGCCCGCGGGAGCGGGGACGCGCGGCGGCGGCTGTGCGGGAAGGGCCCCCCGGCGGCCTCCCCGGGCCGGCTTTCCGGGGAGGCCGGGAGCCGCATGGAGGAGCGTTCCGGCGGGATCCTGCCGGACCTCCGTGAGCGGGAGGGGATGCCCGGGGGGGCGGTCTCGCCGCCGGTCCCGCTGGACGGGGTCATGATGCGCTTATGTTGCGGTCAGGGATATGTTGCGGAGCGGTCGCATCGGCCTGCCACGCACGGGAACCCTCCATCCGGCCGCAACATGGTTTCCTGACACGCTGCCGATCGCCATTGTGATGTCTCCAGCCACCAGGGAGAC
Source organism: Paracoccaceae bacterium (assembly GCA_965221405.1). Classification (GTDB taxonomy): domain Bacteria; phylum Pseudomonadota; class Alphaproteobacteria; order Rhodobacterales; family Rhodobacteraceae; genus JAPOUP01. Next base: position 2,765 of record CBDCSE010000002.1, on the reverse strand, counting down.
ATCACAATGTTCGGGACTCCCTTCACCCGTCCCGACATCGTCGGGCGCTGTCGCGCGGCCCGGCTGCCTTGAGCACTGCGCCCAGGGCGGCGCCAGTCGGCGTGCGTTGCGCGGGACCGCGAGGCATCAGGTCAGCCCGGTTCGTCTTCTGGACCTGCACGGGGGCGGGCGCGCCAGCGTGGCGCGCGTGGAAGCCGCTGCCGATGAGCTGCCTGACGGGCACCAATCCGGCCAGCCTGCCTCGCCCAAGGCGTGTCAGCAATCCATCGGCCACGCGGAGCGGTGGCTGCGCTTCGCCGGCCTGCCCGGCGAACCGGCCAGGGTGCGGCACGCTCACGCCGGGGAGGCCGCGGCCCTCAAGGCCTGGATGCGCGACGGGCGCGGGTTGTCCGAAGCGACGGTTCGCGGCCGCCTGCACGCCGTCGACGGCTTCCCTGACCGCCCCGACGGCCGCGGAGTGGCCCTGGCCGGGACCGGGATCGCCGACATCGACCGGGAGGCCGCGCGCTGGAATGCCCGCAACCGCGGCCGGATCACGGTCCGCAACCACGCGGAATGTCTCCGCACCTTCTTCCGGTCCGCGGAAGGCCGGGGCTGGTGCGCGCCGGGACTGGCGGACGGGATCATGCCGCCGAGGTTCCATCCCGGCACGCCGCTCCCGAAGGGGCTGGACCGGGACGGGGTCCTGCGCCTGCCCGCGACCTCCGGGGGCGACCGCCCTTCCGACGTTCGCGACCGCGCGGTCCTGATGGTGCCGGTCGCCTGCGGCCTGCGTTCCGGGGAGGTCGCCGGCCTGCGGCCCGACGATCCCGACCGGACGGAGGAGATCCTGCAGGTGCGCCGTCCGAAGCCGGGGCGGACGCATCTCCACCCGCTTTCGCGCGGCGTCGGGCAGGCGATCCCGCGCTACGTCCGCGACGGCCGTCCCCGACGCCCTGAGGGAGCGCCGTTCCTGACCCTGAAGACCCCGATCCGGCCGATCACCCCGGGCGCGGTCGGGCACGTCGTCAGGAGACGTCCCGACCGGGTCGGCGTCACGGGCAAGCGTCGCGGATCCCATGCGTTGCGCCACGGCACGGCGCGAGGCTCGACGCCGGCGCACACGTGCCGCATCGCTTCGGAAGGCATGCCGGCGAAAGCGCCGGCTGCGGTTCCGTCACCGCCGCGGACGTCCCCGCCTTCCCTGCCGGCGGCGGCCGTCCCACCCGGCACCGGGCCAGCAGGCACGGCGCGCTGAACGGGTTCCACCGCCACGCGGTCAGCCCGGGGCCCCGTCGCCCGGTCTCCGCTTCCGGCACCGGAGGACGGACCGGGGAAGCCGCGCTCCGCACCGCCGCACGTCTTCTCCCGCGAAGGGCTGCGGCGGCTGTTCGGCGCGGTCGGCGCCAGCTGCCGGCGCCCGGTCCAGCTCGGGGCGGACACCCTGCGGGCGCCGCTCCCGCTTCTCTACGGCGCAGGCCTTCGGCTCGGCGGGGCGCAGCGCCTGACGCCCGACGGCGCCGGCCTGGCCGGGGCGGTCCTGGCCATACGCGGCACGAGGTTCTACAGGTCCCGGCCCGTACCGGTCGGCCCGCAGCCCGTCGATGCCCTGCGGACCCATGTCGCCAGGCGCATCGAGCGCCCGTTGCCGCAGCGCGGGGCCTCGGCCGTGCCCGCGAACCCCGACGGCACCCCCCTGGCCGGAAGCGCCGTCCATGGCGCGTTCAAGAGGCTGCCCGGTGCGGCCGGGCTCCGGCATGACGGGAAAGACGGACGACGCGCGCCGTGCCCTCACCCACCGCGGCACGCGGCTGCGGCACACCGGCTGGAATCCCGGTACCGGCAAGGAGCCGGCGTGCAGCGCCCGCTGCCGGCACTCTCCACCTGGCCCGGCCACGCCCATCCCGACGGGACCCGGGTCCACCTCACGATGACGCCCGGACCGCTGCGGGAGGCCCCGGTCCGCTTCGACCGCCATGTCAACGGAGGCGGCCATGAGTGATCCACGCGCGCCCGGCCCCTGGCTGCGCCGGTTCCTGGCCGGGCACGTCGTCACCGAGCGCAATCCCGCGCGCAGCACCCGGCCCAGCTGCCGCGACACCTTCAGGCCGCCGGTCCCGTTCCCCAGGGCAGGGACCCGCAGGCCGGCCGGGCGGACCGCGCCGGACGATCCCACGCCCCGGCGCGTGCCCGGGTTCCCTGCCCACCTGGAGGAAGGCCGTGGCCGCTCCGTGCGGACCCGCAACCAGCGGCTGGCCGCGGCCCGGGCCTTCGCCCGCTTCGTCGCCAGCCGCGACCCCGCCCGCCTGGAATGGAGCGCCGGCATCCGCTCGACCGCCCTGAGGAAGGCGACGCCGCAGCCGGTCGGCTGGCTGGGCAGGGCGGAGATGGAGGCGCCCATCAAGGTCCCGAACCGCGGCGCCCGACGCGGCCGAACGGAACACGCCCCGCTGCTGTTCCCCTTCAGCTCCGCCGCGCGCGTCTCCGAGGCGACCGGCCCCGTGAAGGGGAACCTCCGGATCGGGCGGCGCGACGGTCGCCATGCGCCCGCGATGATCCACGGCAAGGGCGGAAAGCGCCGGCGGTGCCCGCTCTGGCCACGGACCGGGCGCGCTCTTTCCGGGCTCCTGCAGGGCCGGGCCGACGGCGATGCCGTCTTCCTCGGCCGGCAGCGGAGACCGTACACCCGGTTCGGGGTCTACCGGCTCGTGGCACGCTGTGCCGCCCGCGTGCCGGAGCTGGAGGGGAGGAAAGTGACGCCGCACATGGTTCGCCACACGGGCGCC
>CBDCSE010000001.1:0-1244715 GCA_965221405.1 Paracoccaceae bacterium | reverse complement strand
GGACGGGATCATGCCGCCGAGGTTCCATCCCGGCACGCCGCTCCCGAAGGGGCTGGACCGGGACGGGGTCCTGCGCCTGCCCGCGACCTCCGGGGGCGACCGCCCTTCCGACGTTCGCGACCGCGCGGTCCTGATGGTGCCGGTCGCCTGCGGCCTGCGTTCCGGGGAGGTCGCCGGCCTGCGGCCCGACGATCCCGACCGGACGGAGGAGATCCTGCAGGTGCGCCGTCCGAAGCCGGGGCGGACGCATCTCCACCCGCTTTCGCGCGGCGTCGGGCAGGCGATCCCGCGCTACGTCCGCGACGGCCGTCCCCGACGCCCTGAGGGAGCGCCGTTCCTGACCCTGAAGACCCCGATCCGGCCGATCACCCCGGGCGCGGTCGGGCACGTCGTCAGGAGACGTCCCGACCGGGTCGGCGTCACGGGCAAGCGTCGCGGATCCCATGCGTTGCGCCACGGCACGGCGCGAGGCTCGACGCCGGCGCACACGTGCCGCATCGCTTCGGAAGGCATGCCGGCGAAAGCGCCGGCTGCGGTTCCGTCACCGCCGCGGACGTCCCCGCCTTCCCTGCCGGCGGCGGCCGTCCCACCCGGCACCGGGCCAGCAGGCACGGCGCGCTGAACGGGTTCCACCGCCACGCGGTCAGCCCGGGGCCCCGTCGCCCGGTCTCCGCTTCCGGCACCGGAGGACGGACCGGGGAAGCCGCGCTCCGCACCGCCGCACGTCTTCTCCCGCGAAGGGCTGCGGCGGCTGTTCGGCGCGGTCGGCGCCAGCTGCCGGCGCCCGGTCCAGCTCGGGGCGGACACCCTGCGGGCGCCGCTCCCGCTTCTCTACGGCGCAGGCCTTCGGCTCGGCGGGGCGCAGCGCCTGACGCCCGACGGCGCCGGCCTGGCCGGGGCGGTCCTGGCCATACGCGGCACGAGGTTCTACAGGTCCCGGCCCGTACCGGTCGGCCCGCAGCCCGTCGATGCCCTGCGGACCCATGTCGCCAGGCGCATCGAGCGCCCGTTGCCGCAGCGCGGGGCCTCGGCCGTGCCCGCGAACCCCGACGGCACCCCCCTGGCCGGAAGCGCCGTCCATGGCGCGTTCAAGAGGCTGCCCGGTGCGGCCGGGCTCCGGCATGACGGGAAAGACGGACGACGCGCGCCGTGCCCTCACCCACCGCGGCACGCGGCTGCGGCACACCGGCTGGAATCCCGGTACCGGCAAGGAGCCGGCGTGCAGCGCCCGCTGCCGGCACTCTCCACCTGGCCCGGCCACGCCCATCCCGACGGGACCCGGGTCCACCTCACGATGACGCCCGGACCGCTGCGGGAGGCCCCGGTCCGCTTCGACCGCCATGTCAACGGAGGCGGCCATGAGTGATCCACGCGCGCCCGGCCCCTGGCTGCGCCGGTTCCTGGCCGGGCACGTCGTCACCGAGCGCAATCCCGCGCGCAGCACCCGGCCCAGCTGCCGCGACACCTTCAGGCCGCCGGTCCCGTTCCCCAGGGCAGGGACCCGCAGGCCGGCCGGGCGGACCGCGCCGGACGATCCCACGCCCCGGCGCGTGCCCGGGTTCCCTGCCCACCTGGAGGAAGGCCGTGGCCGCTCCGTGCGGACCCGCAACCAGCGGCTGGCCGCGGCCCGGGCCTTCGCCCGCTTCGTCGCCAGCCGCGACCCCGCCCGCCTGGAATGGAGCGCCGGCATCCGCTCGACCGCCCTGAGGAAGGCGACGCCGCAGCCGGTCGGCTGGCTGGGCAGGGCGGAGATGGAGGCGCCCATCAAGGTCCCGAACCGCGGCGCCCGACGCGGCCGAACGGAACACGCCCCGCTGCTGTTCCCCTTCAGCTCCGCCGCGCGCGTCTCCGAGGCGACCGGCCCCGTGAAGGGGAACCTCCGGATCGGGCGGCGCGACGGTCGCCATGCGCCCGCGATGATCCACGGCAAGGGCGGAAAGCGCCGGCGGTGCCCGCTCTGGCCACGGACCGGGCGCGCTCTTTCCGGGCTCCTGCAGGGCCGGGCCGACGGCGATGCCGTCTTCCTCGGCCGGCAGCGGAGACCGTACACCCGGTTCGGGGTCTACCGGCTCGTGGCACGCTGTGCCGCCCGCGTGCCGGAGCTGGAGGGGAGGAAAGTGACGCCGCACATGGTTCGCCACACGGGCGCCTGCCTCATGCCCAGGTCCGGGATCGACCTGGACACGATCCGCTCCTGGCCGGGTCATCAGAGCCCCGGCACCACAGACGTCCACGCCGGGATCGATCCCGGGACGAAGGCCAGGGCGATGGCGCTGTGCGGCGCGGCGGAAGAAGGGCCCGACCGTCCCTGGAAGGAGGACAGGGGGCTGATGGCCTTCCTTGACCCGCCCTGACCGCAAAAGACTATGGTGCGGCCGGATGGAGGGTTCCCGTGCGTGGCAGGCCGATGCGACCGCTCCGCAACATATCCCTGACCGCAACATAAGCGCATCATGACCCCGTCCAGCGGGACCGGCGGCGACACGGCCCCCCCCGGGCATCCCCTCCCGCTCACGGAGGTCCGGCAGGATCCCGCCGGAACGCTCCCGCAGAGCCTTTTCCATGCGTCCCCGCTCCCGCGGGCCGTCAGGCACATCGGGAGACCCGGTGCTTCGGGCGTCTTCCCGAGGCCGCCAGGGCGAGCCTCAGGCCGCGGCCGGGGCCGGGGCGCTCCACTGGCTGGAACGCAACCCCGACCTGAGGCCTGCGGCGGTGGCCGACGGCGCGAAGGACAGCCGGTCCTTCCTGGAATCGCCGGGCCCCGACGTGACCCTGGTCGGCTTCCGGCACGCGGCCCGGCATCCGGGCGCCGCGGCCGACGCCGCCTTCGGCGCGGACACGGCCGCCGGAACGGCCCGGTCCGGGAGGTGGCGGCATGTCCCGCCCCACGACCCCGGGGGCGTCGGCAGGGTGACCGGCGCGCCGCGGCACCTGCCGCCGAAGGGCAGGGGAGCCGACGATGTCCGGAGGGAGCCGGCCTACTTCCGGAACAGGACCGATTCTCATATGGGGACATTTTCGGGGTTCTCCGCACCGTCGTGATTTTGCCGGTACGGACCCAGGATTTTCCACGCCGCATCGAAGCGGTCTGGCATGACCGATGCCCGCAGCGGGAGGATTGCCTCGCCGCCTGACATGCTCCAGGTCATTCCCGACCCCCTGGGCCTTTGCGTCACCGGAACCCTGTCTGTTGCCTCCACGGTTCCGCTCCCGACCATCAGGTTCCCGGCCCCGTGCGCCGCGTGGTCCATGCGTTCCCGGTTGTTGATGAAACAGCCGGCGACGCCGGCGACCGACGGCGCGTGCCGACGGGCAAGATAGCGGAGGGACGCGATCACCCGGTCGACACCCCCGGGTTCGGTGCGCGGTGTCCGGCGCAGGTCGCGCCAGCGCTTCAGCCCGCGCCCGCTGTCCCTGCCACAGGCCTGGTCCATGGCCTTCCCCAGGCTCCGGGCCGCATGGAAGAAACCGGGTGCCCGGCCCGCTTTCGGGAAGGCTCCTTCCAGGAAGCGCCGGCTGTCATGGGCGCCGTCCGCGACCGTCACCGGGCGAATGTCCGGGCGCTTCGCCGGGACCGCGTCCACCTCTTCCACGACGAGCTTCTTCAGGCGGCGCCCGTTCCGTTCCGGCATGCGACCATGGCGGATCGTGCGGAGCGGCTCCCCCCCGGAGGTTCCGGGGGAGACCGTGGCGCGGGCCGCCTCCCGCCACCCGGCGCCGCCTCCGCCCCTGTCCGCGTGGGCTTCCGCCGGCATCGGCGCCATGACGCCGCAGGTCCGGATGCCGGGCACCGCCGCCGTGTCCGGAACCCCCTCCCGGCCGCGGATCCGCGCGGGGGCGTCCCGCCCGGTCTCCCTCCACCGCCGTCCGGCCGCCCCGTGGAGGCGCGCCGGGCCCGCGGTGCCCGGACGCATCCCGCCCCGCTGGCGGAAGGTGCGGACGCATTCCCGCGGCGGCGGCGGGGCAAGGCGGTGGAGGGCGGTGCGGGCCGCGCGCGGCGTCCGGAAGCTCCCGGCCGTCCCGGCGCGCCGGTCCACCGGAACCGGCGACGGCCGCCCCCTGCGCCGGTGGCGGGGACGCCCGTACCCGGTCGCGCCGAAGGACGCCATCACCCGCCTGCGCGGGACGTCCCCGCGCCGGTGGCCCTCCCCGTCATGCCCGATGCGGGCCGCGCCGTCGTCCAGCGAACCGAAGGCGGTGCGCATGACCGCCGCCGAAAGACGGTCGCCGGCATCGGCGACGCCGTCCGGACCGGGCGGGACCGGGCCGGGGCCATCCAGGCGGCGGGCCACCGTACCGGGGATGTCGCCGTCCGGGACGGAGGGCGCGGCGGTCGGGTCGGGAACGGCGCGTGGCGGCGGAAGCTCCAGCCCCAGCCGCCCCGCCAGGACCGGCAGCGCCTTCGCCGCCGCCGACAGGCACGGCTTTCCCCGGGCGTTGCGCCAGCCGGTCCGCCCGACCGGGCCGCGGCCCGGCGCGTGACGGCCGGTGCCGCCGGAGCGGAGCGCCCCGGCCAGCCAGCCAGGCGTCTGCGAACCGGAATGGCGGAGACCGACCTGCATGGCCCGCCATACAGGCCATCCGGATCACCGATATAGGTCTGGATTTTTGTAAGGGGCGGGAGCGGCGTCCGATTCCCGGCCTGGCCACCTGATTGACCGGCAGGAACGGGAACACAGTGTGCCACCATTACATTCCGCAATCAAAATTTTAGAAAACGACAATTTAGAGAGGTGTACATCATGAATCCGTCTTGGTCGCCCATGCCAATACCTTCCAGAATGGATGACTTCTTCCTTCCTCGATCATCTTTTCCTCGCCGCTTCATGCCGCAAGGGGTTAATGATCTCAATCTCCCTGAAATCCCGTTCGTTATCCGTGACAATCATACAGTCGTTCGCCTCCGCCACCGCGGCGAGGATCATGTCGAGGGCGCAGCGGGGCCGACCATGGGCTTTGCCCTCCGCCATCAGGCGCGCCCAGATCAGGCCGGCCATGTCGTCGAACGGCAGTATCCGCCCCGCAAACAGCGCTTGTGGCCCCTCCTTGCCCGCGAACCAGGCTTCGAGCCCGTCCCTCTTCCCGCCACTGGGAAGTTCCAGAATGCCGCGCCGGATTTCGGCGACGGTCAGCGAAGCGATAAACAGGTCTTCATTCAGCTGCCCGGCCATCCAGTCGACCAGAAGCGCGGATGGCTGCGGCTTGACGGCATTGCTGATGATGTTGGTATCGAGCAGGTAGCGCGTCAAAGATCGACCTTGCGCCCGTCGGCCCGCGCGCGCGAAAGGTCGATTTCAGCCCCGACCAGCGGCGAGCGCCGCAGTGCCGCGAGAATCCCACCCGGCTTCGGCGGCTCATCAATAACCAGTTCCCTGACCGCCGCCCTCGCCCGATCTGCTTCCGGCCCGTCTTCGGCTAAGCGGTGCGCCAGAGTGCGCAGCAGTTCCCGGTCAGTTTCGAGTGCCATCACCTCAAATCGTTTGAAGCCGCGCTGCTCCAGACGCGTGCGGTAGTTCCTGTTCGCCCTTTGTTGTGCAGCAGTGGTCACGTCAGCCTCCAGTTTATAGCCGATCATATATACCGCACTCGCTTCAGCTGCAACCCAGCTTCCCTGAGAGTCTCCGAATATGAGAATCGGTCCCGGTCGATCTGCCCTACGGATGCAAATATGGCGGTTGCATCACCTGTGCTGCGAAACTAACTGCGGGCATCGTCAATCAGCGGCGGCAGGTTGCGCTTAACAAGCGCCAGATCAATGCAGGATACGTGATTTTATGCGTTGCGCGGCCTACGACGGACATCACGCTTGAAATCGGCGTCGAAAACCACGGGGAGTTTTATCGCAACCCGTTCCTCGACTCGCTGAGACCCCATGAACCGAAGGCATGTATCGCCGAACCAAAGGCTTGAGAGTTATGCCCGAAAGTTGGTGACGGCCTTGGTCAGGCGGCGGTTCCAGGTTGCCTGATGCCGTCCCTGAACCCGACCCCCCGGATGACCTGGGTGAGACGGCCGGGCCCGTTGGTCCTTCGCCACTTACCCCTTGCCGACATCATTGGCCTGAAGACCTTGGCGGGGGCGGTCCTGCGGTTGGGGCAGGCCCCGGTTTTTCCGGTGTGGCCGCGGGCCGTGGCGAAGACGCTCCCGGTCGGGTTCGCGGTCCCGATACGCTTCCAGCACCGGGCGGGGAAGTCGTGGAAGGCCATCGGCCCGTCACGGTCCCTCACCGGCTTTTCGGCGGCCCTCCCACATTTCACGCCGCAGGTTTCAGCGAGGATGTCGGGGGCGGCGTCGGTTTCCCTCCCTGTCCCGGCCATCCGGATGTTCCGCAGGTCAGCCCTGGCCCTGTCATGCGGGGATCTGGGCATCGCGCCTAGTACGCTGGCGGTCCCGTGAACTCGGCATCGCCGCCCGCATGTCCCGGGGCAGACATCGCGAAGCGCGGTCCGGAGCCCGGGCGCGCGCTGCCTATGTTATACTCGGAATCATTAATTCGCCCTTAAGCGGAACTTCATGGGTTGGCGCAAGTGGGTTTCCGGGGTCATCCCGCTGTTTTTGAACGGCTTTCCGGCGGGGTGGCCTACATCGGACCTGTCATTCCTATGGGAACGTTCCGGTCCGGCCCCACTCCGAGAAGTCCGAAGGCCCGTTTCTGGACCCGGGTGGGCGTGGTGACGACGGTCAGCGGGCTGTCGCCATGGCCCGGCGGGCGCAGCTGGTTCAGCGCCATGCCCGAGAGATCGCCGGGCAGGGTGCGCAGGCTGTGCGCCGGCAGCCCGTCCGTGGTCCGCTTCGTGCTGGCCTTGGCCTTCGCGCGCTCCGGGACCTCGGCCCTCTCCACCGGCGATCCGCGCCGCGCCCGCGCCGCCTCGCGGCCGTCGTCCCCGGACAGCATCGGCGCGGGGCGTCGGCGCATGCGCCATTCCAGGTAAAGGGCCGGCATGCACATGAACACGTGGGCGCGGACGTGGTCGGGCGAGTGGACGTAAACCGGACGGATGCGCAGGTCGGTCCTGTCGTTCCGGAACGCGCGCCCGCCGCCGGCGAGCGACCTGTAGGCCTCCACGGCCCCGTCGCGGCCCATGGCCTCCGCGCCGAGGCTGGTGCGGATTACGTGGATCCCGCCGGGCCTGGCCTCGGCCGCGGTCCGGCCCCCGCGGCGGCGCCAGGAGACGTCCCCGTCGGTCACCTCGATCTCGAGATGCTTGCCGACCCTGCGGCGGTTCACGTCCCGGCCGACACGGCGGCCGATCGCCTCCCGTCCCTTCAGCCGGCCCGGGCGGACCGACGCCGCGATCCTGTGCAGCGCCTCCTCCGTCGCCCCGAGCAGGTCCTCCCGCCTGCGGGCCCGCTCCTGGCGCAGCCGGGGGCTGGGGCAGACCACCAGGCGCCCGCCGGGAAAGTCCGGGTGCGTGACCTCGGCCACGGCGTCGGGACCCGGCGCCTCGGGAACCAGCGGCGCCGGGGCGCCGTCCGCACCCTCCCTGAGCAGCCTGCGGATGTCCACGGTCTTCAGCGCCGGGATCCAGTCGAGACCCGCCGGCTCGAGGTCCCCGCGGATGCGGGCCGTGGTGATCATCCCCCTGTCGCTCACGAGGGCGACACGCCCGACGCCGAAGCGCCCGCGGATCCTGTCCACCTGGGAGGCCACCGTGTTGGGGTCCGCCGTGTTGCCGGGAAAGACCTCCACGGCCACCGGGCAGCCGTCGGAGGCGCAGAGCAGCCCGAACACGGTCCGCCGCTTGCCCCTCCTGCCGTCGCGGTTGTGGCCGAAGGCGGCGAGCGGGCACTTCGAGCCTTCCAGGTAGCCGGAGCTTACGTCGTACAGGATGAGCGTGCTCCCGCCCCTGAGGTGCCGGTTGGCCAGGCTTTTCTCGATCCAGGGCTGGCGTTTCAGCAGCCAGCCGGGCATGTCCAGCACCTCGTTGCCGGTCACCTCCCCGAGCCCGGGCAGGGCGCCGAGGCTGCCGGTCGCGGTCTCCGGCGACAGCCGCCGGGCGGTGGCGGGCCTGGAGTCCGGCCACAGCACCCGCGCGGCGACGGTCGCCAGCGCCAGGTCGCGCCCGGGGCGCGGGTCGTCACCGACGGCTGGCTCGGGTACAGCGGCCTGCCGGAGAACCCGCGGGAGGAAAGGGTGGTTGGCGACCGCCCGGCCCACGGGGTCCTGGCGTGGGTCCACCGGGTGTTCTCCAGCCCCAGGCGCTGGGCCATGGGCGTGTACCACGGCCTGCGCCGCAGGCATTTCCAGCGCCACCCCGACGGGTCCGTCTTCCGCCGGGACCGCCGCCGCCACCGACGGGCCTCCCCCGGCAGCCTCCTCGGCATCGGCCTCGGGCTGCCGCCCGCCACCTGCCGCGACCTCACCGGGGGACGCGCCTGAGGCGCCGGAAACCCCGCCCGGATTCCGCCACGGCACCGGCGGGCGCATCCGCGCACCCGCACACCACCCGAATCCTCACTTTCCGGCACCGTCCGGGCCGCCGCGCGGCGGCGAAGGCGTGGATTCCGCCGGGGATCAGGGGATTCCGCGACCGGCCGCAGGCACAACATCTTGCGGCGCCGGAGTCAAAGGGATAAGCCTTCTTGCGCAATTTAGGGCCTGTTGACACTCGGGTTGCGAATCGCCCGGTTCCGTGCCGTTTTCCGCCCCGGCGACCGCCGGAACGGCGGCGCGGGCAGAAAATGCAGGTGACACCATGAATGCTGACAGGACGGTACTGACGGACGCCATGTGGGCGCGGGCCGGGGACATGCTGCCGGGCAGGAAGTCCGATCCCGGCGGCACGGCGGCGGACAGCCGCCTCCTCGTGGAGGCGGTGCCCGTGCGGTTCCGCACGGGGTCGCCGTGGCGCGACCTCCCCAAGCGGTCCGCCAGGTGGCGCGGCGTGTCCGGGCGGTTCCGGCGCCGGGTGCTTTCGGGGGTTTCCGGGCGCGTTTTCAACGCCCTGTCCGGGGATTCCGGCCCTGAACGGGTGTTCGTGGACGGAACGGTCGTCCAGGCGCCCCGGAAGGCGGCGGGCGCCAAAAAAGGGGGGGGCCGGGTCAGGGCATCGGGCGTTCCAGGGGTGGCCTGACAACCAGGACCGTCGCCGTCGTGGACGCGCCCGGCTACCTGGTCCGCTTCAGGATCCCTGCCGCCCGGGCGCATGACCTGCAGGGGGTGCCGGGGTTTCCGGGCGGGCTGGAGTTCGGGGCCCTGGTCGGCGACAGGGCGTCCGGCGCCGACTGGCTGCTGGAGGATCTGGACGGGCGCGGCGCGGAGGCGGCGGTCCCGCCGAAACGGAACCGGACGGTGCCGCGCGAACACGACCGGGAGATGTACGGGTGGCGGCACCGGTGGACAGTTTCCTCGCGAAGACCGGGGAGTTCCGGGCGGTCGCGACGCGGTACGCCAGGACTGCCGCGGGCTTCGCGGCCGGGATTCACCCCGTCGTCGGCGTGGTCGCCGCGTCATGAGTGTCAACAGGCCCTAAATAATTTGACTTTGAAAATTTCGTTACCTTACGCTGTTCACAATGAGAACGGCTTCCAAAAAAACATTGCTGACAGCTGCAGATCCAGACCCGGTTGAGGTGATCAACCCGGACAGCCCATGTCCGATTCTTCTTTTGTGCGAACATGCTGGGCAAGCGATTCCGATGGCGCTCAATGGGTTGGGTGTGACGCGTGCGGTACTCGACAGCCATCGCGGCTGGGATATTGGTGCGGAGACCGTCGCACGCCGCTTGGCGGCGCGATTGGGCGCACCGCTTATCATTCAACGCTACAGCCGTTTGGTGCTCGACGCGAACCGCCCGCCGCAGAGCGTAGACGCCTTCGTCACCGAAAGTGATGGAGTTCTCATTCCCGGCAACAAGGAACTAACGGCCACGGACCGGACGGCGCGGATCGATGAAATATTCACACCACTAGATGAGGCCATCAGTCATCTGTTCACCCGCCACCCCCGGCGCTTCGCCGCTTCGGTACATTCCTTCACGCCGCACTTTGCCGGGCGAGCGCGGCCGTGGCATGCCGGCTTCCTGACCCGCGAATGGCCCGACACGGCGCGGCAGATCATGGCGTCAATCCAAGCCGAGGCCCCCGACGCGGTGATGGCGCTGAACGAGCCCTACCAGATCGACGATGCCTCGGACTGGTTCATCCCAGTCCATGCCGAGCCGCGGAACATCCCCCACTGCCTCATTGAAATCCGAAACGACCTTATCGACACCGATCAGGGGGCCGAACTTTGGGCTGACCGCCTCTACACCGCCATCGAGACCGTTCTGGAGAGCCTATCATGACCCTCACCCGCGACGTACCTCTTGTGCCCAATCAAAGCGCCCTACTGTTTATCGACGTGCAAAACTTCTCCGCCCATCGGGAGGGCGCGGAATTCAAGGAGCTTTCGGGGGCGGCGTTTAAGGAAAAATACGGCTGGTTCTTTGACCAGCTAAACGCCCGGGTGATCCCCAACATGCAGGCCATTCAGGCTGCCTGCCGCGCGGCGGGCGTGGAGGTAATGTATACTACGATAGAGAGCCTTACGCTTGATGGCCGGGACAGCTCTCTCGACTACAAGATCACTGGATTTCACGTGCCCAAAGGGTCGTGGGACGGAAAGGTAATCGACCAGATCGCGCCGGAGGGGGATGAGATCGTCCTCCCAAAATCCTCTTCGTCAGTCTTTGTGTCGACCCATGTCGACTATATCCTCCGGAACCTTGGCGTAAAGCAGGTGGTGATGTCTGGCCTGATCACTGACCAATGCGTGGAAAGCGCGATCCGCGATGCCTGCGATCTGGGCTACCTCGTTACCCAAGTCACCGATGCCTGCCTGACCTACAGCCAAGAGCGTCACGACCACTCCCTGCGCACGATCAAAGGCTATTGCCGGCAAGTGACGAGTGCGGAGTTGATCAGCGAGCTTTCCGGGGACGCCGCGTGACGGGCCAGCCGCTTGAAACCCATCCTGCGCGGCTGCGCATAGCCAATGCGCTCCGCACGGCGGCGTGTTTGGCTTTTTTGCTGATCGCCGTGGCGGTGCTGGTCTTTGGCTTTGGTCGCACTGGCGAACGGATCGCAGTGCTGATGTGTGTGAATGTGGCGGCGGTGGTGTCGTTGATGGTCTTCTGCGGCAATACCGGGATCGTGAGCTTTGGCCATGGCGCATTTATGATGGTCGGGGCGTATCTTTCGGGTATCCTGACCATGCCAGCGGGGTTACAGCGCAACGCTTTGCCGGATTTGCCCGGCTGGCTTGCGGAGCATGAATTGTCGGTGCTGACCGCCCTGCCCTTCGTCACGCTGGCGGGGTTCGCCATGGCCCTCCTCACTGGCGGCGCGATTGCGCGGCTCGTGGGGGCCTCGGCTACGATATCGACCTTAGGTCTCTTGATCATCTTGCATTCCATCGCGGCCAGCGCCCGGGAATTCACCCGGGGCAGCCAGACATTTTATGGCGTTCCGCGCTTGACTGACCTGACATTTGTGCTGATCGCGGCGGTGATCTTCATCCTGATCGCGCGAGCCTATCGCGAAAGCCGCTGGGGTCTCTTTGGGCGCGCGGTGCGCGATGACGAAGATGCCGCCACCGTGCTGGGGATTGCCCCGCGCCAGGCGCGGCTGATTGCCTGGGTTCTATCGGGCACGATGGCCACCGTGTCAGGCGCACTTTACGGGCATATCCTGGGCGCCTTCTCGCCAGCCTCGTTTTACCTCGGGCTCGTTTTCTCCCAGGTGGTGATGATGATCGTGGGCGGTATGGCCTCGGTCGGTGGGTCGGTGGTGGGGGTGATTGCGGTGACGCTCTTGCTGAACACCGTGCGCGGGCTGGAAGGCGGGGCCACGGTCTTGGGCATCACGCTGCCCGAGGTCTTTGGCCTGACCACCATCGCCTTGGGTCTGGCGATCCTTCTGGTGATCTGGCTCAGGCCGCAGGGGATCGTCGGTAGTTTCGAGCTTGGACCCGGCGCGGATGTCCCTTGGCTGAACCGGGTCAGGAGCAAGATGACCCAAGCCGCAGCCCCCGCAACGGCGGGCGATACCAAGCTTGTAGCCGAGGGCCTGTCCAAAAACTTCGCCGGGGTCAAAGCGGTGGATGCGGTGAGCTTTGAGGCACCCACGGGGCAGGTCACCGGCCTAATCGGACCGAATGGCGCCGGCAAATCCACACTGGTGAACTTGATGACCCGTCAGTACGACGCCGATCAGGGGGCAGCCCGCATTGGCGAGGTGGATCTTACGAAGCTGCGGCCCCAAGGCGTGATCCGCCAACGTGTAGCGCGGTCCTTCCAGAACATCCGCCTGTTTCGCGGGCTGACGGCCTATGAAAACGTGCTGGTCGCCGCGCTTGCCGCCAGACACGGCCACGCTGAAGCCCATGAAATCACTTTGCGCGAGTTGGCGGCCTTTGATCTCGGCGATATAGCGGGGATGCGGGCCGAGAACCTGCCCTATGGCGCGCGCAAACGTCTTGAGATCGCCCGGGCGCTCGCGCAAGACCCGTCGATCCTGTTGCTCGATGAGCCTGCCGCCGGCATGAACCCGGCTGAGACCGATGACCTTGCCGACCGGCTGGAGGCCATCCTTCGCGACCGCAATATCGGCATTCTGCTGATCGACCACGATCTGAAATTCGTCAACCGCCTGTCGGATCGGGTCGTGGTGATAAGCCGAGGCCAGAAGATCGCCGAAGGGACCCCCGAAGAAGTCCGCGCCGATGCGTGCGTGATCGAGGCCTATATCGGGCGCGGCCGGGGCGGACGCAACAGGACGCCCCCTACAGACGGCCACGGGCTTTGATTGGAGGCCGCGGCGATGGAGGCCCGGCCGGCGGGACGCTCGGAGCGCACGGCGGCCTTGAACGCTTAGGATCGCTCGCTTACGCTGGCGCCAGACCGGTTTTCGACCGGCGCTGAACCGGCACAGAAGAAAGGGATATCCGACAACGACATCAGACGGAAACGGCACGTAAGACAAGGTGAATTCCTTGTCAGGCGCTTAAGATTCCACTGACACAACTGACCCGAAGGACCATCCAAATCCAATAGAAGGAGTATTCGCATGAAAACCAAAACGATTTTGATGGCTGCCACCATCGCCGCTATCGGCGCCGCCGCCTTTGCCGAAGACTACGTGATCGGCGTGATGTCGGCCCAGTCGGGCTACCTCGCGCCCTATGACGGCCCAGCCTATGCTGGATTCAAGTTCTGCATCGATGAGATGAACGCGGCAGGAGGCCTGAACGGCACCACACCGGTGAAGCTGATCGTCAAGGACACCCGATCGGACATCGCGCTGGGCGTGCAGGTGGTACAGGAGATGCTCGATGACGGCGCGCAGTTCATCGTATCGTCCGCGGATGCCGACCCAACGATTGCCGCGGCGCAGATCACCGCCGCCGACATGATCCCGACCATGACCTTCGCGGGCACTGCACCGGTCCTGACGCAGGTCGGGCCCCATGTCTTTGGCAGCTACCCGGCGGACAACCAGCAGGCCACGGTACTGGCCGGATATGCCCGCGATCAGGGGTTCGAGCGTGTCTGGCTGGTGAAGTCACCCGACAGCGCTTACACTCTGGGGGGACCTGAATATTTCGGTGAGGCCTTCAGCGCACTGGGCGGTACGGTTGTGGGCGAGAGCAATTTCTCGCTAAACCAGCCTGATTTCTCAGCCATCGTTACGACGATCCAGAACGCGGATCCGGCGCCTGATGTGATTGTGACCTGGGCGTGGGAGCCTGATTTCCCGGCATTCATCCGTGCGTTACGAGGTGCGGGACTCGACACCCAAGTGATGGGCGGCGACGCGCTTGACACGCCCACGGTTCGTGGCTTGGGGGACGTGGTGGCAGGTGTTGCACATAGCTCAGGCGGTTTCCCGGACGAGGGATCGGCCTATGCGGATTTCGTCGACCGGTTTGCCGCCGCCACAGGTACCGCGCCAGACAACAATTACTACGTCAATGGCTGTGACATAGCCCATATGATCGAACAGGCCGTGGCCGCCGCGGGCACGACCGATCCAGCTGCGGTGTCCGAGGCAATGGCAGGCATCGAAAATGGCCAGGGCATAATGTCCAACTTTACCTTTGCCGAAACCGATCGGATGCCACTGCGCGATGTGGTGGTCGTCACGATTGCGGCTGATGGTCAGAAGCATTTCGCCAAGCGCGAAACCGCAGATCCTGCGATCCTTCCGCAGCCGTAACCCGGGTGGAGACCGCTCTCGACATCAAGGCGCTTGAGGTGCGCTATGGTCCAGTCAGGGCTGTGCGCGGCATCGACCTTAGTGTGCCCAAGGCTGGCATCACCGCGCTCTTGGGCGCCAACGGAGCGGGCAAGACCAGCACGGTGATGGCCGTTGCCGGTGTTGTTCCTCCATTGTCGGGAACGGTTTCGATCTTCGGACAAGATATGACAGGGGCTATGCCCGACGCGATTGTGCGGGTAGGCGTGGCGATTTCTCCAGAAGGGCGGCGCATCTTCGCCTCGCTCACGGTGGAAGAAAACCTGATCCTTGCAGGCTCTGCCGCAAGAAGCATCGAGACCGCCACCGAGCGGCGCGGCGCGCTGATGGAACGCTTTCCGGTCCTGGGCGAGCGGCGCCGCCAACTGGCCGGTCTTCTTTCAGGCGGAGAACAGCAAATGCTGGCCGTGGCCCGCGCGCTGATGAATAAACCGGGGCTGCTGCTGATGGACGAACCCTCGCTGGGCCTCGCACCGCAAATGGTCGATACGATCTTTGGCATTTTGGAAGAGCTGAAATCCGAAGGCATCTCGATCCTGCTGGTCGAGCAGAACGCCGCGCTGGCCCTGGAAGTGTCGGATCATGCGGTGGTGCTAGCCAATGGCGCGGTCGCGGCTTCTGGCCATCCGAGCGATCTCGCAGGGGATGACGTTTTGAAATCAGCCTATTTGGCGGCGTGACCCCAATGGACGTGCTGCTGCAGCAACTCATCAACGCGCTAAGCCTCGGCGGTATTTACGCGATGCTGGCCTTGGGATTGGCCATTGTCTTCTCCATCGTGCGGTTGATCAATTTTGCCCACGGCGAGATCATGACCTTCGGTGGCTATGGTATCTTTCTTTCGATGGCTTTTGGCCTGCCGCCCCTTGCGGCACTCACCGTTGGGATTGGCGCAGCGCTGGTCATGGCGCTATCGATGGAACGCGTGGCGTTTCGGGCGATGCGCGGGGCGGATGTGGTCTCCTTGCTGATCACCAGCTTTGCAGTCTCCGAGATTCTCAAGGTTCTGTTCCAGAATGGTATTTCTGCCCGGCCTGTGCCAATCTCGTTCCCGTCATCATGGTCAGGCGCCTATCAGATCGGGGGCATGACCATCGGCGTGGCCCCAACCGTATCGATTCTCGTCACACTTATCTCCCTTGCCACACTCACCTTGGTGCTGCGACGCACGGCGACGGGCATGGCAATGCGCGCCGCAGCCGAGGATTTCGAGATGCTGCGGATGCTCGGCGTGAAGGCCGACCGCGTCGTAGCCGTGTCTTTCGCCATCTCCGGCCTACTGGCAGGCGTCGCAGCGGTGATCTGGACCGCGCAGCGCGGCTCGGTCGATCCGTTGATGGGGTTCTTTCCCGTCCTCAAGGCATTCATCGCCACGGTGCTCGGCGGGCTTGGGAGCCTCGGCGGTGCGGTGCAGGGGGGGTTCGTAGTCGGTGCCCTGGAAGTACTCACACAGGCCTTTCTGCCCGACAGCCTCGCCCCCTATCGCGACGCAATCGTGCTGAGCGCAGTCATAGCTGTTTTGCTCGTGCGGCCCGACGGGCTTTCGCCCACCAGGACCGGCGCACGCTCATAACAGCGGGCGCTCGGCGAGGATGCCGCCCAGCGTAGTGATGATCATGTCCACATCGTCGGCCTCGATGCTCAGCGGCGGACGGATTTTCAGGATATTGTCCTTGGGACCTTCGCTGCCTATCAGGATGCGATGGTCGCGCATCCTGTCCTTGACATAGGAACAAAGCGCGGTGGCCTCCGACCCATCCGGTTTGACCAGTTCCATACCCAGAAACAACCCCATCCCGCGCACATCGCCGATGCTGTCATGGTTGACCTGCAACGCGCGCAGTCCGTCTTTCAACCGCAACCCCATGGCCCGTGCACTCTCCTGCAGACCTTCATCATCGACAATGTCAAGCACTTCTTTGCCGATGCGGCAGGACAGGGTTGAGCCACCGAAGGTAGAGAAGAACTCGATCCCGTTGTCAAAGCTCTCGGCGATGGCGCGGGTAGTGATGACAGCACCCAGAGGGTGGCCGTTGCCGATAGGCTTACCCAGGACGACGATATCGGGTTCGGCCCCTTGATGCTCGAAGCCGAAGTAATATGCGCCCAGGCGCCCCAGCCCGGTCTGCACCTCGTCGGCGATGCACACCCCGCCATCCGAGCGAATCCTGTCATAGACTGCGGGCAAGTAGCCTTTGGGCGGAATGATTTGGCCACCGACCGACGGGAAAGTTTCGGCGATGAACCCGGCAAGCCCGTGTCCTTTGGCTTTGAGCGCCGAGATGGCGGGGCCTACGAGATCCGCGAATTTCTCCGCCCGGTCTGGATCATCGCGGCGGAACGACCCGCGATAGTCATCGGCGACCTCTACCAATTCGACCCAATCGGCCTGCCCGATACCGCCGGGTCTGGCGAATTTATAGGCCGAGATGGCGACTGCGCCGGTGGTGTTGCCGTGATAGCCGTGGTCAGGTGTCACGATACCCTTTGCCCCGGTGTGGGCATGGGCCAGTCGAAGGGCCAACTCGTTGGCCTCTGACCCGGAGTTCACAAAAAAGCACACCTCGAAGCGATCGGGTAATTTAGACAGGATCTTTTTGGCCAAAGCGGTCTGGGCGGGGTGCAAATAGCGGGTGTTGGAATTCATCCGCTTGAGCTGATCCGCCGCGACCGCCTGAATGCGCGGATGGGCATGGCCGACATGCGGCACGTTGTTGTAAGCGTCGAGATAGGGTCGGCCCCATTCATCAAAAAGGTGATGTCTCCAGCCCCGGACCAGCATCACCGGATCAGTATAGGTGAGGCTGAGATTGTGCGCAAAATGCGCTTTGCGATCCGCCAGAACGGTGTTCTTATCGGTAGGACGGAAGCGTACCTTGTCGTCGGGCAGATTGAGCAGCGCCGCCGGATTGGGGCAAATCGCGCCCCATAGGTACATCTCGTCCGGATCGCCCACGCCAGGCCAATCCTCCTCGATCCCCTCGGTGGTCAGCGCGAGCTGGAAATGCGCATGCGGCGCCCAGCCGCCATTGTGGGAGGGCTCACCCAACTGGCAGAATGTTTCGCCCTTTTCCACGATGTCACCGGGTTTCAGGCGATCGCGGAACTCCGGGTTCAGGTGACCATAGAGCGTGAAGAACCGGTCGCCTTCCGGCGTTTCGTGGCGCAGGATGATTGTGCCGCCGTAATCCAGATGCGCGCCACGATACTCGGCCATGACAACAATGCCGCGCAGGGGCGCATACAAAACCCGTCCCGCAGGCGCAAAGACATCGACCGCCAGATGTACCGTGCGCCGGTCACTGGCCTTCCAAGGTCCCTTGCGAAAACCCGGCGCCGTGTAGATCAGGCGCGGTTCGTGATAATAGCCAAGCCAAATTGCGCCGTCCCGGTTGAATTCCTGCCCTACCAGAGACGCCTCTTCCAGTAGCATGTCGAACGGGTTCTGCGGCCAAGCGGAGGTCTCAACCGCAAGTGATCCCATCGGTGCGTCGCGCAGATCTTCACCCATCAGAGGGGCAAAGTTCCCACGCTCCGCATCCAGCCAAGCCATGACGCGATCCGCTCCATCCACAGCGGGGAGGTTACAGACCGCCCGCAGACGAGCCGCCAGAAGGATCGGGCTGAGGTTATGGTTTTCCAGGAAACGCCAGGCAGGCGCCTGGGAGACCGTCACGTAGGGATCGTCGGGATTGTTTTGAGACATCAGCGTGGAATTGACCACGCTCACCGCCAGCCGCGTACGCAGAAGGGGCCAGAGCAGATCAATTTCCCGGGTCGTGATTGGATAGACGGCATGATAGCCCGCCACGAGCGCGGCCAGAGCGGCCTCCGGGTTGGGCTGATCCATAACCACGTAGGCGGCGGCGATTGCCATGTCACAAATCCGCGGGGCCGCGCACATATCGCCAAAATCGATCAGGCCCGAGACATTCAAGTTGCCGGCCTGTCCGTCCACAAGGATATTGTAGTCATTTGCGTCGTTATGAATCGCTTGCTTCGGGAGCGCCCGCAAAACGGGCTCAAGCGCCTGGAATTCCGCACATATATCTTGCAGAAGCGCTTTGCGCGCCGGGTTCTCAAGGCAGTTCAGTTTGTCTGCGATCCAGCTTGCACGCATGAGATTCCATTTAAAGTCACGTTCCATCCCAGGATGTGCAAAGGTGCGCAGGGACCTGTTCACGTGCCCCAGAACACCGCCTAAGTCGTGAATCAAAGCCGCGGATTTCGGGTCGGCGTCCGCAAAGCGGACACCCGGCAAACAGGTGATGACCCAAACCAGCCGCTTTACGCCTTCCTCGTCGGGAAGCGACAGAAACAAGGCGCCATCTTTTGCGGGAATTACCGAAGGGATCGGAAGCTCCACCACTTGTTGACAGATATATGTCATGGCCCAAATCTGCATTTGGACAAGCCATTCTTCGCAACCCGGCCGCATCACTTTGACGATGTAGCGCACACCGCCACGTGTCTGGGCGCGGAAATTTAGGTCGTACTCACCGTCAAGACGGGTGAATGACGCTTCAATTGTCCAGTGATCATTAAGGACACTTTGCCAGTGAACCATGCTTGGCACCCTTCGAAGGTCTACCAGCTTTCAAGCTGGGTAATCTTGCTCTTATCGAAGTCACCGCGAGTCACGTCTTGAAGCGCGGTTGCAAAGATCTCCGCGTCTTCCTCAGCACAATCAGAGGTCGAGGTCAGGGGTGGAGTCAACTCGAGAACACTTGATTTCAGCCCGGCGTTTTATTGCCTCCCGGGTTTCGCTCCCCAACCGAAACACTCGGCCTACTGGATTCCGCACGTGAACGGCTTCAGTCCTTCGGGAACAAGCTTGGACGATGTCTCCGTGCAGCACAAGGGCCACCGCGGGGCAGTTGGGGCCGAGCTGGAGGGCGATCGCCGGGCCGGAAAGTCCGCTTTTCCTCAGGGCGTGGCTCTGGCTCCCCCTGGGTGGGCCAGGTGGCGGTAGCCCTCGGACATGACAGTCTCCCTGGCTCAACACCGGGACTGTCGCCGCCATCCGGCCGATTCGCAACATCATGCGGCCTGACCGGGCCTCACCCACATCGGGTGTTGCACCTCATTGTGTAACGGGAACAGCTATTCTGCGGCGCTAACCGTGGCCGAAGCGCTGGTTGCCCGCGTGGCCAAGAACACCTAGGAGACCACACGTGCCCGGTTCGAAGCCCGGGATACCGTGAGGCAGATAGAGGAAAATACCGATGACCGATTTGATTTTTGCCGCGACATGCGACCTGGCGGGGAAAGTACGGGGCAAAGCTTTTCCGTCCGGTCAACTGGACAAGCGGTTGGCCCGGGGCGTGGGCTGGACACCTACGAATGTTCAAATTAACTGCTTTGACGGGATCGCTGACAGCCCCTTTGGGGCCTTGGGTGATCTGCTGTTGATCCCGGATCAAACAACCTCGGTTTCAGCGAATTTCGGCACTCGGACAGAGCGTTTCATGCTGGGCGATATAGTGGATCTGGACGGCGCAACATGGGATTTCTGCACGCGCTCCCTGCTCAAGTCCGCCCTCGCACGGCTAGAAAAAGTTGGCGGCGTCCACCTGCTGGCGGCTTTCGAACATGAGTTCCAGCTCAAAGGTAAAATCCGCCACTCGGGCGACGGCTATGGCCGTGCGGGATTCGAAGCCCAGCGGGGGCTTTGCGAGATGCTGATGACGCAGATAGCCGCTGCAGGCCTCGGCCCCGACAGCATCATGAAGGAGTACGGCGCCAACCAGTACGAGGTGGTCATCGACCCCGAACAGGGGGTCCGCGCCGCCGACGCTGCAGTGATCGTGCGCGAGTTAACCCGATCAACCGCGCGGCACTTGGGCGAGGCCGTCACCTACACCCCAATCCTTGATCCGGCCAGCGTTGGTAACGGGGTGCATATCCACATAAGCTTTCTCAATCCTGATGGCACGCCCGCAACCTATGATGCCAAGGGGCCCTGCGGGATGTCAGCGCTGACCGCGTCGTTTGCAGCAGGCGTGCTGAAGTACCTCGCCAGCATCCTTGCGCTGACCGCGCCCTCGGTCGTGTCCTATCTGCGCCTGACCCCGCATCGCTGGTCGGCGGCATACAACAGTCTGGGCCTCCACGACCGTGAAGCCTCCTTGCGCGTCTGCCCCGTTACCGCCAAAGACCCCGCCAGTATCGCCCACCAGTTCAACATCGAATACCGTGCCAGTGACGCCGCTGCCAGCCCGCATCTGGCCTTAGCGGCGATCCTGCACGCGGGCATCCAGGGGATCGAAGAGGGGCTGTCGGCTCCGACCCCGGCCGAGGAGGATCTGTCTCTATTGTCGCCTGAAGATCTAGCGGTTCGCGGGATTATCCGACTGCCGGAAACGCTCGAGGCCTCTTTGGAACGGTTCAGCGAGAATGCAATGGTGCGGGGCTGGTTCCCCGACGCCTTCGCCGATGTCTATCTGGCGCATAAGGCTTCCGAGATTGCCCATGTTGCCGAGATGGACGTGCCGGCGCAATGCGCGGCCTATGCCGAGACCTACTAGCGCCCGTTGACAGTCATGACGCCGGTCCCCGCCTCTCGACGACGGTCTCGCTTTTGTCGTCCCCCCCCCCCCCCCCCCTCTCAGTGCAGAACAAGCCGTACCCGGAGATCCTCGACTGCCCCTGCCTAGCGGCAGCCATGGTGGTTGAAATCAATGGAATCGCCGCTACACTGTGTCTGCATGGGGTTCCTCCCCCGTTCATGTGCAAGGTCCTGTAATCCTTTCATATGTCACGGCATTCGGCCCCGTGAAGCAAGATTTGGTGAGATATCCGGGCTACGGGTGCGGCAGGGGACTATCGAATACAGGAACTCTTCATGAAGGTTTGGGAAGAAGCGGTGAACGAAACAGACAGATCCGAACCGACGGAAGACATGGCCAGGCATGCCTCGGAACTTTCGATCATGAATGCGACATCCGAAGAGCGCGCGCCTGCAACACACAGCGGCGCATCATCCAGGGATTCGTGCATTTGATGCCAATTCCGCCATCTTTCGTGATTGTACAGCTCGATCAAACCTATCGACCACCAACGATCCTGCGCCGCAGAAAATTAACCGCACTTGACGCGCGTTTCGTGAGGCGTCCGAAAGACGATTGGGTAAGATGGCGCGGTTATGCGAACCGTGGCCCAATCAGCGCGCTGGCTTGCGAGGGCACAGACAAGGGAGCGGAACAGGAGTCGCAAGGATCCGTTCCAACTTCATGTACTGACCTCGCGTCCCGTCAAGCGCGGCCGACGCCTCACGATCAGTCGTCAGGCAATTACCCTTCACCATCCGGCGTTGCGCTTCAGAGCGGAGCCGGGGACCGCTTTCGTCCGTTCGTATGAGAAGAGTTTACGGGATTTGCCGGGCCGATGCTGGGATGGCGAAGGAAAAGGCCTGACATCGCATCTGGAAGAGTGACGCCGGATGCCCGGATACCCTGGGAAGCGACGAGCTCGGAAACGTCAGCGACCGGCGCGTTGGCGATGCCTCCGGGCCAAAACCACTGGCTGCTTCCGGGAATGTATGCCATGGTCTCGCTACAGGGTATGGCTGGCGTGGAGACCGCGTCGTGACGGAATTTGACAGGGAAGAACTGGAGGATTTCATCCATTCCGGCGAGAAATCACCGCCGCCGGTCTTCGTCGGGCGGCGGGATGTTCTTGACGACATCTTCAGGACCGCCCGCCTGTGCTGGAAAAAGGACGGCCACCATCTTCCCGGCAACACCCGGATCATCCATGGCGCACCGGGTGCCGGCAAAAGCGCGATTCTCTACGAACTGGAAGCCAGGAGTCTCGCCGCCGACGCGGAATTAGGTGCACCGCGTGTTCTGGCTCTATCCAACGTGGAGCTGGAAACGGATTTGTCGGCGGTACTCGCCGCGGTGGCGGAAGCGGGAACGGCAACGCCGCACCGATGGACCGGATTGGTCGAGGCCGTGACAGGAAAGGTTGGGTCGGTCGGCGCTTTCGGCTTTTCAATAGGACTGGTAAACCGAACTACCGCGCAACCCGGCCCCGATTCCCTGGCCCGCCTGCCACGGGAGGGATGGACGGCACCTGTCGTCATCGCCGTCGACGAGGCCCAGCGGATGGTCCTCGGACCCGGAACGCCTCTGTCACTTTTTCTGCAGAAGATCCACGACGCGTCATCCGGCCTGCCACTCACATTGGTTCTGGCCGGTCTCGGAGACACACCGCAGCGCGCGAGGGACATGGGGCTTACCCGTGTTGCCAAGATGCACGGGATCGGCCGACTGGCCGCCGCCGAAGTCCGGGAAGTGATGCTGGGCTTTTGCGATCATTTTGGAATTGAGACCGGCGGCCACGAGGAGCGACTGATTGCGCTTGCCGGTTCCAGCGAGGGATGGCCGCGGCATCTCCATTGTGCGCAGGAAGCGCTCGGCCGCGCCCTGCTCGCCCCGGGATGCGACGGAAAGCTGGACCGCGTCAGTGACTGGGCCTCGCTGGATGAGGAGAGCCATCAACTCCGGGTCCGCTATTATCGGGCCCAGCGGAGTGCGGTGATGAAGGATTGCGACCTGTTGGTCGCGGCGGTGATGCGGGATTTCGAGGACGGCGTGTCGAAAAGCCGGATCACCGACCTGATTGCCGCCCGGGCTTCAATGCCGGAGGGCGAAGGCTCCGGTTGGAAACTGCCCCCCGGGCTGTCTCCCCATGACCTGATGAAGGAGATGGTCCATCAAGGGGTTCTCCAGGAGCGCGAGGATGACACGTTCCACATCCCGATTCCATCCTTCCGGAACTTCCTGATTCAGGCGGGAGGGTTGGATTCCGACCAAAGGCAGCCTGTTCCATCAAGGAAACTCACGGAAGACCGCCTTTCCGACACCCCCGTAAGTAGCCCATCGAAGCCAAGCGGCGTCAATACATGCCCTAGGACAGCCGTCCGCCGTCGAAATCCGCTATAACGCGCGGAACGGCGTCCGACGCTGACAACCCAGTCAAAGGAGCTCCAACTCTATGAACCGGCAGGAAAAGCCGCATCGCGAATCACATGGCAACCGGTTTCAACCGGAATTCCCCTGCAAATTTGGGTCGGACCTCTGGGTCACCGTGTAATCCGTTCCGCCTTTCGGACGGGAGTGGAGAGGCGAATGAAAACGGATCTCATCGAGGAATGTCCCATCCAGACATACTGATTTGCCCAGCCTTCGAATTCAGTCCTTCTCTTTATCGCTGTTGATTATGTATGTTGCCATAGCCCGGAGATCCGTATCATTGAGGAATGATGTGCCGAAGTTAACGACCTCCGCCATGCTCCCCCCAAAAACATCCCCATCGGGAGTGATTCCTGTCTTTAGCGAGTACGCGAGGTCGTCGGTGGTCCAGCCCCTCGACCGCAGATCCTTCGGTAGAATTGATGGTGCCCGCCCGCCGCCGGGAAGGTGGCCATTGCCCGCGAGGCTCTGGCCCTGAACGCGCGCTCCGGCGAAATTGCGTGCGGTGTGGCATGCGCCACAATGGGCGGCTCCGCGTACCAACCAGCGACCCCGGTTCCAGGAAACGGTCTGTCCGGGTATGGGGTCCGTCTCGGGACGTGAGAGAAACGCGGCCCGCCAGAGCTTCAAACCCCATCGCTGATTGAAGGGGGGTCGAAGCTCATGCTCCGGGTTCCCTTCAGGCACGGGGCGGACTGTCCGGAACGCGGCCCAGAGATCCGCGATGTCCTGGTCACTGAAGTTCGCGTAGAACGCGTAGGTGAATGCGGGGTAGTAGGGCTTCCCCTCGGGCGAGATGCCTTGCCGCACGGCCATGGCGAATTCCTCAACCGACCAGTCCCCGATTCCATTGTCAGGATCGGTGGTCAGGTTCGGCGGATGGATGATCCCGAAATCCGTCTTGATTGGTGCGCCGCCCGCGAGTGGGGAACCTCCATCCGCGTTACGGGTATGACAGGCTATGCACCCGGAGGCCCGGGCGAGGTAGGCTCCCCGGTCGATGTCCCCGGCAAGAACTATTGGCTCGGGCTTTTCTCCGATTGGCCATGCGATGAGTGAGATGACGCCTGCGCCAGCCGTTAAGGCCAGTCCAAATGCCGCTCCCAGCCAAAACCGCAAATTTCAGAACTTCTTGGCGCGGAACTTCGAATGACAGCTCGAGCAGATTCTGGTCATTGCCGCAAAAGCCGCATCGACCGGCATTTCGGCAAGTGTTTCGGCATCGAGAACCGTATTGGAGGCACTGTCGGACATCATGCCAGAGCCCTGACCGGGTTCATTTCCTCCGAGGCCGTTGCCAGCCGCGCGTTTCATGCCTTCCGCCGTCACCGCGAGCGCATTCGCCAGTTCCGCGAACCCGTCCCAGTCTTCCCAGATCGTGTCCAGCGCCTCCGATGGCGGCGCGTTCGAACCCTCCGCGAAAAGCTCGGTCATGACATCGCCACTGTTGGTGATCACCGTGTCGGCGGCTGACCTTACGGCGTCCGCATCATATTCTGACATGCCCCGCATTATCGGGGCCAGAGCCTTGACCTGCTTCTGCATGGCTGACATGCCGGCCATACGTTTATCCACGTCATTCGCTTGGCCGATCTGGGCCGACCCCAGAATCATGGTCGCCGCAAGCGCTGCGATGGAAATCCGGTTCCTCGTTCTCATAATGCCCCATTGTGTGGCACTGTGTTGTGATGCGCAAGTCGGAGCGTCCGATTTTGTGGAATTCTTTGCGAAGTTCTCGATGCCTCCCCTATCGTTTGGGGCCCCTGAACATGCGGAGGATACGGACAGGGGTTGGGTTTGTAGAGAGTACCGAAAACCGTTTCCGGTTTTCGGGCAGGAGATTGGAACGGAGACAGGACAGTTCACCAGAAATCGCTATCTTTTAAGAAAGCCCATAAGAACAGGAAACCCGATTCCAGCCAGACCAAGAACAAATGCCAGTTCACATCCA
Source organism: Paracoccaceae bacterium (assembly GCA_965221405.1). Classification (GTDB taxonomy): domain Bacteria; phylum Pseudomonadota; class Alphaproteobacteria; order Rhodobacterales; family Rhodobacteraceae; genus JAPOUP01. The sequence continues at coordinate 1,219,551 of CBDCSE010000001.1, read as the reverse complement.
ACTGTGAAAACTTCTTTTGACCGACTTTCCTCCAGACCGTTTTGAATGGCTGCGAGAAGGCTTACAGTCATCATGCAGCACATATATCCGGGAATCTGTTTGGAAGCCGAAGCTCCTGAAACGATCTTACCGGAAAATCTGGCAATAAGATCCTCAATTGTCGGCATGTTCCCGGTTCACTCGATGTCCGCACCACCAGAAGCTACCAGCGGAAGCTGTGAAAAACAGGGGTCCCAAGAATTTTGCCCAGAATCCGTCCCACAGATATGCGGAAACCGTTGCGAAAATACCGGCAGCCAGAAGAACGACAAAGGTTCGGGACAATAGATAGGTGAAAGCTGAATAAGTACGTTCTGTGTTTTTCACGGAAAGGTTGGATGGCATTTTTCTACCGGACGTTCTGATATCAACATCAGCACATATAGCATACGGCAGCCCATTTGAGTATATTGAGCATCCTTTCTGAAAAACCTCGACCTCCTGTTCCGGTTTTCCTGAAAGCAGTTCAAGATTCAGGGATACAAGGGTTCCAGATTGAGAACTGTTGATGGCAATGACATTGGACATCTAGTTTACTCTCCCTATGGAATGATCTGGAGCGTTTTCAACGGACATTACGGTCGACGAGGTGACCGCATACACTGGGTTCCCTTCATTGTCCCATTTTTCATCAACTCTCACAACCTTCAAAGCCACCGTTTTCAGTTTTAGGATCGCGCCGTCTTCCAGATGTATCTCATTGAAGGGTTCCTTTGTCTCTATGATTTGGACTATTTCCCCTGTCGCCGGTCCGTCAGGAAGATTGACCTTCACTTTTTGAACTGTGTTCATGGCTTTCCCTAAAACAGCGCGGAAGTCCGTCTAGACTTCGGGTTTTCAGCGGTTTTCGGTAACTATTCCCTTCCAACCCGCCCGTCAACCCTGCCCGCCTCCCGCCTGGCTATCAGATGCCACGAGACGCGCCGGCGTTTGCCTCCGCGGGCGATTCGGTGCCGAATGCCATTGCCCGGCGCACGCCCGCCACGCCGCGGTTCTGGTCCGGCTCAGGGGGATCGGCCCGAACGACGCGCCGCTGTCGGGCGCGGAGCTCCCGTACCGCGACCTGCGCAACCGGCGCGGGCCGGCCAGTCTCGCCGGGCCGGGGCTGGTGCCGTGGCCGGGCGGCGCGGTGGACCACGTCCGGGGCACCGGCAGGGTCGGCAGCCCGATGCCGCGCGGGCACTTGGTCCAGATGGCCTGACGCTGGCTGCGGCACCGGCCGGACAGCGCGCTATCGAAGTGGTTCGAGGGCCACGTCAACGCCCGCGACGGGCGGCCGGGCAGGCGCGGGATCGTGGCGCTGGCTGGGAAGCTTCCGGTGGCCCTGTGGCGGTTCGCCACGACCGGGCTGGTGCCCGAAGGCGCCGTCCTGTCGCGGGCACGGGAGGGGGAGACCTGAACACCCGAACACCCGGGCGGCCCGACGGGGCCTCCGGGAAACCCGAGTGCGTGTGACCGTTAAGGGGTTTGGTTCGCCGCGGACCGCGGCACCGTTTGCCCGGATGGGTCCCACCCCCCGGAACGTCGCGCCGCCCGAACAGGGCACCATGGTCACGGGGCCGGCAGCCCGAACCGGACAGGAGCCTGGACGCGCCGTCGGGCGCTCCCCGGAAAGCGACGTTCAGCCCGGAGAGTCCCCGGTGGCGCCGAAGCGCCCGTAGCGCAGGGAGAGGACCGATGTGACGGTCATGGGGATTTACGAAAGGGGGGGGCTTGACTGGAGAGGTCTCATAAGAGCCCTTCGGCGGCAAGCTTTTTCACCACCTGCGCCCTTGATATGCCTGAGTCCTCGGCCAGCGCGTCGTACCGCTCCGTTTCGCGCCTGCTCAGGGAAACGGCCGCGCCGTGCCAATCCAGTTCATCAATCTCGGCCACCGTGCCCAGGACGTCCAGTTTTTCCAGCGCGTCCAGCGTGGTTGAGGCCAGGGAAGTCGATTTCCCTTCCTCGCACCTGTGCAGGGTTTCGCGCCTTATGCCCAGCTGACGGGCGAATTCGGTGTCGCTGATCTTTCTGCGTCGGCGCTCGCGGGCGATCCATTTCCATATCGTTTCGCTTTGCGGATCGACCGATCCCGCATCCTCCGCGTCCGGATACACCTGTCCCTGACAGATTGTGCTGTCCAGCGCAGTCACGTGATGGGAGGGCAGCGGTCGTTATGGAGGTTCCTCAATCGTGTGATGACTCGGATTCAGCCCTCATCCGGGTGCAGGAGCCGCCGCTCGCGTTTCCAGACATAGAATATCGATGCCATCGACAGGAGCGCGGTGGACAGCTGGATCAGCACCAACGGGGCCGCGCCCGCGCCTGGCGTCAGCACCATGCCAGCAAGCGCCGCCAGCGCGGCCCCTCCACCGATCATGACCGCACCGCCAAGTCCACTCGCCGATCCGGCCAGATGAGGCCGCACGGAAAGCAGTCCGGCATTGGCGTTTGGCATGACCAGACCGTTCCCAATTCCCATTAGGGTCATGAATCCAAAGAAAATCCCCGCCGTGTCCTTCCCGATGACAATCAGAACCAGCAGAAGCGCCATACCGGTGGCCACAATCACTGAGCCGGCGAGGATCATTCCGTTGACGCCGAAGCGGGTGGAATACCTCCCGGAAAGGAAATTCCCGAGAAAATAGCCAAGAGCCGGAGCGCCGAAGTAAAGTCCGAGTCTGGAGGCCTCCAGCCCGTATACCGCGCTTCCGACGTATGGAGCGCCGCCAAGGTAGGCGAAAAAGGCGCCCGAACTGAACGCGGCCGCCAGGCAATACCCCCAGAACCGGCGTGCGCCCAGAAGATCGGGATACTGGCGGAACTGCTCGGTAAAGCTCGTCGTGCGGGACACCGCGGTCTCGCCGAGGTCAGCCTGGCAGAGCAGTAGGATGGCGATACCAAGAACCGAGAGCATCCAGAAGTTTGACTGCCAGCCAAACGTCTCATCGAGAAAACCGCCAATCGCCGGACCCAGCATCGGGACAACGGCCATGCCCATGGTCACGTATCCAATCATTGAAGCGGCTTGATCCTGCGGGACGGTATCCCGGACGATCGTGCGGCTCAGCACCACTCCTACCACGACAGTTCCCTGAAGCATACGGAATGCGAGGAACGTTTCCACGGTTGGAGCGAATACGCAGCCGACCGAGGCGACAATGAAGATCACCAGTCCCCAGAGTACGACAGGCCTGCGCCCCAGCCGGTCCGAGAGCGGCCCGACGACTACCTGCAGCACCGCATTCACACCGAGGTAGATCGCGACGGAAAGCTGCATGAGCCGGTAGTCCGTTCCGAAGTACTCCGTCATGGCCGGAAGCGATGGAAGGAATACGTTCATCGAGAGCACGGCTATTCCCATGATCATGATCAGCGTCACGATATGAGGTGGGGTTCGGCGATCGAGAAAACGGACGCCGGCTGGCGCGTCGCCGATGGTCGGCCGGATCGCGTCTTCCTGTACTGCCATGTGAAGTGCCGCTCCTGATAGATCGACCGGGATGGTCGGGCAATTGCATTACGTCATACGGATTTCAGCCGGCGGGTATCTGAATCAATGCAGTCCGAAGTCCCTTTCTTCCCAGTGAATGGAATTCGATCATGTTTCAATGCCTGACGCTCCCGTCCCAGTGGATTCCGGGCGCAACCCGCCTCGCGCCCTTCCAGTCGTCCGTCGACGGTTGTTGGTGATCACCCGCAGGCGTGGTTGAGGCCCGCACCGACTGCCGTTTCCGTGTAATGACTTGGCTCAGGGAAGGCAGGACAGCTTCGATGAGTCGGCGAGAGGGGCGCCTTTTTGCCCGACGGTGCCCGTTTCCCGGGGAAACCGGTGATTATCCACACACACACACGCAGCCCGAATCCATCGACCATGTCGCTGACCGGATGCGTCGTGAACGCTTGAAGGGACCTGATCAGTCGCACGGATTTGGGAATTTCGCTTCCCCTGCCAGATATCCCTGCCTACTCTGTAGAATATCGGCAGTGACAGGGCGATTCGGAAACAGATATGAAAGACATCCTTGAGGAACTCCAGAACCGTCGCAATGCGGCTCGGCTGGGCGGGGGGCAGAGCAGGATCGATGTCCAGCACGCCAAAGGCAAGCTCACGGCTCGCGAAAGGCTTGAACTGTTGCTGGACGAGGACAGTTTCGAGGAATTCGACATGTTCGTTGTCCACCGCTGTGGTGACTTTGGCATCGAGGATGAACAGCCTTCCGGCGATGGTGTTGTTACGGGGTGGGGAACAGTCAACGGGCGCATGGTCTATGTCTTCAGTCAGGACTTCACGGTCTTCGGGGGCTCTCTTTCGGAAACCCATGCCGGGAAAATCTGCAAGATCATGGATATGGCCGTGCAGAATGGCGCTCCGATCATCGGCCTCAACGACTCCGGTGGTGCGAGGATCCAGGAAGGCGTTGCATCCCTGGCCGGCTACGCGGAGGTTTTCCAGCGCAATGTACTGGCTTCAGGTGTCGTCCCCCAGATCAGCGTAATAATGGGACCGTGTGCTGGCGGTGCCGTCTATTCTCCGGCGATGACCGATTTCATATTCATGGTCAAGGAGACGTCCTATATGTTCGTTACGGGGCCGGATGTGGTCAGGACCGTGACCAATGAAGTCGTGACGGCCGAGGAGCTGGGCGGTTCCCTGACGCATACCAGGAAGTCGTCCGTCGCTGACGGGGCATTCGAGAACGATGTCGAGGCGATGGCGGGAATCAGGCGCCTTGTCGACTTCCTGCCGCTCAGCAACCGTGATGGGCCGCCGATGCGGCCTTTTTTCGACCATCCGGATCGGGTCGCCGAGAGTCTGGACACCCTGGTTCCTGACAACCCCAACTCACCATACGACATGCACGAGTTGATCCGCGAGGTGGCGGACGAAGGGGATTTCCTCGAGATCCAGGCGGAGTTCGCGAAGAACATTTTAACCGGGTTCATCCGGCTCGAAGGACGGACCGTTGGCGCCGTGGCCAACCAGCCGATGGTTCTGGCGGGATGCCTCGACATCGATTCGTCCCGTAAAGCCGCAAGGTTCGTGCGGTTCTGCGACGCTTTCGAGATTCCGATCCTGACATTCGTCGACGTACCGGGATTTCTGCCGGGAACGTCACAGGAATACGGTGGCGTTATCAAGCATGGGGCGAAGCTGCTCTTTGCCTATGCCGAGGCGACGGTTCCAAAGGTTACGGTCATCACCCGAAAAGCCTATGGCGGCGCCTACGACGTCATGGCCTCGAAGCACCTGCGGGGCGATTTCAATTATGCCTGGCCCTCGGCGGAGATCGCCGTGATGGGCGCGAAGGGAGCTGTGGAGATCCTCTATCGCTCCGGACTTGAGGATCCCGAAAGGATCGCCGAACACACGAAAGATTACCAGGACCGGTTCGCGAATCCATTCGTGGCCGCGGAAAGGGGCTTTATCGAAGAGGTGATCATTCCGAGAAACACCCGTAAGAGGGTATGCCGTGCTTTCGCTTCACTTAGAGGCAAGAAACTGACGAATCCATTGAAGAAACATGATAATATTCCGTTGTGAGGTGTGAGGTGTGCGGACGATCGAAGTTGGCGAGGGTGGAGCGACCGTCCTGGCTTCCTGGAGACCGCTCTCATGCCGGTCCTGACGGTTATTGGGCGCGTGGAGAACGGCACGCCTCGAAAAGCGGTCAAGCGGGCGTCGTGGTGACGCCCGGTTTCGGCTGGCACCCCCGGAATGCCGTGCGTCGCGGGGATCGCGTCAAGGGGGATACTATGGGAGCCCGGACAGTTCCAGGCATCCATTGCCGGTGTCCCCTGGGTGCCCCTAGAGTGGAACGGTTTCATACCGTTATCGCGGTGACAGGACCCGTGGGGTTTGCCGATCTCTGTCATTCGATTGGCGCTTCACGGTGGTCACGACGTCGATGATGGTTGGGATGGGCGGGCAGGGGCTCGTGCGAAAAATCTTGTTGCATCCTGTTGAATTGTCGTGAAACTAGGCTCCTGTAAACAGTCCGTCAGAATTTTTCTGCGGAGAAAATCGGAAATTCAACGGGAGACTCGTATGTCCAAGACTGTCAAAACCGCTGTTGCCCTGTCCCTAGTGGCATTCATCGCGGCCTGCGCCACACATGAAGATATGGACAAGCACATGCAGGAAGGTCATGACGGAATGCATGGAGAAATGCATGAAGAAATGTCCATGGACAAAATGGAAAACAAGATGTAGCTGGGTTGATGATCCAGACGGGGCGGGCTGTCCACACGCCTGCCCCGGTTGCCGCGCCGCTGCCCGGGGGCGGGTGAATCGAACGGCGACACGGTTTTTGAGGTCTCTTCCCCGGAGCAGGGTTTCGTATTATTGACTTTGGCGCTCGTGGGTCCGCTCTGGCGACCGTGCCTGATCGTGACGTCGGTGTGGGGGGCTCTGGCGATCGGTGAGCCGTCCGGCGTCTACCGTCGCATGTGTGATGTTTTCACGAATTCAGGTCTGCCGATGCGGGTGGCCATGTGATGTCATCGTCCGGTTTGGGGAATGAAAGAGCCTGGTGTGTCGATTTGACCTCCGCGTCAGGTCTTACCATCACGCAACGAAGACCTTCCCGGGCTCCGGAACCAACCGAAGCGCCTGATCCCGATCCGGCGAGTTAGCTCTCCGCTTCATGAAAACCGATACAATGTCACCGTTCCGGCCTGAAGTCCAGATCGTGGCCAATGCCGCTCAGACCACGGCGCGGTTCATCCGGAGTCCTGGCCGGGAGTCCAAAAGGAGAACCGATGTTCGGAAAGATATTGATCGCGAATCGCGGTGAGATCGCCTGCAGGGTCATCAGGACCGCCCGCCGGATGGGGATCTCCACGGTTGCCGTCCATTCGGACGCCGATTCGCGTGCGCTGCACGTGAGAATGGCGGATGAAGCCGTTCATATCGGGCCGTCACCCGCGATCGAATCCTATATAGCCATCGAACGGGTGATGGACGCGGTAAAGAGGACTGGCGCCGAGGCCGTGCATCCCGGATACGGCTTTCTGAGCGAGAACGGTAGGTTCTCCAAAGTCCTTGAGGGTGAGGGCGTCACGTTCATCGGCCCGCCGACGGGTGCCATCGAAACGATGGGTGACAAGATCACCTCGAAGAAAATCGCCCGGGATGCTGGCGTGCCGGTCGTTCCCGGTTACATGGGCCTGATCGGGGACGCGGAAGAGGCGGTGCGCATCGCAGCCGAAATCGGTTATCCGGTCATGATCAAGGCGAGTGCCGGAGGAGGTGGCAAGGGCATGCGGATCGCCTGGGACGACGATCAGGCCCGGGAAGGTTTCCAGTCCTCCAGGAACGAAGCCGCCGCCAGCTTTGATGACGACCGTATCTTCATCGAGAAATTCGTCACACGCCCGAGACATATAGAAATCCAGGTTCTCTGCGACGCGCATGGGAACGACATCTACCTTGGCGAGCGCGAATGCTCGATCCAGCGGAGAAACCAGAAAATCATCGAGGAGGCGCCGTCTCCGTTTCTTGACGGGACGACCCGTGCCGCGATGGGTGAACAGGCGGTCGCGCTGGCGCGGGCCGTGGGCTATCGGAGTGCCGGTACGGTCGAGTTCATCGTGGACGAAAGCCGAAACTTCTACTTTCTCGAAATGAACACCCGTCTTCAGGTGGAGCATCCGGTTACCGAGCTGATCACCGGCATCGACCTGGTCGAGCAGATGATTCGCATCGCTGCCGGTGAGAGGCTTCCGTTCTCCCAGTCCGACGTGACTCTCGATGGATGGGCGATCGAGAACAGGGTCTATGCCGAGGATCCCCGCCGCGGTTTTCTTCCATCGACGGGCCGACTGACCCGATACCGGCCACCCGAGGAAGCCGCCGCCGGGCCTTTGCTCGCCAGCGGGCTCTGGGACGGGGCGGCCGGAACGGGAGAGACCGCCGTGCGCAATGACACGGGCGTTTACCAGGGTGGTGAAATCTGCGTGCACTACGATCCAATGATCGCCAAGCTTTGCACTTGGGCGCCGCGGCGGGATCAGGCTGTCGAGGCGATGCGATTGGCGCTTGACCGTTTCGAGATCGAGGGAATCGAGCATAACCTGCCATTCCTGAGTGCCGTCATGGACCATCCCGGGTTCGTTTCAGGTGATATAACCACTGCTTTCATTGACGATGAGTTTCCCGGCGGATTCAATGGCGTAAGCCTGCCCGAAAGTGATCTGCGCCGTGTGGCGGCGGCGGCTGCGGCGATGTTCCGTCTTGTGGAGATCAGGCGGACGCGCATAAGCGGGCGTATGGACAACCATGAGCGGCGGGTTGGTGGCGACTGGGTTGTTGACGTTCAGGGAACGCGTTTCGCGCTTCGTACCGAGGCGGATCGCGACGGAGCCTATCTGCACTTCCCGGACGGCGCCCCGGTTCGGGTTGAAAGTGGCTGGAAGCCCGGCGAGTCCCTTGCGGTGCTCCAGGTGGATGGCGAACCTTTGGTGCTGAAGGTCGGAAAGGTATCCGGAGGATTCCGGCTCCGCACCCGCGGCGCTGACATGACGGTGTCCGTGCGGACTCCCCGACAGGCGGAACTCGCTTCCCTGATGCCCGCCCGGCGGACGCCGGACACATCCAGGCTGCTACTTTGCCCAATGCCCGGACTGGTCATCAAGATCGATGTCGCGGTCGGAGAGGAGGTTCAGGAGGGCCAGTCACTTTGCGCCGTGGAGGCGATGAAGATGGAAAACATCCTTCGTGCCGAGAGAAAGTCGGTTATCAGCAGGATCAATGTCGGTCCCGGTGACAGTCTGGCCGTGGATGACGTAATCATGGAATTCGAATGACCGCGCCGCATGGACGTCCTTCACGGGATTCCTGGCTACACCGGTTCCACGATCCTTCCGTAAGGCCGGTTCCGTTCGGTAAGCCGACTGATGGGCGAACAGGTGCCGCGGTTGCTGACGGCCGGTCTGCCTGTCGGCTTGGAAGTAGGCTGGGCCGCTACCCGGAATTTCCTGCAGCGGCGGCTTTGGCATCCCTGATCTCCTTTTGCCGCAACGGCCATCGATCCATTGCATGGGTAATCTCGCGAACGTTCCACGGGAAAGGTTTGCGCAGGTTTACCTTTCCGTCCTTGCCGATCAGAGTAAGCATGAAGCCGCGCGGGCGCAGTCTGGTCCGGATCGCCGTTCCGGCGCCGGGATCGGTGTCGATAATCAACACCACATCGCGCTCGAGCAGTTCCTCGGGTCGTTCGAGCAAAAGTTCAAGCTGTTCCTGGATATTCGGATCCGCGGGGGTGTCGGCGAAGACGACGATGGGACGCTTGAGCCAAAGGAATTCGTCGAGCGAGACGTCGGCGGCTTCCAGCGGCACCAGGACCGCCGCCTCCGGTGCCGATGAACCGGAGTCCTGTCCGGCTGCCGGAACCGCGAGTAGGGTAGTTATGGCGATGACGATGGCGTGTATCTGTCTCATGCGTCCTCCGGGGTTTTCCGAATATAATGTCTGCGATGGTGGAATCGAAGAGCCAGCGGTAACAACTGCCTGTGTTGGAGTCCGCCCGGCCCGCATGAACCGAATCTGGGAGGAACCGTAATGACCGGTGACGGATCCGAATGGAAGGCGAGGGCGGAGGTTGAGCTGTCCGGTCGGCCGCTGGAGGAACTGGTTTGGGATACGCCGGAGGGAATCGCCGTCAAACCTGTCTACACCGCCGCCGACATCGAGGGTCTCGCGCACATGGGTTCGATGCCGGGTGAGGCGCCGTTCACGCGTGGACCCCGCGCGACCATGTACGCCGGCAGACCCTGGACTGTAAGGCAGTATGCGGGTTTCTCGACCGCGGAGGAATCGAACACGTTTTTCCGACAGGCTCTGGCGGCGGGTCAGCAGGGCGTGTCGGTTGCATTCGATCTCGCAACCCATCGCGGCTATGACAGCGACCATGAACGGGTCATGGGTGATGTCGGCAAGGCGGGTGTCGCCATCGACTCCGTCGAGGACATGCGGATTCTGTTCGACGGAATCCCTCTGGATGAGGTGTCGGTGTCAATGACGATGAATGGTGCGGTGATTCCCGTCCTCGCGTCTTTCATCGTGGCTGGCGAGGAGCAGGGCGTAAACCGAAGCGGCCTGTCGGGCACCATTCAGAATGACATCCTGAAAGAGTTCATGGTGCGGAACACCTTCATCTACCCCCCCGAGCCTTCGATGCGAATCGTGGCCGATATAATCGAGTACACGTCGAACGAGATGCCGAAGTTCAATTCAATCAGCATCTCGGGCTATCACATGCAGGAGGCGGGCGCGAATCTCGTCCAGGAACTCGCCTTCACATTGGCGAACGGGAGGGAATACGTGAAGGCGGCGGTTTCGCGGGGCTTGGACGTTGACAGGTTCGCGGGGCGGCTTTCCTTTTTCTTCGCGATAGGCATGAACCTTTTCATGGAGGCGGCGAAACTACGGGCGGCGCGTTTCCTCTGGCACCGGATCATGAGCGAGTTCGGGCCGAGAAACCCCCGGAGCCTGATGCTTCGCACCCATTGTCAGACGTCGGGCGTGTCGCTCCAGGCGCAGGATCCCTACAATAACATTGTCCGCACCGCATATGAGGCGCTGAGCGCGGTGCTCGGAGGAACCCAGTCGCTTCATACCAACAGTTTTGATGAGGCAATCGCCCTGCCGACCGAATTTTCCGCCCGAATCGCGAGAAACACCCAGCTGATCCTGCAGAACGAGACCGGCGTGACCAAGGTCGTCGACCCGCTGGCAGGCTCCTATTATGTCGAGAGGCTGACCGCCGATCTCGTCGATGCGGCGTGGGACACGATCCAGGAAATTGACGAAATGGGCGGCATGACCGACGCGGTGGCGAGCGGTATGCCGAAACTTCGCATCGAGGAGGCCGCGGCGCTACGTCAGGCGGCGGTCGACCGGGGCGAGGAGGTGATTGTCGGTGTCAACAGATTCAGGCCCGACCGCGAATCTCCCGTCGAGGTGCGCGATATCGATAACGCCGCCGTTCGTGGCTCGCAGATCGATCGTCTGAAGAGGATCCGTGCCACGCGGGACGAAAAGGACTGCGCCAGGGCGCTCGCTGCGCTGCAGCGGAGCGCCGGAAGCGGTGAAGGCAATCTATTGGAGCTTGCCATTGACGCGGCACGCGCCCGTGCGACCGTTGGGGAGATCTCCATGGTGATGGAGCGGGTGTTCGGGCGGCATCGCGCGGAGGTGCGTACCCTTTCCGGTGTCTACGGCTCCGCTTGTGAGGGGGATGTGGAATTCAGCGCGATTCAGGCCTCCGTCGAGGAATTCGCCGAGGCTGAGGGGCGGCGCCCCCGAATCCTGGTGGTCAAGATGGGTCAGGACGGCCATGACCGTGGCGCCAAGGTGATCGCGACGGCATTCGCGGACATCGGGTTTGACGTGGATGTGGGACCATTGTTCCAGACTCCGGACGAAGCCGCGCAGGATGCGGTTGACAACGATGTGCATGTGGTCGGGATTTCCACGCAGGCCGCCGGGCACAGGACGCTCGCGCCAAGGCTTGTGGAAGCCCTGCGCGAGCATGGCGCTGAGGATGTCGTCGTTATCTGCGGCGGCGTGATTCCGCAGAAGGACCATGGATTCCTGAAGGAAGCCGGCATCAGGGCGATATTCGGTCCTGGGACGAACATTCCCGAAGCTGCGCGGGAGATCCTGCGTCTGATCCGCGACACCCGGACGGTCAGGTCGGAGGCATGATGATCGGGTCAATCGTCGGCGGGACATCCCTACGCCTGGGACGGGGCATGCTTCCTTGACGGTCCGGCCAGCATCAGTGCCGCGTATCCCAGTATCGCCGACACCGCCGAGCCGCTGAGCACACCAAGGCGCACCGCGTTCATCATGGTCGGATCGTCGTAACTGAGCGAACCTATGAACAGTGACATGGTGAAGCCGATTCCCGCCAGGCAGGCGACCCCGTAGATCTGCATCCAGTTCGCTCCGGATGGCATTGAGGAGATCCCCAGCCGGACAAATAGATAGGTGAAACCGAACACGCCTACCTGTTTGCCGATGACGAGGCCTGCCGCGATGCCCAGTGGAAGTGGCGCGAAAAGATCGGCCAGTGACAGTCCATCCAGGATCACGCCTGCATTCGCCAGGGCGAACACCGGTACGATGAAGTAGAGGACATATGGGGAAAGTCCGTTCTCGATGGAGTGGAGGGGCGATTTCCCGGATCTGTCTGTCAAAGGTATGCAGAAAGCGGTGATCACGCCAGCGAGGGTCGCATGCACTCCTGACTTGAGCATCAGCACCCAAAGAACGGCGCCAAGCATTAGTGTCGGAGCCATGCGCCTCGCGCCCAGCTGGGCACGCAGCAGCATCGCCGCCAGGGGTATGATGGCGAGGCCGAGATACGAGACTTTCAGTTCGGCGGTGTAGAAGATCGCTATGATCAGGATCGCGCCGAGATCGTCGAGGATCGCGAGTGTGAGAAGGAACACTTTCAGTGACGGTGGTACACGGCTGGCCGCGAGTGCCAGCACGCCCAGGGCGAAAGCGATGTCCGTGGCCGCCGGGATGGCCCAGCCCCGCGCCGCGTCCGTGCCGGCGTTCAGCGACAGGAACACCAGGGCGGGGATGGCCATGCCGCCAACGGCGGCTGCCCCCGGTAGCACGACGTCGCGTGGATTCCTGAGGTTTCCCTCCAGAAGTTCACGTTTCAGTTCGAGGCCGATCAGGAAAAAGAACACGGCCATGAGGCCGTCGTTTATCCAGAGGACCAGCGGTTTCTGGATGCCGGTGCCTTCTATGGCAACCGTAAGTGTCGAGCCAAGCGCCAGACTGTAAAGAGGCTCGAGTTCTGAGTTGGCGAGCAGCAGGGCCGCGACCACGGACAGCATGAGTACGATGCCGCCTATCGCGTCTGGGGAGAAGTGGCGGACTACGGTGGTTGACGGCATGATTCGACAACAATGTTTGCTTGCACGTTCACCTGAAATGGTGCCGCGGACGCTGAATTCAAGACCGATAGGCCGACAACCTTACCCGCCGAACTGGATTCGACCGTATTCCGTGCTTGGTTCCCCCCCTACACACACCTGCTGGAACGAGCCCGGGTGTGCGCCATACGTCCCCCGCGCCGGAAGCGGCAGCTGACCGCGGGACCGGCGACAGAACCGGCTGGACATCGACAGACCGGACAGGGGGCGCCCCTTGTCCGGGATGATCGGGGATGCTGCGGGATGTCGGGGTTCCGGACCGACGTCGGCAGGCGGTGCGCGGTCCGGTCCCGCGCCGGACGGATCAGCCGCCGTACCCGCAGGCCCGCCTGTTCGCCCTGCTCTGCTCCGTGAGGCCGACGAGGATCGGGGGCCCGCCCCGCGTGCCGTTGCGCATGCAGTCCGTGATGTCCTGCCGGGTGCGAAACCAGAACCCGGGATCAGTTTCACCCTGGGTCAGGGCACCTAACCTCTGAAACTTTTCGAGCTGGAGATAGCGCCGAAATAGAAGAGCTGGGATGCAGGGTCGACAGCGAACCGCACTCTTTCAAGAAGCCCTGCGTACCCCAGAAAATTCCCTCTGTGCCAATCGCTGCAGACGAAGATTGTAGCGTCAATTTCCAGAGATTGTCCCTCTTGTGCCGCCAGCACGATTGGATACCTTTCAAGGGTGCCTTCCATGAGACCTACCGCTGTGCGTAGCATTGTTCTTTCACCATTCAAGCCAAGCCCAAGATATTCGGTAAGTTCAGAATTCAGGACAACCCATGGTGTGGCCGGATCCAATCGTGCGAGAGCATTTATCTCTATTTTGCCTTGTATGATTATCTGAACGTGCACGGATGTTTGTTCAGAGCCCAAGGACGGATCTTCATCGTAGTATCTGGCAACGCTGGAAGCAAATGGCTCCCCGTTGAGATTTAGCATTCCAACATTCACTCAGGTAACAAATATTGCACAAATGGGGATCGTTCCCGCTCGTGCTCAGATACAATTTTTGCGAGCAGGCCCTTGAGTGTGGACGCAAACGCGATGAGGTGACCCTCGTCAAGCGCAATCCACTGCCCGCGGTACTTGTGACCATGTTGTCTGATCCAGACTGTCTCCTTAGCGCGGCCATTCGTCACGTGATTCGTCGGCACAGCCCTGCCCGGGGATATGGCCTGCAGAAGTTTCGCGATTTGGCGACTTTCCGGGTACCAAATCGAACCAAGTGCGAGTGCGTGTCGCGCATCGCCAATCTTCTGCCGCAGCAGCAAACGCTTCACATGTTCGATCAGCAGGAATGGTTGAGCGCCTCGGGTTGGGGATCTTGATTCATTGAAGTGGACAAAAGGCTGCCGGGCTGGCGCTGAACGAGTAGCGACACGATGGAAACGAAAGTGGCCTGTAGTCGCCGGGTGATGAAATTCAAGTCTGGTAGCGTCACCGCGCTGCCCGCTGAAATTGTCATTGCCCTGGGCATCGGACCAACGGCGATCCGGTTTGGAGGGTAGCTCACTCAAAGGCGTGCCGCGTCCAAGAGTCGAAAGGGAATTGTACGGCGACAATGTGGCTTTGCAAAAAGGTCCAGACACGTCCGGCTCACGCTGGAAAGCAGGTCCTGCTGGCTCGAAACATGGCTCGGCGCGTCGTGTTGCGGACAATGGATGGAGGCGCTGCAACAAGTCAGGCTCAGATCTGCCAGCAGGCAAAGCCGGCTGTCTCGAATTTGCAAGCGCGTAGGATTCCATATTTACCATTCCGCCTCCAGACCGACCAGGTTGAGAAGGTTGCTGCCGTGCTCAACTGCCGGCTCCTTCAGGCCGACAGCAGAAACCTCACTTGCGTCAAACCCCATTGCCACACGCACAAAGATGCAATCCGAGAACTCTCCAGACATATCAAGTGTGACCGAGGAATGAAGGCGTAGACCGTGTTGCCCAAAGTAATAGGTAACGGAATTTCCAATTTCGGAATCAGAGCAATCGGATGGCTTCGAAACAAACTTTCGAGTATGATCTGCTGGAGATGTATTCTCCAAAACAGCATGGAAATTGAACTGGAAAACATAATGACCATACGAGCAAGGTGACAGAGATTTTTCGGACGCACTGAAAAAAGAAGACGAAAAGCGCGATATCAGATCCAGATCTAGTGAATGTGGACTGAACAAGGCAATTTGTGATCTATCGACTGAAATACGTGCAATTCCGTTGAATGAATGCAATTCGAAAACCACATTCGCGTTTCCCAGAGGATTTGATTCCTGATCAATTCTTATGTCTGCACCTCGAATGGGACAAAATTTTGCCAGACAGCACGAAACGGCGCTGAGCACATCGGAGTTTGCGCGAAAAAGATTAAACGCAGGCTCGGCAAAAAATCCCTCAATGGAGATATCACTTTTCCTGACTGAGTATTTGGTCACCGCAGACCTCCTGACCTGTGACAGGGAGTGAAATGCCTTAGGGTCTGAGGAGACTGCGCAAGATTGATTGCGTGGTCAAGGGCATATGCGTCAGAAGTGAGCTGGGGATGGACATGGTGACGTTTCGAGGATTCCTTTCGGGGGACATGTCGTCGAGCGATCAAGGCCATCGGTTGGAGTGCGCTCGCATCATCAGTGTCTGGGTGGCCGAAATGGACTTTCGTCGCCGACAGAATGAAGCATGGGGTAATTTGATGGCTCTGAATGCCTGATCTGGTGAGCATGTCCTCAAATGCCGTTCAGGGTCGTTCCTCAGCCTGTGGAGTGCGCCGACGATCCGCGTCGTCAAAGGCGCCTTGAGGCCCGAGGCAGGTTTTCTGGACGGAGGTGTCGAGTTGTCGAACATGATGTACATCCTCCAGAAGACACGGAATCGCAGTGCATTGTCAACACGCCGGATCCGACAGCAGGTTCCGGATGGCCACCGAGCCGACCGAGATGCAGGCAAGGGCTTTCGAGCTGATCGGAATGGACCCGGATCGCGATGACTGCATAAGTTTGGCAGCACGACCAGTTCCGCGAATCTGCAGGAAGCTCTCGTGAAACTCCGCATAACGCTTTGGAACGTGTCGGTCATCCACTGTTGAGACTGACTCAATCGCAGGGGCATGGGCCTGATTTCCGGAATCCACCTGGCCACCATGATTCCGGGCGACATTTGCCGAGATCCGGGCTAATGTCCTGCCATGTCGATCTGGAGCCGTATTGCCGAGGTCATTTCCTCGCTTGCAGCTGGCGAAAGCCTCAGCGCTGTTTTCGATCGTCTGCGCGGTCCACCGGAGCGCTCGGTCGCTTTTACCATAGCGGTCATCGCCCTCGGGGCAAAGATGGCCAAGGCGGATGGGCGCGTAACGCGCGATGAAGTGACCGCGTTTCGCGAGGTCTTTCACATTGCGCCGGAGGACGAGGTACAGGCTGCCCGTGTGTTTGACCTCGCCCGTCAGGATGTCGCCGGCTTCGACGCATACGCCACGCGGATCAGGAGGATGTTCCGTCCCGGCTCCCGGGTTCTCGACGACCTCATGGAAGGCCTCTTCCACATAGCGGTCGCGGATGGCGATTACCATCCGAACGAAGAAGGGTTCCTTACCCATGTGGCCCGGATATTCGAGTTGGACGGACGGCGGTTCCGCCAGATGCGCGCGCGATTCGTGATGGGTGCCGACGCCGATCCCTACGATGTTCTGGGCGTTGCCCCCGAAATGCCTCTCGATGAGATCCGGAAGGTCTGGCAGTCCCAGGTTCGGGAGACCCATCCCGACGCTCTCACGGCGCGTGGTCTACCCGAGGAAGCGGTGAAGCTCGCGGGAAAGAGGCTGGCCGACCTGAACCGGGCCTGGGAGGAGATCCGAAAGGGCGCTGCATGACGTGCGTCGACGGGTGATGGCGCCCGGAATGGGTTGGGCAGAGATAACCGCCGTCGGAATGCGTCTCCGGAACATGGATGCTGGCAATGCCTTGACCCGTCACGTCTGCCGGTTCATGCCGTAGAGATAGTCCCGGGTAAGCGGAACCGCATCCTGTCTGCGCGCGAGCTGTAACTGGAATACGAACTGTCGATTGTGACGGAACGTCATCTCCGCCGCGGCGAGGTAAAACCGCCACATGCGGCAGAACCGCTCGTCATAAAGGGACTTGACCTGTTCGATATTCGCCATGAACCGTTCGTGCCAGTGGCGGAGTGTCTCGGCGTAATGCAGGCGCCAGATCTCGATGTCGGTGGGCCACAGGTTCTGGTTCTCCACTGCCTGCATCACCTCGGAAATCGAGGGAATGTAACCTCCGGGAAAAATGTACCTGAGGATCCAGGGACTTGTCGTGCCCGGTGGAGTCGACCGCCCGATCGAGTGTATCAGCGCGATGCCATCCTCGGTCATCCTGTCCCGGACATGGTGGAAATACTCGTCATAATGGGGTGCGCCGACATGTTCGAACATGCCCACGCTCACGATGCGGTCGAAAGTCTCGTTAACGTTCCGGTAATCCATTAGGCGGAACTCGACCATGTCCGAGAGGCTTTCGGCTTCCGCGCGGGATTGGGCAACCCTGTGCTGCTCCTCTGAAAGGGTTACGCCGACCACCCGGGCGCCAAAGTCCCGGGCGAGCGTCAGGCCCATCCCTCCCCAGCCGCATCCTATATCCAGGACCCGCATTCCCGGCTCGATCAGGAGTTTGGAGGCGATATGCGTTTTTTTCCCTTTCTGGGCGTCCTCAAGGCTGTCGCCTGGAGTCTGGAAATAGGCACAGGAATATTGCCTGTCGGGGTCCAGAAACAGGTTGTACAGGTCTCCCGACAGGTCATAGTGATGCGCGACATTACGTTGGGCCGTTCCCACCGGGTTGTACTGAAGGGCCCTGCGCTTGAACTTCCTCCAGTTTGCCAGGAACTTCTGCCACCCGGTGGAATGATCCTTACCCAAATTCGTCACGATGACCGCAAGGAGCCCGCGTAGGTCGTCGTCCTCAATGCTCAGATCACCGTCCATGTAGGCTTCGCCAAGGCCAAGCTCCGGGCTTATAAGGATCTTCCGCAGAGTCGCGGTATCATGGATACGGGCCCTGACGGTTGCTCCGGAACCATCGCCGTATGAGCGTCTGACACCGCTCGGCATGGTCACCTCAAAACTGCCCTTTTGCATGATGACCCGCAGCATACGGTCAAACAGCCTTTCCCACATAATACCGTTCTCCCTCGACCCGTCTTGGTGACCCCCACGCTCGCGGCGCACGGTTGCGGACCAAACAGGTGGCAAAATCGCCCGGAGTTTGCCAAACTGAACGCATGCTGTCCAGATTCGCGCGAGAAGACGAGAAGACGGCAACCCCGGCTCACCGGACGGCGGATCTCACTTGACACAACGAAACCGGTGATGTGTATCGCCGGGACTTTGAATCCATCCCGGGAGGAACCTGTAGATGCATGCATATCGCAGCCATACATGCGCCGATCTCCGCAGACGGAATGTGGGCGAGGACGTCCGCCTGTCAGGATGGGTGCATCGCATACGGGACCATGGTGGCGTTCTGTTCATTGATCTGCGTGATCACTACGGTATGACCCAGTTGCTTTGCGACCCCGACAGCGCGGCTTTCGCTGAGGTTGAGAAGCTACGCAGCGAGTGGTGCATCCGCGTGGATGGAACGGTCAGGGAACGTAGCCCTGACCTGACCAATCCGAAAATCCCGACCGGCGAGGTGGAGGTGTTCATCCGCGATATGGAGGTTCTCGGCGCGGCCGGGGACCTTCCGCTGATGGTATTCGGAGATCAGGAATACCCCGAGGAAACACGTCTTCGTTACCGGTTTCTGGATCTGCGCCGTGAGGTCATGCAGCGTAACATTAAGCTCAGATCGGATGTCGTGGCCTCGATCCGGCGGCGGATGTGGAACATAGGGTTCCGGGAATACCAGACACCGATCATCACTGCCTCGTCACCGGAAGGTGCGAGGGACTTCCTTGTGCCGTCCCGCCTGCAGCCGGGCCGCTTTTACGCGCTGCCTCAGGCACCCCAGCTGTTCAAACAGCTGATGATGGTCGCCGGATACGACAGGTATTTCCAGGTCGCGCCCTGTTTCCGCGATGAGGATCCCCGCTCCGACCGATCGCCAACGGACTTTTACCAGCTCGATCTGGAAATGTCCTTCGTGACCCAGCAGGATGTGTTCGACACGATCCAGCCGGTTCTCGCGGGTGTGTTCGAGGAGTTCGGTGGCGGGCGCAGGGTAGATGCTGAATGGCCGCAGATTCCCTATGATGAATGCATGCGCAAATACGGAACCGACAAACCCGATCTGCGCAATCCAATCGTGATCCAGACGGTCTCGGAGCATTTCCGGGGATCGGGATTCGCGATCTTCGCGAGGCTTCTGGAGCAGGAGGGCGCAGAGGTTCGAGCCATCCCGGCACCGGGTGGCGGTTCCCGTAAGTTCTGTGACCGGATGAACGCCTTTGCCCAGAAGGAAGGCTTGCCGGGAATGGGGTATATATTCTGGCGTGAGGGCGCGGCGGGTATGGAGGCGGCCGGGCCGCTGGCAAAGAATATCGGGCCCGAGCGAACGGAGGCGATCCGCATCCAGCTTGGTCTGGGTACCGGAGACGCCGCATTTTTTCTGGGTGGTCGGCCAGATGCGTTCACGAGCGTCGCGGCGAAGGCGCGTGTGGTGATCGGCGAGGAACTTGAACTGACCGAACGCGACAGATTCGCTTTCGCATGGATCGTCGATTTCCCGATCTTCAGGAAGGATGGAGAAACCGGCAGGATCGATTTCGACCACAACCCGTTCTCGATGCCGCGCGATGGATTGCCTGCATTGGAGCGGGAGCCATTATCCGTCACCGGCTACCAGTATGACCTCAGCTGCAATGGCTACGAGCTGGTGAGCGGCGCCATCCGGAATCACAGACCGGACATCATGTTCCGTGTATTCGAGATCGCCGGTTACGGCGAGGAGGAAGTCAGGCGGCGTTTCGGTGGTCTTGTCAACGCATTCAGTTATGGGGCGCCGCCACACGGAGGCTGCGCCGCGGGAATTGACAGGATTGTCATGCTACTGGCCGACGAGGCGAACATCCGTGAAGTCATGCTGTTTCCGATGAACCAGCGCGGTGAGGATCTCATGATGGGGGCTCCGAGTGAACCCACAGGTGCGCAGCTGATGGAACTGGGTCTCCGGGTTCTTGCGGAAGACGGATAGATCGGGAGCGGTTTCATGGCCGGGCCTGATCCGCAAACCGTCCGGGACGCCGGTTTCCTGTCGGCGCAGGCGAATGGAAGAGAAGCCGGGAAAGGTTTTCGCCATGATTGGACGACTTAACCATGTTGCGGTCGCCGTACCTGATCTTTCCACCGCGGTGGCGCTTTACCGCGATTCTATGGGCGCCGTGGTCAGCGAACCGCAGGACCAGCCTGATCATGGAGTGACGGTCGCGTTCGCTGAGCTGCCGAACACCAGGATAGAGTTGATGAGCCCGCTTGGAGCGATGTCGCCGATTCAGGGATTCCTCGACAGGAATCCGTCGGGAGGAATGCATCACCTATGTTATGAGGTGGAGAACATCATCCAGGCCAGGGACAGGATGCGGGCGGCCGGTGCCCGGATTCTGGGCTCCGGAGAGCCCAGAACCGGAGCCCATGGAAAGCCCGTGCTGTTTCTCCACCCCAAGGATTTCAACGGATGCCTGATCGAGCTTGAGCAGGTCTGATGGGTATCACCGGCGCTCTGGTTCTTCTGGCGGTCATCTGGTTTGTGGTGCTGTTCGTGGTTTTGCCGCTGCGACTTACGACGCAGGGTGATCTGGGAAAGGTCGTTCCCGGAACCCAGCCCGGTGCACCTGCGGAGCTGGATCTCGGCCGCAGGTTGAAAGTCGTGACGGTTATGGCGGTATTTTTCTGGGTCATCATCTCCGGTATCATCGTTTCCGGCGCGGTGACTCTCTGTGACATTGACTGGTTCAATCGGCTCGACTGTGCTGAAGCCAATGAAACAGGTGGGTGAACGCCGCCACACCGACAATCGGTGCTATCAGGTTGACAACGGGTATATTGAGCGCGAGCGCGACCAGACAGCCGACGAGCCAGACGGTGGGAAGATGGGTGTGGACCGCACGTTTGGCGTTTCTGTCAGAGATCCGCCTGACCGCGACGGTCTCGAAGTATTCGCGTGCGATCAGATAACCGCTGGCCAATACGAAAACGACGCTGGCGGGAACTGGTGTCAGCCATGCGACGATCCATGCGACGAGACTGATGCCAAGCATCAGAAACAGAAAGCGAATGGCATATCCAAATGTCGCAAACAGGCCACGGTGCCGCACCCGCGGCAGGTTCGGGTAATGGCGGTCTTCCACAGCAGCCACGATGGGATCAAGCAGTGCTCCGACTATGGCGACCGTCAGCGGTGAAATGAGATAGGTCCAGAACAGCCACGCCGTTCCGCTGAAAATCCCGTCGGAGAACATGCCGGGAAAATCGACGCGCCCCAGCAGGGGAAGCGTCAAGCTGTTGGGAAGGATTAGATCGAGGAAGCCGAATAGCGCGGCAACCATCAGCAGAAACGGGCCGGTTGCCGTAGCAGCGATTGCCAATGCCAGCAACAGTATGCCAAACAAGCGCTTGTCGGTGATCTGGCGCAGCGCCAAGGCCAGGGCTCGGGAGACTTCCCGAAGTAAATCCATCAGTCACGCCATTCAGTGATTCTTGTGATGTCAGGGCGCGGCCGTTCGGCCGGAGTGGCGGTCTCCGTGCCGATATGGATGAAGCCGGCGATGGATTCGTGACGCGCGAGATTCAGCCCCTGCGCCATGAATTCGCGGTCGTGGGACGCCCATCCCGTCACCCAGTTGGCACCCCAGCCTGAGGCAAGAGCCGCGTTCAGCAGTGCCAGACAGACAGCACCCGCGGAGTAGGTCTGCTCGATCTCGGGAATGTTTGCGGAAGGTTTGGGGCTGGCAATCACCGCAATAGCGAGCTCCGCGTTAGAGAACTGCCTGACGCCTTTCTCGATTCTTTCGGTTTCGATGCCAAGACTGGGCGCACGGTCTCCGGCAAGTTTGGCGAGGCGCCTGAGGGATTTGGGGCCTAGAACAATGAATCGCCAGGGCTCTAAGGCTCCATGGTCTGGGCTTCGGGCCGCGGCCGTGAGAATCGTGCGCAGTGTATCGCGGTCGGGTGTGGGGCCTCCGAGCGTTTTCGCCGGCCGGGACCGGCGGGAAAGCAGGAAATCCAGGGCTTCGGGATTGGATTCGGGCATCGGCCTCTCCTACAGTGATTTGGTGTTGTGCCCGCCCGCGCCCGAGTCGGTTGCGGGGGTTATCTCGGGTCGCGCGAAGCGGGTTTCAAGCCCTGTCCGCCGTTGACTTGAATGTAGCCTGATATTGCGGCGCGAATCGATTCATTCCTGCATTCGTCGGATGGGGGATGACCGAAACCGCCTCGGGGTAGCCAGTATGCGGGGGACCCGCAGCGGATCCCGGTCAGGTACCCTGTTATCCGATCGCGAAAACCACCTCAGGCCGATGCGCCGGGGTGGGAGAGGTGGCCGTCGGCAGACACAAGGACGGAACCTCGAAACCGGCGCGGCCGGGCCGGCCGAGATCTATACATCCGATGAACCGCCTCCCGAGACAGTCGGAATGATCAAGGCCGTGTCGACACCATGACAACGTCAAAATCTTTCCAATCGCGCCCCTTTGGGCTTCGGCGATATTTTCTCCGCGTTTCGGTTTCTCCGTTTCAGGGTGGGCTCCGTTTGCCGGTAGGTTCGATCGACCCGCAAGAATTTGATGGACCGTAGCCGGCTGCCTGCCATGAGACTCCCGCCGCGATACGCAGGGCCAGGTTACCGACAATGACCCGACCTGGCACTCGCCGGTATCCGGGCCCTTACGCCCGCGCGGCGACAAACGAGTGGGTGTCCCAAATTTTGAACTACACCCCAGCCTCAACCACGAACCTCGGAATTCGAATTTCGTCCTTTTCGATCATTTCTCGTATCTCATCCAGATCGCCCTCGAACTCACTGAAGCTGACCTCAAGATACCGCCAGCAGCTGAACTCCGGTCGTCGCCGATTGGCGGCAAGTAATCGCTTCGATCGGTTTGCGCGGTCTACAGCCACATCAATTTCCCCCGTTGCCCAGTAGGCAATTGCCATGCACTGCAAATAGTTTGCGGTCTTTTCGTTCACTTCTCCCGATTGATCGATCTCCACCACTCGCTCGAATATCTTCCGATCAATCATTCCGTCTATACCCCAACGGGCCATACCGTAGTTGAAGGTCTCGATGATCTCCATCTTTGCAACATCGCAGTTGGCTTCGCGAAAGAGTTTCGCAGCTTCGGCACATTGACCAAGGCCCATGTATGACAACCCAAGACAATGTCTGCTTCTTGAGCGCATTTCGGGCCGAAGGTTGGACAAAGCAACAATCGGCTCCCACAATGCCACCGCAATCGACAGATCGTCACGAGATCGGTTGAACGTACCAGCAAGCCAGAACTTTCCATTAAGGTCTAGAGAGGTCACCGCATTCGATTTTAGGAACCTTTCTGGCTCACGCTTTCCCAGCCCCGCAAGAATCCCGACGGCCTCGCGTACCATCGGAGGAGCGATTTGACTTGATTCCAGTACACGCCAAGCATCTTCTTCCGCACCGTCCGGTTCACCGTTGTCCGCACGGAATCGCGAGCGCCTCAAATGCGCCTCTGGTCGATCGTATCCACAGTGTATCGCTTGATTGATCAGCTGTGCCGCAAGTTCAGGTTGGCGATCGGCTTCTCTGAGCTTGGCGAGGCGAAACAGGACTTCTCCATCGTCTTGGTGACTTTTTTCAATTTTATCCAGTCTATCGTCTCGCGTGAGTATCGAGTCGTCTTCCAGCCACCGTCCGCGCTCTCCTGCCCTCTGGATATACTCGAGTGCGCCGTCGCGATCGTTCCGGTTTCGCGTTGAAATTTCCCGAACAATGTTACTGTACTCGTGCGCAAGACGGCTTCTGGGACGATCCTTCGAGAATACCACTTGGTTGAGGAGAGCGAGAGAGTCGTAGCGGTGCACGACCATGGGATCCTGCTGGAAACCAAGCTGTAGCTTAAACGCCGATATCTTGTCCTTCAGGATCAGATCCTCGTCGTCTAGATCTGGCACGTTGGACATCACGAAGTGTAGCGCAATATTCCTGACCCGGGGTTCATCCGCCTCCGCCCGAATGTCACGGACAACTTGCGTTAGACCCCGTAGGTTCTGCTCATTTGGGAAAAACAGAATGACTACGGAGTCGGGAAGTTGTCGTGTACAAATCCCACTCGAATCCGTGTGACCGGTGCGAGAGTCTATCAAGACGTAATCCGGTTTAAGGGCGTTCGACCATTGCCTTCTCAGGTCTTCGAACAGCACATACCCGTCACGGCTCTCATACAAGTCCACCCAATCGATTTGACCCAATGTTGCGGCGTAGGTGTCGCTTCTTCCAGACGGCATGATCCATAGCTTTCCACCCACCTGTCCAATATCGGGACAGTCTCCGACGTAACCAGCAACGTCTGGAGCCTCGCCGGACTTCAGGTACTCAGCAACAAAGTTGATGAGTCCAGGAACTTCGTCTCGCGGTCGGAGCACGTCAAATGTGTCCAGTCCAGGTGCCTCAACGTCAAAATCCACGACAAGAACGCGCCGTCCGCGAAGCGCGAGGGTGACGGCGGTGTTCACCAGGGCCATTGTGCGGCCGACACCACCCTTGAAGGAGTAGAACGTCGTTATGTACATTTCCGTCACGCAACCCGACGCAGGTGAAAGGACGCCTGTTCCTTCCGCAGGACCTCAGTCACTTCCACAACCCGGAATCTACTCGCTACGGCCCCAGCCGCGCGGGTTTCAGGTGGCGGCGCGGCTGTGAACTCTTGCAGGCGCGACATTATCTCTGGACGCGCAAGGAGGCGGAGATATCGGTCATTGGCGTGATTCTGGATTGAAAGGCCGTTTTCCCAACGATTCAACGATGCTTCGCCTAGCCCGCTCACATGAGCAAATGCCGCCCGTGTCATCCCATGATCCTCTCTAATTTTCCGAATTTCGTCGGGTGGCAGCACGCCAAGATGGTCGCAGATCGCAATTTGTTTCAGTCGTTCGGCCTCCTCATCCAGATATTCGAACCCGCACGTGCCACACCGGCGCACTGGCACTCGTGCCTGCAGCCCGACGGAGGACTCCCCAGTCCCGTATTCAAATGCGTGAATGCTCCACGTGGACGTGATGCCTTCCCCACCACACATGGGACAAGACGGCGTCGGCTGCACGGCCCGCATTCGAGTCCGCGAGTGAGCATGTTGCCGAGTGTTCAAGCCTCTCGGATCCATCTCTTGGCTCCTTCAATCATTCCGTTCGGAATAGTGAAAACTACGTCCGATGATCTTCCCCGATCCCAGCTGAAGCTTGACATACAGCTGTGCCTGGCTTGGCTCGAGGTCGATCTTCATCACGTATCCCGTTGCCCCTCTTGGCGTGTGAAGTTCCACTGCCTCGATCGGATGCCCTTCTTCGAGCCTTGCCGCGATAAGTTCCCACGCTGCGGCGTCTGTAAAGTGGCTGTCGAGCACACCGTCCGGGTTCCGCACCTGTCCTGGACGCCAGTCCGTTGGACGCTCCCCGCTGAATGCCGTCACGCGAGCACGGCTCCTTCGCGCGAGGGCTGCCAAATGACCTCTCGTCGATTCGCTCACCGCAGTCATCGGCCAGAGCCCTCATCTTCCGATCATATGATTGTTCATTTCCGATTTCAAGCATGAGTTTCGACCAAGTTCAGGGGCATTCGCTAGAAGTGCCATCATTTGATCTGCTAGCCCCATGGACAATTGGCGTGCATCGTCGTCCCCCCGCATTAAAGAAGGATCATTGCTGTACAAGCCGCAGACCGTCCGACAGCCACTTGGTTCAACAATCCACAAGAACAATCCAGTTGGTCCTCCACCACCATCTCCACCACCATCTGCGTCAAGCAATTTCGCATCGAGTTTTACAACGGTACCTCCAACCCTATCTCGCCTTTGAACTTCTCCAGGGACAGCTATCGCACACCCTAGTGGTTAGGGCCTGTTGACACTCGGGTTGCGAATTGCCCGGTTCCGTGCCGTTTTCCGCCCCGGCGACCGCCGGAACGGCGGCGCGGCAGGACAGCATACAGGTGACACCATGAATGCTGACAGGACGGTACTGACGGACGCCATGTGGGCGCGGATCGAGGACATGCTTCCGGGCAAGAAGTCCGATCCCGGTGGCACGGCGGCGGACAACCGCCTCTTCGTGGAGGCGGTGCCGGTGCGCTTCCGCACGGGGTCCCCGTGGCGCGACCTCCCCAAGCGGTTCGCCAGGTGGGGCAGCGTGTCCAGGCGGTTCCGGCGTTGGGTGCTTTCGGGAGTATTCGAGCGCGTTTTCAACGCCTTATCGGAGGATTTCGACCTTGAGTGGGTGTTCGTCGACGGCACGATCGTCCAGGCGCACCAGAAGGCGGCGGGGGCCAAAAAAGGGGGGCCTCGAGTCAGGGCATCGGGCGTTCCAGAGGCGGCCTGACGACCAGAACCGTCGCCGTCGTGGACGCGCTCGGCTACCTGGTCCGCTTCACGGTCCTGCCGGGCCAGGCGCACGACCTGCAGGGGGTGCCGGGGCTTCCGGGCGGGCTGGAGTTCGGGGCCCTGGTGGGCGACAGGGCCTTCGGCGCCGACTGGCTCCTGGAGGATCTGGACGGGCGCGGCGCGGAGGCGGTGATCCCGCCGAAACGGAACCGGACGGCGCCCCGGGAGCACGACCGGGAGATGTACGGCTGGCGGCACCTGGTGGACAGTTTCCTCCCGAAGACCAGGGAGTTCCGGGCGATCGCGACGCGGTACGACAAGACCGCCGCGAGCTTCGCGGCGGGGATTCACCTCGTCGCCGGCGTGGTCGCCGCGTCATGAGTGTCAACAGGCCCTAGTTCGATACAAGAGATTCCAGTTTCTCCCTAACCATGATACCGTGCGCCCCGCCGCAGTCAGGCGGCCCGCGGAAACGGCGGAAACGGGAGACGGGCGGATGGGCGGGAAACCGGCACGGCAGCGGACCGGGCTTCCGGACGGGGACCGGGAGCGCCCCGGGGGATCGCAGGCAATCCGCGGAGCCCGCGGAAGCGCGCCTGGCGGGCCCGCACCGTCGTGGAGCCTGACCCGGGCCGCGGGCTGGCGGAGACCATGCGGCGGACGGGCATGTCGAGGCCGACGGTCTCGCCGGCGGGACCGCTTCCCCGCCGAGGGCGCTGGCGGGCCGCGCCGTGACGCCACGCGTCCGCCGGGCAGGAAGCCGGTCCCGGAGGACCGGGTGAAGGCCCCGGTCGGCCTGGCGATGCCGCCGCCGCCGCCGCACGCCAGGCACCGGGCGGTGCGGGCGCTGGCGGGGAAGCCGGGGATGGCCCGCTCCACTGTGCGCGGCATCCTGAAGGCCGGGGGCCTCAGGCCGCACCGGGTCAGGACCTTCAGGGTCCCGCGCGGCCCGCGGTCCGGGATCAGGGTCCGCGGCGTCGTGGGCCTCCACGCCGACCCGCCCGGCCACGCCGCCGTCCTCCCGGTGGACGGAAAGACGCGGATCCAGGCGCCGGGGCGGACCCGGAGGCCGCTTCCGATGAGGCCGGGCCATGCCCGGACGAGGACCCACGCCTGCAGGCGGAACGGCGCCACATGCCTGCCCGCGGCCCTTGATGTCGCCACCGGCATGGTCACCGGCCAGACCGTCGGGCGCCACCGCCCGGCGGGAGTTCCCCGCCTTCCCCGGCCATGCCGCCGGGGGGACCGCGCCCGGAACCCCGGTGCATGTCATCCCCGGCAGCGTCCCGCCGCACAGGTCGGCCGGGGTCCGCGGGTGGCTGAAGGGCCGTCCCGACCGGACGTTCCACCTCACGCCCACATCGGCCCCGTGGACGGACGCCGCCCCGGGGGTTCCTCGCGGAGCTGTCCAGGCAGAGGCTGAAGGACGCGGTCCTCGACCCGCCTGCCGGGTGCGTGGCGGCGACCGGGGGATACATCGCGCACCACAACGCCAACGACGCCCGCCCGTTCCGCTGGAGCCGCAGGCCGGAGGACCCCGTCGCGGCCTGCAGGAGAGGCCACCGGAAGCTCCGGGAAATGGCATCAGATGAATGAATCAAACCACTAGTGTAGCGACATCATTAAATTGACGGATACAGAGACTTGAGCCTTATCCGCGCGTCCTCAGCCGTGAAGCGCCAGTCCACGGTGGCTCCCTCCCCGTTCCGCCGTTCGGCCCAGGCCGCCGTCTCCCGGCACATCGTCCCGCGGCCGAGACCGGATCGCGGCGGAGGCCAGGCACGACGGGATATACGTGATCCGCACCAGCCTGGATTCCGCGTCGCTCGGGCCGGAGGCGGCGGTCGAGCATCCAGGTCGCCCGCAGGCGTGGAGCGGGCCTTCCACACGATGCAGTCGTCGCGGCTGCGGGTCTGTCCCGTGCACGTCCACCCGGAGGACCGCGTCCGGGCGCACGTGTTCCCCTGCATGCCCGCGTGCCACGTGGAATGGCACATGCGCCGCCGCCTGGCCCCGATCCTCTCCGGGGACGACGGCCGCGGAGGCGCCAGGGCGACGGACAGGCGTACCCCCCGACGGGCTTCCGGTCCACAGCCTCACGACGCTTCTCGCCGACCTCGGCGCGCTGACGCCGAACGGGGTGACGCCTTTCCGCGTTCTCGCGCCGATGTGGAGGGCCGTTGACAGGAAAACTGGCACGGGATGATCCTGGCCCAGTGTGTGATGGCATTGACTTCTATCGCTCAATAATGGCATAAATACGAGCGATGAATGGGGCCGTCTATAACTCATGATGTGGAATTGGCAAACGCCGGGGTGGCCAGCCTTTCGATACGACGCCCGGATCCTTACCCCATATGAACAACGGTTTTTGCTGTCGTCGGGGGAGATTCTTGGCGCTGTGCGTCATGTCGGGCCGTCCGAGCGCGATCAACTACGCATCGATCTTCTGAGCGACGAGGCCATAAAGACCAGTGCCATCGAGGGCGAGGTGCTGGACAGACCAAGCGTGCAATCCTCCCTACGCCGCCATCTGGGCCTGTCACCTGACAATTACCCGACAAGGCCAAGAGAACAGGGAGTGGCTAGAATGATGGTGGATGTCTACCTGACCTATGCCGAACCGCTTGCGCATAAGACACTGTTCCGGTGGCACGGGATGCTCTTGGCCCATGATCGGCGTCTGGACACGGTCGGTGCCTATCGGCAGCACCAGGACGCGATGCAGATCGTCTCAGGCCGTCCTGATCGCCCCTTCGTGCATTTTGAGGCACCGCCATCCGCGCAGGTTCCGGACGAGATGGACCGGTGTGTCGACTGGTTCAACAAGACCGCACCGGACGCCTTGCAGCCACTGCCAGCACTTACAAGGGCGGGATTGAGCCATCTCCATTTCGAGAGCATTCACCCGTTTGAGGACGGCAACGGTCGTTTGGGTCGGGCACTGGCCGAGAAATCACTGGCCCAGAGTATCGGGCAACCAAGTTTGATCGCGCTCGCCTTCACCATCGAGCGGGAGCGAAAGTCCTACTACAACCAGCTTGAACGGCACCAGAAGACGCTGGATGTCACGCCTTGGCTTGAATGGTTCGCTCAAACCGTTCTGACAGCCCAGCAGGTCACTCTGGATCGCGTCGGGTTTTTCATTGCGAAGGCACATTTCCATGACCGGTATCGCGAACATCTGAACGAGCGTCAGGCCAAGGCTGTCGAACGGATGTTCAGGGAGGGGCCGAGTGGGTTCAAGGGTGGTCTCAGCGCCGAGAACTACCTGTCCATCACGAACACGTCGCGGGCCACGGCGACACGGGACCTGCGGGAGCTTGTTGCGATGGGCGCTCTGTCACGCACTGGCGAGCGAAGGTATACGCGCTATTGGCTGAAGCTTGATGTAGTTGAACCCGTAGTTCAGGTGTAAATCCCCAAAATTTGGATGGAGCACCTGGTGAAGGCGCATCCTTGCTCGAACCGATCAAGGCTTCGGTGATGTCGCCCGCTCGGGTTCGATCCGTCCGACAGCGCTTTCCACCTGTCTTTGTCGACAAAGGTATCCAGAAATCGGAGCGTGGCTAGATCTGAAATCCGGTCAGCGGATCTCATGATGAATCCCTGCCCGGTGTGATCCAGGCCGGTTGACTGCGCCGGTTTTGGGCAATAAGAAGCCTGACGGAATTTCCGACGTTGCCTATGCCGCGTCGCCAATGAAGTCAGTGCTGCCCTTGAAGTATGATGCAGGGGCATTTCGAAATGGAGAACATGACCCATGTCGCGCCGCTGCGAACTGACCGGAAAGGGTCCATTGGTGGGCAATAATGTCAGCCATGCCAAAAACAGAACCAAGCGCCGTTTCCTCCCAAACCTGAACGACGTCACGCTGATGTCGGAGACGCTTGGAAAGGGCTTCAGACTGCGGGTGTCGTCGGCGGCTCTTCGTGCCGTCGACCATCGTGGTGGACTGGACGCATTCCTCGCCAAAGCCAGAGATTCGGATCTCAGTGCCAATGCGCTCAGGATCAAGAAAGAGATTGCCAAAGCGCAGTTAGCCGCCTGATCGCTGACTGAGATTTCCAAGGTGGGTCGCATCGCTCCGACTTGTCCTCCGTGACTCTGGATCCGAACCTTTCGGAAGTATGGGCAATGTTTGGCGTGATGCCCTGCGTAAGGACGTATGCTCCGCTCCCAAACAGTCAAATCGAGGGTTGGAAGGGGTTCATATTCAGGTGGCGCATCGCATTTCGAGAAGAGTGTATTCGTTAGCTTTCCATATCATTGGCTCAGGACTTTCCCACGCTGCGGTTAACGTGTTGTCCGGCAGCCGGATTGGGTACAGGGTGGCTGGAAGGTGGCCGGCTTTGGCCGGTTTGCTGTCAGGGGTGACCGTCAGGACACCGGAACGGCTTCTTTCCGGCCCGGACCGCGGTTCGTTTTCCGGATTTCCGGGCCGGGACGGCAGTTCACTGTCAGGAAAACTGGCGGGGATGACCCTGCGAATGGTTGGGGATGGTTAAAGGGGATATATCCCACATGATGTCCAGGGCCTCGTTACTGATCGCCGCTCTGCTTGTTTGGACAACGGCGGTTCCGTCGCTGGCGGAAATCGTCATTGAAGCTGCCTATGCCCGGGCTGCCGGGCCTTCGGCGCGGGCCGGTGCCGCTTACATGACAATTCGAAACAATGGCGAAGTCGACGACCGTCTGGTCTCCGCTTCGAGCGACGCGTCCGCACGGGTCGAACTGCACACGCATATAGCGCAAAGTGACGGCGTGGTGCGTATGATGCAGGCTGGGCAAGGATTTTCCGTCCCGGCCGGGGGCAGCCGTTCACTCGACCGAGGGGGAGATCATGTGATGTTCATGGGTTTATCGGAACCGTGGCGGCAGGGCGATCTGATCCCAGTTACGCTCGTTTTCGAACTCGCTGGGGAGGTGGCACTGGAGATCAGGGTCGATATGGAGCGTTAACCATGTCCTCGGATACGGGAAAGGGCCCATGGCGCTCACGATCCGCTCCATTGGGCGGACCCGTGCCGCCGGGCGCGTGACCATGGCCAGTCCCAGCTATAGCTTCCGCCGCCTCATTTTCCACGAGCCCTGGCACGCCACGGCCTGACTCCGTCCAGAATCCGGAAAAACCCGCCTATGCGGTCTTGATCAGGGCGGAAAAGCACACGGAAACCGTGATCCGGGCCGAAATGCACCCATAACGCGTGTCTGTCGATCAAACTCCCTTCGGGAAACCAACAAAACCGCGTTAATCGAGGTCTCCACCTTCATCGTCAGACAGACCCGGATTGCAGCATCACTGAACTGCTGCCGACGACCGCGTTTGCCTGTCTTTGGGGGACGCCAATCCATCTCAGGATCAAACCAGATCGACAGCGAACCGCGTTGCTTCAGTGCCATGTTCTACGACGGCCAGTTCTTCGTTTTGTATTTCGTGCGTGACCAACTTCTCATGCACGTCAGCTACCATGTTGGACTCAATCAGTGGA
This sequence comes from Paracoccaceae bacterium, assembly GCA_965221405.1. Classification (GTDB taxonomy): domain Bacteria; phylum Pseudomonadota; class Alphaproteobacteria; order Rhodobacterales; family Rhodobacteraceae; genus JAPOUP01. The sequence goes on along the minus strand of CBDCSE010000001.1, from coordinate 1,187,548 downwards.
ATCCCTCAACCATCTGTGCAACAAAGCCCGTAGGGCACGATTATGGCAAAACTCTCTCGCCAGTCGAGAAGAGCCACTACCTGTGCGTGCCGGACGGTCGGCACAAAATGCAAGATATCCGACATCTCCTTGAACGCGCAGAGTCAATCGTGCTCTGCCTTACCAAGGCATATCTGGTAATGGTGACAGGCGACACTGCGATGGTCATCGATTGGCTTCATCAGGGCGCGCTCTGTCTGGCAAACCGTAGTCGCATAAGGGCAGCGTGGGTGAAAATAGCAGCCCGTTGGCGGGGACAGTGGCGATGGCACTTCGCCTTCGATGGTCTCGAACCGCACAAGCTCGTCTGCGTCCAGCACCAGCTTGGGCACGCTGCCGAACAGCGCTTCGGTGTAGGGATGGGCCGGATTGCCAAAAACCTCACCCACCGGCCCCAGTTCCACGATGCGGCCCAGATACATCACCGCGACGCGGTCGCTGACGTGCTGGATCACGGATAGATCGTGGCTGATGAAAACACTGGTGAGGGCCAGATCGCGGGTCAATTCGAGAAAGAGGTTGATGATCTGTGCCTGGATGGAGACATCGAGCGACGCGACCGGCTCATCACAGATCAGCACATCGGGCTGCATGGCCAGGGCGCGGGCAATGGCGATGCGCTGACGCTGCCCGCCGGAGAACTGATGCGGGTAGCGTTCGAGCCAGGCAGGATCAAGACCGACACGGTCGAACCAGTCCGCCACATAGCGGCGGGCATCGGCCCTTGTGGTGAGGCCATGGGCGATGGGGCCTTCGGCCACGGTATGGCCGACCTTCATGCGGGGGTCGAGGCTGGCGAAGGGGTCCTGGAACACGGTTTGCACGCGGGTTGTGGCCTTGGTTCCGTCGGCCATGACCGGGGTGCCGTCGATGGTGACCGTGCCATTTGTGGGGGGCAATATTCCGGCGATGGCGCGGCCCAGCGTGGACTTGCCACAGCCGGATTCGCCGACGAGGCCCAGCGTCTCTCCCTTGCGGACGGAAAGTGTCACGTCCGAGACTGCGCGGACCGACCGGGTTTCGACATTGCCGCCGAGTTTTGCCGCGATCTTTTCGCCCAAGCTCAGCTTGGGGCCAAAGACACGGGTGACGTCGGTGATCTCGACAAAGGCGCTCATGCGGGCTCCGGGGTGGTGTGACCGAAGGGGTGAAAGCACCGCCATTGCCGATCACCGTTTCGGGTCATGTCGGGGTCGGTCGTGCATTGCCCTGATGCCTGCGTACAGCGGGGCGCAAAGGGGCAGCCCTCTGGCAGCGAAAGCAGGGAGGGTGTGCTGCCCGCGATCTGGTTCAGCGGGGCGCCCGGGCGTGCCATGGCCGGAAGCGAGGCGATCAGCCCGGCGGTGTAGGGATGGCGCGGGTCACGCAGCAGCGTGGCGGTTGACCCTTCTTCAACGATCTGGCCTGCATACATCACTGCGAGCTTTCCGGCGAGGCTGGAAACCACGGCGAGGTCATGGCTTATCCAGACCATCGCGGTGCCGATCTCGCGCGCGCGAGCGCGCATCTGAGCCAGTATCTGAGCCTGAATGGAGACATCGAGCGCCGTCGTCGGCTCATCCGCGACAATGACGGAGGGGCGGTGTAGCAGGGCAATGGCGATTGCCACCCGTTGGCGCATGCCGCCGGAAAACTCGTGTGGATAGGCGCGCAGGCGCGCGGCGGCGGAGGGGATGCCGACCTGGGTGAGAAGCTCGGTCGCGCGGGACTGGGCGGCGCGGGGGCTGACTCGTTCATGCGCGTCGATGGCCAGCTTCATCTGCTGGCCGATTGTCAGCATCGGGTTCAGGGTGGCGATCGGGTCCTGAAAGATCATTGAAATCTCGTGCCCGCGCCTTTTGCGCAGCTCTGCCTCGCTGAGTGTGGTCAGTTCCACCCCGTTCAGCTTGACCGACCCCTCGACAATCCGGCCCGGCGCATCGACCAGCCCAAGCAGGGAAAACCCTGTGACGGTCTTGCCAGATCCGCTTTCGCCGACCAGCCCCATGATCTCGCCCCGCGCGAGATCGAAGGAGACGCCGTTCACGGCCTTAACCACGCCTGCGCGGGTGAAGAAATGGGTGCTCAGCCCTTTGACGCTCAGGACAGGGTCGCTCATTTCCGGAGCCTCGGGTTGAACTGGTCACGCACCTGGTCGCCAACGACGTTGATGGCGACAATCAGGATGATCAGCGCCACGCCGGGATAGACGGATATCCAGTAACGCCCGCTCATCATGTAGGGAAAGCCGTTGGATATCAGCATGCCAAGCGACGGTTCGGTCACCGGCAGCCCAAGGCCCAGGAAACTGAGCGTTGCTTCAAGCGAAATGGAATTGGCAATCTGGACGGTTGCCACCACGATCAGCGGCGGGGTGCAGTTGGGCAGCAGGTGGCGCCAGACCACGAGCCTGCCGCTGAGCGGTGTGGCGAGCGCGGCCTCGATATAGTCCTTGCCGCGCTCGGCCTTGGCAGCGCCATAGGCGGTGCGGGCAAAGTATGCGTATTGCGCGGCAACCAATGCGCCGACCAGCTGTGCCTTGCCCTGGCCCAGAAGGGCCACCATGACCAGCGCCAGCAGGATCGCGGGAAACGACAGTTGCAGATCGACAAGCCGCATGATCAGCGCTTCGATCCGCCCGCCCAGATAGGCCGCCGTGATCCCCAGGGCGGTGCCGATGGTCAGAGAGACAAAGCCCGCGGCGAGGCCGATCTGAATGGAAATGCGCAGGCCATGGAAGATGGCCGACAACAGGTCGCGCCCCTGCGGGTCGGTGCCCAGCAGATGGGTGTAACCGCCCGATCCGACAAAACCCGGCGGGCGGCGGCTGTCCATGAGGGAGAGGTTAGCTAGGTCATAGGGGTTCTGGGGCGAGACCACGGACGCAAAGAGCGCCAGCAGGATCATCAAGACCACCACCGCCAGCGCAAAGACCGCCACCTTGTTCTCGCGGAACTCGGTCCAGAAACGGCGCAGCGGCGTGCTGGTGTTGCTCATGCCGCTGCTCCGTGACGCACGCGGGGGTCGATCAGGGCAAAGACCAGATCAATCACGAAATTGATGGTCACGAACAGGAAGGCGACGAGGATCAGGTAGGCCACCATGACCGGGCGGTCGAGCACCGCGATGCTGTCGATGATCAGCTTGCCGACGCCGGGCCAGGAAAAGATCGTCTCGGTCACAACTGCGAAGGCGAGGGTCGAGCCGAGCTCAAGGCCGAAGACCGTGATGATTGGGATCGAGATCAGCTTCAGCAGGTGCCGCCGCAGGATCGTGCCTTCGGAGATGCCTGCCGCGCGGGCAAACTTGACGGTGTCGGTCAGCATGATCTCGCGCGTGCCCGCACGGGCAAGGCGGATCATCATTGCCAGTTTGAAGAGCGCCAGATTGATCGCGGGCAGCACGATATGCGACAGTCCGTCAAGCGTGAGGAAGGACCATTCGACGCCCAAGATTGCAACCGTCTCGCCACGTCCGCCTGCGGGCAGCCAGCCGAGGTTGACCGCGAAGAACAGAATCAGAATCAGCCCGACCCAGAAGGATGGCACCGAAAAGCCGAGAACGGAGACCGCCATGATTGTCCTGGAGCCCCAGCTGTCGGGGCGGTAGCCCGCGTAGATGCCCAGGCTCACGCCCAGCACCGTGGCCGAGATCACCGAGATCAGCACCAGTTCAAGCGTCGCGGGAAGCCGTCCGCCGATCAGTTCCAGAACCGGGATGTTGTAGACAAAGGACCGCCCCAGATCGCCCTGGAGCAGGTTGCCCGTGAAGATGAAGTATTGTTCGTAAACGGGCCGGTTAAGGCCGAGACGCCGGATCGTCTGTTCGCGGATTTCCTGCGTCGCCTCGGGCGGGATCACGATGTCAATGGGATTTCCGATGGCATAGACGCCGCAGAACACGATCACCGACATCGCAGCCATGACCAGCACGGCTTGCAGAAAACGTTGAATGACGAAACCGAGCATCAGCTTTCCTGCCCAGGCAAACCAAGGCCGGGCGGCTGCCCGCCGCCCGGCCTTGGTGCAGCATCACGCTATCAGGACGCCGGTTTGATAAAGAACGCAAGCGTGTCTTCGTCAAAGCGGGGGGTGAATTCGAGCATGCCAGCCTTGGCCCCCCAGACCGTCTGAAGCTGGACCAGCGAGATATAGGCCTTGTCTGCCATGACCTTTTCCATCGCTTCTTCGTAGGTTGCGCGCCGCGCGTCAGGGTCCATCATGGTGGCTCCGTCCTGGAGCAGCTGGTCCACCTCATCGTTTTTGTATTCGATGCGGTTGAACGCGCCCAGCTTCACCTCGGGATTGTTGGAATGCGCAAGGCCGCCCAGGGTATAGGAGGCTTCACCCGTCAGCGTGCCCCAGCCGTTCATGAACATGGAGTATTCAAGCCGCGCCTGCGCGGGGAAATACACCGTCTTTGAGATCGCGTTGACGTTGGCCTTGATCCCGACCTGATTAAGCATCTGGCCCAGACCTTGGCAGATCGCGCCATCGCCCGGCAGCCGGTCGGCGGTGCAATAGAGATCAACCTCAAAGCCGTCGGGATATCCTGCATCGGCAAGCAGTTCCCTTGCCTTGGCCGGATCATAGGTCGGCATGGGAATGTCTTCGCTTGAGCCAAAGAAGCCGGGCGGCATCATCTGGTTGGCGGGCTTGCCCAGACCTTCGAGCACGACGTCGACCATCGTCTGGCGGTCAATCGCATGATCAATGGCCTGCCGCACCTTGAGATCGCGGAACGGGTTCTCGTCCAGGTCCGACCCGTCGATGGCGCGCACCAGCGGGGTATCCTCGCGCTGATCCAGTTGCAGGTTCATGATGTAGACACTGTCGCCCTTGATCGCGTCGATGGTAGAGTCGCGCTCAAGCGCGAGATAGTCGACGGAGGAGACATAGTTGATCACGTCAACCTGCCCCGCCTTGAGGGCCGCGAGGCGCGAGCTGTCGTTGGGGATTTCCTTGCGGATCACGGTTTCCCATGCGCCCTTGCCGCGCCAGTAATCGTCGTTCCGCTCAAGCACCAGATCGCCCTTGGGCTCCCAGCTGACGAATTTGTAGGGACCGGTGCCGATGGTGGCCTTGCCGGAGTTGAACCCTTCGGCGGCCGTCTCGGGCGTGGAATAATCCGCCGCGGCCTCGGACGAGACGATGAACAGGCGGATGAAGTCATTTGGCAGCGTCGCTGCCTGACCGTCCGTGTTGATATGGATGGTGTGGGAATCGATGATGTCGACGCTGGCCACACGACGCACATAGATGGTGGTGGTCGTCGGGCCGGTGACAACGGGAATACGCTCGATCGAGAATTTCACGTCTTCGGCGTCAAAGTCCGATCCGTCGTGAAACTTGACGCCCTGGCGCAGCTTGAACTCCCAGGTGTCTTCGTCAACTGGCGTCCAGCTTTCTGCCAGCCCCGGTTCAATCTGCAGGTCGGTGCCGGACCAGACCAGCGTGTCAAAGATATGTTTGGCCGCTTCGGCATGCGGCCCGAGGGCCGAGAAATGCGGGTCCATTGATTCAGGTCCGCCGCGTACACCCATCGTCAGCGTCTGCGCTGACACCGCCCCCGCGGCACCGAGGCCAAGGACCAGGGCGAAGGGTGCAAGGAATCTGTGGAATATCATCTGTCTTCCTTCCCGTTGGTGGACAAGGCTTGCCCGCCCGGCCCGGTTGATGCTCATTTGTCTATGGGTTCCATTTGGAACTTGCTTTTCCAGAATATGCGGACATATTCTGTCGGTCAAGTTCAATTTGGAACTCACAGCCGGTTCAACGAGGGGTTTCCCGCATATGTCAGGTCCGCAGACAGCCTGTGATCAAGATTTTGGCAAGGATGATATCTTGGACAGTCCTGACATGCTGAACGCCAAGCTTTGGGGCAATCCCTGCCCCTTTGCATTTCGCATCAACTATCTCGCGCTGCTCTACAACACGCCGCTTTACAGTTGGGTGCAGGACACCTACGGGCTGAAGCGGCCTGAATACGTTGTGCTCTATTCACTTTCGCTCGCCGATGGCGGCAGCGCGCGGGACGTCTCGCGCACTTCTGGCTTTCCCAAGAACACGCTCAGCCGGGCGATCAAACGTCTTGAACTTATGGGCCTGATTGATGGGCGTTCCAGGGCCCCCGGCGGCGGGCGCAAGCAGGCGCTTCGCCTCTCAGACAAGGGATGGCAACTGATCCACGAGACGCGGCCGACCTTTGAAGCGCAGGAGAAACGGATGCTGCGGGTCCTTTCGGATGGTGAGCGTCAGATGCTGTCAGAGCTGATGTCCAAGGTGGTGCTTGGGGCGCAGAATTGGGCGGGTGATCTGCCGCCTGACACGACCCCTTCAACGAAAGGGAAGCCGCAATGAAAGTGGCGAACATGAACTGGCAGGATGTTGAGGCTGCCGCAGCACGTGATCCTCGCTGCGTCCTTCCGATCGGATCAACCGAACAGCACGCGCAACTGTCGCTTTGCGTCGACATGATCCTTGCCGAGAAGGTTGCAACAGATGCCGCCGAGCCGTTGAACATCCCGGTCTTCCCGGTCATGCCCTATGGCCTCGCCCCCTATTTCAACGCCTATCCCGGCACGATCTGCCTGCGGGTCGAGACGCTGATGGTCTTGATGCGCGATGTTGTCGCCTCGCTGCGACGGTCGGGGTTTCGGCGCATCCTCATCGTCAACGGACACGGGGGCAACAACCCGGTAGGTGCGCTGGCGCAGGAACTGATGGTGGAATACGGCGACATCTCGGTAAAGTTCCACAACTGGTGGAACGCGCCCGAGACCTGGGCCAAGGCGCAGTCCATCGACAAAACGGGCAGCCACGCAAACTGGATGGAGAATTTTCCCTGGACGCGTCTTGCCCATGCTCCCGCCCCGGAAGGTGAGAAGGCGGCGATCGATTTGGCGCTGATGAAAGCATCCTCTCCTGCAGAGGTGCGCGCACTGCTTGGGGACGGCTCCTTCGGCGGCCCCTGGCAGCGCAGCGACAAAGACATGCAAGCGATCTGGGACGTCGGCGTGGCCGAGACGCGCACCGCCCTTGAGGGGCCATGGCCCGCTGCGCAAGATGGCTGAGCCGGTCCTGATATGGGGCGCGGGGGCCATTGGCGGCATTCTGGGGGCCTATTGGGCGCGTGCCGAGGTGCCGGTGCAGATGGTGGATATCGTTCCCGAACATGCCGAGGCGTGCAGCACAGAGGGTCTCGCCATCGAAGGTCCGGTCGAGGCATTCCGTCAGGTCGTGCCGTGCGTGACCCCCGACAGGCTGAAAGGCACCTACAGCTGCATCGTGCTGGCGGTGAAGGCGCAGGCGACCGAAATGGCGCTCAAGCAACTCATGCCCCATCTGGCGCCGGATGGCTTTGTCCTGTCAGCACAAAACGGCTTAAACGAACGTGTCATTTCCGATCTGGCCGGGGCCAAGCGCACGATGGGTGCCTTTGTGAACTACGGGGCGGATTGGATCGGACCGGGGCGTATCCTATTCGGCAACCGTGGTGCGGTGGTTGTGGGCGAGATCGACGGCTCTCTGCGCGACCGCACCCGCGACATGCACGTGCTGCTTAAAATTTTTGAACCCGATGCCGTGCTGACCCAAGACATCTGGGCCTATCTCTGGGGCAAGCTGGGCTATGGCGCGATGCTGTTTGCCACCGCTCTGACGCCCGACAGCATGACCGCGAATTTCGCCGATCCCGCCCGGGGTCCGGCGTTGATGGGGTTGGCGCGTGAAGTGATGCGCACGGCGGTGGCAGAAGGGGTTGATCCCAAACCCTTCAACGGGTTCGAGCCTGCCGCCTTCCTACCCGGCGCCAGTGAAGCCGCCGCGACGCAGAGCCTTGCTGACTTGGCGGAATTTAACTCCAAGACGGCCAAGACACATACCGGCATCTACCGCGATCTCGCGGTGCGCAAGCGCAAGACGGAGGTGGACACGCAGGTTGGAGCTGTGGCCGATATCGCGGCGGAGCATTGCATTCCGACCCCGCTGCTGAGCCGGCTGGTCGCATTGATCCACGAGATTGAGGAAGGTCGCCGCAAGATGTCGGCAGAGACATTTCACGAATTGACCAAGGTGACCGGATGACGGCGCGCATTGCTCTGGTGACCGGCGTGGTCGGCGGTATTGGGGCCGCGATTGCGGCACGGCTGGCCGGGGCGGGGGCAAAGGTGATCGTCAGTGATCTGCCTGTTGACGCCTTGGAGGAGGCGGCCAGGCGTCTGGACCTGCCTGTGTGCGCTGCTGACCTTGGTGATCCGGCTTCGGTCAGCGAGATGCACGCGCAACTGGTGGCGGAGCACGGCGCGCCGGAGATACTTGTCAACGCCGCAGGCGGGGTGCGCGGGCAGGTCGGCACACCGCTGGAAGAGGTCAGGCCAGAGGCCTGGCACCAGATTTTTGCCGCCAATGTGGATGCCTCCCTGTATTTGTGTCAGGCGCTTGCACCCGCGATGAAGCAATCGGGCTGGGGCCGCATTGTCACCATCAGTTCGGGGGCTGGGCTCAGGCCGAGCTTGACGGGTATCCATGCTTATACGGCGGCCAAACACGCGCTTGTCGGACTGACGAAACAGCTGAGCCTAGAGCTGGCCCCACATGGCATCACGGTCAATTCGATTGCGCCGGGCTTCGTGCTGTCCAACCCGGCCACGCGGCGCCAGTGGGAGGCCTATGGGTCGGAGGGGCAAGCCCAGTTGGTCAGCCGCATTCACACGCGCCGCCTGGGCCAGCCTGAGGATATTGCTGCCGCCGCTGCCTTTTTGACGTCTCAAGAGGCCGGGTGGATCACCGCGCAGATCCTCAGCGTCGATGGCGGTATCACCTGAATGACAGCCCGGATGAGCGACCCTGTTCTCGACCATGCCCTCGCGCAGCAGGGCGCCCTCACCAACGGGTTGAAAGAGCTTGTCAGCTGTCCCTCGGTCGGGGCGGATCCGGCGATGGCGCAGGGGATGGAGGACGTGCGCCAGTTGATCGAATCCCGCCTTGACGCGATGGGTTTTGTCAACCGCCGGCGCTTGACGCCTGAGGACGGCAGCGGCGCACCGTCGCTTTTTGCCGAACGGTTGGATGCGCCCGGCGCGCCCACGATCCTGGTCTATGCCCATTACGACGTGCAGCCGCCCGACCCTTTGGACAAATGGGAAAGCCCGCCCTTTGAGTTGACGGAACGGCATGGCAGGCTCTTTGGGCGCGGCATATCGGACGACAAGGCGCCGATGCTGATCGCACTCGATACTCTGGCTGCTTTTGTCGCGGTCGAAGGCGGGTTGCCGATCAACGTGAAGCTCTTGATCGAAGGGGAAGAGGAGACCGGCTCGCCCTCGTTGCCAGGGATTCTGGAGACGCATCGCGCTTTGCTGTATGCCAACGCCGTGCTGTCGGCGGATGGGGCGCGGTGGCGGCCTGATCTGGTGGCGCTGAACGTCGGGTCGCGTGGGAACACGGGGTTTGAGATCCGGGTGCAGACGGCCGCGCAAGACCTGCATTCGGGGCGGTATGGCGGGATCGTCGCCAACCCGCTGCATGTTCTGTCTCGGCTTGTCGCAAGCCTGCACGATACCAAGGGGCAGATCGCGGCACCGGGGTTTTATGATGGTGTGATCGCGCCGACGAAGGCCGAGCGCGCCGAAATCGCCGCGATTCCCTATGACGAGCAAGCGGCCCTTGCCGAAATCGGAGCGCAGCCAGTTGGTGAGGAGGGGTTTTCCACGCTGGAGCGGTTGTGGATGCGCCCCACGCTGGACGTGAACGGCATGTGGGGCGGCTATATCGGGGCGGGCTCCAAGACGGTGATCCCCAAGGAAGCCTTTGCCAAAGTAACGATGCGGTTGGTTCCGGGTCAGGACCCCCAGGCCGCAAAGGAGGCGGTGATCGCCCATCTCAGGGCGCAGCTACCGGATTACGCTTCGCTTGAAATCCATGGCAAGCGCGGACAGGGCGGCGCCTATGCGGTGCCGAACGATCATCCGCTGCTGGCGGCGGCAGTTGCGGCACTTGAACACACGACCGGAGAGACGCCGCTCAAGGTGCGCATCGGTGCGTCACTGCCGCTCACCGAAATCGTCTTGCGCGTGCTTGGGGTGGATACAGTGATGTTTTCCTTTGCCTTGGCCGACGAGAACTTTCACGCGCCGAACGAGTTCTTTCGCCTGTCTTCCATCAGCGACGGACTGGCGGCCTGGGTGCAGATCATCCGCCAGATCGCAGGGATCCCGCCAGACCGCTTCGCACCCTTTTGCCGGACGTGACCGGGCAGGCCATCATCGACAACCGCTATGGCGCGGTCCTGCTGATTGCGGCGGCCGCCGTCTTTACCGCCGACGTCAGTGTCTTGCGATTTGTATCGCCCGAGGTGCCTTTTGCGCAGATCATCTTTTACCGCTCTCTCTGCCAGCTGGTCATCGTGGCAATCTGGATCGCGGCAACACGGCCAGAGTGGTGCTTCTCGCCGCGTTGGCCACGGCTTGTTCTGCGGGGGCTGACCAGTCTGGTTTGCTGGTGGCTTTACTACGCCAGTTTTCAGATGCTGGATCTTGCCCTTGCCTCTGTCCTGACCTTCACCACATCGCTTTTCGTGGTTGCGCTTGCCCCCTTTGTCTTTGGCGAACGGATCGGGCTGTCGCGGGGGCTGAGCGCGGTGTTGGGTTTTGTCGGTGTCGTCATCGCCAGCGAAGTCAGCGGGGTACAGGTGGCGCCGGGTGTTCTTTATGGTCTGGGCTCGGCATTTGCGGCGGCACTGCTGATCTTTCAAAACCGTGCGCTGGCGCGGTCGGAGCATACGGCGACGATCATGTTCTGGATTGGGCTGGTTGCCAGCCTGGGGACGTTCCCAATGGCTGCAGGTGGCCTGGCGCAGATTGGGTACAGTGATTTCCTGCTGCTGATCACAGCAGGCACGTTTGCCACTCTGGGCATGCTTCTGACGGTTGAGGCGTACCGCTTTGGAGAGGTTTCGGCGCTCGCCTCGTTTCCGTATCTGCGCATTCTTTTTGCACTGGTCGTTGGCACCTTCGTGTTTGCCGAAGTGGCCTCCTGGCGGGAGATCCTGGGTGCGATCATCGTTGTGGCTTGCGGCATGTATGCGGGCAGCAGGGAAAGACCGGCACTGCGATGACACAGGGCACTTTGACAGGGAGGAGTCCCATGGGACCGACATTGTGCGCCAGCCCTGAGACTTATGCATGGGGCTCCTTTGACGCCAGCCAGCCAGCGGTTCTGTGGAGGTGCAAAGCGGCGATATTGTCACGATCGAGACGGTTTCGGGCGGGCCTGATCAGATACCGCAGCAAGGCGCGGGTTTCGACATTCCGCACGAATTGGCGGACATCCACGTGCGGGCCGAACGGCAGTTGCCGGCGCATATCCTGACCGGGCCGGTCTCGGTGACAGGTGCGAAGCCGGGCGATGTGCTTGAGGTCGAGATCCTGGACTTCAAGCTGCGGCAGAACCGGGGCTGGAACATTATCCGCCCGCTTGCCGGTACGTTGCCGGATGATTTCCCGATGCCCGGCTTGAGATAATCCCGTCATAAAAATATCCGAATTTCGGGGATTTCCGCGAAATTTTGTTAAAGATGGGCGCAGGCGGGGCAGGGTTCGGTGGGTTTCATCTCTGGTGCGGCCCAGCGGTGTCCGCAGGCGGCACAGAGCGCGCGGGTGATATCTCCGTGCATCTGCCAGACGGGCCGACTGCCCGCTCTTCCGTGAAGGTCATCAATGTTCTGCGTCACAGATGGACTTCGCCGGAACGGTTGCGCTGCAGGTGGGCGAGAGCCGCAAGCGCGGCGTTCGGCGAGGCCATTCTGCAGTTCTGGCGTCGCGCATTGTAGAAACCGTGCACCAAAGCGGGATCGCGGGCGAAGCCTTCGGGCGTCGCCACGTCGTTCAGGTCATATGTTGACCAGAGTCCACCCATGTCCCGGAAAGTCCCCAGTCCGCTCTCCGCACTGATTCCGGAACCGGTCAGGATAAAGGTTCATTTGACGGGATTCCCCCAGCCGATGGACGCGCTGATGACGGCCCGCAGCGGCGGTCAGCTGAACGAGACCCCGACAATGACCAGCATCAACCCGATCACTGAAAGAAACAAGGCTCCAATATTCACCGGCAGCGCACGCTGCAGGCGCTTGCGCAGTTCCGCGTCGGACGGCGCGGCCTGTCTGGCGCGCAGCACCATCCCGATGCACCAGACCAGTGCCGCGATACCCGCCAGCGTTGTTGCCGCGCCACTCCAGATCAGGAATTCCAATGGTGCCTCCTGTTGACTTGTCCCGAGTTTGCCGTGGGCTTAGAGCTTGAATCATAAGTCATTACTATCATTTTTTCAGCCACTTGCGCCCCGCGCCAGACGCCGGACCGGGAACCTGCGCGCGCCCGGCCGCGCCCAGGCCACGGAACTCTCCAGGCTCCGCCCGGAATCCCTCCCCGGGCGCCGGCGGCGCGACATCCAGGCGAAGGTCCGCTCCACCACCCAGCGGCGGCACGGGACCGTGAAACCCCTGGTTCCATTGGGTCTGCGCACGATCCCCGGCGCGTCCGGCACACCCGTCCCCGCGGGCCTTTCGCGCAGCCTGTCGCCGCCGTGGCCGCTGTCCGCCAATGACCTCCTCACCTTCGGTGCCTTACCCGGCATATCCGGAATGACGTCCGGCGCGCCGTCCCGGTCCTGGACGTCCGCCGTGTGGACGTGGACCGTGATCGGGGTTCCCCCGACGTCGACGGCGATGTGCCGCTTCCGGCCCCTGGCCTTCCTGCCCGCGTGGTGTCCCGACGGCCCGGCCGTCTCCGTCGTCCTCACCGACCGGCTGCCGGTCCCGGCCGCCGTCGGTTCGGGAGAGCGCCCCGCCGGACCGCGGGCAGGACCGCGCGGCGCGTCCGCCATGCGCCCGGAGACGCCGCCGTCGCGCCAGGGGTGGAAGTGGTTCCGGATCGTCGTGAACGGCGGGAAACACCTGGGAACCGCCCGCCACTGGCATCCCGTCGCCAGCATGTGCCGGATCGCGTCGGAGACCTCGCGGAGATCGGTGGTCCGGCGGCGGCCAGGCGGCGACGGCGGCGGGACGGGCGGCCCGGAAACCGGCCATTCACCGTCGGCAGGACCGCTTTCATATCGCTCCGTATCCCGCCTATGCTTCTCTTGGGTGGTCCCGTCCCAGGCCATGTGACCCTCCCTGTCCGGTTGCTCCCTGACACGGAGATACCACATTCGGGGGATGCCATCCACATTCCAGGTCAAACTCTTAGTGCGGGGCGGGCTTTTAGACAACCCAACGGGTGTATCCCGAGATCCTTGGTTCGGTGTTTTTCGCTCGGCCCCTGTGAACCTCTGCCGGCGGCCGCTTTCCGTTTCTGTCTTCCCGGCGGCTTTCGGGTGGGACTGTCCGGTGCCGATGCGGCTCCATGGCCCGGGGACAGGGCAGGTTCCGTGCGGCGGGGCAGTCTGCGGGCAGGGGTTTCAGTCATGCGGGAAGAGGGGACGGGGCTCCCGGACATACCGGCCGACGTTGCCGGGTGTCTGGAGAGGCCGGGCGCGGCGGGAACCGGGGAAGTGACGGTACGACGGCGTGTTGGGGCATGCGGCGGCGTTGCCGGGTATTGGCGGGAGGACGGCGGCGTGCGCCAGCGCACGGTCGCCGCGCCGGACGGGGCCACGGTTCCGGCGGCGCGTCAGGAGGGCGTGGTGCCGGAGTTCGGCGGACTGTCCGGGAAGCTCCCCGCGGAGGTCTGCGGGGCCGTTGCCGGACCTGGACGGCGCTGCGTGACGGGGCGCGCGGCGCCGTCGGCCTGAGGGCCTTGTCGGAGGAGGCCGGCCGGCGGTTGCCGGCACCCGCCTGCGGGAACCGCGGCGCCCGGATGGAAACGCTGGGCCACCATGGGAAGACGTTCGGGCGCCGCTTGGGCAAGGTCACGGTCCGGCGGAAGCGCGTGCATTACCGAACCTTCCGGAGCGGCTTCTTCCCGCTGGACCGGCACCCTAGCCCCGGGCGCGAATGTGACACCCCGGGCCGCCCCTGTCAGGGACGACAGCCACGACGGGTCGCCGCGGAAGCTCCCGACGCCGCAGGGATCGGTCCCGGTTACAGTTCCATCCACCGCCGGGTCAACAGGATGTCCGCTTCCCTGCAGCGGTCCGGGCGTGAGGAGGCGGTTCCCGGGGAGCCGCCTTCCGGACGCCGCGTCCTGTCGACCGGCGGCACCGGCGTTCCCGTGCGCGGGGAGGGGACGGCGTTCGCGGAAGGCGGGACGACGGAAGTCCGGGGACGCGGGAAGCGAAGGTGACCGCGGTCCACACGGCCGACAGCCGGAACCCGGCGGGCCGCGGAAGGATCCCGGCTCCGACGTCGGCGGCGGCCCCATGGACAGCGCGGCGGCCGGGACCGGCGGCAGCCCGGGCGCCGGGTCCGGGAAGCGCCCTGGGCGGACTTCCTCCACTGGAATGCATCCCGACCAAAAACGGCCTGACCACAGTTTGCGGGATACACCCCAACCCAACTTCGCGCTTGTGGCGGCAGTGGTATGGGGGTAGTCGGGTCAACCGGTCATGGCATGAGGGCACAGGCAATGAACGAGGGCGCATCCTACCGCGTAGCGGCTGACGAGTTGAGACAGTTCATCGAGCGTTTCGAACGTCTTGAGGAAGAAAAGAGGGCAATCGCTGACCAGCAGAAAGAGGTGATGGCCGATGCAAAAGGCCGAGGATATGACACAAAGGTGATGAGGAAGTTGATCGCATTGCGCAAACGTGACAAGGATGACCTGGCCGAAGAGGAAGCCGTGCTTGAAATGTATAGGGAGGCATTGGGGATATAGCTGCTCCTGCGTGGAACCGGAAGGGTGATTGATATCCAATTTTCGCCGGCATAGCTCAGCTGGTAGAGCAACTGATTTGTAATCAGTGGGCCGGGGGTTCGAGTCCCTCTGCCGGCACCATCAATCTCGCTTAATCTGGGTGAATAAACCATTGAAAAACAGGGATTTGCCATCGGAAGGGTCCGGGCGGTGGTGTAACCTGTGGTGGCGCGGAGGCGGGTGTCGGCCCGTGCGGCCGACGTCCGATGCCGGGGGAGGGGGGTCTATCGCCGCATGCTGGCCGAATGAAGAGGAATCCCGCCGGAGGGAAGGTTCCGCATGACGGAGGACCAGGGCCTGTTGACAGTCATGACGCGGCGACCGCGCCGGCGACGGCCCCGTGCCGGGTGGCGACGGCAGCCGGTCCTCGTCGTATTCCAGCAGCAGGCGCCAAGTATCGGCATAGCCCGCGATCAGATCCAGCACTGCCTGCCCGGTATCGTCCACCAGCGCCTGGTTGCTGAGCGTCCGCGCCAGCAGGTCGAGCGTTTCCCGCGCTTCCCGCAGGCCGCGCTCGGCCAGACGGCGCTCGTTCACGGTAAAGCCGCGCACCAGATGACCGTGTAGGGTGCGGGTGGCCCATTGTTCGGAAACGCACGCCGCGTCGGGTATTGACGCGGTAGCCGACCGAGATGATGCCGTCGAGATTGTAGTGCTTCAGTCGGTGCCTGACCCTGCGCCTGCCCTCGGTTCGAACTGCTAAGAATTCCTTAGTAGTTGCCTCCGCTTCCAGCTCCCCGCTGGCGAATATGTTGCGCAAGTGCATCAACACGTTCTCGGGCGTGCTGTCGAACACCTCGGCCATCTGCCGCTGCGTGAGCCACACCGTCTCGGTCGAGGGGCACCTCCACCCGCACCTCGCCGCCGACGTCCTCGTAAACCGCAACCTCGCCCCCGGCGGCGGTTTCCGGCGTTTCGTCGTTCATCCCGTTCCGCGCTCCATCAATCACCCGCGCTTCCGGCGCGATCCACCGTCAATGCGCTTTTCGCCCGCCCATGGTCAGCTCAGCGAGTCCTTCAGCAGCTTGCCTGCCTTGAACGACACGTCAGCCGACGGGCCGATGGCGATGCGTTCGCCTGTGTGCGGGTTTCTGCCCTCGCGGGCCGGCCGATCCTTTCTGGAGAACCTGCCGAAGCCGACGATGGAAACGTCCTCGCCCCGCGCCAGCGCCTCCGCGATGGCGTCAAACACGCCACCGACAGCGGCTTGGGCCGCCTGTTTCGTGATACCCGCCTCGTCGGCCACGCGCTCGACTATCTCTGCCTTCTTCACTCTCTCGTTCTCCCGCTCTTGCGGTCAATCTCAGGCTCGTTCCCGACGCGCCCTTCGCCATCGAGAGGGGAGTATGGTGCGACAGCCTGTGTGAGAGCCGTGCGTCAATCACGATGAGATTCCCGGCGACAGCGGCGAATTGATGATTGTCGTGCGCGGCGTGGATTGCAAGCGGTTTCGGGTCTTGATTGTCGCGGCGGGCCGTCGGTTCGGAGAAGAAGCGGCCCGCGGAGGCGATTCCCGCGAGCCGTGATTGCCTTGGCGGCTCTGGCTGAGCTGTCGGCGGCTCAGTCGCTGGTGTTTTTCTCGGTTGCGTAGCTTGGCGGCCGGCATGCCTTTCGCTTGCCTCTGTC
This sequence comes from Paracoccaceae bacterium, assembly GCA_965221405.1. Classification (GTDB taxonomy): domain Bacteria; phylum Pseudomonadota; class Alphaproteobacteria; order Rhodobacterales; family Rhodobacteraceae; genus JAPOUP01. The sequence continues at coordinate 1,171,056 of CBDCSE010000001.1, read as the reverse complement.
GAGAATGGCGTGGCGTCGGTAGCTCTCGACGTTCATCTCAAGGATGGTAGCGCGGCTGGCCGAGGCGCTGGACCATCCAGAGGACCACGACGCGGCGGCGTCCGCAATAAGCGGCTTGGTCGAGCGCATCGTGCTCACCCCCGGCGAGAAATGGGCCGAGGTGGATGCCGTGCTGCACTGTGATCTCGGTGCAATCCTCGAATGGGCCGGAAACGGGCGCGAAAACAGGAAGACTAAATCCCCATGCCGGAGATGTCGGTTTCGGTGGCTGCGGGGGCAGGATTCGAACCTGCGGCCTTCAAGTCATGGGGCAAGTGGAATCATCCTGCCGCACCCTTCGTTCCCGGCCGGCAGTCTCGCGGGAACCGGCATGACCGGCATCCAGCAGGTCCCTGCCGATGCTCCCGGTGACCCGGGAAGCCGCGCCCCATATCGAGTCCCGGGCAAGGTGGGCGTAGCGCGCGGTGGTCTGGATCTGCGTGTGGCCGATCACCAGCAGTCCCTCTCCGAGCGCCGGCGCTCTCGAGGCGTGGCTATGGCGGAGGTCATGAATGCGCACGTCGTCCAGTCCGGCGCGCGCGGATGCGGCGCCAGGGGCCTTGCAGGTCCGCGAGGTGGGTTCCGGCCGGGCGTCCGGCGATAACCCAGGGATTGCCGTCCTCGCGCGAGGCCGCGCCGTCTCCTCCTCGGACAGGAACCGCTCGCGCCTGCGTTCCCTGTAGCGCCTGACGGCCCGAGGGGTTCGCGCCATCGGGCCGCCAGCCCCATATCTCCGCGAGCGGGAACATCCTGGAGAGGACGCTGAGCGTCCGGTTGGCCTGGCTGGGCTTCGCGCGAAGGCCGTGGTGCAGCTCCGCGACGTCCCTGCGCCGGACGTCCGGAACCCTCATCGCCCCAATTGCCGGGACGATGGGCCTCGCCACCAGGCGTTCGTATTCCCGTCGCGGGCCGGGCCTGCAATGGCTCCGGACGTGTTCCTCAAGGAACCGCCTGCACAGGTCGGCCATGGCCGGGTCGGCTCCGCACCGGGTCCTGGCGGCGCGGGGGTCGATGCCCTTCCCCGCGTCGGCGCGGATCTCCAGCGCTTTCGCCCGGCGCCGTCGGGCGTCAGCGGTCCATGCCGGCCGATGGTGAACCAGCGGAGCCTGCCGTCCACCCGTGTCCGCACGACGTAGCTCTTGCGGCCGGACCGGCGGACGCGAAGTCCGAACCCCGTCAGATGGCTGTCCCAGTGAACGGCATCCGCACCGCCTGGCCTGATGGCGTCGACGGTGCGCTCGGTCAGTCGGGAGCCGCGATTCGAGGGCATGGCAGGGCTCCTGTCCCGGAGAGGTTCCGCACATGCCGCATGCCAGACTGGCAAACGATTGGCGAACATTCCGTGTCGATCTGGAGGCGTTTCCTGTCAGGCCCTGCCATCGCGACATTTCCGCATGAACATGAAGGCAGGCAGGAAAGTCTAACGGGATGTCCCTTCCTGACCGCGTTTGACGCTCTGCCGCTTGACTGATTTGTAGTCAGTGGGCCGGGGGTTCGAGTCCCTCTGCCGACATCAATACAGTCAGAAAACAGGGAAAGGTTCCGGTAAAGCCAGATCTGTTCCCGTTTCGGTGAATTGAGCGGAACACCGGCAGTTTGTGAGGTCGCGTAATCCATGACAGATGGTGGAGAATTCGCCCGGGCCAAAAGAGAGAATGTGGGCTTGTCGAAAACCGGACAGGCTTGCGTGAACCCAACCGACGGTACTGATTGGCCAGATTGACATTCCGAAATCCAATATGGCACCATTCGCCGCATGGACAGGGAGGGGACTGGCATGGGCGCAACGGCCAGGACCATCGGGAGAACTATCGATGCCGCGGGTCAAAGGGCGACCTATCAGGACGTCCTGGACGCGCCGCCCGGCATGGTGGCGGAAGTGCTCGCCGGCACGCTCCACACCCATCCGCGGCCCGCCTCGCGCCACGCCTGGGCGAGTTCAATTCTCGGCGGAGAGCTCGTCGGGCCTTTCGGCAGGGGACGGAGACGGCCCCGGCGGCTCTTATGAGCCCCCCTCCCGTCAAGCGCTTTCTTCATGACGTGTCACACCGGTCCGTCTCCTCTCGGGGGCGGCCCGGCGCCGCTCGGGGATTCTCCAGGCGGAACGTCGCTTTCCAGGGAGCGCCTGACACCCGACGGCGCGTCCAGGCTCCTGTCCGGTTCGGTTGGCCGGCGGACGCCGGCCCCGTGACCAGGGCGCCCCGTTCGGGCGGTGCGACGTTCCGGGGGGCGGGACCCATCTGGACGGACGGTGCCGCGGGATGCGGCGAACCATGCCCCGCGCCGGTCACACGCCCTGCCCGGGTTCCCCGAGGGCCCCGTCGGGCCGCCCGGGTGTCCGGTGTCCGGTGTCCGCCTCCCCCTACGCCGGCGCCTTCGACAGGACGGCGCCCCCGTGCGCCAGCCCGGTCGTGGCGAACCGCACCGGCGCCCCCGGAAGCTTCCCGGGCAGCGCCACGATCCCGCGCCTGCCCGGCCGCCCGTCGCGGGCGCTCACGTACTGCACGGACCACCCCGACAGCGCGCCGTGCGGCTGGTGGTGGAGCCAGCGCCAGGCCATCCGCGCCAGGTGTTTTGGCGGCATCGGGCCGCCGGCCTTGCCGGGCCCCGGTCGCGGTCCACCGCGCCGCCCGGCCACGGCACCGGCCCCGGCCCGGCGGGACTGGCCGGCCCGCGCCGGTTGCGCAGGTCCCGGCAGGACAGTTCCGCGCCCGGCAGCGGCGCACCGTTCGGGCCGATCCCCCCCGTCCGGCCCGGCACCGCCGCGTGGCGGGCATGCGCCGGTGCCGTGGGCGCGGCTCCAGGCGGCGTCCCCGCCTCCGCACCGCCGTCCCCGGGGCCGTCACGCGCCTCCCGCGCCGCCGCCTCCCGGTCCGGCCTGGGCGCCGCCGCCCTGTCCGCCTCCACCGCCTCCGTCCCGGCGGCGCCCGGCTCCAGGCGGTCCAGGACGCCATGGATCTCCGCCAGGAGCCCCGGCGGCAGCCCCGTGCCGCAGGCGGTCTCGATCCCCCGGGCCGGTCCCGGAACCCGGCCTTCGCCGGATCCCCGGGCGGCACGCCGCGCGGCCGCAGGAGTCCCGCGACCGCGCCCGCCAGACGCGGCCGCTCCCTCACGGGCCGCTCCCGGCGCCTCAGCAGCCGCCTCCCCTCCTCCTCCGCGCCCGTCGGCACCCGCACCGGCGACATCGCGTCCCGGTCGCCGCCGTCCCGGGCCCGGAGCGCCCGCACCATCCCGCGCGCGCCGGTCCGGCCGGTCCTCCCCTTCCCGCCGCGCCGCACGACCCCGGGGCCCGCGGGGTGGCGGACCACCACCCCGGGATCCTCGCCCCCGGGCGGCGCGCCACCCGGAAGCCCCCGTACCCGGCCCCGTGGACCGGCATCACGCGGACATCCCCGCCGGAGACGGCGGCGGCCCGCTCCCGCGCCCGCCAAAGCTTCGCGGGCAGCCCGTCCACCTCCGTAGCGGCGCCAGCCCGTGCAGGCCTGTCCTCGACGCGTCCGCCGGATCGCCCACCGCCAGGATCCAGCCCGTGCCGCTCACCTGCGGCGCCGCGTGAACCGTGCCGGTCTCCCCTCCGGAGGGTGTGGTCGGACAGGTCATCGCATTCTCCTCTCATCCGGCAAGGGGTGCCGCCTTTCGGCCCCCCTGCCACCATATGCTGGAACCATCACATTCCCCTGCACCGGATCGCCCCCAGAGGCAAACCCCGGCGCGTCTCATGGCATCTGGTGGATCGTCTTCGGGCCGGAGCTGCATCTGGGCGCCGACATCGTGGTGCCGGACCTGGGCGGCTGGCGGCGCGACACCATGCCCGAATACCCCGACACGGCCTACTGCACCGTCGCGCCCGACTGGGCCTGCGAGGTGCTCTCGCCGTCGACCCGCCGCATCGACCGCCACGAGAAGTCGGGAATCTACGCCCGCGAGGGCGTCTCCCACCTGTGGCTCGTCGATCCCGACGCCAGGACGCTGGAGGCGTTCGGGCTGGAGGACGGCCGCCGGGTGCTTCTGGCCACGCTGGCCGACGGCGCCCCGGTCTCGCTCCCGCCCTTCGACGCCATCACCTTCCCGCTCGACGCGCTCTGGCCGGAAAGCGCCGCATAGGACGGGGACCCTGTCACGACTCCTGAATGCCGATTGCCGCGCTGGCTTACGCATAAGCGAGATCCTGGTGCGGAAGGCATGGGGTAGGTGACGGCATTCCATCATCCGCCCGCAGCCCAACGTAGCGGCGGCGGAGGCCGGAGGCGGTTCCGGTATATCGTCAAGGAGTGGAGGTAGGAAATCTCGACGGTCGCACGGCGCTTTGAGGCGAGGTCTCGTCTATCGGTCGTGAAGGGGCCCGTAAGGGATGATCTGCCGCCAATGACCACATATCGAAGCCCCAATTCGGCCATTGCCTGCTTTGGACACAAACGTAAGCTGCCAGTTATTTGGGCAAATACCCAGAGACACGCTGGATTTCGTTCGATTCGCCGGTGATTGGGATCGGCCCGTTGAAACTCCACATCGTTTCTGTAGGCTGACCTCTATGGGCAAGACATCCGACTCCTTCGACGAGATGACCGGTGGCGATACGGAGATACGCGCTCCATACCGCCAGTTCCGCGACTGGTTCGAGGGTGAGGATCTCCGTCACCTTCGCAAGAAATCCGCCGAGGCCGAAGACTTTTTCCGTCGCACAGGTATAACTTTCAATGTCTATGGTCAGGCCGAGGCAGACGAGCGGCTGATCCCGTTCGATATCGTGCCTCGCATCCTTTCGGGACGGGAATGGGCTAAGCTGAGGCGTGGAATCGAGCAGCGTGTGCGTGCGATCAACGCGTTTCTGCATGACATCTATCACCGGCAGGAGATCATTCGCGCAGGCCGTATTCCCACCGAACTGATCTCCGGGAACGATGCTTTCCTGCCGCAGATGATCGGGGTCACGCCGCCGGGGGGAGTCTACACCCATGTCGTGGGGGTCGATGTGGTGCGCACGGGTGAGGATGAGTTCTTAGTTCTTGAAGATAACGCCAGAACACCATCAGGCGTCAGCTACATGCTGGAAAACCGGGAGACTATGCTGCAGATGTTTCCCGAACTCTTTACCAGAATCAAGGTGCGGCAGGTACAGAGCTATCCGATACGTCTGCGGAAAAGTCTGGCCGATGCCGCGCCACGTGCCACGACAGGAAAACCGCAGATCGCGGTTCTTACGCCTGGCATCCACAACTCGGCTTATTTCGAACACGCATTTCTGGCCGACCAGATGGGGGCGGAACTGGTCGAAGGTCACGATCTGCGTGTTGTGCATGGCCGGATCGCCATGCGAACGACCCGTGGATTCAACCCCGTGGACGTGTTATATCGTCGGGTGGATGACGACTTCCTCGATCCGCTGACCTTCCGGGCTGATTCCATGCTGGGTGTGCCGGGAATTATGGATGTCTACCGCGCCGGCGGGATTACCCTGGCAAACGCGCCTGGCACCGGGATCGCTGACGACAAGGCAATCTACAGCTACATGCCGGATATCGTCGAGTTCTACACCGGCGAAAAGGCGATTCTGAAGAATGTACCCACATGGCGCTGCTCGGATCCCGACAGTCTCGCCTATGTTATGGAGAACCTGGGTGATCTGGTGGTCAAGGAAGTCCACGGTTCCGGCGGTTATGGTATGTTAGTGGGCCCCGCTGCCTCGAAAAGGGAGATCGCGGAATTCCGCGCCAAACTGGCCGCCCGGTCGGTAAGATACATCGCCCAGCCGACACTGGCGCTGTCCACGGTGCCCATCCTTACAGGGAAGGGTCTGGCACCCCGCCATGTTGATCTGCGCCCATTCGTTCTGGTGGCTCCCGACCGCATCGAGATAACGCCGGGAGGGCTGACGCGCGTGGCCCTGAAAAAGGGATCGCTGGTAGTCAATTCGTCCCAGGGTGGGGGAACAAAGGACACATGGGTCTTGGAGGACTGAAGCGATGTTGGGCAAGACCGCGGGTGGGCTCTATTGGATGTTTCGTTATCTCGAACGGTCCGAAAATACCGCCCGGCTGATCGAGGCAGGCTTTCGAATCGCGTTGACCCGACCTGAAAGTGCCGATGAGGAATGGGGCAGCGTATTGGACACGATCAGCGTTCGCACGACCTATCAGGATGCCCGCGGCGAGATCAACGGTGCCGGTGTCGTTGATTTTCTGCTGCGCGACGGAGCAAATCCCGCAAGTGTGATGTCCGCCATAAAGCTTGCGCGGGACAACGCCCGTCTGGTACGGATCGCGCTGACGCGTGAGGTCTGGGAAGCGACCAACGAGTGCTGGATTACGCTGAGCAGGGCCCTGGCCCGCCCCGTGCCTGAACGCGATCTGCCTAACGTGCTGACCCTGATCCGCCAGCAGTCGGCGCAGGTGCGCGGCGCCCTTCACGGTACCATGCTGCGCAATGACATCTACGATTTCGCCCGGATCGGCACCTTCATTGAACGAGCTGACAACTCGGCGCGGATCCTGGACGTGAAATACTACGTGCTGCTTCCGTCCCTCGCCCAGATCGGGTCCAGTCTGGATAATGTCCAGTGGGAAACCATCCTGCGATCCGTTGCTGGCCAGCGTGCGTTCCGATTTCTTTACGGTGGTGATATAAGCCCCCGCGCAATCGCGGAATTCCTGATCCTGGACGGTCGAATGCCGCGGTCACTGGCTTTCTGCGGACGCAAGATCGCGGACAATCTGGGCTATCTGGAACTTGATTACGGTAAGCGCCTACCTTGCCATGAAAGGATCGACAGAATTCAGGGCCTATTGACAGGTACCCGGATCAATGCGGTTTTTGACCGCGGCCTGCACGAGTTCCTCCTTGATTTCCTTTCAGACATCGCTGGGTTGGGTACGCAGATTGAGACCGATTACCGTTTTTCTTGCTGAGGCGTAGATGCAGCTGAAGATTTCGCATATCACCCGCTACTGCTACGAGGGACCTGTCACCTACGGGCTGCAGCAGGTGCGCCTGACACCCAGAAGTCTTCCCGGTCAGAACGTGCTGGTGTGGTCGATCGAGATCCAGGGTGGCAAGGTCGAGCTGGAATTCGAGGACCAGCACGCCAATACAGTCAAGCTTATCAGCTTTCATGATGATCCGCATGAATTGGTTATCACCTGCACCGGTGAGGTCGCGACCACCGATATCTCCGGAATTCTCGGTCAGCATACCGGTTACGCTCCCCTATGGTACTTCAGGCGAGCCACGCCTCTGAGCCGCCCGGGCCAGACCGTGCGCAAACTGGTTCGGGGCGTGCGTGACGACGAAAAGGACGCCATCGCCCGCCTGCATCTTCTGAGTGCGCGGATCCGTGAAGCAGTCGCTTACGTTACCGGCAGGACCGGGGTCGAAACGAGCGCGGAGGCCGCGCTCGCGGTCGGGCAGGGCGTCTGTCAGGATCACAGCCACGTTTTTGTTGCCGCCGCGCGCGCCATGGGGTTTCCGGCGCGTTACGTGTCGGGCTATCTGCTGATGGATGACCGTGTGGGTCAGGATGCGACGCACGCATGGGCCGAGGCCCATGTGGATGGGATCGGCTGGGTGTCATTCGATGTCTCGAATGGCATATCGCCGGACGAGCGCCATGTGCGGGTGGCGACGGGTCTGGATTATCGTGAGGCGGCCCCGATTTCCGGTATGCGTTGGGGCGATAACGGGCAGGAAACCCTTGCCGTCAGCCTTCAGGTGCAGCAGTAAGGTCGCCGCGGTCCAGTCGAGAGTGCCCTGATGACCTACTGTGTTGGCCTGCAACTGTCACGCGGACTCGTGATGATGTCCGATACCCGTACCAACGCCGGCATCGACAACATCTCCACGTTCAGGAAAACGCATGTCTGGTCGCGTCCGGGCAGTTCGGCCATTTTTCTTATGACGTCCGGGAACGTCGCCACCACGCAGGCCGTTGTTTCCATCCTGGATGAGCGCACAAAGGCACATGGAGCGCGCAGCCCGTCGATCCTCGATCAGGAATCAATGTTTCAGGTAGCGCGAATGGTCGGTGACACGCTACGCGGGGTGATTTCGACCTATCGTCCGGCGGGTATGGAGGCCGATAGCTCCTTCAACGCCACGTTGATCGTTGGTGGTCAGATCGGAGCGGGTGAGCCGCGGCTCTTTATGGTTTATCCGGAAGGTAACTTTATCGAATCTTCCACCGACACGCCCTTTTTCCAGATCGGTGAGACCAAATACGGTCGTCCGATTCTGGTCAGGGCCTATGATCGGGACATGAGCTTCGAGGATGCGATCAAGCTACTGCTGGTGAGTTTCGACAGCACGATCAAGGCCAATCTGTCAGTTGATTTGCCGATCGATTACCAGATATACGAGGCTGGCAGTCTTTTGCCGGGCACGGCCGGGCGTATCTCCCGCGACGACCAGTACTATCAGACGATTTCGGAAGTCTGGGGCGAGGCCCTCCGCGCGGCTTTCGACAGTCTGCCTGATTTTTGCTTGCCTGAACGAACTCTGAACCGGGACTGAGGCTGTGCCGTGAGCGGATGTGATCAGATTTCTTTGAGCATGCGCATGCCACATCGTTTTCACCCCCGTTTGGCCGCAAAAATGGTATTGATATAAGGGGCATAAGGCTGGAGAAACCCTAGGAGACTGCCGGTCCCGAAGGCGGGGCTACCCAATGTCAGGAGAAACCAACTGACGCCGGTTCGTTCGTTTCGGGACGCTATCGCCACGGAATCCGCGTCATATGTGACGATCCTCGGCCCTGCCTGCCGGATGAGGAAATCGCGAATGCCCGGCCCAGGATTGGACGGTCATCTGTGCCGTTGCCATGTGCCTCTGACGTTCCGCTGTGAACAAGGTGATGTCAAATCCGTCGGGGTTATCGAATTCGGAAACTGCGGCTTCGGCACCAAGGCTTGTTCACTCTTCCGTTGTCGATCAGGTGGTCACGGCCTGATTCGCCCGCTTTCGGGCAGGTGGGGCGGCCGCAACGCCGCCCCGTGTCTTTGGTCTGATGATCAGCACTCAGAGCATCAGGGCAGGCCCTTGTAGGGCGAGTCCGCGCAGTAGAGATGGGACGGGTCGTGGAACTGGGCGGCCAGGCGGCTCAGGAACCCCGCACCTGGCGGGGGTGCGGCGGTGGTCCCGTCATCTTCGGTGCCGTAGCGCCCGTCATCCCCGGGCGTGGGAATGGTGCCGCGGTCCAGGGCCCGCCGCACATCGGACACCCGGCTCGCGGTGGCACAGATGCAGGTTGAACTGCCGTTCATCCTGTAGACCACGCCGCCGGTGGCGGCAGTCGGATTGGAGCAGCTGTCATTCTCCCGGATGGTGAAGACGGCGCGCCCTTTCGTCGGGTGGACGGTGTAGCCGGGGCCGTTGGCGATGACGACCATCACCTCCGTGTCGCCGGTGTCCAGATTGTCATCGCCCCAGCAAAGGCCGGTGGAGACAAGGCTTTTGGAGGTCAGGGTCATCTCTGCAAAGCCCTTGATGCGTTTATTCTTGGCGGCAATCAGGCTGGTGCCATCGGCCTTGGTGAGGAACTTGCTGGGGCGTGCTTGTCCTTCTCTTGGGGTGTGACCGTGCGGATCCGCAAAGCGGTTGGGGCCTGAGGTGGTGATGGCGGCCACCCGAAACTCAAGGCGCCCTCCCGGGAGGGGAGATCCGCCGGCCTGCACCCCGGCGTTGATTTGAAAGGCGCCAGGACTGGCGCAGTCATACGTTTCACTGACTTCTGTGTCACTCACCAGCAGTTCCACCACCGGCAGCGTCTGCGCCTGCAGCGACGATGCTGGCAGGGCCGCCGCCAGCAGCAGGAAGACCGCGAGTTTAGCGAGGGGGGGGGGGGGGGGGGGGGTAACTTCCTTTCATGGCGTTTTCCTTTCGATGTGAGGTACACCGGGTGCACACAAACTTGAACAATACCACGCCCTGCCCTGGACCAAAAGGGGTAATCGAGGCACCGGAACCGGAAATTCCCCCTAGTGGAATTTCTTTTCGCTCCCCGGCGAAATTGGGGGGATTTTATTCCCTTTCCATTGCCTCAAGTTCGTCGATGAAGCCGGATATCATCGACAGGCCCTTGTTCCAGAACGCCGGATCGGATGCGTCAAGCCCGAACGGTGCAAGCAGCTCTCCGTGATGTCTCGAGCCGCCCGCCTGCAGCATTTCGAAATACATCTGCTGAAATCCCGGGTCACCCTCCCGATAGACCGCGTAAAGCGCGTTCACAAGGCCATCACCGAACGCATAGGCGTAGACGTAGAACGGGGCGTGAATGAAGTGTGAAACGTAAACCCAGTAGGTTTCGTAACCTTCCATGAATTCGAAAGCCGGCCCGAGGGAGTCGGTCTGGACGGCCATCCAGAGCGCGTTGATATCGTCTGGCGTGAGTTCACCTTCCCGCCGGGCTTCGTGCAGCCTGCATTCGAAATCGTAGAAGGCAATCTGACGCACGACTGTGTTGATCATATCCTCGACCTTCCCGGCAAGCAGGACCTTCCGCTCGCTGTCTGTCGATGCGCCGTCGAGCAGCCTGCGGAACGTCAGCATTTCGCCGAACACTGACGCCGTCTCCGCGAGCGTGAGTGGAGTGAAGGCCAGAAACTCTCCCTGAGCCGCGGCAAGAACCTGGTGGACGCCGTGGCCAAGTTCGTGGGCAAGTGTCATCACGTCACGGGGTTTGCCAAGGTAATTCAGCATGATGTAGGGATGCACGTCGGTTACGGTCGGATGGGCGAAGGCACCGGGGGCCTTTCCGGGTTTGACGCCTGCGTCAATCCAGTCTTTCTGGAAAAACTGTTCCGCGACAGCGGCAATTCTGGGGTCGAAATCGCTGTAGGCCTGCAGGACGGTCTCCCGTGCCTGTTCCCATGGTACGTTCTTTTCCCGCTCTATGGGAAGCGGCGCGTTCCGGTCCCAGATCTGCAGCGCGTCAAGTCCCATCCATTTGCGCTTGAGCTCGTAATATCGGTGCGAAAGCATCGGGTAGGAGGAGACGACGGCGTTGCGAAGTGCTTCGACCACCTCGGGCTCGACATGGTTCATGAGATGACGTTCGGTCTGAGGGGTTGGCATCCTGCGCCACCTGTCTTCAACCTCCTTTTCCTTGGCGAGTGTATTGTGCACGCGCGCGAACAGCTTCACGTGATCGCCAAACACCTGGGCGAGTTCACGGGCGGCGATCTCACGCCTGGCGCGGTCATGATCGGTGAGGAAATTCAGTGCGCCCTCGAGATTGAACGTCTCGCCGTCCACCGAGAACTTGAGCGCGGCGATGGTCTCGTCAAACAGCCGGATCCATGCCGACGACCCAACGACCGACCTTTCGTGGAGGAATCGTTCCATTTCATCGGAAAGCTGGTGTGGGCGTCTGGCCCGTAACCGGTCGAATACGGGTCGGTAGCGGGCGAGCGCCGCATTCGAGCTGAACAGGGCGTCAAGCGCGTCTTCCTCGATCCGATTGATCTCCAGCGGGAAAAACACGAGTGAAGCGGACGAAAGGTTAATCCTGTTCTGGCAGTCGGACAGGAACTTGGCGCGATTTGGATCGGTGGTGAGTTGATGGTGGCGCAGGCCCGCAAAGGACATGATGCGGCCTTCCACCATCTGAATCCTCTCGTAACGCAATACGCATTCCAAAAGTTGCTCCGCGTTGAGTTCCGCGAGCTTTCCCTCGAATTCGTCCGCGAATTCCGCACAGGCTTTCTCATGCCAATCGAGATCCCGCGCAAGTTCCGGAGCGTCCGGTGATTTATAGAGATCGCTGAGATCCCATTCCGGCAAGCTGCCGAAGTCGGCGCCTCCAGTAAGATTGGCATCAAATGCGATATTGGGTTCAATGCGCATGAAAGCTCCTGTTGCACGGAGACTCAATGAACATACCGGCGGGGCCCTGTCCGTTCAACCCGACCTGAAATCACACGAGAGTTACCGTGTCGGAGACTATCGTGAACTGAATTCGAGATCGCGTTGCGGCGCGGGCGCGGAGGATAACGGATGGTGTCCCCGTTCCCGGAATACCGTCATCCTTGTATTGATCGCTTCAGGAAAGGGGTTTGCCTTACTTTCTCGCCATCCTGTGACATGGTGCCCACAATAGTGACAAAACGTTCCAAACGATCCGGGCAGCATTTCTGGGTTTGGCGGTCCCGGATCCCGGACCGTCATAGGGCTGGGCAAAGACGCGAGACACTGCAGATGAAGTCGAGAAGTCGAGGACCGGACTGGGCTTTGTCTGTCTTGACACGCGAACATGCGCCGTTTGACCTGAGGCGGATGGATGCCCGTCTCGTGATCGCGCATACGCTTAGTTTCCCGGTATTGGTCCGGGCCGCATCAATTTCCGCCGAACATATACTTCACGTACTCGATTCCGGAACTCTTCGGGAATCGTGGTGCCGCATGTTGTCACCGCTCGAATCGCCAAACGGTGGCGCGTGCCGCGAGGTTCGGTCATCACGGGTGCGGATACGCAGGTTCCGCCCGATGGGCCGGTTTCGCTTCCCGAACGATGTCGGAACTGCTTGATCGGTCATGGACCGATACCACGGTGATCGTGCAGATAGAGGAACCCGGGGATGTCGCGGCCACCGCGGAGATCGCTGGCGTCGACGGGGTCGATGGCTTGTTCACGCGGCCGTCCGACCTGAAGGTTGCCTATGGTGCCGACGATATGGCGGCGGAAAAGGCTTACATGACCTTCGTGCACAGTGCCGGGCAGGCGGTCGAATGGGCCCGCTACGGGTTCACGGCGTTCTTTGTCGCTTCCGGACAGAACCTGATGACGGGCGCGGCGAACACGCAGGCCGATGGAGTCCATAATCCGGGACCCTGAAGCGCTGCCGCCAACATTCCCGCCGATATCGCTCCCGGTCACGGATGTCGCTCGAAATGTCGGGTGACTTCAGTATAAAATCTATCCCGGTGTTCGGGTGTTTCCATCATTGGTTCGTGTTTCGCCCCACGTAAAACCACGAGACGACCGTTTGGCCAGCTGGCCATGCGGCGATGGATGCGGCTTGGGTCGATCACGTGGTCCCGGCTACCGAGGAACGTTACGGCGGGAACCTCAGGTGAGGACCTTCGGGCCAGGGCGCTGCATTCATTGAGGGCTTCATGCAGCCAGTGCAGACTTGGACCGCCAAGCGCGAGATCGGGGTGCGACGCGAGCTGTTTGCGCATGAAAGCGTGCATCTGCGGATCCGTGGTCAGAAGGTTTTTCTCGAAGGAAACCTCCCCCAAATGGTTTTGGGGGCCGGTTCCAGGCGAATACATATGTCCGAACCGCAACGCCCGAGCGACCAGTGCGAGCGTCCATGCGAACGGCCTTAACGTGTCGAGCATCGCGATTCCCCACATCGGCGCGGAAAACGCAGCGGCTTTCACGTCAAGCCCCTCGAACATCGACCGCAGCCCGATACAGCCTCCCATCGAATGGGCCAGAAGATAATATGGATGCGGTAGACCGAGTTCACGCACAGTCGCAAGGGTCGCCGCCACATCCATCTGGTAGTCCGTGAACCGGGATACGTGCCCGGTTCCGCGGTCAGGAAGCGGACGCTCGGCCAGGCCCTGGCCACGCCAGTCGACCGACGCGGTGGCAAAGCCCCGCCCTCGTAGCCGTGCGGCGGCCGGACCGTATTTCTCCACATATTCCGTTCGCCCGGGAAACAGGAGCACCGTTCCCCTGTCGCCTTCGGGCCAGATCGCGATGCGAAGCCGCACCCCGTCCGGTGCCCTGACCCATCTGGCCGCGGCGCGGTCAGGACCCCGCGCCACCTCCCTGTAGAAGGGTGCGGTCGTATTTCGCACGGCTATGAGATCGCCGATCCGAGACGAATGGCAACGGACATATCACCGTCCACGGTCAGCTCACCCTTCATGAATGCCGCCGTGGGACTGAGGTCACCCCGGAGAATCGCTCTGAAAGTGTCCGCATCAGCCGCCAGCGTCACTTCCGCGTCACCGCCGCCCGCTCGCGCTCCCGCGCCATCGACAATTATGGAACCTTCGTCCCTGATCGCGAACTTGGCGACACTGTCAAAGCCGCGGCTCCTGATTCTTTCGGAAAGCGCCCGAACGGCGCTTTCAATTATGTCGCTCATCGCCCGGGACTCCCCCTAACGCGCAGCCCGGGGGACTCGCTTTCCCGGTTCGGTCTGCTATAGGGGAGGTTATGCGTGTTCATCCAAGCATTTGCAAAGCCGTTTTTCTGGCCTGTGTCCTTGTCCTCGGGTTCGTGCGGCCAGCGGTTGCGGAGATGGCGGAAATCGAGTCCATGCTGGACCGGCTCGCGGATCCCGGGGCAAAGGACTGGGAAAAGCTCGAACGGCAGATCGTGAGGGAATGGTCGAAATCGGGCTCCGCGGCCATGGATCTGTTGCTGGAGAGGGGTCGGGAGGCCATTCGCGATGGTAGATATGATATCGCTCTGGAACACCTGACGGCCTTGACCGACCACGCGCCTGACTTTGCCGAAGGCTGGTACACCCGTGCGACCGCGCTGTTCAATATGGAGATGTACGGCCCGGCAATCAGTGACATCGGCCGGGCGCTGTCGCTTAATCCCCGGCATTTCGGGGCCATGATGGGGATGGCCACAATCCTTCAGCATCTGGATATGGTGGACGAGGCGCTGGAGGTGTGGGAGATGGTGCGTTCCGTGCATCCGCACTATCCCGGACTGGCGCATGGGATGGAGGCGCTTGAACGTTTCCTTGACGGACAGAAACTCTGATACCAGGCCAGATATGTGCGGAATGGAAACACTCGGGGATCTGGCACGAAATGCGGGACGGCGATCACGCGCAACGCAATTGAGTGCGCCACACCCACGCATTCTGTCCGTTCCTGAACCATCGTTCGGGTGGACCGGTATGGACTTTCGGTGGTCTGGTCATGGCCTCCACGCGGACGGGCGGGGACTGGTGACTGCCATCCTGTGTGGAGACTTTTGGATGGTCTTCTGGTTTGGTGCGACCCACGGACAGCATCGTTGGGTTACATAAGCCGCCGTCACGGTATGCATGTGTTGGAAGACAGGGCTTGCAGGTGCTGAAGTCAGGCGGAATGGCCGATGATCAGGAGCGTATCATTGCCGTTCTTGGCCCTACCAATACCGGCAAGACCCGATACGCCATTGAGCGAATGCTTGGTCACCGCACCGGAGTGATTGGCCTGCCGCTTCGTTTGCTGGCTCGTGAGGTCTACGAGCGTATCGTCATGCTGCGGGGTCAGTCGGCTGTCGCGCTTGTCACCGGCGAGGAACGCCTGGTGCCCGACCGTGCGCGTTACTGGGTGTGTACGGCCGAGGCGATGCCAGAGGGACTTGCGGCGGATTTCATTGGCATCGACGAGATCCAGATGTGCTCCGACCCTGAGCGCGGCCATGTGTTCACCGACCGGCTGCTTCGTTTCCGGGGGCTTCGGGAAACCATGTTTTTGGGATCAGATACGATGCGTGGAGCAATTGCCGCCTTGGTTCCGGGTGTCCGGTTCGAAAGAAAACAGAGGCTTTCAACATTGACCTACACGGGTCCGCGCAAGATCAGCCGGATGCTCCCGCGATCCGCCATTGTCGGGTTTTCCGTGGATCAGGTGTACGCGGTCGCCGAACTTCTGCGCCGTCAGAAGGGCGGTGCCGCCGTGGTCATGGGGGCACTCAGTCCCCGAACGCGCAACGCGCAGGTTGAGATGTACCAGAATGGAGATGTCGATCATCTTGTCGCCACTGACGCAATCGGAGTCGGACTGAACCTTGACATTGACCATGTCGCCTTTTCTTCGCTCAGTAAGTTCGATGGGCGTAGGTTGCGGCCGCTCAGGCCTGATGAACTGGCCCAGATCGCGGGCAGGGCGGGAAGATATGTGAACGACGGCACTTTCGGGGTGACCGGTGAAGCCACCGCACTGGATGATCATGTGGCCGAAGCCATCGTCGGCAGTAGGTTCGCACCGGTCCGCAAGCTGCAATGGCGCAATGCGGAACTCGATTTCGGAACCGTCGATCGATTGATTGCCTCTCTGGAGACCGGTTCCGATGACATGCTGCTGACACGGACAAGGGAAGCCGATGACCTGTTGGCTCTCAAGGGACTTGCGGAACTGCCGTATCTCCGGAGGGAGGTGACGGGTGCGCACGCGGTCAGACTGTTTTGGGAAGTGTGCCGGATCCCGGATTTCCGCGGCATCAGCCATGCCGAGCATACAAGCCTTCTGGAGCGCATTTTCTGTTTCCTGCGTGAGCATGGCCGCGTTCCTGACGACTGGCTGGCTGGACAGGTAAATCGAATCGACCGGACAGACGGCGACATCGATACGCTTTCCAGGCGACTGGCATACATCCGTACATGGACATACGTCGCCCAGCGAAAGGGCTGGGTCGATGACGAAAGCCATTGGCGGGGCTTGACGCACGCTGTAGAAGACCGCCTGTCGGATGCGCTTCACGGCGCGTTGACAAGGCGTTTTGTCGACCGCCGCACGAGTGTCCTTCTCCGGCGGCTCAAGCAGAAGGAGGCCATGTTGGCCGAAGTGAACGACAGGGGCGAGGTCTCGGTCGAAGGCCAGTTCGTTGGTCGGCTGGATGGGTTCAGGTTCACTCAGGATGCATCCGCCCCGCCGGAGCAGGTGCGAACCCTCCGGACAGCCGCGCTGCAGGCTTTGAAGCCCGAATTCAGTCTGCGCGCCGACCGTTTCTACAATTCTCCGGACACCGAAATGGATTTCACCGATCAGGGCGGGCTTATGTGGGGCGGGCACGCGGTCGGCAAGCTGGTTGCCGGGCATGAGCCGATGGCGCCGCAGGTCGCGGCTTTTGTCGATGAGGAGGCCGGGCCTGAAGTCGTCGACAAGGTGGAGCGGAGGCTGCGGCATTTCGTGAGTCGCCGTGTGGATACGCTGTTTGAACCGTTGCTCAAGCTGCGTGAGGACGAGGCCCTCACCGGACTCGCGCGCGGTTTCGCGTTCCGGCTCCTCGAAAGCTTTGGCGTCATCCGCCGGGATGATGTGGCGGACGAGGTAAGGGAACTGGACCAGGACGCCCGGGCGCCGCTTCGCAGGCATGGTGTCCGGTTCGGGCAGTTCACGGTGTTCATTCCTGTATTGCTTAAGCCTGCGCCAACACGGCTTAGGCTAGTATTGTGGGGGCTATCCCGGGGCCATGGGGAATTTCCCGAAAGCCCGCCTCCGGGTTTGGTGACGATTCCCGCGACCGGCTTTGCGCAGGGTACCGCGCAGCTTACCATGGCGGGATATCGGGTTGCCGGTCAGCGTGCCGTCCGCGTCGATATGCTCGAGCGCCTCGCCGACCTATTGCGGGTTGAGGACAGTCGGGCCGGATTCGAGGCGAGTCCGGCAATGCTATCCATCACCGGTATGACACTGGAACAGTTCGCCGACCTTATGCAGGGACTGGGATACGCCGTGGCGAGGGCGACGCGTGAGCGGGTGGTAAATCCCGTTGGTGGCGCCGATTCGGAAGATTCGCTGGATGACCGCCGTGATTCCGTCGGCACAAAGGCATTGGAGGAGCGGTTCGCGTCCTCGACCGGCCCGGCGGCTGCCGGGGATGATTCCATGGCCGTCAGTCGAAACGGAAACGGGGAACATATCGATGGGTTAACCGCAGACACCCGGCCGGTGACCTCTGCCGAGGCGGAAACTGCCGACATTGGCGCAGCTGACGGGGCCACTGGCCGCGAGTCAGGTCCGACTCTTGCACGGAAGCCGGAAGAGCCCACACTGGAAACCTATTTCACCTTCACTTGGCCCAGGAAGACGCGGGGTCGACGGACAGGGAGCGGCCCTCCAGCGGTTAAGGTGCGTGATGCGAACGGAAAAAGGCCCCGGCGGAAGGGTAAGCCGAAGGGGGCGACGGATCCCCCAAACCCGCCCGGGAGAGGGACCGCGGTCGATCCGGACAGCCCGTTCGCCGTGCTTCTAAAGCTCAAGGACGAGAACCGAAGTGAACGAATCACACAAAAAGATGCGCATTGACAGGTGGCTATGGCAGGCCCGCCACTTCAAGACCCGGACAAATGCCACCAAAGCGGTTTCGGACGGTCATGTGAGGGCGAATTCCAGACGCGTGTCGAAACCGTCCTTCGCTGTCGGGATCGGGGATGTTCTTGCTTTCAGGCACGGCAAGGGCCTGAGAGTGGTTCGAGTCGTCGCTCTTGCGGACCGGCGCGGTCCGGCTGCCGAAGCGCTGGCTCTGTACGAGGACCTGACCCAGCCATACGCCCGGCCGGAACCCGCATTGGGGCGGCCGAACCGTAAAGAGCGCCGAATTGCCGCACAGCTTAAATTCGCGAACCTTGATTGAGGTTTTGCGCTTACCTAGCTAAGCTTTCGAACCGAAACGGATTCTCTCATGACCTATATCGTCAACGATCGCTGCATTGGGTGCAAATACACGGATTGCGTGGAGGTTTGTCCGGTGGACTGCTTCTACGAAGGCGAGAACATGCTCGTGATTCATCCGGATGAATGCATCGATTGCGGTGTTTGCGAACCGGAGTGTCCCGTCGAGGCGATTCTGCCGGACACGGAGCCGGAAACGGAGCAATGGGTGGAGTTTAACCGGAAATATTCTGAGCTCTGGCCAGTTATCATCACCAAGAAGGACCCTTTACCGAAGGCTGAAGAACGCGAAGGCGAGGAGGGAAAGCTGGAAAAGTATTTTTCCGGCAAGCCCGGCGAGGGTGGCTGAGGGCGGCATCGAACGGGATCTCCGCCCGGAACGCGCGGAAACCGAAGCTCAGGATCGCCGCATTTTTTGCTGCGCTACGGCAAGTGCCAGTGCGGACACAAGGATTATGCCCTGAAGCGCGTCCTTGGTATTGAAGTTCAGGCCCATCAGGTTGAGACCGTTCGCAACCATCCCCAGGAAAAGAACCCCAAGCACGGTGCCAGGCACATTCGGACGGCCCCGTGGATGCAGCGCGGCACCGATGAATACGGCGGCGATTGCGTCAAGAAGGTACGAGAAACCCGCTAGTGGCGTGAACATGCGAATATTCGCGGCGGCGATAAGGCCGCCGACGGCACAGGTGATTCCGACGAAGACGTAGCATGTGATCAGGATACGATTGACCCGGATCCCCGCCACGATGGCTGCGGATCTCTGCATGCCCATCGCGTGGATCCGGCGGCCCCAGATCGAGCGTTCAAGGATAAGGAAATAGATGACGGTCAACCCGAACGCGACAACAGCCTCGGTCGGGATCCCATATATATCACCAAGCGCCAGATTGCGGAATTCCTCTGGCATGCGGCGATGTGATATCGGGCCGCCACCATTGGTGAAAATCCGCTGGACCGACGAACCGATGAAGAACGTGCTCAGCGTTGCGAGAAATGGGGAGATCTTCAGGCCGATAACGAGAGCGGAATTGAATATGCCGACGATGGAGCCACCGATCAGACCCGCGCACATGGCTCCAAACCAGTCCATTCCATAGGACTTCAGGGCGACGACTGCGAAAGCCGCGCCAAAGTCCAGCGCGATGCCGACACTTAGATCAATGCCGCCCGTCGCCACGACCAGTGTCATGCCCAGGGCTACAATCATCAGAACGGCGGATCCTTCGACAATATTGGACAGGTTGCCGCCCTGGAGGAATACCGGATTCCAGGCAGCGAAAAGCACGAAGAAAGCCAGGAAAACGATCAGAAAGCCAAAGCGCATTATGGCATTGCCCACGAACGCGCTTCCAGAAAATGCGGGCGTCATATCAACGCATCCTATGTGAAACGGCGGCGAGGGCTACAACGACCACGATGAGCGAACCCTTGATCAGGCCGGTCCAGAACACGTTCACACCCATCGATTTGAAGCCTATCGAAATCGCGGTGACCAGGACAGCTCCCAGGACCGCGCCCCACAGTGTCACGACACGTCTTGGCGAGAAAGCAGCTCCCACAAAGGTCGCGAGCACCATCTCCAGCATGAGGTTGTCCTGAACGCCGGGAGAGCTTCCCGCTCCACGCGCCAACAGGAAAAAGCCACAGAGAAACCCGGTAAGCGCGGCCACGACAAAGCTCATGGCAAAAAGTCGGGAAACGTTCAGGCCCGATGTCTCCGCCGCGTCGCGGCTGCCGCCCACCGCCTGCAGACCCAGGCCGAACCGTGTGAGATGAAGCAGGAAAAAGATCAGCGTGACGATGGCAGCCGCCAGCATGATGCCCAGGGGAACGCCGATAACCTCCTGATTCCGCAATGCGACAATCCAGGTATGGTCCACGTTGATCCGCCTGCTTTCCGTGATGACGTTGTTGACACCCACGACAGCCACAAACATAGCGAGCGTGGTAAGCAGCGGCGTCATGCCCACACGCGTGACCAGCAGGGCGTTTATGGCTCCCACGACCAGACACGCGGCCAATGCGGCGACTGAGCAGAGCGCCAGCGGCCAGCCAGCTGTCAGCATCTGCGCCGTTACCCCTGCGCTGAGAACGGCGGTCGCCGGAATTGAGAGGTCGATACCACCCGAAACGACATCATCACCACCGGCCATGACGACGGCGGCAAGTCCGGCACAGACCAGGACCACAGGCAGGCTTTGCGCAAGCACAAGCTCCAGATTCCGCGTGGTCACGAAATTTGGCGCGTTCAGGCCTATGTAGACGAGCACGCCCAGAAATATGGCCAACGGAATGTAGCCGGCCAGGTTCGGGAAAAGCCGGATCGAAGCGCTGCTACGCGACGGCATCGGCGATTGTCCCGACATCCACGGCACCGGTTGTCGCGGCGACAAGTTTGTTGACAGTCAGATCCGCAGCGCTGAGTTCACCCGCCATACGTCCGCGCATCATTATGGCGATACGATCACATATGCCAACGAGCTCGACAGGGTCTGAGGACGAAACGATCACCGCTGCCCCGTCTCGCGCGAGATTCTCGATCAATTGGTAGATTTCCGCCTTGGCTCCGACATCGACGCCGACGGTAGGTTCGTCAAAAATGAACACGCGCGCCGTTTTCGCCAGCCACCGGGCCAGAACGACTTTCTGTTGGTTCCCGCCGCTCAGGAACCGCGTTACCGCATCCGGATTCGGTGGCCGGATGTCGAGCGCCTCTATCTGTTCAGTGGCGCTCGCTCGGGCGGCGTTTCTGTTTTCGAGTGAAAGCCGGGAATTCCGCTCCAGGGTCGCCAGCGTGACATTTTCGCACACCGTCATCGGCAGAACCAGTCCTGCGTTCCGCCGATCCCGCGGAACCAGTACCAGCCCCGCCTTAACCGCCTGCGCGGCATTTCGGATGCGCGTGACCTCTCCCCCGATTCTCATGGACCCCGATTTCGCGGAGCGCAGACCGTAGAGCGCCTCGACCAGCTCTTCACGCCCGGAGCCAATCAACCCCGCAATGCCGAGAATTTGACCACGTTGGATCTTTAAGGACACGCCCTCAAACCTCCCGCCGTCCCCGAAGCCCGATATCTCCAGCCCGATGCCCCGCGCCGTGCGGTCCTTTCGCGGGAACATGTCCGTGAGATTCCGTCCGACCATCGCGTAGATCAAATCCCCGGAGCTATCGGCATCAATATGGTCAAAAACTCCGACCGCCCTCCCTTGACGGAAAACCGTCACCCGGTCACAGATATCAGTGACTTCCGAGAGGTAGTGCGACACATACAGGATCGCGATACCTTCCGCTTTCAGCGCGT
This sequence comes from Paracoccaceae bacterium, assembly GCA_965221405.1. Lineage (GTDB taxonomy): Bacteria > Pseudomonadota > Alphaproteobacteria > Rhodobacterales > Rhodobacteraceae > JAPOUP01. The sequence continues at coordinate 1,149,364 of CBDCSE010000001.1, read as the reverse complement.
TGATCGCCTTCATCACCGTTTCGACCTCGTCACTGGCGAGTGGTGCTGTCGGTTCATCGAAGACGACGGTTCTGGCCTTACCGTCAATGAGGGCACCGGCTATCTGGACAAGCTTGCGCTCGGCGGTGCCCAGGTCGCGAACCAGAAGGTTTCCGGGCAGATCGATACCCAATTTATCCCGCAGGAAAGCCTCCGCCTTTTTTCGCATGTCGCGTTTCGAGAGTCCGAAGTGACCCGCGAGCTCCTGCCCCATGAAAACCGATTCCGCGACCGTAAAGTGAGGGACGAGATGGAGTTCCTGATGGATGAACCGCACGCCAGCTTTACGGACGAGCGCCGGCGTAAGCGAAGGGACCGGTTCGCCATTGATCGATACGGTACCCTGATCGGGTCGGTAGACACCCGCCAGGATTTTGATGATGGTTGATTTTCCGGCACCGTTCTCACCGACAAGGCCGTGAATCTCTCCCGGACGGATTGAAAGGGACGCTCCGTCCAGCGCACGGACACCGGGAAACGTCTTGACGATTCCCGCAAGACTGAATGCATCGCCGGGCATGCCGCTAATGTGTCGCGCGAGGGGCGGCGGCAAGATCAGGCGCCGCCCCTCTTTGGTGAGGCTATTCAGTCGAGCGAACCGTAGCCCAGGGATTCGTAAGCCGCTTTGGCTTCCGCCTGACCGTTGACGGGCAGAACGTCGACATAGGTCTGTGGCAGGAGTGTTTCGCCGGCGAAGTGTCGAGCCACGTTCATCGCGGAGGTCGAGCCGATCATATTCGGTTGCTGCGCTACATTGGCGACAAAAGGCGACCCGTCCTCAGCCATGATCTCCAGAGTGTCCGGACCACCGTCAAGAGCCGTTACGATCACGTCCATGCGGCCCGCCTCCTCAAGGGCCTGAACGACGCCGATTGCCGGCTGGTCCCAGCAACCGACATGTATGGCGTCAATAGTGCCCTCGGGATATTGGCTCAGAAGATCGAGTGTCTTCTTGCGCGCGTCCTCCGGCGCGTTGGCGAACTCTTCCGCCAGTTCAGGCTGGATGATTTCGATTCCGGGATAGTCCTGCAGAACGTATTTCCAGAGACCTGCGCGAATTCCGCATATGCGCAGTGCGTTCTCGAAGGCGTTGAATACGGCGACTTTACCCTCGCCTCCGATGGCGTCGGCCATATAGCGGCCAATCGTCGTTCCCATGTAGTAATTGTCGGATGTCGTGTTGTTGACCGCGTGAGGGCTGGGATGATCCACCGTGAAAACGGGAATTCCGGCGGCTTTCAGTGCCTCGAATTTCGGCTCGACGGCCGCGTCGCCCAGAATGGAAATGACCGCGTCCACACCGCTGTTGAGAAGAATGTCGTGATTGTCGGCATGGATCTGGTTATCCCGACCGCCATCAACGGGAACTACGGTGCCACCAAGCGATTCGACCGTGCTGACCGCGCCGTTGAACGCCTCACGGTCCCAGAAATGCTGTGTTCCGACGACCGCGACACCGATGGTCTTTCCTTCGAGGCTCAGGTGGCCGTCAGCCGCTACGGACGCGGACAGTGTCGCGAGGCCGACCGCCACGAATCCTGTTGCCAAAAACTTCCTCATCTGATTCTCCATATCGATACGAGATCATTCTTTCCGCGGGCATTTAACCAACAAGCTTTTCAAATATCAATTTTTATTTCAGATGTATGACTGACGGGCAGACGAAGGGTTTGTAGGGTGGCTGATCTCCGGCTCGGACTCGATATAGGCACCACCGCCGTGAAGGCGGCGGCATTCGACGAATCGGGAAATGCGGTAGGCTTTGCCGATCGCGGTTCCGAAACCGTTCGGCTGCCCGACGGCGGATCCGAGCAGTCTCTCGAATCGGTCTGGCGGGCGACGTCGGAATGCCTGAGGAGTCTGGCCTCCCAGTTTGATAGCCGTCACGTCCGGTCGATCGGCATCTGTGCGCAGGGTGATGGATTCTGGGCGTTGGATTCCGGTGCCAAACCGATCCGTAACGCGATTTTGTGGAATGACACACGACCCGGAATAGTCGATGATCTGAAGGTCCTGGAGAGCGCCGGGCGGACCGGAGCCGTCAGCCATGGCTGCAATACCGCTCTCTGGCCGGGGACATCCGCGCTGGGCTGGCGCTGGCTGCGCGAAAACGAGCCGGAAGCTGCGGGCTCGGTCGCGCACATGGTTACCTGCGGCGACTGGATCGGTGCCCAGCTGACCGGATATGTGGCGACGGACTTCTGCAACGCCTCGATACCGTTTCTTGATCTCAGGACGCGGGAGTACGGTGCCGCCATAGACGCTCTCGGCTGCGCGGATGCGCGGGGACTGCTCAGCCAGCCCCGGTCCGCGGGCTCCGTGCTCGGCCCCCTGAACCCGACCGCGGCCGATTTAACCGGTCTTCCCGTCGGCGTGCCCGTCTCCGTCGCGACCCTCGATCTCGGAGCGATGATCGTCGGTATGGAGATGTTTGACGCCGACGACACGATGATGATCCTGGGTACGACGGCTGTCGTCGGTATCCTGACGGACAGGTTCCACCCAACCGATGGCCCGATAGGCGCAACCGTGCTGCATCCCGTCAGGAACGACATCGCGGTTCGCGTTCTGGCGCCTTCGACCGGCACTTCCGCATTCGACTGGTTCGCGGGCCTCCATCTTCAGGGATCGGGTGGGAGCGATGCGGGCGGTTCCGCAGCGGGGCTAAACGGGACGGTCACCGAAGTTCCGGTCGGTTCGAATGGCGTCACTTTCCTTCCTTACCTGAATGGTGAGCGCGCGCCGTTCGTCGCGCCCGGCATCCGCGCCGGTTTTCTTGGAATGTCAGCCGTGACCACCGGAGCCGAGCTTGAACGCGCGGTGCTGGAAGGCACCGCGCTCAGCCTGCGCCATTGCTTCGAGCTCGAGGGGGGGCTTCCCGGCCGTCCGGTCCAACTTACCGGTGGTGGCTCAAACAATCCGGCCTGGTGTCAGATCATATCCGATATGGTCGGACAGGATATTCTGGTGAATCCCAGATCTGACCTGGGATTGTGGGGCGCGGCCTGCATCGGTGCTGCGGCCGCTGGATACGGAGATGCCCGATCCCTGTGCCAGAGGGAGAATGACTTCATTCGCTATCGACCGGATCCGGCTAACCATGAAGAATACCATCACGTTTTCGGAAGATATGCAATGCTGTCGGATGCCGTCCTGGCCGCTTCATCGGGCAGGGGTCTGTAATGGGAGGCCTTATGCGGGCAGCCGTCCTGCACGGTGTTGACGATATTCGGATCGAAGACGTTCCCGTTCCCGAGATCGGGCCGGGTGAGATGCTGTTGAAGACCAGGGCCTGCGGGCTCTGCGGCAGCGAGACAATGGCGTGGTATAGGACCGAACCGAAAGTTCTGGGGCACGAGCCGTGCGCTGAAGTGGTCGAACTGGGTGCGGGCGTCACCGATTACAGGATCGGAGACAGGGTTTTTGTCAATCACCACGTCGGCCGCGTTGACAGTCACCTGTCACGCCGCGGCCACTTTACGCGCGATCCGTTCTACAGGACGATGCGGCTGGATCCGGGCGGTGTATGCGAGTATTTCCGGGTTACGTCCCAGCATCTGGCGATGGACACCCATCTGCTGCCCGAGACGGTCACGGACGAGGAAGCGGTCACGATCGAGCCCTGGTCCTGCGTCCTGTCCGGTCTGAAAGTGTCCAACATCCAACCCGGAGACACGGTCGCCGTGGTCGGTGCGGGTTTCATAGGGTTGGGATTCGTTCATCTCGCGCCGTTCTTCGGAGCCGGAAAGGTCGTATCGCTGGACTTTTCGGACTGGCGTCTCGACAGGGCGCGGTCCCATGGCGCCACGCACACGATCAATCCGGGGAATGGCGATACGGTCGAAGCCCTGCGCACGGTCAACAAAGGGCGTCTGGCGGACACTGTTGTCGTTACCGCCCCATTCCCGTCGGCGTGGCGGCAGGCCGTTGATCTGGTTGAGGTGGGGGGCTGTCTGCATCTCGGGGCCCCCCTTGCGCCCGGTGAGGACTGGGTGCGGGATGGTAACCGGGCCTATTTTGACCAGATCACCGTTACCTCACGCTATTCGTCTGATCATATGGACACATACAGCTATATCCGGCTCCTGGAAGCGGGCCGGATAAACGCGGGGGACGCGGTTTCGCACCGGTTTCCGCTGGAGGACACTGCGGAAGCCTTCCGTCTTCTGGTCGAGGCGCGGGAGAGCACCAAGATCGTGATCTACCCGCACGGAGTACCGAATGCTTGACCTACTGAAAGAGGAAGTCTGCGAACAGAACCACGAACTGCCCAGGAATGGCCTCGTGACGGGATCGGGCGGCAACGTCTCGGGCCGTGATCCGGACACTGGCCTGGTGGTCATCAAGCCTTCGGGTGTGAAATTCGCCGCACTCACACCTGAAACGATGGTCGTCGTGGATCTGGACGGCAATGTCGTGGAAGGGGAAATGAAACCTTCGGTCGATACGGGAATTCACCTTCATCTCTATCGGCACCGCGACGATATATTCGGCGTCACGCATACCCATTCCCCGTATGCTTCCAGTTTCGCGGCGCGTGGCGAGCGCATTCCGGCTGTCCTGACGCCGATCACGCATATGCTGGGGCGGGACGTGCCCTGTTCGCGCTACGCGACGCCGGGTGAGATCGATACGGGCAAGGCGATACTCGAGGCCGCGGAAGGTGGACGGGCGGCCCTCGTCAAGGCGCATGGAGTCTTCACGATGGGAAAATCCGCAACCGAGGCGACAAGTCTCGCCATGTATATCGAGGAGGCGGCGATGACAACGCATCTGGCGCTGACGCGCGGTCCGGTGGACGAGCTTTCTGACAGAGAGATCAGGCGCTGCCATGACTGGTTTCGCGGTAACTATGGACAGTCGGGCAGCAAAATCGTCAATTCATAGGGGGTGCCTCGGGGGTGGGACTAATTATGAGGGAATGATCTTTACCTGAACAGGCTGGGACATGCGTCATCCCGGCTCGGGGCGCGTGGCCTGACTGTGACCGGGTATGGCCCAAATCCGGGATCGCCTCAATGAAGCCCGGCGGTCAGGATCTTCAGCCCGGCCGCGCCGAACGTGATCGCGAACAGGCCTTCAATTACCCGTCCGGAACGCAGGTAAATCCGTGTCGTCGGCCTTGAGGAAAACAAAAGCGCATATCCGTGGAATATTGCGAGGGACTGCAGGCCTACGGCAAAAATGACCAATGTCAGATCCGAAAACGCGGCGTCCGCGGGCAAGCCGATGGAGTAGAGCGCTCCAAAGAACAATACTGCCTTGGGATTGGTGATATGCAGCAGCCCCTTGGCGAAGAGAGTCGTTTTGCTTCTGGTCTCCGGGCGCGAGCCGATGGCTTTTCATGAAACCGCCGGGCGGGCTGATCTGTAGGCCAGCAAGATGAGATAGGCTGCCCCAAATAGCGAAGCGCCTCAAATACCCAGCTGTCTGCATGCATGACGGCGTCAAGTCCCAGAGCCGCCGTGGTTGACCAGAACAGGGATCCGGCTGTTATGCCGGTGACGAGTCTCAGCCCGGAGACCCGCCCCGACGCCATTGACGTTCCCGTGATCGCGACCGTGGCCGGGCCAGGGCTCGCGCTCGCGAGCAGGGCGGCGACCAGAATCAGGGGCAGGTTCAAACCTATACGAGTGGTCGGATTGGCTCTGGAGAGGATGCTCCGCGAGTTTTGCATGGCGATGGCAGAACCCGTTGCCGAATTGGGCCATGCCGCGGATCCTGGTTCGCATTCCGGAGTTTCATTCCTCACCTCCATGGTGTAGTGCGGTGAACAATGGAGTTCGCGCCGTAGCCCACCGGACTGACCTAAGGGAAGCATACAGGTCATGAAACCCCGGAGAGCGGCATCGGTGTGCGCATCGATCGAGCTTTCCACCGGAAATCCACGAGGTTCTGGAAGACTCGTCAGGTAGAAGAAGGTCTCCTTGACCTGGGTTGTACGGGACGTGGTTGAGCGATACGTCGCCGAACAACAGGAACAACCGGAGCGGGAATGAGGTTCGACGCACTGGAACGGACGGAGAGCCACGGATGACCGCAGACCCGACCGGGCCGGCACGCACGCTCTCTGATCGCATGCAAGCCGCATTGAACCTACCGAGAGGGTCGCGATTCTTTCGCTGCGCCTTGCAGGTCAATCCGTTCGCCTATCTTGAGAGACACAGCACGCCGACCCAATTCAAGTCCGAAGAAGAATACAACGATGCGATAGTCAAGGCCTGCATTGAAGTCGGCATCGAGGTCATCGCGGTCACGGACCACTACCGCGTGGAGCATTCGGCAGGCCTTGTGCGCGCAGCCCGCAATGCCGGTCTCCATGCATTCAGCGGCTTCGAAGCCGTCACGAAGGACGGCGTTCATTTCCTGTGCCTGTTTGATCCGGACAGGGACGCGGCACTGGAGCGGTTCATCGGGGATTGCGGCATCCACGGCACCGATCATCCGTCACCGGTCGGCAGCAGAGATTCCACCGAACTGCTTGAATGCGCCAGGAAATGGGGTGCTGTATGTATCGCGGCCCATGTCGCCTCGGACGGTGGCTTGCTGAAGAAGCTCTCGGGACAATCGAGAGTCAATGTCTGGACCAATCCCGACCTGCTTGCCTGTGCATTGCCCGGCCCTGTCAAGGCCGCGCCCGAAGGGATCAGGCGGATCCTCGAGAACAAGGACGCCGAACACAAGCGAGATCGCCCGATTGCGATTCTGAACACTTCGGACGTCAGCGACCCGGACAAACTTGGGGACGGCGCGGCGTCCTGCTTCATCAAGATGTCCACCGTCTCGGTCGAGGCCTTCCGGCAGGCGTTTCTCGACCCCGTCTCCCGTATCCGTCTGCACACCGACCTTGAGCCTGATCCCCATGCCGAGTTCATCGCGATGACCTGGGAGGGCGGGTTCCTGCGTGACACTGCAGTGCATTTCAACGGGAATCTGAACGTGCTGGTAGGCGGGCGGGGCACCGGCAAGTCGACGATGATTGAGAGCATGCGCTACGTACTTGGGCTCGACCCTCTTGGTACGGAAGCGCGGAAGGCCCATGATGGCGTGGTCAGGAACGTCCTGCGATCAGGCACGAAAGTCTCGCTGCTCGTGCGATCATACAAGCCGTCTGAACGTCGGTACATGATCGAAAGATCGGTGCCGAACCCACCGGTCGTGAAGAATGAGGCGGGGGAAGTCCTGAACCTGTCGCCAAGTGACGTGATGCCAGGAGTGGAAATCTTCGGACAGCACGAAATATCCGAGCTCGCGAAGAGTCCGAGGAAACGCACGCTTTTGCTGGAACGTTTCATTGAACGTGACCCCACTCTTTCAGCGCGGAAATCAAAGGTGCGACTGGAACTCGAACGCTCGCGTGGCCGCATTGTGGGGGTTCGCCGTGAAATGGAGCGTCTTGAAGAGCGACTTGCGGCGCTACCGGGTCTCGAAGAGACGCAAAGGCGATTCCGGCATGCCGGGCTGGACGAGCGCCTTAAGGAAAGAAGCCAACTCATTCGCGAAGAGCGGCTGTTCTTGACCCTGGGCGAGCGGATTGACCAGTACCGCACCCTTCACAACGAACTCGCTGAAGGATTGCCCGTCGATTTGGCATTCGTTTCCGGCAAGGCCCTTGAAGGGCTGCCGAACTCCGAACTCCTTTCCGAAATCGCGGGAATGCTGGCAGCGCTGAGCGGGAAACTGAAGGCGCTCAGCGATCAGCTCGGCAATGCCCTTGCCGAAGCCGATCATTCGATCGCGGATACGAAATCACGCTGGAACGAGCGAAAGGCCGCAATCGAGGAAACCTACGAAAGGCTCCTGCGCGAACTCCAGAAATCGAAGATTGATGGCGCTGAGTTCATCAAGCTACGCCAGCAGATCGAGGAGTTGCGTCCGTTGAAAGACAGGATGGAAAGCCTCAAGCGAGATCTGGAATTGCATGAGGCCCAGCGCCGCAACCAGCTCGCAGAGTGGGATGATCTCAAGGCATCGGAATACAGGCAGATCGAAACCGCCGCGAAGCGCGTGTCCCGGAAACTGCGTGACAGGATTAAGGTCAGGGTCGCGATGGCCGGCGACCGAGGTCCTCTTGAGGAGCTGCTGCGAGAGATCGGAGGCAATCCTGCAGCGGCCCTGGATCGTCTTCGAGGACTTGACCATCTGTCCGTGCGGGAACTTGCCGGGTTTTGCCGGGAGGGCAGGGACGCGCTTAGGGCACGCTACAAAATTCCGTCCGGTACGGCTGAACGGATCGCGAAAGCCGATCTGGAGCTGTTCATGCGCATCGAGGAACTGGAACTGCCTGCTACCACGGAGATCGAGTTGAACACGGCTCCCGACGGGGAACCGGCCAATTGGCAGACACTTCAAGCGCTTTCGACCGGGCAGATGGCAACTGCCGTCCTGTTGCTGCTCCTGCTGGAGTCCGATGCGCCTCTCGTTGTCGATCAGCCCGAAGACGACCTTGACAACCGCTTCATCACGGAAGGCGTGGTTCCGATCATGCGGCAGGAAAAGCGTCGGCGCCAGTTCATCTTCTCGACGCACAACGCCAACATTCCGGTCCTCGGCGATGCGGAGCTCATTCTGGGTCTCGCGGCGAAAGGCGTGGCAACGGAGGGTCACGCACGGATTCCGCAGGAGCACATGGCCTCCATCGACTCCGGACCGGTGCGCGAACTGGTTGAGGAAATCCTCGAAGGCGGCAAGGCCGCCTTTGAGACGCGCCGCTCCAAGTACGGGTTCTGAGGCATGACGACACGCAACGAATTGCTGGAAATCCTGGCGAGCGGTGAAAACTCCGGAGTGGAGTTCAAAAGGGATGATCTGAGCACCCAGGATCTCGCGAAGGAACTGGTCGCGTTCTCGAACCTTGAAGGCGGCATGGTGCTTCTCGGGGTCGAAGACGACGGATCGGTCACGGGTCTGGCTCGGGACAACCTCGAGGAATGGGTAATGAACGTTTGCCGGGACAAGATCAGGCCGGCAATCGTTCCGTTTTTCGAAGTTGTTCCCAATACCAAGGACAGCAACGACGTTGCCATCGTCCGCGTGACCCGAGGCTATGACGTGCATGCGCTCTGGCACCACAACACCAGCAGGTACCTGATGCGTGTCGGCTCGCAGAGTCGGGAAGCAAGCCAGGAGGAGCTCGCGCGTCTGTTCCAGAGGAGAGGGTCGGTACGCGCCGAACTGCGGCCGGTGTCGGGAGCCACGCACGCGGACCTGGACGGGCGGCGGCTGCGAAACTACTTCGGCGACATCCGCCAGCAGGACGTGCCGGCCGACGAGGACGGGGAAGCGTGGCAGTCGCTTCTCGTCAACACCGAGATCATCACCGAGGAAGGTGTGTCCGTCGGAGGCATGCTACTGTTCGGCAAGACGCCGAACCGGTTCCTGCCACACGCCGGGATAGATGCAGTCGCCTATCCCGGAACGGAACGGGACTACGGCGCGCGGGAACGCACGGCGCTTCGTGGCCCGATGGCACCTTTGCTCGACGAGACCGGTGACATCGTCGAAAACGGCATCGTCGAACAGGCACTGGGTTTTGTGCAGCGCAACACGCCCGTGGTCGTCAAGACGCTGGGTGGGAGGCGCGTGGAGCGTCCGGCCTATCCCCGCGATGCCCTTCGCGAGGGAATCGTCAACGCCCTCATACACCGCGACTACCTGCTAACGAGCACCGATATCGAGCTGGCGGTGTATTGCGACCGGCTGGAAATTGTCTCTCCGGGCCGGCCACCCAACGGCATAACGCCGGATCGGATGCGATCCGGGACGCGAGCGGCGCGCAACCAGCTGTTGAAGGACATGATGCGCGACTATCGGTATCTGGAACATATGGGAATGGGGATTCCCCGGAAAATCGTAAAGGGCATGAAAGAGCATAATGGCACTGAACCCGATCTGGTTGAACTGGACGAACGGTTCATTGTTCGGTTGCATGCAAAGGGTCCTGAATAGCAATCCATCACCTGCCATTGCTTTCTGCATTCGCTTGCCCAGATGGCTGTGGAGCCTGGGTATTTCAGCCTGAATTCGACAACGGGGAGAGTCGGCGATGAGAAATACAGCGCCTGAAACACTCCGCACTGCCAAACCATTTCAGGGAAGGTCTTGCGGGTCTGGTTCGCCAGGTGGAATTATCAGTTGCGATGGGTCACTTTGACATCAACGAGATCTGCGAAGATGTTTGTGTGCTGTCTTAAATGAACTCCACGGGCTTGCGAAACCGGGAAGCCCGGCCGGGGATGACGGCAACAACTACAACTATACCGGGATTGTTCTGGTGGCGGGTGGTCAGGGTCCGCCCACCCGCGGCGGGTCAGGTGGCGACGTTTTCCTCGGCGTGGATGTCCATGGTCCATGTGTCACCCTATCGATGAACGCCGCGCCGAGCGATAAACGCGCGCGAGGTTTTCCCAATCCCTCTCGACCTGTTCACTGCCCCGGTTGTTGGTGCCGTGAGCGCCTGTATGGGCCACACAGTGGACACGGGTTTCGCAGATACGGAACGGGGTGCTGATAGCTTTTCCCAATTTCAGTGACCATGACCCAGAGTGACCGACGGCTGTCCGAAGCGCCTGAAACGTTTTCAGGCCGAGGCAGATGACCATTCGGGGATTTACGATCCTGATTTCCTCCAACGTGAATTCCTTCGCGCAGCGAACCATATCCTTCCGGGGGATGTAGGCATCCATGGGGCCACGCTTGATGAATGGAAACAGGTTGGTCATGTAGCATTCCCCGCGGGACAGCCCGAAATGGCGTTTCAGAAGGTCATGGAGGTTTCGGTTTGTCCGGAGGTTCGGGGTGTAGCCAAGCTCTACGCTGTCACGGTCCGGTTTCTCGGCCGAGAGGGAGTCGGCGCTCGCCCAGTCCTGCGCGACGACCATGACCCGAGCGTTAATGTTGTCGGCGGACTTCGTGTACGGCGAAACGTAGTCACACTCAAAAATCCCGCCGTGAAAATCCCCGATGCAGTCATGTCCCTCCAGGCGGGTTGCCTGACGGAGCCGCGCAAGCTGAAGCAGGGCTTCCGACTTGGTTTCGGTCTTTAAGTTCATATCACTGGAGTTTTACCCTTCCTGGGCGTTCACGATTATCGAGGTGTAGGGAAGTTGTCGAGACGAATGGCTTTCCCGGAAACTTCCAGCCGTCGCCTTCCGGTTCGTCCGGTTCCGTGCCGTTTTCTAGCCCCAGCGACCGCCGGAACGGCGACGCGGGCAGAACATGCAAGTGAAATGGTGTCATGGTGTGTCCCTGTCTCTAGATGCCCGCCGGGTGGACTGGACAGTCACGGAGCGTGTATTTTGATCGGTGGGCAAAAGTATAACTGCCTTCCGCCTCACGCGGCCGGGTGCCGCACGGACCGGTCGTGCGGCCATTGGCGGGCCGTCCCCCTGCGGGCCGGGACCGGAGTCGCGGCCCCTGCTGTGCTGTCATGGCGGATCAGTTCGACTCGGTGTTTTCCGGATCGATCGGGTTGCTGAGCAGGTCGCCGAGGTTCGCCCGGCCGCCCGTTGAACCGTTGCCGTTCTTCCCGCACTGGCCCGTTCGGTCGGTGGTGACGATGGTGCCAATCCAGCGGCCGCAGTTCACCTTGCCGTTGCCAAGAATCTTGGAATAAAGCACGACCGCACTTCCGTACACTTCAGCATTGTCTGAAACGATACTCGCAACCATATCGCTCCCAACAACGGCGTTGCCGTAAACTTTCGCGGCTCCCTTGATCTGGGCGCCACGACGGATTTTCGCGTTCCCGAACACTCTTGCGCCATCGGTGATGTATATTGCCCCGACCGCGCGGCCGCTTCCGATGATGCGCGCGTTTTCGGAAACATGGGCGGTTCCACCGATATATACGTCTGCCCCCCGAATAACGACATTGCCGGAAACGGAGGCCGCGCCTTCCACTCTCGTGACATCGGTTGATTCGCCAAGTATCCTTACACTGCCGGAGACACGCGCACTGTCACTGACGGATGCTTTTCGGACAACGGCACTGTCGGAGACTGCGGCGGTTCCGCAAATCCTGGCATCCCTGCCAATGTATGCGTCGCCGACTACCTGGGCCGTGCTGGCCACCTCTCCGCCACCATTCGGATGGTGTGCGCGAAGTTCCCCGTCCTGGCACCCGGCCCCCGCCTTTCCGCCCGTGAGTGCGAACGCAAGTACGGCGGCTAGTGTCATCGTCCGTCGTGCCATCGTGTGTTCCTGTCGTTTGCCCTGGCCCTTGCAGAACTCCGGGGTCGAGCGTTTTTCTGCAGGGCTCGTCCGGATTAAACCTCGCCCTAGCGCCAGTCCGCGCTGGCGTGAGTTCACGAACTGCGGTCTCGACATGAGGCCACTACCTTTCCAGAAATACCACACCAGGCACCCGGCGTCAACGCCAGTCCAAGGATCCGGTCCGGATTCGTGGGGGGAGGCATCTCAACACCGTCCAGGCGGACAAAGCCCAGGCGAACGAAATACGGTTGATCCCCGACGAGCAGCACACGCCGCCACCCCTGAGTGCGCGCCTTCGCGAGGCTATCGGCGATGACGGATGCGCCAAGACCCTCGCCCTGCCTGGTGGGATGTACTGCCAGAGGACCGAGCAGAAGCGCGGGGTGGGACCCCACCTCGACGGACCAGTGACGGACAGCCGCTATCAGCGCTCCGGTGCGGTCCCTGGCCACCACGCATAGACCGGCCACCGGCTCTCGGCCTTCCCGTAACCTGTAGGAGGACAGGGCCCCGCGTCCCGGTACGAAGCAGAGGTCGTAAAGCTCCTCGACTTCGTGCCAGTCCCCTGGCTGTTCCTCATTCAGGGTATACATGGCGAACCCTATGGATTTTCGCTGGAATCGGCGCTATCATGCAGCTAATGGGGGGACAACCGGACCACGGACTCCACCAGGGACTCCATCGTATGTTCTATCGCCCCGAGCAGGGTCATGGCCTGCGCCACAATCCGTTCAACGCGATCATCGTTCCCCGTCCGATCGGCTGGATTTCCAGCCGCGACGGTGACGGTCGGGATAATCTCGCACCCTACAGTTTTTTTAACGGCGTTGCATACTCGCCCCCACAGGTAATGTTCGCCTGCACATCGGGCAAACCTGACAGGCCCGACACCAAGGACAGCGTCGCGAACATACGTGATACTGGAGTGTTCTGTGTCAACGTCGTTGAATACGCGATGCGGGAGGCCATGAACCTGTCTTCCGGGACATATCCAATGGATGCCGATGAATTCACGCTGGCCGGACTGGGCAAGGCGTCCTGCGAGACCATCGAGTGCCATCGGGTGGCGGGTGTGCCCGCCGCACTGGAATGCAGGCTTGCCCGGATCGTTGAGCTCTCCGGAGAGGCGAACAAGGTGGTTTTCGGTGAGGTCACCGGAATCCACCTGCGTGACGACTGTCTGGTCGATGGAATATTCGATGCCCTGAGCTTCAATCCGGTCGGTCGCCTTGGTTACCGGGATTATTCGGTCGTGCGCGATCTTTTCAGTCTAGCCCGTCCCGACGACTGAAACGGTTGATCGGGCGAGCCCCGTCTGGCCCAGCACCCTGGATTGTCTCTCCCTCGCCGATGTCTATGATGGCCGCTGACCGGAAATGCGTCAACGGAAAAACGGTTGGGGGTGTAGAGACAATGGCGGATACCGTTATTGGAGTCATTGGTGGATCGGGTGTCTACACGATTGAGGGCCTGAAGGGCGCTGGCTGGCAAACGGTTGAGACTCCCTGGGGGCCGCCCTCCGACCAAGTCCTGACGGGGACGCTTGATGGTGTGGAAATGGCCTTTATCCCGCGCCACGGGAGAGGACATGTGCATTCGCCGACGTCCGTGCCCTACCGCGCCAATATCGATGCGCTGAAACAGATGGGTGTGACCGACCTGATCAGCGTTTCCGCCTGTGGGTCGTTTCGCGAGCATATGGCACCGGGGGACTTCGTGGTCGTCGACCAATTCATTGACCGTACGACGGAACGTGAAAAGTCGTTTTTCGGCGAGGGCCTGGTCGCTCATGTCAGCATTGCCCAGCCGACATGCGGGCGCTTGAGGGCCGCGTGCCTTAAGGCTGCGCACTCTGAGGGAGTCCGCGTCCATGACGGAGGCACCTATCTGGCTATGGAGGGTCCGCAGTTCTCCTCACTGGCGGAATCAACGATGTATCGGGAGAACTGGGGTTGCGACGTGATCGGTATGACCAACATGCCCGAGGCGAAGCTCGTCCGCGAGGCCGAGATCTGTTACGCATCGGTGGCGATGATTACGGACTATGACAGCTGGCATCCCGACCATGGAGAGGTTGATATCAATGATATCATCCACACCTTGACCGGCAATGCAGAGAAAGCGCGGGCTTTGGTCGGGTGTCTGCCGAAACTGCTCGGAAACGGCCGTGTTCCCTGCTGCCATGGCTGTGACCGGGCACTGGATTTCGCCGTCCTGACGGAACCGGCGCGGCGTGACCCTGAACTGGTGGCCCGGTTGGGAACCATTGCGGGGCGCGTTCTCTGACTTAACCCGGGTATGATTGACCCGCGTTCCGTAATGTGAGGTATGGACGGAGGGTCAGCGCTTTCCCGCTCGGTGTTTTTTTACATATCGGCGTATGAACCGGCGGATCTCCCGTGAGGCGCTGGTGTCCTTTTCCTTGCACAATGAGACGAAAGCGTCGCGCTCCGCCTTGTCCAGACGCAGGATCAACTGGCCGTTTTTTGCATCAGTCTTATTTCCGGTTTTTGCAGCCACGCGGCATTTTCTCCAATTTCTGTTGACACACCCCGACTCAGTATGTATATACGCGTAATATACAGGCCGCAATTCGAGAAAGCGACATCTGTTTGAGAAAGGAGCGGAAAATGACTCTTCAGGCAGCGAGATGCATACTGATCGGGGATCGATTGGACAGAGCAGGGCCTCATCTGCGCTGGTTTGGCGCCCCCTTCCATCGTCGAATCCGTAAAAGAAGGTGGCTGCGCTTCTGGTTCCTGGACGCAGGTTGACCTCACGTGAATTCCATATCGTTTATGGCGTCTTGCCGACGGTCAGCCGCACGCCAACGGACAGCTGCCGGTGATCGGTGCGGGTGGCAGACGAGATCAGGGATTACATCCTTAGCATAGCGGATTTCCCGAAACCGGGGATGACGTACCATGATGTGATCACGCTGTTTGGGGATGCGCGGGGTTCCGTCTGGCGGTGGAGCGGATGCTGCGACCGTATGCCGGACGTGGGATCGGTAAGGTCGTGGGGCTGAAGCATATGGATTCATTCTGGGAGGCGCCATCGCCCGCAGGCTTGGCTGCGGCTTTGTTCCGATCAAAAGGACTAGGGTTTCCGGTGCCGCAATCGGTGAGCCACGCTGCCCGGAATACGCGAAGGCGGGTGTCGAAATCCATGAGGACATAGTGGAAGCCGGCGAGAGCGTCTTGGTTGTCGACGATCTTCTGGCGACGGGCGGAACGGTGGAAGCCGGTATCAGATCACTCGAGAGGCTTGGTGCGGATATCTGTGGATGCTCATTTATCGGCGATTTTCCCGAGTTACATGGTCGACGTAGAATCAATGAGTTAGGAATTGAAGTTCACGTGCTTTGCGAATTCCGGAAGGACTGAACGGGATTTTCCGCCGGGTGTCCCTGTGAGAGATTCACGGCTTGTTGTCAGGCTGTGCCCGCGAACGACAGTACGGCACCGGGATTCATGATACCCAAAGGGTCCAGGGCATTTTTGATCGCCCGCATCGCTTCCAGTTTCGTGGGGTCCCCATAGCGCTCCAGATCTTCAACCTTCAGTCGTCCGATCCCGTGCTCGGCGCTTATGGACCCGTCCATTTCAGCGACAAGATCATACACCGTGCGTCGAACGGCATCCCCTGTCACCGCCGATACCGTTGTGATCCGTCCGACCTGCGGGAACACGTTGTAGTGTAGGTTTCCATCGCCCAGATGTCCGAAGCAGTTGATCCGAAAGTCGCCGATCGCAGCGATCATTTTCTCCGCGCGCGCAATGAATTCGGGAATCGAGCTTAGGGGCAGCGAAATATCATGGCTCGAGACCGCCCCTATACGCCGGTTGGCTTCAGGGATCGACTCACGTACGGCCCAGAACTCCGTGCGCTGCGCCTCTGACTGCGCGAGCAGCCCGTCGGTCACGATACCGGCGTCATGTGCCTTAGCGTAAAGTGTTTCCAGCAATTTCGCTGGATTTCTGTCGGCGGTCATGCCAAGATCGACCAGAACCAACCAGTCGGGTGGTTCCGAAAGCGGAATGCGTATCTGGGGCATGGTCTCGGTCAGGAACCGGAGGCCGGTTCCGGAAACGAGCTCTAACGCGGACAGATCTCCACCGACGATATCTCCGGAGAGTGAGGCCAACTCGACCGCGGCTTCCGGATCCCGCACAGTCAGCAATCCGGTGGCTTTAGCAGCGGGTCGGGGAAACAGCCTAAGGCACGCGGCGGTGATTACGCCCAGCGTCCCTTCGGACCCCACCAGAAGGCTCTTCAGATCGTAGCCGGTGTTGTCCTTACGCAGTCGTTTGAGGTTTTGCCATACCTTTCCGGACGGCAATACGGCCTCGAGACCCAGACATAGCTCCCTTGCGCCGCCGTAACGCAGGACGTTTACCCCTCCCGCATTGGTTCCGAGTAGGCCGCCAATCCGGGCCGAGCCCTCCGAGGCGAGCGAGAGGGGAAAGATCCGGTCCACCGCTCCTGCGGCATCCTGAACCTCGGAAAGAACCACACCGGCCTCTGCTATGATCGTGTTCTCCTCCGGATGGACATCGCGGATGGTTGCCATCCGCCGCATCGATAGAACCAGTGGCGTCGGTTCGCCAATTGGGGAGATCTGGCCGCCAACAAGACCCGTGCCGCCCGCGTATGGCACGACCGGAATACGGGCCTCCGATGCCGCGCGGATGATAACGGCCACCTCCTCGACGGTACCGGGAGCGACGACAAGCCCCGCCTGGCCCCGGTAGTTGCCGCGGGGCTCCTCCAGATAGTTCCGGTTCGCTTCGCAGAACGCGCGGGCGGGGAGGGTGGCCCGAAGGCGTGCCGCGAATTCCTCGGTAACGGCGTTGAGCGTGCAGGTGTGCGAGCGCATTCGTTACGCGACGGTTCTATTCATAATGGTCGTGTTGGGCGAGTGGTTCCAGAACCAGCACGGTCGGGCGCGACGGAAGAGTCAGCAAAGAGACGACGAATTCGGAGTCCCGCGACCAGCGCACGTCGAACTCGTCCGACATCTCCCGGGCAAATCGTTCAAGTGTCCCGCGTCCGAACCAATGCATGGGGATCACGATCGAGGATCTCAGGCGTTTCATGATACGGACCATTGTCTCGGACGGAAGGGTCATTCCCCCATCGACCGCTGCCATCACCACGTCGAGGCGCCCTATCGCGGCGTACTGCATGTCGGTTGGCTCATGGTGGAGGTGCCCGAGATGGCCGATGCAGAGTCCGGCGACTTCGAAGATAAAGATCGAGTTCCCGTTCCTTTCCGCGGGCCCGCCGAAACGGCCACGGATGTCAGTCGGAACGTTACGGATGAGCATTTCACCGAGATCGAGGTGATGTTCCACGCCATCCGGGGTTTGCCCCCAACCCTTCAGCACATGCCTGATGCCGGGATCTGGATACCGTGTCCAATGGGTTTCGTGCGCATGGTTCATGGTGGCTACATCGGGCATGTAGCCGGAGCCACCGAAATAGCCGGCGTAGTCCGTTACCGCACCAAGACCCCCTTCCGTCTGGATCAGAAACATGGCGTGATCGAGATATATTATGCGAACCGAATGTTCCGGTACCGGCGAACTGAAACCGGCGTTGTGTAGGTATCTGAGACCTGGTGCGGCATCGGCGATGGCGATGCAATGGCTTGGGCGTCGGTCCTGCGCCGCCGCTACGGCGGCGAGCGTCATGAACGCGATGACGGCGATACGGAGCATGAAACCATCCTTACCGAAAAACGATCGCGGGATGATAGACTGAAGTTGCGCGGCGGTCCAATACCCGGAACATGAATGTGGAGATCTCGCGTCTCGGAAAGCTTGTCATGTCAATCCACCGGATCCTGCTGCCCGGTAACGGAATGGTGACTGATCCGGAATCTCTCACGTAATGTCGCCGACTCCCGCACCAACCGCGTCGGCGACATTCGCGAAGCCGTCTCTGGCAAGCAGGCCATCAAGTTCACGTGCGATACGTGCGGAAACCGACAGGCCCTCAAAAGTCATCGCCGTGTAGAGCTGCACTGCTGAAGCCCCGGCGAGTATTTTGGCGTAGGCATCCCCGGCACTACCGATTCCACCGACGCCCACAAGGGGAACACGATTACCGATCAATTTGTGGAGCCGGGCAAGCACGTATGTTGATTTTCTGAACAGGGGCACTCCCGAGAGGCCCCCCGTTTCGGTTCCGTATCGGCTGATAAGTCCATCACGGGCAACAGTCGTGTTGGTCGCGACAATGGCTTGAATTCCGCAGGCAATCGCCACCTCGGCGAGTTTGGAGATGGATTTGTCGGTCAGGTCCGGGGAGATTTTCAGGAAGATCGGGATTGGTCGGCGGAGACTTTCCCGCGCCTCCATTACGCCTGCCAGAAGCCCGGATAGCGCTTCCCGACACTGCAGGTCACGCAGGCGGTCGGTGTTCGGCGAGGATACGTTTATGGTGGCGAAGTCGACGTGGGGTCCGCAGTGGCGAAGCACGTTCACGAAATCCGCCGCGCGGTCGTCACTGTCCGCGTTCGCGCCAAGGTTGAGCCCGACGGGGATTCCGTTCGGTCGTCCGGCGAGGCGTTTGGCTATCGCTTCCATACCGTCGTTATTGAAGCCCAGTCGGTTGATCAACGCCCGGTCTTCCGTAAGGCGGAATAGCCTGGGTCGCGGGTTTCCTGCCTGCGGGTTGGGGGTGGCCGCACCGGTTTCGACGAAGCCGAAACCTGTCCGCATCAGTGGTGCCACGGCGGTGGCGTTCTTGTCGAGACCGGCCGCGAGCCCGATCGGGTTGGGAAGCGGGAGTCCCGCGATTGAGGTGATGAGTCTGGGAGACGTCACCGGGCCCGGCGTGGGCGTCAATCCCGCCCGCAGCGCGCGCAGGGCCAGGTTATGGGCGGTTTCGGGGTCGATATGACGCAGCAGCGGGAGGCCGAGACGCTCCGGGAGGTTCATCCGAAGCTGGTCCCGACCTCTGCCGGTGCGCACCTGACCAGACGGGAGGTGCGCACCGCCGCCTGTCGGTGGACGACCGCACGGCGATAGTCCGGGTCAGTGACCATGGCGAGGAACGCATGCGCTGATGGATACCGGGCTATGAACATCCTGTCCCATCGTTCGCCCTCGGGTCCGATCAGAACCGACTGGAATGATCCACGCCAGACAATACTCCCGCCAAGGCGTTCGAAAATCGGCGCGGACTCGCGCCCGTAGCTGGCATACGCACTGTCACCCGATACCGCCTCGCGTACCAGTTCATGGCGTTCCGGATAATACGCGCGGGTCCGCAGGCGCACGAGGTTGAGCATCTCGACCGGATGGTCACGGGGCAGTGCCTTGAACGTGTCGAATTGCACGCGTGTGGGATCGATGTGGCCGGATATCTCCTCCGGAAAGAGATGGCCGACTGGGGCGTCCGGCAGAGGTCTGGCCCATACGATATCAGACAGCCGCAGCGTTGCATAAAGATGCGGAAAGAGACCGCCGTTGCGGGAAGGTTCCCATTTAAGCGCGGTGTCCACGGAATCGCTTTCGATAGCCAGAAGCCACAGTCCGGACTCACCGGCGAAATGTCTGGCGGTGGTCCCCGGTGCCTGATCGGCGGTCGAGAGGTGAATGAACCCATCCGCGAGGTCATCAGGGGATCCGGCCGTCTCTCCGGTACGCCGGAGCACCGCCCATTCGGGCCCGCGGAGAATTTTGTATATGAGCATGGGAACCTGATGCCCGTGCGTGCTCCAATCGTCAACCGCCTGTAATGTTTGCCTGCGACTAACGGATGTCGGAGTCCCCTTGGAATCCAGAGAATTTCCGGGCAATCCTTTCATGACGTTTACGGATCGAAAGGTGATCGGCATGTATGTGAGACTGACGATTTGGGCAGCCGCTCTCGCGATGGGCGCGGCTCCGGCGACGGCTGAATACAGACTGACGGTTCTACACACGAATGACTTTCATTCGCGGTTCGAGCCAATAAGCAAGTATGACAGCGGCTGTTCCGCGGAGGACAATTCCGAGGGCAAGTGCTTCGGCGGCTCTGCACGTTTGGTGACCGCCGTGGAGGAGGCCAGGCGGCGAGCCGGCAACCATATTCTCGTGGATGGAGGAGATCAGTTCCAGGGTTCGCTGTTCTATACCTACTACAAGGGGAAGGCGGCCGCCGAGATGATGAACCGTATGGGTTATGACGCGATGACCGTGGGAAACCATGAATTCGATAACGGTCCCAAGGTTCTCAGGGAATTTGTGAATTCGGTGAACTTCCCGATCCTGATGTCGAACGCGGAGTACTCGGCCGAACCGCTTCTTGCCGACGTGATCCGGAAGTCAGTGGTCATCGAGCGTGGCGGTGAACGTCTTGGGTTGATCGGTCTGACTCCGGTCGATACGCATGATACATCAAGTCCCGGCGGTAACATCAAGTTCACCGATCCTGCCGCGGCCGTTCAGGAGCAGGTGGATATCCTTGAGGCGGATGGAATCAACAAGATCATCGTTCTGAGCCATTCAGGCTATCCCGTCGACCGGCATGTCGCCGCGAATACAGAAGGGGTCGACGTAATCGTCGGCGGGCATGACAACACCTACCTGTCAAATACGTCCGGGAACGCGAAAGGGCCGTATCCGACCATGGTGGGAACGACCGCTATCGTTCACGCCTATGCCTACGGTAAATTCCTGGGTGAACTCAACGTGTCGTTCGACGATCGGGGAGTGATCACCGAAGCTGTAGGCGAGCCGATCATCATGGACATCGATGTCGCTGAGGATCCCGGAACGAAAGCGCGGATCGGTGAACTGGCGGTGCCTCTCGATGAGGTTCGAAACACGGTTGTGGCGCGTGCAGGCGCCTTGATCGACGGTGACCGGGCCGTTTGCCGGGTCATGGAATGTCCTATGGGCAATCTCTTGACGGATGCGATGCTTGAGCGCGTAAAGGATCAGGGTATCCAGATCGCCTTTGCCAATTCCGGCGGCATTCGAGCCTCCTTCGGGGCAGGGGATGTGACAATGGGTGACGTATTGACCGTACTGCCGTTCCAGAACACGTTATCCACGTTCCGGATCAACGGTCAGGGTATCATTGACGCACTTGAGAACGGAGTTAGCCAAGTGGAAGAGGTCAACGGCCGTTTTCCGCAGGTTGCTGGCCTCAGCTTTGTCTGGGATCCCTCCGTCGCGCCCGGGGAGGGTAGGATCAGGGAGGTTCTGGTCGCGGGCCGACCGATTGACCCTGCTGCCATTTACGGCGTAGTGACGAACAATTTCGTCCGTGGTGGAGGTGATGGTTATACGGTATTTGCCACCAAGGCGACCGACGCCTATGACTACGGCCCGGATCTGGCTGACGTGTTAGCGGAATACATCGCCGGAAAGGACGAGGTCACCGCAACGCTCCATGGCAGGATAGCGACGGTGGAATAATCCCTGCGTGGGTGCCAACTCCCGTGCAAGGTCGCGGTTCGCCGCAGCTGAGGATTGGGCGGTTCCTTTGGAGCATGTCCCATACGCGGTCGAAACGGTTGGAGAGTGCCGGAGCCCGCGATGTGATGGTCGCCTGGCACCCGCGTGTCTCCATTTCATTCCCGACAGCTTGAGTCTTCGCGTGATCAGGTTCCCGTTTGTCGCTTACACGACTCCGCCTGTGATCATGAGGTCGGCTGCCCCGCGTTCCGCGTGGTTCATCCTCGGCCTGCTATTCCTGAAATACGCGATCGTTTCCGAGATGTCCAGTGAATGTCATCGGCGAAGACGGTCAGGCGACCCGATCACACCGTCAGTCCAGCACAGTTCGGTCAGTGGCTTTTCCGCGGCATGCCGGAAATCCGGTGCCCGTTCCGCCGTCGGGAAGGCCTCGCCGGGGAATTGCTGACTGTCCAGTGCACCGCTCGCGAACGTGACGGGCCGAAGGTCGGGCCGTTTGGCCGACGGCCCCGAGCAGCCGCTTCAGGCTCGCCTTCCCGTGCCCGGAAATCCGGTCGTGGCGGACGATGTCGCCGGACCCCTGCCTCCCGGCGTTTTCGCCAGCCAATGGGGATCGTCAGGCCGTCGATCCGGACGGTCGCGACCGATGTGTCGGCGGGGGCGTGATCCTGATATGGTGCGGTTTGTACCCCATACGTTCTCTTTCTGATCGCGTTACGGCCACGATCTCCGGCAGCTGTCGCTGGTTTTGGCGCCATTGTCCGGCTCCGGCCTGTTGCCTCCGGCCGGGATTTCCTGAACGGGACCATGCATTCACCGATGTGGACAGGCGGCATGTTTCCGCTGGATACGCGCGTTGCGGCCCTCAGGGAAGGGAGCGGGCCCCTGTTCCCGGAGGTCCTGCCGGAAGCCTATGGGGCACACCTGGAAACGGTTCCCGACAGGGTGCGCGAACGTTCGGTGCGCGACGGTTCCCGGGAACTGGAGACCGCGGTCCGCGATGCCGGCGACCGGCTGTCCGCCGGCATCCCCGGGACCGCCTTCCTTCCGCCCGCCGCAAGGATCCCCGGACCGTTCACGGGGGCAGGCGATACCGCCGCGCGGACCGTTCGGCGAAGCGGGTTATGGCGACGTCCGGGCCCGTCGGGTACCGGCGCCCGGGATACCGGCGCAGGGGTTTCCCGCCGGTCCTGCCGGCCGGACGGACGGTCGGGCTGACCGGGGGATGCCGGGCCCCTCCCGCCGCGCGGAACGCGCCCTTCAGGCTGCCGTTCCCGCCGCCGCGCGACCGCGTGAGGGATTTCCGCACCCACGGCGGCATGTGTCCCGGCGTGTCGGGCCCGATCGGGCTCCACGGGGCTGCGGGCCGGAACCGGGAGGCGACCGCCGACGCCGCCTACGGGGAGATCCGCGCAGGCGGGGCGCCGCCCGCCGGCGCATCGGTGGCGCCCATCCGGATCGACGGCCTGACAGTCCCCATGGCGGGCGGGAGCGCCGGAAGGCGGGGGTCCGGCGCCGTGGAGTGGCGCGGGGCCTCCTGCGGGACCGCCACCGTCGCGGCGGCGGCCGGCGACACCATCCGCACCATCCGCCACGGCCGGATGCCCGGGCCCGGGAAGGCGGGCCTGAAGCGGCTGGTCAGGGACGGGGCCGCAGGCCTGCGGGTGAAACGTCTCGGCCTCCGGCCCGTCACGGCCGCCAGCGGCGCGCGGGACAGCCGGCGGTTCCCCGGCGAAGCCTTCCCGGCGGCGGAACAGGTGCCGGACTTCCGGCATGCGGCTGAAAGGCTGGAGGAAGCTGTCGGCCCCGCGCACGGAAGGGACAGCGGCGAAGGGGGTCGGAAACACCGGATCCCGCGCGAAAGGCCGCTGGCCGGACCGGGCGGGGCCGACGGCGTGACCAGGCCGCCTGGCTGTCTTCGCGGACGGCATTCGCCGGACATCGCCAGAACGGTCACCTGTTACAGGAACGGCAGGCAGGGGATGGACCACGCGGAATGCGGGGCGGACGGCCCCATGACCGCAGGCGGAACCGTGGAACCGGTGAACGGGAGCCTGATCACGCAAGGACCCGGGCGGCCGGGAATGGAATGGAGACACGCAGGCGGGCAGGCAATCATCACCCCATGCGCTCCGGCACGCTCCGGCCGTTTCGGCCGCGCATGGGAAACGCTCCAAGGGAACCGGCAATCCTCAAACCGGGAATGTCCCGCAACCAGGTGCCATACGGGAATCACGCCCTGTCGGCGGGCAGCGCCTTGCCCGTGCGGAACTCCCCGTAGGCGGCGTCGGCGATCGCCCCCCGGTGTCGGCCCGCGACCTCCTGCAGCCTGATCAGGAAATCCCGGTCGGGGACATCAGGCAGGAGCCTGGGTGCCCTTAGGGCGATCAAAAAGGAACGGAATGACGTACAAACTGCACCATATCGGGATTACGCCCTGTTCGCTATCAAGCTGGTCTTCTTGCCTGATCTTCCCCATGTTACCGGGCAGTCACCAGGGAGATGATGCCAGAACCATCGGGAACGATAGTGGGTAAGTCAATATACTGCAGGGACATCCAGTTGGCGTTCCGGCCGCTTCGACCGGCGGCGGCTTGAAGCGCCGGGACGGCGCCCCGGTCGGTTCATCTGTCCCTGGGCAGACGTTCCTCCAGAATCGCCTCAATGCGCGCCTGGCCCCTCGCCAGCTCGGCGATCGCTGCCCGGTTCTCGCGGATCTCCCCACGAACCGACTGGATTTCCGTGCGGACGGACTGGACTTCCGTGCGGACGGAATCGATCCGGTCGCCCAGAACGACATAGAGACCGCCGGCC
The DNA here is from genome assembly GCA_965221405.1 of Paracoccaceae bacterium. Taxonomy (GTDB): domain Bacteria; phylum Pseudomonadota; class Alphaproteobacteria; order Rhodobacterales; family Rhodobacteraceae; genus JAPOUP01. The sequence goes on along the minus strand of CBDCSE010000001.1, from coordinate 1,124,882 downwards.
GCAGCGATTCCCATCGCGACCAGACCGCCGACCATCCACATGATCGTGGACCTGTCGAACCCCTGGCCGACGAGGTGCGGGCCCGCGCCGAAGCGCCTGTCCAGCCAGTTCACCTGATCAGGTGTGAAGCCATGCTCCGCCGCGTCAGTCATAAGCCGCGTCTCCATTCGGTCATGGTCCCGATCTTAGTTCAGGCCCGACCGGAAATCAAGCCCGGAACGGAATCCGCTCTTGAATGCAGCTGTTTCACTTCTCTGTCAGCAAAGCCCTTTTCCCAGATCTTCAATCATCTTTGCGCAAACGCTCCTCGGTCTCCGGTTTCGGGAAGAAGCGCCGTTCGAACCCATATAAAAGGGAATCCCTGTTTTTGAACGAATCCGGTTCCAGGAAGATTTCAGGTCTTCGCTCCAAGTCTATGGCATGATGCCAAGGGAAAACCGACTCCACCGGATCATGGCCAGACTGGAACAAGGGGTTCCCATCAAAAACCGGTGGAGTCATGATGGCTCCAATGTTCAACAGACCGATACCGAGATTTCCTTTCAACGACATGAACCGGGCACAGGACTTTCCCCTTTATCTGGCCATCCGATGCCGCGGGATCGACAATCTGGTCGCAGATTTGCCTCAGTGGCGCACAGCGGCCTTTATGGGCGAAACCAGCCCGCAAGTGCCCGGACAGCACCCCGGTCGGTTCATCTGTCCCTGGGCAGACGTTCCTCCAGAATCGCCTCAATGCGCACCTGGCCCCTCGCCAGCTCGGCGATCGCTGCCCGGTTCTCGCGGATCTCCCCACGAACCGACTGGATTTCCGTGCGGACGGACTGGACTTCCGTGCGGACGGACTGGACTTCCGTGCGGACGGAATCGACCCGGTCGCCCAGAACGACATAGAGGCCGCCGGCCGCGGTGATTCCCGTCGCGACTAGACCGCCGACCATCCACATGATCGTGGACCTGTCGAACCCCTGGCCGACGAGGTGCGGGCCCGCGCCGAAGCGCCTGTCCAGCCAGTTCACCTGATCAGGCGTGAAGCCATGCTCCGCCGCGTCAGTCATGGCCGCGTCTCCATTCGGTCATGGTCCCGATCTAGTTCAGGCCCGACCGGAAATCAAGCCCGGAACGGAATCCGCTCATAACCCAGGATGGGGCGTACACGACTGATCGGAGCGGGAGCCATGACTTTTCCCACACCCAAGTCCACACCGCTCCCCTTAAGCTGCGGTCAAATACGGAACAGGGCATGTCTGCGCTGATCGTGCGCATCATATCGTTCGTCTGGAGCCCTGGCATCAAGTGCGGATGCGGCCTGTCACATCGGAGTACGTTATGGCGGTCTACCCCGCTTTCGCAGGCCGATACATTTGATCGGACGGTTTCGGACCATCCGTATGAGCCGAAAACTCGGCAGTGAGTATTCCGTTCGTCCGGCGAACAGCCTTAAGGTGATGGTGCATGTCAGATTCTCTCGTCGGAACCCATTCGGCGTTCGAGCCACCGGACGCCTGCGCTTATCAGAAGGACAAGGACGAGATATTCCAGAATCAGGAGCGAATAGATTTCAAGAGGGCGATATTCGGTTACAACCAGTTCGTTTGCGCGCCGGGTGAGCTCCTGCATCCCGATCACACTGGCGAATGCGCTCATCTTGACGATATAGATGAACTGGTTGGCGAGTGGTGGAAGAATGCGGCGTATCGCCTGCGGCAGCACCACGTATCGCATTGTCTGTGCATAGTTCAGACCTATAGTCTGGGCCGCTTCGGACTGGCCCCTCGCAACCGACTGGATACCTGCCCTGTAGATCTCGGCGGTGAATGCGCTGTCGGAAACCGCAAGTGTGATGATCGCGCCCCAGAACGGATCTATGGGAATGTCCAGACCCATGGAGCGGAAGATGATCGGCAGGCCGTAGAATACCCAGAACAGCATCGGAAGCAGGGGTATGGAGCGGATGAACTCCACGTAGACGCGGTTGACGATTCTGAAATACCAGCGGTCTGACAGGCCCGGCAGCGCGACGACCAGCCCGATCGTGATCGAAAGCGCGGCGGCAATAAGGGAAATCAGGATCGTCGATCCCATCCCGCTCAGGAGGAACTTGATGTTTGTCCAGCCACTTTCCGTGCGTGGATCGATTACATACCACCCCCAAGCCGTGGATGATGAACATCCGGAGACCAGTAACAGCGGTGCGCAGACAGTCAGTAAACGAAGGGCATGGATCCCTCCGGTCCGGTTTGCCCTGAAACGGAACAGGGATGCCGCACGACGGGATTGACGGTATTCTCCAGTGCCGGAGAACCATCCCCGTCTTTCAGGCGAGGACGCGGGACGGTCGCCTGTCCCTATGAAAAGCCCAGGAAATGTCTCCCTATTCTGCATGTGGATTCCAGTCTTTCGGATACGATTTGTCGGGAACCTTATGCCGGACATTAAATCCCCGGCCGTCGCTGTAGCCCCGGCAGCGGGAGAGGGTTCCGCGCTTCTTTCAGGCATTCCTCGGCGTAAACCGGACTTTCTGCGGCCCAAGGCGGGATCGGGCCCGCGTTTCGGTGTTCCCGGATTCGCGCCATGATGGGGCCGCGTGTCGGATGGACGTGGAGCATTCGCGGAAACGGCTTCGGTCAGTGACGAAGGATCTGGTTCAGGAACGTCTGGCACCTGCGGGATTTCGGTGCCTCGAAGAACGCGGCGGGACTTCCTGTCTCGACGATCTCGCCTGCGTCCATGAATACCATCTGGTTCGCCACTTCCCGCGCGAATCCCATCTCATGCGTGACGACCACCATTGTCATTCCCTCTTCGGCCAGTTCCACCATAGTATCAAGCACTTCCGCGATCATTTCAGGATCAAGGGCTGAGGTCGGCTCGTCAAAGAGCATTACCTTGGGTTCCATGCACAGGGAACGTGCGATCGCGACACGTTGCTGCTGGCCCCCGGACAATTGGGCCGGACGTTTCCCGGCCTGTTCAGGAATCTTCACGCGCTCAAGGTACATGCGCGCCCGCTCCTCGGCTTCCCGGCGTGACAGTCCCCGCGCCTTGGTCGGGCCGAGCATGAGATTCTGCAGAACCGTCAGATGTGGAAACAGGTTGAACTGCTGGAAAACCATTCCGACCTCGGATCGGATCGCCGCCACGGTGCCTGGATCGTCGGTCAGCTCCGTTCCATCGACCCGTATAACTCCTTCCTGGTGGGTTTCCAGACGGCAGACGCACCTTACCACCGTCGATTTGCCGGAACCGGATGGTCCGCAGATCACGACACGCTCACCGGAACTCACTGACATGCTCACGTCCTTGAGAACGTGGAAATCGCCGAACCACTTGTTCACGCCGGTCATTTGAATGGCAGCGCCGGTGTCCATGCCCGTACCCGTTCTCCGGAAAATTCCGCCGTGGAAATAATACCCTTGAGATTAGCGTTAAAATTATATCAGACTCAAGCGTCAAGATACCGGGCCAGCAGGTGCGGTCAAATGGGAGAATGAAATGATTCACTGGAAACGCGCCGTCGCGGCGGTTGCCGTAAGTATGTGTCTGGCCACCGTTGGAAACGCGCAATCCGCGCTGAACCGGATTCTAGACTCCGGAGTCCTCAAGTTCGGGACTACCGGTGACTGGAATCCTATGTCCGTTCGTGATCCGGCCACGAACAGCTATAAAGGATTTGACATTGATGTGGCGATGGAACTCGCTGAGAATCTCGGTGTCGAGGTGGAGTTCGTGCCAGCCGACTGGAAGACGCTGGTGAACGGTGTGGTGGCGGGAAAATATCATATGACCGGCTCGGCCTCGATCAGTCCGCCCCGAATGAAGGTCGCAGGATTTTCGGAAAGTTACATCGCGGTTGAGATCATACCTTTCACCACGCCGGATAAGGCCGACAGTTATGACGGCTACGATTCAATCAATAATCCTGACGTCAAGGTCGCGACAACGCTTGGAACCACATTCGAGGCGCTGGTGCGTGAGTGGTTTCCGGCTGCGGACATCAAGGTTGTAGAGGCGCCCGCACGTGGATTTCAGGAGGTGCTCGCGGGTCGTGCGGATGTGTTCATTACCTCAAATATCGAAGGTGCGACGCTTAAGGCCAAGCATGGTGTGGTGCAGGTGCCGAATACCGAGCCCCGGGCGCCTTCACCCATCGCCATGTTGCTGCCACAGGACGATCAGGTCTGGATAAACTACGTCAACAACTGGGTTAAGGTGAAACAGGCCCAGGGTTTCTTCGACGAAACCAGGGCGAAATGGGGGCTTTGACAGGTATTGGACTTATTGCAGGGGGGCGCTCGAACGTCCCCCGGGAACCGGCCCGTCGCCCTGGATGAAGCTTGCTGAGCGTACATGGTATGAGGTTGCGGAGTATCTGGACCGCACTCAAGGGATCTTTTTTCCCTGCGGTTCCACTGAGCAGCATGGTCCGATTGGGCTGATCGGTACGGATACTGTGTGTGCGGAGGCGATCGCGCTCTCGGCTGCGGAACGTGCAGGTGCGCTTGTCGCTCCGCCGCTCGCCTATACGCCAGCCCCGTTCAATGCGGGATTCCCGGGAACGGTCTCGATTGAAGCTGACCTGTTCGAAGCCTTGGCGCGCGGGATTATGCTCGGATTGTATGAACAGGGTTTCACCCGCATCTACCTTCTCAACGGACACGGTGCGAATCTTGACCCGCTCAGAAGTGCCGCTGCGGCTTTGCCGCCCGGTGCCGCACGGATACGCAGCTGGTGGGATTTTGACGCGGTAAACGCACTTCGGAACGAATTTTTCGGCGGCTGGGAAGGTCTGCACGCGACACCTTCCGAGGTCGCGATCACCCAGGCCCTGATTCGCAGGGTCAGCCATTCGGACGCTGATATCGAACCGGAGGCGCTCTCAACCGAATACATCGCCGCTCATTCAGGCGACAGGCACGGCTCGCCCGAGAAACATCGTGCGGATTTTCCGGATGGTCGGGTCGGATCGCATTCCGCCCTCGCGACGCCGGAACTCGGGCACCGGCTTCTGGCCACCGCGGCAGGAATGGTGGCGGAGGATTATCGTGCCTTCACGGCCGCGGAATAGGGCCTCGTTTGTTCCGGCATGGAGCCGCCGTTCGTTTTGGCGGTGCTTCGCTATGCGGTGCTTCGCTATGCGGTGCTTCGCTATAGTGGCTTTCTCGCTACGCGGCCGACCCTTTCCCGGAATCGGCCTGAGCCACCCGCGTGGGAGCGCCACCTTCCGAATACATCTCCGCTCCGATAGTTGCGGGGAGCCTTCTGCCTCTCCAGATGCAGCACGTTGCCGGTCATGTCGTAGACGCCGTGGGGTATGGCCTTGCCGAGTTCGGGGGCCGGGCAGTCATGCGCGTCCACGGCGACCGGACGGCCCTCGGGATCTTTCAACAGGACACTGTTGCCTCGGTGTCCCTGCCTTTCGCATCGGCTGACCAAGCCACGGGAATCGGCCGGGACCGGCTGAACCGGTCCAGGCGGATGCCGGGTTCGCGGTACAGCACAAAGCGCCCCGGATTCATGCCTCCAGAGCGCCAGAACATGCCGGAATCACGCGGATCCGGGAAAGAATATCCGTTCCTGCCGCTTACCCAGGCACAATCTGCCCATACGGCTTCCACGCGAACGTCGAGTCAACACTGTCCCATTGAAAGCCAGCAGTTCCCGCTAACTGATTTGCCTGCAGGCTGGCAGCTGTTTCTGACGCGCGGCATGGGCCGCAGGTTCCGGGTGCGCGCGTCTTATGGCCGGGCGGCTGCACGGTTCCGGAAACCGGGTGTCGGCGCAGGGCGGGGTCGGGGTCGGTCGGTCGGGCGTGGTCGGGGCGGCTACGGTTCGTCGGGGAGTGTTCCGGAGAGTTCTGGTTTCCCCATCTGCCCGGACATGGCGGGACACGGGGCCCGCCAGTCCGGGATGGCGGAGGTCCGGAACAGGCCGCGCGGCCTGTTCCACAGGCAGGGGTCGCGCTTCCGGCGCCGCCGCGCCCGGGCGGCCACGCCGCATGACGGACATCACCGTGTCCCGTCCGGGCGGGAGGCCGGTGACCCGCGGGAACCTCCGGATCTCCCCTTTCCCGCCCGGAAAGCCCGGATCCGGGCTTGAACCGAAACATGGATGCTCCCCGTATCCGGGCATGCTGGCCTTCAGGTTGAGGCTGGCGCCGTCGGGCGGCGGCCCGCGGGCCACCGCGGGGGGGCATGAGGCGGAAACCCTTTTCCGCTCACGCGGCCTGACGTGCGGCCCGTCGGACGGCAGCCCGTCCCCGGCGGCGGCGCCTCCCCGATGTCGGGGTGGACGGCCGCCGCGCCGAGGGCCCGGTGGTGGTGGGTCCCCGGCCCGCTGCGGCGGTTGCGGCAGCTGGCGCTGTGGGAGGAATGGTGCCCGGCGCCGCCCACCGGGACCGGGAGATTGCCGCCGGGCACGGTCCAGCCCTCCAGGACCCTGCCGCGCCGCGGCGGCGCGTGGACCTTTGTGAGGCGGCGGCGGAGGCCGCGGGCTGCCCATTAGTCATTTTTTGACAGGACATTCAGCTTGTGGATGGCGCTGTCGGGGCCATTCCCGACGATCCTTTCCATGGTCTGGGCTCCTGTCGACATGCGCATGTAGCCCTCCCAGATCACCTGATGGCCCGGCGCCGTGTCGTGCTTCCGGTTGAGGTAGCCACCGAGCCGGGCCACCGGAAGGACCGCCTCCCCCAGGGAAACGGCGGACAGTTCCGGCACGCCGCCGCCATCGCCCTGGCAGGCGGGTCTCAGGCCGCGCGCGCGGGCGAAGTCGAGCAGCATCGCGATCTCCGGGCTGGCGAACAGGGTGTCGGCCGCCAGTTCCGGCGTGTCGCGGCCCATCAGCGTCAGGGTCGCGAGGCGCCAGGCGATCACGGCGTTCAGGGTGACCGCCCGTTTGAGGCGCTCCGCGCGGCTGTGCGGGATCCTCTCGACGTCGCATCCGGATTTCAGGATCCGGTGCCAGTCCCCGATGCGCCAGCGCAGGCCGTACAGCCTGAGAACCCGTCCGGCCCCGTCGATCCCGGTCACCGGCAGGGTGGTTGGCAGCAGCCATTCGATGGCCTCGGCGTCCGCGGGCGGATCCTCCTCCCGCACATGCACCGCGGTGAGCCGTATCGGCGTTCCGCCCAGACGCCCGCGTTCCCCCTTCGGCACCGGAAGCTCGATCTCCCGCCATCTGACCGTGGTGCGGGCGCGCCGCGCGACGCGCCCGGCGAATGCCTTCTGGCCCCGCGCCGCGCGGCGCGCCGAGGCGCGGTCCACCGCGATCCCGATCTCCCCCATCGCCGGCGCGGCCCGGATCCCGCCGAACAGCTTCCGGCCCGCGCCGAGCGCCCGGTCATGCCTGGCCCGGACCAGCAGCTCGGCGCCGCCCGAGGCCTGGCGTTCCGAGAACAGGGCCGCGACGTCCCCTTCCCGGTCCATCACCGAGATCACCTGCGCGCCGGGAACCTCGCCCGCCAGCCGGGAACTGTCGCGCCAGCCCCGGAGCCAGCGCGCCGACCTGCGCCCCTCCGCCGGCTTCTTCCGGTCCGCCCCGCCATCGGGACAGTCGAACCCGATCCGCGGGACCCCGAGCGGGATGCCGTCGCCATTGACCGCGAAGGTCGTGTGCATGTGCATCCCCAGGGTGCCGGACGCGCCCCTGTTCCCCGAGATGACCCCGAGACCGGCGCAGCCGTGATGGGCCGCGAAGCTGAGGTCGCAGCCGTCCTGGATCAGCAGCACCGTGTCCGCGCCACGCATCCGCAGCGCGGTGCGCCGCCGGTGGGCCGAAAGGATCGCCTCCGGCGTGAACGCGCTGTCGTCGGGACGCTCGATCATCCGGTAGTAGCCGGTCACCGCGGCCTGGTCGCCCGCCGCGGCGCTGAAGAAGGTCCTGGAAGGCGCCATCGACTGGATCCTCACGCTCATCACAAGCCGTCTTGCCAGCGCCCGGCTGAATGGCGCGGCCCCGAACCCGTTCTCCGCCCACCGCTCCATGTCAAGCCCCTCGCCGTGTTCGAGCGTCCGCGTGGGGCGCGGCGGGAGCGGATGCGCGCTTTCGCTGACGCCAGGCCGGCCGCGCCAGCCGTTCCGCAGCGGGCGCAGGTAGATCGCCTTCCCCGTGACCCGCCGTCCGCCCGCGGCATGCCGTCCCCGCCCCGCGCTCTCCCCGACGTGGATCCAGCCGGCGGCCGCCAGGCTGCTCCCTTCGCGCTCCGGCCCGACGAAAGTCTCGACAAGTGCGGGATCGATGCCGTAGCGGGCGTGGAAATCGGCCCCGAGCCGCCGGACGCACAGGCCCAGGACCTTCGAGGCGAGGTGCCGGCAGCCCAGGTTCCCGCGGAGCAGGAACCGCGACATGCCGACAGGGAGGTGCAGGCGTTCGCGGCGCTCCTCCGCCCCCCATCCGAGCCACCTGTCGCGGGCGCCGGGCGCCGCGCTGGCGCTGGCGGACACGAACCCGCCGAGCCAGCCGTGGTCCGAGCCGATCAGGTACCGCAGCTGGCGCCCTCCATGCTGGACCGCGCCCTGCGGGTGCCCGTCGCGCAGAAGCGTCGACAGGATGCGGGCCCCGTCCGCCCCCGCGACCGGACGCACGCGCAGGCCCCCGACGTCGCCGGCACGGCCGGGAAGACGGGCCGGCGGCGGAACCGGCCCCGGAAGGACCCGTGGACGGCGCGTGACCCCGGCCCCCGGACCGGCAGGCGGCAGGCGGATCCGCCCGGCCCGCTCCAGATCCCGCAGGGCCGCCAGGCAACTCGACCCGCGCAGCCTGCCGAGGGCGTCCACGAACCCGAGCCGGCGGCATACCTCGCGGGCCATCTCCATCCGGCCCGACCAGCTGTCGACTGGCGGCAGCTGCCCCAGCACCACCTGCCCACGCTCGGAAAACAGGGTCTGGCGAACCGGATGATGGCCACTCATGCCGATCCTGCAGTGGGTCAGGCGGCGAATGTCTAGTGCAAACTTTGATCAATGGGCAGGGCGCGGGGGCCGGCCCCGCCGGGCCGCCCGCGCATCCAGGTGCCGGACGGCGCCCGCGCCACGCCGAAGGGACTGCGGAGGTTCCGCGCCATTCCCGGCGCTCCGCCGCCGCACGCCCGCCTGTCGAACCGGCGCGGCGACGGAATCCCGGGGGAGAGCACCGCGGGCCCCGACACCAGGCAGCCGGAGAGGCCGATGCCCCGCGTGACGGTCGGGTCGGCGATGCGGTCGAGGCACCCGCGCACCGCGGAAGGAATCCCCGGACATCCGGCTGCCCGGCTTTGCCTGTCTGGCGGCAGGATGGCCGATCCGGCGCGAAAAGTCCACGAAAAGGAAGCCCCGACAGACGCGCAGCCGACTGATAACGAAAAGAAAATCTAGCGGGAATTGCTGCGCACCCCGCATCTCCGGGAGAAATGGGCGAAGCATCTGTGACCGCCGCGCACGGGACTCCCGCCCAATTCCCGCACAACTGACTGCCGGTCAGTTGGAGACCCCCCCCCGGCCTATTTATAAAAAGTCGCCGCAGGGCATCCGCCGCAGGATATTCGCCGCAGGGCATACGGTTTTCCGCGGAACGCGATTTTGTTGCCTTCTTTTTTCAAATCTCTCATCGTATGTTTATTCGTTCGTCCGGATACGGCTACAGGCCGGAACCTGATCTCAATCGCCGGATTATCGGTAACCAGTTGGTCCGCGTTGGCCGCGCCCGCCCGCAATTGTTCGACAGTCTTTTCAACGCGCAGAAGCCCGCGCTTCAGTTCAAACGCCACGACCAAGCCCTTCGCATTTCCGTCTAAGGCAATCATCAGATAGTCACACCGCACTTCGTTCGCCGGAATCGGTGATCCCGGCTTGTCGAGATCAATGACAAGTTTCTCGGCGGGAGCGTTGGTCATTTTGACCTCGCACCCATTTTTATTCAGCTTGCCCGTCACGTGGCAGCGTTCGTCGATCTCATTTTGGACGAGTTCCGGCAGCGTCGTCACGGGACGCCCTCGATCCTGTCCGCGATGTCGGCCCAATCTTCATGCAGCGCGCTGGCGACCTCATCGTAGCCGGACGGATACAGGCCGGACTCGTCGAGAGGGATTTCGCTCACGACGGATCCTTTGGGACGCCGTTTCGGCTTGAACAGCCATGCGCCCACCTGTTCCGGGCGCAGCGCGATCCTGTCGCCGCGTTCCGCCTCGGGAAGCCCGGAACGGCGCACGATATTGGCCAGTTCCTCAAGTAGCCATTCGCTATGCGTCGTCACGATCACCCGAACGCCCGCGTTGACAAGAGCGGCGAGCTGGCGCGTGAATTTGACCTGCATCTCCGGGTGCAGGTGTGATTCGGGCTCCTCGACGATCAGCACGTTGTCCGGCCTGATCATGTATCGGAGATACAGAACCACCGGCGCGAGCTCGGAGACCATCGAGGACGCGTTCGCCAGCGCCAGATTGTCGTCGTCGTTCCACCCGCTCGGAAGATAGGAGAAAAGCGGATAGTTGACGGGGGTTGATCGGTCAAAGCGCACGGCACCGTCGAGGATGTATTTCTCGATCCTTTCGGCGATATCGCGTTCCATACGGCGGGCGCGTCCGCCTCCGGGTCGGCGCTTCCGGGGCCGTCCGGTCTCGCCGAGTTCGATCAGCTGCCCAAGAAAATCCGCCAGCACCCCCGAGAGCGTCGGCGTGTGGGGGGCCGAGCGAGGGCCGGCGAATGGCGCGTTAGCGATCAGGGCACCAACCATCGCGCTGTGCGCGTGCATAACACCGGTTCGGTCCGCCGGCAGGTAATACGCGGGCAGTTGCAGGGGGCCAACCAGCGACGGCAGCACCATACCGGCAACCGACGATAAAAAACTCCCGATGAAAAATTTCCGATCGGTTTTCTCCACTAACAAATGTTCGTCCATGAGGTACATTGGAAACCTTTCGAGGAAATACCGGAACGTATCATCCCCGATCGGGATTGGTTTTTCCGCCGGGACCATGCTGTTGAATTCGACTTTGTTCGTGAGCGAAATTTTATGCTCCGCGGGACTGTCCCGTTCGGAAAACCGGCGCCGCACGGCAATGCGTGATGCTTTCTGCCCCTTTCGGATCAGTGCGCCGGTTTCGTGGATGCCGAAGCACCGCCCGATTTCGCTCGATAGGTAATATGCCAACCTATCGAAGCCGGAGCGAAGCGCGTCCGCCGCCTGAGGGGGCAAAACGAGGCTATCCCGATCCCGCGATTCCGGATGCGCATCCAGTTTCTTGAGAGAACGGCCCATTTCCAGCAGAGCGTTCACACTCGCCCCGGACAGTTCTTCAGCTACCGATCTAAACGACGACCTAACGCCAAAAAGACCCTCTGTCCTGGAGCGTGGATCGCCACCAAAAACCCGGTGCAGCGCGTAAATCAGGATCGCGAGGTAGGACTTGCCCGTATTGCTCGGCCCAACGAATACGGTCAAGGGGCGTAAATCGATTTTGGCTTCTTTAATCGGCCCGAAATCCGTCACTTCAAGTTCGAGAGATTCGTTCCCGGTTTGTCCGTTCATTTCCCGACTCTCTCCGAAAGCGTTAGGTTTTTATCTGACTGACTTGAGAAGTCAACAGGATCGCGCTGCCGTTCAGTAATTCCCGCTAACGCGACCGCGTGGCAACAGGTGGCCTTCCACGGGTGAAGTCATTGAAAACATGCTTGAACGGGACTCTGCATCGGGTTGGAAATGTGGGGATTCGACGCTGAAAGTCTACGAAAAATTATTGTAACTGCTCACCCCCCCCCCCCCCCCCCCTGTGGAGGTGGTTCAGGCGTCGTGCTCCCTGATCATGTTGGTGGCGTTTCCGGCGAGAGCGATCTGGATGGCGCCGGGTGGGTTGTATCCGAGCGCGGACATGGAGCTGAGGTGGCCTGGGATCCTGCACCAGGCCTCGGCGTGGAGCTGGGTGCGGAAACACCCCGATACCCTGATCCTGGCCTTCGCCATCCTGATCCTGCGCTCGCCGGCGTTGTCCGTGAAGCTCACCGCCGGGTCGGCCATGAAGCGCAGCACGGACTCCCCGTGCCTGACGGGGCGCCCGTGCGGGTTGTGCGCGTCGGACCTGGCGACCCGCCCGCGCCGTCCCTTCGGGCGCGGCGGGATTTCGGGCATCTCCCTGGCGCCCTGTGTCAGGATGGTCCGGTATCGCTTGACAATGCGGCGGCGTTCGGGCGCGGTCAGCGTCCTGGTCGGGCTTGCGTTGACCCTGTGGCAGGCCCCGCGCGGCAGCGTCCCCATCAGGCGCGCCCAGCGGCAGTCGTTGGAGTCGACGGCGAAGGCCGGTTCGCGGAGGAGGTGCGCGCCACATAGCCGGTGCCTGCAGCCGGTGTAGGTCAGGCAGGCCTTCCAGAAGTCATGGACCAGTGCGCCGGCGTAGCGCGGGATGACGCCGATCATTCGCATGTCTTCCACGGCATATTGCCGGTTCAACGCGGTTCCGCAAACCGGAAGAGGTTCACCTGATCGCACTGCGCCCGTCAATCGCGATAAAGGGGTCCGGCTCATAGCGCACACCCGTGAGATAGAGACCATCGGGTGGGGCCACGGGGCCGCAGGCGGCCCGGTCCCGGGCCATGAGCGCGTTAAGCAGGCGCTCGGGAGGCCAGGCGCCCGCTCCGATACGTTCCAGCGTCCCGACAAAGCTGCGCACCTGTCTGTACAGGAAGGAACGGGCACGGACGGATATGATGATGACATCGCTGCCGCTGGTTTTCACGTCCACGGCGTCGACTGTCCTCACCGGCGATCTTGCCTGGCATTCCGATGCGCGGAATGTCGTGAAATCATGTCGTCCCACCAGAAACTGCGCCGCCGATTGCATCGCCCCCGCGTCCAGTCGCCTCGGGATTCCCCACGCGTGTCCCCCGTCGATGGTGAGCGGTGCCCTCCTACAGACAATCCTGTAATGATACCGCCTTTCTTTCGCGGAAAACCTGGCATGAAAGTCGCAAGGCACAGAAGCGGCGTCAACGATGGCCACAGGAAGGGGTTTAAGGTGATAATTCAGTGCCTCCGCAAGCCGGAAGGGTGTCCAGTCTTTCTCCATGTCACAGTGAGCGACCTGTCCCAGAGCGTGTACTCCGGCATCGGTTCTCCCCGCCGCCGATATGCTTGGGACGTCGGCTTCCAGCATGCGGAGAGCGTCATGCACCGCGCCCTGTACCGTCAGCGGGCCGTCCTGCTTCTGCCAGCCGGCGAAACGTCCACCATCATACTCGATTTTCAGGGCATAGCGAGGCATGTATGCGGGCATAGCGACCTCACATGGTCATGACAATCAATCCCGATGGGCTCAGCTGACCGCCTAAATCCGAAGCTCAGGCCGGGAGATGGCCGGGAGAGGCACTATAGGCGTTAACCTGTTTCGGCAGCGGGGGATTGGCGTAACCCCCAAAACAATCGTCTGCGTGGGCCCTCAACATCTGATCCAGCCCTGTAATGCTTCCCTTATGAAGGGATTGAGTAAAGCTGAGCAAAGATCTGATGTTTCGCTATCGATGGCTCAAGTCTGCTTCTTTGCTTCAGCGCGTGGAGCGTGAAGCAGCCGCCTCAGTCTACGATACTCAGGCGTTATGGGGATCGATTCATGCTGTTCCTGAATTGCGGCCAGAGAGTTTCTGAGGTTTTCCGGGATTTCGACGGCAAAGGCGGGTGGACCACGTTCGACGTGCAGGACAAGTTGCTGCGTCAGCGCCGCAAGATATGAGCCACCCTCGTTGTGAAGCTCGTAGACCACGGCTACTGCTTTCCGTGTAACGCCCCAAAGGCGGGCTCGGACAAGCAGAATGTCGCCGTACTTCAGCTCACGAAAGTAGATCAGCTGAGATTCGGATCCCCCGTTCCACAGTGAAGTGCAACACCCGATGTGGGTGAGGTCTGGCTGAGGCGGCACATGATGTTGCGAATCGGCCGGATGGCGGCGACAGTCCCTTCGTTGCGAGAAGGAGACCGCCATGCCCGAGGGCTACCGCCACCTGACCCACCCCGAGAGATGCCAGATCCACGCCCTGATGGAAAGCGGGCTTTCCGCCGCGGCGGTCGCCCGCCAGCTGGGGCGCAGTCCGTCATCGGTCCCGCGCGAGATCCGACGCAACGGCGGGGCCCGCGGCTACCGGCACGCCCAGGCGCAGCGCAGGGCGGAGGCGCGCCGCCGCTCCGCCTCGTCGGTGCCCAGGAAGATGACGCCGGAGCTGTGGCGCATGGTGGAGGAGCGGCTGGTGCGGGGCTGGAGCCCCGAGCAGGTCGCCGGGCGGCTGCGCCTGGAGGGCCATCCGGTGGCGGGGCGCCAGTGGATTTACCGGCACGTCCACGCCGACCGCAGGGCCGGGGGCCGGCTCTGGCGGCACCTGCGGCGCCGGGGAAAGAGGCCGAACCGGAAGGGCGGGGCCCACGCGGGCCGGGGGCACATCCCGGGCCGGGTGGACATCCCCGGGCGCCCGGCGCTGGTGGAGGCGAAGGCGCGGGTCGGCGACCGGGAGGCGGACACGATCGTGGGCGCCGGCCACAGCGGGGCCGTGGTGTCCCTGGTTGACCGGGCCACGAAATACACGCTCCTGCGGCGTGTCGACAGGAAGACGGCGGCCGCGGTCGGGGCCGCCATGACCGGCCTTCCGGGGCCGCACCGCGGCGCGGTGCACACGGTCACCGCCGACAACGGCAGGGAGTTCGCGGACCACGCGCGGGTGGCCGGGGCGCTCGGCGCAAGGTTCTTCTTCGCCCGCCCCTACCACTCGTGGGAGCGGGGCCCGACCGGGCACACCAACGGCCTGGTGCGGGGGTACCTTCCCAAGGGCACGGACTTCCGGAAAGTGACGGATGCGGAGGTGAGCGCCGTCCAGGACCGGCTGAACGCGCGTCCGCGCAAGGTCCTGGGTTACCTGACGCCGGCCGAGGCGTTCCGGCTGGCGCGGCCTCCCTGAGGGAACCTCCGGCGTCCGGATCGTCCCCTACGCGCCGCGGGCCTTCCCCGGCGCGCCTGCCGGCATGCCTTGCGCCGCCCGGAGGTGCCGGTTAGGCTCGGATCCGAAGGGACCGAGCCGTTCCCGTGCGGAATCGGGGGGGTCGGGGGGCGCGGAAAGCGCAACGCCCGGCCCTTCCCTCCGCTCGGGCTACGCCCTCGCTCCGGGAAGGGCCGGGCGTTGCGCTTCGGAGTGGCGCCGGGGGATACAAAAAAGATGCTGTGGACGCGGTGGCGGTACCCGTTGTGGGTGAAGTCAGGCACATGGTGCGTAGACCCGATGCGTCAGTGGCCGCGAAAGGAACCAGGCATGCGCTCAGCGCTGTGGCCCTTCGGATTTTTGCGGTCGGTTCGTCTGACCGGCTCGCACTGGCTGGAATCGAACGGAAATCGCCACTTCGCCAGACAGACGCGGAAGCCGGAGAGCTGTCCAGGGAGATCCCAGATGAAATTGAGAGCGGGAAATTCGGGATGTGCGATCAAAATGGGTCGGAAAATTGCCATGTGATGACATACTGCTATTGTGTCGGATGCAACAAACAGGAGACGCGTTGTGGGCAACAATGCGCAGGTGCGGAATACCGGTCCCGTCGAGGATCGTGGAGCAGGTGGGACACAATCCATTCAACGAGTTGCCCAGATCTTGCGGATTGCGGCGCGCGCGGGGGGACGTGGGGTGTCCGTGACGAGCATCGGGCAGGAGCTGTCTTTGACACGATCCACGGCGCACCGGGTGGTTCGCGCATTGCGGGATGTGGGTTTTTTGCAAAAGGCGGTGGAGTCGGATCGCTATAAGGTCGGCCGTCTGGCCTGGGAATTGAGCCTTTGCATTGATGGTGACCTGCCGGATGCCATGCCCTGGCGGCACGCGGTTGACCGCGTTGCGGCGCGGACAGGGCACACCAGTTATCTACTTACCCGCAATGGAATGGAGTCGGTTTGCACCTACCGCATGGAGGGGCGTGGCGTTTTGCGCGCCCTGCCGATCGAGGTTGGCCAACGCCGTGCGCTAGGTATTGGCACGGGCGGCGTCGCTTTGCTGTCCGGATACGAGGAAAGCGAAATCAGGCGGATCACACAAGCCTTGGACGTAGCCTACGAACCTTACCCGAAGCTTGCGGGCGGTTGCGCATATGAATTGGCCATGGACGCAAGGAAGCGTGGCGGGGCAATCAGCCATGGAAACGTCCTGAGTGGCGTGCTTGGCGTCGCGTGTCTTGTTCCCTGCGCTCTGAATGCGCCGAAATTCGCGATCTCCATAGCTGCACCCGAAACGTCCGTGAAGATCGGACAGATTGATGGAATCCTCGACATTGTTCGCCAGGAAATCCGTCAAGCGAGCCGTTTGGTTGAAGATGTCGTGCAGGATTGAGAGCTCAGCCTCAGCGTAACTTCCATGTGAGCCGGATTCCTCAGGGTTTTTCATGCGATGATCCATTACGTGACTCGCCACGGTGATGGCTCTCACACTGTACGGATTCGTGTTATTGCCAATATGTGAGATCAAATATTCTGGGAGCGGTATTCATTATCGATGATTTCCTATATTAAAATTTTGAATTATAATAACTTAGTAGAAATCTTACTGTAAGAACGAGATTCTTTATCTCGGTATATTGACAAACTTTTTTTCATTATATGAGAATATTCCTGAAAGGGGTGCCAGTGATGTCTTTCGCGGTCTGCCCAAGCCTGCATGACCTGATCAGCTTGAAAGGAAAGCGTGCCGTCGTGACCGGTGCCGGTCAGGGCATCGGTGCCGCAATTGCCGCGCGCTTGGCCGAGGCCGGTGCCGAAGCCGTTGTTTCGGACATCGACATCACCCGAGCCCGGGACGTGGCTGCAGACATCAATGATAAGGCGGGGAGGACCGTTGCGACCGCCTTTCGCTGCGATGTGTCTGATGTGGCTTCAGTGCAAACACTTGCGGCTGGGGCCGGTGATTTGGATATTTGGGTCAATAATGCGGGCATTTTCCCTTTCGAGGCGGCTCTCGATATCACGCCTGATGCATGGCGCGAGGTCATGAAGATAAATGCCGACGGCACTTTCTTTGGTGCGCATGCGGCGGCTAGCAATATGGCTCGTTCGGGACGTGGCGGGGTGGTAATCAATATCGCCTCAACTGCGGGTCTTCGAGGGCGCGCTAACCTCGTCCATTACGCGGCCTCAAAACATGCAGTGGTGGGGCTGACGCGTTGCCTCGCCATCGAATTGGGGCCGAAGAACATACGCGTAATGGGTGTCGCTCCTACTCTGGTACAAACACCCGGAATTGCTGCGCAAGGCGATGATCTGCCAGACACTGTTCAACATTACGTCTCAAGCCTTCCGCTCCGGCGAATTGCGCAGCCTGATGATGTCGCGCGCGTCGTTCTGTTTTGTGCGAGCGATCTTGCTTCACTTCTTACCGGATCCGTCATCCCGGTGGATGCTGGCGGGCTTGCCAGCTGAGAGGCGTTTACCAAAACCAAATGGAGGAAATGAGAGTGAAAAATGCAACCAGGATAACAGCTGCGGTTCTCGCGGCGGCAGTCGGCGGGACGCCAGCTCTTGCAAAGGACTTTATCTACACGTCGCATTCGCCGGCGGCGGTCCAGGATCACCGGGTTATGGAGAACTACTTTGAGCGCGTAGCACCTTCGATGCCCGAGGGCACCAACTTCCGGGTCATTCCCGGCGGAGCCGTGGCCTCGGCCACCAACGCGGTCAGCGCTGTGGCGTCAGGATCAGCGGATTCGGGAATTATAATCTACGCCTACGCGCCCTCGGAAATCCCGGCCATGGCTCTGATCGGTGACATGCCGGGTCCTGAAACCCTTGTCTCCTCGGCGACAACCACGGCGACGATGCTGCTGGACTGCCCGCAATGCGCCGCCGAGATGGCGAGGGTCGGGATCAAATTCCTGACGAACATGGCGACCGATACCTATGACGTGATCTGCCGCGACCACAATGTCTTCGAAGCCGAAGATTTCAAAGGTATCCGGACCCGTGGAAGTGGCGCGATCGGACGCTTTGTCGACTTCATCGGCGGAACCACGGTGAACATCACCTACGGTGAGGTTTACGAGGCCATGCAGCGGGGTCAAATCGATTGTGCGCTGCTGGGTGCTTCGGTCTTTGCCCAGATTAACCTTTGGGACGTGGCCAATACCGTCACCGAGCTGTCGCTGGGCACCTATAACGCCTATGGCCTGATCACCGTGAACATGGATGTGTGGAACGGTTTTCCAGCAGAAACCAGACGTGCCTGGCTCGACAATATCCCGTTGGCCATGACAGAGCACAGCCGCGAGGTCTTGCGAATCCGCAACGAGGCGGTCAGCACCGCAACCTCTGAGCATGGCCTTGTGGTCAACCAGCCATCCGACGAGCTCGCGGCGGCGGCGCGGGCTTTCAATGAGACCCAGTTCGACTCGGCCATCAAGGCGGCGATTGAGCGCGGCGTCGAGAACCCCCAAGCGGTGGTCGAGGCCTACAAGGCAAACTTTGCCAAGTGGGACAGCATCATCAAGGACATCGGCGAGACACCCTGGTCGGACGCGCAATGGGATCGGTACACCCAAGCGCTTTACGACAACATCTATTCGCAGATCTCCGTGGAATGACCCAGATCAACACCGGGGGGCCTGCCTGCCCCCCGGCAGGCTTTATTGCGGCCCACCGTGATAGACCACGAATGCTGGACCATGCCAGACCATATCCGGACATGACCCCGATCCTCAGCAAATATACCCCTCCCCGCGGACGAGAAGCGGATTTTCCCGCACTGTTCAGTCCCCTGACCATCCGCGGCATAACCATCCCCAACCGTATCGTAATGGCACCCATGTCCAGTAAATTGGGCAATCGAGATGGGACGGTTTCTGAAGGATCCGCCGCCTATTACCGTGAGCGGGCGGCAGGCGGAACCGGGATGATCACCGTGGAATACAATTGCATCGACAGCCGTGAAGGGCGATCCAACCCCCGCCAACTGTTGCTGGATGAGGACCGCTATATTGTTGCCCACAAACGTCTGAGCGATCTGATCCGCGCCGAGGGCGCAACGCCTGCCATCCAGTTGCATCATTCCGGGCGCCAGACATCGCCAGATTACAACAAAGGCAACCAACCAGTCTCGGCCAGTCCGTTTGGGTCCACCACGTATACCGAAAATGGCGGTGCGCGGGCTCTCAGGCCCGAGGAAATCGAGCGCCTGATCGAGAAATTTGCGCAAGCCGCGGGTCGTGCGGTGAAGGCCGGATATGATGTCATTGAGCTGCATGGCGCACATAGCTATCTGTTGCAGAGCTTTCTCTCACCGTTCACCAATCGGCGAGATGATGACTGGGGTGGCGATTTCGAGCGGCGCCTCAGGTTTCCATGCGCTGTGGTGGAGGCAATCCGCACTGAGATAGGCTGTGATCGAGTGCTGAGCTACCGTTTCTCGGCCGCTGAATATGTCGAGGGTGGGCTGACAATTGAAGACAGCGAAAAGATCGTACCCCGGCTGGTCGCGGCGGGCGTGGACCTGCTGCATGTCTCGGCCGGGATCGGCGAGTCGCTCGCATATATGATTGAACCTATGTCTGCCCCCGAAGGCGCGCGCCTGGACCTTGCCCGCCGTATCCGTGCGGCGGCAGGTGTTCCCGTGACGGCGGTGGGGCAGATCCGCTGGCCCGAAATGGCTGATGGGGCGATTGCGCGGGGTGAAACCGATTTGATCGCGCTCGGCCGTCCTCTCCTGGCCGATCCACATTGGGCCAAAAAAGCCCACCAAGGACGGGTTTCGGATATCCTTGCCTGTACTTCCTGCAACTGGTGCCTCAGCAATCCTGACACACCCACCGGTTTCGGTTGTGCCGAGAATGTGCGCGCCGGCAATGAGCTTGCGCCGCGGATTCCGGCGGATGCGGGGCAGGGACGGGTTGTTGTCGTGGTCGGCGCTGGTCCCGGCGGGATAGTGGCCGCTTTGCAGCTAAAGGATGCCGGGTTCAAACCTGTTCTCTTCGAAAAGCGGGACCGGCTAGGCGGTACGCTGATCTCGGCCGCCGCGCCGCCGAATAAGGAAAAGCTGCATTGGTATCTGGAGTACCTGACGACCAAGGTGATACGCGCCGGGATAGACCTGCGCCTTGGCCAGATGCCAAGCCCTGATGAGATCGCGGCAATTTCGCCGACGGCGGTGCTGCTGGCCACGGGCGCGGTGGAGCGGAACCACTCCACCGGGCTGGAGCCCGAGGATGCGGTGCAAAGCGCGTATGATTACCTGATCGACAAAGCTGAGGCGGACGAGGATTGGACCGGCCGCAGGGTTCTGGTGCAGGGCGGTGGGGAAACCGGCTGCGAGGCGGCAGAGCATTTAGCGTCGCGCGGGGCTGAGGTGGCCTTGCTGACACGGTCCACCGCCGATGGCTTGGCGCGGAATGCGGAATACATTTACCGAATCGCCCTTTTGGAACGTCTGCAAAAATCGATCAGTGTGACGGTGCATGAGCACAGCCGGATCACAGGGATTGAGAACGGAGAAGCCGTCGTGACTCCGACCCGGACGGGGCAAAATCGACGTTTGCCGGTGGACATGGTCCTGATGGCCGCCGGTCGAATTGAAGGAAGCGGTCTGGAGACGGCTCTCGTGGCTAAAGGCCTGCCCGTGAAGGTGATCGGGGATGCCCGCAAGATCAGGCGCATCGGTGATGCCGTGTGGGATGCCTATGCAGCCGTGACTGAGTTAGCCGGTGTGCGGTAAATGAGTGATTTTCTCAATGCATGATGCAAACCATGACCCCTAGGTGCCGATATGAGAGGCAGAATTGGGGAAATCCATCGCGCCGCCCGTGTCCGGTGGGTCAGGGGGAGGGCTCTGATGCAACGCCTTGAAGACTGGATTGAGCGCTTGAGCGTTGTGATTTTGTGGTTTGGTGCTGTCGCGCTGGTCGGAACGATGCTGCTGGTCTGCGCCGACGTGTTTGGACGATATCTCTTGTCCGAACCGATCCCGGGCACGCTTGAGATAGTGTCTTCTTACATGATGGTGGCAATCATCTATCTGCCCATCGCCTATGTGCAGGCGCGGCGGCAGAATGTGATGGTCGACCTCTTCACCATGCGCCTCAACGACCGCGCCAAGGCTGCGCTGGATGTGGCTGCCTGTGTGATCGGCATAGTCTATATCGGCCTCTTGACCTGGCTGGTATTTGGCGAAGCTGTCGATGCCACCCACGTGCGGGAATTCAAGGATATCTATGTTGCCTTCCTGCCGGTATGGCCCGCGCGCTGGCTCCTTGTCATCAGCTTTGGCGTAATGTTTTTCGTCTTCCTGCTCCAGGCCATTTCCGACGCGCTCTACGTCGTCACGGGCGCGGGCGAGCCGCAATTCCGCCGCCATCAGGCTGAGATGAATCTATAGGCAGCGTGATGGCGCACGGGCAAGATCGCAAATCGTCGTAAGGGGGCATCACATGGATAGCCTGACCATTGGCCTGACAGCGATTCCCGTCCTTCTGGTCGTGATGGCCCTGCGTGTGCCGATCGGGCTTGCGCTTGGTTCGGTGTCGCTGATCGGGTTGGTGACCATCCGAGGCCCCGAGGCGACCTTGGGTATCTTTGGTGACATGCCGATGGAGTTCGGCGCAAACTGGGCACTAAGCGCGGTGCCGATGTTCATCTTTATGGGGTCGATCACCTTCCATACCGAACTGACGCACGGACTGTTTCAGTCCGCGCGCCTTTGGCTGTCTCGACTGCCCGGTGGGCTGGCAGTGGCGACGAATTTCGCTTCGGCGGGCTTTGCCGCGGCGTCGGGCTCTTCGCTCGCGACCTGTGCCGCAATGGGGCGTATCGCCATTCCGCAGATGCTGCGCAATGGGTATGAGCCAGGTCTGGCCGCCGGGTCCGTTGCCGCAGCCGGTACGCTTGGGGCATTGATCCCGCCTTCGATCCTTTTTGTGCTTTACGGTTGGTTCACCGGCACCTCGATCGGTGCTCTGCTTCTGGCGGGCGTCATCCCTGGTATCCTGACCGCACTCGTTTATTCCGGAATGGTAATCACCCGCTGCAAGCTCAGCCCGAAGATCGCTCCGCCGGTGAACGACCAGGTGACCTGGGGTGAGCGCTGGCGCTCGCTCGCCGTGATCTGGCCATTGCCGACGCTGATCATAGCCGTGATCGGCTCGATCTACGGCGGTATCGCCACAGCCACCGAAGCGGCCTGCCTCGGGGCCTTCTTCGCTTTCCTGATCGCCTTTGCCCGCGGCAAGCTTACATGGAAAGCGATCCGTGACAGCATTTCGGAAACGCTGGTCAGCACAGCAAGCATCTTCTTCGTGGCCATTGGCGCGATGCTGTTGACGAGGTTTTTCGCCTTCGCGGGGGTGCCTTTCTACCTGTCGGAGCAGGTCATCAATCTTGGCCTCAGTCCACTCGGGATAATCCTTGCGATCTCGGTGATTTACCTGGTCCTTGGCTGTTTTCTCGACGGATTGGGAGTGATGCTGCTAACGTTGCCAGTGCTTTTTCCGGTCATGAAGCAGACCGGGATTGATCCGATCTGGGCGGGGGTGATCATCGTGAAATATCTGGAAATCGGGATGATGACCCCTCCCGTGGGGCTGAACGTCTATGTGGTGAAAGGTGTCGTAGGTGACAGGATTCCGTTGACCACCATTTTCCGTGGCGTGGGTTGGTACCTGGTGGCCGAAATCATAATCATGGCGCTGATCATCGGCCTTCCGGTGCTGTCCACCTTTCTGCCCTATCAGATGCTCTATCGATAAGGGGGAACAGGATGAGGCAGGCGATTGTAACAGGCTGCACGGGTTTCATCGGCAACGCGATTTGCGAGACCTTCCGGCGAGAGGGGACCACGGTGATCGGCATGGATCTGGGTCCAAGGCCAGAAGGGTGGGAGGGTGCATACGCACAGGCCGATCTCGGCGACCTGCCTGCCGCGCTGGCGGCGCTGGAAAAGACTTTGGACGACGATGGAGTGCCGGATGTTCTGGTGAACAATGCCGGGATCTTTCGTCCTTCGAATTTTCTGGACGTCAGGCCAGAGGACTATGCCCTGACGCTCGACGTCAATACCCGTGCGACGTTTTTTTTCAGCCAGACCTTCGCCAAGGCACTGATCGCCGAAGGTCGCGGGGGCAGTATCGTCAACCTCGCCTCGATCAGCGGCGTATTGGGCAGCCCGACGGTGGAATATTCGACATCCAAGGGCGCAGTCATTTCGATGACGAAGTCGCTTGGCCGGGTGCTGGCGCCTCATAAAATCCGCGTCAATGCCGTGGCGCCGGGGCTGGTGGCAACCCCCATGACGGAATGCCTGCCGCCTGAACAGATGGCTCAGCAGATCTCCGTCGTACCGATGAACCGGCAGGGCAGGCCCGAGGAAATCGCCCAAGTGGTGGCATTCCTGGCTGGCGACAGCGCAAGCTACATGACCAGTGAAATCGTAAAAGTCCACGGTGGTTGGTTCAGCTGAATGCCTGCCCGCGACCGAGATAACACAGGGAAGCCACGCTGATGACCGAGTTGCTGAAGCACCAGCGTTTTTTGATGCCTGCGCTGTTCGGGCCGACGCGCATCCCTGACCGTACCCATGTAGAACGTGTGCATACGATCTCTATCGCGGTGGAGACCGAGCGTGAGCACCTGATCCGCCTTCTGCCTCGCTTTTTCGAGCTGGACGGCGCTCCATTTCTGCGTCTTTCGCGGATGCAGTATGAGGGGGTCGATTACATCGGTGGGCGGTCCTATTCCGAGGTTCTGCTCAGCACTAATTGCATTTTCCATTCCACCGAGGGTCCGGTACGCGCACCCTATATGTTTGTTCTTTGGGTCAGCGACGCGCTGCCTTTGATCTCTGGCAGGGAATATATGGGGCATTCCAAGCTTATGGGAGAGATCAACCCCGTTGAAGACAGTGGTGACGTCATTTGCTTTGGCTGCGCCGAATATGGGACGAATCTGCTGCAGGGTAGGGTCTCTGATCTGACCGAATTGAGTGGCGAAAGTCTCGACCGCGTGCGTGGTGCCACCGCAGAGGCTGGAGCCTTTGGATGGAAACTGATCCAAAGTCCCGGCGGCGATATGGATGCTGACTACCCGGTGCTTAACATGATGCGCTGGGCGTATGCTCGCGTCTGGACCGGAAAAGGCACGTTCGATCTTTTCAGCCCGGCCTATAGCGAGGCCCCGGCGTCCTTCGATGCTATGGAGGCTTTGGCAGGGCTGCCAATCCTTGGGCAGGGGAGCGCTTTTGTCGGGACAGGCTCGGCGGTGATCGACCGGACAGGTACGCGACAATTGGTGCCGCAGGGCGCGCTGACATGTGAAAAGGACGGGTGTGACGATTAGGGTATGAGAACAGTAGCCAAAATGTGGGCCCGCAACGCCCGACGCTATCCCGACCGGCTGGCCTTGGTCTGTGAGGGGACACGCCGGACCTATGGGGCGCTTTATACTCGAGCCAAAAAGCTGGGCGCTGCGTTGCACGGGGTTGGGGCCAGGCGGCAGGACCGGGTAGCGATGATGGCGATGAACTGCCCGGAATGGATGGATTTCTATGCCGCCTGCGAAGTTTCGGGCTATGTAGCCGCGACAGTGAACTTTCGCCTCGCCGCGCCTGAGGTAGAGTATACGGTCAAGGATGCGGCGCCCAAGGTGCTGATCTTTGAGGCGCAGTATGCTGGCCTGATCGCCCAGATCCGGACGCAGCTGACTTCAGTGGAGCACTTCGTTTGTATCGGCGACGCTCCGGATTGGGCACTCGACTTTGAAACGCTTCTGGCCTCCGGTTCCGAAAAGGGCGCACCCTTTATCCCAGAACCTGAAGACTATGTCCGGCTGGTCTATACCAGTGGCACCACCGGCAAACCCAAGGGTGCGATCAAGACTCAGTTCGCCGAGGTCAAGGTTGCGCGCAAGATCGCCGTAATCATGGAAATGACCGGCGGCACCTCGACACTGCTGATGATGCCCATGTTCCATGTTGGAGCACAGCTTGAGCAGATCGGCCAGCACTGGGCCGGGGGTACGGTAATCCTTCAGCGTACCTTCGACACCGCCGCCGTGCTTGACGCCATTCAGGACGAGAAAATCCAGATCGTGCATATGGCCCCGACCATGGTGCAGCAGATTTTGACAGAGCAGGACGTTTCACAATGGGACCTATCAAGTCTCAAGACCTTCTGTTACGCGGCAGCGCCCATGCCGGTTACGGTGCTGGAGGAAGCGGTTGAGAAATTCGGCCCGATTTTCTGTGACATCTATGGAAGCACCGAAATCGGGCCGATCACAACGCTCTACAAACATTTGCACGTGTTGAATGGGGCGGAGGAGGAAACCAAACGCCTTGCTTCGGTCGGGCAAAGCGTGCCGGGGTCAGAGATCAAGGTACTCAATGCCGAGGGCTGTGAATGTCCGCTTGGTCAACCGGGCGAGGTGTTCATCCGATCCAATTCGATGTTTTCCGGGTATTGGAACAACACCGCTGCCACAGTCGAGGTGATCCGGGGCGGTTGGTATGCCTCCGGCGATGTGGGTTATCTGGATGAACGTGATTACCTCTATCTGGTGGACCGCACCAAGGACATGATCATCTCGGGCGGCGAAAACATCTATTGCCGCGAGATCGAAGAGGCCCTGATGCTGCATCCTGAGGTGCATGATGTGGCCGTGATTGGTGTGCCCGATGAAAAATGGGGCGAGGCGGTAAAGGCCGTGGTGATCCGCGAGGATGGGTCAACACTTTCCGAGACTGTATTGATCGCCTTTTGCCAGGAACAGATCGCCCGATACAAGGCTCCAAAGACGGTGGCTTTTGTCGAAGACCTCCCGCGCCTGCCGTCCGGCAAGATCAGCAAATCAACGCTGCGTGAAATCCATTCCGGGGATTAAGCAATGTACGAAGGTTACGAAAAGATCGAAATTCTGCGTGACAGCCATATATTGACTGCGGCAATGGATAACCCACCGATGAACGCGGTCTCGCCCGAACTGCACACGGAACTCGACCGATTGTTTCGGGAGTTGCCTGGCGACGATGAGACCCATGTGGTGGTGCTGACCGGCATTGGCCGCGCATTTTCGGCTGGTGGCGATTTGGGTGAGTTGAAGGAGAACCGATTTAACCACGTCCGCCATAACAGGCTCTTTGCCGAGGCCAGCCGCATCGTGCACAACATGATTGAACTGGACAAACCAGTGATTGCCCGGGTGAACGGTCATGCCATGGGTTTAGGGGCTACGCTTGCGTTGCTATGCGACATCCTCGTGATGTCTGAGCACGCCAAGATCGCCGATCCACATGTGAATGTGGGGCTTGTCGCAGGTGACGGCGGAGCGCTTTTGTGGCCATTGGCGGTGGGCTTGCCCCGCGCCAAGGAGGCGTTGCTTCTGGGTGATCCGATCACCGCGCCAGAGGCAAAGGCAATGGGGCTGATCAACCACATAGCTGCCGACGAGGAGGCGCTGGATGTCAAGGTTGCCGAGATTGCCAAACGGTTGGCCAGTGGTCCGCAAACCGCAATCCGCTACACCAAGAAAGCGCTCAACATGCATCTGCGCACGGCCGCCACGACCATGGTTGATGCCCACCTGAAGATGGAGATCGAGTCAATCTACGACCCTGATCATCATGAGGCTGTGGACGCATTTCTGGAAAAGCGTGAACCGCAATTCGGACGCTGCAAAGGCTAGACATGGACCTGTGCTTTTCAGACGAGGATCGCGCTTTTGAGGCCGAGGCCCGCGCCTTTCTTCGTGATCATCTACCGCCTGATATCGCGCGGGCCTATCGCACACGCTTTCACCTCTCGCGGCAGGATGTCGAACCCTGGCAGCGTATCCTGCTCAACAAAGGCTGGGTTGCTTACGATTGGCCTGCCAGCCATGGAGGAACAGGTTGGACGCCCGCACAACGTTTCATCTGGGAACGTGAATACGCGTTGGCCGATGCGCCCGATTACAACGTCATTGCGCTGCATCTGGTCGGCCCGGTCCTGATCGAATTTGGTAGCACCGCGCTGCAGAAACGGTTCCTTCCCGGCATCCGTTCCGGTGAGATTTTCTTCTGCCAGGGCTTTTCCGAACCCCAGGCCGGGTCCGATCTGGGGAACCTCCGCACCACGGCTGTGCCGGAGGGTGACCATTACGTCGTGAATGGTCAGAAAACCTGGACAAGTGATGCGCAATATGCCGATTTCATGGTCTGTCTGGCCCGTACAGGAGGGGCAGGCGAAAAACCTTCCCGTGCGATTTCCATGCTGCTTTTGCCGATGGATGATCCGGGAGTTGAGGTTCGCAAGATCGAGACGATCGATCGGCGGCATATCGTCAACGAGGTTTTTCTGAACGATGTGCGCGTGCATAAAGACCATCTGGTCGGTGAGGAGAACGCCGCTTGGGCCTACACGAAGTTCCTGCTCGATCACGAGCGCACCTGGAACGCCCATGTGGGCCGTTTGGAACGCTATCTTGGCCGTATCCGTGAAATGGCCAAGGCGCAGGGCAAGCTGACGGAGGCTTTGCGCGAAAAACTGGCTCGGCTCTCGATCCAGGTTACCGCGTTGCAATGGTTCGCCCTGCGGGCACTGTATGCCGAAAGCGGCAGTGAGGCTGCGGATACTGCCTCGGCCCTGAAAATCCGTGGGTCGGAACTGCTCCTGTCCGTGTCGCTGCTGGAACGTCAGGTGATGGGGCTTTGGTCGGCAGCCGATTATCCGGATGACTTGAACGTCGTCCGTCCCATGGGCGCATCCGACTCCATGATTGGCCTCGCTGCGCAAGCGGTCTATTGGCGCGCGTCCTCGATCTTCGGCGGCAGCAATGAAATACAGCGTTCGATTATCTGGAACACCGCTGTGCGGCCACTATCCTGAGAGCAAGCCATGCGGTTCGACTATAGCGAAGAACAGGTCATGATGCAGGACAGCCTGCGGCGCGTCTTGTCCGCGCCGGACCTCTCCTGCGATACGCTTTGGGACCAGATGGTCGGGCTTGGCGCGACCATGGCCGGAATTCCCGAAGAGGCAGGGGGAATTGGCGGCGGCTCGATTGAACTGGCGCTGATTGCGGAGGAACTGGGGCGCGAAGGGCTGCCACTTTCCTGGGCCGGGGTGGCGGCGGCGGTTGGGTGCCTGCGCACTGTGCCGGACGGTGCGGAGTATCTGGGGCAGATGGCAGATGGCCTGCAATACGGCTTCGCCTGGGCTGAAAGCCCGCATGACCGACCGGATGCGGCACCTGAATTGCAGGCGGTGACCAGGGCAGATGGCCAAATCGAAGTGACAGGCCGGAAGCTCGCCCTAGTTGGTGGGGATAAGGCGGAGCTGATTATCTGCACGGCAACCATGAACGGTGAATTTGGCCTACTGGCCGTCCCGGCGAAGACTGTGGGCGTTACGCTTTACGGTTATCGCAGCACGGGCAGGCAGCCTTTGGCCGATCTGAGTTTCGATGCGGCGCGACTGCCGCAAGACGCGGTTCTCGCCTCTGGTGGCGTGGCCAGAGAGGCCGCGATCTCGGGTTTTGACCTTGGCACATTGACCGCCTGCGCAGAAATCGTCGGCGCCATGCGCAAGGGCTTTGAACTGACTCTGGCCTATCTTGCAGAGCGTCAGCAATTCGGGTGCCCCCTCGCGCAGTTTCAAACCCTCCAACACCGACTGGTCGATTTACTGATCGCTTCGGAGGAAGCCCGTTCGCTCCTGCATTACGGACTGTCCGCCGCGGACGGACCAGATCGGGCCCGCGCCGTGTCTTCCTGCAAGTTGCGACTCAGCGAGATCGCCACGGATATTCTTGGCGACGCCGTCCATCTTCATGGCGGAATGGGAATCACCAGCGGATACACGATTGGGCATCTGTTTGCCGAGGCGCTGGCCTTTCCACATCTTTGGGGCACATCCGAATTCCACCTTGGTCGGCTGATGGCCAGCAGCTGACATCCAAAACCTGAGAGGGGGCGGGACATGACCGACGCCAGCATTCCGAGATTGATCTACTTGCCCAAACGCAATCCGCGGCTTTCAATCGAAGAGTTCCGTGAGCGTTGGCGTCAGCATTCGTTGCTTGGTGCGACGGTGCCGGAGCTGCGCCCGAAGTTCACCCAGGTGGCACAGTGTATGAACGTTTATGACCGCTCCATTTTGCCAGCGGCCAGTTTCGACTATGACGGGGTGAATATCCTGAATATGACCCATCACGGTGCGCAGCAGGAACTGTTTCAACTCGATGACATTCACCGGGTGATGTTCCCTGATGAATTGGAAACTTTCAACGCCTATGTCCGGCATTCCTCCCTGTTTGCCAAAGGCGTGGTCGCGAACGAGGGTGCCATGCGACCTCGGGTTCTGGTAAATTTCCTCAAACGCAGGTGGGACGTCCCAGAGGAGGATTTCGCCAGTGATCTGGAGGCGGCGCTCGGGGCATTGGTGGCGGGCAGTGACCGGCGCGCGGTAGTGAACCACGTTTGGGACCGCCAACCGGACTACAATTATGACGCGGTGACGGAGCTTTGGTTCAGGGATGATGGGGACTTGGCGGAGTTCACGGCGAACAGGCGATACGCTGAAACCTATCTGGGCAGGCGTGCCGGTCTGTGTAGTGAACGGCGTGGGGTGACCATGTGGACATTCGTAAGCTACGCGCGACCCGCGTTTGAGGGTGTTTGATCGCCAATATAGATGGCTTCCCGAATTCGCCCTTAAGGGTTGGCATGATTATCGGAACGGTCCATCCATCCCGGAAACGCGCGGTCAGGCTGATGCACGGGCCGGGATTCGGGTACGTGAAGCCGGGACCACTGCCGTGTCAGCCGGCAGGGCGGCGCAGTAAGCCTTTGTCAGGCATTATGAACGCCCGACGGGGGACACGCGCCCGACGAGGCCATCTTCCTCCCCGACGCGGTTCACCCAGAATGGCAGGGCCGTCTGGCAATTTGCCGGGCCCTCCGGTCAGACGGGCCAGCGATCAGGCCCACCACGGGCCCGGCGGCGGCTGGACCTTTGCGGAGCGCTGGATCCGGGAACGATTGAAACCCACGCCGGGCGGGGACGAGCGGGCCGGTGCCGGGACCGCCCTGCGGCTGCTCGAGGGGCTGGAGCGCGCCCACTCCGGAAGCGGGGCGATTTTCCGGTTCCTCGACGAGACCCCGCCCCGGGAACGGGAGGCCATCGTGGAATCCGTCACCGACAGATACCGGGTGATCGCCCCTGACGGACCACCGCACGGTCGGATAACGGATCCGGTTACGCGGTGGAGGGCGAATCAGACCGAGTACGGTCCAGTTCAATGAGTATAGCGCAACTCTTTCGCCCGTGTGCGCAGTTCGACCTTTCGGATCTTACCGGTGGCAGTGCGCGGCAGTTCTTCAAACAGAAACATACGCGGCACCTTAAAATGGGCCATGCGATCACGGCAGAAGCTGTCCAACTCCTCGGGTGTCGCGCTTTGCCCCGGCTTCAGTTCGAGAAAGGCGCAAGGGATCTCACCCCATTTCGGATCGGGCATGGCCACGACGGCCGCCAGCATCACCGCTGGGTGCCTGTGCAGCAGTCCCTCGACCTCGATACTCGAGATATTCTCCCCACCGGAGATGATCACGTCCTTGGCCCGGTCGCGGATCTCGATCTCTCCACCGGGATGCATCACGGCAATGTCGCCAGTGTGAAAGGCACCGCTCTTGAAGGCGTCTTCGGTCGCGGATTGATCTCCCAGATACCCCGCCATCACCGTGTTGCCAACGAGTGCGATCTCGCCCGGCGTCGCGCCGTCGGCGGGTACATCCACGCCGCCCTGATCCAGAACCCGTATCCGGCCCGCCGTGACATGGCGCACACCCTGGCGCGCCAAAAGGCGCGTACGGCCGTCGGTGTCGAGCAACCGTTCGATACCGTCGACGATACGCAGGCTGACAGGCCCGAAGCTCTCGGTAAGCCCGTAAAGGTGGATGAGATCAAACCCAAGCGCGTCCATTTCAGCAATCAGGGCCGAGGTCGGCGCGGCCCCGCCCGTGGCCACGACCACCGGTTCGGACGCGTCGCGTTTGGCCCGCGCTTCGCTGCCCAGAAGCATGTAGAGCACCACCGGTGCGCAGGACATATGAGTGACGCCCGCGCCGGACATCAGGTCAAAGATGTCATCGGGGTCCACCCGATCGAGGCAGATATGCAGGCCTCCCGCCGCTGTCACGGCCCAGGTATGACACCAGCCATTGCAATGAAACATCGGCAAGGTCCACAGATAGGCCGTGCCTGCATCGAATCCCAGCGACATGACATTACCAAGCGCGTTCAGATAGGCGCCGCGATGATGCAGCACCACCCCTTTGGGCGCACTGGTTGTGCCCGAGGTGTAGTTGAGCGCGATCGGTTGCCATTCATCCGCGATATGGGCGCAGAGGTCGACAGACACGCGCGGCGCAGCCTCCAGCAGCGCGAGCCCGGCGGCACTGTCACACCCATCCTCTGCCAAGCAAACGCACGGCACCTCCGCCGCCTGTCCAGCCTGCTCGGCAATGGCGCGACAGGTCGGGTCGCACAGGATCAATCGGCTGCCGGAATTGCTCAGGATGTAGGCTACCGTGTCCGCGTCCAGCCGCGTATTCACCGAGTTCAGAACCGCCCCGCGCATCGGTACGGCGAAATGTGCCGACAGCATCTCGGGCCGGTTGGGGCAGATGACCGAGACCACATTTCCACACCCGATCCCCTGGCCTTCAAGCCACTCGGCCATATCCGCCACGATGCCGCCCAACTGCCCATAGCTCCAGCGCCTGCCGCGCCAGAGCATGGCATCGCGGTTGGGATGGGCAACCAAGGCGCGTTCCAGAAAATCCAGCGGCGTCAGCGGTTTGAAATTCGCAGGCCGTGCAGCGAGGAAGGGGTCGATGGTCAAGGATCAGTTCTCCGCTACGTCCCAGGACCAGAAATCGCTGCCCTCTTTCTCCATGCTGCGGTGCAGGACCATCTTGTGCACCTCATCCGCGCCATCGACCAACCGCGCCTGCCTTGCGTAGCGGTAAATCCATTCCAGCGGCGTGTCCTTGGAATAACCCCGCGCGCCGTTGATCTGGATTGCGGTATCAGCAGCCTTGTGTAGAAGGTTCGCCACATGGAGCTTGGCCATCGAGACCTCCTTGCGGGCAAAGCCGCCCCGGTCGAGCTCCCAAGCGGCTTTCATCACCAGTATGCGACCGATCTCCAATTGCATAGCCAGATCACCGATCATCATCTGGATACTCTCGCGCTCGGAAAGGCGTTGACCGAAGGCGATCCGCTCTGACGCATAAGACGCCGCGATCTCGACACAGCGTTTCGACAGGCCAAGCCAGCGCATGCAATGGGTCAGCCGCGCGGGCCCCAACCGGATTTGCGTCAGCTTCAGTCCGTCGCCTTCCTCCATCAACAGGTTCCCGGCGGGAAGCTCCACGTTCTCGTAGACCAGTTCACAATGGCCGCCGTGCTCCTCCGGTCCCATGATCGGGATGCGGCGTTCGATGCGGAAACCGGGCATGTCCCCGTGATGGAGGAAAGCCGAGAGCCCTTTGCGCGGATCGTCCGACGTGCGGGCAATCAGGATGAAATGATCCGCGTCCTCGGCACCCGTGATGAACCATTTACGCCCGTTCACCACATAACCTGAATTGGTCCGTTCGGCCTTGGTCAGCATCATCCCGGCAGGGTCCGAACCCGAGCCGGGTGCCGGTTCCGTCATCACAAAGGCCGAGCGCACGTCGCCGTTCACGATCGGCTGTAACCAGTTTTCTTTCTGGGCCTGCGTCCCGACCTTTTCCAGCACCTGCATATTGCCATCGTCCGGCGCAGCGGAATTGAAGATGATCGGTCCGAAGATCGAGCGATTCATCGCCTCATAGCAAACGGCCATGCCCATGAACCCTAGGTTCTGGCCTCCTGTTTCCTTCTTTAGCTGCAGGCACCAGAGACCTTCAGCCCTGGCCTTTTCGCGTAGTGGGGCCAGCACCGCCATGCGGATGTTCTCGTGGGGGTCATAATTGGCACGATCTCCTTCAAGCGGGAGGACCTCTTCCTCCACAAACCGGGCGATGCGGGCGCGGTAATCTTCGGTTCTGGGGGAGATTGTGAAATCCATGAAAGCTATCCTTTAGAGCGACGAGACGAGATGTCCACCATCGGCAACAATCTCGGTCCCGGTCATGTAGCCTCCCGCATCCGACGCCAGTAGCAATAGCGGCCCGTCCAGATCCCCTAATTGACCCAGCCTTCGCTGCGGAACGCGCTTGATCAGTGCCTTACCGGTTTCGGTGGCAAAGAAATCCCGGTTCAGATCTGTCCTAATATAGCCGGGGCACAGCGCGTTCACGCGGATACCATGCCGCGCCCATTCCAGCGCGAGGGAGCGGCTAAGCTGCACCACTCCCGCTTTCGCCGTGGCATATGCCGCGACATTGCCTGCGACCCGATGGCCAAGGATCGAGGCGACATTCAGGATGGACCCGCCCCGGCCCGCAGCAACCATCCCGCGACCTGCCGCCTGCGCTACGCGGAAGACGCCGCTAAGGTCGGTGTCGATCACCCGGTTCCAGTCTTCGAACGTGACCTCCAGCGCCGGAGCGGTATGGGCGATACCGGCATTGTTGATGACAATGTCAAAGGCCTTTTCGGCGAACCCCGCATCGACACTGGCCTGATCCGTCACATCCAGCGTGGTGACATGGGCCCTGCCGCCTCCGGCCCGGATCGCTTCAGCCGCTTCTTCCAATGCGGACACGCGGCGCGCGGCCAATGTCACCTCAGCCCCGGCCTGCGCCAGTACCGCGCTGAAATGGCGGCCAAGCCCGGCGGACGCCCCCGTCACCAGAGCCGTTTTCCCGGCCAGTGAGAATGCGCTCGTCGGATCGACCTTCATGGCGAATGCTGCCCGATCACGCTGGCCAGCGTGCGGGGCCGCATCGCGATCTTTCCCATCATCTCACGCGTATCCTCGGATTCCTCACGCCAGGCGACGAACTCAGGTGTCTCAAACGCACTGGGATCGGAAAGTTCATAGAGCGTGAGGGTACGGTTGGTGTCCTCGACATCGTTCAGTCGTGTGGCCGAAAGAACACCGGGCAGCGCACAGATCTCGGGCAAATGGCGGTCGTGATACCAGGCGTTAAAGGTTGCGGCAAATTCGGGAGGCGCGTTCATATCCAAAAGAATTACATGGGTGGTGTCAGGCAGAAGTGGCATGGTCTGGTCCAGTCTTTGAGGTTAGGATTTCACGGTTTCAGAACAGGCACGGGCGATTTGAGCCCCTATGGCGGTGATTTCGGCCTGAACCTCGGGCATCAGATTGTGCCAGCGGATGAAGCCGTGGGGCATGCCTGCCATCTCGCGTGTGCTCACCGGCACGCCAGCTGCCTTCAGCACCGCTGCATAGGCACGGCCCTCATCCCGCAGCACGTCATATTCAGCAGTCACAACCAATGCCGGCGGAGCCGCGCCTGGATCGGGTTGGCGGAGCGGGGATATATCGGGCCGTGTCCAATCACCATCCGGAGCGTAAAGTTCGAAGAACCAGCGCATATCCGGCGCGGTCAGCGGGAGATCCGACCCATATCTGGCATAAGAGGGTCGCGTGAAGTCACAATCGGTGACTGGATAGAGCAGGACCTGCATCGCCAGCGGCAGCCGATCCGCCAGCCGGTTCGCCGTCACGGCGGCCAGATTGCCTCCGGCGCTGTCCCCCGCCACGATCAGCGGCAGGGCTTTACCAAAGCGCATCTCCATTTCGTCGGAACAACACAGTAAAGCGTCCTCCGTGTCCTCCAGAGCTGCCGGGAAAGGATATTCAGGCGCCAGCCGATATTCAGGCAGCAGGACCGCACAGCCGCTGGCCAGCGCAAGACAGCGCCCCAGCGCCTCAAAGTCCCCGATTGAGCCGACAACCCATCCGCCGCCGTGCAAATAGACGATTAACCCAGCGGGATCATCCGTGGGCACCAGCAACCGTGCCGCAAGATCGCCGCCGCGCGAGGGCAGGCTCAGCGTGACAGCCTGGACCATCTCGGGCCCATCGCCATAAACCGCGCGCGTCTGGGCCAGCATCGCTCGCCCCTCCTCCGGTGTGCCCTCGCACATCGCTGGCCGGTCCTTAAGTTGCTTGAGCATCTGAATGACAAAAGGATGAAGTGGCATCGGATAGCCCCATTGGTTCGCGTGCAAGACGGAGCCGCGGAAACGCGCCAGCGCCCCCGACGTGCCGTCGTTCAGAAGTCCTGAAGTCGATTCTCGTTAACTGAGGAAAACCGGAAGCCGCGATAACCATCGGCAACCATGTCATTGCAGATACGCAGATAGTTATGGAACCCGCCTGCATACGGCAGAATAACCCGCGGCTTGCCAGGGATATTCGCGCCCATATACCAGGTGGTTGGGGAGTGGCTGAACAGGGTCTTCCCGACCACCGCGTTAACCTCATTGCCCCAATCCGCTTCGGCCTGCAGTTCGGGTTCGATCAGGTCGACATTGGTCTTGGCCATATGGACGAGTAAATCCGCAATCAGCTCAATATGCTGTTCGATGGCGACCACCACATTGGCCAGAACCGACGGGCTGCCTGGGCCGGTCACGGTGAACATGTTAGGAAACCCCGCCACCATGATACCCAGATAGCTCTTTGGCCCGTCCGCCCACTTGTCTTTCAGCGAAAGATTCCCGCGCCCACGAATATCCACCCGCGTCAGCGGGCCGGTCAAGGCGTCAAAACCTGTGGCCAGGATGATATCATCGAACCCGTGCAACTCGGCGCTGGTGCGGATACCGCCCGCCTCGATCCGTTCGATCGGGGTTCGTTTCAGATCCACAAGGCGGACGTTGGGACGGTTATAGGTCTCGAAATAGAAGTTATCGATACAGATCCGCTTGGTTCCGATCGGGTAGTCGTGGGGCGACAGCATCCCAGCGGTTTCGGGGTCTTTCACCACTTCGGCAATGCGTTCACGCACAAAGTCAGCGGCTGTGGCGTTTGACTCCAGATCGGTCGGGATGTCTCGATAGGCAGACATGAATTCGGCGCCTCCGATCTGCCAGCGGCGGTGGTATTCCGCATCGCGCGTCGCCTTATCGACCGCCTTGGCAGATGGCGGCCCGAACTCGCGCACCACGGCCGAGGGGCATTCCTCTTTTGCGTAACGCCGCCGTTCATCGTAATTTTCGCGCCAGTCCTGCCGATATTCATCCGACATGGCCCGGTTTTGGGCGGGAATCGAGAAATTCGGCGTCCGCTGGAAGACGGTCAGTTGCCCGGCCTCCTTAGCTATTTCCGGAATGCACTGGATGCCGGAAGACCCCGTGCCGATCACCGCTACCCGGCGACCCGAAAAATCCACGCCGTCGTGGGGCCATTCGGCGGTATGATAGGTGCCCCCGGAAAACTCCTCCAGACCCGGAATGTCAGGTTTCTGCGACGCGGACAGCGAGCCGGTTGCCATGATGAAAACCCGTGCGGTCAGGGTCTCACCCTGATCTGTGGT
The DNA here is from genome assembly GCA_965221405.1 of Paracoccaceae bacterium. GTDB lineage: Bacteria > Pseudomonadota > Alphaproteobacteria > Rhodobacterales > Rhodobacteraceae > JAPOUP01. Next base: position 1,088,448 of record CBDCSE010000001.1, on the reverse strand, counting down.
GACGCGCCACAGGCTCTCCTCCCCGTCAAAGTGCGCCGCCGTTACGCGGGTGTTGAAAGTGATGTCGCGGCGCAGGTCGAAACGGTCTGCGACATGGTTCAGATAGGCGCAGATCTCGCCACCCGGGGCGTAATGCTCGCTCCAATTCCATTCATTCTGCAGATCTCTGTCAAAAGAATAGGAATACTGCATGCTTTCGATATCGCAGCGGATTCCAGGGTAACGGTTCCAGAACCAAACACCACCAACACCATCACCTGCCTCAAAACACCGTATCGAGAGCGCCTGCTCCCGCATCTTGTGAATGGCGTAAAGTCCAGCAAACCCTGCACCCACAATGACTGCATCGTAATTGACGGCTTTATGATCTGACATTTTCCGTCTTCCTGTATGAGGTCCCACACTTTGAGTAAGGAGGCGTCAACCGCCGATTTTCAGAGTCTCGTTGGCCCCATCTCATTTTGTGTCGGCTCAACAGCATCACCGTTCCAAATCAACATCGGGAACACGCCCTCAGCCATTTCGTTTGTCACCCGGGCATCGCTTCAAGTGAATTTCATATCTCATATATTGATCGCTTGATGAGTATAGATCAACGGTAATTTAGAAATTCATGGAAGATGCAGAATATTATGCCATATAGTGAGACTTTAGTTCAGCGCGAGAACAACGCCTGCCTGTCTCTACGCCAACCAGCCGCTTCAGGAGGCAGAGCCGTTCTGGAACTCAAGATCCATCCTCCCACGACTCACCAAAACACGCCATATGCGCCTTTTCCAGAACTGGCGTCGGAGTGCGCTCCCAAACAGACTGGGGAAACCGAGGCGGGGTCCGCCGCTGGGTGTCCGCAGATGGAACGGTACTTTCCCGGGACAGATGTCGGCGAGAAAGTCAAAACAAGTCAACGCCTATGGGGAACGGAACCCGGTCGCGCACTCAATCGGGATCGAACCGAAGCGGAGCGGGATCCCCGGATCTTTTCCTTCCGGAGGGACTGGAATTCCGGTTGCCTTTCCTCAATGGTGCTGAAATCGGCTGGGTGGAATGATGTGGAGCCCGGGCATGGGAAGACCGCGCTCCCTTTGGCGAACCCGCCAGCCATTCGGGCCGATGCCGGAGTCTTCATGAAAGGGGCGGCAGAATGAAGTTTGAAGGAATCTATACACCCTTGGTCACACCCTGGAACGATGATTTCTCGTTGAACGTGATTTCGCTGGCCGAGACCGTGGAGTTCCTGATCGATGCAGGGATTGATGGCATAATTGTCGCTGGAACGACCGGCGAGTATTACGCGCAGTCGGCGGAGGAGCGCATTGACATGATGGGCCGTGTGCGGAAACTCATTGCCGGACGTCTGCCAATGATTGTCGGCACGGGAGCCATGCGGACAGAGGAAAGCGTGATGTTCGCGAAAGCCGCGAAAGCGGCTGGAGCCGATGCGCTTCTGGTGGCGACGCCGCCCTACACCTATCCCACCGGCCGCGAGATCGCTCTGCACGCGCTGGCCATAGACCGGGCGGCCAACCTGCCTGTCATGCTATACAACTATCCGGGACGCATGAGCGTGAACATGGACGAGGAATGCCTGGACCGCCTGGGTCGCAGCCCGAACTTCTGCGCTATCAAGGAAAGCTCCGGCGATCCGGATCGGCTTCACATGCTGGCGAGGGATTATCCGCATATCGCCCTGAGCTGTGGAATGGATGACCAGGCTCTGGAATTCTTTGCCTGGGGTGCCCGAAGCTGGGTCTGCGCCGGATCCAACTTCGCGCCGGAAGCCCATATCGCGCTGTACCGGGCCTGCGTTGTCGAAGGGGATTTCACGAAAGGACGTGCGATCATGTCCGCAATGCTTCCACTGATGCGGGTCCTGGAGCGGGGAGGAGCTTTCGTGCAGTGCATAAAGCATGGATTGACGATGCGTGGCATCGATGCGGGCCCCCCGCGAAGACCCATGCAGCCCCTTACCAAGAACGCGAAACGGGAACTTGAAGGGGTGATTCGAAATATGGACATGGCCGTCGTCAAAGCCGCCGGAGCGAAGACAATCCCATCGAACGTTACCGATATCCGGCGGCCGCGGACTGGAACCTGAGGAGCGGGTGATGACCGAACTGCTCACACGGGCCGAATATGCGGCGATCGCCGATGGACTGGACTTTCCCGCGGCTCCGTTCATCGACGGGCGCTTCCGCTCAGGCAGTGGGCCGCGCATGCCGACGCTGAACCCCGCGACAGGGGAACGGTTGGCGCACATGGTTACGGCAGGGGCCGACGACGTGGATATTGCCGTATCGAAGGCCCGGGAAGTCTTTGAGCGGGGGCACTGGGCGGGGACGCATCCATCGCGCCGCAAGGAGGCGCTGAGGGATCTCTGCAGGCTGATGACGCGAAACCGCCGGGAACTGGCTGTCATGGAATGTCTTGAGTCTGGCAAGCCAATCCGGGACTGCGAATTGGTTGACGTTCCGGAGGCAGTCAACGCGATCAGATGGCATGCGGAGGCGATTGACAAGATTTACGGCCAGACCGGTCCTTCGGGTGATGATACGCTCTCGGTGATCTTGCGGGAACCCGTCGGTGTCGTTGCGGTGGTACTTCCGTGGAATTTTCCGCTTCTGATGCTCGCGTGGAAAATCGGGCCGGCGCTGGCTGGAGGCAACTCTGTGATCGTAAAGCCAGCCGAACAGACCAGCATGACGGCTCTTCGGGTGGCGGAACTGGCGCGGGCAGCGGGTCTTCCGCGAGGTGTTCTTCAGGTTCTGCCGGGCGATGGACCGGCCGTCGGTGAGGTGCTGGGAAGGCATATGGGCGTCGATATGGTCAGCTTTACCGGATCGACCGATACCGGAAGACGTTTCCTGCGCTACTCAGCGGATTCCAACCTGAAAAAGGTGGTTCTGGAATGTGGTGGAAAGAACCCGGCACTGGTTATGCAGGACGCCGAGAATCTCGATCACGTCGCGGAACACATCGTCAACGCCGCGTTCTGGAACATGGGGGAGAACTGCTCGGCCACATCGAGGCTGATCGTTCACCGGCAGGTCAGGAAGCCGCTGATGGATCTTATTTTGGCCAGGCTGCGTGACTGGAAAACCGGTGATCCGCTGGATCCGGCGAACCACCTTGGTGCCTTGATCGACAGTGAGCACTTCGAGAAGGTGTCCGGATATCTCGGGCGGGATGGCCTTCTTGCCGGAGGGGCCGCGGAACGCCCGTTCCTTGAACCCACAATTTATGAGGTTGACCGGAACGATCGGCGTGCCCGCGAGGAGATCTTCGGTCCCATCCTTAGCGTGATCGAGGTGTCCTCCACCGACGAGGCGGTCGCGGTCGCCAACGACACCGACTACGGTCTGACAGCGTGCGTATTCTCCGCGAACGCCCGCGAGGCGATCCGTGCCGCACGTGAGATTCGGGCGGGAACCGTGACGGTGAACTGCTACGGTGAGGGCGACATCACGACACCTTTTGGAGGATACGGGCTGTCAGGATTCGGTGGCCGTGACAACGGTTTGACCGCCCATGACCAATATACCGAGCAGAAGGTGATCTGGATCGACCTGACGGACCCGCGCGACGGGGACAACGTGGGATGAAAAGCGCGGCCATTGGTGCCGCCCGTCAGGGCCGTGGGGCCAGAAAGGCGGCCCGGATGGCACTGGATGTTACCGTGCTGCCATCCCTAAGGCGGCGGTTGCCACTCTGTGAGCCGTTGGATCGGGAGGGGATTGAGCGCATTGACGCGGCATCGATGGCGATACTTGAGCAGGTCGGTGTCGTGTTCCGCGACGCCGTCGCGCTCGAGGACTGGTGCCGGGCTGGGGCGGATGTGCGGGACGAGACCGTTCATCTAGACCGCGGTATGGTGCGTGAACTGATCAGGGGTATTCCGTCCGCATTCACATTTCATGTGCGCAATCCCGCCGACGATCTGCCATTCGGCAACGGATATTCCATTTTCGTTCCGATGACCGGCGTACCCTACCCGCGGGATCTTTCCGATGTGCGCCGTGCGCTGACCCTTGCCGACCTGGCGGATCTCCACAGGCTCTGCCATATGCTGCCCGCGCTTCATTCCACCGCATACCACATCGTGGAACCGATGAGCCATCGACACCTGCGAATCACCTATTCATCGATGAAGCACTCCGACAAGACTTTCATGGGTATGACGACAAGTCCCAGGAACGCGGAGGATGTGCCGGAAATGTGCGCTCTCCTGTTCGGTGACGCCTATATGGAAAGCCATCCGGTCGTCACGGGAAACTGCAATGGAAACTCGCCACTTGTCTGGGACGGCACGATGCTGGGCGCGATGCGGGCTTTCACGCGGCGAAACCAGCCCGTGCTTTGCTCCCCCTTTGTCCTCGGAGGTGCCAATACGCCGGCGAGCGTGGCTCCGACCGTCGCGCAACTCGACGCGGAGGCGCTTTCCGCGATGGCGTATGTGCAGGTCGTCCGAAAGGGCGCGCCCGCGATTTATGGTCATTATCTTTCCAAGGTCTTGATGAAATCCGGAGCGCCGATGGCCGGGACATCGGAAATCAACCTCATGAACTACATGGTTGGCCAGATGACGCGGCATTACGATGTGCCATGGCGGTCCTCGAACACTTCGGGTGGGGCTAAGACATTCGATGCCCAGGCCGGTTACGAAAGCGCCGCCACGATGATGGCGGTGCTTCATGCGGGTTGCAACTGCATCTGGCATTCCGCCGGATGGCACGAGGCTGGCATGCACTGTTCGATGGCCAAGTTTGTCGTCGACGCGGAACAATGCGCCATGGGTTACCGTATGGCCGAGGGCATAAGGTGGGATGACCTCGATGAAGCTCTGGCTGGGGTTCGCGATGTAGGGCCAGGCGGGCATTATCTCGGTCACCCCCACACATTGGAGAACTTCCAGCGCACGTTCTTCATGCCGGAGCTATTCGACAATGATTTGATCGAGCAGTGGCAGGTCGAGGGTTCCGTCGAGATCACGGAGCGGGCGCCGCGCCGCGCCGCGCCCGTAGCCTGCTCAGCGATTATGAGGAGCCAATGCTCGATCCCGCGAGTGACGAGGCCCTCCGGGATTACATTGCCAGGCGTGCGCGCGAAATCCCGGCAGCCGAAGCGCCGGGGCAGGAATACTGATGCGGCTGTTTCCAATTATGGGAAACTGTGTGTACGCCCCGCTTTACCGGAGGTCGCGCATCCACGTCGCGGCGCGGATGGAGCGTCTTGGCGGATGCGGAAGGTGTCCGTCGGGAAGACATTCTGGGGCTGACCGGGGGAAATCGAGGATGAAGGTTCGAGTATTGCCGGTCGATCCGGGCCCTGCGGGGTGGAACCGCCTTTTGCCCGAGCCGGCTCCCGCGGTTCCGCTTGAAGGGCGGCTTACCGCCGACTGGTTGGTCATTGGTGCCGGATTCGCAGGACTGTCGGCCGCACGACGTCTCTCGCAGCTGGATCCGGGCTCCCGTATCGTGGTTGTGGATGCCACCCGGGTCGGTGAAGGACCGGCTGGAAGGAACTCGGGATTCATGGTCGATCTTCCCCACGATCTGGCGTCGGAGGACTATGGCGGTGCCTTGGGCAGCGACATCGAGCAGACCCGGGACAATCGCAGTGCAATCGAGTTCGCGTCCGGCGTTGCGGAGGAGTGCGGTCTTGGTACGGAAGCTTTCGACAGGTCGGGAAAGATCAATGCCGCGGCGACAGTGCGGGGACATCGGCGCAACCTCAGCTACGCGAGGCATCTTGACGCGATGGGAGAATCGTATGAGCTGCTGGACGCCGAACATATGCGCGAACTCACGGGAATAGGTTACTATCGAAGTGGGCTGTTCACGCCAGGTGCCGCGGTTATCCAGCCAGCCCTATATATCCGCGGTCTAGCGGAGGCGCTGCGCTTCGGTGGTATGGCGGTGCATGAGGAAAGCCCGGTAACCGAGCTGCGGCGGGCCGGTGACTGGGTGGCCGTAACGCCGCGCGGCAAGGTGGTCTCGCCTCGCGTGATTCTCGCGGTGAATGGACACCTGAACAGCTACGGCTTCGTTCCCGGTCGACTGGCGCATGTTTTCACCTATGCTTCGATGACGCGGGCGCTGACCCCGGATGAGGTCAGGCGTCTGGGTGGAAAGCCGGTTTGGGGTGTAACGCCGGCGGATCCCTTGGGCACGACCGTCCGGCGGGTTTCCGGAACCGGCGGGAACCGGATCGTGGTTCGCTGCCGGTTTACGTTCGATCCATCGATGCAGGCCGACGCGAGGCGACTCGACTACGCCGCCCGTAGCCATGACCGGGCATTCGCGGCCCGCTTCCCGATGCTGGGAGGTGTCGGAATGGAATTCCGCTGGGGCGGGCGTCTTTGTCTGAGTCTGAACGGAGTGCAAGTGATCCGTCAACTGGAGGAAGGGCTATTCTCCGCCTGCTGCCAGAACGGACTCGGCACGGCGAGAGGAACATTTGCGGGAATGTCGGTGGCCGAACTCGCCTGCGGAATCGGCTCCGAGTCGCTTGACCGTGTTCTGTCCGCACCACTCCCGAGTCGCCTGCCGCCCGGGCCGGTGGCTCGGATCGGCGCGTGGGCACGGATACGTTGTTCAGAGGCCATGGCGCGCGGAGAGTTATGAGAGGTCGGTGCGCAGCCCGATTGGCGGTCCCTCGGGAAAACGGTCAGATCGGAAGGTAAATGGGTTGGTGCCTGCTCATAGGCGGGTAGGGATCCGCAAGTCGTAACCACCGGAGTGCCCCGATTTCGATCAATGTCCCGGAATCTCGTTCCATATGGTTTGGTCGGCGCTGCCTGGCCGCCACGCGAATCAGGGGATCGCCGATCTTGATGCTTGCACCATTCATCCGGATCGCGGGTTTTGCCGCACCCTCCTTCGTATGTTCGGGTTGAATTCCGGGCCGGGCTCCATCACGAAAGCCGGCGGGCCCGTCCACACGGCAAAGGTCACGGAGAAATTTCAGAAGGCCCTGAAAGTGAGTGTGGTCAAGGATCTCTCCACGCCTTCGATATCAAGCAGGTGATCGTTGATGAATTTACCCACATCCTCCTCTTCAGGAACGTATAGCTTTATCAGAATATCATACGCCCCGCTCGTCGAATAGAGCTCGGAGTGGATTTCGCGTAACAGGATCTCCTCGGCAACCCGGTAGGTGGTCCCGGGTCTGCAGCGTAGCTGGACGAACACAAGTGTGGTCATGGAAAATCTCCCTTGATGCAGTCATTGCGGATTCATCGCGACATGGGCGACTGTGAATATCGATATGGACGTTGGGTATATCATAAACGTCCATATTTCTGGATCACGTTCGGGACTCCAGTCATGGCTGTCATTTCTGGAGCCGTCCTTCGGCTCCCGTTGCCCGGCGCTCCAATCGGTATTGTCGGTTAGCCGGTTCCGGAATGTCCAGATCCTGCGGCAGGTTCGCTGGAGCCGCACGTCACGCCCGGTTGCCGCTGCTTCTGTAGTTTGACCCTACCATGTTTGCGAGAGTCAGCGGTACCTTGCGAGTTCTTGCAAAAAACATTTTACGACAAGCGCTTAGCGCGCTTTATGATGGCTTTTGAGGGTCGCGGCTTTGCGAGACCTTACGAGAAATTGGAGCCGTTTACGGCTCGCGGTGCTGACATGGTGCTGACTCAAATTCGGGCTGAATGGCCCGCAGTTACTGGAGTTTTTGGATTTATTTGTCCGACTCCGTGCTGACTCAAAAGTCACCCCCGTTCCACAGTGAAGTGCAACACCCGATGTGGGTGAATGGTGGTCGTATCGACGCATGATGTTGCGAATCGGCCGGATGGCGGCGACAGTCCCTTCGTTGCGGGAAGGAGACCGCCATGCCCGAGGGCTACCGCCACCTGACCTACCCCGAGAGATGCCAGATCCACGCCCTGATGGAAAGCGGGCTTTCCGGCGGGGCGATCGCCCGCCAGCTCGGGCGCAGTCCGTCATCGGTCCCGCGCGGGATCCGGCGCAACGGCGGAGCCCGGGGCCAGCGGCACGCCCAGGCGCAGCGGCTGGCCGAGGGGCGGCGCAGCGCGGCCCCGTCGGTGCCCGGGAAGATGACGCCGGAGCCGGTGGCGCTGGTGGAGGGGCGGCTGGTGCGGGGCTGGAGCCCGGAGCAGGTCGCCGGCCGGCTGCGCCTGGAGGGCCACCCGGTGGCGGGGCGCCAGTGGATTTACCGGCACGTCCACGCCGACCGCAGGGCCGGGGGCCAGCTCTGGCGGCACCTGCGCCGCCGGGGAAAGAGGCCGAACCGGAAGGGCGGGGCCCACGCGGGCCGGGGCCACATCCCGGGCCGGGTGGACATCCCCGGGCGCCCGGCGCTGGTGGAGGCGAAGGCGCGGGTCGGCGACTGGGAGGCGGACACGATCGTGGGCGCGGGCCACAGCGGCGCCGTGGTGTCGCTGGTGGACAGGGCGTCGAAGTATACCCTTCTCCAGAGGCCCGGCAGGAAGACGGCGGCGGCGGTCGGCGCGGCCATGACGCGCATGCTCGGATCCCTCCCCGTCCACACGGTCACGGCCGACAGCGGCAAGGAGTTCGCCGACCACGCGCGGGTGGCCGGGGCGCTCGGCGCTGACTTCCTGTTCGCGCGGCCCTACCACTCCTGGGAACGGGGCCCGACCGGGCACACCAACGGCCTGGTGCGGGGGTACCTTCCCAAGGGCACGGACTTCCGGAAAGTGACGGACGCGGAGGTGAGCGCCGTCCAGGACCGCACGGACGCGCGTCCGCGCAGGGTCCTGGCCTGCCTGACGCCGGCGGAGGCGTTCCTGCGGGCGCGGCCTCCCTGAGGGACCCCCCGTCCGGCCGGATCGTCCCCCACGCGCCGCGGGCCGTCCCGGCGCACCTGTCGGCATGCCTTGCGCCGCCTGGCGGATGGCGCTACGCTCCGATTCGAAGGGACCGGGCCATTCCCGTGCGGAATCAGGGGGGTCGGAGGGCGCGAAAAGCGCAACGCCGGGCCCTTTCCTCCGCTCGGGCTCCGCCCTCGCTCCGGAAAGGGCCCGGCGTTGCGCTTCGGAGTGGCGCCGGGGTCAGGAAACCCAGTCGCCACCGGACAAACCGGAGGATTGGATGTCAAAAACAGGAAAAAAGGTCAAGATTACGAAGCGTGTCGTCGATTTGGCCGTCCCGAAAAAAGTCGCCCTACATCATCTGGGACAAGGAGCTTCCCGGATTTGGTCTCAGGATTGCCGCGATTGGGCGCAAGGCCTACATCGTGTCCTATCGGGTTGGCGTCGGGCGCGGCGCAAAACAGAAACGGGTGAGCATTGCCGCCTCCAATACGATGACGTGTGAGATGGCGCGCAAGGAAGCTCAGGTCTATCTCGCCAATGCCCGCCTTGGCGAGGATCGCCGGGAAGAGATTGATGCTGCCGCCAAGGCCAAAGCGGACATCACCGTCGCAAAAGCCATCGAGATCTGGCACGCCGAAGCGGCGCGCAGCAATCGGCGAACAGGGAAAGCCAGAGACCCGCGCAACATCAAGAATGAGATGAGCCGGATAGATGCGCACCTCATCCCTGCAATCGGCAACAAGAAGCTTCGTGAACTCACACGCCGGGATGTCGACTTGCTGCGTGATGATATCACCGCTGGCCGGACGGCTGTGGTTCAGAAGACCAAGAAGCATGGGGTTCGCCGAGCCACGGGCGGGACCGGTACGGCGAAGCGAACAATGGTCAGCTTCAAGAGCGTCTTCGCCTATATGAAGGATATCGGCTTCGTGGACCAGAATGTTGCGGCCAATCTCAGGCTCGCGCCGGATGGCAAGAAAGAACGCCACCTTTCTGTGGCCGAGGCCCACCGTCTCGGCAAATGCCTTGATGAGTGGGAGCAAATGGATCGGCGTGTGACCGGAGTGACGATCATCCGTCTGCTGCTCATGACAGGCGCGCGGACCAAGGAGATCGAAGAGCTGAAATGGTCCGAGATCGATTTCGACCGCTCCTTCTTCCGGTTTGAAGAGACCAAGTCAGGCCGGTCGATCCGGCCAATCTCGCCGCAAGTCCTAGGCATTCTCAAAGGCTTGCCGCGACTGCACCCAACCTGGGTCTTTCTCAACAATGCGGGCACAGGCCCTTATTGCGGGACGCAGGCGGTCTGGAGACTTGTTCGCGAGGAAGCGGGCCTGCCGGATGTCAGGAAGCACGATCTCCGGCACAGCTTTGCGCGTTTCGCGCTGGCCAACGGCCTGTCGCTCCCGGTCATCGACACACTGCTCGGTCATAGCCGTCCTGAGACCACGCAGCGCTATGCCCATTTGTCCGACCGTCATGCGATAGAGTCCGCCAAGAGTGTCGGCTTCGTCGTTATGAACGCGCTCTAAGGCCGCGAGTGATGTCGTGTTGGAAAGCGTCTTCATTCCACCCAGCGTGTTTCGATCTCAGCGATTTTCGTATCCCTTGGGTATACCAAGTGAGGTATATTCAAAACTCCCTGCTTGATAAATTTCGAAAATCCGCTATTTTGTATCCCATGAGGCGACAAAACGAGACAAAGTTAAAGTGGTTGCTGGATGCAGTCCTGCCGGGGCGGCTGGTCGATACGCCGACGCTGGAACGTCATGGCGTGACGCGCATGCTCGCCCATAAATACATAGACAGCGGCTGGCTCGAACCTGTCGTGCGCGGCCTCTACCGTCGGTCAGGGACGGCCTCAAACAGCGCCGAGTGGCAGCTTGTCGTGCGCTCGCTGCAGCACGTCATGGACTATTCATCGGTCGTCGGCGGACGGACTGCGCTGGAGTTGCATGGGTTCACTCATTATCTGCCGATGCGCGGCGATCAAGATGTCCACCTTTATGGCGAAGCGCATCCGACCTGGCTCAAGCGGCTGGATGATTCGGATCGCTACAGGCTGCACAGTGCCAAACTGTTCGACATGAGCGCCGATGAAGAAACGACGGAGGTCGGCTCCCCCGTTGGTCCACTGAAATGTTCAACGCCGGAACGCGCCATCCTCGAACTGCTGGATGAGCTGCCGAGGCATGAGAGCGTTCATATCGTCGATACGGTCTTTGAAGGCCTCGCATCCGCGCGCCCCCGCCGACTGGAAAAACTGCTGGCGTCCTGCACCAGCATCAAGGTCAAGCGGCTCTTCTTCGTCTTTGCCGACAGGCACGGACACGCCTGGCGTCGTCATTTGTCGCCAGAACGGTTCGACCTCGGTTCCGGGCCTCGCGCCCTCTTTGCGAACGGCCACTTCCATCCACGTTACGCCATCTCCGTGCCGCCAGAACTGATGCCGGACCGAAAGGCTGCCAATGGCGCGTGAGCGATACATCGATCAGGTCCGGCTGCTCGTGGATATTCTGCCCGCCGTAGCGGCAGAGGAAGACTTCGCCCTGAAAGGCGGCACGGCCATCAACCTGTTCTATCGTGATCTTCCGCGCCTGTCGGTCGACGTCGATCTGGCCTTCCTGCCGATCAGGGAACGTGCGCAGTCTCTCATGGACATCGACTCCGTCATGGATCGCATCGCCTCGGCCGGATCAAATATGAGAGACGTGACGGCAACCCGGATCGCAGGCGGTGGCGCCACCCGCGTCCTGTTTCAGCGGGGCGCTGCGACCGTGAAGGTCGAAACGTCGCCGGTGACGCGCGGCGTGGTCTTCCAGCCAGAAATTAAACGCGTGTCGCCATCGGTCGAGGACGAATTCGGATTCGCAGAAACACTGCTTGTCGCGTTCGAGGACCTCTATGCCGGCAAACTCCGTGCGGCGCTTGACCGTCAGCACCCGCGTGATCTGTTCGACGTGAAGCCGCTCTACGAGAATGAGGGCATCACGGATGACCTCTTCCGGGCCTTCCTCGTCTATGTCGCAAGCTCGAACCGTCCCCCGCATGAATTGCTGAACCCGAACCTCATTCCGCTGGCAAACGTCTTCGAAGCGGAATTCTCCGGCATGACCGTCGATGCGGTCAGCGTCGCTGAGCTGAAGCAAGTGCGGGCCAGACTCATCGAGGATGTCCAGTCCCGCCTGATCGATAGTGCCGCGCAATTTCTGCGCACGCTGGTCCGTGGCGAACCAGACTTCGACGCCGTCGGCTTACCCTCCGCGGCAAACCTGCCCGCCGTCCAGTGGAAGGTACGCAACATCCTGAAACTGCGAGACACGAACCCTGAAAAGCACGCTGTTCAGTGCGAAAGCCTCGAGTCGTTGCTCAACTGATACGCCCTTCGACATCGCCGACGGGAAGAACCGAAAACATTACTGAACAGGAAGATTTCATTAGGCCGCCCACTTCCGCGTGGGCGCGGGCCGCGGCGGCGTGATGGCGGACGCGACCGGGGTCGCGGTGCACGACCACTGGCGGCCCTACTTCAACATCCCCGGGACCGGGTGGACTTCGACGGAGAGGACTGGGCGGACAGGACGGCCCGCCTTCTGCGCTGCGCCGTCCACGCCGTTAGCCTGTCGGAGGGAAAGCCCCTTCCGGAACGCCTGGCGGACCTGATCGGCAGCCGTTACGACAGCATCGTGGCCGAGGGCATCGCCATGCACGGGGCCCTGCCGCCGCCGCCGGGAAGGCGGGGACGGCGGAAGCGACGGCGGGGCCACAGCCCGGCCCTGCGGCTGCGGGACAACCGGGACGGCGTGCTGCGGTTCACCCGCGACCCCGCGGTTCCCGCGACCAACAACGAGGCCGAGCGGGCGCTGCGGCCCCTCAAGGTGCGGCAGAAGATCTCCGGGAGCTTCCGGAGCGCCGAAGGCGCCCGGAACCACGCGGTGCTGCGGACCGTGCTGGACACGGCCCGGAAACAGGGCTGGAACCTTCTGGAGACCCTGCGGACCTCGCCGGACGAGCTGGTCGGGTGGCTTGAGATGTCCTGAGCCGCCTTTCGGGCCGGAAATACCTAACAGGGACCTGAATAGTTACTTCCGATCTTGGAATGTGTGCCGACAGAGCCTATAATGTGTTGGCTAACATCGAGGGCGAAATGCGTAGCGCTACAATCCAGCGTAAGACCTCCGAGACGCATATCTCCGTAAAGATCGATCTCGATGGGTCTGGGAGATGCGATTGTCGGACCGGTGTCGGCTTCCTTGACCACATGCTTGACCAACTGGCCCGGCATTCGTTGATCGATATGACGCTTCGGACGGAGGGCGATCTTCAGATCGATGATCACCATACGGTCGAGGACACGGGAATCGCGCTGGGGCAGGCATTGCTGGCGGCGCTGGAGGATAAGGCAGGCATCCGGCGCTACGGTTCCTGCCTGCTTCCGATGGACGATGCCCTGTTACGTGCGGCGGTTGACTGCTCCGGTCGTCCGTATCTTGTCTGGAACGTTGACTTTCCGGCCGCCAGCATAGGCACATTCGACACGGAACTCGTCCGTGAGTTCTTTCAGGCGTTTTCGACGCATGGCCGGATTACACTTCATGTTCAGGCGCTTCATGGAATTAACAGCCACCACATTGCCGAAGCGGCGTTTAAGTCGGTGGCGCGGGCGCTACGGGAGGCGGTCGAACCCGATCCGCGCTGCGGTGATTCGGTTCCGTCCACCAAAGGCATGCTGTAGGGAGATTTCCGGTCGTGTCCCAGTTTGAAAACAGTAAGACTATCCAGCCATGAAATGCTGTTCTGATGTGGGGTTTTTGCGGACATCTGGCGGTCGTGTACGGGCTTCGTGTTCAATTTATCGGGATGACAATCGCCAGCGACAGATCTTTATCTCGGAAACCGCAGCATTTGGTGATTTACAAGCATCAGGAACGAATCGTGGTGCCGGGTAGTCACTGAAAATGGAATTTGCCTTCAGGCCGCCCAGCCGCTAGACTGTGCGGCACATCCACTCAGAAGGCCATTCATCATGGGAGACCTTGGCATGAGACACTTGATACCCCCCCCCCCCCCCCTTGGAAGACTGACAGCCCTGGCCGCGGGGCTGGCCCTGCTGCTGCCCGCGCTGGCCACAGCCGAGGTCGTTCCCGCCCACAACAACTACAAGCCGGTCATCGTGCTGGACAATCCCGGCCGCAACGTGCTGACCGGCTGCGGCGGGCACGGGCGGGTGGCGACCCTGCGGCTGCATGTCCCCCCTCCGCAGACGGACGGGAATGCGTGGGACGGCAGCTATTCTCTCCATATCCAGGCTACGGGCAGCCACCAACTCTTCCAGTTTCGGGACATGAACGCGTCAAATACGAATTGGCGGGACTTTTTCAGCAACGGAAGGTTGGTGTTTGAGCAACAACACGCCGGCCAGTACACGATTGAGGTCCGGGTGAAGACCGGCCAGAACATCGGCTACGGCGGCGAGGGTGAGATATACCTTTCGCTGAGGAAAAACGACAGCTTCTGGGCTAATAACAAGTACAAGGTCTACAGCCCGGCAATTCAGCTCAGGGCCGCCGGAGGCAAGGGCTGCCAGACACGGACGCAGAACCCGACCTGCAGGGGCTTCTGGGACTGGAGTGGGGGAATCCCCACCTGCCTGCTGGAGTGATCATGGCCCGCCGGCCCCCCTGACACTGCCGCCCCGCGCATCCTGTCCCCTGCGGCGGCAACGCGGGCCCGGGCCGCCTGCGCCGGTCTCCGGCGGCACCATCGTGGCGGGCCGCGGCCCGCGCGCCACGCCCGGTCGCACGCAACGCATCCTCCCGGGCCCCGGCGGCGGCGTGACGCGGGCCAACTGTCCGACCCTCCGCCTGATGCCCGGAGGCCGGGCGTTCCGGACGGCGGCATGCGCCGAACGGGAAGGGCGCGCCAGGTGGCCGCCACGGCCCGCGGCCGGTGTCATCACCCGGTCCGGCGGCACGGGCGGCGCGGCCGTCATCGCGGTGCGGCCGAGGGCCGGCGCCCGCATCTGGAGCCATCGGAAGGCGGACGACCGCAACCCGGGCCCCGGTCCGCTCGTGCGGCGCGGGCCGCGCGCGGGTCAACGGGTCGGGCCAGGCCGGCGGGTCGATCCGGTGACGCGACCGGGACACGCCGCCGCTGACTGACCTCCGCCCGTGCGCCGGGGCAACATGCCGTGCGCGCCCGCCAGCCTGACCGATCTACCCCCAACCTTCCTGAGGCTGGCGGGTGTGCCGGTGCCTGAAGATTTCAGCGGGCATGATCTGGTTCCGTTTCTGGCGGGGCGTGCGGCGGCCCCGAGATCATATATGACAGCAGGGCTCGGATCGTGGCGTGCGGTGGGTGATGGCCGTTTCAAGCTGATCGTCGGTCTTGACGTCTCCATTCCTCAGTCCGAGATTCAGTTCGGTCAGTTTGACGCAGGCAGCCTCGACGATGGACAGCTGTTCGACCTGCATCGTGATCCCCATGAACTGACCAATCTGTGGAGCACCCAGACTTCCATCCGGGATCGCCTTCTGGCGCACGTTTCCCGGCGTTCGGGTCACCAAGACGGCTGAAACGCACGGATTGGTGATTTGCGCAAAGCCTATCTTTCAGCTCGTGTCCTTCACACATACAGCACCCAAGATCCGGGGTGTTGAAATTCACCGCCCGATTGTAAGCATATGGCTGGGAACCGAGGAGCTGATCCTCTAGTCTTCTAGGGCGCAGCACAGTCAGGGTAAAGCCCGATGGTCACCGCGATCATAGATTACAGTATCGGAAACCTGCATTCGGCGGTGAAGGCCTTCAGGCGCGTGTCCCGCGAACAGAATGCGGGAGAGGTATCCGTGACTTCAGATCCCGAGGCTGTCGCTCGGGCCGACCGTGTTGTCCTGCCGGGCGACGGTGCCTTCCCCGCGTGCCGCGGATCCCTGTTTGCGATCGATGGTCTCCACGAAGCACTGCACGAGACAGTGATTGAGCGCGGTCGACCGCTTCTCGGCATCTGCGTCGGGATGCAGCTGCTCGCAACCCGTGGTCATGAATTCACGACCTCGTCAGGCCTTGACTGGATTGGTGGAGATGTCGAGTTGGTCAGGCCGGCGGAAGCCAGCATGAAAGTACCGCACATGGGGTGGAATGAGATGGTGATCGACGGTCCTCACCCCGTTCTTGAGGGATTGAATACAGGTGATCACGCCTATTTTGTACATTCCTATCATTTTAGGGTGGCCGATGACGCGCATCGGCTGGCCTATTGTGACTACGGTGGTGACATCACCGCGATCGTAGGCCGTGACAGCATAGTCGGCACCCAATTCCACCCGGAGAAAAGCCAGGCCGCAGGCCTCCGGCTGATCGCAAATTTTATGACCTGGACACCGTGACAGGCGTGCGGGTTGGATCCGGATGTGCGCTTCGGTCGAGGGGCCAGCGATCTGCCCCGATCATCGCCCTTCCATTCCGTGAAGTGCCAGACAGTCCATCTTGGGCCAATAGGTCGGGCCCGCCCAACGCGGACCGAACGCGCTGTCGTCCGCCGGAATGTGCGGCCGCGCCTGACGCAGCGTATGGGAATGTCAGTGCATGTCCCTTCCGGCCCGAAGCCTGTTCCCGCTCCAGAAATGTCCCGGAAATTGTCGTCGTCGGCTTCGTCCGGCGTAATGGCTTCGGACCGATTCCGGGTCGTGATCCTTTCCGGACAGATGTATGAAACGGTATGAGACGCGCCGTGAAGCTCGATATGTCCGGATCGCTGCCGTTGTGGCGGCGGCCGGTCGCCTTGCTGTTTCTCATGGCGGCCGCGATGCCGATAACGTTCGCCACATGGTCGGCACTGCTCAACAACTTCGTCATCGAGGCGGCGGGTTTCACGGGCGTCGAGATCGGCTGGCTGCACACGATACGTGAAATCCCGGGATTTCTCGCGGTTGGCGTCATCGCTCTGATCGTATTCATTCGCGAGCAGGCTCTCGGGATCGTCTCGCTGCTGACTTTAGGTGCCGCAAGTGCGGTCACCGCGTGGTTTCCCACTTTCGGAGGCCTGTTGGCCGTTACGATGATCTCTTCGATCGGGTTCCACTATTTCGAGACCGTGAACCAGTCACTCCAGCTTCAATGGATCGACCGTGAAAGGGCGCCGCAAACACTTGGATGGATCGTCGGTGTCGGTTCCGGAGCGTCACTTCTCGCGTACGGGCTGCTTGTGGTGACGTGGAAAACCGCGGACCTCAGCTATAATTTCGTCTATATGGTTTCCGGTGGAATCACTGTGGCGATCGCCGTTTTCTGTTTTCTGGCTTATCCGCGCTTCGAATCCCCGAATCCCCAGCTTCGCCGAATGGTGCTGCGCCGACGCTACTGGCTCTATTACGCGCTGCAGTTCATGTCAGGCGCCCGGCGGCAGATCTTTCTCGTGTTCGCCGCCTTCATGATGGTGGAACGTTTTGGATTCGAGGTGCACGAACTGACGGCGCTGTTTCTGATAAACTATCTTGTCAATATGGTCCTCGCGCCCCTGATGGGGCGCCTCGTTGCGGCATGGGGAGAGCGTATCGCCCTGGGAATCGAGTATGTCGGGCTAATCGGCGTGTTTCTGGCATATGGTGGAATCTATTGGTTCGGATGGGGTGTCGCCCTCGCCGCGGTGCTTTATGTCTTGGATCACCTGTTCTTCGCGATGGCCTTCGCCCTGAAGACCTACTTCCAGAAGATAGCCGATCCACATGATATTGCACCTACCGCTGCCGTGGCATTCACCATCAACCACATAGCGGCGGTCTTCCTCCCAGCGGTGCTTGGTTATCTGTGGATTGTCTCACCGGGAGGCGTCTTCGTGATGGCGGCGGCAATGGCTGGAACATCGCTGGTGTTGGCGCTGATGATCCCCCGCCACCCTGTCCCCGGACATGAAACCGTGTTCAGACGCCCCGCGTTCACGGTGGCGGAGTAGCCTTACATCCCATAGGCTTCTATAATTCCGAACCGATCAGGATGGGGGATGAAAGAATGTCCATATTCAGGCGTAAAAAAGCGGAGATGGTTTCGGCGACAGACGCCCTTCCCGGCAGGTCCGTGCCGATTCCGACGGCGGAGTCGCATTTTGTGAGTGGCCGGCCGCTGAAATCACCAGTGCCAGAGGGTTTCGAGGTCGCGATGTTCGGTATGGGATGTTTCTGGGGCGTGGAACGAATTTTCTGGGTGGTGCCGGGTGTATGGCTGACCATGGTAGGCTATGCCGGAGGTCTGACACCGAATCCCACATACAAGGAGGTATGCACCGGCCGAACCGGGCATAACGAGGTCGTTCGCCTCATCTTTGACCCTGCCGAGGTGAGATACTGGGATCTGCTGCGCCTGTTCTGGGAGGGACACGATCCCACCCAGGGAATGCGCCAGGGCAATGATCTGGGCACCCAGTACCGTTCGGGTATTTATTGGAGTTCAGATGCCCAGAAATCGGCCGCCGAGATCACGAAGGAGGATTATGGGCGCTGTCTGACGCTTGCGGGGTTCGGGCGCGTGACGACGGAAATCGTCAGGATGCCGGAGTTTCATTTCGCTGAGGATTACCACCAGCAGTATCTGGCGAAGAATGCCGGGGGATACTGCGGGGTGGGCGGCACTGGGGTGGCCTTTCCGGGTGATGGGGCTGCCGCAAACCGACGTCTGTCCGAGAGTGTCTGAGCGCGGGCAGGGCGACGCTTTCCGGTGTCTGGGCGGACGGTATTTTCCGCGTGGACAGTCGTTTGCGGTGGGAACGCCGCGGAGGCTCTCGGTGGGGCGATGGAGCGTCTGTCTCCCGAGCCCCAGGGGGTATGCATCCTTCAGATAGAGGATGGCTCCGACCTATGGGAAGTCGTGGGATATTTCGCCGACAGGCCGGATGACGTCGGGCTGGCCCTGCTCGCGGCGAGTTACGCCACCAGGCCGTTCCTGGTTTCGGAACTATCCGATACCGACTGGGTGGCGAAGGTGCGTCGGGAACTCCCGCCTGTCGAGGCGGGCCGGTTCCTCGTCCACGGAAGTCACGACGCCGATAGGGTCCCAGAAGACAGAGTCGCCTTAGTGGTCGAGGCGGCCATGGCCTTTGGTACCGGCCACCATGGTACGACGCTTGGTTGCCTATATGCGCTGGACAGACTCGCGCACGGGGGTGCTTCGCCGAAGAGCGTGATTGATGTGGGCTGCGGCACCGCGGTTCTGGCCATGGCGGCGGCCCGTGTTTGGCCTGTGGCAACACTGGCGAGTGATATCGATGAAGTGGCGATTGAGGTGGCGAAGACGAATCTCCGTGTGAATGGGCTCGGAGACAGGGTTCGGTGTGTTCTGGCGGCGGATCTCAGCCATACGGAAATCGTCGTGCGGGCACCCTACGATCTCGTCCTCGCGAACATTCTCAAAGGTCCGCTCATTGATCTCGCACCTTCGATTTCCGGACTTTCCTCGGAAGGGGCGCGTGTGATCCTGTCGGGAGTTCTTGATGGTCAGGCGCGAGAGGTTTTGTCGGTCTATGAGAGGTTAGGGTTTGAGGAAATGCACCGGGACTCCATCTCCGGCTGGGCAACGCTGACATTGCGGCGGGTGAGGTTCGTGTAATATGGTGACGACCCTGGGGGGATCTCACCGGGAATGAACGGGGAGTGACCAGCCTTTATGGGCCCCATGTGCGTTCATTGCCGAGGCGCTTGACCATAGGGCCAAAGGCTAACCTGCCTTCACTTCCCTTGCTTCGGCCATCGTAGGGTCCGTGGGGATGCATCCGTCAGATCCCGGTGCCGGAGGCCAGACGGGCCATCGTGACTTCCGGGCCGGCCGAGGATGCGGAACCGCCGTAAATCGCCCGCGCCATCGGCGGTCCACAGGTGGTTATTGTCCGATTGATTTGTCCTATGTGTGTCCCAACTGGTCACGAAGCACGCGCGATTTCACTTCCCGCACTTCACCGCGTTTCAGCTTTCCCAATTGGAACGGGCCGTAGCTCAACCTGATCAGACGGTTTACGGCCAGACCTTCGGACTCCATCGCGCGCCGGATTTCCCGGTTCCGCCCTTCGCGTATGCCAATGGTCAGCCACGCGTTCGCGCCCTGCTGTCGGTCAATGACGACCTGCATCGGCTGGAACCGCTCGCCCCCGACGTTCAGTCCCTTTCGTAGCGGATCCAACATGGTGTCAGTTGGCGCTCCCATGACACGTACGCGGTATTTTCGAAGCCAGCCCGTTGACGGAAGCTCCAGACGCCGCTTCAGTCCTCCGTCATTCGTAAGCAGCAGAAGGCCCTCGGAGCCAATGTCCAACCTGCCAATTGGCATTACGCGGGGCATTCTTTCCGGAAGCGAATCGAAAACGGTGCCGCGGCCCATTTCGTCGCGGGCCGATGTCACAAGCCCGGGTGGTTTGTGATAAAGCCAGAGACGCGTTGGCTGCGCGGTCAGGAGTGGCCTGCCGTAAACGGCGATCCTGTCCGTCTCTGACACGTTCAGTGCCGGTGACGTGATTTGCCGCCCATTAACCGTGACATGACCATCCATTATCAGGCGCTCGGCCTGCCGTCGGCTGGAAATGCCGGCGCGGGAGATGACTTTGGCAATCCTGCTGACTGTTACGGTTTCGTCGGTCATGACCCGTGCTGGCAGTCCGGCGGCTCGAAAGAAAGGGTCTTGAGGGTGTCCCTGTTCGGGTGCAATGAGAACGTATGGTCAGTTTTTGCAGCCAGATGGAAAGGGCGCTCGCTGAGGCGCGGATTGCCGCGGCGCGGGGTGAGGTGCCTGTCGGAGCGGTGATTGTCGATCCCCTGGGACGGGTTGTCGCCGTTGCGCGGAATCGAACCCGCGAACTGTGCGACCCTACAGCTCACGCGGAAATCCTTGCGCTGCGGGAAGCCTGTGCGAAGGCGGGGACGGAACGGCTGCCCGGGCACGCGCTGTATGTGACGCTTGAACCATGCGCGATGTGCGCGGCCGCGATCTCCCATGCCCGGATCGCAAAGCTTCTGTTCGGAGCCGCGGATCCAAAGTCTGGAGGGGTCCTGCACGGCGCACGTGTATTCCAGCACCCGCAGACCCATCATTTGCCGGAGGTGTACGACGGACTTGCGGCTGAGGAGTCCGGAGCGTTGCTGCGGGAGTTCTTCGGTGGGCTGAGGCGGGCAAAGCCATCAACCTCCGCCTCTCCGTTTCGAGGCTGAGTCTGCGCTGGCGCGACACCCTGTCATCCGCTTCGCGGCCATATTTACCGGCAGTGGTCATTGCGGACGAAACCCGTTGGGCAAATCAGTGAAGCCACGTGGATGCGGCCGACGTTGAACTAGACCGGGATCGCCTGCATCACCTGTGGCTCGACGACATTGACACCCGGAAGACCGTTGACCAGGTTTTCCGCCGATTGCTCAAGAAACGGGAAAGTCCTGTAGTGACAGGGAATCACCATTTTGAAGTTGAAGAACTTTCTGGCGGCATACGCCGCCGCCTTCATATCCATCGTGAAATGTCCGCCGGCGCTGAGGATCCCGATGTCGGGACGAAAATAGTCGCCCATCCATTGCATGTCGGCCATTATATCCGTGTCGCCGGAGACATATAATGTATGGCCCTCGCCCCGGATCATGTATCCGACTTCCGAGCCGCCCGCCCGCAGTCCGTCCTCCGTGCTGAATGTTGAGCTGTGCGAGGCTGGAACCATTGACACCGCGGCGTCACCGAGACTGACCGTGCCACCTTTGTTGAACCCGATCGTATTTATATTTTCATGTTCTTCCCAGTACCCCATTAGATCATACTGGCCGACCACCGGAATGTTCAGTCTGCGGGCGAGGGGAAGCATGTCGCATACATGGTCGAAGTGGGTATGGGTCAACAGGAGGTGCGTGCCGCCCGTGACGGCTTCATCGTGGCATTCCTCAGGGAGCGAGGGATTTCCCGTAAGCCAGGGATCGATCAGGATAACCTGATTTTCGATCTCGATGCGGAATGAGCCATGGCCTAGCCAGATGATTTTCATGATGTGCCTCCAGATTCTGTCCGGATCGGAGAATAGCATTGTTTACGATACTGTCACAGCCCGATTGTGTATCGGGGGTCTGGCCCAGTTTGTTGCCAATGGGTGAATCTGGCCCATTCGCGTTTCTCGGAATCGGACGAAAACCGCGGTTTGCCCGCTAGGCGAGAATCGGAGCGCTATCCAGCATGAGCATGCGGCAACAGTCTGGGATGCACCCGTGTATCGGGTGCAGTTCAATCTGGTTGGTGATTGAGTTTCCCTCATGTCACGATGGCGTTGCGGTGTCATGTACCAAGGAATGCCCGATCACCTCGAATGGCGGTAACGTCCGACCGCCGCTGCCTGACCAACAAGGTTGAACTACACCTTCGTGCATCTGTGTCATGGGGCGCGGTTCTCACTGATGGATCGCTGGAGTCTGTAGCCGCCGCGGGTCCTCTCGGATTCCGGACGGCGGTAACGGATGGAGGGACAGCAAACGGAGCGTGCGCACTACCTGGAAGTGACGCTTCCGTGAGGGGATACGCCAGGATTTCTGGTCCAGATCCCTTGACCACCGCGATGGGTATTGGCCGGTTTCCCGGGCCGGTTAGTTCCGGTTTCCCAGAAGCTCCTTGATTCCGGCGATATCCGCGGCTAGGGCGTCGACCTTTTCCTCGAGGCGGATCTGGCCTTCCTCGAGGTGGGTCTGGCCTTCCTCGAGGTGGGTCTGGCCTTCCTTTAGGAGCGCCACATCCGTCTGAAGGTTTATCACGCCAAGGACCAGCCAACCCATAATGCCGAAGAAGGTGGCGAGGAAGGCCGAGACCAGGACCACGGCCATCGGATTCCGCGTCAGGTCGCCGCGTCGAAGTTCATGGGCCAGAATTCCCGCCAGTTCCGGACTGGCGCCGGCTTTATGTAGTTCCTCGCGTGTTACGGCCATGTTCCGTCCTCCGTCTCGGCACAAACCCTATATAGCCCAGCGGCACCCGTTCCGCCAGCCGGGGAATGCCAAAGCCCATTGGCAATCCGTACCGTCGTTTTCAGGTGACAGGGCGTTCACCCAAAAACACCGAGTCCGGGCACCCGGCACAATCCAGCGGGACTTGCCGGAATGACGTGTTGTACCGGGCTATTGCCACTACGCTTTTCCTCGTCGCCGGAGAGGCTCGGGGCAGGCAGGACCTTGGCGAGTTCAGCGGTGCATCCGTGCGCATGACGGCGCCCCCACAGGTCTGTCCAAGCCTCAGAGATACAGCCCACCGTCCGCGCTGTCCCAAGTTTCGGCGATTATCTGTAGCGATCCAACAGTTAAGGATCAAGCTTGCGGGCAGTTTGCCGAACACTGATTTCGTGATGGTGGGTGGGTAACGCGTTTCTGAGTGCCCGACAGCTTCCTTTGTATTTTCGGATCGTGCGGCTGGATCACCTCATGGCATTCTCCAACCGCCGGGGCTTTGGCAGGTTGGTTCCCCTCAAGCGTCATGGGGGAGCCTCACGGCTCGAGAATCCCCTTTGCGAACCAAGTGCAGACGGATAAGGCGCAGGGAAACCTTGTCGTCCTCGAAGTGGCTGTCCATCGTGTCCCTGACGTTTCGGCGGATGTCATCCATGGTGTCGCCCTGTGTGTGGATGCCGAGACCCAACGCGCCGGGCAAACACTTTCCAGTTCGTCCTCGGGGTTTTTAAATCGATCTCTGTTTCGGGCATAGCACTCTCGTCCTGGATCAGCCTTACCGGCATTCGGGCCCAGAACAGCACGGGTCTTGGCCAATTGGAAGAACAGGCGTTTCCCGCCATTGGATCGCCGCACCCGTCAATGACTATCCCTGCAGGCTTCTCACTCCGACGTCTCCCGCGCCTCGAACCCGCATCGCCAGCGCCGCCGCGTGGATCGCCGCAGCCGTCGTATAATAGGGAACCCCGCCCATGAGAGCCACGCTACGCATAGAACGGCTGTCAATCACCGCCTGCGCACCTTCGGTTGTGTTCATCACCAGAGCGATTTCACCGTCCTTTATCGCATCGATGATGTTCGGGCGTCCCTCGAAGGCCTTGTTTATCCGGGTGGCATGAATGCCGGTGTCGGACAGAAAGGCGGCCGTTCCGCGTGTGGCGACTATCGAGAAGCCAAGGTCAACCAGGATACGTGCGGCGTCCATCAACTGCGGTTTCTTGTCTTCGTCCTTCACGGAGAAAAATGCTGTACCGCAGGTGGGCAGCAGAGTGCCCGCGCCGAGCTGGGACTTGAGAAACGCACGGGGGAAATCACGGTCCCAACCCATGACTTCGCCGGTCGAGCGCATCTCGGGTCCCAGGATCGTATCTACGCCGGGAAACCTGTTGAACGGCAGAACGGCTTCCTTGACGCTGAACCATGGCATAGCCGGGTCCGCGAGTGTCATGGGATCAGCGAAAGGCAGCGAATCTTCGGGAAGTGCGTTGGACGGGTAGGGTGGTCGCTTCGGAAATCGATTAAGAGATTCGCCGGCCATGAGGCGCGCGGCGATCGAAGCGATCGCCGAGTCGGTGGCCTTGGCGACAAATGGCACTGTCCTGGAAGCCCGGGGGTTCACCTCGATCAGGTAAACGCGCCCGTTCTTGACCGCGAACTGGACGTTCATCAGGCCGACGACGCCAAGTGCCTGGGCGAGGGCATCGGTCTGGCGTTCGATCTCCGATATCGCCTCTTCCGGGAGCGTGTGGGGCGGAAGGCAGCAGGCGCTGTCGCCGGAATGCACGCCCGCTTCCTCGATATGCTGCATAATGCCCGCAATATGGGTCCCGCGTCCGTCGGAAAGGGCATCGACGTCCATTTCCACCGCACCCCTGAGATAGCTGTCGAGAAGTACCGGACTGTCTCCGGAGACGGTTACGGCATCGGATATGTAACGCTCAAGCTGGGCTCGGTCATGGACGATTTCCATGGCACGTCCGCCGAGGACGTAGCTTGGACGTATCACGAGCGGGTAGCCAATCCTCTCGGCGGCCTCCACTGCCTCTCTGGCGCTTGACGCAATGGCATTTTCCGGCTGTAGAAGTCCCAGTTCCCTGACCAGAGACTGGAATCGCTCACGGTCCTCCGCCCAGTCTATGGAGTCCGGGGTCGTGCCCAGGATCGGCACACCGGCCGCATGAAGGGCTTTGGCCAGCTTCAGGGGTGTCTGGCCGCCAAACTGCACTATGACGCCATGCAGTGTTCCCTGTTCCCGTTCGACGCGGATAACCTCCATTACGTGCTCAAACGTAAGTGGTTCGAAATACAGCCTGTCGGACGTATCGTAATCGGTGCTGACCGTCTCTGGATTGCAGTTGATCATGATGGTTTCGTAACCGGCTTCGGACAACGCGAAACAGGCATGGCAGCAGCAGTAGTCGAATTCGATTCCCTGTCCGATACGATTTGGGCCGCCGCCCAGAATGATGACCTTCCGCGCGTCGCCGGGACGGGCCTCACACTCCACATGTCCCAGTACCGGAGTCTCGTAGGTGGAATACATATACGGTGTCTGCGCCTCGAATTCAGCCGCGCAGGTATCGATCCGCTTGAACACCGCCCGGACGTTCAGGTCGGTACGCCGTTCACGGACCTCCGGTTCCGTCAGGCCTGTGAGTCTCGCTAGGCGGGCGTCGGTAAAGCCGAGCATTTTCAACCTGCGGAAGCCGGTTTCGTCTTCCGGCAACCCGTTGGTTCGGACTTCCACCTCAGTGTCCACGATTTCCCGAATGCGGGCAAGGAACCAGGGATCATATCCGGTTGTCGCCCGGATTTCAGGATCATCAAGTCCTTCCCGCATGGCTTGGGCAATGCGGCGTAACCTGTCGGGATGTCGGGCGGAGATGAACTTGGCTATCGCCGCCGGGTCCTCGCCGAGGCCCGGCACGTCGATCTCATCAAACCCGGAAAGTCCGGTTTCCATCGAGGCCAGCGCTTTCTGCACCGATTCATGGAAGGTTCGGCCCACGGCCATGGCCTCCCCGACCGATTTCATCGCGGTGGTCAGCGTTGGTTCCGCACCCGGGAACTTCTCGAAAGCGAAGCGGGGGATCTTGGTTACGACATAGTCGATCGTCGGTTCGAAACTGGCGGGTGTCACCTTTGTGATATCGTTGTCGAGCTCGTCGAGCGTGTAGCCCACCGCAAGCTTCGCCGCGATTTTCGCGATCGGAAAACCCGTGGCCTTGGACGCGAGCGCGGATGAACGGCTGACCCTCGGATTCATCTCGATCACCACCATGCGTCCGTCTTCGGGATTAACGGCCCACTGGACATTGGATCCGCCGGTTTCGACCCCGATCTCCCTTAGGACGGCGATCGAGCTGCTTCGCATTATCTGGTATTCCTTGTCCGTGAGCGTCAGTGCGGGCGCGACGGTTATCGAATCCCCGGTATGCACGCCCATCGGGTCGACATTCTCGATTGAACAGACAATGATTGCGTTGTCCGCCCTATCGCGGACAACCTCCATCTCGAATTCCTTCCAGCCAAGCAGGCTTTCGTCGATCAGGATCTGGTTGACCGGAGACGCGGCGAGACCGATTTCGCAGACGCGCTCGAAATCGCTACGGTTGTAAGCGATTCCGCCGCCTGTTCCGCCGAGAGTGAAAGCCGGACGGATGATTGCGGGCAGTCCGACCTGGTCGATCGCGTCCAGCGCCTCCTCAATCGAATTGGCGACTGAGGCTCTCGGACTCTCCAGTCCGATCCGCTCCATCGCTTCGCGGAACAGTTTTCTGTCCTCCGCCATTTCGATTGCCGCGCGTTTCGCCCCGATCATTTCGACCCCGAAGGCTTCCAGAACACCTTTCCCGGCAATTCCGGAGCCGAATTCCGCGGTCAGCCTGTCGAGGTCTTCCTTCTGGAACGCCTCTCCAACGCGCATTTCCTCGATCGCAAGAGATGTGTTTAGGGCAGTCTGTCCACCCATTGTGGGCAGTAGCGCATCGGGACGTTCCTTTTCGATGATGCGGGCGACGAAGGCGGGTGTGATCGGTTCGATATACGTTGCGTCCGCCATTCCCGGATCCGTCATGATCGTGGCGGGATTCGAGTTGACCAGGATGATGCGATAGCCTTCTTCCCTTAAAGCCTTACATGCCTGGGCGCCGGAGTAGTCGAATTCACAGGCCTGGCCGATGATTATCGGGCCCGCGCCAATGATCATGATCGATTCAATGTCTTCCCGTTTTGGCATACGTCCCTCGGTGTCGGCAGATTGACAGGGTTCATGGTCGGTAGAGTTGACTCCTAAAAGCCGGGCGGTCTCCCGGGACGGGGCATATCCCCTCACGCTGACATCCAACAGCAGCGATCACATGGTCCGTGAAATGACCACCGGGGAGGATTATATGCGACCGGTGGACGGATATGAAACCGATCCTACGGACGATGGGCCAGCCGTCAACAGATGCGGTTTACGGGCGGCCCCGGGGTGTTTTCCGCCGTCCGTCTCAGTCCGGTGCGCCCGCTTTCTGACGAGTCTCGAAAAGAGGATTGCCCGGGTCTATTTGCTCGCGTCACTTTCCCCAAGCCTGACATTACGTTGATCTTGAATCCGGTCAGCTCGGGCAGGAAGCGCCATACCGCGCCCCCGGTCACCACCTTCCACGGCATCCCCGGCGACCTGCCGCCCGGGACCCTGGACCCTGGACGGGGTCATCGGCCGCTGGACCGCCCGAGCGGGGCCGGCGCACCGTCCGCCATGGACGCCAGGGACATCCGCGGCGCCTCGGGGCAGACCGGGGACGGGCGGCAGATGATGGTCGCGGCGGGCGGGCACGGGACCAGACCGGATAACGCGCCACAGCAATTCCCGCAAAATTTTTCGTAGACTTTCAGTGTCGAATCCCCACATTTTCCAACCCGATGCAGAGTCCCGTTCAAGCATGTTTTCAATGACTTCACCCGTGGAAGGCCACCTGTTGCCATGCGGTCGCGTTAGCGGGAATCGCACCCGGGCGCAGGCGGGGCTTGACACCGGGACAGGGTGGGGTGTAGAGGCATCCCCGCACTCCGCGTTCAGGAGAGGAGGTCCTCCATGAGACAGTTGCTCATTGCTGCCGCCCTGTTGATCACGGCCCTCGGGCCCATCCCTGCCCTGGCGTGGCTGGCCGGACCGGGCGCGTGCCATTCCACCCGGGTGCACACGATCGAGCACCACCAGAAAGTCTGCGCCGACTGCCTGGTCAGCCTGGGCCGGATGACGCCCGACGGCCTGACCGTCACCGTCTACGACTTCGGTCTCCCCACCCATGACCTCTGGAACTGGCAGACGTTTGACGGCCGGGACTGGACGGAGCGGCCGCTCGCGCTCCGGGCCGGGGTGATGGCCAACGAGGACCGACACTTCTCGGCGCTTCCCCTCAGCAGCCAGCCCCTGGGCGCCCTGCGGGGCCCGCAGGCCACCCTGGACAAGCGGGTGCGCCTGACCGGGCTGCGGCCCGACCATCACTACACGCTCATCATCTACAGCCCGGAGCTGGCCGGCGTCGGCGGCCGCGGCGGCCACACGGCCCCGTTCGAGCGCCGCTGCTTCCGCTCGGCCCGGGTCCCCGATCCCTAGGGGTCCGCCGGACCCCTGCCAGACCGCGCCCGCGTCCCGGCGGGCGCACCCCACCCCAACCGAAAGGACACCATCATGACCCACCGGACACTCACCCCCCCCCCCCCCCCCCCCCCCCCTCCTGACGCCTCTTGCCGCCGCCCTCGTGGCGCTGCTGGCCCTGCCGCTCATGACCGCCCCGTCCCTCGCCCAGACCCCGTGCACCATCACGGTCGTCAATGTCTGGTCGGATGACCGGGAAAAGACCTTTGACACCGCCAACAACACCCTGTCCGTCGAGGAGGGGGCGTACTGGGAGTTCGACCTGGAGTACAGCTGCACCGGCCTTCAGGACGGCGAAAGCCCGGCCGTCTCCATCACCAAGCCCAGCGAAACCCGGTTCGACACGGATGACTTCCGGGGCGGCATCTCGGAGGTGGACGGGGTGGCCGACGGGGATGCCCTCACCGGCGCCTGCCTCACGGCGACCGGCTGCCGGATCGAGATCTTCGGCACGTCCAAGGACAACAACTGCCGCAACGTGGACGCCACGGTGCAGCGGATGCAGGCGCAGACCCAGGTCAAAAACACCGATTCGGGGGGCGCCCTCAACCTCTCCGATCTGCTGACCGTCACCATCGAGGCGAAGGATGACGACACTATCCCCCAAGAGACCCTAAACCGTTATCGCGGCATGGGTCGCATCCTCAACCAGAAACCGACCTGCTAGCCGGCCTGGACCAGAAGCCGAGCTGCTAGCCGGCGCGGGGCCCGGCATGACGGCAAGACTTTCCCACGCTACGGTGAACGTGTCGTTTGGGGGCCGGATCGGGTATCCCGGGTGGCCGGTTTCCCGTCAGGGGCGGCCGTCCGGACCCCGAAACGGCTTCTCTCCGGCTCCGGAAGCGACTCGTTTTCCCGGTTTCCGCGCCGGTGTGGCGGTTCACTGGGCAGGAAAAACTAAGCCTGGGATGGTCCTGCAGAGTTGCCGGATGGGTATTGACAGAACCGACGGACAGTCCTAATTTGTGAAACATGGGCGATGCGCCGGACATCCACGAGCCCGACCGGCGGATCGCCGTGCTGGAGGAGCGCATGAAGACGATACAGGCCGACCTTTCGGCAACGTTTGAGCAGCCTTCGAGAGGCTGCTGGCCGACATGGCCTTGCGCGAAACCCGTAAGCTTCACCGTCGTCGCGGCGGGGGCGGTCCCGCGGTCGCCTTCTTTGCGCTCCTGATTGGCCTCCAGCTAGCCACCGATCGCCGGCGCTGTCAGCCTTCGGCTTGATGAGAGAGGCTGTTCTGGGTCTCGGCGTTTTCTGGAAAAGGCCCTCCCGACAGAGGATCGGGTACTCGGTTTCTTCCATGCGGCTCAAAGCCTCAAGAAGGCATTGGACCATGCTTACGGCAAGGACAGCGAGCGAGGGACACCGCTCTCCAAACCCGGAGACGTCGACGGGGATTGCATCCCTGCGTTACATGGCCCGTCGGCACGCGCCGACAGTCTCCGGCGTCATCGGTTATCTCATCAGCAACGGGGAACGGGGGAACTAAGCGGCTACAAAGCTGAGAGCCTGATGGTTGGGAGCGAAATCGTGGAGGCGACAAACAAGCTTCTCGTGACGCATCGCTTTTAAGGGACGGGCATGACCTAGGGCCTGTTGACACTCATGACGCGGCCACCACGCCGGCGACGAGGTGAATCCCGGCCGCGAAGCTCGCGGCGGTCCTGTCGTAGCGCGTCGCGATCGCCCGGAACTCCCTGGTCTTCGCGAAGAAACTGTCCACCAGGTGCCGCCACCCGTACATCTCCCGGTCGTGCTCCCGCGGTGCCGCCCGGTTCCGTTTCGGTGGGATCACCGCCTCCGCGCCGCGCCCCTCCAGATCCTCCAGGAGCCAGTCGGCGTCGAAGGCCCTGTCCCCGACGAAGGCCCCAAACTCCAGCCCGTCAAGCAGCTCCGGCACCCCCTGCAGGTCGTGCGCCTGGCCGGGAAGGATCCTGAAGCGGACCAGGTAGCCGAGCGCGTCCACGACGGCGACGGTTCTGGTCGTCAGGCCGCCCCGGGAACGTCCGATTCCCTGATTTTGGCCCCCCCCTTTTCTGGCGCCCGCCGCCTTCCGGGGCGCCTGGACGACCAGAACCGTCCACGAACACCCGTTCAAGGTCGAAATCCTCCGATAAGGCATTGAAGACACGTTCGAATACCCCCGAAAGCACCCGGCGCCGGAACCGCCTGGACACGCCGCGCCACCTGGCGGACCGCTTGGGGAGGTCGCGCCACGGCGGTCCCGTGCGGAACCGCACCGGCACCGCCTCCGGGAGGAGGCGGCTGTCCGCCGCCGTGCCGCCGGGGTCCGGTTTCCTGCCCGGCAGCATGTCCCCGGTTCGCGCCCACATGTCGTCCGTCAGTACCGTCCTGTCCGCATTCATCATGTCACCTGTATGTTCTGCCACGCCGCCGTTCCGGCGGTCGCTGGGACGGAAAATGGCACGGAACCGGGCGCTTCGCAACCCGAGTGTCAACAGGCCCTAGTATCCCACAATCATTGAATTGATGTTTCTGGCATTCCCGTCTATTGCCGACCCCAACCGACAGCACCTGTCCAGGGGGCCAGGGCGGCGGGTGGAGGTCTGCCCCGCGGTCCCGGGCTTTCCGGGAGGCAGGGATCGCAGGAGGCGGAGAGCAATGACAGTAACATCACCACAGGGCGGAAAGGTCCACAAGGTCACATTGACCGGGGACGGGCGCGCCCGGCTCCGGGAGACCGTCGACGGCGGCAGGGGATCGAAGGAGCGGCGCGGGCGGGCGCACATCCTGCCGCGCGCCGACAGGGACCGCCCCGGCGGCGGGCGGCGGGACGCCGGCATCGCCGACGTTCTGGGCGTGGGCACCGCGACGGGCGGGCGGGTGCGCAGACAATGCGTGATGGAGGGTCTCGAGGCCGCGCTGGAGCGCAGGGTCCAGGTCAACCGCAGGCGGCGCCTTCTTGACGGGGAGGGCGAGGCGAGGCTGACGATGCCGGGCTGTTCCGAGCCCCCCACGGGCCAGGCGCGGTGGACCCTGCAGCTGCTGGCCGACCGGCTGGTGGCGCCCGGGGTCGTGGAGACCGTCCCGGCGGAGACCGTGCGGCGGACGCCAGAAAAAACGGTCCCAGGCCCTGGACGGGCCAGTGCCGGTGCATACCGCCGAAAGAGAGCGCCGGTTTCGTCCGCGCGATGGAGGACGTCCCCAACACGTACAGCCGGGACCTTGCCGACGACGGGGTTCCCGTCTGCCTTGACGGGACATCCCGGCAGCGGACGAGGGAGACCCGGACACCGCTGCCCACGCAGCCCGGCCGGCCCGCCGCCCACGACTTCGGGTACGGGCGCAGCGGAACCGCCAGCCCCTTCATGCTGACGGCGCCCCTGGACGGCTGGCGGCATGTGAAGGTGACCGACCGGCGAACGCGGCGGGACTTCGCGTCCGTGCTGAAGGATCTCGCCGACACCCATTTCCCCGGCAGGCGCATCATCCCCGTCATGGACAGCCTCAACGTCCACAGACTGTCGACGCCCTGCGACACCTTCCCGCCGGCCGGGGCCCGGCGCCTGGCGGAGCGGTCCGGGGTCCATCACACGCCGAAACACGGATCCTGGCTGAACATCGCGGAGACCGGGACCAACGTGCTGTCCCGCCAGTGCCCCGATCGCCGGATCCCCGACCGTGAGACGCTGGTCAGCGAGGTCGCCGCCTGGCAGGAGCGGCGCAATTCTGACGGGACGCCGGTCAACTGGCGCTTCCGAACCGAGGACGCGCGGGTGAAGCTCAAGTCGCTGTATCCATCAATACAATGATGTTCGGATACTAGGGCATGTCAGGTGGTTAGGCAATCCTCTCGCTGCGGGCATTGGTCATATCAGACCGCCTCGATGCGGCGTGGAAAATTCTGGGCCCTTACTGGCACAATCACGACGGCGCGGAAAACCCCGAAAATGCCCCCCATATGAGAACCGGCTCCCCGAAAACGCTCCGGTGTGGCCTTTGCTGATGCCGACCTGTATCGTCGGTGCGCGAGGAAAACACGGAATTCGAATATGCGCGATTTCGACGGGAGCGGGCTTGAGGACTTCCTGCACCAGGCCGATGGCGAAAGCCCTCCGGTGTTCGTTGGGCGGGAAGATATCCTCAAGCCAATCGAAAGCCATGCCGAGACGGGATGGAAAGGATCGGGCGCACCCTTTCACGGCATGGCAAAGGCCACAACCATTCTTCATGGTGCGCCGGGCGCCGGCAAGAGCACGATTCTGGGCGAACTGAAGAACCGCTCGACGTCCGAGAGGGCGGAGGCCCGGGGACAGTCGCGCGTCGTAACCTTCTCGAGCCATGACTTGCTGTCCGACCTGCCCGGAGTCATTGAGCTTGTAGGGCTGGCCGGAGGGTTGCCGCCTGACGGATGGCGCAGGTTTTCGTCACGTCTCGCGCTTGGCATCGACTTTAACGTCGTCAGGGCTGAAGCCGCCATGTCCTGGACAGCGGCGGCAGCCGAACGTCCCGATAGCGTCCTGGCCTTGGCCCAGAGGTTTCCCGCCACCAAATGGCAGGGTCCCGTCATCGTCGCCGTCGACGAGGTCCAGCGTCTGCCCGGGGGCAGGCACGCGCCGCATGCGCTTTTTTTGCAGGCCGTCCATGAGGGCCGTTCCAGCCTGCCTCTGTCGCTCGTTCTGGCCGGCCTTGGCGACGCGGTGGCCACCGCCGCGGAAATGGACCTCACACGGCCGAGTGTCATGGAAGTCAGTGCCCTGTCGGTTGAGTCGGACAATGACGAGGCCATGAAGCTTGTGCTTGGGTTCTGCGGCCGTTTCGGCGTGGAATCGTCCGGCTGCGAGGACAAACTGGCAGAATTGGCCGCGCCCTGCGAAGGCTGGCCCCGGCACCTGCATTTTGCGTGCCAGGCGCTTGGAAGAGCCGTGCATGCGGCAAGAGGCGATCTGGCTTGCGTCAACTGGGAACGCGTCGTCCGGGAAACCGCTGAAAGCCGCCTGCGGTACTACCGCCGCCAGCGCAGCCCCGAAATGAAGGAGGCGGACGTCCTGACGGCGCACGTGATGCGGAACCTCAAGGACGGCCTGTCGTGGAGTGCCGTTGCCGGCTTGATCGAAGATGGCATTGAGGACCGCGCTGGCTGTCGGTTGCCCAAGGATATGAGCCCCGAAAGGTTCCTTCGGCATCTCGTACATCGCGGTGCCCTGCACGAGCGTACGGACGACACACTCCATTGCCCCATCCCGTCCTTCCGCAGGCATCTCGTCGACGCCGGTGGGCTCTATCCATTAATCACTTAGCCCATAAACAATAAGCGTTGACCGGCCACCCTGCGGTCACCATGTTCCATTCCCGCCATCCTCAGGTCGGAGGCCGGGTAGGCGTTCCTGGCCGGTCCTCCGCCGCCCGGGAGCTCCGGTGCGGAGGGCCTCGAATGGCTGCCGCTGACCACGCTGCCGGTCGGCGGCGCGGACAACCCGCGGCGCATCCTTGACCTCTACGCCCTTCGCTGGTGCACCGGGGCCGGCACCGGATCCTGAAGACCGGCTGCGGGACCGGGAGGTCCGCCCTGCGCACCGCCGTGCGGATCAAGGCGGCGGTGACGGTCAACGCGGCGATCGCCTGGCGTCTGGCGGCTCTGACGCTCATGGGACGTGACACCCCGGAACTGCCCGCCCGCAGGATGCTGTCGGCCTCCGGGACCGCCATGCTCCCTGTCGCCCGGCTCGGCGGCCACCTGAACCGGAGGAACGACAGACCGCCGGGTCACCGGACGGTCCGGGAGAGCCAAGCGCGGCTGGTCGTCGGGGCCCAGACCATCGAGCGCATCGCCGGGAACGGATAGGCCGGAGCCCTGAATCCGTATCTCGCGCAACCGGACTGAGGTACCCGGTCAGGCACGGGCAGGCCGCGTCCTCCGGCCCCCGGATCACCGCCGATGGACCCTCCGAAACCAGAAATCCCCGAAACCCGGCATCGAAACGCGCGGAACCAGACCAGGAAACCGCTATTGTGCGGTAGCTAAGTGATCAATGGGCAGCGCGCGACCCTCGCGACGTTCGGCCATCAAGATGATGGACCCGGTTGTCTCCGCTCCCTCAACTCGCGGCGCGTTACGTCACGGTTCCGGACGAAACGCTCGGGAGAGGGTTGGATCCAGCGGCGTCACGTGGGCACCCTTCAACGTTCAGCAGTCGGATCGGCGCGTTGGCCATGGTCATGCCCAAGATCACGGCGTCCACGGACGTGGATCCCGTCCATGTCCCTGGTTCACTTTTCACACGGTATCGTGGATCGACGGTCTGACCCCAAGCGCGTCGGTAAGTGCGTGGAAGCGGGCTTCCGCGACTTCTCCGAGAAGATCCGCCGAGCGTTTCGGAAGGTGGAGTTCCAATACTTTTTTCTTCGGCCGCAGGCGTAGCGCTCCCATCGCCTCCGCGTCACCGGCGGAAAGCATCGAACCGAACCGCATCGCCTTTCCAAGAACCTCCGCCTGATGGATTTCCGTCGCGTCCAGCAGTTCGACCAGAGGTGTGAATCTTGTGTTGGCACGGCTGTTGCGGTACCTGTGCAGCAGTGCCAGTCCCAGAAATATCCGCGCCTTGTGCGTCAACCCCCCAAGCGACGCGCGGGAGATGTAATCGAAACAGGCCTCGTGGCGATAGTCGGGATGCGCCCGCCAGTTCACGTCATGCAGAAGGCAGGCCGCCTTTATGATTCTTGTTCGGTTTGACGGGACCGTTCGGAACAGCGGCGAGACAAATTCGTGGAGCGCGTGGCCGAATCCAGGCATCCGGGCGTCTTTCGCCTCCGCGAAGAGACAGGCCTCGATCAAGGGGTCGCGGCGGCGCAGTTGATCAGGCATTCGCTCGTAGAGCAGTCCTTCTCGTAGGCCATAGCTTGAAATCGCGATCTCGCGTGGACGCAGCTCCTTCACGAGGCCACGGAGCACCTCTCCCGCGAGTGGTACAAGCGACATGCGTGTTTCCGAAATACCCGTGCGCGACCTTAACTCACACAGTGGATGGTTGGCGATCCATTTCACCGTCTTATGTATCGAGCCGTGCGTCATTCGATACTCATGCAGCACATGCAGTGGGTAGCCGCGTCGTTCCATGTCAAGTCGGGCGATGGCGCGCCAGGATCCACCGACAAGATAGAGCCTGTCCTGATAGGTTCCGACTTCCGCGGCGACTTCACCGATCGTATCGCGGATATAATGTTCTCGCGCCCGCGCACTCGTTATTTCCATGAGGCGGAGGGGGCCAAGCATGGATGTGGCCCTGCCGCCGACCCGACCGGAGATCAGTTCCGCCAGCTCCAATGACGACCCGCCGATGTCGCATACCATTCCGCTGGCGTCGGGCCAGCCCAGCAGCACGCCCTGGGCGGCGAGCCGGGCCTCCTCCGCGCCGGGAATCACATGGAGTGTCAGTCCGGTCGCTTTCCGGACTTCCTCGCGAAATTCAGGCCCGTCGTTGGCTTCGCGCACGGCCGCCGTCGCGATAACGGTCAATGGCGAGACTCCAAGTGAGTTCGCCAAAAGCTGGAACCGTCGGATTGCCGAGACCGCCCGCCTGCGTCCGGCTGGGTTTAGCCGGCCGGTTTCCGTCAGGCCCGCGCCAAGCGACGCCAATATCTTTTCGTTGAAGAAATAGGCCGGACTGCGCGCCGCTCCGTCGAAAATCACCAGACGAACGGAATTCGAACCGATATCCACCACTCCGACCCGGGTGAGCCGTCGCATTGCGGGATCGTTGAAGGGCGGGCGGCCAAACGGCTTCCAGTCCTCACCGAGCGATTCGACGCGGGCATCCATTTCCCTCGGTCCTCCCAAGCAGACGCGAGGCGAAACTTATGGATCGAGCCGGTTCCGTCAATGGTTGATTCCGGTCATTGTGTCCCGATCCCGTGGTTCCGTATCGGGCGGACTGTCCGGAACCATGGCCATTCACTCCGTCCGGTGAGAGTCGCCGCGCACGGCGCTCTCGCGCCGACCGCCGCGCCATGCGGGCGCGGTACGGGAAATCCGGGGCACACAGGTCATCCCCTGCCCGGGCCGCCAGGACCGTCATCGCTGCCGGTATGGGTGGGTTCGGAAAGTGCGCTTTCAGGCGGAGAAGTGGCCATCCGGGCGGGCGCGGGAAAATGGTGAACGGCTTCTGAGGCGGTGGAGCGACCCGTGTCGAAGCCGGCTCCGTTATTGGAAATGGCGGTGCCAATGGAGTGGGTCAGCTCCGGAACATCCGAGGCGCCCGCCGACCCCCGTCCGGAAAGGGAGGCGTTCTCCATGAAGAATCTATGGCAGCTGAATAGCGGTTCCTCCCTATCCGGCAACCGGCGGAAAAAGCTGCCGTCGGGTGACATTACCCAGCTCTGTGCCTCATCCGCCAGATTCGCCGCCATGATCTGGTCGACGATCTGTGCCTTCACGGTTTGGTTCCTGACCTCCACGAGTGTCTCGACGCGTCTGTTAAGATTACGGCCCATCCAGTCCGCCGACGAGGTAAACACCCTGGCCTTGGTGCTTGGTAGACCATGACCATTTCCGAAGCAGACAATTCTTGAGTGCTCGAGAAACCGTCCGACTATGGACTTGACACGGATATTCTCTGACAATCCCTTGATTCCGGGGCGCAGTCCGCAGATTCCGCGAATCACGAGGTTTATCACGACACCCTTCGCGCTTGCCGCATAGAGCGCGTCGATCACGTCGGACTCGATCAGGGAATTCAGTTTTGCCCAGATAACAGCCGGTCTTCCGGCTTCGGCGTGCTCCGCCTCCTCCGAGATCAACCGAAGTAGCGTGGATTTCAGGGTCAATGGTGATATCGCGAGGTTTTCCAGCCTGTCGGGTGGGGCGTAGCCACCGACGTAGTTGAAGACCTTGGTCGCGTCACGTCCGAGAGCGGCATCACAGGTGAACAGGGAGAGATCCGCATATATCCTTGCGGTGATCGGGTGGTAATTGCCGGTGCCGTAGTGGGTGTAAATGACCAGCTCGCCGCCTTCGCGCCTGACCACGGTGCTTATCTTCGCATGTGTCTTGTAGTTTATGAAACCATAGACCACATGGGCGCCCGCCCTCTCAAGGCGGCGGCTCTGCCGGATGTTCGCGAGTTCATCGAAGCGCGCCTTGAGTTCGACGAGGGCGGTAACCGACTTGCCGCCTTCGGCGGCCTCACATAGCGCTTCGACGATGGGACTATCGGTCGACGTCCTGTATAGCATCTGCTTGATCGCCAGAACGTCGGGATCAGCCGCCGCCTGCTTCAGGAACCGCACCACCATGTCGAAAGATTCGTAAGGGTGGTGCAGTAGCATGTCTTTCTGCCGGATCGCCGCGAACATGTCGCCATCATGGTCCTGGACCCGCTCCGGCACCCGCGGGGTGAAGGTTGGCCAGAGCAGATCCCGCCGATCCTCGAGCACGAGTTCCGATAGATCCGACATCCCGATCAGGCCCGAGAGCTCGACCACCTCCGAAGTGCGCACGTTTAGCTCCAGCATGATCATTCTACGCAGAGCTTTCGGGGCTTTCGAACTTAGCTTCAGGCGGATGACCTCTCCACGTCGCCGCCGTTTGAGCGCGACCTCGAATTCCCTCACAAGATCCTCTGCTTCGTCCTCGACCTCCAGATCGCTGTCCCGAAGCACCCTGAAAGCGCAGTGACCCGTTTTCCTGTAACCGGGAAACAGGTCGCTGACAGATAGAAGCAGCAGTTCCTCCAGTGGCAGGAAGCGTCGGCACCCACTCTCGTCCGGCAGGCTGACAAACCTGTCGATCTGCTGTGGAACGGGAAGCAGTGCCCGCAGGTCGCGTCCGTCCGATTTTCTCTCCATCTGCAGCGCGAGGGAAAATCCGGCGTTCGGGATGAACGGAAACGGATGTGCCGGGTCGATCGCCAGGGGTGAGAGCACCGGGAAGACCTCCCTGAGAAACACGTCGGAGAGATACGATCTATCCTTTCGGCCAAGGCCTTTCCGGGTCAGGAGCCTGATACCCGCCTCTTCCATTTCCGCCTTTAGCGTTTCCCAGACAGTCTGCTGATGCTCCATCAGCTTCCTCGCGGCCGCGTTGATGAGCTGGAGCTGCTGTATCGGTGTCAGACCATCGACACCCGGAGCGTTATGGCCGCCATTCGCCAGCTCGCGCAGACCCGCGACGCGAACCGTGTAGAATTCATCGAGATTGGTTGCGGAGATCGAAAGGAACCGCAGTCGCTCCAGAAGTGGAACCCGGGGATTCTCCGCCTCCTCTAGAACGCGCCAGTTGAAGCCAAGCCAGCTGAGCTCCCGGTTCTGGAATCTCTGGGGACCCCCGATGTCCGCCTGCGGCTCAACCGGATCGGGAAACGGTGCGGTAAGGAAGTTCGCATGACTCATGGTGTGCCGACAGACCCCGTCCATAATTCCTCGCTTTTGGCGGTATCCTGACGGATCCCGGTCATTCCCGGCGCTACGCAAGCCGGTCCAGCACCTGCCGCGCCAGCATCCTTGTGATCCGACGCCCTTCCTCCAGCGAAGTCCTGTCGAGCGCTTCCACAACCCGACGGACATTTGCGAAGGATCTCTCGATTCGCCTTATCAGGTACAGGACGACTTCAGGATCGACAATGAGCTGCCGGTCATTGAACTGCTTCACCATCACCGCCGCCAGTAACGGATCATCCGGTTCCGACAGCGAGACCGTCGTGGCTTCCTGCATACGGCTCAACAGATCCGGCAGGACCGCCCGCCAATGTGCCGGTGGCGCGCTGGCTGTCACGAGGAGTCGCGTGCCCCGGGCCGCCACCAGGTTATGGAGATGAAACATCGCTTCCTCCTCCGCAAGATTCCCTACGGCAGAGTCCGCGTTTTCAATCGCGACCGGTCCCTCGGCCAATCCGTGAATGCGCTCCGCATCCAGTTGCCGTGCCGAAACCAGCCGGGCTTTCGTCCGTTCGGCCCAGACATGCGCCAGGTGGGTCTTTCCCGAACCGCCGGGTCCGACCAGCACCAGCTTTGCCTTTGGCCATTCCTGCCAGTCCAGCACGGCACTGACGGCGGATGCATTGCTGGATGAGACGAAAAAATCCTCACGGCCCATAGCGGGCCGCACCGGTAGATCGAATATTAGCTGTCTGGCCAAGGGGTCTGGTCTTTCCCGGAGTTTTCCTCCGGGTTTTCTTCGGAGGGGCGTTTGCCGCGGTACAGACGGCCCTGCATATACTGCTCCAGCATGAACCGGACCAGCACGCCCAGTGCGGCGGTGACAGGGACCGCGACGAGCAGACCCACGAAACCGAACAATGATCCAAAGACCGACAGCGCGAAGATCAGCCAGACCGGATGCAGCCCTACCGAATCGCCTACGAGCTTGGGCGTCAGGAAGTTTCCCTCGAGTAACTGGCCAGCGAAAAAAATCGCCGCCACCGCGCCAATCCAGCCCCATTCTCCCCAGAACTGGAAAAAGGCAAGACCGATCGCCAGCCCGCCGCCGACAATCGCGCCAACGTATGGAATGAAGGACAGCAGGCCGGCGGTCACGCCGACAATCAGTCCGAAATCCAGTCCGACAAGCATTAGTGCCGAACCGTAAAACACCGCGAGGATCAGCATTACGGTACCCTGACCCCGGATGAACGCCGCGAGGGTTCTGTCGACCTGCAGCGCCAGGCTGCGGACCGTAGGTGCGTGATCGCGCGGCAGCAGCCTGTCGATGTTGACGACCATCCGGTCCCAGTCAAGCAACAGATAGAACGCCACAACCGGCACGATGAATGCGAGGAGCAGGATATTCAACAGGCTGAGGGCGCTCAGAACCAGGCCGTCTATCAGGGCGCCACCTTTCGACCGGACCAGTTCGCCCAAAGCTTCCAGGGACTGGCGCACGACCGAACTCCGGTCCATCATGGCTGGAAAATTCTCCGATAGAAACGTCTGGAGGTCATCCGCGAGTTTTGGAGCCGCCTCCGCGAGCGCCGTGGCCTGGTTCACTGCGGTGGGCGCCACGGCGAGACCCATGACGGTGAATATCAGTATCGCGGCGAGTGTGATCACCGTGGTGGCAAGCGCCCTGCCAAGGCCCATACGCTCGAGGAGGTCGGCGATGGGATCGAGGCAGTATGCGATCGCCCCGCCCAGGACAAAGGGCAGGACGATGTCCCCGAGAAACCAGAGAACCGCCAGAAGCGCGATGGCGGCGACGGTCCATATCCTGATCTGCTGAACGACGGGTAGGGCCATTGCGCCTCCTCGGTGACATCCATCGCGCAACTGCCGCCGTCATGCAAGCGGCGTGTCAGTGGAGGGAACGGTTCGGATACCGCGCTCTGACCGCAACGCCCATAGGGTCCCAGATTCTCAGGTCAGGACAATCAGCCGAGGTGAAGTCCCTGATGGAAAATACCGCATATTGATCTCGTCAATCCAGGTGTGTGGTTTGTGGTTTCACGAGATCCGGGAATTGCCACCGTTCATGAGGCGCTGCACCGCGTCCGTTGCACCCCGCCGTGCCTGACGTTAGCGAGGGTAACTATGAAAGGCCAACTTCCGAAACACCGGGGAGCGCTGACGCCGAACCGCCCGCTTGGAGACCTTACCTGGCTGCGTGTCGGGGGGCCTGCGGACTGGCTATTCCAGCCTGCTGACCTTGATGACCTGCGGAATTTCCTGCTCCGCCTCGCTCCCGGAATCGACGTGTTTCCCATAGGTGTGGGATCGAACCTCATCGTTCGCGATGGTGGAATCCGCGCCGTGGTCGTAAGATTAGGGCGTGGATTCAACGAGATCTCCATCGAGGGTGACCTGGTCACCGCCGGTGCGGGCGCACTTGATGCACATGTGGCCCGGAAGGCCGCGGTAGCGGGTCTCGATCTCACGTTCCTGCGGACCATACCCGGCACGGTGGGGGGGGCCGTGCGAATGAACGCCGGCTGTTATGGTACGTATGTCGCTGACCGGTTCGTCTCGGCCCATGCGGTCACGAGGGCCGGGGAAGTGGTTACCCTTACGTCTCGCGACCTTGGGTTCCGTTACCGACAGACCGATCTGCCCCGGGGAACTGTCATCACTGGAGCCACTTTCCGGGCACCGCGCACTGACCCGGCCCGGCTTTCGGAAATGGTGGATACGCAGCTTGCGATGCGCGATGCGACCCAGCCAACCGGAGACCGTACCGCAGGCTCCACCTTCCGCAACCCGTCCGGGGCAAGCAGCGCCGAATCGGATATCGGCCAAGAACTCAAGGCATGGAAGCTCATTGACCGAGCCGGACTGCGGGGCTTCTCGCTCGGAGGTGCGGCAATGTCTTCCAAGCATCCGAATTTCCTGACGAATGCTGGATCCGCGACCGCTGAGGATCTTGAGAAGCTTGGCGAAATGGTTCGAAAAAAAGTGTTTCAATTCTCGGGAATACAGTTAGAATGGGAGATAATTCGGGTCGGAGAACCCAAACGCGGCGGGTAATGTAAACTTGTTCCCAGCCAAAGGCGGGAACGGCAGGACAGGGGCCGAAGCGGGCATGTCGAGCAGGACATTCCCCAAAGTAGCCGTGCTGATGGGCGGGCCGTCTGACGAGTGCGAGGTGTCGCTTTCCAGCGGTCGCGAGTGCGTCAGGGCACTGCGGGACGAGGGCTTCGAGGTTGAAGGAATTGTCGCCGGTGGCGACCTCTGCCGACGTCTTGAGGAGTCCGCGCCGGATATCGTGTTCAACGCCCTGCACGGACGCTGGGGCGAGGATGGCTGTGTTCAGGGCGTCCTCGAATGGCTCTCCATTCCCTATACCCATTCGGGTGTTCTGGCTTCCGCCCTGGCGATGGACAAACAATGCGCCAAGGAGGCTTACAGGGTCGCCGGACTTCCGGTGGTCGGATCCCTTCTGGTGGACCGTGTCGCCATTGGTGGATGTCATCCGATGCGGCCGCCCTACGTGCTCAAACCCAACGTCGGTGGTTCATCGCTCAATGTGTTCGTCGTCGCCGAGGATGCCGAGACGCCGCCGGAACTGTCCGATGACATGCCGGCAACCGTAATGGTCGAAGAATTCGCTCCCGGCCGTGAGCTCACCACCACGGTTCTCGGCGACCGAGCGCTGACGGTAACCGATATCGTTACCGAGGGCTGGTACGACTATCAGGCGAAATATGCCGAGGGTGGCTCTCGGCACGTACTGCCCGCCGAGGTGCCTCACGACGTGTTTGATGCCTGTCTGGAGTTCGCCCTATCGGCCCATAAAGCGCTGGGATGCAGGGGGCTGAGTCGGACGGACTTCCGCTGGGACGGATCGAAGGGAGTGGACGGGTTGGTCCTTCTGGAGACCAATACACAGCCCGGGATGACGCCCACGTCGCTGACGCCCGAACAGGCGCGGCATGTCGGAATTGGTATGGGCGAACTTTGCCGCATTCTGGTGGAGGACGCGTCATGCGGAAGATGACGGCCGAAGGCAGACGCGATCCCGCTCCATCGCTGATCGCGTACAGGATGCAGAGGCTCTGGCTGACGCCATCCTTCCAGTTCGCGATCAGGGCGGTTCTTCCAGCGGCTGCGGTAGCATTTTTGGCCAATTGGTATATTGACGGCGAGGCGGTGAAGCGGACCCTGAACGTCGACATGAAGGACATTCGCCGCTTCGTGGCCGAGCGCCCTGAATTCATGGTCAGATCCTTGTCCATCGAAGGTGCGGGCGTGGAACTTGACGCAGCTATCAGGGATATCCTTCCCATCGAGTTTCCGGCGAGTACCTTCGACCTTGAGCTTGACCGGATACAATCCCTCATCGAGGAACTGGACGGCGTAGCGTCCGCGGAACTTTACATCCACCCCGGTGACGTGCTGCATATCGCCGTCAATGAACGAATTCCGGTCGCCGTCTGGCGCGCGGGAGACACGTTGGTG
This sequence comes from Paracoccaceae bacterium, assembly GCA_965221405.1. Lineage (GTDB taxonomy): Bacteria > Pseudomonadota > Alphaproteobacteria > Rhodobacterales > Rhodobacteraceae > JAPOUP01. The sequence goes on along the minus strand of CBDCSE010000001.1, from coordinate 1,045,214 downwards.
ACAGTCGATGCCGAAGGGTGGAGAGTCACCACGCTGTCGCGCAGGGCGGAGCGGGCGGACCTGCCACTTCTGGTGGGCGAGGGCGCCAACACCGCCGTTCCCGAAGCCTTGGCCTTGGTCTCGGCGGCAAAGCCCCTTGAGACCAGGCTGCGCGGGCTGGTGCGTGTGGGACAGCGCCGCTGGGATGCCGTTCTGGACAGGAACCAGCGGATCATGCTTCCGGAAACCGATGCGGTCACGGCCATGGAAATCGTGATCGCGTTCGATCATGCCCAGGACCTTCTTTCCCGGGATCTCAGCGCTGTCGACATGCGCAATCCGCGCCGTCCCACCTTACGTATGGGCGCGGGAGCGGTCGATGAACTGCGGCGGATCAGGGCTCTGGAGATCGGAGGCGTCGATTTATGAGCAGACAGCTGTATGAAAACCAGCGAGCGATGCGGAACATGCGTCGAACCGCGATGCAGCGGGGCGTGGTCGCCATCATTGACGTGGGAACATTCAAGGTCGCCTGCCTGATACTTAGGTTTGACGGAAGGGAAAGGCGGAGCGACGTCAGCGGTGTGAGTTCAATGGCTGGCCAGAGCGCGTTCCGGGTGGTCGGCGCGGCCTGTACCCAATCACGTGGCGTGCGACTGGGTGAGATCGAGACGATGAACGAAACGGAGCGCGCCATCCGCACGGCCGTGCAGTCCGCGCAGAAAATGGCCAAGGTGCGGGTGGATCACGCCATCGCGTGTTTTTCCGGGGCGAACCCCTGCAGTTTCGGACTCACCGGAACCGTCAATCTGACGGACATCGAAGTGACCGAACATGACCTTGCCCGGGTGCTTGCAGCCTGCGAGGTTCCGGACGAGGCGGCGGAGTCCGAGGTTCTGCATGCCCAACCGGTGAATTTCGCGCTTGATTACCGCACGGGATTGAGTGACCCGCGTGGACAGATGGGCAACCGTCTTGCCTGTGACATGCATCTACTGGCGGTCGATCCGGACGCGGTGCGCAATCTCATTCACTGCATAAGGCGCTGCGACATGGAGCTTTCCGGCATAGCGTCATCGGCCTATGTATCCGGACTGAGCAGTCTGGTGGAGGATGAGCGGGAGCTCGGCGCGGCATGTATCGACATGGGAGGCGGCATCACCAGCATCTCCGTGTTCATGAAAAAGCATATGATCTATGCGGATTCCGTACCCATCGGCGGCGATTACGTGTCGCAGGACATCGCCATGGGCCTGAAGATTTCCCACAAGACCGCGGAACGGATAAAGACATTCAGCGGCGGCGTGGTGGCGATCGGCAAGGACGATCGCCAGATGATAAGTCTGGCGGATGGCTCCCGCGATCGGGACAAAGATGACCGAGTGATAAGCCGCAGCGAGCTGATCGGCATAATCCGCCCGCGCATCGAGGAAATTCTGGAAGAGGTCCGTAAACGGCTGGATGCCGCCGGATTCGACCAGCTGCCGAGCCAGCAGATCGTGCTTACGGGCGGGGCGAGCCTGATCACGGGCCTGCAGGATCTGGCGCCCAGGATCCTGGGCAATCAGGTACGGATTGGAATGCCGCTCCGGGTCCGGGGGCTTCCGCAGGCGGCCTCTGGGCCCGCGTTCTCCTCCAGCGTCGGCCTGTGCCTGTTCGCGGCGCATCCCCAGGACGAATGGTGGGACTTCCAGAGTCCGGCGGAACTCCGCGCACGGAAGCCGCTGTCGCGCGCGGTGAGGTGGGTAAGGGAAAACTGGTAGCGGTGACATATACGAGGACAAATGCGAAATGGCGCGTACGCAGAAACAGAATCCGCTAGGATTTGTGTCGCGTTCATGTTATTGTGTTTAACGAGTGAGTTGTATACTGGTAAGTCATACATTGTTGAAACGGAAACCGTCGGAGCGGATCGATGGCGGAAATACAGGCGGAGAGATCGATGACATTGAACCTGACCATGCCCGAACGGGCGGAAATCATGCCTAAGATCACGGTGTTCGGGGTGGGCGGAGCCGGAGGGAACGCCGTCAACAACATGATCATAAAAGAGCTTGTGGGTGTTGATTTCGTTGTCGCCAACACGGACGCCCAGGCACTTCGGCAGAATACCGCCACGGCGCGGATCCAGATGGGCCTCAACGTCACTGAAGGTCTCGGAGCCGGCGCCAAACCCGCTGTCGGTGCCGCCGCAGCCGAGGAGACGATCGAGGAGATCGTCGATCATCTGGCTGGATCGCATCTTTGCTTCATAACGGCCGGGATGGGAGGTGGAACCGGGACCGGAGCCGCTCCCATCATTGCCCAGGCGGCGCGGGAGCTCGGGATACTCACCGTGGGCGTCGTCACGAAACCGTTCCAGTTCGAGGGTGTCGTGCGCATGCGTGTCGCGGAGGAGGGCGTCGAGCTGCTGCAGTCCATGGTGGATACGCTGATCACTATTCCGAACCAGAACCTCTTCCGCCTAACGAATGAGAAGACCACCGTCCCTGAAGCTTTCGCCATGGCGGACGAGGTTCTGTATCAGGGCGTAAAGGGCGTGACCGATCTGATGGTGAGGCCCGGACTGATCAATCTAGACTTCGCCGACGTGCGCACGGTGATGGATGAGATGGGCAAGGCCATGATGGGCTCCGGCGAAGCGACCGGTGAGGAACGCGCCAAACAGGCCGCGGAGAAGGCCATAGCCAACCCGCTTCTGGACGAGATTTCGCTGCAGGGGGCGCGGGGTGTTCTGATCAATATCACGGGAGGTCACGACCTTACGCTTTTCGAACTCGATGAGGCGGTCAGCAAGATCAGTTCAATGGTGGATAGGGATGCAACCATCATTATGGGGTCGACGCTTGACGAGACAATGGACGGCGTGATGCGCGTCAGCATCGTTGCCACGGGCATTGACGCCGAAGCGTCCGAGGTGTCGGAAACATCCCATGATGAAGCGGCGGTTCTCCATTCAGCCGAAGCCGCGCCGGAGCATCCTGCGGCCGAGGTGGCGATACAGGATCCGGAAACGCCGCAGCACAGTCCGGCCCCGGAGTTCCCGGCGGAGATGCCTTCGTTCGCGAAGACGGCGGGCGGCGGGGCGGATATGTTTCGGGAGGCTCCGCAGATGGTTCTGGACGCGCCGGGCGGATCCGGTAGGCCGGTGCGGGAGAGCATCGGCGCACGGGATGATCATGCTTCCTGGCCTGTCGCCGGTAACGACTTGGAGCCCGTGCCCATGCCATCCCCGCGTTCGGAGGCGGACATACCGGCCCAGCCGATTGTCGAAACCCGGCCGGAAGCCGCCGATTCCGCCGGTCGCAGACCCGGTGTTCCGAGTCCGGAGACGATGGCCCGTCTACGTGCTGCCGTCGCCAGGAATCCGGAGTCGTCGTCGACCGCGGCGCATGACAGGCCCGTGGAGGTGAAGGGCAAGCAGCGCTTTCGCGTCAATAGTCTCATCGATCGCATGACCAGGCCGCGTGATCCGGCTTCCCAGCCTGGTCCGGGCCAAGGGGGCCATGCGCCCGTTTCGTCGGTGGAGACGCGCGAAGCGCGTGTGACCGAACATGACCGGGTTGGAATCCCGGCGTTTCTGAGGCGACAGGCCAACTGAGCCGGATATTGCCGGATCCGGCTACGTGCAAGCTGTTAGGGTCCGCCTCTTTCTGTACGGATTGGGGTGGCTGGCCACGGGTGCGTTCAGGAAGCGGTGAGCAGGCTTGCCCGGCCGGATATCCGGGTGGGCGCTTTAGGCGGGTTTCCGCTCATTGGCCGGACATGTTTCAGGTCGTTGCAATGTGTGATTTGTTGACCGTTTCCCCCAACATTAAGTGTCCGGGCGGACAGTGGGCGAAACGGTCTATGGACTGCGTATCCAGTGCAAAACACGCTTAAATCATCGGTCAGGTTCAGGGGAAAGGGCCTGCACAACGGACAGAAGGTTGGTATGGCTGTCTGTTCCGCGCCGACTGGATACGGGATCTGGTTCAGGCGCGTCGACGTTGACAGTGGCGACAACATGATTCCCGCCCGCTGGGATGCTGTTGTGGCGTCCCGGCTCTGCACGAGACTGGCGAACGATGACGGCGTGTCGGTCTCGACCGTCGAGCACCTTATGGCCGCGCTTGAGGGATGCGGTATAAGAAACGCGCTGATCGAGATCGATGGACCCGAGGTTCCTGTCCTTGACGGAAGTTCCGCCCCCTTTGTGGCGGCTTTCCTTGGATGCGGCGTTCGGACCCAGAACGCCCCGGTTCATGCGATTCGGGTGCTTCAGCATGTCGAGGTTCGCGAGGCGGCGGCGGTCGCCCGGATCGAGCCAGCCAATGAACTCGTCATCGACTTCAGCATAGATTTCGATGACGTGGCGATCGGTATCCAGGAAAAATCGCTCAGCATGGTCAACGGCGCATTCATCGAGGAGCTGTGCGACAGCCGTACGTTCTGCCGCCGGTCAGACGTCGAATCAATGCGCAGTGTCGGTTTGGCGCTGGGAGGAACGCTGGAAAACGCGGTCGTGGTTGATGATGACAGAGTGCTGAACCCCGGAGGTCTGCGCCACCCGGACGAGGCGGTCCGTCACAAGATGCTCGATGCGATGGGTGATCTCGCGCTTGCCGGGTATCCGATCCTCGGGCGCTATACGGGCATCCGCTCCGGTCACGCTCTGACCAACCGTCTTGTACGTGAACTGCTTTCCCGGCCGCGGGCGTTCCGTCTGGTGCTGTGCGATCCCCGGATTGTTGAAAGGCTTCCGGGTGCGGGCGTCGGCGGTTCCGCTCCTGAAAGCATGGAGTGTGCGGCCTGAGAGTCTTGAGGGTATGACATCCGTGTGACGGATCATGGTTTTTCGGGGTCTGGATAGCCGCCGGGGTTTCATTAAGGTTGCGAGACCTCGGGGCCTGCCGTTTGGATGAGGCCTCTGCCAGAGCATCACCCCCGGGAAAGGGCGGTTGTCCTCCGCTGTCGCGCCGTGGTTGGTCGCCTTGCCCGGGATGATGGGCATGACCCGCGCCTCATGGATCCTCAAGGCCACAGAGATCCCGGATTTTCCCGTAGGTGTCGTGCCAGGCCCGGAAGGCGGGGTGGCGCCGCATCAGCCGCGATTTCAGTGACGTCTTCCAGGGCTTTCTGGCTCCCATGAAGTGCCAGATGCCCGGATCCGACAGCGCCTCTTCGAGTTCCAGGCGGGCGCTTTTGGGCCAATGCGCGGTTCGCGTCATCGGTTTCAGGTTCCAGCGCAGGGGCAGCCTGCGGTAACGGCCCGCGAAGAACTCGTTGAGTCGGTCCTGGTCGGGAAGGTGCTCAGCATAGGGTTCCATGCCGCCGGAGTCATTCAGCGGAAGCCCGCGGGAGCTAAGGGGGGCGAGAGCGCGGATCGCGCCGCACTCCATCACGAGGACGCCGGAATTGAAATAGACGTCACCGGGGCGGAGCCCCATGCTCACGGCGCGGGAAAGCTGGGCCTGCCTCCGTCGCCGCGAACGTTTCGGGAGCAGCAGGTCCAGAACCGTGGTTCGGATCAGTCGCCGCCGCGCCGTCGCCAGATTCCCCTGGCTGTCGATACCCGGATCGATGCATGCGCCCAGCGGCATATCCTCCATGTCGATGGCCATGATCTCGCTCACGTCTCCCGCGACCAGTGTGTCGGCGTCGATGAACAGGCACCGCCCCTCTACCAGCCAGGGCAGTTCCAGCGGAAGCGTCACGATGGCCGGCCACCGGCGCCGAAGTCCCTGAAGGGGGGGGGGGGGGGGGTCGTACCCGCAGACATCAATGGCCGCGCCGGACGCCTCGCCGATCTTCATCAGCGTTTCATGGTCCGATGGTTCAAGCCCGTCGCCGTAAACGACGATCTCAAGTGGCGCGGTCGCATGCTCGCACAGGGAATGGATCGATACGACCGCCGGTATCAGATAGTTCCGGTCAATGCCGTAGACCACCTTTATGGCCCGAACGTCAGTTTTCCGTTCCATCCGCTATATCTCGCTTGTGCGCAGACGCTTGCAGAAAAGTTTCAATGGAGTGCGCTTTAAGGAGTTTGCCATATTCCGAAACGGCGGAATGTAAATCCCGATAAAACGTCGTTTCTCTCTATTCGTGCGTCCTGCCGCGTCGAGAATGGATGCTCCTTCATGCCGCACTAAGGAAGGGGAAACAACACGGCACTCCCGGTCGGCGATCAGGGTTTCGATGCAGTCTGGCCAATCGGCTGCGCAGGCGATCGGTAGTGCGTTTTCGACGAAATGTTTCGCGGCGCGGTGCGATATGACATAGCCGAAAGCTCCCGTGACCTTCATCATAGATGCGCGCAGATAGGACCTGTAATTGTCGAACACGCTCCTTGCGCCCGATCTTCTCACATATATACGGTCGTAATGAGTGAGCTGCGTCAATGAAGCGCCATGGTAGTGCTTTCCCGCTAGATACCTGACCAAATCCGGCTGGGGAACGGCGTCGTCCTCCAGCACCAGTGCGTAGTCGATATTCTCCGAAACCATCCTGCGGTAGACGTTGATGTGGGACAGGGCGCAGGCGAACTCCGCGTCCGTCTGGATTGCGTCTGATAGGATTTTGCCCGGTTCTTTGGCCTTAGGCCGGTCAATCTGGCTTTCGTATTCCGGCGGCAACCCACGCCGCCCGTCCACCGCGTCAACGAACGCGAAGGGCAGGCCAAGACCGTCCAGCGCCGCCGAAACCCTTGCGCGGCGGTCGTGGCAGTCGGGGAGGGATATGACGAATACGGGTATCATCCTGCTGTCAGATCCACTCCTGAGCCTCCGTGTGGTTTTGAAACCCCCGTTCCACAGTGAAGTGCAACACCCGATGTGGGTGAGAGCTGGCTGAGGCGGCACATGATGTTGCGAATCGGCCGGATGGCGGCGACAGTCCCTTCGTTGCGAGAAGGAGACCGCCATGCCCGAGGGCCAGCGCCACCTGACCTATCCCGAGAGATGCCAGATCCACGCCCTGATGAAAAGCGGGCTTTCGAACGGGGCGATCGCCCGCCAGCTTGGACGCAGTCCGTCCTCGGTCTCTCGCGAGGTGCGCCGGAACTCCGGAAAGCGCACCTGCCGGCACGCCCGGGCGCAGCGCAGGGCGGAGGCGCGGCGCAGCGCGGCGTCGTCGGTGCCCAGGAAGATGACGCCGGAGCCGGTGGCGCTGGTGGAGGGGCGGCTGGCGCGGGGCTGGAGCCCTGCGCGGGTCTCCGGGCGGCTGCGCCTGGAGGGCCATCCGGTGGCGGGGCGCCAGTGGATATACCGGCACGTCCACGCCGACCGCAGGGCCGGGGGCGGGCTGTGGCGGCACCTGCGCGGCGCCGTGGAAAGAGGCCGAACCGCAGGGGCGGGGCCCACGCGGGCCGCGGGCACATCCCGGGCCGGGTGGACATCCCGGAGCGCCCGGTGCCGGGCAGCGGCGTCGAGGGCGGGGGCAACGGCGTCGCGGACGTAACGGGCGACCCGGTCCCTGAGGCGTTCGCTGAACCGCCTGGTCGCGGTACGGCTGGCGCCCTCGGCGAAGGGATCGAAAGCGTCCTCGAAGGCGCGGTAGTCGAGCGTGATGTCCACGTCCTCGGAGAACCGGCCGATGACGCCGTAGACCTTGGAGAGCGAGGTGCCGCCCTTGAACGCCATCGGATGGGGGTCGGGCATGGAGAAGAGGGCGTGGAGAACCCAGCAGACCCAGATGTCCTTCTCCAGGACGACGGCGAACCGTCCGGCGCTGGCGGCCGCGGTGCGAAGGATGTCGGCGCGCTCTCGGGTGCCGAGTGACAGGAACGGCTCAGCCATGGACCGGCGCCTCGGCGGCGGCGAACGCTTTCGCCATCCAGACCGGCATGTCGGCTGAGCGCAGTTTATCGAACTCGGTCGGTCCCAGCGCGGTCTCGATGGCGGCGACGGTCTCTGGTGTCACGTTGTCCTTGCCGAGATGCCACAGCGCGGAAATAGCGGTGCCGGTCGGCTCGCCCGCGAATTGCAGCCGACGGCGATTCGCGGTGTGGACCAGCCTGACGTCGGTGCCGGCGACCCGGATGGTCCGGGTCGAGCCACTGGTATGGAACACCGGCGCGATCGGCACCTGTGTGGTGAGCCTGAACCGCCGCGCGGCCTCGGCACCGTGGATCTGGAGCGTTTCGCCGTTTTCGCGAGCGATCGCTTCGACCACCTCGTGGAGGGCGGGCATGACGGTGCCGACAAAGCGGTTGCGCCTTGGACGGACGAAGACGCCTTGGGCGAGGCGCCGGATTTCGCCGTCCGTGGCGAGGCGGGATAGGGTCCGGTCGACGGCCCCGCGGGTGCCATGCTTCAGGAAGCGGGCGGCGGTGAAGAGCCTGCTCTTGGGCAGCTTGCGTATGGCAGCCCGAACGGTCTTGGCGGTGGACATCGCATGATCCTCCTGTGTCCAAAATCATAGCGATGGTTTGGACAGTTTCAAGAGCCGGAACCGGCCCCGCAGGGCTCTCCCGCTGCGGATTGCGCCGCACTCCATCACGAGGACGCCGGAATTGAAATAGACGTCACCGGGGCGGAGCCCCATTCTCACGGCGCGGGAAAGCTGGACCTGCCTCCGTCGCCGCGAACGTTTCGGGAGCAGCAGGTCCAGAACCGTGGTTCGGATCAGCCGCCGCCTCGCCGTCGCCAGATTCCCCTGGCTGTCGATACCCGGATCGATGTATGCGCCCAGCGGCCTGCCCTCCATGTCGATGGCCAGCCACCGGCGCCGAAGTCCCTGAAGGGGGGGCATACCTGCGGACATCGACGTACGCGCCGGGTCCGCGCCGGACGCCTTGCCCATCTTCAGCAGGGTTTCGTGGTCCGACGGCTCAAGCCCGTCGCCGTAAACGACGATCTCAAGTGGCGCGGTCGCACGCTCGCACAGGGAATGGATCGAGACAGTCGCCTGTACCAGATAGTTCCGGTCAATGCCGTAGACCACTTTTATCGCCTCGCTTTCCCGTTCCACCATCATTCAATTCCGACTCTCGTTATCGCCCATTGACCGCCAAAAAAGTGTGGCGCAGGCAGAAGAGCGAGCAGAACGATAAATGCTGACAGAACGGTACTGACGGACGGCCATGTGGATGGGGATCGAGTATCTGCTGTTGGAGGCGATCGGGCATTCCTTGGTATCATTGCACTCCAACGCCATGTGGCATCAGGGAAACTCAAACACCAACCAAATTGAACTGCACCCAACTGGATGCCGGGAAATGCGTGGCACACGGCACTCCAGCCCGGGTGGCAGAAGATCGTTTTGTCCGTCCATCGCCTGTGCTAAGGCTACCTCGTGGATACTTCAGGTTCGTCGTGATTGGGGGAAGGCGCCGGTAATGGAGGGAGCAGTGAAGCGAGCTGGCGTTCTGACCGTGCTCTTGGCGATACTATCGACGGCGGGATGCGGTCGGGATGAGAAGATCGACATCGAGGACATGACGGCACCAGAGATTTTTAACCAGGCGGAGACTGAGCTTGAGGCGCGAAATTTCGGAGATGCGGCCGTTACCTTCGGCGAGGTCGAGCGACTGTATCCCTATTCCGAACTCGCGAAGCGCGCGTTGATCATGCAGGCCTATTCCTACCATACGGACAGGGATTACGAGAATTCGCGATCGGCGGCGCAACGCTACATCGACTTCTATCCCGTCGGCGAGGATGTTGCTTACGCGCAGTATATCGTCGCGCTTTCCCACTATGACCAGATAGATGAGATCGGCCGTGACCAGGGCGTAACATTTGACGCGCTACAGGCCCTCAGGACGGTAATCGAGCGCTATCCCGACTCCGAATACGCCCGGTCCTCGTCACTCAAGTTCGACCTCGCGTTCAATCATCTGGCGGCCAAGGAAATGGAGGTAGGCCGATTTTACCTTAAACGCGGCCATCACACCGCGGCCGTGAACAGGTTCAGGGTGGTTGTCGAGGATTTCCAGACCACCACCCACACCGCCGAAGCTCTCTACCGCCTGATCGAAGCCTATCTTTCGCTTGGCCTTGCGGATGAGGCCCAGACGGCGGGTGCAATCCTGGGACACAATTTCCAGTCAACCCAATGGTACAGCGACGGTTACACTCTCCTGACCGGGCAGGGACTGCGCACGGAGGTCGCGGATGACGGCTGGTTACGTCAGGTGTATCGACAGATGATACTGGGTGAGTGGCGTTGATCCATCGCGGGGCTGTTAGCGGCGATGCTGAACGCGCTTGAAATCCATGACCTGCCCATCATTGACAGGTTGGAGATCGCATTCCAGCCCGGCCTGAATGTGCTTACTGGAGAGACAGGCGCGGGAAAGTCGATCCTGCTTGGCTCACTTGGATTGGCGCTGGGCCAACGGGGGTCCGCGGACATGGTGCGTGACGGGGCGTCAAGGGGTGAGGTGGCGGCCACGTTTGGGCTTGGACCTGACCATCCGGCTCGCGATGTCCTGGACGAGGCGGGTTTGCCCGTCTCGGACGAGCTCATACTGCGCCGGGTAATCGTCCGTGACGGACGGAACACCTCCTACGTAAATGACCGCCGTGTTTCAGGTGATATGCTGCGGGTGCTTTCAGAGAATCTCGTCGAAATCCACGGGCAGCATGATGACCGGGGACTTCTGGATCCGCGCCTCCACCGGGCTATGCTCGATGCCTACGCAGACGTCGAAGCGCTGCTTGAGGAGGTTCGGAATTCCTGGCGCGGGCTAGCGGACGCTTGCGGGGCGTTGGCGGATGCGACCGCCGGTCTGGAGGGTGTGCGGAAGGAGGAATCCTATCTGCGTCATTCCGTGGAGGAGCTTGAAAGTCTGGACCCACGGCCGGGCGAAGAGGGGGAACTGGACCAGCGGAGGCGGTTGATGCGCGCCGCCGAGCGGATCCGAACGGGTGTCGGAAAGGCGTACGAGGCGATCGGCCGGAACGGAGCCGAAGGGATGATCAACGATGCGCTTCGTTGGCTTGAGGCAGCGGCTGACCATGCCGAGGGGCGTCTGGAGGAACCGGTTGCCGCGCTCTCAAGGGCGCTGACCGAGCTTGGGGAAGCGGAGCATGGCGTGAAAGACCTGATCGAGAGGCTGAGCCATGACCCCGCCGAGCTCGAGAACGTCGAGGAGCGGTTATTTGGTATCAGGGCGGTCGCGCGTAAACATGGTGTTACACCAGACGCGCTGTGTGAATTCGCCGAGGAGATGCGCAACCGGCTTGCCGTAATCGAGGACTCGGCGGATAGCCTGGACGCTCTTGTCCTGAGGCGGTCTGACGCGCAGGCCAGGTACGACCGCTCGGCGCGGGCGCTCTCGCTGCGCAGGGCGGAAGCGGCCGTGAGGCTGCACAAGGAGATGGCCGGTGAACTTGTGCCGCTCAGGATGGATAGCGCGGATTTCCTCACTGAAATCACTCCCGCCGAGCCTGGCCCGAAGGGGCGGGACTCCGTGGCCTTCACCGTGTCCACCAGTTCCGGCACACCGCATGGCCCAATCCAGAGGATTGCCAGCGGCGGAGAGCTGAGCAGGTTTCTTCTGGCTCTCAAGGTGTGCCTCACACGAGGAGCGACAGGGCTCACGATGATTTTTGACGAGATCGACCGCGGTGTCGGCGGCGCTACGGCGGACGCTATCGGGCGTAGGTTGATGGCCCTTTCCGGGAACGCGCAGATACTGGTCGTTACCCACTCTCCGCAGATAGCGGCGCGGGGCCAGCATCACTGGCTTGTCGCGAAACGCGCGCGGGACGGAGTGACGTTCAGCGGAGTGGCCAGAATTGAGGGAAAGGCCCGGGTCGATGAGCTCGCACGGATGTTGGCGGGCAGCACAATTACAGCTGAGGCGCGCGAAGCGGCGAAGGCTCTTCTGGCCGGCTGAGATACAGGTGCCTTTGAGTGAATCCCTTCATTTGGCCGATACCGCTACGCCAGGCAATGCCCCGAGATCCTGTTTCATATCGGCCGTGTCGCCTGCTCCAGCCAGTTTCGGGCCGGAGCGCCAAGCAACCCAGAAACCCTGTCACGGACGTTCCGGTGATAGTCGTTCAGCCAGTCCCTTTCGTAATAGGTCAGAAGTTCGACATTGATCAGACGGTGATCGATGGGCACCAGGGTCAGGGTTTCGAACTCCAGCATCCGCCTGCCATCTCCGGTTCCCAGTTCCGGCGCGTCCCGCACCGCGACCAGGTTCTCGATGCGGATCCCGAACTCGCCCTCGCGGTAGTAGCCGGGTTCGTTTGAAATTATCATCCCCGGCTCCAGCGGAACGTCGGAAGTGCGCGCAAGGCGCTGCGGCCCTTCATGGACACCCAGGTAGGAGCCGACTCCATGCCCGGTTCCATGGTCGTAGTCCAGTCCGGCGCGCCAGAGTTGGGTGCGGGCGAGTGGATCAAGATCGCGCCCTGCGAGCCCCTTCGGCCATCTTACGGTCGAGATGCAGATCATTCCCTGCAGGACCCGGGTGAAACACTCACGCTGAACGGCCGTTGAGGGGCCTATTGCCAGGGTACGCGTGACGTCGGTTGTGCCATCGGAATACTGCCCCCCGGAATCGACCAGAAGGAGGTCACCGGGCAGGATCGTGCGGTTCGTCTCTTCGGTCACACGATAATGCACGATGGCGCCGTGGCTCCCGGATGCGCAGATCGTCTCGAATGAGATGTCCCTAAGTGCGCCGGTGGAGATACGGAATTCCTCCAGCCTGCGGACAACGTCGGTCTCGGTGATGTCCCCCGGGACAGCCTCCATGTCCAGCCATGCGAGAAATCGGCACATTGCCGCCGCGTCGCGGAGGTGAGCGGCTCGGGACCCCTCGATTTCGGTCGCGTTCTTGCGGGCCTTCGGAAGAATACAGGGATCCTGTCCCAGAACGTAGCCGATTTCATTCGCGTTCAGGATTTGCGTCACCGCGAACGGGACCGACGATCGATCGAGGAGGACCGGCCCTTCCAGCGACGCGAGCGCGGATCGAAAACCCTCCCAGGGAGTGACTGTGATTGCCGTGCCAGGACCGAGATCCGCGAACTTGCCGGGATCGGAGAATAGTTGCGTCCGCCCGTCGTCATGAAAGATGGCAAACGCGAGGGTTACGGGAGTGCGTGGAATGTCGCCGCCGCGGATGTTCAGTAGCCAGCAGATCGAGTCCGGAAGGGTGAGAACAGCGGCGCGATGTCCCGCCTTTCTTAGATGTTCAGCGATGCGGGCGCGTTTTGCCTCGTCCCCCTCGCCCGAAAGCTCCAGTGGGTGACCATATGCCGGTTCGGCCGGGAGATCGGGTTGATCGCACCAGATCCGATCGATCGGATTGTCGGTCTCAAGCAACGTGACCGGGGTTTCCGCCAGGCGTTTCCTGAGTGTTTGGATTTCATGCGCGGTGTGCAGCATAGGGTCGAAGCCGACATTCCCTCCTTCCGGCAGGCGCTCAGCCAGCCAGTCGCCCGGTTTGGCTTCAGGCAGACTTCTGGTGCAGAAGTCGTCCGCGGTCTGCATGGATGCCTGGATGCGGTAGCGTCCGTCGACAAATAGACACGCCGAGTCCATGAGCACAGCACACAATCCCGCGGAACCGGTGAAGCCGGTAAGCCAGGAGAGGCGTTCGTCACGCGCGGCGACGAACTCGCCCTGATGGGCGTCGGTGCGGGGAACCAGGAAACCGTCCAGGCCTTGCCTCGCCAGTTCCGTTCGCAAGGCGGCCAGTCGCGGAGGTCCCTGGTCGGGCGCTGTCGTGGCGTCAAAGGTCTGCAACATGCGGTTCATTTCCTCCGGTGGAGTTGATGGACGCCGTTCGTTCCGGTGGTTGACTTGGGTTCGGTCAGGCCGAAAACGTTCGGATTCCTGTTCCGCCGTAATCAGCGGGCGCGTCTTGTTCGGGGTATGTCAGACCGTCTATCCGGCTCGAAGAGTGATGCGAGCTGCTCCGTGATTGCGCCGGCAAGCTGTTCGATGTCCGTTATGGTAACCGCGCGTCCGTAATATCGGGTGACGTCGTGGCCGATTCCGATAGCGATCAGTTCCACCTGCCTTCGCCGTTCGACCATGGCAATTACGTCGCACAGATGTTTCTCAAGGTAATTGGTCGCATTCACGGAAAGGGTTGAGTCGTCGACAGGCGCACCGTCGGAGATAACCATAAGGATCTTCCGGGCCTCGGGTCTTGTAACGGCGCGGCGATGCGCCCATTCCAACGCCTCGCCGTCGATATTCTCCTTCAGGAGACCTTCCTTCATCATCAGTCCCAGATTTGCGCGTGCCCTGCGCCATGGTGTATCGGCCGATTTGTAGATGATATGACGAAGGTCATTGAGGCGACCCGGTAGCTCCGCACGTCCTTCCTTCAGCCACGCCTCCCGTGCCTGGCCGCCTTTCCAGGCCCGTGTCGTGAACCCCAGTATCTCGACCTTGACCTGGCAACGTTCAAGCGTTCTTGCCAGCACGTCAGTACAGATCGCCGCGATGGAAATCGGCCTGCCGCGCATCGATCCGGAATTGTCAAGCAGTAGGGTGACCACCGTATCGCGGAATTCCATGTCCTGCTCGATCTTGAAAGAAAGCGGCGTGGTGGGATTCGCAACCACGCGCGCGAGACGTCCGACATCCAGAATTCCTTCCTCGAGATCGAATTTCCAGTTGCGGTTCTGCTGTGCCTGCAGCCGGCGTTGCAGCCTGTTCGCCAGTCGACTGACGGCGCCTTTGAGCGGCTCAAGCTGTTGGTCGAGATAGGTGCGCAAGCGCTCCAGTTCCTGAGGTTCGGCCATTTCCTCGGCTCTGATGGCTTCATCGAACTCGGTTGTGTATACCCTGTAGTCCGCATCGGCCTCGGAATGCGGGAGGAGCTGCGGGAGTTCCGGCATCTCTTCGGGGTCTATGTCGTTTGCGTCCAGATCCGACTGGCCATCGTCTTCCACGTCGGCTTCCGCCTTTTCGGGGGTCTCCTCGTCCTCCAGATGGCTGGAGTCCTCCCCACTGTCCCGTTCGCTTTCCGGTTCGCCGCTTTCTTCGGAGTCCGGATGCTCGGCCGGAGAATCGGTATCGGTGTCCTCCTCCGGGCTTTCCTCCCGACTGTCCGGATCATCGCCAAGCTGGTCGCCGTATCCCAGACCCTCGATAATACTACGCGCGAATTTGGCGAACTTCGCCTGATCCAGAATTACCTCTTCGAGCCGGGCCAGCGTTTCTCCACACTGGCTGTCGAAAAAGTCACGCCAGAGACCCATGACGTTGTCGGCGCCTTTCGGCAGCGGGCGACCCGTGGCCAGATGGCGTATGAGGTAGCCAGCCGCTATTGGTAGTGGCGCTTCGGCGGGGCTCGTCATGTCCGCGTATCCCCTTTGATTCGCCTCGGCGATGATTTTCGCGTCGATGTTGCTGCCGATACCCGGCATCGAGCGTGCACCGATCGCCTCACATCGCGCGGTCTCCATGGAGTCATAGAGATCGCGCGCCATTTGGCCCTGTGGTGCGTAGCGGGCCGCGATCGACTCATCGTGATGCCTCAGACGCATGGCGTAGGCGTCAGCGGTGCCCCGTGCCAGCAGGACCTGCTGCCCGGTCATCTTGCGGTTGATCTGCGGCAGGCGTACCGCTTCCTTCGTCATTCCGGACGGCTCGACGGTGTAGCTGACGACAAGATCGGGATCGTCGGCAAGGGTTTTGGTGGCCTCGGAAAGGGCTTTCTTGAACGGGTCCGCGGGGCTTTCCGTATGTCTGGTCATCTGCGGTTCCGTGCGTCGGTGCGCGTCTGTGGCGGACCCGGCATGGACGTGGGTCAGGAGATAGCCGCGGCGGCGGCACTCTCGGGCAGTTCCTCGTCGAAGCAGCGCTGATAGAACTCGGCGACCGTTTCCCTCTCCAGCTCATCGCATTTGTTTAGGAACGTGACCCTGAAGGCGTATCCGATGCTACGGAATATCTCCGCGTTCTCGGCCCAGGTAATGACCGTACGCGGCGACATCACGGTTGAAAGGTTGCCTGCCATGAACGCGGTTCGGGTCAGGTCGGCGACGGAGACCATCTGGCCGACTTCCCTGCGACCGCGCTCGGTGTTGTAATTGGGGTTCTTCGACAGGACGATAGCTGTCTCGGCATCATGGGAGAGGTAGTTTAGCGTGGCGACGAGAGACCACCGGTCCATCTGTGCCTGATTGATCTGCTGGACTCCGTGATAGAGACCCGTCGTGTCGCCCAGTCCAACGGTATTCGCGGTTGCGAATAGCCGGAAGTAAGGGTTGGGGGTGATCACCTCGTTCTGGTCAAGCAGGGTCAACTTGCCGTCATGCTCAAGAATCCGCTGGATCACGAACATCACGTCGGCACGTCCCGCATCGTATTCATCGAAAACAATCGCCGTGGGGTTGCGCAGCGCCCAAGGCAGGATTCCCTCCTGAAATTCGGTGACCTGTTTTCCATCCCTGATCTTGATCGCGTCCTTTCCGATCAGATCGATTCGACTGATGTGGCTGTCAAGGTTCACCCGCACGCAGGGCCAGTTGAGGCGACAGGCGACCTGCTCAATATGGGTCGATTTGCCGGTGCCGTGGTAACCCTGGATGATCAGGCGCCGGTTCCGGGAAAATGCCGCGAGGATGGCGAGAGTGGTGTCCGGGTCGAACTTGTAGTTTGTTTCAAGCTGGGGCACGCGTTCGGTCGGCGCATCAAACGCCATGACCATCATATCGCTGTCGATGCCAAATATGTCGCGGACCGAAACCCGTTCGGTGGGTCTATGGTCCGCGTATGGGCTGCCGTCCGCCATGTGTTTCCTCGTCCTGAAATGGGAACCGGTTCCGGCGGGACGCTCCCCGCACCATGCGCCTAGATGGCGGATAGCGGGGCAAACGTCAACGCCGCCCGAACCGTGTATTCGAACCGGTTCGCGGAAGCCCCGTTTGGTTCGTCCAGAAGCCTTCAGGAAGAGATCTCCCGGGGGCCGGGAGATCGCGTCCAAGAGACTCCCGACAGTCCCATCGACGCTAGAAATTCCTGCTATCCTTGATTTGGTCCCAAGCCCAGACAACCCGCTGGAGATGTTCCTCGTCCGCTCTGTTGCCGTCATTCATATCAGGATGAAGATCCTTGACCAGGTTCTTGTATTGACTTCGGATTTCCGATTTGCTCCAGTGGTCCCGGGCGTCGAGTATATCGAGTGCGCGCCGTTCTTTCGCCGGCAGGGTTCTTCGTCCAGCCTTCGCCTTCCCGGGATTGCGGGTGGCGTTCTCGCCAAGTACCTGGTGTGGGTCGTCGATGCCCAGACGGGACCAGGCGCGCTGCTCCTCACCGGATTTCCGGAACGGTTTGGTCGGACGTTCCCAAACCCGATCCCGGTCGATCCGAGACTGGAATTCCTCTTCCGTGGTGCCGTTGAAAAAGTTCCATTTCAGGTTGTATTCCCGGACATGGTCCTTGCAGAACCACAGAAACTCGTCCAATTGATCGGGCGATTTCGGTGCGCGGTAAAGGCCGTCTTCCCTGCAGCCGGGGTGGTTGCATTTCCGCCTCGAGGTCTCGAAGGCACCCGACATGCCGCGCTTTCCGCGCGCGAGCTTTTTCTTGGCGGATGACACGCGTATGTCGAAGCCAAAGGGATCCGGATCGCTCATCTTGGACTGTCTTCCCGACATGGTCGGACGAGTTTATGGATTTAGGCGCAACTGAAAAGGGGGCGTAGGAAAAAAATGCCGATAGCGCGTGAGATCGAAACCTGTCTGACTCTAGCGTTTCAGCCGCACCGGCTGAAGGTCATCGACGAAAGTGAGAAACACCGGGGTCACGCGGGTTTCCGCGCCGGGGGAGAAAGCCATTTCCGGGTCGAGATCGCAGCGGATGCGTTCGCCTCGATGGGCAGGGTAGAGCGGCACCGTGCGGTTCACGCGGCGCTTGGAAAGGATCTTATGGGCCGCATCCACGCGCTTGCGCTCAAGACGGATGCATAGACCGCGTTTCTGGCGGTTCAGGGATGTATGCCGACGATAGTGGAAAGACGGTGACGGCCTGCACAGGTGCCGTATCGCCTCCTTCCGATGGTGTCGGGCAACGCGTAAATCGATGAGATTCAATGAAATTTGGCGAATCTTCGGGCTCAGCACCGGGAATTGCTGCCCCGGCGCCACCCTGGAGCGCACGCCAGAGCCATGATGAGCGCGGCCGAGCCGTCCCATTTCCATGGAGGTCAATGTCAGTCCCTCGGCGCGTTCCCCCCTGGCTGCCAATGATCTGCCCGAGTGGCTTGCTGGGCTTCGCGGATTGGCCAAAGCTCTGGATCGGACGCGCGACGAGGATCCCGGGCGAATTGGCGCCTTGGGAGACGCTCTGAGACTGGAAAGGATCGAGACCGAACACTATCGGTGCGCATGGCATCTGTCGCTGTTCGAAGCCACCAAGGCGATGCTTTCAGACCATGACAAACAACAGTTCAATCAACGTCACCGGGCCTATCAGGAACACGATAGGACACCCGAAGCCCGGCACAAAGATGGACATGTGGAAGTTCCAGTGGCTGCAACGCGATGTGATAGAGCAGCTAAGTGGCTTGCTGCTGTCATGATCTTTGCCATCGGCTGCCTGAAGTCTCCCCTCACCCATATCGACCTCCTGTTGAGAGGAGTCAAGAGATCGGACTGGACCCCGCGTAAGCTGGATGCTTGGCAACAACTATATCGGCAAGCTTCTCGAAAATAAGCTTATGCCGCTCGTCATTACCGGCAACACCCACGATGACAGCATGACACGGTGCAGCGGGTTGAATAGGAGTTGCGGTCAAAGGATCTTTCAAAACGTCAAGACCTAGGCCACGAATTTTCTTAACATTCAATTCAGCAAAAAATGCCGTTCTTCCAATCTTCAACCGCAAGACTCCTCGGACACAGGCAATCTGATTGGCCTTGCTTCCGGCATGAAATTCGAGCCAATTAACGGAGATGGGCGGGTTGTCAAATGCCTCTGGCAACACGACCCCATTATCATCGATCTTGCTCCCGCCAACATAACGAACGACGTTATCCTCATCTGAGAGCGGGTCGTCCTTCATGCCTGAAGCAGTGTTTTGAGGTCTTTAGCGGCGATCAGATTATTGAGCTCATCAATGGTGGCACTGCCAGCGCCGCCCTTTGGCAAGTCCGCGGTCCGGTCCAACAGAACATACTCCACGGCATCATCACGACGAAACTTGATATGCAGACGCCACGCCTCATTGCGCCAGATCGCTGCATAAGAGCCATCGTCCGAAAGGAAGAGGGCGGCTGTCCGCATCTGGAATCCCGTGCCATTAATGAAACTGAAGAATGCATCCAAAGAAGCGGCGATGGGTGCGATTCCCTCCTCTTCGGCGGCTTCCTGAAGCGTCTTGATCCTTTCCGCGTAGGCTTGTTGGGCGATGTTTTGAGGAGGGGATGCGACGGCCCGCATCTGGGATCGTGCGAGATGCTTGAAAAATTCTTTTGATAGGGTGGGGCGAGAAGACACGACTGAATATTGAAGATACCCTTTTTGACGAAATGCAGCGTCAAACCCATCCGACTGATGCACACAGAGAGTTCTCGGAATTCTGGACTCAATGGATAATTTTGCTGGTGATGCCATTTCTTGTTTATCCTGCGACTGTTGCCGATACTGTCACTGGCTCACCTTCGCCGGCATCGTTCTTGTGGGTCACTTGGACCTCGTATTCGGCCCCAGGTTTCAGACCGACAAATGAGCACCGATTGAACGGTGTTTCGAATCCTAGGCTCCACGCTTCTGTTCCTGATTCTCTGATTCGGACAACCGACGTGATAGCGGGCTTCCAACCTGCATCCAGAGTGCGGCCCAACCGTCTCGGCAGTACCACATGAATCCTGTCTTGATCCCACTTGAGAACGGGACCTTTGTCGAATTTTGCCATTCGCTGGTCAACGGTTTCGTGGGTGGTGCCAAGCTGCGGGGCAATCTGCTCCGCAATGATCCTGTCGAGGATAAGGATGGACCGGAATGGAATGAAAAGACGCAGTATGGATTTTCCGCCAGCGCGAAAGAGGGAGCGATGGCTGTCTTGCAGCAATCCCCGCGATTCCCAATAGGCGAGTGTTGCGCGGAAGCTCTGGCTCTTTTCTGGTGTGGCATCCTCGCGCTCTTCAGGAAATTGCCCAGAGGCGATCTCCATCTCGAAATCGTGCGTCGTCACCTTGCCATAAATATCGCACAGTGCTTGCTGAGTGGGGTACGGAAGGGCATCGAACAACTTGACAAGGTGCGGCGTGGCAGCGTTCGCCGGGAGGGGATCCCGGTTTTGCGCCAGAAACCCCAACAACCGGAATGCATGCACGTAGGCCAGACCAAGGCTGGTCGTGGCCGAAAAACAGGCTCCCACATAGGCAATCACCATACCTGGTGGGAGGCCTTTGATTTTATCGACAATGTGGTTCGGTGCCTCCGGCAGGCCTTGCGAGTCGACCTCCAACCCCCTGTATCCATCAATTGCATGCATAAATTGGTCGAGATTTTCTCTGGCCATGTCGAAAAAAGACACAGCCATCTCGTAGAGAAACGGCACATGGGGGTGAAGTGTTTTGGCGTCAGGATGGGGCATGTGATCTCATGATTCCTTTTCCCGAAGGATATCCCTCCTGTCAACAAATCTGCTGCGCCATCAATCGCCGAGACAGGAACTGTTACCGGACATCCAGAGATAGGCCTATGTTTTCGGTGTTTTCATTGAGTGGATAAACCTCAAGAGTTTATTGGCTCGCGGTCATTCCAAAACTTGAAACGGTCCACTTCTGTGACTGCCCTGCTGGCGCCGGGGTGGCTAATCCGTAAGTGTGCCCTTTCGCGAGTTCTTTGCCGGGCCGGAATGAACGCGACCATCACGGCTCGAACGGTCGGTATTCAATCAATGACGATTGGCCGATAATGTCCACGATGGTGACCGACAGTTCCGCGCCCTGGGCGTCCGTCAGTCGAAGCGGTTTGCCGGGTCGAAACGAAACTGGTTGTTGACGCCCCTCGTCAATGGCGATGTTGTCGGCGTACAGGTAGGTTCGGTCGGAGTTATCGCGTATTGGGTTCAGCCGTCCGCTTAGGCCGGGAAGGTGTCCCGTGCTCTGGGCAAAAATCGCGGCGCCTCCGGCTTCAAGCGTTTCGAGTTCAAGCAGCAAACCACCCCGACTCGGCTTCCACGCCCGCTCCAGCCCGGCTGCATATCCGGGCCCGGCTGCATAGATCGTCATCGGCATATGCGCTGTGTAAAGGTCAAGAGCCGCATCGCCGACCTCATCGGTTGTCGCACGCACCGAGGTCTTGTTGGGGAAGAGCGCGAGAACCTCGATGCCGGCGAGGGGCTCGCCTCTGGAATGCACCGTGACCGTGGCGCTGACTGGAGCAAGCTCAAGTTTCGCGGCGGGGATGCGAAGCACAAGGCTCGATTCGTCGACTACTTCGTATTCTGGCGGCACTCCCGTGGCTTCCTGGGTTTCCGAACGGATTATCGACACGCCGTCCCCCCGGCGTTCCATCAGGTATCTGCGATGATCCGCCCCCGCCACATTGGCGATGGGAATGTGACCGAATACGGATGCGATCACTTCGTTGCGAGTGGCCTGACTCGCGACCATGCCTTCGATCGTCATGCCGTTGGGTAGACGGCCGGGCGAATCGATCTCCAGACGGTCCTTGAACATGGATAGCCGGATTCTACGCGAAGTCATGGAGTAGTCACGGTGCGCGACCGCGTTGACCACCGCTTCGAACACGGCGGCCCTGCTGTATTGGGAAACATCCTCTCGTTCCGGCATCTTTCGGGCGGAAACGCGCATATTCCGCACGACGAATTGGACTGCGCCAGCTATCTGTGCGGGAAGCGGGCCGGCGATCTCCTGGGCGTCCAACTGACCCGAGGCACGGTCCAATCCGCGATAATGCGTCGCCACGATGGTGGCTTGTGGCAGCCAATCCTGTGGTGCGGGAGTACAAAGCAATATCCCGGCCACGGTGGCGCGACCCACGCCGATCTCATCTCGTGCCAGTAAGCGCAGATTCAGCAATCCACGCCGCGGATCCGCTGCACCCGCCACGCTGAGCAGCGGCTCCCAGAGGCGCTCGCTGAGCGTCTCGAAGCCCGTCTCGGGCACGATCCGCTCATCGAACCAGAGGTGGCGGCTCTGCGCACGATTCTGTGCCAGTCTCAAGCTCTCGTCTCTACGGAGGCGCCGCTTGGTTGCGCCAACCCGGATGAATGCCAGCCCGCCCCGTTCATGCAGGGTCTCTCCGCGCGGCACTTTGACCAGAACGAATGCCTTGCCATCCAGTTCCCTGTGATGGACGTCGATGCGCAATGGCGGCTCAAGGGTATCGGCGCTGACCTCTGCCAACAGGTGATCCAGAGCTGCCATCTGTTCTCGTGTCATACCCCGGATCGTGCCGTCGTCAGCCACCCCGCAGAGCACAGTCCCGCCGTCCGCATTGGCGAACGCCCCCAACTCGTCTGCCAGGTCGCCTCTGCGCGGGCTGGTCGGTGTGTCACCGCGGAACTCGATCCGCTTGAATTCCCACCGGCTGTCCTCGCCCAAGCGGAGCTGGCGTCGAATATCCTCTTCCTGGATCATCACGCGACCGTCTTCACCACAGCTTTGACCGGAGCGCGACGAATGTCTTCTTCTCCGGGTGAGGCCCGAGGACATGGAGCCCGAGGACATGGAGCCATTGACCAGCCCCACGCCCGTAGCCCCGTTCGGGACGAGCATCCAAACAATATGAATGACGGGAAGAGCATCGTTGTTCCTCTTTCACGACTGATGCGGACATTTGGCCGCTGCATCAGTGAATGAGCGCTATCCTTTCGGCGATTTCCCCTCTTCACTCATAACCTGATCTCGGCGTCGGGATTACCGGCTGCGAGCGCATTCATGTAGGCGAGACAGAGATCACGGGAGCGGAACGTGCCTTCGTGGAGGGCCCTCTCCTCGCGCTCCACCTTTGGGAATGTCGAATAGACGTAGCGGATTTCGGCGCGGTCGGTGATCCCGTAGAGATTGAAGAAAACAGCATCCAGCTTGGCGCACAGAACAAGGCGGCGCCCTTCATTCCAGGTGAAGGGCGGCTTCACGTTTCCGGCATCGTCAAGGTAGCCCATGTCACGGGCGAATTGTGCCATGTCATGGGCTGTGTAGGTGAGTTCGAGAACCCCGTCACGCACGATCTCGGCCGCCGTTTTCGAACCGAAGCACACGGTCTCGAAGCGATCTGGCGGTATTATGGGAAGCTGCTCAAGGATATACTTGTTGAGGTGTCGGCTTTGGATTTTCTGGCGGGCGGCGAAATCAAAGGCAACCGAGCAGAAATTCGCCAGCAACAGCGAAAGCCCGTCGGCCCGCAAGTCCCCCTGGGCTTGCAGGATCGGGAGCGTGTTGCCGTATCCCGCCCTTGGCACCATCGCACTGATCAGGGTACGCCGGTTGTTGGTGTTGCAGACGTCATTGAAAGCGAGGCTGTATTCGCTCGAAACATCGAGTCCGTTTTCCGCGACCCAGTATCGCGGAACGGATGTGAAATCCGGGTTTCCGAACTGTTCACTGCCTGAATGAACGGCGACGCCCCGTCCACTTACGCTGTCTTGGTTCTCCCTTACGCCGGCATAGCGGTGATTATAGATTGAAATCATCTTCCCTTCGTAAAGAGGATACCATTCGCCGTTGGCGCTGTCGAATCTCCCTTTCCCGGTTGGATAGGCGCCCTCCAGTTCCTCCAGCTCCTCACGCCTGCGGAAACGCCTGGAATCATTGGTCATATCGAAAACCCTACGGTATCTGACCGGCCAGGTTTTTGCTTCACCGTCGCCAGTGCGGTCGACAAGAACAGTTCCCTGCCCGTACATCTTTTCCAGCAGGGCACCCGCCTCCGCGTCTCGGGAAATCGGTACCGTACCGGTGTTAGGGTTCAGTTTCCGGCAGTCCGCACTTCTGAGCATTCTCACGGTTGGGACATCTTCGTCAGGCAGTCGGTGCAGTTTCACACCATATTTGAAAGCCTCGTAATGGCGCTCCTCGCCGCCGACCACAAGGATGGTTGGCTGGTCTTCATGATGGACATCCTTGAACAGCCATCCGTCTTTGTTCTCGAATGCCAGAAATGCCTTGACCCGCTTGGCTTCACTCACGGACGCGAAAAATCTGGCCGCAGTCTTGTCAGAGCCGATGCTGATCGGGGTAAGTACTCCGACCATTCCGCTGCGCGAAATAAGCGAAATGGATCGCTCGACAAACAATGAATAGATGTTCACGTCGCCGCGTGAAAGCAGTGGATACTCCCCACTTTTCCGCGCCTGTTCGAGGGACATTTCGGCGCGTCCCGAAGCTTTCTCGTAATCACGGATGATTGGATCTTTCGCATCGACCAGTTCCTGGATCATCCGCTTCCTGTCAGATGCCCTCTGAGCCAGCGAAATCCCGCGTCGGCGGGCCGCGAACCACTCCACTTCCTGCAGTTTCATGCGATCCCATGGCGGGTTTCCGATAATCGCATCAAAACCGCCCGTCAGACCGTCCTCTTCCCAATCGGACCAAATTCCCGGGAATGCGACCTGCCAGTTAAGGAATTTCTCTTCCTCGATCATTGCCCGCGCCGCGTCAAGGATCGCCGCAAAGCACCGCCCTTCCTCCCGTCCGGTCTCGGGCTCCTTTTTTCCCATGGCGATGTCGAGCGGATCGCCGAACTGACCGTCGAGGAAAATTTTGAGGGCGGCCTTCTGATCGTCCGTTATATCGAGCCAGTCGACCGCGTGGAAAAGCTTAAGAAGCGCGTCAAGTGGCGCGGTCATGTCCTCGACTTCGGCAAAAATATCCGCTGACCGATGCGCTTCGGCGATCTCGGCGTCGGTTAGCCCTTCGATGACCTGCATTTTGGACGCTGCCCGCAAAGTGCGCTTCATCGGCTCATGCAGCAGGAGCGGCTTGCCATAGCCGGTGACCTTGTCGATACCCTTCCTTACCCATAATCCGAAGAGGCTATCGCCACAGCGAAGATGGTGATCAAGAAAGGAAAGCGGAGCACCCACGGTAAAGGTGTGCAGCCATAGCGCCACCTTGGCGAGTTCCACCGCCATCGGGTTCTTGTCCACGCCATAGACGCAGCGCTTGAGGACCATGCGGCGAATGATGTGCCGGTCGTCAAGCTGCTCCTCGTTGATCTTCCAGTCGCGCTTTTCGGCGTTGGCCAGGATGGTGTTTCGTATCGTGTCGATCCGTTCGCTGAGTGGCGAAATATAGTCACCCCATTTTTCCGGTACGTTGAACTCCGCTTCTGCCATTGCCGTGAGTATATGGTCGGCCATGAAGTCGACAAGGCTGACGAGGAAATGGCCGGAGCCCATGGCAGGGTCACATATCTTCAGATCAAGAATGGCGGTTGCTGGATCCAGTCGCCTGAGCTGCCCGATCTTGCGATGGTCCGGCAACGCGATCCGCTCCAGCTCCTCGATCCTGTCCTGAAAAGCGTGTCCACGCTCTTCGATGAGCGGCTCAAGGGTTTCGGTCATGATGAGGCGGACCAGGCCGGCAGGGGTGTAGTAGCTGCCCGATTCCTTGCGTGCGAAGATGTTGGGCTGAATGGTGATCCCGTCACCGACACGCGTCACCTCGTATTCCAGGAGGCGCTCATAGATCGACCCGAGCTGCTGCACCGAAAGGTTTCGATAGTTCCCCCGTTCCACAGTGAAGTGCAACACCCGATGTGGGTGAATGGTGGTCGTATCGACGCATGATGCTGCGAATCGGCCGGATGGCGGCGACAGTCCCTTCGTTGCGGGAAGGAGACCGCCATGCCCGAGGGCTACCGCCACCTGACCTACCCCGAGAGATGCCAGATCCACGCCCTGATGGAAAGCGGGCTTTCCGGCGGGGCGATCGCCCGCCAGCTCGGGCGCAGTCCGTCATCGGTCCCGCGCGGGATCCGGCGCAACGGCGGAGCCCGGGGCTACCGGCACGCCCAGGCGCAGCGGCTGGCCGAGGGGCGGCGCAGCGCGGCGTCGTCGGTGCCCAGGAAGATGACGCCGGAGCTGTGGGCGCTGGTGGAGGGGCGGCTGGTGCGGGGCTGGAGCCCGGAGCAGGTCGCCGGCCGGCTGCGCCTGGAGGGCCACCCGGTGGCGGGGCGCCAGTGGATTTACCGGCACGTCCACGCCGACCGCAGGGCCGGGGGCCAGCTCTGGCGGCACCTGCGCCGCCGGGGAAAGAGGCCGAACCGCAGGGGCGGGGCCCACGCGGGCCGGGGCCACATCCCGGGCCGGGTGGACATCTCCGAGCGCCCGGCGCCGGGGGAGGGGAGGGCGCGGACCGGCGACCGGGAGGCGGACACGAATCAACGGCGCGGGCACCGGCGGGGCCGTGGTGTCGCTGGTGGACAGGGCGTCGAAGTATACCCTTCTCCAGAGGCCCGGCAGGAAGACGGCGGCGGCGGTCGGCGCGGCCATGACGCGCATGCTCGGATCCCTCCCCGTCCACACGGTCACGGCCGACAGCGGCAAGGAGTTCGCCGACCACGCGCGGGTGGCCGGGGCGCTCGGCGCTGACTTCCTGTTCGCGCGGCCCTACCACTCCTGGGAACGGGGCCCGACCGGGCACACCAACGGCCTGGTGCGGGGGTACCTTCCCAAGGGCACGGACTTCCGGAAAGTGACGGACGCGGAGGTGAGCGCCGTCCAGGACCGCCTGAACGCGCGTCCGCGCAGGGTCCTGGGCTACCTGACGCCGGCGGAGGCGTTCCTGCGGGCGCGGCCTCCCTGAGGGACCCCCCGTCCGGCCGGATCGTCCCCCACGCGCCGCGGGCCGTCCCGGCGCACCTGTCGGCATGCCTTGCGCCGCCCGGAGGTGCCGGTTAGGCTCGGATCCGAAGGGACTGAAGCCGTTCCCGTGCGGAATCGGGGGGGTCGGGGGGCGCGGAAAGCGCAACGCCCGGCCCTTCCCTCCGCTCGGGCTACGCCCTCGCTCCGGGAAGGGCCGGGCGTTGCGCTTCGGAGTGGCACCGGGGGTTGATATACTTCCGCCCTTCGGGCGTTTTCTCGAATGATAGCGCGTCGATCACATGCGCCATGACTGCATCAGGGATACGGATTTCCGTCAGCAGCGTATGGCGTTCCTGATCAAAGAGGCCGCCATTGTAGGGTGGCAGGCCGATCGACCCGTCACCTTGGTCGATAGTCATGAAAAGATCGTTGATGGTGGCCCAATAGCGCACGGCCGTTTCCGAGAAGACATCGTTGCTGTCCTTGCGCGTCCCGACGTCTAGACGAACCCTGTTGCGCAGTCCATAGCCGTCATATCGCGTGTCGCTGACCGGCAGGAGGTCCCGGTCCTCGGCGTATAGTATGAACAGGAGGCGATAGAGCAGGATCAGCGCTGTCTGGCGCACATCCTGAAGATCGGCTTTGGGTGCGGCTTTGACGATGGCCCGCGCAAGATCCGGGAATACCTCTTCGAAGACCTTTTGGGACAGATCCTCGGCGACGCGCTCTTCGTGGAATCTGCCTTCCTCGAGGATTCTTTCATGGAATGAGCGGGGATCAGCGCCCGAGGGGGTGAACGCTTCAAGCCTGAAGATCAGATAGAAGACCTTAAGCCAATGGCGGCGGTCGCTTTCCTCGAGAGCGCAAGGATCTTCATTCTGGCCCGGCAGATCCAGTATCGCGGCAATGTCCATTTCAAGGAACTGCTCGGAGACCGATCTTGCTCCCGCAAAATATAGCCGCCACTTTGCTCCGTTGGTCAGAATACCCCAACGAAGCGCACCGTTGGTGATGTCGTCGATGCGGCGTATGTAGCGCAACATCTGTGTCGATGGAGCGGTTTCCTCCCCGCGTCGGCCAGATCGCCTGTCGAGGGGACGTGCCCACCGTTTGGACTCGACCACCACATGGCCGAACTCGTAACGTCTCCATTCTTCACGGAAGGTATTGGCCTTGGCTATTGCTTCGGCATCCTTAAACAATAGGCCATCCGGGACGTCTTCACGGCCCTTCGGGGAAAGGTTTTGCTGACGTAGGGATTCGGTCCATCCGAGCGCCTTGAGAATTGGCCAGATCAGGTCATTCTCTGTCTGGCTCTCATTGGGAGTCTGGTCGGTCGGGAAGCTATCGAAATGCTTGCCGATTACCTGCTCGAACTCTTCAAGGTCCGATTTAACGATCGCATCCCACTCAGAATCGTTCTGAATGGTGTCGGCCAGGAAATCGGAGGTGAACAGGCTGCCCTCTCTGTCGATCACGCCGCCCAAATCGATATGCCCTTCTTCTTTCGGCGCACCCTATCAGGTTGTTCAGGTATATACACCGGTAATTCGCGGTGGTGATCAGGCGTTCGGCGGAGAATTGGGCGCCGGGCGGCAGATGGGCATAAATCCACCATATGTCACACCATATTTTCTCGCACGGTTCTACGCCCGCCAGTGTGTCGAAGCCCGTGACGGTCGTATCCGGAATTGCCGGAAGCGCTTCCAGCACCATCGCCTGGGATGAGGCCGTCTTCTCCTGAGACGGCAACGGAATGGTGCCGCTGGTGAAATGACATTGCTTGACCCTGTGTTCGCGCATGGGTACCTAGCGCTCTAGGTGGGCCCGTAGCTCAATCGGTCAGAGCAGAGCGCTCATAACGCTTTGGTTGGGGGTTCGAGTCCCTCCGGGCCTACCATGGAGGGAATTAAGTCTCCACCGGACGAGGTCGTCTATCAACGCTAGGGAGTCATGTGGAGCGAGCCGCGTCCCGCTCTGTCCGCCGGATGCGACATGCCCCAGGATGTCTCGCGTGCCCGGACAGGCGGTCAATGAGTGTCGCTACTCCGGAACCAGAATTGTAACTCCCACCGCCGCCGCGCGTGCGAGGTCCGCGTCAAGTGACATGGGTATATATTCCCCAAGGCGCCAGAGCCGACCGAGGTCGTCATAATGACGGCTTAGCGGATGCCCGGACTGACCTGTGGAGATGATGAACACCGAGCTGTCCGGGTCGGCGAAGTCATACACGCCGCGATAGCCGGCACCGTGAACATTCAGAAACGGTGTGGGATCCCGTCCTGAAGTTCGGCCCCGGCGTAGCGTATTGTCGCCGCCGCCGGTTGACTGGCGGATGTTGACCATCCAGCCCAGAATCGGCACTCGGCCCAGGATCTGGTTATCATGTGCGGCCTGATGCGCGTCGCCCCAGCGCAGACTTTCCAGCGCAGACCCGTGGGTCTCGTCGAGCCAGATCAGTGCATCGCTGAGCGCGAGATCCGCCATTTCGGTGCAGGTCTCGACCCGCTCCGATCGAATCACGTCGCACCATACACTTGCGCCGAAGACATCACGGAATACACGCTCGATGAACACCGGCTCCAGATTGTCGTACTCGCTGGCAAGTGGCCCAAGCTCGTCCCGAATCAGCCGTTCCTGCAGCGAGCGCATCCACGCTGCGTATATAAGAGGCTCTGGAAGGTGCTCATTCATCTCGCCGTTCCACTCGGCCAGCAGTTCCAGCGCAACCTGTCTCTGCCGTTTCAGGGTCCCCTCCGGGGCGGCCTCGCCGGAATACCAAAGTTCCCTTGCGACAAGCGGCAGAAGCGTCTGGGCGGTGGGGCTCACCTCATCCAGCTGCGCCTCGATAAAACTCTCCCGGGTGTGTGCCTCGCGGTTCTGCATCAGGAACCGCCAGCGCCGAACGCGCTGTGTATCGCCGTAGAAATGGCTCACATGTAGCGGAAAGGGACGCTCCAGCGCCTTATTGTTGGTGTTTCCTACGATTCCGCCCGGCGGGGCCACGAATTCCGGGTTATAGGAGTAGGGCATACGTCCCAGCCAAAGGTTTTCCCTGGCCCAGCCTGGCGTCGGAATGCGACCTTGGGTCTGGTGACGCGCCGAACGGCGTGGCATGGCTCCGATTGTTTTCATGGCGATGTTACGGCTGTCGGCCAATATCAGGTTCTGGCTCGGCGCCACGTATCCTTCGGCGACAGCCAGACCGTCTTCCACTGAATTCACGCCCATCAGCGTAACGGCACTGGTCATTGATGTGTCAGCGGGCCAGAGCAGTGTCCAGGCGAGTGATACAACATGTCCGGCCGGGGTGATCGTATCGAGGTTGAAATGGTTCTCGTGCGTTGAGGCGGCGTCTTCCCACCAGAGATCGCTGTGCAATACCGGCCCGTTCGCGGTCCACTGCAGGGTGATCGTCACAGGATCGGAGTCCTTGACGTTGATGGTCGACTTGCGCTCGGTGATCGGCCGGTATCCATCGGGTGTCAGGACCTCTTTCGGATTGTCCGGGTTGAGTTTCTCTATGTATACGTCCTGATCGTCGAGATATGACGAAGTGAGAGCCCAGCCGAAGGTTTGCGACCGTCCCGCCAGCACGACGGGCATTCCCGGAATGGTTGCGCCGATCACGTCACCTGCTTCGAGCTGAAGACGCGCCAGATACCATATTGTGGGTGCCGAGAATCCCAGATGCGGATCGTTAGCCATTAACGTTCCCCCGGATGCGGAACGCACGGGTGCGGCGGCCCACGCGTTTGAGGCGCCCGCAAGGCCGCGCCGCCTGACGGGAGAAAGCGGGTTGCCGAATGACAGGGATGTCGCCGTGCGAACCGGAAGGTCGGGAAAGATCTCGGCATATTCCGGGAGCGCCGCGACGCCGGCTCCCGGCGCCTCGTGGAGGAGGTCCGCCAGCCGTTCATTCGGCACCAGAAGTGACGTGCGGGCACGGAGCACTTCCTGGTGAAGGTGCGGCGACAGCTGCAGTCCCATCAATTTGACGACGGCCAGGGAATCCGCCGGACGCCATGCCTCGATCTGACCGGGGAAGAGGAAATTCTCCGGTGCGCCCCGGCCAAGCGCTTGCCTGTTCACATGTTCGAGCCAAGCGTTCACGCCCGCTGCGTAGGCGTTGAGCGCACGTGCCGTTCTCGCGTCCTGATGTTCGACTGCGGCTTGGGACAAAGTGTAAAGGTCGAGCCGTCTCAGCAGCTTGTCGATACCTATCGTCCGCGCGCCGAATAATTCGGAGAGACGGCCCTGGACCGTACGCCGCATCATGACCATCTGCCAGAGCCGGTCCTGCGCATGTGCGAAACCCAGGCCAAAGAACACATCCTCGTCCGACTGGCCAAATATGTGCGGCACGTTGGACGTGCTCCGCACAATCTCAACAGCTGCCGCGATTCCACGCACTTCATGGGTCGCCGAGTAATCAGGTATGGACCGTGACGCGAACCAGTATACGCAGGCCATAGCTAGGATGGATATAGCGACAAGCGCGATGAATGTTCGGAGGAGCCAGGTGAAGGTGGTTGCCATTGCGCGGTCTTGCTTGACGGTGGGATTTAAGCGGGTAGTTAGCGGTCATTCATGGTTCAGGCAACGGTGGTGGTGCTCGAATGGCGAAAGTGGCTTTTCTTGGGCTCGGGGTGATGGGTTATCCGATGGCCGGGCATCTGGTCTCGGCCGGGCATGAGGTGACGGTCTATAACCGCACTGCATCGAAAGCGGAGTCCTGGGTGGAAGATCACGGGGGCAGGGCGGCCTGTAGCCCAGGCGCGGCGGCGGCCGACGCGGAGTTCGTCATGGCCTGCGTCGGTAACGACGATGACTTACGGGCGGTCTGCGAGGGCACGGACGGGGCGTTCTCCGGAATGTCCGCCGGAGCGGTTTTCGTCGATCACACCACGGTTTCGGCGGCGGTGACCCGCAACCTGCACGTCGCGGCGACGGATGCCGGATTCGACTTTGTGGATGCACCCGTCTCTGGAGGGCAGGCCGGCGCCGAGAACGGTCAGTTGGTTGTGATGTGTGGCGGCGGTGGCGAGGCTTTCGCCAGGGCCGCTCCTGTCATCGGTTCCTATTCAAAGCTTTGCCGGCGGCTTGGCGAAAGCGGCGCGGGCCAGCTCACGAAAATGGTGAACCAGATTTGCATCGCCGGACTGGTGCAGGCCCTGTCGGAGGGTCTGCATTTCGCGGAGAAAGCCGGATTGGATGGACGTGCGGTGGTTGAGGTTATCGGTGGCGGCGCGGCCGGTTCCTGGCAGATGGCTAACCGTTACGATACAATGCTTGACGATGAGTTTGATCATGGATTTGCCGTCGACTGGATGCGTAAGGATCTGGGAATCTGTCTTTCCGAAGCGAGTGGGAACGGAGCGTCGCTGCCGGTCACTGCACTGGTTGACCAGTTTTACAACGATGTGCAGAAGCTGGGTGGTGGTCGTTGGGACACCTCCAGCCTACTAAGGCGCCTTCGCGCGTTGGACGGGCGGTAGGTCTTTCCGGCGGATTGCTTCTGTGTCGTCCCGTCCGTTCAGGTGAATGTCGGGCGTGCGCCTGCTCACGCCGGCTCCGGTGCCTGTAGTGGCCATGTCTCCCGCTCCTGTCCCAGCGATGGCCCGGTTCCCGACTCAGCATCCATCGGGACGCGGGAGGGTGGGCTGATCAGGCTTGCTGACGGATCCGCCCGCGCGATCCAGGGGATGTCTGGTTCGACTCGTCCTGCGGGGCAGGCCCCGTTCCGCTGCCGCCAGGCCAGACGGCGGCGGTCCCGGAACCAGTGCCGACCGGGAGGGCGTCGGGAGTCAGGGGACGGTTTTTCTACAGGAATCCGCCTACGACTCCTGCACAGCCACATCCCCTGATCATTGCTGATTCGCCGAGCCTACGAGGCGGATCGCTGCGGGGATACGAACAGGAACATGGCCCACTTCCGGACGAACAGGGTACCCACGGACGATCCACATTTCCGGTAGCGGAACCTGCATGTCCCGATGTGCGTCCGTCGGAGGGGGCTCCGCTCGCCGCGACAGGTTCGATGGCTTCCGGGAGTGAAAGGCGAGCTGAGACTGCTGGGCCTGCACAGATTTATGATGCATTGAAAGGGCAGGCCGGGGTTCTCGGTGTTGGGCCGCTTATCCGATAAGATCGACGTCGTAAGCCGCCAATTTCGTGTCCGAACTCGCTAACCGCAGGCCTTCGCACTGCGCCTGCGCGATCAGCATGCGGTCGAACGGATCAGTGTGGTGAAATGGAAGCGCCGCAGCCGTCTCGGCATGTGTCCAGGAAATCGGCAACGGGCGGCAACCCGCGTCGGCCGCGATATCGAAAAGTCCGTCGGGAATATCAAGCTTGCCGATCGCACGCTTGATCCCGACTTCCCATACGCTCGCCGCCGAGAGATGGATTTCCCCTTCGGTGATCGCTTTCGCCTGTTCCTCCGTCAGGCGGGGATCGTTCAGAACCGCCCAGAGCAGGATATGAGTGTCTAGAAGTAGCCGCACCTAGATGCCTGCGCTACGTCCGAACATTTCAGCAATGTCGTCATCCCCCTCGAAGATATCGTCTGGTAAGGTGAAGGTACCCTTCATGGCACCGATGAGAGGTCGTCCCGACGAACGGTTCATATCAACGATCCGTGCTACGGGCCGACCATAGCGCGTCAACTCGATCTCCTCGCCTGCCACGGCGCGGCGGATCAGTTCGGCGAACCGGGCTTTGGCTTCGGCGACTGGAATCTGCATGAGCGCAGCCTCTTTTGATTTGACCAATATGTAGGTCATAATCATGCATGGTGCAAGAGACCTGTCTCTCTTGAGTAAACAAATCCCTATGCCATTGACTTCGCGCCAGTTGTGCCGTCCGTGTCCTCGGGGATCCTGATCATCCGGTAGCCGCTCCGCTCCGCACGCTGGCCGAGGTTCGACACGGTTGGTCCACGCGGTGTGCCGCCCGTGGGTCCAGATCCCGCGCTCCACGCATTCCTCCCCTTGGGCGATCAGCGGCTGGATCAGGCGCACGCGCCGCGCCCGCCATCGACGACCGCCCGCAGGATTCCCTGTCGCATCATTACGGTGATGCCGCCAGTCACCGGGTAAGGACGTCCGTCCCGGTGAGCGCCTTCCGCACGCGCGGCACGCAGCGGGCCAGGTCCCTGAGAACCGCTCCCGCGGTACGGCAGCCACGCCGCCATCCCCTCAAGGTCCGGCGTGAGGGCCCCGGACGGCCGCACCGGCTCCGCGCCGCGACCGGGACCGGCCGCGGCGCACCCGCCCCGTCGCGCATGTGCCACCGCCCGGCCCCCTTCGGCCTGGCGGTTCCTCTCCCCGCAGGCCGAACCGGGCCGGGGTCCCGGGCGGCGCGGGAGGGGTCAGCCGGCGGCCGCGCGCCCCGTCCGCGTCACTGGATGCCGCCGAGCAATCCGCACCCCTCGTTGACCCGTGCGCAGCCCCTGCCGCCCATGAACAGGAAGTAGGCGCTGCCGGCGGTACTGTAGTTCGATCCTCCTCCCCGGTTCAGCCGAAAGTCCTGAACCACCAGCTCGCCGGGGCTCTGGTTGATATTGGCCGGAAAGGCTTATCCCTTTGACTCCGGCGCCGCAAGATATTGTGCCGGCGGCCGGTCGCCGGATCTGCGGCGGAATCCGCGTGGCGGCGCCGCGCGGCGGCCCGGACGGTGCCGGAAGGTGGGGATTCGGGTGGTGCGCGGGTGCGCCCGCCGGTGCCGTGGCGGAATCCGGGCGCGGGATCCGGTCGGATCAGGCGTGTCCGTCGATGAAGTCGCGGCAGGTGGCGGGCGGCAGCCCCAGGCCGATGCCGGGGAGGCTGCCGGGGGAGGTCCGCCGGTGGCGGCGGCGGTCCCGGCGGAAGACGGACCCGTCCAGGTACCGCTGGACATGCCTGCGGCGCAGGCCGTGGTACACGCCCATGGCCCAGCGCCTGGGGCTGGAGAAGACCCGGTGGACCCAGGTCAGGACCCCGTGGGCCCCGCGGCCGCCGACCACCCTTTCCTCCCGCGGGTTCTCCGGCAGGCCGCTGTACCCGAGCCAGCCGTCGGTGACGACCCGCGCCCCGGGCGCGACCGCTTCCGACACGAACCCGTGCAGCGCCCCGGATCCATAGTCCCCGATGGCCTCCAGCCGGATGCGGCGCGGCGCCCCGTCCTCCGACAGCTCCACGGCGCCGGCCAGGAGGATCCTGCCGTCGGCGCCGCGGCCCCTGCCGGCCACGCCCTTCGCCCCGTCCGTTTCCGCGCCGTCACCGGCCTCCGCGATCCCCTGCAGGAGGCTCCGGTCGGGGCCGGCCATGGCCCGGCGCAGCTTGTGCAGCAGCAGCCAGGCGCTCCTGTGGCTTCCGATGCCAGGCTGCGCCTGGAGCTGGAGCGCGGAGATGCCGTTGGAATGCGTGGCCACGGGATGCGCGGCGAGGAACCATGTCTTCAGAGGCAGGTGGCTGCGGTGCATCACCGTGCCCGCCGTCACCGGGGTCTGGCGCCCGCACCCCGCGCACCCGGGAGGCGGCGCCCGCCCTCGGCTCCCAGCCTTTCGCGCAGCCGCAGGCCGGGCACGCGAAGCCACCGCCCCAGCGAAGCTCCGCAAGGTGCCTGGCGCAGGCGCCGTCGTCCGGGAAGCGCTCCCCGGACCCCTGGCGGGACATGGGCCGGTCGTGTCTGCATCGCGATGCCATGAGGAGAACATAAGGCGAACGGAACGGATCGTCAACCCCTGCCGGCCACAAAATGTGGACATGCCTTGGTTAAAGGGATAAGCCTTTGGCCGGATTGCGGTTGGACCAGACATGGGCGCCGGCCTTGGGGCGCACCTCGATGAGGTTCTCGCCCAGGACGCCGCTGGCAAAGCCGATCCGATTCAACGTGGAATCACTCCACCGGTTGTCGTTCAGGCCCGAAAACCGCCACTCCCATTCGGAGAATGTGGTCGGCCGCAGATCACTGGTTGCATTGATGAAATAGCCACTGACCGGAAAGTTGGCCCGCGTCACGTTGGCGTCGGTGCTCTCGAAGATCACCTTCATGCGGCCCGGCGTGGCGTGCGGGGAGGGCCGTCAGCCGAGTAAGGGGGGGGGGGGGGGGTGAAGATGTGCATGGTGTTTGCCTCCTTCTGTTACGTTGACGACCTCAGGTTAGGCCTTCTGATGTCCGAAAGCAAGGATGTGTTTCAAACTGAGCCACTACCGTAGCGGGAGTACGCTTGATCCAAATGCCATCAGG
Source organism: Paracoccaceae bacterium (assembly GCA_965221405.1). Classification (GTDB taxonomy): domain Bacteria; phylum Pseudomonadota; class Alphaproteobacteria; order Rhodobacterales; family Rhodobacteraceae; genus JAPOUP01. The sequence continues at coordinate 1,009,315 of CBDCSE010000001.1, read as the reverse complement.
TAGATTGGTCCGTGGTCGACAGGGAGCGGCTACATCCGGATCCACAATTCCTAACCCAAGGTGGTGAACGTGTCGGGATAGTATCCCGAGAAGTCAGCGGAAATCCGGCTCATGGGCAAATCAGTCCAATGCCCATGGTCCTTGAGATAGCTCATACGCATATTTTTTTCGGCGTCGTATTCCTGAAGCAGCGCGTCACTCCGCCCGTCAAACCCGGTTGGAGCAACACCCATTTTCTCGCAAAGCTCTTTGTTGAATGCGGGAACCGCTTTCACCCATTTCCCGGCCAGATACATCGTCGCATAGCCGTGGTGCAGAAATATTGTTCGCCCGCCCATCGCGCGTTCCATTTTCGGTGTGGTGAAGTGATTGACCACATCGCTTGTTCCGATCACGGACGGAATGCCAACGGCGCGTAGCGCAGCCACAAGCAGGGACGCTTTTGGGATACAGAACCCCGCCCCTCTGGACAGGACTTCGCTGGCACGAAAACGCGATGGGTCGATCGTAACTCCGTACATGTCGTAGCGCACTTGGTCCCGCACCGCATGGAACAGTCGGACCGCCTGCGCGACCGGGTCGTCTTCTCCCTGAATGGTCCGTTCGACAAAAGACGCTACCGATGGATGCCTGAAGTCAAAAAACTCGGTGGGCTCCAGGTTCTTCTCGGATGGCTCTGGATCGCCATAGGGTGTGAAAATCATGCCGACACCTCTCTTTGGTGAAACTGCTTATCCAGATCGATCATCATACGTTCACAATTACGGATTTCCATGTCCGCCGTTATGTGACGGCATCGTCCAGCTTTGGATTACGGTATCACCAGTTCGTCCGCCAATTCGGCAAGGATGCCCTCTCCCCCGGGCAGCCACCCTTTCCAGCGCGAATACCTCGCTTGGAAGATTGTTTGCGAAAAAGCACAGGTCAGTTCGGAAGCGGCGGTGGTGCGGAGCGGTTTGCCCGGATGTCGCCAGGGTTGCCTTTCCCAGATAGGCGCAATCCTTGACCAAAGAGAACTGGCGCAGCGCGGCCTTGTGACCGGGACCTGTGACGACTCCGTTCCCGTCGTGACGGGCACCATTGCGATCCAGCTCACCGTTGATAGGCACCAGCACGTCAGCGGCATAACGTCCGGCCTCGGTCAGAATGGCCCGGGCAAGATCACGATCAACCTTGCCTTCGGTTTGATTCCCGATCAGGCCAGCGCACTGTTCCAGATAGAACAGTGCATCTTCCACGGGCGGTGCGTAATTCCAGCTCGCGGATCCTTCAGTTCCTGAGGGGCCTGTTTCTGGCGAGCATGTGCTTGAGACGTTCCTGCGTCCGCTCCTGACGCGCCAGCGCAAGAATTGCGCGCCGCTCCAGAGTCATGAAAGCCAACTCGTCACACCCAGCTTCTTGGGGTAGGTCCATACCAGAAACCACGCCTGCGACCTGACGACTGATCTCCAGGTCGGTCGCCGTAAACTCACCGTTGTCCACCCGGCTTTGCGCGAAAGCCGAGAGAACTTCATAAAGTGAAGTTCCTCCGGCGGAAATCCGGACCCGAACCGGTGCCCGATAGTTTGCGCTCAATTCGACGACCTTGAACTTTGCTGCCGACAAAAGCCGATCACGGTTCATTACTATACTGTCACTTTGGCGGAGCAGGCCAATATCCCGAGCCTGCAAAGCCGAACCAGTGATCTGGCAGCTGATCGCCGCCTTGAAGGCCGTCTCCGCCCCTGCTATCGCCTCTCCGCTGTGCCGCTGATGGCGCAACAGCAGCTGCGTGACGCCGCCCCAGCCGGGCAAGATGCCGACATTGCGCTCGGGCAAGCCGGCATACAGTTCGGAATGCGCAACCACATGATCGGTGTGCATCGAGAGCTCAACACCACCACCTAGAGCCAAACCGCCAGCCGCGGCGACAACCGGGAAATCCGCGTATTTCAGATTGTGGAATGCGCGTTGGCCCGTAGCGATAAAATCGTCCAGCCCGTCCCAGTCACCGGCTTCGCATAGGCGCACGAACACGTCCAGACGTGCGCCTGCGGAGAACGCCCGCGCGTTGTCCGAACCAATCACCAGGCCACGGAAATCGCTATTCACCACGTCGACCGCCTGCCCGGCCATCGCGATGACGTCCTCGTCGCAGGCGTTCATCTTGGTGTGGATTTCAAATCCCGCGACCCCGTCACCCAAATCCCAGATTGACGCCGATCCATTCCCCGTAATCCTGTCAGAACCCTTCTTGACCGATGCGATGGTCAGAACGCCCGCAACCGGTTTGACCGCCTGCAGGCCGCCCCCGGGTTTCTGCATCTGACCTTCGGCTGGGTAGAAACCGCCGTTTTCCGCGGCCTGACGCAGCAGGGCGGGCACAGTGCGGCCCTCGGCCTCCATCCGTTCGACGATCCATGCCGTACCCACTTGATCGGCGAGCGTGAAAGGGCCCTTATTCCAGTTGTATCCCAATTGTATCGCCAGATCGATGTCGCCAATGTTGTCAGCGATCTCACCCGCGATCTCAGCGGAATAGGCGACAAGGTGAGACAGCACCGACCATGCATATTGGGCCCCCTTGTCATCATGCGAGCAGAGCTTTTTAAGGTCAGCCCAATCTGCCAGACAGGGTAGATCAACGGAACCTGCACCGCGGTACTCCAGTGAATCGAGGTCCAGAACCTCGTTCACCCGCGCACCGGATTCGTTTTTACGACGATAGAAGCCACCGGGGCCAAAGCGGCCGGTCAGGCCCTTTTCCAGCATCGCGGCAAAGGTGGTGTCCCGCGTGATGTCGAAATTGCGGTGATCATCCCCGTCGGGCAACGTCTTCATAAAGCTGCCCCAAACCAGCGGCACCAGTTGGATACCGACAAAGTCGAACAGACCAAAGATACCGGTGCGGGGTATGCCAAAGGGGCGGCTCATCACCGCGTCGGCTTCCTCTACGGTCAGATCCAGACGGAATGCCTCCATCGAGGCGACCGACATCCAATAGTTGCCCACACGATTGGCGATAAAGCCCGGTGTGTCGAAGCACATGATGTTGGATTTGCCCAGCAGGTGGTCGGCAATCGGGCCGATCCGTGACACAACGCCCGGGTCTGTCTGATCGTTGGACACGATCTCCAGCAATTTCATTATGCGCGGCGGATTGAAGAAATGGGTGATCACGAAATCGCGTGCGAACCGTTCGCCCTGCTCTTCGGTAAGATCCTTCAGGGGAATGGTTGAGGTGTTAGACGACACGATTGACCCGTCCTTGCGGGTAGTTTCGACACGCCGGTACAGGTCACGCTTGATCTGCAGATCCTCGAACACGGCCTCGATAATCCAGTCCGCTTCGGCGATGCGGTCAAAATTGTCCTCGACATTGCCGGGACGGACGCGTGCGGTCAGATCCGGATGCATGAAGCCGCCCGATTTCAGTTGACGCTCGATTCCGGTCTTTGCCAGCCGGTCCCTGTCTTCGGCTGCCTCTGGGACGATATCCAGTAGATCGACCTCGATCCCCGCATTGGCCAGATGCGCGGCGATGCCCGACCCCATCGAACCCGCCCCAATCACTGCGGCATGTTTCAGGCCTAGCGCCCCGGCGGTGGAGTCCGCCACAAATGTATCCCGTGCGGTCATGATCTCAGTCTTCCACATTTGTCAGGTTTTCGATGATTAACGCGATTCCCTGACCGCCGCCGATACACATTGTAACCAGACCGTACCGGCCACCGATGCGCCGGAGCTCGTACAGCGCCTTGGTGGTCAGGATCGCACCGGTCGCGCCCAGGGGGTGCCCCAGTGCGACCGCGCCACCATTCGGGTTCAGCTTTTCTTCGGCGAATCCAAGCACATCAGCGACCGAGATTGCCTGCGCCGCAAAGGCCTCGTTGGACTCGATGACGTCGATATCGTCCAGGGCCAGCCCAGTGCGCTCCAACGCGACCGGGACTGCCTTCACCGGCCCGATGCCCATGATTTCCGCTGGAACACCGGCCAAGCCCCAGCCCAGCAATTTGCCGATGGGGGTTAGGCCGCGCTCCTCGACAACCTCCCCCGAGGCGAGTACCACACAAGCGCCACCATCGTTAATGCCAGAGGCATTGCCCGCCGTCACCGAACCTTCCTCGCGAAAGGCCGGTTTCAGCTTGGCGAGACCTTCCATCGTGCAGTCGGCTTTCGGGTATTCATCCCGGCCAAAGGTGAAGGTACCCTTTCGGGTCTTGACCTGGACCGGAACGATCTGTTCGTCAAACCTTCCAGCTTCGGTCGCGGCGCAGGCTTTTCTCTGGGAGTTCAGCGCGTATTCGTCCTGCCTCTCGCGGGTGATCCGGTATTTCTCGGCAACATTCTCGGCTGTGTCGCCCATCGCCCCATGGCCAAACGGGTCCGCGAGCGTGTTGGTCAGCCAGTCGTAGACATAGCCATTGCCCATCTTCCTGCCAAATCGCATTCCCTCAACCGCCATTGGCGCACGGCTCATCGCCTCGGCCCCTCCCGCGATGGAAATCCTGCTTTCGCCGTTCTGAATCATGCTGGCAGCCGTGGCAATCGCCTGCGCACCCGAGCCACACAGGCGGTTTACGGTGAGGCCCAGAGCCTCCTCCGGGCAGCCTGCTGCCCTCACCACGGTGCGGCCCAGAAACAGATCGGGTGCTTCGGTCGGAATCACCGTGCCGAAGACCGAATTGTCCACGTCACCGGGCGAAAGGCCCGCGCGCTCGATGGCGGCACTGGCCGCAAAGGTGCCCAACCGGGTCGGGGTGAAGCCTGACAGGCTGCCCCCGAAGGAGCCAATAGGGGTGCGCGCCGCGCTTAGGAAAAAGATCTCGGTCATGGGTGTTTGCGTCTCCGGTTGTCAGCTGAGGCCGCGGGTCACGCCGCGCGAACCACGCTGGGATGGCTGTCGTCCTCGAACAGTCGGGTCACATCCGCCGCACGTTTGCGTAACGCGGCACGTTGGTTGAGGTATCCCTTGTCAGTCATTTCTCCGTCTTCCTGGGACGGTGTGTCCGTGAGGATCAGGCCGCGGACGACCCGCCCCGAAGATCCCCCACCCTGACCGATCCGGGACAGCCCGTCGGCAAGATGGACGCGCAAGGGTTCACTCCGTATCAGGTCGGAAATTTCGGCATCCGGAACTCCTGCTATCTCGCGGCAACCGGTGAGGTTCATGAACATCAGAACCCCGACGGCGTCCCGGTCGTGTCCGCAGATCACCGCGTCCATGACTGCGGGTCTCAGGGCGTCAATAGTGGCCAGTCGCAGTGCGTTCACCAGCACCCAGGCTCCGGTCACCAGCTTGAAATTTTCCGAAATGCGGCCATCGAACAGGATGCCTTTGTCAGGATCGTCGTCCAGCAGGCGGCCAGCATCGCCAATCCGGTAGAACCCCTCCGCGTCAAAGGCCTCGGCGGTCGCCCTTTCGTTGCGCCAGTATCCTGGGGTCACCATCGGCCCGCGCAGTCGCAGTTCCATTTTCTCGCCATCCGGCACCATCTTGATCTCGCAGCCCTGTACCGGAACGCCCAGATTATCCGGACGGGTATTGTCCGGGGGGCTGATCGTGACGACCGGCGACGTCTCGGTCGAACCCCAAGCCACATGCGCCACAAAACCGTCGCTTGCGTACCGTGCGGCCAAGGTGCGGTACCGGTCCCAGGTTGCCGCGGGCAGCGCCGCCCCGGCGGTGAACATGCGCCGTAGCCGGCTGAAATAGGCGCAGGCGAATTCCTCGTCCTCCTCCAGCGCGGGCACCAGGAGGTCGAAACCGCGGGGCACGCCAAAATGGATCGTCGGGCGATACGCGGTCATGTTGTCGATGGTCTTCCGAAACAGGCCGGGTGTCGGGCGGCCATCGTCGATCACCAACGTGCCACCATTTCGGAGCGCGCACATCATCACAAGGTTGCCGCCATAGACATGGTTCCATGGCAGCCAGTCCACGATCACCGGTGGCTCTTCCTCGACGAAGGGCCACTCCGCGGCCATTGCCGTCTGGTTCGAGCATATCATCCGCTGAAGAACGATCACGCCTTTGGGCGCACCGGTTGATCCGGAGGTGAACAAAACCTTGGCGATCGTGTCGCGATCAATGGCGCTCAGGTCCAGAGCCCGTCCCGGGCCGGCTTCAAGTCCTGACAGAAGGTGACCCGCCCCCACCCCCCGTGCGGCAACCGTGGGAATGTCCATCGCTTCGGCAACCGAAAGGCTACGGCCAAGAGCGCCAGCGTCTTCAGCAAAGACAAGCCCGGGTGTCAGCTGTTCAAGCAGGGACCTGATACGCCCAAGGTCCGAGAACTGGGAGTAGGCGACCGAAAGCGGCGCGACAGGAACACCAAGAGCCATTCCGGCAAAGGTGACCACGGCGTGGTTTATGCTGTTTTCGGACAGAATGGCGATCGGCCGGTCAATGCCCAGCCCGAAGCGGCTCAATCCGTTCGACAGGGCGCAGATCCGGGACCAGAGATCTCGATAGGTAATATCCTTTCCAGACACTAAGTCTATGATAGCAATCTTTTCCGGGCACCTCTTCGCCTGCGAAAGGAGAATTTCAGGGACAGTTTCATCTGCCGCAAGACACGCAGTATCACCCTTTAAAATAAAGTGTTTCTCAGATTTCCGCACCCCGAATCCTGTGTTGGCCAAAGCGCTCTCCCATCGCATAGAAGTCTATTTGTGATACGAACTGAATAACGATAACAGTGTTATCTATTTTGCGCAACCCACTTGTTGTCACGCATGTGATCGCGATAGACTCGCCGCGACCGAGCCGATTTCCTGGATCTGGAATTCCCGATGGAAGACGCCGAGAATACAACGCTTTCCTGTGACGAAGCGAGGCCGGACCGGTCGCCTGACCTAAGCTATCTGGAATCTGCTCTGGGGTACCGGATGAAGCGCGCCCTGGTTGAGTTGTACCGTGGGATTTACGAATCCCTTGGCGATGATGGCCTTACACTGGTTCAGTTTTCGGTTCTATCGATTGCCCGGGATAATCCCGGCATAGCGCAATCTGAGCTTGCGGGCGCTTTGGGGGTGGAAAGACCAAGACTTGTTCCTGTCATTGACGCATTGGAAAAGCGTGGTTTGGCCGAACGGTGCCGGAACCCCGAGGATCGTCGGAGCCGCATGATCTACCTGACACGAGAGGGAATGTCCTACATTGATCGCCTCAAGCTAAAGTTCGATTCGTATCAGGATTCACTCCGTGAAGAGATGGGTGGCGTGGCTTTCAAGCAACTTCTTGAGGCTCTTGCCTGGATTTCAGAGAGCGCCGCAGGCGTGGGTCGACCTGACGGGCAGGCGAAGGGTGCGGCGGATGTCAGTCGGGGCACTTAAGATCGCGCAAGAGCGTAAGCCGGGCCGGGTATTGCTGGAGCGGCACTGCTCCGTGCGCCGTACGGTCGAGATCGTTCTCGACAGCTGGAGCTTCCTGATCCTGCGTGAAGCGTTCTTTGGCGTGAAACGCTTTGACAGGTTTCAGGCCCGTCTGGGCATTCCGAGACAGACCCTTTCAAACCGGTTGAGAAAGCTGGTGGAAAACGGACTAATGTCCACGGGAACACGTGATACCGGTCGGGGCAAGCAGTACTATTTCACGCCCCGCGGCAAGGATCTGTTCGCGACGATGCTGTCCCTGATGGAATTCGGTGACAAATGGCTGGCCGGTGATGGTTCTCCGCCGCTGCAATTGATCCATACCAGATGCGGGAGGAAGTGCGACCCGATCACTGTCTGTTCGGAATGCAAAACACCCGTGACCGCGTTCGATGTCGCTTACCGCGATGGACCGGGAGCCGGTTTCTCCCCGCCTGAGGCGCGACCGGTTACCCGGCGCAGCTCGGACCCGAATGTACTGCAGCGGGTGCGCCCCTGTTCGGTAGCGCGCAGCCTTGCGATCATTGGCGACCGCTGGAGCTTCCTGATCCTCCGCGAAGGGTGGTTCGGTGTCCGCCGTTTCGACGAAATGCGCGAGAAACTCGGGATCGCCACCAACATCCTGACGGATCGCCTGAACCGCCTGGTCAAGGCGGGAGTGTTCCGGAAAGTCCCCTACAACGCCACCGGGGACAGGTTCGAATACCGGTTCACCCGGATGGGGATCGATCTGTACAAACCGATGCTTGTCATGATGGCCTGGGGTGACAGGTGGCTCAGCGACGGGATCCCGCCCCTGCGGCTCCGGCATCGCGGATGCGGTCATGATTTCAGGGCACAGGTGGTGTGCAGCGAATGCCTGGAACCCATCGTGGCGACAGACACCGACTACACGTTAACCTATACCCTGGACGAGTGATCGTCGGGACTTAGTTGGCTACGAGGATCCTGGTGCGTCAATCGCGCATGCCAGGGTCTGTGGGGGCTGGAAGGGACGGCATCCTAGCCTCTCCGGCCCCTGAGATCAACGGGCAGTGCGGATCACATGCATCGCATTCTCGATTTCGTTGATCATGATCGCGTAGCGATTATGAGTGCGTCGATAACTTTCCTGGCGTCGTCCAGCCTGTCCCTGAGCGTCGAGACATTGATTCCGCCGCTGCCTCCATGCGCAACCGAATTCCTTACCGAGTATGTTGACGCAAGAGCGTCAACCTCTTTTTCGTTGTTTTTCATGAAGCTCTTGAATTCCCTGCCCCAGTCAGGGTCAAAGCGATCCAGGAGCTGGCAGATGTTTTCGCAATTGTAGTTCGTGCCCTTCTTGAAGTGAGACTTCACGAAGTTCAGAACTCTCGGGTGCGCACGTTCACGAAGTCTTTCCAGTAGGACAGCCTCAACGGAACGCTCCACGAATCCGCAGATCAGGACGGTGCCGAATCTGCGCAAACTGGACGAGACCTCATCATCCTCGGTGGTGCACGCAAGATCAATCTGCTGTTCGAGAACCTGAAATCTTCTCTGTACCGCTAACATCGCCTAAAGAGAGGAGAACGCTTGGCGTGCTTGCTTCACCCTGATCCTCACGTTTTCCTCGTCAGCGGTCGCACGCTCCCAGCCCGAGCGGTACTGATCCGAGGAAAGAAGATCGTGGTAGGCTGCCTTGACGGCACTGACCGCCGGAGGGGGGCCAGCTTCCTGAAGTCGCCGCGCCAGTTCGGACATAACTGACTCAAGCACAGCGGCGTTGATCGCGCGAACGGGCCGAAATGCTTCACCATTCAGCGCATTCCAGCACAGGGCGGAGGCATCCTCGAAACTCTTTCTGAGCGACTCCAGTTTTTGGGAGGATTCGCAGTTCATGTCCCTTGTGAACTTCGTGAGAAAGGCTGCCATTGGTCTCTCGTACTCGTCAGGCCGTTCCAGAAAGGCAAGCACGCGTGTTATGAGTTCCTGGTCCTTTGCTCTCGTGCTAGGTTTGCCGTAAATCTTTCTCCAGTTCTCGTTTCCGTTCAATTCATTTGTAAGAATGGTGAAAGGTCCCTCCGCGATGCAGTTTCTGACCTCCTGCGCGGACAGCCTAATGCCGCCACTGTTTATCCTTTCAAAGACAAAGTGTATACTGTCTATTGAATCTCTCGGGCTCTCCTGATTGAAAATCACCGCGTGCATGATCGAGTCGTCAAGGCGCAGCTGGTCATCAGCGTCAAGCTCATCGTATGTGAGGCCGTTCCAGGGCTCTCGAACCCCACCAAGCCGGAATTTCCGTTCCCTGAAGAGCCCCCCGTAGAAACCTTGAAGTGTTTTCAGGCGTTGCTGGCCATCAATTACAAGCTGTTTGCCATCTTCATGCCGCTTGTACAGAAAAATCCCAGGTACGGGCAGACCCATAAGAAGTGATTCGATGAATCTCGAAGCATGTGTCAGGGACCAGATAAAACGCCTTTGGAATGGAGGAACGATGAACGCTCCCGAGTTCATGCGCTTCACCAGGGAATCAACGGTGTAGTCGGCACCATAGCTGCGAATGGAGTACGGCTCCTCTGATGTCGATTCCTGCTCGGTGTCGTCATCAATCTCGTCAGAAAACGGGATGTCCGCTTCACTTTCCAATGTTACGTCATAGTCCAGTTGTCCCGGGTCATTCATCATGCACCTAATGAACCACTTTGCGTTTCCTTGCCCTCAGTGCTGTGCGTCTTGATGCCTTCAGGAAATTGTTTCCGGAGGCCACGGGATATGCGTCGTGACTGAAATTTACCCGAATTCATCAATGCCTGTAATCGCTGCGGCCGGTTGCTTCCGGCTGCATTGAGGATGAAGCCCGCGCCCATTTCGCCAAACGTATCGACGGCAGTTCGCGGGTTGTCAAGGGGCGGGCCAGTTGGCTGGAGCCCCGCGCCGGCAAGCCGGTCAATTCGCGTTCAGCCCGTGCGCCCGCGTTCCGGGTCTTCCCCTCCAGAAACCCTCTCTGGCCACGACATCGCATTCGGCCATGCCAGGCGCGGTGAGCTCCAGAACCGGTACGGTGTGGTCCTGGTGGCCCCGCTCGCGGCGCAGGAGATTTCTGCCGTGCCTGTCGGCGAGGTAGTCGTGCCAGCACCCGATGAACCGGTTCGAACCGGGAAATCGACACCGGGTGGAGGGTAGGTGGGGCAAGACCCGCACTGGCGACTGGAGGCTGGGGCGGACTTCGCCAAACGGGATCCGTACAGCCTGCGTCCGCGGCGCACGGGCGGGGATGACCTATGGAGACGCCGGATCTGAACGCCGTGAGACAGGACGGTCAATGGTCAACTGGGGGCCAACCGTTACCTGTTTTTCCGAAATCGCCCCCCGCTCGATCACAAACATCCGGTCCAGCAGACCGACGCAATGCTGGGTATTGGATTCCGCGATCAGAACCGAAACGCCTTCCGCCTTCATGTCAGTCAGGATGTCGGAGATCCGACGCGCCAGAACCGGTGCAATGCCTTCCGATGGCTCATCCAGAAGGAGCAGCTTGTTACCCAGCATGAGTGCCCGGGCCAAGGCCACAAGCTTTTGCTGGCCGCCCGAAATGCTGGTGGCCGGCCTCTCCTTAAGGGCCTCGACTTCGGGTATAAGGCCGTAGATCCATGCCAGACGGTCCCGCCAGTCAGGAATGCCGACGGACCAGACCGAGGTCAGGATGTTCTCCTCGACGGTTTGCGAGGGTACCAGCCGCCTGTCTTCTGGCATATACCCGATCCCAAGCGTGGCGCGCTGGTGCGCCGGTGTCTTGGTCAGTTCGAAATGATCGAAGGTGATTTGCCCCGAGGCCGGGCTGATGAACCCCATGATCGTTCGCAGGCAGGTCGTTTTCCCGGCACCATTCGCGCCGATCAGTCCGACCATCTGACCGGTCCGGACCTCAAAGGACCCGTCACGAACAATCGCTGCCGATCCGATTTCGACATTGAGCATTGAAGCTTTAAGCATGCCCGACCTCCATTGCCTGACGGTCAATGCCCGGCCCATGGCTTTCGCCAAGAACATACTCGATCACTTTGGGGTCCCGCAGCGTGACATCAGGAGGTGCGTCGCATATGATCTCTCCTTGGTAGAACGCCAGAATGCGGTCCACATAGCGCTGGACGATCTCCATATCATGTTCAACGAACAGAACCGCTGTGCCCTGTTCCTTGAGCGCGTCCACCACCAGATCCATCAGGCCGAACTTTTCGTCGCTGGACACGCCCGATGTTGGCTCATCCAGAAGCAGTAGTTTCGGTTTTGAGACCACCGCCATGGCAATGTCCAGCAACTTGCGCACCCCTTGGGACAGGGTGTTCGCCACCTTGTCGCAATGCTCTGCAAGGTTGTACCGCGCCATGATCCGCTGGCATTCCTCGATCCGCTCGTCCGAATGCAGGGGCGCCAGTAGCGATCGCTGGCCCTGACCCGCGAGCGATATAGCGACCAAAAGATTTTCCAGAACCGTCATGGTCATGAAAACCTGGCTGATCTGGAAGGAGCGGCACACCCCGATTCTGGTGGCGTTGCGCGGTTTGATGCCGGTTATCCCACGGCCGGCGAATTCGATCAGGCCGCTGGTGGGCTTCAGATAACCCGTGACCATGTTCACGAATACGGTCTTGCCGGCGCCATTCGCACCGATGATGCCGACGACCTCGCCATCCGTCACGTCGACGTTGATGTTGTTGGCGGCGACGATACCCGCGAAGGATTTATGCAGATCGCGTACCCGCAGCACCGGTGTATCGGTCACGGCGTCTCTACCTTTCTGGTCCAGAGGCGCCGGATCAGCGACCAAAGTCCTTCCGGCAGGAAGAAGATGATCCCGAGCAGGGTCCCGCCAACGATCAGCTGCCAGGCATGAGGTGCCCACTCGAAGGCAAAGGTCCGCAGGAACTCAAAGGTGATCGCGCCGATGAAGGGGGCCACGACGCTTCCCGGGCCTGACATGATGGTAATGAAGACAAGCTCTCCGGAGACGGTCCAGTTGACCATGGAGTCCGGATCGACCTGTCCCAGCGCCATGGCAATCAGGGCTCCGGCGACGCCGGCCAGAGCGCAGGAAATCACATATTTGACGTGAACGGCCCTCGCGACCGAATAGCCCAGATATTCCACCCGGATTTCATTGTCCCGCACGGACGTTGTCAGATGTCCAAGCGCCGAGCGCAGGTAAAGCTGCACACCTGTTGCCGCAAGCAGGCAGATGGCAATGATGGACACAAACAAGGGGTACTTGGATGCGGGCCGCCACCCCAGGAATGTGGTTTGCGAAACCGAAAAACCGTCGGTGGAACCCAAGGCTTCGGTTTTGACAACAATCCCGTATAGCACCATCGAAAACGCCAACGACAGCATAGCGAAGAAGATGCCTCGGTAGTGGCGCAGGACAAACCCTATCACAAACCCAACCCCTCCGGCGACAATCAGGGCCGCCAGCAGACGCAGGAAAACATCCGTCGTTCCGATGAACTTCTCGAGCAGGGCAACGGCGTAGGCGCCCAGCCCAAAGTAAAGCGCGTGACCGAATGAAATCAGTCCGGTGCGCCACAGCAATAGTAACCCCAGCACCGCAAGGCCTCTTGCGAGACCGAACATGGCATTGTTCAACACCCAGTTCGGCAGAAACGTGCCAATTACGCTCAATGTCACGAAGCTGATGAAAACCCAGAGGATCGTCCTGTCTGAAAAGACTGACCTGATCATTATATTCTCCGGGTCTTTGCGGGCGCGAACAGGCCTTCGGGCCGCACCATAAGCACCGCCGCCATCACTGCGAAGATCACGAAAAGTTCGAATTCCGGGAATTTGTGAACCGCGATGGCACGAAGGACACCGACCATCAGCGCACCGATCAACGCTCCGGGGATCGACCCCATCCCCCCAATCACAACCACGGCAAAGCTCAGCACGATGACGTCAATGCCAATTCCCGGTGCGACCGACACAGTCGGGGAGATATAGGCGCCACCCAACGCTCCGAGCGTCGCGCTCGCGACAAAGGTCCACACAAAAACGGCATTCACATTGATTCCGATCGCCAGGCTGATTTCCCGGTCATGGATCACGGTGGTCAGTATCTTTCCCCATTTGGTGCGGTTCAGCGCGTACCAGCAGGCCAGCGCCACAAGAGCGGCCAGGCCGAGCAATGTCAGCGAGTATACATCACGGAAGATACCACCCAGCTCGACACTGCCCAGAAATACCATGGGCTGGTAGGCGAAATAGGGGTTTACCCCGAACACGATCAGAATCAGATCTTCCAGCACCAGAAATAGCCCGAATGTGGCGAGAATGATGATGACTTCTTCATGTTCGTAGAGTTTTCGCAGGATCGCTCGTTCGATCAGCAGACCAAGAACGACACCCACCAATGCCGATGACAGGCCAATCAGGATAAATCCGAACCAGTCCGGAAATCCCAGCTCGGCTGCCAGGCCGATCGCATAAGCCGCTGAATAGGCTCCCCAGGCGTAAAAGCCACCGTGCGCCACATTGAGGATCTTCATCACACCAAAGACGATCGTGAGTCCGACCGATACAATGAAAAGATAGGAGGCGTAGACCAGCCCATCGAGGAGTATGGTCAAAGTTGTCTGCACCATGATTTCCCGAAAAGACGGCGGCGGGGAAGCCCTCGCCGCCACTCAGGTGACTTTCAGCAATCTGAACCTGGCATGCCTGCCTCAAGCCAGTCCTCGGAAAGTTGGCCGGTAGGTGGCAGGATGCAGTTTGCGGGATAAACTCTCACGTCCACCACAGTCGGCTCGTCTTTCTCGTCATCCCAGGCGGTGATGCCGTAGCTAACGGGGTGGATCGCCTGGTGTCCGTTACCCAACGCAAAGCTGACGTCGCCGGCAATCGAGATGAAATCCAGACCGGTCATGGCGGCGATGGTCTGGTCCGTATTCGGGGTCGCACCGCTTTCCGCGGCAGCTTTGTCCATGGCTGCCTTAAGGGCCAGAACGGACTGGGCATACTGGTAGGAGGATTCCAGCGGATACACACCGTACCGTTCGCGGTAGGCGTTGATGAACCATTCGTTCAGCGCACCTTCCTGCTCGCGGACGATAATGCCGAATTCGCCACGCGTACCGATGACAGTGCCGGTTGGAAAACGTTTGCCCAGATTGTCGATCGCGGACGCCCCGGCCACCGAGATGAACTTCTTTCTGTCGAAAAAGCCACGAACCGAGGCTTGCAGCACAAACGCCTCGATGTCCCCGTCCCAGAAGCTGGAATGAACCAGTTCCGAGTCCTCAAGAAGAAGTGTGGAAATCTCCGTCCCGTATTGCCCGGAGAAAAGCTTGGGGAACTGCGGGTTGTCCGATGCCTTGGACCCAGGCGCAAGCTTCTGCATCGCGATGTCGAAGAACTTCCATGAATCCTGGCCCCAGGCATAGTTCTGGTTGATGCCCGAATAGCTCGAGACCTCGCCCAGTTGATCACGGATATAAAGCGCCGCGGCCACACTGTCGCCCACGGCATGGGCCTGGGTCCGGAACGTGTAGTTCCAGTCACTGCCCTCGAACAGGCGCGGCGTTCCACAGACCGACATTACCGTCAATGTCCGCAGTTCCTCCGCGACAGGAGCAACCGACATACAGGATCCCGAGGAAATGTATCCCAGAACAGCGTCGACGCCCTGCTTTTCCACCAGGTTTCGGTATTCGGCAACCTGCTTGGCATTACCCCCGGATTCATCCGCGAAGATGGGCTCCAGCTGAAGGCCGCCGAACCCCACGGTCTCATAGGGTGCCGGCATGGTGCCGCCGTTGATCGCGTCAATCACCAACTCAGCCCCATTCCGGCCCGGCACCCCGAAAGGTCCCGCGGCTGGCCCTGTCAAAAAGGAAACCACCGCCACTTTGAAAGAAGTATCCGCCGACGACGGGGACGCCAAGGCCATCGCGCCCGCAAAAGCGCCAAGCGCTACCGCCTTGAGCCCATTTCCGAACATGTTATCGCGCATCGTATCAGTTCCTCCCGATTTGGCTTGCACTATGGTGCCTTTACGAAAATTAGTTCTTTATTGCAAGCATTAATTTTCCATAATTTTTCCCTAGATACTCAAATCCCCTATAATTTGTCCATTAAATATCATAAAAACAACATTTTTAGACGTCATCTCTTGACTGAAGTTATTTTTTAGTTCATTAACGCAAGTTGTCCATGTGTGATTCTGGAAGCATCGGAGGGACCGCAAAGTGGAATTGAAGGACGTTGTGACTATCCCCGCCCCACGTGAGACGGTGTGGCAGGCCCTGAATGATCCCGGCGTGCTGCGGAACTGCATTCCCGGCTGCGAGGAACTGGAGCGGCATTCACCGACAGAACTGGCGGCGAAAGTCACTCTCAAAGTGGGTCCGATCAAGGCCAGATTCGCGGGGGAGGTAACGCTCAGCGACATCAACGCTCCTGAGGGTTACGTGCTGTCCGGAGAGGGAAAAGGGGGTGCCGCGGGATTTGCCAAAGGATCGGCGACGATCCGGCTTGAAGACGTTTCCGCGAACGAGACCGTTCTGCTTTACGATGCCAGGGCGGATGTTGGCGGCAGGATCGCACAGCTTGGTGCGCGACTCCTTGACAGAACGGCCAGAAAACTCGCCCGAAAGTTCTTCGACGACTTCGCCGCGCAGGTCGCCCCCTGACCCGATATCAGACCGCAGGAGTTCAATGGCCTTGTCATGAATGATCTTCAGGTGAATCTAACGGACAGGATCGCAACCGTCATGATCAACCGCCCGACGCAGCGTAATTCGGTCACCTATGACATGTGGAACGGTTTCGCGGAAATTTTCGTTTCCCTGTCCGAGAACAGGTCCGTGCGTGCCGTCATTCTCACCGGGGCAGGGACAGACTTTTCGGCAGGTGCCGATATCAGCGAGTTCGGTAACGTCCGGGAGAACCTGGAGAAAGCCAAGGAATATGAAGCCGCGGTCGACAGGGGCTGTGGCGCGATCATGCATTGCGCCAAGCCGGTGATTGCCGTGAATCTCGGCTATACATTGGGTGGCGGGGCACACCTGGCCATGTCCGCTGACTTTCGCTACGCGCACACGGATGCCAAGTTCGGCATTCCGGCGGCAAACTTTTCGATCGGCTACGGCGTGCAGGCCACACGCAAGCTGTTGGCTCTCGTCGGCCTGACCGAAGCGAAGCGAATCCTCTATTCCGCTCAGAGATTCGGCGCGGAACACGCCCGTAGGATCGGTTTTGTCGATCACGTGTCCGAGGCTCCGATGTGCGCCGCAATTGAATTCGCCGGTGCGCTGGCGGTCAAGGCTCCGCTGACGCAAGGTGCCGCGAAATACATCCTGAACAGCGTTGCACTGCAGGAGTTTGACGCAACAGAGGCTGATGCACTGATTGACGGTGCGGCCGCCAGCTTCGACTATGTTGAGGGGCGCAACGCCTTCGCGGAAAAGCGCCCTACGGCGTTTCGGGGGGAATAGATTAAACCCGCTGCATTTGAATATGTCCGGCCTGAAACGCTGTCTGAAGCGGTCGCGGCCCTGGACCATGAAGACGCCAGGATCATCGCTGGCGGGCAGAGCCTGTTGCCGATGATGAACTTCCGCCTCGTTCAGCCCAAGCGATTGGTGGACATCAACCGAATCGCTGGGCTCGGCCAAATCGAGAAGACCGGGAAGGGCATACGTCTTGGTGCGCTGATGCGCCATGCCGAAGCCGGGCGGAGCGAACTCCTCGCCGAAAATGTCCCCATCGTTGCCGAGGCAATGGCCCATGTAGCCCATGTGGCGATTCGCAATCGGGGAACCATCGCGGGCAGCCTGTGCCATGCTGATCCCTCGGCGGAATGGCCACTTCTGGTGACTCTGCTCGATGGTGAGATCGAGATACTGGGCGGTAACGGCCGCCGCACTGCGAAACCGGCAGAGTTCTTCCTGGCTCCGCTTGTGACGGATGTCGAGGAAACCGAATTGGTCACCGGCATCCACCTGCCGCTGCCCGAAACACCCTGCGGCATGGCTTTCGACGAGGTCGCGCAGCGGGCAGGCGATTTCGCCGTTGTCGCCGCCGGTGCTCTCGTGCGTGTTGAAGGCGGGCGATTCGCCGAAGTCCGGTTGGGGTTGGGCGGCGTCTCTGATACCTCAGTCCGCGCGGCCGCTTTGGAAGACGCACTGATCGGTCAAGCGGCCACAGCCGAAGCCATCGAAGCGTCGCTGGCGCTGGCCGCCGAGGATCTTGAGCCCGACGACGACGTGCACGCCTCGGCCGCCTACCGGCTGTCGCTGGTGCCGGTTCTTTCGCGTCGTGTCCTTGGCCGCGCCCTGGAAAGGGCCACCGCATGAGCGCCAAGACACATATCACCCTAACCGTAAATGGCGAACCTTTCGAGGCCTATGTCGAACCTCGCCTGCTGGCCGCCGACTTCCTTCGCGACGAGATGGGTCTGACCGGAACTCATGTCGGGTGCGAACACGGGGTTTGCGGTGCCTGCACCATCACCCTGGACGGGGTTAGTGCCCGCTCCTGCCTGATGCTGGCCGTGCAGTTGGATGGCGAGGATGTCCGAACGGTCGAGGGTCTGGGCACCACACGTAAGATGCACCGTATCCAGCAGGCCTTCCGGGAGCATCACGCCCTGCAATGCGGCTTCTGCACGCCCGGTTTTCTGATGACCGTGCACGAAATTCTGGACACCCTGCCGCTGCGTAACGACGACGAAATCCGCGACGCGCTGTCGGGCAACATCTGTCGCTGCACCGGCTATGACCACATCGTCAAGGCCGTCCGCGCACTGGTCAATGAACGAGACGGAGTTCCCGGTCCATGAAGATGCATATCCTCGACGCGGGCCGTCTGGCCATGAAAAAGCGCATCTACGTACCCGACTGCGCCGACAGGACCGAGATGATCGAACTGCCGGTGATGGCGGTTCTCTTCCGTCATTCCGAAGGGAACATTCTGTTTGACACCGGCTATCACACCTCGGTCATCGCCGATGCGGAGGGACGCTGGGGCAAGCTGGCGAGTGTAATGCAGCCTATTGGCGCACCCACAAACAACGTGATCGACAGCATCGGAGCGCTTGGACTGGTGCCGGATGACATCAACATCGTGGTGAATTCACATTTCCATCCCGATCACGCCGGGTGCAATGAGTTCTTCAGGAATGCACGGTTCATCGTCCCGCGAAAGGAACTTGAGGTCGCCCGCAGTAAAGATGGCGCCAGGCTGGGGATGATGCCAGAAGACTGGGATCATCCGATGCCGATGGAAGGTGTCAGCGATGGGTATGACATCATGGGTGACGGCTCTCTGGTCACCATTGAACTTCCTGGGCACACGCCGGGCCTGATGGGACTTAAGGTTACGCTGGAAAACACCGGTAAGGTGCTTCTGGTATCGGATGCGGTCAACCTGCGCCGTAATCTCGACAACGACGAAGTCCCCCGGAATGCCTGGGACGCGGATGCGGTTCTGGCCTCTTACGCGATCGTTCGTGACCTTGAGGCCGGGGGCTCGATGCTCATCTGCTGTCATGACGACCAACAGTACAAGGCCCTGAAAAAGTCCGCGGATGCCTATGACTGATGCCCATGACTGACACCACCGCCTATATGCGGCCCAAATATGTGGGCAAACCGGTGCAGCGGCTGGAGGATCCACGTCTTCTTACAGGTCAGGGCCGCTTCACGGCGGATATCCAGCTGCCACGCATGGTGCATCTGGCCTTTGTCCGCTCGGATCAGGCCTATGCCCGGATCAATGACATCGACACCGAAGGGGCCCGCGCCATTCCTGGAGTGATCGGTATCTTCACCGCCGCTGATTTCGCCCATATCCCAGAGATCGAGGCACCGTCTAAGATGATGGACTATCAGGCCACGGCCTGCCCGGTCTTGGCGAGGGATGTGGTGCGCTATGTGGGCGAGCCGGTCGTGGCCGTCGTCGCTTCCAGCCGCTATGTGGCCGAGGACTCCGCCGCCCTGATCGAGATCGGCTATGATACGCTGGACGTTGCCGTCTCCGCCCGCGATGCGCTGGCCGTGGGTGCGCCGAAACTGCATGAGGCGCTGGCCTCGAACATCATCCTGGAGCGCACCCTTGCCACCGGCGACGCGCCTGCGGAGATCGCAAACGCACCGCACAGGGTCTCGGGCCGGTTTGAACTGACCCGCAAGACCTCGATGTCCACCGAACCGCGTGCCTATCTGGCCGATTACGATGTGGGTCAGGACGAACTGACCCTGTATGATGCGACCAATATCCCTGGCATCGTGCGTGATGAGCTGGGGCGGCTGTTGAACCTCAACGGGAACCAGATCCGCGTGATCGCACCGGATGTGGGCGGCTCATTTGGCGGGAAGGGCTCTCTTTACCCCGAAGAGGTGATCGTGGCCGATCTGGCCCGTCGGCTGGAGCGTCCCGTGAAATACGTGGCCGACCGGCTGGAAGAACTGATCGCCAGTTCGCAGGCTTTCGGCGAAGAGATCGATGCCACGCTGGCCTTTGACGCAGAAGGTCATTTTCTGGCGCTGGACGCCGAGATCATCGGCGATATCGGGGCCTATTCGATCTATCCGTGGACAGCCGCGCTTGAACCGGTCCAGGTCGCGAGTTTCCTGCCCGGCCCGTACAGGACCCCGGCCTATCGCGGTCGGGTGCGCGGAGTCTGCACACCGAAACCCCCGACCGGCCCTTATCGTGGTGTTGGGCGCCCAATGGCCGTCTTCGCCATGGAACGTCTGGTTGATCTGGCCGCCGCTGAGCTGGACATGTCCCCGGTCGAGATTCGTCGCCGCAATCTAGTGGAGGCGCAGGATTTCCCGCATCGCATCGGCTCGGGGATCATCTGGGAGCGCTCGGGTTTCCAGGAGTGTCTGACGGCGGCTGAAAAAGCCATTGACCTGGCCGCGCTGGAGGCTGAGAGGCGGCAGGGCGGCAAGTGGATCGGTGTGGGTTATGCCTCCTATGCGGAGTTGACCGGCATCGGCTCGCGCATTGCGGTGGCTCCGGGGATGCCGATGAACACGGGCACGGAAACGGCCTCTGTGCGCATTGATGCAACCGGCGCGATCACGGCGAGTTTCGGCATCTCATCCCATGGCCAAAGCCTTGAAACCACGCTGGCGCAGATTGTGGGTGAAGAGCTGGGGGTGAGACCTGAAGACGTGCGCGTCGTGCATGGGGACACCAACGCCAGTCCGCATGGGACCGGCACCTATGCCAGCCGCTCGGCGGTGCTGGGCGGC
Organism: Paracoccaceae bacterium; assembly: GCA_965221405.1. Lineage (GTDB taxonomy): Bacteria > Pseudomonadota > Alphaproteobacteria > Rhodobacterales > Rhodobacteraceae > JAPOUP01. The sequence goes on along the minus strand of CBDCSE010000001.1, from coordinate 988,739 downwards.
GGTGCTGCGATCAAGACCACGCGAACCCTTCTGACCAAGGTCAGAAAGGTGGCCGCAACGCTGTTCGGTGTCGACCCTGAGCGGGTGGAAACCGGCGATGGACGTATCTTTGTGCGCGACACCAACCACTCGATTGATTTCGGGGAACTGGCCCGCGTCGTCTATGCCGACATGGCTGCCCTGCCGATGGAGAAACGTGAAACGCTTGAGGCGCAGGAGACCTTTGATCCCATCATTGGCACCACCACATCCTCCACCCATGTGGCCGTGGTCGAGATTGATCCCGAAACGCTGACCATCAAGCTGCGCAGGATCGTTGTGGCCGAGGATTGCGGCAAGCTGATTAACCCGCTGGTTGTGGACGGTCAGGTCCATGGTGGCGTGGCGCAGGGTGTCGGTGCGGCACTGCTGGAAGAGTTGAGGTTCGACGAGAACGGCCAGCCGATCACCGCGACTCTGGCGGATTATCTTGTCCCCACCCCGGCGGAAATGCCGAACATGGATGTACTTCATATCGAAACCGAGCTGCCCGACAATCCGGGCGGTTTCCGTGGTATGGGCGAGGGTGGCACCATCGGCGCCACCGCCGCCATCGCCAATGCCGTGGCCGACGCCGTCTCCCATCTTGGCATCGGGATCAATTCCCTGCCCATCACCCCAAACAAGTTGCATGCGCTGATTGCGGCAACCTCCGAACCGAACGGACAGGAGTAAGACATGGACCTCAATCTGAAAGGCAAAGTGGCGCTGGTCACTGGTGGCGGACGCGACACGGGCGGACAAATTGCCGAAACTCTGGCTGCCGAGGGCGCGATCGTCGCGGTGAACTACCGCAGGTCCAAAAAAGAAGCCGAAACCGCCGTGAAGGCCATCGAGGCGGCGGGCGGTCATGCCAGGGCCTATCAGGCGGATATTGGTCATTACGACCAGGTCACCGCCATGGTCGATCAGATTGCCGCCGATTTCGGCAGCGTGGACATTCTGGTGAACAATGCAGGCTATGTGGTCTACAAAAAGTTCATCGAGACCACGCCACAGGAATGGCAGGCCCAGATCGATACCTGCCTTTATGGTGCGATCCACTGCTGCCACGCTGTTGTCCCTTACATGATCAGACAGAACGGCGGCCGGATCATCAGCCTGGTGGGTGACAGTTCGCGCATCGGCGAGGCCAATCTGGCCCTGGCGGCGGCGGCCCGTGGCGGCACCATCGCGCTTGGCAAATCGCTGGCCAAGGAACTGGGCCGCGCCAATATCTGTGTCAACACGGTCTCACTGGGTCTGGTGCGGACCGCGCATTCGGATGCCCAGTTCCTGGAGAAAAACATGGAGAAGATCGTCAGGGCCTACCCTGTCCGTCGCATTGGCACGCCCGGGGACATCGCGCCGATGGTGGCCTTCCTGTCGTCAGGCGCGGCCTCATGGATTACCGGTCAGGTGATTTCCGTGAACGGCGGTTTCTCGATGCCCTGAGGCCAGCGCAACGCCCGGCATTTAAGGGAGGTGACCATATGATACGTACCGATTTGATTGCACCGGTCTCGGAGCTTCTTGAGCGGCAGGTAGCCGCCGCGCCAGACAAACTGGCATTCGAGGACGCCGGACGCAAAATCACCTATGCGCAGCTTGAGGCGAGCACCCGCAATCTGGCCGTGCAGTACCGGGCCGTCGGATTGCAGCCGGGTGGTAGTGTGGGCGTGTGGCTATCGAACTCGGTCGATTGGGTCGTGGCCACGCTCGCCGCAATCCGTGCGGGTGGGGTTGCGGTTCCGATCCCTTCAGCGGCCAGGCCTGGTGAGGTCGCCTACCGAATTGATGACGCGGGGATTGACATCCTCGTCACATGGCCCGACGCCCTGCCCGTTCTGGAAGGGATCGGGCAGGGCGATAGGCCCCGGTCCACGACTGTTATCACGACGGGCGGGCCCGATGCGCGAACACTGTCCTTGAGTGATCTCACGTCAAGGCCCGGGCCGGACTTGCCGCCGGAGGATATCGACGCTCTGTCCCTTCTGGTCTACACCTCCGGGACAACCGGTCAGCCCAAGGGCGTGCAGCTGACCACCCGGTCAATGCTCTGGGTCAATGCCGCCTGCTGGAACCCGATTCTCGGCATGGGCCCGGAGGACGTGGTTTTATCGCCCTTGCCGCTGTTCCATTCCTACGGACTGAATTTCTGCGTGCTGTCGATCATCGCCAATGGCGCCAGCGAATACATCATGGAAACGTTTTCGACTGACGGGGCGATGGACCTGCTCGCCCAGGACCGCTTCACGCTGATGCCCGGCGTTCCGACCATGTTTCACTATCTCATGCTGAGAGCGAAGGAGACCGGGCTGAACCCGTTTCGCGCCGTCCGTCGCTGTGCCTCCGCCGGGGCGATCATGTCGGCCGCTCTGAACAGTGAATTCGAAGACCTCTTCGGTATCGAACTTCTGGATGGTTACGGAATCACCGAAACCTCGACCATGGTTACCCTGAACTGGCCGGGTTCCGCCCGAGTTGCGGGGTCCTGTGGTCTGCCCCTGCCTGGCCTGTCCGTGCGCCTGATCAGCCCGGCCACCGGCAAAGACGTGGCGCAGGGCGAGGAAGGGGAGCTGGTCTGCCGAGGCCCCAATGTGATGCAGGGCTATCATAACCAGCCCGAGACCACCGCAGGTGCCCTGCGCGACGGCTGGTACCACACCGGTGATCTGGCGCGTGCTGACGCCAATGGATTCCTGACAATCTCCGGGCGTCGGAAAGAGCTGATCATCCGTGGTGGCCAGAATATCGCGCCTGCTGAGGTTGAGGAAACACTCGTGCGGATGGACGGAGTTCGCGACTGCGCGGTTGTCGGTGTCTCACATGAGACATTGGGTGAAGTCCCCGTCGCCTTTGTTGTGCCCGAGGACGGGGTCACACTCGAACTTGACGCCATCCGGACGTTCTGCGCCAATCGGCTGTCCGCTTACAAACTGCCAAACGACCTAAAATCAATAGACGAAATTCCCCGGACCGGATCAGGTAAGATCATGCGTTTCAAACTGCGGGATCTCTATGAAGCCGGAGCCTGATCCCAATCCAAGGATAAGGACATGACCCCCTTTACCTTCAACACCACCAAGTCACTGGTTTTTGAAACCGGTGCCGCCGCGCGTCTGGCCGAGATCGGTGGCAAGACCCTTGGCAGGACCGTCATGCTGGTCACCGATCCCGGGCTACGCCAACTGGGTCTGGCTGATCCAGCCATCGCTTCGCTGGAAGCCGCCGGTCACACGGTTGCGGCCTTCGACGGTGTCGAGGCGGACCCCTCTCGCGAAACCCTGATGAAAGCGGTTGGGTTCGGCCGTGACGCGGGTGTGACCGGGGTTTTGGGTTTTGGTGGTGGTTCCTCTCTGGATGTGGCCAAGCTGGTGGCCCTGCTGCTGGGTTCGGGCGAGGATCTGGACGATGCCTGGGGCGTGGCCATGGCCAAAGGCCCGCGCCTGCCGCTGGTGCTGGTGCCGACCACCGCCGGAACGGGCTCTGAGGTCACGCCAGTCTCGATCATCACCGTTGGTGCCGAGGAAAAGCGCGGCGTGTCCTCGCCGGTCATCCTGCCCGACATCGCCATTCTGGACGCCGACCTTACCACGGGCCTGCCCGCCCATATCACCGCCGCGACCGGCGTCGACGCGATGGTGCACTCGATCGAGGCTTATGCCTCGAGATCCGCCAACAACAATCCGCTGTCCAGGATGCTGGCGCGCGAAGCCCTGCGCCTGCTGGGCGCCAATATCGAAACCGCTGTATTCAACGGGCAGGATAGGGACGCGCGCGGCGCGATGCTGTTGGGCTCGATGCTGGCGGGCCAGGCCTTCGCGAATTCCCCAGTCGCCGCCGTGCACGCACTGGCATATCCCATCGGAGGCACCTTCCACGTTCCGCACGGACTTTCGAACGCACTGGTTCTGCCATATGTGCTGCGCTTCAATGCGCCTGACGCGCACGGGCTCTACGCGGAGATCGCCGCCGACGCTTTCCCGCATCTCGCACGGGTCGAGGAAAGTCAGGCCCGTTGCGACGCCTTCATAGACGCGCTGGCCGATCTATCATCGAAACTGGGAATGCGGACCCGCCTGCGCGATGTGGATATCCCCGAGGATGCTATTGGCAAGATGGCCTCGGACGCGATGCTGCAAAAGCGCCTTCTGGTGAACAACCCGCGCGAAGTCTCGGAGCGGGATGCCTTCAATATCTACAGGGCAGCCTGGTGATGGGTGACGGGAAACTGATCTCGACCCGCGCGGATTATGCCGATTTCTACCCTCTGCAGACCCGCTGGATTGACAATGACATCTACGGCCATATGAACAATGTGGTCCACTATTCCCTGTTCGATACCGCCATTAACGGCTGGCTGGTCCAGCGGGGCCTGCTGGATCCCCGCGACAGCGAGACTTATGGCCTGGTTGTGGAAACCGGCTGCAGATACCACTCTGAAATGGGGTTTCCCGACAGTGTCACGGCTGGGTTGCGCGTGGCGAAACTGGGTAACAGCTCGATCCGTTACGAGGTCGCCCTCTTTCGCAATGACGAGGATAGCGCTGCCGCTGAGGGATACTTTACCCACGTCTATGTCCGCCGCGAAACCCATCGGCCGTCACCCATTGAGGATGATCGCCGCAAAGCGTTCCAGAGCCTGATGAGGAAAGAGGCCTGACATGACACTCAACGACGCGAACTTCGACCTGAAGGTCAACATGCGGCACTACGGGGAGACCGACGGTGGCGCCTGGACTGAGGCCATTCCCCCGCTGCGGAACTGACCCGACGTTCTTCACATCCGCATTGTGCCTTCATGGTGGCATGCCTATATCCTGGGACAAACGGCGACACGCCCAACCCGATCCTGTGAGTAAGGGTGACCCGTTTGCGGGCACAGGCTCTCAGCGGGCGTTTCAGTCCGGCCCGCTTGGAGTGGCAAAGGTTTTGGGAATCGGTATTTCTCCGGCGCGGCGGCGGTTTTGCCATAAGGAAAAGAACCCGTGATGGAGCGTCCGCGCGGTCTGGCACCAAGTTCCCGCCGGATACCAGGAAGACCCGTGGAGGGCGGGCGAGGTTGGAATGGAGAGACGCTCAATGCATGCTGACATGCTCTGGATCGGCGAAGGGTTCATGCGGGACGATGCCGGAGACCTGATACTCACGTCCTACGTCGACCTGCGCGAACCCGGCAGTCGAACTCCGATCCGCACGCTGGTCAAGGGCTGCAGGCGCATGCACGCGCTGGAGGACACGGAGACCATCCAGATGTCCGCACCCGAGCGGTTCCGGAACGAAGGCGCAAACCTGATCCGCGACCCTCAGGAGGGTCTCGCGAAGAAGGAGTCCGAAACCGTCAGGCCGGAAACCCCGGAACAGGCATTGCGGCGGCGGCGGATCGAGGATCTGAACGAGGCGTCCGAACTCGCGGACCCGGAGATCAGGATAACGCGCAGCCTCACGCATCGCAGCGTCGAGACGTCGAGCGAGCGTCTCGCCTTCGGCAGGGAGTGGTGGATCGTCTCAACGGCGATCACTCCGGAAACCGACGACCAGTGGGCGGCGTGGCGCGCAACGCTCGATCCGGCCAACGACCACGAGTCCGTTATCGGCCCGCCCGCGATGTTCGCGGAAGCGCTCGCCCGCGTGGTGGCCGAGCAGGTCGGACCGCAGAGCGACAGTATCTCGACGAAGTCGGGCGATCGGGGATTCGCCGGAAACGCGCGGCAGGCACCGGGGCCAATGGGTGATCCACGGCCCCGTGGTGTATGCGGACAGCGTGCATGAGGAGATCTCGCAGGCGGAGGACGAGGTCAGCCGCGTCGCCGCGTCGATGTTCGCCAAGAGCGCGTCCCATGCGGCGATGCGTGAGTATCGGTTCGTCATCCTCCGCGACCCTGACTCCGCCGACAGGGTGCTGCTGCGGATCTCCGGCATGATGCGGGACGCGCTGGAACCGATCGCGCACGGACTGGTGCGCACGGCGTCGGCGTCGGCGGAAGCGGCGACGAAGGTCAATGCGGAGAGCCCTGCCCAAAGCAGGCAATCGGGCGAAATGCGCCACATGCGCGCGACGTCGACGGAGCGGGTTGCCGAACGAACGGCGCGCGAATCAGTGACGAAGGGGACCGATGGACAGATCCTGGCGTCTGAGAGCGAGCGACAGGAGAGGGTCCGGGAGAAGACCGTGACGCACGTCCTGGAGCCCGAGGATCGAATGCCACCCCCGCGGGCTGCGGCCAAGCGGGAGGACATGGAGCGAGACGCGAGAGAGATGACGGAGCCGGACGGCGGGATGGGTACCGGGAACGATCTCTCGCCCGACGATGAATCCACGGTAAGGGAACTGGCCATCGAGCATGGCGCGGCGACCGGGGAAACGAGTTGGGAAGGCGGCGGACCAGCGATCGACGGTGGTGCCGGGCCTTTCAAAGTTCCGCAATTATATAGGTGATCCGGTTTCTGTATGGCGCAGTCATGCAGGTCGGTCTCCGTCATTTCGATTCGCACACGCTTGATTGGCTCGTCGCTGCCTTGCGCTCGGGCGAGCACACGCGGCATGCGCTGGCCCGCGAGCTGTGCGCGCGCACCGGTTGGCTCAACGCCCTTGGCCGCCCGTGCCTGTCTGCGCCGCCGCCGCCGCCGGCTCTCGCGGAGCGGATCGGGATCGAGCTTCCTCCGGCCCGCGACAGGCCGGATCCGGCCGCCGCTCCCGCTGCTCCGGCCGGTCACGTTCCCGACACCAGGCTGGCCTGCGCGCCTGAGGATCTCGGCCCCGTCTCGCTCGACCTGGTGGGCGACACCGACGACCGCCGCCTGTGGGAAGCGATGATGGAGACGCATCATCCGCTGGGATGGGCGCGGCCTCCCGGCGGCCAGATGCGCTACTGGATCCGCCCGGAGCGCCACGGTGTCCCTGGCGGGATCGGCTTCGGTTCGGCGGCCTGGCGGCTCCGGGCGCGCGACGAGTGGATCGGATGGTCCGCCGACGCCCGCGCGGCCAACATCGGGCGCGTGATCCGCAACCATCGCTATCTCCCGCTCCCGGGCGTGCGCGTCCACGGCCTCGCGTCCGGGATCCTGCGCATGGCCGCGGACACGGTCGCCGACGACCGGGAGGCCCGCTATTCGGTGCGCCCGGTGGCGTCCTACACCCACGTCGGCCCGGCGCACAGCGGCTACCGCTACCATTGCGCGGGCCGGGCCGCCGCCGGGCGGGCCGGCGGACGCGGGAACGGGGCCAGCACGGTGCGGGCGCCGGCGCTCGAGGACGGCTGGTGGAAGGCGCTCGGCGAGACGGTGCGCCGCCCGGTCGGGGCACTGGCCGGCGCGTATGACGGCACGGACCCGGACTGGGCGGAGCGTGCGTACGGTCGCACGGGCCACACCGACGGGCGGGTGCGGCGGCGCATCGTCGTCACGGGCCGGTCCTGGCTGAAGAACATGGGGGAGGACCTGCCGGCCATCTTTCCGACGAAGGCGGAGCAGAGGGCCGCGTACCGCCTTCTGTCGAACCCGAGGATATCCATGGAGCACGTTCTGGAACCGCATTTCGAGGCCACCGCCGACCGCTGCCGGGCGGAGCCCGTGGTCCTTGCAATACAGGACACGACGGCCCTGGACTACACCGGCCTGGAGGCCACGGCGGGCCTGGACGGGACTGGCGGCGGCGGCAAGGGCAGCGTCGGCATCCTCGCCCACGCCGGGCTCGCGGCGACGCCCCAGGGCTTACAAAAATCCAGACCTGTATCGGTGATCCGGATGGCCTGTATGGCGGGCCATGCGGGCCGGTCTCCGCCACTCCGGTCCGCGGACGCCTGGCTGGCTGGCCGGGGCGCTCCGCTCCGGCGGCACGGGCCGCCACGCGCCGGGCCGCGGGCCGGTCGGGCGGACCGGCTGGCGCGACGCGTCCGGCTACCCGTGCCTGTCGGCGGCGGCGAAGGCGCCGCCGGTCCTGGCGGGGCGGCCGGGGCTGGAGCTTCCGCCGCCACGCGCCGTTCCCGACCCGGACGCCGCACCCTCCGTCCCGGACGGCGACATCCCCGGCACGGCGGTGGCCCGGCGTGCGGGTGGACGGGCTGGCGTCGGAGGTCCTGCGCATGGCCGCCGCGCGGGTGGCGGACGGCCGGGAGGCCCGGTATCCGGTCCGTCCCGTGGCGTCCCGCACCCACGTCGGCCCGGAGCACTCCGGCCACGGCCATCACCGGGCGGGCTGGACCTGCGCCGGGCGGCGGCGGGCACGGTGCGCGTCCTGGCGCTGGAGGACGGCTGGCGCGGGGCGCTGCACAGGACAGGGCGGCGGCCGGTCGGGACGCCGGGCGGGGACCCATGACGGCGCGGACATCGACCGGGCGGAGCGCGGGCACGGGCGCTCCGCCCACGACCTGCGGGCGGATCCGCCGGCGCGTGACCGGCATGGGGCGGGCCTGGCTGGAGAACATGGGCGGGGAGCCGCCGGCCATCCTGCCGGCGGAGGCGGCGGAAAGGGAAGCGTCGGCGTCCCCGCCCACGCCGGGCTGGCGGTGACGGCGGAGGGCCGCCCGCCGGGCCCGCGCGCCATGGACGCGGACCTGCGCGACGCCCCGGAGGACGGCAGCCAGCGCTGGACCGGGGGCCCCGGCCGCGCCCGGGAACCCGCGGCCGCCCGCGCGGACACGCGGGTGGTCTCCGTCCGCGGCCGCGGGGGCGGTTTCCGGCAGCTCCCCGACAGGGCGGCGGGGCGCGGCGACACGCTGCCGGTGCGGGCTGGCCGGTCGGGGAGGCGGCGGGTGCGGACGCCGGACGGCGGGGAGATGTGCCTGCGGGAGCGCGCCGCGGCCCTGCCCGCGCCCGCGGTGCCGGAGCCGGCGATCCCGGCCTCCGGAGGCCCGGGGGCCCGAAAGGGGCGCGTGGCCCGCCCGGGGATCCGGGCGGCGGAGGTCACGGTGATGCCGCCGGGGGAGGAGGAGGGGCGCGTGGCCCGCCCGGGGATCCGGGCGGCGGAGGTCACGGTGATGCCGCCGGGGGAGGAGGAGGGGCGCGCGGAGCCGCCGCGCTGGCTGCCGCTGGCCTCCGGGCGGCCGCAGCCGGGCGTGGCGGACGCCGTCCACGCCGCGGAGGTGCCGGGCCGGCACCGCGGAAGGTGGACCGTGGAGACCTGGTCCAGGACCCCAGGTCCGGCACCCGGATCAGGGACCGCAGGCCCGGCGCCGCCGACGGCCCGCGCGGGCGCCTCGCCTCCGGCGCCGTCACCGCCCGGCCCGCGTCGCCGACCTGGCCATGCCCGCGCGCGGGCGCCCGGAGACGCCCGCGACCGATGTCTGTCCGGAGGGGGACACTGACCTCCCGCACACCCTGCCGGGGCCCGGGGCCACAGGGAGGCCGTCCGGATGGAGGGAGACCGCGTCCCCACCGTCAGGGACCCCGTCACCGGCATCGGGCGCCCCGCCGGCGCCCACCCGCTGAGGCGGCAGCCGCCGCGCGGGGTGAAAAAGGTCCGGCAGGGACCCGGGAGGCTCAACCGGGCCATCCAGGTGCGTGACGCCCTCGGCGGGAGAAGACGGACTTGAGATTCACATACAGGTGTGGGCTGTTGCAAGGCCCGACCCGGGGAAAGGTCTGGTTGAAGTATCTCCAGTGATCCCGGGCGCCGTTGGCCACCGCAACGCGCCTGGGATCGGGCCGTCCGGCGACGGGGGACGTCACCTCATCCCTCACCAGATGCCATGAGACGCGCCGGGGTTTGCCTCTGGGGGCGCCGTCCTATCGAAGGCGCCGGCGTAGGGGGAGGCGAACACCCGGGCGGCCCGACGGGTCCCCCGGGGAACCCGGGCAGGGCGTGTGACCGGCGTGGAGCATGGTTCGCCGCATCCCGCGGCACCGTCCATCCAGATGGGTCCCGCCCCCCGCGCCTGCGCAGCAGGCGTCTCCCCTCCTCCTCCGCGACGGTCGGCACCCGCACCGGGGACATCGCGTCCCGGTCGCCGCCGTCCCAGGCCCGGAGCGCCCGCACCATCCCGCGCGCGCCGGTCCTGTCGGTCCTCCCCTTCTTCCTGCTGCGTCGCACGACCTCAAGGCTGGCCGGGTGGCGGACCACCACCTCCAGGTCCTCGCCCCCGGGCCGACGCGCGACCCGGAAGCCCTCGTAGCCCGCCTCGTACACAAGCATCACCCGGACATCCCCGCCGGACGCGGCGGCCCGCTCCCGCGCCCGCCAAAGCTTCGCGGGCAGCCCGTCCACGTCATGCGGCGCCAGCCTGTGCAGGCCTGTCCGCGACGCGTCCGCCGGATCGCCCACCGCCAGGATCCAGCCCGTGCCGCTCACCTGCAGCGCCGCGTGAACCGTGCTGACGTTACCCCCGGAGGGTGTGGTTGGACAGGTCATCGCATCCTCCTTCCGGTCGGCAAGGGGTGCCGCCTTTCGGCCCCCTTGCCACCAGATGCTGGAACCATCACATTCCCCTGCACCGAATCGCACCCAGAGGCAAACGACGGCGCGTCTCATGGCATCTGGTGAGGGCCGCGTACGAGGGATCGGTCGTCGGCCACGTATCGAGGGACTGGACGGCGATCGTGGGACGGGAGAGGCCCGTGGCGAAGCCCAAGCCGGCGCCGAAGCCGAAGCGGAGACGGGGACGCCCCAGGAAGAGCGAGGGGCCGGTCAGGGAGCCGACCCGTCCGGGCGGCAGCTGGAAGGCGGCATGTCCACGGGGGAGATGGTGGCCGGGCCGCCCAGGGCCCGCGGCTTCGGCAGGAGGCGGAACGCGAAGGGGTACAAAGAGAGCTGGCGCGGGCACGGAACGCATATCGACGCGGCCGACGGGGACGTCCCGGTGAGCCGCGTCCTGACGTCCGCGTCGCTCCACGACAGCCAGGCCGCCATCCCGCTGGCGAGGATGACCGCGGAGCGGGTGGACCACCGCCACGGGCTCATGGACGCGGTCTGCGACTCGCGGGAGATCGGCGCCCACGCCCGCATGGCGGGGCGGGTGGCGATCATCGACGCCAACCCCCGCCGCGACGCGGCGCTCAAGGCGCGTCTGGCCGGGGAGGCGGTGGCGTAGCGCAGCGCGGGCCACGTCCGCCACGACCGCGTGCGCCACCGGCAGCGCTCCAGCGTGGAGCGGGTGAACTCCGCCCTGAAGGACTCGTACGGAGGGCGGCACGTCCGGGTGCGGGGGCACGCCAAGGTGGCGTGCCACCTGTTCTTCGGCGTGCTCGCCCTTACGGTCCACCAGCTGATGCGGCTCGTCGTCTGACGCCACCGGTTCCGGCACCACCCTCCGCCGCCGACGCCGCCCCGGAACGGGACGTCGCGCCCGCCCGTGCGCGGACGGCGCCCGGCGGGCGACGGAATGCGACATTCCGCCGCACTTCGGCGCGCCGGGACGCCCCGGAAGCCCGCCGCGCCCGGCTCAGGCGCCCCGGCGGACGCCGGAGGCTGGCCACGGCCGCCGGAACCGCGATAATTGTGCAAGAGGCTCACCCATAAGAAATTCTGATGACAGGGCGGACGACCGGCTCTGAATGCAAGCAGGCCGAACATCAGGCGGAACAAGAGCCAGAACCAGAATCGGTGGACGCCAGTGACCAGCGCGACCCATCAACTTCGCTGGCGGCCTGTTTGGCGAGAACATCATCGAGGTGCGGCCCAGGGCCGGCGCCCACATCTGGAGCAACCGCAATCCCAGTAACCCCATCCAAGGTCCCGGCGAGCTGGTGATACCGGTCGTCAGTCCGCCCGTAGCCCCCGGTCAATACACGTCCGCCGGCAGCGCCTGCTTCCTGTTCATGGGCGGCAAGGGCTGCGCGCGTGTCAACGCGTGGGGCGAGAAGATCGGCGGCACCCAGTAGCCGGACGGCGCGCGGCGCGCCCCTGCGAGGAACGAGGGCGCCGGTCGCGCGCCTTGAAGACTCCCGGAACGGCCGCAGCATTCCTGGCGGCCGGGTCGGTGGTTGAATAAAGGGTGCGCCCTCACTCCGAAATCCCGCTTGCCTTCCGACAGCAAAGACTGTAGAGTGGCAAGATCAACACAACAGGAAGGATTCAACATGACCCGCTTAACCCCCCCCCCTATTCTCTCTCGCCGCCTGCGGCGCCATTCTCGCGGTGACGCTGACCGCGCCGGCCCTAGCGCAGACGCAGACGGAGTGCAGCATCACCGTTGGTAACGTCTGGTCGGGGGAGGGAACCTACAGTTTCCAGGCAAACAACCTGTCCCCCGAGGAGGGCCACTTCGTTAGTTTCCCGCTGACGTACAAATGCACTAGCGTGGCCACGGGCGCACGACCGGCCATCAGCATCATCAAACCGAGCGGGCACCGCATTGACACCGTGGATTTTCGGGGCGGGTATTCGGAACGAGACGGTTTCGGTGATCGTGACGAGATGACCGGCAAATGCCTGGAGAGCAGTGGCTGTGAGATCGAATTCAATCTCTCCAGCAAGGACAATAACTGCCGCAATGTGGGTGCCACAGTGCAACGAATGACTATTTCAACGCGGATTATCAACCTTGGCGCCGGCGACCTGAATCTCACTGACCAACTTAACTTGATGATCGAAGTTACGGATGACGATACCGTCTCCCAGAGATACATCGAGATGGGGTACACGCAATGGAAACCCACCTGCTAGACAGCGCCAACGAGACGGCGCCGGGGGATCGGCCACCTGCGACTTGATGAGCCGCTGCCGGGCGTGGCAACCGGTCTGCGGGCGAACTCCCACGCGTTCCGTCGCATACATGATCCCCTGACCCATGATGAAACGGCCGACAGGCAGTCTCTGGCTGGACACGTTCTTTGCCCGCAAGACGACGGACCGGGATCTGACGGGCAGGACGGTCGTGTTCACCGGCGGCACGGACGGGATGGGGCGGGCCGCGGTCGAGCGTTTTGCCGCCATGGGGGCAGAGATCTGCCTGTTCGGGCGCGACCCGCAGAAGACCCGGCGCGTGGCGGACGAGCTTGCGGGACACAAGGGGCCGGTCTCCCCCGTGGCATGCGATCTCGGCTCGCTTGACCAGGTGCGCGGCGCGGTCGATCAGGTCCCGGCACGGATCGACTTCCTGATCAACTGCGCTGGCGTCAACACGACCGAGCGCCGGCTCTCTGCCGACGGATACGAGATGAACTTCGCGGTGAACTATCTCGGGCCCTTCCTGCTGATCGAACTGCTGCTGGAGCGGCTGACGCCCTCGGCCCGCATCGTCAATCTCACCTCCGGGACCCAGGAGGTGGCCCGGCTGAACCCCGACGATCTCCAGCTCGAGACCGGATGGTCGCCGCTGCAATCCTACGCCCGGGCCAAGCTCTGCATGATCATGCACGGGCGCGACGTGGCCTGGCGGGGCGCCTCGATCAATTGTCTGAACCCCGGCTACATCCGCACCAAACTCTCGGGGTCCGGAAGCCTGTTCAGCAAGCTGTTCGGCGGTCTGGCCGCCCCGGCCTGGGTGGGCGGCGAGCGCATTCTCGCGGCCGCCCTCGACAGCGCCTATGAGGGGGTCTCCGGCCAGTACATCCATGAGGACAGGCTGCTGGATCCGAACCCGCAGGCCCTCGACGACGACAAGGTCGCCCGGTTGATGGCCCTCAGCCGCCAGATGACAGGGCTGGCGGCATGACGGACGGATCACGCCCGGGGCACAGACCCCTGTCATCTCACGGGCAGATCTGCCCGCGCAGCGCGTTGAACTCGCTTGTGAAGTGCTGTTGGCAACTGCGGATGCCCTCCTGATACCACTTCGTCATCGCCGCGAGATGCCCGTTATGGATATCGGTGACCCACTGGCGCGCCCAGGCGCCCCAGAAGTCATCCCACTCGGCCATCTGACGGTTGTGCTCATCTTCCATCCGCGTCCTTGTCGCCGCCATCATGTCATGGCCGTCAGCCGCGCAGGCCGCAACATACTCGTCCTTCAACTCCTTTAGCCGGGCCTCGGTCCCTGCCTTCTCCTGGGGGGCGACAACCCGATCCGGGACGGTGCCGTTCCAGGCTATGAGGCTCCATCTGTTCAGAGACACCTGCTGTTGGCAGGCCGGGATGCTACCCAGGAGGTCGCCCGGGAGGTGGCCCGGTATCGTGGAAGATTGAAACCCGGCGCTTACGTTGTTTTGCGCCTGCCCCATCGTCGTCACGGCCACCATCACAGCGGCCAGGATCGTTGTGCGTCTCATCGCGTGTGTCTCACCCTGTTTCCTGTCGGTCGATTGGCTCACTCTTTGCTCTCGCTGGCCCCTTCGCCGGTCGGGGCAGCTCGCCCCGATCAGTCATTGTCCCGGATGATCACCCGGAACGAGAGGCGGGACGGCACATGGTGGCTGCCGCCATGCCGCGCCCGGGCCGCTTGACCTCGGGGTTCGTCAACGCGATCGTGAAAGACTCGTCGTCCTCCCGGCGATCATCGTCCCATGTCGGAACATACAACGAGGCTCTTTCAATGTCAATCAGGACAGGGGTATCGGGGTGTGTCCGGATTTTTCACGGAATCCCGGATCGAGGCTTGATTGGTGATTCGCGGTCTGTCTTGATGTCCTCAACGGCGCGGCTGTGGCAACGATGCCGCGGACCTGCTGGCAACAGGAACGATCCAGGCAGGGTTGAAGCAGATGACGGACATTCAGGACGAAGGCGCGGATTCTTCCCGCATCCGGGACCCGGGGATCGCTGAGGCGTTGCTACGGCTGGGCCCGGAAGCGGCGGCGGCGCATCCGGGGGTGCTGACGCGATGCGGCGGCACATGGGTCCATCACGTCCGCGACGGCGGGACGGTCGAGGTCCGGGAGGTCTCCGGGGCCGAGCCTAAGAGCTTGACCTAGAATGTGGATGGCCTCCCCCGGATGTGGTATCTCCGTGTCAGTTTTCACCCGGACAGGGAGGACACAATGGCCTGGGACGGGACCACCCACGAGGGGGATGGCCGCAGGTCGAAGCGATATGAAAGCGACCTGACAGACGGGGAACGGGCGGTGATCGAGCCACTGCTTCCGCCGCCCTCGAAGCTGGGCCGCCGCCTGAAGACCGACCTGCGCGAGGCGTCCGACGCGATCCGGTACATGCCCGCGGCGGGATGCCGGTGGCGGGCGGTTCCCAGGTGCTTTCCGCCCTTTACGACCATCCGGAACCACTTCCACGCATGGCGCGGCAGCGGCGTCTCCGGGCGCATGCCGGACGCGCTGCGGGTCCTGGCGCGCGCACGGGCCGGTCGTTCCCCCGAGCCGACGGCGGCCGCGACCGGCAGCCAGTCGGTGAGGACGACGGAGGCGGGCGGGCCGGCGGGATACGACGCCGGCAGGAAGGCCAGGGGGCGCAGGCGGCACCTGACGGTGGACGTCGGGGGGTTCCCGGTCGCGCTCCGGGTGCACGGGGCGGACGTGCGGGACCGGGACGGGGCGCCGGCCGTCATCCCGGCGATGCCGGGAAGGCGCCGCAGGTGACGAAGCCGTTGGCGGACGGCGGCTACGCGGGTCCGAAGCCCGGGGCCGCGCTGGCGGAGCACGGCCTGGGACCGGTCATCGGGATCGTGCGGAAGCCCGATGGAACCAGGGGATTCACGGTCCCGTACCGCCGCCGGGTGGTGGAACGGACCTTCGCGTGGATGTCGCGGTGCCGGCGCCTGGCGAAGGACTCCGGGCGGACGCTGGCGAGCTCGCTGGCCTGGGCGCGGCCCGCGGCGTGCCGGTTCCTGATGCGGCGGGTGGCGCGAGGCCAGGCGGCTGGAATCACGTAACATATTGATATAAATGAATTATGATTCAAGCTCTAAGGCGCTTCACGCCCGCATCCGGGACTTCCGGGACCGTATGGAGCCGTTGCCTGCCCTCGCCCGGGATTCCGGAGACGCGGAAAGCGGGGACGCGCTGAAGGGCGCGGCGCTGGCCGATGCCGCAAGGGCCTTCGGCCGAGACTTCGGCCGCGGGCCCGGGGGACTGGACGGTGCGCACCCCGATCCCGGCGCGATGGAGCCGCGGCTTCGGGCCAACGCGCTGTCGGGGTCCGCCGGGATCTACCGGGCGGTTCCCGAGGCCAGGGACGCGGAGCTTCCCGCCCCCGGGTGCCCGGGATGCGGGCGGGTGACGAGCGGCGCCGGCGGAAGGTCCCGAAGACCTTCCTGACGCGCGTGGGCGAGGTCACCTTGAGAAGGGCCTACTGTCATTGCCGCCGCCGCGGGGGCAGGGTCCCGCCCGGCGACTTCCCGGAGCTGGAGGGGACGTCGATGTCCCCGGGGGCGGAGCGGATGATCGCGGAGCCTGCGGCAGAAGTGCCAGTCCGCAGGGCGCAGGGCCTCCTCAAGGAGCTTTCGGGCCTGTCGGCAGGCCGTCCGCGCCTTTGGGAGAAGGCCGTCGGGCCTGGCGGGGAGGCCGTGCGCTTCGAGCGGGAAGAGGTCGCGCCGGTGGCCGGGGCGCGTCCCGATGCGCGGGGACGCGCCCGGGGCCTTGCAACAGCCCACACCTGTATGTGAATCTCAAGTCCGTCTTCTCCCGCCGAGGGCGTCACGCACCTGGATGGCCCGGTTGAGCCTCCCGGGTCCCTGCCGGACCTTTTTCACCCCGCGCGGCGGCTGCCGCCTCAGCGGGTGGGCGCCGGCGGGGCGCCCGATGCCGGTGACGGGGTCCCTGACGGTGGGGACGCGGTCTCCCTCCATCCGGACGGCCTCCCTGTGGCCCCGGGCCCCGGCAGGGTGTGCGGGAGGTCAATGTCCCCCTCCGGACAGACATCGGTCGCGGGCGTCTCCGGGCGCCCGCGCGCGGGCATGGCCAGGTCGGCGACGCGGGCCGGGCGGTGACGGCGCCGGAGGCGGGGCGCCCGCGCGGGCCGTCGGCGGCGCCGGGCCTGCGGTCCCTGATCCGGGTGCCGGACCTGGGGTCCTGGACCAGGTCTCCACGGTCCACCTTCCGCGGTGCCGGCCCGGCACCTCCGCGGCGTGGACGGCGTCCGCCACGCCCGGCTGCGGCCGCCCGGAGGCCAGCGGCAGCCAGCGCGGCGGCTCCGCGCGCCCCTCCTCCTCCCCCGGCGGCATCACCGTGACCTCCGCCGCCCGGATCCCCGGGCGGGCCACGCGCCCCTCCTCCTCCCCCGGCGGCATCACCGTGACCTCCGCCGCCCGGATCCCCGGGCGGGCCACGCGCCCCTCCTCCTCCCCCGGCGGCATCACCGTGACCTCCGCCGCCCGGATCCCCGGGCGGGCCACGCGCCCCTCCTCCTCCCCCGGCGGCATCACCGTGACCTCCGCCGCCCGGATCCCCGGGCGGGCCACGCGCCCCTTTCGGGCCCCCGGGCCTCCGGAGGCCGGGATCGCCGGCTCCGGCACCGCGGGCGCGGGCAGGGCCGCGGCGCGCTCCCGCAGGCACATCTCCCCGCCGTCCGGCGTCCGCACCCGCCGCCTCCCCGACCGGCCAGCCCGCGCCGGCAGCGTGTCGCCGCGCCCCGCCGCCCTGTCGGGGAGCTGCCGGAAACCGCCCCCGCGGCCGCGGACGGAGACCACCCGCGTGTCCGCGCGGGCGGCCGCGGGTTCCCGGGCGCGGCCGGGGCCCCCGGTCCAGCGCTGGCTGCCGTCCTCCGGGGCGTCGCGCAGGTCCGCGTCCATGGCGCGCGGGCCCGGCGGGCGGCCCTCCGCCGTCACCGCCAGCCCGGCGTGGGCGGGGACGCCGACGCTTCCCTTTCCGCCGCCTCCGCCGGCAGGATGGCCGGCGGCTCCCCGCCCATGTTCTCCAGCCAGGCCCGCCCCATGCCGGTCACGCGCCGGCGGATCCGCCCGCAGGTCGTGGGCGGAGCGCCCGTGCCCGCGCTCCGCCCGGTCGATGTCCGCGCCGTCATGGGTCCCCGCCCGGCGTCCCGACCGGCCGCCGCCCTGTCCTGTGCAGCGCCCCGCGCCAGCCGTCCTCCAGCGCCAGGACGCGCACCGTGCCCGCCGCCGCCCGGCGCAGGTCCAGCCCGCCCGGTGATGGCCGTGGCCGGAGTGCTCCGGGCCGACGTGGGTGCGGGACGCCACGGGACGGACCGGATACCGGGCCTCCCGGCCGTCCGCCACCCGCGCGGCGGCCATGCGCAGGACCTCCGACGCCAGCCCGTCCACCCGCACGCCGGGCCACCGCCGTGCCGGGGATGTCGCCGTCCGGGACGGAGGGTGCGGCGTCCGGGTCGGGAACGGCGCGTGGCGGCGGAAGCTCCAGCCCCGGCCGCCCCGCCAGGACCGGCGGCGCCTTCGCCGCCGCCGACAGGCACGGGTAGCCGGACGCGTCGCGCCAGCCGGTCCGCCCGACCGGCCCGCGGCCCGGCGCGTGGCGGCCCGTGCCGCCGGAGCGGAGCGCCCCGGCCAGCCAGCCAGGCGTCCGCGGACCGGAGTGGCGGAGACCGGCCCGCATGGCCCGCCATACAGGCCATCCGGATCACCGATACAGGTCTGGATTTTTGTAAGCTCCCCCCCCCCCCCCCCCCCCATAGCATTCAAGCACGGCTCGCCGCCGCATCGCTGATCGCCGCGCTGGCCCTGACACTGGCCGCGCCCGCGACGGCCCAGACCCCGCAGTGCACAAAGCAGACCTGTACGGTGGTGGTGACCGGCAACATCAACGGCTATCACATACAGGGCTGCGGCGGTGACTACCTGCGCTTCCATGTGCGGCGGGAAACGACCAATCCCGCCATCACCAGCTACACGTCTTTCGGCAACATAAGCCTTGACGTCTACCACAGCACGATCCAACCGGGCGGTGGGGAAGCGCAGACATACGAAACCGACCAGCTGGAATGGCGGAGGGAGGGCGGCAGTTGGCAGGCTGTCACAGGCCCGAGGATCGGTGTCGCGGTGTCGCGGTGTCGAGACTGGGCACGGACATCACCCTGGACATCCGGCCCAGGGCCGGAGCGAGGATCAGGGGCTTCGGGGGCGGCATGATGTCCTACGCGATCGACGAGGTGGGCATACCCAGTTTAAACAGGTATTCCACCCGCCTCACCTCGGTCAACTCCTTCATCTCGACTGGTGAGGGGTGCGCGCCCTGACGGCCCCTCGGCGACCCGACCCACACGGGGGCGGCCTGCGGGTCGCCCTCTTTTCCGGTAAATTTCGACGATCTCAAACTGAGACACTACCCGTTTGATGCTGGTGCCTTGACAAGTCCTTGCCCAATGGGCGACGTGCGGATCCGGCTCATCCGCGAAATCGCACAAGGTTGGCATACGTCCGAGGGCCGTATCGACGTGGCGGACAACCAAGTGTATGCCGATCAGGCTGCCTTGCTTTCTTTATGGCCGTTCATCTCGACAGAGGCGGAGGTGATCTTCGATATCCGGCACGGGATGATGAACTCGCTGTCGCTCAGAGTAGTTCAGATGGTGAACCAAATGTTGCACTTCGCACCTCACATCAATGCCGTCGGCAGGAAAAGCGCGATCTGTGGAAGCGCTGTCAAACCCGCAATCCCCACAAGCAGGATCAGCCAGTAGGGTATCGTAGCGATGGCGGCCTCACCAAGCGACACCTTTTCCTTCGTAACGGAGACCAGGACTGACAGATTGAGTCCCACGGGTGGCGTGACCTGACCGATCTCGATCAGGATCGTGATTATGACGCCCAGCCAGATCGCATCGTAGCCAAGTCCCACCATGAGCGGCACCACGATCGGAAGCGTCATGATCATCAGCGAGAGCCCATCGAAGAAGCAGCCCAGCACCAGATAGACCAGCACAACGAGCGCCAGTACCTGTAGCCGTCCGAGATCGGCTGCGCGCACTGTCTCGAGAATCGATTGCGGAACGCCGAGAAGACTCACGGCCTGCGCAAGAATGGTCGCGCCCATGACGACGAACGCGATCGAAGCGAAAAGAAGGATCGCGGCATGTAGGCTCGCAACCAGTGTCTTCAGCGTCAGGCTGCCCCAGGACCGGCCCACGACGACCGTCGCGACCAGCCCTATCCCCGCGGCCTCCGTCGGTGTCGCGACTCCGAAGGCTATGCTGGCCATGATTGCCACGATCAGCAGCAGGAAAGGCCACAGGCTAAGGAGCTTGAGCAGGATCTCGCTCAAGCTGGCAGCCGCATCGCCTCTCGGGGTAAGGTCTGGCCGGAACAGGCACCGCACGAAGATGTAGATCATGAACATCCCCGCAAAGAGAAGGCCGGGCAGGAGACCTGCCAGAAACAGCCGCCCGACCGAGGTTTCGGTCAGCGCGCCATAGATCAGGAGCGAAAGGCTGGGCGGGATAAGCAGGCCAAGTGTTCCTCCGCCAGCCAGCGACGCCACTACCATCCGCCGGTCGTAGCCACGTTCGGTCATCTCGGGGTAGGCGATCGAACCGACCGCCGCTGCGGTCGACAGACTTGAGCCGCTGACCGCGCCGAAGAGCGTGCACACGGCGATGTTGGTGTGGAGAAGTCGGCCGGGAACGCGTTGGAAGAGCGGCACCAGCGCCGTGTAGACCCTTTCGCTGACTCCGCTTCGCAGCATGATCTCGCCGAGCATGATGAAAAGCGGAATTGCGCTGAGTGTGAAGGAGTTAAGAACGTTCCAGACAGCGTCGACCGCGACATAGGTCGACCCGCTGGCATGGAATTGAAGGATCAGAAGCCCGGTAAGGCCGAGCGCCGCTCCCAGCGGAAGCCCAGAGCCTGCGAAAACCGCAAGGCCGCCGACCAGAAGCCCCCAGAAACTAAACATTGCTTTCCTTCTGCCAAGTCAGGCCCGACCGTTCTTCCCACCTTCGCCCGATGCGCCGCGCAACACAAACGCAGCCGCGCTCAAGGCCATGGACAACGGGAGCAGCGCCATCCAGGGATACATCAGAATGCGGCCGACCTCGGTTTTGATGTTGCGGTCAAAAGCGAATTCCAGCCAAGGGATGCAGAGCGCGAGGAACCACAGGCAGAACGTGGCACCGAATAGTGCCGCCAGAATTCCGAATAGGTGCGCCGCCTTGCCCGGCAGCGCGGACACGAGCACCAGTACGCGAACGTGTTCGGCCCTAAGCGTGGCAAGCGGCAGGGCGAGAAAGAACGCGGCCGTCATCAAAAGCCCGACCAGCTCTTCGGTGAACCGGAACGGGGCGAACGCGAAGTACCGCATTGCCACGCTCGCGCCGATCAGAACGACAATCGCGCCGCCGGCCAGTGCCGCCAAGATAGCCATCGCGACAAAGGTAGGTGCCAGAAAATCCTCGATTCGGTTTGAATACCCTGTGCGCCCGGCTTCTTTCTTGCGGTCGCCCAAACTCAGCGCCCGAGGACGCTGAGGATTCTCCGGCGGTACTCCGGTGCCTTGCCCCCTGCCTCCTCGGCCATTTCCTGCCATGTGGCGGAGGCAGCATCAAGGAATGCGGTGCGGTCTTGGTCCGGGAACGGCTCGAGGAACTCGATTCCCTGCGCTGCCAGCTTGGCGCGGGCAGTCCGCTCGTTTTCCTCCGCCTTCGAATACTCGTTCGTGCGCTCCCAGACACGGGCTGCCGCAGTGGTGACCGCCTCGCGCTCTGCATCGCTGAGGCTCTCCCATGCGTCTTTCGATGCGCCCAGAACGTAGGGAACGCCCGCTACCGGATAGAGGTAGGAGGCATACTTGGTCACCTCCTGAAGCGAGATCGTGTGCGCGAAGAGTGCGGGATAGACGGCACAGTCGACGACGCCGGTCTGGAGCGCCACATAGAGCTCGTTCTGACCGACGATCTGGGCCGGGACGCCGAGCTTGGTGAAGGTCTCGACCTGGTCGTTGCTCCAGACCCGCAGCTTCTTCTTTTTGAGGTCTTCAAGCGAGCGAACCGGGTCTTCGCGGCAGAAGATTGAGGCCTTCAGGAGCGGCAAGGCCATGAACCCGGTCGGCACGATGTCCAGATCTCCCAGCACCTCGGCGTAGATCTTCTGAATTTCGGGCAGCGCGGCAATCAGTTCCTCAGGACTCCCGACGGACCCCTGGATCATAACCGCGTTCAGGGCGGGAACGTCACGACCGAGATAGTTCGCCCAGACCAGACCCATTTCGACCGCTCCGCGCGGCAGCCAGCGGGCCACGTCGTTGTCCTTCAGGTTCAAGGAGCCGCCGTGAAACACATCGATCATGAGGCTGCCGCCGCTCAGCTCTACCACGTCCGCAGCAAAGGTCTCGAGCTGCGCTGACTCTCCACGACCTTCAGGAAGCCCGTTGTTGAATTTCCATTCGGCCGCATACGCGGCCCAAGCAAACATTCCAAGAAATAGCGTTGCGGATAAAGTCCGGCAAAGAATTGTAATCATCTTTCTTTTCCTCTGTTTTGCTCCTGAGCTCGGCGACGATGTCTTTGATGGCGGTCCGCTCCTCCGCCTCAAGCAGTGCCGACGGGCGGTGCAGCGCGTCGGCAAGATCGGTGACTCCCTTCCATTTCCCGCGCCGCACCGGATAGACGGCGTCGCCGGTTGCGCGTGTCCTGATGCAGATACACGGGCTGGGCGGCGTCTTGCAAGCGTGATATAATTGGGCACCCATCCACCTGTAACAAAGGACGGGACCCATGACCCGCCCCCACCTGCCCATCGGCATCCAGGACTTTGCGACCATCCGACGTGAGGGGTTCTACTACGTCGACAAGACACCCCTCATCCGGCATCTGGTGGAGGGTGGACGGCATTACTTCCTCTCCCGGCCGCGCCGCTTCGGCAAGAGTCTGCTGGTGGACACGCTCCGGGCCCTGTTTGCGGGGGAGGAGGCCCTGTTCGAGGGCCTGGCCATCCATG
Source organism: Paracoccaceae bacterium (assembly GCA_965221405.1). Classification (GTDB taxonomy): domain Bacteria; phylum Pseudomonadota; class Alphaproteobacteria; order Rhodobacterales; family Rhodobacteraceae; genus JAPOUP01. The sequence continues at coordinate 966,051 of CBDCSE010000001.1, read as the reverse complement.
ACCATTGGGACTGGTCCGTTGCCCACCCCGTGGTGCGCCTGAGCTTTGGCGGGAGGTATGATGGGCCGGAAGACATCGCCCACAGTGTTTGTGCGCAACTGGACCTGATCGAGCATGCCGCTGGACTGGATCTGGACCAGACCGCCTCCACCGGTCCCGTCCGGCTCCAGAAGGTGATCTACCATCTGCACCACACCACGGGCCAGCGGGTGGTGGTCCTTGTGGACGAGTATGACAAGCCGATCCTTGACGGGCTGCATGATCCTGACCGGGCCCGGGCCAGCCGGGAGTACCTGCGCGGTGTCTACGGCATCATCAAGGACAGTGCGGCGCATGTCCGCTTCGTCCTCGTCACCGGCGTGAGCATGTTCTCCAAGGTCAGCCTGTTCTCGGATCTCAACAATCTCAAGGACATCAGTCTCGATCCCCGCTATGCCACGCTCTGCGGCTACACCGATGCCGATCTCGACACGGTGTTTGCCCCTGAACTCGCAGGGCTCGACCGGGCGGCCATCCGCACCTGGTACAACGGCTACAGCTGGCGCGGCAAGGAGCGGCTCTACAATCCCTTCGATGTTCTGCTGCTGTTGGACAATCGCGAGTTCCGCCCCTACTGGTTCCAGACCGGTTCGCCGCGCTTCCTCTTCGAGACCCTCAAGGCTAAGTCAATCAGCCCGATGGAGCTGGAAGGCATGCTTGCCGACGAATCATTGGTCTCGAAATTCGAGGTGGAGGATGTCAGCGCCGAGGCCCTGCTGTTCCAGACCGGCTACCTCACCATCACGGACGAAATCCGCAAGGGCCACCGCACCCTCTACCGGCTCGACTATCCCAATCAGGAGGTCAGGCTCAGCCTGAACGATCAGCTACTGGCGGCCCTGTCCCCGCAGGACCGGGTGCCCCTGGACGAGGGGGAGACGCTGCGTGACCGGCTCGCGGCGGGTGACTTCACAGGCTTTGCCGCCACCCTCAAGGCTTGGCTGGCCAGCATTCCCTACCAGTGGCACGCCACGGGGGATCTGGCCCGCTACGAGGCCTGGTATGCCAGCCTGCTGCACATGGCCTTCCGGGCCATCGGGGTCGATGTGCGCGGTGAGGCGGCCACCAGCCATGGCCGCGCCGACATGGTGGTGTCGCTCGGCGGGCAGGTGTTCGTGCTGGAATTCAAAATGGCGGACAGTGCGGATGATGCCCAGACTGCGCTCGACGCCGCGTTCACCCAGATGCGGGCGCGGGGCTATGCCGACACCCATCACGGCCAGACCGTCCATCTCGTCGCCATCGCCTGCGGGCGCGACGCGCGTAACCTGCTGGAGGTCCGGGCGGAGCCGGCCCCCATTCCCTGATGGGGTCGCGTCAGTCGGCTCCGGAGCCCAGCGGCTCCGGCACGGACGGCGGGTTCACAGCGCTCCGTGAAACCTGTCCCTCCCGCAAGCGGCGCTCCGGACGCTTCCGCAGCCGCACCGTCGGCCACTCCCTGCCCGTCCATCCCGCTGATCACCACCGCCAACCCACACCCAGAGAACGCTGCAGGACCCCTGCACCATTCAGCTCCGACCGGACCCGTCCAGGTCCGTCCCTTCCAGCCCGTCGTGGCCCCGGATCGGCCTGTGGTTTGTGGGACCAGCCATGGTGCCGACCCCCGGTTCGCGGCACCGGCACCCGGCTGCGCCCGGGCACCCATGCTAACCTGAACTTCAGGGGGAACAAAAGGGGATCGAATGGGCGCAAGCCCTTGACCCTGCACGAGGTTTCCGGGTCGGGGCGGGAGAATTCCCGGGATTCATGATACGGTAGTGTCTCACTTTGAAATTCCCTCTTGCTTCACCGACGGCGAAGGCGGTAGAGTGAGAGCCATCACGCAATCGGAGGATTCCTCATGAGAATACGGCGCTTCACCCCCCCCCCCCCCCCCCTAAGTTAAGAAACTTCCTGCTCTTGCTCCTGCTGCTGGCCGGGCTTGCGGTGCCGGTTGCAGCGCAGACGACCGTCAACAGCAACGGTCGGGAAGGCCCCACGGCGTGTCTGAGTGAATCTGAGGTCAACGCTGCGAATCTCCCCATCACGACCTTGTCCGCTACCAGCATCACTTTCACGACTCCTGCTATCACATGGAACGAATACGTCGGGCGGCTTGGCGATATTCCAGCACCTGCGAGGACGCGTGTTTTTCATGAGGTTTTCAAAGCCGATACCATGCAACGGCACTCGGCAACATTGGCGAGGCTTATCAGCGGTGGGCAGCTCAACACCCAAAGCATAACCGCAAGTGGCTTGTCGGCGAAGACCCTTTATTATGTGGAAACTGCTGTTCAAGCACGAGATGCAGACGAAAATATAATCGAGAGTATATCGGACCAAGTGTTTGCCCGGCGCTGCTTCATGACGGGCGGCACCTACACCATAGCGGCCAACCCTATCGCTTCAGGCCCAACGCAGGGGTCAACCGGCTGCTTCACAATCACCCCCCTCACCCAACAGGATGTCCGCAACTGCTGGTGCGGGCGCAAGACCACCCGGCCCCTGTTCAACTCAACGCAGGACAACACCAATTGGCTGAACCGGTGGGGATGCCGGTAAGCGGCTATTGCCCTGACATCCGTGCGGCGGTAGCCGCACGCACCGTCCCGGTCGTTGCGGGTCGCCGCCCGTCTTCCAGAGGCTGAAGGGCAACAGCGGGCGTAGTCGTGGACGCGCCGCAACCCCATCGACAAAACCCTGCAAGAACAATTTCAAACTGAGACACTGCCCATGATACATGTCCATTGACATGTTGCAGCCAAATGAGCCATACATGGTGCGGCAGCCAGCATGCGGGCGTTCCATGTCGAGACCGTCCCCAGCCGGAAGAGCGGGCCGACGGTCCTCATCCGCGAGGCCTGGCGCGAGGACGGGCGCCTCAGGAAGAGGACCGTCGCCAACCTCACCCGGCTGCCGCCCCACGCCGTCGACGGCGTCGACCAGCCTCGGCACGCTGCTCGGGCCCGTCACCGGCAACGGGACGCCCGGCATGCCCGGCTGGCTCCTGGGGCGCCAGCCCTGGACCGGGCGGAGCCTGGCCAACAGGCATCTCAGGGGCGGAAACGCGCCCATCCTCCACGACGTGTCGTCCAGCCATCTCGAGGGCACGCACTGCCCGCTGGCGGCCTTCGGCCACAGCCGCGACGGCAGGAAGGGAAAGCGGCAGATCGTGTACGGCCTGCTGTGCGCCGCGGACGGCTGCCCCGTGGCGGTGGAGGTCCTGCCCGGCAACGCGTCCGACCCCTCCACGGCGGCCTCCCGGGTGGGCAGGGTCCGCAGGCGCTTCGGCATCGACAGGGTCGCGCTCGTGGGCGGCAGGGGGATGCTGACCACGGCGCGCATCCGCGGGGACCTGGCGCCCGCGGGGCCCGGCCGGATCCCGGCGCTGAAGACGGGCGGCATCCGCAGGCTGCTGAAGGCGGGCCCGGAGGGCGGCCCGGCCCCGCCCGTGCCCGAGGCGCTGGCCGCGGACGCCGTGGCGGAGGTCACGGGCCCGGACCTGCCCGCCGGGCGGCTGACGGTGTGCCCCAGCCCCCGGCTCCGCGAGGAGAGGCGGCGCAGGCGCGAGGACCTGCCCGCGGCCACGGAGGAGGCGCTCGCCGGCATCGCGGCGGCCGCGCGGCGCAGGCCGGGGCCGGCGAACCGCGGCCGCACCCTCAAGGCCCTAGGGCGGGAGGCCAACCGCCGCAGGGTGGCCAGGCACTTCGACATTGAGGTGCATGAAGGGGGGATGGACTGGGCGCGCAACGCCGGCAGGATCGCGGCGGAGGCCGGGGCCCGACGGGATCCACGTCATCCGCACAAGCCTTGACACGGGGGCCATCGGGACGGAGCCCGCGGTCGACGCCTACAGGTCGCTCGCGGGCGTGGGGCGCGCGTTCCGGAACGCGAAGGGCGACCTGCGCATCCGCCCCGTCCATGTGTACCCGGCCGACCACGTCCGCGCCCACGTGTTCCTGTGCATGCGCGCGCTGCACGTGGAATGGCACATGCGCCGGCGCCTCGCGCCCATGCTCTCCGGGGACGACGGCCGCGCGGGCGCCCGGGCGCAACGGAACTCGCCGGTGGAGAGGGCCGGGGTCTCGGCGCGCGCGAAGGCCAGGGCGGACACGAGGCGCGCCCCCGGCGGGCTGCCCGTCCACAGCCTGCGCACCCTGCCCGGCGACCTCGGCACCCTGACGCTGAACGGGGCGACGCGGCCCGGCGGCCCGGACCACGCCTTCCCGCTGCTGGCGACGCCGACGGAGCTGCAGCGCCGCGCCTTCAGGCTGCTGGAGATCGACCCCGCCAGGAGCCTGCCCTGACACGCAGGGGCTGTTATACCATTTTCCGAAAGTTTTGACCTATGGAGCGCCATTTGACCGGTTGCTTCAGCAAACACGGGCCCATGACCGTTTGGTGATCGACGCGATGCGTTCCAGGTCGGCCTCGAACGCGTTCCAGGCGTCGAGCATCGAGGCCTGAACGTCCGCGACCGTCGGGAAGAATCGGTTGGAGAGGAAGTTCGAGCGCAGGTAGTCGAAGACCTGCTCGACCGGGTTCAGTTCCGGCGAATACGGCGGCAGGTGCAGCAGGGACACGTTGCCGGGAACGACGAGCGCCCTGGACCGGTGCCAGCCGGCTCCGCCGGGCACGACCACCGCGTGGTTGCCGGGCTTCACCTTCGCCGAGACCGTCTCCAGGTGGACGTTCATCTCGTCGGTGTTCGCCCTGCCACAGACATGCCCGACGGCGCAGGGATCCCCGGCGCGGCTGGCGGCGAACAGGTATCTGTATCCGTAGCGGTGGTCGCGCACCGCGCGGGGCCGGACGCCCCGGCGCGCCCATATGCGCGTGTTCGTGCCCTTCTGGCCCGCCCCGGCCCGTCCTGGAACCAGACCTCGATCCGCTCGGGCGCGGCGCCTTCGCCCGCCGCGCCCAGCGCCAGCCCGCTGAAATCGTTGCGGAACTCTCTCTGCCGCCCCGGATCGGCCCTGGGATGGAGCGGACGGACGGTCTGGTGGCTGAAGCCGAGGCCGCGCACCGTCCGCCACATCGCGGATACGCTGACGGAAACGCCGAACCGGGCCATCGCCCAGGCGGCGAGGTCCTTCAGACGCCAGCGCACGAGACCGCCGTCCCCGGGACCGGGGCCGGCCTCGACCCGCTCCGCGAGAAGGGCTCGCTGGTCCCTGTCCAGGCGCCCGGGCCGTCCCGTCCTCGGGCTGTCCGCCAGCCCCCCGAGACCGGCCAGGTTATAGCGGACCGTCCAGTCCCTCACGGACTGGACCGTCGTGCGCAGCCGCGCCGCGACCTCTCCGGGCGGCATCCCCTCGAGCCTGAGCGCGATGGCGCGGGCGCGCCGGCGCTGGCGATGGTCCTTGCACCTGCCGGCGAACTGGCGCAGGTCTTCGGCCGTGCGGCCGGTGTCGGTGATCGTCAGGGGTGCGGGCATGTCCTGTCTCCTGTCGGTGTTGGTTTGCGGAAACCACAACATAGCGACATTGACGGCTGGCCGCACGCGCCATCCGCGACGGAACGGAATATATCGTGTATATACGGCTATGAGACTATATGTTGATGAGTCAAAACTTTCGGGAAATGGTATTACATGCAGAGTCCCGCCCGGAACCGGCGATCACGCTGGTTCCAGGGGACTTTGCGAATTCCTGGCGATGAAGTTCCGGCTAACGTGGCTGCGGCAATGTAGGCCCGCCAGACCGGAGCCGACCGCACCCCGCACATGGCGAGTTCCATGGGATTGATCTGGGGCCCGGTTGCCGTCCCCAGTGGAGAGGCAACATCAAAGGTCACTGGTGCGTCTAGCCGGGCATCCTCATCAGGAATCTCCCGGCAAAGGACCGGCCGCCAGATCGTCCCGCTGTGGCGCAGGCGGATGCCTCGGTCGCCAATGGATCTCAACATGTCACGCAAGGGTGGCCACTGGTTGGTCCGGCGCCACTTGCCCGCGTAAATGGCCTCGGCAAGATCCCGCGGGGGAAAGAAAGGGGATTATATACAGCCCTCGACTGCGCTGTGTCACTGCCAGGATTGCCGACAAGATCAGGCGGGACTCAAGCCGGGTACCCTTCCCTGCTGTCCGGATCGGAAGCCCGGCTCCATCCATTAGGTTCAGCAAGGGGATCTCATGACGCTCTGCCCGGGGAAAGAGACTCAAGTCCACGGGTTCTTCATGCCCACCCACCAGCGTTGTGGAATCGCGTTCATTACGTCGAGCTCGACATAATGAACGCGACTGCCGGGTAAGTCTTGGGTGATTCCCTAAAATTGGGATTACACCCCAGTTTTGAACTGGACTTGACAAGGGTGTTGACCAGCAAATTCACTTCTTCGGTTCTGGTCATGCCTGGCGGTGGTGACGGCTGGCAGGATGCGGCTGTCCTTCCGGGTCTCGGGATCAACCCTGATGGGTTGTGCCTTCAGCCACTCCTCAAGCAGAATGCCAACTGGCGGCTTGCCCAATGCTACCTCTGGATCGTCTGTTCTGGCTTTGATCTCTTTGACAGCAGATTCCCACTCGATCTGATTTTTTGAGACTCGTCGTCAAGGTTTGGTCTTGCCTACTGACACTGGTCCGAACTGAGTGCGAAGTGCCTGGGGCCCGCTGACGACCATGACGCCGTGTTGCCACGTCGGCGACGAGGTGAATCCCCTCCGCGGGGCTTTCGTCGGTTCGTGCAGTGCGTCGAGGTCCAGGTGTCGGAGCTCCGGGCGGATCCTGCCATCGTCTCAGGAAAGGAGCATATGGGATTCGGTTGCCATGGCGGGTTTCTCCAGGAACGGGACTTATGTGGTGCAATCCTTCCATCACGCGGCATGCGACGCCGACATGGTCTGGGTGGTCGTGGAAAGCCGCGAGCCCCAAAGTGACACGATGCGGCCTATCGGTGCCGGAACGGGCGTTCGAATCACCCCGTTCCGGGTGAAAGGAATCCGGTGTCCACGAGGAAAATCTCTGTGGCTCAGTATGTTACGAGCCACGCAGTCGCCTTCTGGAGCAAAAAAACTTGACTTCCACATCTCATTCGTGCTGTAATGCAATTACATGGTGTGGTGTCAAAGCAAGGAGATGTGACATATGAGGGGACGTTCAGCAAACGGAAGCTCCCGCATAGTATCCGGGTTACTGCAGGGGGCGGCTACAGGTCTTGCCGCCCTGATGCTAGTGGGGCCGTTCACCTTGTTCTCTCCGCAGGAAGCAGAGGCCAACGCCGACGACTACCGGCGTCATGTCGCCTGCAACGAGGCCTGGAGAGCGTCTCCCGCCGCAACATTGCAGCAATGCAAACTGCGTAGCGTCCATTGGGATTCATTCCTGTGGTCGATGAGAAACGAGTGGAAGATCATCACCCCTAATAACAATCATCTGGAGAAGCAGATGGAGCACTCGAAGTGCTGGGTGCATGTCGAGTGCGGTCACGGGGCGCCGTTGTTCGCGCAGGGTGAGCATCTGGGGAAAATCAATTACACCGAGGTGCGCAAGCTCCGCCGGTGCCGGTCCAATCCATCGGTAGTGAACAGCAGCTGCGAACCACTGACGATGGCGGAAATACATCAGGTATCTCAATCGACCAGCGGCAATCACCGCCTCAAGGTGTCGAATGTCGTGGTGACGGAAGGCGGATACGCGACCTTCCGGATCAAACTGGGCAAACCCGTCGATTTCGGGATCCGGTATTACTATTTCACCCGGGCCGGGACCGCTGAATCCGGAGAGGACTACCGGCACCAGTCGGGCACGGTGTACATCCCTCCCGGTCATTGGAGCAGGAGTGTGAGGGTAAAGACGGAATCCGATTATGCGAATGAGGGCGACGAACATTTCTTCTTCGATCTAAAGAGCCTACGCACGCTGGGACGGAAGCTGGGAACCTATACGTGGGTCTATGACCCTGGTGCTGGCCTTCCGCAGAACCTGACGGTACGCGCGACGATCAGGAACAAGGTCAGCAGTCCACAGGGCAGCTCCGGTGGCGGCTACTGTCATCCAAGACTGCGCGCGGCCGGACACTGTTGACCACCCGGCATTGGGAACCGCTGCCATACGGGCGGCCCGTGACGCAGCGGGGGGTGCTGGCGGCCATGGTCGGGGCCGCGCCCCTCCCGCTGTCTCGCGGCGGTAGCCCTTGAAGCCGTTCTCACGTGCCTCTGCGGTTTCGTCCAAAACGGCCTGCGTGAAAAGACGATAACCGGGATGCCCGGACAGCTGGCCCGGTGAGGCATACACGAAACACCAGAGGCGGTCCAATGGCCGCCTCTTTCGCATGGGGAAGCGCGTGAGTTTCGAACGGCCCACTGCCTGAACGCTTGCATTTGCATCCATTCCCTGGAGCAAATCCACCGACTTCCTCGTATGCTGTCGGTCCCGCTGCAGTGTAAAGGAACTGTGTCATGATCATGCGATACGACACCGGTGGCCACCGCGTTTTCCATCACCGCTATCACATTGCCCGGTTGACGGCGTGGTACCAATAGGCGCTGACGGGTGCCCTTCGGCTCCGTGTGCGCGGCATCCGCCGGTGCGTGTGCGCAGGAACGGAGTCGACATCGTGCGCGGCGTGATTGATCCCGGGCGACCATGTGCATATGTCCGTCCCTGTGCCTCCGAAACTGGCGGCCGGTGCTCATGCGCGGGATGAAGGGCCGTTCGCCCTTCAGGGCGCGGCGTGGGTTTTCGCATATCCGGAAGCGCTATCGGGGCCGCCGCTTCTGGGGCCGGGGGATATTTCCGGTCAACCAACGAAGCGATCACGGAAGACATCGTGCTTCAGTTCCTTGAAAGGCATAGCGCTATACCGGCATCCGTCGGTGATCGACAGGTTTCCGGTTTTCAGGGTGTGGCGGAACTCCGGAACTGAATCTAAGGTGGGAGGGCGAGAGAGGCTGGAGTGACGGCTCACGGCATGGAGTTGACCTCCTTGCCGGACTGCGGAAGGGATGGAGTCGATGAAATTCGGGATTCATGCAGGGATTTGGATGAAGGAGTGGACCGACGATCCGGTACCTCTGTTTGAGCGCGCCGCCATGATGGGATACGATGGTGTCGAGGTGTCGCTTCTGGGGATCGGTTCGAACAAAGCGGCCGCGCTGCGCGGGGCCGCGGAGCGGGCCGGTGTCTCACTGACGTGCTCGACCGGTCTCGGCGCACGCGAAGACCCGACTTCGGCCGACCCCGAGGTGCGCGCCGCCGCGCGTGAGACATTGCTTCGGGCGATCAGGATCACCGCCGAGCTGGGATCGCCCTCCCTGGCTGGGGTCGTCGCCACCCCCTGGGGTGTATTCGACCCGCTTCGCAAGCCGGAACGGGCCCGATACGCCGCGGAAACGCTAGGCCAGATGCAGCCGGTGCTGGAAGAGATGGATGTTACACTCGGAATCGAGGCGATCAACCGGTTCGAAACCGACCTGACCTGCACTGCCCGGGAGGCCGTGGCGATAGCAGAGGCAAGCGGCGCGGACAACGTCGGGGTGCTGTTGGATACCTTTCATATGAACATCGAGGAAAAGGATCCGTCCGCCGCGATCCGTGCCAGCGGACATAGGCTTGTGCACTTCCATGTCTCCGACTGCGACAGGGGTGTTCCCGGAAGCGCCAGATATGATTTCGGCGCCGACGCCGATGCGCTTCGGGATATCGGTTATCGGGGTTGGATCGTCGCTGAGATGTTCGTTCGCCCGCGCCATCCAACCAGTCGGGATCTCAATATATGGCGCGATGTTGAACCGGATGCCGACCGCGCCGCCGCCGAGGCACTGGATTACCTGAAAGGAGTCTTTGCCGATGTCGGCTGAAGACTTCTTTCGTGCCCTTTGCGAGGCCGGAACCTCCAGGTTGCGGGAGCTGAACGCCCTTGACGCCGCCATTGGCGATGGCGATCATGGATCAACGCTTGTGCGCGGACTGAGCCATGCTGTCAATGCGGCGGCCGGGGCGCGCGCGAAGGCGTTCATGCGGGCTTCGGGTGGTGCTTCCGGCACGCTCTTCGGACTGGTTCTGCATGAGATCGAGCGGCACCTGGATAACGGCGACGATCTGGCCATGGGACTTAAGCGTGCCTGCGCACGGATCTGCGATCTGGGAGAGGTTCGGCCAGGTGACAAGAGCATGGTCGATTCACTTGCCCCGGCAGCAGAAGCGCTGGCTGAGGGAAAGGCGCTCGCCGAGGCCGTTTCGGCGGCCGAAGAGGGACGGGACGCGACCCGGGAAATGCGCGCCAGATGCGGACGTGCGCAATATGTCGAGGGCGGTGGCGTGGGACATCTCGATCCGGGCGCGGTCTCCCTGGCCATGATAATTGAAACGCTCGCCCGGAGGCCCGTACCGTGAAGAAACTGTTCAACGACCCGGCGACAATGGTCGACGACATGATCGACGGATTCGTTAGCGCCTGCCCGCATGTCTGCCGCGGTATGCGCGATCCGCGTATTGTCGTGCGTCGACGGAACCGGAAGGATCCTGATGAATCGGTGACGTTGCTGATCGGTAACGGTTCCGGTCACGAGCCGATCGCGATGGGATTCGTTGGTCAGGGTCTTCTCGATGCCAACGTGGTCGGCGACGTGTTCGCCGCACCGTCAGCCGACCTGATCCTTGAAGGCATTCGTGAGGTAAGCGGGGCGGCGGGTACGATCCTGCTGATCTCACGACACTCCGGCGATGTCATCAACGGCCGCGCTGCGGCGATGCTGGCGGAGGAACAGGGCATCAAGGTGGTACCGCTTCTGATGTATGATGACATCTCCACGGCTTCGCCCGAACGACGGGCTGACCGCCGCGGCGCTCCGGGAACGATGTTCATCTACAAGATTCTTGGTGCGGCGGCCGAGGTTGGGTGGCCGCTGAAACGGCTGACGCAGCTCGGTGAGGACGTACGCGAACGTACCGTGACGCTGGCGGCCGCGGTTTCGCCCGGAGTCTCTCCCCTGACCGGGCAGCCGATGTTCAGCCTGCCCGATGACGAGATCTACCTTGGGATGGGCGTGCACGGAGAGCCGGGTGTCGGGCGCGTCCAGATGGGGCCGGTCAGGAATCTGGTTGAAGAGATGATCCAGCGCCTGCTGGATGACCGCCCGATCGCCGCTGGCGGACGCGCCGCCGTCATTGTCAACGGAATGGGCGGGACAACGATGATGGAGTTGCTGACCGTATGGGCCGAAACCGTGAGGGCATTGACCTCGCGCCGGGTGCGCGCGATCGCCCCGATGGTCGGCAGCTTCGTGACAACGCAGGAAACCGGTGGTTTCTCCATTTCGCTACTCGAGCCGGACGACGGGATGCTGGAGTTCTGGTGCGCACCGTCCGACACACCGGCCTTTCCGGGAATTGAACTGATGGAAGAATGTCCGGCCTGACCCACGTGTCCATCCCGGCCGGACATCGGCCGATCCGTGGCGTCGCTGCGGACGTGGCTCTCGGTGCCGCGCTGCGCGGTTCCCGCAGTGGAGCCGTGCGGGACTGCGACCTGTTTGCCTGCAGCCTTGTTGTCGCTGATACGACGATCCGCGCCGCGACCACGCTGCCGGTGGACGCCGGGCACAAACGCGATCCTCTCGCCTCGGGTCACGGGCCATGTCTGCCGATCCCGGTCCGTGGGGTGGACATCCATCGGATCTTGGAGTGGGATCGGAAGACGGTTCCTCCGGATAATCTCAGGATATCGGATTTCGCCAACCTTTCGGTGTCGGTCGGAAAGGCCGGCCCGATCTGACACGGGAGAAGCCATGCCCCTCACCGTCGGAATCATAAAGGCATCCTTGCCGAGCTACTTTCCCGACCGCCACGGTGTGTTCGATGCCTGCCTGGACGCCGTCCAGGAACTCGTGACCGCGGTGGGCGGACGCGCTGTGGTCGCGCCGAATGTCCCGATGGACGGAGCCGATGCGCACGGGGCGCTCGAGTACTGCCGGACGCAGGGTGCCGGTTTCGTATTGCTGATTCACGGTGGCTTCACCATGGGCGACGTGGCGCGGGAGATCGCGATGGGTGGAATGCCAATGGGTGTCTGGGCGACACCCGAGCCAATGCATGAGAACGACATCCAGCTCAACAATTTCGTCTCGCTCAACATGAGCCTGTCGATCGCCCGTGGCGTTCGGGACATTTGCATGAACCCGGTCCAGTGGTACTTTGGCGCTCCGCAGGATCCCTCATTACGCGATCGCCTGTCACGTAGCCTGCGCGCGCTGTCCGCCCGGGAAAGGCTGAAGGGTGCGAGAATCGGGGTCGTCGGCGGTCTGGCCCCGACCTTTTACAACATGGATTTGTCAGGCGATGTATTGGCGCGGCGTCTTGGAGTCGAGGCAGTGCATGTCGACATTCACCGAATGGTCGACCTGATGGACGCGGCCAACGGCAACGAGGTTGAGGCCGAAGTCACGGCGATGACCGCCTGCGGCACGATACGGAACGTGTCCGATTGGCAGATGGCGCTGACCGTCCGCGCTGCCATTGCGCTTCGGAAGATTGCCGAGCGGGATGGTTACGACGGACTCGCAGTGTCCGACTGGCCCGCCCTGCAGGAAAAACCGGGCATGCATCCCGGCGCCGCCTTCAGCTGGCTTGAGGAGAAAGACAATATGGCGATCGCTTCGGAAGGCGATGTCTTGGGGGCGGTCACGCAGATGGCGGTACGATCGATCACCGGCAGGGTCGGCAGTCTTCTGGACATGACCTCACCACAGTTTCGCGACGACCGTATCCTGATGTGGCATGGCGGCGGGGGACCGCTCTACATGGCAGGGACAGGCCCGGTCTCCTGGATCAATCATCCGATGATCGGACGCGGCACGCGGGAGGGGCCGAAATTCGGCGCGATCGCGGATTTCGAGTTCGCTGACGGGCCGCATTCCGTGCTACGCGTCGCCCGCAGCGGAACCGCCGCGTTCGCCATCGAAGGCCAGGTCAGGGCAATGGGTGAGTCAGGTTTCGCCGGCTGTCGGGGCTGGGTGACCGGATTCTCCGAGCGCGGTCACACCTGTAGCGCGGAAGATGTGGTGACCAGTGTAATGGAGCATGGGCTGGAACACCACTTCGTACTGGTCCCGGGCCTCTGGGCTAACGACTTTCTTGAATTCGCGGCGTGGACCGGCATGGAGTTGCTGTCCGTGATTCCCTCATCCAACGGGCTGGCTCCTCGTTCCGCCCGAATACGTTGACTCGAAGCCATGTCGATGTAGATCCGTCGATATGGACTGACATGTGGAAATGCCCCGGGAGGCATGCGTGACTCAAGTCCAGCTGAACTCGGTCAGGAAGCAATTTGGCGACTTCGTCGCCATCGAGAACCTTGATCTGGACATTTCCTCGGGTGAACTCGTTGCCTTACTGGGACCTTCAGGCTGCGGAAAGACGACCACGCTCAGGATGATCTCGGGACTGGAGCGCCCCAGCGATGGTTCCATCCTGTTTGACGGCAGGGACGTCTCCGGGCAATCCGTCCAGGACCGTAACGTGGGCATGGTGTTCCAGCGATACGCGCTGTTCCCGCATATGACCGTGGAGAGGAACGTCGCTTTCGGGCCAAGCGTAAGGGGCGAGTCCAAGGCGGAAATCGCCAGGAGGCTCGATGAGATTCTCGAGGTGGTGCAGTTGACTCCGTTCCGCCACAGGTTTCCGGCGCAGCTTTCCGGGGGGCAAATGCAACGGGTCGCCGTCGCGCGCACGCTGATCACGAAACCCTCCGTCCTCATGATGGATGAGCCGCTCGCGAACCTGGACACCAAACTCAGGCTGGAAATGCGGCGCTTCATACGCGATCTGCAGAAACGTTTCGGCATCACGACCATTTTCGTCACCCACGACCAGATCGAGGCGATGGAGCTGGCCGACCGGGTGGCGGTCATATTTGACGGACACCTCGCGCAGTTCGACACGCCCGAGCGTCTGTATCGCTGCCCACGTTCCCTTGATGTCGCGGATTTCATGGGCGCGACGAACATCTACCCCGGTAAGCTCCTGTCCCGGAACAGGGTCGAAACCCCCCTGGGCGAAATCGACTGCCCACACCAGAACGACAGGTCTGTGGGTGACTCCGTACATGTCCTGCTCCGCGCCGAAGCTCTGGACATGAACGCGGAACCATTCGCACCGGAACGTCCGGGACTGTATGGGCGTGTCAGGACACGCGATTTTTTCGGTGCCAGTGTCATGTATAGGGTGGTATGCAATGATCAGGAAATCGACGTGACGGAAAACGCCCGTCGGATGCTTGAGGTTGGTGATGATGTTTGGCTCGAGATTGCGCCCGAGCATGTATGGCTGCTCAATGGATGAGGCCGGAGAATGGAAAACCTGAAAACCCAAGGAGGAAAGTGATGAAACCGAACGTCCCTGTATCCACTCTGATGGCGATTTTCGCCGCCACGTCCGTTTGGGCGGATGACGCGGGCGACGCGGCGTTCCGCGACGCCTTCCTGTCCGGCGGTGCCGACTGGCCAGCCGTCGAGGCGCGCGCCGCCGAGGAAGGAGAGGTCAACATCTTTTATTGGGGCGGCAACGACCTTCTGAATATCTGGATGGATCGGGTCGTCGCGCCTGCCATGTCGGAAAAGGGTGTGACGCTGAATCCGGTGCGGATCACCGGCACCAAGGATGCAGTTGACCTGGTGCTTGCCGAGAAAAACTCAGGCAAGGGCATCGGTCAGGGCAGCGTCGACATGATCTGGATCAACGGAGAGAACTTCGCCACGCTGAAACGTCAGGACGCACTGTTCGGCAGTTTTGCCCAGAGTCTTCCGAACTCGGTGAATCTGGAATGGGACGAGAGCGACCCCAGGGCGCTGCTGAACGTTCGTGACTTCGGTGTTCCCAACGACTCGGCGGAGGTTCCCTGGTCAGGCGAGCAATATGTCTGTGCTGTCAATTCGGCACGTGTGGCAGACGGGGATGTGCCCTCGACATTCGCCGAGCTGAAGGCATATCTGGCCGACAATCCGGGCAAGTTCACCTATGTCAAACCGCCACATTACCTGGGAAACACGTTTGTCCAGGCGGCGGTCTATGCGCACAACCCCGACGGTACGGGTGCCGCACCGTTCCAGCAGTCGATCGACGACATCGCGCCGGAGGAACTGGCGCGCCTTATCGCGCCGGGTTTTGAGTATCTCGAAAGCATCGAGCCCAACCTGCTCGATGCCGGCGGTTCGCCCCAGTATCCGGAAGACAACAAGGCGCTCGACGGACTGTTCCTTAACGGTGAGATCGATTTCAGCTGCAAGTTTGGCCTGTATGCCGTCGCCAAGGGTCTGGAAACCGGAACCTATCCGGAAGCCGCAAGGCAATTCGTCTTTCCGGAAAACACGATGATCAAGAACAAGAACTATCTGGTGATTCCGGGCAATGCGCCGAACGCCGCGGCCGCACTTGTACTGGCGAACTGGATGACATCGGTCGACAGTCAGGCATCCAAGCTCGAAAGTGTTGGAATGCCGTCCGGCATCGATGGGTGGAAGCTGAGCACGGAAGATGCGGAACGTATCTCCGCCGCCTCCCCGGGTCTGGTCGGCGTTACGCAGGCGGAACTGGACGCCAACGCCGCGCCGGACACCAACGCGACGTTGGTCGATGTGATCGAGGCGACCTGGCTGGAGGTTATTGAGCGCGACACGACAGCGTCGATTGAAGAGGTCGTTGCCGCGGCCTATGCCAATCTCGGGAAGTAGTCCCCCAAACGGTGCCGGTCGCCGCGCCGGTGGTCGGCACCGAACATGCCTGTGACAGGTCGAAGCGTGCCCCCCAGATCCGGGCGAGCGGTAATGACGGCGCGTGAGCGCCGCGTCCGAATCCTGCAACTGCTCCAGCTGACGCCAATCCTGTTGGTGCTGGTGGTTCTGTTCGGAGGGGCGCTTGCCATGGCGCTGCTGCAGTCACTCGGCTTTGCGCCCTGGTTCGGGATCAATACCTTTCCGGACCTGTCCTACTTCGGATCGCTATGGGGATCGCAGACATTCTGGGTCTCACTTTGGCTGACGCTGTATTACGCCACAGTCTCGACCCTTCTGGCGCTGGTGTTCGGCACGACGCTCGCGCTCGCCCTAATCAAGGTCTTCCCGGGCAAACGGCTTTACAGGTACCTCTACAAGCTGCCGCTGATGATTCCCTACACGGTCGGCATCGCGCTCGCGGTCATCATGCTCGGCAACGGTGGAATGCTTTCGCGGGCCGCCGCGTTCGCCGGGCTGATCGATGATCCAGGGCAATTCCCACAGCTCCTCAAGACCCACTACGGCTGGGGAATCATCGCGGTTTACGTCTGGAAACAGACTCCGTTCATAACGCTCGCCGTATATGCGGTTTTGCTCGGTATCGGACGGGAAACCGAGGAGGCCGCCGCCATACTCGGGGCCCGGCGCGGCGCGATCTTTTTCCGGGTGACCTTGCCCCAGATCCTGCCCGGAATCGTGTCATCGACGCTGATCTGTTTCGCCTTCAACGTCGGCGCTTTCGAGGCTCCGTTCATTCTGGGCGGCGGTTTCCCGGATACGCTTCCGGTGGTTGCCTGGCGTTACTTCAACGACGCCGACTACACGTTGCAGCTTCAGGGTATGGCAACCGTAGTATCCATAGGTATCGTCGCCGGGGTGATCCTTTTTGCCTACCTCTGGGTATACCGGCGCTACGAGCGACGTATGGGGCGCCACTGAAATGCGACGGGGCAGACAAAGAGGCAGCGAGGCCTTGAGCGCGCGCCTGTCGCCGTTCCAGAAGATCTATCTTTTACTTGTCGCCGGTTTCATAGTCGGCCCGTTCCTTCCGGTGATCGTCCAGAGCCTCGCCTTCCGTTGGGCCTGGCCTGAGCTGCTGCCCGGAACCTGGTGGCTCGAGCAGCGCGAAACCTCAATGATTCCGCTGGCCTGGGATTATGTGCTGTCGCCCTACAGTCGGGTCTGGGAGGCGACGGTCAACACCGTCTTCATCGGTTCGGTCGTCACCATGATCTGTCTGGCCATCTGTCTCCCGGTCGCGCGCCTGCTGGCGCGCGACAGTTTCGCCGGGAAGAGCGCCTTCGAATTTTTCCTGTCGCTGCCCCTGATCGTGCCGGAAGCGGCCATCGGTATCGCGCTTCTGATGATCTTTATCCGGTTGGGTCTCGCGGGAAGTTATGTCGGGATCATCATCGCCCACCTGATTCCGACAATTCCCTATATGGTCAGGATGCTTACCGCGGTCTATCAGGGACTTGGACGCGACTTCGAGGAACAGGCGATGATCCTGGGCGCCAGGCCACTGCAGATTCTCTGGCGCGTGACCCTGCCGATGCTTCTGCCCGGCGTCGTTGCGGGGGCGCTGTTCACCTTTCTGGTGTCAACCAATATCTTTCTGCTGACCTTCTTTCTCGGTCAGGGCCAGGTCATCACCTTGCCGACACTTCTGTTTTCAAAGATTTCGGGCGGCAACCTCGATACGACGGCGGCCGCGATCACGTTGATCGTCACACTTCCCGGAATCATACTGCTGATCATATCCGAGCGGTTCATCAAGGAGGAGGCGTTCGGAAAGGGTTTCGGGAGCTGAGGAGATAAAATGTCAACACCTGCATCGGTCATGGATCGGTTTCCGAAACCCGATCCTGATTTCATTCGCGCGCGTCTGGGTCGCCCGGAGCCGAGGCCAAGGGTCATAATCGATACCGACACCGCGAACGAGATCGACGATCAGTTCGCCGTCGCCTGGTCCCTGCTGTCGGACGGGCGAATGGGTCTTGAGGGTGTGACGGCCGAGCCGTTCTCCTTCGCCCATCACCGCGAGGGGCTGATCAGGTCAGCACGTATACTTCAGCGCGGTGGTCCGGCGAATGCGGAGGAGGAGCGTTTCATCGGCGGTCTTGGCGGATGGGCCGCGAGACTGGTGGAGCAGGGAATCTCCGCCGAGGATATGGACTTCGTCGGTACCGAGGAAGGAGAGCGGCTGTCCTACGAGGAAATACTGCGGGTATTTGACCTCTGCGGGGCCGACCCGGCAGGCAGGGTGTTCCGCGGTTCACCACGCTATCTGGGTGCGGTCGGGGAACCGGTCGACAGTCCGGCGGCGCGGTTCATCATCGAGCGGGCCCTCGCGGATGAGCGGCCGCTCTATATCCTGGCCATGGGCGCGGTGACAAACATCGCTTCGGCTCTGTTGATGGAGCCGAAAATCATCGAGAGGATCGTCGTGGTCTGGACCTCGGCGTTCCCCTCCTATGCACCTTTCTGCAATCGACCTTCGCTAAACCTGGTGCAGGATCCGCCCGCATCGCGGCTTTTGTTCGACAGCGGGGTGCCGCTTGTCTATCTGCCCGGCTATCATGTCGGGGCGCAGCTGAAGATCTCGCTTCCCGAGATGGAGCGGTTCGTGCGGGGTAGGGGGGACATAGGCAACTACCTGCATCACCTCTATACCAATAACCCTTTGCACAGGATGTTCGCGATCACCGGAACCGAGACCAAGACCTGGGTGATATGGGACATCATCACTGTCGCGTGGCTGCTGGAGGCGGATTACGTCTCGACGTTCCTCACGACCTCTCCGCTGCTTGACGATGGTTTGCACTGGCGCCATCCGGGCGGGAGACACCCGATCCTGGAAGCGTTCGACCTTGACCGGGACGCGATCTTCGAGGACTTCTACCGAACGCTCGGGCGCGCGCCGTGAGACCACAGAGGGCACTCGTGATCGCACGGGCCAATGCTCAAGCCAACTCCCTCACACCGTGCCGCCGATCGCTTCCGTGAGCCGTGCCGCCGAACGTCGGACCGCCGCGCTGAAATCCGAGATCCTGGGATCGGTGAACCGTGCCGATGGGCCCGATACCGAGAGCGCCGCTACCGCCTCGTCCCGGGCCCCGAACACCGGCGCGGCGACACATCGCATGCCCACGTAACGCTCCTCGTCGTCGAACGACCAGCCCTGTCCGCGGATACGTTCAAGTTCCGCGAATAGATGGTCCGGCCTGGTGATCGTCCTGTCAGTGAACTGCGGCAGCCCTTTCCTCTGAAGAAGCGCCTCGACCTCTTCCTGCGGCAGACGTGCGAGCAGGGCTTTGCCAACCCCCGACGCATGCATCAGGGAGCGGGTTCCGGGGCGGAAGAATGCCCGGATCGGATTGGGGGATTCAGCCTGGCTGAGGAAGATGACATCTCCGTCGTCTGGTATCGCCAGATTCGCCGTCTCACCGGTCTCGGTGACAAGATCCTGCATTACTGTTTGAGCCGCCTCCTCAAGATCGAGGCGGTTCAGGAAGCCGGTGCCGACCCGGAACGCCTCCACGCCGATCATCCAGTCCTGCGTGCCCTCATCGAAGTCAACGAAGCGATGGTTCTTCATCGTCACCAACAGCCTGTGAGCGGTCGACGGGGGCATTCCGGCGCGCATAGCGATCTCCGTCAACGAAATTCGCCGCTCCCGCGCCAGTAGACCGAGTAGCTGCAGGCCGCGCTCAAGCGCCACTACTGTGGTTCCCTCGGATTCCGATGATGCTTTCCTCGGTCGGCCGCGCGGCCTTTTCATTGCGTCGTCCACAGCAGTCGCTCCCGCTAACTCTTGGCCCTACAGGACATATCATATTCGGAAAATATTTCCACAAATTTTTTTATATTATAATTTTTTTTGTAATAGTATGTAATTAAAGAAAACATTTTTTATTGCGATTTATGGAATATTTTTCTATGTATCCTATATTGAGTGTGTTCAGCCAGCGGAGGAAGCCACATGAGCGATCAGAACCCCGTCTTCATTCCCGGGCCAACCAACATCCCGGACCGTCTGCGCCACGCCATGAGTATCCAGACGATGGATCACCGTGCGCCCGACTTCATTGAACTGCTTGCACCTCTGCTGCACGACCTCAAGAAAGTCTTCCGGACGACGTCAGGACAGGTGCTCACCTTTCCCGCGTCGGGCACCGGTGGCTGGGAGGCCGCGATAACCAATACACTGTCGCCCGGTGACAAGGTGCTGGCCGCACGGTTCGGCATGTTCTCCCATCGCTGGATCGATTTGTGCCAGCGCCACGGTCTCGACGTCGAGATCATCGAATGCGAATGGGGTGAAGGCGCACCCGCGGACCTTTACGGCGAACGTCTCGCCGCGGACGGCGGACACGAGATAAAGGCGGTTCTCGTCACGCACAACGAGACCGCGACGGGCGTGCGCTCCGATATCGGTGCGGTCCGTCGCGCGATCGATGCGGCCGGTCATCCGGCAATGCTTTACGTCGACTGTGTCTCGTCGCTTGCCTCGATGGACTTCCGTATGGACGAATGGGGGGTCGATCTCGCGGTTTCGGGGAGTCAGAAAGGCTTCATGCTTGCGACAGGTATGGCGATCATAGGCGTTAGCCGGAAGGCGCTGGAGGCGGCCAAAACCGCCCGATGCCCCCGGACTTTCCTTGATTTCGGGGATATGGCCGCCGCGAACGAAAAGGGTGGCTTTCCGTATACTCCACCGCTGCAGATAATGTTCGGCCTGCGCGAAAGTCTTGACATGCTGTTCGAGGAGGGGCTGGAAAACGTCTTCGCGCGGCACACCCGAATCGCCGGGGGCGTGCGTGAGGCTGTCCGGGCCTGGGGGTTGGAACTCTGCGCCCGCCGCCCCGAACTCCACTCGGACACGGTCAGCGCGATATACGTTCCCAAGGGATTCAACTCGGATGAGCTGACCAACCACATCTTTGACACCTATGGAGTCTCGTTCGGTGTCGGGCTGGGCAAGATGGCGGGAAGGGCCTTCAGGATCGGGCATCTGGGATCGCTCACGGATGTCATGGCGCTGTCCGGCATCGCCGCCGTCGAGATGGCGATGGCGGACCTGGGCTATCCAATTGATCTCGGCTCCGGCACGCGTGCGGCGCAGGAACATTACCGCAGTACCGCACGTCCCGTCCTGCAGTCCGCCGCGTGAGGGGAAATCACATGACGGAAGTAACGGACTTGTATATACCTACCTGGAACGATGTCGTCGCGGCGCATGCCAGGATCCTGCCGCATATCCGCCGGACCGAGGTTCTGGTGAGCGAGCAGCTTGACCGGCAGACCGGCGCGGGACTCTTCTTCAAATGCGAGAACCTCCAGCCTCCAGGCGCCTTTAAGGTGCGCGGCGCGTCGAATGCGGTGTTCGGCCTGCCCGAGGACCGGGTGGCAAAAGGTGTCGCCACGCATTCTTCGGGCAACCATGCGCTTTGCCTTTCCTATGCGGCCGGCCGCCGCGGTATCCCATGTAACGTGGTAATGCCGAGAACCGCGCCCCAGGCGAAGAAGGACGCCGTGATCGCCTATGGCGGAAAGATCACCGAATGCGACCCGTCGACGTCGTCCCGCGAGGAGACGTTCGCCAGGGTCCAGGCGGAGACCGGCGGGGATTTCATCCACCCGTACAACGATCCACGGGTGATCGCGGGTCAAGCGACCTGCTCAAAGGAGTTTCTTGAGCAGGTCGAGGATCTGGACATCCTCATCGCTCCGATCGGCGGTGGCGGCATGATCTCGGGTACCTGCCTGACCGTTTCCTCCATGGCGCCGCATGTGAAGGTCTATGCGGCGGAACCCGAACAGGCCGATGACGCGATGCGCTCCTTCCGGGCCGGTCGCATCATCGCAGATGACGCGCCCGAGACCATCGCCGACGGACTGAAGGTCCCGCTCAAGGAACTGACGTGGCACTTCGTCTCGAAACACGTAACCGACATCCTGACAGCCAGTGAGCGGGAGATAGTCGACGCCATGAAGCTGAGCTGGAAGCGGCTCCGGGTGGTGATCGAGCCAAGCTGTGCCGTGCCGCTGGCGGTAATTCTCAAAAACCCGGATATATTCGCCGGCAGGCGTGTCGGCGTCATCGTCACCGGTGGCAATGTCGATCTCGACAGGCTGCCATGGACATCCAACTGAATGGGGAAAACGTGAAATGAACGCTCCTATCAAGATCGAAGACCTGGAAGTCGGCTATGAGGTCCCGGCAATTGCCGGAATGGACGAAAGCGCGATCCAGACACCGTGCCTGATACTGGATCTCGACGCGCTCGAACGCAATATCGTGAAGATGGGCGACTGGGCCCGTGAGCATGGCGTCCGGCATCGCGTGCACGGCAAGATGCACAAATCCGTCGACGTCGCCCTTCTGCAGCAGCGGCTCGGGGGTGCCTGCGGTGTGTGCTGCCAGAAGGTCTCCGAGGCGGAGGTTTTCGCGCGCGGCGGTATCAGGGACGTGCTGGTATCCAATCAGGTCCGTGACCCCGCCAAGATCGACCGTCTGGCACGGATCCCGAAACTGGGTTCCCGCACGATCTGCTGCGTCGATGACGTGGCCAATGTCGCCGATCTTTCGGAAGCCGCCGTCAGGCACGGCACGACGATCGAATGCCTGGTCGAGATCGACTGTGGCGCGGGCCGCTGCGGCGTCACCACGACGCCCGCGACGGTCGAGATCGCGAAAGCCATAGACGCGGCGCCCGGCCTGAAATTCTCGGGCATCCAGGCCTATCAGGGCGCGATGCAGCACTTGGACAGCTACGAGGACCGTAAGGTGAAGATAGAGGTCGCCGTTGCCATGGTGCGGGATGCGGTCGATGCGCTTAAGGCCTGTGGCCTGGACTGCGACATTGTCGGCGGTGGCGGAACCGGTTCCTACTATTTCGAGGGAACTTCCGGCGTCTACAATGAGCTTCAGTGTGGCTCCTATGCCTTCATGGATGCCGACTATGGACGGATCCTCGACAGGGACGGCAACCGTATCGATCGGGGCGAATGGGAGAACGCGCTCTTCATACTGACCTCGGTCATGAGCCACGTGAAGGCCGACAGGGCGATCTGCGACGCGGGCCTCAAGGCGCAGTCCGTCGACAGCGGGCTGCCGGTGATTTTCGGCCGTGATGACGTCGAATACATAAAATGCTCCGACGAACATGGTGTGATCGCCGATCCCCAGGGCGTGCTGAAAGTCAACGACAGGCTGCGGTTGGTGCCCGGGCACTGCGACCCGACGTGCAACGTACACGACTGGTATGTCGGTGTGCGCGGCGGAAAGGTCGAGACCGTATGGCCGGTGTCCGCCCGCGGCAAGGCCTACTGAGAGAGAAGGCGGGGCACCGCCCTTTGCGGAATCGGGAAGGCGAGCGTCGGTTCGTCGGTTAACGGGAGAGAACCATGCCAGATCATAACGGGAAGAAACCGCCTCTGGCCGCAGGCGTACTGATCGTTCCGGAGGCTGACTGTCGGCGCCTGGTGGGCATCAGGCAGGCCTTTGACGCCGTGGAGTCCGTATTTGCGGCCATGGCGGGCGGGAACGCTTACAATTTCCCCGTCATACGCGAAGCCATCGGGCACGCCGACGCGCTCTATGGTTTCAAGTCGGGGTTCGACCGTGCGGGTCTTTCCCTTGGCGTCAAGTCCGGAGGCTACTGGCCGGGCAACGCCGACAGGGGTCTCACCAACCATCAGTCCACCGTTTTCCTGTTTGACCCCGATACCGGGCAGCTGAAGGCCGTGGTTGGTGGAAACTATCTCACCGCGGTACGCACGGCGGCGTCATCTTCCGTGTCGATCGCACATCTTGCCCGGAAAGACGCCCGGGTTCTGGGCATGATCGGGGCGGGCCATCAGGCACAGTTCCAGCTGCGCGCCGCCGCCGAACAGCGGACTTTCGAGAAAGTGCTCGCATGGAATCCCCACCCCGAGATGCTTCCGAAGCTGGCCGCCGTCGCCGGGGAGATCGGCCTGCCTTTCGAATCCGTGCCGGCTCAGGATGTCTGTGCGGGGGCCGACGTGATCATTACCATCACCTCGGCTTTCGAACCGCTCCTGATGGCGGACTGGATCCGTCCCGGCACCCATCTCGCCTGCATGGGGACCGATACCAAGGGCAAGCAGGAGGTCGATTCCGCTTTGGCGGCCAAATCCTCGGTCTTCACCGATGAGGTCGCGCAGTCGGTCTCGATCGGCGAGATGCAGCACGCGGTCGCGGCCAGGACATTGATCGAGCGGGATATCACCCCGATTGGCGCGGTCATAAACGCCACACATCCGGGGCGGACCTCGGACGACCAGATCACCCTGTTCGACGGCACTGGGGTCGGGCTTCAGGACATTGCGGTCGCGGAGGTCGCGGCCCGCGCGGCGGTCGCTGAGGCCGAACCGACTGTTGTTGCGCTATAGGCGTGTGAGCGGGACTTTGCAGGGAGGGAACCATGGGCGTTAACTCATGCCATAACTTCGCGGATTTCCGCGCATTGGCGAAACGTCGGCTACCCGGGCCGATCTTCCATTACATTGACGGCGCGGCCGACGATGAGATCACCTACCGGCGTAACACCGAAGCCTACGAGAGCTGCGATCTGGTTCCGAATGTCCTGACCGGGGTCGAGGACGTGGATATGGGTGTCGAGGTCATGGGGCAGAAACTTGATATGCCGGTCTACTGCGCCCCGACCGCCCTTCAGCGGCTGTTCCACCACGCCGGGGAGCGCGCGGTTGCGGCGGCGGCCGGTAAGCACGGCACCATGTTCGGCGTCTCCTCGCTCGGGACAGTGAGTGTGGAGGAGCTTGCGGCCATGGCATCCGGCCCCAAGATGTTCCAGTTTTACTTTCACAAGGACCGCGGGCTTAACGACGCCCTTCTGGAAAGGGCGCGGGCCGCCAGTTTCGACGTGATGGCGTTGACCGTCGATACGATTACCGGCGGGAACCGCGAGCGCGACCTGAGGACCGGTTTCACCTCTCCGCCCCGGCTTACGCCCGCGAGCCTGGTCAGCTTCGCGACGCACCCGATGTGGGCGATCAACTATCTGTTTCGCGAGAGGTTCGACCTACCGCATCTTTCGGGCCATGTCAGCGCGGGCTCAAATCTGGCCACATCGATCGGTGACTATTTCTCGACCATGCTGGATCAGTCGATGAACTGGAAGGACGCGGAGGAGCTCTGCGCCAGATGGAACGGACAGTTCGCGCTCAAGGGTGTCATGAGCGTCGCTGACGCGCGCCGAGCGGTCGACATTGGCTGCACCGGCATCATGGTCTCGAACCATGGGGGACGCCAGCTGGACGGTTCACGTGCTCCCTTCGATCAGCTCGCGGAAATCGTCGATGCCGTCGGCGACCGGATAGACGTGATCTGCGAAGGGGGAATCCAGCGGGGTACCCACGTGCTCAAGGCCCTTTCGGTCGGCGCGAAAGCGTGCTCCGGCGGTCGGCTTTATCTCTACGCTCTCGCGGCCGCGGGGCAGGCGGGTGTGGAACGTGCGCTGGGCAATCTGCGCACCGAAATCGAACGCGACATGAAGCTCATGGGCATAACCGGTCTCGATCAGCTGTCGCGGGAGAATCTGCGCTTCCGCGACAGCTGACATTTCCGCCACCGATGCGGCTGGGCTGTGGTCCTGCCCGAAAGTGTGCCGGCTGCGTGCGCGGGTCCTATATAATGGGTGTAGTGTATCCCAACCCCGGCGCCCCTCGGCGGCCAGCTGCCGTATGGCCTGAGCCCGCGAAAGACCTAAGTCTTCGCCTACTGCATCGTACCGCTCTTTCTCGTGTTTCGACAGACTGAGTACCGCCCCCTGCCAGTCCATGCCGTCTATCTCGGAAATCGCTCCCAGCGCTCCCAGTTGGTCCAGCGCGTCCAGCAGGGTTGAGGCGAGAGAAGCGCCCTTCCGGACCTCCTCGATCTTGTAGAGCGCCTCCCGTCGTATCCCCAGCTTGCGGGCGAACTCCGTGCGGCTGATACCCCGCCTCTTTCGCTCGCAAGCTATCCATTTCCATAGCTGTTCGACATTCAGATTCCGTTCTTCGCTTCCAGCCATCTTCGTTTCCCCGCGTGCTCCAGCCCGGCGGGTGCCGGGCCGTTGCCACAATCCCAAAAGAAAGAAGAATGCCTCACCTATTGCCCCGGCACGGTTCATGACTCCCGTACCCCTTTGGGTTTATTCAGTGAGCGACCCGGCATAGCGGGCTTTTGGGTATTGTGGCGAGAATCAGACTTAGCCGGAACTTCATTTAGGGTTCAAACGGGAATCCCCAACGATTCAAGGACCCGGAGGCGGATTCCGGGGTTCTGGACCTGTCACTTACATGGCAACATCCCTGGCGGGGTCGATGTCCAGAAGTTCGAAGGCCCGGCGCTGCGGCTCCGTCGGCGTGGCGAGAAGCGGGAAGGCGTGGTCCGGAGCGCCCGGCAGCGTCACCCCGTTCAGCGTCAGCGTGCCGAGGTCGGCGCGCGGCGTGCGCAGGCTGTGGGCCGGAAGCCCGTCGGGCGTGCGCCTGCGCGCCGCCTTGGCCCTGGCGCTCTCCGGGACCCTCGCGGGCTCCACCGGCGAGTTCCGCCGCGCCCGCGCCGCCCCGCGGTCGTCGTCCCCGGAGAGGATCGGCGCGAGGCGGCGGCGCATGTGCCATTCCAGGTGGCAGGCGAGCATGCAGAGGAACACGTGGGCCCGGACATGGTCCTCGGAGTACACGTGCACGGGACGGATCCGCAGGTCGGTCCTGTCGTTCCGGAACGCGCGCCCGCCGCCCGCGAGCGACCTGTAGGCGTCGACCGCCGCCTCCGTCCCCATGGCCTCCGCGCCGAGGCTGGTGCGGATGACGTGGATCCCGCCGGGCCTGGCCTCGGCCTCGATCCTGCCGGCGTTGCGCGCCCGGTCCATGCCCGCGTCGCGCACCTCGACGTCGAAGTGCCTGCCGACCCTGCGCCGGTTGGCCTCCCGCCCCAGGGCCCTGAGGGTCCGGTCCCGGTTCGCCGGCCCCGGTTTCCGGCGCGCGGCCGCGGCGGCGATGCCGGCGGGCGTCTCCCCGGTGGCCACGGGCAGGTCCTCCCGCCTGCGGGCCCGCTCCCCGCGGAGCCTCGGGCTGGGGCAGGCCACGGGCCGCCCGACGGGCAGGTCCGGGCCCGTGACCTCCGCCACCGCGTCGGGAACGGGCGCCTCGGGCACGGGCGGGGCCGGAGCGCCCCCGGGCCCTCCCCGGGCAGCCTGCGGATGTCAACGGTCCTGAGCGCCGATATCCAGCCGGGACCCGCCGGCCCGAGGTCCGCACGGATGCACGCCGTCGTCAGCATGCCCCTGTCGCCGCCCGGCGCCACCCGTTCGACGCCGAAGCGCCCGCGGACCCTGTCCACCTGGCCTGGGACGGTGGAGGGATCGGACGCGTTGCCCGCGAACACCTCCACGGCCACCGGGCAGCCGTCCGCTGCGCACGGAAGCCCGTAGGTGACCTGCCGCCTGCCTTTCCTGCCGTCCCTGTTGTGGCCGAACGCCGCGAGCGGGCAGCAGCGCCCCTCCAGGTAGCCCGGGGACACATCGTACAGGATCAGCGTGTTCCCGCCCCTGAGGTGCCGGTTCGCGAGGCTCCGCCCGGTCCAGGGCTGGCGTTTCAGCAGCCAGCCGGGCATGGAGAGCGTCCCGTTGCCGGTGACGGGGCCGGGCCCCAGCAGGGTCCCGAGGCCCGTCGTCGCCGTCTCCGGATCCAGCGCCCTGGCGGTGGCGGGCTTTGAGGCGGGGTCGACGGCCCGCGCCACGACCGCGGCGGGCGCGGGGTCGCGGTTCCGCTCCGCCCTCCGGCCCAGGATCCGCACCAGCCCGAGCCGCCCCATCGTCCCCAGCGCGGCGGTCACGTGCCCGTGGGGCAGCGGGCGGCGGATGGCGACGGCCGCGTCCAGCGACGGGAACGTCACCCCGCCCGCGAGGGCGGCGCGGACGGCGTCGACGAGGGCGGGCGGCATCCTCGACAGGTTGGCGACGGTCCGCCTGCGGATGCGCTTTCCCTCGCGCCAGGCCTCGCGCGAGCCGGGATGGCGGGCGGGGAGGAACGGTTGGGGATGGTGTCGACGCTGAGGGCCACGGGCCGGATCCTTACATGGCAACACGTTTCAGGCCATCATATGGCATGAAAAGGAGATGTCAACACAGAATGCGCGCAGTTACATGGCAACATAAATCCAATGCAAACCCCTGCACTGGCGCGGAAAAGCCCAGCCTTACCAGAGGTTTGCGCGAAGCGGACGGGAAATTGTCAGGATGAAGTTCCGGTTAGAGAAAGGCGTGGGAATGTAAAGGCTGAATTTTCCGCGAACCGGGGCTTGTTGCCGGCAATTCATACGTTCGTTTCTTGAAGTTCATGAATTCATGGCCTGTAGTTAACGGTGCCGTTGACAAAAGTTCATATGTTGCAAAACCACTACATATTGATATAAATCCGATTCCAGTACCTTACCTAGTACAGCGCTCCGCATAGATTCGGGTCCGTGAGGCGATCGGTGCCTCACGTATCAAACGGAGAAATCTGCTATGAGAAGAGTACTGCTCGCCACCACCGCGCTCGGCATGGGCGCCGGGGTGGCATTCGCACAGGACGCGATGATGGACATGGGGCCGTCGATCACCCTCAGCGGCGACGGGCGCATGGGGATCATCTCGGACAGCGACGATGACCTGAAGTTCAGCAGCCGGGTGCGCGTCACGTTCACGGCGGCCGCCACGCTCGACAGCGGCCTGACGGCGGGCGGGTCCATCCGCGCCGACAACGCGTCAGGCGGGGCTTCCGGCACGGCCGGAAACGTCTTCCTCGCCGGCCCGTTCGGCAAGCTGTCCATGGGTGACGTCGATCCCGGGGCCAAGGCCGCCGTCGGCCACGTGTCCGGCGTGGGATACGTGAACCAGGGCGACCCGAACGAGATCAGCTACCAGAGGGGCGGCGGCGCGGATGAGCCCGCGCTCCAGTACGCGCTCCCCATGATGGGGCCGGTGCGGATGTACGCCTCGCTGGGCATGGCGCCCGTGACGGACGACGACGGGAACGCCGTCGGGGACAGGAGGGAGATCTCCGCCGACGCGCTTTCCGTCGGCGCGAAGGCCGACCTGTCCATCGCGGACATGGGTTCCGCGTGGATCGGCGGAGGCTTCGAGGCCGTGACCGACGATGACGCCGACGGGCACCTGGTCCTCGGCGCGGGCGCGTCCCTCTCCGGGTTCACCGGCAAGGTGGTCGCGGGGATGCAGGGCCGGGACGCGGGCGAGGACGGCGAGGACCGCGACCGGGAGCAGTTCGCCGTCTCCGCCGGCTACAGCGCCGGGCAGATGGGCGTGACGGTCTTCTACGCCGACGACACGGAGTTCGGTGGTGACGAGGCCGCGGGGGCCGGGTTCAGCTGGAGCCTGGGCGGCGGCGCGCACCTCAAGGCGGGCTTCACCAACTGGCCCGCGCAGGAACAGGGCAAGGAAGACCAGCAGACCGCCGACCTCGGCGTGACGTTCAGCTTCTGATCCCGGACACGAAAGGAAACATGGATATGGGAATATCAAGGCTTATGATGCCCGCCGCCACGCTCGCGGGCGCGCTCGCCCTGGCCGGTTGCGGCGGGAACGATACACCGCCGTCCAACAACAACAACCAGTTGTCGGGACCGGGTCCGAACGGTGCGTTCACGAATGCCGACTGCGTCAGAATCAACGGCGCTGGAAGTGAGGCCACATCCAACGGCAAGATGTGCACCCTTAGTACCGCCCAGACCAGTTCAAGCGCCTTCGCCGAGGCAGGGGGAACGCCGGGTGCGCTGCTCGACAGTGACGGGAATCTGAACGTCAATGTGAACAGCAGCGGTGATCCCCAAATGGCTTCCAAGTCGGCTTTTGAAGCCCTGAAAGACAAGGACCGGATCGACGGCCTGCACGGAAGCGAGAATCCTGGCATGAAGTGGGATGTGGCGCTGGGAGCCACGGATACGAAGCTGGCAGGCGGCACGGGCAAGGCCGTCAAGGCGACGGGCAAGAAACTTTCCGACTTCATCACAAACAACACTCCACCTACTGTCGCCGGATTCACCAAAAATACGGCAGTCACAGGCGCAACCTACAAAGGCGTCGCAGGATCGTTGATCTGCACCGGGGATGACTGCAACGTTCCTGCCAACGGCACGAAGACCTTTTGCCGGATCCTGGTATTTCTTCGCTACGGGAACTTCCGCGTCCGGACTTCTGGTCAAGGACGGCGAAAAGTATGTTCTGCGCTCCGACAAACCCAGTGCGGACTGGGGAGTCTGGCTGACGGACGTGACAGGTGGCCCGGGCAAGGTGATCCAGTGGTACTGGAGTGCTGGACCTGCTCCAACCGGAACCGCGTTTGACGATAAATCCGGTGCCGGTGCGATCAATACCGCGAAATACACGGGCGATGCGGTCGGCGTGTCGACGATGTATGAGTCCAGCAAGGATGCGGGTGACGCGAAGGTCGGGAGCTTCACGGCGAAAGCCGAACTGGAAGCGACTTTCTCAGACACCGCGCCGATGCTCAAAGGCATGATCAAGGAATTCGACGGGGATGCCGTCAACACCGGATGGGAACTGGAGCTCATGCCTTCGGGAATCACTTCTGGAGCCGTTCTAGGCGATACGAAGGCCAATCGCGCGACTCTGGCCGATGCATGGAACGCACAGTTCTACGGCACGGGTACGGCGGACGACCGTCCGGCCGGAGTGGTCGGCGACTTCGACGGCCGTTTCGGTGACGGGCAGGCTGTAGGCGTGTTCCACGCCAAGTGACCCTCCCAGTCCACCGCGGATGATGAACCGTGACCCCCGGCCAGGTCTGGCCGGGGGCTTTCTCTTAACCTGCCACAGTGAGCGCGTGAGCGGATCGCTGGAGTGCGTTCGCGGTTTCGTGGCAGATTGGCATGAAGCACCTCAGTAGCCCTTTGCCGGGGGACGGACCACGAAACTCTGGAATGCTAACCGGCGTTCTGCGTTGCGCAGTGAATATTGCGTAAATCTCGAATGTGTTCTAAAAAGACCATATTTGCTGTACAGCAAATGGACTTGAATTGTGATGCTTGGCTCAGACCTAATGGACGGACAGCTGCTTGATGGGCTCCTGGGAGCCCTGCGGGAATTCCCCGATGCGCAGGCGGAGGTCAGTGGGGCCGAAAACTCAGGCGGCCATAATCGCGAACATGACGCCCAGGTTGAGCTCCGGGTGGGCGGGAAGGCTGTCACCCTGCTGATTGAGGTGAAGAAGGAGGTATATCCGCGTGACGTGCGGCAGGTACTCTGGCAGTTCCGCGGCTCCGCGCGGAGATGGCCACACCCGGCGGGAAAACGGGAAGCGGCGTTCTTCCTGATTGCCCATTCGATTTCACCTGGAGCCAAGGAGCTGCTGAGAAATGAGCGGGTTGGCTACTACGACAGTGGCGGTAGCCTGTTTCTGTCCGCTGGCAATATCTACGCCTACGTGGACAAACCGTCCCCGAAAAGCCTATCGCGTTCCATCCGTTCCGTGTTTTCGGGTCGTCGTGCGCAGGTGCTGCACGCGGTCCTGCGGCGGAATCGCGAATGGTTTGGGGTGAAGGACATCGCCGGCCAGGCCCAGGTATCGCCCGCGACCGTCGCGCAGGTGCTGACGGAGCTGGAGAAATTCGAATGGGTGGTACCGCGCGGACAGGGGCCAGCAAAGGAACGCCATCTGCAACAGCCGGGCGCCTTGCTTGATGCATGGGTGAATCAGCTGAAGGTGATGAGACCGTTGCCCATGCAGCGTTACTTCGTGCCGGCCGCGCGCGGGGAACGGCTGGTGGAGAAGTTCGGCGAGGTCTGCGCCGCGAGCAAGGCCGAGTACGCGATCACCCACGAGGCTGCAGGACAACGGTATACGCCGTTTCTGTCGACTGTCGCCCAAGTGCGCTGTCGGTTGTTGGCCAGTCTGGCGGCAGATGAGGCTCTTGGGGCCCTGGATGCTCGGGTCGTTGACCAAGGCGCGAACCTTGCGGTCATCGCGGTCAAGTCGCCGGACGAGTTACTGTTTCGCGAGTGCGTGAACGGTATATGGCTGGCAGGCGTTGTGCAGGTTTACCTCGACCTGATGCGCAGCGAGGGACGCGCCAAGGAAATGGCCAAGCACCTACGGCATGAAAGGATCGGCTTCTGATGGTGAAGCCCGCGACGTTCGATGGCTACAGCGATCAGTACACGGTCGATTGCGAGCGCGTTCTCGTGACGCTGCTGCGCGGGTTGGGCCCGTGGAAGGAGTCCGTGTTTCTGGTGGGTGGACTGACTCCCAGATACTTGGTGGCGGCTCGGCCGCCGGAAGTGCCGGCGCACGCCGGCACGCTCGACGTCGACATCGTCATTGACCTACAGATCCTGGCCGACACCGCGGGCTACCGGTCGCTCGAGGAGAATCTGCGGGCGATGAAATTTGAGCGGTCGACGAACGAAAGAGGCCAGAAACTTTCATGGCGGTGGCAGACTCGCACCGAAAGCGGCGCACTGATGGTGGTGGAACTGCTCGCCAACGCGCCGGAGATCGCTGGTGGCAGGGTTGAGCCACTGCCTACGGCAGGGAACATTTCCGCGCTCAACATCCCGCATTCGTCCATCGTCTTCGACATGCATCAGGTCGCGGAGATTCGGGCAGAGCTCCTCGGCGGTGCGGGAAACGCCGTTGAAGCAGTGAGGCACGCCAATTTGGTGAGCTTCACTTGCTTGAAGGCCTTCGCCTTCGACCAGCGCTCCGCGCGAAAGGACGCCCATGACCTGATCTATTGCATTGAGCACGCGGACGAAGGTCTGGACGGCGCTACGCACATGTTCCGCGAGGCCTTGGCGGGCAGGCACGGCACAGTGGTCCGGGACTGCTTGTCAATTCTTCGTAATCGTTTTGCAGGGGACGACGAGGTCGACGGATACCTGAAGGACGGTCCAATCGCGGTAGCCCGTTTTGAACAGGGTGATGATGTCGAGACGGGACAGCGGGAAGCTCGGATGTTGCGACAGCGGGATGTCAGCAGCGTGATTGAGCAACTTCTGGCAGGAATTGGGAGGCGATCTGATTTGTGATCGCTCTGCCGATCAGTCTCGTCGTCATCGAAGTGGCACCGCACATCATGGTGGAATCGTAACCACAGTAACAGCTTCTCCCAGCCACCGTTAGTCCGGATGGCTCCACGGGGTGGCTAAGACAATGCCGTAAAGGGACGAGAGATGTCGAATCCCAGAGATCCGAAAGCCATCATCGATGGCCGGCTGGCTTACAGCGCTATTGGGCTGACAAAAGTCGGCGGAAGAAGAAATCCCCGGAATTCCGTCGTCATGCCAGCGCTCGGGGCAAGCTGTATCCTTGAAATGGGGCTTAAGGGGCTGGCGTGTAGTTCAGGGTTCCGCTGATAGGCTTCCGGCGGGAAAGAGGTGCGACATCACCGAGGGCTGACTACAGAAAGCGCTGCATGATGACGGTCCCGCAGTCCTTGCCCGCGTCGCGCGGCCGTCAAGGGATTGATCGTGGCGGAGGGTCACTCACCGGAGGCCGGATATGCTTCCTGTAAGGGTTGCCCAGGCCAAGGCAGCCAACAGGGACGCAAACGGAAACAACAATCCAAGACAAAGGGCATGCAATTGCAGACCCAACCGCAGTCGTCGAAGGCGCGATCAAAAGTACAGGGGCTTATGATGAATAGTTACAAAAATCCCTTGACACAGCAAGCAAAAATCCCTATATTATACTCGCTGAACTGGACCGTACTTTCCGGCCCGGTTCGCCCCGCCGCATGGCCGGATCCGCTGTCCGGCCATGCGGTGTCCGTCATGGGTGACCACCCGGAAACCGCCGGTGACGGATTCCGCGATGGCCTCCCGTTCACGGGGAAGGGCCCCGTCGGGGAACCTCAGGACCGCCCCGGTGAACCGGCGCGGGTCCGCGTGGAGCCGGTCACGCCTCACGTGGCGGTGCGTGACCCCCCACAGGCGCCCGGTGGGGCCGGGTGCGGCGCGTGGGGCGGCGGGAGGCGCGGCCGGACGCGGCATCCCGGCCGCTCCAGGAAGGGCACGGGCGCCCTCGCGTGACGGTGGCGGGCGCTGTCCGGCAGGACGTGGACCGCCCCGCCGCCGGGACGGGCGCGCTCCGGTTCCCGGGAAGCCGCAGGGCCGTGGTGGCACAGGTCCGCCCGCCCCCGCCCGCCGCGGGCTCCACCGTCCCCGGATCCGGCGCCCCGTGCGGGTCCGGCCGCCGCCGTCCCGTGGTGGACCTGACTGCGGGCCCGCCCCCGCGGAGGACCCGGCCGTGGGCCGGACGGCTCCGCCATTCGGGGCGCGCCGCGTCGGGGAGGACGGTCGCCCCGTCGGGCGGCGCGTCCCGCACCGTCCGTCCGCACTTCCGCATGAAGGCCTCCCGCGCCGCCCTGTCGGCCTGCCCCGGAAGCGGTTCCGGCCTGACGTGACCGGAACCCGGCCGGTGCGTCGGCCCTATGGCGCCGCCGCGGGTGTGCTCCACGCCGTGCAGCCGCAGGATGATGTCCCGCACCCCGCTGGCGCCGCGCGGCGGGCTGGCCGGCGGCGTCTCCCGGAGCGAGGCCTCCCGGGCCCGCGCCGGCTTTCCCTCCCGCTCCGGACACGCCGCCGGATCCACCGGGGCCAGGCCGGTCCGGCGGAACCCGCGCGGCCGGCCGCGCACCGTGCCGGAACCGGGATGGAGGAACCCGCGGACCTGGCCGACGCCGTTTCCGTCACCGGGCGCCACCGGCGCGTCCGCGCGCCGCACCTCGGCGCCCCGGCCCCGCGTCCGCGCATTATCGCCAGAAGCGCCCCGCGCTCCCCGACGCTGGGGATGCAGCCTGTCCCGGACATGCCACCGCCCGTGTCCTGTTCTGACCGCTCCTTTCCGGGACAGGTGGACCGTTCCGCGAATCATGCCAGCCCTTAAGAGCGAATTTATGATTCCGAGTATAGGTCCACAAATGGTGTTATGGCTCATTTTCGGAAGGACAGGGACATGCAGTATGATCGCTCCGCGCACTGCGTCCATTACCACCGGTACCATATCGTCCGGGCGAGGAGGTACCGCCACAGGGTCCTGACCGGCGATCCGGGCCCGCGGATGCGCACCGTCCGCCGCCAGGTCCGCCGCGGGAACGGCGTTTCCATCCTGCATGGGGCGCTCCTAGGCGACCACGTGCATATGTCCGTGTCCGTCCCCCCAAAGGTCGCCATCTCCGGTCCCGTCCGCAGGACGGAAGGCCGCTCCTTCCACAGGATCCGGCGCGGGCTGCCCGAAATCCGCAGGCGGTACCGGGGACGCCGGTTCCGGGGCCGGGGCCACTTCCCGGCAACAACCGGCGCCATCACGGACGGACCCGTGCTCGGTATCTTGACAGTCACCTCCCTGACGCTATCGGCGCCAGCCGGTAGTTATTCACCCACGGATATCTCCGTAAAGCATGGACGACGGCAGGGTTACGGGTGGCTCTCCAATCTGTTTGATCAGGTATGGCCCTTTACCGAATTTCCGGCAAGCGACATCGGCGGTTTCCTCAAACTCGTCGTAAACGCCAACAAGTTTCCCTTCATGGACTAACGCCCATTTCCCAAGATGTTCAGTTTCAAGATGGGG
Organism: Paracoccaceae bacterium; assembly: GCA_965221405.1. Taxonomy (GTDB): domain Bacteria; phylum Pseudomonadota; class Alphaproteobacteria; order Rhodobacterales; family Rhodobacteraceae; genus JAPOUP01. Next base: position 930,708 of record CBDCSE010000001.1, on the reverse strand, counting down.
GCGCATAGGTTCATACGCTTCAATTTCCTGCATCAAGGTCATTTCCGGATCCCCCTGGACCAAAGACTGGCGATAATGTATCAACACATATATCCGAAAAAGACAACATCGGCATCCGCGGACACAATGAATTGCGTTTCCAGCTCCTGTGATCTATATGTAGGATAGATCAACGGGAAAAACGGAAACGCCATGCCCAAGGTTCACAGGCACGCTCGATACACGCCCAACCGGAAACCGCTCCCTGGGATCCCGGCCAAAGCGTCAGTCCGGAAAGATAAAACTGTCCAGCTACCAGCCGAGCAGAGCCGATATGGAAGAGGAGTTCGATATGCCGGGCGCGGATATGGAAGCCCTGAACCGGGCGTTCTTCAAGCCGAGGAAGACTCCCGGATCAGGTGCCTGATCTGGTCAGTTTTCGGTTGTCGGAGACCGATGTCATCAAAGGCTATAATCCCCAATCAAGTATACCCGGGCGCATATGTATTCAGGGGATTGTGTGCTGAAATCGGTGATGTCGATCGTTTTAGGTCCACAAATGGTGTTATGGTGGGAATCAGGAATGCGAAGCAAAAAATAGCGCACGAGTTCTCAGACGGTGGTCAGGGGTTCAGGCAGCAGCTGGTACAGATCGGGCAGTGGGGCAAGGCACGGATGGATATAGTCGAGAGGAATGGAGAACGTGCCGGAGAGGAGTTAGTGCGTCTGGCGGATGGAAAAGGTCTTATGATCAAGCTGCGACGTCTTTGGAAATTCACACCTGCCAACGAAGGTTTGCTGGTTCAGCGCGTGTGTCAGTCTGATTTCGCATCGAAATTCCGGGAGCGGCTGATTGCTGTGACAGGGGCATAGCTTGTCATCCCACCAGGGTGTGATCTATGCAATGCCGCGATTTTCCGGGATTCACGGTCTGGCGCCGGCATGACTGAGCGCGACGGGGACAGTTCAGGCGCACTGTCCGGGCCCGAGCTCAAGGTGCTGCGGGACCGGCTGCTCTGGCTGTCCTGCTGGATGATCCATGACGCCAATCACCTGCGCGGGAATGCCGACCGACTGAAGGTCGGAGGGCATCAGGCCAGCTGCGCGTCCATGGTCAGTATAATGACGGCACTCTACGGCCATGCGCTCCGCCCTCAGGACCGGGTCGCGGTAAAGCCGCACGCGGGGCCGGTGTTCCATGCCCTGCAGTATCTGGCCGGCAATCAGACGCTGGAGAACCTGCGGAACTTTCGTGGATACGGCGGGGTGCAGAGCTATCCAAGCCGCACCAAGGACAGTGCTGACGTGGATTTCTCGACGGGCTCGGTAGGGCTTGGAGTGGCGATCACCGCGTTTGCCAGCCTGGTTCAGGACTACGTCAATGCACGTGGCTGGGGAAGGATGCCTGTGGGCCGGATGGTTGCCCTCGTCGGTGACGCCGAGCTGGATGAAGGCAATGTCCATGAATGCCTGCAGGAGGGCTGGAAGCACGAGCTCGGGAACTGTTGGTGGATCATCGACTACAACCGCCAAAGTCTGGATGGCGTTGTTTCCGAGGGCCTCCATAGACGGCTGGAGGGGATATTCAGGACTTTCGGTTGGGACGTCGTGAAGCTGAAGCACGGCGTGATGCAGACAGCCGCTTTCGGGGAGCCGGGCGGTGAGGCGCTCAGGGACTGGATCGACGCGTGCCCGAACCAACTGTATTCGGCACTGACCTATCAGGGTGGCGCGGCGTGGCGACAGCGGCTGACCGACGAGAGCGGTGCCGGGAGTGAACTGTCGGCGCTGGTTGGCAGGCGCAGCGACCGGGAACTGGCCGCGCTGATGGAGAATCTTGGCGGGCACTGCATCGAGACGCTATGTAAGGGTTTCGACGCAGCCGCGGAGCACGACCGGCCCACCGTGTTCATAGCCTATACCGTCAAGGGCTGGAGCACGCCGCTCGCGGGACACAAGGACAACCATGCCGGTCTGATGACGGTGCCGCAGATGGATGGATTCCGTGCGCGGATGAATGTGCGTGCGGGCCATGAATGGGATCGGGCTGAGGGAACGGGGCTCGATGAGGTGCAGCTTGACAGGCTGATCGGGCGCATTCCGTTTTTCGCGACGGGAACCCGCCGTCTCAGCACAGCCGTGATCGGGGTGCCGCCCGTCAAGGCACTGGAGGATCGGGAGATCTCGACCCAAGCGGCATTCGGGAAGATGCTCGATGCGCTGGCGAAGTCCGGTCATCCGATGGCGGACCGGATCGTGACCGCCTCACCCGACGTTACGGTCTCCACCAATCTTGGCCCGTGGGTGAACCGGCGCGGGATTTTCGCCAAGACGAAACTGGCCGACACCTTCCGCGAGGAGAGGGTGGCCTCGACCCAGAAATGGCAGTTTCACCCGGAGGGGCAACATTTCGAGCTGGGTATCGCCGAGATGAACCTGATGCTCCTGCTCGGTGCTGCGGGCCTCAGCCACAGCCTGTTCGGCGCACGTCTTCTGCCGGTGGGAACGGTCTATGATCCGTTCGTCATGCGGGGCCTTGATGCGCTTAACTACGCCTGTTACCAGGATGCGCGTTTTCTTCTGGTGGGCACGCCTTCGGGAGTGTCACTGGCACCTGAAGGCGGTGCGCATCAGTCGATCGCGACACCGCTGATTGGAATGTCCCAGGACGGACTCGCGAGCTTCGAGCCGGCCTTCGCTGACGAACTGGCGTGCATCCTGGAATGGGCATTCGAATATATGCAGCGTGATGACGCGAAGGCGGATGGCGCCGCATGGAAACGCGAAGCGGGCGGCGGATCGGTCTATCTGCGTCTGTCGACGAGGCCGCTGGAACAGCCCTGGCGCGACCTCGGGGAGATTCGCCAGGGGGTGATCGACGGGGCTTACTGGATGCGCGAACCTGGACCGAACTGCGAGGTTGTGATCGCCTATCAGGGCGCGGTCGCCTCGGAGGTTCTGGCCATCGCCGGATCTTTGGGTGAGGGGCGGCGCAATGTCGGCATCCTGGCGGTTACCTCCGCCGACCGCCTGAACGCGGGCTGGCAGGCGGCGCAGGCATCGCGAACCGATGGGCAGGCCGGGCGGAGCCTTGTCGAGCGGCTGCTGGAGCGGCTGTCGCGCAATTGCCTGATCGTCACCGTGATCGACGGTCACCCGGCCACGCTGTCCTGGCTTGGATCGGTTCATGGCCATCGGGTGGCGGGACTTGGAGTTGAGCATTTCGGTCAGGCCGGAAGTGTCGGGGATCTCTACCGGCATTTCGGGATAGATCGCGACTCGATCCTCAGAGCGGTTGGGAGCCTGTCTCCCGGGCGGCCCCTGCGCCTGGTCGGAGGACTGGGGTGATGCATAGGTTCTGGGCCGACCTCACCGCGAGGGACTTCGCGGCCCTTGACAGAGGAAGCCTCATAGCTGTCCTTCCCGTCGGTGCGACGGAGCAGCACGGGCCGCATCTGCCGTTTTCCGTTGACAAGGCCATTCTCGACGGAATCATCGCCACCACGGTGCCGCTGATCCCCGAGAGAATACCGGCGCTGTTCCTTCCGACCATCCCGGTTGGCAAGTCGAACGAGCATGGAGCATGGCCCGGTACGCTGACCCTTTCAGCTCGGACGCTCATGGCCATGTTGATGGAGATCGGCGAATGCGTCGCCGCCGCGGGTGTGAGAAAACTGGTGATCCTGAATTCCCATGGTGGCCAGATCGCGCCGCTGGACATCGTGGCGCGCGACCTGCGCGTGAGGCACCGGATGATGGCTGTCGCCGCCAGCTGGTTCGCCGAAGGGATGCCTGAGGGTCTGTTCTCCGAGCGGGAACTGCGCTTCGGCATTCATGCCGGCGATATGGAGACAAGCGTTATGCTGGCACTGCACGGTGATCTCGTCCGGATGGACCGTGCGCGCGACTTCCGCTCGACCGTCGAGCGAATTGAGGGTGAATGCCGGCATCTCGGCCTCTCGCCGGCCGGAAAGCTCGGCTGGATGATGCAGGATCTCAATGCGGACGGCGCCTGCGGCAACGCGGCGGCCGCCACCCCCGAAAAAGGCCGTGCGGTGGTGGAACACGCGGCCCGGCAATTCGTTTCGCTGCTCGAGGAGGTTCATGGCATGCCGCTATCCTTTCTTGGGACCGCTGCCGGACAGTCCGGGCGGGATGCAGCGGGATGACCGGCACTCCGATCATCGTTATGGACCGCGTTTCCAAAGACTTCGGTGACGTCCGGGCGGTCGAGGAATTGAGCCTGACCATCGAAGAGGGTGAATTCATAACCTTTCTTGGACCCTCGGGCTGCGGGAAATCCACGGCATTGAAGATGATCGCGGGGCTTCTGCCCCTGACCACCGGCACCATCAGGATCTCGGCCCCAAAAAGCGACGCTGAGCAGGATCTCGGTTTCGTTTTCCAGGAGCCCACTTTGATGCCATGGGCATCGGTCCTCGACAACGTCTACCTTCCGCTGCGGCTCGCCGGAATCGGATTGGGAGAGGCCAGGCCAAGGGTGTGGGAGGCGCTGAAGGAAGTGGGTCTCTCGCGTTTCGCCGAATCCTATCCGCGCGAACTTTCGGGCGGGATGAAAATGCGGGTGTCAATCGCGCGGGCACTCGTCACCCGCCCGCGCATCCTTCTTATGGACGAGCCCTTCGCCGCCCTCGATGAGATGACCCGTTCCAAACTCAACGACGATGTGGTGAAACTGTCTGACGACCATGGGCTTACCGTGGTTTTCGTAACGCACTCGGTGTTTGAGAGCGTCTATCTTTCGACCCGCGTGATAGTTATGGCCGCGCGTCCGGGACGTCTGGTGGCGGATATGCCTCTTGCCGCTCCCTGGCCGCGAAGGGAGGAATACCGCATGTCGCTCGAATTCTCGACCGAGGCACGGCGTATATCGGAAACCCTGAAAGGAACGCTTGATGTCGACGATCTCGACCACTGACCGGGCAACCGATCCGGATGTGGAAACCGGCGTTCCGGTCAACACCGCGCATCTGCGTCGGGCGCGGCGGGAGCGGATGCTGAGCTGGGTCATGCCAATCACGCTTCTGGTCATCGCCATCTGTCTCTGGGAATTCCTGGTCTGGTACAATCAGGTTCCGAAATACCTTATTCCGGCCCCGAGCCTGATCGCCGAAACCCTGGTGAGGGATTTCGCGTCGCTGATGGCATCGTCCTGGTTCACCGTCAGGCTGACCTTCCTCTCCCTGGCCCTGGCTATCGTGGGTGGTGTGCTTTTGGGGGCGCTGTTCGCTCTGTCACGGCCGGTGGAACTGAGCCTCTTTCCCTTCGCCGTCATTCTTCAGGTCACCCCGGTTGTCGCCATCGCGCCGCTGATCCTGATCTATGTCGACAGCACGTTCGCGGCACTCCTGATCTGTGCCTGGATCGTCGCTTTCTTTCCGATCCTGACAAACACGGTGATCGGCCTGAGATCGGCCGACCACAACCTTCGGGACCTCTTCGCCATGTACCGCGCATCCCCATGGCAGAAGCTGCGCTACCTTCTTGTTCCTTCCGCGCTGCCCTATTTCATGGCGGCGCTCAGGGTCGCCGGCGGGCTGGCCCTGATCGGAGCGGTTGTCGCCGAATTCGTTGCCGGCACGGCCGGGCAGCACACCGGACTCGCCAGCCGTATTATTGAGAGTTCTTTCCGCAGCGAAATCCCCCGGATGTTCGCGGCGCTGCTGCTGGTATCCGCACTCGGTATCGTGATATTTCTTCTGACAAGTTGGGCCTCGCGCAGGGTTCTGGGACACTGGCACGAAAGTGAGATCCGCCGTGAGCACTGAATTCGCCCGCATTCTTCTGGACGGGCGGACGGTTTCGCTGACCACGCATCGGGGACGGATCATCGCGATCCGGCCGGCTCATGGGACCGTGCGCCATGTCGCCATTCCGCTTCCCGTGGAACCGCATGTGCACCTGGACAAGACCTTCACCGCCGGGCGCTGCAGATCGACCAGACCCGGCCTGTTTGGCGCCATAGAGGCGATGGCCGGGGACTTCGCGAACTGGAGCGAGGAGGATCTGCGTTCCCGCATGGGCCGCGCGTTGCGGGAAGCCAGCGACAACGGGATCCGTGCGCTCCGCAGCCATGTGGACTGGAGCGAGCCGAAGGTGCCACTCGCATGGCACGTTCTGGGAGAGATGGCGGAGGAATGGCGCGACCGGCTTTGGGTGCAACGTGCCTCGCTCACGCCGCTCGCTCTGCTGGGAGATCCCGACCACGGGCCGGGCATTGCCCGGCGTGTAGCGATGGATGGCGGGGTATTGGGCTGTTTCGTATATCGCAATGACCGGATCGACGCTTGTCTGGAGCAAGTTTTTGCGCTGTCCGAGAGACATGGTCTGCGCCTTGATTTCCACGTCGATGAAGGGCTTGACGTCCAGGCTGACGGCTTTGACCGGATCGTTGCCTTGACGGCCAGGTATGGTCTGGGCGGGCGGGTGCTCTGCGGTCATGCCTGTTCGCTGGCCATAAGACCTGAGGCGGATGTCGCACGGATGGCCGCGGCCGCCTCGGAGGCCGGGGTCGCGCTGGTCGCGCTCCCGACCACGAATCTCTGGCTGCAGGACAGCTCGACCGAGAGAACGCCAAGGATGCGGGGCCTCGCCCCGGTCCATGAGATGCGCGCCGCGGGCGTTTCGGTGCTGTTCGGTTCGGACAACGTTGCGGATCCGTTCTATCCGTTCGGCAGCTACGACGCGGTGGAGGTGCTGCGGCTGGCCTCGGTGTCGGCCCAGTTCGTTCCGGGCGAATGGCTTGACACGATCACGACCGGGCCTGCGATGGCGCTTGGAATGGAGTCCCCGGAACTGGTGGTTGGCGCTCCCGCGGACTTCCTGCTTATCGAAGGACGGGACTGGACTGAGGCGTTGCGCAGCCCGCGCGCATGCCGCACGGTGGTGCGTGAAGGTGAGGTTATGCATGACGACAGGATTGCGGCGTGAGCGCGGCAGCCGAGCAATTGGAGGCTTTCCGGGCCGAAATTGGGGACGTTCCCTGCCATGATGACGAGAAGCTGGTGCAGGCGAAGTCACGGGACTACTACTGGTATTCGCCGATCCTCAAGGAGATGCTTGACCGTCACTCGGGCCAGCTGCTGGTGCGTCCGCGAAACGAGGACGAGGTTAGGGCGATAGCCGGATCGGTGGCCCGGCAGCGGATTCCGTTGACTGTCCGGGGCGGCGGTACCGGGAACTACGGTCAGTGTGTTCCGGTTGAGGGTGGCGTCATCCTGGAGATCACCGGTCTTTCCAACATCCAGGAGATCTCCGAAGGGCGGGTGATATGCGGCGCGGGTGCCCGTATTGGCCAGGTGGAGAGTGCCGTGGCCGAGACCGGACAGATGCTTTCGATGTTTCCGTCGACCAAGCGGGTCGCCACGATGGGGGGATTTGTCGCCGGTGGCTCGGGGGGCATCGGGTCGCTGCGGCACGGGATGCTTCGTGACGGCGCGAACATCACCTATCTGCGCATCGTAACCGTTGAGGAGAAGCCAAGGATCATCGAACTCCACGGCCGGGATATCCTCAAGGCCCAGCATGCCTACGGTACGAACGGCATCATAACGGCGATGGACTACGCACTCAAACCCGCGACTGACTGGGTTCACTCGATAGCCCTGTTCAATGGTTACCGTCCGGCACTGGAGATGGCCATCAAGGCGCAGGCTTCAGGTTTGGACGCCTATCTCATGACGGTTGTCGAACGCCGGTTCGCCCGTTTCTACCGCCGCCTGACCGATTATTTTCCGGTTACCCGGGATGCCGTTTTTTCGATGGTGGCCCCGGACGCGATGGCGGATTTCCGGGCTATCGTGGCGGGTTTCGGGGGAACAGTCAGCCTCGCGGGTTCCTTGAGCGAGATGGAGGCGTCGAATCTGCCACCGGCGTGGGAATGTGGCTGGAACCATACGACGTTGCAGGCGCTCAAGCTGGAACCGGGCATCTGGTCCTACCTTCAGGTGGCTTACCCGCGCCCGTTCGATCCGGAACTTGTCGCGCGCCAGCAGGAACGCTACGGTGACGAGCTGTATTTCCACCATGAGATGGCTCGCATGGACGGCGAGATCCAGGTTTTTGCCCTGCCGCTGCTACGGTGGTATGGTCGGGACCGTACCTATGAGATCATCCGCGAGCTGGAAGGGACCGACGGCTGCAGGGTTTTCGATCCTCACGTAATCACGATTGAGGACGGAGGCATGAAAGAGATTGACGTCATTCAGATCGAGTTCAAGAAGGAGGCCGATCCCCATGGCTTGATGAACCCCGGCAAGACCCGGGGTTGGCTGCCCGGCATGGCAAGGGCGTAATCCAAACTGGAATATCAAAGGAGAACAGAACCATGATGACACGACTTCTCGCCGCTCTGTCGGCAACCCTGATCGCGGGCGGCGCACTGGCCGCCGATAAGGTGGTATTCGCGACAAACTGGCTTGCACAGGGTCCTCACGGTGGTTTCTACCAGGCGCTGGCCGACGGAACATATGAGGAGCACGGGCTTGACGTGGAAATCCAGATGGGCGGCCCGCAGATGAACAACCGCCCGCTTCTGGCCGCGGGCAAGATCGATTTCCTGATGACAGGTAATCTTCTTCTCTCGATCGATAACGTTCGCAACGACATACCCACGATCGTCGTCGCTTCCTATTTCGAGAAGGATCCGCAGGTACTCATCGCCCACAAGGGTCAGTATGACGGCTTTGAGGATCTGGTGAACGCCCCGAAGATCCTGATCTCGAAAGACGGTCAGTTCAGTTTCTGGCAGTGGATGAGTGCCGCGCATGGATTCAGGGATGAAAGCCTGCGCCCGTACGGCTACAATCTGGCCGAATTCCTGAATGATGAAAAGATGGTTCAGCAGGGCTATGCCGTCGCTGAACCGATCTACGCCGCGGAGCAGGGGGCCGAGGTCGACACTTTCGTGCTCGCCGATTACGGCTGGAACACCTATTCGACCACTATCGAGACCCGGACCGAACTGGTCGAGAGCGATCCGGATCTTGTGCAGCGCTTCATCGATGCGTCCACGATTGGCTGGTACAACTATCTTTACGGCGACAATTCCGCCGGCAACGCGGCAATCATCGCGGCCAATCCCGATCAGACGGCGGAAAAACTCGCTGTCGAGGTCGAGCAGATGAAAGCGCTGGGGATCATTGACAGTGGATACCAGCTCGAAGTGGGAATCGGCGCGATTGATCTGCAGCGCGTGAAGGCGTTTCACGATCTGGCGGTTGAGACCGGTATCATTGAGGCCGGATCCGTCGATGTCGCGAAAGTGGCGACCGACCGGTTCGTGAACAAGATGGTTGGGATGGACATCAAGCCTTAGAAGTCAAGGGCCAGCCGTGCGAGTTCTTGTGGTTTTCTGCCATCCGAGCCCCAAGAGTTTCGGTGCCGCCCTGTTTGAGATGGCCTGCCGCGCACTTCGCGCGGCAGGCCACGATGTCCGGGCACACGATCTGTATCGCGAGGGTTTCGAGCCGGTCATGGCCCAGTCGGAATGGGAGAGCTATCTATCGAAACCTGAGCGCATAATCGACAGGCATCCGGAACATGTTGACGACCTTAAATGGGCTGAGGGACTTGTGGTGATCTACCCTACCTGGTTCTACGGTCCTCCGGCGATGTTGAAGGGCTGGCTTGAGCGGGTATGGCTTCCCGGTGTCGCTTTTGATGTCGCGGATGCCCGGCTGAAGCGTCCGAGTGGGAAACTCGGGCACATCCGGCTTTTCTTTGGCATCACCACTTCCGGTTCGCCCTGGTGGTGGCTTCGCCTGATACGCGATCCTGGACGCAGCCTCTGGACAAGGGGGCTACGTCCGCTGTTCGCACCCAACTGCAGGGTGGTCTGGCGCCAGCTTCATGACATCAACAGCTCAACCGAAACCCATCGCGCGAGCTTTCTCACGCAGGTCGAGAAAGCTTTGCGACGCATTCCGGTCTGAACATGACAGCAGTTCCACTCGCGCGCTATTCCGCCTGGCAGAGGCGGGGTGACTTCATTTTCCTGTCCGGCATCGTCGCAGTGGACCCGAGTTCCGGGACGATTGTGCGCGGCTTCGATGACTTGCCACAGGACATCGGTCGATTCATAGGACGGACCGGAGAGTTTTCCGTCGATGCCAAAGACGGCCCGATCCTTTCGCAGACATGGTTCGTTTTCGATCGGATCAGAGCGACGATGGAAGAAGCCGGTGGTGGAATCGGGGACGTTTTCAAGCTGGTGCAGTATTTCAGGAACCTGTCCGACTTTCCGCGGTTCAACCAGGTGAGGCGGCTGTTCTTTCCCGAAGATCCACCTGTCTCGACCGTGGTCGAGGTCTCGGAGATGATGCCCTGCGGTGATATTCTGGTGGAGGTTGAGGCGACAGCTTACTGTCCGGCCGGGCGATGAGTTCGCGTCGAGATTTCATCCGGCGGCAGCCCGGGCCTCGGATTCGGGAGGTGCCCTGAGCGGGAGACGGAACGGAACGGCCCGTTCGCGACCAGGGAGCCCGTGGTGATCTCCGACGGCGCGGGCTGGATCCGGCGTCGTGGAGCGCGCGTGTCGCACACCTGTACGCAGGCGCCAAAATCGCCCGCGCCCCCGGCGGACGCGTGGGGGGGCTGGCCATAGCTGCCGGAATCGCGATAATTGCGCAAGAGGCTCAAAGGAGCAATCCCATGTCCATTGACAGCCTGCTGACCGGCGGCCTGCAGTTTCTCTCCGCACTGTTCGTCTTTTGCATCGGCCTTGGCGTCGCCACAGCAGCGGGCCTCTTTGTCATGGACATCTCCCAGACTCGCGACGCGGTCAGGCGGAACTATCCTGTCATTGGGCGGTTCCGGTACGTTTTCTCGATGCTTGGCGAATTTTTCCGCCAGTACTTCTTTGCCATGGATCGGGAGGAAATGCCGTTCAACCGCGCCGAACGCGAATGGATCGACCGTTCGGCGCGCGAATCCAGCAACACGGTGGCATTCGGATCGACCAAGAATCTGACGACGACCGGTTCGGTCATTTTCGTCAACTGTGCCTTCCCCACCCTAACCGAAGACGCCGTCGAAATGGTGCCGATGGAAATCGGGCCGCATTGCCGGAATCCGTACGTTGCGCCGTCCTTCTTCAACATTTCCGGGATGAGCTACGGCGCACTTTCCACGCCGGCCGTCAGGGCACTGTCGCGCGGCGCCGCGCAGGCTGGCTGCTGGCTCAACACCGGTGAAGGTGGCCTGTCATCCTACCATCTTGAGGGGGGATGCGACATCGTTTTCCAGATCGGAACCGCGAAATACGGCGTCCGCAATCCCGACGGCAGCCTGAGTGATGAGATGCTTAGGGAGGTCGCGGCGCATGAATCGGTTCGGATGTTCGAGCTTAAGCTCAGCCAGGGCGCGAAACCCGGCAAGGGCGGCATCCTGCCAGGGGCAAAGGTCACGGCGGAGATCGCCAGGATCCGGGGTATCAGGAAAGGAGAGGATTCAATCTCTCCCAATGGCCACCCGGAAATCAGGACGGTCTCCCAGCTTCTCGACATGATCGGACACATCCGGGATGTTTCGGGTAAGCCCGCAGGATTCAAGTCGGTCGTTGGGGATGTCGACTGGCTGGAGGAGATGTGCGTCGAAATTCACGTCCGTGGAATTGAGAGCGCACCGGACTTCATCACTGTAGACGGTGGAGATGGCGGGACGGGTGCCGCCCCGATGCCGTTAATCGACAATGTTGGCCTGCCCGTGAAGGAAGCGCTCCCGATGCTATCCGACACGTTGCACAAGTACGGATTGCGCGAACGGATCCGTGTCATAGCCTCGGGTAAGCTGGTCACCCCCGCGGAGGTTGGATGGGCACTTGCCACGGGCGCTGACTTCGTCACGTCCGCACGTGGGTTCATGTTCGCGCTCGGATGCATTCAGTCCCTCAAATGTAACAAGAACACTTGCCCCACCGGAATCACCACGCACAACGCCAGGCTGCAGAAAGGCCTGAATCCCGCCGAGAAGTCGGTCAGGGTTGCGGTTTACTGCAGGAAGCTGATCAAGGAAGTGCAGGTCATTTCGCATTCCTGCGGTGTCGTCAGGCCAAGACTGATGACGCGCAAGCATGTCCGGCTCGTCCAGTCAGATGGAAGGTCCGTTCCGATGAACATCCTCTATCCCAGGCCGGAAATCCTACCAGAATACCGGGATCTGTAGACAATCGCGCGGCCACGCTCGCGTCGGCGAATAGGCGCGAGAGCGCAATGCTCAGGTCAAGGGCGGGGCGAATCGAGGGTAGCGAGAAAGTCGCCTGAGCTCCATGAAAGTGCCCTTGACAGAGGAACCTGCCGGGATCGGATCTCGTGCAGCAGGGCACGGGCCTGATGCCTTGAGGACGCTCGCGGCTTCGTGCCGGTTGAACGGGAACCATGCCACGATTCCGCCCGTCTGGCAATTTCTTTTTCCAGTCGTGAGATATCCGGGCTAGTGGTAGGTTCTATACAGAAGATTCCATTCTTTCCCGAAGCATGACTCATCCCTCCCATTGCCATCTGCCTGTGTCCCCTGTCATTGGCCGCGTGACGGCGGCAGGAAAAATTGGAATCTCTTGTTTTGAACCAGCCACTAGGACGAACGAATATGTGTAGGCCATCACAACACGGGGGATACGCGGCCGGTTGGGTCCGGTTCGAGAGGCCGGCGCTCCCCGTGAACCGTCAGCGCTGCCAGAGCCAGCGGACAGCGCCCACGACCGTCGCTGCCAGCACGGCCACGATCAGCAGCGTCTTGACTAGGGTGAAGGCCGCCGCCACCCACGCAAGCGGCGAGGGTCCACCGGCGTAGCCCAGCACCAGCGCGGCGACGGTGGCGTTCTCCAGCGCGTCCGCCGCCGCCAGCGCGAGCGGCAGCATCCAGAGCGGGGCCCGGAACAGGCGGACCAGCAGGATCGCGAACAGAAGCCCGTAGGCCACCGGAAAGAGCATATCGACGGTCAGGCCCGTTACCGCATAGACCTTACGCGCATGGGCTTGAGTTCAGACATATTCTGGCGCAAGATTCTGATTCCATTTGATTTCCAGTTTCTGAAAGGGCACTACATTCGGCCCCTGGCGGGCTTTGGTCGCCGGTGGATGGTCGCCGGACCGGCTCGGCGGGTTGCGGTGCGTCAGGGTTTGGTCTTTCCCTGTGTCCTGCGTGATGTGCGATGCGGTTTCCGGGGCGGTGTGTACAGAAAGGGTGCGGTGTTCCATGTCAGGCCCAGCGTGCGGTAGATGGTCTGCGCGTCCTGGGTGGCGCGACTGGGCAGTCCGAACCTGCGCGTGCCGTTGGTTTCGTGGAGAAGGCTGACCTGCAGTGCGTCGGGCGCGTCCTGGATGCGCGCCGGGCTCAACGGAACGCCGCGGGCCGCCAGACGGTAGCGGAGATGCCGCACGCAGCAGAAGGCCATGTAGCAGATCGCGATGTGCGCCCGGATGCGCCGATCCTGCCAGTGAAACACCGGCCGGATGCGCAGGTCGTGCCTGTTGGTGCGAAAGCAGGCCCCGATCTCCGCCAGTCGCCGGTATTGGCCTATAAGGTCCCGTGGATCCTCCGCGTCACAGCCCCACGCGACAATGCCGCGCAATCCATCCCAGGAGGCGGCTGCGGCGATCCTGTCCTCGTTGATGGTGACGCGTCCCTCGGGAAAGTCCAGGAAGCGGGCGGTGGCCGACGCGACGGGCGCGGCCGGGGTGGCGCCCCTGTCGAGTTTCCTGCGCAGTTTCTCGAGCCGGCGGGCGCGGTCCCGCGCGTCCTTGCGGGCCCGGCGCGGCGAGTGGGTGACCACCAGACGGCCCCCGTCCTCCAGGGGCAGATCCCGGATGGCGGCCACCGAGTCCGCGTACTCCGACCGTCCCCACGCCGCGTAGGCGGCCACGTCAAGGATCCGCGCCCTGAGCGCCTTCGGACAGGCTTTCAGCCGGGCGCCCAGGATATACGGGGTGCCCCGGTCCCGCAGCGCCTGCCGGTTGGCGCGGCTGAGCATGCCGGCGTCCGCGACCAGCGTGAACCGGGTCTCCGGATGGCGCCGCTCCAGCGCCGCCAGGGCCTTGACCAGCGTGTGGCCCTCATAGAGGTTTCCGGGAAACAGCCCATAGCCGACCGGGAGCCCCTCCGGCGTGATCAGAAGCGCCAGCACCACCTGGACCCGATGCGGCTTGCCGTCCTTGCTGTATCCCTTGAAACGGAGGCCGTTCTCCCGCTCACTCTCAAAGTAGGGCGTCGTGGTGTCGTAGAACACCACCGTGATGGGATCGGGCAACAGGGTCCGCGCCCGCTCCCGTGAAAGGGCGCATATGGCGTCCACCCGCGCGTCGGTGATCGCGTCCATGCTGCGATAGACCGAGTCCAGGTTCAGCGCCAGCACCCCCTCCTGCCGCAGTCGGGCCACCATCGCCCGCTTGGACTGCGGCCGCGCGACCCGCGCCAGGACCATTTCCCGGATCATCCGGCTGGCACTCCCGCGTCGGGAGCCAAACAGGCCCTCCCACCCGAGACGGTCGTAGACCGCGCCAAAGGCCTGGCGCACCCCGATGCCCGCACGGTGGTCTTCGCGACAGTCCGCGAGATCCACGCCAAACGGATCGGGACCGGTCCCGGCCGTCCGCGCGGCCGGCACCTGATCGAGAAGATCGTGGAACTGCCCGGGCGAGAACAGCGCCGGCTGTCGGCTCTCCTCCGCGGTGATCTCCTCGATGATCAGGCGCCCCAGGGACATCAGCTGGTCGAGCTGGGCCTCCGAGGTGGCGGTGCCGACATGGCGGACAACCCGCTGGCGGACCCTGGCGCCATCGCGGATGGAGGTGACGATCTGCACCTTGGTACGGTTCTCACCGAGGGGTTTCCCGCGAACGAACACGATCCGGAGGATCTACAGCGGATCTCCGGGAACCGCAGGGAAAATACTGCCAAAGGGCACTACATTCCGGTTTGCGGAAGGAACCACCGCAAACGCCAGCGATATAGGGGTCTGCAGATCACGACCGGGCGCAAATGTCTGAAGTCAAGAGAAGATTCCATTCTTTCCCGAAGCATGACTCATCCCTCCCATTGCCATCTGCCTGTGTCCCCTGTCATTGGCCGCGTGACGGCGGCAGGAAAAATTGGAATCTCTTGTTTTGAACCAGCCACTAGGACGAACGAATATGTGTAGGCCATCACAACACGGGGGATACGCGGCCGGTTGGGTCCGGTTCGAGAGGCCGGCGCTCCCCGTGAACCGTCAGCGCTGCCAGAGCCAGCGGACAGCGCCCACGACCGTCGCTGCCAGCACGGCCACGATCAGCAGCGTCTTGACTAGGGTGAAGGCCGCCGCCACCCACGCAAGCGGCGAGGGTCCACCGGCGTAGCCCAGCACCAGCGCGGCGACGGTGGCGTTCTCCAGCGCGTCCGCCGCCGCCAGCGCGAGCGGCAGCATCCAGAGCGGGGCCCGGAACAGGCGGACCAGCAGGATCGCGAACAGAAGCCCGTAGGCCACCGGAAAGAGCATATCGACGGTCAGGCCCGTTACCGCATAGACCTTACGCGCATGGGCGTCGAGCCGATCGAGTGCGTCGAACAGCGCCGCAGCCTCGGCGGGGGTGTACCAGCCTCGGACGTCGAGGAGCTCAAGACCGTCCAGCCGGTCCTGGCGCCAGGCCAGCCCCGCAATGCAGGCGACGGCGCTGGCCAGCGCCGCAAGCGCCACGCGCCGCGTCCCCCGTCGCTCCACGACCGCGCGGATCTTGGATGTCGTCGGCATGGTTTCTCCTACTGACAGCGAGTGTCCCGTACGCCGCGCCGCTCCTGTCGGCAAGATGCGCACCGTCAAGTCTGGTATTCGTGGAACGCGACAGTCGAGGGAGACGACGAGTGAACGGGTCGGCCATCGCCGGGCTTGTGGTCGTCCGGGTCGGAGTGGGCAGGTCGGTGGTCGATGTATGTATCCCGATCTCTTCCCGACACCCGAAACATCCGCGCCGGCGACGTCGCAGTCTACGGTTCCGAGCGCATTCCCTCCCTTCCCTCCGCGCTGGGATGCAAATGCGGGCAGAAGCAAGAATACGGGGGCCGCAGGCCCAATAGAGGGTGCCGACGAGCAATTGACCGAAGTCTGTCCCGGACGTGATGACGGTGCCGTGCCGCGGAAGGACCACCCCAGTGAGATCGTCGGGACCCATTGTGACCATGGCATGGGTTTGGAGCCCGATCCCCTGCTCCGATTTCACTTCAGTCTCAAAGCAGATCGAGGAACGGGGTCGATCCGTTTGAAACCGTTCCTCGGTAAAATCATCATCGGTCAGGCTTGACGTATATATGTCACTCGGCTAGGCAGCGGAGCACTGTGCGGGCGTTGTGTAGTGGTAAGACCTTAGCCTTCCAAGCTAATGACGCGGGTTCGATTCCCGCCGCCCGCTCCAGAAGCCGCAGTCAGACCGGATCAATCTCCGCCCGCAATTGAACCCCGGTCGATCCGTGGAGGCTTGGTGGCATCTGATGCGACGGTGACCTTCAGCATGTGAGTATCCGGATGCCAGGAGTCTCACTTGTCCGAAATGGAGCAGGTGAATATCCGGAGCGAAATGGATGGGCAGCACATGACACAGGTCAACGGTGAGCATGAACCTCGTGCGAAATCAAGGAAACTCAGTGCGCTTGGTGGGCTCGGACCCTTTCTGAAACCCTATCGGGGATTGATTGTGGCCGCCGTCCTCGCGCTGGTACTTACGGCCTGCCTGTCGCTGGCCCTTCCATTGGCGGTGCGACGGGTGGTCGACGGGTTCGGGACGTCCACGGAGTTGCTGGATCAGTATTTTTTGTCTTTCCTTTGCATAGCCGGACTCCTCGCTCTGGGAACCGGGCTCCGCTACTATCTGGTCACTCGACTGGGTGAGCGCGTCGTGGCCGATATCCGAAAGGCGGTTTTCGACCGGATGGTGGCGATGTCGCCTGCTTTTTTCGAGCGGATCATGACAGGTGAGGTGCTCAGCAGGATCACCACTGACACGACGCTGATCCTGAGTGTTATCGGCTCCTCGGTCTCCGTTGCATTGCGAAACATCCTGATGTCCTTGGGTGGGCTTGCGCTTCTGTTCCTCACTTCGGCCAAGCTCGCAGGTATGGTGCTTTTGATTGTGCCTATGGTGATCGTGCCGATCGTCGTTCTCGGCCGTCGTCTCCGCCGTCTGGGTCGTGAGAATCAGGACTGGGTCGCGACATCTTCCGGCACCGCGTCCGAGGCTCTGCTGAGCGTGGGTACCATACAGGCGTTCACCAATGAAAGAACGGTTCGTGACTCGTTTTCGGAAGTCACCGAACGTTCTTTCATTTCCGCGGAACAGCGTATTCTTACGCGTGCGATGATGACCGTAATCGTTATCGCGTTGATCATCTCGGGTGTTGTCGTCGTTCTCTGGATCGGAGCGAGGGACGTGCGCTCTGGTCTCATGACGATCGGGGAACTCGTACAATTCATAATTTACGCGGTAATGGTCGCCGGAGCGGCCGGAGCTTTGAGCGAGATCTGGGGTGAGTTGCAGAGGGCGGCGGGTGCGGCCGAACGACTCGTGGATCTGCTTTGTGCCACCGATAGCGTGACGGATCCCGAGACACCGCTCCCGCTGCCTGACAGGGAGCGTCGCGAAATCGTTTTCGACGATGTGATGTTTCACTATCCAGCCCGGCCAGGGGCCGCGGCGCTGAACGGTGTGTCTATGCGGATCCGGCCCGGAGAGACTGTTGCTCTGGTTGGACCGTCCGGAGCCGGGAAATCCACGGTCTTCCATCTCCTTCTGCGGTTTTATGATCCATCTCGCGGTGAGATCAGAATCGACGGTGTCAATCTGCGCGATATGTCTCGGATGGAATTTCGTGGCGCGGTCGCGCTTGTTTCTCAGGATCCGGTAATATTTGCTGATTCGGCGCGTGAGAACATACGTTTTGGAAAGCCGGATGCGACCGATGGTGATGTCGAGTCCGCCGCAAGGGCGGCGGCGGCACACGAATTCATTAGCAGGTTACCCGATGGATACGAAACAAATGTCGGGGAACGCGGAGTCACGCTGTCGGGCGGACAAAGGCAGCGTATCGCCGTCGCGCGAGCAATTCTCCGGGATGCGCCGATACTGCTTCTTGATGAGGCCACAAGCGCACTTGATGCCGAGAGCGAGCGGCTCGTGCAGAATGCGGTCGATTCGCTATCCAGGAACCGGACAACTCTCATTGTGGCTCATCGGCTTGCGACGGTGAAGAAAGTTGACCGTATTCTGGTATTCGACGAGGGCCGGATCGTCGCTGAGGGGACGCACGACGATCTGGTCAAAATGGAGGGACTCTACACGCGGCTCGCCCGTCTGCAGTTTACCGAGGGACTGGCGGCCGAGTGACGGCTGACCGATCTCGACCCGAAAGGATCACCACCATGACCGTGGCGGTCAGGAAGTGCTGTTGATGTTCCCGCCCTGATTTGATCTGTCTTTTTCGGAACCGGAACCATTACCACTGGATATGCCGCCAGTGCCGCTGGATCCGCTCGGCCCATTTCCTGCCGTGCTGGAAGAACTGCCCGTAGCCGAATTGCTGTGACCGCCCATCCTGACGATCTCCCCTTTACGCTTCGGTTGTCCGGTAAACCCTTCAGGTCCCGCATACAAATCCTCCCCTCTTTCGCGCGTGCGATCTAACTGGAACTCGCCACGACAGAAATTCGGGCGGATGGATCACGCTAAGTACGGGTTTGTGTCATCAATAACGATTCCCGGGCTACCAAAACCTGAAATGATGCGTTTATCTCTAGCCGTTGGAGGGGCGCGAGCCAGATTTGAGGAACCGGGTGACGCGCGTATGTGGTTTTCGAGAAGAAAGGATAGCGAATGACCTATGCCACTGTCGGTGACCGCGATGCCGTGGAGCATGAATGTCCCTGGGAGAACCGCGACGCTCCGGTTACGACGTTCGGGTGTCTGCGCAGAACCGCGGATCTCCACGGGCATCGGCCGGCCACGACCTTTCAGATGTTCTCGGGCGCGACCGATGCCGCTGACACACTGACCTGGACAGAGCTTCGTGACCGCGTGGCGCAGGCCGCCAATCTGTTTCGCTCGCTCGGTGTGGGTGAGACTGACGTAATCGCCTACGTGCTTCCGAACTGTACTGAAACCGTCCTCACTTTCCTCGGCGGGCAGGTGGCGGGAATCGTGAGTCCGATCAATCCCTTACTCGCTTCGGATCAGATCGCCGCGCTGCTCCGGGAAACCGGTGCCAAGGTCGTTGTGACCCTGCGCGCGTTCCCCAAGAGCGAAGTGGCGCAGAAAGTGGCGGATGCCGTGGCGGATGCGCCGAATGTTGAGACGGTTGTCGAAATCGACCTTCTGAGATACCTCACCGGCATCAGGAAGCTCCTCGTGCCTCTCCTGAGGCCGAGAATGGCAGTGGGTCACAAGGCGCGGATCGTGCGCTTCGAACGGGAAATCGATGCCCAGCCAGCGGTTCTGGAGTTCGCTGACAGCGGGGTCGACCGTATCGCCGCTTTGTTTCACACCGGTGGTACGACCGGACTGCCGAAGCTCGTAAGGCACAGATATTCCGGAATGATCTACAACTCGTGGGTGGCATCGCGGCTCCTGTTCACCGAGAGGGATGTCCAGCTCTGCCCACTGCCAATGTTTCATGTATTCGCGGCGATCGTGTCGCTCGGCGCATCCCTGAGCTCAGGTGCGCATATCGTATTTCCGACACCGCAGGGATACCGTGGCGAAGGTGTGTTCCGGAATTTCTGGAAGCTTGTCGAGCGCTACCGGGCGACATTCATGATCACGGTTCCAACCGCTGTCTCGGTCATGATGCAGCGTGAGGTGGATGCGGATATCTCTTCCCTGAAACTGGCGTTCTGCGGTTCCGCTCCGCTACCTACGGAACTTTACCGGCGGTTCGAAACCGCCGCCGGGGTTACGATCTGCGAAGGTTACGGTCTGACGGAAGCGACATGCCTGGTATCGTGCAATCCCCCGGACGGCGAGAAGAAAATAGGCAGCGTCGGCATTCCGTTTCCCTACACTGATGTGAAGATTCTCCGTGATAGCCCCGAAGGGCACTTTGAGTGTGCGACTGACGAATCCGGCGAGATCTGTGTCTCGAATCCGGGCGTCACAACCGGCGGTATCTACGTTGACCCGGGACAGAACGAGAATCTGTACTGTTTCGGGGATTACCTGCGCACCGGTGATCTTGGACGCGTGGACCCGGATGGCTATCTCTGGATCACGGGTCGGGCGAAGGATCTGATTATCCGTGGTGGCCATAATTTGGATCCGTTGGTCATTGAGGAGGCGTTGGCGGGCCATGGAGCGGTGGCGTTCGCCGGAGCGATTGGCCAGCCGGATGCGCACGCCGGGGAACTGCCGTGCGCTTATGTGGAACTTGTGGAGGGGGCGGAGGTCTCGGAGACTGAACTGATGGAGTATGTCCGGGAGCATATAAGTGAGCGCGCCGCGGTCCCGAAGTATCTGGAAATTCTCGATGAACTGCCAAAGACGGCGGTTGGTAAGGTGTTCAAACCCGACCTGCGCCGCCGGGCCATTGCCCGAGTGTATGATGACGCCCTGCGGGAGGCGGGGCTTCCGGTCATGGTGAAGGAGGTGATTGAGGACAGGAAAAGGGGCCTTGTCGCTAGACTGTCCAGAAACGGCGAGGTGGACGCCGAAGCGGTTTCAAGGTGTCTGGGCAGGTTCACGCGGCCTTGGCAGTGGGATTAGGTGCCGGGTGATATGCCTGAAGCCACGTATTCATCCGGTTGTGATTCAGCAATACAGCCATCGCTCTTGGGGCCATCGTGTTTGGGCCCAGAACATTGCGTTGAACCTCGAAAATGCCCCGCATGATCCGAAAGGAGGACGAAAAACCCTTCCTTGTTTCATTTCTGGTCTTTTTCGCGCCTCAGAAAAATGGAAATGCATTGTCTACGTTTCAAACGCGATGGCCTTGGCCTGTCCGGAGAGTCCAAGTTTCCCAAGTTGTAATCGCGAGTTTGGTCTTGTGAAGGTACTCCCGGAAATTTCTCACCGGGTTGAGATCCTGTGACGCCTCAAATGGCCAGATCATATGGCATATCCGTTTCCAGAGCGTGTCGCGAAAGGTATCCGTTGTTGATGAGCGAGGCTTCAACTGTCTGCTCGCTGACGGCGAATTCATTTGCCGCATCCTCAATGGCTGATTCCGAGAAGTCGCCATCCGCAAATTCGACCAGCGATGAGATCGGGCAAAGGAATTCCGCCGCAAAGGCGCGCTGAAACTTCTGCCGCTCCGTTGCCAGATCTGCGGTTACAAGCCAGGAACCGGGTTCCAGTTTCATCGATCGGACATGGTCTCCGATGAATCTCGCCAGTTCAAACCGTCTGGAAACCGGATGTGTTTTGCGTGGAATGAACTTGACGTTCCCTTTACCCGCCTCCCCTGCGACAGAAGCTTTTGCCCGTCCTGAGGGCGTCCAGCTTTCGACGTCTCCCTTTTGCAGACCAAGCAGGTCATAAAGTGTATCGTTCGGGAGTGCGCCGCCGGGTTTGCCGATTTGACTTCGCAATTCATGTGCGGCTGACACCGCGTGCTTCCATGGTTCACCTTCTGATTTTTCCAAACCCATATCCGGCAGGTCGGGCTTCCCAACAATGCCGGATGAGTCGGCAAGCGCGTGCATTGCATCTATCCGATTGCCGCCATTTCCCGCATATGCGCCGCTAAGTTCCGAAAAGGAAGATTCCCCGATTTTCCGCTCAAACGCTATCGCTCGCCCGATCAGAGCATCCGGACAGTCCTCGGGATCGAAGCCAAGTTCCGCTTCGATCCTCCGTTTCCGGGATTCCCTTGGATTTGCCAGGTCATCTAGGACAATCGACCATAGTTGAGCGAGCTCCGAATCCCGCAGCTCCGTTTCATGAAGACGTGCCATTACATCGTTAACAAAGGAAGACACCGCATAAGCGAATTGTCTCCTCGGAACAGTTCGGGAACGGCCTGATCCTTGCAGGTACTTCACGGAGGTCTGACCATGGTGTTGGGACAGTTGCGCCCATATATGCATCTCATCCCCGTCAGGGGCAAACACGAGGTTCGGCCAAACAAAACCCATATTTGCTGCAGCCAGTTCGTGGTTCATTCGCCAGTCATGCGCCGGACCCAGTCTGGCGTCAGCAGGCAGAATTTCATGGTTCAGTCGCCACCAGGATGATGCAAACCACACCGCCAACGGGTAAAGCGATACGATCACATGGTCGCGGACGGTTCTGGACCATGCATCCTCATTATGCGTGAAGCAAATTTCACCGACCTGAACTTTAAGCCGTGCGGTGGTTTCGCCGATCTTCGGGTCTTCGTCGGCATAGGAGAGCCATTCAAGATCAAAACGAAGATCAGCCATTTCGGCCCCAGAACCTCTTGATTTCAGCAGCCATTGGATCCTGCGGCGGCATTGGATAGCCGTGATAACTGCCGGATCCATCCCGCTGCGCCTCCAGTGGCGTTCCGTCTTCCGTCACAGCCCAGATGACCTTTGGCCAGCCATCTATGGATTGTTCACTCACGGCACCCCGTTCGAGGCCTAGACGAAGGTACCTGAGAGCGTTGGCGCGGGTAAAAATCCGTACATCATCACATAGGGTCTTGCCCCGGTGAGGTTGCGCGGGTGGCGTGAGTCCAAAATCGCCAGGGCTACGCTTATGCTCCGGGTTGCCTGTGTATCTGACGGTTTTAGTGAGTCTAGCCAGTTCAGGTTCGGTAAGCGTATAAGGACTGGCGAGGCGCCGCTTGGGGTTGAATTTTCGATATCTCTTCATCATGCCCTGCTCCCTAACCCGGATATCCCACCATATTTGGCTGCATGGGCCGTGATCCGCGATATATGTAGGAGTGTCAGATCGTTGCCTTCAGACGGAGGACAGACCCCATGAGGACATAGTGTAACGGTGCCCCGGTCGGTTTCAAGCGCCGCGGACGGCGCGGGTGCGATTCTCGTATGGTTCCCTTTCGATCCCCTGGCGTTCCGTTCGCGAATCACGCGGCGAGCGGGAGGTGCGCCATCGGCCGGTTGTCGTTGGCGGATTGCGGCTTCCGGTCGTCGTGGCGGCTCAGGCCCGGGAAAGGCGGCGGGCGCGGAAAAGCCGCGGCCTACGCCCCGGATTTTCGCGGAATCGGCCGGATCGGGGGCAATCTCCCGATCCGGCCAGCAGAATGTCGTTTAATTTCAGACTATTGCAGAAACATCAGTGCGCCATACGAGAACCACACCCGACGGCGCGGGATGTTTCCACACTTATCCACTGATTTCGCGAATCGATGGTTGATTTCGGTAGTGTCCCATTAATAAGCAATAGATTCAATCACTTATTCGGCCGCTTCAGCTGGATTTGAGGTTCCGTCGTGTCAAATAACTGATTCAAAAGGATTTTCGAAAATAGGTAAGCCCGGAATCTGCAGGATTGTGGCATATGTGCTCCGGTCGCGGGTCATGCGGTGAGCGGAGCCGCTATCTGTGTGATCGGCCGCTCGTCGTTGGCGGATTGCTTCAAATGGTCTGAGGGTGGCATCGGCCCAACCGAAGTCGAGATCGTTGATTGCTTGCTTGAGAGGAGACCGAACATGCGCGACCCCATCCATTCCGGCGAGACTTTGCGCGGGGATTTTTGCATTGGGTCAGTTTGAAAATCGGGCGGAATTTATCATGTGAAAGGGGCCCCGCGCAGACGTTCCCCTTGTGTCGGTCAAGACCTGCCGTCGGCCGGAAGTTATCCGGTAACTGCGACCTCGAGTCCTGTCAGCTCGTCGTGCATCCCAGATCGGTTTTTTCAGCGGCGTCGAGATTACAGGTGTAGCCATTGCCATCGTTTCACCTCTACTGGCTCGGTGTGTTCCTCGCACCGCGCAGGCACGCCTGGATCTGCCTCCGTGCGCTCCCAAGGTAGTTCCGCCGATAGCAAAGCTCCCGCTCGTGTCTTTCGCTGGTTCTGATTGAGTTTCCATGCCCAAATCAGGAGCCGTCTCGAAGCAGATCGTTGCGCCCTGCGGAACAGAGGAATGGCGCGACAATTACCTCTCTGCTGACACTGGAGCATACGGGGTCTGCGGGTATCCGCACTCTACGGTGTGAGGGGTGTATACTTAGCCTTGTACAGGTTTCGGTCCAGCGCCAGATCCGCATCCTATCCGATTGTGCGGTTTGCCGTGAGGGCGGGTCAACTGACCGATGCGAGGCTCTGACCTTTGCGGGACTTGGCGGGGCTGGGTGGCACCCATGCCCCAGACACCGCCATTCCCGCGCTGGGGCCCGTCGATAGCTTCGCTTTCCCCGTGTCACTCATGGGCTTGCCGACAGGTGACAGACCTAGCGCATGGATCACCTTTCGTGTCAGACGAGATCGATTCAATGTATAAAAATGCAGTTGTTCCACTCCACCCGCGATGAGTTCGCTGCAAAGTTCCGTACAGACGCTAATCGCCAGAAGATCATGACGCCCATCGCCGTCGCGCAGGGCTGTCCTGAAGGCACTGTCCAACCAGTCTGGCACGTGTGCTCCGCATCGCCTGGCGAATTTTCTTACCGTAACCCAGTTCTGGATTGGAAGTATACCGGGAATGATGGGGGCGTCTATTCCGGCCCGCTGGCATGCGTCGCGGAACCTGAAATAGGTTTCGGCCTCAAAGAAGAACTGGGTGATGGCGGACTCGGCGCCCGCGTCCAGCTTGCGCTTAAGCCAGTCAACGTCCGCGCCGACGTAGGCCGCGTCTGGATGTGGATCGGGATAGGCGCTTACGCGAACCCGAATTCCGGGAACGTCCTTAAGTGCCGAAACCAGTTCGCACGTGTTCCTGAATCCCGAACTATGGGGATGGAATTCGGTTTTATCCCCCGGAGGATCGCCGCGCAGCGCCAGAATCTCGTTAACGCCCGCTTCCGAAAGTTGCCATGCCTTTGCCATGATCCGGTCACGTGACGCGCCTACGCAGGTCAGGTGAGCCGTAACGTTCAGCCCATGACGGGTCTGGATGCCTTTTGCGGTCTTGAGCGTAGAGGCGCGAACGGTGCCACCCGCACCATGGGTGACCGATACGAATTTGGGTCCCAGAGGCGCGAGATCGTCAACCGTGTTCCACAACCGCATCGCGGCCGTATCGTCAGCCGGCGGAAAGAATTCGAAAGAAAGACGGGGGCCGGGCTCTGGTATGGGCATGGGCACGGGCATGGGCATGGGATCTCCATATGGATTATTCTCTTGTGCCAAACCGGAATTCGTGAAACAAATTCATATTATTCACAAAGGTTATGAAGAAAGTTCAGATATGCATCTAGAAATCCGCCATCTGCGGACCATCAGGGCGATTCACGCGGTTGGTGGCATGGCCCGTGCAGCTGATATGCTGAACATTACCCAATCCGCGCTGAGTCACCAGGTTAAGGGGCTGGAGGAACAGGTCGGCCTGGATCTCTTTGTCAGGCGAACAAAGCCTCTCAGGCTGAGTTCCGCGGGGATGAGACTTCTGGAGCTAGCGGATCGGGTGCTTCCCGAGGTCGAGGCGTTATCCGAGGACTTCCGCAGTCTGAAATCCGGTAGAACGGGGCGATTGCATATCGCCATCGAATGCCATGCCTGTTTTGAGTGGCTTTTCCCGGTTCTGGAACTATTCCGGAAGGCCTGGCCGGATGTCGATGTCGATATTCGCCCCGGGCTTGCCTTCGACGCGCTCCCGGCACTGCAGCGCGAGGAGGTCGATCTCGTCGTCTCCTCCGATCCCGAAGACCTGGTTGGCGTGGATTTCAACGCGTTGTTCGACTACGAGCCGGTGTTTCTTGCATCGACGCAGCATCCGCTCGCGGGCAGGGAATTTATCGAAGCCGAGGATTTCCGAGGCGAGCTGTTGATTACCTATCCGGTCGAACGCGCGCGTCTGGACGTCTTCAGCCAACTTCTTACGCCCGCCAAGGTCGAACCCCGTTCGGTGAGGCAGGTCGAACTTACGGCGGTCATCCTGCTGCTTGTGGCTTCCAACCGAGGTGTCGCGGTGCTGCCTGATTGGGTTGTGCGCGAAGTGCGCTACCATTCCGACTACGTCACGAGACGGCTGACCGCGGATGGGTTGACCCGACGTCTCTACGCGGCGACGCGTGATGTGGACACGACCAAACCGTTTATGGCGCATCTGCTGCGGCTCGCGAGGACCGAGCCGCTGAAACTGCAGCGCCCCTGATCGTGACGCGGGACGCGATCCGATCGGGTGGCCATCCCCAAGGAATTCCCGGGTGTATGTGACTTTGTCAGTCCCCGAGGTCGAATGGAAAGCGGCTGATTTTCCATGTTCCGTGCGTGTGATGCGCCGCTTCGATGAATTCCATTGCCACGCAGGAGATAGCGGTGACATGGAAGCGGTTCCATGCATGGGTAAATCGTCGCCGATGCCCGTGCGATCTGTCTTCGGCTGACGGACTTGCCTTCAATGGGCAAATGCGGAGGCCATCACGCGGCAGTGTGACGGGCGCGTTCCGGCTACGGGGGTAACCGCAGGATCCGGGAACGGAATGGGACGGAAAGTCACTGGAGGATCCCATGCACATTCTGGTTCTACAGCATGTCCATGTCGAACACCCCGGAATACCCAGGTCTTTTCCGGTGCGGGACGGACATAGCTGGGACACCGTAGGACTCGACGAAGGGGAGCCCGTTCCCCAACTGGATGACTACGGAGGTCTAGGGTCCTCGAACAGGTTCCGGGTACGGCTGAGCCCGCTTGACTGCCTTGTTTCCGTGGGCTCTCCAAAGCAGCGATGAGTCCCGGCAGGGCGATCGCGCGGACCCAGTTGGTCCAGGGGGCTCGGCACCGTCGGCCGCGGGGAGATCCATGCCCCGGCAGGAACCGGATGGGGAAGACGAAGAACCCGTCGCCAAGGCAGCCGCCAAGGGTTTCCGCCTTCCATTTGACGTGGTGCGGCGTTTCTCCCAGCCCATGGGCATCGACCTCGAACGATGGACCGGCAGGATCATCGCCCAGGAGAAGGGAGCCGTCCGCTTGCTTCCCGTAGCGGAAAGGGCGAAGTCCCTGTTCGGAATTGAGGGTTCTGCAATCGCCAACGGGTGGATCGATTCCGGTCAGGACACCGGGACGCAACAGAGCCTGTTTCCGAATCTCGACACGTCTCCGATGGCCGCGCGGGGACGTCGGCAAGGCAGCAACGGCCAGGGTGCGGAGCCGATTCTGCAATCTCCGGACGCCACGGCGCTTGACCGTGTGCACGCTGCCATGCTTCTGGCAGTGCCGAGGTGATGCAATGGCAGTCCGAATTGACGAAACAAGGCATGTTGGTGAATCTTGCTTGGGGATGAGACAGCCCAGTTCGGCACAACGTCTTGCCCGGCGGATTGACGAGAATGGACAATTGGAAACGGAAAGAGTAGTTACAGGCTTACGGTCACATGTCCCGGTCACGTACGGCTTCATCGCGCGTGACAGGGACACGCCTGGCCGGATGGGCGATCTGGCGCTGAACACGGCGGGCAGTTGAAGTACTGCGACCTTACCGCCTACAGCGGACTGCCCGACGGGCTGTCTTCCGGGGCGCGGGGTTCGTGATCGGGGGAAGGGAGTCTGGTGGCCAGTAAAATGTGGCAGGCGGTAGCTTGGTGATGGAACAGCCTAGTCTTCAAGATATTTCTGAACGAGCCTTGGGATCAGGCTTGCAATGACTGCACCTAGACTTCCGCTGAAGATCACCGACTGTATCTTATCGAGTTGACGAGGATCAAGCCAAGATAAGGGCGTGATATAATGAGTGAGCCATACCATTAACGTAGCCAAAAACGCCAGCATAATGACCGTGATGACAAACGGGACTCCCCATCCAATAAATCCTAGTATCCCATCTTCATTGAATTGCCGGTTCCATCCTGGCCCGGGACGGGTTACGCTCCCGACCGCAACATTGGACAACAGACCTTCCGGCCGCCCCGGGCGGCGTCAGGGGGCATTTCGGAGACAGGCCATGGAACAGGCAGGCAGGAAGATCTGCAGGGTGCGGCTTGAGGCGCACGGGCGCGCGCGGCTGAAGGACATCGCCGGCGGCGGCAGGGGTCCGGGGGAACGGCGCAGGCGGGCGCATGTCCTGCTTCTGGCCGACGGGGGCCGTCCGAACGGCGGCTGGACCGACGCGAGGATCGCGGACGCGCCTGGGGCCAGCGTGGCGACGGCGGAGCGGACGGGCGGGCAGTGCGTTCTCGAGGGCCTGGACGCGGCCCTGAACCGCAGGGTCCATTCGAACCGGAATAGGCCCCGGCCTGGCGGGGAGGGCCAGGCGACGCTGGCGATGCCGGGCTGCCCGGAGCCGCCCGAGGGGCAGGCGCGATGGACCCTGAAGCTGCCGGGCGACCGGCTGGTGGAGCTGGAGGTCGTCGACGGCATCGGCCGGGAGACGGTCCGGCAGGCTCCGGAAAAAACGGCATCAGGCCCTGGCTGAAGGAATGCCGGTGCATCCCGCCGAAGGCGAGCGCCGGGTTCGTCGCCGCCATGGAGGATGTGCTCAAGGTCTACGCCCGCGGGTATGACGACGACACCGTCCTGGTCTGCATGGACGGGACCCCGGAACAGCAGACGAAGGAGACGCGGACGCCGATACCGGCGCGGCCCGGGCAGCCGGCGGCATACGGCTTCGGGTACGGGCGCAACGGAACGGCGAACCTGTTCATGGCCTGCGCCCCTCCCGGCGCCTGGCGCCACGTGGAGGTCACCGACCGCCGCAGGAGGCGGGACTTCGCCCGGCTCCCCGTGGACATGGCCGACGTCCACCTGCCCGGCAGGCGGACCGTGCCCGTCATGGCCAGCCCCGACACCCACAGGCTGTCGACGCTCCACGGGGCCTCCGGGCCGGCGGAGGCGTCGCGGCTCGCCGACCGCTTCGAGGTCCACCACACGCCGAAGCACGGCTCCTGGCTGAACATGGCCGAGACCGGGATCAACGTCCTCTCCCGGCAGTGCCTTGACCGCCGGATCCCGGACCGCGGGACGATGGTGCGCGAGGTCGCCGCATGGCAGCGGCGCCGCAACGGCTCGGCGAAACCCGTCGACTGGCGGTTCCGGATCGAGGACGCGCGGATCAGGCTGAAATCCCTATACCCGGCAATTCAATGAGGCTGGGATACTAGGAACCCCCGTTCCACAGTGAAGTGCAACACCCTATGTGGGTGAATGGTGATCGTATCGACGCATGATGTTGCGAATCGGCCGGATGGCGGCGACAGTCCCTTCGTTGCGCGAAGGAGACCGCCATGCCCGAGGGCTACCGCCACCTGACCCACCCCGAGAGATGCCAGATCCACGCCCTGATGAAAAGCGGGCTTTCCGGCGGGGCGATCGCCCGCCAGCTGGGGCGCAGTCCGTCATCGGTCCCGCGCGGGATCCGGCGCAACGGCGGAGCCCGGGGCTACCGGCACGCCCAGGCGCAGCGGAGGTCCGAGGCGCGGCGCCGCGCGGCGTCGTCGGTGCCCAGGAAGATGACGCCGGGGCTGTGGGCTCTGGTGGAGGAGCGGCTGGCCGAGGGATGGAGCCCCGAGCAGGTCTCCGGGCGGCTGCGCCTGGAGGGCCACCCGGTGGCGGGGCGTCAGTGGATTTACCGGCACGTCCACGCCGACCGCAGGGCCGGGGGCCGGCTCTGGCGGCACCTGCGGCGCCGGGGAAAGAGGCCGAACCGGAAGGGCGGGGCCCACGCGGGCCGGGGGCACATCCCGGGCCGGGTGGACATCCCCGGGCGCCCGGCGCTGGTGGAGGCGAAGGCGCGGGTCGGCGACTGGGAGGCGGACACGATCGTGGGCGCCGGCCACAGCGGGGCCGTGGTGTCCCTGGTTGACCGGGCCACGAAATACACGCTCCTGCGGCGTGTCGACAGGAAGACGGCGGCCGCGGTCGGGGCCGCCATGACCGGCCTTCCGGGGCCGCACCGCGGCGCGGTGCACACGGTCACCGCCGACAACGGCAGGGAGTTCGCGGACCACGCGCGGGTGGCCGGGGCGCTCGGCGCAAGGTTCTTCTTCGCCCGCCCCTACCACTCGTGGGAGCGGGGCCTGAACGAGCACACCAACGGCCTGGTGCGGGGGTACCTTCCCAAGGGCACGGACTTCCGGAAAGTGACGGATGCGGAGGTGAGCGCCGTCCAGGACCGGCTGAACGCGCGTCCGCGCAAGGTCCTGGGTTACCTGACGCCGGCCGAGGCGTTCCGGCTGGCGCGGCCTCCCTGAGGGAACCTCCGGCGTCCGGATCGTCCCCCACGCGCCGCGGGCCTTCCCCGGCGCGCCTGCCGGCATGCCTTGCGCCGCCCGGAGGTGCCGGTTAGGCTCGGATCCGAAGGGACCGAGCCGTTCCCGTGCGGAATCGGGGGGGTCGGGGGGCGCGGAAAGCGCAACGCCCGGCCCTTCCCGGAGCGAGGGCGTAGCCCGAGCGGAGGGAAGGGCCGGGCGTTGCGCTTCGGAGTGGCACCGGGGGAATATAATCCGATTGCTGACTTTTCGGTTCGCAAGCTTTTGCTCGTTTTGCCAGCTTTGCTCTTCCTGGAAAGACTGGTGGGTCTCTCGCAGCGTTTCAGGCGGTGGAAGCTGTGGCGGTGTAGTCATCTAACTTCGCTTTGTAGTACCGGGCAATGACATCATGCGGAATCTCGATGTCCGGAACGCCGGGCCGGTAAACCTGATCCCAGGGGGATCCTTTCTGATGAGTCAGGCTTGATAGCTGGCGCCCGGTTAGATGGCCGTAACGATCGATCACAGCTCTCAGGTACACCGACAGGCTTTTCTCGATTGAAGTAGGTCGGGAGTCCGGAATTTCCGGGATCGGGCCCCGACCCCAGCGTTTTGTCTGGTGGTAAAGCGCAGGCATGACAGGACCGTAGCGCCACGCTTCGATACGTTCTTGGAACAACCGGGCACCGTCAGTGGCACTGTACCAGCCGTAGCAGATGTAGGACAGTTTCATCAATTGAAGTGGGGTGAGTTCCCGGCCCTCGGTCTTCGAGAGACGAAGTATCTCATCCGCAACAGGAAGAAGATAATGGGTCACTGGCGCCTGTGCCTTTCTGGAGGAGATGTACCATTCTCTGTTGACCAGTCAATTATGCCGTTTTTCCAGAAATCCGCAACGTATTTAAGGGGATCGACTTTCAACCCTGCCCGGCCGCTCTGTCAGCCACGCGCCTGGTCACCAGCCCTTCGGCGGCAAGCTGCCTGACCACGGCGGCCCTCGATGCGCCTGAGTCCTCCGCCAGCGCGTCGCACCGCTCCGTTTCGCGCTTCATGTTAATGTGATGTTCTCCTACGTCTACAGAAGTCTATAGAACATGTGGGCCGCCTGGCCTCAGAATGCAAGCCTGTAACCACTCTTTCCGATTGGAAACACTGGAGAAGTAAATGACAGAGGAGAACTTACTGCTGAACCGCATCACCGTTCGCGCTGACATCTTCGGCGGCAAACCGATCATCCGCGACATGCGCATCGCCGTGGAGCATGTGCTGGGCAAGCTGGCGTCTGGGGACACCGCGGAGACGATACTCAGCGAGTATCCGTTTCTGGAGCCGGAGGACATTCAGGCATGTCTGGTGTTTGCCCATCGCTCGCTGGCGGGCGAACATGTACATGAACGCATTGTCGTTCGCGAGGCTTCGTGAAGTTTCTCCTTGATGCCTGCGTCGCGTCCTCGTCACCTAGGAAAAGGCCTTCGGGGAGCTTGTCTTTGCGCTTCTGCCGCATCCCTGCATCGTGCGGCTTGACGGATTGACAGCTGCCGAGGAGGCGGCGGCGATGCGAAACTTGATAGAGCGCGAAGGTGCCGCGATGCGCACTGGTGTGAAAATGCGGGCTGACGCTGAGAGGGGCATGGAACAATTCAATGAAACGGCGTAGCGCCTATAAATGAACTGGCTGCGATGCGCGGAGTAGTCGGTGGGGACCTCAAGGCAGCGTAACGGGCCTGACGGCTGAATGGCTTATACGGCTCACGATCTGACCACCGGTTCCGGCACCACCGTTCGCCGCCGACGCCGCCCTCCGGAGGGGACGTTGCACCCGCCCATTCGCGGACGGTGTCCGCCGGGCCAGAAGCCGCGAAATTCCGCCACATCATGGCGCACGGATCCGTCCCGGAAACTTAGGGATCCGGTATCGGCATCCTGGCGGGCGCGGGGGGCTGGCCACGGCCACAGGAATCGCGATTATTGTACAAGATGCTCCCCTATGTAATCCCCCTCGTATGCTGGTGAGAATATAGGCGCCATAGTGTTCTGGATCAGTATCAATGCGAGCATCGGGCCATGGATTCGGCGATGTTTCAGATCATCTGTCGGATCGCTGGCTGGCCTGATCGGGATATCCCTCCAGACATGGTTTCCCCGCGCCGTTTTGGGGTGATGAACGGGTATGGCGTTTTGCCGAGGTTCGCGACCTGAAGAAGGTTCCCCGATAGGCACTTGGAGATTGCGGCGATAGGGTCTATGCCGGGTCGGCGTTCACGGGAGTCACGGCATGCAGGGCAGCGCGAATCTCAACCTCATGGTAAAGGCGGCGCGTAGGGCGGGACGTTCGCTTTCAAAGGATTTCCGCGAAGTCGAGAACCTTCAGGTGTCGGTCAAGGGCGCGGGTGACTTTGTCAGCCGAGCGGACGTCGCTGCGGAAAAGGTAATCGAGGAAGATCTTCGTGGTGCGCGCCCGAATTACGGTTGGCTGGGAGAGGAGGGGGGAGCGGCGCAGGGTGCCGACCGGACACGTCGCTGGATCGTTGATCCGCTTGACGGTACGACGAACTTTCTGCACGGGCTACCGCATTGGTCGATTTCGATCGCGCTTGAGCGTAAGGGAGCGGTGGTCGCGGGCGTTGTCTACGATCCGACAAGAGACGAGATGTTCGTCGCCGAGGAGGGACGGGGCGCTTGGATGAACCAGAGCCGTCTGAGGGTTTCCGGCAGGCACCGCATGGAGGAGGCGCTGTTCGCCACAGGTCTTCCGTTTGCCGCGCTTCCCGCCTTGCCGGAAAAAATGCGTGACATCGAGCGAGTTTCACCCAGCTGCTCAGGCGTGCGGTCCACAGGGTCTTCGGCACTGGATCTCGCCTACGTGGCCGCCGGTCGCTTTGAGGGCAGCTGGGAACGCAGCCTCAAGCCCTGGGACATGGCTGCCGGACTTCTGCTCGTGAGGGAAGCGGGTGGCTTCGTCGAAGCAATGCTGCCGGACGCGTGTCCACTGGAGTCCGGGGGAGCCATCGTTGCGAACGACCGGATTTTCGCGAAGCTGGCGGCTCTTCTTCGTGACCGATGACCGGCTTGAGGCCGCCAGCACCACGGCACGTTTCGCTCATTGCGCGCGATGTTTTCGGCGAGACCGGTGAATTCGCCGCCACGTATGGAAGGGATCAATCGGCGCCGGGGATATTTGATTATAGGCTATTTCAAAATTATATATTGATTTAGACTGATCCAGCACTATCATATGCGCCATGATCGCACGTGACCTTGCTCAACGGTTGACCGAGGCGGCGCGGACCTCGCCGTCCATCACGCTGACCGGACCCCGACAGAGCGGAAAGACAACGCTGTGCCGGGCCCTATTCCCGCAGCATCGGTATGAGACGCTCGAAGCACCTGACATACGTGCCTTCGCCGCTGAAGATCCCCGTGCCTTCCTTGCCCAGTTTCCGGAGGGCGCGGTTATCGACGAGGTCCAGAGAGTTCCCGAGCTGCTCTCATACCTGCAGGGCATCATCGACGCGGACCCGGTGCCGGGTCGCTGGATTCTCACTGGGTCGCAAAACCTCTCCCTGCTCGAATCGGTCAGCCAGTCGCTGGCGGGACGGACCGCGGTGTACAACCTGTTTCCGCTGACGAGAGGTGAGACCATACGTTTTCCCCGGTATCCCGAGACTCTCGACCAGACTCTTGTCACCGGTTCCTATCCGCGCATATTCGACGAGGCTAGGGAAGCATCGGACTGGCTCGGCTCATACATCGCCACTTACATCGAGCGCGACGTGCGGATGATCGGTAATGTGGGTGACCTAACCACTTTCCAGCGTTTCCTGACACTCAGCGCCGGCCGTACGGCACAATTGTTGAACCATTCCTCGATCGCCGGAGATTGCGGCATCTCGCAACCGACAGCGAAAGCATGGCTCAGCATCCTTGAAGCCAGCTTTATAGCTTTCCGCCTCCCTGTCCTTCACACGAATCTTCGTAAACGCCTGGTGAAAATGCCAAAGCTGTATTTCTACGACACCGGGCTCGTCTGCTGGTTACTCGGAATTCGTACCCCCGAACAACTTGGCTCACATCCGCTTCGTGGCGCTATCTTCGAAACGTGGGTGGTCTCGGAGATCACCAAGCATAAAGCCAACCGGGGCGACAACAGCGTAATCTCGTTTTACCGCGACCGGAACGGCGCGGAAGCCGACCTGATTGTCGAGAACCCAACCGGCACCACGATCGTTGAAGCCAAATCCTCCGCGACGGCATCGGCCAGCCTGTTCGACGGCTCCAGGCGGGTCCGGAGACACCTTGCCCAATCGACCCGACGATGTTCCTCAGTCGTCGTCTACGGCGGTGACCAATCCCAGCGTCGGGGAACGGACAGACTGATTCCATGGAGGGAACTGCACGAGTTTGACTGGGGAGTGGCGGACTGCATCGTCACTGTCCGGTCCAAGGGTCGACCGGTCGCGGGAGCTGACGTTCTCGCGCTATATCCCGACAGGACGTGGAAGAACGCGGTCACGGACGAAAACGGTATGGCGATACTTGACCTGTACTCGGCGCAATCGCCGATGACCGTCTTCGTCGCCACAAGCGGGTTTGCCGCGCATGTGGAAGGCGCCTGGATACCGATGGATGGACCACTCGATGTTGAATTGACTGAACTGCCTGATGGCGGTGCAGTCATCTTCCCGAATGACGCAGGCCGCGTGCCGATCCTTCGGGGCCGCTTGAATCCGATTATGGACGGGCGTGACCGCAAATACCTCTATGCGGACAACATCGCCATCAACGGCGGACTTCAGCAGCCGGTGCCGTTCGCACTCGGTGAGCCACTCGACCTAAGGGACTCCGACGGACAGGAGGCGACGGTTCGCGTTATAGCAATTGCCGGCCGATCCGTCCTGATGGAATATGGCCCTGAGCGCTGGTCTCGGGACAATGGTGTCCGGTGACACTTTCGGGTAACCGCCGGATCGACGATGTGGACCGGATCGGGGTCGGCCCGCTTCCATTTCGCTCCAGGGCCATCTCTAGGTACTGGACCCGGTAAGCGCAAACTGGCAGTGAAGTCTGCGATGGAGTAGGTGGTCCTTGGCCGCTAAGGTGAAGCGATGACGGGATTGCGAGTTACCGATATCCTGCAGGGAGATCTGTTCGACGCGCCCGTCCGAACACAATGTGGCGGGCCAGTCCCCATACCTGAAACTGCGTTTGACCCGGTCGCCCTTGACGACCGGCAGGTCATCGAGGGGATCGCTCATGAGAACCTCGCCAAACTGGAGGCTTTGTGCGACCAGGTCCTGTCGCGAGGGCTCGCGGACGACGCCGTTCCGGCGCTCCGGAATCTCTGGTCCCGCTTCCGGGGATTTGGCATAAACAGTCCATGCAGGGAGCAGCTTCTGGCATTGGAAACCCTGGCGAACATTGGAACGGAACAGTCGCGGGATACGGTCAGGTGCATTGTCGAGGAAAGTGGTCTGGCCCCGGTGCTGCTGCCGCATGCCCTGAAGGCGGCGGTCACCCTCAAAGTCCGATTTAGTCTGTGGCAGATCAAGGAATGGCTTGCGGATGGGAGGCCGATCGTTCGCGCACGGGCATTTTCGCTGGCGCGGTGGGTATCTCCACCGATATGGATTCTGCAGAGAGGCAGGAATGATCCGGACCTGTCGGTGTGAAAGGCCGCACTGATCACGATGGGCCTGCTTGGGCACGCAGCCGCAAAACCCGGTCTACTGTCTCTTCTTGCCGTAAATCCCAATGGGGATTTAGTCCGGGCCCTGGCGACGGTTGCCGATGATGATGTGATCGTTGAGCTGGGTAGATGCGGGGAAAGGCATTGTGCGCTAAGGTCAACCGTACTGAAAGAACTCGGGGCGATGGATGATCCGACGGCCAGGGCGATCGTTGATAGAATAGGCGGCGGCAATGCCGAGACATTGGTCAATGATGCGGCTGGAGGCCGTGTCGGTGGCCGCGGTGGTGGTTCTCCGGGCACTCCCGGTGCGTCTCAAGCGGCGCTGGAGAAGTGATATAGCCGACCCGAATCCCGGCTCGTGTCGAAGGGCAGGGCGGTTCGACGTAAGGCTGTGTCGTTTGTGGTTGAACGAACGGACGGGACGCGCCCGTTCCCGACCATGGGACCAGGATGATGATTCTATATCCCGCAATTGACATAAAGGACGGACAGTGTGTGCGACTCCTGAGGGGTGCCATGGATCAGGCTACGGTATATGCTGACGATCCTTCGGAACAGGCCCGCAGGTTTCAGAATGAAGGCTGTGACTGGCTGCATCTGGTTGACCTGAATGGAGCCGTTTCCGGCCATCCAGCGAACAGTGAAACGATTGGCGCCATTCTGGCGGCGGTCACGTGCTCGGTTCAGGTTGGCGGTGGGATTCGGGATATGGCGACCGTAGAGCACTGGCTGGAACAGGGTGTCGCCCGGGTCATTCTCGGGACCGCGGCCGTGGAGAAACCGGAATTTGTCGATGAGGCGGCCGCCTCTTTTCCGGGGCGGGTCGCGGTTGGCATTGATGCTCGGGACGGACGTGTCGCGACCAGGGGGTGGTTGGAGGATACCGGTATTTCGGCCGTGGAACTTGCCCTCAGGTTCGAGGGTGCCGGCGTTGCCGCGATCATCTATACGGATATCGAGCGCGACGGTGCGATGCTGGGGCCTAACATTGAAGCTACGGCGATGATGGCGGACAGGGTGGGGATTCCCGTCATCGCCTCCGGGGGAATCAGTTCGCTGGCCGATCTGTCCGCGCTTGCTTCATGCGGCGCACCGCTTGACGGAGCTATAGTGGGCCGTGCGCTTTATTCCGGTGGCATCGATCTGGCGGAAGCGCTCGCGGTTACCGACCCCACGGGAGCCTCCGGAACGGCGGGCCCTGAACCGGGCACGGAATCGTCGGTTTCGGATCGCGATGACGCCTGAACATCAGGGATGGCTACGGCCGTTGGCGCCGAATTGGGGGACCGGGCCACTGTGACTTTCAGCACCCGCCATGTCACACGGATTACGGGCCTGTCCTTGCCGCCGCAGCGCCTGACCACGTGAATAGCGATAGCGTATCCGGGCGAACGGCGGCAGATATCGTGCGCGTTTTCTTTTGTGCGGAGGTTCTTTTGGGCCAGCATCGCTCCCGGGAATCAATCCGGCAGTCCGATCAGGACTCCGGGTAAAATCAGTCCGGAACCGAGGACAGCGACCGCAAAACCGGTCATCCCTGTGACCCAAATCGGGATACGGGTTTCGCGATTGGCCCTACTGGCCCGGAATCCCTCAAGAGTGGCCGCGAGATCGACCTGAACCCAGTTATCGCTCTTCCAGAACGGCGACCCGGGACGTTTCAGCCGCAGATCCGTTGAAGGTTTACCCAATCGGTATCGGAAAGCACTGGCGAGTTACCACCGGAAGCGGAATTCGCCAGTGCCAGAGCCTCTTCGTCGAACCTGCTGACGGCCATCGCATATGGACTTGCGGGAATTCCGAGCGAACGGAAACGCTCGAGGAGCGTTTCGCTGCGAACCGGTTCATACGGCTGTGACAGCAACGCCCCAGCCTGCGCCAGAAGAACGCTTTCGGTTACGTCGCCCGTGGTTAGCAACCGGAACGCGGCCACCAGACCGGCCTGTTCCAGAATGCGGGCGACCGGATCCCTGGCGCTCGCGCGGATCGCCTCGGCGATCACGTAGCCCGCCACCACATCAGGCGCTTCATGATCCTCAACAAGTGCTGGGTCAAGCAGAAGCAGACCTCCCGGTAAATGGTTGGTCCGCGCAACTCCATTTGGCAGGACAACCAGCCGTCCGGGTCTGTCACCCAGTAGCCTGGCGTGGAGCCGATCAAGCGCAGCCGTCCCGCTGGGGGTATGGCACGGGACTCCGGAAATACGCTGGATCTGGATGAGAAGACGCTCGCCCAACTCAACCCGCTTTGCAGCAGGAACCAATGTCGCGGCATGGTTAACCAGAAGCTCCGGAAGCCATGCCATGCATAGAACAAGTGCAGCGCAGATAGTGAACGCAATGATGGTAAGTCGCGGCCTAAGGTTTCTGGGTCCCTGCCTTTCGACGGCTCTCTGTACCTGCTCGATCGCGTCAATCATGGAATCGTCGCTGACTTCCAGTTCCTCCGTCGAGTCGGCTCCGGGGGCGAATACCGCCGGTCTGCTATTTCCGTTCAGCCGAATCAATGCGGGCAGCGACCAGTGTGTCAGAGGTTGGTCAGCGTAGTCGTATATGATCAGGGTTGCGTTTCCCAGACAGACAACGACATTCTTGCGCTGATGTTCGGGCGATGCCCGCCACACACCCGGAAACTCCAGCCGCTGGTATTGCTCAAGCGCAGTCATTCGTCGTTTTGGAAAACACCGTCCCGATCGGTAACCTGGATGAACAATACTGCGGACTTTGGAATCTGCCAAGGGGTGGTTAATGACCCGGGGCGGTGATGATAATCCATCGCCCAAAGCGGGGGTCGCGACTGTAGATCGTCATGACGGTCTCCGGGACCGACGAATTGGCGAAGTGTCTTGGGCACGCGTCATGGGCGCTGTTCAGATCATGTTGCGCAGCCGCCGGATTACAACCTCTTCGCGATCTCGCGCAGTTCAAATTTCTGGATCTTGCCCGTGGCGGTTTTCGGTAGTTCCCGGAACACGACCGCCTTTGGTGTCTTGAAACCCGCAAGCCTCTCACGGGCGAAGGCGACAAGTTCCGCCTCCGCGACCATTTTGCCTTCCCTTAGCTCAATGAAAGCGCAGGGAACCTCACCCCATTTCCTGTCAGGCTTCGCCACCACCGCGCAAAGTAGAACGGCAGGATGATGCATGAGCACGCCCTCGACCTCCACGGAACTGACATTTTCGCCACCCGAGATGATGATGTCCCTGGTGCGGTCGACTATCTGGATGTAGCCGTCAGGGTGCTGAACCGCTATGTCGCCGGAATGGAAGAATCCATCGGTGAATTCCCTATCCGTCGCCGTCGGATTTTTCAGATAACCCTTCATCACCGAGTTGCCGCGGATCATGATCTCGCCCTTGGTCTTTCCGTCCATCGGCGTCTGGGTCAGTGTGCCAGGGTCCATGACCGTGATTTCCTCCATCATCGGCATCAGGATGCCCGTCCGCGCCTTTATGGCGAACCGCTCCTCTTCGGAAAGGCAGTCCCATGACGGACCGTTCCAAAGGCATTCGGTTACATGGCCGTAGGTTTCGGTAAGACCGTAAACCTGGGTTACATCGAAACCGAGAGGTTCTATGGCCTGAAGGGTGGCCGCCGGCGGCGGTGCGCCCGCGGTAAGGATTTCCACTATATGGTCGAAGTCGCGGCGATCCCCTTCATGCGCGTTGATGATCATACTCAGGACAATTGGCGCCCCTCCGAAATGGGTTACGCCCTCGTCGGCGATCGCATCGTAAATTTTCGCGGCGGTTACATCACGGCAGCAGATGACCGTACCGCCGAGTAGGGGAGCCATCCAGGTATGGTTCCAGCCGTTGCAGTGAAAAAGCGGCACGACCGCGAGCAGGCGCGGGTATAGGGTCAATCGCCAGGAAATCACGGTTCCCATCGTCATGAGATACGCGCCGCGGTGATGGTAGACCACGCCTTTTGGCCGTCCCGTCGTTCCGGACGTGTAGTTGAGGGCCAGACTTTCCCATTCGTCGTCAGGCATCCGCCACTCAAACCCCGGATCACCGTCCGAGATGAACTCCTCGTATTCCATGTGCCGTCCGCTGGCGCAAAGACCCGCCTGAGAATCGGCGACTTCGATGATCAGTGGCCCGCCGTCGGCCATTCCGGCGACCGCCGTTTCTGCCAGATCCAGAAAAGCGGTATCCACCAGAATGGCTTTTGCGCCGCCATGTTCGAGAATGTAACTCACCGTGTCCACGTCCAGACGGACATTGATCGTGTTCAGAACCGCTCCGCATGCCGGTACACCGAAATGTGCCTCCAGCTGTGCAGGGATGTTGGGGAGAAGCGTGGCGACGACGTCACCTGAATTCAGTCCTGCGGATTTCAGTGCGCAGGCCAATCGCGAGCATCGCGCATGGTAGTCCCGGTAGGTCGTGCGCTGGCTACCGTAGGCTATCGCCTCGCGGTCAGGAAAGACCATTGCGGCGCGGTTGAGATGGCTGAGGGGTGTAAGGGGAACAAAATTCGCCTTTCGCCGATCCAGCCCGGTCTCATCAGCCATCCAACCCATGCGGAATTTCCCTGCGCTCCTGCTGCCGCTGGATCGAGTATCACCTCAGCTTGCCCGGATTGCAAAGACGGATTACAGGCACGGAAATGAAAACCTCCGCCATCCCCACGCCTTTGGCCGCGGCGTCCTGCATCGTCGCGGCAATGGCGCTGATCGGATTGATCGACAATTTTGTGATCCTGATCGCCGAGCTTGCCGGTCTTTGGCAGCTCCATCTGGTGCGTGCCTGTATGGCCATTCCCCTGATTCTGGTGATCTCGAGACTTTGCGGGTGGCCGGTCACACCGAAGCGCCTGTGGGCCGTGACCCTGCGCAGCCTGCTGGTTTCGGTCTCCATGGTATTCTACTTTGGCTCACTTGCCTTTCTTCCCGTCGCGCAGGCTGCGGCAGGCCTGTTCACCGCACCGATATTCGTGCTTATAGTCAGTGTAATCGTGTTCGGGCGAAGGGTCGGGGCGGTGAACGTGATCGCCGCGATTGTGGGGTTTCTCGGTGTCCTGCTGGTGCTGCGACCGGATTTCAGCGATGTTTCATCCGCGACGCTTATGCCTGTCGCCGCTGGTGCCTTCTATGCGTTGGGGGCGGTCGCTACCCGCGGTATCTGTCTCAGGGAGGGAAGCCTGACGCTTCTCCTCGGTTTTTTTGTCGCCATGCTGTTTTGGGGCTTTGCGGGATGTATCTGGCTCTCGATCTTTGGTTTGGACGCGCCGGATGGCCCGGATGGGTTCCTGTCGCGTGGATGGGTGCCGGTGACCTGGGAGTTACTCGCGCTGATTTCAGTTCAGGCGATCGGTTCCGTGATTGGCGTGGGGTTGATCACTCGTGGGTATCTTCTGGCTGAGGCGACCTTCGTGACGGTGTTTGAATATACGCTATTGGTGTTCGCGGCGTTTTGGGGCTACGTGGTCCTGAACGACCGGCTTGATGCCATGGGAGCCGCCGGGATCGCGTTGATCATGCTTTCGGGAGGTTTTCTGGCACGCGTGAGGCAGGGAGCCGAGGAAGCCATACCGTAGATCGGGGGCTCCGTCGGGCTGCTGTGACGGCCCGGATGTCAGGCGCTTGGGAGTTGAGCCCCGGGCGCGACCCTGATCCGTCTGCCGGCTCTGGCCGGAGAGCGCTCGGCTACCGCGCGGCCCGCGTCTACGCTTCCCCAGATATATAGAAACCCGCTCCCCGGGCCGCCGTCTCCCTCAATAGATCCGGCACGCGAAATCTGGGGCCGTGCCGGGCTTCCAGCTGTTCACACATCTCCACTGCGGTTTTGGGGCCAATCATGTCAAGCCACGAAAATGGCCCTCCTGACCACGGCGGAAATCCCCAGCCGAGAACGGCGCCGACATCACCTTCACGGACATCGGTCAGCACCCCCTCCTCCAGTGAGCGAACCGCTTCAAGTACCTGAACGAGAAGCAGCCTCTGCCGCACGACGGTTATATCCGGCTGGCACAAGTCTATCGGATACCTTCGCCCAAGTCCTTCCCAGAGTCGCTGGCGCCTGCCGCCTTCATCATAGACATAGAATCCCGCTTTGGCCTTGCGGCCCAGCCGGCCCTCGCGCTCCATCCAGAAGAGTAGATCGTCAGGGATTCCGTTCGTATGGTCGCCATCCTTCGCCGCCTTCGTCGCCCGTGCGATCCTGGCTCCGAGGTCAATCGAGGTCTCATCGACAAGCTGCAGTGGTCCCAAAGGAAAACCGAGCAGTTTGGCCGCGTTTTCGATAAGTGCGGGTGCCACGCCCTCAGCGACCATGCGGATGCCTTCGTTAACGTAAGGAATGATGCAGCGGTTGGCGAAAAAGAACCGGGCGTCGTTGACCACGATCGGC
Source organism: Paracoccaceae bacterium (assembly GCA_965221405.1). GTDB lineage: Bacteria > Pseudomonadota > Alphaproteobacteria > Rhodobacterales > Rhodobacteraceae > JAPOUP01. Next base: position 888,443 of record CBDCSE010000001.1, on the reverse strand, counting down.
GTCTTCCGGATCTGGCGTACGTAGTCGAGTGCCCTGGCCACCGCTCCTTCATCGGTCTCGCGCCCTCTGATGATCTCCACGAGCCTCATTTTTTCGACCGGAGAGAAAAAGTGAATGCCGATGAACCGGCCAGGACGTGCGCTTGATTTGGCCAGATCGCTGATCGGAAGGGTGGACGTATTCGAGGCGAGGACGCAGTCCCGCCCGACAATGGCTTCAACCCTCCCCGTGATCCCGGCCTTCACCTGAGGGTCCTCGAATACCGCCTCGACAACCAGATCCGCCCCCGCGAGTGCCTCGATTTCCGTCGTGGCGGTAATGCGATTCAGAATCTCGGCCTTCATCCTCTCGGTCGCTTTGCCGCGACTGACGTTCCTGTCCATATAGGTTTCGGTCACCGCCATGCCCCTGTCGGCCGCTTCCTGTGTCAGGTCGACCAGTACCACATCGATTCCCGCGCGTGCGGAGACAAGCGCGATGCCCGCTCCCATCATACCGGCGCCGATGATGCCAAGCCTGCTGACCGGCTGGTCCGGCGCTTTCGGTCGGTTCGCCCCCTTTTCGAGTGCCTGTTTGTTGATGAACAGCGAACGTATCATGGCGCCGCTTGATGGATTCATCAGAACCGACACGAATTGCCGGGCCTCTATCCTCAGCGCTGTGTCGAATGGCACGAGGGCACCCTCATGGATCGCCGCAAGCAGCGCCTTCGCGGCCGGATAAACACCGTACGTCTTTCCGTGCGCCATCGCCACGAGTCCGATAGAGGCCATGTAGCCGTCCGGATGGTAGGGAGAGCCGCCGGGCATACGGTAACCCTTTGTATCCCATGGCTTGACCAGATCTTCTTCCCGGGCATCCAGTATCCATGATTTCGCCGCGGCGATCGGGTCGTCGACGACGCTGTCGATCAGTCCGACGCTCTCCGCCGTCTTCGGGTCGGTTAATCTGCCTTCAAGCAGAAAGGGCGCCGCGGCCATCACGCCTAACCTTCGAACCAGCCGTGTTGTGCCTCCCGCGCCCGGAAAGAGGCCCACCTGGATTTCGGGTAGCCCGATCCGCGCGTTTGGGCTGTCGGCGCAGAAAATGTGGTGGCATGCGAGCGCGATCTCGTAGCCGACCCCCAACGCCGTTCCCGGGAGGGCGGCCGCGATCGGCTTGCCCCCCTTCAATGTGGCGGGATCCATTCCCGCCCGCTCGATCTTTCTGAGAACGTCGTGCATCCTCATGATCTGTTCAGTCAGGCTCTGCGCCGGCCTGTCGCCGGCTTCGTCCCGCATTCCCGCCAGAACGTTCAGATCCATGCCGGCCGCGAAGGTTTCCTTCGCGCTGGTAAGTATGATGCCGTTGACGGAATCGTCGGCCAGAGCTTCGTCGATCCGGTCGCTGAGCTGCTGGATGCCGGTCTGTGAGAGCACGTTCATCGACCGGCCCGGAAGGTCCCAGACTATCGTGGCGACGCCGACATCATCCACTGAATAGGAGAAGTCCACCATTGCCCTGGCCCTTTCAGGTCATCGCCGGTTTGGATTTGTGTTCCGCCACGCATGTCACCTCCGGCCACCTCTCCGGTCACAGGCGTTCGATTACGGTTGCGGCACCCATCCCCGAACCGATGCAGAGCGTTGCCAGTCCGGTTTCCATGTCCGCGCGTTCAAGCTCGTCGAGGAGGGTTCCGAGAATCATGGCACCTGTGGCGCCCAGCGGATGGCCCATCGCGATGGCGCCGCCATTCACGTTCACCATGTCGGGCGTGACATCGAACGCCTGCATGAATCGTAAAACGACGGACGCGAACGCTTCGTTCACCTCGAAGAGATCGATATCCGCGATCTCCAGACCGTTCTCCGCAAGTATTTTCCGGGTGACCGGCACCGGACCTGTCAGCATGATTGTGGGATCGGTGCCGATCTTTGCGGTCCCGACAATCCGTGCGCGCGGCTTCAGCCCGTTCCGCTCGCCGTAAGCCTTGTTGCCCAGAAGGACGGCTGCGGCACCGTCGGTGATTCCGCTTGAGTTTCCCGCGTGGTGTATGTGTTCTATGCGTTCCAGATGCGGATATTTCATCAGGGCGATTCTGTCGAAACCCGGGGTGGTCTCACCGAGCTCCCTGAAACTCGGTTCCAGCGACCCGAGCGCCTGCATGTCTGTTTCCGGCCGCATGTATTCATCGTGATCGAGGATCGAAAGGCCATTGATGTCCTTGATTTCGATGATTGAATTCCGGAACCTTCCCTCATCCCAGGCGGTCTTGGCGCGCTGTTGGCTACGGACAGCCAGCGCGTCCGCGTCGTCGCGGCTGAACCCATATTCGGTTGCGATGATGTCGGAACTGATGCCCTGCGGAACGAAATATACCTTCATCGCGACTGTCGGGTCAGCCGCAACCGCCGCACCGTCGCTACCCATCGGAACGCGTCCCATCATCTCGACGCCGCCCGCGATATAGGCATCTCCGGCACCGCCACGGATCTGGTTTGCCGCCATGTTGACCGCTTCGAGGCCGGAAGCGCAGAACCTATTGATCGAGACGCCCGGAATCGACTCATCAAGTTCGGAGGCGAGCACCGCCGTTCTTGCCAGGCATCCGCCCTGCTCGCCGATCTGGGTCACGTTACCCCAGATCACGTCCTCGACCGCGTGTCCGTCAAGATCGTTGCGGGTTTTCAGCGCATTCAACATATCCGCCGACAGTTTGGCCGATGTCACTTCATGAAGCGAACCACCGCTATGGCCTTTTCCGCGTGGCGACCGCACGGCGTCATAGATGTAGGCTTCAGCCATTAGGGCGGATCCTCTTTCAGGCCCTGTCTCCGGGGTTGCCGGGCATCAGGTCATAGGGATGCTTCCAGCCAGGCAATTCGCTGATACGCTTCAGCCACGCGTCGATGTTGGGCCAGTCCGAGCGTTCGAAACCGAAAGGCTCGGGGTAGTAAAGATACCCACAGCATGAGATGTCGGCGTTTGTCAGTTCCTCGCCCACGATCCAGTTCCGACCCCTCAAATGCGTTTCGAGCACTTGGTATGCCGACTTCAGCCGACCCTTCATGAAGGAAACCACGCCGTCCGGCCGTCTGTCCGCCGGAACGAAGTTCATCAGGAAGCGCGTCATGCCTGTCTGGCTGGATAGCTTGTGGTTGTCCCACAGTACCCAGCGGAGCACTTCATAGCGCGCGTCGTCATGTCCGCGGAACCTGCCGGTTTTGTCCGAGACGTACTGTTGGATCGCGCCGGATTGGCTGAGCTTCGTGTCTCCGTCGACCAACACCGGAACTTCCCCCATTTCATTGACGCCATCCCTGTAATCCCGGCCTCTCGTCTCGCCGTTGAAGAAATCGACGAATTCCGGTTTCCAGGCCAAACCGGAGAGCTCCAGTGCCAGGGCCGCCTTGTAGGCGTTGCCGGATTCGCCAAAACAGTAAAGCTTTATGGTCATCTGTTGCGTTCTCCAGGGTCGCGCCTGTGCTGTAGGCCCGTCGCCTTCGTAAATTCCCGGAGATCGCGGGGTCGGAATGCGGGGAGCCGGGATCACTCGTTCCTAATCCGAAAGAAATCGAACGCCAAGGGTCAATCGGCGAATGGGTGAAGCGGACTTTGGGGGCTGTCTCCGGAGACTCCGGATCCGGCCAGGCCACATGAGTGTATGTCCGGGCGCGGATCATATTCACTCCCGCCCGTCCGCGAAGCTCCTCGCGATCAGTTCCTTCATTATCTCGTTCGTTCCGCCATAGATGCGCTGCACCCGCGCATCCGCCCACATTTCCGCAACCGCATATTCCTGCATGTATCCGTACCCGCCATGCAGTTGAACACACTCGTCCAGCACCTGGCCCTGCGTGTCTGTCAGCCAATATTTGGCCATGGCCGCCCTTTCCGCTGTCAGGCGGCCCTGGATGTGTTCCTCGATGCACTGGTCCAGAAAAGCCCTCGCCACAGTGGTTCTGGTGAGGCACTCGGCCAATTTGAACCGCGTGTTCTGGAACCGCATGATGGGTCCGCCAAACGCTTCCCGCTCCCGCGCGTAGGCGATCGTGCGTTCCACCGCGCCCTCCATGGCTCCGACGGCCCCGCAGCCGATGATCAGCCGTTCCTGGGGGAGCTGTCGCATCATCTGATAGAATCCCTGTCCCTCCTGTCCGCCAAGAACGTGTTCGGGAGGAATTCCGACATTGTCGAAAAACAGCTCCGATGTGTCCGCTGCGTGGCAGCCGATCTTCTCGAGATTGCGGCCGCGTGTGAAGCCCTCGGCACCTTCGGTTTCGACGGCGACCAGTGAGATGCCCCGTGCATTCTCTTCCGGATCGGTCTTCGCCGCGACCAGGATGAGATTTGCGTGCTGCCCGTTGGTGATGAATGTTTTCTGTCCGGTCAGCCTGTAGGCGTTTCCATCGCGTATCGCCCTGGTCCTGATTCCCTGCACGTCCGAGCCGCCGGATGGTTCCGTCATGGCGAGCGCACCGACCAACTCACCCGTCGCCATTCCGGGAAGCCAACGCCTCTTCTGCTCCTCGGTACCGTAGGCGAGGATGTAGTGCGCGACTATTCCGGAGTGGATCCCGTTGCCCCAGGAGGCTAGGTTCGCGCGGGCGGCTTCGATAACGATCACCGCCTCGTGCCCGAAATCCCCGCCCGCTCCGCCGAATTCTTCCGGTATGCTCGGGCAGAGCAGTCCAAGCTCGCCCGCCTGGTGCCACGTCGACCGGTCCATCTCGCCTTGCCTGCGCCAGCGGTCAAAGTGCTGCGCCCATTCGGTTTCGATGAAACGGCTCGTGAGGTCGGCGAGCATTTTATGGTCCTCGGTCATCCAGCGCGAGGTGTTTGGATCGTTCATGTTCCGTCCCCGTGAATTGGGCGCGTGCGGGTCATTGAGCCATTTCGATACGGCGGGCTTGGTGATGGGCGCAGATGTTATTCAATCGATCCAGTGAACTGAAGGGCCTTCACCTAAGGCGGAAAGTCGGGAATAGACCCTGGCTCCGCGTTCGCGGGTTCTCCCGGACTTCTTGCGTTTACGCACCGCTAAGCCATCCGATGCCCGGCGGGTCTTTGTATCCCGCGGCTCGGGCCCGATTTCCTGGCCCGCGGGTAGTGGGTAAGTTTGAAATTTGGTGTAAGGCTTATCCCTTTGACTACGGCACCGCAAGATATTGTGCCGGCGGCCGGTCGCCGGATCCCCGGCGGAATCCGCGTGGCGGCGCCGCGCGGCGGCCCGGACGGTGCCGGAAGGTGGAGATTCGGGTGGTGTGCGGGTGCGCCCGCCGGTGCCGTGGCGGAATCCGGGCGCGGGATCCGGTCGGATCAGGCGCGTCCCCCGACGATGTCGTGATACGTTGCGGGCGGCAGCCCGAGGCCGATGCCGGGGAGGCTGCCGGGGGACGTCCGCCTGTGGCGCCGCCGGTTCCATCGGAAGACGGATCCGTCAAGGTAGCGCTGGACATGCCTGCGGCGCAGGCCGTGGTACACGCCCATGGCCCAGCGCCTGGGGCTGGAGAACACCCGGTGGACCCAGGTCAGGACCTCGTGGGCCCTGCGGCCGCCGACCACCCTTTCCCCGCGCGGGTTCTCCGGCAGGCCGGGGTGGCCGCTCCATCCGTCGGTGACGACCCGGGCGCCCGGCGCGACGGACGCGGCGATGAACCCGTGCAGCGCCCCGGATCCATAGTCCCCGATGGCCTCCAGCCGGATGCGGCGCGGCGCCCCGTCCTCCGACAGATGCCATGAGGGCGCCCGGGTTTGCCTCTGGGGGCGATTCGGTGCAGGGGAATGCGATGGTTTCAGCATATGGTGGCAAGGGGGCCGAAAGGCGGCACCACTTGCCGAATGAGAGGAGAACGGGATGAACGATTCAGCCTCACCCTCCGGAGAGGGCTTTACCACGGTGTACGCGGCGCTGCAGGTGAGCGGCACGGGCTGGATCCTCGCGGTGGGCGATCCGGCGGACGCGTCGCGGACGGGTCTGTACGGGCTGGAGCCGCTACGGAGGTGGACGGGCTCCTGGCGAGGCCGGTGCGGGCGCGGGAGCGGGCCGCGGCTTCCGGCGGGGACGTCCGCGTGATGCCGGTCCACGGGGCGGGCTACGAGGGTTTCCGGCTGGCGCGCCGGCTCGAGGGCGAGGATCTGGAGGTGGTGGTCTGCGACCCGGCCAGCCTGGAGGTCGTGCGCAGGAGGAAGAAGGCGAAGACGGATCGGATCGACGCGCGTAAGATGGTGCGGTCGCCGCCGTCCCGGGCCGGCGGCGACCGGGACGCGATGTCGCCGGTGCGGGTGCCGGCGGTCGCGGAGGAGGAGGGGAGACGCCTGCCGCGCGGGCGTGAGCGGCTCGGGGGCATCCTCGACCGCCTGGAGCCGGTCGTCACCGAGCTGAAGGCGGTGGAGGCGGAGAAGGCGGCGGCGCTCAGGTCGGCCCGGGACGGGGCGGCGGATACGCCGCCCGGAACCGCTCCGGCGGTTGTCCCGGCGCACGCCCGCCACGCGGCGGTGCCGGGCCGGACGGGGGGCATCGGCCCGAACGACGCGCCGCTGCCGGGGGCCGAGCTGTTCTACCGGGACCTGCGGAACCGGAGGCAGCTGGCGGGCATGGCCGGGCTGGCGCCGGTGCCGTGGGCGAGCGGCGCGGTGGACCACGACCGGGGCACGGCAGGGCCGGCAGCCCGATGCCGCCAAAGCATCCGGTGCGGATGGCCTGGCGCTGACGCCCCTGCCGCCGCCCGTGGCCTGGACCATCGGCCTTCGGTCGTAACTCACCTGGCACCATCCGCCACCGATCCACAGCGAGACGCACCAGACCCACCAGCCGACGGCCCTGGCGTCAAAGTATTCGGGATCGTCCATAACGCGTTTCCGATGCGGCTCTCCCCACTCCCTGAGCCATCTGTGCCTTGCCGTCAGGTCCGCGTGGAACGTCGGGTGGTCGCAGTGGTGGGCGACGGCCTCGGGATCGGCTTTCACCTCCCGCCAGAAGTTCACGATGTGGTGGTCGATGTCCACCACCATCTCGCGGGGCCTGTGGTGGGCGGACGGGGCGCGTTTCAGCAGCACCGCGAGCGATCCGGCGAACGGCTCGGCGTAGACCTTCGGGTCGCCCAGCATCGACCATATGAGATCGGCGCCGTGCGACTTGCCGCCATACCACAGGAAGAGGGCCTTCAGTCCCGCCATTCGGTCGCTCCGGTAGTGCTATCCACCGGAACTTAGTGGGGCGCAGGTCTCGGGTGTCAAACCGGTGCCGCATCGCTGCCGCGGTCGCTTGCGGGAACGCATGATACGGATTAAGACAGGCTGAACCCGGTTGGCCCCGAACCGGGGGAATAAAACGGTCGGCGTGACAATGAGCCGCACGACGGGCAGGGGCGGCAAGGGTCTTGAGGTATCGTCATGCGTGAGTTCAACGATTTTCTCCGCAAGCTCGGCTTCAGCCCCAATGAGGTTCGCCTTCTGCGCCATAATAAGCTTATCAGCAATGAATGGCGAAATCGCGGACGGAAGGCGTTCGGGTGTGCCGCGAGCTTCCAGAGACCGAATTCGCCAGCCTACAGAAACACGGATATCGCCTGCCACTTCCTGCACGAGACGCACGGCGGCCCTGCGGGCCTCTTTGTCGGCATCACCAAGGCCAGAAATCGCCGGAAATGGGATGTTAAAGACCTTCCGGCAATCGTCGATGAAAAGACCATAACCTGGATGCGTGACGAGTCTGATGGGGATTGGGAAGTCTTTGACCTGGAATGGCTTCCCGATGGCCGGGAATACTTGGAGCGCATGCGGATCCGATGGGGGCCGGGTGTCAGGGCCTGGTCACAATGGGCCGACCGAAACCCCAAAGAAATTCTGGAACCCCCGCTTCACGCGAGAGAATAGAATCCTGAAAGAAGCATGGGTCAACGGGCGGGAAGTAAGCGAGAGGCGCGAGGCAAAGCCGATTTGCTGCTCGGTTCTGTGACCTAACCAAAAGAAACATCGAGCTATGGCCAAAAAACGATGGTCAGATTTCTGGCCTAATGGTCTTTCAAAAATAGCAAAGGCCGATCTGCATACCTTGGACGAGCGGGAATTTCAGAAACTCGCGGGAATGATTTATGCTCGGGAGTGGCGTCTTACCGGACAAAAAAGCGCGCCAAAGCGGTTCGCAGGAAACTCGAACTCAAGAGAAGGAACGAGAAGCGAATACTGCTATCGAAGAAGGTGCTGAATTACAAATATTCGGAATGTCCAAATCTTGCTTCTATCAGGCCGCAGAGATCTCAGGAATGGCGTCCTCCGGCAAAACGCAAGAGTAATGCGTCCGACGTAGACTGCGCGAACTTTTCCTTTATCGACAATCCAGTCGACACTATGCGGACCTTCGAAATGATCGTGCGGGCTGAGTGTAAGTCACGCGGCTTCCGCATCAATTTTAAAGACAGGTATATATTGGACATCGGTCCTTTCCTGCTGCTCGGCGCACTTCGGGAAAAGATGACGCCGGTCATCCTTGGCGGGAAAATCAGTCAAAGCACGCTAAAGGTTCTGGATGCCGTACAGCTTCTTGATTTCCTGCAAATGAAAAGCTTTGGCAAGATACGATCCGCCAATGTGTGGCCCCTGCCAATGAGGCACCGTCATGGAGGCGGGCGGAGTTCGCCAACCGCGAATATCGCCGTCCAGGCTTCGCGAGCGGAGCGCGTGGGCGATCAAACCGTGCGCAGCGTGAACGAATGGCTGCGGAAATTGGACCCACCTGATGAACTGACCGAATACGGGGCAACGAACTTAAAGACGGTCGTAACCGAAGCCCTGAATAACGCCGAGCGTCACGGTCGGCTTGGTGGGGATGGCGAATGGGTCACGGCGGGTTTCATGGCGCGTCGTCGTGACGAGAATGGAGAGATCGTTCACGTTTGCAACATCGGTCTCATGAACCTCGGTCGCCCGATGTCCGAGACCATTATTGAGGCGCCAACAAAAGTCCTGAACCAAGTTGACCGTTATGTTGGTTGCCATTCCTCCACCGGTTTGAGCAAAGAGACACTCTCTACCGTTCTCGCGTTGCAGGACGGGATTTCCTGTGTGGATCAAAGCGGCGAGAGACCCACCGGAGGCACGGGGATGATGGACATCGCCGAGTTCGCGAACGGCGTGGGGGAACTCCATGGGGGTGAATTTGACACACGGGTGGCAATCGTGTCAGGACACTCTTATATCCGGTTCTCAAAGCCATATAATGAAGGTGTGTCTGGCGAAGGGCGTCGTTTGCAGTGGTTCAACGCGGAAAATGATGCGGAAAAGCCTCCGAGCCACGAGCATGTGCTCGATATGCCAAGTGCCTTTCCCGGCACGCTAGTGACCTTACGCTTCGTCATTGACAGGCGTGATGAGGAATCGGGTGATGAATAAGATTGATCTAGACTCCGTGGCGGGTAGCGGACGCACCCGTAATCTTTCAGGAAAGGAGAGAGGCATCGCCGCCCGGAAGCAATTGAAGCTTGACGCCATTGACGCGGAGCCCGGAGAGGTTGTGATCGTGGTGCCGGATTATGTTGATACTATCTCTCCCTCTTTCTTTCAGGGGCTTTTCTCTCAAAGCATCAGGGCGCTAGATGGCAAGGACCGTTTTTTGGACAAGTATCGATTTGATGCCAACGATAGCATCCAACGCTGGATTAAGATCGGCATTCGAAATGCCTGCTCCAGCCGTGACGCACTTATCTGATCCGGGTAATTGATCGACTTGATCAGCGCTTCCGACATCATCGCGCTGCTTGCTCTCGGTGCGTCGGTTATCACTTGGCGTAAATCCCAGGCTACAGAAGAGCGCATTCGAGCGGATAGCGATGAGCGCTCAAAGTTCGACTATATTTTCGCCAACCCACTGACTGCGCGTCTTGAGTCTTTGGAAAATGAAATTTCGGAGTTGTTTGAGCGCTGCGCACGGGGAAATAAGTCGGTGCCTGAAATTCAGGAGGCCGTCAACAAAGTGCAGAAATATGAGCATACTGACTGGTTCTTTGGCGTGGACTCAATACTAAAAAACCATCAAGCATGCCCCAGCAATGTATTGTCCAGTAAACTGTACTCCTATTGGGATAAAGCCAGCGATCATATCAATCAGATTGGAGAGGCGACTTCATGCGACCAGGCACAAGAGGCTCTCAGACGACTGCGGTCCTTGAGTGACAAGTTCCTAAGTGAAGCAAGAACGGTATTGTTCGAGCACCGCGCCGGTATCAAGAGTTCGTCCGATTCCATTTTTGTGAACCTGTTTCGCAAGAAGTCATGAGCCTCTTGCAGAACTCCGCGGTCGAGCGGTTTTTTCCCTGGAACGGGCTTTTTTCGACGGCTGGGCCTGGAAACGGAGCTGTCCTCCTGGTGTTCTGGGGCTACCATACACACAACATGCAGGGAGACAGCCCCATGTCCGTGGGAGAGTTCGCATCAGATGCCTGGCACCGCATTCAAGGGCAGCTTTTCCCTTCCCCGGCGCCACTCCGAAGCGCAACGCCGGGCCCTTCCCGGAGCGAGGGACTGGCCCGAGCGGAGGAAAGGGCCCGGCGTTGCGCTTTCCGCGCCCTCCGGCCCCCCGATTCCGCACGGGAACGGCTCGGTCCCTTCGAATCGGAGCGTAGCACCGCCCGCCAGGCGGCGCAAGGCATGCCGGCAGGGCGCGCCGGGGAAGGCCCGCGGCGCGTGGGGGACGATCCGGACGCCGGAGGTTCCCTCAGGGAGGCCGCGCCCGCAGGAACGCCTCGGCCGGCGTCAGGCAGGCCAGCGCCTTCCCCGGACGCGCGTCCGTGCGGTCCTGGACGGCCCTGACCTCCGCGTCCGTCACCCTGCGCAGGTCCGTGCCCTTGGGAAGGTACCCCCGCGCCAGCATCCATGTTTCGGTCCAGGCCCGGATCCGGGCTTTTCCTTCGGTCCGCGGGCCACCGGATCCGGGTTCCGCGCACCGCTTTCCACCGGCGGATGCCGTGCGGGCAGGCGCGGGCGGTCCGCCCGGCGCCGGGCGTCAGCCGGCGGCGGGCACCGACCTGTCCTCCCACATGCGCCGGTCGCGCGGGAGGACGTCCGCGGTCACGACGGGCCCGCCCATGACCGCGGTCACGGCGGCCCCGGGTGCCTTGCCCTTTCCCGGAGCCGCCCGTACGGCGCCTTCATCTCCGGGCCGGACATGCGGGCCGCCATCGCCGCCATGCACGGCACGTCCCCCGGACGCCCGCGTCCGCCGCCCATGTGGCGCCCGCCCCTGAGCGTCCCGCTGCCGCGGGCGATCGGCGCCACGCCGCCCGGCGCCGCGGCCTGGCGGCTGGCGGTCGCGCCCGGCCCGCCCATCCAGGCGACCGGGGACGCCGCCGTGACCGGGCCGATGCCCGGCACCGGGGCCAGGACCGGGTGGCCTGCGGCGGGATCCCCGGAGCCCCTGACAGGCGCCCCGGTCCGCCGGTCATACCCGCTGACGGCGGCGGCCGGTTCCTCCAGCACCCCCGTGACCGGCCCTTCCGGATCGGGCTCTCCGACCCCGGCGGGAACCGCCTCGGCCCGGTGCGCCGGCCGACGGGGGCCCCGCGAAGCCCCGGCATGCCGCGGAGCCTGCCGGCGGTCACGTCCGCCTGCGCCGCGGGCGCCATGTCCGGGAACGCGGCGCGGGGGCCGCGGGCACCCCCGCGCCGGCCCTGCCGGTCCTCCCCGGCGCGCCGCCGGGCCTGGGGAGGTCCCGGCACTGGCGCGGGTTGACGGTGACGGCCCGGAAGCCCCGGTCGCGCGGCGACCGCGCGACGCCCCGGCGCATCCGCCCCGTGGCCTCCATGACGGCCCGCTCCGCGCCGCCCTCCCCGGGAGGCGGGCGGCCCCGCGCGGGCCGTCGGTGTCGCTGGTGGCGCTGCCGTCCCGCCCGCCGGGTGGATGTCCGGTGTGTGCCCGCGCACGTCCATTCCGGCGCCTGCGGTGGTCATGGTCTCCCGCTCCCGTGCCCGTGACGGTCCGGTTCCCGGACCCGGCATCCATCGGGACGCGGGAGGCTGACGGGAGGACGGGCCGACCACGCTGGCGCACGGATCCGCGAATGCGATCCAGGGCCGTTCCGGTCCGACCCGTCCTGCGGGGCCAGGCCCCGCTCCGCCGCCGCCAGGCCTGGCGGCGGCGGCCCCGGACCCGGCACCGGCCGGGAGGGCGGCGGGAGCAGGGGACGGCTTTTCAACGGGAATCCGCCCCCGACTTCCGCAAAGCCACCTCCCCCGGTCAGTGCCGGTTCGCTGGGCATACGAGGCCGTTGGTGTGCCCGGTCGGGCCGCGCTCCCGGGAGTGGCAGGGCCGCGCGCACGGGAAGTCCGCGCCGGGCGCCCCGGCCACCCGCGCGTGGTCCGCGAACTCCCTGCCGCTGTCGGCGGTGACCGTGTGCACCGCGGCGCGGTGCGGCCCCGGAAGGCCGGTCATGGCGGCCCCGACCGCGGCCGCCGTCCTGCTGCCGGCACGCCGCAGGAGCGTGTATCTCAACGCCCGGTCCACCAGGGACACCACGGCGCCGCCGGTGCCCTTGCCGTTGATTCGTGTCCGCCTCCCGGTCGCCGACCCGCGCCTTCGCCTCAACCACCGCCGGGCGCCCGGGGATGTCCACCCGGCCCGGGATGTGGCCCCGGCCCGCGTGGGCCCCGCCCCTGCGGTTCGGCCTCTTTCCACGGCGCCGCAGGTGCCGCCACAGCCCGCCCCCGGCCCTGCGGTCGGCGTGGACGTGCCGGCATGTCCACTGCCGGCCCGTCATCGGATGGCCCTCAAGGCGCAGCCGCCCCGAGACCTGCTCGGGGCTCCAGCCCCGCACCAGCCGCCCCTCCACCAGCGCCACCGGCTCCGGCGTCATCCTGCTGGGCACCGACGGGGCCGCGCTGCGCCGCCCCTCCGCCCTGCGCTGCGCCTGGGCGCGCCGCTGGCCGCGGGCCCCGCCGTTGCGCCGGATCCCGCGCGGGACCGATGACGGACCGCGCCCGAGCTGGCGGGCGACCGCCGCGGCGGAAAGCCCGCTTTTCATCAGGGCATGGATCCGGGATCTCCCGGGGTGGGTCAGGTGGCGCTGGCCCTCGGGCATGACGGTCTCCCAGTCTGGTCACCGGGACTGTCGCCGCCATCCGGCCGATTCGCAGCATCATGTGCCGCCTCAGCCAGAACTCACCCACATCGGGTGTTGCACTTCACTGTGGAACGGGGGCTTTCCTGGCCGGGGAGGTCGGCCTGCCGGGCAGGATGCACCGCAGGTCCGTCGCCGTGCCGGGCCTGGCGGAGGTGGAGCGGCACCTCCATTACGGCCACCGCGGCGTCGGGCACCCTCCCTCCGACCGGAACGCGCTGGCGCGGGCTTTCGTGGCCAAGGCGGTGTGGGACCTCCCGACCACGGCCGCGCCGTCGACAGGCTCAGGTACGATCCCACGCTGCGGCGGCTTTGCGGTCGTGGGACGGGAGAGGCCGGCGCCGAAGCGGCGGCGCGGACGCCCCGGGAAGGGCGAGCGGCCGGTCAGGGAGCCGACCCGGCTGGAGCGGCGGCTGGAAGGCGGCATGTCCACGGGGGAGATGGTGGCGGAGCTTCCGAAGGCCCGCGACGTGGGCGCCAGGCGCAACGCGAAGGGGTACATGGAGAGCTGGCGCGGGTACGGAACCCATATCGACGCCACCGACGGCGATGTCCCCGTCAGCCGCATCCCGGCCCCGGCGTCGCTGCACGACAGCCAGGCCGCCATCCCCCTCGCCCGGATGACCGCCGGGCGGGTGGACCACCGCCACGGGCTGATGGACGCGGCCTGTGACTCCCGGGAGACCGGCGCCCACGCCCGCATGGCGGGGCGGATGGCGATCATCGACGCCAACCCCCGGCGGGACGTGGCGTAGCGCGGGCCACGTCCGCCACGACCGCGTGCGCCACCGGCAGCGCTCCAGCGTCGGGAGGGTGAACTCCGCCCCAGGGACCCGTACGGAGGGCGGCACGTCCGGGTGCGGGGGCACGCCAGGGTCGCCTGCCGCCTGTTCTTCGGCGTGCCCGCCCTGACGGTCCATCAGTTGATGCGGCCCGTCGTCCGACACCCCGCCTGCGGCAGCGCCGGACGCCGCCGAAGCCGCCCTGGGAACGGGACGGTGCGCCCGCCCGTGCGCGGACGGTGCCCGAAGGGCGACGGAATGCGACATTCCGCCACACTTCGGCGCACCGGGACGCCCCGGAGACCCCGGAGTCCGGTGTCGGAACCCCGGCGGACGCGCCGGAGGCTGGCCACGGCCGCCGGAACCGCGATAATTGTGCAAGAGGCTCCTGAGGCGGCTTTAGGCCGCGAGCGGCCGCGAGGTCCAGAGCCTGCCGGTCCGCCCGTCGACGCTGCGGATCGCGCGCCCGGGCCTGGTCGGCATTCCGTCACCGAACGCCGCCGCCAGCGCCGGCGTGAGCGTGCGCCGGTGGATGCGGCAGCAGGCGGGCGCGACCCTGCGCCCCCTTTCCGTGACGCGGTATTTGCGTGACCTGGGCAGCCGCCCGATCAATCCCCGCAGACGCAGCCGCCGCAGGTCGTATGTCGCCTGGCCGGTCCCGTAGCCGTCGGTCTGCGTGAGCCGCGCGACCGCCTCCCCCGTCTGGCGGCTGCTGAAGCCCGCGGGAAGGAAGGCATGCATCAGGAGAGCGGCCGGCACGGCCTGGATCCGCGGGTCTCCGAAGCGCATGGCGGACACCCGGCGGCCGTCGACGGCGGCGGGACGGCGGGACGGCGGGGCGCGTCGAAGGTCCCGGCGCCGGTCGGGCGGCCATGGCTGATGCGCTGGACGCCGGGAGGACGCCGGCTGGCCCTGAAGCCGGCCTCCCTGAGGTCATCGGGGTCGCGCGGCCTGCGCCTGGCGCCGAAGCCGTACGTGTCGTCGGTCACCGTCCCGGTCCGCGGCGCGCGGCCCTCCCTGAAGTGCTGCCTGATGCGCGGACGCCTGTGGTCGACGCGCGGCGACGGCGGGACGCCGCCGGTCATGACGCGGGTCCGGAACCGCGGGCCGGTCCGGCGCGTGACGCGGCGGCCGAAGGTCAGCCGCACGCGGTCGGCGCGTCCGATGCCGGGGTTCCCGCGGATGGTCTCCCCGAACGGGACCCTGCCGCTGGCGGGGCGGCCGGACACCTGCGTGAGGGCGCGCTCCGCCTGGAGGACCGGGAGGTCGTGGCGGATCCCCTTCGCGCGATCCCCGGTCGTGAAGGGATGGGCAGGCCGCGCCAGCCACCTGCGGAACGGCGCGCCGGTCCGCCCGGCGCCGGTCTCCCCGGCGATGTCCCGCATGGCCGCGGGACCGGCGCGGCCCATGATCCCGTTGCCGGGAGCCCCGGACGGGACCGGGCGTTTCTCCATCCGCCGCTTCAGGTACCCGCGCCCGTTGATGCGGAGCCTGGCGCTGTACGGGAAGTGCGGGCGGAACCTGATGAAGCGGGGGCCGAAGCCGTCGCCGACCAGATGGACGTGGAAGGCATTGACCATCGCCGTGCCGCCGACAGGTTCCGGGGACGCCCTGCCGGTCGCAGGGCCGATGCGTTTCCGCGTGCGCGGGACACGCGCCTTCCCCTGCGCCCTGCCGATGCAGGGCACGCCTTCGCCGGCCGCGGAGATGTCCCTGCGTGACGTCGTCCCTGCGCTTCCCCTTCCCGAAGGTGACGGCATCGGCACCCCGGCCCCGGGCGAACCGTTCCGGGCCCTCCGTGAAGCGCCGGGCCATGGGCGCCATCAGGGCCGGGGAGGGCACGGGGCTGCCGCGGACCTCCCGGAAGAACCAGGCGGCCCCCGCGCCGGTCCGCGGCAGGGGGACGCAGGCGTCGGGACAGAGCCTGTCGAAGCATTCAGGCCCGAGCGTCACGTGATTCCCGGGTGCCTCTCCGGCGGAACGTGCCATGGTCATGTCCCGGACCCCGGTCGACGGGTTCCCCACACGGCGCTTTCAGCACCGGCCAGGCCAAATGGCTTCACCAGACGGGTCATACCGCGGAGCGGAACAGCGGCCGGAGTCCCTCAACACGCCGATGGTTCATCTCGTCGGTCTGAGGCAAAGCCTCGCTAGTTGTTCACTGGCTCTGATCCATTGAGGGATACAACCGACATGCCTAACGATCAAATGAAATTCGGTCACGCGTTTGTTCCTATCCTGGAAAGGGAATGGCCCTGCGCTCCGTCACAACCCTATCGCAAGACCTACGGCCTTAAACCGGGACAAAGCTGGTTTGATGCTGATATAGCTTCTGGCCAATCAGAGTACCATGCATTGGATGGCGACGGAATTGTCGTTCCCGTCGGCGCGATGGTCACGCGGGAGTTGAAGGCGGAAGGCGCTACCGAAGCCGCGTTCGTTGAACTGTGGCATGGAGTGACGTTGGTTGACGAAAATCTTGTATGTGTTGACGGTCAACATGTCGAAATCGAAAACATATTGAAGCGCGTCGAGGAAAAACGGGGCAAGCTCAAGGGTTTTCCGGACGTGATCGCTGTGTTTTCCGACGGTCGCGTGGCCGCGCGGGAGATAAAGAGGGCTGGCGAGGACAGCGTGAAAACAGACCAGCACGAGGTCGCCGACACGTTGCGAGGCCTATTCGGGCAAAAGCCTGATTTGGCTGTGGTCGAATGGCAGTGGAAAAGTGGGTCAAAGGCATGAGCGTAGAAACGGTTGGCAATTTAGGGCCTGTTGACACTCATAACGCGGCGACCACGCCGGCGACGGGACGGATCCCCGCCGCGAAGCCCGCGGCGGTCCTGTCGTACCGCGTCGCGACCGCCCGGAACTCCCCGGGCTTCGGGAGGAAACTGTCCACTAGGTGCCGCCACCCGTACATCTCCCTGTCACGCGCCCGGGGTGCCGTCCGGTTCCGTTCCGGCGGGACCGCCGCCTCCGCGCCGCGCCCGTCCAGGTCGTCCAGCAGCCAGTCGGCGCCGGACGCCCTGTCGCCGACCAGGGCCCCGAACTCCAGCCCGCCCGGAAGCCCCGGCACCCCCTGAAGGTCATGCGCCCGGGCGGCAGGGATCCTGAAGCGGACCAGGTAGCCGAGCGCGTCCACGACGGCGACGGTCCTGGTCGTCAGGCCGCCCCGGGAACGTCCGGTTCCCTGATTCCGGCCCCCCTTTCGCGCCCGCCGCCGGAACCGCCCGGACACGCCGCGCCACCTGGCGGTCCGCTTGGGGAGGTCGCGCCACGGCGATCCCGTGCGGAACCGCCACAGCACCGCCTCCACGAGGAGGCGGCTGTCCGCCGCCGTGCCGCCGGGGTCCGGTTTCCTGCCCGGCAGCATGTCCCCGGTCCGCGCCCACATGTCGTCCGTCATACCGTCCTGTCCGCATTCATGGTGTCACCTGCATGTTCTGCCCGCGCCGCCGTTCCGGCGGTCGCCGGGGCGGAAAATGGCCCGGAACCGGACGATTCGCAACCCGAGTGTCAACAGGCCCTAGTCAGCGTCAGACCGCGGGAAGTCTCGACAGGCCCGGCAACAGTGGCCCAGCGGGGTGTCTGGCGGAATTTCCGGTGTCAGTTCAGGAACCCGGGTGCCAGGAAGTGGAGGCCGTATGCTACCAGGAGGGCCGGGATGGCCGAATATGCGGTAGCCAGGATAGCCGCGCGTGGGGTGAGCGCGATCGCCGGAAGAAGCGCATCGCCGTCATTGGAAATCGTATTGCCTATCAACGCGGCGAACGGAACGGTGCCGTTGATATACAACGTAGTCACCAGAACCTGAGGTCCACATCCGGGAATGAAGCCAACAACTATCGCGATGAGTGGCAGTAACGGGGCTACTGTCGTGAACCATGCTTCCAGGTCGAATCCCGCGAACACAACCAGATAGTCATACGCAAGATAGGCGCCAAGCACCCAGACCGATATGAAGCTGGTTTCCTCGGCCATTCGCGTGGCGGGGGAATCCCGGTGGTTGGTCATGGCCTGCAGAGGCGACGTTGCCCAGATGGCCAATCCCAGGAACGAGCCGGCGACGGCCAGCCATAGCACCGGCATCCCGAACACGGCGGTGATCTCGACCTGCCCGAGCTGCGCGCCGCCGACGGCAAGACCTGGCGTGGCGACCAGCGCATAGGCACAGTCCCTGATCCGGACCTGACCGATCCGGGGCGCCGCCTCATGGGTGCTGGCGGTGACTTTTCGAAATTCGGTTTGGTTCAAACGGTCAACAAGCCAGCCCAAGACTATGCCGACGGCGAAGCTCGTGGGCAGGACGACTGCCGCGGCGTCGGGCCGCGTGGCGATAAGCAGGAACGCCGCGTCGCCCATGGTTGCTGTCAATGTTGCCACGACCGCACCGAAGCCTACCTTTCCACTGGTATAGGCGGCAACCACGACGACAGCGCCGCCGCAGCCCGGTGTGGCGCCCAGCAGCGCGGCCAGGGGAACCTGCCAGCCACGCGACTTATGCAGGGCCTGACCGATGTTGAACCGGAACAGCCTCTCCGATCCGTAGAACAGCAAGAGCGTGGCGGCCACGAAGACACTGACCTGGAAATAGGCGTCCTCCAGCAATTTCCGGGTCAGCTGCCCCAACTCTCCGGGCGCTACCGCAAGAAAGGCGAGGGCGAATGCCACGCAGAGGCGGCGTACCCTGAAAGGGCCTCTCCGAGCTATCCTGCTGCGCGGAGGGGAGCGTCCGGGCGCGGAAACGCTGGTTATCATGGTCATCGCGCTGCCTGCGACTGCGAATCATTCTCAATCGGAAGATAGCGCTTACAGGACCATGCGCAAGAGTGATTATGACAGGTAATCCGGGTGGACAGGCAGGTCGGGCGGCCGGAGGTTCACGATGCGGCCCTTCAGCGCTGGCATGGCATTGGTGCCACTCTCCCATCAGCGGGTACCGTGGCGCTCCGCCCGTAACCCGAACGTGCGGCATCCGCTTTCTGAATGGCGGCAGCACGCATCCACGTCTCCGTCCCGGTCACTGAAGGGTCCGGGTGCCCGCCCTGACGTCGGCCGCCGTCATGGTGACGGGATGCAGATTATTCTCCGGATGCGCCGACCGTCGTGCCGGTTGTGCGAAAGGTACCGCCTCCAGCCGTCCGGCGGGGACGGCAGTCCGGATAATCTCCGTGTTTGTCCTGGCGGGCAGGGCGCACCCCCGCACATCCGTCAAACGTGGCATGATCCGTGATTCCGGCGGTGTCCCGCCCTGAATTTCCAGCCACGGCCCCGTCCGGAAGCCGCAGGCACCCTGCCGGAAGGAGACCTCCCTTGCCTGGCGTGACGGCCGTCAGCGGAAGTCAGCGCCGCACGTCGACCGTGACGTCGCACCATTCGGCATAGGGCGGGCCCCCGGCGGCCTGCATCTCCGGCGTCGGCCAGCGCGCCGGGCCGCAGTTGGCGCCCGGCTGGAAGGTGGCCGCGTAGCCGTATTCACTCACAAGGGAGGACGTCAGGATCGTCCCGTCGATTGTCTTGAGGGAGCGACAGACGCCCCCGGCCGCGAAGCAGAAGTTGCCCCAGACCCGCACCCGGAAGATGCCCTTGGCGGTCCCGCTTGTCCCGCTGCTTGCGCGCAGGTCCTGGCGCGAATCGGGAATGTCATCAGCAGCGACACCGAGAGCGGGGGCGTCACCAGCAGGGCACGTCGGGTACCCGCGGTTGGCGGTGAAGATCCGGCCCATGACGGTCACGCTGCGCGCGCATTTGGCCGGGCCCCAGGTCGGGCAGGCCCGGGCGATGGGCTGGTCGCGGGAATAGGTGCCGCGCGCGTTGTGGAATTCGACCACCTGGGCGCCCGTGTCGCCCGGACCGTAGGCGCACCGGAATCCGGTCCCCACGCCGAAGGTCGTCGTCGAGCCCGCGGGACCGGGCAGGACCTCGATCTGCAGGTGCTGGACCAGACCGGTCCAGACCCGGCCCAAAATTCGGGGGGCGTTGGCGGTCAAGGGGGTGGTCAGACTGGTGACGTAAGAGGGGGCGTGCGTCAGCACTTGGGAATTGCGCACCGCATCGGTCACCCCCTGGGCGGCGGCCGGCAGGGCGAGGGCCGCGCTCAGAAGGACAGCGGCGCAAGTCTTAAGAGGGGGGGGGGGGGGGGGGTCAAATATGGCATGGCGGGACTCCTCGAATCCTGTATACGTCCCCACCATACGGCCTTTTCCGTCTGAAGGGAAGGACAATTTTCAAAGTAAGACACTGCCGCCGCGAAAGAGGAGTTGATCTCCGTCGCCGCGGTCGGTATGATTGGGTGTTGGCCGCCCCAAGTCAGTACGCCCGCTCATCTATTCAGAGCGTGCCGAAGACCTGGGGCTTTACTTTGAACGGGCCGCGGCGATGAGGATAAGACGTATCGCCATACTCATCGATGGCGGCTTCTTCCTGAAGCGGCTGCCCAGGTTGGTCGAACCGAAGTTCCGCGACAGTCCCGAAGCCGTGGCCAATTCGGCCCGGCTTCCGTGCACACGCCATGTCCAGAGGCTGATCTGTAAAGATCCCCGAACGATGGAGGACAGTCGTTGGCTCGACCATGTGTATCGCCTTTTCTAGGGCCCGTTGACATTCGGGTTGCGAATCGCCCGGTTCCGTGCCGTTTCCCGTTCCAGCGACCGCCGGAACGGCGGCGTGGGCGGAACATGCGGGTGACATCATGAATGCTGGCAGGACGGGACCTACGGACAGGATGTGGGCGCGGGCCAGGGACGTGCCTGCGGGCAGGAAACCGGACCCCGGCGGCACGGCGGCGGACAGCCGCCTCTTCCCGGAGGCGGTCCCGTGGCGGTTCCGGACGGGACCGCCGTGGCGCGACCTCCCCAGGCGGTCCGCCAGGTGGAACAGCGTTTCCAGGCGGTTCCGGTGCCGGGTGCCTTCGGGGGTATTCGAGCGCGTTTTCAACGCCCTGTCCGGGGATTTCGGCCCTGAGCGGCTGTCCGTGGACGGAATGGTCGTCCAGGCGCACCGGAAGGCGGCGGGGGCGAAAAAGAGGGGTGGCGGAACGGAATATGCCGCGATCATGAGCACGGGCGCGGATGGTCTCAGACCGCGACAGTTAACCTTCAGGTTTTTTCTCGTTTCCGGTACGGCTCGAATTCATCAAATCCCAGCCGTCCGATCGCCTGTCCGAGTTCCTGGGCCGCACGAAGTGCCCGGCGGCGTTTCAGATTCGCGATCCATAGAAACCGCTCCTCACAAGTGGACACAAAATAGTGGTCGCCGCCTCCATTGGCGGACGCATTGATGGTCTGCGTTCTCTCACAGCCCTTGAACTCAATGAGCCGCGCCTCACGATACATCCTCTTTGCTATCCTGAGCGCGATGTAGGCATCCTGCGATCCCTTGGGCGCGGGAACGACATGCACGCCATCAAAACCTTCATTAGCGTTCTGCATCTGGTCCAGAGGCACAAAAAGAAATTTCTCTCTATCTGCGATGCGTACGCAATCACAGCTTGCTTGCAGACAAATAAGAAAGGTTTCGGTGCCCTCTTTCCGCACGATGGTTCCAAATCCAAGTCTTGGTTTCAACTCATGTGATCTGTAGGGTGGCGAGCTGGGATCCGCGCGAACCCCCGTCAGAGCCGCAAATTCATGCATTGCGTCGCGAGCGGCCTTCCGCTTGCCGTTCCTGACAAAGAGAGTGGTGAAGTTCTTGGTGAGCTGTTTTTGGGTGAGGCCTTGAGGCACCGTCACTGTTTGGAACGCTTTTTCACTCCCCGGCGCCACTCCGAAGCGCAACGCCCGGCCCTTTCCTCCGCTCGGGCCAGTCCCTCGCTCCGGAAAGGGCCGGGCGTTGCGCTTCGGAGTGGCGCCGGGGACTGATCGCTGTGGGGATGCCGGCAATCTGCTGGCGGCCCAGCATGTCGACGGTTCTTGCCCTGACCCTGAACCTGGCCGCCATTATGCGGCCTGACGCCTTCCACGAGCCGCGTAATGCCGCATGACATGATCGCCGAACACTTTGGCCATGGCCACTGGAACGGCGTTCCCCACTTGCCTTGCCATTGAGTTGAGGTTGCCGTGGAAGGCGAAGTCCATTGGAAAGGTCTGTATGCAGGCGGCTTCCCGGACGCTGATCGCGCGGTTCTGCTCCGGATGTCCAAAGCGCCCGTTTGAAAGGCTTATGCATCGTGTCGTGAGCGCGGCGGAAGGCTGGTCCTTCAGCATCCGTCCGTACACGTCGGTATGCCCGGAATGCCTTGCGTGACACGGTAGGTGGAGATCTTCCGGCCAGTCCGTTCTATCACCGCCGACGGGCGTGCACTCTATGCGTTTCATGTTCTGTGGCGAGAGATGCGAGGCGCGGTGACTGTCTACGGTTTCATGGGTTTCCCCGGCCTTGATCTCCGGCAGGTGAGAAATGTATTCCCAGACCGAGGGAAGCCTGGGTCTGTCGGTTCCCGGGCCGGTGGAGCGGGGCGGAATCTTGATGGGGCCAAAGCGGCTGGCCAGCAGGACCAGCCGCCTCCTGCTTTGCGGGACGCCGTAATGGTATGCCATGACGATTTTATGGTCGTGGCGATAGTCCAATGAATCCAGAAGTCTGATGAATTCCGCCAAGGGGCCGTCGCCGGTGCCGACTTGCTGGAGGCCGGGAACGTTCTCGACGAAGATATATTCTGGCAGGTACCCGGTTATGAAGCGGTGAAGTTCGCCGAGAAGCCCCCTGCGGCTGTCGTCTTAGCGCTTCCTGCGGTTATGTTTCGAGAAGGGCTGGCACGGGGCGCAGGCGCCGAAGAAAAGTGGGTGCCCTCGACGCCTCCGGAGATGTGGCGCGAGGTCGGCGGCCTTGAGGCTGCGGATGTCCTCGTGGACAAACCTCGTTCCTGGAAAGTTGGCTTCGAACGTCAGCTTCGCGTCCGGATCGGAATCCAGACCAAACCTGATATTGATGCCGGCGTCCGCCATACCGCGGCTTGTGCCACCGCAGCCACAGAAAAAATCGCAGAATTCCAGACTCACTGCGCCTCTCCAGACTCATGGTCTGAATCAATTGCGTGAAAGTTCGTACAGGTTGCCAGCTTTCGTTCCATTTTGTTCGCCGGTTCCAGTTCGAAGTGTCAATGGCAGCCAGTGAGGGCGAAACCCGAGCGGAGGAAGTTCCTTTATCAAAAGACATAGCCGGACTTCCAGGGCGGTGCAAGTCCGCCCCAGCGCAGCCTCAGGGCGAATTGGTTCACGCCACTTTTGCCGGTCCTGGCATGGAGCTGGCCTTGAATCCGGGCATCTCCGACGCGCGCCTGTATGGTTCCGGCGAACCGGTTGCGGGAGCCCGGGCGCGGATCTTCCGGAGGTATCGGCCGGCATCGGCGCGGAGGCGGACGAGGCGCGCCTGCGCGCCCTGATGCAGGCGCACCACCACCCCGGCGCGCTCCGGCCCGTCGGCGGGACCGTGTGGCTCACGTCGCCCGCCACCGCGACCGTTGGCTGGCCATCGCCGCCATGTACAGCACGTCCCTCGGACGCCTGCGCCCGCCGCCGATGTGGCGCCCGCCCTTCAGGGTGCCGCTGTCGCGGGCGAAGGGCGCGACGCCGATCAGGGCGGCGGCCTGGCGGCTGCCGATGGCGCCCGCCCCTTTCATTGTGACACAGTTGACTCGATGTTTGCGTATTCGCGCATTGCCCTGTGATGTTCGACGAAGAGCGACAGTATCAGGTATCCTTCCCATAGTTTGTGCGTCCCGGGCAGCGGCTGCCTTTTCGACGGGATGAAGCCGGCGCGGCGCGGAGGCGGTGATCCCGCCGGAACAGAACCGGACGGTGCCGCGGGCGCGTGACCGGGAGATGTACGGGTGGCGGCACCTGGTGGACAGTTTCTTCGCGAAGCCCGGGGAGTTTCGGGCGGTCGCGACGCGCTGTGACAGGACCGCCTCAAGCTTCGCGGCCGGGATTCACCTCATCGCCGGCGTGGTGGCCGCGCCATGACTGTCAACAGGCCCTACCGTGTCCTCCCTTCGGCTGCGGTGCCGGATGGAACCGCTAGTAATGGACTGGTTTGGAATGTCCGGAACTTTCCGGTGAAAATCCGGAAGCCGCGCGTCCTGGCCGGTCGCGGCGCCACCCTCAACGTCCGCGCGGCCGCCATATTGGCGCGGTTCGTCCCCCTGCGGGCCGGGATCGGCCTGGGGATTGCTGGGATTGCGGTTGCTCCAGACATGGGTGCCGTCCTTGGGCCGCACCTCGACGATGTTTTCGCCGCGTCGGCGGACAGCGAAGTTAATGGAGTTACTACCGCCCAGCACGTTCTGCCATCGACCCTGGTTCTGCCCCTCAGTGCGCCACTCCCAGTTGAACTGATCTGCCGCCCGGTATTCACTTTCCACGCGTTGGTTCGAAGCCTCCGACTTCCAGTCGGATATGGTCATGCAATTTCGTATCCGTCCCCCCAAAGACCGCCATCTCCGGTCC
This sequence comes from Paracoccaceae bacterium, assembly GCA_965221405.1. Taxonomy (GTDB): domain Bacteria; phylum Pseudomonadota; class Alphaproteobacteria; order Rhodobacterales; family Rhodobacteraceae; genus JAPOUP01. The sequence continues at coordinate 864,126 of CBDCSE010000001.1, read as the reverse complement.
CGCCCGCAGGATGGAGGCCCGTCCGTCCCACAGGATCCGGCCCGGGTCCCCCGAAATCCGGAAGAGGTGCCGGGGACGCCGGTTCCGGTTCCGGGGCCACTTCCCGGCGACCACCGGCGCCATCACGGACGGACCCGTGCTTCAGTATCCTCACAGGCACCTCCCTGACGCTACCGGCGCCAGCCGGTAGTTATTCACTGCGCGTGTTGATCCACTTGATCGTCGGAAAGCTGGCCCCCGTCACCGTGTTGTCGCTGGATTCGAGGATGACCTTGAAACGGCCGGGGAAGGTCGGGGAACGCGGCCACCCTTCCGTGCGTGGGCCGGACGGAGCGGGAGAGGCAGGCATGGAACGGAACGACGGGACAGGGGAATGCCGCGACCCGGACGCGGTCAGGTATCCGGGGAATCTTCCCGCGGGGGACGCGAGGCCGCGCCCGCCGGTTTTGTTTGGAAGGGCAGCAATCCTCGCTGAGAATCGACTCGGGATATTCACGCGGGTCTGTTCTGGAAAACGATCCCCGGCGGGGCTTGACGGGACGCGGACGGGAGCCTAGGTTCGGGACATGGGCGACGCGCCGGACATCCACGGCCTTTCGGAGCGCATCGCCGTCCTGGAGGAGCGCATGAGGACTATGCAGGCCGACCTCTCGGCGACGATGGAGCGCAGCAACGCGGCCTTCGAGAGGCTGCGGGCCGACATGGCCCAGCGTGACGCCGCACTTTCGGATCGCATAGCGGGCGCCGCCGAGAAGATGGCGACGGCATCCGACAGGAACGCGACCGCACGCTGGTGGCAGACGGGAGCGCTGCTGGCCGCCATCGCCATCGCCGTGGCCGTCGTCACCGTCGCGTTCTGACGCCGCGGCCGGACCGGCTGTCCGTCTCTAGGGGCTCAACTCCGGTTCCGGCCCCGTTCCATCATGCACGCAATCCCCGAACCGCTTAGGATCGCGTCTGGAACCATGACGCTGTCAGGAAAACAGGCATTGGACTCAATAATCTAGCACCGCAGGTGCGCGGAAAGGTGCGGTGGAGAGCTAAATGGCTTCGGATCTGCATGGTTTGGCGAAATCGATGATCGACGCGTTGCCTCATTCGAGGGCGCTCGGCCTTAAGCTGGTCGGGATTGGCGATGGCACAGCCGAAATGACATTGCCGTATGACGAGCGCCTGATCGGCGATCCGCAGACCGGCGTCATTCACGGTGGGGCGGTCTCGACGTTGATGGATACCTGCTGTGGTGCCGCGGTGATGGGACATGGAGCGGCGGCACTCGTCGCGACAATTGACCTCAGAATCGATTACATGCGCAGCGCGATGCCCCGCCATGCCATCACTGCCCGAGCGGAATGCTATCATGTCACGCGTTCGGTCGCTTTCACCCGCGCGACCGCGGTTGACGGTCAGGGCTCCGGTTTGGTGGCGACGGCGGTGGGTGCGTTCAACGTGGAGTGGGCATAATGCCGGCCGGTGATCAGGAAAGCGCCTGCTTGATCAAACGGCGCCGCGACACGGCCTTTGACGCGCTCGCTGACAGGATACCCTACATCAGTTTTCTGGGGATTTCGTTCGAACGGCACGGTGACGAGTTGACGGGCGTTCTCGCTTTTGATGAGAAACTGATCGGCAATCCGCGTTTGCCCGCGCTGCATGGCGGCGTTACCGCCGCATTCCTTGAGGTTGCCGCGATCATTGAACTGAGCTGGACATGCTACCGGGAAGATTTTGAGGGAGTCGCGTCCGGACGGAAACCCTCACGTGCCGATGCCATGCCCAGGCTTCCCAAGACGATCGATTTCACGGTTGATTACCTCCGCCCCGGACTTCCGCGAGACGCCTATGCGCGGGCGCGCGTGAACCGCTCCGGTCGCCGTTACGCCTCCGTCCATGTCGAGGCTTGGCAGGACAGTCGTTCGCGACTCTTCGCCCAGGCGACGGGACATTTCCTGATGGCCGCACCCGCCGACGCGCCAGGATGACGGTGGTGCGGGCCGGGGAAGCCCGACTGGACCATCGCAGGGTGCTCAGGGTTGCGGTGCCGATCATGATCTCAAATGCGACCGTGCCGATTCTCGGCGCGGTGGACACGGGAGTGGTCGGCCAGATGGGACTGGCCGCTCCGATCGGCGCGGTCGGGATCGGCGCAGTGGTCCTCACCGCCATCTACTGGATATTTGGCTTTCTCCGCATGGGAACCGCCGGTCTTGCCAGCCAGGCCCGGGGAGCAGGAATGACAGACGAGCTATCGGCGCTATTGAGCAGGTCGCTATTGATCGGGCTTGGGGCCGGAGTGCTGCTCGTCCTGCTTCAGAAGCCGGTCCTCCAGGTCGCATTCCTGATCTCCCCGGCTTCAGCCGAAGTCGAAACGCTGGCCTGGAACTACATTCAGATCCGCATCTGGTCGGCACCGGGCGCGATCGCGTTGTATTGCGTTACCGGCTGGCTCATCGCGATGGAAAAAACCGGTTCCGTACTGACCCTGCAGCTCTGGATGAACGGGGTCAACGTGGTGCTGGATCTTTGGTTCGTGCTTGGTCTTGGATGGGGTGTCGAAGGCGTGGCGTTCGCAACCATTCTTGCCGAATGGAGCGGATTCGCTCTGGGCCTATGGCTCTGTCGGCAGGCGTTCGCGGTTTCCGCATGGCGCGACAGCGCCAAGGTTTTCCATGGCGCCTCCCTGCGCTGGATGGCGTCGATCAACCGCGATCTTCTCATCCGTTCGCTGCTGCTGGAAACGATCATTCTGTCGTTTCTGTTCGTAGCCGCTGACTTTGGGGACGTCACCCTCGCGGCCAATCAGATCCTGGTCCAGTTTCTGCATATCACCGCCTTCGCTCTGGATGGCTTCGCGTTTGCCGCCGAGACGCTGGTTGGCCAGGCGATGGGTGCCCGGAACCGGATCCGGCTCCGGCGCAGCGCACTACTTGCAAGTCTGTGGGGGGCGGTCTGCGTGATCGGGCTGTCCTTGGTCTTTCTGATTTTCGGGGCACGGGTGATCGATGTGATGGCGACCGCACCCGAGGTCAGAAGCGAAGCGCGTACATATCTTGGTTACATGGTGCTCGCACCTTCGGTGGGTCTGGCGGCCTGGATGCTCGATGGCATTTTCATCGGCGCGACCAGAGCGAAGGACATGCGGAACATGATGGCCGTGTCATTCGCCGTCTATGTCGTTTCCGCGTGTGCCCTGGTTCCCTTGCTTGGCAACCATGGGCTTTGGCTGTCGCTTCTGGCAACACTGGTTGTGCGTGGAATCACGCTTGGTCTTCGGTATCCGGAACTCGAAGCTTCGGCTGACCTCAAATAGGCTCTTATGTCAGGCTCGCGGAAGGACCGGTTCAGGGAGAGGGACGGCGTTCGTCCGCAAGCGCATGGCCGACGGTGACGCAGGTGACGGAACCGTCTGGATTTCGACCCATGCGCACTTGATGGGCTATGGCGCAGGGGGGGGAGTATCCCGCTAATCAGGTCGCGCCGCCACTGAAGGCAATGAGGTGCGATATGCTTTTTAGTCCGGCCTTGACCCTCCGTCGTGGGGTCGGAATGAGTGCCGCGGTCATCGCGCCGCTGGCCTTCTCCTTCAGGACGTGACAATTCCGGATGTGACCATTCGGTTCGGAGACGGGGCCATGCTCAAGACCCGCATCATTCCCTGCCTTGACGTTGCCGACGGGCGAGTCGTGAAGGGTGTTAACTTCGTCGACCTCGTGGACGCCGGAGATCCGGTGGAGGCGGCCCGCGCCTACGATGCGGCGGGAGCGGATGAACTCTGTTTTCTTGACATCACAGCGACTCACGAGAATCGTGGAACGCTGTATGATCTTGTCACCCGAACGGCGGAGCAGTGTTTCATGCCCCTGACGGTCGGCGGAGGCGTGCGGACCCATGAGGATGTGCGCGACCTCCTATTTGCGGGCGCTGACAAAGTCAGTCTTAACTCCGCAGCCGTGGCGGATCCCGATGTCGTTGCTGAGGCTGCGGGCCGTTTTGGGAGCCAATGCATTGTGGTCGCGATTGACGCCAAGGCGGTCGCGCGGGGACGCTGGGAGATCTTCACGCATGGAGGCCGTCGCCCTACCGGCATCGATGCGGTCGGATTTGCCCGCCTCGTCCAGCGTAAAGGCGCGGGGGAGATCCTGTTGACCTCAATGGACCGCGATGGAACGCGCACCGGATTTGACATTCCGCTGACGCGGGCCGTGAGCGATGCGGTTGACATTCCGGTCATCGCCTCGGGAGGTGTCGGTTCGCTCGACCATCTCGTGGACGGCGTGGCGGGGGGAGGTGCCAGTGCCGTGCTCGCGGCCTCGATTTTCCATTTTGGGGAGTTCACCATTACGGAAGCCAAGACACATATGTCGGCAGCTGGCATTCCGATGAGGCTCAAATGACAGTACTTGAACGCCTTGCCGCGACCATCGACACACGCAGAACCGCCGATCCAGAGGTTTCATGGACAGCAAGGCTGCTCCTCGGCCCAAAGGAGAAAACGATCGAAAAATTCGGCGAAGAAGCCATTGAGGCCATAGTTGCCGCGGGGACTGGCCGAAGGGATCGCCTTGTCGCCGAATCGGCGGATGTCCTCTACCATTTACTTGTGATGCTTGCGGCCCACGAAATCTCCTTTGGGGACGTAATCAGCGAGCTTGAGAGGCGGGAGGGTTTATCGGGAGTCGCGGAAAAGGCGAGCCGTTGACGGAGTTGGGGCCACACGGTTCCGAATCTGTGGCCGGGGCCCGTCCGCGCTTCCTCGCCGGGCTGTCGCGGCTGTCTTTCCCTCGGCGTGACCCTCTGCCCGGCATAGGTCAGCCAGCCGGAGGCAGTTGTGCACGGGCGCACGGCAACTTATGCCGCCAAGCGTGCAAGGCGGGTTGCGCAGCGGCGCTGTCCAGCTGCGGAAATTAGGGGAGTAACGACGATATGTTGATCCCTTTCCAAGAGATCCCGGGACCTCCGGGGTTGCCGCTGCTTGGTCATATCCATCGTATCAGACTTGACCGGCTTCACCTGATCCTGGAGGCATGGGCGGAACGGTACGGCCCGATATTCAGGATTCGTATAGGGCCTCGCCGCATCGTGGTTATTTCGGATCGTTCAGCGATCCAACAGATACTGATGCGGCGGCCTGACGTGTATCGACGTAACTCGACACTTGAGACGGTGGCCGAGGAGATGGGGCTCAATGGTGTTTTCGTCGCCGAAGGCGCGGATTGGCGTCGTCAGCGCAGGATGCTGGTTTCCGCGCTTGAACGCTCGAATCTCAGGGACTTCTTCCCGACGCTTGCGTTGAATGTCGCAAGACTTCGAAAGCGCTGGGAGCGGGCGGCCGACGATGGTGAAGCGGTTGATCTCTGCCGCGACCTGACGCGCTTCACCGTTGACGTGACCATGCAATTAGCTCTTGGGATCGATGCCAACACCCTGGAAACGCCGGGTCCGGTAATCCAGCGTCATCTCGATAGGGTTTTCCCGGTTCTGTTCAGGCGTTTGAACGCTCCCTTTGCATGGTGGCGCCACTTCAGGTTGCCGTCGGACCGGGCACTTGACGAAGCTTTGGAGGCCCTGCGGCATGAAATGAGCGACATGGTGCGCGACGCACGGCAGCGGATGGCATCGGATCCCAAACGGTATGACGCGCCGGCGAACTATCTTGAGGCTATCCTCGCCGCGGCGACAAGGGGGGAGGCGGGTGTCACTGACGCCGAGATTTTCGCCAATATAGGCAATCTCCTTCTCGCCGGAGAGGACACCACGGCCAACAGTATCGCATGGACCGTCTACTATTTCATGAACTATCCGGCGCATTTCGCGCGGGCCCGTCACGAGGTTGATGCGCTGGTTTCTCCCGAATTGGCGCTTTCGACCCCGGAACAGGCGGCCCGCCTTCCTTTCCTCGACGCTTTCTGCGACGAAACCATGCGCCTCAAGCCTGTCGCGCCCCTACACCTTGTCGAGCCCGTATCCGATGTCGAGCTCCTCGACTGCCTGATACCGAAAGGAACTCCAATTATGATGCTCGCGCGGCGCATGGCGACGCAGGAAGAGTACTTTGGCGACGCCCGCAGGTTTGATCCTGATCGTTGGCTTCTATCGCCGGAAGAGAGAAGCCTGCCTCATGACCGACGCGCTTTCGTGCCGTTCGGCCATGGGCCGAGAGTATGTCCGGGGCGCGGTCTAGCGCTGCTTCAGATGCGATCCGTGCTCACGATGCTTTGCCGGAATTTCGATCTGGAGCCGGCCTGCCGCCTTGAAGACGTACGTGAATGTCTGGAGTTCACGATGCTGCCGACCGATTTGCACGTTCGGTTCATGTCAAGGAGGATTCCCCAATAAATCGGTGAGTCTCAAGGGGCTGTATGCAGTCGGCGACGCGAGCCCGACATTTCCGGAACGAAAACCGGTCTTCCGGCGCATGACCCTTTCAGGTCCGGTTGGCTCAACGGTACCTGTTGCTCAGGTCAATCCCCCATTGTTTCGCACGACCGCTGACCCCAGTATTGGAACCGCAGGTGGCTGGATTATTGGCTGCTGCCGCCTGGGTTTCGGTCGGATGACACCGAGGCGGAGTTCCGCCTTCCCGGAGCCCCGGGTTCATTCTCTGACATCACAGTTTTGAGGAAATCACGCCTGTGTTGAATCCGGCTTTGCGAAGCTCTCCGAAAAGCCGTTGGTGTTCCATTTTTGGACAAAGATCCTGAATTACGTCAAGACCCGCAGCGCTTGCCACTTCGGCGGCCGCCGTGTTTCGCACCCCGATCTGCATCCAGATGGTGCGTAGCCCGGGCAAATTCCGGATCGCGGCGTCGACTATTTGAGGAACGTGTTCAGAACGCCGGAATATGTCGATCATATCGACCCGCAGATCGGTTGGGATATCCTCGATGCCGGAATGGACACGGGCACCGAAAAGCGTGTCGCCCGCACGGGTTGGATTGACCGGCACCACACGGTAGCCTCTCATAGACAGATAGCGGCCGACGAAGTGACTGGGTCGGATCAGGTTAGGCGAGACGCCAATCAACGCGATGCACTTGGTGCGGAGCAGGATGCGCCGGAGGTAGATGTCTGATGGGGTCATGAGCCATTCTAGCATAACAGCGGATGAACTGAACCCGGATCCCATGAGGAACCTCCGGCCTTTTTGGGCATGGGATATCGATAGGGGCGGATTTCCGGCGGTGTATCAGTTTGATTTCAGGGAGTGTAATAAAACGGTCACGAACGGTGGCCTACAGAAAACCACACAAAGGACTCCCACTCTCGCTAACGCACACGTTTACAGCAAGTTAGGAAATGTAGCAAACGGATTCGTTGAATCGGGTGTAGCCCAGATTTTTTTGACAATCGACCTGTCTGACCGGTTCGCACTGGCCGGAAGCGACCGTAAATCACCATTTCGCCAGAAAAACGGAAGTGAAACCGATGCTGTACGAACCTGCGTCAAAAAATCTGGGCTACACCCCGTTGAATCGACAGGTGACATACATGAGCGCTGCGGTCGCGACCATTGACATCCGGGTGCGTCCGGGAAGCGCTTTCGGATGCGGGACAAGCGGCCGGAAAGCATATGGATGACATATGAATGCGTGCGTTGCGTTGGGCGGCCCTGGCCGCCGGACAGGGCCTGCCCGGCGACGGAATTGTCGGCATTGGGCAGGTTGGTGGCCACCGGTCGGCTGAAGCTGTGGCCACCATCGCGGGTGTGGGCCGCCAGCATGCGGCGGGGTGGCGGCCCGGCATAGCGCATCAGGACCCACGCCTCGGTGGCGCTCTCTGCCACCAGGGCGGGCTGCAGGGCCGCCCGGCCGGCCCCAGCTGAGCCGTCGCTTGGCCGTGATGCGCCCGTCCGGGGTCAGCTCCAGTTCGGCAAACTTGCTGAGGAACTCGTGATAGACAGGCAGGACCAGCGTCCCGTCGGGTCGCCACCGCCCATTGGTCCGCACCAGCGTGCTGACATTGAAGACCGGGCTGGTGGTCAGGCGTCGGCCCGGCCCGAAACTGGCCCCGTCATCGGTGCTGGTCATGACATTCACCGCACTCGTGGCCCAGCCGCCTTCCAGCGCGGCCGCCCGGTGTAGAACACCAGCGGGACGATCGCCGGCACGGCGTCTCCCCGGCGCTGGCAGTCCTCCCAGGCCATCGCGCACTGCACCGTCATCCGTGACGCCATCGCCGCGTCGAACTCGGGCACCGGCCCTGCGGGAGGAAGCGCCGCAGCATCTCCGCCACCACGCCGGCGTGGGCGAACAATCGCTTCGCAATGCGGTCGTGTCCTCCGCGTATTTGGGTGTCGTCATCGGCCATGCGCGTACTTTGACAGGAACTCGCGAGGATCGTGGTGCGACATTTGCTGAACATCATGTGGCAAGTCGGCGTTCGGATCTGTGCGATTTTTCTGACTTGTGCTTTGGCGGGGACGGGCGAGGTCGGGTAACACTCGACACAGGCGCAGGCTCCTAGACGGGAAAAGGCCGGCAACGGGCTGTGCGCTCCATGGACGGAGCGCCGCACCTGCTTGAATGCCCCGCCTTGCGTGCGGTATCTTTGCTCGTTAGGGCGTGAGGGCACTCCACATCGCTTTTGTCCATCTCTTGGGGGGATCCACAAGAGGCAAACAAGTGGGCCTATCGTGGTCGTACTGTCACTCCCTTCGCATGGAGCCAATCGAGAAGTTCACGCCATGACGCGAAAGAGTTATGTTGGATCTCGTTGGTGGAAGTTTGACTTCCACACCCACACGCCAGCATCGGGTGACTTCAAGCAGCCAGACATATCCGCCACGGACTGGCTGCTTGCGCACATGCAAAGGCAAATCGATTGTGTCGCGATCACCGATCACAACAGCGGCTTATGGATCGAAAAACTACAGTCCGAGTTGTCCAATCTGGAGAGGGAACGCCTCTCTGCCTACCGACCCATTCACTTATTTCCCGGCGTTGAAATTTCAGTGCAGGGCGGCATTCATCTTTTGGCGATCTTCGACTGCTCCAAGAGCACGAGTGACATCGACTCGCTTCTGGGTGCTGTCCGATACCGTGGCAAGAAAGAAAAAACCGACGATGGCGAGACAGTCAAGTCATTTCAGGAAGTCGTGCAGCAAATAGATCATCATGGCGGCCTTGCCGTTCCTGCGCATGCCAACAAAGCAAAAGGCATATTCTGTGTTCAAGGCCAATCTCTTCAGGCGGTTCTCAAAACCGAGAAGATTCTGGCGATGGAGCTTTGTGACCAGGCATTTGAGAAGCCCAGGGCCTACTTGGAATCAAAGTGCGCATGGACTGAAGTGTGTGGTTCAGACAGCCACGGTGGCGATAACGCGGACGGCTTCACATGGGTAAAGATGGAGGAACCGTCGATTGACGGATTGCGCTTGGCGCTGCTTGATGGCGCGTCTTCGATTCGTCGAAAGACCTCAGAAAACCCCAACAAGCATACGGAATTCGTCATTGAGCAGCTTTCAATTGCCAATGCCAAGTACATGGGCCGCCCCGATCCATTGAAAATCGACTTCAGCCCCTTCCTGACATCAATTATCGGCAGCCGCGGTGCAGGCAAGTCCACACTTGTCGAGTTTCTTAGATTGACACTTCGCAAGACCGAGGAACTCTCCGAGAACCTCACCTCGACGATGCCTAGGTATTTCGATGCCAGCGACGCGGGCTTGTTAACATCCGAAACCAAAACCCAAGTCATTTATCGCAAGGGAGATACGCGATATCGGCTTAGCTGGCATCAAGAGCCTCGAGCGTGCTCATTGCAGGAGGAGAACACGGGGACAGGGAATTGGACAGAAATTGAAGGAGAGATTAGTAGTCTTTTCCCAGCGCAGATTTTCAGCCAGAAGCAAATTTTTGAACTGGCCAGCAATCCTCAGGGGCTTCTTGGCGTTATTGATCGTGAACAGGAAGTGGCCGCCACTGTTTACGAGGATGCGCTGCGTGACCTGAGCAACGACTGCAAACAGATTGAACGTGAGACAGTGCGGCTTCGGGGGAAGATCGCGAGGGACAAGGAGCTTGCCGGGACACTCAACGACCTGAACCGGCAGATTCGTCAAATACAATCGTCTGGGCATAAGGAAGCGTTGCAACTCCATCGCCTGAGGCAGCAGCAAATTCAAGAAATCCGGAATGTCTCCGAATATTGGAAGAGTGTCTTCAGGAAGCTTGCATCCAAGCTCGACGACATCGAACCTGTATCCATCAAGCAGGGTTTGTTCCGTCAGCACTCCGGCATTCTTGATGACCTAACGGCATACGAACAGGCTGCGTTGAGCGACATTCACAAAATACGGGGCATCGTCTCCCGGGCAGTCGATAAGCCGTTAGAGTCGGATCCGCGTGCCGCATCCGGTTCTTGGTGGGATGCCGCACGCACCGATTTGGAAGGATTCCAGCGACTTCGCACAGCTCTTGAAAGCAAGGGACTCGATCCGCAATCATACGAAGATCTGCTGCGAAGGCTCGCGACGACGGAGCAGGAGATTCAGGACATCGCAACGCTAAGAGAGCAGATCGAGGTACTCCGTCGCCAGTTCGCGGACAAAGAAAGGGAATGCCGCAGGCAACGCGAAGCCTTGACTTCGCGACGACGAGATTTCCTGAGCCAAGTACTTAAGGCGGATACTGGACTAAGCGTGTCAATCAAGCCTTTTGGTCAAAGTTGGCCTGAAGTTGAATCCAAGTTGCGAGAAATCCTACAGGTTGACCGCCGGTTTGATCGAGACTTTGACGAATTGCGAGAGACCTTTAAAAAAGACGGATGGGAGGCACTCAAGACGCGACTTCAGGCAACTCGAACCGAAAAGCGCGAAGCGAGAGATGTGCGATTTCAGCAGCACCTGCAGAAGCTATCGACCGAGGCGTGGGTAGATTTCGAGCTCTGGACCCCGGAGGATGCGTTGCACATCACTTACGGGACGGACAATCGGAGACTTCAGGAGGGATCCCCAGGCCAAAAGTCCGCAGCGTTGCTGGCTTTCTTTTTGTCCTACGGCGATACACCACTGATTCTGGACCAGCCGGAAGACGACCTTGACAACGAACTCATATACAACCTCATTGTTCGCGCCATCAAGGCATCCAAGAAGGTGCGCCAGATGATTGTGGTGACACACAACGCGAACATTGTCGTGAATGGCGATTCCGAGTATGTCCATTGCTTGAAGGTCGCGCGCGGTCAGTCGCTCTGTGAGTCGGAAAGCCTCCAGTCCGACACTATGAGAAACCGCATCTGCGAGACCATGGAAGGTGGCAGGGACGCCTTTGAGCAACGATACAAGCGGATTCACCTCTGATGCTGAGTACGTCCGCCCTGCTGGGAATGATCAGGACTTGGGAGAGCTCAAGCCTTGAGTGCAAGTCCGTCAGGGTTGTCAACGGGAAGGTCAAGGAGCCGGGCCGAGATAGCCTTTCAGACGAGATCGCCGCATTTGCCAATCACGAAGGCGGCACCCTTATTCTCGGCGTTGATGAACCATCACGTCAGCCCGTAGGCATGGATGCCGGTGATGTGAGTGCCTTGGTGAGCTTTGTCAGCGAAATATGCAAAGATTCTATCGAACCACCTCTCACGAGCTTCTTCGTGGATAGTGCCCAGATCCCGGATGCCACCGGTGAATCCACCTATCTCGTGTATGTCGAGGTGCGTCAGAGCCTTTGGCTGCACAAAAGCAAGGGCGGCTACTTCTATCGACACGGCGATGGGAAGCAAGCGATGAGCACGGAGCATCTGCTCAGGGTGGGGCAGGCGCGTTCCCAAGCGCGAATAATCCAGTTTGACGAACAGGCGGTTCACCATGCGGGCGAAGACTCCCTGAGCCAAGACCTGTGCCTGAAGTTTGTGCATGAGAACGATGCCTCCGCGCTTCTAAAGCGCAGAATCCTTGTGCGGCGGAATGGCAATCTGCAAGCTTCCGTCGCAGGCATCCTCATGTGCTGCATGGCACCCGAAGAGCACCTGAGCAACAGCTACATTCGCGCAGTGTGCTACCGCGGCAAAGTTCGCGATGCCAACTATCAGCTTGATGCAAAGGACATTCAAGGCCCGCTTGACGAGCAGATTCGCGGCGCTTTTGCCTTCGTGAGCCGGCACGCCCAGACATCGGCCAGCAAGCACATCGGCAGGGTCGAGCATCGTCAATACAGCATGAGGGCGGTATTCGAGGCGCTCGTCAACGCTGTGGTGCATCGAGACTATTCAATCCACGGGTCCGCGATACGGCTCTTCATGTTTGCTGACCGGATCGAGATCTTCTCGCCCGGACGCCTGCAAAACACCCTGTCCGTCCACAACATCGCGCAAAACCAGTACACTCGCAACGAGCTTCTTGCCCGTCTGCTGTCGGAATGTTCCGTTGAAGATCCGATGCGTCGCGCTGTGGAAAGGCAATTCATGTTGGAACGACGTGGGGAAGGCGTGGGGATCATCTTGCGGGAAAGCGAGGCGCTCGCTGGCAGGCCACCGATATATGAGCAACTCGACCCGGAACTCAAGCTCACTATATACGCGGCCAAAGGCTTATCCCTTTAACCAAGGCATGTCCACATTTTGTGCCGGATGGGGGCCGGGTAGGAGGGGTCGTTGCCGAGCCCCTCCCCCCACAGGGCGGGACGTGCCCGCATCAGGGCATCCGGTTCCCCGCATGCCGGGCTCGCCCGGGAAGCGTGGACCGACCGCCTGGCTCTGGCCTGCGGCAGGGGGAACCGGGCCGGGATGGCACTGGACCTCTCCCGGCCGGTCGATCCGTCGCGGTGGCGCCGTCCGGGCCGGCGCCGCCGCCTTCCGGGCACGGCTGTCCGGAAGGCGGAGAGCCGTTTGCCGTTGCCCGTCAGGCCGCAGTGGGCGCGGTGTCCCCGGATCACGCCGGCGGGATGCCGGCATCGGTCCCCGGGCGGCATGTGCCGATGCTCCCTGCACCAGTTCCACACCGGCCTGGCGGCCCGCGCGGGACGCGCCCTGGCGGTGAACCGCCGCGCGGCCCGGCGTCCCCTCCGTGACCTGCCCCAGGGGTGGGTGAGGCCGGGAAAGCCGGACCGGTTCCGCGTGTCATGTCCACCGGCCGTTGGCCGCAGGTCCACGTACCCGCGTCCCGGCCGGATGGAGCGGAAGCCCGGACCCCGCAGGACGCGCACCCGGCACGGCGGGCACGCGCCCGCCGTCACCGCCGCTCCGGAAGGCGACGGCAAGGCCATCCGCATGGCGCGCGGGCCGGAAGGCCCCCACTCCGGGCCGCGCCGTCCCCATCGTCCATCCGTCCGGCACGTGGCGCGGGAAGACGTCCGGCAGGACCGGTGACACTGCCCCGCCCCGGGGCGTTCCGGTGTCCGGGCGCTGGGGGACGCCCGGATCCGGAACCCCCGCCTCCAGCCACCTGCCGGTCACCCGGCGCGGACCCTCCACGGCCAGCCCCTCCCGCAGGCCGCCGGGTGCGCCGTGGGCCGGTCGGCCGGGCCGGAGGCCGTACGGGCAGGGCAGGAGGTCCGCCCCGCGGACCGGCTCCGGAACCGTCACGGCGGCCCGCCGCGCCACCCTGTCCTCCAGTGCGGGGATGCCGGGCGGCCGCTGCCTCCCGTCCCCCCTGGGGATGGAACGGCGGCGGGCCGGGGGCGCGCCGTGGCTGCCGGACCTGATCCGGTCCGGGAGGTCCGGAAGTCCGGCCCCAGGGTCCGTCCCGTATCCGGCCGCCGTCACGCCGTCCACGCCCACCGCCCCGTCCCTGCGGGTGAGGCGCCGGGCCATGGGCATCCACCCAGGGTCGATGTGGTGACGCGGTGCGGTGGACACCGGATCCGGGCAGGCTCCCGCCCGTCCGGCTATCCGCTCCCGTTTCGCTGGCACGTTGGCAAGGCTCCGCGTCCTCACGTGTTTCCCCCCTTCGGTCCCGTCCATGCGACGCCCCGCTTCCCTCCGCCGGGTCCCGGTGGACACGGTTCCCCGGCCCCGGCGGTACTGCCAGGGCGCCACGGCTCCCGGCTCCGCCTCCCTTGGGCCTGTCGCTTCGCCGTCCGGTACCGTGCGTTCCCGCATCGTTCGTGCTGCCGCCCGCGCGCTCCCGGAGCGGGTACGGGTCCGCGCCGGGCCAGGGTCCCGATCGTTCACGCTGGCCAGTCCCGCTCCAGCGGTGCCCCGCACGGACGGGGCCGGGCCTCCCGGGTTCCCCGGTGATCCATCCCGTGGCCTTGCGACGTTCTCCGGCCCCGGTCGGCCCGGTCCGCCTCGCCGGTGGCGGCGTTCCCGGTGCTGCCCCCGCCAGCACGGCCACGAAGGCGCCGGCACCGGGAGTTCCGGGACCCGTCAGGTCGCTTCGCCACCCGCTGCCTGCGCTTCACGGCGCACGTTGCCACGCGCCATGCAGGGCCGGCTTCCGGCCGGCGGGCCGCGCCTTTGCCGGACGGGAGCCGGACCCGCCGGATCACGGTGAAAGGTTTCAGGTCATCCTGTCCTCCTTTCCAGGGCCTGGCCTGGCGCAATGCGGTTCTCGTATGGTTTACCTTTTGGTTCCCTGGCATTTCTCCCGCGAATCACGCGGCGGGCGCGACCCGCGCGACCGGGCGGTTTTCGTTGGCGCATTCCGGCGGCCTCCAGCCGCCGTGGCGGCCCGTGCCCGGTACCGGCGCGGCCCAGGCCCGGTGGAGGCGTCCGGACCCGGGGACGACCGGAAGGTCAGCACGCCCTGTCCGCCGTCGCGGCCCCGGCCCTGTCCCGGGCGCTTCATCCCCGCCGTCACCAGGACCCTGTTCGCGGCCTCCACGGATCCGGAACCGATCGGGTGGCCCGCGTTGGCGGCGTCCGCGTATTCCATGCGGTGCCGGCTGTTGCGCAGGAAGCCCGGCTCCCTCCGGACGTCGTCGGTTCCCCTGCCCTTCGGCGGCAGGTGGCGCAGCGCGCCGGTCACCCTGCCGGCGCCCCTGGGGTCGTGGGGCGGGACATGCCGCCACCTCCCGGCCCGGGCCGTTCCGGCGGCCGTGTCCGCGCCGAAGGCGGCGTCGGCCGCGGCCCTGATGTGCCGGGCCGCGTGCCGGAAACCGGCAGGCATGACATCAGGGACCGGCGATTCCAGGAAGGCTCGCCCTGGCGGCCTCGGGAAGGCGCCCGAAGTACCGGCTCTCCAGCATGCTGCCTTCGGCGTCGACGAGGGCCACGGCCCCGCGCGACGCCCCGCGCCAGCCCGCGTCCGTTGGCTTTCCGTCCGTTGTCTCGGCGTTCATCCGCATCATCACCCCGCCGGGCGGGACCGGCAGCGACACGGCCCCCCCGGGCATCTCCTCCCGTTCCCGGAGGTCCGGCAGGATCCCGCCGGAACGCGCCTCCATGCAGGCTCCGGCCTCCCCGGAAAGCCGGCCCGGGGACGCCGTCGAGGGTCCCTGGCCGCAGAGCCGCCTCCAGGCGTCCCCGCTCCCGCGGGCCGTCAGGCCGCCCGTCAGGTACATCGACAGGCCCGCCGCCGCGGGCGTCATTCCGCACGCCGTCAGGCCGAGGGCGGCCCCGGCGGGAACCACGGAAGCGCCGGTCCCCGAGGGGCGGTACCGCGACCGCAGGAAGCCGGACGGGCCGGACACCGTCATCGCGCGCCCCGGCGTGACCTCCGCCCTCCGGTAAGTCCCGCCGTCCGCCCCGGCCGTGTCGCCGCAGTCGCCAGGCGTCCCGGACGCGTCCTTCAGGACCGGGCTGGCCATGCCGAAGACCGTGTCGCGGAACGCCGCCTCGGCCTTCAGCGGGTCGTCCCGGTAAAGGGCCGCGACGTCCGCCGCCAGGCCGACCCCGGCGGCCCGCCCGACGAGGGCGACGCCCGCCCGCGTCAGGCGCTCCGCCGCCGCCGTGACGGATTCGCCGCCGTCATCGATGTTGGCAACCGGGGATTCGGGCTGTAGGCTTTCCATCGGAGTGCTCCTTTCCGCCCGTCCAGGGGCGTTTTTCACATTGGCTTTGGGAGCACCCTGCCACACCCCGGATCCAGGCCCGGGAACGGCGGCCGACAGGGCGGCCGTGGAAAAATCCCGGTCCGCGCCCTGGATTTTCGCGGAATCCGCCGGATCAGGGACGATCTCCGGAGCCGGTCCGGAAAATGCCGTTCGGTTCCAGCCTATTGCAAAAAGAGAAATCCGCCATACGGGAACCACACCCGCCGGATGGGGCAGGGCGAATTGGTTCACGCCGCTTTTTCCGGTCCTGACATGGAGCTGGCCTTGAAGCCGGGCACCTCCGCCGCGCGCCTGTATGGTTCCGGCGAACCGGTTGCGGGAGCCCGGGCGTGGATCTTCCGGAGGTATCGGCCGGCATCGTCGCGGAGGCGGACGGGGCGCGCCTGCGCGCCCTGATGCAGGCGCACCACTACCCCGGCGCGCTCCGGCCCGTCGGCGGGACCGTGCGGCCCGCGTCGCCCGTCACCGCGACCGCTGGCTGGCCATCGCGGTGTTCCCGGCCCCGGCGCCCGGGTGCGGGTGCGCGGCCGCTGGATCGGCCGGGACCGCGGCCTCCGGTCCGGCCGCCTGCATCCCGTCCCGGACAACTCCCGGTTCCCGGTCCCGCCCGGCGCGCCGCGCAGCCCCGGCCCGCGCGTCCTGTCGCCGGTCGCCCGGCGCGCCGTCCGGGACCGGGCGGCCCGCTTCGGCCACGGGATCCCGCTGCCGGAGACCTTCGTGGATCCGGCCCGCCTGCACGGGACCGCCTGCCGCGCCGCGAACCGGGCCGGGGCCGGGCTCACGCGGGGCTTCGCCCGCCACGGACGGGGCCACGTCGCCAACGGATGTCCGGAGCGGGTGTTCCCGCCCGCGCTGTCCCGCGCGGCGCGGTCCCGGCTCCGCGCCTTCCGCCCCGGTCCCCGGCCGCGGCATGGAGTGCCCGGGATGGCATCGGGCGCCGCACGCATGGAGACCCTGCCCGACTTCCTGAGGGACATCGACGGCCCCCGCCGGAGGGAGGGGCGGCGGCACGCGCCGCCCCCGGTGCTGGCCCTGGCGACGGCGGCGGTGCCCGTCGGCATGCGCGGCCACAGGGCGGTCAGGGAATGGGCCGGCGGCCTCAGGCCCTCCGGGCCGGGCGCTTCCGCGTGCGCTTCCGCAACGGGCGGCACGGGCGGCCGGGCGGGTGGACGGTCCGCGACATCCTGGTGCGGGCCGGGAGGCCCATGGCGGCCGCGGCACCGCGCCCGCGACCGGCGGCAGGACGATGCGCGGCGCGGTGGACGGCGACGGCCGCCGGACCCGTGTCCCCGGCATCGTCGACCACGGGACGGCGGCGCCGCCGGGCCAGGAAAAACCGTTCCGGACCCGGGTGACGGCAGCGGGGGCAGGCGGACGGACGGGACCGGCGTCGCCGTTCCGCCGGGCGGGGCGCCGCGCGGCATCGCCGGACGGGTCTCGCCGCCGACGCCATGCCGGGGCGGGGAAAGCCCGCCCGCCACCTCCCCGGCCGGAAGGCGCACCACCCGCTCACGGCCAGGGACACCCGGAAGACGCCGCGCCGGGCACCAGATGCCATGAGACGCGCCGGGGTTTGCCTCTGGGGGCGATTCGGTGCAGGGGAATGTGATGGTTCCAGCATATGGTGGCAAGGGGGCCGACAGGCGGCACCCCTTGCCGACCGGAAGGAGAATGGGATGATCTGTTCGACCACACCCTCCGGAGGGGAGACCAGCACGGTGTACGCGGCGCTGCAGGTGAGCGGCACGGGCTGGATCCTCGCGGTGGGCGATCCGGCGGACGCCTCGCGGACCGGCAAGGCCGGCGGCCCGATGCTGCGGAAACACCTGGCGCGGATGGCCTGGCGCTGGCTCCACCACCAGCCGCACGGCGCGCTGTCGGGGTGGTCCGTGCAATACGTCAGCGCCCGCGACGGGCGTCCGGGCAGGCGCGGGATCGTGGCGCTGGCGCGCAGGCTGCTGGTGGCGCCGGTGCGGTTCGCCACGACCGGGCTGGCGCACGGGGGCGCCGTCCTGTCGAAGGCGCCGGCGTAGGGGGAGGCGAACACCGGACACCGAACACCCGGGCGGCCCGACGGGGCCCTCGGGGGAACCCGGGTAGGGCGTGTGACCGGCGGAGGGCATGGTTCGCCGCATCCCGCGGCACCGTCCATCCAGATGGGTCCCGCCCTCCCGGAACGTCGCACCGCCCGAACGGGGCACCCTGGTCACGGGGCCGGCGTCCGCCGGCCAACCGAACCGGACAGGAGTCTGGACGCGCCGTCGGGTGTTAGGCGCTCCCTGGAAAGCGATGTTCCGCCTGGAGAATCCCCGAGCGGCGCCGAGCCGCCCCAGAGAGGAGACGGATCGATGTGACACGTCATGAAGAAAGCGCTTGACGGGAGGGGGGCTCATAAGAGCCGCCGGGCGGGGCCAAGTATCGTTGACACGCAGGGAAGGAGAACATGAAGAAACCGCGATGGGTCATTGAGAAAGAACTCGACAGGAAAGCGTCGGCATCCGAAACCGTCTGGCTGTTCGGACTTCATGCCGTGCGTGCGGCGCTTCTGAATCCAAGGCGGAAAAGCAAGCGGCTGGTCGTGACGAAAAACGCGGCCAACCGGCTTTCGGAAGTGATTTCCAGAACCGGTATCGATCCGGAGATCGCCGATCCACGTCGGTTTCCCGCGCCGCTTGATCCGGGTTCGGTGCATCAGGGTGCAGCTCTGGAGGCGAAACCACTGTCATGGGGAGCGGTTGACGACGTCTGTGCCGGAGACGGGCGACCGGTAGCGGTTCTGCTGGACCGCGTCACGGATCCTCATAACGTCGGGGCGATCCTTAGGTCAGCGGCGGCATTTGACGCCTGTGCCGTCATCGCCACGCGGCGGCATTCCCCGCCGGAAACCGGCGCTCTTGCCAAATCAGCGTCTGGCGCACTGGAGTGCCAGCCCTATCTGCGGGTAAGGAATTTGGCTGATACGATGAAATCGCTACACGACATGGGTTATGCGCTTGTCGGACTCGATAGCGAAGCGGAAACCGAGCTTTCCCAAGGATTGTCCCTCGTTCGCGACCGGCCGATCGGACTTGTACTGGGTGCGGAAGGGTCAGGCCTGCGCAGCGGGACACGGGATTCGTGTGAAAGTCTGGTGAGGATCGGCAGGGCGCTCAAGTCCGATTCGCTTAATGTCTCAAACGCCGCGGCCATCGCGCTCTACACCGCGGCACTTATATCCCCGCAATGAACCGCCTATGGTGCGGTAGCCCGATCGATCACGGGCGATCAAAGGTGGAAATCTGGCGTTGCGCTTCGGAGTGGTGCCGGGGTCTCAAAATCCCTCATCGCTTGGAAACGGTCTCGCAGCCCTTTCGGCTAGCACCTTCCCGCAACCCTCAGGCAGCAGGTTACGCACGAACCTTTCCTCCTCCTCGGGGGTGAGCGTCCTGTCCTCGGCAGAAGCCACGTCAGCCGCCTCCGTACGGGCCATCACTGCTTTAAAGGCTCGCCTTGAGACCGTATCCATCTGCCCCCCCCCCCCCCCCCGGAAATTGCGACGGCCAGCCAGTCGCATGCCGTCTGGAGTGCCGTCCTGAGATGACGGTTCCTGGCCTCAACGGACGAGACCCGCCGTCTTGCATCCCTTGCTGCGCTCTCACGGGTAATGGCCAGGTTCCCTTCCCGTTTCAGCATCGCCCGCTGGCTCTCGATGGTCTCCTCCATCTCGTCAAGCTGTGACTGAAGAACCACCCGCGCTGTGGGGTTCTGGAGACGAAGGCATATCAGGATCAATTCCCGCATGGCTATGGCCGTCCCCTCCCGTCTCTCCGACGGCCTGCGCTCTCCGGCATCGTAGAGAGTGCGGTTCAGCTTCTTGAGCGATTCGAACTGGCCCCTCCTGATTCGGATGGTTTCCGAGCGTTCCTCGTTTTCTTCCGTTTTCGTCATGATTCCACTGGTCCCCTTGTATGCGTTTTTCGTCCACTGGGCTACACAGGGCACATTCGCGCGTAAACCTTATTCAATGTGCGAACTGAAGAAAAATTATCACAGTGGCGTGTCATTAATATCACATAAATGCGCCACAAGGAAAAATTTTTGCGCGGTCCTGTCGGAGTGTGGTCTCAAATCCCCAGCGCATATTGCGCTTATGACACACACACAACCTGGAAGGAAACATGATGAAAAGACTGCTTCTTGCCACTTCCGCCCTGTGCCTCGGCACGGGAACGGCAATGGCACAGGACATGGGCATGGGGATGGCCCCGTCCGTCGCCCTCAGCGGCTTCGCCGAGATGGGCGTCGCCGGGTCGAAGGACGACGACGCGCGGTTTCACACCGACATCGACGTGACGTTCAGGGCCACCGGAACCATGGACGCCGGGGTGACGTGGAGCGCCGACGTCGACATCGACGAGGTCAGCGACGACACGAACAAGAACTCCAAGGGGGAGCTGGTTGACGCGGCCACCGCCGACGACGATGACGACGGCGGCGTGACGATCTCGATCAGCCAGCCGGAGGGCTTCGGCACCCTGACCATGGGCGACGCGCCGGGCGCGGTCGCCTGGGCGGTGGCCGACGCGCGGGGCGCGGGGCCGGGATCGCTGCGTGACGACCACGAGCACGGCGGGTCCAGCGGCAACGACGGGCTGGACAACACCCACGACAACCAGATCCTGCACTGGAACCGGGCCATCGGCTCGGGCTTCTCGCTCGCGGCCTCCGTCGAGATCGACGACGACGCGGACGGAATGCCCGACACGAAGGGCATAAACGACCCGATCCTCGGCGTGGGCGGAAAGTACTCCACGGGAATGGGCGTCGGCACCCTTGGCCTCGGCCTCGGTGTCCAGACGGGAAGCAAGGCGCATTCGATGGCCGCCTACAAGGCGCCCGGCGCGGACGCGACCCCCGATCCCCTCTGGAAGGGCGAGGTCGACGCCACCGCGGTCGGCGGCAGCGTCTCGCTGGACTTCGGCAACGGCGGCGACGGGATCAGGGTGATCGCCGACGCGGGCCTCATGGAGGCCGACGGCGACACCGTCGCGGACGGCCGCGTCACCCAGACCGCGGACGTTGAGGAAATGCACATGGGCCTCGGCCTCGGCTACACGGTCGACCGGATCTCGCTCGGCGTCAACGTGGGAAGCAAGACCACGGAATCGACGCACGAGGCGAGCCCGAACGTGGCGGACTCCGGGCTCACCACGCTTGAGACCACCACCAGCGGCGTCGGCTTCAGCGCGCAGTATGACCTCGGCGGCGGGGCCAAGCTCCAGTTCGGCGTCGGAAGCTCGGAGACCGAGCACGACTGGACGTACCAGGGCAACGCGGCCGCCTCCGGCTCCGGCGAGGGCGGACACGACAGCTCGACCGACACCAACCAGTGGTCGCTCGGCCTGAAGTTCGCCTTCTGATCCGAGCGCACGAAAGGAAACATGACATGACAGTATCAAGGCTTATGATGCCCGCCGTCACGCTGGCGGGCGCGCTCGCCCTGGCCGGATGCGGCGGGGGGAACGATACACCGGCGGTTGACAATGATCCGCCGGACCCGACGCCCCAGCAGAAGTGTGAGGCCGGGGGCGGAACGTGGGACGCGGACGCGGACCCCATGTGCGCCGAAGCTCCCGTGGAGCCCACGGCGCTGGAGAGCGCCGTGGACGAGGCCGGCAAGGCCAGTGCCGCGCGGACGGCGTCCGACGCCCTGCACAAGGGCGCGGCCGACGCGGGCGGCAAGCTGGCGGCGCACGACGTCAACGGCAGCTCGGCGGCGGCGGAAACCAACGCCATGACGGTCCTGGCCGCGCGGGCCCTCATCACGGCCGAGCGGGACAAGGCCAAGGCCGCGGTGGACGAGCTCACGAAGCTGCATATGGCCGCCACGGGCGACGCGAAGGCGCGGATCAAGGTCCAGCTCGACCGGGCCCAGGCCGACCACGACGCCATCGCCGCCATGCTGGACGCCACCAAGGACGGGGGCAAGGCGCTGAAGACGGCCGAGGACGCGGCCAGGGTCGGGGCCAAGACCGGCGCGGACGACGCCGGGATCGCGCGGCACAGGGCCGACCAGGTCGCGACGGCGATGGAGATGGCATTGAAGAATACTTTCAACGGTAGTGGCCTAGTCCCGGCCGCCCTAGCCGCTACCGCCGCGACCGCGCCGGAGGGTTTCACGGTGTCGCGCGCGGGAACGGCGGGGATGACGTTCGAGGAGATCACCGGGGATGAGACCCTCGATGTGACCACCGTGATGGGTGACGACTACAAGCATGTTGATAATGCTGATGCTGTTACTACCAACGCCGATTTGGTCTTGGCTATAGGTGCCCAAATCAACGGAAACGCTGGACTTGACGCGGCGTATAAGGGCATTCACGGCCGGCTCCTCTGTGTGGGAACGACAGCCTGCACGTTTGCGGCCGGGAAGTTCACCGCGGGAACGGTCGTCTTCTATCCGGATGACGCCGCCGCGCATTACGCCCAGGCAGAGTTTGGCGGGACTTACGCTCCGGTGACGAACGCCGCCACCTACGGCCACTGGCTGACCGAGGACGGTGACATCAAGCTGCACGCCGTTTCACTCAGTACCGGAGGCGACGCACCGGTATGGACCGATCCGAAGACATGGGCAACGCCGGGTGACGGGCCCGACGAGGCGACCTACAGGGGCGAGGCCGGGGGGTACTCCTACCGCGAGACGGGCGAGGGCGACGACGCCAGGATGTTCTCCGGGGAGTTCACGGCCGATGTCGAGCTGGAGGCGGAATTCGGTACCGGTGCCGACGCCACGCTGGAGGGCTCGATCAGCGGGTTCAAGGCCGTCGAGGGCCAGGGTGACGGCCACGTGAACGCCAGCTGGTATGTCGGGCTTCAATCAATACAAGGTGCCAATAGTATCACCAATGGCATGGTGATGTCGAGCAAGGCCGGCATGGAGGACGCCACGTCCGGCTCGTGGAGCGCGGAGGCCTACGGCGAGGCGGGCAGGAACCCCGCCGGTATCGTGGGCGCGTTCAGCGCGGGCTTCACCGACGGCAACGCCGCCGGCGTCTACCACGCCGGGAAGGAATAGCCTTCCCGTCCATGGCGAACGCCGCGCGTCCGCCCCGGCGGGCGCGCGGACAGTGTCTGGGGCGGCCTCCGGGCCGCCCCTCCCCGCAGCATCACCCGTATGGGCCATGCCATTTCCGCACCCGGCCGTCCGCGCGCTCACGCCCGGCGGCGGGGCGGACGGCATCCGGCCTGAACCAGGAGGACATCCCATGATCCCGCACCGCATGACCGCGGCCCCGGCCCTTCTTTCCCTCGCCCTCGTGACCCTGCTCGCCGCCTGCGGCGGGGGGGGGCAATGGAGGTGGCGGTGGAGGTTCGCCGCCGCCGCCGGGAGGCGGTCCCAGTCCAGGCGGGCCATCCATCCAGGGCGACACGTTCATCCCGGGCACGCGATCATATCTCGTCAGTGCGGTCGCGCGGGGCGATGTGGCGGAGGTGCGGCGGCTTCTTGACGCGGGGCGCGATCCGGATGTCTATGATGCCCCTCACGACAATACGGCACCGCCGGTTCCGCCATTGGTCGTGGCCCTCACCGCGTCCACCGGACCCGTGAGGGACATCGTCCGGCTGCTCCTCGAGGCGGGCGCCGATCCGGATGTCCGGTATGGAGCGGCACAGACGCCGCTGCACCATGCCATCACTTCCGGCGGCACGGGCCGTCTGGAGACA
Organism: Paracoccaceae bacterium; assembly: GCA_965221405.1. GTDB lineage: Bacteria > Pseudomonadota > Alphaproteobacteria > Rhodobacterales > Rhodobacteraceae > JAPOUP01. Next base: position 840,493 of record CBDCSE010000001.1, on the reverse strand, counting down.
GGCGAGATGCTGGACATCGTCCGGCTGCTCCTCGAGGCGGGCGCAGATCCGGATGCGCGGGACGCGACGGGCGACACACCTCTGGACACGGCCGACGTTTTCACGCCGCTGCCGGGCGAGACGTCCACCAGGATCACCCCGGGTGTGCTGCAGCGGCTGCGGACCCTACTCCAGAACGCCGGTGGCGGCGGCAACGGTAACGGTAACGGCAACAACGCCGGGAACAACGGCAACGGCAGCCAGACCTGCCCCGCCGGACAGACCGGCGCGCCGCCGGACTGCCGGGACGGGCGACAGACACGGCGTGGGCCCGGATATGCCGCGAATCCGGCGCAGGCGCGGGCCGCCCTGCGGGCGATCGCGCGTCAGGGGACCCATGACCATTCGGAGGTGCTCTGGGTCGATTGCGTGGCCTTTGGGGACGGCTGCCTTCAGGGGACAGTGAGATACGAAGAAGCCGGCGCGCTTGACCGGGCATCCCGGTCCCCACGGGGCCACAGCCATGCCGACCCCGATCCGCGGGGGCGGGTCCGGACGCCCGGTTACGCCGGCCTCGCCGGTGACTGGTCCACCGCTGGCACCGACCCTACCGCCGGCGGCGCCTGGGGGGAATGGATGTCGCTCAGCGCGTCGTTCCGCACGGACACCGGTCCGATCGAGCGCACCAGCGTGTATGCGGACCAGTCATCGACGGAAAGGTTTTTCTATGCCGATGTCCATGTCGACGGTGTGGAGACGCCACGGTCCGCCGTGCCGGATTTCGCCACCGCCACCTACACGGGGGTCACGCACGCGGTCCGCGTGGAGGTCGGGGGTTCCGGCGGCGATGCCGTGTCGTGGCAGCGCATACAGGGGGATGCCGACGTGACGGCGGATTTCCGCGGTGGATCCCCAAGCCTGGACGTGAGGCTGACGAATTTCCAGGGCGGCTATCCTGAGCTGGCATCGGGACTGTCGTTCACGGTCGATCCAAGGGATCCGGTACCACCCACCGCCGGTCTCCCGGCGCCGGGGCTGTCCGGACACGCCAGGTTCTTCGGCCCGGACCATGACGAGGTTGGCGGAACCTACACGTACGCGGACTATGGATCGGGGCAGTGGCGCCCCGTCGCGGGCTACGTCGCCGGTGACACGAGAACGACCGGGGTCGCTGTCATCGGCGCGTTCGGCGCCAGGAGAGACGCGGATGAGTGAAGGGTGCGCCCGCATGGAATGGCCCGGCCGGGGCCCGGCCCGTGACGGGCGGCCGCCGGGGGTTCTCACGTTTCGCCGGAAGGAACCGGTCATGGGATCGCGGAACCGGAATACCGGGCCCCGCCACGCCGCGAAGGCCCCGGCCATCGCGGCGCTCGCCCTCGCCGCCGCCTGCGGGGGCGGTGGGGGAGGCCCGGGCGGTGGCGGCGGTCTATTACCGGTTTGACGGAGCGTCGGCCCGCTACGCCGTGGCGGTCGGCGTGGTGCATCCAGACAGCCTGCCCCTGCGGGGCTCCGCGGCCTGGCGCGGCGACATGGTCGGCCTGGACTCCAGCAACCGCGCCGTGCGCGGGGGAGCCGGGCTCGCCATCGCCGACCTGTCCGATCCTTCGGTTGACGTGACGCTGGCGCCACGGGGACGGGCGGCGATGCGCTGGGAAGACCTGCCCGTCACCAGCGGCGGGTTTTCAGGGGAGCGCCGCGCCGACGGCTACATCAGGGGCGGGTTCCACGGGCGCGGGGCCGGGGAGGCCGGGGGCGTGTTCGAGAGGAACGGCATCACCGGGGCGTTCGGGGCCAGTCGGTGACGGACATGCCCGTGACGGTGAGCGGACCGCACACGGGGAAACCCGGGCGACGGACTCCCGGACGGGCCCCGGCCCAACGGATTCCGGACACCAGCCGGAATGGGCGTTGCGGGAGGCGCGGCGCGGTTCCGCAACGCCGGATCCGTGGTGTCGCGCCGCGTCTGCCGCGGCGCCGGAACCGCGCGGACGCTCCGCCCCGGCATGACGGGACCGGAAAAAACCCGTAAAGGGCATTGACAGTTCCGGGAAACGGTCACAGGCTGGCCAGTGAAACCACCACGGGGCTCCACCACGGGGCTCCACCACGGGGCTCCACCACGGGGCTCCACCACGGGGCTCCACCACGGGGCTCCACCACGGGGCTCCACCACGGGGCTCCACCACGGGGCTCCACCACGGGGCTCCACCACGGGGCTCCACCACGGGATGAGGTGAGGGAGGCCCGGCCGTCATGCCCTTTCCAGAACGAACCGTCTTCGCGCTCGCGGCGGGCGCGTGCGCCCTTTTTCCATTCGGCCACGCGCTTTCCGAGGACCTCGGGACCGTTCCGGTCCGGGACTGGGGCCAGCGGATACACCAGGGCTGCGGCCAGAGCGGCCCGGGCTTCGCCAGCTGCACGAAAGGAACAGGTCATGAAGGAATGGCCGGAAAACAGTAAATGGGCGCCAGTGGGCGGCGCCGCTGCCGGAGGGACGACTCTCGGAACAGTCGGTGCCGCTGTCGGTACGGGCATCGGGATCGCGGCGGGTGGAACCGCCGTCGCGGGCACATGGCCCCTGCTTCTGGGAGGGGCGGTTGCCGGAGCGGTGATCGCGGGACTCGGAACATACGCCTTGCAGGCCAGGAGCCGCCCTGACGGCAAATGACCGCCCCGTACGGCCCTCTGGAAGGCCGCTGGAGCGCCTTCCGCACTTCGGGCGGCAAAGGACCCCCGAAAGGGGACCCGCGCCCGCACGGGCGGTTCCCGCGCCCGGGGACGCACTGAAAGGAAGCCGAACCATGGAATGCACGACCGGAACCCGATACGGAGCGAAAGCGCTCTCCGCGGCGGCCATTGCCTTTCTCGCCGCCTGCGGGGGCGGCGGCGGCGGGGGCGGTCCCGACCCGAACGCCTCGCGGGTCACGCCCGCCAGCATCTACACCCCGAACGCCCCGCGGCTCGTCGAGGCGGGCCGCCGCGCCGCCGTGTCGGAGCCGGGGTTCGGGAGCGTGTTCCAGTCCGCCGGCGTGAACGTCGCCGCCGTCCGGAGCGCGGGGATCACCCGGCGGGCCGACGGGAGCTTCACCACCGAGATCCGCCGCGCGGACGGAAGCCGGACCGCGCTGAACTCGGTCGATCACCTTTTCGCCTCGGCGCCCGTGGTCTCCCCCGCCGCCCGCGCGGCGGAGGGCGCGACGCTCCTTGACTACGGCGCCGGGTACGTCACCCTCGCCGGCGGAACCGTTGACCATGACCCGAACGATTTCGGCGACTGGATCGCGGGGGGCTACTGGCTCCACATCGAGGGCGACTGGCGGAACGGCGGGGTGGAGGGGGTTGAGATCGGCGCCGTGGTGGACGGCCCGGAGATCTCGCGGCCCGCCACCGTTCCGGGGATCGGAACCGCCAGCTACCGGGGCGTCGCCGGCGGGATCTACGGCATCGCCGGTGGATCGGACGCGGCGGCGCCGGGAGCGTCACAGGTCGGGGATTACAGGGGCGCGTTCCGCGCCACGGCCGATTTCGGCGCCGGCACGGTCTCGGGCCGGATCGACGGGATCACGCTCACCGGCGTCACCGTCCACCCCGACGGACGGACGGACGTTTTCGAGGACGATCCCGACCGGACGGTCCTGACGCTGGTTCCGGGACGGATCGGGACCGACGGGCGCGCGGCCGGCCGGGTGCTGATCGCCAGCCCGGACTTCGAGATCGCCAGCCAGTCCGGATCGTGGGGCGCGCGCCTGTCCGCCGTGGAGGACCGCTACGGTGTCCCGCGCGGGATCGCCGGCACCCACGGGGGAGCGGCCAGGACCGCCGGCGGTTCTGAGGTCGTGTTCGTCGGGGTCCACGGCGTGCCGGGATTTCTGGCCGGGGCCAGCGGTGGGGGAGGGGCAGGTTTCGCCCCGCGGGGGGATCCACTGGAGGGACAGGACCGATGACACGTCACCGAACGCCCGCCGTGGCCATCGCGGCGCTCGCCTTCCTCGCCGCCTGCGGCGGTGGCGGCGGGGGAGGGAACCCCGGCGCTCCCGCCAATGGAGGAACCGGCGGCGGCGGACAGCCGCCGGTCCAACCAAACCCGCCGCCGGTATCGGAGACCCACCGCGGCGGGGGACTCAGGGGAGATAACTTCGGGAGCCTTCGCTGGAACGCCGACCCCCAGGCCGACCTGCCGAGGGACGGCCGGAACGGGCTTCGCGTCATAAGGCCGCCGCACGGCGGGGCGATTATCCTGGCTCCCGATGCCGAGGTCCAGCTGAATGACCGTCTGGAGCCCCTCTGGAGATTGGACAACGCCCTGGGCCGGGAGGCCAATGAGCGTCTGGAACAGTTCTACGGCTTTCTCTGGATACTGGGAAACCAGGCATACCGGCAATGGACCCGCCATCTGGACACGGATCCCGGGGTTCTGCGGATACAGGTTGGCTCGATAGCCGGGCTGGAATGTGGTGGACCCCAGGCCGCCGCGTGCTACCGTCCCGGCACAGGGGACGTGGTCCTGAACGATAGCACGCTCGTAAGGAATTACCGCCGATACATCGATTACCTGATCACCGGAAACGATGTTTACGGAGAGACGGCCATACAGGAGCTGTTCCTCATCATCACCCACGAGGCCGGCCACCAGTTCGGCTACAAAAACCCCGCAGGCGCGACACACGGCGGCTGCGACCCGGACGATCCGTGCCACGCGCCCGTGGGCTCGGGCAGCGTCATGAGCTATGACGATCTTCCGCCGCCACGGGGCGCGAACGGCAGCGTGCGTTACGGCGTGACCGCGGAGGACGTGCGCCACATCCCGGACGCGACGTGGAACGATGACGAATCCGACCGCTACACGGTCTCCATGTCCGGCGAACCGTCATCGATTGACGGCTGGGGCGTCTGGATCGACCACTATTTCGCGGTCTCCGGGCGGACGGACCCCGGCAGGCTCTCGGGAGGCGGCCTCGACATCACGGACGAGATCCACGGAAGGGGATGGGTCCGGGGAACCCCCTCGGGCGACGCGCTCCCGCCGGCGTCCGCGACCTGGAGCGGCGCGGACGGTTTCCTGGGGGTGGACCTTAACGAGGATTTCCTCGGCGCGCTGCTCCGGGCGGACGCGGACCTGCGCTACACCTTCGGCGCGCGCCCCAACATGACCCTGCGGGTCAGCGGCTTCGAGGCGCATTACGACGCCGGCGGCGGGGCCAGGTGGCACGACCACGTTTCCGGCGACTGGGGGGACTTCACGTACCGCATGGACTGCGCGCGCGGCGGCTGCTCGGGCGAGGGCGCGGAGGCGAGGTGGTACGCCAGCGACGCGGGCGACCCCACCGGCTGGGTCGGCGGCGCCGTGGAGGACCGGGAGAACAGCTATGTCGGCTCCTTCGTGGCCGAAAGGGACTGAGCCGTCCGTACGGCGCTCCGAAAGGCCGCTGGAGCGCCTCACGCGCCCTAGTGGCTGGTTCGAAACAAGAGATTCCAATTTTTCCTGCCGCCGTCACGCGGCCAATGACAGGGGATACAGGCAGATGGCAATGGGAGGGATGAGTCATGCTTCGGGAAAGAATGGAATCTTCTGTATAGAACCTACCACTAGTATCCCAGCCTCATTGAATTGCCGGTTCCATCCTGCCCGGGACGGGTTACGCCCGCGGCCGTGACACCGTGCAGCAGACCTTCCGGCCGCCCCGGGCGGCGTCAGGGGGAATGTCAGGGGCGGAACAGGCTATGGAACAGGCAGGCAGGAAGATCTGCAGGGTGCGGCCCGGGGCGCACGGGCGCGCGCGGCTGGAGGACACCGCCGACGGCGGCAGGGGTCCGGGGGAACGGCGCAGGCGGGCGCATGTCCCGCTGCCGGGCGACGGGGGCCGTCCGAACGGCGGCTGGACCGGTGCGGGAACCGCGGACGCGCCCGGGGCCAGCGTGGCGACGGCGGAGCGGACGGGCGGGCGGTGCGTCATGGAGGGCCTGGACGCGGCCCCTGACCGCAGGGTCCAGGAGAACCGCAGGAGGCCCCGGCCCGGCGGGGAGGGCCAGGCGACGCCGGGGATGCCGGGCTGCCCGGAGCCCCCGGGGGGCCAATGGCATTCGGATAGACCTGTGGTTTGACGGGTGATATTTTCCCGTCGCGCAACCCGTTGACGGAGAGCGGTTTTTCCGCGCCCGGCGATTTTTTTCCGCACCCCCCTTGACGCGCCGTCGGTGATTCGCAGTCTGTCCTCGGATTTCCGGGAGTCGCGCCATGGATCCGCGAATCACGGACCTGAAGTTGACCACCTTCCCGGGACGCCGCCTGACCCGCCGGCAGATCGCCGACGTCCAGGAGACCGTGGCGCCCTTTCCCGACGACAGCCGCAACGGGCCGGCGAAGACGATCCGCGGGCACCTCGACTGGACCACGGCGAGGGGCGCCTGACGGGCCGGCGGCGCCTGGGCATGCCCGGGACGCTGGAGGGCCACGGGATCCTGACCCTTCCGCCAAAGCGGGAGGAGAGCGTCCGCGACGCGGGGGCCGCCGACAGGCCGGCGTGGACGTCCGCCCCGGACCCGCGGCCGGAGACCGCGGCGCCACGCCCGCTGAGGCTGGAGCCGGTGACCGGCACCGAGGGCCGGCGGCTCTGGAACGCGCCCATGGACCGCCACCACCATCCCGGCTACCGCCGCCCCTTCGGGGCGCACGTGCGCCATTTCGTGACGGATCGGCAGGGCCGCAGGCTGGGGTGCCCGCTCTCCGGGGCGGCGGGGAGGGCGCTTCCATGCCGCGACCGCTGGATAGGCTGGACGGACAGGACCCGCGACCGCAGGCGGCACCTGATGGTCGTGAACCCGCGGTATCCCGTGTTTCCATGGGTGCGGCCGAAATTCCTGGCGTCCCCGGCGCCGGGCATGGCGGCGCGGCGGCTGGCGGACGACCGGGAGCGAAGCCACGGCTGGCGGCCCGTGCCGTGCGGGACCCTCAAGGACGGAACCCGGTTCAGGGCCACCTGCCGGCGCGCGGCCGACCGGGAGCGGATCGGCGGGACCGCCGGAAAGGCCAGGTCCCGCAAGGGCGTCTACGTGACGCCGCTCCGCGGGGGCGCGCGGGGGATACTGCGCGGCGCGCGTGACGCGGCGGGCCCGAAGCCGCCGGCGCGGTCCGGGCGCGGGCGCTCCGCCGCCTGCGGGCGCCGGTTCCCGGAGGGCCTCGAGGCGCCGGGCGCGGCCGCCACCGCCGTCGCGGCGCGCGGGGACGCGCGCTGGCGGAAACGCCGCCGCGGCTTCGACAGCCTCCTGATCATGCCGGTCGTGCTCCGCCCCGTCGCCGCGCCGCGCGGGCAGGGATACCGGACCACGCTGTGCGGGCCCTGGGAACAGTGCGCGGCGGCGGGCGTGGAGCTGCCCCAGGACGAGCCTCCCGCGGCGTCGACGGCCTGCGCGGCGCGGGACAGGCCGGCCGGGGCCGCGTTCAGGCGGCTGCACCGGGAGATCCTCGCCCGAAGCCCCGACTGTCCCCCCTGGAAGGGCCACAGATGCCTCGCAGTCGACGGGTGGAGGATCGCCCTGCCGAGGGAACCCGCGGCCCGCGGCTTCCGCGTACCGGACGAGGCGCACTATCCGCAGGGCATGGTCAGCGTCCCCTGCCGGCTGCGCGACCGGATTCCCGTCGACCTCCACCTGTCCGCCCACGGGAACGGGCGCGGGGCCGCCCTCACGCACCCCAGGCGCGCCGCGGAGGGCGACGTGATCGTCCACCACCGCGGATACTGGTCCTTCGCGATGGCGCTGGCCCACCTGGAGCGCGGGCTGCACTTCGTCTTCCGCATAAAGCGCAACGCCAACCCCGGGTTCGACGACTTCATCGCCTGCGACGCGCGCGACCGGACCGTGACCCCCGGCGCGCCCCGGGACGCGCCCTCCCTCCGGGGCCGGAGCCTCCGCGTCCGCCTTGTGAAATACGTCGCCGGGGACACGGAATACTGTCTGGCGACATCGCTGACCGACGGCGGCCGCCACCGAATCCAGCCCCTCTCCGACCTCTGCCACGGACGATGGGGCACCGGGGAGATGTACGGGAGCGGAAAATCCGTGACCGGATGGTTCCACGCCAGATCGGAGCGCGGCGTCCGCCAGGAACCCTGCGCCGCCTTCGTCCCGCGCACCCTGACGCGCCGGCTGTCCAACCGCTGCGACGGCGACCCCGACGCCGGCGGCGGGGAGGACGGCCTGCCCGCCATGCGCAGCAACCTGCGGAACGGCTTGCGCCTGGTCGGGAGGGAGATCGAGGCCCTGTTCCTCAGACAGGCCGGCGCGGTCAGGGACTCCGTCTCCAGGATCATGGCCGGGCTGTCGCGCTGCATCCAGCGGGAGCGGCCCGGGCGCAGCTACCCGAGGGAACCGGAAGGGCCAGGGAGCAGGTGGATCCGGCGCGCCGCCGCCTGACGCACCGAACGGCCCCCGAAACCAGGCCCCGGCTTCCGGCCCACGCCCGAAGCGCGGGGCCTTTCCTGTCCGAACGCACGGAATCCTTATCCGAATGCCATTGGCCGGGGGGCAGGTGCGCTGGACGCTGGGGCCGCCGGGCGACTGGCTCACGGGGCTGGCGCAAGGCTGATTTCGGTTGACTGGGTCGGGTGGGAGGGCTAATGGGCCTCTCATGTTGGGCGACGTGCTGCAAGGTGCGGCAGCGGACTGTAACTCCGCCGGGGAAACCTGTGCCTGGTTCGATTCCAGGGTCGCCCACCATATTTCCGGTTCATCCGGGGTATCTGACATAAGGGTATCGCCGGTCTCGGAAATTCCCGCCAGGCATGTTGGCTGATGCCCGATCCAGCTCCTCGGGCGGTAGGTGTCATATCACTGCATGAAAGTGCCGGTCGGTACCACTGATTCGCGCCGCAGTGGGAAGTTACCTTCCGGGCCGGTCACGCGGTCGCGGATGCCGGACGGGTGATGGAGCAGGGCCTGACCTAGGACTGACAGGGCGTGATTTGGCGACATTCTACAGCAATTCTGACGTAAACATTTGTTTTCACTGAAAATTGACCCTTTCTGCGATACCCGTTCCACGGCGTTATGTGTCCGTGTGATATCCGGGCCAAACCCTGTGGGTGTTGCACGTCGGGCCGCTTCCGGTCCAACATGGCCCCAAACAGACAGCGGGAACCAGACAATGTCCGGAGTAAACCTGAAGCGGGTGGTCAAGCGCTACGGAGAAATACAGGTCATCCATGGCGTCGATCTCGAGATCAAGGACGGCGAGTTCTGTGTCTTTGTAGGTCCTTCGGGTTGCGGCAAGTCCACATTGCTGCGGATGGTCGCCGGGCTTGAGGAGACCACTGAAGGCCTGATTGCTATCGGCACCCGTGACGTCACACGGCTCGACCCCGCCGAGCGCGGCGTTGCCATGGTATTCCAGACCTACGCTTTGTACCCCCATATGACGGTTAGGGAGAATATGGGCTTCGGCCTGAAGATGAACGGTCATCCGGCATCGGAGATCAAGGTCAAGGTCGCGGAGGCATCCCGGATCCTTAAGCTCGATGAATACCTCGAGCGAAAGCCGGCGGCTCTATCGGGCGGTCAACGCCAGAGGGTCGCTATAGGCCGGGCGATTGTCCGGGGACCGGAGGTATTTCTCTTTGACGAGCCGCTCTCCAACCTGGACGCCGAGCTACGTGTCGAGATGCGGGTGGAGATCGCGCGTTTGCATAAGGAAATCGGCGCAACGATGGTTTACGTCACGCATGACCAGGTCGAGGCGATGACCCTCGCTGACAAGATCGTTGTCCTTCGTGCGGGAAAGATCGAACAGGTCGGAGCCCCACTTGATCTCTACCGCGATCCGGATAACCGTTTCGTGGCCGGTTTCATAGGATCTCCTTCCATGAATTTCATTGACGGTGTAGCGACGGATGGTGCCGTTGAAGTGCCGACGCTCCAGAAAAGCGTCTCTCCCTCCGTGACCATGCCGCCGGAAGGCACGGAACTGACGATTGGTCTGCGCCCTGAGCATGTAAATCTTGATTCCGGCGCAAGCACGCACACGGTCGAACTGACGGAAGCGCTCGGCGGCGTCAGTTACGCCTATTTGACCAGTAATGTGACGGGAGAAAAGATGGTCGTGGAAGAGCGTGGCGACACGCGTTCATCCGCCGGTGACCGGGTTGGGGTTACTTTCGAACCCGAACGGCTGCAGCTGTTTGACAGACGCACCGAGATGCGCGTCAGGTGATGGGCATCAGCATTTCTCGCCGGTGTCTGTGGCAGACTGTCTTGCGCTGGAAGAAAGATTCGTTTGAAACGCTTGAAGTGCCCTACGTGGGAGAGGGTAGGGAAGTCTGCGGAAAACGGATGGATAACGCATGATGTCCCGCGGACTTACATCTCATGCGGCTGGTGATTTCGGTGATCGGCTTGAAGTGTCCGGAAGCCGGGTTCCGCATCTGGAATCGGGCGCACAGGAAGCCGATGGACGGTGGCGGGAGCAATCTCTCTCGTGAACGGAGTGCAGAATTGAAACCGATGGTTGGTCCTCTTTCCGGTTTGGAAATCGGGCCCGGAAGAAAACGGGATCTGACGGAATCCGCCTGGACAGGGGCTGTCATGTGATTGACAACTTGTCCTTGAGCCTGCATCGGTACGCTGCCTGCGCCATGTCCCGGAACCGGTAGAGCGGAAATGTCCTCAAAGAGTGAGCCGATCCCGATGGTCGCACGCCGCGCCGGGGCATTGAGCGGACAGGCATGGGTGCCCGGAGACAAGTCAATAAGTCACCGCGCCTTGATTCTCGGTGCCCTCGCGATCGGTGAGACGCGAATTTCCGGGCTACTGGAAGGTGAGGACGTGCTTGCGACGGTTTCGGCGATCCGCGCCTTCGGAGCCGATGTGATACGTCACGAGGACGGTGAATGGTCGGTCCATGGCGTTGGCGTGGGAGGGTTTGCCGAGCCTGAAGATGTCGTTGAATGCGGTAACTCTGGAACCGGTGCGCGTCTATTGATGGGCGCGATGGCCACCACACCCATCACCGCGACTTTCACCGGCGACAAATCACTCCGTGGGCGCCCGATGGGTCGGATCACCGAACCCCTGGCGTTGTTTGGTGCCCGTGCGTACGGCCGCGCCGGCGGACAGCTCCCGATGACATTGGTTGGCGCCGCTGAGCCGTTACCCGTGCACTACGAGCTCTCCGTCGCATCGGCTCAGGTCAAATCGGCGGTGCTGCTGGCTGGCTTGAACGCGATGGGGCGGACCGTGGTGGTCGAGAAGGTAGCCACACGCGATCACACGGAGCGTATGCTGGTCGGATTTGGCGCCGAAGTGACCGTCGAGCCCACGGAAACGGGCCAAGCCATAACACTCACCGGATATCCCGAACTTCAATCCCGGCAGATCAGCGTTCCACGCGATCCGTCCTCAGCGGCGTTCCCTGTCTGCGCGGCGCTGATTTCCGAAGGTTCGGATGTTCTCGTACCCGCCATCGGACTGAATCCGACGCGAACGGGACTCTACGTGACATTAGATGAGATGGGTGCCGATCTGGAATTCGAGAACGAGCGTGAGGAGGGCGGTGAACCCGTCGCGGATCTGCGTGCGAGGTTCTCACCGCGGTTAAAAGGTGTCGAGGTGCCTCCCGAACGGGCGGCTTCGATGATCGATGAGTACCCGATCTTGGCTGTTGTTGCCGGTTTTGCGGAAGGCAGGACAGTAATGCGGGGTGTTGGGGAACTGCGGATAAAGGAATGCGACCGCATCGATGCCGTTGCCAAGGGTCTCAGGGCAAATGGAGCCGTTGTCGAGGAAGACAGCGATACACTGACCGTGCATGGGCGCGGTACGGATGGCTTGCCCGGCGGTGGATGCGCCGAGACACGGCTTGATCACAGAATCGCCATGTCTTTTCTGGTTGCGGGGATGGCTGCGAGGAAACCGATTCGCATTGACGACGCCGGTCCTGTTGTCACATCGTTTCCGAACTTTGGATCGTTGATGGGCGGTCTGGGCGCTTCACTCGAGGAGGGGGACGGACAATGATCCGCGTTCCGCGTGGAGTGACGGAAAGGCTTGAGTGTGTCGATCCTAAGGTCCATCCGCGGACGCCGAACGGCGCGACCCTGTCGTTGCGGGCGCTGGACTTGCGTGCGATCGCCTGATTTTGGCGCGGGGTCATATCGGCATGGGACCCCGGGAAAGGCTTCAGGAGAGTATGGCCGAGATAGTGAGATCATCCTTGGTCGGTAAAGCCGCGGACAGGTCAGTTATTCATGTTACGGCCCGGTCCGTCCGGCGCAAGATCGTGACCGTCCGGAGAGACGTTTCATGCGGTCGTTCGGTCGTTTTCCGGAATGTGCCCGGCGCGGTTCCGGAATTGCCCGTGGATCAGGCGCACCTTCGGGTGGACCCGCTGCGAACCCATGGGCATAAGTCGGACGGCCCAGGTCTCGCCGACACGTGCTACGCTGGCGGTTGCCATGAAACCGCCGACATCTTTCCAGCGGCCTCCTTGGGGAACTGAATGTAAGCGTACATGTCATGATTGGAATTCAGGCGACAGCCGGGACGGACAGTTTACCCCCAGACGGGATTATCCGGTCAATCGGTTGGCAAACTATGGATTCCGTTTTTCGTTGCGCGAGATCCGGTCTGCCAATATATCGGTCTGAATTGTGCCGGTCGGATATGATTCCTTCCGCCGACGCGGTGATTGCGGGGCCTCTCATGAACTTCATTGTTGCGGTTGATGGGCCTGCCGCATCTGGCAAGGGAACGATTTCAAAAGCCATTGCGGTGCGTTTCGGGTTCGCTCATCTTGATACTGGCCTCCTTTACAGAGCCGTCGCGCGACGGGTTATCGACGGAGAGGATCCGGTAGCCGTGGCCCGTACCCTGCACTCAAGCGATGTGGAGCGGAGCGACCTCCGTTCGATTCAGGTTTCAAGGGAAGCGTCGTATGTGGCGGCGGATGAGTGCGTCCGCAAGGCCCTGGTCGGTTTCCAGCGGGACTTCGCGCATTCAGGCGGGGGAGCGGTTCTCGATGGCCGCGACATCGGAACGGTGATCTGCCCGGACGCGGACTGTAAGATATTCATTTTCGCGTCCGATGAGGTGCGTGCCGAACGCCGGTACCTGGAACTGTCGCAAAAGGATCCTTCGATCGATCGGGAACGTGTTCTCCGCGACCTTCGCGACCGTGATGCCCGCGACAGAAGGCGCGCCATAGCCCCAATGCGGCCCGCTGAGGATGCGGTGCTGCTTGATACAAGCCGGTTCACGATAGCGGAGGCCTCCGCGCGTGCGGCCTCTATTGTTGATAGAGCGATTGCCGTGCGCCAGGTTGAGGACGGACACTGCCGAGGTGCCTGAACGGGAGCGGGCGAATGGAGCACCAGCCTTGGAATCCGGAGTGATCATGCGTATGCCGGGCAGCGGGGATCGGTCTGCGCATGCAGAGCGCTCCCCCGTGAGGGGTCGCTCGTGGTCCTGATCGATCGGACGCCCCCGTTTGCCAGACAGGGAATGAAAGCGGTTTAGCGGGAGCGCCCGTCAAAAATCCGGGCTACTCCCGAAGTCAACGAAGCGATATGTCTTGATCGATGATCCATCAATGACGGGAATTCCCGGTATATGGCGGGGACAGCTATGAATTACAGAGCGCTTGGGCGGGACGGGCCGATGGTGCACCCCATCGGTGTCGGTGCCATGAGTTTCACCGATTTCTACGGGCCCACCACGGAGGCGGACGGCCACGCGATCCTTGATGCGGCCCTGGCGGCAGGTGTCAATCACATTGATACCGCCAACGTATACGGAATGGGCGGATCCGAGAGTACGATAGGAAGCTATCTCAAGGCGTGTCCGGACGCGCGCGGACGGTTCCGCATTGCGACCAAGGCGGCGATCACCCGTCGCCCGGACGGCACCCGCGTCTTTGACAACACGGCTGCGCATCTGGAGGCGGAACTGGACCGGAGTCTTGTCAGGATGGGTCTGGAAGTGGTTGATCTTTTCTATGTGCATCGGCGTGACCCGGAAATTCCGATTGAGGAAGTGACCGAAACGCTTGCGGGACTTGTCGCCAAGGGAAAGACCCTTGGAATAGGCTTCTCGGAGATCGCGCCCACTAGCCTGCGCCGCGCCCACGCCGTCCATCCGGTCACCGCGGTACAGTCGGAATACTCTTTGCAGACGCGCCTTCCTGAACTGGGACTTGTCCAGACCTGCGCCGAGCTCGGTGTGGCCCTTGTGGCCTTTTCGCCGGTTGGCCGGTCGTTACTGACCGACGCGCCGCTTTCGCGTGAAGCTATCGGCGAAATCGGGTTTCTCAACTCCAATCCAAGGTTTATGGAACCTAACCATTCAGCCAACATTGCCGCAACATCCGGGTTCCGCTCGCTCGCGGCTAGGATGGGTGCGTCCGCCGCGGGTCTGGCGATCGCCTGGCTGCTGGCCAAAGGAGATCATGTCATTGCCATACCGGGCACACGTTCGGTTCGGCACTTCACCGAATTCCTCGATGCGACCCGATTGGTTCTCGGGCCGGAGGAACTCGCGGCGATCGAGGCCGTGCTGCCTGTTGGCTGGTGCCATGGAGATCGCTACTCCGATGCGCAGTGGGTCGGTCCTGAGCGGTATTGCTGAATTTCCCGGTTCCGCGCACAGGTATGCGACCGCAGCGGAAATGCGGCGATAGCGGGAAATCGGGCGAAATTTGGGCGGGATGGCTTCACATCTACCCTGATGGATGTGTCCTGAATTCTTGACAATCGGCCCATCTGACCCGTTCGTTCCGGTCGGAAGTCACCGTTTTGCCGGCCAAACAGGGATCCAAAAGGAGGAATTGTGTCAATTGAAAATATCATTGATATCTTTGGCACTGATCAGATCTTTGAGCCATTGATCAATGTCCTCCTGGGATGCTTGCCGCACAGTGGTCGCAATGTCCCGGGAAACAGAGCCATACTTGAAACGTGCCAGTTTCAGAAAAGCCTCGGCTTCTCCTTCGGCCCGTCCCTTTATCATTCCCTCGGCTTCTCCCTCGGCCCGTCCCTTTATCATTCCCTCGGCTATTCCCTCAGCCCGTCCTTCCGAAAGCACGTCTTCATAAAAGGATCCCATGACGATCTCCACTCGATCAGGTTTGGCTTCCCGGAGCGCCTCCTCAAGGAGGTCCCGTTTCGGTTGGACGACACGGAGTATATAGTGAAAGACCAGTTCTTCCAAGTCCGAATTGTCTTCAAGAGACGCGAACACTTCGATCAATGTCCGGATATCATCCTGTTCCCGGTTTGACTGGGACAGGCATAAGGATAAAATCACGGCACGAATGTCCGGATAGGCCGCGAACGCTTCGGCATCCTCCCGTCGGATGTGATGCACAATGTAGCGCTGGGACCGGCTGATCGTGCGTATGGCATCGTTGTCAACGATCATCTCGGATAGGGACAGCGGCACCGACCAGGGCCGGGAGCCGTGATAAAAGACCAGCGGGATGATCGGAGGCAGTTTGAACCTGTGTTCGGGATGTTCATCCATGTAGCGTCGCCAGATCTTCAGCTTGTACCCCTCAATCTGGAACGGCGTCATGGGGTCGGGTGTCGATTTGTGCTCGAGCAAGGCATAGAGGAAGGCGGGCTGTCCGGTTGTGAGTGCGACCTCAAACAGTCGGTCTGACTGGCTCGCGCGGAAAGAGGGATCGATAAACGAACCGTCCATTAATTGGGGCGGTTCATCGGATAATTGATTCGCAATCTCTTCTGGTAGGTAGATCTTCAAAAGGGCCCGGGCGCGTGCCGGGCTCTGAAGCAAGGCCTTGAACAGGCGATCGTGCGGGGCCGACAGACGGGTCTTCCGGTCCTCTGCCTTCGCGTCCGCTCTGTTATCGCTGGGGGTCATTCTGTCCCTTTATCTTCCTGTGATCCTCACGTGTCCGTTCCAACGGTATGCAACCGGTTTCAGAGATCGCATGGGCTCCGGGCCAAACCATCCGACCCTGTTTTGCCGATTTTTGATGACGGTCTGTTTTGGCATCAAAACCGGACTCAAGGAAGGGTTCCATCGCAAACAGGCCCGGTGCTTCGGCGCCACGTGTGCCGGATTAAAGAGATCCATGTCCAAGCACGGCGACGGCATGGGCCAACGAATGGGGATCCTCGGGACGGCGACGGTAATCATCCCGGCCATAACCAAGATCAACCGTGTTTCGCGTTTGGACGCCTCCACCCGCATTTTAGCCAAACTCGCATCGATCCGTGATTCGATTGCATCGTTTCCGTGCGGATCGCGTTCATCGCGCCCTTGATCGCGGCGATCGCAATCCGGTTCGGGTGTTCGTCATCCATCCTCTTTACCTATAGATCGGATCAGGTGAAGTAAATCGTAACATCCTATGTTACGATTCCGCCGCTCTCTGTGACTCTTTCGAAAGCGCAGGCGGCAATCCCCGCATAATCCGCATCGTCTCGACACTCACATGGACGATCCGCCGAATCGCGGGAATGATGGCGCCCGGATTCTTGAACCACGCGTTTCCAAAAATAAGAAGGCCGGACCGGTCGCAGTGGCAATCGCACGATCTGGACACGGAGCGTCCCAATGTCCTTCGGTTAAGGAACCCCCGTTCCACAGTGAAGTGCAACACCCGATGTGGGTGAATGGTGGTCGTATCGACGCATGATGTTGCGAATCGGCCGGATGGTGGCGACAGTCCCGGTGTTGAGCCGAGGAGACCGCCATGCCCGAGGGCCAGCGCCACCTGACCCACCCCGAGAGATGCCAGATCCACGCCCTGATGGAAAGCGGGCTTTCGAACGGGGCGATCGCCCGCCAGCTGGGGCGCGGTCTGTCATCGGTCCCGCGCGAGATCCGGCGCAACGGCGGAGCCCGGGGCCAGCGGCACGCCCAGGCGCAGCGCAGGGCGGAGGCGCGCCGCCGCTCCGCCTCGTCGGTGCCCAGCAGGATGACGCCGGAGCCGGTGGCGCTGGTGGAGGGGCGGCTGGTGCGGGGCTGGAGCCCGGAGCAGGTCGCCGGCCGGCTGCGCCTGGAGGGCCACCCGGTGGCGGGGCGCCAGTGGATTTACCGGCACGTCCACGCCGACCGCAGGGCCGGGGGCCAGCTCTGGCGGCACCTGCGCCGCCGGGGAAAGAGGCCGAACCGCAGGGGCGGGGCCCACGCGGGCCGGGGCCACATACCGGGCCGGGTGGACATCCCGGAGCGCCCGGCGCTGGTGGAGGCGAAGGCGCGGGTCGGCGACCGGGAGGCGGACACGATCGTGGGCGCGCGCCACAGCGGCGCCGTGGTGTCGCTGGTGGACAGGGCGTCGAAGTATACCCTTCTCCAGAGGCCCGGCAGGAAGACGGCGGCGGCGGTCGGCGCGGCCATGACGCGCATGCTCGGATCCCTCCCCGTCCACACGGTCACGGCCGACAACGGAAAGGAGTTCGCCGACCACGCGCGGGTGGCCGGGGCGCTCGGCGCGGGGTTCTTCTTCGCGCGGCCCTACCACTCCTGGGAACGGGGCCCGACCGGGCACACCAACGGCCTGGTGCGGGGGTACCTTCCCAAGGGCACGGACTTCCGGAAAGTGACGGACGCGGAGGTGAGCGCCGTCCAGGACCGCACGGACGCGCGTCCGCGCAGGGTCCTGGCCTGCCTGACGCCGGCGGAGGCGTTCCTGCGGGCGCGGCCTCCCTGAGGGAACCCCCGTCCGGCCGGATCGTCCCCCACGCGCCGCGGGCCGTCCCGGCGCACCTGTCGGCATGCCTTGCGCCGCCTGGCGGATGGCGCTACGCTCCGATTCGAAGGGACCGGGCCATTCCCGTGCGGAATCAGGGGGGTCGGAGGGCGCGGAAAGCGCAACGCCCGGCCCTTTCCTCCGCTCGGGCTCCGCCCTCGCTCCGGAAAGGGCCCGGCGTTGCGCTTCGGAGTGGCGCCGGGGGAATTTTGTAATGAATAAGTCAAACCACTAGCGTAGGATGACCCTATGCACCCCCAGGGCAATCGCTTTTGGAGTTTCAGCAGTCCGAAATGGGGAACATGGAAAGAACAAAGCGTCGTCTGTCGCCGTTTTCCCGATTGTTTGAGGCATTCTCGACCCCAATCGCAGTCTTTTGGGCCCAAAAGTGATTGCCCTGAGGCACCCCAATGCCTGTATTGCAATTTGTGCGAATCGTGTCTAAACTCTTTCAAGAGTTGACTTTAAACCGCCGCTGCGTATTGGAATCGCGTATGGGAAGGGTTGGGATAGCCGACCCTCTTTGAGTTTGTGGTTTCCCGGTGGCGAGATCTGCGCAAGACCGACGGAGACAACCGTTCGGCCAAAAACGTGAAATAGGAACCGGAACACTTGGCAAGTGCAATGATGGAGGAATTCGAAGCCCTCCTGAAAGAAAGCTTCGAAGTCGACACGCCCCGGGAAGGCAGTGTCGTAAAGGGAAAGGTCATCGCCATCGAAGCGGGACAGGCCATCATCGATGTTGGCTATAAGATGGAGGGCCGGGTCGAACTCAAGGAATTCGCCGGTCCGGGAGAGTCGCCAGACATCGATGTTGGCGATGAGGTTGAGGTTTTTCTCGAGCGCGTCGAAAACGTGCGCGGTGAAGCTTCCGTTTCCCGCGAGAAGGCCCGCCGTGAGGAAGCCTGGAACCGGATCGAGGAGGCCCATGCGGGCGACAACCGCGTCGAAGGTGCGATTTTCGGGCGTGTCAAAGGCGGATTCACGGTCGATCTCGGTGGGGTCGTGGCATTCCTGCCCGGATCCCAGGTTGACGTACGGCCGGTACGTGACGCCGGTCCGTTGATGGGGCTGAAGCAGCCTTTCCAGATCCTGAAAATGGACCGCCGTAGAGGAAACATTGTCGTCAGCCGCCGCGCAATTCTGGAAGAGTCGCGCGCCGAACAGCGCGCCGAGGTAATCAACAGCCTTTCCGACGGTCAGGCCTTGGATGGAGTTGTCAAGAACATCACGGAATATGGAGCTTTCGTCGATCTTGGCGGTGTTGACGGTCTTCTTCACGTTACCGACATGGCATGGCGCCGCGTGAACCATCCCAGCGAAATTCTTTCTATCGGCGAGACGGTCAAGGTCCAGGTCATCAAGATCAACAAGGAAACCCAGCGGATCAGTCTAGGCATGAAGCAGCTGCTGGAGGATCCCTGGGACACAGTCACCGAAAAATTCCCTCTGGAGTCCGTTCATACCGGTCTGGTCACCAACATCACCGACTACGGAGCGTTTGTCGAGTTGGAGCCGGGTGTCGAGGGGCTTGTGCATGTTTCCGAGATGTCCTGGACCAAGAAAAACGTCCATCCGGGAAAGATTGTTTCGACGAGCCAGGAAGTTCAGGTCATGGTGCTGGAGATCGACCAGGCCAAGCGCCGCGTGTCGCTCGGACTCAAGCAGACCATGCGTAATCCATGGGAGGTTTTCTCGGAAACACATCCACAAGGCTCCAGAATCGAGGGTGTCGTAAAGAATATCACCGAGTTCGGTCTGTTTATCGGTTTGGACAACGACATCGACGGCATGGTCCATCTATCAGACCTGTCCTGGGACCAGCGTGGAGAGGAAGCTATAAAAAACTACCGAAAGGGTGATCTCGTTCAGGCCGTGGTCACCGAGGTGGATCTGGACAAAGAGCGCATTTCTCTTTCGGTTAAGGCGATCGGCGATCCCTTCGTCGAGGCGATGGAGGGCATAAAACGCGGGTCGGTGATCACCGTTACCGTTACCGAGATCGAGGATAATGGTATCCATGTCAAATTCGAGGATACAAAATCCTTCATTCGGCGAACCGATCTCTCAAGGGACCGCTCCGAACAGCGCCCCGAGCGTTTCCAGGTCGGTGACAAGGTTGACGCGCGTGTCACGGGTATCGACACTAAGGCGAGACGGTTGGGCCTATCGATCAAGGCGCGCGAGATCGCCGAGGAGAGGGAGGCCGTCGAACAATACGGTTCCTCGGATTCAGGTGCGTCACTGGGGGATATTCTCGGTGCGGCGCTAAAAAAGGGTGATGACGAAAAGTCATAGGCGGGGCTGTAGGCGGATCGGCCGGCCGCGCGAAGGGTCGGCCACCTGTTTTAGGATCGGCGGGTTAGAAATCGAACGGACGCTCGAACCTCGCTATATACAGGTCGTCACGCGCCGGGGGAGTGTAACGGCTTCGGAGTTTGGCCAAAGTCGGGTAATAGCCGGAATAAATCGCCGATTACCGGCTTTCCGTTGGGACATTCGAACATTTTCCGGTATTGGGCTATCCAGGAATCGATGCATAACGAAATTCATAGAGAGGTTCGAATATGATCCGCTCGGAACTGATCCAGAAGATCGCTGACGAAAACCCCTATCTTACACTTAGGGAAGCCGAGCGAACCGTAAACACGATCTTTGAGGAGATCACGCAAAGACTGGCAGCCGGTGGTCGGGTGGAGCTAAGGGGATTTGGGGCGTTTTCCGTGAAGAAAAGAGGTTCGCGTGATGGCCGCAATCCGCGCACCGGAGAGCATGTGTTCGTTGAGGAGAAAAACGTGCCGTTCTTTAAGGCCGGGAAATTACTTAGGAACCGTCTTAACGGTAATTGACCGGAGTGTGCGGTGGTTTACGTCCGATACGCGATACTGACATTGATTGCCGTGTGTCTCATCGCTGTGGCGCTCGCGAACCGCGAGATCGTGACGCTAAGCCTGCTACCTGCGGGTCTCACGGCTCTTGTCCGTTTTCCCGAAAACATCAATTCCGTAACGGTGCCGCTGTTCATCGTGATATTCGCCGGGATCATCGTGGGGGTACTACTCGGATTTGTGTGGGAGTGGTTACGGGAGCACAAGCATCGGGCAAGTGCGGCCGGCCATAGGCGCGAGAACGAGCGCCTGAGCCGCGAGGTGGCCAGGATGCGAGAGGGGCGGGCCGAGGAAGACGACGTGCTCGCGCTTCTGGAAAATACCGGCTCATCCCGCTAGGCGACGGTAATGGGCGCCGTCAAAGTGAAGATCTGTGGGCTTACGTCGGTGAAGGGCGTCGACGCGGCGGTGGAGGCGGGCGCTTCGTATATCGGCTTTGTCTTTTTTTCCAGGTCACCGCGGAATGTGGAAATCGCCTTGGCGGATGAGCTCTCCAGGGCCGTTCCCAAGGAGATTCGTAGGGTTGCCGTCACCGTCGATGCAACGGACCCGGTTCTGGACGAGATCCACAGATGCGTTGGAATCGACATGTTTCAGCTTCATGGTGATGAAAGTCCGGATCGGGTGGCGGATATCCGCGATGCATTCGGTTTTCCTGTTATGAAAGCTATAGGTGTGTCTGACAGAACGGACCTGGAATCCGTGGCTGAATATGCGGAAGTGGCTGACCAGCTTCTTGTCGATGCCAGTCCTAGGGACAGGATGGAACTTCCCGGAGGCAACGGCCTCGGTTTCGACTGGAATCTGGTCAAAGGACGCCACTGGCCAATTCCGTGGATGCTGGCCGGCGGATTGACTGTCGGGAATGTCGCGGAGGCCGTGCGACTTACCGGTGCCCGGCAGGTCGATGTCTCCAGTGGGGTGGAACGTGCGCCCGGAGTCAAGGATGACGAGCTGATCAAGACATTTGTCTCTTCGGCGCATTCAACCTGCCGGCCTTCACCCGCACCCTGCCCGCGTCCGGATGCCGCGGACATGGAACGGCCTTAGCGTGGGCGGATCAGCTCAAAGGAGCCCGGAGGGATTGAAACCGCGAGACGACAGGCCCCGGCGACGGTCGATACACTTCCCGCAGTTGGCGAGCCAATGCCGCGCCTGACGGGAAGTGGTGATATGCCGTGTCCGCTTTACCTCCGCGGTCGTAGGCTCTAAACGCGGAACGGTACCTGGAGAGGTGTGCAATGATAGCCGACGACCTGATTAACAGCTTCATGTCAGGTCCCGACGAGAATGGCCGGTTCGGCGATTTTGGGGGAAGATTCGTCAGCGAGACGCTGATGCCGCTAATTCTTGATCTTGAGGAGCGTTACGCGCACGCGAAATCCGACGATAGTTTCTGGGCGGAAATGAACTTTCTTTGGAAACACTATGTCGGCCGGCCCTCTCCATTGTATCACGCCGAGCGTCTGACCGAGAGGCTGGGTGGTGCCAGGATTTACATGAAGCGCGACGAACTCAACCACACGGGGGCGCACAAGATAAACAACGTGATCGGCCAGATCATTCTGGCGCGCCGCATGGGAAAAACCCGAATAATCGCCGAGACCGGGGCCGGGCAGCACGGGGTGGCCACGGCCACCGTGTGCGCGAAGTTTGGTCTGAGCTGCGTTATCTATATGGGTTCCCATGATGTTGAGCGCCAGGCACCCAACGTGTTCAGGATGCGTTTGCTGGGTGCCGAGGTCGTGCCGGTGACTTCTGGCCGCGGGACTTTGAAGGATGCAATGAATGACGCGCTGCGGGACTGGGTAACCAATGTGCATGATACGTTCTACTGCATAGGCACCGTCGCCGGCCCACATCCCTATCCCGCTATGGTCCGTGACTTTCAGTCGATCATCGGTAGAGAGACAAGGGAACAGATGCTGGAGGCGGAAGGTAGGTTGCCGGACACTTTGGTCGCCGCCATCGGAGGCGGATCAAATGCCATGGGGCTGTTCTTTCCGTTCCTTGACGATCGCGAAGTTAACATCATTGGGGTTGAGGCGGGGGGTAAGGGCGTAAACAGCGACATCGAGCATTGCGCGTCCCTGACAGGCGGACGGCCCGGCGTTCTGCATGGCAACCGCACCTATCTCCTGCAGGATGATGACGGTCAGATACTCGAGGGCTTCTCGATTTCGGCAGGTCTGGACTACCCCGGGATCGGTCCGGAACATTCATGGTTACACGAGACCGGACGGGCGAAATACGTAGCCGTCACCGATTCCGAGGCACTCGAGGCGTTTCAGCTATGCTGTGAGACCGAAGGCATCATTCCGGCACTTGAGCCGAGCCATGCGCTCGCGCATGTGGCCAGGATCGCGCCGACGCTTCCCTCCAGCCATCTCATCTGCATGAATATGTGCGGGCGTGGTGACAAGGATATCTTCACCGTCGCAAAAACTCTCGGAATCGAGATGCTTGAGACCTGACGCAATGGTTAGCTGAAAATGGTGGCGATCGCGTGCCTCCGAGGCCGGTCGACGCCGATTGGGTCATTTTTCGTCCAGGGCGTTTTCACGTAATACCTCGAGTGGGACAATCTCAAGCGCGCGCATGTGTGTGGCACCGAGATTCACGCGAGGAGCGCATCCTTCGTCATGGGCCTGGAGAAACCGGCCCGCGCACAGGCACCATCGATCTCCCTGTTTAAGTCCCTCGAAGCCATATGCCGGCGATGGGGTCGACAGATCGTTTCCGACGTATTTCGAGAAAGCGAGGAACTCCGCTGTCATGACCGCGCACACCGTGTGGCTGCCTTGATCCGCGTCACAGGTGTCGCAGGCCGCATTTCGGAAAAAACCTGTCAGCGGTTCACGCGAACAGGGTTGCAGCGGGTCACCAAATACATTGATGGAGGGATCCATGCGCAATGCCATACGACGAACCTACCGCTAGTGCCGGGATATGTCGAGTCTCCCGGCGTGTGGGTGCCGGGTCACTTCCGGCAGCAGGGCCGCGGCCACCGGACACGGATCGATCGCGTTCCGGAAGCCCACGTCCGGGACCGGCGCAGGGCCGGCTGGCCACTGGAGCGCGGGTGGACTGCGGCCGGGCGCGGAACATCACCTCAAGGGTCTTCGGCACAGTCCCGGAGAGTCCCGCAGAGCGCGGGGCGATCCAGGCGGCCATTCGGCACTGGACCGGTCTGGAATGTCCGGAACCTTCCGGTGGGAATCCGGAAGCCGCGCGTCCGCTCCACCGCGCATGTGCCGCAGCGCGCCCGCGCCGTGCCGCCGCCCGGCCCCTCTGGCCGCTCCTCTCCCCCGTGGGCCGGGCCGGGGTCCAGGGCGGCGCGGGAGGGGTCAGCCAGGCCAGCCGGCGGCCGCACGGCCCGGCCGCGTCACTGGTTGCCGCCGACCTTCTCGCCCCCTTCGTTGACCCGCGCGCAGCCCTTGCCGCCCATGAACAGGAAGTAGGCGCTGCCCTCTCCATCACCCCACTGATTGGTGTTCGTTGGTGGCGTGAAGACCGGCACCACCAGCTCGCCGGGGCCCTGGTTGATGTCGCGGGGATTGCGGTTGGTCCAGACACGGGCGCCGGCCTTGGGGCGCACCTCGATGATGTTGTCGCCGAGCACGCCGCCGGAGAAATTCATCTTGTTTGTCGAATCCGGGTTGCGCCACCGGTTGCCGCCGAGCCCCGCAGTCCGCCACTCCCAGTCGTTGAAGGTGGATCCGAAGTCATTTTCCGAGGCAATGAACCCTATGTTGGTGTTGAAGCTCTGCCGAGTCACATTGGGATTGGTGGACGACAGGATCAGTTTCATGCGGCCCGGCGTGGCGTGCTCGCCGCAGCCGTCCACGACCTGTGAGACCGATTGAAGCGAGACGGTGCAGATGCCAGACCAGCAGTTGGGCGGGGTCTGCGCCTGCGCCGTGGTCGCGAGGGCCAGGGCCAGCAGGGCGGCGGCGGGACGTGCCGTAAGGGCCGTCAGCCTGGCAGGGGGGGGGGGGGGGTTAAAGGAAGCATGGTAAGCCTGGGCATTGTCAACCTCCGTACGGTTGCGGTTTGCTGGTGGCGCCACCGTAAGGCGGTCCGGGCGGAATGGCAAGGGGCGATGTGGGGCGATGTCTTCCGCCCCGGGGCAATTCCCGGCCCGGGCCGCCCCGAAGGCGTTTTCCGGCCTGCCCGGGCCGCGGGCCGTCACGGCGGGCCGGCCTCTTACTGTCCGCGCATATCCGCGCGTTCCGGGCCGGACGGTGACCGTCCGGGCGCAGCCCGGAGGACACCAGCACGGGGCGGCACCCGGGCCGCCTTTCCGCACTGTGTCCGGCGATTTCCGGACTGGCCCGCTACCGGCCATTCGGATTTCGCGCGGGCTGGGACCGGGATGCCGTGTGCCTTCGGGGAGGGTCCGCGTCCGGGTCTGATGCATGGGATGGGCGCGGCGTCAGGGGAAGCGGCCCGGTGGAGGTCTTCCGCGCGAAGGCATGACCGCCGACGCGGGGGAGAGTGCCCGCGAAAGTCCCGGCTCCGTGGAGCGGGAGCCACGCGGCCGCCCCGGGTTCCCCCGCGCCGACCATACGCATGGCCGGGTGGGGCGTCCCTGTCCGTGTCGGTGCCGGACTGGAGCGGACGGGCGGGAATCGAACCCCCTCCTCGTGCCCGGTAGGCCCGCGCTCTGCCATTGAGCTACGTCCGCGCGTGACGCCTATAGCCCCCGCGCCGGCCCTGTCAAGGCGTTCCCGAAAAGATCCCATCAAATCATCCCCCCGATGTTCGATCAAGGCTTTCGGAACCGTTTCGATTCCCCGCGCGGCTGCCGCTGCTCGGGTTCCGATACAGGGGCAGTGACGGAGTCTTCCGCGACTGTTTTCGCTCTCGAGGTCCGGGGTGGTGATACGCGCAGCGCGACGGCATTCATGAATCGTCCGGGATCACCGTCAGCAAGATCCGGCGCACCATCCGATACGCCTTGCAGAACAGGCTCGAGCCAATCGGAGTCTGCCTTAGCGAAGTCATGCAGAACATATGATGAAACGCGATCCTTGTCGCCAGGGTGGCCGACACCAAGCCGTACCCGGCGATAGTCGCCGCCAATCTGTGAGTGCAATGATCTAAGACCGTTGTGACCCGCGTGCCCACCACCTTCCTTGTATCTGCACTTCCCCGGTGCCAGGTCGATCTCATCATGGAACACGACGATTTCATCGGGCTCCAGCTGAAAAAACCGCGCGGCCGCCGCGACGGACTGGCCTGACAGGTTCATATAGGTCCCGGGTTTGAGCAGCAGGATTCTCTCGGACGCCAGTCTTCCTTCGCTGACCAGACCCTTGAATTTCGACCTCCAGGTTCCGAAGCCGTGATCTGAGGCGATTCGATCAAGTGCCATGAACCCGATGTTATGACGGTTTCGGGAATACTTGGTGCCCGGATTGCCGAGACCAACAAATAGCAGCATCAGAGACGCTCCGGATTCCGTATCGGACCTGTCTAAGCCTCGCCGCACGCGGGCTCAACGCGGGGGGTGTTCCTTCGTAGCCGTTACGTTCCCGGGAATGGCGGAACCGGGGGGCGGTTCCGCCAACGGGCTTCAATCGTCGTCTGCCGGTTCATCGGGCTGTGCCGCCGAGGTGGCTGGAACCTCGTCCGCCGCGACCTCTTCGGCCTCTTCTTCCTCTTCCGAACGCAGACCCGAGGGTGCGGAGATATTTGCGATAACGAAATCCCGGCTGACCGTGGGCCGGGTGCCGTCCGGTAGCGAGATCTGACTGATCGTGATCACATCGTTGATATCAAGCTCCGATATATCGACCGTGACGCTGTCTGGAATATCCCCGGCAACGACCCATAGTTCCACTTCGGGACGTACCACTGTCAGAACACCGCCGCGTTTCAGGCCGGGTGAAGCGCTCTCGCCGTCGAATCGGACGGGAATGAACAGCTTGACCCGGGTCATCCGATGAAGGCGCATCAGATCGAAGTGTATGGGCAAGCTCTTGACGACATCGCGTTGAACGTCGCGGCAGATCACACGTACATCATCATGGCCTTCGACTTTCAGGTTAAAGAGCGTTGAAAGAAACCTGCCCTGTTTCAGCCTTTTGGTCAGTTCATTGAAGGGAATGTTGACAGGAAGCGGGTCAGTGCCGCCGCCGTAAACGATTCCCGGCACCTGATTGTCACGGCGTCCCTGACGGGCGGCTCCCTTGCCAATGCCCGTTCTCGCCGTGGCCAAAAGATCCGGAATCTCGGAAGCCATTGCTGTTTCTCCTTGTCAGGCAGGCATCCTAGGGGACGTATGCCATGATTGAACGCGGCGTATAGGGCAGGTAGGTCAGGAATGGAAGAGGAATTGCATATGCATATGTAATTTGCGCGTAGACCCGGCCGCGCGCGCCCGCTGGCCCTCGCGGATCGGGATCCGGTCTCTCGGTGGTGGTCCGGGTGACGCGGCCGAGAAGGGCGTGTACCGCGGACCTATCAATGACTCACACCTGGGTCCTTGCCGCGTTCCATGCGTATCAGGTTCCCATGCAGATCGGCATGCGGCAGGTATTATCGGAGACGGTGGAGCTGACGTGGACGGCGCTCACGTGCGGGCTGTACGGGCGGGAGGAATGGCGGGGCCCCGCCGGAAGGCTCTGTCTGACGTCTGTGCGCCGGATGCTGCCGAGGCTCGCCGACGTCAGGCTGACGCATCGTCTGGGATTCGGGTGCGTGAAGCCGAGGCCGCTGCCTGGGCAGGCCGACAGGGGGTGTAGCCCAGATTTTTGATAATCGACTTGTCTGACCGGTTCGGGGTGTATCCCAATTTTTGACATCCGCGTTTTTCGCCTGCGCTTTCCGGAGCGGGCGCGTGGGACCAGAACGGGGCGAACCGGCCGGCGGCGCGCTTTCCGAGGCGACTGAAGGAGCGCGGGTCATGACGGGAAGCGATGGCAGCAATGTGCACCGGCATCCGGACACGGCGGCGTATCTGGAGGGCCTTTCTGAGAACGGGGCGGCGGCGCATCCGTCGCTGGTCCGCAGGCATGCGGACGGGCTCACCCGGTACTGGACCGGGGACGGCAAGGTGGGGAGCCACGACGTCGCGAGGGACGGTCACGCCGGGGATGGCTGGCGTCATGGCGGAGACGGTGCTGCTCATGGGTTCCGGGGCCGCGGGCCGGCACGTGGCGAACCTCGCCGGGCTGGAGGCCTCGCCGGCCTCGCTTCGGCGGTGGTCGCTGAGGCCCGGCGCGGCGGCGCAGCGCTCCGGTCGGGAGGAGGTCGTCGACGCCAGACCGCTGGAACCGCGCATGTATCTCTCCATCGACGGCACCGGCGTCCCGATGCGCAGGGAGGAGGTCGCGGGTGTCGCGGGCAGGCAGGAGGACGGCGCCCCGGAGACCGGGGAAGCCAGGCTGGCGGTGGTGTACATGGCCGGGACTCCGGGACCGGCGTGGCGGGGTCGTTCAGCCGCCTGACCGCCGACGCGGCGGCGGGGGTTGCGCGACGCGGACGAACTGGTCGCCGTCTCCGACGGGGCGGAGTGGACACGGAGCACCTGCGACGGGCTCTTCGGGGGGCGGAAGGTCACCTTCGTGCCCGACATGTGGCATTCCCTTGAATACGCGTCGGACGCCGTGAGGGCGATCCTGCCACCGGGGGCGGAGCGGGACCGGCGGTTCGCGGAGGTGAAGGCCGACGTCAGGGCTGGCCGGGCGGCCAGGATGGTCCGGGAGCCCGCGCCGTCCGGGAACCGGCACTAGGCCGTGGATGCCTGTTGCCGGTACTTCGAGAGCAGGCTCGATCGGATGAGGTGCGACCGGTACCGCGATCAGGGCATCCAGATCGGAAGCGGCGTCGTGGAGGGTGGATGCCGGCAGTTCGGGCTGCGGACGAAGCGCTCCGGAACGTGATCGCCGGAGAGGAGTGCCAACGCCATGCCCGCCCTCAAGAGTTGCGTCATGAACCTCAGGCTGCCCGACCTGCTCGAGTGGCGGGCGAATCAGGCCATCGCCGCCTGATGTCAAAAAATTGGGATACACCCTATCGGGAGTCAGGAGGACTTGCCGACCTCGCCCTTCATATTGCCTACGGAAGCGCAGACGGACCCACGTTCACTCGCAGGGCACGTTCGAGTTGGCTTTACTGCTCAGATCGCACCGGACGCTAAAAGACTTCTGTCGAGGTTCCTTTGGTACGCGTCCCGCGCCGCGACATCCAGTTTCGCACTTTCCGCATAGTAGATGAAACCGAGCGCGCGCCTTGAGCGCGTGTTCGAAGTATTTGCGCCCGCCCAATGCACGGTTTTGGCATCATGCATCAGAAATGTGCCCGCCGGGCCAGGAAAGGAAACCGTATTGGCTTCGTCGTCTTCGGTGCCAAAGTCCACGATTCCCTGCGAGAAACCAAGCACACCTGTCTTGGCATGTTCGCGAAAGTCGGTCGCCTTGTGTGAACCGCGAACGTAGTGAATGCAGCCATTTTCGTCGTTGACGGCTTCAAGCGCCAGCCAACCGGTGACCGCTTTGCACGGAGTCAGGCAAAAGTAGTGTCCGTCCTGGTGCGGCGGAGTTGGCTTTCCGATACCCGCGGGCTTGTTGAAGTACTGCATGTTGACCGGGACAACAGGCTCACCGAGCACGGTTTCGGCGATCTTCCGTTCCGGGCCGTTGAACATCAGATTCTCAAAGTGGTCGTCATATTCGAACATCTTCTGGATTTGCTTCAATGAAGAGTTATCGGCCTTGTCCTCGTAATAGACCTTTTCAATCGGCATGCCAGGCACGACGTCGCGTATGAACCGTTCAATTTCAGCGTTGAGTATCGCGATCTCTTGGTCCGAGTAGAGAGGCGTCACGGTAACATAACCGTCTTCGTCGAAACGCGACTTCATTTCCGTTTTCTGATCCATTGGCTTGTGCATCTCTCTCCCGCCAGTAACGTCCAAGTTTCAACTCCAACCCCATGGTCAGTCATACGGCAGTGTCGGATAGACGCTCTCACCCATTGGTTCCCTCCACAAGCTTGATCTTGGCTCCACGGCACCTCTGGAAGGTTCCGCCTTCCGACGCAACAGATTTTGAGGAGCCGCTATTCCCATCCGCGCACAAATCCGCGGTCTCCCTCGACGACGCCGAGTTCCGCCTTCAAACTGGCGCAGTCCTCGACGAACCGTTCCAGTTTGGCTTTAAGGCTTTCAAACTCCCCATCGAGACGTGGCAGTCCCGCGTTCGTCAGGTTCCTGAGCTCATGTGGATCGCTGCGAAGGTCATAGGCTTCGTCACCGTTGTCCGGGTCGATGATGTAGGTTCGCTCGCTGGTTCTTATCGCGTGCGTCATGCTGGCGTGCCTTCCCGCGGCGGGCATCCCGCTTGGCCAGCTTGTCTCGAGATGGCCGTGGTAGTCACCAACTCCCGCGAAGACCTCGTTGTGGGATTGGTCGTCTGCGGCGCGAACCTGTTTCATCAGGTCCCGCCCCTGATTTCGCGGCGGCTCCACACCCGCCATTCCCAGGATGGTCGGGAACAGATCGACGGTGCTCACCAATCCCTTGATGCTGTTCGTGTCAGGCTCGGCGTCGCTCTTTGGCGGAACGATTACAAGCGGAACGTGAAGGAGACAGCCGTAAAGCGACTCGGATTTGTTGAACAGGCCTTTTTCGCAGGCGTAGTCACCGTGATCCGAACCCAGAATGATCCAGGTGTTTTCCAGCATCCCCTGCGTTTTGAGGAAGCGGTGTAATCTGGCCATTTCATCGTCAACATATCGGATCATACCGTAGTAGATCGCCAGGACTTTGCGAAAGTCGGCTTCGGTGCCGGCCGCTGTCCCAACCTGCGCACGCGCCTCGGAATGCCACGCGGGCGCGTCCGCAAGGTCTCCTGTGGCGGGGATGTCGATCTCGTCTGGATCGAGCATCGTGTCGTAGGGACGCGGAACGAAGTAGGGAGGGTGCGGGTCGTCGTAGCAAACGTGCAGGAAGTAGGGCAGCCTGCTGGCTTTGGCTTGCATGGCCATCCGGATAACGCGATCGGTCAGAAGGGCGGTGTTGCCTTCGCTTGCTTCGCGATCAATCGCGCCGCTTGACCAAGCGACATCTTTCCTGCCCGAGCGGATATGGGCCTGCCAGGATTCCATGAGTGGCCCGCGCTCGTGCATCGGCGACTGCTCGTGCCAGCCCCTTCCAAGGTTACGCTCGGGTTCATAGTGACCGGCCGCGGCGGTGTAGTAACCGCTCTCCCTCAGGATTTCCGCGAGCTGGGGAAGATTGTGGGGCGCACGGTTTTGATGACACGTCACGCCGTGGACTTGGGGATACGTGCCGGTGTGGACGGAAGTGCGGGACGGGGTGCAGATCGGTGCTGCGGAGTAGGCGTTCTCGAAAACCCATCCGCTGTCCGCTAGACTATCGCAGTACGGAAGCGCGATGTATTTGTTTCCGAGAAACGACATGGCTGACGCCTTCGCCTGATCGAACATGAGATAAAGGATGTTCGGAGCGACTGACATCAAAGATAGCCGTTTTCGGAGAGCCAGCGGTCGAGCAGGGCGGACGCCTTATCGTCGGGAGCGCTGAAGGGTTGGCGACACGGACCGACGGGAACCCCGATCTTCCCCAAAGCGTATTTGAGCCCCGGGACCACGCCCGTTCTCAACAAAATGGCTACCAGTTCGTTGGCTTTGTACTGAAGCCGCCTCGCCGTCGGGATGTCGCCTTTCTCGACGGACGCTTCAATTCCCAGGAAGACATCTCCAATCAGATTGTATGTCGATCCGATTCCGCCGTCAGTGCCGACCGCCGAGGCCCCCAGAAACATTTCATCGGTTCCGAAGTAAAACTTTTTGTCGGGTGCCCTCACGCGAAGCTGCTGAAACTGGAACAGATCCCGCGCGGTGAACTTCGTGCCGACAATCCGGTCGTCGCTCATGAGCTGCAATAGGCTGTTGGTCGACAAATCCGTACCGGTCAGGTCCGGTATGTTGTAGATGATGACGGGCAGTTCGGCCGCATCGGCAATGGCCATATAATGGTCAGCGACATCGTCGAAGCTGTGCTTGTAGTAGTAGGGAGGTACCGCTGACACCGCTTGGTATTCCGCGGACTTGGCGATTTCGGAGAGCGTGACTGAATCTCCGGTTGAGGCGGCGCCCACGTGCGCGATCAATGTGCATTTGTCCCGGGCGTAGTCCGCCACAGCTTCCAAATGACAGATGCGCTCCTCCCGGGACTGCATCATGGCTTCTCCGGTCGACCCGCCCACATACAGCCCGTGAACGCCTTTGGACAAAATGTAGTCGACCAATCCCGGGATAAGGTCGGTTCCGATATCGCCATCGTCGTCGAACGGCGTGAGTAGCGCCGCGAATATTGAGCCTTCTAGTGCCATTTTCCGCCTTACTGTTGAACGGCATACGACGATAGGTGGAAGAATTCCCGTTGGACATACACGCTTTTGGTAGGCCCTCCAGATATTTTGGTCAACCAAAAATAAAGAAATGGACACCAAATCAGAATTATGGTACACATCCTTCATGCGGGAGGAAACCGTGACACAGGTCCACACAGCGTCATCCATTGCGCGCAGCCTTGCCGCGGACATCCACTCCGGTCGTTACGCGCCGGACGAGATGCTGCCAAGCGAACGCGACCTATGCGAAGATTTCACGGTAGGGCGGAACGTCGTCCGAGAATCGTTGACGATCCTCCAGGGGATCGGGCTGGTCGACCACTCAAAGGGCAAGCGCCCGCGCGTGGTGTCGCCAACCCTGTCGAAAATCATGGAAGGCGTCGGCAGCGCCGCACAGTTCTTTTTTTCCGGCAGTGAGGGACTCGCGCACTTGGAACAGGCGCGTTTGTTTCTCGAAACCAGCCTTCTTCGTTACGCGACTGAACACGCGACAAACGCTCAGATCGGCAAACTGGTCGAGGCGATTGACGTCTGCGAGGAAAGCGTTGGGGAAATCGAGGCCTTTCGCGACGCGGATGTAAGGTTCCACCGTGTGCTCGCCGAAATTCCGGGCAATCCGATCTTCACGGCGCTGCATGACACCTTCGTTGAGCGACTGATGAAAAATCGGGCGGTGTTGCCGGACCTTGAGAGGCACAACACGGCCAGCAACCAAGAGCATCGCGAGATTGTGTCGGCGATACTCGATAAGGACTCCGACCGGGCCGTCAAAATCCTGACCGACCACCTTACCCGAAACTTCGGGACTTACTTCCGACTGGCGATGGGCCGGTCTGATGTGTCCGGATCTCACGTAACTAACTCAAACCAAGGGGAGAATTCTCATGAATAAGCTGTTCGGAATCGCCGTCGCCACTGCGGTTGCGATGACATCTTCATATGTCTGGGCCGAGCGGGCCAACCAGCTTTCGGACGAAAGGGTGCGGGCAGCGATCGCCTATGCCATCGACATGGACACGATTGTCGAGACTCTTTTTGAGGGAAAGGCGATTGTCGCGGACTCGATGATTCCGAACGGTCCTTACAAGGCCGAGGGCCTCGAACGTTATTCCTACGATCCCGATCGCGCACGCGAACTTCTGGCCGAAGCCAATTGGGATGATAGCCAAGTTCTGGATGTCGTCTACTATTACGGTGACCAGCTCACGGTGGATCTAATGGTTGCGCTCCAGGCTTACCTCGCCGATGTCGGAATCCAGATG
The DNA here is from genome assembly GCA_965221405.1 of Paracoccaceae bacterium. GTDB lineage: Bacteria > Pseudomonadota > Alphaproteobacteria > Rhodobacterales > Rhodobacteraceae > JAPOUP01. The sequence goes on along the minus strand of CBDCSE010000001.1, from coordinate 807,279 downwards.
ACCTATCGTAAACTGGAAGGCGACGTTGGCGGGCAGCTGAACGCGCTTCCTGAGGACGGGTCCAATAAATCCGCGGTAATCTGGGATATCGCCTACGGCGCGAAAGCGGCTCTTGCGCTGCAGGAGTATTACAACGGATACCAGTCAGGAAAGAGTTCGTACACTCCGGGCGATCCTCAGCGGGACGAGTTGATCGCCGCGATCAATGGCACCGTTGACGTCGGTCAGCAGCAGGAAGCGTTCAAGGCGTTTACCGAGTTCGAGAGCTCCGCGCTTTCTGATATCCCGCTCTACTACCAGCAGCTCTTTATTTATGAGAGCGACCGTCTTGACCGAAACGGCGAGCAATACGGCAACGACCAGTTCGTCTATGATTGGGGTATAGTCAACTGGACCGTTGAGCCGGACGAAAACGGAAAGCGCGTCATGTACACCAACACGGCACCGAGTACGTTCTTTGAGCACCCTTGGCTCAACCCCGGGATCTATATCTTCTCCAAAGTCGGCTTGGACCGACTGCTGACCGCTGATGGAGCGCTTGCGCCGACGGAAGGGCAACTGGCCGAGAGTTTCGACGTTTCCGAAGACGGAATGTCGGTGACGTTCGACCTGAAGGATGGATTGACCTGGCACGACGGGCGGCCGCTAACCGGCGAAGATGTGGTTTGGTCAATCGAAACCGCGATGAAAGTGCCTGGTATCAACGCGGTCTTTTCGAACACTTTCGACGCGATCTCGGATATTTCGACAGACGGGGACAAAGTGACCATCGATTTTGGGACTCTTGATCCGAACATGCTGCTGACGTTTAGCCAGTTTGCACCCCTCCCCAGGCATCTTCTTGATGGAGTGAACCCGGCCGAATTCCAGCAGCATCCGTTCTGGCAGAACCCGGTTGGTTCGGGTCCGTTCAAAATCGCGGAGGTTCAGATGAACGACTTCGTCCGCTTTGTCCCGTTTGATGACTATCACGGCGGAGTCGCCAAAATCGAGGAGATCGTGGCATTCCCCAGTGGCGAGAACGACGGTAATGTGATCCAGAACGCGGAAGCGGGACGGCTCGACTACGGCTTCACAAAGTCCGTGGGCGACGTGCAGGCGCTTGAGGCAATGGACCACATACGCGTGATTCCCGCCAACATTCCCTACACGCGATCCCTTCGGATCAACAAGTTCGCCAAGGTATCGGAGTAGCATCCTCCCTGGCTGGCTTTGGTGCGGGCCTTTCGGCCCGCACGCCCGACAGTCGCCATTCTTCCAGGGAGCTCCCCCTATGCTGACGTTCATAGCAAGACGCCTCCTGGTCACGATACCAATGCTGGTCGTCGTCAGCTTTCTTGTCTATCTGGGGCTTGAGCTGACCCCCGGCGACGCGGTTTCGCATATGATCGATCCCGAAACCGCGAGCCGGATGAGCGACGAGGAATTCGAGGCGCTCAGGGAAGCCCTGGGACTGAACAGGAGCTTCATCGAGCGCTACGGGATATGGCTAGCCAATGTGGTTCAAGGGAATTTCGGGCATTCATTGAGCGGTGGCGTCGCCATCTCCACGATAGTGCTTGACCGCTTGCCGGCGACGCTGGAGCTCTCTCTATTCGCGCTGATCTTTTCGACGGTTTTCGGGTGCATACTCGGCACCGTCAGCGCATTGCGCCGCGGTTCCGTCACGGACAGCGCCCTAACCGTCTTTGGAATGGTTGGGGTTTCGATCCCCGAGTTTTTCTTTGGATTGGTCTCGATCCTGATTTTCGCCCTGCACTTCGGCTGGTTGCCCGTTGGAGGTCGCTTACTGCCTAGCTATGACGGTTACTTCGATCATATTCCGAATATTATTTTACCGGGGCTGGTCCTGTCGATGATGATGACCGCCGGTGTGATGCGATATTCGCGCTCGGCGATGCTCGACAGCCTAAGCCGCGAGTTCATTCGCACGGCTCGGTCCAAGGGACTGCCTGAATGGCGGATCAACCTCATTCATGGCTTTCGCGTCGCGTTGACACCGGTCGTCGTCTTGATCGGCTTTCGCCTGCCGACCCTGATCGGGGGTTCGGTTATCATCGAGGAAGTCTTTCAATGGCCGGGTATCGGCAGCGAGTTCATCGAAGCCGTGCGAGGCGCTGATTATCCACTGGTCATGCTTATCGCACTCCTGTCCGTGTTTGCGGTCTTGTTGGCGAGCCTGATCGTCGACGTCCTCACGGCGCTGATCGATCCGCGCGTACGGCTCAGCTAAGGAATCCACTGTGTCCAACGCCGCACTCAATCGGAAATTCGACAGGATACGCGCCCGTGAGGAAGCCGGTCTGAACAAGCCACCGTCAGGCAGTCGGGCACTGCGCAAACTGCTCAGCAACCCATTGGCCGTTGCGGGACTCGTGATCTTCTCAGCCATCTTGCTTGCGTCGATTTTCGCGCCGCTTCTGACCGGTCACGATCCGCTGAAAATCGACCTTCGTTCGATGCTTCAGCCGCCCTCGGCCGAGCACTGGTTCGGAACCGACAGAACGGGACGGGATGTATTCGCCAGAATCCTCTACGGTGGGCGAATTTCGATCCTCGTCGGTCTTGGAAGCGCGGTGCTGGCGGCGGTAATTGGCGTTGGCATAGGCGCTTACACTGGCTATCGCGGCGGCTGGCTGGATGCCGCCGCGCTTCGTCTATCCGAAATCTTTATGTCTTTCCCTCAAATCATTCTCGTGCTTCTTCTTGTCTCGGTAGCTGGACAGAGCCTTCTGAATCTAATCGTTATTTTCGTGTTAACGGGGTGGGGCGGCATGTACCGCATGGCGCGGGCCAGAATGCTGTCCCTGCGCGAGGAAGAGTACGTTCAGGCGCTCCGTAGCTTTGGCGTTCCGGCCTATAGGATCTGCTACAAGCACATACTGCCCAACGCATTGGGCCCAATCATGGTTAACATCACCTTGACGACCGCGATGTTCATTCTGGCGGAAGCGGGTCTGAGTTTCCTTGGCCTGGGCGTACCGCTTTCAATCCCGACCTGGGGAAATATCCTGAACGTGGCAAAAGACATCCGCGTTTTGGAAAACAACTGGTGGATGTGGCTGCCGGTCGGCACGGTCATTTCGCTCTTTGTCTTAAGCGTCAATTTCATTGGCGACGGGCTGCGCGACAGCACCGATCCCACATTGCAGGGGTAGGAAGGTGAGCGACGATCTTGCGCTGAGCGTGAAGGACCTGAGGACCTTCATTTACGCGAACAAGCGCTGCAACAAGGCGGTGAACGGCGTGTCTTTCGATATCAGGAAAGGCAAAACGCTTGGAATTGTGGGGGAGAGCGGATCAGGAAAGTCCGTCACCGCGTCAAGCATCATGCAGCTTCTGCCTAGCCTAAGCCGGATTGAGGCGGGGTCCATCACATACAATTCCGACTGCGGTCCCATTCGCATTGATCGGCTTGACCGGAACGGTCCCGAGATGCGCGCGATACGCGGCAAAGAGATCGCGATGATTTTCCAGGATCCCATGACCGCTTTGAACCCGGTCTACACCGTTGGATATCAGATCGAGGAGTCGCTGAGGTATCACACGAACCTCAACGCAGCCGGGCGCAGGAAACGCGTCGTCGAACTGCTTGCGGACATGGGCATTCCGCTTCCTGAGAAACGGGCAGATGAGTATCCGCACCAATTTTCGGGCGGAATGCGCCAACGCGCGATGATCGCCATGGCAATGTCCTGCAACCCCAAAATCCTAATTGCGGATGAGCCGACAACCGCGCTGGATGTGACCATTCAGGCCCAAATCTTTCACCTGATCAACAAGCTCAAGGAGGAGAACGGCACCGCGATCATTCTGATCACCCACGACATGGGGGTCATCGCCGAACTCGCCGACGAAGTCGCTGTCATGTACATGGGCAACATCGTTGAAGCGGGAACCGTGGAGGAGATCCTGAGGACGCCGCGCCACCCCTATACGCGCGCGCTCTTGGATTCCATCCCGGTTCTCGGCCGTGGGAAGAAACAGGATATCAAACCCATCCGGGGGGCGACCCCAGATCCATATGACCGCTCGAAAGGGTGTCAGTTCGCGCCTCGCTGTGACTTTGCGACGGATGCCTGTAACGCGGTTCCTGCGGAAGAACGGCTGGGCGCGACGCATCGTGTCGTTTGCCATCACACCAAAGAGGTTTTCGCCGATGCCTGAGACTGCGGAACCAATTCTGAAGCTGCGCGGTGTTGAAAAGCATTTCCCCGTGCGCACCGGGGTCTTCAGGAATATCGTTGGCCACGTCAAAGCGGTCGATGGCGTCGATCTGGATGTCATGCGTGGCGAAGTGCTCGGTCTCGTAGGTGAGAGCGGCTGCGGGAAAACCACTTTGGGCAAATCCATTCTTCAGCTTGCGCGGCCCACGTCTGGCGAAATCATATATGACGACGGCGGTAAGCCCGTCGAGCTGCGCGGATTGACGGAAGAAGAATTGGTCCCGTACCGCAAAAAGCTCCAGATCGTTTTCCAGGACCCGCATTCTTCACTGAATCCGGCGTTCACGATCTTCGGCTCTCTCGAAGACCCGCTCAAGCAATACGGTGTTAAATCCAAGAAAGAGCGACGCAAGATCATCGGTGATCTTCTGGAGGCCGTAAACATGCGGCGTGAGTATATGGATCGTTACCCGCATGAGTTTTCGGGTGGCCAGCGTCAGAGAATCGGCATCGCAAGGGCGCTTTGCGTCGACCCTGAACTGGTTGTCTGCGACGAAGCCGTCAGCGCACTGGATGTGTCCATTCAGGCGCAGGTCCTGAAACTGCTGATGGATCTAAAGGTCGAGCGCAATCTGACGTACATTTTCATCACGCATGACCTCAGCGTCACTGAGTATCTCTGCGACCGGATCGCAGTCATGTATCTGGGGCGGATAGTTGAGCTCGCCGATACGGAACACATCTACGCCAACACCCGGCATCCCTACACCGAGGCGCTTCTGTCTGCCATTCCGGTCGCTGATCTCGGCAAGAGCTCCCGGCGAATCGTGCTGGAAGGTGACGTGCCAAGTCCGGTGAACCCGCCAGGTGGATGTCCGTTTCATCCCAGGTGTCCGAAAGCGATGGGCAGGTGCGCCACGGACGTTCCCAGATTGACAAAACGCACCCGGAACGGACGCGATCACTTCACCGCATGCCACCTGGTTGAGAGCGACGCCTAGAGATGAAGAATCTCCTGTTCATTGGGGTGGATCAGCTTCGTTACGACGTGGTTGGTCCCGGTAAGGCCGTGCCGACGGACACGCCGAACATGGATGCGCTGATCGCCGTGGGCGCGAGTTTCTCGCGGACCTACGCCACGTGTCCGCTCTGTACGCCCTCCAGAGCGTCGATGCTCACTGGCGACTACGCGTTCCGGCATGGCATGGGTACGAACTGCGATATGTACCACGCGCTGGGCACGGAACTTGCAGAGCCCGAGCGGTTGCTGCACAGAGACCTCCAGCGAGCGGGCTATCGCTGCTCCTTCGTCGGCAAGTGGCATGCAGGCCTCACCAAATCACCGGCTGACTATGGATTCGAAAGCGACTCTCCCGCCGGCTACGGAAGCCCCTCGAAAACGGCGGATTTTCAGCGCTACCTGACCAATAACAGTCTTCGCTACTCGATAGAGCCAAAGCTCTTTTTCAATCCAGACCGGCAGACGATGGCCGCGGGCCGGTGGCGCGGTTCGGTTCAGTCAACAACTTGTTACCATCAGACAAATCAAGCGATCGAAAAACTGGATATGTTGTCGGCAAACGACCAGCCGTTCTTTCTGTCACTACAATACTGGGATCCGCACGGACCCCACCTCATTCCGGACGAGTTCTGGGGTCACACGGATCGCAGTTCATTGAAACCGTGGTCGAGCTTTACGGATCCTCTTGATGGAAAACCATCACGCATCAAGCGCGAAAGGGACGACTTCTACCGGCTACACCCGCGTTCGGAGGAAGATCTGGTCGAATACATCGGCCTGTATTTCGATCATATCGCTTTGCTCGACAGCCAGATCGGCAGGTTGATGGACTTTCTGCGCGACAGCGGCCTGCTCGATGACACCCTCGTCGTGTTCACGTCGGACCACGGGGACATGACGGGCGCTCATGGCGGCTTGATCGACAAAGGCTTTCCCTATGAAGAGGCGATGCGGGTGCCGATGGTGTTTGCGAATCCCGCAATCGAACCGAATGATTATATCGATCTTGCGCTGAATATGGACATTATACCCACTGCGCTTGGGTTATTGGGCGTGCCGTTTGAGCAAAGACAGGCGCTGGATTTGTCCAATCTGATCAAAGGCACCCAAAACAAGGGGAGAGACAGCCTGCTTGCCGAATACCACGGACTGCGGTTCCTCTATTCGCAGCGCATTCTCGTTTCGGATGACAACTGGAAGTACGTGTTTTCTCCCGGCGATTACGACGAACTCTACGATCTGAACAGCGATCCCGGCGAACTGAGAAACCTGATCTCCAATCCCGCCTCGCGTCTAAAACTCGATGCGATGCGACAATGCCTTATGGCCGAGACGGCGGCCTTCGATGACCCTCTTCGCGACTGCGTGTCGAAATTCAACGGATCGTGGCGCACCGGGTCCGGTCAGTTTGATGCGACCTCGGATGTGCTTATGGAAAAGACTGTGGCATGAGTTCGGCAGACAGACCCAATGTCCTAATGATCATTACCGATCAACAAAGGCCCGACACTCTAAGTTGTATCGGAGGCTCGCCGTGCCAAACGTCGAATATCGACACTATCGCGGCCAACGGAACGATTTTCGAGAACACGATTACACCATGCCCCCTTTGCCTTCCGTCGCGCGCCTCACTCTTCACCGGGCTTTATCCGAACCAGAGCGGCATGATGTCGAACCAGACCGGGCACCTCGACAGGTGCCAGCTGCTCGATCGCTTCCGGGAGGCCGGGTATGAGGTCAGCTACGCCGGTAAGTGGCACATGGGAGAAGGCAACATCGGTGACTTTACGGATCGCCACGCCGGGGACAGCACGGCCGTCTATACCCAATGGTGCCTTGATCAGGGGTTGATCGATGGCTGGATGTTCAATGATCCGGCCACGCGGACGCCGTCCATGTCCATCCCCAAAGTCCACAGGCAGCAATTGCCGGTCGACAAAACCAATGAGGCGTACATCACCGATTTCGCGGTGGACATGATAAGGACGCGGGACCGCGGCAGGCCGTTCTTTCAGGTCTGCTCCTACAACGGACCGCACCCGCCGTTCATGATTCCAGAGCCGTATTATTCCATGTACGATCCAGCCGACGTAACCGAGCCAGGCAATTTTGGTCCCAGCACTGGCGAACACCGCGCCCATGCCGAGAGCTTCTACCGCGATCTATTCAATGATCATGGGGCAGGCTTCGAAAAATGGCGTGCTTCCTATGCTGTCTACTGGGGATTCGTGACGATGATCGACGATTTTGTCGGTCGGTTGCTATTGCTGCTTGAAGAGGAGGGTTTGCGCGAAGACACGATCATCATTTTCATGTCCGATCACGGCGAAAACCTCGGTGCGCATGGTCTATGGCAGAAAATGGTGGCGTTTGAGGAATCCATTCGGGTTCCATTGATCATCAGCGCTCCAAATTCACCGCCGGCTCGGAGTGCCACGCCTGCCAGCCTCGTGGATGTCGCTCCGACGCTTTCAGCTTTGTGCCATCTAAGGAAGAGTCCCGACTGGCCGGGGCGAAATCTATTTCATGAGTCCGGCGAGCTGGAAAGCGGTCTGGCCCAGTTCGCTATGCACCAGCCAATCGGCGATTGGATGAAGGTCACGGACTGGCGGATGATCAAGAAGGACAACATCAAGTATGTCTGGCATCGCGGGATGGAGGATGAGCTCTTTGATCTCGATATTGATCCTGGCGAGATCCGGAACGTCGCTGGTGATCCCGCGTATGCGGTTCATTTGAAGGCGGTGCGCGCAGAACTAAGAGGTTTTTTGGAACTGACCGACGATCCGATACTGGAACATTGGTTCATTGGACCCGAATAGCCGGTCCATACTACCGAGCCGCAATGGAACAGGACCCGGAAAAGAGATGGTAGGAGAGCGCAGAATCTTACGGAAGCTGACGGGAAATCCTGAGTCCTTGACCGCTTTGTTTGTTCCGAGGTGGGTCCGCACCGTCCCGGACTGGCCGGTTCGTGGGGCTCTCTCGCCAGCTCCAGCGTTTCTCTCCCGGCCGTAACTCAATGATTCAAGGCGGGCCGCGGCACTCCTGACCCGCGGGAACCTCTGGGCTTTCCCTTTCGTGCCGGTCTCCCCGTATCCGGGCATTTTGGCCTTCAGGCCAGGGTCCGCGCCGTCAGGCGGCGGGCCCGCCCGGAGCGGTGCGCGGTGAGTTCGACGCCCGTCATCCCGCTCGGTGCCTCCACCGCCGCCCCGTCTCTCGCGATCCGCCCGTCGGCTCCGCCCTGACGGGCCTACGATGCAGCGTGACCAGGGCACGGGGCGTCCGTCACGCCGCCACGATCCGGCTCCCGTTATATGTGTCAGTTGGTCAGCGCTGCCGTCAATGCCGCTCGAAGTTAGCGGGAATATAAAGCATGCCGCGGTCCAGTTCATCGATCCGCCGACGGCCGCAAAGAGCCATCGATACGTCGAGTTCCTTATGGATGATCTCCAGTGCCCTCGTCACCCCTGCCTGCCCCAGCGCTCCCAGCCCGTATATGTAGGCACGGCCGATATAGGTGCCCTTGGCACCCATCGCCAACGCTTTAAGTACATCCTGCCCCGAACGTATGCCGCCATCGAGATGAACCTCGACCTGGTCGCCAACCGCGTCAAGAATCGACGGAAGAGCACGGATCGCGCTCAGTGCGCCATCAAGTTGGCGCCCGCCGTGATTCGACACGATAATCGCGTCGGCACCGAGATCGCGAGCCATTTTCGCGTCCTCGACGTCAAGAATTCCCTTGAGTATGACTTTACCTCCCCATCGCTCCATGAGCTTACCCACCTTGCGCCAGTCCAGTGATGGATCGAACTGCTCATTGGTCCATGAGCCCAGGGAAGCGGCGTCCGAGATGCCTTTTACGTGGCCAACGACATTCCCGAAATGACGCCGCTTTGTGCGAAGCATCTCCAGGCCCCAACTCCACTTCCCGGCGAGGTCCAGCATCGTGGGGAAGGTCAGCTTCGGGGGGGCGGACAGGCCGTTTTTAAGATCCTTGTGCCGTTGCCCGAGAATCTGCAGATCGAGCGTGATCACGAGCGCCGAACAGTTCGCGGCCCGGGCGCGTTCTATCAGTCGATTGGTGTACTCGGTGTCCCTCATTGCATAGAGCTGGAACCAGAACGGCGCGGCCGTATGCTCGGCCACATCCTCTATGGAACAGATTGACATGGTGGAGAGCGTGAAGGGGACACCGAAGGACGCCGCCGCTTTCGCGGCCTTGATCTCACCATCGGCGCTTTGCATACCCGTAAGTCCGACGGGTGCCAACGCCACGGGCATGGCGACATCCTGGCCGACCATTCTGCCTGCCGTCGATCGCCCGGACATATTGATCGCCACCCTCTGTCGCAGTCGGATTTTTCCGAAATCTCCCGAATTGTCCCGGAAAGTCTGCTCCGTCCAGGAACCTGATTCCGTATAATCGAAGAACATTCTCGGTACCCGGCGTCGATATATGCGCTTCAAATCCTCGATTTCAGTGATTACGGCCATGGGTAGCGTCCGTTCTCCGAGCATTCGTTGGCGTGACCGCTGTAACGATCCGGGACGTCCGAGACAACATGATGTCGGGATGGACGAGGCACCCTGCCACACCCACGCTTCCCAGCGGGATGCGGTGCCCGTCACCACCCGGATACACATAATGGATTTCCCGCCGTCCGGTTCGACTGTTGCCGTAGCCCTCCACGGGTTCGTCCGGGTATGGCTGGGGTAACGACTCAGAACATGAGTCCGGGCAGCCATGTCGAAAGAAAGGGAAGTTTCCAGACCGTCATCATTCCGACGATCTGCAGCCCGATAAATGGCAGCACGCCCCGATAGATATCGGTGGTCGCGATATCCTTCGGAGCGGCGCCACGCAGGTAGAAGAGCGAAAAGCCGAACGGTGGTGTCAGAAAGCTGGTCTGGAGATTGATGGCGATCAGGATGCCGAGCCAGACCGGATCGTGCCCCATGACGATCAGCTGGGGCACGACAAGTGGTAGGACGATCACCGAGATCTCGACGAAATCCAGGAAGAATCCCAGAACGAACAGAAACACCATGGTGAGGAACAGCGCGCCGGTCGGACCGCCCGGCAATCGGGCGAGGATGCCCGCCACGCGCTCTTCCCCGCCCAAACCCACGAATACCAGCGAAAAGAAGCCGGCCGCCAGGATGGTCGCGAAAATCATGGTGGTCATGGTCATCGTTGAGGTTGTGGCGTCCCTCAACATTCCAGACCGGAACGATACCCATGCGGATGCCAGCACCGCGATGAAGCCCAGAAGAACCAGAAGTATGTAGAGTCCACCGAGAAGGACGGCCTCGGTCTCGACGGTCTCGCGTTGCAGGCGCACCGGAAAGACGCCCGCCATGAACAGGACAAGGATCAGGGCGACGGCTCCCGTGAAGAGGCAGGCGCGGTTCACGACCGTTCTTGCGCCAGCCATAATCAGTGCGCCCGCCGCGCCGACGGAAGCCGCTTCGGTCGGTGTGGCGACGCCCCCGAGAATAGATCCGAGAACGGCTGCGATGAGTGCGATAGGAGGAAACACGGCCGTCAGGACATCTTTCATTGTAGGGTTCCGGTCGCCCGGAAGCGGCGGTGCGTCGGACGGAAACAGGGTAGCGCGGAACAGGACGTAAATCAGATATAGCAACACCAGAACGAAGCCGGGCAGAAGCGCCGCCGCAAAGAACTGACCGACCGAAAGAGCCTCGACGGTGAATTCTCCGCGTGCGTACTGAGCCTGCTGAAAAGCGTTCGACATAACATCCGACAGGATGATGAGAAGTGTCGAAGGAGGAATGATCTGGCCCAGCGTGCCCGCCGTACAGACGATACCGGAGGCGAAGGACTTCGAATAGCCCGCGCCCCGCATCGTGGGTAACGCGATCAGCCCCATCGCCACAACCGTCGCGCCGACAATGCCCGTTGACGCCGCCAGTAACGCTCCGACGGTAACGACGGATATACCCAGACCACCCCGCAGACCGCCAAAGAGCCGACCCATGGTGTCGAGCAGGCGCTCAGCCACTTTACTCCTCTCGAGGATCGTGCCCATAAATATGAAAACCGGGATGGCTATCAGCACCTGGTTCGAAATCAGGCCGAAGGTGCGCTGTCCGAGTGCGCCCAGGAGCGAGATATCCATCGCGCCGCTCAGCCAGCCGATATAGGCGAAGATAATCGCCGTGCCCGCGATGGAAAACGCGACCGGGAATCCCGACAGAACCGCAGCCATGAGCGCCGCGAACATGATCAGGTCGAGGTGGTCGGTCATCTATCGTCGGGCCCGAGCAGTCGGATCAGGATGGCCAGTGACTGCAGCATTACCAGAACGCAGAAAGCGGGAATCAGGGACTTGAGCAGGAACACCGCTTCAATGCCGCCCACCGATATCGGACCCTCAAGGATGGCCCAGGAATTGCGTACCGATGGCCAGGACCAGTAAAGCAACGCCAGCATGGCGGGCATCAAGAGGAACAGGTGACCGAAGATATCGATGCGTTTTCGCCCATTCGCCGACAATCGGGCGTGGAACACGTCAACCCGCACATGACCGTCGACCAGAAGCGTATGGCCTGACCCCAGCATGAAAAGTGCCGCGTGCAGGTAAAGAACGCTTTCCTGCACAGCAATCGAATTAATGCCGAAGACATATCTTCCCAGCACGATACCGAACTGAACCAGAACCATCAGCAGCACGAACCACCGTACCACGATAGCTACCATACGGTTTATCGCATCCAGGCGATCTGCGATGGTGACCATTCGGCTTTCCGAAAATGCCCGGCACGAAACGCGCCGGGCACTCCCGGTCTAGTAACCCATCACCGCTGCGCGGGCGTTCATCTGTCCGTTATCCGCGTAGGTCATGTAACCGCCGACACTGTCCCGATATGCGACAAAGCTCTCAGCGATACGCTTGACCAGCGCGTCATCGTCCTGGCGCAGCTCGTCAACCACTTCGGCGGCCGCACGGCCCATGGCGTCAATCACGCTGTCCGGGAACTTCCTGACCAGAACGCCTTCGTTCTCGACCATTTTTTTGAGCGAAGCCGCATGTTTGGTGGTGTATTCGGTCCAGACGGGATTGTACAGACTTTCGCAGGCGAGGCTGACTGCCTGTTTAAGGTCGTCTGGCAAGGCATTATAGGCGTCGGCATTCACGGCGCACTCCTCCGCTGAGGACGGCTCGCCCACGCCGGGCCAGTAGTAATTCTTCGCGACCTGGAAGTATCCCAGGGCACTGTCGGTCCAGGGTCCGATGAACTCGCCTGCGTCGAGCGCTCCGGTCTGTAGTGCCTGGAACATTGCGGGGCCCGACATCGCCTCGGCTGCCATCCCGATCTTTGACGCCATTTCGGACGCAAGACCAGTTGTGCGGAACTTCAGTCCCTTCAGGTCATCGACCGAGTTGATTTCATTCCGGAACCAACCGCCCCATTGCGGGCCGGAATTGCCGCACAGGAAAGGCTTGAGGTTGAAGCGCGCGTACATTTCGTCATACAGGGACTGGCCGCCACCATGATAGAGCCAGCCGAACTGCTCGTCCGCGCGCAGGCCGAACGGCTGCGAGCCAAAGAGCAGAATGCCCTTGGATTTGGAACCCCAATACGCGGGTACCGCGTGGTATAGTTCGGCCGTACCCTCGCCCACCGCGTCGAAGACGCCGCGTCCCGGGACAAGTTCCCCGGCGGCGAAAAGCCTGACCTCGATGCGGCCTCCCGACAGCGCGGCTATGCGGTCGGCCAGCATCCGGGCGGCAACGCCCGGCCCGGGAAGGTTCTTTGGCCAGGCCGTCACCATCTTCCAGCTCATTACACCCTGCGCGATCGCAGGGGCCGCATGGGCGCTTGCCGCAAGTCCGACCGCTCCCGCTGTAAGGAATTTCCTCCGTTCCATCATAGCTCTCCTTTCTGTCTGGGTTTGCCTGCCCAAGACTCCAGCCATGTTTGCCTGCCCAAGGATCTGGCCATTGTTCTATTCCGCCAGAATGCCCGGAAGCCGGAGGCCGTGTTCCCGGGCGCATTGGATCGCCTGGTCATAGCCTGCGTCCGCATGTCGCCAGACACCGGAGGCCGGGTCATTCCACAGGACACGTTCCAGCCGCCGAGCCGCGTCTTCGGTACCGTCGGCCACCACAACCATTCCGGCATGCTGGCTGAAGCCCATGCCAACGCCACCGCCGTGATGCAGGCTGACCCAGGTCGCCCCCGAGGCGGTGTTCACCAATGCATTCAGCAAAGGCCAGTCGGACACCGCGTCGGACCCGTCCCGCATCGCCTCGGTCTCCCGGTTCGGCGAGGCTACGGAGCCGCTGTCAAGGTGGTCGCGTCCGATCACCACCGGCGCTTTCAGTTGCCCGCTCGCCACCATTTCGTTGAATTTCAGCCCCGCGCGATGGCGGTCACCCAGCCCGATCCAGCAGATCCGTGCTGGCAGGCCCTGAAAGACGATTCGTTCGTGAGCCATGTCGAGCCAATTGTGCAGGTGGCGATTCTCGGGGAAGAGTTCCTTCATCGCCCGATCGGTCGCGTATATGTCCTCCGGATCCCCTGAAAGCGCACACCAGCGGAACGGTCCTATACCCCGGCAGAAAAGCGGACGGATATAGGCGGGGACGAAACCCGGGAAGGCGAAGGCGTCTTCCAGACCCTCGTCAAACGCCATCTGCCGGATGTTATTGCCATAATCCAGTACCGGGACACCATCATTCCAGAAATCGACCATCGCCGAGACCTGGGTCCTCATTGAAGCCCGCGCCGCCGCCTCGACCGACTTGGGATCGGTTTCGCGCCTGGCACGCCATTCAGCGAGACCCCAGCCTTGTGGCAGATAGCCGTTAACCGGGTCATGTGCGCTGGTTTGATCGGTCACGATATCGGGGCGGACGCCGCGGGCGCGGATCGTGGGGAAGATGTCGGCGGCATTGCCCACGAGACCGACCGATCTGGCCTGTCCCGCCGCGGTCCAGCGGTCTATCATCCCCAGCGCTTCATCCAGTGTCTCGGCTCTTTCGTCCAAATACCTCGTACGTAAGCGGAAATCGACATTGTCCGGGTTGCATTCGACGGCGAGGCAGCAGGCACCGGCGAAGACCGCGGCCAGAGGCTGCGCACCACCCATGCCGCCCAGCCCCCCGGTCAGGATCCAACGGCCTGTCAGGTCGCCGCCATAGTGCTGGCGCCCGGCCTCGGTGAAGGTCTCATAGGTGCCCTGAACGATACCTTGGGTGCCAATGTATATCCATGATCCGGCGGTCATCTGGCCGTACATCATGAGGCCCCTACGGTCGAGTTCGTTGAAATGGTCCCAGGTCGCCCAATGGGGCACCAGGTTGGAATTGGCGATCAGCACGCGCGGTGCGTCGTGGTGGGTGCGCACAATGGCCACCGGTCTGCCCGACTGAACGACCAGCGTCTCATCCGATTCGAGATCTTTCAGTGCCGCTGTGAGCCTGTCAAAATCATTCCAGGTGCGCGCGGCGCGTCCAATTCCGCCATAGACCACCAGTTCATGCGGGCTTTCCGCGACATCCGGATGTAGATTGTTCATCAGCATCCTTAGCGGCGCTTCGGTCTGCCAGCTCTTGGCGTTCAGTTCCGGCCCGGTTGGAGGATAGACATCGCGGGCGTTCCTTCGGGGATCGGTCACTCGGGTCTCCAGCGCAGTAACGTATCGAGAATGTCCGCCAGATGATTGCGCAGCCGCGCGGCGCGGGCCGGATCATAGATCCATGGCGGGGTTTCGGCTTTCAGATAGGTTGATTGCGCAAGCTCCATCTGGATGGCGTGAACGCTTTCCTGTGGCCTGCCATGGAATCTCGTCGTCCAGCCACCCCTGAAATGACCGTTCCGTATGGAGGTATAGCCCTCCGCGGTCGCGCACCTTTCCGCGACGGCACTCTCGATCTCCGGTGCACAGGTGGTGCCAAGATTGGTGCCGATATTGAAATCAGGCAGAACTCCGTCAAACAGATAGGGGATTCTTGATCGGATCGAATGGCAATCGTAGAGGATCGCAAAGCCGTGCAGAGCCTTGACACGCCCGATCTCGTTCGACAGCGCTACATGATAGGGGGCGTGATAGGCTTCGCGGCGGGCTTCGATCTCGTCCGGCCCGGGTTCCCGGTTCGGGCGGTAGATCGGTGCACCGTTGAAGTCGGTCAGTGGACACAGACCGGTGGTGTTCCGGCCGGGATAGAGGCTCTCGCCACCGGGATCGCGGTTCACGTCGACGGCGTAGCGATGGATGCTGGTGCGCAGGTATGTGACGTCCGTAACCAGGCCGTAATATAGTTGATGGATATGCCAGTCGGTATCGGCTAGGGCGCGGCCGCGATCGTTCAGCGCGTCCGCCACGTTCTCGGGTAAATCGGTACCCGCATGGGGCAGGCTGAGGATTACGGTACCGCCGCCACGGGTGATGTCTAGAAGTCTCATGGCGCCATGACCAGCCCAGCCGCCCGCGCCAGCGCATCCGTTCGTATCAGCAAGGCCGCCCTTTCGATATCGGGCGCGAGGTATCGATCCTCCACCAGCGCAGGCACGTCTTTGCGTAGACGATCCAGGGCGGCCGCGAGACGGGCCGAGGTCACAAGAGGTGCGCGCGCTTCGATTCCCTGTGCGGCACAGAGTGCCTCGACACCAAGGATCACGCCGAGGTTGTCACACATCCGCCGGAGCCGTTGCGCACCGTGCGAGGCCATACTGACATGATCCTCCTGACTTGCCGAGGTGGGTGTGGAGTCGGTCGAACAGGGATTGGCGAGATGTTTGTTTTCGCTCATCAAGGCCGCCGTCGTCACCTCTGCGACCATGAAGCCCGAGTTCAGCCCGGGCCGGGGTGTCAGGAAAGGCGGCAGGTCGTGGTTAAGCGTCGGGTCCACCATAAGCGCGACGCGGCGCTGCGCGATCGCGCCGATCTCGGCCAGCGCCAGAGCGATCTGGTCGGCGGCGAACGCCACCGGCTCGGCGTGGAAATTTCCGCCAGACAGGATGCCCGCGTCTGTTACCAACGGATTGTCGGTCACGGCATTGGCTTCGATTTCCAGCGTCAGCCCGGCGGATCGCAGCAGATCCATCGCCGCCCCGGCGACCTGTGGTTGGCATCGGATGCAATAGGGATCCTGAACCCGGGTGTCTTCGCTGCGATGGCTCTCGCGGATGACGCTTCCCTCCATCAGCCGGGCCATGGCCGCGGCTACGGCGATCTGACCCGGTTGGCCACGCAGTGCGTGAATCTCTGGATGAAGTGGTGCGGTCGATCCCATGACCGCATCCGTTGACAGCGCCGAGGTGACGATCGCCGCGCGTAGCAGAAGCCGGGCGTCAAACAGCGCCGTAAGGGCGCAGGCGGTGGAAAACTGCGTTCCGTTGATGAGCGCGAGCCCTTCCTTCGGGCCAAGCACGACGGGAACCAGTCCGGAGCGCCGCAATGCCGCGCCGCCACTCATTCGCTCGTCGTCGTACCAGGCCTCGCCTTCGCCGATCATCACGGCGGCCATGTGCGCCAGAGGGGCCAGATCGCCCGAGGCGCCCACGGAGCCTTGGCCGGGCATTACAGGTGTCACGCCAGCCGCAAGCATGGCTTCGATCAGCGCACAGATTTCCCATCGGACACCGGACGCACCGCGCCCGAGCGAAAGTAGTTTAAGCACCATCACCAGTCGCGCCGTCGCCTGATGCAGCGGTTCACCCACACCGCAGCAATGGCTCAGGACCAGGTTGCGCTGCAGTGTTGCCGTGTCGTCCGGGGCGATCCGGATCGAAGCGAGTTTGCCAAAGCCGGTGTTGACGCCGTAGACCGGCGTGTCGCCTTCCGCAGCGCGCGCGATGATGGACGCGGAGGCGTCGACACCGGTACGGGCTGCCGGGTCGATGGTTGGTGAAGAGGCCTCCCGCCAAACCGTCTCCAGTGTCGCAAGCGCTGTGCCGCCCGGCGATAGAACGAATGTCAAAACCGCCCTCCATATACCCTACGGTCGAGCGGGTTCTGGCCAATGCCATAAGCCAGTTCGGCAGGGCCACTCACATTCCAGACAGCCAGGTCGGCACGGAAGCCCGGTGCGATCTGGCCGTGCCCGGGCAGACCGAGCGCCCGCGCGGCGTTGCGTGTTGTGCCGGCCAGGGCCTCCGCCGGGGTCAGGCCAAAGAGTGTGCAGGCCATGTTCATCGCCAATAGCAGCGAGCCGAGAGGCGATGAACCCGGATTCCAGTCGGTGGCCACCGCCATTGGCACGCCATGCCCGCGAAAGGCGTCGATGGGTGGCCTCCGCTCCTCGTGCAGGGTGTAATACGCGCCGGGCAGGAGCACCGCGACGCTTCCAGACCGAGCCAGGGCGCGTGCGTCCGTTTCCGATGCGTATTCCAGATGATCGACCGACAGCGCACCATGATACGCCGCCAGTTCCGTGCCGCCGAGATGGGACAATTGTTCGGCGTGAAGCCTCACCGGTAGGCCCAGCGATCCGGCCGCCTCGAAGACGCGCGCGATCTGGTCGGGCGAAAAGGCGATCCTTTCGCAGAAACCGTCCACCGCGTCCACGAGACCTTCGTGCGTCGCCAAACGCAGCGCGGGGATACAGACATCATCGATATAGGTGTCGGCGTCGATGCCATCGGGGACGGCATGCGCACCAAGGAAGCTGGTGCGGATCCGGACGGGCCGCGCCGCCTCGACCGCGCGGGCAACGCGCAACATCCTCAGCTCCGTGCGCTCATCGAGTCCATAGCCGGACTTGATCTCTATCACACTCACGCCTTCGGCGATAAGCGCATCCACGCGCCTGAGGGCGGCATGTAGCAAGTCCTCTTCCGAGGCTTCCCGGGTCGCTGATACCGTTGATACGATCCCGCCTCCGGCCCGTGCGATCTCCTCGTAGCTCGCTCCCTCAAGACGCATTTCGAACTCTTCCGCCCGATGGCCACCGAAGACCAGATGCGTGTGACAGTCAATTAGCGCCGGCGTCACCAAGCGCCCACCGAGACAGACCTGCTTGGCGTCGGCGTATGTCGATGGAATCCTCGCCTCCAACCCGACCCACGAGATGAGCGCGTTCTCGACCACCAGGGCGGCGTTGTTGATCAGGCCGTAGCCGGACGTCTCGGACATGGTGGCGACTATGCAGTCTCTGACGAGTCTCAATGTTCTGTCTTGTTTCATTCTGTGCTACTATATTAGGAATAAGTAGCTACATAAAAATGTCAATGGAGAATTTACATGACAAGAATCCGGGCCGACCGGGCGTTCGTGGAAAGTGCGTGGGTTACCGACGTCGATATCCGGATCTCTTCGGACGGCCGCGTGTCAGCGATCGGCGGGTCGAGGGGTCTTCCTGACCATCACGCCGATCTTCTGCTGCCGGCACCGGTAAATCTGCACAGCCATAGCTTCCAGCGCGCGATGGCGGGGTTGACGGAGACGCGTGGATCGAGCTCGGATGGTGGTTTCTCGACCTGGCGAAAATTGATGTACCGTTTTCTCCGACAGCTCACTCCGGAGCAGGTCGAAGCGATTGCCGCGCAGGCATTCATGGAAATGGCGGAGGCGGGATATGCCGCCGTGGCCGAGTTCCACTACCTTCATCACGCTGCGGATGGACAGCCGTATGACAATGTTGCCGAGATATCTGAACGGATCGCGTCCGCCGCGCATGAAACAGGTATGGGGCTGACCCTTTTGCCGGTGATGTATGAGTTCGGGGGGTGTGACGGGCATTCTCTCGAAGGCGGCCAGAGGCGATTTGGCAACGGTAAGGACCGTTTCGGGGCCCTGTTCGCCGCCGCTGGGGCCCGCATTGCCGAAGGCCCGAAGGATTGGCGCATTGGTATTGCTCCGCACAGCCTCCGCGCCGTCGATCGGGTTGGTTTGAAGCTGTGCGTGGACCTCGTGGCGGGGGGCCCGTTCCATATGCACCTGGCCGAACAGGCTGCGGAAGTGGATGAGGTTGAGGCCCACCTCGGCGCCCGCCCTGTGGAATGGGTACTGGACAATCTCGCCGTAGATGCATCCAGCTGCTTTATCCACTGCACGCAGATGACGGAACCGGAAACGGTTGGTCTGGCACGATCGGGCGCGGTGGTCGGGCTCTGTCCGATTACAGAGTCAAATCTCGGGGATGGCATCTTCGGCGGTTCAAGGTATCTCGGATCCGGGGGGCGGATGGGCTTCGGATCCGACAGCAACACCCACATCAGTCTTTGGCACGAATTGAGGACGCTCGAATATTCGCAGCGTCTGCGGGACTGCGACCGCGCCGTGCTCGCGGCACCGGATCTCTCCAGCGGTCGCGTACTGTTCGATCACGCCCTATCGGGCGGCGCCCAGGCGGCCGGACGGGCCAGTGGCGGTCTGTCAGTGGGAGGATGGGCGGATCTGATCGGACTGTCGATGGATAACGAATTTCTGTGCAGTCGCAGTGAAGACATCCTGTTGGACAGTCTGATCTTTTCAGGTGGCGGTCAGACGTGCATCCGGGATGTCTGGAGTGCGGGACGTCATATCGTGCGGGATGGTCGCCATGTCGCCCGAGACCGTGTAAGGAGCCGGTTCACGGCCGTTCTGCGCGAACTGGGGGATGAAATTTGACTGTCGATGGGCGTCAGGGTTGGAGAAACGTCCGCGACCATATCCGTGGGCGTGTTCTGGATTTCACCTACCGTCCAGGCGACAAGCTTCCACGCGACGAGGATATCGCGCGGGAACTGGACTGCGCCCGATCGACCGTCCATCGCGCCATGCGCTCGCTTGCCGAGGAAGGATTGGTCGAACGTCGCCGCAAGGGTGGTACCACCGTCACGTCCGACCCCGTAACCCGAACGACGCTCAACATCCCGATCACGCGGCTGGAGATCGAGGCCAGGGGCCATAGCTACAGCTACCATCTCATCAAGCGGGAAATACGTTCCCCGACAGCGACGATTGCCGCGCTTTTCGGACAGAATGAAACGGGTCCCGTGCTTTATCTGCGTGCGCTACACCTGGCCGATGGCAGGCCTTATATGTTCGAGGATCGCTGGATTTCGGTTGATACGGTTCCGGAAGTGGGCCAGGTCGATTTCTCGGTCATTAGCGCCAATGAATGGCTTGTGCGCAATCGACCGTTCAGTCGATGTGACGTCCAGATATACGCGAGAACGCCTGACGAGGACGAGGCTTCAAATATGGATATCACCGTTGGTGCGGCTCTGCTCGTGCTTGAGCGGACGACCTGGATTGACGATGCTCTGATAACGCATGTGCGGGTGCTGCACGCCCCTGGCTATAGACTGGTTTCCGATGGATAGCGTGGCCTCGGGGCCGGGCGCTTAAAGTGACAGGCGTCCGTCGACGGACCGCATTGGCCGAAGCGCGACCGGATGGATGGTAAGTTCGTCGGCGATATCGGCCATGGCCGAGGGTTCGCAGCGAACCCGGCCTCTTTCTGACTATCGGATGCGCTACTCGGGACACGGCATCGCTTTCCTTACCGTTTCATTGGCATCGTCCGGTGGTGTCAACGTCCCTATGCCGCGTGAACGCCGTCAGCGAGGCTCCTGACAAAGGCCAGTATGTCGGACGGTGATTCCCTGGCGGCGATCCTTGAGATGATCGCCGAGCCGACGACCGCACCGTCAGCGACGCCGGCGATCGTTCTGGCGGTTTCCGGAGTCCTGATTCCGAAGCCGACGACGACAGGAAGATCCGTCATTGACTTGATTCTGGAAACTTCAGGTCCGACTTCCTCCGCGATGGCCTCCGCCGCTCCCGTAATCCCCGTTATTGACACGTAGTAGACAAAACCGGACGTGTTCCCAAGCACTGTGGGCAGGCGTATGCCATCGGTTGTCGGGGTGGCCAGCCGGATGAAATCCAGGCCTGCCGTTCGGGCGGGAATGCAGAGTTCGGCGTCTTCCTCTGGGGGCAGGTCGACGACGATCAGCCCGTCGACTCCGGCCCGTACCGCCTCATCAAGGAACCGCTCGACGCCATGGCTGTAGATGGGGTTGTAATAACCCATCAGAATGATCGGCGTCGCGTCGTTGATGCTTCGGAATTCCTTCACCATGTCGAGCGTCCTGCGGAGGGTCTGCCCTTCTTCAAGTGCCCGCTGGCCCGCGCGCTGGATGGTCGGACCGTCGGCCATGGGATCGGTGAAAGGTATTCCGAGCTCAATGATGTCAACACCGGCCTCTGGCAATCCCTTAACGATCCGCAGTGAGGTATCGTAGTCCGGGTCACCGGCCATCACGTATGAAACAAATGCCTTTTTCCGTGACGTGCGCAGTGCGGCGAATTTGGTTTCGATCCGGGTCATTGGCAGCCTCTTTTCCGATTTGCGGGATCTGCGGTGAAAACGGGCCAAGATCAATCATGTAATATGGTCGCCATGCTCCACATCGGCTGGTGTTGCGGCAAAGGTGGCCTATTCGTTGACTGTTCGCGTCGGATGCTCACCGTCTCAAAGCTTGATCGGGCCTGAGGAAATTTCGCCCGTCATGTAACTGTTCAGCACCATAACTAGCCTTAGACGCTCATCATGATCTAAATGCTGTGTTTTCTAGACACAAAATTGTCGCTGACGATCGTCAGATCCACCAAATCGAATACGGATCCCGTATACGATCGCCAGATTTCCGCAAAAACTGTACACCAGAACAACATTTCGTAGCTGAATAGTTGCCCCGGCATTCATATGCCCGTCGGTGCGATCCGCAAAAGCCCTTTTCAGTTTGGTTTTATCCGCTACGGGAAATGCAGGATCCTCATGCGAGATCAGGACGTTAGAGGTTGATGTCGGGTCGCTGTGCCGCGGGTGAGGCACCTGTAAAGCGGGGCGGGAGACTCGTCGGGAGAGCACCCGGTTCCTGCCCCATCGCAATGGCGCGCGTTTTGGAACGTGGGTTCGCCGACCTGACCGCCGTATGCTAAGGGACGTATGCGGCGAAGCGGCGGACATACGGGCGCTTTCCCGACTCATTCCTCATGGACGGCGTCGCAGCCGACCATCCAGGGTATGCCATATCGGTCGCGGCACATCCCGAATCCGGCTGACCAGAATGTCGGCGCGAATTCCATGACGGTTTCACCGCGCTTGGCCAGTCGTCGGAACACACGTCGGGCCTTCTCCATATCATCAAACGAGATCTGCACCGTAATCCCGCGTGGCAGTTCGTAAGGCGTGCCGATAGCATCGGACGCCATCAGTGTCCTTTCGCCAATCCGCAGGCGGGCGTGCAGGATTTTCTCATCGCTTTCCGGACCCGTTTTCCCTGCCATCGGGCTGTCCCCGGCTTTCTGGATGAATTCGATATGTCCGCCGAATACCTCCGCGTAGAAATTCATCGCCTCCGCGCAATTGCCCGGAAAGGTCAGATAGGGGTTCATATCCATGTTTTCCGTCCTCCTTCCGGGTAATGTATCGTGATCGACACCGCTTGCGAATGGGCAAACGCCGCGCTAGTGGCCACGCGCCGATTTAGGGAGACTGCGAAATGGGATTTCGGACCGGAATTGTGGGACTTCCCAATGTGGGCAAGTCGACCCTGTTCAATGCGCTCACGCGGACGGCGGCGGCGCACGCGGCCAATTTTCCGTTCTGCACAATTGATCCCAATATCGGCGAGGTTGCGGTGCCGGATTCCCGTCTCGACGATCTCGCCTCCATAACCGGATCGAAACGGATCATTCCGGCGCGGATGACCTTTGTGGACATCGCGGGACTTGTCAAAGGGGCCAGCCGGGGGGAGGGACTGGGAAACAGGTTTCTGGCGCACATTCGCGAGGTCGATGCGGTCGCACATGTGCTGCGCTGTTTCGATGACGGGGACGTCGCTCACGTGGAGGGCCAGATCGATCCGGTCGCCGACGCGGAAACGGTCGAGACGGAACTGATGCTTGCCGATATCGCCTCAGCCGAGAAACAGCTCGGGAGCATCGTTCGAAAGGTTCGTGGCGGTGATGGTGATGCGGTTCGACAGGAGCGGCTTCTGGCGACCGCCGTTTCGGCGTTGGAGAAAGGAAAGCCAGCCCGTTCCATAGAGGTGTCTGGCGAGGATGCCGCTTCATGGAGCGGGCTGCAGTTTCTGACGGCTAAGCCGGTTCTGTATGTATGCAATGTCGACGAGAGGGACGCGGGGACAGGCAATGCCCATTCACGCGAGGTTGAGGTTATGGCCCGGTCCGCCGGTGCCGGGACGGTGGTTATTTCCGCGGGAATAGAAGAGGAGATCGCCCAGCTGGAAAATGGGGATGCAAGGGCGTTTCTCGGCGAACTTGGTCTTGGGGAGGCTGGTCTCGATCGATTGATCCGGGCTGGGTACCGGTTATTGGATCTGCGGACCTTTTTCACTGCTGGGCCGAAGGAAGCGCGGGCCTGGACGATCCGGGCAGGTATGCTGGCGCCTCAGGCCGCCGGTGTGATCCACGGTGATTTCGAGCGCGGATTCATCCGGGCCGAAACCATTTCATCTGCGGATTACGTCGCGCTGGGAGGTGAGCAGGCGTGCAGGGAGGCGGGCCGGATGCGTGTGGAGGGAAAGTCGTACGAGGTCAGGGACGGGGATGTCCTGCATTTTCTGTTCAACGCATGATTGATTCCCGAGTCCCTCAAAAGCCCGGAAAGCTCTGTCGTTAGCGTTTCCGCCCCGTGGCTTAAATGATTATCCGTTCCGGCTAAAGTCGCCCTAAGCCCTCGATGGCCCCATAGACGCTGGCCAGGTCGCGATTGCATCTGTGATTACTTGTCTGGTCTGGTACAAGGACCTGAACAGGCCGGAATTCAGTAAAGAACCGATAGCCAATGGCGCTCTTCAACAGAAAATCGATCGCGCTGCATGTCGAGCCGGACCCTATCATACCCGATGGTCATTTCCTGGCGCTTGACGCTTGGGCGGAGATGGTTCGGAGCGATCAGATATACGGTCTCAAGGAAACCGCCCTTCATGGCGAGTTTACCGCGAAGATCGTCGAAGGCGTGCTCGGTTATCACGGCCCGAGCGGTGGGCGGGGCTACACCGTTGCGACAGAGTTGACCATCGCGCGGGGAAGCGTCGACCTCGCCCTCGGCCGATTTGGCGAGAACACCTCCGAGGTGCTGGCTACCTTGGAACTGAAGGGAGCGAAAACCCGGAACCTTGACGCCATCATGCCTGGCCGGAACAGAAGCCCGGTACAGCAGGCATGGGACTATGCCATCGGCGCACCTGGCGTGAAATGGGTGCTGGTCTCAAACTACGTTGAACTCCGGCTCTACTGTTTCGGGGAGGGCACCGCCGCTTATGAGACATTCGCACTGGATCGACTCACGGACCCTAGGGAATACGCACGGTTCATGCTCCTGCTTTCGGCAGAGAATCTCCTGTCCGGTCGGACACTCGATCTCCTTGCCGAAAGCCGGCAGGCGGATCGGGACATTACCGAAAGCCTTTACCGTGACTACAAGGCTTTGCGTTTGCGAATGATCAGCGCCATTGAGGCAGATGGGATCAGTCGGCTGGACGCCATTTCCGTTGCCCAGAAAATCCTCGACCGCACCCTGTTCATCGCATTTGCCGAAGATACGGGGCTTCTGGCTCAGAATACCCTCGCCGATGCCTACACGAATCGGGACCGTTACAATCCCCGTCCCGTATGGGACAACTTCAAGGGGCTGTTTCGCGCTATCGATCGGGGTAGCCGGCATCTGAATATACCACCTTACAACGGCGGCCTGTTCCGGCATGATGAGATGATCGAAGCGCTGGATATCCCCGATGACATCTGCGCCAGCCTTAAGGGGATAGGTGATTATGACTTCGCGTCAGAAGTCTCCGTCACGGTTCTGGGGCATATATTCGAGCAATCCATCTCGGATGTTGAGCGTCTTCAGGCCGTAGCGCGGGGTGAGAATGGAGCAGAAGCTCCGGTGAACGGTCGACGCAAGCGTGATGGGATCGTCTACACGCCCGACTACGTGGCCCGGTTCATCGTGGCGCAAACGCTAGGAGCGCATCTGGAGGATATCTTCAATGGAATTCTTGAGATACACGCCAGACCTGGCTCTGATCTAAGCGACTACGGTGGGATCCGTTGGCGAAGGAAGTCTTCCGAACTGGACACCTGGAGCGCCTACCGGGACCGGATAAGAACTCTGCGCGTTGTCGATCCTGCCTGTGGGTCAGGGGTTTTCCTGATTATGGCCTTCGACTTCCTGAAAGCCGAGCTCCGGCGTGTTAACGACAAGATCACCGATCTTGAAGCTAGGGGCGAACGTGCCGCCCTGGATGATCTGATCACCCCGGACAGCGACATTCTGGCAAACAACCTGTTCGGTGTCGACGTAAACTTTGAGAGTGTCGAGATCACCAAGCTCTCGCTCTGGATCAGAACCGCGCGCAAGGGTAGGGCGCTGGACAATCTCTCGGACAGTATCCGTGTTGGTGACAGCCTCATAGAGGATAGCAACTTTGCCTATCTTGACCACGGGTTCAGTTGGGTTAGCGCCTTTCCAAAGGTCTTCGAGGAAGGCGGATTCGATGTGGTTCTCGGCAACCCGCCCTATGTCCGTATGGAGTTTCTGAAGTCCCTCAAACCCTATCTTGAAAGGCGCTATGAGGTCGTTTCCGACCGAGCTGACCTTTATTGCTACTTTTATGAGCGGGGGGTGCGGCTCCTGAAGCCGGGCGGGCGTTTGGGTTACATCTCCTCGAGCACTTTCTTCAAGACCGGATCCGGGAAGCCGCTACGCTCGTACCTGCTGCGCGAGACGGCTATCGAAGGGATTGTGGATTTTGGCGATCTGCAGATCTTTGAGGGGGTCACGACCTATCCGGCCATCCTGACGATAAAGAAAGCGACTGCCCATAAAGATCACGAGCTTCGCTTCTGGAAGGTGACAGGTCTGCCCGGGGATAATTTCCAGGCGCAGTGGGAGAACGCCGCTGGACCATATCCCCAAGCCGCCCTCGGGAGCGGCTCCTGGGAGCTTGAGGAACAACGTCTGAGACTGTTGCGTGAGAAAATCCGTACCGGGAAAAGGACCCTCGAGGAAGTGTATGGCTCTCCGCTCTACGGCATCAAGACCGGCCTGAATGCCGCTTTCGTGATTGACACCCCGACCAAGGAACGGCTCTGCGCCGACGATCCCTGCTCGGCGGAGCTTCTTAAACCCTTTCTCAGGGGCAGGGATCTCAAGCGCTGGCGAGTGGAACCGAATGGGTTGTGGCTAATCTATATTCCAAGGAACCGGATTAACATTGCCGATTACCCGGCGATTCGAGACTGGCTGCTGCCTTTCAGGGAGCGGCTGGAAAGACGGGCGACAAAGCAGAAATGGTTTGAGTTGCAGCAGGCGCAGGAGGCATACCGTGAATATTTTGAGGGGGTTAAGGTCATTTATCCGCATTTCAATGCTGAAAGAAACTTTTCGCTCGAAACAGCCGGTGCATTGTCAAACGACAAATCCTACATCTTGCCATCTAATGATATGGTGCTTCCGGCTCTTCTGAACAGCAAGGTGGCTTGGTTTCTGCTGTCCTCGATAAGTCCTCCTGTTCGCGGAGGTTATCACGAATTGCGGGTGCAGTATGTCGAACAGTTCCCCATTCCAAACTGGAACGACGCCCAACAGAAGGCCTTGTCAAAGGTGGGCGAGGCGGCCAGCGACGCCGCTGGACGAGCGCTTTCGCTCCAAGAGGCGTTCAGATGCCGCATCCCCGATCTCTGCCTACCTGGACATGCGCCCAAGCTGAACAGGAAACTTGAAGAATGGTGGACCCTAACAGATTTCTCCGCGTTCAGGACAGAAATCAAGCGGGTATTCAAGGTCGATATACCTCTTTCAGAACGTTCGGAGTGGGACGCCTGGATTACACGTGATCGCGCTGAGATTGCGAAGCTTACGGCAGAGATCAAGCGGGCTGAGGCAAAGATCGACAGGATCGTTTATGATCTTTTCGAGCTTAACCGGAATGAGATTGCTTTACTGGAGGATAGCATCAAACCTGCTCCGAGTAGCCGCCGCAACTCGCTGGCAAGATGAAAGACCGGGTCTCCTGATGTCGATACGCGGTTGTCAGCTCGAAATGAAGCCTCTGTCTCACCACTCTAGCCCGGTGGATAGCATATTTTCGCCTGACCGATGGCATGGATGTTTCAAATGGTTTTGTGTTCGTGAATCCGGCCTGCTTGATGTGCCTTGGAAACCATACCTCGCTGACCGGCTGATTGAACCGGTTGCCGCCACTTCGGGCGACATGCCCTTGGGGCTGAATGTGACGTTGGAGGATTGGGCTTAATCTGATAGGGATACGCCGAAGACATCCTCAAGGTTTTCGGCGGTCAGCAAGGGCTCGAGCCAATTGTCAAGCTGCGCCGGGGATGCCGTGCGCACGGCCTCGACGCGATGCTCCGGCAGGTCGCCGAACTTCAGGCGCGCCAGCCGCAGGAAGGTTTCGGCCTTCCCCCTGGCCTCGCCCTCTGCGATCCCGACAGCCTTCCCCCTGGCCTCGCCCTCTGCGATCCCGACAGCCTTCCCCCTGGCCTCGCCCTGTTCCATCCATGTTTCGGCAATCGTGCCCATAAGGGTCTCCCATCGTTCCGGTTTCGCCCGGCGCAGCGCCGTCTCCAAGGCTGCCGGACGCGTGTTCATGACCCTGACTATATAATTCAGGACAGCCACTTCCAAGTCGGAGCCGTCAACTAGACGGGTCAGGAGATTGGCCAGAAGATCGGCCCCGACCTCGCCCCGCCGCGAAATGTGCAGCGCCTGGAACACCGCCCGGGTTTCAGGGCTAGAGGCGAGCTGCCGCGGGGCCATCTTGCCAAGGTCGCGCAGGATATAGGCCATAGAGCGGGTGAAGGGACGTAAATCCTCGTCGTCCGCGACCATGTCGAACAGCGACAGCGGTACGCGCCACGTCCGGGTGCCATGGTAGAAAACCAGAGGGAGGATGGCCGGCAACCGGTTCAACCGATCAGGATGATCATCTGCGTAGCGTCTCCAGATATTGATCATATAGCCGGCGATCTGGAGCGGGGTTTTCGGGTCGGGACGGCTTTTATGCTCGAGCAGAGCATAGATCAGGAGAGGCGTCCCACCTGTCAGTCTGGCCTCGAATAGGCGGTCGGCCTGACTGCCACGCAGGGCTTCGTCGACAAAACTCCCATCAATCAGTCGGGGCGGATTTGCGTCCAGACGCTCGGCGATCGGTTCAGGCAAATGGTCGCGCAGCACGGCACCTGCGCGCTCCGGGTTCGTGAGCAAGGCTCGGAACAGCGCGTCATGGGGAGTGGTCGGCGTTCCGAGCCGCACCGCGGAACTGTCTTCGGTCATCTTTCAGGCATCCATCCTTGCCGCTTAGATGAAGTTGGGTATCAGCAGCGCCGTGAAGCGTCTAGAAACAAGTCGGCTAGAGGGGACTCACCCCACAAGCGATGACCTGCTTGCCGAGCTATGTCCTGGGGTGAAAGTCCCGTTCCATCCTCGGCTTCCGGGCATGCGGCGCTTCGGGCAGATGCCTTCGGGACGCGCCCACCCCAGTCAGCGAGCATCCCCGCGAGCGGCATGACGCGGAGCGGGCTCTCCGGACCCCTTTCCCGGTGTGGTCCTTCAGGGCTCCCGACAAAGCCGCCGCTTCACCCGGTTCCCGGGGAGAGGCTCCAGAGGGGTCTCCGGCCTCATGCGCACGCGGATCACCAACCCGCTGCCTTCCAATGCCGTTCCGCGTGTCGCCGCAGCAGGCAGGATGGCATGCCGCGGATTGGGGTCCAGACTGTTGAAATACTCACGGCTATCCATAGTGAGGCTGCTGCAGAAATCGGTGGTGTCCGTTTCTGTGCCTAATGGTCAGTTCGATACAAGAGATTCCAGTTTCTCCCTAACCATGATACCGTGCGCCCCGCCGCAGTCAGGCGGCCCGCGGAAACGGCGGAAACGGGAGACGGGCGGATGGGCGGGAAACCGGCGCGGCAGCGGATCGGGCTTCCGGACGGGGACCGGGAGCGCCCCGGGGGATCGCAGGCAATCCGCGGAGCCCGCGGAAGCGCGCCTGGCGGGCCCGCACCGTCGTGGAGCCTGACCCGGGCCGCGGGCTGGCGGAGACCATGCGGCGGACGGGCATGTCGAGGCCGACGGTCTCGCCGGCGGGACCGCTTCCCCGCCGAGGGCGCTGGCGGGCCGCGCCGTGACGCCACGCGTCCGCCGGGCAGGAAGCCGGTCCCGGAGGACCGGGTGAAGGCCCCGGTCGGCCTGGCGATGCCGCCGCCGCCGCCGCACGCCAGGCACCGGGCGGTGCGGGCGCTGGCGGGGAAGCCGGGGATGGCCCGCTCCACTGTGCGCGGCATCCTGAAGGCCGGGGGCCTCAGGCCGCACCGGGTCAGGACCTTCAGGGTCCCGCGCGACCCGCGGTCCGGGATCAGGGTCCGCGGCGTCGTGGGCCTCCACGCCGACCCGCCCGGCCACGCCGCCGTCCTCCCGGTGGACGGAAAGACGCGGATCCAGGCGCCGGGGCGGACCCGGAGGCCGCTTCCGATGAGGCCGGGCCATGCCCGGACGAGGACCCACGCCTGCAGGCGGAACGGCGCCACATGCCTGCCCGCGGCCCTTGATGTCGCCACCGGCATGGTCACCGGCCAGACCGTCGGGCGCCACCGCCCGGCGGGAGTTCCCCGCCTTCCCCGGCCATGCCGCCGGGGGGACCGCGCCCGGAACCCCGGTGCATGTCATCCCCGGCAACGTCCCGCCGCACAGGGCGGCCGGGGTCCGCGGGTGGCTGAAGGGCCGTCCCGACCGGACGTTCCACCTCACGCCCACATCGGCCCCGTGGACGGACGCCGCCCGGGGGTTCTTCCCGGAGCTGTCCAGGCAGCGGCTCAGGAATGCGGTCCTCGACCCGCCTGCCGGTGCGTCGCGGCGACCGGGGGATACATCGCGCACCACAACGCCAGCGACGCCCGCCCGTTCCGCTGGAGCCGCAGGCCGGAGGACCCCGTCGCGGCCTGCAGGAGAGGCCACCGGAAGCTCCGGGAAATGGCATCAGATGAATGAATCAAACCACTAGATGGCGGAGACGAAGGGATTCGAACCCTCGAGACGGTTACCCGCCTACTCCCTTAGCAGGGGAGCGCCTTCGACCACTCGGCCACGTCTCCACGGATATCTGTAATTGCGGAATCGATGGCAGGCAACCCCGGAGCCAATATCATTCGCGCCTGCCCGCGAAGCGTTTCTGCCAACCTTCCCGCTGGGCATCGGAGATCTTGCTGAACAGGTTGTTCGGAACGGTGAATGACCGGCCGGGCGGAAGGGACGCAAGCGCCGCCGCGATATCTTCCGGCCAAAGGCCATCCTCGGCTCGCATCGCTTTCATCATTGTCGCGGCGGTGTCGGGAATGAATGGCGCGGAAAGAACGGCGTAGAGCTGGATCAGATTCAGCGAGAACCGGATAATGGCGGCAGCCCTCTCCGGACGCTCCTTGAAAACGTTCCAGGGAGCAGCGTCCTGAAGGTACTCGTTCCCACCGGCCCAGATGGCGCGAAGCTCGTTGGCGGCTTTACGGATCTCGAGCGCCTCCATATGTCTCTGATACGCGGCGACACGCGTCTCCAATTCGGCGATAAGTGCCCTTTCGCGGTCCTCGGGTTCTCCACCCCCGGGAACGACCTCGCCGAATTTCGAGCGGCAGAACTTTGTAACACGGCTGACGAAATTCCCGAGAATATCAGCGAGATCCTTGTTCACGGAGACCTGGAAGTTTTCCCAGGTGAACTCGCTGTCGGAGTTCTCGGGAGCGTGCGAAAGAAGCCACCAGCGCCAGTAATCCGCGGGAAGGATGTCAAGCGCCTGGTCCATGAAAATACCCCGGCCGAGTGACGTACTGAACTGACCGCCGTCATAATTGAGGTAATTGAACGACTTGATGTAGTCCACAAGCTTCCATGGCTCCCCGGATCCGATGATCGTCGCCGGAAAGCTCAGCGTGTGGAACGGTACGTTGTCCTTACCCATGAACTGGACATAGCGCACATCGGAAGCGCCCTCGTCGATCCGCCACCAACGGCGCCATGCCGCATCTTCCTGACCCTTGCCATCCGCCCATTCCTTGGTCCCGGCGATGTATTCGATGGGAGCGTCAAACCATACGTAGAATACTTTGCCCTCCATCCCCGGCCAGGGTCTCTCTCCGCGGCGGACGGGTACGCCCCAGTCAAGATCGCGGGTGATGCCGCGGTCCCGTAGGCCGTCACCGTCGTGAAGCCATTTCCTGGCGATGGATGTGGTCAGGATCGGCCAGTCATCCTTTGAGGCAATCCACTCCTCCAGCCGCTCTCTCAGGACAGACTGGCGCAGGTACAGATGTCTGGTCTCCCTTAACTCAAGATCGGTTGATCCCGAAATCGCCGAGCGGGGTTCGATCAGATCCGTGGGATCGAGCTGCCTCGTGCAGTTCTCGCATTGGTCTCCCCGGGCGCGGTCGTAGCCGCAGTCGGGACAGGTGCCCTCGACATATCTGTCGGGTAGGAACCGGCCGTCGGCCTTTGAGTAAAGCTGGCTTTCGACGACTTCCTCGATTAGCCCGTTTTCCTCCAGCCGCTCCGCGAAATGCTGCGTTAGCCGGTGGTTCTGTGGCGACGACGAGCGTCCGAATTTGTCAAAACTGAGATGGAACCCATCAGAGAGCCGCTTCTGTTTAGCCCACATATCGGCACAGTACTGGGCAACGGGGATGCCGGCCGCGGCGGCGGCCAGTTCCGCCGGAGTGCCGTGCTCGTCCGTTCCGCAGATGAACATGACCTCATGACCGCGCGCGCGCATGTAGCGGGCATAGAGGTCGGCGGGCAGCTGACTGCCGACGAGATTGCCCAGATGCTTGATTCCGTTGATGTAGGGAATCGCTGAGGTGATGAGGATGCGTTGCATACGTTCCTGACCTGCCGTGTCATGATCGTCCGGTTCGGGAATTTTCGAGGGAGCGTCGTATTGATGAGCCCCGGTTTCTAAACTTCCTCCGGAGCTGATCCCTCGCGTTGACACGGAGATCAATTCCGGCACGGGCGAGATTTAGTCGGAAACCGATGGCGTTCGCAAGCGCGGAGAATTCCATCCGGCGAAAGTCCATGCGCTTCGACGGGCACCGCCGGTTCGGAGCCCGACGGTTTCCAGGTGGCCTCAGGTATCGAGGTTCGTTTCCGGTTCCGGTCCATGTCGCGAGGGTACCCCATGAGTTTACCGATAAGGAATGGCGTACGGGGAAACCAGACATAGGAGGCGCACCGCTCCATTGTCGGTCGCGAGCCTATGCGGGCGAGACCGAAGGCGATCAACCCGAATGGCCGAGAGTGCCACAATTACGAATGGCGCGCCCGGACCGTGGAGCCTACCAACCTCGCCACCGGATAGGGGCTGGCGATGGCGCCAGTCGCGAAAAAGAAAATCAGTGCGACAAAAAGCTCGACCCGCTGGTTTGACATCGTGAAGTCATGCGCGCGCCGCCGCAGAGAGCGAGAAGACCGAGTGAGTGCTGAAACCGACAAGGACGGCGGCGACCATCACCTCCCCAGTACCGCGGTTACCTATTGCGACGGAAGGGCACATGACAGGGCCGTTGCCGCGGAAAGCCACACCAATACCCATCTATGGTCGGATTTGCCGACGAGCCAATCGCGCGGATACTGCGCGACTGCCCCACCGGGAAAGAAGGCGGCGAGGAAATATGCGTAAGGCTTATCCCTTCGACTGCGGCACCGCGATATGTTGGGGCATGATCGAGGTGTGGCCTTTCGCCACCGCGGTGGAGGCCATGAAACCGCGGCAACGGATACCGGGAACCGTATCGGTGATCCGTCGATGCCGCTGATTTTGGTGTGGCCTCATCCGCTTCGGTCAGATAAACTGATTGGGGCACATCGGTGACCCTTACCGCCAGCCTTCTGGCTGTCAATCGCTTGGCGTGGCGTTCGGGTATTATGGCAAGGGATCAATATAGGGTGGATTCAGGTGTTACTTCACGGCGATTGGTGGAATGGCCGACGCTGGTGGTGATTCTCGGGTGCCATGTGATTTGGGCGTTGGGTACGACCTGGCTAGCCGCACAGTCACTGGCAGCTGGAATCGTGGTCACCGGTGTTGCGGTTGCGCTTGCCGCCTCGCTTCAGCATGAAGCCATCCATGGCCATCCATCCCGTAACGTGGCGCTAAACACCGCGCTCGTTTTTCCATCCTACAATTTTCTCATTGCCTATGATCGGTTTCGCGACACACACCTTGACCATCATATGAACGGTAACCTCACCGACCCTTATGACGATCCAGAGTCCAATTTCTTGGATCCGTTGGTTTGGGGTAGTCTGCCGGGTGCGGCGCGTGCTTTGCTGCTATTCAATGATACACTCTTGGGAAGGATCCTGATCGGGGTGGCGGTGTCCCAAACGGTTTTTCGTCGGAGATTTCCGGGCCGCTGTCGCGGGTGACCGGCGTGTAATCCGTGGTTGGCTTTGGCATATCCCCGCTGTCGTTCCGGTTGTTATCTGGTTGGGGACCATAGAACAGATGCAGGTCTGGGCTTACCTGCTGGCCATTTACACGGGTCTCGCGCTGATCAAGATCCGCACATTCCTGGAGTATCAGGCAAACCGGCGCGTGGCGGGACGTACGGTGATCATAGAGGATAGGGGGCCTCTATCATTTCTTTTCCTTAACAATAACCTGCATGCCGTTCATCATGCATACCCAAGGATTCCGTGGTACAGACTTCCTAAACTGTATGGGGACAATCGCGAACATTTCGCGGCCCGCAACGGAGGTTACATCTATCGCTCCTATGCGGAGATTTTCCGAAAATACCTCCTTCGGTCCAAGGATCCGGTTGTCCATCCTCTCTGGAACTGAGTCTATATCCACTCGGTAATCCGCCAATGGAGCCATGGGTATTTATCACGGTTGTGGCGGCACTGGCGCAGACATTCAGGTTCATGCTGCAAAAGTGGCTCACGCTCGCCGGTCTCTCGGCCGGTGGTGCCACGTTCGCGAGGTTCGTTTTTTCGGCGCCGATCGTGATACTTTTGGTCTGCCTGTATTCGCAGGTCTCGGACCAGAGCATCCCGTCGATGCCGGATCGTTTCTGGAAGTTCGCGATGGCGGGTGGCGCGGCGCAAATCCTCGCCACGATGTGTGTCGTCTCAATCTTTTCGCACCGAAATTTCGCTGTTGGCATCACGTTCAAGAAGACCGAAGTCGTGATGACCGCGATCGCGGGCTTTCTGCTTCTGGGGGAAGGTGTCGGGGTGGTCGGCGGCATCGCCATAGGGCTTGGACTTCTCGGCGTGCTCCTGCTTTCCGATCCACCGGATGCCACGGGCCCAACCGTCAGTAGGATAATCAATCGAGCCACAGGCCTAGGTATTGCCTCCGGAATGTTCTTCGCCGTCTCGGCCGTCGGATATCGGGGAGCTTCACTCTCACTTGGAGGCGGAGACACTGCCCTGCGCGCGGGGACGACGCTTGCTGTGGTAACGACATTTCAGACTCTGGCGCTAGCGATATGGCTGATTGGGCGGGAACGAGGGCAGATAACGCGTGTCCTGAGTGCCTGGCGCGTGACCGGAATGGTTGGGCTGGCGTCGATGATAGGCAGTTTTTGCTGGTTTTCGGCATTCACGCTGCAGAACGCGGCCTATGTCAGCGCGTTAGGCCAGATCGAGTTGATATTCTCCATCGCCGCGTCAACGCTCTTTTTCCGCGAAAGGGTTTCGTCCCGCGAATACGGCGGTATCGCGTTGCTGACGGCAGGCATCCTGGTGCTTATCCTGTTCCTATAGTGCCGATCCGTCCGATCCACCGGCCCTATGTCTGGCGTAATTTTCTAGCCGCACGGGATCTGGTTGCGGCGGGGCGGGGAAATTGATCCCGCGCACTGCCATTTTGGAGGAAGGGCACTGAATCCGGCGGGCCCAGACCCGGCAGGGAGGCGATGACCTCAGCCAGCACCACCTCCGTGATGACTGGCATCTCGAACCGTCCGAGGTCTCCGAGCGCAATCCATTGGAGGTGAAGGAGTTCGTCAGAGGCGCCTGAAAAATCGTCGGGATCACCTCTGACGACATCCGCATTTCCGAGAAAGAAGCGGGCGTCGAACCGGCGTGGACGTCCCGGCGGCGTAATGGCGCGGAACATGAAGCTCAGGGCGCGTGGATCCGGAACAAGTCCCGTTCCGGCGAATTCGCTCCATGCCTGCGGGGCTTTACCCGGCCACTCTCCGTCAGCGCCGATCATCAGTCCGGTCTCTTCCCAAAGTTCGCGGATCGCTGCGGCGAACAGTTGCGCACCCAGACCGGGGGCACAGCCCTCTTCAAGCCTTGCGGTGCATGGCTCGGGCAGGTCGCAGGTGAACGGAATGGATCTGTCCTGGGAATCGACTGCACCGCCGGGAAAGACGAACTTGCCGGGCATGAAGGCCGCACCTTCGCCACGCTGGCCCATCAAGACTTTCGGTTCGGTCGCGGGATCGCGGACCAGAATTACCGTCGCCGCATCGCGGATGGTGCCCTGATCCAAGGATTCGTCCTCATATGCGAAAACCGCTCGGGCTTCTACTCGGTCGTCTCCCCGAAGCCATGCATGCGCTTCGCCCACTGGATCGCTACGATCATACCTTTTAGTCGGGGTAGAAGGTACAGCGAAAGCCCGATGCATCCAACCGAAAATATCGAAGCCAGAACCAGCGGATTCGGTCTGTAGGACATGTAAGCCCAAAGGATCAGCGGTGCCATCAAGTGGCCGACGATGAGAATTGTGAGATATGCCGGTCCATCGTCGGCGCGATGGTTGCGCAGTTCCTCACCGCAGACAGGGCATATATCGCGAACCTTGAGATAGGCATGCATCATCTGGCCGGAACCACAGTTCGGGCAGCGACGGCGCCAGCCATTCCGTATCGCGGCCATGACTGGCCTTTCCGTGGGAAGTTCGCTCGCCGAATGCATGCCAGACACCGTTACGGATTATTTTACATACTATAATTGAAGCCCGGGCAGACGCGAGGGCTCTTTCTCGGATTGCGGCTCTCTGCCGCAACCCGCGGTTCCGGCATTCGCTGACCTCGATAACAAATGGATCTGCCTCGGCACAGGTGCCGGTGTGGCGGATCCGTGCGCCGCTGCAGTTAAGGTCAACGCCGGTTCGCCAGTATTGACGGAAGCTGGAAGCGCACGGTTCCCACCTATTTTCGTCCATGGGCGTTGCGTCCATAACGGCGATGAGCCGAGGTGAGATGCATGTACTAACGGGTGCTTCAGCAATTCACGCGACGGAATTCTCCAGTCCGTTCGTTTGATTTGGGGAGGAAACAGGCAAGGCCCGTTTACCGGCCGTGACAATCGCAAAAGGGAAACGACATGAAGGACATTACAGCTCGGGCGGCGGCCGCATTGGCAATCCTTGCTGTTCTCGCGGGGCCGCTGGCGGCGCACGGAGTAGGTAAGGGTTGATTCGGCGACCGTGGTGGATTTCACGCAGCCCTATTGGGGATTCGTGACGGGAATGATGATGAAGTGATCACGATCGAGGAAATCCATGCCGCCCGGGTCGTGCTTTTTGGCGATGCCGACTCTAATGGGGACGGACGGCTATCGGTGGAGGAATTGGTCGGCATACCTGAGTTCCGGCGTACCGAGCGGAGGCTTCGTCGGATCGGAACCTGGATCGAGAGTCATGACTCGGACGGTGATGGTCTGCTCAGTTTTGACGAAGCGGTGGCGGCGGCCTGGCCGGAACGCGTTAAGCGTGTGTTCAAGCGGATTGACAGCGACGGTGACGGGGTGGTCACCAGTTCTGAGATGGCGGGTGGCGAGGACAATGGTTGCTGGCAGAGGCATTGGAGAAAGCATGGGCATTGACCTGCACGGTACATCCAGGCGGATTCCGATTTCCGCACTGACAGCCATGGTCCCTGTCATTGACTGTTGGCGTATGCCCTGCGGAATGGTGTTACGGGATCATGGAAATGGCTTTCGACGCGTCCGGTGACATACCGAACGAAGCCCTGCTCGTCGCATTCTCCAATGGCGACAGGGCGGTCGCACGCGTTCTCGCCATGCGTCTGACACCAATTGCGCTGGGATATGCCGTGAGGATGCTGGGCGGCGATCGGGCTGAGGCGGAAGATGTAGCGCAGGAAGCGATGCTTAGGCTGTGGAGGCAATCCCGATCATGGCGTCAGGGCGAAGCGAAGGTTACGACATGGCTTTACCGTGTGGTTTCGAATCTATGCACCGACCGACTACGACGGGGGCGAATGGTCGTCGGGATCGA
Organism: Paracoccaceae bacterium; assembly: GCA_965221405.1. Classification (GTDB taxonomy): domain Bacteria; phylum Pseudomonadota; class Alphaproteobacteria; order Rhodobacterales; family Rhodobacteraceae; genus JAPOUP01. The sequence continues at coordinate 769,827 of CBDCSE010000001.1, read as the reverse complement.
CCAGATTCCCGATCCGTTGGACGGGACGCCATCGATGGAAATGCGACTGATGCAATTGGCGCGGGAGCGGGCGTTGTCGAAAGCGTTGGCGAATTTGCCGACACGCCAGCGACAGGCGGTTGTCCTGCGGCATCTGGAAGGGCTCTCAAATCCGGAGATTGCCGAAATAATGGAGATCGGCGTTGATGCGGTCGAGAGTCTGACCGCACGGGGTAAGCGCGGGCTGGCTATACAGCTGGCCGCCCGCCGCGATGAACTGGGATATGGCGATGACTGAACACCAACCGTTGAAGAATGAGGAGCTTGAGATCCTGTTTGCCGCTGCGCGACGGTCGCGGCCGTTACCCTCCAATGGCCTTATCGAGCGGATTCTTGCGGACTCAGAACGCCAGGCGAATGCGGTTGTACGCAGTTCAACTACTTCGAGGCGAGGCGTTCCGGATGCGTTTTCCGCACCGGTCTGGGGTATTCCGGCGGTGCTGGGCCTTGTAGGCGCGGCGATCGCTGGACTGGCCGTAGGCTTTTTTTCGGCGGTACCACTCGACGGCCTGTCCGTCATCTACCTGGATGCCGGCGCGGACTTTTCGATCGAGGATATCATACCCTCGTTTTTTGACCTGATCAGTGAGGTGTAGGGCAAATGACCGACCGGAACTTTATATGGCAAGGCCTGAAGAACATGCGTTGGAAAGGAGTCGTCCTCTTCGTCTCACTGGCGATCAATCTGCTGCTTGTCGGGCTTATCGTCGGCGCGTTGCTCGCGGGATCTCATGGACGCGACCGCACCGCGTTGCGTGGTCTTGGTTATGCACCGTTCGTGCGCGCGCTACCGGGCGAGGACAAGGCTGCGTTGCGCGAAGCTCTTGCTAGAGACGCGGACAGTTTCCGGCATAACCGTGCCGAACTACAGGTTCAGTTCGAGTCCTTACTCGCCGCCCTACGCAAGGATCCTTTTGACGCCGGGGAGGTGGAACGACTGTTCGCCGAGCAGAGGGGACGTATTGTGGAGCGCCAACGATTGGCACAGGATTATCTGCTTGAGCGCATCGCCGCGATGGCTCCAGAAGCTAGGGCAGCCTATGCGGACTCACTTGGCATGAAATTCAGGCGTCACTCCCAATGAGATGACTTGACGGAGGCCGGGGCTATGCGCGAGATTGGCTCTATCACCTGTCCGGAAGTGGATGCCATGCTGTGCCAAGAGCGTGCCCGCGAACGGACGGAGAGGTCAGCGGGCGGGCTACACGAGGCGGATGCAGGAGTGTGAGCCATGGCGCGGAACGGGGGGAATCGAGAGCACCGGCCTCCGGACGCCGTCGCGTATCTGGAGAGACTTCCGAGACGTGGTGGCCGTGCATCCGCCATTGGTCCGCAGGCCTGGCGGAGGGTTCATCGGATAATGGATCAGGGGCGCGAGGTGCGGAGCCGCGATGTCGCGGGGAACGGCACGGCCGAGGCGCCCTGACCTTTCCTTCGGGAACCAAGTGGATTACACGATGTCGGTAGCGCAGGCTTCCTGGACAGGAATTCACGATGCCAGTGCCGCTCCGGCAGGATCCGGGAATGGAACCTTTTGATTCACGTTTACTCCAGGAAATCGAGCGTCGCAGGGAGGATCTCGCGCGGCTGACGCGGGATCTGGTGCGTATTCCAACGACAAATCCACCTGGAAAACTCTATCGGCGGATTTGCGAGTTTCTCGAGCGGCGACTGGCGGCCGCGGAGTTCGAATGCAAGTTGATCCGCGCCGTGGGATCTCCCGGTGACAGCGAGACGTACCCGCGCTGGAACATTCTGGCGCGGCGGGACGGTACCTCCTCCGGCGAGTGCGTCCATTTCAGCAGCCATACGGATGTCGTCGAGGCCGGGCACGGCTGGACTGTCGATCCTTTCGGCGGAGAGGTGAGGGACGGCCGGGTCTACGGGCGCGGCGCCTGCGATATGAAAGGCGGTCTGGCGGCGTCGATAATCGCGGCCGAGACGTTCGTTTCGGTGTGCCCGGAATTCTCTGGTTCGATCGAGATCAGTGGAACGGCTGATGAGGAAACCGGAGGTTTTGGCGGCGTGGCCTTTCTCGCGGAGCAGGGACTGTTTCATCCGGACCGCGTCCAGCACGTCATAATTCCCGAACCGCTCAACAAGGATCGTATCTGCTTGGGCCATCGTGGCGTCTGGTGGGCCGAGATCGAGACCAAGGGGCGTATCGCACATGGTTCGATGCCGTTTCTGGGGGATTCCGCGATCCGGCATATGGGTGCGGTGCTCGAGGAGATGGAGCGGTATCTTTACCCCCTCCTTGCGAGCCGCTCCACGGTAATGCCCGTCGTTCCCGAAGGCGCCAGGCAATCGACCTTGAACATCAATTCCATTCATGGCGGAGAGGCGGAACCCGACGCCGTTCACACCGGATTTCCGGCGGCCTGCGTGGCCGACCGCTGCCGTATTGTCATAGACCGACGATTTCTGATCGAGGAGGATATCGCATCGGTTAAGTCCGAAGTGGCTGATATGCTTGAGCGGATCAAGGCGAAACGTCCGGGCTTCGAGTACGAGATTCGCGATCTATGGGAAATCACGCCCGTGATGACCGAGCGCGACGCCCCGGTGGTGCGGTCCGTTGCGGCGTCCATACAGCGCGTGATGTCGCGGCGACCCACCTATGTGATATCACCGGGAACCTACGACCAGAAGCATATCGACCGGATAGGACGCCTCAGCAACTGCATTGCCTATGGGCCGGGCGTTCTTGACGTCGCGCATCAGGCCGACGAGTGGATTGAAATCCAGGACATGGTCGACAGCGCCAAAGTGATGGCGTTAACGCTCTCGGAACTACTCCCGCAGACAGGGAGAGCGCGATAACCGCAGGATACCGAAAGGGTGTAGCCCAGATTAGGGCCTGTTGACACTCATGACGCGGCCACCACGCCGGCGACGAGGTGAATCCCGGCCGCGAAGCTCGCGGCGGTCCTGGCGTACCGCGTCGCGATCGCCCGGAACTCCTTGATCTTCGCGAAGAAATTCTCCACCATGTGCCGCCACCCGTACATCTCCCGGTCGTGCGCCCGGGGCGCCGTCCGGTTCCGTTTCGGCGGGATCACCGCCTCCGCCCCGCGCCCGTCCAGGTCGTCCAGCAGCCAGTCGGCGTCGAACGCCCTGTCGCCCACCAGGGCCCCGAACTCCAGCCCGTCCAGAAGGCCCGGCACCCCCTGAAGGTCGTGCGCCTGGCCCGGCAGGACCGTGAAGCGCACCAGGTACCCGAGCGCGTCCACGACGGCGACGGTTCTGGTCGTCAGGCCGCCTCTGGAGCGCCCGATGCCCTGACTCGAGGCCCCCCTTTTTTGGCGCCCGCCGCCTTCTGGTGCGCCTGGACGACCGTCCCGTCCACGAACACCCGTTCAAGGTCGAAATCCTCGGATAAAGCCTTGAAGACACGCTCGAAAACGCCAGAGAGGACCCAGCGCCGGAACCGCTTGAACACGCTGCCCCACTTGCCGAACCGCTTGGGGAGGTCGCGCCACGGCGACCCCGTGCGGAACCGCCACAGCACCGCCTCCACGAAGAGACGGTTGTCCGCCGCCGTGCCGCCGGGATCGGACTTCTTGCCCGGCAGCATGTCCTTGATCCGCGCCCACATGGCGTCCGTCAGTACCGTCCTGTCAGCATTCATCATGTCACCTGTATGTTGTCCTGCCGCGCCGCCGTTCCGGCGGTCGCTGGGGCGGAAAACGGCACGGAACCGGGCGATTCGCAACCCGAGTGTCAACAGGCCCTAGTTGACGACCGCGATTCTCTTCTGCCACGCTTTCCCTGCGGCGCACCGTGCAACGGCCGGACGAACCGGCCGGCGGTGCGCGTTGAGGCAGATGCGGGAGTGCGTGTCATGACGAAGAGCGAAGGGAGCCGGGTGCACCGCCACCCGGACGCGGTGGACTGTCTGGAGGGCCTTCCCGAGGACGGGGCGGCCGTGCACCCGCCGCTGGTCCGCAGGCACGCGGACGGGCTCACCCGATACTGGACCGGGGGGGCCAGGTGCGGAGCCGCGACGTCGCGGGGGACGGCACGCCGGATGCGCTTCTGGAGGCGGTCCCGTCGGAGTTCGGTCCGCTGCTGCCGCGGCTGGCGGCGGACCTGGGCTCGGGCGCGCCCGACCTGGACGGCGGCGGGCGCGCGCTCCGGGACGCCTCGCCGGGCGGCGGCGCGGCGGCGCTGAAGCTTCTGCCGGGCGGCTGGACGCGACACTGCCGGCGCCGGAGTGCGGGGCCTGCGGCAGGCCGATGGCCCGGCACGGGACGAGGAGGAAGGCCTGGCTCACGCGGCTCGGCCGGGCCGGGGCGGAGCGCGCGCATTTCCGCTGCCGGTCCTGCGGCGAGGGATGCCTGCCGCTTGACCGGGCGCTGGGGCTGGAGGACGGGACGGTGACGCCGGGGATGGCGGGCGTCATCGCGGAGACGGTGCCGCTGATGGGCTCCGGGGCGGCGAGCCGGCATGTCGCGGACCTCGCCGGTGTGGACGCGTCGTCGAGCGCGCTGCAGCGCCGGGCGCTGGAGCCCGTCGGGGCGGCGGCCCGCTCCGGGCGCGGGGAGGTCGTCGACGCCAGGCCGCTGGAACCGCGCATGTATCTTTCCATCGACGGCACCGGCGTCCCGATGCGCAGGGAGGAGACCGGGGGCGTTCGCGGCAGGCAGGCCGACGGCACCCCGGAGACGCGCGAGGCGAAGCTCGCGGTGGTGTACACGGCCGAGGGACGTGATCCCGGGACCGGCGCGGCGGTGAAGGACCGGCGCGGCGGGTCGTTCAGCTGCCTGATCGACAGCGCGGCGGCGCCGTCCGGAGGCCGGGAGGCCCCGGACTTCGCGGCGCGGCTCGACCGGGAGGCCCGGCGGCGTGGGCCGCACGACGCCGCCGGGCCCGTCGTCGTCTCCGACGGGGCGGACTGGATCCCGAACGCCTGCGACGGGCCCTTCGGGGGCCGGAAGGTCACGTTCGTGCTCGACATGTGGCATTCCCTTGAATACGCGTCGGACGCCGTGAAGGCGATCCTGCCGGCGGGTGCGGAGCGGGACCGGCGGTTCGCGGAGGTGAAGGCCGACGTCAGGGCGGGCCGGGCGGCGAAGGTGGTCCGGGAGCTGGCACCCTTCAGGGACCGGCACGGGGAAGTCGAGGCCTGCTGCCGCCATTTCGGGAGGAACCCCGGCCGGATGCGGTACGGCGGGTTCCGGGAGCGGGGCGTCCAGGTCGGGAGCGGCGTCGTCGAGGGCGGATGCCGGCAGTTCGGGCTGCGGCCCAGGCGCTCCGGCGCCCGCTGGTCGAAGAGGGGCGCCAACGCCATGCTGGCGCTGAAGGGCTGCGCCATGAACCTCCGGCTGCCCGACCTGCTCGAATGGCGGACGAATCAGGCCATCGCCGCATGAGCAACTAATCTGGGCTACACCCATACCGAAAGCGGATCCTTTCCATAGGATGCCATCCGCGCTAGCATAGATCCGGACCGAAGCGGGTAGGGGGTACCAAAGTGACATATGGACCAAGAGTCGCCGCCGCCATATTGGCGCTTGGCGTCGGGGCCGGCCAGGCGCAGGATAGGATTGTCGTAGGAATGCAGCTTGAACCGCCAAACCTTGACCCGACCGGGGGTGCGGCGGCCGCGATTGACGAGGTCGTCTACGCCAATGTCTTCGAAGGACTGACACGATACCGGTCGGACGGGACGATCGCACCGGGCCTGGCGGAGAGTTGGAGCGTCAGTGATGACGGGACCGTCTACACCTTCCACCTGCGGGCTGGCGTCAAATTCCACGACGGATCCGCAATGACGGCGGACGACGTGAAATTCTCGCTAGACCGGGCCAGATCGGATGGTTCGACTAACGCACAGAAGTCCCTGTTTGCTGGAATCACGGACGTTGATGTCGTGGATTCCGTAACGGTGAAGATCACGCTTGCGGCCCCGAACGGAGGGTTCATCACCAACATGGCGTGGGGCGACGCGGTCATCTTGGCGCCCGAAACGGTGGAGCGGGCCGCCACCGAACCGGTTGGAACCGGGCCGTTCAAGTTCAGCCGCTGGGTTCAGGGCGATAGGATCGAGTTGGTCCGTAATCCCGACTATTGGGGCCAGCGGCCGGCGCTGGCAAGCGCCACTTTCAGGTTCATCAGCGATCCAACGGCGGCGTTCGCCGCGGTGATGGCGGGTGACGTCGATGCGTTTCCGGCATATCCAGCACCCGAGACGCTTGCCCAGTTCGATGCGGATCCGAGGTTTCAACTCCTGATTGGGTCGACCGAAGGCGAAACAATCCTGTCAATCAATAACGGATCCGGATCGCTGGGCGATGTCAACGTGCGCAGGGCGATTGCCCATGCGATCAATCGGCAGGAGATCATTGACGGTGCGATGTTCGGATATGGTACGCCAATTGGAACGCACTTCGCGCCTCACAATCCCGATTATGTGGATCTGACCGACATTTCGGCATACAACCCCGAACTGTCCAGGAAGCTTCTCGCCGAGGCGGGAGCGGAGGATCTGACATTGTCCCTAAAGCTGCCACCACCGAGTTATGCCCGCCGGGGTGGCGAGATAGTGGCGGCGCAGCTTCGCGCAGTGGGTATTGCGACGGAGATCTCGAACCTTGAGTGGGCCCAGTGGTTGGAGCAGGTATTCAGGGGTAAGGATTACGATCTGACCATTGTCAGCCACACCGAACCGATGGATATAAATATTTACGCGCGGCCGGACTATTACTTTCAGTATGATAGCCCGGATTTTCGGAATCTCATGAAAGATCTGGATCTTGCCAGCGATCTGGGTGAGCGCTCGGAGATATTGGCCGCAGCTCAGCGGATAATCGCCGAGGACTACGTCAACGGCTACCTTTTTCAGCTCGCGCGGACCGGGGTGGCTGACGCGAGGATTCAGGGACTATGGCCGAACGCTCCCACCCAGGCGAACGACTTGACGGGTGTAAGCTGGCGGGAATGACCCGAACCGGCCGCGGCCGTCCCGGCGCACGGGAAACGAGTCGCCGGAATGCCTTCCGGTAGCGCCATGAACGGCCTCTTGTGGCCGCTTCGCTTTCCGCGGCGAGACCGGTAAGATTGCATATCGCCAGACCGCAGGCTTAACGTTCGGATCATGATCGGATATGCCTTCTTCCGTCTGGTTTCGCTCTGTGCCAGCCTGGCAGCGGCAAGCATCGTCATTTTTGGCGTGATCGAAGTGATACCGGGCGATCCAGCGGCTTTCATGCTAGGGGTCAGCGCCACCGATGACGCCGTGGCGGCGCTGCGTGCGGAACTTGGTCTCGAAGGCAGTGTGACAGCACGGTATTTCTCATGGGTCGGTGGTATGCTGGTGGGCGATTTCGGCACATCCTATACCTACCGGGTGCCCGTGAGCGACCTGGTTCTGGCCCGCCTGCAGGTATCCCTGCCGCTGACCCTGTATGCGCTCGCGCTGTCGACGGCTGTCGCGATTCCAGTAGGATTGGCGGCTGCCGCACGCAGAGGCGGAACCGCCGATTACGGAATAATGGCGGCGACGCAGCTGGGGATCGCGGTGCCGAATTTCTGGTTCGCGACGCTGCTCGTTCTGGTCTTTTCGATTGGCCTGGGCTGGTTCGGAGCGGGCGGTTTTCCGGGCTGGGAGGCCGGGTTCTGGAGCGGTGTCAAGGCGCTGACGTTACCCGCGGTGGCGCTCGCGCTTCCGCAAGCCAGCATATTGGCCCGTATCATGAGATCGAGCCTGCTCGAAGTTCTGGGCCAGGACTACATGCGCACTGCACGTGCCAAGGGTCTATCCGGCCGCCAGGCGGTGGTAAGCCACGGATTGCGGAACGCCTTGATTCCGGTCATGACGATTCTCGGTCTGCAGTTCTCGTTTCTGCTCGCCGGCGCGATCATCATCGAGAACGTGTTCTTTCTGCCCGGGCTGGGGCGGCTGATATTTCAGGGAATCATACAGCGTGACCTGATTGTCGTCGAGTCAGTGGTGATGCTCCTGGTATTCGCGGTGATCATGGTGACCTATCTGGTTGATCTCACCTATGCCGCCATCGACCCCAGGCTGAGGCGCTCGATATGAAGGTTCCGGCACAGCTATGGTTCGGAGCCGCGCTGTCGGCCGCGTTCGTCGCTGCGGCCTTGGTCTCGCTGGTCTGGACACCCTATCCGGTGGGTGAACTTTCCATAGACCAACGCATGAGGCTTCCCGGTGACGGATATGTGTTAGGGACGGATCAGTTCGGACGGGACATGCTCTCGATGCTGATGGTTGGCGCACGGACCTCGATTGCCGTGGCTATCGTTGCGGTGGGCATCGGCATGGCATTCGGCGTGCCGCTTGGTCTGTTAGCCGCGGCGAACAGAGGGAAGCTGGTCGACGAGATTATCATGCGTACCAACGATCTGGTTTTCGCGTTTCCTTCTCTGGTCATAGCAATCCTGATCACGGCCGTATTCGGCCCATCGGCTTTCAACGCGATTCTCGCCATCGGGATATTTAACATCCCGGTGTTCGCCCGGGTGACCAGGGGGGGTGCCCTTTCCCTCTGGACACTGGATTTCGTGCTTTCGGCCCGCGTTGCCGGTAAAGGCCGTCTGCGGATTTCGCTGGAACACATTCTGGCCAATATCACGAACCTGCTGATCGTTCAGGGGACGATCCAGTTCTCACTCGGAATTCTGGCCGAGGCGGGGCTGAGCTATGTTGGCCTCGGTGCGCAGCCGCCCACTCCTTCCTGGGGGCGGATGCTGGCGGAAAGCCAGACGCTCGTCTCTCTGGCTCCCCATATCGCGGCGTTTCCCGGCCTGGCGATCGTGCTGACCGTGCTCGGACTGAACTTGATGGGAGATGGGCTGAGGGACATTCTGGATCCTCGACTGAGGTTAACCCGGTAATGGAGAGGCGGCTACCGCCAAAATGGGCGAGTGCCTCCCCTGTGCGGTCCCGTGAGATTCGGTTGCCTGATGCGGCTGAACCCGCCCTTGAGGTGGAGGCGCTGTCGATGGACATCCACGGCGTTCCCGTCGTCAGGGACGTGTCGTTCGATGTTCGAACCGGTGAGGTGTTTGGACTGGTTGGCCAGAGCGGTTCGGGCAAGTCCTTAACCGCGCTTGCGGTAATGCGGCTCGCTCCCGGTGGTGCGGTGACCCGTGGCAGGGTGCTGCTGTCAGGCACCGATCTGACAACGCTTTCCGAACGCCGCATGTGCCAAATCCGCGGCCGAGACATTGGAATGATATTCCAGGAGCCGATGACCGCACTGAATCCCCTCAGGAGCATCGGAGACCAGGTCGCCGAGACCCTGCGGGTTCACGGCGTAGCCTCGCGGTCCGAGGCGCGATGCGTTGCCCGCGAAAAGCTCGCCCGCGTCGGACTGCCTCAGGATCGTTTCGGACTCGACCGGTATCCACACGAACTCAGTGGAGGGCAGCGCCAACGTGTCTGCATCGCGATGGCGATCGCGTTGCGACCCAGGCTCCTGATTGCGGATGAGCCCACAACGGCGCTCGATGTCACCAATCAGGCGGAGATTCTGAAACTCCTGAACGACCTCGCGGCAGATGAGGGAATGGCGCTCGTGCTGATCACACATGATCTCGCGGTGGTTGCGGGCATGGCTTCACGGGTTGCGGTGATGCACGAAGGGCGCGTGATTGACGTGGACGATACCGAGACACTGTTTTGTGAGGCAAGCCATCCATATACCCGTGATCTGCTGCGGGACTCCTCGCATCAGCCGTCACGGAGGTCCGGATCGGGCGGAACTCCGGTTCTTGAGGCGCGGAACGTGATACGGGATTACGCACTCCGGCGCCGTTCACTGTTTGGTGCTCGCCATATACACAGAGCCGTTGATGGTGTCTCACTCACCATACGGCAGGGCGAGAGCGTAGGGCTGGTGGGTGAATCGGGTTGCGGAAAATCGACGCTGGCGCGCGCGGTTCTCGGTCTGGATGCCATGCAGGACGGTATGATTCGGGTGGACGGGGTCCCGGTGAATCTGGTTAGGGCAAGAATGCAGGCGGTGTTTCAGGATCCCTATGGTTCGTTCAATCCGCGCCAAAGGGTCGGTAGGCTTATCGCGGAACCGTTCCACCTGGCGCCTCTGACGAAGTCGGCTAGGCACGCGCGTGTGATCGAAGCGCTTGAGGCGGTCGGGCTGTCAGCCGAAGATGTGGGCAGATATATCCATGAGTTCTCCGGTGGACAGCGGCAGCGCATCGCGATCGCGCGGGCGATCGTAGTCAGGCCGAGGCTGGTCGTTCTGGATGAGGCCGTTTCCGCGCTGGATGTTTCAATCCGTGCCCGTATATTGGATCTGCTGACGGATCTACAGCAGCGTTTCCGGTTGAGCTACCTATTCATAAGCCACGATCTGGAAGTCGTCAGGTCAATCACCGACAGGGTGCTGGTCATGCACTCCGGCCGTATCGTGGAAGAGGGTGTGACCGACCGTGTCCTGAGCGCTCCGGAGCATCCTCGCACGCGGGAACTGATAGCGGCGACACCACGAATACCGGAAGAGTGGGTCGGTGCCGGTATCAAGGCCGGGAAACCGGATCAAGATATGCCGTAATGGGGTCATCTCGGCTCCAATGAGATAAATCACCGATGCCGATAACACGTGACGTCTTTCCACTTTTCCAGGTCGGCTACATAGAGTTCATGTGAGGCCCGTTTAGCGCGACCATAAAGAGCGACTTCTAGCCTGTTACGGTAAGCCTGAGCCAGGTTGTGCCATAGATCCAGAATGGAGGGACCATAAGAAGCAGTTACGAAGGTCTGTGGAAGCGGTTGGATGCCAATTCCGGTTTGTCGTGGCGGCGGGACCGAGGACACGACTATCCTGAAAATCCTCTTGCCCCTTTGGATATCGGCACGATCATAACCCCTATCTGGCTTTAAGTGAGCGTATCTGTCTCCTCGGACTCCCACCCCTGACCTGGAAGCTGGGCGACAAGGGAAGCGATGCGGGATTTTCGATACCCTTCGCCAATATGGCGGAACAATTTCCCTTGTGGCCGGGTTATGCTCAACTTTCCAGCCAGATGGTGACGGGACCATCGTTGATGAGCGCGACTTCCATCTCCGCGCCAAACCTTCCCCATTCGGTCGGGATGCCCCAGGAGCTTAGCGCATTGGCGAACCGTCTGTAGAGCCGCTCGGCTTCAGCGGGAGATGCGGCATTGGTGAAGCCGGGTCGGTTCCCACGACTGGTATCCGCGGCCAATGTGAATTGGCTGACGACCAGGACTCCACCGCCCGTCTCGCGAATGGAGCGGTTCATTTTCCCTGCGTCATCACTGAATATCCTCAATCTGGAGACTTTTGAAGCGAGCCGGTCCACGTCGCTATCGGTATCACCCCGCATCGCGCAAACAAGCGCCAGCAGGCCTGGCCCGATCTGACCGACGATCTCATTGGAAACGGTCACTGAAGCGCGGGTAACCCGCTGTAGGAGTATTCTCATACGTCATGGTCCTGAGTCGGTTCGCATCTTTATGGGGGGATCAATTGTAACCCAGACGGTGCGGGTGCCAAGCTTGGAGAGTTCCGGAGACGGATTGAGAGAGTGGAGCTCTGGAAAGATGCGACAAAGTCTGTTACATTGGTTGCGGTGCAAACACAGGGATCTGGCGCCGGCCGGTTGATGCCCGCCGACAATGGTGGAGATTCTCGATGTTCCTCGATCACTTCAAGATAATGGCAGCCTATAACCGCTGGGCTAATGGCCGGCTCTACGACGCCTGCGCCGGTCTGGGCGATGCAGAGCGCAAGCGGGACCGGGCCGCGTTCTTCGGCTCAATTCACAACACGCTCAACCACATCCTGGTCGGAGATCGGGTCTGGCTCGGGCGCATCGAGGGACTGGACAGTAGCGGAATCCCGCTTGACGCGATCCTGTTCGATGATTTCAGCCAACTGCGCCGTGCGCGGGATGGCGAAGACGCACATATCGACCGCGTTCTCGCGGCGATGACAGAGGACCAGCTCACCGGCGACCTCACCTACAGCAATCTCGCTGGCACGCCGCTCCGCACACCGATGCGGCTTGTTTGGACACATATGTTCAACCACGAAACCCACCATCGCGGACAGATCCACGACATGTTGAGCCAGGCCGGGCTCCCTCCACCTGAACTCGACCTGATCTATTATGTCCGTTCGCTCTGAGGAGTGCGCGTGAACTCCATCGTTCCCTCCGCCCGAATGGAAATTGTACCTGTAGAGAGACAACGGCCGATCTTGAGTGATTTGCCCTCCGCCAAAAGACTGACGTTTTGTTGACGCATCAAGGCGACGGACTCCGCACCGGAGGAGATTGAACGTGATCCGGTGACGTTGGGCGCATTCACGGCGGCCATGAAGCAGAAGATGGCGGCAGAACCGAAAACCCGCAGCGAAAACAGGGAGCCGCCGCAGGAGGAACGGAACCGGAAATCCAAAATGGTCCGGCGCTGCCGCGTTGGACTTCTGCGGATTATGCGCATAATTCCCAAAGTTCGCGGATCGGAAACTATCCGGGTTTCGGTCTCGCGGATTTTGCGACCATCGAAACTCGCAAAAGGCGTTATCGACCCGTTGACGCGTGTACGAATGCGATAGTCCTGCCAGCAACCAAAGGTGCAACCCAGATTATTGACCCATGCTCGTGCTGCGTCCTTTTCGATCCCTGTTTGGCCGACAAAACGGTGACTTCCGACCGGCACGAACCAGTCCGGTAAGCCGATTGTCAAAAAATTGTCACACCCCGCGACCAAGCGGGCATTGCCTTGCGTTGATCGCCATGCGAGAATATCGGTTCATGTTCAGGAAAACGGGATGGCCTGATTTGCACCGCCGCTTCCATTCACCGGATCCGATACCCCTCAACATATGCCGCAGACTGTTTCCGCTCCAGATCGCCCGGGGTACGAAGATGCCCGCTAATGACGGTCCCGGGAGGAAATCCCTTGATATATGATGATTCCCGTCTCGATGTTCCCATTGCCTCGCGGGCTGCCGCTGGGGAATAAAGGTTTGAACCGCCGGCCGATCATAGAGGTTCGTAACCTCGATAAGTTCTACGGGACGTTTCAGGCGCTCAAGGACATAAGCATTACCGTTCACCAGGGCGAACGTGTTGTGATCTGCGGGCCGTCTGGGTCTGGAAAGTCGACGCTTATCCGCTGCTTCAACGCGCTTGAGACCCATTCCTCCGGCTCCCTGACAGTCGACGGTGTCGAGGTCTTCGAGGGATCGAAGGAAATTCGCAAGCTGCGGCAGGAAGTTGGCATGGTTTTCCAGCAGTTCAATCTGTTTCCGCATCTAAACGTTCTGGAGAACCTGATGATCGGACCGATCAAGGTCCGAAAGGTATCGAGGTCCCAGGCCGAGCGAACGGCGCGAAAATATCTTGATAGGGTCCACATTCCGGAGCAGGCCGAAAAATACCCCGCCCAGCTTTCAGGTGGCCAGCAACAGCGTGTGGCAATCGCCCGGTCGCTCTGCATGGAGACCAGGATCATGCTGTTCGACGAACCGACTTCGGCCTTGGATCCGGAGATGATCAACGAGGTTCTCGATGTCATGGTCGAGCTCGCCGAGACGGGCATGACCATGGTGGTGGTCACGCACGAAATGGGTTTTGCGCGCAAAGTCGCCGACACTATGGTGTTCATGGAGGACGGGCGTATCGTCGAGGTTGCCCCACCTGACAGGTTTTTCACTGCGCCGACCAGCGAGCGTTGCCGGATGTTTCTTTCACAGATCCTCGAGCACTAAGCGTCATGCCCGGAGATCAAGTCGGCTCCGGAGGCAATCCGGTCCCGAAACCCCCGGCGCATCAGCGGTTCCTGAATTCGGTTCCCGTTGCCGTTCTGATTTACGCAATCGTTCTCGGGATCATAGTCTACGGGTCTTTCGCCGGTGCCCAGAACATGGGTTACAACTGGCAATGGTATCGCGTGCCGCAGTACCTATATAGCTTCACGGACAACGGATTTCAGTGGGGCGAGATAATAATTGGCCTCTTCGCCACCATCAGGCTCTGCGTTGTCTCGTTTCTGCTCGCGACGGTTCTCGGGTTGGTGGTCGCGCTTCTGCGTCTGTCCGGCCTCGTGATGGGAACGGCTGTATCCGTAGGATTCCTTGAATTGATCCGCAACATCCCGCTTCTGGTACTGCTTTATCTCTTCTACTACGTGCTCGGGCCGATATTCGGGTTTGATCGGTATACGGCTAGCGTCCTGACTCTCGCGGTATTCCATTCCGCGTTGATCTCGGAGATTTTCCGGGCGGGTATCAACGCGATTCCCTTAGGGCAGTGGGAGGCGGCAAAGTCCATCGGGATGTCCACGGCGCAGTCCTATCGATATATCATATTACCGCAGTCAGTCCGCTTCATGCTGCCGCCGATTACCGGTGAGATGGTGCATCTCATCAAGTCGTCCGCGATCGTAAGCGTCATTGCGGTCGCGGAACTGACAACTGTTGGGCGCAATATCATCTCCGACACGTATATGAGCTTCGAAATCTGGTTCACCGTCGCGATCGTCTACTTGCTCGCGACACTGATCCTGTCTATTGGTGTGTCGTTTCTCGAAAAGAGATATGCCGTTGACCAATGATCAACCCCGAAGACCAATCCAACAAGGAGGAATAGAGATGAAACCGAAAAGCGGAATCCTCGGATACACGGTTGCCGCTGTCGCGGCGCTGGGCCTTGCGTTTCCCGCTGCGGCGCAGCAGGCCACTCAGGCGCTCGCCTCGGAAAGCGTTATCGAACGGATCAAGCAGGATGGCGTGATCCGGATAGGACTGTCGCTGTTCGTTCCCTGGTCCATGCGCGACAGGAATGGCGAACTCATTGGCTACGAACTGGATGTGGGACGAAAGCTTGCCGAGGACATGGGCGTTGAGGTGGAGTTTGTGCCGACCGCCTGGGACGGGATCATCCCGGCGCTTGTCGCCGGTAACTTCGATGTCATCATCTCCGGTATGTCGGTGACGGCGCAGCGAAACCTCACGGTGAATTTCACCGACCCATACGCCTATTCGGGTCTCGCGATCCTTGCGAACAGGGAAATGACGGCAGGCATGGCAATCGATGATCTGAACTCACCCGACGTGACCTTCGCCGTCAGACGGGGCGCGACGCCCGCCGTCGTGGTCGCCGAAAACTTTCCAAGGGCGCAGGTCCTGCAGTTTGATGAGGACGGCGCTTCGACGCAGGAGGTCCTGAACGGCAACGCGCACGCGACGATGGCCGCGCAGCCGACACCGAACCGCGAAGCGGGCAGGAACCCCGAAACGCTGGTTGTGATGCGGGGTGAGCTATATGATCCGCGTGGCGAGGCTTTCGCGCTTCGCAAGGGTGATCCGGACGCCGTCAATTACTTCAACAACTGGATCGCGCAGCAGTGGCGCAGCGGATGGCTTGAAGCGCGGCACAACTATTGGTTCGCAACCGAGGATTGGGCTGATCAGGTCGCCCAATAGGCCAATATCCCTTGGCCCGGAAACGGTTGTTTTCGGGCCGGCGAGGAGTTGACGTTTGCGGACGTTCATTGGCCGGATGCGGTGGCCCGACTATCTGATTCTGGCGGTTCTCGTCTTTTTTTTCGGGTATATCTGGTTCACGATCGAGGGGACGCTTAACTACAAGTGGCGCTGGGAGCTGATTCCCGGATATATCATCGGCTATCATGCCGATCGCGAGGCATATTTCGCGAATATCCTCCTTCAGGGTTTGGCCGCCACGATACGGATCAGCATTTACGCCGGTATACTTGCCCTGGTGCTTGGCACCGCCCTCGGTATCGCCCGGTGCTCAAGGAACCTGACGATACGGATGCTGGCGCGGACATATCTTGAGCTTCTGCGCAACATCCCGCCGGTTGTCGTTGTCTTCATTTTCTTTTTTTTCCTCTCGCAGCAGTTGATCGACGCTCTTGATCTGGCGCGGTGGTCCCGTGGTATAGCACGCCAGGAAGACATCTGGCTTTGGGAGTTTTTCTTCGGCGACATGCGCCGGTTCCCTTCGATAATATCTGGAGTGATCGTGCTCGCGTTGTTCGAAAGCGCGTTTGTGGGGGAGATAGTCAGGGCGGGAATCCAGTCCATTCCGAAGGGTCAATGGGAGGCCGCCCGATCCATCGGCATGAACCGCTTTCAGGAATTGTGGTATATCGTGTTGCCGCAGGCGATGAAGAAGGTGATTCCCCCCCTCGCAAATCAGTTCATAAGCCTCATCAAGGACAGTTCGATCATATCGCTGATTTCGGTTCAGGAACTTACATATAAGACGGTTGAGATGGTAGCCTCGTCGAGAATGATCTTCGAGGCCTGGATTACGACCGCTGGTTTCTATTTCGTCATTTGTTTTGGGCTGAGCCAGCTGTTTTCGCGTCTGGAGCGCGGACGCGAGGGACAGGGATAAATCCCTGAACATCGTCCATCAATGACGTTGGATCGTCCCGCACGCCAGCGGCGGAGCCTTGAGCCGTCCGGAGTGCGGTGCTACGCTCCGCATCGAGGGGACGGAAGCCGTTCCCGTGCCGAATCCGGAGATCAAGGGGCGCGAAAGGCGCGGCCCCCGGGCGTTACCTGTGCAAACGCCGGACCCCGATACGATGCTTTTGGAAAGATCGGGATTGCGTGATAGAGTGGCAAAGGATTGACCGGAAGGGGCCATCGAGGAACCCGGCCATGAACGATGGACAGCGCGCCGAACTGGAGGCGTTTATTGGACAGACAGAGGGCGAGCCGCCGCCGGTGTTCGTGGGACGCAAGGCGGTTCTGGACGACGTGGGGACCGCCGCCAGTCAGGTTTGGAAGGGTGAAGGGGCCAAGGCGCACGGAGCGTCAAAAGCCACCCGCGTCGTCCAGGGGGCACCCGGGGCAGGT
Source organism: Paracoccaceae bacterium (assembly GCA_965221405.1). Classification (GTDB taxonomy): domain Bacteria; phylum Pseudomonadota; class Alphaproteobacteria; order Rhodobacterales; family Rhodobacteraceae; genus JAPOUP01. The sequence goes on along the minus strand of CBDCSE010000001.1, from coordinate 752,933 downwards.
AAGAGTTCGGTTCTGGCGGAGATGCTCAAGCGATCGTTGCTGAACGAGGATGCGGCGCGGGTGGTGGTGATGGGTAGCGATGCGGTAAAGGAGAGCATCTCCGGCGTTCTTGATCTAGTCTATGAGACATCGCGCATTCCCCGGAGTGAATGGGTCGAGCGTGGTAGGGAATTTCTCAAACTGTCTCGTTCACAGGTTCAGTCGGTGAATATCGCCGGGTTCGGTGGATCGCTGGTTGCGCGGAATTTCGCCGGGTTGCAGGCATTGAGTCGGCATCACCCGCCGCGCGGCTGGCGGCATCCAGTGATCCTGGCCATTGACGAGGCGCAGAGCCTCACGCCCGGCCATATCCCGCCGTCGGCCATAAATGTTCTGCAGGGTCTGCATGGCGGTGCCGCTGGACTGCCGATCACGCTGGTACTGGCCGGTCTCGGCGATACCGTCGCTGTAGCCAACAATATAGGGCTGACCCGCATCCCGTCCGGACAGATCCACAATATCGGGAGTTTTCGTCAATCCGACATCGCGGCGCTGCGTGTCGGGTTTGGTGAGAAATTCGGTATTCCGCTCAAACATCTTCCCCCGGACGGGATGCGAATGGTAGACGATTGCGAGGGCTGGCCGCGGCACCTGCATCATGTTCTCAGAGCGGTGGGCAAGGCGGCGCTTGAGGTGGACGGGGACCTCGGAAAAGTGAACTGGGCGGCTGCCTCAGAATACGCGGCTGATCTACGCATGGGTTACTACCGGCAGCAATTCTCTCCGGAGATGAAAGCCGCCGTCAACCTAACCGCGGCGGTGATGCTGGCTCTGGACAGCACCGACACCCATTCAAAAATCCTGACCCTGATGGAAACCCTGCACAAGACCGACTCAATGCATTACCGTTTCCCGGCCCGGGACTGGGACGCCAACGGATTCTTCATGCATCTGGTTCACAAGGGGGCACTGCACGAACAGGAGGAAGACCGGTTCGTCTGTCCGATTCCCTCATTCCACTCACATCTGCTTGAACGGGGCGGACAGGCATTTGCTAGCCCCTGAAACCGCCATGCTAGCGTTTCACTCCGCGGCATATGTAATTTGGTCTTCCCGGACGTCATCTTCAGGAAAACATACCCTTCATGGCGGTATCGCGGCAGACGGCCCGCCGCGTCGTGGCTCATCCGGATACGGGCGGCCTCTAAATCCCCGCTCGGGTCGCTGCTTCCCGAGCGGAAGGAACCCTTGCGCTTCGGAGTGGAGCCGGGGCGAAAATCCGAAAGCCGCGCGTCCTGGCCGGTCGCGGCGCGCCCGCCCCGTCGCACATGTGCCGCCGCCCGGCCCAGTTTGTAGAAGATCCGGCCTGTCCGGGTCTTCTTCCATATGTGATAGCGCGGTCGATTGGTCTTGCGCTCTAACATGCTGTCAATTGACAGCAGGGTTGGAATTGTCTCGTGCAATGCAAAAGGGCGACCCGCAGGCCGCCCCCTGTGTGTCTGGTTTGGCGGCGGTCAGACAGTCATGTCACTGGTTCCCGCCGAGAAGTTCGCCGCGATGCGCCGCCGGCATGCGGCGGTCGAATCGGCGATCAACAACCTGGAACACCGCGGCCCCGGCCGGGTCCTGGCGTTCGGCGCCCGGGGATCCGGCCGCACCGTCGCCCTCGCCGTCGTGGCCATGAACGTCCACCGCATCGGCCTGCCGCTGCGGCGCGCGGAGCGGCTGAGGGAACGGCGCCGCCGCGCCGCCTGACGGCGCCTCCCCCGAAAACCGGTTTCCTTCGACCCGCGCGGAGCGGGAACGGCACAGCCCTGCCCGGACGGTGCCGGTGACTGTCGGAAAGTGAATAAAGAGCGAACAGGCGCGTCCCCGGCCCGCGCCGGGAGACCGGAACCGGCCCCGTCAGGCCGTCGGCCGGCGCCATGCCCGGCCCGGATTCCGGGCCGTCAGCACGAAAACAGGGGTTTTCTGGCAGACACTACCTATGTACTTCATCACTTGACAGAGGCTTAGCAAAGGCAATTTATCTTACCAAGATGCAAAATTATTCCATACTCTCACTCGCTCGCCACGCGTTTAACAGGCACATGGGCTGGACACCGGCATGGCGCAGCCATCCTTTGAAAGAGAGATATGATGTCATCGTAATTGGTGCCGGCGGACATGGTTTGGCCACGGCCTATTACCTCGCCAAGGAGTATGGAATCACGGATGTTGCCGTACTGGAGCGTGGCTGGCTTGGCGGGGGTAACGTCGCGCGCAATACCGTTACGGTTCGGTCGAATTACCTTCGGGACGCTTCCATTCCATTCTACGTGAAGTCAGTCGCGCTTTATCAGGGCCTGACCAACGACCTTAACTTCAATACGATGTACTCGAAGCGAACCATGATCGATGTGGTGCAGACATTCTCGACGATGCGGGCGTTGCGCCGTCGCCAGCTTGCGATGGATATCCACGGGGCGACCTACAGGCGGATCTCCACCGAGGAGCTGCGCCGCCGCATCCCGGCGCTCACCGGAGGGGGACCGGACGCGCGACTGCCGATCATGGGCGGGATGGTTCATACGGACGCCGGCGTCAACCGTCATGATGCCGTGGCGTGGGGACTGGCGCGCGGCGCCGACGCACTTGGTGTCCAGTTACATCAGCAGACACCCGTAACAAAGCTGCTTCGTGGACGTAATGGTGCCGTCGAGGGCGTCGAGACACCACGGGGGAATATAGGCGCGCGTAAGGTCGCCGTCGCGGTATCGGGCCACACGACATCGCTTACGGAAACGGTCGGTCTCAAGTTGCCGCTGCGGACGATGAACCTGACAGCTTTTGTTTCCGAACCGGTGAAACCACTGGTCGACGTGATCGTCAACTGCCCCGACAGCGGTTTCTATTTCAGCCAGTCGGACAAGGGCGAAATGGTGATCGGAGGTGCGCCGGACATGGGGCAGAGCTTCCGCCGGGATATCAAGCAGCATGTGTTTGAGGATACCGTGACGGCTATGCTGTCCCTGTTCCCGCGATTCAGTAGACTGAAGCTCCTGCGCCAATGGGGCGGTCACCTTGACATAACTCCGGATGCTTCGCCGGTTGTGGATGAGACGGATGTGCCGGGGCTATTCGTAACCGCTGGCTGGTGGGGTGGTTACAAAGCGATTCCCGCCGGTGGCCTGACGCTCGCGCATCATATAGCCAATGGTTCGCCTCATCCCTTAATGGCTCCTTTTTCGATCAAGCGTTTCAGGCATTTGGACTACGTGATGGAATCCGGAACGACGACCGCGAGGTAGGGGGTCTAAGCGATGCTGCTAATTCCGTGCCCATTCTGCGGACCCCGGAACGAGACCGAGTTCTCGTTCGGTGGGCCCGTAAAGCCTGACCGGCCCGATCCCCAAACCACCAGCGATGAGGATTGGGTCGAGTACCTGACGGTCGCTCCAAACCCGATAGGTCCGGTCGAGGAACGATGGTGGCATGTTAAGGGGTGTGGCACATGGTTTGCGATATGGCGCGATACCCGGACGCATGACATTGTCGAAAGGCCTGACAGTGCGGTATAGGCGGCTCCCTTCGGGTGGACGGATCGACCGGAGCCATTCACTTGCGTTCCGGTTCAACGGCCGTGACTACCGGGGGTTTAGGGGTGACACGCTGGCTTCGGCGCTGCTTGCCAATGGCGTTCGGCTCACTGCGAGAAGTTTCAAGTACCACCGTCCGCGGGGGATAATTGGGGTCGGTTTCGAGGAATCCGCGACCCTAGTGGAACTCGAGGGACGCCATGCCTCCGCCAATCGACTGGTGACGACGGTCCGCCTTGAGGACGGCATGTCGGCGCGGTCGGTGAATTGCTGGCCGTCCCCGGGCTTCGACATTGGGGCCTTGAGCCAGGTTTTCGCTCGATTTATTCCGTCCGGCTTTTATTACAAGACCTTCAAGTGGCCGAGTTGGCGCCTCTACGAGCCAGCGATCCGGCGAGCGGCGGGCCTTGCCGGCGTACCTGGGACTCCACCAGGCGAATTTCATTTCGAGGCGGTCAACGCGCATACGGATGTACTGGTTGTCGGTGCAGGACCCGCAGGGCTGATGGCCGCACTTGTCGCGGGCCGCTCGGGGTGCCGGGTCATGTTGGCTGATGAGCGGACAGAAGCGGGAGGAAGCCTGCTTGACAGGCGGCTTGAGATCGACGGACGGCCGTCAGTGGAATGGGTTGATCACGCAGTCGCGGAATTGGCGGCCATGCCAAACGTACGGCACTTCCAGGACGCGACCGTATGGGCCTATCGCGAGCATAATTTCCTAATGGTGAATGAGCGCTCACCCGCGAATCCGAGTCTGCTTGAAAGGAACTGGCGGGTTAGGGCGGGTCACGTGATCCTGGCGACCGGTGCCATTGAACGGAGTCTCGTCTTTCCCAACAACGACCGTCCGGGTGCGATGCTGGCCTCAGCCGCGCAGGCCTATGTGAACCGTTTCGCGGTTAAACCCGGCGAGAAGGCCGTGGTTTTCACCAACAACGATAGCGCCTATGCGGCCGCGGTGGACCTCGACGCCGCCGGTATCCAGGTCGTCACCATTGTGGATAGCAGGGCGAATGTGCCTGAAGATACGCGCGGAATGATCGGTGACATCCCGATAAGGGCGGGTTCGGTTATCATTGATGTCTTGGGAAGACGTTCCGTTGAAGGTGCCGTAATCGCCGGGCGTGACCGGGCCGGACGTGCGACGCTCGCATGTGATCTATTGCTACATTCCGGTGGATGGAACCCGGCTGCACACCTATTCTCCCAGTCGCGCGGAAGCCTGCGCTACGACGAGGGGTTGGCAGCGTTTGTTCCCGACGAAGCCGCGCAGCCGTGCACTCCGGTCGGTGGCGCGGCAGGTATGTTGGTTTGCTCCGCCGCGCTGAAATCCGGCGCTGGTGCGGCGGCGGACATCACCGGGGCGGTAATGCCCCGTTTGCCCGACGTTACGGGTGAAGCCTATGGGATAGAACCGCTTTGGCACGGCGATGTATCAGGTGCCGAGAGCAGGGCGTTTCTGGATATCCAGAATGACGTCACCGTCGCCGACGTGCATCTCGCACTGCGCGAAGGGTATGACAATATCGAGCATGTCAAGCGTTATACCACCGGCGGCATGGGTTTCGATCAGGGAAAGACGGGCAACATCAACATTATCGGCACGGCGGCGGCGAAGAGGGGCGTTTCCGTGCGGCAAGTCGGTACGACCACGTTCCGCCCGCCGTATACACCCGTTTCTTTCGGGGCTATCGGAGGGCTTCGCGGAGATTCGGTGGTTCTTCCCTACAGGCATACCCCGATCACGCGCTGGAATCTTGAGCGGCGCGCGTTCATGTATGAAGCCGGTGCCCGATGGAGGCGCCCTGGATACTTCCCGCGTGGAGAAGAAAGCCTTCAGGAGGCGGTGAACCGCGAGTGCCGGGCCGTACGTGAGTCGGTGGGCGTTTATGACGGCTCCCCGCTCGGAAAGTTTGAGATCAAGGGAAGGGACGCGGGACGTTTCCTCGATCACCTCTATACAAACGTTATATCCACGCTAGAGCCCGGTCGATGCCGTTACGGCCTCATGCTGACTGACGACGGCCTGATTCTCGATGATGGCGTTGCGATGCGTCTCGGAGAGCATCGCTGGCTCATTTCCACGTCCACCGGAAATGCGGATGCGGTACACGGGCATATGCAGGAGTTGCTGCAGACCCGGTTCCCTGACTGGAACGTATTCCTGACCGTCGTTACATGCCAATGGTGCAACGCCACCGTTTGCGGCCCCAGGTCACGGGAAGTTCTGGCCGCGATGGGCACGGACATTGACCTCGCGCCCGAGGCGCTGCCATTCATGTCCTACGATGAAGGCCACGTCGCCGGGCAGCCGGTGCGCATCGTGCGGGTCAGCTTCACCGGCGAGCTGTCATTCGAGATTAACGTCGCGCCTCGCGGCATGCGTGCGCTTTGGCGGCGGATCATGGAAGCGGGCGAACCTTTCGGTATCGAGCCGGTGGGGTCTGAGGCGAGCCATGTGCTTCGTGTCGAGAAAGGTTTTCTTTCGTTGGGGCACGAGGTGGACGGTACGGTGGATGCCTATGATCTGGGCATGGGCTGGATCATGTCCAAAGTCAAAGTGGATTACATTGGCAAGCGATCGGTTGAATTGCGACGCGCGGGTGATGCGCCCCGCCGCGAGCTCGTGGGCCTCTTGCCGACCAACCCGGGCGAGCGGATCCTCGAAGGCGCCCCGCTGACCGCGGGCGGCGACAAGGTTCCGGCAGAGGGCTTTGTCAGCGCCTGCGTCTGGAGTGTCGTGATGAACCGCTGGATCGCCCTGGCGCTTCTCGAGAACGGGAGGTCACGGATTGGGGAGACCGTGCATGCGCGGGTCCAAGACTCGACCGTTGTCTCTGAGGTTACTGCGCCGATTTTCTACGATATCGACGGCGAGAAGCTGAGGAGCTGAAATGGGATACTTGGCGTCGTTCGAAAAACTTCCCCTGAAGGCCATTTTTGACCTTAAGGGGTCTGAGGAGGCGTTAGGTCAATGGATAGGTGCAGGCGTGATTCCCGCGTTCCCTTCCGCGCCGAACCGTCTGTCTCGCGCGAATGGCATGTTCCTTTGCCATGTCGGGCCAGGGAACTGGCTGTTGCAGGCGGATCTTGAGCGGGAAGATGGCCTTCTGGCCGAACTCCGTCCATATTATGCACCGCCCGACGTCAGTATAGTCCGCATTTCCGACACAATGGTGACGTTTCGTGTTACCGGGCTCCAAGCGGCGCATGTCGTCGCCATCGGTTGCCCGCTTGACTTGGACGAAAGCGTCTTTTCCGATGATACGGTCTGCTTCAGCGAATTCTTCGGACAGAAAGCGTTAATATCGCGATGCGGGTGTGGCTACGATCTATCAGTTGAGCTTAGCTTCGGTGAGATGATAGAGGATTACCTGACGCGCGCGCTTCGCTAGCCTCGATTCCCAACGACGGCAATTCATGTGAATCTGCTGACGTGCCCGGATCGGCGGTCTGACCCGACGCCGTCCAGCGAGCGGCCCTTGAAATGATCCCCTTTGACGAACCGGCTCCCCGGCGGGCTGCTGGTATCCGGGCGATCCGGCACCAGTCGGCATTCGATATCACTGCTCATTGGCCGGCATTGAACGCTTCGTCGCACTAACAAGAGAGGCGCGAAACTGACGCAATTTGCGAGATCAGCCAACCTACGCCAAGGCGGCTGGCGCAAAGTTAGAACCCATTACAATGCGGTCAACTGCGCATCTACCTCGCCGCCTCAAGGGCTGCGCGCAGCACATTGCGGTCGCCGATCTGGTTGGCGAACACAAGGATCAGGCGGGCATTGAATGCTTGGGATTGGTCTTCACTCAGGCCTTCATGTGACTTCAGAAGCTCATCGAAAAAACCGTCTGGATCGAGAATGTTGGGATCGAGCTTTAGCATGTGGTTCCCTTTCGCCCAAGGGCATTGTCTAAGGCGGCCTCAATCGCATTTCGATCATAGGCGGGCCAACGCGCGACGATATGCTGATCCGGTCGGATCAGGTAGATAGCCTGTTCATGATCCGCCATAAAACGCTGGCGCAGTTCTTTGGATGGATCGGGCAAATGGAGAATGCGCAGCGTGTCATGAGCTGGCGCCGCGCTGCCTATTGCAAGGACAACGAAGTCTCCGCCAATTTGGTCAAGAAGAAAGCTGTCGCCAACCGGCGCATCGGGACAAGCGGATCCGGGGTGCGTCGCGGTGGGTTCTTTCAACGCGTCCGGGCCGAAATGGTCAAAACCATCATAGACGCAGGGCACCGAGAGGCGCCCGGAATTAACCAAGGGCCGCGCGAACGCGTGTTTTCCAGCAAGAGTCAAGACGGCACCGCGGAACAGGTGGCTCGCAGCGGTCTTGGGTGTCATGAAATCGGTGGCTCGTGACGAGTTTATAATGTTTTCGTCCGCCCCATAGGCCCGTTCGCTGTGATAACTGTCCAAGAGCGACGGATCAGCCGTACCTTTCAGCACCGCGTCCAGTTTCCAGGCCAGATTTTCGGCGTCCTGCACGCCGGAATTGGCGCCCCGAGCGCCGAAGGGTGAGACCTGGTGCGCACTGTCGCCTGCAAAGAACACCAGACCGTGGCGGAAATCCAGCATCCGGCGGCACTGGAAGGTGTAGATCGAGGTCCAGACCAATTCATAGTCCGGTATCTGGCCCGTCTGGCTGGACAGCATGGCATCGACACAGGCGCGAATGCGATCCTCTTGCATCTCTTTTTCCCGGTCGATGTCCCAGCCCAACTGGAAATCAATCCGCCAGACATTGTCGGGTTGCTTATGCAGAAGGGCTGACTGCCCACTGTTTTTGAAGGGGGGTTCGAACCAGAACCACCGCTCTGTCGGGAAGTCGGCAGTCATGCGCACATCGGCGATCAGAAAGTTATCCTCAAAGACGCGGCCTTCGAAATGGGGGCCCATCATTCCTCTGATCGGGGAGCGCGCGCCATCGCAGGCGATCAAGTAGTCGGCTTTGATCTGGTAGGGCCCATCGGGCGTTTCAACGTCGACCGTGGCGCTGTTGTCGCACACCTCAAGACCTGTCACACGGTTACGGCCCCGAATTTCAATTGGGGCACCTTCGGATTGAGCGGCGCGGATCGCCTCGACGAGAAATTGTTCGAAGTAAGGTTGCTGGAGGTTGATGAAGGCCGGGTTGCAATGCCCGTCCTCGGGGAGCAGATCAAATTCAAAAAGCTGCGTGTCCCCGTGGAAGACACGCCCCAGGTTCCAGACGACGCCTTTCTCCAGCATTGGTGCCCCAGCGCCGAGCCGTTTGGCAATATCCAGTGTCCGTTTTGCAAAACAGATCGCCTTGCTGCCAAGCCCCGCGCCTTCGTGATCATCCAACACCAGCGCCGGTGTCCCCTTTTTGCCAAGATCAAGAGCGAGGGCGAGGCCAACCGGTCCACCGCCAACGATGACCACCGGATGACGAATGGGTGGCGCTGATTGCGCCGGGATCTTTTCATAAGGGTAGAGCGTAAAGGCCGTCTCATAGCAAGCTTGGACCATCAAAATGCTCCGTGTGCGATATGGACGTGGCTGAAATCCCGCCAGCAATGATCTGGCGCGCAAATTGGGGTCTTCTTTTCTGCGCTCCTCATCCCTGAAGCGCCTCCCACATCTCAAGATCGCGTCTGTCGGTCCAGATGCGGGGATGAGCGATGCCGCAGGCCTCATCATATGCGCGGGCGACGTTGAAGGGCAGGCAATGTTCGTAGATGGCGTAATCCTTGAACTTGGGATCGCAGGCGGTGCGGACCGCGTCCCAGGCGTCTTTTAGTGAACCTCCACGCGCCGCGACTTTGGCTGCTGGATCGTAAGTGGCATAGACGAAGTCACGCGTGCTTTCGACTGCGCGGTTCACGGCATCCTTGCCGACCAAGGCCGCGCCGCGACCCGGTGCTATGGCGTCGACATCATGGGCTTTGATTGCGTCAAGCGTATTGCCCCAGTCTGCGAAATGGCCGTCACCGCAATAGCAAGCCGAATGATCCTCAACGATGTCGCCTGTGAACATGACGTTTTCGTCGGTCACATGGATCACGGCATCACCGGCTGTGTGGGCACGTCCGATATGTTTGATATCGACCCGGCGTTTGCCGAGATAGACGGTCATACTGTCGCTGAAGGTCGTCGTGGGCCAAGTCAGCCCGGGGATGCTCTCATGTCCTTCGAAAAGACGTGGGAAGCGTTGAAACTCGCTGTCCCAATCCTCTTGTCCACGTTCGGCAACCATGCCTCGCGCCACATCGGACATGATGATCTGATCTGCATCATAGGCGGATGCCCCGAGCACCCGCACAGCATGGTAATGTGTCAGGACAAGGTGGCTGATTGGCTTGTCGGTAACGCTGCGGACCTTTTCAATCACCTTGTTGGCCAGCCGGGGTGTTGCCTGCGCTTCAACGATCATCACACTTTCGTCGCCGATGATAACGCCGGAATTGGGATCGCCTTCGGCGGTGAAGGCCCACAGATCGCGGCCGACCTCATCAAAGGTGATTTTCTTTTCAGTGAGGTCCCCTTGGGACGCAAAGGCTTTGGTCACGTGTCATTTCCTTTGTGAGGGTTTTCGAGAGCCGGGAGCAGTGTACCAAGACAGTCGCCGAACCCGATCTGGTAGCCATCGCCTCGGGCCGCGCCGTGCAGGCCGAGCGTGTCGCCATCTTCGATAAAGCTGCGCGTTCCAGAGCCGGTCTCTAACGGCTCTTTGCCACCCCAGCTTAGCTCCAGCAGAGAGCCGCGGTTTTCGCGCTCTGGTCCCGAGATAGTGCCAGAGCCCAGAAGGTCGCCCACCCGCATCGGGCAGCCGCTGGTCGTGTGATGGGCCAGTTGCTGAGCGGCTGAATAGTACATTTCGTTATAATTCGTGTGCGCAATCGTTTCGCCGTTCAGCGTCACGGTAAGCGGAATGTCATAAAGCATCGGCCCGGTATCGCGCAGATGCGGCAACAGATCTTTTTCGCGCGCAGGCGTTTCACAGCGGAAGGGTTCAAGCGCCGCTTTAGGCACAATCCACGGTGAAATTGTGGTGGCGGTCGCCTTGGCCTGAAACGGCCCAAGCGGCTGATATTCCCAGGCCTGAATGTCGCGGGCGGACCAGTCATTAAGCAGCAAGTAGCCAAAGATATTTGCATCGGCCTGATCCACTGAAATTGGACCATACGAGGGCTGTCCGACGATTGCGCCCATCTCTAGCTCAATATCAAACCGCTGCGATGGTCCCCATCTGGGCGCAGCATCATTCGGTCCCTTAAGTTGGCCCCAAGGGCGGCGAATATCGGTTCCCGAGAGGACAACGGAAGATGCCCGGCCATTGTAGCCGGTCGGAATATGCAGCCAGTTCGGCGGTAGGGCATTTTCAGGTCCCCGAAACATGGTTCCGACGTTCGTTGCGTGGTGTCGACCGGCGTAGAAATCTGTGAATTCCATCACTGTCAGTGGCATCGAAAGTCGCGCCCCGGCCAGTGAGTGCAGGTATTTTACCGCACTGGCCTGATCGGCGGACCCTTCGCTAAGTATTTGGGCCAGCCGGGCGCGAAATGCGCCCCAAACCTCTGGTCCGTACTGCATCAGCTCATTCCAGACCCCGCTATCGGCCAGCTTGAGCCCGCGTATGTCGATCAGCCCCTCCGCTTCAGCCTGATGAGCGTCGAATATGTGGTCGCCGATTGCCACGCAGCAACGCGGCTGGTCACTGCCGTCGGGTACGTAAGCACCGTAGGGCAGGTTGTTCAGGGGAAAGGGTGTCTTGGCGCTGTTTGCGCTTTTTACCCACGAGCGGAGCAAAGTCATTATGTGGCATCTTTCTGGTTTTCGGGTTTTGCGGCATCGAAGGCGGGTAGCGCGAGACAGCGCGCCTCAATGGCTTGCAGGCGGGGAAAAGGCGACAGATCGACGTTCCATCGATGTGCGTTGTAGGCTTGCGCGACCAGACAGATGTCGGCCAGGCCAGGCGTGTCGCCAAAGCTGAAGGGCGCGTCAGGATTTATCAAGGCGGCGTAGGCGGCAAAGCCTTGCTGCATCCAATCTTGCATCCAGGCAATGCCGGTCGCTTCATCGGTCAAACCGCGCAGCTTTTTGACGACCTTCAGGTTGTTGACCGGGTGTACATCTGTGGCAAAGACCATCGCGGCCGCCAGAACGCGGGCGCGCAAGGTAGGGTCATCCTGAGGCAGCAAGGCCGGATCGGGCTTCAGGTGGTCGAGGTAGTCGAGAATAGCCATGGACTGCGTTAAAACGGTGCCATCGTCCGTCACCAGCGTTGGCACGCCCTTGATCGGGTTCAGCGCGGCATAAGCGTCAGCAGTTTGTTCCCCGGACAAAAGGTCCACCGGTTCGAGGTCAAAGTCGATACCCTTCAGGTGAAGCGCGATCCGGACCCGGTAAGAGGTTGTTGAGCGCCAGTATGAATAGAGCTTCATTTCCTGCCCGGCTTTCCGTCAAACTTCTTCTCAATATTGGCCCAGCAGTCGATGTAATCGTCCTGCAGGGGCGCTTCCTTTGCGGCGAAGGTGGTCAGATGCTGTGGGAAGCGGGTCTCAAACATGAACGACATGGTGTTCGCCAGATATTCCGGCTTGAGTTCGGCATTTGATGCGCCTTCGAAGGCGTTTTTGTCAGGGCCGTGTGGTAGCATCATGTTGTGCAGCGACATGCCACCGGGAACAAATCCCTTGGGCTTTGCGTCATAGATGCCGAAAATATTGCCCATAAGCTCCGACATGACGTTCTTGTGGTACCAGGGCGGGCGGAACGTATCCTCGGCCACCATCCAGCGGTCGCGGAATAGAACGAAGTCAATATTGGCCGTCCCTTCCGTACCCGAGGGTGCCGACAGCACGGTAAAGATGGACGGATCGGGATGGTCAAAGAGGATCGCGCCCACCGGGCAATAGGTTCGCAGGTCGTATTTGCAGGGCGCATAATTGCCATGCCATGCCACCACATCCAGAGGCGAATGGCCGATCTTGGTCTCATGAAACTGCCCGGCCCATTTGACCGTGACCGTGGAAGGCGCCTCACAATCTTCAAACGCCGCGACCGGCGTTTTGAAATCCCGCCGGTTGGCCAGGCAATTTGCACCTATGGGGCCGCGCCCAGGCAGGTCGAATTTCTGCCCGTAATTTTCACAGACAAAGCCGCGGCAGGGCCCCTCAATCACTTCGACCCGGTAGACAAGGCCGCGTGGGATGATGGCGGTTTCCTGGGGTTCCAGATCGATTATCCCAAGCTCAGTGCAAAACCGCAGGCGACCTTCCTGCGGGACGATAAGCAATTCGCTATCGGCGGAATAGAAATAGGCGTCGACCATGCTTTCGGTGACAAGATAGACGTGGCTCGCCATGCCCGTCTGGGTGTTCACATCACCTGCGGTCGTCATCGTTCGCATGCCTGTGAGCCAAGTCAGCCCACCGTCACCATGAGCCACGGGGTCCCAGCGATATTGGCCCAGAGAAGTGACATCCGGAACTACATTCGGTGCCGATTTCCAATAAGGGAGGTCAATGTTTTCAAAGCGGTGGGTGTGCTTGACTGATGGCCGAATGCGATAGCACCATGTCCGTTCATTCTGATGACTTGGCGCGGTGAAGGCGGTGCCGGAAAGCTGTTCGCCGTACAGGCCGTAATTCACCTTTTGGGGTGAGTTCATCCCCTGTGGAAGTGCGCCCGGCAAGGCTTCGGTTTCGAAATCATTGCTAAAACCCGGCATGTAGCCCGGATGGGTGCCGACCGGCGTGGTGGCGCTTTGGAAGGTCTTCGGGGCCCGGTCCTTGTTCATGAGATAGTTCCTTTGCAACTGTTCTATATGTAATGGTTGCTTTTGTAACTAACAAGCGTTAATCCATACTGTATGACTGGGCCGGCATCTTTCGACTTGCTCGACTTTCTGCCTTACCTGCTCAATCAAGCGGCAGAGACGACCAGCCGCGCGTTTTCGGAAAGTTACCGGACAAAATACGGCATGTTGCAGACGGAATGGCGGGTGGTGTTTCACCTCGGGCGCTACGGCGAAATGACCGCGAAAGAGATTTGTGATCGTGCGCGGCTCCATAAAACCAAAGTCAGCCGCGCAGTGCATGCTTTGGCGGAAAAGCGTTTCCTTTCTCGCGAGACATTTGCCGACGACCGTCGTCACGAAGTACTTTCCTTAACCCGCCAAGGGCAGATCGTCTTTGACGATCTCCACACATGCGCAAAGAAGTTTGACTCTGCGCTTACGGGCGAGTTTTCCAACGACGATATCGCTCGGGTTCGGCGCATCCTGATCAAAATTGCGCAGCTTGATCACACGCCGAGATAGGCACGCTCTAATACCGACCTGTCTGCTTTCAGCTCAGCGGGGCGACCATCAAATCGGATTTGACCTCGGGACAAAACATAGCAACGATCTGCAACATCAAGCGCAAGCTGCGTGAACTGTTCGATCAGCAGAATGCCGATTCCCTTATCGCGCAGACTGATCACCACTTGCATCAACCGATCTATGACGACAGGAGCCAATCCGAGCGACATTTCGTCAATCAAAAGGAAGCGGGGGCGGGCCACCAGGGCCTGTGTGATCGCCACCATCTGTTGTTGCCCGCCTGATAATGAACCTGCCGCCTGTTCTTCTTGGGCAACGAGCTCAGGAAACACCTCAAGAGCCGCGTCAACCTCAATCGCGCAGTCTGCTGCCGACAAGCCGGTTCCTGCGGCTCGCAGATTATCGATCACGCTCAGGGTTTCGAGAACCTGATGGCCTTCCGGTGCGGCCGCAACGCCGGCACGCCTGATAGCCTGACTGCCAAGCCCGTTCACAAAGGTTTCGTCCACGGCAATCGCACCGTTCAGCAAGGGCAAGACGCCGACGATCCCAAGAACCAGTTCCGACTTTCCGGCACCATTGGTGCCAAGGAGCGCGACGATTTCGCCGGGAGCGACCTCAAGCGAGACATCGTCGACAACTTTCCGGGTTTGCGATTGGATCGAGACCCCCGTTCCACAGTGAAGTGCAACACCCGATGTGGGTGAGGTCTGGCTGAGGCGGCACATGATGTTGCGAATCGGCCGGATGGCGGCGACAGTCCCTTCGTTGCGGGAAGGAGACCGCCATGCCCGAGGGCCAGCGCCACCTGACCCATACCGGGAGATCCCGGATCCACGCCCTGATGAAAAGCGGGCTTTCCGCCGCGGCGGTCGCCCGCCAGCTGGGGCGCAGTCCGTCATCGGTCCCGCGCGGGATCCGGCGCAACGGCGGAGCCCGGGGCTACCGGCACGCCCAGGCGCAGCGGCTGGCCGAGGGGCGGCGCAGCGCCGCCTCGTCGGTGCCCAGAAAGATGACGCCGGAGCCGTGGGCACTCTTTGGATGCAACGCGGCCAGAAACTCACCTTTGCGAAAGAGGCCTAGGTATGCCCAGATCGCTGATCGCGTCATTATTCATCCCCGGCGCTGTTCTTCGGCTTAGCGGAGATCCCGCGGCAACAGCCTCCTGAAGTCTTGATCGAGACGAGAACGCCTATGCGACGCGTGGTCTGGGTTGCATCCGTTCGGATCGGTGCTCAGCCCGCTTTGCGCCTCAAACCCTCCTTCGGAGAGTTTGCCGCCCGCTGCGGACAGGCGCGAACTCTAAAACACCCGTGGGCAGGTAACCGCATATTGACCATGATAACGCATCGGCAGATTGTCTATCGTCCTCTTCTAGGCGTGAACGCCTTGATCTTCGATCCGCACTCCCGATCAGCGGTCAGCGGTTAGGTGCATGTCAGATCCAAATCTGTACTATCCCGTTCCGCACGCGTGTCCGAAATACTCTCATCGGGCGCGTCGCGGGTGCGCAGACAGGTTTCCCGTCACGGACGTCGAATGCGCCCTGATGCAATGGACACTCAATGATATGACCGTCAAAATAACCGTCACACAGGTCGGAACCGCCATGGTTACACAAAGCGAGAGACGCGTAGATGCCGGACGGTGAGTCATAAACTGCGATCAGCCGTGACCCGTACGACACCCGGCTAACCCAGTTCCGCTCAAGCGAGTCGACAGCGATCAGATCCCGCCAGGTCCGTTCGCAAGGTTCCACATCCGTCACGTCGCCATTGCGGGACCGCGGCCGAGCATCTGACGAAGGATGTCGCGGTGAGCGCCGAGATATCCATGTTTCTCGATATGTATGTGGTCTTTCAGTTTTTCATGCAGTTTCGGAAGTGCGTGAAACGGAACTGACGCCACGTAATGGTGCTCGGCGTGATAGTTCATGTTCCAGCACAGAAAACGCCATGGAGCGGAAACCAGATTTGTTCTGGTATTCTCACGCATCTGCGCCACGGTGGGGCGGCCGACATGTTCCGTCATACGGATAAACCGCATCACCGGTTCGCCGAGGAAGATGGGTACCAGCCAGTACCAGATCAATCCCCACCACCCGGTCACGGCCATGCCAAGCAGGACAGCCGCATAGATCGCCAGCATCCGTCGCGCGTCCATAAACGCGGCCCTGTGTTCCACCGCAGGAATGAACCGTTTCTCCGTCTCGCTTAGCCGTCCCGCCGCGTGCCGTAGGATCTCGCTCAATTTGTGCCGCCAGTAGGGAATGGCGCTCAGGTACCAGATGTACTCACCGATTGATCGAGGCATTGGGATCATCTCGGGATCTTCGCCATGCAGCTGCGTATATGTATGATGATCGCAGTGTTCGTACCGAAAGAACCGGTGTGGAAGTATTATGATAAGCCCGCAGATCTGGCCCACCAGTTCATTGATCCAGCGCGTGCGGAATGCGGTGTAGTGCACGCATTCATGCTGTAGCGCGAAGTGGTGGACAAGTACTATCCCTTGCAGCAGCATGGCTGGCCAGATCATCCAGCTATCCCAGGCCAGCGCGACGAGTTTGGTGGTCATCGCAATCAGTCCTACCCAAAGGATCAGACGGGAAAACGCCGGACGATCCGACCGCTTCGTTAACCGTTTCAATTCCTCGCGTGAGAGTTTGCCTTCCGCCAGCGCCTGGGTTAGGGGTGTATCAATCGGTTTTACCATGGAATCCTCGTGATTTGCTGGCCATTTTTCTTTTCACTTCTTAAGCCTGACTCCCGAGACGGTAGCGCTCTCCAAAGTGTATGCCCGATCCGGCCTACCCATATCACGCCCGATTTACCACGTTTTCTCCTCACGGCAAAGAAGGGTCGTGGTGCAAACAGAATCATCCCACACCAGTTTTCTTGACAACGAACTGCCCCCTCGGCCCGGAAATCCGGAAAGCGAACCGCGTTCCGGATCGGAAAGAAACGGTTCCGATGTCCCGGTGGCCATCGCCGACGGCAAACCAAAGCCAGCCACCTTGGCACCCGATCCGGCTGCCAGACGACACGTTCACCGTAGCGTGAGAGAGTTCCACCGGAGCCGTCAAGACCTTGATTGGCCGCAACGCCGTCCGGCGGTAGGCATTTCCGGTTTCGTCATTCGGTTGGTCATTTTCGGTGGTCCGGAAACCATACGACGTGGCAAACCAAGGTTGCCGAGGGCTTCATCATGAAGCTGCTGGTAATCTTTGTTATTCTGGTCAGATAATGAAGGCTGACGCGCTGCATTGCGACCGGCTCTATGTCTTCGCACTTTGACAGCATTCCCAAAGCTTTGCAATGCATCTGATCAGGCATTGAAAACCTCGTCCAACTTGAAAGCGATTTCGGTTTTCGACACAGATCTTGAGCCTACTGTCTGCCTCGCCAGATCAGTCCAGTCGATATGCTGCATGACATCCCGTACCCCATCTCTTACCTCTCGCATGAAATAGTGCGTTGTCAGGGATAGAGACCAGATATTATCTGTCAGAACGCGGCCCGCGTGGAAACCGACCCGACGCATGGCGAAACTGGCTTGGGTTGGGCTTGTATACGCGATCAAATGATCTACGGAGGGCGGTTGCGGCACAATTCGCCTGCTGTCTCTTCGTGTCCAGATCTGCCATGCGCAAGGGACATCATGCGGCTTGCCAGACCGAAGGAACGCATGACTTTGAACATCATCATCGTTTAGCAGATGGAAATGAGAATCCAGTCGTTTCTGCAAACTGATTTTGCGGAAGGTGCGTGGCACAATGAAAGCGATTTCATTGGCGTGAAGGGCGGCATGATTGAAGAAACGCACGGCTTGGCAGGCGTTCTTTCCGAACGGCGGGTTTCCCACAACAACAATCGCGGAATGCTGTCCTGCGAATATGTCAGTGTCAGTGAAAAAATCGCTTCGCACAATTCCTTTATGCCAGGGCGCGAGATCAATGGCCCTTACCTTGCGGCTGGCGTCCAGAAGAGGTTGCAGAAAAGCCCCGGTTCCCGCGGATGGCTCCACAAACAGAACATCGGGATCCTTCCAGCGATTTAGAACCTGATAAATGTATGCCTTCGCCAAATCCGGACAAGTGTAGAACTGATCAAGATCTTTCATCACGCCCGCGCCCCTGAATCCAGCCCGCTGTCTTCGATAAGGTCAACATAGCGCGGTTAATTCCCGGCCATCCGGGCGGCTATGTCTGCCATCTGGTCGATGGTGTCGGCGCTGCGGATGTTATGGCGACCGGAGCTCGCCCACGTATCTCTGCAGGTGCCTCTTGGAGAACTCGTGGAAGACTCCCTTTTGCCCGTGCTCCACGGCGGCCAACCCATTGCCGAACGCTGCACGTTTAACGGATCCTTCTCCGTTTCTCTACCGAATTTTGCGGGGGAGTGTTCCATCTCTGCCTTGATGGCCGAATGGCCATAATCCTGAGTGTTCAGCCCATCGGCCGGGGCCGGAAAAGCGGAAAGTTTGATTGTTTTCAGTCCGGTGTGATATGTGAACTTGAGCTGGAGAGACTTGGATGAATCGTCCGATTGACCACATGATGACGACAACGCAAATCCTGTTGGGTGTATCCAAAGGAATTGTGTCGCAAGAAGAAGCCAAAACGGCTCTTCATGCAGCTACATGGACCGAGGTTCTCAACGCTCTCGCGGATCGGGGTTTCCCCCCACCCAGACCTTCACCGGAAGACGTTGAGTCCGAGCTTGAAGAAGCCATGCCATTGATGAAAGAGATGGAAGCCTCAATCCATGGCAACTGAAATTGTTATTCCAGATAGCGGTCCGCTGATATCACTCGGTCGGATTGATCGTCTTGATCTTCTGGATCGATTCAGATGCTCTATCCTTATTACCGACATGGTAGCGGAAGAATTGCTGAGAGGAACGCCCGGAGCGCCTGATCGACATGTTTTCAAAAAATGGTTCGAAGCCCGCGGCAATCAGGTTCAGGCGGTGGAAACCAGTATCGGATTGCTTTGGAGGTCAATTCCGGAAGACCGAAAATCTGTCCTGAAACGTATCAAGGATGCAGGAGAGACATCCATCTGGCAATTCTCAAATTCTCTACGTGAGACCATGGACGAAAGAGACGACGCGCCCTTGATCTTTGAAGATCAGAAGATCAAAACCATGGATTTTGGTCCGAACGTATCAAAACTGACAACGTGGTCTTTCATTCTCGGTCTCGAAAGACTGAAGGTCATTCCCTCCGCAGAAGATATTTTCAATGAAATCGCACATGTTAACCGGTGCGGGAAATCCGCAACGGATCAATCAGAAATCCAACAACGGGGCGCGGCGCACGTCAACGAAGGTGGGGCCGGGCATGGCAGGGAGTCGGCGGATGAGCTGCGCGCACCATCTGCTGTCTTCAACAAGAGCGCTCTCCAGACCGCGTCCGTCGGCCACTGGATAGGCGTCGCGGCAGGTGTCGAGCAGGCGACGGAAGGCGGCGTCCTGCCGAACTTCGTGAATCCCGGTCGGTTGCGCAAGGCTCCCCGGCTGCAGCCGCCACAGCTCCTTCAGAGCGGCGTGCACGGGCACGGCCTTCCTGAAGCTCACGACCTTTGGCGCATCGCGTTTCATCTGCCGGGAACTACCGCGCGTCGCTCGGACAGGAAAGTCGGGAATTGGCGTGAAAGGACGGGAACGTCCCGCAAGGGGATCGGTGATACCAAGTGACGAAGGCGGACCGGTGCATTCGTCCGTGTGTCGGGCGCACCAAAGTATTTGCTAGGAAGACTGTCACGGCAAATCCCGCCGGAAGGCTGGCACCGGCTCGCTGCTGCACTCTTGCGGACGCAGAATTGCGCCCGACGGCCACTCGGCCATGGCGTTGTGCCAGCACCATGGCCAAAGCAGTCATTCGCTGTGTCGCCACTTCATCTGGTCACCTGCCTTCAGGAGACAATTCGGAGGGAAGGCTTATCCCTTTGACCAAGGCATGTCCACATTTTGTGTCCGGCGGGGGCTCTTATGAGGCCTCTCCAGTCAAGCCCCCCCTTTCATAAATCCCCATGACCGTCACATCGGTCCTCTCCCTGCGCTACGGGCGCCTCGGCGCCACCGGGGACTCTCCGGGCTGAACGTCGCTTTCCAGGGGAGCGCCCGACGGCGCGTCCAGGCTCCTGTCCGGTTCGGTTCGGTTGGCCGTCGGCCTGTGCCGGCCCCGTGACCATGGTGCCCCGTCCGGGCGGCGCGACGTTCCGGGGGGTGGGACCCATCCGGGCAAACGGTGCCGCGGTCCGCGGCGAACCAAACCCCCGCACGGTCACACGCCCTTCCCGGGTTCCCCGGAGGCCCCGTCGGGCCGCCCGGGTGTTCAGGTGTTCCGGTCTCCCCCTCCCGTGCCTTCGACAGGACGGCGCCCCCGTGCGCCAGTGCGGTCGTGGCGAACCGCCACAGGGCCACCGGAAGCTTCCCAGCCAGCGCCACGATCCCGCGCCTGCCCGGCCGCCCGTCGCGGGCGCTCACATATTGCCTGAACCACTTCGACAGCGCACTGTCCGGCTGGTGCCGCAGCCAGCGCCAGGCCATCCGCGCCGGATGCTTTCGCAGCATCGGGCTGCCGGCCTTGCCGGGCCCCGGGCGTGGTCGACCCCGCCGCCCGGCCACGGCACCGGCGCCAGCCCCGCGAGGCTCGCCAGCTCGCGCCGGTTGCGGAAGTCGCGGTACAGGAGCTCCGCGCCCGGCAGCAGCGCGTCGTTCGGCCCGATCCCCCTGAGCCGGACCAGAACCGCGGCCTGGCGGGCGTGCGCCGGGACCTCCGCCGGAGCGGTTCCGGGCGGCGTATCCGCCTCCCGGGCCGACCTGAGCGCCGCCGCCTTCCGGTGGCGCGCAAGATGACGCCGGAGCTGTGGCGCATGGCGGAGGAGCGGCTGGCCGAGGGCTGGAGCCCGGAGCAGGTCGCCGGGCGCCTCCGCAAGGAGGGCGCGCCGATGGCGGGGCGTCAGTGGATCTACGAGCGCATCCACGCCGACCGGAAGGCCGGCGGCGGTCTCTGGCGGCATCTCCGCCGCCGCGGCAGGAAGCCGAACTGGAAGGGCGGCCGCCATTCCGGCCGGGGCCGCATCCCGGGCCGGGTGGACATCTCCGAGCGTCCGGCGGCGGTCGAGGCGAAGGAACGGGTCGGCGACTGGGAGGCCGACACCATTGTGGGCAAGGGCCACAGCGGCGCGCTGGTGTCGCTGGTGGACCGTGCGTCCAGGTACACCCTGCTCCGGCGCGTCGACCGGAAGACGGCGGGCGCGGTCGGGGCCGCCATGACCGGCATGCTCGGCGACCTCCCGGCCCCGGTCCACACAATCACGGCGGACAACGGCAAGGAGTTCGCGGACCACGCCCGCGTGTCGGAGGCGCTCGGCGCGGGGTTCTTCTTCGCGCGCCCGTACCACTCCTGGGAGCGCGGGCTGAACGAGCACACCAACGGCCTCGTGCGGGGATACCTGCCCAAGGGCACGGACTTCCGCAAGGTGACGGACGCAGAGGTGCAGGCCGTCCAGGACCGCCTCAACGCGCGGCCGCGCAAGGCGCTGGGCTAACTCACCCCGTCCGAGGCCTTCCACCAGGCGCAGCCGCCCTGAGGGGGCCTTCCGGGGCCGCCAGGGGGGCGGCTCCGAGGAGAGATGTGCGCTGTCCGCGGCCCGCCGTCCTCCGGTCGGGCTCCGCTCTCCCTGCGTCCGGCGGGCTTGCACCGCCCCGGAAGACTGGCTAAGCCTCTCGGTGAAGGGACCGCCGCCGCTCGGGCTTCGCCCCTCGTATGCTCAGCGAATCAGCACTGACCGGGGGAGGTGGCTGTGGAAAAGTCGGGGGCGGATTCCTGTGGAAAAACCGTCCCCTGGCTCCCGCCGCCCTCCCGGTCGATGCTGGTGCCGGGACCGCCGCCGCCAGGACCTGGCGGCGGCGGTGCGGGCGAGATCCCGCAGGACGGGTCGGACCGTACGCCCCTTGGATCGCGCGAGCGGATCCGTCGGCGAGCGTGGCCGGCCCGTCCTCCCGTCAGCCTCCCGCGTCCTGGATGGATGCTGGGTCGAGAACCGGACCGTCGCGAGGATAGGAGCGGGAGACCATGACCACCGCAGGCGCTGGAATCGACGTGAGCAGGCACACCCTGAACATTCACATCAACGGGCGGGACGACAGCGCCACCAACGACACCGACGGCTTCCGCAAGGTCGCCGGCATCCTGAGGAGGGGGAAGGCGGAGCGGGCCGTCATGGAGGCCACGGGGCGGATGCACAGGGCCCTCCTGCAGTCGCTGCACGACCGGGGCTTCGCCGTCGCCGTCGTCAACCCGCGCCAGTGCCGGGACCTCCCCCGGCCCGGCGCGCCGGGGAGGACCGGCAGGGCCGGCGCGGGGGTGCCCGCGGCCTTCGGGGCCGCGTTCCCGGACATGGCGCCCGCGGCGCCGGCGGACGTGACCGCCGGCAGGCTCCGCGACATGCCGGGCCTGCGCGGGGCGCCCGTCGACCGGCGCGCGGAACCGAGGCGGTTCCCGCCGGGGTCAGAGAGCCGGATCCCGACGGGCCCGTCCAGAGGGTGCTCTTATGAGCCCCCTCCCGTCAAGCGCTTTCTTCATGACGTGTCACATCGATCCGTCTCCTCTCTGGGGCGGCTCGGCGCCTCTCGGGGATTCTCCAGGCGGAACATCGCTTTCCAGGGAGCGCCTAACACCCGACGGCGCGTCCAGGCTCCTGTCCGGTTCGGTTGGCCGGCGGACGCCGGCCCCGTGACCAGGGTGCCCCGTTCGGGCGGTGCGACGTTCCGGGAGGGCGGGACCCATCTGGATGGACGGTGCCGCGGGATGCGGCGAACCATGCCCCGCGCCGGTCACACGCCCTACCCGGGTTCCCCGAGGGCCCCGTCGGGCCGCCCGGGTGTTCGGTGTCCGGTGTTCGCCTCCCCCTACGCCGGCGCCTTCGACAGGACGGCGCCTTCGGGCACCAGCCCGGTGGTGGCGAACCGCACCGGCGCCACGAGCAGCTTCCCGGGCAGCGCCACGATCCCGCGCCTGCCCGGCCGCCCGTCGCGGGCGCTCACGTATTGCACGGACCACCCCGACAGCGCGCTGTCGGGGTGGTGGTGGAGCCAGCGCCAGGCCATCCGCGCCAGGTGTTTCCGCAGCATCGGGCTGCCGGCCTTGCTTATGCCCCGGTCGTGGTCCACCGCGCCGCCCGGCCAGGGCACCGGCCCCGGCCCGGCGGGACTGGCCGGCCCGCGCCGGTTGCGCAGGTCCCGGCAGGACAGCTCCGCGCCCAGCAGCAGCGCGTCGTTCGGGCCGATCCCCCTCAGCCGGCCCGGCACCGCCGCGTGGCGGGCGTGCGCCGGGACAACCGCCGGCGCGGCTCCGGGCGGCGTCTCCGCCTCCCGTGCCGACCCGGCGTCGCCACCCTGTCCGCCGTCCGCAGCTCCGTGACCACCAGCTCCAGGCGGCCGGGGATGCCCCCGATCTCGGCCAGAAGCCCCGGCGGCAGTCCCGTGCCGCAGGCGGTCCGCATGCCCCGAGCCGCGCCCGGTATCCCTTCCGTGCCGGATCCCCGGGCGGAATGCCGTGCAGCCTCAGGAGTCCCGCGACCGCGTTCGCCAGCCGCCGGCGTTCCCGCACGAGCCGCTCACGCCTGGGCGGCAGGCGTCTCCCCTCCTCCTCCGCGACGGTCGGGATCCGCACCGGGGACATCGCGTCACGGTCACCGCCGTCCCAGGACGGCGGCGCCCGCACCATCCTCCGCGCGCCGGTCCGGTCGGTCTTCGCCTTCCTGCTGCGCCGGACGACCTCCAGGCTCGCCGGGTCGCAGACCACCACCCCGAGATCCTCGCCCTCCAGGCGGCGGGCCAGCCGGAAGCCCCCGTACCCGGCCCCGTGGACCAGCATCACCCGGACGTCCCCGCCGGAGACGGCGGCGGCCCGCTCCCGCGCCCGCACCGGCTTCGCGAGCAGCCCGTCCACGTCATGCGGCGCCAGCCCGTACAGGCCTGTCCGCGACGCGTCGGACGGATCGCCGACCGCCAGGATCCAGCCCGTGCCGCTCACCTGCAGCGCCGCGTAGTCAATCGTCCAGGTCACACCACATCTCTTCCGCCGTCAGAACCTCCTCCTTACCCTGTCGAATACGCTCCAGAGTCGCCTCGCTCAAATAGGCGTCCTCCATGTCCTCGATTGCCTCAACGATAGCCGAACGAGCGTAAAAGCTCTTGGTTCTTCCGGTTTCTCGGGCCAGAAAGGCGAGACGTTCTTCGACGTCGGACGGAAGACGGATGGACAGCATGGCTTTCTCCTGATTTTCAGAGAGTGTACGATATGTATGACAGTGCACACACTGCGTCTTGAACGACCCGTCGTCAAGCACCTTTGTCCGGATCGGTTGCACGATCGGGACCGGGAGGACCGGGCCTTAAGCGGGCGCGTGACAGCCAGGGTATCTAAGAGCGCATTCGTCATGGTTCGGGCTCGGAATTGGCGTATCCTCCATCCCCGCACTCTGAACCGCCTCCATGCACCCGTCAACCGGGTCGATCGTCCGGTAGTGAGTCAGTTTGAAATTCGAACGTATGCCCTTGCTTTCCGATCGCACATCGGATAGGGAATGGAGTTATTCATTCGTCTGGAGGAGACATCATGAGACACTTGACCCCCCCCCCCCCCCCCCCCCCGCACCCTGACACGGCTTACGGCGGCGCGCCTGTCTCCCTGGTGGACAGGGCGTCCAGGTACACCCTTCTCGAAAGGGTCGGGAGGAAGACGGCGGCCGCCGTCGGCCGTCCATGACCGGCTCAACGCACGCCCGCGCAAGGCGCTGGGCTACCTCACCCCGTCCGAGGCCTTCCGCCAGGCGCAGCCGCCCTGAGGGGGCAGGGCTTGCACCGCCCCGGAAGACTGGCTAAGCCTCCCGGTGAAGGGACCGCCGCCGCTCGGGCTTCGCCCTCGCTGGCTGATGTTGCACTTCGGAGTGGAAGCGGCGTGGTTAAATCAGTGCCGGTGCATTCCACCCCGGGCGAGCGCTGATTTTGTCTGCGCCATGGAGCATCCATGTTTGGCGTCAAGCCCGGATCCGGGCTTTTTGAACGGTTTCCGGGCCACCGGATCCGGGTTCTGCACACCGCTTTCCACCGGCGGGCACCGTGCGGGCAGGCGCAGGCGGTCCGGCCGCGGGGCGCAGGCGGTCCGGCCGCGGGGCGCGGCCGGCTGGTCGGTCCGGTCCAGCGCCGGGCGTCAGGCGGCGGGCGCCGACCTGTCTTCCCACATGCGCCGGTCGCGGACAGGGACGTTCGCGGTCACGACCGGTCTGCGCATCACCGCGGTCACCGCGACCCTGTGGTGTTTCCCCCTTTCCACGGGCCGGCGGTTGAGGGCCGCCATTTCGGGATCGGACGTGCAGGCGGCCATCGCCGCCATGCAGGGGACGTCCCTGGGCCGCCTGCGCCCGCCGCCGATGTGGCGTCCGCCCTTCAGGGCGCCGCTGTCGCGGGCGAAGGGCGCGACGCCGCCCGGCGCCGCGGCCTGGCGGTTGCCGATGGCGCCGGGCCCGCCCATCCAGGCGACCGGGGACGCGGCCGTGACCGGGCCGATGCCCGGCACCGGGGCCGGGATGCGGCGGCTCTCCGCCAGGCTCTCCGAGCCCCTGCCGGGTTCCCCGGTCCGCCGGCCATACCCGCGGACGGCGGCGGCCGGTTCCTCCAGCACCCTCCGGACGGGCCCGTCGGGATCCGGCTCTCCGACCCCGGCGGGAACGGCCCCCGGCTCCGTGCGCCGGTCGACGGGGGCCTCCCGCAGGACCGGCATGTCGCGGAGCCGGTCAACCGTCACGTCGGCCGGCGCCGTGGCCGCCATGTCCGGGAACGCGGCTCCGAAGGCCGCGAGCACCCTCGCACCGGCCCTGTCGGTCTTCGCCAGCTCACCGCCGGGCCTGGCGAAGTCCCGGGACTGCCGGGGGTTGACCACCACGACCCGGAAGCCCCGGTCGTGCAGGGACCGCGCAACGCCGCGGTGCATCCGCCCCGTGGCCTCCATGACGACCCGCTCCACACCGCCGTCCCTGAGGAGGCGGGCGACCTTGCGGAACCCGTCGGTGTCGTTCGTGGCGGTCTCGTCCCGCCCGTTCAGGTGAATGTTGAGCGTGCGCTTGCTCACGTCGATTCCGGCGCCTGCGGTGATCATGGTCTCCCGCTCCTGTCCTCGCGATGATCCGGTTCCAGAACCCAGCATCCATCCAGGACGCGGGAGGCTGACGGGAGGGCGGGCCGACCACGCTGGCGGACGGATCCGCGAATGCGATCCAAGGGGCGTCCGGTCCGGCCCGTCCTGCGGGATCTCGCCCGCTCCTCCGCCGCCAGGCCTTGGCGGCGGAGATCCCGGCAACCAGCATCGAACGGAGCGGCGGCGGGAACAGGGGACGGTTTTCCACAGGAATCCGCCCCCGACTTTTCCACAGCCTCATCCCCCGGTCAGTGCTGATTCGCTGAGCATACGAGGATGTCCTGGACACATGCCGTGACTTTGCCGATGATGGGGTTCTGGTCTGTCTCGATGAAACCTCCAGGCAACAGACACGGGAGACCCGAACACCGCTGCCGACACGCCCCGGGCACGTGGCCGCCTATGACTTCGAATACGTCCGCAATGGTACCGCCAATCTCTTCATGATCACCGCACCCCTCGAGGGGTGGCGCCATGTCAAGGTCACCGACCGCCGCACCCGCCAGGACTTTGCCGAAGTCCTGAAAGATCTGGCGGACAGCCACTTCCCCGGCAAAAAGATCGTGCTGGTGATGGACAACCTCAACACCCACGCCCTCTCAACATTGTATGACCGCTATCCTCCCGAAGAGGCGGGGCGTCTCGCCCGACAGTTCGAGGTGCATCATACACCCAAACACGGCTCCTGGCTGAATATCGCCGAAACCGGGATCAATGTTCCGGTGCGCCAGTGTCTGGCCAGACGGATACCGGACAGAGACACCATGGTCCGCGAAGTTGCTGCCTGGCAGACACGCCGCAACGCCGATAAACGGCCTGTCAACTGGAGATTCACAACAGACGATGCTCGCATCAAACTTAAATCCCTGTACCCATCAATTCAATGAAATTGGGATATAGTATCCCAGCCTCATTGAATTGTTGGTTCCATCCCGGCCCGGGACGGGTTACGCTCCCGACCGTGACACCGTGCAACAGACCTTCCGGCCGCCCCGGGCGGCGTCAGGGGGCATTTCGGAGACAGGCTATGGAACAGGCAGGCAGGAAGATCTACAGGGTGCGGCCCGGGGCGCACGGGCGCGCGCGGCTGAAGGACATCACCGGCGGCGGCAGGGGGTCGAAGGAGCGGCGCAGGCGGGCGCATGTCCTGCTGCCGGGCGACGGGGGCCGTCCGAACGGCGGCTGGACCGACGCGCGGATCGCGGACGCGCCTGGGGCCAGCGTGGCGACGGCGGAGCGGACGGGCGGGCAGTGCGTCATGGAGGGCCTGGACGCGGCCCTGGACCGCAGGGTCCAGGAGAACCGGAAACAGCCCCGGCCCGGCGGGGAGGGCCAGGCGACGCTGGCGATGCCGGGCTGCCCGGAGCCTCCCGAGGGGCAGGCGCGATGGACCCTGAAGCTGCCGGGCGACCGGCTGGTGGAGCTGGAGGCCGTCGACGGCATCGGCCGGGAGACGGTCCGGCAGGCGCCAGAAAAAACGGCACCAGGCCCTGGCTGAAGGAATGCTGGTGCATCCCGCCGAAGGCGAACGCCGAATTCGTCGCCGCCATGGAGGACGTGCTCAAGGTCTACGCCCGGGAATTCGATGACGGCACCGTCCTGGTCTGCATGGACGGGACCCCGGAACAGCAGACCCGGGAGACGCGGACACCGCTTCCGGCGCGTCCCGGGCAGCCGACGGCATACGACTTCGGGCACGGGCGCAACGGAACGGCCAACCTGTTCATGGTCTACGCCCCGCTGGACACCTGGCGCCACGTGGAGGTCACCGACCGCCGCAGGAGGCGGGACTTCGCCCGGGCTCCCCGTGGACATGGCCGACGTCCACCTGCCCGGCAGGCGGACCGTGCCCGTCATGGACAACCCCGACACCCACAGGCTGTCGACGCTCCACGGGGCCTCCGGGCCGGCGGAGGCGTCGCGGCTCGCCGACCGCTTCGAGGTCCACCACACGCCGAAGCACGGCTCCTGGCTGAACATGGCCGAGACCGGGATCAACGTCCTCTCCCGGCAGTGCCTTGACCGCCGGATCCCGGACCGCGGGACGATGGTGCGCGAGGTCGCCGCATGGCAGCGGCACCGCAACGGCTCGGCGAAACCCGTCGACTGGCGGTTCAGGACCGACGACGCGCGGATCAGGCTGAAGTCCCTATACCCAGCAATTCAATGAGGCTGTGATACTAGGTTGCTATCCCGATATTGCGGTCCGGGTGCCTGAAAAGGCTGGCTGCGTCGGGATGGCGTCGTAGGATTCCGGCTCCCTCAGGTAGGCGTTCAGCCCTGAATGAGCCGTTCTCCCAGTACTTGATGCCGTCCGCCTCAACGGTTGGGTCGATCACATTCCAGGAAATCTCGCCAGGTGCGTATTCACCGCAGGTATGAAAGTGAAGAATACGGGGATTGCCGAAGGCGATCATTCCCCATCGTTGGTAGTCCGCACTCGCGTTCCCAGCGAAACCGCAACCTGGATGTATGCCTGCGTGCCATGAATGGACGTAGTTCCTGTCAATACCGAACAGCGCGGACACCCGGTCGTAGTGCCCGTTGGCCCGGGCGACATCGGCCGGGTTTCCCTCGAAACCCGTGAGTCGGCCCCCGCCAAGTATTGCATATACCTGCCCATCGAATTCCACGGTGTAATCATCATAATACCGCGATCCCGCACCGGTCAGGAAGCCGGGAAGCGCCACACGGCCCTCAAACTCCGTCGCGGGTACGGGAGTGAATACGGACATCGGGAAGCGCAATATTGAAGTATCGAGCGTCGGTGTCAACTCTGTGTCGGTCTTACCCACGACTTCGGTGCCGGCGGGACAGGATATGCGGATTTCCCCCGCGTTCGAAAGCGCAGAGTTCACGGCTGATTTCAGTGCCACGAACGCGGAGTGGTTGGCGGTTCCGAACCCCGCTCCGAGAAGATGGGCGTTGAGAGCGAAACTGACGATGATCTTCTTTCCACTTGGCATGTCGGAGAACCGGAGCTGGTCACCCAGCCGCGCGAGGAAGAGGATGATATCAAAGGACGCCATCATACGAAGCAGCGGTTCCGGCAGATGGGGATTTTCGGCATCAAAGCCGACATTGACGGACTCGACGGTCAGCCCAAGGCGCACTGCCTCCCCCACCAGGCATTCAAACACATCGTCAGCGAAGAAACCCAGGTCTGACGGTTCGAACGCAATTAGCAGCCGATCTCCTGTCTCGGCTCCAGCGCAGTTGAGCAGGAGGTTTCGGGCACCAAGCGCCGGCATGTCCTTGTACATACCT
Organism: Paracoccaceae bacterium; assembly: GCA_965221405.1. GTDB lineage: Bacteria > Pseudomonadota > Alphaproteobacteria > Rhodobacterales > Rhodobacteraceae > JAPOUP01. Next base: position 723,603 of record CBDCSE010000001.1, on the reverse strand, counting down.
GAACTCCAAAAATCACATCGTCCTTTCCGATTCGGAAATTCTAGATTGCTTGAGAGGGATTATGCTATTTATTATTGTGACTAATATGATTGCTAATATGCCCTTCGCCGCCCTTCGCGCATTTGAGGCCGTTGTTCGCCTGTCTAATTTCTCTGCCGCCGCCGGCGAGCTCGGTGTTAGCCAAAGCGCTGTCAGCCAACATGTCAAAACCCTTGAGGAATGGCTGGGTCAGGATCTTTTACTTCGTGGTGCGCGCAAGTCGGAACCGACACGGGAGGGAAAACGGCTCGCGCGAGCCATCTCGGATGGATTGGGCGGGATATCGGACGTCTGTGTCGACCTAAAGGACCGCACGCAGGCCGATAGGACCGTCGTCATTAGCTGCCTGCCGGGGTTTGCGTTCACTTGGCTTTTCCCCCGACTGCTGCGGTTTGATCTGGCACATCCGCTACTGTCCATCTCCATTGCGACTGACATGGGTCAGGAGTTCTTTTCCGGCGCGGATGTCGATGTTGGAATCAGGTATGGAGTCGGGGACCATCCGGGTCTTCATGTCGAGCGTCTGATGGCGGAGCGGCTGTTTCCTGTATGCGCACCCGCGCTCCGCGATGGACCGCCTGGCCTTAGGACTCTGTCTGACCTCGCGCATCACACGCTGCTCCGGGACGAGAACCTCAAGCATGACGGCTCCAGCCTGACTTGGGAGTACTGGGCTCGGGAAGTCGGTGTTTCCCTGCCTGAACCGGCGGGAATCCGGCGGTTTGGCCAGTCGAATATGGTCATACAGGCGGCAATCGAGTGCCGGGGTGTCGCACTCGGGCGGGAGCCGCTTGTCGTTGATGCCATGCGCGATGGGAAACTGGTGCGGCCATTTCCCGAAATCGTGCGGTCGCCGCACTCGTACTGGCTGGTCTGCAGAAAAAGCGTCCTCGAGAGCGCAAAGGTGCAGGACTTTATGGAATGGATCAGGGAAGAGGCAGCAAGCCAGCCCGAAATTCCGCCGGACGGGACCTAAACATTAAGTTTCCCTAATGTTTGGGATTGACCCTCTGTGCCTGACCTGTCCATTCTTCCCGTCACATTCTCTCGGTTTCGCATGATGGGGAGCAAGTGAAGTGTTTCTGAAAAATTGCTGGTACGTCGCGGGGTGGAGCGGAGACTTTGGGCGGTCTCTTAGACCAGAGACCTATCTCGGCGAGCGGATCGTGTTCTATCGGCTGAAAGACGGTACGCCGGTCGCGCTCGAGGACGCTTGCCCTCATCGCAAACTTCCCCTGTCCGATGGCAGTCTACGGGGAGAGTTCGTTGAGTGCGGCTATCACGGGCTTACCTTCGATCGTACCGGAGCCTGCGTGGCGGCTCCAACCCAGCGGGAGAACATTCCCCATCGGGCGGTCGTGAAATCCTATCCGGTTGTCGATCGTTACCGGTTCCTTTGGATCTGGATGGGTGATCCGGTGCTGGCGGATCCCGACAGGATCTTTTGCATCGAGAATTTTGATGATCCTGACTGGGGTAAAACTGACGGAGGTGTCCTCGACATCGACTGCAACTATCTATGGGTCTGCGACAATCTGTTGGATCCAAGCCATGTCGCCTGGGTGCATGTGACGTCATTCGCGGGTGCCGGTACGGAAAAGGAACCTCTGGACATCAAGAAGACCCACCACGGTGTTGTGGTCTCCCGCTGGATCGCAGACAGGCCGCCATCTCCTTATTACGCCGGGCTTGTTAACTTTAGCGGGAACTGTGATCGGCTTCAGCATTACGAAATGTGTTTGCCGGCAATTGGTCTGAACAAGTCGATCTATACGCCGGTGGGAACGGGAGGGTACGGGCGGGAACCGGTTGACGGCACTTTAATCAATATCTCGTATAATTTCATGACGCCTATAGACGATGACCGGACACGTTATTTCTGGTTCCAGCATCGCAACTCAGATCCCCATAACCGGGAAATTTCTGAATTCATGAACGCGGGAGCCCGGACAGCGTTCGAGGAGGACCGTGCGGTGCTCGAAAGGGTGCACTTGGGCATGAAGCAGATGAAAACACCGAACATCGACCTCGGCCTTGACGCCGGAGCAAAGCAGTTCCGGGTGATGCTCGGGCGCGCCATTGAAGCGGAAAACGCGCGGGAGGGATCGGTCCGAGCGAACGCCTGAAGGTATCCGGATCCGCGTCCGATCGTTCAGTACTGGATTTTTTGCTGCGCAAATTTCTGACCAGCCGAACGAACCAAGCCGCTGGTCTGGGAAGTCCGGACCTCATCGCTGGCACCGGAACCGGACGGACGAGGAGCTGATTGGTGACGCAGGAATTTGAATGACAATGGCGTGGCGAGCGATCCGATCCGATCATGAGTGTTTGGGTTCCGGTTATCTGGCCACGCCGTTCCATCACTTCGAACAGGCATGACCGACGACATCGTGTGACGGAAACCCGTTTCCACGAGGCCCCCGTCTCCATGTGGCGTTGGCGCAAAGGCTGCCGATGCAATGCCAGACGGGCATCCGGTCTGCCGTGATCACCGGATCCTGTTTGTGGTAAAGACGTTGTGGTGAACCCCATTCATTCAGGAGATCCGGTGAGCGATTAGTAGCCGCTCATTTCGAGATAGCCTACGCCGGAATGGCTGCCATTCACCCTGATTGGACCTTCCCAATACGGGATTCTTGTACCCATCCAGCTTTGAGGGTAAATCGCTTCAGCACGGATCGCGATGCCCCGTGCCTCATATGCGATGTCCCAGACCACGGGAATCCTGCGCCCGGCAACTTCCGCCCTCTCCACCGGGGCCATCCTGAGCGAACCGGCTGGCAATGGTTCGGGTGAGCCGTCCACGGAAATCCAGGTGCCGGCGATATATGCGCCGTTATCACGGCCGCGCAGGCGGAAGACCATCAGTTTCTCCCCGTTGGATAGATGTAGCGAGAACCAGTCCCAACCGGTCTGGTCCGGGGCCAGGGGCTGGGAGGACCACTCGCGGTCCAACCAGGCTTGGCCTTTAACCGCAATCTCACCCGTCGGTAGGGTCAGCTTGCCTGTCACCGAATAGAACGGCTGCGAGTAGTAGTGACTGGCCTGTCCCCCAAATGACTTGACCGAGTGTCCATTCTCGCCATGCGGCACGAATGGCCCGTCACTCGACAGCTCCAGATCGTATCGGAATTCATGGCTTTGCGCCGTAATGCTGAGGTTCGCAAGGCCGGGACCGGCCATGCGCCATTCGTCTATGAACGCCTCGAACGGCACTGCGGTCACGCCAGCCTGCCCGATGCCGCCGCGCGAGAGGCGTTCGGAAAAGAAATGACCCATTGGCGTGGACACGGCCGCATGCCCCATCCATGCCTGGTCCTCCGGCCTGCCGCCTGGCGCAAGGGCGCTCCGGAATAACGTCCATTGAATTCCGTAATCCGCGTCATCCTTATCCTTGAGATTTGCGGTCACGTACCACCATTCTATGCGAAATTTCGGGTGTGGTCCGTGGTCATCCGGAAAGGTCAATCCCGCCTTCGGGTCGGGCAGGGCGTATGCTCCGGTCTCCTGCCCGAGCCCGGCAAAGCCCTGCGCCATTGCGAGGGATGGCAGGATGCAGAGCAGTAAGTACAGGACTGTTGTCCTAGCGTTCATGGCTGAAAGCCCTGAGGAGGTCTGCGGGTGGATGCCTGGCGAGTCGACAGGCAGGCCAGACGCCTGCGATGCCCGCCGCGCCGAGTGATAACGCTCCGAGCCGGATCCAGTCCAGCGGAAAGAGATGCATCGGCAGCCGCCAGCCGAACGCCTCGACATTAATGACGGCCAACAGCATCCATGCGAGCACCAGTCCGACGGGCAGCGCGAACGCGAATGTGAGCGCAGCCAGAGCCAACGCGCGGACGAGTTCGAGCCTCCCAAGGGTTTTATGGGTGACGCCAAGCGCCCAGACGGGCGCAAGTTGCGGCAGCCGTATCGAGGCGAGCGTAAGCAGGCTCGTCAGGATGGCGATGCCCGCCACGGCGAGGGTGAGAACATTGAGCGCACCCGTAACGGAGAAAGTCCGCTCGAAAATTGACAGCGAGAAATTCCTGATGGCGTCTCGGTCGGTGATATTGTGTTCGGGCACGCCGAACATTTCGGTCAACGCGGCCTTGATGGGCTCAATATCCCCATCTGGCGCGAGGATACCGAAGTCGGAGCGGTCCGCATGCGGATAATGGCGGGTAAGGTCGGCTAGGGATACGATGACCTGCCCCAGGGGATTGCCATAGTCGCTGTAGATACCAACAATTGTCGTTGTCCATCCGCCGGGTAGGAGCAGCGGCTCTTCGGGCGATAGATCGTTGCGCCGCGCGAGCTGCTCATTGATCAACGCGCCTTTGCCTGCGGCGATTAGGCTCCAGGTATCCGGCAGGGCCGCCAGAAGCGGCCAGTTTGCCGCGTAGACCGGATGGTCGACGACGCCGTAAATCTCGGCCGGCGCTTCCATTACCTCGGCGTCGACGTGCCAGATTGGAAGAACGGCGTCCGCCCGACCTTCGAGGAACGTCATGAGCGCTGGGATGTCGCTTTCGTCCTCGACGGTCACATAGAGATCGCTGACCAGCCGCTGATCAAGCCAGCCGACGAAGGTGAGACGGAAACTCGCGACCATGGTTCCGACACCGACATTTGCCGCAAGGGCCAGCAGCAGAGCCACCAGCGCCAGCGATAGGTCTGGCAACTGATGGCGCGTGTCCGCCCAGAACCATTGCATGACCGGACCTCTGGCGAAGGCGGATGCGAGGGTGACCAATGATGACAGGACCGCCGGGAGGAGCAACGCGGCCGCCAGGAGAAAGCCTCCCACGAGGGCGAAGCCGCCCGCGATCCCGGCACCGAAAGTCGTGGCGCAGATGGCGAGGGTCAGGCTAATGGCGGCACCTATCGCCTGAAGATGTATGGTACGGCGACTGGCCATGACCCAGGTGCGCGTGCGAGCCGGGGCGAGTGGAGGCATTCTGGCGATGCGCCAAAGCCTGTTTGCGGTCGCAACAGCGGTACCCAGGCATGCGATGCCCGCACCGCCCAGCCACCAGAGTGGTGAGAGCGAGAGCGCGTCGCCGACGGTCGCGCCATAGAGACCGCGGAGAGTCGCGGCGACATCGGGCAGCAGTGCGCTGGCCATGAGATATCCGATGATGATGCCCAAGACGCCGGCGGTGAGCGACAGTGCCAGCAGTTCGGCTATGAGGGATAGAACGAGGCGGCGGGTTGAAACCCCGAGCGCCCTAAGTGTACGCATTACCGGGCGGCGCTGCTCGAACGCAAGACCTACCGAACCATACACGATCGCGAGCCCGACCGCAAAGGACAGGAACCCGAATGCCGTCAGGTTCAGATGAAAGCTGTCGGTAATGCCTTCGAGATCGCTCGCGACGGCTGATGGCCTGATAGCCAATTCGGGCGCAAGGGATGAGAGATCAGGGCGTAGCAATGGCTGGTCCTGTAACAGAAGTAGCCTGCTGAAACCCTCGGTATCCATCAGTGCCTGTGCGGACTTTATGTCTGCGAGAACTATGTTCGGAGCCAGATCCTCGACCGCGTTGAGCCTGACCTGAAGATCCGGTATCCGAGCCGTTGTTGCCGGATTGGCAAGGAGCATCCCGCCGGTATCGAGTAACTTGGCATAGAGGTTCGGCTCAACCGCGTCTGCGATGCGTGTGTCTGGCGGAACGGTGAACGGATCCATTCCGAGAAGCCGGACACGACCACCGTCCGTCGATATCCACCCGTCCACGATTGGACTTACGAGCCAACCCGCCCTTCGCAGGGTCACGTAGGTCTCGACCGAAATCATGCCGCCATCTTTTCGGACGACCTCGCAAAGTCCGCCACCGTCGAGAAACTCGGCGGCGGCGGAATAGGATCTGCGCGCTTCCGCGTTGATTGCCTGAACCGCGGACCAGATTGCCGTGCCGAGCGAGAGGCCCAGTATAACTGTCGCCAACTGGAACGGGTGGCGGCGCCAATGGGACAGAAGCGCGGAGAGAGCCGGTGCGATCATTCCGTCAGCTTTCCGTGGCTGAGGTGCAGCCGTCGGTCCGCGGCTTCCGCCAGGCGCATGGAATGAGTGGCGATGAATAGCGCGGCTCCCGTTCCGCGGGCGAGATTCAGCATGAGGTCGAAGACTTTCTGTCCCGTGCCTTCGTCCAGGTTCCCGGTGGGCTCGTCGGCCAGAACGAGTTCCGGCCCGCCCGCGATCGCGCGCCCGATGGCCACGCGCTGCTGCTCGCCACCCGAAAGGTCTTCCGGAAACTTTTCCAGATGACCGGAAAGGCCGAGCGACGCGGTGAGCATATCCATATCAACCGCCGCGTCGCGTCCGGCGAGGCGAGCGTGAAACAGGAGGTTCTTACGGACGTTCAGCGAGGGTATCAGGTTGAATTGCTGGAATACGATGCTGATTGACCGCCGACGCAGCGCTGCCCGCTCCCCATCGTCCATGCGGCAGATGTCTCTTCCGTCGAACAGGACCGATCCGCCATCCGTCGGCTCCAGTCCCGCGATAGCGTGCAGTAGCGTGGACTTTCCTGATCCGCTTTCACCTATCAGCGCCACGACCTCACCACGGTCAAGCGACATTGAGACTCCATCAAGAACGGTGATCGGACACTCGCCACCGGGAAAGCTCTTTTTCAGACCGTGCGCTTTCAACAACATGATACCAACCAACTTATGTCAGGAAATCGACGCAAGAACGCAAGGAGGAGAGCAGAAGGAGGTGCGCCTTTTTCTGGCGGATGACTTTTCCCGGAAGGATGTAATCGCATCCTGTCTGTTCCGCCATATCCGGGTGAAATACTCAAATCCGGCGGAATATGGATTGCCCCGTTCCACAGTGCAACACCAGATGTGGGTGAGGGTGAGTCCCGGTCGGATCGGCACATGATGCCGCGAATCGGCCAGACGGCGGCGACAGTCCCTGTGCTGAAACCGGGACCGCCATGCCTGAGGGTACCGTACCTGACCTACCGGGAACGCTGACAGATCCACGCCGTGAGGAAAGGCGGTCTTTCGGATCCGGCGCAACAGCGGAGTCTGGGGCTTCCGGTGCGCCCGACCGACCCCGATCCCGCCCTTCGCCGAATTCCCTTTTCCGGAAACCGGCCATCAGCCGTGCGTACCCGGAGTGCCCGGCCCATGCCGCGCTTCAGAAACGGCCTTAAGGCAGCCAGAAAATCCGTTAGCGGGAACTTCTGGGCGTCGTCGACCGGATCTTGACCAGACCGGTGGCCGTGCCTCGATCTGGTGCGCTCCCGGACTGGCTTCGAAGGCACGGACTACGGGCCGCGCACCCGCGACCGCTCGCCAGCGACGGCAAGACGGGTGGGCGTTCATTCCTCGGGGAGCGTATCCGGAGGCGGAGCAGGGCATTAACCGTTCTGCGGGAGATGGCAAACTACCTGGAAGGGATCATTCACAGCGGTCTCCAGCATCTGTATGGTGTGACGCGTCCGGACTGTACGACGGCGCGTCCGACGCGATCCGCGAGGTGCTGCGCCTGAAGATCGGGGCCGACACATCGCGTGGGGCTAGGCTCCAGCGTCTGCAGGACGCGATCGGGCCCGCATGGAGGCAGGCCGAGAACGGGGAATGCGCACCTTTCGATCTGGAGTGTGCCGTCCAGTTCGTACACCAGGCTGGGCACGTCGCGGGTGGAGCGTCCGGGCCGGTCCAGGCGGTGCACGACCAGCCCGTCGCCCGTGTGCAGGAAGTCCAGGACGTTCGCAGCCTGCCGCGGCTCTCGTACGAGGTGCCGGAGCCCGTCTCGGCGCATATGGCTCCGCATCCCGCCGCCTGTAGCGCTGCCACCTGTATTCCGGGGCCCTGGTCCGGTGAGCTAACCCGTGCGTATCCGATGCGGGACATGGCGGCCTGTCACATTGGGGTGTCCCGCGCCGGATAACGTTATGGAACGCGTTACCCCAGGGTTTAATCCAATTTGACTTGCGGGCCTATTCTCCAAGCTCTAGTATCTCATCCTTATTAAATTGTTGGGTATAGGGATTTCAGCCTGATCCGCGCGTCCTCGGTCCGGAACCGCCAGTCGACGGGTTTCGCCGAGCCGTTGCGGTGCCGCTGCCATGCGGCGACCTCGCGCACCATCGTCCCGCGGTCCGGGATCCGGCGGTCAAGGCACTGCCGGGAGAGGACGTTGATCCCGGTCTCGGCCATGTTCAGCCAGGAGCCGTGCTTCGGCGTGTGGTGGACCTCGAAGCGGTCGGCGAGCCGCGACGCCTCCGCCGGCCCGGAGGCCCCGTGGAGCGTCGACAGCCTGTGGGTGTCGGGGTTGTCCATCACGAGCACGATCCGCCTGCCGGGCAGGTGGACGTCGGCCATGTCCCTGAGGAGCCGGGCGAAGTCCCGCCTCCTGCGGCGGTCGGTGACCTCCACGTGGCGCCAGGTGTCCAGCGGGGCGCAGGCCATGAACAGGTTGGCCGTTCCGTTGCGCCCGTGCCCGAAGCCGTATGCCGTCGGCTGCCCGGGACGCGCCGGAAGCGGTGTCCGCGTCTCCTTCGTCTGCTGTTCCGGGGTCCCGTCCATGCAGACCAGGACGGTGCCGTCATCGAATTCCCGGGCGTAGACCTTGAGCACGTCCTCCATGGCGGCGACGAATTCGGCGTTCGCCTTCGGCGGGATGCACCAGCATTCCTTCAGCCAGGGCCTGGTGCCGTTTTTTCTGGCGCCTGCCGGACCGTCTCCCGGCCGATGCCGTCGACGACCTCCAGCTCCACCAGCCGGTCGCCCGGCAGCTTCAGGGTCCATCGCGCCTGCCCCTCGGGCGGCTCCGGGCAGCCCGGCATCCCCGGCGTCGCCTGGCCCTCCCCGCCGGGCCGGGGCTGTTTCCGGTTCTCCTGGACCCTGCGGTCCAGGGCCGCGTCAAGGCCCTCCATGACGCACTGCCCGCCCGTCCGCTCCGCCGTCGCCACGCTGGCCCCGGGCGCGTCCGCGGTCCCCGCGCCGGTCCAGCCGCCGTTCGGACGGCCCCCGCCGGCCGGCGGCGGGACATGCGCCCGCCTGCGCCGTTCCTTCGACCCCCTGCCGCCGCCGGTGATGTCCTTCAGCCGCGCGCGCCCGTGCGCCCCGGGCCGCACCCTGCAGATCTTCCTGCCTGCCTGTTCCATAGCCTGTCTCCGAAATGCCCCCTGACGCCGCCCGGGGCGGCCGGAAGGTCTGTTGCACGGTGTCACGGCCGCGGGCGTAACCCGTCCCGGGCCGGGATGGAACCAACAATTCAATGAGGCTGGGATACTAGATCAACGCAATAGATAAGATGGGCGCATAGCTCAGAAAGACCAGAACCGCTGCCACAGCGATTAGGAAGGGCCAGAGGGATTTCAGGATCGCCCCCGGTTTCGCGTCGCTCATGGAGGACGCGATGTAGAGCCCGACCCCCACAGGCGGTGTCAGCAGGCCCAGCACCAGGTTCAGGCAGGCAACAACGCCGAACTGGTAGGGGCTGATGTCATAGGAACCGGTGGCGATGGGCAACAGGATCGGCGTGATCAGGATGATCGCCGCAATCCCGTCGATCACCATGCCCACGAGCAGCAGCGCGAGGTTCACGATCAGCAGGAACACGAAGGGATCCGAGGTGATCGAAGTGATCAGAGAGGCCAGTTTCTGCGGTAGTTCCTCATAAATGATCACCCAGCCAAAGACGCTTGCCGTGGCGATCATGAAAAGGATCATCGAGGAATTGGCAGCAGTGCGCTTGAACATCTCGCCAAGGCGGCGCGGCTCAAGATCGCGGTAAAATAGCCACCCTACGAGGAACGCGATAAGCGAGGCGACTGCTGCGGATTCCGTGGGCGTGGCGATGCCAAAAAGGATGCCGCCGATGATTGACATCGGCACCAACAGGGCGGGTAGCGCGGCGACAAACGCGCGCAGCGCCTCTTCGGGTGCAATCCATTCGCCCTTTGGGAAGTTCTGGGACCAACCGATGATCGTGATGACCACGGCAAAAGAGCACGCGAGCAGAAGACCGGGAATGATCCCGGCGATGAACATCTCTCCAATTGGGATCTGCGCCAGCACGCCAAAGATAACGAACATCATTGATGGCGGGATGACGGGTGCCAGCAAGCCGCCAGCGGCCGTGGTGGCCGCAGCGAAGCCTTTGTCGTAGCCCTCTTCCTTCATGGCAGGCACCATGGCGCGCGACATCACCGCGATCTGCGCGGTGGCCGAGCCGATGATTGCGGCCATGAACATGTTGGCCAACAGGTTGATGTAAGCCAACCCGCCCCGGAAGCCGCCCACAAAGATTCGCGCAAGTGCCACCAGGCGGCGGGTCATGCCACCTTCGTTCATCAACTCCCCTGTCAGCATGAAGAGCGGTATCGCCAGAAGACCATAATTCTCAAGGCCGCCGAACATCTTCTGCGCAAAGCTGTCGTAGAGGACCGTGTTGCCGCTTTCCCAGATGTACCAGATCGCAGTAATGCCCAGCACGATGGCCACCGGAACCGATAACATTAGCGTCGTAATGAAGATGATCAGACTCATTCGGGTTGCCCTTTGGCGAAGAGATGCATGGCCGAGTGCAGTGTCGCGCCCAATGAAAAGAGCCATATCACCAGCCAGAACAGGAATTTGGGAATACCAAGCGTGGTTGTGGGTTCGGCGTAGATGAAATTGAATGTGGTGCCCTGAAACGCCTCGACGTCAAAACCTATGCGCACGATCTTCAACGGCAGGAACCAGCGCCAGCATAGCCATAGCATGGCCAGGGCGAAGGCGAAGACGATAATGTCGACGCATTTGAGGATCAAAGGTTTGATACGCTGCGGTACGGCTTCAATAAGCAGTGTGATTGAAACGGCGTTTCGGTGATGCAGCGCGGCGGAGGCCCCCAGGAAAGCCATCCAAACCATGGCATAGATCGCAAGTTCATCCACCCAGAACAAAGCGGCTCCGAAATAGCGGGTGAAGATGTTCAAGAGGATCAATAGCGTCACAAAAACGGCGAGCAGGGCCGCAAGCCAAAGTTCCAGCCAGGCAAGACGGGCCGACAGATGCCTCAACATGGGTTGATCACACTGCAAACACCCTCATAGGCATGGCGTCAAAGCCGCGCAGGGTATTGTTCATCGTAATGGTCGGCGCGTCGGTCTCGAAATAGGTGACTTTATCCAGCATCGCTTCTAGGATGGCTGTCATTTCCAGCCGCGCCAGATGCATCCCGCCGCAAGTATGCAGTCCATAGCCAAAGGCCAGTTGATCGCGGTTGCTGCGGGTGATGTCAAAACGATCGGGGTTGTCGTAGTGGCGCTCATCCCGGTTGGCGGATCCATACAGAACGATCAAACGGTCATCCGCGTTCAATTGAACATCGCCAAGCCTGGTGTCTTCACGGACAAGTCGCGTGAAAGAGCGAATTGGCGCATCAACGCGCAGTGCTTCGTTTATCGCATCCGGAACCAGCGCTCGATCCGCCTTCAACATGTCCCATTGGCTGCGTTCGAGCGACAGGTATCGCAACAGGTGGCCAATCCCGAAAATCGTCGTATCGAGTGCAGGGCCGATATATTCACGCATCATGCCGGGGCATTGACTCCGCTCGATTTTGCCCGCGTCTGCAGCCTGATAGAGTCTGTCGGCCCAACCACCCGGCTTTAGGTTTGGCGGTACCGCCTCGTTGATGCAGTATTGGTGAAGTTCCTGAATTTGCGGGATCGCCGCTTGACCAAGCGCGTTCATCGGGCCCATGGCATCGAACGTTGCCGCCGCCCACCTTAGCATGTTCTTCTTGCCGACCGCAGGCAGCCCCACGAATTCGCGAACGAGGTTCATCGGCAGAACATGGGCTACGTCTTCCATCGCATCGACATCTCCCCGTGTGCAGATGTCATCGACAAGCACTCGGGCGGCGTGCTGTACCCGCTCTTCGATTTCGCGCAGTCCACGAGGCCTTAATGGCACTCCGGTTACGCTACGAATCCTGTCATGCAGTGGCGGATCGCTGGTGAGTGAATTGGCCCGCCCGGGCCCAGAGGTGGCGGCATTCACCTCGTCATCCATCGCCACGCCATGAGCTGTCGTGAAGACCTCCCAATTTCCAAGAACAGCCTTAACATCGTCGTACCGCGCCACAGCCCACATATCGTAGCGCGTGAGCCACACCGCTGGCGCGATATCGCGCAGCTCCGTCCAGGCGGGATAGGGCGTGTGGATTGCCGCATCCGAGAAAAGATCGATGTCGGAACTGGGACGTTTGGCCATGACAGTCATCTCGCTGTCATCGATTGTTCTGGGAAGGAGCGGGGGCATCCGGTCGCTCAGGTACCCCCGCGCGGTCCATTCGCAAGACTACTCAGCAGTCGCCGCCGCGACCGTGCGCAGGCCTTCAAGGGCCGTGGATTTCTCGGACCACTTTGCGTTCCATGTCTCGGCCACGTCCCCAAAGAAGCTTGGGTCCACCTTGACGAAAGTCTTTCCGGTACCCTTGATCTGGTCGATCCAGACGGGTTCTTTATCGACATAGGAGGCGACGACAGCGCTAAGATGCTTGTTCATCAATTCTGAAATCCTTGCGCGGTCCTCTTCCGGCAGACCGGCCCAGACCTTGGCGGACACAAGCCCAACCATCGGGAACATCATGTGGTTTGACTCAATGATCGTATCTGCATGCTCATAGTATTTCAGGACCCAGATGAGTTCCCCATCCATGTCAATCGCATCGACCTGACCGTTGGCCAAGGCCTCGTAGACGGCTGGCAGGGGCATGGGCGTCGGAGCCGCGCCCAGTGCGGAATAAAAGTCGAGGATCGGTTCAAACGGCGTGATCCGCAGTTTCTTGCCCTTAAGATCGGCGGCTGAGGTGACTTCGCCGCGCGACACGATCTGTCTCAGACCGGCCATGCCATAGCCAAGTCCGACAACGCCAACCTTTCCGGGTAACTGGTCCAGCATGTCGCGCGCGTAGTCCGACTGAACGATCCGCGCGGCGTGCCCGATATCATTCGCCAGGAACGGCGCATAAAATGCACCAAAATCGGGTGCGCGATTTGATACTTCAGCGACGGTCAGAAAGGCCATGTCCAAAGCGCCTGTCTGAAGCTGCTGCAGCATCTCAGCCTCATTCCCCAACTGCCGGGCCGGGAAGACCGACACGCTATGCGCCCCACCCGAGGCTTCCGCCAATTCCGTACCGAATGCCTCGGCGGCCTTGCTCCAGATATGCTGTGGCGGCGTGATCAGCCCCAGCCGGAACTCATTGGCCTGCGCTGCGCTGGCGGATGCGGCTACAAGGGCTGCCAGGGCCAACAGTTTCAGTAAATGTTTCATGGTGTCTTCCTGTTCTTTTCCGGACCGCGTCAGTCACGCGCGGCTTCGATGATTTTTTCGGCGAGAAGTGCCGGATTGGTGAAACACGCTTCGTGCCCGCCAGGCATCTGTACCAAGCGGCAGAGCCCCAGACGCGCCGGGAAGCGGGGCGCCCAGGCGAAGTCACCGGGTGGCATCGCGATGTCCTCGGTGCAGTTTATATAGGATTTGGGAATTTGCAGATCGAAGAACGTTTTCAGCTCAACCGGATCGGTCAGCGTGCGTATGGGATGCGGCGTGGTCATTTCGTAGGTCTTTTGCGCCAACTCCAGGTCGGCGTCATTCATGAAAGCTTCGCGCCAGACAGGGAATGGTAGCTTCACCGCGCCCTGGCCATAGGCACCAGAAGCCACGATCCCGTCCATCATCTCCTTGTAGGGCGGAGGGCTGACGCTTTCGATGCTCTCGCCGTCCATCAATACAAAGGCGTTCCAGTAGATCAGGCGCCGGATGCGGTCGGGCATGGCTTCGGCGACCTTCGATATGATCGTACCGCCGTAGGAGTGCCCCAACAGGACGAAATCGCTCAAGTCATGCTCATTCAGATAGTCCATGGCAGACTGCACCGCTTCCGCGTGGCCGATCGTGCGGTCCACCTCGACGCCCGGAGGCGCATTGCCTGCAAGCGTGGGCGTGTGAATCTCATGGCCCGCCACACGTAGCGGCTCTGCGAGCTCCTGCCAAAGGCTGCCATAATGCCAAGCTCCATGGATCAGGACGATTTTCATGTGCGGCCTCCCTTACAACTGAACCCAGCCATCGGGCGGCTCTTTGCCGGGATGGATCGCGCCGCAATTCGGGCAGGTACGATCCTCTTCAGAGGCGTAGAATCTCTCGTAGACCGGGGGCAAATCCTTCACGATCGACTGCAACTGGAACTCGGCCCGGTACACCTTGTGGTTGCAGTTGAAGCAGTACCACTCGATGGCGTCGTGCTGACCTGGTTGGCGCTTGGGTTCGATCACCAACCCGATGGAGCCTTCTTGAGGGCGCTGGGGCGAGTGCCGCACATGCGGCGGCAAGAGGAAAATCTCGCCTTCACGGATGGGGACGTCATAGAACTCTTTGCCATCATAGAGTTTGAGCAACATGTCGCCCTCAAGCTGGTAGAAAAACTCCTCAACCGGATCGTCGTGGTAATCCGTGCGCTTGTTTGGGCCACCGACGACTGTGACCATTAGGTCGGAATCCTCGAAAACCATCTTGTTGCCAACCGGGGGTTTGAGGAGGTGACGATGCTCGTCAATCCAAGCCTTGAAGTTGAACGCCGATAGCTTTGACATGGTGCCCTCCCTCTGCCGGAAAGTCTCTGTGACAATTCCTATAGCTGCAAAGAAATTGTCCGCATGTAGGTATCCGATTTTATTATATCAGATCTTCAGGCCGCACTCCCTGAATCCATTGCTGATGATCTCCTTCTCCACTTCGCTCAGTTCCAGCATTGGTGCGCGCACGCGCCCGCCCGTCTGTCCCAGAAGCTCCTGCCAGTACTTGCCAAAGGCGGTGGGTTTGCCCGCGGGTCTGGTGCGCTTCATCGCGTCCCGGACGGGATTGAGGCTGTCAAAGACACATCGCGCCTCATCCGCTTTGCCCTCGAACGCAAGCCGCGTGTATTCGTTCATCCGCTGATCGTTCTTGGTCTGCAGGAGATAGGGCGGCGATGAGCAGAGATAGAGCTTCCAGTCCAGTTCAAGTATATTGTCCAGCCATTCATGCTCTGCTGAGGTTGAGACATGGATCCTGTCGCCCACCATATGGGTCAGGCGCACATACATCTCGCGCGGGACCGAGTATTTGATAGCAACGATATTGGGCAGCTCAGAAATCCGCGCACAGTCCTCGGGCTGCATAAGGTAGCCGCTGTCAGGATGGCTCCACATGGCGATGCCTATGTCCAACTCGTCGCAGAAGCGCTTGTAATAACGGTAGAGAAGCTCGCCGCGCTCCTGGCAGAAGCTCAGCATGGGTGCATGGACCACCACGTAATCCGCGCCGATTGCTTGCGCGTGCCGGCCCAATTCAAGCGCAGTGTCCATGTTCTGGTCCGAGATCGACATGATTGTTCCGGCCTTGTCAGCACATTCCTCGACCGCAATCGTCATGTTGCGCCTGCGTTCCTCCAGGCTCATCGCCCAGAACTCGCCCTGCTTGCCCGCGATGAAGAGACCTTGGATGCCAAGGTCGTCGATCCAATGGCGGATATTCGAACGCAGCCCTTTTTCGTCCAATGACAGGTCAGCGTTGAAAGTGTTCAGGGCCGCGGCCCAGATGCCTGTCATATGCTCACGCGCATAGGCCTTGGCGTCGTGTCTGGTGTATTTCATGATTGGGCGCCTGCAGAGTTGATTGCACCAAGCAAATAGCATTGCGCGCCCGCGGTCCAAGGTGAAGCGCGTAAGTGGGTATATGAAATTCGAATATCTGCGTCTTTCCAATTCCCGAAACAAACTATCCGTCGTAAGGTTGCGCCATGAAAATTGGACTGATCGGAAAAGGCGCGATCGCGCGTTATGTTTCATCCGCGCTCGACAGTCGAGGGCATGAGATTAGGGCCATCTTGCTGCGCCCGGAGCGGGTTGCACCGGACGCTGATCTGGAGGTTGGGTCGGTCTACGCGCTTCCGTCTGATCTTGACCTGGTAATTGACTGCGCGGGGCATCAGGCTCTCGCGACCTACGGCCCGCAAATTCTGAGGCGCGGGATGGACATGATTACGGTTTCACTCGGCGCTTTGGCTGATCCAGGCACAGAGGCCGCCGTGGCGCAGGCCGCACAGGACGGCGGCGCAAGGTTGCATCTTGCCAGTGGGGCCATTGGCGCACTGGATTGCCTGAGTGCCGCACGCATCGGCACACTGACAAGCGTCACCTACACGGGCCGCAAGCCACCTCAAGGGTGGAAGGGGTCACCCGCAGAGCGAAAGCTGGATCTGGACGCGCTGTCGGAAGGGGCGCACGTGCATTTTAGAGGCAATGCGCGCGCGGCGGCATTGGATTATCCCAAGAACGCCAATGTCGCGGCCGCGGTCGCCCTGGCCGGTCTTGGATTTGACAGCACTCAAGTTCAACTGATCGCCGACGCAACGATCACGCGCAATGTCCACGAGGTCACCGCCACGGGCGATTTCGGGCAGTTTCACTTCCAGATCAACGGTAATTCCCTGCCTGGCAATCCGCGCTCATCCGCGCTGGCGGCCATGAGCGTCCTGAGCAAGCTCGATCAGGTCACCCGGAGGATCTCGCTGTGATCGAACGTCATGCCCGCATCGTTGACCGGGCGCTGACCCGGCTCAAACTGCGTCAGCTGCGCCTTTTGGTGGCGGTAGGCACTTACGGCAACATCCAGAACGCCGCGCGGTCTCTGGGGATATCACAGCCCGCTGCGACCAAGATGATACAGGATCTGGAGCTGGATTTCGAGGTGACTCTGTTCGACCGAACAAATCGCGGGGTTGTCCCAACGGTCTTCGGCGGGACTCTAATCCGTCATGGCAAGCTGATCTTTGCCCAAATCTCAAATGCTGCGCAGGAGCTGGATGACCTCAACGAGGGCAGTTCGGGACGCGTTGTCGTGGGTACGTTGTTAGCCGCCTCGGCAAGCCTGCTACCCCAGGCCATGGATCTGCTTTTGGCCGAGCGTCCGAATGTTGCGATCAAGATCAGCGAAGGCACAAATGAGGTACTGATGCCGGGCCTTCTGTCTGGAGAGATTGACATGGTGGTCGGGCGTCTCCCCTCGCACCGTCATCGCAGGAAGATCAGGCAAGAGAAACTGTTTGAGGACCGCATTCTCGCAATCGCAGGGCCTGGCCATCCTTTGGCCAAGAAAAAAGCGATTACCTTTGCCCAGACAAAGCCCTTCGGTTGGATTTTGCCGCCTTTGGAAACCACGTTAAGGCGGCAGGCCGACCATTTCTTTGTCGGCCAGCAGCAATATATGCCTCCGGTCTCGATTGAAAGCGTGTCCTACCTGACAAACCGAGCGCTGTTGCTTTCGCGCCCTCTGATCGGGCTGATGCCTGCCGAGGTCGTCGCGCAGGACGTCCGCAACGGCCATCTGGTTAAACTCGACTGGACGGTCCCCTTCGGACAGGGGCCGGTCGGTGTCTCGCTTCGTGCCGATGGTGAATTGTCGCCAGCGGGCCGCGCATTCAAAACCGCGCTGCATGTGGCGGCGCAGTCCAGGCAGGCCTGATATTCCCTAATCTGATATCAGTATTCCTCCAATTCACTTGAAGCGCATGTTAGCGACGGTTGATCTGGACCCAAGGCAAACCGGAGGCGCCGTTATGTATCCCGATCTCGATCTGTTCATTGCCGGCGAATGGCGAAAGACAGGATCGGATATGCCGGTGATCAATCCTGCCACGGAAGAGGAACTTGGCCGTCTTCCCCGCGCGTCAGAAGGCGATCTGGACGATGCACTCAGTGCCGCGGTCCAAGGGTATGAGCTCTGGAAACACATCTCTCCACGGGACCGTGCGGATACGATCCTACGCGCCGCTGCCCTGATGCGCGAAAGGCGAGAAGAGATCGCGACCTCGATCACGCTGGAGCATGGCAAGCCGTTGAGACAGGCGCGTCTGGAGGTCACCCGAGGTGCCGAGTTCTTTGAATGGGACGCCGGTGAGGCCATGCGGACCTATGGCCGGATTATCCCTGCCGCCCGAGGGCATAAATTCGCGGTCCATCACCAGCCCGTTGGCGTGGTCGCGGCCTTCTCCCCCTGGAACTTTCCGATGAGCCAGCCCGCGCGGAAGATCGCGGGGGCCTTGGCCTCGGGCTGCTCGGTCATTCTGAAAGCGGCCGAGGAAACGCCGGCCGGCGCACTGCACATCGCCAAGGCGTTTGAGGACGCGGGACTGCCGCCGGGCGTGCTGAACCTCGTCTTCGGCAGTCCCGCTGATATCTCGGGCTACCTGATCCCGAAAGACCCTGTGCGGCTCGTGGCTTTCACGGGCTCCACCATTGTCGGGCGGCATCTGACCACGCTGGCGGCGCAGCATGACACGCGGGTGCTTATGGAGTTGGGCGGCCATGCGCCGGTGATCGTATGCGAGGACACCGATGTGCGATCGGCAGCCGTCTCCGGGGCAATCCGCAAGATGCGCAACACGGGGCAGGTCTGTACCTCGCCCACGCGGTTTTTCGCGCATGAGAGCGTCTTTGATGCCTATGCCGCGGCTTTTATCGAACAGGCCGAGAAGACCATCGTGGGTAACGGCATGGACGCAGGTGTGGAAATGGGCCCAACCGCGAACGATCGCCGCGTGCCCGCCTTGACCGAACTCGTCGAGGACGCTCTGGCCAAGGGCGCGACACTCGGGACGGGCGGCGGGGGCCTTGCTGGCAAGGGCTATTTCTTTCAGCCCACGGTCTTGCTGAATGTCCCGGAAAACGCACGGATAATGAAGGCGGAACCCTTTGGGCCCGTTGCGGTGGTCAACCCGGTCACTTCGCTGGACCATGCCATCGAGCGGGCCAATTCGGTGCCGTACGGTCTAGCGGGTTATGCCTTCACCAATCGTGCCGACTATATCGACCGTCTCGTGGACGAAGTCGAGGTGGGCAACCTGTCAATTAACACGCTGGAGGCCTCGATGCCAGAAACGCCCTTTGGCGGCGTCAAATCCAGCGGCTATGGCCGCGAAGGTGGCACTGAAGGCTTGGATAACTACATGACGGTGAAGAACGTGTGGCATGCAGTCGCGATCGCGTGAGCCACGGGTTCGCCGGAAGGGAAATCCGAAAGGCGACATGGGATTCATGGATCTGTCCAGCCTTGGCTGGAAACATCGCCGTTCACGATCTCCCGAAGTCGTGCCGATGAACCGTCTCCGGATTCCGGGGAAGAATTCCGAGCGTGTCATATGGCCTAGAGCTACGTGGGCCCCGGACACACGGGATCAGGTACCGCGCTGTGGGCTGCGCATTGTCGGACGAGGGGAGGGGCCGCTGTACCGCGGCGCTGAAGGAGACGGCGGGCCGCTCCGCAGCTGCGCTGATTCGCCTGGCGCATGAACGCATCGGCGTGGCGTTGCTGACAGCGGCGGATCAAGCCGCCCTGACCGCCGCCTTCGCGCCCGCCGGGAAATCCCTTTATGCGGAACCGGGCATCATCGCCCGCATCCGCGGGAACCCGCTAGCCTTGCTTCCCAACTGAGGGGAACAATGTGCGCCCGGACTTTCGAAACTTTATCCTAACGTGGTTATGCGTTACCGTGCATATGTGTTCGTCGTAATCCACGAATGGGAAATCAACGATGGCAATATCGACAGACTGGATAACGCTTGCCGGAGTCATCGGCATTCTCGCGTTTTTGTGGGATGTGAACCGAACACTGCGCCGAGAAATAGGCGACCTTCGGGAGCGCATGGCGCGGCTTGAAGGGATGTTTGAGGGATTCACTTCCCGAGACGGGACCAAACCGACTCAGGGATGAACCGCCATCCGGCAACGCCGGTCTTTGGATCGCGCTGGTTCTCCAGCGTCACCAATCCGGTAATGTCTTTCCAAGGCGCGTTGATGCGGTGATTCCCCGGATCCGGATCACCGACCTGCTCTGGGAGGTCAATGCCCGCACAGGATTTCTGGAAACGTTCACCGATCTCCGGTCGGCCGCCGCCATGCGGACCCCGCGGTACCGTGGTGCTGGAGGCGGCGGCGCTGCTGACAGCGGCGGATCAAGCCGCCCTGACCGCCGCCTTCGCGCCCGCCGGGAAATCCCTTTATGCGGAACCGGGCATCATCGCCCGCATCTGCGGGGACTGGCTAGCCTTGATTCCCAACTGAAGGGAACAATGTGCGCCCGGACTTTCAAAGGAAGCGTATCCCGAGGGTCCGGCTGCCGAGCCACGGAATTGGCTGGGCGATCCCGGCGTAGCGCACGGCAAGCGGGAGTGGGTTGAAGGCCACCTTCCCAGGGCGCGGGCATCACGGACCTCGCGAACAGCCTGACGCGCATTGAAGCCATTCTGGAAGAGCGGTTGCCGAGAAACTGAGGATGCGCGGCCCGGTCGCGTCACTGGTTGCCGCCGAGCAATCCGCCACCCGGACCGACCCGCGCGCAGCCCTTGCCTCCGGTGAACAGGAGGTAGGTCTCGCCTGTGTGCGCGTAGTTCCGGTTGCCGGTGCTGCGCTGCACCTTGATGACCGGAATCACCAGCTCGCCCGTGTTGCTCCAGATGTGGGCGTCGGCCTTGGGCCGCACCTCGACGATGTTCTCGCCAAGACTGCCGCCATAAAATGCGATATGTCCGAAAGTTCCTGGAACCAAATCATTCCAACTGTTTCTCGACCCGCCGCGCCACTCGAAGTCGCGGAACATGTCGGCACTCCCGTGCGATGTGTCTTTTTCCACATTCAGGCTGATACCGCTCTTGAAGCTCGACCGCTCCACGTTGGGGTTGGTGCTCGACAGGATCACCTTGAAGCGGCCCGGCGTGGCGTGGTCGCCGCAGCCGTCCACGACCCTGCTGCCGTAGACACCTGCAACCCGGGCGGTGCAGATGCTGTTGTTGCAGTCAGGCGGTGTCTGGGCGTGCGCGGTCTGGACCAGCGTGAGGGCCACCAGCAGGGCAGCGAGACGGGCCGGGAGGGCCGCCGTGAGCCGTGTCAGGTTGAGGGGGGGGGGGGGGGGGGGGTGCAGATATCTCATGATGAATCCTCCAGATAGATGCGTATCCATTTCCTATCCGATGTGCGATCGGAAAGCAAGGGCATACTTTCGAGGGTGCAGTTCAGATTTTTTGATGCATGCTCACGCTGCACCATTTTTACTCCCCCCCCCCCCCCCCGTTCCACAGTGAAGTGCAACACCCGATGTGGGTGAGTTCTGGCTGAGGCGGCACATGATGCTGCGAATCGGCCGGATGGCGGCGACAGTCCCGGTGACCAGACTGGGAGACCGTCATGCCCGAGGGCCAGCGCCACCTGACCCACCCCGGGAGATCCCGGATCCACGCCCTGATGAAAAGCGGACTTTCCAGCCCGGCGATCGCCCGCCAGCTGGGGCGTGACCGCACGACGGTCTGGCGCGGGGTGCGTCGGAACCCGGGAAAGCGCGCCTGCCGGCACGCCCAAGCGCAGCGGAGGTCCGAGGCGCGGCGCAGCGCCGCCCCGTCGGTGCCCAGCAGGATGACGCCGGAGCCGATGGCGCTGGTGGAAGGGCGGCTGGCCGAGGGATGGAGCCCGGAGCGGATCTCCGGTCGCCTCCGGAAGGAGGGCGAGCCGATGGCGGGGCGCCAGTGGACATGCCGGCACGTCCACGCCGACCGCAGGGCCGGGGGCGGGCTGTGGCGGCACCTGCGGCGCCGTGGAAAGAGGCCGAACCGCAGGGGCGGGGCCCACGCGGGCCGGGGCCACATCCCGGGCCGGGTGGACATCCCCGGGCGCCCGGCGGTGGTTGAGGCGAAGGCGCGGGTCGGCGACCGGGAGGCGGACACGAATCAACGGCAAGGGCACCGGCGGCGCCGTGGTGTCCCTGGTGGACCGGGCGTTGAGATACACGCTCCTGCGGCGTGCCGGCAGCAGGACGGCGGCCGCGGTCGGGGCCGCCATGACCGGCCTTCCGGGGCCGCACCGCGCCGCGGTGCACACGGTCACCGCCGACAGCGGCAGGGAGTTCGCGGACCACGCGCGGGTGGCCGGGGCGCCCGGCGCGGACTTCCCGTGCGCGCGGCCCTGCCACTCCCGGGAGCGCGGCCCGACCGGGCACACCAACGGCCTCGTATGCCCAGCGAACCGGCACTGACCGGGGGAGGTGGCTTTGCGGAAGTCGGGGGCGGATTCCCGTTGAAAAGCCGTCCCCTGCTCCCGCCGCCCTCCCGGCCGGTGCCGGGTCCGGGGCCGCCGCCGCCAGGCCTGGCGGCGGCGGAGCGGGGCCTGGCCCCGCAGGACGGGTCGGACCGGAACGGCCCTGGATCGCATTCGCGGATCCGTGCGCCAGCGTGGTCGGCCCGTCCTCCCGTCAGCCTCCCGCGTCCCGATGGATGCCGGGTCCGGGAACCGGACCGTCACGGGCACGGGAGCGGGAGACCATGACCACCGCAGGCGCCGGAATGGACGTGCGCGGGCACACACCGGACATCCACCCGGCGGGCGGGACGGCAGCGCCACCAGCGACACCGACGGCCTGCGCAGGGCCGCCCGCCTCCTGAGGGAGGGCGGCGTGAAGCGGGTCGTTATGGAGGCCACGGGGCGGATGCACCGGGGCTTCCGGGCCGTCACCGTCAACCCGCGCCAGTGCCGGGACCTCCCCCGGCCCGGCGGCGCGCCGGGGAGGACCGGCAGGGCCGGCGCGGGGGTGCCCGCGGCCCCCGGCGCCGCGTTCCCGGACATGGCGGCAACGGCGCCGGCGGACGTGACCGCCGGCAGGCTCCGCGGCATGCCGGGGCTTCGGGAGGCCCCCGTCGACCGGCGCACCGGGCCGAGGCGGTTCCCGCCGGGGTCGGAGAGCCCGATCCGGAAGGGCCGGTCACGGGGGTGCTTGAGGAACCGGCCGCCGCCGTCAGCGGGTATGACCGGCGGACCGGGGAACCCGGCAGGGGCCCGGAGGGCCTGGCGGAGAGCCACCGCATCCCGGCCCCGGTGCCGGGCATCGGCCCGGTCACGGCGGCGTCCCCGGTCGCCTGGACGGGCGGGCCGGGCGCCATCGGCAGCCGCCAGGCCGCGGCGCCGGGCGGCGTGGCGCCGATCGCCCGCGACAGCGGGACGCTCAGGGGCGGGCGCCACATCGGCGGCGGGCGGAGGCGGCCCGGGGACGTGCCTCGCATGGCGGCGATGGCGGCCTGCATGTCCGGCCCGGAGATGAAGGCGCTGTACGGCCGGCTCCGGGAAAGGGCAAGGCACCACAAGGTCGCCGTGACCGCGGTCATGGGCGGGCCCGCCGTGACCGCGAATGTCCTCCCGCGCGACCGGCGCATGTGGGAGGACAGGTCGGCGCCCGCCGGCTGACGCCTGGCCGGGCCCGGAACGGATCAATGGCCGTTCACGGCACCGTGGCCGGACTGTCCTGGCATGCCCGCACGGCACCGCCGGTGGAAAGCGGTGCGCGGAACCCGGATCCGGTGGCCCGCAGACCGAAGGAAAAGCCCGGATCCGGGCCTGGACCGAAACATGGATGCTGGTGCGGGGGTACCTGCCCAAGGGCACGGACCTGCGCAGGGTGACGGACGCGGAGGTCAGGGCCGTGCAGGACCGCACGGACGCGCGTCCGAGGAAGGCGCTGGGCTACCTGACGCCGGCCGAGGCGTTCCTGCGGGCGCGGCCTCCCTGAGGGAACCTCCGGCGTCCGGATCGTCCCCCACGCGCCGCGGGCCTTCCCCGGCGCGCCTGCCGGCATGCCTTGCGCCGCCTGGCGGGCGGTGCTACGCTCCGATTCGAAGGGACCGAGCCGTTCCCGTGCGGAATCGGGGGGTCGGAGGGCGCGGAAAGCGCAACGCCGGGCCCTTTCCTCCGCTCGGGCCAGTCCCTCGCTCCGGGAAGGGCCCGGCGTTGCGCTTCGGAGTGGCGCCGGGGTCCCGTTTGGTTGGTTCTAATGGCAATTTCCGGTCGACTCCGTCAGTTCAAGCCGGTTCGGTAAGCCGATTGTCAAAAAATCTGAACTACACCCATCTTTCGAAGATAGTGTCTCAGTTTGGAATCGTCGCAATTACGAAAAGGGGCGACCCGCAGGCCGCCCCGTGTGGATGGTGTCTGATGCCGGTCAGTTCGTGGTGCAGCCCAGCGTGGTCCGGTAGCCGGGGCTGCTGATGTATGTGAAGCCGTCATCGGCATCGGTCCGCGCCCACTGGCCGGAACCGTTCCGGGCCCCGCACTGGCAGGCATTGACCTTTTTCCGGTGGCTGGGGCCATTGAGGTCAGCAAAGGCATAGCACCCGCCTGCTGTGCCGCCGTGGTTGATGTCGTCATAGTGGGCGAGGGGCCGCGACAGGTCCGCTGGAGTCTCCCCCGTCCTGAAGCAGATGGTTGTGAGGACGTTATTGAGATACATGCGACGGTTGGCGGGTCACAGAGGATGACTCATGTCTCTCGCTTATCGCGCAGCAGGCACCCGAGGCCGCACGCTAGTTCGAGATCGCGGAACTCTACGATCTCCGCGATGGCAAGAGCTATCTATTGGGTGACTGTCTCAGACTTCCACAGATTGTTGATGTATCATGCCTTACTGCAAGTGACAACATCTCCATCTTTATCAGTCAAACGGAGAGGGTGGCTTTTGCCAGCTGAGGAGATCGTCGTCGTTTGTCTTTGGCGGTTCGGGTTTGGCTGCAGGTTGAGGGGAGGAACCGCGCTCTTCAGACGGACTTGGGGGAGACAGTTCGGAGAGCAGTGTATCAACAGTCCGACGCATTTCCGGAACATCTTTGACCGCTGTATCCCAGACGATTATCTGTTCGACATCGTGATACACATGGGTCAGCTGATTGCGCATGCCAACCGCCTCTCGCAGATTGGGGATCTTTTCTGCCAGATCGGGTGCGACGGAATCGAGTTGGTTCAGTGCCTCACCAATGGTAATCAGCCTGCGCTCAACAGAATCCAGTTTTTCCGTGTTGGCAAGATAGGCGTCAAATTGTAGCCCCGCTGTATAGTCACGGCTCATAGACAAGTTCCCTAGATTCGTTGATCGCCTCGCGAAAATAGCGATTCTTTATCCCACCCTCAGTGAGGAGATCGACTTTGCGGCCAAGTATGGATTCCAAGTCAAATGCCAACCCGAAGTAACGCCGTGCAACTCCTGGCAGAAGGGGCGGGAGGAACTCAACAATAAAATCAGCGTCACTGGTCTCAGGATTGAAATCCTCGCCGCGCGCGGCCGAACCAAACACCTCCAAGCGCGCCGCACGATGTTTCCGGCACACCGCTGCGATCTCGCTCCTTTTGTCCAGGATTGCATTATGCACGAGTTTCACCTCCCGCATCAGTGAACGCAGCCTTAAATTATCAGCACCCTGCCGGTGATTCCAGCATCGTTGCCCATGCGCATCCCGATGTCGTGTGTCATGGTTCAGCGTTCGTGCGCAGGAGTCGGGTCAATCTTTCGTTACGAAGTCACCTGACTTTCTGAACAGTTGACAGGAATTGGTGATCACTCGGCAATCGTCTCAACGCTGTGATCTCCGCTACTCTTCCGGCATCTGGAATTCAGATTGCCATATTCCCTTACGAGGCGCCGCTTCGGGAACTGCACGGGCACGACCTGCGGCACGGCCGTTCGGGTGCGCTTCATCACCGGCAGTCCGTGTCCCCGGTGATCAGGATGGCCCTGTCAATCGACCAACTGACTGACCAGCTTGACAAGTCCAGTAACCTGAAGGCCTACACCGGCCCTAGTCCCAAGCCGCGCGACGTTTGCGGCATATCTCCAGCATCTGGTCGGCCTTGGCGGTCAGTTCAGCATCGAGATTCGGGACCGCCGGTAAGGCAATCCGATCGAGGCCAGTAGCAACACCTGCCAGCAGCTCATCCATAGAGGAATTGGCGGCACGTGTGGGTATCCCCGCGGTTTTTGCCATGCGTAGCAAGTCAGCACGGCGCAGCCGGTCATCCTTGCCGTCCAGTTTGAGAGCCATGCGGTCATTCTCGAGGCTTGGGAAAACACGGGTGGTTACGGCATCGTATAGCGGTGCCACCCGTACGCTACGAAAGGTATCTGAGCCCGGCACCGCGATCTTTAGCAGGGCAAGGTTCTTGAGGTGCATATCCCCGTCGGCAATGAGCCAGGAAAACAGTGCGCGCTTTAGAATGACCAACAGGTCCGCTTCGGGCGCGGTTGAGAGCGGACGCACAGCACGCGCGATCCGCTCGATGGTGCTGTCATATTTGGCTTCAGGGGGCAGATCGAGAACCGAGCACATGTCTTCCAGCGCAATAAGGCGGTTATCATCACTGCCACTACGAATATCAAAGCGCTCAACGACTAGTGCCGGTGGCATCCCGTCCGGCATGCCGGTCAGTGCGATTGCCGGCGCTTCAAGTCCGGCGGCCAGCCCCAAGGTCATCGACAGATACTCGACGATTGGCAGCGCCTGAAACCCGCTGGTACCAGCGGGTTTCAGGATATGTGTAAAGGGCTCGGTGATGCCGGGAACCAGAAGCCCCTGCGAATCAAGAAACATTGGCGCCTTGATCTGCACGCCTGAAAGACGCGGTGTTTGCGCGCTAGCAAATAGTCGTGCGAGGTTTTTTTCAAAGCTCTGCTCGATATCACCCCGTGCCGGTCCTCCATAACGACCGGTGAACATGCCATCGTCGCTGAATTGATCAAGGCGGGTGGACAGGCGATCTTCCGGCAGCGCAGCGATCTCGTCTGGACCAGAGCTTATTGTGATGTTTGACATATAACGCTTGCCGGAACGTAGCAGCGCTCGCTCGTCGCTTTCCTTTAGAACGCGTTCCAGCCAGCCTTCGGGCAGGAGCGAAAGAATGAAGGACGGTAGCTTGCCAGGCTTACGCTGCCCAACCAAAGGCAGGTCGAAGCCTGTCTCGGCCAGCCAGCGCCACTCGAAGCCGTCATGGCGCAGCTCGCCGATCGGCTGACCGTGCCATGCCACAGTGAAGCTGAGCGCAGCTTCATTGCGTACCTCAATTAGCGATGGAGATTTCAGAAGATAGCGCTCGGCCTGCTCGCCCTCGCGGTACCATTCATTTTCACGTGCGAGAGCCCACAAGGCGTCAGCGGCCCCTTTGGGATCGCCGTATTCGTCGATCAGACGCGCCGTGAGCGACGCACGCATCTTCTCATCAATTGAGGCAGCGTGTTCGCTGCGCAGTCGAAAGGCTTCAAGGAAGCGCTGTCGGAGCGAAGAAACATCGATTCGGAATTCGCCGAGTCCATCCGCGATCAGGGCCTGTGCGGTGGAGGGATGGGCTGGCGCGACATTCTGAATGATCTCCAGCGTCCTGATCCGGGTACGCTGGGATCGCGGGCCGCTAATGAACAAACGTCCATCCCGGGTCGGTGCCAACAGGACTGCGCTCGCTGACGACAAATAGGCTCGCGGGTATAGGTAGTTGGCGATACGCACGGCATGTCTTAGCACTGTATCATCAACGTCCTCGTCGGCATCTGCGTAGATGCCGCGCATGAGCTTTACGATCCTGCCTGTTTCGGCCTGATAGTGGGCCCGCGCCTTGTCCAGATTTTCGCCGACGAGATAGAGCAATTTCGAACCTCCGCGTGTTTCAAGTGCGCGAAAGTTAGTTTCTTGTACAGGGGTGTCAAGTTTTCTTAACTTTTGCGTGTTTCAGGTGCGCGGAAGTAAGAATCCATCAATTTTCTGCAATCCAAGATAAAGAGGCATGGAAATCTATCGACAACGCCCCGCATGATTGACGGTCAAGTCAAGTCAAGTGAATAACTACCGGCTGGCGCCGGTAGCGTCAGGGAGGTGCCTGTCAGGATACCGAGTACGGGTCCGTCCGCGATGGCGTCGGTGGTCGCCGGGAAGTGGCCCCGGCCCCGGAACCGGCGTCCCCGGCACCTCTTCCGGATTTCGCGGGACCCGCGCCGGATCCTGTGGGACGGACGGGCTTCCATCCTGCGGACGGGACCGGAGATGGCGGTCTTTGGGGGGACGGATACGAAACTGCATGACCATATCCTCCCGGAAATGAGCCGACGGCTCATTTCCGGGAGGATATGGTCATAACACGATTCGTTCTCGCTGAAGCAATATCCGACTGGAAGTCGGAGGCTTCAAACCAACGAGTGGAAAGTCAACAAGAAATCCGGAATTCTGGTTGTCAATCTTCCGGGTGTTGCCGATAATCGATTGACTTCCAGACAAAAGGTCAGCGATTTATTCTGACTACATAGGGGAGTGGACGGCTTACAAAACCCTTAGGGAGTATGAGGATTGCTATCCCCTGATGCCAGCACGGATTATCGATCAATTGATGTGCAATGATGTTCGTCTATCGGTTGTGACGTGGTCACGCATTAAAGGTAAACCTTACCATCTGCGCTGGCTTGTGGATCAGACTGCCAAAGCCAGATTCGCCAACAATTATGACCTCTCCCGAAATATGCGCCGCAAAAACGCATAAGCGGCATGTGCAATAACCTAGTGTAGCGCCGCAAAGTGAGGGTTAGTTAACATGACCCGTCAGTCTCTGCCCATCGGCATCCAGGACTTCGCGACAATCCGGAGCGGAAACTTCTACTACGTTGACAAGACACCCCTGATCCGAAAATTGGTGGAGGGGGGGCGCCATTACTTCCTCTCCCGTCCGCGGCGGTTCGGCAAGAGTCTGCTGGTTGATACGCTCAAGGCCCTGTTCGCGGGGCGGGAGGAACTGTTCAGGGGGCTGGACATCCATGATCACTGGGACTGGTCGGTCACCCACCCCGTGGTGCGGCTCAGCTTTGACAGGAGGTATGACGGACCGGAGGACATTGAGCGCAGCATTCTGGCGCAACTGACAGCGATTGAGCGCCGGGCCGGGCTTGCCGCGTCAACATGGCCAACCGCGCCGGAGTATCTGTTCGATGTGCTGGAACGTCTCCACCGCACGACGGGACAGCGGGTGGTGATCCTCGTGGATGAGTACGACAAGCCGATCCTCGACGGGCTGCACGACCCCGATGTGGCGCGGGCCAACCGTGAGTCGCTGCGCAGTGTCTACGGGATGATCAAGGGCAGCGCCGCGCATGTGTGCTTCGTCCTTGTCACCGGAGTGAGCATGTTCTCGAAGGTCAGCCTGTTCTCGGACATGAATAATCTCAAGGACATCAGCCTGGATCCCCGCTTTGCGGCGATATGCGGCTACACCGATGCCGATATCGACACCGTGTTCGCGCCGGAGCTCGAGGGGCTGGACCGGGACGCGATCCGCACCTGGTACAACGGTTACAGCTGGCTGGGCGAGGAGCGGCTCTACAATCCCTTCGACGTGCTGCTGCTCTTTGATAATCGGGAGTTTGAACCCTACTGGTTCGAGACGGGCTCACCGTCCTTTCTCTTCGAAACCCTGAAGACAAAATCCGTCGGTTTGCGGGAACTGGAGAACCGGATGGCCCACCGGTCGCTAGTCTCCAAGTTCGATGTGGATGATATCAGTGCCGAGGCGCTGCTGTTCCAGACGGGATACCTCACCATCGTTGACGAGCGGCGGGAGGGTCACAGAACTTCCTATCGGCTGGACTATCCCAACCAGGAGGTCAGGCTCAGTCTGAACGAAGGGCTGTTGGCACATCTCGACGCGCGGAAACGCGTGCCCCTGGAAGAAGGGAAAACACTGCGGTCCCTTCTTGAGGCCAACGACTTCGGCGGCTTTGCGGAGACGCTCAGGGCCTGGCTGGCCAGCATTCCCTACCAGTGGCACGCCACGGGTGACCTGGCGCGCTATGAGGCCTGGTATGCCGGTCTCCTGCACATGTGTTTCCGGGCGATTGGGGTGGACGTGCGGGCCGAGGAGGCCACCAGCCACGGCCGCGCGGACATGGTGGTGCGTTTGGGCGGGCAGGTCTTCGTGCTGGAGTTCAAGATGGCGGAAGACGCGGACGCGGCCGAAGCCGCGCTGGAGACGGCGTTCACCCAGATGCGGGCGCGGGGCTACGCCGACAGATACCGGGATCGCCGGGAGCCCGTCCATCTGGTCGCCATCGCCTGCGGGCACGAGGCGCGCAACCTGCTGAAGGTACGGGTTGAGTCTGCGCCCTGATGGATAGTTTCGATTTTCTTTTGACGCCTTCCGCGGTAGCAGTGCCTCAAGCAGGATGGGCATGGCGCAAGACGTCACCGGATCCAAGTCAGGGAAGACCGTCACCTTTTCAACTGGCGATTTGGTATGATCCGGAGTCCGATACACTGGAGACGCCGAAACGCCGAAAATCCCGTCACATCAGCTCAATGCAGTAAATCCCGTGGGACTTTTGGGACCTTTGCTGGGATAGCGCTCGTGTGGGCTTGCCAGGCGCATGTGCGGATGACTATGTTCAGACATGAGCGCCGCGCCGGACATTCACGCGCTCGCCCGGCAGGTTGCCGTCCCGGAGAAACGCATGAACACGACGCAGGCTGAATATCGGACGGACATTGCGCACCTGGCCTAAGACATGGCGAGGCGCGATGCCGAGGGTGCCAAGCGTGACAGGGACAACCAGCGCTGGACCATCGGCTTTGGCATTGCTCAGATTGTGTTGACCGTCGCCGTTCTCGGCGCGGGCTTCGCCTTCCTCAGCGCCCTGATCAGACTGCCGTAAGTGTAGCGACCTGCAATCATCGGGGCGTAGAACTGAAGCGACTGGAAGGCAAGCAGGCCAATCATCCGCGCTCATCCCATGGGAAGCCTGGACGGTGGCCATGGTTTTCCCATGACCCCCATAGAAGACCCCTGATCGCGCCGTACGAGCTTCTCGCGGGGTCATTTTTCGCCGGGAGGCCCGCGAAGTGCCGGTTTCACCCCAGATCGCCGAATCCCGTGGGACCTTTGGGGCCTTTGTTGGGATAGACCCAAAGTCTTGCAGCGCACGTACAGCACGCGTTTCAACGACTTCGCGCTCGAGTTCTATTCCTTCATCGCCGACAACTACGCACCGTTCTTCAGCCGGCCCGCCGAGTGCGCCGATCGGGACGCGCCCTTTGCGGTCGACGGCATTCACTGCCATGAAAGCGATCTCGACCTTGCCGAGCACTACACCGACAGCCACGGCTACACCGAGATCAACTTCGCGGCCTTTGCCATGGCCGGGATGCGCTTTTGCCCGCACGTCAAGAACCTCTACCGCCAGAACATCTACTGAGCCGACCCGGCCTGCGCCCACAGTCCGCTGGAGCCTGTGCTCAAACACAGGTGCCGCGCCGTCAACCTTGATCTTGTCGGCGAACGGTGGGATCGGATCACCGTGACGACAGATCGCACGGGCGAATGCGGCAGCAACGGCAAGTTGGAACGCGTCAACGACCCATCAACAGACCCGCAATCAACAGACGTGCCGGACTGGGGCACCGGTGGCCTGCTCAGCAACCCGATCGATCCGGGGAACGCGCAGACCACGGAGTGACCGTCGCAATCCCCACCGTCGGCCTTGCCTCACCCAGCGGCATCCCGGCATCCACAGCGATTTGAGCACCCGTGCGCGCAGGGAAATCTCCTGCCGATCGACTTTGCGCGCATCGATTGTCACCGGCACCCCAAACTGGTCTGTCATCTCTGTGGCCAGCCCATCGCCACCGCCTGAACGACGTAGACGGCCCGCAAATGCGCGCGCACCGTGGCGGTCATGGGTCGGACGTTCACCGCCAATGCCGGGTACCCGTCCTGCGCGCCGGTGGGGGATGGGCGCAATCCGGAAGACGGGCCAGCGCAGCAGTCTGCTTCTGCAGAGTTCACCCCGATCGCCCGGACCCCGAGCAACGGCATCTTCCGGGGGCGGATCTGGGGCAAGGTGTGTCATGCCGGTCCTGGCGTACCGCGTCGCGGTCGCCCGGAACTCCCCGGGCTTCGCGAGGAAACTGTCCACAAGGTGCCGCCACCCGTACATCTCCCTGTCACGCGCCCGCGGCGCCGTCCGGTTCCGTTCCGGCGGGACCGCCGCCTCCGCCCCGCGCCCGTCCAGATCCTCCAGCAGCCAGTCGGCGCCGGACGCCCTGTCGCCGACGAAGGCCCCGAACTCCAGCCCGCCCGGAAGCCCCGGCACCCCCTGAAGGCCATGCGCCCGGGCGGCAGGGATCCTGAAGCGGACCAGGTAGCCGAGCGCGTCCACGACGGCGACGGTCCTGGTCGTCAGGCCGCCCCTGGAACGCCCGGTTCCCTGACCCGGGGCCCCCCTTTTCTGGCGCCGCCGCCTTCCGGGGCGCCTGGACGACCGTTCCGTCCACGGACACCCGTTCAGGGCCGGAATCCCCGGACAGGGCGCTGGGGACACGCCCGGAAACCCCCGAAAGCACCCGGCGCCGGAACCGCACGGGCACCGCCTCCACGAGGAGGCGGCTGTCCGCCGCCGTGCCGCCGGGGTCCGGTTTCCTGCCCGGCAGCATGTCCCCGGTCCGCGCCCACATGGCGTCCGTCATACCGTCCTGTCCGCATTCATGGTGTCACCTGCATGTCCTGCCGCGCCGCCGTTCCGGCGGTCGCCGGGGCGGAAAACGGCCCGGAACCGGGCGATTCGCAACCCGAGTGTCAACAGGCCCTATTACATAAGATTCAGTATATAAGCCCCATTGCATAACTATGTAAATCCTGCTAGGTCGAGACATTCGCAGGCAGTCGTTCAGGTGACATGTGAAGGATGGCGGAATCCCGAGGAAACGAGTGGGCGCAATCGACAGGGCATTGCAGATACTCGATGTTCTGACCGAGCGCGCTGAGCCGATGAATGCCTACGAATTGGCACGCGTGGTGGGAGCACCTCCCTCGACCGTCTACAAGATCACCGAAGAACTGGTCGACCGTGCGATGCTTGTCCGCGACAAGGATGGCATTTTATGGCTCGGGCCACGCCTTATGCGGTACGGCTTGACCTATCGCGCGAGGATGGACGCGTTTGCCGACGCCAGACGGGAAATGGAACGGCTTTGCGCCGAGGTTGGGGAAACGGTGCAGATCTGCGTCCGCGACGAGGATATGATGAGCGTCATAGGAATGGTCCGCGGCAAAGGGCATTTCAACGTCGCGTCCGAGGTCGGGACGCGGGTTCCGCTAAATTGGACAGCATCGGGCCGTCTATTGCTTGGACATCTTCCAGCCGAGGAACGACGCGAGATTTTTTCCGATACGGCCCGGCCTTCCGAAACCGGGTTGGCTGAAACCGACGCGGACCGGCTGGCTCAAGTGTCCGGTAACGAATTCAAGGCACGAGTTGCCGTTCAGATGGGTGCATCAGAATATGCCGTCGCCTGCATCGCGTCTCCCATCTGTGACGAACAAGGGGCATGTATCGCCACAATCTCGATCGTATTGCCTGAATCGCGTGCACGCGCGGAGTTACCGCAATTCATCCAGGCCGTGACCAGAGCCGCAAAGAACGTTGACCGCGCCGTATTGCCCAGCTGATGCCCTCGCTTCCCGCCGAAGGGCGTCAAAGCTTTTCCGGCCGGGGTGGGAAAATGCGATTGGATGGAGTCTTCGGAGTTTCGAATCGAAACCGGCTCCCCAATCTTTCATACAGATATCCAGTACGCCGCGGCTATGCTCCTGACCTATGGCGCAGTTATCCAGTGATCGAGGCGCAACAGGTGCCCATCACGTCCGCCAGCTACTTTCGAACCCTTCTTCCTCAAGAACTGATTCGAAGAGTGATGGATATCATCATAGGCATGCGTGTTGGCGACAACATGGGCGTCAAGGGTGCCTATTCCCCTTCTTCTCTGCCCCAGCAGAGGTAACCGTCCGTTCCGCCATTTCGCGCCGACGCAAGGTCCTCCGGGAGCTGACCGAGCGCGACATGATCCGTCAGTAATTCGCGAAGCGCGTGAGCCACGATTTCGGCCTGGCCGGGTTTGAGGTTGCATGGATCAAGCTGAAAGTATCCAAGCTCCACTTCGTGGTTGCGCACGATAACCGGGGTCGGCCGGTTTGCCAGAGCGGAGGCTACACCGGAGGCGTCCGCCCCCAATCTTCTGGCGTCGATCATGACCTGCAGGCGATCAAGCGGATTTCCTGTCGGATCGGGGACAGGCGTTGCCGTTACCCCGTCGATCCCGGCCAGTGCCTCGGTCCAGAGATCCAGCGCCGCCTTTTCCCGCTCCCTGATACCCTCATGATCCCGCATCTCCCAGGCTTCGAGCGCGGCGATCGCGCCGGCGATGCTCTCTTTGCCGATTTTCATGCCTCGGCCAATCCCCATGTTCTGCAGATATGCCGCACGCACCAGATCGCGCCTGCCCGCAACAATTCCCGAGGTGGGTCCGCCCAGAAACTTATGGCCGGAATAGATTACGATATCCGCGCCATCGGCCAGAAATCCGCGCAGATCGTATTCCGATGCCGCATCGGCGATGACAGGTATGTCCGCCTCATGGGCAATGTCCGCAAAGCGTTTCAGCGGAACCTGCCCGTAGTGAACCACATGATGCGACACGACAAAAAGCGCTGCCGAAACCTCTGGGCCCATGGCCGTGCGAAGCGCGTGGTCTGTGCAGAGCGTCGATTGCCCCACGGGCAGGATCTCTCCACCCGCAATCTCGACTGACTGCGACACCGGCGCACCGTAATGGCAGAGATGGCCCAACTGAACCGCAATCCTGGGTTTGGAGCCAGGGTTGCGGGGTAGGGCCTCCACGCGGCCGGGATCGATACCGGTCATGCAGCCGGCGACGGAAAGGCTGATCCCTGCCGAGGCCGACGCTGTCATGAACCCGGCCTGGGCGCCTGTAAGGCGTTCGATGACCTCGCTCGCGCGGGTCTGCAGCTCGTGCATGTTGACGAAATGGCCCATCATCGAAGCGGTGGCATCACGGACGGCGGAAGATGTGATGGATGCCCCGAGACCTGTCATCGTGCCGGACACATTGATTACGGGCGAAAGTCCAAGGGGTGGTTTATCGGTCATAGCCTACGTCCAATGAAAAGATGCTTTCGATCTCCACGGTGATACGGTTGGGCAGGGATGCGACACC
The DNA here is from genome assembly GCA_965221405.1 of Paracoccaceae bacterium. GTDB lineage: Bacteria > Pseudomonadota > Alphaproteobacteria > Rhodobacterales > Rhodobacteraceae > JAPOUP01. Next base: position 688,684 of record CBDCSE010000001.1, on the reverse strand, counting down.
AAACGAGGAGCGCGCATGCACACCCTCGGGGCCAAATACATCGGCCAGCAAGGTCGAGGCACCGTCAATCACGTAGGGATGCCGCTCGAAGTCGGTTGTGGCATTCACGAGACCGAGGAGTTTTACCACGCCCGTGACTTTGTCGAGCGTACCGAATCTGGCACGGAGCGCCGAAAGCATGTTGATCGTGACCAGTTTCGCATGCTCGCGGGCTGTTTCCACATCGACGTCACCCCCGACCTTGCCCCGCAATGGCGTACCATTGGCCATCACTGGACCCTGTCCCGAAACATAGGCCAGTTCGCCGTGCACCCTTACGTTACAGAACGCACCAATCGGCGAAGGTGGCGCTTCGGGAAGTATGATCCCAAGTCGACCAAGTCTGGCTTCAGGGGTTTGCAGATCAGTCTTCGACATCAAACTTCCGGCAGCAGACGATGTGGTTTGCACCCGCGCGACGGGGGGCGGGCACTTTGGCGGCGCAAGGCCCATCAGCGTAAAGGCAGCGGGTGCGAAAGACGCAACCGCTGGGTGGATCGAGCGGGCTTGGAATGTCACCTTTCAGAATGGTACGATTGCGCACCGCCGCTGGATCGGGCACGGGAACGGCGGAAAGCAACGCCTGCGTATAAGGGTGACCAGGAGTGGAGTAGAGGTGCCGGGAAGGGCCGATTTCGGCGATGCGGCCCAGATACATAACCACAATCTGATCGCAGAGATACTTCACCACCGACAGATCATGGGCGATGAACAGCATCGTGAGATTGCGCCGATCGCGCAGCTCAAGCAGAAGGTTCAGGATCTGGGCCTGAATGGAGACGTCGAGCGCTGATACGCTTTCGTCCGCCACGATAAAGTCGGGTTCCAGCGCTAGGGCGCGGGCGATGCCGATACGCTGCCGCTGGCCTCCCGAAAACTCATGTGGAAAGCGAAACATTGCGTCAGGCGAAAGACCAACCTCTTCCAGCAGGGCGGTAACCCGCTCTTTCCTGCCGGTCGACGTACCTACGTCGTGCGCACGAAGCCCCTCGGCGATGATCGAACCGACTTTCAGCCGCGGATTAAGTGAGGAAACCGGATCCTGGAAAATGATCTGCATGCGTTTACGCATCGTGCGCAGCGCCTTGGGCTTCAGCACGTTCAGATCCGAGCCGTCAAAAATCGTCTGGCCCTCACTCGGTTCAATCAATCGCAGCAAAGCTCGGCCAAGGGTGGTTTTTCCCGATCCGCTTTCGCCAACGAGTCCGGTAATGGAACCACGCGGAATGTCAAAACTGACGTCACTTACCGCGTGAACGGTGCCACGGGGGCTGTGGAACCGCTTGGACAGATTGCGGATCCGTATTAGGGGTTCATGGGCGGCAGTATCAAGCATGGGCCAATTCAACCGGGTTGATGCAGGCGATGTGGTGGCCGTCGCCGGTCTCACGTAGCGGAACCGGTGCTTCGCACCCATCCCGGACGCGGCCGCAGCGCGGCGCGAAGGCACATCCGTCCGGTATCGCATGTAATGGCGGCACCGTACCGGGAATCGGGACCAGACGCTCCCACTCTCCCCGGCCAGAACTCGGGATCGAGGCGAGAAGACCCGCGGTATAGGGATGTTGCGTGGATCCAAAAAGGGTCTCAGCATCGGCCCGCTCGACAATCGCACCGGCATACATCACCGCCACGTCGTCGGCCATCTCGGCCACCACGCCCATGTCATGGGTTATGAACAGGATGGACATGCCCAACTCTTTCTGAAGCCGACGCATAAGGTCCAGGATCTGGGCTTGGATAGTCACGTCAAGCGCTGTCGTGGGCTCGTCGGCAATCAGCAATGCGGGGTTGCACACCAAGGCCATAGCGATCATCACGCGCTGCCGCATGCCGCCGGACAACTCATGCGGATAAGTTCCCAGACGCGTCGCCGCGGCCGGGATCTCGACCAGTTCCAGTATCTCCAGAACACATTTCCGTCGTGCGGCCGCATCAAGATCGGTGTGTAGCATCAGCATCTCACCGATCTGGTCCCCGATTGAAAAAAGCGGATTGAGCGATGACATGGGTTCCTGAAAGATCATGGCGATTTCGGCACCGCGTAATCCGCGCATCATCTGCCGTCCGGCCTTATCGATCTGTCTAAGCGTCCCTTCGCGGGAACGATAGGTGATGGCGCCGCCCGTGATCGCCCCGTTGTTCGGCAAAAGCCTCATGATCGCCAGCGATGATACGGACTTGCCCGATCCGCTTTCGCCGACAAGCGCCAGAGTGCGCCCTCTTCGCAGAGAAAAGCTTACGTCCCGTAACGCCGTTACCGACGATTCCCGCGAACCGAATTCAACCCTAAGGTTCCGGACGTCGAGGATCGTATCACTCATGCGACCCTCCGCGCCGCCGGTTCCTCCGAAGCGCCGAGAACGGTGAAACGCGGCTCAAACACTTTGGACAGGCGAGCCGTCGCGCCCTGACTGTCGGTGGCGACCAGATCACTGTCGACGAGGTCAAACACGGTGAGATCCGCCCGCTCTCCCGGTGTCAGTCCATTGCGGGCACCCAGTCCCAGAACCGACCGGGGGCGCTCGGTGACGCTGGAGAGCACTTCATCGAAAGGCAAGCCCATGGCCAGAAGCTTCGTCATGGTGGTTGCCAGATCATGCACCGGCCCGCAGATATTGCGTTTGTGCAGATCGGTCGAGATCGAGAACGGCAGCAACGCGTCGCCGATCGCCTTCCGTGCGGTTTCAAAGCAAAACGATGCCTGACCGTGACCGATATCCATCAATACGCCTTCTGCGGCCAGGCGTTTGGCCTGGGCGAACAGCGCCGGGGTATCCGCGATCGACCCGGCCCGCTTCCCGTTAAAACAGTGCGTGACGATGTCTCCGGGGCCGAGGAGGTCAAATACCTCGTCGATCAGGGGCAAGGGCTCTCCAATATGAACCATGAGTGGCATGTCCAGGATTTCCGCGACACGCTTGGCGATTCTGGCCGGACCGATGCCCCAGGCTCCTGAAATCACACCGGACGCACGGACTTTTATGCCGCAGATGACATCCGAGTTGGCTTCCGCCACCTCCAGCATCCGGTCCACATCGATAAATCTGAGATCAATCAGCTCCGGGACCCGGTTGCAGGCGACAAGTCCGATAGATCCGATGTTGAGAAAGGCCCGGACCGTCTCGGCCTGCTTCTCGATCACATATTCCCGCAATCCGTGAAACGTCGCCTCGCCAGCTGAGCCGGCGTCCGCCATCGCGGTCACACCTGTCGGGCGGCCCGCGTCGGAGGCGCGGACGGAGATGTCGGTGCCGCCATGCCAGACATGGACGTGCAGATCACACCATCCGGAGGACAGGAATGAACCCTTTGCGTCGACCACCCTGGCATTGGTCCGGGACGTTTCGGCGATCATCCCATTGTCGTCTATGTGAATTTCGGATGGGGCGGCGTCAAACCCAACGGGACGGAAGTTTCGCAGCGTCAGCGCCATGTCAGAGACCCCGTGCCAGACGCGGATCAAGCGCGTCGCGTAACCCATCGCCTATGAGTTGAAGCGCCAGAACGGAGATCGAGATGGCCAGCCCCGGCAGCAGTATGAGAAACATTGCCTGGTCGAGATATTGTCGGCCTTCGTTGACCATCGTGCCCCAGGTGGGCGTCGATGGGTCAATACCCACCCCCAGAAAGCTGAGACCTGCCTCAGCGAGCATGGCATAGGCGAAAATAAAGGTTGCCTGGACGATGATCGGGGACAGAATGTTCGGAAGCACATGGCGCACCATGATTGACGGGGTCGTCACGCCGAGCGCGGTTGCGGCCTCAACGAATGGAAGCTCCCGGATTACAAGTGTCGAGGCGCGTACGACGCGAGCGATCCGCGGGGCATAGACAATGGAAAGCGCGATGACCACGTTGATCGCCGAACCTCCCATGATCGACACCAACGCAATGGCCAGAAGAATGTCGGGAAACGCCATCATCGCGTCGACAAGGCGTGAAAGCGGTGCGTCAAACCGCTTGAAGAATCCGGCACATAGACCAATGGCTATTCCGACAAGCGAAGAGAGGGCGGCAACGCCGAGCCCGACGCCGAGCGAGACACGACCGGCATAAAGCAGGCGTGAGGCGACATCCCGGCCAAAGGCGTCGGCGCCCAGCCAGTAATCGGCACCGGGTTCGGTAAGGCGCGCGCGCACATTCATCTCGTCTGGATCACCCCGCGCGACCCAAGGTGCGCACGCGCACAGCAAAACAATGGCCGAAAGGAAAATCAGCGCCAGAAGAACCGCGCGCCGCGAAAAAAGAAGATCGAGGAATTTCACCTCGCCCGGAGAGTTGGGTGCGTCGGCCATCAGTACTTCACCCGTTTGTCAACCATTAGATAGGCAAGGTCCGTCAAAAGGTTGATAAGGACATAAAGTGACGCGACCACGATCAGCGTTCCCTGGATGACAGGATAATCCCGGCGCAATACCGCACTGACCACGAGGTTGCCCATGCCCGGGATATTGAAAACGCGTTCGGTCACAACGGCGCCGGACACCAGCAGCGCAAAAGTCAGGCCAATCACGGTTATGATCGGGATCGCGGCATTTTTGAGCGCATGGCGTAGTATGACGCGCACCTCACCCATACCTTTCGAGCGTGCGGCCCGGATGAAATCCTCGCCCAGAATATCCAGCATCGATGTGCGCGTGAAGCGCAGGATGAGTGCGGAATTGACGATGCCGAGCACAATCGAGGGCAGCAGCAGATGCCTCATTCGCTCCCAGAAAAGCGCGTCTGGGCCGCCGTAGCCCGATGCGGGGAACCAGCCCAGATCGGTGGCAAGGTATCTCTGGAGCATGAGTCCGGTCCAGAAACTTGGCACTGACGCGGCGAGCATGGCTGTGCTGATCGCGGCTTGGTCAAGGAAAGAACCCCGCCGGTAGGCAACATAAATTCCAATTGGAACGGCAATGATCAAGGCGATTATCAGCGAAAAGAGTGAAAGGAAGACCGTCGGCTCCGCCCGACCCAAAAGCACCTCGGTCACTGGCTGTCTGAAGAAGATCGACGTGCCCAGATCACCGCGAACGGCATTACCTACGAATGCGAGATACTGCACGATGATCGGCTGGTCGAGCCCGAGTTGCCGACGCAGTTCGGCAGCATCCTCCACGGTGGCCTCAGGACCCAGCATCAGAGCCGCGGGGTCGCCCGGCGCAAGTCGAACTATAATGAACGCAATTGTCAGGACCAGAAAAATGACAATAGCCATCCCCAGGAGACGACGTATCAGGTAGCCGCGCATGCGATTTAACCGGCGGTTTGGGGACCGGACGGGCCGGCCCCCACAGTGTAGGTCAATTCATCCGGGCATTCCAGAAAAACGGCCAGGGCGTGGAGGTGATCCCTTCAAGCCCCTTTGAGGCACCCGTCAGTGCGTTGAAACCGCCGATCTTGATGAATCCAACATCCTCGAAAACCTGTTCCTGCAGTTGGGCGAACAGGTCCTGACGCATGGCCGGATCCGTCTCGGTGGTGAACGCGGTAAGGATCGCATCCTTTTCCGGGTTCGCCCACCCCAGACGGGACGTTTTTGCGTAAAGGCTGGTCAGGGCTGGTTCGGGAAGGAACGGAGAGTGGGTGATGTAGATGTCCCAGAGTGCCGGATCGTTACGGCGCTGACCCAGGGTTGCCCAGTCGACCACGTCCATCTGTACCGCAAAGCCCGCCGCCTCAAGTGCCGCCTTCGCGACTTCGGCCATCTTGAAGTGGAACTCGTACTGACGTGATGTCAGGATCCTGAGCGGTGTCCCGTCATAACCGGCGCTTTGCAGCAGTTCCCCGGCCTTGGCCTGATCGTTCTGGTTGAACATTTCAGTTCCGGCGTCGGTCCTCCATGCCCAGCCCTCAGGGTACATCGGCCCGTCAACGATGAAGAAGTTTTCGTCGCCGAAAGCGGCGAACAACATGTCATCGATCGGCAGAGCGGCCTGCAGCGCCTGGCGTATGGCCTTGTCGGTCAGCAGGCCGTCCTTGTGATTGATGGCGAAGATCGGCCAGCCGAAAGGCTTCAGAAGGATCGGGTCCGCCGCTTCGGAGCCTTCCAGGCGCGCCAGGCTTTCCGCCGGCAAACCGTCAGCAAAAGCGACTTCGCCCGCCAGCAGGCTCTCGACGCGTGTATTCGGATCCGGCACGGGTACAAAACGGATCTCTTCGGGAACCTGGTTGCGCGCACCCGCGGCGCCATTTGATGGCTCGGCGCGCGAGGAATATCCGTCAAAACGCACCAGCTGCAGGTACTGGTCCGGCACATGCTCGGCGATCATGTAGGGGCCGGTCCCGATAACATTGTCAATCGACTCGCCGATGATTTCTTCCGGATAGACGGCGGCGGCGGAGTTCGAGAACGCCAGAAGCGACAGAAGCGGCGAGTATGGCTCGTTCATGGTGATTGTGACCTCATATTCTCCGGTGGCTTCCACCGAGGACACCTTGTCGGCCACGCCCTTGCCGCGCGTGGCCACCTCCAGCCAACGATTGAGCGACGCGACGACGTCATTGGCCTCCATTGAGGACCCGTCGTGGAAGGTGACGCCCTCACGGAGGCCGATCGTGTAGGTCTTGCCATCCTCGGAAATCGTCGGCAGGTCCGTCGCCAGGAGCGGCGCGATGTTCCAGCCCGAGTCAAATGTATACAGCGTCTCGACGAAATGCTGGGTCACGATCGAGACGACATCTTTTGTGGACATCATCGGATCGAATGTGTCGGCTTCGCCGATAATGGCAACATTGATCGTTTCCGCATGCACTGGCGCAAGTGCGGCGGCACTTGCAAGCAATGCGCCAAAGAGAGATCTCTTTGCGGGGTTATAAGAGAACATCGGAACCTCCACAGTTATGTTGTTTGATGTCCAAATATGTTAGTCAAGGCCCCGGACACGGTCAACGAAAAAATTTCGATGGAAACCGAACATTTCAGAAACATCGAGCTCCCGTTGGAGAGATGGGGCCGCGCGGCGGAGAGCCTGTCCCGGAAAAGGGGTCCCGGCGGCCCTTGACAGCAGGTTCCTGCGCGTGGGACCGGACGGACACGCCATCGGACAAATCAGCGAAAACCCGGCGATGTCGCTGCAGGCCCGCGGCCGCCCTCCGAATTCACATCGCAATAGGCGTACAGTCCGACAGACTGGCCTGAAGGCATTTCAGGTCACTCATGGTGATCATTGAGAAAGCAGATGTTGCTGGGTGATCGGACTGCAATCCCGGCAATTCTCTGGACGACAGGCAATGGTCGGAAACTGACCTCGAACAGAATGCAGCTGTCACTGTCCTGGTTGGCCGAGATCAGCCAGCGCCCGCAGGGCGAAAATCCGCAATCCCTCGGTTTTTTGCCGCCACTCGGAAAGGTCAGACACCGCGCGAACGAGCCATCAGGGGAATCCATTCGGAAGACCGAAATCGAGTCGTCGCCTCTGTTTGTCACCGCGAAATGGACTCCGTCCGGGTGCATCCTGAGGCCAGATGCGGTGTTGCCGGTATTCGTTGACGCCATTACAGGGGCCTGCGATGACATCCTGGCTTGGTGCCATATGGTTCCGTCACGCCATTGCAGGGTCGAGACTTCAGACGACAGCTCACTGACCAGCACAACGGCTTGACCGCAGTTGCTGAATGCGAGGGTTCGCGGACCGGAGCCGGATGGAGCCCGCCATGTGAACGGCGTCCCGCATGCACCGATCCGGTGATTGAATGGATAGACTGCCAGTTCGTCAGTTCCCAGATCGGGGACCAGCAACCAGCGCCCGTCCGGAGAGAAGAGTGCTCCATGGGGATGGGAACTGGTTTGCCTGACGGGATGGAGCCCGCTTCCGGATCGCAGGATTTCACTTCCGGAGTTAGGATCGAAGTCTCCACTGCCCGAGATGCCCTTCACGAGGACATTGCCCGTTTCGTAGCAGGCACAGGCGATCCAGCGGCCCGATGGATGGAGGTCGATGTGGCATGGAAGCCGACCTTCGACGGGAATCCTGTCCGAAACACGAAACCGGGAGCCCGACTGGCGCAACTTCAACGAAACGAGCGCTGCCCGGTAATCGGCGGTTTCCATTGTCGCGTAGATCCTGCGGTGGAACGCCGAATAGCGCAGATAGCTTGGGTTCAGGAGAGTAGTTGAGCCGATGCGTCGAAGAACGCCCTCTCCGGAAAGGTCAATTTCCGATATACCGTTTCCCCGGGCTCGGAAAGCACCATAGGATTCGGTGTAGGAACCTACGGCAAATCGCAAGGAACGACCTGGCGGCAGGACTGTCAATCCTGGATAGCCATCGACTTTCGCCGTCAACCTCTTGAGGCCGAAGGGGCGCTGGAAGACCCGTGGACACTGAGGGTCGGCTTCAGTGTCAGGTAGATTGGAGGTCCATTATATACACCCGAAATCCTGTCACTGAGCACTCGGAAGGTCAAGCTGCCCAGTGTTTGCGGCTGGACATTGACACTGGTGAGGCGGGGGTCCATTGACCGGGCGATGACGCTGTCATTCACGCTGACCACTGACACGTCCCCGGGCACGGTCAGTCCGGCGTTTCGCAAGCCACGCATGATGCCGATGGCCGTTACGTCGTTTCGGACGAAGACGGCGGAAAACGCTGTCCTGTCCGCCACAAGCATTTCGATCGCCCGCTGTCCGGCCAATTCCGAGGGTTCATCTTGCATGCGAACCAACGAGCGGTCGCGCCCGATCCCGGCCGATGTCAGTGCATCGCGATATGCCGGCAGCATCGAAAATCCCTCCAGCCTCGGTGCACCTTCGACATAGGCAATCCTGCTGTGGCCCAATTCAACGAGATGCTGAACGGCAATTCGCGCCGCTTCATGATAGTCGATCCGGACACCGTCGGCTTCAATGTCATTGGGCCACCGCCCGAGATACACCAGAGGCTTGCCCGAATCGACAAATTGCAAGGCAGCCGTGGTTGGGCGCTCGACCATGCTCGGAACCACGATGGCGCCGCGTATGGATGCATCATCGGCCATCGCCGAGAGTCTGGAGTTCTCGCTTGCCACCAGATAGTCGGACTGGCTGGTAATCAGATCATAACCACTTCCTCGGGCGGTGCGCTCAATCCCGTCAATCACGTCGGCATAAAGCGGATTGGAATAGGTGGGAATTATGAGGCACAGTACTGTTCCGGACGATGAGCGGGCAGCAAGCGGGCCATCTTCCGCCTTGCGGACGTATGTGCCGCTTCCGGCACGCCTGACAACAGCCCCTTCATCGACGAGAAGCTGAATCGCCCGCCGCACTGTCGTTCGCGAAACTTCGTGCTTCAGCATGAGTTCGCGCTCGGACGGAATCGCTGTCTCAGGCCAATATACCTTTTCGATGATGTCATCACGAATGGCCTTGGCCAGCCATCTGGTCTTGTCACGGGCTCCAATTGGTACTATTGGAGCCTGGCGAGTGGAGACATTTGACACAGGTATCACACCGGTTGTATAATCGGAAGCATTGCCAGACCAGATGTTAACACGGAGGTACTACAGATGAAAGCCTTGATGACGGCGGCAGCGGCGGTTCTGATTGCAGGCACTGCGGTTGCGGAGGACTCCTATACATTCAGAATGCCTAGCTGGATGTGGGAGGAAGGCATAGTCGGCGAATGGAACAAGGAGCGCGTAGCGGCATTTGAGGCCGCCAATCCCGGAATTTTGGTCGACAAGACGCTCATTCCGAACACGCACTATGAACAGACACTGATCACGCAGATTGCAGCCGGTGACGTCCCCGACTTCATGCCTGTGTTCACGAACATGCTGGCACCCATGATTGACGCCGGTATCCTTGCGCCCATGGATGAGTGCATCGAATCCTCCGGATTCGCGGACCGCATTCTTCCCTCTGTCAGCTTTGCCCAGGTTGACGGACATACCTACGGTGTTCCGCTGACGATGAGTCCCCAATCACTGCTCGTCAACAAGCAGCTCCTGGCGGCGGCCGGCGTCGCGGTCCCGACGAACCTGGACGAGTTCTATGCCGCGGCGAAAGCCGTGAAGGAAACCACGGGCGAGTTCGGATACGCTTTTCCCAACGACACTGCCAGCGCCATTCATGTCTACATAAACAGCATGCACTGGCTTATCGGAATGGGTTCGGACTGGTCACAGCCGGACGGGACGATCACTGCAAACGATGCAGCTGCCGTGGCGGCTATCAGCTGGATCAAGCGATTTCTCGACGAGGGACTTAGCCCGAAAGGCCTTGGCTCCAAGACTGTGCGCCAGATGTTCGCCGACGGCAAGGTCGCGATGCTCTTCGACGGCCCATGGGTGGTCAGCACGGTCAAGACGATCAGCCCGGACCTTGTCGAACACATAACTTTCGAGGTCATGCCGACACCGACCCATGCCGCGATCACCGGTGGCGCATTTTACGTCATCCCAAAGGATTCTCCCAATCCGGACGATGCGTGCAAGATGCTGAACGTCTTTTACGATCCGGTCGCGCAGCAAAGGTATCTTGAGGATCTGGTGCAGATTCCGGGCACGATGGTAGAGCCGAGCGCAGCGTTTCTTTCCGAGGTGCCCTGGGCCGGCACCATGGCGGAGATCGCGGCAAAGTATCCTGGTGGAATCGGTTATGCGCCTCCGGGTTATGAAATCCAGGCCGCCGAATTCAGGCAGATCGTGGTCGATGGATTATCGAGGATCTACTCTGGAGCCATGTCGGTCGAGGAAGGGTTGGACGACCTCCAGCGGCAACTCGAGAATTGGACCAAGACCCTCTAGACTCTCCCGAAGTTTCAGGAGATGTCCCGGTCGGCAGCGGCGTTGGCCGGGACATCTTACTGAAGGCAGAAGTGCAGATCATTTCAGGGATGCTTATGTGAAGCGTGTTTTTGTCCGCAGGCTTGGTCATCCCGAACTGCTGCCGCTGTGGCTGCTTACCCCAGCGGCGATCGTGATGTCCGTGATTCTCATTTGGCCGATCGCGCAGGGAATACTGCTCGGATTCTTCAACACCCGCATCCTGAACTACAATTCAGGACGCTACATCGGACTTGCGAACTACGAAGTCCTGCTTTCCGATCCGTTCTTCTGGAATTCCCTCAAGGTAACCGTTTACTATGGCATCGCCTCGATGAGCTGCACCTACGTGTTTGGCCTGTCATTTGCACTTTTGCTGAACCGAAAACTGCCGCTTCGCGGTATGATTCGAACAATATTCATCCTGCCCTGGGCGGTCCCGGAAGTGGTGGCTGTGCTGATCTTCATATGGATGCTCGACGCCCAGTACGGTGTCATCAACTACTTCTTTGTCGAAGCGGGATTCCTTGATGCGCCCGTTGCCTGGCTGGCGAGAGCCGACCTCGCCATGCCAGCCCTCGTGCTGATCACCAGTTGGCACCAGTTTCCTCTCGCGCTGCTGATTCTTCTGGCCGGCCTCCAGACCATTCCGAGGGAGGAATACGAAGCTGCGATGGTCGACGGGGCAGGGGCCTTCTCAAGGTTCATCCACGTCACGCTGCCCGGCCTTCGCGCGGTGAATGTCATCCTGATCCTCATCCTGATCCTGAACTCGTTCCGGCGCGTGACCATGATCTATGCGATGACGGGCGGCGGTCCGGCCCGGGCCACTGAGACGCTGTCCATCCTGACCTACAATACGGCGTTCACTTACCAGAAGATCGGATACGCTGCCGCGATCGGCACGGTTCTACTCTTGATTCTTCTGGCATTCAGCCTCGTCTACTTCTTTACGATCATCCATGTGAGGAGGGACGCGTGAATCTCCGCACCAGCGCGATTCTGGTCAGTACCAGCCTATTCGCGCTGACCTTGGCCTGCGCGGGCATCGTGTTCTTTCCATATTACTGGATGATCGTATCTTCGCTGGAGGCGGCGAGCCTCTTCGAATGGCCACCGCGCATCGTTCCATCAAGCGTTACCATAGAGGCCTATGTCAAGATTTTCACGGAACGTGACGTGTTCACCTGGTTCAGGAACACTGCCTTCGTCGCAAGCACGACCTCGATGTTCTGCACACTCATCGCAATCAATGGTGGATACGCGTTGTCCAGGTTCAGGACGCGCGGCACGACAGGGTTCTCGATCTTCATACTGTTTTCCCAACTGCTTCCGGCGACGTTGATTGTCGTTCCACTTTATGTGATCTTTCGTCAGACAGGCCTATACAATTCGCTGATTGGCCTGGCCATTGCCAATGCTGCATTCGTGTTGCCGCTTGCGACCTGGCTCATGAAGGGTTTCTTTGACCGAATTCCGGTCGAAGTCGAGGAGCAGGCAATGGTTGACGGCTGCACGCGCCTTGGCGCGTTTTACCGGATTGTGCTGCCGTTGGCCCTACCAGGGCTCGTGGTTGTGGTCGCCATCAGCTTCATCACTGGATGGGATGAGTTCTTCCTTGCGCGGACCTTGATCTCGTCGCAAAGCAACTGGGTCTTTTCCGTGGGTCTCACCTCGTTCGAAACCCAGTATGCCATCGCTTGGGACGAGATGATGGCGGCTGCCGTTGTGTTCGCCTTACCGGCGGTCTTTTTCTTTCTCTTCGTGCAGCGATACCTTGTGTCGGGACTGACCAGCGGAGCGGTAAAGGGTTGACCGATGGTCGTTTCAGACAGCCGTGACCCCTATTTTATCCACTGTGACAACGTTTGGATCGATCCGCCAGGGCACTTCGAATCCAAGTCCGTTGAACTTGTGGGAGGCCGCATCGAATTTGTCCACGACCGAATGCCGGCTTCGGCGGTCGGCAGCCGGAAGCCGGAAACGGACCTGGGCAACGTCTACATGATGCCGGGCCTGATAAACACCCATGTCCATCTTGAGTTTTCTTCAAGTTCGGATCCCCTACGGGAGTTCAGGGACGAATCTGCTTTGGATCGCTTCGCGCGGGCCGTCCGGAATGCCCGGTCGATGCTCATGAGTGGGGTTACGACACTGCGGGATTGTGGCTCCAGTATGGATCTTATGACCGGGTTCCGTCGTTGTCGGGATCTGCCTGCCCTGCCGCGGCTCCTGCTTTCCGGCCCACCGATCACGGTTTCCGGAGGTCACCTGAGTATTTTCGGGGGCATCGTTTCGGATCCGGACGAAATCCCAGCGATCGTGTCGCGGTTGATCTCCGCCGGAGCAAAGTCGATCAAGCTGATTGGGAGCGGGGGGGGAATGACCCCGGGATCCTTTCCGGAGCATGTCGCCTTTTCCCAGCAAGTGTTTTGTCGGGTTGCCGCAGCGGCACGCTCGCATGGAGTCGCAAGTGCCGCGCACGTTCTCGCTGCCGAAAGCGTGAAACGGGCGGCTATTGCCCGGTTCGATAGCCTTGAACACTGTGCATTTTTCCGTCGGTCTGAAAGTGGCCGTCTCGTACGGCATTTCGATGCGGGGGTTGCCGCGATCGTTGCTGACAGCGGGGTGTCGGTCATGGCGAACCTCTCGACCGCCACGAGAGTGCACGAAACGCTTTTTCGGGAAGGCATGCAGGGAAATCTGGAGTCGCGACACACTCTGGACCAGCACGAGGTCATGCTTGAGAATTTCCAGAAGCTTGTCGATCTGGGCGTCACCATTGTTTGCGGAACGGATGCCGGCGTCCGGGATACCCCGTTTGGGGACACTTGGATGGAGCTTGAGCTCATGTCGCGATCCGGCATTTCGAACACTGAAGCTATCCGATCGGCATCGCTGAACGCCGCGCGGGTGTTGAAACTGGAAGGCGCAGTCGGACGAATAGCTGCCGGACATTCGGCCGACTTCGTCGTGCTGAAGGAGTCACCGGTTGCGGACATCTCGGCTTACGGACGCCCGCTATCCGTCTACAGCCGCGGACGCCGGATCGTTCCCTCGCTTGCCAATAAAAGGGATGAGTGTTGCTGAGCAGTCTTCAATGTATCGATTGCGGGCTGGTCTTGCCATTGACCGAGCAATACAGATGCCCGGACTGTGCCGGGCAGCTTAGGCTGCGATATGAATATGCAACAGTCCGCCAACAAGGTGAATTCGTGCGGAATTGGCGGATGCCGGGAGACATCTTCACTCGTTTCGGCGAACTACTGCCACTTCCTTCCGCATCCCCGGCAGTATCGTTGGGGGAGGGCAATACGCCCCTGATCCGGGCTGGCAATCTGGAGGACAAGCTAGGCTCCTGCAAACTCTACTTCAAGCTGGAATGCTGCAATCCGACAGGCTCGTTCAAGGACCGACAGGTCAGTGTCGGCATCTCCATGGCCATGCACTTCGGTCAAAGGAGATTAGGGGTCACGTCTTCGGGCAACGTGGGGAATTCCTTGGCGGCATACGCGGCACGATCCGGAACCAGTGCGTATGTCTGGGCCCCGAAGAGTATGCCGGAGTCGAAACGGCAGCAGATAGATGTCTATGGATCCCGGGTTTTCGAAATCGAGACCGGATCTCCTGATTCCGCCGAGTTCGACAATCCATATGAGATCGCGGTTCGCGAACTCCCGAAATTGTGTAGGGAGCGCGGGCTGGTGCCGATGACATCCGCACGATCCGTCAACCCGTTCATGGTAGAGGGCGCTAAGACCATTGCCTATGAGATTTGCGCAGATCTGGGGTGCTGCCCCGATGTTGTGGCCGCGCCGGTCGGTGGCGGTGGCCTAGTGGGAGGTCTCAGCGAAGGTTTTTTCGATCTCCGGGAGATCGGTTTGATTGAACGCGTGCCGCGAATTGTTGCCGGACAGCCGCAGGACTATTTTGTCGGTATCGACATGATAGGCCAGATCGATCACAACGGTGCCCGTCCTCTTGATGCTGCCTGGGCCAATGCGGCGATTGGAAATTCAGGCGGGTATCTTCATCGTTTGACCAGAAGCCAGATACTTGCAGCGCAGGCTGACCTTGCCGGAAAGGAAGGGATTTTTGCCGAACCGCGCGGTGCCTACGCGCTAGCTGCATTGGCTTCCGAAGCCGCAGCGGGTCGTATCCGCAAGGGCACAATCGTGGTCGTCATCGTGTCAGGTACAGGCCTTAAGGACATGACGGCTGCGGCCGATTTTGTGGCACGGCACAACCTCGCGTGTTCCTCAGCGGTGTCCTCGATCTGGGAGTCGGCACTGGCCTCGGTGCCTGAGGATTGAGAACCGCACCATCTTTAAGGAGGATGACCGATGGCAAGCGTGGAATTCGTGGAAATAGCCAAATCGTTTGGACAGGTAAAAGTTGTTTCGGAAATAAATGTTGAAATCGAAGACGGCGAGTTCGCAGTTCTTGTCGGTCCTTCGGGATGCGGAAAATCCACTCTGCTTCGGATACTTGCGGGTCTTGAGCGCGCGACCAGTGGATCCATCAAGGTTGGCGGCAGGGTGGTCGACGATCTGCCACCAAAGGACCGGGACGTTGCCATGGTGTTCCAGAACTATGCGCTTTATCCCCAGAAGACCGTTGCCGCGAACATGGGATTTCCGTTGCGAATGCGCGGTGCCGGTCGATCGGAGACGGACAGGCGGGTGCTTGAGACCGCGAGGATACTTGGCCTGGAGGATTTGCTGAAGCGCTATCCCAAGCAGCTGTCCGGAGGCCAGCGGCAAAGGGTGGCAATGGGCCGTGCGATAATCCGGAAACCAAGCGTGTTCCTGTTTGACGAACCTCTCTCGAATCTGGATGCCAAGCTCAGGGTCAGGATGCGTGTGGAGATTAAGGAACTACAGCAAAGGCTGGGAACCACAACCGTCTACGTGACACATGACCAGATTGAGGCGATTACCATGTCCGACAAAATTGTCGTGATGCGGAATGGCCGGGTCGAGCAGGTCGGCAGCCCGCTGGATATTTTCGACAGCCCCGTGAACAGATTCGTTGCAGGATTCATAGGATCGCCGGCGATGAACTTCCTGGAAGGACGGATTATGTCGACTGATGACGATCTGGAATTCATTACTGCAAGCGGCTTGACCTGCAAGTTACCTCAAGTCGGTCCTCGTGACCTCAGCCGGTGCGCATCGATCGGAATCCGACCGGAACACATTGAACTGGCAACGGAGGGGGAATCCGATGCGTTCAGTCTGCGCGTATCCGTCGTGGAGCCGACGGGTGCAGATACAATGATCATTGCACGCAACGGCAATGACGAACTGTCCGCCTTGATCAAGGGTCGTCATGCATTCGTTCCCGGCAATTCCATCTACCTCAAGCCTTTGCCCGGAATGCTCCACTATTTTGCGCCAGACGATAGGGCTATCCGAGTATATACTCGCTGAACTGAACTGGACCGTACTTTCCGGCCTGATTCGCCCTCCGCCGCATGGCCGGATCCGTTATCCGGCCATGCGGTATCCGTCATGGGTGATCACCCGGAAACTGTCGGTGACGGATTCCGCGATGGCCTCCCACTCACGGGGAAGGGTCCCGTCGGGGAACCTGAAGATCGCCCCGGTGAACTGCCGGAAATCCGCGTGGAACCGGTTACGCCTCACGTGGCGGTGCATGACCCCCCACAGGCGCCCGGTGGGGTCGGGTGCGGGGCGTAGGGAGGGAGGAAGTGCAGCCGGACGCGGCAGTCGGGTCTCTCCAGGAAGGGCCTGGGCGCCTTCGCGTGATGCTGGCGGGCGTTGCCCGGGAAGACGTGGATCGCCGCGCTGCCGGGACGGGCGCGCTCCAGCCGCCTGAGCAGCCGCAGGGTCGTGGTGGCGCCGGTCCGCTCGCCCTCCACCATCGTGAACCCCATCGTCTCCAGATCCAGCGCCCCTTGCGGGCTCAGCCGCCGCCGGCCCGTCGTCGACCTGACCGCGGGCCTGTCCCCGCGGAAAACCCGGCCGTGGGCCGGACGGCTCTGCCATTCGGGATGCACCGCGTCCGCGAAGACGATGGCCCCGTCGGGCGGCGCGTCCCGCACCGTCCGCTCGTACTGCCGCATGAAGGCCTCCCGCGCCGCCCTGTCGGCCTGCCTGGGCAGCGGCTTCGGCCTGACGTAACCGAATCCCGGCCGGTGCATCAGCCTGATCGCGCCGCCGCGGGTGTACTCCTGGCCGAAACTCGGCGGGATGATGTCCCGCACCCCGCTGACACCGCACGGCGGGCTTTCCCGGAGCGCCGCCCTGAGCGACGCCTCCCGGGCCCGCGCCGGCTTTCCCCCACGCTCCGGACACGCCGCCGGATCCACCGATGCCAGGCCCGTCCCGCCGAACCCGCGCAGCCAGCCGCGCACCGTGTCGGGGTCCAGATGGAGGAACCCGCGGACCTGGCCGACGCCGTTTCCGTCATCGAGCGCCACGAGCGCGTTCGCGCGCCGCACCTTCAGCGCCCCGGCCCTGCGGCCGCGCACTATCGCCAGAAGCGCCTCGCGCTCCCCGGCGGTGAGGATGCAGCCTGTCCCGGACATGTCACCGCCTGTGTCCTGTTCTAACCGCTCTTTTCCGGGACAGATGGACCGTTCCGCGAATCATGCCAGCCCTAAAGGGCGAATTAATGATTCCGAGTATAAACTCAGATGTCCTGGCCTCGTGAGCTGATGCCGGACCTTCCCGGGCCGGATTTTCCTTGAAACAAATGGCGATCCGAACGCCTCGAGCCTGACCGATGCCGCGGCTTCATATTGATTATCATCCCGCAGATGCCGCCCCGGAACGCTCCCATGAACACCTTCCCGATCCACCCCCGGAAGGGAGAGCCCCCGAAGTGACCCGGAGGCGGAACCGCCTCCGGGTCGCCGTTCACCGGGGTGGAGAATGGCATGGAACGGAAAACCCGACTGTCAACAGGCCCCTGATCCGATGTCCCTGACGGCGTATCCCCGGCCGCGTGAGAATCGGCATGCGATTACACGACACACGACATTTCAATCCGTCAGTTCAACGCGGCCGAGCCTCCTCCGGCTACATCTGGATCGGGAGCTTGCCCCCCGGGATCGGCATCATTATCGGGCTGGGGTTCTTTCGGGTGGTCGGGAGCCTCGGGAACCTCAGGATCTGAGTCGGCCTCATCAGGTGGGTTGAGAACATTCAGCGGCAGATTTGGATCCAGAATGGTCCCCGTTGTCGCTGCATACTCCGGCAATCGGGGAATGTAGCCCTCACGTCTCCAGGTGATCCCGTCTGCGGAGGTCTCCATGTCCGTCAGTTGCAGCTGAAAGTACTCGGGGACCATCTCGGCCGTGTCATCGACAAGGGTCTGGACGGTGATCCTCTTGACCCGCTCCCCGACGTTGAACTGAAGGGTTCCTTGAGACTCGATGTAATCGCTCCCGGCCGTCGCGGACGCATCCTCGGTGTGGTACCGCCAGCGCACCGCGAACGCGAGTTTCTCGGGAACTTGGATCGTAAAGACTGCCGGTTCCCCTTCGACGACCCGGACGTCGTCCAATTGAAACCACTCATTTGAGTCCGTCAACCAGTTCTTTGCGGTTCCTTCCGAGACGCTCCCGAGAACCGTCCCGGCCGAGACTGCCAGGGCAGTCAACACGATCCGCCCCGTTCCAAACAAGGTTCGATACGTTGCCATCCTGCTTCCTCCAGATGTTGTCATAACACTTCCTGTACGCAAGCAATCCCATTCCACCGGAGAGCAAAGACTAAGATTGCCTCTCCCTGCTGAAACGAGGCGACCCGCTTCCTCATACATTTCAGTGTGTCCTCCTTTATCTCCCTTCATTACAAAGATCAACACAAAATAACATTTTCGTGAAAATGTGTCCGCGCCGCCCTTTCGGCCTGCCTCGGAAGCGGTTTCGGCTTCACGTAACCGAATCCCGGCCGGTGCATCGGCCTTATGGCGCCGCTGCGGGTGTGCTCCACGCCGTGCAGCCGCAGGATGATGTCCCGCACCCCGTTGGTGCCGCGCGGCGGGCTGTCCGGCGGCGTCTCCCGGAGCGAGGCCTCCCGGGCCCGCACCGGCTTTCCCTCACGCTCCGGATACGCCGCCGGATCCACCGAGTCCAGGCCGGTCCGGCGGAACCCGCGCACCGTGTCGGGACCGGGATGGAGGAGCCGGCAGACCAGGCCGATGCTCTTTGCGTCGTCAAGCGCCACGAGCGCGTTCGCGTACCGCACCTTCAGCGCCCCGGCCCTGCGTCCGCGCATGACCGCCAGTAGCGCACGGCGCTGCCCGGGTGTGGCCACGCATCGCGGCGGGTGGCAGGGTTCGCGTCGTCGAACCGGAAGGCGTCAATCCGCTCCGGTCGTGGCCGTGCAGGGAGCTAGGGCGGGCACCCTGGAAAAGGCCGTCGAACTCGCGTCTCCAGGTCACCACGCACGCGACGGAACGCTCGCAGGCCATGCGGGAAGGAGTGGCAATGTATCAATCGTGCTTGAGACCAAGTCGTGACTGAGTTATCAACCGCTCCTGCCCGCTTGGACGTCGCGTGGCGTTTCGCTGCGTAGCAAGGAATGGCGGCGGAGATACGAACGCGGATGCAAGGGGGAATTCTCCTCTGATGAGTGGCTTTTCCAATGGCAACTGGAGTTGGATCTGGCCCAATGTCGGTGCGACCCCGATCCACCAGGGGCTGGACTCGGAGATGTTCGACCGGACGGACTATCCTTACTCCGAAACATTCGTGCGAGAGGCAATCCAGAACAGCCTTGATGCCCGGCGTGATCCGGAAAGGCCGGTCCGTGTGAACTTCACGTTTCATTCGGACGGAATCGGACACCGCCGCGCCTTTCTTGGACAGGTAATGGACCATCGCAGGAAAGCGGGGCTGGAGATCCCCCACGAGTGGTCCAACGGTCATGTCCGCTGGCTCGTTGTCGAGGACTTCAACTCCATCGGGCTGGGCGGTAACCTGCGCAGCCGGATCAGCGATTTCTGGAACTACTGGCTGAACTTCGGACTGTCGAACAAGGACGGTTCGGGTCGTGGCGGTCGCGGCATCGGTCGCGTGACCTTCCTCATCGCGTCACGTCTGCAATGCGTCATCGGATACACGCGACGAGCGTCCGACGGATCAACCGCTGTCTGCGGCATGGCGTTCCTGAAGGCGCAGAAATACGGCGAAGATCTGAAATCCACGCACGCATACCTTGCCAGAGAGGAACGGGGCAACGTCTACGCGCTCCACGACTCGCCCGAGTTTCACGGTTGCGCGCGCAGCGCCTTCGCATTCACGCGCCACGAGGGCGAGCATGACACCGGTCTCGGCCTTGCCATTCTCTATCCGCACTCCGAACTGCAGGCGGACGGCATTCTTGCCGCCGCCATCGAGAACTTTGCTCCGGCCGTCATGAACGGAACCCTCGTGCTGAATGTCGATGGCCGCGTGCTGGACTCCGACTCCATCGATGAAATCGCAATCGAAGTCGCCGGGAACCTGAACCACGAAGGCATCAGGGCTGGTGTCGCCAGGTACCTTGGCCTTGTCAGGCATGCCCTGACCGAGGCCGCTCCGCGCAAGATCACGCTTCCGGACGCGGCACCGAACGCCTTGGAAAAGTTGCGGCAGAATCCCGACATCGGTGCCTTGCAAAGGAAGGTTTCCGATGGGCGGGACGTGGTGCTGGAGATCGTCTTTCCGCTCGAAAGGAATGGTGTCACGAGCGAGGTTTCCGTTCGGTCCGCGATCGGACCGGCCGCCTCCGCACGCCCGGTCGACCGGCTGTTCCGTGAAGGCATGAGCCTGCCTGACGTCAGGGCCGGCAGCCCCGGCGAGCTTGATCTCGTGACGCTGGTCCCGGAAGGCGAACTGGCAACCTACCTGAACTTCTGCGAGGGCAAGGCCCATCTCGACCTGCTCGAATCGAAGGACGTCGTCCAGAAGCTCAAGGCGCAAGGATTTGACGACGGTCGCCGTCCCAAACGATTCGTCAAGAACCTTCCGGCCAGTCTGAGGCTTCTCCTGACGCCGGATGCCACTGCGCCGGACGCGCATGTCTTTGACAGTTATTTTTCCAAGCCGTCAGAGAGGCCAGGGAAGAAGAAGAGGCCCCGAGAACCTGATGAACCGCCGGAAGCGCTTCCACAACCGAAGCCACCGGTCTTCATGGTCGAAATGCTCGCCGACGGTCTCCGGATAAGGGCCAATCCGGATTTCACTGACTGGCCTGCACACGTCAGAGCAAGGCTTGCCTATGCCGACGGCTCGCGCCGTCCGCCATGGAGCCCTTTCGACTTTAGAATCGAAGACCTCAACATACATCACTCCGACTGCGACCTGAAGGCTGAAGGAAACATTTTAAAGGCGCTGAATTGCGGCCCGGAAACCAGAATCGAGATCAAGGGACTTGATGCCAATCGGGAGCTGGACACGAGCATAAGGTCCTGGAAGGATGCGTAGGCGGGTCAGGCTGACCGGCCGCAGGCAGCTTCCCCGGTCGTCGGTTGACGTGAAGATTCATGAAAACGGGGGCAGGAAGCTCGTCTCCATGACGATCGCGGGCCCCGCGTCATTCAAGGAGATGCCGGAATCAGCGCGTGTCAAGCTGCGCCTGTTCGAAAACAAGTTTTCCGAAACGCTGGAGTTCGGAACGATCGGCGAGATGAAGACCGTTGTGGAAATCACGAACGGCGCATTCGCCGTTCCGTCCTGTCAGTTGCGCGTCGTAGCCAGCGAAGGGGACCGGAGGGGGCTGATTCTGGGTAGCACCAGTCCGTGGAACCTGCGTACCGGCGGCGACAGCGAGAGCGGCAAGGCCAGCGAAGGGATACTGCTCTTTCAGCCATATAACATCGCTCCCCGCACCTGGAAGCTGGATATCCGCGAGGACGACTTTCCCCTTGTCTATGTCGACAGGAGCATCCCGGACGCGCGAACCTGGGTGAGGAATGATCCGGTCTTCGTGAGTTGCGTGCTTCCCGCGATCGTCCGGGAGATCTTCGAGAGCATCCTTGCGCCGGATGCCCGGCCGGACAAGACGTGGGAAAAGGACTGGCTTGACTGGGCAGAGACATTGATGCCGGGCAAGGCCGTGCCCTGGCTTGACGGCATCAAGCAGAAGCGGGAGTGGGTCGACGACCTGCTCGACAGCTTCTGCGACAGGCACGGCACGCTGAACCTCCTTGTCGACAGGCTCAGGCAGGAGGAGGCATGAGCCATTACGCCGCATTGCACGCGTTCAACCCTGTCGGGATGGACCTGTTCTGGAAAGTCTTCAACGGCCAGCTGGACGACTCCGCGATTGACCCGATTGATGCAGGTTTGGCTTCCAGGGTCGAGGGATCCGGCTTCTTTGTAGCGACGGAGTTCCAGACCGCCAAAGAGATGGCGCAGACCGTCCTGGACTCTTTCGGCTCTAACAGCCTCGCCGATCTCCTCCCCAATGCCGGGCTATGGGCATGGCTGACCTTCGTGATGCGCGACCAGCTGTTCGGGAGGGCGCGCGACGGAACATGGAAGGTCGGCGAGGTTCACCGCTGGTATCCCGGCAAGCCCAACGACTGGCGGAAGGGCCAGAGGCACCTGGTGCGAATGCCGGTTCTTCTTCTCAAATCGCTGGGTGGACGCGCTGATCATCTGCTTTGTGGCGCACCCTCGGTCCTTCCTGAAATACGGGAGCAGCTGACAAGCCAGCAGGACATGTTCTATCCCGTGTTCCAGCAGGTGGCCCGCCGCCTCTAATTCGATGACAAAGCGCGTGCGCTCAAGCGCGGGGCCGGCGGAAAGGGAGCGGGCACACCGCGAAGACTGGCAAGGGTTCGCCAGCAACTCGATGTGACATGGGATCTCGAAGAGCTTTCTCCGGATCGGATCATCGCAATGCTCCCCGCCGAGTTTTCCCGGTTCAAGCCAGCAGTGAGCGCGTAGCGATCAGATGCGTCTCCTGCGATTCACCTACTGTCCGTGCTGCCCCCTGAGCTGACGCCAGAGCGCAGTCAGCAGCCCGCGGCAATCGGTCAAGAAATGTCTTTCCAATGCTTCTGGGACACATTATGACATGTTGTCAGAAAATGACACAGAGGCATCGGGCATGGACCTGCACTCCCGTACCGAATTCGCCGACCTGATGGAGCGCACGGGAATGGACATTCCGGAAACGGCCCGGCTGCTCGGAATCAGCGACAGGACGGTGAGGCGGCACAGGGACGGTGAAGGCAAACGAATCGACCGACTGAAACTCGAGAAGCTGCGCGAGATCGCGAACGCCCGGGGCGACCGAAACCGTTCCGTGGACTTTCGCTTCATCGACCTTTTCGCAGCCCCGGCGCCACTCCGAAGCGCAACGCCGGGCCCTTTCCGGAGCGAGGGCGGAGCCCGAGCGGAGGAAAGGGCCCGGCGTTGCGCTTTTCGCGCCCTCCGACCCCCCTGATTCCGCACGGGAATGGCCCGGTCCCTTCGAATCGGAGCGTAGCGCCATCCGCCAGGCGGCGCAAGGCATGCCGACAGGTGCGCCGGGACGGCCCGCGGCGCGTGGGGGACGATCCGGCCGGACGGGGGGTCCCTCAGGGAGGCCGCGCCCGCAGGAACGCCTCCGCCGGCGTCAGGTAGCCCAGGACCCTGCGCGGACGCGCGTTCAGGCGGTCCTGGACGGCGCTCACCTCCGCGTCCGTCACTTTCCGGAAGTCCGTGCCCTTGGGAAGGTACCCCCGCACCAGGCCGTTGGTGTGCTCGTTCAGGCCCCGTTCCCAGGAGTGGTAGGGCCGCGCGAACAGGAAGTCAGCGCCGAGCGCCCCGGCCACCCGCGCGTGGTCGGCGAACTCCTTGCCGTTGTCGGCCGTGACCGTGTGGACGGGGAGGGATCCGAGCATGCGCGTCATGGCCGCGCCGACCGCCGCCGCCGTCTTCCTGCCGGGCCTCTGGAGAAGGGTATACTTCGACGCCCTGTCCACCAGCGACACCACGGCGCCGCTGTGGCCCGCGCCCACGATCGTGTCCGCCTCCCGGTCGCCGACCCGCGCCTTCGCCTCCACCAGCGCCGGGCGCCCGGGGATGTCCACCCGGCCCGGGATGTGGCCCCGGCCCGCGTGGGCCCCGCCCCTGCGGTTCGGCCTCCTTGCCCGGCGCCGCAGGTGCCGCCAGAGCTGGCCCCCGGCCCTGCGGTCGGCGTGGACGTGCCGGTAAATCCACTGGCGCCCCGCCACCGGGTGGCCCTCCAGGCGCAGCCGGCCGGCGACCTGCTCCGGGCTCCAGCCCCGCACCAGCCGCCCCTCCACCAGCGCCCACAGCTCCGGCGTCATCTTCCTGGGCACCGACGACGCCGCGCTGCGCCGCCCCTCGGCCAGCCGCTGCGCCTGGGCGTGCCGGTAGCCCCGGGCTCCGCCGTTGCGCCGGATCTCGCGCGGGACCGATGACGGACTGCGCCCGAGCTGGCGGGCGATCGCCCCGCCGGAAAGCCCGCTTTCCATCAGGGCGTGGATCTGGCATCTCTCGGGGTAGGTCAGGTGGCGCTGGCCCTCGGGCATGGCGGTCTCCTTCCCGCAACGAAGGGACTGTCGCCGCCATCCGGCCGATTCGCAACATCATGCGTCGATACGACCACCATTCACCCACATAGGGTGTTGCACTTCACTGTGGAACGGGGGTCGACAATGTCGGGCGTTTCCGACCTGAACGTGTCCCGCTCCCGCCATAGCGCCATGCCGTTTGATCCCATCAGAACGGAGTTTGTCCATGTGCGCCGGGAAGCACGTTTTCGCCCGTGTCATGGATCACCTTCCATGGCACGGACTCCACCGCCCCGTTGGACGGTACAAGGGCAATCGCAGGGTCCAGCCGTTCTCCTGCAGCGGTCAGTACCGGTGCATGGCGTTCGCCCAGCTGACCTGTCGGCCGGGCCTGCGCGACATCGGGACCTGCCTGCGCGCCCGGGGCGGGCAGGCTCCATCACATGGGCATCCGCGGCGGCGTGGCGGGAAACACGCTTTCCAACGCCAACAGCGTCCGGGACCGGAGGCTCCACGCCCCGGTCCCGACAGCACGGTCCCGGAGCCGGGAGCCTTCCACATCATGGACCGCGCCTGTCCCGAATTCCGCGCGCCTCCACACACCGCACCTTAACGCGGCGCACTTCGTGCTCCGGGCAAAGGGGAACACGAAGTCCAGGCGCCTCCATTCGAGGCGGGTCGACCGAACGGCGGGGGCCATCCGCGGCCGGGCCGTGGCGCCGGACGGCGTCACGACGCCGGGGGACTGTCCCGACAGGCCGCGTCGCATCAAATGCTTCGACAGCGCGACCGAAAGGACGCCGGTGTTCCTCACCAGCGACCTCGTCCTGCCGCCACTTACCGTCGCGGAGCTGTACCGGCCGGGATGGCGCGTCGAACCTTTTTTTCAGGTGGATCAGGCAGAACCTGAGGATAAAGTCGTTCCTCGGCACTTCGGAAGACGCGGCGAGGAGCCGGATCCGGATCGCCGTCTCCGTCCATGTACTGGTGGCGACCATTCGAAAGCGACCCGGGCTGGACATGGGTCGCCACACAATTCCACGGATCCCGGGCGTTACCCCGTTCGGGAAAACACCGTTGAATCAACTGCCTGGAGATGACCCACTGCAGAAACCACAGCCTGGTCTCGATAAGCAGTTGAAATTGTTCGGCTAACATTGGGACACTGGTGTTCTGGTGGGCAAGTTTGTCCACTGAGGTCACGATGTTGCGGGATGAGAAACGATCACCCGGCGGTTTGCAAGTCGATGACGCGCTTGATCAAGTGTCATAATTCTGTGTTCTTAATCCTGCATACGGGAATCATCGTTGATTCTGGCTGGACGGTCTCGATGATCGGCTCGCATGACGCCTTTGCTAACGAGGAAATTTTGTCGGCAGCTTCTCGCCGGATACCCATCGCTGGAGGCGCAAGCCGTCAGCCTCTGTATGCCATGGCAGTGGAAGCCTCGAACCTGGCGCGGCGCCACGCAAGCTGTCTGTACGGGTCTTCGACCCAAGCATGGCCACCGTCAGCGGGTCCGCAAGGATTGAGACGGTTGACACAATGTCGGGAAGGATGGGCCTAATCATGATTTGTAACCGCAAGACATGTGCTATGGCCGTTTCCTCCAAGGACTGCCGAGCCGCGCGGCCTAATGATCAGAACTCTGCAGGGCGGTGCGCCGGATCTGGCCGACATGCTTCGCGTGAACCGACCCAATACTGCCGTGCCCAGGATGACCGGGCGCGGCCCAATTCCAATCAATGGAGACGCATATGCTCAGAATACTCCCAATCATTGCCGCAACAGCGGCATTCGCCACCGCAGCATCCGCAGTCGAAGGCCGGCTCGTCCTCTATACGTCGCAACCCAATGCAGACGCGCAGCGGACGGTTGACGCATTTACCGCCAAGTACCCTGATGTAGAGGTCGAATGGATTCGGGACGGCACCACCAAAGTCATGGCGAAGCTTCGCGCCGAATTTGAAGCCGGTGCGCCCCAGCCTGACGTCCTGCTGATCGCAGACATGGTAACGATGGAAGCACTGGAGGCCGAAGGTCGGCTCATGGAGCATCCCGAGGCGGACGTTTCCGCATATGATCCGGCGCTGATGGACAGCGAACGCCATTACTTTTCGACCAAGCTCATCACAACCGGCATCGTTTACAACACCGGCGCACCCATGGTCCCGACGTCCTACAAGGATCTCCTTGCGGAAGAGGCGAGGGGCAAGCTGGCCATGCCTTCGCCACTGACATCAGGCGCGGCCACGATCCATATGGCATCGATAACGTCGCATCCCGATTTGGGCTGGGCCTTCTATGAAGGCCTTGCAGACCAAGGCGCCAACCCGCAAGGCGGCAACGGCGGCACCTACAAGGCGATAGCAGGCGGTGAGAAGCTCTATGGTTTCGTTGTCGATTTCCTGCCGATCCGCAACAAGCTAAAAGGCGCACCGGTCGAGTTCGTATTTCCCGAAGAAGGTGTCTCGGCAGTGACGGAGCCGGTGGCAATTCTTTCGTCCGCGAGGAATCCGGAAGCCGCAAAGGCGTTCGTTGACTTCCTGATCTCGCCTGCTGGTCAGCAACTGGCCTCGGATATGGGCTATCTGCCCGCGCATCCGGACATTGCCCCTCCGGAAGGCTTCCCGCCGCTCTCCGAGATCAAGCTCCTGGAATTCGACCCTGCCAGGGCTTTGGCCGAGGATGAAGCGAACAAGGCGAGATTTGTCGAGATCTTCGGCGGTTAGTCCATGCCGATGCTGAGGTTTCCAGGAAGCGGCGAGGGAATTGCCCTCGCCGCATTCATTTGCCTCGGGCTTTTTCTGTTTGTCTTTCCGCTTGCACTCCTTCTGGAGGTCGCCATCGGTGACGGTCCCGGACCGATCCTGGATGCCCTCGACAGCCGTTCGGTGCCGCGGGCGCTCTGGAACTCCCTCGAAAGCAGCCTCATCTCCGCCGCGCTGGCGTTGACCGCAGGTACTGCGGCGGCCCTCGTGATCGGCCTGACCGATCTTCCGCGCAAGGGCGTCTACACCTTCCTGTTGCTCGTTCCGATGATGATTCCGCCGCACGTCACCGCCATCGCCTGGATACAGGCACTTGGGCCCTCATCGACATTGTTGCAAACCCTTGGTATCGCCCCGGAAATTGGCTCAACCCATCCGCTCTATTCGCGCGAGGGCGTCATTCTGCTTCTCGGCGTGCAGCACGCCCCGCTGGTCTTTCTTTTGGTTCTCGCCGCACTTCGGAGCCTGCCGCGCGAATTGTCCGATGCCGCCCGCGTTTCGGGCGCAAGGCCAGGCCGGATGCTCAGGCGTATTGTCATACCGCTTCTCGCACCGAGCTTGATTGCCGCCTATGCACTGGCCTTCGTCTCGGCGCTGGGTAATTTCGGTATTCCCGCGCTGCTGGGCATTCCCGCGCGTTACACCACGCTGCCGGTTCTGATATGGCAACGCCTGGCGAGCTTCGGGCCATCAGTACTGACGGACATGGCGGTGATTGCGACGCTGGTCGCGGTCGTTGCCGTTGCTGCGGTGCTGATGCAGATCTGGATGTCGCAACGACGGCGAAACGCACTGATCGGCCCGCCGCAACCGCCGCTCAATATCGCACTCGGCCATGCAGGCGTTCTTGTCGAGGTTGGCATGGCGCTTTCCATTCTTGCCACGCTGGCGCTGCCATTGTCAGCCCTTCTTGCCACCGCGCTGATCCCAACCTACGGGGTCCCGCTGAGCCTTCACACATTCACGGTCCAGAATTTCGCGGAGATCCTCTTCCGCCAGTCCGTGACGGTGCGCGCCTTCCTGAACTCAACGATCGTTGCCGGCGCGGCCGCGGTAATCATCGCCTTCCTTGCGGTTTTTGTTGCGCGGTTCTCCACCTCGACGTCCCGGGGAATTCGGCGAGCCGCGACCGGGCTGTCAGTTTTGGCCGAAATGACCTATGCCATTCCAGGACTGGTGATTTCGGTCGCGTTCATCCTTGCTTTCATCAATCCGATTCCAGGACTTGGCATCACCATCTACAACACCCTGACCATCATTCTTCTGGCTTACCTCTGCGCGTTCTTTTCCATTGCACTCAAGCCGATCAGCGCGGCGGCGCTACAGATCGACCCAGCCCTTGACGAGGCGGCGCGCATTGCCGGTGCGGGCTATTTCCGTCGGATGCTTAGGGTCTCGGTGCCATTGCTTCTGCCGGCGGCGGTTTCGGGCGCTATCCTGGTTTTTCTGACCGCGTATAACGAGGTGACGGTATCGACGCTGCTTTGGTCCAGCGGCAACGAAACGATCGGGACGACGATCTTCAATTACGAGGATGGCGGATACACGACACTTGCCTCCGCCATGTCGGCCGTCACGGTGCTTGTGACTGTTTTGCTGATGATCGCGCTGGACCGCCTCGGCCGTCGTGCCCCACCCGGCGTCGTGCCCTGGCGGCTTTAGGTCGGCAGAACCCATCCGCCCGCGATCCGTAGCCTTACGGTCTCGCCCGCCCGGACGGGGCGGTCGAAGTCCAGCTTGAGTGCCTCCCCGACGCCGGATCCCTCGACAGAAGCCTCCCAGCAGCCGCCGCGGTATTTGACGGAGGTGATTGCCCCGGGCCAGCCCTCATCGGCAACGGCGAAATCCCCCGGGCGCAGGAGGATCCGGCATCTTCCCTGCCCGTATCCTGCGACTGCGACATCCTGGCCAAGTATGCTGGCGCGCGTTCCGTCAATATCGGCGTCAACCACCGCTCCGCGACCGATGAAACGGGCGACCATCTCGTTCACAGGGCGCGCGTAGATTTCCTGAGGAGGACCCATCTGCTGAAGCTGCCCCATTGACATCACCGCCATGACGTCGGCAAGAGCCATTGCCTCGCGCTGATCGTGGGTGATGTAGAGCGTTGTGACACCCGAACGGTCGTGAAAAGCCCGCAATTCGGTTTCCATCGCGCTCCTTAGGTGCGGATCCAGATTGGCCAGCGGCTCGTCCATCAGGATCGTCTTGGCCGAGCCGGCAAGGCAACGCGCCAAGGCAACGCGCTGGCGCTGGCCACCGGAAAGCGCCTCGGGACGACGTTCGGCAAGGTCGGGAAGCGCGACTGCCTTAAGGTGATCCGCCGCGCGGTTCAACGCTTCCGCCCGCGGAGTGCTCTGGGCCTCATAGGGAAAGGCCACGTTTTCGGCGACCGTCATGTGCGGCCAAAGTGCATAGGACTGAAAGACAACGCCAACCTGCCGCTCCTCCGGTGGAACAAACTGATTGTCAGAGGCCACGATATCCGACCCAAGCAGAATGCGCCCATGGTCGGGCACTTCGAGTCCGGCGATGAGGCGCAGCAACGTGGTCTTGCCGCAGCCGGACGGACCAACGATGCAGAACAGCGCATTGCGCGGGACTTCGAAAGAAACCCCACTCACCGCTGTTTGGGTGCCATAGAACTTTGAAACATTCTGTGCGCTTATACTCATGCCCAAGGCCTTGATTCATTCATTTGATGACCCCCATGGCCATGCGGATCACAAGACAGCGACTCCGAACGCGAGGAGGATACGGAACCGGTGGATACGGAACCGACTGTTGATGACCGGGAAAATCTTATTCCGGCCCAATCCCGGCGGCGAAGGCGCGGGCACCCTCCAGATAGACGCTCGGCACGGTCAGGCCGCCAGCGCGGGCACGTGCGACGGCGGCGGAGCGCCGGTCGCCCGGCAACCGCGCACCCTCAAGTCCGGCGATCAGGCCAAGAAGCGCCTCGATGCGGTCCGTGAAGGCGGTGCCGTCATGGGGTTTGAGGGCCATGAGCATCTGGCCTGAGCCCGACGGAGGTCCGTCGGCGGTGAAGAAGGATGACACGTCGGTGCTCGTGTTCGCGGCGGTGAAGGTGGCTGACAGGATTTCCACCATCAGCGCCAACGCCGTACCCTTGGCCCCGCCGATAGGCAACATGGTGCCGGCCAGGGCGGCCTCGGGATCTGTTGTCGGCCGCCCGTCGCCATCGAGTGCCCAGTTATCGGGAATCGCCTGTCGGGCCTTCATCGCGTTCATGACCTTGCCGCGCGCGACGACCGAGAGCGACAGATCGATCACGAGGGGAGGGCGGTTCCGGCGCGGTGCGGCGAAGGCGATGGGGTTGGTGCCGAAGACCGGTACGTTCGCCCCTGAGGGTGCCATAGCGGCCGGAGCGTTGGCGAACATGAGTCCGACCAACCCCGCCGTTGCGATCCTTTCCACCTGTACCGACAGAGCGCCGCAATGGTGGGATCGCGTGATGGCCATGCTGACGCTACCCTGCCGCCCGGCGACGTCGATGCCCCAGGTGACGGCTTGGTCGAGCGCGGGGTAGGCGAAACCGTTCCTCGCGTCGATCCGTGCCGATCCCGGTGCGACCGTGTCGATTCGCGGTACGGCGTGGCCATCGACCTTTCCGGACCGTGCCTGCGCGACATAGTCGCCGAGACGCGACAGGCCATGCCCGACCTGCCCCTCGGCCTCCGCCGCCACAAGAGCCCGCGCCACGGCCGCGGCGTTCGTCTCAGAGACTTCATTGGCGGCGAGGGCGTCGGCGACCAGCGTTTCCGCCACAGCAATCGATATGGTCTCGGTCGTCGGCACCGTAGCATCCCTGGTCAGGCGCTGCGGTAGAGCTTGGTCATGGAGAACTCCCGGTGGCCGAGTGCCTCCGCCGCCGTATGGCGGCCGCTGGCGGTGCGACGGATCATGTCGATAAGGGCTTCACCCGCGTCATCGATCGTCATTTCACGGCGAAGTATAGCCGAGACGTCCACATCGACGTGCTCGCCCATGGTGCGCACGGTGCGTGGATTCGCGGTGATCTTGATCACCGGCACGATCGGGTTGCCGACGACGTTGCCCTGGCCGGTAGGAAACGTGTGCACCACAGCACCCCCCGCGGCCATCAACGTCACGCATTCGGCGGCGGCGGAGGACGAGTCCATGAAGTAAAGCCCCGCGCCCGAGGTTGGCTGCCGCGCCGGACCAAGGATATCAACGTATTTCGATGTCCGTCCGATCTTCTCGAGATTTCCCAGTGCCTTTTCCTCGATCGTGGTCAGGCCACCTTCGATATTGCCCTTGGTCGGCTGGCTATCGCTGAGGTCATCGGTTTGATGCGCGAAGATAACCTCGTCCTGGTAGGCCTTCCACATCTCATACCAGCGCCTGCCCACATCCTCGTCCATCGCGCGCTTGCGGCAGATATGCTCCGCACCCGTGATCTCGGAGGTTTCGCCGAAAAAGCCGGTTATGCCCTCAGGCAGAAGCTTGTCGTACATATTCCCTACGGTCGGGCAGGAGCCGAGGCCGGTTGTCGTATCGCTCTCTCCGCACTTGGTGGAGATCCAGAGCTCGGAGATGCTGCACTCTTCCCGCTGCAATTCCGTAGAGATGTGCACGAACTCCTTCGCCGCCCAGGAAGCCGCGCGGACCGTCTCGAAATCGCCCTTCCGCTCGATCGAGAACTCGGCGACCGGTTTGCCGGTCCCGCGGATGCCGTCGGCGATGCGTTCGGTCCAGCCGGGTTCGATGCCGATCACCACGACGGCCGAAACATTGGGATTCGCCCCGGTTCCGATCATGGTCCGGAAGTGCAGATCCAGATCCTCGCCGAACTGCAGCCGACCATAGGCGTGCGGAATCGCCAGTGTGCCTTTGACGTTGTTGGCGACCGCCTCGCACGCGGCGTTCGAGATGTCGTCGACCGGCAGGATGACGACATGGTTGCGCACGCCCACACGCCCGTTCTCGCGTCGGTAGCCCATGAAGGTCATGTTGGAATACTTCGTCATGGCCGCGCCTCCGCTACCAGCGTTTTGTCTTGAGATTATGGGTATGAACGTGCCCGCCCATGGACACGCTGGCGATGACCTTCCCGATATCCTCGCCGTACTTTATCGCCGTGTCCCCGGTCTTGAGATCGGTCAGCGCGATCTTATGCCCGATCGGCACATCGGCCGCGGCGGTCAGGCGGAAGGTGGAATTGTCATGCGTGATGCAGCACAGCATATCGGTGCCCGCGGTCAGTCCCTCGACGACCACGACACCAACGTTGTCGGCCCGTTCATGCACCAAAAGATGCGGAATTTCGTTTGGGGTGGGGTTTGACATGGGCGTCTCCGGTGTCAGGCTGGTTTGAGAATGATCTTTGGCGCCGCCACGCGGCCGGCACGCATATCCGCAAAAGCTTGAGGGCCCGCCTCGAGAGGTCGCGTCTCGACCCAGTCGAGCGGTCCGAGACGGCCGTCGGAAATGGCCGCGGCGGTGTCCCGGAAATCCCGGGCGGTGTAGGTGTAGGTGCCGATGAAGGTGATCTCCTGCAGGGTCATACGGCGGATATCGAGCCCGCCTGAGGTCCCGCCGAGACCGATATGCAGTATCACGCCGCCGGGGGCTGTATGGGCCGAGGCGATGGTGCGCGTCGCGGCATGGCCGACGGCGTCGACAACGAGGGCGAACGTGCCGTCAGGATTTGCCACGGTGCCTACGTCGGTGCTTTCGGAGAGATAGCGGCGGCGCAGGTCGCTGCTCTCGGACAGGGTCACATCCTCCACTCCCATGGCCCTGAGAGCCAGTGCCGCGGCCAGCCCTATGGCACCGCCACCGATCACCAATGCGTTGCGGCGCATCGCGGGATGGAGTGCCGCCAGGCCCACGCGCACGGCATGCCAACTGACCGCGAGCGGCTCGGTCAGGGCCGCGATCCCTAACGGCACGGTATCCGGCACGGTCACCAGATTCCGCGCCGGTATGGAGATCATCTCGGCGAACGCGCCCTCCCGCGGCGGCATGGAGATGATCTGGCGGTTCGGGCAGATATTCTCGCGGGCCGATTCACATGCCGGGCATTCGCCGCAGGTCACCAGTGGATTGATCGTCACCCGTTCGCCGGCCCGTGGACCGCACTCGATCACACCGGCGGCCTCATGGCCAAGGATAAGGGGTGCGGGACGCCGGTCATCATGTCCGAGATACGCATGCATGTCGGACCCGCAGATGCCCGCGCTGTCGATGCGAACCAGGACCTCGTCCGTCATTGGCTGCGGAATCGGTCGTTCTCCCAGCTTCATCGTTCGCGGTCCTGTATAGACAAGTGCCTTCATGCCGTGACGGACCTGCCGTCGGATACCGGAATCCGCTCCGGGAAATGCCGACGTTCTCCCATATTCGCGACAGGTGGTGGAATGTCCGGCTCCGCCATGATTCCGATGCGGTCGGTATGGATCCGCGTGGTGTCGCATTCGGCCCGTCCGGGAGCATCGGTGATGGTGATGCGCGACTGGGCCCTGGCCGTGGTAGGGGCCGTCCGGGCCGCATCGCGCCAGAACGCATTGCGGGTCAGCATCGCGGGACAGGCGCGGGAACGCTGGAGCGGGGCGTGTCCGACGGCCCGACCCCCGGTATCGATCGTCGGAATTGCCGCCTTGCCCCGCGACGGGCGCGGAGTGATGGCGGTATCCCCTACCTCATATCCCGGCGCAATGACGGTATCGGCGGGAGCCCTGGCCGGACATACCGCCTCCTTTACCACCCCCATATCGGACGTCAGGCAAACGCCGCCGGTGCCGGAAAAACAGGGATGGTCGGCTTCAGCCATCGGCGGAAAGGCGGAAATTCTCGTCAGGGAAGTATTTCCTGAGGCGGATTTCGGCGGTGCGGGCATGGGCCTCCATTCCTTCGAGCCTCGAAATCCTCGCGGTGGCCTCGGCCACCGGCCGCGCACCGCTGCGCGTCGCGCGCTGCCAGGTCACGATCTTCATGTACTTATGCACGCTGAGACCACCCGTGTAACTCGCCGCGCCGGAAGTCGGCAGGACATGGTTCGTTCCGCTGGCCTTGTCTCCGAAAGCCACCGTTGTCTCCTCTCCCAGAAAGAGTGAGCCGTAGCACTTAAGTCTCGCGAGCCACCAGTCCAGATCCCCGGCCTGCACCGTAAGATGCTCCGGTGCGTATATGTCCGATGTCGCTGCCATTTCCTCACGGTCGGCGCAGACGATCACCTCCGCGTAATCACGCCATGCGGCTGTCGCGTTCTCCCGGTTCAGCTCCGGCAGGTCATCGATCAGACGTGGGACGAGGCGCATGACCTCCTCTGCCAGTTCCCTATGGTCGGTCACCAGCCAAACCGGTGAATTGTACCCATGCTCGGCCTGACCGACGAGGTCGGCGGCCACGATCTCGGGATCTGCGCTCGCGTCCGCCAGGACCAGACTGTCAGTCGGTCCCGCGATCATGTCGATACCGACCCGGCCGAACAGCATTCGCTTCGCTTCCGCCACAAACTGGTTGCCGGGACCGACAAGGATATTGGCTCTGGGCAGGCCGAACAGGCCGAAGGTCATGGCGGCCACTCCCTGCACGCCACCCATGGCCATGATCCTGTCCACACCGCAGATATGCGCGGCATAGACGATCGCGGGCGCGACTCCGATGCCATCCCGGGGAGGCGAGCAGGCCACGATATGCCCGCAGCCAGCGACCTTGGCCGTGGTAACCGTCATTATGGCGCTGGCGATGTGACTGTAGCGCCCGGCGGGTATGTAACAGCCAGCGGCATCAACGGGGATACTCTTCTGCCCGGCCACGAGGCCCGGCAAGACCTCGACCTCTATATCCCTCAGTGTCGCCTTTTGCGCCTCGGCGAATTTTCTTACATTCGCGTGACTGAACTCGATGTCTTTCCTCAGCCGCTCGGGAACCAGTGCCGCGGCGGCCTCGATCGCTTCCGGTGACAACAGGATCTCGCCATCGTAGCCGTCAAGCCTTCTTGCGTATTCCAGTGCGGCCGCGTCCCCCCTGGCCTCGATGTCGTCGAGGATGCCACGCACGGTTTCCCTGGTTTCGGAAGCGTCGCTGCGTGCGTGAAGCCTGGCTTTCTTGAGGTACTCGCGGGCCATCGGGATTACCTGTACACTTCCGGCAGGAGAGAGGTTGAGATTGCCGGGAAAGGCTTATCCCTTTAACCAAGGCATGTCCACATTTTGTGGCCGGCGGGGGTTGACGATCCGTTCCGTTCGCCTTATGTTCTCCCCATGGCATCGCGATGCAGACACGACCGGCCCATGTCCCGCCAGGGGTCCGGGGAGCGCTTCCCGGACGACGGTGCCTGCGCCGGGCACCTGGCCAGGCTGCGCTGGGGCGGTGGCTTCGCGTGTCCGGCCTGCGGCTGCACGAAAGGCTGGGAGCCGAGGGCGGGCGCCGCCTCCCGGGTGCGCGGGGTGCGGGCGCCAGACCTCGGTGACGGCGGGCACGGTGATGCACCGTAGCCACCTGCCTCTGAAGACATGGTTCCTCGCCGCGCATCTCGTGGCCACGCATTCCAACGGCATCTCCGCGCCGCGGCTCCAGGCGCAGCTGGGGATCGGGAGCTACAGGTCAGCGTGGCTGCTGCCGCACAGGCTGCGCCGTGCCATGGCCGGCCCGGGCCGGAGCCTCCTGCAGGGGATCGCGGAGGTCGACGGGACGTCCGTGCCCTGCCGCGACGGCGGCGTGGAGGCCGGTGGCGGCGCGGAAACGGACGGGGCGAAGCGCGTGGCCGGCAGGGGCCGCAGCGCCGACGGCAGGATCCTCCTGGCCGGCGCCGTGGAGCTGTCGGAGGACGGGGCGCCGCGCCGCATCCGGCTCGGGACCATCGGGGACTACGGATCCGGGGCGCTCCGCGGCTTCATCGCCGCGTCCGTCGCGCCGGGCGCCCGGGTCGTCACCGACGGCTGGAGCGGCCACCCCGGCCTGCCCGGCAACCCGCGGGAGCGCAGGGTGGTCGCCGGCCGCCCGGCCCACGGGGTCCTGGCGTGGGTCCGCCGGGTCTTCCCGAACCTGAAGCGCTGGGCCATGGGCGTGTACCACGGCCTGCGGAGCAGGCATTTCCAGCGCCACCCCGACGGGTCCGTGTTCCGCCGGGACCGCCGGCGCCACCGACGGGCCTCCTTCGACAGCCTGCCCGGCATCGGGCTGGGACTTCCGCCCGCCACCTGCCGCGACCTCACCGGGGGACGCGCCTGAGGCGCCGGAAACCCCGCCCGGATTCCGCCACGGCACCGGCGGGCGCATCCGCGCACCCGCACACCACCCGAATCCTCACTTTCCGGCACCGTCCGGGCCGCCGCGCGGCGGCGAAGGCGTGGATTCCGCCGGGGATCCGGGGATCCCGCGACCGGCCGCAGGCACAACATCTTGCGGCGCCGGAGTCAAAGGGATAAGCCTTTGCCGGGATATATGCGATCAGGAGTGTCACCACCAGCATGAATAAGGACGAACGGGACCGTGCGGTAGGCGATTCTGAGAATCGACTCTCCGGTGGTGCCCGACACCGCGAATAGGTTGAGGCCGAGTGCCGTGATCATCATTACGCGGAACTGGACGTCGTTCATGCCGATGTTGTCGGCAACGGCTTCAGGATGGGTGTGAGGATCACTCTGGAGCGCCCCGGCGGCTCTGGGAGTTCCCGCGATCCGCAAACTACGGTCGGGCCCGCGGCGCGGATCACGCTCGCCGCGCGGTTCGCACCGAAAACGCCGGGAGTTCGGAAAGCGAGTCATGGGAGAAGCGCACCCCCGACAATCAAGGGCTGGACATCATATCCAGTTTTCGGTAACAGGATCGCGTCCGCGATGAGACAGCCGGGTGCGGACAGCAAGCTGCCGGGACCGGAGCGAAGTACGGCGATGGACATGGACATCCGGGAATATTTGAGGCCGTTCACTGTGAAAGATAACCGGATAGCGACAGTCAGCTATTTGGGTACCTTCTCCGCTTTCTTCGGTGCGATCTGGGCTTCCGTGGAGTTGGTGAACGCAGGCTATTGGTGGGCTTCGGCACCCTTGATCATCATCATTACCTTCAGCTTGGCGCGGGCCTACGTGCTGCAGCACGATACCGGGCACTACTCATTGTTCAAGGAAAAATGGCAGAACGACCTGGCAGGTTATTTTCTCTCCATTTTCACGTTCACGCCTTACCGTGCGATGCAGTACAACCATAACATGCACCATGCCTATCTCGGCAATCTCGAGCATCGTGAAACCACCGAAATCCATACTATGACCCTGCGGGAATGGCGGGATGCGTCCCCTGGCCAACGTCTGCGTTACCGTCTGTACCGCAACCCTCTGATTCTATTGCCGGCTGGGGGGTTATTCACATATTTCATCGCTTACCGATGGCCGAAAAACGCGCTCAAAATCGGTGTTCCGGGCATCATCGCCCATAATTTGATGATGCTGGTTTGGTTCTACATCCTCTATCAAATGGCGGGCTGGGTCGGACTTGCGGTTTTGGCGACGGCAGCCGTGATCGCTTCAATGCTCG
This sequence comes from Paracoccaceae bacterium, assembly GCA_965221405.1. Taxonomy (GTDB): domain Bacteria; phylum Pseudomonadota; class Alphaproteobacteria; order Rhodobacterales; family Rhodobacteraceae; genus JAPOUP01. Next base: position 651,124 of record CBDCSE010000001.1, on the reverse strand, counting down.
GTGTCTTCATGGTCTATCTGCAGCATAATTTCGAGGACACTTACTGGGGCCGCAAACCCGGTCTGGATTTCCGCAGTGCCACTCTCCAGGGTTCGTCATGCCTTGATCTGGGGCACCTTTGGGACATAGGTACATGCAACATCGCATATCACGACATTCATCACTTCATGCCGACGATTCCGAGTTACAGGCTTCGAAAAGCCCATCATGGAATGCCGGAGGATCTGGCGCACCAGCAGCGGCGCATCAAGTGGCCGGAAGCCCTCCGCAGCTTCAGGCTGAAGCTTTGGGATGAGGAACTGCACCGTTTGGTGCCGTTTCCACGGGAAGCCAGGCACGCTCCGGTTCCGGCTGAGTAGGCGCTTCATCCTGACGGCAGTGCCGTAAGTGTTGGCCTTGGTGGGATGGGAGCCGCCGTGGTCTGGGGCAGAGGCGGATATCAGGCGATCCCATTCCGTGACCTGACGCCTGTGGGATACGGAAATGGTTGCCGCAGCGATCTGGCGCGTATCGCCCCGAAAACCCGGGCCTCCCCGGGAAGCTTCCGGGTGTGTCGGCATGGCCTGGAGTGTGCCATCGTTCAGTCGATCTGATTGCCGATATTCCTATCCTCTCTTGCGTCCAGCAACGCCTTCATTACCTCTGGGCATCTGGACAGCGCCGCCTTATCCAGCGCGGTCTCCATGTCATGGTCCATGGCGTTCACGTCTGCGCCGGCCGCGAGCAGCGTTTTCACTGTCTCGATATGACCATGCTCCGCCGCGACATGCAGCGCTGTCCTGTCATAGACGGTCCTGACGTTCACATCGACACCGTCGCGCAACGCCTGTTTAACGAGAGCGCTGTCGCCGGTCACGGCAGAATGAAACAGGTCGTCCTTACGCGTATCGCGCATATCCGGCTCTTTCATGGCTCCTCTCCTGTGAAACTTGAGTATTGTCTCAGCGCGAGGCTGACATCCATGGATATTGTCGCAATCCTGGATCCCGACTTCAACCCGGTGTCCGCATGTGTGTCCCGCATGGCACGCCTTTACTGCATCTGGTTTTCACCCGGCTTTCCGCCAGCGAATGGTCTGCGGCTCCAACTCATGCCCGCCGTCCGTGCGGTTGCGCCGGGGTACGGTTCAATCTGGTTGGTGATTGAGTTTCCCTGATGCCACGATGGCGTTGCGGTGCCATGATACCAAGGACTGCCCGATCGCCTCCAATGGCGGTAACGGGCGCCCGTCGCTCCTCGAGCAACAAAGGTGAAGTACGCCCGTTACGCCGGTGGGAACGGTCGGATAAGGGGAACCGCAGCCCGTGTACCCGGAATCCTTACCGGCCTGCACTTGATTTGTGCATGGAGCAGCTGCACGCCATGTTGAGCGGGAGGGGCGGCACGAAAGGACGGTCCTGTCATCTTCGGGAGCCGCGGCAGAAAGGAGGGCCGGGAACTGGAGCTGGAGCTGGAGTTTCGCTGGATCGCGGCGAACGACAGCGGCTCTGGCCCTGGTCGTCAGGACTTCGGCCTGTTCGGTTTGGGGCCGGTGTTCGCACCCAAAGCGGCGAACTCCGTTGGCCTGCAAACTGAGGACTTGACGGCGCGGTCCATCGCGTTGTCGCACCTGCGTCTGGCCAGGGATCTGCGGATTGGAACTGTATCGGGGTGACATTCCCGGACACGCACGTTCGCGCCGAATATGGCGACTGAGTATGGTATACTCGCTGAACTGAACTGGACCGTACTTCCGGGCCTGATTCGCCCTCCGCCGCATGCCGGATCCGCTATCGGGCCATGCGGTGTCCGTCATGGGTGACCACCCGGAAACCGCCGGTGACGGATTCCGCGGTGGCCTCCCGTTCACGGGGAAGGGCCCCGTCGGGGAACCTCAGGATCGCCCCGGTGGACCGGCGCGGGTCCGCGTGGAGCCGGTCACGCCTCACGTGGCGGTGCATGACCCCCCACAGGCGCCCGGTGGGGTCGGGTGCGGCGCGTGGGGCGGCGGGAAGCGCGGCCGGACGCGGCATCCCGGCCGCTCCAGGAAGGGCCTGGGCGCCCTCGCGTGACGGTGGCGGGCGTTGTCCGGCAGGACGTGGACCGCCGCGCCGCCGGGACGGGCGCGCTCCGGTTCCCGGGAAGCCGCGGAGCCGTGGCGGCGCCGGTCCGCCCGCCCCCGCCCGTCGCGGGCTCCACCGTCCCCGGATCCGGCGCCCTGTGCGGGTCCGGCGCCGCCGTCCCGTGGTGGACCTGACCGCGGGCCTGTCCCCGCGGAGGACCCGGCCGTGGGCCGGACGGCTCTGCCATTCGGGATGCACCGCGTCGGGGAGGACGGTCGCCCCGTCGGGCGGCGCGTCCCGCACCGTCCGTCCGCACTTCCGCATGAAGGCCTCCCGCGCCGCCCTGTCGGCCTCGTATGCTCAGCGAACCGGCACTGACCGGGGGAGGTGGCTTTGCGGAAGTCGGGGGCGGAGTCCTGTGGAAAAGCCGTCCCCTGCTCCCGCCGCCCTCCCGGTCGATGCCGGGTCCGGGACCGCCGCCGCCCGGCCGGGCGGCGGCGGAGCGGGGCCTGCCCCGCAGGACGGGTCGGACCGGAAGCATCCTGGATCGCATTCGCGGATCCGTGGTGGAGCGTGACCGGCCCGTCCTCCCGCCAGCCTCCCGCGTCCCGATGGATGCCGGGTCCGGGAACCGGACCGTCACGGGCACGGGAGCGGGAGACCATGACCACCGCAGGCGCCGGAATGGACGTGCGCGGGAAGACGCCGGACATCCACCCGACGGGCGGGACGGTACCGCCACCAGCGACACCGACGGCCCGCGCGGGGTCGCCCGCCTCCTCAGGGACGGCGGCGCGGAGCGGGCCGTCATGGAGGCCACGGGGCGGATGCACAGGGCCCTCCTGCAGTCCCTGCACGACCGGGGCTTCCGGGCCGTCACCTTCAACCCGCGCCAGTGCCGGGACCTCCCCCGGCCCGGCGGTGCGCCGGGGAGGACCGGCAGGGCCGGCGCGAGGGTGCTCGCGGCCCCCAGCGCCGCGTTCCCGGACATGGCGGCAACGGCGCCGGCCGACGTGACGGTTGACAGGCTCCGCGACATGCCGGGCCTGCGCGAGGCGCTCGTCGACCGGCGCACCGGGCCGAGGCGGTTCCCGCCGGGGTCGGAGAGCCGGAGCCGGAAGGGCGCGGGCGCTGGAGACTAGCCGGGCAGTCCGATCAGGATGCCCAGGAAGGCGAAGCCCGCGCCGAGGACGGCGACGGTCAGGACGATCTGCGCGATGCCGAAGCCGACGGTCCACCGCTGGTTGTCCTTGTCGCGTTTCGCCGCGTCCTCGCGGTGCGCGGCCATGTCGGCGCGCAGGCGGTCCAGCGCACTTTCGTATTCGGCCTGCCTGGTCTCCATGCGTTCCTCCAGCACGGCGATGCGCTCCGAAAGCGCGTTGATGTCCGGCGCGTCGCCCATGCCCCGAACCTAGGCCCCCGCCCGCGTCCCGTCAAGCCCCGCCCGTTCCCGCCGCCGGCGAAGGTGATCCCATCCTTCGGGACACGCCCCGGCGTTACAGGATTCATGTTCTTCTTCCTTGTATGTGGTGCCGGACCCCGGAGTCCGGCGCGGCGGACTCGCCGTGGCGGTTTCCCGTCCTTCCGGACCCGGGACCGCTCCGCCGCGGGGCCCCGTGGCCCCGCGGAGCGCCCGGCCGCAGCCGCGGCGCGGGGTTCCGGGCCCGGGGAAGGCGGTTCCGGGGCGGGGAGGGGAGGGAAGGGCGCTCCGGACGGCCCCGCCACGCCACCGGAAGGCCGGAGGGGGCCCGGCTCCGGGCCGCATAAGTGTGTTCATGGTGCCTCGTGAAGCCTGGTCCTCCCCACACGGCACCCGTTTCGCAAGTGCCGCTTCGGATGCTTGCGCAGCCGCATCGCCGGCCATTCTCAAGCCAACCGTCCCGTCGACTGCGGGCTCTCGCTGGAGCCGGCCCTGGCGAACTGCATGGCCTGCGGCGCGCTGCTGGCCCACCGGGCCCATCTCGAGGAGGAGCGCCAGCGGATGGTGTTCGACGCCCGCGCGACCCGTCGGCGGATCGTCCGGCTGGCCGGGACGCTGGCGGAGCCGGAGGCCAGGCAACAGCAATTCCCGCTAAATATTTTTCTCTTTTATTCCCAGTATGTTATAAGGCCCCGCAAAATAATTTTTCGTAGACTTTCAGTGTCAAATCCCCACATTTTCCAACCCGATGCAGAGTCCCGTTCAAGCATGTTTTCAATGACTTCACCCGTGGGAGGCCACCTGTTGCCATGCGGTCGCGTTAGCGGGAATTACTGGCCAGGCAATGGGTAGCGTTGACATTGTATCCACAAATAGTGTATACAGATGATCGGCGGACGAAGGTGCGCCTTTTTCCGGAAATGGAGTTTCGCGATGATTTTTCCAATGACGGAAAAGTGGATAACGGCGAATGGAATTCGAATGGGATGAAAACAAACGCCAGGCGAACCTGGCAAAGCATGGTGTTGATTTCCTGGACGCCGCCCTGATCTTCGAGGGGACCGTCCTGACAGGGATCGACGATAGACAGGATTATGGAGAGGTTCGGGAGGTCTCCCTCGGTATGGCTGATGGCGAGGTGTACTGTGTCACCCACACCAGGCGGGGCGATCATGTCAGGATCATATCGGCGTGGAAAGGAGGCGCGGGAGAACATGCGAAATATCAAGGTGGCGTCCCTTAAGGAACTGAGGGCGATGAAGGAGCGGGGCCGGATCAGCCCCCCCCGCCCGGATGCGGAACCGGTCGATCTGCCCGCTGGCTTCTGGGACGGCGCGGAGGTGAGGGCACCCGTCCCCAAGCAACCCGTCAACCTGCGCGTCGACGCGGACATCCTTGAGTTTTTCAGGAAAGACGGACGGGGCTACCAGACCTGTATCCATTCGGTTCTGAGATCATATGTGGACGCCCGGAAGCGCCCGCGGTCCCCATAGTGGATGTAGCGACCCGCAATCGTGATGACTCCCCGCTCCTTCAGGGCAGGGAGTCGTCTCCTGGGAAGTCCCGACTAGTATCCCAGCCTCATTGAATTGCCGGTTCCATCCTGGCCCGGGACGGGTTGCGCCCGCGGCCGCAACATTGGACAACAGACCTTCCGGCCGCCCTGGGTGGCGTCAGGGGGAATGTCAGGGGCGGAACAGGGATGGAACAGGCAGGCAGGAAGATCTGCAGGGTGCGGCCCGGGGCGCACGGGCGCACGCGGCTGAAGGACATCGCCGGCGGGGGCAGGGGTTCGAAGGAGCGTCGCAGGCGGGCGCATGTCCCGCTGCCGGCCGGCGGGGGCCGTCCGGACGGCGGCTGGACCGACGCGGGGATCGCGGACGCGCCTGGGGCCAGCGTGGCGACGGCGGAGCGGACGGGCGGGCAGTGCGTCATGGAGGGCCCTGACGCGGCCCTGGACCGCAGGGTCCAGGAGAACCGCAGGAGGCCCCGGCTCGACGGGGAGGGCCAGGCGACGCCGGGGATGCCGGGCTGCCCGGAGCCTCCCGAGGGGCAGGCGCGCTGGACCCTGAGGCTGCCGGGCGACCGGCTGGTGGCGCTGGAGGCCGTCGACGGCATCGGCCGGGAGACGGTCCGGCAGGCGCTAAAAAAAACGGCATCAGGCCCTGGCTGAAGGAAGTGCCGGTTCGCTGAGCATACGAGGACGGTCGCCCCGTCGGGCGGCGCGTCCCGCATCGTCCGCCCGCACTTCCGCATGAAGGCCTCCCGCGCCGCCCTGTCGGCCTGCCCCGGAAGCGGTTTCGGCCTGACGTGACCGGAACCCGGCCGGTGCATCGGCCCCATGGCGCCGCCGCGGGCGTACTCCTGGCCGAAGCCCGGCGGGATGATGTCCCGGACCCCGCTGGTGCCGCGCGGAGGGCATCTGGCCGGCGGCGTGGCCACGGGCGACGCCTCCCGGGCCCGCGCCGGCTTTCCCCCACGCTCCGGACACGCCGCCGGATCCACCGGGGCCAGGCCGGTCCGGCGGAACCCGCGCAGCCAGCCGCGCACCGTGTCGGGACCGGGATGGAGGAACCCGCGGACCTGGCGGACGCTCCTGCCGTCACCGGGCGCCACCGGCGCGTCCGCGCGCCGCATCTCGGCGCCCCGGCCTCGCGTCCGCGCATGACCGCCGGAAGCGCCCCGCGCTGCTCCGGCGTCAGGATGTTTCCGGACATGTCGCCGCCTGTATTCTGTTCTGACCGCTCTTTTCCGGGTATCCGGACCGTTCCGCGAATCATGCCAGCCCTCAAGGGCGAATTTATGATTCCGAGTATAATAATCCCGGGGCTGTGGAATGTGACAGCTTGCGGAAAGAAAGGGTTGTCATGAACGCCTCGTGCTGACGTCCGTGCAGCCAAAGACGCCTACATGCAGTGGGATGCGTTGACGGGCTCCAGTCGAAACCGGATACCGCACAGGTTCTGACTAGGCGATGAGCCTCGGATGTTCCGGATTTTGCTGGTTATCGAGTTCGTTGGGGTGCTGTGCCTTCGCGGATGAAACGCCGGATATCTCCGATATCCTTATGAGAGTGCCGCGATGCGTATTGCGCTGAAGGGCAACGCCCTGCATGGCCCGGGAGTCTCCAATGACTGGCCTTCGCGGCGGTCATCTCTCAAATGATTGATTGGTCAGTTACCTTTAGAAGGGATTAAGTGCGGTGTAGCCGAGAGAGAAAGGGAAAGTCCGTGGGCTGGAATCGTTTGGTTGCCGCGCTGTCGCTCGCTTTACCGATAGCGGTGGCGGCAGAAGCCGAGCCAAGGCCGGTGGTGGTGGAGCTATACACGAGTCAGGGGTGCAGTTCATGTCCACCGGCGGACAAACTGCTGCGGGAACTTTCGCAGCGCGATGACGTCATTGCCCTGGCACTGCATGTAGATTACTGGGATTACATCGGCTGGAAAGACGAATTCGCCCGGCCTGCCCATTCACGAAGGCAGAGGGCGTACGCACGTTCCGCCGGTCAGACGGTGGTCTACACGCCACAGATGGTCATCGCGGGTGAGGATCATCTGGTGGGCGCCAAACCGATGAAGCTGGTTGAGTTCATCCAGAAGCACAGCGCCCGTCGGCCGGAAGTCAGTATGTCCCTCACAAGACACGGGCAGGTTGTCCGGATCGAGGCCCAGGCCAACGGTGAGTTTCGCGAACCGGTTGTAATCAACCTTGTTCGCTACCAGCCAGAAAAGGTGGTTTCCATCGCCCGCGGCGAGAACGCCGGCCGCACCATTACCTATTCAAATATCGTCACGGAACTCGTCAGGCTCGGCACCTGGAACGGTTCCGGACCCCTCGCGGTTGAACGGGTCGTATCCGGCGATGAGTCGACAGTTGTGCTGCTGCAGCGTGCGGGCCACGGGCCCATTGTGGCGGCTGAACGGCTTCGTTAGACTGAAGTTCGAGGGTTTATCCGGCGTGTTTTCGTTCCCAAGTCGTTGATTGTCTGGTCATAGTCTCGGATTCACGTTACGATACTTTTGCAAGTCGTAGGCAGTAATCTATCCATGGATCGCTGGGACATTCGGCGGATGGCCGGGCATGGATTCCCTGTAGAGCCTTTTGCAGAACTCCGCGGTCGAGCGGTTTTTTACCTTGGAACGGGCATTTTTTTGGCCAGCTGACCTGGATATGGAGCCGTCCCTCCGGTATGATAAAGGTGTATGGTCCACAACATACAGGGAGACGGCCCCATGTTCTCAGGTCGGTTCGTATCAGACGCATGGCACCGCTTCCAGGGAGAGCTTTTTCCGGCCCTCGCCGGGGAGGTTGGCCCGCTGGGCATGATGCACCGCAGGTTCGTCGCCGTGCCGGGCCTGGCGGAGGTGGAGCGGCACCTCCACCATGATCACCGCGACGTCGGCCATCCACCCTCCGGCGTCGCTGCGCTGGCGCGGGCCTTCGTGGGCAGGGCGGTTCGGGATCTCCCCACCACGTCCGCGCCGGGCGGCCGGCTGCGGTACGGCCCGGCGCTGTGCGGCTGGTGCCGGGGGCCGCGATGAGGGGCGCCAGCGGTCGCGGGATGCGAATGGGAACGCCGCGAACGGACGGCCCCGGAAGGGGCCGGTCGGGCAAGGATGAGGGGCCGCATGGCGGAACCCCCCCCCCCCCCCCCCCTCCGATTGGCGGATCTGTCGGGACGGTTGGCGGCTCTGTTTCTTTCATCGGCCGGGGGTCAAGGGGGTCGCCCCCTTGGGCCGGTCGGACCGGAACGGCCCTGGATCGCATTCGCGGATCCGTGCGCCAGCGTGGCCGGCCCGTCCTCCCGTCAGATGCCTCCCGCGTCCCGATGGATGCCGGGTCCGGGAACCGGACCGTCACGAGGACAGGAGCGGGAGACCATGACCACCGCAGCCGCGGGAATGGACGTGCGCGGGAAGACGCCGGACATCCACCCGACGGGCGGGACGGGACCGCCACCAGCGACACCGACGGCCTGCGCAGGGCCGCCCGCCTCCCGGGGACGGCGGCGCGGGGCGGGCCGTCATGGAGGCCACGGGGCGGATGCACCGGGGCGTCGCGCGGCGCCCGCCGGTGGAAAGCGGTGTGCAGAACCCGGATCCGGTGGCCCGCAGACCGAAGGAAAAGCCCGGATCCGGGCTTGAACCGAAACATGGATGCTGGTGCAGGGGATCATGGTGGTGTCTCCTTGGTACGGGTTGGCGTTGGGGCGGTGCTCAGCGGGATGGACGGGGCGGCAGTGGCAGGGGTGTGGGGGCCCTGAGGGTGGCCGGCGCCGGCGCCGTTGGGCTCCAGAGTCAACGGGCTCGCCCCACCCCATCAGTCGGTGGCAATCGGCTCCGCCCGCACCTCCAAGAGGTTGCACACCTCGCGCCCGTAGGCGATGGCAACGAGATGGACGGTCCGGTCGCAATAGGTGTCGGCATAGCCCCGCGCCCGCATCTGGGTGAAGGCAGCGGCCAGGGCCGCCTCGGCATCGTCCGCACTGTCCGCCATCTTGAACTCGAGAATGAAGACCTGCGCCCCGAGCGACACCACCATGTCGGCCCGCCCGTGGCTGGTGGCCGCCTCGGCGCGCACATCGACGCCGATGGCCCGGAAAGCCATGTGCAGCAGGCTGGCGTACCAGGCCTCGTAGCGGGCCAGATCCCCTGTCGTGTGCCACTGGTAGGGAATGCTGGCCAGCCAGGCCTTGAGTGTGTCCGCGAAGCCCGTGAAATCGTTGGTCTCGAGCCGGTCCCGCAAGGTGGTCCCCTCATCCAGGGGTACCCGGTCCTGCGGGGACAGGGCGGCCAGCAGCTGATCGTTCAGGCTGAGCCTGACCTCCTGATTGGGACAGTCGAGCCGGTAGAGGGTGCGGTGGCCCCTGCGGATCGCGTCCGTGATGGTGAGGTAGCCCGTCTGGAACAGCAGGGCCTCGGCGCTGATGTCGTCGACATCGAACTTCGCGACCAGGGCCTCGTCGGCTAGGCATCCCTCCAGGTCCAGCGGGCTGACGGACTTCCTCTTCAGCGTCTCGAAGAGGAAGCGCGGCGAGCCGGTCTGGAACCAGTAGGGTTTGAAGGTGCGATTGCGCAGGAACAGGAGCACATCGAAGGGGTTGTAGAGCCGCGCGTCGCCCAGCCAGTTGTAGCCGTTGTACCAGGTGCGGACCTCATCCCGATCCAGACCTGCAAGCTCAGGGGCAAACACCGTGTCGAGATCGGCCTCGGTGTAGCCGCAGAGGGTGGCATAGCGGGGATCGAGGCTGATGTCCTCGAGATTGTTGAGATCCGAGAACAGGCTGACCTTGGAGAACATGCTCACGCCGGTCACGAAGACGAAGCGGACATGGGCGGCGCTGTCCTTGATGATGCCGTAGAAGCCGCGCAGATAATCGCGGTTGGCGCGGGCCCGGGCGGGGTCGTGCAGTGCGTCGAGGATGGGCTTGTCGTATTCGTCGACGAGGACCACGACGCGTTGGCCGGTCTGGCGATGGAGACGGTCCAGCAGGTTGCGCAGACGGCGGGGGCCGGTATCCGAGGTGGTGGCTGGCGGGAGGCTGGCATTCCGCTCGAGGCCTTCCAGCTGTTCGATGATGTCCCCTTCGATCTCCTCTGGAGCGCTGTACTTCCCGCCAAAGCTCAGGCGCACCACCGGATGGTTGATCGACCAGTCCCAGTGGTCATGGATGGCCAGGCCCCGGAACAGGGCCTCCTGGCCCTCGAAGAGGGCCTTGATCGTGTCCACCAGCAGACTCTTGCCGAACCGGCGGGGCCGGGAGAGGAACCAGTGGTCACCCTGTTCGACCAGCTCCTGGATCAGCGGGGTCTTGTCGACATAGTAGCTGTCGGTCTCCCGCAGGCGGGCAAAGGACTGGATGCCGATGGGCAGGCGGTGGCGGGTCATGGGTCCTGTCCTTCGTTCAAGATGATGGGTACCCTGTTACGCGTGCCTCTCCACGGCATCCCGGTGCTGGCGATCCACCCCGCGACCGCCCGGGCGCGCTTCTCCACGTCCTTGCGGCAGGTCTGGGGATCCGGTGTCATGGCGTGGGGACGGGCACCGCATCGAGGGGCTGGGCATCGGCCGCCATCGCCGCCCGGATGCGGGGGTTCCGGAGCGCCGCTCGCGCCACCACCAGCCCGAAGTGGCGGTCGAACAGTCTCTCCCGCCGCGGCGGGATGGACTCCACCAGGACATCGACATCGCTCCGGAACGGGTTGAAACCCACCCCCCGGGCGGCCGCGCCGACCACGGAGAGGGTCTGGACGCGGACCCGGCGACAGAGGACGGCGATGGCGGCGTGATGGCGACGCAGCAGCGCGTGCATGGCAGCTCTCCCTGGGTGGTCGCTCCGCAAGAGATCTCCTGCCCAGGATAGGGACCCGGCCCCGGATTGGCAAGGGATGGGGACGCCAGGACCCATGACCCCGTGGCCCCGGCCCGGCGCTCCGGGAGCGCCCGACGCAAGGCCAGCCGCACCACCCCACCCTCGACGACGGAACGCCGGTCCACTGCTTCCGCACCCTGATCGAGACCCTCGAAGCCATGACGGTGAACCGGTGCCGTATCGGGACCCCGGACCCCGCCGCCACGTTCGGGGTCACAACCCGGGCCAAACCAACACAGCAACGCGCACTCGACCTCATCGGCGAGATCGTACGACTGTCACAGCCCGCACCCGGACTGTAGGCAGAAACGCGAAAACCGGATCCCGGAAAACCGCTTGCAAAACAACACACTCCGCACGTATCAGGCCTCGAACTTCAGATTATACAGCGGCGGCCCGGACCACAGGGGCTCTCTTAATGGTCAAGACTGCCTTGAGGCTATTCCGCATCGTCAAGAGCACCCTCTTTCTGGGAATTTTGTGCATTATGCTGTCAGTCACGTTGGCGGGCATCGCTATTCAAAGTATCCAGCTCACGACGAAACTTACTCTGGCGGCGGCCAACGCGGCGGCTGCGGCGTCGAGCCACCGAAAAGCCATGGCTGCCGCTGCTTCAGCACATCGCAGTGACAAGGCGAAAGCACGGATCAGGCGCTTTGCCATTGCTGGAGCCGCGGCCGTTCCCGTAGCCGGGCGCCTCGTAGAACCTGCAATCGCTGGATCATTCGAAGTGGCGGACTTCAATGATTGAAAGACGGGCAACCCGGAAGGAGGGTTTGGGGATTATGCTTGTGAAACAGGGGCGGTGAGCGCGGGACTGATTGACGGGGTTCTTCAAGAGCTTCCTGACTCTATAAAGCCAAGGGCAGATACAGTTCGTTCATTTTTGCCCCAATGTGGTGCTCCGTTAGAAAATCAACCATGGGAACGTCAAAATTCAAAATGACCGTCACTCGCCGTGCGAAAGCTTCCAGCGGCGGTGAATCCAGAACCACTGTTCAGGGTGCCTGTGGACAAGTGTTTCCAGACTGGCGTTAGCGGCTCGTGTCATTTCCACGGGGTCGCAGTGTGGAATAGGGTTGTCGACAATTATTTCGAATGAGAGGCCATCATCGAGTCTCAGGCCATAGATCGGTACTAGAAGGGCGTCGTATTTAAGCGCCATCTTCGCGGGATTGAGCGCTGTTCTCGCCGGGTGGCCCAGAAACTCGATGGGTACGCCGTGTCCCATGAAGTGGTCCGCTATGAGACCCACAAATCCCCCGGATTTCAGGAATCTCACCATCTCTTTCTGGCCCTTACCGGATCGCGAGCGTTCGAATATCGGTGTTCCGATACCGCCGATCGCCTTTACGTAGCGATCGTTGAAATAGCCGTTGGCCATCGGAATATAGAGGCCACCGATGCGGTAACCCCGCTCGATCAGGGCGGCCCTCACCGCGTCATAGTTTCCGAAATGGCCGGTGATCACGATCGCCGGACGTTTCTCGGCTTTCGCTTTCTCCAGCGCCGCGACCCCGCCTCCCGTGAACGGGAAGTCCCGCGCCCGCTCGCGAAACTCCTGTCCGGACCAGATTTCGATCAGGGTGCGTCCGACGTTGTCGGGCACTTTCCGGACTAGCCTTCGGATCTCGCTTTCGGAAAGTTCGGGATAGACAAGCGCGAGATTATCCCGGATCCGCTTGCGCCAGCCAGCCAGTCCGGCGATCTGGCCGACCGCCCATCCCGTGAATGGGACGCGCTTGCTGTAAGGCAAGGACATGGCGGTTCCGATCACGGCACGGTATACGAGGTTCTGAAGGTAGTTGCTTACCCCTCGAGTCGGAACCGCCATGAAATCCGTCCCTGTCGGGATCCGACCGGTCCCCGACCGCTAAGCTAACGTCCTGTAGACCTTAACCCCACAACTCCGTGACCGCAAGTGGACCCAAGTTTCGGGGTGCAGTTCAACTTTCTTGACTTCCTACATTGCCGGATTCTGGCGGTGCGTAACTGACTGTATTTGTGGTCCATTGGGTCTCGATTCCCCGGGACGGCGATGTAGTGCCCACGGGGTATATTCCGCTTGACCCTCCGGCCCGTCCGGTCCATACTTCCGGCATGTTCGTTCGCCACAAGAAGAGCGGAGACCGAATCCGCGTCCAGGTCGTCAGGTCGGTGCGCGACGGCGACAGGGTGCGCCAGAGGGTCGTGCGCCATGTCGGCACCGCGACGAGCGACGGGCAGCTCAGCCAGCTCGACCGCCTCGGGCGGCTGATCATCGAGGAGATGAGGCAGGCGGAGACGGCCCAGCTTCACCTGCTGACGCCGAAGCAGTACAGCGATCTCATCGCCCAGGCCCGTCTGGCGGTGGCGGATCCGCGGCCCTTCGGGGTCGACCTGGCCGAATGCCGCGAGGAGGCGCGGATCTCGGTCGGGCTGCGCGAGGCGCTTGGCGAGGTTTACGGCCGCCTGGGGTGGGATCGGGTGCTGGGCGCGCGGCGCATGAGCTCCAACCGCATCCTCAAGGAGATGGTCCTCGCGCGCGTCGCGCAGCCGCTCAGCAAGCGCGCCACGGTCCGCGAGCTCGACCGCCATGGCGATCTGTCGCTGAACCTCGACCAGGTCTACAGGACCATGGACTTTCTCGACGACGGCCTGATCGACGCCATCCGCGGCCAGTCCCACGCGGCGGCCCGCAAGCTCTATGACGAGCCCGTCAGCGTCATCTTCTTCGACACCACGACGCTGTATTTCGAGAGCGAGGTGGAGGACGGCCTGCGCGCCAAGGGCTACAGCAAGGACGGCAAGCACCACCGCGTCCAGGTCGTATTCGCCCTTCTGGTCACCCCCGACGGCATCCCGCTGGGCTACGAGCTGTTCCCGGGCAGCAGCTACGAGGGCCACACCCTGATCTCCTCTCTCGCGGGGCTGGCCGAACGCTACCCCGCCGCGCGCTTCACGGTGGTGGCCGACGCCGGCATGATCAGCGCCGACAACGAGAGGCTGCTTCAGGAACGCGGCATCCCGTACATTCTCGGTGCCCGGCTCAGGTCCCAGACCGCGGAGTTCCGGAACCGGGCGCTCGAGCCCGACGGCTTCGTGGCGTGGCGGCCGATGAAGGAGTTCCCGACCTCGATCGCGCGCTACAAGAGCCTCAGGAAGGGCTCGACCAGGGTCATCGTCACCTGGTCGCCCAAACGCGCGCGCAAGGACGCGCGCCAGCGCGCGCAGGGCCTGGAGCGGCTGCGCAGGCGTCTCGCCGGGAGCGACAGGCCCGCGTCGGTCGCCGGGCGCGGGTACGCCCGTTTCCTCGCCTTCCCCGAGGGCCGGATCGAGATCGACGGGGACAAGGTCGCCGAAGCGGCGCGGTGGGACGGGATAGGCGGGATCGTGGCCTGGGGCCACGATGACGCCGACGCCCGCTTCCTCGTCATGCAGTACCGCCGGTTATGGGAGATCGAGGCGTGTTTCCGCGTGAACAAGCACGATCTCCGCATCCGCCCGGTCTTCCACTGGGTGAAACGCCGGGTGCGCGCCCACATCGCCATCTGCTACATGGCGTTCTGCTGCCTGCAGCACCTCCGCCACAGGCTCGCGCTGTCCGGCCACCCCATGAGCCCGGACGTCATCCGGCGCGAGCTCAACGCCCTGCAGATCAGCGTGCTGCACAGAAAGGGCACGGAACAGAAATACGCCATGCCCAGCCGGGCCTCGGCCAAGGCCCGGCGGATCTACCGGAGCCTCGGCCTCGGATGGAACGAAGCCCCGTTCCGGCTCCAGCCGACGCGAAAGACCGCAGCCCGGCGGGCAGGCGGGTGACAGAGCCCCGAAACCGGCGGCAATGAACGCGGGAACGTCCCGCGATGTAGTGCCCATTCGAAATCCGGGCCGCCGAAAATCAATGACTTACAGCCGAAAATGTAGGAAGTCGAGAGTGTGGAATAGGGTTGTCGACAATTATTTCGAATGAGAGGCCATCATCGAGTCTCAGGCCATAGATCGGTACTAGAAGGGCGTCGTATTTAAGCGCCATCTTCGCGGGATTGAGCGCTGTTCTCGCCGGGTGGCCCAGAAACTCGATGGGTACGCCGTGTCCCATGAAGTGGTCCGCTATGAGACCCACAAATCCCCCGGATTTCAGGAATCTCACCATCTCTTTCTGGCCCTTACCGGATCGCGAGCGTTCGAATATCGGTGTTCCGATACCGCCGATCGCCTTTACGTAGCGATCGTTGAAATAGCCGTTGGCCATCGGAATATAGAGGCCACCGATGCGGTAACCCCGCTCGATCAGGGCGGCCCTCACCGCGTCATAGTTTCCGAAATGGCCGGTGATCACGATCGCCGGACGTTTCTCGGCTTTCGCTTTCTCCAGCGCCGCGACCCCGCCTCCCGTGAACGGGAAGTCCCGCGCCCGCTCGCGAAACTCCTGTCCGGACCAGATTTCGATCAGGGTGCGTCCGACGTTGTCGGGCACTTTCCGGACTAGCCTTCGGATCTCGCTTTCGGAAAGTTCGGGATAGACAAGCGCGAGATTATCCCGGATCCGCTTGCGCCAGCCAGCCAGTCCGGCGATCTGGCCGACCGCCCATCCCGTGAATGGGACGCGCTTGCTGTAAGGCAAGGACATGGCGGTTCCGATCACGGCACGGTATACGAGGTTCTGAAGGTAGTTGCTTACCCCTCGAGTCGGAACCGCCATGAAATCCGTCCCTGTCGGGATCCGACCGGTCCCCGACCGCTAAGCTAACGTCCTGTAGACCTTAACCCCACAACTCCGTGACCGCAAGTGGACCCAAGTTTCGGGGTGCAGTTCAACTTTGTTGGTGACTGCGGTTCCCGCATGCTATGCTGTGCAAACGGCGTGCCAGCGAACGACCGGGGAGATCGGCGGGCGGCGCGCCGCGCGCGGCAGATGCGGGAGATGTGAGCCATGACGCGGAACGAAGGGAATCGGGCGCACCGCCATCCGGACGCGGTTGCGTATCTTGAGGGACTGACGGAGGGCGAGGCGGCCGTTCATCCGCCGCTGGTCCGCAGGCACGGGGACGGGTTCACCCGGTACTGGCTGGAGGGTGGCGAGGTGCGCAGCCGCGACATCGGGCGGGACGGGCTGCCGACGGCGGGCCTCCGCCCGGACGGGTTGCCTGGGGCGGACCCGGCGGAGTTCGGGCCGCCGCTCCCTCGGCTGGCGGCGGACCTGGCGTCGGGTGCCCCCGACCTTGACGGCGGCGGGCGGGCGCTCCGGGACGCGTCCCCCGGCGGCGGCGCGGCGGCGCTGAAGACGCTCCCCGGGTGGCTGGACGCGACCCTGCCGGCGCCGGAGTGCGAGGGCTGCGGCAGGCCGATGGCCCGGCACCCCGTGAGGAAGAGGTCATGGCTCACCCGGCTCGGCCGCGTCGCGGTGAAGCGTTCGTATTTCCGCTGCCGGTCGTGCGGCGGGGGATGCTTCCCACTGGACCGGGCGCTGGGCCTGGAGGGCGGGACGGTCACGCCGGGGATGGAGAGCGTCATGGCGGAGACGGCGCCGCTCATGAGCTTCGAGGCGGCCGGCCGCCACGTGGCGAACCTCGCCGGGGTGAGGGCCTCGCCGTCCTCGCTGCGGCGCCTGGCGCTGAGGCCCGGCGCGGCGGCGCAGCGGTCCGGGCGCGAGGAGGTTCTGGACGGCAGGCCGCTGGAACCGCGCATGTATCTCTCCATCGACGGGACCGGCATCCCGATGCGGAGGGAGGAGGTCGCTGGCGTTCGCGGCAGGCAGGCTGACGGCACCTCGAAGTCCCGCGAGGCGAAGCTGGCGGTCGTGTGCACGGCCGAGGGCCGGGACCCGGAGACCGGCGCGGCGCTGAAGGACCGGCGCGGCGGGTCGTTCACCTGCCTGACCGCCGGCGCGGCGGCGTCGCCCGGAAGCCGGGAGCCCTCCGCGTTCGCCGCGCGCCTGGACCGCGAGGCGCGGCGGCGGGGCCTGCACGACGCGACCGAACTGGTCGTCGTCTCCGACGGGGCGGAGTGGATACCGAACGCCTGCGACGGGACCTTCGGGGGCGGGCAGGTCACCTTCGTGCTCGATCTCCTGCACTGCCTGGAATACGCCGCCGACGCCGTGAGGGCGATCCTGCCGGCCGGGGCGGAGCGGGACCGGCGGTTCGGGGAGGTAAGGGCGGACATCGAGGCCGGCCGGGCCGGCAAGGTGGTTCGGGAACTGGCGCCGGGGCGCCAAAAACCTCGACCGGATGAGATACGGGGAGTTCCGCGAAAGGGGCATCCAGGTCGGAAGCGGCGTCGTGGAGGGCGGATGCAGGACGTTCGGGCTGCGGCCCAGGCGCTCGGGTGCCCGCTGGTCGGCGAGGGGCGCCAACGCCATGCTGGCGCTCAAGACCCTCGTCATGAACCTCAGGCTGCCCGACTTCCTGGAGTGGCGGGCGAATCAGGCCATCGCCGCCTGACCAACAGAGTTGAACTACACCCCAAGTTTCGGGGGTGTACCTCACTCTGAAAATTCACCCTGCCTTCCGGCAGTAGGGGCCGTAGGGTGGGGGCTGCCATGCAACCAAAACCGGAGAACACTCCATGACACGTTCACCCCCCCCCCCCCCCCCCTCCTCTTAAAAGGCGGACGGCTCTGGCTCTGCAAGCGGAGGCGCAGGCCCAGGTCAACATCTCTGGGCCCACAGAGGTCTATGATGGCGGTCTGATCGCCGTCCAGATCGGCAACTGCCCGCCGCCGGGGGACAATGCCAATGCCACGGAGTGGGACGAGTACCACAGGGGCGCCCACTACTGCAAGTACCGGGACCTCATCGGCTCCTCCGCGCCTCTGCGGGTTCACCGTCAGCATCACCGCCGGGAGCCGCCCGGCTGGCTGCCGCTGACCACCGAGGGCGGGCCCGACGCGGAGAACGCGCTCCGCGTCGTCACATGGTACGAGAGGCGATGGCTGACCGGGGAATGGTTCGCGGCCCTGAAGGTCGGAACGCGGATCAGGGACCGCAGGCCCGACGCCGCCGACGACCTGCGAAGGTGCCTCGCCTCCGGCGCCGTCACCGCCTGCACCGTCATGTCCGCCGGGCGCCTCGCGCGGAGCGCGCCGGACACGCCGGCGCGGACGGCCGTCCACCCCGACGGGATCCATGTCCCCGCCATCCACATGGCGAAGCCCAGCCACCGCAGGCAGCGCGGCCCGCCCGACCCGGACCGGACGGTCGCGGCGTTCGCCGCCAGCACCGCGCGCCTCGCCGGATTCATCCCCTCGAAAAGGCAGCCCACTCCGGGAACCAAAAAATTCCGGGAAGGATACCTGATACTGTCACTCTTCGTCGAACATCACAGGGCCATGCGCGAATACGCAAACACCGAGTCAACAGTGTTACATTGAAAGGTCCGCGGCGGTGCTCCCGAGCCGCACCGGCGATTCGTCATGCGGCCCGCTGCCGCCGAGCACTGCCCTCCGCCCGGCCGCGCTACGGATGGCCCGGGGATCAGCCGCTGTCCTGACACCTCAAAGCCTGCCGTTGAGCCCGGCTCCGATCCTTGAGAGCCTGTCCCCCGGCTTCGGCCGTGTGGAGCGAGCTGCCGACAGGGACCCGGATTCCACCCCGCGTGCCCCAGCACATGCACTCCCCGAAGTCCTGCTGCGTGCGGGCCACCGCAAGGCATCCGGGCCGTTTTGCCCCGTTCAGGATGCCGCCCGCCGATGTTCTGTCCCGCATCCGGAAACTCCCCGCGCGTCCTGAAACAGCGACGGACCAAAGGAGTGCCGGGAGAATTGGGGCCCAACAAAAACTGGCAACATACCGCGTGTTCTTCTTCAGGGCGCCGGGTGCCCAAAGGGCAAGTGGTGGAGGCAGATCGTGGCTGCACGCGTAAATGGCGAGACCGTCTGACAACTTCGCGGCCGCATCTTGCATATGCGGTGCGGATGAATTCCGCTTGTGCTCTCAAGCAGCCCTCTATACCCTCTTTCCAGCTACGGGGAACCGATGACGCCATGCAGGGCTGACAGGTCCGCGCTCCCCAACCATTTCAGCGGATCAGACCATGGAAATTCGTCATATCACGCCTGAATTCGCGGTTTCGCCGCAACTGGAGCCGAGTGACATGGCGGTACTCGCGGCCGAAGGGTTCGTTGCTGTCATCAACAATCGGCCAGATATGGAAGTGCCGCCCGGGCTTCGGTCTCGGGCAATGCGTGCAGCGGCGCAGGCCGCTGGTATGAAGTATGTCGGTAACCCGGTAATCAATGGCGGGATGACCTCGGAAATGGTGGCCCTCCAGCGTGAGGCCGCAGAGTCCCACGGAGGGCCGGTTCTTGCATGGTGCCGAAGCGGAACCCGGTCAGCGGTCGCCTGGGCGCTCGGTCAGGCGGGAAGAAGTTCCACTTCAACAATAGTGGAGGGTCTCGCGCTGGCGGGTTATACGATTCCGGAACTCGCGCACCAGATCGATATGCTGGCGGCCAACGGAATGCGCGATACATAGCTTCCGCCCCGGACGGAAAACCGGATCCGGAAGCATTGACCGATGACCGGATAGTGTTCCGGTCTCGCTCTTTACGCCATGAGCCCGCCGTGACCGGCTCTTCTGTTCTTGAGGCAACCGTGAAACGGCACCGCCACTTCGAATGTCATCTTCAGATGGGTCTACCCCGAGGCCGCTCCCTTCCGGGCGTAAGTTCGCGGCTCAGCACGTCAGGTGACCTTGAATTGGGTGGCGCAGTTCAGACGAACTGTTCGCGAATCAGTCTTTCTTCCAGCCCATGGCCCGGGTCGAACAGCAGACGGTGCTCGACGCTAGGGTCTGAACGAACCTCCACAGCCGTGACCCGTCGTACTGAACGGGTATCCGCATCCGCCATGACGGGGCGCTTTTCCGCTTCCAGGACGTCAAACCGAACCAATGCGGATTTCGGAAGAAGGGCTCCACGCCACCGGCGCGGTCTGAAAGCGGCCATGGCTGTCAGGGCGAGGACGTCGGATCCAATGGGAAGTATTGGCCCATGTGCCGAATAATTATACGCTGTCGATCCCGCCGGCGTGCTCAGGAGTGCGCCGTCACAGACCAGTTCATCCATCCTGACTTTTCCGTCGATCGATACCCTGAGTCTCGCCGCCTGAGGTCCCGCCCGAAGAAGCGATACCTCGTTGATTGCTAGCCCTTTGGTAATCGTTCCGTCCGTGGCTTCCGCAGACATCGCCAGAGGGTTGATCGCCGTTTCCTCGGCATCCGTCAGGCGTTCGATCAATCCGTTTACGGCGTGTTCGTTCATCAGGAAGCCGATGGTTCCGCAGTTCATTCCATAGACGGGAGCGTCCAGATGCATGGTGCCGTGAAGTGTCTGCAGCATGAATCCATCGCCTCCCAGCGCTACGATCACGTCAGCGCTTTCGAGTGGAACGGAGCCATAGACGGCTGTCAGCTCCTTTAACGCGTCCTGGGCGATTCTGGCCGGGCTGGCGGCAAATGCGATATTTTGCGGGTTGGCCATGTTCCCTCCTTTTTCGATTGATTGCCGGTGTTGGGCGGAAAGACAAGGGTGCGGAACCATGTGATTTCCCGATGTATGTTCAGAGGTCTTGACCTCGTGAATTGATCACCGGCGCTGCGAGGTCCGTTTTTTCCAACCGTTGCTGAGTTCAACCGGCTGGGTGTATCCCCAACTTTTTGACATCCGTGTTTTCGCCCGAGATGTCGCATGCAACATCTCAGGCGATATGTTGCGGGGGCAGGCGCATCGGCCTGCCATTCTGGGAACCGTCCATTTGGCCGCAACATGACTTTTCAGCGGGCAGTCGTTCGCCATCTTGATGTCTCCAACCAGAGAAGGAGACATCACGATGTTCCGGACTCTCTTCACCCTTCCCGGCATTGCCGCGCACTATCGCGCTGCGCCGCTGTTGGATGAACGGCTCGGCTACCTCGAGCGCTGCGCCGGGTAAGGTGCCCATCGGCGGCCACCGCGCAGGATCGCGGGGCACCAGGTCAGCCTGGTTCGCCTTCCGGACCCGCACGATGGCGGTCGCGTCGGCGTGACACGCGTGCAGGCCGTGGCAGATCAATGGCCGCTGCCCGACGGGCGCCAATACAGCCATCTTACTTTGCCCAGGTTACGCCAGCGCTTCATCCACCACGCGAAGCGATGGCTGCGCTTCGCCGGTCTGCCCGACGAATCGGCCGCAAAGGCGCGGTCGATCAGTTTGTGCGAGCTGGAAGGTCGGATGATCGACCGGTCACGGGTCGCGAAGTTCGATGTGGGTGATATCAGCGCCGAGGCATTGCTGTTCCAGACGGGTTATCTGACCATCACGGAGGAGACTCGCAAGGGCCATAGAACCCTGTACCGGCTGGACTATCCCAATCAGGAGGTCAGGCTCAGCCTGAACGATCATTTGCTGGCCGCGCTTAACCCACAGGACAGGGTTCCCCTGGACGACGGGGAAACCTTGTGTACGCTTCTCGAGGCCAACGACTTCTCTGGCTTTGCAGAGACGCTCAGGGCCTATCTGGCCGGCATTCCCTATTCGTGGCACACCACGAGGGATCTGGCCTGCTATGAGGCCTGGTATGTCGGTCTGCTGCATATGTGTTTCCGGGTGATCGGGGTGGATGTGTGCGCCGAAGAGGCCACCAGCCATGGCCGCGCCGGTATGGTGGTGCGCACGGGTGGGCAGGTGTTCATGCTCGAGTTCAGGATTGCGGACAGCCCCGATGCTGCCGAGGCGGCACTGGCTTTCGCCTTCACCCAGATGCGGAAGCAGGGCTATGCAAACAGATACCGGGATCGCGACGGGCCCGTCCATCTGGTCGCGATGGTGTGCGGGCGCGAGGTGCGCAACCTGCTGGAGGTCCGGGCGGAGTCGTCCGGCATCACGTGAGGGAGAGTACCGCAAACTGTGGGGCAATTCAGGCGGCCATTCGAGTTTCTGCGGTGGTTGTCAGACCGGGATACCATTGCCCGAATGTGTCACGCAGTGTACCATCGACGGATAGACTACGGCTGAGTGCAGAATACCACTATATGTAGAGTGCTTCCACGCGCCGGAATGATGTGGGCCTGTGGATTGCGTCTGTGTGGGGGCACCGGCACCCTCCAGTGCCGCAAGGGCCCGCAATTCCCGGACCATTTCCCCATGTCGGCATCCGGGAATCCCCCTGTTGCCGTGTTGCCCTGACCCAAGACATCTCCGGCGACCTCTAAGGGGGACGACGGGGCGCGGTATCAGGTGCCTGTCCGTCTCGCGTCCTGTGCCGGGAAATCAGTTCACCATGACGGGCGTGCTGATCCAGTTGGTACCGCTGGTCACTGCGGTTGGGCTGTAGCTGCCGGACGGGCAGGCGAGGGTGCCACTCGGCCAGGGGCGATACCGGTTGTTGACGGCTTTGATCGTAACCTCATCCCAGGCCTCGAACCGGATTCCGGTGATCTCGAGTTTGATGGTCAGGGAGCCCTTGCCCCGCAGATGGGCAATCCCGTAGTGCAGTACGCCGCCCTCCTGCTCCCCGCAGGGAATGGTGGTCGTCCCGGTCCGCAGCGTTTCGGCAATTGTCACCTTCGCAAGTGATCCGATAGTCGACCTTCAGGACCCCGCCATGCACCCGACTGCCCTGATCGTAGCGGCGGGCCTTCCGGGCGTCTGTCATGATGACCCGCAGCGGGGATAGTCCCCGATCGGGTGAGGCCAGGCCTCGGCCGTGATGTCCGGGATGCGATCAGGGTCCTGCGCCGCCGCGGGAGCGGCGAGGGCCGCCAGAAGCAGGGCGGCGATAAAGTGAAGGAGCGGGGTGAAGCGGGTCATGAGTATGACCCCTTTGAAACGCATCTTCACTATACATACGCGCTGATTGATGTTCAAGGGGAAATGATCAAGCCGATCGGGCCCGATGGGCGTATTCAGGATCTTGCCGTCAGGATAGGATAGGATAATTCCTGACTCGGGCCAACCAAATGCAAGGACCGTACACATGGATGCTACCGGGCGCGATCTTCCCTTTTTTATTGAAGACCTTTCAGACAGAGATCCCGATATCTTCGATGCCATCGGAAAGGAACTGCGCAGACAGCGCGACGAGGTCGAGCTCATAGCCAGCGAAAACATCGTAAGTCGGGCTGTCATACAGGCGCAGGGATCGGTGCTGACCAACAAATATGCCGAAGGCTACCCGGGGCGGCGTTATTATGGTGGGTGTGAATTTGTCGACATCGTGGAGACGCAAGCGATTGAGCGGGCGAAGGAACTGTTCGGTTGCGGTTTCGCGAATGTCCAGCCGAATTCCGGCAGCCAGGCGAACCAAGGGGTTTTCCAGGCCCTGATCCAGCCGGGCGACACGATTCTGGGAATGAGTCTTGACGCCGGTGGCCACCTAACACACGGAGCCCGCCCGAACCAGTCAGGTAAATGGTTCAACGCGATCCAGTATGGCGTTCGTAGGCAGGATTTCGCACTCGACTACGATCGGGTCGAGGAACTCGCCCGCCAGCATCGACCGAAGCTCATTATTGCTGGCGGTTCCGCGATTCCGCGCTGGATCGACTTTGCCCGTATGCGCGAAATCGCTGACGCCGTAGGTGCTTGGCTACATGTGGACATGGCGCACTTCGCTGGACTGGTGGCGGCCAAGGAACATCCCAGCCCGTTTCCGCACGCACATGTGGTGACCACCACCACTCACAAGACACTTCGTGGACCCAGAGGCGGAATGATTCTGACCGATGATCCGGAGATCGCCAAAAGAGTTAATTCCGCCATATTTCCCGGCATTCAGGGCGGTCCGCTGATGCATGTGATCGCGGCGAAGGCTGTGGCGTTCGGTGAGGCACTGCAACCGGAATTCAGGACCTATATCCGGAGGGTGATCGCCAATGCCAGGGCATTGGCTGACCAGTTGATGAAAGGAGGTCTTGACATCGTAACCGGCGGAACCGACACCCATGTCCTGCTGGTAGATCTTCGGCCCAAGGGGGTTAAGGGAAATGCGACCGAGAAGGCCCTGGGTCGAGCGAACATTACCTGTAACAAGAACGGCATTCCCTTCGATACCGAGAAGCCGACCGTGACCAGTGGCATAAGGCTTGGAAGTCCGGCCTGCACGACGCGTGGATTCGATACCGAGGAGTTCCGGCAGGTCGCCGACTGGGTCGTTCAGGTGACCGATGGCCTGGGGGCGAAAGGTGAGGACGGCGATGTAGGGGTGGAGAGCGGCGTCAGGGCAGGGGTAAGGGAACTCTGTGAGCGTTTCCCCATTTATCCTGACATCTGAGTCAGGTCAGATCATCGGCCGGAATATTTGGCTGATCCGTGAGTGTTGGATCGTTTGATGCCCGTTGGATATGCGGACGTCCGTTCGACGGCGGTTTAAGGAGATCGCCGGCAAGGTCGCTTTACGGACGGCAATTGCGGCAGATTCGATACGGCGCGGCGCCGCCGATCCTGGAGATTCACCATGAATATGTTCTGGCGGAAAGTGAACGGTTACATGAATTTACGGAATTTGGTTGGATCGCCGCGGTTTCCCGTTCGTGGAGGTTGCCGCTGGATGCGCGGTATTTCTGACGCCGGGGCAGGCTCCGTCCGTTTCGTTATTCCAAACCGGAATGATGGTTTTGGGACGATGGTCCGGCCGAGAGGCGACAGCCGCCGGTGGCTAGATTCCGGGCCGGGCCGAACCGAGGCCGTGCCTGGACCGCCATGATCCGCGTATATGAACACGGTTCCGACTCCCTTCGGCCGCCGGTGCTGATCGCGCATGGACTTTTTGGCTCCGGCAGGAACTGGAACTCCGTCGCGAAGCGATTGTCCGCTGAGCGTCGGGTATTGACTGTGGACATGCGTAACCACGGCCTGAGTGAATGGAGGAACAGTCACGGATACGACGCTCTGTCTTTGGATCTAGCGGAAGTGATCGGTGCCTTCGGCGGTAGCGCGGACGTTCTGGGCCATTCAATGGGCGGCAAGGCCTCAATGGCGGCCGCGCTTCGACATCCTGAAATGGTCAGGAGACTTGTCGTCGCCGATATCGCGCCGATCACCTACAAGCACAGCCAAAGCCATCTCATCGAAGCGATGCGTTCCGTCGATTTGGATGCCGTCAGACGGAGATCCGATGCTGACGCGATACTGCGCGAGTCCATTGAGGACCCAGGTGTGCGGGGTTTCCTCATGCAGTCACTTGATTTGAGAGGGAAACGCTGGCAGCTGAACCTTGACGTTCTGGAAACGGAGATGGACAGAATCACGGGCTGGCCGGATTCCGATGCGGAAACGGATCATCCGACACTGTTTATTTGTGGAAGTAACAGTGAATATGTCAGTGGCGATGGCCGCGCTCGGGCCCGCAAGTACTTTCCGAAGGCGCGTTTTCTGGAGATTCAGGGTGCCGGGCATTGGCTCCACGCGGAAAAACCAACGGAATTCGTGGCCTCGGTTCGTGCTTTCCTTAACACCTGACCGACATAGAGAGGCTCCGGTAGATGCGGCGGGCCTTGGCCGAGGCCCGGTTGGGCATGGCGTATTTCTGTTCCGTGCCCATTTTGTGCGGCACGCTGATCTTCAGGGCGTTGAACTCACGCCGGATGACGTCCGGGCTCATGGCGTCGCCGGCCATCGCTAGCCTGAATACCCAAGCGTTGCGTTCCATATGACAGGCCGAATTCGGATTGTCATCGGGAATCGTGCGACGCCGGCCTGTCTGGCGTGCCATATGTCATTATATTCCTTTTTCCTTCATGTCGGTTCTCCGGCAAAGTTCTCGATTTCAGCTATGATTTCTGAAAGCTCGCCCTGCACCCATTCATGCTTGTTCGGAAACATTTCATGGATATGCCGCTCCGTTTCTCGGAAACGTGGCGTCTCCAGCTTGAATTCAATGTCGTATTGTCTGTCCGGATCTGATGTCTGGTAAGCGTTCAGACGGGATTTCCAGTTCCGGGCTATTCCGACTTTGTACTCTCCCGGATAGGACGGATGCGAAATGACGTAGACGAATTTCCGCTCCCGGTGGTCGGCTCCGAGGTCCGTACGTATCGGAGGATCGGTTCGTAGATGGATTTCATTCTGGTATTTGAGCAGATCACTGGGGTCAGCTACTTCCTTGGTCAACCGCAGCTTGACCAGCTCGTACGCCTTCACTGACACGTCCACGCCGATCCATCGCCGCCCCAACTGTTCGGCGGCGACACAGGTTGTCGCGCACCCGCAGAACGGATCAAGAACGATGTCATCGGGATTGCTGGAAGCCTTGATGATGCGATCCAGAAGGGCAAGGGGTTTCTGGGTCGGGTATCCTGTACGCTCTTTGGCGGAAGCGTTTATGTGGGAAATTGGCCAGACATCTCCAAGTCGGCGTCCCTTGTCCGACAAATAGACTTTATATGGCTCTTTTCCACGAAATTTTTGCCAGCGGAACCAGCGTCCGCTTTCATCTTGTCTGTAATGAGAGTCTTTCTTACCTGACTGTTCCCCATGGGGACGGTAGATCACATTGAAAAGTGGTTCACGTTTGCCGTAGAACAAAATCACATCGTGTTCCCGCTGAAACCGTTTGCTTTTCGCCGTATACCGTCGATAGTTCCAGACAATTTCGTTTCTGAAACTGTCTTCCCGGAAAACGCAGTCCATAAGCGTTTTCAGGTAATGGCTCATGGTTGGGTCGCAGTGGAGATATATGCTGCCCGTTGACTTCAGCGCCCTGTGACATTCAAGCAGCCGAATCGCCATGTAAGCGAGATAGGCGAAATTGTATGAGTTGCCGACTCCCCTGATTCCGTTCAGATAATGGTAGAGTTCCGGCCGGTCCTCTCGCATCGTGATCAGCCATTCGTCCTTGACATCTTCCTCTCGGAAGATATCGCTGAACTCCGCGCCTTCCGCACTGCTTCCGATTGGCGCGGTGAACTTCTTGTTCTTGTTGAACGGTGGGTCTAGATAGATCAGATCAACGCATTCCGAATTGATGCCCCGCAGTACGTCAATGTTGTCGTCGCAGAAAATGGTGCGGTTCCGTACGTTACATTCAGCCATCCGGTCAGTCCGCCGTAAGTTCCCGGTACATGATCCTCTTGCTGACCATGCGTATCGCAACCTCCCGCATCTGTTTCATCGGGTCTTCCTCCCGGATGTTGTGCCTTCCAGCGAACTCCCCAATGTAGCCCTCAAGGTGCTTTTCGCTGATGTGATGGTACACTTCATGGTATCCACGTTTCAGCATCGCCCAGAACGACTCGATTCCGTTGAGATGTGCCATATCCCTGACAAATTCGGACACCGAATGGTTCACGCTCTCGTGCTCGCGGTCCATGCTCTTATAGGCGGCCGCCTCGTCCGTATACATCTTCGCGTCCCGGTCAGTGACTTCTTCCACGAAGCCCTGAAGCGTTTTCCGGTCAGTTGACTCAACAATCTTGGCGACAACCTTCCCGGTTTCCCGGTTCTTCGCGCCGAGCGCCACCTTCTTTCCGGCTGGCCCCTGTTTCATGCCCGCGCTGCGCATCCTTCCGCGTTTCGCGTTCGACATGTTCGCGCGCTTTCCTCCGATATAGGTCTCGTCTATCTCCACCGAACCCTCGAAAGCGGCCTCAATCTCCCCGGCCCACGCCTCACGTATCCGGTGCAGCATGAACCAGGCCGTCTTCTGGGTCACGTTGATGTCCCTGTGCAGCTGCATGCTGCTCACGCCTTTCAGGTTCGTCATCTCTAGGTACATGGCGAACACCCACTTGCGCAGCGGCACGTTCGATTTCTGGATCGCGGTTCCGATCCTGGCCGAAAACGGCTTCTGGCAGCCTCGACAGTAGTATGGAAGCGGGACCTTCGGCCCGGCTTCTTTCGTGTCACGGCATCCGCAGCGCGGACAGGCGCGACCTTCGGGCCACACGACGCCTTCGAACCATTTCTGTGCCGACTCCTCCGTAGGAAACATGTCGCACAGTTCAACTATGCTGATGCCTTCACGATAGGACTTTCCGGGGCCATTGGGATTTGGCATGGCAATTCTCCCTTGAATTCAAAATAGTTACTGAAATTATAATAGCAATGTATATAATCCCCAGGGCAATCGCTTTTGGAGTTTCAGCAGTCCGAAATGGGGAACATGGAAAGAACAAAGCGTCGTCTGTCGCCGTTTTCCCGATTGTTTGAGGCATTCTCGACCCCCCAATCGCAGTCTCTTGGGCCCAAAAGCGATTGCCCTGATATAATCCCCAATCAGTTCATCGCTTGCGGGACCGAACGTGGCGGGTGTATCGCGGCGCGACACAGTCACACCGCCCTGGGTCACAAAGGTGATCTCGGACATGGGATTTGAGGACTTCTTTCAGGTAGCGGAACAGCACTGCGGGCGAACAAAGGAGGCACCCCTCGCCTGAGGGGTCAGACTGTCAAGCCTCACCATCGTTGTTGGGCCATGTGTCCGGTCCCGGTGAGAATCCTCTCCGGAATGATAGCTAAAATCGCAGCCAAGGGGAATACGGGTTTGAGTGCGCAAATCTGGGTCGCGCCCAGGCAGAGGTACGATCTGATGGAAACGGCGTGCGATCGTTGCGGCGGTAGCGCCGAACCGATCTCACCGACAGCCGTTGGATACGAACTCAACCCTTTCCCGATCATGCGCGTATTCCTCGAAGCTGGAAGTCAGGAGTGCAGAATCATGGGGCACGCTAAGGACAATGCGCTCACCGGAAGCGACGGCCTCGGTCAATTCGGCGCCCAGGGCTTCGGAAATGCCTGTAAGTATAGAGTCCAGAGCGAATCCCCTGGTTACGACCGGCTCTCCGCCTCCTATCGAATATTCCATTTCCACCGGCCCGGGCCCGGAGGAGACGATGCCGTGCAGCGCGATTGAGAACTCATGGCCGCCATTCCCGTCGCAGGCCGCGGTGATGCCCCATGGATAGGGATCCGCATCTGTTTCGCGGTCATCGTCAAGAAGAAGCCAGGCGGATCTTCCTCCGTATTCACTGAACTCAAAAACGTCACCGACGACCGGGCTTGGTGCCAAAACCGCAATCCAGATTAAAAGTTTCTTCACTTCATTTCCAATCGCTTCCGCGGCGCAGAAATGGGTTCCCGGCGATCCGTATGAAGTTGCCCCCCGCGCAGTATCGTTGCAATATGATGACCAGTGATTCCCGCCAATTGACGAACTCGGCGATACCGAAACTATCGTCCGCCAAGGTCGATTGTCTACCTGATTTAGGCCGACGGCGGCAACGCGGTTTCGTGCTGGCGTGCGGCCGCTCACCGATCCGGTTCGAACACCAGTTCGGGAACGACCACCTCCCAGGCATCACACTTCATGGCGTCACGGTATTTCGGGTCCGAGGTTTCACGGCTCCAGCCCACCACGGCGAACACCTCCGCCGAGCGGCAGCGCATGTCCGGACGCGGTCTGGAGGACCTGGCGAGACGCCCCACGGTTCGGCCAGTCCGATCCAGCAACTTCCAGCGTCCGTCCTTCCCGACCTTCACGTTCAGGGGATCGCCGATCGACAGCATGGCGATGGCGCCGTGCACCGGATCTCCGTCAGCGCGGCGTCCGGCAAATCCCAGATCGATGTCCCGGAGAGCTGGCCGGATATGGCGGTATTCCACCGCCTCCGAGTATGGTGGCAGCTCGGCGGCTTCCCGAAGAATCGTGGCGGGACGGTCAACAAGCTCGCCCTGGAAGCCTCGGGAACCGTCGAGCCGTGCCAGCGTCAGCGTTTGCCGCGCCCGGGTCATCGCCACATAGTACAGTCGGCGTGGCGCGTCCGGATCCTCGTTGCGTCCCGCACGGTCCCAGCCGCCGTCAAGCACCGCCACATGATCGAATTCCAGCCCTTTGGCGCGATGGGCGGTGAGCAGCAGCAGTCCCCGCTGGCGGCGGCGGATGTCCCGGCCCCACTCCGCCAGCCACTCGACGAAGTGTTCCGTGGGAGTTTCGCCGCCACCGGTTTCCATGACATGTTCCTCGAGCGCCTGGCGCAGCAGGTCGTGCCAGGGGTCCGATGGCTGGTCATCGACCCATCGGCGAATGGCCGCGCCGTCGACAATCTTTGCTTCGCAGCTCCGCAGCCATTCGACGAACGCCCGGGTTTGCCGGAGGCGCCAGAATCCCGGCATCTCCTCGTTCGCCATCTGTGCCCGAATCCGGTCGGCTTCGCCATGCGCCTCGCAGAACGCCCGCACCGGGACCAGATAATCCCATTCGCGTGCGATGACCGCACAGCGCCCCCAGTCCCAGTCCTCCGCAAGCGCGGAGAGACGCAGCAGCTCTCCCATGACGGCGCGCGCCTGATGGATCGGATCGCATCCGGCAGGCAGGATCTGCACGCGGCCCCGCGAGACCGGGTCGAGCGACGTCCACTTCCCGCCGGGCGGATCCCGTTCGCGGCCACGGTCAACATGGATGGGATGCTCCGCCTTCATCCTGTTGCCAGCGGGCTCGATGGTCGCGTTTGCCGCCGCCACGATGCTGGCCGTCGAGCGGTAGTTGGCGGTGAGATATACAGGCTTGGGCCCGTAGTCCGCCTCAAAACGCCGGATGAATTCCACCGACGCTCCGTTGAAGGCATAGATGTTCTGGTCGTCGTCGCCGACCGCGAATAGCGTGAGCCTGCCCGCCTCGTCCTCCAGCGTCCGTCCGGCCAGCGCCGATATCAGCTCGTACTGCTCGGGACCGACATCCTGGTACTCGTCGACGAGAATCCACCGGAAACCCGCGAGAAGGCGCTCGCGTCGCTCGTCCGCCTCCTCCGGCGACAGCTCCTCGCCCCGGAGCAGTGCGATAGCGCGGCGCATGACGTCCCTGAACGCCCCGTCGTCAGGACGCTCCGACCGGCCGGAGAAGCTCTCGCCCGCCAGACGCATGGCAAGCGCATGGCAGGTGAGCACCGTTACGCCGCGCGTGTCGTCGCCGATCATCTCAGTCAGCCGACGGCGGATATCGACCGCGGCGTGGCGGTTGTAGGCAAGCGCGAGGATTCCCCGCGCGCTTTCCCGCCTGACGCGGATCAGCCATGCGATGCGGTGCACCAGGACACGCGTCTTGCCCGAACCGGGACCCGCGAGCACCAGCACGTTGGTCCGTTCCCGATCGTCAGCCACGATGCGTTGCTGGACGGGATTCTTCAGGCTTTCGACGATGGTGCGCCAGGACGCCGACGTCGTCTGCCGTCCGACCTCCCTGTCCCGTCCGGGCAGCCAGCGGGCGAGAAACTCCTCTTCCGAAAGCGCGAAATAGTCCATGGCGAGGCGCAGCGCGTCACTCATGGCGGCGAGGCCGCGCTCGGCGAACTCGACCATGACGTGGATCTGCAGCACCTGGCCCCTGTAGTGCAGTGCAAGAGGCTCGAAGTCAGCCTTGGAGAATCCGCGCCGGTCCCGCTGCTCCAGCCGGATCGTCATGGCCGGGCGGAACACCGCGAGGCCCTTGTTCAGACGGAGCGCTTCCTGCTCGTGGAGCCAGAGCAGGGCCCGGTCCAGCAGCCTGGCCGGGTTTCGGACCCTGCTCTTCAGGACCAGATCGGACTCGATCACCTGCAGGAGATTTCCGAGCGTGGTCTCCGCCAGCAGATCTGTGCCGCGGCTGCCGGTCGGCAAGCAGCCCAGAAGATGTTCCAGAAGTCTGGTGGCCGCCTCGCGGCGTATCCCGGCCCACTTCTCCAACGTGCTCCATTCGCGATGTAGCGTCACCCGCGCTGTCTCCGCGTCGCGCTTCCGCACCGTGAGGCTGCCCGTGGCACCGTCTTCCTCACCGCGTCCATCGAGGGCGATTCCGCGGACGATGCGGAACAGCCGGTCCGGCAGCGGATCGGCCAGGCTCTGGTCCCGCAGCACCTGGGCGGCGATGCGTAGATGGAGGGGCGAACTGTCTCCCTTTCCGAGGTCGGGAGCCGCCTCGCGCATGTGGGTGATAAGGGCGGTTTCCAGCGCGGCCGCCTCCTCAAGGCGCTTGCGCGACGAGCGGTCGACCCCGGTGTGGACGAACGCGGTCAGCGCCGTGTCGTTGCTGGCGATGCCGAACCGCTCAAGGTCGTACAGGGCACTGCGCACGCTTTCGGGGCGAAGGCCCGAGACCCCCATAAGCTCGTCCGTACTGACGCCTTCATCAGCACCCGCACCGATCAGCGCCTCCGCGATCAGCAAGAGTTGCCTGCGATAGGAGTCCGTGATTCTGAAGTTGGCCAGCCGCCGCTTCGCTTCGTCGACCGAACTGACCCGCAACGAGGACGGGAACACATGGACGACGTTCTCCTCCCGGGTGAGGAGCCGGGATTCCTCCAGCCAGGCGACGGCCGTACGCACCCGGGTGTCGTCGGTCGCGGAATCCCGCTCGAACGCCTTCTCGTCATCCTCGCCGAGGATTTCGCCTGCCGTCGCCACAACGTCGCCGCCGAAGCGCTTCTTGCGGTCGAGATTGCGCAGAGCCCGCAGAATCCCGTGGATCTCCTCACGGGTGAGCCGGGAGCGCGCCGACATGCCGAACTGGCGCTCGACGTCGTCCGTAGCATATAGAAAGATGCAGCGTGCCGGGCCGCGGTCGCGTCCGGCCCGGCCGGCCTCCTGGAGATAGTTCTCCAGCGACCCCGGTATGTCGGCGTGGATGACCAGCCGCACGTCCGGTTTGTCGATCCCCATGCCGAAGGCGTTGGTGGCCGCGATCACGCGCAGCTCGCCGGTGACGAAGCGCCGCTGCACGTCCTGCTTGGTCTCGGGAGAGAGACCCGCGTGGAAACGGTCTGCCGCGACCCCCTTCAGCTGGAGGAACTCCGCAACGTCCTCGCTCTGCCCGCGCGTCGCGCAGTAGACGATGGCACCGCCCGGCATGTCGGGCGGCAGGTGCGATTCCAGCACCTGAAGGATGTCCGGGAACTTCTCGCCACCCTTGGTGGGGATCACCTCGAAGGCGAGATTGGAGCGCTCGGCACCGCCGTTGAATATGGTGAGTTCTATACCGAGCTCGTCGCGGAAGTGCTGGGCGATCTCCTCAACGACGTCAGGCTTGGCGGTCGCTGTCAGGCACAGGACCGGAGGCACGTTCCCGTCATCCGCCTTCTCTCGGATGAAGCGACCCACGTAGCGGTAGTCGGGCCGAAAGTCGTGACCCCAGCGCGAAAGGCAGTGCGCCTCGTCCACCACCCAGGCGCCGATCTCGCGCTGGTCAAGCGCCCGACGCAGGGAACGCGAGCGCAGCTGCTCGGGCGAGATCAGCAGGATGCCCGCGTCTCCCATCCGGATGCGGTCAAGGGCGTCGCCCCGCTCTGGCATTGACAGCAGCCCGTTGACGGTCACGCAGCAGTCGATTCCGCGCTGTTCCAGTCAAGCCACCTGATCGGCCATTAGCGCCACCAGCGGTGAGATGACCACCGTCAGCGCTCCGGTTCTGTCATAGCGCGACAGCGCGGGAACCTGGTAGCAGAGCGACTTTCCCGTGCCGGTGGGCAGGATCCCCAGCCCGTGCCGGCCCGCCATCGCTTCCTCGACGATGGCCTGCTGCATGGGTCGGCCGCCGTGCTCCGGCTCGGGACGAAAGCCGTCAAAGTGGAACCAGCGCTTCAGCTCCGTCCTTGCGTCATGGAACTCCCGGCACCAACCGCAGCCCGGATCGGCGCAGGCGGTGTCCCTGAGGCGGCGCACAAGCTGGCCCGCTTCCGGAAACTGATGGCGCACCCAGGGTGGCATCACCGAGTTGCCGCCAGCCACTGACAGCCATGCAAGGGTATAGGCCAGCGGCCAGCCGCTGAGCTTGTCCGGATCCGCCAAGATCCCGTGTGCATGGGTCGCGCAGGCCACGGTCTCAAGCCGCCGTCCGATCACCTCTTCGGCCTCGGTTCGCGATGGACGGCGGGCTGTCCGGACATCCTGGAAGAGCCCGTCCAGGGCGCGGTCGACGTCAGTGTGCCCGGGCGTGCACAGCCAGTGCCATGCAGCCAGCAGGTCGGGCGGAGCCTTCGCCAGCGCATCGCGCTCGTCACCGAAGAGCTTCAGCGCGATTCGGGAGTCGAGTTCAGGGTCGTTCACCCGGCCGCGTTTCAGCCCACCGTCCTGATAGTGCTTGACGAGGCTGTGATAGGGATTGCGGGGAAAGGCGAGTGGGCTTAGGCGCAGCGTGTCCACCGTCGGCAGATTCAGCAGACGGAGGTCCGGCTTTGCCGCCGCCAGATGCGGCAGGTCGAAAGCGATCAGGTTGTGTCCAAGTACGAACATGGCTCCGTTCGCGAGGTCGTCGAGCTTCGCCAGCGCCGTGTCCAGACCGTCGCCGGAATGCGTCATGCTGTGGCCGGTATCCCCGCGAACCGCCCCAAGGGCATGAATGCGGCCGTTATCCCTGTTGATTTCAAGGTCGATGGAAATGCAGGTCGGCCGGAATGAAACGCCATCTCGCAACGTGGCCTCGCCGACGTCCGGCGCGTTGCCGACCGTCCCGCCGTTCATGCGGCGTCCAGCGCTGGTTTCAGGGGTCCGTTCATGCCCTCTGATTGCCCGGAATGTCGCCAGGTGGAACGCCGTCCATGACCCCATCCAGGGACCGCCGCGCGAAGTCGGCCGGGCGACATGATGGCAACGCCGTAACGAAGCTCGGCCTCGCCGCTCACCGAGAGATAAAGATCCGCCGCCGGGTGGTGTTCGATCCGGGTCTCGACAGTTGGATCGGGTGACGGGCGCGACAACCCGGATACCACATTCGTGTCCAGCGGAAACATCGTCGCCGCCTCACTTGACTGAGGGGGGCTCGCGCATCGGTTCGCGCAGCGGCGGGTTCAGATCCACGCCGCCGAGGGGCGTAATCCGGATGCGAATCGTGGCCGCCAGGCTGTGCGGGGCGTTCTTATGTTGGACAGTCTGGCACAGGATCAGCCGTGTCTCTTTTGCCATGGAATCGAGATTGCGGATCGTGATGCTTGCCATCCCCATGCCCTCCGTCTCATCCGTCTACTGATCGTTCATATTCTAGGAGCGACTGCGATGTAATCAAGACACCGGTGCGCGACATCCCGACCGGAAAGGCTGTGCCGGTACCGCGTCTACCGATACCCGCTCCGCGCGGATCGCCCCAATGCGGAGCGCACGCGGCGACTGCCGCTTGGTCGGGTCGCTCACCCCGCTATTGTCATGTAAATTCCTGAGGCCGCCAATCGGCTCCCCGTCCGGTTCCGGGGCCAGCGATGAGGCCCGGACTTCCCAGGCCAGTGGCTTGGTTCGTTCCGCTGGTCCGAAATTTACAGCAAACGGATGCCGGATTCGAGACACAACACGCCCGCGCCTCGCCGGATTCATGTCCCCGGAACGCCAGCCCGGGTGGCCAACACCGCGATGGGACGCTGTCCAAGGCGGGGATGAAGGTTCTGGTGGACAGCAATTGACCGGAGCTTCCAGCCGTTAATCCGTCCCTTCTCCCGCCAACACTCTGAGATGCAGCGGTTTTCCGCCGCTGAAGGGATCCCATTGGCGGGATTTCCGCTTACACACGAAAACCCCTGGCTTCACCGATTTTCTGTCATGGAGACCCGACGGGCGGGCGGGAAAGCGCTTACATGAGCATGTCCCTCCGAGTCCACGCGGTCCCTGACCGGACTGTAGGCGAGGGCGTTCGGGCCGTCCGGAACTGACCCGGACCGCGATACCTGCATAGGCGTGACAGCCTGGATCCGGACCAAACCCCGGTCACACATGGCCGAAACCGCCTTCCCGGCCAGTGAAGTTCCGATTAACCGTGCAGCAGTTCCTCAGCTAACGTGACATTTGGTCAATGGGGTGCTGAATGGGCGCTGTCGGACAGTCTCGGCCAGGGGGTTGAGCCCTCCGTGTCAGGTTTGTTCACGCAGGGAAACGGTCTTTTCCCGCAAAGTCCAGTTCAGCGAGTATATGAGCTCGATAAACGCCCGCAACCAATAGGTCATGTGCGCTGCATATTCGTCGGCTGCCAACCTTCGGGAAACGGGTCGTGGTACTGCGGTTCTCCGCGCCGGGAAGGTTCAGTCCGGCCTATTCCCGGGGATAACCCAGTTTGGCCACAGCCTGGCGGATTTCGTCAAGGATGACAGGATCGTCTATTGTCGCCGGCTGCCTGAATTCCACACCGTCCGCGATCTTCGACATGGTTGCGCGAAGTATCTTGCCCGAGCGGGTTTTCGGAAGACGGTCAACGATCGCCACTAGCTTGAATGCGGCGACGGGACCGATACGTTCGCGGACAAGCTTCACGCACTCCGAGCCTATTTCGTTATGGGGTCGGCTGACGCCTTTGGTGAGACAGACGAATCCCATCGGCAGCTGACTTTTCAGGGTGTCCGTAACGCCAACCACCGCACACTCGGCGACGTCCGGATGGGATGCCAGGACCTCCTCCATTCCGCCGGTCGAAAGGCGGTGTCCCGCAACGTTGATGACATCGTCGGTGCGGGCCATGATCCAGACATATCCGTCCTTGTCCCTCATGCCCGCGTCCCCGGTGTCGTAATATCCGGGGAAGCGCTGGAGATAGGACTTTCTGAACCGGTCCTCCGCGTTCCAGAGCGTCGGAAGCGTTCCCGGAGGAAGAGGAAGCCCGATAGCCACGGAACCAAGCTCCCCCGTCGGCACCTGATGGCCATCATCATCGAGTATCTCGATTCTATAGCCGGGCATCGGTACGGTCGGCGATCCAAGCTTGACAGGTAGCGGCTCGATTCCCATTGGGTTGCCGGCGATCGTATAGCCGGTCTCAGTCTGCCACCAATGATCAATTACCGGAACGTTCAGCAGATCCCTTGCCCATTCAATGGTGTCTGGGTCGGCGCGCTCTCCGGCAAGATAGAGTGCGTTTAGGCACGATAGGTCATATCCGCTTAGCAGTTCGCCTTTGGGATCCTCCCGTTTTATCGCTCGGAAGGCGGTCGGAGCGGTGAAGAAACTGCGGACATTATGTTCCGAAATCACCCTCCAGAAGGTTCCCGCGTCGGGAGTCCCGACCGGCTTCCCCTCGAAAACGACGGTAGTGTTTCCATGGATCAGTGGCGCGTAGCAGATGTAGCTATGGCCAACGACCCAGCCGACGTCAGATGCGGCCCAGAAAACGTCTCCCGGATCGACGTTGTATATGTTTTTCATTGTCCAGTTGAGAGCGACGAGATGGCCCCCTGAGGGGCGGACGACCCCCTTTGGCTGGCCCGTTGTCCCGGAAGTGTATAGGATGTAGGCCGGATGACTGCCTTCAACAAAAACGCAATCAGCCTCTCCGGCGTTTTCCTGTGCGTCGTTCCAGTCCAGGTCGCGGCCAGCCACCATGCTCGCGGGTGCCTGCGCGCGCTGTAGAATCAGGGTAAAGTCGGGCTTGTGCGTAGCTGTATCTATGGCTCCATCGAGGAGCGGCTTGTATTCAACCACGCGGCCGGATTCGATGCCGCAGGATGCGGACAGGATCGCCTTTGGCCGGGCGTCATCGATTCGGACCGCAAGTTCACTTGAGGCGAAGCCGCCGAAAACGACGGAGTGAATCGCACCGATACGGGTAATCGCGAGCATCGCGAATAGCGCTTCGGGCACCATGGGCATATATACGATAACCCGATCGCCCTTTCCGATACCCCGTTCTTTCAGTGCGCCGGCCAGCCGCGCCACCTTGGTTTTAAGCTCCCGGTAAGATATGGCTTTCTTTGTTCCCGTAACGGGGCTGTCATAAATGATCGCCGCCTGATCGCCGCGGGCTGCGACATGCCGGTCGACAGCGTTCCAGCAGGTGTTGGTCATGCCATCGCAGAACCACTCATATAGAGGCGCGTTTTCATCGAAGAGAGCTTTCGTCGGTCTACGTTCCCAATCTATGGCTTCCGCGGCATCCATCCAGAAAGCCTCCGGGTCATCCTGCCATGATCCATATACGTCAGCATATCCCATTCCATGCCTCCATCCCCACGCTTCCGTCCCCGTGTCGCTGGCCCGGCCTTCCATTTTCATGTTTCGATGCCGCCGCGGCAAGTCCGGCAGGCAATCCTGTGGCAGATTATCGCAAACGCCGGGCCTTCCGGGCCCGTGTGGGTATGGCGACCTTCCAATGGCCGGCCGAAACGCCGGGGAAGGGAAAGTCCCGGCCGATCCGGACGCGTTGACCAGCTGGTACCAGTCAGTCGGTGATGACCTCCACTTTTCCGATCCCCGGCTCCTGTCACGTGCAGGTGATATTCGACACCACCGCACGGCTTGACCTTCTTCCATGGTGCAGGCATTGTCATGGACAGATCGAATGCTTGGAATGGTCATTGCGCATCTCCCGTTTTTCCGCCCATGCCTTTCTCCTCCCATGAATGGATGATCGCGTGGCGCTATCTTCGCTCACGCAGGGCTGAGGGTGGTGTTTCGGTGATGACCTGGATTTCCCTGGTCGGCATCGCCCTGGCGGTTTTCGCCCTGATCGCCACGCTTGCTGTCAGATCCGGGTTCAGGGCGGAATTTGTCGATACAATCCTCGGCGCCAATTCCCATGTCACCGTCTACTCGGCGGTCCATCAACCCGAGAACGGCCAGCGAACCCGGGTGTTCACCGATCATACGTCGACCGCCGCCCGTATTGCCGACGTCGAGGGAGTTGTCCGCGCGACTCCGCTCATAAAAGGGCAGGTAATGGCTAGCCTGAGCGGAAGAAACGCGGGTGTGGAGGTTTTCGGAATTGATCTTGAGAGCCTGAAAGCCATACCGCGTGTCGCGGACTCGGATGAACGATATGGCGATATCGACGCATTCGGGAAAGGTGTGGCGATTGGTTCAGGCGTGGCGCGTGAGCTCGGCGCTGCCGTCGGCGATAGAATCAGGCTGATTTCACCGGATGGGGTCAAGACCGCTTTTGGAATCTCACCGCGCGTGAACGCATATGAGGTTGTCTATGTATTCACCGCCGGGCGGTACGATATCGACCGGACCCGCCTTTACATGCCGTTCGATGAAGCCCAGAGCTACTTCAACAGGGAAGGCTACGCCGATGAGATCGAGGTGATGCTGGCGGAGCCGGAGGACGTTGACGCGTATCTGCCCGATATCCTGGGCGCGAGTGGTGACGGGATAAGGGTCTGGACATGGCGTGACAGGTCCGGCGCATTCCTCAGGGCGCTGGAGGTCGAGGATAACGTGATGTTCGTTATCCTATCCATCCTCGTGCTGATCGCGACCATGAACATAGTCTCAGGTCTGATAATGCTCGTGAAGAACAAGGGCCGTGACATCGGCATTCTCCGGACGGTAGGACTTACCGAGGGTTCGATTCTGCGTGTTTTCTTCATCTGTGGCGCATGTATCGGTATAGTCGGCACCGCCGCAGGCGCGGTTCTCGGCTGCCTGTTCGCTATCTATATCGACCCTGTTTTCAGTTTCGTGAACTATGTCATGGGAGGCGGGGTCTGGGATCCTTCGATCCGTGGCATCTACCAACTTCCCGCCAGGTTGGTGCCCGGCGACGTCATTTCCGCCGTCTGCCTCTCGCTTGGCCTCAGTTTTGTCGTCACGGTGTTTCCGGCCCGCCGTGCGGCGCGGATGAACCCGGTTGAGGCGCTCCGCTATGAGTGACGCCGCCCTTGATCTTGAGGGAATCGAAAAAGTCTACGGTCGCGGCACGGCCCGGGAGGTGCCGGTTCTCCGCGGAACCGACCTTCGGGTGACCCGGGGTGAGGTCGTGGCATTGGTCGCCCCATCCGGCGCCGGCAAGTCAACATTGCTTCACATCTCGGGTCTTCTCGATACTCCCGACAGCGGTACTGTGGCGATTCGCGGGCGCGACATGACCGGACGAAACGATCGCCGTCGAACCGAAGCGCGGCGGCGGGAAATCGGTTTCGTATATCAGTTCCATCATCTGCTGCCTGAATTCACGGCAATGGAGAACATTGTCCTGCCCCAGCTCGCCAATGGTGTCGGCCGGGCGACGGCCGAGGCGCGGTCCATGGAGCTTCTGGCGCGGGTCGGTGTCGCTGGCCGGTCGGGCCATCGACCCGCGGCGCTCAGCGGCGGTGAGCAGCAACGTGTCGCTTTCTGCCGTGCGCTCGCCAATTCGCCCCTCCTGCTTCTGGCGGACGAACCGACGGGAAACCTCGATCCCGGCACTTCGGACCTGGTTTTTGGCGCGTTGATGGAACTTGTGCGCGACACCCGTATGGCGGTGCTGGTCGCCACACATAATCCCGATCTGTCGGCCCGTATGGATCGAGTGGTCAGGTTATCGGACGGAAAGATCGTGCTGGACGGCGTTTGATATGCCCGTCCGGGTTCGCGGAGTTGATTGGTTCCGCATTCTCGGGGTCCAGACCGGATGAATTGCCGCCTCCTCAGTTATGGTCCCTGGCAGTGCCGCCGATTTGGGAAAGCCACTTACACATCCAGCTCTTCCACGAAACGCGCGTTCTCCTGAATATACTGAAACCTGAGTTCCGGTTTCTTTCCCAGCAGGCGCTGAATGAGATCGCCGGTTTCGCCGGGAGCCTCTTCGTCTATCGTGATCCGGATGAGTTTGCGGGAGGATGGCTTCATTGTGGTCTCCTTAAGGTCCTTGGCGTCCATCTCGCCAAGTCCCTTGAAACGACTGACGTCGATTTTGCCCTTTCCTCCGAGACCGGTTTCCAGCCATGAGTCCCGCTCCGTTTCGTCAAGGCAATAGACCCTTTTCGCTCCCTGGGTGAGCCGGTACAGCGGCGGACAGGCCAGATAGAGATGTCCGGCGTCGATCATGGGGCGCATCTGCACGAAGAAGAACGTCATGAGTAGGGACGCTATGTGGGCACCGTCGACATCCGCGTCTGTCATGATGATGACCTTGGCGTAGCGAAGGTCGTCGATGCGGAACCGGGTTCCCATGCCGACGCCAAGAGCCTGGCAGAGATCGTTGATTTCCGCATTCTGTCCCAGTTTGGAACCCGCAGCTCCCAGAACGTTCAGGATCTTTCCGCGCAGGGGGAGAAGTGCCTGCGTGTTCCGGTCGCGGGCCATCTTGGCCGAACCGCCGGCGCTGTCACCCTCCACGATGAAGAGTTCGGTTCCCTCCCGGGTGCTTGCGGCGCAGTCCACGAGCTTTCCGGGAAGGCGCAGCTTTTTCGTCGCCGACTTACGGGCCGTTTCCCTTTCCTGTCGGCGACGGAGCCGTTCCTCGGAGCGCAGCACGAGGAAATCGAGTATCGCTCCGGCCGACCTGGTATTGGTCGCGAGCCAGTTGTCGAAATGATCCCGGACGGCCGTCTCGACAAGGCGCAGCGCGTCGGGGGACGAGAGCCTGTCTTTGGTCTGTCCGGAGAATTCAGGTTCCGGGATGAAGCAGGAAACGAGCGCACAGCCACCCGAGGTCAGATCCTCCCTGGCGATCTGGCTCGCCTTTCGGTTGCTGGCCAATTCTCCGTAAGCACGGACCCCTTTGAGAATCGCGTTCCAGAATCCATTTTCGTGTGTGCCGCCCTCGGAAGTTGGCACGGTGTTGCAGTAGGATTGTATGAAGCCGTCCCGGCCCGGTGTCCAGTTAACCGCCCACTCAACGGCACCTGGGCTGTCAAAGCGTTCCGCGAATTCCACCCGGCCCGCGAACGGACGGTCCGAATAGGTCGAGACGCCTTCCATCCGCTCATCGAGATAGTCGGTCAGCCCGCCGGGAAAGAGGAAAGTGGCCTCTGCGGGGACCTCATCGTCTTCGATACGCGAGCGCCAGCGTATCTCTATGCCGGACTGCAGGTAGGCTTTGGAGCGGACCAACCTGAAGATCCGTCCGGGCCTGATGCGGGCATGTCCGAAAATCTCCGCATCGGCGTGGAAGGTGACCGTGGTTCCGCGACGGTTGGCCGTCGTGCCGAGCGACCGCAACGGGCCCAAAGGCGCGCCACGGGAGAATTCCTGCGCGAACACTTCCCGGTTGCGTGCCACTTCAACCCGCATGCTGTCCGAAAGAGCGTTGACGACCGATATTCCAACACCATGAAGGCCGCCTGAAATCTGATATGTTTTGCCAGAGAACTTGCCGCCGGCGTGGAGCGTGCAGAGAATAACCTCCAGAGCACTCCTGTCAGGAAACCTCGGGTGCGGATCAACGGGAATACCGCGGCCGTTGTCCCGGACGGTGACCGAGTGATCGGCGTGGAGTTCCACTTCGATCCGCGTGGCGTGCCCGGCAACCGCTTCATCCATCGAGTTGTCGAGAACTTCTGCCACGAGGTGGTGAAGGGCGCGCTCGTCGGTGCCGCCTATATACATTCCCGGACGCTTGCGGACCGGTTCAAGTCCTTCAAGCACCTCAATCGACGAAGCGTCATATGATTCACCGGATGGCGGACGGTCGGTCAGGTCATCGGGCATGGGGCTGCTCTGCCAGCTTTGTTCGGGTCAGTATAGCGAAGCCGCGGATCGAGTGGAAGTGGTTTGGGTTCGTCATATCGAGACGCGCCGCCCGTATCGTCGTGACGACGTGGAGCCGACCAATGTAATCGTGGATGATCGGAATGAGGGCAGGGCAATCGCTTTTGGAGTTTCAGCAGTCCGAAATGGGGAACATGGAAAGAACAAAGCGTCGTCTGTCACCGTTTTCCCGATTGTTTGAGGCGTTCTCGACCCCCATCGCAGTCTCTTGGGCCCAAAAGCGATTGTCCTGGGAATGAGGGGAAAACGGCTGGTCTTCGCCGGAGAATCGGGGGAAGTTCCTGGATATCGGCACCCGCACTTCAGGTCCCGGGCCGGGATCTCAGGCGAGTAGGGTCTTCGCCTCTTCCGGGCCGAGCGGTGGGGGGCGGCCGCATTTGGTGGCGATGTCGATGAACTGTCCGGTTTCACCTGAGGCAAGGATCGACGTCATGACGTCCACGGTATGCAGGGCGAAGGCATACGAGCA
This sequence comes from Paracoccaceae bacterium, assembly GCA_965221405.1. GTDB lineage: Bacteria > Pseudomonadota > Alphaproteobacteria > Rhodobacterales > Rhodobacteraceae > JAPOUP01. The sequence goes on along the minus strand of CBDCSE010000001.1, from coordinate 608,517 downwards.
GCGATGAGGCGTCCCGGTGAGAATGGCGGCCGCCATTTCGGCGAGCCCCGCTGCACGGTAGTTGGCTGTCTCACCCCGGTTGGTCCGACCAAAGGGGTGGTCCCATGATCGGGCAATATTGGTGTAGGTGGACCGTTCCGACATTCGGACCTCACCGCCGAAGAAGTTCGGGTCCGGCACGTAGAGCGTACCCTTGCCGCCATACAGCTCCATATCCGAATGCCCGTGCTTCCAAACGTCCCAGCTCGCGCAATAAACTATCTGGGCGCCCGAATGGAACTCCATCAGGGCATGGACCGTGGTAGGGGTTTCGACCCTGATCCTTTCTCCATAACGCGGTTCGGAAGTTATCGTGCGGTATTCCGCGGCGGAAGAGGACATCGCCCCCACACGTCGTATCGGGCCCAGGAGATGAACAAGGTTCGAGATGTGATAGGGACCTAGATCAAGTATCGGGCCGCCACCCGGCCTGAAGAAAAAGTCCGGATTTGGATGCCACATTTCCATACCCGGTCCCTGGACAAAGCAAGTGCCGGATTTGATCTCTCCGACGGCTCCGCCATCCAGCAGGGCCCTCGCGAGCTGGTGTGAACCACCGAGGAACGTGTCCGGCGCGGAGCCGATACGCAGTCCGGACCTCTCGGCGATCCGTCCGAGCTTGCGCCCCTCGGCCACGGAAAGCACGAACGGTTTTTCGGAATAAAGGTGCTTTCCGGCCTCAAGTACTTTCCTTGAAACCTCGAAATGCGCGTTGGGGACCGTAAGGTTGATCACGATGTCGATCCCGTCATCCGCCATGAGATCGTCTACGGAAAGTGCCTTCAGACCGAATTCACCGGCCCGGGCCAGGGCTGTCTCCGGAGCGATGTCCGCGCAGGCGCATAGCCGGATACCGCGAAACAGCGGCGCGAGGCTCAAGTATGTGGCCGAGATATTTCCGCACCCGATGATGCCGACGTTCAGCTCTCCGCTCATGGAATATTCCCCTAATACGATCTGAACGCGGCGATGGAACGTCTGGCGAAGCGCCGTACATCGGAAGGCCTGTCGTGCTCGACGACGTAGAGGTCGCATCCGGCGGCTTGAAGTGCGGTTTTCAGCGCCCTCCAGTCAAGTGTGCCGTGGCCGACATCCGCCCACCCGTCCTCATCCTGGCACAGACCCTGGGGTGCGATATCCTTCACGTGGGCGGTGCCGATACGATGGCCATACCTGCCGATCCAGTCCATCGGGTCATCACCGCCTCTTGCGATCCAGGCGACATCGGCCTCCCATCCGATATCGGGGGCGCTGTCGAGAATCTCCCGCATCGGTATGGTGCCGTCGGGCGAGCCATGGAATTCGTAATCATGGTTGTGCCAGCCAAACTTGAGACCGGCCTCGCTGATACCCTTCTGGATCGTCCGGAGTCGGGCCGCGAACGCCCACCACCCCATCCTGTCCGACGGTCGGCTGGCATGGTCGAGCATCGGGCAGTAGACGCGGGACATGCCGAGCGCGGCGCAGATGTCCAGCGTGCGGGTGAGGTCGTTCTCCAGCGCATCGAGCGGGAAATGGCCTGAGGGCATCGTCAGGCCATGAGCATCCAGAAGTTTACGGAAACAGACCGGATCTTCATAGACTCCGGGGAAACCCTCCGTCTGGGTGTAGCCAAGTTCCGCGATGTCCCGTATCACGCTTTCCCAGGACGTGTTGTCGCGTGCGGAGTATAGCTGAAATGAAATATCCATGTCCTGTTCCCGCCACTAGGTGATCTTTGGATCGCTGGTTCCGGCTCCGTATCTCACGCCGGCAGTGGATGTTCCGACGCTCTGTCGCATATGAAGGTGTCCACGGCACTGAAGCCGATCCGTGATCCGCCAATCGCGTCCGGAGCGAATGTCCGGCCATCCCTGAAATCGCGTTCGCGCCCGATGGGGTCAGCTGCCGTGAACAGATGGGCTCGGTGGGGCATTTTCCGCGGGCTTTCCCCGGATCCCGCGCGGTGTTCGGACCCGCTGCACTATTCCGATTGGCCGGGCCGTGATATCGTGGGTCAGGGCCATCGCTTCCGCCCTCACAATGGTTGTTTCGTCATGCCCTCGGTCGACTGTCGGGAGGCTATCGTCAGTATCATCCTGCCGTATCAATTTACGTCGTTCCGGTAGCATTGATTCCTTAAGTCGACAACGGCCGCTTTTGTAGGGTTGGCGGATCCCGGCTGTTATGTCGGTTGAAACCCGCGGCAGATCGCGCACTCCGGTGGTTCGACGCCCGGCGAAACTTCCGACCCTAGGGGCCGGGACGGTGTCAGTACGGTCATTGGGTACGAACCACAGGCCGGAGTTGACTTTATCAATGGGTCAGATGGCTGTTACGGTGGTCAGCGTAGGATGCGGAGTGATAGCGGGGAACGGAGGCCGAACATGTCTGAGAGCGAATTGCCTGGGTCCGCCAAACAGGGCGAAATGTCGGAAAACTTTCCGACAGTTACGCCGGATCGGATCAGGGAGGCGTTTGAGACAGGGGCCTACCCGTATCCCTACAGCGTCTCGCGAAGCGATTACGAGCGCCAGAAGGCAGTGCTTCAGGCGGAGCTTCTGAAAGTCCAGCACTGGGCGCAGGAGACCGGTCAGAAATTCGCGATTTTGTTCGAGGGACGCGATGCGGCGGGAAAAGGCGGCACGATCAAGAGGTTTATGGAGCACTTGAATCCGCGATGGGCCCGTGTTGTCGCATTGAACAAACCGACGGAGGCGGAGCGTGGACAGTGGTTTTTCCAGCGTTACATCGAACACCTTCCCACCAATGGCGAGATGGTGTTCTACGACCGCTCCTGGTACAACCGTGCAGGGGTTGAGCGGGTCATGGGATTTTGTTCGGCGAACGAGTACCTTGAGTTCATGCGGCAGGCACCGGACATCGAGCGGATGTTGGTCCGGTCCGGCATCCGCCTATACAAATACTGGTTTTCGGTGACAAAGGAGGAGCAGCTCAGGCGGTTCAGGAGCCGGGAGTCCGACCCGCTCAAGCGGTGGAAACTCAGTCCGGTCGACAAGGTGTCGATCGGAATGTGGGATGACTATACGGAAGCCAAGGAGGCGATGTTCTTCTATACAGGCACCGCGGATGCCCCCTGGATCATCATCAAGTCGAATGACAAGAAACGAGCGCGCCTGGCCTGCATGCGGCATTTTCTCGACAGCCTGGAGTATCCGGGAAAGGACCAAGAGGTCGTTGGCGAGCCGGATCCGTTGATCGTAGGGCGTGCCGAGCATGTGGTTCATAGATCCGATCACATCCTCGCCTCACAAATTCATTCCAGCATGCCGCAGCGGAAGGGGTGAAGCCCGGAATCACGCACATGGCTTACGTCTATCCGCCGTAGTGCCGGGGCCGGTGGGTTTTGGTCGTCCACGGGACTGGAAGCGTTTGCCGGTTGGAGAACCTAACGCAAAGGATGGGGCTGGTCATTGTCCAACCCGCTCCGTTATCGTTTCCAATTGGTGAAAGCTCCAGCGTCATCGTTCCATGGAAAAGGAGGTGTGGGAAATCCCCAATCAGGCGGTTGGTCCCGGGGCGAGCTCCTGTATTTGGCGATCTTTCCCTGTGCCATCCCAAACGTCTTCGACGATTTCAGTCAGAACGCCGCGAACCTCGTCCGGGCGCCCCCCGACGTCGACCGTCGCGACGCTCACCGGAAACGGGTCGGTTCCCCTCGCTTCCCAGCGTCTTATGATTCCCTCTGCGTGGCCCGTTTCCCCCTGCCAGGGGTATAGCAGGATCCCATGGGAGGCCCGGTAGGCGCGGCAATAGGCAAGCATCTGGTAGACATCGCCCGGCGCGACGCTAGGTTTGCGCGGCCCGGGTTTAAGCGCCTTACATTTGGTGTCGATAATGACACACTCGCCGGGCTTTCGGACCACGGCGTCCGGTCGCAGGGCGAAGAGTGGTTGGCCGTCTGTCCTGTCCGTAAGCGCGTTCCGGCCGCGAGCCTGCAGGCAGACGGAGATGGGGGACCGCGCGAATACCCGCCGTAGGCTGTGGCCGACAAATGCCTCGAACAGGTCGTTCATCGGAAACAGCAGGGCGAAGCCCGCCTCACGGCCGGCGGCCGTGCCCTGCCACTCGCCCTTGAGAAACAGCACGGCGAGACGGTAAAAATCATGAAAGGCGGCGTTGGTCCGGTCAAGCCGGACGGGCTCCTCGAGCGGCCGGGACGGGTCGCTGGCGGATTCGAGACGGGCCACCAGTTCGTAAAGGAGCCGGGCGTTGCCGGCGGAGCGCGTCAGGAGAGCCAGCCGCGAGCATCCATGTTTCGGTCCAGGCCCGGATCCGGGCTTTTCCTTCGGTCTGCGGGCCTCCGGATCCGGGTTTTCCACACCGCTTTCCACCGGCGGATGCCGTGCGGGCAGGGGCAGGCGGTCCGCCCGGCGCCGGGCGTCAGCCGGCGGCGGGCGCCGACCTGTCCTCCCACATGCGCCGGTCGCGCGGGAGGACGTCCGCGGTCACGCCCGGCCCGCCCATGACCGCGGTCACGGCGGCCCCGGGTGCCTTGCCCTTTCCCGGAGCCGCCCGTACAGCGCCTTCATCTCCGGGCCGGACATGCAGGCCGCCATCGCCGCCATGCGAGGCACATCCCCCGGACGCCTGCGTCCGCCGCCTATGTGGCGCCCGCCCCTGAGCGTCCCGCTGTCGCGGGCGATCGGCGCCACGCCGCCCGGCGCCGCGGCCTGGCGGCTGGCGGTCGCGCCCGGCCCGCCCGTCCAGGCGACCGGGGACGCCGCCGTGACCGGGCCGATCCCCGGAACCGAGGCCAGGATCGCGTAGCCTGCGGCGAGTTCCCCGGAGCCCCGGACAAGCCGCCCGGTCCGCCGGTCGTACCCGCGGACGGCGGCGTCCGGTTTCTCCAGCACCCCCGTGACCGGCCCTTCCGGATCCGGCTCTCCGACCCCGGCGGGAACCGCCTCGGTTCCGCGCGCCGGTCGACGGGCGCCTCGCGCAGCACCAGCATGTCGCGGAGCCTGCCGGCGGTCACGTCCGCCGGCGCCGTTGCCGCCATGTCCGGGAACGCGGCGCTGGGGGCGGCGGGCACCCCCGCGCCGGCCCTGCCGGTCCTCCCCGGCGCGCCGCCGGGCCTGGGGAGGTCCCAGCACTGGCGCGGGTTGACGGTGACGGCCCGGAAGCCCCGGTGCATCCGCCCCGTGGCCTCCATGACGGCCCGCTTCGCGCCGCCGTCCCTGAGGAGGCGGGCGACCCTGCGCAGGCCGTCGGTGTCGCTGGCGGCGCTGCCGTCCCGCCCGTCGGGTGGATGTTCAGGGTGTGCCCGCGCACGTCCATTCCGGCGCCTGCGGCGGTCATGGTCTCCCGCTCCCGTGCCCGTGACGGTCCGGTTCCCGGACCCGGCATCCATCGGGACGCGGGAGCCTGACGGGAGGACGGGCCGGTCACGCTCCATGACGGATCCGCGAATGCGATCCAGGGACGTTCCGGTCCGACCCGTCCTGCGGGGCAGGCCCCGCTCCGCCGCCGCCAGGCCTGGCGGCGGCGGTCCCGGACCCGGCACCGACCGGGAGGGCGGCGGGAGCAGGGGACGGCTTTTCAACGGGAATCCGCCCCCGGCTTCCGCAAAGCCACCTCCCCCGGTCAGTGCCGGTTCGCTGAGCATACGAGACGGAGGCCTGGGCCGAACGGCGGAACGGGGAGGGAGCCACCGTGGACCGGCGCTTCACGACGGAGGACGCGCGGATCCGGCTGAGGTCACTATACCCGTCAACGCCATGATGTTCGAACACTAGATTTTGTAGCATACGATTCAGAAAAGGGCAGGGCGGCAATCGCGGCACTGGGATCGGGCCGACATACCTCGGAAGAACTACGCTTCACCTCCGCGCTGTGACCTCGGCATGGGCAGTCAACATCAGGACTTGCTCCGCGGTTGAACTGTCGGCCGTCCTTTCAAGTCAAGATCTTCGGCCGGTCGGCCGGGGTCCAGCGGGTATCCGGGTCGGGAGGGTTCAAGGAACGTGATGGTATTGTAGTGGTCGTCCAGGGAAACGAAAATTCCATTGGCCTCCGCCCACTCCCGCATCCGCCGCTTGCAGGAGTGTCGCCAGGACAGCACCTCGATGCCCCAGCCCCGCTCGTGCAGGAGCTCAAGGGTCGTATGAAACCCCCTTCCTTCACTGTAGCCCGCCCCATCGCCGGTCAGCAGAACGGCGATACCGGGTGTGTCAATGTTCCGCAGGGCATTCTCCAGCATGCGCTGCTGCAGCCAGCCGTCCGGGATCTCCTGCTCGCCCCGTCCGGGGTCGCCCCGGTCGTACAGCTGGACCTCCACGCCCAAATTTTCCATGCGGTTCCACAGGCTCTGCATCTCCGGGGGGACCGAGCCTGCGGCAAACGCCTGTTTCAGGGTGCGGTCCGCGTGGGCAAGACGGAGCAGGTTGTCGAAATGGATCCGCACCCGATAACTTGCGCCGGGCGTGCCGTTCCTCTCGTCCGCGAGCCGTTGGGCCTCGTGGAAGATATTCGAGTTGTCCCAATAGACGAAGACATCGCCCATCCCGGCTGTCCTCCATGCCATCCAATTGTCCGTCCCGACCGGCAGGGCCGAGCAATGTATAGAGACCCGGTCGGGGATGGGCAAGGGCAGCGCAAACCGGGCAGTGTCTTAATTTGAAATTCTCTCTTGCGTGAGCGGACGCAAAGGCGGTAGGGTGAGAGTCGCAACACAATTGGAGGATTTATGATGACACAAAGTTCACCCCCCCCCCCCCCCCCCCCCCCCCCATAGCATTCGAACATGGCTCGCCGCCGCATCGCTGATCGCCGCGCTGGCGCCCCTGGCCCTGCCCGCGACGGCGGCGGCGCAGGTGGACTGGGCCACGGTCTTTGACGGCGAGGCCGGGCAGGTGCACTGCCCCCCGGGCAAGACCCATCATACTGGTGGTTCATTCATAACAGTGCGCGGAACGGTGAAAGCCGGTCGAGCCGATATTCGAACAGTTCGGCAGTTAACTCTTGCTGATATCCGAACAGCCATTCCAGCCCTGGCAACCCAGACGAGCATTCCGATCTCTCTCGTTGTGTATCAAGACAAAACTCAACGTGCCAGTGGGGTGATTGGGACCGTCACGGCAGACACCCCGCTGGCCCGTGTCAACCAGACACTCAGCAACCTGCGATCGAATACGCGCCATGCCGTGGATCTGACTGCAGGGGGCGGTATCAATAACATCCTCATAACCACCTGCTTCCGGACGGGGGAGACGCCAGCGGACCTGTCGCGGCCCCTCGGCCACCATGACGACATCAACCACGGCGACTGGGCGAGCGGTTGCTTTGCCTTTGCGGACCGCAAGGGCCCCAACCACCGGCAAAAGGTCCAGGCCTGCCTGTGCGGGGCCCGGAACAGTTCCGGCGATTGGGCGCAGACGGATAGCGAGGCCGGCTACGAATACATCAGCGACCCCGGCTACCGGACCACGCTGGGCTGCACCACGAACTGACCGGCAGCAGACACCATCCCCAAGGGGCGGCCGGCGGGTCGCCCCGTTTCGTCATTACGAGGATTTCAAACTGAGACACTACCGCAAACCGGGACATGGCCAGAAACGGGGCGACCCGCCGACCGCCCCGTCGGTGTTGCGGTCAGGACCGCTTTACCTAACGTGAATGACTACCGGCTGGCGCCGGTAGCGTCAGGGAGGTGCCTGTCAGGATACTGAAGCACGGGTCCGCCCGTGATGGCGCCGGTGGTTGCCGGGAAGTGGCCCCGGCCCCGGAACCGGCGTCCCCGGTACCGCCCGCGGATTTCGGGCAGCCCGCGCTGTATCCTGTGGAAGGAGCGGCCTTCCGTCCTGCGGACGGGACCGGAGATGGCGACCTTTGGGGGGACGGACACGGACATGCGCACGTGGTCGCCTGGGAGCACCCCATGCAGGATGGAAACGCCGTTCCCGCGGCGGACGGCGCGCACCCGCAGGCCCGGATCTCCGGTCAGGACCCTGTGGCGGCGCCCCGTCGCCCGGACGATATGGAACCTGTGGCAATGGACGCGATGCGCGGAGCGATCATAGTCACCTACGTCCTCCGCCCTGGCTGGAAGTGCGGACAGCAAATCGGCTACGAGAATGCGGGATGCGCGGGAGGTCATTGCTCTGCTCACAGAGTATCCGGCGCAGGTGCACCTTGATCCCGCAAGACCTTGGCCAGTTTCTCACCGGTGCCAGGATAATGCCAGGTTCAATCAAATGGAGTCAATGGCTTGATGGGTTTTCTGGCAAGAACTAGTATCCCAGCCTCATTGAATTGGTGGGTATAGGGACTTCAGCCTGATCCGCGCGTCGTCGGTCCTGAACCGCCAGTCGACGGGTTTCGCTGACGCGTTGCGGCGCCGCTGCCACGCGGCGACCTCGCGCACCATCGTCCCGTGGTCCGGGATCCGGCGGTCAAGGCACTGCCGGGAGAGGACGCTGGTCCCGGTCCCGGCCATGTCGGGCCAGGAGCCGTGCTTCGGCGTGTGGTGGACCATGAGGCGGTCGGCGAGCCGCGATGCCTCCGGCGGCCCGGAGGTCCCGTGGAGCGCCGGCAGCCTGTGGGTGTCGGGGCTGGCCGTCACGGGCACGGTCCGCCTGCCGGGCAGGTGGACGATCCTTCAGCACCCCGGCGAAGTCCCGCCTCCTGCGGCGGTCGGTGACCTCCACGTAGCGCCAGGCGCCGGGAGGGGCGCAGGCCATGAACAGGTTCGCCGTTCCGTTGCGCCCGTACCCGAAGCCGTATGCCGCCGGCCGCCCGGGGCGGGTCCGTTGCGTCCTCGATTCCCGACATGATCAGACAGCCGGGCGGCGCATGGATCACACGCGCTTCGCCTTGCTGCATCCACCAGACTCGGCCGCGGTTGGGAAACTCGGCCTGCCGGTCGTCGACGATGGTGCCGCTCGTGTCCGCGACCGGTATGACGGTGGAGAAATGGTTCGAGCGAGCCTCGAAGCTTTTCTGTCCGACTGCGAAGAAGTATCGTTTATCTTTGGGTGTCAATAATCGCCTCCCTAATGGCCCGCCCGGTATCGGCGGCACCGGTCCTCAAAACCGTCCTGCGGTTGATTCCCGGATGATGCGCCGACACCCGCAGGTTCGTTCTGTCTATATGGAAACTCCGGTACTCCGGCGCACCCGATAGTAAACGTAGCTGTTCAGATTCTACATTGATGACTTCTGGCTTGAAAGGCGGCTAAGTTCGCCTCGGCCGGCTTTTGCACCTTGAGCGGCCCCTGTGCCCGCTCGGCCCCGTTGTTAGTCGCGGGAACGGTGGGGTTGCGGGTGAGCCGCAGCACCCCCTCCCGGTTGTTCCGCAGCCGCAGGATCGGACTATGGCTCCGCCGTCGCCTCTTCCGGCCCAGGATGCTTTTCGAGAGGGATACATAAATCGGTTATATTGCATCGTACGCAACATGACTGCGGAAAAGTTGATGAAGACGCGGATCGGTTCCGGTTACGATCTTCATTCAACCCGGCGAAGAGAGAGATCTCCGTAAGTACCATAGTCGATGTCTGCAATCAAATTTCATGGGTTCATCGCATAAGTGATACGCCAGATCATCAAGACTTTGACAGACGGCTGGCCGTGCTGGAGGAACGCATGAAAGATCGGGGTGGTCCCGGAATCCGGTCGCTCCAATAGCGACCGGGCCGGAATACCGGCATACTGTGGGCAGCCCGGTTCACGTTCGCCGGATAGTGGGAAGACGTCCAGGTGATTACCGCGGCCGTTTCAGAGGTGCTCGGTCTGCGGCATCCCCAGCACATGGAAACCGCCGTCGACCCGTACGATCTCACCGGTCGTGCAGCTCCCGTAATCCGATGCGAGATAAACCGCGGTTCCGCCAACAGCGTCAAGCGTCGCGTTCGAGCGCAGCGGTGCGTTCGACTCGGTGTGCTTGAATGTCTTCCGCGCACCTCCAATGGCGGCGCCGGCGAGCGTTTTCATTGGCCCCGGGGATACCGCGTTGACCCGTATGCCTTCCGGCCCGAGATCATTGGCCAGGTAGCGGACCGTCGATTCCAGCGCCGCTTTCGCCACGCCCATCACGTTGTAGTACGGTGTCACCCTGTTGCTGCCCTGGTAGGTCAATGTAAGGATGGTTCCCCCACTGGTCATCAACGGCCGGGCGCGGCGCGTGACGTCGATGAGGGAATAGCAGCTGATCGCCATCGAGTTGGAGAAGTTCTTCAGGGAGGTATCGATGAACCTGCCCGTAAGTTCGGATCGATTCGAGTAGGCTATCGCATGGACCAGGAAGTCCAGCCGTGGCCATCTGTCGGCTAGGAAGTCGAAGGCGAAGTCCATCCTGGCGGGATCCATGACATCGCAGTCAACCATGATATCACTGCCAAGCGAGACCGCCAGCGGTTCCACCCGCTTGCCGAACGCCTCGCCCTGATAGGTGAACGCGAGTTCCGCGCCTTCCGCCGCCATGGCCTGTGCCACGCCCCATGCGATTGAGCGCTCGTTGGCCACGCCCATGATCAGGCCGCGTTTTCCTTTCATTAGATCAGCCATCTGGCGTTATCCGCGGAATTTAGAGAGCAGCATTGAGCCATTGGTGCCGCCGAAACCGAAGGAATTGGTCATCACCGTGTCGAGATTCGCGTTCTCGACTGTCCGCGTGGCGACCTCACCCGGTCTAAGTCCGGGATCCAGGGTCTGGACGTTGATGGATGGGGCGATGAAATCGTGCTCAAGCATAAGCAGGCAGAAGACCGTTTCGATCGCTCCGGCGGCACCCTGGGCATGACCGGTCATCGATTTGGTCGAGCTTACCGGTGGAGGGGCGCCATCCGCGAACACCCGGCGCACGGCTCTGATCTCGCCTACGTCACCGACAGGTGTCGACGTCCCGTGGGCGTTGATGTAGCTGACCCGGCGCCCTTCGGGAAGCGTGCGCAGGGCCAGCTGCATGGCTCTTTCGCTGCCGTCGCCGCTCGGTGCCACCATGTCGTGGCCATCCGAAGTTGCACCAAATCCCGTAACTTCGGCGTATATGCGGGCACCGCGAGACTTGGCGCGCTCGAGATCTTCCAGAACCACCATTCCACCACCGCCCGAAATGACGAAACCGTCCCGGTCGGCGTCGAAAGCGCGCGAGGCGAGGACGGGGGTATCGTTGTAGTTGGAGGACATCGCGCCCATCGCATCGAACAGGCAGGAAAGCGTCCAATCGAGCTCCTCACCACCGCCCGCGAACATGATGTCCTGCTGACCATGCATGATCTGCTGTGCAGCCATTCCGATGCAGTGCAGCGATGTGGAACAGGCCGAGGTGATGGAAAGATTCATGCCTTTGATTCGATAGGCGGTGGCGAGATTCGCGGAGATCGTGCTACTCATGCATTTCGGCACGGCGAACGGACCAACCCGTTTGGTGGCACCTGTCTCCAGAACGGTGCGGTGTGCGGCGAACATCGCGCTTGTGGATGGGCCTCCGGAGCCGGCGATCAGGCCGGTGGCCGGATCCTGGACCTCCGCCTCTGTTAGGTCGGCGTCAGCGATTGCCTGGCCCATTGCGACATAGGCATACGCCGATCCCGGGCCCATGAACCTAAGGATGCGTTTGTCGACATGCTCGGCGAGGTCAATGTCAACCGCTCCCTTGACCCGGCAGCGAAAACCGTGTTCTGCATAGTCCTCTGCCGCAACAATTCCCGATTGACCAGACTTTAGGGAATCCACAGCTTCGCCGGCCGAGCAGCCGATTGACGAGATGATACCCAGACCGGTGACAGCCACACGCCGCATTGACATCCCCCTCACGCCCGCTCTAGTCGCCTGCGGCCGCCAGGCCGACCTTCATGTCCTTGACTTGGCACACGGTATCGCCGTCGGCCATCACCAGCCCGTCCGCCACTCCCATCTTGAGGCGACGGTCAATAACACGCGTGAAGTCCACTCGATAGGTGACAAGCCGACGCTCGGGGCGTATCATTCCAGACAGTTTGATCTCGCCCGCTCCGAGCGCGAAACCCTGCCCCTGCCAGCCGCGCCAGCCTAAGTTGAAGCCCGTAAGCTGCCATAAACCGTCAAGCATCAGGCAGCCTGGCATCACTTCATTGCCCGGGAAGTGGCACGGAAAGAACCAAAGGTCCCCGTTGATGTCGAGTTCGGCCACGACATGGCCCTTTCCGTGCCTGCCTTCGTCGGCCGAGCAGTCCGTAACACGGTCCATCATCAGCATCGGTGGTTCGGGAAGCTGCGCGTTGCCCGGACCGAACAGTTCTCCCCGGGCGCATTTCAGAAGTCCTTCCCGGTCGAACGTCCTAGGGTATTCAGCCATGTCACACGAGGCTCCCGATGGTTCGCCTGATTTCAGTCCGGACCTGTCTAGCAGTTGGGTTCGTGGGCTGGCAAGGGTTTGCCGAACTGGCGGGTATTCCGGGAGCTCCACCACATCCGAATGCCGACGGATCGGCCTGTTCCTGCCGGACATGCATCCCAATGATGCGGTCCCGGAAAAGGGAATATGTCCGGAAATCGGGACGCACCCCAATTTCGGCCATCGAGCGGCTTCGTGTCGCTTCACGCCTGAAATCGGGGGGCAATCTCCGCCTTTGTTGACCATCAGGGCCGGAAGCCTTTGGTGCGCCGGGCCAGGTGATCAGGTGCGCGGTCCTTGCGTGGCCTCCGACGCCAGCATCGAGATCTCGCTGAGAGCCGGAACATGCCGTAGAGCGGTTTTCATGGCAGTACGGATCCGGGAGTTAAGCGCGATGATCGGCACGGATCACGCACTGGTGGGCAGGGATGCCTAATGATGGCGGATCTTCCCACGCCCCACGACACGCTCTTCCGCGCACTTATCTCCGATCCGGAACGTGCGCGGGACTTCGTGCGCGACCATCTTCCGCGCGGCCTTTCCGTCCGCCTGGCCGATACCCCGCCGGAGATCGTCGAGGGCAGTTTCGTCGATGAGGCGCTGGGCTTCCTCGCGGAGATCGCGGAGAGTCTGCCGGCGGGCGGCGACCTGAGGCGGCAGGTCCTTGAATACGTCCTCCGGGTCTATAATGTGGATCTGGAGGAACTCAGGACCATACTGCGCGACGGGGGACATAACGAGATGGAGGCGCTTGTGGGAACGATAGCCGAGACGCTGCTGGATCAGGGCGAGGCGCGCGGGTTGGACAGGGGCCGGACGGAAGGGAAGGTGGAGACTTTGCTCCGGCTTGCCCGGATCAGGTTCGGGGATGTTCCGGCGGCCAGGGATCGTGAGGTGCGGTCCGCCGACGCGGCGACCCTCGACCGCTGGCTGGAGCGGCTGGTGACCGTCGGCACGCTGGACGAGATTTTCGAACCCCGCAGGCCTCGCTGACAGGCGGCGGACCCGGGAGAGAGGCGGCTTACGCGACCTCCGGCCCGGTCGGTGCGCTTACGGGAACGGGAAATTCCGGGTGAGGGCGGGGTGAATTTACATTTCATTGCCCATGCCCATGACGGAAAGTGGTCCGAAGTGGTCCGGCGTGCGCACCGCCACCGCCGCCCGTCAGCCCGACGCGATGCCATCTGTGCGCGAAGCGGTGGCCTGAAGAGGGTCTCCGGAGACTTAACCGACGGATCCGGGAACACGGGGCTCTCGACAGAAACAAAAGACGCTCTCGACGGTAAATCGGTCTGAAGTGCGCTTCCCAATATGGGAGTGGAACATTGAATGCCCATGAGTGTTGGCGGCGCTTTCGCTGGAGTGATTTCCGACGTGTATTTCCGACTACGGGGCGTTGGTCGCCGCGTGAACGGTAAGTCGACAAACCGATGTGCATATCGCTACGCCCGATCCCGTCATTTTTGATTGATTATGGCATTAAATCCGCGCTATGCTACTTCGGACTATGGGCAATAGGCTATGGACTGCAAAACGGAAATGAACCGGCGCGGTGGAGAATGGCTCCGAAGCGCTGGCCTGCGGCCAACGCGACAGCGTCTGGCACTTGCCGGGCTGCTGGTCGGTGACGGCCAGGACCGACATGTCACGGCGGAGGATCTCTATGCCTCTGCCGACCGAAGCGGCGTGAAGGTTTCTCTGGCGACGGTCTACAATACTCTGAAAGCCTTCTGCGACGCCGGATTGATGCGTGAGATCACCGTTGACGGTTCCAGGAGTTACTTTGACACCAATACGTCAAGTCATCCACATTTCTTCTGGGAGAACACTGGGGCGGTTACTGACGCGCCGGCTGGACAGATGCGGATATCCCGGCTCCCGGCGGCGCCGGAGGGAACGGAAATCGCCAATGTTGGTGTCGTTATTCGCCTACGGCCGAAACCCGCGACCGATCAGGTTACAGGGAAACCGTATCAGTAATGGCGGTAAGCGGGAATCAGCGGGCCGACCTTCGGTGATGCCACGGCGGATTAACCGGGCTTGCTTAAAGGGATAAGCCTTTAACCGGGAACCAACTCGCCGGAAAGTGAGTTCGGCGCACTCCCTGTAATGCGCACTTTCAGCAGATTTCCGGAGATGATGTGCCCATCGGAGACATGGACCGCGTGCAGATGGTCGGATCTGCCGACCATCTGGTTTCGCTTTCGTCCCTCGTGACTGAAGAGAACGTTCACCTCCCGCCCGACCATGTCGTTCTGGAAGTCGCGCTGTTGCCGCGTGAGAAGTGCCTGCAGTCGCGCCAGTCGGTCTCCCGAGATTTCGGGATCGACCTGCCTGCGTTCGGCCGCTGGGGTGCCGGGCCTCGCTGAATACCTGAAAGAGTAGCTCTGGCCATAGCGCACGTTATCGACCAAGGCCATGGTGTCGGCGAAATCGGCCTCGGTCTCTTCTGGAAAACCGACGATAAAATCGCCGGAGATAAGGATATCCGGTCGCGCCTCCCGAACGCGTTCAATGAGCCGAATATACGCCTCCGCGGTATGGCCGCGGTTCATTCTTTTCAGGATCCGGTCGCTGCCGGACTGCGCCGGCAGGTGCAGGTAGGGCATGAGTTTCGGGCAGGTTCCATGTACCTCGATCAGGTCGTCGGTCATATCTTTGGGATGCGATGTCGTATAGCGGATGCGATCAAGCCCGTCCACGGACGCGAGTTCGGAAACAAGTTTGGCAAGCGAGAAAATGCCGTTCGTTCCCGCACCGTGATAGGCATTTACGTTCTGGCCCAGCAGTGTGATCTCGCGGACGCCACCCGCAACCAGCGCCCGTGCCTCTGCGATTACGGCGTTGACCGGCCGGGACACCTCCGCGCCTCGCGTGTACGGAACCACGCAAAACGCGCAGAAGCGGTTACATCCCTCCTGCACTGTCAGGAATGCGGACGGCCCGCGACCAGCCATGTGGCGCCTTGGCAGAGCATCGAATTTTGACTCGGCGGGAAACTCGATCTGAACCGGATGTTCGTCGTTGCGGGCCCGTGAATCCAGTTTGGGAAGATCGTGGTAGCTTTGCGGTCCAACCACGAGATCCACGATCGGCTGACGGCGCATGATTTCCGCACCCTCGGCCTGCGCCACGCACCCCGCGACTCCAATCCTCAGACCTGGCTTGATCGCCTTAAGCCGCTTTAGCCTGCCAAGCTCGGAATAGACCTTCTCCACAGCCTTTTCGCGGATGTGGCATGTGTTGAGGAGAATTAGGTCCGCATTTTCGGGATCCGCCGTTTCGATGTAGCCATGTTCACCCAGGGCTTCCTCTCCCAGGGTTTCGGCCATGCGCTGGCTGTCGTAGACATTCATCTGACAGCCGTAGGTCTTGATATGCAGCCGCTTTGGCTCAGCCATTCCGGGTTCCTCGAACTCAACGGGGAACATTCGTTACATCACGGGCGGGCATTACGCAACAAATCGATCACGGTACGGATTTTGCTTCACCCTTGCCACTGGGCCGGGATATGTCCGGCATGATTCCGGCTCGAACGTTTCCGGGCCGGAAAGTTTGAGGGTCAGGTGCCCCGCAAGACTTATTCGTCCGGGCGTCGGCTTTCGATCTATGATTTCGGGCCGATCGAAGCGGAGTGTGAACGCGTTCTGACCCCGCGCCGACGACGAATTCCGAGTTGGGTGTGTAATCGGCCTCGACTGCGGATCGCTCATCGGTAACCGGCGTCAAGCAGGTTCGGCGGCGGCGATGCGCAGCTTGCCGCCCGTGGCCGAGCGCGGCTGGCGGACAACGATGTCGATGTCACGCCCGAGCATCGTCAGCAGTCGGAACAGGCGTTCCAACGAGTACTCGCGAAAGTCGCCGCGCAGCAGCCGCGACACGTCTGGCTGGGAGAGGCTCAGCAGCCGCGTGGCCTCGGTCTGGGTGATGCCGCGAGCGCGTACGATGTCGTCGATGCGGCCGACCAGCTCGGCCTTGACGAGATGGGCGTCGGCGTCGGGAAAGCCGGGATCGGCGAAGACGTTGCCGCTGCCGCGCTCTACGGCGGTATCTTTGGGTTCCATTGCGTCAGAGGCTCCACGATGGGTTTCACAGTGATGTCGCTCAGCGACGCGCAGGCGGCGGTGAGCCAGGTCGAGCTCCCGCTTCGGGGTCGCGATGCCGCGTTTAGCCTTCTTCTGGAAGGTGTGCAGGACATAGACGGCCCGGAAGGTGTGGCCGTCGTGGTGCGCGATGACCTCCACAACATCTGAGCCGAAGCCTTTCAGCGGCTTCGCGTCCCGATGTCGGTGTCCGAGTTGGGCGCGGTAGATCGCGAACCCCATGTGGTTCTGCACCGGATCCGGGAAGCGCTTCAGATCCGCTTTACT
Source organism: Paracoccaceae bacterium (assembly GCA_965221405.1). Lineage (GTDB taxonomy): Bacteria > Pseudomonadota > Alphaproteobacteria > Rhodobacterales > Rhodobacteraceae > JAPOUP01. Next base: position 591,794 of record CBDCSE010000001.1, on the reverse strand, counting down.
GGAGCTGGCCCAGTCCATTCGACCGGCTTCACCATGTCGCTGCCATCTCCGCACTATGGGGGTTTCGCCATACTCGGACAGGCAGGGCGCCGCCATTGGGATCGCCGTCATCGGTGCGCATGGAAGCGATGTGGTATGCGGGCTCGCCCGGCGCTGTTCGGTGAGATGCTTGGTGAAGAAACGCCCCCGCTGGAATTCGGGGGACCGTAATGATCCTGTCAAAGATAGCCCGGGCTAATGCCGTAGCGCTCGTTCGGGGAACGGGTCTGGCGGTACTGCTGGCAATGGAAACCCGGGCCCAACACGCGCCCAGCGATCTCAAGCTTGAAAAGGTCTTCCCGTCCGGCGACCTCATTGAGGGCGATCACGGCAACAGACAGGTCATCATTCGCCTCAGCTGGCCGGACACTTGCCTGGCCCGCTCTGGCCGGTTTGGCCGTGACGCCTCGGAACCGTCACCCGGACGCCAAAGGTTTCAGAGTGAATTCCGTATTTCCACTTGCCCGGGTTTGTCTGCCTTGGCATGTTCGCCGCAACAGTGGAATAGAGGGAGACCGGATTGGAAATAACCGCCCATTCGCATGTCGAAGGCTTGGAAAAGTCCCGGGAGATGTCGCTTGAGCTTTCCGACAACCGCCTGCTGATCGACCTCTGCGGCGAATATGACCGTAATCTCACCTTTGTCGAGCGTAAGCTGGGAGTGCAGATCCTTCGGCGGGGAAACAGGCTGGCAGTGGTTGGTGAGCCACGGACAGGCGAACTGGCGATCCAGGTGCTCCGTGACCTCTACGAAAGGCTTGAGGATGGATATGCCGTCGGCTCGGGGGAGATCGATGGCGCAATCCGGCTGGCGCTTTTGGCACCGGCGGGGGGAGCCGGTACGCGGGCCGATAGTCGGATGGAGATGTCCATTGACGGGCGTGTCGAAATTAAGACGCGGAAAAAATCTGTCGCTCCACGCACGGCGGCCCAGAGAACGTATGTCAGGAACCTGTTCGAACATGAACTTGCGTTTTCCATCGGGCCGGCTGGTACTGGCAAGACATACCTTGCGGTCGCGGCGGGTGTGTCGATGTTCCTTAGCGGAACGGTGGACCGGATCGTTCTCAGCCGACCGGCCGTGGAAGCCGGCGAGCACCTGGGTTTCCTCCCCGGGGACATGAAGGAAAAGGTCGATCCTTACATGCAGCCGCTCTATGACGCCCTGCACGACTGCCTGCCCGGCAGACGGATCGCGAAGTTCATCGAAGAGAGGAAGATCGAAATCGCGCCGTTGGCTTTCATGAGGGGGCGTACGCTGCTGAACAGTTTCGTGCTGCTCGACGAGGCGCAGAACGCCACCGAAATGCAGATGAAGATGTTCCTGACGCGCCTCGGGGAAGGTAGCCGCATGGTTGTCACGGGCGATCTGAGCCAAGTGGATCTGCCCCGTGGCCAGACATCGGGGCTTGCCGACGCCGAACGCCGTCTGCGCTCGGTCGAGGGAGTTTCCTTTGACCGGTTCAGTTCCAGGGATGTAGTGCGTCACCATCTGGTTGCACGGATCGTCGATGCGTATGAACGCGAAATCCCGGGCACCTCAGTACCGCCGTGAGCAGCGATTCCGAACTGGAACTCGTGGATTCCGTCATTGAGGACGTGCGGTGGAGGACGGCCGGACTCGATGCGCTCGCACGCGTTGCGTCCCGGACAACACTGGAACATCTGAAGCTCGATCCGGCGATGTTCCGGTTCTGCCTGCTAGGTTGCGACGATGCGCGAATCGAGGCGCTCAATCGGGAATTCCGTGGCCAGCGCCGACCCACTAACGTGCTGAGCTGGCCTTCCGTCAACCGTGTGCCGGTGACTCCGGGCGGTGATCCGCCGTTTCCGGCCGACGGGGAACTCGGGGACATCGCGATCGCCTACGAGACCTGTTGTTGTGAGGCGGTAGGTCAAGGCAGGACTTTGTCCGACCATGTCACCCATCTTGTGGTACATGGTCTGCTGCATCTCCTTGGGTATGATCACATCGACGAAAGGAATTCGGAGCGGATGGAGTTTCTGGAAACCGAGATACTTGCAACCCTCGGGATTAAGCGTCCATACTAAGTCACGGGTCACCGTCGATCCGGAAACAATGGAAAGGGAATATGGGTGACTCGGACGGCGGGTCCTCTAGCGCCGCGCATGGCGTGCGGGATCATGCGGGCGACGGACAGCGCGGTTTGATCGGTCGGTTACTCGATGCGCTCGCTATCGGAAACGGCGGGAAGCCTACAGCTCGCGAAAGCTCAGAACGGATAGACCGTACCCCGGCTGCGTCGTGGCCCGACATGGTAAATCTACGTCGACTGCGGGTCGAGGATGTGGCGCTTCCCAAGGCGGACATCGTTTCGGTCCCGATCAATATCGGTAAGGATAGACTTGTGCAGATCTTTCGGGAGAGCGGACTGACGCGCCTTCCGGTTTACGAAGGGACACTCGATAGCCCGAAAGGTTTGATTCACCTGAAAGACTTCGCCCTAAATCACGGTTTCAACGGCAAGGGTGGTAGATTTGTCCTGCGCAAGATGTTGAGGCCACTTCTGTTTGCGCCACCGTCCATGCCCATTGGAGTGCTGCTAAGAAAGATGCAGAGCCAGAGGATGCACCTTGCGTTAGTGATCGATGAATACGGCGGCGTTGACGGGCTTGTAAGCATCGAGGACTTGATCGAGCAGGTACTGGGCGAGATCGAGGACGAGCACGACATCGACGAGGGCGAGTTCTGGACGCTGGAGAAACCCGGTTGTTACCTGGCGCGGGCAAAGTCACCTCTCGCTGAGTTCGAGAAAGAGATCGGACTCAGTTTGAGGCTGGCGGAACAGAAGGAGAGCGAGGAGATAGACACGCTTGGCGGCCTTGTATTCATGCTGTCCCGTGGTGTGCCGGTTCGCGGCGAGGTGATTCGACATCCGCAGGGAACGGAATTCGAGGTTGTTGACGCGGACCCGCGCCGAATCAAGCGGCTGCGCGTAAGGGTCTATTTCCCGGACGATGGCTGACGGCAGGTCGATTCCCGGACGATCGATCTGGGTGCCGATGGCGGCGGCGGTTCTGTCGGGCGCTCTGGCCGCGCTGGGTCAGGCTCCGGTATCGCTGCCTTTGGTGGCTCTGGCCGGACTTGCGTTGGCATTCGTTCTGTTCCGCCGAACGGTAGGCGCACGCATGGCTGCGTTCATGGGTTGGGCGTTCGGTGTAGGGTATTTCGCGGTCACCCTGTCCTGGATCGTGGAGCCGTTTCTTGTTAACCCGTCACGCCATGGTTGGATGGCACCCTTCGCGCTGGTCATTACCGCTGGTGGCTTCGCCCTATTCTGGAGCGCGGCGTGGTGGCTCGCGAGTTGGCTGTCAGATCAGGGCCGGATATCAGTGATCGCTTGGCCCTGCGGGATGGCACTTGCCGAACTCGCACGCTCCTACCTGCTGACCGGTTTTCCTTGGGCGTTGATCGGACATATCTGGATTGGTTGGGCGCCAATGCAGCTGGCGGCGTGGATCGGTCCGCACGGGCTGACACTAATGACACTGTTTACCGCGACGCTGCCCGTGACATTCTGCTGGTCGCGGCCTGCGGCCCTACTCGGCATGCTTCCATTTGCGGGCCTCTATGCGATTGGGGTTTGGATGGCGAACCAGCCGATTCCCGGGTCTGAGCGGGATTGGCCTGTCCTTCGGATGGTGCAGCCCAATGCCGCGCAACATCTCAAATGGGATCCCGGTCATACCCCAATATTCTTTCAAAGGATGCTGGAGCAGTCCGCTGCGGGATCAGCCAGACGTCCAGACCTGATAATCTGGCCGGAACTGGCTGTTCCGATGATGCTCGACCGCGCGGGTCCAGCGATTGACCGCATCGCCGAGGTCGCGGCCGGAGTTCCGGTTGTCCTCGGAATCCAAAGAAGGGTTGACTGGCGCGTTCATAACAGCCTCGTAGTAATTGACGGCTCCGGCACCATAACCGATGTCTACGACAAACATCACCTTGTTCCGTTCGGTGAATACGTCCCGTTTGGAGATATCATGGCCCGCGTCGGCTTCACGACCTATTCGGCACGGCATGGATTCGGCTATAGTCCCGGTCCGGGGGCTCGGCTCGTCGATTTCGGACCATTGGGTCAGGTTTTGCCGCTCATATGTTATGAAGCGATATTCCCGCAGGATGTCGCGGCCGCGCCGGAACGGCCCGCATGGATGCTGCAGATCACCAATGATGCCTGGTTCGGCGAGATATCCGGCCCCTATCAGCATTTGGCGCAGGCCCGGCTCAGGGCGGTGGAGCAGGGTGTGCCAATGGTGAGGGTAGCCAATACCGGTGTGTCGGCGGTGATTGACGCGCGCGGGAAGATCGAGGCATCTCTGCCACTCGGCAGTGCGGGCCATATTGATGTCGGCCTTCCTCCCCCGCTGCCTCCCACATTATATTCCCTTACCGGTGACTGGTCCGCCACTTATGTCCTGATGCTGCTTCTTGTAGGGCTGTTGGTGCATCGGTCCATGAATCCTGTACGCCGCGCGGAGCGTGTGGGATAATCTGGCATGGAACGAGCTTAGGAGGGGGCGGTGTCTCGGGGCTATGGTCGACGCCGCTTCAGGCCCGGAGATGGCATAGGGAACGCCTGGCCGTGCGAGCGGTGCCGAACCACCCTGACCAAGGTGCCGGGGAACCGCCTAAAATCCCGTGGTGCCCGAATGGAAAACGCGGACGGATGATAGGGTCCGACGCACGTGACGTGCTTGAGTGCCGTCAGGCACGGGGAATCCGCGCGGCGTTTCATGAGTGACCCGGACACGAGCTTCACGACGTGACTCCGGAAAGCGGAAGATCAGAATGGCGAAGCCAAGATCAGCATATCGGCTGCTTCCGCACACGGCTCCACCTCAAGGCCTGGTGCCGGATCCCACGCTACTTCGGCTTCATGGCTGCGCTCGTCCGTAATTCCCGGGGTGAAGTTCAACTTTGTTGGTCAGGCAGCGACGGTCGGACGTTGCCGCTATTGGAGGCGATTGGGCATTCCTTGGTATTATGGCACAGCAACGCTATCTTGGCATCAGGAAAACGCGATCACCAGCCAAATCGGACTGCACCCGTGACCCCTTCGCCGCCAGGCGTGGAGGTGACGCCCAAATACATCGGTTAGCCCAGCATCCCGGGTGGGTGCAGCTATGGAAACTCGGGCAGTGCCTGTCTTGATGTTCCGGCAAAGGATATCATTTCACGACAGGAAGTTTTCGGTGCCGGATGGATATTCTCCGGTTCCACGCCGGAACGGTGAAAATGTCGGGTTCATTTCGGATTGACTTCTAAAGGGCGACAGCCTACCCATGGCCAGATGCCTCCACAACGGCTTCCGGGCGTGGAGTGCCATTGATCTTGATGGAGCGCCCGTGTCCCGCGATAGCCATATATTCACATCGGAGTCCGTGTCGGAAGGCCATCCCGACAAAGTCTGCGACAGGATCTCCGACGCGATACTCGATGCCTTTCTGGAGGCCGATCCGGAGGCCCGTGTCGCCTGCGAGACATTCGCCACGACCAATCGAGTGATTATCGGGGGCGAGGTGCGTGGTCCCGACCAGGTAAAGCAGCGTGTGGAGAAAATCGCCCGCGCCTGCGTGAAAGACATCGGCTACGAACAGGATGGATTCCATTGGGAAAAAATGCATGTCGATAGTTATCTGCATGCCCAGGCTGCCGATATTGCCCTAGGCGTGGACGCCAGAGATGATAAGGACGAAGGTGCCGGGGACCAGGGGATCATGTTCGGCTATGCGGTCAGGGAAACACCGGAGTTAATGCCCGCTCCGATCCATTACGCGCATGCGATACTCCGTCGGCTGGCACAGGCGCGCCGGAGCGGCGAAAGCGGCGCGAACCTACTGGGACCCGATGCAAAGTCGCAGCTTACCGTAAGATATGAGGCGGGCAGGCCGGTTGGCGTTGCGTCTATCGTACTGTCTAGCCAGCATCTGGATGAAGGATTGACCAGCGGAGACGTGCGCGGAATTGTAGAGCCTTACATTCGCAGCGAGCTTCCGGAAGGGTGGGTGGATCCGGAAACCGAATGGCATGTAAATCCAACCGGTCGGTTTGTGATTGGCGGGCCGGACGGTGATGCCGGCCTCACCGGCCGTAAGATAATCGTGGATACCTATGGCGGCGCCGCGCCCCATGGCGGTGGCGCGTTCTCCGGAAAGGATCCGACCAAGGTTGATCGCTCGGCTGCATACGCGGCGCGGTATCTGGCGAAAAACATCGTTGCCGCCGAGCTTGCCGAGCGTTGCTGCCTCCAGCTGTCCTATGCCATTGGTGTCGCTCGACCGCTGTCGGTTCATATCGAGACATATGGGACGGCGCAGGTGCCCGAGAGTGTTATAGAGCGGGCGATATCCGGAGTGATGGATCTGACCCCGACTGGAATAAGAACACACCTACAGCTCAATCGCCCAATTTACCAGCGCACATCCGCATACGGCCATTTTGGACGCAGCCCTGATTCCGAAGGTGGATTCTCGTGGGAAAGGACAGATCTCGTCACGGACCTGCGGAAGGCTGTCTGACCTGACCGGCAATCCAGAGCGGAGATCTTTGGAAGTTTTCTTCGTGGCCTAGCCGCATCCGGTCTGGATCGAGGAATATCGTGTACGATGCGATGGATGCGATGTCTCGATGATTCTGGAGGTGTGCCGTATCGTGAGGGGCGACGGCGGATATGATGGATGACCGCGAGGGCCATCCTCAGGCACCGCGGCGTAATCTCCACGGACGGCGCCGTGGGAGGTCACTGAGACCCGGCCAGCGTGCCGCACTCGGCGAATTTCTGCCCGAGCTTAGGGTTCCGGGTGTGGACTGGAGGCAAAATCCGGGACGTCGGCCGATTGATCCGGCTGAGCTGTTCGGCGAATGTCCCATCTGGCTGGAAATCGGCTTTGGCGCGGGAGAGCATCTCGTTCATCAAGCCACGCGGCGACCGGATGTGGGATTCATCGGCTGCGAGACTTTTGTTAACGGTGTCGCCGCGCTTCTGGGTAAGCTCCGGATATCTGGCGTGCGCAACGTATTGATCCACCCCGGTGACGTGCGCGACCTGTTCGACGTGCTTCCGGACGGCTCGATATCGAGGGTGTTTCTTCTCTATCCCGACCCCTGGCCCAAGAAACGCCATCACCGCAGACGGTTTGTGACGCCGGAGTTCTTGGTGCCGCTTTGTCGTATCATGACTCCGGGAGCCGAGCTGCGCATCGCCACCGATATTCCTGACTACGTCCGCCAGACCTTGGAGGAGGTGCCGAATGCGGGATTCGCGTGGCAGGCTGAAAGGCCGTCGGATTGGCGCTCTCCCTGGAGTGACTGGCTGTCAACGCGTTATGAACTGAAGGCTCTACTGGAGCGGAGGAAGCCCCATTACCTTACTTTCACCAAGTCCATCTGACCGCTGTCGCCCTGTGCGCCGCCTTACACACCGCGGTTTATGTTCGGGCGACCGGGCAGTCGAGTTGATCACCGCGGTGTCCTCCATGAATGCGGTTTTGAGCGATCCGCTCCGTACACACCAAATGACGCCTTCGCTATCCCCCGCGTGTTAAGCTGTCGGGTTAGGTCCGGACGTCGTGAGGACCAGTGTTCAGGAGGATGCTCCGAATGGCCATGAACATCGCTTTGGTCGGAATCGGTAGGATCGCTGCCGATCAGCATGTACCGTCGATCCAGGGCTTGTCTAGCTGGCGGCTGGCGGCAACTGTATCCCGGCATGGAACTGTTGAAGGCGTCGAGCACTACCCCGACATCGAAACAATGCTTTCGGCGCGATCCGACATTCCGGTTGTGTCACTCTGTCTTCCACCGGTTCCACGCTTTGCCGCAGCCAGTGCCGCGCTCGCGGCAGGTCGCCATGTGATGCTGGAAAAACCACCGGGTGCAACGTTGGCTGAGTGTGGTTCGCTCGGTTCATTGGCCCGGAAGCATGGACTCACGCTGTTCGCGACATGGCATTCACGCGAGGCGGCGGCGGTCGGCGCCGCCCGAGACTGGATTCAAGGCAAGTGTGTGCGGTGCGCCCATATCATCTGGCGGGAAGATGTGCGTAAATGGCATCCCGGCCAGGACTGGATTTTCGAGCCGGGAGGCATGGGAGTGCTTGACCCCGGGATAAACGCATTGTCGATCCTGACCGAGATTCTGCCACAGCCAGTACATCTGCAGGGTGCCCGGCTGCAATTCCCGGAAAATCGCCAGACACCGATCGCGGCTGATCTGGAGTTTTCCGACAATGTAACCGCGGAGTTCGACTGGCGGGAGTGCGGTAGGGAGGTGTGGACGATCAGTGTCGAGACCGATGGTGGATCGCTTCAGCTTACCGAGGGTGGAGGCCGAATGTTCGTGGACGGTATGGAGGTACCGCTGTCCAGGGGATCACCGTCTGACGAGTATTACCGCCTATACGCGCGTATGGCGGAGCTCGTGGCGGGCCGAGCGGTCGAGATGGACCTCCGTCCGATGATTCATGTCGCTGATGCTTTCCTCATTGGTCGCCGGGTGACGGTCGGGCGGTTTGACTGGTGAGGAAAGGATGGACCGGGCCGTCACGGATCTCGCCACTATGCGTTCGCTGCCGTTGCCGTCAGACATTACGCCAGGGTCTTTTGGCATGGAGGTGTCAAGGTGGACAGACCCCCAGACACCGACGGTTGCGGTCTGGATTCGCGGAAAATTCCTTACGGAGACTGTCGGATGGAGCCGGAAGGTTTCCGGGTTATTTGACGGCCCCGAGGGTGAGCCCGGCGATGAAATGTTTCTGCATCAGGAAGAACATAAGAACCGGAGGCATGGCGGCTACGATCGAACCTGCGCTCATCAGGTGGTAGGCGGCGCGGTATTGGGCATTGAAGCTGGTTATGCCCGCTGTAACCGGTTGGCTTTCCGGGCCCTGTGTCAGGACCACGGCCCAGAAGTAGTCGTTCCAGATGAACGTGAAGATCAGTACGGCCAGAGCCGCCAGCGCAGGCTTCATCAATGGGAGCACCACATACCAGAATATGCGCCATTCCGCGACTCCTTCGACACGTGCGGCCTCGATCAGCGGATATGGCAGCTGGCGAATGAAATTTCGCATGAAGAGCGTGCAGAAGCCCGACTGGAAGGCGATGTGGAAGAGCACGAGGCCCGTCTTGGTGTTGTAAAGCCCGAGATCGAGTGTCAGGTCACGCACGGGCACCATCAGGATCTGGAAGGGAACGAAGTTACCGGCGACGAACATGAAGAAAATGATCATGTTCGAGCGAAAGGAATATATCCCCAGCGCGAAGCCGGCCATCGCCGAGAGGGCGACGGCGCCGATCACGGTGGGAACCGTGATCAGGACGGAATTCAGCATATAGCGCGGCATGTCCGAATTGAAGAAAACCTGGCCGTAGTTTTCCAGAAGCTGGAATGAGCTTGGCATGCCCCAATAGTTTCCCTGCGTGAAGTCCGCGGCGGGTTTTATGGAAAAGACCGCGACAGCCGCCAGCGGGAGCAGCCAGAGAAACAGCGAAACCGGAAGTAAAGTCCGGTAGGCGGTCTGCGCTCCGGGGGATGCGGTCTGGATCGGTCTGGGAAACATGGTTCAGCCGCTCCTGACTTCCAGCCAAAGGATCCGTGCGCCCGGCCCGGTCGGGATTGGGCGGCGCGGAGCGCGGTCGGTATCTGGCGGATCGGACTGTTCCCGTGAAGGCGCCCGCCGCCGGTTCCGGTCCTGCCAGATGCACTTGAGTGCATCCCTTACGGGCAGTGGGTTCCACGGGGTCATCGCACATTCTCCTCCCGCCACATTGAATAAAGGAAGTAAGCTATGAAGCATAGCATGATGAGGAACAGAACCACCGCGATGGCGGCACCGTAACCCATGCGGAAGCCGTACTCCGAAAGGGCTTTCTCGAACATGTAGAAAGAGAGGACACGGGTCTGCCCGAACGGTCCTCCGTTTGTCATGATCGAGATCAGGTCAAATGACCTGAGCGCACCGATAATCGTCACGACGAAGGCGATGAAAGTCGCTGGCTTCAGCTGCGGGACGATCACATACCAGAGCATCTTCCAGCCCTTCGCCCCGTCAAGGCGTGCCGCCTCCACCTGTTCGGGATCCACGGCATTGAGACCGGTCAGGTAGAGAATCATGCAATATGCCGTTTGCGGCCAGAGGCCCGCTGCGATTATTCCATAGGTGGCCAGGGATGGATCGCCGAGCAGGTTGACAGGACCGAGACCGAACAGCCCGAGGAAATTTGACAGAAGCCCTTCATTGGGTAGGTAGAACCAGCTGAATACCAGACCGACGACGACCTGCGACAGCACGAACGGAAAGAAAAACATGGACTTGTATATACGTATTCCGGCAACGGTCTGGTTCAGGAAGAGCGCGATGAACAGTCCCGCGGGAATTGCCAATAGGTAACATACCAGCCATTTGAAATTATTCCTGAGCGAGACCTTGAACGCTCCATCTTCAACCAGTTCGATATAATTTCCCAGTCCGATCCAGCGCGCTTCACCCAGTCCGTCCCAGTCATAGAAACTGATGCCAATGGACTGGAAAATGGGGACGATAACGTAAACGAGGAAGAACAGGACCGCGGGAGCAAGGAACAGCCATGGCGTCACGGCAATTTCATTGCGCCTGTACCAGCCACGAACCGATGGTCTCCCGACCATGTTGGCTGCAACCATGCGCTCTCTCCTTCCGGTCGCCGTGATGCTCCTACGGAGACGTTCTGCCTTCGCGCGGGGCGGGGGCGTGTGACGCCCGCCCCGCGGTGATGGTCGTTCAGTAGACGCGCTCGCGGACCTTATCCAGACGGTTCAGGATGTCATCGAGGTTATCCGGAAACACCATGAACTCCTGAAGGCCCTGCATCGCTTCCGCGGCCATTTCGGCGGGGAAGTCGCGGTCGAAGAACTGCGCGACGCCGCCCGGGCTGTTCGATGACAGCATCGCGAAGCCCTCCTTGAGGAATTTGTCGTCATCGATCGAGGCCGACGCGTTTACCGGAAGCTGGCCAAGGTTCGCTCCGTTATTGATTTCGGTCTGTTCCTCAGCCGAAACGACGAAACGCAGGAATTCACGGGCCGCTTCCTTGTTTGACGCGTTCGCCGGAATGTGGAACGTATCCGTCGGCGCGTCCTCGGCGCGCTCCACGCCCGCGGTGATTTCGGGGAACTGGAAAAAGTCCAGTTTCGAGTCGTCGAGCCCGGCTTCGCGTAGCGGTGCCACCGCGAAGTTGCCTTTCAGTATCGCGGCCGCCTCGCCGTTCACCAGGAACGGAAGCGATTCCTGCCAGCTGTAGTTCTGGTGATTGTCGACGAAAGCGCCCATGTCTATGAGCTCGCGCCAGTTGGCGAAGCTCTGACGCACCCGATCATCCGTCCACTCCACCTCGCCGCGCGCCATAGCCATGTGGAAATCGTATCCATTGGTGCGAAGGTTGATGTAGTCAAACCAGCCGCCGGCGGTCCAGAGGTATTTGGTGCCGATCGTGTAGCATTTGCGCCCTGAGTCGAGAATCGCCTGGCAGTTCGCCTTCATCTCACCGAAATTCGCGGGTTCGGACAGGCCAAGTTCCTCGTAGATGTCCTTGCGGTAGTAGACGCCCCATTGATAATAGGTATAGGGAACACCCCACTGCTTTCCGTCAATCGTCATCGCACCCTTAGTGGAGGCGAGATTCGACGCGATTTCCGGCTCTTGCCATAGATCGGAAACGTCCTCGAAAAGCCCCGCATCGACATAGGGACGCATCCGGTTGGCGGCGTACCAGGTCGCCACGTCCGGAGCGTCCGCGGTCAGGAAGTTGCGGATCTGGGTTTTGTAGGCTTCACGGTCGATCACAGTGGTTTCGATTTCCAGATCAGGATGAAGGGCCTGGAACCGCGCGATCATCGCCTCCATTGTCGCCCGCGGCGCCGGGTTTGATGTGTCGAGAAAGATCTTCAGCTCGCCGGAAAGCATGTGACTGTCCGCCAGCGCTCCCCCCGAGGACGCGGCGATAAGTCCAAGCGCCAGGAACGGTGCCTTTAATTTGGAATGCATGGTGTTCTCCCCTTTTGCGGTATCGAACCGCGTTCCATCAGGTGAAACCCGGTAACGTATCAATCAGTACCTGTGCGGGATCATTTAGGTTGTCAACGGGTGTTTGCCTGAAGCTCGTTTCCCGGTGGTTGGTACCGGAAATGCCTTAGATTCTGACCTGGAATGTGGGTGGCCTCCCCCGCATGTGGTGTTTCCGTGTCGGAGAAGAGCCGGACAGGGCCAATCCGACCGGGCGTAGACCCGGACCAGCAGCCTGTTAGGGCCTGTTGACAGTCATGACGCGGCGACCACGCCGGCGACGGATTGAATCCCCGCCGCGAGCTCGCGGCGGTCCTGTCGTACCGCGTCGTGACCGCCCGGAACTTCCTGGTCCTCGGGAGGAAACTGTCCACCAGGCGCCGCCAGCCGTACATCTCCCGGTCACGCGCCCGCGGCGCCGCCCGGTTCCGTTCCGGCGGGATCACCGCCTCCGCGCCCGTCCAGGTCGTCCAGCAGCCAGTCGGCGTCGAAGGCCCTGTCGCCCACCAGCGCCCCGAACGCGAGGCCGTCGATGAGATCCGGCACCCCCTCCTGCAGGTCATGCGCCTGGCCTGGCAGGACCGTGAAGCGGACCAGGTAGCCGAGCGCGTCCACGACGGCGACGGTCCTGATCGCCAGGCCGCCTCTGGAACGTCCGGTTCCCTGATTCCGGTCCCCCTTTCGCGCCCGCCGCCTTCCGGGGCACTTGGACGATCGTTCCGTCCACGAACACCCGTTCAGGGTCGAAATTCTCGGACAGGGCGTTGAAAACGCGTTCAGGAACCCCCGAAAGCACCCGGCGCCGGAACCGCACGGGCACCGCCTCCCCATTCGGTGTCCGCCGGTGAAAAGAATACGGGTACGCTTTCGCCGTTTCCCAGAGACCTTGCCGCTCTCCACGAGATTCTGGAGATGCTGCTGTCCCGGGGCTCCAGGTTCACGCAATGACATCCATTCATTTTGCGGACAACTTGGCCATACTGCCGCTGACCTGGTTGCTCAACGGGGTTGCCCAATGCGTAGGGTCGATGCCGTCTGGGCTGGCCCAGCCAGTCCGGTCCGGGCGAGCGGTCTATGCGTCAATATCCAGGGTCTCCAGGGCCAGCCTGCAGATCGGCTCTACAGCTTTGATGACGTTCAGGGCGTTCCTGTTCGAGGCATTCCCCGCCAGTGCGCGCGAATAGATCCCCTGCGCGATCGACGAATAGCGGAAAAAGGACAGCGCCAATGCAAAGGTCCAGTCGCTCACACCATCAATGCCGCGACAGCTGCAATAGTCGCGGATGATCTCTTCTTCCGATGGCACCCCAATCTCTCCGCGGTCCAGATGCCCAACACCTGAAATCAGCTCGCTTCCGGGCAGCCGCAGACTCATGCATAAATAGGCAAGATCGGCAATTGGGTGGCCCAGTGTCGAGAGCTCCCAGTCAAGCAGGGCCCGCACCTCATACCTGTCGCGATGGAATATGGCGTTGTCGATGCGGTAGTCGCCGTGGATCAAGCTGACTTGCCCGTCATCCTCGGGCAGATTGTCGCCGAGCCATGCGATCAGCCGTTCGACAGAATCATAGCCGGCGGTCTGCGCAGCGCGGTACTGCTTTTCCCAGCGATAGAACTGCCGGTCGAAATATCCGCCTTTCCTGCCGAAATCGCCAAGTCCGACCGCATCGACATCAACCGAGTGCAGCGTCGCGAGCGTACGCGTCAGCGCTGAATACACAAAACGGCGGTCGTCGCGGGGTAACTCGGGCAGTGCGGGATCCCAATAGACCACGCCGTCCTCGAAGCTCATGACAAAGAACATCGAGCCGATAACGTCATCGTCCCCGCAGAGAAGCAAGGGCTTGGCCACGGGAACCTCTGTCTCGGACAGAGCATTCAGCACCCTGAATTCCCGATCCACGGCATGGGCTGATTTCAGCAGCTTCCCCGGCGGTTTCCGGCGTAACACCAGCTTTCGTGCGCCAGATGTCAGCAGAAAGGTGGGGTTCGACTGGCCTCCAGCGAATTTTGCGGCCTTGATATCATCCTCCAGATCGGGAAGCCGGTCCCGCAGGTATCTGGACAGGTTATTGATATCGAGCGTATCCACCGAAGTCATCTTGACGACCTTGCCATCATGTCTGGAGCTCCCCCGGGTAGAGGATCGGCTCACGTTTGATCAAAGACCACCATCCCAAGCCATTCTGCGATCAGGGCAGGTGTTTCGCTACCCTCAATTTCCACGACGAGCTTCAGCGTCCGCAGCAGGCTGTTTTCCGATTTCTGCCGGACACCAGACAGCCAAAACCTACCCCGCACGCGCACACCGCAGAGCACGGGCGCCAGGAATCTGAGCCTGTCGAACCCATAGTTGACTGCCATCCCTTCTCCGGGAAGGGGCTGGATCACGTCAAGGGCGAACTTGCTGGCCAGCGAAAGTGTAAGAAAGCCATGGGCAATCGTGCCGCCAAAGGGTGATTCCAGCGCTGCGCGTTCAACATCTGAATGAATCCACTGATCGTCCCGGGTCAGTTTGCCGAAGCCATCGATTAGGGGCTGATCAATTTCGATCCAGTTTGAGACGCCAAGCTCGGCGCAGATCTGGGCTTTAAGATCCTGCACAATGGATTGGATTTGGCTCATAGGGTCTTCCGGCTTGAATCATTGGCCTGCGGTCGCGATCATGCGGTTCATGTGGCAATGACGGCAAGTTTTGCAAGCGCCTTGCGGGCCAGCATTGCGAGGGCCCAAGGAGCATCTTTCGGAGCGAAGCGTTCCATGATCCTCGGTCTGATATGCTTGTTGTCGCAGAAGTTAAACAGTTCGCGAACGTTTCCGCCGATGGCCTTCGGGGCCGTTCACCGTCGACGCTTCCCGGAACACCCTAACGATTCCAGCCTCCTTTTGCAGCGGCGGATTGAGGGGCATTCTGGGGATCCATGCAGGAAACGCAATGATCATTTAACGCCCGCGCCGGGCAATTGAACGCAACGCCGGTTCGGCGTAGTGGCTGCCAATCGCATCGTGGACAGAGTCGACACCCGCCAGATCGGCCAGGACTGCGATCAGGACCGTGAAATCCTCTTGCTCATCACTTTGTAGATCAGCGACGCGTCAGCGCCGATCTTTTCACAGAACAGTGCCTTATGGTCGGTCCGATGGGATCGCTCCAATGATCCCTGCGCCCGTAGTCTTGGCCAATTTGATTTTCGCAACGCCCACGCGACCTGTGGTGCCCGAAACCAGAACGGTTTCTTCCTTGGCCGTGCGGGCCCAGTTCTTCAGCGCGTGATAGGATGTGCCATATATAGGCCAGGACCAAGCAGGCGGTCTCGTCAAATGGCATGGCGTCGGGATGTTGGGGATATGAATGACCGTGTTTTGGTCAAGGCAGATATGGGTTGCGTAGCCACCGAACGGGAACAGTCCCGGAACGCGATCACCTGGCGCAAAGGTTGTGGCATCCGGGCTGATGGCAGGATCTTCGCCGACGACATCGCTGCCTGACGTGAATGGGCGCGGCGGCTTCGTTCGACACGGGTCACGGATCATCAGCGCATCAGGGTGATTTGCACCAGAGGTATGAACGCAGGCCGGTGGCATAATGCGTGCCAGAACCTCGCCCGCGTGTGACCTTAGGTCGGGACCGGCGCGGACAGCTTGGGTAGCCGGTGATAGGCTGCTCCTGCCAGACACGGCCACCGCCCGCCTGCTCCGCTGGCTGGTATCTGCCGCGGTGCCGGCCGGTCAGGCCAACCGTCTGGTCGGGCGCGTTACCCCGGGAAGTGGCAGGCGACCCGGGTGGTCCTATGCACCGACAGTTCTGGCTGGGTCTGACGGCACAGGTCCTGCGCTTTCGGACAACGCTCGGCAAAGGCGCAGCCTCTGGGCGGGTTGAGCGGGCTGGGCGGATCTCCCGTCAGTTTGAGTGGTCGCACATAGCCTCTGGACTTACGACGCGCCAGGGACGGGGCGGCCGATAGCAGAGCCTGTGTGTAGGGGTGTTGAGGCGCATCAAACAAAGCCGCGCACGGGGCGGCTTCGACAATCTTGCCGAGATACATCACCGCCACATCTTCGCAGATGTGACGCACCACGCCCAGGTCATGCGAGATGAACAGATAGCTGAGTCCGAGCTCTGCCTTGAGCCGCTCCAGAAGGTTCAGGATCTGCGCCTGGATGGCAACGTCGAGGGCAGAGACGGGTTCATCACAGACCAGCAGGCGTGGATTGGTGGTCAAGGCACGGGCAATCGAAATCCGCTGCCGCTGTCCACCGGAAAACTGATGCGGGAACAGATTCAGCTGGTCCGGCCGTAGGCCGACCAACTCGAAAAGCTCCACAACCCGCGCCCGGCGCTCTTCCCGCGTCCCGATGCCCATAAGTTCCATAGGTTCCCGCACGATATCGGCCACCCGGGCGCGTGGATTGAGCGAGGAATAGGGGTCCTGGAAGATCAGAGCCACATCGCGACGGCGTCGCCGCATCTCCTCGTCTGAAAGCTTCAAGAGGTCGCTGCCCTCGAAAAGAACCTGTCCTCCCACAGCCTCGGTCAGCCGGATTGCGGCCATGGCCGTGGTGGTCTTGCCAGAGCCGGACTCTCCGACAATTCCCAGTGCGCGGCCTTTTTCAAGGGAAAAGGACACGCCGCGCACCGCTTCCAGATGTGGCTTCGGCGCGAATGGTGCGGGCCGGGGCAGGGCGAACCGGACGGTCAGGTCGCGGACCTCAAGAAGCCCGGTCATAGTCGGCTCTCCTCTACCCCATGGCACGCGGCCGGATGGTGCCCGTGATCAATCAGCTGCGGTTTTTCGGTGGTGCAGCGAGCCCTGTCATTGAACGCACAGCGATCGGAAAAGGCGCACCCGGCGCCCAGCAGATGCAGCGGCGGCACGACACCGGGGATCTCTTTCAGCGCCCGCCCGGTGCGTCCGAGGGTCGGAATGCAGTCGATCAGTCCGCGGGCATAGGGGTGTTGCGGCTGATCGAGGATCGAATCCGCGCTGCCCTTTTCGATCACCCGACCGGCATACATCACTGCCACCCGATCCGCCATTTCGCTGATCGCCCCCATGTCGTGGGTGATCAGGATTATGGCCGCGCCGAAATCTCGCTGGATCTCGTTCAGCAGATCAAAGATCTGGGCCTGCACCGTCACGTCCAGTGCTGTGGTCGGCTCATCGGCGATCAACACCCTCGGGCGGCAGGACACGGCCATGGCGATCATTACACGCTGACGCATGCCGCCTGACAGCTGGTGCGGATAGTCGCGCGCCCGCCTGTCCGGCGACGGGATCCCCACCCGGTCCAGCAGTGCGACAGCATCGGTGAAGGCCCGATCGGCCGCAATGTTTTGATGCAGCATAATGGCTTCGGCAATCTGGGCGCCGACGGTGAAGACCGGGTTCAGCGACGTCATCGGTTCCTGAAAGATCATCGCGATGTCGCCCCCGCGCAGCTGACGCATGCGGGTGGCGTTGGCACCGATGAGCTCTTCTCCGGCCAGTTTGATCGAGCCATCGGCGATCTTGCCGGGCGGGGAGGGGATCAGCCCCATCGTGGCGAGTGCGGTAATGGACTTTCCGCAGCCGGACTCGCCGACCACACCCAGGGTTTCCCTCTCGTTCACATGCATCGAGACACTGTCGAGCGCGGTCACTTCGCCGTAGCGCGTGTCAAAGGTGACCCGTAGCCCATCGATATCAAGCAACGGGGCCATCAGCGCGCTCTCATCTTCGGGTTAAACGCATCGTTAAGCCCGTCGCCGATCAGCGAAACAGCGAACACTGTCAGAAAGATCACAAGGCCCGGGAAAGTCACCGGCCACCAGGCGTCGAGTATGTAATCGCGGTTTGCCCCGATCATCAGGCCCCAGCTCATCACGTTGGGATCGCCGAGGCCAAGGAAACTCAGCCCCGCCTCGAACAGGATCGCAACACCGATGGTCAGCGTTGCCGATACGATCAGCGGCGGTGCGGCATTGGGCAGGATCACTTTCCAGATGATGCGCGCGTTGCGGGCGCCAATGGCCCGGGCTGCCGTGACATATTCCAGTTCTTTGACCTTCAGGAATTCCGCTCGGGTCAGACGGGCGGTTTGCGGCCAGCTCACCACGCCAATGGCAATCGCGATGGTCAGTAGTGAGGGAGAAAACAGCGTGACCAGCACCATGGCGAACAGCAATGCAGGCAGAACCTGAAAGAACTCCGTGATACGCATCAGCAGATTGTCGATCCATCCGCCGT
Source organism: Paracoccaceae bacterium (assembly GCA_965221405.1). Taxonomy (GTDB): domain Bacteria; phylum Pseudomonadota; class Alphaproteobacteria; order Rhodobacterales; family Rhodobacteraceae; genus JAPOUP01. The sequence continues at coordinate 573,463 of CBDCSE010000001.1, read as the reverse complement.
AGAATCCTGCCAGCGCCCCCAGTGTGACACCGATGACCATCGTGATCGCCGCCGCCGCAGCCCCCACTGCAAGTGTCGGGCCACCGCCGGTCAGCATGCCTGCCACGACGCTGCGGCCCAGGTAATCGGTACCGAGCGGGAAGTCTGGGGTGACGCCCGGAGGCTCATGCGGTGCCCAGACGATTTCGAACGCGTCGCCCTCATAAAGGAAACTGCCATAAAGCGTCGCCAGGACAATCAGGGTCAGGATGACAACGCCGATCAAAGCCGGCACGTTTCGCCGAAATATCCGCCAGGCCTCAAGCGCCGGGCTTTCGGCTTTGTTCAGGGCTCTTTCGCTCATCATCTCCCCCTCAGCCTCGGATCAGCCCAGCGGTAGGACATGTCGGTCAGGATATTGGCGACAACCACCATGAAAGAGGCGAAGAACAGAACCCCCATGATGGTCGGGTAATCGCGCCGCAGGATGGAATCGAAGGCAAGTCGTCCCATGCCGGGCCAGTTGAATACCGTTTCCACCAGCAGGGCACCCGAGATCAGGTTGCCGAACTGCAGGCCGGCGACCGTCAGGATCGGCAGCGCCGCATTGCGCAGCGCATGCCTGAAGAGCACCGACCGTTCGGACGCGCCTTTGGCGCGCGCGGTGCGGATATAGTCCGACCCCAGAACCTCAAGCATCGACGCTCGGCTGAGGCGCGCGTATTGCGCCAGATAGATGATCGCCAGGGTAAAGGCGGGCAGCACCAGGTGGTGCAGCACGTCAAGGGCCTGGATGAGGATGTTGGCGTCTCTCAGCTTGACCGACAGCATGCCTTCGACCGGGAAAATTGGTAGGATGCTGGCAAAGAGAATGATCAGCATGATCCCTGTCCAGAACACGGGAACCGCGTAACCAATCGTGGCGAAGACCGACACAAAGGCGGAGACGATCCCGCCCGGTCTGCGCGAAGCGATCACACCCAGAAATACGCCAAGCAGAATGGACAGGATCTGCGCGGTGATGACGAGCAGAATGGTCGGCAGGATGCGCTGCGCGATCAGTGTCGTGACCGGTTGGTTGAAATAGAAGCTCTGACCCAGGTCGGACCGTACCACCCCAGAGACATAGATCCAAAGCTGGGTGAGCAAGGGCCTGTTGAGCCCGTATTCCTCACGGATGCTTTCCAGCATCTCCTCGGTAGCCCCGCCCATTTCCCCGGCAATCACGACCGCTGGATCGCCGGGCGCAAGCCGGATAAGCAGGAAATTCAGCACCACGACACCGAGCATGAGCAACAGCCCGTAGCCCACTCGTTTCATCAGATAGGATCCGTTCATGCTGCTTCCTCTAATGCAGGGTCGCCGAAAAAAAGCGGGCGAGGACCGAAACGATCCCCGCCCGGCCGGGAGGTTTGTTCAGCTAGAGCGTTTTGGCGGTCATGCCGCCGCCACGCCGACGACGGGGTGAAGCCCCGTCGCGAGGCTCCCGTCCGTCCTGTCGTGGCGCGATGCGATGGCGCACGACTCTCCGCTTCCCGCGGAGAGGTTCTCCACCGGACGCCACCCCGCACATCTCCCGGTCACGCTCCTGGGGCGCTGTCCGGTTCCGCCGCGCGGGAGTCACCGCTCCCGCACCGTGTCCCGCCACTCCCCGGGCAGACCGGGTCGTGAAACGCACGGGGTGACCGTGCCTGTCCGCGAGGGCGGCGGTCCCACGCGCCGAACCGCTCCGGAATTTCGCGCCACGGCGATCCCGCTCCGGCGGTCAGCCGCGGGGACATGGAGGGCATCGAACCGCACGGATCGCAACCTGACCGCAACGGGCCCCAGTCTGCATCATTCAGACCAGTCCACCATATCCATGGGGTGCATGAAGCCCCAGATGCCGGTTGGAACGTATTCCAGCCTGGTGTTGTATGCCGTGTGATAGGGCAGCGAGTTGATCCAGTAGACTGGCAGGTCGGTCGCGACGATCTGCTGGAACTCGGCATAGAGCGCCTTGCGTTCGTCGTGATCGGTTGACACAGCCGCTGCGTTCAGCAGCTCGTCTACCTTCTCGTTCCGGTATTGCTGCGTGTTCGACCAGATCACGCCCTCGTTGATGTTGTTGCTGAGATAGGTGCGGTGCACACCGATCACCGGATCGCCCCAGTTGAACACGATATCCATTGACAGTTCAAAATCGTGCCCGCCGACGCGGCTGGCCCAGGTTGGAAAGTCCGGCGCGGCCCGCACCTCGACCTCGATCCCGATCTTTTTCAGCTGCGACTTCATATATTCCGCCAGCGACTGCTGCTGTTCCTTGGGTCCCGGAATATAGTCGACGGTCAGCGACATCCCGTCAGCGAACCCGGCTTCGGCCATCAGTTCGCGGGCCCTGTCGAGATCCACGTCATAGGCCGGGATGGTTTCATCGAAGAACGGAGAGCTCTCGATGATCGGGCCACGCTGCGGGCTCGAGACGCCGCGGTGCAGAGCCTTGGTGATAAAGTCGCGGTCGATGGCATATGCAATCGCCTGACGCACGCGGACATCACTTAGTTTCGGCGAGGCTGTGTTGAAGGCCAGCCAGTTCAGCGGGCCAACGGCAGCGTAGCCCTCGGTCGTAAGCGCGAGGTGCTCGACTTCTCCCAGACGGGTGATTTCCTGGCTGGTGCCGATGAACGGATAGACATCCGCGTCACCATTTTCCATCGCGATCAAAAGTGCCGACGGATCCTTGATGATCCGGATGATGATCTCATCCAGTTTCGGACGACCGTCCATGAAGAAGTTGGGGTTCCGCTTCAGCACAATCGCTTCGCCCGCGGTGAACTCTTCGAGCATGAATGGGCCAGAACCAACTGGCGCACTGTTGGCCGGATGGGTTTTGGGGTCCTGACCGTCGCCGAAGATGTGCTTGGGCATGACCGGAGCAAGCGCGGGCGACAGCGCCAGCAGCAATGCCGGGTGCGGCTGGCCCAGCCTGATCACCGCCGTGTGCTCATCTGGGGTTTCAATGGTTTCGACAGGTGCGAACATCGACTTGAACGGATGGTTTTCCTTGATCGTCATGATCGAAAACGCAACGTCTTCGGATGTGACGGGCGTGCCGTCGTGGAACGTCGCGTTTTCGACGAGGTTCAGCGTCACGCTCAACCCGTCTTCGCTGATCTCCCAGCTTTCCGCCAGATAAGGCTGCGGATCCCAGTTTTCGTCATAGCGCAGGGGCGATGCGAAAATCTGGGTCGAGGGAACCGCCGTCGCGATCCCGCTCTGTACCGCACCATTCAGGTGACGCGGCACGTTCGTCGATGCGATGGTCAGCGAACCGCCATCAGCAATTGCGGGAACCGCCGTCAGTGAAAGCGCGGCCGCGCTGGCTGCGCCAAGCATGCGTCTTGTCCAGTTCATCGGAATCCTCCCCTTCGATGTTTCCATGTCCTGGGAAGGAAGGTTAGCGAAGGGGAGAACATCGAAAAACTATCTTTTATTGGCGGGGCAAGGACATTTTTTGTGCTTATCGATTTCGGCGGGTCATCAGCAAATGGTCGAATGCCCCTTGTCCGGCCAGCTCTCGCCCGATTTCCCGCACCGCGCTTACAATTACCGATCCTTCCAGCGACGGGGCAAACGCGATACCAAACACCGGGGCCAGGCAGGCGTCCTTTATTGCGGCCGCGCGGTACCCGTTTGTTTGATTCCTGTCGTGGGGGCCGCAGATGTTCAGGATCGAGTATCCCATCTCGTTTGCCACCAACCCTCTGATGACGGAACTGGATTTTGTCGAGTGCACGACGTTCGGCCGCAATCCGAGATCCGTGAACAGCGACGTGAAATAGTTCTGGGCCGTGGTCAGATCCAACAGGATCATCGGTAACGGCGCCAGTTCGGACAGCGTGACCTCGCAATGCGATGCCAGCGGATAGCCTAGCGGCAGCAACGCCCAGGGCGGCGCCTCAAAAAGCTCTTCGAACAGCAGACTGCTGGCCGGGCCGTACGCATACATCATCGCAAGATCCACGGCCCCGGACAGGACAAGCTTTGTCAATTTGTCCATGTCGCCTTCGACAATATCGATCCTGATTCCCGGATATACCTGTGCGACCTGCGAAAGGATCGGGGGCAGGATGAAAGAGGCTGCGGGGGCGTAACACCCCAGTCGCAAGGTTCCTGCCGGATCGCCGGTGATCGATTTCAGATCAGCCTGGAACAGCTTCTCCTGTTCAAGGAATGCCGTGACGCGCTCTCCGACCGCAAGGCCGATCTCCGTCGGGACGATTCCCTTTGCTGGCACCCTTCGGAACAGGTCCGCGTTTACTGACTTTTCAATCAGGTCAATGGCTGCCGTGACTGATGATTTGGAGATGTTCATCTCCACGGCGGCGGCGGCGATGGAGCCGTTGCGCAGCGCGGCCTCGAAATATCGAAGCTGTTTGAGGGTGAAGCCCATCCCGAAATCGCCTATTTCCTGAACAGTGCGGAACACTAAATACATTTTACTGTGCGTCAATGCCCGACTAATGTAGCGCCATCATCGCGTTGACAGGGACAGGGACCTCAGCCCTATCTGGGTGTCCTCCGTCGTGAGACGCCAGTCCACGTTGGCCCCTTCCGGTTCCCCGCCCGGCCGTGGACCAGCGCTGCGCCAGGATCCTCCCCGGCGCGGCGGCGCACCCGCCCGATGGTCGATATGCCGATCCCCGGGATCGACGCGATGTCCGGACCAGTGCGCCCCCCCGTCTGCCAGAAGAAGTATCCCGGCGTGCCGGCGCCTGTATGCCGGCGCCTGTATGCCGCCGCCCCGCTGTCCACCAGCGCCCGCAATTCCGCTCTCGCGTCGTCCTAAAGACAGATCCGAAAGATCCTGCATCCCCCGTCGGGGGGGGGTCTCCTGTGCCATGGCCCGCTCCATTCCGATGGGCGGGCCGGAGCGGTCTGTGACACCCCGTTCATGTCGCCCGCCGGTTGCCCGATGCCGGCAGGCATGGCATGATCGCGGCGCACGGTCAGCCGGAACCGTCACTTCGGATGGGAAAAATGAAAGAACGATAAAAGAAAGACATCTCAAACCGTCGGTCCTTGCGTGACCGAACTGAACCATTGTACATCCTTCAGGGTATCGGAGGGAGACATGGCATCCACAACAGACCCCCATCATGAGGTTGGATCCCTGGGTTCCGATTTCTGGCGGATTCGCGTTCCACCGTCACTTATCCCCGAACTCGCCAGACAGTTTGATTGGAACCGAATGGGGCGGCGGGTCATGATCGATGGGTTGAAAGGAATGATTGTCTGGATGAGCCCGTCAAGTTCACACGAGGATCTCGCAGGGGCGAGTGATAAGGTGATTCCGATGGCCGCGCAGGCCTTGAAAATGGCGGTTAAGGAAAAACGCGGCACCAGATGGAAGGCACCAGATGATCCCAAGAATGTCGGGCTCGAAGCGGACGCCGCGTTCTATATCGGGGAGAAGGCTGTGGCCTATCATACCGCCTTGAAGCAGGATGGATGGACTGCGGCGGAGCGTTTCGCGGACAAAACACCCCCGGATCTTGTGGTCGAAGTCGAGGTCACCCACTTCGATCAGGATAAACCGGAACGGTATGCGCGGCTGGGGGTCCGGGAAATGTGGCGGGTCGACGCACGAAAAGGCACGGATCACCCGCAGATCGATATCCTCGCGCTGCAGGACCCACAGGGACCGGCCGTGGTCAAATCCTCATCCTTACTCAACGGACTCCCCGCCTCCATATTGCCACAGGCGTTCTGGTTGGCCAGCGTGGGCGAATACACGGATCTCGAAGCACTGTTGAAGGATCATCTCGTCAAGGCTTAATATGACAGGTGTGTGGTTCTCGTATGGCGGGCTGCGGTTTCCCCGGTGGGCTGAAATCAAGCGACATTCCCCAGGCCAGATCCGGAGACCGTCCCTGACCGATTCGAATTCGCCAAAGTCCGCGGCGCGGGCCGGGATTTTGCCGCGATTGGTGCGTGCGCCGACGTTCCTGGCCTTGGATCCCGGGTGTGGCAGGGCGCTCCCGCGACTGTTTGAAGAAGCCCCTGGACGGGGTGAAAAGGAGTACTCCGGCGACAGGCCTACAGAACGGGAACCCGGTCGCCAGCATCCGCGAGGGAGGTGGATCCGTCTCGACCCCAGGGGACGGCCCGGCGAAGGCGTGGACTGCCCTGGCCGAGCGGGCCGCCGTGATTGGCTTGGCGACGGCAGTCCCAATCGGAAGGCGGAGGTTATGCCGGGCTGCGCGATGATGGTGTCCGGGCTAGCCGACTTCCCACGGTCGTGGGGATGCATGGAAAAGGCTCTAAGGGAATGGGCCCGCGATGGCGTCCCAGGTCTGGCTTCCCGAGAGGTGGGCACCTGTATTGAAGCTTGCTCTGACGGAATCCTGCCGTACCTCCGGGAACGGGAGGGGATGTGGGGGGCCTTGTTACTGCCGGTCTCCCCGGACGGCGTACAGAAAGCCGAAGGGCGCTGGCCGGGCCTGGGCGTCGTGCGGCGTCGTGACCCTGACCGGCACAGTGGGGAGAAGCAGGCTGAAGAGTCGATGCTTCGGGCGTCTTCCCAAGGCCGGTGTGGCGGCATCCGGTGGAGAACCTCCTCGCGAAGGTCAGGGAATTCCCGGTGATCGCGATGCGGTGTGACATGACCGAGGGGAGGTTCGCGGGGGGCTCCATCCCGTCGCTGGCGCAGCGGCGGCATGACTGCCAAAAGGCTTCCGCTCTTTAGCAGGAGGAGTTCGAGGATGCCGCAGACCACCGTTTTGGCCGCGAAAAAAATCATCACGATGGATCGCAACCGCCCAGTTGCGACACATGTCGCGGTGCGTGACGGCAAAATCCTTGCCGTCGGCGGGCGGGAGTGTGCGGATCCCTGGGGGCAAGCCGTTCACGACGACAGCCTTGCGGATACCGTTCTGATGCCAGGCTTCGTAGAGGGCCATGCGCATATGATGGCAGGGGCGATATGGGATTTCACCTATGTCGGGTTTCACGACCGGATTGACCCGCAAGGCAGGCACCATGAGGGCAGGACCGACATCGAAGCGGTGGTTCGCAAACTCGAGGACCGGGTTGCGACGCTTGAGGCCGGACAGCCCCTTATCGCCTGGGGTTTTGATCCGGTTTTCCTGCCAACCGAACGCTTGCACAGACGGCATCTGGACAGGATTGCCAGCGACCGCCCGGTCGTCGTGCTGTTTTCCAACCTGCATCTGATGTGCGTGAATTCCCACGCACTGAGCATGGTCGAATACACGCGGGAAACCCCTGTCGAGGGGGTGGTCAGGGACTCTGATGGCGAACCGACGGGCGAGTTGCGGGAATTGACGGCCATGTTCCCGGTGATGTGGCGAACCGGTATCGATTTTCGGGCGCTGACCCGGAATGCCGCTGCGGTAGAGACCTACGCGGCTGTCTGCCGGCATGCCGGGGTCACTACCGTGACGGACCTTTTTGCACAGCTGCGCGTCGAGGATATCGAGGAACTTGCGGGCCTGACGAACGCTCCCGGCTTTGGTGTTCGTATCGTTCCGACCCTTGCGGCGGTGGGTGCCCAGCCCGAAGAGCTTGCCCGGCGTGCCCTTGACCTTGCGGGCCGCTCTACGGACAAGCTGCGCCTGGGGGCAGTCAAGATCATGACGGATGGCTCGATCCAGGGATGGACAGCCCGGGTCAAATGGCCCGGTTATGTCGGTGGGCAGCCGAACGGCCTGTGGAACTCACCGCCTGTCGAGATCCATGCTCTGTGCGAGGCGTTCCAGAAACACGGTATCCAGATGCACATTCACGCGAACGGGGATGAAGCGTCAGAGGTGTCGCTGGATGCGCTTGCGGCGGCAGCCCGCAGACATCCCTGGCCTGGGGCCCGTCACGTCCTGCAGCACTGCCAGATGATGGGGGACGGTCAATTCCGCCGCAGTGCTGAACTGGGAGTCTGCGCCAACCTGTTTGCGAACCACATCTGGTACTTCGGCGATCAGCACGTGGTGCACACAATTGGCGAGGACCGCGCGGGCCGTATGAATGCGGCCCGGTCCGCGCTGGACGCAGGCGTGCACGTCGCCATCCATTCGGACGCGCCGATTACCCCGATGGCCCCGCTTTTCACGGCGTGGTGCGCGGTTAACCGGCAAACAATGTCCGGTCGAACCCTCGGCGCGGCGCAGCGCATAACGGTGGACGAAGCGCTTCATGCCATCACACTGGGCGCGGCCTATACGTTGAAACTCGACGATGAAATTGGATCGATCGAGGCTGGAAAGGCCGCTGATTTCGCTGTCCTCGGCGATGACCCGACAGCGGTGGAGCCGATGGCGCTAAAGGACATTCCGGTGTTGGGCACTGTGTCCGGCGGGCATGTGACACTGGTATGACCCGCCTCCCACTCAGCGTCATCAGTGGATATCTCGGTGCCGGGAAAACCACGTTGATCAACCGGTTGCTGGCCGAAAACCATGGGCTACGGCTGTTGGTGATGGTCAATGATTTCGGGGCGATCAATGTGGATGAGGCGCTGATCGCCCAAACCGGCGAAGAGGCCATTTCGCTGACAAATGGTTGTGTGTGCTGTTCGATGGGCGCCGATCTGTATCTGGCCCTTGGGGACGTTCTCAAACGGGATGACCGCCCGGATCATATCGTGATCGAAGCCAGCGGTGTTGCCGATCCGGCGGCCATCGCGAATGCGGCCATGGCCGAGCCGCAACTGTCCTATGCTGGCATTGTCACCCTGGTCGATGGGCTGAACGCGGCATCGCTGCTGGCGGACACTCAGGTGGCTCTGCAGGTCGCCCAGCAGATGCGTGTGGCGGATCTGCTGCTTCTGACCAAGACCGCGGACCTGCCACCAGTCCTGAAACAGGCGCTTGCGGCGCAGGGTATCCGCCACCCGCAGCCGGTGCCGCCATCCACTCCTTTGGCGCCTTTGCTGTTCGGCGTCCTGCCATTGCCGGGGACCTTGGAGGTATCACCTCATCCCCGCTATGTGCATTGGTCCAGAGAGGATCCAAAACCGATGTCCCGGGCGGATCTCCTGGACCGGCTGATGGCACGACCTTACGGCCTCTATCGCCTCAAGGGATTTGTCCCGTCACCCGATGGGATGCTGGAGGTCCATGTTGTGGGCGATCATCACGACATCCGCCCGAGCCAAAGCAAAACGCCTGGCCTGGTTGGGTTGGCCGTTCAGGGCCGACTGACGAGCGAGCAGATCGAGGACTGGTGGGGCGGCTGACGCTATCGAGGCCAGATGCGGCGCCGGGTCGGAAACGGCTTTGGAAAACGGTACCAATGGACAAAAAATCTCCTTATGAATGCATCCGGGCCGGTTGAGCCCCAGCGGTATGAGGCACGTCATGTCCTTGATCACGGATCGTGAGAACCTGGATTTCCCGCTTCTTTGGGATCCTTTCCGCCAACGATCTGCTCCCGACGGACGCCTTCAGGCATCTCGACCGCGGTGCCGTCACCCAAATCCCGGCGCTAGCCATTGCCGAGAACCGGTTCCCGCCATTCGCTGCGGAAGCCGATGCGCGTGAGCCCCGGGTTTCGGATGGAAAGGCGGTTGTCCGGGACAGCACCGCAAATGCGCCACGGACCTTTGCTGATGTCGGGTTCCCCGCGCTGCCCTTTCCAGAGGCACGGAGCGGTCTTCAGGCCACTCGGGTTTTGCGCGTTTCGGCTGTCGGGCTGTGCAATGCCGTCAACCTGTCTGTAACGAACTACGCCATGCTGACGATTGCCGCCGCGAAACCATGTGCTGGCGCATGGACCGGACCGCCGGATCTCAAAGCGCGATTTCTGGTGCCCGTGCTGTACGGTCACCGGTTCGGGCCCAGGTGTCTGTCGGAACCGCGGGTCGGGTCTTCGCTGGCCGATATCCAAACAGTTGCCGAACAAGGGAACGGCGGCGCTTATCGTCCGCACGGCTCCAAGATGTGGATTTCCGGCATGGGTAGGGGATATCCGGGAGCATCGTCCACATGGCTCTGGCCAAAATCCCGGGAGTACCAGAGGGTGCGAAAGCGATTCCGTTGTTTCTGGTGCCGAAATGTCGGCTGGATGACCCGGGTCATCCGGCATGTCGCAAAGACATCACCTCAGTCGGCCGGAACCACAAAATAGGGCGGCGGGGCTGGTCGCACAACTGCCGCCCAGACCCCTTTGGCCAGGTTTCAACGAAGCCCGCGCTCGAGTGAGACCACAATATAGGATACCTTTTCGTGCCTGAAACAAGTTCTTCTCCCAGCCTTAACAACCTTGAAATGTCGGAAGGGGCCAGACCGCTTCTGAACGCCGTGGTCAAACATATCCGCGAAAATGTGGATCCGTTCACCAGGGAATACCTGCATATGAACGAGACCAAGCCCGACCGCTGGTCCTACACGCCCCGCCAGATCGAGCTTATGGAAGGGGCCAAGCGGAAAGCGCGCGACATTGGCCTGTGGAACTTTTTCCTGCCCAATGCGGAAACGGGTGAGGGCCTGTCCAACCTCGATTATGCCTATATCGCCGCCGAGCTTGGCAAAAATCCCCTTGCGTCTGAAACGCTGAATTGTTCGGCTCCCGACACCGGCAATATGGAAGTGCTGGAACGCGTCGGCACACCGGAACAGAAGGAACAGTGGTTGAAGCCGCTTCTGGCGGGTGAAATCCGGTCCGCCTTTGCCATGACCGAACCTGACGTGGCGTCGTCAGATGCGAAGAACATCTCAACGACCGCGGTTCTGGAAAACGGGGAATGGGTCATCAACGGTGAGAAGTTCTATATTTCCGGTGCCGGCGATCCACGCTGCAGGATCATGATCGTCATGGTCAAGACCTCTCCGGACGCCGAACCCTTTCGCCAACAGTCGCAGATCCTCGTTCCCATAGACACGCCTGGGGTCGAGATCCTTGGTCCGATGCACGTGTTTGGCAATGACGAAGCCCCGCATGGCCATATGCATATCCGCTTTACGGATGTGCGTGTGCCGGAGGCCAATATCCTTTGGGGCGAGGGGCGTGGATTTGAGATCAGCCAGGTTCGACTTGGTCCGGGCCGCATCCATCACTGCATGCGGTCCATTGGACAGGCGGAAAAGGCGTTGGACCTGATGGTCGAACGCGGCCTGAACCGCGTGGCTTTCGGCAGGAAAATCATCGATCTCGGCAAGAACATGGAAACCCTCAGCCGCGCCAGGATCGAGATCGAGGCGATGCGCCTGCTGGTGCTTAAGGCGGCCAGGGCGATGGATGTTCTAGGCAATAAGGAGGCCCGCATCTGGGTCAGCATGATCAAGGCCAAGGTGCCGGAAACCGTCTGTGGCATCATCGATCAGGCCATGCAGGTTCATGGCGCCATGGGCGTCAGCCAATGGTCGCCATTGTCGGGCATGTACGCCATGCAGCGCACGCTGCGTTTTGCGGATGGTCCGGACGAGGTGCATCATCACGTCATCGCCCGCAATGAAGTAAAGACCTATCGGGAAAGCAACTCGCGCCAGGACGATGCCAGGGCGGAGTTTCAGGTGCGCCGGGTTGGAGGTTTTGTGGGATGAGCATGTTTGACCTGACCGGTAAGGTCGCGTTGGTGACCGGAGCCTCAAAGGGCATGGGGCTTGCCATGGCCACGGCACTTGCCGATCATGGCGCCACTGTCGTGATCGCGGCCCGCAAGCCGGAGGCGCTTGAGGCCGCCGCCGCGCGGGTCAACGCACGTGGCAAGGGCAAAGCGTTCGGGATCGCATGCAATATTGGCTACAAAGAACAGCTTGAGGCGCTGGTGGACAAGACCCGTCAACTTGCTGGCCCCATTGACGCCCTCTTCGGGAATGCAGGGGTCAATCCGTTCTACGGCGCGACGATGGATATCCCTGACAGCGCGTACGAGAAGATCATGACGGCCAACGTTCAGGCCAATCTCTGGCTGGCCCGGTTGGTGGCGCCGGATATGAAAGACAGGGGCGCTGGCTCCATCGCCTTCACCTCTTCGGTCGGGGCGTTCATTCCTTCGCTGATGATTGGTACCTATAACGTGTCCAAGCTGGCTTTGATCGGACTGGTGCGGAACCTGGCGGCAGAGCTTGGCCCCGATGGTACCCGCGTGAACGCCATCTGCCCCGGCCTGATCAGGACCGACTTCGCCCGTGAGCTTTGGAAGGATCCGGAAACCGAGCGCCAACAGGCCGAAGCGACCCCCCTGCGGCGCCTCGGAGAGCCCGACGATTTCGGCGGCATCGCGGTATTCCTGGCCTCTGACGGCAGTAAATATATCACGGGGCAGGCGATGACTGTCTGTGGCGGCATCAATATGTGGAGCTGACCGGATGGAGCTGAAGGGCAGGATCTGCGTCATCACCGGGGCGGCCAGCGGCATTGGCCGCGCACTTTGCTTCGCCTTCGCGGAACAGGGTGTGAAGCATCTGGTCTGTGTTGACCGTGATGCAGCCGGCGCAGAGGCCACCGCCAAAGCCACCGATGGCACTGCCTATACGGTCGATGTGTCGTCGGAAGCTCAGATCAATGCGATGATTGATGCCATTGAACGCGAGATTGGCCCCATCGATCTTTACTGGTCAAACGCCGGTATCGCTGTCAGCGGTGGCCTCGAAACCTCTAACGACGCCTGGCAGAAAACATGGAATGTCAACGTGATGGCCCATGCCTGGGCGGCGCGCCATCTGGTGCCGCTGATGGTGGCGCGCGGTGGCGGGTATCTTCTGAACACCGCCTCTGCCGCCGGGCTGCTCAACCAGATTGGCGCCGTATCTTACGGCGTGACCAAGCATGCCGCGGTTGGCCTGGCGGAATGGATTGCGATGACCCACGGCGATGACGGGATCAAGGTCTCTGTCCTCTGCCCGCAGGCCGTGCGTTCGAAGATGACACGCGGTCAGGAGGATCACGTCGCCTCGATCGACGGAATGATGGAACCGGATGATGTGGCACGGATCTGTATCGACGCCATTCGCGAAGAGACCTTTGTGATCCTCCCGCATCCGGAGGTCGTTGATTACATGCGCCGCAAGACCGCTGATTACGACCGTTGGATCGGCGGGATGCGCAAGCTGAACCGCAAATTCGGTGAGCTCGGGTAGGGCATCCGGTCGCGACGCAAGGGTGGGGAGCGTGCGGGGCTTGCCGTGATTGGCAGGTCCCGAAGCCGAAGAGGCTCCGACCCAAACCGGGGACCAAGTACCGAAAGCGTCGTGGGGTGTGACCGACTTTTTTGGCTCTGGCGTTTTTGTGGCCCATTGTCCCGGCATGCGTGTCGGGGAAGTGCCGGGAGAATCGGCTGACGGTGCGCTTTCAGAGGCATTGGGCAGGGAGCGCGGGACATGACGTGGAACGAGGGGATTCACGAACACCGGCATCCGGACGCGGCGGCGTATCTGGAGAACCTTACGGAAGGCGAGGCCGGCGGCGCATACACCGCTGGTCCGTAGGCACGAGGGTGGGTTTACCCGGTACTGGTTGGATGGCGGCGAGGTCCGGAGCCGCGGCGTTGCGGCGGGACGAGCTGCCGTTGGCGGGCCTCCACAGGAGCGTTTAACGCGCCGGGCGGTCCACCAGCGACACCACACCGCCGCCGTTGCCGGACGCCCAGGATCGTGTTCGCCTCCCGGTCACCCATTGCCCGCTCCCTCCCCTCTACCAGCGCCCACAGCCCGGGCGTCATCCCGCTGGGGACCGAAGACGCCGCGTCTGGTCGTGCCGGTAGTCCCGGGCTCCGCCGTTGCGCCGGCTCTCGCGAGATCGATGACTGACTGTGTCCCAGCTGGCTGGCGAATGCAGCACTGGGCGGCTTCTGCCCGGGCGACGATACGGCCTACTTCCGCGTCCTGGCGGAGATGGCGTCAATGGTATGGAAGAAGTGGTGCGGATCCGGTGCGCAGCCGTCAGTGCAAACCAGGTTCTCGACTTCTATCCGGATGCTCTGACCAATGATACCAACTCCCCCGGATTTCAGGCGCAGCAGCTCGGGAACTACCCTCTGCCAGGGGCTACGGGTGCAGGCAGCTCTCCAGCGAAAAACACGGCGTGGTTGACCTGGCGCGGAAGTCAGGCTGACGACTGCCGCCACCATGGGTCAGGCTTACTCAGCCGCGAGCGGCCGCGCGCCTGCCGTCCAGCGCCGCCGGGGCTCATTCTCCGACCCGGCATCGTATTGATCTACCCGGCATCGTCAGCTACGTCATATCGGCGGCATCGTCTTCCACGGGATCTCTCTCCTGCAGATCCATATTGGTCAGGCCCGTCGTGGAATTCGTGGAACCGAGCGGGCAAACTGTATCTCCGACGGTCATCAGGGGGTCGGGCTATATGGCAAAGCAGGCGAGCAAAAACGGCGCCAGTCTCGGGTTCGAAGCCAGGCTCTGGGCGGCGGCGGACAAGCTGCGCGGCAATATGGAGCCGTCCGACTACAAGCATGTCGCGCTCGGCCTGATCTTCCTCAAATACATCTCTGACGCGTTCGAGGCCAGGCGCGCGGCGCTGCTCACGGAGGAGCTGGCCGACCCGGAAGACCCTGAGGAGTATCTGGCCGAGAACGTCTTCTGGGTCCCGAAGGAGGCGCGGTGGCCGCATCTGCGGGCGAGAGCCAGGCAGCCGACCATCGGCAAGGACATCGACGACGCGATGCTGGCGATAGAGGCCAGGAACGTCCCGCTCAAGGGCGTCCTTCCCAAGGAGTACGCCCGCCCCGCGTTGAACAAGGTCATGCTCGGCGAGCTGATCGACCTAGTGAGCGGCATCGGAATGGCGGAGGAGGCCGGCCGCTCCCGCGACATCCTCGGGCGCGTCTACGAATACTTCCTCGGAGGCTTCGCCGGTGCCGAGGGCAAGCGCGGCGGCGAGTTCTACACGCCGCGTTCGGTCGTCCGGCTGCTGGTGGAAATTCTGGAGCCTTACAGGGGCCGCGTCTATGACCCGTGCTGCGGCTCCGGCGGCATGTTCGTACAGTCGGAGAAATTCGTCGAGGAACACGGCGGACGCATCGGCGACATCGCCATCTACGGACAGGAGAGCAACTACACGACCTGGCGGCTTGCCAGGATGAACCTTGCGGTGCGCGGCATCGACGCCGACATCCGCTGGAACAACGAGGGCAGCTTCCACAAGGACGAACTGCCGGACCTCAGGGCCGACTTCATCCTCGCCAATCCGCCGTTCAACGTCTCCGACTGGGGAGGCGAGCGGCTGCGGGATGACGCCCGCTGGGCCTTCGGCATTCCACCCACGAGCAACGCCAACTACGCCTGGCTCCAGCACATCCACCATCATCTTGCCCCCAACGGTTCGGCGGGCGTGGTGCTCGCCAACGGCTCCATGTCGTCGTTGCAGTCCAGTGAAGGCGATATTCGCCGCGCCCTGGTCGAGGCCGACGCGTTGGACTGCATGATCGCGCTGCCGGGACAGCTCTTCCATTCCACGCAGATTCCCGCCTGCCTCTGGTTCTTGGTGCGCAGCAAGAACCCCGGCGGGACTTGCCGCGACCGGCGCGGGGAAGTTCTGTTCATCGACGCCCGCAAGCTCGGGCACATGGTGGACCGGACCCGGAGGGAGTTCTCTGACGAGGACATTGCCAAGATCGCCGGTGCGTATCACGCCTGGCGCGGCGTGTCTGACGCGGTCTCCTACGAGGACGAGCCGGGATTTTGCAGGTCCGTCACGCTGGCGGAAGTCGGTGAGCACGGCCACGTTCTGACGCCCGGGCGCTATGTCGGCGCGGCAGCGGTCGAAGATGACGGTGTGCCGTTCAAGGACAAGATGCATCAGCTTGTCATCAAGCTGCGCGAGCAGAAGATAGAAGGTGCAAGGCTAGACAAGGCCATCACCGCCAATCTGGAGGCGCTGGGTTTCGGGGATGCGAGCAGATGAGCAACGTTGACGAAACACGCTGGAAACAACGCCTCTACAGTTTCGGCATGGCTCTCGCACAACTCAATCAGGCGTGCCATCAGGACAGCTACTCGAACCTCGAACGCGCCGGGCTGGTCAAAACATTCGAATTCTGTTTCGAGTTGTCTTGGAAAGTGCTGAAGGACCTGCTGTTTTACGAAGGCTACGAGGAGAAGGTGCCGCGATCAGTGATCCGCAGGGGGTTCGAAGTCGGATACATTGGCGAGAGTGACTGCGAACTGCTCCTCGAAGCCTTGGAAAAGCGCAACATCCTGAGCCATGCCTATCGGGAAAGCGCTGCCCTTGAAGCGGAAGCGTTCATCAAGGACCGCTGCCATCCAGTTCTCGTTCAGCTTCATGCAACTCTGAGCGCGAAGGCGAACTGATGACGGACGGCCTGAGGGATGTGCATCGCGCAGCGATCATCGATCTGCTTCGCGCCAACAAGCGTGTCGGGCGGGCGGTGCTGTTCGGTTCGCGGGCGACAGAGACGTTCACGCCTGAATCGGACGTGGACGTCGCTTTGTTCGGCGAAGCGCTCACGACCGCGGATCAGGCCAGTCTGGCCACCGCGATGGAGGAATTGAACATTCCGCAGCGGGTCGACTTGCTCCTGTATCACAGGATAGAAGGCGCAGCTTTGCGCAAGTGCGTGCAGCGAGACGGAATCGAACTGTATAGGAGGCAGCGGGTCGAATCGTCAAGCCGCCTCGATCTGCCGGAAAGACACCGCCAGATTCTGGCATCGCTGTTGCGAAAGCATCTTCCCGGCGTAGAGGTTTGGGTCTGCGGCTCTCGGGTCAGCGGGGCCTCGCGTCCCGCCCCGGACTTGGACATGGTGGTCTTCGCCACGCCAGAGCAGGCGCAACAGGTTTCTGATCTCTGCGAGGCATTTGAGGACAGGAAACTCCCGTTTCGGGTAGACCTCTCAGTCTGGGATGATTTGCCGGAAGGTTGCCGTGCGCAGTTCGAACGCGAGCATGTTGTACTGACTGCACCGCAAGATGGCGTCGATACGGAATGGGACGACATTGCTTTTTCGGAGGCAGTGCAAGTGAACCCCAAAGTTCGCATCGAGCGGGGAAAGGCGTATCCCTTCATTGACATGGCGGCCATTAACCCGGGCTACCGTTCCGTATATGCTGCGCAATTACGTGATTTTGGTGGCGGTGGATCACGTTTTCAGACAGGAGACACGTTGATGGCGCGAATTACTCCTTGTCTCGAGAACGGGAAGGTAGCTCGTTACATCGCGGATGACGAACTGGGTGTCGCTCACGGCTCAACCGAGTTTATCGTGATTCGAGGTCGCCCGGGCGTGTCAGACACGGAATTTTCCTATTACCTGACGCAATGGGACTACGTTCGTGAATTTTCTGTGGACCAAATGACAGGCACTTCGGGGCGCCAAAGAGTGCCAGTCGAAGCATTCGATCATCTCAGAGTGTCGATGCCACCCCTATCCGAACAGCGCGCCATCGCCCGCCTGCTCAGCACGCTGGACGACAAGATCGACCTGAACCGTCGCATGAACGAGACGCTTGAGGCGATGGCGCGTGCGGTCTTCAGAGACTGGTTCGTCGATTTCGGCCCCACCCGCGCCAAGGCCGAAGGTCGCACTCCATACCTAGCTCCGGAACTATGGGGGCTTTTCCCCGACGCGCTGGATGGCGATGGGAAGCCGGTTGGATGGACTATGCGACAAGCGTCTGATCTCTGCGATTTCAATCCGCGTGAAACAATCCAGAAAGGGACTGAAGCGCCCTATCTCGACATGGCTGCGCTGCCAACGAATGGACCTGTTTCAGAAGCTCCTACCGTTCGCGAGTACAAGGCAGGTACCAAGTTCAGAGACGGCGACACACTCTTTGCGCGGATTACGCCCTGTTTAGAGAACGGCAAGACAGCCTATGTCTTTGATCTGGGCGATGGCGTGATCGGTGCTGGCTCCACAGAGTTCATTGTCATGCGTTCGAATGCGCCTGTTCCAGCATTGTTCAGTTATCTCCTCGCACGTGATCTCGAATTTCGAAGGCACGCTGAGCGAAGCATGACGGGCACCTCCGGCCGACAACGCACGAGCGCCGAAGCCCTCATGCGATACGAACTTGCCTCTCCGTCGGACGACGACGTATGGGGAGCGTTCGGTAACTTGCTCGAACCTCTAATCGCTCGTGTAATTTGCAACGCGCACGAAGTACGTACCTTGGCCCAAACCCGCGACCTTCTAATTCCGAAACTGATGTCCGGCGAAATCCGCCTTCTTGAAGCCGAGCATGCACTTGAGGCGGTGACATGAGTTCATTGACGGACATTGAAAAGCGCCATCTCGATAGAGTGCTCGGCATGGCCTGCGGTTATGTCCTCGACTTCACCGACACCACGTTCGGCGAGTTCTTCGAACGGCACGGCATCGACATTCACGGAACCAGGTACAGGACTTTCGGAACGTCAAAGGCGAAGAAACTCCGCGCGTTCTGGGCATCGGAACCTGACCGGCTGGTTGGTACGGTGCTGTCAGAATTGCTGGATTCCCATGAGACGATCCGCGGCCCTGTTGACGGGGAACCGGACAAAGGGTTGCCTGAAAGGTCACGCGGCATCGCAGGGCGCTTGACCGGTCGATTCCGCGCACCTGGCTCCGATACGGCAGAGGGCGAGTTCCTGGCGCGGGAATTCAAGATGCCCAACATTCAGAAAATGCCGATTGACGCGCAGGTCGTCCCGATAGTCGAAGCACGGCTCGACGAGGCATACATCGCGTTTCGTGCGGGTGCTCACTTGTCCGTGATCTTCCTGTGCGGAAGTGTCCTGGAGGCCGTGCCGCCTGGTGCCGCTCGGGAGGCTCCGGTAAGATTCAATCAGACGAGTGCTGCGCCGAAGGGGAACAATGGTTCGCCGAAGCGCTTCGACAAATGGAGCCTTGCGCAGTTGATCGATGCAGCTTGCGAGATCGGTGTCCTGAAGCTTGACATCAAGAAGTTCAGTCATGGGTTGCGTGATTTTCGAAACTATATCCACCCCTACGAGCAATTGGTATCGGGCCTCACGCCGGACGAACACACCGCCAGGGTATGTTTCCAGGTTCTGAAGGCCGCTTTGGCGAGTTTGGCTGGGGAGCGCCGATGACCCGCGTCCCCGTCAATCCCGCGCTTATCCGCTGGGCGCGCGAGCGCGCCGGAGTCGCTCAGGAAGATCTTGCGATCAGGTTCAGGAAACTTCTCGATTGGGAGCGCGGGGAGACCCTGCCGACTTTGCAACAATTGGAAGCGTTCGCCCGCTCCGTCCATGTGCCTTTCGGCTACCTGTTTCTCGATCAGCCTCCTGACGAACGCCTGCCGATCGCCGACTTCCGCACCGTTGCGGACACCGCAAAATCCGACGCGAGTCCTGATCTTATCGACACGCTCTATGCAATGCAGCGGCGACAGGCGTGGCTGCATGAGCACCTCTTCGGGAACGGCGCGGAACCACTGACTTTCGCGGCCAGCGCCCACCTTGGCGATGACCCCGTTGCGGTGGGTCGGGAGATGCGGCGCACCCTCGGCCTGAACGGGGGATGGGCGGCGGGGGTTCGCAGTTGGCAGGATGCCGTGAACGAGCTGCGCCGCATTATCGATCAGGTTGGCGTGATGGCTGTGATAAACGGTGTGGTCGGAAACGATACGCACCGTCGGCTGAACGTGGCGGAGTTTCGTGGGTTCGCGCTGACGGATCAGTACGCACCCTTGATCTTCGTGAACGGCGCAGACGCCAAATCCGCCCAGATGTTCACACTGGCTCATGAGTTGGCACATATCTGGCTCGGCGAAGGGGGACTTTCCGGTTTCGAGAGCCTACTTCCCGGCGGTACAGAGGTGGAGGACTGGTGTAACCGAGCGGCGGCCGAATTTCTCGTTCCATCGCGCGAGCTGCGGGAGTTGTGGACGCAGGCAGGACGGGAAGAGAATCCCTTTGAAGCACTTGCTCTGTCATTCAAGGTGAGCTCGGTGGTGGCAGCCCGTCGCGCCATGGATCTCAAGCTCATCGGGCGCAGTTCCTTCCTCGAGTTCTACGAGAGCTACACCAGCCAAGAGCACCATAGCGGCGCGACTTCGTCCGGAGGAGATTTCTACAACAACCAGAACGCGCGTGTCGGCAGGCATTTCGCGACACATGTGATCGGAGCGGCGATGGAGGGCGAAATCGGTTTCCGGGAGGCGTATGAACTAACTGGCCTTTGGGGAAGAACATTCCAGGACTACGCCGGCAAGCTGGGTATCATGCTCTCGTGATGGCGGATCAGGCAACATACCTCATAGACTCCGACGTCCTGATCACCGCAAAGAATCTGTACTACGCGTTCGATCCATGCCCCGGATTTTGGAAAAGCCTGCCTCACTATCACAAAGAGGGTCAGGTTCTCAGCGTTGACAAAGTGCGAGACGAACTACTCATCGGTCGCAGTGACGAGGATCTGTTTCAGTGGGCCCCGGTGCCACTCCGAAGCGCAACGCCGGGCCCTGCACAGTCAGGGCTGTTAATGTTAAAGTAACACTGCCGCGTTAGGCTACATGACTATCCCGAAGTTTGCGACGCAGGATCTTACCCACGGTCGATTTGGGCAAGGTCTTTTGAACTCTTATCTCTTTCGGCACTTTATAGGCGGCAAGTCCCTTACGGCAGAATGCACGGATGTCATCTGGCGAAAGGGACGCATCAGTGCTGAACGACACATAGAGGACGACCGCTTCACCGGATTTTTCATCCGGCACACCGATGGCGGCACACTCCGCAATTCCTCCCAGTTTCGAAACATAGGCCTCGATCTCCGCAGGATAGACGTTGAAGCTGGAGACCAGGATCATGTCCTTCTTTCGGTCCACAATCGACAGAAATCCCTCTGCATCAAGCACACCGATATCGCCGGTACGAAAGAAGCCGTCCCCGGTAAGCGCCTGATCCATGTCTTCAGGCCGGTTCCAATAGCCTTTCATCACCTGCGGGCCACGCACGCAAATCTCGCCATGGGCGCCGGGCGGAACCGGACAGTCCGCATCGTCCAGCAGGATCACCTCGGTCGAGGGCAGGGGAAGGCCGGAATGGGTGGCGTAACCTTTCCACGCGTAGGGGTTTGTCGAGACCACCGGTGACGCCTCGGACATACCGTAGCCCTGATTGATATGCACACCCGTCACCGCATGCCATTTCTCTGCCGTCGCTCTGTGCAACGGCGCACCGCCGCCCGCGACGAAACGCAGGGTTGAGAAATCGCACTCCGCAAAACCCGGATGCTCCACCAGACTTGCCCAGAGCGTGTTGACGCCGGAAGTGGCGGTGACGGGATATGTGCGGAAGATATCGGTGATGCGATCCAGGTCCCGGGGTTCGGCCACCAGATGGTTTTCGCCCCCAAGCTTCGCAAAGATCATCAGATTCACCGTCAGGCCGAAGATGTGGTAAAGCGGCAGAACGGTCACGACCACGTCTTCGCCGGGCCGGAAAGAGCTTTCCAGAAGGGCTATGACCTGGGTGATATTGGAGACCACATTGCGGTTGCTCAGGACCGCGCCTTTCGACGGCCCGGTCGTGCCGCCTGTGTACTGAAAGAAGATCGGGTCGTCGCCGCTGAGAGCCGGCGGCACAAAGCCCATCTCGCGCCCGGCACGCAGGGTGTCGGCAAACCCAACCGCGCCGCTGATCGCGGGCTCGACCGCGCTGGCGGAAATGGCACCATAGCTGACATCGTCGTGGTGAACCACGATCACGCTGCGAATGGGGGTGTCGCTCATCACTTCGGTTAGGGTCGGCAGGGATCCAGCGAAGGCGACAATGATCTCGGCGCCGGCATCATTCAGCTGGTGGCGCAATTCCTCGGCGGTATAGAACGGGTTGACGTTCACCTGAACGGCCCCGGTGTGCAGAATGCCAAGCATGGCGACCGGGAACGAAATTATGTTCGGCGCCATAACGGCGATCCGGTCGCCTTTTCTGACACCAAGCCCTGTCTGCAGATAGGCCGCGAAGTCCCGTGAAAGCGCACCCCAGTCCCGATAGCTCAACGATGCGGTTTCGCCGAAAAACGCGATCTTGTCACCATAGGCGCCGATCGCTTCGACAAGCAGTTCCTTGAGCGATGAATAGGTGTCGGGATCGATCTCTGCCGGGACAGTATCACCATAGGTGGCAAGCCAGGGTTTGTTCATAATGTCCTCCGGGGCAAAGGTTCGACCGGGCCCGTCGTCTGACAGGGCCGTTGGTGTCAAAAAACCTCGAACAGACCTGCTGCGCCCATGCCGCCGCCGATGCACATGGTGATCACCACATATCTGATGCCGCGTCTTTTGCCCTCGATCAGGGCGTGGCCGACCATCCGTGCGCCGGACATGCCATAAGGGTGCCCGATGGAAATCGCTCCACCATTGACGTTTAGCCTGTCATTCGGAAGCCCAAGAACATCCTGGCAATGAAGAACCTGCACCGCGAAGGCCTCGTTCAGTTCCCAAAGCCCGATATCGTCGACACCAAGCCCGAACCGCTCGAGCAGTTTCGGAACCGCAAAGACAGGGCCAATACCCATTTCGTCGGGCTTGGTGCCTGCGACGGCCATGCCGACATACCGCCCGAGCGGCTGAAGGCCCCGCCGCTCCGCCAGTCTGGCCTCCATCACCACAGCGGCTGATGCGCCGTCCGACAGTTGGCTGGCGTTGCCTGCAGTGATCGAGCCGTTTTCGCGCACGGTGCGCAGACCGCTTAGCCCTTCCAGGGTCGTGTTGGGCCGGTTTCCCTCGTCCCTGGTCAGGGTGACCGTCTCGGTCGATGTCGCGCCGGTTTCCCTGTCTACGACGGTCTTTGTCGCCGTAATGGGAATGATTTCGTCATCAAACCTGCCGTTCGCCTGTGCGTCGGCGGTGCGTTGTTGCGATTGCAGACCATAGGCGTCCTGGCGCTCTCGCGAAATTCCGTAGCGGCCGGCAACGGTTTCCGCTGTATCGATCATTGGCATGTAGGTGTCGTCATGCATCGCCAGAAGCCCGGGATCGGGATCGACCCGCAGATCGTCTGTCTGTACCAGCGAGATCGATTCGACTCCGCCCGCAACCACCATATCCATGCGGTCCACGATCACCTGTTTGGCTGCCGTGGCGATGGCCATCAGCCCAGAGGAACATTGTCGGTCTATGGTCATGCCGGACACTGTGACAGGAAAGCCCGCGCGCAACGCGGCTGTCCGACCGATGGTTGATTGGTGTCCCTGTGGCAGCGAACAGCCCAGGATCACATCGTCAATCGAGCCGGGATCAATCCTGGCACGTTCAACCGCCATGCGCAGCGCGTGGGCCGCCAGGGATGGGGCCGGTGTCGCATTGAACGCGCCCTTGTAGGCCCGGCCAATCGGGGTCCGTGCCGTCGAGACGATAACCGCGTCGCGCATGATCACGCTCCTTCGCGGCGCAATCCCGCGTGCTTCAGTTCGAAATAACCCTGATGAAGCCCGGATTGCGGGACGACC
Organism: Paracoccaceae bacterium; assembly: GCA_965221405.1. Classification (GTDB taxonomy): domain Bacteria; phylum Pseudomonadota; class Alphaproteobacteria; order Rhodobacterales; family Rhodobacteraceae; genus JAPOUP01. The sequence continues at coordinate 550,113 of CBDCSE010000001.1, read as the reverse complement.
TCGTCCGTTCGGTCGACGATAGCATCCCACTTCCGCAACACACGCTCTGGCATCTCGGACCCTGCGCCGATGAAGGTTCCCCGTGTCAGCGTCACGTTGGCGGTTTCAAACGCCCCGGCCCCGGCACAGAGGATCATCCGTGTTGGCGCATCTTCGCGAACCAGTGCGAGGACGCCCGGACTGACCAGTTCAGGCCGCAGAAGGTCAAGCTCGGCTTCGGGAAGCAAACCTTTGGTCATCGCCGTCGCTGCGGTAGGCGCGATACAGTTGACGCGGATATTGTTGCGCCCGCCTTCGATCGACAGGGTCTGCATCAGTCCCACCAGTGCCATCTTGGCCGCCCCGTAGTTCGATTGCCCGAAATTACCGTAGAGCCCCGAGGATGAGGTGGTCATCACGATGCGTCCATAATTGCGCTCACGCATGTGGTTCCACACCGCCCTGGTGCAGTTCACAGCCCCCATCAGGTGCACCTCCACCACAAGCCGGAAATCTTCCAAATCCATCTTGCCGAAGCTTTTGTCGCGCAGGATCCCGGCGTTGTTGATCAGGATGTCGATCTGGCCCCACTGGCCCAGAATGTCATCCGCCATCGCCTGAACCGCGTCGAAATCGGATACTGAAGCCTCAATAGCCATCGCCTGGCCACCGGCATCCGTGATTTCGTCAGCGACCGCCTGTGCGGGATCAAGGCTCAGGTCGTTGACGGCCACCCGCGCTCCACGCTGCGCCAACAGCAGGGCGTGTTCCTTTCCAAGGCCCGCGCCTGCCCCCGTGACCAAGGCCACTCGATCGGTCAGATCAATCATGAGGTCTCCTCTCGTGACGGCCAAAGCCTGCCACTTCCAGGGATGGGCAATCTGCCAAGCACTACGGGTTCGGCGGCGTAACACCGGGAAGCTTGATCCCGGGATAGGAAGGAAAGCCGCAGCCCGCAAGCATTATTTATACTGATGTACCGTTTAGTGCCCGGAGAGGCGTGCCGCCGCCAGGAAATCTGAGCTTATGACGTCAGGGTCCATCCTGGTTGCGCCGACCGCCAGTGCACGGGCCAGTTTGCCCGCATAGATCGACTGCAATTTCAGTGCCAGGCCAGATGGGGCATCACCCTCATGGATTTCCCGGATGCGCCTGGTCCACCCCGCTGACTGATCAAGCAGAATATGCTGAACAAATCCACGGAGCCCGGGCGACCGTGCGGCGGCAATCCAGACTGAAAAATAGGCCACATTCTCCATTTGGAAGTCGCTGGCCTCGCTGAGGAAAATCATGCCTGTCAGTCTGGCCAGTTCCGATGCTGTGCCGCATCGGTGCATCTGGTTCTGGAATCCTGTGCGATACCGTTGCTTGGCGCGGGCGAAAAGGCTGAGTTGGGCCGCTTCCATCAATGCGTTGACCGAAGCAAAGTAATAGCTCGGCCCGCTGCGTACCATGCCTGCCCGATCCGCCACAGCCCGATACGACAGTGCGTCTGGACCTTGGTCGATCAAAATCCGCACGCCGGTTTCGACCAGCTGTGCACGCATTTTCGCTTTTCTGGTGTCGTCGTTTCCCGCGTCGATGTCATCGGTGGTGGCATGATCCAAATAGCGATGGATGTCCATGTCGGCAAAGAGGCTCTCGACCGCGTCACGCCCAAGCTCCAGCGGATGAAGAAGGAAGATCATCCCAAGCGCCCATTCGATTGAGATCCGTATCTGTTGGGGATCAGGGTGCTGGACAAGTTCTTCGGCAAGACTCGACCAGATCGCGTCGAGCTTCACGAACCAGTCACGGGCCAGCGCCTGTCCCTCAGGCGATCTGCCGCTGAATAACATGATCTCCCACCACGCCAGCGACCGGTCGCGCTCCCGACACAAGGCGTTCACCGTGACCTGAACGACGAGGTCGTCCAGCGTCTCGATCGATGTTTCCGGATTTTGCCGCAATCGCGTCTGAAGGGATTTGAACGAATCCAGGTATTCGGAAAGAAGCAGTCTGGAAGCCTCGGCCAATATGTCGATCTTGCCCGAATAATGACGTGTCGTGGCTGCGAGACTGACCTGCGCGTCCTTTGCCACGGCCCTATGGGTGAGCCCCGCGACACCCGATGTCGACAGAACCCTGATTGTACCTTCGGCAATCTGGCGCTGCATATTTAGGGTTCGGTCCTGCACGGCGCGGTGTCGCGATGGCTTTATGTGGTTCACCATGGGCTTTGCAGTGTACGCGATTATTTGGGTCAGGGTTCATTACTACCGATCTGCCGGCCCGGTAAACTGTCCGACGCATGTCGGGGTCGCCTTTGGCTGGCGAATTTCGCTCTGGCTTCCGGACAGGATCACCGAATTCGCGGCGGCCGCCCGCGGGCATCCGGCCGATCCCTAACCCGGATTGCGGGCCGACGGAGGTGCTGGAAACCACCTACCGATTGCGGTTAGGTTAGGCTCGACAAATACGGGAACTACTGGTCCTTTGACCTCCGGCATGGCACTGCATATTGTCCTGTCCGAGTTTGAAACTGGGCACGCAAAGCCGTGAGACGCGCTTCAGGAAATCTGTCGGTGGAGTGATGGAATGGGGCAAGCGCTTCGCGCTGAGTCAGGGAGGCGCGGTATTGCTGTGGTCGTTCCATTTTCCCGTGCGTAAATTCAATCGCATGTGAAACGGCTTGACCTAGTGGCTGGTTCAAAACAAGAGATTCCAATTTTTCCTGCCGCCGTCACGCGGCCAATGACAGGGGGCACAGGCAGATGGCAATGGGAGGGATGAGTCATGCTTCGGGAAAGAATGGAATCTTCTGTATAGAACCTACCACTAGAGGCTGACAGACGGAAAGGGGAAGGATGCGCTGCATGGGAATGAGAAACGCCGAAACGTCCTGACTCTCCGGAGCGAACTACCTGACGGCAAGTCGGCGGATCATTTTCGTTCCTCCGTATCCGGCGCGGGCGCTCCGCTTTTCCGCAGTATGGTCGCCAGCTTCCCGAACAGGTCCGGTTGGTCGCGGTCCACCGTCATGACCAGGCGCTCGCCCTCCGACACCGAGCGCAGTTCGATGCTGTCGCCCTCGGAACTGAGCCAGAAGTCCACCTCCATGGATGCGACATTCTCCGCTCCCGTTTTGGTGTTTCCGCGTTCTGGCCGACTCCGTGCTATCAGCCCTTCCGCCGCGAGTTGCCGTATCACCTGCGCTCGGGTGAGGCCGTTGGTCTCCGCTATTGCGTCATATTTTTTGGTCTCGTGCCTGGACAGCGACATCACCGCCCCGTGCCAGTCCATATCGCCTATCTCCGCCACGGCCCCCAAAGCGCCAAGCCGGTCCAGGGCGTCTATGAGGGTGGAGGCGTCGGAACCGCCGCCCCGGACCTCCTCGATCCGGTAAAGCGTCTCCCGGCGTATCCCCAGCCGCCGGGCGAACTCGGCGCGGCTGATGCCCCGTTTCTTGCGTTCCCGGGCGATCCATTTCCACAGCCACTTGACCGTCAGATTCTGTTCTTCGCTTCCAGACATCGCCGTTACCCGCCTTCCAGCCCGGCTGGTGCCGGGCCGTTGCGATGTCTTCATGGAAGAAACACCCCGCCTGTTCGCCGGGCACGAGGGGTTACCCCCTGCCGGATCATAAGGGCTGTTGTATTCGGCGGGCGACCCGACAGAGCGGGTCCATGAAAACATCGCGTGAATGACATTAGAGGAAAGCGTGGGGATGTAAAGCCCGCCCCGGATTTTCCGTGAGCGGCGAGGTTTCGTTGCGCTCAAGTCATGACTTCGTTGCATACGAGTCTCATTTCCGTTGCCCTCCGGTCATATGTTGCAAAACCACTACATGTTGAGATAAATCCGATTTCAGTACCTTCTATAGTACATAGCTCCCTATAGATTCGGGTCCGTGAGGCGGTTGAGGCCTCACGCGATCAAACGGAGAAAACAGTGATGAGAAGAGTACTGCTCGCCACCACCGCGCTCGGCATGGGCGCCGGGGTGGCCTCCGCCCAGGACATGGGCATGGGAATGGCGCCGACGCTTGGCCTGAGCGGCAGCGCCGAGATGGGCGTCGCCGGGTCCAAGGATGACAGCGTAAGGCTGCACACCGACATCGACGTGACGTTCAAGGCGACCGGGACGATGGACTCCGGCGTGACGTGGAGCGCCGACGTCGACCTTGACGAGGGCGGCAAAGGCGGCGTGGACGCTCACGTGGATGACGACGAGGATGGCGGCGTAACCATAGCCATCAGCCAGCCGGAGGGCTTCGGCACCCTGACGATGGGCGACACGGACGGCGGCTATGACTGGGCCATGACGGAGCTTCCCGGAGGCGGGCTCCGCGATGAGGTCGAGCACGGCGCCCACAGCGGCAACGGCGGGCTCGATGCAGAGTACGACGGCCAGATCCTGCGCTGGGACCGCGCCATCGCGGCCGGCTTCAGCTTCGGCGCGTCGCTGGAGCTGGACGACGACACCGGCGGAACGGAGGGAAGCGACACCGGCGACCCGATCATCGGTCTCGGCGGCAGGTACGAGATGGGCATGGGCGCGGGCAGGCTGAGCCTCGGAGGCGGCTACCAGAGGGGCGGCTACAAATTCGACAGCGACGACATGGTTGAGGCCATAGCCACACCGTTCGAGGAAACGGAAGAGGTCACCGCGCAGATCTTCGGAGGCAGCGCGAAGATGGACTTCGGCGGCGACGGCGGCGGAATCGCCGTCACCCTGAACGCTTCAGTTCTGGAGCTTGACGGATCGCACACCGTGACGGGCGCCAATGCCAACACCCAAACGGTGGATGGCGAGGGCATGCACGGCGGGGTTGGTCTCGAATACACGGTCGGCCCGGTCGCTCTCGCGGTGAACGTGGGAACCCTTACGGTGGAAGCGGCCTACGATCCGAGCAACGACGCGAGCGCGGACAGGATCCTCGCTGAAGAGACGGTGACCGGCGTCGGCTTTGGTGCCTCCTACGACCTGGGCGGCGGCGCGTCACTCGTGTTCGGCATCGGAAGCTCGGAAACGGAGTTCGACTACACCCGCGAGGCCGACGGTACCAACCCTGGGGATGATGCCGCTTCAGTCGCGAATGATTCGAACACCGACTCCTACGCATGGTCGCTCGGCGTTGCGTTCAAGTTCTGATCGCGGACACGGAAAGGAAACATGGATATGAGAATATCGAGACTTATGATGCCCGCGGCCACGCTCGCGGGCGCGCTCGCGCTCGCCGGATGCGGCGGGGGGAACGACAGTCCGGGCGGCGGAGGCGGCGGCGGAGACAGGACGTCCCGGGAAATATGTGAAGAGCGGGGGACCGGCTACACGTACACCGAGGAAGGCAATCTGTGTACCCAGCCCGCAATGAAGTCGGCCGCGGCCTATGAAGGCGAAGCCACAGCCGCCATTGCCGCTGCGGACAAGCTGGTCACGGATGCCAACAAGGCATACGGAGCGCTGGATGCCGATAAGGTCGGCGGCGTTTCAGACACCGTCATGGCCAACGCTGTGATGGTTCGTGGCGCGCCTGCCGGTATTGAGGCGGAGATCGCCAAGGCCCAGGCGGCGCTGGATGCGCTGGAAGGCCGCACGGACGCGGACTCCATGGCGGCCGCGGAGCGTGTCAAGGCCAATATCACGAGGCTGGAAAAGCTGGTGGCGCCGCGCAGTGCCATCGTTCGCCAGGCCGCCGCCATCAAGGCATCCGGCAAGGACAGTCCAGAGCAGCGGGCTCAGGCCGCCGCTGCGGCTGTGCACGCCGATCTCAGTGGTCTCGTCATGACACAGCGTCGGGCGGTGGCTCCTAATGATAACAGCGTGCCAGCAACCGGGATCTTCGGGGCCGGCAACTCACGCACGGCGGCGATGGTCCGCCTTGCCGGGGTGTCCATGGAGGGATTGACCATAGGCTCCATGAATTTTGCAGGCGGTGCCAGTGCAAGTCATCCTGAAGGGGCAATCGAGCCAAATATTCGGATAACCGGTCTCGAAGCCAATTTCGCTGCCCGCTGCGCCAGTTCTGACGGTTGCAAAGGCGCTGCTGCCGAGGGATCGATCGGGGCCGGTTGGGTTTTCTCACCCATCACCGCCTTGGGCGGCCAGAACTACTACACGCTGAACGACGATGGCACCGCGTACGAACAGGCCATGTTCATCGAATGGGGGCTGTGGGCCAGTCCCGGTAGTGGTAATGGTGATTCTTTCAACCTGAACCGGTTCGCCGGGCTAGGGGCTGGGTCCGCAGCACAAACCAGAGGAAACTTTGTGGCCCGTACAGACGCAAATGGCCTGGATGCAAAGGCGACCTATAAGGGGACGGCCCACGGGCTGGCGTCCCGCCTTGGCCCGACCTCGGACGGTTCAATGCGCAAGGCGACGCAATCGGGGCAGTTCGGGGCGACCGTGACCATAACCGCCGAGTTTGCCGCTGGAGATACCGAGATCGAAGGGACGATCGACCAGTTCACCGGCGGCGTCGCCAATCCAAACTGGAAGGTCGAGTTCAAGGCCGACAGTTACGCTGGTGACGAGCTTACTATCCCAGCCTCGGACGCCACGACGCAGAGAGTCACCGTAGATAACTACGGAGCGGCAGCCGAGCGTCCGGCCGGTCTTTTCGGCGCGTTCGAGAAGACATGGGATGACGGCGCCGCGGCGGGCGTCTATCACGCTCCCAAAGAGTAGTGGCCCATCCACACCCGCCACGGCGGATGGGCATGACACGGCCCCCGGCGGGCGACCGCCGGGGGTTTTCACGTTTCGGCCGAAAGGAACCGGTCATGGGATCGCTGAACTGGAATACCGGGCCCCGCCACGCCGCGAAGACCCTGGCCATCGCGGCCACTGCCCTCGCCGCCGCCTGCGGGGGCGGCGGGGGAGGGAACCCCGGCGCTCCCGCCAGTGGAGGGAACGGCGGCGGCCCGCCGACGGTCCGCCCGGACCGGCCTGCGGTACCGCAGACCCTCAGCGGCGGGGAGATCGTCCGCGGGAACACCGACGTGTTCTCCGGCTGGTACGCCAACCCCAGGGTCGACCTGCCGCGGCACGGACGGGACGGACTTGCCGTGGCCATGCCGGAGCGGGGCGGCGGGGCGGTTCCAAGGATAACTTTCGCCCCGTCACTGGCCTACGATCTTGAGCCCGTGCTGCGGTTCGGCGGCAGCGCCGACGCCGACGCCCGCCTGGGGATTGCGCAGAACGTGGTCTGGGCGGCGGCGAACAAGGCGTACCTCCAGTGGACCCGCCACCTCGACTACGATCCCGGCCCGCGGCCGCTCCAGGTCGGCTCCGTGCGGGGTCTCGACTGCGGGCCCGGCGCCATCGCCTGCTACTTCCCCTCCGATGACGTGATAGTGCTCAGCTCGGACTGGATCCGGGACGTCTACGCGAACCTCTGGAGCAGGAACGAGTTTCTCGCGCGGGGGGCGGTCGATGAGCTGTTCCTCACCATCACCCACGAGGCCGGCCACCAGTTCGGCTACGAGAACCACGGCGGCGTCACCGAAGGATGCGGCGGCGGCGATGACCACTGCCACGCACCCGTGGGCTCGGGCAGCGTCATGGGCTACGACCACCTGCCGCCGCCACAGGGCGTGAACGGCAGCGTGCGCTACGGCGTGACCGCGGAGGACGTGCGCCACATCCCGGACGCGACGTGGAACGGCGACGGCCGCGACCGCTACACGGTCTCCATGTCCGGAGCGCCGTCCTCGGTCGACCGGTGGGGCGTCTGGATCGATCACCATTTCGAGGTCTCCGGGCGCACGGACCCCGGCAGATCCTCGGGAGGCGGCCGCGACATCACGGACGAGATCCATGGAAGGGGATGGGTCCGGGGAACCCCCTCGGGCGACGCGCTCCCGCCGGCGTCCGCGACCTGGAGCGGCGAGGACAATTTCCTCGGGGTGGACCTGGACGACGGCTATCTCGGCGCCCTGCTCCGGGCCGACGCGGACCTGCGCTACACGTTCGGCGGACGCCCGGCCATGACCCTGCGGGTCAGCGGGTTCGAGGCGCATTACGACGACGGGGGCGGGGCCAGGTGGCATGACCACGGTTTCACGGACTGGGGGGATTTCACGTACCGCATGGACTGCGAACGGGACAGCTGCTCGGGCGACGGGGTGGAGGCGAGGTGGTACGCCAGCGACGCGGGTGACCCCTCCGGCTGGGTCGGCGGCGCCGTGGAGGACCGGGAGAACAGCTATGTCGGATCCTTCGTGGCGGAGAGGGACTGAGTCGCCCCGTGCGGCGCGCCGGAAGGCCGCTCATGACCTGACCTATTGCATTGAGCGCACGGACGAAGGTCTGTACGGCGCTGCACACATGTTCCGCGAGGCCTTGGCGGGCAGGCACGGCACAGTGGTCCGGGACTGCTTGTCAATTCTTCGCAATCGTTTTGCAGGGGACGACGAGGCCGACGGATATCTGAAGGACGGTCCAATCGCGGTGGTCCGTTTTGAACAGGGTGATGATGTCGAGGCGGGACAGTGGGAAGCTCGGATGTTACGACATCGGGATGTCAGCAGCGTGATTGAGCAACTTCTGGCAGGGATTGGAACGTGGTCTGATTCGTGATCGCTCTGCCGATCAGCCTCGTCGTCATCGAAGTGGCACCGCACATCATGTAAAATCGTAACCACAGTAACAGCTTCTCCCAGCCACCGTTAGTCCGGTGGTCCCATGGGGGTGTAGCCCAATTTTTTGGTGAGGCGGAGACGGCCTGGTTCGCAGCCAGTCGAGTGCGTCGGGCAGCCTTTGCTGCATAGCGCTGCGATGCCGCTGCATAGCGCTGCGATGCCTTCGTGCGCATCTGCGAATCGCGGTCACCAACAAAGTTGGGCTGCACCCGTCCCATGGGATGGCTAAGACAATGCCGTACAGAGACGAGAGATGTCGAATCCCCAGAGATCCGAAAGCCATAATTGGTGGCTGGCTGGCTTAGAGCGCTATTGGGGTGACAAAAGTCAGCGAAAGAAGAAATCCCCGGAATTCCGTCGTCATGCCAGCGCTCGGGGCAAGCTGTATCCTTGAAATGGGGCTTAAGGGGCTGGCGTGTAGTTCAGGGTTCCGCTGATAGGCTTCCGGCGGGAAAGAGGTGCGACATCACCGAGGGCTGACTACAGAAAGCGCTGCATGATGACGGTCCCGCAGTCCTTGCCTGCGTTGCGTGGCCGTCAAGGGATTGATCGTGGCGGAGGGTCACTCACCGGAGGCCGGATATGCTTCCTGTAAGGGTTGCCCAGGCCAAGGCAGCCAACAGGGACGCAAACGGAAACAACAATCCAAGACAAAGGGCATGCAATTGCAGATCCAACCTCAGTCGTCGAAAGCGCGATTAAAGGAAAAGATCCGCCAGATCGTGACGCACCTGCGGACGGGAGACAGGAAATGCCCCGGCCAGTAGGCGAACCGACCGGGGCACGCAACATAGGAGAAAGCGTTGAAGAGTATCGCTTTTCCCGATCCAACCGATAAACGGTTTGAACCGCGTGCGCAACCGATTTGGTTCAATCCGGCGCGGTTTTGTTTCCGCAAGCGCCCTGGCCTGTCCCGATCTGGTCCCGCTCTGCGGTGAACACACACTGTCCGTAGATTGCCTCGAAGGGATGGCGCATCCCGCCGCTTCCGGCGAATAGGCCGAGAAAATGCAAGGTTCCGTGAGAACTGATTGTGCGCTAAAGATCCATCGTTACCCATGTCTTGTGTCAATATGCGGCAATATGTCAAAATCTGACAGAAACAGCGATGCCGTCAGTGACAACGATGGGAACGTGGCGCGAAATGCGGGAACCGGTTTCCGAATGACGGAATGGACGCCAATCACATTATACAATGGTCGAGGGTCGGAAACACGGACGAGGAAAACTGCCGGATGGCTAGCAGAAAATGCAACCTCAAGAAGGGCGCAAATTGAAAGCGACGCAATTGCCGGGGCGAGATAAAGCCAAGACCGTAAATCCGTTATTCGCCTGTCTGAAGCGAAAGGGAACGGGAATGTTAAATGCAAGAAGGCAAGAAGACCCATTGATCCGCCAAAATCCCAGCCGCTCTTATTGCCGTGAGCGCAAGAGAAAACATTGATGGGCGATAATCCCCGGTTCGACTGGAGCCGATGGCACGCCTTCCCCGATCCAGGATCGGGTGGCTAACTGTCCGCGCCGTTTGGGCCGGGCGTTTACGAACTACGCAACCGAAAGACCGGCAAGTTAGTGCTTTTCGACGGGAACGGGAACGTCGCGTGTCTTCCCTTTTTGCCCAGACCACTTGGGGCGGAAAACTGGAACAACAATGCGAACGCGAATACGTTTCAGACATCTTCGTCATATCGGCTACCGCACGAAACCATGCGCGACAGCGGCCGATGCGATGAGGGAAAGAGGTAAGCGTAGAGAATCGGGTTCTTCGGGCATGGGATGGCACTCCGAACTACCCTTCCAGGCTTTATGCTGGTGTCGGGGATATGAAGAGGTGGGTGATTTCCCCGATCCGCGGATTGTTTGACGGCTTTCCGCCTAAGCAAATGACGACCGGCACCCGGGACTTCTTTCCCAGCTGTGCCGTCTGTGCGCACCACAGGCTTTTGGACATAGGGATTGACGCCCAACTGATCGTATACGAAGACGTATCGCAGGAATGCCTTCTTCCCGGACGCACCCGAAACGCTGTGCTGCTTCCACGATCTGAAGACGTTTCCGGCGCGGCAGAAATCTTGAAGCGATGGCATCGTCACCAAAATCATGCGACTGACAGATATGGAGCAATATGAGATGGAACTAATTGACCACACCGCGGCCTGGCTCAAGGGTGAGGATTTTGAGATGGCGATGCTCACCCTTGCTGGCGGGATGGTGTTTGCGGTGTCCGCTGCCTTCTGGCTGTTCGGCACCACGCCCGCCGCTCAGGCCATGGTGCTGCCGCTACTGGCCGTGGTGGCGCTTTTTGTCGTGACAGGCGTGGTGGGCCTTCTAGGCAGTCAAGGACGGCTCGAGGTTATGTCAGAGGCCTGGCGCGATGATCCAGTGGCTTTTGCCCGTGCCGAAAAGGCACGGGTCGAAGGTTTCTCGACGCTCTTTACCGGAACAATCATCGGCGCGGCTCTGTTTTTCGCCATCGCATTAGGCCTGTTCGTGTTCTTCGAGAACCCGCACCTTCGCGCAATCGCGATTGTCCTTGCGCTTCTGGCTTGCGCAGGATTTACTTTTGACTTCTTTTCGAAAGAGCGGGCGGACAGGTATTACAGCGCGATCACCGATGAACTGCGGAAGCGTGCTGACATGGACGGGTCCGGAGGCTAGTATTGGGCACGGACGCCCCAGAGCGGGGCGCGAAATTCAGACGCCCCACAAAGATGAACGGAAGGTCGGGCGCAGGGAACGTATCCTTGCGGCAGTCAAAGCATATCGCGTTGGGCAGGACGTAATGGCCTGTCCATTGAATGGGCTCTGGCAGTGCGTTGCGGTCAACAAATCCAAGCTCTTCACGTGTTACGGCAGCCGTGAAGAAGTCCTGATCGTACTCATGTATGCGGAGATGCATGGCCTCGTCGGAAATTTCGGGAACCGCGTCGTAGGGCGCGACCTTTCAGCAGCCGAATTCGCCCGCATCATGGCCGATCAATATTACAGGCAACATCTCCTGTGATAGCTGCTAAGCCTTACCGCATCGATTCTTGAACACGATGCCGATCGAGAGCCAATCCGGCTAAAGCTGCGGAATCCGAACTTTCCGCGACAATGTCAAAGCTGATTGCCGACGCCCCGGACGGGATTGATGTCGAAAAAAGCGGTGAATGTCGCGGCCGTTTCCAATGTACGGGCACGCGGCCGCGTTGTGGCTTCGGCAGATTGGACCGCCGGACTGAAAAGGCAGCCCGCGGGCTCGGACGAGCGTCCCGGATTGATTTCAGCCGAGCTGGACACCGTAAACCGTTTTGGGACGAACGATCACCGCCATGACCGCGGCCCCGCGCTTCGCGCTGTATCTGCGAGTTTCCATCCCCGACCAGAAACCGGACCTGCAGGAGGATGGGCTGGCCGCCTATGCGGTCCGTGCGGGCCTAGCCGTTGTCGGCGTCTACCGTGATCATGCCGTCTCGGGCCGGAAGATGGGCCGTCCCCAGCTCAACGCCTTGATTACAAGTGCCCGCAACCGCGAGATCGCGTGTTTCCCTCTCTGGAAGTTTGACCGGTTCGCCTGGTTCGTGCGTCACCTCCTGACCGCGCTCGAGAAATTCGACCATCTGGGCGTGCGCTTCATCAGCGTGCGGGAACAGATCGATACCGAGAGCCCCATGGGCCAGGCCATGTTCACAATCATCGGGGCGATGGCGGAACTGGAATCATCCCTGATCAGCGAGCTTATCAGTGCGGTTATGGCGGCCGCCCGGGCCGTGGCAAAAGCCCCAGGCTCCGCCGTTGCGCCAGATCCCGTGCGAGACCGAGGACGGACTGCGCCCAGCTGGCGGGCGACCGCCGCGACGGAAAGGCCGCCCCCGTTCCACAGTGAAGTGCAACACCCGATGTGGGTGATTTGAGGTCAAAGCAACACATGATGTTGCGAATCGGCCGGATGGCGGCAACAGTCCTGGTGTTGAGACTGGGAGACTGTCATGACCGAGGGCCAGCGCCGGGGTTGTAAAAATATGGGCTACACCCCAACCTTGTTACCGTGTGGAAGCAAGGGTATCGGGTGCTTCATGGCGGGAACATGATCGACATGATCGGATCCCGTACAGAGGTCAGGCGAGGGACCGATTTCATACATCGGACCAACCACTGGGGCAATACGATGTTCAAGCGACTTTTCGTGGACAACTACAAGTGCTTTGTTAATTTTACTCTTGATCTCCAGGAGATGACATTGCTGGCAGGGTACAATGGAGCCGGCAAGACATCAGTTCTGGATATCATGCATTCTCTTCGTGAATTGTTGGCTGGACGGGCCAAGGTCTCTGACCCGGGGATGTTTCCTGCCAGCAGCAAGACGGCTTGGCAGAAAACAGATGTCCAGACCATTGAGCTTCATGCCGATATTCGTGGTGACGAATTGTGCTATCGGCTGCAAGTTGAACACAGTCTGCAAGGAAACCTGGTCCGCATCTCGCATGAATCGTTGACTGGCAGTGGGGGGAAACCACTCTTTCAATTCGAAAGAGGTGAGGTCGGATTGTTTCGCGACGACCACTCCGTTGGACCGGTTTATTCTGCTGATTGGTCGGATTCCGCGATGGCCCGGGTGCCCGAGCGCAATGACAACAAACGGCTGTCTGGGTTTCTCGGGGCCATCAGAAGCATGATTGTCTGCAGTCTGAACCCTGCCAGCTTTGAGTATGAAACCAGTCGGCCCGAGATCATACTTGACAGGGATATTGGCAATTTCAGCTCGTGGTTTCAGCATGTTCAACTTGAAGATCCGGGCATGGTCGAAGCATTCAAAACGGCGATCATGAATGTCATTGATGGACTGGACCAGATCCGGCTTCAACAAACAGGACTGAACAAGCGGGCACTGATGGTACGGTTTGGGGATGGTGAAAACCGGTATGAATTGGCACTGGATGCGCTCTCGGATGGGCAGAGGGCACTGATTGCGCTGTATGCATTGATCTGCATGTCATCAGGACTCGGACACACACTGTTTCTTGACGAACCTGAAAACTATGTTGCGCTGGCAGAAATCCAGCCCTGGCTGATGGAACTGGATGAAAGATGTGGAGAATCGATCCCGCAAGCAGTCATTTGCACGCACCATCCAGAAATTATTGACTTTCTTGGTGCCGATCACGGTATCTGCTTGTTTCGTGAACAATCCGGAGCCACTAGGATCAAGAATCTCTCTGAAATTTCACGCAGTTATACGACGAATGACAACAGGACAGATTTGAGATTGTCTGAACTTCTGGCGAGAGGCTGGGAAGCGTGAAACGAAGTGCGGATCTGGTCCTTCTCTGCGAAGACAGGCAACAATCAGCTTTCATGATACGATTCTTTTCCACGATGGGCTGGAACAGACGCAGGATCCGGGTTCTTCCTTTTGCCAACATGTCGGGCGAACAGCATGTGCGACTCAATTTCCCAAAGGAACTGGAAGCATATCGAAAACGCAAGAACAAGGTTCGCTGTGGCCTTGCGGTTATGATCGACGGCGACAACCAGGGGGTCGTGAAACGTATCCGGCAACTTGATGATGAATGCAAGAGGCATGAAGTCGAGATCCGCAATAACGACGAGGCAGTGGCGATATTTGTTCCGACTTGGCATATTGAATCATGGATTACATATCTTGATGGTCAGGAGGTTGACGAAAACCGCCGAGGCTATCCCTCTCTAAACCGTGCCCGCGACTGCAAGAAACACGTGGATGAGTTGGTAAAAATGTGCAGGCATCAGCAGCTTGATCAGCCCACTCCTCCATCTTTGGTCCGGTCCTGTGAAGAATTTTACAGGTTGAAGCAATGACACTGACCCTTCGCATGGAAGGGGAGGCGGGAATTGGTGTCAGGGCTGGCAAGGCGATAAACAGGTTCAAGGTCGAAAAACACTTCCGATGGTGGATGGATGAAGCGGGCATCTTTCACTGTCAACGCAACGCCGAAGCGATCGCCAGCGAAGCGTGCCTTGACGGTTTTTACGTGATCCGCACCAGCCTGCCCGCCCAGACCCTCGACCGTGCCGGAACGGTCACGGCCTACAAACGGTTGAGTCGCGTTGAGCGGGCCTTCCGCAGGCTCAGGACCGTTGATCTCAAGGTCAGGCCGGTGTTTCACCGAACCGAGGTTCGGGTGCGGGCGCATGTTTTTCTCTGCATGCTCGCCCTGCACGTCGAATGGCACATGCGCCGCCGCCTCGCGCCGGTGCTGTTCGAGGACGATGACCGCGGCGCGGCGAAGGCCCGGCGCGGCTCGCCGGTGGAGCCGGCGGAGGTCTCGGGGGTCGCGGAGGCGAAGGCGGACACGAAGCGCACCGCCGACGGCCTGCCCGTCCACAGCCTGCCCGTCCACAGCCTGCCCGTCCACAGCCTGCGCACCCTGCTCGCAGACCTCGGCCCCCTGACGCTGAACGACGCCTCCCTCGGGTCGACCGGACAGCCGGTTCCGGATCGCCTCTGAGCCGACTGAGCTGCACGCAAAAGCGTTCGGGCTGCTCGGCGTAGACCGGGATTCAGTGCTTACATAAGCGTCACAGCCCGAATCCGGACGAAACCCCTGTCACGCTTGGGCGAAACCGTCTTTCATGTCAGTGAAGTTCCGTTTAGCCTGAATGCGTTTTGCTGCACTGGTGCTACCGTCTGGACGGCGAGCGGTCCCATCCAGAGAGGGAGTCGCTGACGCCGAGTCCTTCGTAGATCGCCCGGATGGTCCGGCGGGTAGGGGTGAAGCGGCTGCTGCTTACGCATTTCAGGGTGCATATGGATATGCCCAAGAGGTACGCGGGAGCCGTTGCGGCGCTCAGGGAGACATTCGGTAAGACGTCGGAGGTGGTGGAGGATCTGAAGGTTTACCAAATAGGCGAACGGGGCTTTGCCCGATATCCGTCGGTTCGGGATCCAGCCATGGGACTTGAGCATGTTGATCGCTTCGGCGCCTCCGGGACGGTCGGGTGGATAGTCCGGCATCTCCGCGCCCGCTCCACTCCTTTCGTCAACGGACGTCGTCCGGGTTGCGCGGTGGCACAACGCGACTGCGGGGGTGAACACCCTTGTTCAGGACGACAGGTGCAGGCCGTCATCCTTAGTGGACGTGGGTGACGGGTCGGGGTCCGCATCCTGCTCAAGCCCGCCCGCACGGATCAGGTACGTCCGAAATGACGGGATCGGGCAGCGGAGCGATGGCGCGTCATCAACGGACTTCTCCAGCGCACCCTGATGCACGAGATGGTCCATGAAACCCTCCGCATCCATTCCCTTGGGAAGACGTCGGCCCGCCTCGTCTTCCTCGGACTCCTCGATCAGCCCGAGAACCCTGCTTTCATTCATACCGTCCTTCAGGCATTTCAGGACATGGGCTATCAGTACGTTGCTTCTTCTCATGGCCGAACTCTGGCGGAAACCGTAGTATCGCAGGCGCATCCCCATCGTCCGCGCCTGGATCCGGTCCCAGTCGCAGGCCCCCAGGTGCCCGTCATGCTCAAGGGCTTGTTCCGCCAACGCCCTTAAGGCGTGATGAAGATGTCTGGGCCAGCCCTCGCACGGGTCCGTCAGCGTTGCCAGCCTTTCTTCGCAGCCATGTGCGTCAAGGCCAAATTCGTCGCAGAATGACAGGACAAGATAGAAGGCCTCGTTGGGAGACAGCCGACCTAGAGGCCAGACATTGTCCGGGCGCGTCAGGCCCATGCCGATGGCGACATCACTGGTGTCACCTAGCCCGCCCAGGACAAGCGAGAGCGGTAGGCCTGACAGCCCACCATGGATACTCTGGAGGAATAGCGCATGCGGTTCATGTCTTGCCCGGGGCAAGTTCTGGGCCTCGTCCACGCAGACAATGACAGGTCCCCGCCATCGCTCGGACCGAAAGTTGCGTGCAAGATGCTGGAGGCTGGCTGGGCGACGGATGTCTTCGGGCCGCCGCCATCCAGCTTCCGCCGTCGCCTTGACCGCCTTGAGGTCCAGGCTTGCGGAAACCCTTGAAGACATTAGGACCCAGTCGTTCCTTGAAAGGCCACCCGCGACCGCGACCGTCTCGATCACACCGGCAAGATCCGTCAGTAGCATTTCCGAGGACAGGATCACGACACGTGACTGGCCGTCCGCGCCCTTGCGCTCGATCCTGGCGCGGCGCATGAGCTCGTGCATGGTCGCGCTCTTGCCGGCACCGGGTGCGCCCTGGATGATCTGGGACCTCTTCGGATGGCCATGGGACTCCGCTCCCGAACCCTTCCAGGCCTGGGCGGCGCAGCTCTCGGTGCGTTTCAGGATCTCCCCGCGCCCGACGAAAACGGGCGGTGGCGCACCCTCGCCACCGTCAAGGAAGTCCGAGAGGCCTTCCCTATCCATTTTCGGCCCGTTTCACCATATCCTGGAAACTTGGCATGTTGTTATCAACAGGCACTGGAACCCATTTGGCATACGTAAGCTGACACTGCCTGTAAGGCCATGAGCCGCGTGAGCCCCATGCTCAAGCATGCTTCGGCTTTGGGTCTGGATGTTAATATGCAAGCCACCATGAAGGCGCGCGCCCCAATCGGTAAGAAGCGCCATGAAATAACGCATATCCCTTCAATGTCTTACGCAGAACTTCCCGCATTCCATCGCTGGCTGTCCGAACAAGATCATATATCCTGCTTGGCCCTGCACTTTCTCATTCTCACCGTTACCCGCAACAGTGAAGTCCGACTTGTGACCTTCAAAGAAATCGAAGGTGATATTTGGGGACATAACTGCCTGAAAGACCAAATCAGGTCAACAACGCCGTGTCGCGCCATGTAGTGAAGCCAATACACTATTGCCGCGGTACAATAGGCCGACGCCAAGAAGTACATGTTCACCTCTGCTACTGGCAAACCATTGTCAGATGCCGCAATGTCAAAGCTCGTGATGCGATAAGGACTGCCCTATCCATCGCCCTCATGGTTTCCGTGCTACCCTCCGCACGTGGGTTGAAGAGTAAACTGACATGCCTTTTGAAGTCAAAGAAGCGGCTTTTGGGGTTTGGAACATAAGGTGGAAAAAGGGGCTGCCTATCAGTGCTCAGACCGTATGGAGAAACGGTGCAAGTCTTAAACTCTTTGACCTGACTTTGCTGCCGGTAAGCTATAGTCCATAGGTGTCGCGTATCCTATCATTATAGGCACATAAAACATCAGCACTCCGCCGTCCCCGTGTGTCACGCACATCAATAATCCAAATTGTTTCGCGGGCCAAAGTATAGAGTAAAGCAAACGCTGTATTACCAATCTGGTATTGGCGGACATGTTCGTAATCTTCAAACGGACTTCCACTGAAGGGATGATCTTTCAACACCGCCTCAGCCTTCAGTAAGGACGCAAACGCTTTTTCATAGTCAAGCTGCGGATTCTGATTGTAATAGTTGTACATCCATTGAATGCCTGGCTCTGACGTTTCGAGATACTTAATCTCCATCATGTCAGATTGAACGAAGGCCGCTTCGGCCGCTTCGCGGCCAGTTGGGCCATGGGTTTAGCCTGAGGAAACTCTGCTTGTTCATCCCTCTTCAACCACTGGTGAACGGCTGAAGGTGATATTCCTTTAGCTTCCTGCGCTACCAGTTCAAGACCAGTCTCGACTAGTTCACGGGTAGCCTCACGTTCTTCAACAAATGAACGGATAGCACGATTGGCAACCCACGATGCCGAGCGGTCTTCAAATTGGGCAATACGCTCAAGACTTCGCTTGAGATCTGTATCAAGTCGGGTGGTGAAGCTGGTGGTGGTCATAGTTTTTCCTCGTTCTTGTGTCATGAAGATATTGTAAGACAATGTATGTGAAATTTCAAGCTATTGAAGAGTATGATTTTAAGACCCCTTTTGAAATGGCGTCGCCAAGTATGAAAAGGAAATCCTTGGCCGTGTGCAGGCTCATTGAAACGACACAGTGAATTTCCGTATCGCTCTCGTCACCTATCTGTCCACTTTTCAGGAATTTCAGTCTCTGTTCCGTAACAACCACTTTAAAGTCCATCCCCACTACCGCGAGATTAACTCCGGAAGCGTGGTATGCAGGGTAGTAAGGGCTGCCCGAACAGGGGTGACCTGGGGCGTAGGCGGGATGGGGTGCTCGCCACGATGCGCCGCCGGGATCCGGTGGTGGAACTGGCGACCGACAGCCTGAAACACCGCGGCCTCGAAAGGGCCCTGGTGTCCGGGGCAAGGGATTCGACCGCACCGTTGCCCTCGCCGTCGTCGCCACGGACGTCCACCGTATCGGCCTTCTGCCACTCCGGAAGGCGTGAAAGCGGCGGCACCGCGCCGCCTGGCGGCCGCAACGCAGGGCCCGCGCACCTTCCTCATAGACGGTCAGCCCCATCACTACGCCCATAGAACCGTAACCGACCGGCGCGACGCACGCTGCTGTATCAAGGCCTTTGACGCCAGAATCTGCCGCAACGCCTGCGTATGTCACGAATCCTGCTGGTCTGAGGCGGAGGCTGAGATTTTGCCCTGCGGCAAGTGATCTCCGCGAGACCTGTATGTTTCGGGTTGGCCTTGATCAGCTGTCCCGTCGCCGTAGGTTGCGGGAGTCACTGGCCGTGTATGATTTCCGGGCCGGTCCTCTGTATTTCGCCAGAAGTTCATCCCGCACCTCGCTTCCATCCGCGAGAAACGGCAGGATTCCGCGCCGGACGGACTGTCCGCGCATCGCTGCGATGTCGGTTTCCGATTTCGTGACCCTCTGCGCCGGTCGCCGCCCCCATTGCGCGAGAAAATCATAGAGGCGGTCGATACCGTCGTGGTGGGTGCCCGTTTTCGCCAGATCATGGAACTCGTTGGGGTCGGCCCGCAGGTCGAACAGCATCGGCCGGAAACCACCTTCGGCGTGAATGAGTTTAAGGCGTCCGTCAAACACCATGAACAGGCGCGCGTCTCGCGGCCGGAGTCCCAGCCGGGCGCATTGTGGAGTTGGCGAGTAGTCGAATTCACTGACCACGAAGCGCCGCCATTCCTGTGTCTCACCGCGAAGCCACGGGAGCAGCGAACGGCCCTCGATAATGTGATCGGGTATCTCACCGCCCGCCGCCTCAACGAATGTCGCCGCTATGTCAATGCTTTCCACAAGGACTTCACTGACGATGCCGCGCGATTCATCCGCCTCCGGCCGGGGATCATAGACGATCAACGGAATCTTGACCGACGGCTCGTGAAAGAGGTCCTTCTCGCCGAGCCAGTGGTCTCCCAGATAGTCTCCGTGATCCGAGGTCAGTACTATCATCGTGTCATTAAGCCGGCCGGTGGTCTCGAGAAAGTCCAGAAGCCGTCCCAACTGGTCGTCGCACTGCTTTATCAGACCCATGTAGGCCGGAATTACCTTCCTGCGCACCTCTTCCTTGTGGAAGGCACGGGCGATCGCGTTTTCCATATAGGCGCCAAACACCGGATGCGGATCCTCGCGTTCGATCTCGGAACGGATCGCCTGCGGCACGTGGTTCGGACCGTATAGTGCATGGTAGGGTTCCGGCACGATGTACGGCCAATGGGGCTTGATGTAGGAAACATGCGCGCACCAGGGGGTTTTCGCGCTCTCGATGAATCTTATGGCCTCTCCGGTCAGCCAGGGCGTTTCGCTGTCCTCTTCACGGATGTTCGCGGCCTTATCGGCATTGTCCAGTATCCATCCGGTCGCGATGGCGCCGTCATCGTCTATACCCGCATTCGCGTAGTGCGCCCATGGATTCCCGCCCTCGTAGCCTTTCGACCTGAGGAACTCGTTGTAAGGTGACCGACGTTCGTCATAAAATCCATCCGGACCCTCTCCCCAAAGCCCATCGTCCCGGACGAAGACGTCGAATCCGCATTCGGCCTGCCTTGCGCCAATAACGCTGTCGGGCGAAATGCCGAGTCTGGCCATACCCTCCGTGTCCGCGCGCATGTGGGTCTTGCCGACCAGCCAGCAGTCCATACCGATGCTGCGGAGATGGTCGCCCATGGTCAGTTCTCCGACGCGGAGAGGGAACCCGTTCCAATGGGCGCCATGGCTTGACGCGTAGCGGCCGGTATAGAAACACATACGACTGGCTCCGCAGATCGGGGATTGCGCATAGGCGTTCGAGAAACGGACGCCCATGGCCGCGACGCGATCGAAGTTCGGGGTGTGGAGATGCGGGTGCCCGGCGCAGCTGAGATAGTCGAACCGTAGCTGATCGTACATGATGAACAGTATATTCATACGTCACTCCCGATACAGGGGCTATGCCGGCCCACTGGTTCGATTCACGTGAAACGTCCGGCCGCCGGGCTGATCCGCAATGTCACTATCTCGAATGGCGCCAGTTCCAGCAATACCGTATCTCCGGCGATCTCGACGGGACCGGTCGGGTTTTCCAGAAGGTCGCAGCGGTCCGCCGCGCCGACTGGAGTCCGGAACCGCAGTCTCACTCGACCACCGGTGCCGTCAGGCTCGAAGAGCCTTAGAATGGCGCTGCCGGACGTTCCGGGCTTCAGCGTCTCGCAGATCGCGCGCGCACCCGATACGCTGACGAAGGACCGCCTGTCGACAATGGTGTCGCCGCGACCGGCGGCGGGCCAGACGATCCGAAGTGGCGTATTGAGATCATAGGCGGCGGCGTCCACATCCGCACGGCCATCTCCGGAAAACGGCAGGAAACTGTAGGTGAATTCATGCAGGCCCTGATCGGCGCCCGGATCAGGGGCGGTCGCGGACTTGATGAGGGTAAGGCGCATGACATTGCCCCGAACGTCGTGGCCGTATTTGCAGTCGTTCAGAAGGGCCGCGCCGCGCGATCCGTCCGAGAGCAGTGTCCATTTCTGCGCGGGTACCTCGAAGCGGGCGCGCTCGAGCGGCGTGTCGCGACCGGTTGAGCGCTCGATGGTGCCCCACTGGATATCGAACAGAGCCTTCGGAGATGTCACGGTCACCGGAAAGGCGACTTTCAGGAGTGTATGTCTCTGGTACCACTCGATTTCCGTGACAAAGTCGATGCGGGCGGAACCGGCATTGAGCCGGATGTCCTGCGTTATGCGGCTCCCGCGCCAGCGGCGCTCGGTACGGATCGCGGCCCGGATCGGGCCCTGTTCAACGATACCGATGACCGCCGCTTCCTCGACGGTTTCCATGCGATCCTCAAAGTCTGGATCGATGTCCCAGGCATCCCAGCAGATCGGTCGGTCCTCGAATGCCTGGAACTGGTTTGCGGGTGCGCTTTCGGAAATGAACTCGGTCGCCGTGGCCCTGTGGAATGCCGAGACGAGACGGCCATAGCAGTCGAACTCGGCACGCAGGGAAGCGTTCTCCATCACCGCGCCATCGCCGTTCCGCCCGGGATGGACGGAAAGGCCCGCCGGTACGGGCGCTGCGGCGATCGAGAGCGGTGTTACGGAATAGGCTGGCAGGGAGGGAAGATAGACCAGCGCACCTCTATCGGTTGGCTGTTCCACGCCCGTCGCGCCGGTTTCCGGCAGCTCGGCGATTCGGCTCGCGCTGACCGGCATCGCGTTAAGGACCAGTGGTTCGGGCGCGTTGGCGGCCAGGGTTTCGGCCGCTTCGGTTAAGGCGGCACCGGCGATTTGGGCGATCCGGGTATGGTCGGAACGGGACTCCTCAAGCGCCCGCGGTATGCAGACACCGGAAATGGTGTCGTGGAACTGGTTGCGGCAGAGCAGTTCCCACGCTTCACCGAGATCGGGTGAAAGACCCGCAAGGACGGACAGCGCCTCGGCTTCGTGCAGCGCACGTTCGTTACGCCGGTTAGCGCGCTTGATCCAGGCCTGGCTGGTCAATGTTCCGCGGTGGCCCTCAAGGTAGTGTTCGCCGCGGTGCACGGGTAGGGAACGCCCCTCGGTCTCAAGGGACTCGAAAGCCGTGCGCACACTCGACATGACTATCCTCGGCATTCCGGGCATCCGCGCATAGGCGCGCGCACGTGAGAGAAGCTCTTCGGTCGGTCCGCCGCCACCGTCACCGTAACCGAAACAGATCGGCAGGCAGCGCGCGTCCGGGTCTGCGCGGGTGAACGTACCCAGAATCTCGCGGGCCGTGAGGTCGCTCTTGTAGTTCGTGGGGAAGGGCAGGTGTTCCACGCTTCTCGGCGTGGTCAGCACGTGAGCGAGAATACGCGTCCCGTCGATGCCTTCCCATAGATGGGTCGGAGGCACGCGGGTAACCTGGTTCCAGTTCAGCTTGTTCGTGCAGAACCACTTCAGACCGGCCTGTTTCATGAGTTGCGGCATCTGGCCGGGAAACCCGAATGTATCGGGCAGCCAAAGAACCGGAGTCTCCACATCGCCGAAGGTATCGCGGAAATAGCCCCGTCCGAGCTGGAGCTGGCGCACCAGCGACTCGGGCCCGGGAATGTTCAGGTCCGGTTCCACCCACATTCCACCCAATACCTCCCAGCGTCCTTCAGAGACACGGGTCCGTATTCGCCGGAACTGGTCCGGTGCGTCTTTGGCGCAGAACGCGTAGACGTGCGCCTGGGATTGGCAGAAGATGTAATCGGGATCCGCATCCATCAACCGCAGCACGTTCGAGAACGTCCGCATCGCCTTCCGGCGCGCCTGATCGATTGTCCAGAGATACGAGATGTCCAGATGCGCGTGGCCGATCGCGTGCAGCGTGACATCGAGCGGCTCTCCCGCTGTCGCGATTCCCTCGCGTAGGACTGAAAGCGCATTCGGGGCGCTCCCGTGGAGCGCGGCGCCGGGCAGCTCCCATGTATCGAGCGCGAGAAACGCCGCGTCCAGTGCGTCAAACAGACCGTCACGGATGACGGGGTCGCCCGAGAGCTCTGAAGCGGCGTCGAGCGTCGCCCGCGCCAAACGGAAAAACCTGAGCAGTGTCGGGTCCCGCTCGACCAACGCGGGACGCCCCATAAACAGTCTGGCGCGATCCGAGGGATCGGGAGGCCATCGTGTATGGCCGGTCCAGCCGTGGAGATCCAGCCTGTGGCTTCGGCTGTCGGCGAGTGTTCGATCGAGAGGAATTGTCTGGTGGTAACGGTCGGCCGAGCCGATCGGCATGCCGTCCAGGTAAACCAAAGCTTCGGGATGGTTGAATATGTCGCCGAACGTTCCGATCGGAAGGTGGATGGCCAGCCGGTCAGCGGCCCAGCCGGACGGTATCCGGATCGAACCGGACAGGACAAAGTCAAGGTCGGAGCGTCCCCAGTAGCTCTCGGGTTCTACAGCGGGCCACGCGCGTGGATCGGCGTCCAGGGGAGGATTCTCGGCGGGACCCGATAGCTCCAGAAGCCGCAGGGGTTCAAGCGCCTCCGAACGGCGGTGGATGTAAGGCGCGATGAGCCGCAGTTTCGCGCGGAGTCTCGCGGAGGCGTACCGGGTGTCGCGTTTCACCCCGTCACCAGTTCGAAGCCCTCTACGGAACCCCGATACACGAATGGCGCGTCCGCGACATGTGCATGGTCCGAGGTTGGCTCCAGACTGGCGCTTCCGCCCCACGTCCGGTTCGGATCCGGCCACGGAATCGAGTCGATCAGTAATCTGGTATAGGGATGCTCGGGATTGCCGATCACCGGTCCCGGCGGCCCGGCCTCGACAACACGGCCCCTGTAGAGAACCATGACATAGTCCGAGACGTGATAGGCCGTGGCGAGGTCGTGCGTGATATACAGGATCGAGATTCCAAATCTGTCCTTGAGGTCGTAAATGTTGGACAGGATCGTCGCGCGGAGGCTGGCGTCCACCATCGATACCGGTTCGTCCGCGACCAGAAGTTTCGGCGACAGCATCAGTGCGCGCGCGACGATAAGCCGTTGACGCTGGCCGCCCGACAGCTGATGGGGATAGCGCGGAAGCACCAGATCGGGATCCAGGCCCACGGTGCGGCAGACCTCCTCCATCCTTTTCTGGATATGCGCGTCGTCGCGGGCGAGACCGAAGCGCCGGTAGGGGTAGGCGAGGGCATGACGCACCCTGTAGAACGGGTTGAAACAGGCGTAGGGATCCTGCAGCACCGCCTGAACGTCCCTACGGAATTCAAGTTTTCCAGAGATACCCGCTCTTCGGAGGTCGCGCCCCTCGAACCGCACGGCGCCGGTGGTCGGATGCGTGAAGCCCAGGACTATGGAACCTAACGTCGACTTGCCTGAACCCGACTGGCCCACGATGGAGATGATCTTCGGGACGTCACCCTGCACCGTGAAGCTGAGCGGGTGGAGCGCGGTGAGTTCGCCGTAGACCTTGCTTACCCGGTCAAATGTCAGGAGCGGTGCCGGACGGGGGCTCCTCTGCGGTGCTCTGTCGGCGGAGGGACGCAGGAAACTCTTGCCTCCGACCAGCGGCACCGAGGAGATCAGGGCCCGTGTGTAGGGATGTCCGGGATTTCTGAGTATCTGCCGGATATCGCCGTATTCGACCAGTTCCCCTTGCCTGAGGACCGCCAGTTCGTCAACTGACTGTGCCATCAGCCCCATATCGTGCCCGATGAGTATCAGGCCCGCTCCGGCAAGCGCCTGCGCCTGCCGGAGCGTCTGCATCACCTGCCTCTGGGTTACGACGTCCAGTGCGGAGGTCGGCTCGTCGGCAATGATCAGTTCCGGCCGCAGGATCATTCCCAGTGCGATGCAGACGCGCTGCTTCATGCCGCCTGAGAGTTCATGGGGATGGAGACGACCGGTTCGCGGATGAAGACCGACGCTTTCGAGCGCTTCATCCGAGCGGCGCCTGAGCTCATTGCGGTCCATTCGGCCCTCATGTGCCAATATCGCGTCCCAGAGCTGCTGTTCGACGCGCATCACCGGGTTGAGGGAATTCATGGCACCCTGCGGGATGTAGGCGACGCGGGACAGTCTCGCGAGGCGCATGTCCTCTTCGGACAGCTTCAGCATATCGACTCCGCCGAGATCGATGGCACCTCCGGCAACATGGCCGGGGTCGGCGAGCATACGCATGATCGCGAGAGCCGTTGTTGTCTTGCCCGACCCGCTCTCACCCACGAATCCGATGCGACGGCCCAGCCGGACCTCCAGCGAGAGACTCCTGACCGCCCGCACAACGCCCTGCGGTGTCGGAAAGTCGACAGCGAGTTCGCGAAGCGTAAGGACCGGACGGGTCGTCATGGAGTCCGCCGAGCCGCTGCGGCCTCGGCTCCATCCGGTGCCGGTATGGACCGTGCCAGCCGTGGTTCCGAATGTCCATGCGGTCTCGCGGATACGGTGGGTACCGTCCGGATGTCCCGGGCTGGCTCCGTCACGGCCTCAGCCTCCTGAGACGCGGATTGGATATCTCGTCGAGACCGAGGTTCACCAATAGGAGCCCGACGAACATGACGGCGAGCAGGACGGTAGGGATTCCCCACCACCACCATAGATTCTGGATCAACGCGCCGGCACTTATCGCGTCGTAGATCGTGCGTCCCAGCGTGGGAACTCGCTGCGGGCCAAGTCCAAGAACCTCAAGGCCGACCGCCGTTACGATGGAGGTTGTCACGTTGGCGATGAAGCTACCGAAGAGGTAGGGGACAAGATTGGGCAGCATTTCCCGGAACATGATGTGATGGGTCGGCGCACCCGAGAGCCTGGCCATCATGACATAGCCGGACTGTTTCATTGACAGCACTTGGGCGCGGATCAGCCGTGTGGGTGACTGCCAGGCGAAACCGGCGATCAGCAGGGCCATCATTGTCAGGGACACGTCGCCGAAAGATGACTGGAATACCACGAGGATCAGAAGTGGCGGGATAGTGATCATCACGTCGGAGAGGACACGGATGGTATCGTCGGTACGTCCGCCGACAAAGCCTGCGGTGAACCCCAGGAAAATGCCCGCGCCCATGCCGATCAGGCTGGCGAGGAATCCGACGAAGAGCGTGTTGGGAGCCCCGATAACGATCAGCGCCAACATGTCCCTGCCGGAACCGTCCGTCCCGACGGGGTGGGCCGGAACACCCGGTTGTCCACGCAGGTTCTCGAAGCCGATAGGTGGTAGTTTGAGGGGTGCGGAGCCCGTGAAGACAAGGTCGAGATTCCACAATAGCCGTCCGAGCAGTCCGAGCGCCACGATCGCGAGCAGAAGCCCGACGCCGCAGAAGAGCTTCGGATTCGTCCAGGGATTGTCAAAGCGGCGCATCCTGCGCGCGGTACGGGCCGTGACGCCGGTCATCCGTCGGATCCGTGGCGGATTCTTGGGTCGATCAGCGGATAGGCGAGATCGACGAGGAATACGGCGAGCGCCGTCATCAGTATGATGACGTAACTCACGCCCTGAATGACCGGAAAGTCCTGGTCGAGTATCGCGTCATAGAGAAGCTTTCCCATTCCGTTGTAGGCGAAAATTCGCTCGACCAAGACCTGTCCGGCGACCAGCAGGCCGATCTTGAGTGCGAAAGCGGTGATCTGGGGCAGGATCGCGTTGCGAATCATGTACCCGTAGAGAATGGTGCGTGGCCGCAGGCCCTTCGCTTCGGCAAGCCTGACGTAATCCTCCCCCTGCACCGTAATCATCATGCCCCGCATGCCCAGGGCCCAGAAGCCGAACGTCACGATGACGATTGAAAGTGCCGGAAGGAACCCGTGATGGAGAACGGACGCGGCGAAAGCCCAGTCCCAGCCGGGTTCGACGGTCAGTCCGTAGGCGCCCGCAAGAGGGAACCACTGCAGTTTCGCCGCGAATATCCACATCAGTAGAAGACCGCTCAGGATCGGTGGGATCGAGGTGAACACCATTGCCGCGGGTATCGCGACACGGACCAGCTTCGGTGAGTGGCTCCAGGCCATCAGCGCACCGAGCAGGTTGCCGATGAGGAACGTGATGAGCAGGGATAGCACCATCAGTCCCAAGGTCCACGGAAGCGCCCGTGCGATCAGGTTCGAGACCTTGGTGGGAAACGTCGCGGTGGACAGACCGAAGTCGAACAGGACGATGTTCCTGAGGTATTTTACGTATTGGACGATGAGCGGATCGTTGAGGCCGAAGCTCTCCCTGAGCTGGTCCAGTATGCGGTCCGCGTCCTGAACGGCTCCCGCTCCAGCGGCCATACGCCCGAGCATGATATCGGCGGGGTCCACCGGCGACAGCCGCGGGATGATCCAGATCAGCGTGGCGGCGATCCAGACCGTGAGCAGCAGCGTCAACAGCCGGTTGACCAGATATCCACGCGGAATTCTCAAACGTACGGCTTTCTGCGGGCTGTCGACAGGTTTCGCGGTGCCCGTGTCCGCGGCTGGTGGTTCGCGCCGATCACGCCGCCTGTCCCGCGGTGCCGCGCGAGACATGGCTGTTCCATCCCCTCAGGACGAGACGCTCATCGGGATGGAGGTTGCCCTCCTCCACACGGTCCGTGCCGGCGTACATCTGGCAGAGAACCGTCTTGCGCGTGCGCGCGGACCGGTTGGGCATCGAGCCATGCAGTGTGAGATAGTGAAAGAACACGACATCCCCCGGTTCGGCCTCCACAGCCTGCGCGTGATCTATGGGATACCGTGCGAGGATGCTATTCGAACGACGCCCGTCCGCGCCCGGGATCCGTCCCAGACGATGCGATCCCGGGTAGATTCGCAGGCACCCCATCCCGTCCGTGGCCTCCGATATATGAATGACCCCGGCGATCATGGAATCGTGGACGGTCGGGAAGTAGGGCCAGTCCTGGTGCATGGGGAATGGCGAGCCCCGCTCGGGCGGCTTCTGGAACAGTTTCGAATGGTGCAGGACAATATCCGGGCCGAGTATCGTCTCCACCACGTCAAGGAAGTCCGGTGCCAGGAACGCGTCCATCCATCTGCGGGAATATTTCTGGACGTTGTGGGTATGCAGAATCCGGTCACCGGGGCGCGTGAGTCCGGTCGCCTGCCCGCCGTCCCAGGTGGCGTCGACACACTCGCCGGAATTCGATATCTGGGCGACGATACGGTCGAAATCCCTCTCCAGCGCCGCGACCTCGGCGGTGGAGAACACCCCCTTCGCGAGAAGAAATCCGTCAGCCGAGAAACGGTCGTGAATTTCTGACATACTTAGGATCCGGTCCGGGTGGGGCCGGCGGAGATGGTCCCCGCCGGCTTCCGCTCAGTTGGCCTTCACGAGATTGTGGATGATCTGGTGGGTATGGTTCCACCAGAAGAACGGATGGTTGTAGTAGTTCTCGGACGATGGCCATCCTGTCCAGTAGGTGGTGTTCAGCGGCAGCAGTTTCGCCGACTGAACCAGTGGTATGAAGGGCATCTCCTCCGCCAGATACCGGTAGGCCTCCGCCACCATTCCCGGAGTCGCCGGGTCGTTGAGCGCCATGGCACCCATCCGGTCGACAATTTCCGAATATATGGCCGCGGCTTCGGAATTCCATCTGGAGGTGTTGTTGAAGCCTGGCGAGCGTTCGCCGACGGGGACCACGTCCTTGACAGTGTAGCGGCCCATGGAGGTCCAGGGTTCGTTGACGGAACCGCACGAAAGCCAGCTGTAGGACATCTCGTACGCGCCGAAGGGCAGTACCTCGCCCCAGAAAACACCGTTCTCGACCGGAACCGAGCTGGCCTTTATGCCGGCACGGTTCAGCTGCTCGACGATCACGTCGATTGTTCTGGTATATTCGGTCGACGCCGAGTTGACATGGATCCTGACGGCGAGATCCTCACCGTTCCTTTCATAGATGCCGTCACTGCCCATGGTGTAGCCCTGGGCCTCGATGAGAGCTTTTCCCGCGGCGGTATCGGCGGTTGGCGAGAGGCCGTGGCCCGCCGCTTTGACGGCATCGATGTATGGTGCCATGGAGCCATACTGGACGAACATGGTTTCGCTTGGCACGGTCGCGCCCTCAACCGCGACGTTGACGATCTGGCTACGGTCGATGATTTGGTTGACCGCGCGCCGCATCGCGGGGTTGTCCCAGGGAGGAACGGTCGTATTGATCTCGAGCTGGCGGGCGCAGGGGTCGGCTGACGCGTAGGGGTAATCGTCATACCAGGCGATGATATTGGGATTCTGCGCCTTTATCGCCTCATAGGCGCCGACGCTGACATTCTGCGCCGCGTCCATCTGGTTCGTCGCCATGAGCTGGGCCCGGCTTTCGGCGCCACCGGATTCCAGCCAGATAAGGCGTTTGGGCTCAGGAAGGTCCCTGAAACCTGTCTTCGCGCCCCACCACCCGTCGTTGAGATCCCAGATCATGCGGTTGGTCGCGCCCGACGCGTACGTGTAGGGGCCGGTGCCGATGGGCGGGTAGAACGCGAAAGTCGCCGGATCTTGACCTTCCCATACGTGCTGCGGCATGATCAGGAACGAACCGAAGATGCGGACCCCGAAGTTCTCGACGGCAAATCTGGGGTTTGGCGCATTCAGGGTAAATCTGACTGTCAGATCGTCGATCTTCTCGACGGAGGCGACCTGGGCGCGGACCGTGGCCGCCTCACGGCTGGAGATCTCCTCACTGGACATCGCCAGATTGACGGTGAAGACGACGTCGTCGGCATCGAAAACCTCTCCGTCTGACCATTCGACACCATCGCGTAGCTCCAGCGTCCATACGTCGCCGGTATCGTTCGCCGTGATCGCCGTTCCCAGCCACGGGTCAAGCTCACCGGTTCCGTAGTTGAGTATGAAAAGCGGTTCCCACATCGCCTGATGTGCGCCGTGCATGCGTTTGGTTCCCGGCGTCATCCAGTTGAAGTTCTGCGGATCCTTGATCGTACGGTCCAGATCGAAGATCACGGTGTCTTCGCGCGCGACGTCCTGTGCCAGGGCGCTGGTGGCCAGCAATACGAGCGCCGAGGCGAACGTTGCGGTCTGTCTGAGTGCCATTTCTGTCTCCCTTTGTTCAGCGGGGCGTACCCGCCCCGGTTCTGCGTCCTAACGGACGTAGTCCATGACCAGGACCCGGGTGCGGTCCGGTATGTCCTTTCGCTCTATCTCGATCTCGGAAGAGAACGCGAAATCGATGTCATCCTCCCTGAAATGGGCGAGGAAACTCTCGATCCACATGGTGTTTCGCGGCCTGTAGGCGAGGGTGCGGAAGTGCATGGGGATCACCAATCCGGGTTTTACGCGGTGGATCATCTCCATCAGGTCGGGCAGCTGGATCGTGAGGTAGCCCCCGGCGAGAGCGAACAGGATATCCGTTCCCTCGAAGAACGACTGCTGGGCGTCGGTCAGCGGATTGCCGACATCGCCCATATGCGCGAACTCCACGCCCTCAAGCCCGAACCTGCACATACCGTTCTGGCCTGGGGCTTCGTGCTCG
Organism: Paracoccaceae bacterium; assembly: GCA_965221405.1. Taxonomy (GTDB): domain Bacteria; phylum Pseudomonadota; class Alphaproteobacteria; order Rhodobacterales; family Rhodobacteraceae; genus JAPOUP01. The sequence continues at coordinate 519,333 of CBDCSE010000001.1, read as the reverse complement.
GGGTGGAGGTCCCACTCCGCCGCTTCGATGGCCCTGACCGTGATTCCTGACGTATCGGCGCGGCCACCCCGGTGCGCGAGCTCCAGGGTGTTCAGGACCTCGGGGTCGCCGGGGATCAGGTCGGCGCGGCAATGCGCGTCATCGTCATCGGACGAGACCAGCACGAGATCCGCCGCGTCGTCTATGGGCGCGTACCCGACCGCATCCGGCGTGTACGGATCGGTGATGACGCTTGGGCCGCCTGCCGGGAACAGACCGAACGCGGCGTGTCCGTACCACTTGATCCTCATCGCTGGTGACGCCTTTCAGTTGTTGCCGACGACATGCGGACTCCCGGTTCTCGAAATATCATCGTTGTCCGGGCGTGGATAGGTGCGCCAGTCACCCGCGTCGCCGCGACACAGGATCGCCTCGACGCCTTTCGCCCAGGCATCATCGGTCACACGTACCTCCGGCGGACAGTAGCGAAGGGTAAGGCCGCAGCGCCGTCGTCCGGACCTGTTTGGCAGGCTGCCATGCACCAGCATGTCCGCGTGAAGTGAAATCTGGCCCGCCCTGAGCGTGTTGGTGAAAGGTGCCCCCAGCCTGTCGGCGCCTTCGGTCTCCATATGGAACACGCTGGCGCCGGACGCGGACCGGAGTTTCAGCGCACCTCCGGCGTGGGTTCCGGGAAGGAAGCGCATGGCGGAATTGGCCTCGGTGGCTTCGTCCACCGCAAGCCATACGGTGACGGTTCGTGCGGGCGAGAGGCTCCAGAACGCCGCGTCCTGATGCCATGGCACGGCCCTCGGGTCATGGGGTGCCTTCGAGAGGACCGCGGTCGCCCAGCAGAGTATGTCCGGCCCGATGATGTCCTGTACGTGGTCCAGAACGCGTATATCGGTCGCGATGTCCCAAAGACCTGACAGCCTCGCCTGGTAGCAGTTGATGCCGTAGTTACCCTCCGCGCCCATATCGGCGATCAGGCGGTCGACATAGGCGCGGATACCGTCGATCTCGGATTCCGGGAAAATGTCGATTGGCTGGACAAAACCCGTGCGGTTGTAGGCGTCGATCTGGGCCGGCGTGAGGCGGAGAGGCGCGTCATTGCGCACTGGCCTGAAACTTAGATCCTGGAATCCGTCCAGCATTCTATCCTCCCTATGCCCTACATTCTAAGCGGATATGCCCGGTTGCGCATGACCGCCAATTGACATTTTCATGTGTTTTTTTGATCTTTTCCGATGAAACCAGACTGAATTCATGTCGGAGTTTGTTACGGAGCCTGTTCCATGGACATTGTTCGGTTCAGTGCCGACGATTATCTGCGGGAGAGCGAAGCGTTCCATTACGCCCGCAAGTCGCTTGACGCCAGGTTCCCGAACCAGGCGCATGATCATGACTGTTTCGAGGTATTCCTGATTGAGCGTGGTGGGGCGCTGCACTGGATAAACGGGGAGACGCAGCGACTGGCGCAGGGGCATCTGGCATTCATCCGTCCGCGGGATGCGCATGCGTTCAGGGCTGACCGGGAAATCGGGTGCCGGATCGTGAATGTAATGTTCCGGGCGGAAACCGCGAAGCATCTGGTCAGCCGCTATCCGCGGGAATTCAGGGGAAGGCTTCTTGATTGGCGAGGGGGTCTGCCAGAAGCGTATGAGCTTGTGGGTTCGCGGTTCGAGCGAGCCGTCAACGTGGCGCATGAGCTCGGGACGTCGATCCGGTCACTCGCGCGTGTGGAGGAGTTCCTTCTGACGCTGACCAACCGGGTAGTGGAGCGAAGTGCGCATCCCAACAGCACGACACCAAGGTGGTTTTCGGCGGCATGCGAGGCGGTGCGTGACCCAGCGGTGTTCCGTGGCGGGGCGGCGGCGTTCGTTCGCGTCGCCGGGCGAAGTCACGAGCATGTCTGCCGCGTGACGCGGGCCGAGCTCGGCGTCACGCCCTCCGGGCTCGTGAACAGAGTGCGGATCGAGCACGCGGCCTTTCTGCTCGGCCACGGGGAGTTACCGGTTCCCGAGGTGGCACGTACGTGTGGCATCGAGAACATGAGCCATTTTCACAGGCTGTTCAGGACACGGTATGGGGTGACGCCGCGGCAGTATCGGCTGCGGAACCGGAGGGCCCCGTTCTGACCGCCCAACTGATGAACCGGAATCCTTTCGGCTCGCTGCACCGAAGCCGGGCTCCTTCCAAATCGGGTGCCGCGCTTTACGGTGGGACTGCGGCCATCAAACGCGCTTGGCGTCGGCATGAGAGCCGACCCTAACCATGATATTGCGCCTTTATGCCGACAAAGCCGGGGCGGGGCGTGCCATCAGGGCGCAGGGGTGGCCTGTCATCATCCTGCAGGCGCGGCCCGAACCTCCAGAAGGTTACGTACCTCGCGCCCACAGGCGATGGCGACCAGATGGACGGGCTCTTTGCGGTCCCGGTATCTGTTCGCATAACCCCGCGCCCGCATCTGGGTGAACGCCGCCTCAAGCGCAGCCCCAGAGTCTTCCGCGCTCTCTGCCATCTTGAACTCCAGCACGAACACCTGTCCGCCTGTCCGCACAACCATGTCAGCGCGGCCATGGCTGGATGCCTCTTCGGCGCACACCTCCACCCCGATCGCCCGGAAACACATATGCAGGAGACTGGCGTACCAGGCTTCATAGCGCGCAAGGTTACCCGTGGCGTGCCACTGGTAGGGGATTCCCGCAAGATAGGACCGGAGTCGGGTACCAAACTCCCTAAAATCATTGTCCTTCAGAAGTGCGCAAAGGTCCCTTCCCTCACCAGCGGCCTCCGCCGACGCCTTGCCCAAGTGCTGCAGCAATCCCCGGTTCAGACTGAGCCGTACCTCGAGATTGGGATAGTCCAGCCGGTAGAACGTGTCGAAACCATCGCTCTGCTCGTCAACGATGGTCAGGTAGCCGGTCTGGAACAGCAGGGCCTCCACGCCGATATCGTCGACATCGAACCTCGGGACCAGGGATATGTCCGCCATCCGGCCTTCCAGTTCCGTCAGACCGATCGATCCCTCCTTCAGTGTCTCGAAAAGGAAGCTCGGTGAGCCGGTCTCAAACCAGTAGGGGCGGAACTCCCGCCTCCGCAACAGCAGCCGCACGTCGAGGGGGTTGTGGAGCCGCTCCCTCCCGCGCCAGCCATAGCCGTTGTACCAGATGCGGATCCCGTCCCGGTCCAGACCGTCAGGCTTCGGCGCGAACACGGTGTCGATATCGGCGTCGATATAGCCGCAGATTGCGGCGAAGCGCGGATCCGGGCTGATGTCCCCGAGGTTGTCGGGACCCGGGAACAGGCTGGCCCTGGAGAACATGCTCACGCCGGTGACGAAAACGAAACGGACATGCCTGGCGCTGTCCTTGATGATGCCGTGGAAGCCCTGCAGATAGTAGCGGCTGGCCTTTGCCAGCCCCGGGTCGCCAAGCGCGTCGAGGATCGGCCTGTCATACTCGTCCACGAGGATCACCACCTGCTGTCCTGTCTGGTGATGAAGACGGTCCAGAAGGTTGCGCAGACGTCGGGGGCCGGTATTGGAGGTTGGGGCCGGCGCGAGGCCGTATTCCCGCTCGACACTTTCCAATTGTTCGATGATGTCCCCTTCGATCTCACCCGGCTCGTTATACTTCCCGCCAAAGCTCAGGCGCACCACCGGATGGGTAACCGACCAGTCCCAGCGATCATGGATGTCCAGCTCCCTGAATAGCGCCTCCTGTCCGGCGAACAGCGCCCTGATCGTATCCACCAGCAGGCTCTTGCCGAACCGCCGCGGCCGGGAGAGGAACCAGTAATCGCCCTGCTCAATCAGATCCCGGATCAGTGGTGTCTTGTCGACGTAGTAGCTGTCGGTTTGCCGCAGCCTGGCGAAGTCCTGGATGCCGATGGGCAGGCGTTGGCGGGGCATGGATCATATCTTTCATGGTGAAAACGTGGGATACATGGACACGGTTACTGCGTCCCTTGAGCTTTGCAGAACTCTGCGGTCGAGCGGTTTTCCCGAGAACGGGCTTTTCCGACGGCTGGCCTGGATATGGAGCTGCCCTTCCGGCATGATGAAGGCGGCAAACCTCAACATTGGGGGAGGCGGCCCCATGTCCGTAGGTCGGTTCGTATCAGAAGCCCGGCATCATTTTCAAGGGACCCCAGCGCCATGCGGATAGCAGTGACGGATTTATTGGACCTGACAGTCGCCGGTGACAGATTCTCGTCGGGACCGATTCTCATATGGGGACATTTTCGGGGTTTTCCGCGCCGTCGTGGTTTTGCCGGTAAGGTCCCGGAATCTTCCACGCCGCGTCGGAGCGGCCTGACATGACCGATGCCCGCGGCGGGAGGATCGCCCGCCGCCTGACATGCTCCACGTCATGCCGGACCCCCTGGGCCCTTGCGTCACGGGAACCCTGTCTGCCGCCTCCACGGCTCCGCTCCCGGCCATCAGGTTCCCGGCCCCGTGCGCCGCGTGGTCCATGCGTTCCCGGCTGTTGACGGGACAGCCGACGGCACCGGAGACCGGAGGCGCGCGCCGGCGCGCCGGGCGGCGCGGGGACGCGGTCACCCTGCCGGCGCCGCGGCCTGGCGGCTGCCGGTCGCGCCCGGCCCCCGCCCATCCAGGCGACCGGGGACGCCGCCGTGACCGGGCCGATGCCCGGCACCGGCACCGGGGCCGGGATGCGGTGGCTCTCCGCTAGAGGCTCTCTGATCCCATGACGGGTTCCCCGGTTCCCCGGTCATAATCAGGCGGAGCATTTTGGGACGCACGTCTACCTTGGCAGGCGGCGTTCCGCAGCGAACTGCGATACGAAAAATTGCAGCCGAATGGGGTTATGTAGCCCGGATATCTGTGGCACTATGGTTCGCGGCTGATGTGATTGCGATGCATTGATGGGGGCGGTGCCGGGGAAACCATGAAAGCGAGGAGGGAAGACACAGGTGAAAACGGCACTGGAAACCGGGCCGCCGATCGAGGCAGTAACCGATGGGGATCCAATCCTCCGTGCCCGACAGATGCGAGACTCGAAAGATGTGATCAACGCCGTCACTCGATTAACGGTTCCGGAAAGCCTCTCCAGCCATATCCAGAAGCGGACCGCCACTGGCATGAACCCGGCCCAGGCGCTGGCAGCCGCCTCTCCGTCTCCTCGGCATACCTTGACCCTCTGCGCCTCTGCCGGGTAGGGTGACCGGATCGGATGTTCGGCGAGATGTGCGTTTCCATAACGCTTTTCGTATGATTGGTTCCGTAAAATGTCCCAACCTCTTCAGGCGGTTGTTCTAAAATGCCCAGAGCGTACCATCTTTATCGCAGGGAAGCGCTCATCCGCAATGCCCAGCCCGAAAGGCTGGACGATCCGCTCCGGGTAACGGCACGGTATGAGCGGGTTTTCCTGTTTGCGCTCCTGACCGTATTGCTTGCTCTTTTTTTCTGGGCTGCAACCGCAGTTTGACCGTTGGTTTCAATGACAGATCCCGTCAGGTTATGTGCCCAAGCCATTTTCCGGCCCAAGACGGGAATGCGCGTCCGCACACCGCTGGTCATGCAGCTGGAGGCCGCCGACTGCGGCGCTGCCTGTCTGGGAAGCGTACTTGCCCATTTCGGGTGCTGGGTGACTCTGGAAGATCTGAGGGATGCGTGCGCGGTCGGACGGGATGGCTCGACACTTGAGGACATCGCACTCGCCGCGAGGAAATACGGACTTGACGCCACCGGACGGTCTGTCCGGATCGAGAAACTGGCTAATATGCCGATGCCAATGATTCTCTATTGGGGATTTAACCACTTCCTCGTCCTTGAAGGCATCGGGAATGAACGTTTCTACCTGAACGACCCTGCGGAAGGTCATCGCATTGTCGACCGGTCTGTCTTCAATCGGTACTATACCGGTGTTGTTCTGGAGCTTAGGCCGGGCGCCGAATTCCAGTCATCGGGAACGCGCCCCAGTGTTGTGCGCCGACTGTGGCCGTGGCTGCGGGACTACGGTTCGATTCTTGCCCGAACCGTCGCCTACGGCCTGCTCCTCGCCCTGGCCTCACTCACGTTACCGGTGCTTCTTTCGATATTTGTCGACCGTGTTCTGGGGAATCCGCAAACGGCTCTGAGCGGAACGCTGGTCGCGGCGATGCTGGCGGTCTCGGTCCTGACATGCCTGCTGACCTGGCTCCAGATGAGAAAGATCCGCGAACTTGTCGTCCGGCTTTCGATCGAGCAGTCGGATCGTTACCTGGATTCCCTTCTTCGGCTCCCGATGAAGTTTTTCGCGCACCGTTTAGTCGGCGACCTGACCTTTCGCATAAGGTTGATTGACTGGATTGCCGAAGTCGGAGTGGGTCAACTGGTTCGGTTGGCGGTCGATCTGGTCATGAGCGTGGTTTTCCTGATGGCCATGCTGATATACGATTTCCAGTTGGCTCTGGCCGTCTTGGGCCTTGGAATTGCCTGTATCGTCTCGATGCAGGCGCTGGCCCGCCTCCGCCGGGACCGGAATCATCAGCTGCGGCGCGAGCAGGGTATGTTGGTTGGGTTGACCGCCGGTGGTCTGGCGTCAGTCGAAACCCTGCAGGCTACGGCTCGAGAGGCGGACTTCTTTTCACGCTGGAGTGGCAGGCAGGCCAGGGAACTGGCTGCACGGCAGGATTTTGTGGAGCTCGGCCATGTTGCGTCCTCGCTACCGTTGCTGTTTCAGATTCTGGCCGCGGCGGTTGTGTTCGGGTTTGGTGGCATGCAGGTGATTTCCGGGGCCCTGACCGTTGGCGAGCTGATGGGTTTCTATGTTCTCGCCGGCAATTTTCTGCGGCCGGTGGGCCAGTTGGCCCAATTTTCGGACATTCTGGGGACGCTCGATGCGGAGCTGGCAAGGATCGATGATGTCGTGAGAGCGCCGCGGGATTCTTCCAGCGCGGACAGTGACGCTACGCCGCGGCATGGTATCGTGACGCTGGATGGCCGTCTGCGTCTGGTCGGTCGGCTGGAGATGCGCGGTGTCACATTCGGTTTCCAGAAAAACCGTACACCCCTTATCAAGGATTTCGATCTGACGGTGGAGCCAGGCCAGCGTGTGGCGCTGGTGGGACCGAGCGGTTCCGGAAAATCCACCCTGGCGTCACTCGCGGCTGGGTTGTACCAGCCATGGTCGGGGGAAATCCTTTTTGACGGACGTCCACTCTCCGAGATCCCGGGCGAGGTCTTCGGCAAGTCGGTGTCCATGGTCGATCAGCACCCGGTGATGTTCGCCACAACCATACGCAACAACCTCACGATGTGGGACATGACGATTCCGGATCGCTTTGTGACCGCAGCCGCGCGTGATGCCTTGATCCATGAGGAAATCATCGGTCGACCGGCGGGTTATGGATCGATGGTGGAAGAGGGAGGGCGTAATTTCAGCGGTGGACAGCGCCTTCGCCTGGAAATTGCCAGGGCGCTTGTCAGGAACCCTTCCCTGATCATTCTTGATGAGGCGACCAGTGCGCTCGATCCCAAGACTGAACTTGAGATCGACGACCGGATCCGCCGTCGGGGCTGTTCCTGCCTTATCGTTGCGCATCGCGTGAGCACCATCCGTGATGCTGACCGGATCATCGTTATCGACCAGGGGTGCGTGGTGGAGTGGGGAACGCATGACGAACTGTATGGTGTCGATACCGCCTACCGTCGATTGATCGATGGGGAATGAAACGATGTCAGGGGATCCATCTATGCCATTCGCCGGGTTCGCCGCGGCATTCGGCGAACCGCGCCCGGCGGCTGCCAATCGCCCGATCGACCTCGATGATCCCGATTTCGTGCTGCTCGTCGAGCACGGAACCGTAGACGTATTGGTGGCGGAGTGTCGTGATGGTCAGATGCTGTCACCATTCAGACCTGTCGCGCGTTTGGAGCGGGGCAGGTTGGCATTCGGCGTCGACCTGACAGGCCACGCAGCCAGACTGGTCGCCAAGGGACTGCCGGATTGTCGGCTGCGTTGCCTTTCTCTGGAGCGCTTGGTTGCGGAAACCGAGGGGAAGGACGATGAGGGCAGGCTCGCGGATGAGTTGACGGCGCAGGTCGACGCCTGGGTCAAGGACTTCACGTCCGCGATTGTTTATGGAATGGATCTGCATCCCCGTATAGAAGCCACACTCGCTCCCGGAGGTCCGGTACGAAGCGGCGTCGCATCGGCCGGTGAGGGTGTGGTGTGGGTTGTCGCCGACGGTCTGGATGCGACTTTCGTCGATCTGGCGCATACTGAACCGGACGGGCCTGGTATTATGCCAGTGACCCCGGATGGCTGGATTGAGCTGCACTCGACGGAAGGGTGTGTATGCAGATCCTCCAGCGAACTCGGCATCGGCCCGTTAATGACCGCTGGTCTGCCGGAGTTTCACCGGCTGGCGCTCGGCGCTGAATCCCTTAACCGCCACCTCCTTCTGGTCGATGACGCGAATCAACAGAGGGCGCAGAGTGCCCAGCGTCACAATGAGAAGATCGAGGCCAGAAGGAGCCTGTCGGCCCTGTTCGAGGCTGACGAACAAATGGAAAAGGAGGACACGGCGCTCGGCGCGGCGCTAAGAATGATCGGTCGGTGGGAAGGCATCTCAATTCTGGCACCGGTCATTCAAGGTGACGCTGAGCCGTCGCTCAGGGATTACTGCGCTGCATCGGGTGTGCGGGTGCGTCGGGTTCGGTTGTCGGCGGAGAAGAGGTGGTGGTTTGGAGACAGCGGTGCCATGCTCGCTTTTCGTTGTGAGGACGACCGGCCGGTTGTCCTTCTGCCCGGTCGGGTTGGCGGATACAGGATCGTGGATCCCGTTACGGGTAAGTCCGTCCCTGCGGACGCGGCGGTGACGAACCGGCTCCGTAATGCTTATATGGTTTATCCCGGACTGCAGTACGGCGGTACCGCAACGATGCGGGACCTTTTTCGGGTCGGCGGCGTAAAGGCCGGTTTCGAGTTTGCGCAACTCACTTTCGCCGGTTTTTGCGCCGGACTGCTGGCTCTTTCGCCAGCCATCGCGGTCGAGTTTCTGATCGGAGCAGTCGTGGCGCATGGTGATGCGGCTTCCCTGCTTCAGTTCTCGGCGGTTCTGGTCGGCGTTGCCCTCGCCGCGGCTCTGGCGCATATCCTCCGCGGTACCGCGCTCATGCGTCTGGAAGGCCGCCTGGCTGCGAGGCTAGGGGCCGTGCTTCAGGATCGTCTGCTTCGTCTGCGGCCCGGTTTTTTCCGCCGCTACAGCGCTGGAGAACTCACGGCTAAAGCGATGGTCTTTCAGGATATCAGAGATCGTGTCGCCGGGATTGCGGTCGATGCGCTATTGTCGGTCCTGTTCGCATTGCCAGCTTTGGTCCTGGTTTTCCTTTACAGTGCTGCGCTAGGTTTTGCCACTCTCATTCTTGGCGTCGTGGCGATCGGTTTGACAGGTGCATTCTGCGTTCTTCAGGTTGAACCCCAGCGCCGTCACCAGGAAGCCCAGCGCGCGCTGACCGCCGAGCTGCACCAGTTTCTCAGCGGAATCGCGAAGCTTCGGGTGACGGGATCGGAAGATTCGGCTTTCGCCGCGTGGGCGAGACGGTGCCGGGAACAGAAACGGGTGGAAATCCGTCTGTCCGCCCTCAGCGAGCGCACCACCGCTTTGTGCGCCGCCATGCCCGCGCTCGCGAGCGCGGTCCTGTTACTGGTCGTTCCCAAGGGAAGCGACGCAAACCTGTCCACCGCGGATTTTCTCGCCGCTTACACTGCGGCGATGGTCTTCTTCTTTTCGATTGTCATGTTGGGTAATTCATCCAGAGCCCTTTCCTACGTCAGGCCGGCATGCGAGCAGGTATATCCGATTCTGGAGAGCCCGGCGCGAAGTGGAGTGCGGAGTGGGGTTCAACCGACGCTTGCTGGCGAACTCCTGCTTGACAGAGTGACCTTCGGCTATCCCGGAACCGGAAAGACTGTTCTGGATGAGGTCACGATCCACGCGAAACGCGGTGAGTTCATTGCGATTGTCGGCACTTCCGGAGCCGGTAAGAGCACCCTTTTCCGGCTTGCCCTGGGGCTTGAGAAACCGCTGTCAGGCTCTGTTTGCTATGATGGCCGCGATCTGACCCACCTGGACGTGAGCGCGGTCCGTAGTCAGCTTGGCGTGGTCATGCAGCATGGCGATTTGTACAACGGCACCATTCTCGAGAACATAATTGGGGTCAGCGGTGACTTCACGACCGAGGATGCGTGGCGCGCTGCGGCTGATGCGGCTGTCGACCAGGACATAAAGGCCATGCCAATGGGTCTTCATACGGCTGTAGCCGAGAATTCAGTGACATTCTCGGGTGGCCAGAGCCAGCGGATCCGTATCGCCGCAGCTCTGGTCAGGAGGCCAAGAGTTATCTTTCTGGACGAACCGACAAGTTGGCTCGATACGAAGAGTCAGGCGGAGACGATGAAAGGGATTGAGCGGTTGACGGCAACCCGTTTGGTCATTGCGCACCGCCTGTCGACCATCCGTATGGCTGGCCGGATTTATGTACTGCACCAAGGTCGGGTGGCACAGGTCGGCAGGTTCGAGGATCTGCTCGCCGTGGAAGGGCCCTTCCGCGATCTCGCGTTGCGGCAGATGGTCGGTTGACATGCTATCGGATCCGAGCTTGCCAAAGATGAAGAAGAATATCATTGTTAGTGTCGTCTGACACGCCGACACCAGGCGGGTTTGAACGAAGCCCTTCCCGGGCGTGGTCTCCCTACAGTGGAAAGTGAATCTTGGCCGTCAGTCCGGTAGCCGGATGCCGTGCGGGACGATGTGTCCACCGCCGGCGGCCCTCGCCCCGGGACGGGATCCGGGCGCCCGGACGCGTCCCCACGGCGCGGCGTCACGCCGTCCGGCGCGGCGGGCGCGAACGGCGCGTCGCGGTCCCGGTGCCGCGGTCTCCGTCCCTTTCCGGCCGGCGTTCCGGTCATGTCGCGCCGCCGGGGCGGGGCGGGCCGCGCTGACGCACGCGCCGCCGGATCGTGTCCAGGAGGTCTTCCGGATCCTCTCCGGGCCGTTTCGTGAGGGTGAGCGGGGGTCCGGAAGGGGCGCCGCACCTCGGGCAGGCGGGCCTGCCGTTCCGGATCCCTTCCGCGGTTCCGGCGCCGATGGCGCGCAGCGTCCCGGCGGCGGTCCGGAAGAGGATGCCGGGGACCGTTCCGCGGTTCTGGAGCGCGATCCGGGCGACAGGGCGGGGCGGCGTGAAGACGGCATGGAAGCATGGCGCCGGCAGGATGCCGCCGGCCTGCCGGTCCATCCGCCCGCGCGCGGCGGCATTCATTGCCGACAGTCTCGCCAAACGCGGCATCCGGGTCCATCCGCCCGCGCGCGGCGGCATTCCCGGCGGGACGGGCAGTGGCGGTCGCGGCGGGACTTCCAGACGGCATGCACGTGGCCGCAGCCGGCGCACCGGTACGCGACGCCGCCGGGCGTCCCCGCCCGGCGCTCATGCAGATGGGTGGCGACCGCGTGGCGCAGGCAGTGGAAAGCGAGCCGCGGCCGGGTCCCGCTCGGTCGCGGCGCGCGCTGAAGGCCGTGCGGAGGCTGGCGGCGGTGATCGGGCGGTTGGGCCCCTGCCGGCGGAACAGCCAGCTGGAGGGCCGCGGCCGGGTTCCGCGCCAGCACCGTCCCGTCGCGCCGGGCACCGGGCCCGGCAGATGGGCCATGCGCCCGTGGCCGCCCTTGCCGCCGCGGATCCGGAGCGGTCCCCCGTCGCCCCTGACGTCGGCGACCTGAAGCGCGGCCACCTCCGGGATGGAACGGGGAAGGCTGTCCGGTACGCGGCGGCAGCGCAGGCCCTCCACCTTCCCCGGCTCTCCCATGGCGTCGGCGGGGAACAGGCGCAGCGCCGATGTCCCGGCGTTGGTCGCGCGCGGGGACAGGCGCCGCCCGATCAGTCCCGTCACCCAGGACCGGATCCCGTCGGCGGACAGCGCCTGCGGTGCGCGGCCCCAGTGTCCTGCGGGCCTGCAGACGCTGGCCGGACAGGTCTCCCGCGTGTTCCGTGACAGACCCTTCATGGCCATCACCCCGGCCATCCCCGTGCGGGCCGGAGACCTGCCGGATACCTTCCTGTTCGATGTCATGGCTGACTCCTCTGGCTGTGACCGCCCCGACCTCCGGGGCGCCAGGGGAGCGGAGCATAGCCAGCCCGGCACGCAACAGCCGCGATGAAGAAAACGACGCCAGTCAGTCAGGACAGACTAAGTGTACCGCCCATCTGGCCGCGAAGCGGCCTTCGTTCAAAACCGATTGAGCCCGTGCCGGGAATGAGTTCTGGCTTGTTCGTTGGTGAAGCTGGTGTCTGGGACCGGTTTTTCTTGACATCTCTCCCGGGATCGGCTACTGGTTGAGCCAAGGTTTGGGCGGTAAGCTTTGGCTGTGGGGCCTTGAAGACTGTTCTTGATCCTTAATGTTGTCTCTACAGCCACTCTGTAGAGCCTTATGAGCGGGGAACTAAGATGAAAACAGCGGTGGAAATGGAAAACGAAATTAAGGCTAGAGCTGATGAGGATTCTGCTTTCCGCGCACGGTTGATGGATGATCCAAAGGCTGTGATCGAGGAAGTGACTGGTCTGGATGTGCCAGACGCATTCACCATCCATGTACACGAGGATAGCGCCACTGATCTGCATCTTGTTCTGCCGCCGATGGGTGGCCGTCTCTCCGATGAGGAAATGCGGGATGCGGCTGGAGGTTTCATCGGACAGGCCTGGTAAGCGGCAGGCGAGTGATCGCTCCGTTGAATGCGGCGGTTTACCGCCGTCAACCGGACGGTGCGGCCAAGCCGGATCTGGAGGCCGATTGGGGGGTCTCATAGTGGAGCCCCCATCACTGCCAGTCCCGCTCTTTTGCTGAACCTGATCAACTGACCATTTATCGTGGCTGCCAGAAACGTTTGGCGGAATCCTGGTCATTTTGGGTTGCACTAAAGCATCATCCGGTGGTTTCCCGGGTTTCAGGTATCTATCCGGGCCGATTCCGTCCGGATGATCATGATGGTATCCGACGGCGTCTCCAGATCCCCGCGGCGGTTCGGCGCGGATGCGGTCTGTCAGATCGGAGATAATCATGTTTCGACTACCGCTTCATATTGATGCTCCTTTCATTGTATCCGATGCCATCTTCGTCAATCCCAGGTACCGGGGCACCAGATTAACCCGTGAGGACAACAGCAAACTGTTTCTGCTCAAGCCTATAAGGGTTTATGACGCGCGTGCTCTCAGCCAGGCACCGAACCTTGGTGGTGAGGGATTTCAGCTGTTGAGTGACAATCTGGCCCCTATGGATTTCGATGACCACGAGATCGTCACTGGCCGGTTCCATGAGCATTGTCGCGAATTGGTGTGCGCGACCACTGGGTGCGTCGAGGCCAAGGTCAAGCAGCATGAGTTCCGCGATGGTTTGGGTACCGGCCCCAACGGCCGTGGCTCCTACGCATTAGCGGCGCATTCCGACGTGTGCGCATATATCGAAGATGTCCTTGATGATGTGGGTGGAAGGCATTTCGCCCTATACAATATCTGGCGGAGCATCGATTTCGACAGGGACATCGAACGCATGCCCTTGGCTCTCTGCGACGGAAGGACCGTCGATCCGGCCGATATAGTTTACGCTGACCGTGCGCGGCTGACGAAACCTCTGACATACCTGGTTGACTGCCGCCTGATCCACGATATGGGCCAGTGCTGGTACTATTTCCCGCGTATGGCACCTGATGAGGCGCTCATCTTCAGGCAGCACGATACCCGCGAGGAGAAAGCCAACCTACGTCCGTTATTTCATACGGCGTTCAAGGATCCGACAACACGTGAGGACGCACCTTTGCGGCGGACCGTAGAGGTGCGCTTACTGGCGATTTTTGATGAAGTCGATCCCGATCCCGTGGGCAGGAGGGCTCGGTTCGAGGCCGAGATTCCAACCACCATGCTCGACGGTACGGTCTCGACACTCCGCCATGAGAAAATGGTCGACTGGGAACACGACTAGTGGTGGCAGCCAAACGTCATGCGGATATCTGTGTCTTGGGCGGCTCCGACATTCTCCTCGCCGGGGGTGTTTCCCGCTATCTCAACGCGCCAGTGGCAGGAGTTCCAGTCCCGCATAGGCCTTCGCCGACAGGTCCTCTCCGTCGATTGTCATCTTGACGTGGTTGATTCCCATGTACAGCCCGTAGACGCCCGTTCCGCCGAAGACCTTGATGCGCTTCGGCCAGGAGAGAAGACCTAGAGCCTTGGTCGGCAGGCACAGCTTCATGGACACCAGACGGTTGGTGAGGTCGTGCCAATCCTTTGCCGTCGTCCTCAGCCAGGTCGTGAGCAGGGTTCCGTCGTCGTGGCTGTCGGACGCATGCTCCGGGTAGAGTTCCAGGCCCAGCCCAGGTAACGCGCCGTCCGCCGTGAGATCGATCGAGATCATGAAACCGCTCGACACATCACTCATCCCGGAAAGGAGTTCGGAAAGTGCTGGAACTGAGCCGGCCCATCCGAGCCGTGTGGCGAAAGCGCCCGCATCGGCCGCCGGGATCCGCGAAACAACCAGTTTGACGGTCTTCGGGCGATCCGGCGCGACTGCGGCGAAAACGATCGAGGCACCGGGCGGCAGCGCATCGAATGCACGACCGACAGCTCTACGCTCGCAGTGGTCGCCGCCGCCGCGGCCCACGGCGTGCGCCAGGGCCGTTCCGATAACATCAGGCGCCAACCCCGCCTGGAGTAGCCCGTTCGTGGGCGCCAGTCTTAGATTGATGGCTGGCGGGCAGTCAGTCGGACGTTCTCTATAAGCATCGACGAGGTCATATCCAACCAGCAGACCCCTGAAAAAGCTGTCCGACTGGGTTTCGCCGGTCAGATATGCTTTGAGCCAGGCTTCCGGGGATGCTGGATCAGCATGTTCGCCCTGCGCGATGTAATAATTTACGACCGGTTCTTTTCCGACCGCGAGGGAGAAATCCGCAGACGGTTCCGGGACGCCTAGTCGCAGCTCGAAGCCGCAGGCGGCGGCGGCGGCGGCGGGCAGCCTGCCGACGCGTGCGACCAGACGGTCCCAGCCCTCTCCCGCCAGCAGGGATTCCGGTAGCTGTGGACGGAGCCCGGTCAGCACGTCCCCCAGGTGCTTCATCCGATCATTCCAGCCGACGGCCCGCCCGTAGTCACGGCTGGGAGCATCGGCGTTTCGGCGAACCGGACGTTGGTCCGAGCGTTTCTGGGATTATCCAGCGCACAGATTGCCTCCTCGCCGCGTTCCGCTCGCGGCCGTTCCTTGTGTCCCCGTCCCCGTTACGTACTCGGCCTCGGCGGCAGCACCTCCCCGAGGTCCGGTTGGACGGACGCCGCGCCCGGCCCTGGTGATGGTACGTCCCCGACCCGTCGCGGTGGTTCCTGCCGCGGCGGCGCGTGCATCTGACGCTGTGGGAGGAATGGTGCCCGGTGCCCCGTCAACGGAGACCGGGAGATGGCCGCCGGGAACCGTCCGGCCCTGCAGCACCCCGCCACGCTGAAGGGCGGCGCAGATCCGCGCGGACCCACGGCGGCGCAGGCCGCTGGCACCTGCGGGGTGCCTGTGGCGCTGGCGGACGGCACGGGCGGCGCGTCCGGGATCCGGGAGGCGCAGCGGGTGTTCGCGAACGGCATCGCCCCGGAACTCACCAAGGCACTGGGCGAGCGCGTGGAGATTGACGCGTCCGGGCACTCGTCGGAACGGATTCGCAGCCGGGGCTTTCCATTGATGAGGCGCGGGCCGTCGCCGGGATCTAGAGGCCCGCCGCGAGCCGCTGAAGATTGGGCGCAAAGGTGATCAGGGCCGCAAGGGCGGCGATCAGGATGGCGGTCTGCCACCATCGCGCGGTTGCGTCCCGTTCGGAACGCGCCGCGTCACGCTCCGAACGCGCCGCGTCACGCTCCGAACGCGCCGCGTCACGCTTCACCATGTCTTCCGCGAGCCGCGCGATGTCTGTCCGGTATTCTGTCTGCATGGTCTTCATGCGTTCCTCCAGGACGGCGAGGCGCTCCGAAAGCGCGTGGATGTCCGGCGCGTCGCCCATGTCGGGATCTAGGTGGTGAAGTGTATCATGATGGGTTCTCAGGATGTGTCCCCACCCTATCGGGTGCGCCGTCCTAAGGCAAGGATGAATTGTAACTATGGGCGTGATTTTGGGGGGTATATAATCCCCTTCGGGATGGGGCGAAAGATTTGGCGCCATTTCCCGGACCGACGGTCAGCTTCAGCCGCGGCTTTCAGATGCTGGACCGAGTGCCAGAAGTCCACAAGCATGACATCTGGACAGAGCGTATCCGGAAACGTCCAGCTTTCCCGGGCCGTGTTCATGATCGCCACGACCTTGAGATCCTTTCCGCGCTTCAGCCAATGGAACACTTCGTGGCTCAACCGCGCCTTCAGGCCTGTCCTGCCGGACCCTGGGAGACGCCCAAAATACCGGGCCCGCATCGTTTTGCCCCCGACGTCGGGCATGATGACAACGCCACTTGAGGTCTCACGGCGACGTGCACCGCCGCCATGCACAGGACACGGGCGGTGAACGGGAGGGCGGCGGGAGCCGGGGGACGGTTCTTCAACGAGAATCCGCACCAGCTTCTGCACGGCCACATCCCCTAGTCATTACTGATTCGCTGAGCATACGAAGCGTTCCTGCGGAGTGGTGCCGGGGCTGCAAACTGAGACATTGCCGCAAAATTTTACCGATTGATAAAATTTCAGAACGTGGCATGATAACGGGAATCGCATGTTTTCTGGAGCCCGGAATGTCGAATTCGCCCCTGACTCCCGGTATCGCCGCAGCCAGGCTGGAGCGCGAGCGGATCGAATCCAATTTCGCCGACCTCCACCCGCCGCTCGGCCCACATGAAGCGGCCGTTGCCGCCGACCGTTGCTACTTCTGCCATGACGCGCCCTGTGTCACGGCATGCCCTACCGAAATTGATATCCCATTGTTTATCCGACAGATCGTCACGGGAACCCCGCAGGCGGCCGCGCACACGATCCTTAGCCAGAATATCCTTGGTGGCATGTGCGCACGGGTCTGCCCAACGGAAACCCTCTGCGAGGAAGCCTGCGTAAGGGAAGCCGCGGAGGGAAAGCCGGTACAGATAGGCCGGCTTCAGCGCTTCGCCACCGACGTTGTGATGAGGTCCAACGGTCATCCGTTCGCGCGCGCCGCCGCAACTGGCCGAAGGGTCGCGGTAGTGGGTGCCGGACCAGCAGGCCTCTCCTGTGCCCATCGTCTGGCGATGTATGGCCACGATGTGGTTATATACGACGCTCGGGAAAAACCCGGCGGCCTGAATGAATTCGGCATCGCGAGCTATAAGACGGTGGACGGCTTTGCCCAGGCCGAAATCCATTGGCTATTGGGAATCGGGGGCATCGACCTGCGCCAGGGACAGGTATTGGGGAGTAACCTGGAGTTCGGGGAGCTCCGGCGGACACACGATGCCGTCTTCCTGGGAATTGGTCTCGCCGGCGTCAATTCTCTCGGTGCCGGCTTCCAGGAAAGTGAAGACGTGACCGACGCGATCGCATTCATCGCCCATTTGCGTCAAGCCACAGATCTGATGATGATGGAGATCGGTCGCAATGTCGTTGTTATCGGCGGTGGAATGACGGCGATCGACGTTGCGGTACAGTCGAAGCTTCTCGGAGCCGAAAACGTCACCATAGTCTACCGCCGTGGGCGTGACCGGATGTCTGCGAGTGAATACGAGCGGGATTTGGCTACAGCGAGGGGCGTGCGGCTTGTAATGAATGCCCGTCCGGTTGCCCTGATCGGGGAGGAAGTCCTCAGGGGGATTGAATTCGAATATACGAGAGATGTTGACGGCGGGGTTGCCGGAACCGGCGAAACCTTCAGTCTGCCGGCGGATCAGGTATTCCGGGCTATCGGCCAGCGGCTCGGAGAAGTACCCGGGGTGCTGGAGCTTGAGGGCGGAAAGATCTGGATAGATGTGGACGGGGCAACCTCTCTGGAGGGTGTCTGGGCCGGCGGTGACTGCGCTACCGGAGGTAATGACCTAACCGTGACAGCGGTCGCGCAGGGACGTGACGCCGCGGAATCCATCAACAGGGTATTGACGCGAGACCCGTTGCCGAGCCGATGAAAGTTCCGCGGAAAGCGCTGTGGGCCGTCATGGGGCCGGACACCGGACCAGACATTTTTGCGGCGACGGGGTAATGGGTGTGGACGTCTCAACGACAATGAATCCGGCCGGTGGACCGCTTGGACAGGTGGTCGAGGATGTGCATCTGACGTTTAGCCTTCCGCAACCGCAGATCAGGAGGTGTAGAAATGGCCGATCTAACAAGTGAATTCGTCGGCATCAGATCGCCGAACCCGTTCTGGCTAGCGTCCGCCCCGCCAACGGATAAGGAATACAACGTCCGACGGGCCTTTGAGGCCGGTTGGGGCGGAGTGGTCTGGAAAACGCTGGGTGAGGCGGGTCCGCCGATCGTTAACGTCAACGGGCCGCGCTACGGTGCCGTTTGGGGGGCGGATCGGCAGCTGCTGGGTCTGAATAACATCGAACTGATAACCGATCGGCCCCTGGAGGTGAATCTGGGCGAGATCAGGGCCGTGAAGCGCGACCACCCGGATCGTGCGTTGGTTGTTTCGCTCATGGTCCCATGCAACGAAGCTGCGTGGAAAGCGATTCTTCCCCTCATTGAAGACACCGGAGCGGATGGCATTGAACTGAACTTCGGCTGCCCGCATGGAATGAGCGAGAGGGGTATGGGATCGGCCGTCGGCCAGGTGCCGGACTATATCAAGATGGTGACCCGTTGGTGTAAGGCGAATACGCGCATGCCGGTGATCGTCAAGCTGACCCCCAACATCACCGACATCCGCTATCCGGCGCGGGCCGCCAAGGCGGGAGGTGCGGACGCCGTTTCGCTGATCAATACGGTGTCGTCAATTACATCCGTGGACCTGGATACTTTCAGCCCGGAACCGTCGATTGATGGCAAAGGCAGTCACGGGGGCTACTGCGGACCCGCGGTGAAGCCGATCGCGCTGAACATGGTTGCGTCGATCGCGCGGGATCCTGAAACCGCGGGTCTTCCCATTTCCGGGATCGGTGGGGTGACCACATGGCGGGATGCCGCGGAATTCCTCAGTCTGGGTGCGGGCAACGTTCAGGTCTGCACCGCCGCGATGACCTACGGTTTCAAAGTGGTTCAGGAACTGATCAGTGGCCTGTCAACCTGGATGGATGGAAAGGGTCACGGATCGGTTTCCGCCATTGTAGGTCGTGCTGTGCCGAACGTGACCGAATGGCAGAATCTGAACCTGAATTACGTGACCAAGGCGCGCATAGACCAAGGTTCCTGTATCCGTTGCGGGCGATGCTTCGCCGCGTGTGAGGACACGAGCCACCAGGCGATATCAATGTCCCGGGACCGGGTGTTCGAGGTGATCGATGCTGAATGCGTGGCCTGCAATCTCTGTGTAAATGTCTGCCCTGTCGAGGGCTGCATCACGATGGACAGGCTGCCGGTTGGCGCGATCGATGAACGCACCGGCAGGAAGGTCGTGGCCGATCACGGGGACTGGACGACGCATCCGAACAATCCAATGACGGAAAACGCGGTCGGATCAAACCCAAACCCATGAAAGTGGGCACCTGTGGGTGTAGCCCTCATCTCGGGCATCGGCGTCTTCGCTGCCGCCCTTTCAAATGCGTCTGACTTTGAACCGTGCGAATATGTGAAAAGGCTTATCCCTTTGACCAAGGCATGTCCACATTTTGTGTCCGGCGGGGGGGGGCGAAACCGGGTTTTTCCTCAGGAGGTTAAAAAGATAGGTTGACAAACCACATTATATTGTGTCTGTTGTTAAACAGGAATTCAGTATGCTGTATTCTGTCAACCTATCGTGGCGATGTTCAAGCGGACTTGCTATCAGCACCTGTCCTGACAGGAGCGCTAGCTTCAGGGCTTGAATGCCTCCTCGTTCATAGCTAGATATCTAGCTATGAACGAGGAGGAGCCGATGCAGGTGAATGTTCATACGGCAAAAACAACATTATCGGATTTGATCTTGCGTGCAGAAGCTGGTGAAGAGGTGGTGATCGCGCGACGGGGAAAGCCCGCTGTGCGTTTGGTTCCCGTCACAAACCGCAGGAGTCGACGCTTCGGCCGGTTCGGAAATCTGGAAGCGAAGGGGGATGTCTTGGACCCGTTGGGCTCGGATGAACTGCGTCATTGGGAAGGCGAATGACGGGGCTTCTGCTTGATACACACGCATTGATCTGGTTTGCCACGGGTGACACCAAACATATGCCGGCAGCAACAGTGGATCTGATCACGAACCCGTCCCGTGATGTGTATGTGAGCGCCGCGTCGATTTGGGAAATCGCGACCAAATCGCGTTTAGGTAAACTGCTTGGCGTCGACGATATCGTAAAACGCCCAAACTATTATGTATCGGAACTGTCAATGATGGCGCTACCGGTCTCAGTTGAGCACGCAAGCAGGGCTGGCTCGTTTGATGGCTGGCATCGCGACCCATTTGATCGGATGTTGGCCGCGCAGAGTTTGATTGAAAGTCTGGGATTAGTCAGCGTGGATGATGCAATTGATGTCTTTGGCGTTCAGAGAATTTGGCCGATTTGACGCTTTCGTGAGGAAAGGCCGAAGGTGACCCTCCCCGTTCTTTGGGTCAGGGAATGTCACACGGTCTTCTTCATCTGCAAGAACGAAACTTCCAGGGTGACGCTCAATACGCTGCCTCGCGGCTGCGCTCAGTCGCAGGTTGATACGCTGACTGTCAGTCGTGCTTGCCGGAATCATAGCTTCGAACCCCTATCATGTGGGAACGCTGTCAAAATGAGAAATCATACCAAACCAGTAACTGCTCACCCCATTCCGAGTATATCCAAGATCATTGCCGATTACCTTCGAGTTAACGAGGCGGCATGCGCCAGGCGGTCACGGTAACGTCGCGGACCGCCGCTATCGCCAGCCGGTAAGGGACGTTCCGGGAGCCAGACTGCTTCTCATTGCGAGGGCATGGCGCTCCGCATTAATCCGGTTTAATGAGGCGGGATCGATCAAATGTCGCCGAAAGGGCAGGAATGTCAGCCATGCGTGAGGCCTACTATGCCAGTTCCTGACTTCCAGACGCTCATGCTGCCAACCCTGAAGGCGTACGCCGATGGTGAGCGGCCCTCGCTGGCGGACGTTCGCCGGGCCGTCGCCAGGGCGGCCGGCCTGACCGACGGGGACATCCGGGAAACGCTTCCCAGCGGGCGTCAGTCAACCCTCACCAACCGCGTTTCCTGGGCCGTGGTCTACATGGAAAGGGCGGGGCTTCTCAGGCGGATTGGCCGGGGAGCCTATGAGTTGACGGAGGACGGCGGGCGGCTGCTGGCTCGCAACCCTTCGCGCATAGACATCAACGTGCTTCGGGAATTTCCCGCCTACGTGAACTGGAAGCGGACGGCTGAAGCTTCAGGGCCAGACGACAGGGCGACTCCGCGACGGACCCCGGAGGATGCCGACAGTCTCGAAGAAGCGTTGGCGCGCGACGCACTCAAATTGGTCGGCCAATTGCGGGCCGATCTCCTGAAGCGCGTCCGTGAAGCCGACCCGGACTTTCTTGAGCGGATAGTCCTGAAGCTCCTGAGCGCCATGGGGTATGGTGGCGGTGACGCCAGAATGACCCGCGTGACCGGCGGGACCGGAGACCATGGAATAGACGGCACCATTAATGAGGACGCCCTGGGCCTCGATCAGGTCTGCGTGCAGGCCAAGAGATACGCGGAGGGCAACAACGTCGGCGAGGGCGACCTGCGGAACTTCGCGGGCGCGATTGACACGGCGGGAACGTCCAAGGGCGTGTTCGTCACGACGTCTGACTTCACCCCGGCCGCGATGGATTACGTGAAGAAAAGCCCGAAGCGCATAGTCCCGATCAATGGCGTCGAGCTGGCCTCTCTGCTGGTAAGGCACAACATCGGGGTGCGGGTAACCCAGACCCACGAAGTGAAGAGCATTGACGACGCCTATTTCGATGCGGACGAACCCTAGGCGCACTCAAACTGAGACACTACCGATCAACTGACAAGGAGACTTCAATTGATTGGATTAAGCGCCCCAGACAAAATCGTTCTGTCCCAAGAAGTGCGGCAGCTGCTTGAGCAGGTGGACGAATCAAAGACCGAGTTCGATCAGCTGCGTCCGCTGACGCCCGAGACCGAAGACCGGATCAAAATGGCCTTTCTGCCCGACCGTGTGACGGCAAGCCTAAACATGGAAGGAATTATCGCGACAAGACGCCAGACCCTGGCGATCATGGACAGCATGACCATATCGGAGTCCGCGTCGAAATCGGAACAGGAAATACACAACGCGCTCAAGGCGGACGAGTATGTCTATGAGACCGCAATGAAGGGCGAGGAACTTTCCGAGAAACTCATTCGCGAGATCCACGCACTGATTGAGCATAACGTCGGTGAGCGGCCAGGTTCCTACCGCCCGAGAGACGTCAAGATATCGCAGGCGCAGTTCACGCCGCCGGACTTTACGGAAGTGCCTCTTCTGATGTGTGAACTGGTAAAGATCTTTTGCGCCTCATCATCCGTGAACTCAATCATGAGGGCGGCCTGGCTGCACAATAGGTTCACCCATATCCATCCCTTTTTGGACGGCAACGGCAGAACGGCCCGTCTGCTTCAGGACCACACTTTGCTGCGCGGTCAATTGTTTCCTACCGGTGTGCCGTCTTCCCTCCGAGACGACTACTATGATGCGCTAGCCGGCGCTGACAACGACGATTGGGATGGACTCGTTGAAATTCTGGCAAACAGGCAGCTGGCGGTAATTTCGAAAGCGGCTGGGATAGCGAATGAAAGGAAAGAACGTCAAGAGTGGGTCGCCGCCCTAGCGTCACGCGCTAGATCAAAGAAGAGAGGCACACAGCACAAAAACTATCTGGTGTGGGCTCACCGCATGCAGGAGATACAGTCGGCTTTTGAGGCTGCAGCGCTGGAATTGCGAACGGAGTCCGAAGTGCTCTTGGTGAGGCATGAAAACCATGAGATCATAGATTTTCCAACCTGGCGCGAGATATGTCAGCGAGGTAGGGCCAGACAAACATGGTTCTTCACACAGAGCTTCTCGGTAGATGGAGAATTAGTTTTTAAGTGTGTATTCTACTTCAGGCGTCACTCTGATATTCCCCAAGACCCATTTCACCACACAGACGACTTGGTGAGTTTGTTCGTTACCGGCGGGCCTCCCGGTGCGGATTATGACTTCGGTCGCTTCTCTGATTCTGAAATCAGATTAAGGGAAATATTGTTCTATCATGAAAACCTGTACGCCTACGAATTTGAGGGTGAGAAGTTCGAAGGAAAATATGGCGACATGATGGAAAAATGGAATCCAAAAGCTGACCGGAAAATGAATGATGTTGTCCGAGAGTTTTTTGGAGATATTTTCGTCAAGAAAGCGGGCCTTTAGCGTATCCGTTCGTTAACCCAGAGGTAACTGCTCACCCCTTGGGTCAGGCATGTTCGCCTGCGCAGCGTGACTGGCCTGTCGCGGGCCGCCTGAACGGCTCCTCCTTCTGCAGGATCCGCATCTGACAGCATAGCCTCCGGGGCCTGTCCACGGGTCATGCGTTGATCCGGGCAGGCGGAGAGGCTTCCGCGATGGCTTCCCGGTTCGGTTCCAGGGCCACGTCCGGTCCCAGCCAGGCGACCATCGCGGCGATGCCGCCCCATGACGTGTACATCGGGCCGTTCCCTGGGGGCGGCGCCATCATGAGGCGCAGGCCGCCCGCGATCCGCAGCATCGGCATCGATCCCGGTCGCCGCGCCCTGGAGGGCTTCGACGGCGACGGCGCCGCGGAGCCGCGTCACGGATGCGCCCTGCGCTTTCCCGGGGCATTCCCGTTCCAGGGCCGCGGGCCGGCCTGCCGCGACCCGCCCCACCTGCAGGCGACCCGGCGGTCCGGGCGCCGCTGCCGGCACGGTCCCGACGACGCCGCGCATGTGGCGCCGCTGACGCTCCTGAAGCCGCTGGACCGCCAGGCCATGATCTCCGGATACCCGTCCCGGCCCTGCGGGACGCACCCTGCCGGCCGGCGCCCGGTCCCGCCGCGGGCCAACAGCCATGCGGCGGTGGTCACCGGGACCGTCCGGTCCGGCTTCGGGCCCGACCGGCTGCACCGGGCGTCCCTCGCCGGATGGAACCTCACCCATCGCCAGACGGTCAGGCGCAGGGCGGAGAACCGGGGCCGGCGCCACGCCGCGATGCCTCCGGCCGGGCGTCTGGCGGTGCTGGCGGCGACCATGGCGGTGGAGGCCGGGTGACGGCGCCGGTGAACGGCAGGCCGCCGCGCGGGGATCCCGATGACGCCCGGGCGCGCGTCGCCGAACCGCGCAGGGACGGCAGGGTGTCCCGGGAGGCCGATGCCGTCATCCGCGTCCCGTTCACCCTGCCGGGCGTCCCGATCACCGTCCTGCCGGAAAGGGCGACACGCAGGACGGGCCGGAACTCCGGCCTCCCGCCGTCGCGGACGGAGAGGGACGGGACCGCGCGGCGCGGCGGCAGGGACAGCGGCAGGGGCGCGAAGCCGGACCTGGAGACGGGCGGCAACCTCCGGAAGACCGTCGCCGGGGAGACGGTCGCCGTCGGGGCCTGCGGCGCCTGCGGCGCCGGCCTGTCCGGCGTCGGCCCCGCCGGACGCGCGCGCCGCGTCCTGCACGGCATCGTGTCCGGGGCCGGCGGGCGCCGCGTGGACGCCGGGGCCAGGGAATGCCCCGGCTGCCGGGCCCGGACCGGGGGCCGGTTCCCCGACGGCATGCCCGGCCCGCTGCGGTACGGCGCCGGCCTCCAGGCCTTCACCGTCAACCCGCCCGTCGCCCACATGCCCTCCCCGCGCCGGGCCGTCGCGCCGGGCCACGCGGTCTCCGGCCCCAGGCTCTCCGGGGCCACCTGCCCCGGCCGGGTGCGCCGGCCTGATGGCGCGCCCATGTCATGGGAGGCGGCCGCCGCCGCGCACCTCCCGGAACGCCCGGCCCCGCATGCCGACGGGACCGGCCTGCGGGCCGGCGGCGGGACGGAATGGCTCCACGTCCCGCCGACGGGTCCCTGGCCCTGAAGTTCCCGCACCGCAGGCGCGGCAGGGAGGCGACCGACGGGACCGGGACCATTCCCCGCTGCCGGGGAGTCCCCGTCCACGACTGCCGGGCGGGCCACTCCGTCCACGGCCGGTGCAGGCATCGGCCGTGCGGCGCCCACCCCCTCCGCGGACCCGCCTTCGCCGTCGGGTCCAGCGGCTTCCGCCGGGCGCGCCTGATGAAGGGCCTGCCGCGCGGGGCCTGCCACAGGATCAGCAGGAGCGGCGCCAGGGTCCTGGCCGGGGCCGGATGCCGGCGCATCCGCAGGCGGTACCGGACCATCCTGACACAGGGCGCCAGGGAAATGCCCGACATCCCCCCGCGCCCGAAGGGAAAGCGCGGGCGGACCGACAGGTCCGGCGCGCACAGCCTGCACGGGCGCCCCGTCAGGCACGGGGAGTCCGTGCCGCGCTTCATGGGCGACCCGGACGCCGGCTTCACCAGCAATGCCGGAGAGCGCAGGACCGGGATGGCCAGGGCCAGGATGAAGGTGTCCGGATGCTTCCGGACACGGACCCACGCCGGGGCCCGGTGCCGGATCCCAGGCCACCTGGGCTCGATGGCCGCGCCCGGATACAATCCCCCCGTCGCCATCCGGATCGCGCCTGCCGGAAAGGCCGCCGACATGATCAGGCTGCACCATGCCGAACCTGCCCCCAGGAAGGGGTGAGCAGTTACCCAAACCAAATAAGTAATCACAGACAGGAATCCCGGATTTCACGGCACTGCCGTTCTCCTTCCGCCTGTTTCCAAACACAGGATACGGGACGGCCGCGCCGATCACACGCAAAATAACGGGGTGCCTAACAGCATGGCGCTCCCATCAGTCTATCTGTGATTACTTATTTGGTTTGGTATCAGCTGCTGTTATGGCTGTGTCCAGATTATCGGCGCATGCTCGTGCTGCACCCTTCCCATTCCCCGTTTGGCCGGCAAAACTAACGACTTCCGGCCGGTACGAACCGGCCAGATGAGCCGATTGTCGGAATCTGGGATACACCCTGCTGTCAACCTATCTCCGCAATCCACTTTACTCAGGCCTGCGTACCATCACGCGGCCGGTTCGCGAACACCGGGGAACACCGCTCGATTCCCTGCCACTTAACTGGTCGCGGCCATCCGGTGCCATCTCCACGCCGCATCAGGGAGTGACGGGCGGACGTTTGGCCGGTGTCAGCCCACCTGCCTCGATAAGGAAAGCCCGGAAGGAGGGAATCGGGCAGGTGATGGTCTTGTCCTCATGACTGTGCAGTGCGCCTTGATGGATGAGGTGGTCGGCTAGGCGGCGGGCTGTCATGCTCTCGGGCAATTGCCACTCTACACCAGCCCCACGGCTGACATGCCGGTTGATGCTGTTGATCACATCGATCCTCCTGTGGCCCGTTTGAAGGTCGCTCAGCACCGCCGCCACCAACCCGGTGGCCTCCTCCATCTCCCGGCTTTGCTGGGCTCGGTAGTAGTGGATACGGCTCTCAGCCGCCTCTCTCCCGACCTTTCGCCAGTCGATGCGGGCGAGATCGCCATCCGCTCCCAGTGCCTCCCGGCCGAGCGCCTGCAGTGCGAAGTGAAGATGCCCGGGCCAACCCTCGCAGGGATTGACGAGGGAATCGAGCATTTCCCAATGTCCTTCCGGATCCATTCCGAACTTACGACAGAAATTATTTGTCAAGGCCGGGATTTCGTCGGATGCAAGCGCTCCGATTTCGTGGATCTTCCTCCCCCGGGTCAGCTCCATCGCACTGGCCCGGTCAGCGGTGTCGCCGAGGCCCGCAAGTACCAGCATTAGGGGTAGATTGTTCGAGTTGCCGTGGATTCCCTGCAGAAGACGTGCGTGTGGGGTTTCGATCCCGCTCCCGAAGCGCTGTGCCTCATCGATGGCGACGATTACGGGTGCTTTCCATTTCTCGGGCGGAAAAATCTCCTTTAGGGAAGTGAGATGCTGCGGTGCCTCATACGGTGTTCCGGTCCATCCCGCTTCGGTGGCAAGGTTGGCGATACCGATCGATATTCCACCCGAGATCCTGGCCTGGACATTCCGCCAGCGTTCCGGAGGGAGACCGCCGGCTGCGGCGATCGTCAGGATGGCCGTCGGCACGGCCGCCGTCAGGACTTCGCTGGAGAGACTGACAACCCGAATGTCGCCGGCCCTGAGCGATCTTTTCTGCAGTTCGGCCAGGACCGAACTCTTGCCGGCCCCCGGTGCCCCTTGGATTATACGGGTTGCTTTGGCGGCGCCATGCGCCACCGCCCCTCTGCCGTTCCATGCAAGTCTAGCGGTATTCTCAATGTCCTTGATGACATTCTGCCTGCCGGCAAAGACAGGTGGTGGCGCGCCTTCGGTCTGGCCGATGAACGCCCGAAGCCCGTCTCGATTGAATGCCATCTTCACTTTCCCGTAATGTAGACTGTGATTGGCCATACGTTCAAGCGGGACGGCAGTGAGGATATTCCACTACTTTCTATTGTCCGCTTACCCGCTTCTTTAGGGATGTTCGAAGATCTTTCCAAGACCGACGGTCCTCTCAGGCGAAGTCATCTGGTTTCGTAATATCCGCGCCACCTCGTTGCTCGCTTGCGAAGGACCGGATAGGCTGCCACCGATCCGAAAAAGTTCCGTGTTCGCGGAGCGTTTTACCTGCGGGTCCTGCGGGTATGGACGACGTCGTTCCAGTTCTGGTGCCACAGGCGCACCCTCACCGGGCCGGTGGGCCCCTGTTGATATTCGTGATCGCCGATCAGGCCATCCGGGTTCTCCGCACGCGCGTGAAACAAGCCGGCACGCGAGCGGGCTGGATGACGATCCGCAATGTACTGCGCCCGTTGCAGCGCCGGGCAACCACCTTCGCCCGTCCCGAAGGCCGCACGTCGGACATGTGCGGGACGGCCCTTCCGGATGCCGGCCGGATCGCGCCCTATCAGGCGATCCGGATCGCGCTCCCGGCAAGGAATGTCCGCGAGACCATTGTATGGTACCGAAACGCCGCTTGGCCTGGCGATTTCCTCGCGAAATCAAGGTTCGCAGCATCATAGGTTTTTACATCATTGTTTCTATTGATTTTTTCAACAAAATGTCAAAGATTGGTCAGGGCGTCAGGGTCCTGCGATAAAGATGGCCCAGAAAACGGGTTGCCTCCGCGAAATGCGCATTTCCAGTCGGTTCGAGAACGGCGCGGATCTGGACGTCAAAGTCGGCATAGTGCTGGGTCGTGGCCCAGATCGAGAATATGAGGTGATGGGGATCGACGGCGGCGATGCGGCCCTCGTCCGCCCAGCCGCGGATCAGTTCAGCCTTCTCATCGACCAGATCCTTCAAGGGACCTTCGACGACGTCAAGCATACGCGGTGCGCCCTGGATGATTTCGGTGGCGAACAGCCTGCTCTCACGTGGCAGTATTCTCGCCATCTCGAGTTTCCGTTTCACGTATCCCAGGATCTCCTCGATGGGATCGCCTGCCGGATCGAGCGCCCGCAGGGGTGCCAGCCAGTTCTCGAGCAGCCCGTTAAGGAGCGCGATGTGAATCGCTTCCTTGGATTCAAAGTAATATAGCAGATTGGGTTTGGACAGTTGAGCCCGTTCCGCGATCCGGTCAAGGGTCGAGCCCCTGAAACCGTGCCGCGAGAACTCCTCCAGGGCCGCTTCGAGAATGGCCGAAACGTTTCTTTCCTGGATTCGGGTTCGCGGTCTGGTGCCGGATGCGGACCCGGCTCCGCGTCGTCCGTCTTTCGGTTCGGTCAAATCTCTTCGGAGTCCTTGACTGTCAGAGTGGAGGTGGTAGCGTAGTCCTGACCGTTTGGTCAAACCCGTTGCGGAAACGATCATACACTGCCTTCCCCGCGGCATACAGGAGATAAACGATGAAGGTAACGAGCGGGCTGGGCCGTACGGGTCCGCTCCCGGGCAATGGGACCTACGCTCGTGGATCAAGGTCTTCGCACACGGTGGGCGGGCCCGTGGAGTCCGGGGCCGCTCAGCGTGGGCCAGTCGTGGCCATCGCTCCCGTCGGCGGGGTGAGGACATGACTGTGGCGTCGCCGGGGAAGAACCTGCGGATCAATGGCGATCGGTTGTGGACCTCCATCATGGAGATGGCGAAGATCGGCCCGGGTGTCGCAGGCGGTAACAACCGCCAGACACTTACCGACGCGGATGCCGCGGGCCGTGCGATGTTCCGGGAGTGGTGCGAGGACGCGGGATGTGCCGTGGGTGTGGACCAGATGGGTAACATGTTCGCACGGCGTGAAGGAACCGATCCCGACGCCTTGCCCGTATATGTCGGCTCCCATCTCGACACCCAGCCGACAGGCGGAAAGTTCGATGGAGTTCTGGGAGTGCTCGGTGGGCTGGAGATCATCCGTACGCTGAGTGATCTGGACATCAGGACGCGCCATCCCATCGTAGTGGTTAACTGGACCAATGAGGAAGGTACCAGGTTCGCTCCGGCAATGCTCGCGAGTGGCGTGTTCGCAGGCGTTCATCATCAGGACTGGGCCTATTCCCGAGAGGACGCCGAAGGGCTTAGATTCGGTGATGAACTGCGGCGCATCGGCTGGCGCGGTGACGAGGAGGTCGGCGCCAGGAAGATGCACGCCTTCTTCGAGCTGCATATTGAGCAGGGTCCGATACTTGAGGCCGAAGGTAAGGACATCGGCGTGGTCACGCATGGGCAGGGTCTGAGTTGGACCCAGGTGACAATCACCGGCAAGGACGCGCATACGGGCTCCACACCAATGCCGATGCGCAGGAACGCGGGGCTGGCGATGGCGCGGGTTCTGGAACTGGTTGACGAGATCGCATTGAGTCACAGGCCTGACGCCGTGGGTGCCGCCGGACACATCGAGATCCACCCGAACTCGCGCAACGTGATACCCGGTAAGGCCGTGTTCACTGTGGATTTCCGGTCGCCCCAGCTTTCGGTGATCGAAGACATGGAGCGGCGCCTCCATGTCGGGGCGCGGCGGATTACCGACGATATGGGACTGTCAGTCGACTTCGAGAAGGTCGGTGGGTTCGATCCGGTGACTTTCGACCGGGACTGCGTAAAGGCGATCCGGATGGCCGCCCAACGGCTCGGCTACGTCCACCGCGACATCATATCGGGTGCGGGTCATGACGCCTGCTGGATCAACCGCGTGGCGCCGACGGCGATGGTCATGTGTCCCTGCATGGACGGACTGTCGCACAATGAAGCCGAGGAAATCTCGCCGGCATGGGCCCGGGCGGGCGCGGAGGTGCTTTTCCATGCCGTGGTCGAGACCGCGGAGATAGTGGAATGAAACGTCGCTTCGCGTTGCTCCGGCCAGAAACACCTAACTCGGAGCCTGGAGACGCCGAACCGGCAACCCTGGAGAAATCGGGTTTGACGTACCGGCCCGGATAATGCCCCGAACGCGGAATGGAACCATGAGCACAGTAATCAGGAACGGAACCGTCGTCACAGCCGATCTGAGCTACAAAGCCGATGTACTGGTCGAGAACGGAAGAATCGCCGCGATCGGTGACGGGCTGAGTGCGGACAAAACCCTTGATGCGACGGACTGCTATGTGATGCCCGGCGGCATCGATCCACATACCCATCTCGAGATGCCGTTCATGGGTACCTACTCGACCGACGATTTCGAGTCGGGTACCCGCGCGGCACTGAGCGGTGGCACCACCATGGTTGTGGACTTCGCGCTTCCAAGCCCCGGACAAGGTCTGCACGATGCTCTCGGCATGTGGCACAACAAGTCCTCGAGAGCGAGCTGCGACTATTCCTACCACATGGCGGTAACCTGGTGGGGCGAGCAGGTGTTCAATGAAATGGCGACCGTCATCGAGAAGGAAGGCATCACCACCTTCAAGCATTTCATGGCTTACAAGGGTGCGCTGATGGTGAATGATGACGAGATGTACGCATCGTTCCAGCGGTTGGCGGAACTGGGTGGCATCGCGCTGGTCCACGCCGAGAACGGCGATGTGGTGGCCGAGCTCAGCGCCCGGCTGATTGCCGAGGGCAATACCGGCCCCGAGGCGCATGCCTATTCCAGACCGCCGGAGGTAGAGGGTGAGGCAACGAACCGGGCGATCATGATCGCCGACATGGCGGGTGTACCGCTCTATGTCGTACACACATCCTGCGAGGAGGCGCATGAGGCGATCCGAAGGGCACGTATGCAGGGCAAGCGCGTGTGGGGCGAACCGTTGATCCAGCACCTGACGCTTGACGAAAGCGAGTATTTCAGCAGCGACTGGGATCACGCCGCCAGACGGGTGATGTCGCCGCCATTCCGTAGCAGTAAGCATCAGGACTCGCTTTGGGCCGGCCTGCAGTCAGGGTCACTCTCGGTGGTCGCCACCGATCATTGCGCGTTCACCACAAGACAGAAGCGTTTCGGCGTGGGGGATTTCACCAAAATACCGAACGGCACCGGTGGCCTTGAGGACAGGATGCCGATGCTCTGGACGCACGGAGTGGATACGGGGCGGCTGACGCCGAACGAATTCGTTGCCGTGACATCGACAAACATCGCGAAAATCCTGAACTGCTATCCGAGAAAGGGAGCCATTCTGGTCGGTGCGGACGCAGATATAGTGGTCTGGGATCCCGGAAAGGAAAAGACGATAACAGCCGCCAACCAACAGTCGGCCATTGACTACAACGTTTTTGAGGGCCGTCATGTGAAAGGTCTGCCGAGGTTCACCCTGACCCGGGGCTATGTGGCGGTGCACGACGGTGAGGTGAATGCCAGGGAGGGCCACGGGGAATACATCAGGCGCGAGGCCAGCAACCCCGTCAACAGGGCGCTTTCTACCTGGAAGGAGTTGACCGCGCCACGCCCGGTCCAGCGATCCGGCATTCCCGCGACCGGTGTCTGACGGCGCGCATCCGGCGGGGGCAGGCGGGAGATGCGGGAAGCGGTGATTGCCGCAAGACGGCTCGATCTGGTCTTTCAGACGCGGAACGGTTCCGTTCACGCGCTCAAGGGCGTGGATCTGGAGATCGGCAGGGGAGAGTTCGTTTCCTTCATCGGGCCGTCGGGCTGCGGGAAAACCACTTTCCTCCGCGTCACCGCCGGTCTGGAGAGTCCGACAGGGGGTGAGATCTCCGTAAACGGAATGACGCCGGATCAGGCGCGCCAGAGCCGGGCGTATGGCTACGTGTTTCAGGCGGCGGGCCTCTATCCCTGGCGCACGATCGCGGGTAACGTGCGTCTCCCCCTCGAAATCATGGGATACTCCCGGGAACGGATGGCCGAGCGGGTATCGCGTGTTCTCGATCTGGTCGAGTTGTCGGGGTTTGAGAAGATGTACCCTTGGCAGCTTTCCGGAGGCATGCAGCAGAGGGCTTCGATCGCGCGGGCGTTGGCGTTTGACGCGGATATCCTTCTTATGGACGAACCATTCGGTGCGCTTGACGAGATTGTCCGCGATCACCTGAACGAACAGCTTCTGGGTCTCTGGGCACGGACGGGCAAGACGATCGCGTTCGTAACCCACTCGATTCCGGAAGCTGTCTACCTGTCAAGCCGGATCGTGGTGATGAGCCCGAGACCGGGAAGGATTTCGGACGTTATCGAGAGTACGCTTCCGCGCGAGCGGCCTCTTGGCATCCGTGACTCAGCGGAGTTTCTGGCGCTTGCGCAGCGGGTGCGTGAAGGGCTCAGGACCGGGCACGCCTACGATGAATGAGGAAACTCCCGCCATGTGGCATTCCGATCCTTATCTCCATGCGTCCCGGGTTGTGCGACGCGTCTGGAACCGGGCGGGATGGTGGAGCAAGGGCAATGCCCTGACCCGTCGTGGTGCACGGGACGGCGGGTTTCCTTGCCTGTGTCGTCCGGGCCGAAGCCCGCTGTGGACATGGACGAGGACGCCTTGAGCCGCCTGTTCCCGATCCTGACTGTACTGGCCGCACTCATCGCGGTCTGGTATGCGGGCTCGATCTGGATGAACTCCGGATGGACGCTGGCGCAGGCCGAACGATCCGGTCAGGAACTGGGCGTGTCCGAGATCGTTGCTGACGCCATGGGACAGGAACGGCCGCGGCTGCCACCCCCCCATCAGGTATTGGCCGAACTGAAAAAGACCGTCATCGACACAAAGGTTACCTCCAAGCGCAGTCTCGTCTTCCATAGCTGGGTCACGCTGTCCTCCACGCTCGCCGGTTTCACGCTGGGGACGCTGGTGGGAATTCTGGCCGCTGTTGGCATCGTATATTCGCGCACCCTTAAGATGGCGTTAATGCCATGGGCGATAATCAGCCAGACCATTCCGATCGTCGCCATCGCGCCGATGATCATCGTGGTCCTGGCGTCAATGGGAGTCGAGGGACGCGCCGTCCCCAAAGCGATCATCTCAGCGTATTTATGTTACTTTCCTGTGCTTGTGGGAATGTCCAAGGGGCTGCGCAGTCCGGATGGGATGCAGCTGGACCTCCTGAAGACCTATGGCGCGAACGGATGGCAGACGTTCTGGAAACTCCGGTTTCCTTCGTCCATGCCGTATTTCTTCACCTCGCTGAAAATCGGGATTGCCGCGGCGCTGGTGGGCACGATCGTGGGTGAGCTGCCAACCGGCGCGATACAGGGACTTGGGGCCCGGATTCTTATCGGGGATCAGTTCGGTAATCCCATCATGATCTGGTCCGCCTTGATCATGGCGGCATGTCTGGCGGCCGCACTCGTGGGTACGGTGGCCGGCCTGCAGAAGGTTACGGCGAGACGGATGGGTTTTTCGCGATGAACGGGTGCGCGAAAGTGTTCCATAACCGTAAGGTGGCGCGTGTTGCCGTCGCCTGGGTCGGCTGATATGGTTCCGGTCGTGGTTGCCGTCGTGGTCTGGCTGACGGCCTGGTGGCTGAACGTGCGCATAGCGGGCTCCAGCTGGCGCGACAGCCGCGCCGGGCGATTGGCGGTTCCCGTGATTTTCGGGATCACGGTACTGGTGGTCTGGGAATGTCTGGTGCTTGGACTGCGGGTCTCACCAGTGATTCTTCCGGCACCGAGCGCGATCGCGGCGCGGTTCGCGGTCTCGACCGAGGTGCTCTGGGGTGACTTCGTCCAGACCGCGCTCAAAGGTGCGTTGAGTGGCTACGTGATCGGCTGCGGTGCCGCATTGCTCGTGTCACTGGCGATTGACCGAAGTCCGTTCCTGCAGCGCGGTCTTCTGCCGATCGGCAATTTCGTCGCGGCGCTGCCGATCGTCGGCACTGCGCCGATACTGGTGAACTGGTTCGGGTTTGACTGGCAGTCCAAGGCGGCCGTGGTGGTGGTTATGGTGTTTTTTCCCATGCTGGTCAATACCGTTCAGGGATTTGCCGATACAACGGCGATGCAGCGTGACCTGATGCGCACGTATTCCGCGAATTACTGGCAGGCGCTGCTCAAACTGCGTCTGCCGGCCGCGATGCCATTCATCTTCAACGGGCTCAAGATCTCCACTACTCTTGCGTTGATCGGAGCTATAGTGGCGGAGTATTTCGGATCCCCGACCCGTGGTATGGGATTCCGGATTTCAACCGAGGTCGGAGTGCTCGGGCTTGACATGGTATGGGCGGAGATAACTGTGGCGGCCATCGCGGGTTCGTTGTTTTACGGCGCGGTGGCATTGATGGAGAGGGGGGCGACATTCTGGCATCCCTCACAAAGGAGCTGATTGATATGGACAGCAGAACTGAGGAGAGACTGATGAGCAAACTTACCGGAACGATCGCGGCGCTCGCGCTGACTGCGGGTGCCGCCCACGCGGCGGACGACCTGACCCTGCAGCTAAAATGGGTCACGCAGGCGCAGTTCGCCGGCTATTATGTCGCGTTGGAGAAAGGGTTCTACGATGAAGAGGATCTGAATGTCACCATCAAGCCCGGTGGCCCGGACATCGCGCCGACCCAGGTCATCGCCGGTGGGGGCGCGGACGTGACGGTGGAGTGGATGCCAGCTGCGCTAGCCGCACGGGAAAAAGGCCTGTCGCTGGTGAACATAGCCCAGCCTTTCAAATCCTCCGGCATGATGCTGACCTGCCGGAAGGATACCGGGATCGAGTCGACGGAGGATTTCGGCGGAAAGACGCTCGGGGTGTGGTTCTTCGGCAACGAGTTCCCGTTCCTGAGCTGGATGTCACAGCTTGGCATCCCGACGGATGGATCGGAACAGGGAGTTGAGGTCCTCAAACAGGGTTTCAATGTCGACCCGATCCTGAACGGTCAGGCGGACTGTGTATCGACAATGACCTATAATGAGTACTGGCAGATCATTGATGCGGGGCTCGCTCCGGATGATCTTGTCGTCTTCAAGTATGAGGACCAGGGTGTGGCCACATTGGAGGATGGTCTCTACGTGCTTGAGGACCGGCTTTCGGACGCGGCGTTCCGGGACCAGCTCGTTCGCTTCGTACGCGCTTCAATGAGGGGCTGGAAATACGCAGAGGAGAATCCCGACGAGGCGGCGATGATCGTCCTTGAATTCGACGAGACCGGTGCCCAGACCGAGAAGCACCAGAAACGGATGATGGGCGAGATCGCGAAGCTGACCGCGGGCTCAAACGGTGCGCTTGATCCGGCCGATTTCGATCGGACGGTGGACACTCTCCTGGCGGGAGGGTCCGACCCGGTGATCACCGACCGGCCGGAGGGTGGCTGGACCCATGAAATCTCGGACGCCGCACTGAACTGACGTCGCAGCGCGGATGATGGGCAGCCCCCGGCCATGATGTGTCGGGGGCTTTCCGGCAGCGGATGGCGAGTGATCTGAAGGCTGGCGGCGGTAACCTGTTCGTTGTCTTTGGCGAACCGGATATCGAGGTCAAACAGGATGGTGACAGGCTAAGAGTGGAACTGCTGGGTGTCGATATTTTCAGACCTGCAACGGGTGCGGTCGTCAGTTCCGAGGCCAGCGATATCGCCTGTTGGTTCATCGACACGGATTATTCCGGCGAAAGTTTCTTCGTCCGTCAAGCCTATTTTCCCAGCGCGGATGTGCCCTACAAGGCGCTTAGGAACACCTTGAAGGGTGAGATCGACGAAGAAGCCTGGGACGGTCTAAAACGCACGGTATCAAGACCTTTCGCAAAACCGAAATCAGGTCGGATTGCCGTGAAGGTCATCAATCACCTGGGCGATGAAGTGATCAAGGTTTTGGGCGTATGAGGCTCCAACATCTGCATATGTTGAAAAGTTCAAGGGTATTGGTGGTCAATCTTGATGCAGTGCGATTTGGCGACGAACCCATGTCATCGTGTTTTGCGATGGGGCGGAGTGTCTTTCGGCAGGTTGGACGGCATGAAAGGCATGCGCCATGACCCGCAAGCGCCTGCCCATCGGCATCCAGGACTTCGCCAGGCTGCGGGAAACCGACAGCTACTACGTCGACAAGACGCCGCTGATCCGGGATCTGGTCGGGCGGGGCGACCACTGGTTCCTCTCCCGCCCCCGCCGGTTCGGCAAGAGCCTGCTGGTGGACACGATCGGGGCGCTGTTCGAGGGTCGGGAGACGCTGTTCCGGGGACTGGACATCCACCCCCACTGGGACTGGTCGGTCACCCATCCGGTGGTGCGCCTGAGCTTTGACGGAAAGTATGGCGAACCGGAGGACGTCAGGCGCAGCGTTCTCACGCAGCTCGGCCTCATCGAACATGCCGCGGCACTTGATCCACCGGACGCCGCCGATACCGCACCCGAACGCCTCCAGACCCTTCTCTACCGCCTCCATCACGAGACCGGCCAGCGCGTGGTGGTCCTCGTGGACGAGTATGACAAGCCGATCCTCGACACGCTCGGCGACCCGGCCCTGGCGCGGGCCAACCGGGAGTACCTGCGCGGCCTCTACGGCATAATCAAGGGCAGCGCGGCACATGTCCGCTTCGTTTTCGTCACCGGCATCAGCATGTTCTCGAAGGTCAGCCTGTTCTCAGGCCTCAACAATCTCAGGGACATCAGCCTGGACCCCCGGTACGCCACGCTCTGCGGCTACACGGACGGAGATATCGACACTGTTTTCGCTCAGGAACTTGATGGGCTGGACAGACATGAAATCCGCCGCTGGTATAATGGCTACAGTTGGGGTGGAAAAATCCGGGTGTATAATCCTTTTGATGTGCTTTTGCTCTTTGATAACCGAACCTTCAAACCCTACTGGTTCCAGACTGGCTCGCCGAGTTTCCTGTTCGACACATTGAAGTCAAAGTCAGTCAGCCCGCTGGAGCTGGAGGGATGCTTGGCAGACGAATCGTTGGTTTCGAAATTTGAGGTGGAGGAAATCAGCGTTGATGCGCTGATGTTCCAGACCGGCTACCTGACAATTGCCGAAGAGATCAGAAAGGGCCACAGGACCTTTTTTCGGCTGGACTATCCCAACCTGGAGGTGAAGCTGAGCCTGAACGACCAGCTGCTGGCCCATTTCGATGAAAGGGACCGGGTACCCCTTGAGGAGGGCAGGAGCCTGCGCGACCTGCTTGAGGCGCGTGACTTCGGGGGGTTCGCCCGGGAGCTCAGGACCTGGCTGTCGGGCATTCCCTACCAGTGGCACAGCCGGGACGACCTGGCGCGCCACGAGGCCTGGTACGCCAGCCTCCTGCACATGTGCCTCAGGGCCGTCGGGGTGGAGGTCCGGCCCGAGGAGGCCTCCAGCCACGGCCGCGCGGATATGGCGGTCGAGCTTGGCGGACAGATCTTCATCCTTGAGTTCAAGATGGCGGAGGGCCCGGACGGCGCGGAGGCGGCGCTCGCGGCGGCGTTCGCGCAGATGCGGGAGCGGGGTTACGCCGACAGGTACCGCGGGCGGGACGTCCATCTCGTCGCCGTGGCCTGCGGGCGCGAGGTGCGCAACCTGCTCGAGGTCAGGGCCGAGTTGGCGGAGAATTCCTGACGGGAAGGTGGAAGACCGAGACGGTTGACTGGACAAAGATATCCATTCAGCGGTGATGCGAGAATGTGGCCGTGGAACTACTCTCCGGTCCATGTTGACTGAAAACCGGGCAGTTGTGGGGCATATGCGGTGTCAGGGATCCTGTTTCAGATGGCCAGGTATTCCGCACGGAGCGCCTCGTCATCCAGAACTTCCTGTGCGGTGCCGTCGAAAACGACCTGACCGGTATCGAGGATCACGGCCCTGTCTGCCAGCATTAGGGCCCGAACCGCGTTCTGTTCGACGATCACGGTGGTTATGCCCTGCTCCTTAATGATGTTCAGGGTCTTTTCGATTTCATCGACGATGACCGGCGCAAGCCCCTCGTAGGGCTCGTCCAGCAGCAGAACCTTGATGTCGCGGGCGAGGGCGCGGCCGATAGCGAGCATCTGCTGCTCGCCACCCGACAGGGTTACGCCCTCCTGCCTACGGCGCTCGCCGAGGCGTGGGAAGAGCTCGAAGATACGCTCCGGTGCCCAGCCGGTGGGTTCGGCGATCCGTGCGAGCTGGATGTTCTCCTCAACGGTCAGTCCCGAGATGATTCGTCGATCCTCCGGCACCAGCTGTATGCCATTGACCGCCGCCTGATGGCTGTTCATCGTATGTAGGTGCTTATGGTCTAGCCAGATTTCACCTTGGGTAACCTGGGGGCTGTCAAGCCGCGCAATGGTGCGCAGAGTCGATGTCTTTCCCGCGCCGTTGCGGCCGAGGAGGGCGAGAATCTCGCCTTCATGGACGTTTAGGCTGACGCCCTGGACGATATAGCTCTCCCCGTAATAGGCGTGCACGTTCCATACTGAGAGGAACGCCGGCGCGGTTTCCGCCATATTCGCATGCCGCGAGAAATCCGGCTTCACGTATGCCTTGGACTTCGTGTCCTCGATCAGGGTCATCAGTGGGCCTCCCCAAGATAGGCTTCGCGGACCTTAGGATGGCCCTTGATGTTGTCAGGCGTGTCTTCCACAAGCGGTGATCCCTGTGCGAGCACGGTAATTCTCTCGGCCAGGCTGAACACGACGTGCATATCGTGTTCGATGATCGCCACCGTTATGTCGCGGTTCGCGTGGATTTCCTTCAGCAGATCGATCGTCCTGTTGGTGTCCGCCCGCGCCATTCCCGCGGTCGGCTCGTCAAGCAGAAGCAGTCGTGGCCGCTGAACAAGGCACATGGCGATCTCAAGACGCCGCTTGTCGCCCCGCGAGAGGCTGCCCGCATGATGGCCGATGCGGTCCTGCATGTTGAAATCGACGAGTATCTCCTCGGCCATTTCGTTGATATCGACTTCCGCGTCCACCTGCCGGATGGCGCGCATCCGGAAGGTACCGTCCCGTTTGGCGAAACAGGGAATCATCACGTTTTCCCTGACGGTGAGATCCGCGAAAATCTCCGGCGTCTGGAACACCCGGCTGATGCCCATCTGGTTGATCTCGTGTGGCGTCTGGCCAAGGACCGACTGCCCGTCGAACATCACGCTTCCCGTGTCGGGGACAAGCTTGCCGACAAGACAGTTCAGTAGCGTCGATTTGCCCGCTCCGTTCGGGCCGATTATGGCATGCAGGCTGTTCTTGGCAACGGTGAGATTCACGTCGGCCAGTGCCCTCAGCCCGCCAAAACGCTTGTTGACGCCCTTGACTTCAAGGATTCCCATCCTTCGGTCCTTCCCTATTCGGCCGCGTTGCGCGGGAATTGACCCCGTTCTTTGCCGGAACCCTCCGCCGCGTCCCTTAAGCGGTCAAACAGACCGCCGATCCGCTTTCCGAGCTCCACGAGGCCACCGGGAAGGAATATGACAACGAGCATGAAGAGGATGCCGAGGGTCAGGTGCCAGCCCTTGCCGACGAAAAAGTGCAGGACCCAGACGAGACCGTCCTCGAGACCGTCCGGCAGGATCGACAGCCATTGGTGCAGAAGGTTATCGTTGATCTTGGAAAGGATGTTCTTGAAATACTCGATGAATCCCGAACCCAGAATTGGACCTATCAGTGTGCCCGCGCCCCCAAGGATGGCCATTATCACGATTTCTCCCGATGCCGTCCAATGCATCCTCTCGGCACCGGCAAGGGGATCCATCGAACTGAGGAGACCGCCCGCCAGTCCGGCGTACATGCCCGAGATGACGAATGCGCAGAGCGTATATGGTCTGGTGTTGAGGCCTGTGTAGCTCAGGCGCTGCTGGTTGGACTTTACCGCCCGCAGCATCAACCCGAACGGTGATCGGAATATCCTGATCGAAAGGTAGAACGTCACAAGCATGATGACGCCGCACAGGTAGTATCCCGCATTGAGCGTGAACGCCCAGCTGCCGATCTCAAGCTCAAGGCTGTCGCGCATGACCAGGCCAAAAAGGTGCGGAAGCTCGGGTGCGTTTTCGCCCATCAGGTATTGGGGATCGGACGTGTACACCTGGAGGCCCGTTTCCCCGTTGGTCAGGTTGATGCCTTTCTGCGGGTTTCCCAGAACCGAATAGGCCAGATTGAAGCACATCTGCGCGAGCGCCAGGGTCAGGATCGAGAAGTAGATGCCGGTCCTTCTCAGGGCAATGTATCCGATAATCAGGCTGGCAATGCCGGAGACGACCATCGCCAGAACGATCGCCGGTACGACGTTGTAGCTGAGCAGCTTGAACATCCAGACGGCCGAATAGCTGCCGATCCCAAGGAATGCGGCGTGGCCGAACGATAGATAGCCCGTGAGTCCGAAAAGGATGTTGAACCCGATCACAAGTATACCGAAGATCACGAAACGCTGCATGAGGTCGGGATAGCCGGCATTGAACATCTGCGCCATCGCCGTTCCCTCCGGAAACGGGTTAAGTATGAACGGCGCGAGGATGACGAGAGCCGTGACCGTGATGAATAGAACGGCGTCCTTTCTGTTGAGGCCAATCATTGGACTATTCCTCCATCACGCCTCTGCGCCCCATAAGGCCCCGTGGCCGGGTGAGCAGAATCGCGATCGCCACGAGATAGATGATGATCTGGTCGATGCCGGGTACGATCGCCTTGACCTCGTTCATGGAGGCGAAGGCCTCGAGGACGCCCAGCAGGAAGCCCGCCAGCACGGCACCGGGGAGAGAGCCCATGCCGCCGACGACGACCACGACGAAGCTCAGGACCAGGAAATCCATGCCCATGTGATAGTTTGGTGAATTGATCGGCGTGTACATAACGCCTGCGACGCCTGCGACGCAGGCAGCGACCGCAAACATTATGGTGAAGCGGCGGTCGATGTTTATGCCCAGAAGCCCCACGGTTTCCCGGTCGGCCATGCCAGCCCGAACCACCATTCCGAACGTCGTGAAGCGGAGAAAGGCGAATACCATGAAGATGATGGCAAGCGCGAAGAAGAAATAGACCATACGCCAGATGGGGTAGATGATGGCGTTTTCCTGAAAGCCCATCAGGACACCGAAGTCGAACGATCCCGTCAGCGCGTCCGGCGCCGGCGTGGGAATGGGGTTCGCGCCGTAATAGGCCTTGACGATCTCCTGCAGGACGATCGCCAGACCGAACGTCACAAGAATCTGGTCGGCGTGCGGGCGCTTGTAGAAATGTTTGATGAGCCCGCGCTCCATCGTGAAGC
Organism: Paracoccaceae bacterium; assembly: GCA_965221405.1. Classification (GTDB taxonomy): domain Bacteria; phylum Pseudomonadota; class Alphaproteobacteria; order Rhodobacterales; family Rhodobacteraceae; genus JAPOUP01. The sequence goes on along the minus strand of CBDCSE010000001.1, from coordinate 477,767 downwards.
CCACCGCGATCATGACCGGGACTGAGAACAGGATCGCGAGTGGAACCGACCAGTCGATGATCGAGTTTCCAGCCGCCTCCCCAAACCAGCTCACCACGTATGGAGTCTCGACCTTCAGCGGGTTTCCGAGGAAATCCTTCTGGGTCTCATCGATGACCGAATAGCTGAAAGTCAGAATCCGCTGTAGCGTAACCGCACAGAAGGCGCCGATCATGAATAGGGCGCCATGCGCGAAGTTCACGACACCAAGGGTTCCAAATATCAGCGTGAGCCCGAGCGCGATTAGGGCGTAGGCGGAGCCCTTGTCCAGGCCGTTGAGTACCTGAAGGATCACTGCGTCCATTTTTGTCACCGTCTGGCTTGCCAGCGCCGGGCCGCCATCGTGCGCCCGGAGCCAGAACCGGATTCCGCGGGGCGGGAGATACCGCCCCGCGATTGTCTTTGCATATTACGGGTCAGACGCCCGGGTTGCACGTTCCCAGATCACCGCCGGCGAACATCGGGTGATCGGGGGGATATATGACCTGCTCCACCGGAGTGACTTCAACCACTTCGAGAATGTCGAATTCCGAGGTCGGGTTTTCTTTCCCGCGCACGACCAGAACGTCCTTGAAGCATTGATGGTCATCGGCGCGGTAGAGCGTCGGGCCATTGCCGAGACCGTCGAATTCGAAGCCCTCGAGAGCCTCGACCACACCGCAGGGGTTGAACGTACCGGCCCGGTTGACGGCGTCGGCATACAGCAGCGTCTGGCAGTAGACCGTATGTGCCGCCTGACTTGGCGGGAAGCCGTACTTGGTGCCAAAAGAGCGCACGAAAGTCTTGGATCCGTCGTCGGAAAGCGACCAGTGCCAGTTCGTGGAACCGAGGATGCCCTTGACGTTCTCGCCTGCTCCCCTTGCCATGAGGCGGGAGTAGAGCGGCACCACGATTTCGAAATTCTTTCCGTTCACCTCCTTGTCACGAAGGCCGAACTGAACCGCGTTGGTCAATGAGTTGACCATGTTGCCGCCGTAGTGGTTCAGGACGAGTACATCAGCACCCGAATTCAGCACCGGTGCGATGTATGAAGAGAAGTCGGTCGCCGCGAGCGGTGTGCGGACGGCGCTGACGGTTTCCCAGCCAACGGCCTCGGTGGAAGCCTTGATCGATTCCTCCTGGGTCCAGCCCCAGTTATAGTCGGCGGTCAGGTGGTAGGCTTTCCGGCCGGAACCGTAGGCGTTGGCAAGGACAGGAGCCAGAGCCGCTCCGGACATGTAGGCGTTGAAGAAATGGCGGAAACCGTTCGCCTTCCGGTCCTTGCCCGTCGTGTCGTTCGAATGCGTAAGCCCGGCCATGAAGATGATGCCGGCCTCCTGACAGAGGCCCTGGACGGCGACGGCGACGCTTGAGGACGAGCCGCCGGTGATCATTATGGCCCCGTCCTTCTCGATCATCGACTTCGCTGAAGCCCGCGCCGCGTCCCCTTTTGTCTGCGTGTCTCCGGTCACGTATTCGACCTTGCGGCCAAGGATGCCTGTGCCGTCGAGTGTCTGCGAGGAGAAGGTGCCCAGCATACCGCCGTCGCCGCCGCCGTTGAGGTGCTCGACGGCCAGTTCGTAGGCGCGAAGCTCGTCGGCGCCTTCGTCGGCGTAGGGGCCGGTCTGGGGGACGTTGAAACCCAGTGTGACCGAACTGTCGCCCGGAGCGTTCATATAGCCGGACTCGCTGGCCCATGAAGCGCCGGTGAAGACCGTTGGGGTGGCGAGTGCCGCGCCGAACCCGGCACTTGTCTTCAGCACGCCCCGGCGGGTGAGTGTGGTGTGGGACATGAGGTATCCTCCCTTGTCGTCCGATGGAATGGCATAGCCCCCATGGGCATGACCATTTGTTTTCAAGATGGCGGCAGTGTTGATGGCCAAATGAAAACACCGCAATAACACATTCAGATAGATACAGATTCGTGTTAATAAATTGACAGAATCTGGGCCAATTTAGTAAAGTCGTTTACCGGCCCCTGAAGATCATGGATTCTGTCCAGGAGGCAGTCATGAAAGCCAAGGAGTATCGTGAATGCCGCCGCGAGGCCTGACGGGAAGCAGGATCCGTGCGCGGCGGGTGGCGCTGTGCCGGACCCAGAGGCAACTGGCCGGCGAGGTCGGGATCTCCGCCGCATACCTAAGCCTTATTGAGCACGATCGGCGTCGAATCGGCGGCAAGCTTCTTGGTGACATCGCGAGGCGTTTGGATGTCGCAGTCGGTTCGCTTGCGGAAGGTATCGATTCCGAGCTGGTTGCCGCTCTTCATCAGGCGGTCGCGGATATGCCCGCTATCCCTGTCGAGGCGGATCGTGCCGAGGAGTTCTCCGGACGGTTTCCGGGCTGGGCGGAACTGGTTGCGGCGCAGTTCCGTCGCATCGACGATCTGGAGCGTAAGGTCGAGAGTCTGGCCGACCGTCTGGCGCACGACCCCAATCTCGCCGTGTCGCTTCATGAGGTCCTGAACACCGCTACCGCCATAAGGTCGGCCGCTTCGATTTTGGTTAATACCGAGAACATCGAGGATGAATGGCGTGACCGCTTCCACCGCAACATCCACGAGGACAGCCAGCGGCTCGCGGAAGCGGGACAGTCTCTGGCTTCGTATCTCGATGTGGTTGAGAATGAGAGGAAAGATCCCGCTTCGCCCCAGGAAGAGCTTGAGCGATGGCTTACCCGGCGGGACCATCACATCGCCGAGCTGGAAATGCGGTCGCCCACGACTGTGGATGCGCTATTGACCGAGACTCCGGGAATCGAGTCAATGTCCGGGCGGGCACTGGCCCGGCGTTATTTCGAGCGGTACCGCGCTGATGCAGTGCGTATGTCGCTACCGGACTTCCAGGACCGGGCCGAGAGTCTGGACTTCGATCCCGTGGTTCTGGCGGAGGAGTTCGGCGTCGATCTGGCGGCGGTCCTGCGGCGGGTGGCGGCGTTGCCCACGCCCGAGGGGGTCGGGCGCATCGGTTTGGTGACCTGTGACAGTTCGGGCACTCTTACTTTCCGCAAGACCGTGGACGGTTTTCCGCTGCCGCGTTTTGGCGCCGCATGTCCGCTATGGCCACTGTTTCAGGCGCTGGGCCGCCCATTTGTGCCCGTGCGCGCACTTATTGGGATTCATGGCCGGGAGCCGATCCGGTTTCTGGTCTATGCCGTCGCGCAGCCAAAGGGTCAGGTGGGTTTCCACGCGCCGCAGGTATTCGAGGGCACGATGCTCATACTGCCGGCTGACCGCGTCACCTTTCCGGATCTTCCTGTCCTCTTGGCCGGAACAAGTTGCCGCATCTGTCCGAGCGCTTCCTGCGATGCGCGGCGCGAAATGTCGATTCTTCTGGAAGGCGGGTGACCTGGATTGGCGGCAGTTCCGGTAGAGAATCCCTTCCATCTCAGGTGAGGACTTTGATCGTCGGTTTGCGGGCCCTGTCTGCCGGGCCTGCAGTCGACCCGCCATTGATCCCAACGAAAGGCTCAAGGCCTCTCCGGCATACCGAACGCCATCCAGCTGGACTGCCCCTCCAACTTCCCGCCACCTCTCCGCACAGCCATATCTCGCCAGCCGCGGCTCGATGTATCTCTGCCCATTCCCGGCGGGCAACAACCCAGCACCGGTTGTGAGGAATTCCAGAAGATTATGATCGAAGCCGGTCGGGTGAAACCTCGCAACCGCTCGCTCCGCAAAGCGCACGGACACATGGATCGCCTGGCTGCTATCCAATGGCCTTTTTGAGTCTTCTGCGCGATATCCGGGGCGACCAGGCCACCGGGGTTTACTCCTGGGGCAACGCTGCGGCGGGATCCGTCACTTCTTTCCCATACAGCAGTTCTTGTACTTTTTGCCGCTGCCACAGCTGCATGGATCGTTTCTGCCTAACTTGAAGGTTTTCCGTCTTCGCCCCCAGTTCGGAAACCGTCTTTGGCGCCTTTCGTGTTGTGGTTTGTCTTCGTCCGGAAAGAAGCTGGCGGTGTCGTCCCATAGCTTGTAGTAGTTCTGTTGAAGCGTAAGCTCGCCGCCCATCGGATCAAGACCCCTTTCCAGATCCCTCTCGAAATGCCTGAAATCCATGTGTTCATCGGGAATTCTGTCGGCGGTGAACATATAGCGCACCAGCTGCGTCATCTCCTCAAATCCAAGGAGGCCGATGCATTCGGTCCATTTGACCCAGACGATATCGGGTGCATCGGCAAAATGTGACGTGGCGAATCTTTTTGCGAATTCGCCGATTGCGTCGCGGTGCCTGGGTTCCGTAAGTCCGACGATGATGAGGGCGTCGAACATTGCCGATCTAATATATTCCTCCGCTTTCCTGTCCTCGATAATGTCGAATATGACGCTCAGGTCGCCGTCGAAAACGCTCGTGATAATCCGGTGGCATTGCTCGGTGACGGCGTCGCCCAGAAGGTCTTCGACAAATTGCGGATCGCAGCGGAAAAGCCGGGCGATTGGCCGGTATGCCCTTGTTTCCCGCCATTCCGCCAGCAGACAGATGAGCCAGAAGATCGCTTCGAAATCGTCGATTCTCTCAATATCATTGGCTTCGGCGGCCGCCTCGATGTATGAGATGAACGCCGGGACCGCTTCCTTCCTCCGCTCGAAGGCCGCACGATAGGCCGTTTTTCGCATGTAAGGCTCGTGAAACGCGTCGATTATCGCCTCGAGTGTGTTCATGTTTTCCTGTAAATTCATCGCATTGTATGTCTGTTAACCGCAACACTTCGTAACCCCGCGCGACACGGGCGTTCATTCGCGCTGCGGCTATCATGGCTCCACGTCCGATTGCAACTGATTCCGCCTCGGTTATCGGACTCTGGCGGAGGGGGTTCGGATGCGTGGGCGGGCCGCTCCCACCCGATCCGGCTCGCTTGTCGGCGGCAGGTTTTGATGCACCGCTGAGTCTCATTCATCCGGGAGTCTCGCTCTTTGACAGCCGTTCCGCATTGAGCGATAGTTGCATCCACATACCGCATGGGGAGGGGCGGATGTGCAAACGGGTTCTGCTCATCGAGGATGAGCACAATATCATTCAGGCGATTGGCTTCGTTCTCTCTCGTGCCGGCTGGACGGTGCATACCCATGCCGACGGCGCCACCGCTCAGGCGGAGATCATCAGGCGTGCGCCCGACGTGGTGATTCTGGACGCGATGTTGCCGAACCGGTCGGGGTTCGACATCCTGCGGGATCTCCGCGCCGACCCCGGAACCGCGGCGCTTCCGGTGCTGATGCTAACAGCGCGCGGTCAGAAACGGGATCGGGAACTGGCGGAGCGCGCGGGCGCGAGTCACTACATGACGAAGCCCTTTTCGAACGACGAGGTTCTCGACTGCCTGCGCGAGCTGACGGGAAAATGAGCGGGGGCGGAGGAACCTCTCTCTCGGAGCACCATGCCTATCGGCGTCGGAGGATGGCGTACGCGGCGCGGCTTGTACCGGCGATCGGGCTTTTTCTGTTCATCCTTCCGATATTGGCGGCAGGGGGGCGGGACGTAGTCACAACCGCTGGCGGAGCCATCTACGTTTTTTTCATCTGGGGCATGTTGATCATGGTGTCGGCATTCCTGTCACGCCGGTTGGTCGGTGATAGCGACGGGGACGAGGGCACGGGAAATCCGCGGGAATGATCGATTTCGATCTGCTCGTGCTGGTGTGCCTGGCTTACGTCGCGCTTTTGTTCGTAGTTGCGTTCGCGGTCGAGCGTAGGGCCGTGAGCCGTGAGGTCCGCTGGCTTCGGTCACCTCTCGTATATACACTTTCCCTGTCGATCTACTGCACGGCCTGGACATTCTATGGGGCGGTTGGATACGCGGCCCGTTCCGGTCTGGAATTCGTGACGATCTACCTCGGCCCCACTCTGGTGATGGTCGGATGGTGGTGGGTGGTCCGGAAACTCGTGAGAATTGGACGATCGCAGCATATAACCTCGATCGCCGACCTCGTCTCGTCGCGTTACGGTAAGTCAAATTCACTGGCGGCTCTGGTTACCCTCCTCGCGGTGATAGGAACCACTCCCTATATCGCGCTTCAACTGCAGTCGGTGGCGCAGTCATTTTCGGTGTTCTCGGGCAGTGGAGCCGCCGTCGACCGCGCGGACGACTTTAACGTCACCGCCCTGTTTGTCGCGATGGGCCTTGCGGTGTTCACCATACTGTTTGGAACCCGTAGGCTGGATGCGAATGAACGCCACCACGGTGTCGTCACGGCTGTCGCTCTGGAGGCGGTCGTCAAGCTCGTCGCGCTTCTCGCCGTGGGTATTTTTGTCGTCTGGGGGCTTTCCGGCGGTCCGGCGGATGTGATGGCGCGTATTGAGGCCTCCGAAATCGGGGTCTGGAATCTCGATGGCGGACGCTGGACGACGCTGATCTTCCTGTCGGCGGCGGCCTTTATCTGTCTTCCTCGGATGTTTCAGGTCATGGTGGTCGAGAGCACTACTGAGCGCCATGTCGCGTTCGCGAGCTGGGCGTTTCCCCTCTATCTGCTTCTGATGAGTCTCTTCGTCATTCCCATCGCGGTGACCGGGCGGGTGATACTGCCGGGCGGCAACCCTGATCTCTACGTTCTGACCGTGCCTCTGGAACTGGGGCATGGCAATCTGGCGATGCTCGCTTTCCTGGGGGGCTTCAGCTCCGCGACCTCGATGGTCATCGTCGCCGCGATTGCCCTTTCCACAATGGTTTCCAATCATGTCGTAATGCCGGTGTGGCTCAGTCTTCGGTCTAGCCACGCAACCATGTCCGGTGACGTTCGATATGTTGTGTTGCTTTCGCGGCGACTTACAATCGGCGCCATTCTCCTGCTGGGTTTTCTCTATCTCCATTTTTCCGGCAGCGGTGAGGCGCTGGCAGCGATCGGCCTTATAAGCTTCACTGGCGTCGCGCAGATCGTGCCGCCGCTGTTGGGCGGGATTTTCTGGCGCGGGGCGACGCGGATCGGTGCGGCGGTCGGCCTGTCACTCGGATTCGCAGTCTGGGCCTATACGATGTTCATTCCCAGCTTCGGGGATACTTTCGTGATGACAGCCACCGTGCTCCGGGACGGTCCTTTCGGCATCTCATGGCTAAGGCCACACGCGCTCTTTGGCATCGACGGCCTCGATCCACTGGTCCATGCCGTGTTCTGGTCCATTTCCCTGAACGCGATCGCTTTCCTGCTTGGGTCGATACTGAGCGTACCGGAACCGCTTGAGCGCCTGCAGGCAGGGCTGTTCGTGAGTGTGTCTGAATATTCCCGTAACCCCACCGGGTGGACCTCCGGCACGGCGGAGGCGGAGGATCTCCTGGCCATGTCGCAGCGTATCCTGGGTGCGTCCGAGGCGCAGGAGCTCTTCGCGCAGGTTGCGCATGCGCAGGGAAAGACGGGTGAATTGCCCGAAACCACGCCGGAATTCGTGGAAACGCTGGAACGCGAACTTGCGGGGTCGGTCGGCGCGGCGACCGCGCATGCCATGGTCGCCCAGATCGTCGCGGGCTCGGTGGCGTCGTTCGAGGATCTCCTTGCGGTGGCTGATGAGACCGCGCAGATAATGGAGTATTCCGCAAGGATGAAGACGCAGTCCGAGAAACTCGCGCATACCGCAGGGCAGCTTCGTGACGCGAACGAGAAACTGACGGAACTCTCCCTTCAGAAGGACGCATTCCTCAGCCAGGTGAGTCACGAGCTCAGGACACCGATGGCGTCGATCCGGTCTTCCTCCGAAATCCTGATGCTGGAGGGGATCTCCGAGGAAGAACGCAAACGGTTCTCTGGCATTATCCAGGATGAGACCGTCAGGCTCACGCGCCTTCTCGACGACCTGCTGGACCTCAGTGTTCTGGAGAACGGTCAGGTTTCGCTGAACCTTCAGCATGCGGATCTTCATGACGTTCTCCAGCGCGCGGTTGTGGCGGCGAACCTGGACGGCGGGGACGGTTCGTTCATGATTTCCCGAGACGGTCAAGCCGAGCATGTACGGCTCTACACGGACAGTGACCGGTTGGTGCAGGTGTTCATCAATCTGATCTCGAATTTCAGGAAATACTGCGATTCCGAGATGCCACGGCTTGAGATAGGTGTCAGCCGGGACGCTGATGGCGTGAAGGTGGACTTCGTTGATAACGGGTCGGGCATAGAGCCTGGGAGTCAGTCGGTTATTTTCGAGAAGTTTTCCCGGTTGGCGGTGGCGGGCGGGGAGCGGGGCGCTGGCCTCGGACTGGCAATCTGCCGCGAGATCATGACCCGGCTTGGCGGTTCGGTGAGCTATATTCACGGTCGGGGCGGGGCGGCGTTCCGGGTCACCCTTCCGTATGCGCTTGAATAGACCTTTAGCCGATTCGGCCTGTCTGTCATCCGATGTTTTCCCACGTCGCCGTGAACGTGGCTACCCGGGCCGAGGCACGTTTGCCGCAGCCGAAACCTTGAAAACACCAAGACTGCCGGCGAATCCCAGACCAGCGCTCAAGTCAGAAATCCGCGCATAAGTCCGGACATCCCCCATCTAAATGTTGGGGACTGATTACAGGAGCAGGTGGGCGGAATTCGTGAGTCATCGCTTCGCGGAATGTCATTGCGTTTGATTTCATTGGTCCGCTTCCATTGGGGAATGCAACGCCTGTCAGCCGCTAAAACGCTCTACGCTATCGGCAAACTCAACATGGCCTTTCAGTCTGGCCAGATCGCTCGATTTGACTCCGTTTTTTTCGAGAAGATGCCTATAGGCCCGAATTCGGTTCCTGTAACCTTTAGTTAGCCTTATACGGTCACCGTGAACAAGCAGCCCGTGCACTTTGCGCCGATTAGGCGTACGATCAATCGTGATCTTGTGCCTCGCTATCCTCCATCCGTCCGCAACGGTCAGGCGCTCCAATTCATCAGCCGCTGCATCCGGAGAACCAGACCTCCCGGACATTATCAGGTCGTCGGCGTAGCGCGTGTAGACATAGCCATTTCTGGCGGCACATTCCGCAAGCTGCATATCAAGATCGTGCAGCACGATATTCGAGATAACAGGACTCGACGGAGCTCCCTGTGCGAGTCCCGCACCGAGGCAGGTGAGTTTGACCAGTGCATCCAGGCTGAAAGCGTCGCGGTATCCAAGCCGTTCAATCGCCAATCTCACTTTCCCGATGGATACCGATGGGAAAAAGTTCTCGATGTCGATTGACGCAACCCACTCACTACCAAGATGGCATTCAGCGGCGGCCAAGTGAGAACGACCAGGTACAAATCCATAAACAGCTTCATGAGTGGTCCAGTAATTCTGAAAATGGGTGCCAAGCCACCTCTGAAGCGTCTTCAAGCCAACGCGGGGAGCAAATATTTCTCGGGTCTTGCGGCCTTTTGGAATCTTGAACCGGCGATAGTGGCGCGGTGTTCGGTTCAACAGCGACCAAACGAACCCTTCATTGTAACCGAATAGTGCCGACAGGGCCGAGCGCGAAGTGACTGGGGGAAGGCCCATGCCGAAGTAGTGATGGATGAGGCTCTTCTCTACCTCTTCGGCTTCGTCGCCGATCAGGCGCACGAGTTCCTCGGCGTCATCCGCCAAGAAACCAAGTTTGTCGTTACACGGGTGTGGGGATCTCATTTAGCAAAGCCGTCTTTCAGAAGCGCCGCCGTTTTCGACGGCGGTTCGAAGGAGCGCCGTCGAAAACGGCGGAGCCCTTCTGTCTTCGGTCATAACGAATGGGCATGATACACGCCCTCGTCGAGACCCCCACGCCGCGAAACTAGCGCTAACGACGGGCCATATCAAGTGCTCGACCGACATCAGGACTACGTCGGTTCTTGCCGGAACCAAGCGCCCGCAGTCCCTGTAACGTCATGACAAACTGCCCATTCGCCTTTCGGTGAATGAAATTTCTCTTTCTCCATCGGTCTAGTATTCTGCCGATCCACTCCTCGCTCGGGGTTTGAAATCCCCGGCGCGTCAGTTCGTCTGATATTTCTAGAACTGTAGCCGGCGCCTTCTTTCGAATTGCGCCGACGCAAGCGGTTTCGGATGGAAGGTTGAGTTCAGATGTGTTAATGAAGTCCGATAGCTCAAGCCGAAAATACTCGACCAGGCCGGCAACCATACCCTTCATCTCGTCGGATTTCGCCTTTGTGGTGAAGGATTTTGGCTCAACCCAGACGGAAACCGATTCTCGATCTATGCTGCTGAATACATTGAGAATTTCTTTGGGATACTGTCGAATCAATGCAGATTTGATACTCTTTGCGATGTCTTGGTTTCCACGACCCAAGAGAACGACGGTTACATCCCCGAACTCTTCTTCAACCGCCCTCTCAACCTTGGCGATTGCATGATTTGTGGGAGTTTGGGTTCCTGCATCATCTGTTTCTGCCGACACAAAAACCAGATGCCGGTTCACGTCTGGATCATGGACGATTGATCCGACTAGGGTAATGCCACGGTCTTTGAACGCTTTTCCTATGTCTTCCGACCTAGTCATGGATTTCGTTCCATAGTTTTCCAACAGTCTCGCAAAGCATACGGGTTTTATTCTCCCATTGGTGTGCATCCGAGATATCAACTGATCGGAGAGAAAATCTCCGATCCTCATCGAAGCTGACAAGTTCCTCCAGTTCGTAATCCGCCACCACACGAACCGCGTACGCGTCTGTCATGACTTTCGCTAACTCCTCAACCGCCCGCTTGGCAATATCTATTCGACGCACCAGCCTACCGTCGCCGTTCCTGTGGGCTTTTATTCTCTCCTGCCTAAGCTTTTTTCGGACCCGCCCTCTAAGGAGTTCTGGACAACTGGCATGGGAAGGCGAAGACCAAGCTGGGTCTAACGATCCCAGCAAAGCCCGAGTGTTAAGAAAGGCGCTGTAGTAGTAGCGATTGAATGCCGACCTGGCGAACGCATCTTTATCTTCTAGGCCAGCGGATATCGCCTTCATCTGAAGGTGATGTCCGACGATGTGGATGTTGATACCTTTGCTCACGCTACGATTTTCGTCAATGTGTAACGGAGCGGCAACCGTTTTACAGAATTGCCGGGTATAGTGACTTCAGCCTCGCGCCAATATTGGTGGCAGGGACGACCCGGCAATCCACGGTTCCGCTTGAGACGCATCACAGGGCATGGGCGTCTCACGCGGGACGGGCTGAACAGGCCCACGAAGGCAGCTGGGAAAGAACCTGTCCGAACGTTACCATCTGGGTGCTTCGGCAGGCACGGGCGGGGAACGTAGGTGCCGATCTGGAAACGGGAGTGGATCTGGTGCATGGTTTCCGGGACATATACTGTGTGGTGGGCAATCGTCCCAATAGCGGGTAAGCAGAACCGGCCCCGGGCGACCACAGACGATCAAGACCTGACAGTGAGGATACCCATGTCTGACCATCCATCGAGACCTGTTTACCCGCCGTCGGATGAATTCGTCAAACACGCCCATATCGACTTGGCGGCCTACAGCAGGATGTACGCGGCCTCGGTCTCCGATCCGGAGACGTTCTGGGGCGAGCATGGGAAGCGGATCGACTGGATCAAGCCGTATTCAAAGGTGAAGGATGTGAATTTCGGCTCGGGTGAGGTATCGATAAAATGGTTCGAGGACGGTACCCTGAACGTCTCCGCGAACTGTATCGACCGGCACCTCGGGATCCGCGGCGACCAGACGGCGATCATCTGGGAACCGGACGACCCGAACGGTGCGGCTAGGCACATCTCTTACCGTGAGCTTCACGCCGAAACCTGCCGGATGGCGAACATCATGGAAGAGATTGGTGTGCGCAGAGGTGACCGTGTCGTGCTCTATCTGCCCATGATCCCGGAGGCCGCCTACGCCATGCTTGCCTGCGCCCGGATCGGCGCGGTCCATTCCATCGTTTTCGCTGGGTTCTCCCCAGACGCGCTTGCTGCTCGGATCAACGGTTGCGACGCCAAGCTTGTCATTACCGCCGACGAGGCTCCGCGTGGCGGCCGCAGGACCGCGCTTAAGACCAACACCGACCAAGCGCTGGTCCATGTCATGCACGAATGTAAATGCCTTGTTGTTAAACGCACCGGCGGAGAGACAACGTGGCTTGATGGGCGCGACTTTGACTACGGCGAGATGCGGTTAGAGGCCTCGGATTTCTGTGCGCCTGTCGAGATGGGTGCCGAGGATCCACTCTTCATTCTCTATACTTCGGGCTCGACCGGCCAGCCAAAAGGGGTGGTTCACACTTCAGGCGGATATCTCGTCTACGCTTCGATGACACATCAATATGTCTTCGACTATCACGACGGAGATATTTTCTGGTGCACCGCGGACGTGGGTTGGGTCACGGGACACAGCTACATCGTGTACGGACCGCTTGCCAACGGTGCGACAACCTTGATGTTCGAAGGCGTTCCGACTTTTCCTGACGCGGGTCGTTTCTGGGCGGTCTGCGAAAAGCACGGGGTTAACCAGTTCTACACGGCTCCGACCGCAATCCGCGCATTGATGGGGCAGGGGGACGGTTTCGTCGCGAAATATGACCTTTCGACCATAAAGGTTCTTGGCACCGTGGGCGAACCAATCAATCCCGAAGCCTGGAACTGGTATAACGATATCGTGGGCAAAGGCCGTGCGCCCATCGTGGATACCTGGTGGCAGACCGAGACCGGTGGGCACCTATTAACACCACTCCCCGGTGCTACCGTGCTCAAGCCTGGTTCGGCAACTACCCCTTTCTTCGGCGTACAGCCGGTGGTTCTCGATCCTCATACAGGTGAGGAGATCACTAGTTCCGAGGCCGAAGGCGTCCTCTGCATCAAAGACAGCTGGCCTGGCCAGATGCGCACATGTTGGGGCGATCACGAGCGTTTCATGAAAACGTACTTCTCGGATTATAAGGGTTACTACTTCTCCGGTGACGGCTGCCGCCGCGACGAAGACGGCTATTATTGGATCACCGGTCGGGTAGACGACGTTATAAACGTGTCGGGCCACCGAATGGGAACCGCAGAGGTCGAGTCGGCGCTCGTGGCCCATGCGAAGGTCGCTGAGGCCGCCGTCGTCGGCTATCCACATGATATCAAAGGTCAGGGCATCTACGCCTACGTCACACTGATGGCTGGCGAGGAATATACTGATGCGCTACGTACGGAGTTAAGTGACTGGGTTCGCAAGGAGATCGGTCCCATCGCGAAGCCGGATCTCATACAATGGGCACCTGGTCTACCGAAGACGCGCTCGGGCAAGATCATGCGGCGGATTCTGAGAAAGATCGCCGAAAACGATTACGGGTCGCTCGGAGACACCTCTACGCTCGCCGAGCCGGCTGTTGTTGACGACCTGATCGAGAACCGGATGAAGCGCGGCTAAACGCTCCCGGAGTGTTGGAACGAGGCCAACTCGGATTACTGAATACTCGGAGGATAACGCCAATTACGTTCATTGCCACCGACCTCCAGCACCACAGCTATAATGTCGGTTGGATGTTCGGATACGGTGACAGGGGGAATAGACGTATCGCCCCGGCGAGTGTTTCGGCTCTTGCCAGCTTCCGAGACCGGGCAATGTTTACGCCAATCCCGGAATCCATATGACAGTTGCTCCCCTTTCTGGATCTCGGGGGCGTTTATGACCTATGTGTTTGCCTCCTCGCGGTGATCCATAGGCTGGGCAGCGGACAGGATCCTTGGGGCGAAAGTGTTCATTCGTCTATCCTGAGAGCCGAGATGAAAGCTTCCTGAGGAATCTCCACTCTTCCGAACTGGCGCATTTTCTTTTTCCCGGCCTTCTGCTTCTCCAGAAGTTTCCGCTTTCTCGTTACGTCACCGCCATAACACTTTGCAGTCACGTCCTTTCTGAGCGCGGACAGGGTTTCCCTCGCAATGATCTTGCCGCCGATCGCGGCCTGTATTGGGATCTTGAACATATGTCGAGGGATAAGTTCCTTTAGCTTGCCGACCATAGCACGGCCGCGATCTTCGGCCCTGTCCCTATGGACCATGATCGAAAGCGCGTCGACAGGCTCCTCGTTGACCAGTACCTGCATCTTAACGAGGTTGTCCCGCCTGTAGCCGATCATATGGTAATCGAAACTTGCGTAGCCCCGCGTCACGGACTTGAGCCGATCATGGAAGTCGAAAACAACCTCATTCAGCGGCAGGTCATAGACAACCATGGCGCGTGACCCCGCATAGTTCAGATCCAACTGGATTCCCCTGCGTTCCTGGCATAGTTTGAGAACATCACCGAGATATTCGTCCGGGACAAGGACCGTGGCCTTGATACGTGGCTCTTCCAGATGACCGATACTTGTGGGATCGGGCATATCTGCGGGATTATGAAGCTCTAGCATCCCGCCATCTTTCATATGTATATGATAGATGACCGATGGTGCGGTCGTGACCAGATCGATTCGATATTCCCTTTCCAGACGGTCACGGATCACCTCGAGATGGAGCAAGCCGAGAAAGCCGCATCGGAAACCGAAGCCGAGAGAGGCGGAGGATTCCATTTCGTGCGAGAACGAGGCATCGTTCAGTGCGAGTTTCCCGATGGCGCTGCGGAGGTCGGGGAATTGGGCTGAATCCACCGGAAACAAGCCGCAGAACACGACGGGCACCGAGGGCGCGAATCCAGCCAGAGGTTCGGCCGCCGGACGCTTTTCGTGGGTAATGGTGTCACCCACCTTGGTGTCCCGGACCCGCTTGATCGATGCGGTCAGTATGCCTATCTCGCCGGGGCCAAGCATTGCGGTGTCTGTGATATCCGGTTTCAGAACCGCAAGTCTGTCGACTCCGTATGTGGCTCCCGTCTGCATCATGCGGATGCGGTCATGTTTACGAATGAGACCGTCCATAACGCGGATCAGGACGACAACACCTAGATATGTGTCATACCAGCTGTCCACCAGCATCGCCATGAGAGGTGCGTGACAGTCGCCCTTCGGGGCCGGCAGACGCTGAACGATCGCTTCAAGTAATTCCGGGACTCCAGAACCTGTCTTGGCGCTGATTTCGACCGCGTCGGTGGCATCAATGCCGATCACTTCCTCAATCTGCTCCCGCACCCGATCCGGTTCAGCCGCGAGAAGATCTATTTTGTTGAGAACGGGAATGATTTCATGGTCCGCGTCTATTGCCTGGTAGACGTTCGCCAGCGTTTGGGCCTCGACGCCCTGCGTCGCGTCAACGACGAGCAGCGAACCCTCCACCGCACGCATCGATCTTGAGACCTCGTAGGCGAAATCCACGTGACCGGGAGTATCGATTAGGTTCAGAATGTAGGTCTGACCGTCTCCGGCCAAGTAGTCTATCCGGACGGTGTTGGCTTTGATCGTGATCCCACGCTCGCGTTCGATGTCCATGCTGTCGAGAAGCTGCTCGTGCATATCCCGGGCCTCCACCGTTCCGGTTATCTGCATGAGCCGATCCGCGAGGGTGGATTTTCCATGGTCGATGTGGGCCACAATTGAGAAATTGCGTATGCGTTCAAGTTCAGTCATGCCACGGATATGATGTGGAGTGCCATGCCGCGTCAAGCGGAACAGTCGCCAAATATGTGGACGGTACCCGCACCGGTAGCTGATGCACACACATCTCGTCATTTCTGGACCGGTCTTGCGGTGCCGGGAACCGGGTTGACGGATCGTGCGGTGCCTGCGGATTTGCCGAGAGATGGCTTCGCTTCCGATTTATTGGGAGCCATATCCATGTTGATGGCGTCAATCGAAAGCCACGGCGTTCCGCAACGGTGTGACGCCCCACCGAATGAATCGTATGCTCCAGCTACACAGTTCGTCTGTTGCTTCAAGCAACATTGTTGCGAATGATCTGCTTATGTCATGAGTGAAAACTCTAATTGTGGAACGATAGGGAAAGAAAATTTAGGGATGAAGCATTGGAATGTGCGGCTTGTGGGAACGACCCATGGCGCGGAGTTCATAGATGCTGCCATCGACGCGTTTGCGGATCGCCCTGAAGACCTTTCGATCCACAAGCTCTATCGTAATCGGAAAACCGCACGGCCTGAGAACGGTAGGGCGGCGCACATCTGTGAAGGCGCGGTCTTGCGGCACCGGCAAATAGATCATGAATGCAGGCCTCATAGGACGTCATTCAAATCGTTCGACGATGCATGTCGAATGGAACTCGATCCATTCGAGATCGAATGCGCTCTCATTGGATCAGCGCTCTATATCGACAGTTCGCTCAAAGTGGGTAACCGAAACATAATCTTTCCGGGGACCCTTGACAGACCATGTGTTGGTCCAATTCGGCCAGTTCGAAAATTCATACAGTACACTATAATTATCTGGATCGCACCAATGCGAAGCTTGCGCCGTGGAGCCGGAGAGGACGAACCGGTGGAATGGTCTTCCGTCCGCGAACAGCACGAGCACCGCGGCTCCGTCCGCGCACCAGAGGTGCTCCTGCCGGGTGGACAGCGTCGGTTGGTCGGCATATGTCAGTTCCCCCCGCTCGGAATAGGCAAGTGCCGTCCTGGCGGGAATAAAGTCCGCCGTTCCTCTCAAATATGTGGTTCGATCAAGGAGCCGGTCTTCAATGCTCCTGTAGATGTTCCAGCTTCCCCTAAATTCCTCAAGATTAATCTGTTGTTTCTTCATGATATTTTATCAAGCATACTATCTGTAACGGTACTGCCGACGGCGTGTCCCCGGCTCTTCTCCCCGATATCCGGGATGTTCCGGTCTTGGATCCCGGGTAAACCCGCACGGTGAAACAGCGGTTCCACGAGAACTCTCGGACCCACTCCGCGGAACACTTATCACATCCGTTCGGCATATATATGTGCGCGGGGTTTGCCTTTTCGTTACAGTCATTCCTTGTTGCCGGGCATCCATCGTACTAGATACTGGAGCGCCTACGGAAGCAAGCCCGGAGGGATATCGATGATTGCGCGTTATTCCCGGCCTGAGATGTTGGCGATTTGGCAGCCCGCGGCCAAGTTTCGAATCTGGTATGAAATCGAAGCGCACGCCTGTGACGCCATGGCCAAGCTGGGGATTATACCCGAAGAAAACGCCCGGGCTGTCTGGACCGCCAGGGATGTCGCGTTCGATGAGGCACGCATCGATGAAATCGAAGCGATGGTCAAGCATGACGTAGTCGCGTTTCTCACCCATCTGGCGGAAATCGTTGGTAATGAAGAGGCGCGATTTGTCCATCTGGGCATGACATCTTCTGACGTTCTGGACACCTGTCTCAACATCCAGCTCGTCCGTTCCGCCGATATCCTGATCAAGGATCTGGAAACACTGCTCGCGACTCTCAAGAGACGTGCCTACGAACACAGGAATACGGTCCGTGTCGGACGTTCTCACGGTATCCACGCCGAACCGACGACTATGGGCCTGACATTCGCGCGGTTCTATGCGGAGATGGGCCGAAACCTGGCCCGTCTCACGACGGCACGCGAGGAAGTCTCTACTGGAGCAATCAGCGGAGCGGTCGGCACTTTCGCGAATGTAGATCCTTTCGTTGAGGCCCATGTCTGCTCCAGACTGGGACTCACACCCGAAACGATCTCAACGCAGGTAATCCCCCGGGACCGCCATGCGGCGTTCTTCGCCACTCTTGGCATTATCGCCAGTTCCATCGAGAACATCGCCATCGAGATCCGACATATGCAGCGCACCGAAGTGCTTGAGGCCGAGGAGTATTTTTCCTCTGGCCAGAAGGGTTCAAGCGCGATGCCGCACAAACGCAACCCAGTGCTGACCGAGAACCTTACGGGACTGGCGCGCCTTGTTCGCATGGCAGTGATTCCGGCAATGGAGAATGTCGCACTGTGGCACGAGAGGGACATTTCGCACAGTTCCGTGGAACGCCATATCGGCCCAGACGCAACGGTAACGCTGGATTTCGCGCTCCATCGCCTGAATGGAGTGATTGACCGTCTTGTCATCAACCCTGGAAATATGAGGCGCAATCTGGACCGTCTTGGGGGACTCATCCATTCGCAGCGGGTACTGCTGGCTTTGACGCAGCGGGGTGTCTCCCGCGAAGATGCCTATCGCATAGTGCAGAACAACGCGATGAAAGTCTGGAAGACGAACGGCGAATTCAGGGCGGAACTCAAGTCCGATCGGGACGTGAGAGCGATCCTGAGCGATGCCGAGATCGATGAGCAGTTCGATCTTGGCTACCACATGAAACATGTCGATACGATATTTCTGCGTGTGTTTGGAGAAGATTGAATGTTCTTCAAGCGCTTACCCCTACCAGCGGCCAGCTGTGTAACTTGCTGAAACGCGAGTGTTGAATATGGCCGAGGCAACGCTTCAGGTAATGGAGACGTGAGAGGATCGTGATCTTCCGGAGGATTGCCGAGAGGAAAGCGTAAGCCTTTCGTTGACGCACTCAGGAGCGGTTCTGGCGGTATCGAACAGATAGGTTGTCAGGTTTTCATGGCTGTCTTCGGTGATAAGGACCTGGTCCTCCAACTTGATCGAGAAATCGCCGCCATCTTCGCAGACCAGCGCTTCAACGCAGAGAACCATACCCGGCTTGAGTTCATGATCGAATGCCCTTTCCACTGCATGGTCGGGACAGGAAACGTGTGGCCATTCATCGCATAGCCCGCCGCCACGCATCATGCATCCATATTTCAGTTTCCGGAACCTGTCGGCAAGCCCATGCCCACGCCTGGAAATGCGGCGAGGCGATGATGTCGGCCCGGGATTGCTGACTATGATTTCCCCATGAAAAGGGGCACCTGAGTGCCCCCTGATCAATGTATCCGTATGCCGTTTAGCAACTGTAATAGAGCTTGAATTCCACAGGGTGTGGTGTGTGCTCGAATGCGTAGACCTCTTCCCACTTCAGCTCGACATAGCCAGCGATCTGATCTTCCGTGAAAACATCGCCGGCTGTCAGGAAGTCCTTGTCAGCCTCAAGTTCGTTTAATGCCTCACGCAGGGAAGCGCATACAGTGGGGATACCAACCAGCTCCTCGGGCGGTAGGTCGTAAAGATCCTTGTCCATCGCGGGGCCGGGATCGATCTTGTTCTTGATGCCGTCCAAGCCAGCCATGAGCAGTGCCGCGAAGCACAGGTAGGGATTCGCGGCCGGATCCGGAAAGCGGGCCTCTACGCGCTTCGCCTTTGGGCTTTCAGTCCACGGAATACGCACACATCCGGATCGGTTTCGGGCCGAATAGGCGCGAAGGACCGGAGCCTCAAAACCCGGAATCAGGCGTTTGTAGCTATTCGTCGCTGGGTTGGTGAAGGCGTTCAACGCCTTGGCGTGTTTCAGCAGGCCTCCGATGTACCAGATGGCTTCCTGGCTGAGGTCAGCATATTTGTCACCCGAGAAGATCGGTCTGCCATCCTTCCAGACCGACTGGTTCACATGCATACCCGTACCATTGTCTCCGGCAATCGGCTTGGGCATGAAAGTCGCTGACTTTCCGTATGCCTGGGCAACATTCTGAATAACGTACTTGTATTTCTGCAGATGGTCACCCTGCGCGGTAAGCGGAGCGAATATCAGTCCCAGCTCGTGCTGGCAACTGGCCACTTCGTGGTGGTGTTTATCGACGGCCATGCCCATTCGTTTCATCGTCGAGAGCATTTCGGAACGAATGTCCTGCCCGTCGTCGACCGGGTTGACCGGGAAGTAGCCACCTTTGACGCCGGGACGGTGACCGGTGTTGCCCATCTCATAGGAGGTGTCGGAGTTCCACGAAGCATCCAGCGCGTCGATCTGGTAGCTAACCTTGTTCATCTCGACGGCGAAGCGAACATCGTCGAACAAAAAGAATTCGGCTTCCGGGCCGAAATAGGCGGTGTCACCGATGCCGGAAGCGTTAAGGTAGGCCTCAGCCTTCTCAGCGGTACCGCGCGGGTCACGCTCATACGGCTCACCGGTGTCGGGCTCGACAACCGTGCAGTGCATCGCAAGCGTCTTCTCGGCGTAGAACGGATCCATATAGGCGCTTTCCGAATCCGGCATAAGCTTCATGTCGGACTGGTCGATGGATTTCCAGCCCGCGATGGAGGAGCCATCGAACATGAAACCTTCCTCGATGAAGTCCTCATCGACTTGATCGGCAAGAATCGTTACGTGCTGAAGTTTGCCGCGCGGATCGGTAAAGCGAAGGTCGACATATTCGACTGAATCCTCACCTGCGATCCCGCTGATTACGTCAGGTTTGCTCATAGTATTCTCTCCCGAATTCCTGAGACTGGCGCTCAAAGCGCGTCTTCGCCCGATTCGCCAGTTCTGATCCGGACGGCGTGTGTGATTTCCGAGATGAAGATCTTCCCGTCACCGATCTTGTCGGTCTTGGCGGCACCTAGGATGGCGTCAACCGCCGCATCAACCTGGTCATCACCGAGCACGATTTCCATCTTGACCTTGGGCAGGAAATCGACGACATACTCGGCGCCCCGGTAGAGTTCGGTATGGCCTTTCTGGCGGCCGAAGCCCTTCACCTCGATTACCGAAAGGCCCTGCAGCCCTATGTCCTGCAGCGCCTCCTTAACTTCATCGAGCTTGAATGGCTTTATGATCGCTTCGATTTTTTTCATGTCCGGATACCTTCGAATGGCTGGGCACCCTGTCACCACTTTCCGCCAGCGACGGCAATTCGTTACACGGAAGGTTCCGGACAATGCCGAGGATTTGACGGGAGATGCATAAATTTTGGGCGGGAAGCGGTAGAATTGAGCAGACTGGAACCATGCAAATCGGAACAGTGCGTCCAGAGAATGCCAGCGGAATTCGTGCGCGTACGGGCGTTTCAGCTAAGACCTGCTACAGCAGTCGGTATGTTGGCGGGATGCCCGGGACACATCGTGGCCAATGGACGGGGCTGACCGTGTCGCTGCGGGCCAGAGACACAGGTGCACTGGTCCTGATTGTTGGCGCTCGTGGAACCGTCCACTGCGGAAAGGTCCCCCCATATCCGTGTATCGTGGTATCCCGTGGAGCAGGAATAGCCTGATTTCAATGGAGTGAAGCGCTGATGGAACTTCTTACCGCCGCGCGGATGCGCGAGACCGAGCGCGCGGCCATCGAAAGCGGTGGGGTCTCAGGCCTGCAGCTCATGAAACGCGCTGGCGCAGGTGTATTGGAGATGACCTTCCGGACATGGCCGGCACTGGCGGCGTCACCCCGCTCGGCAGTTATCCTTTGCGGCCCGGGAAACAATGGCGGCGACGGCTACGCCGTCGCGACGCTCCTGCATGATCTGGGCTGGAGGGTAACGGTCTACGTCTATGGCGATCCAGCGAAGCTGCCGGCTGACGCGTGCGGGTGTTTCGGCGAGTGGATGGATAGAGGTGATGTCCGGCCCCTGTGCGAAGCCGGCCCGGAACTTCGCCAGGTCGGCGTTGATCTGATCGTCGATGCGGTGTTTGGTACAGGACTGAAGCGACCTGTCAGCGGGGATCTTGCCCGGGTGCTCGCTGAGGTTGGGTCGTGGGGACGGGCGGGTGGAACCCGTCCCGTGACCGTTTCCGTTGATATGCCGACGGGCATATGTTCGGACAGCGGGCGCGAAATTGGTAGCAGCCTCGACAGCGATCTGACGGTCACGTTCCACCGTGCGAAGCCCGGTCATTACCTGCGCGACGGCCCGCGTCGCTGCGGAGCGGTTCGAATCGTGGACATTGGGTTGGATGGAGGTGTCACGCCCGCGTCAATCGACCTGGTGGGGCGCCCCATAAATCTTGACCGCGATCACCGGGTCGGTTGGCATAAGTATCATTATGGGCATCTACTGGTTCTGTCGGGCGGTGTGGGTAAAGGTGGCGCGGCGCGTCTCGCGGCACACGGCGCACTCAGAATTGGCGCGGGACTGGTGACCGTCGGATGCCCTCCATCCGCGCTGCAGGAGAACGCGGTCCAGCTCAACGCGGTAATGGTGAAATCGATCGCTTCGGGAGACGCGCTCGGCGAGCTTCTTGAGAACGACTCCCGCATGGATACGCTTTGCCTTGGCCCGGGTCTCGGGACCGGTGACCGCGAACGGCAAATCGTGGCCGCCGCGATCAAGTGCCGAAAGGCGACGGTACTTGACGCGGATGCCCTGACCCTGATCTCGAATGATAGAGCCCTGTTCGCCGACCTGCACCCGCGTTGCGTCCTGACGCCTCACGGAGGTGAATTCAGCCGCCTGTTTCCCGATCTGGCGGTGCGGTTGCGCGAAGAGCCCGGAACCGGGTCGGCCTACTCGGAAATCGACGCGGTGCGCGAGGCGGCGGCGCGTGCGGGCTGCACCGTGCTACTCAAAGGAACCACGAGCTTGATCGCTACACCGGATGGATCGGTATCCGTCAATTCGGCGCACTACGAACGGTCCGTGCCTTGGCTGGCAACGGCCGGATCGGGCGACGTGCTGTCCGGCATGGTCGCAGCACTATTGGCGCGTGGTTTCGAAACGCGGGATGCCGCTGCTTCGGCGGCCTACGTTCATGTCGAATGCGCCATCCGGTTCGGCCCGGGTCTGATCGCCGAGGACATACCCGGTCTAATTCCTGTCGTTCTCCGTGATCTGACCTCTCGGCCCTGATTTCCCGGTTGTGTGGGAAACAGGCGAATCCCGCGCCACCCGCGCTTGCGAACACTGTTTGGGTTGTCGTTATGCCAGCTGGTGGGTTTTCGGGCGATGCCCGGAGGTGCAGAAGTTACGGGCTTACAAATGACGGTTCACTTCGGTATATTCCCTACAGGCGGGTGTGGCGGAACTGGTAGACGCACCAGATTTAGGTTCTGGCGCCGCGAGGCGTGGGGGTTCGAGTCCCTTCACCCGCACCATCTGAAATCATTGAAGATTCCGGGATTTTCTCCTCGGTTTTCTCCTCGAATGTAGTTTCGGTTGCGGAAAGGTTTCGCAGATTGTTCGCACTTTCCCGGGGCATAATGGAAACCCGGAGCAGGTTTTTCTGAATCGAGATTCTCCATTTATTTACTCGTTGGCGGCGGACACGAAGCGCACCGCCGTCACGAAGCCCATACGGACCCAGGAACGGGCCTTCGATCTGCCCGGCGTGAAGCCGAACCGAAACGTTCCCATAACGATGATAGGCCGGACGCAGGTCGTCACGCCCGAAAGCCATTGAAAACAGAGGGATGGCTCCGGAAACCCACTCATGTTCCCATGAATGCCTTAATGCGCGCTGTGAATTCCGCTGGAGATAGTCTGCCAAGCGTTGGAAATGGTTTCGCGACAAATGCAACACTACCGTATTCTGTTTCTCGCCCGAATAATTTCATGTTTACAAAAGCATTATCGGTTCATCAGGTGACAGAAGATCACCGGGCGCCCGGACGCGGAACTGGCATGGCTCAAGGCCGGAGGCAATGGCTGCCGGTCGCGTATGAATGACATTCTCCTGCAGGCTATTCTGAGCGCATAGTGCGGATGAGCAGGGACAGCAAATTCCCGCGCCAGCCTGTATCCTTATGGCACCCGGGCATCTGGCCGTTTTGGCTTGCAAGGATGTTTGCGCGGCCTTAGAAGAATTGGCCTCCGAAGGCGATCAGGACCTGAGCTGGTCGGCACGGTCAGAGAAGGACGAATGTAATGCAGGTCACCCAGACCCTGAACAAAGGTTTGAAGCGCGGATACCATTTTGTGGTGCCGTCGACGGTCCTGAACGATAAGGTCGAAGAAAGGCTTGCCGCGGAACAGCCAAATGTCCAGCTCAATGGATTTCGCAAAGGCAAGGTGCCAATCTCACTGATGAGACGGCTGTTTGGTAAGGGAGTCAAGGACGAGATTCGCGAGTCGACTGTCAGGGAGACCCTGGACGGCCATTTCAACGAGTCCAATGAACGGCCTGCCACGGCGCCGTCAATAAATGTCGAGAGCGATGGTGGAAGCGACGGTGAGGATCTTTCCTTCAGCGTGTCATACGAGATGCTTCCGACAATTCCGGAAATCGATTTCGGCAGCATAAAGGTTGAGAGGCTGGTCGCCGCGGTCGACGAGAAGTTGATCCAGGAACGGCTGGAGAAACTGGCGGCGCGATACGGGAATTTCGAGGCGGCGGAAACCGACTCCAGAGCGGAACTGGGCGACCTCGTGGTGCTGGACTTCAAAGGTCTCGTTGACGGTGAGGAATTCGAACAGGGAAGTGGCGAGGGATTTCCGGTCGAACTGGGCAAGGATCTGATCGCACCCGGTCTTGACGAGCAGTTGGTTGGGGCTGAAGTGGGGTCCACCGTCGATGCGAAAGTGACCTTTCCGGACGGATATCATGTTGAGGGGCTGCGGGGCAGGGAAGCCACGTTCTCCTGCATGGTCAAGGAACTCAAGAGACCGGTTCCGCATCTGATCGACGACGAACTGGCGTCGAGGGCCGGGTACGAAAATCTTGCGGACCTAAAGGAAGCTATTGAGAACCAGCTGAAAGCCGGGCTCGCCAGTGACTCGAAATTTCTCCTGCGGTACAGACTCTTCGACCAACTTGATGAATTGCTTGATTTTGATCTTCCGCCAAGTCTGCTTGATGCCGAGATCAATAACGTGGTCCAGCAGTTGGGAATGGACGACCAGGAGGGAAGTGAGGACCGCGAAGCTTCGGAGGACGTCCAGAGCGACGACCTTATGGAAGCGGGCCCCGATGGTGTCAACGAACCCGACGGGTCAGAGGGAGCCAGCGCAACGCCGGAACAGCTCAAGATCGCGGAGCGTAGACTAAGACTGGGGTTGCTTCTGATGGACATCAGCAGGTCACGAAACATCGAGGTCAGCCCTCGCGATCTCGATCAGGCCGCTCAGCAGATGGCAATGCGGGGCAGAGGGGTTTCCAAGTCGCAGTATCTGGATCTTCTGAAAATTGACGGGAACGTCAGATCGGGTGTCGAGCAACGGATTCTTGAACGGAAAGTCGTCGAATTCCTTCTGGAATTAGTGGATGTGACAGACCGGCAAGTCAGCGCCAACGAACTCAGGGAGTCAATCGAAGCGATTGACGAGACCGATATGTGATCCAGTCCGGTTGGTTTTCCGCGTGTAACCACCCCGGAAAGCGAAGTTCGCTTGGAGGATCCCCGAAGTTCCCGCGCGTGGGTTTGTAACGTCGCCTCGGTATCCCGCAAGCGGGCAGGGTCTACGGTAAATGACCGGCGGGGATCCTTTGACAGGCAATTTCGGGGGCAGGTGATCCGGGTTATCCGCTCATTCCTCCTGGATGTCGGTTCGGTCCGCAGTGTCGGTAGCCTCTTCAACCTCTTCCGGAACCGCAGCCGAAAGGCCATCCCGCTTCCGGGGTTCATCCAGGTCATCGAACAGTTCCGAGACATCGAATTCGGCATCGTCTTCCGCGTCGTCGCCTGAGACGGGCCGATCGGTTGCCTGCAGACCCGCCTCCTCTTCGGAACGCGCGACATTCAGCTGGATCGATACCTCGACCTCCGGATGCAGACTGACAATCACATCATGCAACCCTAGCTCCTTGATCGGCGCCTTCAGCATGATCTGCTTGCGATCTATCGTAAACCCGGCCGCTGTCGCCGCCTCGGCGGCGTCGCGGGGTGACACGGAGCCATACAGTGATCCTGAATCTGACGCCGAGCGAATCACCGTGAACCGCTGGTCATTAAGTTTATCTGCCAGGGTCTCGGCCTCTTTCCTGGTCTCAAGGTTATGCGCCTCAAACTGGGCCTTCTGGGCCTCGAAGGCCTCAATGTTCGCTTTACTGGCCCGCAGTGCCTTTTTCGCCGGCAGCAGGAAATTCCTGGCATAGCCGGGCTTCACGTTTACGACCTCGCCCATCTGCCCAAGCTTCGATACGCGTTCAAGAAGTATGACTTCCATCGGTCGGCTCCCCTATTTGACGGCGTATGGAAGCAGGGCGAGAAAGCGGGCCCGCTTGATCGCACGAGCGAGTTCGCGCTGCTTTTTCGATGAGACAGCGGTTATGCGGCTGGGAACGATCTTGCCGCGTTCGGAGATGTAGCGCTGCAGCAGCCTCGTATCCTTGTAGTCGATCCTTGGCGCATTGTCGCTAGAGAAGGGACATACCTTCCGACGCCTGAAAAACGGTTTATTAGCCATATCTTACAGCCTTTTCTTAACGTCTGCGGTCACGCTCGTCGCGTTTCTGTATCTGAATTGACGGTCCTTCCTCATGGGCGCTGACCTTTATGGTCAGCACGCGCATCACGTCTTCGTGCAGACGCATCAGACGTTCCATCTCCTGAACGGCCGGTGCGGGAGCGTCTGTCTTCAGAAATCCGTAATGGCCCTTGCGGTTCTTGTTTATGCGGTAGGCCATCGACTTGATGCCCCAGTATTCGCTTCCGACGATCTTGCCACCGTTGTCGGCAAGAACCGTGCCAAAGTGTTCGATTAGGCCTTCGGCCTGCGCGTTGGATAGATCCTGACGCGCGATGAATACATGCTCGTAAAGCGGCATGTCATCTCCATGTTTTCGGGCGCATTTCAAAGGACCGGCTGTTTGATCCTGCCGCGCGCCGGGCCACGAGAGACTGCGCCGTTCACGGCTGGTCGCGGAGGAACGTCGCCTTATACAGAGGAAATGCGGCGGTGCAAGCCCTCCCGAACCGGAGGGTGCACGCCAGATTTTTGGGTCAGGCTGTGGCGGTCCGCCGAGCCTTCCATGGTGCGAACCTTTCCCACCGGCCAGTTTCCTGCAGCAGTTCCCCAGCACCAACAGCGCGCTCGTGCAGGTATGGAGAACGGATTCAGGTCAAACCAAAAGATCTGGCGTGCACCCCGCGTCGGCGATGCCGGGTCCTGCCGCTATGCGTCATCGCGGGGCGTCCAAGGTCCGGCCGTCCCTCCGACGTCATCTGACGGTCGTTATACATTCGCGCCGCTACCCGACGGGTGGCGCCGCACCCGAGGTCTTGCTCGGTTCCCGGGAGCAACGGAAACAATCCCAGGATATTGACTTTGACCCATCCGCGTCCGTCGGCTAACGTCCCTCTGCCCGGTGAGCCAAGCCGCGAACAGGAGAGCGGACAATAATATCTGGAGATCACACCAATATCTGGAGATCACACCCGGCCAAATGATGCTTCCGCGCCATCCGGAAGCTCCTCGTTTTCGCTCGGGCTCTGAGGTTAGCCTAACGAAGTCAATCTGGGAGGACCTATATGTCGAACATGGATCAGGTGCTGCGAAAGGCCGTGGCAGCCGAGGATTTGCCATTCGCCGTGGCTATGGCCGCGAACCAGGGTGGAGTGACCTATTCCGGTGCCGCAGGTGAGACGGCGGAGCGCAACGCCGGCGAAGACACCGTTTTCCGTATCTTTTCGATGACCAAGGCAGTTGGCTCGTTGGCCGCGATGATCCTGATCGAACGGGGCAAGATGTCGATGGATACACCTGTAGCGGATGTGCTGCCCGCCTGGAACGATCTGAAGGTGCTCGATGGATGGAACGGCGAAGCGCCGATCCTTCGGGCACCGGACACCGTCGCCACCGTGCGGCATCTGGCCACGCATACAAGCGGGCTCGAGTACGAGTTCTGGAATGCTGATGTCAGTAAATATCTCGAACTGACGGGTAAGCCTTCTATGCTGACGGGGACGCTGGCTTCGTTGATGTCCTACCCGCTAACCACCGATCCCGGCACGCGCTGGGGTTATGGCACGGGTATCGACTGGCTGGGCCGCATGGTCGAGGAGATAGATGGCCGCCGCATCGACGCTTTCTGCCGCGAGGAGATTTTCGAGCCCCTCGGCATGTCCAGCACCTCCTTTGAGCCGGATTCCCTCGCCGACCGGCTCTGTGACGTGAGTATCCGTGGGGAGGATGGTCATTTCGCGCCTTTTGAGCTGGCACCGCCGAGACAACCGGAGTTTTACGGTATGGGTCACGCGCTTTACTCCACCGCGCCCGATTACCTGCGCTTCCTTCGGATGGTCTTGGGAAGGGGCGAACTCGAAGGCGTGCGCATCCTCTCCGAAGACGCCATGGGTGTCATGTGCAGTGATCAGATGAACGGTCTGGCGTTCCGGAAAATGGTTACGGTCGTTCCGGCGCTGACCGCCGATTTCGATCCCTTCCCGGGCGCGAGGGTTGGTCATACTTTCGCTTTCATGCGCAACGGAGTCGACATTCCGGGTCGCCGCAGCGCGGGCTCACTCAGCTGGGCGGGCGTCTGCAATACGCATTACTGGATTGATCCCCTCAGGGATATCTGTGCCGTGATCATGACTCAGTCGCTGCCCTTCGTGGAGCAGCGTTTGATGAAAGTCTACACCGCCTATGAAGAGGGTGTCTACGCCGCGCTCTGACCGGCCGGATACCGCTTTCGGAAAAAGGAACCCATCCGGTCGACGTCCGGAGCGGGGAGACTCGCCATGGTCTGACGTCGAAAGGAGCGCTTGACGGGGAGGGCTCATGAGAGATCCCCGTATCGGTGCCATCCCGCCCCTCCGGGCACCACGGGGGCGTGCCCGCCCTCGGGGATCCGCCCGCCGATGTCGCGGTGACGCCGGTTCATCTCTCGTGGTGTGCCTGTAAGGGCAAATTGCCCGGAGATTTATCTGTCAGGGTTGATCCAGACGGGTGCCGATGTACTGATCAAGATTTGCGATCTCATCCGAATTTGCGTGAAGACCAAGCTTGCTGCGTCGCCAGAGAATGTCATCGCTTGTGCGGGCAAATTCCCTATCGATCAGCCAGTTGACCTCGGATGAGGTCAAGGTCCCGGTAAATGTGTCTCCGAGATCATCAGCAGTCGTGGCCTGGCCAAGGACTGATGTGGCATCAGTGCCGTAGCTGCGGACAAGTCGCTTCGCCCAATCACAGGTCAGGAATGGGTATGTCTTCCTGAGACTGGTGATGAGTTCAGGCACGCCGTCATGAGGGAAGTTGCCGCCCGGCAGCGGGGACAGTGCCGTCCAGGCTGCGGGAAGATTCCTGAAAAAGGGCGAAAGGCGATTGACGGCAGTTTCCGCAAGCCGGCGATATGTAGTGATCTTGCCGCCGAAAATGCTGAGCGCCGGTAGGCCATCGGCTGTATCCAGCTCAAATGTATAATCGCGTGTTACGGCGCTTGCATTGCTGGACCCGTCATCATGCAGCGGTCGAACACCGGAATAGCTCCAGACGATGTCGGTGCTGCCGATCTTGTGACGGAAGTGCTGATTGACGACAGTGATCAGGTAGTCCCGTTCCGTTTCGGTACAGCGGGGAGGATCATCGGGACTGCAATGATCGGCATCAGTTGTACCAATTAGGGTGAATTCGTTTTCGTAAGGTATCGTAAATATGATCCGACGGTCACTCCCTTGCAGGATGTAGCTGCGGTCATGATCATAAAGACGCCGAGTTACGATATGTGAGCCACGGACAAGCCGGACGGATAAGCGGGATGGCAGGCCCATAGGGCCGTTCAGGGTCTCTGCGACCCATGGGCCGGCTGCATTGATCACCGCGCGGACCCGATGGGAGCGAGTGTGGCCCGACGGAGATTCTTCGGTTTCTACTTCCCAACAGCCATCATGGCGGCGGGCAGAGGTCACTTTGGTGCGAACCAGAATACTGGCACCCCTTTCCGCTGCATCGCGAGCATTCAGAACGACAAGCCGGGCATCATCGACCCAGCAGTCAGAATATTCGAAACCTTGGCTGAATTGCGTTTTAAGCGGGTCGCCCTCCGGTGCGGTGGACAGGTCCAGGGTCCGTGTTCCGGGAAGAATTTTCCGGCCGCCAAGACTGTCGTAGAGCAGGAGTCCCGCCCGGATCATCCAGGCGGGACGAGAACCGTTGCGCGATGGCAGAAAGGAGTTTCGTGCGTCCCGCTCCATCGCGTTATGGGGTAGAACAAAGCGCATGGGCCAACTGATATGAGGCATGGCCCGAAGCAGAATCTCGCGTTCAATCAGTGCCTCCCTGACCAGACGAAACTCGAAATGTTCCAGGTATCGCAGGCCGCCATGAAACAGCTTTGTCGAGGCTGAGGATGTGGCTGAACCCAGATCGCCCATTTCGGCGAGTGTAACCGAGAGTCCACGACCAGCTGCATCACGGGCAATGCCGCAGCCGTTGATCCCGCCACCGATGATGAACAGGTCACCGACAGAATCTGATGGTGGTGCTGTCACTGCGAAAAGGGTTCCCCGTGTATGACTGTTATCTCTCCAGTCGAGGCGGGTTCAGAAACCGACCCTGTCCTGTCAGACTGTTTCTGAAGAATGTATCGGCTGGAATGTCAAGAGGTGGAAAGTAGGAGGGGTGCGGCCCAGATTTGTAGGGGATTCCGGCTGTCGGCTGGTTCGCCATGGCGTTTTCCGCTGGCGCGGCCGCGGGGGCCGCCGTGGACAGTCAAACACGGGCCGCGGGCGGAGACCGGATGGCATAGCCGGTTGATGAAGGCGGGAGGTGCTGGGATCCGGCAATGGAGAGGCGGCTTACGGATCCGGATGGGCAGGGCGCACCCTCCACCAGCGCCGGGAGGGTGGCGGCCGGTCAATGGCGTGCCCGGCTTCCTGAAAATGACGGCAATCGGACGGCCTATCGCAGGCCCCGGATGCCCGATGCCCACGCCCGGTGCCAGCGGGTTCCAGAACCACTTCGTCCTGCCTCGCATCCGCTGCGGTGTTGACAGATGTTAACCGCGCCAAAAATCTTGCATGAGTGTGAAAAGCGTGCGATAGGGCCCGCAACGGAATTCCCTAGCGTCTGGGGGAGGCAAATTGATCGGATGCGAACCCTCCTGACGCGGGCAGGCGGGCCGGTGACAGCGGGGGACTTGGGCTTACCGGTCGAATTCTATCGGGAGGCCGTCTGTCATGCCCACGAAATGCGTGACCGCTATACATTTTCCGATCTTGCTGCTTCCGATCTTGCGGCGGCATCAGGTGTTTTGCCGGCACTTGCGCGGGCGGAGCGTTAGATGATGCGACCGATTGCCAATATGCCCCCTGCTACCGCACAGGCTGTTCGGTATGTCCTGTGCGATATCGATGACACGATAACCACGGACGGACGGCTGCCGGGCAGCGCTTATCAGGCACTCGAGGATCTTGACCATGCAGGCATTGCTGTCGTGCCGATAACCGGGCGTCCCGCCGGTTGGTGTGACATGATTGCACGCTTCTGGCCAGTTGCCGGAGTGGTCGGTGAGAACGGTGCGTTTTATTATGCGTATGATACCGAACTGTGTCGGATGATACGCAGCATCCACCCGGATCTTGAGCTGCATCTCGCCAACGTCGCACGGTTTGGCCGGATCATGGACCGGATCGCCCGGGAAGTGCCTGACGCGGCCATTTCCGCAGACCAGCCATTCCGGATCGCCGATCTTGCCATTGACTATTGTGAGGATGTCACGCGGCTCAGCGCCAGTGACATCGCGCAGATCGAACGGATTTTTGTCGAGGAAGGGGCCGTCGCCAAGGTCTCGTCCATCCATGTCAATGGCTGGTTCGGTCGCTATGACAAACTGTCGATGACGCGAAGATTCGCGTCCGACATCCTGAATGCCGACATAGAGTCGCGGAACGCGGAATTTGTCTTTGTTGGCGACAGTCTCAATGACGCACCCATGTTTGACTTTTTCATCAACGCTTGTGGCGTTGCCAATGTCCGCGACTTTATAGGCCAGATGCCGACCAGGCCAAGATGGGTGGCGCACTCACCGGGCGGAACGGGGTTTCGCGAAATCGTGGATCACCTGCTTGAAGCTCGGACGAAAGGATAGAAACCATGGCTACCGAAGCGGACGTTCGGCAGGACATCATTGACGCCTGCCTGGAGATGAACGCCAACGGACTGAATCAGGGCACATCGGGCAACATTTCGATACGGCATGAGGAGACCATGCTGATTTCACCATCCGCGACTCCCTACAGGAAACTGACACCGGACATGATCGCGGCCATGGACCTGTCCGGGGACATGACAGGAGAATGGGATGGACCGCGCAGGCCGTCAACCGAATGGCGGATTCACTGGCGACTGATGAAGACCAGGGATGATGTCACGGCGATTGTCCATGCCCACCCTCCCTAACAGTACAGGCCTGGCGATCCTTCGCAGGTCTATACCGTCATGCCACTACATGATGGCGGCATTTGGCGGGACCGATGTCCGTTGCGCGGGATATGCAACCTTT
This sequence comes from Paracoccaceae bacterium, assembly GCA_965221405.1. Classification (GTDB taxonomy): domain Bacteria; phylum Pseudomonadota; class Alphaproteobacteria; order Rhodobacterales; family Rhodobacteraceae; genus JAPOUP01. The sequence goes on along the minus strand of CBDCSE010000001.1, from coordinate 445,784 downwards.
GGTACGCTTGAACTTTCCGATCTGGCAATCGAGGCTATCCAAGGGCGCAGCGCGTGTCTGCTTGCAAATCATGGCATGATCGCCGTGGGACTTGGGATCGAGCAAGCGATGTGGTGCGCTGTCGAATTCGAGACTATTGCCAGGCAGTATTATCTGGCAATGTGCGCGGGAGTTCTTGTCATTCTCAGCAGGCGGGAAATTGATGGCACCATGGAGATGCTGGCGGGGTAAGGTGTTCCTGACGGTTGATCTGTCACCCCGTCCCGCCCTCACGTGACATCGGATGGTGGCACATCCCTTCCCGTTTGGTCAGATGACATGGGCGTGGCTCAAGTTGGCTGATGGCTTCGGCTCCCGTGCGCCATTCGGCCCCATCAGCGTGTTCGTGAACGACCGGGGAGACTGGCGGGCGGTGCGCTGTACGAGGCAAAGGCGGGAACGCGGGTCACAGCGCGAAACGAGGAAGGTTCAAGGCGTCCCGACATCCGAATGGCGTATCTGGAGGGAAGGCTTATCCCTTTGACTACGGTACCGCAAGATGCTGTGCCAGCGGCCGGTCGCGGGATCCCCGGATCCCCGGCGGAATCCACGCCTTCGCCGCCGCGCGGCGGCCCGGACGGTGCCGGAAAGTGAGGATTCGGGTGGTGTGCGGGTGCGCGGATGCGCCCGCCGGTGCCGTGGCGGAATCCGGGCGGGGTTTCCGGCGCCTCAGGCGCGTCCCCCGGTGAGGTCGCGGCAGGTGGCGGGCGGAAGTCCCAGCCCGATGCCGGGCAGGCTGTCGAAGGAGGCCCGTCGGTGGCGCCGGCGGTCCCGGCGGAACACGGACCCGTCGGGGTGGCGCTGGAAACGCCTGCTCCGCAGGCCGTGGTACACGCCCATGGCCCAGCGCCTGGGGCTGGAGAACACCCGGCGGACCCACGCCAGGACCCCGTGGGCCGGGCGGCCGGCGACCACCCTGCGCTCCCGCGGGTTGCCGGGCAGGCCGGGGTGGCCGCTCCAGCCGTCGGTGACGACCCGCGCCCCGGGCGCGACCGCTTCCGACACGAACCCGTGCAGCGCCCCGGATCCATAGTCCCCGATGGCCTCCAGCCGGATGCGGCGCGGCGCCCCGTCCTCCGACAGCTCCACGGCGCCGGCCAGGAGGATCCTGCCGTCGGCGCCGCGGCCCCTGCCGGCCACGCGCTTCGCCCCGTCCGTTTCCGCGCCGCCACCGGCCTCCACGCCGCCGTCGCGGCAGGGCACGGACGTCCCGTCGACCTCCGCGATCCCCTGCAGGAGGCTCCGGTCGGGGCCGGCCATGGCACGGCGAAGCCTGTGCGGCAGCAGCCACGCTGACCTGTAGCTGCCGATGCCAAGCTGCGCCTGGAGCTGCAGCGCGGAGATGCCGTTGGAATGCGTGGCCACGAGATGCGCGGCGAGGAACCATGTCCTGAGCGGCAGGTGGCTACGGTGCATCACCGTGCCCGCCGTCACCGGGGTCTGGCGTCCGCACCCCGCGCACCCGGGAGGCGGCGCCCGCCCTCGGCTCCCGGCCTTTCGCGCAGCCGCAGGCCGGACACGCGAAGCCACCGCCCCAGCGCAGCCTGGCCAGGTGCCCGGCGCAGGCGCCGTCGTCCGGGAAAAGCTCCCCGGACTCCTGGCGGGACATGGGCCGGTCGTGTCTGCATCGCGATGCCATGGGAAGAACATAAGGCGAACGGAACGGATCGTCAACCCCTGCCGGCCACAGAATGTGGACATGCCTTGGTTAAAGGGATAAGCCTTCTGGAGGGATATCCGGCGCGCTGTGCGCCCAGCGTCAGGCGGTGAAGACGGGTGCGGGAATTGCGTCCCGACGTCGGCACGTCTATAGAGTCCACTGCAGGCGAACCGACTTGATGGAGAGCGGAGTGTCACGAGCGTTCATATTTCCGGGGCAGGGGGCCCAGACGATCGGGATGGGCAGGGCGCTGGCCGAAGCTTACAGGGACGCGGATCTGGTTTTCCAGGAGGTCGATGAGGCGCTGGGCGAAAGGCTCAGCTCGATCATCTGGGATGGGGATCTTGACGCCCTGACCTTGACCCGCAACGCGCAGCCCGCATTGATGGCGACGTCAATGGCTGCCATGGCGGCGCTAAGGTCGGAAGGTGTTTCGGTGGAAGCTGCTTCCCATGTCGCGGGCCATTCTCTGGGAGAGTATTCCGCGCTGGTCGCGGCCGAAGCGCTTTCCCTGTCGGATGCCGCACGACTTTTGAGAGTGCGCGGTAGCGCGATGCAGGAGGCCGTTCCGGTTGGTGAGGGCGCGATGGCCGCGATCCTGGGTTTGGACCATGGTGCCGTGGTCTCGGTTACCGAACAGGCGGCGCAGGGTGAGATCTGCGTGGCGGCGAACGATAATGACCCTAATCAGGTGGTGGTCTCCGGCACCAGGGCCGCGGTGGTGCGTGCGGTCGCGATCGCGACGGAACGCGGAGCCAGGCGGGCGATCCTGCTGCCGGTCAGCGCACCGTTCCACTGTGAACTCATGGCTCCCGCGGCATCGAGGATGGCCGATGAACTCAGTAACGTGGAACTCAGGCTACCCAAAGTCAGTTTCGTCGCGAATGTTGCGGCGTGCGTGATCAACGATCCAACTGAGCTGCGTAGGTCGCTGGTCGATCAGGTGACGCATCCGGTGCGCTGGCGCGAGAGTGTCGAGATGATGATCGGGAACGGTGTGAACGAAATCTGGGAGATCGGTGCGGGTAAAGCGCTGAGCGGCATGGTGCGGCGTATTGACCGATCGATCCAGTTGCGTGGAGTAGGCACGCCCGAGGAGGTCAGGGCAGCGGTGGAAAGCCTTACGGGAAACTGAGCGTGCATGTTTGATCTGACTGGAAAGAATGCTCTGGTGACCGGAGCCTCCGGTGGCATCGGAGGTGCGGCCGCACTAGCGCTTCATGAGGCTGGCGCCGCGGTTGGTTTGAGTGGCACCCGGTTCGAGCCACTGGAGTCACTTGCTGCGGAACTCGGGGACAGAGCCTGTGTGCTGCCCTGCGACCTTGGCGACCCGGCGGCGATTAAAGCGCTTCCCGATCAGGCGTATGCGGCCATGGGTTCGGTTGATATTCTCGTGAACGCGGCGGGCATCACCCGTGACCAACTGTTCATGCGGATGGGTGATGAGGAATGGGCTGAGGTGCTTGGTGTAAACCTGACAGCCACCATGCGGCTTTGCCGTGCAACCATACGCGGAATGATGCGCGGGCGGTGGGGACGGATCATCAACATCGGTTCCGTCATCGGCTCGACTGGCAATGCGGGACAGGCGAATTACGCCGCCGCCAAGGCCGGGATGGTCGGTCTTTCGAAATCGTTGGCCCTTGAGGTGGCGAGCCGTGGCATTACGGTCAATGTGGTGGCTCCAGGCTTCATCGAAACCGCCATGACGGATGGTCTGGACAACAGCCGGAAAGCGGCCATTCTGAACAAGGTTCCCTCCGGACGGATGGGTAAGGCGGAAGAGATCGGCGCGGCGGTGGTCTATCTGGCGAGTCGCGAGGCAGGATACGTGACGGGAGCGACGCTGCATGTTAACGGCGGTCTGGCGATGCTTTGAAGCCCGGGCGGATCGGGATCTTCCGGCCCCTGACCATTCACGCTGGATTGGTGTCTGGAGGGAGCGTTCAGGGCGGTAACGGTTCTCGGCCGGCTGCGGGCGCCACATCAGTTGGCTGGTATTGGTGTTTTTCATTCTCCATAAGAGGCTCCGTTCACCCAAAGATCTGACAGCGGTACCGGAAATGACGGGAAGCCCGAGGTGGGATGGACGGGCGACAAACCGTTTGCCATAGTCAAGCGATGTGATATTAGGTGGCGCAAATACCGTCGGATTAGAATGCGTCTGGCCTTGCCACGGATTCCGGGGCGGCTATGATCGCCCGTGAAGGGCAGAAACGAAGAACGGGCGGTGCCCCACGAAATATGAGGACGAGATGAGCGACATCGCGGATCGCGTGAAAAAGATTGTGGTCGAGCACTTGGGTGTGGAGGAGGAGAAGGTTGTGGACACAGCCTCCTTTATAGATGACCTGGGCGCGGATAGCCTCGATACGGTGGAATTGGTCATGGCGTTCGAGGAGGAGTTCGGCATCGAGATCCCTGATGATGCCGCGGAAACCATCCAGTCATTCGGGGATGCGGTAAAGTTCATCACCGATAATTCCTGATCCGGTCCAGTAACGATGGTTCGGGTGGTGTGCTCGTGGATACCGCCCCGTTGCCGACAGTAGATGCTCGACGGTCCTTAGCTGGTTTACACCGCCTTTATCGGGTTGGTTTTGTCATGTTGTTCAAGCCTCTGCGCGGTAGGTGGCTTTGGGCCCGCCGTAACACATGGGAGAGGCGCGGTTCGGCTTTCCGTGAGGGACTCCGGGGATTGGGAAAACAGCCTTCCGGGTCGGAATCCCAGAGTGGACTTTCCTGACATGCCGTGCAGGGCGCTCACGCGCGGTTATATCAGCTGTCCGCGAATGCGATGTGGTCTGTGCGGCATTGGTGCGGATGGTATTGGCGGATTCATTGACCTGCCGCATCCGCGAAGCGTCACGCCCTCCGTTGGCCCGGCCACGGAGTGTGGAGGCGTGACCGGTGGAGTCCAATTTCACTTGCCGGCCGGGCTATAGCATTGGTATCAGGTTCAGGGCAGGGGCGGCGTCGAGGAGAGGCAGCGCATGCGTCGTGTGGTGATTTCCGGGCTTGGACTTGTTACGCCTCTGGCCTGCGGGGTGGAGGAGACGTGGTCGCGTCTGCTCGCCGGTCAGTCCGGAGCCGGACCGATCCAGCGTTTCGACGCCAGTGGAATGATAACCAAATACGCCTGCGAGATCAGGCGTGGAGACGGCACCGACGGAACCTTCAATCCCGATGACTGGATGGCGCCGAAAGACCAGAGAAAGGTCGACGACTTCATTCTGTATTGTATCGCCGCCGCGGAGCAGGCGGTCCAGGACAGTGGCTGGATGCCGGAGGACGAGGACGGGAGACTGAGGACCGGTGTTCTGGTCGGTTCCGGCATCGGCGGATTGGGCTGGATCGAATCGATGTCGATTACGCTCAAGGAGCGTGGAGCAAGACGGGTATCTCCGTTTTTCATCCCGGGTTCGCTGATCAATCTCGTGTCTGGTCAGGTATCCATCAAGTATGGTTTCAAGGGCCCCAACCACGCGGTGGTGACCGCCTGCTCGACGGGTGCTCATGCAATCGGCGACGCTGCGCGACTGATACAGTGGGGCGACGCTGATGTAATGGTCGCCGGCGGCACCGAAAGCCCGATCTGCGCCATAGGCGTGGCCGGTTTCAATGCCTGCAAGGCGTTGAGCACGAAATGGTCCAGGGAGCCGCATCGTGCCAGTCGCCCGTATGACGTTGACCGGGACGGGTTTGTCATGGGAGAAGGTGCCGGGGTTGTGGTTATCGAGGAATTCGAGCACGCCGTGAGGCGCGGCGCGAAAATCTATGCCGAGGTTCTTGGTTATGGCCTATCCGGAGACGCCTATCATATCACCGCTCCGTCGGAGGATGGCGATGGAGCGCGTAGGTCTATGGAGGCCGCGCTTGAACGGGCGGGCGTGGAACCCCAGGCGGTTGATTACATCAATGCCCATGGAACATCGACAATGGCCGATCTGATCGAACTCGACGCGGTTGAGAGCCTTCTGGGAGACAAGGCGTATGACGCGGCCATGTCTTCGACGAAATCAGCCACCGGGCATCTTCTCGGAGCCGCTGGAGCGATAGAGGCGATTTTCTCTGTTCTGGCGATCCGCGACCAGGTTGTGCCGCCAACCATCAATCTTGAGAATCCGGAAGTTGAGTCCACGCTTAACCTGGTGCCGTTGGTCAAGCAGGAGCGCACGGTCAACGTCGCGCTATCGAATTCCTTCGGCTTCGGCGGAACCAACGCGTCATTGCTGCTGGGCAAGGTCACCGGTTGATGTGGAAGGCGCTGGCATCGAATGCCATGACGCTGTTCATTGTTGTTCTGGTCGCTTTTGGTGGCATGGTCGGGTGGGGGCAGAACCAGTTCGATGCCTCGGGGCCGCTGGCGGAGCCGTTTTGCCTGAGGGTGGCGCCGGGTACGCGAATCTATGGCCTCTCGAATGATCTGGCGGCGCGGAGCGCGATCCAGAGGCCATGGATTATGCGTGTCGGTGCGCGATATTCCGGCAAGTCATCGGAAATCAGGTATGGGAGTTTCCTCGTTCCGGCGGGCGCATCGATGCGGGAGATCGTCGAGATCGTCACACGGGGGGGACAGTCAACCTGTGGTGTGGAAATCGTTCACCGAATTGGCGTAAGCCGGATTGAGACCCATGTGCGTGAGATCGATCCACTGACCAGGCGATACGTCCAGCTGGCGGAATTCGTGCCTGAAGCCGGAAGCGGCGAGCTTCCGGACGCCTATGCCGAAGCGCGCTCGCGAAAGGACGCGAGGATTCGGGTCGTTCTGGCGGAAGGCGTGACGAGCTGGCAGGTCGTTGAGGGCCTGAACGCTCTGGACATCCTGACCGGCGGCGTTTCGACCGCCCCGGACGAGGGGTGGCTTGCTCCGGACAGCTACGAAGTATCGGTCGGCGATGACCGCGGCGAACTGCTTGCGGCGATGGAGGCAAGACAGCGCGCGCGGCTTGAGCGGGCGTGGGCAAACAGAAGCGGGGAATTGCCGATTGACTCGCCTGAGGAGGCGTTGGTTCTCGCTTCGATAGTCGAGAAGGAGACGGGCGTGCCCGACGAGCGTGGCCTCGTGGCGGGCGTATTCATCAACCGGCTTAGGGAAGGTATGCCACTCCAGACCGATCCCTCGGTGATATACGGGATAACGAATGGTCGTGGCAGTCTCGATCGGGGACTGCGGCGCAGTGAACTGAATGCCGAAACGCCATACAATACCTATCTGATTGGAGGATTGCCGCCGACCCCTATCGCGAATCCGGGACAGGCGAGTATCCAGGCGGCGCTCAATCCCGATCAAACCGAGTTTCTGTTCTTCGTGGCCGATGGGACCGGCGGCCATGCGTTTGCGGCGACTTTAGGCGAGCACAATGCGAATGTCGCGAAATGGCGCGAGATAGAGGCGCGGCGAAACAGTCAGTAGCGCGGTGATCGGACCTATGCCGCATTGTTGGTCTCGGACTCACGGCCCGGGGTTATTCCGGGCGATTTCCCGGAAATCGTACGGACCATGTTATGCAATGGGTAGCGGCTTTGCCGCGTGATCCGGGAGGTTTCCGGCATGCCTCCGCCTGCTCCCTGCGGTCACATAGGTACGGCGCACAATTTGCAAACAAAATTTGCAATATCCCAGAAATCGTATTAGGCAACACCATGATCAAGCGCGAGATTCTTCCCTACCTTGCCAGATTGTTCGGGCAGTATCCGTTCGTGACGGTGACCGGACCGCGGCAGTCCGGCAAGACCACCCTCTGCCGTGCGGCGTTTCCGCATCTACAATATGTAAATCTGGAAGCACCGGATGAGCGGGAGTTCGCCGAGTCCGATCCGAGGGGGTTTCTCGCCCGTTTCGGCGACGGGGCTATTCTTGACGAAATCCAGCGTATCCCTAGCCTCCTGTCCTATCTGCAGGTTATTGCGGACGAGATCGGACGAAACAGCCTGTTTGTTCTTACCGGAAGCGAGCAGTTTCGGCTTTCGGACGCCATAAGCCAGTCGCTTGCCGGACGCACCGCCCTGCTTCGCCTGCTGCCATTCTCGCTGGCTGAACGGCGGCGAACCGGTGCAAGCGACCGCATCGAGGATATCCTGTATTCCGGTTTCTATCCCCGGATTCACGATCACAAACTCGAGCCCAGACAGGCGCTAGGTGACTATTTCGAGACTTATGTAGAGCGCGACGTGCGCAGAATTGGCGAGATCCGAAATCTCGCGAATTTCCGCCGGTTTGTCCGTCTGTGTGCCGGGCGTGTGGGGCAGCTGGCCAATCTGTCGTCCATAGGGGCCGATGCTGGCGTGTCGCACACCACGGCGAGCCACTGGCTGAACGTTCTTGAGGCGAGCTATGTCATATTTCGGCTCCCGCCGTTTCACGCCAATATCCGAAAGCGGCTGGTTAAGGCACCTAAGATCTATTTCCATGATGTCGGGCTAGCGAGCCACCTCATCGGCATAGAACATGCCGGACAGATCGCCACCCACCCGCTTCGCGGACCGTTGTTCGAGAATGCCGTGGTGGCGGAGGCGCTGAAGCACCGTTTCAATCAGGGTCGCAGGCCGAATCTATCCTTTTTTCGAGATAGCCGCGGTCTGGAGTGCGATCTGTTATATGGGATTGGCCATGGCATGGGAGCTATCGAGATCAAATCCGGTGCGACGGTGGCTTCGGACTGGTTCGACCCGTTCAGCCGGATAGCGAAGGATTTGCCGGAAATCACCGCAAGGGCTGTCGTGTATGGAGGTCTGGAACGTCAATCCAGGCAGGGTGGCAAAGTGGTTCCTCTGGCTGACTTAGGCGGAATTCTTGACCGAATGGACCGTCTGGAGGGTTCCTGACGGGCGCAGGCTGCGGGGCACCGTCCCGAGGCGGACGCACGCCACTTTTTTTGGGTTTCAGTGGTTCCGGTCGAGCAGCGTGTTGCACTGCGGGTTAATTTCCCCGCATTGCTGCCATAGTGCGGTCCCGGCGCGGTCATGGCCACCTCACGGGAGCGGGCCGTTTGGAGCGGCTGATGGGCGATGGATCCGCGTCGTGGCGTCAAACCCGGGGATTGCAATCCTGGCGGTATTGCCTCAATAATCCGCGAGTCCGGTATTGGTGGGATGCATTCACCGAACTACCGGGTGCCCTTACGGGATTTTCCCGGAACGACCATGGCGTTCGGTCCGCTTAACGGTTCGTGACGGATCGGAACATAGTTTATGTCTGGCGAGCGTCAGGAGGCTCGAATGGCGGAAACGAATGCGGTGCTCGCTGAACTGGATCCTGTCTGGAGCCGGATCCGGACAGAGGCGGAGCGCACGGTGGATCAGGAACCCGTTCTCGGTGGCATGGTGCATGCGACGGTCCTGCACCACCCGACCCTGGAACGGGCTTTGGCGTACCGGCTGGCCCAGAAACTTGCGTCAGGTGAGATGTCCGAGCAGATCCTTCGGGAGATCGCAGATGAGGCATACCGGGACGAGCCTGCCTTGGGTGCCGCGTCCCGCACCGATATCGTCGCGGTCTTCGACCGTGACCCTGCATGCCACCGGCTCATGCAGCCGTTACTTTATTTCAAAGGGTTCCAGGCGGTCCAGGCCCATCGTGTGGCGCATTGGTTATGGCGGCAGGGACGGCGGGATATGGCATATTTCCTCCAGATGCGAATTTCCGAGGCGTTCGGGGTCGACATCCACCCGGCCGCCAGGATCGGGAAAGGGATAATGATCGATCATGCCCATTCAATCGTGATCGGTGAGACCGCGATCGTTGGTGACAATGTATCCATGCTTCACTCGGTAACTCTGGGCGGCACCGGGAAGGAGGACGAGCAGCGTCATCCCACGATCGGATGCGGCGTTCTAATCGGTGCCGGCGCGAAGGTGCTGGGCAATATCAGGATCGGGAGTTGTTCACGTATCGCTGCCGGATCTGTGGTGCTTCAGGACGTACCGTCGGAGAAAACCGTCGCCGGTGTTCCCGCCCGAATCGTCGGTGAGGCCGGATGCACACAGCCGTCGGTCTCTATGGACCAATTGACGGGAGTCAGGGTCTGACATCGGGTTAGAAACCTCTCCCGTCAGGGGAACGCGTTGGTGAAACGCGTTTTCCGGGATCAGTACCGACGAAAGCCACACGACCGCTGGATTGCGGCGGAACGAATCCTCCGGTATTGGGCGCATGACAGGAAAGCGCCCAATGGCCGTTTCCCGGGTGATGTCAGACAAGCATCATCAACGGGTTTTCCAGATTATCCTTAATCGCCTGCAGGAATTCGGCACCCAATGCGCCGTCTATGACCCGGTGATCTACGCTGAGTGTGGCGTTCATGATCGTCGCCGATGTGGGTTGGCCGTCCTCTGCGGCGACGGGTTTCCGGAGTCCGGCGCCAACGGCAAGAATCGATCCATGCGGTGGATTGATGACGGCGTCAAAACTTTCGATGCCATACATCCCAAGATTCGAGATCGAGAAGCTTCCCCCCTGGTATTCATGGGGCGCGAGTCTGCGTTCGCGGGCCCGTGCGGCTAGATCCTTCATTTCAGCTGACAGTTCCGAAAGCGGCTTCAGATGCGCGTCCCGTAGCACGGGTGTGAAAAGCCCACCCTCCACCGCCACGGCGACGGCTACGTCCGATGGTTTGAGCTGAAGGATCCGGTCACCGGCCCATACCGCGTTGGCCGCCGGTACCCGCTGTAGTGCCAGGGCGGATGCCTTGATGATGAAATCGTTGATGGAAAGCTTGATCCCATGTGTCTCGAGTTGCCGGTTGATCCGGCCGCGAAGATTGATAAGCATGTCTAGACAGATCTCGCGCCGAAGATAGAAGTGCGGAATTGTCTGTTTCGCTTCCGAGAGCCTTGCGGCGACCGTCTTTCGCATCCCATCGAGGGTAATCTCCTCGAAATCCCGTCCATCGTAGATTTTCAGTACGGAATCGGAAGATGGTTCCGAGGGAGTCGTGGCGGCCGCGACTGAAGATGTCGACTGTGGAGCCGGGGCCGGTTCCGCAGCCGCGGCCTCCACATCGGCTTTCACTATTCTGCCTTTAGGGCCGGAGCCCTTTATCCGGGCCAAGTCGAGACTCATTTCCCTTGCCAGCCGACGTGCGAGCGGCGAGGCGAACACCCGGCTTTCGCCCGCCGCTTCCCGGCCCATGGCTCTCAGCGGTGTCGGCGGGACTGGCGGAGCTGGTTGAACGGTTGATCCCGTTCCGGTATCCGCCGCCGCCGCTGTGGGGAGGGACAGGCGTGCCTCTATGTCGCTGGGATCTTCGCCTTCGCCAAGCAGTACCGCTATCGGCGTGTTGACTTTTACGCCTTCGGTGCCTTCCGCGACCAATATGCTTGCGATTACACCGTCATCCGCGGCCTCGAACTCCATCGTCGCCTTATCCGTCTCGACCTCGGCAAGCAGGTCTCCCGATGATACCTGGTCGCCTTCCTTCACGAGCCATTTCGCCAGCGTGCCTTCCTCCATGGTGGGAGAGAGCGCTGGCATTAGGATTTCCACCGGCATCACGCCTCTCCCTGAAAGTAGGTTACCTGTCTGACGGCTTCCATGACTTCGCCTGCGGTCACCAAAGCGTGCTTTTCGAGATTCGCGGCATATGGCATCGGCACGTCCTTGCCAGTGCAGTTCAGGACCGGAGCGTCGAGGTAGTCGAAAGCTCGCTGCATAAGCACCGAAGAGATGTAGTTGCCGACACAGCCCTGGGGCCATCCCTCCTCCACCGTCACGCAGCGGTTGGTTTTCATTACGGATCGGATCACGGTATCCGTGTCCATCGGACGCAAGGTCCGAAGGTCGATGACTTCCGCGCTCACACCATCTTTTTCCAATTGGGCGGCCGCTTCAAGCGCGTATTTCATTCCTATCCCGAAGCTCACTATCGTCACGTCGCTACCCTCTCGCCAGGTGCGCGCCTTTCCAAGCGGAACAACCAGATCCTCGATGTCCGGAACATCGAAACTCTGCCCGTACAGGATTTCGTTTTCCAGAAAAATCACCGGATTTGGATCGCGTATCGCTGCCTTGAGGAGACCCTTCGCGTCGGCCGCGCAATAGGGCATGACAACCTTCAGTCCTGGAATATGCATATACCAGGCCGCGTAGTCCTGACTATGCTGCGCCGCCACCCGGGCGGCGGCTCCGTTGGGCCCGCGGAACACGATGGGGCAGCCCATCTGGCCACCAGACATATAAAGCGTCTTCGCGGCTGAGTTGACGATCTGGTCCAATGCCTGCATGGCGAAGTTGAAGGTCATGAATTCGACGATTGGCTTCAGTCCACCGAAGGCCGCGCCGACTCCGACCCCCGCGAAGCCATGCTCGGTGATGGGCGTGTCCACGACCCGGCGGTCGCCGAATTCATCGAGTAGGCCCTGCGTTACCTTGTAGGCACCCTGGTACTCCGCGACTTCCTCGCCCATGATAAAGACATCGGTGTCCCTGCGCATCTCCTCGGCCATCGCGTCCCTTAAGCACTCGCGCACCGTCTGCGACTTCATTTCGCAGTCTTCCGGCCAGTCCGGCACCGGGTCTTCGCCGTGCATGGCAGGTTGTGCGGGCAAAGCGGCTCCCGGAATGGAGTCTGGAACCCCATTTCCTGACGACGCGTTTTCCGATGATACGTTTGGATCGGGGGCGGTCATCCCGCCGAGGTCCTCACCTAACTCCTCGCCTTCGCCAACGATTACCGCGATGGGTGTGTTGACCTTTATTCCTTCGGTTTGTTCGGGAACCAGGATCTTTCCGATCACACCATCGTCAGCGGCTTCGAATTCCATTGTCGCCTTGTCCGTCTCGATCTCCGCGATTATGTCCCCTGAAGAAACGGCGTCACCTTCACGGACCAGCCACTTCGCCAGTGTTCCCTCTTCCATCGTGGGAGATAGCGTCGGCATGAGGATGTTAGTGGCCATAGGTCTGTCTCCGAAATTTCTGGTTATCAGGCATTTGGTTCCGCTCTATCCGCGGCCGTGCAGGTCGCTTTACGCCTCCACCAACAATATTAGATTCTGACTGTAAGCTTTGTGCCATCAGACAGCCTCGTCATATACGTCGGTCCAGAGTTCCGCAGCCGTCGGCTCGGCGCTTTCCCTCGCGAAATCCGCCGCGTTGTTGATGATCTCCTTGACTTCCCGATCAATCGTTTTCAGGTCATCCTCTCCGGTGTGTTTTCCGGTCAGCAGAATCTGGCGCACGTGCTCGATCGGGTCGCGTTCCTCGCGAACCTTCTGGACCTCTTCCCGGGTACGGTATTTCGCGGGATCCGACATCGAGTGACCGCGATAGCGATAGGTTTTGACCTCAAGGATATACGGCCCTTTTCCGGCACGGCAGTGTCGCAACGCCTTCGCTCCGGCGGCTTTCACCGCCAGTACGTCCATGCCGTCCACCTCCCCACCCGGGATACCGAATGCTTTCCCGCGGCTGTGCAGGTCAGGAGTGGAGGTTGACCTCCTCTGCGCCGTGCCCATCGCATACTGGTTGTTCTCGATTATGAATATCACCGGCAGCATCCAAAGTGCGGCCATGTTGAAGGATTCGTAAACTTGGCCCTGGTTGGCGGATCCGTCGCCGAAATACGTGAAGCTGACGGCATCGTTCGCCCTGTATCTGTTCGCGAACGCCAGACCCGTACCGATCGGCACCTGGGCACCGACTATGCCGTGTCCACCGTAGAATTCCTTTTCCTTGGAGAACATGTGCATCGACCCGCCTTTGCCTTTGGAATAGCCGCCCGCGCGGCCGGTCAGTTCGGCCATCACTCCCTTAGGGTCCATGCCGCACGCCAGCATATGTCCGTGATCCCGGTAGCTGGTGATGCGCTGGTCGCCGGCATTCGCGGTGGCTTCCAGTCCCACCACGACCGCCTCCTGCCCGATGTAGAGATGACAGAAACCTCCGATCAATCCCATGCCATATAACTGGCCTGCCTTCTCCTCGAAACGGCGGATAAGCAGCATGGAACGGTAGAATTCCATAAGCTCTTCCTTGGGAACGTTGGTTGATCGGGGACCTTTTCTTGCGGTCATACCATTGACCTCCTATCCGCAGTTGGTGGGCTGGCGGCAGGTTACGCGAAACACCTGCGCAGTGAAATACCCTTACGAACGGGTGCTATGGCCGGGCGAGGCCCCAATGTTTTCAGACAGAGCTGGATTGCTGAATGCAAATGGGTTGGGGTTTTGCCATGTTGCGCACGGGGCGGGACCGTGGTGGGTGACGGCGATAGGTCCCGGTAGCGGTCTTTGCCCGGTGGTGATCGCGGAAAACGCTTGAACATTGCGGAGGCGGTATCGCGGGGCAGGGAAGGGTACCCGCTGAGCAATCGAACGGGAAACCTATGGGAGAGTGAAACCATTGACCGCAGTCAAGGGTTCCTGCGGTCAGGGAAGCCCGGTTGTCCGCCACACACGGAGACCGTGTCGTGATGGAGGCTGCTCTCGGGCGCGGCACGAAGCGGCTGAAGGCCACGCCCCTCGAAGTTCGGGGATGCGCCGGAAAGCCATCGTGAGTATTGGCCTGAGGTGGGTGAGACTGTCAGTCCGGGTCGGCACGGGATAGGTCGTCGGACATACGACTACCTGAGTACGACCTCGTCGCTGCGGACAAGTCCGAGCACATCCCGCGCCTGCTCGTCAAGAAGATCCAGATCCAGATAGTCATCGCTGAGGCGCCGGGTCTTGTTTCGGAGCTGCGCCACTTCCCGCGTCAGACGATCCCGCTCGATCCTTAGCGCTTCGGTTTCCGCTTCGATCTGGATGCGGCGAAATACACCATAATCTCCCTGCACCGACGAGAACGCGAAATACGCGCCCACTCCGAATGCGAAGAGGACGAACAAGGCTCCCAATAGTGCGGGTGGCGGTTTTCTGCGGGCCATACCGTGCCTCGTGTTTCCGCTTCTATCGAACGGTGGCCTGACATTAAACCCAATGACTGATGTTTGAAAAGCCCAAAATAACTATCGGGCGGGAAAGTGAGGACGGATCGATTCCCGCCTGATAGTGCATATGCCGTAGTCGCGGGACGGCGGACGTGACGCGATATTCCGGGTGTGTGTTAAGGCGATCAACGGGGAAGACGCGAGATGGCTTATCTGGCGCTGCGAACGACGTTCCGCCGACGGCTCTCGAGCGGTACCAATCCCGTGGCATCGCGTGGTGAAGTTAAACCGCTTCGCGGGGCATGGATCCGGTTCCTTCCCGCCGCGTTCCGGGCCGTCGTTTTCGGGCCGTGTGGCGTTAGCCCGAGAACACCGAGTCCAGGCTTCCGGCGTCCAGCACCCGGTCGAGCCACGCGTCAAGCTGGTCGGGATCGGCCCTGACGATCCGGTCCTTGACGCCCTGCGGCAAGGAACCGAACCGGCTTTCAAGGACGCGGATCAGCGACCAGGCCCTGCCCTCGGCCCTGCCCTCGGTCCTGCCCTCGGCCCTGCCCTCTGCTCTCAAAGTCTCGGCGATGGTTCCCATAAGCTCCTCCATCTGGTTGGCGCCGGCGGTGCTCAGACCGCTGCTCAGATCGTCGAGCCGCACGTCCGGATAGGTCCGCAGGATATATTCGATCACCTGCCGCTGCAAAACCGGGTTCTCGGCCAGCGCCCCGACGACCCGCCGCAGGAACGTGAGCGCCCTCTGCGTCAGCGTCACGAATCCGGCCTGCACCACCGCATCGCTGGACAGCTCTTCAGGCGTCATCTCCGTCAGCCACCGGAAGATGAACCGCTCCCCCGGCAGGAAGACCAGCGCCGGATCGTCGCCGGCGATCGTCTCCGCCAGTCCGTCAGGCACCGCCCAGCGGGATTTCCCGGAGTATAGCACCATGGGGACGATCGGGGGAAGGTTCCGGAGTCTCTCCGCCCTGCCTTGGGCGTAGCGTAGCCATATACGGATCATGTATCCGGCCAGCTGCAGCGCCGCGCCGGGATCGGGATAGCTCTTGTGCTCCAGCAGGGCGTATATGAAAGCCGGTCGCCCGGCCGCCGTCTCCACCTCCATCAGAAGGTCCGACTGGCTCCCGCGCAGCGCCTCGTCCACAAAGCTGCCGTCCAGTATCCTCGGCGGTCTGTCCGCAAGCAGGCCCGCGATCTCGTTGGGCAGGTGATCCCGCAGGAACGTCCGGGCCCGCACGGGATCTGAAAGCACCGCCCGGAACAGGGCATCGTGCGGGGTGGGGGATGTCCCCCGCCGCCGGCCCTTCGCGCGGGCGGTCGGGCGCTCATCCGCCGGAACGCCCGGGCCGGTTTCGCCTTTTCCGCTCATGGCCGCAGCGATAACACTAGCCCGGCGATGCGTCCAGCCAAACCGGACCCGGGCTTTTCAGCCGCGTTCCGGGCCGTCGTTTTCGGGCCGTGTGGCGTTAGCCCGAGAACACCGAGTCCAGGCTTCCGGCGTCCAGCACCCGGTCGAGCCACGCGTCAAGCTGGTCGGGATCGGCCCTGACGATCCGGTCCTTGACGCCCTGCGGCAAGGAACCGAACCGGCTTTCAAGGACGCGGATCAGCGACCAGGCCCTGCCCTCGGTCCTGCCCTCGGTCCTGCCCTCTGCTCTCAAAGTCTCGGCGATGGTTCCCATAAGCTCCTCCATCTGGTTGGCGCCGGCGGTGCTCAGACCGCTGCTCAGATCGTCGAGCCGCACGTCCGGATAGGTCCGCAGGATATATTCGATCACCTGCCGCTGCAAAACCGGGTTCTCGGCCAGCGCCCCGACGACCCGCCGCAGGAACGTGAGCGCCCTCTGCGTCAGCGTCACGAATCCGGCCTGCACCACCGCATCGCTGGACAGCTCTTCAGGCGTCATCTCCGTCAGCCACCGGAAGATGAACCGCTCCCCCGGCAGGAAGACCAGCGCCGGATCGTCGCCGGCGATCGTCTCCGCCAGTCCGTCAGGCACCGCCCAGCGGGATTTCCCGGAGTATAGCACCATGGGGACGATCGGGGGAAGGTTCCGGAGTCTCTCCGCCCTGCCTTGGGCGTAGCGTAGCCATATACGGATCATGTATCCGGCCAGCTGCAGCGCCGCGCCGGGATCGGGATAGCTCTTGTGCTCCAGCAGGGCGTATATGAAAGCCGGTCGCCCGGCCGCCGTCTCCACCTCCATCAGAAGGTCCGACTGGCTCCCGCGCAGCGCCTCGTCCACAAAGCTGCCGTCCAGTATCCTCGGCGGTCTGTCCGCAAGCAGGCCCGCGATCTCGTTGGGCAGGTGATCCCGCAGGAACGTCCGGGCCCGCACGGGATCTGAAAGCACCGCCCGGAACAGGGCATCGTGCGGGGTGGGGGATGTCCCCCGCCGCCGGCCCTTCGCGCGGGCGGTCGGGCGCTCATCCGCCGGAACGCCCGGGCCGGTTTCGCCTTTTCCGCTCATGGCCGCAGCGATAACACTAGCCCGGCGATGCGTCCAGCCAAACCGGACCCGGGCTTTTCAGCCGCGTTCCGGGCCGTCGTTTTCGGGCCGTGTGGCGTTAGCCCGAGAACACCGAGTCCAGGCTTCCGGCGTCCAGCACCCGGTCGAGCCACGCGTCAAGCTGGTCGGGATCGGCCCTGACGATCCGGTCCTTGACGCCCTGCGGCAAGGAACCGAACCGGCTTTCAAGGACGCGGATCAGCGACCAGGCCCTGCCCTCGGTCCTGCCCTCGGTCCTGCCCTCGGTCCTGCCCTCGGCCCTGCCCTCTGCTCTCAAAGTCTCGGCGATGGTTCCCATAAGCTCCTCCATCTGGTTGGCGCCGGCGGTGCTCAGACCGCTGCTCAGATCGTCGAGCCGCACGTCCGGATAGGTCCGCAGGATATATTCGATCACCTGCCGCTGCAAAACCGGGTTCTCGGCCAGCGCCCCGACGACCCGCCGCAGGAACGTGAGCGCCCTCTGCGTCAGCGTCACGAATCCGGCCTGCACCACCGCATCGCTGGACAGCTCTTCAGGCGTCATCTCCGTCAGCCACCGGAAGATGAACCGCTCCCCCGGCAGGAAGACCAGCGCCGGATCGTCGCCGGCGATCGTCTCCGCCAGTCCGTCAGGCACCGCCCAGCGGGATTTCCCGGAGTATAGCACCATGGGGACGATCGGGGGAAGGTTCCGGAGTCTCTCCGCCCTGCCTTGGGCGTAGCGTAGCCATATACGGATCATGTATCCGGCCAGCTGCAGCGCCGCGCCGGGATCGGGATAGCTCTTGTGCTCCAGCAGGGCGTATATGAAAGCCGGTCGCCCGGCCGCCGTCTCCACCTCCATCAGAAGGTCCGACTGGCTCCCGCGCAGCGCCTCGTCCACAAAGCTGCCGTCCAGTATCCTCGGCGGTCTGTCCGCAAGCAGGCCCGCGATCTCGTTGGGCAGGTGATCCCGCAGGAACGTCCGGGCCCGCACGGGATCTGAAAGCACCGCCCGGAACAGGGCATCGTGCGGGGTGGGGGATGTCCCCCGCCGCCGGCCCTTCGCGCGGGCGGTCGGGCGCTCATCCGCCGGAACGCCCGGGCCGGTTTCGCCTTTTCCGCTCATGGCCGCAGCGATAACACTAGCCCGGCGATGCGTCCAGCCAAACCGGACCCGGGCTTTTCAGCCGCGTTCCGGGCCGTCGTTTTCGGGCCGTGTGGCGTTAGCCCGAGAACACCGAGTCCAGGCTTCCGGCGTCCAGCACCCGGTCGAGCCACGCGTCAAGCTGGTCGGGATCGGCCCTGACGATCCGGTCCTTGACGCCCTGCGGCAAGGAACCGAACCGGCTTTCAAGGACGCGGATCAGCGACCAGGCCCTGCCCTCGGTCCTGCCCTCGGTCCTGCCCTCGGCCCTGCCCTCGGTCCTGCCCTCGGCCCTGCCCTCTGCT
The DNA here is from genome assembly GCA_965221405.1 of Paracoccaceae bacterium. Classification (GTDB taxonomy): domain Bacteria; phylum Pseudomonadota; class Alphaproteobacteria; order Rhodobacterales; family Rhodobacteraceae; genus JAPOUP01. The sequence continues at coordinate 427,290 of CBDCSE010000001.1, read as the reverse complement.
CTCAAAGTCTCGGCGATGGTTCCCATAAGCTCCTCCATCTGGTTGGCGCCGGCGGTGCTCAGACCGCTGCTCAGATCGTCGAGCCGCACGTCCGGATAGGTCCGCAGGATATATTCGATCACCTGCCGCTGCAAAACCGGGTTCTCGGCCAGCGCCCCGACGACCCGCCGCAGGAACGTGAGCGCCCTCTGCGTCAGCGTCACGAATCCGGCCTGCACCACCGCATCGCTGGACAGCTCTTCAGGCGTCATCTCCGTCAGCCACCGGAAGATGAACCGCTCCCCCGGCAGGAAGACCAGCGCCGGATCGTCGCCGGCGATCGTCTCCGCCAGTCCGTCAGGCACCGCCCAGCGGGATTTCCCGGAGTATAGCACCATGGGGACGATCGGGGGAAGGTTCCGGAGTCTCTCCGCCCTGCCTTGGGCGTAGCGTAGCCATATACGGATCATGTATCCGGCCAGCTGCAGCGCCGCGCCGGGATCGGGATAGCTCTTGTGCTCCAGCAGGGCGTATATGAAAGCCGGTCGCCCGGCCGCCGTCTCCACCTCCATCAGAAGGTCCGACTGGCTCCCGCGCAGCGCCTCGTCCACAAAGCTGCCGTCCAGTATCCTCGGCGGTCTGTCCGCAAGCAGGCCCGCGATCTCGTTGGGCAGGTGATCCCGCAGGAACGTCCGGGCCCGCACGGGATCTGAAAGCACCGCCCGGAACAGGGCATCGTGCGGGGTGGGGGATGTCCCCCGCCGCCGGCCCTTCGCGCGGGCGGTCGGGCGCTCATCCGCCGGAACGCCCGGGCCGGTTTCGCCTTTTCCGCTCATGGCCGCAGCGATAACACTAGCCCGGCGATGCGTCCAGCCAAACCGGACCCGGGCTTTTCAGCCGCGTTCCGGGCCGTCGTTTTCGGGCCGTGTGGCGTTAGCCCGAGAACACCGAGTCCAGGCTTCCGGCGTCCAGCACCCGGTCGAGCCACGCGTCAAGCTGGTCGGGATCGGCCCTGACGATCCGGTCCTTGACGCCCTGCGGCAAGGAACCGAACCGGCTTTCAAGGACGCGGATCAGCGACCAGGCCCTGCCCTCGGCCCTGCCCTCTGCTCTCAAAGTCTCGGCGATGGTTCCCATAAGCTCCTCCATCTGGTTGGCGCCGGCGGTGCTCAGACCGCTGCTCAGATCGTCGAGCCGCACGTCCGGATAGGTCCGCAGGATATATTCGATCACCTGCCGCTGCAAAACCGGGTTCTCGGCCAGCGCCCCGACGACCCGCCGCAGGAACGTGAGCGCCCTCTGCGTCAGCGTCACGAATCCGGCCTGCACCACCGCATCGCTGGACAGCTCTTCAGGCGTCATCTCCGTCAGCCACCGGAAGATGAACCGCTCCCCCGGCAGGAAGACCAGCGCCGGATCGTCGCCGGCGATCGTCTCCGCCAGTCCGTCAGGCACCGCCCAGCGGGATTTCCCGGAGTATAGCACCATGGGGACGATCGGGGGAAGGTTCCGGAGTCTCTCCGCCCTGCCTTGGGCGTAGCGTAGCCATATACGGATCATGTATCCGGCCAGCTGCAGCGCCGCGCCGGGATCGGGATAGCTCTTGTGCTCCAGCAGGGCGTATATGAAAGCCGGTCGCCCGGCCGCCGTCTCCACCTCCATCAGAAGGTCCGACTGGCTCCCGCGCAGCGCCTCGTCCACAAAGCTGCCGTCCAGTATCCTCGGCGGTCTGTCCGCAAGCAGGCCCGCGATCTCGTTGGGCAGGTGATCCCGCAGGAACGTCCGGGCCCGCACGGGATCTGAAAGCACCGCCCGGAACAGGGCATCGTGCGGGGTGGGGGATGTCCCCCGCCGCCGGCCCTTCGCGCGGGCGGTCGGGCGCTCATCCGCCGGAACGCCCGGGCCGGTTTCGCCTTTTCCGCTCATGGCCGCAGCGATAACACTAGCCCGGCGATGCGTCCAGCCAAACCGGACCCGGGCTTTTCAGCCGCGGAGAGCCTACATGCTGTCCAAGGTGATTGAGGCGGGCGCGTCTTGGAAGGTGAAACGCGCACAGACCCGGCTGGCAAATACCGAAATTTCACGCTTTGCAAATGCGTAGGCGCTGCCACGCACTTCCCGGTGATGTCGCTTACTGACGAGAGCAAAGGGGTGCACAGGACGGTGGGTGACTAGGGCCTGTTGACACTCATGACGCGGCGACCACGCCGGCGACGGGGTGAATCCCCGCCGCGAAGCCCGCGGCGGTCCTGTCGTACCGCGTCGCGATCGCCCGGAACTCCCCGGGCTTCGGGAGGAAACTGTCCACCAGGTGCCGCCAGCCGTACATCTCCCGGTCACGCGCCCGGGGTGCCGTCCGGTTCCGTTTCGGCGGGACCGCCGCCTCCGCGCCGCTCCCGTCCAGATCCTCCAGCAGCCAGTCGGCGCCGGACGCCCTGTCGCCGACGAAGGCCCCGAACTCCAGCCCGCCCGGAAGCCCCGGCACCCCCTGCAGGTCGTGCGCCCGGGCGGCAGGGATCCTGAAGCGGACCAGGTAGCCCAGGGCGTCCACGACGGCGACGGTCCTGATCGTCAGGCCGCCCCTGGAACGCCCGATGCCCTGATTTTGGCCCTCCCCTTTTTCTGGCGCCCGCCGCCTTCCGGGGCGCCTGGACGGCCGTCCCGTCCACGGACACCCGTTCAGGGCCGGAATCCCCGGACAGGGCGTTGGGGACACGCCCGGAAACCCCCGAAAGCACCCGGCGCCGGAACCGCCCGGACACGCCGCGCCACCTGGCGGACCGCTTGGGGAGGTCACGCCACGGGGACCCCGTGCGGAAGCGCACCGGCACCGCCTCCACGAAGAGGCGGTTGTCCGCCGCCGTGCCGCCGGGATCGGACTTCCTGCCCGGCAGCATGTCCCCGGTCCGCGCCCACATGTCGTCCGTCAGTACCGTCCTGTCAGCATTCATGGTGTCACCTGCATTTTCTGCCCGCGCCGCCGTTCCGGCGGTCGCCGGGGCGGAAAACGGCACGGAACCGGGCGATTCGCAACCCGAGTGTCAACGGGCCCTAGCACTACATTCACGTTTGTCTTCATGGATGTAGCACAGCTTTCCCGGCCCTGGCGTTTCCGGTCAGCTGCTCCGGCAGAATGGCGGTTTCCCATCGGTTCCGCCCTGAGCGGCCCAGCCCGATGGCTTGGGCGTTGCCGGAAACCCGGGATACACACTGTCTCCATTACGCTCTTTACAATCTCCGGAATCTATAAGAACAGAACAGGAACATTTATGCAGTGACCTAACGGAGGATGACTGAAATGGGTAAGGGAATCTGGAAAATCGCCACGCGGCATGACGGCACGATCATGGAGGATCTCCTCGGGGCCGCGTCATTGTTCGCGATTCTATTCGTTGCGATGCATCTCCAGCTTTAGACGAGCTGCCGGGGATGAGGAGGATTCACCGCCGCTTCGCCATTGGGCAATCCGTAATGCACCTGCCCGGCGAACCGACTCGGATGCCGGAGTCCAGCCAGGCACACGGAACATCTTGTGGGAGGCCGTGGCCCATGAAAGGCCTGCTTTCAACGTCTCTAGCCACTTAAAAAGAACGCTCATGACACCGGAGCCCTACATTTGATTCGGTCGCACTCAATGGCCGCGAACCTTTTCTGGCCCAGGACAGTCACCGTTTATTTTATTGATGACCTTCGTATTTTACCGCCATCGTTCTCCGGTTCTCTCCGGCCCCGGGGGCTCTTGCGGTCGGGGGATTCGATTGGTTTAGTGGGATTGGAACTGGAAGATGTGCCAAGACCTGGATAATGACGGAATTCGGCGAAAGCCCATTGATCAAACGACGCTCAAACCGCCTTCGGATCGGTACCTTATTCGCCGCAATGGCGGCATTGTTCGCCTGTGCGTCCGGAAATGACCGTGATATCGGCTATGCCGATTCCATCCCCGTTACGGTGGTGGACAGCCGGGCCCGCAGTGTGGATGATCCAATCACGCCAACGGGAAACGCGCGTTCCGACATGCCCGCCCAACCTTCCCCACGATCTTCAGATGAAGATTCAAGTGGGCAGGCTCTGGACCTGACGCTTGAGGATGCGATACGGTATGCACTTGAAAACAATCGGTCGCTTCTGAATCTAAGGCTTGATCGGGAGGTGCAGAAGCTGTCGCTTGATCTCGCGGAAGAGCGCTGGCAACCCAAGTTCACGATCGCGCCGGCTCTGGCACGGGATTCGTCGAATAACAAAAGGGCATCCGTGGGTGCGAATATGGCGCTTCAGCTTCCCACTGGCGGTACGTTGAGACTGAACTGGGACCAATCGGTTTCCAGCCGTTCGGAAAGCAATCGGTCACAGTCGCTGAGCATTTCCCATCCTTTGTTGAGAGGGGCGGGGTCCGATTTGGAATCGATATCGATCCGAAGAGCGCGGATCAGTGAAAGAATGAACATACTCGCCGCGCGCCAAGCCGTTGCGGGTGTGGTCAACCAGGTGATCGGAGCCTATCGTTCTCTGGTTTCGGCCTACCGGCAGCTGGACATCGCCGAGGCTTCGCTCCTGCGCGCGCAGGATCAGCTTGAGTCAACCCGTGCCCTCATACGCGTGGGGCGCGTCGCTGAGCGGGAAGCAGGCAGGTCGGAAGCCTCGATCGCCAACCGTGAGATCTCACTGGCCCAGGCGCGCAATGGCCTTGAGGCAGCAAACGCCGCGCTGGTTGGCATTCTGGATACGGACGGAGTGGTTCTGATCCGTCCGTCGGTCGAACGAAATACCGAGCCAGAACCGTTATCGGCGCCTGCGTTCGAGGATGTGCTCCTAAGCCGTACCGATTTCATCCAGGCGCAGATGCAGGTTGAACTCGCGCAGATGAGTCTAATGGTGGCCCGCAACAATTTACTAATTGATCCCTCTGTAGGGCTTAACGTTAACCGTGACCGTGCGGGACGCTCGGCCACGTCCGTGAATTTGGGAGTGACCATTCCCCTCAACGACAAATCACCTAAGGTTGCACACATCCAGGCCCGCAACGGTTTACTGAAGGCCCAGAGAAACGTGATCGAGCTGCGTGAGTCGATCCAGATCGCACTGAGCCAGGCAGTGACTGATGTCGAGGCGAGGATTAGACTGGCTGAACTGGCGCGTAACGCACGTGCTTTGGCGGAAAACAATCTGGCCGTAGAGGAGGAGAAGTTTGGCCTGGGCCTGTCGTCCACCTTCCAGGTGACGGCGTCGGAGGATGAACTTGTCAATGCCGAACGGGCTGAAACGGACGCTATCCAGGCATTGTCCGGGGCGTTCACAAGACTTGATCAGACCACCGGGAGAACGCTGGAGCGTTGGGGAATCCGCTTAGAGGAGGTCATACAATGATTGACCGCGACCCTGAAATCCATCGCAGGCTTCTGGAGAACCTCACCGACGGGGTGATGGTCATTGATTTCGATGGCTCCATCAGGATGGCGAACTCCACCGTCTATCGGATGTTCGGCCTCAATCCCGATGAGACGCTGGGTCGGTCATTCGGTGAGGTGTTCATCGAATTTGACGGATTCGACACCTTTACCGAGACCGTTCTGGACGCGGTTGCCGAGCGTCGGGATGAAGCGCATCGGGTCGCGCGGGTGCGCGTCGGTGACAATCTTCGGTCTCTGGCCATTACGGTTTCCTGCCTCGCGGCGGAAGGTGCATCCGATTCGGAGGTGGAGGCGGTAATCGTTCTGGTTTCGGACATTACCGAAGTCCGTGAACTGCGTGAGAACGAACTGCGTCAGGCCGGTGTCATCAAGTCGCAGCTGGATGAGATCCAGGTCGCGTATCGTGATCTTGAGACCAGGAACGCGGAACTTTCGGCGATCACCAGACGGGTTCGCCGAACGCGCATTGGGGCGGCGCTGTTCGTCGTGGTGCTGTTTTCGGCCATCGGCTCATTCTATCTGGGCCCCATTGACGTCTTCAGTTCCACGGCTGCGACGGACGTTATCCCGGAGGAATGGGACCCGGGCGCGGCATCGACTGCTACCGTCGTTTCTCAGGAACTACGTTCAACCATCGCGCTCCGGGGGCGCTTGGTGCCCGGCCGCATCGTTGAAGTCGTCAGTCCGCTTGATGGCAATGTGAGTGCGGTGCATGTCTCCGCCGGAGATCGGGTCATGGAAGGCGACCTGCTGGCCGACCTCGACACCGGCAAGATCGTTGAGGAAGTCCGCCGGGCGGAGATCGAGTATATTAGGGCCCGTGACCGGCTTGAGGAGATCGACGACTGGGAGAACAGTGACGAAATGGTACGCGCCAGAAACTCCTTACGGCGTTCGAGGACAGCGCTTGATGATGCGGAACGTAACCTTGAGAAGACCGCATTCCTTCTTGAGCAAGGCCTCGTGCCCGCTTCGGAGTACGAAAGTGCGCAGCGCCAGCGCGAGGATCGGATTCTGAGTCTCGAGGAGACCGAGCGCCAGATGGAGGCGGCCGAGGCGAAAGGGAATGAAGATCTGAGACGTATCGCACTTCTGGAAGCCCAGACAGCTGAGGACCGGCTGCGCGAGCATGAAGCCAAACTGGCGCTGGTAGAGGTCAGGGCACCGGTCTCAGGCGTTGTCATAGAGCCGAATAGCCGGGATGCGAAACCTCTGGCGAAGGGACGTTCATTGACGCAGGGAGAGTTGATGCTGAGTATCTCGGAAACCGAGCGCCTCTCGGTGATCACTAATGTCAACGAGGTGGATGTCGGGAAGGTCGAGGAAGGCCATAAAGCCTGGATTACCGGCCCCGGATTTCCGGGTTCGGAGATCGAGGGGACGGTGACGCGGGTATCTTCGCAAGCGGGGAATTCGATAGGACGGGGTGGCGGGCCGCAGTTCGAGGTCGTCGTTGCCTTGGGCAAGCTGGAAGCCGAAACCCTCGCCAAGGTGCGTGTCGGCATGTCTGCACACGTCACGATCCTGATACATTACCGTGAGGACGCTTTGCTGGTTCCGATCAGCGCGGTGCAGCGGATGGATGGCAAGACCTGGCTGTATGTCGTCACCGGAACCGGGACAGAACCGGATATGCGCGAGGTGGATGTCGGGCTTACAACGCTTGATTCGGTTGAGGTGCTGAGCGGAGTGTCGCCCGGCGACCAGATCGTTCTGTTCCGATGACTTCGGGCGGAACTCTCACATTGGAGCGTCGGTCAGGATGTTGAGGCTTGCCGAGATACGGAGGGCTTTCCAGATTGGGCCGGTAACTACCGAGATCCTGTGCGGGGTCGATCTGGAGGTCAGCGCGGGTGATATGGTGTCGATCATGGGGCCGTCGGGTAGCGGCAAGTCGACGCTTATGAACATCATCGGTTTGCTGGATCGTCCAACGTCCGGCTCCTGTTTCCTTGACGGGCGCGATGTCTCCGGTCTGCGGGACGATGAGTTGTCGGTACTGAGAAACAGACATATCGGTTTCGTGTTCCAGTCGTTTCACCTGCTGCCGCATCTGACCGCGCTCGAGAATGTCTGCCTGCCATTGGTATACCGGGGCGATCGGCGCACGGAGATGCGCCGCCGCGCACGGGCGATTCTGGAGCGGGTCGGCATGGGGGAGCGGATCGGTCACCGGCCGAACCAGCTTTCCGGCGGGCAGAAGCAGAGAATCGCGATCGCCCGGGCGCTGATCGGCGATCCCGTACTGCTTCTGGCCGACGAACCCACCGGTGCGCTGGATTCCGAAACGGCGGGCGAGGTGCTGGATCTGCTTCGGCAGCTGAACGTGGAAGGTGGCATAACGATCATGATCATCACACATGATCCTGTGGTCTCAGGCAGGTGCATGCGGCAGGCGCGCATTCGCGACGGAAAACTCTTCGAATCGAAAGCCGCTGTCATTCGCCAAAATTCGAAACAGTCCGATGTCGGAGCGGCTCTGGATCCGGTGCGCGGGCCGTGACGGACGCTTCCGCGCAGATGCCGAGACGTCCTTCGGTCCTTCTTGCCGCCAATGCCCGCGAAGCGGTTGAAAGCCTGCGCAAGGCGAGTTTGCGGACGGTTCTGGCCCTGATCGGAGTGATGATCGGTATATCCTCGGTCATCGCGATGGTCTCTCTAGGTGAGATCGCGAAGGAACAGGCCCGCAAGCAGTTCGAAGCGCTTGGCACGGACATCGTCGTAATTCGCCAGGAAAACATTGGCGGTATCGCGGCGATCGAACTTGAGGATGCGCTGCCGCTGGTGGAGACGGTCCCGTCGATTATTGACGCTGCGCCGATGACGTCCGGATTTGGCCAGTTCCGCTTTGCCGGCAGATCGGTTGGACAGGGATCCCTGCTTGGTGTCACCCGATCTTTCGCGGACGTGCACAAGCTGCAGCTCCATGAGGGTAGGTTCATTTCGGATCTGGACGTGGACAGGTATTTCTGTGTCGTCGGTTTCAACCTGGCGGAAGAGATGCGCGCTACGGGAGCGAGCCAAATTGTGGGGGAGATCATCGAAACCGACGAGGGTCTATTCACTGTTGTGGGCGTTCTTGACCATAAGCCGCCAAATTACGCGCTACCGGTCCATCTTGATGTGGATAACTCCCTTCTGGTTCCGATTACCACGACGCAGAGATTTGGTTCCGAGTCGGGCATCGAAGTTATTGTGGCCCTGTCAGGTGAGGGTGTGTATCATGAGGATGCGGCTGAGGACGTTCGGTCGTATTTCCGCCAACGTTCACGCGATCTGGAGCTTAACATCATCACCGCGCGGGAGCTGATCGCCCAGATGGAGCAGCAGATGGGGGTATTTGCCCTTTTGCTTGGCGCTGTGGGCAGCATTTCACTTGTTGTCGGTGGGATCGGGATCATGAACATCATGCTTGTTTCGGTCGCCGAACGACGCACTGAGATCGCCATTCGCCGTGCTTTGGGCGCACGAAAGCGGGACGTCAGGATGCAGTTCCTTATCGAGTCCGTTATCCTGACGATCGCGGGCGGCGTGCTCGGCATTCTCCTTGGGCTCGTCGCAACATGGGCGATCTGCCGTTTCACCAACTGGGAGTTCCTGATTTCCGGGATTTCCGTGGTTAGCGGCCTTGGCACGTCGGTGGCGGTCGGGCTGTTTTTTGGGCTCCAGCCTGCCCATCAGGCATCCAAGCTTGATCCGATCGCGGGGCTTCAGGGAAAGTGACAGGCCGCGCCCTCGGGCCCGCGATCCACGCGAGTGGGGAACCATAATGGATCAGGGTCGCGGAGGATGCGCGGTCGTCAGGTCATGCGCAGGAAACGCTTTCGGCGATCGCCACTGCTTCCGCGGCGGCGTCCAGTGTCAGGAGAATGGACGCGTGCCGGTTTCTGAACTCCCGCGCGGGCAACAGCACTTCCAGACCGTCAAAAGGGGCATCAGGCACGGGTCCGTCGGATTTCAGCATCGCCCTGAGCTGGTCCCGGGCCGTCTCCACCTCGGCTCTGGTGCGGCCGATTACATTGCGGCCCACAACGGACGCGGCGGCCTGCCCGAGAGCGCAGGCCTTTACATCCTGACCGTATTCGCTAATGTGTCCGCCATCGCAGACAAGATCCACCGTCACGGTTGATCCACAAAGCGGCGAGCGTTTCCTGACCGTTGCCTGAGGACTTTCCAACCTTTCAGTCAAGGGAATGTTTACGGAAAGCTCCAGAATTCGACCGGAGTACAGATTGATCAAATCCATGTCGCTCATGGTTGTTCTCGTCGTGATGGATTCCCTACATAGGGTCACGGCGGTTCAAAGCAAAGGAAAACCAATGGCGTTCGATCCTTCCACGCTCTCATACGATGTAAATGGGCTTATTCCGGTGATCGCCCAGGAAGAAGAGACGGGAGCTGTGCTGATGCTGGCGTGGATGAATGCCGAAGCCGTGGTCCGAACGCTCACGACCGGCAGGGTCACTTACTGGTCCAGGTCGCGCCAGGCCTACTGGGTGAAGGGTGAAACCTCGGGACATATCCAGGAACTGGTGGATCTTCGGATTGACTGCGACAGGGATTGCCTGCTTGCGGTGGTGCGGCAGACAGGTGCGGCGTGCCATACGGGCCGGAAGAGCTGTTTTTTCACCAGGGTTCGTGACGGGTGTGAGATGGAGCTCCAGAAATCCGTTGCTTAGGGACTCACCTCGAAAAGAAGCTAGCGGGAGTTACTGCCGTTTAAAATCCTTCACTTGGGAGCGAAGATGGCGCTGGCCGTGTCGGCGCAGACCCGTCCGTATGATAGTTAGGGCCCGTTGACATTCGGGTTGCGGCCCGTCCGTTTCCCGCAGCGCCAGCAGGCCCGCCAAGACGTCGGGGGCCCGTGGGAGCCTCTCGGGCGGAATCCGACCCAGATCCCGCAGCGTGTAGGCGAACCCGCCGATAGGGTCGCCGGTCCCGTCCGGGGCCTCGACCAACTCCGCTAGCGACCCGACCCGTGGTAGAACACGATCGGGAAGATCGGCGGAAGGCGCCTGTCGGCGGCGTAGCCGCGCTCCTCGACCTCACGGATCCAGACGTTGACCATGTAGCGGGCGAGCTGGAACGTCGTGGCGGGGTCGACACGGGACTTGTGCTCCAGGAGCGCGTAGATTCACGCCGGACGGTCGTCGCGCAGCCGGACGCGGAACTCTGCGCATCGCAATGGGTCCTCGCTCCATCCCCGTCCGCGAAGCTGCCGGCGACCGGCTCGGGCTATCAGGATCAAGCAGGTCCGCCATCGCCCCGGGCAGGCGTTCGCGCGGGAGCGCAGTGGCGCGGCCCGGATCCGAGACCAGGGTGCGCTACGTTCAAATTCGTTTCACGCCTGTGCGAGTCGAGGCATTTTCATGGGCTCAGACTGTAAAATGCCCTGTATCATGCGATGGAGCATTTGGGATTTAATCTTTGAGAAACTGGGATCATGCCAGCGATTCTGAATCTCGCCCGGGTCGACTTCCAGGTCGAACAGCTCTCCCCAATCGCCTTCGCGATAGACCGATATCTTGTAGCGCTTTTCAATGTAGCTCGTAACGTGCGGTTTGACCGGGTTGTGACGGTTTTCGCAAATTGCGAACTGGCGCGGCGCAGGAGCCGCGCCGGTCCATGCGGCAGCTTGGGAGACACCTTGTAGGGAGTTAGGTTGGCCCACTCCCGCCAAATCAAGAAAGGTGGGGGTCAGATCAATAAGGCTTTGGATATCGTCGCTGACCCCGCCAGCAGCCACTTTTCCTGGCCAGCGGACAACAAACGGAATACGCAGCATGTCCTCGTAATGAAACGGCCCTTTGGCGACGAGTCCGTGTTGACCAAGGAAATGGCCGTGATCAGTGGTGAAGACGATAAGCGTATCCTCTGCCAGACCAGCCTGATCCAAATGGTTCAATATGCGCCCAACCTGAGCATCCAGAAAACTCATCATACCATAGTAAACGGCCATATCTTTCTTGAGCGACTCTTCGTCATAGACATGGCTGGCACAGCCATGCGCTTCGTGTGGATCGTGCCAGGCGGCAAAGTCCGGCGTTTCCTTTTGTGTCATTGCGAAATGCGGAGCGTTTTTTTCATGCTCGCCGGGTTGGAGTTTGCCAGGTTCCATCTCCTGCGGATCATACATTGAGGCCCAAGGTTCGGGCACGGTATAGGGCGGGTGTGGATCGGGAAACGATGTCCATAGAAAAAAGGGTTGATCGGTTTCTTTCGCCGCCTTCAGAAAAGCTAGTGATCGCTCACCGATCCAGGTTGTGTAGTGCATTTCTTCGGGCAGAACCCAATTTCGAGTTTCCCTAGCCCAATATGGGGCGTTAGCTCGGCATTTCGGAGCGTGGCGCGCGGTTTCGCCCGGCAATGGCTGAAAGTAATCACGCCAATCTGACAAGCCCTTATCTTCCATCCAAGCGGCATAGTGCTGGCCAACATGCGACTCGTCGGCGTGATTTCGGGCCAACTCGATATGGTCGAAACCGTAATACGGCCCGGTAAAATCGCGCCAGAAATCGATGTCTCTCAAAATTGGTTGCTTCTCCAGACTTTCGCCTGCGAGAGGTTGAAAATGCGCTTTGCCGACAAGGCCGGTGCTGTAGCCAGCGCAGCTCAGCTCGGCGCCAATCGTCGGAACACTCTCCGGTAGTTTCACCCCAATGGTCCAAGCTCCATGATGCGAGGGATAGAGCCCAGTGATGATCGAAGCGCGGGAAGGAGTGCAGACCGGGCTAGGGCAATAGGCGCGGTCAAAGCGTGTGCCCTCGGCACACAGCCGGTCCAGATTAGGCGTTCTGATCTTTGGATTCAGTGCGCCCATAGCACTGAAATGTTGCTGATCGGTGGTGATCAAAAGTATGTTGGGCCGCTTGATCACTTGACTAGCCTTTCACGGCTCCAGAGAGGCCGTTGACGAAGTAGCGTTGTAGAAGAACGAAGAGCGCCACGACCGGCACGACCGAAATTGAGGCCGCCGCGGCCATTCCGGTCCAATCGATGAATTGCTCTCCGCGGAAGGCATATAGGCCGACAGAAAGCGTACGGATCTCGGGATTTGCCAGAGTGACGACCAGTGGCAATAGGAAGTCGTTCCAGGCATGCAACACCTGCATTATCACCACCGTCACCACCATCGGACGGGCAAGAGGGAGCATTATGTACCAGAAGATCTGCCAGAAGTTCACGCCTTCGACACGGGCTACTTCCTCAAGTTCATCGGGTAGTTGGCTGAAATAGCCAGCAAAAAGGATGACGAAGATCACCATTGCATGGCCCGAGGTGGCCAGCGTCAATCCGTAGAGGCTTGAACTGAGCCCCATCCAAGTCAGCAACTCGAAAACGGGAATGATGGTAAACCCCTGCGGAATGAATACTGTCGCGACGAAACCAAAGAAAAGCAAATTGCGTCCCGGGAATTTGTAGCGCCCCAGCACATAACCCAGTGTCGAGGTACAGACCGTCACGATAATCACGGAGCCCGCCGTGACGAAGAGAGTGTTAAAGAAGTAGGTGCCCATATTGGCCTCAGTCCAGGCGCGCACATAGTTTTCAGTAGCAAAATCTCTCGGTATCAGGCTGGTATTGGAGAAAAGCTCAGAATTGGACTTAAGGCTTGTCGAGATCATCCAAAGGAACGGGTAGATCCAAACAATGCAGATCACCGCCAGCGCAGCCGATATGAGCGTCACGCGTCTCTTTGGGCGAAAATCGCCGTAAATCCAGCAAAGAGGGTTCAGCGGGTGCCTCACGTCCTTGTCCCCTCCACCCTGGACTTCGCCGCTCGTCCCGCGAGAGACTTTAGGACGGTTAGCGCCAGAACAACGCCACCGAAGAGAACGCCCGCCGCAGCGGCGTAGCCGAGGCGTGGGATCGACCCGTCGCCCGTGGCAAAGGCGGTGCGGTAGATGAAGATCTCCATCACCTCGGAGGCAAAGAACGGCCCTCCGTTAGTCATGGACATTATAAGCGGAAAGACATTCAGAGCACCAACAGAGGAAATCAGCAGGATCGCCAGGGCAAAGGGCAGGATGATAGGCAGCACCACATGCCAAACCAGACGGAAGCCCTTGCAATTGTCGAGTTTTGCGGCGTCATAAACATCCTCTGACACGGTTTGCAAAGCGGCTAGCCAATAGATCATCGTTAGACCCAGCCATTTCCAGACATAGACGCCGATAACCGATGGCATGACGTTTTGGCTTTGGCCGAGAAAGTCGATCGGACGGTTAATGATCCCGAGATCCAGAAGGAGGCCGTTGATAGGGCCGTTGAAGGGGCTCAGTAGAAAGGTCCAGACAATTCCCATCACGGCTACCGGTGTGATGACGGGAAGGAAAACCATGGTGCGAAACAGCCCTGAGAGTTTTAGGAGCTGATCGTTCAGCAATACCGCCAGGACCAGAGACAGGACCATCTGCAGAGGCACTGTTCCCATAAGGAAGATCATTGAACGGCGGAAGGCATCCCAGAAGATCGGATCCTCAAACAAAGCGGCGAAATTACCGAGGCCGACGAATACCTTTTCGGAATTGAAACCGGACCAGTCATGTAACGCAAAATAAAGCGCGGCGACGATTGGGTAGAACACAAACATGCCACCTAGAATGAGGCCCGGCAAAAGCATCAGATAGTGGTTTTTGTATTTCTTCAGCCGACTTTCGCGCTGCATTGCCTTGGGACTTTCGGGTGGTGCAGGGGCGAACCGGACATCTGGCCCGCCCCCCGAGTCTCACTCAGTAGTCGGAAGCACCGAAATCGACATCCGGGTCCCAGTTCGAGAAGACAAGATCGGATCGGTCAACTGAGGCGCCGTTAGCCCGGGCTGTCTCAAAAGCTGTATCCAATGCTTCGTTATAGCGGTCTTTCAGAGCACGCATTTCAGCTGCCACATCCGCCAGCTCCCCTGATACGAGACCCTGCACAGTGCGGGCGAAATTAATCTCGGGCGCTTGGAACGCGCCAATGACCTGCGCCAGATCACCGTTGCCGATGACGGGGTTAGGACCGACTCGGATTTGCTCATTAAACATGTTCAGCACTCTGGTCGCGCGCTGACTCATGTTGGCGCCATTGATCGCCTCAGGGAAGATGGGAGGATCACCCGGACCGACTATGTTTGCCCAGTCAATCTGGCCCTGCAGCGTACCGAGATAGTGGAAGATCTCACCGACGATGGCTCCATTTTGGCTCCCGGAGAACATCCACATCGTGTTGGGCGCTGCGGCTCCTTGGCCAATGGTCAACTTGCCGACCGGGCCCTCGTCAGGGACTGGTCCCGAGGCAACACCGAAGTCAAACTCGGGATGGCTGCCTTCCCAACCTGGGATGTTCCAGGGGCCCTGGAGAATCATGCCAGCGGCTCCTTGCGGCATGAAAGCGCGCGCCTGAGGAGCGTTCATCGACATCACACCAGGGAAAACAGAACCATCGCGCTGCATAGCGATCAGTAGCTCCACGGCCGCTATGTATTCATCCGAGTCAAATACGTAATCGCCTGTACGAAAGTCGATATCGGCCTCAATAACGCTGTCTCCACCAGCGGACGCACCGGCCATTCGACCCATGTTCCGGATGGTTTGTGCCCAACGTCCCAGTTGCGAACCGCCAATGATAAAACCAAAATAGCGCCCCTGTCCGGCTTCCGTTATGGCTCGAGCGGCGTTGCGGAACTCTGTCCAGGTAAGTGGCGAGTTCTCGGGATCAAATCCTGCGGCCGCCATATATTCTCTGTTGAACAACAGATGGGTGCCATAACGCTTGTTCGACGTGAACGGCAGGCCATAGGTCCTGCCGTCAAATTCGTTGATGCCCGGCAGGAAAGCGCCATTCGGAAAACCCGCTTTCCATTCGCCGATATCGGGAATGAAATCATCATAGGGCTGCACCCAGCCCTGCGCTACAGCGTCGGCGGGGTTGACGTTCTGCGGTAGGGCGAACACGTCATGCGCCGTTCCGTTGCGGACGCCAAGCGGTACCACTTGCGCGATTTCGTTCCACGGCAGGGCATCATATACGATCTCTATCCCACGATCAGCGGCGAACTGCGGAAACAGCTGGTTGTAGAAGACTGCCTTCTGGTCTCCGGAGTCGATCCAGCGGAATGTAGCCCCTTCCTCGATCACATTAATCGAGGGTACGGATTGCGCATGCCCAACATTGGCGATGGCGGTGGCGGCAATCCCTGCGGTCGAACCCATAACGAAACTACGCCGCGACAAACCGCAGGTGAGTGAGTTTGACATCTTTTCCTCCCATTGACGGCGGCACTGGTGCCAGATCTGATATAGTTTAGAGGGTGTCTTGCATTAAATATAATTGAAATTTTAATTTTTTTGATTAGTTTCTTTAATCACAATGCTACGGAACCTCGAAGCTCTCTCCAGATTTGTCGTGATTACTGAAGCCGGTACCATGCGCCGTGCTGCCGAGGAGGTCGGAGTAACCCAGGCTGCTTTGACGCGATCCGTCAAGTTACTGGAGGAAGATCTGGGTGCAGCATTGTTCGAGCGAAAGGCACGGGGCCTACGGCTAACTTTTTTTGGCATAAAGGTTCTGGATCAGGCGCGGCACCTGTTGCGGGAAGCGCAGGTGGCCGAGACCGAAATCCGCTCCTTGAAAGAAGGTGAAACAGGCATAATTCGCATCACAGCCGCGCCGGCTTGGATGTCCACGGTCCTGCCGCCAGTCATCGCACAACTCCAACGTGAGTTCCCGCGCATTTCCTTCGAGCTATCAGCTCGAAATTATGCAAATGCGCTCCCGGAGCTTAAATCGGGATACTTCGATGCGTTCTTCGGCGGATTCCAGCGGATGGAAGCCTTGCCATCGTTCCTGGATCGCAAAGCGATCTTTCCTGCAAAGCTATTGGTGATCGGCAATGAAAAGCATCCGCTTTTGAGCCGCGAGGTGATCAAGGCAGACGATTTGGTGCAATTCCGCTGGATCTCGTTTCAGAGTGACGTCGCATATCTGGATGCAGTCAACGAAACCATCCACCGCGAATGCGGTAAGATAATCGAAGCCTCAATCCATTGCGATTCTATGCTTGCGGTGCTGGAACTGCTCAGATGTGGAGACTATCTTTCCCTATTGCCAAGTACTTTTCTTGGCGCGGCGTATGGTCGGGATCTAGTTGTGATCGAAACCGATTTTGAGGAGATCAGTTTCCTTTCCGGCCCAATTTACAGGCGCAGCCTGAGAAACAACCGAGCGTTTGCGCGAATGATAGAGCTAGCGGACCAGGAAGTCAGATCTCTTGGTCTGAAGTGTTGATTGGCCATACCAGAACAGCTCACTTGATCACGAGATGCCTGTTGGCCTCCAGAAAGTGACTAACCGGGTCAACAGGCGATTTGGACTGGAGTCCATGTTGGTGCGGCCGCAAAACTATAGCCTAGGCGAAATCCCCTTTTGACGAAAATGCCTGCCAATAAGAGAGTTTGCAGCATTCGGGCATCAAACTTCGGCAAGTTATCCCGTTTAGATTTGCGCTACCGGGGCGTCATCACATAAAATGGTTTCGCAGAAGTTAAGCGCAATTGACCGCAACCAGGACTTGACAGGTGTGGAGAGTGAATAACTACCGGCTGGCGCCGGTGGTTGCCGGGAAGTGGCCCGGCCCCGCTTCCGGATTTCGCGCAGCCCGCGCTGTATCCTGTGAGACGAACGGCCTTCCGTCCTGCGGACGGGACCGCAGATGGCGGGTTCCAGGGGCACGGACATGCGCACGCGGTTGCCCGGGAGCACCCCGTGCAGGATGGAAACGCCGTTCCCGCGGCGAAGCCGGCGACGGATGGTCCGGACCCGGAGACGCGGATCACCGGCCGGAACCCTTTGGCGGCATTTCGTCGACCACACGATGTGGAGTCGGTGGCGATGGACGCGATGCACGGAGCGACCATGCCGCATGTCCCTGTCCTCCCGCAAATGAGCCGCCCGTTCAGGGTAAAGGCTCATTTGCGGGAGGACAGGGACATGGTTCGTTTTCGCTGAAGCAATATCCGACTGGAGGCCGGAGGCTTCAAACCAACGCGTGGAAAGTGAAGTGCCATTGGCATGGCTTACGGTCAGCGTTTTACTCAAAACTCTTCCAGAAACATGATCTTATGGGCAGGCGTCGATCGTCACTTACGCTGGCAAAACGACTCGAAATCCATGATGCGTTGTCGAACTGTCCGGCGAAGAACCCGATCGCGCAGCAATGCGATAGCGATAGCTTCGGTGGCATAAGAACGAGCCGCCCTTGGAGAGCTTATACCCTTTCATTTTTGAGAGTCGTCTCTTTACGGAGCGTTTCAATGATCTAACCCTATAAGGCTCGGCGGTCCATTCCCAGACGTTCCCGACCATATTGTAGAGCCCCCATGGGTTTGGTTCGAATGAACGCACCGGGGCGGTTGTCTCGTATCCGTCCAAACTCGTGTTATGCTTAGGGAACTGTCCCTGCCAGATGTTGCAGGGCGTGAATTCAGTATCGTTCGGCTCTGCGTCGCCCCATGGGAACCTGACATCTCCTTGGCCTGCGCGCGCCGCGTGCTCCCACTCGGCCTCTGTAGGCAGTCGCCCACCAACCCACTCGGCATAGCAGCGAGCATCGTTCCAAGAAATGTGTACTGCCGGGTGATCCGGCAGGCAGGCCTCTTTCGTCTCATGGCCATGCGGCGCAAACCAGCATGCTCCATCCACCCGTCGCCACCACTCTGCCCCCGGTACCGATTGCGCGGGACCTGAGTCTTGCGGAACTTGCCTCCAGAACACGAAAGACCAACCGAATTGCTCCGCCTCGGTGACATATCCCGTTGCCTCTACGAAGGCGCGGAACTCTTCGTTTGTCACCGTGGTCGCAGCTATTCGATACGGTTTAAGTTGAAAAGATCGCGCTGGCCCTTCGTCATCGTCAGGGATATCGGGTGTATCGGTGCCCACTAGAGCCTTATTGCCAGCGATTTCAATCCACTGCCCGTCAAAGCGTGAGGTGGTTGCCAAAGAAGTGCGGCCAGCGATCTTTCTCGACCTTGGTCCGGGCGTGCGGCAGGACTGGGAAAACTCTGTCTCCGAAAAGGCTCCACTTGTCACAGTATGATCCTTCATCTCGACCAACACAAGTCGCTCAGGTCTCTACGGGCAAATTCTCTCCAAGCCGTTGATTCCATTCCATCCATCCTTTCCGGGCCCTGAACGTCGCTGACCAGTCGATATCCCTGTTGCCTGGCATCCGACCGGGGTTTGGAAACTTCCGTTCCGCCACTGGACAGGCAAGCCCGATTTACTTTCCACGCACTGGCTCGAAGCCTCCGGCTTCCAGTCGGATATCGCTTCAGTTATACTCGCTTAACTGAACTGGACCGTACTCGGGGCCTGATTCGCCCTCCGCCGCATGGCCGGATCCGCTATCCGGCCATGCGGTGTCCGTCATGGGTGACCACCCGGAAACTGCCGGTGACGGATTCCGCGATGGCCTCCCGTTCCCTTGGCAGGGTCCCGTCGGGGAACCTGAGGATCGTCCCGGTGAACCGGCGCGGGTCCGCGTGGAACCGGTCACGCCTCACGTGGCGGTGCGTGACCCCCCACAGGCGCCCGGTGGGGTCGGGTGCGGGGCGTGGGGCGGCGGGAAGCGCGGCCGGACGCGGCATCCCGGCCGCTCCCGCACCGCGGCCGTCCGCACTTCCGCATGAGGGCCTCCCGCGCCGCCCTGTCGGCCTGCCCCGGAAGCGGTTCCGGCCTGACGTGACCGGAACCCGGCCGGCGCGTCGGCCCTATGGCGCCGCCGCGGGTGTGCTCCTGGCCGAAGCCCGGCGGGATGATGTCCCGCACCCCGTTGGCGCCGCGCGGCGGGCTGGCCGGCGACGCCTCCCGGGCCCGCGTCAGCTTGCCCTCACGCTCCGGATACGCCGCCGGATCCACCGGGGCCAGGCCGGTCCGGCGGAACCCGGGCGGCCAGCCGCGCACCGTGTCGGGGTCCAGATGGAGGAACCCGCGGACCTGGCGGATGCTCCTGCCGTCACCGGGCGCCACCGGCGCGTCCGCGCGCCGCACCCTGAGCGGCCCCGGCCCCGCGGCCGCGCGTGACCGCCGGAAGCGCCCCGCGCTCCTCCGGCGGTGAGGATGTTTCCGGACATGCCACCGCCTGTGTCCTGTTCTGACCGCTCTTTTCCGGGACAGATGGACCGTTCCGCGAACCATGCCAGCCCTCAAGGGCGAATTTATGATTCCCGGTCGGGCGTCTGGAAACAGAACCGGAATAGGTCGTGCAGGTCAGAGAGGATGTCACTTTCAGCTTGGATATTGCTGTTCGCTACAAGAAGTTCCACAGCGTACTTTGTGCCCGGTTCCAGGTTATGGAAATGGATCGGAGTGCCAACCCCCGAGAAATGACCGTTGTGAAGACGCCCGGCGGACCACCTGACGCCGTGGTGGAGATGGTCCGCGTTGTCGCTCTTCATCCCAAACCAGAATTGGCCAGAGGTGTAATTCTTGGTGCCGGTAAGGAACTGCTTCCCCTTTTCGTTGACCGTAACCTTGGCCGAATACTTTGCCGTGTCGGTCGTAAACTGGTGTGTGTCCGGGTTGTATGTCGACCCTCGGTTCGCACCCACGTCTACGGTCAAATAGTAGGGGTCCTTCTGGAACAATCCACCCGGGCACTGTTGTGCATATGTTGCCACCGGCAGGGCCAGCACAAGGGCCACCAGCGCGGCGGCCAGAAGTGTCAGTCGCTTATGGGGGGGGGGGGGGGTATCCGATATGTCATGAGTTGTCTCCGTGTGTTGGATCTGCCAGGTGGACACAACAACCACCCGGCAACCACCCGGCAGATCGATTGATGGGGCGAGGATACGGCCGATCGGGACGGATGGCAAGGGGGCAACGCGGGAACGCAGGGCAATCGCTTTAGGATTTCCGCTGCGGCGGCCCGGGCCTGACGGCTGCGCGGACCAGCTCTATCGGGGCGTCGTCGCTCCATCCGGCCTTTTCCGGTTTCCCGCGCATGGCGTCCTTTCCCGGGGCCATCCTCGCGACGTCCGTCGCGGGCCGCCGCACCATTGTTCGGTACCGAAACAGACATTTCGATGGTCTCTTCGTAAGTGTACGTAGTCGGGTCGCTTCCCGTGGAAATACTGTCCCATGCGAATATTCGCCCTCCGGGACGTATCGCCCAACCTTCGCATCCTCCTACGACATCGATCGTGTACGAGAGTACGCCGCGCTCTGATGGCCAGTCCTCTGCCTTGTATTTTATACTCGCTGAACTGAACTGGACCGGTATTTCCCGGCCCGATTCGCCCCGCCGCATGGCCGGATCCGCTATCCGGCCATGCGGTGTCCGTCATGGGTGACCACCCGGAAACCGCCGGTGACGGATTCCGCGATGGCCTCCCGTTCACGGGGAAGGGTCCCGTCGGGGAACCTGAGGATCGCCCCGGTGAACCGGCGCGGATCCGCGTGGAACCGGTCACGCCTCACGTGGCGGTGCATGACCCCCCACAGGCGCCCGGTGGGGTCGGGTGCGGGGCGTGGGGCGGCGGGAAGCGCGGCCGGACGCGGCATCCCGGCCGCTCCAGGAAGGGTCCGGCGCCTCCGCGTGACGGTGGCGGGCGTTGCCCGGCAGGACGTGGACCGCCGCGCCGCCGGGACGGGCGCGCTCCGGTTCCCGGGAAGCCGCGGAGCCGTGGCGGCGCCGGTCCGCCCGCCCCCGCCCGTCGCGGGCTCCACCGTCCCCGGATCCGGCGCCCCGTGCGGGTCCGGCGCCGCCGTCCCGTGGTGGACCTGACCGCGGGCCCGTCCCCGCGGAGGACCCGGCCGTGGGCCGGACGGCTCCGCCATTCGGGGCGCGCCGCGTCGGGGAGGACGGTCGCCCCGTCGGGCGGCGCGTCCCGCACCGTCCGTTCGTACTGCCGTATGAAGGCCTCCCGCCCCGCCCTGTCGGCCTGCCCCGGAAGCGGCTTCGGCCTGACGTGACCGGATCCCGGCCGGTGCGTCGGCCCTATGGCGCCGCCGCGGGTGTGCTCCACGCCGTGCAGCCGCAGGATGATGTCCCGCACCCCGCTGGCGCCGCGCGGCGGGCTGGCCGGCGGCGTCTCCCGGAGCGAGGCCTCCCGGGCCCGCGCCGGATTTCCCCCACGCTCCGGACACGCCGCCGGATCCACCGGGGCCAGGCCGGTCCGGCGGAACCCGCGCGGCCTGCCGCGCACCGTGCCGGAACCGGGATGGAGGATCCGGCAGACCAGGCCGACGCCGTTTCCGTCGCCAGGCGCGCCCCGCGCTCCTCCGGCGTCAGGATGCAGCCCGTCCCGGACATGCCGTTTCCTGCATGCCGTTTTTTCCGCCCGTTGCCGGGTATCCGTGCCGTTCCGCGAACCATGCCAGCCCTCAAGGGCGAATTTATGATTCCGAGTATCGTTCAAACCCAGCCTGATTAATTTGATCGGTGAGGAGTTGAAAGGCTCCAAGAAATTGAATTCTCATTCATGGTCTGGGGTAGTCCCCTTTCCCCGATCTTCCCGAGGGTGGACAGTCCGCGCTTTTCTCTGGGTACTCCCTGCGCACGGACCGTATCGACGCCTTCCAGGCCTAAGAGGTAGCGGCATTGGAGACAGCTGAATTATGCCTACGCCGAGATTGCATGACGTTACCATTGCGACCGCGACAGGTTGGGTTCAAACTGACAAAGGTCGTGGAACTACAAGGCTCGGATCAGGCTCCCGCCACTCTGGCGAAGACCGCATCCAGGCTCTCCGCGTCGAGGACCGCGTCAGCCCAGGCTTCGAGGTCGTCCGTCGTGGCGCCGCGCACGCGGTCACGCACCATCGCGGGCAGCCGACCGAAGCGGCGCTCGAGTTGGTGAATCAGCACCCTGGCCGCGCCCTCGGCCCTACCTTCCGCCTTGCCCTCGGCCCTACCTTCCGCCTTGCCCTCGGCCCTTCCCTCCCGCATCCAGGTCTGCGCGATCGTTCCCATCAGCGTCTCCCATCGTTGTGGCTTCGTGCGCTGGAGCGACGCCCCGAGCGCCTCGGGCGTCAGGTCCATCCGTTCCGTAATGTAGAGAAGTATATGCCGTTCGAAGGCGCTGCCGTCAACCGGCCCGCCGGTGATCATGTCGAGCAGGTGATCCGGTACGCTCCCGCGGAACACCTCCCGCAGCGCCAGCAACCCCGCCAGGACGTCAGGGGCCTGCGGGAGACCGTCGGGCGGAATCCGGCCCAGATCCCGCAGCGTGTAGGCGAACCCACCGACAGGGTCGCCGGTCCCCGCCGGGGTCTCGACCATCTCCGCCAGCGATAGGGGCGCGGTCCAGTGGCCCGTCCCGTGGTAGAACACGATCGGGAAGATTGGTGGAAGGCGCCTGTCGGCGGCGTAGCCGCACTCCCCGACCTCGCGGGTCCAGACGTTGATCATATAGCGGGCGAGCTGGAGTGGCGTGGCAGGGTCGACATGGGACTTGTGTTCCAGGAGCGCGTAGATCCGCGCGGGACGGCCGTCGCGCAGCCGGACGCTGAACAGTGCGTCGCATTGGGTCCTCGCGCCCTCCTCATCCACGAAGCTACCCTCGACCGGCTCGGGTGGGCTGTCGGGATCCAGCAGCTCCACCACCGTATCGGGCAGGCAGTCGTGCAGGAGCGCGGCGGCGCGGCCCGGATCCGAGACCAGGGCGCGGAACAGCGCGTCATGGGGCGTTGCAGGGAGGGTCACGCCTCGTTACCGATCTCTTGGGCCATGATGGCGTCCTCCCGCGGCTCTTTCGCGGCGCCCCTCCCGGCGGCCGCTTTCGGTGAGTCTGCCACGAAGTTCCTCGGAAACATAGATCCGCGAGACGTTCTCTACAGTTTCATGGCTGTACTGGGGGCAAAACCTGATCGTTAGCGTGTGCTTCCATACGAAGCTGGCTATCATCCCGTACGACCTGAAATTGCCATGCGCCGTACATCCTGTGCTGTCAGGCCATCCTCACGGTATCTCGCAAGGGATCGGGCGTCATCCCGTTTCGCGAGACGCCTGCCCGCACCATCCCGAACTAGCGGATGGTGGAAGTAGGTCGGGTGGGGCAGGGCGAGCAGTTCCTGCAACAGGACATGCAGGAACGTCGCCTCAAACAGATCCTCTCCCCTGACAACTTCCGTTACCCCCTGCCCGGCATCATCGACGACGACTGCAAGATGGTAACTAGTGCCTATGTCCTGGCGCGCCAGAACGATGTCTCCGATCCGTGACCGCATCGCTTCCTTCATTACCTGATGGGTTCCCGTGTGTGTCGGGCCAACTTCGGCGAAGGCCGTTACACCCGACAATGGCACCGTGCACTCGATACGGTTTAAGCCGGGCCCAAGCCCGTTCGTTCGAGTGAGCGAGGCCAACGTAGTGGATCTTCCGACGAGAGCCAGCGCGGAGGCGACATTGAGTCGAATTGAATCATGCGTGCCGGCATCGCTCATCGACCGTAAACGGCATGTGCCCGGATAGACCGGGTTTCCGGATTCATTGCTCCGCGAACCCTCCTGCGGCGCGGACAGCGCGGCGCGAATGTCGTGACGGGAACATCTGCAGGGATAGCAGACGCCCATCGCGACCAGTTGATCAAGCGCTTCACGGTATGAGGAAAACCGATCCGACTGGCGCAATACAGGTTCAGGCCAGTCAAGGCCAAGCCAGCGCAGATCCTCGAATATCCTGTTTTCCCAATGCGACTTCGAGCGGATCGGATCAATGTTTTCGATACGCAGAAGAAACGCCCCGCCATTGGTCTTGGCCCGATCCGAGGCGGTAATCGCCGAAAAGGCGTGACCGAGATGCAATGGTCCGGTCGGGCTTGGGGCGAAACGGGTGATATAGTCCATATTTACCGCCGTTTACGCGATGAATCGCAGTCTTTTTCCCAATCGCGGGCATCCTCGGGACTGCCCGGAAATCCAGACCGGGAATTGTACAATGATGAAGCCAACGGCATAGGCCGGTCCCGGAGTCATGTTCCCGTGCACGGGATAGCGGCTGATCTTATCTGGGAAAGGCACGGCCAAGGCTAATGGTTCGACAAGTATTGAACCGTTCGTTGATCCGGGCGGACCCGGACTTGATCCGGGATCTTGTACCCCTGCGGGAATGGCGCGGAGCTGACTGCGCCCGAAAGCCCCGGATCCGTATTTGGCTGGAACGCCGTGCCGCGACTTTCCGCAAGCGTTCTGTCCCTGACGGCTCGACCCGTTTCGTGGACCGCCATAGGCCATCGCCCACCGCCCGGACCCGGTTCCTGCGCGTCAGGCATGCTCGCCGTTTTCCCGTGTATCGGCACCCAGTTCCTGAGGGTTTTCGTCGCTCTCTGCGATCCGGGCGACGGATACCACCTCCTCGTCTTCCGCGGTGTTGAAAACCTTCACACCACCACCGATTCGGGACTGGAAGGAAATTCCGTCGACCGGGCAGCGAATTGACTGGCCAGCGGATGTGACAAGCATGATCTGGTCGTCAGCATTTACCGGGAAAGACGCCACAAGCCTCCCTCCGCGCATATCCCTGTCCATCGCCCTTACACCCTGTCCGCCGCGGCCGCGCACCGGATAGTCATGCGATGAACTGACCTTTCCCAGCCCCTTCGCCGTGACCGTCAGGATTAAATCCTCCGCCCGCATCATTTCCTCATAGCGTTCCAGTGGGATCTCCTGACCGACCGCCACCGGCTCATCCTCACTGTTTTCCGGGCCATCCGTTATGCCTTCAGCCGTACGCCGCCTTCTGAGGAACGCGGTTCGCTCCTCCGGACTTGCCAGAAAGTGGCGTATTACTGCCATGGAGACTACGGAATCATCGTCCGCCAACCGAATCCCCCGAACGCCGGTCGAGTTGCGTCCCTTGAAAACCCGAACTTCCGTGGCGGGAAAGCGGACGGTGCGCCCGCCCGCCGTGACGAGCATCACATCATCCTCTCTCGCGCAGATCCGTGCGTCGACCAAAGATACGTCCTCGGGAAGTTTCATCGCGATCTTGCCATTGGCGAGTACGTTGACGAAATCACTCAAAGCGTTGCGGCGCACGTCGCCCGCGCTGGTCGCGAATACGATCTGGAGATCATCCCACTCCGGCTCAGGCTTGTCGACGGGCATGATGGCTGCGACCGACACACCCGGGGATATCGGCAGGATGTTGACCACTGCCTTTCCCTTGGCGGTGCGGCCACCTTGCGGAAGCCGCCAGGTCTTTAGCCTGTAGACCATTCCATCGGTAGTGAAGAACAGTAGCTGTGTATGGGTGTTCGCTACGAAAAGCGTCGTGACCGTATCCTCCTCTTTCGTCGCCATTCCGCTGAGGCCCTTGCCGCCCCGGCGCTGGTTGCGGTATTCCGCTAGGGAGGTGCGTTTGATGTATCCGCTCGCGGTTACGGTGACGACCATATCCTCCCGCTCGATAAGATCCTCATCCTCCATGTCTCCGATCCATTCGACGATCTCGGTGCGTCGGGACACCGCGAAACGATTCTTCACGTCACGGAGCTCGTCCGAAATGATGGACATGATCCGGGCCCGTGATCGAAGGATATCAAGATATTCCTTGATCTGGACGGCGAGTTCCTCAAGTTCGGCAGTGACCTCGCGGACCCCGATCTGGGTCAGGCGTTGAAGCCGTAGGTCAAGGATGGCGCGTGCCTGGCTCGCGGAGAGATTGTAGGTTCCGTCTTCATTGATCGTGTGGCTGGGGTCATCGATTAGCCTGATGAAATCGGCGATCTCGACTGCCGGCCAGCGCCGTTCCATCAATCTGGTCCGGGCCTCTGTCGCATCCGCACTCGCGCGGATTGTGGTGACAACCTCGTCCACATTGCTCACCGCGACGGCCAGCCCGCACAGAACGTGTGATCGTTCACGGGCCTTTCGCAGTTCGAAAGCTGTGCGCCGGGCAACGACCTCTTCCCGGAACTGTATGAAATAATTCAGGAAATCCCGCAGGGTGAGCTGTTCGGGACGGCCGCCACTCAATGCCAGCATGTTGCAGCCGAAACTCGTCTGCATTTTCGTGAAGCGGTAGAGCTGGTTCAGGACCACTTCCGGCGTGGCATCGCGTTTCAATTCAATGACCACGCGCACTCCGACCCGATCGGATTCGTCCTGGACGTGTGAAATTCCGTCTAGTTTCTTTTCCCGGGCGAGTTCTGCGATCTGCTCGACGAGTCTGGCTTTGTTGACCTGATAGGGGACTTCGTCAATGATGATTGCCACACGATCCTTGCAAATGTTCTCGATCCGGGACTTTGCGCGGATGATCACGCTGCCCCGGCCCTCGCAATAGGCTCGCCGTGAGCCCGACCGTCCAAGTATGGTCCCTCCGGTCGGGAAATCGGGACCCGGAACGTATTCCATCAATTGGATGGAGTCGAGATCCGGGTTGTCGATCAGTGCCAGCGTGGCGTCGACAACCTCTCCAAGGTTGTGTGGCGGAATGTTGGTCGCCATACCGACCGCGATGCCGCCCGCTCCGTTGACCAGCATATTCGGGAACCGTGCGGGCAGGACTGTCGGTTCGCGATCCTTTCCATCGTAATTGTCCTGGAAGTCAACGGTTTCCTTGTCAATGTCGTCGAGCAGGAATTCCGCCGGGTCTGCCATGCGCACTTCCGTGTAGCGCATGGCTGCGGAATTATCACCGTCCATCGAGCCGAAGTTGCCCTGACCGTCGAGCAGTGGCAGGGACATAGAGAAATCCTGGGCCATCCGCACGAGCGCGTCATAGATCGCCTGGTCGCCATGTGGGTGGTATTTCCCCATCACGTCGCCGACAGGACGCGCGGATTTCCTGTAAGGCTTGTCATGCGTGTTTCCGGTTTCATGCATAGCGAAGAGAATCCGCCGATGAACCGGTTTGAGGCCATCGCGCAGGTCCGGTATCGCACGGCTGACGATCACGCTCATCGCGTAATCGAGGTAGCTCGACCTCATCTCGTCAGCGATGGAAACCGCCGATCCGAGATGCGGTAAGTCCTGCGTGGATTCTTCTTTGTCTTCAGGGAGTTCCGTTGTATCGTTCACTGTTCTGCCCGCTCAATTACCTGATCCCATATATGGTTGTCTGACAGAATACCGCACACGCATATAGGGCGCAATGCGCATCACAAAATATGAGCAGCCATTGCAAGTGAGTGATAACATACTGTTTTTGTTGAAGTCCTGAGGAATTCGGATAAGAATGGCACAGTAGTGGCGAATGGGAGATAAAGCCATGGCGCGATCAGGAACAGAACTGATGCTTGATGGATATGGATTGACGACAGCGGAGATCTTCTACCGGATGCCGGATTACCTGAACGTCCTGAACTCGTTCATCTGGCAGGACTACGATCTAGCGCCGAAGCATCCAAAGCTATGCAAGTTCATAAAGTTCTGGAAGGAGGAAATCGAAGGGCCTCTGCATTCAGTGCGTTTCAGTCACCGCAGGATGATCAGCCCGGGATCGTGGCGGAACGTGGCCGGGGAATTCACCGTGCGCTGACGCGTGAACTTTGTGCGGCCGATTTAGCCCGGGAGTGCACGGTTCGAACAGCCATGTCCATGGCCGGTAAGCGGTTGCCGGAAAAGGCCGGGTATCACGGATTTCCGCTCCCTTGGAAATCCGGGGGCAGTGGGCTGTTTCCAGACAAGTCAAGGACTGATCCGTGTATATTTGACGCCCTTTACGGTCGCTCCAGCGGAAAGGCCAGCCTTTCCGAAAATCACGGCGATGACCGGGCTTAATGACGTGGTGGTCTCAGTCGAGAGGTTCTCGGCCTCCCTGCTCAGCACGAATTCGACATCCGAACCCGCGGCCAGTCCGGGTGAGGCGCGGAACTTATGAAGCGCATCTTCGGTCATGAAGAACAGGGCATGCGAATACTGCTGCGCACCGAACTGTGGCCCAAGAGTTGCCGAAACCGCCGAGTAATAATCGACGGTCGCGTCGCCTACGCGTAGCGCCCCTCTACCGTACGCGCCGCCAGCCCCGAGCAACCCGAGTTTGGTGACGACCGGTATGATCAGGATTCCCTGGGCCTTGTCACGCAGTTCGCTCGTTTCCGGGTGGTTGGCATAAAGAAACTCCAGAACCGCATCGACGCGTGCGTCGATCTGTGCGGCGGCGCTGTTTCCGGCTCTATTGCCACATGCAGAAAGAAGCGTCACGCTTCCGAGAGCGCCGATGAAGGTACGACGATTCAGACTGCTCATGATACCGTTCTCCTGTATCGACAATTCACCTGCAACGCACCCTTATGGTCAGGCGCTTGATCGCTTACCCTAATGAATGCCTATGGCATTGTCACCACCTATTTTGGACCTACCAGCGATTTCCTGTAGATTTTCTCTCGTTGTGGTTATGCCGCGAAGCTATACTCTCTGAACTGTACCGTACTTTCTGGCCCGATTCGCCCCGCCGCAGGGCCGGATCCGCCGTGACGCCAGCTATCCGACCATGCGGTATCTGTCATGGGTGATCACCCGGAAACTGACAGGGCCAACGGGCAGGCAGGACTGGAATAACGCCGCGCCGTTTCCGGCGAATGATCGATTCTAAAATTAACTGGCGGAATTGCCGGATATGCAATCTGACCATCATTCATTTCATGCATTGTCGATTGCACTCAGAACTCTGAGCATTCCCGGCGGTCTCGCGTTATTTTCGATTCGATTACGATCATGTCGCGAACTGTCTCATATCGCTGGTTTCTGCGCATAAGAGTTGGCGAATTTCTTCAGAATGTCGCGCCGCCGAAATACTTTTTTCCAGTCGTCACCCGCCGCATGAAGTGCCTCATTGAGCTCGTTTCTTTCCCCAGAAATTGCATCCAGCGAATTTTCCGAAAGATCATCTTTCACGAGCTCACAAATCCTGCTCGCGGACTCCCTTACATTTTGGCTAGGGCCTGTTGACACTCATGACGCGGCGACCACGTCGGCGACGGGGTGAATCCCCGCCGCGAAGCTCGCGGCGGTCCTGTCGTACCGCGTCGCGACCGCCCGGAACTCCCCGGTCTTCGGGAGGAAACTGTCCACCATGTGCCGCCACCCGTACATCGCCCGGTCACGCGCCCGGGGTGCCGTCCGGTTCCGTTCCGGCGGGACCGCCACCTCCGCGCCGCGCCCGTCCAGATCGTCCAGCAGCCAGTCGGCGCCGGACGCCCTGTCGCCGACCAGGGCCCCGAACTCCAGCCCGCCCGGAAGCCCCGGCACCCCCTGAAGGTCGTGCGCCTGGGCGGGAAGGACCGTGAACCTCACGAGATATCCCAGGGCGTCCACGACGGCGACGGTCCTGATCGTCAGGCCGCCTCTGGAACGCCCGATGCCCTGACCCGGCCCCCCTCCACCGTCCGCAGTTCCGCGGCGCCCGGTTCCAGCCGGCCGGGGATGCCCCCGATCTCCGCCAGGAGCCCCGGCGGCAGCCCCGTCCCGCAGGCGGTCCGCATGCCCCCGGGCCGCGCCCGGTATCCCCTGCGCGCCGGATCCCCGGGCGGTATCCCGCGCGGCCGCAGGAGCCCCGCGACCGCGCCCGCCAGCCGCAGCCGCTCACGCACGGGCCGCCCGCGCCCGGGCGGCAGGCGTCTCCCCTCCTCCTCCGCGACCGTCGGCATCCGCACCGGCGACATCGCGTCCCGGTCGCCCCCGTCCCAGGCCGGCGGCGCCCGCACCATCCCGCGCGCGCCGGTCCGGTCGGTCCTCCCCTTCCTGCCGCGCCGGACCACCCCGGGGCCCGCCGGGTGGCGGACAACGACCTCCAGGTCCTCGCCCCCGGGCCGGCGCGCCACCCGGAAGCCCCCGTACCCCGCCCCGTGGACCGGCATCACCCGGACATCCCCGCCGGAGGCGGCGGCGGCCCGCGCCCGCACCGGCTTCGCAGGCGGCCCGTCCACCTCCGTAGCGGCTCCAGCCCGTACAGGCCGGTCCTCGAGCCGTCCGCCGGATCGCCGACCGCGAGGATCCAGCCCGTGCCGCTCACCTGCAGCGCCGCGTGCACCGTGCTGACGTTACCCCCGGAGGGTGTGGTCGAACAGATCATCCCGTTCTCCTCTCATTCGGCAAGGGGTGCCGCCTTTCGGCCCCCTTGCCACCATATGCTGGAACCATCGCATTCCCCTGCACCGAATCGCCCCCAGAGGCAAACCCCGGCGCGTCCCATGGCATCTGGATCCGGGGACGATGGGACTGGCGACGGGCGGGGGCGGGCGGACCGGCGCCACCACGGCCCTGCGGCTGCCCGGGAACCGGAGCGCGCCCGTCCCGGCGGCGCGGCGGTCCACGTCCTGCCGGGCAACGCCCGCCACCGTCACGCGAGGGCGCCGGACCCTTCCTGGAGCGGCCGGGATGCCACGTCCGGCCGCGCTTCCCGCCGCCCCACGCCCCGCACCCGACCCCACCGGGCGCCTGTGGGGGGTCATGCACCGCCACGTGACGCGTGACCGGTTCCACGCGGACCCGCGCCGGTTCACCGGGGCGATCCTCAGGTTCCTCAACGACACGCTTCCCCGTGAACGGGAGGCCATCGCGGAATCCGTCACGGACAGTTTCCGGGTGGTCACCCATGACGGATACCGCATGGCCGGATAGCGGATCCGGCCATGCGGCGGGGCGAATCGGGCCGGGAAGTACGGTCCAGTTCAGTTCAGCGAGTATAAGTGGTTGTTTGTGGCGTACTCAGAAAAGGCACTGCAAACAGCTCGCGGGCGATGCGGGTGGGGGACTGTCCGGTCGCCAGGCGTTGCCGGATGGCGTCCTGATCGATGGGTCGGGGTGCGGCCGCGATAGACCCCGCGCTGTTTGGCGGCGGCGATTCCCTCGGCCTGGCGTTCGCGGCGCAGGTTGGTCTCGAATTCGGCAAAGACCCCCAGCATGTCAAATAACGCCTTGCCGGTGGCGCTGGACGTATCCACGGGTTGTTCGGTAGCGACGAGATGGGCCCGGCTGTCCTGGAGTTTCCCGACAATGATCTGGAGATCGCGCAGCGAGCGGGCCAGGCGGTCGATGCGGGTGACCACGAGGGTCTCGCCGGATGGATGAAGTCGAGGATGGTGATGAGTTCCGGACGCTCCTTGAGACTGGAGCCGCTACCGGTTTCGGTGCGGATCAAGCGGCAATCGGCGGTGGAGATCCGAGCAGTGCCGATCCTGGCGCGGGAACTGTTCATTTGGGGTGTGCCTCCGGGGTAATCTTTTCAGGATACCGGAAACCACCCCCAATGAACACTCAGGGCCGGTGATCGGGGCGATCGGGATGTTCAGGGGATTTGTCATTTGGGGTAAACCCCAAATAACGGTCACGCCCGCCCGCCGTCCAGAATCGCGCCTGCCCCCATCGTGTCAGCGGGGACAGTGGTGGTTTTGCGGGGTGCGGGTGGAAACTGTGGGTTTGGTGGGGGTTGGACCGTTTGTCTTTGTCACTGGCCTCATGGACCGGTGCCTTCGCCAGAAGGGACGGGCGATCCCCTGACGTTGGACCCCGCTATCGGTCCGGAACACGGTTCGGGAGCGGACGGGACCGCCAGGACCCGACGTCCCCATCACCGCCCCGCGTGGCCACCGCCGCCCGCTGTGACAACCGGCGGGCGGCGCCAGGATCCCGCGATTGTGTGTCAGGCGGCCGGGGGTGCGGGCAGCTGGTCCGGATCCAGGCCGCCCCGGGTGATGATATAACGCTGAAAACTGGGGATCGGACAGGTCAGGAGGCCCGTGTCGGGATCGTCCTGCAACGCGCCGCAATGGATGAGATGCGTGACATACGACTCGGAATCATGACCTTGGGGCAGGCGCCAGCCCGCCCCGTCTTCGGATTCGGCATGTGTTTCAACAAGCGTGACAACGTGATCACGCGGAAGAGACTGGCCTAACCGCTGGGCTTTTCCCACCGCGAACATCACGCGTCCCACCAGCTTTCGCGAGACGGCCATGTCCTGGCTGAACTGGGTGGCATAATAGCCGTGCCGCAGTTCATCGCTGCGTGCCTGCACCCGGTCCCAGTCGGTGATCCTGTCGAGATCCCCGTTCACGTCCGGTTCCAGCGCCGCCTCGGCGAGGGCCTGCTGCGCCCAGTGCACATGCCGGGGCCAGCCATCGGTGGTGTGCACCACCGCCAGCGCCCGCCCGCGGCATCTCTCCATCGGCATCCCGAAATGGGCGCAAAACCGCTCCAGGAGTGTGGTCGATTCCGCCCGGGTCAGGCACCCGAGGGCATGGGCGCGGATCCCATGGGTTAATCCCAGATCGCGCAGACGCGACTGGGTATCGCCCAGGCCCGCGCAGACCAGCGTGAGGGGGAGCGACGTGGCCGCATCATGCACCGCCTGCAGAAACAGGGCTTGTGGCGTGTCGGTCCCGGTTGGCAATCTCTGGGCTTCATCCACCGCCACGATCACCGGTCTCTGCCACGTCTCCGCCGGCACCTGTGTCTTCAGGGACATCAGGTCCTGGGCCGCCGCCGGGGGTGGTGTGTCTGTCAGACTGATCCCCAGCCCGAAGGCGTTGATCTGGTCAATGCGTTGGACCCAACTGTCGCCGTATCGGGACAGGGTGCGGTGCCAGGTCTCCGGGGTTGCGGCCCCGGCAAACGCCAGGGCCTGCACGACATCCGGCAACGCCTGTTGTAATTCAATATTCGAGATCACGACGGTGCGCGATGTGTCCTTTGCGTCGGACCGGGATTTCAGCTCCCGCAGGACCGAACTCTTGCCCGCACCGGGTGCGCCCTGGATGATGATGGCGTTCCCGGGCGGTGGTGGTTGTCCGGACCGGACCCGTTCCAGGCTGCGGCGCGCCTTGGTGAGAATCTCTCCCAGTAGATCCTCCCGCCCCACAAAGACCGGGGGATGATCCTTGGCCCCGTCATCGACAAAATCCTGCAGCGCGTCACGTTGAAACGCGGTCATCCGGTCACCTCTTCACCCGCGCCGGGGATATGGGCAGCATAAGAAAGGCGCATCAGTGATTCAAGGATGACAGCCCCTGACGCTGGACCCCGCCATCGGTCCGGAACACGGTTTGGGAGCGGACGGGACCGCCGGGACCCGACGCCCCCATCACCGCCCCGCGTGGCCACAGCCGCCCGCTGTGACAACCGGCGGGCGGTGCCAGGATCCCGCGATTGTGTGTCAGGCGGTCGGCGTCAGGACGGCGCGGGTGCGACAAAGACCCCCGCGCCGGCGCGGGGGAACGCCGGGATCCGCGTGGTCCAGCAGGGGGAGCGGTGCGCGCAGCGTGGGATCCAGGTGTGATCACCATCGGTGGCGGCGAGGCGGATGGCGTCGGGGCCGAAGCGGGTCCGCAGCGTATCGAGGGTGAGCATCAGCGCCGCGGTGTCGGGGATCGGGGTGCCGAGAGACAGCGGGGCGGGGGATGCGGTGGCCGGGACCAGCTGGCGCAGAATCACGCCGGTGCGCGCAAAACGAATGCGTCCATCCCCGGGCCCGCTGGTCCTGAGGCCGTGCAGGGCGGCGCGGGTGAGCGCGATCTCGCAATCCTTGGGCGGACACGGGTCCCCCGTGTGCGATGCCGGCAGGCTCCGCGACATGCCGGGCCTGCGCGAGGCGCCCGTCGACCGGCGCACCGGGCCGAGGCGGTTCCCGCCGGGGTCGGAGAGCCGGATCCGGAAGGGCCGGTCACGGGGGTGCTGGAGGAACCGGCCGCCGCCGTCAGCGGGTATGGCCGGCGGACCGGGGCGCCTGTCAGGGGCTCCGGGGATCCCGCCGCAGGCCACCCGGTCCTGGCCCCGGTGCCGGGTATCGGCCCGGTCACGGCGGCGTCCCCGTCGCCTGGACGGGCGGGCCGGGCGCCATCGGCAGCCGCCAGGCCGCGGCGCCGGGCGGCGTTGCGCCCTTCGCCCGCGACAGCGGCACCCTGAAGGGCGGGCGCCATATCGGCGGCGGGCGCAGGCGTCCGGGGGACGTGCCGTGCATGGCGGCGATGGCCGCCTGCATGTCCGGCCCGGAGATGAAGGCGCCGTACGGGCGGCTCCGGGAAAGGGCAAGGCACCCGGGGCCGCCGTGACCGCGGTCATGGGCGGGCCCGTCGTGACCGCGGACGTCCTCCTGCGCGACCGGCGCATGTGGGAGGACAGGTCGGTGCCCGCCGCCGGCTGACGCCCGGCGCCGGGCGGACCGACCGGCCGCGCCCCGCGCCTGCCCGCGCCTGCCCGCGCGGCGCCCGCCGGTGGAAAGCGGTGCGCGGAACCCGGATCCGGTGGCCCGCGGACCGAAGGAAAAGCCCGGATCCGGGCCTGGACCGAAACATGGATGCTGGTGCGGGGGTACCTGCCCAAGGGGACGGACCTGCGCAGGGTGACGGACGCGGAGGTGAGCGCCGTGCAGGACCGCACGGACGCCCGTCCGGGGAAGGCGCTGGCCTGCCTGACGCAGGCGGAGGCGTTCCTGCGGAGTGGCGCCGGGGGATATAAATGAAGGCATTAATCTTGAGCACAAAATTATACTCTCAATTGCAATCAGGATTTGGGCGGAGCGTTATATGATTACAAAAATTCGCGGCAGCGAGCCGCACCATGACACCACCAAGGCGCAGACCGGCGAATTGTTTCAAAAATTCAAGGATCTTTTCAACAATCAGTCAGAGGAAATTGACCTGCTCCGACGTGTCAATCTAATCACGCCAGCAAATATACATATCAACGCCTTCATGTATGAGCCAATTCTCGATATGGGTATGGGTGAATTGATGGCGTTGTATCAAGACGTTAAGTCAGTTTTGAACTAACTGCAGCATGATCCGCAAACTTAATATAGGATGTGGAAAAGCAACAAAGTATCGCAGGTCGAGAGTGCCGCAAAGGGCACGCCTCTTGCTTTTGATCCGGTCGCAACGATCTATCAGTGCATCAAGGAATCTCGATCCTTGTGACGGTTTTTCGTTCCGCTCAACCCTGAAACGTGACTTCAATGAATGCGGATCGGATCGTTCGCCGCAGGGATCAATCCATGGCAACATCCCACCGGGAGAGAGTCCATGACCCGTCAGTCTCTGCCCATCGGCATCCAGGACTTCACGACAATCCGGAGTGAGGGTTTCTACTATGTCGACAAGACGCCGCTCATCCGGCAGCTTGTGTCCGCGGGCCGCCATTACTTCCTCTCCCGCCCGCGGCGGTTCGGCAAGAGTCTGCTGGTGGACACGCTCAAGGCGCTGTTCATGGGGCAGGAGGACCTGTTCCGGGAGTTGGACATCCATGATCACTGGGACTGGTCGGTCACCCACCCCGTGCTGCGGCTCAGCTTTGACGGGACGTACAGCACGCCCGCGGAGATCGAAGGGGATGTCATTGAGCAACTGGAGGCTGTTGAACGAAAATACGGCCTCGCGGCGGCCTCATCCTCTGATACCGGCCCCCGGCGTCTGCGCAACCTTCTGGATCGTCTTCACCAAAAAACCGGGCAACAGGTGGTGGTCCTCGTCGATGAATATGACAAGCCGATTCTGGACGGGTTGCCCGACTTTGATCGGGCCCATGCCAACCGGGATTATCTGCGTGGGATCTACGGCATCATCAAGGGCAGTGCCGAGCATGTCCGCTTCGTCTTCGTCACCGGTGTGAGTATGTTCTCCAAGGTCAGCCTGTTCTCGGACATGAATAATCTCGAGGATATCAGTCTGGATCCGCACTTTGCCACGATCTGCGGCTATACCGATGCGGATATCGATACCGTGTTCGCCCCGGAACTGGAGGGTCTCAACCGCGATGAGATCCGCACCTGGTACAACGGCTACAGCTGGCGCGGGAAGGCACGGCTCTACAATCCCTTCGATGTGCTGCTGCTCTTGCGCAAGCGGGAGTTTGAACCCTACTGGTTCCGGACCGGCTCCCCGCGTTTCCTGTTCGACATGCTCAAGGCCAAATCGGTCAGTCCGAGGGATCTGGAGGGGCGTTTGACCGACGACGAGTCGCTGGTGTCAACATTCGAGATCGATGACATTGACGTGAAAGCTTTATTATTCCAGACGGGTTATCTGACCATCACAGATGAGCAGAGTGAGGGGTTCGACACGCTCTACCGGTTGGACTATCCCAACCAGGAGGTGCGCGTCAGTCTGAACCGGGGATTGCTGCAGTATCTGGGCAAGACGGTCACGGAAGCGCGGGGACAGGGACGCGATCTCTGTGCGCTTCTTGAAGCCAACGATTTCGCCGGCTTTGCCGTGACGCTCAGAGCTTATCTGGCCAGTATTCCCTATGCGTGGCACAATAACGATCTGGTGCGCTACGAGGCCTGGTATGCCAGCCTGCTACAGATGTG
Source organism: Paracoccaceae bacterium (assembly GCA_965221405.1). Lineage (GTDB taxonomy): Bacteria > Pseudomonadota > Alphaproteobacteria > Rhodobacterales > Rhodobacteraceae > JAPOUP01. The sequence goes on along the minus strand of CBDCSE010000001.1, from coordinate 390,667 downwards.
TTTCCGCGCCATCGGCGTGGATGTGCGCGCGGAAGAAGCCTCCAGCCATGGGCAGGTGGACATGGTAGTGTACACCGGCGGGCAGGTGTTCATCCTTGAGTTCAAGATGGCGGACGCGGACGCGGACATTGAGACGAAGATGGCCGAGGCGTTCACCCAGATGCGCAAGCGGGGTTATGCGAACCGATATCGGGACCGCGAGAGCCCTATCCATCTGATCGCAGTGGTCTGCGGGCGGGAGGCCCGCAACCTGCTGGAGGTACGGGTGGAGCGCGCGGTGATGACGTGAGGAGGACCCCATGACGGACACACCCACACCCCCGTGGTAGCTGTAACGGCTTGCAATCATTGGCTGATTTCAGCCCACATTGGTTGCGACTATAAGGGAGTAACGCAAAGTGTGGGGCAATTGCATTTGATCTGTGAGGGTGCCAGAAGTCACGCATGTCGGAGGCTCCACAGATTTATCAGTTGAAGGTTCGTCTTATCGGAATCAGCCCGATGATCTGGCGGCGGGTGCGGGTCCTGGAGTCGAAGATCCTGCGGGAGTTGCATGGTATTCTTCAGGTGGCCAGTGGCCATGGGCTGGGAGGGCCTCCACCTATATGCCTTTGAGATTTATGCGGTCCACGGTCCAGTACGGGGCGTTTGCGTTGCATGTGGCGAGTCCAGATGTCGCCCTCCGGGATTTCGGGTTTCGTGCGAGGGATCGGTTTTCCTATATCTATGACATGGGCGATTATTGGGCGCATGAGATCCGGATGGAGACGATCGTCCCGGCGGGGACCCGCCCATCTGTGCCCCAGTGTACTGGGGGATCCCGGCCCTGTCCGCCTGAGGAGTGCGGAGGGTCACGGGCTATCGGGCACGGCGTGACGAAGCGCAGGGGTTTGCGGCCTGAGAGGATCTGGGGACGATGGTCGCATGGCTCAGCGATCTGACCGTGCGGAAGACAACCGGCGTGACGAGCCGGGATGTGCTGACCGATGACGTGGAAGCGGCCCTGCAGCGTGTCGTGGCGCGGGGGCCCTATGTGGGAGAGACATTTTCCCGTCGGTCTGTGAACCGCCGGTTCCGGGCCGGTGACCACCGTGCATTCATGCATCAGCAATTGTGAGGGGGTGTCCGCAATCGACCGTTTTCGGGATGGATCCGGACCCCGGTTCCGTTGGGAGGCTCCTCGGCCATGCCCGCGTTTCGACGGCCGGCCAGGGGCTCGATGCCCAGCGCGACCGTCTGCGGGAGGCCGGAGCGGTCCGCATCTTCGAGAATGTCATCTCCGGCACGACACGCCAGTGGGCCGGCAGGGTTCCACGCTTACGTCAGTCGCAGGCGTCGTGTTTTGATGTGATAGACCCTGCGGCCAACGGCGACTGCTGAAAGGAAAATTTTGGGGAGCAGGTCGAATTCCCGGCAAGACCTTCGCCAAGCCCGTTCGCACCGGGACACACCCCCCGGAGACCGGTCAGCGACGCCGTCGAGTAGATGAGCTGACTGTTATTGCTCAGGTTCCTCACGGCGTCCGCTTGTAAGGGTCAGTGAACTGAGGGACCGCGCCTGGTACACATGGGGCATCAGGCGCGCAGAGGCTCTCGTATGGTCCTTGCGACCGGGCAGTCCTTGCCATCGCCAACGACAGGCGGGACGACGATTGAGCGCACCTAGGTGTTTCTCCGGGACCGACCGGCGGAGAAAAGGTTTGGTGACTTCGGAGCCCAGTTGACCCTCTACCGCGGCAGTTACCCTTTAACGACGCGGAGCGCCCTTGCAGCTTCAGGTGCGAAGTATGTCAGAATTCCGTCGCAACCCGCGCGCCTGAAGGCGAGAAGACTTTCCATCATCGCCCTGTGGCCATCGATCCAGCCGTTGAGGCCCGCCTGCTTAAGCATCGCGTATTCGCCGCTCACCTGATAGGCGAACGTCGGCACCCCGAAGGTTTCCTTGACCCTTCGCACGATATCAAGATAGGGAAGGCCGGGCTTGACCATCACCATGTCGGCGCCTTCGGCAAGGTCGCGTGCGACGAGCCGCAGGGCCTCATCGGAGTTCCCCGGATCCATCTGATAGGTGTTCTTGTCCCCGATGAGAGCTCCACCCGCGCCCACAGCGTCCCTGAATGGACCGTAGAACGCGCTCGAATACTTTGCCGCATAGCTAAGGATCGCGACGTTGGCGTGCCCGGCGGTTTCCAGTGCCGATCGAATCGCGCCTATCCGCCCGTCCATCATGTCGGAGGGTCCCAGAATGTCCGAACCCGCCTCCGCCTGCGACAGCGCCATTCGCACGAGCGCCTCGACGGTCTCGTCATTCAGGACCAGACCGTCACGGACAATGCCGTCATGGCCATGCACGTTGTACGGATCCAGCGCGATATCCGTCATCACCGCGATTTCAGGAACCGCGTTCTTGATCGCCCGCGCCGCACGGTTGGAGAGGTTATCCGGATTCCACGCCTCCTCGCAGAGTTCGGATTTCAGGTCGGGGTCGGTGTAGGGAAAAACGCAGATCGCGGAAATTCCGAGTTCCGCGGCGGTTTCGGCGGCCGCCACGGCACGGTCGACCGTCAACCTGCCGACGCCCGGCATGGAAGGTACCGGGGTTTCCGAATTGATGCCGTCCATCACGAAAACCGGCCAGATCAGGTCATCAGCACTCAGAGTGGATTCCCGCGCGAGCGAACGAAGCGACGGCGATCCGCGCATTCGGCGGAACCGCGCGGTGGGAAATGGGGCGGGTTGATGTGGTTGCATGACGTTGATCCCGTTGATTCCTCGATGGCTTTAGCTACCGAAGGTGAAGGTCCATTTCCACCACTCAGGGCAGCGCCCTGCGATTTCCGTCTGTCCGGCCACGTGTCAACCGGCGGTCGTTCCGGGCGAGGAGTCGGTCACTCGCCCGGAAAGGACGGTCGTGACACCGGGACCCCACGAGATCTACGTTGTCCTCGGTCTTGGCCTTGACACGGTCGACGGCGCCGCGGGGCTCGGCAAGCCATTCCGGGGCCACCCGGTAGCGGTCCCGCAAATCCACGGAGGGCTTTGCGGCTGAGGGACCTAGCCTTACTTGGGAAAGCATTCCTGCATCAGGACGACCGATCGGTACCCGGCTACCCAGTGCCGCCGGTTTTCCCTGACGGCGGCCTCCGGATACCGAATCCGGTGGCCAGGACCGTAACGCTCTGGTAATTGTTCGTTCCCGGTTTCGCCGCGGTGTACCACACCTTAATTCGTTAGGGAGGCAGGGCTCTTTTGGACTGGCGTGAGATCGTATTCGCTCTCATCGACACCCGCTCGTTCTCGAGCCTGTGGTTCTGGATCGTAGTGCTGGCGCTCTGGTTCGCGATGGGGCTGAGGGTGTTCGGTGTTCCTATCGGCATAATGCGGCGCGCCGTCCGAAATGACGTCCAGGCGCTGAAGGATCTTGAGGATCTCGTTCATATCCGCGCCCGTTACCTTAGTCATGTAGGCCGTAAGTCGGGAACCTGGATCGTCGCATTGGTCTGTGCGGTATTAAGCGGTCTTGGCTTGACCGGCTTCCTCTACGGGGTGGAACTCGCGCAGGCCATGTTCCTGCTGGCCTTTCCGGCCGCGTTTTGGGGCATCCTCGAAATGGTGACCGCCGCCCGGATCGATTCCGAGGCGCCGACCGGCAAACAGCTGATAGAGCATATTTGGCGTCAGAGAAACTGTGTCCAGCTGGTCGGCCTGCTTTCAGCGCTGGCGAGCGTCGTGGTCGGCCTACGGGCGATCTTCGCGACGGCGGCAATCGGCGGTTGACTCGCCTTCACGGCGCTTTAGGTGGGACTGTCCATGCCGAAGACTGACCACATCACCGTAGGCGGTGCGCCGGAAGGCTTTGACGCCAGACTGCTGGTCGAGGAACTCTCGCGGGCGGGTTCCGCCGTGATCCATGTTTGCCGTGATGACCGACGTCTGGAGGCGATGCGGTCGGCTCTGCGGTTCTTCGCACCGGATATTCCTGTTCTGACATTTCCCGGCTGGGACTGCCTTCCCTATGACCGTATTTCGCCCAACGCCGGTGTTTCGGCGGCGCGCATGGCAACGCTGGCAGCGCTGGCAAGGGACGTCCCGGAGACGTTTGTCCTTCTGACGACACTCAATGCCGCGTCCCAAAAAGTGCCGCAACCCGAACTGCTTCGCGAATCGACTTTTTCCGCAACGGTGGGCCACCGGGTGGATGAGCACGCGCTGCGGGACTTTCTCACGCGTATGGGGTTCGCGAGAGCCCCCACGGTGACCGAACCCGGTGATTATGCCATACGGGGCGGGATCATCGACATCTTTCCGCCGGGTAGGGACGAACCGATTCGGCTCGACTTTTTCGGCGATGTGCTCGATCAGGCCCGGCGGTTTGACCCGGCAAGCCAACGCACGACGGAGAAACTTTCCACCGTGGAACTGGCACCCGTTTCGGAAGTGATTCTCGATGACAGGGCGATCACCCTGTTTCGCCAGAATTACCGAATCGAATTCGGGGCCGCAAGCGCGGCCGACCCACTCTACGAGGCGGTCAGCGAGCGACGCAAGTACGCCGGACTCGAACACTGGCTACCGTTCTTCCACGATCGGCTGGTGTCGCTGTTCGCATATCTGCCCGGCACAACCGTCTGTCTTGACGATCAGGTGACGGCGGCACGGCTCACCCGCTGGGATGGAATCCTCGAGCAGTATGCCACGCGCGTGCAGGCCCTGGAGACCGGGAAACGGTTCGATACGGTCTACAAGCCCTGCCCGCCGGACAGGCTCTATGTTGACGACAGCTGCTGGAACGCGGCTCTGAAGGAACGGCGTGTGGTTCAGTTCAGTCAGCTACCACTGCCAACCGGTCCCGGGGTTGTCGATGCCGAGGGCCGGGTCGGGCGTGTGTTCGCGCTGGAGCGGTCCTCGTCCAGCAGCGATCTTTTTCAGGCCGTCGCGGACCACATATCGGCGGGTCTCACCAAGGGAGACGTTGTGCTGGCGGCCAATTCGGAGGGCGCGGCCGAGCGGCTGGGACATCTACTGGAGGAACGGGAGCTGGACATCAGCGCCCATGTCATCCAGCGTCATTCGGACCTGAACGGTCAGGGTGTCTGCGCAACGGCTGTCTGGCCTCTGGAATCGGGATTCGAGATTCCCGGTCTCACCGTAATTGCCGAACAGGACATTCTTGGCGACCGTCTGATCCGGACGCCGAAAACGAAGCGCCGAGCCGAGAATTTCCTGACGGAGGCACGGTCACTCACCCCCGGAGAGCTGGTTGTCCATGTGGAGCACGGTATAGGTCGCTTTACCGGACTTGGTATCGTCGATGTGCTGGGAGCGGCACATGAATGCCTGGCCCTCGAATATGCGGGCGGTACGAGGCTTTACCTTCCGGTCGAGAACATAGAGTTACTCAGCCGCTACGGTCGGGAAGAGGGAGGTTCCCTCGATCGCCTTGGCGCTGTGGCCTGGCAGGCAAGAAAGGCGCGGCTGAAGAGCCGCATCGGCGATCTTGCCGAAAAACTCATCCGGATCGCCGCGGAAAGACACCTGCGGGATGCCCCCGTTCTGGAGCCGCCCGAAGGAGTCTGGGACGCGTTCAACGCGAGGTTTCCCTACGTTGAGACCGAAGACCAGCTGTGCGCCGTCGATGACGTATTGCGGGATCTGGCGGCCGGAAAGCCCATGGATCGACTCATCTGCGGTGATGTCGGCTTCGGCAAGACAGAGGTGGCGCTGCGGGCGGCGTTCGTCGCCGCGATGTCCGGGCGTCAGGTCGCCATCATCGTACCGACAACACTGCTCGCGAGACAGCATTTCCAGACATTTTCCGAACGCTTCCGCGGTTTCCCCGTCAAGGTCCGGCATCTGTCGCGCTTCGTTTCCACCGATGAGGCGGATAGCGTGCGCGCCGGGCTCAGCGAGGGTAGTGTGGATCTCGTCATCGGAACCCATGCGCTTCTGTCCAGATCCGTGCGCTTCAATGCGCTGGGACTGTTGGTCATCGACGAGGAGCAGCGGTTCGGGGTCACGCACAAGGAGCGGCTTAAGGAACTGGGTTCGGATATCCATGTGCTCACGCTTACGGCCACGCCGATCCCCCGCACATTGCAGCTTTCCCTGACGGGCGTCCGGGATCTATCGCTCATCGGCACACCGCCCGTCGACCGCCTGTCCATCCGCACCTATGTCAGCGAATTCGATGCGGTGACGATTCGCGAGGCGCTGCTCCGGGAACGCTATAGGGGCGGACAATCCTTCTACATAGTTCCGCGCATCAGCGACATCCGGCGAATCGAGGAGTTTCTCACCGACCGGATTCCGGAGGTGAGTTTCGTAACCGCGCATAGTGGAATGCCGTCGCGGCAGCTTGATGACACGATGAACGCGTTCTACGACGGAAAATACGATGTACTCGTGTCGACGACCATCGTTGAGTCCGGTCTCGATATTCCTACGGCGAACACTGTCGTGGTGGATAGGGTGGACCGTTTCGGACTTGCGCAGATCTACCAGATCCGCGGTCGGGTCGGCAGGTCGAAGACGCGGGCCTACGCGTACCTGACCACCCGACCCGGCCGGGGACTGACGCCAGACGCCGAGCGTCGGCTGCGGGTGCTTAGTTCGCTCGATTCGCTTGGAGCGGGTTTTTCCCTGGCAAGCAGGGATCTCGATATCCGTGGTGCGGGAAACCTCCTGGGCGGTGAGCAATCCGGCCATATCCATGAGGTGGGTTACGAGCTATACCAGTCAATGCTTGAGGAGGCGATAGCCCGTATCAGGTCAGGTGAAACCGACGGTCTTCCGGAAAGCGACGGGCAATGGTCACCGGAGATCAATCTCGGCGTTCCTGTTCTTATTCCGGAGAGTTACGTGCCTGACCTGGGCGTCCGGCTCGGACTTTACCGACGGCTTTCTGGGCTGGGTTCCAAGGTTGAGGTCGAAGGATTCGCGGCGGAACTGATAGACCGTTTCGGCAAGCTTCCAAGAGAGGTCAATATGCTTCTCTGGATCGTCCGCATAAAATATATGTGCAGGCGCGCCGGTATCGTACGGCTGGATGCAGGCCCGCTGGGCGCGACGATCCGGTTCCACAACGATCAGTTCGCGAACCCGGCGGGACTGGCGGCTTTCCTGCAGTCCCGGAACGGGCAGGCAACGTTCCGCGGCACGAAAGTCGCGCTGCGGTGTGACTGGAAAAAGACCGCTGACCGGATCAGGGGAGCTTTCGCGACAGCCCGGGAGCTGGCGGGACTCGTGGGGGACAGCCGATCAGTTGGTGGACTCCTCGATGACCAGCGTCAGGGCAAGGGCGAGGGCGGCGCAGAGGCAGATACCGACGGCAAGTGGCAGGGGGGTGCCGTCGAATGCGGAACCGACCGCGATGGCGATAGGGACGGCGACGACGGTGGCGAGTGAACCCATGACGGAGACCCCGAGTCCGGCAAGATCCCCAAGCGGTTCCATGCCCAGGGCGTTGAGGTTTCCGATGGTAAGTCCGGCGACGAAGAAAACCGAGGTCATGCAGACGATAAAGGCAGGAAAGTAAGCCGCGCCGAGACTTTCGGTGTAGATGCCAAGTGAGAGGATTCCGGCGGTTACCAGCGCGGCGAGAAGCGCGTAACCGATAACCCTGCGCATGCCAAGCCGCGTGACGATTCGGGCGTTCAGGAAACTGGCTGTTCCGCTGAATAGGGCAATGGCGGCGAACCAGTATGGGAATTCCGCGGCTCGTCCGAAACCTTTATCAAAGATCGGCTGTATGTTGGCGATCACCGAGAAGAGCATGCCGAAGACGAATCCGAGCGCGGCGATCGACAGCCGCACACGGCTGATCCGGAGGATTTCCAGGGTTCCTGATGCCATGGAACGAGCCGAGAAGGGTCGACGGCGCTCCGGCGCGAGGGTTTCGGGCTGGCGCAGGGCGAGCCATCCACAGCTGATCAGAGAAAACACGACAAAGGCAACGAAGATTCCCCGCCATCCACCGATCCGGATTATTCCCGCTCCCAGCAACGGCGCAATTGCCGGAACCAGTGTGAACACGATCATGGCGAAGGACACCACCTGGGCCATCTGACGTCCGCTGTAGAGGTCACGCATCATTGCCATGGCCGCAACCCGTGGACCGGCTGCCGCGAGGCCCTGCAGCAGCCGTGCGGCGAGTATGAGTTCAAGCGCTTCCGCTGCCCAGGCAAGTGCCGAGGCAGCGATGTAGATCGCCGCGCTTCCCAGAATCACCGGCTTGCGTCCGAACGCGTCGCATAGGGGGCCGGTGAACATTGTGCCAAGCCCCATGCCGAGAACGAACAGCGTGATGACGAGTTGGGCCTTGTGCGGCGCTTCAGGTGTGAGTTCCTCCGCCATATCACCCATCGCGGGGAGCATGGCGTCTATGGAAAACGCCACCGTCGCGAACATGACGCCCATGAGCGCAACGAATTCGGGCAGTCGCAAACGTGGTTCTGGCGGCACTTCCATGATGGTCCGCTATCAGCCGGGCCTCGGGAAGGCGAGTGGCGGCCGGGAACTGCGTGATCGGCACCTTTTGGAATACCTGCCTTTGCGGCAGCCATCAGGTCGCTCGGGAGCCATTGGAGCCTTGTACACTCCCGGGGAGGTCGCAGGCGCTTCCTGCCGTCGTGCCCGAAGCCGCACCACATATGCTTGCCTGAAGGTAGCCGCCCCGGTTGCGCACCGGCACGCTTCCGGACAGGGTGCGCCGTCCGCCCATCGTGGCGCAGAGGCGGAGAGATCGGACGAATGGGCACCTGACTGCGCTCAACTGTTGAATGGAAGAACGGATTACATCTGAACGTCCTGCGTGATCGCCCGTTCGCTCAAGCCCCATTCCTTGCCGGCCTCCCTTGAGCCGCCGGGCTGGACGTGGCATGACAGTGTTGCGGAAGGAGGCCGCATAGCATGAGACAGGCATCTGTCAGGCGGGCCGTCTTGGCCGCCGCGGCGGTGATGCTGCCGACGGGCTCCAGGTGCGACGACGCGCGGGTTGCGTCACGCAACCTCAGCAAGGCGGCGGACAGTTTCGAGATTGACAGGCGCATCGTGTTCCACCACGGCATAACGGACAGCCACATGCTGGCCATCGAGGGGCGGTGCGCCATCGAGGACCAGACGACCCGGCTGGAGGTGACGTGCCGGACCGGTCCCGACCCGTTCCGCAAGCACTTCCTGGGCCTGTCGGACAACGTCACCTATTTCGCGGAGCGGCTGGCCCGGGCGGACGTGAGCGTCTTCCATCACCGGGTGACGTTCAAGCCGCGGTCCGTCCTGCCCGACGCCGATTTCAGGGGTGACGCCGGTGCGCTGACCGAGAACGGGTCCGGGTGACTGTTCAGCCAGGTCTGCGCCCGGCCGGCGGCGCATCCACCGTGATTTTGCCCGACAGGCCGCGGTGCATGTCTCACGGGTTCGCCAGCCAGGACGGCTGAAGCCGCGGTGACGGGCAGCGGACAGGAGGAAGGGGCTTGCGGGCTTTTTCCGCAACGGCGGCCGTGACGGGCGTCCCAAGGGCCGTCCGGTCGCCCTTTTTGCATTCTGATCTTGATAAGAAAGTTGCTGAATTGGAAAAGTTGAAAGTTGCGCCTTGACCTCCCACGCTGCCTACTTCCGCGAATGCAACAAGAAACGCCGCCGACATCTTCCATAACGGCGGCGGCACCAGCTACAGCAATCCCAAAGCCACCTTGGTGGTCCTTGGAAGCGGTGATGTCGAGACCCGGGACCTGACAATCGAGGCCATCACGTGGCCGGCCACGGTCACCTTCGGGGTGGGCGACCAATCGGGGTGCTCGCGCTCCGGCGGGCGCTGGGAAGACGGGACCTGGATCCCGGCCCCGGCAATCAAGCTGGTCGGCTTCCACAACGCGAGCGGCAAATACACCGTCGGCCAGCGGGTCGCCACGGCCTGCCGATACTATGAAGAAAGCGAATGGAAGTCCGCCACCGGCATGTTCACCGTCCGCATCTGGGGCAAGCTGTGTCTCAAAGGCCCTACCAATGCGCAGCGCTGCTGGGACTTGAAAAACCCCACCCCGCCCGCGGGCTTGCTTGCCATCGCCCGGTTTGGCGGCTACCGCGCCACCTTCGCGCCCGGCCCCAACTGTGGCCCGGCCCGCACGGTTGAAGGACTGGAAAGCCAGCCGCCCTATGCCGCTTGGTGCGACTCCACGGTCGATACCCGCTGACCGCGGTCAGATCTAGAGACACACACACGGGGGCGGCCTGCGGGTCTGCCCCTTCTATATTGCACGACACAAAATCCCGGACAAGTGCTTATTCCGTTTGCCCTTTGTGACGGCTTTGTCAGGCCTCGCAGGTCCGATGGCGTGGACAATCCATCACGCGGGCCAGCACAGGACCGTTGACAACCCGCGCTCCATGACCCAACCCTGCCCCTGCGCGAACATCGTCACCTGCGGGGCCCGGGGCTAGCCGGGCAGTCCGATCAGGAACGCGAGGAAGGCGACCGCGAGGCCGCCCCCGCCGATCACCGTCGCGACGACGGTCACGGTCAGCCGGGTCTCGCGCTTCGCCGCGTCCTCGCGGTGCTTGGCCATGTCGGTGCGCATTCCAGACAGGGTCGCGGCGAGGTCCGCCCTCAGCGTCTCCTTCTCCGCCTGCATCGTTTTCATGCGTTCCTACAGAACGGCGGGCCGCCGGTTGAGTTCGTGGATGTCCGGCGCGTCGCCCATGATCCGAACCTAGGCGCTCCCGCCGCTCCGGTCAAGCCCGCCCGCCGACGTCGAGGCTGCGCACCCCGCCACCCTTCAGCCAGTACCCGGTGAACCCCTCTCCATGCCTGCGGACCGGTGGCGGATGCACCGCCGCCCCGTCCTCCGGAAGGCATTCCAGATACGCCACCGCGTCCGGATGCCGGTGCGCCCGGTTCCCTTCGTTCCGCGTCATGGTCCGCACTCCTGCATCTGCCTCGCGCAGCGCACCGCCCGCCGGTCTCCCGGCCGTTCGCGGGCATGCCGTCTGCACAGCATGGCATGCGGGAACCGCAATCACCAACAAAGTTGAACTACACCCCCCTCTGTCCGACACGGGTCGGCACACCCATGTGCTGAATACCGAAGTGCGCTGGAGCCACCGGCAGCAGGCTCACCGGTCAGCCAGAGATCCGAACCGCATGTGCGCCACGCTCGCGATAGGGTGTGGTATCGTACTGCGCACGGTAACACTTGGAGAAATGGCTGGGTGAGGTGAAACCGCAGGCAAGTGCCACGTTTATGACGCTCATATCGGTCTGCATCAGAAGGTTCCGCGCACGTTGAAGCCTCAGTTCCATGTAGTACCGCTTCGGTGACCGGTTGAGATATTTCCTGAACAGCCGTTCGAGCTGCCGCGTGGACATGCCGGCGTCGTGCGCGAGAAGCGACGGGCTTATGGGCTCCTCGATGTTCTGCTCCATCATCTGGATGACCAGGGAGAGTTTTGGATGCCTGACGCCAATTCGGGTTGGTACCGAAAGGCGTTGCGTGTCCTGGTCCGTTCTGATCGAAGAATAGATGAGTTGGTCGGCGACTGCGTTGGCGAGCTCCTCTCCGTGCTCGTCGGCGATGAGCTTAAGCATCAGGTCGATCGATGCGGTGCCACCGGCTGTGGTGATTCGCTTGCCGTCGATCACGAAAACCGACTTGGTCAACTCGACCTCGTCGAACTCCTCACGAAAGCTGTCCTGGTTCTCCCAGTGGATCGTGGCTTTCCTGCCATCGAGCAGCCCGGCCTTGGCCAGCGTGTAGCCCGCGGTGCAAAGGCCTCCGATCGTGGCACCCCGCCGCGCTTCCCGCCTGAGCCAGTTAAGCATTCTCTTCGTGGTCGCTTCGCGCACATCGATCCCGCCGCAAACGAGGACCGTGTCGTCACGGGAGAGCTCTTCGAGGTCGCAGTCCAGCCGGAACCCGGTGCCGGCCGAACAGTGCACCTCCTCTCCGCCTTCCCCGGTCATGATCCATTCATAGAGGGTCCTGCCCGCCATTCTGTTGGCTAAGCGCAGGGATTCCAGCGCACAGGCGAAACAAAGCATCGTGAACTTTTCCTGCAGAACGAAAACGAAGCGCTTCGGTCTAAAGTTGATGGTCTCCACCTTGACCATCTGGTGTCCAAACTGCATTGGAGTCCGCTCCCTTCCACGAATGTGACCGTTACAGCAATATTTGCCGCTCTCAAGGTGGCTCGGGAAGAAAAAGCATGAATCGACGCGGCCGGGCTTCCCGGTTCGCCGGAATTGAAGGTTTGCACCCGTCAGCCGCATAAGTATACAGCGGCCAAACGGAAACCGGTTCAAGGGAGCGGGAGCAGTGAGCGATTGGACAAAGTCCGGATGGCGTACCAGGCCAAGGATCCAGATGCCCGACTATCCGGATGCGGAAGAGCTCGATGAAACCCTTGCTCAGCTTGCAAAATATCCGCCCCTCGTGTTCGCCGGGGAAGCCCGGACCTTGCGTGACAGGCTCGGTGCCGTCGGTCGTGGAGAGGCGTTCCTGCTGCAGGGCGGCGACTGCGCCGAGAGTTTCGCCGAATTCTCCGCGGACAACCTTCGCGACAGCTTCAAGGTATTTCTGCAGATGGCGATGGTGCTCACGTTTGGCGCCAAGGTTCCGGTCGTGAAGGTTGGCCGGGTTGCCGGGCAGATGGCGAAACCGCGCTCGGCTCCAAGCGAAACCAGGGATGGAACGGAGCTTCCCAGCTATCGCGGCGATATCATAAACGGGTTCGATTTCACGCGGGAGGCCCGGATTCCGGATCCCGGTCGCATGCTGCAGGCATATACCCAGGCCGCCGCATCGCTGAACCTGCTGCGCGCGTTCTCGACCGGCGGTTTTGCGGACATGCACCGCGTACACTCCTGGACGCTCGGGTTCACCGATCGGGATGATGCGGAGCGGTACCGTGGAATGGCGAATCGAATCCAGGATACCCTGGACTTCATGAGCGCCGCTGGCATAACGGCCGCTAGGCCCCATGAATTCGAAAGCGTGGATTTCTACACCAGCCACGAGGCGCTGCTTCTGGAGTATGAAGAGGCGCTGACGCGTATAGACTCCACAAGCGGGCAATGGCTCGCGGGCTCGGGCCACATGCTCTGGATCGGAGACAGGACCCGGCAGCCTGACGGGGCGCATGTGGAGTTCTGCAGGGGCGTACAGAACCCGATCGGCCTGAAATGCGGGCCGTCCCTGACAACAGGCCACCTGAAGACCCTTATGGCCATACTGAACCCGGGGAACGATCCCGGACGCCTGACGCTGATCGCCCGTTTCGGTGCCGGAACGGTCGCCGCGCACCTACCGCGGCTCATAAAGGCGGTGCGGGAGGAGGGGGCCAACGTGGTCTGGTCGTGTGATCCGATGCACGGTAACACGATCCGGTCGTCAAGTGGCTACAAGACCCGGCCTTTTGAATCCGTGCTACGCGAGGTTCGCGAGTTCTTCGCGATCCATCAGGCGGAGGGTACCGTGCCGGGCGGCGTTCATTTCGAGATGACAGGGCGGGATGTCACGGAATGCACAGGTGGCGTCCGGGCGGTGACGGACGAGGATCTGTCGAACCGTTATCACACGGCCTGCGATCCAAGACTCAACGCGTCACAGGCACTCGAGTTGGCGTTTCTGGTCGCCGAGGAACTGACCCCCCGCCGGTCCATGCAACCGGCGGTCGCTGTCTGAGGCCGGGCCCGACATCCTGGCTCAAGGGAGCGGAAGCGACCTCGTGGTGGAACCGAAGGGTGAAACGCGAGACGGCCCCACCACATCCGGCTTCGGTGAGCCGTCTGCACAATAGCGATCCACGTCCAGCTTTCGTCACCCCGTCACGGCCAGAGCGCATCCAATGGAAACGTGATCGCATCAAAGGGTGGCAGTGAAACCCCCGCGTCGTCGGTCAGGAGCGTCTCCAGCGGTACCCATTGTCTTTTGCGGAGTTCAGAAGCTTTCAGGATCCTCGCATCCGGATTAACAAACCACAGATGTGATAAACCTTCGCGGGCATAGATCGTGCACTTCTCGTTGTGGTCGATTCATCGGGTCGAAGCAAAGGGAACCTCACACACCCAACCCGGCGTGATCTCGAAATGAGCCGCATCGGGATAGTCTGGTATCGTCCCGCGCCGCTGACCGGCAGGGTTGGGCTGCGTCCGTGCGCCCAGTGACGTTTGTTTCGATTGATCCAACCGAGCGCATCCGGTTCGGAGATGGCCATGAACATGTCGGCCCACAGGCAGCTCCCGCCCAAGCCACGGGATGCGGAGATCGCGCGAAGCACCTGCGAGGTCCTTTCTCCCTACGGCGGGATGGAGCGGTGCTGACGCGTTCCGGCAGGCGCCGCGATTGCGGAGAGGACCGGCATGTCAGCATTGGCCAGATGGGCCGGGCCGTCATGGTGGTGGCGCAGACCTTCACGGGGCCGGCGCGTGCAGCTGGTCCCGGCGCGCCCGGCCTCACGGCGGGGAAGGAAGGATTGGCATGGGTGGGTGCGGTAGACCGCTGTCCCTGCGGGACATTGCCGCTGTCGATGGCAGGGATACCGGTTTCAGCGGCATTCCGGAACCGGACGCACCGTTCTGGCGCGAGGGCCGACGGGCTGGACCGGACACGACGGAACGGATCACCCTCGGGGTGAAGGGTTCGGTGCCGGGTCACTTCCGGCAGCAGGGCCGCGGCTACCGGACACGGATCGATCGCGTTCCGGAAGCCCACGTCCGGGACCGGCGCAGGGCCGGCTGGCCACTGGAGCGCGGGTGGACTGCGGCCGGGCGCGGAACATCACCTCAAGGGTCTTCGGCACAGTCCCGGAGAGTCCCGCAGAGCGCGGGGCGATCCAGGCGGCCATTCGGCACTGGACCGGTCTGGAATGTCCGGAACCTTCCGGTGGGAATCCGGAAGCCGCGCGTCCGCTCCACCGCGCATGTGCCGCAGCGCGCCCGCGCCGTGCCGCCGCCCGGCCCCTCTGGCCGCTCCTCTCCCCCGTGGGCCGGGCCGGGGTCCAGGGCGGCGCGGGAGGGGTCAGCCAGGCCAGCCGGCGGCCGCACGGCCCGGCCGCGTCACTGGTTGCCGCCGACCTTCTCGCCCCCTTCGTTGACCCGCGCGCAGCCCTTGCCGCCCATGAACAGGAAGTAGGCGCTGCCCTCTCCATCACCCCACTGATTGGTGTTCGTTGGTGGCGTGAAGACCGGCACCACCAGCTCGCCGGGGCCCTGGTTGATGTCGCGGGGATTGCGGTTGGTCCAGACACGGGCGCCGGCCTTGGGGCGCACCTCGATGATGTTGTCGCCGAGCACGCCGCCGGAGAAATTCATCTTGTTTGTCGAATCCGGGTTGCGCCACCGGTTGCCGCCGAGCCCCGCAGTCCGCCACTCTCAGTCGTTGAAGGTGGATCCGAAGTCATTTTCCGAGGCAATGAACCCTATGTTGGTGTTGAAGCTCTGCCGAGTCACATTGGGATTGGTGGACGACAGGATCAGTTTCATGCGGCCCGGCGTGGCGTGGTCGCCGCAGCCATCGACGACGGGGCTACCGGCATTGGCCAGCCGGACGGTGCAGATGCCAGACCAGCAGTTGGGCGGGGTCTGCGCCTGCGCCGTGGTCGCGAGGGCCAGGGCCAGCAGGGCGGCGGCGGGACGTGCCGTAAGGGCCGTCAGCCCGGCAGGGGGGGGGGGGGGGAAGGAAGGAAGCATGGTAAGCCTGGGCATTGTCAACCTCCGTACGGTTGCGGTTCACTGATGGCGCCACCGTAAGGCGGTCCGGGCGGAATGGCAAGGGGCGATGTCTTCCGTGGGTGCGGCCCAGATTTGCAGGGGATTCCGGTTGAATCCGGTTGCCATGTGATTCGCGGTGCGGTTTTCCCTGCGGAGCGGCACGGCCGCATGGCCCGGGGCCTGGGCCGTCGATCCGGAAAACCGGGCCGTGAGGCAGGGTTTCCATGGCACAGGCAATTGATGGAGGGGAGCGGTGCCGGGACCCGGCCGCCGGGAAGCGCCTGACGGCTCTGGACGGGGAGTTCGCCGCACTGCATCCCGGGGTTCCTGTCGGACGCGGCTGGCGCGGCCGGCGCGTTTCGGCCGGTCCGTGTCCGGGAGCGGCGGAGCTGTCGGCGCCGGGGCCCGGCCCCGACGCGGTGGGGACGGCGCTGCGGAACGGCGGGCCGGCGGCGTCCGCCGGGGTGTACGGACGGCTGCCGGGGTGCGGGCCGTCGGGGGGGGGGGGGGGGCCGCTCCGCACGGGAGCCGCTGCGGGGCGGTCGCGGAGTCCGTGCGCCACTGTCGGCCGAACCCGTGCCGGATGCGCCACGACGAATGTCGCCGACGCGGCATCCCATGCGGTTCCGGAACCATCGGGGGCGGCCGCAGGACCGTCACCGTCGACAGGCTGAGGAAGAGCGGCAGCCGCCGGTCGGTCGGCGGCGACAGCGGGATAATGGCCATCCGGTGCCGCAGGATGAACAACCGGGTCGCCGACTTCCTGCAGTGGCGGGTCGCCGCCTGACCTGACAAATCTGGGCCGCACCCGTCTTCCGTATTCCGGGCAGGACACGAACGTCGAGCGGGATAGGCGATACCATCAAGAGGGTCACTGATCTATCCAGCCCCGGTCAAGCAGTCGCATGGTCGTGTCAATCACATCCTTGATGCGGCTTGGCTCATCGGCGAGCTGCACGTTCATGACAAAGCCGTCATGACTCATGAAAATCAGGCGCACCAGACTCGCCAGGGATTTGGCTGAAACACCTGGAAGACAGCTTTCGAGAACTTCGCCGATGCGGGCCTCGGAGCGGTTGAGAAGGTCGCGTGAATAAACGTCTTCAGTACGTTTGGTGGCCAATGCCTGAGCGATGTTACGCGCGAAATTCATATCCGCCTGTGGAATTTCAACCCACATGTAATTCAATAGACAGCGTAGCCTCTCATCCAGGGCTTTGGTCGCGGCGCATGCGCTCTCCAGTTTCGTCAGTTGGACGTCCATCCAGGGCGCAAGAACATCAAAGAAAAGCTCGAACTTGGACGGATAGTAGCGATAGATATTACCGGCAGTGATACCCGCATCCTTGGCGATCGCGGGCATGGAGGCCCCGTGATAGCCTTTGTGTGAGATTTGCCGGAACGCCGCCCCGCGGATTGCCGCGCGAACGCCCGGGTTCTTGATCTGGACCATACCTGGAGGATAGCTAGTTGACCCCAACAATCAATGCCGCTCCAGTGTCTCCCGCGGCGCAACCGGTCATTAGCCCGTATCCCCCGCCACGCAGCGCCAGTTCTTCGATCAACTCGATGATAAGGCGCAGCCCGGTCGGTCCCTGCGGATGTCCAAAGATAAGTGACGATCCAAAATTGTTCATCCGACGTACGTCGAACCCGGTTTCCTGAGCAAAATAAAGATCGTTGACCACAAACGGATTGTGGGTCTTCACCGCTGCAATGTCGTCAATCGTCAAGTCGGCTGCGCACAGCGCGGACCGGGCTGCGGGGACAGGGGCCATTCCCATATGCGCTTTCTCGGCGCACCCTTCGCCATAGGCAATTACCTCCACGCGGAACGGAGCCTTTGGCGCGACCTGCCGAGAGGTCTCACCATCCACCACGAGGGCACCCGCATGCCCATCCGCAGGATGGGTTTGGCTGGCGTAAGTGACGGTGCCGTTTTCCATAACCGGCTTCAGCCGCCGTAGAGCGTCATGGCTGGTCGGCGCGACCCCCTCATCCGCCTCAACCGTCCCGTGACGCAGCGCAACTGAGCGCATGTAGCCCTTCTGAAACTGACGGTCCTGTGCCAGCGCATCCTGATATTGCCCGTAACGGTGCAGGGTCAGATCGTCCTGCGCCTCGCGGGAAAAACCGAACCGGGCCGCGATATTCTCAGCCGTCTGCACCATCGCCACCTTGGCGTATGGATCATTATTGAAATTGTCCCAAACCCAGTTTTCCGAGACACCCATGCCGCCGGGGCCGTTTGGGTCAGGATAGTAGAGATGCGGTCCGTTGCTGATCCTGTCGGCGGCGAGGGTCAGAACCCGCTGGCTTTGCCCCAACGACACAGCGCTGGCGGCGGAGGCGATCAGACGTGCCGAGGTCGCACAGGCTTGTGACACTGTCGGGCCGGTGACATGGGGCGCATCCATCATAGCAGCAACCCAGGGGGCGCCCCAAAAGCTCTGATGCTGTGGAACGGTAGCGCCAAAATGAAGTGCGCCCAGTTCGGTCGCGGGCAGGGAGAGATCGTCCAGTACATCTCTGGCGCAGGCGGCGGCCAGTTTCAAAGGGTGCTCCCGGCTCAGCGCACCCTGCCATTTGCAGAACGGTGTGCTCCAATAAAACCGGTATGGAATGAAAGTGTTGTGGAACCTCATCTCAGTACCTGCGCTCGATCAGGGCCGCTTTCATTTCCGTGCGCACCAGACCGCGTGGCGGCACCAGTTCCACGCGCGCGGTGAAGATCAGCTTGGCCCGTAAGGCCGCTTCGACCTGTTGGGCCAGATCATGGGGCGGTGCGGGGTCGGACGTTTCGACCTGAACGAGAACTGGCGGTGGCGCCACTGGACCGGGCTGGGTAAGGACAACGCGCATTTCGCCCGACACGGCAGGCCTGAACCCTAGGATCACATCGCGGATGGCTGAGGGCCAGACATTGACACCGCGCACGATCAGCAGGTCGTCCGACCGTCCGATGCAGCGCAGACGCGGACCGGTACGGCCACAGGTGCAGGGGCGGGTATCGATCACGACCCGGTCCCGGGTGCGAAAGCGCACCACCGGATTGCACTGCCGGTCGAGATGGGTGAAGACCATTTCCCCCTCAACACGGGGAGCATCCATCGATTGCGCGGCGCCTGTGTCGGGATCGATGATTTCCATCAGCAGATAATCCGGCACCATGAAATGGCAGCCGTCCTGCGCCTCGCATTCCGCGCTGTGAATGGTGATCACATCCGCGTTGCCGATGCTCTCGGTGCATGTAGCGTTCCAGTTTTCCTCGATTTGCCTTCTAACCGCAGGGATCCCGCCGCCCGGTTCTGCCCCGACGAGAACGCGCCTGATCCCCAGCTTGGCTGGATCCACATCCATTCTGTCGCGTGCGATTTCGGCCAGGTAATTCGCATAGGACGGTGTTGTCGCCAGAACCGTGGCACGCATTTTTTCGATCGACGAAATCAGGCGATCCGAAGCACCGGTACCGACCGGCAGGAGAGTGGCGCCGATATGTTCGACAACATCGGATATGGGCAGGCCCCCTACAAAGAATCCGATGCTCATGCCCATGGCGAACACATCGTCGCGCCTAAGCCCCTGAGCCCAATAACTGCGGCTGATGCAATCGATCCATCGCTGTTTGTCATGCCCGGTCAGACCCACATAGGAAGGGGTTCCAGTTGTGCCTGATGAGGCGTGAACGCGCACCACATCCGCCATTTTCGCCGCCGCATGCTGGCCCAAAGGCGGGCTGAGTTCCTGGCTTTCGCGCAGGTCGGATTTTTCGGTGAAAGGAAGTCCGGCCATGTCGTCGAGCGTTCTGATGTCCTCCGGAGAGATGCCAACTGCCTTGAACATATCCTGATGGAAGGGTGAACGCTCATTCAGATAAGCCAGTTGTTCGCGCAACTTCTCGATCTGCAGTGCGGCAAGCGCATCCGTGGAAATCGTTTCGATCTCCGGAGCGTAGAACCTGGTATCATTCATTAGCGGTCTCCGCGAGAATGATACCGGTTTCCAGATATTTCCGGCCCAGTTGGACATATTCCGCCGCAGCCCAGGAAACGCCTTTCTGAGGGTTCTTGAACTGGCGTTTGATCTGCGCCGGGGTTCCGGCCGCAAGCGTGTGGTCCGGCACTATCTGCCCCTCCATGATGACCGAGCCAGCCGCGACAACGGCACCCGGCCCGATCCGTGCGCCGGGAAGGACAACAGCGTTCATCCCGATCAGGCAACCATCGCCAATCTCGCACCCCTCAACCGCGGCCCCGTGGCCGATCACACAGTCCGAACCAATGCACGTCGGGAAAACCCGGCCATCCGGTGTGTGATTGACATGTACGACAGCGTTGTCCTGCACGCTGCATCTATCCCCGATTCGGATTGGACCGTAATCACCGCGAATACAGGCCCCAAACCAAATGCTACTTTCTGATCCGATCTCAACGTCTCCGATGATTGCGGCCGTTTGGGCGACATAAACGTCGCTTTCAAGTTGGGGTGACACACCCATAAAGCGAATGATCATCACGTTTGCCTTGACGATTGCAACATTCGTTTGTCTTGACCTCCAAAAATAAATGATATTTACTTTTGAGCAAGAGGGAGTTTGATCCATGAGCGCTGCGCCCGTCACATTCTGGACCGCACGACAAGCCGTATCTGCGATGGCACGGCGGCAAATTTCGGCTGTTGAATACGCGACGACTCTGCTTGAGCGCGCCGAAGCGTGGTCCGATATCGGTGCCTTTATCACTTTGGACGCGGATCATGTCATGGCCGAGGCGCAGCGGGCGGACGCGGGGCGGGCGACGGGACCGCTTACGGGTCTTCCGATCGCGTTCAAGGATGCCATCGGCACCCAACAACTCCCCACGACAGCGGCAACGCCCGCTTTGCGTGACCATAACCCGGCGGAAGATGCGCAGGTGGTTGCTGATCTCAGAACCGCCGGTGCCTATGTCTATGGCAAGCTCAACATGCATGAGCTGTCTTACGGCATTACCTCGAACAATCAGGCTTATGGGCCGGTGCGCAACCCGCACGGCCCGGACTACATTCCCGGCGGCAGCAGCGGTGGGGCGGGCGCGGCCGTGGCGGCCTGCCTTTTGCCCGTGGCCGTTGGTACGGATACGGGCGGCTCTGTGCGTATTCCGGCAGCGCTTTGCGGTACCGTCGGGTTCCGCCCCAGTACCGGGCGGTACCCGCAATCGGGGATAATCCCGGTATCGCATACGCGCGATACGGCTGGACCTCTGGCGCGGTCAGTTGATGATGTTGCGCTTGTGGACGCGGCGGTCACGGGCGTGGCAGACCACCTTGAGATGCCCGCTCCGTCAGACATCCGTCTGGGCGTGCCGAACAACCACTATCTGAACAATATGCATCCCGACACACAGGCCGTATTCGAGGTGCGCCTATCCGAGCTGCGTCGGGTAGGCTTTGAGATCGTTCCGGTCGACGTGGATTTGGTACAGCCCCCATTAAGGGGCTGCGGTTTCCCGATAGCGATCTGGGAGACCAAGATCGACCTCACCGCGTACCTGAAAGCCCAAATCGGCGAGGAACGGACACTGAAAGACCTGATTGACCGCGTGGCCAGCCCTGATGTCAAGGCCGCGCTCACCGGTTTGCTTGACCCGGAGTTCGAGAATATGGCACCGAGCTATCAGGACGCGATCAAGACGCGCCGCCCTGCGTTGCAGAGGAGCTTTGCGCGATGCTTCTCGATGTGTCGGCTCGACGCATTGATCTTCCCGACGACAGTTCTGCCTGCCGCCTTAATTGGCGAGGATGAGACGGTATCGCTGAACGGTGCGGAGGTGCCGACCTTTGCGACCTTCATCCACAATACGGACCCAGGCAGTATCGCAGGCTTGCCGGGCATTTCTCTGCCCGCAGGCCTTACACAGGGCGGTTTGCCCGTAGGGATCGAACTGGACGGACCCGCTTACAGTGACCGGCATCTTCTGGCGGTTGCGCAAGTGGTTGAAAGCCAGTGGCCCCCGATCAGACACCCACGCCCATAACAAACATTCAGGGAGACTTCAGACCATGACACATCCTATCGGAAGACGCGGGGTTCTGGCCGGTATGGCAGGTACTGCCGCGATGCTGGCCAGCCCTGCAATCGTGCGCGCGCAAGGCGGCGGCACATTGAAAATGGGAACATTCTTTTCGCTGACAGGACCGGCCTCACTGTTTGGGCCGACGCAAACGGCCTGCACGGCACTGGCGGTTGACCAGATCAACGCGGCAGGCGGAATCCTGGGTAGGAAGGTCGAAATAGTCGCCGGCGATGGCGGGCTTTCCCCGGCGGAGGCTGCACAGGCGGCACTCCGCATGATTCTGCAGGATAAGGTCGATCTCATCGTCGGATCGCACAACAGCGCTGTTCGGCAATCTATCATAGCGGCGATCAGGGGGCGTGTGCCTTATGTTTATACCCCGCTCTATGAAGGAGGTGAATGCGCGCCCAACACCTATGTAACCGCCGATACCCCGCCACAGCAGGTCAAACCCGCGCTGAATGCGCTGCACGAGATGCATGTGGCGAAGAAGGTGTATTTGATCGGCAATGACTACGTCTGGCCGCAAAAGCTTAATGAACGCGCGAAGGAATATGTCGATGTCTTTGGGGGAGAGATTGTCGGTGAGGAATATGCGCCGCTCGGTCCCGGCAACAAATTCGATGACGCCGTAACACGCATCAAGGCCACCGCACCTGATCTGGTCTTTATCACGCTGGTTGGAGGCGACAACATAAACTTCAACCGCGCCTTTGCGGGTTTCGGCCTGGACGCCGATATCAAGCGGCTCTCGGTCCTTCTGGACGAGCTCACACTTTTGGGCATCGGGGCCGAGAACAGCAATAATCTATACTCGAGCATGTCGTATTTCACAGCCGTTAACAGCCCGGAAAACGAGGCGTTCAAAACCGATTACGCGGCCAGCGTGGGCGCGGACGGCCCGCCGCTATCGATGTTGGGGGCCGATGCCTTTTCCGGCGTTCACTGCGCCGCGGCGCTTCTGGAAACCGCCGGAAGCAATGAATCCGCCGCCGTAATGACGGCCTCCGAGGGACTGACCTACAAGACCGCAACAGGTATCGCGACCATGACGAACCGGCATGTCAACAAGGACATCTATCTGGCAAAATGCGTGGGAACCGATTTCAGCATAGTGCGAACCTTTTCCTTGGTCGCCCATGGTGAGACCTGCTCGGTCTGACAGCATAAAGTTTCGCGATGGACGCTGTCGCAGTTTCCCACGGTCTCAATATCTCCTTTGAGATCCTGTTGCTGGCTCTCGTCAGTCTGGGCCTGGCGATTACCCTAGGGCTGCTGGGCATACTCAATCTGGCTCATGGCGAGTTCGTCATGATCGGCGCGTTTTCCGCCCTCTTCGTTCAAACGCAGGGATGGCCGTTCATGATGGCCATCCCAGTCGCAATTCTGGCCTGCGCAGTCATCGGCTGGCCGACCGAGAGATTCCTGATTCGACCGCTTTATTCCCGTCCGTTCGACGCTATTCTTGCCACTTGGGGATTGAGCCTACTGCTGCGCGAAGCGGTAGAGGTCATTTTCGGTCGTGGCTTCAACAGTGTCGTGCAGCCGGTGACGGGCACGGTTTCGGTGCTGGGCGCGGAATATCCGGCCTATCGGCTTGTGGTCATGGGTGTGGCCGTCGTTCTGATCGGGGCAATTGTCCTATGGTTTCTGCGTAGTCTCACCGGACGGCGTATTCGGGCGATGGTGGACAATCCCGACCTGGCCCGCGCCGTTGGTATTTCGGTCGACAGGCTGGCCAGCAAGACCTTTGTCGCGGGCCTATGCCTTGCGGGAGTGTCGGGGGCCTTGCTTGCGCCGATCGTCGCGGTGCATCCGGGCATGGGCATCGACTATGTGCTTAGGTCGTTCTTTGTCCTCGTGGTTGGCGGTCTGGGCAATGTTCTTGGGCTTGTTGTCGGCTCCGGTGTCATAGGAGGTGCCGAGGCTGCGGTTTCGGCATATCTGGACCGCACCGCAGGCTATTCCTTCGTCCTGATTCTGTCGCTTCTGTTCCTCTGGAGGCGGCCAGATGGTCTGGTTACGCGCTAACGCCCTTGTCGCTGGGGCAGTCCTTCTGGCTTTGCCCTATGCGATCGACGGCTTTCTGGCCTATACTCTGGCACTTTACATGCTCTATGCGGTGGCCTGCCTTGGCGTAGGGCTGTCGTGGGGGCAGGCGGGCCTTTTATCTTTGGGGCAAGGCCTGTTCGTCGGTCTGGGCGGCTATCTGTCCGGCCTAAGCCTGATTGCCTATTCCCAGAACTGGATCATCTATCCTCTATTGCTGCTTTGCGTTCTGGCTCCGGGGGCGCTGGGGCTGGGTATCGGGTTTCTGATCTTCCGGGGCCGAACGCTGAATGGCGCATTTTTTGCTCTGATCACGCTCGGTCTCGTGCTTCTGGCATCTCTGGCCGCGACCTCCTGGAATTCTGTCACCGGCGGTTTCAACGGCCTGTTGGGCGTTCCGGGGCTGCCCGGATTTGAGGGCCTCGAGTACGCCTACTCCATAGCCGCCACCGCGCTGTTTGTTGCCATTGTTCTGGCGGCCTGGCTGATAGGGACCCCTTTGGGAGTGCTCTGGCGCGCGGTGGCACAGGATGAGAGACGCGTTAGCTATCTAGGGTTTGATCCCAACGTGCTGAAAGCCACAGCTCTTGGACTGAGTGGCCTGTTCGGCGGGCTAGCCGGTGTGCTGTACGCACCGATCAATAATCTGGTAACGCCCGATCTGTTCGGCTTCTCGCTGTCCACCAACTTCGTGATCTGGGTCGCCATCGGTGGGCGCACGACGCTTTATGGCCCTGTTCTCGGAGCCGTCGGTATCGGATTGCTGACCGCTACCCTTAGGGACCGAATCGACTATTGGGAAGCTGTTCTGGCAGCGATCTTCATGGCGACAGTTCTATATTTCAAATGGGGCCTGCTCGGACATATCGAACCGCGCATCAAGGCCTGGCTCGAACGCCGTGCAATGCCGGCGACCATGGCCCCACCCCGTGCGCCGACACAGGACGGGACCATGGCATTCGACGCGGTCGCGCTGCAGGCGGGGCCGGTCAGGATTCTGAACGATCTGTCTTTCGCCATCGAAACACCGGGCATCTATTGTCTGATCGGCCCCAATGGCGCCGGGAAAACCACCACCTTCAACGCCCTGACAGGCGAATTGCCTTTGCGGACAGGATCCCTCTCGGTCTTGCGGGAGAAGACATCGAAGCCGGACGCCAAAGCACTTACCCGTCGCGGCATGGGGCGAAAGTTTCAGATCCCGAGCGTTTTTGACACACTTTCCATCGGCGAGAACCTCAGCCTCGCCCTGTGGACGGCGCGGCTGAACCGCCGCAGCCTTCTGGGCTTTGCCGCCCTACACTGGACCTCGCCAGTTTTGCAGGCGCTTGAGCGGAGGTTCCCGGTTCTGAAGGATCGTGAGCGCACTGTGCGCGATCTCTCGCACGGGCAGCGGCAGATACTCGACCTGGCGATGGTTCTGTGTACCGAACCCACCTTGATCCTGCTGGACGAACCGTGCGCCGGACTATCCAAGTCGGAAACCTGTGAGGTAACCGAGACCATCCGCTGGGCCTGTAAGGAACTCAACGCAACCGGCGTCATAATTGAACATGATATGGAGTTGGTGCAGAACCTGGCGGATCATGTCTTTGTTCTGCATGACGGGGCGCTTCTGGCCGAGGGCAGCGTGCGGGAAATCCGGGCAAACCAAGCGGTCAAAGCGGTCTACGAAGGGGGGTCGAAGTGACGGCGCGGCTTCTGGAATATTCGAACGTCACAGGTGGATACGGCACAATTCCAATTGTGCGCGACGTCACGGGATCGGTCGGAGAGGGTCAGTGCCTGTGCGTTTTGGGCCGGAATGGCGTTGGAAAGTCCACTTTGATCAAACTGCTGTCGGGCCATTTACCAGTAATGTCAGGCGATATCAGGTTCAAGGGCCACACAGTCAGCTGTCTGGCGCCAGAACAAAGATGGTCCACCGGGATTAGCACCGGACTTCAGGAAAGGCCCGTGTTCGATGGGCTGACGGTCGGTGACAACCTGGTACTGATGGAGCCGGATCAGTCGCTTGATCCGTTCGAGGCGCATTTTGAAGCCTTTCCTGTCCTCAAGAGCCGGCTTAGCCAATCGGCGGGGACGCTAAGTGGCGGTGAGCGAAAGATCCTGTCATTCGTGCGCACGATGAAGGATAACGCTGCCCTCACACTCCTTGACGAGCCTTCGGAGGGCCTGCAGCCCGAGAACATTGACCACATGGTGCGCTTTATTCGTGCGGCGAAATCAGAAGGACGGTCGTTTTTGGTCGTTGAGCAACACCTGCATATGGCCGAGGAAATCGCGGACGCCTATCAGGTACTGGATAACGGGCACATCGTTTTGGAAGGCGCGGCGAGCGCTCTGTCTCGTCAAGATCTGCTGGCGCAAATCTCGATATAGGGGGCTCCGGCAAAATTCTCCGTATGAGCGGTTTTTCGGGGTACGATTATGCATCCCAAATCCAGCGGCGCCGAAATGTCAGGGCAGGGGGGGCTAAATGTGCGGGAACCACACATGCGGTGCCGAACGTGAAAATCCTACACATCGGGTCGGGCCGCAAGATGCAATCACCCGTCCGCCGCTTTCCTGGCTGGCGGGCCAACTCACGGAAGGAACACCATGAAGCGGCTGACGATGATGATTGCCGCCGCGCTCGCCGGGTCCGCGGTGGCCTTGAGCAACAATCCGCAGCCATGGCCGAACGGCGGCGGAATGGTCTGTCCGACGACGTGACATCTGGAGATTCCCGAATCTGCCTTCATCGGTCGAGGATCAAAGGCCTGCGGATCGGTCCATATCAGTGGCGCGGCGCGGATTATCGGCTCAGAGGTGACCGGCGACGCTTTCACGGGAGCGCCGCTCATTCGCAACTCGACGATTGCGGAGAGCCACCACGGAACCGTGATCGGCAGCGACCCGCAGATTGTCAGTTCATACATTCGCGGCAATCAGGGTCCCGAATCTTATGTGTTGATCGGTGACCTCGCACGGTTCGTCGGCTCCCGCGTCACGAAAAACGCGCGGATCCGGAGGAACGCTGATGTCCGGAATTCGACGGTAACCGCGGCGCGCAGATGTCGGGATCGGCGGTTGCCCGGGGCGCGACAATCACCGGAAACGTCGCGGTGAACTGCCGACGATGGGTGAATATCACGGTCAGCACCGATAGAATGGGCCAGTGCGGACGGAACGGCGAGTCAACAACAATAATCGGTATATGTGCGCCCTTTGAATAACCTGACTGACCCGAAAACACCGGGTCGAACTAAGCTCCCGAACGCGCCGGCGGCTCGGCCAGATCCGTGCAGGCACCTCTCAGCGACTTGAGCGCCCACAAGCGCATCATCACATCGGCGTTGAGCATCCCGTCCGCGTCAAACGCGATGTCCGCCCCGAGCTGGGCGGTCATGTCAACGGCCTGACTGTCGGCCCGGTGCCGCAACCGGCCCTGGAAGACGCACTGTTCCTCACGGATCGCCACCGCGCCATGGCGGGTTTCCTGTCCCCAGTCATCATGGACCCTCTTTCCGTCCCATCACTGACGCCCGGTCGCTGATCACCGGTCCAGCCGCACATTCATCTCCGTCAGTGCCTTCCGCATGTTCGGCGCGAAGCGGGACCCGGCCTCGGTCAGCCGCTTGGCCTGGCAGAGGCACGAGCGTAGCGGACACGCCGCGTCTTTAGTATCCCGCAAGAAAATGAAATAAAGCGAGCGAATTAATCATCAGCGGTCATTCATCATGATAAAATCCATGACCGGCTTTGCGTCCCGCCAGCAGGTTTCAGGGCGCTATACATGGATCTGGGAGATCCGCTCACTCAATGCCCGGGGCTTCGAGGCGCGTCTGCGGCTGCCGGACTGGATGGAGCGCAGCGATCCGCTGATCCGCCGCGAACTGGCGGGGACAATAAAGCGTGGTAGCGTAACGGTTACGGCCAGACTCCGTGACTGCGCCGTGGACATTGCCGACAGGCTGGACATGGATGCATTGGAACGGAAAATTTCGCAGATCGCAGAGATTGAAGCTGCCGCCCTGAAACAGAATGTTCAACTGGCAAGGACAAGCGCCGCCGAAATACTGCCGCTGCGCGGTGTGCTCACGTCCGGTGGCGACGGGGCTTTGGAAGCTCTCCAGAGCACCATGCTGGAGGATCTGCGCGATCTGATCTCGGAGCTTGACAGAGCGCGGCGGGACGAAGGACGGGCGCTCGAGAAGATTCTGACCGGACAGTTCGATCGGATCGATGGGTTGCTGGACAGCGCCAGTGGGATGGTGGACATACGCGGCCGACAGATCGCCGAAAACCTGCGCGAAAGAATCGATGAACTGCTTGGTCCGAACGAAACCGTTGACGATATGCGTCTGGAGCAGGAGATCGCGCTGATCGCCGCTAAGGTCGATGTCACGGAGGAGATTGACCGCTTGCGCGCGCATGTGCGCTCGGCACACGGTCTTCTCAAATCAGATGACGCGGTCGGACGTCGGCTTGACTTCCTGGCCCAGGAAATGAACCGCGAGGCCAATACACTTTGCGCCAAGTCACATTCGTCCGAACTCTCGCGGCTGGGCCTTGATCTCAAAGCCACCATAAACCAGCTGCGCGAGCAGCTCCAGAATGTGGAGTGATCCCATGATCCCGCGCCGCGGTATATTGATCGTTCTGTCGTCGCCATCGGGCGCGGGAAAGACGACGCTCACGGGTGACCTGCTGAACTGGGATCCATTGATCGCTTTCTCCGTTTCGGCCACGACACGCCCGGCGCGCCCCGGGGAGCGCGAGGGCCGCGAGTATCACTTTCGGAGCCGTGCGGAGTTTCGGCGCATGGTCGCAGATGGCGAGATGCTGGAGCACGCCGAAGTTTTCGGGAATCTTTATGGAACGCCGAAGGCCGCCGTCAAGGAGGCGATCTCCAAAGGGCGGGATCTGCTTTTCGACATCGATTGGCAGGGAGCCGGGCAACTCCGCCGTTCGGAGCTGGGTAGGGACGTCGTGTCCATTTTCCTGCTACCTCCTTCCATCGCCGACCTCAAGAGCCGTCTTGAGGGGCGCGGCCAGGACAGTGAGGATGTGATCGCGGATCGAATGGAACAGGCCGAAAACGAGATAGGTCATTGGACGGATTCCGAATATGTGCTGGTGAACCGCGATCTGCAAGAGACGGCGGCCAAGCTGCGCATGATCGTGATGGCCGAACGCCTCAAACGCGTCCGGCAACCGGGCCTCGTGAAGTTCGTTCGAGGACTTAACGACGAATTCAAGGGACGGCGATGACAATCTACGAATTTAGCGGTCGGGCACCAACCGTTCCGGACAACGGAGATTTCTGGGTGGCGCCGGGAGCGCATCTGATCGGCGATGTGGCCGTCGCCGAAGGTGTGTCGGTATGGTTCGGCGCGACACTTCGCGGCGACAACGAACCTATTGTTCTCGGGCCCGGCAGCAATGTTCAGGAGCACTGCGTCCTTCATACCGATCCAGGGTTTCCGCTGATGGTCGGTGCCGAATGCACGATCGGCCATAGGGTAATTCTGCATGGCTGTTCAGTCGGGAACGGTGCGCTGATCGGAATGGGGGCCATTGTCCTGAATGGCGCGAAGATCGGAGCGCGATCCCTGCTCGGAGCGGGAGCGCTTGTCGCCGAAGGGAAGGAAATCCCCGCGGGGGTGTTGGCGCTCGGAGCACCCGCGCGTGTGGTCCGCATGCTCAACCGGACGGAGCAGCGGGAACTGGCTGATGCTGCGGGACATTATCGGGAGCGGATGGGACAATTCCGGGAAAGGTTGAGAGTTATTGAATAATAGTCTGATAAAAAATGATAATATACCAATACAAGTACGAAGTTTGTGGGCGGGGTATGGCCGGTCAGGAGCCCGATGGCTCCGTCTATTGTCCACTCCGCCAGCAGGCCCGATACATTGGATATTCGGCAGGCACGTCCGGTCGGGCGATAAGGATCGGGTTGGGAAGTGCGGATGTGTGCGGTAGGTGCGCGAAGGCGTGGTGGATTTGGCCTGAGAGGGGAACCGAGGGCTCAATGCCTCGACAAGTGCGGAAAGCGGTCTGGCCGCCGGAAGCGGCACGGCGTCCAGGGAAAAACCCTCCGGCCTTTCACGCTCCGGCATCCATGCTCCCGGCGATCACGGGTTTCATCGAGGGTCAGCGCAAACCTTGACCGGAGAACCACCCCTGCCGCCAACCAGGGTCGCGTCGTCAGATCGGGCGGAATGTCCCGTGGCTCAACCCCATTCGCGCATGACGCCAGTCCGGTGGTGCGTTCGGCGGACAGGTCTCTCCCGGTTCGCTCCAATGTCACGCTCGGCTACTGTGCCCATCAGAGGGCAAGCTGCCGCGAAGCGCCTGACGATGCGTTCTTGATTTTGGATCCCGCGCAGAGCCTCCTGGGTTTCATGCCTGCCAACTTTGGTCGCCCGGGTTGCGAACGGTGTCAGGACAGCTCCGGCGCACGGATGCCCGCAGTCACGGAAGCGGCGCGGCGCGTCAATCATCCCCTGCGGGTCGACCATGCCGATTATGGTAAGGTCCGGTTCGTTCTCCGTGACAGGGTTGGTCCCGTGGTGGGCGTTGAGGGTAAAGGCGGATATGTGACCTTGAACCGTCTGATCCGGTCGGGGTCCACCGTAACGTCGGTGCCAGCGCACGGTGGGTTTCACACAAAACTCCCGTATACCGCGGAGCACCAGACGGATAGGGCCGCTGTGCCAGACCGGTTCGGAATCTTTTGCGGCCCCTTTGGCGCTTCGTCTGCAGCCGGAGATTCTCGCATATCTGTCAACAGTCTCCGCACGGTGGCCAAAGTGGTCACGGGATAGGTCATGGACCCCGTCACGCTGATCGACGCTGCACCCGTACCCATGGTGCATATCGGCCCGGACGAGCGCATCGCCGCCGCCAACGGGGCGGCCGAGGAGGTGTTTGGGCCGGTGATCCGGGGATACCATTACATAACGGCACTGCGCCAGCCAGCGCTCCTCGACTGCATTGCTGGAGCCTTCGCGTCGCAGGAGCGAAGGACGATCCGTTTGCCAATCCGTGAGTCCACATGGGACATAACCTATCGTACCACAGCCACTCCAATCGCGGACCGGGGCGGCATTCTGCTTTTTCTTGAAGACGTGAGCCATGTTGAGGAAGCAAGCCAGATGAGAAGGGATTTCGTGGCAAATGTAAGTCACGAACTGCGCTCCCCATTGACGGCGATACTCGGATTCATCGAAACGCTTCGTGGCCCGGCCCGGGATGACCTGGAGGCGCAGGACAGGTTTCTCGGAATCATGGAATGCGAGGCGAAACGTATGAGTCGCCTGATCAAGGATCTGCTGTCCCTCAGTAGAGTCGAGGCTGAGGAGCGCCGCATGCCAACGGGGCAGGTGGATGTGGCGTCGTTGGCGTCCTCGGCGGTGGAAACCTTCGAGGCGCAGGCGAAAGCGAAGGGAGTCGCGCTCGGGCTCTCAGGTGTGCAGACTCCGGTATATATCCGCGGCAGCACGGACCAGTTGATGCAGGTTTTCACCAATCTGATAGAGAACGCCCTGAAATACGGCGGCGACAGAACGAATGTCGTCGTAACGACCCGGAGTTTCGATCCGGAACTTCATTGTCCTGCGGTTCGGATCACCGTTCGGGATAACGGCGACGGAATCGATCCTCAGCACATTCCCCGGCTGACCGAGAGATTTTACCGGATTGACGCCCATCGGTCGCGGGAAATGGCCGGAACGGGGCTGGGTCTCGCAATCGTCAAGCACATCCTTAACAGGCATCGGGGCCGGTTATCCATCACGAGTGAGTTTCGGGGCGGCAGTAGTTTCGCCGCCATTCTGCCATTGAGTGCGGAATGAGAACATCCGCGAAACCCCGTATTGCCCCCTGTACGAAGCCACGCTCCGGGAGCGGTTGAGCCTGGCGCACTCCTTTGTGCGTGTCGCCATCGGCGTAGCCGGGCGACGGTCCCGGCATCGCATTTCAACCCTCGCATTGTCATAAAAATTTCACAAAACCTTCACATAAATTCATGGAAAGGACGCCATTGCGAGCCGTACCGCCGGGGGCGGATCGATTTCAGTCCGTGCCCTGGAAATCAATCTAAGGAGCTTTACATGTCATTCAACAAACTCGCCGTGTCGGCCGCCGTGGTCGCAGCGGTCGCAGCTACAGCCGCGAGTGCACGTGACCAGATACGGATCGTGGGCTCTTCCACCGTTTTTCCTTTCTCGACCGCCGTTGCCGAGCAATTTGGCAGGACAACCGATTTCCGGACACCCGTTGTCGAGTCGACCGGCTCGGGCGGGGGCCTGAAGCTGTTCTGCGCGGGCGTTGGAACGGAACATCCCGATATCACCAACGCGTCACGCCGCATGAAGAAGACGGAGTTCGCGCTATGCTCCGATAATGGAGTTACCGAAATCACGGAGGCCGTTGTGGGCTATGACGGTATCGTGGTTGCGAACGCCAAGTCGGGACCGGACTTCTCGATAACCCGCGAGCAGTTGGTGATCGCGTTGGCCGAGAACGGCCCGAAGCCCATGACTTGGGACGAGGTCGATCCGTCACTGCCGGCCATCAGGATCGAGGTTCTCGGACCTCCACCGTCCTCAGGAACGCGCGATGCCTTCGAGGAGCTCGTGATGGAAGAGGGATGCGAGGATACGGAAATGGTTGACTGTGACGGCGTTTCGGTTCGCTCCGATGGAGTTTGGATCGACGCGGGCGAGAACGACAACCTCATCGTATCCAAGCTTGAGGCAAATCCCAACGCACTGGGCGTCTTCGGCTTTTCCTTCCTTGATCAAAATGCCGACGCCATCAAGGGCGCCAATGTGGACGACATCGAACCGACTTTCGAAAACATCGCCGCGGGAGACTATCCCGTGTCGCGTTCGCTCTTTTTCTACATCAAGAACGCGCATGTCGGCGTGATTCCGGGAATTGCGGAATACGCCGCGGAGTTCATGTCGGAGGAGGCGGCCGGTGACGAAGGTTACCTGGTTGACAAAGGCCTGATCCCGCTGCCGTCCGGCATGTTCGAAACTGTATCGGTTAACGTGAATGAGCTCACCCCGATGACCGGAAACGAGTGGAACTGATCCGCGAGCCGACAATCGACCGGGCAGGGGGTCCACACCCCCTGCCGACTGTCACCTTCCTGTCCGGGATTCACCGATGACATCAATCCTGCTCGCATTCGTCGCAGTCGCTGCGGGAGCGGCATTCCTGATATCGCGGCAGCGCGCGCGCGGCCTGGCCAGTGGGAACGGCGCTTCACTTCATTCCCGTCCGGTCTATCACGGGCTTCACAGCCTTTTATGGGTTCTGATGGTCGGCCTTGGTTCGGTCGTGGCCCTGACGGTCGTTCCGGCTGCCATCATCGACGCCACGCTGATGGCGCGGATCGCGGACGCGCTTCCCGATCAGCCGATCATCGCCCACGAACTCGTGCTGTCGGATGCCAAAGCGATTGCGGCCAGTGGCGTCGCATCGATGACTGATGAACTCAGATACGCGATTTCAGCCGACTACGGTAGCATGGCCTCTTTCTGGGGCTGGATCCGGGCGGGGCTTGTGATCGGCGGAGCCACCGCCGCCGCGCTGTTGACACTGCGCGGTGTAGGTGTCGGTACGCGGGCAAGGAACCGTTTCGAGGCCATGATCCGGATTCTCCTCGCCTGTATGGCCACCATAGCCGTTCTTACGACCGTAGGGATCGTTCTTTCCCTGATATTCGAGACATTGTCCTTCTTCGACAAGATCGGCTGGCGAATTGACAAGTTTCTGTTCGGGACCACCTGGTCTCCGCTTTCGGGTGTCCACACCGGGCATCTGGACGCTGACAAGGTGGGGGCCATTCCACTGTTCGCCGGGACTCTTATGATAACCTTCATCGCGATGCTGGTCGCAGTTCCGGTTGGTCTGTTCGCCGCGATTTACCTTTCCGATTTCGCGGACAGGCGGGTGCGTGGCCTCGTCAAGCCGATGCTCGAGATTCTGGCGGGGATCCCGACGGTGGTCTACGGCTTCTTCGCCGCGATCACGGTTGCA
This sequence comes from Paracoccaceae bacterium, assembly GCA_965221405.1. GTDB lineage: Bacteria > Pseudomonadota > Alphaproteobacteria > Rhodobacterales > Rhodobacteraceae > JAPOUP01. The sequence continues at coordinate 356,822 of CBDCSE010000001.1, read as the reverse complement.
CCTTTCCTGCGCGGTACCGGAGAAAGCTTCGGACTGTCCATCGCGAGTGAATCGGCATTGGTCGCGGGTGTCGTGATGGGCATAATGATCATTCCCTTCATCTCCTCGCTTTCCGATGATGTCATCAACGCGGTGCCACAGAACCTGCGCGACGGCTCTTACGGGCTTGGGGCAACCAAGGCGGAAACCATGCGCCTGGTGGTTCTTCCGGCGGCTTTGCCCGGGATAGTCTCGGCTGCGCTGCTAGGTTTCAGCCGCGCGGTGGGAGAGACCATGATCGTGGTTATGGCAGCCGGTCAGGGTGCGAACCTGACCGCGAACCCACTTGAGGCTGTGACGACGGTAACGGTGCAGATCGTAATGCTGATAACGGGCGACACCGAGGCGGCGACGGCGTCCGGACCTGCCTTCACCCTCGGATTCACGCTGTTCTGCGTCACCCTTCTTATGAACGTCGCGGCGCAGCGGCTCGTACGCAGATACCGTGAACTCTATGACTAGGGGAGCGCGACATGGTTGATAGGGCCGCAGGAGTGATTTCAGCCGGGCTTGCGGGTGGAGCTTCGGTTCGCAGGCGCCGTAACGCAGAACTAAGGCTCAAGGCCTATGGTATAACAGCGATCCTGGTGGCGGGCCTGGCATTGTTCAGTCTCCTTGGTTCGATCCTATACCAGGCATCGGGTGCGGTTAAGGAAAGCTACATAACGATCCCGGTGACACTGGGGGCCGACCGGATTGATCCGGACGGCACCGGTGACCCGGGCGTGATTCTGCGCGGTGGCTTCGGGACGCTTACAAAGGACGCGCTCAAGGTCCTTTTTCCGGACATCACCGACCGGAGCGCCAGACGAGAACTCTATGATATCGTCTCGAGTGGAGCACCGTTCGAGCTCGCTGAGATGGTGGCGGCCAACACCGAGCTTGTGGGCCAGACGATCGATTTCAGATTTCTCGCCTCAGACGTCGCTGACCTGTATCTGAAAGGCAGTTTCGGGGGACTGAAGGAAGTCGACACCCGCGGGCTGGTCTCGGTGTTCGTGAATGACGGTGAAGCCGTTATCTCCTCATCCGTGAACGACTTCGCGAGCGTTATGGGCGAGGTCAAGAACCTTTTGATCGAGGACGCGGAGCGCCTACGTATTCAGGCCGCGCGGCAGAACAATGCAGTGCGGGTTTTTGAGCGGCGTGCGGCCAGTGCGGCCGGGGATGAGGAACTCCGTGAGGCGGAACGGAACAGAGATGCAGCGGCGGCGAGGCGTGATGGGTTGATTCAGGAGGCGGAAGATCTTGAGGCGCGGGCCAACGCGGTGCTCGGGTCCGAGAGGCTTGACCGTGACAATCGCTCAATCCTGATGCGCGCCGCAGATGGTTGGCTCAAGATAACTGATATTGACGCCACGCACGCCGAGGGGAAAGTCATTGTCGCTCCATCCTCAGATCTGGAAAACAGTCCGGACTGGTCACTTTTCATGACCGATCTTCCCGAGGCGTCCAGAAAGGCATCCGACACGCAGATTGTTGCGATCGAGGAGCTCAAGGCGTCCGGGGCGGTTGAAAGCGTCTTCAACTGGCGCTTTTTCTCGTCTGGGGACTCCCGCGAGCCGGAACTTGCCGGTATCTGGGGTGCGGCCGTTGGATCGTTCTGGACGATGCTGGTGACATTCCTGCTCGCCTTTCCGGTCGGGGTTGCGGCGGCGATCTACCTGGAGGAATTCGCGCCCAGGAACCATTTTACCGACCTGATCGAGGTCAACATAAACAATCTGGCGGCGGTGCCCTCGATAATCTTCGGTCTTTTGGGGCTTGCCGTGTTTCTCGGCGTTTTTGGAGTTCCCCGTTCGGCGCCTCTCGCAGGCGGCATCGTGCTGGCGTTAATGACCCTGCCGACGATCATCATCGCGGCCCGCGCGGCGATCAAGGCGGTGCCACCGTCGATCCGTGAGGCGGCCCTCGGGGTAGGGGCATCGAAGATGCAGACCACCTTCCACCATGTGCTGCCGCTGGCAATGCCAGGCATCCTTACGGGGACCATTATCGGCATGGCTCAAGCGCTTGGCGAAACGGCGCCGCTGATCATGGTTGGCATGGTGGCTTTCATCGTTGACGTGCCGGGCGGCATCACTGACAGTGCCACGGTGCTGCCGGTTCAGGTGTTCCGCTGGTCGGACTTTCCCGAGCGCGCCTTCGAGGCCAAGACCGGAGCGGCGATAGTCGTGCTGATGCTTTTTCTTGTGGTAATGAATCTGCTGGCGATCGTTCTGCGACGCAGATTCGAGCGCCGCTGGTAAGGGGCTGATGTAGATATGTACGACGACAGAACGGAAGACGGAGCGGTGGGCATGAATGACGTCAAGCTGCGTGCGCGTGGGGTTGACGTTTACTACGGTGTGGCGGCAGGCGTCAAATCCCAGGACATCGCCGGGACCAAAGGTGTGGTTCATGCGATCAAGGACGTGAATGTCGAGATCAAACCCCAGACCGTGACCGCGTTCATCGGCCCCTCGGGGTGTGGGAAGTCCACATTCCTACGTTGTCTCAACCGGATGAACGATACTGTTGACGGGGCGCGCGTCACCGGAGAGATCACACTCGACGGTGAGGACATATACCATCACAAGGTCGATCCGGTTCAGCTGCGGGCAAGGGTCGGAATGGTGTTCCAGAAACCCAATCCGTTCCCCAAGTCCGTTTTTGACAATGTCGCTTACGGCCCCAGGATACATGGGCTGGCGCGCGACAGGGTGGAGCTGGCCGGTATCGTGGAGCTGTCACTTCGTAAGGCCGCGCTCTGGGATGAGGTCAAGGACTATCTCGACAGGCCCGGAACAGGACTATCGGGAGGCCAGCAGCAGCGCCTCTGCATCGCGCGGGCAATCGCCACAATGCCTGAAGTACTGCTGATGGACGAGCCATGCTCGGCATTGGATCCGATCGCCACAAGCCAGATCGAGGATCTTATAGAAGGTCTCCGGAAAGACTACACGGTGATCATTGTCACGCACTCGATGCAACAGGCGGCCCGCGTGAGCCAGCGAACGGCCTTCTTCCATCTCGGTGATCTGGTGGAATTCGGTGACACGTCACAGATTTTCGAAAACCCGCAGGATCCCAAGACTGAAAGCTATATTTCCGGTCGCATAGGGTAGGGGCCATGATGCAGGAAAAGCATATTTCGTCCGCTTTCGACCGTGATCTGGAGCAGCTTCAGATTCTTATCATGAAGATGGGAGGATTGGTCGAGAGCTCCATAAGCGATGCGACTGGCGCGTTGATGAACGCCGATGATGAACTGGCGAGTAAGGTTCTTGCGGCGGACGAGACCATCGATCAACTGGAGGAGGAGATCAACCAGCATGCCGGCCGCATCATTGCCCTGCGTTCACCCGTCGCGAGCGACCTGCGGACGGTGCTGACGGTAATGAAAATCTCCTCGAACCTTGAGCGCTGCGGTGACTATACGAAGAACCTTGCGAAGCGCACGACCGCACTGGCGCATATGTGTCCGGTTGACGAGGCCGGCCCCGGGCTCCGAAGGATGGCGCGAGAGGTCGGCATGATGCTCAAGAGTGCGCTTGACGCCTTCATTCAGCGCGATGCCGACCTGGCGGAGGAAATCAGGCTTCGCGACGACGATCTGGACCGGATGTATAACGCGGTGTTTCGTGAACTCCTCACGCATATGATGGAGGATCCGCGCAACATCACGGCGTGCATGCATCTTCATTTCATTGCGAAGAACATGGAACGTATGGGCGATCATGTAACCTCGATCGCGGAACAGGTGATCTATCTCGTTACCGGCGAGCGTTCAGGGGACGCGCGTCCGAAAAGTGACCGAACCGCTTTCGACGTGGCCCGGTGAGCTGATCGATGCCTGCGCTGAAGCCCAGAATTCTGGTTGTCGAAGATGAGCCCGCTCAGCGGGAGGTTCTGATCTACAATCTTGAATCGGGGGGCTTTGATGTCGTGCGGGCGGAATCGGGCGATGAAGCGCTTCTGCTTGTCGATGAGGAAAGACCTGACATCGTTATTCTAGACTGGATGCTGCCCGGTGTATCGGGCATTGAGATATGTCGTCGGCTGAGGACGCGGTCTTCGACGCGGAATGTACCCATCATCATGATGTCGGCGAAATCGGAGGAGGTGGATCGTGTCAGGGGGCTTGAGACGGGAGCGGATGATTATGTGGTGAAGCCGTTCTCCATTGCGGAGATGATTGCCCGTATCCGCACCCAGCTCCGACGTACGCGACCCGCGACAGTAGGTCACCGTCTGGAGTTTGAGGACATCGTGCTCGACCCCGAGACCTATCGGGTGACCCGCGGCGGCACACTTCTCAAACTTGGTCCCACAGAATTCCGGTTGCTGTCGACATTCATGGAACGACCCGGCCGTGTGTGGAGCCGCGAGCAGCTGCTGGATATCGTTTGGGGTCGGGAGGTCTATGTGGACACACGGACGGTTGACGTCCACATTGGCCGGTTGCGCAAAGCTTTGTGCAAACAGGGGGGTGACGACCCTGTGCGCACGGTGCGTGGCACCGGATACGCCTTGGGATAGAGCGCTTTCGTAGCCGAATTGCCAGACCGCGGCTGACCGGGTGACCATTGACCCGCTGTGGGGTATCGAAAAAAGATGGGCGGAGGCTACCGCCATATCCCGCCTTACGTGGATTGGGTCAATCTCGGGTTTTATCGTGGAGCATCCATGTTTCGCGTCAAGCCCGGATCCGGACTTTTGAACGGTTTCCGGACCCCGACGCGGCTGCCTGACGGAACGGGAGACAGGATGGGAAGTGCGACAATTCAAGGCGCGTCACGATGATACTTGAAGCATCCAGGAACGCTGGGCGGTCTCGGGTGTTGCCTGAGGCGGTGATCGGGACTGCCGTGGAAAGCGGTGGGTGGCCCATTCCGTGTTTTTCCGCAAATGAAAGACGCGGCGCGGCCCGGGAATGCCTCATGATACGGTTTCGCCCGGAGCCGTGCTCGACTCCTTCCTCTCGGGATCTGCGGCTGATTGGAACGGTCACTCGTCATAAGGGTTGGGATTCCTTGATGCAGCGATAGATGGTGGCGGGGTGCACGTTGAAAGTGCGGGCAATGGCGGAGATTGATTCCCCGCCTGCGATGAGATCAAAGACCAGTTTCTTCTGGTCGGCCCGGAGCTTGGCGGGGCGTCCGAACGTCACGCCGCGGGCCTGGGCGGCTTTCCGGCCTTCGTCGGTGCGGGCGAGGATCAGGGCCCGTTCAAATTCGGCGATGCCGCCGAAGACCGTCAGGATCATCTTCCCGGAGGGGCTGGTGGTATCGGCCCAGGGTTCATCAAGTGATTGAAGTCCGGCCTTTTTTTCGATCAGGGATTCCGAGATGCGCAGCAGCTCGGCGGTGGAGCGCGCCAGCCGGTCGAGCTTGGTGACCACGACCACGTCGGTCTTGCGGAGCTGCCCCAGCATGGTCTCGAGCTGGGGGCGGCGCGCTTTGGCCCCGGAGATCTTTTCTTCAAAGACCATCTCGCAGCCCACCGCGGCGAGCCGGTCGCGTTGCGTCTCCAGCGTCTGATCCCGCGTGGAGACACGTGCATAGCCGATCTTCACGCCGCGGTCCTCCAGGGCGTGCCCTGACCCGTGCGGAACTTCTTGCAAAACGATTCCCTTTCGCACACAGGTTGTGCAACAGGATCGGCCCTTGTTTTTCGGCCCTCCCGGAATCTTTGCACAACTGAGGAGTTTCGCACACCATGCCAACACGTTACCTGACCGATTCCCAACGCCAGCGTTTCGGCCGTTTCGATGGCCCGCCCGGGCCGGAAGATTGTGTGCGGTGCTTTGTGCTGGATCCCCAGGCTCTGCAGACCCTGGGTCGACTCCGGGGGGCACACAATCGTTTGGGATATGCCACACTTCTGTGCAGCGCGCGTTTCCTGGGAACGTTTCCTGATGCCAATGCCACCATTCCGCCCGAAATTCTGTCCATCCTCCGGGCGCAACTGGAACTCGAAGATGCGGTTGATCTGGAGGGGTACTGGGGCTCCAGGACGCACGCGCGTCATGTGCGTGCCATCCGAGAACATTACGGCTTCGTGCATTTCAGCGAGGCCCCGCAGATCCGTTTTCGTCTGTCCCGCTGGCTCCATGCGGCGTGCTGGGCGGGCCATGAACGCCCGGGGGCCTTGGTGCTGGCGGCCGCGGATTGGTTGATTGATCACAACGTGCTCTTGCCCGGTGTCTCGACACTCGAGCGCCTTGTGGGGCGAATCCGGGAGCGGGTCCAGACGCGTTTGTGGTCGCGTCTCGTCAACGGCCTGACGCCGGCGCAACGCACCCAGATTGCGCACTTGTTCACAACAGAAAAGGGACGCCTGAGCGGGCTGGAGATCTTGCGGGCCCCGCCGCTGAAACGACAACCGACCCAATTGGCCAAACATCTGGATCGACTGGATGCGGTGCGCGCCTTTGGCCTGCGTCCCACGCCGCCCGCAGGGGTCCCGGCGGCGCAGCTGGAGCGGTTGGCACGCATCGCCCGGACAACCAAACCGTCCGCTCTCGCCACCCTGCAAGAGCCGCGCCGCACCGCGACGATGGCCGCACTCTTCTACACACTGGAAGCCGCCGCCCAGGACGAAGCCACAGAGCTCGGAGAAGCGTTGATCGCCGACCTGTTCCGGGACGCGGAAACCACCCGCAACAAGAGGCGGATCGCCCACCAGAGAGAGATGGATGCGGCGGTCCGGGTTCTGCGCCATCTGGCCGCACTGGTCATCGCCGATGACAATCTGCCGCCGCATCTGTGGAAAGACAGACTGTTGGCGCGCGTCCCGAAAGACACAATTGAGAAGGCCATGACAACAATCGACACGTGTGTTCACCCCGTCTCGTCCAAACCGATCACGGAACTGACAGACCGATGGGGGCGGGCGCAAAAACTGTTCCGTCAGATCATCACACGCATCGATCTCGAGAGCGCACCGGGTGGGCAGGCGGTGACCGCCGCCACGGATTGGTTGCGTGATCATCCCGACTGGACCCGTGCGGCCCTGAGAGATGCCCCGACCGCTGTGCTCTCGCGCTCCTGGCAGGGTGCCGTCCTCGGCAAGGATGGCCGGGTGGCCGATCCCAAAGCCTATGTTTTGGCCACCATTGAGGCGTGGATCAAGGCTGTCAAGCGGCGCGACATCTTCGCCGCCCCGGGCATCCGCTATGCGGATCCCCGCATCGGCATGCTGGAACGGCAGGGATGGCACAACGCCAAAGGAGTCGTGTGCCGGGCACTGGGCCACACCCTCGACGGCGGGGGTGAGATGCGCCGTCTGACCGATCTTCTGGACACAACGTTTCGCCGCGTCGCCGCGCGCGCCGATCAGAACCCCGATCTGCGGTTCGGGACCGACAAAGGCAAACGCCGGATTTCTGTGGGGCGGCTGGATCGCCTGGCGGAACCGTCCCGTCTGATCGAGCTGCGCCGCGCGGCGCATCGCCGCCTCCCGAAAGGCGGAATCCCGGACGTTCTTCTCGAGGTGATGGACCGCACACGATTCCCGGCCGCCTTCACCCATCTTGATGACCAACCCGCCAACGTGACGCATTTTGAGACCAGCCTCTGCGCCGTCCTCATCGCCCAGGCCTGCAATATCGGCCCCGAACCCCTCGTGCGCGAAGATCATCCGGCGCTGGGGCGCCACCGCCTGTCCTGGCTCACCCAGAATTTCATCCGCCCGGACACACTCGCCGCCGCCAGCGCCCGGATCGTCACCGCCCACAGAGAACTGCCCATCACCGCCCATTGGGGAGACGGGCAAACGGTCTCGGCCGACGGGCTGCGCTTCCTGGCCCCGAAAAGCGCCATCCATGCCGGGCCCAACCCCAAATATTTCCGCAACAGACGTGGCATCACCTGGTACAACATGCTGTCCGACCAGTATGCCGGTCTCGGGGCCATGGTCGTCCCCGGCACCCTGCGCGACAGCCTGGTCATCCCCGCGCTCCTGCTCAACCAGGACACCGAATGCGATCCCGCACACGTCATGACCGACAGCGCCGCCTATTCGGATTCCATGTTCGGCCTCTTCTGGCTGCTGGGTTACAACTTCTGCCCGCGTCTGAAAGACATCGGCGGGGCACGTCTCTGGAGAGTGGACAGGACCGCCAGCTACGGACCCCTCGGGGAGATCGCCGAAGGCACCATCAACATCAAACTCATCATCGACAGCCGGGACGATCCGATCCGTCTCGCCGGATCCCTCAAACTGGGGCATCTCAAGGCCGCCGGCGTCATGCGCGTCCTGCAGACCCGGGACCGCCCGACAGCACCCGCCCGCGCCCTCATGCATCTGGGCCGCCTGATCAAGACCCTGCGCATCCTGGACCATATCGACGACCCCGCATTCCGCCGCCGCATCCCCATCCAGCTCAACCGGCAGGAACAGCGCCACAGACTGGCGCGGCGAATCCATCATGGCAACCGCGGCGAAGTCCGAAACGCCCTGCGACAGGGGCAGGAAGAACAACTGGGCGCACTCGGACTGGTCCTCAATGCCATCACCCACTGGAACGCCATCTACATGCAAGAAGCCGTGAACCAATTGAGACACCAGGGACAGGACGCCGACCCGCAGGACATCGCACGACTCTCCCCCCTTCTGTGGGACCATATCAACTTCCTGGGACACTACGAGATCCGCCGGCCCGAAAATGTCGCCCGCGGCCAATTACGCCCCCTCAGAGACCCTAATTCAGCATGGGAATTTTGAAAAGAAAAAACAACCCTTATGACGAGTGACCGTTCCAATCAGCCGCAGATCCCCTCTCCGGCGATCCCCTCGAACGGGGGGACAAGCCCGCTCCAGTTCGGGACGTCGATGAACCGCCGCGTGGTCACGGGTTGACCTTCGGGCACGGCATGTTCATATCCTCCCGGGCGACGGATAGTGGCGGGACGGATGACGGACGTGCCTTTCGACACCATGGCGACCGCGCGGCTTCTCCGGGAGAGCGGCATCGAGGAGCGTCAGGCCGCGGCGATCACCACCGCGATCAAGGACGGCGTGACCGGCGGTGTCGCGACGAGGGCGGACATCGCCGAGGTGAAGATGGACATCGTCGAGGTGAGGGCGGACATCGCGCGGCTGGAATCCGAACTCAGGACGGAGCTCAGGTGGATGAAGCTGATCGGCGGGGCCGTCCTGGCGGTTCTCGTGATGCCGTGGCTGGCCGAACTGATCGCGGCGACAATGCCAGGGTAGATCTGCGCTCACGGGTTGGATATCCGAATTCGGGTCCTGCACAGTGATCGGCCGGGCGGCGGCAATATATGAATTGTGACTTCCTGCGGAAAGTTTTCTGAGCATCACAGGCAGGTAGCATCTCCTTAAGTAGGCATTCGCAAAAACGCACGGATAGGGCGCACGAATCCCGACTCGTATGGCACCGTATAAATTTATCGCATAAGTTATATTATGTTAAAAATTTCTGTTATATAGATTCTCTGTTAATCTCTTAAATATTAATATTAAACAGATTCTTATGATGTATTTCTAAGGTGATTAATGAATGTATCTGTGGCTTGCGGAGACTTAACCGGGCCTTATCCACCAGCTTGAATAGCGAGTTCTTTTGAGATTGGCTGCATTCTGGAATCCAGCATCGCCGCTCCAACGTGAGTTATGCCCGATTACCCCGATCAGGAGTGGCTTAGTGGATGTTGCAAAACACCTCCTGGCATCCTTGCCCCTGTCCGCCCCTTTGCACCCCGCCCCCGGCCATGGGGTGCCCTGGCCTGCCCCACGCCGTTTGCGGTCTGTCGGGTCTATCCCAACAAAGGTTCCAAAGATGGTCGCGGACAATCCGGGTTCGCTCTCAGGCAATTCGAGCGGAACGTCGGCCAAAGTCTCAGATAATCCGGAATCGACCCGTACAGGGCGCGGCAAGCCCTAAAGTCCAAGACTGTCTAATTTTTCCACCGCTGTTGCCTGGTGGATGTCGTCCACCACATCCGCAATATCGGGGATGCCGTCCACCACACACACCTCTGCGATCGCCCTGGCTGGACCGTGGCTTTTGCGACGTTCGTCAAAGGGGAACCCGCCAAACGTCTTGAAAAGGCCAAAGTCCCGACGATGGGGGTAGGGTTTGGTGGCCCCGCTGTTCATGTGTGACAGCCGGATCCTGTCGCGATGGCCCTCAACGAGCCTTGCTGTGTTGACCACCAGAAGGTCGTGACCCATCCCCCTGTATGCCCTTGCGTTCATCATCGTGCGGAGTCGCCTGATCGTGGGCCAGAAGAAGACCATGGAATTCAGCAACTCGTACCATGGGCCGGGGTCAGCCGTGCCCAGCGCCCGGCACACACCCTGGTCATCCATTGGCTTTTGATCCCTGATGGCCGCCCCGGGCAGGCCCGCACCCGAGATCGGGACCCATTCCGGCCGGTGGCGCCGGAGGATCTCCCGACGTTTTGACGGGTTGGGTCCGTACAGTTCGACAAGCGACCGGGTGGACAGGAGTCCATGCGTCTCGATGCCCGCCCAGCTGCCGGACCACGCCATGTGGTACAGTCGCGGATAGTGTTCGGCCAGCTGCTCGGGACGCATCACCATCGCCTCCTGTCAATCACGCATTTGGAATCGAATTTGTTGGCCCCGGCCATCTCGGGGCATCGTATAGTTTGTACGTCCAGCTACGCCAAGGAGCAACAAACAGACAAACAGAGAACATCGGGCAGCCTGGATGAAGGATGCGCAGGACCACCCCGGGAGAGCGCCGGGCCGTCCTTCAAACGATCCGAACCGTTTGGGGGCATCCAAGACTATCGGGACGCGTAAAAAGATCGGTTTGATGCTGGAAAACCAAGGCATACCACCACCACCGAGTTGGTCCCAAAGGCGAATCAAGCTTTGTCCGCCCTTAGCGTAGTCCAGCAAACAAACTATACGATGCCCCCCCCCCCCCCCCCCCCCGCTAGGGGCGATGCTGGGTCAGCGCCGCAGGCGGAAAAACAGAGGAAAGAGCTCTGGCGCATTCATGCCACGAGGAACCACACGATCAGCGATCCCGCCGAGGTCTTCTCGGTGTCACGTCCGGCCGTCTACCGGACGCTGAACCGAAAAGCCCCTTAGCGTACGTCTTCGCCCTCTACCGGAATCGACCCCTGGCGATGAACGGGGCGGGGAACGAAGGGGGGTGACGGCGCGGCGCGGGCTGCCGTTTTCCGGCCCCGGTTGGAAGGACATCCCCCGCCTTTTCCGTCCGCGGTGGTTGACATATGCCCGGCATTCTATGATGGTGCCATAGGGGCACATCCCGGGCCGGGAGAGCCCCGCCGCCGCGAGGCGGTCCAGCCGCAAGGGTGGATTCAGAAGAGGTAGCCAGGGAGCCGCAAGGCTCCCTTGGCGTTTCACGGGTGCCGGTATCTGGACCGAACCGACGGACAGTCCTGTTTCCGGGGGTCGCCGTTTAGGAGGGTCGCATGGGCGCGCATCAGGCCGAATACCGCACTGACATCGCGGCCCGCTGCCCGAAACACGGTATGCCGAGGGGAAAAGCATGAAGCGGGTATCGTGTCTCATGGCTGCCGGGGTTTTTCCATTTCTCGTTCCGTTCTGCGTCCAGGCGGGCGAGGGCTGTATCCGTGATCTGGGGTATGCCGACACGCTTGAATGGCACTCGTTCCAGAGCGGCGGGGGCCTTGTGTCCGGGATATCGATCGCCGATCACACACAGCGCCTTGACGTGATCGAGAACGCGGTGGAAGACCTGTATGGTTTTCTGGTGCGTGGCGGCGCTGGAGGCTGTCTGCGCCGGATTTTTGCTCCCCTTAAGGACGGCCTCTCCCCAACAAGGGAACGTAAAGAAAGGGCTACCGAGGCCGCCTTTTGCGTCAGGTGTGTCAGGCTCCAGAACGCGACGGTGCGTTACGGGCATTTCAGGCAGGTAACCGGTTCCGCTTCCGCCGACAGCCCCGCCGTTTCCGGATCCGGTTAGTGGGCGCGTCGTGAATTCCTGGTTGACATTCCGTTTTTCGGCGCTAGTTATGTTTTCAGGAGTCCATGGTCGACAGAGAGGGCTCCCCCGCCGCCTCCCCGTGGAGGCGGTCCAACCGGAAGGGTGGATAGGCCCATGCCGAAGAGGCCGTCGAGTTGTCAGGGGATCTTCGGATCCCCTCGGCTTTCCGGCGTCCCGAAGTTCATGGGCCGTGAGAGGCCGGCGGCCGGGAGGAAGCGTCTATCGCCTGTAGCGGACCATCCCGCCCCTGAGACCGGCCGACAGGGCGGCGGCGAGCGATGTTCTGGTCACCCTCTCCGCCGGAGGTTTGCGGTAGGCGCTCTCAACCGTCAGCGTGAGCCTGCAGCGTACGTGGCGGGCGACATCGCCCGGACCGTGGCATTTCTGTCGGCGTATGCTGAAGAAAACCATATAGGCCAGCCCGTCCCGAACGGCCCGCTCATCGTAGGCGCCGTAATTGCGCTCCGTGGACATGACGCCGATGCGAAGCCGGTCAAGCGAGCGGATTAAGGCCGGAAGCGACAGAGAGGCCCGAAGCCGGTCCATGTCGAGGGTCCGGGGACGGATCCCGTCCATGATGGCCTGACCCGCGGGCCGACGATGTCCTTTCCCCGTCGCACGGTCCAGCAGTGGCAGGAGTAGCGGACGAGAACGTTCACGCTCTCGCCTCCGGGCAGCGTCCATGTCATGGCATGTGGCTCAAGGTGGGGCACCAGAACATCGTCGGCGTCGACCGATGGCGCACGGCATGGATCACCGCCCGGATGGTGAAGGATCTGTCCGTCCGGCGACAGCCTGTACCTCATGCTAGAGCGTTGACCGCAGTTGGTGCCGCTGGTCCACAGGCAGAAGATCGGCCACGGCGACCATCAGTTCCAGCAGCCTGTGGTCCTCGCCCCAGCGCCGCCGCGTTTGCGGAATTCCGGACGGAGGACCATGATGCGGATCTTCTGCGAAGGCCCGCCGCGCGGACGCTTCCCATATGGCGCCATCCACTCCGCCAGGATCCTCTCGGTCTCCCTGTCGTCGAGCGTCCTGTAACGTTCCAGGTACCCCCTGGCCGTCAGCCCCTCGTAACCCACGAATTTCGAGAAGCCGAAAAGTGGCTTCCGCCCTTCCTCCCCGATCGCGTAGAAAGCGTGCGCCTGACCGAGGCGGCCCGCCAGTTCCGGATTGCTGTCCAGGCTGTCGCTGAGTGTCCGGATGGCCGAGAGGGGGCCGTCAAGGCTGGTCACGAGCTCCATTTCGAGCCTCCCTTTCCTTAACTCGAATCGCCTCAAAACCGTTGGTGCGGCATCCCGTGACGATGATGACGGAAAATAGCGTCAAGAATGGCACCGGGGAAAAGAGAAATCAGCCCTTATGACGGTTTTCTGTTCCGCTCAGCCCTACATCCCAGGTTCCAAGGCCAGTGTCCGCAAACTGCATGAGACAGTTGACAGAATGATCTCAAGCGGTCTGGTGCCTGTCGAAGTGCTGTCCATCGTCGATCCAGACAGCGATATCTGGAGCAGAGAGATCAGGGCGAAGGGCAACAACCTTGAGTGGACGGTATACCATATCGAAAACTACCTGTTGAATGTCACCTACATCAAACAAGCCCTCGATGTTGTGAAACTGGAAGGTGCCAGCAGACTGACGGGAATCCAAATCGAGAAGTGGCTGGAAGATGCTGCCGAAGATCTCATTGAGACATTGGCATTGCCGTGGGCGGCAAGGGCTGCCAGACCCGGGCGCAGCACCAGTCCTGCAACGGCTACTGGCAGTGGCCCGGCTTCGACCACGAAATCGGCCAGCTGACCGGCCCGGCCACCTGCCCGCTGGAGTGACGCCAGTGTCGGAGCGGGCGGCAAGACGCATGATCTGCTGATTCCGTCTGTTGCCACTGCCCCCCCGACCCTTCTGGCCACCGCCCTCGTGGTCCTAGCCCTCGCCGGTGCGGTGCAGACGCAGACCACCTGCGACCGTAGCAAATGCACCGTCCGGATGGCCCCGGACCGACAGGTCGTGCACGGCTGCGGTGAGCATGCCACGCCGGGTCGCATGAAGATGATCTTCTCAAGCACCGACTCCAGCGTGACGCGAGCATCCTTTCAGGTCGGTGGTTATTTCATCTAGGCAGCCAGCAATCTCCGGGCGGCGGTCAAGGGGGTTGGCGGCCGCTGGTGCACCTTCCCCACTCGCCTGGCCCTGGTGGTGAGGCGGGGGCCGGCGATGGCGCGCCGCGCCGGTTGCCACTGAAACCGGTGCCGGAGAGGATCATGGTTCCCTTGTCGGGAGGTGGCCGGGTGGGTACGCTGTTCGGCCGACTGCCCGAGTGACCCGCTGCATGACACCGGGCCCGTCGGGTTGCCCACCACGCAAGCGGTCGCAGGAAGCGCACGGAAGGGGCTGGTCGGACTGCGGTCGGAGGCGGGGTTTTGGCGCTGGGGGCGCCAAAACCGCTGGCGGGCCACCGGGGACGGTCGGCACGGCTGGCCGCATGGCGGAACCCTCACCGCATGGCGGATCTGTTTCTTTCATTGGCCGGGGGTCAAGGGGGTCGCCCCTTGGGCTGACCGGGCGACGGAAGGCGCCCGGGGCCGCAACGGGCAGGGAAGACTGGACCCGGACGGGTCTGGGCAGAACGGAACGGTGCTGGTGAAGGGGGTCATGCGGTGGTCTCCTTGGTAAGGGTTGGCAGGGCGGGCGGCGCTCAGCGGGATGGACGGGGCGGCAGCGGCAGGGGTGTGGGGGCCGTGGCGGGCGGTGGGGAGGCGGAAGCGTCCGTAGCGCCACTTGTGGTACGGGTGCCTTGTTGGAGAGGGACAGGCGTCACGGGGCTGTGAGCCCACCGTCTGTGCCGGAGCCGCTGGGCTCCAGGGCCGATGGGCCCGGCCCGCCCCATCAGGAGATGCCGGCCGGCTCCGCCCGGACCTCCAGCAGGTTGCGCGCGTCGCGCCCGCAGGCGATGGCGACGAGATGGACGGTCTGGCCGTGATGGGTGTCGGCATAGCCCCGTGCCCGCATCTGGTGAAGGCGGCCTCGAGCGCAGTCTGGGCATCATCCGCACTGTCCGCCATCCTGAACTCGAGGATGAACACCTGCGCCCCGAGCGACACCACCATGTCGGCCCGCCCGTGGCTGGTGGCTGCCTCGGCGCACACGTCCACCCCGATGGCCCGGAAGGCCATGTGCAGGAGGCTCGCGTACCAGGCCTCGTAGCGGCCCAGATCCCCTGTCGTGTGCCACTGGTAGGGAATGCTGGCCAGCCAGGCCTTGAGTGTGGCGGCAAAGCCGACAAAGTCGTGGCCTCGAGAGAGGACCGGAGGTCGCGCCCCTGCTCCGCCACTTCCGTGACGGTCTTGCCCAGATACCGCAGCAAGCCCCGGTTCAGGCTGAGCCTGACCTCCTGATTGGGACAGTCGAGCCGGTAGAGGGTGCGGTGGCCCCTGCGGATCTCGTCCGTGATGGTCAGGTAGCCGGTCTGGAACAGCAGGGCCTCGGCGCTGACATCCTCCACCTCGAATTTCGAGACCAGTGACTCGTCGGCCAGCATGCCTTCCAGGTCCAGCGGGCTGACGGACTTCCTCTTCAGCGTCTCGAAGAGGAAGCGCGGCGAGCCGGTCTGGAACCAGTAGGGTTTGAAGGTGCGATTGCGCAGGAACAGGAGCACATCGAAGGGATTGTAGAGCCGCTCCGTGCCCAGCCAGCTGTAGCCGTCGCACCAGGTGCGGATCATGTCCCGGTCGAACCCAAGAGTTCGGGCGCGAACACGGTGTCGATATCCGCGTCGGTGTAGCCACAGAGCGTGGCATAGCGGGGATCGAGGCTGATGTCCTCGAGGTTGTTCATGTCCGGGAACAGGCTGACCCTGGAGAACATGCTCACGCCGGTGACGAGGACGAAGCGGACATGGGCGGCGCTGTCCTTGATGATGCCGTAGACACCGCGCAGGTACTCCCGGTTGGCGCGGGCCCGGTCGGGGTCGGGCAGCCCGTCCAGGATCGGCTTGTCATACTCATCGACGAGGATCACGACGCGCTGGCCGGTGGTGTGATGCAGGTGGTAGAGAAGCGTTTGCAGACGCTCGGGCGCGGCGTCCGCGCCGGCCAGCGGCACCAGTCCGGCAGAGTGCTCGATCAGGCCGGGCTGGTTGGCGATGCTGCGCTCAACATCCTCCGGCCGGTCATACCTGCCGCCAAAGCTCAGGCGCACCACGGGATGGGTCACCGACCAGTCCCAGTGGCCATGGATGGCCAGCCCTTGGAAGAGGACCTCCCGCCCCTCGAAGAGGGCCTTGATCGTGTCGACCAGCAGACTCTTGCCGAAGCGACGGGGACGCGAGAGGAACCAGTGGTCACCCCGCTCGACCATCTGCCGGATGAGCGGGGTCTTGTCGACGTAGTAGCTGTCGGTTTTCCGCAGGCGGGCAAAGGACTGGATGCCGATGGGCAGGCGTTGACGGGTCATGATCTTCCTCCGGGACGTGCGCACGGGGCCGGCATGACAATCTCAGTCCCCAATGGCGGCGGGTCCGAGCGCTTTGACATCGTTGTATGTCTTGCGAAGGTGTTCGTCTGACATATCGGGGATCGGCTCATACATAAATGAGTTCAGGTGAATATTCTCGGGAGTTATCAGGATAATTCGATCCAGGACCGGGATTGCTGCATCATTGGGGCAATCCCTGCGGAAGCGATTCAGCAACTCCGTTGTCTGATTTCTCGTTATGGTGTCCGGCAGTTTGTACCTTCGCTGGGACGAACCCATAATCTGTCGATGGGGTCGCGTTCGGGGCGTAGCGAGGGAGGACGCGTCCGAAACGGCCTGAGCCCCTTTGCATGACGGTAGCGGCGTTGTTAAGGAAGGGGAAGACATAGATCGCCCCGCAGGGTGGAACCCGGCTCCGGGCATTTTGACCATCATTGGTGTTAACCGCTTCGTTTTCCGGGAGATCTGGGGCGGTCAGCGAATCATGCCAGCTCTTTAAGGGCGAATTCAGGAATCCGGATAGATTCAGTTATCTTTCAGGGTCCTGGCGACCTCAGAGGCAAAGTCTTCGGCGGTCTTTTCGATTCCCTCGCCCACTTCCAGGCGCACAAATCCTGTGATCTCGGCTCCAGACCGGCGGGCGGCCTCCCCGACCGTAACGTCCGGATTCACGACAAACGTCTGGTTCAGCAAGGTCACCTCCGCCTTCCACTTATTCATTCGGCCGACGATCATCCTCTCAATGACCGCTTCGGGCTTACCGGATTCCCGCGCGATCTCGATCTGGACGCTTTTCTCCCTTTCTACTTGGGCCGGGTCGAGACCGCTCTCGTCCAATGCCCAGGGATTTGCCGCTGCGATATGCATCGCGACCTGTTCGCCGAGATCGGCGTCGGTTCCCTTCATCGCCACAAGCGCACCGATCCTGCCCATCCCGGGGGCGGCCGCGTTATGGACATATGACGCGATCAGATTACCTTCGATGGATGCCATCCTGCGGAGGGTAATATTCTCGCCGATGGTCGCGATCCTGTCAGCGAGGACTTCGGCGACCGGCTTTCCGCCGATATCGGCGGAGGAGAGGGCTTCAATATCATCCACCCGGATCGCGGCGTCCGCGATCTTTCCGACCATTTCCCTGAAATCAGCGTTTTTCGCAACGAAATCCGTTTCGGAGTTCACCTCAACAGCGACTCCCTTGCCGTCTTTGACCTTAACCGCGACAAGTCCCTCCGCGGCGATCCGTCCGGATTTCTTGGCCGCCTTCGCCAGTCCCTTGGTACGCAGCCAGTCAGTGGCGGCCGCCATGTCGCCACCGGTCTCCGTCAGCGCTTTTTTTGAGTCCATCATGCCCGCGCCAGTCTTGTCGCGAAGTTGCTTAACCAATGCAGCGGTGATCGCCATCGTAGGCTCTCCTAGGTGAATTCAGGTCTTTTCGGCGTTTATGGTATGTCCGACAGGTCTTCCATCGCAGCGTCGGGATTACCCCTAGCCGTGGTCACTTTTGCCGCGGTGCCAATTCCGGAAGTGCTAGACCACGCTTTCTTCCAATTTATCCGCGTGATCACAGTCAGGTTCCGGAGCGGATTCGACCGGGGTTGGCTCGCTTTCGGCCCGGGTCGGGGTCGGCTCATCGCCCTCGGACTCGCCGTCCCGGGATTCCTCTCCCTGGGATTCCTCGCCTTGGGCATCTTCGGGAAGCTCATCGACTCCCTGAATTTCCTCGGATTCCCCGAGATCAATTCCCGCAGCGGTGAACTGTGCGTTCATCCCATCCAGAACGGCACGCGCGACGAGGTCGCAATAGAGCGAAATAGCTCTTGAAGCGTCGTCATTGCCCGGAATGATGTGTTCGATCCCCACCGGAGAACAGTTCGTGTCAACTACCGCAGCCACCGGAATTCCGAGCTTTCTCGCCTCCGCGACTGCGAGGTCTTCCTTGTTCACGTCGATGACAAACAGCATGTCCGGAAGACCACCCATCTCTCGAATGCCACATAACGAGGCATGGAGCTTGTTCCGCTCGCGCTCAATCGACAGACGTTCCCGTTTCGTCAGGCCTTCGGAGCCTTTCTCCATCTGTTCATCCAGCGATTTCAGGCGCTCGATGGATTGCGACACCGTCTTCCAGTTCGTAAGCGTGCCACCAAGCCACCGGTGATTCATGTGATATTGGGCGCAGCGCTCGGCAGCCTCCGCTACAGCCTGTTGGGCCTGGCGTTTCGTACCGACGAAAAGTACCGAACCTCCTTTCGCAACCACTTCGCGAACCGCCCTCAAAGCTGCATCAAGCATCGGTACTGTCTGGGTCAGGTCAATAATGTGAATCCCGTTTCGCTCCCCATAGATGAATTCACCCATCTTGGGGTCCCAGCGCTGCGTCTGATGGCCGAAATGAACACCAGCCTCCAATAGCTGGCGCAGTGTGAACTCTGGAAGAGCCATGCCCTCATTCCTTCCCGGTTTCCAACCTCGGTAAAGCCGTTTCAGGCGATCGCCCAACCGGTGGATCAGCACGGGATGTCTCCCCGCAGGACCCAGCCCTACCTGTGAACTGCGGGCCTCTTACGGGAAAACGCCGACGCGTGCAAGCGATTTCCGCGTGCAAGCGATTCCGCGAGGCGGCATCACAGGCTGTTTCGGTTTCATCATGGGTCCCGCATATGAGAGGGATACCGGATGGATGAGCCGCTTGCCAAAGTCTTGGGTGCCTGCCAAACGAAACCATGCATGATAATTCCATAGAAAATATTGTCTGCATTGGTGCCGCTGTCTGGGATTTCACCGGCCGGGCACTTTCCCGAATGCGCCCGGGCTCGGACGTTACCGGGCGCATTGAGCGGCGGCCCGGGGGTGTGGCGCTTAACGTCGCGATGTCTCTGTCCCGATCCGGGATACGGTCCATAATGCTGACGTCGATGGGCGACGATTCCGACGGCGCGGAACTGCTTGAGAAGTGTCGGGGCATGGGGCTGCTGATGGACCATGTCCACATCTCCGAGCGCCTGCCGACGGACAGATGCCTTGTGGTGGAAGACATCGAGGGAATGATAGCGATACTTGCCGACCTCGGCTCGCTGGAAGCAGCCGACGACCGGGTTCTGCATCCCCTATTCAATGGCACGTTGGGTAGCCCGGAGTCACCCTATTCAGGGATCATCGTATTCGATGGCAACCTGTCCAGGGGTTTAGTGGCAAGAGTTGCCGACGATCCTTCGTTTTCCGCCGCGGATCTGCGGGTGGTCTGCGCGAGCCCGGAAAAGGCGGAGCGGTTAAAGTCACTCGTCCTGACACCGAACGCGACATTCTACGTCAATCTTGAGGAAGCCAGCGCACTCTGTGACTGTCGTTTCACCTCATCCCCGGAGGCGGCCCGGGCAATACGGGAGCGCGGCGCCACCCGCGTTTTAGTGACCAATGGCAAGCGGCCGGCGACCGATTCCGGCCCCGAAGCCACGGTCACCGCGACTCCGCCGGAAGTGGATGTCGCGAGGATCTCCGGTGCGGGTGACTCATTCGTGGCGTCCCATGTGGCGGCGGAGGCCAGAGGTGCGGACCCGGTGACAGCGCTTAACGCGGCGTTGAGGGCGGCTGCCGATCATGTCTCAGGCGCGACATCGACATGATCTCACCCTCGGTTTCGGACGAAGTCATTCAGGCCCGGGATTCAGGTGCGCCCATCGTCGCGCTCGAGTCAACCATCGTCACCCATGGTCTGCCGTTCCCGCTCAATATCGAGACCGCCCGGCGGGCCGAGGGCGAAATCCGTGACGCGGGGGCGGTTCCGGCAACTATAGCCGTAATCCATGGACAGATCCACATAGGCATGTCCGATAACGACCTGCGAAATCTGGCGCGAAACCCAAAGGTGGCCAAACTGTCCCGCGCCGACCTGCCAATGGCGGTCGTGCAGGGAAAAACAGGATCCACGACCGTCGCGGCAACCATGATCTGTGCATACCAGGCAGGAATCGAGGTCTTTGCTACCGGTGGCATCGGTGGTGTGCACCGGGGGGCGGAGACCAGCTTTGATATTTCCGCCGACTTGCGCGAACTTGCGCTGACCCCGGTCACGGTCGTCTCCGCAGGCGCAAAGGCGGTTCTTGATATCGCCAAAACACTTGAAGTCCTCGAGACCCTCGGAATTCCAGTGATCGCCATGGGTCAGGACTACTTTCCCGCTTTCTGGTCGCGTGATTCGGGGTTGAAGGCACCGCTTCGCTCCGACAGTGCGCGAGATATCGCCCGCGCCCACCGGGTGCGTCGCGACCTTGGACTTACGGGCGGTCAGCTCGTGGCTAACCCGGTTCCGGCTGAAGCCGAGATTCCCTATCCCGAAATCCGCTCCGCCGTAGACGCCGCGCTGAACCACACCGTTGCTGAGGGCGTGACGGGCAAGGACGTCACCCCTTTCCTTCTTTCCCGTGTCCTCGAACTGACGGAAAGGCGGTCACTGTCGGCGAATGTCGCTTTACTTCTCAACAATGCGCGCCTAGCCGCAGAAATCGCCCGGGAACTTCAATGGATCCGCTGACCTTGTCCGGATGCCGGACCTGTTGTTATCGGCGATCCAAACCGCTATAGCGCCCCGACACGACTTTCCGCACGTTACAGATGACCACAAAACTCGAGCAGAACAAGCCAAAAGGATCCCGATTTCTGGGTCTAAGGAACAGCTTTCTCGCCGGACTCGTTGTCATCGCGCCCATCGGGCTGACACTGTGGCTTATATGGACCGTGATCGGATGGATTGATGGCTTCGTCCTCCCGATCGTCCCGGACGCGTACAAGCCCGAAAACATACTTCAGACACTTTTTGGCGTTGACTGGCCCGTTAACGTACGCGGGATTGGTGTCGTCGTATTCCTGGTGTTCACGACAACCGTCGGCTGGATCGCAAAGGGCCTGATCGGGCGGTCCCTGATCGGATGGGGTGAGCGGCTTGTCGACCGGATGCCCGTAGTGAGGTCGATATACAACGGCCTGAAGCAGATCGCGGAAACGGTATTCGTTCAAACCGGAACCAATTTCGACAGGGCCTGTCTGGTCGAGTATCCCAGGAAAGGTATCTGGGCGGTCGCATTCGTATCGACCTCGGCCAAAGGCGAGATTCAAGAAAGTATTCCGCGTGACGAACCGCTTGTGTCCGTGTTTCTCCCGACCACGCCAAACCCTACCTCCGGGTTCCTGTTATTCGTTCCCAGGAGCGAAATCATCGAACTGCGTATGTCGGTCGAGGACGCGGCCAAGCTGGTCATTTCGGCCGGTCTGGTATATCCTGCCGAAACCGTTGTGCCTGGCGACGGGTTTGATGTCGGGAATTCAGGCGAAATGGTACCTGACCGGACGCGCTAGCCCGGATATACCCCAGATGCTCCATGGAAAGGCGCGTCTCCCTGACGGGTGGGGACGCGGAATGTCACCGCGCTGTCCAGCCGCCGTCCAGGTTGATTGCCGTTCCAGTGATCTGGGCGGCCGCGTCCGAGCACAGGAACGCCGTTGTTCCCCCGACCTGTTCAACCGTCGCGAACCGCCTTGACGGCTGACGCGCCAGCATCACGTCCCGAACGACCGACTCCCGATCCATCCCGTGGACGTTCATCTGATCCGGGATCTGTGCCTCCACAAGCGGGGTGAGTACGTAGCCGGGGCAGATCGCGTTACAGGTCACAGGATCCTCGGCGGTCTCCAGAGCCACCGTCTTCGTCAATCCGATGATGCCGTGTTTGGCGGCGATGTAGGCTGACTTGTAAGGGGAAGCCCGCAATCCGTGGACACTTGCGATGTTCACTATCCTGCCCCAGCCCGCGTCGCGCATCCCCGGAAGTGCCGCCGCCGTCGTGTGGAATGCCGCCGAAAGGTTTATCGCGATGATCGAGTCCCACCGCTCAACGGGAAACGCCTCGATCGGCGCCACATGCTGGATCCCGGCGTTGTTGACCAGGATATCGCAGGCCGCGGCCTCAGCGATCAGTGTGCGACAGTCTTCCGGTCTCGACATGTCGGCACGGATGTAGCGTGCGGAGATCCCGAATTCCTTAGCCAGCCCGTCCGCCAGCTCTCGATCACCCGGGGAATCCGTGAATGAATTCAGTACCAGGTTCACCCCCGCGTTCGCGAGCTGCCGGGCAATGCCCAAACCGATGCCGGAGTTCGATCCGGTCACGACCGCTGTTCTACCCCTTAGATCCATGGCGCTTTTCTTCCGGGTCTCGCCCCTTGGTCGGTTCGTTTCCCGCCAAAGAGCTGGCGAACAAAAAAAAGGCGCCCACACAAGGTGGGCGCTTAGTTGTTGAGGCAGGTTTCATACAGGCAAGAAACCTTAGCGCCATACGGCAATACGCCATACAGCGCTCGAGCAGTGAGACCATATTAACCTTCCCGGCACAGAGTTCAAGAAAAAATTTTGAGGCACGGGTCCGCGTGTGCTAGCCCCTCACCGGGATACCACAATCTGAAAGGGATCGGCCCGCGATGAACCGCCAATATATGACGATTTCGGGAAGTATTGCCGTCGCGATTTCTGTCATGCTTTCGACCGGAAAGGCATTCCCTGAACGCATGCACGGCATATCTATGTATGGCGAACCAGCATTGCCACAAGATTTCGTTTCACTTCCATATGTCAATCCTGATGCACCTAAGGGTGGTCGAATTGTTACGGGTCAGGTTGGCGGTTTCGACAGCCTCAACCCCCATATCCGCCGGGGAACCGTTCCCTGGCAGCTTCGGTTCCTTGTATATGAAAGCCTGATGGGACGTTCCTGGGACGAACCGTTCTCCCTTTACGGGCTGTTGGCCGAATCAGTCGAGACCGGGCCGAATCGTGAATGGGTCGAGTTCACTCTACGTGACGGCGCAAGGTTCTCCGACGGCACACCGGTCACCGTCGAAGACGTGATGTGGACGTATGAGACCCTCGGGACGCGGGGCCATCCGAGATACCACGGTGCATGGCGGAAAGTGGCGACGATGAGACAGGTTGGCGAGCGGTCCATTCGCTTCACCTTCAATGTCGAGGACCGCGAACTGCCCCTCATCCTCGGCCTTCGCCCGATCCTGAAGAAGGCCCAATGGCGGGACGTCGAGTTCACGGAGTCCGGCCTGGACATAATTCCGGTCGCGACAGGACCATATGTCGTCGATGAATTCGAGCCCGGGCGATTCGTTAGTCTCAGGCGCGATCCCGATTATTGGGGCAAAGACCTGGCCATCCGCCGCGGTATCGCAAACCTTGACGAGATCAGAATGGAGTTTTTTGCTGACGATACGGCGATGTTCGAAGCCTTCAAGGCGGGTGAACTCAATTCCAACCGCGAGTTCAACCCGCAGAAATGGGAGACGCAGTACGACTTCCCGGCCATTGAGGCCGGCGACGTGATCAAGTCGGTCATCCATCACCAACGACCTTCGGGAATCACCGGCTTCGTCATGAATACCCGCCGTGAACCCTTCCGGGACTGGCGGGTCCGCGATGCCCTTATCCACGCGTTCAATTTCGAGTTCATCAATCAGGCGCAGGCTGACGGCAGGCAGGAGCGAATCACTTCGTATTTCTCCAATTCCGTTCTCGGCATGCGTCCCGGCCCGGCCAAAGGCCGGGTGCGGGAGCTCCTCGATCCGTTCTCCGACGAACTCCTGCCGGGGGCGCTCGACGGCTATACCCTGCCCGTCTCTGATGGTTCGGCCCGCAACCGGGCGAACATCGGGGTCGCGCGCGACCGCCTGGCGGAGGCCGGGTGGACGGTTGATGGCGACGGCAGGCTGAAAAACGCCGATGGCGCGCCGTTTGAGTTCGAGATCCTGCTCCGGCAGGGTTCCGCCGAGATCGCGGCAATCATCGACATCTATGCCGAAGCGCTCAAGCGGCTAGGTATTGAGACGACCGTCACCACCACGGACAGCGCGCAATATAGCGAGCGCACGCATATCTACGACTTCGACATGACTTTCTACCGTCGGGGCCTTTCGCTCAGTCCCGGCAACGAACAGACGCTCTACTGGGGCGGTTCAGGCGTCGAAATACCCGGCACCCGCAATTGGATGGGTATGGATTCCCCGGCTGCCGAAGCAATGATCAGCGGGATCCTCAGTGCCGGCAGCCGCACCGATTTCATCGCGGCCACGCGCGCACTGGACCGAATTCTGACGACCGGACGTTACGTGATCCCGATCTCCCAGTGGCCCGTCAGCCATATCGCCCATGACAGACGCCTGAGGTTTCCGGACAGGATTCCGATATACGGTGACTGGATCAGCTGGCAGCCCGACGTGTGGTGGTATGAGGATGAATGAACGGATCCGTACCCGGACGCCGCGATCCGCGACATAACGACTTGAGATGGAATCTCCACGGTCGGGATTTCCGGGAGGGTTGACGCTGTGTCGGGCGGCACCCCGGGCCTCGGGCACCGAGGGCATTGATGTCACAAAAAATTCATATGCCGCCGCTACCGAACCGGACATGAACATATTGGCTCTATGTACCGGAAACTCCGCGCGCTCGATTCTGCTTGAGGCGCTTCTGAACCACTTTGGCGCGGGACGTGTCACCGGGTGGTCGGCCGGATCCCACCCGGTCGGTAGGGTGCATCCACAGGCACTCGCGCTCCTTGCCCGCAATGGCGTTGCCACAGCCGGCCTCAGCTCGCAGAGCTGGGACCGGTTTTCCGTGTCTGTCGCACCGGTGATGGACATCGTGATCACCGTATGCGGAAACGCCGCCAGCGAAATATGTCCTGTATGGCCGGGCGCTCCACTGCGCGCGCATTGGGGCGTCGATGACCCTGCCACCGCGCCTGAGGAGGATTGGCCGCATGCCTTTGACGAAGTCTATGGAATTCTTGCCGCACGGGTCCGCACGCTGCTCCATGAGCCCATTGAATCGATGGATGAGAGGAGTCTGGGCGCACTTCTTACCTGGATTGGAGAAACTGGATGACACGAAAACTCGCCGCCGAATCCATCGGTACCGCTTTTCTGCTCATTGGGGTTGTGGGTTCGGGGATAATGGCCCTTGACCTCGCGGCCGGAAACACCGGGGTCGCGCTTCTGGCCAATGCCATCGCCACAGGATGCGTTCTATATGTCGGCATCACGGTTTTGGGGCCGATTTCCGGCGCGCATTTCAACCCGGCGGTGACGCTTGCGTTTCTCCTGCGTCGTGAAATCGCTCCCGTGGAGGCATTCGCCTTTGTCGTCGCTCAGGTCGGGGGAGGCGTGATCGGGGTCTGGCTGGCCCACACCATGTTTGACCTCCCGATCCTGCAGACAGGTGCCACCGCCCGAACCGGCATTAACCTATGGGTCGCCGAGACCGTCGCCGCCTTCGGGCTGGTCTTTGCAATACTCGGCGGCCTGAGGCATAGGCCGGAAACGGTTCCGGCCATTGTCGCTCTCTACATTACCGGCGCGTACTGGTTCACGGCTTCCACAAGCTTCGCCAACCCAGCGGTTACGATCGCGCGCGGGCTGTCTGACACGTTCGCTGGCATCGACCCCCGACACGGACCGGCCTTTATCGTCTGCCAGCTGGTGGGCGCGGCGCTGGCTGTGGCGCTGGGTCGGGTGATGTTTCGGCACTCCTCGGGGGTGAAAGAGGCCGTGTGATGGCCATGGAAACCGAGATTACCGCCAGTTTCGTGGACGCGAGTGTCCCCGCAGCTTGAAGGGATTGGCGTCGGCGGCCTTCCGGCCGCTCGCCCCGTCGGCCGCCTGATCCGCGCACCCGGCCGCACCCGGTCCGATGATCCTGCTGGCCTCGCACGGGCCGGAGGACTGATCGGCCTGCCTGCCAGACAAATCCGCCCGGGTCCCACAAGAGCTTGCCCGGCGGGTCCGTCGCCGGATAGAAAGCGGCCGCGTCGGATCATGACGCTTGTGCGATATGAACGGATAGGAGGGTTCCCGATTACCGCACCCGGAACGCAGAGGAACGGTAGAGGATTCGGACCCCTGAAATGACCCGAACAGGGGCGGTGCGTTGACACCGCCCCTTACCGCACCCACGCCCCGCTCAGTTGCCCGTGCGATAATTCGGGCTTTCCCGGGTGATCTGGACGTCGTGGACGTGGCTTTCCTTCAGGCCCGCTCCGGTGATCCTCACGAACCTGCAGTTCTTTCTCATTTCCTCGATCGTCTCGCAGCCCGTGTATCCCATCGCGGCGCGCAGCCCCCCGAGCAGCTGATGAATGACGGCTCCAGCGGAGCCCCTGTATGGCACCTGGCCCTCGATTCCCTCTGGCACGAGCTTGTCCGAGGCCGCGTCTTTCTGGAAATACCTGTCCGCCGAACCCCGGGCCATGGCCCCTAGGGAACCCATGCCCCTGTAGGACTTGAAGCTTCGTCCCCGGTATAAAACCAGTTCACCCGGCGATTCGTCGGTTCCGGCGACCAAGGAACCGACCATGGCGCTGGACGCACCCGCCGCGATTGCCTTCGCGAGATCGCCGGAGAACTTGATCCCGCCATCAGCGATCACGGGTACGTCGCCCGCGGCCACGGCGCAGTCCATAATCGCCGTGAGTTGAGGGACGCCAACACCGGCCACAACACGTGTCGTACAGATCGAACCGGGTCCGATTCCCACCTTTATCCCGTCCGCTCCGGCATCGATGAGCGCCCGCGCCGCCTCGCCGGTCGCCACGTTCCCCGCGATGACCTGGACCGTGTTCGACAGCCTCTTCACCCGGGCTACAGTCGCGACGACCCCTTCGGAATGCCCATGCGCCGTGTCAACGACAACCACGTCGACTCCGGCGGCCACCAGCGCTTCCGAACGCGCATACCCGGCATCGCCGACCGTCGTGGCCGCCGCCACCCGCAGGCGGCCAAGCCGGTCCTTGCAGGCCTGGGGGTTCAGAACCGCCTGTTCGCTGTCCTTTAGGGTCAGGAGACCGGTCAGCCTGCCCCGCCCGTCGGTGACCAGCAGCTTTTCGATGCGTCGCGCCTTCATGAGAGCCCGCGCCTCGTCAAGATCTGCAGGTTCCTTCAGGACGGCGAGGTCCTCGGCTGTCATCATCCGACTGACCGGCGTGGCATCGTCCTCCGCAAAGCGCATGTCGCGGTTCGTCACGATTCCGAGCACCCTGCCCCCGTCATCCACGACCGGAAATCCCGTGATATTGTATCGCCGTCGCAGCGCCTTGGCATCGCCAAGCGTCTGGTCTGCCTTGAGCGTAACCGGATTGTAAACAATGCCGGAGACGAACCGCTTGACGCTCCGGACCTGTCTGGCCTGCTCCTCGACACCAAGATTACGGTGAATGACGCCCATGCCGCCAGCCTGCGCCATCGTGATCGCCATCCGGGCTTCCGTCACCGTGTCCATGGCGGAACTCAGGAGCGGGATATTGGTGTGGATACCGCGCGTGATCCTGGTGCGCGTATCGACCTCCGACGGCAGGGCCCTGGACGCTCCGGGCACGAGCAGGACATCATCGAAGGTCAGCGCCTCACGAATCTCCATTAGGCGTCTCCCTGGAAGAACTCGTTTGGCGATCCCTTATTGCACGTTCCATCCGAAACGGAAGGGCCAAATATCATCATGCGGGGCAACTCGCCGGAGACGGCGACCGGCCCCATGCTTCGAGGCTCGATACCGGCGCCAGCCGGGCGTTTGGACCGTTTCCAGCCATAAGGCCCCGACCGGCTTCCTCACCATTGCGACGGTAACAGACGTTCGTGATGTTCCTTTTGTCGCGCTCTGCATCCTTCAACAAACGGCCGCGCAGAAACTTTCCCGCCGGAAACTCCGCCCCGGTGTCCCAATTCGCCAACCGGATTCACTCTCTCCAACTCCTGATCCGCGGCAGACCCAACCGGCCCGGAACCTGGAGATCCGGGGGATCCAGCAGGGAATCACCCGGATTCCAGCGCATGCCCGTGTCGCCCAGTTTCCACTTCCCGTCCGAGTGGCACGACTTCACCATCGATACCCACTGACCGTCCCGGGGCACATGGAGACACACGAGGGCGGCCCTTCTCGCCCGTCAGGGCGCCGCGCATAAGGAGCGCCGGCTACAGGCAACCCCCTCCGGTGGCCTCCTTGACCGGTAGGGCGCACTCCGGGAAGCCACCCCATGATGCGGAATGCCCCGGCGGCATCAGACGGGAGGTGCGGGGCAGCGGACGGGGATCCCGAGAACCATGACCGCGCGGGCAACCATCCCAGCCATGACCAGGATGGACCGCGTTTCGCGGTTTGCCGCCTCCCTGCCGCGTTTCTCCATATCCGCATGAAGCCGGTCAATGGCGCTTTCGTTTTTGCAGGCTGGGTGTCCGTCCGTGCCGCCAGTAGCGCAAAGCGATGCGCGGGTCAGCGCCTGTCGGGGCCATCCGCCATTCCCGAACTCCAGGTCTCCCCGACCCATCCGTCAACCGGGTTGATCCAGTCATTCTTGCACCGATTCCACAAAATTGATATCCACGATTCGAGAATTTCAGAGTAAGGAGTTGCCTGTTCCGTACGCCACGTGCACCAATGACGCGCATTTGTGCATTAAGGGATGCTGTCATTCCACAGGGATGACGGAATCCTGCCCCTATCCGAAGATACGCTGCCCATGCCCTTGCTTGACGCATTCAGGCATTCCGTCCGCGGTATGTTGGCGTCCAAACCTCATAGCAACCATTCATCCACACGACAGATATGGAGAGCGACATGAAGAAACTGTTCCTTGCCTCAAGCGCGATTGCCGGTCTGGCATTTTCCGCGGCAGATACCACAGCCGAGGAAATCAAGCTCGGCGTGCTCCTCGGATTTACGGGACCGATCGAGTCACTGATTCCACCGATCGCCGAGGCGTCCGAATTGGCGATGCGGGAAGCAAGCGACAGTGGAATGTTGCTCGGCGGCTCCACCGTGACGTCAGTGCGTGGGGACTCAACCTGCGCCGACGGCGCGGCCACGGTGGCGGCCACGGAACGTCTGGTGACCGCCGACGGTGTCCATGCCATCATGGGAGCCGCCTGTTCGGGCGCCACGATCGCGGCACTTACCAATGTCGCGGTGCCAAACGGCATCGTCATGATATCACCTGCATCGACCTCCCCGGCACTATCGACAATCGAGGACGATGGCCTGTTCTTCCGCACAGCACCGTCCGACGCGCGACAGGGTCAGGTTATGGCGGAAATCCTGATGGAGGAAGGCATCAACGAGGTCGCCGTTTCCTACAACAACAACGATTACGGTAAAGGACTCTCGGACAGCTTCCAGTCCGCTTTTGAGGCGGCGGGCGGCACCGTGACCATCAACGCCGCGCATGAGGACGGGAAAGCCGACTACTCGGCGGAAGTGTCCGCCCTCGCATCGGCGGGCGGCCAGCGTCTGGTCATAATCGGTTACATTGACCAGGGCGGCAGCGGAATCCTGAGGGGTGCGCTCGATTCCGGTGCCTTCGATACATTCCATTTCCCCGATGGCATGATCGGCGATATGCTTGAAGATAACTTCGGAGACGAAATCAACGGCTCGACCGGCCAGCATCCCGCATCTGACAGCGAGGGCAGTGATATGTTCGTCGAGATGGTGGGGAACACTTTCGACGCCTCGTCACCCTATACCGGGCAGGGCTACGATGCCACCGCATTGATACTTCTGGCCATGCAGGCCGCCGGTTCCTCAGATAGCAGCGATTTCAAGGGTAGCGTCCTGGATGTCGCCAACGCGCCGGGTGAGAAGATATTTCCGGGTGAGCTCGCCAAAGGGCTGGAGATTCTCGGCAATGGCGGCGATATCGACTATGTTGGCGCAACAGCTGTGGAACTGATTGGCCCCGGTGAATCCGCGGGCAGCTACGCCCAGACGGAAGTCAGGGGTGGCCAAGTTACGACTGTCCGATACCGCTGACGGACAGGCCCGAACGATTCTGAGCGCGGCCCGTTGCCAGTTCGGGCCGCGTTTCGCCATGTTGCCGCTCTCAGCGGCTTCAGGTGCGAATCATGATCGTCGTAGAGCACATTCGAAGGCATTTCGGCGGCTTCCGGGCGGTCGATGGCGCCTCGCTGGAAGTCACCACCGGATCCATCACCGGCCTCATTGGACCCAACGGTGCTGGAAAAACAACTCTTTTCAATGTAATTGCGGGTATACTTAAACCTAGTGGCGGTCGGGTCTATATGAATGGCGACGATATTACCGGACTGCCGCCGCATGAGTTGTTCGGTAAAGGCCTTCTCAGGACATTCCAGATCGCCAGGGAATTCCATTCGCTTACCGTTCGCGAAAACCTGATGATGGTGCCCGGCGGGCAGGTGGGCGAGCGCCTGATCAACACATGGTTTCGCCGCAGCCTCATCGCACGGAGCGAAACCGCGCTCAGGCGAAAGGCTGACGAGGTCCTGGACTTCCTGACCATGGAACACCTTGCCGACGAGAAGGCCGGAAACCTCTCAGGTGGGCAGAAAAAGCTGCTTGAGCTCGGGCGCACCATGATGGTCGACGCCAAAGTCGTTTTCCTTGACGAGGTTGGGGCGGGTGTGAACCGGACGCTGCTCAATACCATAGCCGGCGCGATCATGCGGCTGAACCAGGAGCGCGGATACACGTTCTGCGTAATTGAGCATGACATGGATTTCATTGGCCGTCTCTGCGACCCCGTCATCTGCATGGCGGAGGGTAAGGTGCTGGCGAAAGGAACGATGGAGGAGATAAAGTCAAACGATCTGGTGATAGAAGCCTATCTCGGAACCGGAAGTCGGACAGCCATATGATGGAGAGGCGGACCGCGGTTTATGCGGGGCAGTTGTCCGGAAGGCCGGGGCAGATGTCCTTCCCGCACCGGGTGGACTCCGCGGTAACGGACGCTCCACCGGACGGCGTAACGGTGCGTCGCTGATATGAACCAAAGTGGTGGCGGTAGACGAAGCGACCTATCCGAGGCATCCCTCCCCGGGACGGTCGCAATTGCCACGGAATCGAGCGACGCCGGAGTTGGCGGGGTGCACAGACCCTACCTTTTGGGTAATTCACTGACGGGCGGTTACGGGAGGGGGGCGGACATACTGCATGACTGTACGATTGGGGTGGCAAGAGGTGAAATCGCAGTGATCGTGGGACCAAACGGGGCCGGCAAATCAACAGCGATGAAAGGCCTGTTCGGAATGCTGAACCTCAAAAAAGGAACCGTTTGGCTGGACGGCGAGAATATCACGGACTTATCGCCGCAGGCGCGGGTGGCCAAGGGAATGGCGTTCGTGCCACAGATTTCCAACGTCTTCACCACGATGACGGTTGAGGAAAACCTGGAAATGGGCGCATTCCTGCGCAACGACGACGTGGATTGCGCAATTGAACAGGTATATGACCTGTTCCCCGTTCTGCGTGACCGGCGACGGCAGCGGGCCGGGGAGCTTTCGGGAGGCCAGCGCCAGCAGGTGGCTCTGGGACGTGCCCTGATGACCCAGCCGCAGGTTCTGATGTTGGACGAGGCGACAGCTGGCGTCAGTCCGATCGTAATGAATGAACTGTTCGGGAAAATCATCGAAATCGCCGATTCCGGGATTTCCGTGCTTATGGTCGAGCAGAACGCCAGGCAGGCTCTCGAAATCGCCCATGTGGGGTATGTTCTGGTACAGGGCCGCAACCGTTTCACCGATACCGGAGCGGCGCTTCTCGCGAGTCCGGATGTGCGGCGGAGCTTTCTCGGAGGATAGATCATGCATGGAACCAGAGTTCCGGG
Organism: Paracoccaceae bacterium; assembly: GCA_965221405.1. Classification (GTDB taxonomy): domain Bacteria; phylum Pseudomonadota; class Alphaproteobacteria; order Rhodobacterales; family Rhodobacteraceae; genus JAPOUP01. The sequence continues at coordinate 324,668 of CBDCSE010000001.1, read as the reverse complement.
GAGCGTTCGGGATACCCGCTTCACGCGGATTGGGCGCCGGACATCCCTCCGGCTTCCGCAGGTGGGCCCCATCGATATGGACTCCATCGTCCGGCAAAGGCCATATGGTCAATCTATTTCCGTGCGCGACCGGCACCGGTTAAATGCTGGCCAGCGACCGCTTCCGGGTGCGGTGGCGCTCAATTGGCAGGTCAATGGTGCTTGCTGGCCTGCCATCAGTGATGATGTGAGCGTGGTTCCTGGTTTCCGAGGATGAGCGTGATTGACCTTCTCAACGCCTTTACAGCGTTCGCCAACTTCGTATTCATTCCCGCTACGGCTTACGGAGCGCAGCTGGCGCTAGGTGCCTTGGGAGTGACGCTGGTCTACGGAGTTCTGCGGTTCTCAAATGTCGCCCATGGCGACACCATGGCGTTCGGCACGATGGTGACAATTCTCCTTACCTGGGGGCTCCAGGGGTCGGGAGTGACCCTCGGGTCACTTCCGACGGCTCTGCTCGCCATACCCGCGGGAATTGTCGCCACCGCGGCTCTGGTGCTGGGAACTGACCGTCTGGTCTACAGGTTCTACAGGGCGCGGCGGGTTCGACCTGTGGTGCTGGTGATGGTATCGGTCGGCGTCATGTTCGTGATGAACGGCCTGGTGCGCTTCATTATCGGCCCCGGCGACCAGCGGTTCGCTGACGGGGAGCGGTTCATCCTCAGCGCACGGGAGTTCCGGGACTGGTCAGGACTGCAGGAAGGGCTTGCGCTCAAGACCAGCCAGGCGATCACTGTCGTTACCGCCATCCTGGTCGTCGCCCTGCTATTCTGGTTTCTCAAGCGAACCCGCACAGGGAAATCCATGCGCGCCTATTCCGACAACGAGGATCTCGCGCTTCTTTCGGGAATCGACCCGGATCGGGTCGTAGCGGTAACCTGGGTAATTCTTGCCGCGCTGGCAACGGTCGCCGGAGTCCTCTACGGTCTCGACAAGAGCTTCAAGCCGTTCACATATTTCCAACTCCTTCTGCCGATCTTCGCAAGCGCGATCGTCGGCGGGCTAGGCAGTCCGCCTGGCGCCATTGCCGGAGGGTTCCTGATTGCGTTTTCGGAGGTGACGGTAACATATGCCTGGAAGAAGGTACTGGTATACCTTCTTCCGGATCCTCTCGAGCCCACCACCCTCGTCCAGCTACTCAGCACCGATTACAAGTTCGCCGTGAGCTTCCTGATCCTGACCGCTGTGCTGCTTATCCGTCCCACTGGAATTTTTGCCGGTAAGGCCGAATGAGTGCTCCGATGAGAAATACCCTGCTCTTCGCCATGGTATTGGGGTTGATCGTGGCAACCGGGTTTTACCGCAGTCCGAATGTCGCGCTCGGCATACTTAACATGGGACTCATCAGCGCCATAATGGCGGTTGGCCTGAACATGCAGTGGGGTTACGCGGGACTCTTCAACGTTGGGGTCATGGGCTTCGTCGCGCTCGGGGGCCTTACCACGGTACTGGTCAGCATGCCCCCGGTTCCGGAGGCATGGGATGCCGGAGGAGCAAGCGTTGCGCTCGCGCTGTCAGTGGGAGCGGCTGTCATCGCTCTTGCCGTGTTTCTGTGGAACAGGTTACCGGCCGGCCCGCAGCGCACCGTCGCCACAGCCGCTGTCCTGCTGGGCGGGTTCTTCCTCTATCGCGCCGTATTCGACCCCGCGGTGCTGGCGATAGAAAAGGTGAATCCGGCCAGTACCGGATATCTGGGCGGACTCGGCCTGCCGGTCATAGTCGCCTGGCCAATTGGTGGGCTGGTCGCGGCCGGTGCCGCCTGGCTTATCGGAAAGACCGCGCTTGGCCTTAGAAGCGACTATCTGGCGATCGCGACACTTGGAATCGCGGAGATCATCATCGCGGTGCTGAAGAATGAGGAATGGCTTTCCCGCGGCGTCAAGAACGTCAATGGAATTCCGCGGCCAGTGCCTTACGAGATCGATCTTCAGAGAAGTCCGGAATTCGTCGAATGGGCGGACATTCTGGGACTCGATCCCGTCACAGCTTCGTCACTCTTCGTGAAGCTTGGCTATACGATCCTGTTCGCGGCAGTGCTCCTGATCATCATCTGGCTTTCCGAAAGGGCGCTGAACTCGCCATGGGGCCGGATGATGCGGGCAATCCGCGATAATGAGATGGCCGCGAGCGCGATGGGTAAAAACGTTTCCGCTAGGCATCTTCAGGTCTTCATTCTCGGGTCAGCGGTCTGCGGTCTGGCCGGGGCGATGATGACCTCGCTCGACGGGCTCCTCACTCCCACTGCCTACCAGCCGCTACGGTTCACGTTCCTGATTTGGGTCATGGTTATCGTGGGCGGTTCCGGAAACAATTTCGGGGCGGTTCTGGGAGGGTTCCTGATCTGGTATCTCTGGATCGAGGTAGAGCCGTTGGGACTGCTTGTTATGGAAACCTTGACCGCCGGGCTGGACGACGGAAACTGGTTGAAGGAGCATCTTCGGCAATCCGCCGCTCATATGCGTTTGCTGACCATGGGATTTATCATGCTGCTGATGCTCAGATTCAGTCCACGCGGGCTGATACCGGAGCGCTAGCTTGGCAGGCGTCGCGATCCTGCTGTTAGCTGCTGGCTCGTCGACCCGAATGCGTGGCTCCGACAAGCTACTTGAGGAAGTGGATGGTGTTCCGATCCTGCGTCGGCAGGCGAAAACCGCGCTGGCAACCGGAGCGCACGTGATTGTGGCGCTGGCGCCGAACAGGCGGAAACGTTGCCAAACACTGGCCGGACTGCGGCTCCAGCGCATTGTGATCGAGAATGCGGCGCAAGGTATGGGCATGTCAATCGGCGTTGCGACCGCGGCTCTGCCTGACAGCATAAAGGCTGTCGCGATACTGCCCGCCGACATGCCTGAGATCACCGCCAGGGATCTCGGAAAGGTTCTCGCCGCATCGGCGGAATTTCCTAACCGCGTGGTTCGGGGCATGTCGTCATCCGGAGTGCCCGGTCATCCCGTGGTGTTTCCCTCAAGGCTTTTCCCGATGCTTACGCGGCTCAGGGTAGACGAGGGCGGCTGGTCAATCCTGAAGCGGGAGAAGGTCCTCGGGGTGGCTTTGCCCGCAAACCATGCCCTTACCGATCTGGATACACCGGAGGCGTGGGCGGCATGGCGTATCCGACGCGCGGATTCTGATAGGGAACTGAGTTGAGGTGACGGTTCGGCAACATCGCTGGAAGCGCCCCTCCCATTCACCTTAAGGCGGCAGGCTTTCCATGCGATCACCGTCCGTCGCCACCAGTCCAGGCCAGTCAGCCCGATCAAACGTTCCCATCTTCCCCTTCTCCTCAAGCGGAACCCCGGCACCGGTGCGGAATGCCCGGCGGAAAGGATGTTACCTGGAAAGGGAAAGGCCGGACGATGGGTCAGTTTTGAACCGGACCTGACAGACCTACGGGGACGTCTGGCGGACATGGTTCTTTCATCGGCCGGGGGTCAAGGGGCCGACCGAGACGGAAGTCTCCCGGGACCGCGACGGGCAGGCAGGACGGACCTGGACGGGCCCGGTCGGAAAGGAACGGTGCCGGGGAAGTGGGTCCTGCGGAGGTCTTCAGATGCCGGGTGCGGGTTGGTGGGGCCTTGCGGATGTCCGGCGCTGCGGCTGCGGAAGCATCCGCAGCGCTCCTTACGGCACATGTGCCGTTTGGGGAGGGAGAGGCTTCACGGGGTGCTGTGTGAACCCGCCGTCCGTGCCGGAGCCGCTGGGCTCCAGGGCCGACGGCCCGGCCCGGCCCATCAGGGGATACCAGTCGGCTCCGCCCGGACCTCCAGAAGGTTACGCGCGTCACGCCCGCAGACCACCGCGACCAGATGGACGGGCCCGTCGCGATCCCGGTATCTGTCCGCATAGCCCCGCTGGCGCATCTGGGTGAACGCCGCCTCCAGCTGCGTTTCGATATCCTCGTCCGTGTCCGCCATCTTGAACTCGAGAATGAACACCTGCCCGCCGGTGCGCATCACCATGTCGGCACGTCCGTGGCTGGTGGCCGCCTCACCGCGCACATCGACGCCGATGGCCCGGAAGGCCATGTGCAGCAGGCTGGCGTACCAGGCCTCGTAACGGGCCAGATCCCCCGTGGCGTGCCACTGGTAGGGAATGCTGGCCAGCCAGGCCTTGAGTGTGTCCGCGAAGCCCGTGAAATCGTTGGTCTCGAGCCGGTCCCGCAAGGCCTCGCCTTCGTCCAGGGGCACCCGGTCCTGCGGGGACAGGGCCGCCAGCAGCTGATCGTTCAGGCTGAGCCTGACCTCCTGATTGGGACAGTCGAGCCGGTAGAGGGTGCGGTGGCCCCTGCGGATCTCGTCCGTGATGGTCAGGTAGCCGGTCTGGAACAGCAGGGCCTCGGCGCTGACATCCTCCACCTCGAATTTCGAGACCAGTGACTCGTCGGCCAGCATGCCTTCCAGCTCCAGCGGGCTGACGGACTTCCTCTTCAGCGTCTCGAAGAGGAAGCGCGGCGAGCCGGTCTGGAACCAGTAGGGTTTGAAGGTGCGATTGCGCAGGAACAGGAGCACATCGAAGGGATTGTAGAGCCGCTCCGTGCCCAGCCAGCTGTAGCCGTCGCACCAGGTGCGGATCATGTCCCGGTCGAACCCAAGAGTTCGGGCGCGAACACGGTGTCGATATCCGCGTCGGTGTAGCCACAGAGCGTGGCATAGCGGGGATCGAGGCTGATGTCCTCGAGGTTGTTCATGTCCGGGAACAGGCTGACCCTGGAGAACATGCTCACGCCGGTGACGAGGACGAAGCGGACATGGGCGGCGCTGTCCTTGATGATGCCGTAGACACCGCGCAGGTACTCCCGGTTGGCCCGGGCCATATCGGGGTCGGGCAGCCCGTCAAGGATCGGCTTGTCGTATTCATCGACGAGGATCACGACACGCTGGCCTGTATTGCGATGGAGACGGTCCAGCAGGTTGCGCAGACGGCGGGGCCCGGTATCGGAGGTCGGGGGCGGCGCGAGGTCGTATTCCCGCTCGACACCTTCCAATTGTTCGATGATATCGCCTTCGATGTCCTCTGGCGTGCTGTACCTTCCGCCAAAGCTCAGGCGCACCACCGGGTGGGTCACCGACCAGTCCCAGTGGCCATGGGATGGCCAGCCCTTGGAAGAGGACTTCCCGCCCCTCGAAGAGGGCCTTGATCGTGTCCACCAGCAGGCTCTTGCCGAACCGGCGCGGCCGGGAGAGGAACCAGTGGTCACCCCGCTCGACCAGGTCCCGGATCAGCGGCGTCTTGTCAACGTAGTAGCTGCCGGTTTCCCGCAGGCGGGAAAAGGACTGGATGCCGATGGGCAGGCGTTGACGGGTCATGGGCCGTGATCCTTCATGGAAAGTCGACATTTTCCTCGCGAGGGCACTGGTCGCCTGCGGCCGGAGCCTTGGGTGCCACGCATACCGGAGGTCCCGGTGTTTCTCCACGCGGCTGTCGTCAGGGACAGCGCCGGGGGGACAATTGAATTGTGTGCTGATGTCAAGGACCGCGGATGGCGGCGGCACAAATCCGTCATGCACGGATAACGGCGTTCGTATACTGCCCGTTCCCTGACATTCATCCAAGAAGTCATCTGGGGGCACAACAGCTCTTTGCTGTAGGGTTTCATTGCGTCCGTCCAGCCTTGAACCGAATGCGAAACGCGATCCTGTGCCCCTTGAAATATGGGGTGCGTCGTGATTCTCCCCTCGTGGTCTCTCCGCTTTCATTCCCTGATCCCTAGATGCCCGCATCTTCATCGCGGGTCCGGAGAGGATCATACCGGCCGGGCCAGTATGCGCGGAAGCGATAGCCAGAGGGCCGTGTGTTCCTTAAGGGTTCTTTTCCCGGACGACCTCCATGGCAGCGTCACCCTCTGCCCCTCCACATCCACGACGTAACGGCCGTCTTTCCCGACGGCCTCGATCACTTGGGCCCGAAGGGAGAGCGCGGCATTCGACTTGCCCGGCGGCTTTGTTGACACCAGATATTCATTGCCCAACAGCAATACCCAGGTCTCGCCCGGCCGCCCCCGCCCCTTCACCTGAACGGAAACGCCGCCGATCGCCAGTTCCAGACAGTCTCCCCGGGCCTGGACGATCTGCCCCATCAGACGGGGTGTGGCTTCTGACCAACCGCCCAGTTTTCCTTCGCGGATCCTGAGTGTCCTGTCAGCGAGAAACGCCAATTCCTCGACGGAATGGGTGACGTAGAGTGCCGGAACCCCGAATTCGGAGACTGCGCGAGAGATATACGGCATCAATCCGGCCTTGCGGGCCCGGTCAAGACCCGCGAGCGGTTCATCCATGAGCAGGATCCGGGGGCCAGAGGCAAGTGCGCGTCCGAGCGCGACCCGCTGTATTTCCCCTCCCGAAAGGGTTGTCGGCATTCTGCGCAGGAGCGGACGCAGATCAAGAGCCTCGACTATGGCGTGAACCCGATCCAGGTCAACGCCGCGACGAACGGCACCGTAGCTCAGGTTGTCCGTGACATCCAGATGCGGGAAAAGCCTGGCGTCCTGGAAGACATAACCGACTTTCCTGCTTCCCGAATCCAGCCCATTCCATCCATCGCCGGCGAAGCGGATATGCCCCTCAGCCGCCGGCTCCAACCCGGCAATAGTGCGCAGCAGCGTGGTCTTTCCGCTGCCGGAAGGCCCGGACAGCGCCGTTATTCCAGTGAGTGGAATCTTCTCGGCAGCGTTCAGGACAAAATCCCCCAACCTTAATGTCAGGTTGAATTCAAGGAATTCAGGCACCTGCCCACACTCCCCGCCCATTCATACTGTAGACGACGGTCAGCACGATGAAGCTGAACACCAGAAGTCCGCCGGAAAGCAGGTGCGCACTGGCGTAGTCCAGTGTCTCGACGGCTGAATAGATCTCTATGGAGATCAGACGTGTCTGACCGGGGATGTTGCCTCCAACCATCAGGACAACACCGAACTCTCCGACCGTGTGCGCGAAGCTCAGCACCGCGGCCGTCAGTACGCCGCGACGTGACAGAGGCAGCGCCACACTCCAGAACGCATCCCAGCGGGACGCGCCAAGTGTCGCGGCGGCCTCCATCATACCTCGACCAACCGACTGAAACGCTCCCTGAAGTGGCTGCACCGCGAAAGGCAGGGAATAAAACACCGACGCGATAACGAGGCCGGAGAAACTGAAAGTCAGTGACTCTCCGGTCAATTTGACCCAGAACGCACCGACTGGGCTCGCCGGACTCATCAGGATCAGAAGATAGAAGCCCAGAACCGTCGGAGGAAGTACCAGTGGCATGGCCGTGAGCGCCTCAACAACTGGCTTGATCCGTGAGGTCGTACCGGCAAGCCACCAGGCGAGTGGGATGGAAATCACCACGAGAAGAACCGTGGTGACGCCTGCAAGCTGGAGCGTCAGCCATACGGAACTCCAGAGACTCAAGGAGGAACTCCGTATCCCGCCGCCGTCATGATCTCCACGGCGGCCGGGAGATCCAGGAATTCATAGAAGGCATGCGCCGCCCGATTGATTTCCCGGCGTATAATGAGAGCCGCATCCTGGCGGATCGCTTCGTGAAACGCAGCGGGCACTTCATGAAACACTATCCGGTCCGGATGTTCCATTGCCAGCGAGAGCGCGACAAGTCCAACGTCGGCGTTGCCGGTGACGACAAAGGCGAATGCCTGGGCGACACTCTCACCAAGCACGATCCCATCGCGCCAATCGCTTCCACGGATTTTCTCGATAACGGAGCGCGCCGCCCGTCCGTAGGGGGCCACGGCCGGATCCGCGACCGCGACACGCAGATCCTGCCGGGAAAGGATGTCATCCAGCAATCCCGTAATGGATGCGTCACGATATACGAGCGCGAGGCGGCCGACCGCATAGGTCTTGGGGCTGCCCTCGACCAGAAATCCGCCACTGGCCAGCCGTGCCGGACGGTCCTCATCGGCGCTGAGGAACACGTCGTACGGCGCTCCAGCCACGATCTGCGCGTATAGCTTGCCGGTGGACCCGTGCACGAGGACCACTTCATGACCTGTCTTATCCATGAACGCCGCCGAAATGTCCTGAGCCGTGGACAGAAAGTTCGTGGCGACCGCAACCGTGACCTCTTCGGATCGCGCCACAGTGGAGAAAGTTGCCAGTAGGCAGGTAAGCAGCAAAAGGATCCGATAGGTCATGGCGTGAATTGGCCCAGACAATGGACGTTTCGCAACCCCGGAATTGGCGGTCGCTACCTATATGGCCAGTTTTAGTCCGAATTCGGCACAGTGCCATCGGCTCAGGACAGATGGATTCGCGGGAGACTTCCCCGCCTTTCCAGCACTATGGGGTCATTCGCCCGCAGTAATGAAGATGGCCAGATACCGCTAACGGGATCTCAATTACTGTCATATGCCTCCATGACCCGGTGTCGCCTCCGCCCTGTGGTACGTCCTGACTGTCGGCCTCCAGTGAGGGCTCTTGGCCGCCGGGCACACGAACGCGTCCGTCAGGACTATGCGGATCAGGCCGAGGACCGTGTCGCGAACAGCGCCCCCGGCCCGCAGGCCAGGAAGACGTGAACATCCCAATAGGTTGCCGGATCGTTCGCCGATTGAGGTGCGCGGGCTTATGGCACCGCATAAATCGCACGGGGGGGGCATAAGCGTTAACTTGTTTGGCCGCGGCACGATTTTAGGCATTCCAACTGCCGAAACGGGAGCTGACCAACCAATTCAACCGGGAATTTTGATGATTTTGCCTCGCTTCCCGGGTATCCGGGCCGTCAGCAAGGCGAAATCGGCGGTGTCCGAACCCGATCCGGAGAACAGGTTAACGCTTATGGGGGGGCTCCACGCGGCGCGTAAGGTCGAAGGCCTTAACCTCAACGGTCGGAGGCGATGGCTGGGATTTAGGTCGGCCCGAATTTTCCGGCCCGAACTGATTTAAGGCGCGAGAAATCGTCACCCGCATGGTAGCTTGACCGGGTGAGTGGGGTTGCGGAAACCATCAAGAAACCCTTTCCGTAGGCGGCCCGTTCGTAACTCTCGAACTCATCGGGTGTAACGAAGCGGTCTACCCGGTGGTGACGGGGCGTCGGCTGCAGATATTGCCCGACGGTCAGGAAATCCACGTCCGCCGTCCGCAGATCATCCATGACCTGCAGAACGCTCTGCCGATCCTCTCCGAGGCCAACCATGATACCTGACTTGGTGAACATCGACCGATCATGTTCCTTGACGCGCTGCAGAAGACGTAGCGAATGGAAATAGCGCGCTCCGGGACGGACAGTCGGATATAGCGCCGGCACGGTTTCGAGATTGTGGTTGAATACGTCCGGCTTCGAGTCAACGACGGTTTCAAGCGCCTTTGGTTCGCATCTCAGAAAATCCGGCACCAGAATCTCGATTGTGGTCCCCGGGGATTTTCTGCGCACTGCCCGGACTGTCTGTGCAAAGTGCGTCGCTCCGCCATCCGCCAGATCGTCGCGGTCAACGCTGGTGATCACCACGTGGTTTAGGCGGAGCCGGCTTACGGCATCGGCGACCCGCCCGGGTTCAAAGATGTCAAGATTGTCCGGCCTTCCTGTCGCAACGTTGCAGAAAGTGCAGCCGCGGGTGCAGATACGGCCCATTATCATCATTGTTGCGTGACCTTGGGACCAGCACTCACCGACGTTTGGGCAGCCAGCCTCTTCGCAGACCGTAACCAATGAATGGTCCCGCATGATTCTTCTGGTCGCCAGATACCCAGGCGAATTCGGTGCCTTCACCCTGATCCAGGCCGGCTTCCTGGGCTGGGGGTTTGCGGGTCGGTGTGCCTTTTCTGGGTGACGCTGTTCGGGTTTTCGCAGGTCGCGCACTTGATCCATCCTTCTGGAACGCAGACGCTGGATAGGCGCACAGCCGTCCTCCGGCAAGTCAATTCATTCCATGAAGGCGATTCCATGAAGTCCGGACCAAGATTCGCGTTGCGTACTCGGGAACACGGATTAGAATGATTCCAGATAACGGTTTTGCCATGGTGAACCGATTTCCCGCCGGTTAACCGGCACGGACAACACTATATCTCCGGAGAGGAATATGGACGGAAACGACAACAGCAGCGCCGCCAGATGCCCGGTCATCCACACGAGTTTCGAGGTTCAGTCGAACCGCGATTGGTGGCCTAACCAACTCAACATAGGGATACTGCACCAGAATCCGCCGATGTCAAGCCCGATGGGAAGCGAATTCAACTACGCCGAGGAATTTGGCAAGCTCGATCTGGAGGCACTCAAGCGGGATCTCCATGCCCTGATGACCGACAGCCAGGACTGGTGGCCAGCCGATTACGGGCATTATGGCCCCCTATTCATCAGGATGGCCTGGCACAGCGCGGGCACATACCGCGTCGGTGACGGACGGGGTGGTGCGGGATCCGGCTCCCAGCGTTTCGCGCCACTCAACAGCTGGCCGGATAACGGTAATCTTGACAAGGCGAGAAGGTTGTTGTGGCCGATCAAGAAGAAATACGGAAATAAGGTCTCGTGGGCTGATCTATTGATCCTGGCGGGAAACTGCGCCCTGGAATCAATGGGGTTCAGAACGCTTGGATTCGGCGGTGGACGCGAAGACGTCTGGGAACCGGAGGAGGACATCTACTGGGGATCTGAAGACGAGTGGCTTGGCGACCGCCGATACACGGGTGAAAGGGATCTCGAAAATCCGCTGGCCGCCGTCCAGATGGGTCTTATCTACGTGAATCCGGAAGGGCCGAACGGCAATCCAGATCCCTTGGCATCGGGTCGGGACATCCGCGAGACCTTCGCGCGGATGGCTATGGACGACGAGGAGACCGTGGCACTCGTTGCGGGTGGTCACACGTTCGGCAAGGGACACGGCGCCGGTGACACAAGCCTTGTGGGTCCTGAACCCGAAGGCGCAGCCATCGAGGAAATGGGGCTCGGCTGGAGAAACGCCCATGCAAGCGGCAAGGGCGTGCATTCCACGACCAGCGGCATCGAGGGCGCCTGGACCCCTACCCCGACCAAGTGGGACATGTCCTACTTCGACATGCTCTTTGGATATGAATGGGAACTTACGAAAAGTCCGGCCGGAGCCAACCAGTGGCGCCCGTTGAATCTGGCGGAAGAGCACCATGCGCCGGAAGCGGACGGTTCGAGCAGTCGTGTTCCCATCATGATGACCACGGCCGATATGGCCATGAGAATGGATCCGGACTACGAAAGAATCTCCCGCCGGTTCCACGCGAAGCCGGACGAGTTCGCCGATGCGTTCGCCAAGGCCTGGTTCAAGCTAACCCATCGTGATATGGGACCCCGCGTCCGCTATCTTGGCGCGGACGTTCCCCAGGAAGTATTCGTCTGGCAGGATCCCGTTCCCGCAGCGGATGGCGAATTAATCGACTCAGGTGACGCCGGGAAGCTGAAGGACCGAATTCTGGCGTCAGGTCTTACGATCGCGGAACTCGTCTCGACGGCCTGGGCCTCAGCTTCGACCTTCCGCGGTTCGGACAGGCGCGGCGGGGCCAACGGTGCCCGCATCCGCCTGGCGCCCCAGAAAAACTGGGAAGTCAACGAGCCGACAAGACTTGCGAAGGTGTTGAGGATACTGGAGGATATCAGGTCCGAATTTAACCGCACAGCCGACATGAAGAGAGTGTCTCTTGCCGACCTGATCGTTCTGGGCGGCTGTGCGGCAGTCGAGCGGGCGGCCAGAAAAGCCGGTGTCGACGTAAAGGTCCCATTCACTCCGGGACGCACTGATGCGTCCGAGGACCAGACTGACGTGGAGTCCTTCGGTCATCTTGAGCCTCTGGCTGACGGGTTCCGTAACTACCTGAAAGATAGCTACGGAACTTCCGCCGAGCGGCTGCTGGTCGACAAAGCCCAGTTGATGACACTGACGGCACCGGAAATGACCGTTCTGGTGGGCGGGATGCGCGTGCTCGGAGCGAATCATGACGGATCAACGCATGGCGTGCTCACTGATTGTCCAGGCGTTCTGTCAAACGATTTCTTCGTAAACCTTCTTGACATGGGTACCGTATGGAGAGCGGTATCACCGGCGGAGGAAGAGTTTGAGGGATCCGATCTTTCCGGTGAGAGGAAGAAATGGACCGCGACACGCACTGACCTGATCTTCGGCTCCAACTCCCAGCTTAGGGCAATTTCGGAGGAATACGCCTGCGATGACCGGCGGGAGGTTTTCGTGAAAGACTTCGTCGCCGCATGGAGCAAAGTCATGGATCTCGACCGATTCGACCTGAGCTGAGATCCTTTGACAGCATTCATTGCAGTCACCATATCGCCGCAGCCGCCCGGATACGGATCGGCTGCGCGACACTTGGCAAAACCGGGGAAGACAATCATGCTGCATCTGGCCGACCGGGTCATCCCGGTGACTGCGGTAAAGACGGATCCGTGATTCGGCGGGAAAGTCGGTAGTGCCATGCGCATCCCCCATGGATCCGTGGTGCATGGGAGACTTCGGCTGGAGGTCGGCGTGGACAGGCTTCTGAGCAAGTCGGCTGCATGAGAAGCTCCGGGCATCGGGATCGCTCGGATCTCGCCGGATGTGCGGCCTGCGCAGGCTCACGCTCAGGCCCGAAAACCGTGCCTTCGTGCTCGTATTGATCACGGACGTCAGCCACGCCTTTGCAACGACACTTGGATCCGTGGAAAACCAGCATTATGTTCTTGCGCGACGATGACCGCCGGAAAGCTCCGGCAGATCAGTATTGGTAAGGAGAGCGCGAACTGGCCATTTTCGGAAAAATTCTTGGTAGCGCCGCAGGTTTTGCAATCGGTGGACCGCTTGGCGCCATTGCCGGATTGGCGCTGGGGCATGCCATGGATAAACGTGGTCCGCGACCCGATATCCGGCGGGGGGCTCAAGGTCGTGATGGCCCCTGGAACCGATCCAATGTAGATGTCCAGACCGCGTTTGCTGTGGCGTTCGTTACCCTCGCCGCAAAGCTCAGCAAGGCCGATGGCCGGGTAACCCGCGATGAGATCAACACCCTTAAGCGCGTTGTATCGTTTCCTGAGGAGGCGAAGGAGGAGGTTGGCGCGATTTTCAACGCCGCAAAAGCAGACGCGGTCGGCTTTGAGCCCTATGCAAGACAGATCAAGACAATCGTTCGCGGCGATACTGCCATGCTGGAACAGATTCTTGCCGGCCTTGTCCAGATCGCCGCCGCGGACGGCACCTATCATAGCGGCGAGCGGAAATTCATTAACCGCGTCGCGCAAGAATTCGGATTTTCGCCGGAGCAATGCAGACGCATCGAATGCACATACATACCCGATGCGGTCACGGATGCCGGAGACCCATATGATATCCTGGGCGTAGGCCGCGATGCGACCGATGACGAAATCCGCAAGGCCTATCGCGGCATCGTCAAGAACTTCCATCCCGACCGACTGGAGGCAAAAGGGCTACCTGACGAATTCCGCAAGCTCGGTGCCAGGAAGACTTCCGAGGCGAACATTGCCTATGGCCAGATCAAGAAAGAGCGCGGCCTATCCTGAATGGCGGTCTGCCGGGGACGCAACGGACATGCCGGTATCTGTGGAGCCGGGTGTGATCGATAAGATCGATAAAAGCCCGTCGTCTTAGATGAAACTGTCGGGTAATCCGAGTTTCTTCGACGTAACGTAAGCCGTCAGTGCCTCGAAAATCCCAGGATCAAGTTCCGGCTGCTGGTATTCATTGAGGAGCTTCGTGACCCGGGCCGCGGCAAGTGCCTGCGTATCACATGCCCCCCCCTCATCCCATGTCTCGAATGGCTTGTAGTCCAGCAGCTCCGTGCGCCAGAAAGCGTCCCTGAAATTTGCCTGGGTATGGGCGCAGCCCAGATAGTGTCCGCCGGGTCCCACCTCGCGTATCGCTTCCATGGCCTGTGCGTCCACGTCCACCGATATGCCAGCCGCGAGTTTGTGAAGGCTGCCCAGCTGGTCCACGTCCATGACGAACTTCTCATATGATGTGACGAGCCCACCCTCCAGCCAACCGCACGAGTGCAGCATGAAGTTCACGCCGCTCAGGAGCGCGGCGTTAAGGGAGTTAGCGCTTTCGTAAGCCGCCTGGGCGTCTGGCAGTTTGGAACCGCAGAAAGCGCCACCCGACCGATACGGTAGCTTCAGTCTCCGCGCCAACTGCCCGGCACCGAAAGTGATCTGGCTGGCTTCCGGCGTTCCGAACGTCGGAGCACCTGAATTCATGTCAATAGACGATACGAACACGCCCATGACAACAGGAGAGCCTGGCCTGATGATCTGGCTGTAAGCCACTCCGGCAAGCACTTCCGCCAATACCTGTGTAAGTACACCCGCTACCGAAACCGGTGCCATCGCGCCCCCTACTATGAATGGTGAGACAACGCTCGCCTGATTCGCTTCGGCATAGGCCTCAAGTGAACCCATCATCACAGAATCAAAGGTTAGTGGCGAATTGATGTTGATCAGCGAGATCATTGACGTTCGGTCATCAAGTCCACCGAAAAGAATATCGCACATTTCGATCGAATCCCGTGCCCGGGAGGGCTCGGTAACTGATCCCATGAATGGCTTATCCGAAAGGGTCATGTGGGCCATAAGCATGTCGAGATGGCGTTTGTTGACCGCCAAGTCCGTAGGCTCGCATACGGTGCCTCCGGAATGATGGAGCCATTTCGACATGTAACCTAGCTTGACAAAGTTGCGGAAATCATTTATGGTCGCATACCGTCTCCCCATAGCCACATCGCGAACGAACGGTGGACCGTAGACCGGTGCCAGCACCAATGTGCTACCGCCAATCTCCACGCTGCGGCCCGGATTGCGTGCGTGCTGGACAAATCGAGCCGGCGCTGAAGAACAAAGGCGTCTGGCAAGCCCACGGGGAATGTGTACCCGCTCGCCGTCCACGTCGGCACCAACGTCTTTCCAGCGATCAAGCGCGGCCGAATTCTCGACGAAATTCACGCCGATCTCTTCCAGGACCGTCTCGGCGTTCGCTTCGATGATCTCGAGCGCCTCGTCATTGAGGATCTCAAAATTAGGTATATTGCGCTCGATGAAACGAGCCGCCTCTATGCGGACTGTGCCATGCTCGGCGCGACGTGCCGCACCGCCACCGCTTCTGGAGCGCCGACCGGAGCCAACCCTAGCCATGAACCCTCCCCGTCGCCTGGTTTCCCTCCTCCCTAGCTGACCATGTGCGGTTAACGGTTCATGATAAGCGTCAGTTGGGAAGAAAAAACGACATATGGCGCCCAAGGGCGAAGATCATAGGATGATGACTTCGAACCGACACCGCATAAACTACATTCGGTCGCCTTGCGCCGCCTCAGCCAGCAAATTAAACCCCGAGCATGAACACGCATCAGCGCTTACTGGTCATTGACTTCGGAAGCCAGGTCACCCAGCTGATTGCCCGACGGTTGCGGGAATTGGGTGTCTATTGCGAAATCCATCCATACCAGAATGTTACATCTGATTTTTTAACCGGATTCACGCCCCAGGCCATAATTCTGTCCGGTGGACCCGCCAGCGTGCTGGACAGTGATCCACCATACCCCCCTAAAGACATTTTCTCGCAGAGTGCGCCGGTTCTCGGAATCTGCTATGGCCAGCAGGTGATGGTCCAGATGCTTGGGGGAAAAGTCGAGCGCGGATGGAGAAGCGGGAACGGCGAGATGGGTGATCCGGCTATCGGTGACGTGTCCACGGACCCGCCCGGCAGAAGGATCAATTCCGAATTTGGACGCGCTTATATCACTTCCGAAGGTACTTTGCCGCTTCTGGAGGGCTGGTTTGAAGAACCGACGGAACAGGTTTGGATGTCACATGGCGATCATGTGGCCAAACTGCCGCCAGGATTTGAGGTATTCGGCGTCTCTTCAAAAGCGCCTTTCGCCGTCGCCGCCGACGTCAAGCGCGGATTCTATGCAGTGCAATTCCATCCGGAGGTGCATCACACCCCGAATGGCAAGCGCCTGCTCGAGAATTTCGTTCGATTGGCTGGCTTCACGGGCGACTGGACTATGGGCACATATCGGGATGAGGCAGTCGACAGGATCCGCCGTGAGGTTGGAGGCGCAAAAGTCGTATGCGGACTTTCGGGAGGTGTGGATTCATCGGTGGCCGCCAAACTTGTTCATGAAGCGATCGGTGACCGAGTTATATGTGTCTTTGTAGATCACGGCCTACTTCGAAAAAACGAGGCGGAGGAAGTGATTGGGATGTTTCGCGATCACCTTAACATCCCGCTTATCCACGCAGATGAGTCCGAGTTGTTCCTGTCCGAGCTGAAGGGCGTTACCGATCCCGAGACAAAGAGAAAGACGATTGGCCGTCTTTTCATCGATGTGTTTCGCAGGCATGCCGCAGCGGTCGGCGGAGCCAACTTCCTCGCACAGGGCACGCTCTATCCCGACGTCATCGAGTCCGTTAGTTTCTCTGGAGGGCCATCGGTCACCATAAAGTCCCATCACAATGTTGGGGGTCTGCCCGAACAGTTGGGCCTCAAGCTGATTGAGCCTCTCAGGGAACTGTTCAAGGACGAGGTCCGGGCGCTGGGCCGAGAAATCGGGCTGCCTGAGAGATTCATCGGGCGTCATCCCTTCCCGGGCCCGGGTCTCGCCATTCGCTGTCCGGGCGAGATCACGGGTGCCAAGCTGGACATCCTCCGAAACGCCGATGCCGTCTATATCGATCAGATCCGCAGACATGGTCTATACGAGAAAATCTGGCAGGCATTCGTCGTCCTGCTTCCGGTACGCACCGTCGGCGTCATGGGTGACGGACGAACCTACGATCATGTATGCGCCATACGCGCGGTGACGAGCGTCGATGGTATGACGGCCGATAGCTATCCGTTCAGTCACGAATTCCTTGCCGAAACGGCGACCAGAATTGTCAATGAGGTTTCGGGAATCAATAGGGTGGTTTACGACATCACCTCAAAGCCGCCCGGCACGATCGAATGGGAATGATCCATATCCGGCACCTGCCGATACAGGCAATTGGAGTTTCGAGCGCCGTTCTGCGCTTGCCCTTGCACCCAGAAGCCGATGCACAGCCGTATTCCCAGGCGGAAGCGCCTAATTCGGAAGGGTAGTACTGGCCGATACGGGTCAGATGGGCCGATTGTCAAAATCTGGGCTACACCCTATGTCAACCACCACGGCCGGTGAAAGAGAGAAACCCGCGATCTGGAGATGTCGATGATTGAGACGTTAGATGTAATGCCGACGGTACGCTGGTGTTGTGTCCACGAAGGAACTGTCGCCGACTCCGGCGTCGGCTCATCGGAAGCGAATGCGATAAGCGGGTAATCATTGACCACAAACATCTTGCGCGCAACTGGAATCGTCATGCTCATCGCCCTTCTGCATCGAACATGGAAAAGCAAGCGACCGTACAGGGGCTTCACAGATTTGAACACTGCTATTCAGCGTGAGGCAAGCAAAGTTCTTGAAGCGCTGCACGCCAGCGTGCCCGATGCGCGAGTGCCGATGCATTTGTTCCCGGACCATCGGCTGTTCGCGGAGGCTAGTGATGAGCACATCGGCCTTCTATGTGGCATCGCCGAGAGACCCGGCCCCGCGCCTTGCAACGGTTCACACTTGAGCCTCTTGCAGAACTCCGCGGTCGCACGGTTTTCTGCCGTGAAACGGGCATTTTCTCGACGTCCGGGCCTGGATATGGAGCCGTCCCTCCTGTATGCTGAAGGTGAATGAGCCACAACATACAGGGAGACGGCCCCATGTCCTTAGCAGGGTCCGTACCGGAGGCCTGGCACCACTTCCAGGGAGGACTTCTGCTCTTCCTCGCCGGGGTCTCCGGACGATCCCGCACGAGCATGGTGATGTCGGCGCCGCGGCAGGCGGTGACGGCGTCGAACGCCAGGCACCTGCGCAGGTCCTCGGCGTCGCCGGGCCGCCGACGCCCACGGGCAGCATCCAGGTCTCGCGCTTCGCCACGTCCTCGCGCAGAAGTGCCCAGCCCTTGCCGTAGCGTTCATCCATCGTGTTCATGCGTTCCTTCAGGACGGCGAGGCGCTCTGAAAGCGCGGGGATGGCCCTGATCCAGGCGTCCGGCAAGAAGACCCCTTACGGAGATGTCCTCGTCCAATTCCCGCCAGTGCAGCCCCTCCCCGCGTCCGATCAGCTCCCATTCGAGGCGCTGGTCCGGCGTACCTCGCGCCAGACGTGGGAACCATGCCAGCGGGACTGTCAGTTCCCGACCGTCGTCCAGAACGACACGGAATGAATCCGGCGAAAAGGTAACGTCAACGGCCAATGGCTCCGTTTCAAGTGTCAAAGTGCGCATTCCATGCCTCCACGAATTCCCTTCGATGCCGTTTCACGATGCTGTGGAGGTCGGCGATCTCACCACTGCGCAGACGTCCGCTCAAGGCCAGTTCCACAGGATCCAGCCAGAATTTCGCCACCCTTTCCCCGGCGGTCGCGTGGACATGGGGCGGTTCCCTGGGATCACCTTCGTTGCTGTAGAAGAAAACCGGTATGGGCCTTCTCTTAACACTGTCGGCAACGGGTTCACCCCATACAGGAAATTCTCGTCCGCCCGTCCGCTTCTCCAGCGTTCCGCATGCGATGTCAGGATCGTGGAGATCCTCGCGCGTGGGGATCCATAGTTCCGCAGGCGACGTCATGGCCCGGCGGGCGGCGCGGTCATGACCGCAATGCACGTTCCATGATCTGACGTCGGAGGGCCGGGAGTACGAAGGAACAGGTCACGATGTAATCGCCCGTGATGCCCGCCCGCGGGGCCTGTTTCGGGAACCTGCGCTCCGGTCGGGATCCTCTTGCCCCCCACAGGGGACCGGCTGGAGCCGGCAGGTCGCCGTATTGCCCGAGGGCTCACCCGATCATAGGCGACACCGATATCCTATGTGGTCGGCAAGGTGGATTTCAAGTGGACTCGCGCCCGGTTCGGAAGTTTCGAGAAACTCCATCCCCAGACGTCCTGGGATGCGCTGGAAAACCTTTCGGTATGTTGCTCCATCGGAAGGCTCGTTCGCGGGACTGCCCTAAAAGGGACCCTTAAGAAGCGTGCGCCGCCCGAAGGTGCCATTCCCGCTATCGTTTCCAGAAGAAGCGCCAGTTCCTGCCTTATCAGAGAAGACTTCACCCGTCCGTCAATCTGAATCTGGACTGTCCATTTCTGGTCAGAATGTTCCCCATAGTTTCCTCCGGTATTGGAACCGAACCATCCGACCAACGGAAAACGGAAGAAACAGTGCCTATCCCAACCCTGGAAATTCCGAATCATACGCACCGATCTTTACCCATCCCAATCAAAGACTATGTATGCTGGGGTTGGATAAGTCCGCCCAAATGCTATGTCGTGTTATGTGCTTTCCTGCAGGGGAACCCGACCAAACTCCCGCTTTCGCTGAATTTCTGTTACGCAGGCAATGAATGAGCAATGTTCATCCACTCCGCGCGGCTATCTGGATGCTCGGCGCAATCGTCAGCTTCACTGCGATGGCTGTTGCCGCACGTGAACTGAAAGGCCAGCACGACACCTATGAGATCATGACCTACCGGTCATTGATTGGTATCGTGATCGTTCTAGCGGTTGGCGGCTGGGCTGGGACGCTGGGTCAAATCACTGGGCGCAGCCTACATATCCAAGCATTGCGCAACATCTGTCATTTCACGGGGCAGAATCTCTGGTTTTTCGCAGTCGTCACCACGCCGCTCGCGCAGGTTTTCGCGCTGGAGTTCACCACACCGATCTGGGCTATGCTAATAGCCATATTTCTTCTGGATGAACGGTTGACCCGTATTCGCGTTATGTCCGCCATTATCGGTTTCATTGGCGTGTTGATCGTGGTGCGTCCCGATACCGAGCTAACGATTTCCCCGGGATTGCTGGCGGCGGGCGGCGCAGCAGTTGGGTTCGCATTCACTGCGGTATTTACCAGAATGTTGACACGGACTGAAACCATCACGTGCATTCTCTTCCATCTGACCGTAATCCAAGCGATCCTTGGTCTCGCAAGCGCGGGACTTGACGGCCGGATCGCATTGCCTACAAGTGAGTCGATCCTCTGGCTGGTATTGGTTGGCTGCTCTGGCCTGCTGGCGCATTTCTGCATGACCAAAGCGCTCTCGATGGCTTCTGCGGCGATCGTGATGCCGATCGATTTCGCGAGACTTCCGGTTATCGCGGTGATTGGCATGGCATTCTACGCCGAGCCGCTCGAATGGACGGTGCTGGTCGGCGCATGCCTGATTTTCCTGGGGAACTACACGAACATCCGCGCCGAAATACGAACGGCCGCGTAATCCCGGATGTGCCTGATCCTGGTCGGACCTGTTCACCGGAACGCCAGTTGCGGGACTCATTCAATGCGATCCGCCGCAATGCTCCATAGCAACATGATGACGATGATCGTTAGCGCCAAGTCTATTTCAGGGTTTCCATTACGGGCAAAGAGCCCTTGTGCGGCTGGACCACAACCCGCCTTCACCGCGCAAAATCATAGTGGGATGCCACCCTGTCGCCCACTCGCAACATCTGTTGCTGATGATCCCGCATACCGATATCCTTTGGACTGACAGGGAGGCGACCGGCATGGGCGCAACGGCCAGGACCATCGGGAGAACTATCGATGCCGCGGGTCAAAGGGCGACCTATCAGGACGTCCTGGACGCGCCACCCGGCATGGTGGCCGAGGTGCTCGCCGGCACCCTGCACACCCAGCCGAGGCCCGCCCCGCGCCACGCCTGGGCGAGTTCACGTCTGGGCGGCCGCCTGGACGGGCCGTTCAGTCCCGGAGACGGCCCCGGCGGCTGGTGGATCATCGACGGGCCGGAGCTGCATCTGGGTGCCGACATCGTGGTGCCGGACCTGGGCGGCTGGCGGCGCGAGACCATGCCCGAATACCCCGACACGGCCTGGTTCGACGTCGCCCCCGACTGGGCCTGCGAGGTGCTCTCGCCGTCGACCCGCCGCATCGACCGCCACGAGAAGTCGGGGATCTACGCCCGCGAGGGCGCCTCCCACCTGTGGCTCGTCGATCCCGACGCCAGGACGCTGGAGGCGTTCGGGCTGGAGGACGGCCACTGGGCGCTTCTGGCCACGCTGGCCGACGGCGCCCCGGTCTCGCTCCCGCCCTTCGACGCTATCACCTTCCCGCTCGACGCGCTCTGGCCGGAAAGCGCGACAAATAACAGTGGTAAGGAATAATACCATTTTCCGAAAGTTTTGACCTATGGAGCGCCATTTGACCGGTTGCTTCAGCAAACACGGGCCCATGACCGTTTGGTGATCGACGCGATGCGTTCCAGGTCGGCCTCGAACGCGTTCCAGGCGTCGAGCATCGAGGCCTGAACGTCCGCGACCGTCGGGAAGAATCGGTTGGAGAGGAAGTTCGAGCGCAGGTAGTCGAAGACCTGCTCGACCGGGTTCAGTTCCGGCGAATACGGCGGCAGGTGCAGCAGGGACACGTTGCCGGGAACGACGAGCGCCCTGGACCGGTGCCAGCCGGCTCCGTCGAGCACGACCACCGCGTGGTTGCCGGGCTTCACCTTCGCCGGGACCGTCTCCAGGTGGACGTTCATCTCGTCGGTGTTCGCCCTGCCACAGACATGCCCGACGGCGCAGGGATCCCCGGCGCGGCTGGCGGCGAACAGGTATCTGTATCCGTAGCGGTGGTCGCGCACCGCGCGGGGCCGGACGCCCCGGCGCGCCCATATGCGCGTGTTCGTGCCCTTCTGGCCCGCCCTCAGCTCGTCCTGGAACCAGACCTCGATCCGCTCGGGCGCGGCGCCTTCGCCCGCCGCGCCCAGCGCCAGCCCGCTGAAATCGTTGCGGAACTCTCTCTGCCGCCCCGGATCGGCCCTGGGATGGAGCGGACGGACGGTCTGGTGGCTGAAGCCGAGGCCGCGCACCGTCCGCCACATCGCGGATACGCTGACGGAAACGCCGAACCGGGCCATCGCCCAGGCGGCGAGGTCCTTCAGACGCCAGCGCACGAGACCGCCGTCCCCGGGACCGGGGCCGGCCTCGACCCGCTCCGCGGGAAGGGCTCGCTGGTCCCTGTCCAGGCGCCCGGGCCGTCCCGTCCTCGGGCTGTCCGCCAGCCCCCCGAGACCGGCCAGGTTATAGCGGACCGTCCAGTCCCTCACGGACTGGACCGTCGTGCGCAGCCGCGCCGCGACCTCTCCGGGCGGCATCCCCTCGAGCCTGAGCGCGATGGCGCGGGCGCGCCGGCGCTGGCGATGGTCCTTGCACCTGCCGGCGAACTGGCGCAGGTCTTCGGCCGTGCGGCCGGTGTCGGTGATCGTCAGGGGTGCGGGCATGTCCTGTCTCCTGTCGGTGTTGGTTTGCGGAAACCACAACATAGCGACATTGACGGCTGGCCGCACGCGCCATCCGCGACGGAACGGAATATATCGTGTATATACGGCTATGAGACTATATGTTGATGAGTCAAAACTTTCGGGAAATGGTATAAATCCGTCCTTCCGGTCTATGTTGTCAGCGCTTTGAGAACTGGAAACTACGGCGCGCTTTGCGCTTCCCATACTTCTTTCGCTCGACCACCCTTGAGTCTCGTGTCAGAAAACCGGCAGCCTTCAATGCGGGCCGCAGCGAGGGATCGTAGAGTTGCAGCGCCTTGGAAATACCGTGCTTCACCGCACCTGCCTGACCGGACAGACCACCACCCTTGACCGTGGCCCGAACGTCGAACAATCCCTCGACACCGGCGACCGAGAATGGCTGGCGCAGGATCATCTGCAGCACGGGTCGTGCGAAATATACCGAAAGTTCCTTATCGTTGACCGTCACGATACCTGAGCCCGGCTTGATCCAGACGCGGGCAACCGCATCCTTACGTTTGCCGGTCGCATATGACCGTCCCAACTCGTCACGAACCGGCTCGGGCACCTCGGATATGGAAGTTTCCTGAGGCATGGCAATTTCCCCGGCTTCCGCCGCGCTGGACAGTTGATCACGAATTGACTCCGGTTGTTCGGCCATTACGCGGTCCTCGCATTCTTTCTGTTCATGGATTTTACATCGAGAATCTCGGGTGACTGCGCCTCATGGGGATGCTCTGGCCCCGCGTACACACGTAGGTTGGTCATCTGACGTCTCGAAAGTCGGTTTCCAGGAAGCATGCGCTTGACAGCCATTGTCACAACGCGTTCCGGATGTTCACCCTCCAGAATCTCGACAGCCTTTCTGGACCTGATGCCGCCCGGATAGCCGGTATGGCGCCAATAGGTTTTTTCGGTGCGCTTGTTACCGGTCAACTGCACCTTCCCAGCATTGATGACGATAACATTGTCACCCATATCCATGTGTGGAGTATAGCCCGGTTTGTGCTTGCCACGCAGCCGTCCGGCGACAATCGCGGCCAGACGACCCAGCACGACACCATCGGCATCGATCACAATCCACTTCTTGTCGATGTCCGCCGGAGTGGCGGTGTAGGTTTTCATGTCTCTGCCCTGGATCGAAATTTGGAGAGCCGCTTTCTATGTGATTTTCCGTTACAGTCAAGTGTTGGCGAAATAAAAATCCTGATTTGGATACAGATAGTTAAATATGGGGTATTATATTACCCCATTTTATGGCGCGAGGTTCTCTCGAGTGGATCCCCGCCAGCTCGCTGATCTAACCGACCGGCCCCGCGCAATCCCGCCGAGTACCCGGTGGAATGGAATAGGTCAGGGCGGCTCGCGCGACAGGTGCGCCGTCACCCTCGGAAAAAACAAGCACATCCCCCACCGCGAGCGCCCGGCCGAGCTTCAGAAGACGAGCCTCACCGATCAGATCCCTATCGGCACGAGGTCGGCGCAGGAAGTCGATCGAGCAGTTCGTGGTGACCGCCAGCGCCACAGGGCCAATCCGGCTCTGGACAGAAAGATATATGGCGACGTCGGCCAGCGAAAACATGGATGGTCCGGATACCGTACCGCCCGGCCTCAGATTACGGTCAGAGATATGCAGGCGAACGACCAGAATATCCGTAGTGACCTTTTCAATGGTGTATTCCCTCGCCACCTGCGGGAAGTGATCAGACATGAATTGGGTAAGATCATAAAGGTCCATTCTGAGCTGCATGCTTTCACCATCAATCCAATGCCTTAAAACTGATGATATATCGAACGGAGGACAAGATGTCATTGCTGGAGCGAACCGACTTCGGGGCCGTGGCGCATCTGACGCTAAATTCACCCGAGAACCTCAACGCATTGAGCGACGCGATGATCGCGGCGCTTCGTTCCGCGTTCGATGCCCTGTCCGCGGACATCGACATCCGCGTCATCGTTCTCAAAGGAGCGGGCAAGGCATTTTGCGCCGGGCATGACCTAAAAGAGATGACCGCGGGCCGTGCGGCCAAGGACGGCGGGGCGGAATATTTCGCTGATCTGTTCACGCGCTGCGCCGCCGTAATGCAGGCGATTCCGCGCCTTCCCCAAATCGTCATTGCCGAGGTCCATGGCGTCGCCACCGCGGCCGGGTGTCAACTGGTGGCAAGCTGCGATCTTGCGTTAGCGGCGGAGAATGCCAGATTCGGCGTCAACGGCGTCAACATCGGCCTGTTCTGCTCGACACCGATGGTAGCCCTTTCGCGTAACGTTCCCCGCAAGCAGGCGTTCGAGATGCTTTCAACCGGACAGTTCATAAACGCTCACCGCGCCTCTGAAATTGGATTGATTAACAGGGCCGTACCCCCGGAATCTCTGGCGGGTGAGACCAATGCGCTCGCCAATCTGATCGCGGGAAAGTCGTCTTCGGCCCTGAAGATCGGCAAGCGGGCTTTCCACGAACAGATCGAGATACCCCTTGAGGCGGCTTATGAACATACCGGCAATGCAATGGTGCGAAACATGATGGATCGCGACGCGGTGGAAGGAATCTCGGCTTTCATGGAAAAACGGAAGCCGGACTGGGACTGACCGGCGCGGATCTATTGGTCAGGAATCCGCCACGCCGCCGCCACACGTGTGTGCCCTATTATAGGGAGATTATATACGCACCGGATCGTCCGGCGGGGAGTCGCACCGCCGAGGGGCTCACATCCGCCGATGCCGGGGGCCGTGATGTCCCTACGGATCTTTCTGTAGTAGGCGACGTCACGTTGTAGATGGCGTCCAGTTTCGGCTAAAATGTCCATGAGTGATGCGCTGGAGATGAGCCATGGAAATCAAGGATAAGGGCTTTGACTGGGTAACCGGGGCGCCGCGGATCTCTTAGGCGGTGAGCGCGGCGTGTGGGATCGTTATCATTTTGTCCTATCTCTGGATTCGCCTCTCTATCGAACCGACACGGGTGTGATCGGAGAGGAGCAATCGGCGACCAGGAGAAAGCGCATGGCGCACATCACCTCCCGTCAGCAGCTCACCACGCTCTGTGAGCGTGCAGTCCGGACGTGGCCGGATGTGCGCGCCATCCTGCTGTTTGGCTCGCGCGCAAAAGGCACCGCGCGGCCCGACAGTGACTGGGATATCGCCGTTGTTGTGGAGGACCCCGCAATCGACCGTGTGATCCATTACAAGCGCGACCGGTCCCCGCCCCCCTTTGATGCCTATACCAACCTGGACGTCCTCACGCTGACCCCCGCGCTCCTCGCGCGCGACCGATACGCCTTCGGACGCATCGCGCAGCAGATTGGCCAGGATGGCATCCCCCTTATCGGAGATGGGAGCACGACACCGAAGAACCCCGCATCGACCCCGCTCATCCTCCCAAAGGAATGGGGATTGGGCATCACAACGAGTCTGAATCATATGACGAGCGCGCTGAATGAAATCGAACGCTGCAAGACGCGTAAGAGATATGATTTTATTGATACGCATTGTCGGAGTTTTGTTGTCCACTCCCAAGAGTCGGCGGAACATCTCGTCAAGACGATGCTGAAGCGCCGCCGGGTCCCCCCGGCGCGGACCCATGATCTGGAGCGGTTGGCGGCGCAGATGCGCGACCATCGTCCCGATGACGTCGCCGGGCACGACTGGAGCGCGCTCGCCGACCGGATCACGACGCTGAATGGCGATTCATCCCGCGATCATCAGGCGGGGTATGGTGATTACCGGCTGACTGCGGAGGATATCACGCACGCGGCCGCGCGACTCTCCAAAACCTTCCGGCTGTTGGTCGATGAAGTGGAGAGTGCGCTCTATCCCCACGACGCGCCCGCCACGATGGGACTGGGGACGGCGTGTTTGGGCGATGACCCGCACCAATTTGCTCTTGCGAAAGCCGGGCGTGCCATCCACGCCAACATCCAGTCCCTGCAAGCCAACGCAACCGGTGTGATGGCGCGAGCCGATACACCAAAAACAGCGGAGTATCCACCCGATCCTGGGGTGAAATCGTTTCTCGCGCACTGCCAACCCTTGGAGACCATGATATCCCCTCCAATCACCGACCGGGTCGCCGCGCGGGGGTTCGCGGCGGACCCCGACAACCGCAATCCGTTCGCGCTGGACACCGACACCCCGATCCCGTCGCCGTTTGATCCGTAAGGAGAAAAACGATGGCTTCAAGAGCTTAGCGTACGTTTTCGCCCTCTACCGGAGGCGACTCCCTCTCAGGGGTTTTGAGGGATCGGACGGTCACGACCGGGGCGCCCGAGGCGGAGATCCTCACCGCGGCCTATGACGCGGCGCATCCGACGGAGCTGCGCTTCTGCGAGGTGGTCTGGGGCACCGTGCGCGAGAGCATCAAGGACGCGGTCGGAGCGGACGCCTTCACGTCCTGGATCGCGCCGATCAAGATCCAGGAGCTGGCACGCGTCACGGTCACGCTCTGGGTGCCGATGCGGGTACACGCCCGCGCGAGCGCGGTGCCGTGGTTTCCCTACGGATCTTTCTGTGGTAGGCTGAAGGGGGTCGGGTAGGAGGGGTCATTGCCGGGCCCTCCCCCCACAGAGCCGGACGTGTCCGCATCAGGGCATCCGGTTCCCAGCATGCCGGGCTCGCCCGGGAAGCGTGGACCGACCGCCTGGCCCTGGCCTGCGGCAGGGGGAACCGGGCGACGCCTCCCGGGCCCGCGTCAGCTTGCCCTCACGCTCCGGATACGCCGCCGGATCCACCGAAGCCAGGCCGGTCCGGCGGAACCCGGGCGGCCAGCCGCGCACCGTGTCGGGACCGGGATGGAGGAACCCGCGGACCTGGCGGACGCTCTTCCCGTCATCGAGGGCCACCAGCGCGTTCGCGCGCCGCACCTCGGCGCCCTGGCCCTGCGTCCGCGCATGACCGCCAGCAGCGCTCCGCGCCGCTCCGGTGTCAGGGTGCTTCCGGACATGCCATCGCCTGTATTCTGTTCTGACCGGGATTTTGAAAGTTTTGACAGGGGACGTGCCGTTAGCATATAAGTTGGAAGTTTTTTGTCAACAAAAACTTCCATAATCGTGCCAAACACGGTTTTTGACGCGGTGCGCCAAAAACCGTTCCTTTCCTTCGGATTCCCATGCAGCCTCTTTTCCGGAACAGGACTGGGGAGCAGGCTGTCCGCGGCGTTGACGCTGTACCGGAAACAACCTAGGGTGAGACAATGGATGGAAATCCCGATCCCTCTCATGAATTTGATAAACGGCTCGCCGTCCTGGAGGAACGCATGAAGACCTTGAACGCGGAAAACGCCAGTGCCCAGGAACGGCTGAATGCGACAATGGAACGCTTTCGAACCGATATGGCGGATCTCCGGACAGAGAATGCAAACCGCGACAAGGAAGTCGCGCACCGTGAAACCCGGTTGATCCTGGCCATCGCCGGGATGATCGGCCTTGCGGTGGCCATCCTGGGGCTGTGGCTCGGCTGAAAAACCAATCCAGCGCCCCACACCCAGAGCCCGGAACCCGGCCCGATTACGCAAAATCTCCCGGATTTATACTCGCTGAACTGAACTGGACCGTACTTCCGGGCCCGGTTCGCCCTCCGCCGCATGGCCGGATCCGCTATCCGGCCATGCGGTGTCCGTCATGGGTGACCACCCGGAAACCGCCGGTGACGGATTCCGCGATGGCCTCCCGTTCACGGGGAGGGGTCCCGTCGGGGAACCTGAGGATCGCCCCGGTGAGCCGGCGCGGGTCCGCGTGGAACCGGTCACGCCTCACGTGTCGGTGCATGACCCCCCACAGGCGCCCGGCGGGGTCGGGTGCGGGGCGTGGGGCGGCGGGAAGCGCGGCCGGACGCGGCATCCCGGCCGCTCCAGGAAGGGTCCGGCGCCCTCGCGTGACGGTGGCGGGCGCTGTCCGGCAGGACGTGGACCGCCGCGCCGCCGGGACGGGCGCGCTCCGGTTCCCGGGAAGCCGCGGGGTCGTGGTGGCGCCGGTCCGCCCGCCCCCGCCCGTCGCGGGCTCCACCGTCCCCGGATCCGGCGCCCCGTGCGGGTCCGGCGCCGCCGTCCCGTGGTGGACCTGACCGCGGGCCCGTCCCCGCGGAGGACCCGGCCGTGGGCCGGACGGCTCCGCCATTCGGGATGCGCCGCGTCGGGGAGGACGGCCGCCCCGTCGGGCGGCGCGTCCCGCACCGTCCGTCCGCACTTCCGCATGAAGGCCTCCCGCCCCGCCCTGTCGGCGCGGAAGCGGTTTCGGCTTCACATATTCGAATCCCGGCCGGTGCATCGGCCCTATGGCGCCGCCGCGGGTGTACTCCTGGCCGAAGCCCGGCGGGATGATGTCCCGTACCCCGTTGGTGCCGCGCGGCGGGCTGGCCGGCGGCGTCTCCCGGAGCGAGGCCTCCCGGGCCCGCGCCGGCTTTCCCTCACGCTCCGGATACGCCGCGGGGTCCACCGGGGCCAGGCCGGTCCGGCGGAACCCGGGCGGCCAGCCGCGCACCGTGTCGGGGTCCAGATGGAGGAACCGGCAGACCTGGCGGACGCTCCTGCCGTCACCGGGCGCCACCGGCGCGTCCGCGCGCCGCACTTCGGCGCCCCGGCCCCGCGTCCGCGCATTACCGCCGGAAGCGCATCGCGCTCCCCGGCGCTGGGGATGCAGCCTGTCCCGGACATCATGCCGCTTCCTGTATGCCGTTTTTTCCGCCCGTTTTCCGGGTATCCAGGCCGTTCCGCGAACCATGCCAGCCCTTAAGGGCGAATTAATGATTCCGAGTATATGTTTCCCCGGCGCCACTCCGAAGCGCAACGCCGGGCCCTCCAACCCCCGGATTCCACACGGGAACGGCTCGGTCCCTTCGAATCGGAGCGTAGCGCCGCCCTCCGGGCAGCGCAAGGCCCGGCGCCGGGCGTGACGCGTCCGCCGGGGCGCACCGGGGGCGTCGCCCGGCGGTGACCCCGGTGCGCCCGGAAAGTCCTGTCCGTGCCCCCCCGAGACGGGGCGGCGCCGGTCAGGGAGGCCGCGCCCTCAGGAACGCCTCCGCCGGCGTCAGGCAGGCCAGGACCCTGCGCGGACGCGCGTCCGTGCGGTCCTGGACGGCCCTGACCTCGGCGTCCGTCACCCTGCGCAGGTCCGTGCCCTTGGGCAGGTATCCGCGCACGAGGCCGTTGGTGTGCCCGGTCGGGCCCCGTTCCCACGAGTGGTAGGGGCGGGCGAACAGGAACCCCGCGCCGGGCGTCCCGGCAACACGGGCGTGGTCCGCGAACTCCCTGCCGTTGTCGGCCGTGACCGTGTGGACGGGGAGGGATCCCGGCATGCGCGTCATGGCCGCGCCGACCGCCGCCGCCGTCCTGCTGCCGGGCCTCCGCAGGAGCGTGTATCTCCTCGCCCTGTCCACCAGCGACACCACGGCGCCGCCGGTGCCCGCGCCCACGATCGTGTCGGCCTCCCAGTCGCCGACCCGCGCCTTCGCCTCCCCCGGCGCCGGGCGCTCCGGGATGTCCACCCGGCCCGGGATGTGGCCCCGGCCCGCGTGGGCCCCGCCCCTGCGGTCCGGCCTCCTTGCCCGGCGCCGCAGGTGCCGCCACAGCCCGCCCCCGGCCCTGCGGTCGGCGTGGACGTGCCGGCATGTCCACTGGCGCCCCGCCACCGGATGGCCCTCCAGGCGCAGCCGCCCGGAGACCTGCTCCGGGCTCCATCCCTCGGCCAGCCTACCCTCCACCAGCGCCACCGGCTCCGGCGTCATCCTGCTGGGCACCGACGGGGCGGCGCGGCGCCGCGCCTCGGACCTCCGCTGCGCCTGGGCGTGCCGCTGGCCGCGGGCCCCGCCGTTGCGCCGGATCCCGCGCGGGACCGATGACGGACTGCGCCCCGGCCGGCGGGCGATCGCCGCGTTCGAAAGCCCGCTTTTCATCAGGGCGTGGATCCGGGATCTCCCGGTATGGGTCAGGTGGCGCTGGCCCTCGGGCATGACAGTCTCCTTCTCGCAACGAAGGGACTGTCGCCGCCATCCGGCCGATTCGCAACATCATGCGTCGATACGACCACAATTCACCCACATAGGGTGTTGCACTTCACTGTGGAACGGGGGTTTTATCTTCCCAGTAAAGACATCATGTTCATTTTGTCAACTGGTATAAGGCCCCTTATAAGCCAAGCGATCGGTCACGAAATACCTGGCATCCGGTACCGGAACCCACCATGGGATTACAGCCGATAAAGATCGGCGAATTTGTCCTTGAGGTAATCCAGAAGTGGCTTGACCGTCGGGGTAAAACCGCAGGCCCTAGCGACGGTGTCAACCGGCCCGCGAAGCCGACCGTGTCGTTGAAGGCTCTCGCGCAGCCATCCTGTCGCGGGCGCGGTATCGCCATTGGATAACTGCCCGTCAAGACCGGGAAGCTCCCGGCGCATCGCCTCATACAGACATCCCGCATATACGTTGCCAAGCGTGTACGTCGGAAAGTAGCCAAACAGCCCTGCCGCCCAATGAATGTCCTGAAGAACGCCGTTTGACGGGCAGTCAACCGATATGCCGAAATCAGCCTGAAACCTTGAATTCCATGCCTCGGGCAATTCACTCACCTCAAGTGCGCCGGAAACCAGGTCCCTTTCGAGATCGAAACGCATCATTATATGCAGGTTGTAGTGAAGCTCGTCAGCCTCCGTACGGATGTAACCAGGCGCAACCCGGTTGACCGTGCCGTAGAATGCCTCGGCGTCGGCGACGCCGAAATCACCGAACATATCCCACATCCTGCCGAAGAGATACGTGGTGAACGCGCGCGATCTCCCCATCTGGTTCTCGTAAATTCGACTCTGGCTTTCATGCACACCCATCGACGCGCCCTGCCCTATTGGAGTCAGCAGGTACCTTTCGGACACGCTCTGTTCATACGCACCGTGGCCGGTTTCGTGAATGGTGGAGTAGATGCAGTTAAACGGGTCGCGTGGATCGGAGCGTATCGTGATCCGCACATCCATTCCGCTTCCGGAGCTGAACGGATGGACCGACCGATCTATACGGCCGCGACTGAAGTCATATCCGAAGGTTCCGGCAATCTCCCGACTGAGACGGACCTGCATGTCCTCATCAAACATATGGTCGAGCCGTTTGGGTTGATGGCTCGCGCCCAATACCCGGTCAACCAATGCGACAAGAACCGGGCGCATGGCCACGAACATCTCGGCGATCCCGGATGCCGTCGCTCCGGGTTCGTAACCGTCAAGTAAGGCGTCGTAGGGCTCGCCGTCGTTGCCGAGCGCAGCGGCCTCCTCCCGCCTGAGGCGAAGGATCCGTTCAAGAGCTGGCTTAAACTCCACGAAGTCTTCCTCGGCACGTGCCCGGATCCAATCATCATGCGCAAGACTCGTCGCCCGCGCGATTTCAGTCGCGAGTTCGGCAGGCACTCGACTGGCGCGCTCGAACTCCCTGCGGACAAGGCGCAAATTGGCGCACTCAACCTCGCCAAGATCATCCGTGTCGATCGACGCCAGCCAATCCCCTATCCTTCCATCCACCCGGCGGGCGTGCAATACCGACTCGATCACAGCCATTTCCTCGGCGCGCTGCTCACCGGCCGCGGCTGGCATGACGGTTTCCCGATCCCATCCCAACCGTCCAGCGATTTCCCCGAGCGCCCGCGTCCCACGTTCAAAAGCGACGAGATCATCGTATTCAGACATCAGCCGTGTTCCCGTATGGATTGGGATACGGGGTAGCGCACCTGATGCAGCACGAGCAGGACAACGACCCAGAGCACAACGGCTACGACCTGGTGAATTATGGCCAAATGCCATGGTGCCGACGCGATAACGGTCAGAATCCCAAGGGTGACCTGTGCCAGAAGGATGGCGATCATCCAGCCAGTCACCTGCCGTGTGCGATGGTGGCCACTTCCACGCCCAGCCAGCCAGACCCCGATACCGGTGACGACCAGCACGTACCCCCAAAGCCGATGCATGAACTGAACCGTTCCTTCATTCTCGAACAGATTCCGCCACCAAGGCTGGATTTGCCACATTTCCGGGGGGAAAAGACCGCCAGCCATGAACGGCCAGTCGCTATAATTGCGTCCCGCGTCGATCCCCGCCACCAGCCCGCCCAGAGGAATCTGCACGAAAACGGCACATGCCAACATCGCGGTGTATGACCCAAGTCCCGCCTCCCGGTTCCGCCGGGACTGCATCATTTCAGCGGCTGGTCGGGAAAGACCGAAAATGAACCATGAAATGAAAGCAAGTATGAGAAACGCCATGCCCAGATGCATTGCCAAACGGTAACTGGCAACGTCAACAGCCGAACCGACAAGCCCGGACGTGACCATCCACCATCCGAGGCCACCCTGCAGTCCCCCCAATATCCCCAAAAACAGGAGCCGTCCCGTCCAACCTGCGGGAATCCGCCGCGTGACCCAGAAGAGAATCATTCCGCCAGCCCACACCAGTCCGATGACACGCCCCAACTGGCGATGCCCCCACTCCCACCAGTATATCACCTTGAATTCAGTGAGATCCATCTGACGGTTCTGCTGACGGTACTCCGCTGTCGTCCGATACTTGCCGAACTCCGTTTCCCAAGCACCGGAGCTCATCGGCGGAAGCGCTCCGGTCACCGGGCGCCATTCCGTTATCGAAAGTCCCGCATCTGTCAGGCGCGTCAGACCTCCCGTGATCAACGTCAGGGTCACGAGCACGAACAGTATGATCAGCCAGACCCTCAACGCCCGTCTCGCTTTCCCCGCATTCCTGTCAATTATTCCGCTTTGGACGACGACGGGATCTGAGGGTTTCGCCGTGGCGACCTCTTCGAAGATGTGCCGTTTATGGGTCATTCGGAACGATATTCTCGCGGTGCGACTGGGGTATTCTTAAGCGGCGGTCCCGCGGACGTGGAAACTATCCGGCGGCGCGTCCCAATTCAAGTCAGCCTTGCGTCTTCCTTCGAACCATTTGCCGAAGAATACCGTGAAAGAGCTGCACATCGGCGTGGGTCAATGGCATCCGGCTCCACAGGTTACGCAACACCTGCCTCATGCGATCGGCTTTCTCCTCGGGGAAAAAGAAACCCGCCTCGTCCAGCCGGGTCTCATAATGCTCAGCCAACTTCTCCACCTCAATTCCGGTGGCCAGTCCGCTCCGTAACGGTTCCGCACCCTCCGACTGTATCTCCTCCAACTGGCGGTGCCACTCATAGGCAATGAGCAGGACGCACTGCGCTAGATTGATGGAAGGGAATCCGGGATCTGTCGGAACTCTGACGATAGCATTCGCTCTGGCGATATCATCGTTTTCCAGACCGGTGCGTTCGGGCCCGAACAGCACGGCAATTCTTTCGCCGGCAGCAAGTTTTCCGGCCGCTTCACACATTGCGTTCTCCGGTGTCAGGATCCGGTTCGAGAGATCGCGGTGACGGGCAGTGGTTGCGTAAACGGTCGTTCGGTCAGCGAGAGCGTCCTCGGTGCCACCGAATATCTCTGTGTTGTCCAGAATTCGGCCGGCACCGCTCGCCATAGAGATGGCGCTCTGGTTCGGCCAATGGTCACGCGGGGCCACCAGCCGCATCCGGGACAGCCCGAAATTTGCCATAGCGCGGGCCGCAGCGCCGATATTCTCTCCAAGCTGCGGGCGAACAAGAACGAAACAGGGCTGAATCTCCGCCTCCCCTATTGAATGGGGGCGCTCATATACCCAAGCGCCGACTCCGGCAAACAGACGTGGCACTCTCCGAAACGCCATTGGAATTCAGTTCGGCCATCAAGGGTCATTTCCGAGAATCTCACCCTCCTGGCCCGCTCCGTCCAACCACTGTAGTGTCCGCCGGATCACCTCCTCGCCCGCCATCTTTCCGCGACCGCGCAGTGCGCATTCCCAGATCGTCAACCTACGCCAGCCCATTTCGCCGAGTGCCGCCATGACGTCCCTGTCACGCTCCCTGTTACGCTCGATCTTCGCCCGCCAGAAGTCAGTCCGGCTTGATGGCAGACGGAACATCGGACAGTCATGGCCGTGCCAGAAACAGCCATGGACGAAAATCACCGCTCGGTATTTCCGCAATACCAGATCGGGGCGTCCGGGCAGATCCTTCGCGTGAAGACGGTACCGGACTCCATGCGCGTGTAGCCCCCGGCGAACCGCCATTTCAGGCTTCGTATCCTTGCCGCGGATCGATGACATGATCCGGCTTCTGGTCGCCCTGTCGACTTTGTCAGCCAATGCGTGAACCGCTCACTGATGGATGGCCGTCGCCTCCGGGCGACTTTCGATCAAGTCCTGTATTACTGTTAGCCGCGCAGAACTCCAGCGTTCGCGGATGCGTCATTATGATCTGGAATTGGTTCCGGGCTGTCCTCTCGCACACGGCCGCGCCGTCTCTTTCTCCGGGAAACCGGTCGGCCTCGAACAAAGAGCCGCCGGAAAGCTCCGGCACGCCACCGAGGCCAATCACCCGTTCGGGAGGGATGTTTCCAGGTCGCGTTTTCATTATTTAAGCGGATTTGGCGTCCCGCTGCCCGGCCGCAACCTCTTGTCGTTGCTTGCCGATGGCATTCCAAAGCCTTGAAGCCCTGACGTGCCGGCATCCGTAGCGCACCGGTGTCCGGGCACCCGTGACACCATGCTCCATGGCCACGCACCACCATCAGTGCGGAAACTCAGGACTCAGGCAGGTCATTGGGAACTGGAGTGATATGGTTGGTGAGATGTGCCCATCGACCAGACGCTGGATGTCGTTCATGTTGAGTTTGGCCTCTATGTCGATCATACATTCATTATACTCGAAATCATTAATTCGCCCTTAAGGGTTGACATGATTCGCGGAACGGTTCATATGTCTCCGAAAAGAGCGGTCAGAACAGAATACAGGCGATAGCATGTCCGGGACAGGTTCCATCCTCACCGCCGGGGAGCGCGAGGCGCTTCTGGCGATAATGCGCGTACGCAAGGCCGGGGCGCTGAAGGTGCGGCGCGCGAACGCGCTCGTGGCGCTCGATGACGGAAAGAGCGTCCGCCAGGTATGCGAGTTCCTCTACCTTGACCCCGACACGGTGCGCGGCTGGCTGCGCGGGTTCCGCAGGACGGGCCTCGCCTCGGTGGACCCGGCGGCGTATCCGGAACGGGAGGGAAAGCTGACCCGGGACCAGGAAACCTCGCTCCGGGAGACGCTGCGGGACAGCCCGCCGCGCGACACCAACGAGGTGCGGGACATCATCCAGCGGCTGCACGGCGTGGAGTACACCCGTGGCGGCGCGATAAAGCTGATGCACCGGCTGGGATTCGAATATGTGAAGCCGAAACCGCTGCCCAGGCAGGCCGACAGGGCGGCGCGGGAGGCCTTCATGCGGCAGTACGGGCGGACGGTGCGGGACGCGCCGCCCGACGGGACGACCGTGTTCGCGGACGCGGTGCACCCCGAATGGCAGAGCCGTCCGACCCACGTCTGGGTCCTCCGGTCTGACTGGCCCGCGGTCAGGTCCACTCCACCACGGGCTGGCGGCGGCTGAACCTGGAAACGATGGGGCTCACGATGGTGGAGGGCGAGCGGACCGGCGCCACCACGACCCTGCGGCTGCCCGGGCGGCTGGAGCGCGCCCGTCCCGGCAGCCGGGTGATCCACGTCTTCCCGGGCAACGCCCGCCAGCATCACGCGAAGGCGCCGAACCCCTTCCTGGAGCGGCCGGGATGCCGCGTCCGTCCGCACTTCCTGCCGCCCTGCGCCCCGCACCCGACCCCGCCGGGCGCCTGTGGGGGGTCATGCACCGCCATGTGACGCACAACCGGTTCCACGCCGACCTGCGCCGGTTCACCGGGGCGATCTTCCGGTTCCCCGACGGGACCCTTACCCGTGAGTGGGAGGCCATCGCGGAATCCGTCACGGACAGCTTCCGGATCGTCACCCATGACGGATACCGCATGGTCGGATAGCGGATCCGGCCATGCGGCGGAGGGCGAAGAACACCCGGTTGGCAGGGAAGTTGCCCTTGAGGAAGCCGAAGGGGCTTTCGACCGGATCGGGTTCGGGACCGCAGGGTGGCGGGCGCGGCGGCGCCGTTCCCGACGGCGCCATGGCGGCCAGGCGTGACCGCCCGGGGATGTTGGCGGGGTGACGGTTCATCCCGTTGGTACTGGCGCGGTCACGGAGGGACATGGGAGAACCCCATGGCGCACGGGGCGCCGCGCAACGGCTCCGGGCTGACCGACACACCGGACGTCGCCTCGACTCTGTCCCGCAGGTCGCCCGCACGCTAGCGGCTTCGGCATCCTTGCCGACCTCGACCCATGACGCGGGCACCGGGCGCTCACCGACGCCAGGATGGGGCGGGCGACCGGAACGCGGCCTGTCGGCGGGACCCTCAGGGCAAGCGCCATCAGGCGACGCGCCGCGGTCAACGGCTTGACCTTCGGTGCCAGATCATGCAAATCCGCCGGTGTGCGGTCGGTCCACGTGACTGGAACCGGGGCGGTCATACCAAACCTCCCATGCCGACGGTCTTCGGGAAACCCCAGTATGGGACGTTCACGACGCCGATTGCACCCCACATCCGACCGCGCCCGCCAGAACTCCAGCCGAAAAAGACTTCCGGGATTGGTATAGGACACACAGATGAGTGGAATGGAACAACCAAAGATATACTTGATAACACCGCCGTTGTTCGACACCCAGAGATCCACGAGCGTTTTGTCCGCGGTTCTTGATAGCGTGGAGGTGGCGTGCCTGCGGTTCAGTCCACCATCAAAAGACGAGACGCAGGTGCGGTACGATTGCGACATCATCCGGGAAGTTGCCCATGCGCGGGGCATTCCGCTGGTGATCGACGCCCACATCCAGATGGTGAAGCGCGTCGGCCTTGACGGCGTTCATCTCCCGTATGGATCAAGGTCGGTTCGCTCTGCCAGGGCCACGCTGGGCCCCGACGCCATCATCGGGGCATTTTGCCAAATTTCCCGGCATGATGGAATGGTCGCGGCGGAATCCGGCGCGGACTACGTCTCATTCGGACCCGTCGCACCGACTTCACTGGGTGATGGAACCCATGCGACACGCGATCTGTTCGCCTGGTGGTCTGAAACAGTCGAAATATCCGTCGTCGCCGAGGGTGGCCTGACTTCAGCGCACCTGCGTTCTCTCGCTCCGGTCACGGATTTTTTCGCTGTCGGCTCGGAGATCTGGGGTGGGGACGATCCGGTGACGGAAATCAAGGAACTCGCCGCGGCAATCCCATGATGCCCGCGTCAGTCAAAATCTGAATGATAAATTATTAGCCTGAACTTCGCCCGCATTCCGCTTGAGAAGTCACCGCGCATCTTGCACGGCGACGCGCTGGAATGGACTGGCGCGAGCCGCTTCCATCGGGTGAATGCTCCTTCGTCCTCGGCAATACGCCGTTCGAGGGCGCGAAATACCAGACGGCGGAACAGCACGCGCGGGTGCGCGGGGTAGCGGCCCTCGGAAGTAGCGGCGGCACTCTCGACTACGTCTGCGCCTGGTTCGTCAAGGCGGGCGAATACGTGAAGGGAAGCGGAGCCAGGATCGGCTTCGTCGCGACCAACTCGATCACGCAGAGCGAACAGGTGGCGCAGCTGTGGCCGATCCTGTTCGGGCGCTGCGGGCTGGAGATCGCCTTCGCGCACCGGACCTTCGCATGGGGATCGGACGCGCGCGGCAAGGCGCACGTCCATGTCGTCATCATAGGCATGGACGGGCGGAAGGCCGCGGGAGCGGACAGGCGGCTGTTCAGCTATCCCGACATCAACGGCGACCCGGAGGAAAGCGGTCACGCGGCGCTGTCGACCTACCTGTTCGACGCGGGCGGGCTGTCCGACCCGCATCTTGTTGTGCGGGAGGAAAGTGCGCCGATCAACGGGATAGGCAGGCTGACCATCGGCTCCAAGCCCATCGACGGCGGCAACTACATCTTTGACGCGACGGAGCGCGCTGCGTTCCTGGAGGCGGAGCCGAACGCCGCGCCTTGGCTCCGACCGTTCATCGGCGCCCGGGAGTACCTGCGGGGCGGCGGGCGGTGGATACTGGCGCTCCACGACGCGCCGCCCGAAGTCCTGGCGAAACTGCCTCTTGTCCGGGAACGGATCGCCGCCGTCCGGGCCTGTCGCGAGGCCAGCAAAAGCGCACCGACTCGGAAGTTCGCGGAGACGCCGACGCTATACAATGTCAACATGCTTCCCGATGCGCCGTATTTGATGGTTCCAAGGGTCAGTTCAGAGCGGCGCGAGTATGCGCCGATTGGGTGGCTAGAGCCTCCGGCGATTCCCAGCGACGCGACTTTGATGGAAAACTTCATCAAGACAATGCGATACTGCATGGCAAATGGGACTGACGTGCGGTTCCCATCGATCGCGACACACGACAGGAGTGGAACTCTGCCGAGATCCGGTCAGCCGGTGGGTTCGGATACGGCGCTCCATCACCACCACCATACGGAGGGACTCCCGCTTTCGCTCCGGAAATCCAGCGAAACTATCGGGATCTGCCCCGCCGCACCACCTCCTCACAAGCGCGGGCAAGCGCCTTTCGATCCGGGTGGTCCGCCACCCGCAGCGGTGGATGGAATATCACTTCCACGGAGCCCCGCCGAGATGCGGAAAAAACCCTGTGAAGATGCGCCGCGAGGCCCATGTCACCCCACCAGCAATAGTGCCTCCGATCCTCGCCTTCTGGGGCATCGTAGATCAGCGTAACGGGCTGGATCCATAATCTTTCCATCATTTCGTCTGCGAAGAATGGCGCAAAGAGAGTTGATTTAAAAGGCAGAACAAGACTTCCATCCGTTGAGGTGCCTTCAGGAAAAAACATCAGCCTATGACCCGCGCACAGACGATCCTGAAGAAGCTTTCCCTGATCAAGGGCACCCATCCTGCGACGGCTGACGTGGATCGTGCCGACCGCACGGGAAAACCAGCTGATAACAGGCCAATCCGCCACCTCGGATTTGGCCACGAAGTAAACATCGATTTCGGCACGTAGCGCGAATATATCGATCCATGACATATGGTTTGCCACCACCGCCCCGGGCCGATCCATCGGTATCCCGTATCTTCGATAGCGGATTCCCATGACTACCAACGCGAATCGACAGACAAGTCGGGGAAAGTGTCGGGTCCATGGACGGCCGTGGTTCCAGATCGGGCGCTCAACTACGCGAACCAGTAACAGGCCTCCGAGACAGGCGAAGGCAAAGACCGCGAACACCACGCCGCGAATAAGCGCACGCGCGTAGCCAAACGCGCTGACCCGTGCCGGCTCGGGTTCCATCGCCGAACGCCAGGTTACCATTGGGACTCCCCACCACGTGTGTATATCTTCCGCTGAGTGGGGCTCAGGCGTCCCGTATCGATGATCATGCATACATCCGTAGTGTTAAATGTATGGTCTATCCACGCCCCCTGCCCCACATATCCACCCAACCGAAGATACGCCTTGATCAGTGCCGGCATTGCCAAAATCGCCGCACGTCGGTCTATAGCCTCAGGTTGAAGCCGGTTCATTGGCTGGGCGGACTCCGCGCGAACCTCCACCCGCAGGTCGGGAGGCGCGAGATAGCGGTGATGAAGATAACTCAGCGGTTCGGCCAGCGAATCGATATCGGTGCCGTGAAACGACGCGACACCGAACAGAATTTCGATGTTATGCCGCGCCACGTAATCGACAAGTCCAACCCAGAGCTCATACATTGCCGGGCCCCCGCGGTAGTCGGCGTGAACGCACGACCGTCCAAGCTCGAGCAGACGTCGGCCATTTTCCCGAAGAACGCCCAGATCATATTCATCTTCGGAATAGAACTTTCCGATGCGTTCGGCGACCTCGCCCCGCAGCAGGCGATAGACACCGACCACCCGCTCGGCGGCTGCCCGGCTCCTGTCAATAAGAAGGAGATGGTCAAGATGGGGGTCGAACCGGTCCCGCTCGAGCCCGAGTGTATGATCAACCTCGGCACCGTCGGCGCCGAGTTCCTCCACAAAGACCCTGTATCTTAACCGCTGCGCCGCCCGCAGGTCCGATTCCGAATCCGCCAGTTTCAGGCAAAAGTCTGGTGACGCCGCGCTCATTCCGGGAACCGCCGCTTCCATAAACCCGGAATCCGGTTTAGGAAGCATCGAACGGCATTGCAACGGATTGCGCTACAGGCCGGGGCATTGCGGACGCTGTGACCGTTAATGGCGCAACGCTACGCTTCAGGGGTCGCACTCCAGCGCAAGCGCGACTTTCCGCCCGTCTATGACGACTTTCCCGATGTGCTCGAAATTCACCGTCACACGCCAACCTATACTGGACTGCACCTGACCCAAACCCCATTCGGGCTCGGTCGGATGACGCACAACCATACCTGGCCCGAGCATCGCGTTCAGATTTTCCATCCAACCTCTCCCAATCAGGATCCCGAAGTTCTCTGGAGTGACGTCAAGATACCCACGGCTCAGGGACGAACCGTGCCATCACCTGTCACCAGGTATTTAAAGCTGGTCAACTGGACTGCGCCGACCGGGCCGCGCGCGTGCAGTTTGCCGGTTGCGATGCCAATTTCGGCACCCATCCCGAACTCACCTCCATCAGCGAACTGCGTGGAGGAGTTGCGCATGAGGATCGCGCTATCGAGGCGTTCGAAAAACCGATCCGCAGCGGCGTCGTCCTCGGTGACTATACAGTCGGTATGACCGGATCCATATTTCCGTATGTGGGATATGGCGTCATCCAGACTGTCGACCTCCCGCGCCGCGATATCCATGCTCAGGTATTCACGACCCCAATCGGATCGCGTCGCCGGAACAACGCCCTTGAACGCCTGGAGTGCCGCGTCACCGTGAACGGTGACGCCCTTCTCAACCAATGATGCCACAACTGCTCTGCCAAGCGAATTCATGACGCCGCTATGGATCAACAGGCATTCGGCGGCGCCGCATATCCCGGTGCGACGGGTCTTGGAATTCAGCACCACATCGACAGCCTTGCGCGGATCCGCGCCCCGGTCCAGATAAATGTGAACGACACCCTCAAGATGGGCGAACACCGGAACCCTGGCCTCCCGCTGCACAAGTCCGACAAGGCCCTTTCCACCACGTGGAACGATCACATCGATGAAATCCGTCATTGTCAGCATTTGACTCACGGCGGATCTGTCCCGTGTCGGAACACGCTGGACCGCGTCCCCGGGCAGGCCAGCAGCGCACAGGCCCTCGACGAGACAGGAGTGGATCGCGCCTGAGGAATTGAAACTTTCCGAGCCGCCGCGCAGGATCACCGCATTTCCCGCCATAAGGCAGAGAGCTCCGGCATCGGCGGTCACATTGGGTCGGCTCTCGAAAATCACGCCCACCACTCCCAGCGGCGTGCGCACCTGTCTTATGCTCAGCCCACTTGGCCGGTCCCATTCGTCCATCACCTCTCCCACGGGATCCGGGCGGGACGCGACTGCCAGCAGCCCATCCCGTATGGCCCCGATCCGCGCCTCATCCAACAGTAACCGGTCCAGCATCGGCTCGCCGAGGCCCTTGTCCCGGCCATCGGATATATCGAGTTGGTTGGCCGAGGCGATCTCAGCACTCCGGGTCTCTATGGCGGCTGCCGCAGCCTCAAGGGCGGCGACCTTCCGCGCGGTCGGAACGAAAGCCAGTTCCGCCGCCGCGGCCCTGGCCCTACCACCCAGATCAGCCATCATGGCGGGAATGTCGTTTGAGCCATTCATCTCGCTACAATCATGTCACCATATCATCCCTATGGATCAGGGCCGCCCTACCGGGATAGCTCAGTAAGGCCTCGATGTCACTCGACTGTCTTCCCTTGATCAAGCTCACCTCGGAACTGGTGTAGCGCGTAAGCCCCTTGCCAAACATACCGTCCGGGCCCGTGATCGCCACCGGATCACCTCTGCCGAAATCGCCCCTGACATCCGTTACGCCGGCAGGCAGGAGCGACTTACCTGCCCGCAGGGCATGGGCGGCACCCGCGTCGACTATGAGCTCTCCCTTTGGCTTCATCGCCGCGATCCATCCTTTCCGGGCGGTCCTGGGATCCCCCTCGGCCGCGAACCAGGTCGCCGGGGCACCGCTCGCGAGGCCGCTCAACGGCCGCCAGCCCGCACCCTTCGTTATCACCATCGCACAGCCGGCACCCGTTGCCGTTCTGGCGGCCATCAGCTTCGTCTTCATCCCGCCCCGGGAAAGACCCGTTCCCTCATCACCCGCCATCATCTCGATCTCGGGAGTTATTCTTTCTATATTGTCGAATCTCCGCGAATTCGCGTCTATCCTCGGATCGCCGGAATAGAATCCGTCCACGTCGGAAAGAAGAACCAAAGTGTCGGCACCAACCGTAACGGCGATTCGGGCGGCAAGGCGGTCATTGTCACCA
This sequence comes from Paracoccaceae bacterium, assembly GCA_965221405.1. Classification (GTDB taxonomy): domain Bacteria; phylum Pseudomonadota; class Alphaproteobacteria; order Rhodobacterales; family Rhodobacteraceae; genus JAPOUP01. Next base: position 282,021 of record CBDCSE010000001.1, on the reverse strand, counting down.
AATCTGATCTCGTCCGTCGCCACGGTGTCATTCTCGTTGACCACCGGCACGACGCCAAACCCGAGAAGCTGGTTAAGCGTGGCCCGGGAATTGAGATAGCGTCGGCGGTCCTCGCTGTCCTCGAGGGTCAGAAGCACTTGGGCAGCTTTCAGGCCGTGCGGCGCGAGAGCCTCCTCGTAGGCCCGTGCCAGCCGGATCTGGCCGACCGCAGCGGCGGCCTGGGACCGTTCCAGCGCCAGCGTTCCATCGGGCAGGTCAAGAACCGCACGCCCAAGAGCGATCGAACCGGAGGACACCAGAACCACATCAGTTCCCAGAAGCCTTAACATGGCGACGTCATCCGCAAGCCCCTTCAACCAGTCGTTCCGAAGCGCACCGCTACAGCGGTCGACCAGCAGCGAAGAGCCGACCTTCACGACAAGCCGCCGTGTTTCGTTCAGGGATGCCACGCCCGGTGTCCCTCCGCTTCGCGCCCCGCGGACGACCGGCAGGCCCCTATCGCGGCGGTCAGCGCACGCATCAACTCCTCCACCCCCTGTCCACTGACACCGGACAGTCCCATAACCGGTCCGTCAGTCGCGGTTTCCAGTTCAGCGATCAGATCACTCATACGCGTATGATCCAGGGCGTCAATTTTATTGAGCGCGGTAACCCGGGGTTTGCGGTCCAGACCGCCACCGTAGGCGTGGAGTTCCCGGATCAACGTCGTATGGTCCTCCAGGGGGTTGGCGGCCGTGCCGTCGACGAGATGCAGCAAAACGGAGCAACGCTCAATATGCCCCAGGAATCGGTCGCCGAGCCCCCGTCCCTCATGTGCGCCCTGTATCAGCCCGGGAATGTCGGCCAGGATGAATTCAAGACCATCCACGGCGATCACTCCCAGGTTCGGGTGAAGCGTGGTGAATGGGTATTCCGCGATCTTCGGCCGTGCATTCGATGTCGCGGAAAGCAACGTCGACTTTCCGGCATTGGGCAAACCCAGCAGGCCGACATCGGCGATCAGCTTCAATCGCAGCCAAACGGTCCGCTCAACGCCCTGCTGTCCCAGGTTGAAGCGACGTGGCGCCTGGTTCACGGCGGACTTGAACCGCAGATTTCCGAAACCGCCATTCCCGCCTTTGGCCAAGAGAAATCGCTGCCCGACCTGAGCCAGATCGACCAGCACGGTCTTCCCGTCCTCGTCAAGGATCTCGGTTCCGGCCGGCACCCTAAGGAGGATATCAGAGCCATTCTTTCCCGTGCGTTGCCTGCCCATGCCGCCCTGGCCGTTCCTCGCGAAGAAATGCTGCCGGTATCGAAAGTCAATCAGCGTGTTAAGTCCATCAACGGCTTCCGCCCAGACATCGCCGCCCTTACCTCCGTCGCCGCCATCCGGCCCTCCGTATTCAATGAATTTCTCACGCCGGAATGACACACAGCCGGTCCCACCGGTTCCTGAACGAATGTAAACCTTTGCAAGATCAAGAAATTTCATCGGGACATATTACATCGGCTTCGTGGCTTGATGGATAGGTTGAACATGCGGATGCGATTTGTGGCGAGCTCCGGCGCTAGCGCTCCGGATATCGGTCAATATCGACTCCGGCCCTCCGATCGACCTGTCCGAATCCCGTGCCTTACCGACTCGACAATGCGGAACCGGGCTGAATCCATCGGCCTTGTCCGACTATCACGACCTTTCGGTTCCGCCCGCCCGACCCGAGTATGGCCTCGGCGGTCGCCGCTATCTGCGGTGGACCACCGCCCCGCATGGATTTTCAGGTGCGTGCCAGCTTTCAGGGTTACGCCGGGAAGAATCCGAAGCGGACCGTGATCATTCGGCGGGTTCGAGCCGCGGGAACACGGAGATGAATGTGCGTCCCTTGAGTCCCTTATGAAATTTGACGTGGCCTTCCACCGTCGCGAAGATGGTGTGATCCCTGCCCATGCCCACGCCTTCGCCGGGCCACCATTTGGTTCCGCGCTGTCTGACGATAATGTTGCCCGGGATTGCCCGCTGACCTCCGAAAAGCTTCACTCCCAAACGTCGGCCGGCTGAGTCACGTCCGTTCCGACTTGAACCACCAGCTTTTTTATGTGCCATCCGTCAGCTCCTCAGTTCGTGGCCTGTTCATTGGCTTGACCAGACCTATCCGCACGGTCATCACCGCCCTGCGCTTCCGGTTCGGAAACCGTTTCCGTGTCATGTGAATCTTCCGGCCCGGCTTCAGCGGGAACGGGCACCGTATCTTCCACGGGAGGAATGCCCAGGTCCGCCGATGTCTCCCCAACTTCGGGAATCGCAGATATGTCAGGATCCCGGGGTGCCGGTCCAGCCCCGACGGCTACCTTGACTCCCGATTCTGCAGCACCGGTCTCGAGAATGTCGGTGACCCGAAGAAGTGTCAGTCGCTGTCGATGGCCCTTCGTTCTCTTGGACCCATGCTTGCGCCGACGTCTGACAAAGTGAATGACCTTCCTGTCCTTGATCTGGTCGATCACCTGAGCCTGAACGGCCGCGCCCTCGACAAATGGCTCACCGATCCTGTCGCCAACCATCAGGATCTCGTTGAACTGCACCGTCTCTCCGGAGACAGCGGCAAGCTTCTCAACCCGCAGGATATCACCGCTGCCAACCTTATACTGTTTACCACCGGTTTTCAGAACCGCGAACATCCGTATCTCCATTCTCACGCGCGTCCCATTGCCTCTCGATCCGAGGTTCCCGGCTTATGGCCATCGCCGACGGCGCGTCGTTAGGCGTCTATGGAATCATGTTTCAGCTACCATGTGCTGCAGGGCCTTGGCTTATTGAAGCGCCTGATGGATATGTCAAGCCCAATCGGACAACCTTAATGATTCAGTTTGCAAATCTCCGCCTCCCCATTGCATTGAACCGCGCTGGAATGGTGCCGAAATGGCATGAGAGCACTCAGGAACTAACCCGGTGCGACAGAGCGAGCGGAGAGGGTTTGCCATACCTACAGGACCGCAGGGACAGAAGCGGCCGGCGTATGCTGCTAGTATCATGACCTGACTAAATTGTTGGTTCCACCCTAACCTGGGACGTGTTTCGCCCGCGACGTTGACACCTTGCGACAAACCTTCAAGCCGCCCCAGGCGCCGTCAGGGGGCATATCGGAGGTAGGATAGGCTATGGAATAGGCAGGCGGAAGATCTACAATGTGCCGCACCCCGTCGGTGCAGCCTGGCGGCGGCGCACCGGGCGGGATCGGGCGATCCCGTGTCCGCGCATGACCGCCAGCGGCGCACCGCTCCCGATCGGGCCGTGGCAGGTCCTGGCCCTCATGGCGGGGTTCACCGCGGTGGCGTGGCGGTGGCTCCAGGTGTCTGGCCCTGACGGTCTGGCACGGTGGCGCGGGGACGTCAGCCCGGCGGCGGCAGGTATCTCAGCGCGGCGAAAAGCGCGGCGGCGGTGGCCGCGATCACGACCCCCAGCCGAAGGGTGATCCTGTCGGACTGCGCGTCGATCCTGGCGTCCAGCCTGTCGCCGAGGCCGTCGATCTTCGTGTCGAGCCTGTCGGACTGCGCGTCGATCTTCGTGTCGAGCGCGTCGATCCTGGAGTCCAGCCTGTTGGACTGCGCGTCGATCTTGGAGTCCAGTCTCCTGATGTCGCCTCGGAGGGCCTCCATCTCCGTGCTGACGTCGCCTCTGAGGGCCTTGACGTCGCCCCGGAGCGCCTCGACGTCCGCCCTCGACGCGACGCCTCCGGTGACGCCGGCATGGATCGCCAGGGTGACGGCCTCGGCCTGCTGCTGGGGAAGTCCCGCGTCGCGCAGCCGCTGGGTCTCGGCGATCATGTTGAAGGCGGCCTCGGCCATGGGTCCGGTTCCCTCCGCGTCTCTTTCGAGCGCATCCTACACCGGTCCGCCGCGCGGTTCCAGCCGTTTTGCCCGAAACAGATGCGGACGCCCTTGTGTCCTACGCACAGGCCCCATTGAAGGCCATGTACATACCTTCGCTGTCTGGTTTGGACACCAAATAGACAAAGTATGATGACGACGTGATCCCCGTGCGCCTGGCACGCGGTCAGGGTGGCACGGTCCTCCGCCAGCAGGAACTCGCAAAGCTTCAGCAAGTAGTGGGCGGTATGAGGCGCCGCGACATCACCGATCGCCATCAGGGTGTTATACCAATCCAAATGTAACTGTTCAGGTTCTCTCCAGGCCGGCACACGGCCGGCGGCGCCTCCATCGTGATCCTGCCTGGCAATCGGGGCTGCATGTCCCACAGGCTTGCCGGCCAGGACGGCTGAAGCCGCGGTGAAGAGCAGAAGACGAGGCAGTCATGCCTGCAGACCCGGGAACCTGCGACGGTTCCGGGCGTCCGGAGAACGGGACGTCCGGCCTGACGACGGAGCTCGCGTGGCGTGACTCCCTGATCGCCGAGCTCCGGGCGGAGAACGCGGCCCAGTCCGCGCGCATCGCCGGTGGAAAGCGGTGCGCGGAACCCGGATCCGGTGGCCCGCAGACCGAAGGAAAAGCCCGGATCCGGGCTTGACGCGAAACATGGATGCTGGTGCGGGGGTACCTTCCCAAGGGCACGGACCTGCGCAGGGTGACGGACGCGGAGGTCAGGGCCGTGCAGGACCGCACGGACGCGCGTCCGGGGAAGGCGCTGGCCTGCCTGACGCCGACGGAGGCGTTCCTGCGGGCGCGGCCTCCCTGAGGGAACCTCCGGCGTCCGGATCGTTCCCCACGCGCCGCGGGCCTTCCCCGGCGCGCCTGTCGGATGGCGCTACGCTCCGATTCGAAGGGACCGAGCCGTTCCCGTGCGGAATCGGGGGGGGTCGGAGGGCGCGGAAAGCGCAACGCCGGGCCCTTTCCTCCGCTCGGGCCAGTCCCTCGCTCCGGGAAGGGCCCGGCGTTGCGCTTCGGAGTGGCGCCGGGGCGGGAAAAAACCGCTCGACCGCGGAGTTCTGCAAGAGGCTCCAAGGACTGATGCACTGATGCACGCGGGTATTCTCTTTTCCACTCGCGGGCACACTTGAAAGGAAGACACACAATGCAACGATTGACACTGTCCCCCCCCCCCCCCCCTTGACCGACTGACGATCCTGGCCGCCGCGCTGGTGGCCCTGACGCTGGCCGTGCCGGCAACAGCCTGCCCGCTAGGTATTGGTACCATCAATTCAGCTTGGCTGGCCATAACCCCGATAGGTGACTATACCTACGGCGCGACCCTGAACCAAATTTTGCCGAAACCGGCCACCAAGGCGGCCACAGTTACTATGACACAGGCAGTAGGCATAGGTCGAGTGAACGGCAGAACAGGCCGCCCGGCCAGGGGCAGCGCCACCAGCGCCACGCTCCTTCTCGGACTGGTCGCCAATGCTGACGAGGAACCGGTCCATGGCTTCTATATTGTCCTGGGGACCACGCGTGACGGTCAGGACGTGCCTGCCAAAACGTACACCTTCCATAGCCTGGAACCGGGCACCAAGTACACCGCAATGGTCTTTGCGACCGACGTTCAGGGCGAAACTAATCAGCAACTAATCTTGCCCCCCAATAATTAAGCGTCGCATCCTCACGACCTGCTTCGAGACGCCGGCATGACCAGGATCACGCCCTGATCCCATCCCCACCCACACGCAGGGCGATTTTTTAGTCCTCCGCTGGCAGCGCGGCGTTCCGGCGATCCAGGCTCTGGCCGTTTGATACTGGATATGGCAATGTCGGGCCATGGTGATTCCTGCGGCACCGGAGTCGTCCATCGACCTGCGCGCGGTCACGGTGCGCCCGACCCGTGGCGGACGCGGGCACCGGCTCCGGGACCGTCTGGTCGAGGAGCACCACTGCCTGCGGTTCCACGGCATCGTCGGCAAGGGCCTGCGGCATGTCGCGCCGCACGGCGGGACCTGGCTGGCGTCGGCTGTCCGCCGACATCCAGGCCGCGCACGGCTATCCGGCCCTTCTCGCGGAGACGTTAGTCGACGTCCCGCGGTTCACGGCCGCCGGGGCATCGAGGAGATGTACAGAAGCGGAAAATCCGTGACCGGATGGTTCCACGCGAGGTCGGAGCGCGGCGTCCGCCAAGAGCCCTGCGCCGCGTTCACGCCCGTAACCCTCGCCCGCCGGTTCTCCAGCCGGTGCCACGGCGACCCCGACGCCGGCGGCGGGGAGGGGGACCTGCCCGCCATGCGCGGCAACCTGCGGACTGCGCCTCGTCGGAAGGGAGACCGGGGCCCTGTTCGTGAGACAGGACGGCGCGGTCAGGCAGTCCGTCGCCCGGATCATGACCGGGCTGTCGCGCCGCATCCAGCGGGAGAGGCCGGGGCGCAGCTACCCGCGCCGGTCCATGCGGCCAGGGAGGAGGTGGATCCGGCGCACCGCCGCCTGACACCAGACCGGCCACGAAAACAGGCCCCGGCTTCCGGCTCACGCCCGAAGCGCGGGGCCTTTCCTGTCCGAACGCTCGGAATCCTTATCCGAATGCCATTGACCGGCCGGGATCTCGGCTGACGGGCCCGAATCGAGCTCTCCCAGGCCGGCCCGGACGGTCCCACGCGACATCCCCGTCGCCTCGGCCACCCGGGCGATGCCGCCGCGCCCTGTCGCGCGGGCCTCCGCCGCCGCCCAAAGGCGGCGCGCGCGTTCGTCCAGAACCGGACGCAGCACCACGAACCTGGACCGGAGCGTCTCGACCATGCCATCCATGGTATCACGGATGGTACGGATGGCGGACGCGAGCCAAACAGTCAAGTTATTTTGGCGAGAACCCTAAGTCAGTCAAACGAGATGCTGACGTCGCCAAACGCACCAAAATCGGCGTGAATCCGAGTCCCCGGAATGCACTCGATAGGTCTGATGAAACTGCCCGACAGGACGATCTGCCCTGGCGCGATGTTCTGACCGTACCGCGCCATGCGCCGCGCCAGCCAGACGACGCTATGCACTGGATCGTTCAGGACACCCGCGCCCAACCCTGTCTCCTCGACCTCGCCATTGCGCGATGTGATCGCGCCGACCCGGCGCAGGTCAAAGGCACCGACCTTGTGCCGCATGGGACCAAGGACGATTCCAGCATTGGCCGCGTTGTCGCTGATCGTATCGAAAACTTTCCGGACCTGACCGGTTTCCGCATCCGTGCGTACGATACGCGTATCCAGGATTTCCAACGCGGGAGACACATAATCCGTAGCGCCAAGAACATCCTCACGTGTGATGTCCGTAACGCGTATGGCGTCCTTCAGCACAAAGGCGATCTCGGTCTCGACCCGCGGCTGGATGAACCGGCCGGCCGGCACGATGGCACCGTTTTCGAATGCCATATCATCAAATAGAATGCCACTGTCCGGAATGTCGATGCCAAGCGCAGACTGCATCGCCCGCGAGGTTAGTCCGATTTTCCAGCCGATCACGCGCCGGCCCTGCTCCAGCTTGGCCCGGCGTATGGCATTCTGGATCGCATAGGCGTCATCCATATCCATTTCGGGATATCGGCGCGTCAACAGACCGATCTGCCGGCCTGTCCTTTCGGCCTCCAGAAGGTCTGCGGACGCGTGCGCGTGATCTTCCGGCGTCATACCGATTCATCCTCTACGCAATTCCGCAATAACCCGATGCCTTCGACCTCGACCTCGACGATATCGCCGGGAGCCAGATAACGTGGAGGGTCGAACCGCCCTCCGGCCCCGGTCGGCGTGCCTGAGACGATGATGTCTCCAGGCCGCAACGTCATGAAGGTGGAGATGTATTCGATCTGGCGATGGATCGGAAAGACCATGCGGTCGAGTGTGTCATCCTGTCGGATCTCACCGTTGACGCGTGTGATAATGCGGGCAAGGTCAAGTTGGCGGGTATCGGTGAACGGAACCAGCCAAGGGCCGAGCGAACCTGACCGATCCCAGTTTTTCCCCTGCGTCACGTTAAACATGGCGTGGCGCACCCAATCCCGTATGGTGCCTTCATTACACAGCGTTACCGCCGCGATATGCCTGTATGCATCGGTCTGGGAGATCCGCCTCCCTTCCCTGCCGATAATGATGGCCACCTCACCTTCGTAGTCCAGCGTATGGCTCTCGCGTGGGCGGATTAGTGGGCGGTCGTGGCCGGTAAAGCTGCTGGCGAAGCGCGGAAACAGCGACATATACGCGGGCCGTGTGCTCCTGTCCCTGTATTCAGCGTCCCGACCTGGGAAGTTGACACCAACGCAGAGTATACGGGAGGCGTTGGGCAGCACCATTTCGTACTCGAAATCCGTATGGGTCACGGTCCTGATCCCAGCCGCCGCGCCAAGCGCCTCAAGTCCACCGGCGCGAACGGCGTCCAGCAAGGTCGGCCAGTTCGGGAAATCTCCGTCAAGGGCGATCATTCCGCCATCTGTAACGGCACCGTAACGGACAGTCCCTTCCGAGGAATAGGTCGCGAAGCGCATATCAGGCATTCCCACAGCAGCGCCCGTCATTCCATGTCAGCTACTGCAGGACTCCGCGGTCGAGCGGATTTTCCTTGAAGCGGGCTTTTTTTCGACAGCTGACCTGGATATGAAGCCGTCTTTCCGGTATGATTAAGATGACCAAACCAAAACATGTAGGGAGACGGCCCAATTTCCTTGTGTCGGTTCGTATCAAAGGCCGGGCATCGCTTTCAAGGGGAATGGTGGGAACCGAACGGTTATTTGAATCCCGGAATCCGAGGCATTTACCACGACATGCCTTTTCCATGGATCCGGTTCCCTTAAGAATCTGGTTCATTCATGTCGGTCTCAGCCTTGAAAAGAGAGAGAGCAGAGCGTCGAAACAGTTTTGTTCGCCACCGCTGGATGTGGTTCCGGAGCGGTGAGTGGATCCTTTTGAAAATCGCGCAATGTAATACGCGAGTGGTTGACGAACGCCACCCCCGTTTATCGGTTCGGTGCTGTTATCGGTCTGGGGCAACGCCTCGCCAGCATCAATATTCAGTTTCAGAATGTCTCTGGCAGCGCCAGTGACTTCGGTTCGGCAGGCATTATGGAGCGATGATCGGGCTGGCTTTGATGGTAGAGTCTTTGGTCTCGACGCCGACGAAACGCGTGCCATGTCTGAACCAGCTATCCGGAGCGGGCGCACCCCAAAGAGTCTGGCGCTGCGGGTCTGTCAGGTCCCACCTGATCGGCTCCAGATCAGGGTCGACCGTCTGATAATCCGAGCAATAGATCTCGATCCGATGGCCATCGGGGTCGAGAATATACAGGAAGAACGCGTTTGATATACCATGACGCCCCGGGCCGCGTTCGATATTGGAAACGTAACCGGTTGTCGCCATCAGATCCAGCAAATCGATGATATTCAGAGGCGTGGGGACCCAGAAGGCGACGTGGTGCATGCGCGGGCCGGTGCCATTGGTAAATGCCATGTCATGCACACCGCCTTTGCGGTGCATCCAAGCGGCCCACAGACGCTTGCTGTTTTCATCTTCAGTGTACTCCGTCACACGAAACCCAAAATCGCTGTAGAATGCGACCGAGGCGTCCACGTCATTGCTGAAGACATTGAAGTGGTCGATCCGGAGCGGTTTGGCCCCGCGATAAAAGGCATATTTCTGGTGAATCGGCTCAAGCCGGTCCATCTTGTGATAGAACTCCAGTGGAACACCCATATTGTCGGAGGTCAGAAGCGTGCGGCCCTGAAAAGGGCGCTCTACCCACTTGGTGGGTTGTCCCTTGGATTGGAAATAGGCTTCGGCCCTGTCGAGATCGGCATCGCCAAAGGTTTTGAACCCCATCACCTCGACGGTGCCCGCTAAATCAGATTTCTGCAGGATTACGCAATGGTGTCCCCGTTCCTCCATGGCGCGCAGGTATACTCGACCGTCCGTTTCGTCTGTCACCTGAAGCCCAAGAATCTCTGAGTAGAATTTCTTGGACGCTTCAGGATCACTCACGTTGAGACAAACATGACTTAAGCGAATGGTGTTGAAATCCGGGTATAGATTAGGTGCAGGAATGGGCGGCATAGCGGCCTCCTATTGAAGGGGGAGGGGATTTACCCAACTACAGCAACATGAATTGAAGGGGGTCGTCGGTTCAAGAGTTGGTTAGCGGAGCGGACATGCCCACCATCAGTTCGATCCAAGTTTTGTGATCCTGTGCCGACCAGTCGCAAAGCCTATGTGCTTTCGTTCCATGTAGAAGTCGAAGGACCAGTCTCCGCCATCACGCCCGATGCCGCTGGCTTTGATACCACCAAATGGCGTGGGAAGGTGGCGCACGTTCTCGGAGTTGACCCAGATCATACCCGCTTCCAGTCTGTCGGTGAGGCGCAGTGCGCGAGTCAGGTCATTGGTCCAAAGATAACCTGTCAGACCATAGGGAATGTCATTTGCGATCTGGAGCGCCTCATCCTCGGCCGAAAACGGGATTGAGGTCAAAACGGGTCCAAAGATCTCTTCCTGGGCAATCCGCATCCCATTGTTGGCATTGGTGAACAGGGTCGGGCGTACGAAATAGCCCTCATTACCGATCGCCTCACCGCCTGCGGCCACAGTTGCGCCGTCTTCCTTGGCGATGTCGAAATAGGACGTGACCTTGTTGAAATGCTCTTCCGTGACCAGCGGACCAACTTCCGTTGTCGGGTCTAACGGATGGCCAACTTTGATCTTGTTGACCCGTTCGACGAGCTTGGCCTCAAACTCTTCGCGGATCGTGTCCTGCACCAGAAGGCGCGAGGACGACGTGCAGCGTTCGCCGTTGATCGAATAGATCATGAAGATCACCGCATCCAACGCCCTCGCCAGATCGGCGTCCTCAAAGACAATGACAGGGTTTTTGCCGCCAAGCTCCAGATGATTGCGTTTGAGCGTATCCGCCCCTTGCTTGACAATCAGAGATCCTGTGCGGCTTTCCCCGACAAAAGCAATGGCCTTAATGCCTGGGTGTTCGCACAGCGACTTGCCTGCGCCTTCCCCAAATCCGTTAACCGTGTTCAGGACGCCCGGTGGAAGCCCCGCTTCCTCGGCGATCTCAACCAGCAGGCGCGCTGTGAGTGGCGAGGCCTCCGCGGGTTTGTGAACCACCGTGCAGCCAGCAGCCAAAGCAGGGGCGATCTTCCACGTCGACAGCATGAAGGGTGTATTCCAGGGAGTGATGACACCAACCGGGCCAATCGGAACGCGTGTCGTGATGTTCATCAGGGTCGGCGATCTCAGGTGCTGGCCGTCACGGGCCTGAACAACCTGATCGGCGAAATACCGAAAGTTCTCGGCACCCCTAAGCGCGGCCTTCGACATGAACTTATATGTTTGTCCCGTGTCCCAGCATTCGCAGAGGGCAATCTCTTCGGCGCGCGCCTCAATCCCTTCGGCAACGCGAATCAGGATCTTACGGCGCTCGGTCGCCGCCAGATCGCGCCATCCGGCAAAGGCATCATGCGCGGCACTGGCGGCGGAGTTGATATCGGCCGCGGACCCTTGGGCCACATCGCAGATTACCCTCTCGTCCACTGGTGAGATGCTTTGGAAAGTACCCTCCGTGCCCGGTGCATCCCCACCACCGATCCGATTCATGATCCCCGACGCGCGAAAACGCTCCAGATAACCGGTGAGTTTTGAGATGTTGTCCTCAAGTCTACTCATGTTGGGTCTCCAGATGCTCGCGGCCAGGGTTGAACATTCAAACTTGGGGCGAGGCGTCATTTTCCGTAACGCTGATTTTGCTCTGATTGAACGAGGTTCGTGGCTTTGTCAGATTTTGGAGCCTTTACCTCTTCGGCAGAGGCGTCCCACTACCTTTGCCACCGATTTTGAGGGCTGCTCCAATACCCCCAAAGCTCTCGATCAACTTATCCTGTGCGGCAAATGCAGCAACTTCCGGCACCATGTTTTCGTAGGGTTTCTGCGCGGCGATGTACTTCTGACAGGTGCTTGGCTGCCACATTGGTGAGTGCTTCCGGTTCATCCGATAGATCAAATAATTGGTGGATTGTGACCAATTGACCTGAGCGCCGTTGTAGCCCTCGCCCTCTTTCAGTCCGGCAACGATCTGCAGCATCTGGCGAGCGCCCGTCAGCGCACCACCACGCGGAGGGCCGTTATAGATGGTTATGCTCTCTAGTTGATCCAATCCGGTGATACCAGAGGTCTCGTAGGCGAACAGCGTATACGTTCCCAAATTGTAGGGCCAGGGCGCTCGCAGGCTTGAAGCCATCTCAGCACCTCTTTCCGCTCCAGTTTTGCCGTGAGGCCCAAGCCCTCGGAAAGCAGGAACGGCACTGCCAACGGCGCAACACCAATGTCCGTATCGCTTTCGGCGACGTTCATGACCGTGTTTTAAGGGGGGAGTTTGGTCGGTCCGGATCTCTGCAAGTTGACAACACCGGTTGAGCTCAAAACCTCGCCCAAATGCGTCATCGACAGGTGCGGCGCACCACCAGGCGCAGGGGTTTCAGCTCTCAGGTTAGCTTGGGCTAGCACCTGACTGGACAGCAAAGCTGCGGCCGCAAGGGCCTTGATCATGGTCAACTTCATCCTTCCCTCCGTAAGGAATGTCTGGTACCCGGGCGCAGCTTAGCATATTTGCTTGCTATGACAATAAATAATTTGCTATAGCAATTATATGGCAGATCTGTTGCAAAAAGAACCCGCCAACAGAGACGGCGGCACCGAAATCGCCGAGCGGGGCCTCTCGCTTGAAGACTTTCTCAATGTGCGGATTCAACGCCTGGCATCAAAAATGTCACTCATCACAACGCGCGAAGTGCTCGTAGAGGCAGATATAACGGTCGGTGAATGGCGCATAATTGCACGTTTGCATGAACATGGACCCTTATCCCTAACCACGCTTAGCCGCCGCATTGGAATGGACATTGGCCCTGTAAGTCGGCTGACGACCAAAGCGGAAAGGAAGGGGCTGGTGCTGAGACGGGAAAACCCTAGAGACCGGCGTTCGTCTTTGTTCGAAATGACTGAAAAGTCCAAGAGGTTTCACGCAATAATCTGGCCGAAGGCATGCGATGTGGCCGTGTCATTTAACCAGCTGTTTTCAGACGCCGAACTGGAAACACTATCAGTGCTGCTTGATCGAGCGATACATCACGCGAACGATCGGCTTGGGTTGGATTGAAAAGGCCAGGCATGCCAAATTTGTCACGCCGATCTCCAGGGCTGGTGATGATCGAATCCCCAATCCGATGAACCTTGGTCCACTTGGCGCGACAACCAGACTTCTGAGAGGAAAGAGAGATGCCAGAAAACAGGAACTATATGCATCAATCCATCGCACAGGCCGTGTGGGACCACGGGACTGAAACGATGTTTGGTCTGGTCGGTGATGCGAATCTCTTTTTTGCCAACCACTTTGTGAACGGATGTGGAGGAAAAATGGTTCCTGCAGTGCATGAGGGAGGTACGGTCCTGATGGCTCAAGCATATACCCAGGTTACCGGGAAGGTCGGTGTTGCAACAGTAACTCAAGGCCCTGGGCTAACCAACTGCTTCACCGCGCTGCGCGAAGGGGTGGTTGCCCGTCGACCAATGATCCTTGTGTGTGGAGATACGCCAGTCAAAGCTCCCTTCCATCCTCAAAACATTGACCAGCGTGAAGTTGTGAAAGCAGCCGGAGCTGGATTTGAGCAAGTCCGATCTCCCCAGACCGCCTCTAGGGATGTCGCGAATGCGTTCTATCGTTCCAGAAAGGAACGGCGGCCGATCGTTGTGAATGTCCCCTCTGATTTCATGTGGGTAGAGGTAGAGCACAGAAAGGTTGTGTATCCATTTCGCGAGACCCCCGCCTGTGTCTCGGAAGGGCCTGTTCACGACGAGGCCATCGGTATGATCGCCTCCGCCCGGAGGCCTCTCATCCTGGCGGGCGCTGGCGCCGCATCGGCAAGAGACAATCTAATTGCATTGTCGGAACGGCTGGACGCGCCACTTGCCACAACTCTCAAGGGGACTGGGCTTTTCAAGGGGCATCCAAACAACATCGGATATTTTGGGACTCTCAGTACTGCCGAAGCCCATGACGCAATTGCGGCTGCAGATTGTGTCATCGCCTTTGGTGCCTGGTTGCATTTTTGGACGACCGACCGTGGTAAGTTGCTTGAAGGTAAGCGCGTCATTCAAGTCAACAACTCTCCGGCCGATATTGGAGCCTTCTACCAGCCGGACGCCGTCTTGACCGCGGACGCGGCACAAACAGCGGACAACATTCTTCATTGGCTAAACGAAGCAGAAATTGCGCCATCTGGATTTGCCAAGGAACTGCCTGCACATGACATTTCAGTGTATCCAAAGGGTGATCCGGCAAAGTCATCGGACGGATGCATCAGCCTCGAATACGCTCTGGACCGCCTGAACGAGGTTCTTCCCAAAGACCGAATCATGCTCACCGATGGGGGGCGATACATTACTGAAGTCTGGTGCCGTGTGGGAGTGCCCGATCCGAATAGTTTTCACATGAGCGACAACTTCGCGGCGATCGGTCAAGGGATGCAACAAGCGATCGGAGCGGCGCATGGAGCCCCAAATCGACCGGTCGTCCTATTCACTGGGGATGGTGGCTTCATGATGGGAGGCCAGAATGAATTCAATACAGCCGTACGTACGAAGTGCGACTTGATCGTAATCGTTTGCAACGATTCTGCGTACGGCGCGGAGCATATTCAAATGCAGGAAAAAAATATGGATCCCTCACTGACCGAGTTTGAATGGCCCTCATTGGCGGCAGTCGCCACATCGCTTGGCGGAGAGGGTGTAGCAGTCACCTCGCCGGAAGAGCTGGAAGCCGCAATTGAAACCATCAAGGCGAGGAAAGGCCCAATTCTCGTTGAGCTGAAACTGGACCCAAACAAAGTCCCGCCGATGCGCAAATGAACCACTGGGTCGTGATTTTCAGGGACGGGCCGGAAATGGTGGAAATGCGGAAGCAACATTTCCGAGATCAAATGGCTTATCGTACCGCCTAAAATGAGATTTTTTTGGATGGCGCTTCTCTGGAAAGTGAATAACTACCGGCTGGCGCCGGTAGCGTCAGGGAAGTGCCTGTCAGGATACCGAGTACGGGTCCGTCCGCGATGGCGCCGGTTGTTGCCGGGAAGTGGCCCAGGCCCCGGAACCGGCGTCCCCGGTACCTCTTCCGGATTTCGGGGAACCCGCGCCGGATCCTGTGGGACGGACGGGCTTCCATCCTGCGGACGGGACCGGAGATGGCGGGTTCTGGGGGCACCGACACGGACATGTGCACGTGGTCGCCCGGGAGCACCCCATGCAGGATGGAAACGCCGTTCCCGCGGCGGACCTGGCGGCGGACGGCGCGCACCCGAAGGCCCGGATCTCCGGTCAGGACCCTGTGGCGGTGCCCCGTCGCCCGGACGGTATGGTACCGGTGGTGATGGACGCAGTGCGCGGAGCGATCATATTGCATGTCCCTGTCCTTCCGGAAACGGGCCGCCCGCCCAGGGCAAGGGCCCGTTTCCGGAAGGACAGGGACATGACACGGTTCCGTTCTCGCTGAAGCAATATCCGACTGGAAGTCGGAGGCTTCGAACCAACGCTTGGAAAGTGAAGAAGCATTTCCGGAGGGCGGAATCTGGATTGTTCGTGCCGATGACCGAGAGAGTATTGTCCGGCTGATCGAAGGTAACCCGATGTATCGAAAGGGAACTCAGGGAGTATTGGATCTACGCGACAGGAAAGCAGTTTAGGCTCTCGGGCATGGAACACGCATAGCCAAAACAAGGCCGGGATAGCCGAACAATCGTCCTTTCGGAAGACCTAAAGACAGCCGCGTCCGGTCCTGTCACGACAATGCAGTCGCTTCTTGACAAGTGGAAACAAGAGGCGTCCAAAGCCGACGCCGCCCGCACGGGTGGCTTCGGTATCCTCTGTGGCACCATGGGCCACATCACAGATAACGCTCCTGTCGATACGCGACATGGACCTGAAGTTTCTCCCCGTGCTTTCCAGGTCCAGTCCCGAGACCCGGTCGGGGGAATACCCGTGTCACGGAACGACGACATATAGCCCTCGATCTTCCTTGGATTTTCCCGAGAACGCTCATCCCGGATCCTCCAGATGGTCACGGATATTTCCGAACTTGGGCGACAGCGCCGCATCGATATCCCGCATCTCGGCCGATAGCGCGATGGAATGGGTCGCCATCGCGGGCTCAACGAATTTCCTCACCACCATAAATACGCGCTGGATCGCCTGCTCCTTCGCGCCCTGCGCACGACCGGCGCGCAGGCGCACCGACATATCGATAAACCCGTGGGCGGGACTGCCGTCGGCGACCGCATAGTGCTGGGCGCGGGTGGCGCGCACACGGATGCCCGGCATGGGAAAAACCTCGATCCGCGCAGCTTCTGCGCGTATCGCTTCACAAAGCGCACCCATATCGACGACTTCTTCAAGGTTGGCCGAGTACTCGATCTGGAAATGCGGCATGGCTTACACTGCATATAGGTGACTTACATCTAAACCGGGTTCATCTCCCGAGCCTGATCTGGAGGTGCGGAAAAACCCGGGCGCGGGGCGTCGCAACTTCCGACTTGCCGACCCTGACCGATCACGCCGGCCCGCGCATTGGAAGAACTATCCCTCTCAGGAATATATTGTCCAGAGCGGGCGTCACTGGGTGGCCACGGGCGACGTTTCGGGACCCGATCGGAGAACCGGGTCTGGAGCCTACCACCGAAATCATCCGAGCGCTGACCCTCGTACAGAACGCATATGCGCGTCACGCCGGAAAGAAATTCCATGAACCGGATCCGGTATGACAGGCATCCCGCTCCGATAGGCGAGCTTCATCGAGTGTCAATTTCAGCGGACTTTCGATGGGTACGCCAACCCAACCATGGGGATAGCCAACGGAATCTGGGTCGTTGCGGACGGAATACGGTCGTTTCACGCTTCAGATTCCCAGCTCAAGTGATCAGACCTCTCTCGCGCCAATCGTCGAAGACGCGGAGTGCGGTGGTGGCAAACAGCGCGTCATTGATATGTGCGTCGATACGATACAAGTCCACATTCGCCGGCACCGTTGCCTCGATTTCCGATATGAAGAGTTCAAGTCCCGCCCTATCATGCAGGTCGGCTCCGTCGCGGTCCCATTCTCCAAGACCCAGCATTGGCATGAGCAACGCGACGGGACCCGTCGCCCTGGCCAGCCGTTCGGTGTGAGCGCGGGCGACACGACGGCGTTCCTCACCGTTCAGGACGACTGAGGTGAGCAGCCGGTTGTGTTCGTGGCGGGAATGGCCGGTCCATTTGTCGGGAAGCGGATGCCAGCCAACAATATCGACCAGGTCATAACATCCGGGAGCGACGATCTGCGGCGTGCCGTTCAACCCCGCGCCGGTTAGCCGATCCGGCCCGGCGGATATAATCGATCCATTGATATGATTACCCAGTTCCTGGGTGCAGAAGTCAAATGCACAGGCAAAAGCGCCCTGTCGGGCGAGGCTCTCGAAAGCGCGGCCGCCCATGCCAGTTGCGTGGAAGACCGCCACCTCGTATCCACGTTCCTCAAGTGCCGGTTTCAGCGGCACCATATATTTCAGCGCCGACGCGCCAAGCGAAGTCATTCCGATCAAGGGTTTTTTCCGCTCGGGACGTACCACCGCCCGCGCCGAGCCGAGCACGGCTCCGGCCGCCTGACTGAGTGAGGTCCTGCAGATTGAATTCAGGCCATAAAGGCCTCCCGCCCAGAGGATCATCTGGGTATCCGCCGCCAGACGCCAGACCGGAATGAGCGGGGAAAAGGACACGGTCGATACGATGTATTTGGGAACGCCGAGCGGTAGGGCGGAACAGACGTCAAGAGCCAGATCCGTTCCCATCGTGCCGCCCAGGACAATCATCGCGTCAAACCGGCTCTCTGAATATAGCCTCGAGGTGAGCCGCGCGGCACCAGCTGCCATGATCTGCATGGCGCGATTTTCGTCACCCATGGCGATGGCGTTCTCGATAGAGCTACCCCCTTCCGCGGCTACATCATGCTTGGAATAATCGGTGGCCCGCAAAGGATTCCCGAGGACGGACACATCCATCGTCAGGACCCGTCCGCCCTGCCCTCTGATGACATCCGCAACAAAGCCCAGTTCGTCGTTTTTCGTATCGAATGTTCCGATAACCAGAACGGTCTTGTCGGACATGACCGGCACTCCCTGGTAGATCAGAATCGTTAAGCTGATGGCTGGAGCCACCATTTTGTATACTGTCGGCCACCGTTACGATCAACAAGTCCTCCGGACGGTTCAGGGTCATCCCACGCTAAATCCGGTCGATTTTCGTTGACACCGGATGTCCTTCCGTCGCACGCCCGCGGGCGCGGGCCGGGAACTTTCCGTTGGCGTTCCCGCGCAGCGTGTGCGATACCGGCGGCATGCCGGTTGGCAGGCGCATGGAATCCTGTCCGATCCTCCGGGAGCCTCCGGAGGGGTTCCCGCTGTCGGAGGCCGGGGTCCGGCCCGCGACGCCGGAGGAGCGCCCGCTCCGGGACGCACTGATGGACCGCCACCACTGCCCCGGCCTGCGCCGGCTGGCAGGACGGAGCCTGCGCCACCTCGCGACCTTCGGCGGCGTGTGGCCGGGGCTGGCGGCGTGGCGGAACGGCGCCTCAGGTGCGCCCCCCGCGACGGTGGGTCGGCGGCCGGAGCGGCGATCCGAGCGGCTCGGGATGGTCGCCCGCGTCACCCGCTACCGGGAACCGCCGGGGAAAGCCACCCACGTCGCCGGAGAGGCCGCTCGCCCTGAACCGCGCACTGGTGCGTGAAGAACATGAACCACCGCCAGAGGGACCGCGTCCTCGGCGAGGACGCCTGCCTGACGCGCACGGGCAACGGCCCGGCGAACCGCACCTGCCCCGGCAACATCGCACCCGCGGCGATCTTCGCCAACAGGCGCAGGGCCGGGAGCCCCGCCGAAACCCGGCGGCGGATGCAGCTGGACCGCGGTCAGGCCATCAGGGCCCTGAGCCCGCCGCGTCCCGGCACTGCCGGAAAGCCAACAGACATCCAGAACGAATCACCCGGGGCCGGAAAACGGAACCCGCGTCGGCCCATGGCCGCCGGACAGTGCCGGAATCCGTCCGGAGCGCCGCCGGGCGGCCACTTCAGGCAAACAGGACAGGCGGAAAGAAAGGCGTGGGAAAGTCCTGCGGCAAGGAGGAGATTGGGGATGGCCGTGTGGCAAGCCGCCGCCAAGAACCCTTGGAAAGCCTATGGGCCGGGTCACTGACCGTCTGCGGGCTCCGCCCGGACCTCCAGCAGGTTGCGTGCGTCGCGCCCGCAGGCGATGGCGACGAGATGGACAGGCTGGCCGCGGTATGTGTCGGCATACCCACGCCCCCGCATCTGGGCGAAGGCGACGTCGAGCGCCGTCTGGGCATTGTCGGTGCTGTCCGCCATCTTGAACTCGAGGATGAAGACCTGCTCGCCGAGAGAGACCACCATGTCGGCCCGCCCGTGGCTGGTGGCCGCCTCACTGCGCACATCAACGCCGATGGCCCGGAAACACATGTGCAGGAGACTGGCGTACCAAACCTCATAGCGGGCCAGATCCCCCGTGGTGTGCCACTGGTAGGGAATGCTGGCCAGGTAGGCCTTGAGTGTGTCCGCAAACCGCACGAAGTCGTTGTCCTGCAGAAGTGCACAGAGGTCACGTCCCTCGCCCGCCACTTCCGTAACGGTCTTGCCCAGATACTGCAGCAAGCCCCGATTCAGACTGATCTGCACTTCCTGATTGGGATAGTCCAGCTTATAGAGCGTGTCGAAGCCATCGTTCTGCTCGTCCATGATCGTCAGATAGCCCGTCTGGAACAACAAAGCCTCAACGTCAATGGCGTCGATTTCGAATTTTGAGACCAGCGACTCGTCGGCCAGGCGTCCCTCCAGGTCCAGCGGGCTGACCGACTTGGCCTTTAGTGTGTCGAACAGGAAGGTCGGGGAGCCAGTCTGGAACCAGTAGGGTTTGAACGTCCGGTTATCGAAGAGCAGGAGCACATCGAAGGGATTGTAGAGCCGCTCCTTGCCGCGCCAGCTGTAGCCGTTGTACCAGGTGCGGATCGCCTCCCGGTCCAACCCGTCCAGCTCGGGCGCGAACACCGTATCGAGATCGGCATCGGTGTAGCCGCAGAGTGTGGCGAAGCGGGGATCGAGGCTGATGTCCTTGAGGTTGTTCAACCCTGAGAACAGGCTGACCCTGGAGAACATGCTCACGCCGGTGACAAGGACAAAGCGGACATGCGCCGCGCTGTCCTTGATGGTGCCGTAGAAGCCCTGCAGATAGTCGCGGTTGGCCCGGGCCCGATCGGGGTCATGCAATACGTCCAAAATCGGCTTGTCGTACTCATCAACGAGGATCACCACTGGGTGCCCTGTCTTTTGATGCGCACGGCGCAAAACGTTGCGCAGGCGGCGCGGGCCTGTCCTGGATGTGTGCGCAGGCGTGAGGCCATGGTCATCCTCGACGGCCTCCAGCTGCTCAATGACATCGCCTTCGATGTCCTCTGGCGTGCCGTACCTCCCGCCAAAGCTCAGCCGCACCACGGGATGGGTCACGGACCAGTCCCAGTGGCCACGGATGGCCAGGCCCCGGAAGAGGTCTTCCCGCCCCTCGAAGAGGGCCTTGATCGTGTCCACCAGCAGACTCTTGCCAAAACGGCGAGGGCGGGAGAGGAAGTAATGCCGCCCCTCGTCCACCAGCCGCCGGATGAGGGGCGTCTTGTCGACATAGTAAAACCCCTCGCGCCGGATGGTCGTGAAGTCCTGGATGCCGATGGGCAGAGACTGACGGGTCATGCTGGCCTTTCGTGGCTGGCGGCAGGTCGGAGGGTTGCCCTTCCGTGTCCTGACGGGACTGTACCATAAAATGTCCGCGGGGGCAGAGGGGGTCGGATTGCCTTCCCCATCACGGCTCGTTATGCAAGACCGCCTTGGGTCTGGCGCAAGGCGGCGTGACGATCAAGGGGCAGGACAGCACTCGAAGTTCACTACGGTCGTGCGAAGGGGATGCGCTGTCCCGCGGTGTACCCGACGTCCCTGCCAATGCTGCCCGGCGCGGCTGTCGGGACCAGCATGCCCCGCAGGCCAGCGGGTGTGGTGGCGCGGCGTTTCTTATTGTGCTCGTGGAAGGCGGCGGCGTGGGGGGTCATCGTTCAAGCTGATGAATGGCTTTCAGTTGGTTGATGAAGGCATCGAGATCGCCTGCGTTCAATCGGTCATGCAAAGTTTGCCTGATCGCATCGTTGGTCAGCCAGCCATTGACCTCGATTTTGTCGATATCTGCCCTGGAATACTCTTGGCTGACACGAAGTGCGGCATCAAAATTCGTGCCGAACCAGCGTGTGACAAATCCTGAGGCGTGGGTTGTGTCTGTATTCGTCCCCGGTGCCGGTTTGCCGCGCTTCCGAAGAATTTCAGCCAACTGGTTGAACAGGTTGGGATGACCGCGCTTCCCTGAAGGGTCGGATCGCACGGTCGAGACAAGCTTCACGTCCTTGTCCGGACTCCGCAACTGGATGGAGTCTTTTCTTTCGTCATACCAAACGGAGATCTCGAACCGAATGTACCTTATTTCCCCAGTCATCTCATTCGTGCTTCCGTTACCAGCAATGCATCCCGGAAAATGTAGGGCCCCTGTGCGGCAGAGGCAAGGAGCACCACAACACACCCAAGACCATCCCGCGCTAATTCCGGTCGATTTTCGTTGACACCCGGTGTCCTTCCGTCACACGCGTGCGCAAGCCGTAACGCGGGGCCGCAGACTTTCCGCCGGGATTTCCGCGCAGCGTGTGCGATGCTGGTGCCATGCCGGTTCGCAGGCGTGTGGATTCCTGCCCGGTCCTCCGGGAGCCTCCGGAGAAATTCTCCCGATCCGGCTCGCGACGCCGCCTGGGGAGCGCTCGCTCCGGGACGCGCTCATGGACGGGCACCACTGCCCGGCTTCCGTCGGCTGGCGAGACGGGGCCTGCGCCACCTCGCGACCTTCGGTGGCGTGTGGCCGGGGCTAGCGGATAACGCATCGGCTGGAATTATCGCCTATCAGAACGGTTCGACTTCGCAATTGACTGTCCTTGAATCAGGTTGCGCCGGATTTCCACATGCCCTAAATTCCGCTCCTGAAGCGATCATGGAGAGGTGCCGGAGCGGTCGAACGGGGCGGTCTCGAAAACCGTTGAGCCTTCACGGGTTCCCAGGGTTCGAATCCCTGTCTCTCCGCCAAGTGTCTCGCGATTTGCCAGCCATACACGGCTCAAACGCTCACGGGGCGAGTTCTCTTGCCATTTGACTTGCCTTTGGAGCGTGCGCTGGATCCGGCGCAGGACGGTTGCGGGATATGGCAGATACCGGGAGTCCGGAAAGTCCCGGAGACATCCGATCCCACTATCCCACAAGAACTGACGGGATCCCGGACACCCGCAGTAGGCGGGAGAGACGATCAGCCAGATCGTAGCGACGTCTGGCGCCATGCGTCAAGGCGTGGGATGCGTCGGCCACGAGGAATATAAGCACCGGGCTCCTTCCAGATCGGACGTTTGCGGACCATGCTGGCTGCCAGCCCGGACCTGAACAGCTCCATTCCCATGTGGGTAGGTCAGTGCCACGTCTGCGCACCGTTCAGGATCCGAGCCGCACTGGCTTCGGGAACCCGGATTTTCCCTGCCGCACCAGGATGCCTTTGCGTTTCCCGCAGGGGACATGTGCGCGACATCGTCGACGAAAACCCTGAGCCTTGAACTCAGGGCCATGCAGCCGGGACGAAACCTTGCCGGCATCCACCATCCTGAATTGTCGGACACGTTGGCCAAACGCGCCGCACGGCCCATCGCAAAAGATCCGGAACCGTAGGACATGTCGCGAGCCGGGAGTGGTTCCGGAGATGGCGGCGAAGGCACGAACCGCGGGCTCGGACAGTTTCCCGGGAACGCATCACGTCCTCAGGCGATCCGACAGGTCGTCGAACGAAGACGGTTCCGGCAGACGCGAGTCGTCTTTGCCTGAATCTTTCGGTCCTGCGAGCCCATCAAAAAGCGCAACAGCGACGGACCTGCAGCGGTCACGGACCGCATTCCACTCCCGCAGATCCTTGGCCAGACCACGGAACACCTGCGTTCCCTCCTTTCCCAGGTCTCCGGGAAGAGGGTTGGCCAGCTGAGACAAAAGCTGCTGCGCGGCGGACTGGCCGTTCTCCTGGGGATACAGTTCATCAAACGGCACCATGGCCTCGACCGTTCCATCGTGTCCCAGACCTGAACTCAGGGCGACGAAGTCGACGTAGTCGCGCAAGGCGTTTCGCTTCAGAATCAATACCGCCTTGATCCGCAGCGTCTCCGCTAGGGTCGGAACTACGACACTTTCGCCGCGGCACGACATTTCGACCGTTTCCAGAGGTCGGCTGCGCATGAGCTGCCTGACCCCGGTCTCGATACCGTCAAGTGAACCGAGAATCAGAACAGGCGGACGGATACGGGCGGTCTTCCAGCCAGCGACGGACTCCAGGTCCGCGAGAACCTCGTCGAACCGTTCCCGTAGATCGGTCAGCACATGATCCGCGTCGCGGGAGAAGCGATGTCCGGAATGAACACTGGCTGCCGTTCCACCAACCAAGACCGCGTCCGGGAAATACCGCTGCAGGCGTGCCGCGGCAGACACGACCTTTTCCCAGTCAGGATGAAGCACTGCGATGCGTCTGCGCGTAAGCATGCCAGAAGTGGTGACGCTGCGCTCCAGGATCGCCGATATGCATACCGCAGACACGCTCCACGACTCCCAGCAGGGACGGCTCCTCGATGCACCACCGGCGAAGCATCGCCCAGTCCTGCCATAATCCACGCGCGATGATGTCGTCGATCGCCATCGGCGACCGTGCGGCGGATTCCGTATTAACAAGATGGCGATGCCGCATGTCTCGATCCAGTTCAACGTGGAATGAAAAGCCTCAATCGCTCCAGAAGTAGCCTGGAAAGTCTCGAAGTTCAAGGAGGGGGCCCGCCGAGGCAGGGTCATCCCACCGCCAGTTTTTCTTGGCAGTGAACCGCCACATCGACGCGGAAACCGGGAAAACGAATCGCTTCCGGACCCGGAAAGAAGCCGTTCCGGTGTCCGGACGGCCACCTCTGACGGGGAACCGGCCCAAACCAGTCACCCCGATACCCGATCTGGCCCCCAAGCGACACGTTCACCGTGGCGTGGGAAAGTCCTGCCGCCGAGGGTGTCGCCCAACACCCCGATGGGGCAGCGGGTTAGGTTGCAGGTCATGTGGTTTCCCATGGAGAGAGGCTGCCCCTTCCTGTCCGCCAGAGCGACGTCGAGCCGTTCAGTTCGTCGAGCAGCCCAGCCTGGCTCTCTCCGTGCCGGAGAGAGTGTATGTGTAGCCATCACCGCCGTCAGTCCGTGCCCACTGCCCGGCTGCATTCCGTGACCCGTACAGGCAGGCCAGAATCTGCGCCCGTGCGCCGCCACAGGCGAAGCAGCCGCTCGATCTCGCATCGCCGGGATCGATACTGCGACCGGAGTTGAAGGGGATGTTCGAATCGATCGCCGTCTTGAAGCGGATCCGTAAGACAGCCCGCGAATTGTTTGTAAGATACCCAGTATGCAGAGTGGCGACATGGTATGTGCTTTGCTCCAAGGCCGTCAGCGCTCCGAAGGCAGAGGCGCACGATACACCCCACATAGTCTGTCTCACCACACAGCAGTCACCTTGTTCATTTGAGTAATGCCGATATCGGCAGGCCTCAGCCGATCAACGTTAGGTCCTCACAGGCATTCGGCGAGCGTTGTTGCCAGGTTGCGGATCACCTCCGGGTAAAGGCCGGGCCCCGGCTCAAGTGCCGCGCCCAAAGGATCGATCACCCCGGTATTGGCCTGTGTCCCGGCAAGGACGGTAGCGACAAGACCCGGATTGTACTGTGGTTCGGCAAGGACGCAGTCGATGGCCTCCTCAAGGATTCGACCTTGGATCTCAGCGATTCGCGCCGGACCGGGATCCGTGGCATCCCCCAGTGAGATCGCGCCTGCGGCCGGGAAATCGAAGGCCACTTCGAAATACTGGTAGGCATCGTGGAATACGATGAAACTACCGCCCCGAACCGGGTCAAGAATTCCGCTCACCTCCGCCGACAGAGCCTCCATCTCCCCAACCGCGGCCGCCGCGTTGGCGAAATAGGCTCCCGCGTTGTCAGGATCCAGAACCGAAAGGCGCGCGGCGATCAGGTTCAACCATGTGATGGCGTTTTCAGGCGAGAGCCAGGCATGTGGATCATGGCTGCCATGGGCATGACCGTGACCGTCATGGTCCCGGGCATGCGAATCATTGCCATGGGCAGTTTCATCGTGTCCATGCTCGTCTTTACCGTGCTCATGTTCGTCGTGGTCGTGTCCGTGCTCTTCATGTCCGTGCGCTTCGCGATCATGTTCGCCGCCATGGTCATGCTCTTTATGGTTCTCATCACCGTGCGCATGCGCCTCGAACAGCGCCCCTTCCCGGAAATCGAGCAGGATCGTGCCCTCCGTTTCCAGCAGCGTCACCACAGCCGCATCCTTCGACAGCGTCTTCACCGCATCTGTCATCCAGGGTGTCAGGTCCTCCCCCATCCAAAACACCAGACTGGCATCCTGCAGCGCACCCGCCTCGGAGGGGCGCAGGCTGTATTCGTGGGGCGAGGCACCGGGCTGCACGATCAGGTCCGGCGTGCCGACACCATCCATGACACGCGCCACCAGAGAATGCACGGGCGCGATATCGACCGCGACATCAGGCACGTCGGCCATGGCCGCGCTCCCCATAAGCGCGGCGGCAGCCGGGAGATGAATGAGTTTTCTGGACACTGGAGACTCCCTGTGATCATATTACATTACGGATAAGGTACCTGAAATATAATAACATGACAAGCGATAAGATCCTTTCGCCAGCCACAAATCCGATTCCTCTAGGGTTTCGGCAGCATGATCACAGTGTCTGCGTGCGCCAGACGCTGGCGGCCGCGGAAACGTACTGTGCGGAACAGGGTCTGCGCCTCACGCCGTTGCGAAGGAAGGTGCTGGAGTTACTGCTTCAGGAACACCGGGCGCTTGGAGCCTATGAAATCCTTGATTTGCTGCGCGATGCGGGATTTGGATCGCAGCCGCCGGTCGCCTACCGACCGCTCGATTTTCTTGCCACGCATGGGTTTGTGCATAGAATCGAGCGCCTGAACGCATTTGTTGCATGCACACACCCTGGTGAAACGCATTCTCCGGCTTTCCTGATATGCCGCTATTGCGATGCTGTGGCCGAGGCGCATTGGATTTCCGCTAAGGAAGCTCTTGGGGCGGCAGCACGGGCCGCAGGGTTCCAGATTGAGCGGGCCGTCGTGGAAGTCGAGGGTGTCTGCGCAACGTGTGCGTCCGGGACCGAATGAATGAACCTGATCGCCATCGAGAACCTCAGCGTCAACTACGGTGCGCGCACCGTGCTACACACTGTCAGCCTAACCGTGGAGCCGGGCGAGATCGTCACCATTGTCGGCCCTAACGGTTCCGGCAAGACAAGTCTCTTTCGGGCGATCATTGGGGCGACCGAACCTGCGGCGGGAAGGATAACGCGCAAGCCCGGTCTCAGGATCGGCTATGTGCCACAACGCCTGCACATCGACCCGACCCTGCCAATCACCGTTGAGCGTTTCATGCGACTGACCGATGCCGTGGATCGCGAAAACTGTGCAGCGGCCCTGAACACTGCCGGTGTGTCAGATCTACCGAAGCGGCAGATGTCGCAACTCTCAAGCGGGCAGTTCCAGCGCGTTCTGTTAGCGCGCGCCCTGGTCAATCAGCCGGAGATTCTTCTCCTGGATGAAGCGACCCAGGGTCTGGACCAGCCCGGCTCGGCGGCGTTTTACCGATGTATCGAGGGGGTGCGCCGCGATACCGGTTGCGCGGTCCTGATGATCAGTCACGAACTGCATGTCGTCATGAGCGCGTCGGATCGGGTGATTTGCCTCAACGGTCACATTTGCTGTGAGGGCACGCCAGCGGTTGTGGCCTCGGCTCCGGAGTATCAAGCCCTGTTCGGTACCGGCACCGGAGGTGCGCTGGCGCTCTATCGGCACGAACATGACCATGATCACGACGATCATCACCCCCAATATCAGGAGTCCAGCCGGTGATACTGGACGACTTTATGATACGCGCAACACTTGCCGGCATCGGAGTCGCTGTCGCGGCGGCTCCTCTCGGCTGTTTCGTGGTCTGGCGCCGGATGGCCTATTTCGGTGACGCGACGGCTCATGCCGCGGTCCTCGGCGTCGCGCTGTCGCTGGCGTTACAGATATCGATCTTCGCAGGTGCACTGGCCGTGGCGTTGCTGATGGCCCTGACCGTGACCCTTCTGGCTGGCCGCGGCTATGCCATGGACACGCTTCTTGGCGTTCTGGCCCATTCCGCATTGGCGTTCGGGCTGGTCGCGGTCTCGTTCCTTTCGGGCATCCGTATCGATCTTATGGCCTACCTATTGGGTGATATCCTGGCTGTATCAGGCGGCGACCTTGCGGTCATCTGGAGCGGGGCGGCGCTTGTGGCCGCGCTGATCGGTTGGCGTTGGTCGCCGCTTCTGACCGCGACCCTCAACCGGGAACTCGCTCATGCCAGTGGTTTCGATCCGAGGCGGGAGCAGTTAGTCCTGACTCTGTCTCTAGCCGTCACGGTGGCTGTCGCGATCAAGGTTGTCGGTGTTCTATTGATCGCCGCCATGCTGATCATTCCCGCCGCCGCGGCGCGCAACCTTGCCCGGACACCCGAGACGATGGCTCTCATCTCTGCCGTGATTGGCGGGGTCTCCGCGGTTGCCGGCCTGCGTGTGGCCTATATGCTTGACACCCCCGCTGGCCCGTCGATCGTATGCTTTGCCGCGATACTGTTCGCCGGCTTAAGTCTCACGGGCTGGCGCAGCCAACGTAGCCAATAGATATTTGTGGCGGACTCAAAATGTATTCGTCAACGCACGTGATGGGTGCTGATGCCGCCGATAACCGGAAAGGCGACGTATCCCGCGCCCACAGGAAACAGATGCCCGCATGAACCACAGTTCGACCGCCTGACAGTCATGGCGAATGTCCCACGTTATGGCCAACAGGCTTCGTCCATCCAAAGCTGTCATGGTGACTTAGGTATTGAATTCCGGCTTTACGGGCATCAATGGCCGGACGGTCGAAAACCGATGTCCCCGATAAATCCAGCTGTCCGGGACAGGCGGCCCGCAGCGACCCATGGTCTCGATATACCGTACGATCACATGGTCGGGGGATTAAGGCCATTCCGATCCGCCCGGTATATTGCGTGGCCATACCCCAAATGATATGTCGACCCAATAGATGCCGGGAACTGGTGTTCCAGCCCGCGTGGCCAACCGTCGGACGGCGGGACTCCGGCGGGTCGCTGCACTCCATTATCCCCAGCCGTACACGTTAGGCGATGGAAACTTCGTTCGGGAGGTTTGGATAGCCGGATTGCTACCCCCGATGCCAGACACCGGAAACAGCGCGAATCAAATCCTGGCGGGGCAGGTCGAGCGCGTGACGTTCCATAATGACCGCAATGGTTTCTGTGTCCTGCGCGTCAAGGCACGTGGCCATCGCGAACTGGTCACCGTCACCGGCCACTCTCCCAATGTCTCAGCCGGCGAATGGATCACCGCGACCGGCGACTGGATCAATGACCGGAACCACGGCCTGCAGTTCAAGGCGGAATTCCTCAGAACCTCATCTCCCTCCACGGTGGAGGGTATCGAGAAATATCTGGGATCAGGGATGATATCCGGAATCGGGCCCGTCTACGCGAAACGGCTGATAAAACACTTCGGGACCGATGTCTTCGAGATTATCGAAGCCAGCCCCGAACGTCTTCGCGAGGTGAACGGAATCGGTCCCATCCGCGCGGCCAGGATCACCGACGGCTGGGCGGACCAGAAGGTCATCAGGGAGGTCATGGTCTTCCTGCATCAGCATGGAGTCGGAACCTCAAGGGCCGTAAGGATTTTCAGGACCTACGGAGTGAGCTCCGTGCAGGTAATGACCGAAAATCCCTACCGTCTCGCCCGGGATATTTTCGGTATGGGATTCCGGACCGCTGACCTGATCGCCGAAAGACTGGGGATCGAAAAAACGGCGTCAATCCGTGTGCGCGCGGGAATAGCCTTCGCCCTGAACGAGGCCGTAGGGAACGGACACTGCGGATTGCCGCGCACCGAACTTGTCACGCTTGCGGAAAGACTTCTGGAGGTTCCCGGTGACCTCGTCGAGGATGCGATCCAAGTGGAACTCGCGGAACGCACCGTGACATCCGACCGGATCCGGGATACCGAGTGTCTGTTCCTGACCAAACTGCACGCAGCGGAACGCGGAATCTCCGAACAGTTCGCACGGATCGCGGATGGATCGGCGGCCTGGAGCCGGATCGATGCTGAACGTGCGCTTCCATGGGTGGAAAGAGGCACCGGCATGCAACTGGCGGATCGCCAGAAGGATGCCGTCCGGCTCGCGCTAAGTTCAAAGATTCTCGTCATCACCGGTGGCCCGGGTGTCGGCAAGACAACCATAGTTAACTCAATCCTGCGTATCCTCGAGGAACGTTCCGTGGACATACTGCTCACCGCCCCCACCGGCCGTGCGGCGAAGCGGATGATGGAAACGACCGGCAGGGAAGCGAAGACAATCCACAGGCTTCTCGAGTTCGACCCCATATCCTTCGGATTCAGGAGGAACGCTGAAAACCCATTGAACTGCGACCTGCTCGTGATCGACGAGTGCTCAATGGTGGACGTTTCGCTGATGAATTCACTGCTCAAGGCCATTCCGGACCATGCGGCGCTACTCATTGTCGGGGATATCGACCAGCTTCCTTCAGTCGGCCCAGGACAGGTGCTCGCCGATATCATCGAGTCCGGAACCGTTCCGGTGATTGCCCTGCGAGAGGTCTTCCGTCAGGCGTCGCGGAGCGGAATCATCACCAGTGCCCATCGGATCAACCGGGGTCTCCTCCCGGATCTCAGCACTCCTGTGGGTGACAGCGATTTCTATTTCGTGCCCGCGGACGGTCCCGAGCAGGCGGTATCCCGGATCATTGAGCTGGTCCGTAACCGCATACCCCGCCGATTTGGGCTGGATCCGGTCAGGGATATCCAGGTTCTGTGCCCGATGAGCCGCGGTGGCATAGGCGCCCGCTCGCTAAACATCGAACTCCAGGCGTGCCTAAATCCCGACGCGGACGGAAAGATTGAGCGTTTTGGCTGGACGTTCGCCACAGGTGACAAGGTGATGCAGATCCAGAATGACTACGACAGGGATATCTACAACGGTGATATCGGACTGGTCGAAAAGGTCGACGCTGACGAGGGCGAAATCACCGTCAGATTCGATTGCCGTCCCGTTACGTTGCCCTTCAATGAACTTGACACTCTGGTACCTGCCTATGCGATCACGGTCCACAAGAGCCAGGGGTCGGAGTTTCCGGCCGTGATCATACCGATAATGACCCAGCACTACATGATGCTGCAGAGAAACCTTTTTTACACCGCCGTCACCCGCGGCAGGAAACTTGTCGTGCTGGTTGGGCAGAAAAAGGCGGTGGCCATAGCGACGGGGAATGTCTCCGGCCGCCAGCGCTGGTCCAAACTGAAGGAATGGCTTGCCGACCGGGACAAGGACGCCTTACCTGCATGAGCGGCCGGGCCATCCACCGTATCCTTGGCCGGAGACGCCGTCTCAGTCATCGTCCGGCCCGGGTATCGTCGCTAAGGGCTGTCGGAAACCCGTCCCCCGGAAACCCATCGCGATGACATAGCGCTCCGCGCTGTCGGCCCGTGACGCGGGCGGCTTCGCGTTCATCACTTTTACGAAGCGCCGCTTGAGCATATTCTGCATATTGCTCTCCGCACCGCCGGCCAGCACCTTGGCGACGAAAACACCTCCCTTCTCGAGCACGTCAACGGCGAATTCCGCCGCCACTTCGCATAGCGCGATGATCCGGAGATGATCTGTCCGCCTGTGACCTGATGCCGCCGCCGCCATGTCCGAAAGCACTACATCCGCCGCGCTACCAAGCCAATCCATCACCAGTCGATCCGCGTCCTCGGACAGGAAATCGATTTGATGGAACTCTACCCCCGGAATTGGGTCAACCGCCAGAAGATCAACGCCCAGGACCCTGCCGACCGCCCTGCCTGACTGCAGTCCCAGCGCGTTCACCCGGCTGGACGCCACCTGACTCCAGCCACCCGGAGCGCACCCGAGATCGACAACCCGAGCTCCAGGAACCAGAAACCCATACCGGTCGTCAAGTTCCATGAGCTTGAACGCCGCGCGGCCGCGATAACCTTCTGCTTTGGCGCGCCTGACGTAAGGATCGTTAAGCTGGCGCTCCAGCCATCGCGTTGAACCCGGCCGCCGTCCCTTCGCGGTCCTGACCTTGACCCGGAGTTCCCGCTGACCGCGGCCGCTTGTTTTCCTGACCATATTCCCTTCCGGATCAGCCGCCCGCGCATCGGCGGCACATACCTGCGCGGAGACATGTTCCGCTATCGAAGGATTTCAGTAGGGTCTGTCCTCCAGAACCCCGTCCGCATACATCTGCGCATATAGCAGTCCTTCCCGCAGACCACGGTCAGCTACTGAAAGCAGGTCGGTTGGCCACGTCCTCAGGAGCGCATGCAGGATCGCGACACCCGACATGATAAGAACGTGACGGTCCCGTCCGATCCGGGGATCCTGCCTACGGCCTTCGGGACCCAGCCTGAGGTAGGCGCGTATCACCCTGCCAATCTGGTCCGACGTCATTCGCAACCCGTCGATCCTGTTTCGGTCATACCGCCTCAGACCAAGATGGCTCGCCGCGATCGTGGTTACGGTTCCGGAGGTTCCGATGATCTGAAACCCGCCTTTTTCGTGGAACTCGTCATACGGCATGAAATCGGTCAGCTTCTCCTCGAAATGGCAACTCATCAGCGCGAATTTGCCGGCGTCGTCCTCCACATCGCTGAATTTGTCGCAAAGGGTCGCGACACCGAGCTGAACTGACTTCCAGTCGACGACCTTGGCATGGGGGAAAGGACTGCTGACCGGTTTGAAACCGCTATGCAGCCGCATGATGGCCCGTGGGCGGTCGACATGGGGCACGCTGGTCAGATCGATCCACACAAGCTCCGTGGACCCGCCGCCGATGTCGATGACCAGAAGCCGTTTGGTTCTGGTGCTGACAAGTGGCGCACAGGAGACCACGGCGAGCCGGGCTTCCTCCTGGGGATCGATGATTTCAAGCCCAAGCCCTGTCTCGCGCCTGACGAGTTCCAGGAACTCTTCACTGTTAGCCGCCCGGCGGCAGGCCTCGGTCGCGACAAGCCGCATGCGCCGGACTCCGTGCCGATCAAGCTTCTGTCGGCAGATCCGCAACGCACCAAGCGCCCGCTCCATCGACCCGCGACTCAAATTCCGCCGGCTTTCCAGTCGATAACCCAGTTGTACCGGTTTCGAGAAGCTGTCAATCACATGAAACTGGCTGCCCTTCGGCTGTGCGATCAGCATGCGGCAACTGTTGGTACCCAGATCCAGAGCGGCATAGGGTTCTACCGGATCGGGAGGCGCCAGCGCGGGACGCTCCACCGGCATTGGAAATTTCATTGGAGTCAGATTGGCCACAACCCCCAGCACCCCGAATTCCGGTTATTGGCAGCATAGCCAATCCACCGGGAGCCGCGCAAGTGAATCTTGGGTTTAACCCAACTTTGTCGGTTATGTCGCGACTGCTTGGTTCGTCGGCCGTTCAAGCAGGTCGGGCAGCCTGAGGGTCATTGCGCAGATCTTCAGCCGCAGCTTGAGTGCCACCCTCGATCCGGTGCCGCATGTGGCCGCCCCGATGTACGCACGGACGACCGTAACCCCTTCCTCTCCCGGTCCCTGCGGATACGCAACCACGTCCGGGTGCCTGTACCCCTGATCCCTTCTTTCCGCGCCAAGTGATCCGCATTCCTGAAACCGCCCCAACAGCACTACGCGCACCGGCCTTTCCGGTCGGTCGCGGACACGCTGGCAGCACTGTACGGCAAAATGGAACAGCAATCACCGGCAAAGTCGGTCACACCTAGGGCGATTTTATTGTCGGCCCGGCGACCGCCACGCCGTGATTTCGGGGGTGGCCATTTCGTTTTCCATGTGGCAGCCTGGCGTCCATGGTGATTCCTGCGGCACCGGATTCGTCCGTCGACCCGCGCGAGGTCACGGTCCGCCCGACCCGCGGCGGGCGCGGGCACCGGCTCCGAGACCGTCTGGCCGGGGAGCATCACTACCTGCGGTTCCACGGCATCGTCGGCAAGGGCCTGCGCCATGTCGCGCTGCACGGCGGGACCTGGCTGGCGCCGGGCGGCTGGCGGCCGGGCGCGTCCAGGCTGGCCGCGCGCGACCGCTGGATCGGCTGGTCGCCGGCGCAGCAGTTCTCCCGGCTGCACCTGGTCCGCAACAGCTCCCGCCTCACCATCCTCACGCCACGGCGGGTGGCGGAGCGGCTCTGACACCAGAACTCCCTACAGGCCGCCGGCGCACCCTCTCGTGGCCAGATCGGCACAGACATGGGATTGGCACATCTCATCGGTCTGGCCATTACAGCGCATGACAAAGGGCGTACATGGCGGCAAGAAGGCTGAACCTGGCCCTCAAGAAGTGTTTTCGGGATCAGGGGCGTGCGGGGGCGGTCATGCGGGGGCGTGCCACCACCGGCAGACGTCAGCGCTATACTTCAAAATCCTGACCCCCGCCAGTTGTGGCTGTGTAAGAGGTTCTCCTCGTCGAGTTGCTTGGCCCGACAACCACTGACGTTCTGGGCGACCAAAAGAACGAGCAGATCAAGCCGGCTTGGAGTGGTATTCTGCCCTCAGCCGCGGTCTACCCGCTCTTGCAAGGTTTCCAGGTGCTCGAGCCAAGCATTGAAGCGATGACACTCTGTACGAATTTTCTCCAGTCCCGTTCTGGCGGCGATCAGGGGTCCATGAGTAACCTTCTGATATTGCGGAACCTCGCCTTGAATGCGGTAACTTGGAGCAGTGGGCCCGCTGTCGTTTATGTGTTCTGGTGTTGCGACACCTGACCGAATTTTCTCAAGAGCACTGATGGTCGCATGTGGAAGGTCAGGCAGCACCGAGAAAGCCTTTACATTGGAAAACAGCAAGCCTTCGAATTCGTGCATCTGGACATATGGAATGATTTTGTCATCCGTCCAACCGATCCTTTCCTCAATATCTGTGCGAATCTTTTTCTCCAAGTCGTCAACAGAGTTTTGTCCTTTCCCTCTAAAGCCGTAGAAGTCAACAAAGGTCGTGACGACGTCGAACGTCTGCTTCAGACGGATCATCTCTTTGACGAGCTTCGTAACAGTCACGTCCCCACCGTGTCCGCTCTGATTTCGCGCACGGCCCAACAGGATCGGCTGAGCCGCAATGCCGCATGACTGGAGGTGTGGAGTCAGCAAATCTTTGACAAACTCCTCTTCTGTCCGGCCCTCCACCGAGATCGCAAGGCGGATCATGGGCGACCTCCGATGAGATTCTTCTGCCAGAGTTCACCGGGTGCGAAACTCTCGTCAAGCCAATCCTGATAGTTTTTGGCGTCGAGTCGGCGGAAGGTCGTGCGGCCCTCCTTCGCCTCAAGAACCATGATATCCTTCAAATCGAACTCGTCTACAAGAAGAGGCGACTGGGTCGCAGCAATCACCTGCACGTCGCAAGCCAGTGCTTTGATCATACCACCGATCAGCGATATGGCCGCAGGATGCAGGCCGAGTTCAGGCTCATCCAGCAGGATAACGCTGGGGAGCATCTCCCGGGGGAGGTTCAGAAGTGTGACGAGGGCAAAGAAGCGCAGGGACCCGTCTGACGTGAGATGAGCCCCGAATGTCTTGTCGGTTCCCTTCGCCTTCCACCTAAGGCGGACTTTGTTGTAGCTGCTTTCGATCTTGAATTGGTCAAAAATGGGCAGCACACGACTGATGTGGCTGCAGATGAGTTCAAATCGGCGGTGGTCCTCATTTTCAATTCTGTGCAACACCGCTGCCAAGTTCCCTCCGTGGGAATGCAGGGTAGCGTTATCTTCCATGTCCCAACTGATCTTGAAGTTCGATCTGTTGGAGGTGTCATGAAACTGGTAGGCAGCACAGTCCCGTAGCAAATGCGTGATCGTTCGTGCGGTCGTCTTGTTGACTCCCGGGGGTTGCGGAGAGTGTGCAACCTCTACGATTTGCGCTTCACGGCGGTCCCCGCCGATATCGAGATTTTCCCACCGGGCCTCGGCTGGACGCTCCTTGCTGCTGAATCGAAAGGCTTCCTTAGTAAACATCAATCGGTCAGGGTGAGCGTGTGCGAGGGTGAATTGATAGTCGTTTTGGCCTTGCTGAGTCTCCAGGTTGATCTCGGCCTGCATGGCCGGGGTGGTTTGACTCCCGCCAAACAGTTGGTCATCGCCTCCCCCATAACGCTCAACGAAATTCACCAGACTACGAGACCGAAGCATCCAGTTGAGCATTTCAAAGAAGCGAACGAAGTTCGACTTGCCTGAGCCGTTGGCACCGATCAAGATGCTGACGTCACCCAGATCCGACAGCTCAACATCGGCGAGAGACCGAAAACCGCGAATGCTGACGGATTTTAGTCTTGGCATTGCCGACATGAGGGTTGCTCCAACAAACTGATCGACAAATAGACTGAGATTGTATCGGTGGCAATGTGGTTGCCCGGCTGACCCAACACATGGGGTCTATCCCAAAATGGTACGAAAAGTCCCACAGGGTGTGTGTGTCGACAGGGCCTGAGGATCTGTCTTCGGGCCGCTTGACCCCGTTGACACAGGCCGGGCCGATCTGGACAAGTGTCCCACTTGAAGTATTGTCTGTCGGGGACGCTTGAGTCCGCCCGGTGTCCCTTGTGGACACAAGGGCGCGCGAGCCCCATGCCGGAAGGGTTCAACTGGGACAGTCCGCGGCACGCTGTGCCGGAGGCAACGGCGGGTTCGTCTCGGGCCCGACGCCGACGGCATTCGCCTCCCGGAACTGAGGGGGATCGGTTGTCGGGATTTCGGGAGGCAGAGAATCCCATCAAGTCCTTGCTGAGCCGAGACAAACCAAAATCCTGTGGGACTTTTCGTACCATTGCTGGGATAGACCCCGCAAGGCCCGACGGAAGGTCTTGCCATCCAGACCATACTGTCACGCCATCTCTGCTGCCCTAGTGGCAATGGCGGTCATTCCAGCAGCCGTCCATGCCCAAGCAACCAACTCAAATGTCTGGCTGGAGGGCGGCGGCCTCGTCTGGGGGTGTGGCAACTATGGTTATGAAACGCTGCGCATCCGGGCTTCAGGCGGGCGGTTCTATTGCCTCAGTGAACATCAACGCAACACCTGGTCTCAAGGTCATCCGTTACCGGAAGTCTTCAAGTGCGAGCCGGCCAGAGTGAAACTTGCCCTGAATACCGCCCTTTCGGGCACTGCCAATCAACTGCAAATCGATGCAGGGAGCGGCTGGAGCCACTTGAGCGCCACTCCACTTGAGATCAGGCACGGCCTGAAGACCATCCGGGTTCGCGCCAAGCCCAATGCCGACATTCCCTGCATCAGTGAAGGGCGAGAGAGAAGTAAGGGGTTCGCGACCAGCTGGGACTTTAGCAGTAGTCTGCCCGCCTTTCATGGCGGCGAGCACTGGGTTTTCCGTCTTGAGCCTGTCGACGGTGAGGAGTACAGTATCATTGGGCCGAAATACATGGGCGACCCCAGCGTTGCTTTCCAGGTCGTAGTCCCCAACTCGCCGAACAACGGTTGCAATCCTGTGCCATGAAACCGGAGTGCTGATTCGCTGATCGCAGCACACAGACACACCCGGAAGGGGCGGCTACGGTCGCCCTTTTTCATGATGATCGCTCTTATCTGCATGGTCTGCGGAGATCGGACCCGCCCCGTCCAAGAACTTCAAAGGGACGTAATCCTCCAAAAATCGTCTGACGGAATCCGGGACCCGCGATTGCTTGGTCCGGCCTTATTGACGCCGGTATATGGCGGGTGGCCTTCGGCAGACCGTCGCATCATGGCCTGAAGGTGTCGAAAAAAGGCGCCGACAGTGTTATTCAGAAGCGTACAAGCGCACAGGTTCCAGGAAAGGTGCCGAAGATGCCCGATGTCACTGTCGTTTACTGGCGCGACATACCAGCCCAGATCATTGTCGGTAAGGGGCGGCATGGTGCGAAGGCCGCGTTACCCGAACGCTTCGAGCAGGCAATTGACCGAGCCGCGATGAAGGCCGGCGTTACGGGCACCGACGACTACCTCAACGGCTTCCGTAAAGCGTCCGCCTACCTGGTTGAGGGCGATCAGGACGAAGTGGCCCGCACCGAAGCCAGCCGGATCGATGCGGAATATGGACCCAAGAGACTGAAGGCGCTCATAGAAAAGGATGGATGGGCGTGAAACTCCCGGCCGCACCAGAGACCGCGGTGGCACTTACGGGTTTTCCGATGGCTCTCGACCACACCGGAGAGTCAGAGGACGGGACCAGGTCGATCCTGCGGAACTACTCCATCGAGGTCATGCCGCGAACCGCGGCAAGGATCAAGGACTTCCGTGCACTCCTGCCCGATGGTACCCGCGTCTACATCGCCCATCTGCAGGGGACCCCGATTGAGGACATGGTTGAGACAGCCGCTCGAATCGCGCGTGACGGCTTTACCGTCATGCCACACTTTCCGGCGCGAATCATTCCAGATACGCGCACCCTGAAAGACTGGATCGCCCGCTATCAGGGAGAGGCCGGAATAAATCAGGCGTTGCTGCTCGCGGGCGGCGTGGCAGAACCGTCGGGTACGTTTCACTCATCCATGCAGCTCATAGAAACCGGTCTGTTCGACATAAACGGCTTCACGCGCCTTCACGTCGCGGGTCATCCCGAGGGAAACAGGGACATGGATCCTGACGGAACCGAGAGAAACGCCATGGAAGCCCTGCGCTGGAAGCAGGCGTTCTCGGAGCGCACGAATGCGGAAATGGCGATCGTGACCCAGTTCGCGTTCGAAGCGGAACCAATCGTCGCATGGGTCAGGCGGCTCGCCAAAGAGGGCATCGACCTTCCGGTCCATGTCGGCGTCGCCGGACCCGCGAGGCTACAGACACTCATCAAATTCGCCATTGCGTGCGGCGTGGGAAATTCCCTAGGAGTCCTGCAACGGCGAGCGAGGGATCTGACAAAGCTGGTGCGCCCGTTCAAGCCGGCCGAACTGATCTCGAAACTTACCGCATACAATGCCGCCGACGCTGACGGCGGGATCGAGCGGGTCCATTTCTTCCCGATTGGTGGACTGGAGGCCTGCGTGAACTGGGCCGCCGAACATGGCGGCGTCACCGTCCGCACCGCAAGCGCGGCATGAACTGGAGAGTTTCCGGATGATCCGCACCGTCGTCGAATCCCGCTCCAAATCCGTCACCATCGGGTTTGACGAGCCGTTCTGCGTTATTGGCGAAAGGATCAATCCAACCGGCCGAAAGATCCTCGCCGAACAGCTTGAGGCAGGAAACTTCTCGACCGTCGAGAAAGATGCCTTGGAGCAGGTAGCCTGCGGGGCCATGATCCTCGACGTGAACGCAGGAGTCGTTTATAATTCAAACCCCGATCCAAACGAGACCGAACCACCGCTCATGAAAAAAATGATCGAGCTGGTCCAAGGGCTTGTCGACGTTCCTTTATGTATAGACAGTTCCGTTCCAGGTGCGCTCGAAGCCGGACTTGGCGTCGCATACGGCCGTCCACTGCTCAATTCGGTCACGGGCGAGGAAGAACGGCTGGAGGCGATCCTGCCGCTTGTGAAAAAGCACAATGTCCCGGTTGTCGCGATATCGAATGATGACACCGGTATAAGCGAGGATCCTGACGTTCGGTTCCAGGTGGCAAGGAAAATCGTGGAACGTGCGGCGGATTTCGGCATCCCGAGCGAGGATATAGTCGTTGATCCTCTGGTCATGCCGGTTGGCGCGATGGCGACCGCAGGGCGACAGGTGTTCTCGCTCGTGCGAAAGCTCCGGGAGGAGCTGGGGGTCAACACGACCTGCGGCGCCTCGAACATTTCGTTCGGCCTCCCGCACCGTCATGGCATCAACGCGGCCTTTCTGCCCATGGCCATTGCCGCGGGCATGACGAGCGCGATCATGAACCCGGTCCGTCCGGTGGAGATGGAAGCGGTCCATGCGGCCAACTTCCTGATGAACCACGATGCCAACGGCGGAAAATGGATAAGATTCGCACGCGTCATGGACGCCGTGAATGACGGACAGACCTTTCCCGCGGCATCACAGGCGGCGTCCACCGGCGGGCGGGCGGGCCGAAGGCGACGGAAAACCGGCGGACGTAACTGAATGTCCGCGGAACCACCGTCGGCGATACCCTACCGACCTACGGGGCGGCCCGGGAAGCACAACGCACGCTGAACCACCGTTGCCGGAAACCGGTGCGCTCACGCGGTAGCCTCTTTCCGCCATCTACCGCTCTCCTGACTCCAGTACTGCGCCCCGCAGCCCGCCTGGACCAGTGACTGCCACATATTCCGTGCGACCTGAACCGCATTCGCGTCGTTACCGTCAAACAGGACGCAGACCCGTTCGAGTCGCCGCACCTCGTCGGGAGTTATCTCCGCTCCATCAATGCTCATGACACATGCCGCACCATTGTGCAGTTCCAAATCCGTTGTCAACAACACCGGTTGGGCGGCGTCATGCGGCCCCCCGGCCCGGCCATGCGGGAGGAACGAACCATCCGGGTCGAGCCATAACTTCTCGTCAAGCCAGTCCATGCGCCCGGCGTCAACGCCACGCACGGCCACCCACCAACCCGCTTTGCGGGCGCGGTCGAGAAGCGTTGGCAGAACTTCCTCGAGTGGTTGACGTGTCAGGTGATAGAAATAAGCCTCCCCCATACGTGCCAGCCTCCAATCTAACATCACCGGCCAACCCGGCCATACCCTCACGAAGCATCTCCGGCATCTATCCCCGGACCCATGAGCGCGGTACCGGATTCGGAACCGATCAAACCCGCGTAACCCGGTCCTTTCCGCGTACGCTGTCGAAAAAGTCAGGTTTTCGCCACGAAGTGACGCTCCGCTTTTCCGGTCGCCCGTTAACCGGTTCGCAGGGCTGTCCCTGTTTTACCGTCGCGCCGTTCCCCTTCCTTCATCGGATCTCCCTGAATTCCCTCAATGACCACCTATGCCCTGGTACAGCCGAGACGGGAGGGAGGAAGAACGTCATGTAGACCACGCACGACACTGACCTCACGCACCGCCTGAAGGCGTCCGCGGCGGACATACTCGCGAAGCGCCGCTTTCGGGAGCCGCCGCGGACGCCACACCCGGCACTTACGCCAATCCGCTGAGCGAGCGCGGAGTCCACCAACTGAGGGTCCGGACCAATAAGGTCGACCGTCCACTGAATTCCGGACTCCCTCGTGGACGGAGTGTCCGGGGCCGCAACCCGCGGTTTTTGCCCACGGTCAACTCCGACCCGGCTTTCAGCCTTCAAACCGGTCCGAGATCAGACGGTTCAACGCCAGAACACCCCAACCGGAGGCGCCCTTCGGCGCCAGTGCCGTTTCGGACTTGGTGCTGGCGACACCGGCGATGTCAAGATGTATCCAGGGCAATCCGTCTTTAACGAAACGCTGCAGGAACTGCGCCGCCGTCACCGCTCCCGCGGGCCGGCCTCCCACGTTTTTCATGTCCGCGATGTCGGATTTGAGCATCCTGTCGTAGGCCGCGCCAAGCGGCATACGCCAGGCTCCCTCACCTTCGGTCTCGGCCGCGCGCAGAAACGCGCGGCAGAAACCATCGTCATTGGAAAACACGCCGGCGTTTTCATGACCAAGTCCGACGATTATGGCTCCAGTCAAGGTAGCGAGATCGACCATCGCCGTGGGTTTGAACCGCTCCTGAGCGTACCACATGACATCACACAGCACGAGCCTGCCCTCGGCATCCGTGTTGATGACCTCGACGGTTTCACCCTTCATCGACCTGACCACGTCACCGGGTCTTTGGGCGCGGCCGTCGGGCATGTTCTCGACCAAGCCGACGAGACCAACGACGTTCGCCCTGGCATTCCTGAGCGCCAGAGCTTTCATGACCCCGGCCACCACCCCGGCGCCGCCCATGTCCATCGTCATGTCCTCCATGCCGGAGGCGGGCTTCATGCTGATGCCGCCGGTATCGAACACGACACCTTTTCCGATCAATGCCAGAGGTGCCGCCCGGCCGCCTCCCTTCCAATGCATAACGACGACTTTCGAGGGGCTTGCGCTGCCCTGACCGACAGCAAGAAGGGTTCGAAAGCCTTTCCTTCCAAGCTCCGCCTCATCCAGGACCTCGACCTCGATGCCGAGATCTGCCAGCCCTTCCAGGCGTTTCGCGAACTCAACCGTGGTCAGCACATTTGACGGAGCGTTCACCAGATCCCGGGTGAGGAACACCCCCTCCGCGAGCGGACGCACGCCTGCGGCCTTGCCGCGGGTTGCTTCCAGCCTACTCGCCATGACCGTGATTTTTCCACCCCGGGGATCGGGATCCACTGACTTGTGATCAGTGAATGCGTAATCCCGCAGTACCAGGCCAAGCAGCGCATCGCCCGCCGATGCCGGCCCCCCGGCCATGAACAGCAGATCCCGAGCGCCGCGCACCCTGCCGAGCGCGGCGCCTGACCGTCGGACATCGGCGGGTTTCGCCCGTTTCCGCAGTCTGGCCACGTGAACGGCTTCCGCCGCCATTCCGGCAGGCCATGTCAGCACGGCGGTTTTTCCGGCCTCCAGTCTGCCGAACGACTCGCTGCTCACAAGCCTCGACAGAGCGCCACCCGTCAGACGGTCCACCCGCCGTCCCGCGGGATCCAGCCGACGGTCCTCGGGAACAATTAACGCGACGCATCCCTTCGCTCCGGCGATGCGGTCCAGGTCAGTCTCAACGATGCTGAATTCTATCGGAACGGTCATTGCCTGTTTTCCATCGTCTCCGGTGTTCAGCGTCTGCTTATGCCGATTTCAATCGATTGGCCAGCCACTGTCCAGCCAGCACAGGCCCACTTGCGGCAAGGACGGATTCGGTTACAATCGAGTTAGAAACAACCGCGGGCGTTTCGCTCTGTGCCCAGCTTTAGTAGATTTGACAAGTACGTCCTGTCGAAGCTGATGATGCTGTTCAGCCTCTTTGCGGTGGTACTGGTGGGGGTCTACTGGATCAATCAGGCGGTTCGCCTGTTCGACCATCTCATTTCCGACGGTCAGTCCGCTGGGGTCTTTTTCGAAGTCACCTTACTGACACTTCCAAACGCGATCAGGATAACGCTGCCGGTCGCGGCGTTCGCGGCATCGCTCCACGTCGCGAGCCGCCTCATCTCAGACAGCGAACTTGTCATTGTCCAGGCGGCCGGGTGGAGCCGATGGCGTCTAATGCGTCCAGCCATGGTTTTTGGCGTCTTCGTCGCACTGCTCATTTCCATGCTTACCCACATCGCCGGTCCGATATCTGCAAGGCAGCTGGCGGAGCGCCAGGAAGATATATCCGCGAACATATCGTCCCGTCTGCTGACCGAGGGCGAACTCGTCCATCCAACG
Organism: Paracoccaceae bacterium; assembly: GCA_965221405.1. Classification (GTDB taxonomy): domain Bacteria; phylum Pseudomonadota; class Alphaproteobacteria; order Rhodobacterales; family Rhodobacteraceae; genus JAPOUP01. The sequence goes on along the minus strand of CBDCSE010000001.1, from coordinate 239,463 downwards.
GACGGGATCTCGTTCTATGTCCGCGAGATCGCGTTATCGGGAGAGCTGAACAACATCTTCCTCATGGACACGCGCAGCTCCGTCCGAAACGTGACCTACATGGCCAGGCGGGCGTTCCTGGTGCGCCATGAAACCGGCCCGAAACTCGCCATGTTCGACGGAATGGTTCAGTCCATGTCCCTGGATGAACGGCGACTCGCCGTCACCCAGTTCGAGCGGCTGGTCTACGATGTCGCGGCATTGGTCAGCCAGACCAGACCAGCGGTGCGGATCAGGGAACTCACGACGCCTGAACTGCTCCGGCCGGACGCGCTTACGGTCGAGCGGGTCGGCCTGCCGCCCGCCATCCTGCTTGCAGAGGGTCACGGGCGCATCAGCCAGGCGTTAATCGGCATGGTGGCGGCGCTCGCCGGATTCGCCGGGTTGATGCTGGGATCCCTCAACCGTTTCGGAACGCTCAAGCAGGTCATCGGTGCCGTTGTCGCCCTGATCGGACTTAAGCTTGTGGACAACCTGATGATCGACGTCGCCAGCTCGAACCCCGGCTTATGGCCGCTGGTGTATTTCGCTGCGGCGCTTGGTCTGGCCGCCATCGCAGGAACGGTTCTCATAAGCGAGAGGCCTGATTTTCCGGCGTTCAGGCAACGGCGGCGGGCATGATACTGGATCTCTATCTCGCGCGCCGCTTCCTGACGACGTTCCTCGGAGTGTTCGGGGTGTTCCTGGCACTTTCGTTCCTGATCGGAATGTTGGAGCAGATACGCAGATTCGACGCCGGAGAGGTCGGATTCGTTGGAATCATCAAGCTGACGCTACTGAATACCCCCAGGGAGACATCCCGTATACTGCCGCTGATAATGACTATGGCAACACTGACGTTCTTCATGTCATTGGCGCGATCTTCCGAACTCGTGGTCATCCGGTCGACGGGACGGTCCGTTTACCGCACTCTGTTCGCCCCGGTATCGGTGGCTTTCATGATCGGCGTAGGCGCAGTCGCGATAGTGAACCCAATCGTCGCATCCACCAGCAACCAATATGAAATCGTCGCCGCACGAAACGCCGAGAGGGTGTCCAGCTTCCTTTCGCTCAGCCGCGAGGGGCTGTGGCTCAGGCAAGGCGGACGGGACGGACAGGTGGTGATACGCGCCGCCCGGAGCAACCAGGACGGGACCATACTGTCGGACGTGACCTTCTTTGAATTCGGTCCCGATGGCGCGCCCGGCTATCGCATCGAAGCGGAGTCAGCAACACTTGGTTCCGGCGTCTGGCAACTGGAGTCAGCCAAGAAATGGCACCTTGACACATCGGCCAATCCCGAGCGCGAGTCCACCGTTTACGCGGAACTCGACGTTCCGACCGGTCTGACCGCCGACCGGATCCGCGAAAGTTTCGGCACCCCGGACTCGATCTCGATCTGGGAACTGCCTGACTTCATCGACCGGCTGGAACGGGCGGGCCTTTCACCTCTCAGGCATCGGGTGTGGATGAACATGGAACTCGCACTGCCGGTAATGCTGACGGCGATGGCGCTGGTCGGTGCGGGAATCTTCATGCGACACACGGGATACCGAAGGACCAGCACTATGGTGATTCTGGCGCTCGCACTGGGATTCGCATTGCATTTCATACGCAATTTCGCGCAGATTCTTGGAGAGAACGGCCAGATTCCCGTTCTACTCGCGGCCTGGTGTCCACCGGTAGCCGCGATCATGCTCACGGCAGGTATCATTCTCAACCTGGAATACAGATGATGCCGCACGTCCTCCTGCTCGCCTTTGTCCTGGCCTTTGTGCCTATGGCGGCCGCGGCCCAGGCCCCCGTGCTGATCGCGGATACGGTCACCGTATCGCCTGACGGCTCCACTTTCACCGCCACGGGAAATGTCGAAATCCTGTCTGACGGAAGACGGCTAAAGGCCGACGGGCTGGTTTTTGACAAAGGAACGGACGAGTTGGCGGTGATCGGCCCGCTCACCATAGTCGACGACGATGGTACGATGATGACCGGCGAGAGCGCGGAGCTGACGACCGACCTTCGACGGGGAATCATCCGTGGCATAAGGATCCTGATGGATGGAAACACGCAGATAGCCGCCGTCGAGATGCACCGCGCGGATGGCCGCTATCTGCAGCTATTCAAAACCGTCACCTCGTCGTGCAGCATCTGCGAGGAACGGCCGGTCCCGTTCTGGGGAATCAGCGCGAGACGCGTGATTCACGATCAGGTCCGGCAACAGCTGTTTTTCCACGACGCCAGGCTGGAGATCGCGGGAATACCCATCCTCTACATCAGTCGTCTGCGGCTTCCTGATCCGGCGCTTGACCGCGCCACCGGCTTTCTGATCCCGAAGCTCAGGAGCTCGACCAATCTCGGAACCGGCGTGAAAATACCATATTTCGTGACACTTGGCGATCACGCCGACCTGCTGTTGACGCCCTATCTCTCTTCCCGGACGAAAACGGTCGAGGGACGTTTGCGGAGGGAACTTTCCTTCGGGTCACTGCAGCTGCAGGGAGCCATAACCGATGACGACCTTAGGCCCGCGAACATACGCAGCTATCTTTTCGCGGAAGGCGGTTTCGACCTGCCGGGGGATTTCGGTCTGAATTTCGACCTCAGTCTGGTATCGGACCACTCCTATCTCTGGGTCTATGACTATTCCGACGTGGACCGTCTTAACAGTAGCTTGGAGCTAACCCGTTCCCGCCGTGACGAATACGTCTCGGCAAGTGTCGCGATGCTGGAAGAGGTGCTGGGCGGCAGACGGCGGATGGGCATCGACGACAAGCTGTATCAGGGCACCACCAGATATCAGCGCCGGATATGGCCAGCGGCCATTGGAGGCGAAATACAGCTTACCTTCGACGCGGAAATCTCCAAGGCCCCCCTGGAGCCGGAGCGCACCGGTAAGGACAGGATATATCGCGCCGGAGCACGGGCCGGCTGGCTGCGGAGCTGGACGCTGGACACCGGGCTGGTCGCATCGGCGCGCGGCCAGCTCGCCGCCGATGCGAGAACCGACAGTCCTGACGGGCTTCCCAGGGAGTCGGACGCGAGGCTGATTCCGTCAACGGCACTGGAACTGCGCTGGCCGCACATCCTGGCCACCGAAGGCCGCGGCACCGATTTTATTGAACCGGCGGTCCAGATCGCCTGGACGGATGACGAGGCCGGACCTAACGATATCGGCCGCGACGAGTTCGACGAGGGCAATCTGCTTGCCCTTGGCCATTTCCAGAAATTCGACCGATATGAGCGTGACTGGCGCGCGGCCATCGGACTTGGCTGGACGCGGCTCACCCTGAACGGCAGCGAATACGCGGTCACCGCGGGAAGGCTATTCCGCGGAAGCGGTGGATACGCGAATCTTGCGGGAACCGGGTTTTCGGACAACGGAAACGAATGGCTGCTCTCGGCCCAGGCAAAACGCGATCGGCTGACCGTTTCCGCCCGTTCCCTGTTTGATGACAGTTCAAGTTTTTCGCGCTTCGAAACTCAGTTTGCGTGGAAGGACGAGCGGACGTCCGCATCCGGCCAATACATCTGGGCGTCCGGCCTGCCCGGAACGCCTGGGGCTGGCGTCACATCGGACACTTCGGAAATCATTCTCGACGCACGCCGCGTCGTGTACCGCCATTGGACGGTCTCCGTGAACGGCAAATATGACGGAGCCGCCAACCGCACCACCAGGGCGGGATTTGGCATGACCTACAAAAATGAATGTGTGACCGTTGACTTTTCCGCCACGCGTCGCTTTTCCTCGTCCGGGCTCGCCAACGTGCCGGCGTCCACGGATTTCGCCATCGGCGTCTCGCTCGGTGGATTCAGCCGGAAGGACATTGGCCCCGGACGAAGCTGCATGATCCGGCGATAACAGTCAAGGAGTGTGAGCCAAGTGACCATAGCGCGACTGACATTCTTCCTGGCCTTTCTGGCACTTTCGCCGGCAATGGTCCCGGTTGCGGCATATTGCGGCCCGATCGAACCTGTGGCGCGGATAAACGGCCAGGTGATCACGCAGTTTGAACTCGAGCAGCGGATCCTTTTTCTGAGAGCGCTCAACATTCCGGGTGACCTCGACGAAAATGCCGTGGAGCGGCTGGTGGATGAGCGGCTACAGACCGAGGCCGCACGCCGGGCGGGAATAAGTGTCGGGGACAGCGATGTATTGACGGGTATGGAGGAATTCGCGGCCCGTTCCGACATGAGTTCAGAGCAGTTCGTGGAAGCGATCGGACAGGCAGGAGTGGCGCGGGAATCCTTCGCTGATTTCGTCAGGGCGGGGCTGGCGTGGCGACGTCTGGTGAGCGGCCTCTTCAGCGCACGCGCCCAGGTCACCGATGCCGAGGTCGACCGCGCGGTGACGCTTGGCGCCTTCGGAAGCGGCGCGCGCGTTCTGGTCTCGGAGATATTCCTGCCCGCCGAAACGTCCGAACAGCAGGCCGCCGCGCAGCGGCTGGCGCGGGAGATCAGCAGGCGCGGGACGGCGGCCGAGTTCGCCGCCGCGGCACGTCGTTACTCGGCCGCGGCGTCAGCCCGGCGCGGCGGGCGGCAGGAATGGGTTCCTGTCGACAGCCTGCCCACCGCTTACCGCAACCAGATTCTCTCGCTTTCACCCGGCGAGATAACCGACCCGATCCCTCTGCCGAACGCCATAGCCGTGTTCCTCCTTCATGGCGTCGAGGAATCCGGCAGGCCTCAGGACGTGCCGGTGTCAGTCGAATACGCAAGCTATCTGATTCCAGAAGGGCAAGGCGAAACCGCGCAGGCGCGGGCACGGGAGATCGCGGGACGGGTTGACACCTGCGACGACCTATACGGTGTCGCCGCGGGGCAGCCCGAGGATCGACTCAGGCGTGAGACCGTTCCGGTGGCCGGATTACCGAGTGATATCGCGTCCGCACTTGAGACACTCGATGAAAACGAGACATCGACCAACCTGTTGACGGAAGACGGCGAGATGCTGATGTTCCTGATGCTCTGCAGCCGGACCTTCGCCGCGACGGAGGATGTTGACCGGGGAGCCATACGCCAGCGCCTGTTCAACCAGCGCCTGGCGTCATACGCCGAAAGCTATCTCGCGGAACTACGCGCCCAAGCTGTCATCGAGTTCAGATGACCGCAGGACCTGTGGCGTTGACACCTGGCGAACCCGCTGGGATCGGGCCGGAACTGGTCGCACGCGCCTGGGCCGCACTGCGCGGGGAATGCCCTTTCTTCTGGATCGGCGATCCCCGGTGGCTCCCCCAAGGGGCGGTCTGGCGCGAAATCTCCAGACCGGAGGACGCTGTCTCGGTAATGCCCGACGCCCTCCCCGTCCTGCGACATGAATTCAAGGGGTCTCCCATGCCCGGCAGACCTGACCCCGCCAACGCCACGTCCGTGGTGGAAGGCATCGCCCAAGCGGTGGAACTCACGATGTCGGGCGAGGCTTCGGCTGTCTGCACCTGTCCGATCAGCAAGAAGGCCCTGAAGGACGGGGCTGGATTCGCCTTTCCGGGCCATACCGAATACCTTGCCGACCTGAGCGGCGCGGATCGGGCCGTCATGATGCTCGTCTCCGGTGCGATGCGCGTTGTGCCGACCACCATCCATATTCCACTCGCTGAAGTTTCGGCGGTCCTGACGGCGGAACTTCTGGAATATACGATCGAGACCTGTCATCGGAGCCTGCAGCGGGAGTTTGCCATCAAGGCTCCCCGTATCGCGGTTTCGGGCCTGAACCCACATGCGGGCGAGGCTGGATCAATGGGCGAGGAGGACGGCCGGATCATTGCTCCTGTCATCGACCGCCTCGCCGACAGGGGCATGGCGATCGACGGACCCCGACCGGCTGATTCGATGTTTCACGATCGCGCCCGGGCAGGCTATGACGCCGCGGTCACAATGTATCACGACCAGGCATTGATTCCGATCAAGACGCTGTCCTTTGACAGCGCGGTGAACGTTACGCTCGGCCTGCCGTTCGTCCGGACATCACCCGACCACGGCACTGCATTTGACATCGCGGGACGGGGCATGGCCAGCCCCACGAGCCTCATCGAGGCAATTCGCATGGCCGCCCGAATGTCCCGGCCGGGGGTCCCGGCGTGAGCGCCTCAATCAATCTTCCCGACCCATGCGAAACACACATCGATGCCCAAGCGCAGTTACGTGAATACCGTTGACGGTCTTCCTCCGCTCCGCGAGGTCATCGGGAAATACGGTCTGTGGGCGAAAAAATCTCTCGGCCAGAACTATATCATGGATCTTAACCTGACCGCCCGCATCGTGCGGACGGCGGGCGACATCTCGAATATGGACGTTCTGGAGATCGGGCCGGGGCCCGGCGGACTTACACGAAGCATCCTGTCCGAAGGTGCTCGTCGCGTGCTGGTGATAGAGAAGGACGAACGATGCATTCCAGCGTTGCGGGATATCGCCTCGACCAGCGCGGGGCGAATGGAGATCATCAATGACGACGCGCTGGCGGTCAATCCGATGGAACTTCTGACACCGCCCGTATGCGTGATCGCGAACCTGCCTTACAATATCGGTATCCGCCTGTTGCTGAATTGGCTTTCCCCGCCCTCGTGGCCACCGGTCTGGACTGGACTCACCCTGATGTTTCAGCGCGAGGTCGCCCGGCGGATCGTCGCGCAGCCCCGTGAAAAAGCCTACGGCCGATTGTCCATTCTCACCCAGTGGCGCTGCGAAACAAATATTGCCATGGAGCTGCCTCCTGAAGCATTCACGCCGCGTCCGAAGATCAGTTCAGCGGTTGTGCGGCTTTCCGCGCTTGCCGAACCACGGTTTGAAGCGGAGCCGGCTGTCCTTGAACGGGTGGTGGCCCGGGCATTCGGCCAACGCAGGAAAATGCTTCGCACCGCGCTGCGCGGCATTGCACCGGATATAGATAAGGTGCTTGAGCGGGCCGGGATCCGTCCCACCCAACGGGCGGGGGAGGTATCTATCGAAAGATTCTGCGCACTTGCGGGCCAGTTCACCGGTACCGCGCCAAGATAGGGAGCGGAAAAGCCGCGCAGCGGGATAGACGGGACGTTATTCGGCCGCGCCAGCCACCATCTTCCTGCCATGGGATTCGCTTCCGGGATCGGGACTTCGCCGTGACCCACCCGCACCCCGAGCCGTCACAGCCGGGTTTTCGGGAGTATCGACCAACCCCCCGGAATCCTTGGCGATATCGATCACTTCACTGTCATGTCCGGGTATTGCTGGCGACATGCCCTCGCCGTCAGAACCCCGCGAACTGTCTTTCCGCTGCTGATCGTTCGCAAGCGCGAACTGCTCTTCCCGTCTTGCGGTGCGCTGCATCTGTCGTTCGCGGTGCTGCGCTTCATGAGCCTCGCGCCGCGCTTCCTGCTCACGAGTCGCTTCAGCCAACATACGTGTGTAATGTTCAGCGTGCTGCTGGAAATTCTGTGTGGCGACCCGATCGCCGCTTAACTGCGCGTCGCGGGCAAGGTGGTTGTATTTTTCTATGATCTGCTGCGGCGTACCGCGTACCTTGCCTTCCGGTCCGGAACTATCGAATACCCGATTGACGATATTGCCGATGGAACGGTTGCGGTTCGGCTTCGACCGCGAGCGTTGCTTGGACGATCTCATTGTGTTGCTATCCAGCCTTTGGTTTGGCTTTGCCTGACCCCGGCCCAATGCCTGCATGCACGGATGTCGTGCCCCGGGTTCATTCGACGTTTGGCATAAATGCAGTCGGAACTCACGATATCCAGTCAACTGCTTGCTGGATGATATATCAAGGCATGGGGTGGGAATACAAGGAAAAAACCTTAGATTTTTGCGAAATCGCCGAAATTCGTGAATTTAGCGTTGTTCAGGCTGTCATTACCGCGCCTACAACCCTGTCGCGGCCGTCAAGATCCTGATGGACGGCAATGCGGTCAAGCCCCGCGTCCGCGAACATGTCGGACACGGCCGCGGCCTGCGTAGGGCCGATCTCGACCAGAACACGGCCGCCGGGTTTGAGGTGATGCGTGAGCCCGGCCACGATCAGCCGGAATGCCGAAAGCCCGTCACCCCCATCCGTTAGCGAGATTGCCGGATCATGGAGCCTGACCTCGGGGGCGAGTTTGCCGAACTCCTGAAGAGTGACGTAGGGCGGATTCGAGACGACGAGATCGAAACGGCCCGCGACCCGCCCATACCAATCGGACCGCAGTTTCTCCATACGTTGCCCGACGCCCGCACGCGCCGCGTTGGCGACGGCCACCTCCAACGCCTCCGTGGAGAGATCCGTCACGACCGCGGTCGCTTCCCTCCACTCCGCCAGCAATGTCACTCCGATAACTCCACTGCCGGTACCCAGATCAAGAATGCGACGGCACGGGCCTTCCTTCAGGGCGGCGGCGATGAGCACTTCGGTTTCCGGCCTGGGATCCAGAACGTGTGGGGAAACAATGAATTCCCGCCCCCAGAACAGCCGCCTGGCCAGTATGCGGCTGACAGGTATATGCGCCAGCCGCTGTTCGATAAACGTGTCGAAGCGCCTTATATGCGCCCTGGGAGGGCACTCTTCCAGTTTCATCGTGATCCTGTCAGCCGAAATCCCCAGCGCGGCGGCCATCAGCGCACGCGCATCCCGCGCTCCCGACTCCATACCGGCTTCGCCCAGACATGCCGTGGCGGCTGCCAAGGCGGAACGGACCGTCGTGCTCACGTTCCCATCTCGGCCAGTCTTGTCGCCTGATCGTTTGCCGCGAGAGCTTCGATGATCTCCTCGAGGTCACCCTGCATTATCTGCTCCAGCCGGTAGAGCGTAAGGTTGATGCGATGATCGCTCAATCTTCCCTGCGGGAAATTATAGGTACGGATGCGCTCGCTACGGTCACCGGTTCCCACTTGGGATTTGCGGTCTGCGGAGCGCTCCGCCTCCGCCTCCCGTCGCTTCATGTCGTAAAGGCGCGCCCTGAGTACACTCATTGCGGTCTCCCGGTTCCGGTGCTGGGATTTCTCGGATGACGTGACCACAATTCCTGTCGGCAGGTGCGTGATCCGAACTGCCGAATCGGTCGTGTTGACATGCTGGCCCCCGGCACCGCTCGCCCGCATGGTATCGATACGAATATCGGAGTGTTCTATCCTCACGTCAACGTCGCGCGCTTCTGGCAGCACCGCGACAGTAGCGGCCGATGTGTGGATTCGTCCGCTGGACTCGGTCGTTGGTACCCGCTGCACCCTATGGACGCCGCTCTCGAATTTCAGACGCGCGAAGACCCCCTGCCCCTGCACGTTAACCACCGCCTCACGGATCCCACCGAGCTCTGTATGCTGTTCCTCAACCATCTCGAATTTCCAGCCCTGCGCTTCCGCGAATCGCTGGTACATACGCAGGAGGTCAGCCGCGAAAAGCGCGGCTTCCTCTCCGCCGGTTCCCGGACGGATTTCCAGAATCGCCGGGTAGGCATCGGCCGAATCCTTCGGCAGTAGCGCCACGCGGAGTGAACGCTCGACGCCTGGCAACCGCTCTTTAAGGGCGGGGAGTTCATCGCGGGCCAGTTCAGCCAGTTCAGGGTCGTCAAGCATCGCTTCCGTTTCGGCGATGCTGTCAAGAAGACGATGGTATTCCGTGATTTCAGCGGCGATCGGGCGCAGTTCGGCATATTCCCTGCCGAGGGCGACCATGTCACCCGCACCGTCAACCATGGCGGCCTCGACATATTCGAGCCGCTTGGTGATCTGGGCCAGTTTCCGCATTGGAATCATTGAACTGATTTGCCCAAAGACGCATCAACGGTCAAGACTGGCATCACTAGGGGTGTGTCTATCCCGACTTTTGGAGACCGGTGGAATACCGTGCTGTGGAATACCGTGCTCTTGGCGCAGGCCGCGAGAAGGTTGCGTCCTTCGCCAGCAATTCCGTCGGGCGCGAATGCATTTTGTGGCCGCGCTTCTGTTTCGAAGACACGAGCCGACACCTGTCCGCTCGTGTCCGGCTGGTCCCCGACACGAAGATGCCACATGCGGGGGAGGCCATCCACATTCCAGGTCAAACTCTATGGATTAGATGCACCGCGGCCTTTGCCACGCAGTCCCGAAATCATATTGCGGGGGCGCTGCGATTTACGGCCAAATTGCTGTTGTTTCCTTGCCCCGATCCTGATCCCCTTTACAGATCCAGTCACGGCCCCGCTCGCCTTGCTGGGCCTCTGCGTGGTCGGAGGCAAAGTCGCCCTCCCCGGCAAGGCATGTTACGAAATATATCGGGATGTTTCCGCGCGGCGAACCAACACAGCAACAGGATCTCTGAAAGCACAATCGTCCGTCTAAGAGGCTAAATCACAATTCAAGGCCGACTGCGTTATCCGCAGCCCCTTCTTTCCGGCTCAGCGCCGCGTCCAACACCAGAGGCAGATCAACTCCAACGCGACATGAGCACCGGCAATCGCGGTGGCTCCGTTGGGATCGAATGGAGGGGACACCTCGACCACATCACCTCCGGCGACGCGAAGTCCGGCGAGGCCGCGCAGAAGCGCCGCAGCCTGCCAACTCGCCAGTCCGCCCCAGACAGGGGTTCCCGTGCCGGGCGCGAAGCCGGGATCGAGTACGTCTATATCGAAGGAAACATAAGCGACCGCCCCATCGACGATTTCAAGTATCCTGTCCGCGGTTTTCTCCGGGCCAGCGCGATGCACTTCCCGCGCATCGATCACCGTGAGGCCGAGTGTGTCAGGATTCTCGGTGCGGATACCGGTCTGCACCGACCGCTCCACATCAATCAGCCCCTCCCGTACCGCCGTACGGAACATCGTGCCGTGATCGAGCCGGGCCGGATCGTCATCGACCCAGGTATCGGTATGGGCGTCAAACTGGACCAGCGCGACCGGACTGCCGAGGCGGGCGACATGTGAACGAAGGCAGGGCAGCGAAATCGAGTGATCTCCACCCAGGGTGATGCAGTCGGTGTCCTGATCCAGAATCCCACCGATATGGGCCTCGATCGCCGCAGGCACGTCGGCCGGAACAGCGTAATCGAACGCCATGTCACCGTAATCGGCGATTGCGAACTCGGTCATCGGATTGAAACCCCAGCCGTAAGGCGCGTCGGGTGCCAGAAGCGCACTTGCTTCACGGATAGCGCGGGGGCCGAACCGCGCTCCGGGCCTGTTGGTCACTGACTGGTCATACGGAATTCCGGTGACAGCGATATCCACACCGGAAAGATCCTTTGCATAGCGCCGCCGCAGGAATGAAGTGATCCCGGCGAATGTATTCTCATTCGACACGCCTTTCAGGCTCTTGCGTGTCAGCGCCGTATCAACCTGCGTCCGCGCATCTGCCAAAGCCATCTCTGCCGTTCCTTTTCGATCACACTGGCCGGGTCTAACCGACCCTTCGCGACGTCTCAACCGAGCATGCGGAGGCTGACACCCTGACCGGCGCGACATTGTCGTTGAAGCCGCAGGCCGGGTGGTCGCGATAGACAATCTCCTCCCGTCCGGGGAAAGGGTACATGTCAGGACATGCCCTGGACGTTCAGCGGAATTCCCCTGTGCCGACCGCCGGAAAGATATCCGTATCGACGTTTCCGGACTTCTTCCATTCCTTGCGTGACAATTGTATGCAATCCTCCAGAGTTTGAATGAGGCGGGAATGGGCAGTGATCACAGCGCATCGGTATTTGGCAAGCAGGACGGTCTGCCCCGCCTGCTGGACATCGTGCGGCGGCTTCGCGATCCGGAGTCAGGCTGCCCGTGGGATATAGAGCAGACATTCGCCAGCATAGCGCCACACACGATCGAGGAGGCCTACGAAGTCGCTGACGCAATCGATCGACAGGCGTGGGAAGAGCTCGAGGATGAACTCGGGGATCTCCTGCTCCAGACACTCTACCATTCGGCGATCGGCGAGGACGAGGGCCTCTTTGATCTCAATACCATAGCCGACAGGGCATCGGCCAAGATGGTCTCCAGGCACCCGCATGTCTTTGGCGGCGGAGCCGGGGTTCGAAACACAGATCAGCAGATCCGCGAATGGGAGGCGGTGAAAGCGGTCGAACGCGCGACGAAAGGCGCACAGGGCACACTGGATGATGTTGCCATTGGAATGCCGGCACTGTTACGGGCACTGAAGCTCCAGAAACGCGCGGCACGGGTGGGATTTGACTGGCCGGACGCCACACCAGTCACCGCGAAGATAAGGGAGGAAGCCCACGAGCTTACCGAGGCTCGGGCTTCCGGCGATCCCGCGAAAGTCTTCGAGGAACTCGGCGACCTGCTTTTCAGCGTCGTCAATCTTGCCCGCCATCTCGACATAGATCCCGAGGCGGCATTACGTTCCGCTAACGTTAAGTTTACCCAACGCTTCCAGGCCATGGAAGCGAGACTGGCCAAGTTGGGCAGGCATGTTCAGGACAGCGATCCTGTGGAGATGGACGCACTCTGGAATGAAGTGAAGGCAAGTGACGCGGGTCATTGATAAGTCATTGATCATGCACCGCTTCGGGGTCAGGCGCCAACCGGTGCATCCATGGAAGTGGACAGGGACATGGACGGGTATGCCGTACGGCCCCGCAGATACCTTACCGTCATTGGATTGACGCGTAATGGCTGAAAAAATCATCATCGACACCGATCCCGGGCAGGATGACGCGATCGCCATCCTGCTGGCACTTGCGTCGCGGGAGCTTGAGGTTGTCGGAATCACCGCGGTGGCCGGAAACGTCCCGTTGCAGCTCACCCAGAGAAACGCGCGCGTGGTCTGCGAACTGGCGGGTCGTGGGGACATCCCGGTATTCGCGGGTTGCGACACGCCTCTGACACGCCAGCTGGTTACGGCGGAACACGTCCACGGGAAAACCGGTCTTGACGGATTCGACCTATCCGATCCCCGGATGCCGCTTCAGGAAACGCACGCCGCCGAATTCATCGTCGATACGCTGCGAACCCAGCCCGCGAATTCAGTCACCCTTTGCACGCTTGGTCCACTGACCAATATCGCGGCCGCATTCGAGAACGCGCCGGACGTGATTGGCAGGGTGCGGCGGGTCGTAATGATGGGCGGCGCGTATTTCGAGGTCGGTAATGTAACGCCCGCCGCCGAATTTAACATATATGTGGATCCCGAAGCGGCGGAAATCGTCTTCGGATCCGGTGTCGAACTCATCGTCATGCCATTGGACGTGACCCATAAAGCGCTCGTCACCCGACCGCGGGTCGAGGCATTCCGGGGTCTTGGAACCACTGTGGGACACGCGGTCGCTGCCTGGACCGATTTCTTCGAGCGGTTTGACAAGGATAAATACGGATCGGAGGGGGCGCCGCTGCACGATCCGACGGTGATCGCCTATCTCCTTGAGCCAGATCTGTTCGCCGGACGTCACATCAACGTCGAGATCGAGACCCGATCGGAGCTGACCAGAGGAATGACCGTCGCCGACTGGTGGGGCGTAACAGACCGAAAGGCAAACGCTGTCTTCATGGGTAACGTGGATGCCGAGGCGTTTTTCAGACTTCTCATCAAGAGGATTTCCAACCTCTGACCGACTTGGTACCTACACGGCCTCCGCGTCCCCGTATGGCTTGCGCCGGCGGCCCGCTCCGTAGATCGATGCAAACGGCTATGGGGTCATTGATGCGACCGAAGCGCGAATTATATCGAATGCCGCCGTTCCCATAATGCCGCGAGGTCATGTTTTCTCTATGGCGAACCGCCCGCGTCCAAAATAGATTGTATGGGTTATGTTCGACTGGCCCTTCGATAACAGCTTCGTCACGCTGCCGGATCGGTTTTTCTCGCGTCTGGCGCCAACGCCCGTATCGAAACCGGCACTCGTCGCGGTCAATCGGGCGTTGGCCGATGAACTCGGCTTGGATGCCGAGGAGCTTTCATCCGATGACGGCATCCGGATCCTCGCGGGAAACACCGTACCGAAAAGAGCGGAGCCACTCGCACAGGTCTATGCGGGGCATCAGTTCGGCGGCTGGGTGCCACAGCTTGGTGACGGGCGAGCGATTTTGCTTGGAGAAATAATAGATATCAAAGATATAAGAAGAGATGTTCAACTAAAAGGTGCAGGACGAACACCCTATAGCCGTGGCGGAGATGGCCGCGCGTGGATTGGCCCCGTTATCCGGGAGTACCTGGTATCCGAAGCGATGCATGCGCTCGGGATACCAACCACACGCGCTCTCGCGGCGGTCACCACGGGAGAATCCGTGTATAGGGACCAGCCGCTTCCGGGGGCGGTGCTGACACGCGTTGCATCAAGCCACATACGGGTGGGTACCTTTCAGTTCTTCGCCGCCCACCAGGACCTCGAGGCCCTCGAGGCGCTGACCGACCACGTGGTCGCCCGGCATTACCCCGATGCGGGAGACGCACACGCACTACTGGACGCCGTCATCGACGCGCAGGCGCGACTTGTGGCTCAGTGGATGGGCGTAGGCTTCATCCATGGCGTTATGAACACCGACAATACCCATATCGCCGGGGAAACCATTGACTACGGCCCCTGCGCATTCATGGATGGATTTCATCCAGACACCGTCTATAGTTCCATTGACCGATCCGGACGCTACGCCTACGCCCGGCAACCCGAAATCATGGTCTGGAACATGGCGCAGTTCGCGACGGCGCTCCTACCCCTATTCGACTGTGGAATGGACGCGGCCGTGGAGCGCGCGATGGAATCGGTACGTCGATATCCCGATCTCTACCGTGCCACCTGGCTAGACGTCTTTCGCGCGAAGCTGGGACTTAGGTCAAAGGAGGACGGTGATGTCGAACTTATCGACGGATTACTGGAGGTAATGGCAAACCAGAACGCGGATTTCACGAATACGTTTCGCGGACTATTGGACTCTTCGGCGCGCGCCCAGTTCACCGATCCTTCCGGTTTTGACGAATGGACGGATCGTTGGCTGGCACGGCGGAAGCGCGACCCGCATTCGCCCGAAAGGCAGCGGGAATTACTGCGAACGGCGAACCCGGCCGTAATTCCCCGTAACCATCAGATCGAGAACGTGATCAGGGGTGCGCTCGCCAATGACTTCGCGCCTATGTTCAAACTCAATGATGTTCTGGCGACACCATTCGATCTATCAGCTGAAAACATCGGGTTCTCCCGCCCACCCAAGCCGGGCGAGGAGGTTCGGCAAACATTTTGTGGCACGTGATATATGCGCGGATACCTAGTATCCCAGCCTCATTGAATTGCCGGGTATAGGGACTTCAGCCTGATCCGCGCGTCCTGGGTCCCGGACCGCCAGTCGACGGGTTTCGCCGACGCTTTGCGGCGCCGCTGCCATGCGGCGACCTCGCGCACCATCGTCCCGCGGTCCGGGATCCGGCGGTCAAGGCACTGGCGTGACAGCACGCTGGTCCCGGTCCCGGCCATGTCGGGCCAGCTGCCGTGCTTCGGCGTGTGGTGGACCCATGAGGCGGTCGGCGAGCCGCGACGCCTCCGCCGGCCCGGAGGCCCCGTGGAGCGCCGGCAGCCTGTGGGTGTCGGGGCTGGCCGTCACGGGCACGATCCGCCTGCCGGGCAGGTGGACGTCGGCGAGGTCCTTCAGCACCCCGGCGAAGTCCCGCCTCCTGCGGCGGTCGGTGACCTCCACGTGGCGCCAGGCGTCCAGTGGGGCGCAGGCCATGAACAGGTTCGCCGTTCCGTTGCGCCCGTACCCGAAGCCGGACCCGGCGGGCCGCCCGGGGCGGGTCGGCAGGGGCGTCCGCGTCTCCTTCGTCTGCTGTTCCGGGGTCCCGTCCATGCAGACCAGGACCGTGCCGCCGTCATACCCGCGGGCATAGGTCTTCAGCACGTCCTCCATGGCGGCGACGAACCCGGCGCTCGCCTTCGGCGGGATGCACCGGCACTTCCTTCAGCCAGGGCCTGATACCGTTTTTTCCGGAGCCTGCCGGACCGTCTCCCGGCCGCGGCGGTTGGTAGTGTCTCACTTTGAAATTCACACTTCTCTTTCCGTGGCAGATCCCATAGAATAAACGGATCCAACACAATGACATTGGAGGAATCCCCCATGATCCGCTTCACCCCCCCCCCCCCCCCCCCCCCCCCCCCCATACAGACAACCTAAGTGCCTGACGGCACTGGCCGGCGCACTCACGCTGGTGACCGTGCTCCTGCAACCACATGCACAAGCGCAGGGTCTACCGACAGCCGCACAATGCAATGACAAACGCCTGTTCACCATGGAAAGGACGCTATTTGGTGGTGATGGCACCCTTGTCGAAGGTATGGGTGTGGCGGGTCTCACCGCAGTCACAGTCAAGAGAATGACTGGATGCACTGGCGCTGTTGCTGGGTTGAAGTTAGTGCCTTTCTGCATGGATGTCTGGGACACAACCCCATGCACTGGGAACCAATGCGGGGCCATAGGGACCAAGGTTTCAGGGATTATACCGGCCCTGTCCTCCACGCATCGAGCGTGCTCTTACCTGGAGGCTGCGGTTGTATCGCAAGTTTATATTCTGGCGGCCACCAATGGCAATGGCGTCAAGGACAATCCCGCAAACCGATTCATCATCGCCCTGGCCGCCAATCCGCACCAGAATGCGGTGTTCGACATCGTGGACGACGACTGACGTGATCGGAAATACTGCAACGGACGGGACAGCGGCGGCATCGACCCTGAAAACGGGCTGACCCTCACGAATTTCAAACTGAGACACTACCGGAACCTGAGGAGCGGGCGAACGGCTTCCTGGAAGAAGCACATGAAGGCCCTCGAACAAGCGGGCTTGGCGTGGTCTTCTGCACGCAGCCGGAGTCGATCCGCTTGTGACGATCGACCGTTCCAATCAGCCGCAGAGCGCGGGTTTGAGGATGTCTATCCGTGGGTGCTTCCCTTCACGTGATGACGGCCGGCTCAGCCCGTACCTCCAGCAGGTTGCGCGCCTCGTGCCCACAGACCACCGCGATCAGATGGACAGGTTCCTGCCGATCCCGGTATCTGTTCGCATAACCCCTCTCCCGCATCTGGGTGAACGCCGCCGCCAGTGCAGCTTCGACAGCGTCCGCATTGTCGACCATCTTGAACTCGAGGATGAACACCTGCCCGCCGGTGCGTACCACCATATCAGCGCACCCATGGCTGGAGGCCTCCTCAGCGCGCACTTCCACCCCGATCGCCCGGAAACACAGATGCAGGAGACCGGCATACCAGGCCTCATAGCGGGCGAGGTTTCCGGTCATATGCCACTGGTAGGGAATACTGGACAGGTAAGCCTTAAGTGTCTCGGCAAAGCCGGCGAAGTCGTTGGTCTCCAGAAGCGTACAAAGGTCACGTCCCTGGCCTGTCGCTTCCGTGACCGTCTTGCCCAGATACTGCAGCAGGCCCCGGTTGAGACTGATCCGCACCTCCTGATTGGGATAGTCCAGTTGATAGAGCGTGTCGAACCCATCACTCTGCTCGTCTGTGATGGTTAGATACCCCGTCTGGAACAGCAGCGCCTCGACGTCAATGACATCGATTTCGAATGTTGACACCAGCGACTCGCCGTCGGTTAAACGCCCCTCCAGATCCCGCGGATTGACCGATTTGGCCTTGAGCGTGTCGAACAGGAAGCGCGGCGAGCCGGTTCGGAACCAATAGGGTTTGAACTTGCGGTCCTCGAACAGCAATAGGACATCGAAAGGATTGTAGACTCGCTCTGCGCCCAGCCAATTGTAGCCATTGTACCAGGTGCGGATCATGTCCCGGTCCAGCCCGTCCAGTTCCGGCGCGAACACGGTGTCAATATCGGTATCGGTATAGCCGCAGATCGTGGCAAAGCGGGGATCTAGGCTGGTATCCTTCAGGTTATTCATATCCGAGAACAGGCTGACCCTGGAGAACATGCTCACGCCGGTGACAAAGACGAAGCGGACATGTTTGGCGCTACCCTTGATGATGCCGTAGATACCACGCAGATAATCCCGGTTGGCATGGGCCATATCGGGGTCATGCAACGCATCAAGGATCGGCTTGTCATACTCATCGACGAGGATCACCACCTGTTGTCCGGTTTCTTGGTGAACGCGGCGTAAAACGCTGCGCAGCCGCCGCGATCCTGTATTGGACGTGCTCGCTTGCGTGAGGCCATACTCATCCTCGACGGCCTCCAGTTGCTCAAGAACGTCTCCTTCGATGTCCTCTGGCGTGCCGTATTTCCCGTCAAAGCTGAGCCGCAGCACCGGATGGGTCAACGACCAGTCCCAGTGGGCATGGATGGCCAAGCCCCGGAATAGGTCTTCCTGCCCCGCGAACAATGCGCTGATCGTGTCCACCAGCAGACTCTTGCCGAACCGGCGGGGACGGGAGAGGAAGTAATGGCGACCACCCTTCACAAGCTGCAGGATTAGCGGGGTCTTGTCGACGTAGTAGAACCCCTCGCGCCGGATGGTCGCGAAGTCCTGGATACCAATGGGCAAAGACTGACGGGTCATGATCTTCCTCCAGGACGTGCGCACGGGGTCGGCATGAAAATCCCAGCCCCCGATGGCGGCAGGTCAGAGCGGCTTGACATCGTTATCTGTCTTGCGAGGGTATTCATCTGATATGTCGAGGATCGGCTCAGCCATAATTTCTTCATGGACAGTCCCATCGGGGGCATCGTATAGTTTGGGGCGTCAATTTCAAGGAGGCTCTCGCCGGTGTCAGGGCCATCCCACGCTGGAATTCCATCGTTTCCGCCTGACAGCGGTCGTTTCCCTGTGGTTCGCGCGCACGCGGGGCCGGACCGGCATCGGTGATTTTCCGCCGGCGTTCCCATCCCGCATGTGCGAAGCTCTGCGCATGGCGGTTCGCGGCATCCACTCCCATCCCGTTCTCCGGGAGGCGCCCCCGGGGTTCCGCCCGCGGGACGTCGGGGTCCGTCCGGCGACGCCTGGGGAGCGCCCGCTGTGGGACGCGCTGATGGACCTCCATCACTGTCCCGGTTTCCGGCTCCTGGCCGCCCGGGGCCTTCGCCACGTCGCGGTCTGGCGGGGGCGCCGGGTGGCGCCGGGCGCCTGGCAGGGCGGCGCGTCCGGTGCCGTCCGCGCGACCGGTGGATCGGCTGGAGGCCGGAGCGGCAGTTCCGGCGGCTGGACCTGATCGCCAACAGCACGCGGTTCCCGGTGCCCGCCGGCCCCGGGGTCCTGCCGGACCCCGCGCCGTCCTTCCTGACGGCGATGACACGCCGGCTGGCCGACGGCTGGCCCGCGGTCCACGGCCACCGCGCGCTCCTGGCGGAGACGTGTCCCGCGGCCCGACGCGCTTCTCCGGCGCGATGTACCGCGGGGCCGCGTGGCTGGAGCCGGGCCGGACGAAGGGCTACGCCCGGTGCGACGGGCGCTGCACGGACCCCCACGGCGGGCCGGGGTCCATATTCGCGCGGCCGCTGCGGCGCGACGCCCGGAGGCCGCTCTCCAGGGAGGCGGACCCGCCGCCGGAGGCCGCGCCGCCCGCGGACCCCGGGCTGGCGCCCCGGGATCCGGAGACGATGCGCTCGCTTCACGCCGAACTGTCCGCCGTCCCGGACTTCCGGCGGGCGCAGGGCAGGAAGCGCACGGTGGCCTGCGCCCTCACGGTGCACATACTGGCCGGGACCGCGAACATGAAGGGCTGCGTCGCCGCCGCGCGGTTCGCGGAACCGCTGTCGCAGGACGGGCTGGAGGCCGTCGGCGGCTGGGTGAACCGGGAGACGGGGCTCCGCGGGCCGGTCTCGAAATCCACCCTGCACCGTGTCGCGCGGCCCGTCGACCCCGGGGCGCTGGAGGACGTGGTCCGGCGCTGCGCCCGGACGCGCGTCCCGCTCGCCAGGGCGCCCGCGCCGACGCCAGGCGCATCCGGGGCGCGAACGGCGACGGAGAGGGCCACCACGGGACCGTGGCACTCGCCGGCCACGCCTCCGGAGCGCCCTTCGCGCTCACGGACCTCGACGGCGGCGGCGGCGGGCCGGCCGCCACCCACGACCTCCCGGGACGCGCACCGGCGTCCGGGGAAAGGTGGTCACCCCCGGCGCCCTGCACACGACGCGAAAGACCGCGCGGCCGGTCACGCGGCGCTGCGGCGCGGACCATGTCCTGACCGTCAGGGGCAACGCGCCGGAGACCTTCGCCGCGCCCGGCGGCATCGACCGGGAGCGGGACGCCACCGGCCGCTTCGCCCGGGACCCCGGCAGGGCGCGCGGCCGGACCGGATGGCGGAGCGTCGGCGTCATGACCCCGCTCCCGCGCATGGTCAGCCATCCCGGCGTCCGCCGGATCGCCCGCGTCACCCGCCACCGGGAAACGGTGAAAACCGGGGAGGCCAGCGCCGGGACCGCGTACCTGATCACCTCGCCCGGCGCGGAGAAAGCGTCGCCGGAGGGGCTGCTGGCGCCCGACCGCGGGCACTGGGCGGTGGAGAACATTAACCACCGCCAGAGGGACCGCGCCTTCGGCGGGGACGCCTGCCAGACCCGCACCGGGAACGGCCCGGCGAACCGGGCGAGCCTCAACAACCCCGCGCCCGCGGTGATCCTCCCCAGCCGCCGCGGGGCCGGGAGCCTCGCGGATACCCGGCGGCGCCTGCAACTGGACCGCGCCGGGGCCATCAAGGCGCTGACCGCCGCCTGAGCGGCGGCATCCGACACCCGAAAACGAATCACCCGGAGCCCGCAGGCAACGGTCCGACCGCCCCGCCGAGGGCCGGACAGCGCCGGATTCCGCGCATGGATCCGGGATTCCGCCGCTTCGGACACCCTCGCCACGTGAAAGCGGGGAGCGTGGGATAGTCCTGCGCCGGTGTCCTCGGTCGCGCAGTCGACCTGCTCGAGCAAGGCCCAGATGCGAGCGCATGAGAGAGTGGAACCCGGGAACGGAATGTGTGACATTGCCATGTCTTCGTTGATTGTATCGTCACCGAGACAAGCTCCTCAGCCAGCTTCTTGCAAGCTGGCTGAGAGGAACACGCACATGTCCATCACGAAGTTCGAGCGGATTCGACAGAATGCCCGTCAGAGACTCTGACGACGCTCAGGAGGCTGCCCGAGCGACCGGACGGCCGCCCTGGCACTCGCCGGGCGTCTCAGTCCGGGTTCGGATTGCCACGCACCGGATCCAGCCGGCGGCCAGCCAGCGATGGCAAGGGGCGCCGCGGCCGAGAGGCGAGTCCCGCCACGTGGGGCCAGCGATCCCGGTCGTGTCACCGTCTGGAATTAATTCTTCCCTTCCGATGGTCAAGGCGGTAAGGTACCGGCCGTTCCGTGATTGGGAGGATAAGGCTTATCCCTTTGACTACGGCGCCGCAGGATGTTGTGCCTGCGGCCGGTCGCGGGATCCCCGGATCCCCGGCGTAATCCACGCCTTCTCCGCCGTGCGGCGGCCCGGACGGTGCGGGAATGTGGTGATTCGGGTGGGGTGCGGGCGCGCGCGCCGGCCCGCCGAAGGAGTCCGGGCGTGGGTTTCCGGCGCCTCAGGCGCGTCCCCCGGCGAGGTCGGCGATCCCGACCCCGATCCCGACGACCCCGTCCAGAAGGTGCTGGAGGAGCCGGCCGCCGCCGTCCGCGGGTTCGACCGGCGGACCGGGGCGCCGGTCAGGGTCTCCGGGGATCCCGCCGCAGGCTACGCGATCCTGACCCCGGTGCCGGGGATCGGCCCGGTCACGGCGGCGTCCCCGTCGCCTGGATGGGAGAGCTGGGCGCGATCGGCAGCCGCCAGGCCGCCGCCCTGATCGGCGTGGCCCCCTTCGCCCGCGATAGCGGGACGCTGAAGGGCGGGCGCCACATAGGCGGCGGACGCAGGCGTCCGGGGGATGTCCCGTACATGGCGGCGATGGCGGCCTGCATGTCCGACCCGGAGATGAAGGCGCTGTACGGCCGACCCGTGGAAAGGGGAAAGCGCCGCAGGGCCGCCGTAACCGCGGTCATGGGCGGGCCGGTCGTGACCGCGAACTTCCTCCCGCGCGACCGGCGCATGTGGGAGGACAGGTCGGTGCCCGCCGGTGGAAAGCGGTGTGCGGAACCGGGATCCGGAGGCCCGGAAACCGAAGGAAAAGCCCGGATCCGGGCTTGAACCGAAACATGGATGCTGCCCGGACGCTCATCCGCCGAGCACGTCAGCGAGAAGTGCCCTGTCCCGATCCGCCCGCCGGCCCAGTTCGGCGGCCACGAGGTCCCGGAGCTCCCGGACGGACCCGCGCCTTGCCAGCGCCCAGGCCCCGAGCAGGATCAGCCGGTGGGTCTGCTCGTGCCTGGCCCCCGCCGTGTCCCCCCTCCGGGACCGCGGTCCCCCTGTACTCCGGATCCGCGAAGAACCCGTCAAGGATTGCGACGTTGCGCTCCGCGACGCTCCCCGACCGGTGGGTCTCCAGCCATTTCCTGATGTCGGGCACACCAGCCGCGCGTGGACATCGGGCCTGTACCGGCACTGGGCGACCACGAAGCCGCCGAGCAGGGCCTTGCGGCGCGTGTCCCTGGCCCTTTTGCCAGCGTGGCGCGTAAAAGGCCAATCCTCGCGATGACCACAACTGTCGCAGGGAGAGCAACCCCGCCAAGGAATGCGCGAACCGCCATCCCTGTCATTGAACACGACGGGTCTGCCCGGGAAATACGCTGAAACGGCAATTGGCGAAACCGCAAGGGAAATCACGATCACAGAATAGCGGAGGAGGAAACCCGATTGCAGTAACGGATCATAGTATCGCTCGGCACCGTAAAGGTAGGCTACTTTCGGCTGGCCCCCACTGCGAACCTCGATATTATGCTTCAGCCTACGGTATTCGAAGTTGCGTACGGCCACATGCCAAGCCGTATCCACGGGCTGCGTCCATGCGGGCGACTCGCCGGAAAATGAAAGGAATTACCGTTTCTTCCGACGCCACCGAACCGTAGAAGACTAGGTCAGGGCATTCGCAACAATGATCGCCCCATAATAAGTGGAGGATGGGTTGAAGGACGGTACGACGAAGATGAATAACAGCAGAAACATCGTGGTCAAGCTGCCAAAGACGGCATGGTAAGTCAGTTGAGGGAAATGTGGGCCGCAGCGGCGCGACGTTAAGGCTGCGGGCCTGAAGAGCGGATGGGGATTCGGTGAATGCAAGACAGCTATGTCGGAGATATCGGCGACTTCGCGAAGTACGGTCTGCTCCGGACGCTGGCCCGTGGAAGGCGGCTTGGGGTTGCATGGTACATGCGGACGGATTCCGACCCGGCACGCTCCAACGATGGCCGGCATACGGACTATCTGGAGCGACCGGCAGAGTGGCGGCATCTCGACCCCGAACTGTTCGATGGATTGGAAAAGTTGGTCCGGGACGGTCGTAGGACCGTTGCATCTATGCAACAGTCCGGCCTTCTGAACGATGCCGTATTCGCCTACGAGCCCCTGGACGTGTCGCAGGTTCCCTTCAGGGACCGCACGAGATGGCGGCGGGCGTGGTTCGAGCGGATCAGGGCCAAGCTCGCCGACTGTGACCTCGTGTTCGCCGATCCAGACAATGGCCTCTATCCGGATGACGGCTTCAGGTACGCGCGTAAGGAAAGTGCAAAGCGGATTCCGCCATCGGAGGCGCTGGAGTTGGCTGACGGCCGACCCGCGGTCATCTACCACCACAACACGCGCGCTAAGGGCGGACATTTCCGGGAAATCGAAGCATGGATGGACCGACTCCCGGCTGGTACGCTTGCGTATTACTGGAGACGCTGGAGCCCACGGACCTTTTTTGTCGTAAATCCCGACGCCATGACGGAGCATCGGCTTGGGACGTTCACGGCCCTATGGAGCAAGAACGGAAAGACGGTTCGCGCGGCATGCTCCGGTCGGTGCGCCTGACGGTTCCAGTGGCCGGATGACGGAAAGCGAGAGGGGAGCGATGGCCAGATCAGGGACGAGCGCATCCGTCGACAATCTCACCGAGCGTGACATCGATCTCCTGCTTCTTGAGGAGTTCATTGTATCCAGAGACTTCCTTGCCTGGTTTTGCAGCCGGATCGGCGTCCGGGACGCTCGCCTTGAGAGGGCAAGGCGCAATGTGACGGATTCTGACGGGGAGTCGGATATCGTCCTCTGGGTCAAGGCCGGCACCCTGTACATCATCGTTCTGATCGAAAACAAGATAGACGCACCGCAGCAGGAACTTCAGGACGAGCGGTACCATGTCCGCGGACCGCGACTGGCGAGGGAAGCCGGCTACGATGACTACCTAACCGTCATCTGCGCACCCTGCGGATACCTGGATGGGCTTCCGTCCGGAAGCGCCTACCAGCACCGAGTCTCGTACGAGGAGATTTCGGACTGGTTCGACGCGGCAAACGGTCCGAGGGCCGCATGGCGCGGGGATGTCCTCCGCCAGGCAAGCGACCCTGCGAACCGTCGGCGTCCAATGCGGGTCAACGAGGCAACCACCGCCTTTCACCGCGATTACCGGGAGCATCTTCGGCGGCACCACCCGGGAATCATCATGAACAAGCCCGGAGACAAGGGACCCGAATCAACATGGATCTACATGAAGGCCGGGACATTCCCCAGGGACGTCGGACTGCGGCACAAGATGGACGTGAGTGTCATCGAGCTCAACTTCTGGAACCGGGATGTAGGGGAATTGCGGAACGCGCGGCCTGATTGGCCCGAGGGCATTCATCCGGTTCGGCGGGGACCGGGGGCGGCACTGTTCATCAATGTGCCGCGGGTGGATCCTTTCAGGGAGTTCCGGCCGCAGAGGCATGCCGTGGAGGAAGCCCTTCGGGCCGCCTACCGTCTTTTGCCCTATGGAAGGATCTTTCAGGACAGCGCCACAGAGATCTGAGCGGGGGCCTATGCCATTCCCGCGCGGCGAGTCCTCTACATTTTCCGGACGGCCCCGTTCGCGGATAAAACGGGCTCGGCCCGATGATTGCGGTCCGGTCGTACACAATCCGGTTTCGTTCGCAGATAATCCGGGTTTGTCCCCACTGATGAATGAACTCAATTCGAGCCAGAAATCACGATGACTCCAGGCCGGAAAAATTGCAGGTCGCAGTTCCCGCAGGTAGACGAAACAATGAGGAGTGCAGGAAGATGTACGTCGCAATGAACCGTTTCACCGTACGCAGGGAAAACGCGAAAGCCTTCGAGGCGCTATGGCTCGGCCGCGACAGCCATCTGAAGGGGTTTCCGGGCTTCGTCGGTTTTCACATGCTAAAAGGCCCTGAAGCGGAGAATGGCACAATTCTCTACTCATCGCATACCGTCTGGGAAAGCGAGGAAAGGTTTCGGGACTGGACACGGAGCGAAGCGTTCCGTACCACGCACAAAGATGCCGGGAACGCGTCCAGACTCTACGAAGGCCACCCGCAATTCGAGGGCTTCACGGCGATTCAGACAATCGCGTGACCGACGCGGCTCCTACCGAAAATGGCGGCCTAAAGCCGGTATCCGCAGAGTGATGGTCACCCGGGACGGAATCCCGAGCACGCCGGTGTCGCCGGTGTCTGGCCTCAGGCGGCTCCAGCGTCTGGCGTTGATGCCATGACGGTCATTTCCGGCACTCCCTGAGGATCAGGAAATCAGTATCGCACGGAAATCATTGACATTTGTAAGCGTAGGACCAGTGACGACCTGGTCGCCCAGCGCCTCGAAAAAGGTATGGGCGTCGTTCCGTTCCAGACAGGCCCTTGCGGAGATCCCGCGCTCAAGGCCGCGCACCAACGTATCCGGGCCGATGACCGCACCCGCGATCTCCTCGACTCCATCAATGCCATCTGTATCCGCCGCGATCGCGTGAACACCTTCAACTCCATCAAGCCCGACAGCGAGCCCGAGCAGAAACTCGACATTCCGTCCGCCGTGACCCTTTCCCCTTACCGTTACCGTCGTCTCGCCCCCGGAGATCAATGCGCATGGTGCGCGGACAGGTTGCCCGTGCCGACGTACCTGGAGTGCCATCCCGGCCATGAACTTACCCATCTCCCGCGCCTCTCCCTCAAGCGCATCACCGAGAATCATCGGCGTTACGCCCGCTGCGACGGCGATCGAGGCCGCCGCCTCCAAAGACCGCTGGGGTGTCGCGATCACATGCACCACCCCACCCACCAGTCGCGCGTCTCCGGGTTTGGGAGTTTCATTCCCGGGATCGCGAAGGGCTCCGTCAATGGACGGCGGCCGATCGATGCCATAACGGTCGAGTATTTCCCGCGCCTGGGCCAGGGACGTGGCATCGGCCACGGTCGGGCCGGACGCTATTACGCCTGGATCATCGCCCGGCACATCCGAGATAAGCAGACTCGTGATCTGGGCTGGAGCCGCGGCAGCGGCCAGACGACCGCCCTTAACACACGAGAGATGCTTGCGCACGCAGTTCATTTCGTCGATCGCGGCACCACTGGACAGTAGCGCCTTGCTTACGTCCCGCATGTCATCAAGTGTCACGCCGGGCACCGGTGCGCTCAGTAACGCTGACCCGCCACCGGAGATCAGCACCAGGCAATGGTCATCCGGGCGAAGATCCGAAACAAGTTCCAGAATGCGTCTGGCGGCGGCCACACCAGCCGCATCCGGAACCGGATGCCCCGCCTCCACGATCTCGACCTGCCTGCATGACGCCGAGTGGCCATAGCGGGTGACGACGAGCCCGGACAACGAACCACTCCACACGGCTTCGACAGCCTCGGCCATGCGGGCCGACGCCTTTCCGGCACCGACAACCAGAAGTTTACCCCGGGGCGGGTCAGGCAGGAACGCCTTGACCCTTTTCATCGGATCCGCGGCGGCCACCGCGGCCCCGAACATGTCGAGCAGAAGTCCGCGGGGATTCTCCAGATGCTTCATCCTAGTCGTGCAGGGCACTTCCGCCTGAATCGAAGAAATGTGTCCGATTCTCATCAAAGTACAGGCCGACGCGCTGGCCGGGCCGAACGTCGGTGTCACCTACATGGCGAACCGTCAACAGCCCCAGTTCGCCACAGTTCACGAATAGCATCACATCAGCGCCAAGATACTCGGAGACCTCGACCTCACCGACGCAATGAGCATCGTTCTCGGCGCCAATCAGGATGTGCTCCGGCCGGATACCCATATGTGACGCCTGGGCAGCGGCGTCCGGCGCGGGACCGGAACCGGTGTGTCCAGGCAACCTGAACACGCTGTCACTCACCCTACAGGGCATTACGTTCATCTTCGGACTGCCGATGAACTGTGCAACGAAAAGATTGCCGGGTCGCTCATAAAGCTCGCGTGGGCTGCCGACCTGCTCTATTATTCCGGCCTGCAGAACCACGATCCTGTCCGCAAGCGTCATGGCCTCGACCTGATCGTGGGTAACGTAGATCATCGTGGAAGCGAGATTTTGGTGAAGCTTGGCGATTTCCAGCCGCATCTCAACGCGGAGCGCGGCATCGAGGTTCGAGAGTGGCTCATCGAAAAGGAACGCGGTCGGCTCTCGAACGATTGAGCGCCCGATCGCGACACGCTGCCGCTGACCGCCCGAGAGGTCCTTGGGCCGACGGTCAAGCAAGGCCTCCAGCTTCAGAACGCTTGCCGCAGCATCAACTTTCTCCGTAATCTCCGATTTCGGAGCGCCAGCGGACTTCAGCGAGAAGCCCATATTGTCGCGCACGGACATATGCGGATAAAGCGCGTAGCTCTGGAATACCATCGCCAGCCCACGTTTTGACGGCGGCTCCGCCGTCACGTCAAGGCCGGCAATGGTGATCGCACCCCGGCTTGTGTCTTCCAGCCCCGCGACCATACGCAGTAACGTCGATTTTCCGCACCCCGAAGGTCCTACGAAAATGATGAATTCACCCTCTTCGATGGACAGATCGACGCCCTTGATGACCTGGACGTCGCCAAACCATTTCTCAACCGCCTTCAGTTCAATTGACGACATCTTCAGCCTCCCATTGCTGTCGGCGAGGCCCATGCCAGCCATATTGCCGCCGTCCACGTAAAATCCGATCCGCCGCATGGAGTGCCGTCAAGCGGATCGTAATATTCCCAAAAACCTACTGTCTTGATCAGGTTGACGGTTTCGCGCCTAAGTCGCTCGGCCTCGGCGAGACGCCCCGCATCGGTAAGTCCGATGGCAATAAGTGAATTGATCACCGGCCAGCTCGGCCCGCGCCAGTACCGACGCGGATCAAACGTATCAGCAGCCGGATCTGATGACGGTATTCCGAATCTGACCCTGTTCCATACGGATATCAGCCGTGCGTCCATCTCCGCGTTTCCCACGCCGGCCAACCACGCCAGGAAACTACCGGAACCGAGAACACCCGCGAAGTTTCCGGTCCGCAGGTCACGCGCGTCGTAACAGCCGAGGTCGGGATTCCAAATCTCTGGCAATGCGGCTTCGAGATCATCAGCGTAGGATTGCGCCTCGCCAGGGTCCTTACCCAGAGCCCGGGAGATCCAGGCCAGATCGCGGTTTGCTCGTATAAGGATGAAAGTCATCGCCGGGTCAGCCATGTAGAACGGCCCGTTCGCGATGATCTCCTTTTGGTCCCAGCTGCAGTTTCGCCCGAATCCTAGAATGGCGATGAAGCGGTCATAGTCCTCTTTGCCAGGTCTCATCGCCGAGTCAACAAGGGCCGTGTCATGGCGTACGTACTCACCGACATCCGATCCGTCGATATTCGCCATACCAGGATCCCAGTCAGGGCAATTGTCGCGGCCGGATTCCCATGGATGGGTGATGGCTGCGATTCCCGACGCGCATCTATGGATTCGCCACCAGCGGTGCCAGTTGAGCATTGCGGGATACAGGCCCTCCAGCCGCGCCCTTCCGGCGACTGGATCAGCCTCATAGATCCTGCGCGCAAATGTGGCCGCCACGGGAGGCTGGCTGATCCCCGAGCTCGGGGATGCCTGGTCAGTGCCCCAGACGGAAGGTCCTGGAAAATAGTTCAAATCGGTTTTGTGGAAGATGATGTGCGGAACCATTCCGGTCGCCCACTGGCCGGAGAAAAGCGTTTCCAGTTCGGTCCAGGCGCGGTCAATGTCAAAGGTCGAGAGCCCCCACGCGGCGAAAGCGCTGTCCCAGTTCCACTGGTAAGGGTAAAGCCCGGACGTTGGCACCGTGTAACCGCCCCGATCATTTGCCCGAAGGATACCGCGTGCGCTACTGTCAAGGATCAAAGCGTCATCCGGCATCGCTTCAACCCTTGACCGAGCCCGCGGTCAGACCTTTGGTCATAAAACGTTCGAGGCCCAGGAAAATCACCATGATGGGCACGGTTGCGATCACCGCCCCGGCCATTAGGTGCTGGCGTGGTATCTCAGACGAGTTAAGGCTTGCGATCCCGCGCGTCAGCGTGAATTTCGACGGATCGTCAAGCAGCATGAAGGCCAGCAGGAACTCGTTCCACGCAATCATGAAGACGTAGAGCGAGACCGATGCAAGGGCCGGCAGGCTGAGTGGCAGCGTGATCTTCCAGATCACCGCCAGCCGACCGAGGCCGTCCATCAGCCCGGCCTCCTCCACCTCACCCGGCAGGCCGCGAAAATAGCCCTGTAGCATATAGAGCGCGACCGGAATGGTTGTGACGGGATAGATCATCACGATGCCCAGGATCGAGTTTCTAAGCCCGGTCATCGAGAACGCGATGTAGATCGGAAGCGCGAGAACGATCATGGGCACCATGTAGATCAGCAGGATACTGCGCGAAAACGCTGCCTGCCCCCTGAAGCGCAGGCGCGCGACCGCATAGGCGCCGGGAATCGAGAACGCGAGGGTGATGATCACGGTCAGCACCGAAATATAGAAGGAGGTAATCAGGTACTGGCCAAAGTTGAAATCTCCGAACAGTTCAGAATATGACCGGAAAAGCTCCCAGCCCTTCGAGATATCCAAAGAAAAATCAAGAGGATTCTGAATAAGTTCTGACTGGTTCTTAAAGCTTGTCATAACCATCACGTAAAACGGGATGAAGACAGTGGCCGTAAAAAAGATATACCCGAAGCCGGTCAGGAACCGGATCACCACGTCTTCCCATTCGTGCCTGGTTAGATCGCGGGGGGCGCAGGATTCGAGGATTCTATCCATGGACACGAGGAAACTCACGCTTAGGATCGCTGCGCCGACGATCCCCGAGGAAAGGGAAGATTCCATCACCATCGGGCCCAATCCCAGAACATTGACGCAAAAGACGATGATCGCGGCACCCCACCGGCCGGCCCGACCGCCGATTCCCGAAACAAGGCTAGCACCCCAAACAGCCCCAATGACCAGACTGAGGAGTATCGATGGCCGGAACGGATCACCTGTGGCGAATGACATGGCCACGGCCGCCGTTGTCGAAAGCACCATCATCCACAATGCACCGGTCAAGGCACCGGTGAAGTATCCCTGACGAAGCGCGCTCATAGCCCTTCCTCCTTTGAGATGAAGCGGAAAAAGAGGAAGCTGAAGGTGAGCAGGCAACAGAAGACCACCACCGCCACCGCCGCACCCGCGCCGATATTGGAGACCGCGAAGGCCTGCTCGTAAACATTTACCGTGAGTGTGCGGGTACCCGCGTTGCCTCCGGTAAGCAGAAAGATATCGTCAAACTTGTTGAATGTCCAAATGAAACGCAGCAGGAACAATACGCTCAGGATTCCAAGAAGCTGAGGCACGGAGAGATACCAGAACTTCTGGAAGGGCGATGCGCCGTCCATATCCGCGGCCTCATACATGTCGGTGTCAATCGACTGCATCCTGGCCAGGATGAACAGGAACGAGAGCGGAAAATATCGCCAGATCTCAAATACCGTGACCATGATAAGCGCCTGCGGGCGCTCACCGAAGAAATTGATCGACTCATCCACCGCTCCCATCTGCAGCAGCAGCGCGTTGGCGCTGCCCGAGAACGGATCGAACAGGATCAGCCATGAGAAGGCGACGGCGATGACCGGCGCAACGTAAGGAAAGAGATAGAGGCCACGTAGAATGCCCTGACCGGGAAATTCCTTATTCAGCAGAAGCGCGGCGAACAGACCGACAACCAGTGCGCCGATTGTGCCGAACACCGTGTAGAAAAGTGTCACGCCGAGGACACCCCAGAATTCGTCACCGTCGAAAATGCGGGCAAAGTTTCCTAAGGTGAAATCGCCGCTGGTCAGGACGTTGTCACCCTCGCCGGTTACTATCGGCTTGGATCCCTCTATGGCTTCCTCCGCCAAACCTTCGTCGGCCGCCGAGATCGGGATGTGGAGTTGATCCCGTGCCCCGCCGTCAAGATCACCGAGGATGCATGTCAGCGCGTTAACCTCGATGTGGCAGACTTCGGGTAGAGGGCCTGACACCTGCACCCCGTCGGGCAAAGTGTCGCTAATCGTGACGTCGGAAATCGGCCTGTCCTGACTGGAATTCCGGATCCGATAGCGGACTCTCAGTTCATCACCGCTTCCACGGATATCCTCGCGCACGATCGGAGCGGGCGGGCGCAGATCCGCAAGGCTGACCGGTTTAAAGCTGATCCAGAAGATCGCGAAAAGCGGCAGCACAACAACCAACGCGACACTGATAATGGTCGGAGCGAGAAGACCCCAGGCCAGACGGGCCTCACGTTTGGCGAGGGGAGTGGTTTCTAAGGGCGGTGTAGGTTGCATGGGCTGCGCCGGGTGCATGATCTGAACCAATTGGAGTCAAGGGTAACCATCAGCTATGATATACGTGACCCAAGAAATACGGTACACCCTTAATTCCGAATTCAACCTGATAGCGACTACGTGCGAGGAAGGGAGGCTGTCCCGGGGTACCGGGACAGCCAGTTCCTGTTCACGGCCTCTTAAGACTTACTGGATTGCAGCCAGCTCCTCGTTCATCTTGGCGATTGCCGCCGCCGCGTCGATCTGGTCGTCGATATATTCGCGCACGACGCGGTTTATCACCTGACTGTTGATCATTTTGGAGGCCAGCGCCAGTTGCCCTTCAGAGACGCCCCAACGCTGCGCGACGTTCAGGCCGGCGACGATCTCATCGATCATCTCCTGGGGATAGATCTCACCGAGCGATGCCTTGCGGTCGACACCGACTTCGAGCCTGGACCAGGCGTCGG
Organism: Paracoccaceae bacterium; assembly: GCA_965221405.1. Taxonomy (GTDB): domain Bacteria; phylum Pseudomonadota; class Alphaproteobacteria; order Rhodobacterales; family Rhodobacteraceae; genus JAPOUP01. The sequence goes on along the minus strand of CBDCSE010000001.1, from coordinate 207,525 downwards.
CGAACTCGGTAGGATTGTCGGCGGTACCGTTGCGGACCGGGAACTTGCCCTCCGGCGCGATCGCAAGCGTTTGCGTATAACCGTCGCCCATCGAATACTTGACGAATTCAATGGCCGTATCCGTATCGGCATCGTTGGTGATCCCGAAATAACGCACGTCACCCCAGGCGGCACCGTCAGGATTCGACGGGCCGGAAAAATTTGTGACGATACCTGTCCTACCCGCGAGGTCGCGCGAAGTCGGGTCATCGTTGATGGTTGGCGGAGCGCTGTCACGGAGACCGGCCAATTCGTCGAGAATAAACGGTGACCAGATGATCATCGCAGCATTGCCGGAGAAGTAAAGCGAACGGGACTGATCCCAGTAAAGCTCACCCGGGGGCGAAGCCTTGGCGATCGCCTTGTAGAACTCCAGCACCTCGGTGGTTCTCGCTATGTCGAGCGGCTGTGCACCGTCGGGGCCGACAGGTGATACGCCATTAGCCAGAAATACATGTTCGAGGACCTGGCTCATGAAGTTCTCGTCCACCTTTGTGGCGGCGACGAAGCCGTACAATTCCGGTGGATTGTGCAGTTCCTCAAGCGCCGCCATCACGTTGGCATAGGAATTCGGCGCGTCGAGTCCCGCCTGGTCGAAAAGATCCTTGCGATAGACAAGCATCTGCGTCCAGCCATCAACCGGTACCGAAGCGTAACCATCATCGAAGGCCGCCATTGAAAGCGCACCGGAAGCGAAAGTGTCCGCACCCAGTTCCTCGATGACGTCAGTAGCCGCATCGGGATCCAGAATTCCTGCCTCAACCCACGGCAGGGCGTACTGGAGCGTGTGATAGATCACGTCCGGGAGATCCCCGGCCGCGAAAGCGGCGGTGGCACGCGTGCCCAGATCGCTCTCGGTGACCGGGATGACCTCGACGTTATGTCCGGTCGCGGCAGTGAAGTCAGCGGCCATCTGCTGTTGCCGCGCAAGACGCTCCGGCTGCTCCTCCGTTGTCCAGAAGCGGATATCCTCCGCCGCGCCAGCGGTGGCACAAAGCGCACCTACCGTCAAAAGCGATGTGAATTGCAGCAGTCTCATCAGTTTGTTCCTTCCCTTCAGGTTTAACGTTAACGCACTGGTCTATCCGCTCGGTTGAGCAGCGGAACAGCGCCCGACGGAATTCATCAAGCGCACTCGTCGCGCCATTGTTAGCGATATCAATTCATTATAGCAACAACTATCTCGATACGCGAATCACATCATCGCGGGGGTATGGCCCAGATTATTGATGCCTGCCCTTGCCGCTCCCTTCCCGTTCCTCACTTGGCCAGCAAAACGTGGACTTACGGGCGGTACGAACAGTCACATGAGCCGACTGCCAAAAATTCGGGATGCACACCATCCTAGCCAGCGGTTCCCTGTAGTCTCCCTTGCCGCAGCCTTTGGTCGCGCCAGTGGCGCGGAATGGTCCGGCGGTTCCGTATGGGCACCCCCAAGCAATTGATACTCAACCCACAGTCCCTGTTCTGCTGGTACCACCGTGCCGTTCGACCGTGCCGGGTTGAGGAGACTCTTCGGTACCAACGCCAACCTGCACCTCGTCGCGCCCGTGGGGGCGGGCGGGGGCTCTGCCGCACGGCTCGTGCGACTTCTGGAGGGCGGCATACGGACTACCGGCACCCGCACCTGTCCTTTACAGGAGATTGACACTTTGACGAATCCCCAAGAATCTGGCCCTTTGATAATCGTAACGTCATGAATGACTATTTATCAACGTCTTAAGAGGCAACACGCTGCCGATCACTCACCTGGTTCACACGGTTCCCCTGTACCGCCAGGCTTCCCGTACAGGCCTCATATCCCTTGGTGAATCCATTGTGAGCCTCCGAAGGCTTTGGTCTCACCCTGACACTCCCGGCGTGCATCCCGTCAGCCGCTTTCGCGCAGCGAAAGAGCCAATGGTTTCGCGGTTCCGGAGCACGATATCCACGCCCCTCATCGACCGGAATCCGGCGACGGGGCGAATATGTCACGGTACATGCGCTCGATATGCTGCGCTTCGTCATCGGTCAGCGCCTCAAACTCCCGCTCCCTCGCACGTCGTGAGAGGCGTCCGTCATTCTGGCCGAGGAAACGAAACAGCAGGTCAATCATCCGATCAGGCATCTCAATGTGACCTGATACGTGATTTCGGAACCTGTCATAGCGTCGTAAAAAATCGGTTTCGTGTGGCAAATCCTCCTCGATCGTCTTACGGAGACAGGCAAACAGGAACTCCGCGTGGGGAGTCGCATCGAAATAGCGATAAAAATCCACCGTATCGTTCAGCACCCGAACATTTCCGTCGTCTGTCGCCCTCCACTCGATCAAAGGCAATAAGCGCTCCGAATACGTCTCAAGGACCCGGCGGTATTCGTCAGTCCGCTCAAGAAACGCGGCGGATACAGGGAGCACGACACCAGACGGGCCGTAGCCCCGCCGCGCCAACACATGGTGAATTAGATAACGGTGGATGCGACCGTTCCCGTCCTCGAACGGATGGATGTATACAAAGCCGAATGCCAGAACCGCGGCGGCGATGACAGGATCGATCTCCCGCCCTGCGCCGCCGTCAAAAGCGATCATTCCCTCCACAAGCGCGGGGAGATCTTCCGGTTTAGCACTCACATGATCGGGCAAGGGTCTGCGGAGCTCGCGGTCATGTTCACCCACAAAGCCGCCCTCATCACGGAGTCCAAACCTCGTGAAACGCCGATCACCGATGACGGTTCGCTGCAGGCGCAGAAGTTCCTCGAGATCAAGAGGCCGGCGGCCAGCTCCCCCAATGGCTCTGCCCCATCGCTGGGCGCGATCCTGGGGAGCGCGTTCACCTTCGATGGCGTAGCTCGACCTTGAGTCTTTGAGCAACAGAAACGCCACCGTTCGCGCGAGTATGTCGCGCGGCACTTCCGCAACGATTTCCCGTGCACGCGCCGGAAGGTTCAGCGCGACGAAACGATCCAGAGCCTCGGTGCGGGACACCAGTGGACAGAAAGCGGGGGTGCCGGGCAGATTGTTTCTGACACGATGGCGAGACGAGTTCTGGCCCTTCACGGCCCATTGCCGTCCCGGATCGACGACCGGCACGTAATTGCCTTTCCGCACGTCCGGAAGGTTGAGGCAGTGCCCTGTGAGCCACTCGTACAGGTGCCAGATACGGCGTGCGTAGCTTCCGGTCGGTGTTGCCTTTACCATTGCCTCCAGGTCAGCCGGACCGGTTTCGAGAAAGAGTCGCTTCAGGACAGCGAGATCGAGTCCCTCGTATTTTAGGGCGAATTTCAGATGGCCCTCCAGCGTCGGCTTTGGGGCATGGCGAGAGGTCAGTATGCGCCAACCCCCTTCTTCGCGCGTCCGATGGCGCTCGCCCGTTGCCGAGAGCGTTCGGGGCAATGGAACGGAGATCTCGTAGGCGTCAACCAAAGCGCTATACCCGGCAGGTGTGGCCCTTTCGGGAAGTCGCCTTTCCCGAAAAACGGTTACAGGTCCCGAAAAACGCTTCGTCCCGCCATCATTCATGAATAATCATCCTTTCTCATGAAAGTTGATTGTGTTTTGTGGGATATCCCGAAAATTCATTATATTTCATGAAAAGGGATATTCCAGTGGGCATTGCAATGAAAAACGGTTGGGGAAAAATCTTGCGAATTCGGCGGTCGAGCGGGCTTCCCGGAAACGGGCATTTTCGATGACTGGCCTGGAAACGGGGCTGTCCACAGTATGATAAGCTATCGAACACACATCATTTGAGTGTCTCAGTTTCAAAATCATGCATGTCTGCCTGGAAAGAGGGCACCCGGCGGGCTGCCCTCTTGCGTCGGATTGGCACCGTTACCGGTTCGTCACGACCAGAGCGCACAGCCCTTCGGTCCCCAGCAGGATTTAGGGTGTCCGTGGACCCAGGTCGTGACGCAAACGGCGGTGTCCGGGCAGGCATACATCTCTCGGGACCATCCATAGCCCGACTGGGTCCATTCACTGTTATAGGCGGACGGATTCTCGTTAATGCAGTCGAGAAGGTTTTTTGAATGCCCCGGCGTACTGCAGCCAGAAACAGTACGGAAGATCATCCGACGTCCAGTTCGGCGCTAAGCTCCTGATAAAGCTGTTTCCAGACTCGATCGTGTTTACGAGTTTCAGCGGCCCCTTCCGCACACCGCCATGCTGGTTGACCCAATCCGCCATAGGACCGGCCATCATGCCGTTTATCTGAGGGAAAATGGTTGAGGTGACGGGGCTCTCCAGGGAAACTTCCGCTTTTCCTCGCCGACAAGGTCAGCCCTCATCTCTGGGCGAAAGGCACCGCAGGTTCCTCGCCGTAGCTCGCTGTGCTGGCTCTGGCACCGATGGACCGGCACGTGCGCTACGGACACGCTCGCCCTGATCGACCGGCTTCGGCAATCAAGCCAGCACCCCGCACGCCAGTCCGGCTTCATGGGAGTCCGGCACCCACCACCCGAGCTATCAGCTACAGCCGCTTGTGGATCCACAGGTATTGCACTTCAGACAGGTTCCGTTGCGCACAAGCGTGTAGTTTCCGCATTCACCGCATGGATCCCCTTCGTACCCCTGCATTCTCGCCGTAGCGCTGACCTGCGATGCAAGACTCACTGTTATTGGTCTCTCCTCGGCCGCATGCGCATCGCCCACGTCACCGTCCCGTCGCGCCTGCAGGGACGCCACCGACCTGTCGATAGCCTCCGCACCGACCGTGCCGCCCTGCAGCACGGCGAACTCACGGGGTGCCCGGTTTCTCAGATAGCCCGGTGACACGACTTTCTTCAGGATCTCCATCTGGTCAACGTCGCCCCTCTTCCGCTGTTTGACCAGATTCGGCTTTTCCTCATCGTTTCCCCGGCCCAGATCGTCGAATGTGGGGCCATTAGGCATCACATGCGCAAGATCGGTACGATCCAGATAGCTCACCGCCAATTCACGAAAGATGTAGTCCAGTATCGATGTGGCGTTCTTGATCGAGTCATTGCCCTGCACCATTCCAGCGGGTTCGAACCGGGTGAAGGTGAACGCATCGACGAATTCCTCCAGAGGCACGCCGTACTGAAGCCCGACACTGACCGCGATGGCGAAATTGTTCATCATCGCCCTGAACCCGGCACCCTCCTTATGCATATCTATGAATATCTCACCGAGCGACCCGTCCCTATATTCGCCCGTCCGCAGATATACCTTGTGCCCGCCGATAATGGCTTTCTGGGTGTAGCCACGACGCCTGTCAGGCATCCTCGCCCGCTCGCGCGTGGGAACCTCCTTGATCACTTCCTTGACAACCACCTTCTCGACGATTTTCTCGGCAAGCGTGGCGGCCCTCTCCACCGTTGATCCCGATTCCAGAACCTCCGCCGCTTCGTCGTCATCGCCCACCAGCGACGCGGCGAGCGGTTGGCTGAGTTTCGAACCGTCCCGGTAGAGGGCGTTCGCCTTGATGCCCTTCCTCCAGGAACGCTCATACGCCTCCTGCACCTCACCGATTGTCGCGTCGTTCGGCAGGTTGATGGTTTTTGAGATCGCGCCGGAAACGAATGACTGCGCGGCCGCCATCATGTCGATATGGCTGTTGACGGAAAGGAACCGCTTGCCCCGCTTCCCGCACGGGCTGGCGCAGTCAAACACATGGAGATGTTCATCCAAAAGATGAGGAGCACCTTCCAAGGACATGGTTCCGCAGACAAAATCGTTAGCTCTATCAATGTCACCACGGCTGAAGCCGAGATAGCGGAGAAGATCAAAACCCTGATCGTTCAGCTGGTTGGCGGAAATCCCCAGCGTGTCCGTGCAGAACCGCTCGCCAAGGGTCCAGTGATTGAATACAAAACGGATGTCGAAAGCGGACGGGGACGCCGCCTCCAGCCTGTCCAGCTCCTTGGCGCCAAAGCCCAGATCGGCCAGGGAGTCATGATTGATCCCCGGTGCCGACCGGAACGTACCGTGGCCGACAGCGTAGGAAACGATATCTTCGATTTGGGAAGTGGAATATCCAAGCGTCCCAAGCGCGGCCGGAACCGATCGGTTGATGATCTTGAAATACCCGCCTCCCGCGAGCTTCTTGAACTTCACGAGCGCGAAATCAGGTTCGATCCCGGTCGTATCGCAGTCCATCACCAGCCCAATCGTGCCAGTGGGCGCGATGACCGTGGCCTGGGCATTGCGATAGCCGTGTTTCTCGCCAAGGCTTAGAGCCTCGTCCCAGCTCGATTTCGCCAGTTCCGAAAGTTTCGCTTCAGGACAGTTCGCGTGATCCAGCGGGACGGGTTTCACCGCCAGGCGATCATAACCGCCAACCATTCCGTAAGCGGCGTTACGGTGATTTCGAATGACGCGCAGCATATGGGACGCGTTTTTCCCGTAGCCGGGGAACGGACCGACCTCACGCGAGATTTCGGCGCTCGTGGAATAGGCGACGCCCGTCATAACTGCCGTCAGCGCACCGCAGAGGGCACGGCCCTCGACGCTGTCATAACCATGTCCCATGGTCATAAGCAGTCCACCGATGTTCGCGAATCCCAGACCAAGTGTGCGGAAATCGTAGGAACGCCGCGCGATTTCCTTGGACGGGAACTGCGCCATCATCACGCTGATCTCCAGCGTGAGTGTCCATAGCCGCGTGGCATGGATGTAATCCTCGGCCATGAACCTGCCGTCCCGATAGAACGCCAGAAGGTTTATGGAAGCCAGATTGCAGGCCGTGTCATCCAGGAACATATACTCCGAACACGGATTCGAGCCACGTATCTCACCGTCCTCCGGGCACGTGTGCCAGGCGTTGACGGTGTCGTGGTACTGAATCCCCGGATCTGCGCAGGCCCAGGCGGCATGGCCAATCTGCTCCCATAGATCACGGGCCTTCAATACCTTGGCCACCTTGCCATCGGTGCGGCGGACGAGCGCCCAGTCAGCATCATCCGCGACGGCTTCCAGGAACGCGTCCGTCACCCGGACCGAGTTGTTGGAATTCTGTCCCGAGACCGTGCCGTAGGCTTCCGAATCCCAATCGGTGTTTTGGGTCGGAAACTCGATCGAGGTATAGCCCTGACGTGCATAATCCAGAACCCGTTTCACGTAGGTTTCCGGGATGGCGCATCGCTTGGCCGCCCTGAGGGCCCCCTTCAGGGCCGGATTGGCCGTCGGATCAATCGCATCCTCATGCACCCCGTCCCAGGTGTTGATCGCCGCGAATATTTCGTTGAGTCGGGCTTCATGCATCTTCGATCCGGCGACCAGGGATGCCACTTTCTGCTCCTCTCGGACCTTCCAGTTGATGAAGCTCTCGACATCGGGATGGTCAGCGTCGCATATCACCATTTTCGCGGCCCGACGTGTCGTTCCGCCCGACTTTATCGCACCTGCGGCACGGTCACCTATTTTAAGGAAGCCCATCAACCCACTGGACTTGCCGCCACCGGAAAGTGCCTCTCCCTCGCCCCTGAGCCGGCTGAAATTCGTGCCGGTGCCAGAGCCGTACTTGAACAACCGCGCCTCACGCACCCAGAGGTCCATGATTCCGCCGTCGTTGACCAGATCGTCGGCACAGGACTGGATGAAGCAGGCGTGCGGCTGGGGATGCTCGTAAGCTGACCCGGATCTGGTCAGCCGACCGGTTCGGTAATCGACATAGTGATGGCCCTGGCTGGGCCCGTCGATTCCGTAAGCCCAATGAAGACCCGTGTTGAACCATTGCGGCGAGTTCGGCGCCGCGCGCTGGGTCGCCAGCATGTACCGCATCTCGTCGAAATATGCCCGCGCGTCCTTCTGGGATGAGAAATAGCCACCCTTCCAGCCCCAATAGGCCCATGTGCCCGCCAGCCTATCGAACACCTGCCTTGCGCTGGTTTCACCAACGGTCGCCCCGCCGTCCCCGTGATCCCCGGAAGCCTTGGAGCGCCACAGGAACTCGGGCACTCCTTTCTCCTCGATCCGCTCAAGTCGGGTGGGTATGCCAGCCTTCCTGAAATATTTCTGGGCGATGATGTCAGACGCCACCTGGCTCCAGCCTTCAGGCACTTCGACGCTGTCGTTGCTGAATACCACCGTGCCGTCAGGATTGCGGATCTCGGATGTTCTTGTGGTGAACTTGATGCCCGCGTAAGCGCTCCTGCCCGTCTTGGTAAACCTACGTTTGATTTTCATGTTCGCCTTGCCCTGTATATCTCTTTCACCTTCCGTCCCAATTTCAGTCCCTCGACCGGCCGCCGGACTTGCCGAGACCCGACTCCCACCGACCGGACACGACCTGGACACATCAGAACCGACAGCCGAGGCGGCGCTACACCGTCCGCGCGAAGTCCATGCATACACGCTTAGTGTTGGCATGCCGCACCGGGAACGGAAGATACCGGCCGCTTTCCCCACCAACCTAAGCAGCGGCTATATCTGGTGGCCACTGTATTTGAGGCATACAATCTGACGTAGCGACATCGGAGACGTCAATAGAAAACAGCACGGTGGCGCGTAAATAATTCGGGATCCGGAACTTCAGGGAACGGCCCTGCCCTTCCGGACGTGGATCATCCACATCAAATTTTGTTTCGGCAAGAGCGGCTTACGGTGGCAAATTGCATCCGGATTTAACTGGCGGGTGTTTTCCCTGAAACCATCGCGTGCGGGCCCGACGCTCCGGGCCCCTTACGCACAGGGCTGGGTGCAGGACCGTTCGGCAGGTCAGGTGATTCGCTGGCTTCAGCTGCGGCGGAAGCCGGTCCATATGGCCGGAAACGCAGCACCGGTATGGAACAGCGCACCTGGAAAAGGTTCATCCTAAGGTTCGGTCGATGCGGATTTCCCCGCCAGCAGGCCTCAGGGTCCCGCGACAGGCCATGATCCGCAAACGGAAACGACGCGTTACACTGGCTGCGGGAATGGTGGGTCCATCCCAACAAAGATACAAAGTGCGACATGGACTCCGGCGTCCTTCCGCACCACTCCAGAGGCCGGGTCCCAGTCGTTGCCCCGCGGTGACACGGCCTGCGGTCATGACAGCGGCCGCATGTCCCAAAACGGATACCTTTTCGATCAGGAAACCCCTCTCCGCAAGAGACTGAATTCTTCAGTCTGATCACGGTCGCTTTCGCTGACCCCTTTCGGGACAGCCTCGGATGGGTCCGGCCCGGGCAGGCACGCGGCACGACCGCGTTGGCCCTGCCCCGGGCTCCAGACCGTGCGGCAGGGTCGGACTCGTTCCCCCTGAAAGCAGCCCCTGGATGCGGTGTCAGTTTCAGGAAGTCCAGAATCGGGCCAAACCCTTGTGATGATTGGACACAATCGCCAATCCTATGTTGCGCTTTGTACCTCTTATGAAGCCCCGCATGTCAAGTCTTGAGTCAATCCATGGTGAAGCTCCATCCTGGTGGACGCGCAGAGTGTGCCCGGGGGGACCGTCGCGACACAGAGCGCGTTCAACGCCGCGCCAACCTCTTATCCGGTCCGGGTGCCGGCACGGTCGCCGGTCCCGTGACCCTAATACCCCGTTCAGGGCCGCGACGTTCCAGGCGGCTGGGATCCATCTTTGTTCCGGTGCCGCCCCGCGGCGGCCTCCCCAGGTACAAACCGATCACACAGCCCCCCGGTCTCCTCCGCCGTCCCGTCAGACGGCCTCGGAAAGGGGTGATACGGTCCTCAGGCCACCAGCCGGGCCCCGGTCGGGACCAGGCCCTGGGTGGCGAACCGCCACAGGGCGATCAACAGTTTGCGGGCGACCGCCACGATGGCCCGTTTGCGGGCCCGCCCGTGCTGGGCCACGCAGTAGGTATGGAACCACTGGGTGATCGGGCTGTCGGGCTGATACCGGACCCAGCGCCACGCCATCTGGATCAGATGCCTGCGGACCATCGGGTTGCCGGCAGTCCGGCCCAGGCGTCCAGCTCCCGCCGGTTCCGGAAGTCCCGGTAGAAGACCTCGGCCCCGAGCAGGGTGGCATCATTGGCGCCGATGCCCGCGAGTTGCACGAGGGTGGCTTCCACGGAGGGTGTCCCATCGGGACGGATCGACGGTGCCACCCGTTCGGCCCTGGCGTCCTCAATGGCGACCAGTTGCTTGACAATGACGGCCCGCTGATCCCGCAGGCAGGCAATCTCCCAGCGGATCCCCGTCGGCGGCGGTGTCCCGGACGGGGTCCGCAGATGCGGCAGACGCGCATCGAAGTCGGTCGCACCGGGTGCGAGGTCCGTGATGCCGTGATGCCGCGCAGCTGGAGCAGACCCAGGATGGTGTTGTGCAACCGGACACGGGTGCGGACGAGGCGCTCGCGGTGGCGCATCAGGCGCTTGGCGTCCTCGTCCTCGAGGGTGGGAATGCGCACCCGGGCCAGGGCGCCGGCCTCCCCGCGGTCCCAGACCACGAGGGCCCGCACCATGCGCCGGGCATCGATCGGGTCGGTCCTGGCCGCCTTGGCCCGCCGCACGACCTCAAGACTGGCTGGGTCGCACATCACGATGGCGATGTCAGGAGCCTCCTGGTGCAGCCAGTGCGCCAGCCAGAACCCTTCGTAGCCGACTTCACAGGTCATCAGGATCCGGTCTGCTGTCGTGTCCTGGGCCTTGCGGATCCCGGCAATCAGGCCCGCCGTGTCGCCCGCCCCCAGCGTGTGGATGCGGACCGTGTTGGGAGAGTCGGGACTGCTGATCCCGACCACCCGGCTCTTGGTGCTGACCTCGACAGCGACATACCGGGCCCGGGCCGTGGTCCCGGACGGTGACATCATTGATGGTCTGTGGCATGGTGTTCTCCTTTCCAGCTCTGGGCACGGCCATGGAACGGATGTCACCGGTGTCTGTGGCCGTGCCGGGGTCAAGTGGACGGTTTTAACGCAGGACTCCGCCGAAACCGACCCCGGAAAGGATCATGGTATCTTTGTTGGGACGAACCCCTTTGGGTCTGGCATTCTGGATCGCGTTCAGAGCCTTATGATAGGAAGTGTGGCTGTCTTTATCAAAGACGCAAAAACGGGAATTACATACGAAAGTAACGAAACAGTCGGATCGGCTGCCAGCCGACCAGGGCCGAGATGAAGGAAAGGATCAAGATTGACGTGCCCGGCCCGGCCGTTAAGGAGAAGATGGAGAGTTTCGGTAGCGGCCCGCTTGAAATTTCCCATGCGTTTTTCGGGTGAAACCGGCATGATCGCCACTCGTGACATTTATCAACTTCGGAGACATGGCCATGAAACTACCCCCCCCACCCCCCCCAAATGTCATTAACTTAAGGAATAAGGGTTTGATTTTGAACACCTTGGATCGCTTCTCCCGCATCATGCTCGTGTGTTTAATCATGGCGCTCTCAGTGCCAAGCCATGAAGCGCATGCGGTCGGGTTCAGGTGGATTGAAAAATATGATCTTCGCATCGCCGTTTGGTATCCATCGCCTGCTCCAGAGACCGATGTCCGGCTTGGGCCATTTGACGCAAGACTGGCGGTCGACGCTGCGCCAGAAGCCACAGGCATCTTTCAGCCTGTCCTGTTTTCGCATGGCAATCTGGGTCGAGCTCGAAACCATCACTTGACAGCCAAAGCTCTGGCAGAATCTGGACTGATCGTGATCGCGCCGCTTCATTCTGCAGACCACCTTCTGGCAGGGAACGACATTCCGAAAGTAATGGATTGGCGGGTTGTCGAACTGCGCAATGCGCTTGAAGCCGTGATGCAGAACGAAGCTTTCCGGTCCATTCTGGATTTGTCGCGGATTCATGCCTTGGGATATTCGCTGGGGGCGCTTACTGTCCTCAATGCGGCCGGTGCCAGCATTGATGTCCCTTCCGCCGATGAACATTGCGAAATCGAGGTCGACCCGGCGTTCTGTGATACCCCCTCCAGATTTCTGCGCTGGCGGATCAACCGGATGAGAGATACCACTACGCCAACTTTCAATCGCGAGGTGGACGGGGTGCATTTTCCCCTTGGGTTCGTCAACGGCGCCATCGCGGTTGTCGCGCCTGTGGGGCAGGGTGTCGGTATAGACGCCTCTACATTTTTGGGGCGATCGATTCTTGTAATCGGGCTAGAGGACGATAAGGTCACGCAGCCGGCGTTCCATGCCTCCAATCTGGCAAGGATGTTCGCCGATGCCGTAGAGACTGAACTGCTGGTAGTTCCAGGACATCATTCTGCATTCATTGCGCCATTTGCGAAGCGCGTTACGGATGTTGAGAACATCCCGGCTGCGATGGATCCCGAGGGCTTCAACCGACTGAACTTTCTGGTTGAAGTCAACGAAATTCTGACGGATTTCTTCTCAGAGGCAAAAAACAACTGAGCACCGAATTGGAGTTTCGCCGGCATTGCCCCCCCATGCGGCATCGCATGGTCGGGGCGGCGAGATTCGAACTCACGACCCCCTGTACCCAAAACAGGTGCGCTACCAGACTGCGCCACGCCCCGACAGTGGCTCCCCTAGCCTAAGAGCCAGCGTTTGAAAAGCCCTTCAGCCAACCGCGCAGGGCCATGCGGCGATATCCTGATCAATCGCTGGGTGCCGAAGCTCGGTGCCGACAGAGATCCCGATACGCCGCGAAAGACCACCGTTGATCTCCAGCACGTACATGACGTCCTCGCCCCCGGATATCGGCGTCCTGTCAAGCGGCACAGCGTTCTCATGGATCCGCAGCACCACCCCTTTAGCCGACAGGAACAGGATATCGAGCGGAATGAAGGTGTTTTCCATCCAGAAAACCGCATTATGTGGGGACTCGAAGACGAAAAGCATTCCTGCACTACCGGGAAGTGATCCGCGGTGCATCAGGCCGCGCGAGTGTTCCTCGGGAGTATCCGCCAGCTCCACCCCGAACCTCGCTGTGCCCCAGTCACCCCGGAGGTCAACCCGCGACTCCCGGCATTCCGCCTCCGCAGGAGAACCCAGATTACCGACGATCCAGACCACGAAAAGGGCCGTGCATACTCTCACGATCCAGCTCTCAACGCTGTATCCCAGGCGGCGACCCATGCCGCCATGCTCCCACGGGTGCTCTGCACCACCTTTATGGCCACCGCCTCCCCCGGCGTCGGGTCAGCCATCCCCGACCTCCGGAGCACCTCGACATGAACGAACACGTCTTCGGAGCGGCCGAACACATTGGCGAAACCGTAACCCTTGACACTGTCGAACCATTTCACCCTGGCAGGTTCGAATGGCACCTCCAGCAGTGAGACATCCGGGATGTCCGGGCCAAACCCCGCCGATGTCGAACCGCAGTCCCCGGGCAGATCGATCGCGAGAATCTCAACCGCCTGCAGTCCGCGCGGAGTCGCCTGCACGACTTGCTCGATTCGACTGCCCGCGGCCACCAAACTCTGACCAAAGCTTCTGAGGACGTTGGCATGCAGCAGGATATCCGGCCCGCCGGACTCCGGCACCACAAAACCAAACCCCTTGGCCGGGTCGAACCACTTGACATGGCCGATCACCGTATCTTCCGTCTCTTCGGACTCCATGAAGCCTTTCCCTCTCAAGCACCGCTTCCGAGGCCTCTTCCGCTGACCTGCCACGCCACAAGAACGCCGAGCCGCAGCGGGATGGCTGTCGATTTTCCCCAGCGTCACGTGCTTTCCCAAACGTCATGGGCTCAGACGCCTGACAGTCCATTCATCGTCAATTCCCGCCCGCGACCAGCGAAAGCGGTCATGCAGGCGGTACTGCCCGTTTGCCCAGAACTCGATCTCCAGCGGACGGATCCGAAACCCACCCCAAAACGGCGGACGTTTCGGATCGGTTCTATGGCGCACCCCTTCCCGCGCAACCGCCGCGGCCAGCGCGGCTTTGGATTTCAGCGGCTGCGACTGCGCCGATGCCCACGCACCGATGCGGCTACCCAGCGGGCGCGATGCATAATACGCGTCCGCCAGAGCTCCCTGCTCACGTTCCACAACACCACGGACGCGGATCTGCCGCATAAGCGACTTCCAATGAAGAACAAACGCCGCCTTACCCGAAGCGATGATCTCACGCCCCTTTACGCTCTCGTAATTCGTGTAGAAAACGAATGCGTCCGATTCCAGCCCGCGCAGAAGAACCATCCGCACGTTGGGCATGCCGGTGGAGTCGACGCTTGCCAACGCAACCGCGTCGGGGTCTGCCGGTTCGGCGACCCGCGCTTCATCCATCCATGCGGACACCAGCGCGAATGGATCATCTCCCGCGAATATGCCGCTTCTGTCTTCCATGCCTGAACGCCGCCAATCCAAGTTCCGGGAATCTAGACCTGATCGACATCCGGCACAAGCCGGGGAAACCGAGGGTGTAGCCCAGATTTCTGACGCATGTCCGTGTTGTCCGGTTTCACTACCCGTTTCGCTGGCAAAATGGTGATTTCGGTCGACTCCGGTCGGCGCGAACCGGCCAGATCAGCCAATTGTTCGGAAATCTGGGCCACCTGGTCAGGGATTCCGGATGGTTTACGTCCTTGACCGTAGAGTACCCGATCCCGCAAGCGCATGGACACCCCGCATTCGGCTAACGCCTGTGGCCCACGCTCACGTCCCCCGGAACGGGGCGATCCGGACGTTCGCCATGCGGGAATCATATCCGATTTACCGTCCCGACCTTGAAGCATTACCGTGAATGCCCTAATCGACATGCGAAATGTCGAGGGGAGAACCAATGGCGGCGGATCTGATGTCAGGCAAACGGGGTCTGGTCATGGGCCTTGCCAACGACAGGTCAATTGCCTGGGGAATCGCCCGCGCCCTAGCGGACGCTGGTGCCCGACTTGCGTTTTCCTACCAGAGTGAGGCGCTGAGAAAGAGAGTCGCTCCGCTCGCCGAGCGGCTTGGCTCGGACCTTGTTATCGAATGCGATGTGGCCGACGACCATAGTGTCAGCACCCTCTTCGAGACCGTGTCGGATCAATGGAACTCCATCGACTTCGTCGTTCATGCCATTGGTTTCTCGGACAAGAGCGAACTTCGCGGCCGTTACGTGGAAACAAGCCGGGATAACTTCCAGACCACAATGGACATCTCGGTCTACAGTTTTACGGCGGTCGCCCGGAACGCGGCCCGGATGATGCCGGACGGGGGATCGATGCTGACCCTGACATACTACGGAGCCGAACGGGTGATGCCCCATTACAATGTAATGGGTGTGGCTAAGGCGGCGCTTGAGGCAAGCGTAAAATATCTCGCTGAGGATCTCGGAAAGGACAACATACGGGTCAACGCGATCAGCGCCGGACCGATCAAGACACTCGCCGCCAGCGGCATCGGCGACTTTCGCTATATAATGAAATGGAACGAATACAATTCACCGCTGCGCCGCAACGTAAACATCGGTGATGTAGGCGCCTCGGCGCTTTACCTGCTTTCCGATCTGAGTTCCGGGGTGACGGGCGAGACGCATCACGTCGATGCCGGATACCATGTGGTTGGAATGAAGGCGGTCGACGCTCCGGACATCGCCAAGGCCTGACAGAGATGAATGACCGCCTACCCCACGAAAAGGGCTTCCATGTCAGCTGGGACCAGCTTCACCGCGATGCCCGCGCACTGGCCTGGCGTCTCGACGGCCGGGGGCCTGACGGCGGTGCCTGGAGGGCAATCGTCGCAGTCACCCGTGGCGGCATGGTCCCGGCAATGATCGTCGCACGCGAACTGGACATCCGGATCGTGGACACGATCAGCATCCGATCCTATGACAACCAGACGCAATCCGCCCCGGAAATCATCAAGAAGCCGAACTCCGACGTGATCGGTTCGGGTGCCGGCGTGCTGGTCATCGACGACCTGGTTGATACCGGAAAGACGATCGAGGCGGTGCGGGGGGAGATGCCGGAAGCGCACATGGCCACGGTCTACGCCAAGCCTCTGGGCGAGCGCGTGACCGACACGTTCATCACGGGAGTTAGCCAGGACACATGGATTTTCTTTCCCTGGGACATGGCGCTCCAGTATGTTGAGCCGTTCCGAGGCCGCTAGCGACGGCACCGCAGGCCGCGGATACGGTGACAGGGCCGACAGGACGGGCCTCTCCGGCTTACATCGCCGTCGGCCGTGTGGTGCCCGTGACGCAACCTGACACAGGTACTCATACCAAACCAAATAAGTAATCACAGATAGACTGATGGGAGCGCCATGCTGTGAGGCACCCCGTTATTTTGCGTATGACCGGCGCGGCCGTCCCGTACCCTGTGTTTGGAAACAGGCGGAAGGAGAACGGGCAGTGCCGTGAAATCCGGGATTCCTGTCTGTGATTACTTATTTGGTTTGGTATCAGATGGTGTATGATGCCCTCACTTTTCCGACAGCAAAGAGCCGAGGGATAGAGGGGCGGGAGACCCCATGACATTCAAAAGAGACGCACTTCAGGTCTTCGTTGACAGCGGGGACAAGTCGCCCCCACCCGTCTTCGCCGGACGCGGGGATATCATTGATGACATAGAAAAAATGGCCAGGAATGCCTGGAAAGGCCCTGGTGCCGGGACGCATGGTGTCCCTGGCCTGACACGCATCATTCAGGGTGCTCCCGGGGCCGGTAAAAGCTCTATCCTCGCCGAATTGGCGACCCGGTCCCTAAGGGCGGCCGAGACGAACTCCCCCGCACCCCGGGTGCTGGTCCTGTCCAGCGAGATGCTTGAGGAAAGCATCCCACATGCCCTGAACCTCCTGCACGAAATCGGGCGGGCCGAGCAGCGCGACTGGGTGAAACGCGGACGTATTCTCTTTGGCAGGGCGACTGACCATGTGGAAGCCGTGAGTCTCGGTGGTATCGGTCTCGATCTCTCCGGACAGACCCTCGGCGGTCTTTTGGCCCTCAGGGACGCCGTGCCTCCCGAGAGATGGGCGCGACCTGTGATTGTCGCCATCGACGAGGCGCAGAACCTGCCTCCTGACAGCAATACCCCTCTGGGACGTGTCCTCCGGGGCCTTCACGGCGCCAGCCCCGGTCTCCCGCTAACGCTCGTGCTCGCGGGTCTTGGCGACACCGCGGATCGGGCCAGCGAAATCGGCCTCACCCGCGGCAGGAGAATCCATGACATCGGCGCCCTTGCACCCGATGAGGTCACGGCATTCATGCAGGACTCCTGCCAACACTTCGGCATGGATTCCCGGGATCATCGGCAGAATCTCCATGACCTTGCGTTCCCGTGCGAGGGTTGGCCCCGCCATTTACACTTTGCCCTGCAGGCCTTGGGCGAGGACGCGCTCAAGGTTGAAGGCGATCTCGCTGGCGTGGACTGGGAAAGCGTCAAGGGCAGAGCGGAGAAGAGCCGTCTCCACTACTACCGGGACCAGCAGTCCCGGGAGATGACGGGATCGTCCGCTCTGGTCGCTGCCGCGCTCAGCGACCTCAGGCCGGGAGATAGAAAAGCCGATGTCATCAACAGCATTGCCCGGCACGTCAGACAGGCGGGGGATGTCAGGTGGCAACTGCCGGAAGGCATGACCGTCCACACCTTCGCCGACCATCTAATCCACCAAGGTGCCGTGCAGGAGACATCGGATCGGACCGTCACCTGCCCCATCCCCTCATTCCAGACGTATCTCATTCGGACGGGCGGAATGACACCGAAGACGTCGGCCACCTGAAGAAACCGGCATATGAAAGCGACCCCCCGGACGGACAGTCTCGACCTCCGGGCGCAGGCGCGTATCAGCGCATGGGGCATCCCGGAAGCCGTGACGGCGCAGGTGGATTCCGATCTGGGCCGTCGAGTGGTGCATTGACGCGCGGATACCATCTTACGAAAAGAAAACGGGATGAGTGGCTGGGGGTTTTCGGAAACAAACAGATGGAACGGGAGCGGCCGGACGGCCGCTCCCGGACTGCCGTTCCGTGGCCATTGAAGAAAGGGGCGGCCCGTGAGCCGCCCTCGCGTTCGCGTCCCGGGCGGGTCAGGACGCCATCAATCTGTCGACGTCACTTGCAGTGGTCCGCCCGGTCGCAGATCGACCCGTCGGTCTAGCCGGCCATGCCGGTGATCCGGGCGCAGCCCCGTCCGCCGAAGAACAGGAAGTAGGCGCTCGACGGGGTGACGCTCTCGGCAATGTTTTTTCTGGCCCACAGGTCGAAATGCTGCAATGCTAATTGGTCGGCCCGGCCCCAGACGTGCGCCCCGGCCTTGGGCCGCACCCTTGAGTTCAGACATATTCTGGCGCAAGATTCTGATTCCATTTGATTTCCAGTTTCTGAAAGGGCACTACATTCGGCCCCTGGCGGGCTTTGGTCGCCGGTGGATGGTCGCCGAACCGGCTCGGCGGGTTGCGGTGCGTCAGGGTTTGGTCTTTCCCTGTGTCCTGCGTGATGTGCGATGCGGTTTCCGGGGCGGTGTGTACAGAAAGGGTGCGGTGTTCCATGTCAGGCCCAGCGTGCGGTAGATGGTCTGCGCGTCCTGGGTGGCGCGACTGGGCAGTCCGAACCTGCGCGTGCCGTTGGTTTCGTGGAGAAGGCTGACCTGCAGTGCGTCGGGCGCGTCCTGGATGCGCGCCGGGCTCAACGGAACGCCGCGGGCCGCCAGACGGTAGCGGAGATGCCGCACGCAGCAGAAGGCCATGTAGCAGATCGCGATGTGCGCCCGGATGCGCCGATCCTGCCAGTGAAACACCGGCCGGATGCGCAGGTCGTGCCTGTTGGTGCGAAAGCAGGCCCCGATCTCCGCCAGTCGCCGGTATTGGCCTATAAGGTCCCGTGGATCCTCCGCGTCACAGCCCCACGCGACAATGCCGCGCAATCCATCCCAGGAGGCGGCTGCGGCGATCCTGTCCTCGTTGATGGTGACGCGTCCCTCGGGAAAGTCCAGGAAGCGGGCGGTGGCCGACGCGACGGGCGCGGCCGGGGTGGCGCCCCTGTCGAGTTTCCTGCGCAGTTTCTCGAGCCGGCGGGCGCGGTCCCGCGCGTCCTTGCGGGCCCGGCGCGGCGAGTGGGTGACCACCAGACGGCCCCCGTCCTCCAGGGGCAGATCCCGGATGGCGGCCACCGAGTCCGCGTACTCCGACCGTCCCCACGCCGCGTAGGCGGCCACGTCAAGGATCCGCGCCCTGAGCGCCTTCGGACAGGCTTTCAGCCGGGCGCCCAGGATATACGGGGTGCCCCGGTCCCGCAGCGCCTGCCGGTTGGCGCGGCTGAGCATGCCGGCGTCCGCGACCAGCGTGAACCGGGTCTCCGGATGGCGCCGCTCCAGCGCCGCCAGGGCCTTGACCAGCGTGTGGCCCTCATAGAGGTTTCCGGGAAACAGCCCATAGCCGACCGGGAGCCCCTCCGGCGTGATCAGAAGCGCCAGCACCACCTGGACCCGATGCGGCTTGCCGTCCTTGCTGTATCCCTTGAAACGGAGGCCGTTCTCCCGCTCACTCTCAAAGTAGGGCGTCGTGGTGTCGTAGAACACCACCGTGATGGGATCGGGCAACAGGGTCCGCGCCCGCTCCCGTGAAAGGGCGCATATGGCGTCCACCCGCGCGTCGGTGATCGCGTCCATGCTGCGATAGACCGAGTCCAGGTTCAGCGCCAGCACCCCCTCCTGCCGCAGTCGGGCCACCATCGCCCGCTTGGACTGCGGCCGCGCGACCCGCGCCAGGACCATTTCCCGGATCATCCGGCTGGCACTCCCGCGTCGGGAGCCAAACAGGCCCTCCCACCCGAGACGGTCGTAGACCGCGCCAAAGGCCTGGCGCACCCCGATGCCCGCACGGTGGTCTTCGCGACAGTCCGCGAGATCCACGCCAAACGGATCGGGACCGGTCCCGGCCGTCCGCGCGGCCGGCACCTGATCGAGAAGATCGTGGAACTGCCCGGGCGAGAACAGCGCCGGCTGTCGGCTCTCCTCCGCGGTGATCTCCTCGATGATCAGGCGCCCCAGGGACATCAGCTGGTCGAGCTGGGCCTCCGAGGTGGCGGTGCCGACATGGCGGACAACCCGCTGGCGGACCCTGGCGCCATCGCGGATGGAGGTGACGATCTGCACCTTGGTACGGTTCTCACCGAGGGGTTTCCCGCGAACGAACACGATCCGGAGGATCTACAGCGGATCTCCGGGAACCGCAGGGAAAATATTGCCAAAGGGCACTACATTCCGGTTTGCGGAAGGAACCACCGCAAACGCCAGCGATATAGGGGTCTGCAGATCACGACCGGGCGCAAATGTCTGAAGTCAAGAAAGGGGCGGCCCGTGAGCCGCCCTCGCGTTCGCGTCCCGGGCGGGTCAGGACGCCATCAATCTGTCGACGTCACTTGCAGTGGTCCGCCCGGTCGCAGATCGACCCGTCGGTCTAGCCGGCCATGCCGGTGATCCGGGCGCAGCCCCGTCCGCCGAAGAACAGGAAGTAGGCGCTCGACGGGGTGACGCTCTCGGCAATGTTTTTTCTGGCCCACAGGTCGAAATGCTGCAATGCTAATTGGTCGGCCCGGCCCCAGACGTGCGCCCCGGCCTTGGGCCGCACCTCGATGATGTTCTCGCCGATATTGTCCGGGACCAGACTCGTGATGCCCCCTCCGATGTGACTCCCCCAGTTCCCCCGCCGCCCGCCACCGGCGGCGTGAGAAACCGTGCGCTTTCCGTTCCCCGGGCCGTCTCGCGCTCCAGCACGCCGCGCGGGTCACGCACCACGCCGGTCCCGACGTTTGCTCCGCCCCTCACCTCACCTCCAGGACCATGCTTTGCAGGTCGCGTCCATCTGGAAGGTCAAAATACGGGCGGCCGTACTTTTGTCGTCCTACGCGCCTCACCGCAACGCGATTGAGCGACTTTTGGCCATCATACAAAGCTGGGCCGCCCATAATCGACATTACCCGCCTTCGACGAGTTGCCGTCCGCGGTTTTCTGAATTCTTCCGAGAGACTCAAACATTCATGATCGGGTCGGGTCGCTCACCCCGCTATTGTCATGTAAATTCCTGAGGCAGCCAATCGACTCCTCGTCCGGCCCGTCCTGGGCCAGCGATGAGGTCCAGACTTCCCAGCCAGCGGCTTGGTTCGTTCCGCTGGTCAGAAATTTACGGCAAAGATTGGACAGAATTCCGCGGTACTGCTAGGGTATAGTTCCCGGGTAATCTCAACCGAGCGGCATAAGGTGTTCTCAACAGACAATGAGCGACAAGCTGGACAAGCTCTTCGCGCTTTTTGAACGGGCAGGTTCAGAAGGCGAAAGACAAGCCGCCGAGCAGGCAATTTTGCGGCTGATCGCAACACATTCGAAAACAGCCAAACGGGAATACACTTTCACATTTCCGGATTACGGGTCATCTCGCCTTTACCGCACGGTTTGCAAAAAATACGGCGTGGAGGCTTACCGCTACAAAGGCCAGCGATACACCACCGTAAACATCAAAACCACCAAGGACGTAGAGAATATCATCGATCGGGAATTCAACGACTTGTTCAATCAATGGCAAAAGCTGACCGATGAGATCCTGTCAGAACTCATCGCGCGGTACGAGATAGGCGAGGCAGCACTGCTCGAAAAAAAAGCGTTAAACCCTACTCAGGTCAGTTCAGGCCGATGAGTGCAATGCGTCAGACAGGCCGCCATGTTGACCGAGTTCCCACAATGGGGAACCGTCGTAAGCTGCCCACCGGCACCTTGAACGGCCAGTGCCTGCCTGTAGACAATCGGCATTCGGGCATGTTTAAAATGCCGCCGTAACACTTTACAAGGTTCGCGCGATACATTGACGGAACCATGTCCCCGAAAGGCGATCCATCTGAAATGTAAGGAGTCGGAATATGCCGAGAACCATGAAATCCCGCGCAATTTCCGCATCGATGCATCGGACACCATCCCGCAACCGGCAAGCCTCCGGGAAGGTGGTCGCCCGGCCATGTGACCCGGATTCAGGCACCTGAATTCGCCGGCAGTCACTCCGCCCGGGAGTCACGTGAGCCATGCGGCAAAGATCCGAACTGCCGACCGCGGACGGTTCGTTCACAGGATACGTGCGGCTCCGAGCGTGGATAACCGCCGACGCCGACCACAGCGAACTCCAGTGAGTCCCACACCGGATCCGATCCTTGAGCCCTCCGTAAGCCTTGCCGGGATCCGGAATTCCGCATAAACACCACTGACACGCATCGGCAGGAGATTATTGGAAAATGGCGAGTGCCGCGAAAAGCAAGGGATCCAGAGCCGCGGTCTGGACCATACTGGTTCTGTTGATCGTCGGACTCGCCGGTTTTGGGACGACCAATTTCAGCGGAAACGTGGACTCGATCGGAACCGTCGGCAACCGTGACATAAACCTGCAGCGTTACGCGCGTGCGCTTCAGGACCAAATTCAGGTACTGTCGGCACGGACAGGTGACAACGTATCGATCGCCGACGCACTGGAACTGGGAGTTGACCGGGCCATACTGGGGCAGCTGACCGCGACCGTGGCGCTGGAGAATGAGGCCGCAGGACTTGGACTGTCGGCAGGTGACGACACCATACGAAGGGAAATCCTGCGGATTTCGGCCTTTCAGGGGCTTGACGGAAACTTCGACAGGGAAACCTATGGTTACGCACTCGACCGCGCGGGACTGGACGAGAGACAATTCGAGGAGAACCTCCGGTCGGAAATCGCCCGCACCATCGTTGAGGACGCCGTGGGTGGAAGCGTATACGTTCCAGAAATCTACGTGGACACGCTGTCCACCTATTTCGGTGAGCGCCGCGGTTTCTCCTTCGCCACCCTCGGCGCGGACTCGCTCGAAACCCCGATACCCGACCCCTCCGACACCGACCTCCGAAACCATTTCGAGCAAAACGCTGATGAATTCATGCTGCCCGAGACGCGCCGGATTACCTTCGCCTGGCTGACTCCCGAAATGCTGATCGATACGATTGAAATTGACGAAGACGCTCTCAGGTCACTCTATCAGGAAAACATCGAAGAGTACGTCATCCCGGAACGTCGCCTTGTCGAGCGGTTGGTTCTGGGAGACGCGGCCAGTGAGGCGAAGTCGCGTCTGGACGCGGGCGACGTTACATTCGAGCAATTGGTCGCGGAAAGGAATCTTGAGCTCAGCGACATTGACCTCGGTGACGTGAGCGAGGCCGATCTGGGTGCTGCAGGTGCTGCGGTGTTCGCATCCGACGGCCCGGGCGTCGTCGGGCCCGCGGATTCGGAATTCGGCCCCGCGCTGTTCCGCGTAAACGGAATCCTGAACGCGCGGAACACGCCCTTCGATGAAGCCAGGGCCGAACTGATCGATGAATTCGCGCTCGACCGCGCCCGACGCACCATCGCCGACAGCTTGGAGGACTTCGATGACCTGCTGGCGGGTGGAGCCACGCTTGAGGAACTGTCACGTGAGACCGGGCTTGTGCTGGAAAAAATGGAGTGGACCGCCGGCTCAGGCGATGGAATCTCCGCCTATCCCGAGTTTCGTGAAGCTGCCGCCAGCGCATCGGAAGGGGATTTCCCCGAAATCACCGTACTGGAAGACGGCGGTGTTTTCGCGATGAGGATCGACTCGATCCTTGACCCGCGCCTTCCGGAGTTCGGGGACGTCAGGGCCGCTGTTGAGGGCGGATGGCGCGCACAGGCGACCACGGCGGCGCTCGCCGCTCAGGCACGGACGCTGGCCGAGAGGTTGAGGGCTGGCGCGGAACCGGCTGAAATTGGGCTCGAAATGCGCCGTGAGATCGACATCACGCGCGACGGATACGTTCCGGATGCTCCCATCGGCCTGCGTGACATGGTGTTCGGGATGTCAAAGGGAGAGATAGCGGTCCACGAGGGCGAGGCCAAAGCCTATGTTATCCGGCTGGACGAGATCTCGCCTCCCGACCCGACGGATCCCGCAGGCGCACGACAGCGCGAGTTCATCCAGCTGTCCGCCAGACAGGGACTGAGCACGGAGATTCTGCAGGCATATTCCCGCTGGATAGAGGCGAGGGCCGGTGTTTCACTCGATCAGTCCGCGATCAACGCGGTCCATGCACAGTTCCAGTAGGGCATGCAGCTTACCCCGTGCTCCAGCGAATTCGCCTCTGCCTTCAACGCCGGCAGGAACCAGGTCGTCTACACGCGGCTGGCAGCGGATCTCGACACACCGGTCTCGGTCATGCTCAAGCTCGCGGCGGCGGGTCGGGACAGCTTCATTCTGGAATCGGTCACCGGCGGAGAAACCCGCGGCCGCTATTCGATCATCGGGATGAAACCTGACCTTGTCTGGGACTGCAGCGGAACCACCTCACGCCTTAACCGGTCGGCAAGATTTGCCCGTGACGCCGCCAAAGACCTTGATGGTGACCCACTGGAGACACTGCGAACCCTGATCGCGGAATCCACGATCGACCTCCCGGACGACCTCCCGCCCGCCAGCGCGGGGCTGTTCGGCTATCTCGGATACGACATGATCCGGTTGGTCGAACGTCTTCCAGACGTCAAACCCGATCCATTGCGGCTGCCAGACGCGGTGCTGCTTCGCCCCTCGGTCGTAGCCGTGCTGGACAGCGTAAAAGGTGAGGTCAAGGTCGTCGCACCCGCCTGGGTGTCTTCAGGGCTATCGGCGGAAGCGGCCTATGCACAGGCGGCCGAGCGTGTCATGGACGCGGTACGGGACCTGGAACGCGCCGCGATCGGTGTCGGCAGGAATCTCGGCGACGAGGCGCAGTTCGGGGAGCCGGTGTCGAACTTCACGCATGCCGGTTTTCTGGCCGCGGTTCGGAAGGCCAAGGAATACATACGTGCGGGCGACGTCTTCCAGGTCGTGCCAAGCCAGAGGTGGTCCTTACCGTTCGCCCTTCCGGCATTCGCCCTTTACCGCAGTCTAAGACGGACCAATCCGTCACCGTTCATGTTCTTTTTCAACTTCGGTGACTTCCAGGTGATCGGGGCCAGTCCGGAGATTCTCGTGCGGGTGTTCGAGGGAGAAGTCACGATCCGCCCCGTCGCAGGTACCCGGCCGCGTGGCGTAACGGCCGAGGCCGACCGCAGGCTGGAGAGAGAGCTTCTGGCTGACGAGAAGGAACGCGCGGAACACCTCATGCTTCTGGATCTCGGACGCAACGACGTCGGTCGCGTCGCAAAAATCGGAACCGTACGCCCGACCCAACAGTTCGTGATCGAGCGCTACAGCCACGTCATGCATATTGTCTCGAATGTGGTCGGACAGCTTTCGGAAGACCAGGATTCGCTCTCCGCGCTGCTTGCTGGACTTCCCGCCGGAACGGTATCAGGCGCACCGAAAGTGCGTGCCATGGAGATAATCGACGAGCTTGAGCCCGAAAAACGCGGGGTTTACGGCGGCGGCGTCGGTTATTTCAGTGCCGGCGGAGACATGGATATGTGCATCGCTCTCCGAACCGCCGTCCTGAGGAACGGCACCCTTTACTTCCAGGCCGGTGGCGGGGTCGTATTCGATAGCGATCCGCAATCCGAATTCGATGAGACGGTAAATAAGTCGCAAGCCATCCGAAAGGCGGCGAAGGAAGCCGGACGGTTCATATAGGTCGGAAACCGCGCTGAGCGACAGGCGGACAGCGGAGGTCGTATCGTGGCCGGGCCGGAGCCCGACGCGAGGGAACCTTGATGAGGAAATGGAATTGGCCGCTTTAGGCCAGACGCTTCAAGGCAGGCACTTTCCTTCACACGGCTCCCGCATGTCCCTCGCGTTTACCGCTATGCTCCTGCCGACGGGACTCGTGCTTAGAACCGCGCTAAGCGCCGACAGAATATTTCCGGAGCAATCAAATTCACTTATGGTTCGGGAAATCTGCGGGCGTAGCTGCCCGACTTCCGAATAGTGCTTTGAAACAGACCCTTGCGGAACCGTGGACAAGGCAGAAGTTCCACTTGAAAGCGCCGCCAAGTGTTTGATATGAATTTTCCCGTGAACATTGAGCCGGTTGCGAGGCACTCGGGCAGAAGGTCCGGCTGCTCACGGACTGGACGTTCCGGCACGGCAAAGCAATCCAGGTCCAGAGGATCTGCTAAATCGGAGAGCAGGAGCGATGAATACAGGTAGGCAACTCCGGATTCCCGGAAGGAGCGACAATGTCGCCGACCCGCACGCCACCCTGTCATGGATGGCGGCGGCGCTTGCACTTCTCGGCGGGTTTTTCGTGATCCTGCATCCTGGCGCTGCGGAGGCCGCCGTCGAGCCGGAGACGAAATTTGTCCTCGACAGTTTCGCTTTCCTTATCTGGGGTGCGCTGGTGATGTGGATGTGCGCCGGTTTCACCATGCTCGAAGCGGGCTCGGTGCGCACCAAGAACGCCTCGGTCATCTGCCTGAAGAATATCGGCCTCTATTCCATCGCCAGCCTCACCTTCTATTTCCTCGGCTACAACCTCATGTATGTGGGCGTCGAGGAGGGTGGCTGGATCGGCTCCTTCTCCTTCCTCTACGGCACAACGGCAGAGGAAGTCGCCCTGCTGACGGCCGAGGAGGCCTCGCCCGAGCAGGTTGCGGCGGTGGTCAGCAACGGCTACGCAACCATGTCCGACTGGTTCTTCCAGATGGTCTTCGTTGCAACGACGGCCTCCATCGTTTCGGGCGCATTGGCCGAGCGGGTCAAGCTTGGCTCCTTCTTCATCTTCATCGCGATCCTGACCGCCATCATCTATCCCGTCGTCGGAGCCTGGACCTGGGGCGGAGGCTGGCTCAGCGCTATGGGCTTCCAGGATTTCGCCGGCTCCACCATCGTGCATTCGACCGGCGGCTGGGCGGCGCTCGCCGGCGCGGTGATCGTCGGGCCGCGCCGGATCAAGTTCCGTGCGGACGGTACTGCCAGGCCGACGCCGCCCTCCAACGTACCTGCCGTGACGCTTGGCATATTTATCCTCTGGATGGGCTGGTTTGGCTTCAATGGCGGCTCTCAACTGGCGCTCGGCGGCGCAGCCGATGTCGTGGCGCTCGCCAATATCCTAGCCAACACCAATCTCGCAGCCGCCGCCGGTGTGCTCGCCGCGCTGGCGCTTGCCCGGCCGCTGTTCGGGCGCATAGACCTGCTGGCGGGCCTCAACGGCGCCATAGGTGGCCTCGTCGCCATCACCGCCGGGCCGGACATCGTCGAACATTACTGGGCGGTTGTGATCGGCCTGGTCGGCGGCGCGGTCACCACGGCGGGCCTGAAGGTGCTGGAGACCTTGAAGATCGATGATGTCGTCGGCGCGATCCCCGCGCATCTTTTCGCCGGGGTGTGGGGCACGGTGGCGGTGTGCATCGCTGCGGGCGGCGATGTGCTGGTCCAGCTTACCGGTGTGCTCGCTGTAGGTGCATTCGTCTTCGGCGCGTCATTGCTCGTCTGGCTGGGCCTCAAATACACGGTGGGTGCGCGCGTATCCGAAACGGTCGAGGAACTCGGCCAGGACGCCGCCGAACTCGGCATCGAGGCCTATCCGGAATTTGTCCTGATGCCGGAAGTGGATGATTAGGATTCTGTTCAGGAGGGAAAGAGCGCCCATTACTCGTTCCCCGTCTCTGTGACCAGGATTTCCGCACCCTTGCCGACCAGTGTCTGGCGCATCACATTCGTTGGGGCGATATCCATTACAGGTATTGTATCCGCGTTCCATAGCAGAATACGCTTGAGTGACGTTTTACCCCCGGTTTTGGGCTGTCAGCGACGGCAATCGTCCATTCCGCCTGATCGGCCATCACATTGTGGACATCCGCCGCCAAAGGCAGCGCCTCGCTTACGCCGGTCCCGTCAAGCGCAGACGATCCCATGATCGCACAGTCAAAATTCTACCCGCGGATGAATCTCAATGTCTCATGGCCATGCACCAAGCAATCCCGCAGCTTCACGTTCCCCGGCAACGAAATCACATCGAAACGCGGATTGGCGGCCAACTCGACCATGACCCGAAAGGACATCGCCGGATTGTCATATGAATGTCGACCGATCCCGGCGATCAGGCGAACAACAATGTGTGGGCGTCGCCGTCGATATACATACCCCTGAAGTCTCCCATTATCCCAGCCGCACGTCTGGTGATCCGCTCGGTTTTCGCGATGTACACCTTGAGGCGCTACAAAAGCGCGGGCTTGAATGAAGACATGTGCGCCGCGCCACCATATGTCCTTCTGCTACCGCCCGCCGTGTCAGGTTCCGCCAAATCCTTTCGGGTTGTTTCCGCAGATACGCCCAGAGCGGTCTCGACGTGGTCTGCACCAATGCCGGGGCTTTCCCCAGACCAAGATCGTTGAGATGGAGCCCATGGAATGGAACGGCGTTATGGCAACCAAACTGCGCTCGTCCTTTCTGTGCGTCAAAGTCACGATCTCGCATTTTGACGGAGCGGACGAGGGCCGCGTGGTGCTGGCCTCATCCATCACCAGACTGGTCACAGGCTTCCCCGGCCGGTCGCATTACGGTGAGTCCAAGGCGGGCCAGCTCGGATTTCTCAATACGGTGCCGACGGAACTGCCACACTACAACACCACGATAAACCGGCGATAATGCCGGGCAACATCCATACCGAGGGCCTGCAGGATCTCGGGCAGGAGTATCTTGACACCATGGCTTCCTGGATTCCACTTAAGCGCCTGGGGGACGTTGAAAGCATACGAGGCCGCCCTGTTGTTCGCCTCGGAGGAAGCCGAACATATCACCGGCCAGAAGATCGTGGTCGATGGCGGTCAGATCATCCGGGAGTCGCCAGAAGCTGTCGAGGAAATCTGAGGACGAGCGCACAATGACCGGATCGGATATGCCGCTCGGCGAATTGCTGGAACATCTGCATGCACTGGCAAACGACGCGCTCTCTCTTTGGGATTTGCCGGATGGTGCCTCGGCACGTCTGATCAATGTGTCAGAGAATGCGACATACCTCGTCGAAGCGTCTGGCGGATATCGTTCGGTCCTGCGCGTGCACCGTGAAAACTACCACACACGCCGGGCCATCGAATGCGAACTGGCCTGGCTGGACGCACTTGCCGCCAGCGAAGCGGTCAAGACACCCGGCTATTACTCCGGCAAAGATGGATCGCCCGTTCAGGAGGTGAAAGCCCCTGGTCTGGCCAATACGCGCTTCATGGTTCTGTTTCACTTCGTGGAAGGCGACGCTCCAGACGAAAGAGGTGACATGAAGGCCGGCTACCATGAGCTCGGCACCATAGCGGCCCGCTGCCACAATCACGCGATATCGTGGAACAGACCGAATCCGTTCGAGCGCCTGACCTGGGATGTGGAGACTGTTTTCGGCGGCTCTCCCACCTGGGGCAACTGGCGCGACGCGCCAGAGGTAACACAGCACATCAAAACTGTTCTCGAACGGGTCGAAGCAACCATCCGCGCCCGACTCGAAGCTTATGGAAAGGCCCCGGGGCGTTACAACCTCATCCACGCCGATATGCGGCTCGCCAACCTGTTGGTCGATGGCGGCATTACCCGCCTTATCGATTTCGATGACTGCGGTTACGGCTGGTTCATGTATGATTTCGCCGCTGCCATCAGTTTCATGGAGGACGACCCGCGCGTTCCTGATTGCAAGGCGGCATGGCTGAGAGGGTACGAGTCAGTCCGCCCGCTGGATGAGGCGGACCGGGCAGAGATCGATACCTTCGTAATGCTCCGGCGCATGGCATTATTGGCCTGGATCGGCAGCCATATCGAAGCGCCTGAGCCGCAGGAACTCGCCCCCGGCTTCGCGGCGACGACCGCAAAGTTAGGCCAGAAATGGCTGGATGTGCTGGTATGAACTGGAAAACAGCCCATCGTGGCTTCCGCTGCAAAACACGGAATAACCGGACAACATCACACCCGACCCGAAAACCACGGTACTTCTGGTGATCGACCAGAATACCTACCTTGAGATACCGGATAACCCCGATGAAGCACGCCTCTGGCAGCCGTTCTTTGATCAAATCAACAATGCCGTCATTCCGAACACCGCTGATTTGATGGCTTGGTCGTGCGGCGAGGGCATGGAAGTCATGTTCGCGCACATCGCGTGCAATAAGAACGATGGACGCGATCGTTCGCTGAGTCAGAAAAAGGGGATTGTATACCTGACTGGTAACTATTCAGCACCACAATTCGTTCCCGGCGCTCATAAAGAACCAAATGCTGTGGTTTCCGAGATAAAAATCTGTCGCTGGGGACTGTCAAGTCCAATAAATTGAATACGAGGCTCGCACACGATCACCAGATGTCCACAAAAACCCTATATCAGAACAACATATCGTAGCTGAATAGTTACCCTGACTGAAACTTGCCTCGGGGCTGGACGGGCTGCCGAGTCGATTTTTTCTTGACCGACTTTCGATCGCGAGGCAGGGCGCGGGCAACCTGTTCAGGGGTCGTCCCAGCATAGCGAGGATTGCGGACAGTGACTGTCTTGGAGGCGGTGGTGGTCTTGGTCATGGGGGAGTCTCCTGCCGATTCGTGTATCAGAATGCACCGCACGGATAATCCAATGATCAAGCGGAAAGTGAAAAGGGCGGCCGAAGCCGCCCTTTTTGGTGACAATTGCCGGGTCAGGGGTCGATATTGACCGTGAAGTCGCACCAGGCGGCATAGGGCGGCTGGCTTTCCAGTCCTTCAACCGTACGGGCCGGGCCACAGTGCGGGCCGGGGCCGAAGGTGGCGAGGTAGCCTCCTAACCCGGCAATGGCAAGCAAGCCCGCGGGCGGGGTGGGGTTTTTCAAGTCCCAGCAGCGCTGCGCATTGGTAGGGCCTTTGAGACACAGCTTGCCCCAGATGCGGACAGTGAACATGCCGGTGGCGGGCTGCCATTTATTTTCTGCATAGTACCGGCAGGCCGTGGCGACCGGCTCGCCGCCGGTGTACTTGCCGCTCGCGTTGTGGAAGCCGACCAGCATGATTTCTGGGGCCGGGATCCAGGTCCCGTTTTCCCAGCGCCCGCCGGAGCGCGAGCACCCCGATTGGTCGCCCACCCCGAAGGTGACCGTGGCCGGCCACGCGATGGCCTCGATGGTCAGGTCCCCGGTCTCGACATCACCGCTTCTAAGGACCATCAGGTTGGTTTTGGGATTGCTGTAGCTGGTGCCGCCGGTGGTATGGAAGATAGTGCCGGTTTGCGCCCCCGTCGGCAGGGCGAGCGTGGCGGCCAGCAGGGCGGCCGCGAGGGCGGCTGTCAGACGGTCAAGGGGGGGGGTGCAATCGGATCATGGTGTCTCTCCGTGTTGTGTGGCCACCCGGTGGACGCAACGGCCACCGGGTGATTTGATCGTGGGGTGAGGATACAATCCCTTCGGGACGATGGCAAGGGGGGCAGACTGCGGTGGCGCGGCGTTTCTTGTTGCATTCGCGGAAGTAGGCAGCGCGGGAGGCGTCATCCCGCGCCCGCGCCCCGCTGTCCAGGCAATTGTCGGCAATGAGCTGGCGTTACATGAGACTCTTGCCGACCATCTTGGTGAAAACGGACTGCATCTGCTCCATCGTGCTACTCTCAAGCAGATTGTGACGGCCAGCGAACTCATCAACATATCTCTGCAAATCCTTCGGCGACATCTTGCATTGGCGTCCTTTCCTGCGTTCCTCGCCGTCGATTCGATCGTACGTCGTGCCATCCGGGTATCTTCATCAGTAGCCGGGAATTACCGAAGCACCGCCCACACCGCTGCCTCCCGCAGGACCACATCAGCAAGCCAGGATCTTTGCCTGAGATGCGGCCAAATCCCCAAGTCAACCGCATGCGACTTGACCGCCGGGCTGGCTTCTGAGCATGTATGTCGCGACCGGACGAACGGAATCAAGCTCTTCCGCACAAGACAGGCCAATGCTGCCAATGATACTGCTGATCGACAACTACGACAGTTTCACCTACAATCTTGCCCATTTCCTTGGAGAGTTGGGAGCGGAGGTTAACGTGCGGCGCAATGATGCGCTGAGTGTGGGACAGGCCATGGCGTTACGGCCGGAAGGAATCGTGCTCAGCCCCGGACCCTGCGATCCCGACCGTGCCGGCATCTGCCTTGAGACCGTTAGCGCTGCCGCGCATGCTGGAGTGCCTCTTCTGGGCGTTTGCCTTGGCCATCAGGCCATTGGACAGGCATTTGGCGGCACGGTGGTCCGTTCAGATGAAATCGTGCATGGCAAGGTCGGGCGAATACAACATTCCGGCGCAGATCTCTTTGCCGGCCTGCCCTCACCGTTCAGTGCAACGAGATACCATTCGCTGATAGTCGAACGCCGCAGTCTGCCACATTGCCTGAAGGTCATTGCCTGGCTGGAAGCCGGCACCGTAATGGGAATTCGGCACCGGGAACTGCCGATCTTCGGCGTGCAGTTCCACCCGGAGTCCATCGCAACCGAGCACGGGCGCACGCTTCTGAAAAACTTTCTTGACCTAATGCCGGTGGCGGCATGAGCGATTCCCTGAAGCCTCTGATCGCAGCGGCCGCGGACCGTCCGCTTACCCCCGAAGAGGCTGAGATAGCCTTCGGAATTCTGTTCGAAGGAAAGGCCACACCTAGCCAGATCGGTGGCCTGCTGATGGCGCTTCGCACCCGTGGTGAAACCGTCGGGGAATATGCGGCCGCGGCGAATGTCATGCGCGCCAGATGCAATCGCGTCATCGCTCCGGCCGGTGCGGTCGATATCGTCGGCACCGGAGGCGACGGCAAGGGCACGCTGAACATCTCGACCGCGGCGGCTTTCGTGGTCGCGGGCGCGGGGGTACCGGTCGCCAAGCACGGAAATAAGAATCTATCGTCCAGATCCGGGGCGGCCGACCTTCTGGCACAGGTGGGCATTGACGTCATGGTTGGCCCCGAGACCGTCACACGTGCACTGGATGGCCTCGGCATCGGCTTCATGATGGCACCCATGCACCATCCCGCCATGGCGCATGTCGGACCCGTCCGGGCGGAGTTGGGAACCCGTACGATCTTCAACATCCTCGGACCGCTCACCAATCCGGCAGGCGTCAGATACCAACTCACCGGCGCTTTCTCCCGTGATCTGATTCGACCGATGGCCGAAACACTTCAGCTGCTCGGAACCGAAAAGGCGTGGTTGGTTCATGGAGCTGACGGCACTGACGAACTCTCGATCTGTGGACCTTCATGGGTGGCCGTTCTTGACGACAACATAACCGAAACTGAAATGTCGCCGGAGGACGCAGGGCTTCCTGTTCATCCGTTCGAAGCGATACGCGGTGGAACACCGGAGGAAAACGGAATCGCTTTCAGGGCCCTACTGGGAGGAACGAAGGGAGCTTACCGTGATGCCGTGCTCCTAAACGCGGCCGCGGCTTTGGTGGTAACCGGCCACGCGAGCAACTTGCGCACTGGCGTTGAGATGGCAACGGCAAGTATAGATTCAGGTGCCGCAAAGGCCAAGGTCGAGGGGCTGGCGCACATGACGTCGGGTGCGGCATGAGTGGCACGGTACTCGATCGGATCAAGGCCTACAAAATGGAGGAAATCGCCGAACGCAAAGCCGCCCGTCCCATTGTCAATGTGGAATCGGCGGCGCGGGTAGCCACACCGACACGTGGGTTCGCCGACCGCCTTCGCGATGCTGTCCGAACCGGCTACGGACTGGTCGCCGAAATCAAGAAGGCCAGTCCCTCCAAAGGTCTCATACGCGGGGATTTCGACGCATCGAAGCTGGCCGATGCCTACGAGTTAGGCGGTGCCACGTGCCTTAGCGTGTTGACGGACACTCCGTCTTTCAAGGGTGCCGATGCCTATCTCGTAACCGCCCGCGACGCCGTTTCCCTACCGGTCCTGCGCAAGGACTTCATGTACGACCCCTACCAGATCGTCGAAGCGCGAGCGCTGGGCGCGGACTGTATACTGATCATCATGGCAGGCGTTTCCGACAGTCAGGCGATGGAACTGGAGGACGCCGCGCTGCAATGGGGAATGGACGTCGTGGCTGAGGTGCACGACGAGACTGAGCTTGAGCGAAGCCTTGGGCTGAGAACGCGGCTGGTCGGAATAAACAATCGGAATCTCAAGACGTTTGAGACCACTCTCGAAACCACGCGTCGTCTATCCGCTCTGGTTCCGCCGGATCGGCTCATGATTTCGGAGTCCGGCCTCAGATCACCC
Source organism: Paracoccaceae bacterium (assembly GCA_965221405.1). Classification (GTDB taxonomy): domain Bacteria; phylum Pseudomonadota; class Alphaproteobacteria; order Rhodobacterales; family Rhodobacteraceae; genus JAPOUP01. Next base: position 173,625 of record CBDCSE010000001.1, on the reverse strand, counting down.
GCCGATCTGGCCGATATGGCCAATCATGGCGTCCGCGCGTTCCTGATCGGGGAAAGCCTCATGCGAAAGACCGACGTGGCGGCCGCCACACGTGCCCTTCTCACCGATCCGGTGCCTTAACGGTGAAACGGCTCACGCATATCGATGCGTCGGGAAATGCCCGTATGGTGGATGTCTCGGGCAAACCGGTGACATCGCGCACCGCGACGGCAACCGGCTGTGTCAGGATGTCCAATCAGACATTGGACACGATCATCCAGGGTCAGATACAAAAGGGTGATGTCCTGGCCGTGGCCCGACTGGCGGGAATCATGGGCGCGAAAAAGACTTCCGATCTGATACCATTGTGCCATCCGCTGCCTATCGCCGGGACCGTAGTCGAACTCACGCCCGACCACGCTATTCCCGGCATCCGTATAGAGGCGACCGTGACAACCTCCGGCAGGACAGGTGTGGAAATGGAGGCGCTTACGGCGGTCTCCACAACCGCTCTCACAATCTATGACATGGCGAAGGCGGTCGAGAAGTCCATGCAGATTTCCGACATACGCTTGATCTTTAAGGATGGCGGAAAATCAGGACGTTACGACGCAAAGTGATTACCGTTTCCGAAGCGCTGTCCCGAATTCTTGACCTCGCGGTGACCATGCCGCCCGAGACGGTACCGATCGCATCGGCCGCGGGTCGCGTCCTGGCGGACTCTGTGCGGGCCCGCCGCGACCAACCACCCTTCCGGGCGTCAGCGATGGATGGTTACGCGGTGCGCCGTGAGGATGCGGTGGCGGGAACGGGTCTGCGTGTCATTGGCACATCGGCGGCGGGACATGGATTTAGCGGAACCGTAAGAGTGGGCGAAGCGGTTCGGATCTTCACCGGTGCGCCCGTACCCGCCGGTGCGGACAGGGTGGTTATCCAGGAAGACGTAATCCGCGACGGAAATCTCGTCACACTGCGCGACGAACTGGACTCCAGCTGCCATGTCCGCCTAGCGGGCTCGGATTTCAAGGTTGGAACGGAACTCACGGCGCCCCGCCGTCTACGGCCAACCGATCTCGCGCTTCTGGCGTCGATGAACGTCGACAGAGTGGCCGTTGCCAAGCGCCCCACGGTGGCGCTCGTCTCGACGGGAGACGAACTCGTCATGCCTGGCGGGACTCCTGGACCCGATCAGATCGTTGCATCCAACGCCTTCGGACTGAAGGCCATGCTGGAGGACGAGGGGGCGCAGGCAAGAATTCTTCCGATCGTGCGCGACGACGTCGCCTGCCTGCGCACGGCATTCGAACTCGCCAAGGGAGCGAGCCTTGTCGTTACCATCGGCGGAGCGTCAGTCGGCGACCATGATCTCGTTGCGTCGGTTACCGAAGATCTGGGTATGGAGCGCTCGTTTCTGAGGATCGCCATGCGACCCGGCAAACCCGTGATGGCCGGACGTCTGGCCGGTCACGCGATGATCGGCCTTCCGGGCAATCCGGTATCCTCTCTGGTATGCTGTCATGTCTTCATTCGTCCGCTCATCCGGGCAATGCTCGGGCTGGAACGCGGACCCGCACAGCGATACAGGGCACCGCTCTCCCACGGCATTGGCCCGAATGGCCCACGCGAACATTATATGCGGGCGCGGCTATCTGAGAATGGCATCGCTCCTTTCGACCGACAGGACAGCGGCCTTCTGACAGTTCTGGGCCGAGCGAACGCGCTTCTGATCAGGCCGGTCGGCGATGGGCCCAGAAAAGCGGGTGAAAGCGTCGAATACATCCCGATCTGACGGAGCGGCTTACTGCGCCATACCCCATCCCCGCACTCAGTCCGCGACCATCCGTCCCGACTATCCGCCGACAGGGAGCCGGGGGCAGTTCACGCCCGCCGCGTGATCCGCGGCCGGAACGCCGTGGATCGTGCAGCTGTTGACCAGACCCGGATTCCGTGGGTGTGGTTGCTGCGCGGCAAAACGCTGTTCCCCCGATGGGCTGACCCCCGGCGCAAGATCAACGGGTCGACATTCCACCTCGGACGGCACGACTCCACGATACGGATGGGCGCTCGACGGTTCACCCGCAAGACGAGCGCCTTCGGCGGACCTTCGGGAGTCACATGGTTCTGTGACGCCCCAAATGTCGCGTTACGGTTTCCATGAGATCCACTCCGCATTGCGCGGATCGCCACCGGCAAGTGCCATCGGATTCCCGGTCAGGTGCGCAGGATCCCGAAGACGGCGTCTCTTGCCGACGATTCTGATGTTACCGCTCCTTTGCCCTGACTCCCGCCATAAGGCGTTGAAAATCTGAAGCCCGCTTAAATCCCGTTCGTTATCCGTAACAATCATGCAGTCGTTCGCCTCTGCCACTGCTGCAAGGAGCATGTCGAGGGCGCGTTGCGCTTGCCCGTGGCATTGTCAGGACACCGAAGGTGTTTCTGATGGACGAGCCCCTCTCGAACTTGGACGCGAAGCTACGGGTCACGATGCAGGCCGAACTATACTCGGAATCATTAATTTGCCCGTTAGGGCTGGCATGATTCGCGGAATGGCCCGGATACCCCGGAAAACGAGCGGAAAAAACGGCATACAGGAAGCGGAATGTCCGGGTCCGTCCTCACACCCGGGCAGCGCCATGCGCTGCTGGCGGTCATGCGCAGGCGCAGGGCCGGGCACTGAAGGTGCGGCGCACGAACGCGCTGGTGGCGCCCGGTGACGGAAACGGCGTCGGCCTGGTCTGCCGGATCCTCCATCACAGTCCCGACACGTTGCGCGGCTGGCTGCGCGGGTTCCGCCGGACCGGCCTGGCCTCGGTGGATCCGGCGGCGTATCCGGAGCGTGAGGGAAAGCCGGCGCGGGCCCGGTAGGCCCCGCCCGTGGCCACGCAGCGGGAAAGCCCGCCGCGCGACACAAACGGGGTCCGGGACATCATCCCGCCGTCGCGGTGATTGAGGACGTGGACTTTCCAGACACCATCGGTGCCTGGTTGGGAGAGATTAGCGTAGCGATCCACAAGGGTCTGGGAATGCTGGATGCGGTGACCAGCGGCGTGATGCGTGATCTCGACGCCATTGATCCGGGTTTCCCGCTCCTGGCCGGTTCCATCGGCATCCGCCATGGCTTCGTCCATATCGTTGAAACAGAAATTCCCGTTGACGTCATGGGAATGCATATGGAGCCTGAAGAACTGATTCACGTCGGCCGTCATGGAGCGCTTGACATTCCTGCCGAGGTCATCCCCGAAATGGAAGGGGCCGTGAGGTCCGTTGTCTCGAATGAGGCGATTGTCCTCGGCCCGGCCCAGGCGTCGGACTTCAGTATCGAAAAACTCGAAACAGCATGGGCAGCGTATGAAGCCGCACGGACGTAGCATCCCGAGCGACCCGCCAGACTGAGGGAAATGATGGATCGCGGAAATCCCGAAAGTTCCCGCGAGGCGGAAATTTCGTCCCGGGAACGGGCTCCTGCCGCAAAGTCAGAAAACGGCTTCGCTGCCCAGGAGTCCACATGATAATGGCCTGACTCACGCCCGAACCCGTACGCGACCGGTTCCCGCGGCTTCAGCGCCTCAGGAAATGGCGGGCAAGCGCTTGGAAAGCGATCCCAATCCATAGTGCCTCCACGAGAATCGCGCCAACGTTGGGACGCCAGTACAGCGATACCAGAATGAACGCCGCACCGATGAGATTCAGGAGATTGAAAGCAGGACGCTCCGCCGCCACCCAACCGCGCGAGACAGCGAGGTAGGCACCCGCGATTATAAGCGAACCCAAAACGCCTAACCAGTCGATAAGTGTCATGTCCACCTGAGAACGCTCCCGGATTGACTGTCGCACACTGCCCTTTACATACCTCGGGATGGAATTCAGGGCGGTTTTGCGGACATTGGCCGATTTCGGTGCGCATTTTTCGCGACTGTCCGTGTCGTATGGCCCACATCAATCGCGTCGGCTGCGGTTTCGGATTTTGGTAGCGTACCCCAACCGACTCACCTATACCCTGACAGACGTTCCTCCGGAATTACGTTGGCGCACGTCAGGTTTCCCAACTGTCCGGCGAACGCGGACGGCGTTGTCCCGGTCTGAGCAACTGATCTGGGATCACGCCCTGTGCGCCAATCAATATCTTGAACCCTGCTTGGAACATGTGTAGAACATGACCGAAACCGGATCAATCTTGTTCACGAGAGGTTACTGACATGCTGACAAGGAAACAGAAGGATCTGCTCGACGTAATCCGCGAAGGAATAGCGCGTGACGGGATCCCTCCAACATTCGACGAGATGAAGGACGCGGTTGGCCTTCGATCCAAATCCGGCATCCACAGGCATCTCGCCGCGCTGGAGGAACGCGGTTTCATAAGAAGACTACGGAACAGGGCACGAGCGATCGAATTGATAAAGCATCCCCAACCCCGGGTGAAAGATGCCAGATCGGTCCCGGAGCTGGACGGAGACAGGATCAATGCCTGGAAGCCAGCGAAACGATCAGGTGCGGCTGGTATAATGGAGTTACCCATGATGGGTCGTATCGCTGCGGGCGTTCCGATCGAGGCGGTCAGCGATGTTCTCGACAACATACCGGTTCCCTCGGTTATGCTGTCGGGCACCTCACGCCATTACGCGCTGGAGGTCAGGGGAGACTCAATGATCACGGAGGGCATCAACGACGGCGATGTCGTGGTGATCCGCGAAACCAATACCGCGGACAATGGCGACATTGTCGTGGCGTTCGTTGACGGGCATGAGGCGACGCTTAAGCGATTCCGCAGAAACGGCTCCAAAATCACTCTTGAGGCGGCGAACCCGGATTACGGTGATCAGGAATACCCTAGCGATCAGGTCGACGTCCAGGGGCGGCTTGTCGGACTGATCCGCACCTATTGACCTGAGACCGGACCTGAAGTCCGGGCATCCCCGCCCCGCGCCTGGAGTGTCAAGAACTAATGGTGACCGAGTGTGACGGAACACGCGGTAGCTGTTTGGTCCGCGTCATTCAGGACCGCATCGCCGAATATGCTTCCAGCGCCCGGGCACGACCCTCCCCTACCGATATGATCGGCAGCGGGTAGCGATCCGTTGGCGCCATTCCCCAGCTTCGCGGAATGGCCTCGAAATACTCAAGCGCGGCTTGATCCGGCTCGGCCTGCCCTTCAGCGATCCATCGACGAACGTAGACCCGGTCAGCGTCAAAGCGGTCCAGCTGCCTCTCGGGATTCATGATTCGGAAATACGGCACGGCATCCGGACCCGATCCCGCCGACCACTGCCAACCCAGGGCGTTCGACGCCGGATCCCAATCGATCAGATGCTCCTCGAACCAGCGGAGTCCGACAAGCCAATGCGTCATCAGATGTTTGGTCAGATAGCCGGCAACGATCATCCTCGCACGGTTGTGCATGTATCCCGTAACCATGAGCTCACGCATTGCCGCATCAACGAATCTCACTCCGGTCCTGCCGCGCTGCCACGCGAGCACCTCCTCTGCCCTTTCATCCTCATTCCATGGAAAACCGTTCCAGGCCACACGCCAGTTCGCCTCAGCGATATGAGGTGTGTGATACATCAAATTATAGGCAAATTCGCGCCAGACCAGTTCGCGCAGGAAATCCTCCCCTCCTTCTCCGGCATCCCGTGCGGCCATGACGACAGCCCAGACAGTGCGTGCCGAGATCTCTCCGAGCGCGAGATGTTCCGACAGCCGCGAAGTACCGCCAACGCCCGGCACATCCCTTTGATGCCCATAGTCACCAAGTCCGGACGTCGCGAACCGCATCAGACGGTCGCGGGCCGCGGCCTCACCAACAACAACATGCCGTGAAACCACGGCCCGGCCCCGGCCCATCTCCTTACCCATATTCCAGTCGTCAAGCAGATCACCCGAGGGCCACACCGGGCATGGCCGCAGCTCTTTGACAGCAGGTAGGGGCGAGCCGGGATCAAGATTCCTTACCGTTTTCCAGAACGGTGTGAAAACGCTGTAAGGACCACCATTCCGGGTCACGATGGCCTGCGGGTCGAAAAGAACGTGCCCGGGTAACACACGCACTTCGACACCGAGACTTTCCAAGGCCGGTTTCAGGGCATCGTCACGGCGGATCGAAGGCGGATCATATGCACGCTGCCACAGAACCGCGCCCGCACCGGTCTCCGCGATCAACTTCCGCAGCACGTCAATCGCAGGACCGCGCCGGAGGATAAGTCGCGATCCAATTCCTTCCAGATTTCGGGAAAACTCCGCGAGTCCCAATCCGAGCCGATATCGCGGCGCCGCTCCCAGTTCACTGACCACCTCGTCGTGTATGAAGACTGGTAGGACCGGCCGACCCGTCGCGGACGCCTGCGACAGGGCGGCGTGGTCGCCAAGCCTCAGGTCACGGCGGTGCCAGACAAGAACCGGAGAATCGCTAGGCATGTCATCCGCTCCCAATGCGTGCTCAAACCCGCTGGCCAAGTGTTGACATCAGCCATTCGACGCGGCATTCGCGTAAAACGCGAATGGCACCCGAACTGTGCCGTTTTGGTCACCGGCAGCTCCGGAAATATGTACCTGAACGGCCGCCGCCGGGCTTTCAACGATACATCGTGCCCTAAGTGTTCACATCGACGACAACACGTCCCTTCACCTTCCCTTGAAGGATATCGCTCCCGAGCCTCGGCAGATCTTCCAGCGCTGCCATCTGGATCATCGCTTCCAACCGATCCATGGGAAGGTCGGTCGCTATCCGTTCCCAGAGCCGTTTCCGTTTATCGAAAGGCTGCATTACGGAATCGATTCCGAGAAGACTCACGCCACGAAGAAGAAAGGGAATCACCGACGCGGGCAAGGAAGCGCCACCAGCCAGCCCCACCGCCGCCACCGAGGCGCCATACTGCATCTGTCCAAGAACCCGCGCCAGCATTGACCCGCCGACCGCGTCAATGCAGCCACCCCAAGTTTCCCTCTCGAGCGGTCGTTTCACCGTTTCATCGATTTCTTCCCGCGCGACGATGCGGGAAGCACCCAGTCCACGAAGATAGTCTTCGGCCTCCGGTCTTCCGGTCACCGCCGCCACTTCGTAGCCAAGAGCCGCCAGAATCGCGATGCCGACGGAACCCACACCACCGGCCGCGCCGGTTACCAGCACCGGCCCATCCTTTATGCCACTGCCCTCAAGGGCCATCACCGCGAGCATGGCGGTGAACCCCGCCGTACCGACTGCCATCGCGTGCCGCATATCGAGTTCCAGCGGCAGTGGCACCAACCAGTCAGCCCTGACCCGCGCCTTCTGGGCGTAACCGCCCCAATGCACCTCTCCAACACGCCAGCCTGTCAGGACCACCCGGTCCCCAGGGCGGTAGCGGTCGTCATCGGACGCCTCAACGGTTCCGGCAAGATCGATTCCCGGAACATGCGGATAGCTCCTCACCAACCCACCACCCTGACCGATGCACAGTCCGTCCTTGTAGTTAAGGGTGGAATAGGCGACGGAAACGGTCACGTCACCGTCCGGAAGCCTGTCTTCCCCGACCAGCTGGACGGACGCATCGGTCCGTCCGTCACTGTCCTTCTCAACAACCAGTGCATTGAATGCCATTGCAGTTCTCCTATCTGTGAAAAGACCCGCGTATCCTGCCGGTACGCACTCCGTCAGGCGCGTGAATCTCGACTTCGGTACCGCTTTTCCAATGACTGCGGTCAATCGTGCCGATCGCGACATTTGTCCGGAACTCGGGAGACCAGACGGCTGAACTGATCCGACCGATCCCACTTCCATTACCTGCCACCGGCCAGAAATCGGTCAATGGCGGCACAGGGGCTCCACCGATATTCAGACACCGGACCTGCCTGGATGGACCCACGGCCGCTTCCCTGAGAAGAGCCTCACGCCCGATACATTCCACCGTTTCCGGGTGGCAATAGGCGCCGAGTCCCGCCTGGTAAGGCGTATGTTCCCGGTTAATGCCACAACCATAACTCAGCAGATCGGACTCCAGACGTCCTATTGCATTGGGACAACCGACACGCACATTCATATCTCCGCCATATGCCACAATGAGGGCGTTGAACACCGGCATGCCATTGTGCCGACCCTCGACATAGATTTCGAAACCGCCCTGTTTTGACCATCCCGACCGTGCGACAATATGATCGCCACCATTGAAGGAGCGGATGGCGAAGCGAAAAAAACGGATGTCCCTGATAACATCGCCGAACACCCGCGCCACGAGCTCCTCCGCCCTGGGCCCCTGAACGGCCAGCGGCGAAACGTCAGGCTCCCGCACGGACACGTCCATGCCGACACCTATCGCGAGCCCTTTGGCATAAAGAAAGACGTCGCTGTCAGCCAGACTCAGCCACCAATGGTTCACGTCATGCCGCATGGCGACGGGATCATTCAACATGCCACCGCTGTCATCACAGACGGGCACGTAGGCACAGGCATCTACACCCACCCAGGTGATGTTCCTTGGCGTCATCCACTGCACCAGACGCGAGACGTCGGGACCGGTGATCTCCACCTGCCGTTGCGCGGCGACGGCCCAGATCTGGACATGTTCCTTCAGGTGCGCGCAGTCGGCTTCCAGGCTTTCGAAAACGCAGGCAAGCCGCATGTGGTTGTATACCGTGAAGGCTCTTGGGGTCGCCGCCAGTACGCCGGGCGTGAACGGTGTGGATCTCACCCGAAGCGAAAGAAAGAGTTCCGGCATCAGGATCCAGAGGCAGGTCTTGACGGATCGGTGAAGTTATCCCAGGGCCGACCGGGTCGACGCGCTTGGAGAGACATGTTGAGTTTCATCTGCCGGGCCCGCTCCAGTCGATGGCGCAGATCTCTCCTGATTTGCCGTCAAAGTCCCAGACCCGTCCATAGTCGCGCACCCGGCTACGGCCGCCACGCGCCACAATCACGTCGGGGCCCATCCAGTAGCGCGTGTTACTTACCTGAACCGGTTTCCCCGGCGCATTGCCCGCGACCATCTCGATTTCGCCATTGATCTTTCTTCCGATATTCAGAACCCGCCGGCCACCATCCCGGACGATCTCGACAGGAGCGCGTTCGGCACCGATGATGGTGCTGACGAGCTTCGTGAACAACCCGGTCGTTCCACCCGCGCCACCCGAAAAGATTTGCAGAATGCCATTGTAGGCCTTCTGCGTTGCCCGTTCGTCCACATAGGCCGCCACACGCCAGTCGCCTTCGCTCATTCGACCCGGAATCTCAACCAGCAGACCGACGTTGAGTCCACCAATGTCTTCGCCCTCGAAATGCCCTTCATCGATCGCCACGGCCATCCACGCATGGCAGTGGCCTTCGGTCGGCCGGTGCCTGCCAAGTGAAACCACGCACGGGCAGAAAACTTCGCAGGAACAGTTGAGGAACAGCTCGCCCCTAAGCTTCCAATGCGTCGGATTCTCACGGCGGCGGCTCGACGTCATCCGTTGGTCAATACGTGATTTCAGGCGCAGCCGGTCAGCTGGCCGTCTTCTGTGCGCGTGTTCAGTCATTCCCGGCATCTCCCTATTGTCCGACTCCGGCGGCGCACGCCAGGCCGGCCAGAATAAGCGCCACGCCCAGCGGACGGACGATATAACGTGAAATCCGCGGAAGCTTTTCGAGAACCATCAGCACGGTCGCGGCTCCCATCCACAGCAGGCTCATGGTACCGCCAACGAACGCCAGGGACATAAGTGCCCAGCAGCACCCCAGGCATACCGCGCCCATCCGCAGCCCCATGCGCACCGCGTTGAGGCGTTCCTCGCGCCAGTGGCGCATGAAGAAAACGAACGGTGCCGTGCATCCGCTCAGACAGGCCTGTTTCAGCGTCGAGAACTGGTACGTTCCGGCCAGAAGCAGTAGCAGTGCGGTAAGCCAAGGCGACAGGATACGGCTTTCCGGGGAAAGCAGCGCCGTTTCGGCGAGCAGAACCTGCGCGAACGCCGCCAGCCCCGCAAAACCAAGCCAGACCAGCAGGTAGCCTCCGATCAGTTCGGCGAATCCACCGCGATGCACCGCACCCGCACCGGAAAGTTCATCGAACACGGTAAGTGCGGGTACCAATGTCGGTGCCATCATCGCCACCGTCATCAGGGCCCACATCAGGAACGCGACGGGGTAGCCAGCCAGACCGGGAGCCACACGGCACAACGCCGCCCAGAACTCCGGCCCATAGAATTCGGTATCAGGCAGCTGCATTGCGTACAGTATGGCCCATGCCGATAGCACCCCGGTGAAAAAGACCAGCCAGTGACCGTCCCGTAGCGCCTTCCGCACCAGTGCACGCAAGGGTTCCCTCCCCTTCAAGTCAGTTATCGCCTTCGTTCTATAAGGGCTGATTGTCAAACACTTCGGCAAGTCCGGTAGTGTCTCAGTCTGAAATTCACTCTTGCTTTACCGGCGGCAAAGGCGGTAGAGTGAGAGCAGTCACAGAATTGGAGGATTTATGATGATATAAGGTTCACCCCCCCCCCCCCCCCCCCCCATAAGTTAATATACCCCCTGCTCCTGCTTCTGGCAGGGCTTGCGGCGCCGGCCGCCGCGCAGACGACCGTCACCAGCAGCGGGCGAGACGGTCCCACGGCTTGCCTGGATCAAATGCAGGTCAACGCCGGGAATCTCCTCATCACGGCCCTGTCCACGACCAGCGTGACGTTCACGACCCCGCAATTCACATGGAACCAGTACGTCGCACGGCTCGGCGATGTGCCTCCACCTCAAGCAGCCACTGTGCTCGCCCATGTTCACGACGCCCGCACCAATGCAAGAGTGGGGGGACTAAACTCTGTTGGAATCTTGAACAGCAGTTTAGGTTTAAGGACTGTGTCCGCCGGAAGCCAGAGCATAGATGGTCTGGCCGCGAGGACCAACTATTATGCGGAATTTTTTTGTGGGTGCGTCAGGATCTGTTCCGAAACAGGTGTTAGCCCGACGCTGCTTCATGACCGGCGGAACCTACACCATGAATGTCGCCCCCAACACTTCGGGCCAGAACAGCGGGTGCTTCTCGATCAGCCCCCTCACCATCCACGATGTCCGCAACTGCTGGTGCGGGCGTGAAAACACCCTGCCCCTGTTTACGACAGACCAGGCCAATCTCGATTGGCTGAACATGTGGAACTGCATATAGCGGCCCTTGCCGGACACGGGTGCGGCGGCGGGCGCACCGTCCCGGTCGGTGCGGACTGCCACCGCCCGTCGTCCGGAGGCTGACGGCGCCTGCGGGCGCATCTGTGGATGCGCCGCAACCCCATCGACACAAACCCTGCAAGAACAGTTTCAAACTGAGACACTACCGGAAGTCCTCACGTAGCTTTTCCCGAGCGTAAAGCCTGCCCTCCGGAATTTGTCCCGGGCGAAAATGGCCCTCTGCCTATGTTTGGCGGTGCGCCCTCCGTGGCCGTCTGGAACCGTCTCGGTATCCTGTACTCGGAATCATTAATTCGCCCTTAAGGACTGTCATGATTCGCGGAACGGCCCGGATACCCCGGCAACGAGCGGAAAAACGGCATACGGGAAGCGGCATGTCCAGGACAGGTTCCATCCTTACACCTGATCAGCGCCGTGCGCTTCCGGCGATAATGCGCGTACGCAAGGCCGGGGCGCTTAAGGTGCGGCGCGCGAACGCGCCGGTGGCGCCCGGTGACGGCAGGAGTGTCCGCTAGGTCCGCGGGTTCCTCTACCTTGACCCCGACACGGTGCGCGGCTGGCCGCGCGGGTTCGGCGGGACGGGCTGGGTGTAGCCCAGATTAGTTGCTCATGCGGCGATGGCCTGATTCGTCCGCCATTCGAGCAGGTCGGGCACCCTGAGGTTCATGGCGCAGCCCTTCAGCGCCAGCATGGCGTTGGCGCCCCTCTCCGGCCAGCGGGCGCCGGAGCGCCTGGGCCGCAGCCCGAACTGCCGGCATCCGCCCTCGACGACGCCGCTCCCGACCTGGACGCCCCGTTCCCGGAACCCGCCGTACCGCATCCGGCCGGGGTTCCTCCCGAAATGGCGGCAGCAGGCCTCGACTTCCCCGTGCCGGTCCCTGAAGGGTGCCAGCTCCCGGACCACCTTCGCCGCCCGGCCCGCCCTGACGTCGGCCTTCACCTCCGCGAACCGCCGGTCCCGCTCCGCACCCGCCGGCAGGATCGCCTTCACGGCGTCCGACGCGTATTCAAGGGAATGCCACATGTCGAGCACGAACGTGACCCTGCGGCCCCCGAAGGGCCCGTCGCAGGCGTTCGGGATCCAGTCCGCCCCGTCGGAGACGACGACGGGCCCGGCGGCGTCGTGCGGCCCACGCCGCCGGGCCTCCCGGTCGAGCCGCGCCGCGAAGTCCGGGGCCTCCCGGCCTCCGGACGGCGCCGCCGCGCTGTCGATCAGGCAGCTGAACGACCCGCCGCGCCGGTCCTTCACCGCCGCGCCGGTCCCGGGATCACGTCCCTCGGCCGTGTACACCACCGCGAGCTTCGCCTCGCGCGTCTCCGGGGTGCCGTCGGCCTGCCTGCCGCGAACGCCCCCGGTCTCCTCCCTGCGCATCGGGACGCCGGTGCCGTCGATGGAAAGATACATGCGCGGTTCCAGCGGCCTGGCGTCGACGACCTCCCCGCGCCCGGAGCGGGCCGCCGCCCCGACGGGCTCCAGCGCCCGGCGCTGCAGCGCGCTCGACGACGCGTCCACACCGGCGAGGTCCGCGACATGCCGGCTCGCCGCCCCGGAGCCCATCAGCGGCACCGTCTCCGCGATGACGCCCGCCATCCCCGGCGTCACCGTCCCGTCCTCCAGCCCCAGCGCCCGGTCAAGCGGCAGGCATCCCTCGCCGCAGGACCGGCAGCGGAAATGCGCGCGCTCCGCCCCGGCCCGGCCGAGCCGCGTGAGCCAGGCCTTCCTCCTCGTCCCGTGCCGGGCCATCGGCCTGCCGCAGGCCCCGCACTCCGGCGCCGGCAGTGTCGCGTCCAGCCGCCCGGCAGAAGCTTCAGCGCCGCCGCGCCGCCGCCCGGCGAGGCGTCCCGGAGCGCGCGCCCGCCGCCGTCCAGGTCGGGCGCGCCCGAGCCCAGGTCCGCCGCCAGCCGCGGCAGCAGCGGACCGAACTCCGACGGGACCGCCTCCAGAAGCGCATCCGGCGTGCCGTCCCCCGCGACGTCGCGGCTCCGCACCTGGCCCCCCCGGTCCAGTATCGGGTGAGCCCGTCCGCGTGCCTGCGGACCAGCGGCGGGTGCACGGCCGCCCCGTCCTCGGGAAGGCCCTCCAGACAGTCCACCGCGTCCGGGTGGCGGTGCACCCGGCTCCCTTCGCTCTCATCAGTCATGACACGCACTCCCGCATCTGCCTCATGCAGCGCGCCGCAGGCCGGTTCGTCCGGCCGTTGCACGGTGCGCCGCAGGGAAAGCGTGGCAGAAGAGAATCGCGGTCGTCAACTAATCTGGGCTACACCCGGACGGGCCTCGCCCCGGTGGACCCGGCGGCGTATCCGGAATGGGAGGGAAAGCTGACCCGGGCCCGGGAGGCGTCGCTCCGGGAGACGCCGCCGGCCAGCCCGCCGCGCGGCACCAACGGGATGCGGGGCATCATCCAGCGGCTGCACGGCGTGGAGTACACCCGCGGCGGCGCCATAAAGCTGATGCACCGGCTGGGATTCGGTTACGTCAGGCCGAAACCGCTTCCGAGGCAGGCCGACAGGGCGGCGCAGGAGGCCTTCATGCGGAAATACGGACGGACGGTGCGGGACGCGCCGCCCGACGGGGCGACCGTGTTCGCGGACGCGGTGCACCCCGAATGGCAGAGCCGTCCCGCCCACGGCCGGGAGATGTACGGGTGGCAGCGCCTGGTGGACAGTTTCCTCCCGAAGCCCGGGGAGTTCCGGGTGATCGCGACGCGCTGTGACAGGACCGCCGCGAGCTTCGCAGCCCGGATTCACCCCGTCGCCGACGTGATGGCCGCGTCATGACTGTCAACGGACCCTAGTGAAAGTCCCGGCTATAAAACAGTTTATTTGCCTGTTGACGCGGATGGTGCGCACCCGCGCCGTAAGCCGCATGGCGATGCCGCCGTAAGGCCCGCGTGGTCTCCTCCACCAGACGTCTGGCCTCATCCATGTTGTCGTGTGGCGGATCAATCGTGTCGCCTGCGCCTGCAGGATCGCCAAGCGTGTCGATCAGATGGGAGTAATCCTCTATCACCGTCGCGATGATATGGGCAACAGAGCCTTCGCGTTGCAGGCACCCCCTTATCAGCAACAGGCGCCCGGTCATGACGGACTGCCTGAACCTGGCGAAGATCTTCGGCCAGACCACAATATTCGATACCGCCGCTTCATCTTCGAGAGTCAGGAAGATGACGCCGCTGGCGGTACTGGGACGCTGGCGAGCTATGACCAGACCCGCAACGCTGAGCCAGGCTCCATCAGCCATTGTGCGCAAACGGTTTGAAGCACAGGATTCGGGCATGACACCGCGCAGCAGGGAAACCGGATGCGCACCCAAGGTCAGCCCCGTGGTGAGATAATCCTCAAACACCCGCTCGCCCGGGGAAAGCGTCGGCAGGACGGTCCTGAGATCGGGCAGTCCCTCACCATCCACCTCAAACAATGGGAGCGGCCTGTCGCCCCCCAGCCCTTTCACGTCCCAAATCGCATCACGGCGCGACAGTCCATATTCAGCGAAGGCATCGGCACCCGCCAGTTTCATCAAGGCCGGTCGGCCCAAACCCGCACGCCGCCAGATCGCATCAATCGAATGATAGCCATTGCCCCGTGCGGCGGCGAGCCAGTGGCCGTCATCTTTCCTGAATCCCCTGATCTGCCGGAAGCCGAGACGGACGGCGAGGGTTTCATCATGATCATACTCCAATACATTGTCCCAATAGCTGTGCTCGGCGCAGACTGGATTGACGGTCACGTCATGCCGGATGGCATCGCGCACGATCTGGGCCGGCGCGTAAAAGCCCAGCGGCTGTGCGTTCAGCAACGCGCAGCAAAAGACTTCCGGATGGTGGCATTTAATCCAGGAAGAAGCGTAAACAAGCAGGGCGAAACTCGCCGCATGGCTTTCGGGAAAGCCATAGCTTGAAAAGCCTTCCAGTTGTTTGAAACAGTTCTCGGCAAAGTCGGCTTCATAGCCACGATCAAGGCATCCGCTAATGAACCGCGCCCTGAAATCCTCCACCGCGCCCTGCCGGCGAAAACCATTGAGCGCACGGCGCAATGAGTCGGCCTCAGTGGCGGTAAAACCCGCGGCTATGATGGCGATCTGCATGGCCTGCTCCTGAAACAGTGGCACGCCATAGGTGCGCTCCAGAACCTCACGCAGTTCTTCGGACGGAAAGACAACCGGTTCCTCGTAGCGCCTGCGGCGTATGTATGGATGCACCATATTGCCCTGAATGGGGCCGGGCCGGATAATCGCCACTTCAGCGATCAAATCCTGAAAGGTTCGGGGTCGCATACGCGGCAGGAAATTCATCTGTGCGCGCGATTCCACCTGAAAGACGCCTACCGTATCTGCCTCGCACAGCATGTCATAGACCCGGGCATCCTCCTGCGGCAGTGTCGCGAGCGTGTAGGTCTCGCCTTTCCATGTTTCGAGAAGATCGAAGCATTTGCCAATACAGGAAAGCATGCCAAGGCCCAGCACATCGACCTTAAGGATACCGAGTGTAGCGACATCATCCTTGTCCCACTCGATAACCGTGCGGTCCTGCATGCGGGCATTTTCAATGGGGCACAGGTCATCAAGGCGGCCGCGCGTGATGACAAAGCCGCCGACATGCTGCGAAAGATGGCGGGGAAATCCGATAATCTCCTTGGTCAGTTCCAGCGTCAGCCGCAGGCGTCGGCTCCTGATGTCAAGTCCGGCCGCACGTGCGTATTCCACACCAGGACCATCGCCCGATATGCCCCAAATCTGACTGGAAAGGGCGGATACCGCATCATCGGAGAGACCCATTGCCTTACCGACTTCACGGATAGCGCTCCGTGCGCGGAAATGCACGACCGTCGAGCATAGCCCCGCACGGTGCCGACCATATTTCTCATAGATATGCTGTATGACTTCCTCGCGCCGCTCATGCTCGAAATCGACGTCAATGTCGGGCGGTTCGTTGCGCGCTTCGGAAATAAACCGTTCAAAGACCATCGTAATCATGTCGGGCGAGACCTCAGTCACGCCAAGCGCGTAGCAGACCACCGAATTGGCTGCACTCCCGCGCCCCTGACAGAGAATGTTTCTGGAACGGGCGAATTCCACGATGTCATGGACGGTCAGGAAATAGCGGGCGTAATCAAGCTCCGCGATGAGTGCCAGCTCCTTTTCGACCATCGCCCTTACTTTGGGGCTTTCACCATCGGGATAGCGCCATTTCAATCCGTCTTCCGTGAGCATCCGCAGGCGGTCACCGGGTTCCATGCCATCGGTGATTTCGTCCGGATATTCATATTTGAGCTCATCCAGCGAGAAGTGGCATTTCTCGGCGATGGCCCAGGTATTGGCGAGAGCCTGCGGGTAGTTCCGGAACATGCGGCGCAATTCAGATTCAGGCTTGATGCGGCGTTCGCCGTTGGCCTGCGCACGGAGGCCAAGCCTGTCGATAGTGGTTTTTTCGCGCAAGCAGGACAATATATCGGCAAGACGGATGCGCCGCGCCTCGTGCATCAGCACATCGCCCAGAGTCACAAGCGGCAATCCAACGGTATCCGCTGACCTGGCGCACCTTGCGAAACGGTCGTCATCCTCACCATCATAACGCGGGACCAGACCGATATAGACATTATCCTCAAATGCGGTGCGTAGCTCTCGTGCCGTCACTTCAAAACCGGGCGCATCAAGCCCGATCAGCACGCTTCCTTTGCCCCATTCCAGAACGTCGTCAAGGACCAGTTCGCAGCCGCCTTTTTCCGCACGTCGCTTACCGAGGGTCAGGAGACGGCACAAACGGCCGAAAGCGAAACGGTCTTTCGGATAGGCAAGCAACTCGGTGCCGTCCATGAGCACGAGCCGGGTACCGACGATATAGCGCAACCCCAGTTCCCTGGCCGCGCCGTATCCGCGCACGATACCGCCGAAGGTGTTTCTGTCGGTGATGGCGAGGGCGTCGAGATTGGAGCGATGCGCACGCGCCACCAGTTCCTCGGCGTGCGACGCACCTGTGAGAAAGGTAAAATTGCTGGTGGCGAAAAGCTCCGCATAGCTCATGGGAACCTGCCCGCGACAAACCAATCCGGCGGGCTCACCTCCGGATATGTGAGCAGCCACAGGCGCGGACCATCCGCTGTCCTTACTCTCCAATAGTCACGTAAGCGCGTGTCACTGTCGCGCCACCATTCCGGAGTTAACCGTTCCGGTCCATTGGCCGAGGTGGTCCTATAGGTCTGGTCACGCCATTCAAAACTTTTCGGCGGGCGACCTGGTTCAAGCGCGCGCAGACGTTCGGGTTTTGGAAACAGGCGCAGGGGACGTTTGCGTCGGTGACATCGCCAGACGTGATCGGTATGGGGCACCACCGCCTCGACCTGAAAAGACTCGCGCTCAGGCAAATGGCTATGGTGGACCCGGAAGCGACGCACATGGTCAAAGCCTATCCTGTTACCGAGCGTCGAGATTACCCGCCCCAGATGATCTCCGGCATCCGCCCGACCGCCCAGCCGTGTCTGGCGAAATCGGATGGGTTCGACCTGCCGTGCCACCAGACGGAACCAGTCGGCTCCAAATTCAAGTGTCAGGTCATCAAGGGGCCGCGCGAATTGCTGCACTATCGGGCCTATACTGAAACAGGGCTTGGCGAAACTGACCGACAGAACATGATCGCCGCTATCGACGCACCGCACGGTCAGCTCAAAGCGCCGTGCACCTTTCAGTCGATGCTGCAGTCGATGGCACACGGACTGCGCGAGCCTGCGCAGTACATCCTCGACGTCCGAGAGATAGCCAATAGGTTCGGGCAGGCTCATACGCGCGGCAAAAATGGAGTCGGGAACGAAAGGCGTGACCGGATCGGGGGCATGGCCGCGAGAACGGTCCAGAGCATCCGTTAATTCCAGGCCAAAACGGCGCGCCAGTTCGCCTGCCTTGATCCCATAAAGCTGGCCAATGGTTTTTAGTCCTGCCCGCGCCAATTCAGCGACGGTGCGCTCGGACAGATCAAGCGCCGCCACCGGCAGGACGCTTATCGCGTCACTCATGCATCCCGTTGGTGCCAGGGCAATCGGCGTTTTGCCAAAACGCGCGAGTGCGCGCGCCGCGATTTTCGTATCGGCAATCCCCAGACGCGCCGTTATCCGCATGCCCGCAAGACGCTGGCGCGCATGGGCGCACATCGCTGTCTCACCGCCAAACAGATGCGCACAACCCGCAATATCGAGTAGCAGGCCGTCCGGAGCATCGAGCGCGACACGCGGGGAGAGACTGTCCGCCCACCGCGCAAGCGCGCACAGCAAAGCAGCTTCGCGCATCGGGTCGCAAGGCTCGGTCAGAAGATCGGGACAGATCGCCCGCGCATCAGGTATCGACAGGCCTTCCGTCAATCCAGCTTGCCGGGCATGCATCGTCAGATGGGTGAGCCGGGCCGCTTTCCTGATCTCGGCGGTGACGGCGAAGGAGCCGTCCGTGCGCGGATCGCCCGCGCGGACAAGACGGTCAAGTGGCAGTCTTGGCAACCAGATGGACAATACCCGGACCATCGTCATTCCTCAACCATTCGACCCGCCATGCGCCCAACCCTCCTTTCCGGTTTTTCGTGCATTCCCAATCCCAGGTAACCTCCCCATCGGCGGAGGGATCGCATCGCCAGCGTGTTTCGGCAGCCGAGGTCCGCGCCTGTCGCGAGACCAGGACAAGGCCAAGCGCACCGCTTTCCTCCGCGGCAAGCTGAAGGCGGCGGCTTTCCTTCAAATCAGTCCCGTACGCCAGTTCAAGGACCACACAGGCGATACCCGGGGCGCGGAGCGCCTGTTCGGCTGACCATAGACATTCCTGACGTGATACCGTTTCGATGACGGTCAGCCTTAGCGGATCGATAAAGTCCTGCACGGCGGATGGATTGAGCGACGCGATATCGGGTGCCGACCCAATCCAGATGACCGGGCCACTGAGGCTGGCGGCAACGGCAAGCGCAAAACAGTCAGCGCTGTCCCCCTGAACCTCATGGATACGACCTTTCGTCAGTCGGACGGCTTCGCCAAGGGTCAACACCCCATGACGTTTGGGACAAAGAACGTCTTTCAGGGCACCCTGAAGTAATTTGGATCGTTTCATCATGTTCCTGTTTTGTTCTTTTTGCCCGTGAAAAGTCAAGCGAATTCATGAAGCGGTTTTCGGTCAGATTTTTGATTTCAGGCGAGCAACCGAACATTGGAGGGGGAACATCATATCATGCTTCCCGAAAGTGGTCCGGAGAATGGGGTAATTGGTGCGGCGGGAACACGATCCACCGCCAGAGGGGCCACAGGCCCAACGGATGAACCGCTGCGCCCACCCAAAAGTCCGGCCCTGTCATGGCACGATACGTAACAATCGCCGATAAAACCGGCCGCGGTGAAGTTGACGGGCTCGTGGTATTTTCATCTGGGAGTGTTGAGGCCCAGAACCCGATCATCGAGGCCCGGCATTGGCCGACCACCGGGACCTTCGGCGCGGGCGAAAACGCCCGCTGCACCTGTGACAAGGGGGACGCCACGCGGCTGGTCAGCTTCCACAACGCGTCCGGCAGGTACTCCCGCGGCGACCCGATCACCAGACCTGCACGTATCGGGGCCAAGCAAAATGCTCGCGAACAGTCGACCTTGGAGCGCTGGGAACTTACACGGTCAATCGCGGTTCCCCGCCTTGCCCCGAAAACAATGGCAACAAGGTACAGATAATGTTACAGGCAACACCTTCACCGCCAATACAGGCACCTTCAGCGTCCGGATCTATGGCCGCGCTTGCGGCTCACATTCTGTCATTGTTTCTGATTTCAGAATGCCGATTCGCAGCGTAATCGTTTCGCAACCGGACTGGGTCAATCCGATGGCGGCGCGAGTGCCCGAATGACGGCATCCGGCTCGAAATCGATGACGGTCAGCAACACGCGTGCCGCCCGATCGGGAATCCTCCGGTCCTGCTTCCAGTCCTGGATCGTGCGCGTATCAAGGCCGAAGCGGTCGGCGAACTTCTGCCGACTCAGCTTCATCCGCTTGCGCAGGGCGACGATTCGACAGGGCAGCGCCGTCTCTCCCCGCGCATGGGCGAGGTCCTCGCCCAGCGCTGCCTCGATCTCCAGTCCGGTTTCGGTACGCTCGTCCGTCATCATCCCCTTGCCTCCGGCTTGATCGTTGCCACCAGCCTGGCCAGCGCCTTCCAGTCCGGCGACGCCCGGCCCGGCGAGGTCTCGCTCGCCGAAAACGTCATGCGCGTCCCCATACACCCGGCCGACCAGGTGGTCGCTTTCTCCAAACTAGCCGCGGACGGGCCAGTCGGTCGCCGTCATCGCGGTGCGCTACGGCACCTGCCGCGCAGGGGAGAAGACGCCGACGGCATCCGGCGTGAGCCGGCTTCTTCCGCAGTAACCACCGCGGCATGCGCTACGCCGCCGCTGACGCGGGCCACCCCATCGGATCCGGATTCGTTGGGTCCGCAAACAGGGTTCTCGTGACGTAACGGATGAAACGCTCCGGTCAGAGCCGGGGCCGCGAGGGTGGTCAGGGCATCCTGACCTTCCGGGCGCTGACGCTTCCACCGGGTATGGACCGCGCTGGTCCCGAGCCTGAACCGTCACGGCGGCTGAAATCCCCCGGAATGCGCCAACGGGAACGGGCCGGTGGCGCAGGTCGCGCGCACCGCGTGATTCGCAAACGGAACGCATGGGAATCAAAGGTGAACCATACGAGAATCACATCCAAATCGGCGCTTGCGCACGCACCGGGTATACACTATACATAACTTGTCGTTTGACGACTATGGCGATAAACGCGCACGGAATAAGCGGATCGGACCCGGGGGCGGTACCCGGCGGCTCCACCAAGACCCGTCGTTGGAGGGACCATGGGGCCGAAACAGGATCGACGGACGTGTAAAGGTGTTTGCTTTCGCCCGGTGAGGTACCACCGTTATCGGTCCACAAAGCATAATTGCCAACGACAATCATGCTCCGGTCGCTCTCGCCGCGTAACGCAGCGCGAAAGACCGATTTCTGAAGCCCCTGGCTCTAGCCAGTCAGGGCGGGGTCTGCAGGCACCCGGCAACAGAAGCCTGCATATCACCCCCTACCCCTTTATTCCTATTCCGTCCATTGACGCCGCCGCCGGGGCCTTGGCCAGTCCAGGCATCCACATATGCCGCACATCCGGATTGTCGCGGTGCGGCAAGGCCTCCTACGACCGGCGAACAGGCATGGCGGAGTTCAGGCGGAACGACACATGCTGTCTGGCGCATAGGTGCGGGGCAACTCTGGAAATCACCTTCCGGGAATCCGTCACGGCCTATCGCCGTCGGTTCCGGGAATGTCACCATCGTCGGCTTCCCGCAGAGACAGGGGCGTCGGCGCATTGACCGTCACTTACCCGGACATGCTGCGGGTGTTCGCACGTATCGGTGTTCTCAGCTTCGGCGGTCCGGCCGCACAGATTGCCCTGATGCACAGCGAGCTTGTCGAGGAACGTCCGTGGCTGAGCGAACGGCAGTTCTTGTCAGCACTGGGTTTCTGCATGCTGCTTCCGGGTCCGGAAGCAATGCAGCTAGCCACCTACTGCGGCTGGCGACTTCGTGGGATTCCCGGCGGAGTGACCGCCGGCCTGCTGTTCGTCATACCCGGCGCGGCATTCATGCTGGTACTCGCCGCACTTTACGCCACGTTCGGCGCGGTCCCGATCGCCCAGGCGATGTTTCTTGGCATAAAGGCCGCCGTTTTCATCATTGTGCTGCAGGCACTGCTGAAAATCGCGGGCAAATCAATGTCGGACTTACAAAGCCGAATGATCGCCGCGCTATCATTCGTCGCGATATTCCTGTTCGCCGCTCCATTCCCGCTGATCATCGCCTGCGCCGCCGTATATGGTGCGATCCGCGGCGGCGGGGAAACGAAACCAGCGCCCCTTCCTGAACGTTCGGGCACGATGCGCACGATCGCGTTCTGGACCGTGCTCTGGTGGACACCTGTCGGAGCGCTCATGATCGCTGAACATGAACTGCTGACCGACATCGGGCTGTTCTTCTCCAAACTGGCTGTCGTAACGTTTGGTGGTGCCTATTCGGTACTTGCCTACATGACCCAAGAGGTCGTGCAGGGCCATGGATGGCTAACCACGGGGCAGATGATGGACGGACTGGGTCTCGCGGAAACCACCCCAGGGCCCTTGATACTCGTCACCGAGTTCGTGGGATTTCTTGCTGGCTTCGGTTCCGGAGGCGCATTGCTGGCCACAACCGCCGCGGCGCTGACGCTCTGGGTTACGTTCGTGCCCTGCTTCCTCTGGATTTTCGTCGGCGCACCATATATCGAATGGATTTCAACCCGACCACGCCTGTCCGCAGCCCTTGAGGCGATCACGGCCGCGGTAGTCGGCGTGATCCTGAATCTTTCCCTCTGGTTCGCCGCGCATGTCTTCCTTACCGAAGTGTCGCCCATCAACCTCGGTCCCCTCCGCCTGATCGTTCCGACACCGGAAACGGTTGATTGGCGCACGGTGGCGATGTCGGTAGCCGCCGGCATAGCTGTCTTCGGTCTCAGGTGGGGTCTGCTGCGTGTCCTGGGGGCATCTGCGGTCGCCGGTGTCGCGATGTCGGCCCTGCCATGAAAGCCTGGTTCCCATTTCGCTTTGATTCCCAATCGAATCACTTATGGTCGCAATGATTACTGAGCATAACCGGACGATGAGATGACACGCACGATCGATTACGGCAATCTGATGCACCGCGCGATGCGTGAACTGATCCGCAATGTGCTTCGGGACGTGCAGAACAACGGCCTTCCGGGCAATCATCATTTTTTCATCACTTTCGACACAACCCATCCGAACGCCAGATTAGCCGCGTGGCTTGGCAAGCGTTATCCTAAGGAAATGACGGTTGTTCTGCAAAACTGGTTTGATGGACTCGATGTCTCGGACGCTGGATTCTCGGTGATCCTGAAATTCAGCGGAAAGCCTGAAACCCTTTTCGTTCCCTTTGACGCGATCACGACATTCGCGGATCCTTCGGTCGAGTTCGGCCTCAGGTTCGAGACTGCGGCCGGTTCTGACGCAACGGAAGAGGCACCCATGGATAGCGATCCTGACGAGGTCAAGCCTAAGGACGCCGAAATAGTTAGCCTCGACAGCTTTCGCGGCCCGCGAAAGTGAAATGTGCAAAGAGTTAAGGCGACGGCCTCATCGGGATATGCTAGGGTAGCTGTTGGCAGTCATGACTTGGCCACCACGCCGGAGACGCGGTGAATCCCAGCCGCGCCGCCGTTCGTAAATCCTGTCGCAACACGTCGCGATCGCCCTTGAACCAATTTAAGAGTAGGTGTTCGCCGTGACGGGATTGAACCGCGAGCTCCGAGCCGATAGACCGCGCCAGAAAGGCAATGCGCCAATGGAGCAAGCCATGACCGCGACGCGCACGGAAACCGACAGTTTTGGTCCGCTTGAAGTCCCCGCCGACCGTTACTGGGGAGCGCAGACCCAGCGCAGCCTGATAAACTTCCCGATCGGCTGGGAGAAACAGCCCGCAGCAATAGTGAGGGCGCTCGGTGTCGTCAAACAGGCCTGTGCCGAGGCGAATAGGGACAGTGGCAGACTGCGGCGGAAACTGGCCGACGCAATCATCCAGGCGGCCTCCGAGGTCGCCGCCGGAGACCTCAACGACCATTTTCCGCTTGTCGTCTGGCAGACGGGTTCCGGTACCCAGTCCAATATGAACGCGAATGAGGTCATCGCCAACAGGGCAATCGAGATCATGGGAGGCGTGATCGGATCCAAGGATCCGGTGCATCCTAACGACCATTGCAACATGGGACAGTCATCGAACGATACCTTTCCCACAGCGATGCATATCGCGACAGCGTTCATGGCCCGCGATGTGACCCTGCCCGGTCTCGCAAAACTCGCCAACGCCCTCGAAAGCAAGGTGAGTGAGTTCGAAGGCATCATAAAGATCGGTCGCACGCACACTATGGATGCGACGCCACTGACACTGGCGCAGGAATTCTCGGGTTACGCCCATCAGGTCCGCAAGGGTATGGAACGCGTCGAGACCGCGCTCGCCGATGTCCACGAACTAGCCCAGGGCGGTACCGCTGTCGGCACTGGACTGAATTCACCTCCCGGCTGGGGAGAAACCGTCGCGGCGGGAATAGCCCGGATTACCGACCTGCCTTTCGTGAGCGCACCAAACAAGTTCGAGGCGCTCGCCGCACATGACGCAATTGTCGGGATGTCCGGAGCGCTGAAAACCGTGGCCGCAGGCCTTTACAAGATCGCAAATGACATTCGCCTGCTGGGCTCCGGCCCGCGCTGCGGTCTCGGAGAGCTGCTGCTGCCGGAAAACGAGCCCGGCAGTTCCATCATGCCCGGCAAGGTCAATCCGACTCAGGCAGAGGCGATCACGCAGGTCTGCGCCCATATCATGGGCAACGACACCGCCATCGGATTCGCCGGATCGCAGGGTCATTTCGAACTGAACGTCTACAAACCAATGATCGCCTACAACGTATTGCAGTCGATGCAGCTACTCGGCGACGCCGCTAAAGCGTTTACCGATAACTGTGTTGTGGGTATCCGTGCCAATGAGGAGCGTATCGGCATGCTGATGCGCGAGTCCCTGATGCTGGTTACGGCCCTTGCCCCGCGGATCGGTTACGATAACGCCACGGCTGTGGCGAAAGCGGCCCATCGGAATGGCACCACCCTAAAGGAAGAGGCGATCGGGCTCGGCTTCGTCGACGATCGTGAGTTCGACGCCACCGTGAAGCCCGAGAGGATGATCGGACCGAAATGACAAAGCCATACGGTCTTCGATCGATGTTCCCGGAACTCGGGCACGGAACGGAAATGCGCGTTCCCCGGCATGTAGGGGGCGGATGAACTCCCGACCCGAAAAACACTCCCTGACTCTGAAAGGGCATCGCACGTCGGTTTCCCTCGAGCCGGAGTTTTGGGCCGAATTCCTTGAAAGTGCCCGGAGGAAATCCATTTCCATTAATTCTTTAGCGGCCGAAATTGATGCATCACGGAGTCCCGGGATCGGCCTCGCGTCGGCAATCAGGCTCTATGTCCTGCAGGAAAGTGTTGATCGAACCTGATCATCGTATTTCCCGGACCTTGATAAAAGCCAACCAACAAGCAACGATTCCTTAGCCACGCTACGTTACCGGCGCCGCACCAAGGTATACGCGTCAATCGAATCGCTGGAACCTCGCCACCGGACTGCGATAGGAATGGACCGTGAGAAAGGAAACCGGCAATGATCTATGAAGACCGGTTGGACTGGCTGGAGGCGCGACAGAAACGGGTGCTGCTATTCGGTATGTCAGGCCTCGGCAAGACCCACGTTTCGGCCATGCTGCGCGGCAACGGCGACTGGTATCATTACTCCGTCGACTATCGCATCGGCACCCATTACATGGGTGAGCATATCGTGGATAACTTCAAGCGGCAGGCCATGCAGGTGCCCTTTCTCAGGGACCTCCTGCTGTCGGACTCGATCTTCATCGGCTCGAATATCACCTTCCACAACCTCAGCCCACTCTCGACATACATGGGCAAGCCGGGCGACGAGGGCAAAGGCGGTCTTCCGTATGGGGAATACCGTCGGAGGCAGGCTCAACACGAGAGAGCCGAGAAAGCCGCGATGTGGGATACGTTTCGTTTCATCGATCGGGCGTGGGAAATTTATGGATATCCGCATTTCGTTTGCGATTCGAGCGGGTCTATCTGCGAGGTGGTCGATCCCGATGACCCGGAAGACCCGCTGCTCAAGGCCCTGACCGATCGCGTCCTGATGGTCTGGATCAAAGGATCGGAAGCTCACACGGAGGAACTCATCCGCCGCTTTGACGCCGCCCCAAAGCCAATGTACTATCAATCCGCGTTTATCGACGGCGCGTGGGCCGGATACCTTTCCGAAACCGGCGTTTCCGAGGCCGGGGTCGATCCGGATGAATTCGTACGCTGGACCTATGCCCGTGCGCTTGCGCACAGACAGCCGCGCTATGCTTCCATAGCCCATAACTGGGGTGTGACGGTCACCGCAGACCAGATCGCGGATGTGCGCGATTCCGCGGATTTCCAGGCGCTTGTCGGGTCCGTTCTGCCTTCCCGAGCGACCTAAATCCGGACCTGCGCCGGAAAACATGGCGCACGCGCGCTGTCAGATGGGTTTCCGGGCCCGACAGGAAACAGCGCACTTCTGGCATATCGGCTTGCGTCGCGATATTGCGACGGTTCAATGATCAGGAAACGCGAGATGCCCATCATTCTGCCGTCCAGCCTTCCCGCCTATGAAGCTCTGCGCAATGAGGGCGTGACAGTCATGCCCAACGCCCGGGCCAGACGTCAGGACATAAGACCCCTGCGAATCGGGCTATTGAACCTGATGCCATCCAAAGTGAGAAAACAGACGGAAATCCAGTTCAGCAGGCTGCTCGGCTCCACTCCCCTACAGATTGAACTCCAGCTGATCCGCATGACGGACTTCAGGTCCAAAGACATGGCACCGGAATATCTGCGCGTCTTCTATCGTCCCTTCTCGGATGTGCGCGACGAGAAATTCGACGGCCTGATCATCACCGGCGCCCCCATCGAACACCTCCCGTTCGAGCAGGTCACCTATTGGGATGAGTTGCAGGAGGTCATGAACTGGACCCTAACAAATGTGCATTCGACTTTCGGTGTCTGCTGGGGTGGGATGGCAATGCTCTGGCACTTCCATCGGGTCAGAAAACACCTGCTACGGCATAAAGCGTTCGGATGCTTCCAGCATCGAAACCTTGCGCCCGGCTCACCGTACCTGCGGGGTTTCTCCGATGAATGCGTCGTACCAGTCAGCCGATGGACAACAGTGCGTCGAACCGAAACGGATGAGAAGGAACTCCAGACCTTATTGATGGGTTCCGAAGAGTTCGGTCCCTGTCTGGTTCAGGATCGCCGTCATCACGCCCTGTATGTATTCAATCATTTCGAATATGACCGGGATACGCTCAAGGGAGAGTATGACCGCGACATCGCGGCAGGCAAGCCAGTCAACATTCCCGGGAACTATTTTCCGGACGACGATCCGTCGAGAACCCCACGCAATAGCTGGCGTAGCCACGCGTATCTACTCTACGGAAACTGGATCAATGAAATCTATCAGACCACCCCTTACGACACGGATCTCATCGGATCCTGAGAGAGGATATCAAACGGTATCCGATCTGTCGTTGCGGCGATGTCCCGTCAGCCTCACCTTGCGGGCTCCCACACTCGCCCGGCCCCAAGGCATTGAGCGGTCATCGACCAGGTTGCCGGTTCCAGGACAGATCCCGAGGACGGTTCGCTTTCCGCGCATTACCGGGTTCGTCCACTTTCCGGCGGTACCAGTCGGACATGAAGGCTCAACCTGGATCCGAAGCATGACCGACGCACCCACGTCCGGTTTCGGGTATCGGGTATATCAATTGCGTTGACCGATGCCCAAACGCGGTTACCATCACGGGAATCTACGTCAGGCGCTGGTCGATGCGGCACTGGAGCTGATTGGAACCAGGGGACCGACCGGCTTCACGCTCAGCGAGGCAGCCAAACAGGCGGGAGTGACCCCCGCAGCTGTCTACAGACATTTTGAGGGTCGCGAGGATATGATCGCCGAGGCCGCACGGCAGGGTTATGAGATCTTCGCCGATCTGATGGAATTCGCCTACGAATCGGGACAACCCTCCGCTTTATCCTCGCTCGAAGCTACGGGCAGGGCGTATCTTGCATTCGCCCGCAAATACCCCGGTCACTACGTCGCGATGTTCGAGAGCGGCATCTCGGTGAACCGCACGCCGGAGCTGGCAACGGTTTCAACCCGCGCGAATCGTGTCCTCGAGAGGGCGGCGGCCGGCTTATGTCAGCAAGGGCCGCCCGACAGACGTCCGCCATCAACAATGTTCTCGGCCCATATCTGGGCAATGAGTCACGGGGTGGTTGAGCTGTTCGCACGTGGCGCCGCCGGCAGTCGATGCCCTTTTCCGCCGGATGAACTTCTGGAAGCCGGGATAGGAATCTACCTTCGCGGTCTGGGTCTGGTTCCTCCCGACGAATGATGCCGGATTACCGGAGGTAAGCGAAAGGGCCTAAGAGCATTTCGGAATGGAGTGCGGCCGACGGGATTCCACGCGATCGCCGACCGCGGACTGGAGACCGGCCCTCCCTCAGGCCGGGAAAGCCCGAAGCGGCTATGGTTGTCGCTCACCGCGCCCACAGCTTCCGGTTCGTGATCTGCACCGCCGACCATGAACCCGCGCATGTCCATATCACCCACTCTGGAAAGGTGAAGGTCAACCTTACCGACACCGGAAACGGACAGGCACCCATCTCCGTGGTTGATATCAAGCGATCCGACATGCGCTGGCCTATGGAGGTGGTGACCGAGCACCGTGAGAAGTTCCTTAAGGAATGGGAGCGTGTACATGGAAGATCCGACCGAGGCGGCCTTCAGGAAAGCGGAGACCCTTAGACGGGAAACGCTGGAAACAGAACCGTGCGCCGCGTCCGCCAGCCACGACCACAGGACAGGTTGTTTCCGGCCCGGTCAATGGCTGCATCTGCCTGTTTCCGGCAGGTCTGGTCGAAAGCGACGCCGGCCCCGGCGGCCTGTCGGATGTCGTGGCCAAGGGCCATGGCTTCAAGCTGCGCTGGCCGGGGCTTGACGTTGACCTTTACGTATGGGCCCTGACGGCGGGCGCGTTCAGGATCCGACGCTGGATGGCCAGAGCGCTCGTGCGGCAGGTGGGACATTCCACCTCAACCGCCAGGGCGGTGGGCGCGCGGACGAATGGGGCAAAAGGTGTCCGAGCCTGAAACCGGCGTAAGCCAGCATAACCGCCGCCTGAGGCACCGCGTCGGCCCAAGCCTCGATGGGGTCGTTCGTCCTGGCGCCGCACCAAGCTCCCGGACCATCTCGGGCGGGTGTAGTCCAGATTTTTGACGCGTACCCGTTTTGCGCCATTCACATTTCCCGTTTGGCTGGAAAAATGGCGACTTGCTCTCGATTCCGGACGGTGCGAACCAGTCAGGTTAGCCGATTGCTAAAATCCGGGGCCCGCTAAAAGGCTCTTCCCGGCTCAACAGCCTATACAGGTCACTCCCGCACTTTCCACCAACCCCGCCGCCCCGCGTTAGCCGGATCATGCCTGATATCGCCCGATCCCAGATCCGGCCGCGTGGTCTGAAAATCGGCCGTGCCCGGATCCGCTGCCGGATTCGGGACGTCCGATGGATGGGCCGGATCTGGATCGATCGACATCCAAGGCCCGGCCTCCTGTATCGCGACTTCGGCCTCAAGCGGATCGGGCGAGCCTGATGGTTCGCCCTCAGGCGCAACAACGATATCCCGTGTCTCTATCAACCCGGTCGCGGCGTCCAGTTCCGAATTGGCCCTGTCAACGTCCTGGGTCCGCTTTCCCGAGTTCCTGTCGGTCCTGCCCGAGCGCTTGCGTCTTGATCTCCGCGCCTTTTTTTCCTTTTCAGCGCCAGGAGCGGGGGATTCCGACGCGTCCGTCGCATTCCCTGAACCGGACTTCGCCTCAGCCGATTGTTCCGCCGCTGGCCTCGACTTTCTCGACCGTGAACGGCGGCGACCGGTGGACCGTTTCCCCTCCGTGCCACCATCGACCGGAGTTCCGGACGATGACGATTCGGGATCCACGGCGCTATCGGCATTCTCCACCGGATCACGAACGCCTTCGGGGCTGTCCGAGCCCGGCGTCATCGATGCCGCGACTGAAACAACAGAATTTCCCCGCAACGACTTACCGGTCTCTGACCTGAACTTACCCAAGGTGTAGTCCGGTGAGACCATTGCCGCATCAGCTTCGATCTGTATCGACATGCCGTAACGGTTCTCGATTCCCGCCAAATGCTCGCGTTTCTGATTAATCAGGAAATTTACGACACCCACGGGAGCCCTGAGCAACATTTCCCGCTGGCGGCGACGGGCCCCTTCCTCCTCCAGCAGGCGGAGGAGGCTAAGCGCGAGACTCTCGTTAGCCCGGACACGACCGGTGCCATGGCAGAACTCACATGGCTGGGTCGTAACCTCGATCATACCCAACCGCTGGCGCTGGCGCGACATCTCAAGAAGCCCGAACCCCGAGATTTGCCCAACCTGAATCCGCGCCCGATCGGACTTGAGCCCGTCCTTGAACCTCTTTTCGACCGCACTGTTATTGCGGCGCTCATCCATATCGATGAAATCGATCACGATCAGCCCCGCAAGATCCCGCAACCGAAGCTGCCGGGCTATCTCCTCGGCCGCCTCAAGGTTTGTCTTCAGCGCCGTCTCCTCTACCGAACCTTCCCTAGTCGCCCGACCCGAGTTCACGTCGATCGCCACCAGCGCTTCGGTTACGCCAATCACGATGTAGCCGCCCGATTTGAGCTGAACCGTCGGACTATACATCGAAGAAAGCTGGCTTTCGACCTGATGGCGAACGAAAAGCGGCAAAGGATCCTGATAGGACCTGACATTCTTCACATGGGACGGCATAAGCATCTTCATGAAGTCCTTCGCCGTCCTGTACCCGGTATCGCCCTCCACCAGCACCTCGTCTATCTCGCGATCGTAGAGGTCACGGATTGAGCGCTTAATCAGGTTACCTTCCTCGTAGATCTGCGCCGGAGCGATGGAATTGAGCGTCAGTTCGCGTATCTGTTCCCATAGCCGCTGCAAAAAGTCGTAGTCGCGTTTGATCTCGGATTTCGTTCGCTTGGCGCCAGCCGTGCGGATGATGAGTCCCGCTCCCTTTGGAACATCAAGTTTCGATGCTATCTCCTTGAGTTTACTTCTATCTGGAGCATTTGTGATCTTACGGCTAATGCCACCGCCACGCGCGGTGTTGGGCATCAGTACGCAATAACGTCCCGCAAGGCTTATGTAGGTTGTCAAAGCCGCGCCCTTGTTTCCACGCTCTTCCCTTATCACCTGGACAAGCAGTATCTGCCGGACCTTGATCACCTCCTGGATTTTGTAGGGGCGCGGACGGTGTTTGCGGGGCTGCCGGATTTCCTCGGCCTCATCTCCCGATATGGATTCTATCCGGTCATCCCGCTCGGTCGGATCCGCGTCCTCGTTCCCCTCCGCACCAGCCCGGTCGACATCGGTTACGTCATCCGCCGCATCGTACGGTTCCGCGGACTGTTCGGTCCCGTCATCCGTCCCGTCCGGACTTTCCTCGATACCAGTGGTATCCGCCGCACCTGACTCCGCATCGAGATCAATCACGCCCATTCCAGAGATCTCTTCGGGCACCGCAGCCGAAGTCTTTACGGAATCCCGCGAGCTCACCGCCTGGGCCCTGGTTTTCGAGCCGCGACGGCGTGAACGCCTGGCGTCGCCGCCCTCGACATCTGATTCCGCTGCCTGGATCCGGTCAAGAGCCTCTTCCTCAGCGAGAATCGCCTGTCGGTCAGCCACCGGGATCTGATAATAGTCCGGATGAATCTCCGAAAACCCCAGAAATCCGTGGCGGCTCCCGCCATAGTCGACAAATGCGGCCTGAAGCGATGGTTCTACCCGCGTGACTTTTGCCAGATAGATGTTTCCCGCAAGCCGAAGCCTGCTCGCGGTCTCGAAGTCGAATTCCTCGACCTTTCTCCCGTCCGCCACCACAACCCGGATCTCTTCCGGATGGGTGGCGTCGATAAGCATTTTCTTTGCCATTCAGTTTCTCGGCACCCAACTGGAACCGCCGTACCAGGTGGCACGGATCTGATCTTGGGGTGGCTTGTTCGGGCGACTTTTCCCGCGCATGCGGATTCGCTCGGAAGCCGTCTGGCCCGCCTGGCATGATAAATCCGCTTTGCGCCTGTCATCGCGATTCGTCTCCGGCGCCGTCCAGCAACATCTAGTCGGAACGCCTGCTCATGGTCCGGTCAGCATTGTGCTTCGGGACACTGCGCCGTCCCCGTATCGGATGCCCGACAGGGCTGGTCCGGCTCCCCGCCCGCAGTGAGTCGCGCGAAGCGGAGGGGACGGCCTGAATTTCCTCATACGGTCCAGATCACCGCATTTGACTGAAAATCCTAAAGTGAACGGCCAAGAATTGCAACAGGGAATGATCCGCCACAACGTTTCCCGGTAACTTCATCCCACCGAGAGGCGTTTCCTGGGGGCGATCGGGGCAGATAGACAGGCTCGCGCGTGGGCAATGACCACATCTTGCGGGAAGTCCGTTCTTTCGCGTGCGACACAATCCAAAGGTTACGGTCCATCATGATCGTCGTTTTCCATGTCACGACGGCCATCAGTCACCTCCGGAAATCGATACAGGTTTCTTAAGCTCTTGCTTTTCATGGGCAATATCGAAAACGCTTCGCCGCTTGACGGAGGAACGACACATGGGGATAACGTGCTTGGGGGCAGGTTCGGACATGCTGCTTCATGGCCCGGTTCACCAGAGGATACCCTTTTCCCCCAAGCAATGGGAACAGCCGCAACCGGGACATCGGCTAAATGGCATCTGGAGATGGGGTAATTCCCCCAGCGCGGTACGGGCCACGCCAATTCGCACCGCCGACCCGTGAGCGGCTCCGGATCAAAGGTAGTCAGAACGATGAAGCCCGTACTTCGTCATCTTTTCGTTAAGCGTTCTGCGGGGAAGGCACAGTTCACCCATGACCTTAATGACGCTGCCCCCATACCGTCGGAGCGTGCGGTCAATGAGCGTTCGTTCGAAATCCTCCACGCAATCCTTCAGTGGCCTGCCTCCGGTCAGGCCCGCGGACCGCTTCGCTTCGTTATCGAATGTCAGCAACGACGCTATGGCTCCGGCTCCATGACGACCCTGAAGAACGGTGCGCTCAGCGATGTTTCTCAACTGGCGGACATTCCCGGGCCAGGGTGCCCCGAGGAGCTGGGCCGCGTCCTGGGCCGAGATCTCAGGCACCTCACAACCATACTCTTCGGAAAAACGCTCGCAGAAATTACCGAACAGCTGGAGGATATCCTCACCACGTCGACGCAGCGGCGGGGGCGTTATCTTCAGCGCGGCCAAACGGAAGTAGAGATCGGGTCGCAACGCTTCCGCGCAGTTCCCGCTGCGATCACCAAGGTTTGAGATCGCGATGATACGCGTCTGCGGCGGCTTACCCTGCTCGTTAATCCAGCTGAGAAGTCTGGACTGCAGCACCGGTGGCAGCGCCTCGATATCCTCCAGAACGACCGTTCCGGCGCGTGCACCCGCAAGCGCGGGCGAACGGCCTCCGACCGCGTTCGGGCCAAAAAGGTTTCCCGAAAGCGTCTTCTCGTCATGTGCGGCGCAGGACACGAGAACAAGCTTTCTGCCCGCGTTCGGCCCGGCGGCATGAAGCGCATGCGCCACCAGCGTCTTGCCGACACCCGTCTCGCCATCGATGAGGATATGGCCATCAGCCTGGCCCAGATCCACGATTTCACCGCGCAGGAGTTCCATCTCCCGGGACTCTCCGGCCAACTTCCGCATCACCGTTCCGCCGCCTGAAAGTTCGGTGCGCAACGCTCTGTTATCCAGGACCAGACGCCGGTAATCCGTCGCTTTCCCCGCAAGCCTGGTCATATGGTCGGGGTCGAAAGGCTTCTCGAGGAAATCATAGGCTCCGAGCTTGATCGCCTCCACCGCCATCTGAACGTCACCATGGCCAGTGATCATGATCACCGGAATGCAGTTGTCGATCACCATCAGGCGCCTGAGAAACTGCATGCCATTAATTCCGGGCATCTTTATATCGCTGACCACGGCACCGGGATAGTCAGGCCCGAGTGTTTCCAGAGCCTGCTCGGCACCCGGATAGGCCTCAGCATCAAAACCCGACAGCGCCAGCCATTGCCTGATCGATTGACGCATGTCCGCTTCATCATCTATGATCACGATCTTGGCGGCTTCTGCCATTGATCCCTCATTCAGCGGCCTCAGCGTTCCGAGCTGACGGAAGACGCACCTCGAAAACCGCACCGCCGGTGCTGGAGTTGCGCGCTGTCAGCCTTCCCTGAAAGTCTTTTATGATCCCGGAGGAAATCGCGAGTCCCAGACCCGTTCCCTCGCCCGGCGCTTTCGTGGTGTAGAACGGCTCGAACAGGGAGTCGAGATTCTCGATGCCGGGACCGTTGTCGCGTACGGAAATGGTTACGAAACTGCCTGCAGAGAGAGTCACTAAAATCTCCGGATGCTCCTCGCGCTCGGTCGCGTCGACGGCGTTACGCAGCAGGTTGACCAGAACCTGATCGAGCCGAACCCGATCGACCATCACCATCACCGGCTCACCGGGAAGGTTGCGGATCAAACTCACGTTGCGCTCTTTCAACAGCGGATCCATTAGTGAGATGGCTGACGTCACACAGTCCCGGGCATCCCTCGGGCCAATGGCGTCGCTCGCGTTGTGGGCATACGATTTGAGATGACGCGAGATGGTTCCCATTCGGTCGATGAGCTCATCGATTCTCTCAACGCTGTCAAGGGCATCTTTCAGGCGCCGTTTCTGAAGCAGCAGCCGGGCGCCTGCCAGATAGGTCTTTATTGCCGCAAGCGGCTGGTTGAGTTCATGGCCGATGCTCGCGGACATTTCGCCTAGGGCGGCCATTTTGGAACTTTGGGCGATGGTCTGTTCGGCCACCTCCAGATTCTTCTCGGCACGTTGCCGTTCCCCGATCTCCCGTAGAAGGGATTCGTTCAACCGGCGCAGCTCAGAGGATTCACGCTGCAGCTCAGTCGAACGCGCGATCGCCCGGCGGCTGAAATAGTAGAATCCACTGGCAAGGAAAATCGCGAACAGCATGATCTCAAGGGCCAGAACCGTGTTCACCCGCTCCCTGACGCCGACATAGGAGGGAAAACTCACCATTCTCCAACCCTGATACGGTATACGTCTTTCCACCGTGATCAGCGCACCGTGGCCGTAGATGCCAGCGGCGGGAATTGATGCCCAGTCTCGCGCGGCCCGCACGGTCTCGGAAATCGACGACGATATCAGTGCGGACAGGTCCGTCTCCCGGACGGACAGGCCATACCAGCGGTGATCCGTCGCGAGAATGATCCGTCCTTCGCTGTCGGTCACCAGAGCCGCGTCAAAGACTGCCGACCATGCCTGCTCGAAACGGTGAAGGTTCGACCCCACGACAATGGTACCCAGCAGATGGCTTCCCGTCTCGATCCGACGCGAGTGAACGAATTCCGCAA
Source organism: Paracoccaceae bacterium (assembly GCA_965221405.1). Lineage (GTDB taxonomy): Bacteria > Pseudomonadota > Alphaproteobacteria > Rhodobacterales > Rhodobacteraceae > JAPOUP01. The sequence goes on along the minus strand of CBDCSE010000001.1, from coordinate 138,349 downwards.
CACCGTTCGCCCTGGTTATCGTAGTGAATTCCACGTCATTGGAACGCATTGCCGAGACAAAGTATGGCTCCGAGCGGTGAGCGGATCCAATGAGGTTGCGGTCGGTCGCCGCGACGGTCCGACCGCTTTCGTCCAGAAGCATGATGGACGCGACGCCGGTCTCCTCCCTGACTTCCAGGATATGCTGCGAACTTCTCGCGAAGTCACCGACGTCGAGTGCGCCGATGAGTTTGGGATCCCGGGCAAGCAGCGATGTCACTACCGAACTTCTCTGCAGCTCGCTCAGAAGGTTGCCCACAAAGAGTGCCTGACGCACCTCGGCCCGGCTCTTGGTTGACGCGGTGTAGCGCTCGGACAGAAATGTATTTGTGGTCAGGACCACGGCAAACGCGAGCACCAGAAACAGCGCCAGCACGACATGCGCAAGCCAAGGGAGTCCGGTTCTGGCTCTTTCCTTGCCTGATGCGAGTCGGTCCATCACCCGTAGGGTAAGACCACGACGGCCGACCCTCAAGCGGCGGACTTCACCACCGCGGCTTCCGAAAGCAGGCCGGAGAACAACATCGCGCCGTCAGCGCTTGCGTGGGCGGCTTCGGCGGCGCGCTCAGGATGCGGCATCAGGCCAAGCACCCGGCGGTTGACGCTCAATATGCCAGCGATGTCGCCCACCGACCCGTTAGGATTGTCCAAGTAGGTAAAAGCGATTCTATCCTCTCCCTGAAGACGCTTGATCTGCTCGGGCTCAGCGAAGAAATTCCCGTCGCGATGCGCGATGGGAAACACAACCCGCCTGTCCCCACCGTAAGCGGCCGTGAAAGCGCTCTCGCGGGTTACGACGCTCAGGCGCTCCGGTCGGCAAATATATCTCTGTCCGGCGTTTCGAAGCAGAGCTCCGGGAAGAATGCCCATTTCGGTAAGGACCTGAAAACCATTGCAGACTCCCAGAACGTAACCACCGCGCTCCACATGGACGTTCAGCGCCCGACAGACCGGAGAGCGGGCCGCGATGGCGCCACAGCGTAGATAGTCGCCGTAGCTGAACCCACCAGGGACTCCAACGACATCGGTGCGGGCAGGGAGACCGGTTTCCCCATGCCAGACCATTTCGACCTGTGCCCCGGCGTTCCCGAAGGCAACAGCCATATCCCGATCACAGTTGGATCCGGGGAAAACCAGAACGGCCACTCGCATGGGCACACTCCTTTCGCGGTATGTCTGACCGGGATACCCACCGAAAATCGACGTACGGGAGTATCAGACCAGTGGAGCCCTGCGGAGGGATCCCATATCGCCCGCTCGGTTCCGGCTCCAGACGGCACCCGGAACCGGATTTCCGCGCGAATGCCCTGACCTTCCGCGTGTGCGTTTCGTGAACATCTCATGGAAATTCTATCACGTAACTTTCGATCACCGTATTGGCGAGAAGCCGTATGCACATGGCCTCAACGGCATCGCGGGCGCACCGCAGGTCGCTTTCCGCCAGATCCAGCTCGATCACCTTGCCCTGCCGAACGCCGCGAACTCCATCGAAACCCTGGGACCCCAGCGCCCGCAGCACCGCCTCTCCCTGAGGGTCGAGCACGCCCGCGGCGGGCATAACCGTAACTCTGGCCTTCAAACGCTGTCCTTCTGTGTCCGCGACGGAAACGGGCCGCCAGACGAGCCAGCGGCACGAATGTCAGTTGATCACATGTGGCTTTACCGCATGAGTGATATTGGACGGCAGCACACCAAGCCGCCGCGCTATCTCGGTATAGGCTTCGGCAAGATTGCCCAGATCGCGCCGGAAAATGTCCTTATCGAACTTACGGTTCGAGGTTATGTCCCACAGCCGACACGAATCGGGACTGATCTCATCGGCCACGATCAATCGCTGGAAATCGTTATCCCAGACACGACCGGTCTCGATCTTGAGGTCAACGAGCCGAATTCCGACCGCCAGCATCACTCCGGACAGGAAGTCGTTGACCCTGAGGGCCAGCGCTATCATTTCGTCCAGATCATGCTGGCTGGCCCATCCGAAGGCGACGGCATGTTCTTCAGTAACCATCGGATCGCCCAACTCGTCGTTCTTGAGATAGAACTCAATCATCGGCCGGGGAAGCGCCGCCCCTTCCTCGATCCCGAACCGCTCGGAGAGCGATCCTGCCGCGATGTTTCTGACCACGACCTCCAGCGGAACGATTTCGACCTGCCGGATCAGCTGCTCGCGCATATTGATTCGCTTGATGAAATGGGTCGGCACGCCTATCGTGTTGAGACCGTTCATGAAATATTCACTCAAGCGGTTGTTCAAAACCCCCTTCCCGTCGACAACGCTCTTCTTCCTGGAGTTGAAAGCGGTAGCGTCGTCCTTGAAATACTGAACCAATGTACCGGGCTCAGGGCCCTCGTAAAGAATCTTGGCCTTGCCTTCGAACAGTTTCTTTCGCCGCGCCATGGGATCTCCTAATCGACGAACCGCACGGCCACACGGGCCCGTCCGCTCGGGGAACCCATTACGCTACGGCGGCTTGACCCGCAAGACCATCCCCACTCCAGCCGTCGATACGGAACCCTCACGCCCAAACTTACCCGCGGATATCCCGACAGGCCCGGCCTTGCGATCCAGGACGGAAGCGATCATATCCGCACCGATAGGTTCCAAAGCCGGAGGATTTGACGGATGACGACATTTGATGACCGCGAAAACGCTTTCGAGGCCAAGTTCGCCCACGATGAGGAAATGAACTTCAAGGCCAACGCACGTCGCAACAAGTTGCTCGGGCTGTGGGCGGCGGAACTGCTCGGCAAGTCGGCTGACGACGCCGACGCCTACGCCAAGGAAGTGATCAGGTCGGACTTCGAGGAGGCTGGCGACGAGGATGTCTTCCGCAAAGTCTCTGGTGATCTCGGTGACACCGCCGACGAACGGACCATTCGCGCGAAAATGCGGGAATTCCTTGCCGAGGCCAAGGAGCAGCTACTCAGGGAATCATGATCGATGCCGGTGTCCTGGACTGTCGGCAATCCGGACGCTCAGGTCGCCAGACCTGTGGCCCCGCCCGGACAGATGCCCGAATCCGCCCCCCTGAAGCTATTACCCATGTCCAAAATTGCACATCGCGCCGACCGTAAGGACCCGTACCGGACAGGCTGGATCGGTGCGATTCATTCGGCGAAGTGTTCTTATATGTTTCATAATCATTATCAGAAATATGAATTTGCGTCATAATCCATCCATCGGCATATGGGTTCTCACAATCTCGCCGGGATCGGTGAACACAGCGTTCCAAGGACACCCTTTCCATGCATTCCCCGGTTCTCTCAGATATGCTGCGGTCATGTGACTGGATACTTGCGGACGGCGCGACGGGAACAAATCTATTCAACATGGGGCTCGCCTCAGGTGAAGCGCCGGAACTCTGGAATGATTCAAGCCCCGAACGGATCCGCACGCTTTACCGGGATGCGGTGGACGCTGGCAGCGACCTGTTTCTCACCAACAGCTTTGGGTCAAACGCCGCGCGCCTGAAACTCCACGACGCCCAATCCCGCGCCCACGCGCTGAGCCGGATGGCGGCGGAGCTTGGGCGGGAAGTCGCCGACGCCGCGGGACGCCGGGTCATCGTCGCGGGCTCCATGGGCCCGACCGGAGAGATTATGGCCCCGATGGGTAAGCTTACGCATTCCGAAGCGGTGGAAATATTCCATGAACAGGCGGAGGGGCTGAAAGCCGGCGGAGCCGATGTGCTCTGGGTGGAAACGATCTCGGCGCCCGAAGAGTTGAAAGCGGCGGCCGAGGCGATCGCCAAGGTGGAGATGCCCTGGTGCGGAACGATGTCATTCGACACCGCCGGACGTACGATGATGGGCGTCTCCCCGTCAGACATGGCCAGGCTCGTGGACAGGCTACCTTATGGTCCGCATGCGTTCGGAGCAAACTGCGGCGTAGGTGCCAGCGACCTTCTTCGTACGATTCTCGGAATCGCGGCGCATGATCCATCCCGCCCGCTCATCGCAAAGGGCAATGCGGGAATTCCGAAATACGTCCATGGCAAGATTCACTACGATGGCACTCCGGACCTGATGGCCGAATATGCGGTCCTCGCACGTGACTGCGGGGCAAGTATCATCGGTGGGTGCTGCGGCACGATGCCAGAGCATATATCCCGGATGCGCACCGCTCTGGAGAGTCGGCCATCCGCCGGCCATCCGGCACTTGAGAGGATTGCCGAGATCCTCGGTCCCTTCAGCTCACCCGGTGACGGCATGGACGTCCCGGCGAGGGAACGGTCTAACCGGCGCAGGCGCAGAAGGTGAGTCCGATGTCAGAACAGCGACATCTGTTCTCCAGAACGCACCGGAACGCGGAAAAGATCGGTTCTAAGCGGCGCCAGTCCGCGTGGCAACCGCAGTCGGGACGACGCAAGCCGGAAGCGCTGCGCGATCATCTCCGCCAGAACTCCTGTCCCCGTCATGCGTTTACCCCAATCAGGATCGTAGTCGCGACCACCCCGAGTTTCGCGTACCCGGTTCATGACGCGCCCGGCTCTTTCGGGAAACCTTTCCTCGAGCCATGTGCGAAAGAGCTCGGCGACCTCAAGCGGCAGACGCAGCATGACATAACCCGCCGCCACGGCGCCAGCGTCGCGCGCCGCGGCCATGATCGCCTCCATTTCATGATCGGTGAGGCCAGGGACGATAGGCGATACCATAACGCGAACCGGACACCCGGAACCCGTAAGTCTCTCGATGGTTCGCAGACGTCGCGCCGGCGCGGGCGCTCTTGGTTCCATTTTCCTGGCCACATTGGGATCCAGTGTCGTGATCGAAATTCCAGCCCGAGCGAGTCCGGCACGGCCCAATTCTCCGAGTATGTCGAGATCCCGTTCGATAAGCGTGCCTTTGGTGACGATCCCGACGGGATGCCTGAACTCCAGCAACGTCCGAAGAACCCGTCGGGTGACACCGAATTCCCGTTCGATGGGCTGGTAGGGGTCGGTATTGGTTCCCATCGCGATGACCTTTGGGCGGTAATGCCGGGCGGACAGTTCCCCGACAAGCAAATCCGGCAGTTCCGGCCTCGCGATAAGCCGGGTCTCGAAATCCAGTCCCGGAGAAAGTCCAATAAAGGCATGTGTCGGCCGTGCATAGCAGTAGACGCACCCGTGCTCGCAGCCACGGTATGGATTGATCGAACGCTCGAAACCGATGTCTGGAGAGGAGTTGCGAGTTATGGCCGTGCGTGGAGTCTCCACACTGACCTCAGTTCGAAGGGGTGGAAGTTCCGCATCGAAGCTCCATCCGTCATCCACAACCTCATAATGCGTGGATTCAAACCTGACCGGAACGTTGCCGGACGCGCCACGGCCCTTTCGGCGTTCCGTCCGGACCGGATATGTAAAGAGGGTCTCCATTGGACTCGATCCATAGAACATATAGAGAACACTTTGCAAGCACTTTGCCGTATTCCGGAGAGGACTCGTCGGTAGCGACTTTTCCAATGTCGCGAGCGATCAAGTCTGTGGCGGTGATTGGACGCATCAAGGGCAAAATTCACTTGTGCGCATGCGTTGTTCGGGAGTTCATATATGAATGGCGATGATGAGGACGACATCGTCCTGGGCGAACTCAGCGACGAGGAACTCGTCCCCCAGATGTTCGACGACCTCTACGATGGCCTCAAGGATGAGGTCGAGGAAGGCGTCCGGATCCTGCTCGACCGCGGATGGGAACCATACCGGGTCCTGACCGAAGCGCTTGTAGGCGGGATGACAATTGTCGGCAACGATTTCCGCGACGGAATCCTGTTCGTGCCGGAGGTGCTGCTAGCGGCCAGCGCAATGAAAGGCGGCATGTCGATTCTCAAGCCCCTGCTGGCTGAGACAGGTGCGCCGCGTATGGGTAAGATGGTGATCGGAACGGTGAAAGGTGACATACACGACATCGGCAAGAACCTCGTGTCGATGATGATGGAAGGCGCCGGTTTCGAGATCGTCGATCTAGGGATCAACAACCCGGTGGAGAATTTCCTGGAGGCGCTTGTGCGGGAAGAGGCGGACATTCTGGGGATGTCCGCACTGCTCACTACCACGATGCCCTATATGAAGGTCGTGATCGACTCACTTATAGAAAAGGGCATGCGTGAGGATTATATCGTTCTGGTTGGTGGGGCTCCGCTAAACGAAGAGTTCGGTCGGGCGATTGGCGCGGACGCCTACTGTCGCGACGCCGCCGTTGCGGTCGATACGGCGAAGTCCTTCATCAAAAGAAAGCACAATCTTCTTGCCGCGGTCTAGGGCCTGTTGACACTCGGGTTGCGAATCGCCCGGTTCCGTGCCATTTTCCGCCCCGGCGACCGCCGGAACGGCGGCGCGGCAGGACAACATACAGGTGACACCATGAATGCTGACAGGACGGTACTGACGGACGCCATGTGGGCGCGGATCAAGGACATGCTGCCGGGCAAGAAATCGGACCCCGGCGGCACGGCGGCGGACAACCGTCTCTTCGTGGAGGCGGTGCTGTGGCGGTTCCGCACGGGGTCGCCGTGGCGCGACCTCCCCAAGCGGTTCGGCAAGTGGGGCAGCGTGTTCAAGCGGTTCCGGCGCTGGGTCCTCTCTGGCGTTTTCGAGCGTGTCTTCAAGGCTTTATCCGAGGATTTCGACCTTGAATGGGTGTTCGTGGACGGGACGGTCGTCCAGGCGCCCCGGAAGGCGGCGGGGGCCAAAAAAGGGGGGGCCAAAATCAGGGAATCGGACGTTCCCGGGGCGGCCTGACGACCAGAACCGTCGCCGTCGTGGACGCGCTCGGGTACCTGGTGCGCTTCACGGTCCTGCCGGGCCAGGCGCACGACCTGCAGGGGGTGCCGGGCCTTCTGGACGGGCTGGAGTTCGGGGCCCTGGTCGGGGACAGGGCGTTCGACGCCGACTGGCTGCTGGACGACCTGGACGGGCGCGGGGCGGAGGCGGTGATCCCGCCGAAACGGAACCGGACGGCGCCCCGGGCGCACGACCGGGAGATGTACGGGTGGCGGCACATGGTGGACAGTTTCCTCCCGAAGACCAGGGAGTTCCGGGCGATCGCGACGCGGTACGACAAGACCGCCGCGAGCTTCGCGGCGGGGATTCACCTCGTCGCCGGCGTGGTCGCCGCGTCATGAGTGTCAACAGGCCCTAGAGAAGACCGGTGTGGCAATTGCGGACGTGAGGAACCGACAATGCCATTCAAGCGCCTCGCGCAGCTCATCGCGCTTGTGGTAACGGTTGCCGGACTCACTGTTTGGCTGAGTGCGCTCGCCGTGTCACATCTCGAATTCGACGCTCCCCTCCGTGCGCTGACGCTTGCGTCCGTGATGGCGTTGACGGTCGCCGCGCACCTGTTTTCCCGCAGGAAAAGGCCACGAACCGAAGGCCGTCAAGGCCGATCAGGGCAATGAGGCTTCGCCCACCGAAGATCGGACTGATGGATACTCGAGGCTCTAGCGCTCCTGCCGGAGCCGACCGGGCGGTGGGATACGTCCGTACCGTTTTCGGATCCGCCGTGCCGAGCGGCACACGGTATCGGGGAATGTATAGAGTGGGGCCCTTCACGGGATGATTCCGGACGACCATACACTAACGGAAGCCGGAATGGCACCTGAACCATCCGGGGGGCAGGTGCTGCTGATCGCATGTGGCGCTCTGGCAAGGGAGATTCTTGCTGTCATCAAGACGAACGGATGGAGCCATATGGATCTCACATGCCTGCCGGCGATCCACCATAACCACCCGGAGCGGATCTGCGATGCGGTTCGTTCCGCTTTCAGATCTCACCGAAACGACTACGAGACGATACATCTCGTGTACGCCGACTGCGGAACCGGCGGGCGTCTGCGGGCCCTATGCGATGAGCTTGGCATAGAGATGGTCGAGGGGCCGCACTGCTATTCCTTTTTCGAAGGGAACGAGGATTTTCTGGAAAGGGTTGGGGATGAGTTCACCGCATTCTATCTGACGGACTTCCTGGTGCGCCAGTTCGAAACGTTCGTCTGGAAGCCTCTTGGCCTGGACCGTCACCCGGAGCTGCGCGACACGTACTTCGGAAATTACGACAGGCTCGTCTACCAGGCGCAGACGGAGGATCCGGAACTGGATGCTAGGGCGGCGGACTGCGCACGAAGGCTCGGGCTGGCCTACGAAAGACGCTTCACCGGCTATGGTGACCTCGCGAGAACGCTGGAGCGCTGGGCCTAGGCGCACCCGGCGGCTATGCCGCGGATACGCTCGACCATTGAACGCAGACCGTTCGATCTCTGGGAAGTGAGGTGATCATGGAGCTGGAGGCGGGCGAGTTCCGCACTGGCATCCACCTTGAGGACGTCGCTGACTTTCAGGCCCGAGTAAAGCGCCCTGAGAACGGCGATGAGGCCGCGGACGATCATCGCGTCACTGTCGCCGCGGAAAAAAAACATCGCGTCAGGCCCCTGCCCTTCGATTTCGGGAATGATCCAGACCTGGCTGGCGCAGCCATTGACCTTGGTCTCCGGCACGCGCATCGAGTCCTCAATCGGGGCCATCGCCTTTCCCATATCTATTACATGGCGGTAGCGATCCTCCCAGTCCTCCAGGAAATCGAACGTCTCTGCCAATTCCTCAAACTCTTGGCGGGCCATGGGCTGTTCCTGTCATGTCGGAGGTGAGATATGCCGGTCAGGCCGGAAGATCCAGAGGCTGACCGGAAGACCCGGCACGCCGGAAGTCCCTCCCCGTTCCCACAAGCCGTCCACGTGGTACGGATTGGGCACCCTCCCGAACAGGCTTCGCGGGATGAAGCGGTCACAGCGGCCGGCGGTGAAAGCGGTGGCGATCCATGTGCACGGGCTGCAGCGCAGCCTCCCGAGAACCGGGGCCGCATGCGTGAGGCCGGGATGCATAACCTCGCTCCGGATCCGGAGACCGGCACGCCGGGCTGTCGTCCAGACTCCCCTTTCGTATGGATCCCTGAAACCGTTCCTGATATTCCGAATTGCGTAAAGACCCGGATATCCATTCGCAAAGAATTCCGGAACCGTGGTCTGCAATCAACCCCGATTTGGGCCAGCGTGAGGACGGGTATGACGGTAAGGATCATTTTGGCGGTGTTTACGGCGGTGACGATCGCGGGCTGTGGAAACGCCAAACGCGAGCAGGCACCCGAGGCTCCCGAAATCCAGGCCAAGCCAGCGCACGGCCTCGTCGACCGGGTTGCCGACCTGAGGTTCGAGCAGACTGCCGGAGGAGCGATCATACATATAACCGGACTGCCCCCTCGGCAGGGATACTATGACGGCAACCTCGTTCCCGCTGCGGAGAAAAGTGCCCAGGACGGCACACTGAACTATGAGTTCAGGGTCACCGCCCCCCGTAGCGAAGCCCCAGTGGGCACCCGAAGGTCACGCGAAATCATCGCAGCGAGGTTCATACCGAAGCGAATGCTGGAGGGAGTGACGCGAATTCGGGTAATTTCCTCGGAGAACGCACTGTCGGTGCGTCCGTAAGTTCACCCCACGCGATAACCTCACATATGGTACCGCTCGGGAGCAGCTGTCCCGACATTCCCGCCGCCGCTATATCTGAGTTGTCAGATTTCCATTATCCTGATCTGCGAACCGTCCGCCGTCAGGGCCAGCCGTCCGTCGCATAACTTCACAGCGTTGGATCCAAATACCTCGTGCCGCCACCCCTTGAGCGCGGGTAGATCGCGCTCACCAGCGGCGATGGCGTCCAGATCGGGCGCCGTGGCGATAAGTTTCTGGGCCACACCCGCCGTCTCGGAACTTGCCTTCAACAGCACACGCAGAAGATCGGCCAATGCCGGGTTGGCCTGCCCGGATTCCCTTCGCGCGTCGATCCTGGGACAGTCAGCCAAAGGGACTTCCAGACCCTGCCGAACCGCGGCGAGTATGCCGTCCGCGACGGCCGGCTTTCTCGCCTCACGCTGCAGCAGACGCGATCTTGACAGTTCACCGACAGTCCTTGGAAGGGATGAAGCCAGTTCAAGAAGCGCGGCATCGCTGAAAATCCGGTTTCTCGGCACATCACGGGACTGCGCGAGGCACTCGCGGTAACGCGCCAGTTCACGCACTACCGCGAAATGGCGACCAGACGACCCGCCGCGAAGCTTTAATCGCCGCCATGCCTCTTCGGGTTTGATTATGTAGGTCTCGCAGGATGTCAGAACCCGCAGGTCTTCCTCGAGCCAGTTCGCCCGACCTGATCTGTCAAGCTTTTTCCTCAAATCCTCGTAGATTGTGCGTAGATGTGTCACGTCAGAAAGCGCGTATTTTTTCTGCGCGTCGGACAACGGTCGCCTTGACCAATCGGTAAAACGTGACCGCTTGTCGAGAGACTTCCCGACAATTTTCCGGACAAGGGTCTCATAACCGACCTGATCGCTGAAACCGCAGACCATAGCGGCGACCTGGGTGTCAAACAGCGGATCGGGAATCACGCCACCGTCGGTGAAGAATATCTCGATATCCTGACGCGCCGCGTGGAACACCTTGACTACATCCGTATCGCGAAAGAGCCGGTAGAGCGGGTCCAGTGACAGCCTCTCGGCCAACGGGTCGACAAGAACGGCGGAGTCGCTGTCTCTGCCAGGAACAGCAAGCTGGATCAGGCACAGCCGGGAATAGTACGTGCGGTCACGGATGAACTCGGTATCCGCTGTGACATACGGGCCAGCGGCGGCACGCTCACAGAAAGCTTCCAGTGCCTTTGTGGTTGATATCAGATTCATCGAGAGAACCTTGATGGCGGGATGTTTCCGATATCTGCCATATGTTCGATGTTCAACACACAGGGCATTCGGATTGTGTGGTAAATATCGGCCTCCGGTCACCCCGCGCAAACCGGTCCAGTACCGCCGGATAGAGTCTGTGCTCCTGCTCGCGCACGCGTGCCGCCAGACTCTTGGGGGTGTCATCCGGCCTGACGGGAATCCGGGCCTGCCCAAGCACGGGCCCGTCATCAAGTTTTTCGGTTACGAGATGAACGGTACATCCGTGCTCGGTATCGCCTATGTCCAATGCCCGTGCATGGGTATCGAGACCTTTATGGCGCGGTAGAAGGGAGGGATGGATATTGAGGATGCGCCCTCGATACCGGCCTATGAAGAAAGAGGAGAGAATTCTCATGAAGCCCGCAAGGCATACTATGTCTGGCTGCGCCGCGTCGAGTTTGGCGAGCACCGCCGCCTCGAAGGAAGCACGGTCACGATAGTCTCCATGACATACGACGGAATGAGGAATATTCCGCGTCGCAGCCCGTTCAAGTCCATCGGCGTCCCTTTCGTTCGACAGTACCAGGACCGGTCTCGCCACATTCCGCTCCGCCATGCCATCCGACAGGGCGGCCATGTTGGTCCCACTCCCCGAGATCAGGATCGCGACGCGCTTGCTCATGACAGACTTCCCGAGAACCGCAGACATTGACCGGGCTCGACCACTCCGATGCATTGAGCCCGCTGTCCGGCGGTTTCAAGTTCGGCCATAACACCGTCTCGGAATTCCGGCGCAACTGCCATGACCATACCTATTCCGGCGTTGAAAGTCCTGAGCAGTTCCGCCTCCGTCAGTCCTCCGGTCTTGCGCAGCCATCGGAACACCGGCGGAAGGGACCAGGAGCCCAGATCGATTTTGGCGGCCAGACCTTTCGGCAGAAGCCGTGGTATGTTCTCAACCAATCCGCCGCCGGTTATATGGGCGATTCCGTGAACGCCACCCGATTTAATGGAAGCGATCGCGGCGCGGGCGTAAATCCTCGTCGGCGTAAGTAATGCCTCGCCAAGCGAAGTGTCAGCGAAAGGTGCGGCATCGTTCCAGGACAACCCCGCATGGCGCACCGCGATCCGCGCGAGCGCGTATCCATTGGAATGCAGGCCATCGGAATGCAGCCCCAGAAGAACGTCACCGGCACCCATGCCTGCGGGCAGTGCCTTGCCGCGCTCCACGGCACCGACGGCGAAACCGGCGAGATCGAAGTCCGCCCCGTCATACATGCCTGGCATCTCAGCGGTCTCGCCACCGATCAAGGCACATCCACTGGCTCTGCATCCGGCGGCGATTCCATTCACGACACGCTCCGCGGTCCCCACGTCAAGCGTTCCAGCGGCGAAGTAATCCAGGAAGAACAAAGGCTCGGCACCGCGACAGACCAGGTCGTTAACGCACATGGCGACAAGATCGATGCCAATTGTATCGACTCGACCGGTATCGATGGCGACGCGAAGTTTGGTGCCAACCCCATCGGTGGCGGCAACGAGCACCGGATCCGAATAACCCGCCGCCTTTAGATCGAATAGACCGGCAAATCCCCCCAGACCGTCAACGACACCCGGTCTGGCGGTGGATTCGGCCGCAGGTTCAATCCGCCTGACCAACTCCCCGCCGGCATCAATATCCACGCCCGCCGCCGTATAGGTCAGTCCCACGCACGTTTTCATGAACGGGTGCAGGCTGCCAAAAAATCCAGAAGATCGCCAATTGCAGTGCTGGTGTCCAGCATATGACCCCCCGGGCAATGGTAAAATCGATGGAATTCTCCCGAATGGCCATAAAGGCCGGGCGAGATACGGACATTTCGCCTAATCATCATATCGTGTCACACTCCAGCGTATTCGGTCCTGTCGCATCAAACATCATGCACGACTTAACGGCAAGAAGCCGCTAAGGGCAGCCGCCCGTCACAGGATGAGTGGTTCCTCCAGATCGTCCGCCGTAAGCAGCTCCAGAACTGCATGCGCGGAGTCCCTGGTATGACGGAGCCGTGCGCTGGACATGGAACTGGAATCGGTCCGCATCTCGGTTGGCCGTGCGACCCGGTATGCGCCTGTGCGTAGGTCATTTCAATGATAACAACCGGAAATGCCCCGACCACCCGCCGCGCCTCCCCGCGCACATCGCCCTTCATCAACGCGCGAGGACCAGATCGGCTCTCAGACCTCCCAAAGCCAGACTGCGGTTGAGAGACAATGATCCGCCATGCCGATGCGCGATGTCACTTGCGATCGCCAGGCCGAGCCCAACGCCACTGCCCCTATCCTGATTACGGGCGGGATCAAGACGGACGAAAGCTTTCAACGCCTCATCCCGTGCGCCTTCGGGTATTCCCGGGCCATCGTCCTCCACGGAGATTCTGACCGTACCGGGCGATACCACGATCCGAACCTCACAGACCGACCCATAGCGCACCGCGTTCCCGATCAGATTCTCCAGCGCCCGCGACATGGCTGCCGGGCGCAGGACCGCCGTGCCTTCGCCGGAAACCTCGCGGATTCTTACTGGCCTTCCCGACTCCACGAACTTTCCGACAACATCATGTGCCAGTCCGACCGGATCGGTCAGTTGAGGATCGTCCAGCGAATCATCACGGGCGAAGGCCAGGAATTCATCGGTCAAGCGCTCCAGTTCACCAACATCGCGTTCCATATCCTTGATTTCCGGACCTTCCCCGGCCATCGACAGTCCCAACCGGAGTCGTGTAAGAGGAGTGCGCATGTCGTGGCTTACGCCGAGCAGCATCATCGTCCGCTGTTCGATCTGACTGAGTGTCCGCGTCCGCATATCCAGGAACGCCTGTCCCGCGGCGCGGACCTCCGCGGCACCCGACGGATCGTACCGCTCGATTCGTCCCTTGCCGAACGCCTCCGAAGCGCTGGCAAGCCGCTTGATCGGCCTGAGCTGCTGGCGCAGGAATACGAAAGCGATGAGCGTAAGCAGAATGCCGGCAAGTACCATCAGGACAAGAAGCTGGTGCGGATTCGACGCCGACACCCTACTGCGGTGGAATTCCGCGAAAATCGTCCCATGCCGGGTCCCGATCCATGTCCGGACGTGCTTCTCGGCGGAAAGGTCGATGCGTCGAACGTCGTCCACCTCCCCGCGAAGCGTATCCATCATGACACGACCGGAAAAATCGTAGAATGGCCTTATGTCCCTTTCGGGGGGTTCAGAGGGTAACTCAAGCCTGAATGCCAACGGCCCGGCGACGGACGAAATGGCGTCGAGCGCAGCCGGACCAGTTGGTGACTCGTCGATCAGTTTCAGCAGGTAACGCAGTTCCAGCGCAACGTTACGCGTCATCTGCTCCGTCACTCCCTCGAAATGCCGCTGGATGAACGAAAACGAGACCACGATCTGCAATGTCACCACGGGCACGAGCAGGATGAGCGCGGCCCGTCCGTAAAGTGAACGCGGGAAATACCGATTTGCCCGTAACAATCGCATGGATTACGACAATAGCATTGAACATGGGGAATGGCGATTCATGCAACCGATGACGTCGTGACAGTGACCGCATCCGCTGACATGCTGGAGCCGGGCATCCGTCGGATCCTTGCGCCGAATCCCTCCCCCATGACCCAACGGGGTACGAATACCTATATTGTAGGCGAGCGCCGGGTTGCGGTAATTGACCCGGGTCCAGCCCTTCGCTCACATCACGAAGCGATTCTCGGGGCCCTGGATCCAGGTGAATCGATCAGCCATATTTTCGTCACCCATTCCCATCTGGATCACTCATCCCTGGCCGCAGCGTTGTCGGAGACAACCGGTGCGGTGGTTCATGCCTTCGGTGACGGTTCGGCCGACCGTTCAGAAATCATGCAGGCGCTCGCCGAGACTGGTTCGGTCGGTGGCGGAGAAGGCCTGGATCCTGGATTTGAGCCGCATGAACGACTTGCGGACGGCACCTCGGTCGACGGGGACAATTGGAGGCTCACGGCAATCTGGACGCCGGGACACACCGGCGATCACCTATGCTTCGCCCTCGGTGACGCCGTATTTTCCGGAGATCATGTGATGGGCTGGGCGAGTACGATGATCTCTCCGCCTGACGGAGATATGGCCGCATACATGGCCTCGCTCGAACGCCTGTCGGATCGGGACGACCGGGTGTTCCATCCCGGCCACGGCGAGCCGGTCATGGAGCCGAAAGCACGTCTGCGGTGGCTTATGGATCACCGCCGATCGAGGGAAGCGTCCATACTTGGACATCTTGACGGGCGGGGCCACTCGATTACCGAACTGGTGGAGGCCGTCTACGGAGATATCCCGGCCGCCCTGATGTCAGCGGCGGCACGGAATGTTCTGGCAAACCTTATCGATCTGTGTGAGCGCAGGCTGGCTGTTGCCGATCCCCGACCATCGCTCCACGCAAGGTATTTCCGACGGCGTCGAGAACCGTAGATCCCGGCATTCGGGAGTGGACTCGGCTTTGGCCGCAAGTCGCCCGCGAGGCATTGGAACATGGTTCTGGTGACGCCTGCGGGCGCGGAACGTGAATGGGACATTTCCGGATCGGGGCGTTCGAATCATCTGGACAGCCCGATTGCCAGTCTTTAAAACGCCGTGACCCGAGCGGGCCAGCCGCTCACCTATGCCCGGGTAGCTCAGGGGTAGAGCAGTGGACTGAAAATCCTCGTGTCGGTGGTTCGATTCCGCCCCCGGGCACCACTTGAACTTAAATCACTGCTGTCCCGTTAAACTCAGGGAAAAGCGGCTTCCGGGGGTATCACCGGCCTGAACTGCCCGTGCGCGAAATTCATGCTCTCCAGCCGATTCCCCCATTTGGAGAGCCCCAGCCATGCACACCGGAAAACCGGTCTTCACGCAGGTGGTGAATCACCTGCCGATGCACACCCTTCGGCGCTGCATCGAACGCCGCAACACCCATCGGCGCGTCAGGCGCTTCAGCTATCAGGACAGGTTCCGCAGCATGACGTTCGCCCAGCTGACCTCCAGGGAAAGCCTGCGTGACATCGCGACGTGCCCGTGCGCCGGGAAAAAGAGCTTGGCAGTGATCGCTTCATAAGAGTTCCGCGGCAGGAAAGGATATGAAAGAACTGAGGGACATGTCGGAACCGGAATCACGGATTGAAAGGGTCTTCTTCGAAATGGGCGGGATATCGCATGATCAGGATCACGAAATGGATGAAGCCGCCGGCCCAAGGTTCCAGCCGGCCATACGGCTCCTGAAAGTCGCGCTGTCACTTGCGGCATCCGCAGAAGGACGTTCGGTCACAGAACTCATGGACGAATTCGGACTGGGCAAGCGAACGGCACAGAGGATGGTGGCGACTTTGGACGACCTGTTCCCGGTAGAGCGGATCGACGAGGGTCGATACCGTCGGTATCGAATCAGCGCGGGCCTTTCAGCTTTCCTGCTTGCCCCAACCGCGGAAGAGCTGGCCAACCTGGAACTGGCGGCACAGACGTTTGATGAGCAAGGGGAAAGCGCACGCGCGATGTCCCTGCGTGATCTGGGACGGCGCAATCTGGCGGCACTCAGGGAAAGACAGCGAGTTCGGCTGGCTCCTGATGTCGAGGCGCTGACGTCGGCGCAGCTTCCGTTAGCGTCCCCGGGTCCTCATGTGGCCATCGACCCGGAGATTCTCTCGACCTGCCAGATGGCGTTACTTGTTCAGAGACTACTAATACCATTTTCCGAAAGTTTTGACCTATGGAGCGCCATTTGACCGGTTGCTTCAGCAAACACGGGCCCATGACCGTTTGGTGATCGACGCGATGCGTTCCAGGTCGGCCTCGAACGCGTTCCAGGCGTCGAGCATCGAGGCCTGAACGTCCGCGACCGTCGGGAAGAATCGGTTGGAGAGGAAGTTCGAGCGCAGGTAGTCGAAGACCTGCTCGACCGGGTTCAGTTCCGGCGAATACGGCGGCAGGTGCAGCAGGGACACGTTGCCGGGAACGACGAGCGCCCTGGACCGGTGCCAGCCGGCTCCGTCGAGCACGACCACCGCGTGGTTGCCGGGCTTCACCTTCGCCGAGATCATCTCCAGGTGGACGTTCATCTCGTCGGTGTTCGCCCTGCCACAGACATGCCCGACGGCGCAGGGATCCCCGGCGCGGCTGGCGGCGAACAGGTATCTGTATCCGTAGCGGTGGTCGCGCACCGCGCGGGGCCGGACGCCCCGGCGCGCCCATATGCGCGTGTTCGTGCCCTTCTGGCCCGCCCTCAGCTCGTCCTGGAACCAGACCTCGATCCGCTCGGGCGCGGCGCCTTCGCCCGCCGCGCCCAGCGCCAGCCCGCTGAAATCGTTGCGGAACTCTCTCTGCCGCCCCGGATCGGCCCTGGGATGGAGCGGACGGACGGTCTGGTGGCTGAAGCCGAGGCCGCGCACCGTCCGCCACATCGCGGATACGCTGACGGAAACGCCGAACCGGGCCATCGCCCAGGCGGCGAGGTCCTTCAGACGCCAGCGCACGAGACCGCCGTCCCCGGGACCGGGGCCGGCCTCGACCCGCTCCGCGAGAAGGGCTCGCTGGTCCCTGTCCAGGCGCCCGGGCCGTCCCGTCCTCGGGCTGTCCGCCAGCCCCCCGAGACCGGCCAGGTTATAGCGGACCGTCCAGTCCCTCACGGACTGGACCGTCGTGCGCAGCCGCGCCGCGACCTCTCCGGGCGGCATCCCCTCGAGCCTGAGCGCGATGGCGCGGGCGCGCCGGCGCTGGCGATGGTCCTTGCACCTGCCGGCGAACTGGCGCAGGTCTTCGGCCGTGCGGCCGGTGTCGGTGATCGTCAGGGGTGCGGGCATGTCCTGTCTCCTGTCGGTGTTGGTTTGCGGAAACCACAACATAGCGACATTGACGGCTGGCCGCACGCGCCATCCGCGACGGAACGGAATATATCGTGTATATACGGCTATGAGACTATATGTTGATGAGTCAAAACTTTCGGGAAATGGTATAAGCTTTAACTACGCATCGACCTCCGGTAAATCCGCAAAACGCGTCGCCGCGGCGCGAGGTCTATTGATCGGAACCCGTTCCTATCTTGTCGCCGCGCCAAAGCAAGATGATGATCCGGTCCTTTTCAGGCTCGATCGGATGAGCGACGTGGACATCACGGACTCCGCCGCATGGCACGATCCAGAGTTCGATCTTGATTCATACCGTGCAAGATCCTTCGGTGTATATCAGGAACGGATGTTCGATACACGGTTGATTTTCGACGCGGAAGTATCTGATAGCGCAAAATCTTTCCGATTTCATCCTTTGCAGGAAACTTCCCTGCTGGATGACGGGCGTCTCGTGGTGGAATTCACTTCGGGCGGCCTACGCGAAATTGCGTGGCACCTGATGACCTGGGGGCCCAAGGTGACGATCGCCTCACCGCATAGCCTGAAATCGGAAATGGTCACACTGCTGCAAGAACTTCTGGCACGCCACCAGCAGGAAGACGGAACACCCTGAAATAGTTCCGGCACAGCCGTCTTGTGTCCATTTATGGCATTCAAGTGATGAATCTCTGATCCATGCCAAGGAAGGTGATTCCCGGCATGGAAGGAATTCGCCGTGAACGGCCTATCCAACTCCATCTCAGGGATAACCTTCCGGTCAACGGAAACGGGGAATGGAAAATGCCATATCTGAACCGAAATCAGCGCACTGCGATCACCGACCGCATTATCGAGGCCATGGAAACGGGATGTCCACCGTGGCGCAAACCCTGGACCGGAAGCGTGAATGGAGCGAGCCTTCCCCTCCGCCACAATGGCGAGCCCTACCGGGGCATAAACGTCCTTCTGCTCTGGGCTGTTGCCGACCGTAAGGGCTACAGTTCAGCCCGGTGGCTTACGTTCAGGCAGGCGAAGGTTCTTGGAGGGCGAGTCCGCAGGGGGGAAAAGTCAGCTTCCGTAATGAAATGTGGCACGGCCGTCAGGGAAGACGAGAACGGCGATGAATGCGTGGTCCACTTCGCGCGCTCCTACCCGGTGTTCAACGCTGACCAGATCGATGATCTTCCAGCCTCTCTTTACGATCCACTGGATCCGGTGCGCGATCTCGGGACACGATCCGATCCCGAACTGGATGCGTTCTTCGAAGCCACAGGAGCGGAAATCGTCACGGTCGACGAGCCCCGCGCGTACTACGATATCGGCCTTGATCGGATCCACGTTCCGCCAATCAGTACTTTCCATGATGCGGCTGGATATTACGCCACACTTTCCCATGAACTGACGCACTGGACGGGCTCGGAAGCCCGCCTCGACCGTTTCAGCCGACTATGCGCGAATGAGGACTATGCGTTCGAGGAACTCGTGGCGGAAATCGGGAACTGCCTTCTTTGCGCGGCTCTGGGGCTGACACCGGACTTCAGACAGACCGGCGCCTATCTGGAACAATGGCTTACAATCCTGCAGGAGGATGGAAGGGCTATCTTCAGCGCGTCCAGCGAAGCGCAGAAAGCAGTGGACTATATCCTCGGGCTGCAAAAGCGTGAGCAATTTCCCACGTCAGCCCAAAACGTCGGAAAATGAACCGGAGATGGTTCCGATCCCACCACGCGACAGGTCGAACCGGTCTGAAAGCCAACGGCACCTGAAAGCGCTCAACGCCTCTGGGGATAGTTGATTATAACCAGGCCCAGGCTGATCAGCGCGAGCGAAACCCACAAGGACTTACCAACGGTTTCGCCAAGCAGCAGCCAACCGAAAACCACCCCAAAGACAGGTGCCAAGAAACCGAAGGAAGCCACGCCGTTGGCCGGGTAAATCTTCAGAAGCCAGAACCAGAGCAGGAAGCCGAATGCGCCGACCGCGACTATCTGGAACGCCATTCCAAAGCCATGGATCAACCGGAAGTCACGGATGAACGGACCAAAGAGCCAGGCGGCCGCCAACAAGAGTACCGATGAAACGCTGAGTTGCCAGAACATCTGCGTTGTCGGGTCGACTTCCGCGAAAGGAGTGGCCCGGGCGACAAGCGCGATCCCTGCCCAGCAGACGGCACCCGAAACTGCCAGCGCGTCACCCAAAAAACTGGGTGATCCCGCCTCGTTTCGGTTCAGGAGCAGGATCGCTACACCTCCGAACGCAAGTGCGAGACCGATGCACTTAAGCCCTGTCAGCTGCTCGTCGGCAACAGCGAAATGGGACATCAACGCCAACCAGACCGGCATCGTATAGAACATCATTGAAGTTCGGGCTACCGTTGTGAGATCCAAAGCGACGAACAGCAGGATAAACTCGGCGGAAAAGAGCACGCCCGACAGCATTCCCCACGGAAGCACCTCTCGTTGGAATTCCAGCTCCTGGCGCATCAGTCGCAGCCAGACAAGGATAACGACCATCGCACCCAGAGACCTCAGGCCCGCTGAGAACACCGGCTGCAGTCCTGTGTTGACGACCTTGATGACCACCTGGTTCAGGCCGAACAGTGCAGAGAACGCGACAAGCACGCACACGCCGAACGCATCTATTTGATCCTTGCGCCGCATGTCGCGCAACGGACGTTAACGAACTTTCTCTGTCAACCTGATTCGGGAGAGATCCGCCATACACCGTCACGCACCGAATGGCGGATGCGGCTCCTGCGCTTCGGGGATCTCGAAAATCACACACCCCTTGGTCCGCTCCCGACAACGAACCCGCAGTGTGCCGGAAGGCGTTCCAATGCCTCCGTTCCAGGACGCCTACGCCCAGTCGCGAAACCGGAAGAAATCAGTCCAAAGGCGGTAAGGCCAATGATGTAAGGACCGGAACCGAACCGACGTGACTCCTGAGGTTACTTTGACCGTATCGATCGCCTCGCAGGTGAATGCAAAGGGGATTTCTGGGAGTCATTACCGATAGGGCGGGCGTCGGAAAGGGTGAAACGCGTCTGTCGGAGCGCAACCTCCGCCTCCTCATGCCCGCCTTCCGCCGGTCATTCCGCTCAGTGAGGTGAATGTCTATTCTATTCTCCTGACAGACGGGTATGATCTTGATCCCGGGTTCGTGATCCGCTTGCTGCGGTAGTGTCGGCCATGACACCCGACCGTGAGGATGATAGGGCGCGAATTCAGACCACCTTATGGAGACCGATTGGATCTGGCGTCCACGGGAGCCGCGGCATAGGGAATCAATATGGGCGAGTCGATCCTGGAACGATGCGAGTCGAAGCAACTGCGAATGACCGATCAGCGCAGGATCATCGCCGCCGTACTTGATGAGTCTGACGATCACCCGGACGTGGAGGAACTCCATGGCCGCGCAAGCGCAAATGACCCCCGGATTTCCATCGCCACAGTCTACAGAACGGTGAAACTGTTCGAGGAGGCGGGAATACTGGAGAAGCACGAGTTCGGCGACGGTCGCGCACGTTACGAGACCGCTGACCGCGATCACCACGATCACCTGATCGATCTTCAGTCCGGCGACGTGATCGAATTCGTCAACCCTGAAATTGAGGCCCTGCAGGTAAGGATCGCCGAAAAGCTGGGCTTTCGGCTCAAAGGACATCGACTCGAACTATACGGAGTGCCTATGAAACAGGGGATGGAGTGAACACTCCGCGCCCCCTACGTTCCATCGGCCTTATGGTGACGTCGATGGCGGCTTTTGCCGCGACCGACATGTTCATCAAACTCGCAACCCAAACCGTTCCTGTGGCAGAGGTGATCCTCATCACGTCGGCGGGAGGAACGATCTTTTTCGCCGTCTTGGTTCGTGCCGCCGGAGAGCGGCTATACTCTCCGCTAATCCATTCCAGAGGCGTCATACTGAGAAACGTGGCCGAAGTCTTCGGGTCGGTCTGTATGGTGTCCGCCCTGGCTCTGGCGCCCCTGTCTCTCGTCGTGGCGATAAACCAGTCAACTCCCCTCATAGCGACGGTCTGCGCGGCGCTGTTGCTCGGTGAACGGGTAGGTCCCAGACGATGGTTCGCCATTGGCGTGGGTTTCTGCGGCGTAATGCTGATCCTTGGGCCACAAGATGTCACCGTTACGGCTGGCGTCCTGCTTTCCATTGGCGCCGCATTCGGGATGGCGGCGCGGGATGTATTCACCCGGCTTATACCGGATGAGGCGACAACGCCGCAGGTCTCATTGTGGGGTCTCGGTGCGCTTATTCCTGCAGGCGCAGGTCTCATGGCGGTTACTGGGGGCGCTGTCTTGCCGGACGGGCGTGAAGCCGTCTGGCTGGTCGGCGCGACCGTATCGCTTATCGTTGCGTACTACACCATCACCGCGGCGGTTCGTCATGCGGACATCTCCCTGGTCATACCATACCGGTATTTCCGTATACTGTTCGCGCTGGCGATTGCCGTCACCGTGTTCGGCGAGCAACCAGGATTTACCACTCTCGCGGGTGTCGCGATCGTCGTGGGTTCGGGCCTGTTCGTATTGCGGAGAGAACGTCATGTGAAGGCGCTGCTGGATGATGCGGGGCGGCAGTCGCGCCACTGACCGCGGGAATTGTGGAACGCGGTTGAATTGGCCCTGGGGTCCAGGGAACGCATTCTGCTTGCCCGCCTGAACGCGCAACCGACCCTGATGGCCTTAACCTGAATTCTCCAACCCTCCAGGAGTCGCGATCCGATGAAACGCCAACCTCGCAATCCAGCCCTATGGATGGCACAGGAACCGTCCGGACAGTCAGCGGCGGAACATGTGTCAGCGAGCGCCTGTCCGAACACCTGCGGCCACAATACCGCCTTTCGGACAAATCCCGCGCAATGGCATCGTCGGGGATGAATTCCGGGAGGCTCGGCGCGGGCGGGTTGGACCCTGGCGACAGGCGGTACGCGGCCGGGGCTGATTCAACCAGCGGCCCCAACCCGAAATTGCCTTGGTCTGGAACGGAGCCATCTGCTATACGCTGCCCGAATCCCCGAAACGAGGCCTTTATGAGTACGATCGTCGAAATCAATGCTCGGGAAATCCTGGACAGCCGTGGCAACCCAACCGTAGAGGTCGATGTGACGCTGGAGGACGGCAGCGTGGGACGCGCGGCGGTACCATCCGGTGCCTCAACGGGTGCGCATGAAGCGGTCGAGAAACGCGACGGCGACAGCCTAAGGTATGGCGGAAAAGGCGTGCTTGAGGCGGTTGCCTCGGTGAATGGTGAAATCGCCGAACTGCTCGTGGGGAGATTTGACGCGCCGGACCGGGAAGCCATCGATCGCGCGTTGGTCGAGCTCGACGGCACTTCCAACAAAGGTCGACTCGGCGCAAATGCGGTTCTCGGCGTCAGTCTCGCCGCCGCCAAGGCCGCCGCCGAGTCCAGGGCAATGCCCCTCTACCGCTATCTAGGCGGTGCTTCAGCAAGGACATTGCCCGTCCCGATGATGAACATAATCAATGGCGGAGAGCACGCGGACAATCCGATCGATATCCAGGAATTCATGATCATGCCGGTCGGGGCGCCGACGTTACGGGACGCCGTACGATGGGGAGCGGAAGTGTTCCATGTGCTGAAAGGCGAACTGTCCGCGGTCGGGCTCAGCACCGGCGTCGGGGACGAAGGCGGCTTCGCGCCGAATATAACATCTACACGCGAGGCGCTGGACTTCGTTCTAAAAGGCATCGAAAAAGCCGGGTTTTCCCCCGGCAGTGAATTCATGCTTGCGCTGGACTGCGCGTCCACGGAATATTTCCGGGAAGGACGATATGAACTTCGGGGCGAGGGTATGTCCCTGTCTTCGGAACAGAATGTCGCGTATATAGAAACGCTCTGCTCAGATTACCCCATCCTTTCCGTAGAGGATGGCTGCTCGGAGGACGACTGGGAGGGGTGGAAAACCCTGACCGACGCGCTGGGGGAAAAAATCCAGCTCGTCGGCGACGATCTGTTTGTCACCAACCCGTCGCGACTCTCCGAAGGCATTGCCAAGGGCTGCGCCAATTCAATGCTCGTAAAGCCCAACCAGATCGGAACGCTTTCAGAAACGCTCCGGGCGGTCGACATGGCCAGTCAGGCGGGTTTCACCACCGTGATGTCGCACCGTTCCGGGGAAACGGAGGACTCGACGATAGCCGATCTCGCCGTCGCGATGGGCTGTGGCCAGATAAAATCCGGGTCACTCGCCCGCTCTGATAGGCTCGCGAAATATAACCAGTTGATACGGATCGAGGAAATGCTGGGCGAAATAGCCAAATACGCGGGCAATTCAGTCCTGAGGTATACTCACTGAACTGAACTGGACCGTACTTCCGGGCCTGATTCGCCCTCCGCCGCATGGCCGGATCCGCTGTCCGACCATGCGGTGTCCGTCATGGGTGATCACCCGGAAACTGTCGGTGACGGATTCCGCGATGGCCTCCCGTTCACGGGGAGGGGTGTCGTCGAAGAAGCGGAAAATCGCCCCAGTGAACTGCCGCAGATCCGCGTGGAACCGGTTACGCCTCACGTGGCGGTGCATGACCCCCCACAGGCGCCCGGTGGGGTCGGGTGGGGCGCGTAGGGCGGCAGGAAGTGCGGCCGGACGCGGCACTGCGGTCTCTCCAGGAAGGGCACGGGCGCCTTCGCGTGATGCTGGCGGGCGTTGCCCGGCAGGACATGGATCACCCGGCCGCCGGGACGGGCGCGCTCCGGTTCCCGGGCAGCCGCAGGGTCGTGGTGGCGCCGGTCCGCCCGCCCCCGCCCGTCGCCAGTCCCATCGTCTCGAGGCTCAGCGCCCCGTGCGGGTCCGGCCGCCGCCGTCCCGTGGTGGACCTGACCGCGGGCCTGTCCCCGCGGAAAACCCGGCCGTGGGCGGGTCGGCTCCGCCATTCGGGGTGCACCGCGTCCGCGAACACGGTCGCCTCGTTGGCGGGCGCGTCCCGCACCGTCCGTTCGTACTGCCGTATGAAGGCCTCCCGCCCCGCCCTGTCGGCCTGGCGCGGAAGCGGCTTCGGCTTCACATATTCGAATCCCAGCCGGTGCATCAGCTTTATCGCGCCGCCGCGGGTGTACTCCTGGCCAAAGGTCGGCGGGATGATGTCCCGGACCCCGTTGGTGCCGCGCGGCGGGCTGTCCGGCGGCGCCTCCCGGAGCGACGCCTCCCGGGCCCGGGCCGGCTTTCCCTCACGCTCCGGATACGCCGCCGGGTCCACCGGGGCGAGGCCCGTCCCGCCGAACCCGGGCGGCCAGCCGCGCACCGTGTCGGGGTCAAGGTAGAGGAACCCGCGGACCTGGCGGACACTCTTTCCGTCACCGGGCGCGACGAGCGCGTTCGCGCGCCGCACCTTCAGCGCCCCGGCCTTCCGTCCGCGCATTATCGCCAGCAGCGCACGGCGCTGATCAGGTGTAAGGATGCAGCCTGTCCCGGACATGCCGTTTCCTGTATGCTGTTTTTTTCCGCTCGTTTTCCGGGTATCTGGACCGTTCCGCGAATCATGCCAGCCCTTAAGGGCGAATTAATGATTCCGAGTATAACATATCCCAAGCTCCCGAAATCCGGGATTGTGACGTGGATCTTACCGTGTTGAACGCCCCGAGTCAGATATCTCACGGCAGGGTTTTTCCTGTCGGGCGGTGAGACGGGTACGCGGCGGCTTACGGCCTGGAATGGGCGAGACGTTCGGGGCGGCAGCGGACAGGGCAAGCGGAGATCGGTGAAACTGACCTTCACCCGCTTTCCCATAAACGTTGTTGCGCGTCACGCCAAGACGGTTCGCTCGCGCAGTCGCGGTCATGCCAGTTGCTCCCTGAAAGGCAGCGATCCAGCCGCCTGGCGGCTTTCCCGGACGATCCGCCATTTGGGCGGTGTTGTTGATCTTGCCCGTAGCATGCCGCCGCCTGTGATACGGACATTCACCGACCTATAGATCCCGGGCCTCGATGTCGCGCGTCAATCGCCAATCCACGCTATGGCGACGCGACGCGACCACCGCATACCGGTACGGGAACGCCGGTGGTCGAACCGCAGGAGGTCGGCAATCCCCGCGTGACCCTCACAGCCAGGAAAGCGAATGCCAGGGCTTCAAGCATATCGCCGTCAAGCCCGACCGCCTCGACGGCCTCGGCGGGACGGCCAAGCCGCTCGGCCATCTCGCCCATCAGGACGGGATTGTTACGTCCACCACCTGTCACCAGAATCCGCTCAGGCATCCTCGGGCAATGTTCCATTCCGCGTGCGACGCAGGCAGCGGCTATGGCCGCGAGCGTCGCGGCGGCATCGGCATCGGCCATTTCCGCAACCAGCCCACGAAGCCCGGGAAACGCGTCACGGTCCAGAGATTTAGGCGGTCGCGCATTCAGGTAATCGCTCTGCAGGAACATCCGGACAGCCACCTCATCCACACTGCCCTCCAACGCCAATGTCCCATCCAGATCGAAATCGAGTCCACGTCGTGATCGCATCAGGTCGTCTATGGGCGCGTTGGCAGGGCCGGTATCAAAGGCGAGACAGGCACCCGTTTCATCCGGCACCGACCGCGTGGGATCTATCCAGGTCAGGTTTCCGACACCGCCCAGGTTTACGAACGCAATCGGCACCTCGGCCCTCATCCAGCGAGCGCAGGCGAAATGAAAGAACGGCGCAAGGGGCGCCCCCTGCCCACCGGCGTGAATGTCCATTGACCGAAAGTCCCATATGACCGGCAATCCAAGCTCCCTCGCAAGTGAATCGCCGCTCCCCACCTGGTGCGTGCCACGTCCCCGCGGGTCGTGTACGAGGGTCTGCCCGTGAAAACCGACCAGATCGGCCTGAAACCGCATTAGAATCTCGGCATGGGCCCTTTCGACCACAGCGGCTGCGGCGTCGACGCCAGGCGCACCCGGCCATCGCCCCAAAGCTGTGCGGAGTATCCGGCGCTCTTCGGGCGAATAGGCCCTGAAGCCCGATTCACCGAATCCAAGGATGGCCTCTCCATCTGTGCGCAGGACGGCCGCGTCCACTCCATCCATGGACGTGCCGGACATCGCGCCGAGCGCAAGGACGGAATCGAAACTGCCCATGGAAAACCACACCACTTTCGCCATGCCCGGAATCGATGCCGGAGTGGCCATGAACCGGCCGACTCCATTCATTCATTCGCATGGTTACGATGTCCATCCGTCCCGCGCAACCGAAGGGTCACAACGGGGTGCGCACCAAATTTTGGTCAGGCTGTGGCGATCCGCCTTCCATAACGCGAACCCTTCCCACCGCAGGCTCCTGCGGCAGTTGCCCAGCGCCAACAGCGCGTTCGCGCAGACATCGAGAACGGATTCAGTTCAAACCAAAAATCTGGCATGCACCCTCACCGCACGGGAGTTCGGCGAGACGGCATTGACACGAGGTCGACGGATGCGTCTATCGAAATGAACCTTCCAGAGCTGGCCCGAATGCCATTATCGGATCCTGACCGGCATTGGGATACATCAACTTTTACAACATTGTCATTGCGTTGACACAATTCAAGGCATGCGTTATGCGATTGCGCCAGCGCGTCGGCCCCTGAACAGGAGAACCTCGATGTCCGCGGAACGGGAATTCACGATTGGCGCTGACGACAGGAAACGCCTCGAGAAAATCGCCCGATCACGCGGAAGCGGAAGGGCCCAGTCGCGGAACGTCGAGGCAATCCTTCTTTCGGCTGACGGGCTGGATTGCATGGATGTGGCGAAACGACTTGGCGTGAGCCAAGACCAGGTCCGACAATGGCGGAATCTCTACGACAGAGCCGGAATCAGATCAATTCCGGAGAGGCTTTCAGATAGCGTTCACGACACGGCGGCAAAAGCCACCGGGCGGCAGACGGACAACGAAACCATCAAATCGCCGACGGTTCGTGTAGGTTCGGAGCGGCCCGTGCGACAGAAATCGGATTTCCTACGGATTATGCGTGAACGCGGCTTCGTCGCGGATTGCACGGATCTCCAGGGTCTGGAAGCGGCTCTTGGATCGGGCGCGGCATCGGGCTACATTGGGTTCGACGCGACAGCGCGAAGCCTGCATGTGGGCAGCCTGATCCAGATCATGATGCTGCGGTGGCTTCAGAAAACGGGACACAAACCGATTGTCTTGATGGGCGGTGGAACGTCGATGGTCGGCGATCCGAGCTTCCGTGCTGAGGAGCGTCCATTGCTCACACCGGAAAACATCGACGAAAACATCGAAGGCATACGTGCCGTATTCACGCGCCTGCTTGATTTCGGTGACCGTCCCTGTGACGCGATAATGGCCAACAACGGCGAGTGGCTGAACGACCTGAACTATCTGGATTTCCTGCGAAACGTCGGACGCCATTTCAGCGTCAACCGGATGCTGGGTTTCGAATCGGTGAAGTCACGCCTGGACCGCAAACAGAGCCTGAGCTTTCTGGAATTCAACTATATGATCCTTCAGGCCTATGACTTCGCGGAACTGAACCGGCGCCATGGCTGCATCCTGCAGATGGGTGGTTCGGACCAGTGGGGCAATATCGTCAACGGCATTGACCTCACGCGCCGCATCCATGGCGCGGAAGTATACGGTCTCACAACTCCGCTTCTGACCACCGCCGGAGGCGACAAGATGGGCAAATCCGCTGGCGGTGCCGTCTGGCTGAATTCCGATATGCTGGACGCCTACGAATTCTGGCAATACTGGCGCAATGTCGATGATACCGATGTCGGACGGTTCCTGAAGCTTTTCACCGAGCTTCCGGTGAGTGAATGCGAACGCCTTGGCGGACTGGGGGATTCCGAGATCAATGAAGCCAAGATCCGACTTGCGAACGAAGTCACGTCGCTCTGCCACGGCAGGGACAAAGCCAAGGCGGCAGAAGCGACGGCCGCAGATGTATTCGGAAAGGGCGGAGCGGGAACCGGTCTTCCCGGCATCGCGCTCTCCGCATCTGACATAGGCGACGGAATCTCCGTCACCCAGCTGCTGGTTCGTTCTGGCCTCGTCTCTTCGGGCAAGGAAGTCAGGCGTCTCATCGCGGGCAATGGCGTACGGATTGATGGATCACCATTGATGGATGCGGGGATGGTAATCGATAAGAATACCCTAGCGTCGCCGGTAAAGCTTAGCGTCGGCAAGAAGCGGCACGCGCTTATCTCGCTTGCCGAGTGATGCCTCTCGCCGGATAGCGCGGCTCACTCCAGCATCCATTGTCCGTCAGGAAAAAATGCATGGAAAGCGAAGGCGAACATTATGTCGTGGGGGACATCCACGCCATCTCTCCTTACACGGATCGTTCCGACGTCCCGCCCAGCCGAGATCAGCTCGGTATCCAGCGCTGACGCCTGTCCCTCCATCCAGCTTATCGTGACTCCGGCCTCAGCGATCTCACCCTCGACCCTAAGACGCGATAGCGGCCAAGCGCTTCCGCCGACGCGGACCACCCGGGCCAGAGCGGGAATGTCGTGGGGAGGAAGTTCGCCGTAATAAAGAAACGGGCGGTGAGAGCTGTCGTAGCTCACGTATGGATTGCGCCCGTATTGCCGCGGCCAGTCCGGCTCCGCCATCACCAGCCCCCGCGGATTGCGGGACCGGAATTCCGCCCAGCTCTCCATCCAGCTTGGAAGCTGATCCAGATACCTACCCGCGTGGGTGCCCACGATCCCCATACCGACCGCCTGCTGCCACCAGCTCTGGGTCTGACGATCATACATAACCATATCGGAATGGCGAAGCTTGCCGGAAACACCGAAGGTAAGCGCCTTCCCGGAGATCCGCCGGTCGAAGGTGATCCCGGAATTGCACAGTGGACAGAAGGTGACGGCAACAGGCACGCCGCCGACCTCATCATTCACGATTTCGTGCCAGATCAGGTAGCGCACCGGGTAGGCTCTCGGCGTTTCACCATCCAGCTGAAGCGTGATCACCGGTTCACGGTCACCGATCCCACTCTCTTCGTCGATCCGAATGAATCGCGGATCAGACAGCGCCGGAATGCCGTCTTTTGGGGGACCGCCGGACCTGATCTCCGACCAGGTCTCCACGGTAGTGTTCCCGAAATCCGTGTCCGGCCATTCATCCCTCCAGAATTCAGGACTCGCCGCGGCGGAGACTACAATTAACAGGAATCCGGCAACGGCGGCCGCAGCCGTTTTCATCCACATATACTCTTCTCCCCAAATGTGGCCGACAATAGACGGTTTCCTGGAAGTTCAGGCATCGCCTGGCTCCCACAGCATGTCAATCGATCACCTCGACCCTTTCTATCCGATCCGGCGCACCACTGACTGTACCGGTGGACGGATGCCCTTTCTTGATGGCATCGAGGATTTCCAGTCCGGATACGACGCGTCCGACAACCGTATAGTTTCCGTTCAGATGGTAACCCGGCGCGAACATGATGAAGAACTGGCTGTTGGCGCTGTCAGGATCCGCGGAACGCGCCATGCCCACAACACCCCGGTCGAAAGGGATTTCGGAGAATTCGGCCGGAATGTCCGGCAGGTCGGAGCCACCACGTCCCCAGTTTCCGGGATCTACGCTGTCGATCCGGGCGAACTGTCCGTCGCCGGTCTGCGCCATGAATCCGTCAATGACGCGATGGAAGTAAATGCCGTCATAAAAACCGGCCGCCGCCAGATCCGTCATCCGCGCGACATGTCTTGGGGCGACCCCGTCAAGAAGATCTATCTCGATCTGTCCGTTCGCCTCCCCGGCAACATGGATCCTCAACCCGACGGCGGTGGCCGGAGCGGCGAAGAGGCAGAGAATCAGTGCAAGACTACGCAACATCCGAAGCCACCTTCATGGAAATCATCCTGTCCGGGATTTGGGGAGGTTCGCCGCACGTAATGGAGTCTATATGTTCCATCCCGTCGACCACCCGACCATAGACAGTATACCGTCCATCAAGGAAGTGATTGTCGCAAAAATTGATGAAAAACTGACTGTTCGCGCTGTCTGGATCGCTCCCGCGCGCGGCGGCCAAAGTGCCCCGGTCATGCGGGACCGACGAGAACTCTGCGGGGAGGTCCGGCTTTGCCGAAGCGCCCGTGCCCACCAGTCGGAGGTTGACCCCGGTTAACTGATTGCCATGCAGGACATCGCCGGTCTGCGCCATGAAACCATCGATCACACGATGGAATATCACACCGTCATACTCACCCGCGCGAGAGAGTGCCTTGATACGCTCGCAATGTCTTGGCGCGACCTCCGGCATGAGTTCAACCGTCACCGTGCCATTTTTCAGCTCGATCAGAACCGTATTTTCCGGATCCGGGATTTCCAACATCGCGTCCCCACGTCACTGCTATATGGCCGATCATATATCAAGAGGCTGGACCGGGAAAGTTCAAAGCCAACGTTGACGCCCGGCGCGGAATCAGGTCGAACGATCACGCCCGGCGAAGGAGGCGAGAATGGAATACAGCACGCTCGACGACATCGAAATCGACGGCAGGACCGTTTTGACAAGGGTCGACCTCAACGTCCCGGTGCAGGACGGTCGTATCAGCGATGCAACCCGCATCGACCGCGTCGTGCCGACGGTTAGGGACATTCTCGCCAAAGGCGGCAAGCCGGTGCTTTTGGCGCATTTCGGTCGCCCCGAGGGTCGCTTCGTTAGATCCATGTCTCTCGGGTTCCTGCCGCCGGTTCTGGAGGCGAAACTGGGAGTCTCGGTGTCATTCGCGGAAAACTGTGTCGGAAAGACCGCCCAAACCGCTGTGGGAGCACTGAATGGCAACTCGGTGCTGCTTCTCGAAAACGTCAGGTTCCATTCCGGAGAGACCGCGAACGATCCGGAGTTTGTGGCTTCACTTGCGGTCCTAGGAGACATCTATTGCAACGACGCGTTTTCGGCCTCGCATAGGGCCCATGCCTCCACCGAGGGTCTGGCGCGGCATATGCCCGCCTGCGCCGGACGTCTGCTACAGGCGGAGCTGGCGGCACTGGAAGCGGCGCTGGGATCACCTGACCGGCCACTGATGGCGATTGTGGGTGGTGCCAAAGTGTCGACCAAATTGACGCTTCTGGGCAACCTGATCGGCAAGGTCGATCACCTCGTGATAGGGGGCGGCATGGCGAATACGTTTCTCGCCGCAAATGGTCTGCCGGTCGGCAGGTCACTCGCCGAGCACGGCATGGTTGATTCAGCGCGTGAAGTCATGAAATGCGCAAGGTCCGCTGACTGCGAGCTTCTGCTGCCCATGGACATCACGGTCGCGCGAGGCCTGGAACCTCACGCGGCGAGCGAGACGCTTCCGGCCGACACCTGTCCGACGGACGCGATGATTCTGGACGTCGGCCCGACGACGGCCCGGCGCATACTGGAAACCGCGGGGAGCTGCAGCACGCTGATCTGGAATGGACCGCTCGGAGCGTTCGAGACACCGCCCTTTGACGCGTCCACCCTGTCAATCGCCAAGGGCGTCGCCGATCTGACGCGGTCTGGCCCGATAACCTCGGTGGCGGGCGGTGGGGATACCGTCGCTGCCCTCAAGAAGGCGGGCGTGGCAGACCGGCTCTCATATGTATCCACTGCCGGAGGCGCGTTTCTTGAATGGATGGAGGGCAGGTCCTTACCGGGTGTGGCGGCCTTGGCCCGCTGATTGGATCGGGGCTCACGGCCCGGTTGCGTTGCGAAGATGCGTTGCGCACGAGAGTGGCGTCCCCGCACGGCAGTGGTGCCGGAACGCGATTCTCCACATTGATATACTCGGAATCATTAATTCGCCCTTTAGGGTTGACATGATTCGCGGAACGGTCCAGATATCCGGAAAACGAGCGGAAAAAACGGCATACAGGAAACGGCATGTCCGGGACAGATTCCATCCTCACCGCCGGGGAGCGCGAGGCGTTTCTGGCGATAATGCGCGGCCGCAAGGCCGGGGCACTGAAGGTGCGGCGCGCGGACGCGCTGGTGGCGCCTGGCGACGGAAACGGCGTCGGCCTGGTCTGCCGGCTCCTCCATCCCGGTCCCGACACGGTGCGCGGCTGGCTGCGCGGGTTCGGCGGGACGGGCCTCGCCCCGGTGGATCCGGCGGCGTATCCGGAGCGTGAGGGAAAGCTGACCCGGGCCCGGGAAACCTCGCTCCGGGAGACGCTGCGGGACAGCCCGCCGCGCGACACCAACGGGGTGCGGGACATCATCCAGCGGCTGCACGGCGTGGAGTACACCCGCGGCGGCGCCATAAAGCTGATGCACCGGCCGGGATTCGGTCACGTCAGGCCGAAACCGCTTCCCCGTCAGGCCGACAGGGCGGCGCAGGAGGCCTTCATGCGGCAGTACGAACGGACGGTGCGGGACGCGCCGCCCGACGGGGCCATCGTCTTCGCGGACGCGGTGCATCCCGAATGGCAGAGCCGTCCGGCCCACGGCCGGGTTTTCCGCGGGGACAGGCCCGCGGTCAGGTCGACGACGGGCCGGCGGCGGCTGAGCCCGCAAGGGGCGCTGGATCTGGAGACGATGGGGTTCACGATGGTGGAGGGCGAGCGGACCGGCGCCACCACGACCCTGCGGCTGCTCAGGCGGCTGGAGCGCGCCCGTCCCGGCAGCGCGGCGATCCACGTCTTCCCGGGCAACGCCCGCCAGCATCACGCGAAGGCGCCCAGGCCCTTCCTGGAGAGACCCGACTGCCGCGTCCGGCTGCACTTCCTGCCGCCCTACGCCCCGCACCTCAATCCCATCGAGCGCCTGTGGGGGGTCATGCACCGCCATGTGACGCACAACCGGTTCCACGCGGATCTGCGGCAGTTCACCGAGGCGATTTTCCGCTTCTTCGACGAGACCCTTCCCCGTGAG
This sequence comes from Paracoccaceae bacterium, assembly GCA_965221405.1. Lineage (GTDB taxonomy): Bacteria > Pseudomonadota > Alphaproteobacteria > Rhodobacterales > Rhodobacteraceae > JAPOUP01. Next base: position 104,978 of record CBDCSE010000001.1, on the reverse strand, counting down.
TGGGAGGCCATCGCGGAATCCGTCACCGACAGTTTCCGGGTGATCACCCATGACGGATACCGCATGGCCGGATAACGGATCCGGCCATGCGGCGGAGGGCGAATCAGGCCCGGAAGTACGGTCCAGTTCAGTTCAGCGAGTATATTCCCGATATCCGGCGTAAATCAGCATGGAGAAGCACGAAGCGGGATTGAAAGGAGAGACAAATGGAAAAGGTGAAGCAAACCGAGCGAATGCGTGGCGGTGCCGGATTTGTCGCCGCGCTTGACCAGAGTGGCGGGTCAACCCCAAAGGCACTCGCGCTATACGGTATCGGCGAAGAAGCTTACGCGAACGAATTTGAGATGTTCGATCTGATTCATCGCATGAGAGAGCGAATAGTCAGATCGCGGGCGTTCACATCCGAAAAAGTCATCGGAGCCATCCTTTTTGAGGACACGATGGATCGGAATATCGAAGACTGGCCGTCAGCGGATTTCCTCTGGAATGTCAGGGGCGTGGTACCGTTCCTGAAAGTTGATCGCGGTCTTGCCGATGAAAGCGATGGTGTTCGGCTTATGAAGCCGATGGAGGGTCTGGACGACCTGTTGGAGTGCGCTTCTTCCAAGGGAATATTCGGAACCAAGGCGCGATCGGTGATCAATGCCGCCAATCCCAGAGGAATTGCCGCGAACGTCGCCCAACAGTTTGAGATCGGCAAACGGATCCTGGGACATGAACTGGTCCCGATCGTCGAGCCGGAGGTAACGGTGTCGATAGCCGATAAGGAACAGGCGGAAGACATCCTTCTGGACGAACTGGGCCTCAAACTCGACACTCTTCAGGACGGTGAGGATGTGATCCTCAAGCTGAGCCTGCCGTCCCGCACGAACCATTACCGGTCATTGGCTGAGCATCCGCGGGTCATCCGGGTGATTGCGCTGTCAGGTGGATACAGCCGTGAGGAGGCGAACGAAAGGCTTGCGCGAAACCGGGGGATGATCGCAAGTTTCAGCCGCGCGCTTACGGAAGGACTCACGGTTAGCCAAAGCGATGCGGAATTCGACACGATGCTCACTTCCACCATTGAGAGTATTTATCGGGCATCGATCTCTGGCTGACGGCACACCCGATCCGGGCAATGACCGGAGTCATTTCATATGGTCGGGGTGCGCGCCAGTTCGCAAATATTGCCCTCCACCGGCTCTGGAGGCATTCCATAAAAGTGAAACGTGGTGCGAAGCTCTTTAGGGCCTGTTGCAGGGCCACCCCACGCTGGAATTCCATCGGTTTCGCCTGACAGCGGTCGTTTCCCTGTGGTTCGCGTGCGCACGCGGGGCCGGACCGGCGTCGGTGATTTTCCGCCGGCGTTCCCATCCCGCATGTGCGACGGTCCGCGCATGGCGGTTCGCGGCATCCACTCCCATCCCGTTCTCCGGGAGGCGCCCCCGGGGTTCCGCCCGCGGGACGTCGGGGTCCGTCCGGCGACGCCGGAGGAGCGCCCGCTGCGGGGCGCGCTGATGGACCTCCATCACTGTCCCGGTTTCCGGCGCCTGGCCGCCCGGGGCCTTCGCCACGTCGCGGTCTGGCGGGGGCGCCGGGTGGCGCCGGGCGCCTGGCGGGGCGGCGCGTCCGGTGCCGTCCGCGCGACCGGTGGACCGGCTGGAGGCCGGAGCGGCGGTTCCGGCGGCTGGACCTGATCGCCAACAGCACGCGGTTCCCGGTGCCCGCGGACCCCGGGGTCCTGCCGGACCCCGCGCCGTCCTTCCTGACGGCGATGACACGCCGGCTGGCCGACGGCTGGTCCGCGGTCCACGGCCACCGCGTGCTCCTGGCGGAGACGTGTCCCGCGGCCCGACGCGCTTCTCCGGCGCGATGTACCGCGGGGCCGCGTGGCTGGAGCCGGGCCGGACGAAGGGCTACGCCCGGTGCGACGGGCGCCACACGGACCCCCACGGCGGGCCGGGGTCCATATTCGTGCGGCCGCTGCGGCGCGACGCCCGGAGGCCGCTCTCCAGGGAGGCGGACCCGCCGCCGGAGGTCGCGGTGGCCGTGGACCGCGGGCCAGCCGGCCGCGACCCCGGGGCGGTGCGGTCGCTGTGCGCGGAACCGCTGTCGCAGGACGGGCTGGAGGCCGTCGGCGGCTGGGTGAACCGGGAGACGGGGCTCCGCGGGCCGGTCTCGAAATCCACCCTGCACCGTGTCGCGCGGCCCGTCGACCCCGGGGCGCTGGAGGACGTGGTCCGGCGCTGCGCCCGGACGCGCATACCCCTCGCCAGGGCGCTCGCCGCCGACGCCGGGCGCATCCGGGGCGCGAACGGCGACGGCGACGGGCACCACGGGACCGTGGCCCTCGCCGGCCACGCCTCCGGCGCGCCCTTCGCGCTCACGGACCTCGACGGCGGCGGCGGCGGGCCGGCCGCCACGCGGGACCTCCCTGAGCGCACCGGCGTCCGGGGAAAGGCGGTCACCCCCGGCGCCCTGCACACGACGCGCGGCACCGCGCGGCCGGTCACGCGGCGCGGCGGCGCGGACCATGTCCTGAACGTCAGGGGCAACGCGCCGGAGACCTTCGCCGCGCCCGGCGGCATCGACCGGGAGCGGGACGCCACCGGCCGCTTCGCCCGGGACCCCGACAGGGCGCGCGGCCGGACCGGATGGCGGAGCGTCGGCGTCATGACCCCGCTCCCGCGCATGGTCAGCCATCCCGGCGTCAGCCGGATCGCCCGCGTCACCCGCCACCGGGAAACGGTGAAAACCGGGGAGGCCAGCGCCGGGACCGCCTGCCTGATCACCTCGCTGGACGCGGACAGGGCGTCGCCGGAGGAACTGCCGGCGCCGGACCGCGGACACCGGTGCGTGGAGAACCTCAACCACCGCCAGAGGGACCGCGCCTTCGGCGGGGACGCCTGCCAGACCCGCAACGGCAACGGCCCCGCCAACCGGGCAAGCCCCAGCAGCATCGCGCCCGCGGTGATCCTCACCGGCCGGACCGGCGGCGAGAGCCTCGCCGACGCCCGGCGGCGCCTCCAGCCGGGCCGCACGGCGGCCATCCAGGCGCTGACCGCCGCCTGGGCGGCGGAACCCGTTCCGGCCGCCGCAGCGACACCTGACACCCGAAAACGGATCACCCGGAGCCCGGCGGCGTCGGCCCGACCGCCCCGCCGACGGCCGGACAGAGCCGGATTCCGCGCATGGACCCGGGATTCCGCCGCTTCGGACACCCTGACCACGTGAAAGCGGGGAGCGTGGGATAGTCCTGAGGCCTGTTGACACTCGGGTTGCGGATCGCCCGGTTCCGTGCCGTTTCCCGCCCCGGCGACCGCCGGAACGGCGGCGCGGCAGGACAACATACAGGTGACACCATGAATGCTGACAGGACGGTACTGACGGACAGGATGTGGGCGCGGACCGGGGACATGCTGCCGGGCAGGAAACCGGACCCCGGCGGCACGGCGGCGGACAGCCGCCTCCTCCCGGAGGCGGTGCCCGTGCGCTTCCGCACGGGATCGCCGTGGCGCGACCTCCCCAAGCGGTCCGCCAGGTGGCGCGGCGTGTCCGGGCGGTTCCGGCGCCGGGTGCTTTCGGGGGTTCCCGGGCGCGTTTTCAACGCCCTGTCCGGGGATTCCGGCCCTGAACGGGTGTCCGTGGACGGAACGGCCGTCCAGGCGCCCCGGAAGGCGGCGGGCGCGAAAGGGGGGCCGGAATCAGGGAACCGGACGTTCCAGGGGCGGCCTGACGACCAGGACCGTCGCCGTCGTGGACGCGCCCGGCTACCTGGTCCGCTTCACGGTCCTGCCGGGCCAGGCGCACGACCTGCAGGGGGTGCCGGGGCTTCCGGGCGGGCTGGAGTTCGGGGCCCTGGTCGGCGACAGGGCGTCCGGCGCCGACTGGCTGCTGGAGGATCTGGACGGGCGCGGGGCGGAGGCGGCGGTCCCGCCGGAACGGAACCGGGCGGCGCCGCGCGAACACGACCGGGCGATGTACGGGTGGCGGCACCTTGTGGACAGTTTCCTCGCGAAGCCCGGGGAATTCCGGGCGGTCGCGACGCGCTGTGACAGGACCGCCGCGGGCTTCGCGGTGGGGATCCGTCCCGTCGCCGGCGTGGTCGCCGCGTCATGAGTGTCAACAGGCCCTAACATTCTGGAATTGCGTGAATCATTTTCTCCTGCTCCATAAGCCAAAGCAGCGTGAGAACGGCATCGACCCGGGAGCCACGTGGATCCCGCAGCTCTTTGACGAACTGGCGGGCCTCGGACTGCGCCAGGGCCGCAAGTTCCGACTGCTGGGGAAGCGCCGCGATTCTGAAGCAGGGCAGGCCCGCCTGTGCGGTCCCGATCAGATCGCCGGGTCCGCGCAGGGAAAGATCCGCCTCAGCGATCCGAAACCCATCATCTGTCCGCCGAAGAAATTCCAGTCGCCTCCGTCCGGTATTCGACAGAGGCGGGCGATACAGCAAGAGGCAGGCGGATTCCTCGGAACCACGCCCGACCCGGCCGCGGATTTGATGTAACTGGGCAAGTCCAAACGACTCCGCCCGCTCGACCACCACGATGGAAGCTTCGGGCACATCCACCCCAACCTCGATTACGGTGGTCGACACCAGAACGGGCATCCTGCCTTCGGCGAACGCCTCCAACGCTTCATCCCGCTCCGACCCCGACATCCGGCCATGTACCAGGCCCACCGTTTCCTGACCAAGGGTGGCCCGCAATATCCTGAAACGCTCCTCGGCGGCCGCGTCACGCGCCGTCCCCGCACCATCGATCTGGGGGCAGACCCAATACACCCGTCGACCCTTCGCCACGGCGCCGCGAAGCCGGTTCATGACCTCATCCATTCTCATAACGGAAGCCAGAGCCGTATCCACACGCTTCCGGTGCCTTGGCTTTTCGTCAAGCACGGAAACATCCATGTCACCGAACAGCACCAGCGCCAGCGAACGCGGAATCGGTGTTGCCGACATCGAAAGCATGTCCACGGCCCCGCCCTTGGTACCGAGCGCCCTTCTCTGGGTAACACCGAACCTATGTTGTTCGTCCACGACCGCCAGTCGCAGTTCGGCAAATTCCACGTCCGGTTGGATTAGGGCATGCGTGCCGATCAGAATGTCGATTTCACCTGATTTCAGGGACTTTAGCTTAGCCACGCGGTTGGCCCCGCCTTCGCGGCCGGTAAGGATTTCCAACCGGACGTCCAGGGCATCCGCCAAGGGGCCTAACACCGCGAGATGCTGCCTCGCGAGCGTTTCCGTAGGGGCCATGAGCGCACCCTGCCCTCCCGCTTCCACGGCCAGGATCAACGCGAAGAACGCCACAAGTGTCTTGCCCGAACCGACATCGCCGTGGACAAGCCGATTCATCGTGGAGCCAGACGCCATGTCCTCAACGATTTCGCCAATCGCCCGTTTCTGCGCATTGGTGGGTTGGTATTGGAGGGTTTCATTCAGCTTGCCGCGCAACGTGCCGTCGCCGACGCTCCTCACCCCTGACGTGCTACGCATTTCGGCGCGATCCAACGCGAGGGTGACTTGGTGAGCGAACAGCTCGTCATAGGCCAGACGCTCGCGGGCTGGCGCAGCCGTTGTCAGGTCGTTCTCGGATGTGGGGTGATGCGCACTTATGACCGCATCTTTCCAGCGCGGCCAACCCCTCCCCTTCAGTGCTCCGGCGTCAATCCATTCCGGCAGATCCGGCAGAAGCTTCACCGCAGCCGTAACCGCCTGCACCATCCTGCGCCGGGTAAGTCCAGCGCACAATGGATAGACCGGCTCGAAACATGGAACCGAGTCGCCGTCATCCGGGCGCACGACGTGATCCGGGTGAGACATCTGGACGACACCCGCATACCGCTCCACGCGTCCCGAAACGATCAGGCGGGCACCGATCGGCAACCGCTTCTTTAGCGATGCAACCTGTGCGTTGAAAAAGACCAGATGGAACATTGTCCGCGCATCATGGACCTCTATGCGGTAGGGTCGGCCTCTGGCCTCTGGCTCGATGTGCCGACCGACACTGACCTCAACCGTGATGACATCGGGAAGCGTAGCTCCGGCTACGGTTGACCGGCGTTGACGATCTATTCCCGAGCCCGGTAGCGTGAAAATCAGATCCCTCGGTCTTGTCACATTCAGTCCGGCAAGACTGCCGACAGTCTTTGGCCCTACCCCATCGAGCGTTTCCAGGTCCGCGAATAGCGGATACAGGATGGGTGGGCGCAGCCTCATGCCCTGGTGACAAGATCCATCCAGGCATTCTCGTCGATTACCCTGACACCCAGTTCATGGGCCTTCCTTGCCTTGCTCCCGGAGCCGGGGCCGGCGACAACGAGATCGGTCCTCGCGCTGACGCTTCCCGAGACCTTTGCGCCAAGCGTCTCGGCCCGCGCTTTGGCCTCGGCGCGGGTCATTCGATCAAGCGTACCGGTGAAAACCACAGTCATGCCCGCGAGAGCGCTGCCAGTATCAACGGTCGGCTCCATATCGCGAACGTCAAGATGGCTGACGAGGCGGTCCATTGAACCGCGCTCCGTCTCCTGACTGAATGCCGCCACCAGTGATGTGGCCATAACATGCCCGACACCGTCGACGGCGATGAGATCCTCCCACTCCAGACCATCGCCCACCTTCGCAGAACCGATCCGCTTTTCAAAACTCTCCCAGGAGCCGTAATGAATCGCGAGCAGCCGTGACGCGCTCTCGCCCACATGGCGAATGCCTAATGAGAAGATCAGGCGATTAAGCGGAATACGGCGCCTTTCCTCGATCGCCTGGAATAGGTTCCGGGCACTCCTCTCGCCGAATCCCTCGCGGTCACGAAGTTTCACGTCGCTTGCGGCGTCCCGTTCGGCGAGGGTGAAGATGTCCGCGGGTTCCCTGATCCGCAGGACCTCGTCGCGGTAGAACATTTCCAGCTGTTTCGCGCCGAGTCCCTCGATGTCGAAGGCGGCGCGTGAAACGAAGTGCTTGAGTCTCTCCATCGCCTGCGCCGGACAGGCGATACCGCCGGTGCAGCGCCGCATGGCGTCGCCTTCCTCCCGCACGGCCTCCGAACCGCATTCGGGACAGACGGTAGGAAAATCAAATCGCGCGGCCTGTTTCGGTCTCCGCCGGAGGTCGACGTCAGCGACCTTGGGGATGACATCGCCCGCGCGGTAAATCCGCACCCAATCCCCCACACGGATATCCTTGCCGTCGCGGATCGGATTTCCGCACGCGTCGCAACCGGAAACATAGTCCTCATTATGCAAGGTCGCATTCGAAACGACCACACCGCCTACGGTGACCGGGGCAAGCCGGGCGACGGGGCTGAGGGCCCCTGTACGCCCGACCTGTATGTCGATTGCCTGCAGACGGGTCCATGCCATCTCGGCCGGAAACTTATGGGAAATCGCCCAGCGGGGTGTTGTTGTCCGAAACCCGAGCCTACGCTGCAGTTCGAGATCATTGACCTTGTAGACAACACCGTCGACGTCATAGCCGAGAGTCGCCCGTTGAGCCTCGATGCCTGAATAATGTACCAGCATATCATCGAGACCATCACACATCCTCGTTAGCGGATTCGTCACGAACCCCATGTCGGACAGTCTCTTAAGCGCTTCGTACTGAGTGCTTCCCAGAGGCTCGGACAGTTCCCCCCATCCATAGGCGAAAAACCGTAAAGGGCGTGATCTTGTCACATCCGGGTCGAGTTGCCTGAGTGAACCGGCAGCGGCATTCCGCGGATTGGCGAATGTTCTGGAGCCTTCCACGGTGGCCCGGGTGTTGATCCGCTCGAAGTCGCTATGGCCCATATATACCTCTCCGCGCACCTCCATGACCTCCGGGGCACACCGTGCGATATCCGGAATGTCGTCGATCGTCCGGGCATTGGCGGTGACATTCTCACCGATCTGCCCGTCGCCACGTGTCGCCGCCTGCCTCAGCCGCCCGTTTTCGTATCGCAGACTGAGCGAAAGACCGTCGATCTTGGGTTCGCATGTATAGCCGATCGAGATTCCATCATCGAGATTGAGGTATCGCCTTATTGTCTCCTCGAAATTCCGGACGTCATCATCGCTGAAAGCGTTGGTAAGCGATAGCATACGCACCGAATGCGTGACCTTGGCGAATGTCTCACTCGCGGCGGCTCCGATTCTGTCCGATGGACTGTCGGGCCGCTTTAGGTGGGGAAACACGGATTCGATTTCCCTGTTGCGTTCGAACAGGATGTCAAATTCAGCATCGGAGATTTCCGGACTGTCATCGGAGTGATAGGCTCTACTGGCGCGGGCAAGCACCGTGGCCAGACGCGCCAACTCAGCCGAGGCCTCCACTTCATCCATGTTCCGGATTTCTTCGCTGGCCGACAAATTGGAATCTCCCGAGAAGCCCTCAAAGTGATAGGAGTGTGATCGGGCAAGGTCCAGACCGTGCGTTCAGGAAAATATGGATGGATACAGACAGTCCCATGCGGTTCCGACCCGGCTCCCCGCGCTGAGACCGCCGATATTGAGATCACGTGTTCAGGCCGTGATGATCGTTTCTTTGCGCGACGGTGAGTAACTTAAGGGAAATGGGACAATCCACCGATTCCACTTGATGGTGACTCGTCCAACGCGGATCGAGCGCGTGCGGCGACGGCTTCCGTGACAAGCGGAACCACACGGTGATCGATCTTCGGCTTCGATCAGGTCACTTTGGCGCGAAATGAAATGGTCCTGCATTGTTCTTGGCAACCGTTGAAGCCCGCCACTGGCCACTATATCTTTCAGGGCACCTCTCGCCGCGTGGGCAAGGATCGAAACACTTCACGCGCCGCAAACCTTCAGTTGCCTCATCGCGGAGTCTTCCACATGACCGAATCCAGAAAGAGAAAGCGGCCCCGGAAACTACACGCCCCAACCTTCATGGGCTGGAGCACGAGTGACGAGGATGAGGTAGAACGGAGGATCTGGAGGGGACTGACAGAGACCTTCGAGATCAAGGCGCTCGATGCCGAATTCCCGTATTTCGGAGATTTTCTCGTGCGGTCTACGAGCGACAACGGGTATCACGTCGAAATCCGCGACGTTTCGGCGCGGAACAATTCCTGCAGTTGCCAGGACTTCTGGAACAACCGGCTGGGAACCTGCAAGCATATCGAAGCCGTGAGACGGCGGCTTTTGGGGTCCAAGAGAAAATCCCTCCCGGGAGATATTGGCCAGAAAAGCCAGCGGACTGAATTGTACCTTGATATGCTCGGAGACGGTGGGCCTACCGTCAGCCATAGCGGTGTCGATGCAATATCGGGCGGGATCGATCGCTATGTCCGGGACCTGCGCGATAACGCTTCAAGTGAAGCCCTGCGGGCGATCCGTGACGTGGCCCGTCAGGAACCGCACAGGCTACGGGTCTCGCGACTTATCGACAGATGGGTAGAGGAGAACGGTCGGCTGAACGAGAGATCCCGCAGACGGGAGAGGTTTCTTTCCGATGTGGAGGCCGGGCGACAGTCTCTCGATGTGCTGAAATTCCCGCTCTATCCATATCAGCGCGAAGGTATGCTTCATCTCGCTTTTGGCGAACGCGCGCTTCTCGCGGATGAAATGGGCCTTGGGAAGACCGTGCAGGCGTTGGCGGCCTGTGTATTGCTTGAAAAATCCGGATCGGCGAACAGGGCGCTCGTCGTATGCCCGGCATCCCTTAAAGCGGAATGGAAAGAGCAGATCGAGGCGGCGACCGATCACGATCACCGGATAATTTCGGGATCGAGGGCGCAACGCACAGCCCAGTATCATGACCCGCCGCTCTTCACGATCATGAACTACGAACAGATCCTTTCCGACCTTGATCTGGTTCAGGACATTCTGTCTCCGGACATCATCATTCTTGACGAGGCCCAGCGCATCAAGAACTGGCGCACGAAAACCGCTTCCGCGGTAAAGCGGCTACGTAGCAGGTTCGCTTTCGTTCTGACCGGCACGCCCATAGAAAACAGGATCGACGATCTATACTCGATTGTGCAGTTCCTTGAGCCAGGCCTCCTTGGCCCTCTGTTCCGCTTTAATCGTGACCATTACGAGCTCGACGGCAAAGGCCGTCCGGTCGGTGTGCGAAATCTTGACAGGCTGACGGAAAAGATCAGGCCAATCATGCTGCGCAGACGAAAGGCGGAGATCGAAACCGATCTTCCGGGGCGTTCGTTCAACAATTTCTTTCTCGAAATGACCGAGGAGCAGAGGCTGCGTTATATTGACGAGGAGAAGATTGTCGCTCGCTATGCGCGGCTCGCGGACAGACGCCCCCTGACCCCGGAGGAATTCAAGCTGCTGCAGGCAGCGCTGGCGAGGATGCGAATGACGTGCGATACGCCCTACATCCTTGATCCGAAAGTTCGCGACTGTCCGAAGCTGGAGGAATTGGAGCGCGTTCTGGAGGAACTTTTCGAGGATCGGGAGCGAAAGATCCTGGTCTTTTCCGAATGGGTCCGCATGCTCGAACTGGTGCGTGAGCGCCTTTACGACCTTGAGGTGGATTTCGCCTGGCACACCGGCTCCGTGCCGCAGGAACGGAGACGCACTGAAATCGCGCGGTTCAAGCAGGATCCGGGATGCCGGCTGTTCCTGTCGTCAGAAAGCGGCGGCACCGGACTCAATCTTCAGGCCGCCAATGCGGTCATAAATCTCGATCTGCCCTGGAATCCGGCGAAGCTTGAGCAGCGGATTGCCCGTGCGTGGCGAAAACACCAGAAGCGATCGGTCAGCGTGCTGAACTTCGTTACGCGTGACAGCATTGAGCATAGGATGCTCGGACTGCTTGAGACCAAACAGGCGCTGGCCGATACGGTTCTTGACGGACAGACCGGCGAAAAACCGGTCAGGTTCCAGAGCGGCAGGGCAGCATTCATCGAGAAGGTACAGCAGGTTCTGAAGCCAGTGGACGACGAGGTCCAGGCCGACCCCGCTGCAGAATTTGCGGATAGGGTCAAGGAAGCGTTCGGTCCTGAGCTGCTGAGGATTGAATGCCTACGTACGCAGGATGGCAAGGAGTCCCTTCTCGTGGTGGTTGATGGTGCGGTCGATCAGGAGCGGCTGGCCGCGAGTGCAGGCGCGGAACTCGAATTCCAGTGCATCAGCGAGGAAAGCTACGAAACACTGCGTCGTCTGGAAGCCGCCGGACAGATAGTGTTTTCATCCAAGCCTGCGCGCGTCCTTTACCGGAACGAGACCTCCCAGCAGGATATTCTGGCACGACGTAAGCGGGAAGCGCAGGAACTACTCGCCAAGGCCGATCACCTGCACAAGATGACCCGATTACTGGCTGGCGGAGGCTTCCTGCCCGAAGCGGAGGCTAAGGTCGGGGAGATCGCCGAACTCTGCCTGAGATCCCTTGCCGCGCTGGCGCTCCCGGAAGAGGAATCTGAAGCCACTCCAATGGTGTTGTGCCAGCGACTTGGTGATTGCGGCGTAATTCCTGAACACCTTAAAATCAAGACGATGACCATTTGTGAAATCTCGCCCGGGGAACCATCCGACAGCGAAACGGACGGAGACCATCTTTCGGTTCTTGATCGTATGGATCAATTGATGAACCATGTCCGCGGCCATGTGGGCAATCACTGACATCAGGCGATGGCCGCGTCCCTCCTGACAGAAAATCCGGGTCGCGGAGCGGGCGTTAGAGCCATCGTAAGGGCACATGGGTTGTCGGGGTTAGAGACCCCCTTGGTTTCACAACCTAACGTTCAGATGTCCGACGTCAGTTTAGCCTGAAGTTCTTAGGTGGTTTTCAGGACCCCCGTTCCACAGTGAAGTGTAACACCCGATGTGGGTGAATGGTGGTCGTATCGACGCATGATATTGCGAATCGGCCGGATGGCGGCGACAGCTCTGGTGATGAGACTGGGAGACTGTCATGCCCGAGGGCTACCGCCACCTGACCTACGCCGAGAGATGTCAGATCCACGCCCTGATGAAAAGCGGGCTTTCTGGCGGGGCGATCGCCCGCCAGCTGGGGCGCGACCGCACGACGGTCTGGCGCCGGTGGGACCGCTTCCTCGCCGAAGGCGCTGGCGGGCCGCGCCGGGACGCCACGCGTCCGCCGGGGAAGGCACCGGTCCCCGAGGACAGGGTGAAGGCCGTGGTCGCGCTGGCGATGCCGCCGCCGCCGGAACACGCCCGGCACCCCGGTGCATGTCATTCCCGGCAACGTCCCGCCGCACAGGGCGGCCGGGGTCCGCGGGTGGCTGAAGGGCCGTCCCGACCGGACGTTCCACCTCACGCCCACATCGGCCCCGTGGACGGACGCCGCCCCGGGGGTTCCTCGCGGAGCTGTCCAGGCAGAGGCTGAAGGACGCGGTCCTCGACCCGCCTGCCGGGTGCGTGGCGGCGACCGGGGGATACATCGCGCACCACAACGCCAACGACGCCCGCCCGTTCCGCTGGAGCCGCAGGCCGGAGGACCCCGTCGCGGCCTGCAGGAGAGGCCACCGGAAGCTCCGGGAAATGGCATCAGATGAATGAAGCAAACCACTAGATATTCGATCAGCAGCAAAATTCGCGAAAATTTTTCGCCGGTTTCGCCGCGGCTAGAAAAGCGGAAAAAGCCGTTAGTGTCGAGACGAAAATATCCAAGGGCACGATTACACAAAAACGCTGGCGCGTTTTCGTAGACCCTGTATGCTAACGGCAAATCGGGCGGCGAAAAAGCGAGATTACACAATAGTTTACGGGGTTTTGACGCGGTGGTTTTGGTATACCACGCTTGCCCACGCATCGAAAAACTAGGTTTAACAGTAACTTAAGGCGTTGCAGACAGAAGCCGCGACCTTAGATAGCGCGAGGCGCTCGATGCGGTCCCGCCCGGCCCATCCCATACCGCGCCAGTTGATTAGGAGGGTCGAAGCAGTTAGGATCGAAAGATGACTGAAGAACACGACAACGCCCTCGCGATTGCCAAGCTGGAGGGCGAACTCCGCGGGGAACTCAAGGCAATCAGATCGGAGAACGACGCAATGGAAAGTCGGATTGATGCGAGTCTAGCGCGACTGCACGAAGAGATGGCTAAGCGTGAGACGCGGTTGCTCTTGGCGATAGCCGGCATGATCGGCCTTGCGGTGGCCATTTTGGGTCTTTGGCTGGGCTAGCCGCCGAGCCAAAACCGGTCAATCAGGGTTAAAACCGTCGAATTCGAGTGGATTCGGTCGCGAGAAGTGCTCTCTCGCGTCGTTCGTGAGTAAATACCCGCGCAAGTTGCAACGAAGGCCACCACAGAGACCCGTTTTTAGCCAATTTTGGGGATTTTGGTCCGACTTTACTCGCGATCCGCGGCGGATCGCGGCAGAGGAAACCTTTTGTTTGGCTTGTAGCAAAGCTACCGGCAAACTTTCATCCAGCTATAGCTAGTGCTTGCCAGAAAACCCATCAAGCCATTGACTCCATTTGATTGAACCCGGCATTGTCCTGGCGGGGATTCCACCGGAAGGGCCGGTTTCGCGCCTTTTCGCCGCGAAACGGGCCGGAAACGGCGGTTCCTCGGGAGGCGGGCACGGGAAACGTGCGCGGTCGGCGGCCGGAACCCGGGGGGTTCCGCATCGGGGACATCGGACCCGGCATGAAATCCGGGGACGGCATCCCGGCCCTGCTGCCGGGGCTCCGGTTCCCGTGTTCGGACGGGACGTTCCGCGGGCGGCTGTCCGCGGCGCTGGAGGAGCGCATGGTCCCCGGCGCGCGCGGGGATGTCGGGCGTCCCGGCATGGGGATGTGGCGGATCCCGGTGACGGGCGTGGTCAGGCAGGGCCGGGGCCGCGGCCCCGGCCGGCCGCACGGGCCGGCGAACCGGCACCGGACGCCGCGCCGGTTCCCCGGCCACGCCGACGTGTGGGACGGGCGCCGGCGCCACTACCGGACGCTGGTGGACAGCGTGGGCCACCCGGGCCTGGGCGCGGCCCAATGGCATTCGGATAGGGATTCCGTGCGTTCGGACAGGAAAGGCCCCGCGCTCCGGGCGTGGGCCGGAAGCCGGGGCCTGTTTTCGTGGCCGGTCTGGTGTCAGGCGGCGGCGCGCCGGCTCCACCTGCTCCTCGGCCGTTCCGGTTCCCTCGGGTGGCCGCGTCCGGGCCTCTCGCGCTGGAGGCGGCGTGACAGCCCGGCCATGATCCGGGCGACGGACTGCCTGACCGCGCGGGCCTGCCTGAGGAACAGGGCCCCGGTCTCCCTCCCGGCCAGGCGCAGCCCGTTCCGCAGGTTGGCGCGCATGGCGGGCAGGCCGTCCTCCCCGCAGCCGGCGTCGGGGTCGCCGTCGCAGCGGCTGGACAGCCGGCGGGCGAGGGTGACGGGCGTGAACGCGGCGCAGGGTTCCCGGCGGCCGTGATGGAGGCCGGACAGCGCCTTGGCGCCGAAGCGGCCGCCGTCGGTCAGCGATGTCGCCAGGCGGAACTTCGTGTCGCCGGCGACGTACCTGACCAGGCGGACCCGGAGCGTCCGGCAGCGCAGCGCGGTCCCGTCCCCCGGCGCGCCGGGGGGGGGGGGGGGGGGTGACGATCCGCTCGGTCCCGGACGGGGCGATGAAGCCGTCGAAGGTCGGATTGGCCCCTTCCTTGACGCGGAAGACGAAGTGCGGCCCGCGCTCCAGGTGGGCGATGGCCATGGCGAAGGAGCAATGGCCGCTGCGGTCGTGGACGGTCACGTCGCCCTCGGCGGCGCGCTCCAGGTGCGTGCGGGCGGCCCCGCGCCCGTTCCCGTGGGCGGACAGGTGGAGGTCGACCGGTATCCGGTCGCGCGGCCGGCAGGGGGCGCTGGCCATGCCCCGGGCATGGCGGGCGCCGTCGGCCACGCGGAAGCCGCGGGCCGCGGGTTCCCGCGGCGGACCCGGCGGCGGACGGCGCGCACCCGAAGGCCCGGATCTCCGGTCAGGACCCTGTGGCGGTACCTCCTCGCCCGGACGGTATGGTACCGGTGGTGATGGACGCGATGCGCGGAGCGATCATATTGCATGTCCCTGTCCTCCCGGAAACGGGCCTTTGCCCTGAGCGGGCGGCCCGTTTCCGGAAGGACAGGGACATGACACGGTCCGTTCCCGCTGAAGCAATGTCCGACTGGAAGTCGGAGGCCTCGAACCAACGCGTGGAAAGTGAACAAAGAGCGGACGGACGCGTCACCGGCCCGCGCCGGGAGACCGGAACCGGCCCCGTCAGGCCGTCGGCCGGCGCCATGCCCGGCCCGGAATCCGGGCCGTCAGCGCGAAAACAGGGGTTTTCTGGCAGACACTAATTCCCCATGATTTCTATTTCCGGTCGGTTCAGCCCGTCCAGAGGTCTAAGGCGAACGCATACGAGACCATTGAGACATGGACGGTCGAGGTTCCTTTCGCCGGCAAGAGGCTTCTGCGATTTCCGGTGGTCACGCTCAATCAGGCAGGGCATATCTGGAACATAGCGCTAACGTAATGGCCCCCAAATCCACGTGACATGAACTGTGGATCCTTCTTCGCTGAAGGATGGACTCCTAAGTGAAAAGGTTCCAGCCAAAAACGGATGGCCCCTTGAGCGCCACATGGACCTGACTATATTCCATCGCATTCCAGAGGAGCCGGTAATGACCCCTGAAGCCGCGGTGAATTCGCTGGGATTCGCAAAACCCCCCGCCGATACCCGCGTCGTTGTCGCGATGTCAGGCGGGGTGGATTCATCCGTTGTCGCAGCGGAACTCGCGGACGAGGGGTATGATGTGATAGGCATCACGCTCCAGCTCTACGATCATGGCGCCTCGCTCGCAAAAAAAGGCGCGTGCTGTGCGGGCATCGATATCCATGACGCCCGGCGGGTCGCGGACGCTGTGGGTTTTCCCCATTACGTTCTCGACTACGAGAGCGTCTTCCGTAAGTCCGTGATTGACGAGTTCGCCGACAGCTATCTCTCCGGATCCACCCCCGTTCCATGTATTCGGTGCAACGAAAGGGTGAAATTCAGGGAGTTACTGGAAACGGCCATGGATCTCGATGCGGACTGTATGGCGACAGGCCATTACGTCCAACGCGTGCTCGGAGACGCTGGCCCTGAGCTTCACCGGGCAGTCGACACGTCACGTGACCAGTCATATTTCCTTTTCCCGACCACCCGGGAACAGCTCGAATTCCTTCGTTTTCCGCTCGGCCATCTCAAATCGAAGGCCGAAACCCGGGCACTGGCAAAACGGCACGGACTGGATATAGCCGACAAGCCCGACAGCCAGGACATCTGTTTCGTCCCGGCGGGAAACTACGCGTCAGTGATCGAAACGCTGAGGCCTGGCGCAGCCGAGCCTGGAGAGATCGTGCATGTCGATGGGCGGATCCTTGGCGAGCACCGTGGTGTAATCAACTACACCGTAGGACAGCGGCGGGGTCTTGGCATCGGAGGTCTCGACGAGCCTCTCTATGTTATCAAGCTCGATGCCGGCGCAAGGCATGTGATCGTCGGTCCCAAGGCGCTGCTGGCGGCAGGCGTTGTGTCCGTGCGAGAGATAAACTGGCTTGGCGACGCGCCTTTCGATTCAAGGCCCGAGTGGCGACTGGCCGTCAAGGTGAGATCGACACGCCCGTCCCTTGAGGCGGTGGTCCATCCGACATCCGGAACCGACGCGGAGGTTGAGCTTCTGGGGCCGGAGGAGGGCGTTTCGCCGGGTCAGGCCTGTGTTTTCCTCGCTCCGGAGGGGACACGTGTATTCGGAGGTGGTTGGATCGAAGGAACCGCCTCACAAATTCCTTCGTGACTGCATCCCCAATCCCGCCATTATCGCCCTCGCTGCGCGAATTCCAGGCTCCTCGCCACCTTGCCCGAGACCCTTCAGCGCCTCGGCCATGGCAGCGGCCTGAAGAGCGCGGGCACTGGAAGACCCGACCAGCTCGCCCAGCGCACGGGCAATGGCGTCCGGTCTGCATGCAGGACCAAGGAATTCGGGTATCACCTTTCGCTCGGTAAGCAGGTTGACGAGCGTCACCGTGTGAATCCTTGAAAGCCGGGACATGATCTGCCACGAGAACCAGTTCATGTTGTAGGCGATCACCATCGGGGTGGATGCTGCCGCAAGCTCCAGAGAGACGGTTCCGGACGCGGCGAGCGCATAATCTGCCGCACCGAACGCCGCCCGCTTCCGGGCGGCGGCGACGGCGGCAGATTCCGTCCGGGGATCAAGGATCACCGGAGCCCCGCGCCATGAGCTGACGGCATCGACAACGGTTTCTGCCATCGACTCCGCGGCGGGAACGACAATGCGGATACCGGGGAAGCGGTCAAGGACATAATTGACCACTTCCTCGAACACCGGAACCAGGTGCCGCACCTCTCCGGTCCTGGAGCCGGGCAGCACCAGAAGGATCGGCGAATCGCCAATACCTGTCGAAGCACGGAATTCGGCGATCTCAGACGCATCCGCCTGCCGTTCGGAAATGACCGGGTGTCCGACGAAGTCGCAGCGCATTCCGGCTCTTTCCATATAGGCTGGCTCAAACGGCAGCAGTGCCAGCACATGGTCGACGTATTTACTCATTTTCGCCGCACGACCCGGCCGCCATGCCCAAACGGACGGTGCGACATAGTGAACCGTGCGGACTTCGGTACTTCGCTTGACCCCACGCGCCACCCTTAGGCAGAAATCCGGCGAATCAATGGTAATCAAGACATCCGGTCTCGCCTGAACGGTCTGCTGGACCGTTTCGTCAAGACGCCGTCGCAGGTGAAGGTATTTCGGCAGTACCTCGGCAATGCCAAAAAGACTTAGCTCCTCCATTGGCATGCGGGACCGCAGGCCCTGTGACTCCATCAGCGGACCACCGATGCCATCGAAAACGACATCTCCGGTCAATTCGCGCAACCCCGCCATCAGCGATGCGCCGAGTATGTCACCCGACGCCTCGCCTGCGATCATGTATGCGAGCATCGGGGGTTCTCGGCAAACAGGAAAAGACCGTTTTCCTCCGCCATCCTTACGGTTTCGGCACGCTCAAGTACCAGGACCCTTCCCGCCTCGATGAATATGCCGGCGAGTCGCGCCTTTGCCGCGGCATCGATCGTACCGGGGCCAATGGTCGGCATATCGAACCTCAGGTCCTGAGCCACCTTGGGTGCTTTCACCAGAACCCCATTCCTGCGATGCGCGAGACCTGAAGTCGCCCTTGCAACAAAATGAAGCATCGCATCGGTTCCCTGCACCGTCTCGATACCAAGCACCTGGCCTTCCGCAACCACGGCAGCCTGTCCGACATCCAATCCGGAAAGCGCCGAGACTATCCCGTAAGCATGTCGGGCGTCCTCTCGGTCTATACTTGAGGGAGTGGAACCTGCCAGAAGCCCAGGTTGCGCGGTCAGGTCAGTGACCAGCTCGTGCGCACCACGGATTTCGAACGCTTCGTCCTCGAAGATTCCCGCGATAACACGTAGAAGCCCGTCATCTCCCAACCGTATCGCCGGGAATATGCGCGGAAACAGTTCCCGCATCCGTGAATCGAATCCGGCAGGGTTGAGCTTCGGCCGCTCAAGACTTCCGGCGAAGACCAGTTCGGTGACGCCGCCATGGCGAAGTCCCGAGAACAGTTCGCCGATCCTTTCAAGGGATGCATGAAGTTTCTCGTTTGCCGGCAGTTCCACAGGAACGCCCTCGAAATGCACGAACAGCGCGTTCGGATGCGCCTCCGCAATCACGTGCGGCAATACTCCCCGTCCCGCCAGAATCGCCAGCCGAGCCATCAGTCCGGAATCAGAAACGACCTGTCCGAGGTCTCCAGTATGAATTCGGCCACCTCACGCACATATACGCTGTCCGCCTCCTCACACAGCCTCTGGGCCCTGTCCCGGAACGTTCCCTCCCCCTGCGCAAGCATCTGGTATGCGGCGCGCATCGCGTTGATATCTTCCCGCGGCATTCCCCTGCGTTTCATTCCCACGAGATTGAGTCCATCGAGTACGCCGCGGGGCGCCTGTACCAGACCATGCGGGATGACGTCTTTGGTCACCATTGTCACGGCCCCGATGATCGCGCCCCGACCTATGCGAACGAACTGATGGATCCCGCTGAGTCCACCGATGATGGCGTCGTCTCCGATGATGCAGTGCCCGGCAAGCGCGGAGTTATTCACCATGATCACCCGATCGCCCACCTGGCAGTCGTGTGCCACATGTGCGCCGGCCATGAACAGACCGTCGTCGCCCACCCGGGTTACGCCTCCACCGCCGGCGGTGCCGGTGTTCATGGTGACACCCTCGCGAATCCTGTTTCGCCTTCCGACAACCAGGCAGGTTTCCTCGTTCCTGAACTTAAGGTCCTGAGGTATCTCGCCGATCGTGGCGAAAGGGAAGATCGTGGTTCCGTCGCCGATATGGGTCGAGCCCGTCACGACCGCGTGCCCTTTTATGGTCACGTTTCTGCCGATCCGCACTTTCGGACCGATCAAGGTGAACGGTCCGATAGAGGAATCCTCTCCGATCACCGCGCCATCCTCAACGATTGCTCCGGGATGGATTGTGGCGCTGTGAGCGATTGACATCAGTCGGCGGCCGACCTGTCAATCATCGCGGTGAATTCCGCCTGCGCGACCAGGTTTCCCCGGACAACGCCGCGCCCCTTGAAACGCCATATCCTTGATCCGCTGCGAACCGTTTCGACATGAAGTTCCAATACATCGCCCGGAACGACCTTATTGCGGAACTTGCACCGGTCTATCGCCAGAAAATAAATCAGGAAGCCCTTATCGGCCACATCCTGCGCCATGCCGACCATCACGGCGGCGGTCTGCGCCATGGCCTCGACGATCGTGACCCCGGGCATGATCGGTGTACCCGGGAAGTGGCCCTGAAAGTGGGGTTCGTTGAAAGTCACGTTCTTCACGCCGACAGCCGAGGCGATGCCGTCGATCTCCCTAACACGATCAACCATCAGGAACGGATATCTGTGCGGAATGATCCGCTTGATCAAATCGATGTCCGCCGTCCTCAATTCATCGGTCATACGCCTGCTTTCCATTCAACGGACGCGGTCATCGCGTTGCGGGACTCTCCGACGCCTATAACCGGCGAACGCGGCGCCAATCTGGCAAAACCGGGTCGCGCCGGAACTCCGGGCAACTGATGCCGCGGAAGGCCGCGGCCTTGCCCGGAGTTCCGGCGCATATCTGACGGTATCTCCCGCAATCCCGAAGGGTGTCATTGGACCTGCCCACCGACAGGTGACGGTCCAGCTACGGGTGGCCGGTCGTCCCCCTGCGCCGGGGATGCGTCAAGAAGCGCGTCCATACGATTGATGGCCTCCTCGGTGATGTCAATTGTCGTTGAATATATGATGGCCAGGTTGCGGTCCATCACCAGCACCGCTTCACGCTCCCGCATGATCTCGATGATAAGGGAAGTCTCGACCTTCTGGCGGAATTTCCGCCACTCCACGCCGACACGTCGCTGAAGGTCACGCTCCCTGGCATCCCGAGCGGCGCGGATGCGCTGCACCTTACGGTCGAAGGCATCCGCCAATTCCTGGAACTCCGCTGTCTCCAGCTGCGGGCGGCGCTCGGCAAGTTCAAGCTCCTCTGCGGTCAGCTGCCGCTCGATCCGGGCGTTCTCGGCCACCAAACCGGCCCGCTCCTC
Source organism: Paracoccaceae bacterium (assembly GCA_965221405.1). GTDB lineage: Bacteria > Pseudomonadota > Alphaproteobacteria > Rhodobacterales > Rhodobacteraceae > JAPOUP01. Next base: position 84,432 of record CBDCSE010000001.1, on the reverse strand, counting down.
GGTGATTCCACCCAGAACCCTCTGTTCAACGCGGGGATCGGAAAAAAGACGGTCCCAGTCCACGACGAGGATTGGGGCTCGCACGGAAACCGCCTCCTCGGCGAGACCCGTGGAAAGAAACAATAGCTGGAAAGCCACCATAAGTGGCCCCCACCACAGCACCGCCATCGCCTAGAACCGTGTCGAGATTGTCAGATCGAAACTACGGGGTATGTCATAGTCCTCTTTGACCACGTCCCGCGAGAAATTGAAGCGCAGCGGACCGATAGGCGTATCCCAAAGCACCGAGAGGCCCGCGGCGGCGCGCAGTTTGAAGCCATCGTCGACGGCGGGCGTGGGAATCCGATCACCCTCTTTGGCTTCACCGCGTGTCAGCCTGACATCCGTATTGTCCAGACCCCAGACACTACCGACGTCAAGGAAGGCACCGCCCCTGATGCCGTATTCCTCGGGAATGCCCAACGGAAACTCCGCCTCAAGTTTGGCCACGGCGAAATAGTTCCCACGCAATGTGTTCGTCCTGACCAGCCCGATACAGCTGTCTGACCCTGGTTCCTTCACCGGGGTGGTCACACTCCCGGCTATACAGCCATCAGGGGGTGCATCGGCATTGCTGCTCCAGATTTTGCCATCGGCCTCCCGGACAAATTCATACGCCGTCAGATCGGCGTCGTCCTCGATTTCACGGACACCGTAATCACGCGGGCCGATACCGTTCACCTCGAATCCACGCATTCTCCCCGTCACGCTGAAACGCTCCGTGTAACTGCTGCCGCGGTCACTGAATGAATGGTGGACTCCACCCTCGAAGATCGTTCGCAGCGTCACGTCCCGTGCCGGGAGCCTGCGCTCGGCGACAAAGAGCGCCGTGGTCTCGATGTATTCCGCGTCCCCCCCCAGACCGGCCAGATCCTGACTGAAACGGAAGAGTATTCCCGCGTCCGGATTCAGTCCCGAATCCAATGTTCGGAGCCCGTATGTATAACCTACCGAACTTGAAACACGGTTGCCGAAGTTCCCTTCAGTGTCCAGAATGCCGGAGTAACGGAATTCCGCAGCGTCATCATCATCGACATCGACCGAGTCGTCGGAATCCCTGACCGTCAGTTCGCTGCGCTCGGCAGAATAACGGACACCCAGCCGACTTCTTTCCCCCAGTGGAAACGACAGTGACGGACGGAGCACGACGCTTGACGTCGTGAAATCGGTGTTGTCCTCCGAATCCGTCGTCTCGTACCCAAGATCGATCTCGAACTGAACGTCACGGTCGAGAAACAGGGGTTCCACGAAGCCGAAACTGTATGAATTGGTGGCGGAAGTGGTGTCGAAGCCAAAGGAAAGGGCCTGCCCGCGGCCGAGAAAGTTCCGCTCCGAGAAGGTTATGTTTCCGCCCAACCCGGAGTCGCTGCTGTAGCTCGCGCCAAACGCAAGGCTGCCTGTGGGCTGCTCCTCGACATCCACATCGATCACAACCCGGTCTGGGGACGAGCCATCGCGCGCTTCCACTTCCGTTGTCGAGAAGAAGCCCAGTGCCCGGATACGCGCGGCGGCGTCACGAATTTCGCGCGGATTGTACGGATCGCCTTCCACGGTGGTGAACCGGCTTCGGATGACGCTGTCGAGCGTCGTAGCGTTTCCCTCGATGTCGATGCGCTCCACGAATATACGCGGCCCCCTGACCACCTGGAACTCGATATCGAGCGTCAGTGCCCGCTCATTACGGCTCACCCGTGGATCAACCCTGACGAAATCAAGATCTTTCTGGGTCGCCAGCCGCTCCAGTCGGGTGATCGTCGTGTCCACGCCGACAGGGGAATATGTCTGCCCCGACCTGACGCGGATCGCGTCCTGGAAATCCTCGATATCGATCTCAGGGAGAGCCGAGGTGGTCGTGATCTCTCCATACCTGAACTGCTGACCTTCCCGGATATTGAATGTCACGAAGAACGCATCGCGCTCCCGTGAGAATTCCGCGGTCTCCGAAAGTATCTCGAAATCGACAAACCCGCGCGAGGCATAGAAATCACGCAGGACCTGCTTGTCGAATTCGATCCGATCCGCCACGAACGTGTCCCGCTGGACGAACTGACGGAAAAGTCCAGCCTGTTTCGATTCCAGCACCCGCCGCAGACGGCGGTCGGAAAAGTTCCGGTTTCCCACAAAGCCTATGCGCTCGACCTCCGAGACCCTACCCTCCCTGATCTCGAAGACCAGGTCGACGCGGTTGTTGGACCGGCGGATTATCACTGGATCCACTCCCGCCGCCAGTCGACCCATCTGCTCGTAGGCCTGCGTGATACGTGCCGCGTCTTCCTCGGCGACACTGGGATTGAAGAAATCACGGGGCTGCGACTGCACGATTGGCTCAAGCACGTCATCACCGACGCGCCTGTTACCCTCGAAATTGACGGAATTGATGGTCGGGTACTCGCTCACCCGTATCAGCAGCGTGCTACCCCGCGGTTCGAACTCGACCGTCTCGAACAGCTGTGATTCATGGACAGCCTGATAGGCGGCGTTCAGTTCGCCGGCGGTAACCTCTATGCCCTCGGAAAGTCCCGCATAGCTGAGAATGGTGCCCGGCTCGACGCGCACCGCACCCTCAATCTCGAAGTCGTCAAAGCGATAGCTCTGTGTCTGGGCTGAGGAACCGAAAGCGAGGAACAGTCCGGCAGTGAAGGCTAGGACCGCCAACCCGATCGATTGAATCACAAAATCCGTTGCGCAGGCTTCCCGCCCACTTCGATCCCAGAGGCTCATGAAGCTCTCCCAAGCCTTTTCGTCTGAGTAACGGTGTTGCCTATGGTTGTCAAAAGACCATCCACATTGAGCGCACCGCCCGGCTTCGAGGGACTGCCGCAAGGATGATCCGATCCGGTTCGAGATCGCGTACGGCGCACCATTCGTGCCATCCTGTTATCAGCGGGCACCATGTCCATCCATTTCCATCCATATCCATTACGCGGAAAACGTTTTCATTCAATGCTTTATAGGATAAACCTCAATCACTATCCGCCTTTGGCCACCACCGCGCGACGCGGCATTCAGACGTTGCCCGTCCCGACACGATCACTACGGATGCGTTCGGTTGATCGGCGGACGGTATCAGTCAAGCGTTACCGGCATGGCTCAGCCGGATGCCGGATCTCCGTCTGGAAAACCTATCCGACTGTGACCGTCGGTCGGTCCAGACGGGGGTGCGGTCCCGATCATGGCCCATGTGTTCCATCAAGTTCATGGACAGCGTATGTCGTTCAGGAGCGCGAAAGCCATCAACGCCAGAATCAGGGTGAGTCCAATTCCCGTGAGTATGCTTTGCGTCCTATCATTGGGCCGTTTTCCGGTCAGCGCTTCCCAGGCATGGAAGACAAGATGCCCGCCATCAAGAACCGGAATCGGAAAAAGGTTAATCAAGCCTATGGCTGCCGACAGCACGGCAATGAACTGAATGAAGCTCGCCCAACCCTGGCTTGCCGCGGCACCGCTGGTCTCGGCAATTCCGATCGGGCCGCGCAGGTTGCAGGAGCTGATCAGCCCTGCCCCGATATGGTATGCGCCGGAGAGTGACAGGCGGATTATGTCCAGGGTCTGCTCGACCCCGTATCCAATGGCGTGGCCAAGGCCCGGGCTTCGGGTCCCGGGCTCAAACAGCAGACCGCCGGTGACCCCAATCAGATACCGTGTCTCAAACGCGCCGTCCGGCAGTGGAAGATCCGTCCTGCGTGGCAGAAGCGATACCTCGCGCGTCGTTCCGTCGCGCCACAGCCCGAGCGTAAGCGAGTCGCCGCCGGACGCTTCGACGGCCTCACGAAGCTGATCGAAAGTCCAGATCTCCCCGCCGTTCACCGAGAGCACGACATCGTCCCTGAGCAGGCCGGCGTCAGCCGCGGCCGAACCCGGTGCCACGCTGACGATGACGGATGGCAGGGGGTGCGGTGCGCTGACCGTCTCGATGCGGCCGCCGCGACGCACCGTGTAGTCAAGCGACGGTGATGGCGGGAGGCTGGAGACGAACGCGGCGAACCCGTCCACTTCGGGAGCGTCCCGACCGTCAACCGCGATGATCTCGTCACCCGGAAGCAGTTCGGTGGCTGGGCCGGGCATTGACCTGAGCCCATCGACGACCAGCGGATCGGCAGCAATTCCCCTGATCATGATGACCGATGCGAATATTAGGGCGGAAAGGACGAAATTGAACATGGGCCCGGCGGCGACGGTCGCGGCCCGTGCCCAGATTGGGGCGCTGTCTATGGTATAGCGCAGTCCCGGAGACCTCAGGCTCCCGGTTTCCCCAGGGATCCTGGCGTCCTGCGCCCTCGTGGTGCCGAACACGTTTCCGTCCCCCTCGAAGCGCACGTATCCGCCGAGCGGCAGGCATGCGACGCGCCAGAGGGTCCCATGCCGGTCCTCACGGGACCAGACCTCGGGGCCGAAGCCCAGAGAAAAGACCTCCGCCTTGATCCCACAGATCCGTCCGACAATGTAATGACCATATTCATGCACCGCGGCCACAACGCCGAATGCGATCAGGAATGCGCCGATCGTATACAGGACATTGCCGAAATTCGGTATCAGGTCGAGCATATGGGTTCCTGTCCTTGTCGATCCGCCCTTCAGGTGATTCCGGCCACCCGTCCGCGCGGGTCGCGGCCTCGGGATAGCCTTACTGCGGCCACGATCGGAGCCAAGCGGGTAAATGGCAGCTTTCCCGCGGGAATTCAATGTCGCGGGCCGCACGCGCCTGACCCGGGGCGCGACGAGGCCATTCCCGCCGCCGGTCAGGCCGGATTTTACCGGAAAGCCTGAATCAGTGTCACCAGGAGAATGGCGCCTACCGACCCGTCAAACCGATCGAGAAGTCCGCCATGCCCGGGAAGAACACCGCCGCTATCCTTTACGAGGGCCCGTCTTTTCACCGCGCTTTCGGCGAGGTCGCCCGCCTGACAGGCGATACCCACCAGCACGGAAACCCATACCAGATGAAGGCCGAACGGGGAGCCGGGGGAAAAGGCGAGTCCGGCCAGCCCCGCCGCGAACCAACCCGAGAAGACGCCAGCCCAGGTTTTCGCGGGACTCACCGCGGGCCAGAACCTTCTTCCGCCTGCAATCCGCCCGCCGAAATATCCCGCGACATCCGTTGTGGCCACTACCGTCGCCAACCAGACCGTCGGCAGCGCCCCGTGCTCGTTCCGGAATCCGATGAAGCCGCAACCGGCCACCACGACGCAGAACACGCAGATGGCAAACAGCAGCCGGTCGCCATGAACGAACGTAAATGCGGCGACAGCGGGAATGGCGGGCACCACCACCGCAAGGGAAAGATCGACATGATGCGGGATCAATACGCAGACACTGGCAAGAACGCCAAGCGGAACACCCGTCAGGCTCCGGTCGCCTGAACCCATGCGTGCCAGTTCCCAGACCATCGCGCCAACCACCAGCGCGACGGTGAACCCGAACGCCATGCCCCCCTGCCAGATCGCGGCTCCGCCCAATGCGGCCAGCGCACCTCCGGTGAGCGCCCGCTGCGACAGGTCATCCCAGCGGTCCGGGGGAATCATGCGGTGATCGAACCGAATCTTCGCTCACGACCGGAGTAACCGTCAACGATTTCGGCGAAGGCTTCCCTGGTGAAATCGGGCCACAACGTGTCAACGAACTCATACTCGGCATAGGCTGACTGCCACAGCAGGAAATTCGAGATCCTGGCCTCTCCACTCGTCCTGATCACGAGATCAGGATCGGGAAGGAAATAGGTGTCGAGGTAATGGGCGAAGGTCGCCTCGTTGACGGTATCGGGATTCAACCGGTTCGCCCTGACCTCCTGAGCGAGGCGCCTGGTCGCCCTGGCCACCTCGTCGCGCCCTCCATAGTTCAACGCGACCGTCAGATGCACTCGGGAATTCTCCGCCGTCAGCAGTTCCAGTTCGTCCATGAGCCATACAAGTTTCTCGTCCAGACGGATTCGATCACCGATGAACCTTACCCGAACTCCCTCCCGAACAAGAGCTCTGGTCTCGAGCGTGATGTAACGCCGGAAAAGCGTCATAAGCCCGGCGACCTCGATCTGGGTGCGCTTCCAGTTTTCGGTCGAGAACGCGAATATCGTGAGGTATTTAACCCCTAGATCCGGACAGATCCGGACGATCTCCCGCACCCTGCGTGCCCCGGCCTGGTGGCCGTAGAGCCGGGGGTGTCCCCGCTGCTGCGCCCAGCGGCCGTTACCGTCCATGATTATGGCCACATGATGCGGCCCGTCGCCCATATCCCGCTTCACATCCGCTCCCCTGCCCCGGGTGTTTCCTCACCAAGGCCACCATCACCTGAACGGGTGACATTAATCCACGTCCCTTGAGCCGGAAACGCTAGATCTGCATGATCTCCGACTGCTTCGCTTCCAGCGCGTCATCGACCATCCTGATACGGCTGTCGGTCAGTTCCTGAATCTCGTCCTGCCATATCCTGCTCTCGTCCTCGGCCATGCCGGCGGTCTTCGCTTTCCTTAACCGGTCCATACCGTCACGGCGGACATTGCGGATCGATACACGCGCGCTCTCGGCATACTGGCCCGCGACCTTGGTGAGTTCCCGCCGGCGCTCCTCGTTGAGTTCCGGTATCGGAAGCATGATGATCGTCCCGTTCGTCTGTGGATTGATTCCCAGTCCCGATTCGAGAATCGCCTTCTCGACATTGGTCACGAGCGATCTGTCCCAGACATTTATTGTCACCATCCGGGGTTCGGGCACGTTGACCGAACCCAGCTGGTTGATGGGTGTCTGGACCCCGTAGGCCTCGACGGTCACCGGCTCCACCATCGCGGCCGAGGCCCGTCCGGTCCTGAGTGTCGCAAACTCCTTGCGGAGAACCGCGACCGCCCCATCCATTCTGCGGGAGAGGTCGTCTACATCGATGTCCTGATCGTCTTCTGGCATGGCTTCATTCCCGTTAAGCGTCGCTCCCGAGATCACTCCCTTGGTATTCCATCTTCCGGATTAAGGCTACCGCACACCGTTGTATAGGTACCTTCCCCAAGAACCACACCGCGAAATCCACCCGGATCATCCAGAGAGAAGACGATGATCGGCAGTTTGTTGCCCTGAGCATGGGCTATCGCCGTGGCATCCATCACACCAAGCTGCCTGGCCAGTACCATGTCGTAGGTGATCATGTCGAAGCGCCGCGCGTCGGCGTGTGTCGCGGGATCACGGTCGTAGACCCCATCAACCTTCGTTGCCTTGAAGATCACTTCACAGCCCATTTCGGACGCGCGCAGTGTCGCCGCCGTGTCGGTGGTGAAATAGGGGTTGCCGGTCCCGGCGGCGAAAATGCAGACGCGTCCCTTCTCCAGATGCCGCACCGCGCGGCGGCGGATGTAGGGTTCGCACACCTGGTCCATGGGAATCGCGCTGATGACACGGGTGTAGACGCCGGACAGTTCGAGGGCAGACTGCATGGCCAGGGCGTTCATGACCGTCGCAAGCATGCCCATGTAATCCGCAGTCGTCCGCTCCATGCCCTGCGCCGAACCCTGAAGACCCCGGAAGATGTTGCCGCCACCGATAACCATGCAGACCTCCACCCCCAGACCGTGGACGGACTTCACCTCGTCGGCGACGCGTTGGACCGTCGGGGGATGCAGGCCAAAGCCCTGGCTGCCCATGAGCGCCTCGCCCGATATCTTGAGCATGATGCGTCGATATCGGCGCACACGAGATTCCCGCTGGGATTCGGACGCCTCAGCAGTCATCCTGAGCCTGCGCTTTCACAGCCGTGCCCGTGGTTTCGGAAAAGCCTGTAATTGGTCCCGTCAGTTCGGTCATGGCATGTCCTCGCTCCGTTCGTGGCTCCGTTGGCCTTGACGTAGGATGACTGAGGGGAGGCGAATGTTCAATGCACGGGAAGTAGCGTGAGACACGAAATCCTGGATTCGCTCTCGTCGGAGCTGCCTGTCCTGATCGCCGGACCCACTGCGAGTGGCAAGTCCTCGCTGGCGCTGGAGATCGCGTCTGAACAGGGCGGGGTGATCGTGAACGCCGATGCGCTGCAGGTATTCGCGAACTGGCGGATCCTTACGGCCCGCCCGGGACCGGACGAGGAGGCGGTGGCGCCACATCTTCTTTACGGCCATGTCCCCGGCGCTTCGCGCCATTCGGTCGGCGACTGGCTTCGTGACCTCGCGGCGCTGCTGTCCAAAGACCGTCGACTGATCGTGGTGGGCGGAACCGGGATGTATCTCACGGCGCTGACGGAGGGGTTCGTGAATATCCCACCGATACCGGAGGAATTGCGGGTCGAGGCACGGGAGCGGCTACGTTCGGGGGGTTCCTCCGCGCTACTGGCCGATCTGGACGGGGCGACCCGGTCCCGCGTCGATGTCGCGAATCCCATGCGGATTCTGCGCGCGTGGGAGGTTTGGCGTACGACGGGACGCGGGATGGCGGCGTGGCAGCAAGACGCTCCCGATCCCCTGATACCTCTCGGAGGCGCCCAGCCCCTGCTTCTTGACGTGGGCCGTGACTGGCTCGCTGACAGGATCGACCGGCGGTTCGACGCGATGGTCAGGGAAGGTGCGGTCGATGAGGTTAGAGACAACCTCGCCAGCTGGGATCCCGCCCTGCCCTCATCGAAAGCCATCGGCGCCAGGGAACTGGTTGAGCACCTACGCGGAAAGCGTGACCTCGACGACGCGGTTTCCGCGGCAAAGACAGCGACCAGACGGTACGCGAAGAGGCAGCGCACCTGGTTCCGCACAAGGATGCGTGACTGGCGACGGCTCAACATCCCCCGATGATTTCCGCTCCCGTTGACACGGTCGCGCAGACTGGCCTGAAAGTCTCCGCGAGCACGGGTTCCGGCACAGAATCCTACACGAAACCATGGTTCCCCCGGGCGTGCCGCTTTCCTTGCATCCTTCAGCGGACATAGGATGCAGAACACGCACACCGGTCACACCCAAGATAATGGGTAACACCACAACATCATGTTTGTTGTGTGTCTGCGAATCTTTATTTATGTTCGCGCGACTGCGCGTAGGCGCCAATCCCGGCGAGGCCGCTGCTGATCAGAGTGACGGAGACATCATGACCAGAGAAAGTGAGAAGCGGATCCTTATCGATCGTATCGCGGAGGAGGCCCGTCGCGGACGGCTGTCACGGCGGTCCTTCATTTCGCATGCCACCGCGGCTGGCCTGACGGCAACCGCCGCCACCGGACTTTGGGCGTCCAGGGTGGCCGCACAGACACCGACCAAAGGTGGCACGTTCCGTCTCGGCGTCCATGACGGCAACACGGCGGACCAGATGGATCCCGGAAAGTACCAGTCGATAGGGGAAATCCAGCTGGCGCATACGCATCGTAGCTACCTCACGATGATAACGTCGGACAACGGTCTCGGCCCCGATATGGCGAAGAGCTGGAGTGCAACGCCGGACGCCAGGACCTGGACATTCGAACTCGATCGAACCGCGTCTTTCCATAACGGTCGACCATTCACCGTTACCGACGCGATCGCCTCGCTGAACCATCACCGGGGGGAAAAGACATCGTCCGCCGCAAAACCGTTACTTGAGAGTGTCGTCGACATCAGGGCGGACGGCGATCAGGCGATCGTTCTGGAACTTGCCCAGGGCTTTGCGGACCTGCCCTGGGTCATGACTGACTACCATCTGGCGATGCTTCCGGCCAATGACGACGGAACGATCGACTGGCAGAGCCAAACAGGGGCCGGCCCCTACCGCATCCTCGAACATGATCCCGGTGTCGGCACGCTTCTGGAGCGGCATGAGGGATGGCACGGCATGGGTGCATGGTTTGACCGGGTCGAAATGTCGGTGCTCAACGATCCGAACGCCCGTCAGGCGGCGCTGGTGTCCGGCGACGTCGACGCGGTCACGTCCGTTGACCTCAAGACACTGGCGCTGCTGCAGCGCCACCCGGAGATCGAGGTTGACAACATACCCTCCGGTTCGGCGATCACCCTGCCGATGTTCACCGACGTCGCTCCGTTCGAAGACAACAATGTCCGGCTCGCTCTCAAGCATGCGATCGACAGGGAAGAGATCATCGAGAAGATCGTGTTCGGAACGGGTATTCCGGGCAACGACTTCCATGTCTCGCCTAACATGCCTTACTTCCCAGCGGATATCCCACAGCGCGCATACGACCCCGACAAAGCGAGGTTCCACCTGAGGGAAGCCGGCCTCGACTCGCTCAGCGTCGAGCTTTCGGCGACGGATTCCGTGCTTCCAGGTGCGGTCGACATGGTGGTCCTCTATTCCGAACAGGCCAAGGCCGCGGGTATCGACATCACGCCGGTGCGCGAGCCGTCCGACAGCTACTGGGCGGACGTGTGGCTGAAAAAACCCTTCGTCTTCGTGAAATGGGGCGCACGGCCAACTCCGGACAACATGTTCACGCTTGCCTATAAGGCGGACGCGGCCTGGAACGAAGCGCATTGGAAGCACGATCGCTTCAATGAACTGCTTCTGCAGGCGAAAGCCGAACTGGACGAGACGCGTCGCGCCGAGATGTATCACGAAATGTGCATGATCGCGCGCGACGAGGGCGGCACCATCATCCCGATGTTCGTCAACTTCGTCTACGCACGGCGCAGGAACGTCCGGCACGGCCCGAGCGTGGCCGCATCCTGGGAAGCGGATGGCGCAAGGAGCGCCAGCCGCTGGTGGTTCGTCTGAATTCGCGAACGGTCCCGGGTGCGGTAGTGCCCGGGGCCGCTGACGTCCGGCCATCACTCGACGTGCCGGACGGGAACATCGGACCAGGCGGGTGTCCATAGGGAGTGACCGGTGGGAGACATTCTAGGACTTGTCCTCAGGCGGCTCGGGCTAGGCCTTGTGACGCTGCTGGTGATTTCGGTGATCATCTTCTTCATGGTCGAACTGCTTCCCGGAGATCTGGCGCAGGCGGTTCTTGGACAGGGTGCCACCCAGGAGACCGTTGAGACACTGCGTCAGGAACTCGGCCTCGACCGACCGGCGGTCGTGCGGTACCTTGAATGGCTTTCGGGCGCGGTCGTCGGGGATTTCGGCGTCTCGCTGATATCGGGAGACAGTGTCGGTGACGCGATCTCGGACCGTTTCCTGAACACATTGTTTCTCGCTGCCTACGCCGCCGTGATCGCCGTTCCGTTCGCAATCTGTCTCGGTGTTCTGGTGGCGCTGCTCCGCAATTCTCTGTTCGACCGTATCGCCAACGTGCTGACGCTGACGTCGATCTCCAGCCCGGAGTTCTTTCTGGGTTACATCCTGATTCTCTATCTGGCGGTGAAGACGGGACTGTTTCCGGCGATCGCGAGTCTGAGCGGCGACATGACGTTCGGTGAGCTGCTCGAGCGGACCTTCCTTCCGGCGCTGACCCTCGTTCTGGTTGTCACGGCGCACATGATGAGAATGACGCGCGCGGCCATCATCAATCTTCTGGCGTCACCCTACATCGAGATGGCGCGGCTGAAGGGCGCGCCCCCTTGGAAGGTCATCGCCCGGCACGCCCTTCCAAACGCCTGGGCACCGATCATCAACGTCATTGCCCTGAACCTCGCCTATCTGATCACCGGTGTCGTCCTCGTCGAGGTGGTGTTCGTTTACCCCGGGATCGGCCAACTTCTTGTCGATGCCGTGGCCAAGAGGGATTTTCCCATTGTCCAGGCATGCTGCCTGATTTTCGCCGCCACGTTCATCCTTCTCAACCTCGCCGCGGATGTCGGTGCGATTCTGACCAACCCGCGGCTTCGGCATCCGAAATAGGAGGATCGCGGCGTGAACGCCTTCGCAGTCGCCTACTTCGCGTTCCTGCTCATCGCGTCGAGCCTCGCCGCCTTCCAGCAGAGGCAGGGTCCGTTCTTGATCCTGTTCTCGCTGACACTCGCGTCTTTCGTGCTTGCCATAGTCGGCGGCACGGCCGCGCTGAGGTCGGTGGCCATCGGCGCGGGGCTGCTCGCTTTCGCCGCGGGCGTGGCCTACTGTTTTCGCGAGTTTCTTGTCATCATCATGCCAACGGGAATCGCCAGGGAGCTCAGGACCGCGCCGCTGACGGCCGCCTTCGGGCTGTTCGTGATCTTCACCTATGCCATAGCCGGTATATTCGCGCCTTGGATCGCGCCCTACGGTGAGTCAGAGATCATCTCCTCGGCATTCGCCCCTGCCGACGAGAACATGCTTCTCGGCGCGGACCAGCTGGGACGTGACATGTTCAGCAGGATCGTTTACGGAGCGCGGAATTCCGTGGGGCTGGCGCTGGTCGCGACAGTCTCGGCCTTTTTTCTGGGAGCGTTAGGCGGTTTGTTTGCGGCCACCAAAGGTGGCTGGTTCGACCAGCTTCTGGGCCGTGCGGCGGATGTCATAATGTCGATTCCGTCGCTGATTTTCGCGCTGTTGATGCTATCGATATTCGGCCCCAGGATCATCGTCATCATCGTTGCCGTGGCGATCATATATGCACCACGGGTATTCCGGCTCACGCGCGCCGTCGCCGGGAACGTCGTTGTGATGGACTATATCGAGGCCGCGAAACTCAGGGGCGAGAAGACCTGGTACCTGATCAGGAAGGAAATCCTGCCGAATTCGACGGCCCCGCTTGTCGCCGAGTTCGGTCTGGAGTTCTGCTTCGTATTCCTGCTCGTCGCCGGCCTTTCGTTCCTTGGTCTGGGGATCCAGCCTCCTACCGCCGATTGGGGCTCGATGGTTCGGGAGAACGCGACCCTGATCTCCTTCGGTGACCTGACCCCGCTCATTCCCGCGGCCGCGATCGCGCTGCTCACCGTAGCGGTGAATTTCGTTGTCGACTGGATGCTGTTCCGGTCCTCCGGTCTCAAGGAGTGATGAGGATGTCAAAAGCGAAAAGGGCGCTTCTGGAGATCAGCGAGCTGAGGATCGAGGGCAATACCGGGGAGGAATGGGTCGACATCATCAAGGGCGTCGATCTCACGCTGCGCCGCGGAGAGGTCATGGGGCTGATAGGCGAATCGGGTGCCGGCAAGTCGACAATCGGGGCGGCGGCCATGGGATATGCCCGTGACGGAACCCGAATATCGGGCGGCTCCATCGACTTCGACGGCATTGAGCTGACCACTGCCTCGGAGGCGGAAAAACGCGCCCTGAGGGGATCGCGGATCGCGTATGTCGCGCAGTCAGCGGCCGCGTCATTCAATCCAGCGCACAGGATCATCGACCAGCATACGGAGGCCCCGCTACATTACCGCATCAAGAAACGCCTTGAAGCCCAGGAGGATGCCATGGATCTCTATGAGCGCCTACGGCTTCCCAATCCACGCGAGATCGGCTTCCGCTATCCGCACCAGGTTTCCGGCGGACAGCTGCAGAGGGCGATGACGGCGATGGCGATGGCGTGCCGACCGGATCTGATCATATTCGACGAGCCCACCACCGCACTCGACGTTACCACACAGATCGAGGTGCTGGCGGCGATCCGTGACATCGTCGACCAGTTCGACACCGCGGCGATCTACATTACGCACGACCTCGCGGTGGTGGCCCAGATGGCGGATACCATCAAGGTACTGCTTCGCGGACGCGAGGTCGAGGAGGCGCCAACGCAGGAGATGCTGGACAGGCCGAAGGAGGACTATACGAAGTCCCTATGGGCCGTTAGAAGTTTCCGGAGACCGCAGAAATCCCGGCCGGGTGGCTCCGCGCCGCTTGTTTCGATCCGCGGCGTGGATGCCGCCTATTCTGGTGGGGTGAAGGTTCTCGACCAGGTATCCTTCGATATATACAGGGGAATGACAGTTGCGGTTGTCGGTGAATCCGGCTCCGGAAAATCAACCGCCGCCCGCGTGATCACCGGTCTTCTGCCCCCGACTGCGGGCGAAGTGCTGTTCGGGGGCGTTCCTCTGCCGCCGAACTACCGCAACAGAACCCGGGACCAGCTCCGTCAGGTGCAGATGATCTATCAGATGGCTGACACCGCGCTCAATCCAAAGGTACGCATCAGTGAGATCATAGGCCGACCGGCACAGTTCTATTCCGGTCTCCGTGGAGTGGAACTGAAGCACCGTGTCGACGAGCTGCTGGACCTCATCGAACTGGAACCGTCACGGTTCTATGACCGCTATCCGCCGGAACTGTCTGGAGGACAGAAGCAGCGCATCGGCATTGCCCGTGCCCTCGCCGCAGACCCGAAGTTCATCATATGCGACGAGATCACGAGTGCGCTTGACCAGCTTGTGGCCGAGGGAATCCTCAAACTTCTCGACCGTTTGCAGAACGATCTTGATCTATCCTACATGTTCATCACCCACGATCTCGCGACGGTTCGATCGATTGCCGACGAGGTTGTCGTCATGCGCAACGGTCTGGTCGTGGAGCAGGGCTGTAAAGATGAGATGTTCAGGCCACCGCATCATCCCTACACCGACCTTCTGCTCTCTTCGGTTCCTGAAATGGACTCCAACTGGCTCACGACATTGCTCGAGGAGCGCGGAGTTGACAACATAGGTGACGCGGTGACGGTCTGAGCACGCTCCGGCGCGGGCAACATCGTCGCCCATCCCTCCCCGTGTCCGCCCTCCCCGTGTCCGCCCTGAGCCCGGGGACGAGTACGTTCCTTGATCTCAATGCTCACTCGGAACAACCGGGTCGCCAACCGATCAGCGGAGCCCAGGAACCGAAAGCCTGGCTCGGGAGCGGATCCCGGATGCGAGAGAATCCTGGGGATTGCTAACCTGACAAAACGAGATTGATTTCGGCATCGGATCTCACAGACGGAAGTCAAGAATCGCAGGTGCTCGCATCCGACTGACGGATAAGGGCATTGAGCGCCTTTGCGTGCTCGTTCCGATCGTCAGCGCGTTCATTGCTCGAACGGTTCATGGCGCGGATGCCATAGTAGACGATGCCTATCTGCCCCGCTCCGATAGCGGTATTTGCCCAAATCGCCGCTTCACGAAGCGCGGGACTGGCGATTTCGAACTCAGTCATGATTTGACCCGGGCCTGCATAGATGTAGACTACCTGCCTAGCGTGGTGTTCTCGTAGCAGAAAGTTAACAATCGATGTTCGGATTCTCGCAAATCCCGGGAAAATGATAAAGGGCCGGGATCTGGGTGGGAACGAGAGCCGGAATTCGCCGAAGTCGGAAAAATCCGGCTACACCCATCATCATTCAACCAGGTTTCCGAGTATCCTTTCGACATAGTTCCTGGTTTCGGGATATGGTGGAATCCCGTCGTGCTTCCGCACCGCTTCGGGACCGGCGTTGTAAGCGGCTAGCGCCAGTTCCCACGAGCCGAATTGATCATATTGCTGACGCAGGTATCTCGCGCCGCCGTCAAGGTTCTGATCCGGATCCTCTCGGTCGACTTTCAGTTGACGTGCGGTTGCGGGCATCAGCTGCGCCAATCCGTAAGCCCCTTTGTGCGATCGCGCATCCTGCCGCCAGCCGCTCTCCTGTTGGACAAGCCTCAGGAACAGATCCACGGGAACCGAGTGCCGACGCGCGGCCTCCCGGGCCATCGCGATATATGGGCCTTTGTAAACTCCACGGTATGCGGGCAAGCCGTATTCGCCGGATACATTACGGCCCCTACCCTGCCTCGCGGCCTGTCTATCGACGACTCCAATGTTTTCCCAAAGGCTGCCGTCCCTGGAAAACAGATCCTTGGCCGCCGCGGAAGCGGCCGCCATGCCAATGGCAACGGTAACTATGTGAGTCAGCACATGCCGCTTCATCGCGCAGTCCTCCCCTGCGAACAGGTATATTTTCCGGACCCTATGTCCATTGGGATCCGCACCGTTCGCATTATTGCCTTGGCGGGGAACTATAGGCGATGACACCTGTGGAAAAGGCTGGGATTCTCATATGGCTGAATTTCTGATTCCCTGACATTTCTCCCGCTCTCCCGCGGACCAAGCCGCGAGCGCGAGCCGGTCGCTTTCGTTGGCGGGAACCTTAAGGTCCCTCGACCGGCGCCGTCCCGCCCCGCCGCCGATCTGGGACCGACAGCGGAGAAGAGGTGGACATATCCGTAGCGGTGGTCGCGCACGACGCGCGGGCACGAGCCGTGTCCTTCAGTTCGCGTTCAGCCCGCGCGCGCTTTCCGAGTTTCCCTTTCCCGAAACTCTCTCGCGACCTTATCGGTCACCGGTCTCTCCGCTCCCAATGCCTCTGTCATTTCAGTCATGGGTACCTCCGGTTCACGGCATATTCGTGGCTATTCCGGGTTGATATCATCCACCCGATCCTATCAGGGGCGGTCCGCCCCTTCCGGCCAGAGCGCGTCCAGCGGGAAGCTGATAGCGCCGAAAGGCGGCTGCGAGACCGGCGCGTCATCGGCCAGCGTCGCGTGCAGGACCCACCGCGACCCGCTCAGCTCGAACACCTCAAGCGTCCTCGCGTCGGGATCGACGAACCAGAGATGCGACACGCCCTCGCGGGCGTAGATGGTGCGCTTCTCTTTCCCGTCGATGCGCCGGGTCGAGGGCGAGAGCACCTCGCACACCCAGTCTGGCGCGGTTTCGCAATAGGCCGCGTCTGGATAGTCCGGCATCGTCGCGCGCCGCCATCCCGCGAGATCGGGCACCACGATATCCATGCCTAAGTGCAGTTCCGGCTCGAAGACGATCCACCATCCCCCGGGACCGCTACGGCCGCGGTCGAAGGGGTTGCCGACCTCCATTCCGAGAACGGAGCCGGCGCGTGCGTGGCGCATGGCCGGTCTTGGTTGTGTGTAGAGGGTGCCGGCGAGCACTTCCGCCACCATATGGGTCGGCGCGTCAAGGACATCCCGGTAGGTCGCCGGGCGCTCCGCCCTCACCGCCGCGGTCATCCCGTTCATGCGGTCCTCCTTAACCGGGTTCCGCCCGTGGACCTGGCCTAATTGCGTCGTCCGTCAGGCATTGGGGGCTCAATCGCTCCCTCAAACTAAATCGGGGGCGCGGGGAAATCAAGCCGCGCTGCCTCGATGCCAGGATCATCCCACGCTAATTTTTCTTGACAGCGAACCGCCACCCCGGCCCGGAAATCCGGAAACGAATCGCCTTTCGGGCCCGAAAGAAGCCGTTTCTGTGTCCGGACGGCCACCGCTGGCGGCAAACCGGCCAAAGCCAGCCGCCTCGATACCTGATCCGGCTACCAAACGACACGCTCACCATAGCGTGGGAAAGTCCTGGCTTGGCACAAGGACTTTCCTACACTTGATTCCCTTTGATCCTTCCTGACAGGGCTGCTGGGCATCATGGGCAGGCATGGACAATGGTAGGCCCGCCATGAGGAAAGCGCTCTTCCTCGTCGTGGTGATGGCCGTCCTTTTCATGTTCGGATGGCAGACCCACTACCCTGACTTTCGGTCCCATGGCCCCCTTCGTTGTCTCGGTCGATCCAGGCCCCCGACAGCACTTGGACGCCCCGGAACTTGACGGCGGCAGAGGCGGGGACGCCGCCTTCGGCACTTCGTGACGATACTTCCCCAGCCGGGGACGCGGGAACGGTGGGTCTGGCGACGGTACCCTCTCTTTGCGCGTGCTGAGGCGTGCTGGTGGCTACAGGCGGAGCCCGAGCCGTTCCCGGTCAGGGTTCAGTCGGAGGCCGACCTCAAGGCCGCGGCGTTCGAGCACCTCATCTGGGAGGATCCGCCCGGCGCGGACGGGTCGGCCTCGCCCATCTGGCGCCAGGCTGGGATGCTCGAAACGGCTGTTGGCCAGGACGGCGCCGACGCGCTGGTGGTGATCCCGGACGGCACGGACTGGATCGGCAATGTCACCAGGGCGCTCTTCCCGTGCTGGTCCGTCACCTACGTCCCGGATTTCCTGCACTTCACCGAGCGGCTCTTGGACGCCTTGAAGACGATCCCGCCGGACCCTCTGCCGCGAGCGCGACCCGCTCTCGAGCCTGCCGGAGAACAGGTACCTTCTGGCCAGCTTCTGCGAATCGCCGCGAGATCGTCTATGAAGCGTGATCCCAGGGTCACTCGGAGGATCACGCACTTTCCGACGGACCCCTGTTCCTGAAGGTGACCAAGGCCAGCCCAGAGACCATGAAGATCGTCCGGAGTCTGCCCGAACGGTAGGCCGATTGGCCGCGCGAGACGCACGGATTCCCGATCCCGGGATGCCGCGGACCGCCCAAGCTCTGCGGATCAGCGGTTCATCTCCCCTCTTGGCCAGATAGACCGTGAGCGGGACTACGGATGAACTGCCGGAGTGAGTGAAAGGATCGCCACAATCCGTCGTACCCAAGCGTAACTGTCGGCTTGCGCCTTCGTAATGGAAATGCTGGAATCGGAACCAGGAAACAATCGTCATTAGCGGGAGACAGGAATGGCACGATCAGTAAACAAGGTCACTTTGCTGGGAAATCTCGGACGTGACCCCGAAGTACGGACCTTCCAGAACGGCGGTAAGGTCGTCAACCTAAGGTTAGCCACATCGGAAACCTGGAAGGACCGCAACACGGGAGAACGTCGTGAACGGACCGAATGGCATTCGGTGGCGATTTTCAACGAAGGACTTGGACGAGTCGCCGAGCAGTATCTGCGCAAGGGATCGTCGGTCTATCTCGAGGGTCAGCTGGAGACCCGTAAATGGCAGGACCAGTCGGGCCAGGACAGGTATACGACAGAGGTCACGATCCGTCCGTATCGTGGAGATTTAGTGCTGCTTCCCCGCAGCGGTGACGGTGGCCGCGGAGCCGATTACGGCGGAGATGACCGCTCCAGTGGATATGGAGCTTACGACGCGACAACCTCCGGAGACGCCGGGCCGCAGCCCGATCAGGGTGGCAATTCACTCCCCTCCAGCGATTTCGACGACGAGATCCCGTTCTGAACGGTTGCGGGCACCCTCCCGGCTGCATTCCCGGCGGCCCGGTGGCGCTTGATGCCGGGTCCTTGCCGGAATTCAGGGATCGCCAGACCCGGCGGCGAAGTCGGGACGCCGCGATCTGGCGACGGCAACTCCCGGGATGCCACAGCCGGATCTTTACCCAGTCATTCCGATCCCGCTGGCGCTGTCTCCCGCTACGTTCATCCCGCGCCGTCGCCCCAAACGACAGCGATCCGCCACTGGAATCCGGAAACGTCATCGAAAGACACGGTCGGCCGCAACCCAGGTTCAGGACTCGCGCCGCTCGCCTTGCAGGGCGTCGGCAAGCACCGAGCGGATGAGTCCCGCGTCAACGTTCTCGGCAATAAACGCTTTCCCGATGCCGCGGGCCAGGATGAAGCGTAGGCGATCACCGACGACTTTCTTGTCCTGAGCCATCAAAGCTATCAGCGTCTCCGCGTCCGGTAGCTCACCGGGAATGTCGGTGATGTTCGCTTTCAGTCCCACCGCCTTCAGGTGCCTGCGGAGACGGGCGGGATCCTCCGGAGTGCACAGACCCATCCGTGCGGAGGTCTCAAACGCGAGCATACATCCGATGGCCACCCCCTCTCCATGCCGCAACCGACCCGAATAACCGACCGCCGCCTCAAGCGCGTGACAAAAGGTATGACCCAGATTAAGCAGGGCTCGCTCACCGTGTTCTGTCTCGTCCCGCCCCACAATCCCCGCTTTCATGCAAACCGACCGACGTACCGCCTGCACCCGCAGCCCGATGTCACCGGCGATCAGATCTCGCCCGTTCGCCTCAAGCCAAGCGAAAAACCCGCTGTCGCCCAGAAGGCCGTACTTCACCACCTCTCCGTATCCTGAAAGGAACTCACGCTCCGGCAGCGTATCTAGAGCCCCGATATCGGCGAGTACGAGCGACGGTTGATGGAACGCGCCCACGAGATTCTTTCCGTGAGACGAATTTATGCCGGTCTTGCCGCCCACCGAACTGTCAACCTGTGCCAGTAGGGTCGTGGGGACCTGAACATAGCGGACGCCCCGACGCAGTATCGCGGTGGCGAATCCCCCGATATCACCGACCACGCCACCACCAAGAACTATAACGGCATCTCCGCGTTCCACCCTGTGTTCCAGCAACCATTCAACCGCGTGCGCCAGCCAACGCCAGGACTTCGTTACCTCACCTGCCGGCAACGCCAGGTGGCTGGCCGAGATGCCCTCAGCGGCAAGCGCGTCCTTCAGTACGCCAAGGTGCAGTGCGGCCACTGTCTCGTCCGTCAGAACGGTGACCCGCGGCCGACGCAGCAACGGTGCCAGCTCCCGACCCGCGTTTCGGATCAAGTCCTTGCCGATGCGGATATCATAGGCTCTCGAGCCGAGCTCAACCCGAACCGTATCGGTCACGAGCGCCTCGCCAGGACATCCGGGCGCGACAGAAGTGCACCAAGCACACGTCCGGCAGTATCCTCGACGGTGTACTCCCCACGTATATCGACTTTAAGGTCAGCAAGGCCGTAGACGGGATTGCGCGCATCGCATAGTTCGGCCAAAGTCGCGAATGGATCGGCGGTCTGGAGAAGCGGCCGCGTGTCCTTGCGCCTGACCCGACTCCAGAGAAGCTCCAGATCGGCCCGAAGCCAGAGCGCCACACCTGTCTCGGAAATTACGCGGCGGTTCGCCGGATTTAGGAAAACACCACCGCCGGTGGACAGAATCCCGCATTCGCCCTCCAGAAGGCGAACGATCACCTGCGTCTCCTTACGCCTGAAGAAAGACTCACCGCATCGCTCGAAAATCTCAGTGATCGACAGGTTGGCGGCTTTCTCTATTTCTGCGTCGCTGTCCATGAACGGCACGGACAGCGCCTTAGCGACCGCCAGACCTATCGTGGTCTTGCCCGATCCCATCATGCCCACCAGGGCAACCGTTTTCTTGAGTAGAAGATCCATGGACGGTTCCATCCGTCGATTTGCTCCCGAACCTATTGGCGATTCCCGTCTGGAAATGCCATATATATCTGTACCGAAACCGATCCAGACCGCGGAACATCGAGATCCGTGGACGAGCGAGACGCAAATGAGACTCCTGACCCTGGCGATAATCGTTCTGGTGCCATTGATTGTCGCTACCCTTGGACTGGTGGCTTTCGCCTATCTGGGTGACCTATCGCCACGCCATGTAGACGTCACGGAACCGGTAGCGATCGATGCTGACTAGGATCGCGAATGTCTGTCTGGCGTGTGTCCTGAGCTGCGGGGCCGCATGGGCGCAGATGCCGCTGTCAGCGATCGACTGGCTGTCCGATTCCCTGATGGAAGCCGCTTCCGAATCACGGGCGACCCAATATCTCCAGAGCGAATCGACCCGAACCGATTTCCAGGGTCCTGAGACCATTTCCGTAGCGCTCGCCGACAAGTTGAACTCCAATTCCGTCGGACTGTTCCCCGGCACTGTCACCGGGTTGCCAGCCGGCTTGTTAGAGACGGCCGACAGTTCCGGAATCACCGCCCTGCTGCTCGAAACAGGTTACGGCCCGCTTCCGTCAATGCGAAGGCTTATGTTTGACCTCCTGCTCGCGGAAGCGCCCCGAAGCGGCACAGCCGATGACGGCGGAGGGCTTTTTCTGAAACGCATAGATTCCCTCCTTGATCTCGGCGCGGTCGAGCAGGCGCGAGCACTTCTCGAACGCGTCGGCCCGAGTGACCCGGAACGCTTTCGCCGCTGGTTCGACGTCAGTCTTCTGACAGGAACGGAGCGGGAAGCCTGCGTTAGGTTTTCCCGGACTCCAGATCTGCTGAAATCCCTTTCCGCGCGTGTATTCTGTCTCGCCCGCAACGGTGACTTGGGCGCGGCCTCGGTGACACTTGCGGCCGGTCGTGCGATCGGCGCGGTCAGCGGAGCCGACGCAGCACTGCTGACCCGCTTTCTGAACCTTTATCCGGAAGACGAGACGGAGCCGCTTCCAGTGCCGGCACACCCCAGCCCCCTGGAATTCCGGATCCATGAAGCGATCGGCGAACCTCTTTCAACGGAAACTTTGCCGCGCGCGTTCGCCCGGGCAGACCTGAGATCGAATATCGGATGGAAGGCGCGGGTGGAGGCCGCCGAGCGGCTCGCGCGGTCTGGCGCCATATCCGCAAATCTTCTGCTCGGGCTTTACGCCAAACCGGAACAGAAGGCATCGGGCGGGGTTTGGAGACGGTCCGCCGCCATCCAGAGAGTCGACGCCGCCATCCGGGACCGGGATTCCGAAAGAATCGCGGAAACCCTGCCGGACGCGTGGCGGGAAATGCGGCGCACGGGCCTTGAGACGGTACTTGCAGAGCTCTACGGCGACGCACTCCGCGAAATCGATCTGGAGATGTCGGCCGGCTCCATTGCATACCGTATCATGCTTCTGTCCGATGGGTATGAGACCGCGGCAGAACATTACGTACCCATAGACATTGACGAGCGCTTCCTGAGGGCGGTCTCAATTGGGGGGCCTGAAAACGCCGAGGCGCCGAACGGCGTCGCCCGAGCGATCGCCGACGGTTTCCGCGCGGTCGATGCGCCGGAGCGCATTCCGGAATACGCTGGCAATGACAGTCCGGGCGCGATGGTCCTCGCCGCGGTACGGAAGATACGCGATAGCGAGACAGGCGATCTTGGCAGCCTTGCCGAAGCCATCGCTCTGTTCCGGAAGGCGGGGCTGGAAGAGGTGGCCCGCCGCGCCGCGCTCGAAGCGATGATCCTGGACAGGCCGGTATGAGCCAACGCTGGATACAGGCGTTCATCGAAGCGCAGGTTGCCGAACAGGGGGCTGCGGAAAATACACAGCTGGCATATCTACGTGACCTGTCGGGCTTCCTGCAGTGGCTTGATGGCCGCGGCCGCGGATTGGAGGACGCGTCCCCGGACGATATCGAGGCTTACCTGATACATTGCGAGGCGCGCGGGCTGGCAATAGCGACACGCGCCAGACGGCTCGCGGCCATCAGACAAATGTACAGGTTCGTTTTCGAGGAAGGCTGGCGGGGCGACAATCCCGCGTTCCGGATCAAAGGGCCAAGGAAATCCAGGCTGCTGCCCAAGATCCTGAGTGAGGAGGAAGTGGATTGTTTGCTGGCGGCTTCGCGGAAACATGGCCGCAACCAACCGGAACGCAAGCGTAACACCTGTCTCATGGAACTCCTCTATGCAACGGGCATGCGGGTGAGCGAGCTTGTCGGACTACCCGTCGAAGCGGCAAGAGGTATGCCCCGACTAATGCTTGTCCGCGGCAAAGGCGGTAAGGAGCGGATGGTACCACTCTCTCCACCCGCCCGGGCCTCTCTTGCCGAATGGATCGCTACGCGGGACGATGCTGAGGCGGTCGCTCGGAGGAATGGGGCCAGACCTTCACGCTTCCTGTTTCCGTCACGCGGTAAATCTGGCCATCTTACGAGAAACAGCTTCTATACCATCATCAAGAACATCGCGGTCGCAGCCGAGGTTTCCCCCGCCAAAGTGACGCCGCATACCCTACGTCACGCTTTCGCCACCCATCTTTTGGCCAATGGCGCTGACCTGCGCTCGATCCAGACCCTACTCGGACACTCAGATGTCTCGACAACCGAAATCTACACCCATGTCCTGGATGAACGGCTCAAGCAGCTGGTCCTTGACCACCATCCGCTGGCCCGCGGAAGCTGACTTTCGCATAGGCCACGTTTGCCCGTTACGGTTACGGTGAACGGAACATATGCCAGCCGGTCGATAGCCGCGGTGGACGCTGGCCGAATGCGCCATATTACCAACCTGCCTCCTCAATGGATCTCACGGCACAATTAAGACAGGCTCAGGAAAATATCATGGTCTCCGCCTCATTCGCTCTCGATTCGGCTTTCTGGATCTCATCGGCAACCATCGCCGGGCTGTTGGTGCTCTCCGCCTACTTCTCGGGTTCGGAAACCGCGCTCACGGCGGCAAGTCGTGGAAAGCTGCGTTCTCAGGCTGACAACGGCAGTCGTGGCGCCGCGCGCGCACTCAGGATCACGGAGGACAACGAACGCCTTATCGGGTCCGTCCTGCTGGGCAATAACCTTGTCAACATCCTCGCCGCTTCGTTGGCCACCACGCTGTTCACGCGAACCTTCGGTGAATCGGGTGTTGCCATCGCGACGCTGGTAATGACGCTGCTGGTTCTCGTATTCGCCGAGGTACTGCCCAAAACCTACGCGATAACCAACGCTGAGCGGGCGGCCGCCCTGGTTTCACCCGGCATCCGAATAGCTATCCTGATATTCTCACCGGTTGTTGGCGCGGTCCGTGCGTTCGTGCGCGGCTTGCTGCGTATCTTTGGCGTAAGGACCGACCCGGACAGCCATATCCTTGCCCTACGCGAGGAAATCGTCGGTACGATCACTCTCGGCCATTCCCAGGGAGCGGTCGAGAAGGAGGACCGTGACCGTCTTCTCGGAGCCCTTGATCTCGGCGACCGGACAGTCGACGAGATCATGCGGCATCGCAGCGATATCGAGATGATAGACGCCAGTCAGCATCCCGAGAAAATCCTGGAGCAATGTCTCGCGTCGAGCCACAGCAGGCTACCCGTCTGGAGCGGCGAGCCGGACAACATCGTCGGCGTCGTCCATGCAAAGGATCTCTTGCGGACGATGCATCCCCGCCAGCGCAACGTGGATGAAACAGCCGATCCATATGAAGGCTTCGACATCCAGAAGGTCGCCATGAAGCCATACTTCGTTCCCGACACGACGATGCTTGATGACCAGATGCGGCAATTTCTTCGACGGCACACGCATTTCGCCCTTGTGGTCGACGAATACGGCAGTCTGCAGGGCCTTATCACGCTTGAGGACATCCTGGAGGAGATCGTGGGTGAGATAACCGACGAATTCGATCTGGATCCCGAGCAACCGATGCGCAAGACCGAAGACGGCCATTTCCTAGTCGACGGCGCGATGACCATTCGGGATCTGAACAGGGCGACCGATTGGAACCTTCCAGACGATGAAGCCAACACGGTCGCGGGACTCGTGATTCACGAGTCCCAGATGATACCGGCGCAGGGTCAGGAGTTTTCCTTCCATGGCTTCCGGTTTGAAGTGGCAGTTCGCAAGGATAACCGGATCACCCGACTGAAGATGAAACCGCTCTGAGATACCCCGGGGATGTCCGGGTCGCGAAAATGACCTACGTTTGCGCTATGCCTCCGTGGCCCTCAGGGCGCCACATCCGGCAATCGGTCACGCCATGACAGCGGGCAATATCCTTATCGATCAGGGTGCCCCGCTCGCAAAAGAGCGCCGGATTGTTCGATCCCGGGGTGCGGGCGACGTGCACCGAAACGCCGTCGGCATCCAGGAACGCACAGGCTTCGGCGATCTCCGGGTGGCGCGGCTATTCCTGTGACCGATCAAAACAGGAAAACCTGCCGCATTCCAGGCAGTCGGGCGTCGGAGGCACCGCGTCGACACGCTCGGGCAGTGACCCTTACGTCGCCACGCCGCCGGTGCGCGTCATGTCCCGGATCGCGGTCCCGATACCGTCAAGGTCCGCGATCTCCCCGCCGCCCGGCCTTTCAGATATTCCACCGCTTCCGGATCACGGAATCCCGGTTCATTGTTTTTGCCGCACATCGGTCAATTCTCCTGCCCATCCCGTCCCAATCACGCGGCACCGACCGATTGGTCCGGTCATTGTCCACCGCGCCGGGACCGCACAATGAAAACAATGCGGCGGAGAAAATCAGCACGCGACTCAACCAGGATTACTGAAACCCAAAAAAGTGACGCGCACCCTCTCGAGATCCCTTATCGCGGTCTGCTGGACGAAGGCCATAGCAACGGAAGGAATCTCGCTGGAATTCCATTGACCTGTTGGTTACTAGCCATTAACTGGACCGCAGATCGTGCCCACTGGTTCATTCCGACCGTGATGCAGGAACACGGACCTATAGGCCAGCTCTTTCGACCCGGACAATCTGTCCATCAGGGGTGGAAACGGATATGACCTCACCTTGGAGGTTCTCGGGCGTTCGGTATCCGGTCTCGACCGGCAATGAGGGGAAAATGATCGGACTCCGAGCGTTAAAAGCCCAAACGGCGGCAATGCTGTCACTTGTAGTGCTCATGGCGGCGTCACCGGCTTCGGGACAGGGCGCTGACCGGCAGGAAAGCGGCGCTTCTGATACCCCGGATGTGGATACCGCCGAGCCCGAATCGGCGGATGGCGTAACAGCGAGCCTCGAAAATGGCTTACCGATTTATGTCGGCGCCGTGCATGGCGATTGGGACGTGCGCTGCGCCAAAACCGAGGATGGGCCGGATCCATGCCATCTTTATCAGCTACTGAAAGACGATTCGAACAATCCAGTATCCGAAATCAACATCTTACCCATGTCCGGGGACAATGAATTCGTCGCGGTGGCGACCGTTGTCACTCCTCTTGAAACTCTCCTCACCCGGGGGCTGGCGATTTCGGTGGATGACGGGGAAGTCAGGCAGCATTCGTTTTTATGGTGCAGCAGCGTTGGATGTGTCAGCCGTATTGGTTTGAACAAGGCTGATCTGACGGCCCTAAAACGTGGCCTGCGGGCAACGCTGAGCATTTTTCCCGCCCGCGCCGCCAACCGCAGGATCGATCTGACCGTCTCACTGACCGGCCTCAGTGCCGGCTTCAATGACGTTACGGAGCGGTTCGAGAACTAGCGGGCCGCAATATGGCTTCGCAGCGGGGATGTTGTCGCCGCGAAGCCATGGAACGGCGCATTCCCGGCGTGGAGTTCGATATATCCACCTCCCGAGGTCGTATTCAGCGGCGACAGGCCGTGGAACCTCCGCGCCAGTTTGCCACGGTATGCCGAGCGTCAGGCTACGGCCTTTCGGGGCGGTCGCAACGGATAGGAAAATACTGGCGGGAAAGGTGGGCGCGTTAGTGGCCTCCGGAACCGGGTTGGAATTTCAGGCGGCCTTGAGAGCGAGAACCGCGTTGAGGCCACCGAACGCGAACGCATTGGACAATGCGGTTCCAATCTCAGCCTCCCGCGCCTCGTTGGGAACCACATCAAGCGCACATTCAGGATCATGCTCCTCATAACCGATTGTCGGCGCGATTACTCCGTCCCGCACGGCCATGATGCACGCGAGCAGTTCAACCGCACTGGTGCCTCCTATCAGGTGTCCATGCATCGATTTCGTGGACGAGATCAGCAGATTGTCCGCATGTGCGCCAAAAACATCCGAAACGGCCGCGCATTCAGTCTTGTCGTTAGCCGCTGTGCCGGTTCCATGCGCGTTGATGTAACCGATGTCCGAGAGATCGATGCGCGCGTCACCAACGGCACCCTTAATCGCCCGAGCGGCTCCTTGCCGGGATGGCATCACGATGTCCGCGGCATCAGAGGTCATGGCGAATCCAACGACCTCGGCAAGGATCTGCGCACCCCGTTTTCTGGCACGACCCATTTCCTCGAACACGAACACTCCGGCACCCTCCCCCTGGACCATGCCGTTACGTGTTGCGCTGAACGGGCGGCAAGCATCCTTTGACATCACCCGCAGTCCCTCCCATGCCTTGACACCGCCAAAGCACAGCATGGCTTCCGAACCACCTGTGACCATTACCTTGGTCATGCCGGAACGGATCATGTGAAATGCCTGGCCCATAGCGTGATTGGAACTGGCGCAGGCGGTCGCCACGGTAAAGGACGGACCCTTGAGATTCCATTTCATGGAGAGATGGGATGTCGCCGAGTTGTTCATCAGTTTTGGAACAACAAACGGGTGAACCCGGTTCTTTCCGTCCTCATAGACAGTGCGATAGTTGTCGTCCTGGGTGGAAAGACCACCCCCGGAGGTGCCGAGTATAACTCCTGACTGCGCGGCGAGAGCGCCCGAAAACTCGAGCCCGGACTGATCTATCGCCTGTTCGGCAGCAAGCAGCGCGAACTGCGTGAAACGGTCGAACAGCGCGATCTGCTGACGGTTGAAATGGGCATGCTCATCATAGCCCTTGACTTGGCCGCCAATCCGCACGGAAAGCCTCTCGACATCGCGGACATTCAGCGGCCCGATCCCACAGCGTCCTTCCCGCATGGCCTCCAGTGTGCTGGAAACCTCGTGTCCCAAAGGGTTGATTGTTCCAGCGCCCGTGATCGCTACGCGTTTCATTCCCGCCGCTCTGCGAGAAGCGCCTCTACCGTGCGGGCGATTGCGTTGACCGAGGTAATGTCGAATTCGCTCCTGTCGGGTTCGTTGGCGTTGAACGGCACCTCAATCCCGAATTCCTCCTCGATCGCAAAAATGGATTCCACCAGTCCCAGACTATCGATACCGAGCTCTTCCAGCGAGTGCTCTCCACTTACGTCCTCGGTCTCAAGCATCGCCTGCGCGGCGATGATCCTGATGACTCTTTCCCGAACCGACATCGGCGCCCCGCATGTTTTGGTTGCTCTAATCTCTCGGATCGGGTTTTGGAACCGCTTTCTGCAATTCGGCTATCTTCGCGGCAAGGCGGGGTAGGCGCCGCAGCACCTTGTAGATCGCAATATGGGATTCCATTTTCACCGCAGGATATCCGAGTAGAATCCGACCTGCGGGCGCATTGGACATGATCATCGTGGCGCCGCCGGCGATCACACCGTCACCCACGAAGGTGTTGTCGGTAATCCCAACCTTGCCAGCCAAAACAACATTATTGCCGATCCTGACACTGCCCGCCATACCAACCTGGCCAGCTATAAGGCAGTCATTCCCGATCTCGCAGTTGTGAGCGACATGAACCTGGTTATCGATTTTCGTGCGGTCTCCGATTCGGGTGCTCCTGATCGTTCCGGCGTCTATGCATGTCGTGGCGCCGATCTCGACATCATCGCCGATCAAAACCGAACCGAGTGTATGAATGCGCGACCATCGTTGCGCATCACCCGCGCTCTCAGTATCTCCCAGGGTCTCTCTAACCGACTCGGTGCGGGATTTTTCGGGTGTCACGAAGCTGAATCCGTCGGAACCGATCACGGCACCCGGCTGCGCGATGAACCGATCCCCTATCCGTACCTGAGGTCCGATGCGGACGCCCGAATGCAGCAGCGCATTCGATCCGATGCACGCATTTCGCGCTATGCTTGAATGATTTGCGACCCTGGCACCGGAGCCTATCCGAACCCCCGCTTCGATAACCACCAGCGGACCGATGGCGGCACCCTGCCCGATATCGGCAGTCTCGTCAATGACTGCGGTCGGATGGATACCGGATGCGATCGCGGGCCCTGTATCCATCAGGGCGGTCACGCCTGACATCGCGAAACGTGGCCGTCGCACGGTGATCGCCGCAGACAGTCCATAACTTTCCCAGTCGGCGCCGTCCCAAAGAAGCGCCACACGGGCCTCCCCCCTCGAAAGTTCGGAAGCGTACTTCGGGCTCATCGCGAGAGCGAGGTCGTCCGCACCCGCGTCGGCAGGCTCGGACGCGCTCTCGACCGATAATCCGGTGTCGCCATACGCCGTCGCATCGAGAGCGGCGGCGATCTCAGACACTCTGAAACCCATCCTTTCACCTATCGACCCGCTAAAGTAACATGCGGACGGCGAGAACCGCAGATTCCTAGGCGCCAGCTTCCGCCAGGGTGACGCCAACCTCGGCCAGCGCCGCGAAAATCCTCATGTCACGGCCATAGACGTCCCGCCGGAAGTTCAGCCGACCCTCCGGAGAGACCAAGGCGGTTCGGTATACGATATGCACCGGGACCGGTTCGGCGATGTTTACATAGGTTTGCTCGCCTGTTGCGAGTACCTGATGGAAAAACTCCTCGGGATCATCGATCTGGGGCCGCAGGATCTCATAGGCGAATTCAAAAGGTGAATCCAACCGAATGCAGCCGTGGCTGAAATCACGTCTCTCCCGTGAGAACAACGCCTTTTCGGGGGTATCGTGCAGATAGACATTGTGCTCGTTCGGGAACATGAATTTCACATATCCCAAGGCGTTTGCGGGACCGGGCGCCTGCCGCAGTACGAATGGAAAACTCTCCGGTTCGACCGATGACCAGTCGATAAGGTTCCTGTCCAGCACCTCTCCGTTTTCCGCAACGATCTGCAGATGCGTTTCCGCCTCTCCGAGAGTTTCGATCATCTGGGGCAGGAATTCGTTGACGGCGATCGATTTAGGAACGTACCAGCTTGGATTTATCTCCAGATATTCCATGGCGTCGGAAAACTCCGGGGACCGGCGGCTGTCCGTATCCTGACCGATGACGCTACGCGTCTGGAACGTCATCCGACCATTGTCCATGATAGCGGCGGAGAAGTCGGCGAGATTGACCCATACATATCTCTCGCCCCGCGGGAAATTCAGCCAACGCTCGCGCTCAAGAGCGACGATCACCGACCGAAGCCTGTCCTCGACCTGCCGGTTGATCTCGGTCATTGTCGCGATACCGGCGATACCGTCAGGATGCAGACCGTTGTCGATCTGGAAGCCCTGAACCGCGACCTGAAGCGTCGAATCGTAGGTCGGGACCGCTGACCTCTCCATGTAACCCATTGCCACCAGACGGTTACGGAGCACCACCACCTCCGGCCCGGCCTGACCGGGTCTTAGTGACTCAGCCGGGACGGGAGGCCCCCATCCACCTTCCGCCAAGCGCTGATGGAGGGTCATCTTGGCCTTCATGAGGCGAACATATTCGGCCGATGAGGGCTGAAGCGCACGCAGGAACGCGTCTGGATCGGATCCGGAAAATGCGGTGAGAAGCGATTCCGCACTGCGGAACGGCACCGTGCGGTCGATGTGCGGATCGACCCTGTGGGGATCGAGCACACCGGAATGAAGGTCACGCGCGTATCTCAGGAATACCAGGCTGAGCTCAACCTCCACCCGTCCCAGTTGACGCGGGGAGTTGATTCCACGAAGCCTGTCCTTAAGCGCGTCAAGGCCATAACTGGCGGTGGGCAGTCCGTGGCTGCCGGCGTTCTCCAGCGCCTTCAGCAGGGCGATGCGGCGATTCCTGAATTCGCCTCCCTTGCCCGTCCAGAGAGCTTCGTAGGCATGGGCGCGGTAAAATTCTGCGACTTCGGAATGTCTTGCCGCCGCTTCCGCCACCGCGTGTCTGAACGGAGAAACCAGCGCAAACGCCCCGGATGTGGAAAAGGACACCAGGACTGCCGAGGCAATGCAGACACACCACAGTGCGTGCCGGAACTGTCGTCTCCAAGAAACCATGATCTCAACACTTTCCATTGCATCTTCCGTCCGTCTGAGCCAGCGACCGAGACCCATGATTACAACAGTCGCACCACTTCTGGAATCCCATTTTTGGGCACGGCGCGGGTCCATTTCTTTCTCCCGCGGCGAATTTCAGCGTTGGTGTCGGCTGCCGGCGGCGAGTTCCGATACCCGCTTAAGCGTGTGGCGTCGCTGACCGCCCTGGCCCAAACTTACACCATAAGCGGAAAATCGCCTATGGGAATCATTTAATGGTTGCGAAAATCATTCAAGATGTGCTATTGTTTTCCAGAAGCATACCGCATGTATACATGAGGCCGCATCAAGGGCCAGAGCTGTACGTGGTCTCCGGTTCATACAATAACGAATACAGGGACGAGCATGACCTACACTGGAACAGGCAGTATTTCACGTCGGGGGCTTCTGGGTGCCTTCGCTGTAACCGCTATGGTGGCCGCGCCCACATTCTCCAAAGCGGCCGGGTTTTTACGGGGTGCCGGGGATATCCGCCAACTTCGAATGTATTCCGGACGGACGGGAGAGAGCATCGACGCGATATACTGGATCGAGGGCGAGTATATCCGGCCAGCACTGGCCGAGGTCGATCATTTCATGCGCGACTGGCATAGCAATGAGTCAAAGGCCATCGATGTGCGGGCGATCGACATCATGGCCGCGTCACACAATTTAATGGATACTGACGAAGCCTATCTGCTGATTTCCGGATATCGGACATCTCAAACCAATGAAAGACTACGTGCGAAGTCACGTCTTGTGGCGAGGAATTCCTTGCATATCAGAGGTATGGCTGCGGATCTCAGATTACATTCCCGTTCGGTTAACCAGATGGCGCGCGCGGCGGCGGCATGCGCGGCGGGCGGTGTGGGACGATATACGAAATCGAACTTCGTGCACATGGACTGTGGCCCGATCCGTAGCTGGGGAAATTAGCCCGGTTCCAATATGGGCCTGAACCGTGACCGCACCGTAAAGTTTGAAAGAGACGGTTGAGGGTCAAGGAACTCCATGCATTTGCGCGGGTAGTTCATTTGGCGCTCCTAGGGTTGAGCAGCAGCACACCCATCGCTCTGGAATCGGATGTGTTATGCGTCGCCACTGTCATGCCATGCACCAAGGCAGTTGCCGCGATCAGCACGTCACACTAGAAAAGGGGATGCGGCGCGTGCGGACGCGCACAGCGCGAAACGACCCCGGTATCGATTGGCAGGATGCGGTCCATGGCATCTGGCAGGACATATTCATCCATCCATTTGCGTAATGGTATGCTTTGTTTGAGATCGCGCCCGGCAAGACGCGGAATACTCATTTCCCGCTCCATCACAGTCAATGCGCTGGGGAACAGGGCTGGGACCGCCTGCGGCGTGACCCCTTACATCGGTTCGGCTGCGGGTCGGCCCAAGGATATCGGCACGACCCTACGGAGTGAGCGTTTGGGGCGATCCGGTTGGCGAGTTCATGCGCGAGGGCTGCCGGCTTCCGCGCCGATCTCGATATGGGTCCAGCTGGCCAGCGGCCGTCAGGTGCCGGGGCGGGCGTCTCGATGCGGATCTATTGCCGGACCACCGCGATGGCGCACGGGGTGTCTCGTGCACAGGATCGCCAGAAGGTGCTGGCGGACGCGGCTGGCATGTTCAAGATGCGCAAGGGTCATGAGTTTGTCCTCGACACGGATTTTTTGCAGGGAGGTGATAAGGGTGGGATGCATCAGGCGGGTCGCTCTCCCGACGAACGCCCACACACAAAGGGGCGGTTTCGCCCAATCGCAATATGATTCACTTGCAACCCATTATTTTGTCGATTAGTTTTCCAAAATCATCAATTTACACAAGGCATCCCACATATCAGCGCTTGAGTGGAATCCCTTAATCTCAAATTGGCCATATGACTGAATCCGATCCATTCGTCGAGTTCTTGAGAAAAAAACTCAAACAATCGACTGATAATCGCCCGCTATACCGAAAAATCTCGGAAGCTCTTTCTGATGCCATTAAGTCCGAGATGCTCGATGAACATAAGGTTCTTCCTAGCGAGCGCTCTCTTGCGAGCATTCTAGAGGTAAGTCGTGTGACTGTCAGGCGCGCGTTCGACGACCTCTCAGCAAATGGAATGTTAACGCGAAAACAAGGTGCCCGAAGCGCGGTTACGACTCGTGTCGAGAAAACTTTATCGTCACTTACGGGGTTTTCAGAAGAACTCCGGGCGCGGGGTGCCACGCCTGGCCAAAGATGGTTGTTGAGGCAAACAAAACTCCCTACGCCAGGCGAGGTCATGTCCCTGGGGATATCTCCAAATGACAAAGTTGTGCGATTGGTTCGTATCCGTTTGGCCGATGGTGTGCCAATTGCCTTTGAAAAGGCCGTAGTGCCTCAAGTGTTACTCAATGGTCCAGAGCTTGTAGAAGACTCGCTTTATGACGCACTTAGGCACTCCAATAATTCTCCTGCGAGAGGTGTGCAGAGAA
The DNA here is from genome assembly GCA_965221405.1 of Paracoccaceae bacterium. GTDB lineage: Bacteria > Pseudomonadota > Alphaproteobacteria > Rhodobacterales > Rhodobacteraceae > JAPOUP01. Next base: position 50,943 of record CBDCSE010000001.1, on the reverse strand, counting down.
TTCGTGCAGGCGTGATGACACTTGCCGAAGCGAAAGCCCTCGAAAGCGATCCAGGGGCTCCGCTTCTGATAGTAGAACGGCGTTGTTTTCTGGCGGATGGCCGGGCTGTCGAATTCACCGAGACTCGCTATCACGGCGAACGCTACGACTTTATCTCTGACCTTCACAGCGATCAGTTCCGATGAAGCAGCTAAACCTCTATAATCAATCGCGGCATGAGTGGTCTAGCGCCGTGCCAACCTATGGGTGTATCCCAACCCATCTTTCTTTGAGGAAAAATCGGCCATCGCTGGCCTCAAGAGTGCGGCAAACAAGATGTGCGCATAACTCTGGTATATACCAGTTGAAATTTAATTGACAACTGGTATCTAAGTGGTAAGCAATGTGCAGTCACTTGTCTTGGGGTTAATGTGGATCAGCCTTTTGAACAACTTCGCGGGGGTCTTGTCGTCTCATGCCAGCCTGTTGACGACGGCCCCTTGGACAGCCCTGAGATCGTTGCGCGGTTCGCGCTTGCGGTGCTCGCTGGAGGCGCGAGTGGTCTGCGAATAGAAGGTGAAGAAAACCTCCGCGCGGTTCGCAAGGTTACGGATGCCGTAATTTTCGGTCTTATCAAAACCGATCGCACCGATACTGAGGTTCAGATAACGTCCACGATCGAAGCTGTTGATGCACTAGCTAATGCTGGTGCAGATGTCATAGCATTTGACGCCACCGCGAGGCCTAGACCTGTACCCCGCATGGATATCGTAAAGAGGATTCACGGCCACGGAAAGTTAGCTATGGCTGACTGTTCAACACATTCAGATGGCGAGGAAGCAGTTAAACTCAATTGTGAGATTCTAGGCTCAACAATGTCAGGTTACGTGGGAGCAGAGGTTCCGAGCGCTCCCGACCTAAGGCTGGTGAAATCGCTAGCCGGGCTCGGCAAATTTGTCCTTGCTGAGGGCCGTTACAACAATCCGGCCCTCGCTGTTCAAGCCGTAGCGTGCGGAGCGGACGCAGTCGTTGTCGGATCGGCAATTACGCGGCCTGAGCATATAACCTCTTGGTTCGCAGAAGAAATCCAGTCAGCCAAATTTGAAAGAATGTGCAAGTGATGCCTGTCCTCGCCGCTGATATAGGCGGAACCAAGACTTTATTGGCCCTCGTGGACGGGGCCTCCGTGCTGGAGCGTATAGAGCGGCCAACCGACCGGGAGGCGGGACCTGAGGTTTGGGTTTCTCAAATGGCTGACCTTGCTGGAGGATGGAGCGACAAATTCGAGCACGCGGGTATCACAGTCACTGGATTGGTCCAAGACAACCGATGGCAAGCTCTCAATCCGGAAACGCTGGCCTTTCCTGGGCAATATGCGTTATTTGAAGCGGTCGAGGACGCGCTTGGGGTCCCGGTCACGCTTTGCAATGACGCCCAAGCTGCTGCATGGGGCGAACATATTCACGGTGTCGGCAAAGACCAAGACATCGTCTTTATGACCATATCAACAGGGATTGGCGGTGGTGTCGTTGCTGGAGGACGGCTTCTTTTGGGGAGGAGCGGTGTCGCCGGGCATTTTGGTCAACTATTGCCGCTTCCAGAGGGGGGCTCTGAATACAGGTTCGAAGATTTTGCTTCCGGCCGTTGGGTCGGATTGGAAGGTGAGAAACTTGGATTGAAGGGTGATGCGCGCTCGGTCTTTGCCGCGGCAGACGAAGGCAATGAACTTGCAGAGAACATCGTTCAATCCTCTGCCGCCCGGGTCGCGCACCTTGCTCATAACCTTCAGCTTCTATTCGACCCGCATATCACCGTGATTGGAGGCGGAATCGGATTGGCCTCTGGCTATATCGAAAGGATGGAGGCGAGCATCGCACATCTCCAGCCGCTGGTTCGTCCGACATTTGTTCGAGCGGCACTCGGAAAAGATTCCGGGGTCATCGGAGTGGCCGATCTATCAAGAAGAAATCAATCCAACAGAAAGGATATCCAATGATGCTTCAGAACAAGCTTTACGCCGGCGCCTCTGCACTTGCGCTCTCATTCGGCGCCTTTGCGGCTCAAGCGGAGGTTACCGTTCTTGGATGGCCAGGCGGGCCGGAAGAGACCGCACTAAGGGCGGTTGCGGAGATTTACAACGCTCGAGAGGATGTCGCAGACAGCAACAAAGTTAAGTTGTTGTTCACTTCGCGCGACGGCTTTTTTGACAAGTTGCAAGTCGACCTCGCCGCAGGAAGCACCGCGTTCGACGTCAATCTCTTGGCAACATATTCGATCGGCAAATATGCCCCCTTTATGGAGCCAATTACTTTATCAGATAAAGCTGGCGCTGTCTTCGGTGACACGGTCCTTGAAACCATGCAGTTCGATGGGGCACAGTATGGCGTCCCAACCGACTTGTCCCTGCATTTCTTGTACTACCGCTCTGACTTGATCGAGGATCTCTTGGCTGACCAGGACGCGAAGGCTCGCTATAGCGAGATTGCGCTTGAGCACCTTGGGACCGCTTTCGAACCAAAAGCGCCTGAGGATTGGCTATGGGAAGACTTTGTGGCCAATGCACTATACTTCAGCCAGTCTGTGAACCCGGACAGCCCGACCCGCTATGGGACCGTGATCCAGGCCAAAAACCTGCTGTTCAATATGATGGTGTTCCACTCTTGGCCGCGTAGCTACGGCGCGGATTGGATGGACGCTGACGGTAACATCACAGTCGACAGCAAAGCATACCGCACTTCGCTATCTATGGCGAACAAGCTCTTTGAGCTTGGAGCCACACCTCCAGATTCAACCTCTTACGAGTACGCAGAGGCCAATGCGGCATACTCGTCCGGTCAAGTTGCTGCGATGGTACAGTGGAACGCGGCAGCTGGTGAGCTTGCCACTGCGCAACCAGAGACAGAAATTTATGCTCCTCCATCCGGACCTCAGGGCCGTTTCACGCATATCCACGGACTGGGACTCGGTCTGAATGCGGCTGCGACCAACAAGGAAGGTGCAATCGCCTTCCTCAACTGGCTGTCGACTGAGGAAGCCGTTCTGGCTTATGCCTCGGCGGGTGGTGCTCCAGGCCTAACGCCGGAAACCGCAGCAAAGATCTCTGATGATCGCCCGGATTTGGTTCAGGTCGGAGAATTTGCGTCTACCTACGGGTTCGTCATGAACGGCGGCACTTCTGCAAACGCGCTTTCTGTCTATGAAGCGCAGGCGAAAGAGTTCACTGGCTATTGGGCAGGTACACAGAATCTCGATACGGCTTTGCAAAATGCAACAAAGGTCATGACTGATCTGTTGAAATAATCGAAAATCGGAACGCGGCATGGAAGACCGTGCCGCGTTCCATAGACCTCTGAATCCCACTTATGGTAAAAACCAATCGCCTTGAAAGCACAATACTTGCAAGCCCCACAATCATCTTTCTACTGGCGATTCTTGGGTTTCCAGTAATTTTGAGCCTGATCTATGGCTTCTCAGAAACTACGTTCGAGACCCTGACGTCTCCGCAATTTACCGGCCTTAACAATTTCCGAGAAGTAATTGCCGACAATACGTTTTGGACAGCCGCTCGGTTTTCGTTGCGTTTTGGCCTCATAACGGCAGTCCTTGAGTGCACGCTGGGGCTGGCACTGGCGGTTTATTTAGCGCCTCTTATTCAAAAGCACAGTTGGGCTTTAGCTGTATTGATCATCCCGATGGTCATAGCGCCTGCGATGATGGGACTCATGTATAGGTTGGTCCTACACGAGTTTGCTGGCTCGGTCCCATACTACTTCTATAGCTGGCTTGGCTGGTCACCATCGTTCCTAGGGCCAAAGAATGTCTTTACCACAGTAGTTATCGCAGAGACACTGCAATGGACACCTTTCGCTTTTCTGCTGTTTCTGACGGCCTATCAATCTATTCCGCAAGACATGCGAGAAGCTGCTGCCGTGGACGGTACACGTCCATGGCGACTGTTTTGGAAACTCGAACTTCCCCTAATGATGCCGACAGTTTTCGTAGCGGCTTTTATCCGATTCATTGATGGATTTCGGGTCTTTGATAACATCTACACATTGGTTGGTTCCGGCCCGGGCGGTTCTACGACATCAATGTCGATCTACATCTATGAAACATTCCTTCGACGCGGCGAAATCGGCAAGTCCATGGCCGCTGCGATCTTAATCTTCGGAGCCGCATTCACCACTCTCGCCATCGCCCAACGCCTTATCAGAAGGTCGGCAAGATGAAATACCGCATGGGACCGCGCTGGATCGTTTTTGCGATCGCCGCATTTTTCCTTAACTTTCCCGTGATCTCCACTTTCTCTACCGCTTTCAAAGGCCCGAAAGAAGTTATTCGAAACCCTTCGCTTTGGATCGAAGCGCCGACTTCAGAAAACTTTGCAACGGTCCTCACGATCAGTGACCGCCTAAACATCTATCACTATCTTTGGAATTCGACTGTGGCGGCCCTTATCGGAGCGCTCTTACCGATGATCGTGGCATTCCCGCTTGCTTGGCCAATGGTGCGTCGTGGCTACGGCCGCGGAATCCTTTTCCCGCTCATCGTAAATCTGCGCGCGTTACCTCTAATCATTTTCGCCATCCCGCTGTACATGATGTACGCAGCGGCAGGGCTTTTGGATACCAAGCTAGGCCTCGGCTTGATCCTAGCGGTCGTGAATCTTCCACTAACTTTAATGCTGCTGGTCAATGCAGTTGCGGACCTGCCAATTGAACTCGAAGAAGCGGCGCGAATCGATGGAGCGCGAACACGTCATCTACTTATCCGTGTCGTGCTGCCACTTTGCCGCCCCGCTTTAGTAACCACGTTCGTTTTTGGGTTCATAACCGGTTGGAATGAGTTCCTTTTCGGCTTGATGCTTACAACAAGTGCTGCGGTACCAGTCACGGTCGGCGCTTCTTTCTTTTTCGCGACATCCGGTGGTGGCGTCCAATGGGGGGTCGCTGCCGCTGTCATGGTGATCGCGGCGCTTCCACCGCTTCTACTTGGACTTGTGATGTATCGCCGGATCACCGGCTCAATGGTTATCGGCGCCGTGAAAGGTTAATACATGTCCGAGATCCGCATCGAAAACCTGACAAAATCCTTTGGTGAGCACAGGGGCATGACGTTTCGTTGACGATCAAAATGCAGGAGTTCTGCGTTTTTGTGGGGCCTTCGGGATGCGGCAAATCCACTCTCTTCTCAGGCTCATAGCAGGGTTGGAAGAAGTAACGTCCGGTCAGATTTTGATCGGTGGCAACGATGTGACCCGTCTCCAACCGTATGATCGACACCTTTCAATGAAGCCTAGGCCCACCTGTCGGAATTTCGGGCGGGGAAAAGATGGACGTTTCATTTAAGCGGAATTTCACTGCCCTGAAAGACGGTTTCGGCCAGGCGTGACAGGGGTTTCGGTCGGATTCGGGCTGTCACGCTTATGTAAGCGCTGGGTCCGGGTCCAGCCCGAACGCCTTCGCCTGCAGCCCAGTCGGCTCCGAGGCGATGCGGAACCGGCTGTCCGGCCGGCCCGGCAGGGAGGCGTCGTTCAGCGTCAGCGTGCCGAGGTCGGCGCGCGGCGCGCGCAGGCTGTGCGCGGGCAGGCCGTCGGGCGCGCGCTTCGTGTCCGCCTTCGCCTCCGCGCGCTCCGGGACCCTCGCGGGCTCCACCGGCGAGTTCCGCCGCGCCCGCGCCGCCCCGCGGTCACCGTCCCCGGAGAGCATGGGCGCCAGGCGCCGGCGCATGTGCCATTCCACGTGCGGCGCGGGCATGCAGAGGGACACGTGCGCCTTCACGTGATCGGCGGTGTAGACGTGAACCGGACGGATGCGCAGGTCGGTCCTGTCGTTCCGGAACGCGCGCCCGACGCCCGCGGGCGACCTGTAGGCGTCGACCGCCGCCTCCGTCCCCATCGCCTCCGGTCCCAGGCTGGTGCGGATCACGTGGACGCCGCCGGGCCTGGCCCCGGCCGCGATCCGGTCCCGGTCGCGCGCCCGGTCCATGCCTCCGTCGGTCACCCCGACCTCGAGGTGCCTGGCCACCCTGCGGCGGTTCGCCTCCCGCCCCAGGGTCCTGATCGTCCGGTCGCGGTTCGCCGGCCCCGGTTTCCGGCGCGCGGCCGCGGCGGCGATGCCGGCGGGCGTCTCCCCGGTGGCCACGGGCAGGTCCCCGCGCCTTCGGGCCCGCTCCTGGCGCAGCCTCGGGCTGGGGCAGGCCACGGGCCGCCCGGCGGGCAGGTCCGGGCCCGTGACCTCGGCCACGGCGTCGGGAACGGGCGCCTCGGGGACGGGCGGGGCCGGAGCGCCCCCGGTCCTCCCCGGGCAGCCCGCGGATGTCCGCGGTCCTGGGCGCCGATATCCGGTCGGGCCCGGGCAGGGCCCAAGGCTGCCGGTCGCGGTCTCCGGCGACAGCCGCCGGGCGGTGGCGGGCCTCGAATCGGGCCACAGCACCCGCGCGGCGGCGGCGGCCAGCGCCAGGCCGCGCCGACGGCCCCGCGTCCGGTGGAGGACGCGCCCGGGGCCGACGTCCCGCGCGGCGCCGGGGACGGCGCCCCCGGGCACGGCGCGGAAACCCGCCACGATCTCGGGCAGGAGCCCCGGGAGGTTGGCGACGGTGCGCCTGCGGATCCGCTTTCCCCCGCGCCAGGCCTCCCGCGGGCCGGGATGGCGGGCTTCCCGGCCCGGTTCGGGACGGATTCGATGCCGGGGGCCATGGCGGACACCCGTCATGGGAACGGATTTGGCCGACGGAAGACCGGTTCGCCTGTGGTGCCAGGCGAAATCCGGCGGGAGAATGCAGTTCCCCGGTCCAGCGACGCCTGGACGGTCCCGCGGAACGCGCCGGAAACCGCCCCGGGACCCGTTATGGCAACAGGAATCCAGCCGCAGGGACCCCGGAACGGAGAATTCCCGTTTCATGGCAATGGGTCAGGCGGAAAAAAGCCGGAATGAAGTTCCGCCTAAAGATCGGTATGCGTGCGCCGAGAATCGGCTGAGCACCGTCCCGCTATCCATTTCCGAACATGCCCCGCATCGTGTCGACGGTTACGAACATCCGCTCCGGGAGATCCCGAAAGCTCCGGAAGCCGAGGCGGCGTCAGAACGCCAAGCGACGCACGACGGCCTCGCTCCCGCCGTCGTCGATCACATCCAGCGCAACCGGCTTGAGCCCCACCTGGCCCGCCACATTCAGGGCCCGGCCAAGAGCGTAAATGGCAAGATCCGACCCGAGACCCTTGTCTTACCGGTTTCGGTCCACGGCAATCACGGTCGGAGAATTGGCGCACCGTGGATTCCTATTGCGCTGATGATAATCAGGGGAGTACCGTGGGCTCATTGGCAAAGCGACCAATTTGAGCGTTCTGGAGATATGGATGGTGAACTGGAGAGCTTTCCATGGCTGGATGGCGTTTGACGATCTGGATCAGGGGCTTGGGCTGATGCAGGCTTTCACGATCGGATACCGCTTCACCGACGATTCCAATGAGGAGTGGACGAAGCGCTTCAACCGCTTCAAGAAAAAGCAGCGTAAAGCGCTGCGGGGCGGCGCGAAGCTTATGGGAAGCGCCGTTCCCCAACTTGTCAGCAGGCTCGGACTGGACACCTCGAGGACGGTATTTTTTCCCGGGCTATCGTCGTCAGAGACGGTCGCATCGGACGATGGCGCACTATGGCGTCTGACGCGGTATTGCGCACAGGCCACGAATGTGAGGTTCGTCGGAGACGCGGTCTCGAAGAAGGTACACGACCCCCTTCATAAATTTCGCACGACAGACCGCAGGCAAGAGATTCTGGGCGGGGCTGGGTTCCGTTCGCGGAGGATCAGGAATACGGACAACATTCTGGTATTCGACGACCTCATCACGACCGGAAGCACACTGTCACACATCGCCCAAGCCGTTCTTGAGACAAATCCACAAGTCAATGTTTATGGTATCGGTTTGGGCAAAACGGAGCGGCTAGCGTACCACAACAAGTTCGGTCTCGAAGTATCGAATAATCATGTTCCGGCCAAGTGGGCGCGGAAATGGAATGAGGGTGAAGCGGGATGACCACGCTCGCCAAGCCGGATCTGAGCCTATGATCGAGCCGGTATCCTCGAGTACGATATCTCTTCTTTCGCTGATGAAGCTTAAGGGAGTGGGGCCAGTTAAAGCTCTGCAGATCATTGGCGAACCGATGATCGAAACTGGTGCCGAGAGTTGCCGCGAGGCCCTGTTGAGCGGAATGGCCCGGGCAAAGATGGCGAAGATTGGGTCCATAGAGTTCACCGAGATCTGGAATGAGAGCGTGGATCAGCTGGACAGAGGCCGGGAGCTCGGGGTTCGGGCGCTCTCCTTTCACGATGATGGGTACCCGGCGCGTCTTCGAAAGACGCCCAGTCCACCGGCCATACTTTACGTGAAGGGAAGCACAGACGGGCTTCATGCAACTCGGGGCCTGGCGGTCGTGGGAACCCGCGAACCCACTTTGTACGGAAAAGAGGTCGCAAAAAGATCGGGACGAACTGCGGCGGAAGCGGGGTTCGTGATCGTAAGCGGCCTCGCCCACGGATGCGACACGTATGCTCATGAAGGCTGCCTTGAGGGTCGTGGAATCGGCGTGGCGGTAATGGCGCATGGCCTCGACAAGGTCTACCCGGCAGCCAACCGTGGGCTCGCGGAGAGTTTGTTGGAGAACGGAGGCTGCCTGGCGAGCGAATATCCCGTAGGAACAAGCCCGGTGCGGTCCGCGTTTACCGCGCGAGACCGGATACAGAGCGGGCTATCCGATGGCGTGCTGGTCATCGAGACTAATGTTAGAGGTGGCACTATGCACACCGTCCGTTTCGCCCAGGACCAAGACCGAGCGGTCGCGTGCATCCTCCACCCGGAGCGATACCGCTCGCAGGACAAAACGAAAGGGAACCGGAAACTAATTGAGGATGGCTGCGCGAAACCGGTTCGGGACGGCAACGCGCTTAAACAGTTCCTGGAGGGCTTGAAGCCGGTTGCGGTGCGGGAGCCTCATACCGAGGTCGACGAGGATACCAGAAAAACGCAAATGTCGCTCCCAGGACTCTGATATGGTTATTTTCGACTTCGACCTTACGCTCGTTGACACGCAGCCGGTGGAAATACTGCGCAAGGCTAGGCGCTGGGGGTCTGTCATGGCCCAAGCGCCGAAACTGAAGGTGTACGACGGAATTCATAAGCTCATCCGGGATCTGGATGCTTGCGACGAGACGCTTGCGATCGTTACGAAGAGCCCGGATATGGTCCCACGATTCTTTGTCAAGCAGTACAAATGGCCGGTTGATATCGTATTGGGCCATCATCAGGTGAATAGACGAAAACCCGACCCAGAGGCGCTGCTAATGGCAATGCGAAAGGCTGGCGCGAAGCCGGGCGATACCTTCCACGTCGGTGATCAACCCGAGGATACGGAAGCCTCCCGTGCTGCCGGGGTGACGGCAATAGGAGCGGGATGGGGACTGACGGACATCGGCGACCTCACGGAATCGAAGCCCGATCACCTATTCATCTCGGTTGAGGAACTGCGGGTGTTTCTGGTCGAAGCGCTCCAGCTGGCTCCGCCCGCGACGTTTCGGGATACAGGGAAAACGAAAGTTTCCGCAAGTCACCGACCACCAGTCAATCTTGGTGAACGGAGATAACCGTCATATAGGCGGCCCGTCGCCGATGGCCGTGCGCGATCGGGAAGGACGATCCGTACCTGAAATGCCCTCTCCAGCATAGCGTATCGATCAGGCACTGGGCACTGTCCGGAAATCAGGATCTTTCCCTTGATCCGGCCACTGTCAGCCCGGCGTCCGGGCCGCTTCCGTCAATGATCACCGATCCGGTTTGATAGAGGATCAGCCCAGCGTGCGCTCAACCTCTTCGCGCTCAAAAATCTCTATGACGTCTCCCGCCCTGATATCCTGGTAATTCTCGAACGCCATTCCGCATTCCTGGCCCGACTGGACCTCCGAAACCTCATCCTTGATGCGTTTCAGGGTCTTCAGCGTGCCTTCATGGGTCACCACCCCGTCACGCAGGAGGCGAACCCCGGCCGAACGGCGCGCGATACCTTCGGTGACAATGCAGCCCGCGATGGTTCCGACCCCCGAAATCCTGAACAGCTGCTTGATCTCGGCATAACCAATGAACCTCTCCCGCACTTCCGCCGAAAGCAGACCGGAAGCGGCCGCTTTCACGTCATCCACCAAATCATAGATTACCGAATAATACCGGATTTCCACGCCTTTCTGGTTCGCCGTGGTCCGGGCGGTTGCGTTTGCACGGACATTAAACCCAAACACCATCGCCTTTGAGGCAACGGCAAGACCGATATCGGTCTCGGTGATGGCACCGACTCCTGAATGCAGGATCCTGACGCGAACCCCGCATCTACTAGACGGAACTTCATGGGGGAGCGCAAGCGTTTTCCGGGCTCATCCCGCTGTTTCTGGACGGCTTTCCGGCGCGGTGGCCTACATCGGACCTGTCATCCTTATGGGAACGTTCCGGTTCGGCCTCACTCCGGGAAGCCCGAAGGCCCGTTCCTGGACCGGGGTGGGCGTCGTTACGGCGGTCATCTGGCTGTCGCCATGGCCGGGCAGGCGCAGCCGGTCGGGCGTCAGGGTGGCGGGGCCGCCGGGCAGGGTGCGCAGGCTGTGCGCGGGCAGGCCGTCGGGCGCGCGCTTCGTGTCCGCCTTCGCCTCCGCGCGCTCCGGGACCCTCGCGGGCTCCACCGGCGAGTTCCGCCGCGCCCGCGCCGCCCCGCGGTCACCGTCCCCGGAGAGCATGGGCGCCAGGCGCCGGCGCATGTGCCATTCCACGTGCGGCGCGGGCATGCAGAGGGACACGTGCGCCTTCACGTGATCGGCGGTGTAGACGTGAACCGGACGGATGCGCAGGTCGGTCCTGTCGTTCCGGAACGCGCGCCCGACGCCCGCGGGCGACCTGTAGGCGTCGACCGCCGCCTCCGTCCCCATCGCCTCCGGTCCCAGGCTGGTGCGGATCACGTGGACGCCGCCGGGCCTGGCCCCGGCCGCGATCCGGTCCCGGTCGCGCGCCCGGTCCATGCCTCCGTCGGTCACCCCGACCTCGAGGTGCCTGGCCACCCTGCGGCGGTTCGCCTCCCGCCCCAGGGTCCTGATCGTCCGGTCGCGGTTCGCCGGCCCCGGTTTCCGGCGCGCGGCCGCGGCGGCGATGCCGGCGGGCGTCTCCCCGGTGGCCACGGGCAGGTCCCCGCGCCTTCGGGCCCGCTCCTGGCGCAGCCTCGGGCTGGGGCAGGCCACGGGCCGCCCGGCGGGCAGGTCCGGGCCCGTGACCTCGGCCACGGCGTCGGGAACGGGCGCCTCGGGGACGGGCGGGGCCGGAGCGCCCCCGGTCCTCCCCGGGCAGCCCGCGGATGTCCGCGGTCCTGGGCGCCGATATCCGGTCGGGCCCGGGCAGGGCCCAAGGCTGCCGGTCGCGGTCTCCGGCGACAGCCGCCGGGCGGTGGCGGGCCTCGAATCGGGCCACAGCACCCGCGCGGCGGCGGCGGCCAGCGCCAGGCCGCGCCGACGGCCCCGCGTCCGGTGGAGGACGCGCCCGGGGCCGACGTCCCGCGCGGCGCCGGGGACGGCGCCCCCGGGCACGGCGCGGAAACCCGCCACGATCTCGGGCAGGAGCCCCGGGAGGTTGGCGACGGTGCGCCTGCGGATCCGCTTTCCCCCGCGCCAGGCCTCCCGCGGGCCGGGATGGCGGGCTTCCCGGCCCGGTTCGGGACGGATTCGATGCCGGGGGCCATGGCGGACACCCGTCATGGGAACGGATTTGGCCGACGGAAGACCGGTTCGCCTGTGGTGCCAGGCGAAATCCGGCGGGAGAATGCAGTTCCCCGGTCCAGCGACGCCTGGACGGTCCCGCGGAACGCGCCGGAAACCGCCCCGGGACCCGTTATGGCAACAGGAATCCAGCCGCAGGGACCCCGGAACGGAGAATTCCCGTTTCATGGCAATGGGTCAGGCGGAAAAAAGCCGGAATGAAGTTCCGCCTAAAGGGCGAATTAATGATTCCGAGTATAACATCACTATATGTCCAGACATCTTTTCAACCGGCTGGACTTCGATAGATCCAAAACACATATTCCTGCCGCTTCTGCACGCGATCCGGAAATTGAGACAGATCGCTACGGGGCGTCCATCGTCGAGTGTGGCGGGATCGATCTGCAACTCCCTGGAATCGGCAAGAACGGTGACGCCTGGACAGGATCAGTCGATACAGCAGCAGGAAAGTGGCAGGAAGCGCACCGGATCTCCGGGACGGACATCACGCGCTCCGTCTTCCAGCTCAACCAACCCGTTGGCCCAGGCCAGACCCGAAATTCTGCCCGAGCCTTCCGAACCGAACACTTCCGCCGTACCATCCGGTGTCAATCGTGATCGCAGGTATTCACGCCGTCCATGCCTCTTCCGCTTGGCGAAGGCAGCAGGAACGGTAAATCGCTGCGGCAACGCCCATACACCACCGGCAAGCAGCTGGAATGACGGTTTCGCGAACAGTAGGGCACATACGAACGCCGCCACCGGATTTCCAGGCAGCCCGAACACCGGTATGCCGCGCCATGTCGCCAGGGCCAATGGCCTGCCGGGCTTGATCGCGATCCGCCACAGCGCCATAGTCCCGGTCTCGTTGAGAAGCCCGGAAACATGGTCCTCATCCCCGGCGGAGGCTCCGCCGGTGGTGATGATCGCATCAACCTCCGCTACCGCGCGGTCCAGACGGTCCCGAAGAGGTTCCCGGCCGTCAACGACATGCCCAAGATCAACGGAATCAAAATTCCAGTGCCTTGCCAAGGACAGAAGCATCGGCCGGTTCGCGTCAAAAACCTGATGAACTGACGCTGATGTGCCCACAGTACGTATTTCACTTCCCGTTGACAGGACGCCGACCCGCAACCGGCGGCGCACGGGAACTGTGGCGACCCCAGTCGCAGCCAACAACGCGACATGCTGTGGCCCGAGGCGGGTGCCCGCGGCGACCACTACCTCTCCCACCGATACATCCTCTCCCGCCGAACGCGTGTTGATGCCCTTTTTCGCCGGTCCGTAAAACGTGATGGACCCGTCCCCGACACTCACGTTCTCGTCCAGAAGCACTGTGTCGACACCGGGCGGCAGGCTGGCGCCTGTCAGGATTCGCAATGCCCACCCCTCGGGCACGACGTCGTTGTAGGGAGACCCGGCCGCCGCACGTCCGGTAACAAGTGGCATGATCCGTATACCGTCAGAAACCGGTCCGGCCAGTCCAAAACCGTCGACGGCCGAATTCGATGAAGCCGGGTTGGCGCGCAGCGCCAGGACGTCACCGGCAACGAATCGTCCCGCCGCCGCCTCCAGTTTCAAGGTCTCGACCCGCGTCACGCACGACAGGGCAGACCGCAGGCGTTCATGCGCCTCGTCCACAGGAGTCCAATGCACACCGGGCGGAAGTGCGAAACAGTCGTTCCCTGAAAGTGGAGGTTTCATTCAGCGGTCCACGGCCATCGCACTCCCCAATCCGACGGAGCGGAGCACGAATTCGGCGATCGCATCAATGGCATCGATGTGAAAAACCGGTTTGTTGAGACCGGGATGGGAGCTGTCACTCGCAACCGCCAGAACTGAAGGATCATCGGCGGCGATCAGGCGAGTCCCGGCAGCCGCGTGATGCGTCTCGATCTTAAGGTGACGGTCGCGCTTGTAGCCCTCGACCAATACCAAATCCACCGGGGACAGGCGCCCCAGCATCATCTCCAGGGTCGGCTCCCGCGCGTCCCGAAGCTCCGACATCAGTGCCCATCGCTTCGCTGAAGCCAGCAGCACCTCGGTTGCCCCGGAAGCGCGGTGACGATAACTGTCCTTGCCCTGTCGGTCGATATCGAAACTGTGGTGGGCGTGCTTGACCGTGGAAACCGAAAGGCCCAGCGAGATGATTTCGGCGACCAGCCGCTCCATCAACACCGTCTTACCTGTGTTCTTCCAGCCAACAACGCCGAAAACCTTCATTGACGGAATGCCCTCAATATGGATTCCGCTGTCAGCATATCCTCAGGTCGATTGAGATTGAAGAAGGGATCAAACGGCTCCGAACCGAACCGTGCCAACGACACCCCATGCCGATCGGCCCAGATAACGATCTTTCGAAGTCCGCCCCGCAGAGCGGCACGAAGATCATCGCGCAGAGCCACGGGCCAGAGTCCAAAAGTCGGATGTCGAAGTATGCCTCGACCCGGAGCCTGTGTAGCCGCAAGCGAGACGGGGGCATCCATAGATGCTTCTTCAAGCCGCTCGACAAGATTAGCGGGAAAAAACGGCGAATCGGCCGCGACAGTGACAATACGCTCCGCGCCCCGCCCGGATGCCCAGTCCAGCCCGGCTAGTATGCCGGCAAGAGGACCCGGATAGTCCGGCTCGGAATCTGGAAGAACGGGGATACCAAACCCGGAGAAGCGCTCGGGATCACCGTTCGCGCTCAGCGCCATCGCGCCCACCTGTCGCCGTAACCGTTCGATAACATGGGTAAGGACGGGACGGCCGCCCAAGGCCAGGAGAGTCTTGTCACCTCCGCCCATGCGACGGGAAAGCCCGCCCGCGAGAATTACGCCAGGCAATCCCGGATCATCCATCACGAACGCCTTGGCCATCATGAAAGCCAGCACTGGACTCCCGAGGATTAGCTTCCTCGATGAAGTCGGCATCCCACACCAGACGATCCTCTCCCGACAGGCACATGAAGCGCCTGCCCCGCATACGCCCGATCAGGGTCAGCCCGACTTCCCGTGCGATTTCAACACCCCAAGCCGTGAAGCCGGAACGACTGGCAAGTGCCGGTATGCCCATCCGCGCGGTCTTTATCACCATCTCGGAGGTGAGGCGGCCGGTGGTATACAGAATCTTGTCATGCGCGCTCATTCCGGTTCCGAGCATCCAGCCAGCGATCTTGTCGACCGCGTTATGGCGACCGACATCCTCCATGTAACCCAACGGAACGTCGTGTCGGCAGAGCACGGTACCATGGATCGCCCCGGCGGCGAGATACAGGCTCGGAGTGGCGCCAATCTGACGGGCCAGCGAATACAGCCATCCCGCCCTTACGGGCGCTGCCGGAAGGCGGACCCCCCGCAAACCATCCATCATGTCGCCAAATACTGTGCCAACCGCACAACCTGAGGTGCGTATCTTCCTTCTTAGCCTGTCCTCATAGTCCGTTTCCTGTCTGGTGCGAACGACCACGACATCCAGATCACTGTCAAAATCAACGGAAGTCACTTCATCTTCCTTATGTAACATTGCCTGATTAAATAAAAAACCAGTCGCAAGATATTCCGGGTAATCGCCGATTGTCATCACGGTGACGATTTCCCGGGAGTTCAGGAATATTGTCAGGGGACGTTCGGTAACCACGTTGACCGAACGTTTCACACCGTCATGGTCGATACCTTCAACGGATCGCGTAAGCATCGGATCCGATGGATCCGGGGCTATTCGAAACCGTTCAGACACCGCCTTGGTGCATGTGTATGTGTGTCGATCGAAGGGGCTGTCTCCGGCTGTCAACCATCAGTCGCCGTTCCCTCCCTATCGGCATTGGGAACGAAAAGAATCTTTTCCCCCACCGCGTATTCACCGATCATCCTCTGCCCTTTTTCCGATACCAGCCAACGCTCAAGCCTCATAGCCTCCTCGGATCTGACCGCAGGGTGCCGGGCTGGGTGGACTGGTAGGTATGCGTATTGGTTGAGCAGCCGATGCCCGTCCTGAACCTGATCGTCCTGAAACACAATCCCAAGTCCCGCCCGGTTGGCGAAGTTCAGCCAGCTCGCCCGATCAACCAGAACGTACGCATCCATGGCCGCGGCGATGTTCAGGGTCGCACCCATTCCAGCGCCGGCCGCACGGTACCATGCTGGATCCGCTGAAGCGACGTCTATGCCGGCAGCGTCCCAGAGCTCCAGTTCACGGCGGTGCGTGCCACTATCGTCCCCCCGGCTCACGAAAATCGCCTCCACGCCGGCGATCATACCCATCGCCCCTAATATGTCGCCCGCCGTTCCGACACCCGCCGGATCCTCGTTGGGGCCGGCGAGTATATAGTCATTATACATGATTTCGCGCCTATGCACGCCGTAACCATCAGTTATGAAACGCTCTTCCGCCTTAGGTGAATGAACGAGAAGGGCATCCACATCCCCGGCACGACCCAGCCGAAGCGCCTGCCCCGTACCTACGACCAGAAGATGCACCTTGATCCCCGTATCCCGTTCGATCTCGGGGATCAGGATGTCTGCGAGACCGGAATTCTGGAAGGAAGTGGTCACCGCCAGACGGATCTCGTCAGCGACCGCACTCGAGATCCAGAATGCCGAAAGCAGGAAGAGCGCCAGATGCCTCATTCCACGATGTCTCCCCTTATGAAAGCGGCCGCCTCAGGCGTGGCAGGACAGTTAAGGAATCTTTCGGTGGCGGTCACCTCGTGCACCAGGCCATGGTGAAGGAAAACCACCTCGGAAGCCAACCGGCGGGCTTGACCGAAGTTATGCGTAGCCATCACCATGCGGACCCCCCGATCGCGGGCCTGCCCGAGAAGCGCCTCGATCTCGCGCGTCGACAGGCCATCAAGGTTCGATGTGGGCTCGTCCAGGAACAGAAGATCGGGTTCCCGTATGAGGGCACGGACCAAGGCGAGCTTCTGCCTCTCACCAGCGGACAGTTCCGCTGCCTGCCGTCCAACCACGCTGCCAAGTCCCACCCGCCTGGCCCAGCGTTCCGCCCTCGACCGGGCCTCCGAACGGGTGGCGCCGTGCAGGGCAAGCGGATACGCGATGTTGTCACGGACCGATCGGCGCAGCATCACAGGAGTCTGGAATACGAAGGCCTGACGCCGCCTCGCCTCTTCAGGCGGAACGTTCCACTCAATCGTGCCTTCCCTGATCCGCACCAACTGGTGGAGCATCCGCAGCAGGGTGGTCTTACCCGCACCATTTGGTCCCATGACAGCCGTCACGCCATCGCCGGAGAGGTCAAGATCGATTGGACCGATGATATTCCTTCCTTTCCGTCGAACCGTCGCGCCGCGCACGACAAGAGGCAGGATCGCTCTCACCACCGCCCCTCCCGTTCCGTCCGGCCAAGCCCATGCGCGACGCCATTCACGAGCAATGCCAGGAAAATCAGGATGAAGCCCAGCCCCAGCGCCAGCGCGAGGTTTCCTTTCGAGGTTTCCAGGGCAATGGCCGTGGTCAGGACACGGCTGACGTGATCGATGTTTCCACCGACAATCATGACCGCGCCGATCTCGCCTATCGCCCGCCCAAATCCCGCCAGAACCGCCATGAGAAGTGCCCGGCGCGCGTCAAAGAGAAGGGTCCATATGCGCTGGTGTCTTCCGGCGCCCATGGAAATCAGCAGATCATGATAGTCCGACCATAGTTCGCGCACCGCCTGATGGGTGATCGAGGCAACCAATGGAGCGACAATGACAACCTGGGCGATGATCATTGCCATCGGGGTAAACAGAAGGTTGAGTGCGCCGAACGGACCCTGGCGGGAAAACAGCAGGTATACGACCAGCCCGACCACTACCGGTGGCAGTCCCATCAACGCGTTCATCACGGTGATCGCGGCGCGGCGATGCCGGAAACGCCGCACGGCAAGCCAGGCACCGACCGGCATGGCGAGGCAGCACGCGGTCACAACCGCGGTCAGGGTGACCTGAAGCGAGCGTAGGGTGATCTCAATCAGGTCCGCGTCAAGCCTGACCACAAGCCAGAGAGCGGCCCGCAAACCTTCCCAGATCTCCGCCATCGCGCACCAAGCCTCCTGAATCGGACGACGGTCTTGCTCTCAGGTCTTCAGGCCCGAGGCAACCATCCAAATCGCGGGACACGTGCAAGGGCGGGACAGGCGCACGGCTTCGCGGAAATGGCGACGACCGGTTCGGACGCTCACTCTTCCAGTTCGGCA
Organism: Paracoccaceae bacterium; assembly: GCA_965221405.1. Lineage (GTDB taxonomy): Bacteria > Pseudomonadota > Alphaproteobacteria > Rhodobacterales > Rhodobacteraceae > JAPOUP01. The sequence continues at coordinate 33,006 of CBDCSE010000001.1, read as the reverse complement.
TCCCAGTACAGGAAGTCCACCCAGGTCTCATGAAGGTGGTTCGGCGGAAACCTGCGGCCGATGTTGCGCAATTCCCCGGAAACCGGACGACGGGGCCGCCTGCGCAGGCTCAGACCAGCCTTTTTCAACGACCTCGATCCCTTCCTGAAATTGCAGAGAGCACAGGCCGCCACGACATTTTCCCAACTGGTTAAGCCACCTTTCGACCTTGGAATGACATGGTCAAACGTCAACTCACCTTTCGCGCCGCAATACTGGCATTCGAACCCGTCACGCAGAAACAGGTTGAAACGTGTGAACGCCACCTCTTTGCGCGGTCGAACATAGTCCTTGAGCACGACAACCGACGGAATCCTCATATCCGTCGACGGGCTCCGCACCACGCAGTCGTATTCGGCAACGATATCGACCCGCTCCAGAAAAACCGCCTTCACCGCCTCCTGCCAGGGCCAGAGCGACAGCGGATAATAGCTGAGGGGTCGGTAATCAGCGTTAAGCACGAGAGCTGGATTATATCGCAGGTTGCCGGGCTCGCGCACAAAGGATGTTCTGAACTCCCCATCCATAAGACCACTCCAGCCCCGCCTCACTTTCCCGGGCACCAATTCACCAATCGGGTCCGAGCGCTCCAGATCATACCATTCGTGGCATCACAGGCAATTCGGTCCACACCCTATGCACATGTAAGCTACATCCTGTGCGCAAACACGTCCCCAACTTATCCACATGACATAAATGTGGCAATTGAAAATCACCGATGCGCCGGTCGACCATATGATAAGGTGTCGTGCACGGTCCGTGGGCGGTTCGGCGGGGTGCGTCGCGGGTAACTTGATCGCGGTTCCCGTGGTGCCGCTAGCGAGCGGTGTCCAACCTGCCCCGGATGAATTCAAGCGCGGCATCGAGCCCATCGGGCGAAATTCCGTGGCCAATCCCGTTCATCACATATGTTGAGACATCAAATCCCGCTGCGGCCAGCGCGTCACCCGCCTCGGGCAATGAAGCGTGCGGCACGACCTCGTCCCGATCGCCATGGGCAAGCCATACCGGCGGTCTTGATCTGGCCTCCACGGCCAGCGCGGAGGGATTCAGGAGTCGTCCGGAAAATCCCACCACTGCCGCCAACGGACGCGAACGGCGCGGCGCGACCTGAAGGCCCATCATCGTACCCTGCGAAAAACCGAACAGCGCGAGATCCGAGGCATCGACGCTTTCATCCGCGAGCACCCGGTCAAGATAGGCGTCGATGTCAGCCGTGGAGCGTAAGAATCCTCTATGCATTTCGGTTTCGCTCGACCCGTCCATCCAGGGGATGGGAAACCACTGATATCCGAGCGGGTTGTTCGCGCATCGGTTCGGGGCATTCGGCGCAAGGAACACGGTATTCGGGAGATGGGGCGCGAGCGTATCGGCCAGACCGAGCAGATCGGCGCCGTCGGCACCATAACCATGCAGAAACACCACGGCCGACGCGGTGTTGCCCGACACCGCTGCCCGACGGCCACCACTGAGTATCCCCGTCATCGGATGCCTTCCCTTTCCTTGACCACCCGATAGTAGGCCCAGAGCAGTCTCGCGGCAACCGCGCGCCAGGGAGTCCAGGCTTCGGCCATCGCCCGAAGCTGCCGATCATTGGGACGGCAGTCGGTTTCGAACAAAGTCCGCGCCGCCTCCCGCAACGCCAGATCCCCGGCAGCGAACGCATCGGCGCGTCCGAGCGAGAACATGAGATAGATCTCGGCGGTCCAGCGTCCAATTCCCTGGACGTCCGTCAGAATCGAGATCACATCCTCATCCGGGAGCTCACGCAGTTCATCGTAGTCAATACCCGCACTGGCCAACGCACGGGCATAGCGGATTTTCTGGCGGCTCAGCCCTACCGCCCGAAGCTCCGAATCATCCGCTTTCCCGATCATACGCGGGTCATCCAGCCCGGCCGTCCTGATGCGGTTCCAGATCGAGTCGGCGGCCGCGACGCTTACCTGCTGACTCACGATCGCGCCAAGTAACTGCTCGAAACCCTCTGGACGGCGGCGCAGGGTAAGTGGACCGGTCATACGGAGTGCCACAGCGAATCTGGGCTCCGTTTCGGCAAGGAATTCGGCACCTTCCGCGACGCACTCCGGTGTCTCTATGATACGACCGATCACTTCAACCCGCGAACCCATGCCAGGGCCTCCCCGACAGTTGTATGGACAGTGGCGGGGGGGATAGGCGGCCGACGCAGGAGCGCCACTTCAACGCCGAGCGCACGCGCCGCGTCCAGCTTGCTCCTGCCCGCCGCACCACCCGAATTCCTGACAACCAGCCAGTCGATCCCGAGCCGGACGAAGAGACGGACCTCCTCCTCCACGGAGAACGGCGGCCTGCCAGTCACGTACTCACCTTCCTCGAAGGGGAATGGCGTTGAGGGCAAGTCCACCCCACGGCAGAACACCCGACGACCGCGAAGGTTGGCGAATCCCCCGAGCTCCCGCGTCCCGGTGGCCAGAAACACAGTCGCGTCCTCCGGCACCACCGCCGCGACCTCGTCCGCCCGATCGAGGAGGTGCCACCTGTCCCGAGGTCCGGGCCGCCACGCGCGCCGCCAGAGAATGGAATGCGGCATTCCCATTCCCGCGCATATACCGGCGGTACGCATCGAGATTCGGGCGGCGAAGGGATGCGTGGCGTCAAGCACCGCATCGATCGTCGTGTCCTTAAGGTAGCTCCTGAAGCCTTTGTCGCCCCCAAATCCTCCAACCCGGGTTGGCAGCACCAGTTCCGCCGGTTTTCCGGTCACACCCGCGAGGGAGGCGATTCCATGGACACCCTCCATCGCCGCAATTCCCGAGGCAATGGCGCGCGCCTCTCCACTACCGGCGAGCAGCAGAATCCGCATCTATCGGCTCCTCGCGAGAATCCCACCGGCCCGATCAACCACAATGACGTCGATCTGGATCCCTGCCCCATCAAGGGTATGGGAGGCCCGCTCCCATGCCATCTTGCTGATTCGTGGCGCCATCTCCGGCCCGATGAGTTCCGCGGCAAGCGATGCGGTGCCCACCGACGCGACCGCCGGCAACCCAAATTCCATCGCAAGCCGCTCAAAGTCCACCTGGCTACGCGAGGAATGCAGATCCATCGCGCCCTGGGCCAGCTTCGTGATCTTGCCTATACCACCACCGACGGAAAGACGTCTGACAGGATGTGTTCTGAGATATTTCAGCATTCCACCAACGAAGTCTCCCATATCGATCATCGCATGGTCAGAAAGACCGTGAAATGCCTGTACCGCCCGTTCGCTCGTCGCGCCGGTGCACCCCGCCACATGGTCAAGTCCGGACGCCCGCGCCACGTCGATGCCGCGATGGATCGATGCGATCCACGCCGCGCAGCTGTATGGCCTTACGATACCTGTCGTTCCAAGTATCGATAGTCCACCCTCGATTCCAAGGCGTGGATTCCAGGTTTTCCGGGCGAGTTCGGCGCCACCGGGAATCGAGACCGTTACCGAGATATCGGTTTCCCTCCCGTGCAGTGAAGCGCATTCCTCGATTACTTTCCGAATCATCTGGCGTGGTATGGGATTGATCGCCGGCTCCCCCGGTGGGATGGGCAAACCGTGTTTGGTGACGACGCCAACACCTTCGCCCGCCCTGAAGACCACTCCATCATTCGAAGCGGCTACATGCGAGATGATCAATGCCCCATGGGTTACGTCTGGATCGTCCCCGGCATCCTTGAGAATGCCGGCCTCCGCCCATGTGGCCTCCGCACGGGTGTGGATGACAGCGAAGCGTGGGGTTTCACCCCTTGGCAGAGTGATGGTCACTTCCCGAGGAAAGTCTCCACCCCAGAGCCGCTGGAGCGCCGCCTTGGTCGCGGCGGCCGCGCAGGCGCCGGTGGTCCAGCCCCGCCGCAGTGGCATTCCGGTCTGTTCGCTCATGATCCGGAATATATCCGCACCGTTTCCGATGGCCAGCCGCACGATGCGCGTCAGCCGCGGGTCGTCCTTCACAATTGCGGCCGAAACGACGGACCCGGCACGATAGGCCATTTCTCCGGTTCCCGCGTGCATTCAGGCGAGAATCCGTGGATATCCGCCCTATCCATTGGCGGAAAGGATCCCCGTTCCGCCCGCCCGGGAGTATGTTTGCCGAATGAACCGCTACAGCGCCAATGAGCCCCACCCCATGGGTATGGCGGTGCGGCCGGACCGACTCCATAGCCGGACGTGCGGCACCTGTCCGTATCCGGACGCCATTTTCCGGATCGCTGGAGGAGCGTACTGTCCTGAATCGCCGGGGGCCGAACATCGACCGCAGATCATGACCGCATCATGCCCGGTTTGATTCTTTCCTCGACCGCCTCGGGCAGCGGCAAGACGGTCGTCACTCTGGGACTTCTGCGCGCCCTCTCACGCCGGGGTATCGCCGTTCGTGGAGCGAAGTCCGGCCCCGACTACATCGACCCCGGCTTTCACGAAGCGGCCTGCGCGGCACCCTGCCCCAACCTTGACGCGTGGGCAATGACGCCCGGGCGCATACGTGAAATCGCCCGGACTGAGGATCTACTCCTGATTGAGGGAGCGATGGGGCTGTTTGACGGTGCGCCTCCTGACGGGAAGGGTGCCACGGCCGACCTCGCGCGCATACTTCGAATTCCAGCTGTTCTGGTCATCGATGCGGCGCGCATGGCCCATTCGATCGGCCCTCACGTAGCGGGATTCGCCCATTATGATCGCGACGTCCAAGTCGCCGGGGTTGTCCTGAACCGCATCGGAAGCGCCCGCCATGAACGCATGCTGCGCACCGCGCTGCAGCCAATTGGGATTCCCGTGCTGGGGGCAGTGCCGCGCAACCGTGAACTCGTCCATCCGTCACGGCACCTTGGCCTGTTACAGGCGCGGGAGCGCCCCGATCTCGAGGAGTTTATCGTGACCGCCGCCGAGGTCATTGGAAATTCGATCGATCTGGAGGCACTTACCACCCTCGCGGAGGAATTGCCGGAAGCCGTTCCCGGCTCCTTTCTGCCCCCTCCCGCGCAGCGGATCGCGGTGGCGCACGACGCGGCCTTCACATTCGCCTACCGGCATCTTATGCGGGACTGGAGGCGGCTTGGTGCTGAAATCCTGACCTTCTCGCCACTTGCGGACGAACCGGTCCCGGACGCCGATCTAGTCGTGCTGCCGGGTGGATATCCGGAACTGCATGCGGAACGTCTGGCCGCAGCGACCAAATTCATGTCCAGCCTTAGGAAAACAGCGCAACATACTTTGATTTATGGAGAATGTGGAGGATTTATGGTTCTGGGAGAGACGCTTGTCGACACGGACGGAGTCCCGCATCGCATGGCGGGTCTGCTGCCTCTCGATACCAGCCTCGCGGTGCCCGAGCTGCACCTGGGTTACCGTCACCTCACGCCACTCGGCGGTCCATTCGAAAGAGATCTCGCGGCCCATGAGTTCCATTACGCCAGCGTCATCCGAGCTGAAGGCAATCCACTGTTCCGGGCGTGGGACGCGGAAGGAACCGAACTGCCGCCAATGGGAATTCAGGTTGGCCGCGTGTGCGGCTCTTTCGCTCACATAATCGATGCCGCCAAATAACTGTTTCACAATCCAAAGGCTATCGGTAAGCCCTGCCCCATGAAGATCTCGGCCATGGTCTCATCGAAGGACGATCGCCGCGCGTACCGGAACGTGGCGGTTCTGGTAACCGCCCAGGCGGTGCTCGGAGCGCAGATGCCGATGATATTCACGTTTGGTGGCCTGGCGGGCCAATCACTGGCTCCGAATCCCTGTTTCGCCACGCTGCCGATTTCACTGATCGTTCTGGGCTCCATGCTGGCCGCGACACCAATTTCGACTGTCATGCAGAGATACGGGCGGCAGGCGGGGTTTCTCGTCGGTGCGTTAGGTGGCATCCTTGGCGGAGCTGTTGGAGCCTGGGGACTGCTGACCCATAGTTTCACCGTCTTCATGGTCGGCTCTCTCTTTACCGGTGTCTATATGTCATCGCACGGCTTCTACCGCTTCGCCGCCGCGGACACGGCATCCGACGAATTCCGCCCGAAAGCGATATCATATGTCATGGCCGGCGGGCTCGCCGCGGCGATCATCGGGCCGCAGATCGCCAAATTCTCCGCGGATGCCGTGGCTGTCCCGTTTATGGGCATTTATCTGGCCGTGATGGCGCTCAACATTCTCGGCCTCGCCTTTCTGCCGCTTCTTGACATCCCGCCCCCGCCGGCTCCCGGCGGGGGCCAGCCGAGAGGCCGGGGCTATCTACAGCTGCTGAAGACCCCCCGCATCGCCGTGGCGATCATCTGCGCGATGGTCAGCTACGCGCTGATGAATCTTGTGATGACATCGACGCCCCTAGCGGTTGTCGGCTGCGGATTCACCCAGGGCGATGCCGCCGATGTCGTGTCGGCCCACGTTCTGGCGATGTTCGCGCCCAGTTTTTTCACCGGCCACCTGATCGCCCGGTTCGGGGCGGAAAAGGTCGTGGCCGCGGGCCTGTCCATTCTGGCCGCCGCAGGGGTCGTGGGATTTACGGGCGTTGATCTGACGAATTTCTTCATCGCGCTGATATTTCTGGGTCTTGGCTGGAACTTCGGCTTCATAGGTGCGACAGCGATGCTGGCGGAGTCACATCTGCCAGAGGAGCGCGGTCGGGCACAGGGCATGAACGACATGATCGTGTTCGGCTGCGTTACGGTCGCTTCGCTCGCGAGCGGTGGCCTGATGAACTGTTCGGGCGGAGCCGCCCGGGACGGATGGACCGCGGTTAATCTGGCGATGGTGCCCTTTCTGGTGATCGCGACCGCGGCGCTGGTCTGGCTTTCCCTGCGGCGGGAAACCGCATGAGCCGTTAAAGAGATCCCTACCGCAAGGCGTCCGGACCTGGCCGGAACGGACTCCGGTCACGGCGAACGGCATCCGGCCATTCTGAACCGGCTGGCCCAAGCAAAATGCGCGGGCCTTGAACATACTGAAGGCTCATCGCGTCTCGCGTCATATTGAACGTGATGACCTATCGCCGTGCCGTTTCTGGGGCCTTTACAGAGAACTTCCAGGCGCTCACCTTCATAGGAACGGAAGCCGAAACCCCTATGGATCAAAGATCAGAAGTGGGTGGAAAACACTTCGAAACTCTGCAACCGCAGAAGGTTGCCCCATGGATCCGCCGAATTGGCAGTACGAGCAACTTGCACCACGCCAGACCTCCAGCCAATCGGTTTTGGCGATATTGCGATCAAGAGATGTTATTGGTCCGTGCATACTACCGTCGGTACGCTAACTTTTGGCGTTATCAAAAGGAGGCCATGTGAAACCAGAAAACGATGTATGCAGGAGCCATCCATGTCTTTGCTAGGAGAGCTATTAGCCACAATTTTCGAACGTCGTCATCCGCGGGTCTGGCGTAGTCAGGAGCGCGGCGACCGCCCGCTCTTTGAAGTTGCCACAGATCTCCTGGCCACCTTGGGTGAAGGGTCCAGTCTTGCTTTGGCAGATGAAATTCTGGCGCGATTTAACACCCTGTCAGACGAAGAAAAGCTTATGTTCTTCAATGATATGACCATGCGTATGAACATCGATGGGCAGAACGTGCGTGATAGCCTGGATTTTTACGAGGACAATCCGACGAGAGAAACATATCGGGCCTATGCAGCAGCGGCCGAACCGCCCCGGCAAGAACTGATCAGACGCCTCAATCGGCTGCCAAATGGTACGAACGCATTAGTGAACATGCGGGCGGATCTGCTGCGCCTCGGCAAGTCCGACGAGGCGTTGCAGGCGCTTGATCTGGACTTCCTGCATTTGTTTTCATCCTGGTTCAATCGTGGTTTCCTGGTGAAGCGCCCAATCACTTGGGAAACCCCGGCGCATGTGCTCGAGAAGGTCATTGCCTACGAGGCCGTTCATTCCATCGACAGTTGGGATGAATTGCGACGGCGACTGGCACCTGGCGATAGGCGCTGCTTTGCCTTCTTTCACCCGTCGATGTCCGACGAGCCGCTCATCTTCGTAGAAGTGGCCCTGACACGTGGTATTCCAACCTCAATCCAAGCACTTCTGGCCGAAGAACGGGACGCGATTGACGCTGCGGAAGCTAGCACAGCGACCTTTTACTCGATTTCCAATTGTCAGGCAGGGTTGGCAGGTATCTCTTTTGGAAACTCTTTGATCAAGCAAGTTGCGGCGGACCTTGCCGCAGAGCTCCCAAACCTTGAAACCTTCGTGACGCTTTCGCCCATCCCCCGCCTTGCCCATTGGCTGCAAACGCAAGGGATCGCGTCCGACACGGACGAGCCTGATGACTTACGTCGTCTCGCCGCGTTCTATCTGGCATGTGCCAAATCAGAAAATGGGCTTCCATATGATCCGGTCGCCCGCTTTCATCTTGGAAACGGAGCTTCGGTCCACGCCGTGCACCCGAATGCGGACACTTCCGCGAATGGGGTCAGGCAATCTGGCGGCGCGATGGTGAATTATCACTACGACCTCGCAACCGTCGAGCAGAACCACGAACAGTACATCTCCACCGGCGAGATAAATCTCAGCGCAGAGGTCAGGTCGCTGGCGCAGGAGGCAGAAAACTTGGTATGAGCAATCCGCTATATGACGAGTTGTTTGGCAGGCATGCAGGAAGCGTGACCCCATTCCTCAAACTTCCCAAGGGTGAGACGATCACCTATGCAGGTTTTTTGGAAACAGCGGCCAGGATTGCCAACCACTTCTTATATCTGGGCATAAAGCCTTGCGACCGCGTGGCGGCGCAGGTCGATAAATCGGCAGAAGCGTTGGCAATCTACGCCGCATGTGTGCAGATAGGCGCGGTTTTCCTGCCCTTAAATACAGCCTACACGGCCGACGAGGTGACATACTTTCTTGATGATTCAGCTGCGGCGGTTTTGGTGGTGACATCCGACCGCAAAGAGACGCTTGCGGCGATTGCAGACCGTTTGGGGATGTGTCTTGAAACTCTGAACGCGGATGGATCAGGATCGTTGATGGAGGCCGCGCGATCGGCGGGTAATTCCCTTGCCCCCGTCGCACGCGGCCTGGACGATCTGGCGGCGCTTCTTTATACGTCGGGGACGACCGGGCGTTCGAAAGGCGCGATGCTGTCGCAAGACAACCTCCTGTCAAATGCAAGGACGCTCGCCGCGGCCTGGCAGTTTAAGCATGATGACGTTTTGCTGCATGCGTTACCAATTTTTCATACCCACGGGCTGTTTGTGGCCACGAATGTCACTCTGATCGCTGGAAGCAGCATGATCTTCTTGCCGAAGTTCGACCTGGAACAAGTTGTTGATGGACTGTCTCAGTCCACTGTCCTGATGGGGGTGCCGACGTTCTACACCCGTTTGCTGCGGTATGAGGGATTTTCCAAAACCATTACATCAGGCATTCGTTTGTTTGTCTCTGGATCCGCGCCACTTCTTTCAGAGACCCACAAGGCGTTCGAGGCTGTGACGGGTCACAAAATCCTCGAACGTTACGGGATGACAGAGACCAATATGAACACATCCAACCCCTACGACGGAGATCGGCGGGCCGGAACAGTCGGACTCTCTTTGCCCGGTGTGGAAATTCGTGTCACAGACCCCAATACCGGCGTTGCTTTGGCGACCGATGAAATAGGGATGTTAGAGGTGCGCGGCCCCAATGTTTTCTTGGGCTATTGGAACAAACCTGAAAAAACGGCGGCAGAGCTGCGGGAGACGGGTTTTTTTGTAACCGGCGATCTCGGTAAAATTGATGAAGACGGTTACGTCCATATCGTCGGTCGTGAGAAAGACCTGATCATTTCCGGAGGCTATAACATATATCCCAAAGAGATTGAACTGGTCCTTGACAACCTGCCAGGCATTCTCGAAAGCGCGGTAATAGGCATTCCTGATGACGACTTTGGCGAGGCTGTGGTCGCGCTGGTTGTTCCCGCACCCGGACAGCAAGTCGATTTCCATAAAATCCAATCCTCGATCCGAAAATGCCTTGCGCGATACAAGCACCCAAAAAAAATTATCGAAATAGACGATCTCCCTCGAAATACAATGGGAAAGGTCCAGAAAAACACTTTGAGAGAGCGCTATAAGTCTCTTGAATTAAGGGAACTGTAGGTTTGTACGCGGAGCGGGGAATCCAATACATCAATTCAAAGCGGGATACTATAGATTGGACAATTCTGAAAGCAATTTGAGAATCTACGCGATGCTGTTTCTCTATAGTTTTCTGATCGCAACATCCTTTCCGGTTGGAGAAGCAGTTTCAGATCTCGTTATTCCAACAACGCTCAACGCGTTTAGGTTTCTCTTCGCCGCAGCAATTGTGTTCCTTTATCTGTTCCTGCGCGGAGCCCTTAGAAAGCCCGATTCCCAGATTTTATCGCGCTGCGCCGTGATCTCGCTGTCCACAACAGTCTTCTTCAATTTGATGTTCAAAGCGCTCGACACGGCTAGCGCCCTGAACACAGGCGCGATCTTTACAACGACGCCGCTTCTTGCGCTCGTCTTTGGCTATCTGCTCAACGGGGCCGTCGCATCGCGTCGCCAAATTCTGTTTATGCTCATTGGCGCGGTCGGAGCAGTTCTTGTTGTCTTCGAGGGCGAAGTTCAGAACCTGATGGCCTTTGAACTGGGCTATGGCGAGCGGCTCTTCATTTTGGGCTCGGTCGCCTTCGCGCTATACACACCGCTGTCCCGGTATTTTCTGACGGAAGACCATGCAGGCACGGCGACAGCCTGGATATTGCTCTTTACTGGGGTGACGAGTGGCGTTTTCACGACTGTCGTGCACGGGGCCGATGCGGCGGTCGGTATTTCCGGGCACGCTTGGATCGCCATTGTCTATCTTGCCGTCTTCACAACAGCGCTGACATTCTTCATATTCACCGCAGCCAGTACGCGGCTTTCCCCTTTCAAGGTGACGTCTTTTGTCTATTTGACACCGGCCATTGTCGCCCTGGTAGAAAGGGTCGTCTACGGTCACATGGTATCGATGTCGGTCTTGGTCGGCATTGTCATCACCGCAATCGCAACGATCCTCGTACAGATTTACGATCCGGCCTAGCTCGGCTCTGCGCCAACGTCGGGATGCGCAGGAAACGCCGCCCCGCGCGCCGCAAGCGTGGCCTGCCAGTCAGCCTCTCGTTCCAGCATGCGCTGAACAGATCCACGTTGCGTCACACGCTCGTAGTGGGCGGCCCAATGCGGATGCTGATCGGCCGGAAAGCCTGAGCCCGTCATGCGGAACCAAATCCAGTGCAGATACGCGTCGATGATCGACCAATCATCGCCATACCACCATGTGTTTTCTGCAAAATGTTTGTCTGTCATGTAAGCGCTTGGGCGCATAGCCTCGATTCCTGCGGCGCGGACTTGGCCAACGACGCTTGCGTCCTGAACAAACCTGTGCGACATTCGGATGCGCGTCACAATCGGATGCAGCCCACCCGCGCAAAACGAAAGGTCAGCGATCTGCCGGCACCGTTCAAGGTTGTTGGCCGTGGGCGGGAACAGCCCGGCATCTGGATAGGCGTCATGCAGCCAGGTTAAGATCGCGACATTCTCCGTCAGCGGTTCGCCGTCCACGACGAGGCAGGGCACTTTGCCTTTGGGGTTCAGGGCGCGGAACGCATCCGTTTTGTGCTCACCTGCATCAATACCCACGACAACTGTTTCAAAAGGAATGCCGATCTCTTCAAGGGCCACAGTCGGCACACGAGGGCAGGCGTAGGGCGAGACGTAGAGTGATATTTCCGGCATTCTGCCCCCTTGGTGACGGCTTCTATTCGCACAGGGTGCGTGGTGACGCACACACGTGCCTTTTCACCCAGCCGACGAAGCGCATCGTAAGCCCAAGGCGGCGAGAATGACTAGCCACAAGGCTATCGCATCTACCGATACCCTATCCGGATTTTAATACTGGACCGCTTTGAATGAGTTTTCCATCTTTTAGGAAATTGCACGTGAGACGTGCGTCTATCGACAGAGAAAGGTGATCCAGTGGCAATCAATGTCATGAAATTCGAAATCAAGAGTGTTGCAGACGCCTCAGGGCTGGATAGAGCTATCGCAAGTGGCGCGATGAAGGCGGATGAGGTTATCGCTGTTATCGGAAAAACGGAAGGCAACGGTGGGGTCAACGATTTCACGCGGATCCTGTCGGATAGGGCCTTCCGTGAAGTCGTCAGCGCGCATGGGACGCGCTCTGAAAAAACTATAAAAGAGATCCCGATGGTCTGGTCCGGCGGGTGCGACGGCATCATCACGCCCCACGCTACCGTATTCTCGCGGACTGACGAGACGGGACCCGCGGATAATTCGCGCCTGGTGGTGGGCCAGGCTATGAGCCCGGTTATCCTGCCGGAAGACATCGGGCGGCTGGCCATGGTTGAAAAGGTCGCCATCGGTGTGAAGGACGCCATGACGGATGCAGGCATAGAAGATCCGGCGGATGTGCATTACGTCCAGACGAAGACCCCTCTTCTGACCATCGACATGGTTCAGGACGCGGAGTCGCGCGGGCAAAGCGTGGCCTGCGAGGTCCACAACTCTATGGGCGTTTCTAACGGCACCACCGGCCTAGGTATTGCCTTGGCTCTGGGCGAGATCGGCATGCCCAAGGCCGAAGAGGTCTGCAAAAACCTCAACCTATATTCCTCTGTCGCGTCATGTTCGTCCGGCGTGGAACTGGACCGTGCGCAAATCGTGTTGATGGGCAACAAGAACGGGGCCGGTGGGCGGTATCGGATCGGTCACAGCGTGATGAAGGATGCGCTCGACATCGACGGCATCTTTGATGCGATCCGTAATGCTGGCCTGGAGCTGCCCGAGCGCCCCACGTCGGCTGACCTGAACGGCAGGGTCGTCAACTGCTTCATGAAATGTGAGGCCGATCATCGCGGTATCTTGCGCGGGCGCCGTCAAATCATGCTTGACGATTCTGACGTGCATCATCACCGTCATTCCAAGGCCGCTGTTGGCGGTGTTGCGGCGCTGGCTCTTGGCGATCCGGCGGTGTTCGTCTCGGTGGATGCGATGCACCAAGGGCCCCATGGCGGCGGCCCCACGATCGCGATCGTCGATCTCGGAGAATGACCGAGTGGCAGACCGCGACCTTGCCAAGCTGACCGCTTGTGCGCAAAGGGGCCTTCTCTCGGAGGGGAAGGTCTCTGCGCGCGAGTTGGTGGAAAGTGCAATCGATGCGGTCGGGCGCGTGAACGAGCGGGTAAATGCCGTGATCACGCTGGCCGAGGATCAAGCGCTCGACGCGGCAGATCGGGCCGATGCCCGACAAGCAGCAGGCGAAAGACTTGGAGCGCTGCACGGGCTGCCTATCGTTGTCAAAGACATCACAGAGACGGCGGGGATCCGCACAACCTTTTGCTCTCCGCTTTGTCGCGAGAACATCCCTGACCGCGATGCCGACGTCGTTGCGCGGCTTAAGCGCGCTGGGGCCATCGTGCTGGGTAAGACCAACACGCCTGAATTTGCCGCTGGCGCGAACACTGTAAATTCGGTGTTCGGCGCGACGGTTAATCCCTGGGACACCAATCTCAGCGCGTCCGGGTCCTCCGGCGGCTCGGCGGTCGCTGTGGCATCCCATATGGTGCCGCTGGGGCATGGCACAGACTTCGGCTGCTCGCTTAGAATGCCCGCCTCGTTCTGCGGCATTGTCGGCTTGCGGACCACACCTGGCCTGATCCCCAACAAACCGATGGTGGGCGCTTGGGACCCTGGGCAGGTCCACGGGCCGCTGGCGCGCACAGCGGAGGATGCCGCGCTCATGCTGGATGGTATGGTTGGCTTTGATCCGACCTGGCCGATATCGGTGCCTCCCAGTTGGAAGAGTGCCCGCGAAATCATCCGTGCCTCCGAAGATATACGCGATCTGCGGATCTGCTATGCACCTGATATCGCCGGTATTGGTGTGCAAAGCTCGGTGGCACAAACCTGCAAAACCGCTGTCAATCAACTTGTGCAGGGCGGCGCTCAGATCTGCGAGGTGCCCTTTGAACTGAGCGACGGCATCGCGCCTTATGCCGCTCTGCGCGCGCAATGGATGGTCGAGCAACAACTTGCCCGTCTGTCGGATATGGACAAAGTCGATCCAAATCTCGCCCGGAATGTCGAGATGGGGCTGGCCCAAACCCCCGAAACTCTTGCGGAAGCGCAACATGGTCGCGACGCGATGGCCGGGAAGATCGGCGCGTTATTCGCGGACTATGATATTATGTTGACCCCAACCTCTCCTGTTGAACCTTTCCCGGTAGACGACGGCTTCCCGAAGGAAATCAACGGGCAACCCATGAGTGACTACACTGGTTGGATGGCGCCGTGTTTTCTGTTAACGCTCGTCAGCGCCGTCAGCGCCTCGGTCCCGGCCGGTATTACCGGCCGTGGTCTGCCTGTCGGGCTTCAAGTTGTTGGTCCACGGCTGAGCGAGCCGCAGGTTCTGCGTGTGGTCAAGGCGTTGCAATCCACGATCCCGATGCCCAAACCGGGTGTTTGTGCAGCCTAAGTCAGACGATTCATGCTTGGCATCCACGTCTTCGGATACATCAACCGATATCAAATTATAATCTTCGCCCAACAAAAGCGTCCTATCTCGAAAGCAGATCGCTTGCTCTCAATCAGTCTCTGGAAGCAAACCCGCGTGCCGAATCGCCTCTGCTAAATCATGCATCCGAGGATCGGTTGTTCGTTCGCGCATGAACAAGGCAAACTCGCATCGCAGGTCCGTTTGAAGCTGCTTTATGGCAATATCTCGGCCCAGAACGCGCGTGTCATTGGGGCCAATACAAACCGCTGGCACAATCGCAAGACCGTTTCCATAGCCGACAAGATCAAGTATAAAATCGACGTTGTCCGATACCATAGCCACAGTCGGATAGCAGCCAATCGACTGGAATATATCCAATACAAAAGACGAGTACCCATAGCCCAGTTCATTCATGATAATCTGTTCGCGGGCGAGGTCCTCGATACATATTGGACCAGACGTGGACACCAGCGGATGGCTTTGCGATAAAACCACAGAGAGGGGCACGCTTGCCAGTTTGCTTTCCACCACGCTAACAGCCAACTCGCGGCCCGTGCTTTTCGCAGAAATTGCCATGTTTATTCGGTTTTCCACCAATAGACGGAGCAGGCGGCTGGATGGTGTGACGGAGAACTCAAAGCGCAAGTCGGGGAACTCTTTCGCCAGGCCATCGTTGAAAGCACGCGCGATATGAGAGCCTAGGCCTGAGGCGAAGCCGATTTTAACGCTCGTTCGTGTGTCATCCTGCACCGACAGTGACATTGCCGATAGCTCATCGATCTCATCCAGAACGTCCTGCGCCTTGGCCAGCAAAATCTTCCCGCTTGGTGTGAGTTCCACCTGCCCAGAACTGCGGTCAAACAGTTTGGCGCCCATATGCTCTTCCAACAGGCGCACCTGCTCGCTGACCGCTGATTGCGAGATATGCAGACGCTCTGAGGCACGTTTAAATCCACCGAAACGGGCCACGGCACTCGCATATTCGATCTGACGGATCGTTATGGCAGTTCTTCGCATAAGCAGCCCCTCATGGCGACACGGGAAGACGGATCCAGCCTCACCATATCGGAATTTTCGATAGCCTTATCTGGATAGCCATTTTGACAGGTCACCGCAATCCAAACAACTTGGCTAAAGAAAATACGAAACTTGTGCGCCTGATGCGCCAAACCAATGAATCCAAACCGACCGAGGTCGTTGGTTTCTTCGACAAGGAGGATAGCAATGCTAAGATCTTCATTCCACTCGCGCATCATCGGTGCGCTTGCCGTGTCACTTTGCGTCGGCTGGGCAGCGCTTGCGCAAGAGAAAGTGACTGTTGGTGTCTTCCCGGTCAGCTCCTCGCTGCCATACTTCGTTGCGGCTGAGCGCGGCTACTTCGCGGAAGAGGGCATTGAGACCGAAGCTGTGCGGCTGATTGGCGGGCCTGCCTTGCTGGGTGCGATGATCTCCGGCCAGATTGATGTGGCGGCCAACCTGGTGACGATCGAGGGCATGAACGGCAATCTCAAGAAGCCAGGGGTCGCAACCTACATCGCCATCAACGGGCAGAACGCGACCTGGCAGATGGAGCAGTTTGTTGTCCGCAAAGACCATCCCGCGCAAGCCATTGCCGATCTTAAAGGTGCAAAGATCCTATCGGCGCCCGGGCCTGCGAACCTTGCCATGGCCCGTGCGGTTCTTGCGGCAAACGGCCTGAACGAAGGCGACTACCAACTGGACCAGTTGGACATGCCGCAGCATGTGGGCGCTCTACAAGCTGGGACCTTTGATGCCGGCTACACGCTCGAGCCGAACGGAATGATCTCGATAGATATCGGGGCGGCGCGGGTTCTGGAAACGGGCGTGATTTCAAAATATGTCCTTGAAAATCCTGACGCGAATGCTTTCGCCGCCGGGGCCGCCTTAACGAAAGAGTTCATCGATGCACGCCCTGAGGTCGCAGCAGGTTTTGCGCGGGCTTGGGAGCGGGCGCTTGAAGATATCGCCAACGACACCGACGCGGTGCGCGCCTATCTTGTGGGCAACACCTTCACATCCGAGGAAATCGCACCGCGAATCCCTATGGTGAATTACCTCATGGTTTCAGACCTTACGGAAGAAAACATCGCGAACTTTCAAAAGTTCATCGACTTCGCGACGGACAATGGGGTCCTGAAGGAAAATGTTCCAGTGGTCGATTTCCTGGCCCAATTCTAAGGCGGAGAGGCCAACAACAAGAAAGTCCAACAGACGTGCAGAACCTTGAAAGTCTCGCCCAGAGCGGCTCAAGTGCAACGGACGCGCTTGAGCCACACGTCACCATCCGAGGATTGTCGAAGTCTTTCGCTGACGGCAAGGTCGTGATCTACGACAACTTCGACTTCGACATCCCGCGCGGCAAGGTGATGACGATCTTCGGACCAAACGGCTGTGGCAAGTCGACCTTGATCAACATGATCGCGGACCTGCTGCCGCGCGATGCGGGCGAGATTTTGATCGACGAGCGCACCGTCAAGGACTCGCGCATCGGCTATGTATTCCAGAACTACCGCGAAGCCTTGTTCCCCTGGCTGAGCGCCATTGAGAACATTCGCTATCCGCTGAAGTTTCTAAACATGTCCGTTGCCGAGCAGCGAACTCGCGTGGACCGGATTGTCGAGTATTTTGGCGTCAATATCGACCTCAAGCGATACCCGTACCAAATGTCTGGCGGGCAGCAGCAATTGGTGTCGATCATGCGCGCGCTCGTGGTTGAGCCCGAAGTGCTGTTTCTCGACGAACCATTCTCAGCGCTTGACTATGAAATGACCCTGCTGATGCGCGATCAGCTCCAAAAGGCCTTCATGGAGACAAAGACCACCATGGTCCTGGTCTCGCATGACTTGGAAGAAGCGGTCTATCTGGCCGACTACATCCTGCTTTTGTCGCGCTATCCTGCGAAAGTGGCCGATTTCGTACCCTTCGAGACTGTACGCCCGCGTCATGCCGACACAGTGCTAGAACCTGAGTTCGTCAAGGTCAAAGCCCGCTGCCTTGAGACATTCCAACGCGAAGTCCGCAAGGGGACACTGTCATGAAAGCGCTTAAACGCTTCAACCCATTGATTGGCGTACTTGGCCTGATCTTGATTTGGTACATCACGATCTGGGCGCAGGTTGTGGACCCCGTCCTGCTACCGCCACCCCATCTCGCAGCCGCCAGTATCTGGGACGGCTTTGTCCATGGTGATCTGTGGCACGACACCTGGAAAACGGTCCTGCGCACCACCTATTCCATTGCGATAGCGTCAGTGGTCGCCATTCCCATTGGCATCTTTCTGGGATCATCACAAGATCTCTACCGCTCTGTCGAATTCGTGGTGGACTTCTTCCGTTCGACACCCGCCTCGGCGATGTTTCCACTCTTTCTGGTTATTTTTGGTGTTGGGGACGAAACCAAGGTGCTTGTCGCCAGTTTCGGGGCTGCTTTGGTGGTTCTGTTCAATGTCGCCTACGGGGTCATGAACGCCCGTGAAACCCGGTTGCTTGCGGCGAAGATTATGGGGGCCAGCCGATTCCGGGTCCTGACGGATGTGATGCTTATGGAATCCTTGCCGCAAACCTTCGTCGGGCTTCGCAATGGCGTGAGCTTAGCTCTCGTTATCGTTATTGTTGCGGAGATGTTCATTGGATCGGTCGATGGGCTTGGTCATCGCGTGATCGACTCGCAAATGCTCTTTGAGATGCCGGACATGTACGCTGCAATTTTCCTCGCAGGTGCTTTGGGCTATAGCTTTAACCTGCTGTTTCTTGGCGTAGAAAAATATTTTATTCATTGGTCCGGAAAATGATACCGCCGCGCTATTTTTCTTAGGCGGCGCTCGGATATGAGCATGATAGCAATCCTAAACAGATTGGATTGCCTGGCATACCCCTCAGAAGGCAGGCTAGCAGTCGAAACGATATCTGTTCGACGCTGCACTTGAGCGTTCCTGAAAGATCATCGTAAATGATGTGCGTCAGCCTCATCTGTTCGATGTATTGGCATTTCTCGGAATCATTAATTCGCCCTTAAGGGCTGGCATGATTCGCGGAACGGCCCGGATACCCCAGCAACGGGCGGAAAAAACGGCATGCAGGAAGCGGCATGTCCGGGTCCATCCTCACACCCGGGCCGCACCTGCGGTGCTGAAGGGAAAGGCAAGTTCTTGATATAAAGTTGCTTTCTCCTGTCAAATTTGGGGAATGCAGGATCCATGGCGGGTTCTGTCCCCCGCTGCAACTGCAAGGGAGAACACCAAGATGAAATCCGCAACACTCACCGACGCCCGAATCAGGACGCTCGAGCCCCGCAAGGCCGCGCATGACATCCGGGACGCGAAGCTGCAGGGCTTTGGCCTCCGGGTGATGCCGTCGGGCCGCAAGCGGTTCTTCGTGCACTTCCAGCACGGGGGCAGGCGCGTGTGGCGCGCGGCGGCGGTGCTGGCCGCGATCAGGCGGGACGGTTCGGTTCCGGCCTCGCCTGACGACACCGTCTTCGAGGCCGTTGCGGAGGCGGCGTTCCGCAGGAACCAGCGAATCTGGAAACCGCAGACGATGGAGGTGAACCGCGGGTATCTCCGCGGGCAGATCATGCCCGGGTTCGCGGGCCGCCAGATCGCGGAGATCACCCGCCGAGACGTCGTGCGGTGGTTCGCCTCTCTTGCCGCAACGCCGACCGCGGCGGACCGGTCGGTGCCGGTCCTGTCGGTGATCATGCGCGAGGCGGAGCGTCTGGGTTTCCGGGAGGAGGGGTCCAATCCCTGCCCTGGCATACGCCGGTACCGCCGGAAGGGCCGGGAACGCTTCCTGTCCGACACGGATATCCGCTCCCTTGGCTTCTGCCTTGATGCCCGCGGGAATGAGCATCACCCGGCCGTCGCCGTCGTCCGGCTGCTTCTCCTGACCGGGTGCCGCAAGTCGGAGATCCTGACGCTCCGCTGGACAGGCTGGCGCGAGGGGGCGCTGTTGCTTCGGGACAGCAAGACCGGCCCCGGACCGTCTGGCTGTCGCGCGCGACATGCTCGACGGGATCGCCCGGACCTCGGAATGGGTCTTCCCGGCAGAGCGGGTCGCGGGGAGGCGCTCCACCACTTGGCTGGACTGCCTCTGGAGGGTCGTGCGCGCCGAGGTCGGCCCCGAGGACGCGCGCCTTCACGCCCTGAGGCCATAACTTTGCCTCTCACGCCGTCATGAACGGCATCCCGGTGCCGGTGGTCTCCCGGCTTCTTGGCCATTCCAGCGTTGGGATGAACCTGCACTACGTCCATCTGGGCGATCGTGACGTCCGCGTGTCGGACTCCGGGAAGGCGTCCGCCGTCACCGGTGGCTCCTGCCCGGGCACTTCGCCGTCGCGCCGGGGGTCGAAGGCCTCCATCCCGCATCCTCGTATGCTCAGCGGGGCCTGCCCCGCAGGACGGGTCGGACCGGAACGGCCCTGGATAGCATTCGCGGATCCGTGGTGGAGCGTGACCGGCCCGTCCTCCCGCCAGAGCCTCCCGCGTACCGATGGATGCCGGGTCCGGGAACCGGATCGTCACGGGCACGGGAGCGGGAGACCATGACCGCCGCAGGCGCGGGAATGGACGTGCGCGGGCACACACCGGACATCCACCCGACGGGCGGGACGGGACCGCCACCAGCGACACCGACGGCCTGCGCGGGGCCGCCCGCCTCCCGGGGAGGGTGGCGCGGAGCGGGCCGTCATGGAGGCCACGGGGCGGATGCACCGGGGCGTCGCGCGGTCGCCGCGCGACCGGGGCTTCCGGGTCGTCACCGTCAACCCGCGCCGGTGCCGGGACCTCCACCGGCCCGGCGGCGCGCCGGGGAGGACCGGCAGGGCCGGCGCGGGGGTGCCCGCGGCCCCCAGCGCCGCGTTCCCGGACATGGCGGCCACGGCGCCGGCCGACGTGACGGTTGACCGGCTCCGCGACATGCCGGGGCTTCGCGGGGCCCCCGTCGACCGGCGCGCGGAACCGAGGCGGTTCCCGCCGGGGTCGGAGAGCCGGAGCCGGAAGGGCCGGCCACGGGGGTGCTGTAGGAACCGGCCGCCGCCGTCAGCGGGTATGGCCGGCGGACCGGGGCGCCGGTCAGGGACCCGGAGAGCCTGGCGGAGAGCCACCGCATCCCGGCCCCGGTGCCGGGTATCGGCCCGGTCACGGCGGCGTCCCCGGCCGCCTGGATGGGCGGGCCGGGCGCGACCGCCAGCCGCCAGGCCGCGGCGCCGGGCGGCGTGGCGCCGATCGCCCGTGACAGCGGGACGCTCAAGGGCGGGCGCCACATAGGCGGCGGACGCAGGCGTCCGGGGGATGTCCTGTACATGGCGGCGATGGCGGCCCGCATGTCCGACCCGGAGATGAAGGCGCTG
Source organism: Paracoccaceae bacterium (assembly GCA_965221405.1). Classification (GTDB taxonomy): domain Bacteria; phylum Pseudomonadota; class Alphaproteobacteria; order Rhodobacterales; family Rhodobacteraceae; genus JAPOUP01. The sequence continues at coordinate 12,104 of CBDCSE010000001.1, read as the reverse complement.
TACGGGCGGCTCTCCGGGAAAGGGCAAGGCACCCGGGGTCGCCGTGGTGGCCGTCATGCGCGGGCCCGTCGTGACCGCGAACGTCCTCCTGCGCGACCGGCGCATGTGGGAGGACAGGTCGGCGGCCAACGCCGCCTGACGCCCGGCGCCGGGCGGACCGACCGGCCGGCCGCGCCCCGCGGCCGGTCCGCCCGCGCCTGCCCGCGCGGCGCCCGCCGGTGGAAAGCGGTGCGCGGAACCCGGATCCGGAGGCCCGCAGACCGAAGGAAAAGCCCGGATCCGGGCTTGAACCGAAACATGGATGCTCCCTGAACCAGCGCCCCGCCGCGCACGGTGCCAGGGTCCGCCGCAGGCGGGGTCGCCTGTTTCGTCCTCTTCCGCACCGGGAGCGCTTCAGGCCGTTGGCGTTGCAAAGGTGCGGAATCCAGGAGGACGCGCCCGCCATCGAGAATTCGGGATCAGCAATCGACGCCATCGGACGCCAATCAGATGCGAATGCCGGCTGTAGCGAAGACACTCAGCACCGCGGGAAGCGGCAGCGTGTGTTGTCTTGCAGCTGCGGTCCCCCTCAAGTGGGGCGTTGCCGCGCCCGTATATCATCGATGAAGTCCCGCAGTGACCATAGCCAGCATCGCTGCGCTTCACTATAGGTCTCCTGAATTACGGTCGGCACCACAAGCTGCAGCTCGGAAGCTTCCATCTGGGCGGTCTGGGCCGCCGTTATGCCGGGCTCCAGCGTCAGAAGGTGCTTGCGCGGAATCTTCGCGGCCTCGGCCAGAACCTGCCGCCAGCGATCCTTGCAGGTCGACTTGGCTCCAAGAATCGTCAAGGCGGGATCCCCGCAGCTGGCGGCCATGTAGGCCTCCAGGCTCGGGAAAAGGAAGTCCGGCCTGTGGTTGTGCTCCGTAGTCGCCTTCCGCTCGTAGGCTATGCCGTGCGCGTCAAGCACCGCCGTGATGTGGTTTTCCAAGGAATGCCCCATGCGGGACTTCCTTCGGTTGTGGACGCCAAGGGAGAAGCTCATGAAGCCGTCCACGTCCACTTCCATGCCGGAGCCAGCGCCTGTGACGAAGCCCTGCCTGAGGCGCTCGGCTATGACACGGTGCTCCAAACGGCGAAAGAGCGCTTCCTCGTGGCCGATCCATGCCACCAGCGCAGCGTCGGGATCGTCCTCGGCACGGACTTCCGGCAGTGTCCGGCGTGCGAGCTTCGAGAATTCCGCTGTGGTCGGGAAGATGGCACCGAACCCGTCGACGACGCTGTCAAGCGTTTCGACCTCGGGTTCCTCGAACTCGACTCCCAGTTCATCGAGGATGTAACGGGCCGCAAAGTCCAGTTTCGGCTCTGCCGATGTGAATTCACGCGAGACGAAAGACCCACCCCTTGGCTCCAGCCCGAACAGCCAGAAGAGCTGCCGCTCGCTGGTGGACCCCTCCGGCGCCACGACGAACAGGAGACGCCCGGTCGTGTCCTTGGCAAGGAAGAGCGTGTCGCCGGCTCTCATTGCCTCCGTGACAGGGTTTGACGGGTAGTACAGCCGCCACTCCGGGTTTCTGGGTCTGTTGATCCGGGCATCATAGTGCGTGGCCCGGCCGTCGGCCGTGATCCCGTCCCGGCCCTCCCCAAGCCAGATGTAGCTGGCCGTAAATCTCTCCTGGTGGTTCTCGCCCAGGAATTTCCGCATCGCCACCGTGGTGCCGACTTCGTGCTGGTTCGAGGTCCCCGGCTCCGCGTCCACAGCCGAGAGGCGCTTGACCCCGACGCCCTCAAAACGATCAGCAAGCTGTCCGTATTTCATTGCCCGTGATCTCCAGTGCCTTCCACTTCCGAACCCGGCGGCATGGTGCAGGACTGCATGTGCTCGACAGGGGATCGGTCCGGATCCCCTGCGCACGTTTCCGGGGCTCCGCGATCAACCTGCTCGCATCTGCGCGAGCTGTACGCTGAATCCGGTTGCGGATGGCGCTGTCCTCTATGCATTCGCGCCTGGCTTTTGCCACTTGACGGCTGATGCGATCCTTTGCAGCCATGGCTGCGCCGGAATCGGCCAGGAACGCGGCGAACGGGATCATGGCGGGGAAGCGCCAGGTCTGGACGGCCGGACAGGCTCACCGGCATTCCCGACCCCTGAAGCCCGTGTCGCGGAGCGCAATGCGAAACACCGGTTCAGGTTTCGGGTTCCTGCCCCGGACGCCCGGCATGATGCGGATCCTCGCGTCGGGCGGGACGGAGTCGGCCGACATCATTCAGCGGCGATGCCGGGCTCGGGCATGGGTAGCCGCGCCTGTATGGCCGCTGACACTTCCCGGCCGTCCAGTTCCATCGCGTCCGCGATCCGCGGCTGCATGAGCTGCGCGACAGCCCGAACGACCGGCACGACGACGGCGTTGCCGAACTGGCGGTACGCCTGCGTGTCCGACACAGGGATCTGCCAGTCGGTCCTGCCGGGCCTCTCGAAGCCCATGAGGCGCGCGCACTCGCGCGGCGTCAGACGACGAGGACGCCTGCCTCTCTGCCTTATCAGGATTTCGGAGCCGTCCTTGTGGTACCGGGCGGACAGGGTGCGAACCACGTCCTTGGGTCCGAATGCGGAATAACCGAAACCGTTTCCCGCCCTGCGGTGCTTCTCCTTGTAGGCCTTGAGGTAGGACCACATGTGCGCCGTCAGCGTGTATTTCGGATCGACCCTCCGGTCCAGGACGGAATCGATCGTCGGGCCACCACCGCCAGGCACCGCGAGCCGGTCGAAGTCAAGCCCGATGCCATTATGCCTGAAGCCGGCCATGAAGATGCGCTCACGTTTCTGCGGCACCCAGGGGGCCGAACTGATGACCCTGTGGAAGATCCGGTAGCCCAGCTCGTCCTGCAGCACGTTCAGGATCGTGGCAAAGGTCCTCCCGCCGTCATGCCGCTCGAGGTTCTTCACGTTTTCCAGCAGGAAGGCCGGAGGCCGATGGTGGTCGATGATCCTTGCCAGGTCATAGAAGAGGGTCCCTTGCGTATCGCACAGGAAGCCATGCGGACGGCCGAGCGCGTTCTTCTTGCTGACGCCGGCGATCGAGAAGGGCTGGCAGGGAAATCCGGCCAGCAGCACGTCATGGGCAGGTATGCTCTCGGGCTTAGCTGCCCACGGTCGAATGTCTTCGGCCCAGACATGATCGCTGTCGGCCGGTTCCGGGAAGTTTGCCCTGTAGGTTTCGCGGCAGAACCGGTCCCATTCGGCGGTGAAGACGCAGCTGCCGCCGATCTCCTCGAACGGGATCCTCATTCCTCCAATGCCTGCCCCCGTTCCACAGTGAAGTGCAACACCCGATGTGGGTGAATGGTGGTCGTATCGACGCATGATGTTGCGAATCGGCCGGATGGCGGCGACAGTCCCTTCGTTGCGCGAAGGAGACCGCCATGCCCGAGGGCCAGCGCCACCTGACCCACCCCGAGAGATGCCAGATCCACGCCCTGATGGAAAGCGGGCTTTCCGGCGGGGCGATCGCCCGCCAGCTGGGGCGCAGTCCGTCATCGGTCCCGCGCGAGATCCGGCGCAACGGCGGAGCCCGGGGCTACCGGCACGCCCAGGCGCAGCGGCTGGCCGAGGGGCGGCGCAGCGCGGCGTCGTCGGTGCCCAGGAAGATGACGCCGGAGCCGGTGGCGCTGGTGGAGGGGCGGCTGGTGCGGGGCTGGAGCCCGGAGCAGGTCGCCGGCCGGCTGCGCCTGGAGGGCCACCCGGTGGCGGGGCGGCAGTGGACATGCCGGCACGTCCACGCCGACCGCAGGGCCGGGGGCCGGCTCTGGCGGCACCTGCGGCGCCGGGCAAGGAGGCCGAACCGCAGGGGCGGGGCCCACGCGGGCCGGGGGCACATCCCGGGCCGGGTGGACATCCCCGGGCGCCCGGCGCTGGTGGAGGCGAAGGCGCGGGTCGGCGACTGGGAGGCGGACACGATCGTGGGCGCCGGCCACAGCGGGGCCGTGGTGTCCCTGGTTGACCGGGCCACGAAATACACGCTCCTGCGGCGTGTCGACAGGAAGACGGCGGCCGCGGTCGGGGCCGCCATGACCGGCCTTCTGGCGCCGCACCGCGGCGCGGTGCACACGGTCACCGCCGACAACGGCAGGGAGTTCGCGGACCACGCGCGGGTGGCCGGGGCGCTCGGCGCAAGGTTCTTCTTCGCCCGCCCCTACCACTCGTGGGAGCGGGGCCCGACCGGGCACACCAACGGCCTGGTGCGGGGGTACCTTCCCAAGGGCACGGACTTCCGGAAAGTGACGGATGCGGAGGTGAGCGCCGTCCAGGACCGGCTGAACGCGCGTCCGCGCAAGGTCCTGGGTTACCTGACGCCGGCCGAGGCGTTCCGGCTGGCGCGGCCTCCCTGAGGGAACCTCCGGCGTCCGGATCGTCCCCCACGCGCCGCGGGCCTTCCCCGGCGCGCCTGCCGGCATGCCTTGCGCCGCCCGGAGGTGCCGGTTAGGCTCGGATCCGAAGGGACTGAAGCCGTTCCCGTGCGGAATCGGGGGGGTCGGGGGGCGCGGAAAGCGCAACGCCCGGCCCTTCCCTCCGCTCGGGCTACGCCCTCGCTCCGGGAAGGGCCGGGCGTTGCGCTTCGGAGTGGCACCGGGGCGATTATACTCGGAATCATGAATACGCCCTTTAGGGCTGGCATGATCCGCGGAACGGTCCACCTGTCCCGGAAAAGGGCGGTCAGAACAGGACACAGCCGGTGGCATGTCCGGAAACATCCTGACGCCGGAGCGGCGCGGGGCGCTTCCGGCGATGCGGCCGACCGACCGCCCGGCCCGGCCGGCGGCCGTCTCCCCGGGCGGCGGCACGGTGAGCGTCTTCACGCAAATTGATGGTGCCTCGATCACGCAGTCTGGCGGGCATTTCCCCGGGGCGCTGGTGGCCGGGCGGTTGGTCAGGGCTGCCTGGAGGGGAAGGCTCCCGCGCCTGCCCTGAGGACGGCGTTCCAGTCGTCGTGCCCGTCCGGGGGCCGCATCCTGCCCGCCCTCCGGTCTTCCCGGATGATGCGTTCGGCGGCCCCGTCCCCGGCCCGGTCGGCGTCGAACGCGACGATGACGCGTTCCGGCCTCCAGGCCTCGGCCCATTCCGGGACGCGCCGCGCGACGCCGGCGGTTGACAGGATCACGGTTCCGGGCCGGCGGCACCCGTCGAGGCACCATGCGGAGAGCGCGTCGACCGCGCTTTCGGTCAGCATGACGGTGTGGGGTTCGGAGCGGTCGACCGGCAGCCAGAAGCTTCCGGCGGCCTTGCGGGATCCGCGCGCCATGGACCTGCGGCGCCCGCCGTCCGCCGCCCCGCCGGTGCCCACGGTCCCGGCGCCGGTGACGTTCCGTCCGGCGTCGGTGCACGCGAAGACGGCGTTCCCGCGCGCGTCGGCGCCGACGAGGCCGTGCCGCCGGCAGGCGTCCAGGCATCGGGCCGGGAGGCCGCGGCCTTCGGCGAGGTGGCGGCGGACGGCGGGCCAGGCCGCCTCGCGGTGCGGCGGGATCCGCGGTCCGCGCGGCGCGTCGCCTCCGGCAAGGAACGTCACGGCGTCGGCGAAGCCGCAGCGGCGGGCGTGCATGACGAGGTCGATGGCGCCGCCGCCGCCGGACTGCGCGACGTGATCGAAGAACCTGGGACCGTTGACGCTGATGACGGAGCCGTCGCGCTTCCAGCGGCGCGGGTCGCGGGGATCCCTGCGGTAGCCGAGCCGCCGGGCCAGGGGTTCGAGCGGCCGGTCGCGGATCCCGCCGGGATGGCGGTCGTCCCAGCGCCGGATCATGCCTGGCATCTCCCTGCGGGTGGCCATGGGGGCGGTTCCGGTGAGCGGTTCCGGCCCGAACGCCCAGGCATGCGGGGAACCGGAACCGGGAACCGCCCGCGCGTTCAGGCTCCGGCGACGCGGTACGCGCCCGACCCGTCCCGCGCGACCCGTCCTTCCCGGACGAGCTTGGCCAGAAGCGTGCCGACGGTCTCGTTCCGGGTCGCGGCGCGCTTCCGGATCTGGCGCCGCGAGAGCGGGGCGCCGGCCTCGGCGAGCGCCCGGACGACGCGCTCCTCCGGCGTCGGCGCGGCCCTGGCGGGCGCCAGCCGCAGGGCCGGTCCCCCGCCGTCGTCGGCGAGCCCGGCCGCGACGTCGGCGATGCCGGGGGCGGCGCGGTGCCCGGCGGTCATGACGGTCCTCCCGTCCCGGCGCCTGAGGTACAGGTTGCTGTCCCCCCAGGCGTGCGGCTCGCCGCTTCCCCGCAGCGCCTGCCCGGGCCGGCTGGCCGCGCTCTTGCGGGCGTGGTGGACGAGCGGCACGGCGGTGCCGGAGCGGCGCTGCACGTCCCGCAGGAAGCCGAGGATCGGCGCGGTCCCGGCGACCGCGTTCTCGTCGACGCCGTGCAGCCGGACCAGCGGGTCGAGAACCAGCAGGCTGGGCCCGTGCCGCCCGACGGTCTCGACGGGCCGCCGCCGGTCGGCCGCGTGGTCGAGGCGCAGGACGGGCACGTCGATGACCGCGATGCCGGGGGTCCAGAAGTCGGCGCCCGCCGCCGCGGCGATGCCCTGGAGGCGGCGGCGCACGATGTGGCCGGCGTCCTCGGCGGCGAACATCAGCACCGGGCCGGGCCGCGCCGCCGGGAAGCGGCGCAGGCAGGGCACGCCGGCCGCGACCGCGACGGCGATGTCGAGCGCGGGGAAGGACTTCCCGCACTTGGGCTCGCCGCCGACGATGCCGACCGCCTGGCGGCCCCAGAGGCCTTCGACCAGCCACTGCCGCTCGGCCGGCCGGTCCTCCAGCTCGGACGGCCTGCGGGTCGGCAGGCCGGTCATTCGCCCCAGGTCTCCAGAAAGAGCCTGTCGCCGGGCACCTCGCGGTCCCGCTCGACGCCGGCGAGGAGGAGGCCGTCGGCCATGATGGCCAGCGCCCGGGGGTTGCCGGCGGCGTGCGCGACGAGCGTCTCCTTCAGGCCGGCGGTCATGAGGCCGGGGTTGCCGGCCGCGTCGAGCGGGTGGCCGGGCATCCGGGCCAGCTCCCTGGCATCGGACCCCGTCATGACGGGACGCTGGCGGATCCGGGACGCGACCGGCTGGAGTTCCGGGCCGCGGCTTGGCGAGCAGCCTGCCGTCGCCGGCGAGCACGACGCTGGGGATGGTGCGCGAATCGAACTCCGTGGAGGAGAGCGGGCGCAGCTCGGTCAGCGCCTTCGCGGCCATCTCCCGGGCCTCGCCGGCGCGCGGGACCGGGCGCATGCGGGTGTCATCGAGATGCCTGCGCCAGTGCTCGCGCAGCGCCTTGAAGCCGGCCCGGATGTTGCTGCGGAGCGTCGTGATGTCGAAGAGGTCGGCCATCTCGCGGTAGAAGTCGCCGTTGCTAGACGAGGGATGGGCGAGCACGGCGACGGCGAGGCCCTCGGCCCTCCCGGGGCGGCTGGCGAGCGGGCGGAGCGCCACGCTCTTTCCGTTGCCGTGGTCGCCGGCGACGGGCGCGAAGCCGCCCTGGCGCACGAGCTGGCGCTCGATCCCGCGGCAGAGGCTCTCGATCGCGGGCGTGGCCAGAAGCCCCTCGACCGGCAGGTCGGCGGCGAAGGGGTTCCACTTGAGACCGTAATGGGTGAGCCGTTCGCGGTTCATGGCATGTCTCCCCCGTCGCCGTCTTCCCGTTCGCCGCCGCCGTCCGGGCCGGCGTCCGTCCCGAAGGGCAGCCAGGCCGACGGAAGGCCGGTCGCGTCCCGCTCGTCCCGCAGGCGCCTCAGAAGCGGCGCCGGGCCGGATCCGGCGGCGGAATCCGCGTCGCCGCCCCCGTCCCCGCGGCCGGTCCGGCGGCGGATTCCGTCGGCGTTGCGGCGCAGGTCCACCGGCCGGAGCGTGCGGATCCGGTCCCCGGTCCGGCCGTCGACCATGTCGACGCCGGAGAGGTCCCAGCGGGCGATGGGCGGGTCGACCTCGCGCAGGTGGCGCCACGGCGGCGGCAGCCGGTGGCGGACGTTCTCCACCGTCACCGTGCCGTCCGAGCGCCGCACCCGGCGCCTCACCCCGATGCGGAAGGCGGCCCGGAGCCCGTCGCCGCCGGGGCACGGCCGCGAGGCGTCCTCGCTCCCGGCCAGGCGCTGGAGCGGCGTGACGCCCGTCCCGCGGTGGGCGCGGCGGTGATACTCGCGCTCGAGCCAGGTGACGGTCGCGTCGTTCAGGTCACGCAGCGTGAGCGTCTCCACGTTCTCCAGCATGGCCATCAGGCGTCCCCCGGCCTGGGCGAACAGCACTTCCCGCTTGCCGTTCTGCCACGGGGATCTTGCCATCGTCTGGCGCTGGAGGACGCCGAGCCGGTGGAGCCCTTCCCGCACCTCGCCGGCCATCATCGCCGAACCGCGGTCGGTCAGGATCGATCCCGGAACGCCCCTCTTCATGAACGCCTGGGTCAGCCCGTGGACGAAGATCTCGGCGGTCTCCCCAAGATACCACTGGAGGTGACAGCCCAGGCGCGTATGGTCGTCCAGGAAGCTCAGAAGGATCGGCGTCCTCCATTCCCCGGACGCCGTGAGCACCCGGCATGTCCCCGCATGGTGGAAGTCGGCGTGCCAAAGGGCGTGGCTGCGCGAGACCTCGTAGCGCAGCACCTCCCGCTCCTCTACGGCGGGCCTCCCGGGTTCGTTCCCGAACCTCCGCCGGCGGCGGCGCTCCAGCCCCGCCGCGCGCATGACGCGGGCCAGGGTGGCGTAGGACGGCATCGGCCCGAGCGATGGGTCGGCCCCGGCCAGCGCGCGAAGGTTGTCGTGATGGAGCTGCACCGACCACGAGGGATGCGCCCCGTACTGGTCGCGCAGCGCCGCCATCAGCGGGGGCGGGACGCGCCGCGCGCGGCCGGCGTCGCTTCGCACCCGCCGGCGCAGCGCCCGCACCGGATCCTGCCCGGCCGACCGCGCCCGGTAGTACCAGCGCTCGATCGTCGAGACCGAGAACCGAACCCTGCCGCCCCTCGTGGGATGCTCCCAGTCCCGCAGCGACAGCCGCTCGAGCAGGGCCCGCAGCCGCCCCTTCGGCGGCGGCGACGCCAGGAGCGGGCCGACGACGGCGAAGCGCAGACGCGCCCAGCCGTCCCCGTCGCCCGGTTCGTTCGTGATGGCCATGACGGCTTCCTCCCCGTTGCCCTTTGCACGGGAGGCGGGTGTAGCGGGCCCTACGCCATCGCGACAGGAACGCTCTCTGCGGGCCGGGCCCGGCCATCGCCGATTCCGCAATGCCCGGTCCACGGCATGAGCCAGACAAGGCTCCGCAGCAGCCTCGAGCGCTCCGACCGGCCCCGGACCGAGCGCGCCAGGAAGACGGGCGGCGGCTCGTCCGGCGGACAGGCCAGCTCGCCCCGCCCGCGCCGCCAGGCCGCCGTCGCCGGGAAGCCCTCCCGCCACCACAGGCGCCATCGGCGCAGCGTCACCGCCGGAATCCCCCAGATGCGGCTGGCCGTCTCGACGGGAGCGCTGCCGCTCAGGATCATCAGGCTCGCCGCCAGGAACACCGGCGCGACCCTGTACCGCCTTCCGAAGAAGCGCACCGAGGGCGGAGTCGTCCGGCCCCGACACGCGGCGCAGCAGAAGCTGTGGCGGCGGACGTCGCCGCGGAGGCCGGGCGCAAGCGCGTGCGGCTTGCGCGGATAGGCCGCGCCGTGAAGGCGGCCGCCGCAGCGTGGGCAACGCCCGGAACGGCAGCGGGCGGCCTCGGCCGCGTCGATCCGCCCGGGCAGGGCCCAGACGCGGGCGTGTGAAAGAGTGGAACCCGGGAACGGAACGTGCGACATTGACCTGTCTCCGATGACTGCACCGTCACCGAGACAAGCCCCTCGGCCAGCTTATTGCAAGCTGGCCGAGGGGAACGCGCGCATGTCCATCACGCAAATCGAGCGAAATCGACCGGATACCCGTCAGAAACTCTGACGACGCTCAGGGGGCAGGGCCGCGGCGGGCGGCGCCTCCGCCACGTGGCGGGTTGCGGCCGCGCGCGCCAAGGTCCGCGGTCACCTTCCCCGCCGGTCCGCGCCGCGCCGGCGCCGCGCCGGCGGCGTGGCGCGGCCGTTCCCGCGGTTCCGGTCAGTCCCGGCGCGCGCCGAACGCGCCGGCCATGTCGGGCGTCCGGAACAGGCCGGCGGCCTCCGCGTGTCCGGGGCCCGTGAGGCCGACCTCGACGTACCGCGGCCCGTCCGGGGTCCGCCAGATCCCGTCACCGCCGGCGGGGATGTCCGTGAACGTCACGTCGCCGCGGGCCGTGTCCTGCCTGCCCTCCGCCGCCGCTTCGAGGCTGACGATGCCGGTGAGGCGGACGTCGACCTTCCCGTCGGCGAAGCGGTATTCGACGCGGGCGTCCCCCTGGAGGAGGTCGCGGGTCCGGCGGACGTCGGCCCCGAGCATGACGCCGGTCCAGGTGGCGGACGCCGCGTCCCCGGCGCGCGGCGGCTCCGGCGGGCCCGCGGGGGCGGGCGCGGTGTCGGTGCGGACGTAGATCCCGCCGCCGGGGCCCGGGGCGGTGAGGACCGCGAGGCCCGCATGCCCCATCGTCGCGCCGACGGACCGCATGCCGGCGAACCGCCCGCCGTCCGTCCCGGGCGCCCGGGCCCCGTGGACGGTGATCCCGCTGCGGGACAGGACGGGGTTCCGCAGCGACACGTCCGCGTGGGCGCCGCTGAAGGCCACCGCGCGCGCCTCGAGGGCGCGCGCCCCGGCGGCGTCCGCCGGGCCCCCGGCGGTGACGTAACGCCCCCGCCAGCCCGTCCGGTCCTGCGCCCGGCGGCGCGCGTCGTTCTGGATGGCGGTCTCGCCCGGGGCCTCCGATCCCGTGAGATGCCGGACGCGCGCGAGCGCGTCGTCGGTGAACGGCGGCAGGGCCCCCGGCTGCGTGCCGCCCCCGCCGGAGCCGCCGCCCCCGCCGCAGGCGGCCAGCAGGAGCCCGGCCGCCAGCAGGCAGGCGGCGGCCGGCGCGGCCGTGCGGGTGCGTGTCCCGGGTGTCCCGGTGACGGGCGCCGCGCGTGTCCCGGCCATGGATGCCGGCTTCATGGATGTCCTGGTCATGGGTGCGTCCCTTTCCTGCCGCGCATGGTCAGAAGCCGAGGGCGAGGCCGGCGCGGACGGCCCCCCCGCCGCCCACGCCGCCGGCGTAGCCCAGCGTCAGGGCCGCGGTCCCGCCCCCGGGGCGGACGGACGCCAGCCCCGCGTGGAGGCGGAGGGTGGCCCGCCGCCCCGACGGCAGCGCCGTGCCGCCGGCGGTGACCCGCGCCCCGCCGTCCAGCGGGAGGTCGAGCCCGCCGCCCAGGAACGGGCCTCCGGACGCGGACGTCCGCCGCCAGTCCGCCCGCAGGCGCAGCGCGGTCTCCCGGGCCGCCGCGCCGGTGACCCGCACCGGCGTGGGCCCGCCGGGGCCGCGCACATGGGCGGTGAACCCGCCGGCGCGCGCCCGCGCGTGCGACAGGCCCGCCCCGAGGGCCAGCGCGGCCCCGTCCAGGGCCACCGCGCGCGCGGCCCCGATCCCGGCGGACAGGCCGGACGCGGACACCCCGGAGGCGAGGGGCCCGCGCAGCGACGACGACATGGAGGCCGACAGCGCCGCGGCGGAGGCGCGCGCGGTGACGGTCAGGGACGGGAGGTCCCACCGGTGGGAGACGGAGGCCGCGGTCCCGGTGACGCCGATCCGCCCGCCGTCCGCCGCGCCGCCGGGGCCGCCCACGTCCGCCGCGCCCGCCAGCCGGGTGACCGACAGGCCGAGCGTCCCGCCCCGGGGCGTCTCCGCGTCATGGCCCAGCGCCAGGGTCCGGCGGCCGAGGCCGTATGACGCCCCGTGGAGGGCCCCGGACGCGCCCCGGGCGGAGGACGACGCCCCGGCGGCGGCCCAGACCCCGGCGCCCCCCGCGCGGGGGGCGCGGGCGGGGCCGTGGGGGAGGGGCGGCGCGGGCGGCGCGGCCGCCCGCGCCGCCGGGAGGGGCCACGCGTCGCCGCCGCCCGTGCCGCCGCCGGCCATGTCGAGCAGGACGGAGGGCAGGGCCGCGAACACCCGGGCGCGCGGCTCCAGCACGGCGTCGCGGAGGACGCACGCGCCGCCGCCGCAGCCGATCCCGAACCCGTGGACCCCCGAGACCACGCGGCCC